>OZ244956.1:0-5335778 GCA_965222505.1 Rhodothermales bacterium | reverse complement strand
TCCCGAAGCCTGATGCCTACCTCTTGAATCGGAAAGCCGTTGATGGCCGACTTGTTCAGATTGTCAAGTAACTCAGAAAGAATACGTTGTGGTCGTATAGACAATCCGCTGAAATAGCCCTGGTCAAACAGGGGTTGAATGAGGCGTCGTAATACAAATTGGGCCGTTTCAAAGTTTAGGAATTGAGGATCCTGCATGGGTTCCCCAAATCCGGCTTCTAATGCGATGTGCGGCCAAAAATCCTTGACAGATTGAAGGGCCAGACCGTAATACGTGGTACAGTTGAGTGGTCCGGGATAGGGGCTCTCCTGGATGAATTGCCGGTACCGGTGTCCAACCTGTTGCTCAGGCACCACGACCAATATGGTGTGCGGAGACACCCCCTGAGCCAGTAAATACCGGAGCCGTTCCATGGCCGTGCGCGTTTTTCCCGCGCCAACAGGCCCTTCAAGAAAGATGGAGTGACCACCAGAAACGGGCGCATGGAGCAGGGCTGGAATCATAGATCACTTCTTTAAAATGACAATGCAAGCTGGCCGGTTGTGTGCCCGCCCCACCGATGTGCAATCCCGGCAGGTCCGTTGTACACTTTGCAGGCATGCATTACGAAGATGTACGGCGTAGACGGGCTGCAAAAGCGCCATCTGTGCCATGTCGTTGTGGAAGGGCCTGGTAATAGCCCTCCGGGGTTACCATCTCTTGGGGAACCAATTCCGCTGCCGATTCTGTCTTGAAGGCTGAATGCCGAGCCAGAAAAGCGGCCACCTGTTCTTGATTTTCTTCAGGTTCTATCGAGCATGTACTGTAAACCAATACGCCCCCCGGCTTCACAGCGTGTGCGGCAATATCCAATAACTTCTGCTGGAGTTGGACCAAGTCGTGCAAATCGGATTCCGTTTTTCGCCAGCGAAGGTCAGCCCTTTTGGCCAACACCCCTGTTCCTGTGCAGGGGGCATCCAGAAGTACACCGTCCGCCTTTGGGAACGGTATAGGATGCAAGGCATCATGCTGATGCGCCTCGATGATAGACAAGCCGTGTTGTTTTGCAGCCTTCTCCAACAATGCCAGTTTTCCGGCATGCCGGTCCAGCGCCACAAGCCGCCCCTGGTTCTTCATTTTCATCGCGGCATATAACGCTTTCCCGCCTGGCGCTGCGCAAACATCAAGCAGGTCGTTGCCCATCCGGGGATTCATTACCTCAACAACCAGTGCAGCCGCTTCATCTTGTATGGCCCCTAATCCTTCATCGAGCACGCGTGTGGCTTGCAGGGCTTGAAGCTGTTGTAATTGGATTGTACCCGGCAAATATTGGGAAGGCAAACAGGAAATCCCGCCTTTCGTCAACCGTTCTTGAACTTCATCAACTGTTGTTTTCAGCAGGTTGACCCGAAGGGTAAACACCGGCGGTTTGTTGTTGTGGTGCAACAGGTTATACACCTCGTCCTGATTCCACATCGTAAGCCAACGCCGTACCATCCAATCCGGGTGCGAGTACTGAATGCCCAAGTATTGGGCCAAGTCTTCTTTTTCCGGTTCCGGCAGTTGATCCAAGTTGCGCGTCATTGCACGCAGAATGCCATTCACCAGGTTTCCGGCGCGTGGCCGAACGGTTTTTTTGGCCAATGCAACGGCTTCATTCAGAGCAGCATGGGGTGCGTTCTTTCGGATGGTTAAATCATACACACCGATCCGCAAGATCATCAGGAGCCGGTGTTCCAGCTTCTTAAACCGCCCCTTGTAGTGTGCTGCAATCTGAAAATCCAGCCATCGCTGCCAGCGGGTGATCCCGGACACATAATTCCGAACCGCTCTTCGATTGCGGTCAGAACCCTGTCCCAGCCTCAACCGGCTGATGTAGGCTGCATCTTCCTGAATCCGCATCAAATGGGCCAGTACCTGGCTCCTTACCGAGCGGGGATTTGATTTTACCTTTGGCATAGGCGGCAAGATACGTATCCTGCACAATACCAGTCTTTCCGTATGTATATTCCGGCAGGTCGTCTCACCCAGCCCCGGTCATGTTGCAACGCTTCTTTTTTACACGCTCGCCCTTTCAGATAGGGGTTTTTGTCCTGGGGTTGGTCCTTGTGTCGTTGCTGCCCGTCGGTCGGTTGATTCAGGACTGGGTCAGTTTGCTCCCTGTGTTGCGGGATTCATCTTTTACCGCTCCTGCCCAGCGCGGGTACGATTGGGTACGCTGGGAAGACCGAGACGGCCAGATCTCTGCTGAATATGTTTTTCCCCGAGGCCCGGCTTATCAACAAGGGTTACGAACGCATGATGCCCTCTACACCATCGAGTACCAACAATATTTCAAAGCTGATGATGTAAAACAGGCTGTAAAAGGAATCGCACCTGGAGATCGGCGTCTCTATTGGGTGAAACGGGATGATTTTCTTGAAATTGAGGTTCAGTTTAGCAGTTACCCTACGTTTCTCTATCCGCTAAGCAACGGGTTATGGCAAGCCTCGATCTGGGGGTTTATGTTGGGGGCGTTTATCCATCTGCTCGCGTTGTTTATCGTGGGCCCCCTTTCCTTCCGAAGCCGAACGGCACGTTTATCCTTTTTCCTGATTCTGGCCTCGGCCATCTGGGTAAGCGGCAACCTCATACGCATTCTGATGATCAACATCATCGGCCCACCCGATCTGGCCGGCCCGGTGTACGACCTCATATTTGACCTCTTTACCCTCGTTAGTTTTGCCGGTTGGATCGGATTTCCTGCCCTCTTGCTACACAAGATTCTAAGCGATTGGAACCTCTTTAAACATACAAAGGGCTGGCTTTTGGCCCTGGTTTACCTCCCCCCTGTGGTCTTTGCTGCCGGAGCCTTTATCAGTCGCATTTATCCAGGGTGGATTGCGCCCATCACGTTTGGGGCCCTGGTGGGTCCTATTCTGTTTTACGTGTGTTGCTACATCGCGGCGGCTACCGGGCTAAACCTCGTATTGTCTCTCGCTGGAGGCACACAGGACCCCGGACCATCGCCGAGTAACTGGAGCCGTGTGGGTAGCGTGCTGGTCTTCCTCGTGGCCGTATTGGGTGCCCTTTCGATCTTTGGGGTGGTCCCCTTATTGGGCACGGTTACCGATACCGCTGCAGGTTGGTTGGTGGTGGCGGGCCAGTTGTTCTGCGTGGCACCTGTCTTGCTCGTCTCGGTTGCCACCCTGAAGTATGGGAAAGTCGACCAGGTCCTCACCCGTGCCCTTACCTACCTGACCATCCTGGGATCTGTCTTTTTTGCATTCGTTGCCGGGATGGCGCTGATAAGCCCTTATTTCGAGCACGTCGGCCTCTCTCAGGCTGTGGGTGCAGGGCTCTATGTGGTCTTGCTCTTGTTCGTCTTCGAACGGTTGTCCCGGCATGTCAGAGGTTATACCCGTTCCTTTTTTATGGCCGAGCGTCAGAAACGGCTCCAAAAACTGGGTCGGTTTGCAGAGCAGATGCGTACCATTACTTCACCAACAGTCCTTGCACAAAAGACGATTCAGGAAGTGGGTGAGGCCTTCCAATCGCAATCGGCCAGATTATTTCTTCATGCCGCAACACCTGAGGAGGAATGGGTTGAGGCCGCCTACCAACCTGAACCGCCATTTCTCACACTCGATACGCTGCACGAGACCTGGCCGCACATCGTAGATGATGGCCGGGTATGGGCACACAACGTCGAGTTGAATGAAAGCACCTTGCCGCAGGAGATCAATGAGGCCCTAATCAGCAAAGGGGCAGACTTGATCATTCCCATTCTGGATGATCAAAAACCTTTTGGCTTGCTCGTCCTAGGCCGCAAGTCAAACCGCAGGGCGGTCTACAACCTTGAAGATGTCGATTTACTGCGGACCTTGTGTAACCAGCTTGCCCTGGCTATTGAACGACTCAATTACCTTGAACGGGAAAAAGCCCTTATTCGAACCACAGCAGAATCCAGGCTGGAAGCCTTGAGGGCACAGATCAATCCCCATTTTCTGTTTAACACCCTGAATACCATAACGGCCTTTATTGAGGAACAACCCAAGGATGCTGTTAAAGCCGTAGGGCACCTCTCTGCAATCTTCAGGCATATCCTCCAAACAAGGAGCCGCCCATTCATATCCCTGAAAGGCGAGACAAAATTGATCAACCACTACTTGTCCATCGAACAAATGCGGTTCTCGGATCGACTCAAGGTCGAATGGGCAATGGACCCAGGCCTGATGTCCATACCGATCCCCGCTTTCGCCTTACAAACCCTGGTTGAGAATGCTGTCGAACACGGGCTATCCAAAAAACGGCTGGGCGGCACCCTCTCGCTCTCCAGCACCTTGCACCATGAAACCCTGGCCGAGTTGAAGGTTCAGGATACGGGCATCGGCTTGCCTGCCCTTTTCGGACAAGGCGAAGTGGAGGCCGTAGATCAGCCGTTTATGGGAACCGGTTTACGTAATGTTTCGGCGCGGCTGGTTCAAATTTATGGCCGCACGGACCTCCTCAGGTTTTCCAGCAATCCCGAGCAGGGCACTACCGTCCGCATGCTGATTCCTTTGACTGGAAGTGATGGCCCTTCGTACCTTAACCCGGACCCAGAAGAAATTCCTGCTTCCTAACCGGATGAACCCATATGATCAGTGCCCTCATCGTTGACGACGAAACCCCTGCGCGGCAACGGCTTCGCACCTTACTTGCACCATTCATCGAAGCCGGCCGAATTGCGTTGACCGGAGAAGCCAGGGACGGGATTGAAGCCATGCAACACCTTGAAAAACAACCCGTCGACTTGCTCTTTCTGGATGTGCAGATGCCCGAGATGGATGGATTTGGCGTCCTGGAACGGCTTTCCCCGAAGCAAACGCCGGTGGTCATCTTTACCACGGCCTATGACCAATATGCGTTAAAGGCTTTCCGTGCGAATGCGGTAGATTACCTCCTAAAACCGATCTCAACCGAAGAGCTTGAGGAAGCCATTGGGCGCGCAGAACGGCTGATCCAACAACCCCAGGAACGGGCAAAAAATGAGGCCCGGTTCGGTGATTTACTGGACTGGCTTGATCAACAGATGGTACAAAATCCGCATCCGGTTTCAACCGCCTATCTGCAACAGGTATCCATCCCCTTCCGAGACCGAATCTTGGTGGTGCATACCCGGCAAATCCTGTGTGCTGAAGTTCGGGATGGGATTACACGGCTGGTCGTTTTGAATGAAAAGACCGGTCAGGCCCCCAAGGCGGCCCAATACATTGTTAATTATACCCTGGAGCAACTCGAAGAACGCCTTGATCCACAACACTTTATGCGGGTCCATCGTTCAGCGCTGGTCCAATTGGACCATATCAAGGAAATGATCGCCTGGTTTAGTGGCCGGTACAAGATCATCCTTACAACCAACCACGAAGTCATCGCAAGCCGGGAACGGTCCAAATTACTCAAGAAAAGACTGACCTTATAGGCATTTACCGTGTCAGGAATAAGGCACGTGTCAGGTGATGATTCCCGGTACGGAGGGTATAGAAATACGTGCCGCTGGGCAAATCCGTTGGGGTAAAGACGGATTGGTGATGCCCGGCAGCCTGGGTTTCATCTACTAAGCGTGCCACTTCCTTGCCGAGCACATCATGCACCGTCAGGGCCACCTGGCCGGGGGTATCCAGTGAATAGGTAATTGTGGTTTGGGATCGGAAGGGGTTGGGGAAATTGGCACCCAGCTTTAACGTTGCAGGCAATTCACCGGGCTCGTTGGCAACAGTCGTCTCGGCTACATCTACTTCGATGAGCATGTAGAAGCCATCGGTGCCGCTGCCAAAAGTTCCGTCGCGATCCCCAAGCCAGGAGTCTGAGATGTTATGCCAGGAATCATCTTCCCATAATTCCCAATCTTCAGCGACACGGACACCCAAAAGATCGGTTGCACCTATTGCGGCATTATTCCATGCTTCCTGACCATAAGCGCCATAGTTTACCCCTACAAAAAACGACTGCCCAACGACGAGCGGCCCTTTGAGGGGCGTATCCAGCACGTGTACGGTTGGCGTTGAAAAACTAATACGCTGAAGGTCTGTAGTGGCTTCAACATCGGCCAAGTTATACGTTTGCCCCCCTATCAGATCTGTTGGGCCGGTTTCTGCATCCCCGTTGTAGACTTCAATATCATACGTTTCGGTGGTTAGTCCACTGCTTTTGAAGCCAAAGAACACCCGAACCGTCTGCACCACACCCGCATCCATGCCTTCAGGAAGTGTAAAAGCGGTCACTTTTGCCTTATCATTAAACTGATTCGTACCATGAACAAATCCACTATCTACCGGCAACTCTGCATCGGCAAACCAAATTGCCTTATCTGAATTGGGGTCAAAATTTCGAAGGGTAATCTGGGCCATACCCAGTTCGACCAAACCCAACAACAACAATGCAAAAAGACCTTGGGTAAAGAAGCGTTTCATAGCACGCGTGAATTAAGGAGAGGATAGGCAACCAGAGATGGCGTTAAGTATACGGGTTTCAGGGTAAACTTCCACACCCTCTCAGGGCGAAAATGAAGGGGCTACTCTGCTTTCCAGGGCGGCGTGGTTTTGTGCAGAAATGCCCGAACGCCGGCCTTGCAATCGGTTGTGCTTCGTGCATACGCATTGACATGAATGGCATGGTTTAAGGATTCCTTGACGGGCAACCCATGGAGTGTGGCAAGCATCCTTTTGGTTACAGCAATGGCCGTTCCACTGGTCTCGGTGGCCAACTCCTCAGCAAGTGCATATACGGTAGCATCCAATTCCTCTGCTGAAGTGACGGCTGTAATAAGTCCTTTTTCCTTCGCTTCGACGGCTCGAATCAGATGACCGCGGAGCAACAATTCACGTGCTGCCCTATCCCCC
The DNA here is from genome assembly GCA_965222505.1 of Rhodothermales bacterium. Taxonomy (GTDB): domain Bacteria; phylum Bacteroidota; class Rhodothermia; order Rhodothermales; family DATKEJ01. The sequence goes on along the minus strand of OZ244956.1, from coordinate 5,328,936 downwards.
AATTTACGAACCACAAAGGTCATGATGATCGCCGGGACGAAACCGATTCGTACTTCCGTGAAACCCAGCTTTGCCCGTTCGGCAACAATGGAAAAATCACAGGCGGCGACCAAACCACACCCCCCGGCAATGGCGTGACCATTCACACGTGCCAGAATCGGTTTGGGATGAAAGTAGATGGCTTCAAAGAGGTTCGCCAAATGCCGGGAATCGGCGAGGTTTTCGGTGAGTGTGGCTGTTTGCAACTGCGCCAGGGCAGCGAGATCAGCACCGGCAGAAAAGGCTTTCCCTGCACCTGTCAACACGATGACCCGAACGGTGTCGTCTTGAGCCAATTGCGCCAAGGCATTGGTGAGTGCGCCGATGAGTTCATGATTCAGGGCATTCCGCTTCTTGGGTCGGTTCAGGGTCAGGGTGACTACCTTACCCATCTGGTTTTGCAAAACGGGTTCATTCATGTCTACTGAAGTTAGGTTAAGGGCTCGGCCCAAAACTGATAAAGAGGCCAAAGGGCATCGATACCTTTAAGGACATCATCCATAAAATGGGGCCCTGTTGTAATGATGTGTTCACGAGGAAACTGGCGACCAATCCAAATGTCTGTTGCAGCCTCCCACTGGGGGGGCAGATGAGATATTGCCTCCAGGTACGTCTTCGGGGTCTTTTTCCCCTTTTCGAGAAATTCTAGACGCAATACATGGTCTTGCAATAACGGACCCAAAAGGGCCAAAAATGTTGATTCCTGTTCGAGTGATCGGGCTTTTGCCGCCTTGAGTACCCTTTTTCCATAGGCCCCCACAAACAGGCTTAGGTTCATTCCATGTGGACTGAGGCTGTGTCCCAGCTGAACGTCTGTCAGGCGGCGGTACCCCGGTCTATAAAATGAGAGCCACAGGTGGTGATGGCATCCTCCTGCCCCAAAATCGTTTTTAAGCAACCGGCTGAATACGTTGCGTTCTGTTTCAAAGGAAAGCTGGGCTGGTAAGACCCAGTGCACGACCAGATCATCCCGATACGCCTTAAAAGGCTTGGTAAGGTATTGCCTGATGCCCTCTTTTTCTGTCCGGTACTGGTCGATGTGTGGATTGGCCTTTAAGCGATCCAGTATGGCAAAAGCCTCTTCTGCGAAGCCAGGAAAGTGGTATTCTTTTGGGGGTTCTGCCACCGGGTTACGGGTTGATATGCTCCAGTTCTTCCAGGACCGCAGCGCGTGCGACCCGGGTTACATAGATCATGGCCCCCAGGAAGGCTCCAATGCCCAGCATCCGAGGGATCAGGTATAACCAGGAGGCCTCGCCCTGTGCAGCCTGGGCTGCCACAGCCCCGAGGTAAACCAGCAATAACCAGATTGGAATTTGACAGGCGCTGGAGAGCAAAAAAGGGCCAAGCCGGGCTTTGGTCGTTGCCAAAATGCTGCTCATGATGGTACCATGCACTGGAAGAAACCGTACCAGACACAAAAATTTGAACCCCTCGTTTTCCAACGCCATCTTGACCGCCTTTAAACGCGGCCGGGATTCCATGAATTGCTCTACCCAATCCCTGAACAACCACCGGGCGATAACAAAGACCAGCAGCGTGGACACCATGCCCGCCACGGAAAAAGCCAGTCCGCCCCAGGTAAATCCAAAGACGGCCCCGGCCAGGGGACATAAAATGGAGGCCGGTGCCCCGGCAGCAAATAGCAGAACCGTGGCCCCTGTGAACCCGGCCAAGCCCCATTCCTGGCTGCTGCGAATCCAGGTCTCCAAACGTGTATACAGCCCACCCAGGTCCAAATCGGCATACCAGAACACCCCGGCCAGGCCGATCAGTCCTAAGAGGAGTAAGGATTTTTTTCGCATTCAGTTCGCTCCTCTCCTGTATCTTAGCCCACAGAAAATTGAAGATATTACATTCACACATGTACTATTTTGAAAGTACGATTCACTTCCCTCGCCCCGCGTGCCTTGTTGTATTTGACACCATAGCCAATGTCCCACCAAAACGTCAAACCATGGTAAACCGCAGAGACTTTTTGAAAATTGGAGCCGCATCTGGCGCAGGGCTCGTATGGCCCTGGCCCGCCGATGGACATCCAAAAGCCTTTTATGGCGTTTCACGGGCGTTAACCCCGTTTGTCGACCCCATGCCGATTCCTCCGGTACTCACCCCCACCGGCACCATGAACGGCGATCCCCTGTACGAGATTTCGGCCCAACAGGTTCAACTCCAACTCCACCGTGACCTTCAGCCGACGATCCTTTGGGGCTACAACGGCATTGTACCCGGCCCCACTTTAAAGGTGAACACCAATGAGACGATCCATGTCAAGTGGATCAACGATTTGCGGGACAATTCAGGGGCTTACCTGACGTCTCACTATTTGCCCGTCGATCTTTGCCTGCATGGACCGGATGTGGCGGGGAATACACCTCGCATTGTCACGCACGTCCACGGTGGACATACCCCCTGGACCAGCGATGGTTTTCCTGACCATACCCAACTCCCTGGAGAAGAGATCATCTTCACCTATCCCAATGCCCAGGAAGCCGCAACCATTTGGTACCATGACCATGCCATGGGTATCACCCGGCTAAACGTCTACATGGGGCTTTTCGGTTTGTACCTCATTTCCGACAGCATTGAGACCGGATTAAATCTCCCCCAGGGAGATTATGACATCCCGCTGGTTATTGGTGACCGCGCCTTCAATGATGACGGCAGCCTGATTTATCCTTCCGCCTGGCAGCAGCACTATTTTGGGGACGTAACCCTGGTCAATGGCAAGGCTTTCCCATATTTTGAAGTTGAGCCCCGTAAATACCGTTTGCGCATTGTAAACGGCTCGAATGCCAGGACGTACACCCTGGCATTCGACAACAACCTCACCATCCACCAGATCGGATCAGATGGTGGCTTTCTGAGCGAGACGGTAGCCCTCACCACCCTTACCCTGTCTCCTGCCGAACGTGCCGATGTGATTGTTGACTTTTCCGGCCAATCTGGTAATATCGTCCTGACCAATTCAGCATCGGCCCCTTATACCGCCCCTCCGGGTGTAGGAAATATCCCGAATGTCATGCAGTTTCGCGTGAGCGGTACAGCAACAGATACCAGTTCCCTTCCTACCACCATTCGTCCGGTTCCTCCGCTTCTCGAAGCAGATGCCGTGCGTACCCGTACGTTTAACCTGGGTACCGTCGTGGATACCTGTGTGGGCCAGGGCATCAAGTGGACCATCAACGGGCTCGGCTGGATGGATGTGACAGAATTCATTCAACTCGACACCGTTGAGATATGGGAGTTTGTGAACAATACGGGGCGCATTCACCCCATGCACATCCATCTGGTTCGCTTCCAAATTCTGGATCGGACGTCCCTCAACAGCCCCAACTCTGTAGCCGTCCCACCCGATCCCAATGAAGCCGGTTGGAAGGACACCGTGTTGGTAAATGCCAACGAGACGGTGCGGGTGATTGCCAAATTTGAAGACTACACCGGCAACTTCGTGTACCACTGTCACATTCTGGAGCATGAAGACCACGAGATGATGCGTCAGTTTGTGGTTGCAGATGACTTACCGGTCGAACTCGAAGCGTTTTATGCCCGCATCGATCGCAATTCGGTGGGGCTCTTTTGGAGTACCCTTACCGAGCAAAACAATACCGGCTTTGAAATCCAGCGCGCTGTGCGCTCAGACCAACCGTCGAGTCAACTTCATACTGGTTCTGCTTTGTCTTGGGAACGGGTTGGATGGGTTGAAGGCACGGGCACGACCCTCGAACGCCAGACGTACACATTCAGACTCAATGACCATCCCCCAGGCCGGTATCTGTTCAGGCTTAAACAAATCGATCTGGATGGGACCTTTGTCTATAGCGAGGAAGTGGAAATCTTTGTTGCAATTCCGGAAGCTTTTGTCTTCACCGAAGCTTACCCGAATCCTTTTCAAACCGCTGCACAGATCGGGTTAACGGTAGCAACAGATCAAGAGGTGAGCGTAGAAGTCTTCGATAGCCTGGGGCGGCAAGTGGCAAACTTGTTTAAGGGCATACTCCCGGCCCAGGTGGTCCATCGGTTCCAGTTTGCAGCCCACGACTTACCCAACGGCGTATATACCATACGGGCCAAAGGTGCCCATTTTGACCAGGCCCGCACCCTGGTGTTATCACGCTAATCACCCCTTTGTTATAAGTGCGCTCCGAAATCAAACTGAAGAACTGATATCAGTTAGTGGGCTCATCTGTCTTGCCGCAAAAAATGGGCTGAACCCAGGCGGTCTCTACTTCCCCTTCGCGATAGGGGTTCTGTTTGGGTTTTGTTGATTTGACCCTGGCGCGAACGTACCATTCGCCTCCTGAGCAAGTGTATACCGGCTCCAACGCCTCTGACCGTGCCAGCACTTCACCAACTGGTGTATCTGTTCCGGTACGGGTACCTATGAACTCGGTAGTATATGATACGCCTTCCGCTCCATCTATTTTGAAGGACAGGCGCTCTGGCATTTGATCCAACTGTTTTATTTCTACACCGGATGTAGCATAAAAGCGGCCCTGTTCAAGTGCCATAATAAGCGCATCTGGCTTTAGGGAGTCCGCCAGTACCATGATCCATCCTCGCCCCGTATTACTATATGCTAACCCGGTTGCATGGTAGTGATGCGCATCATCGGTTGCCAGACCATACATGAGGGGTTGCCCTGTACGGGCCCGCGCCGTCAACAGGATATCCCACATCACCTCCGTACTCTGGTGAAGCGAATCCCCCTCGTTGTTGACCGCAGGATGGCCGTTGTACACCTCGAAGAAGTGTTCACCTTCGACCCCGAGGAGATCATCTACCGTAATGCCCCACAAGAAGTTAGGATGGTTCAGGTGCGGAAGAATGGGTTGTCCTGTACGTTCACGCTGTGCCAGCACAGCATTCAGGTTTCGTTGCATGACTTCCGTTACACTCCCCCCGCCCTGTGGTGCGATATACGCGGTCAGGTTCGTGGCATTCATATGCACCGGTTTATCTTCAAAATGGTCAGTGATTTCCTCAGCTTGTATGACCAGAAATTGCCCCGGTGTCTCCAAATGTCGCTTGTATTCTTCAAAGGTCTTCAAGCGGACGTGTAGAGAATCATCTATTGTACGCGCCTCAATCCAGGATGAATCAAACTTGCTTTGGTACTGATTGAGGGCAAGCTGATAGACGGCATGCTTATCCACATTGATCCACTGCTGCGCTGCTGCCAGGGTGTTGTGATCAGAGAGGGCAACAAAGTCATATCCGTTTTCCTTGTACCAGTTGAGGATAACTTCCGGGAAGGCATCACCATCGCTCCAAAGCGAATGGGTGTGTAGATTCCCTTTCCACCAAACAGGCTTCTCCTCTTGCGCACACCCTCCTGCCAGAAGGGTCATGCAGAAAAATATCAGGCAATATCGTTTCATCTTAGAGGCGGCGAATTTTGAGGTTTCTGAACCAGACTTTATCTCCATGGTCCTGAAGTCCAATATGCCCACGTCTGTTTTGACCATATCCCGTCCAATCGCTAAACTTACTACCCGCCACCAGGGCGTTCCATGCGTCTGACCATAAGGTGTAGGCGACCACCTTCTCCCCGTTCAGCCAGTGTTCCACGTAGGGCCCTGATACGATCAAATGAACCTCATTGAACTGCCCGACTTCCCGTGTTACATCTTCGGGTGGTGCATGAAGGGCGTAGTTTGAACCTGCCGAGGTCAAGGGATTTCCCCCATCCTTGTGCCGCTGGTTATCCAGAATCTGCATTTCCGGGGCGGTTTCATAGATCCTTTCCTCGTTTTCGGTGCCCCTGAAAAACAATCCGCTATTCCCACCTGGAGCTACCTTCCATTCCAATTTGAGTTCAAAGTTGGCATATTGGCGGTTTGTGATCAGGTCTCCACTCTCCTCGCCTGTAAAGTGCAATTCTCCCTGGTCGGTGACGACCCACCCTGCCGGGATGTCCGTCTGGCGAAATCCGCGCCACTTGGACAAGGACGTCCCGTCAAAGAGCAATTCCCATCCCTCGGCTTCTTCTTCCGGGGTAAGGGTGTTGTGAGCCGGCACCTGTGTAGTATCTACCACGCCATAGGCTTCAGCGGGTATCCGGTTCAGGGTATACCAGGCATCCGTTGACCAAAGCGGCCGGCCAGAGGCGCTGCCGGGTGGATGGGCCAGATGAAGGTGAACCACATGATTCTCCTTCAGGCCAGGAGTTTCGAGAAAGACCCGCTTTCGATCCTCGGAAACACTGGCCGTTTTCACAGGGCGCTGCGCTAGACCCATCCTGGGTTCAATGGATTTCTTGGTGGATTCTTGTTTCCGCAATTCTACCAAGTACTTACCCGGATCGGCGCCCATATCTTCGGCAAGGGGTTCGGTAAACTCGACCTCCAGACCATTGGTCTTAGCGCGTACAGCAAGCATTTCAAACGCAGGGTCTTCATTGTAGGTAAGCCGTTGCACCCCCTTCTTGCCGGGCAAGTAAAGCGCGCCATCAGGTCCCCACATCATCTGGTTTACGCCTGTGTCAAACCCTTGGATAAAAGGAAATACCGCACCTTGGTCCAGGCCGTCTACCGTTTCAACAAAGACCCGATTGAGGCCACCCTGCGTACCCGTTCCATAAATCATCTGGCCGGTATAAGGGCCGTCTTTCATGTGGGCAAAGACACTTTTTGCGTGTCTATGGGGTAACCAGGTAACGGACGCATCCTCTTCCATTCGCTTTGAATGGTCCGGACCAAGTTCAAGCGATCGATATTCGTCTATGATCTCACCACCGTTGTGGTCAATGAGTTGCGTAAGCTCTTGTTTTTGCGTCACAAATACATTGCCATCCTTTACCTCCAAACCGAGGGGCTTGGCGAGGCCGCCAGCAATCTTTTTGGCGGGCAGGGCCTCAGCCTTGTCACCTTGCCCTCCTTCAAGAATATAGACGCCCCCCTCGCCATCCCAAACGCTCACAATCATCCGCCCATCCGGGAGAAAGTCCATCCCGCTTACCTTTGCCTGAAAGGTGCTTGGGCTAACCGTCATGAGGTCGAAGCTCGGATGTACCTTCGCATTGCCCCCCCCGCGTCCCGGTGTATTTCCGCCTACTTTGGTTGCGGATTCCTTCATAAGCCGCTTTTCTCCTTCAACATCAGAAGAGGTCCCCGCTACCCCATTGGATGGGTTGGGTGCATAATACTGGGTGAGGGTCGTGTAGCCATTGGACCGAAGCCGAAGCCGTCCTGTTGAGGCATAGGCTGGCCCCCAGTCATGAATGTATCTGCCACTACGCCCTTGCTCCCAGATCCCATCGGTATGCTGTTGATGGGTTGGGCTGAAAGCGGTCCCTTCGATCCGGAGACTTACCTGCACACCAGGGGGAACATCACGGGGCTGGATCAAGCGGACTAAGCCCGGTTGTCCATCCGGGCCGGTTACATATTCCGGAAGCTCATCCACGGAGACCATGCCCTCCCCCGGCAGGGGAAGTTCATATTGCAGGATCACCCGTCCCTGTTCAAACCGATATCCTCGGAATTGGGGCATGACGTTCCGCGTTTCCCCATGCTCAGTCAATGCCCATGCCGACTGCTCTCCTCCGGTCCAGTATGGGGTGCCCTCGAATTTCACACCTCCCTTCCAAACCTTGTACAAATCGCACGTTGCCGCATCGTATGCGACCCATAAGCTATCGCTAAGGGCAATGGTGACCATTTGCGCACGTCCATCCAAATCGGAACGCGTTACCCAGGGATCCAGGGGGCGTTCCACGCCAGGCAGGGCTTCTGGGGTAAACACCTGGAAAGGTGCCGATGTGCTGCACCCCGCAACGAAGACGAGAACAATTAACGCAAGGAGGTACGGAGCGGTGGTTTGAAGGATAGTACGCATATGATGGCTCGAATGGGTGGTGTGATGTACCGATTGGATAAGGAATATACAATCCTGAGTTATGGTTTGGTGGCCTCCGCTTCATTTTGATCATTCTTAAATAACACCGAGCAGAAACCGGCGTATACTGAAACCCCGCGCCACCGAGCCCTACGGCCCTCCCTATGCAGACCTCCCGTACCCCCAATCGGCGATGGTTGTTTATCGACTTCCTGCGATTTTCAGCCGTGGTTCTTATGGTACAGGGTCATACCTTTGATGCCCTGCTCTCTGTATCTGTCAAGGCGGAATCGTGGTTCAGGATGCACGCCTTCTGGCATGGATTTACGGCGCCCATGTTTTTATTTGCCTCCGGCCTTGCCTTTGGTATTGCCACACTGCGCAAATGGCCCAGGCACCTAACGCCAGGCCCTACCCTGAGCCGAAGATATCGCCGGTATGGGTTGCTCATCATTATCGGGTATTTCCTGCATTTGCCCTTTTTCTCGTTTACCAAGATCGTCAACTCGGCCACCCAGGCCAACCTGAATGCTTTCTTCAAATCGGACGCCCTGCACCTCATCGGACTGAGCCTCATCCTGTGCCAGGGCCTGGTCTATTTCCTCAAAACGCCGAAACGGGTGGTTCGGGTACTTGGGGTGTTGGTATTGGGCGTCGTCTTGGCGGCTCCAATCATCTGGCACATTCCCTTCCAGGCGTCTCTGCCCTTGCCGATAGCGTCCTACCTGAACGGGATGACAGGTTCCGTCTTTCCGCTATTCCCCTGGAGCGCCTACCTCTTTTGTGGCGTTTTGACCGCCTATTACCTGGAACCGGCGACGCGAGATCAACCCCAACGGAATCGGCTTGTTCATCTGGCGGCCCTGGGCTTGATGCTTATCTTGAGTGCAGGTGCCCTTTCCCTCCTCCACGCAACGGCACCATTCCCCCAACCTGTGGTTTGGCGCGCTAATCCACTAGTATTCCTCATGCGCATGGGCACGTTGCTCCTCTTTCTGGTATTCCTGTATGAGCTAGAACATAGATTACGTGTGACCCGGCGGATTTCGGATCAACCGGGTCCTATCCTTTCGGCCGTAAAAATGATGGCGCAGGAAACCCTCGGCATCTATGTTCTGCACCTGGTCATCCTGTATGGCTCCGTTGTAAGCAAAGGAATGTTGTCATTCCTTGGGCGAAGGATGGATGTGCTTGAAGCAATTGGCGTATTTCTGGTCCTATTCGTTGTAATGCGGTACTTTGCTTCCGCCTGGCATTACCTGAAAAATTACCGAACCGGGTATCTACGGCTCGCACAGGTATCAGCCACCCTGCTGTTCCTGTTTTACTTCTTTACCAATCCGTTCTAACGCCCTAGGCGACCAATCGACGGTTACGGGAGGGCGGGGAAGGCATTCGTCTATGAGGACCGCGGCCGCCTCTATTTCGGGGAGGTTTAGGACGTGGGTGTCGACCTCCGGGGTCATCAGGAGGATCTCCGGGTCTGGAGCCACCAGAATTACGTAACCAAACCCAATACCAGATCAAATATCCGATCAGCAACGGAGCCAGCACGACGAGTAATGCGAGATATGGAATGTACCCTTGCATACCGAATGGTTGTTTACGGTCTGTTAATATACGCATTCGTGATAGTTTCTGATCTTTTTCTCCCATTTTGCCCCTAAAAAACACCACCGAATGATCCGATGGCAGCTTCCCGTGACTATGACGTGATCCTGATCGGCACGGGCCACAATGCACTCATCACAGGGGCCTATCTTGCCAAGGCAGGGTACCGTATTGCGTTTTTTGAGCGCCGGGCCCTCGTAGGTGGTGCCGTCTCCACCACCGAAATCGTTCCTGGCTACCAATTTGATCTGGGTGGAAGTGCACATATCCTGATCCGCCTGACGCCCATCCTGGAAGAACTTGATCTGGCTCGACACGGCCTGACCTACCTCGAGCTTGACCCCCTCTTTTTTGCGCCCTATGCCGATGGCGATACCGTCTTCTTTTACCGGGATGTAGACCAGACCATCCAGCATCTGGAATCCAAGTTTCCCGGAGAAGGGGTTGCCTATAAGACCTTTCTGGACGATTGGCGGCCCTTCGCACGTGCGGTTCGGGACATGTTCCTGGCGGTGCCCAGCCCCCTCGAACTGGGTAAGAAGATGATCTTTAACCGATCCCTCAAGAAGGATTGGAAGGAAGCCCTCCCCCTCATCATGAAACCCTATGGAAACGTCGTCGACACGTATTTTAGGGAAGAGAAAATCAAAAGCCCACTGGTCTGGATGGCTGCACAATCCGGTCCACCGCCGACCGAGCCGGTTTCGGCTCCTTTTCTACTCTGGCATCCCTTGTATCATGAAGGGGGCATTGCCCGCCCCAAAGGGGGGTCCGGTATGCTGACGCAAGCCCTCAGAAAATGTATCGAAGCGCACGGTGGAGAAGTCCACACAGAAGCCCCTGTAGAACGAATTCTGGTGGAGAATAATCGTGCAGCAGGGGTTGTGGTAAACGGCCAGACCTATACTGCACGCGCTGTGGTTTCCGGGGCACATGCCCTGGAGACTTTTGGCCGCCTGTTGCCTGAAACGTACCGGCCTAACGGAGCAAAACGGATGCGAGCTGGGGACGGATTTGGAGCAATCCTTCGTCTTGCCCTCGACAAGCCGGTGCAATACACGGCGCATCCTGGGCCAGAGGCACGGATCGGCCTGCAACTGCTGTGCCGGGACCGCCATCAAGTCCATGCGGCCTACGGGGACTATATGAGGGGCGAACCTGCGCAAGACCCTCCGCTTGTTGCCATGACCTTCAGTGCTGTAGACGAGACCCTGGCCCCCCCAGGTGGCGAAGTGCTCTGGCTATGGGCACAATATTTTCCCTATACCTTGCGGCATGGCACCTGGGATGAACGGAATGACGAAGTGGCTGAACACATATTGGATGCTTTCGAGGCCTATGCCCCAGGAACCAAAGCCAGCGTTGTGGGCACCCTGTTTCAACATCCCTTGTGGCTTGAGCGAGAACTTGGACTATACCACGGAAACGTGATGCATCTGGAAATGAGCATTGACCAGATGTTTATGTTGCGTCCATTTCTAGGAAGTGCGGGGTACAAAGCACCGCTAAAAGGACTTTATCTTACGGGGGCCAGTACCCATCCGGGCGGTGGCATAATGGGGGCTTCCGGCCGAAATGCGGCCCGCGTTTTGCTCAAAGATTTGCACAAACGAAGGATTTAGAGAATCAGATTCCCCTCATTATCCTCATGCTTGCCCAGCTTGATCAACGGTATTTTTTCCAGGTAATACGTCCTTGCCTCTGGCGGTTTGATCAAGATGAAGGAACAGAAGTTATAAAGTTTAATATCCGTCTTGAACCTACCCGTACCAGGCAATAGACCGATACGCAGCCACCGGGTACGCCCCGAGGCATTCACGCTTATTGAGATGCGCTCCGGTAGAAAAGACCACCTCAACAAGTTGAAGTGCCGTCCCCGAAACATATACCATTCTTGCTCCATATCCTCCCAAAGGATTTCAACATTGCGAACGAAGCACACCAGGGAACAAGTGGACGTTGGAAGGGACCCCTGGGGGATGTTGCTCTCTTTTGTGCCATAAATGTACAAATAGCCAGCAGAAAGTTCCTTCTATTCTACAATTATCCTGATTTCTGACGAGCGGCCTTCGTCGTCGATACAAACGAGACGGTGCGTGCCCCGCTCAGGTGCCCAGAACACCTCCTCACGTGGATCACCGCTGTAAATCATGGTATTCCCCTGAAACCAATAGATGGTCTGGGTCTGATTGGTCACGGATGCGGCCAGCCTGATTTTTTGGTAATCCAGTGGTACGCTGTCCCTGATTTTGAACCGACTTCCATCTGCAGGGGCCCGGATCTCGGGTGCCTGACCGGCCATAACTTTCACGCACCCCGGCCAGTGCCCCGGTATCGCATCGACCGGGTACCCCCAGGTGCTTCGCCATTGCGCCATTGCTGCCGGCCAGTGTTCCATCACGCGCTCGGTAAATGCGCGCCCTGTTCGGCAATGAGGGCATAGGCGTTTCCCGGTTTCCGTATCAATCATCACCGTCCGGTGTATCTCACATTTGTGGTTAGGCGCAACACCGGGCACCACTTTTTCCTGCCGCGTCGCCGCGCAATTTGGGGTTGCTACTTGCCCACTTACTGCACAAACCGTCCGCTCTGCCAGAATGTTGGGTTCAGTAAACCACCGAGCGCTCCCGCTTTCTGAAAGCAGGCCAAATATTTCCAACAATAAGGGGGCTGCCACATCCCCCCCGACCAACTCCGGTGTACCGGTCCCTTCAAAATTCCCGATCCAGACGCCGACGGTATACTTCGGTGTATACCCCACGCTCCACGCATCCCGATGCCCGTATGAAGTTCCGGTTTTCCAGGCTATTTTGGGGGCATTGACGGCCCATTCCCAAACCGCCGCCAGGGTCGGACGATTGACCTGGCTCAGGATATCGGTGATCAGATAAGCAGTCCCTGGATCAAGCACCTCCCGCCCCTTCCTTTGAGGCTCCGATTTCAAAAACCGAACGGGTGCAACCCGCCCTCCTGCAGCAAGGGTCGCATACAAGTTGGTCAATTCCAACAACGTCACCTCACCGCCCCCCAGAACAAGAGAAAGGCCATAGTGATGCCGTGGTTTGGTAAGTGTGGACAACCCGGCAGCCTTGAGAAATGAATAAAGTCCGCGTTCCCCCAACCGAGCATCCAGGTTAACAGCCGGCACGTTGAGCGACTGAATAAGCGCCTCCCGAACAGAGACCCCGCCTCGATAAGACGCGTCATAATTCACGGGCTGATATCCGGCATAATCCACCGGTACATCTTCGATCAACTGATCAGTAGATACTAACCCGGCCTGCAACCCCAATGCATAGACAAAAGGCTTCAGGGTTGACCCCGGCGAGCGGGGTGCAAGAGCGCCATTGACCTGCCCTGAATGCGCCTTGTCAAAAAAGTCGTAAGCCCCAACCAGTGCGCGTACACTCCGGGTTTCATTTTCAATAATCACCACGGCCCCCTGGCTTATCCCTTGGGCCCGTAACGGCTTGAGATGATTCCGTACCAGTCGTTCAACGCCATCCTGGATCTTGGCATCAAGTTCCGTCTCCAACTTCCCTGCATCCGGATACCGACGGACCATCCACGCGGCCAGGTGGGGCACTTTGAAGGGAAGGGCCATCCGTTGCTCTGGTACCGGCTCGGAGGCTGCCTCTTTGGCCCTTGAGGATGCAATAAACCCTTGCTCGACCATCAAGTCCAAAATCCGGGCACGTGCTTTGCCTACGTCCCCTGGGTGGCGGTCTGGGCGGCGCTCGTTGGGTGCATTGGGTATGGCTGCGAGCAGCGCCGCCTCGCCCAGGCTCAATTGGCTGGGATGCTTCCCAAAATATAAATGAGAGGCAGCCCCAACCCCAACGATATTCCCCCCGTACGGAGCCAGGTTAAAGTAGAAAGCCAGGATTTCTGCCTTGGAATACCGAAGTTCGAGTTGCAAGGCCCGGAAGGCTTCCTTGAGTTTACTCGCCCACGTTCTCGACTTGGGTTCCATTAAACGGGCCACCTGCATCGTAATCGTTGATCCGCCCTGCACAATCCGGCCCGCTTTGATGTTTGCCCACCCCGCACGCAGGATCGCCAGCGGATTGATGCCGGGATGATAAAAGAAATGTTGATCTTCATAGGCCAGCGCCGCATCCACCATAAATCCAGACACGTCCTCCATCTGGACGGGTAAGCGCCACATCTCGTCGGTGGTCAACTGGGCACGTAGCATCTCCCCGTTCCGGTCGTATAGCACTGTAGATGCCGACGGATGGAGTTGTTCAACGGGCAGAGGCACCACCCAGAGCATACCCAGCACAAACCCCACGCCAATCAACAACACCCTTATCCATCTGCGCCCAAACAGGGCGTTGAGCCTTCCCAAGGCACTTGCTCCCATCCTTTGATTTCCCTTGCCGTCCATCTTTCAGAAGTTTTTCCAGGCACATTTTCTGGTAAAACCCGGTTATCGATATTTGGTTTTAACGAACGTTCATTTCACCCCTCCGCTTCACGAGGCCATGTTTATTTTGTAAGGATCGCCTTTTTACTTTATCGTAACCCCTACCCTGACCGCACCGTACACGTTGGTCCGGAATCAGACTACAGACCCGTATTTTCATGCCCGCACCCTTAACCGGCGAAGCCATCATCACCGAATTCGTGCGCTCCATGCACCAGGCCAGTATGCCGTTGGCCTACACGGTCCGCGTACCGAATTATTACGTGGCCGTCCTTCACCCTGAAGACTTCAATGCCCTCATCGGACTCAAAGCTGCAATCATTGAGGAAGCCCGAAAACGGCTCGATGAAGAACTTCACAACTTGAATAAGCAGCAGAAGAAAACACAAGAAGCCGCAAGCGCAGGGGGCTTGTTGAACAAGTTTCTCTCGCCCTCTAACGCACGTACTACACAACCCAAAACCTATCAACGGACGGGGAATGACTGGGAAATTGATCTGGATCAAGACCTGGACAACCAGCTTTCCCAACCCGGCGAGTTTGACGTGCATGTACAACACGTGGAAGAAGTGTCCGGCCCACCTGAAGTGGCCCATGTACCCCAAGGTAAGGCGACCCGAAAGATGCAGGTCTCCCAACAGGTAACCGGACAATTAACCCGCCGCATCACCCTGGACGAGTCTGGCCCCAAAGCCCAACCCATCCAGCAGGTAAATGAACAAGCCCTCGCCATTATCAGGTACAACGACCATACCGGAGAGCGAATTTTTGAAATGATCTCTCCGCGTGCGGTCATCGGAAGAGGGGGTGTCAATCAACCGGTGGATTTGGAGTTGTATGCCACCAAGTCTGTATCCAGGAAACACCTGATCATTCAATACGATGTAGATCGGTCGGTTTTCAAAGCCAAAGACATAAGTACCTATGGCACCAGTATAAATGGCCGTAGGTTGACCCCAAGCATCAATGAATTCGGGGAAGACCAAGACGTTTGGGTGGACCTCCCCGATCAGGCAACCATCCAGTTGGCAGATACCGTAACCCTTAACTTCCAAACACGAAACTAACCGGCACCATGCTGTACTGGTTTAAATTTCTGTTTTTACTTGCGTTTATAGGCTGCATTTTGCTGCTATTCCTTGCACATACGCGTCAATCCTAGGTGTATGGCCGTCCATCGTGTTCGCATCTCTGAATCTCCCCCTTTGCCGACGTTAACCCGGCACCAAGGGGCCGTTCCTGCTCCCAAGAGGCTGCTGGAGTTCAGGTTATTGTCCGTTACTTCCCTGGTGGTCCTGCTCGGCGTATTGCTGGTGTATTTTTCAAAATCCGACGCATTGGAAACGCAAGAACAGGACGTGCTTCAGCATAAAGTACTCAACCTGAATACCGTAGCCTCACCCGAAGCAATCCTGCCCTACCTGGACGTATTTCCCCATGAACCTGATCGACGATTTGCCGCAGATCAGTTGTTTCGGCACCTAAACCCAACCCCGAATGCGCGGCAGATCTTACCCAATGTGGGGACGCTTGCAAAACTCAGGATAACCACGGAGGCTATTCGTGCTTCGGATAACCTCGATTATTTTGCAAATCGCTTGCCGGACATGCAGGATTCCAAAACCTCCATGCCAACGGCCCTCCCCTTATTCACCTCACGCACCGTGAGCGCGATCAAGCCAGGGTTCGTTGTTCGAACGCCTTCCCAATTTACCTACACGTTCTGGTGGACGTTACTCCTTTACTTTCTTTCCATCTACGCCGTGCATATGCTCTGGCGGATGGGCATAACGTTACGGTTCTCTACAACTTTACCCTTTGTACATCTCCGACGCGAAACTTCATTTGAAGGAGATGCTTTGCTGTTGCCCTTGTTCCACCTGCTAACAGGTCTGGGGCTCATGTTGATGTTGAGCTTGCGGGATCCCC
The DNA here is from genome assembly GCA_965222505.1 of Rhodothermales bacterium. Taxonomy (GTDB): domain Bacteria; phylum Bacteroidota; class Rhodothermia; order Rhodothermales; family DATKEJ01. The sequence goes on along the minus strand of OZ244956.1, from coordinate 5,313,089 downwards.
TCCGTGACATGCTCGATTTTCGTGCTTTTACAATGGGGGTTGGCTTGGGGGCCATCCTGTTTTATCTCTCCAGCCTTTGGAACGTCCAGCGTTGGCGCAAACCCATACGATGGGGGGGGCACACGGTGCACGTTCATTTGGTCTTCTCCCTCGGACTCAGCATCATCCTTTCCATTTTGCTCGTCTCGTTCGGATCTGGCCCTACGGGTAGCGATGCCAAAGTGAACCTGTTTGGGTTCCAGCCCGCTGAAGTCATTAAACTATTATTGGTGGTGTTCCTGGCGGCCTATTTCTCCTATCGCTGGGAATTTATGCGCACCTTGCGTGAACAAGTCGCATCCGTTCCAAAACCGCTTCGTTTTCTGCGCATCCCGCGGCTACGGTATATCCTGCCGGTGATGGTCGGGACTGCGGTGGCCCTCCTGTTTTTCTTGCTTCAAAAGGACCTCGGCCCGGCCCTGATCTTGATGTGCACCTTCCTGACCCTGTATGCCATCGCCCGAAACCATGTATTGGTACCCGTATTAGGGCTTGGGCTATTATTCCTGGGGTTCTGGGCCTGTTATGCGTTCGGCCTGGTGTATACCGTTGCCAATCGGATCGAAATGATGGCTTCCCCCTGGGACAATTTTGCGGTAGGCGGTGAACATCTGGCCAATGCGTACTGGGCCATTACTAGCGGCCACTGGTTTGGTCTCGGGCCCGGACTGGGTTCGCCTTCGTTGATCCCTGCGGCGCATACGGATATGGTTCTCCCTGCGCTAGGAGAAGAACTTGGAATCCTGGGGGTATTGGGCATTTTGTGTCTGTATGCCTTGTTGATCCACCAGGGCTTGCGTATTGCCAAACAAGCCTCCGGCATGTTCAGTTTTTTCCTGGGCCTGGGCTTAACCTTAATCACGGCGTATCAGATTTTCCTGATTGCAGGCGGGGTCTTTGGCTTGCTCCCCCTCTCGGGTGTGGTGAGTCCGTTCCTGAGTTATGGCAAAACGTCCATGCTCATGAATGGCCTCTTGCTCGGTCTGTTGGCTGCCATTTCTACCCAGACCGGCCATGCCGATCAAAATGCAGCGTTTCATCGCCCCCTGAAACGGCTCCAACTGGTGCTGGGCGCCCTGGGTCTGATGCTCGTGCTACGCCTGGGCTATATCGGCTGGCAAAGCAACACCTGGATCGTTGAACCGGCACTTGTGGTACGTGGAGATGGCGAGCGGGGCTTTCAGTACAACCGACGCATTGGTCCGGCGCGGCGGGCCCTGACCCGAGGTACCATTTATGACCGTAATGGACTCCCCTTGGCGACCAGCAATCCCACGGCAGTCGATTCGCTGAAGCCCATGTTGCAGGCAACGTATGGCCTGGTACCGGAACGCTATACCCGCTCAACAGACCGGCGGTTTTATCCGTTCGGCCCCCATACTTTTTATCTCTTGGGAGATGTCCGCTCCTACACCAAAAGGGAGGCTGGAAACAGCCTGTTTCTAGAATACGATGCCGCTACCAACGCCCATCTCCAGGGCTATGAAGATGCCCCAAGGCGGATAACCATCGCCTCCAAGCGGACAGGCCCTCCTGACCTTACCCGGACGGTGTATGATTATTCACCCTTGATTCCACTCATTCGGCAACGGCACCGTATCCCCGCAAGTGGAGGTGTACAGAACTTGCTTGACCGGGACCGAGACCTGACCCTTACCCTGGATGCACGCCTTCAAGTGCGCGTGGCCGAAGCGCTTGAAGCCGGAACACCGCCGGGCTTACGCTCTGCTGCCGTCGTCCTGGATGCTTCTGATGGCTCAGTCCTGGCGGCAGTGAGCCATCCCCTTCCCCATATGGCCTTAACTGACCCCTCTGCTACCAACCTGGACCCAGATGTTTTTGACCGGGTCGTGTATGGTCAATATCCACCCGGCTCTACGTTCAAATTGATCACCTCCATCGCGGCGATGAACCGCGGGACGAACCTGACCCAGACCCGGCACAAGTGCGAACCGCTCGGCAATGGCCGGGTGGGCCAGAAAGTCAAGGGCTGGGGCCGCCCCATCCGTGATGCCCGAGGGGATGCAGCCCACGGCAACGTGAACCTCCACGAAGGATTGGTGGTCTCGTGCAATGCCTTTTTTGCCCAACTGGGGGTGTATGATGTGGGTGCCCCTGCCCTATTGCAAGCCATTGACTGGTTTGGCCTGGGCCTCTCGTTAAATCCTTCCTTACCCAAAGCCGAGCGCCTCGATATTCTCAGCAAAGACCTCCCGCAGGCTTCGTTTGGCCAGGGTCCATTGTTGGCCAGTCCTATTGAAATGGCCCGCGTTGCCGCAACCATTGCCAATGAAGGGCAGCTGCAACCAACCAGGTGGATGTTGGACGCGCTACAAACCCTCCCCCAGCCCCGGCAGGTGCTGACCCCCGATCAAGCGACACAACTGGCCCGTAGTATGCGCGGGGTGGTCACGGAGGGGACGGGGAAACGGATTTCCGGTTCAACCCTTCCGATTGCCGGCAAAACAGGAACTGCAGAGGTGATGATCGATGATCGGCGGGTTACGCATGCCTGGTTTACGGGATTTGCCCCGTATCAGGGCGCCCGGCCTGTAGCGTTTGCCGTACTGGTCGAACAAGGCGGGGATGGCGGACGCGTAGCAGCCCCTATTGCAGCCCAAATTGTAGCGGCTGCTAAGGCCCTTGGGCTCACGCAACACTAGGCGGCTTCGGCTACTGAATCGCTGGGGCTCAACGAGGCTTCCGTTTCCGCATCGAAGAAATGGAGCTTGCTCACATCACAGGAAATGTTGACGGATGCACCTACCGGCGGAAGCGCCTGTGGGGCAACACGGGCCACAAGGTTATAGCCGGGCACGCTGGCGTAGACAAAAATCTCATTCCCCATAGGCTCCAATACATCCAGGGTCACTTCCCCAAACGGCGAAGTATTCACATCAGAAGGGATGTGCTGGTCGATGTAGATGTCCTCGGGACGCACCCCCAAGAGCACTTTTTTCCCTGCAGCATCTGCCAAATGGGGATGCGCTTCGCTGGATATGGGAATGGTGAGGTGTTGCGCATCCGAATGAAATGCCAAACCTTCTTCCTGGATGAGTTCACCAGCCACGAAATTCATGGCAGGGCTACCGATGAAGCCAGCTACGAATTTATTCACCGGCCTATCGTACAGATTCATCGGCGTATCGATTTGCTGGATATAGCCGTCTTTTAGGACCACAATACGATCCCCCATCGTCATGGCTTCAACCTGGTCGTGCGTGACATAGACCATCGTTGCACCCAGCTTACGATGAAGGCGGGAGATTTCCGTACGCATCTGTACCCGGAGCTTGGCATCCAGGTTGGAGAGCGGTTCATCAAAGAGAAAAACTTGTGGTTTGCGCACAATGGCACGGCCCACAGCTACACGCTGACGTTGCCCACCAGAGAGTTCTTTGGGCTTACGGTCCAACACCTGATCAATACCCAACGTCACGGCTGCATTTCGGACCCGATCTTCGATCTCAGCCTTCGGATATTTCCTCAACTTCAGACCAAAGGCCATATTCTCGAAGACGGTCATATGCGGATATAACGCATAATTCTGGAACACCATCGCAATATCCCGATCCTTGGGCGCCACATCATTCACCAGCCGATCTCCGATTTTCAACTCTCCACTCGAAATGGATTCCAGCCCTGCCACCATGCGTAAGGTTGTACTTTTACCACACCCCGAGGGGCCAACCAACACCACAAATTCCCCATCATTGATCTGTATCGACGCATCATGGACGGCAACGTATCCGTTCGGATAGACTTTCTTGATGTTCGACAGGGTGACTTGTGCCATGTTGGTACTGGACTAGGTTGACGGGTAGTAAACGATCAGCCGAATGAATATACAAAAGAAACCCGGAGCCCGATACAAGAAGCCGCCGAAGCATACAGCAAGGGTACGCGCCTTTTTATTTGATTTACTTTAACTTTTCGGTTTCTACCACCATTCTAGCGCGATTTCCTTAAATTGAGGGATTCGGAGATTTCTTTTTCGTAGCCCTACCCTGCATTACTGCACACCCATGGATAAAAGCAAAGTTACCATATATGATGTTGCAGATCGGGCCGGGGTGGCCATTTCTACGGTCTCCCGTGTTTTGAATGATTCCCACGAGGTATCAGACGAAACCAAAGCCCGTGTAGAAGCCGCCATTGAGGCCTTGCAATTTCGGCCAGATCGAACGGCCAAAATGTTGGCCCAGCGCCAGACCGGTTGGTTGGCCGTTGCGGTACCCTCCTCCACCTCACAAGTGTATAACGAACTGCTTAAAGGCATCAAGGATTGCCTTCGCACGCATGACACGGACATGCTCCTGTGCAACATGGGGTCTGGTACACCGAAAAATACCCTCATGCGGTTCCTCGACCGGGGTGCCGTGGATGCGCTCTTGCTGGCTTCTCTTCCTGTTGACGATCAGTTGACGACAGAATTAAAAGCACTCCATGCCCCTGTTGTGCTCGTCGGTACCCAATCCCCGGAATTTGACTGTATCATATGGGACAACAAGGCCGGCGGCTATGCAGCCGTACAACACCTTTTGCAACGGGGGCACCAACGTATTGGGATGATTACGCCCCATACGCTGGAATCACACCTGTCCGACCAGCAAGTCGCAACGGATTTGTTCTCCGGATACCGCAAAGCCCTGGCAGAAAGCGGGATTGCGTTTGACGAAGCCCTGGTCCAGAGCGGAATTACCACGAAGCATGCCGGGTTCAGTGAAGAAGCCGGATTTGAAGCCATGCAAGCCTTGCTTGCGCATGACCCCAATCTTACAGCAGTCTTTGCTTCAAGTGATGTGCAAGCACTGGGAGCCTTAAAAGCCATACGTGAAGCAGGTAAGTCTGTACCTGAAGATATTGCGCTGGTGGGCTACAACGACATCAAGGTAAGCCGTTACATTGGTTTGACTTCTGTTGATCAGGAGTTGCTTGCCCACGGCCATATGGCTACCGAAATGTTGCTCAAGCGACGTAGTCAGGGCCGCCAGGCTCCAACCACCGTGCGTGTAAACCCACAGTTGCGCGTCCGGTCATCCAGTGATTTTTCCCGAACCTGATTCTGGTACCTCTCCAGTGTCCAAACATACCGATGCGATCCGCGCCCAGTTGACCCGCTGCATCGCACAAACTTCCCTCGACGCATTCGGCCCCCCCTACCACGGTAAGGTCCGTGATACCGTTGCCATCCCTGACGGTCGATATATCATTGTTGCTTCGGATCGGATTTCAGCCTTTGACCATGTCCTCCGCCAGCAAATCCCTTTCAAGGGGCAAGTGCTGAATCAAATTGCCGCCTACTTTTTCGAAGCCACCTCGGATCTGGTACCCAATCATGTGCTTGCAGTCCCTGATCCCAACGTGACGATCGGCATCCAATGCGAGATCTTCCCGATTGAATTTGTGATGCGGGGGTACCTAGCCGGGCATGCCTGGCGTACGTACAAATCAGGCGGAAGAATCCTTTGTGGGGAAACCCTGCCCGGAGGCCTCCGCCAGAATAGTAAACTCCCCGAACCCATCCTGACACCAGCCACAAAAGCAGTAGAAGGACACGACCTGGATATTAGCAAAGCTGAAATCGTTGCTCAGGGGATTATACCAGCCGAAACCCTCCGAAAACTGGAAGACATGGCCCAACGCCTCTTTGCAAAAGGCGCCGAGATGGCCCACGAACGCGGACTGATTCTGGTCGATACCAAATACGAGTTTGGACGCACACCGGAAGGCAGCCTCGTCGTGGTGGATGAAGTTCATACCCCGGATTCCTCCCGGTATTTCTATGCCGACACCTATGATGACTTGCTGGCCGCCGATGCCCCGCAACGACAACTCTCCAAAGAATTCGTACGGGAATGGCTCATGGCGAACGGTTTCCAGGGCAAAACGGGCCAGGTAATGCCCGATATGCCAGACGATTTCAGGATGCTTGTGTCGGAACGGTATATCGAACTCTATGAGGCCATTACAGGTCGAGACTTTATCCCGGACCCTCACCCGGACCCGCAAGCCCGCATTCTGCAGGCTGTACAATCAGCCGTCCATCATAGCTCATAATATTGGGGCCTGCGATCCGCGAACAGGTTATTATGGGGGGTGAGTTGTCGGTTTCTCGCATGCTCAAGGGTTAACGTGGCTGAACCCACAAAAGCAGCGTCCGTGGGGGCCTGGATCATGACCGCTCCTTTGGGGTCACAAATCAGACTTTTCCCAATAAAGCGCAACGATTCCTTTCCATTGGATTCCGTCCCGATTCGGTTGGCCGTCATGGTAAATACCCTGTTTTCAAGGGCGCGTATGGGCATGGCACGCGGGCAGTTTTTTCGTACCAGATTTGAGGGGTGTGCAATGATGTCAGCACCTTGAAGGGCCAGGGTGCGTGCCGCTTCCGGATAGTACCAATCGAAACAGATCATCAACCCCAACCGATAGGGTACGCCTGCCTTGGATTCCAATTCAAAGACCCTGAACCCTAAATCACCGGGCGTAAACCATTCTTTTTCCTCATAATACAGATGAATTTTCCTATAGGTATGGCAGGTCCCATTCGGTGTAACAACTACGGCGCTGTTGTATAACAGATGCCCATGCCGTTCGGGCAAACCGGCCACCCAGGTGGCCCCGCTCACCCGGGCCTGGACTTGGAGCCACTCAACGGTTGGGCCATCGGGTATAGCCTCGGCTACTTGATCCACATCAGACTGCGAACGGAAAAAGTATCCAGATGCAAATAATTCCGGTAATACGATCAGATCCGCCTCATGACCTTTTAACAAATTGGCTACCCATTCCCGATTCGAGGGCGGATCTAAATATTCGGGTCCAAATTGTACGATGGTTGCTTTAATACTGGACATAAATCTTTTTTTATTCGGCTGTTTGCATAAAACCTGTACATGGTTATATTGTGAATCACCTTAGAATGTACACACATGAACCAAACCAAACAACGGTAGCGCGCATCCTAGAGCCGTTGACGTGTCGTACACATTTTTAGTATCTCCCCAAACCAAAGGAAGCACATGAGTAAGAGTGCCCTAATTATTTTAGGCATCGTACTTTGGTTGCTGTTATCACTGCTCTGTTTCTCCTGTCATCGGACGCCCATTCAAGATAAACTAACCGCTGAGGCCACTGCGGCCCTCGAAAACGGCGGGATTCAACTTGAAAACGTATCCTTTGACGGCCGGACGGCGGTGCTCTCAGGATCCATCCCAACGAATAGCCTTGCTGCCCGTGCCGAAGAGCTCGTGGCTGCACATCCCGGCGTCTTCCGGGTACGTAACAACCTTATAGTCGGTGATGGCCCACCTGCTGCGGACACTCCACCCCCTGGAGATTCCGATGCCGGTGTAGCGCCCTCATTTGACCTTCAGTTTGACGACAACGGTATCGTTTTGAATGGCCGTGTCCCGGACGAGGCAACCCGGCAGGCCATGTATGATGCCGCGGTAGCCAAAGTGGGTGCGGCCAATGTAGAGAACAACCTGACCGTGGATGCCTCACTCGCTACCCCCGACTGGTTGGCCCGGATCCCGGATATGCTGCCCGCGATGGCCGATAGTGTCTCGTCAGGTAACATCGCTATCTATGCGCCTGAGGCCCCGAATGATGTGGTGCTCTCAGGTACGGTTGGCACACAGGGAACCAAGGACTTTATTGGCCGTGAAGCCGCACGTATTCTTGGTAACGACGTTGATATTTCCAACCAAATCCGTGTCTCTGCAGCCCAGATGGCGCTTGATCAGCTCCTTGCGGGCAAAGTGATCGAATTCGCGCTGGACGGTACAGAGTTAACGCCAAGAAGCCAGCGTTTATTGGATGAAGTGGCCCAAGCCCTGCGTCAATACCCGGATGCCAATGTGGCCATTGAAGGCCATACCGACTCCCGTGGACGGGATGCTTACAACCTGGAACTCAGTCAGCGCCGTGCCAATGCCGTTCGTGCCTATCTGGTACAGCAAGGTATTGCCAACAACAGACTCACGGCAACTGGATATGGCGAAACGCGCCCCATCCGTTCCAACAATACAGAAGCGGGGCGCCAGGCCAACCGCCGGGTCGAATTCAAGGTGCTGTAATGCCCAACGGTCCATGCCCAACTTGTTCTTTCCCACACCAGAAATCTAGAATACCATGTGGTGGTTATTAGGAGAAATATTACTCTGTTTGCTTATCGCCTTTATCCTCGGCGCTATTATCGGTTGTTTGATCTGCCGCCTCTTTGGAGGTGAAGACAACACCCATGAAGCCGAACTTGAAGCCTGCCGGAAAAAGCGAACGGAACTGGAAGCCGCGCTAGCCGCTTGCAAGAAGCGGAGCGATAAACTGGAAGCCGAACTCAAAGCAGCCAATGAAAAACTGGACGGCCTGAACAGCGCCATCGACTCAACCGCAGCAGCTTTTGCTTATGCGGCTGGCACATCGAGCGCCGCTGGTGAACCGCCGGTCGTTGCGGCTGCAGCTGCTCCGCTGCCAAGCGCCTCAACCAAAGACGATCTCAAGAAAATCTGGGGGATCGGCAGAAAAATCGAAGAACTCCTCAACGAAAATGGCATCTTTACCTTTGCACAGGTAGCGGCTACGGCTGAGGAACGGTTCCGCGATATCTTGCTGGCCTCCGGCAATAAACAGTTGCACCAAATCGCCAACGAGGAAACCTGGGCGGAACAAGCCGAGATGGCTGCCCGTGGCGCCTGGAATGAACTCAAAGCCTATCAGGAAAAGCTGGACTGGAGCGAGGGCGGGCAACCCACCTAAGCCTCAAACAGAACCTGAAAAATAAGCCGGTACACATCGTGTATACCGGCTTATTTTTTTTCGCCTTCCGTCTGTAGATCGTACGCCAGGGTGTATTGGTCTTCGGTTTCGGAGGGGTGAATGCGCAAGATGTTGGCCCGCGTGAGCAACACCAGGGTTTGCGAAGCCAACCGGGGAGGAATCCCAACCAGTTTGGCAAACTGATGAACCGTAATCCGTTCATACCGATCCAGGTAACGAATCAGGGCATGCTCGCGAGGGCCGTATTGAAACCGGACCCCTTTTTTATGCTTTGACATACGCATCAGCCGAACCATTTCCCGGCTGGCTTCCAGGGCCTGGTCTTTCACCCGTACAAATGCCGTACGCTTTTCCCCTTTCGGCATGCAGAAGTGTGGCTTTTTTTTACTCGCCGGCACATCCACAACAAGCACCTCCCGCTTCCTGCTGATCGGAACAGTCAATATCGAAAAGGGTACCGGCGGGGTACATAGGGCCTCCAATGCTGACTCCAGGGCAAATTCCTCCTCCTTCACATCTTTAACCCCAATCAGGGTCCCATCATCATCCACCCCGATCAATATCTTTCCCCCATCCGTATTGGCAAACGCAACAACTTCGCGCACGATTTTCTCAGGGCGGGGAACCCGCAACTTAAACTCGATAAATGGCCCCTCTCCGAATTCGGCCATTCGCTTGAGCTCTATTAGCGTCATGATCTGGCGTATGGTCCTGTGGTCAGTTGGGGCAGAAATCCGCAGTATAATCTTCCCGTTTGGCTGCGCGGGCCATCAGTTCTGTAAGAGCAACCTGTGGGGATTTATTCTCAAACAGGATGTCGTGTACCCCCTGGGTAATGGGCATATCCACACCATGTCGCTTCGCAAGGGCCACCACAGAAGCCGTGGTGTTTACCCCTTCGGCCACCATCTGCATTTCTTCCTCCACCTCTTCTCGTTTTCGTCCCCGGCCAATCTGCTCTCCGAGATAGCGGTTCCGGCTGTGCCTGCTGGTACAGGTAACGACCAAATCCCCAATCCCGGCCAATCCCGCAAACGTTGAGGGTGTGGCCCCCAGTGCACGCCCCAATCGGCTGATCTCTGCAATGCCTCTCGTAATCAAGGCCGCTTTGGCGTTGTCTCCCCCACCAATCCCGTCGCTAATACCAGCCGCAATGGCCATCACGTTTTTCACGGATCCGGCAATCTCTACCCCGATGAGGTCCAGGTTCACATAAACCCTTAACCCGCCCCCCATGAAGAGGTGCTGGATATAGGTAGCCACGCCATCATCGGTTGCCGCTGCAACCACGGTGGTGGGCATACCAACGGCCAACTCTTCGGCATGACTCGGACCGTATAAGGCGCCAATATGGTTTTGGGGAACGCTTGAGAGGGTCTCCATCAGAATTTGAGAAGGCGTCATCAAGGTCTTTTGTTCGATACCCTTGGCGACCGAAATGATGACCTTTTCTGGTGACACAAAGGGCCGAACAGCTTCCGCAACCTTACGAATGGCCTGCGCCGGAACCGCAAATATCCAGACACCCGCCCCTTCGACGATGGATTTCAAATCGGAGGAAACCGCAATTGACATAGGCAAGAGTGCTTTGGGGAGATAATGCCAGTTTCGCCGTTCCCGATCTATACTGGCCGCAGCTTCCTTACGCCGGGCCCAGAGCCTTACGGGCCGGCCTTCCTTAGCCAGATGTACAGCGAGTGCAGTACCCCAACTTCCTGCCCCAAGCACGGCTATGGTGGGGTCCTGAGGAAAATGGTCTCTATTCACAATGGTATCCATCTCGGTTCAAATACCAATCAGGTTTCCTCTCTTTTAAGCTGTCCTTTCGAAGGTTTGAAAGAACCCACCCGATTTTCGGTACCCTTTAACAAGCGCTTGATGTTCTGCCGATGCGCCCAGAAAATCCCCAAACCCATCACGGTGCCGAAGACCAACAAACTCAGGTCGAGGTGTTCGACGTTAAAAACAAACTTACCGAGAATGATTACCAGAGGAAACGACAGGGCGCTGAGCAAAGAAGCCAGAGAAACGTAACGGGTCGTCAATAAGACAAGGAAAAACACGCTCAGTACGATCAACATGGTCACCGGCGTGATGGCCAGGAGTGCACCGGCTGCAGTATTTGCCCCCTTCCCCCCCTTAAACCGGGCCCAAACCGGAAACATATGACCGATTACGGCGCACAGGCATGCGATGAGTTGAATAACGACTTCGGTGTCCCAACTTCCAAAACTAAAATTGATCGGATCAACCCGGAGCAAGGCAATCCCCCCCGCTGCGAGGAAACCCTTCCCGGCATCAACCAGCGTGGTCAAGGTGCCGGCTTTCCAGCCCATCACCCGAAAGGCATTGGTTGCCCCGGCATTCCCACTTCCATGCTGACGAATGTCGATGCCGTAGATGCCCTTCCCAATCCAAATACTGGCCGGGATTGAACCCACCAGATAGCTGAACACAATAATAAGCAATAGTGAGAGCATGGCCTGTAAGGATCAAGAGGTATGGGGTCGTAAACATCGACAGCAAAGAGAAGTTCTATCCGTTTACCCCTCCGATCACAATGGGCGTTTCTCCAAGATTGCGCAATAGCGCCAGGGCTTCATCCTGATGGGAAGAGGACACGACTGCAATGAGACCGATACCCAGGTTGAAGGCGCGTTGCATATCCGCTTCGGGCACACCACCAAGCCGTTGAATTAACCCAAAGATCGGAGGCCGTAGCCAGGCTTCCCAATCGACATCAAACAGCAAACCCTCCGGCATCACACGCTGTGTATTGCCAGGGATTCCTCCGCCTGTAATGTGGGCAAAGGCATGGACCATTCCAGCCTCAATCAATGCCTGAATGGGGGTGAGATAGGACCGATGGACGGCCAACAAGGCATCTCCTACTGACGTGCCGCCCAATTCCTCCGGTGTGTCGTTAACGTCATAGTGCGCAAACAACACCTTTCGAGCCAGCGAGTACCCATTGGTATGAAGTCCGGTGGAAGGCAGGCCGATGAGCATATCCCCGGCTTTTACACGGCTGCCATCCAGGATCTGGTCTCGATCAACAATGCCCACAACCGTACCAGCCAGGTCAAATTCACCAGCTGCATAAAGGTCCGGCATTTCGGCGGTTTCTCCTCCAATAAGGGCGCATCCGTTTGCCTTACAGGCAACGGCAAATCCACGGACCACTTCTTCTGCCACGTTGGGTTCAAGGCGTCCTGTAGAGAAGTAGTCCAGGAAAAACAAGGGTTTCGCACCACAAACAGCAATGTCATTGACACAATGATTGACCAAATCCTGCCCCACCGTATCATGCTTGCTCATCCGAAAAGCCACTTTGAGCTTGGTCCCGACTCCATCTACCGAGGATACGAGTACGGGGGCTGAATAGGCCTTCCAATCGGGTGCAAAAAAACCACCGAATGCGCCAATATCGGCGAGTACGCCCGGTGTAAAGGTTTGACGTACCAGCGGTTTGATTCGGCCTACTGTTTCTTCGCCGGCTGCGATATCTACACCGGCATCCTTATAGGTCAACATAAGCAAAAGGTATCGTTGGTGGAGTTATCGGAAAGTAGCCGAACGCAGCCATGATTGCAATATGACCTGGCGCGTTTGCAACGAAGAAAGCGTGACAGATTCTGTCCATACATCATATTCCCTACGCTCGATTTCATCAATCAGACGAAGTCCCCCAATCCAGGTGCGTTTGAACGGTCTTTTGAACCGTTTTGGCAACTCTGCCGCCAAAGGCAACGCACGGGCAAAGGCTTCCCGAATGCGTACCCCTTGTTTCCAAAGAAGCCGGCGCATCTTCTCATCAATAGGCCCATTCTTCAACTGCTCCAGCCCTACCTGATACTGATCCAGGTCGATTTGAGGAATCCAGATCCGCTCTGCTTGCACATCTTTCTTTAACCGCACGAATCGTTCGAGCAGGAAATAGGCTTCGGTGAGGGCTTCAACTGCTGGGCGTTGCCAACTCCCGTCTGCCTCAGCCATGCGCACGAGCAATTGACTGTGCCCGCCAGCAATTTGCTGTACCGTAAGACGTAACGCCGCTGCGTCGGCTACCGTTAGTGGACCCACAAATAGGGGGGCATTTTTGAGTTGATCCACCAGCCATTCTTCCTTGAGGCGATATGTACTGATGCCTTCCTGGAGTGCTGCCCATTTTTCAGTTTCAAACCATGCCGGGCATGCGCCTGACCGGAAAGCATCCAGCTTCACAGGCAACGCAGCCTCAGACTTTGCTGCATATGATGGGATTGATTCATGCCATGCCCACAACGCAGAGACGATCTCTCTTTTTCCCGGCTCGAAATGATCCGGTACAAACGGGTGAAGTGGAAATTCGAGCACGATGCTAACGGTGGTGATCAACTTGTAACGGGTGTTCCATCCACCCCTCGGAAGTCTCCACCCGAAGCCGATATGTGCCCGTTTTGATAGGACGGGCATCTACCTCCACGTGTACAGGCTTTGCATCGTCCATCCTCCCCTCCCAAACCACATAGGCTTCACGATCCAGGGGATCTTTAAGTGCAATCCGTACCTGTTGGGGCTTATCAGAGGTCAGCGAGAGCCGAAGGGCGGTATGTAAGGAATCCAGGGTTGGCGGTGTAGCTTCTACACCGGCCGGGGTTGTCGATAGCGAGGCACGTGCCGGTTTTCTGGGGTAAAAATAAAGTTTGGCGGCCTCGTTCTCTCGTTCTTCGCTGAGGGTAAAATACCCACCTCCATCTGCCGCCCACGCAATCGCTTCCCCCTGGGGTTCAGATTTGTAGGGCAAAACAGCCGGGTCTCCCTCAAAAAAAGGATCTCCCTGATCTGAGCGTCCCCAATAGTATACCTGTTTATACGTCTTCACCAGAGCAGCGGCACCTGATGGCTGAATATCCCCCCCAACGGCCCCCTGTAAGTTCTTTGGAAAACCCACAATTCGGCCAAGAGAAATGGGAGCGCGCTTGTCCAGCACCATCGGCGCTTCAACCGACTGCGGAAAAGGGGCACGATATACTTGAACCGTCGAAGCTCCTTTGGATATGACGTATATATCTCGGGTATTGGGATCAACCATCAGGGTTTCCGCATCCCGGTATTCATCTGGATAGGTAAACGTGATGGTTTCGGTGCCAGACAAGGTGACCTCCACAGGGGATTGCGTTGGGCTGACGGTCGGTTCTGGAATTCGTTGGATGTATTTCTTTTCGATGACCGCTGTGTTATCCCCGATGTCCCCGACGTACAGATAGTCCGTACCGGTTTCTGGCCCAGGCCCCAGGGTGAGGTCTTCCCAATCCCGCGCTGTAATCCCTTCCAGGGTATAGGTCCCCAGGTGTTCACCCATGATGTTCATGGCATACAGCCGAGCCCCATCACCAGAGTCATTATGGGTCCAGAGTACACCGGGGTTTTTTCGGCTGGCCACAAGGCCCGAAGCCTCGTCTATGGCATCGTGTGCCACCACCCCCCGTGTTTCCCGATCTCCGAAGGAAGGGACGTCCCCCTGGTCTCCCCGTCCACTCACACCTACCACACACCCGCCAAGAAAAAGCGCGCATACGCCGACCCAGGCCGGCAAGGCGCTATCGATTTGCTGAACACGCAATCGCACGTACACCTCCAATGTTCACTTAACATCTGATGTTACGCCGCTCGTCGTTGTTCTGGTGACTTTCGACCAGGTCGAAGGGGCCAAGACGGCGTAGCAGGGCCTAATACCGAATCATAAAACCGGCCCGAAAGGGTGTCACGAAGGTACCTTCCCGTTCGGTCAGGCCAAAAACCCCGCGCCCCTCAGCAAACAAATATACCGATCCGGCCATTCGAACATCTACCCCCACGCCAAGCATAAATCCGCCGACCGTTTCCTTTTTGCGAAATAGGAAGTCGGTCTCCTCTGTATCTCGGATCGGGCCCTCATTACCAGCAATGCGGACGTCAGCGGGGGCAAAACCGAAGGAACCACCGCCGAACAGGACATAGGGTGAGACCTTTTCGAAGACGGGGAATGCATTGAGTTTCAAGTAGCCCATTACCGTGGACACTTTTACATTTCCATCCACAACCTCATCCACTTCTTCCACAAGGCCCGTCAATGTAAATACCTGATCCCTTTCGAGCGCCAATTCACTATAGCTGAATTCAACGCCCACTTCAGCATAGCTATTTACCCCATACCCCAGGCTACCGTGAAAACTGATCCCTCTGGCCCACAAATCAGGAAACTTGGGCGGCGCAAGGGGTAATGCCGTCCCAACACCTGCTCGAAATACAAGATTCCGGCCCCGGAGGATGGTTGGGGCAGCCGTTGATGGGACAGCAACAGGATCTTGCGATGCTGCTTCTTCTACCTCGGCCATGGGCTCTGGAAGGGTCCGCACCTGACCGGTTGAATCTGTTGGGGCTGGCGCTGGTTCTGGCTCGAACGGTGTCGGTTCGGGGTTGCCTTCCAATGTGGCAACGGTTGATCCGGGTTGAGCTGTGGGATCTAAGGGCAATTCATTGGACGAAAAAAACGCTCGGGTTTCTGCATCGGCCTGGATTGAAGAGGCGATCACATAGCCCACTTTGTTATCATAGAGGACCATCCAATACAGCCGGTCAAAAGACAGGGCTTCGATCTGGGTTGCCTCAAAAAACTGATGTAAGGTGGAGTTGGAGACAGATGGACCTGAGCGCATACGCGCAAAAGGCTCAACGATCACCATATGCGGCTCCGTTTCCTGTGCCGATGCAGGCATCCCAAACCCGCTAACCAATAAGAGTGTTATACTGAGGATTCTTCCCCAAAACCGCAGTTTTAACTGCATGCCCGGTTGTTTTCAAGTAGGTCTTAAGAACCGATCAGGAGGAGATCGGATGTGTGTGATTGCCACTCTAATTTAGGGTACCCGACCCGTCAGGTACAAGCACTTTAGTCCTTTGCTGGTAACCACGTCTGTGTACGATAGAAAAAGGCGAGGTATCCTCTTACTTTCAATTTGCCTGCTTCAACCCAGATTTTACACCGATAGGTCTTTCCATTCTCCGGGTCCATTATTCTTCCGCCGGACCATTTATCGCCGTCTGGTTTCATGCCCCACATAATCCGCATGCCCCGAACCGGCTGATCTTTGAGTTCGCCTTTACATTGGTCACAAAGCGGGTCCGGGTCTTCCCCAGGTTCTGGAAACAGGTCTTTGATCCGGCCAAAGACTGTGCCCTCTTCTTCCCAGATTTCGATGATCGACCGGGGTTTTTCCGTCTTGTCATCAATAGAAATCCACTCCCCCACAACAGATTGTGCCGTGAGCGGTGCAGCAAACCAAAGAAAGCCGAGGAGCAAAAAGAGGGTTTTTGACATGTAACGTGTTGGCTATGATTTAGGAATTTCCTGGTGCATTGACATCGGGTTTAGAACCTTGTACCCATAACGTTTGCCCATCGGTAAAAATTTCCTTCTTCCAAACCGGGAGTTGTTGTTTTGCGGTATCAATCAAGTATCGTGTAGCATCAAACGAAGCGACCCGGTGTGCCGTAGCCACACCGATCACAATGCTGGCCTCAGAGACCGGCACATTGCCAACCCGGTGCCACAAGCAGGCTTTCTGAACCGGCCATTGCGTTTTGGCTTTCCCGATCAGGCGTTCCATCTCCTGAAGCGCCATCTCTGCATAACACTCATACTCCAGGGATGCCGTCTCCAAATCACCTGTCCAACGGCGCGTGGTCCCGACGAACAGGTTGATCCCTCCGGCCCCTTCTGTTTGAAGAAAAGCAAAGGCCTGGCCGACATCCAGGACAGAGTCCTGAACCGACAACCAGGCGGTATCTGTTTTGATGCTTTGTGGCACCATGAATGCTTTATTTACCCGCCACTCACGGGCGTAATGAGGGCAATTTCATCCTCATCGGACAAAGAGGCCTGGTCTGACACATATTCGTGATTCACGGCCAGACGAACCGCAGGCCGATACGGACCCAGTGCAGGATACGAACGGCAAAGGGTATCCAGAAGATCTGATCCCGTGGCCGGCGGGGCAAGATTTATCGTCAATTCCCCGAAGCCCGTCTGCTCCTTGAGGACACTAAATAGCAGGAC
Source organism: Rhodothermales bacterium (assembly GCA_965222505.1). Lineage (GTDB taxonomy): Bacteria > Bacteroidota > Rhodothermia > Rhodothermales > DATKEJ01. The sequence continues at coordinate 5,296,186 of OZ244956.1, read as the reverse complement.
CTTAACTGTTATAGAATCCATTCGATTGCGCCGAATCAGAGGTTTTCAATAACCTTCCCTATCGCCTCAAAGCTAGGCATATCCCCTGCACTTTCAAGAACTTCTGCATATTGAACAATACCCTCTGTATCAATGACAAAAGCCGAACGACGAGAAACACGATGCATCCCAAATGGAAATTCACCGGCTTCATACTTCGTGCCATACGCTTCGCATACTTCAGCATTGTGATCGCTGAGCAGTGAAAATTCTAAGGCATGGGCCTTTTTGAATTCGGCCTGCACAAAGAGTGAATCGGTGGAAATACCCACCACCTCAATATTCGCGTCTGTATAGCTGGTCAGATCGTTATTGACCATGTTGAGTTCATTGGTACAGATGCTGCTGAACGCACCGGGATAAAAGAGCAAGAGCAGGTTTTTGCCACGATGGCCTGACAATTTGAAAGCCGATTTGTCTTGTGCGTAAAGCTCAAAATCCGGAGCCTGTTGTCCAACTTGAATAGCCATGTCTTTGTTTGTATCAGATTTGAGGGTGAATAACCTACTTAGGTTGCAAAGCGGATTGCCCGTACGGGATCGGTCCGTGAAGCGGCGCGGGCAGGAATGTACGCGGCCAGTATGCAGAGTACGAGCGTAAACGCGGCCACTGTCAAAAAGTCCCAACCGCTCAATTGGATGGGCGCCGTGTCCATGTAGTACGTGTCTTGCGGCAATGGAATGATACCGAACTTTTTTTGCACCAGCGCCAACACCAGGGCCAGGCCTTCTCCAAAGACGACACCGAGGAAGCCAATCAGTAATCCCATCCAGATAAACAACTGCCGGATGGTTTTCTGGGTGGCCCCCATGCTCCTGAGGATGCCGATTTCTCTGGTTTTCTCCAGCATCAGCATGAGCAGGGTACTCAGAATGTTAAAGGCGGCCACGATGACGATGATGGTAAGCACCAAAGGGATGATGCTCTGTTGCAAATTCACCCAGGCAAATAAATTGCGATACACCTGATACACCGTCCGTGCCCATACAGGAAAGCCCAAACGGGTCTCAATTTCTGAAGCGACTCCGCCTACCTCCGCAACATCCCGGACCCGCACATCAAACCGCGTAACCTGATCCTCGCTATACCCCAGCAAGTCTCGGGCAACTTGAATGTCAATGAAGGTGAACTTGTCATCGAATTCAGCGAAGCCGGTGTTGTAAATTCCAGAGACGTAAAACTGTTTGACCTTTGGCCTTGAGAACAACGCCCCGCTGGCCCCAGATGTGGGAAGGTCGCGCATGGAAAAACAGGTCACCTTATCCCCTTCCTTTAACCCTAATTGTTGCGCAATTTTTTGGCTGACGACCATCCCTGGCCGCTGATTTTCATCGACCTCAAAGCTAAAGGATCCTTTCTGGATATGGTCGGCCACAAAAACCTGATTGCCTGGCACCCCCCATAATCCCACGCCATCAATGCCATTCCGGGACCGAATCAAGGTCAGTTCCTGCACAACCGGGGTTACAGATTCAACCGTTTCCATGGCCTGGATTTCACCCATCAACCGGTCGGCCTCATCCAGGGGCGCATCCTGAAAATTATCAACCTGGACATGGGCATTGAACCCGATAATCTTGCGCTCGATTTCCAGGCTGAAGCCACGGGTGATTGAGAAGGCCAGAATTAAGGCGGCCACCCCGACGGCAACGCCACCAATGGCAACAAACAGAATAAACCGCAAAAACCGTCGATCCTTCCCTTTGCCGGTGATCCCACGGAAGTACCGCAAGGCCATATATCGGTGGAATCTAAAGGCATTTGACATGGGTTGCAGGAAGCTGTTTTTCGGGCTCAAACGTAAGTCTATCGAATTTGCCGATACGTAACAAACCTTGCACAGGCATCTCCAAGTATTGACGGCCGTATTTCACAAGATATAAGAATCGACAGAGATCGGGCCTGAACAGAATAGGTGTTGCAACTTCTTTCAGGCTTTATCGTCCTAATGCCATCCGAGAATCCCTTTGCATCACGGTATATATTATGGCTCCTTCATTCGATAACCACTTTCCGTTTAAACAAATTTTGTCGCTCCGGCCCCTCGTGGATTTTTGGCGGGAAATCACGAAATGTGAAGACCATCCACACGCCCTGCTCGCTCGTGAGATCCTGGCCCGGGTAGATGAGGCAAAATTTTTGTCCAAACCCATCAAGGACACGGCCATGCTCAAGGAGCATAAGAAGCTGGTTTATTCCCTGATGAGCGCAGCGATCCCGCTCTCAAAATGGACAGAGGTATACGCCGGGGCATACCGACCCTATGATGTACACGGCTGTTTTTTTGCGACTCCGGCCTATGAACACCTGGGACTCAACAATCAGGAAACCTTTCTCAAAGGCCTGAACCTCAATGCAATTGGGGTAGACGAGGAAATGATTGAGAATGGGCGGACCATGAACGCCTACCACCGGATTCTCAATGCCCACTACGGAACCAAGGTTGAACTGAATTACCCGACGATCTTTACCGGTACCGACCCCGACACCGGACTGATTCATCACTTCAAGGTTTCCTTTGACACCCAGTTTGTCAACATCAAGGCCCGCAAAGGGGCACCCAAGCTCACCAAGGAGGAGATCAAATCCCTGGTGGCCGATCCGATGAACCTGCAATTGTGGCTCGATACCCTTCCCCCGGAGTATTTCGTATTCGAGGGCATCATCCTGATCTTGCTGGTTGACGTCACGGAGCAGGAAGTCGTCTCCCTGCTGAAGCATGACCTGCTCCAAAAGGAGTCCATGACCACGGGCCTTAAAATCGACGACCTTCAAAAGAGGATTCGAACCCTTTTGCGATTGCACGACATGCGCCTCGGCCTCATTGCCCTGGAACGAGGCGAGTTGGACACCGTGACGGGGGCGCGCGTCATTGGACGTAGCCTCTTGATGCACGATGAGACCATCCCGCATTGTCAGTACAAGCACAAGTCCTCCTATATGGAGGTGCTAAAAACGCAAGAACCTGTTGTGATCCATGACCTCACAGGGGATGCCGTGCGGAGTGGGCTCGAATACAAACTTAAAGAACAGGGCTTTCGCAATTTGCTCCTGATCCCCCTCCTGTATGAGGATAAGGTGATCGGCTTGCTGGAACTGGCTTCTCCCAATGTTGGCGACCTGAATGCGTTTAGTGTGATCCGCCTGATGGAAGTGGTCCCCTTGTTTGCCACGGCCATGAACCGCAGCCTGGACGAACGGGAAGACCGGGTGCAGGCTGTAATCAAGGAGCAGTATACGGCCATCCATCCTGCGGTAGAATGGCGCTTCCAAAAGGCTGCCCAGAACTATATGGAACGCTGGCAATCCGGACAACCCGCTAAGGTGGAGCCGATTGTTTTTCCAGATGTCTACCCCCTTTATGGCCTTTCGGATATCCGAAACTCCTCCGTCTTGCGAAATCAGTCTATCCAGACCGACCTCGTTTCGCAACTGCAGTTGGGCCTTGCCGTCATTGTGGAAGCCGCAACTTATCAGCCGCTTCCCGTCCTGGACGAACTTGGCTTCAGGATTGCCAATTACATTACAGACATCCAGAGCGGCCTGAGTTCTGGGGATGAAACAGATGTGCTGTCCTTCCTCCAACGGGACCTGGAGTCGCTTTTTGATCGGATCAGGACTTTTGGTCCCGGTGTGCCGGATAAAATAGAGGCCTATCAGGCGGCACTTGACTCTGAATTGGGGATCCTGTATCAGGAGCGCAAGGACTACGAAGACAGCGTCATGGTGCTCAATGACACCATCGGTGCATTCATCGACGAACAGGAAGAACAAGCCCAGGCGATGTTCCCCCATTACTTTGAGAAGTACAAAACAGATGGGGTTGACTACAACCTGTACGTTGGGGCTTCCCTCATGGAGGATGGCAAGTTTGACATGCTCTACCTCCACAACCTCCGGCTCTGGCAACTGATGATGATGGCCGGGCTGGTCTGGGAACTAGACCGCCTCCGCCCCTCCTTAAAGGTCAAGCTGGACGCCGCCCACCTGATCCTCGTTCACAGCAACCCGCTCTCCATCAGGTTCCGGCTTGAAGAAAAGAAGTTCGATGTGGACGGCGCGTACAACATCCGATATGAGATCATCAAAAAACGGATCGACAAAGCCCGCATCAAAGAAACCGGCGAGCGCTTGACCCAACCGGGCAAAATTGCTATCGTGTATGCTCAGGATAAGGATGCCTACGAATACCGCCGGTATTTCGACTACCTTCATGCAGCCGGATACCTGAATGCCGAGGTCGAAGATGTTCACCTCGAAGACCTGCAAGGGGTAACCGGATTGCGCGCCCTTCGTGTAACGGTCAGTTCAGAGATGCCAGGTGCTCAACCAACCCCCGATCCTGAACATGTAGCGGCCATCAGCGGTGACGGTGCCCTCCAACTGAATACAGCGCAACCCGACCTACAGGTTGCCCCCCCTGCCGAATAACCCAACCCTTTGCAGATACCTGCCTGCATGCAAGCACAAACCATCGTCTTTATCAGTACCGGCGGTACCATCGACAAGATCTATTTTGATGCCAAAAGTACCTACGCCGTCGGCGATCCTCAGGTAATCGACATTCTGGATGAGGCCAATGCCACATTCAATTACAGGATCATCCCCCTCCTACGCAAGGACAGCCTCGAACTCACCGAATCCGACCGGGCCCTGGTCCGGCAGGTCATCGCCAATGACCCTGGCGAACGGTTCATTGTAACGCACGGCACCGATACGATGGTCGAGACCGGACAGGCCCTTCAAGGACTGGAAAACAAGGTCATCGTGCTTACAGGCTCGCTAAAGCCGGCCAGGTTCAAGTACAGCGATGCCGAGTTTAACATCGGGGTCGCCATAGGGGCCGTGCAGACCTTGCCCCCAGGGGTCTACCTGGCGATGAACGGCCAAATATTCAATCCGGCACAGGCTCGAAAAAACCGTGACCACAACCGGTTTGAAACCGTCTCACCCGAGACTCAAACCTAGGGCGTATTGGAAGACGAACTGTACCGATTGTCTTTGCCCCTGCCCAGGGCATGCTGCATGGTTCGGTGACATCGATTACACATCCAATCGGTCCCGTTGAAATACGCTGGGCGGACGTAATAGGTACCCCTTCGGTGCAAGGGTCGCTCGCAGACCAGACAAATGCCTTCCCCGGCATCTGGCAGCGTTTGCCGCCACTTTTTCCGCCTCCAGACTTGCGCCCCGAGGCGCTTCCAAAACGCTTGTGTTTTTTGCTCCCGTTCCGGCAATCCGTGCATGGTATACCTCAAGCGGTCAAGCCTTTACAAACCCTGCGTTGCAATTCCACCAGCCTTTCACGTTCCCGCTGTATTAAAGTACGTAATTTCAGGCATCACTGGTTACAACCGGCCCCATTTCGCCGGCTCTTCGTTACGCTTAATTGTACATTTCTGAATGGCTACCCTGCACCCTTTCCCGGCCCTTCGTCCCAAGCCTGAATTTGTGGAAGAAGTGGCCTGTGTACCGTATGACGTGATTAATACTGAGGAAGCCCGCCACCTCGCACACGGAAAATCGTTCAGTTTCCTCCATGTCATCCGCCCGGAAATTGACTTGCCCGAAGGTACGGATGAACACGACGATGCCGTCTATGAAACCGGCGCAGCCAACCTCCGGCGCTTTGCCGACAGCGATGTCTTTGAACAGGAAAACGAACCGGCCCTCTACGTGTATCGCCTCATTATGGATGGACGCGCCCAGACCGGCCTTTTCGGTTGTGTCTCGGTCAAGGAATATGACGATGATACCATCCTCAAACACGAAAAAACCCGGCCAGACAAGGAAGACGACCGTACCCGGCATATCCTCACCCAGCAGGCCCATGCCGAGCCGGTGATGCTCACCTATCGGAATCGCCCGAAGATCGATGCCCTGGTTGATCAGGTTACGACCACCTCACCCCTGTACGATTTCACCGCCGATGACGGCGTACAGCATACCGTTTGGCGGGTTACCCAACCCCAGGCCATGTCTGACGCCTTTAAGGATGTCCCCCACCTGTACGTGGCCGATGGCCATCACCGGTGTAAAGCCGCAAGCCGCACAGCCGAGGCCATGCACAGTAGCTTGACGGATACCAAGGCTGAATTCGAGTTTTTTCCGGCGGTGCTGTTTCCGATGAACCAGATGCACATCATGGCCTACAACCGGATCCTTTATGATGTGCCCGGTAGACCTGCCGAATTTCTAGCCGCCTTGAAACAACGGTTTGTTTTGAATCCCGATGCCCCCCCTGCGCCACAGGAAAAGGGCGACGTGTCCATCTACATGGACGGAACGTGGTACGGCTTGACCTTGCCTAAGACCCAACGCGGCTCGGTGGTCGATCATCTTGACGTGGCACGGCTGGGCGAGTTTATCCTTGAGCCCATGCTCAATATTACCAATCCGAGGACGGATCCGAACATATATTTCGTTGGCGGCATCCGAGGCACCAAAGCGCTGGAGCGACTGGTAAACGCGGGCAAAGCCCAGATGGCCATTTCCATGTACCCAACAAGCATCGAAGAGCTCCTGGCCGTTTCAGATGACCATCTCTTGATGCCCCCCAAATCAACCTGGTTTGAACCCAAATTGCGCAGTGGGTTGCTTATTCACCTATTCTGATCAGGAATGTACCCATGAAAATTCTTATCGCAGATAAATTTTCGGATGATGGCGTCAAAACGATCCGCAATGCAGGCCATACGGTTACCGTGGATGCCAGCCTAAACGGCGACGCCCTTCTGGAAGCGCTTCGCGCTGAAACCCCCAATGTCCTGGTGGTTCGATCGACCAAAGTGACCATCCCTATGATGGACACTTGCCCCTCCCTCGAACTTATCGTTCGGGCAGGTGCAGGCTACGACACGATTGACGTCCAGGGCGCTTCGGAACGGGGCATCTTTCTGGCCAATTGCCCAGGTAAAAATGCCGTGGCCGTGGCCGAACTGGCCTTTGGACTCATCCTCACCCTTGACCGGTTTATCCCGGACAATGTGAAACTGGCCCGTGATGGGGAGTGGAACAAGAAAGGTTTCTCCAAAGCCGAGGGTATAAAAGGCAAAACACTGGGCCTCATCGGACTGGGCAACATCGGGAAGGCCATGATCAAACGGGCTAAAGCCTTTGGGATGGATGTGGTGGCCTGGAGCCGGTCCCTCACCGACGAGAAAGCCGCCGACCTGGGGGTTTTGCGTATGGATTCCCCCAGACAAGTCGCTGAAGTTAGCGATGTGCTAAGTGTCCATGTAGCCGCCAATGCGGATACCAGGCACCTGATTAATGCAAACATACTGTCTGCCCTTCGTCCGGGCGGGGTCCTGATCAACACGTCCCGCGGTTCCGTGGTTGATGAAACTGCCCTGCTGGAAGCGATGAACGAAAAAGGGATTCGGGCCGGGCTGGACGTGTTTGAAGGCGAGCCTTCCCATAAAGCCGGCCCCTTTGAACACCCCCTGGCCGGGCATCCCAATGTGTACCTGACGCACCACATCGGCGCGTCTACCGCACAGGCGACAGCCGCCATTGGCGCAGAAGCCGTCCGGGTCATCCTGACCTATGCCGAGACCGGAAACGTTCCCAACTGCGTCAACCTCGCCGACCATACGGCCGCCACGTACCTCTTAACGGTTCGTCATCTTGACAAGGTAGGCGTTCTTGCTGCCGTCCTGGATGCCATGCGCAAAGCCTCCTGGAATGTGCAGGAGATGGAAAATCTGGTCTTTGCCGGTGAAAAAGCCGCCTGTGCCCGAATCCGGTTTGCAGGCGAGATGGATGAGGCTACCATGGCGGCCATTCGTTCTAATCCGGATGTCATCGCCGTTTCAGCGTTACCCCTTACGGACTGACGAGATCGGTCTCGATCTATTCACTTGTTCTCTCAGACTAGCGATATTCGCTACCCTTGACCATAACCACCATGCCTACGCTCACCCCTACGCAAACTGCTCGTCAACATAATTTTTCAGCCGGACCGGGTGTATTGCCAGAAGCCGTCCTCCGTGAAATGGCCGAGGAAATGCCGGTCTATCATGGCATCGGCACTTCGGTCCTGGAGATCAGCCATCGCTCGAAAACCTATACAGAAATAGCCGAAGGTGCCCGCGCCGCTTTCCGTCGGCTGCTGGGCCTCAGTGAGGAATGGCACATTCTGTTCCTCCAGAGTGGCGCTTCGATGCAGTTTTATCAGGTCCCTCTAAACTTTTTGCCTGCCGACGAATCGGCGGATTATCTGGATACGGGGGCCTGGTCCAAGAAAGCCATTAAGGAAGCCAAGCGGGTTGGCCGGGTGAATGTGGCGGCCTCCAGTGCCGACCAAAATTACAATTACATCCCCGATGTATCGGACTGGAAGCTGGACGCGCACGCTGCCTACCTCCATTTCACCTCCAACAATACCATTTACGGCACTGAGTTCAAGCAGGACCCGATTGCCGAGGTCCCACTGGTATGTGATGCCTCCAGTAATTTTCTAAGCCGCCCGATTGATGTGGACCGCTATGGGTTGATTTATGCCGGTGCACAGAAAAACATCGGCCCGGCTGGGGTGACCGTGGTACTGGTCAAAGACAACTTCCTGCAAAACCGAAACGTCGATTTGCCTACCTTGCTCGACTACGGTACGCATGCCGCCAAGCTGTTCCACACCCCTCCGGTCTTTGCCGTGTACGCCGTCGGCAAGGTCCTGGCCTGGCTGGAAAACCTGGGGGGCATTCCTGCTATTCAGCAAATCAACCAAGCCAAAGCCGACAAACTGTATGACTGTATTGATGCGGGCGACTTCTACAAGGGCACCGCACGTACCAAAGACCGGTCCCTGATGAACGTTTGTTTCCGCCTCCCCTCGGAGGCATTGGAAGCCCAATTTATTGCTGAAGCAGCTACAGCCGGACTTCAAGCCCTGAAGGGCCACCGGTCAGTTGGCGGCATCCGCGCGTCCATCTATAATGCTTGCCCGACCGAATCTGTGGACGCGCTCGTGGACTTTATGAAAGCGTTTGAGCGGGTGAACGGATAATCGGCCTACCTTCCAGGGCATAGTGTCATGCCAAGAATTGAGTGATTTTGATTGATTGTTACTCTGCCTTGATTACCCCTTGATTTTTTGCGAGCTAAGCTGGAATTTGCGTACCGGATGCAACACCATAAACCACCGCCCAACGCAGTTCCGTAAACCTACCCAAGCCTATGGCCTTCTCCATTGGGGTTCCCAAAGAAACAACGGCCGGTGAAACCCGCGTCGCTTTATCACCCGACGTTGTTAGCCGACTATTAAAAAAAGATTTCACTATCAACATCGCCTCGGGAGCCGGAGAATCTGCATCCTACACGGATGACGCATTCTCTGAAGCCGGAGCCTCTATCGTCGATCAACAAGCAGCCCTGGGGGCAGATATCGTCCTGAAGGTTCAGCCTCCCAATGATGCGGAAATCCAGGCGTTCAGGAGTGGAGCTGTTCTGGTCTGTTTCCTTCAGCCCCTCGATGCCCCGAAGGTATCCCAGAAACTGGCCAGACAGGGGGTGACCGCGTTCAGCATGGAGTTGGTCCCCCGCATCACCAGGGCCCAGAAACTGGATGCCCTGTCAGCCATGAGTTCGCTGGGTGGGTATAAGGCTGTGCTGCAAGCCGCCAATCTCCTGCCGAAGTTTTTCCCGCTGCTCACGACAGCGGCGGGTACCATTCGCCCCGCCAAGGTCCTGATCCTGGGCGCTGGCGTCGCCGGGCTACAGGCCATAGCCACGGCAAGGCGCTTGGGGGCCGTTGTGTCTGCCTATGACATCCGGCCTGCGGTGAAGGAAGAAATCGAAAGCCTGGGCGGCAAGTTTGTTGAACTCGAACTGGACACAGCAGATGCCGCCGCCGCCAGCGGGTACGCCAAAGCCCTCGCTGAGGAAAAACAACGGCGGCAGACGGAATTGCTGGTGCCCCACATCGGTTCCGCAGATGTGGTGATCACCACCGCACTGATTCCCGGCAGGAAAGCCCCCACCCTCATCACCGAAGAAGCCGTGCAAGCGATGGCGCATGGTTCAGTGATTATCGATATGGCGGCTCCAAATGGTGGGAACTGTACCTTAACCGTACCTGGTGAAACCGTGATCCGTCATGGGGTCCAAATTGCCGGCGTGACCAACCTCCCGGCCAGTATGCCCCTGCACGCCAGCCAGTTGTATGCCCGCACCATCATGGCTGCACTTGGTGAAATCGTCAAAGAAGACCAATTAAATATGGACTTTGAGGACGAGATCATCAAAGGCGCCTGTGTCACCCATGCGGGTGAGGTCGTCCACGAACGGGTCAAAGGCCTCCTTTCGGCCTGATTATTTTTCAACGCCCCCTTATTGGTAACGCGTTATGCTTGAACTCTTTATCGTGTTTGTATTGGCCTCTTTTGTAGGCTTTGAGGTCATCAGCAAAGTCCCTGCGACGTTGCATACCCCGCTTATGTCCGGGTCGAACGCCATTAGCGGCATCACCATCGTCGGCGCGCTTGTGGTGGCCGGCATGGTGGGTGGAACGATGGCTAAATGGCTGGGCGTTGCCGCCCTGATCCTGGCGACCATCAACGTGGTGGGCGGATTTATGGTGACGGACCGCATGCTGCAAATGTTTAAGAAAAAACGATAAGTGCATCCGCTGCACACAACAAGATTTTCATGCCGATGGACATTCGATCCCAAGTATTGGCTTCGTAATGCCCCTCTTCAGACCCCAATTTTATGGACGCCCTGATTAATCTGGCCTACCTCCTTGCCGCATCCCTCTTTATCATGGGGATGAAACGGCTGTCTTCCCCTGCCACAGCCCGAAGCGGCAACCAAATGGCTGCCTTCGGGATGTTGATCGCCGTAGTCGCTACGCTTTTTGTGTCCCGCATTCTGACCCCTGCTGAAATGATCGGGGGCCTCGTTGTTGGCGCAGCCATTGGGGCCTTCCTGGCAAAACGGGTTGAAATGACCTCCATGCCCGAATTGGTTGCCGCGTTTAACGGGTTTGGGGGCGGCGCATCCGCAGTGGTTGCGGCTGCCGAAGTGGCCCGCTACATTTCGCTTGATCCGGCAACACCAATGGCCCAGGCGGCCTTGATGCAATCCACCTCGCCCCTCTCAGGGAGTGTGCTGTTTACCATCGCGGTGAGTATCCTCATCGGGACCATCACCTTCTCTGGCAGCTTCGTTGCCTACGGGAAGCTCAAGGGGTCAATCTCAGGGAATCCGGTCAACTTCCCCGGTATGCGCGCCTTGACCATTCTGATCGCCCTCGGCGCTATTGCAGGTACGGTTTATGCCATCATGGGCAGCACCGATTTCATGAGCAGCTCGACCTACATTATTTATGGTCTCATCGCTGTGGGCGCCCTGGCCTTCTTACTGGGCATCTTGCTGGTGATCCCCATTGGGGGTGCTGACATGCCGGTGATCGTAGCCCTCCTGAATTCCTACTCTGGACTTGCTGCTGCAGCAACAGGCTTCGTGCTCAAAAACTACGCCCTGATCGTGAGTGGCGCGCTGGTCGGGGCCTCGGGCCTGATCTTGACCAAAATCATGTGCGATGCCATGAACCGGTCACTGGCCAATGTGTTGCTTGGTGGATTTGGTGGAGATACAGCTGCAGAAATTGAAGGTCCTCCAGGGGGCGCATCAGACAAAACGTACAAACAGATCACCGCCGATGACGCTGCAGTACTCCTGACCTATGCCGACCGGGTAGTCGTTGTACCCGGCTATGGGATGGCGGTTGCGCAAGCCCAGCATGTGGTCCGTGAACTTGCCGACCAACTTCAGGAAAAAGGGGTTGAAGTAAAATATGCCATTCACCCTGTTGCCGGACGGATGCCGGGACACATGAACGTCTTACTCGCCGAAGCCAACGTGCCATACGATCAACTTCACGATATGGACGAAATCAATCCGGATTTTGAGACCACCAATGTGGTGCTGGTTATTGGGGCCAACGACGTCGTGAACCCCACGGCACGTACCAACACCACCAGCCCCATCTATGGCATGCCGATCCTGGATGTCGACAAAGCCGAAAACGCGATTGTCCTGAAACGCAGTATGCGGCCCGGCTATTCAGGGGTCGACAACGACTTGTTCTACCGTCCTCGTACCTCCATGCTCTTTGGGGATGCCAAAGCATCCATCGAGAATCTGATTTCCGAAGTAAAACAACTCTAAGTACAGTCACATAAGTTGTGAGGGGTGTCATCGCGAGCGAAGCGTGGCGATCTCCCGAATTAAAGTACTGTTTTTAGAGAGATTGCCGCGTCGGCATCTCGCCACAGCGGGCCAAGAATCGGCCCTTGGCTACGTCTACGCTCATGCGCCTTGGCGGTAATAAAAACAACCACCTAATCTACCCGACATCTGGAGATTGACGCAACACTAGCCGAAGCTACAAAAGGGAGCCACCCAATGACGCTCCCTTTTGCTTTTCTATTCTTCTCCTTATCGACTGGTTCAGACCATTGAATTGGTTTGAACACATAGGACATTGCATTCTCCCTTTCTTAATTCTTGACGAAACCCGTTGTGTTCGAGGGCATAAGCCCCTAACTTCCGCACCCAACGGGCCCTGGTCCCTCTCCCCGTTTCGGCATCCCTTACCCATTAGCCATACATCACACAAAGTATTTAAGTACCCGGACGTATTTAACAGTCATTGCGAGGAGCCGAAGGCGACGTGGCAATCTTATACGTATATAAATGACCCTAAGATTGCCACAAACACTCCGTGCTTTCGCAATGAAGCGGTAGTTAAATGTAATTCCGTCCGGATGCTTAGCAATAAATATTTACATGAAGAAACTCGTCATCGTAGAGTCACCGACGAAAGCACGTACCATCCGAAAATTCTTACCTGGTTCCGAGTATCAGATCGAGGCCTGTATGGGACATGTTCGCGATTTGCCGGCCAAGGCCTCCGAAATTCCCAGCAAGTATAAGAACGGCAAAAAGACCCCGCGCTGGGTCCAACTCGGGGTAAATGTGGATCAAGATTTTGAACCCCTGTACATCATCCCTCCAGATAAGAAAAAAGTCATTCAATCCCTTAAAGCAGCGCTCAAAAACGCTGACACCCTTTACATTGCAACGGATGAAGACCGAGAAGGAGAATCCATTGGTTGGCACCTCCTTCAGGTGCTAAAACCCAAGGTACCCGTGCGGCGCATGGTCTTTCATGAGATCACACAAAAGGCCATTCGAGAAGCCCTTAACCACACCCGTCAGGTTGACCAGCGGTTGGTTGATGCCCAGGAAACCCGCCGGATATTGGACCGGCTCGTTGGGTATGAAATCTCTCCATTGCTGTGGCGAAAAATAGCCCCCAAACTGTCTGCTGGACGGGTGCAAAGTGCTGCTGTTCGGCTCCTGGTTCAAAGGGAAAGCGACCGCATTCGGTTTGTCTCCGCCGGCTATTGGGGCTTAAAGGCCGACCTGGAGAAAGACCGACACGGCTTCGAAGCTGAGATGACCCATTATGCCGGGACACGCCTCGCAACAGGCCGTGATTTTAACGAAGAAACCGGGCAGCTTTCTCCTGACCGGAAGGTCTTGCTCTTGCAGGAAGAGCAAGCCAAATCCCTGTCTGAAACGCTGGCAAAAGCGCCCTGGCGTGTGCAAAACGTCGAACAACGGGATGCCATTCGGAAGCCCTATCCGCCTTTCATTACCTCAACCCTGCAACAGGAATCCAACCGAAAATTGGGCCTATCCGCACGCCAAACCATGCGGACCGCACAAAAGTTGTATGAGCAAGGGCTGATCACGTACATGCGTACCGATTCGACCCATCTATCGCAGGAAGCCATTACGGCGAGCAGGCAGGCCATCCAACAGCGGTATGGGGCAAATTACCTGAGTCCTTCCCCGCGTCAGTTTGCCAGCAAATCCAAGAATGCACAGGAAGCCCATGAGGCCATTCGCCCGGCGGGGACTGCCATGAAGACCCGTGATGACCTGCGGTTGAGTGGGAAGGAAGGCGCGCTTTACGACCTGATTTGGAAAAGGACCGTTGCCTCTCAAATGGCAAACGCCCGGCTCAAGTTTACCAATGTAACCCTGGAAGCAGGTGATGCCCCGGATGCGCTTGCCTTATTCCGATCTTCTGGTAAACAAATTGTATTTCCTGGATTCTTCAGGGCCTACGTTGAAGGGAGCGATGATCCCGAAGCCGCGCTTGAAAACCAGGAGGCGTTCCTGCCTCCTCTGGCAAAAGGAGATCAACCCACCTGCCTGAATGTGGAAGCCTCTGGTCACGAAACCAAACCGCCCACCCGGTTTACCGAAGCCTCTCTGGTTAAAGAATTGGAAAAACTGGGCATTGGCCGCCCCAGCACGTATGCCTCGATCATCAGTACCATTATGGACCGGGGATACGGGAATAAAAAGGGGAAACAACTCATTCCAACTTTTACTGCTTTTGCGACTAATCAGCTATTGGAGCATCAGTTTGACACCATGGTCGATTTTAATTTTACGGCCAAGATGGAGCAAACCCTTGACGATATTGCAGCCGGCCATAAAGAGGCCATTCCCTACCTGAAGCAGTTTTATTTCGATGCCAAAGGCTTGAAACCCCTCGTTGAAGGAGGGATCGATAATATCGATGCACGTGCCGTTTCAACCATTTCATTCAAAAAGTGGCAACCCTTCGTAATTCGTGTGGGCCGGTATGGCCCTTATGTGGAAGGCCCGGTTGACGGTAACGTCGCAACGGCTTCCCTGCCGGAGGAAACCCCGCCAGATGCCTGGACCCCCAAGGAACTGGAAACGGTCTTGCGCGCAAAGGAAAAGGATGATCATATCCTGGGGATACATCCTGAGCATAACCTTCCGGTTTTACTCAAGGAAGGCCCTTATGGCCATTACGTACAGTTGGGAGATGATGCACAGGAAGGCAAACCCCATCGGATGAGTCTTCCCAAAGGCGTGACACCAGATCAAGTAGACCTGTCACAGGCAATTAACCTACTCGCCTTGCCCCGAACCATCGGGATGCACCCTGAAACTGGGGAGCCAATCATGGCCAATATTGGCCGATATGGCCCCTATGTACAACAAGGTCGCACATTTGCGTCCGTTGCTCCTCCCGATGATGTTTTAACCGTTACACTCGCCCGTGCCCTGAAACTCATCGCAGCCAAACAAAAGCCCAAGAACGAGCCCATCCGTACGATGGGTGCCCATCCGGAAACAGGAGAACCGGTTGTGGTGCTCAATGGCAGGTACGGCCCTTACGTCAAACATCAACGGATTAATGCGTCCTTACCGAAAGGCACAGACCCGCAGACCCTAACGATGGAGTCCGCCCTGGCTTTGCTGGCTGCACGTGCAAGCAAGAAGAAAACAACCCGCCGAAAGAAACGGAAATAGTTCCTTATCTTCGTGGCACCTCGGCAAGAGACCACAAGATGTTCAGGTAGCTCTGGAGCCGCGCTTTCGCTATTTCCCCTGCTTCAACGGCAACCTTGATTGCACATCCCGGCTCATGGTCGTGCGTACAGTTTTGAAATCGGCACTGATCAAGGTAGGGCCGAAATTCAACGAAGTACCCTCCCAGTTCAGCGGCCTCCATATCCCAAATGCCAAATTCTCTAATCCCTGGTGTATCTACCACAAAGCCGTTGTATGAAACAGGATGAAGGGCAGCAAATGTGGTGGTATGGCGACCACGTTGGGTCTTTTTACTCACGGTACCCGTCTTTAACGCCAGATCAGGGCTTAACAAGTTGAGTAAAGAGGACTTCCCCGCTCCTGAGGGGCCGGTCATGACACTGGTTTTACCTGCCAGGGTATTTGCCAAATCCTTGATTCCCTGTCCATCCACAACGCTGGTCCAAATGACAGGATAGCCGAGCAACTGATACAAGGCGGCCCAATCTTCGATTTTGGTTTTTTTCCTTGGGTTGGTAGCGAGGTCTGTTTTGTTGATGATCAGCCCTGCGGGGATGTGGTAGGCTTCGGCCATTACCAAAACCCGGTCAACAAACCCCGGATTAAAGCGAGGCAACCGGACGGCTTGCACGCACCAGACCGCATCGACGTTGGCAACGATGATGTGCTCTTGTCCGGCTTTACGGCCCGCAGCTTTACGGCTGAGCTTATTTTCACGCGGGTATATCTCTACGATCCATCCGGTCCCGTCTGCTTGTTTTTCCAACAATACCCGATCCCCGACGGCCACTGGGTTTGTGACATCCTCTTCCTGCATCCTGAACTTTCCCCGGACCCGTGCCTGAATGACTCCATCGCCAATTCTGACCTCATGCCAGCTACCAGTGGTTCGGATAACAATACCTTTCAACCCTTTTGATCCTTGCGGTTGCTCTTGCTTTTGCTCGTGCATGGGAATGAGATAAGTGTGGCTTGCCCTGCAACTTGAAGGAATACCTTCCGTCTACGTCCATTGAATACCTGTTCTGCAGGATTGTTTACTGAGCACGCGGACGATCAGGGTACCCTTACCCTTCGGCGCTAACATACAGGGCATCTATGAAAAATAAAGGTGGTACCCAAACAGAAGACGTGAAGGCCTTATTTGATGACCTTCGGCTTGAGCAAAAGTCCGTCTTTTTGATCGATGCAATCTTCTCCACGGCAGCCTCTGCACTAGATGAGATTGGGAAGCGGGCCTTAGACCTGATCAACGACCTCGCCCCGAGTGAGGACACAGCAGAGCCGGAACCGGCGGCTCCCAAAAAAACCACACGCAAACGAACACCGCGCAAGCGTACACCCAAGCGTAACGCGTAAGGGTTCACTGAGTTACGCCGCTATAAAAATTAACGACCGGCATGGACATTGCTGTGCCCCCCATGCCGGCCGTTAGGCTCTGTATGCGCTCCAGAATATTCGTATTACTTCAGGAGTAACATTTGCCGGGCTTGCCGTTTTCCATCGACCTCAAGCCGGTACAGGTAAACACCAGACCCGACTGCATTGCCATTCGAGTCGGTTCCTTGCCAATTCACCTGATGGGTGCCACGGCCTTGTGCGTTGTTCACCAGTACAAAGACGGGTTTACCAAGGGCATCGAACACCTCCAGCTTCACCGTTGCCGGCGCATCCAGCCGGTATGAAATGGTTGTCGTTGGGTTAAAAGGATTGGGATAATTCTGTAACAGTTGGAAATCGACGGGAATCCCTGGTTTATCGGCTTCTACATCGACCGCACGTGGATTGCTACTCTGATCCCAAAGTTGGGCACCGGAAGAGGTCAGGCCGGAATGGGTGCCGAACAAGATCCCTACAGCCCCTACATCCGTCACGCCCGGCATATCCTTGAACGGAATGCCAACGCTCAGGTCATCGAACCCATCCTTGTTCCAATCACCGGAACTCAGGGCTTGCCCAAACCCATCGCCTGGGGTCAAAGGAGCCAAGGCAGAATCCAACCGCCAGAATTGGTTACCCTCTGTTGTGATCCCTGCATCAGAGCCCATCAGCATCACAACAACACCGGCATCTGCAATACCGTCTAAATCCTCTTTCGGAACCCCGATGGCGAGGTCCCCAAACCCGTCTCCATTGAAATCACCAGCAGAAAGGGCATCGGCAAACAAATCACCTGCTTCAACGGCATCGAGCATGCCTGCCACATTTTGATGTAAGTCCTGGCTACCTGCACCACGAATCCGGTCCGTGGTACCATAAAGGATGAGCAGGCTACCGGCATCTACCTGACCTTCCACATCTTCACCCGGCGCACCAACAGCAAGGTCGGAAATACCATCCTTGTTGAAATCACCTGCGGCCAGGGCTGCTCCAAGCCGGTCACCTGCTTCTGAATCCCCTGCAACGCCGTCAATATCCTGATCAAAGATCTGGTTACCGGCAGCACGAAGTCCATTAAATGCACCGTACAGTATGTGTGTGGCCCCAGAATCGGTCAGATCCCCACGATCCTCTCCCGGAATCCCAATGGCGAGGTCCCCAAACCCGTCTCCGTTGAAATCGCCCGTAGCCAGTGAACGCCCGAAGAGGTCACCGGCTTCTTCAGTCCCTGAAACATCCTCCGTGCCTTGGTCCAGGCCGAGGTAGCCGTCCATCGTTAAACCATTTGCAGAGCCAGGCAAGACCAAAATGCGCCCGGCATCCAGTTCACCAGACACGTTTTTTCCGGGGATGCCAATGACGAGTTCATCATATCCATCGGTATTAAAATCACCGGAGGCCAGCGCGTGCCCAAATGCATCACCAGCTTCGCTCTCCCCCTCAATGCCGGCCACATCCTGATGCCAGGTTTGCTGGTTGGCATCGGTGAGGCCATCGGCAGCGCCGTACAAAACAAACACCGAACCCGCGCCAGGTTGCCCGTTTACGGCTTTTCCAACGGCGGCGATGGCTAGGTCTTCATAGCCGTCCCCATTATAATCGCCTGTGCTCAAGACTTTTCCATAGGCATCGCCTGCTTCGCCCTCTGCAATCAGATTTCCCTTATCCTGATGCCAGAAATCGTTCTTTATATCGGTCAG
Source organism: Rhodothermales bacterium (assembly GCA_965222505.1). Taxonomy (GTDB): domain Bacteria; phylum Bacteroidota; class Rhodothermia; order Rhodothermales; family DATKEJ01. The sequence goes on along the minus strand of OZ244956.1, from coordinate 5,277,677 downwards.
TCCTTCAACGCCCGCATAAAGAATATTGACTGCTCCAACACCAGCTACGCCGTTGAAAGATTCAGCCGGCACACCGATGGCCAGGTCAGCAAAACCGTCTCCGTTGAAATCGCCACGGGCGATGGAAGCGCCAAATGAATCCCCGGAATCAGGGGTGTCCAAGACTTGAGCATGCAACAACGGCGTTGCAATAAACAATAGGGTGACCGTTAGAAAGGCCCGGATCGACATTTTGCCTACCATGTCGATTACCTCCAAAATGGTGTAGGTGCGCGTTTGGTACAATCGGAAATACACCTTCGAAAACGATCTAAATGGGGCGTCTTCTGCAGAGGGATACAGAGGGCATAAACCCCTCTTTAGTTGGTGTCCAATTGCCTAAATATTGCTTGTGCTCCTCACGCCAATGAGAGTAACAAGCGGTTAAATGATATGCATTTTAGACCAACGAAACAACCATTCTTTCGATTTCACAAACTTAATCTACAAAGGATATAATGGTATAGACAAAATTCAATTTAGGGTGCGATTATTAGCTATGTCAATTCTCTTGTACCTGCAATTCTTCGGTATCTATCCCCTCTTCTCTTGGGGTTGCAGGTTTGATTTTATACAAGCCGAACTCGTCATTTACGAATAGGGGTTCAAATGCGGCGGCAGCGTCCTGAACCAGATACCAAAGCGGTAATACTTCCTGGTGAAAATCTTTACCCTTGGGACCCGTCACCACATACTGTGCCCCCACCTGTTCAAAGAAGGCCAGATTTTCCGCCAGTTCACTTTCATTAAACCGCTCCCGATCATCTGCCGGAAGCAGGTGGCAGGTTGCCGAGCGGTTTGCAAAAAGTGAAATCGAACGCGGGACCCGTGCAATAATCGTTGCTCCGTCCGGCACTTGCGTCTGGATCTTTTCGTACATCTCCCATGCTGCAGGCGAAGCTACGTTTTGATCCAGGCTTGAAGACATGGTTGTATAGCGCATCCCAAACGAAAGCAACACAAGACCAATTGCTACATAGGCTGCGGGCTGATTCAGCTTCTCGGGCAGGAAGGCCATCCCTGATTGCCAGCCCAGAAAGGCATAATAAAACAGTAGCGGATAGATTGGAATAAGATAGCTGGGTTGCCGAAAGGGCCAGAGGATCATCAGCCCGAGGTAAGCCACGGTAAATACATCAACAACCTTGACTTCTTTACGTGCCGCCCTATAGAACCCCAGCGCGGCCAAAACGAAGAGCGTACCAGCCAATCCAAATTTCAGGATCGAAAGGTAACCGTTTTCCAGGATAATGTTGATAGTACACGCCAGGATATAATATTTGACGTTTTCCACGATGATTGCCAGGATTGCACCAAAGGAGCTCAGGTTTTGTGCAACCAGTTCCCCGTATCCCACACCTCCTTCGATGTGGAAATACAACCCCTGGAGCCAGAAAAATACGGCGAATAATCCTACCGAAATCAGAAACTGCCGGGAGGGGATCCAGGACTTGCGTGCCCAGAGGTCATAGACCAAAAACGCAGGAATCAAAACAAACCCGGCACTTCGGGTCATGCTGGCAAGCGTAAGGGCCAGTGCCGTATCGAGCACCCATGCCCACTTGACTGCTTGCTCTCCCTGTGGATACAAATGATGGATGCACCACAAACTCAGCGCGACAAAGAGCAAAAACGGTAAATCAGATTGAACGTTGTCTTTTATGTCCCAGAAATACGGGATCAAGCCCACCACCAAAAACCACGCCCATTGTTGAAGGGGCGTGAGCCGATCATTGAACAGTTGGGTAAAGATCAGGAGCGCCCCCAGGAAACAGAGAATCATGATCCACTTGAACCCGGCCAGGTTCAAGCCGGCAAATGCATAGACGGGAGAAAGCAGGATTGCAGTTCCTGCGGGATACCCGGCTGTCCCTACCGAAGGGGTGTACGGATTCCAAAGAAAGGGTGTATCTGCGTAGGGGTGACCTTCGACCAGATTCTTGGTGTGCATGGCGAACATGGCAAAGTCGCCTGCTCGATGCCCGTCACGCAGGGTTAGACCATAAAACACCAGCAACCCAACCAGGGTCAAAAGCATCCACCACAGCCAGGATTTGGGTCGGGTGGTTGGCTTCTGGTCTCCCTCTGGAATAGGATCGGTCAACTTAATGGCTTTGGTCTACTTTTTGCCACCACATGAATGGATTGGCCCGTGTGATGACGTGAATGGCATGCCGCTTGCCACCAGCTTGACCGCGCAACCGTCGATGGTATCCCTTGGTGTTGCCCACCACCAGCGTATTGGCTTTCGCGGTCATTACTGATTCCTTCAGTCCAAGTTTGTCGAGTTCTTCCTGTGTAATGCGCCGCGCCTGGTTGACACCCTCTTGCAGGCTATGGTCATAGATATAGCCAAGTTGGGTACGGCTCAGGTAGTGTGATTTCCTCACGTAGGCAAAGGGGCCGTCTTCGAGCTCGACATCGTCCAGGTATAACCATGCTTTGTGGGTATCGAAGAAAACATCGCTGTGCATTGCCGTTTCCCGATCCTGGGTGTCATTGTCTTCGCCTTGCGTCAAGCGCTCGACAACCGTCAGGGTAAAGTCGCTGGTGTCAAAGTCTCGCTTTTCAGCAGCGGCAAAGATGCGCATCAAGTCCGGATTGGACAAGAACTGGTGGGTCAGATTGTACTTCGCCTTATCATAGGTTTGGATTTTGGCAAGTTCAATCGTGTTTGGCCCGACGTTAAAAACGACCAGCTTTTTGTCATCCCCTTTATACTGCTGGGCCTCATCAAGAAGCCTCAGGGCTTCTGCCCGAAGTTTTTTGAAGGTGTCTTCAGGAAGAAAATTGGGGAATTGGACGACCCCTTCGCGCTTCAGTTCTTCGATCTTGGGTTTGAGATCATCATCTGTTGCGTAGGGGCGTACGTTATAAATGGCCCGCGCTGCGACGGTGCGTGCCACTTGCATGCCCAGCCGGTTCAGAGCGGGGCTTTCAACAATTTTATCGCCCGAAAAAAAGCGGATTGCCGGAATATCTTTTACACGAAAAGGCATGGGGCCGTATTGGGTTTAGGGGTCTTGGATGAACCTGTTCACTGCTGAGGTAAAAATATAGGGCAAAGTCGAGGAACGCAAGTTGCATTCATGCATGAATTCACACGTCCCGGCCAATTGCATCCGGCAATTTCGCAAATCCGTCCCGCTGCAAGAGATCTACCAAACCGGAATTGATGGATTTGATCAAGCCCGGCCCTTTATAGACCAACCCCGTGTAGAGTTGTAACAATCCGGCCCCGGCTCGAATCTTCTCATAGGCGGATTCAGCGCTATCGATGCCCCCAACCCCAATGATTGGGCATTGGCCATGGGTATACTGATAGACATACCGAATCAGGGCCGTCGAACGCGCTGCAACCGGTTTTCCACTTAACCCGCCCCTTCCGATTGCATCCAGGGTTGAAGCGGGCGTCCTCAATCCGGCGCGGTCCGAGGCGGTATTTGAAATGATAAACCCACTGACGGGCCAATGCATGGCAATATCCAACAGGTCATCTAGCAGCCCACCGGGCTCGATCGTGGCAGTTGCTGGTGGAGAGAGTTTAATCAGGATCGGCGTGGAGAGATTGAGGGCTTCTTTTTCCGAACCCATCCGATCCAATAGTGCAGACAAGGCATCTGGATCTTCAAACGTCTTCCCCTCTTCTGTATTTGGGCAAGAAATGTTGAGGGCGATATATCCTGCAAGGGGCGCCAGTTTTCGGAAACTGTAGGCAAAATCGTCTAGCGCAGCATCCCCCAGAATAGCAGGGTCGTGTGTTTTGGCCAGGTTAATCCCAAGTGGCATATAGATTAAAGGTAGCGTACGCTTTACCCGCCTGGCTACGGCATCGGCCCCTTCGTTGTTGAGCCCCATACGGTTGATCAGCGCCTCATCATCGGGCAGTCGAAAAGCCCGTGGGCGCGTATTTCCGGGTGCTGGACGCGCACTGACGGATCCGACTTCCATAAAACCACATCCCACAGCTTCCCAGAACTGAATCACTTCGGCATTTTTATCGAACCCGGCTGCAATGCCCACTGGATTCAAATAGGGTCTGCCCCAATAGCTCTGCTCAAGCATTGGGTTTTGGTATTGAAAGCGTGCCCGGAGGATCCAATTCCCTGCTTTTTGCCCCACCTTGGCCGCATTGACCGCCAGGTGATGGGTGCGTTCAGCATCCAGTTTGAACAGCAAGCGACGAAGGGTTGGATACATTAGGTTTTAGATTCCTACGCTTTCGAGTGCCATGAGGCGCTGGACCCGTTCTTCCGTCTTGGGATGGGTCGAGAACAGATTTCGTAGCCCACTCAACCGTCCGGCAAAGGGCGTGACGATAAACATATGGGCCGTGCTGGGATTGGCCTGCATCGGGATACGTTCAGAACCCTGCTGTAAACGGAGCAACGCATTGGCGAGTCCGCGTGGATTCCCACAGATGGCTGCCCCGTCTCGGTCGGCGGCAAATTCACGTGAACGTGAAATGGCCATCTGGATCAACATGGCTGCGATAGGTGCCAGGATGAGCATGAGTAAGCTCCCGAATACATTGTCTCGATCTCGTCCGCCAAAGAACAGGCCAAACCGGGTGAGCATGGTGATGCCCGAGGCAATGGTCGCGGCTATGCTGGATGTGAGAATGTCGCGGTTTTTCACGTGGGCCAATTCGTGTGCGATGACCCCTTCGATTTCCTCCTGATTGAGCAGGCGCATGATACCCTGTGTAACGGCCACAGCGGCATGCTCAGGGTTACGTCCTGTGGCAAAGGCATTGGGTTGATCGTTCGGGATGATGTAGACCTTCGGCATGGGGAGTCCGGCATTTTGACGCAAGCGGTCTACCATATCATACAGCGCCCGAGCACTTTGCCGGTCTACTTCCTGTGCCTTATACATTTTCAGGACGATTTTGTCACTAAACCAGTAGCTCCCAAAATTCATGGCCACAGCTATGCCAAAGGCAATGAGCATACCGGTTTGCCCCCCAAGTGCTTGTCCCACAAGAACAAAGAGGATTATCAAGACGGCCATCAAGGCCGATGATCGCAGTGCATTGGTCATGTTAGTTCTCTAATTTAACTGATGTTACGCCGCTTGTCATTGATCTTGTACCTTTCGACAAGGTCGAATGGGCCAAGACGGCGTAACAGAACTTTGTAACTCAGGTATGTTGGTCTTAACCGTTTTATCTGAGTATTGTCAAAGACCTTGCCATCGTCGTTCTGTCATCAGGTTGCTGCTAACCTGGCAGGTTTTTGGAGGAATCGCAGGGGTGCAGCTTTCCGGGCATCGGCTTCGGTGAAGTTCATCAGCACCTCCAGCACACCGGCCTGCGCGGATTCTTCCATAATGCGCTGACGAAGTTTGCTTGCGCCTCGGAAGCCCTTGAAATACCCACCGTACATTCTCCGCATTTCCAGCACCCCTTTTCGTTCCCCAAGCCATTCGCACTTGAGTTTAAGGTGTTCAGATACAACGGCCAGCCGTTCATCCCACGGCGGTGGGGGCGGTATTTCGCCCGTCTCCATGTATGCCTTGGTATCCCTGAATATCCAGGGGTTGCCAATGGCCCCTCGCCCGATCATTACCCCATCTACCCCGGTTTCATCGAACATGGCCTTGACACGCTCCGGGGTGCTTGCATCCCCATTCCCAATCAAGGGAATTTGAATCCCGCTTTCTTCTTTGATACGCCGGAGCCACGCCCAACGGGCCTCGCCCTTATACATCTGCTTTCGGGTACGTGCGTGCACAGCCAGGGCCTGCACACCAACAGCTTCCAACATCCGGGCGACTTCCAGGATTTGGATACTGGCATCATTCCAGCCGAGCCGGGTTTTAACGGTCACAGGTCGGGTGGCCCCTTCGATGACGGCACAGGTCAGCGCTTCCATCTTGGGAAGGTTACGGAGGATACCGGCCCCTCCGTCACGGCATACCACTTTTTTGACAGGGCAGCCGTAGTTGATGTCAATCAGGTCTGGCTCGGCAGCGTCCACCATTTGGGTTGCCGCTCGCACTTGTTCAATATCACCACCGAAGATCTGAATACCCACAGGGCGTTCTTCCTCATAAAACTCCAACTTTTGAAGCGATTGGCCCGCTTCATAGACCAGACCTGAAGAGGAGATAAATTCGGTATATAGCATATCTGCCCCATACCGTTTACACAAAACGCGAAACGGGGGATCACTCACATCCTCCATGGGAGCCAGGAACAGGGGCCTTTTGCCCAGATTAATGGGGCCAATACGCATAAATTCAGGGTCTTCCCGCGAAATAGGGGTTTGCCATCCATCAACTCAAAAACCATAGAATCGTTTCATTCTATACTTGCGGGTGCAACCCTGTCAGGAATGCCACCGTAAGCAAAGCTGTTGTTGTTCTCTTATTGATCCAACCCGATCAGAATCATGTTGATGACGTTAGTTGCGCCCTTCCTTGGCTCCAGTTTATTCGCTATTGGATTAGTGGCCCTGGCAAAAGCGGTATTGCTTGCGGCCCTGGCTGTTTTTAATGCCGTCCTGTCGATTTTGGCGACCCTGGCGATCTGGAAAAGTTACCTCGCGGCAGGCGTGAAAGTGCTTTTCACCTTGCTCATCCTGGTCCCTGTGGTTGGTGTAGCGATTTACTTCTTCTGGGGCCAAAAGAAGGTCAGATCCTCAAGCTAACCCCTTGTGCAACACTCAACCGATTCATTCCAAACGTCATGAACGTCCGACTCGCTTCCGTCTTTTCTTGGTTTTTCGGTTTGGCTACCGTGCTCCTGCTTTCGGGGTGTGGTGGACCAACCCTGATGGACCGCTGGGATACCCCGTTTGGATTTGGATGTTGTGGCCTGATCATCCTGGTCATGGACATCATCGCCGTCATTGAAGTGCTTGGAAGCCGTCGTTCCTTATTGGGTAAATTATTCTGGATCATTTTGATCGTGGCCTTCCCGGTCCTGGGTTTCTTCCTGTACTTCTTCTTTGCAGATCGAACGTAGTGCGAGACGATTAGGCACTCAAGACGACCGGGGACTGGATACAGGCCTCGTACATTTCCAGGGTCTTTTCGATCATCCGTTGCTGGGTAAAATGCGTTTCAAAACGACGCCGTCCGGCAGCGCCCATCGCTGCTCTTAAGGCAGGATCAGACAGACACGCCCTCAATCGCGTACGCAGGATCTCCATATCTCTCCGCTCAAAGAGGAACCCTGTTTCAGACTCGATCACGCTTTCGGCCACGCCACCCACATTGGAAGAAATCACGGGCAAGCCCGCCCGCATGCCTTCCAAAATGCTCAGCGGAAAAGCCTCGGAATTGGAGGCTAACAGAAATATATGGGCCTGTGCCAACCGTTCGGGTACATCGTCCCGATTTCCCATAAACCGCACGCGTTTTGAGAGGTTCAGCCGGTTAACCTCCTCTTTCACTTCAGCTTCGAGTGGCCCGTCCCCGACAAATTCCAGTTCCCACGGAACGTCAACGCCGGCAAGGGCTCGAACGGCAAAGAGATGGTCCTTGGGCTTTTGAAAACGGGCCACCATGATAATCCGGGGCACAATCACGGACTCGCCGGGCAGCGCTCGGGCCTCATGATCCAAAATGCCATTGTGTATCGTGACCAGTTGATTTGGAGAAGCGATCTTATGCGCCAGGGCTAATTCCTTTTGCGCATCGGCCACGACAATAATATGCTGTCCAAAGCCCGCAACATACCGTTCTAAAAAACGCCCTGTATTGCGCTGCAACTGCCCAAACCCATCTGAAAACGTCCAGCCATGAATGGTCACCAGGCCGGGTACAGACTTCTTATGGGCAGCAAGCCGGCCAACCAATCCAGCCTTGGTGGAGTGGCAATGGACCAGATCGGGTTGTACCTCTTGGATGAGTTGCCCCAGGTCTCGCACCAACCGAATGTCTTTGTGGGGGCGAATGGGCCGAACCAACGTCGGAACCAGATGTACCTTTACCCCCAGCGCCCGGACGGCTTCGGTGAGAAACCCCTCGCCACCCGTAGCCAACTCAACCTCGATTGAGTGGTATAATTGACTGATGAGGTCCAGCACATGGGTTTGTGCTCCCCCGCGGTCAGGTGCGGTAATGATGTATAAAATTTTCAATGGTTTCCATTTCGATTCTTGAGGAGGGAAAGATAGATACCCTCCCAAGTCTCGATGGTATGTTCCAGGCTAAAATGGGCCTGCACGTGTGTACGTGCAGCGTAGCGTAGTTCGTCAAACCGATGGGCCGGTAGTTCCATCAGCTGGGCCATTGCCCCCGCAAGTGCCGTTGCATCTTTTGGTGGCACAAGAAATCCGGTATGCTCGTGCAATACGATTTCCCCATTGCCCCCCACATCGGTTGCTACAGCCGGGAGTCCACTTGAAGCCGCTTCCAACAAAACCATGGGCAAGCCCTCCCAGGCTGAAGACATAAGATACGCATCTGAGGCATTCATTAAATGCGGAATGTCTTCCCTACGGCCCAAAAAATGGACCACCTCCGATAGGCCGACCCTCTGAACCAACGATTTGATCTCTTTCTCAAAGGTACCCTGCCCCACAATGAGCAGATGGGCTTCAGGGTGTGCCTTGGCAATCTTACTGAATGCCGAGACCATGTTGGGATAGTCTTTTGCTTCCTCAAACCGCCCAACCGCCAACCAGATAAAAGCGTCATCCAGGTTGAGTTGATCACGCATCCGTTTTCTGACCTCCGGATCGGGTTTAAATCGTTCCGTCTCGATTCCGTTTTGCATCCTCCGAATACGATGGGCCGGGGCTGCTTTCACTTTGACATACCGGTCCACAGCACGTTGACTCACATTGGTGGTCAGGTCTGTAAACCGATCGGTAAATCGGTAGGCCAGATCAACCCAACGCCCCCCCTCGATCACGTTATGTGCGGTTGATATCATAGCTGGGATATGCTGCCGCGTCAGTACCCTGGTGACGCGGCCTAGCAGATTGGCGTGTACCATATGGGCATGAAGCACATCTGGGTTCCACTCCTTGAGCAAGCGACCCAGCCGAACAATGGCCAGAGGATTTGGAAGGCCAGGCTGCATATTCAGGGTTGCAACAGGAATATGGGCTTCCTCCAGTATATCTGTGAGGGCTTGAGGGGGTAGCATAGAGGTCACCTGGACCTCCCATCCCCGTTTTTTCAGGCCCGTCGCAAGATGAACCAATTGGATTTCCGCACCGGCAAGAGCCAGTCCGGTGGTCAAAAAGGTTACGGTATGATTGGGCTTCAATTCCAAAACGTACGCACGTGCTGTCAGAAAATAGGACCATATCCCAATACGTCCAATATCGTATAGGCTGGTTTCTTGTAAACTTGTAACGAGATCTCAGGCTCTAAGTACAATGACATTCAAAACAGGCGGTCATTGCGAGGAAGGACCAACGGCCCTGGCGCGGCAATCCCATTTTGCTTGATTGTCACTACGCCCTAAGCCAGTAATAAGTGTAAGTATTGATCAGTGGCGTACCCTTGCTCGTAGGGTGCCAGAACTTCCCCGGGTACTTCTGAAGCCTCTTCGGCCAGCGCTTCGGCCAGCGCTTCGGCCAACGCATCCGGATCTCTCGGGGGCACAAGCCGTCCGTACTTCCCATCCTGTAAGATTTCTCGCGGCCCACTGCGACAATCTGTAGCTACGATGACACGTCCCAAAGCCAGGGCTTCAATCAAAGCAGTGGGCAACCCCTCCCAAATGGAAGACAATACGTATACATCTGCACGGGCCATATAGGCATACGGATTGGCATCAAAGCCTTTCAATTTCACATGCTTCAGGTTCATCTCAGCAATCATCTCTTCTAATACTACCCGTTCCTCCCCTTCTCCGAGGATCATAAGTCGCACAGGCATACGCGCTTGCAGTTGGGCGAATGCCCGGAGTAGCGTGGGGTAATCCTTCGCATCTGTGAGGCGACCAACGGCGAGCACGACGGGTACGTCATGCGTTACAAACCAGGGGTCATCCGGTTCAAGTTTGGCCTTTTCGTAGACGTCCGGCCTTAACACAGGATTGTAAATGACATGCACCTTTTGCTGGGTCAACCCCGTTTCACGCATCAGGTCCTCGGCGGCAGCGTGCGACACCGTAATCACAGCATCGGCGCGGGGATAGACTTTTCGAATCAACGCAGGAATGAGCCGATCCCGCTTTCGAGGGGATCGCTGCTTGTCTTGGGACAGGGTGCTGTGAACAGCGACCAAGACACGGGTATTGACACGCGCCAAACGTTTGGCCCACAAAGCCACCAGATTGGCATGATCCAGCGCAGAGAGGATTGCCGCCGGGCGCATGGCTTTCAGATACCGCACCAGGGCAGGCAGGCTTCCCATCACCCGACTGGCCGCGAGGTCCACCACATGGACCCCTTCAGGCACCTGATGAAGGTAATCCCCATCCGCACGTGAAAGCACCAGGTCTACAGGATATCCTTTTGTGACCAGACCAGCCGCGATATTCAGCGTGACCCGTTCTGCTCCACCGGGGCACAACAGGGGTAAAAATAGCGCAATACGTGGCTTCTCGGGCTTCATTTTGTGTTCAACTTTTGCATAACGGACCCTAATCTACAGGATCTCCCATGAACCCTTTGCGAAAAACGAAATACCCCCATGCAATCCCAGATTTTCTGATCCCAATTATTTTTTTTTGTTATCAAAATGTATATCCTTTTGTACAACAACATAGCCTTGAGTAGTTTTGCTCCTCTCGCTCAACAAACGCAACGAGGCACACCCGCCGAGACCAGATTCGGTGCCGATCCAGTACATCATACCTGACTTCTCTTTCCGTTCTATAGACCTTGCCAGGACAACTTCTTTCGTCCTTTCGATATATGCAACATTTTACGCTGCACCCCACGATTTCGTATTTGATCTACGGCCTGATTTATACAAGCCTGTGCTTTGGGGCCGCTGCCTGTAGTTCCCCTGCCCAGTTCGCTGATCCTGATACCCAACCCCTAATTCTATTGTCTATCGATGGATTCCGGTGGGATTATATGGATAAGGTAGATACCCCCCACCTGGATCGACTGGCCACACAAGGTGTTTTGGCTTCATCCCTGAAACCTGTTTTCCCGACCAAAACATTCCCCAACCACTATACCATTGTAACCGGCCTGTATCCAGACCACCACGGAATCGTCTCCAATAACATGGTCGATCCGGAAATGGAGGAGCGGTTCAGTCTTGGCAACCGTGCTGCTGTTGGGGATGGCGCATGGTGGGGGGGTGAACCCATCTGGGTAACCGTCGAAAAACAGGGCCAAAAGGCAGGAACGTTTTTCTGGCCAGGATCTGAAGCTGATATCCAAGGCATACGGCCCTCCTACTGGAAAGACTATGACGGCGGCATTCCGGACGACGAACGGGTAGATACCGTGCTGGATTGGTTCTCCCTCCCGCCAGATGAACGACCGACCTTCCTCACCCTCTATTTTTCCGGTGTCGATCAGGCAGGGCACCGTTTTGGCCCAGATGCCCAGGAAACACAAGATGCCATTTCACGGGTGGATGCCACGGTTGGCCGCCTCATCTCTGGCCTCGAATCGAAGCAGATGCTGGGCCGGGTAAACCTCATTCTGGTATCGGACCACGGCATGGCCCCCATGACGCGTGAGCGTGTCATTTTCCTGGACGATTACATCGACCTGAACGAAGTGGATGTGGTAGACATGAACCCCATGTTGGGCTTGATCCCTAAAAACGGGACCGTGCAAGATTTATTTGATGCGCTAGACAAGGCACACCCTGCGCTCACGGTATACCTGAAAGCCAATATGCCAGCCCACCTGCATTATGGAACACACCGACGGGTCCCGCCTCTCGTGGGCCTCGCCAACGAAGGATGGGCCATTGGCACACGAAGCAATTTTGAACGCAGCAAGAGTTACACCGGCGGACTCCACGGCTACGCCCCCAATGTAGCGTCCATGCATGGTCTGTTCATTGCCCACGGCCCCGCCTTCAAATCTGGAGCACAGGTTGCGTCCATCCATAATCTGGACATCTACGAGTTGATGACCCATCTGCTGGACCTTACCCCGGCCCCAAACGACGGAAGCCTGGATGATATTCGACACATCCTGGCTGAATAAGTCATGTTACGCCGTCTTGCCCCATTCGACATCGTCGATATGCACAACATCAACGACAAGCGGCGTAACATCAGTTCATAAGGTTGTTGTAGATTGCGGATTCCTTGATGCGTGCTGCGTAATTTATTTATCCCGCAATGGGTAAATTAAGGGGATAGCCACCGTTCCAATCCACGGCACGCCTGTGTCCGTCCACCAACAAGGTCTAATATCATGCGATTTGTCTTGACCCTCCTCCTGCTTGGCCTTTTCACGCCTGCGATAGCCCAGGAAGATTCTGCCTCGACCATCCCCCCAGCAGACTCCGCTGATGTCCATTCACTGGATGCCATCATGCTTGCCGTCTATGATGTGATCTCCGGCCCCGGTGATCAAGCCCGTGATTGGGACCGTTTCCGTTCCCTCTTTGCCCCAGGCGCTCGTCTTATTCCTACAGGCCGCCGCCGGGATGGTCAGGGGGTTGTTGCCCAGGTCATGACGGTGGATGATTATGCCGAACGGGCCGCCAACTTTTTCTCCAATCCGGGCGGTTTCTACGAAAAGGAAATCGCACGCCGGGCTGAAGTGTATGGCAACATTGCCCACGTGTTCAGCACCTATGCATCCTTCCGTGAAGGCGAGGACGAACCCTTTATGCGTGGGATCAACAGCTTTCAACTCCTGAAGGATAATAACCGGTGGTGGGTCGTCACCATCTTCTGGGATGCCGAACGCGAAGGCAATCCCATCCCGGCCACCTATCTGCCCCAGTAGTCATAATTGATGTAAATCAGGGATTAAATTACGTTTGGGGATGATCAAGTCCCCCTTTCGCCCCGGCATTTACCCAACGTATACCCGTCTGGCAAAGGGGGTGGTCCCGCGCTCAAATATCGAAAAGGACAGCCCCTCTTTCGCGGGGCCGGGGGATTTCATCGGCAACACAGATGCGTGATGTCTGGTTTTGAACCCCTGATTTTCATAGTTGATTAGGCCGTGGATAATTAGGTTGAAACGGTGCTTTGGGGCCCATTTATTTAGTTGCATGTTTTGGAAAAAATGCATACGATTGTGTATGCATTTTTAGTGCACCAAGGACATGACTGCTTGTCTTGATTTTCTTTGACTAGCCTTCGCATACAGCCATGCTGGTGCACTTTTCTCCTCCACACCCTAACATGAGCATGTTACGATGAAAACACTTCTACATCTCTCTTTTTGTCTGACACTTATTTCCTTGTGTCTACCTTCTCAGGCCCAGGCTCAAACTGAGCGCTTGGGTGGCCGTGTTGATGGACAAAGCCCTGAACTGGATAGATCCCTCGTCGAAAGGGTGACCGATGGCGGATTTGAAGCCGGCCCCTTTGGAGGAACCTGGACGGAATCCTCCACAAATTTCGGTACCCCAATTTGTGACGTGCCTACTTGTGGCACGGGTACAGGCACCGGCCCAAATAGTGGTTCCTTCTGGACCTGGTTCGGGGGGATAGGCCTGTTCGAAATGGGTTCGGTTTCTCAGTCTGTAACCATCGGAAATACGGGCTCGGCCACGTTGATGTTCTTCTTGGAGGCTATTGTCTGCGATAGCCCTGCAGACTTTATGGAAGTCACCATGGACGGAAATCAGGAGTTTCTGATTGACGGTGCTAACCCGATATGCGGTACGTTAGGCTATGGGTTGCAAATGGTCAATATGGATGCCTATGCCGACGGTGGTATGCATACCCTGGCGTTTAACAGCTCTATCTTTGCAGCGAATGGTGGTGGTTCGAACTTTTTTGTGGACGATGTTTCCCTGGACGACGGACTGCCTGTGGAACTGACCAGCATTACGGTCAGCATTGAGCAGGATGAAGCCTTGTTAAGCTGGACGACAGCCACCGAGGAAAACAATGCTGGCTTTGAAGTGGAACATGGATATTCGGGAAGTCCCTTCCAGAAGATTGGTTACGTTGAGGGACAGGGCACGACCACAGATGCGCATGCCTATAGTTATCGCGTGAACGATCTGAACCCTGGGCTGCACAGCTTCCGGTTAAAACAAGTAGACTTCGACGGGACTTTCGAATATTCACCTGTCATTGAGGCTGTGGTCTCCATACCTGATGAACTGTGGCTCGATCAGATTTACCCCAACCCGTTCAATCCGTCTGCCACGGTACGTTTTGCCGTGCCCACCGAGCAGCATGTACATGTCGAACTCTATAACATGCTCGGTCAGCCGGTTCAGACCCTTTTCAGCAGCGTAGCCGGTGCGAACAAGCCCATCATGGTCCGCATCAATGGCTCCGAGTTCCCCAGTGGTCAATACATCGTCCGCGCCACGGGTCTTACCAGTTCAACGAGCCGAGTCGTATCACTACTGAAGTAGTCGATACAAGAATCCGGGTTGTAGTTAGCGACGTTATTCTTGCAGGCGATGGTCTACTGGAGTCTTTCAGATTCCAATGGGCTATCGCCTGTTCATTTTTCCCATCACGATCATTCTTTTACTACGGCTTTGGCCACACGGCGGCTCCAGTTGCGGAGATCATCCAGGAGCAGGTAGATGGTAGGAAGTACCAGAAGCGTGACAATGGTAGAGAAGAGCAATCCGCCGACAATGGCTCTCGCCATCGGGAAATATGGCGGCCCGTCTCCCCCGATTTGTGTGGTCCCGAGACACAGCGGCACCAACCCGAGCACAGTCGTGAGGACCGTCATGAGGATGGGCCGGAGCCGGTCTTTACCGCCACGAACCAGCGCCTCAATCCGCTGGACCCCTTGTGATCGTAACTGAATCACATGATCCAGTAGCACAATGCCATTGTTTACCACAATGCCGATCAGGATCAGTACACCAATGGCAGCCATGATCGAGAAGGTGGTGCCGGTGATAAACAAGAACCACATCACCCCGACGATGGCGAAGATGATGGAGGTCCAGATGGCTGCGGGTGTGATCAGGGATTCGAACAAGCCTGCCATGACCAGATAAATCAACACCAGAGCCAACAGGAAGTTGATCAGCAGGATTTGCTCGGTTTGCTCTTCCCGGTCCATACGCCGGCCAAAATTCCAGGTATAGCCCGGCGGGAAGGCCACCCGTTCCATGATCCGCTCCACCTGGGGCCGGGCTTCGCTGATGGTAAACCCATCGACCAGTTCCATATCGATCCCCAGTACCGTTGTACGATCTTCGTGATTGATCGTTTGGGGGCCACGCCGTACTGGAAAATCTGCCACGGACGCCAATTTAACACGTTGCCCTTGAGGATTGACAAGGGGGAGGTTTTTCAGGTCGTCCAGGCTTTGCTGGTCGGAATCCTGGAAGGCCAACCGGACGTTGATCTCTCCTTCTTCCGTTCGGAACCGGCGCAGATTTTGCCCCCGCATGGCTGTGGCAATGGCCCCGGCCACATTGCTTGTGCTAAATCCATACTGCCGAGCCCGTGTACGGTTGACCACCACATGGACCTCTTCCCCTCCGATATCGGCATCGGTCCGTACATCTTTTACCCCGTCAATACTGGTCAGCACCCGCTCCACATCTTTCGCAATGTCGAACAACTGATCGCTGGATTCCCCAATGATGGAGATGCTCATTGCCTCGGAGCCCCCCATCCCCCGGTTAAACTCAAATGAAGGATTGCCGATGGTCATCTTGGGTAATCCTTCTCGGATACGCTCTTTGAGGATTTCTGTATCGGTGATGTCCCCTTCTTCCCGAAGGTACAGGGTCGAGCTTGCATACCGCCCTTCGTAATAGGAGTACACCGTTTCAATCTCAAATTCGTCCTTGTGTGCAAAGAGGTAGGCTTCAATCTCATCAACGGCCTCTTCAACCCGCTCCAGGGTATAGTTGGCGTGCAGGTTATAAAACACACGCAGCCGTCGCTGATCCTCATCGGGGAACATGTCTTTGTCGACCAACGCCATCGGAATGGCCACGCTGAACAAAAGACCGAACACCAGGGCCACACTAAAACCGCGATGCCGCAACGACCAGTCCAGAAACTTGCCATACCGAATCACTAACCGATCTACAACGTTGTCCTTGGGTTTTGGTGGCTTGAGACGGGCCGTGAGCAATGGAATAATCGTCTGGGAAATAATGAGCGATGCCAACAAGGCCACGCAGAGCGCAATCGAAACGTGCTTCAAGAACAACGTGACCTGATCGGCAGGGCTCACAATGGTGGGCAGGAAGACGATGGCCGTAGTCAAGGTACCAGCAGTAACGGCAACCGCGACGTGTTTGACCCCCTTGATGGTGGCCTTCTCCATATCCGTAGCCTGCAACTGCTCCTGGTGAATACTTTCCGTGATGACTACCGCATTATCCACCAACATCCCCACCGCTAGCATCAAGCCCATCAAGGACAGGATATTCAAGGTCAAGCCTAAGAAATACAATGCGATAAGGGTGATAAAAATGGAGATCGGTACAGCCAGCGAAACAATGAGGGTGGTTGACCATTGCCGCAAAAAGAAAAACAAAACAACAAAAGCCAACACGGCACCCAGAATACCCGCCTGGAAGAGATCCCGCAGAGACGACTTTACGCTCTCGGCCTGGTCATCAAAGGTGATCAGGCTAATGCCGGACATCTCAGGGTCTTGCTTTATGGATTCGATTTCCGACATCACACGTGCAGCTACATCAACCGTGTTGTGCCCAGATGCTTTGAATACATCCAGCCCGATCGCATAATTCCTGTCCAGGTGCCGACCATGATCCATGATGGGGCTCTCATAAAAGACATTCGCAACATCCCGAAGCCGGACGTTCCCCGCCCCAACCACCACGTTTTTCAGCTCATCAACCGTCTTAAATTCACCAACCGGGCGAACCAAAAGCCGCTGGTTACCGTCTGTGATGCGCCCGGCAGCCAGAGAAAAGTTGCTGTTTTGAAGGGTTTGAAATAGCGCACCCAAATTGATGTTATGCGCCGTAAGCCGATCAGAGTCCAGCTCTATCCTGATTTCTTTTTCCTCCACGCCGTAGAGTTCGACCTTGCCCACACCATCGAGCCGCTCCACACGGCGTTTCAGGTTCCGATTGAGCATTTCATAACTACCAGAGAGGTCACGGTCGCTGGAAATACGGAATTGAAGCAGTTCATCATCTGCCGTTGAGAACATGTTGACGAAATACCGCTCCAGATCGTCGGGTAACTGGTTTCGGATGCCGTCCAGTTTTTCACGTGCCTCTACGGCTTTCAACCCGACATCTTCTCCCCAGTCAAATTCCATAAAAATGCCGGCTCCCCCTTCACTCGACTGCGAAGACATCCTTTTGACATTGCTGATGGTCCCCAGCACTTCCTCTACGGGCTTCGTTATGATGCGCTCAACTTCCTCAGGCGTTGACCCGGCATAGGGCACATTGATAAAGATGCCAGGAAATTCAACCTCAGGGAATTGCTCCAGCGGAAGCCGGGTGGCCGAGATCGCCCCCAGAACCACACAACAGAGGAACACCATGAGGGTGGTTACAGGGCGCTTAATGGCAACTTGTGTGAGGCTCATGATGCAGGCTCTGCGTAGAGGTCTATGGATTGCGGTCAAGCACGCTGTACATCACCGGAATCACTACAAGGGTTAATACGGTTGCGATCAACAGTCCGCCAATTACGGTGACGGCCATCGGGGCGCGTACTTCGGCTCCATCCCCAAATCCAATGGCCAGAGGAAGCAAGCCCAGCGCTGTCGTTAAAGTGGTCATCAGAATGGGGCGCAGCCGGAGCCGCCCGCCTTCGACGATGGCTTCATATTTGGCCATCCCTTTCGCCCGAAATTGATTGATCAGATCAACCAGGACGATGGCGTTGTTTACCACAATCCCGGCTAACAAGATGAGGCCGATGAAGACCACCACGCTGATGCTGGAGTTCGTAATCCACAAAGCAAACACCGCACCAATGAGCGCAAGCGGAATGGTAAACAGGATCACAAAAGGGTGTAGCAAGGACTCAAACTGAGAGGCCATCACAAGGTAGACCAGAAAGACCGCGAGCAGTAAGGCAAACAAGAGCGACTGAAAGGAGTTGGTCATTTCCTCGTTCTGACCACCCAACTGCACCGTAACGCCATGCGGCGTTTGAATCCGCCCGATGATTCCACGTAACTCATCGGCTGCGCCCCCAAGGTCTCCGAACCGCAAATTTGCAGTAACCAGAGCCACCCGTTCCTGCCCGATTCGGCGGATTTCACCGGGTCCGGTATTGAGGTTGATATCAGCAACAGCTTCGAGCGGGACGGGCCGGTTGCTTTCAGGGTTTACAATCAATTTCCGAATCCGCTCCACAGATGCTCGGTCCTGTTCGGTGGCCCGGACCAGAATGTCGATCTTCCGATCCCGCCAGGAGTACTGGCTGGCCACTTCCCCACGGATTTTATCGACCACCCGTTCAGCGATGGTATGTACCTGAACCCCGAGGGCTGCCGCTCGCTCACGATCAAAACGAATCTGAATCTCGGGAGCACCGGTCTCCATCGTCGTTTTGACATCGGCATACCGGTTCGATTCTTCCATTTGTTGCGCAATGGCCCGGCTCACCAGCCGAAGTTTATCCAGGTCATAGCCAAAGACTTCAACTTCAATGGGGGTCTTGAAGGAAAACAAGGTGGGCCGGTCAAATTTATACTGGAGGCCCGGCACCCGCTGGAGGGATGCACGCAGATCGGACATGGTGCGCGCCTCATCTACACGCGTCGCCCCCGGCTCCATCTGTACATTCAGTTCTCCCCAGTTTTCACCGCCTTGCTCCGGGTTGGCATCCAGCCGGTTTCCACTCCCTGCTACGGCAAACGAGGTTTGGACGCCATCCAGCAAATTTACCGCCTGCTGGGCATCTCGAATAACGAGGTCCGTTCGTTCCAATGGCGTACCCGGCGGCATCTTTAGCTCGACGAGGTATTCTCCTTGAGAAAGTTGGGGAATTAACTCAACCCCCAAACGAGGCACCATCCATACGGACAACGCAAAGAGCGCAAACGCACCCACCAGAACGGCTGCTTGCATGTTGAGGGCTGCCCGAACGACATTTGGATACGCCCTTTCGATAACGCCATAGACCAGATTAAAGACATACAGGAAGGGTTTCATGATCCAGCCGAACACCCATCCTAACCCTTTTGCCAACAGATAAACGCCTTTGCTAACCCAGGTCGCCACAAAGGTGATGGCAGTCGTAATCATACGCCAGATGAAGACGATCCCCTTACCGATGGCCTGGAAAAACTTGCCAATCCTTGAGGTGGGCTCCCAGGCCGGAACCTCCGGATCAGGTGCATCGGCATCGGTTTTTCGTCTACTGCCTGCGGCCAGCATGGGGATGAGCGTCAAAGCCACAACCAGGGAGGCCAACAGTGAAAACGTCACCGTCAAGGCCTGATCCCGGAAGAGCTGGCCAGCAATCCCGGTAACAAAAACCAACGGAAAAAAGACCGCCACGGTGGTCAGGGTTGAGGCCATCACGGCACGCCCCACTTCCCCCGCGCCATCTCGTGCGGCATCCAGGCGGGATTTCCCCATTTCCTTGTGCCGTGCAATATTCTCCAGAACCACAATAGAGTTATCGACCAACAGACCAATCCCCAGCGCAAGCCCCCCCAAGGACATGATGTTTAGCGTAAGATCAAACCCAAACATCAAGTTGAAGGTGGCGATTACGGAAACCGGGATGGAAACGGATATGATGATTGTAGTCAGAAAGCTACGGAGGAAAAAGAACAGGACCAGCATGGCAAGTATCCCCCCGATGATCCCAGCCTGAACCACACCGTTTACAGCCGCCTCTATAAACGTAGCCTGATCATAGACTTGCACCAGTTCCACGTTTGCCGGAAGGAGGTCGCGCACCCGGCGCAGGCGAAGCGCTACCTGACGCGCCACGGCAACCGTGTTGGCATCACCTTCCTTATAAATGGCCACTTCAACGGCCTCGGCCCCATCCAACCGGGTTACGGCTTCCCGTTCCTTATAGCCCTGCCGTACACTGGCTACATCGCGCAGATAGACCGGTGTGCCCTGATTAATGGTAACGATCACATTGCTGATTTCCTCAACGGTCTGGAACTGATTGAGGGTGCGAACCAGAAATTGCTGCGTTCCTTCCTCCAAACGTCCCCCAGACAGGTTCACATTTTCGTTGCGAAGCACATCGGCCACACGCTCAATGGGCAAATTGAGTTGACTCAGACGAGACTGATCTACATAGACCTGAATTTCGTCCTCCAATCCCCCACTGATCTTCACAGCCGCGACCCCGAGGGCAGCTTCCAATTCTTTTTTGATCTCTTCGTCGGCGAAGCGGCGCAGGCGTTTTAAGCGCTCTTCGTTAAAGCCTTCGTTTTCTGTAAACTGTGCCGGTTGGACCGGGGCAGATTCTATATCATCGGCCAGGATGGCCCGTTCTCTTTCCACCAGTGCAAACCGCATGATGGGGTCCAGGGAGGGATCAAACCGGAGGATAACCGGACGTTCAACTTCGAGGGGGAGTTGCAGGGCATCCAGTTTTTCACGCACATCAAGGCTTGCATAGTCCATCTGCGTACCCCAGGCAAACTCCAGGAGTACATCAGACTGGCCGGTACGCGAGATCGAACTCACGCGCTGGACATTCTTGACCACCCCAACGGCCTCCTCAATCGGCTTGGAGATCAGGTTTTCCACTTCAGCCGGCGCAGCACCCACAAATTCGGTACGCACCGTGAGTGTTGGATAGGAGAGGTCTGGCAGCAGATTGATTTTCAGCCGCCCTAGTGAAACCATGCCGAACAAGAGCACGGCAACGGTAAACATGGCAATGGTAACGCGGCGGCGTGTACTAAGGTCGACCAGGTTCATGGGTTAGTGGTCAGTGGTCGCTTACTTGATAACTTCTACGCGGGTGCTATCTTTGAGGCTGCTCTGGCCGGTGGTCACTACGACCTCTCCCTGGTCCAAACCAGACAGGATTTCGATAGCCCCAGCATCGGTATAGCCCGTCTCTACCACCTTGCGGTATACCGTATCTCCATGCACCGTGAAGACGGCGGATTCGGTGTCTTCCAGGACCACGGCCTCTTTGGGGATGAGCAGTGCATTTTCGTGCACGTCATAGGTAATGTTTACCCGCGCCAACATCCCCGGCTTCAGGGTTTGCCGGGGGTTACTCACTTCGACCGTAACTTTAAACGTACCCGTACCTGGATCAATAATGGGGCTAATGCGGCGGATACGCCCGTTGAACGTCGTTTCAGGTAGGGCATCAACGCCCAACAGCGTCTTTTGGCCAACGCGAAGTTTGCTCAACTCCCGTTCCGGCACATAGACGATGGCATGTAAGGGATTAAAGTCGGTTACCCGAAACGCCCCCTGGTTTGCCGGGACCATGTTGCCCACCTTAATAAGACGTTCTGAGATCACACCGTTGATGGGCGCTTTGATCTGGGCGTAATCAACCTGAAGTTTTCTGAGATCCAGCCCGGCTTTTTGCGATGCAAAATCAAACTTGATCTGGTCGAAAGCCTCCGCACTAATTAGCTGTTTTTCGTACAGTTCCTTATTCCGGCTAAAGTCGTTTTCAAGGCGTCGCAAATTGGCTTCAAGCTGGGCTACTTCGAGGGTGGCCTGCTCACTATCGAGTTGGGCCAGCAGTTGCCCTTTTTTGACATATTGCCCCTCTTCAACATAGATCGACTCTACGATGCCGCCTGCTTTCGAGACGACGAGGGCTTCTTCTTCTGCCTCCAGGCTAGCGGTGCCTGTGAAGTAGGCCGCAATACTGCCCTCGGTGACTTCTTTGACCTCAACCGGAATTACAATGGCCGGTTCTTCCTCTTCGTCACCATTGCCTTTTGACTGCGCATCACTGCAACCGGTAGCCGAAAATGCATAGGCCAGCATACAAAGGGAAAGCGCAACGCTATAATATTTGGGCATTGAAGGACACGGGTTTGGCGGATTATGTGGCTTTGCATCCCATTACGTGGCCCTGCTATCAAAGGTTACAAATCCCTTCTTCCCTCCCCAAATTCATACCCCATTTCTGCCAAGACCAGCTTGCACGGTGCAAGCTATACCTTTATTTTGTACGTCTAATAAATCCTGTTACGTCGCACGTCGAACCCCACACCATATGCCCTTTACCGATCGGCATTTTTCTGATGATCAAACCCGTAAGCTGTTAAAGAAAGCGGCGGAACTCCAGCGCAAGCGTGGCACATCACCCGGTACCATGGGGCTTTCTCTGGAAGAAATCCAGCACATTGCCGAAGAATCTGGAATCGACCCGAGTTATGTGCTGGAGGCGTTGATTACCCTGGATGATTTTGATGATGAAGAAGACGGATTCCATTTTTGGGGTGCTCCATTAGAGATTGATTACCAGCGTACGTTTAAAGGGGAAGTACCAGCAGATAAACTCGAAGAAAAATTCATCCCCCTCATCCGCGAGGCCATGGGGGTCAAAGGGAATTATGAGCGTTTGGGGAATACCCTGAGTTTCACGCATGATGCCAACAAAGACCCGGTGGGTTTGGAGGTATCCATCGTCTCCCAGAACGGGGAAACCAATGTGCGCGTCAAACCCCGGATATGGGACTGGACCTTTGTCTTCTTCTTGCTGCCGAGTTTTATTTCCGGCGCCTTCTCCCTGATCTTCACAAGTAAAATGGATTGGAGTGCTGGATTCGGTTGGTCCCTTTTCGGCGTCCTGGCCGTCCTCATTTTCTTTTTGGGCCGGATGGGCTTTAAGCGATTCGGTAAAGATCGTCGGAAGCGCGCCAAGCGGCTCTTGCATGACATGGCCGAAGTGGTACGCGAATATGCCCAGGCCCACGAGGCAACATCAGGGGCACAACCCGCCGGTTCTCCCCAGATTTCAATGCCCGGTGAGGTCTTTGAGGAATCGGCTGGCACGCGTACCGGCCAGCGCAGTAAAACATCTTCCTGATCAACGAACCATGCCCGACATCCCACGATATTCCGAAAAGGAAATCCAGGCCATCCTGAAAGATGCCGCCCATCGGCAGCATCGCAGTGAGTCTGTCCGACAAGACAAGGGCTTGACCCTGGAGGAAATTGAGCAGATTGCGCTGGAAGCAGGAATAGACCCCCTTCACGTACGCTCCGCCGTGGAGGCACTGCATGAGGACGCCCATGAAAGCACCGCTGAAAAAGTGTGGGGTGGCCCTCATAGACTGCATTTTCGCAGGGTGATTCCCGGCGAAATCCCGCCGGATGAACTGGGCGAAACCCTGGTCCCGATTATTCGCAAGCATACCAAGGCAAAAGGACAATACGAAACCCTTGGCCGAACGCTGACCTGGAATCACGGCCATTATGAGTCCTCGGCACCCTTTTTTGTGAAAATCACATCTAAGGATGGAAAAACCATCATTGAAGTGGTGCATCACAACTTGAAGGGCATGGCCTACACCTCCCAGATCGGTACTTTAGCATTTGGACTGTTTACGTTTTTGACCATCGTCTCCAATGGAAATTACGCGCTGATCCCGTTTTTTTTGGGCCTCGCCCTGGTCTTCTTTTTTGTCGGCCGATGGGCGTTCGACCGATATGCATCCAACACCCATGCCAAACTTGCACGCTTGACCGACACCCTTGAACAAGCGGTACGCCGGAAGACGGGCACACAGGCGACTCTGCAAAAGGAGACCCCGGCTGTGCCACAAATTAGCCTTGAGGAACTGCCGGAATCTGAAAACCAGCCCTTGGCCCGAGGCCGTACCCGAACCACATAAGGCCCCGGTTCCAGCAAGAAAAAACAACCAAACCTGGACAGAAGTCTGGCTCGTCCTGAACCGACCCGATTATTGTACGTATTTTGACTTGCGCGACCCCACGCAGACCACCGACTGCGTCGACATACCTGGAAGGCCCCAGTCCTTATGATCCCCAAGGAGCTCTTTTTAAAAATCCGGCGTATCGAAATTCGGACCCGAGGCTTAGTCGATAACGTCTTTGGAGGCGAATACAATACGGCATTCAAGGGCCGGGGTATCGAGTTTTCAGAAGTCCGGCCCTATCAGATTGGTGATGACATCCGCTCCATTGACTGGAACGTCTCTGCCCGCACCGGAGATACGTTTGTAAAAGTCTTCCATGAAGAGCGCGAGCAGACGGTGATGCTGCTTGTTGATATCTCTGGCTCTGAAGACTTCGGCTCTCAAGGCCAATTCAAGCGAGAAACCGCCGCTGAAATCTGTGCCGTCATTGCCTTTAGTGCGATCAAGAACAACGACAAGGTGGGGCTTTTACTCTTCTCTGATCAGGTCGAGTTGTTCGTCCCGCCCAAAAAAGGCCGCCGTCATGTGCTTCGCTTGATTCGCGACCTCTTTGCGCACAAACCTCAGTCCAATGGTACCAACATCTCCGAGGCTTTAGATCATTTGCTCCGGGTCATGCGGCGGCGATCCATCGTACTGCTGATCAGCGATTTCCTGGATGAGCGGTTTGAGAAACCACTTCGCGTCCTCACCCAACGGCATGATACCATTGCCGTCCACATGCAAGATCCTCGCGAAGAAACACTGCCTCAAGTGGGGCTCCTGCAACTAACCGATGCAGAGACAGGTACATCGAAAGTAATCGATACCAACAATGCCAGGGTTCGGGCCTTGTATGCCGAGCAGGCACGGTTGCGCCGCCAAAACCTGGAGGAGCTGTTTAAGAAACTAAAACTTGACATCGTTCATATTTCCACAGACGAGGATTACGTGGACGCCCTGATCCGTCTCTTTAGACGGCGTAACAGTCGGCTCTCGCACTGACCGTAAGCTATGCAGATACAAGCCACAGACCGGCGATTATGGCGTGCAGGACTCAGTATACTGCTGGGTTTGTTGATGGCTTCCTCATCCGTCTTCGGCCAGAGCGCCAGAATCCATACTTCGGTTGACAGTGTGGGTATTGGTGAACCCTTCCCCTTGTACATCGTCGCGCAGACCCCACTCGAAGGGCGGATCGTCCCCCCCAATACCACAGGCGGGCCAGTCTCCTTTGGGCCCGTTACCCTCCTTGAGCTTGAAGATTATGCTACGGTCGTACACCCTCGTGGAGGTAGAGAAGACAGCCTCACGTACCGGGCTTCGGTCTTTGGGGTAGACAGCGTGCAAGTAGGACCCATTATGCTCGGTCTCCGTGGTGCCGGTGCGGATACCACCTTTTTTTCTACCCCCTCCTTCTACCTCCCCATCCGGTCTCTCGTACCTGAGGATGCGCAGCGTATGTACGACCTGGCCCCCCTGGCCCAGTTTCCGAGATCATGGTGGCCGTGGGTGTTGGGGGCCATCGGACTGTTGGGGCTGTTGGCCTTGCTCTGGTACCTGTACCAGCGGCGGCGTACCCGTATCGGCTATACGCAGGAAGAACAGGCCCCGGCACTTACACCATTTGATGAGGCTATGGCCCGGCTTGCTCAATTACAAGAAACAGAATGGACCAATCGCGAGACCATAAAACCGTTTCATGTTGCGTTAACCGAGACCTTGCGGTGGTATCTTTCACAAACCTTACGGGTACCGGCGCTCGAACAGACCACCCGAGAACTCATGCGCGACCTCAAGCACGTTTCTGAGCGGTCCTTCCTGAACTTCCCGCCGACGTTGTTTACCAAAACGAAACAGGTACTCGACCTCTCAGACATGGTAAAATTTGCGGATCAGTATCCCCAACCTGAAGACAACAAGGCAATCCTTGCCCAAACGGAAGAAGTGATCAAGCACTATCATCAGGTCTATATCCAACGGATTGCCCCCGTGCTTGCCGAACAAGGGATGCCGAAAGGCATGGAGCCCCAACATGCTTGATACCACCCTGCACCGGATAATAGAAACCTGGGCTGCACGATTGGCCCTTGCAAAAAGGGTCGTCGTCCTGACGGGTGCCGGTGCAAGCGCAGAAAGCGGATTACGGACGTTTCGCGATCCCGATGGGTTGTGGGCCAGTTTTAAGCCGGAGGAGTTGGCTACCCCACAGGCATTTCGGGCAAATCCCTTGCGGGTACAGCAATGGTATGCGGTTCGTCGGGAGGCCTTGCAACAGGTCACCCCCAACCCCGGCCATCTGGCACTCACAGAACTTGAAAAACGCGTGCCTGACTTTACCCTGGTCACCCAGAATATCGACGGTCTACATCAAAAAGCCGGAAGCCAGAACGTACTGGAATTACACGGCAACCTCGCACGGTTGTATTGTGATACCTGCGGCGCAGAAGCCGCGTCTCCAACGCCCCCCGACGACCTTCATCGGTGTACATCCTGTACTGGTTTGATCCGCCCGGATGTCGTCTGGTTTGGCGAAATGCTTCCTATGGAGGTCCTTGAAAAAGCAACACATGCCTCCTCAAAAGCTGATGTATTTTTGAGTATTGGAACACGGGCCGAGGTCTACCCTGCTGCCGGCCTCCCCCTGCTTGCCCGGGAGCAAGGAGCCGGGGTGGCTGAAATTAACATTGCGCCCAGTGCAATTGCATCCCGTATTGATGCAACCCTGTTGGGTCCCGCAGGTGAAATTCTCCCCCAACTATTGCAAGCCATCGACGCGTTTCACCAAGCCAACCGACCTTAACCCGTTGCCCTAATCCTTATGCGATTTGTTCATCCCGAGTTTTTCATTTTACTGTTGCTGATCCCCCTGATCGGCATCTGGGAATGGTACCGGGGGCGGCGGCTTCGGGGGTTACATTTTAGTGATACCCGCCTAACGGAACACCTCCCCCCTACCTTCTGGACCCGTATCCGATCCCTCCCTCGCCTTCTGCGGCTCGGGGCCATCACGTTGGGCATCATTGCCCTCGCCCGCCCCCAGGACCTCAACACCACCCGCGAGCAGTTCGCCGAAGGGGTAGACATCGTTTTGGTCCTGGACACCTCAACTTCCATGAAGGCGCAGGACTTCCGGCCCAATCGGTTTGAGGCCGCCCGGCGCGTGGCGAGTGAGTTTATCTCCAACCGCCTGTCCGACCGCATCGGCCTGATTGTTTTTGCCGCACAAGCCTTTACCCAGACCCCCCTGACCCTCGATTATGAGTTCCTCCAGGAAATGCTTACCCAGGTCGAAGTGGGGGCCATCGATGACGGAACGGCCATAGGAACGGCCCTCGTAACCGCCGTCAACCGACTAAAGGATTCTGAAGCAACCAGCAAGGTGGTTATTCTCCTAACCGATGGACAAAACAATCGGGGGGAGATTGACCCTGGCACAGCAGCAGACGTAGCGGGGACCATGGGCGTTCGGGTCTATACCATCGGTGTGGGCGCACGGGGCACCGCGCCTTACACGACCAATGACCCCTTCAGCGGACGCAGGGTAACGCAGGTGCCGGTACAAATCGATGAGGAAACCCTCAGAAATGTGGCCGGCAAAACCGGCGGCCAATATTTTCGGGCCACCAACACCCAGGCGCTCCGAACAATCTACGATGAGATCGGCCAACTGGAAAAAACCAAAGTTGAGGAACGTATTTACACCAACTATGCCGAGTTATTTCACCTGTTTCTCTGGCCGGCCTTTATTCTGATTATGTTGGAGATCCTCTTGGGTACGACCCGGCTTCGGGCCATGCCCTGACGACGCGGAGAAGAGTGCTATGGATTGGCTACACCCTACCTATTTACTTGCCCTTCTGGCGGCTCCTGCAGCCGTCGGGTTGTTCCTATGGGCAGCCTGGCAGCGCCGGAAAGCATTCGAACGGTTTGGAGACCGTTCGTTGGTGCGCCGCCTTGCATCAGCCGTCAGCCCTCGCCGACGGCGGTATAAAGCAACCGTCGTTGTCCTCGGCCTGCTGGCGTTGGTGGTTGCCCTGGCAGGCCCCCGATTTGGCTCCAAGTTACAGGAATTCAAACGCGAAGGCGTCGATTTGGTCATTGCACTGGATGTCTCCGAATCCATGTTGGCCCAGGACGTCCTCCCCAACCGACTAACACGGGCCAAATTCGAGATCCGCAAATTGCTGGATGAACTGACCGGGGACCGCGTTGGCCTGGTTTTGTTTGCGGGTGATGCCTTCGTGCAATGCCCGTTAACCCTGGATTATTCAGCATTTCAGCTTTTTTTGGACATTGCCGAGCCGTCACTGATCCCAACACCCGGCACCAACTACAATGCAGCGGTCAACCGCATCCTACAGATGTTCGAGTCGACCGGTACCCAGACGCAAGAACCCAACCGGACCAAAGCCGTCATTTTCGTATCCGATGGAGAAAACCATGTGGAAGCCGAAGACCTCATCGATGCCGCACGCCGGGCCGAGGTGATCATGTTTGCCGCCGGCGTTGGGGAAACGGAAGGCGTTCCCATTCCGCAATATCAAAATGGCCGGCAGGTTGGGTTTAAGAAAGACAAGCAAGGCAACAATGTTCAAACGAAACTGGAAGAGGAAGCCCTGCTTCAGTTAACCCGGGACGGGGGCTACTTCAGAATTACCCGTACCGCCAGTTCGCTATCCGACCTGACCGAGGCCTTACAACGGCTGGACAAGCATGCCTTTGACCAGCAAGTGTTTGAAGAGTACGAAGAAAAATTCCAGTGGCCCCTGGCCCTGGCCCTTTTCCTGTTTATTGCAGAACGGGTAATGTCAGACCGAAGACCGGTTCAAACACAACCTGAAACCGCCCCCGACGATGCGGATGCCTAGAACCCGAACGGTAGGTTCGGCGTTGTACTTCAACGTGTTGTGATCTCTAAAGGAGGCCCTGGCCTCAACATCCCAAGTAAAAGTCCATGCTTCGTATAGCACTTATTTTCGCCATCGCCTTTCTAGCTGTCGATGATGGCAGCAAAAAAGGGCGCAAGGGCAATACGCAGTATAAGGCCGAAAAATTTGCCGAGGCTGCGAACACGTTCCGAGAAGGACTTCAAGAAGCAGATACAGAAACGCCGGGGGCAACCACATCAGGTTTATACAACAATTTCGCCGCTGCGCTGCACAAAGAAGGGAAATTCAAGGAGGCGGCTGAAGCTTTTACCCATGCCCTGCGAACAGCTGATTCAGATGAGGACCGTAGCAGAGCCGCCTTCAATGCGGGCAACAATGCCTTCCAAAACCAAGATATCCAGTCTGCGCTGGATTATTACCGGCAAAGCCTGCTGGCAAACCCCGAGAATGAGGAAGCCCGGTACAATTATGAGTTTGTCCAGCGGCAAATGCAACAGCAACAACAGCAACAGCAAGGGCAACAAAATCAGCAACAACAACCCAACAACGACGGCCAGGAAAACCAGCAGCAAGAACCCCAGGAGAATCAGGAAGAACAAGATCCAGATCAACAACAAGATCAACCCCAACCCGACGAGCCCGATAACGGAGAACAGCAACAAGAACCGCCCCCCCCTCAGGACCCAAGCCAGATGAGCAAAGAGCAAGCCGAACGCATCCTTGAAGCCATGCAAACGGATGAAAAGGAATTGCTCAAGGATGTCCGCCGGATGAAAGGACACAAACGTAATGTAGAAAAGGATTGGTAAAGCGAATGAGGTTGTTGGCGCATGGTTCGGGAAAGGATATATAAAATCCCGAAGGGCACCCTCAAGGTAACCCTGCTGATCCTGCTTGGCCTTGCCCTTTTATCCTTTGCCCTCACACAAACCAAACTGGGCCGCGAAGGCCTCAGCAGACAACTCCAGGCCCAATTCAACCGTACGTACCAGGGCAGCCTCTCCATAGGTACGCTGGAAGGCAACTTGGTCAATGACCTGTATGCGCGAGATGTAGCCATCCATACCCCCGACGGCCACCCCCTGCTTTTCATCGACTCCGTGGTGGTCCAAGCCTCCTGGCTCAACCTCTTTCGGCAATCCATAACCCTGCGGCAACTCCAGCTTTTCCGGCCACATTTCTCACTGACCCGTGGGGTTGTAGGCCCCTGGAATCTGACCCAAGTCTTCAAGCGCAGGCGGCCAAACCTCAATGAACGCCCCCCCTGGACCTTCAGTAGCGCCTTCGCTGAGATCATCGACGGCACCCTCTCCATACAAAATGATGGCCCCCGCCCACAGGGGGTCGCCCAGGGCACCATCTACGATGTGACCAACACCGAGATTGCCGCCATCGAGAGCCGCTTCTCGATAGACTGGGACAATGAAGTCAAGCTCATCGACCTGTTGCACCTGAATGGCTACGTGCCTGAACTTGGACGCCCCATCCATCACCTGCAAGGCCAATGGACCCTGGATGGCCCAGCCCTGTCCGTCCAAGCCCTGCAATTCGAGACAGCCGAAAGCCGGCTGGATGTTAGCCTCCAACTAGACATTTCCCCACCATCCATCGGCCCAAAAGGTAAACAACCCCCACCAGCCATTACCGATCTACGAATCCTGCAAAGCATTGTAAGTCCTGATGATTGGATGGCTTTTTTTCCAGGTATTCCCTTTCCCTTCAACCAAAAGGCCCGTTTTTCAGCACGGATGCAAGGGAGCATGGAACGGCTAACCTTAAGTAAACTGGAAGTTACAACCGGCAAAAGTTTCTTCAAGGTGGAGGGCTCCGTTGTCGGACTCCCGGATTCGGCCCGGTACCAATTCACCCTGGATGCTCCATCCCTCCTGGCAGCGGATTTCCGCGCAACCCCTTCCAATGACCCGCGCTGGACACGCTTTTCACGGGGGGCATTGGGCGGTACCGCCTCCGGTACGCTTCGTTTTCAAGAGGATCGAATGGCCTGGTCATCCAAAAACATACTCGCCTTACAACATCCTGCCGGCGAAATAGAAGGCAATATCAGCCTGGCAAAGTCATTTTTTGGCCCCCTGACCCACAATCTAGACCTGACCCTGACGGATGTGGACCTGAGCCAGTGGCCTATCGGCAATCCCCCGGCTACCCTATTGAACGGGCGCTTAATCAGTCAAGGCTCCGGTACTACGCTGGACAGCTTGCGAACCAGCACCAGACTACAACTCGGAAATGCATCCTGGGATACGCATCCAATGGACAGCCTTCGTCTGGCATTGGAATGGACTGATCGACAGGCCACTGTTGATTTGAATTATGTATATGGCCCTCAGGCCCTTGAGACGATAGCCGATATTGATTTTCGGCAGCCAGATCCATCCTATACGATTGCCACGCGCCTCCGGACTTTTGACTTCTTTGATTGGCTCCCACCACCCCATCCTGTTGTCAATCGTTCATCCCGTGTGTCCGGCACCCTGTGGTTTACCGGCTCAGGTGCCCAGATGAACCGTATTCAGGGAGAAGGTCGTATTGTGCTCGATCCATCTCGATGGATCGTTGAAGAGGACACAACCGTTCTGGCTGCCGCGACCCATGACCTGACCATACAAAGGTCAAACAATGTAGACACCCATGTAGCATTCAAGGGCGATTGGGTTGAAGCCGATTTACATGGCCCGTTTTCTCTGGACGTGTTTGTGGAAACGGCAACCCTCTGGGAAGAGGCCCTGATGCGATCTCTCCACGAAACGATTCAAAAACCCTATGCCATCGTTTTTGAAAGTACCACGCCCGATTCGCTTGCCTTTCAGGCGGCATTAAAACAACAAGCACAGGTAGAAGATTTCCTACAATCCCGAGGGTTTAATGAACCGCTCTCATTATCGGCTCAAGTCCGGATCAAAGATTCAACTTGGCTGTCCCCTTGGGTGCCGGGCTGGAGCGCCCCCCTGAAAGGACTTGTGTTTCGGGCAGAGGGTAGCCTGGACGCACAGCACCTTGATCTGAGCCTGCGCTTGAATACGGATTCGCTCTCTTTCCCAAGTACATTTATTCATCCCCTCACCGCATCCCTACAGATCGACACCCCTTATGCCCCTGTGTTGAACGATGTGCTCACGGCCGAAGCACGTATTCATGCCCCCTTCGTCAATGTGCGAGACCGATCCTTTACCCAGGTAAACGCCGAGGCCAAATACCGATTTAGAGAAGGACAGCTTGAAATTACCAGTGCAAATACGCCCACCACGGATAATATTGACCTTACCGCCCAGATTGACTTGTTGCCGGATCGGAATCGATTGACCTTGAAACACGCATCAATCAACACCACAAACTACACATGGGCCACACAGAGACCCGCCCGTGTTGACGCATATCAGGATGCCTATGTCTTGTCCGGGCTACTTGTTGAAGGGTACCGCACCTTGGCCCCGGATCTGGAGCAGCGCCAACGGGTTCGGTTAGAAGGCGTATTATCAGACCGGCCCGATGATGCCCTTACCCTTACGGCTGAGCATATCAGGCTAGATGAATGGTCGGACGCTATGGCGATGAACTATCCACTTGGTGGCGCCCTGAATGCTTCGGTCACATTAAAGGGAGGACTGGCCCAACCGGAGGCGCAAGGTCAGATCAATGTTGAAGCACTGTCGATCAATAACCGCAACCTCGGGACGTTTCGCCTGTCCAGCCAGTATGACCCTACAGAAGCCGGGCGGCTGTTTGTAGAAGCGGTGGTATTCCAGCCGGACCCCAACCTCGATACGGCCCAGGATAACGACGTCCGCATTACGGGCTCGCTGCGGCTACCCGGCCTACGTGCCCAGACTCTTGCTGAAAACCCCGGCGCATTGGACCTGGCCTTTGAAGCACGCCGACTCGACCTGTTCTTTTTCGACTACATCTTCAAGTTTCTAGATCAGGCCCAGGGGTATGCCGTGGGATCCGGCACTATCAAAGGAACCTTTGCCCAACCCGTCTTTGATGCCTCATTTGAAGCCCGCGATGCAGCGGTTACCCTGCCTGAATTTAACCTGAGGTATCAGGTGGCAGGCCCCTTCAAGATAAACCGCGAAGGGTTTCAGTTCGATGGGATAGCGGTTACAGACCAGACAGGCGGTACCGCCCAGGTGACGGGGGGCATCCTGTTTAATGCGTACAAGTTCTTTTCCTTTGACCTTGTTGGCATCCTGCAAGATTTTCAGATCATTGATGTGGCCAACAGTCAAGACCTCCCCTTTTACGGCCACATCTGGGCTTCCGGCACAGCCTCTCTTACAGGGCCGCTCTACAATGCAGAGCTTCGTTCCTCAGATGCCGTCACCAGCACACGAAGTGAGCTTTTTATCCCCATTTTAGCCGTCCAGACCTTCTCCGACGAAACGTTCATCACTTTTGTTGACTCAACTTCTTCCGTTCAACAAGCCCCTCAGCGGAGAAGAAATGTGTTGGCGAGCCGCCCCCGTGGAGAACGCAGCTTCCTCGATGGGCTAAATATGAACCTGAATATTGCCGCACCTCCCGGTTCAACCGTACACCTGGTTTTCGATCCCCTCCTGGGCGATGTGATGAATGCTGTGGGCCAGGGGCGAATACAGTTTCAACGCCGGGGCGGCGAATACACGACCTTTGGGACGTTTACGGTGGATAGTGGCGATTACCTCTTCACGGCCCAAGACGTATTTGCCCGTCGGTTTATTCTGGAGCCGGGAGGAACCATCGTATGGGATAATGACCCCCTGGACCCCCTCCTGACCATCCCGGCCACCTACCGTACCCGCGCATCCCTGGCCGGCTTACCGGTGGATAACCCCAGCGTAAGAGTCCCGATGGTCATTCAGATGAATCTGTCCAACCGCGTGACTTCTCCCCTGGTAGACCTGAGCCTTAAAATTGACCGGGACGAACGTTCATTCCAGCAAGTGCCTGAGCTTTTGGAAACGGTTGTAAATCAACCAGACCGCGCTGCTGAATATGCCACCAGTGTACTCCTCACCAATTCTTTCCTGTTGACCACTTCCCAGGCTCCTGATTTTGCAGATGCGGCAAACCAGTTGTTTTTCACCAGCCTCTCCCAACTGGTGGCCAGCCAGTTCAACCGTTTTGCCAACGAAGCATTCAACCTGGACCTGAACTTCGGTGTCCAGCAAAACAATCTGGAAGCCCTTGACCTGACGTACGGTTTTGCCCTTCGGCTCCAGGATGAACGACTGATCATCCGGGGCGAAGGGATATACGAAGGCGGTGATCAACCCAATGATCGGCTTCGGGGTGCACTGGTTATCGAATACCAACTGACACCCAACGTGCTTGTCGAAGCATTTTACCGGCGAGAGGATGACTTCCTGGAATCCTCGTCTGTCATCGGGACCTCATATGGTGCGGGATTGGTCTATCAAACAGAATTTGCCACCTGGAAACAATTCCGACGGCGCGTACGGGGGACGGTCCCAGCGGAAGAAATCCCCCCACCCCTGAGAAATGACAAGGATTAGTTGAAAACGCCCTACTTCCTGCCCCACATCGCTCAACTATCCTTTATCTGTAATTTTTAGCGGAGACCCTGCGGGGCAGTTGTTACACCCTTTCCTACCCTGTATTTTCTGCCGTCCTAAAGGGATGGTAGGAAACATGCATTGAGAAGCAACCCCCTGCTACAAACCAACCAGAAAAGATGAAAATTCTTGTCACCGGCTCCAGTGGACTTATTGGTTCTGAAGCCGTTCGATACTTCCATGCCCAAGGCCATGAGGTGGTCGGCGTTGATAACAACATGCGCCGTGAATTTTTTGGCCCAGCCGGCGATACCAGTTGGCAAACCGAAGAACTCCAACGCACCCTCCCCCACTTCCGTCACATAGCCATTGACATCCGCGACCGGGAGCGCGTGCTGGCGCTGTTCAAAGAGGAACGGTTTGAGGCCATCGTACACTCAGCGGCTCAACCTTCGCACGATAAAGCCCGCGACATCCCCCTCATCGACTTCGACGTGAATGCCGTTGGCACGGTAAATCTGTTAGAAGCCAACCGGCAATTCTCGCTCGATGCCCCGTTCTGCCACATGAGTACGAACAAGGTCTATGGCGATGCCCCGAACGAAATTGACCTCGTCGAGAAGGAAACCCGTTGGGATTATGCCGATCCGGCCTATGTCAATGGTATCCCCGAAACCTTCCGGATCGACCAATCAAAACACTCCCTGTTTGGCGCATCCAAGGTGGCTGGAGACATCATGGTACAGGAATATGGCCGGTATTTTGGGATGCCAACCTGCTGCCTCCGTGGCGGCTGCCTGACGGGACCGGCACACTCCGGCGTTGAACTCCACGGCTTCCTGAGCTACCTGATCAAGTGTAATCTGGAAGGAAAACACTATACCGTCTTCGGGTACAAAGCCAAACAAGTTCGGGACAACATCCATTCAAATGATGTGGTTCGGTTTATGGATGCCTTCATTCAGGCCCCCCGCATGGGTGAGGTCTATAACATCGGCGGGGGCAAAGACAATTCCATCTCCATGATCGAAGCCTTTGACCTGGCCGAATCAATCTCCGGGAAACCCATGAACTGGAGCTACTCGGAAGAAAACCGCATCGGCGACCACATTTGCTACTATTCCGATTTGACCAAAATGCGGGCCCACTACCCCAAATGGGACATTACCGTTGATCTCCAAACAACGTTCGAGCAAATCATCCATAGCTGGAACAAACGGTTGGCCGTTGCCACACCTTAATGCGATTACTTGTTATTGTCAATGTATTCCATCCGGATCGAGGCGGGGGCGCTGCCGTATTTAGCGACATGTGCTTTGCGCTGGCCGAGCGGGACATTGACGTAACGGTACGATGTGCATATCCCTACTACCCGGAATGGAAGGATAAAAGTGGGAAAAACGGCTGGCGAATCCAAAAGTATGTCGAACAAGGCGTTCAGGTGGAGCGGTATGGTTTGTATATCCCCCGAGATCCGAATTCCCTTGGCCAACGCTTATTGTATGAAGCTTCATTTTGGGGGTCGTTGATGCGGCGGCTTCATCGGGGCAGGTCCTTTGATGCCGTGATGGTTTACTGCCCACTGGTCGGAGCCGTGGCTTTTGGCGTACTGAATAAGTGGCTCCATCGTAAACCCTTGTGGCTCAACGTACAGGATCTCTCAGCCGATGCAGCGGCAGCCAGCGGAATTTCCAAAATGGGAATTGTGAACAAATGGCTCGCCCGGATTCAAAACGGCCTCTTCAACCGGACTACCGTATGGAGTTCCATTTCTCCGGTTATGATGAAACGGCTCCGTGCGATTCGGAAGGGCACACAGCCGCTGATGTACCTCCCGAATTGGCTTAACGCTTCCCTGGCTTCCCAAATTGCCCGACTGCCAGACAAAGTGGGGCGGCCACTCGGCAGCCCGATTCGCTTATTGTATGCGGGCAACATCGGGGCCAAGCAGGGGCTACTGGATTTTTGCAAACACCTCCAAAAAAGCACGCTGCCCTTCCACTTTCAGATTCATGGCAATGGCAGCGGGGCCGATGCTATCCGTGCCTGGATCAAAACCCTAGATGACCCACGCTATAATTGGGGCCCGTTCCTGGATGAAACCGCCTTTGCACAGGCCCTGCACGATACCGACTTTTTTGTAATCACCGAGAAAAGCGGTAGTGGCGGCTCCTTCATTCCGAGTAAGATGATCCCCGGCATGGGTTCAGGTTCTGCGATTCTGGCGGTCTCTGATGCAACAACACCCCTTGGAGATGAAATGAAGACTGCCCAACCCGGGCCCTGGTTTTCATGGGATACCCTGGACGAGGTGGAGGTACGTCTCCAATCGGCCTTGGAAGACCCTGAACCGTTTTACAGCTGGCAGAAAAATGCAATCTTACGCGCCAGCTTTTACGAGCGCAACCGCATCATCGACCGTTTCGCTGAAAACCTGCATGCCATGGCACAGGGGAAGCCTATCACATCAGACTATTGACTCGACCGAATTGGCCTGTACTTCTTGCGCGGTTTGGAGGAATTTATTACGTGCACGCACAACTCAAAACATAGAACGTAGCACCTCGCCGGGGTTGACGAAACGATTCTGTTCCCAGGCGTGCTGGCGGTCGTGGAGTTCGCGGTACCGACCCTGTTGTTCGATCAGTTCTTCGTGCGAGCCGCGTTCGACAATTTTCCCATCTTCCAGCACCAGAATTTGATCGGCACTGCGGATGGTTGAAAGGCGGTGGGCAATCACAAAGGTGG
This sequence comes from Rhodothermales bacterium, assembly GCA_965222505.1. Taxonomy (GTDB): domain Bacteria; phylum Bacteroidota; class Rhodothermia; order Rhodothermales; family DATKEJ01. The sequence goes on along the minus strand of OZ244956.1, from coordinate 5,240,663 downwards.
TGCGGCCCTGGCGGAGCCGATTGAGTCCTTCCTGGATGAGGGCTTCGCTTTCGCTGTCGAGGCTGGACGTGGCTTCGTCCAGCACCAGGACCTTGGGATCGGCCAGGATGGCCCGGGCGATGGCGATGCGCTGCCGCTGCCCCCCGGAGAGTTTGATGCCCCGCTCGCCGACGACGGATTCGTAGCCATCAGGGAAACCCATGATAAAGTCGTGGGCATTTGCGATTTTGGCAACGGCCTCGATCTCCTCCTGGGTGGCCGTTGGGCGAGCAAAACGGATATTCTCCTCAACGGTACCGTCAAACAGGAAATTCTCCTGCATCACCACACCAAGCATTTTGCGATACTGACCGAGTTTGAGGTCGGAGAGTTCTTCACCATCCAGTAAAACCCGGCCCTGCTGCGGCTTGTTGAACGCCATCACAAGACTCACCAGCGTGCTTTTTCCGGAACCGCTGGAGCCGACCAACGCCGTGGTCGTTCCAGCCTTTGCCTCGAAGGATATACCTTTTAACACCGGCACCTCTTCCTCGTATTCAAAATGCACATCTTCAAAGGCAATGTCCCCTCGGATGTCAGGCAAGGCCCGGCGGGATTCGTCTTCATCCATCTCCGTTTCCCGGTTCAGGAGGTCCCGGATGCGGTCCAGCCCGGCTAAGGCCTCGCTGATCTGGGTCCCGATGGACGCAATCTGAATCACCGGTGCTGCCAGCAAGCCGGTAAAGAAGATGTACATCACAAAATCCCCAAGGGTCATTTCCCCGCTAAGAATGGCATGCCCTCCCACCAAGATCATCACCACCCCAATAACCCCGATGACAAAAGAACCGAAGGACGTAATCGCAGAGATGCCCGTAATGGTACTTGCGATGTTTTTGAATAACTTCAGGATGCCATCTGCAAAGGTCTTCTGCTCCCGCTCCTCGACGTTGTAGGCTTTCACGATCCGAATGCCTCCGAGGGTCTCACCCAATCGACCGGTTACGTCAGCCCGAATTACATTGCGTTCACGGAAAATGGGCCGAAGCCGTTTGAAGGCAAAACCCAGCCCTCCGCCAAAGACCAGAAGAACCACCAGCGTAAAGGTGGTCAGTTGCCAACTCAGATAGAACAACACACCCAATGCGATGATGGCCGTAAAAAAGCCGCCCACCAGTTGGATGATACCGGTGCCGACGAGGTTGCGAATGCCTTCAGCATCGGACATGATCCGGGAGATCAATTCGCCACTTTTGTTGGAATCGAAGAACAGAACCGGCAATCGCGTTACGTGCGCCTGCACCCGCTTGCGCATGTCCATGATAGCCTTCTGCGCCGCAATACTGATGACCTGGGAAAGGGTAAAGGACGTCCCGGCTTCCACCAGCGTAGCAACCCCCACAGCTACAGCCAACGGCACCAGTAGATCGGCATTGCCTTTGCCGATGACCTCATCAATGAGATACTTGGAACTAGTCGGCAAGACCAACCCGGCCAGCCGACTGATAATCATCAATCCAAGCCCGATCACCAGGCGGCCACGGTACTGCCAAATTAACCGACGGGCTTCACGCCAGGCATTGGCATTGCGTAAGGGATGGGGTTTCTTTTCTTTCTCGCTCAAAATAGACCCGAAGGAATAACAAAAATGAAACAATGTGCCTTCCTACGTTCCGCCCACTCGAATTGTTCAAGCCACATTTTTCCTCTGCAGGGACTTCCAAGCCTTACACGAATGTCTAGAGCGTACGCCCTAGCTCAACCTTTGCACAGTCATTTCAAAGAATTGATATCAGTTGTCACAGAAGTGTGTGGAAATCGTCCCTAAACAACATCGGGCCGACAGCCTGTGGTGGAAGTAGCAGTTGCTACTGGCTGCCGGCCCGTATCATTCCGAACACCTACGCCTTGATGGACACGCGCCATACCGGAGAAGGTCCCTGGGGAAGCTTCTTCCTTATGTCTCTCAGGCTGTATGTCCCATTTGCTACCGAGGCTTCCATTGCATCTCGTGTTGCAGCGCTAAACAGAGGCACCCAGTTAACCCTGCAATATCCAAGCATTATGTACCCATACAACCTTCCAAGTACGCAGGTCTTGGTTAGACGGTGCAAATATCCGATGCGTAAAGCTGCGTGTCAAGCAAATCCAGTTTCCCTCAGAGAAGCGCAAAGGAGAAACGGACATTTCCCTGTGGGAGATGGGTTATTTTATTGAGCCTTCCTGTTCCATGAACCAGATCCGCCAGCCGTATAAGCCTCTGGGAGCACCCACGCGCCACCCCAGGGAGATCCGAAGCTGCGTAAGCCGTTTGCGGTACGTTTCATAGGGAGCCCGACCCGTAAATCCATCGAGGGCCGCCAGGGCCAATGCAAATATCTTCACACTTTGCAGGGCCTTCTGATCTGTGCTGGTAAGTTGCGCATACAAGGTTACGTCGTATGCATCCAGGGCCTCTTGCTGGGCTTCCGTATCAAAACAAAGCGCCTGAATCAAGGACAGCAAATGCTGATCACGCGCATTAAGAAGCGGTGCAGTCTTGGGTTCAGGAAGGGGTTGCGCATCACGTTCAAGGTTCTTCCGACGGCTCAAACCATAACCGATCCCGCCCCCGAGCACCAGGCTGAGCAAGAGAAAGGCAGCAAACCACCGGCTCCGACTTTCGAGCCGCAAGCCATGTATTTCGGTAAGGCCAGCGTGAGCCTCCGCCCGAAGGTAGGCATCTTCCCGGGCATCGCTTGCCAGCGCCAGGGCCTCTTTGTAAGCTTCCTGGGCGAGGTCAAGTTGTTGCTGTTGAGCCAAGGCATTTCCTCGTCCTAGATGTACATCACCCAGAAATTCTGCCATGGCATGTTCGGTCATGAGATCCAGCGCCAGATCCAGATAGCCCAGCGCCTTGACCGGCTCCATCTTTTCGTTGTAGGTAATACCCAACCGGTGCAGGGCCAGCACCTCGCTCCGCTTGTTGCTTTCTCTTCGGGCGAGGTTAAGTCCCATTTCCATGGCCTGAATGCCAGCTTCCAGGTCCCCGTCCATCACCAGACACCTCCCAAGCAGGATATAAGATACGGAGATAGGTTTGAGACGACCGAGGCGTTCAAATTCGGCAATGGCGTTGCGGAATAACCCGGCGGCTTCTTTGAGGTTTTCTCCTTGCCGATACATCGCCTCGGCCCTGACCTGTAAGGCTTTTGCCCGTGCGAATTCAGCCTCCGGCGTTTGCGGGTCCTGGACCAGATCGTACGCAACTTTAGCCAGCACAGCAGATTCTAGGTATTCCTCCGCATTGATCGCCAGGATGGCCCCGTTCAGTTCATACATGGCTTGTTGATGCACCGGCAGATACCGGCGGTATAATAACCCTTCGGTATAGGCCCGCCGCGCCGCCTGATGCTTCCCCATCGTCATGGCCAAATGAAACCGCTGCATGTAGAATTTGGCGCGGTAATTCTCCGAGGCCATTTCAAATTGCCGGGTAAACATCAAATCTACGAGCGCTTCTGCCTCTTCATACCGCTGTAAGTCTTTTAAAACACTCCCCTGCTGCAGCATCAACCAGGACACATCCACCGTCGGTCCATCCCCAAAACAGGCCCGCGCTTCCTCAATTTCTACAAGGATAGACTCCAGTGTCGGCGGGTCCAGACTGGGCAAGTTGGTCATGCGATGATAGATTGCCCGAGAAAAATCCCGGCATCTTTCCTGGTCAGGGGCGCCTCCTCCATATGCGAGATATGGGCAAATAAATGCAGTCCATAACCAAAGAAAGCAGTATCTTAAGAACCAGGTAGTAGGCGGCATTTTTTCTATACACCTGGGAGGAGACCACTGTGCGCGCGCTTCCAAGGTGCGCGTCTCCACACCGCAACCCATAGCAATATGGACCTCCTCTTTTTGGTGCTCAAATGGATTACGATCAACTCTGGCAACGGTGACGGCAACGGAGGATCGGGCGGCGGCGACGGCTCCGGCGATCCGCCCCCTGGTGGAGGATGATATGTAAGCATACCGCTTAGACATTTGCACAGATAGTCAACAATTGATCTAACCTTGATTTGCACCGACTTTAGCCTAAGGTACAAAATATTTTAAGCAAATGAAATCGGTGTCCTGGGTGAGGTATGCCTTCTATTGAAACTTCTTATATCGGACCAAGTTCAGGTGCGCGGGGCTGGGGGTACACCCTTTCCGCCGCGCACAAAGTCGCAAGTTCTGCGACCGACGCCCTGTGTCGCCTGGAACGGTTGTTATGTGGCACAAGGCCACAATGATCAACTCAGATACTCCAAATCCAGCAAATCCTTCAGCCGACCACTGGCCCGCTTGTTCTGCTTCAATCGTGACAAACTGATTATGCTTACTTCTACATCTTCCCAACTTGCCACTTCACGCTCAGCATAACAGGCCGCAAACTCTACCCCCGATATGGAGGTTATGATCTCAATCTGTATCGGTGGAATACCCATTCGGATCACCTGATTCTCCTTCAGGAAGAGCCCATCCTCCAACTCCGGCACGTCAAATCCAAACTCACGCAAGGCCAATACTAACCGCGTTGCATTTTCTGACTCGCGCGATACCCACAGGTCCATGTCGGCTGTGGCACGAACGTAACCATAGTAACCTACGGCATAGCCACCAACGAGCAGATACCGGACTTCATGTACGGCGAGTAACTTCAAGAACGCGCTGAAGTCGGAGGGTAGTGGGATCATAGCCATAGCGCATTTGCCTGGTCAATTCGATAGCTTCGAGGCGTTCATGTGGCGTTTTACTCTTCCAGTAGCGTTTATCGACCTCATCCTGCTCGGCCAGTGTAATGACAGAGAAGGCATTGCGGTCTAAATTGGGAACGTTTGCCATATCCATTGGGATCATTAGAGGTTGACTCCAATTATGGTACGCTTCTAAGGGCCATAGGCTCCTTTTGATCTAGGCGAACTGAATTGGCCACTATATACCCGTTGGCGGAACCACCGAGAGTGAATCCGATTCAGATGGGTGTCGAAGTGATATGTGCCGTGGAAGACAGATTGCACTTTTTTCAATTGGAAAGTCAACGACTCCGGCCTTATTCCGTGCCCACATAACAATTCTTTGAGATGACTGGACCACGGACCAATGACCACGGACCGGTGGTAGAGCGGCACCCCATGTACGCTTGCACAAGGTTATCAAAGAACCATTATTAATGCGAATCAAGGGTTGAGAACCCGATAGAGCGCCGAGATGTTAAGAGTGAATCTTCAAACCCTCACTCAAAACACCAAATCGACGCTCTATGGATTGGCAATATAAGCTTATTGACCTGTTTTTGTTCGTCTCTGATCAACTTGAAGACGGCCTTTGGGTGCACGCCCAGAGATTCAGTAATAACAACAAGCCTGCGTTCAGCGACCAAGAAGCGATCACGCTTTACTTGTTCGGCATTATGCGTAAACATAGAGAAATAAAAACCATACATGATTACGCTCGGGACCATCTACTCGATTGGTTTCCGGCCTTGCCGAGTTATCAGGCTTTTGCAAACCGTGTTAACACACTCGGGTCTGTTTTTCACGCCTTGATTGAACCCATGCTCCGGCAAGCTGGGCGTAAGCACTTAGTCGAATCGGTCAAGATCTTGGATTCGATGCCGGTGATGCTGGCAAACAACAGTCGAAGCGGTAGTGCCCGTGTGGCCCGTGAAGTGGCCAACAAGGGCTATTGTAGCTCGAAGAAGACCTATTATCATGGTGTCAAAGTGCATGCCTTGGCCACTCGGAAAAACAAGTCGATTCCCTTACCAGAGGTGCTGCATATTTCAGCAGCTTCAGAGAATGACTTGAGTTTTGCTCGGCCCTTGTTTGGGTATTTGCAAGACTGCGAACTCTTCGCTGACAAGATCTACAGTGACGACAAGCTCAAAGAGCAACTTAAGAAAGAACAGAATGTTACGCTATATACCCCCGTCAAGCGAAAGAAGGGGCAGAAACGTTTGCATTTTGATCAGAAACTCGAATCAACGGCAGTGAGTCGGGTGCGACAGCCGATAGAAAGTTTATTCAACTGGATCAATGAGAAAACGGGCATTGAAGTAGCCTCAAAAGTGCGTTCGACCAAAGGCTTGATGGTTCATGTCTATGGTCGGCTCGCTGCGGCCATGTTCATGCTCGCTTTCTACTCTTGATTCGCATTATTATTTTATATCTGAAACTAAAACGTTTTGTCATTACATATATTTAACATATATTCCAATCTTCAATTGGTGAACTTTATTCCGGGTTCCCTTCACCTTCCTCACACCAATCTATGATGCGACTATGAAAACCGAGTTGAAATGGGGTTTGTTGATTTCCGTTGCCGCCTTTATCTGGACGTGCCTGGAGTATGCCGTCGGGTTGCACACCATCCACATCGATCTCCACCCCATCATCACAATGTTTTGGATTCCCATTGCGATCTTCCTTCTGGTGCTGGCCCTCAGGGAGAAGAAATGGAAAGACCTGGACGGTAAGATGAGTTACCTGGACGGCGTGAAGTCTGGCGTAATTATCGCAGTGATGTTGGCAGTCTTGAGTCCGGTTGTGCTATACATCTTTTTTCAATTCATCAATCCAGGCTTTTTCGATACCATGGCCGCCCACGCCGTCGAACAAGGCCACCTCACCCAGGCCGATGCCACCTCTTACTTCAGCATGGGTTCCTATATCTTCCAAGCTGTACTCGGGAGCGTCATCGGCACCGTGGTCTCCACGCTGATCATTATGTTCTTCATGCGAAGCAAATAAGTATTAAAGGTAAAACCAGCGCAGTACCATTTCCGTCAAGCGATGTACCTTGTCCGTAAAGGGCGGGTACAGAAGGGAAATGATCGGGCGTTTCAGATGTTGTTTGAGCACCGGGCGTTCATTGGAGAAGGCCAGGAACCCGGCTCGCCCATGACTCTTGCCGATGCCGCTGTTGTTCACCCCGCCAAATGGCAATTCCGGGTGGATATAATGGATGAGGGTGTCGTTGATCACAGTGCTCCCTGCTGATGTGCGCCCCAGCACGCGTTCGATGTTGGATTTGCTATTGCTGAACATGTACATCGTCAGGGGCTTTTCGATGCGATTGATGACGGCCAGCACATCATCCAGAGCGCGGTACGGCAGGACCGGAAGAATCGGGCCGAAGATTTCCTCCTTCATAATTTGATGATCTGGTTGCACGCCGGTCAATAGGGTTGGGGCAAAGTAACGCCGCTCCGCATCGTAAACGCCTCCGGCAACGACCTTTGCTCCTTCTGCCTGTGCCTGGGTTACCACCTGAACCATTCGCTGGTGATGCCGGTCGTGAATCAAACGGGAGAGATCGGTAGCGGCGGCATCCGCTTTGGGCGCGCCATAATGGGCGGCCAATTTTTGTTTTAAGGCCGCAACCAGAGCCTCATGTTTGGTTTCGTGCACATACAGGTAATCCGGCGCGATGCATGTTTGTCCGGCGTTCGTCCCCTTCCCTATGGCAATCTTTGAAGCGGCTTCCTCAATATTGGCCGTTTCATCCACGATGGTTGGAGACTTCCCCCCCAGTTCCAGGGTGGTCGAGGCCAGGTGTTGGGCCGCTGCCACCTGAATAATTTTGCCAACTGCAGGACTCCCCGTAAAGAAGATGTGGTCGAACGGATGATGCAACAGGGCCTGGGCCACCCGATGGTCTCCCTCAAACACGGCGACCTCTCGTTCATCAAAGCATTCACCCAGAAAAGCCTTCAAGAGCCGCGCAGTATGCGGTGTATACTCAGAGGGTTTGATGATGGCTGTATTCCCAGCCGCAATGGCAGAGACCAATGGCATGAGCGCCAGATTGACCGGGTAGTTCCACGGCGAAATGATCAGTGCTACCCCTTTGGGTTCGTACCGGACCTGGGTCGATGTTCCCCAAAGCGTGATCGGGGTTTTGACCTTTTGGGGTTTCATCCACCGCTTCAGGTGCTTAATGGCGTGCTTGATTTCGGTGAGCACCGGAAGGATTTCGGAAAGGGTAACCTCGGCTTTGGGCTTTTGATAATCGGCCCATAACGCCTCCTCAAACGCAGGCCGCTGCGCCATCAAATAGGTACGCAGATCCTTGAGTTTCTTGATGCGCTGCGCCGCCGTCGTATTTCGAACCGCCTGCCGATGGGCCTGCTGCATGCTAAACACCCGCTCGATTTCGGCAAAGGGTACAGGTATTTCCTGGTCAGGAGGTTTAACAGTGGTTTGCTGCATGATAACGCCTGTTAGTTCAGAAGAGGTACCCGTTTGAGGGTATAACGTCCAGTGCAAGGAGCGGTGCCATACGTCATCACGATTTGTGTACAGGTCTGTCGTTCCCCAAAATCTGGATGCCAGTTTGCCTGCTCCAATCGGATTTCACTTTGGGTACGTAACGCAATCTTAATGGGACCTTGTTGCAAGAGCGCCCCCCCCTCCTGGAGCGTCACGGTACATGATGGATGACACAGCAATCGGCTCTCTACCAATTGCCCCCCTCCTTTTTCAATCTGATCATCGACATTGACCTCTAACAAACCCGCCTCAAACGTGCGCCGGTGGATAGGCCGCCCTTTAAGGTGAACATAGCCGGTATGGTGCGCGGCCAACACAAACCACTGTGCCTGTGACATATGGTGATCTACAATCACCTTTGCCCTGCGCCCTACCCGGAAAGCACCCCAAAACTCGCATTGGTCTTCCCCATCCAGGGTAACCGTATTGTGTGCCCGCGTCGACCTGACGTACGCCCGATCCGGTCCGGCTTCATACGCATAAACCCCAGCATCTACGATAATCCGTTGTCCCTCCACGCTCCATTCAAAGGAGAAGATATCGCCATGTCCATGCGCCGGGAGATAGTCTGGCGCGATAGGCCCTGCATCAACCAATAAGAATGATGTATCGGTCCGCAATCCATAGTACCCGGCCTCTTCCAGCGTGAAGACTGGCCGGGGAGACACCGTACGTCCTGTATATGCGGTGTACGCATCCAGGCATTGCTGAGGCGGATAGGTCATGTGGAGCCCGCCGTCGTTGAACAAACTCGTCAACCCATCCGGGTGGGTGGTATCGGCCAGGGCTTGTGCTGCCTGGTGTATTACCGCTTCCACACGGGACCGCAATGGACCCTCCGGCATCACGTACAGACATTCCAGGATATCCACAAAAACCTGCGCATGGTAGGCCGGGGAACGTTCGTAGTGGAGACCATCTGCCAAAAACTGCACCTCCAGTTCTTCCTCAAGCAGTTGGCGTCCACGTGCCTGCCAATGGGAGGCCTCCGGTCCTTCAAAGAAAGCACTTCCCCAGAGCAACGCCTTGATGTTTTTCAGGAGGTGATTTCCCCGCAGGTCCAATTCCAGATCCAGTTCAAGGTATCGTAATTGCTGAACCAGACTTTCCCGCATGCTTGCCCGAAAGCCATCCGACAGCCCTGTTCTTCGGGCATATTGCTGCATCCAAACCACACTTCGAAGCGAGGTCACGTACGGATGCCAACTCATGTTGTGCGTTTTTCCGAAAGGCGGATTTTTTGCAATCCAGTCTGTGACGATTTCTTCAAATGCCAAATCCCCCGCCCCCTCCAAAAACTCCATATAATGCAGGTTAAACAGCCACAAGTGCTGGCTATGTTCAAGATCCGTGGGCATCCAGTCAAACCTGGCGTCCAGACAGCGAGCCTGCGCCAGAAAAGTCACGGCAGGCCCTCCTTCCGTGGTCTTTAACTGATGGGTGCGTGGTGGCAAGAGGGGCATGGGTAACGTATCCCGTACGCCGATATGAGCACTCCCTTTGGCAAGTCTGGCTTTCACCTGTTCAGCCCTGCACATGCGCCACTTCATCCCCACGATACGCCGTAGCCGGGCGACCAATTGACGAGGTTTTGTATGTATGATCGCCCGCCCGAACCGGGCCAACCTGGTAATTATTGAAATCGAGGACATAGGGGGGGTGTACAGCCTGACAAACAGATTACGAGTCAGATCCTGCCGCATTAGGCCACCGCCTCGGCCATTACGTCGCTGAGGATATCGGCGGTATCGTGCATGTCTTGGACTGAAAGGGTGGGATGCACCAGCAGTTGCAAGGACGTGTTGCCAAGTTGCCGGGCCACGGGCAAGCGCTCTGCCGGTTGCAAGTCAGCGGTTTTAAAGGCTTTTTCCAGGTAGATTTCACCACAGATACCGCTGAAACAGGGAATGCCGCGGTTGGTTGTTTCGATCATAATGCGATCACGGTCCCAATCCGGCTTCAGGTGTTCAAGCCGCACAAAGGCGCTGTATTTATAATACGCATGCCTGATGTGTGCATCAGGGACCGGAATTCGAAGCCCAGGCACTTGCTCTAATCGCTGATCCAGTATACCGGCCAGGGTACGGCGTTTTTCTACCCAGGCTGAGACTTTGGGGAGTGCTACACAACCAATGGCGGCCTGCATTTCGGTCATGCGCCAGTTGGTCCCGAACATCTCAACCAAAAAACGGAAACCGGGTGGGTAGGTGCGGTTGTACACGGCCTCGTAGCTTTTCCCGTGATCTTTGTAGGCCCATGCCGTTTTCCACACCTCTGGGTCATTGGTGGTAAGCATTCCGCCTTCCCCACCGGTGGTCATGATTTTGTCCTGGCAGAATGACCAGGCCGCAACGTGCCCGAAGGTTCCCATATGTTGGCCGTGATACGTTGTACCCAGCGCCTGCGCACAATCCTCGATGACCTTGAGGCCATGCTTTTCGGCCAATGCCATGATAGCGTGCATGTCGCAGGGATACCCAAACAAGTGAACCGGGATAATTGCTTTGGTACGCGGCGTCAGGACCGCCTCAATGCCGGCAGCCGTCAGGTTTTGACTGTGATGGTCCACTTCGGCGAAAACGGGGGTGGCCCCACACACCACAACGGCCGTTGCCGTGCCCACGTACGTTCGGGGGGGAACGATGACTTCATCACCGGGCCCAATCCCGAGGGCGATCAACGCCAATTCCAACGCAACGGTCCCATTGGCCAGTGCTACGGCATGATGGGCTCCAACAAACCCGGCAAAATCCTGTTCAAACTGCCGCGCCACAGTACCCGTCCAATAGTTGACCTTGCCCGAAGTGAGGACTTCGGTAACGGCAGCTATTTCGTCTGCCTCAAAATGAGGCCACGGGGCAAAGGGCCGGGTTCTTGTTCGGTTTGTGATTTTCTGTTCTACTATTGACATGGATAATTTTTCATTGATGATTTATGATTGGTGACTTTCTTCTTTTCAAACGAGCGAAGCGACTCACGCAGTAAATCACCAATGCCCAATCAACAATTCCCATAAAGCACCGAGCCCCACTCCATCAACCCCGCTCCGCATCCGCAGGGTGCACCAGAGGTCGATCATGATCATCTGGAAGGCATGTAGGGGTACAGCAATCCAGAATGAGCGACAGCGCCAAACCAGCGCGCCGAGGGCCAATCCACCCAGGATGGAGAGAAAGGCTTCGATCAGGGGCTTGTCGGCGTGCAACAGTGCAAAGGGTATCATTTGAACGAAGATGGCATAGACCCCAAAGGTCGGGGCCGTACCAAATAAGACAAACCCCCGCCACAGGTACTCCCATCCCATCCAGTAAAACAGAAACAGGGTTTCATAAACCAGAAAGAACCGCCAATCCGTGACGGCCGATTTCAGGTGCGGATACTGCGCCTGAAAATCGGCTCCGTTGGAAAGCACCCACGTGCCGAAAACGACCAGGGGCATATAGATGCCTGCCAAAAGGAGGGCCAGCTTCCAATCTCCTAGCCCCAAGCCAATCTCCGAGGGTTTGCGTTTGAATAGCACGAGCAAAAAAAAGACCGGCAGCACAAAGCCGGTGATTCCTTGCCATCCAAACCACCAGCCCCATTCCATCAACCCCTGCCATTCTACCGAAAACAATTCGGCGTATTCTCGACGAAACACCTTTCGACTCCCCACCGTTAGCTGTACAAACATGAGCGCGACGCACACGACAAGCACAAAAACGGTCTGCCGATCTAACGACCGGACGACGGCAACAAAGCTGACCCATTCCTTTTGCAGCCTTTGACGCATGGACAAGGCGGAATCCTGTAGCACATGGATGTACCGCCCGATCATGTTTTTTTGCATCGAAAGCGGCGTGTTTTCAGGGAAGATACAATAGTTGTCACGAAAATAGGTGGGGTGTTTTCCAATAACTGGAGAACGACCTATCTTTCTGCCGAACCACCGGATTTCAGCTGCATATGACGATCCTTCGCGTGGGCCTGCACTTTTTGCTCGCCCTGGTCCTTTTTTACCTGGCCTTCTCTGGCATCTCCATGCCCTGGAATGGGTCTGCCCCTGCGCCCCCCCGCTGGAACGCTGCCTCCGCTGAGGCCGATGCTGACCTCACCTATTCTTCCCTCTCTCTGGCAGATTACGACTCCCTGTTTGCCCAACATAAACCTTTTCTGTCCACGTACCAACAAGTGACGGATACGGTACAGGTGATCCAGTGGGCAGATTCCGTTCTGGCCAGTCTTACCCTGGATCAAAAAATTGGTCAGTTGCTGATCGTCTACCTGAACGCCCGAACCATTCAGGATGTCCGTTCCCTGGGCGAAGCCGTGCGGCGTTTTCATGTGGGCGGGTTTATCGTCCCGCGTACGCTGGACCCGATTGCGGTGGTCGGCCAAACCAACGGGTTGCAGGAAGCCAGCAACCTGCCCCTCCTTTTCGGAGCCGACTATGAGCGTGGTGCCGGAACGTTCGATTCCCATTTTACCGAATTGCCCTCCAATATGGCCCTTGGGGCCACCCGAAACCCGGCCCTGGCCCGTGCCGCAGGCATCCTGACAGCCCTTGAAGCCCGTGCCATGGGTATCAACATGTTGTTTGCCCCCGTCGTGGATGTGAACAACAACCCTGAAAACCCCATCATCAACATTCGGTCCTATGGGGAAAACCCGGTCTTGGTGAGTGATATGGCCAGAGGGTTTGTGGAAGGAGCCGAAGCCTTCGGGGTCCTGACCACCCTCAAACATTTTCCAGGCCACGGCAATACCACCGCCGATTCACACCTCCAACTCGGGGTCATCAACAGCACCGCTGCAGAACTGGACAGCGTCGAACTCAAACCCTACCACACCCTCTTGAATGCAAAGCGCCCACCGTCGGCCGTCATGACCGCCCACTTGTGGAGCTATGTGCTGGACCGCAACATCCAACCGGCTACTTTCAGCCGCCCGGTCCTGAGTGAGTTGCTGCGGGAACGTATGGATTTTGATGGATTGATCATCACGGATGATGTGGAGATGGGGGCCTTGAGTAACACCTATACCTATGCCGAGCGCGTGGTCAACCCGATTCTGGCCGGGGCCGATTTGATTCTGATGCCCAAACACCTCGGCAACGCCGTGAAGGCCATCAAAACATCTGTACAGGCAGGTGATATTTCTATGGCCCAATTGGATGCTTCTGCGGGACGGGTCTTGCGTGCCAAAGCCCGGCTCGGGTTGCACAAAAACCGGTACGCCAGTGTACGCCGCCTCCGTGCGATGCTGGCCAAACCCAGAGGTGAACCCATTGCCCAGGCCGTATCCAATGAAGCCGTGACCTTGTTGCAGCATTCAGAAGCTCTGCCCCTTAAGGCCGATCAGCAAATTACCCTGCTTCAAATCACCAACCAGAAATCCTCCAGAAGCATCAAGGCGGCCATGGAGGCGCTGCATACCCGCCTCGGCTCACGGGCCACCGTATCCAACCACCGGCTGACCGGCCGCCCCACGCAGCGGCAAGCCAGGGCATTGGACGCTTCGATCGAAAATGCTGATGTGCTGGTGATTGCATTGTACCTCCGCACACGGGTTGGAAAAAACCTGGGGATGCATGCCGATTTGGAAAAGCTGGTCAACCAACTTCAGCAATCCGACCGACCGGTTTTTCTGATGACGTTTGGCAACCCCTATGTGATTAACACCTATACCGAACCAGACGTTATGCTGGTGGGGTACGAACAATCAATGGCCACTATCCGAACGGCATCCGATATCCTGTTGGGCAACCATACCCCCAAGGGTCGGCTTCCCATTTCATTGGAGGCGTTTCCGTTTGGGGCTGGGTTGTAATGGATGCGTATTATTGGACGAGCACGTTGGGGAAATAAGATTCTTGATATTGGGGGATGAGGTTATTCGATAACGGTTTCGGTGACCACGGAGGATGGAATCTTGCCGTTGGCGTGCCCTTTTTCTGAGGCGGGAATCGTGAACTTCTTCACCGCATCCTCGATGGATTTACGTTCCAATGTGCGTTTGAGCGCATCCATCATCCGGGAGACATAGACAATTTTCAGCCCTTCCAGTGCCACATTCTTGATCTCTGCGATGTCCTTCTGATTCTTTTTGGGCAGCACCACAGTTTTGATGCCGGCCCGTTTGGCGGCCAGCACCTTCTCCTTAATGCCCCCAACGGGCAACACCGAGCCGCGGAGCGTAATCTCGCCCGTCATGGCCACATCGTGCTTGACACACCGCTGGGTGTAGATTGACACAAATGCAGAGAGCATGGCTACCCCCGCCGAGGGGCCATCTTTGGGAATGGCTCCGGCCGGGACGTGCAGGTGAACATCCCAATACCGGAAAGCATCCGCAGGAATCCCCAATTTTTCGGCATGAGACCGCACATAGGAACGCGCAGCTTGCGCCGATTCCTTCATAACTTCCCCAAGCTGCCCGGTCAGGATCAACCGACCGGAACCGCGTGACACAGAGGCTTCAATGAAGAGAATGTCTCCCCCAACGGGCGTCCAGGCAAGCCCGGTAGCCACACCGGGGACTTCCGTCCGTTCTGCGATATCGGAATAAAACTGCCTCGGCCCCAGATAACCCTTTACATCCTTGACTCCAATGGTTTCCCGCTCGGTTTCATCGACGGCCACTTTCCGAGCAACACCTCGGGCAACGCCACCGATGGCGCGTTCCAGTTGCCGCACGCCGGACTCCCGGGTGTATCCGTCGATGATCAATTTGAGGGCTGTGTCCTTGATGGAAAACTGTTCCGGCTTGAGCCCGTTGTGCTTGATCCGCCGGGGCACGAGGTACTGTTTGGCGATGGCAAGCTTTTCGTCCTGCGTATAACCGTTGATCTCGATGATTTCCATCCGGTCACGCAAGGGGGCCGGGATCGTTTCGAGGTAGTTGGCCGTCGCGATGAACATAACTTTTGAGAGGTCATATTCCAGTTCCAGATAGTGGTCGCTGAATGTATCGTTTTGTTCGGGATCCAGCACTTCGAGCAGGGCACTCGATGGGTCACCGCGGAAGTCGTTGCCGAGTTTATCGACCTCATCCAGCATAAAAACGGGGTTGCCGGTACCGGCTTTTTTGAGGCCTTGAATAATGCGGCCGGGCAGCGCACCGATGTACGTCCGGCGGTGCCCCCGGATTTCGGCTTCATCCCGAACGCCGCCCAGACTGATGCGGACAAACTCACGCCCAAGTGCACGGGCAATGGATTTTCCGAGGCTGGTTTTACCAACACCTGGAGGGCCATAGAAGCACAAAATGGGCGCTTTCATGTCCCCTTTCAGCTTCAGGACTGCCAGGTACTCCAGAATGCGTTTCTTGACCTTTTCGAGCCCGTAGTGGTCTTCGTCCAGGATGCCTTCTGAACGCTTGATGTCGAGTTGGTCTTCGGAATAGGATTCCCATGGAAGGTCCAGAATCCAATCCAGGTAGTTGCGGATCACTGAGTAGTCTGGTGCAGCCGGATTGACACGACCCAGTTTTTCCAGTTCTTTCTCGGCCACCTTGCGAGCATCGTCCGAGAGTTTCTTTTCTTCCAGACGTTTCCGAAGTTCGTCTACATCGGCGGATGGGCCATCCATCTCACCCAGTTCTTCCTGAATGGCCTTGAGTTGTTGCCGGAGTAGAAATTCGCGTTGCTGCTTGTCGACGTCCGTACGTACGCGGGTCCGGATTTCTTCGGACAGTTCCAGCACCTGCAATTCCCGGCCCAGGTGGCTCATCACCAAGTCGGCCCGATCCAGGACGGAGAGGGTTTCCAGGAGTTGCTGCTTCTCCTCGACCTTGATCGGCAGATTGGAAGCAATAAAGTGAATCAGGAACGTCGGGGACTCGATATTCTGAATGGCATAGGCTGCCTCGTTGGGCAGATTTGGCGACAGGTTGACGATCTGCACAGCCAATTCCTTGATGGAGCGAATCCGGGCCGAGAGTTCAATGGGGTTTTCCCGGTCATCTTCGAGGGGGGCCACTTCAGCCAGAAAGTACGGCTCGGTCTGCACGAATTTGGAGACCCGAAACCGTCGTTTGCCCTGAATGACTATCGACTTGGTGCCGTCGGGCATTTTGACCAGTTTCAGAATGGTAGCGACGGTGCCCACATCGAAGAGGTCTTCTCCACCCGGCTCTTCGACCTCTGTGCTGCGCTGGGCCATTACACCGATGACGCGGTCTTCCCCGAACGCATCTTTGACCAATTTCAGCGAAGCATCGCGGCCTACGGTAATCGGTAACACGACCCCCGGAAAAAGCACCGTATTCCGTAAGGCCAGAACGGGCAGGGCCTCGGGAATATGGGCATTGTTCATCTCCTCCAATTCACCCGGAGTAAGTAAAGGAATGGCATGCTCAGAATCTTCGCCGGACAACCCCATGGGTTGCGCATCAGGGATAATCATATAATCTATGTACAAACGTTTAGTCGGCTGTGAAACAATCAACAGGTATGGAGTAGATACTCACACCAAGTTCAAAACACAACATCATACCCGCTGAAACTAATCGGTTGTGCCAAAAGTCAAAAACCGAGCCAAAGCATTTCGACTGTCATTGTGTCACATACCCTCCATGGCTCCGGTATGGCTACCAGTGATACGGAAGGTTGTGGCCTTTGCAGACCATTCATAACTTGCATTCCTCTACCGCTTTTCCCTATGTGGCATCAGAATATTCTGGGTACGATTGGACAAACGCCCCTGGTTAAACTCAATAAGGTTGCCCTGGGTATTCCCTGCACGATACTCGCCAAGGTTGAATTTTTCAACCCCGGAGGTTCGGTTAAAGACCGCATTGGCCTGGCCATGCTTGAAGCAGCAGAAGCCGAAGGCAAGATCCGCCCTGGCGGAACCATCATTGAGTGTACCAGCGGCAACACGGGTGCCGGCCTAGCCATTGCCGCCTGTGTGAAAGGCTATCGGTGCATTTTTACCACCACCGACAAGCAAAGCCTGGAAAAAGTAAACGTACTGCGGGCACTGGGGGCCGAAGTTATCGTCTGCCCGACCAACGTTGCCCCGGACGATCCGCGCTCCTATTATTCGGTAGCCGCCCGTCTGAACAAGGAGATCCCCAACTCCTTCCATATGAACCAGTACGACAACCCGGCCAACACGCAGGCTCATGTCGAAACGACGGGGCCGGAACTCTGGACCCAAACGGAGGGCCGCATCACCCATTTTATTGCCGGGGCCGGTACCGGCGGTACGATCTCCGGAACGGCCATGTACCTCAAAGACCAGAACCCGGACATCAAGGTCATTGGCGTCGACCCATATGGCTCGGTGTACCACAAGTACTGGCATACCCGCGAATTTGACGACGCGGAGATCTACCCTTACTTCACCGAAGGTGTCGGGGAAGATATCCTGGCCGGCAACATGAACTTCGACCTCGTCGACGATTATGTTCAGGTTACGGACCGGGCCTCGCTGCAAATGACGCGACGGCTCTCCCGCGAAGAAGGGTTGTTTGTAGGCGGTTCATGCGGGATGGCTGCCGCCGGCGCCCTTCAGTGGCTCCGTGCCCACCGGGACGAATTAAAGCCAGAGGATGTGGTGGTGGTCCTGCTCCCGGATTCCGGGTTCCGGTACCTGTCCAAGATTTATGATGATGCCTGGATGCAAAACCACGGATTCCTGGAGCGTTCGGCAGCGCTGGACGTCGAAGCCATCCTCAGTACCCGGAAGAAAAAACGCGGCACCGTCATATCTGTCACCCCGGAAGATACAATGGCCGATG
This sequence comes from Rhodothermales bacterium, assembly GCA_965222505.1. Taxonomy (GTDB): domain Bacteria; phylum Bacteroidota; class Rhodothermia; order Rhodothermales; family DATKEJ01. The sequence continues at coordinate 5,222,670 of OZ244956.1, read as the reverse complement.
CCATCGCCCGGATGTCAGAGCAGGACATTTCTCAGTTGCCCGTCATTGAGGACCACCAGGTTGTCGGTAGCCTGACCGAATCCGGCATCCTGAACCTGTTGATCGAAGAACCCACAGCACGAGATAAGGCCGTGCGCGATGTGATGTCCGATCCCTTGCCTGTAATTCCGCGCAGCCTGCACATCGACCAACTCTCCGATTACCTGGAACAGGATTTCGGGGCCGTGCTGGTCCATAGTGGCAATGGCGACGAATCCTACGAAATCCTCACCAAGAGCGACCTGATTAGCGCCCTCGTCAACCTGGAACGTACCGGCCGGAATTAAAACGTTCTACGTTCTGGGTTCTACGTTCTGCGTTTAGTCGAAATAACGTAGAACGTAGAACGTAGAACCTAACCCCCCATTTCATGTCTGAGCAAGAAGAGAAGAAAAATCCCAAGTTGAACATTCAATTGGATGAGCGTATTGCCGAGGGGACGTACTCGAACCTGGTGATGATTGCGCATTCACCGGAGGAGTTTATCCTGGATTTTATCCGGGTGATGCCGGGCTCTCCACAAGCGAAGGTCAAGAGCCGAATCATCGTGACCCCCCAACATGCCCGGCGGCTCCTGAAGGCCCTGGCGGAGAACATCGAGCGGTATGAGGCCAGCCACGGCCCAATCGGTGAGCGGCACGTGGCACAGCCCGTCTTCCGGTTTCAAGTACCAGGCGGAGAAGCATAACCCCGGCTTTCCCTATTAGATGTTGAAACATATAATCTTGATACACATATCAAAGGGTGTCGCGTCTTTAATTCTGATCTGGTGTTGAGGTTCTCAGGGCCTCTTCCTCTTCCCCCCCTCGCCCCATGCTGGAATCTGCAATCCGTCAAACGGCTTTTCAGGATGAGTATCATAAGCTGCTCGTCAACCTTTTGTATACCGGTGGCTGGCTCCGTGTGCATCAACTCCACTGGTTGAAACCCTATGACATCACCCCGGAGCAGTATAACATCTTGCGCATCTTGCGCGGCCAATACCCGGCTCCGGTAACCGTTAAGCTGCTTCGGTCTCGCATGTTGGACCGCATGTCCAACGTCTCCCGGCTGGTTGAAAAATTACGTGCCAAGGGACTACTGGACCGATGCGTCTGCGCTACAGATCGGCGTGCGGTGGATGTGGTCATCACCGAGCCGGGCCTGAAGGTGTTGGAAGCCCTGGATGCAACCCAGCCCCGGATGCTCAGTGCGCTGCGCAAATTAACCCAGAAAGAAGCCTCGCAGCTCAACGCCTTGCTCGACAAATTGCGTGGGTAAGCTCATCGCCGCCATTTTTTAACAAGTCCTGTTACGCCGTCTTGGCCCATTCGACCTCGTCGAAATGCACAACATCAACGACAAGCGGCGTCACATCAGTTAACAATTTACCTTTATGCCTGAACCCCTTCATGTGCTGGCTTTTGCCGGTAGCCTCCGTAAAGCTTCCTACAACCGCTCCTTGTTACGCGCCGCCCAAGCCCTGGCCCCGGGCGACCTGACCATTGAAATCTTTGACTTGCTCGGCGTACCGCTGTTTAACGAGGACGTTGAGGCCGAAGGCGATCCGCCCTCCGTTGCCGCCCTAAAATCGGCGGTGCATGAGGCCGATGGGGTTTTGATTGTAACTCCGGAATACAACAGCAGCATTCCTGCGGTCACCAAAAATGCCGTGGATTGGCTGTCGCGTTCCTACCAAGGCGGGCTTCAGGTATTATCCGAAAAACCGGTGGGCATTATGGGGGCCACGCCAGGCCGACTCTCCACCGCACGGGCCCAGATGCACTTGCGCTTGGCCCTGACCAATACCAGCTCCTACGTGATGCCCCAACCGGGCATCATGGTGGCAGGCGCCAGTAAGCTGTTCGATGCCGATGGCAACTTGACCGATTCGGGCACCGAGGCCCGGATTCAGAAATTCCTCGTTGCCCTGTCCGCATGGATTCGCCGGGTTGGGTAACCGTCATGCCCCAACTCGAACATATCGGACTGGCTGTATCAGATCCCGCGCTTGTCGAAGCCCTTTATCAAAAGCTCTTCGGGTTCAGACCGTACAAATCGGAATCCGTAGAAGAACAGGGGGTACGGACGATTTTTCTCTCTGCCGATACCGCCAAGCTGGAATTACTGGAAGCCCTCACCGATTCCTCCCCAATCGCCAAATACCTCTCCAAACGCGGGGAAGGCATCCACCATCTGGCCTTTGAAGTCGAGGATATCCATGCCGAACTCGTACGCGTACGTACCCTGGGCTTTACCCCACTGTCTGAAGAACCCCGCCCTGGTGCCGATGGCAAGCTGATCTTCTTCCTCCACCCTAAACAGACCCACGGCGTTCTCGTCGAATTCTGTCAGCAAACGGAACAGCGGCTCACACCGGAGCAGATCCCCTTTCAAGGGGGCCATCTGGCCGGATATACGATGGGCCATGCCTCGGCTCCATCCCTGATGCTCTTGCATGGGGGTCTGGGCAGCACGCATCTGGAATTTGTACCGCTTATGCGGGCCTTGCAAGAACATTTTTTTGTGATGGCCTTTGACCTGGCCGGGCACGGAGCATCGTCGGATTTTCCCACTCCATCCTCACTTGCTAAACTGGGTATTGCCCAGGTCGAGGCCGTGATGAATTATTATGGGGTATCCCAAACCGCGCTTCTTGGTTTTTCGATGGGCGGCACCATCGCCTTGCATACTGCCCTTCACCTTGAGGAAAGATTATCCCGCCTGATCCTCGTTGGTGTAAATACCACCTGGGATGCTTCCACCATCCGGTCTGCCGCACACCGTATTGACCCTGGCTTCATCACGAAAATGGCGCCAGCCTGGGCAGAACGGCTCAACCGCGAGCACGGTGCCTCACGTTGGCAAACCCTTGCTCTTCAACTTCGGAATGGTATAGAGGCTTATGCAGCCCATACCCCAACCCCGGCCCAACTGACCACGCTCACCCTGCCAACCCTCGTGTGTGCCGGAGACCATGACCGCATCTACCCCCTGGACCACACCCTGAACCTCTACCGCGCCCTCCCCAACAGTCAACTCCTGATTTTCCCCAACGTCGAGTACGACCTCCGGCAAATCAACCCCCGCTGGTTTGCCCAAGCCCTGCACCGCTTCCTTTTGTAACGTGCGGCGTGCGACGAAATTCGTACCCCATTGTTGTGATGATGTATATTGGGTTGGATAACATCCTGGCAAACCACCTTAGCTAGCCTTCCCCCATAACTTGAAAAGCATCGCACGTAGAACGTAGATAAATATGAAGCCTCTGCTCTGGATTGCACTTGGTATCATGGCTGCTGCAGTCGTGCTTTCTTTGTACCTCGTGATGCAGCCCGAAGCCCCCCACTTACGACCGGGGCTGGTGGTTACCGATGACGAAACGCTTACACCTGAACCAAGCCGTTTCACCAAAGTGGTACTGGCCCAGAACCTGTACGAACCGATGGAACTGGAAGTACTCCCAGACGGCAGCATCCTGTTTATCGAAAGACGCGGCAAAATCAAGCGGTACACCCCCGATGATGGTCAGGTCGTTGTTGTTGAAACCCTGGACGTCTACATCGAAAATGAAGACGGCCTGATCGGGTTGACCCTGGACCCGAATTACGCAGAAAACCAGTGGATCTACCTGAATTACTCAGTGCCGGATACGGCCAAACAACACATCTCACGGTTTACCTTTGACGGACAAACCCTTGACCTGTCCTCAGAAAAAGTCTTGCTGGAAATCCCAACCCAACGTGACCAATGTTGCCATATGGGCGGCTCCCTGGAATTTGGACCCGATGGCACCCTGTACATCTCCGTCGGCGACAACACCAACCCCTTTGCCTCAGACGGATTTGCTCCCATTGATGAACGAAAAGGACCACGGATTTGCACCGACAATTCGGATACCCAAAACTGTGACCGCAGCCCGTGGGATGCCCAAAAATCAGCAGCCAACACCAACGACCTTCGCGGAAAAATCCTGCGCATCCGCCCTGAACCAGACGGTACCTATAGCATCCCGGAAGGCAACCTGTTTGCCCCGGACGACACCCTGGCCCGCCCTGAAATCTACGTGATGGGCAACCGCAACCCGTTCCGCATCAACATCGATCAACACACAGGCTACTTGTACTGGGGAGAAATCGGCCCCGATGCCGGAGATGCAGACACGTTGCGGGGTCCAAGCGGACACGATGAGGTCAATCAGGCCCGGCAGGCCGGTAATTTCGGCTGGCCCCTGGTCATTGCCGACAATAAGCCCTACCGCGACTTTGATTTTGCTTCAGCCACACCGGGGGCAATGATAGATCCCCAGGCCCCGGTGAATGACTCCCCAAACAACACCGGATACCGCATCCTCCCCCCTGCTCAACCCGCCATGATCTGGTACCCGTACGGTCCCTCGGAAGAATTTCCCTTAACCAGAGAGGGAGGCCGAAATGCCATGGCCGGCCCTGTGTATTACTATGATGATTACCGTTCCAGCCCCCAAAAACTGCCCCGGTATTACGATGGCAAGCTGTTTATTTTCGATTGGATGCGCGGCTGGATCATGACGGCTACCCTGAGCGAATCCGGCGATTTGGAGCACCTAGAGCCGTTTATGCCTGATACTGAATTCAACAACCCCACCGACCTCGTCTTTGGGCCGGACGGTGTACTCTACATGCTTGAATATGGCTCGGCGTGGTATGCTCAAAATCTGGATGCCCGGCTCGTGCGCATCGATTATACCCCAGGCAACCGAACACCTGTTGCCCGCATTACCGCAGATCGAACGGTCGGCGCGGCCCCATTGACCGTTACTTTTTCAGGAGCGGAATCAGCAGAGTATGACGGCGATCCACTTTCCTATGACTGGACCTTTGATGCGCACAACAAGGCGAAAACGGCCACGTCCTCATTCACATTTGACACCCCAGGTGCGTACCATGTTAGACTCACCGTGCGGGATCCCTCCGGCGCTTCAGATTCTACATCGATCCAGATCCTGGTGGGCAATGAACAGCCAGAAATTGCGATTGAGATTTCTGGCAACCAGACCTTTTATCGGCCCGGCACCCCGATTGCTTATGCCGTTAGGCTATCTGACCGGGAGGATGGCTCTCTCGCCGACAGCACGATTGCCCCCGAATCGGTTTTGGTAACCACCGAGTTTTTAGCACAAGGATATGATAGGGCGCAATCCCTGCTCGGGCATGAGGCCGCTCAACTCAATGCCCAGGCTATAGCGGGGAAACTCGCGATTGAGCAATCCGATTGCCTTGCTTGCCATATGGAAAATGCGCCTTCGATCGGTCCCTCTTACATACAAATCGCCAAGCGGTACACCCTGGAGGGAGATGCAACCGGATACCTGGTTGATAAGATCATTCACGGGGGTGCTGGGGTTTGGGGAGACCAGGGCATGGCTGCACATCCTCAACTGGACATCCAGACGGTCGAACAAATGGTACGGTACATCCTGTCTCTGGCTGAAACCACACAGCCGGACGGATTACCGACCACGGGTATCTTTACGTTCGAAGCCCCGCCTGCTGGCCGGGAAACAGGTGTGCATATCCTTCGGGCAAGCTATACCGACCAGGGTGGCCCCACCGTCGGCCCCTTGACGGTAAGTACGGTACACATTTTCAGACCCACGACGCTTTCTGCGGCAGCGCATGACCTCGGTGAAAACGTAAAAATACAAAGGGGTAACGTCCTGGCCGATAGCCTTCGACCTGTTTCCTTTGGATTTTCCAATATCGACCTGACCAGCGTCAAGGCCCTGGAAATCATCCCCGGCGAGCATGGCCCCATCCCCTTCCAGGTTGACATCAGCCTGGATGCCCCGGATGGAAAATTGATTGGATCGGCTGCTCAGGCCGGAGGATCGTCGGGTGCGGCCATACCCGTTGAGATTGGCGACTTTATCGGCGCACGGGATGTGTACTTCACCCTGCGTGCAGTAGGTACACCGGAGGCACTTCCTTCAATTCAATCCATCAGGTTTGTTTTCTAGGGCGCGGGTTTCTGAATTTTCTTTCACTGGTTCCTCTCCAGGTGAAACGATAGGCCGTTGATGGCCGCTGAACCGTTAACCTTGCCCAATCGATGGCCTTCCAGGTGCACATTTTCAACAAAAGCCCCAGTACGCTTTATGTTGACGTTCCCCCGGAGGGTATGCCCCTGAATGCTCAGGTTGGCCGTTATCCGCAAGGGGGCATTTTGATCCACGCGGGCGGTGAATGAGAGGTCCTGATCATTGAAGGAGATGTCTTCCAACTCGATCAACTCAATAAACCCGTCGTCCTGCATACTCCCGCGCAACTTATCCCCATCCATTTCGATCGACAAGATGCCGGTACCGAACAACCGGGAGCTATACACCTGATATTCCCAATTCCCCGTCACGGCTTCAACGTCCGTTTCGGAATCTGTTGTGGCTTTTGCCCCCGTGCATCCTATACCGACTCCTGAAATGAAGCCGATCAAAACAATGCTCCACAAAGACGTTTTCATGGCATCCTCCCTATTTGATCATGCGATTACGTAGCGGGACAATCCTAAAGCCGCACCTTGACGCTGTGGTGTAACGTCCGTTACGGATTTGATTGAGTTTGAAGGGCCAATGTGGTGCGCGTTGAGGCGCTACGCCCGTCGGGGTGCCGCTGGGTCGTGGTTTGAGAAACCCGTACCGGGCCGACGCCTTCGGCCAGTACCAGTACAGAACGCCGCTGGGTTTGGGATTGATCGGCCCAAGTCCAGGTTTCCAGTACCTCTACGAGTGCACAATGCGTATACGTCCCTGCTGGGACCTGTACATCGGCAAAGCCCAACAGGTTTTGCGCGCGTTCATAGGTGCCGCGCTGCTGACCGCCGATTGCGTCATACCGGGTAAATCCAACCGTTTCATTCTGTGTCTCGCCTGTCCTCAACCCGTTCAAAAGCCACAGAACCGGCCGATCGAAAATGACTTGTGATTTTTCGGCAGGATACGCTACCTGGCGGGCATACAGGTGGCTTCCAGCACCGGAATATACCAACCAGGATTCTCCTCCCGGCATGGGGTACCGATAGGTTCCCTCGCCCTGTATTTGTGGCCCTCCTTCTAGCCGATACGAAAGCAGCACGGCTTTTTCATTGATATAGGTCAGCGTTGATCCCATCGTCAACGGCACATAGGATAAAGAGGGCAAGACGGCTGAGCCTGTACACCCCCAAAGGCCTCCAACAAGGAGAGACAGGACTTGAATAGCGGGTCGGGTTCGGATCATAGATCTATTGCTATCGAGCAAGGAGGATAGCAAAAAGAGATTGATCTTTTCTGCCTGGCTGGTGATCTTCGCACATTATTGAGGGGCCCATTGGGAAAGAAAGGTTGATGCCTGTGGCATGAGGGTAAATGTGCCATCCAGAAGGTTGTCCACGGCGATGTATCCCTCTTGTACCAGCCAATCGAGCAGACCATCTACACGGTGCGCAGGGGGGGAGGTAGGAGCATCGAGACCCGCAAACCATTTGGTCCGATCCTGCCCCTGACCGATCTGATGCATGATATGGCGCAGCATCGGTTCATCCTCCGGCGTAATGATGACGGGTTCATGCCGCCCAAGGCATAAATCGCACCGGCCACATGGTACCGCGCTGGTTGCCCCAAAGTAGGCCATCAGGAAGTGCCGCCGGCACGAAACAGACCGGGCATACCTGAGCATATAGCCCAACCGCACCTCAGCCCGGCGCTTGGCCCGCTGGACCAGACTCACCTCTACCGGTACGGTACGGGTTCGTGGATCGGTAAACTGAACCTGCATAAGTTTCCCCGGCGGTTGCCAACGTACAAGTCCCTGTTCAGCCAGAAAGTCCATACCGCGCAAGACCCGCTTGCGCGGGAGTTTCAACCGACGTTCCAGCAAGGGAAGGTCAAGCGGCCACCAGCCGGTAAACGCCTCGGCATGCACCGAGCGAAGCAGCGTCTGCACAAAGTGCATAACCTTATTATTCTTCAGGTTTTGAACATAGGCCCGTACTGTATTGGCAGGTTGGAGAAACTGAACGTAACCCTTATGGGCATGTAATTCCAGCGGTTGCCAAATCTCCTGCCGGATCAGCAATTCGATGGCCGCCTGAATCCGGGAAGCAGACATCCCCAGCATCCCGGCAATCTTCTCCGGCTGGATGGAAACCGGCGCATCCGGCAGGCTCCCCAGCGGAATCTGAGCCAGGTTACAAACGGCAGTATATACCTGTTGAATGGTTTTTACATCCGGGTGGCTGGCTTCGAGCAAATCCTGGTGTATCTTCTCATCCCGATTACTGTAGAGCAACACCACATAGGCTTTCTCGCCATCCCGCCCGGCACGCCCGGCTTCCTGATAATAGGCCTCCACCGACCCCGGCATATCGACGTGAACCACAAACCGTACATCGGGTTTGTCGATGCCCATCCCGAAGGCATTGGTGGCCACTACCACCCGGGTCTCCCCTTTTAGCCAGCGTTCCTGGACGGCTTTCCGGACTTCGGTCTTGAGCCCGGCATGGTAGGCTTCCGCTTCAATGTCTCGTTTTCTCAGCCGGGCTGTCCATTGTTCCACACCGCGCCGCGTGGCTGCATACACAAGGCCGCTGCCTTCCACGTTGTTCAGGATACGCCGGACATCTACCGGTTTGTTTTCAGTACGAAAGATGGTCCAGACGAGGTTGGGCCGGTCAAAGCCCTGTACAATCACACGGGGCTGGTTGAGTTGAAGGTAGGTCTGGATATCCCGCCTGACTTCAGGGGTGGCAGTAGCGGTAACGGCAATTACGGCTGGGTCTCCGAGGGCGGTTCGGGCCTTGGGAATGTCCAGGTAAGCCGGTCTGAAGTGTGGCCCCCATTCGCTGACACAGTGGGCTTCATCGACGGCCAACAACTTTACGGACAACCGATGGGCCCGTGCCAGAAACAGTTCGGATTGCAACCGTTCCGGAGCCAGGTACACCAGTTTGTACCGACCAAACTCTGCGTCCGTCCACCGCTGTTCTACAACGCGGTGCTTGAGGGTACTGTTGATGAAAGTGGCCGAAATACCCCGAGCCTTTAATCCTGCCACCTGATCCTGCATCAGCGCGATCAAGGGGGAGACAACGAGCGTCAGGCCCTCGTGCATCAATGCCGGGACCTGGTAACAGATGGATTTCCCGCCCCCGGTGGGCAGAATGGCCAGGACATCCTCCCCATTGAGCACGGGTTCTATGACATCCCACTGTCCTTCCCGAAAGGCCGGATAGCCCCAGTTTTTGGCCAAGGTGGCCTCAGCGGCCTGTCGGGTTTGGGTCATGGCGTTTGAGATTTGGTAGAAGTACGATATTGGAATGCCGCAGGTTCTGGAATATTATTGATTGGTGATTTTCTGCGTGAGTCGCCTTGCTCGTTTGGCATTGGTGATTTTCTGCTTTCCAAATCACAAATTACCAATCGCCAATAATTTCCTTCCGTGTCGAACCGAATGAACCAAGGGTCGTTCAAGCCGTACTTTGACCTTCTCCTAACCGGCCACCGTACATGAAATCGATTCATCTCAATGAGCGCGAACTGAAACAACTCGTCAAAGAGGCCGTTTCGGAAGCGCTGGAAGAAAGCCGGGATAACATCTATGAAATCGTTGCAGAAGTCATTGAGGACTTCATGTTCTCCCAGATTCAGCGAGAGGGTGAAGAAATCGAAATGGACCCCAAGCGCCGGCCTCCGATTTTTGCCGTCACCGAAGGCAAAGCCTGACCTCTTTCATTCCTGCTTGCGGATGTTGGGCCTGCTTTTTCTTGTTCTGTTTCCCTTCTCCCTTGTGGCGCAACCCGTCGCTTCCGAACCTCTTTCAACACCTCCACGCGTCCGTGACTACGGCCTGGCCCCCGGTATTCTATCCCCCGGCCCTCTGAATGCCATTACCGATGTTGCTGGCGTACAGGTCGGCCATGCCACGTTGATTGAAGGCGAAGATATCCGAACCGGCGCAACGGCCATTTTGCCCCACCCCGGAAACCTGTATCAGGACAAAGTCCCTGCGGGTGTGGTGGTCGGCAATGGGTATGGCAAGTTGACGGGCATGAGTCAGATACAGGAACTCGGTGAAATCGAAACCCCCATTGTTCTTACCAACACCCTCGCCGTACCGCGTGCTGCGGATGCTATTCTGGACTGGACCCTGGCCTCCCCCGGCAACGAATCCGTACGCTCGGTAAATGCGGTGGTCGGAGAAACCAACGATGGGTACCTGAACAATATCCGTGCCCGTGCGCTTACGCCAGCATTTATTCAACAGGCGATAACCAACGCCACCTCTGGCCCTGTAGCAGAGGGGTGCGTCGGTGCCGGCACCGGCACCATTACCTTTGGCTGGAAAGGTGGCATCGGCACGAGTTCACGGATGCTTCCTGAAAACCTGGGGGGCTATACCGTGGGTGTGCTGGTCCAGACCAACTACGGCGGGGTCCTGCAAATGATGGGCGTTCCGGTCGGGCAACACCTCAACCAGTATTATCTCCGCGATGCCCTGGACCAGGGGGATGCCGATGGCTCCATCATGATCGTCATTGCCACCGATGCTCCCCTCTCCGACCGCAACCTGACCCGCCTGGCGCGGCGGGCTCTGGCCGGTTTGGCCCGAACGGGCGCATCCATGACTAACGGCTCAGGCGATTACGTCCTGGCCTTCTCTACTGCTGAGTCTGTACGCCGCACCCCGGAACGCCGGCAAAGCCTTACATCCGTCGCCGACCTTCCCAATAGCAGGGTCTCTCCCTTGTTTCAAGCCACCATTGAGGCGACGGAAGAAGCCATCTACAACGCCCTGGTGGCTGCCACCACCACAACGGGGTACCAGGGTCGGACCATCGAGGCCTTGCCGATGGATGAGGTAAGGAGGTTGGTGTTGAGGCAGTGATGATTTACGCTGTACGCCCTAGTTCGGTACTTGGCTGCTGTGCCCATTTGCAGGCAACCAGATCAAGAGAAAGTCAAAGGCTGTCACATCGCCGGTCATGATTCCAACAACAACCTTAAACCGGGGCAACTTGAAAACCGATACCCCATACCTTACCCATCTCGGCATTCCTACCCGCAACCGTACGGCTTCCCTCGAACACGTGCTGCTAAGTGTGCGTCCTCACGTGAAGGACCGGCCCATTCAAATCACCGTGGCCGATGACTCAAGAGATTCACAAGCGGTACGGCAAAATCGGCACCGCATACGGCATATTGCAGATCAACAGGCCCTCGACATTCGGCACCTGACCCGCACAGGCCGTAAAAAGAATGCAGAGGCTTGGGCGCATGCCTGCAACATAGATCCTGAAACTATGCGGGCGGCACTGCTGGGCCTTCCCTTCTGCCCGCAAACCTACGGCGCTACGCGAAACAGCCTGCTGCTCGCAAGCCGAGGACACCTTAGCCTTCAATCCGACGACGATGTCCTGCTCGCTTTGGGCCAGCTCCCGGAAGTACAAGACCAACCCGCCCTCACATCAACAAACCCGATACAAAATTGGTATTTCACCAACCAGGCCGATGCCGAAAGGGCCATCCACACCGTACAAAAGAACGTTTTTCAACTACACGAGCAAGGGTTAGGGAAATCCGTCGAGGCCTATGTACAGACCACCGCTGAACACCAAACGCCTTTTCCCAATCAGGCGGCACACATCCGGCTTTCTATCTTGGGCACCGCTGGGGATTCCGGCATTCAAAACCCCATTTCGAGGCTGTTCTCAGAAGGACCGTCCTTTGATCGGTTAACCGCACAGCCTGAATGCTATCGACAATACCTGAATACGCGGTCCGTTGTACGCTCGGTGCTTCAACCGACGTTCTCTAACCATCCGTTTATCATGTCGCCCCATTTAGGGATTGATGGTCGAGGGCTGGTCCCACCGTTTTCGCCAATTGGACGGGGAGAAGATGGGGTGTTTGGGAGTTTGTTCTATGCCTGTTTTAAGGATTTTATGGCCCTGCATCACCCTGTGGTTTGCCTGCATCGTCCACCAGAAATCCGCACTGTACCACACGAAACCAATTTGGCAGGGATGTTTCCCGTACGGGCAAACGACCTCCTCATGATGATGATTCTGTCTGAACAGTCGCACCTCAATGCCTTAAATCCGGCACAGAATCTCATGCAACTTGGCCAAACGCTGACGGATTGGAGCGAGGAATCGATGGATATTTTTTGCGAGCGTATCCGACACCTGTGTCTCTACGCTTACACCTTGCTTCAAAAGAGAATCCACGCCAGATTATTGGAAACCCATGCCGAGCCTCCTTACTGGAGCCAAGATTTGATCAGGTACCTCCAGCATTGCCAGTTACAAATAGAAACCCCGTACTTCTTTGTACCCCATGACCTCCCAGGCGACCACATCCAACAACTAAAATGGTTAAAAGTGGTTATCAAGCGTTTTGGCCAGATTTTATACGCATGGCCTCAAATATATCAGCAGACATCAGCACATCTTGAAGCTTACGGTGTACAGGCCTGAGTCACCTTCGGCTCGTTTGTGATTTAATACGATCCAAATCTCCAATGCCAAACGAGCAAAGCGACTCACGCAGTAAATCACAAATAAAAAACGCCTATCTTTAGAGATCCCTTACAACCAACCATACGCATGAAACGGCTAACCATTACGATCATTTGCCTGACCCTTGCCCTGCCAGCCTGTACGGCACAGCCATCGGACGGGACTGGTGTGCTCCGTGCAGGTTTTGTGGGCATGGACGCGGTATTCAATTCGGAATTGATGGCCCCGTATGACATCCTGCACCATTCAATTTTTCGGGATAGCCTGAATTACATCGCGCCGTTTATCGTATCCCCCGATGGCCAACCCTTCCGTACGTTCGAGGGTCTTACCATTTCCCCGCACTACAGTTTTGCAAACGCCCCCGATATTGACATTCTGGTCATACCCAGCACGGACAACAGCATGTCCTCGGACCTCAAGAATCCAGTATTTATGGACTGGCTCAAACAAACCATCGCCAACACCGATTATGTGATCACCTTGTGCGATGGAGCCTTTCCGCTGGCGGCAACGGGCGTACTCAACGGTCGCCAGGCCACCACCTTCCCCGCCGACCGTGACCGGCTGGCCGAGATGTTTCCGGAAGTCGAGGTCCTTTACGAGCCCCAATTTGTAGTGGACGGCAAGTATATTACTTCCGTGGGCGGCGCCCTCAGCTATGAGCCGGCTCTTTACCTGCTTGAGCGGTTATATTCAAAGGAAAACGCCCAACGCACCGCCGAGGGTCTGGTTCTGGATTGGGACCTGTCCAGGATTCCTCATGTGATTGTCAACCAATAACCGGAGTTTGAACACTCCCCAAACGTAGAATACCTCGTTTAGATGGCTAAGAAAAAGCAGCAAAAACCCAGAGGATCAAAGAAACGTACCCCCAAACCACAGGGGCTGCCCTGGCTCCGCTGGGCCTTGTGGGGCGTCGTGGTTTGCAGCGTCATTGGTGGAGCGTTGTCCTTGTATGCTACCCAAATCGGGTTCGAGATTGCCCAGAACGGCCTCTCCAACGCCAGTGGATGCTCCATCAACGACTGGATCAACTGTGATGCCGCACAGGCCTCAAGTTATGCCAACCTCTTTGGGATTCCGGTGGCCTGGTGGGGCTTCCTGTTCTACCTCTTCGCCGCCCTGGCCGCCCTCTATGCCTTGATGCTGTCCAATGTACGGGCTACCCACATGATCCTGCTGACTGTGCTCCTGGCGGCAGGGGCCGTCCTGTTCTCGCTGTACAAAGCCACCCATCTGTACAAACTCGGTGTACTGTGCCCCACCTGCGTGGCGATGTACGGGGTCAACGTCGCCATTCTGGGGTTGTTGATTGCCGCTTTCAAGGAGCCTATCGGGCAGATTGTGGGGCGGCTTTCGGCCTACATCAAAAGCTGGTTTGGCTGGCCGTCTGGTCTGTTGGGCATGCCCGTTGTATTGGCCCTGGCCGTGTTTGCTTTCGGGTATATGGGGATGCGGGGCTACCTCAACCAGCAAGGGGAAGACAGCCAGTTGGACATGGACTTTGCCGTTGCTGCCCATTTTAGGCAAACGCCCAAAACGATTGAAATGGACTCAACCGCCTCGTACTGGGGCAACCCGAATGCCAAAGTTACCCTGGTTGATTTTGCCGACTTCCAGTGCCCCGGCTGCAAGGAAGCTGCGTTCCACCTGAAGGGCATTCTGTATGAGTTTAAGGACGAGGTAAAACTCGTCTACATCAATTACCCCCTGGATTCCAGCATCAACCGATTCGTCACGCGCCAGGTCCATCCCCAGGCCGGCCCTGCGGCATTGGCTGGCGTGTGCGCCAACAACAATGGAGATTTTTGGCCCTACCATGATGAGGTCTTCCGGAATCAGACCCGCCTGAGCGAGGACTTCTTCCTGAACCTGGCTGAAGCGCAAGGCTGGGACCGCGCTGATTTTCAGGCCTGCATGGCAGAAGAGGAAACCCTGCAGCGGGTCCGGCGGGATATTGAATTGGGTGCCGCCCTTGAAATTAACTCCACCCCGTCCTTATACATTAATGGTCGGTACGCCCGATACTGGAAAAACTCGGAATTCCTCCGCCGGGTCATCCGAATGGAACTCTCGGCAAACCAATAAGAATCAATGGGTACCGAAGTGATCGCCGCCCCCCATACAAATACTGTTACCAGCAACCTAGAAGCGTATTTCGCGCCATTCCGAAAGCACATCATCGGCATCGATCAGGCGTTTGAATCTCCCTACGGGAAGAAGCACATCCTGTATGCCGACTGGATCGCGAGCGGCCGGATGTATGCCCCCATCGAACAGAAAATGCGCAACACGTTTGGACCGTTTGTGGGCAATACCCACACCGAGACCAGCGTAACGGGCACCTCGATGACCCATGCCTACCACGATGCCCAGGCGATCATCAAAGCCCATGTCAATGCCGGCCCGGACGACGTTCTGATTGCCACCGGCACCGGAATGACTGGAGCGATTTGCAAGTTTCAGCGCATCCTGGGACTGGCCGTACCCGATCAACTGCGCCCCTTTACCCATATCCCGGAAGCGCTTCGCCCTGTGGTATTCATTACCCATATGGAACACCACTCCAACCAGACCTCATGGCTGGAAACGCTCGCCGAAGTGGTGGTTCTGGATGCCGATGATCGCGGCCTGGTCAATGTAAATATCCTGCGTACTGCCATTCAGCCCTATGCCGACCGGCCCGTCAAGATCGGCTCCTTTACGGCGTGTTCCAACGTGACCGGCATTGCAACCCCTTACCATGAACTGGCCCGCGTGATGCATGAACACGGCGGGCTTTGTTTTGTGGACTTTGCCGCATCGGCCCCGTATGTGGACATCAACATGCACCCCGCCGATCCGCTCGAAAAGCTGGATGCCGTGTTTTTCTCCCCCCACAAGTTCCTCGGCGGCCCCGGCACCCCCGGTATCCTGATCTTCGACCGGCACCTGTACAAAAACACCGTCCCGGACCAACCCGGTGGCGGCACGGTCAACTGGACGAATCCCTGGGGCGAGCACAGCTACATCGCAGACATAGAGGCCCGTGAAGATGGCGGCACCCCCGGCTTCCTGCAAACCATCCGGGCCGCACTCGCCATCCGCCTGAAAGAACAAATGGGCACCGACCACATGTTGGCCCGTGAGGAAGAGCTATTACACAAAGCCTTGCCCGCGCTACGCGCCATCCCCGGCCTACATATCCTGGCCGATGCCATTGAAGAGCGCCTGGGCATTTTGTCCTTCTACATCGACAATGTGCACTATAACCTGGTGGTTAAACTCCTCAACGACCGTTACGGCATTCAAGTACGCGGAGGATGTTCCTGTGCTGGAACCTATGGCCACTTCCTGCTGCACGTAGACCGCGATTTCAGCAAGCGGATCACCGAACAAATCGACTCGGGAGACCTATCCGATAAACCTGGATGGGTCCGCCTCTCCTTGCACCCCACCATGACCGATGCCGAATTGGACTACGTGTTGGACGCCATCCGTGCGGTTGCCCTCAATGCCGAGGCCTGGAGTCAACACTACCAGTATTGTTCCAAGAGCAATGAGTACACGCACCGCTCCAAAGAATGCGTCACCGTAGGCGAAATTCAAAGTTGGTTTGTGTTGTGACGTTCTACGTTCTGGGTTCTACGTTAGGTGCCTGACACAATTACGAGATTAATTCTGAAGGTGGTTGCCTAATTGCACTCTCTAATTCTCCAACTATACCCGCAAGAATGAGAAACGTAGAACGTAGAACGTCGCACGTAGAACGCACCCTGCTATTCCTTTTCCTATTCTTCCTCCCGGCCTGTGCCCCAGCCCCTGAGACCGCAGACCTCATCCTGTACAACGCCAACGTCTATACTTTTTCCTGGGACGACCCGGACTTGGAGGGGATACCAGCCGCTGACGCGCCTTTTCGGGACGGTGCGTGGCATGCAGATGCGGAGGCTGTTGTGGTGAAAGACGGAGGGATACTCTATGTGGGCACAACGGACGAAGCGAAGCGGTATGCCGGAGCATCCACCCGCATGATTGATTTGGAAGGGCAAACCCTGATACCGGGGTTGGTGGACTCCCATACCCATGTCGGCGAGTTCGGGATGAACCTGGACCTGGTCGATTTGACCTCGGCCCAAACTGAGGTGGAAGCCGTCGAGCGCATGGTAGAGCGAGCTGCCAAAACACCGCCGGGTGAATGGCTGGTCGGTTTTGGATGGGATGAAGGTGCCTGGGCCAACCGGTACCCGGACCATCAACGTCTCACTGAGCGCGTCCCAAATCATCCGGTCGTTATGCGCGGGTTACATGGGTTTGCCGCATGGGGCAACCGCATGGCCCTCGAAGCTGCCGGAATCACAGCGGATACCCAGGCCCCCGTCGGCGGGGAAATCCCCAAAGATGCAGCAGGCAACCCCACGGGCTTGCTCCTGAATAACGCCACCGATTTACTCTACGATGCCGTGCCTCCTCCGCCTCCTGCCCGTCGAAAAGCGCAAGTCGTAGATGCCCTGGTGGAAATGGCAAAGTCCGGCTACGTCGCCGTACATGAGGCCGGTACCGATGGGCCACTGATGGAGACCTTTGAAGAACTGCAAGCCCAGCACCAACTCCCGATCCGGGTGTACGCCATGCTGAAGGCTTCCGATGAATCCCTGCTGCGGTCACGCCTCACCCAGGGACCAAACGCATCGCCGTGGTTGGGTGTCCGCTCTGTAAAAGCCTACTACGATGGCGCCCTCGGTTCAAGAGGTGCCCGCTTGCTTGAAGACTATACCGATGCCCCCGGCCACTGCGGCGTTAGCGGAGCCGATTACGGGTTCAATGAAGCGCTGGTTGATAGCATGATTCAAGCCGGGTTTCAGGTTGGCATTCACGCCATTGGCGATGCCGGCAACCGGGAAACGCTCGACTTCCTTTCCGCATGCATGGATGCCGGTGCCCCCATACCCGACGGTAGACACCGGATTGAACATGCCCAGGTCATACACACTGACGACATGCCCCGTTTTGGGGATATGCAACTCATTGCATCCATGGAACCACCACACGCGGTCGAAGACAAAACCTGGGCCGAAGACCGCCTCGGGCCGGAACGCATTAAAGGCGCATACGCCTGGCGAACGCTTCGCAAAAACGGCGCGGGCCTCGTCTTCAACGCCGATCTCCCCGGCTCCGATCATAGCTTCTTTTATGGCTTCTATGCCGCTGTCACCCGCCGGAGCAAAGACCTGCAACCCCCGGACGGCTGGTATATGGAAGAAGCCGTAACCCCCGAAGAAGCCGTCCGTGCCTACACCGTATGGCCTGCTTATGCCGCCTTCAGGGAAAAAGAAACCGGCACCCTCGAACCCGGCAAATGGGCCGATCTGACCATCCTGAATATCGACCTGCTAAACGTGGCCCTCACACAGCCGGATCAGCTGTTGGATGGAGAGATTGCCATGACCATTGTGGACGGCCAGGTGGTCTATGAACGTCCAGTACAACCTTAAGTACGATGACAAAAGCCATACAGGATGTCATCGCGAATCCCACGCGGAGCGGGGGGTGTGGCGATCCCATTCCAGGCAGCTCGTCGCGCCGGGTAGGGCTGTGAAACAGCCCCTCGGCGCTATTGGGATTGCCACGTCAGGGCCTGGGGCCCTTCCTCGCAAAGACACAGCGTTTAGAATGTCAAAGCACTTAGGCCATCGCGCCGGCGACAAGGAATGCCACAATGGAGATCCCAGCTACGACGAGGGTATAGGGGAGTTGGGAATTGATGTGGTCTACGTGATCACAGGCAGAGGCCATGGAGGAAATAATGGAGGTGTCTGACAAGGGAGAGGCATGATCGCCGTAGACCCCACCGGCCAGCACGGCCCCCAACATGAGCGCGGGAGCCACCCCTAGACCATCGGCGAGGGGTAAGGCAATGGGTATCAGAATGGCGAAGGCGGTCCAGGAAGATCCCAGCGTAAAGGAGACGAAGGCGCTCATGATAAAGACCAGGGCCGGCAACCACCAGGCCGGGGTATCCTCGCCGATGAGGCTGACCATGTACGGCCCCATTTCCAGGGCACGGGAGACTTGGCCGAGGGCAAAGGCGAACACGATCAGGATGGTAGCTGGTAGTAAACCCATGGCCCCCTTGATCACCAGATCCGTACTATCGGACAGGTTCATGATGGCCTTATTACCCCGAGGCACAGCGTACATCAACATGGCCATGAGAATCCCGGTACTCACGGCCCAAAGTACAGAGGTAGACCCGCTTCCCGCCATCAAATTTCCCTCGCCGGTAATCCACAAGCCCACGAAGATCATCCCGATCATCACCCCAATCGGCAGGAGGAAATCTACCATCTTGTTGGGGGCACCCGCTACGGGTTTCAGATCGGCCACTTCTTCAGAAACCAGTGGGTTGGAGCCGGGACGGATCAAATCTCCTTCGGCAGCGCGCTGCTCGGCCCGTTTCATTGGCCCGAAGCCCCAGCCGGTAACGGCCAACACCAGTGCAAAAATGATGGCAAACCAGCTATAGAAATTAAACACCAGCGATTTTGCGAGGAGGCCAACCGCCCCGACCGTAACCCCCTGTGCCCCCAACAAGCCCAGGGTATACGCCCCCCACCCATTGAGTGGAATCATCATACAGACGGGCGCGCTGGTGGCATCGCAATAATAGGCCAGCTTTTCCCTTGGGAGTTTGACCTGGTCGAAGAAAGGACGGCTCACGGCCCCAACGGCCAATGAGGTAATGCTGGATTCAACGAAAATGATGAGCCCGACCACCATCGCCAGGAGTTCGGCCCCGCGCCGGGTGGTGCCCCACCCGCGCCGTTGCGCCCAGTTGATAAACCCCTGGACCCCACCAGAGGCTTGCACCAGTGCAATCAAACTCCCGACGAGCATACAGAAAAAGACAATCCGTGTATTCCCGGCATCAGCAAAGACGGCTACCAGTTGCTCGGCCAGTTCCCGCATCCCCAGTATGGGATTTCCCCCGGCGAGGATCGTCGTCCCAAACAACAGACCCACAAACAAAGACAGGTACACTTGCCGGGTCCAAAGCGCCAGCACAATCGCAATGATCGGGGGCAGCAGAATAATCCAATCCATAGGGTAACAAGGGTAAAGGTGGGGCAATGATCAAACCACATCGACCGGTCGTAGGGTCCGGTCTCGACCGGACCTCTTCCCGGCCAGGCACCCCGCAAATTAGGCCCCGCCATGCCCTAACGCAACATGCGCCCTTTCAAGAACCCCAAGGCTACACCCCAATCGGCCCGCGTGATCAGGTTGAACACCGTACCCAATCCCGCAAAAAGAATTAGATACAACAGCGTTGTCCACGTCAACCCCACACCCGCACCATGCACCGGCAAGATCAGATGCCGCAATACCCAAATGCTGCCCCCACATGCCGCGGCCAACCCCAGGACCCGCAAGTAAAAAGGAAACGGCAGTACCTTGGATGGCCGAACCCCCAGGTGTTTGCCAATCGCGTAGAGGGCGAGCGTCCAACTCACCATATTCGATACAAACGTCGACAGCGCCGTGCCGATGATCCCAAAGGCAAACGTAAACGGCACACTCAGGACAATGTTGGTGAGCAGCAGAATACTTGTGATGCGCAGGATACTCCGGGTGTCTCCGAAGGCTTGCAAGATGCTACCGTACTGGGCCACCCGATGCAACACGATCAGACCGTAGATCTGGAACGGCACCACCGCCGCCTCATACCCTGGCCCGAACACCACCCGAATAAAATCGGGTGCCGTGGCGATAAAAAATATGGCAGTCGGCACCACCAGCAGAGTCACTTTCTCAATGCCCTTGTACCAAAGCTGAAGCAATTCGGCCTTTTGATCGGCCTGTTCCAGGCGCACGAATCGGCTGATCAGGACGGCTCCCACGGCATAGGGTACGACGGTCACGATGGGGATTTCTTGTGCCCCAACGGTGTAATGGGCCAGTGCTGTGGCGGGAAGCAAGGTCGAGACCACAAACTTATCGACCTGTTTGTTCAGCCGTCCGACCAACGAACTCGCCCCAAGTGGAATCGAAAAGGCAATTTGCTCTTTGAGTAAGCCGGTGGGCAACGTATCTGTGCTTCGGGGCAAGACCCGGTTGATCCAGACCATCGACAGGACGAACCGCAGCACGGCATATACCAGCAACCCTTGAATGGCCGTTTGTAACGGATACCCGAGCAGCATCGGCCCGATGAGGCCCGCAAACATCATCAGGCTGGTCAGGACCTGGTACCAAGCGGCATCCCGTTGCCGGTCCGCAGCCAGCATCAGGTTATCGAACGGCCAGGTGGGGATTTCTAACAGGGCCACCAGGGCGACGATGGGCAACAACGTTTGCACGGCCCCAAGTTCGTAGTCAGCCCAATTGGAAAGGATTGAAGGTGCACCTGTGCTGATGCCCCACATCACTAGTGCTCCGAGGCCGGCCATCACGCCCAGCATGCCGATGGTCTGATAGGCCAGTGTCCGCCGCGCCCCCTCCTGCACCCGTTCAAAGAAATAGAAGATGCTCTCTGGAAACCCGAGCGTTGCCATCAACCGGACCGTGTGGTAGGTCACCAGGATGAAGCTCATCACGGCCACATCGGACTTGCTGAGCAACCGTACCACGGCCACACCCGTTATGAGATCGATCAACGTGGTGATGACCCGCGCAAAGACCACCACACTGACTTTATCACTCAGGCTTGACTTCGACATGGGTTTCAGACTCCCGCATGATAGGCTGCAACGACACGGTCGTACAGGGCCTCGGTCTGCCGAACCAGCACTTCAATGTCACATTCCTGCTCAACGATTTGACGCCCGGCCCGGCTTACACGCGCAACCAGTTTCGGTTCATCCAGGTATCTTTGGATGGCCTCAGCAAGCGCAACAGGATCACGCTCCGGCACCAACAGCCCTGTTTCTTCATGCCGGATGAGTTCAGGAATCCCGGCATGTGTGGTACCGACCACTGGAATCCCGGATGCCAACCCCTCGACAACGGTATTGGGCAACCCTTCCTTGTCCTGATCGGCAGCGAGGACACTGGGGACCAGCAAGATATCCTGCCGTTTCAAGGCCCGCAAGACATCCGTATTGGGGGTGTTTCCGTAAAAGGTAACAACATGTTGCAGATTCTCTTCCTGCACGTGTTTGATGAGATCCGGGCGCAATGGGCCATCGCCATAGATGTGCAGCCGGACGGTGTGCTTCCGGTGAAGCAAGTGTTTCACGGCTTGAATGGCGTAGACCATCCCTTTTTTCTCCACCATCCGGCCCACAAGCATCAGATTGCCCCTGGCCTTTCGACGTGGGATGAACCGGATGGCATCTATGTCTATCCCCATCCGAATGACGGATATTTTGTCTTCCGGAAAGCCCAGCCGCATGACATCTTTTTTCATGGCCTCCGTGACCGCTACGAAGTGTGTGGCTTTCTGTGCGAGGGTGCGATACCGGCTTTTCCATCCAGCCTCTTCCGGCAGCCGGCGTACATCGTGCCCATAAAAGTGCACCAACAGGGGCAGGTTGTGCCGTTGGGCAGCCCCCAGCAGTCGGTAGGCATCCAACCCAAAATGACCATGCAACAACACCGGCTGTTCATGCTGGATCACAGCATTTAGAAACCGAGGGCTTTTGTTGAGACTGAGTTGAAACTGGTTGAGCTTTCCGGCAAGCCCATCCACCGGCATTGGATAGAGGATCAGCCCTTCGGTATAGGCCGCTGGTTTGGCCGTGGCGATGACTGGTGTATACTGAACATGATTACGTACCAGCCGGTCGATGAAGGTTTCGGACGGGTTCAGGTAGGTCGTTTTGAAATGCAGAACGTTTTTCATGGAAAGAGGCTTCGGTAGAGGCTCTTGAATATATAAAAAACGTGGTTCGTAATGCGTAAGGGAGATTGCCCTCATCAGGTAGGCCACCCTTACGCAATATGAAGCCTTCCCTTAACAAATATCCGATGACAGCGTATGTACCCTCCTTCTTTTCGCACGCCAACGATAGACAACCATGGCTATACCCGTCGCATTAACCATAGCCGGAAGTGATTCCGGCGGGGGAGCCGGCATCCAGGCCGACATCAAGGCCATGCAGGCCAATCGGGTCTTTGCCACCTCGGTCCTGACGGCCATCACCGCCCAGAATACCAAAGCCGTCACCGCAGGGTATGACTTGCCGGCGCCGATCATCGAAGCCCAACTGGACGCGGTGTGTGACGATTTCGACATCCGAGCGGCCAAGACCGGGATGCTGTCCTCTGCTGCGATCATTGAAACCGTATCGAGCAAGATCAAACAGCACCACATCGGCCCCCTGGTGGTCGACCCGGTGATGATTTCAAAAAGCGGGTTTTCGCTATTGAAGCCGGACGCCGTAACGACCCTCCAGAAAAGGTTGCTGCCCTTAGCAACCGTGGTTACCCCCAACATCCACGAAGCCAACCTACTTACGGGCATGGACATCAAGACGGTTGAGGAAGCAGCCGAAGCGGCCCGCAAGATACAGGCGATGGGACCGGCTGCTGTGCTGGTCAAGGGCGGCCATCTGGAAGGCCATCCAGAAGCCGTTGATGTGCTTTGGGATGGCCGAGCCTTGCACACCTACACGGCCCCTTTCATTGACACCCCGCATACCCACGGTACCGGCTGTACCTACTCGGCAACCATCACGGCCCACCTGGCCCGCGGTGCTGTGCTGGAGGAAGCCGTAGGCCGGGCCAAAACCTACGTGACCGAGGCCATCCGGCATGGCATGGCCCTGGGGGCTGGGCATGGACCGACGCATCATTTCTTTTTTCTTGAGGAAGATTGATATTATACGCGTTCTTTGATAACATTGTGCGAGCGTACGTGGGTTGCCGCTCTACCACCGGTCCGTGGTCATTGGTCGGTGGTCTGTTGTGGTTTCGACGCTGGCCTTACAACGGACTGCCCCTGCACAGGCAGGGGGACAACAGCGAGCGACCCAGGCGTATATCCGCATGTGGCCAAACCCCTCTGGCCGCGAGCGTACAACACACGAATTGCAAATTGTATGTGGAGCGGGGATCCCCGCTTGCGGTGAAGCCGTAAAGGTCCTATCTTTGCGATCCTTAAAAAAATGCGCCCGTAGCTCAGCTGGATAGAGCGTCTGACTACGGATCAGAAGGTCGGGTGTTCGAATCATCCCGGGCGCGCTTCGTCGCAAGACTTGTAAAACATAGACTTAACAGTCGCAATAGAGGGTGCTTCTGGCACCTTTTTTTGTTTCCCCTTGACCGATCTTGGCCCATTTGCGCCCATCTTGACCCCTTTTTTAGGTAAGAATTAGGTAACATGCACCTGATTTTCGATCAGGTATACCTAAGTGTCTGAACTTTCGTTGTGTCGTTTAAATCCATTTACCCCTATTCCCTAAAACAATCTTCACTTTTCCAGCCGCTCAAACGCGTCAATTACGTCCTGCGCAACCATCTCAATCGGCAGTGCCCCATAGGTACGCACCATCGCAATGGATGAGTGCCGCATGAGCGACTGGGTAAGCTCATCGTTAAAGCCGAGGGTTTTGCAGAACACAGCAAAGGTATGCCGAAGGCCATGCAGGGGCACCTTTGGAAGATGCGCCATGTCCCGATACTTGCGGAACTGCTGACTTACGAAATTGCCGTAGAGCGGTCCACCACTCAGCACCCCTTTGAACACATGCTCTGCCGGTGATTCGCTTGTCCGGGTCTGCTGAAGGCGCTCCAATACGCGGCGCGCTCGGCCCACCAGCGGGATTACGCCCTCACTGTCGGCCTTAGGCCGGGAGTAGACTTTCTCTCCCTCCCTTTCATCTACATGGGCGCGCACCTGAATGTAACCAGGCTCTGTTAATAGGACGTCCCCCCAACGAAGAGAGATAAGTTCGCCTCGTCTGAGCCCCGTAAAGGCAGCCAGTTCCACGAAATCACGAAGCCAGATCACGTCCTGGTCTGAGTTGAGGCGGTGCGTGGTGCGCTTCATTTCATAGTCGGCCTCAATCGTCCGTAGCAATAGATCTACTTGTTCGACGAGTAGGAATTTGGGGAGGCCCTTTGGCCGACGTGGGGCCTTGACGGAGAGCACCGGGTTCTCAGGCAGATACCCTTCCTGCTTGATCCAGTTGAAGAAGACCTTGAGCTTGTTGTAATACGAGAACTGGCTTCCCGCTGAGAGCGAGGGCCGGTAGACGAAGGCCTGAAGGTGCCTCGGCTCGATTCGCTGGATGAGGTTGTTTTCGTCAAATCCGCTCTGCTTGACGAAGGTGTCAATGACGGCGACGATCTTGTCAATCGTATGGGGCTTGCTTACCCCTTTCTTTGCCTTCCGGTAAAGCCCTTTAGCCTCGCGCAGTGTGATCTCCCGAATCTTCTGGGTCCAGGGATCGAACGTGCCCAGGTCAATACGCCGGAGCATATCGCGCAACTTCTCCTCAGCTGCTGGTTTGTAGTCGGTGTTGAGTTTGAAGTTGACCTCACGGGGCGTTCGTTTGGAATTGAAAAACCGAACGTGATACCAACCGTCAACACACCGCAGGCTGATGCCTCGACCGCGAGACTCTGAGGTGATCTTCTTTTTCTTTGCCATCGCGCCAGGGCCTGAATTGGTGAGAGGAGATTACCTGGTTTGTTACCCAGATAACGCCAATCTACCCTTTGGCCTCCATTTTTGCAATGGCCCTTCGCCAGCCCTTTCGGCTGATCTTCCACTCGTTACCGCCATCTTTGAAGGCTGGGATCTTGCGGCGGCGTATAAGGTCACGGAGTTTGTTCTTGCCGTATTGACCGAGCCGCATCATGTCCTCGAACGAAAGCAGCTGGTCCTCCACATCGGCCAGACGTGCGATCTCCTCCGGCCGCTCAACGGCACGGCGCACGGCACGCTGAAGCATCTGCTCCAACTCATCCGGGGTGATATGAAGAACCGTTTGGTTCACGCTACTCTGCCGCTTCCTCCTCTACAGTAGATTCGGCAAGCAGCTTCTCTACCTCATCCAGGCCTCCCTCCTGCACGGTACCGACCAACACCTTCCGGCCCTTGTCGCCTTCAAAGGGACCGAT
Organism: Rhodothermales bacterium; assembly: GCA_965222505.1. Taxonomy (GTDB): domain Bacteria; phylum Bacteroidota; class Rhodothermia; order Rhodothermales; family DATKEJ01. Next base: position 5,197,071 of record OZ244956.1, on the reverse strand, counting down.
GATACCGGCCTCTTCAAGCTCGTCGATCAGGATTTGGGCCTTACCTGTGCCAATCGGCTGACCCTCCTCATCGACCAGCTCTCGTGCAAGAAGGGTCACTGAGGCCGCTTCTTCGATAACCACCAACCGGGCCGCACGAGATAGCAGTGTGCCCCCGGCCTGTATGGTCTCTTGTTGCTCTGCGCGTTGTTTGAGCCGGGTGAGCATTGCGTCGACCTGGCTCAAGCCCATCAGCACAGGACGCTCGCCATCCTCAACCTGGCCGATTACGCCGACGGCTTCCAGGTGATCGACGAGCACAAGCGCAGCGTCTTCCGAAATACCCGGCATGTCGAGCAAGGTGTCCTCATCGAACGTGTCCTGTTCTACCACGAGCCGGACGGCTTTCTCGAAGTTGTCTCCGAAGACGAAGAGTGCATCTTCAGCAGCCGACTCATCGGCCTCGACCATCTCTTCCAAGGCCCCATCCCCACCCGAAGGAATAGCCGATGTACCATCGGCAAATGGATTGATCACCCCATCAAAGGCAAGCGAGAACTGATGATCGTCCTCAACGAACGACCACCGGCTAACCAGATCACCCTCATTGAACGTGCCACGGGCCTCACTCGCGTAAGCCCGGAACTCACCTGCCCGGTAGTCTTTCTCCACCCGGCAAGGGACTTCTTCCCGGCGTCCGCCCTCGTTTAGGGATTCAACCAGTTCGCCCACTTCGACGCGCTTGCCCTTGATCTTGTCGGCGTATTGGGTGGCGAGGCGCTTTTTCTCGGCTTCGAGTTCGGAGATCTCCGTGTGGTGCTCGGCCAGTCGTGCGCCGAGTGTGATTTTGGCTTCATCCGTGAGCGGGACAAAGGCTTCGATTTGTTGGTGGCGTTTGTGCATGGTGGTTCTTCTATTGTTTGCGAGGTTGGTCGATAAGGGCTAAGGGATGAATTGGGTTAATAGTCGAGTTCGTGTTGGTACTGGTCTTCATCCGGCTCTGGCTGGGCTTGGCCGATCAACCGGCGCAAGGTGTAGGCACTTGCTGGCGGGGTTTCCAAACGGGTACCCATCGCCAGGGCAACGAGCTTTTCGACAGGGTTTATCGCATAGATCGATTTGAAGTTGACGTGCCGGGTGTAGGCAATACCCTTGCCATCCGGCTCGTAGACATCCACCCGAAGCATTTCGGGGTAGTTGCTCTGCTGGATTTGGCCCGCGATCTTCGAGTGGCCCATCAGTTCGACGATGGCCCATTCTTCGGTGGCTTCGGTTTGTTGTTGAGGTTGATTTTCGCTCATGATTTGAGTATTTACACGGCCCTATATGCCGTCGATGTCGAGGAAGATGATCATGCGGCTATCCCCCACTCTTCTTCAAGCAGCATCGTCTTCTGCATGCTCCGAACAGCCCCCTGACGCCCGGCCCCCTTAAGCCACACCATTGCGGGGTCGGATTGGATGCGGCCTTCGGCCTCATCGACCAGGGCGCTTCGCTGGGCTTTGGTGAGTGCCTTCCATGCTCTGCGAAATGCTTTCTCCCGCTCCATATCCTGGAGGCCATATTGAGCCCGTCGTGCACGAATCGTCTGGGGCCTACGTGGGGCTGAGGATGTCGATTGAGTGCTCATACGGCTACGGCCTCCTTCCGAGTCGGCATCAGCCGAATCTTCCCGGCCTCAAACTCGGCGTGATGACGGGCAAGTTGCTCAACCACCGATAAACGATAGGGCGATCCCTCACAGTTGAGCACATCAAGGGCCTGCCACGTGGCGTAGTCACGTTTACGGAGCCAGGCCATAAAGCGCTTCGTGTAGGCCGTGCGCTTTGTCTCAGGCATGGCCTCGAGGTAGCGCCTGGCGGTGGTTGTGTCAACCTCAGCCTCGGGGGTGAAGTCGGGCCGCGCCCTGGGGGCCGCTGGCTCAGGGGTCTCAGCCTGGAACCGACGGGAGACGAGCTGGGGCAAAACGTGCGCGGCCAGTTTCAAGGGCCGCTTCCCGGTCCCGGCCACGACAACGACGGCCAGCAGCATCACCAAGCCATGGAGTTCATGGGTCTGAGTGAGAAACCTGCGGTCTTCGGGCGAGAGGGCATAAGTGGATTCTGGGGATTTGTGCCAAAGTCGGTTTACGAGCGTGGCGACGGCCTGGTACTGCTCCCGAAGCGACGGGAGTGCGGTGATGCGCTGGGCTTGCCGGTGAATTTCCGATCGGTGTTCTACGTCTTGGGGCCGGAGGAACGAAAGGTCGATTCGAGGTGGTTGAGATGCCGGGGTCGGCTGAGGAGAGGCCGGTTGGGAAGACCTGGGATGAGTGCCTTCCAAACCAATCTTTTCATCCCCCCCACCCCCTGGGTCGTTTGAGTGCTCTCCCCTCTCAGGATTAAGCTCTGAGTTATGGGGGGGGGATTTAATATCTGTAGTTCTGTAGTTCTGAATAGATGTGGGCTTGGGGTGGGCTTGAGGTGGGCTTGGGGGTGACGTAGTTATTGAGTTTATCCCTGTTTTTTGGGCTTGGGGTGGGCTTGAGGTGGGCTTGGGGGCTGAAGGCTGTTTTTCATTGCCTTTCCTGCCATCCCAAGTGAGCCGCCGCCGCGCCTCGGATACAATTTCCTCCAGGTGATTACGCACCCTGCCGCGGCTCCAGCCCCATAGTCTTGCGTAGAATCTTGCTGGGCGTAGATCCTCCGTATCCAGATCCAACATGACGGAGATGACAGCGAGTTCATAAGAGAACGGCACCCCGTATTCCTCACGGAGTTCTGAGCGCTCTTCGACCAGCTGGTAGAGGTCGCTCGCCGGGACGGCCATTAGGAACCTATTTTCTAGCGACATGACAGCCTCCAGTCTCTATTATGAACAGGTCGCCACCCCGGCATCCGGCGAGGCCGAAGCCTACGGTGCCGGTACTGGGCATGTGCGGCCAGCACCAGGCCAGCTAGGGCTACGTAAAGCAGGGGTTCAGCAATCATCGGTCCGAGGGGTTGGTAAGGGCACGGAGCAGCGCTATCCCAGGCAGAGGCGCACCATGCTCGTCGTCTCGAAAATCAACGCTGGCCTCGTGTGCGGATTCCCGATCCGCCTGGCCGTCCACATATCTGAGATCGTATTCGGCACCATGCGCATCAATGAGTGCCCCCAGTAGCACCCACGGCCCCACCTCGGAGAAGCCCACACCAGGGCCGTCGTCAAGGCCAAACCCGCCGTCGTCAGACGGGCGGTAGCGAAACACATAAATCACGCTCGCGGTCGCCGGATGCCACTCCTCTGGGTTTTGCGCTCCGGGGTGGCGCGCTAGGAGGGCCTGATAATGCTCGCCCCGAGAAATGACGAAGCGCTCTGGCCAACGCTCGGGCAGGGAGCGCAAGGCGTCGAGGTCTGCGTTGGTCAACTCAGCGATCATTGGTTTCCGGGGTTTGACATCGGCTGCCGATGCGCTAACGGCAAACGATACCAGCATTAACAGGCCAAACACGAACAGGAATGCCCCTGTGAGCAGGACTAAAACGACAATACCAGCGAGTTCACCTAGTCCCATAACAGTTTTAATTATCCCCGGCAGGGCAGATGCGGATGTGTCATCCGCTAAACCACCCCACCTACCGTTGGCCTATGCAGTGGCCCTTGGTGTGGCGCGGGGGCCGGATTCGAACCGGCGACCTCAAGGTTATGGGCCTTGCGGGCTACCACTGCCCCACCCCGCGCTATTATGGCTTAATTGACTTTCCCTTGCATATAGTTGGCCGTATCTCGGAAAAGTCGAATGCCGTCATCTCGGCTCACATTGGTTACAAAATGACAATCATCCCACCCATCGCTTTCCAGCGTGAAGGCCACACCAACGGCAGCGCTACACCCAAATTCGTTTTCTACGATACGCTGTATTTTCTTTGCCATTTTGGTGAGATCACCTTTCCGGCTAAAATGCCTTGGTGCTTTCATGCGGCCTTGCGCAGTTTGGGGGTTTCTCGGCTTGTTCTGAGCAACCGCTTCTTGATCTTCCGGTAACTCGTCGTGCGGTGCTCATGCCGGGGCCGGTTGCGGTTGTGGGTACGGTTCGCCTCGACCTCACTGCGAACACGGGCCTCCAGCGCGGCTTCGGGCGAGGCGTACTGTCCACGTGAAGGCGTAAAGCGAAAATCAACTGGTATCTTGGGTGCCTTTGGCAGCCTTGACCTGAGTAGGTCAATCAACGAAGTCTCTTCCTTGCTGGGACTGAGCTTGCCCATTAGTCGGCGGAGTTGTTGTAGCGTCTTGCGTTTCATGCGGCCTCCGCGTGGGCCTGCGTTTGGCCCTGTAATTGGGCGGTCCTCCCCTGCCAGTACCGGGCGTGTAGGCTACGGCCAAAGGCTCGCCACTGCTCAGGACTGCATAGACGGCTGTGTAGGCGTGGGGCTTTGCTGAGTAGTTCAAGGCCCGTAGCCTCTCCTCCTTCGCCTTGGTGTACCAAGAGCAAACCGGCATAGGATGGCACCTGATTGATTCCGAGGGCTGCTGGGAGGACGAAATAAAAACGGTTAGGTAGGGCCTCTTTCGCGTGTGGAAGGTATAGGCCGCGCTCGAACAGCTTGGCGAAAGCGGCATGCTTCGGCTTCTTAAAGTCAGCCCGGAAGTCCGAGAGAGAGGTCTTGATTTCAAATTCAGTTACTTCTCCCGCCGAGATCATTACCATGTCGGCTTCGTAGTTTTTGGATACCGCGAAGCCTCGTATTGCCCCGGTGCCGAGCATGCCCTTTACGCGGGGGATCATTCGGGCGCTGGGGTGCTGCCTATGCAAGAGGAGCTCTATTTGGGGGACGAGGGTCATAGTGCGGCAATTCCGGCTTTTAATTCAGCCGCAGCACGCTCAAGGCGACCTGCGATTTCTAGGATCTCTCGCTTCGCCCTCTGTCCAGGCTCATCACTAAGCCCAAGTGCCGAAGCAATTACCTTCACGGTCGTAGGGCGCAATGGCCTGCCCATCTCGGCTGACACAATCGTTCCGCGATTTAGACCTGTTTTCTTTGCAAGTCCTCGCTGTGATAATCCAAGGGCTTTTCTCCGTTCAATAATCTTGAGAGCGTCCATTTTGTCGTCATTTGCAAATTCGACGGTTTTGCCGTTATTTGCCGATTAAAGAGCCACGCATTCATATATTACTCAACTTTTTCAACGAAGTCAATAGACTTTTTGAACCAATGGAAATTTCTTTATCCCCAACTGAAATAATTAAGGCCAGAAAAGCGCGTGGTTGGAGCCAAAGAGAGCTTGCAGAGCGGTCGGGCTTGAACCGGGGGACAATCATTTCAGCCGAGCGCGGCGAACACATTCGTCCCACAACAGCAAAACTGCTTGCTGATCTTTTAGGGCTAAGCACAAAGCCTGGAGAGGGGCACCTACGCCGGGCCGGTGAAGTGCTAATCGAAGTGACGGGACCAACAGGGGTTGAAGGGCGCTACCGTATCTCAGCCGAAGTCAGCCCTGGGCAAAGCGTTCGTGTGAGTTGGATTCAGGCGCCGGAACAGTCCGGCGATTCTGGCGACAAGCCTAGCGATTCCGAAGAAGCTGACGGGTAAACGCCTCCACGGCCTCTGCTGCCCCGTGGAAAAAAGTTGCCTCCTCTCGCAGCTGCTTAACCTTGACCGGGAGCAAATCGACCAGTGAGCCGGACTCGATTACGGCTGGGTGAACCCGGATAACCATTTGCTCACCCGCGACCTCTATGCGCCAGTACGTCTCCCCCGGCAAGACCTCAAAGGGATCTTCGGTTAGGCCGCACACCAGCTTTAGTGGTTGGGGCTCTTCAAAGACCAAATCCCCCCCTACTATTGCCTGCGAGCGCTCTGGATCATGGGTTACTTGGCGAAGAATGGCCGAAGGCGCATTGGCCTCAACCTGTTTCCAGAAATGTGCCACAACCCCCTTAGACCCCCTGATCGGCCAGTAGTCGCGGAGCAATACCACCCCATCACTGCGCTCCAGGCGCTCACCAACGACTTCCCGGCCAACTGCAACAAGCGCTTCAATGCGCTGGGCGTAATCCTGTCCTGGAAACAAGGGTGCGGAAAGTAGAATAATCTCCGCGAAATCCATGCCTACCAGCTCCTCCGGGGAATAGGGCAGGCGTAGTTGCTGGACCATTGCCTCGTTAGCCGTCGATACCAGGCGACCGGCCTCCACCATCAAAAAACCGGTTCTCTTCTCGTCTTGCATGTTTGCTTTCGTAAGACCCTGGCCGGGCAACCCGTGGTGGAGGCTTTTCCGCTCGCACATGCCTTCTAAAGCGTGGCGGCGGAGCCAGGTTGCCAGGGCCAGGGCATTGTATTCAAACGCTTCCCTGGATCAACGAGCCAATACCTGTCTTTTTAGTACCATACCTATTTTTTTGTGGCGCGGCGAAGAAGGGAATGAGTTATTACGCTAGTGATTGTCGGCACCGCGCCGCACAGTCCGACTTCTGCCACTTGGGCGGCGGTCGAAACAAGCACGGTGCCGACTCCTCTTTTGCCGATACACGGCGGACATCGGCAGTAGTGCTCAACGGCTTGTCAGTAGTGTAGCGTTTTGGGACCGCCACACTTTGTTCGTAATGAACAACCGATGTGCAATCAGGGCCTTGGTTAGACCCTTGCCTGAAGGTCGATTTCTCTTAGGGAAAAGTAAAGATTCCCAAATGTCCCACTGGGAAATCCCTGGGAAAAGCCCGGGTTGACATTTGGGAAGAAGATGCCAACCCGGCTGTTTCCGGCACTTAACGCAATTTAAGTGTTTGGGGTGCTGGTGGGGTGGGTTGCGCTGGCCGGGGGTGGATTCCCAGGGGGAATGCGGAGGTGTTTTCGAGGGATATGTCCGCCCCGCCGACACGCGGCTGTTTCCGGTAGTTAGCGCAAGGTAGATTTTTTGGGTGCTGTGTGTAGTCCCTGAATTTCCCGCTCTGTTTCGTTATGGGCTTGCGTTTGGACTGTGTTTCAGATTACCTTTGCTAAACTGGAGTTAGGATGCCCCTCACCAAGGTAAGACCGCATTATTACCGAAATAAAGAACGCATAGGCGCGAGAATTCGGTATATGGGCACCAAGGGCGAATTGGCTTACCCTGTTGCCGAAATCGTAGCTACACTTCCCCCTGGCCCATGTCTTGACCTGTTCGCTGGCATATGTACTGTTGCAACTGCAATTGCACCTTCGGGCCGAACTGTTTGGTGTAATGACATCCAGAGTTACGCGACGCTAGTGGCAAAGGCACTACTTACTTCTCAAGAAATGCCGCCCTCAATTCAGGATACAGAGGACTTGCTGGCCCCATTTTTCGAGCAAAATCAAAATGCACTTCAAGATCGATTCTCGGATGCTTTAAATGCTGAAATTCAAGCCCTTGAGGGAAAGTACACTGGCTACAAAGCTGTGGTCGAAGAATGGCACTTCATCGGAAACAGTATTCCCCTGGCTCATGAAGCTAGTAAGCTGAGAGTTGACCCAAGAGCGTTTCCTTACCGTCTATGCACTCTGACTTTTTCACACGGGTATTTCGGACTAAAACAGTCATTGGACATTGATAGTATTCGCTACTCGATAGACAAGGCTCTGCAGGGAGGATATATTTCAGAAGAGCGGGCTCGGTGGTACTTACTTGCACTACTCCAGACCACAAGTCGGATTGTCTCGTCACCGGGTCATTATGCACAATTTCTCAAGGTAAAAGACGAAAAAACCTTTAAGCGGATTCGAGCTGCTCGAATCCGTGATGTGTGGACTATTTTTCTGCTTGAAATAAATAGACTTGCTCCCGTTGGGATGAGAAGCTGGAGGGAGAAGAGCCTTGTCTTTCAGCAAAATGCCAACGAACTACTGATCGCCCTAGCAAAAGCCGGGCCGACACCTGCCATTGTCTTTGCTGATCCGCCATATACAACAGATCACTATTCCAGGTACTATCACGTACTTGAAACACTTGTACTTTACGACTACCCGGAGGCCAAAGGGGTGGGCCGCTATCGACCAGACCGTTTTTCCTCGCCCTTTTCCCTTGTTTCGACGATAAAGGATGCCTTTAGATCACTTGTCGATCTTACTGCAAACCTGGGAGCTGTCCTTGTATTAACTTACCCTACAAACGGGCTTTTGTACAAAGTAGGTGGCAATCCAGTAAAGGAAATGAAGCGACGGTTCTCTACAGTTTCAGTAGCCACAATTACTTCAGAGCACTCAACTATGGGCGCCTCAACTGGAGGCGCAACAACTCCGGTATCCGAGCAGATCATTGTAGGGCAAGTATAATAAAATTCGGATTGAATTCAGTCCATCACAGGAATAGGGAGGTCGTCGCTTCTTGGCAAAATCCCCCGGATCGTTTTTTGCCCTATACTCCCTCGAAATAATAATGGTGTTGTATTGGGGGCATTCCGGTAGAGAACAGCCATGGTTGCAAGTTTTCCGAACCCTCTGCCGTGCTTCTTGTGAAGCTCTCTGCAAATGCCTATAAGTTCTTCCTTTATTGTGACATCGAGCATATCGGCACAATCATGTAAGGGACGCTCATTCTTGAGATGCGTTATTGCTGGGTAGGTTGCGACACCAGTTGGTTGAATTCGATTCTCTGCTTCCTCACATATTAGTGGAACAATAAAAAACTCTGAAAAGGCACCGACAATATACTCAGATACACGCCTTTGATTTCTAACAAACTGTTTACCAGACATAGAGCAGTCATCCACATAAATAATTGCCCCTTTAGTTAGCTCATCTGTGAGCTCATTTAGCTTCCTTGTGTTATGAGAATCAATTAGATTGGCTTTACGCCTTTCAAGGTTAGCAGCATCCCTTAGCATATTTAGCATTACTGAGCTACTGCTTCCTGCTGCGTCAATAGAGACATAAATCACATTCTCAATACTGATACCATCTTTACTTAATTTGCTCAGTATTTGTTCGTTGAGTTTTAGAAGGCTTTCGCGGACCTCAGTTTCTGTAAGATATTTTATATCACCTAGTAGACTTAATATGTGTGGCCGCAAATTGGGGGGGAATTGGAATAACCAATCCATCAAACCTTTAAGAGTGACTGGCTGTGGATTGTAGGCACGAAATCGTATCCAATATCGCACCAATGAAAATAAATGTCTCAGGAAAAAGAGGTTACGCTCCATTTTCGAAGTCTTCTTCTGCCTCAAAAGGTGGATCTACACTCTGAAGGCTTTCAATTAATTTGGAAACGTATTGAATAACCCCTTTTAGCTGTCTTATCAGATCTTCCCTTCCTTCATCTATTGTCAAATCTACTTTTGATTTCTCCAGTGTACCCAAAAATTTATCACATGCATCCACTGCCTTTTGGACCTTTCTTTTTTCAGTAATAAAGCCATCAAAAGCTGCACGCGTTTCTAGGTTTTCATCAAGAATGTATTCTCGAAATCTGTCTGCCACACTTTCAACATCATCAGTAACCTCAAATGCCTCCTGAATCCGTCTGAAATGTATGACAGACTTGATCTTTTTATTTCGATATTTTTCAACAAGTCGATCAATGATACCAGGCTCCCCGAGGTCTTCAACAAGAGGTAGATTGTGCTTTCGTGCAGTTCTTAACACGGGTGCCAATTCTATCCAGAAATTCGATGGGATTCTTTTTGCTGGATCGGGTTCTAGTGACAAATCTTGATAGCGCCTGTCGAAACTCATTATCGTTTTACAGTCTTCAATCCGAGATATGCTTAAGCCGGTCAGTTGATGAAGATCAACAGTAGTTGGAGCACTTCCTGTTTTCTTTTCAAGGTCTCTGATGACATTCTGAAGACTTAACGCCGTTGGCATTAACTCCCATGATTCCCTGAAGCTATGGATGTTGAACATATAAATTAGTGCTGCCATCTTGTCGGGAGCTTCGACAACATTGGCTGGTATTGTGATCTCCATGCCTTCTTGCTCTAACAATACGCAGCACCGAAACCTTCTTTCACCGTCTACAATTGCATATCTATCTTGCCCAGGTAGTTTGTAGACAGTTATTGGAACAAGCACGCCATGAGCGCGAATACTATTTTTCAAAGACTCGAGTGGTGCAGGATCAAATAGCTTGCGTGGATTACTGCTGCTTGGCTTAATTTGGCCAATCTTCAATTGTAGCAGTCTTCCCTTTGGCAACAAGGGTTCTGGGGCAGAGTCTATCTGATTATGTTCGTTCATGTTAGACTGATTCATTCAATAACTTAAATAGTCAATAATACAACCTATCAAAACAATATTCCACTCCAAAAATATAACGGTAATCAATCACAGATACCAGATACCTGTTACCGCCAACCGGCTACCCCGGCCCCTACCCCGGCCACTCCTCCCCCCGCTCGATGAACCACAAGCGCCAGCCGTAAACGCCGGTTGTTGCCCCGGTTTGCTTTCGTAGCCGTAGCAGCTTCTTGCGGTAATGCTCATACGGGTCCGCCGACTCGGCACTCTCTAACTGCGCATATACCACTCCCAGGGCCAAGGCCAGGGGCTTAACCCTCTGTTGGGATCGCGCGTTTTCCGTTGTCAGGCGCTCAAAAAGCCCCGGATCTGACGCGTCAAGTATTTCTTTATGTTGCTCTGGCTGGAAGCACAGGGCGTGGATGTGTCGGAGTAGTATTTTGTCCTCGGGTGAAAGTTTGCCCCTTGGGGGGATGGGCGTAGTAGGAACAGTTTCGGGGCGCAATGAAGGCCCCCCAGGTAAGGCCGGCCAACGCCGAGCCAAATTGAATCCGGCCACGACTCCCCCCACCAGGGCGAGTACAACAACCCAGGCAAACCGGCTCCACATTCGCTCTGCCCTGGCCTCCCTTACCGCAAGCAGGCCAGCACGTGCTAAGCCTATTATCCTCAAGTCATCCGTTGATGATTCTGCGTCCCGAAATGTGTCTGTGGCCTCGGCAATTTGTCCCATGCCGAGTTGGGCATTACCCAGGGCAATCAATAAGTCGGTCTTAAACTCTTCTATCCTGATGCTGTCAAGAAGTGCAAGCCCGCGATGGGCGACCGGCTCGGCCTCTTCGTAGCGCCCCAAGTCGTTTAGTGCCTCACTCAAGTGTTGAAGAGACTCAATCTGGCCGCGAGGTAGCATAAGGCTGTCTGATAGCTCTAGGGCACGCCCAAGGGTCGCCAGGCCGTCATCAGTATCACCCTTGGCAATCTCAATCCGGCCCAGCGTGGCCAGGGCCGTTGAAAGCCGGGAGTATTGGCCTTGGTCAATGAACGACTGTGCGGCCTGCCGAACAAGGCGCTCTGCCCCCTTAAGATCATTTGTCTCCAGGCCGACCTCCCCTCTGAGTCGCAAAACTTGGGCATAAGCAAATCTACCAGAAGGGCTCTCAAGGTGAGTAATTTTCTTCATTGCACTATCACACAGCGCAAGGGCCTCATCATAATTGTGTTCACCAAACGAAAGGAGCGCTCCGTTAATCCAGTACAATGGGTGCATCGTCCTTGGTAGGGCGTTTATGTAATTAGCCCCGTCACTCCATGCAAATCCGGCAAGGCGTTTATTCCCCATTAACAGGTGCAAACGGTATTTGTCCATAAAGAACCTGGCCTTCTTCTCTTCTGTTGCTATTGAAAAGAACTCGGCTTGGTATGTACTGGTCGCAACCAATGCTTCATCCAATCGGCGCAAAGCCGTAAGTGTCCAAATCCTTTGTCGCCACAGCCATTCAAGAGGTGGCTTGACAGCGCCTCCATAACAGTCTATTGCTTCAGTTATCAGCGTGGTTGCAGCCTCAAGCTGGTTATTGCTCAGGGGTGCATCTTTCCCTGTAAGAGCAAAAACACCCTGGGTCAATTCATTGCACCTTGTCAGGTCCTGAGCAAACACACCAGGGGCGGCAAGTAGTGAGCATATGAAGTATATTGCTGCCGAGGTAGGTAGGAAACGCCAGGCACTGGGCCTGGATTGGAGGACTTTCCCTTTAACACGTGCAGCATACTGTGCTGCGCTCAGAGGCGTAGCTGTGCTAAATACACTAGCACAATGCTTGATTTTCTTGGGTGGTTCATCTCCTCTGTTTTTGGTGGCGGAATTGTATTTAACGGCTCCGGCGGGGAGGGTGAAGGAAATGGTGGCAGCGGTGGCTCGGGCGACCCCCCTCCCGGTGGCGGTGGTTGATATGAAGCTCTGTTGATCCATTAGTGGGTCAGTAGCACAGACGGGCTTATTTGAAGTGCAGGCTTTGGATGCAAAAAACTTGCACAATGGGATTTGTATGCCCTGTAATGACTGCCGGTAATCTAACCAATACTTACGACTTCTCAAACCTTGAATTTCCATCTCGCCTCCCTGCCTATTTTGCCGTTGTGTTGGTAGAGATCCGGGTGCCTGGCTGGAATGCCCCTCTTCCGGGCATGGGCCTGAACTTCGTCAGCCGTCATCCAGCCAGAATCCTGAACGTATTGGTGGTTTTCCTTGATAGCGTCGACCAGCCAGCCGACACCACGAATGGAGCCCCGGTGCTTACGGAAATACCGGACGTGGCGGCGTACACGCTCGGCACTGTACTCGCCCGAGAGGGCCACGGCCACGGGCCGAGACATCCCACAGGCAACAAGTTCTTGAACAACTTCTTCAGAACCCAATTTTTTAGAAACAACAACATCATCCTCCGGCTTTGGTGGGGCGTTGCCGGTTGGATTTGGCGAAGCGGCCTGTTGTTGTTTCTTAATTGGTTCTTTCTTCTTTGTGTTTATTCTTATGGTCGTGTGGCGACCACCCCTGGTCTTGTCAGGACCACCCTGGTCGTGTGGCGACCGGGGGGTGGTCTTCAGGCGACCAGGGGGTGGTTTTGTGGCGACCACCCCCACGGGCGGAGTAAACGAGGCGAAATTCTCCGGCCAAACGTCTACGATGATGATCTTGTCCGATTGCTCAAATCCGGTTTTTCCAACAGGATTTCCCGGCTCGATCTGGATAAGGGACTTTCCATGAAGTTCAGGTCGCGCCTCTTCGAGTTCGGCCTTTGCCTTTCGGACACTACCCTTCGACATGCCGGACCCGGCAGCCAAGGCCCGCTCTCCCTTCCAGCACTTCCCGCCCCCGGCCCCACACACCCGTTTTAGGTGCATGTATAGACTTCGGGCATAGGCGCTCAGGGGCAGGTCGTCAACGATGTTTGGGATCTCCGTGCGGTACTTTCGGAGATCGCTTTCGTCATGGATCTGGAACCCATGGTCTTTTGATTGGGTTGTTTCCATTATGTCTGTTAAGGACTAGAACGGGTGCCCAATGCTTTGGACGGTAATGGGTGCCCGTTCGCTGTTGATTACTCCTTTGGTTCCACTAAAAAAGTTGGCTCCTCTTTTACTCTAAAGGCAGAGTAGTACTCAATTAGCTTGAATAATACAAACTTAAAGTGAGGGGCCCCCCTCTCTGCCTTTGATATGTGGGGCTGTGATACACGCACGTCATAAACAGAGTTAAGCTCACTCGCGGCCCGCTTCTGACTATGCCCGCTATGCTTTCGGGCTACTTGGGCAATAATACCCAATTCTACAAGCGTATATGGTTTGCCGGGTTTCAAAAGATCGAGCATTTGGTGCAAGAATAATTTAAGTGAACAAACAATAAAATACAAGTAAACTATTGATAGTATGCAGGTATATATGTATATTCCAATTGTCCAAAGCATAATGTACGAACCCTTAACAGTCATCGCCATGTCATACTTCAATCTTCGCGGCACCGACCGCTACCAGGAGTGCATTACGCACCTTAGCCTGGAATCCGGCCCCGGCCAGGAACTCGAACCCGTCAAATTCAAGGGAGACCTCTTTCTCCACTACCAAGGCTTCACGGTCGGCCACATCCCTCTTTCCGAGTTTCCGTGGCCCATCGACATGCACGAGTTCACCGTGGTCCAACTCGAAACGGTAGCAACCCCGGCTGGTGATGTGTTCGCCGTTACAGTCGAGGCCATCCCAGAACCTGGGTCCTGGTGGGACACCCCCAAAGCCGAATTCGCATCGGCAAGTGATTCCCGGCTCGCGGCCTAGCCATTCAGCTTGGCGGACCAGGGGGCCTCGGCACTTTGCTTGGGCCTCCTACTGTCAACTATTTAGGCAAAATATACCACTTATTCAACTATTACGTTTGATTTGTTGGTTACTGTCTTTATATTTCAACAAACAAAAAGGCCCGGCCCCGCCTGCCAGCAAAGAGCCGAGCCTAAAGCACTGCACTGAATCGACTATCCTTTTTCATCCCGTGTGTATTGAACACGGCATCAGCACAGCAACGATGAACATACCACACGCGCCCCAAACCGGCAACCCGCCAGCTCGGCACCAAGTGGTTGAACGTCAGACCCTAGGCCGGGCCATTGACCCGCTGACGGCTGACGGGCTTGCCAAGGTTGCCCGGCGCACCCTAACGAACATCCTATTCCGCGCCTACGCCCTAACCGGCACTGACGACCGGGAGCAAAACGTGCGCATGGCTTTGGCACTGGCACATGAATCGGCAACCAGCCCGATTTCCCCGGACGACCTCCGCTGGCTGGAAGTCAACTTCTACCACCTGGACGACCGTGCCAATCACGGCTCGGCCCCGGATCGCTGGTTTCAAGACGCCGAAGGCCACTTCTTTCACAAGGAGCTGCGGTATGGCGCTAAAGGCAATGGTGACGGCAACAAGGGATTGGACGTGTTTGCCATCTACCTGCCCACGGCGGATTATCCGAAGGGCCGGGTAATGCCTCTGCTTGAGGTGCCAATGGCCGTTGCTCAATCTCTAGCTGCATAGGAGGCCGACGATGATTGAACCCCTCTCCTTTGCCACGGGTGCGCTCGATTATTGCCGGGCCTCGGGTGCACATCTGGACAACACGCCCGAAGTGGAATCCATATCCGCATCAGAGGACGGCGACGCACCTGACTATGCTGATGGGCAATCAGCACTCGGCCTCTTTTTCGCTCATCTCAAGTCCTGTGGATGCGAGGCCGTGCGCCAGGCCAAAAAACGGCAACTGCTTACCGGCTGTGGAACTCGTCCCCGTTTCGAGCAACCTGCACCAGTAGGTGATTCACCTGAGTTCTGGATTCCCACGAAGCTGGTTCAGATCGAGGGTGAGGCTGTTGCCGCCCTGCGTCGTGCGTGGTTGTCGGGCAGTGAACACCAGGCCCGCGCCGAGGTCATGGGTATTGATCCGTGGCAATGCGAGGTAGGCCGTGTGGACCTGGGTGACACGCTGGAATTTCCCCTCTATTGGATGGATTATTCCACCAGAGGTAAATACCACCGATTGGGCGTATTGCAGGCCAAACATCACCGCTGGCTCTCTCCCCTATACCGGGAGGATTGGCCCTACAAATCAAACATTTCAGGGCGGGTGCTGAACATCACAGGACTGGATAAAGGGGGTGACGCAATCTACCCGAACATTGGCATAAACGTTGCCCTTCGGCTTGACAGGGCACTAACTGAGAGAACCGATGGAAACGCAAGCTGAATTGAAACAGGCCCCTGCGCCGGAAAAGTGGCCCACACGCGAGCCGCGCCCCTATGGCCGCCCGATTGCTGAAATCATGGCGGACCTGACCAAGCCCCCCCACCCCAAGCACCTCGGAAGTAAAAGGGTGCAGGGTACGCAGTTGACGTTTTGCCCCTGGTACCACACGGCTAACTACCTGGACCTGATTGCCCCCGGATGGAGCAGTGAGGTAACCGAGATGCACACCACGGGCGACCGTGTGTTTGTCACCGTGCGCCTGACGATTCCGGCTGCTGAGGGTACGTTTTGCCGCGAAGCCACGGGGACCGAAACCCTGAAACGAACCGACAAGGAAACCGGAGAGGAAAAAGAGATTGCCTACGGTGACCCGTCGAGCAACGCTGAGGGCATGGCTTTCCGCCGGGCTGCTGCAAAGTGGGGATTCTGCCGGTACCTGTACTACAAGAAGTAGGCCCTATGATCACCGAATACGAAGGCATAGAAATCGAAGTGAGCCAGCGCCGTGGGGGCTACTACTACGCCTTCTACCTGGAGGGCTGGCACCGCAATCCAACGCCCAAACCTACGCAACAGAACGCTTTTAATGCGGCCACAATGAACGTTCGGTGGCTACTCAGGGGCAATCCTATACCCCGTCCAAAGTCAGTTTCCTGCAAGGGTGATCTCCCCCTTCCAGCCTACGACCTCAGGGCAAGATCCGATGCCTGGACAAAAGATAATCTCGCCCGATTTTGTGGCCCAACGCCCATTCAGAAGCGCCGAATGGTACAGGGAAAGCAAAGGGCGTTGGGCCGAATCGTTGCGCTAATCACGGCCAAACCAGCACCGAAGCCATGACCGAACAAATAGTCAACCGCATCACTAAAGCCGTCCAGAACGAACACCAGTTGTTTGACCTGCTCGGCCTCGACCCGCTCACCTGTGACGTACGGGCCTACATGGCTGTGCGGTATTTCCTCGAAGCATGGCCGAGGGTGGCGCTGCTGTTGCCGCGTGTGGTGGCTGCGCTGGAGTCAACACCGGGTGCCCGACCGGATGCTCAATTTGAATTTAACCTCACCCTTCTGGGAGAGAGTGACGACGAACACATCCGTGTCCGGCAAGAGGCAACTGATTTTCACACGGCCTATGACGCCGTGCAGGCGCTCCACCCGGAGGCGCTCATCCTGGGGTGCAACGGGCACGAGTTTACGGCTGACGGACCCGACACCGGGGTGGTTGCTGCCATTGAGGCCGTGGCAAAAGGTGAGAAGGTGCCGGTATGAAGATCTACACCACAAGCTATTACGGCCACACGCCTGAAACTCTGGCCGCTTTGGTTCAGGAGCACCAGGCAGTGCTCATTGATACCCGGTTAGAGCGAAAAAGCAGAAGACCGGGCTTTGCCGGCGCGTCCCTTCACAGAGTACTCCCTTATGATTATTGGTGGGTACCCAACTTCGGCAACATCAATTATAAGAAAAGGGGGGCCATTGAACTCAAAGATGCTCAGGCTGGGATTGAGCAAGTGAAAATCATCCTGGAGACCTGCAACTATCGGCATAGCGCCATAATCCTGCTTTGCGCATGCCGCTGGCCTATGGGGTGCCACCGTACCGTCGTGGGCCGTCTCTTGTCGGAAGCTACCGGCTTGGGTACGGATGGCCCATCGGCAATAGAGGAATTACCCGAACCACCAACGATGCTTGCCCTCACTTTGAAACAGCCGTGGGCTTGGCTGGTCGTCGAGGGCTACAAAGGCGTTGAGAACCGCAGTCGAAGGTTTAAGCAAATCAAAGACGGCAGCCGCCTCTTGATCCATGCCGGTCTGACGTTCGACCGTGACGGCTACGTCTGGGTTGAAGACAACTTCCCTGAGATCGAAATGCCAGAGCCTAAAGCGTTCCAGAGAGGCGGCATCGTAGGATCAGCCACCATGGTTGGTCAAGTATCTGAGTGTGGTTCGGCTTGGTTCATTGGGCCGAACGGCCTGGTGCTACGTGATCAGAAGCCGATGACCTTTGTGCCCTGGCGAGGGCAACTCTATCCATTTCCGGTGCCGGTGGCCGTATTGCCACCCGGTACCAAGCTGATGAAGCTGGTAGACGCACCTACGGGCCTGGGTATAAGGGACAGACCATCCTCGCCGTAGAGTTCCGGGGCGTACTACAGGTCATCGATGCCGAGATGTTTCAGCGTGCCCGCATCCAGGGCCTCGGCCCGGCCAAGGCCTGGGGGTGTGGGCTGATGGTGGTCAATGTGAACATCCTGTGAATCTCTATCATTTACAAATATTATGTTTGTATTACTAACTAGATGTTTGTATATTATAGGTGTTACCAATCACCAACGCCCGAAAAAATGTCTAAAATCCTCCTCACCGAAGCGGCAGAAAACGCCCTCACCGACTACCTGGAATATGGTGAGGAGGATGGTTTGGTGTCGTGGCTGTCCTCGACTGAGGGCATGGAGTATCTGGCTGACCTGCGGAGTAGGTTGCCAGAGTGGACAGAGGTATACCGGGGCCTCAATGGCGTGTCTGCCGACCCCGGCAACCCATACCTAACTGTATGTGGTGGCACGGGCGAGGAGGACGGTAGGCCGTATGTTACCCCGACTAGCGGTATTGTCTCCTATACCACATCCGAATACATCGCCGAGCAATTTGCGATTGGCGACATTCATTTTTTGGACACCACCCCGGCAGAATTTGGAGCGGTATTGGAGACCAGCGCACGGCGGGATCAAATCATCTACCACTCCGACCACGTTGACATCGGCTACGAGCGGTTCGACGAGGCGGAGGTTTTGGTACAACTCTAATTGCCATGCTCCTGCTCTTTACCCCGTCTATGCCCCTACACTATGTGGGCATTGGCCTGAACGGCGTGTGGCTAGTGCCCGTAACGCCGATACAGCGTCTCAACCCGGACGCACTCCGGCCCTACAGGGGCCACCTCCCGCGCCCCAGTGATTTGGGGAAGATCGCTGATGGGACATCAGCATGGGAGGTAGTACCTCAGTCTCTGGCTCGGTTTTACCTACACAGTGACAGGGCCGGTCTCGCAACCCGCATGAGGGAGCGAGCCGGAGATAGTAGATACCGAGCAGCCCGAAATATCGGAGTCGCCGACCAGCAGATCAAGCAGGCCGAACAGGGCCAAAATGCTCTTGTAGCGGCAAAAATGATTGTGTACTATGCAGGTACTGACCCTGCCAGAAATAAGCCAGGCTGGTGACTTCACAGCTGTGCGTCAGATGCACCTCGTCAAATAGGAAGCGGCAACACAAACTCAGTCCCGGCCAGTTTTTGCCACCTGGCCGGGTCGGCTCAATTCTTATCCTGCCTCTCTTCAGGCCGTGGTCCTCGAATCACAACGGCCTCATACACCCGCTCCCACACTTTGGAGGCGGCTCCCCCTTCAGTGTACATGTTCTCGGCAATGGACACAAGCTCTGTGACGGCCACCCAGAAATAAGCCAGGCCAATGGCCCAACTCATATACTCAAATCCATTGGCAAAGAGGTTGACACTAAACAGGAGCACCGCGTATTCAATCGCCTTCACAATCGTTTGCCGCATCCCAAGACTCGTGATGCGGTGACCGTTGCGGCGGGCCTTGACGATGCCCGTCAGAAGGTCCACGACGACCAGGATCGTCACCACCAGGGCCAGCCGGAGGTCGGTCCCTATGAGTTCGCACAGGGCCGCGAGCACGGCACTCACAGCAGCTTTCCACGGCCAGAGTGCCCAGAGGCTGGTCAGCGGGTGCAGGTATCGTCTATTGGTGTCCACTACTCCTCATCCATATCAAAGCCGGCCCGGGCACTTCGTTTACGGCGGCAAGAAACCAACTTTGGTTGTCCTCTGCATCACGGCCAAGGTTTAGGGTGTGTAGGCTGCACCTAGGTTAATATCAAGGGCCTCTCCTGTTGGGCCCTTCCCCCTGATGGCAAGCGTCCCGTCACCGGGAAAGTAAAATTCCACCTCCCCGGATGTGAATTGCGCGTAACCAGGATTCGCCGTTTCGTCTACCCTCAAATATGGGGGCGTGTCCTGTCGGAATCGGCCCCGTGCATGAAGCTGGCCAGCGTTAAGGATAGAAACATTCATCTTCCACCGGGCCAACTCACTCTGAGCATCTGCAAAAGGAGCGGCAGGGTACACACCTGACCCAACGGTGATATGTGAGATGTCAAATACGTCCGAAACGAGCGCCGTATCGCCACTTCTAACGCCAAAAACCCTAATCCTCACACCGTCGAGCGTGATATCTCCCCCTTCGACCTCGTCTAGCAGGTCTGCTATGGTCAAGTGGTAGTGACTGGCATTCCAGCCGGTGAGGATGTCGGCGTACTCCGTATCCGCAGTCGTCCGGGTAAGCGACTTGCCTTTCCGGCTTGGATCACCTGCAATATAGTAGAGGATGGTAACTACAGCACCGGAAAAAGCCCTGGGCCGGCTGTGCCGCCAATGCACCGTAAAATGCAGATCATCACCAATGTGCCGGGCAATATCACCTGACCACTCAGCCTCATATTTGAGCCCCGTTGTTGTCGACCCATCGCCGATAAAACGGGCATAGGCCCGGTGACTAGCAAGCGCAGAGCGCGCATTGTTTGTATTGACGGGCTCGGTCAGGATCTTGAAGCTACTGGCACCATGGACGATGTGCCGCATGTAGGTCAAATCATCTTCCGGATATTCATACACAAAGACGGCATTGCCAAGTTCAGTGTCTTTTTCCAACCCGTCGAAATCAACCACATACTGTACATGCCCGGTGGATTGGGTATTGCCAAGCCCAATACCCCCTTGAGAGGTATGAATGTTGCCCCCCCTGACCCGGACAGCATTATACGCCTCGGGAGGCAAGCCGTAAATCCCCTTGACATTGGGGCCAAACCACAACCGCCCAAACTTCGAGGCGTGGGAGGCATTGACAAAATGAACCATCTCAGCATTATCGATGGCCAAGAGCTGATTGTGCTTCAGGTACTTTATCGTCAGGCCGACGATCGACGAGGGGGCCTGAGTACCGATGGTAATGGTGTTGCCGTTGGCGGGCGAACTCGTTTCGGTATAGACATGTTCAATGGTGAGTCCATTGAAATCGCCCTGAATGCTTAAATCATGGGCCAGGCCCGTGAAAAAACGGCCCCTGTTGTTGCCTTCAGCGTAGACAGCAATTCGGTTATCGTCACAGGCAGCCTGGGCGCCTCTTGCATCAAACCGGAACCCATCCCGGAAATTGCTGGCGATGTTGCCATCAACGAATTCACATGCGTTGATGTTTACTCCGTTGTCCCCCGGCCCATCGGGATCAAGGGTACCTACGACAATGCCATCCAGGTTTTTGTGGGTATGGTAGTTGTTGAGCGTAAAGCCCCACCCACGGTAGAACCAGAGCCCACAATAGCACCATAGAGACCGAATGTTTTCCCAAAGGCTTCGCGTACCGGCATTTGTAAAAATGCCCAGCCGAAATGGGATGCCGGTTACAGTGTCATAAGTGCTTCTGCTGGCTTCACCAGAAACCGTAAAATCACGTGCAAAAAAGCGTTGACCATCAAGTTGATAACACACCAAATCCCTCTGCGTGGTAAGCGCATCAGCGTGCGTATTCTTGAACAGAAGGGTGGTGTTAAACATCCCGGCTCCACGAAATTCAACACCTTGCTCGAACCGAAACCGAGTGGTTTCACTAAATTCAATAAGGAACGTGCCCGCTGGAATACTACCCAGCTTGTGCTCGTCTTCGAGAAACTGTAGCCAATCGGTAAAGGCCGCGCGGTTGTCCACCGTGCCGCCGGGTACGCCGTCAAATGGCACCTCACCAAGCGGCCCGAGGGCTCGTAGCCAGCGACCATTGGGCTCACCCGATATTTGGCGCACGGTATAGCCGTTGGCCGCCTCTGAAGAGCCGGGCTCCCATGTCCACCAGCTACCCCCGGCGTCACCTGGTTCCCCGCCTGCGGGAGCGACGCGGTTGTGTTGCACGTAGATCGACACGCGCGTCGAGGGCACGGGCAATGCGTCCAGCTCAGAGGCCAGTTGCACAGTCTTCGAGGCTGACTCTAGTGTCGCAGCAGCCGCATCAGCGGAGGCCTGGGCGTTGGCCTCACTCGTTGCGGCATTCGTAGCCGAATTCGCGGCGTTAGCTTCGCTCGTAGCCGCAGCCGCGGCAGAGACAGCAGCCGCATCAGCGGAGGCCTGGGCACCCGCCTCTGCCCCCTGCGCATCTTCAACAAGCAGGGAAACGGGCTGGTAGAGGTCGAGGGCGTGAATTTCGGTAGGCATTACGGTCTGGAGTTTGGGGTGTAAACAAATTCTCGGATGTCGAAAGCGTGGCCACTACTCAGGTCTATACCCAAGAGGTGCATCTGCTCGGCCAGGCTGGCAGTGGTTGCCGCCTGAAAACGAAGGCAGATCAAGTGGGCCAGGCGGGGGTGCTCGTAGGTTACGATTTCAGCCTCGGCCTCGGCGTCTTCAGCAGGCCTGGGGCGAAGCGCCGCCGAGGCCGAGGCCCCCGTGATCCAGTTGCCTCGGTTGTCCCGAATGGCGAGCCAAAGCTCGTAGTGTTGGCCTCTGGCAAGGCGGGTGGAGAGTAGACTCATAAGGCTTGCCTCCCGGTCGTTCTGAGGTTAGCGAGTAGGGTGTCGACCTTCCCGGCGAGTTGCTCCAGGGCATCTGCAACGGCCTGCACCTCGGACTGGGTGGGTGGAGAAGAGATCGCGGGGGCCGTGTAGCCCGAGTCGCCAATGGCCGTCATCTCGGCGTGGTCACCGGCGTCAACGTAGGCCTTGCGGGCTAAGTCGTCATCTGCCACCGGATCAGCGGCGCGTTTGATGTGCTGAGCTGCCGTGATCTCTCCGCCTTTAATCTCTAGTATGGTCGTGTCATTGACCTTTAGCTGGATTGTCTTCGTGGCCGGCACATTGATTTCAGTGATGTCGTTGTCGGTGACCCGAAGCCGCGTGTTGCCGGAGGCGTCTTTGATGGTCTCATTGTGCAGGACCGTGGCGTCTTCGGCAATCTCAACGGCGCTAGCTCCGCCAACCAAGAAGTGATGCTTCTTGGCAGCGAGGGCGTGGTACTGGTTGTCTCCCGCTATCTGAAACAGAAGTCGAGACGTTGCCCCGCCGCTGACCAGGGCAAAATCATTGGCCGCCGCCGAGCCCGCCCCCATGCCTAGCTGCCATTTGAGCAACTTGGCAGCCTGGGCGTAGAAGCGCAGCACCACGTCCAGGCTGCCTGTGTCGCCGCCAACGAGATCAATATACAGGTTGGTATTGTCGCCCTTGTTGATCTCAACATTGCTTCGCACCCGCCCCAGCACCCCGCCGCCCTTGAGGGCGTTACGCATCGCGAGCGCCAAGGGAAGGTAGATGGCCGAGCCGATGGGCAGTTCAGCGTCAAACTCCTGGCCGACAATCGTGATTTCGGTGTCGTCTTCTGTGAAATCGGCGTCACACTCACACTCGATCTTGAAGCCCGTCACGGGATGGATGACGTAGAACGGATCATCCTCGAACAAACGGACGACTTCACTTCCGGCCAGTAACTGATCAACGGGCAGCGTGGTCTTTACGCCGTCCGTGCCCACAGCCGCCGAGAGCCGGGTGAGTGGATCCTGATCCGCGCGGTTTTCGATCTCCGTGAGCAGATTGCCCCCGCTTGCGCCCTCCTGAACCGACCCAGGCGTGACTGAGCCGCCTGGGCTTGCCGTGCCCCCTTCTACGTCTACGAGAGAGTAGTCCGGCACCAGAGCTTCCCAGGCGGCCTCACGGGCGTAGAACGTGGAGTCTGCCGAGTGAATGTCAAAGCTCAGGGTGTCGGGGCTAAAGACCACGCCGTCAATGACAGGAGCGTGGTGGGGCTCGATGCGGGCAACGGCGCCCGGAACGACGCGGGCGCTTCCGTCAAAGATGCGTTTTTTTCGGCTACCGGGCGCGCTCCGGTTCAGGTGGTCTGCGAGTACAAACTGATGAAGTGAAACGCCTGTGGCCGGAGCACCACCATAGGGACCAATTCTCCAACTATGCGTTGGGGTCTCCCCGCCAGAAGATGGTACAAACAGACCGGAATACATATTCACGCTCGGCACGTCTCCCAGGGGCAGCGTCACCGCGTCCAACCGCTGCCCAGCCTGGAGGCTCGTCAGGGTGGCAGTGGTGATGATGCCCTCACTCACCACGCGGCCATTCATCGTCAGGTCAACGCTCAGATCGTCCAAGAGGACAAGATCCGTCGGTGGCGAGGGGCCGTCTTTATGGTATTGCCAAGGAATGAGGATATGAACGACGAGTGGGCCGTCGCTTGGGATATCCTGACTCCATAGGGGCACCGTGCATTCCCAGGCCCCGGATACCCGGCTGGTGAGATATTGCTCTACCGGGTCTGTGGTCTCAAGCCAACTGCCGTCTTGCTGGAGGTAATCCCCCATGCTCTCAAAGGCAATGAAGAAGTGGTAATCCCTTTTGGATTTAGGAATACCCTCTCCCTTATGGCACCACTGCACGCGGATACCGAGGCCTGGAAGGGCTTTAATGTTGCCAGTGGTAAAGGTGAGTTTCCGACTGGTGCCCAGGAATCCAAGCGCCGGAAGCGAACCAATGTCACCCCACGTATTGTCGGCAGTGCCCATGAGGAGCGCCGTACCGGTCACTCTGGCCTCGCCCACTACGGCCGTTGTCCACACGCCAGACTTCACGTAGCCGGTCGGCAAGTCGGCCCCAACCGTGCCGTCCATCGTGCCGTTGACGAGCGGGGTGCTCCTGATGGGATGCACAAGCGTTGCTTGCCGAATGGGCTCAATGGATTCAAACGCTGCACCGGCACCTCTAGGCAAAAAGCCATCAATCACGAGGTGTGCCGACTCAGCCTGCGGCGTCCCCCCGCCCCCACTGTAGCCCGAGGAGTACTCGTAGCTTGTGAACG
Source organism: Rhodothermales bacterium (assembly GCA_965222505.1). Classification (GTDB taxonomy): domain Bacteria; phylum Bacteroidota; class Rhodothermia; order Rhodothermales; family DATKEJ01. The sequence continues at coordinate 5,172,730 of OZ244956.1, read as the reverse complement.
CGCCTCCTTGTAGGAGTCGTTCCTCGATGAGCCTCCAGGTGCCGTTCCATTGATACAGGCGGAGACCAAAAACGTAACAGATGTCCCAGAGTACTTTGTAGGCCGAGGGGCTCTCTGTGGTCTCACCTGCCATCTGGAGATCCAACATGCGGAGTACTTCGCGGTACTGCTCCGGCACCCAGGAGCCGTAATTGAGTTCCCACATCCTGACAGCGTCCAGGGGCTCTGAGGTCAGTTGCGGCCCTCCATCGACGTAGGGGTAGCGCTCGCAAGCTATGCGCACCGGAATGTCCAGGCCTACATAATCCAAGAGCTTGACGATGACCTGCGTAACCGGCACCCGCGCAACAGCAGCCGTTCCGCCGACGGCTTCTTCGAACGTCACGCCCCGAAGGCCACCCAGCCCATCGGCTGCCTGGAGGGTGTAGGCGTCCGTGTTGAACCGGTCCGCGCTCCACCGGTCAAGGGCCGGAATGATCTTGCCCTCCCATTTTTGCGTGTAACCACTGCCGGCGTTGACCGAGTACCGGAGCCGGAAGGCATCTTCTCCACCAGCATTGATGAGCGTTGATATCGCGCCGTCGTCGTCAAGCTGCACGGCCAAGTCGCTGATCCAGATGGGGCGGCCTTCGAACGTGGGGCGGCACCAGCTTTTTGTCGTCACCGGAAGCTCATCCACACCTCCACTGTAGCCCAACTGCACGACCTCCAAACGGTGAAGGAGCCCGTCGTGGCTTTCACTGTCATAGCGGTATCTTGATCCGTAGGCCATCAGGTGCGCACCCCCCGGCCAATGGTCGCCTGCGCAGCCGCTTCCCGGCTGGAGGCGAGGTTGATGTTGCGGCCCGAGAGTTGGCCGTGAAGCTGGACGTTGATCGGGGCCTGCAAACCGACCGGGGCAACGGACTGTGCCGGAGCAAATCGGCTGGCGAAGTTGCCGAGGGCACCCGGCGCGTTGGCGTTTCTTATGGCAATCCTGCTGCCACCACCACCAGACGACCCGCCAGGATTCACTGCTTTAATCTTGGCTACAAGCAGCATCACCTGTGCAACGGCAGCGCCAACCGCCCACCACCTACCCTTTGCTGCCTCACCGGACCCTGCCTTAAATGCGTCAATCGCCGCCTGTGCGGCCATGTATGCTTTGTACGACTGAAAGGCAACGTCGGCGTAAGCCTGCCCATCCTCAAAACTCAAGCGGGTAAACTCAGCCAAGGCCTGCCACGTCTCCCTGCCTACACCCGCCATATCCTTCATGTCCTGCTTCATCTTCTCCGATGCCTCGGACATTTCCGCACGGATACGCCGAATATTCTCGGTCGCCGCATCTTCTAAGGGCTGAAGGATATGGGGGTCAATTTCAAGGTCTCGCTGATCTATACCCAGTATATCTCTATCAGAACCCAGTCCCCCAAATCTGGGGCCTGGCCTTCCGGGTATCCCCTTCCCCTTGCGTTTCGAAGGCGAAACTTCAATTAGGTTTGCCAGGTCAAAACCTCCTAATTCGAGTAGGCGTTTTCGCACCCGCTCCTGGTCTTCGAAGGCTTGAAGCTGTGACTTCAATGCCTCAAGCATGGACTCTTCGAAAGCTAGCTTCTCTCTTCTTTCGTAGTCCGGCAGGTGCCTGCTTGCTCTACTATATGCCGTTGCCCCCAGGCCACCAAAGGTGCTTGCGATGTCAAGGACTGTATTAACGGCCTTTCTCCCGAAACCCTCAACCGGGGCCAAAAGGTCGGGCGCACCCACGCGTTCGCGTTGAGCCTTAATGGCTTCCTCCAAGAACGCCTTATCGGGAAAGACAACTCCGGCCACAGAAGTGTCGAGCTTGCTCAGGGTCTTGGCCGTTGAAAGGAATTGCTTGGCCCGCTCGTCGATGCTATCAAAACCAAAGACGGTATCGTTGAGATAGTCATTGAAAGCAACAATGCCCGTTCCGGCTGCCACGAATGCCCCCACAAGGCCAACCGAGAAGAGCTCCTCCACCTCTTCGGTTGCCGCTACGAGGCTATCCCCGCCACCTCCGGCGAGCTTTTCCCGGAGGTTTTCGATTTCCCCACGAACGCCTTTTAAGCGGGTTTCTATTACGCGAGTATTAAACCCTTTCCGCTGTTGTTCGAGCAGTTTTTGCTCCAGCTTTTCAAGCACACGGATAGAGCGCTCGAACTCTTCGTTCAGCGCCCGGTTGTCGCCAGACATCACGACAGTTGTATCGCTCTGCTTGCTCATTTGCTCGGAAAATATTTGAAGCCTACGCCCTCAGTATCGGCCTTCATTGATTTATAACTCTGTGCAATTTCGGTAGCCGTACAGGTCTGCCATATGCGCCTGGTCTCGGCCGGGTTGTGACGCGCTAGACAACTGGCGATGTGCCGGATGCCACGCGCTCTTCGCCAGTCTTCGGCCCATTCTTGGTGGCGGGTTCTCCCTCGGCTTGTGTCCTCTGTGAATCCGGTGACGCTGTTGATGATGTCTCCTGCTTCGGAATCGTCTGCATCAGCACGAAAAAAAAATCACGGATTAGGGCGCACGCAACCTCCTCAATGACGTACTTCTCATCCGGCCATTCTCCTTTACCGATAGTCCGGAACAACTCCTGGCTGTCGGCCTTCAGGCTCGCAGCCAAGTCGTCGTGGGGCTCATCCTTTCCGAGGGCCAAGATCCGCGCCCGTGTCACCGCCATGCGGTCGGAGAGGATAATAGCCCGCTCTTTCGTTTCCTGGGTAAACCGGGCCAGGGTTACGTACACCGGCTCTCCATCCACCTCGCCGATCTCGTACAGGGTTTCGCCAGGTATCGGAATGTAGTCCTCTCCAGCGACTTTCCCCTCCAGTATGGTTCCGTGGGAAATTGTCATTATATTGTGCCCATATTGATTAGACTATTGAGTGAGATTTTTTTATTAATCAAGAGGTTGCCGATGAACAGATTCTGGTTGATATTATTGGCCTTCATGGTCGGCTGTGATAGTGGGGCTCAACAAGAGGTCCCGATAGAGGAATTTGTGGTCGGCAAATGGTTTGGAGTATGGGAGCTTCAGGAGTTTAGGATTGATTATTGGTTGATCATAAGCGAGGTTGATTTTGATTACATTACACCATATGGCCGTTGTCTAATGTGGGAGGGTGGGCAAATTGTAAGCCAAGAAAGCTCATCAAGGAACACCCTCACCCTTCGTGTGCAGGACTTTAGAACAGGAAGGGTTCGTGTTGTTGAAATTGAGAGGGTTGATGGTCGCCTTTCAATTTCTGGCTTTTCGGGCGGGGCCGATGCTACAATGTTTGAGCCCTCTGATATCTCCCTTGAGGACCAAAACTGGTGTCCAGACCTCTTGGGGTTTCGGCCCTAACCCGGCCCCTACACCGGCCCCGTCCGCGCGTCACTAAACACCGAGGTATCATCACTCCGGTACGCAAAGCCATGGACCGAGAGCTCAAAGCCGTTGAAATACTTCTTGGCCGTGCCGACGAAACTCACCAAGTCTGCCCACACTTCTGAGGCCCCAGCCAGCCGAAGCCTGATGCCGCGCACGCCGCCGGGCGACTCCCCTGGGTCGGCCATCACGCTAACGGCCTGGTTGTCGAGCATCAGGTAATCGCCGTTGGGCAGCTTGAGGGCAAGTTGGTTATCGTCTGTGAGGTTGTCCTCTGAGAAGCCAGCGGCTACAACGGCTGCGTACGTCGTCTCGTCAAGTGTGGAGTTCCAAAGCGTGGAGAAGTATTTGAACCGTGGCCGGTCTTTGCCATCACCCCGGCTCTCTACCGAAACACTAACAGGCGGCTGTCCGTCGACCGCCCCCACCGAGGTCCACCCACTACCCGCGCCCGGATTGCCGGTGGCCGATGCGAGGCCAATGAAGGCTTCGCAGAACCGGGCCGTGAGTTGCGGCGTGACCACATGCCGACCACGGAGCACAACCGGGTTGCTGTCGCCGTACTCGAAAGTGAAAATCCCCTCGCGGCGGGCAACCATCTCTGTGATCAAAGCGCCCATCACTGAGAAGTCATGCACCACCCCCGAGGGGTTGTACATCGCGCCACGCTCAACCGTGATGCCAGCGCCGGTCGCGAACTCTTCTCGGCTCACGCTAAAGTTGAAGCCACCCTTGCCGAGGGCTGGTATTACAATTGACGACCCGCCGGCTGCCGTGAAATCACAGGTCAGGGTTCGCTGTCTGTTGCTCATCGCTAAGGGGCGTTATGCGTCAGGGACGCGTTTTTGTTTGATTTCGATTTTGTAGAGGACCTGGCGCGCCGTCCAGTTCGTGATGTTCTCTACCATAGTCCAGGTAACAGGCTCAATGCCCAGCACGCCCACCTCCCGCGCCACCTCACCCTCTGGCACTTGGACTGGGTAGGTGAGCGCGTTCCAGTCGAGGGCGCCGCCGTGCATGGCCTGGGTGAGTAGATCACTCAACAAGCCGTCGGCGTCGTAGAGCAACTGGGCAAGCTTACTCCGGCCCTGGTTTTTGAACAGGAGGGTTACCTGGAGAAAGAGCTCGTTTTCTCGCGCTAGACCACAACCCGAGGCCTGAATGACCTCGGCGTCGGCCCAGTCATAGTAGAGCCCGATGCCACCCTTGTCGGTCGTTTTCGCGCCCGGATGACCAAAGCCCGTACGGATGGCATCTTCTACCGAGAGCGGCAAGCGAAGCACAAAATCTGTGCGCGTGCTGTAGCGGCTCTTCAGGTGCGCCCCAATATCCAGGATCAGGTTACCGAGCCAGTTGTATTTCTTCCGTTTGGGCTCCATCTCAGCCAGCGATCAAGGGGCCAAATCGTTCGGGGTCGGCCAGGAAACGCTTCGTTTGGGCCGGTGTGCAGATGGTGGGCACATCGGCATCCTTGCCCGGCAGCACGAGGCGGCCACCCTGAAGGATGGCCCCTTCGATGCCGAGCCGCTGTAGGGGTGTGGCTTTGCTCATAGTTGGATCAGGTATTGGATCAGGTATTGGATCACTTAATCACAATGTTCATTTTTATCGGGCCACCTCGGCGCACTTCGTTTTTCACGGCCCGCCCAGCGCGGCGCTTCATGTCCCGGATGTAGGACCGGGAAAGGGTCATCACCTCGCGTCGCTTCATATATTTGGTTCCCGTCATGTGAAGGCCCATAATGAAGCTATTTCTCCTGCCAGAAGGGCCGATCAGCACCTGTGGATTCTTACGCTGTAAGCCCCGGTAGTCTGCCCTGATGCTCCGCAGCATCCGTCCCGTTTGGGTCATGTTGGGCCGGTAGCGGCCCTTACGGCGAGCGGTTGCAGGTCGGTAGCGGGCCAGTGGTCCACGGGGGCCACGGCCTGCTTTGGCCCTACGACGCAGGTGGCGCACGGTGCGCCGGGCCTCACTCCGCAGAGCGCGGCGACCACCCCGGCGAGCTGAGCGGTCCACACGGGCAAGCTCGCGGCGAAGAACGCTGGAGGGCGTTGGCATGATTACCAGTCAAACCGGGTCTGAGTGATCGGCATTGCCGGTTGCCTGCGTGTGGGCCTGCTCCCAACAAGCGCGAGCTGCGCCCCCAGGGCCTTCACCTGGGATTTCAGTTCAGATTCAAAGAGCCGGGCCTGTTCCCAGAACCAGTCCCCCGGCTCTTCAGACTGACTCCTTAGATAGCGCACTAAAAACGCACGGCTAAGTGCCCGCTGTAGCGGCCCCAGTGCTTGGGCAGTGATCTCATCCATCGCTGTCGTGAGCCGCGTGGGCCCCGCCTCGAAGGACGTCACAAAGCCACTCAGGTGCTCAGCGACAAGCTCTTCCACCCGGAGCTTGGCTTGCGCGCGGTAGTCGTCCGTGATCAGGAGTTGATCGAAGCCGCCGGCGCCTCGGTCGTGGAGCGCAGTCGGAAGCAGGCCCGCGACGACGCCAGGGTCAATATGGGTGTTGGCCCATGACACTACTCTGATGGGTCATTGCCTGACGGGTCATCCAGCGAGACGAGGTAGGCCGTCACATCGGCCTTGATGATGCGACCACCCGCGCCGGTGCCTTCGACCAGGGCCAGGTCTACACCCTCGGCCTCGGCCAGGGCGATGGCCCCGTCGGTCGCGTTTATCCCGTCGGTGCCATTGTCCTTGTCAGGGGCGCTGCTAATGATCTTGGCCGCTGGATACCGGGCCGCACGAAGCGCGGCGTTGATGCGGGGAAGCAGGGCCTCGGGCACCTCAGCTTCACCAGGAGGAAACGAATGGTCTCCCAGATTGACATTGCAGGGCAGGTGTACTTTCATAGCTTTGGGGTTTTGGTCAGGCCGGTTGAACCCGGCCTGACTCTTGGCGGCTTCGATCAAGCGATTTCGGCCAGACGATCTCGGTTAGACGATCTCCGTGTGAGAGACGACGACTTTCTTCGGCTGCTCGATCACGGGGAGCACGTTACTCGCCCCCTGCATGACCAGGGTGTGCTTGGCCCCTTCGGGCACAAACGCCTCACTCCAGCGACCGGGACGACCTTGGCCTTCTTCGGTGGGCGCAACGTGCGTGTAGCCAATGGCCAGGCCGCTCTCAGGATCAGTTGTTGATCCCTCGCCCACGCGGTACGTACGGCTGTCCGTCTGCCCTGTGATCCAGGCGATCTTACCCTCGGGCACGAACTGAACCTTCTTGGGCGTCTTCGGGTTGGCCGGGTCGAACGCCTCGCCTTCGAGGTTGTGCACGGTCAGCATGGCGGTATAGCGCGTGTCCTCGTCCGCCCGGTCCGTCGCACCTTTGGTCCGAATGAACTTGAAATTCTGACCATCCTGCTCGGCAATGAACTTCATGTTCGGATTCTCCAGCAGGGCATCGACTGTGCGCTGGTGCGTGATGCCCCGGAAATCGGCCGGGTAGCCCAGTAGTTGTCGAGCCAGGATCATGTCTGCCCAGAACTGGGTCTCGGAGGTCTGGTAGTTGGCCGCGCCGGTGCGCTCTGCCATCAGGTGCCCCGTGGGGAAGCCGTAATCGACCAAGAGTTCCAGTCCGTTGAAGGTCCAATCGATTGCGCCGTTAAAGAGCGCCTGCCCCCGGAGCCATTCGGCCGTGTCGAGGTGAGGCTGCACAACAACCTTGGCTACCATATTAAACACTTCGGTCGCCAGCGCGCGGGTGACGTCTTGATCAGTCCGCCCAACAACGTCGCGCAAGAACTTGCGGATCTGCCGAAGGGTTTTCTCAGGGATCGTGACCCGGTTGCCGAACTTGGCCGCTTGCTCCAGGAACGTCGAGACGCTCATAAAGCCGGTCTCAGGGAAATTCGAATCCATGCCGACCATGCCCGCCATGAGGCTCCGGATGGTCATCGCACCCGACTCTACGGTGTAGTCACTTGCGTTGCGCTCGGGCAGGATCTGCGCCAAGAGATAGGCCCCATCAGGCCGGGCTTCGTTGGCAATGCGAAATACGCCATCAGCGCCCCCCAGGAGCGCGATGGCTGCTTGAAAATTGAGTTCCATCTTTGCCTCCGCTGGTATGCAGCGGTATTAGGTGGTACGCGTATCCGCGTAGGTTTTGAATTTGAAGTGCGCGCCGAGCTCGGCTTTCCACGTGCCGAAACTGGCGTGTCCGTGCTCGGGTAGGAGCTGCTCGAAAAACAGACCCCCCTCCCAGACCCCGTAGCCGGAGAGGGCGTCGGTTTTCACGCCAAGGGCCGTTGCCTCGTGCGCGCTCGTTATCAGGATGCCGAAAGCCGTCTCGGCCCCGGGGGCGTCCACGCGGGGGACGATCTTGCCCGAGGCCAGCAGGCACATCACGGTAAAGGCAGCGATGACTTTCTGCCCCGTCGTGGCGTCTTTGTAGGTGTCCGGCACGTCGTCCCAGGACACCTGGTAGCCGGTGTGGATAATGGTCGTGTTGGGGTCAATGAGCGGGCTGGGCGCGCTCACAACCTCCGAGGTTCGTGTGGGCATAGTTCTAGCCGCTCTGCTGGCGGCGGGTTACGTCCGGTTACGCGGCCTTTGTCGTAGGTGGCGCAAGCGGACTGGGCTTTGCGTTTTCTTCTCTCTTCTTGAGCAAGCTGTCCAAGTGTCCGCCCGTGGGAGGCTTGTTGGACGGCGACTGAGGAACGAAAGGCACCGATGGGTCGGGCGGGCTCTTGGCCTTCAGGGCGGGTAGGAAGTCACTCCAGTTCGCCTCGGCGTAGGCCGTGGCCTGCACCCGTTTGGGCTCGCCACTTTCCTGTGGCACCAGCACTGCGTAGACCATTTGCTTTTTCAGTACGTCCTTGCCACCCTCTTTGACGGTTACCGTCTCTTCTCGGCCATCGATGTCCATGTCGCCCAGGAGGCGCTCAAGTACGGACTCCTTCCACCCGAGGGCCTTTGAGGCGGCCGAGGTGCGCTGCGTCCGTTTGAGGGAAGTGTTCTCTTTGGTCGTCTCCACTGCTGCTTCCAGCTTGGTTTTGACCTCTTCTGCTGTGCCAAGGGCTTTGTAGGCCTGGTAGGCTTTCGCCTCGTCCCCTTTGAGGATGAGGCTACCTTCAGGCATTTGGGCTTCGAGCTCATCGACGCGGGCCTTTTGTTTGTCCCGGTCTGATTTGAACTGCGTGCTCTGCGTTTTGACCGCACGTAGTTTTTCCTTGAGGCCGCTGATCTCGGTCTGCTGATTCTGGGTCAGCACTTCGAGTTGGGCGAGTCGGGCTTTGCTCATCGTTGACCCCTCTTGGGGCCGCGTCGGCTTGAGCCAGCCGACTGGCTTTGTGATTTGCCTCGGCTGAGGAAATCTGGATAATAAAAAAGGCCACCACCCCCGAAGGGATAGCGGCCAATCGCGCACATGAATGTACAAAATTTGGCTACGAGGTGCAAGAACCTTACTTGATGCGGTCTTGCCGTTGCCGAAATATCAACACCTCTCCTGCCTGCGTAGTATCAATCACGAGTGCTGTGCGGTCGCGCGTTCGCTTGGTCCTGTGGTGATTGCGCACGGCATCAACGACACGCTCAAGTTCTTCCTGGGCTAGCTCCTTCCTTGGACCCGGAGCCCATCCGATGTCAATACACACGTTTCCTTTACCCATGTTCTACTCAATTGTTTAACGGTATTCCAGGTAACAATTACACCCGTCATAACAGGCCCTGGATAGGGGCGGTGTCATCTCGGGGATCGGCATCCAGCCTCGTTTTTCGAGTTCCACACACCCAGGCCTATCGCCTTTGGGAGAGCAATGGTCCCCAGGCCGGGTAATGCTCCGGGCCTCCTCTCGCCCGGTTTCAATGTGCTCGTGCATCTCCTGCCGGAAGTACGCGCCCCGGCCACTCCGGGCAAAGGCCCGCACCCTGCGAAGAAGCGTACCATCCCGGCGCTGCTCTCCCGTCTCCACCTGATGTCGGAGACGCCGGAGATAGCGGTACTGCGCAGCGAGCAGGCCCCCGGCTCTTCCCCACCTGTCAGGGGTCATTCGGTTCATGCCGCCGGAGGCAAGCGAGATCTGCGCGCCGTAGAGTACCTTCAGGTGCCGCTGCACGGCACGCTCCCAGGCCACCAGGCTTACCTCCCGGTCCATCAGCCGCGTGGTCTCGGCTTCAATCGCCTCACGCGCAGCGCGTATCAGGGCTTGCCGGTTGGCCTCTACCGTGGCGTAGGAGACGAACTGGCCCCTCCTCCGACCAGAGGAGGAAATATCGCGAAAACGAAGTGCTCGTGTGTCAAACGTGTACATCGCTCGCCTCTGGATTGCCGGGTTGTACCCAGGCCGTTTGGCAGAGAATGTGCATGGCGGCCGCAATGATGAAACTCGTCTGCTCCCCCGTCCCTTGGGGAGATTCGAACAGGGTGATCATATAGTCCTCAGCCGCCTCGCGGAGGCGCTCGCCGTACCGGGCGCGAACAAGGCCCACGGGGTCTTGGTCGATCACCACTTGTCCGGCGGTTTCGCCGTTGGGCTTCAGGGGCTGCCCGTCGGGGCCAGTGCCGCTATGTAGGTTCTTCTTCATCGGTCTCCGCGCTCCATAGTTCGGGCGTCCCTGCCGAGACCTCAACGTAGATCCGGGTGTCTACCTGGTCTCCCGGCGAGAACTCTGCCAGGGCGTCAAGCTCTGCGTTCTCCTCTTCAGAAAACGAGGGGGGCACTTCGTCGGTCGTGTGGATGATCGGTTTAGGCATTGGTCGGCTCAGGTTTTGGGGGCTCCTCACCTGAGAGCCGGGCTATTTCCTGGGTGATCTCCTCTTCCGCGTGCCCCATGCGGCTCATCACCCGCCGGACGGCTTCTTCCCGGGTGTAATCGGCCTGAATCAGCGCGCGCACCGCCGCACCGTAAGAGGTCTCAATCTCCAGTGTTCGTTTGGCCCCCTGATAATCCCCCGCCTCGGCTTCAATTTGGGCGAGTTCGGCGTCGATGTCAGCAATGCCGTAGCGAAGCATCGCCGTTCGGCGGCTGATGAGGCCAACTTCCAGATCGGCCCTGAGCGCTGCACGCTCACTACTTGTGAGCGGTCCCGCGTTGGGGCGGCACTGCACCTGCACCCGTAGGCCCGTAGGCGGGTCTTCGGTTGAGACGTAGAACATGAGCATCAGTGCCGCGTGAGCCAGCGCGCTCATGCCGACCTCTAACTCCTTGCACGTCCTATTCAGGCTTCTGACAAACTCGGCACGGGCCTGAAGCCTGCTTTCCCCGGTCGTCGTCGCGTCCCCGATGATGAGCATGTGCGCCTGGTTGGTCTCTTGAAGGATATTGCGGTATGTGACCTCGATTTGTCGCTCGAAAAGCTCGGCGCTGACCGGCTCAAACCGCACGACGGAGCCGGGAGTCGCCCGCTCATTGCCGTCGGCGTCTTGTGTAATCTGGCTTTGTAGTGGGATGATTGCGCCCAGGCCGTCCGGCACAGGTTCAGGCTTGAAGACCTCTTTGCCCGCCTCGCTCTGCACCCACTGCCCCGGCCCCATCAGGTTGATGAGGTATTCCCGGCTGAAGCCCCCCCGGCTCGTGTTGCGCTGCATCATCGTAAGGGCGAGGTTGTGGGCGAGTTGGTTTTGCACGACCTGCGGCGTGATGAGGGCCGGGCGGCGAAGTTCGAACAACAAGAGTTTTCCGGCGAGGTCGATGCCCGAGGCAGCTTGCTCCTTGCCGCCGCCCTCCTTGCCGCCGCTCTCCTCGCTACCCTGGTCCTTGGCCAGGGTCTTGATCGTCGTTTTACCCCCTTCCAGGTAGCAGAGTTCGATGTAAGGCTTTGCTCCCTTGCCGGACAAGTTACCGCCGCGCTCACCCCGGTAGAGACCGGCCCTCTGCCTTGTGTCTGGGTCTGTTACAAGGGTAGCCTGATCGGGCTGGGGGTGATCGGCATAGATGAGTTGCCACGCCTCCTCAATGGACCGCTTGGTAATGCGTCCCCCCTCGCTCAAGTGGCCTGCGGGAATGAGTAGCCGAGTGTGTGCCTTCCCGCCGAGCAGCAGCGTGCGCAACGCCTCCTCGAAGACCGAGAACACGCCCCGCTCCTGAATCCAGGTCCGGGCCAGCGATTCTAGCCGCACCTTTTCCTCGGCACCCCCTTCGCCCTCTTCGCCTTCAATATGGATTGTAACCAATGGCTGAAGGCCCATCGCGGCCTCCAGGTGGCGGCTCGTCACCTCCTGAATGCGGTTACTACTGACCTGTGCCCGGGCAATGACCGAGAGGGTCTTTGCCCAGTCCTTGTCGCTCTGCCCGGTGTTGGCCAGCGGCAAAGCGCGGCCATCCTGCCAGTGGTCACCGTCGAATAGGGCGCGCACGTCTACGGCCGCGCCAGTAGTCGATCCGGCCTTCTTTGCGGGCACGATCAGGCGCTCGGCCTGCGTGTACGTGAGGCCCGAAAAGGGATTCGTTTTTGAAGTCATTTGTGGTAGCTGGTTAATGAAAGCTGGCCTGGATTTTTCGGTCTCGCCGTGCGCGTGGAGCAATGGGCTTGACAAGTAGGTCAGTGAGTGCCCACACACACGCATCCATTCGGTCGGGGCTCTCGGTGGACAGTTCGGCGTCCCAGGTTGTCATCTGGGTCTCTAGTTTCTCAAGCTCGCCCATATGGTGCGCCAGGCCTTCGTCGTACTTCTGATGCACGGGCTCGGCCCGGCTGCGTTTGCCTTTGGCCGCATGCACAAGACGTACTACCAGGCGTTTCTTCAGGAAGGGACTCGTGACGAGCCCCTCGGTTTTTAGCTTTTCGTATGCCGACTCAATGACGGATCGCACCATCTCGCCCCCCTGGTTTTTCTCGGCTACAATCTTGCCGGGGCATTCGTGCTCCAGGGTAAGCCTGTTGAGCATCAAAACAGCCAAGCGCCCCCACTGGGCGGGCTTACAGGCCCGGCTACAGTCTTCGAGGACATAGCCATGCGTGTCCGCGCCAAGACCCGCGCCGACGATGCCTGCCTCTGCCGTCGATGCCGGAGGATCAACGCCGACGGTGATGCGGAGCACTTCCGGTACCCTGGCGCGCCTTGACTCGTTCAAGAGTTCCCTCGCCCACAAGGCCCCTTCGACCTGACGTACGTTGTGCTGACATTCGCGGTCAAAGCTGTTGAAGCCACTATTGTCTATCCGGCGCTGGCAATCCTCCACGGACTGCCCGACCCACGTCGGAGTGCCGCCCGTGATCACTGTCCGAACGCGCCCCTCCTGCAACCGGCGCTCGGTGATTAGCCCCCGAATGGCCGGGTGAGGACCGGAGACGCGCCGGTCGGCCAGGTATTCTGCCCGCCCATCTGCGAGGCGAGAGAACACGCCGTCCGGGATGATCAGGTTCTGCACGCCCACATATGCCGCCCCCTCGGCTCCTGCAGGTATAATGCTATCTGTGATGGTGGCTTCTTTCTTGGCCGTTGTGCGCGGCGTGTCGTGCTTGCCGTCAATGTCGTCGAAGATCACAAGGTCGGGACGCTTCGCTTCTACCTTGAGACCACGTGAGGCCGTGTCCAGACCAACGGCATCGACCACAAACCCAGAATCGGTCCAAAGGCGGTTGCGCCGCCACCCCCGGCTGTTGCCATGGCGCCCCACCTTTCGGCTGGCCATCCGTGGGTAGTGTCTTGCAAACTCCGGTGACTCCAGCAAGGCGGCAATGTTGAGCACACTCTTGTCGGCCGCGCCCTGGGTTTCGCGGACGTAGAGCACGTACTGACGGCTCCCCATGGCGCCGACGAGTGTCGTTGCAAGCTCCAGACTGGTACTTTTGCCGCCGCCCCGGGCAAGGATTAGGATGAAAGCCGAAGGATAAGGATCCGGGGCTGCGCCCGGCTGGAGGGCGTAGAACCAATCATGCAGCGCTTCGTGGTGCGGCGCAAATCCCGCCCCAACGTGGTCCGGGAAACAGGTTTCATAGTAGGCCTGCCACCCCTCATGGAGCAAAGCCGGGCCTTGACCACTGGCGACAGGGGCTGCGCGTGGCCTGCTGGCCTGGGGCCTGTACTTCCGGTCCCACGCCCTAATCTTCGTGAGTGCCGTTGCCATTGCTTCCGTAAAGGGTATCGAGGTAAGCGCCGAGTTCCTGCCGGTCGAGCAAGCGCCCCATGTGTTCGGTGATCGCCCGAAGGCTCTCGGGGCCGGTAAACTGCAGGGTCTTCAGGTGCTTGTGAAAGGTCTTGTTGGCCTTTGCTATCTGCTGTTGAAGCCAGGCGGCATGGGCCTCGGCCTTGGCTTCGGGAGGGGCTAGTTTTTCACGATATAAGCGGAAAATTCCGGCAATTTCTGACCCTTCCTCCCGGACTAAGGCTCTATAATTGCGAAGCATGCGAGCGGAAATTGAAAACCGCTTAATGGCGGCCTCGTCTCCGTAGACCTCAGCATGCAAGATGATCTCTACTTTGGTGTGGGTGTCGATATTTTTGCGTCCTCGCTTTGCCATCTCTTTATGCTACTATCGGCATTCCGCACCCACATACCCCGGCCACAAACGCTGGGTCATGCCGGGGGCCTCTCTCCAACGCCTCCTTTAGCTCTTGAAGCGCCGGGCTGTAGGCTCCAAACATCTCGACCTCTGAGACGAAGATCTCAAGTTCGTGCGGGTGGGTCTTGTATTTGGGCTTGCCGGTCAGTTTGTCGTAGGCCACGGCTTTTGTGCGTTGATTTATTTGCACGCCGCCATGACGTAGTTCGTGGTGCAGCACGGCGCACCGGGCCTCGGGACTGACTTTGCGCGCGCCCCACCCCCCGCTCATGTAGAAGCCGTCGAGGGTCATCACGAAATCCGGCACCCGGCCAAAGAGCCGCCGCCACATGTCAACCTTGCGGTGCCGAAGCCATGTAGTTTGGCCGCTTCCGTCAGCGAGTTCCATCGTGCCGAGTACCCGGCGGCCTTTCTTCTCATACGGCGCATTGGTCACAAGCACCCCAATGTCGGCCTGGAGCAGGTCCAGGTGTTTCGGGTGATGAAACGCGCCGCCTGGATCAATGAAGACCTCGCCCAGGAAGGCCGTCATCGCCGGCCAGGGTAGAAACACATGGGGGTACGGCCGGGTTGCGGCTTCGGGTACCTTGGGATGCATTTCAGATCGTCCCATAGTAGAACACCTCTTCACGTTTTTTCTGCCACGCCCTCCAGCCGAAAAGCCGAACGACCCAATACCGGAACTGCCGCTTGATCCACCAAACCTCCAACACGGTCATCGCTTCCAGGAACACCTGGTCAGCTTCAAGGCGGGTCATATGGTCCATGTTGGGCCAGCGGTGAACGTAATAGAGCCAGTCATGGATGATCGCGGCCCATCCCGGCTTTCCGTATGGACTTGCCAGCGGAAGCAGGAACCAGGGCACGCTCGCAAAGTCGGTTACAAAACGCCGGGGCACCTTTATGCGAACACCGGAGTCCTCCTCGCCGACGTCGTAGCTGAAGTCCTCGATGAGGACCCATTTCCTATCCGATTCAGGGTGCGTAGTGACATATGGACCACGAGTAAAGGCGCTCATAATGCCCCCTCCAATGCCGAAACGGGCCGATCCCGGCCCGCGACATCGGCTCTTAACGGTCGCCAACGCCTTGCGGCGCGTATCTCAGCAGGGGTCATGGGGCGCAGGTTTCGCGTTGGCTTGACCCGTCCAGTGATGTCGTAGAAGCCCCGGCCGATCTTGGTTACCACATGATCCGAGCCGTCCCACCAGGGTTGTGCCATCTCGCCATAGATGGCCTTCAGGATCATATGGAAACGGAAACAGCCACCCTCGGTATAGATGCGCACGGCTAGCGGGTGCGACTCCCGGATACGACGTATCAGCTTCAAAGGGCTATGTGGGACAGGGACGCTCATCTCACCGTGAGTTGATTGATCATGGTCTGCCACCGCGCCTGGTCGAGTGCCGTCACAATCCGGATGCCGCCATGGGTTGTGATCTCCTTCCACAACTCCGGCATCACCAGGCTCACGTCCCACCAGGGTCTGTCAGCCGCACCCACCCGGCCAGCAATCACCGACCGAGCCCCATCATCCTGGATGAGCGGTAACACCTGATCGGGCGAGGCCGCAAGACTTCGGGCCACGTTTTCAGGAACGACCGTTACGGCCCCTTCGAAACCGCCGTTGTCGGCGGTATCATTCAGAAGCCACCGGGTAGCCGTCGTGTCCGTCCGGCTGTTGTAGTCGGACCCGCATGAAAGTGTTGAATTCCATCGGCACCCCAACCACAGCACCTGTGTACGTTGCTGGAGGGCCGGATCGTCCTTCAGTAGCCGGTGAACTGTCGTGAGTGGTCCATCGGCAACGATCAACACGGAATCAGCGGATATTGCCAAATTGGCTATATCAGCGTACCACACATGTGGTATATGTGCAGCAACCCCATCGGCCAAATCCAACCCGGCCCGACGTGCAGGTTCAGGCTGGCCGTCACGGAAATACGGTGCGTCCGGGTGGTTCGGCCCCAGCCGGAAGGCCTCGACGATGAGCGCGTCATACTCACGCTCATCCAAGGATACCGCCGTCGGCCCATCATCGTCCTGGTTAAGGTCTGATGAGCGGATGCGGTACCAGTCGGCCTGTTCGGGTGGTGGCGGGGGTGTGGCGCTGTGGTAGCCGTCCACTCGTGCCGTGAGGGCCTGGTGATCGGCCCTGAGTGAATTAAGAGCCTCCTGCAACTGCTGGACCACCATATCCAGCCGCAAAATGCGGTGCAGGAGGCTATCGCCGGGGGTGCCCGTTGTGTCGGGCGGAGGGGGAGTGCCCGGCGGATAGGAGACCGTCACGCGCATGTCTCCTGTAATATCAAATCGGTAGCCGAACCCCTCATGCGTCGGCACGTCGTATGCTGAGAGTGGCGCGCCCTCTGGATGCCGCACGGCCTTGACGTTGTAGTCCTCAATCCAATCACCACAGACAAAGCCGGTCGTGATTGCCGTCGGAAGCGCGGCTTCCCTCGATCCAATCCAGTGGAAATGTACGGGGTCGAATGCAATGCCAGACTCGATGTCCTCTGGTTTCACGGCCACACCGCAGAGGTATGCCGAGCCGGTGGTGTCTGCTACCGAGAAATTGTAGGTACTCCCTCCGCCCGGAGGGGGGCCAGGCGGGGGCGGACCAGGCGGGGAGGTGTCATCCCACCGGGCAATCATCGACTCGATCTGAGCCGGGCCAAACTGCATACTGCGCTCCCAATGCGCCCGTACGTCACGCACGTTCTGAGTCCGATTCGGGTCCATGTCCACGCGCCAACCCATAAAGGCCACACTCCCCGCACCGTAGCGGCCATCGGCACGTGCCATGTGAACGGAGGGCGGACCAACGGCGGTTACCACCGGGTCCTCATGCCACGCCCGAATGGAGCCACCCCACTGCTCAAACCACGTTGGCATTTCCCGGCTCAGCAGCCGAGCCCCCAGGGAGTGATTTTTCAGAAGATCGTACTCGGCATACTTGCTCCGGCTGCCGTAACCGTCTTGCCGACTGCCGGCTGGAGTGCCGAGCGATTGGATGTTGTCCAGGTAGTCAAAGCCGTAATTGCCGCCTGTGGGGTGTCCGCCCCCAGAGGTCCAGAGGAAAACAATGGTGCGCTCAATTGGGACCACCTCAACCCACTGCCGGATGAGGCTGTTTTGGCGCTGGGTGTATTCATTTCTCTGAGCAACGGGTACGTCGTCGATTCTCGGCTCCCCGACACGGCCCATCATGGGCGCGTCCCAAATGACATGCGGCCAAACCTCACGTACGGCGCGGTCAATCTGACCTACAGCCGACAGGTAGCGCTCGACTGTTGGCCGGTGCTGGTCATCAATCCACCCCCGGCCCCACGTTTGGATGCCACTGGGGTGCCCCGGAACGTTCCAAACGAGCAGGGGGGCAAGACGTAGTTTGAGGAGCAGGCCATGTTCTCTGGCAAGCCGCGCGGCACCCGTCCAGTACTGGAGATCGCCACGCTCTACAGCCGTCCACCACGTCTCGGGTCTTCGGTGGGTGTTTCTCGCGTAGATCGTGCCGACACAGATGCCGTCCCCCAGAGTCATGCAGGCCGCACCGCCGGGACCTGCATTTTCCTCGACGAGCTGAGCGGTGTTTTCAACGTACTTGACCGGGCCGGTGCCTGCCCATGCCGCCAACGCAGGCGGGGCCTGGGCTTGAGCCGGAACGGCACAATAGCCGAGCAGAAGAGACAACAGCGCCAACAGCGCCAGAGTACGGATGATGCGCAGTTCAATGGTCATAGTTCTATAGTTTCGCTACGATTTTTCGGGCATCCTCATAGGGCACCGGCCCATTGAGGAGTAGTTGAGCGATGTTTTCCACGGCCCGGCGGCCTGTTTGACGCGCCCACCGTGAGCGCTTGAGGTTTTTGGCTGCACGGTGGTATTGGCCGTTCTCGATGAGCGGTAGCGTCACCCGGAAACTGCTCAGGCCCCTTCGGCCTCCTCCCCAGCCCATGTTGAACATCATGTCTAGGAGTACCTGTTGCCTAGTCTCAGATTTTTCGCGCCACCACGGAATATGCCGGTCACATTCCTCAATGGCTCGCTGGAGATCGTTCGAGAGCATGAGCGCGATCTCGTCATCCGAGAACGGCCGGGCGGCGATGTTTCGGCCAACGCCGACGGTCATATTCCCCTCGCCCGACCGGAGAGCAACCGGGCGCCCTGTGCCGTCCCAGTAGGGCACATCACGGACACCCTCGTATCGACGAAGCCGGTTGAGTATGGGTCGGAGGTTCATTCAGGCCGACTGGTGAAATGCTCGGGAATGCCGGGTCTTTGCCCTGGCTTTGGCCTGAAATTAGGTAAAAATTAGGTAACTCGAAATATTATATCTATTTCTCTTATTTCTTAATATCTATTATTCAATTACTTATACTAAGAATTATTTTATATACCCATGAAACTACGGATCAGAAGGTCGGGTGTTCGAATCATCCCGGGCGCGCTTAGGATAAGTCCTTAATTTATAAGCGTTGTTTTTCCACTTTGTGAAGAACAACGCTTTCTTTTTACGTCCAATTTCCCCCGATTACCGACTATTATTACCTAATTTTTGGGCAAATCGTGGGCAAAAGACCTGCAATGGTGGTTAGCCTATTAGCTACCTCCTAGCTCATAGACGGTTAAGACGAAAGCAACAGCATCAAAAATGCTCATCCTCACTTTCCCACGGCTTGCGTGGTTGGGGCACCAAATATAATCGTTGCGCCGACTGTGCCATAGTGCGTATGATCTCGTGAATGTGCTATACGGCCAAGAAACCGTTCTGGTTCTACAATCCTCCTTTGAATACGTCCCAATCCTAACCCGATCCAGCTTCTTTGATCGGCTTGAGGTCTTCGTCAGTCCAGACGCCAACGTTTAAGAGCGCCGTACGCAGATCAGCCGACATGACGCCGAACTCAGCCGGCTTATTTGTATCGGTCTCCTCTCCCAGAATATCCTTAAAAATGCGCCGTGCGACACGGTCTTGGGCCGACTTAGCTATATCTCATCAAGGCCCTCGCCCCCGCTATCAAGACGAACAGATGCAGTAGCGCCGCTATAGTCAGGAGGCCTATGCCTGCACTATGGTCTAGGAGCATCCACACCAAAAAAATGAAGCCGATGATCCAGATGAAGGCGGCCAAGACCAATTTTCCCAGAGCTTCGAATACCACTATCAAACCAATAAAGAAACCGCCAAAATACTCAATCTTCGTTCGGAGTGAAGCAAAAACGAGTGCCCCAGAGATGAATGCGCACAGGAAAGATATGATCAGCTTATACATGGCTTTCTGTCAAATGAAACCTGACGTACGATAAGGCCATACCATCATCGCCATTTATAGTTTCATGTATTTGCACTTGGTTCTCCAAAGTCGTATTGATTCTGCACGGGGAAGGTGCGATCTTGCCGGTATAAACCACAGGACCTCTCCCCAACCGAACCACCACATGGACCAGGCAAAAGGAAGCACCGGTTTTGCAGTTTTGCTGTGCTGTTTCGGCCTGTTGTTTGGGCCGTTGGATGTGCTCCAGGCTCAGGATGCCGCGCCGTTACAGATTCCTCGGCTGACCGGCCCGATCACCCTGGACGGTTTTAGCACCGAACCTGCCTGGGAGGCCATCGAACCTTGGCGGCCTACCCAGTATGAACCGGACAACGGTGCACAACCGACCGAAAAAACGGAGTTTCGGGTTGCCCACGACGACGACTTCCTGTATTTCAGCCTACGGGCCTATGACCAGGAAGGAGAAGCCGGGATACGGGCCAACTCGTTTTACCGCGACCGACTGAACGGGAGCGACCACTTCGAGATCATGCTGGACACGTTTAACGACAACGAAACCGGCATCATCATCAACACCACCCCCGGCGGCAACCGTACAGACTCGGCTATTTCCAATGATGCCAGTGGGGGCGGCATCGCCACGGGCGGATGGATCAACCAGGACTTTAACACCTTCTGGGATTCCGAAACCCAGATCACGTCGGACGGCTGGTTCGCCGAGATTCGGGTTCCGTTCTCCAGCCTGCGGTTCCAGAATGAAGACGGAAAGGTCATGATGGGCCTGGCCATGCAGCGCAAGGTGGCCCGTAAAACCGAGCGGCTGGTTTTCCCTTCCGTCAAACCCGTCGCCGACTGGGCCTTCCTGAAACCCTCCCTCGCCCAGAAAATCGTCCTGGAAGGACCCAAACCGCAAAAACCAGTCTATATCACCCCCTATGCCCTGGGCGGCTTCGGACAATCCCATGCCCTGAATGCAGACGGCTCGGCCTTTGAACAAACAGATGATGGTATCGGGGAAGTGGGCTTCGACCTCAAATACGGCCTCACGAACAATCTGACCGTGGACCTGACCGTCAATACGGACTTTGCGCAGGTCGAGGCCGATGACCAACAAGTAAACCTGACCCGCTTCTCCCTCTTCTTCCCTGAAAAACGGCAGTTTTTCCAGGAACGGGCCAGCATCTTTGATTTTCGCACCGGAGGGCTTAGCCGCCTGTTCCACAGCCGCCGCATCGGCCTGACTGACGATGGGCAGCAAGTCCAGCTTTATGGCGGGGTTCGCATGGTGGGACGGATCGGAACGTGGGATGTGGGGCTGCTGGATATGCAAACCGTGGACAGCGATGCCCTGCCCTCAGAAAACTTCGGCGTGGTTCGGGTCCGGCGGCAGGCATTTAATCCCTATTCCTATGCGGGGGGTATGTTTACCCGTCGGGCCAGCGCCCATGGCAGCCACAACGTGGCCTATGGACTGGACGGGGTTTTTCGGCTGTTCGGCGATGACTACCTGACCTTGCAATGGGCACAATCCTTCGACGATGCAAACGAGGATGCCGGGCTGACCAACGGACGGCTCACCGCCCAGATGGAACGCCGAACCCGAATCGGCTGGGGGTACCAGAGTATTTTGGCCTGGGCCGGACGTACCTATAACCCCGGCATTGGCTTTACGCAGCGCAACAATTTCACCTTGTTAGACAATACGTTGTCCTATACCTGGCTCCCTGGAGAATCTTCTGCTCTGATCTACCACACCCTGGGCCTGAGTGGCCTGGCGTTCTTGCGCAATGGGGATGGTTCGATAGAATCGGCAGAGGTTGGGCCGGAATGGGATATCAGTTTTAAGTCGGGATCGAGCGTGTCGTTGCAAGCAAAGGCGGTGTACGAAGACCTGCTTGAACCGTTTGCGCTCTCCAAAGATGCCGAGGTGCCAGTTGGAGATTACACGTTTTTTAGCGCCGCCGCTTCTTACAAAGTGAGCCACACCAGCTTGGTTCAAATCCGACCGTCGATTGAGGCTGGCACCTTTTATGATGGGTGGCAGTCTACGTTTATGATTCGGCCGATCTGGTACGTGTCCCCGCATCTGGAATTGGGGGGCACCTATCAGTACAGCCGTGTGCGCTTCGGGGGCCGTGATCAGGAATTTGATGCCCACATTGCCCGCCTCCGCATCGGCACGGCCCTGAACACCAACCTTTCGGCCAATACATTCGTGCAGTACAACAGCAATGCCGATGCGTTCTCGGCCAATATCCGGTTTCGGTACAACATCCGGGAGGGCAACGATTTCTGGATCGTGTACAACGAGGGCTTGAACCTGGATCGACGACGCATTACGCCCATCCTCCCCCGCAGCGATAACCGATCGATCCAGGCGAAGTATACATACACGTTCCAGATCTAAAAGACCTGACGCATACTTCCTACCGTGCGTTTACTTATGCAACACAATCTTCTGCGCGGCTGAGAAATTCCTTCCCGTCAGGTACACCATGTACAGGCCGCTGGGAAGTCCACCTGCATTAATGCCGACCTGTTGCAGCGTATTTGCTTCGGGCGTACCTGTATAGAGTACCTGGATCAAACGTCCGGTCACATCATGCAATGCCAGCGTAACCGGTTGCCGGTCCGGTACCGCAAAGTCAAGGGTTGTGGACGGATTAAAGGGGTTGGGATAGGCTGGTGCAAAGTAGAAGGCTCCAGGCACGTCGACGATGGCTTCTACTTCCTCGCTGTATGCAAAAGACCCGTCAAAATCTGTTTGACGGAGCCGGAACACATGCAGGCCGGGCGATAGATTGTTGACCTTAAAATGATAGGTCTGTTCATCCTGTGTGGTACCCATACCCGCAACAAAACCCATTTCTTCAAACGGGGTATGGCCCGACCGGTGCTCTACGGCAAAACCGGCATTCTCTGTTTCGCTGAGGGTTGTCCAGCGAAGTAGCACGCTTCCTTCGTTGGGCAAGGCTTCAAACTGGTTCAACTCTATGGGTAATCCTGTGAGGGGGAGGCAGTTATCTTCTATGTCACCCAGGCCGGCTGCTTTCCCATATTGGCCAGTTGCGCCACCGTTGCCACTTGCACTCCCTCGGAACACTTCATATAGCTCCAGCTTTGTGCCGTCGGCGAGGTTCCAATAATTTAAGCCACCTGATACAATCCGTAGTGGATCATTTGTCGTACCTACCACACGGTCGCGACTGCTATTCACATCGACCGCCACCGCTACACTCCCAATGCTGGAATTGATGACATTTGCAACATCGATATCGGCAAAAAACGATCCCCCGCCGGGGCCTTCAATGGGTCCGCTTCCGGTCAAAGCCCCACAAGCCCCTCCATTTTCCAGGCCCCAAGTGGACGTGGTCTCATTCCAACAGGCCCTCAGTACGTCGCCGTGTCCCGGACTGGAACCTGCGGGATTGTAAAAAAAATCCTGACTTCGCCCTCGAAGGCCGAGGATTAAATCTTCTCCCAAGAACGCAACATCTGCCAACATGGGTTGAAACGAAGTGGTACTGCCGGTCCAAGGAACCCATGATAAATTTGATGGACGCAAAACGTAGTTGAGATCGAAATCAAAAACCTGTGTGAATGTACTCCCATTATATTGCAGCACATACCCGCGCAATCCATCGGTTGAAGTGCTGGATTCATTGGAGCAGACCGCACCAATATGCAATATTCCCGTTACCGGATGCACCCCTAACCCAAAGGGGCGAAAATCTCCAGCCACACAGTTTGCGGGCTTCGTGATCGCTCCCAGATCCGTAGCCGATACCGGCGGCGTCCCTGTAGTCGGTAGCGAATACAAGTGTTTGTCGTAGAGGTTAACGACGTAGAGCAGGTTACCACTTAGATCAACCTCAAGGTCACCCAAACTGGTCTTGCCAATATGCGCATGCGTTATGTCATTGTCGTAGCTCGTCGTAGTGTGGTCTCCATTTTCATCAAAGTTATGCGCTACCGTCCCATCATCCGTATTGGGGATGGTGGCCCATTGGGTCACACTCGCGGGCGGTGTGCCACCAACTTCCAACCGGTAGACCCCACCTGATCCTAACGGCCCAAAGCCGGTCCCTCGTTTCATATAGGCCGATGCGAACACATAGGCTGGGTTATTTTGGGGCCAGGCCACTCCGTACAACGTACCCACATCCTTGTGCTGGGCCATCGAACTCGGTGCTTGGTACCCCGTATTGCCGGGATATCCTTGACTCAAGTAAGGCACGCTTACAAAGGCATCTTGATTTCTAAAAATAACACTTCCATCGGAAGGGCCGATGTCTGCATCATATGGTCCAATCACAAAGCAGGATACCGTCAGTTGTGTACACTGCGCCTGAACCAATGGGGTCTGAACAAAAAGCAAAAGCAGAAGGGTACCAAGAATAAATAGACATACCGATGCCACGTTGATGTGATCGTATAGCGTACGCATACCATTGCCTCCCAACAAGAATAGGATTTCCTTGCCCAAGTGAAATCGCTCTCCATGTGGCAAGGGAAGATTCATATTGCCTCATAGGACCATGCCAATGGTCCATGAACCGGGAATGCCCCCATTATTGCCTCAAAGGAACGCCGGTTCTGGAGAAATATATAACTTTTTCTACATAAAACCAATTCGCGACGTGGTCAATGGGCCAACGACATATTCATTATTCTGGAAGCGGAGCGGCACGGGGCAAGTTGATGTTTTTGTGCATGGCATAAAACCGTAGCGTGGTTGTGGCACCAATAGTGACCACCGCTTGAATAACCGGTTCTGCCTCCAGCGTATGTAAGCCCCACAGACAAAAACTGCCGATTAGCGCGGCTGTGGCGTAAAAATCACGCTGGATCACGGCCGGTACCTCGCGCACCAGCATGTCCCGCACGACGCCCCCTCCGGTTGCCGTGAGTGCCCCCATCATCGTCACCCCGATGGGTCCGAGGCCAAACGCGATAGCCTTGGTTGCCCCGATCACAGCGAAAACCCCCAGGCCGATGGCATCGGCCACCATCACACGGTTCCAGCGTTTGGCAATGGGTGGTGCGGCATAAAAGGCCAACAACCCGCCGGCGATGCAAACGATGAGGTACCATTCGTCCTGAAATACAGCAGGCGGGGTTGCCCCCAGAATGAGGTCGCGAACAATCCCCCCTCCGATACCGGTTGAAACGGCCAGGACCAATACACCCAGCAGATCCAGTTCATGCCGGATGCCTTTCAGGGCACCGGAGACGGCAAAAACGAGCGTACCGCACAAATCGAGTCCGTAGAGCATCAACCCTCCACAATGCCGAGGACCGGCCAGGTTTTCCACCGCCCGCGCGTAAAATCGGGGAAGGCCACGGGACGGCTGCCCTGGGCCACGGATAACTCACTCAGCTCCGTGACGGCACTGAGGGCAGCGGCATCGTAGACGTTCATGTCGGTGGGTTCGCCCTTCAGGAGGCATTGGATGAGTCGGTAATCTTCGAGATAGTCCATGCCTCCGTGGCCTGCACCCTCAGCGTTATCAGCTTCTGCCCGCCAGAGGGGGTGCTCAAATGCTTCGGCATAGGTATCGGCAGCAACCCATTTATGGCCTTCATCCCGACCCTCGATGTATACCCGATCCGGATATCCCTGGAAAATGCCCTTCGTGCCTTGCACCAGATTGATCCGGCTATACGGGCGTGGCAGGTTGGTATCATGGCTCAGGTAGATCGTCCGGCCCTGGACGGTCTGAATCAAGGACACGTTTACATCGCCCAACTTAAATGTCTCGGCGCGTTGTGGGCTTCCTTCTGGAAAGTTGGCCTCAGCGTACATTTGAAGCCCACGAGACGGGCTGCTCATCGAGACGAGATGCCCGAACTGGTCGCCCCGGTTGATGTTCATGCACTGTGCCACAGGCCCCAGGCCGTGCGTCGGGTAGAGGTTGGCATTTCTTGCCTGAGAATGGGCGCGCCGCCAGAGGCCTTCTCCTTCCGGCGAAAATTTAATCGCGCGGAGGTCGTGTAAATAGCCACATTCCCCGTGCAAGACTTCACCCAGGAGCCCTTGCCGCACCATGTTGAGGACCATCATTTCGGCCCGGCCATAGTTGCAATTCTCCATCATCACGCAATGCTTGCTGTATTTCTCGGCGGCCTCAACCAGTTGCCAGCATGCTTCAATGGTGGTGGCGGCGGGTACTTCGGTGGCTGCGTGTTTGCCGTTTTCCATGGCGGCCAGACATATCGGCACGTGCCAGCGCCAGGGGGTGGCGTTGTAAACGAGGTCCAGGTCTTCCTCGGCACACATCCGCTCGAAGTCGCGCTCGCCTCCGGTATAGAGGGCAGGCGCGGGATGCCCGGCTTCTGTGATGATATCCCGTGCACGTTCGGCGTGGGCTGCTCTGATATCACAAACCGCCGCGATCCGGGCTCCTTTGATGCGCACGAGGTTTCGGACATGGGCAGTCCCCATGCCCCCTACCCCTACAAACCCGATGCGCACCTCTTCCATGGGCGGCGCAGCAAAAAGTTGGTCGGGGGCCGGCCCCAGGCCCGGCTCTGGGGTCCGCAGCAGGTCATCAGCGGCCTGTGCCTGACTTACGGCATCGGTACACCCTATGCCGGTCGTGCCAACCAGGGCTGCGCCCATACCGGCGGCGCCGAGTTTCATAAAATCACGGCGACCCAAGGCGTTGGGATCGGGGGGCTTGGAAGACGCACTCATGGGCAAACAGGTCAATAGAATGGTGGAGAAGGAACGCCTTACGGTACAAACCTTACATGAAACCTGCAACCCTTTCCGGATTGGTTGACATTCATACTGGATACGGGGGATATTCGCGGCACCCCTGATTCCTTTTTTGTCGAGGCGGCACAAGACCGTGTATGATCCGGGGTACATTACACCATTTAATCTTGAAGGGTGACCACGAGGGTCATCCCTCCATTGAAATCGCTTTATGCAACTCGCTGCTCTTGATTGGGCCATCATGGCCGTTTTTTTTCTCGTTTCCCTCGGGATTGGGCTGGCCGTTTCGGGCCGGGCCGGGCGGAACTTTGATTCCTTTTTTCTTGGGGATCGGTCCATGCCCTGGTGGCTCTTGGGGATTTCGATGGTGGCCACGACGTTTTCGACGGATACGCCGAACCTTGTAACCGACATCGTCCGGTCCAACGGCACCTTCGGCAACTGGACGTGGTGGGCCTTTCTGCTCACAGGGATGTTGACGGTCTTTTTGTACGCCAAGCTCTGGCGACGCTCCGGTGTACTGACCGATGTTGAGTTCTACGAAATCCGCTATTCCGGCAGACTGGCCACGTTTCTCCGGGGCTTTCGGGCGGTGTATCTGGGGTTGCTGTTCAACATCATCGTCATGGCTGCGGTGACGCTGGCCGCCATCAAAATCGGCGGGGTGATGATGGGATGGTCCCCCGTGCAAACCGTGGTGATCGCCGCCGGGATCACGATGGTATACAGCGCCCTCGGCGGCCTCCGAGGCGTGGTACTTACCGACCTGGTGCAGTTCGTTATGGCGATGATCGGCACCATCGGGGCCGCATGGTACATTCTTACCCTGCCGGAAGTCGGCGGCCTCAACAACCTGATCAATCACGAAAACGTCACCGGCGCGCTGAACTTTCTGCCCTCGTTTGAATCCATGACCTGGGCCGATATGGTGCCGATTTTTGTGATCCCCATTGCCGTCCAATGGTGGGCCGCCTATTACCCGGGGGCTGAACCGGGCGGTGGGGGCTACATCGTACAACGGATGCTCTCGGCTAAGGACGAAAAACATGCCGTCGGGGCTACCCTGCTGTTCAATGCAATGCACTACGCGCTTCGCCCGTGGCCGTGGATTCTGGTAGCGCTGGCTTCCCTCATCGTCTTCCCGGATCTGACCTCCATTGCGGAGCGATTTCCCCATATCCCGGAGCAGGTGGTGCGCAACGACCTCGCCTATGCGGCCATGCTTACGTATCTGCCCGCCGGTTTACTTGGCCTGGTGGTCACCTCGATGGCCGCCGCGTATATGTCCACCATGTCTACCCAGGTCAACTGGGGAGCCTCCATTCTGGTACACGACGTTTACCGACGGTTTATCAACACGGATGCCCAGGAAAAGCAGTTGGTCTGGATTGGCCGGTTGTGTACGGTGGTACTGATGGTTGTGGCCTGTACGCTGGCCCTGTTTCTGGAAAATGCCCTGCAAGTGTTCGATATCCTGTTGCAAATTGGAGCCGGTACCGGCTTGATCTTTATCCTTCGCTGGTTCTGGTGGCGGATCAATGCCGCGGCTGAACTGACGGCGATGGTGGTCTCCTTTGTGATCGCGCTGGTTCTCCAAACCAGCATCGGCGACGATATGGCGACCTGGGAACAACTCCTCTGGGGGGTGGGCCTTACAACCCTGGCCTGGCTGGTCGTGGCCTTTCTCACGCCGCCCACTGACGATCAAGTGCTGTTCCAGTTCTACAGGAAAGTCCGGCCCGGCGGCCCTGGCTGGAAGCGGATCGTCGACAATGCCGTCTATCTGGGTGCCGACCTGGGCACCCAGGCCGAGACCGATTTTCCTTATGCCCTGGGCAGTGCCTTCTGCGGGACCCTTGCCATCTACAACTTCCTGTTTGCAACCGGCTTTGTTTTGTATGGACGCTGGGGAGAAGCCTTTTTCTGTGGGGCACTTGCTGTAATCGCTGCCATTGCCCTGTATCGCCTGTGGCCGAAACTGAAGTTTTAGGGCATGCCCTCCGGCCTTGCATATCGCACAGGTTTGGTCCTGCTGATGTTTCTGATCGGTGGCCTGGAAACCAGGGCACAACATGCAGGAGAGGGTCGTTTTTATGCCGGCAGGACCTTTGGGTCAGAGGCCGTCTTTAATCCGTTGAGTGTGTTGCTCAATGAAGGGTATGGGATCATCCAACTTGACGAGTGGCCGCGCACCCTTGGGGGTTATCCTTATCAGGCGGGATTCAGAAACGTCGCCAAATCGCTCGCCAACCCCTTCCGTACCATCTCCCGATATGGCGTCCGCCGGTTCATCACTTCGGAACTGCTCCCCTTGAGCACACGCGGCACGGGCGGCGGCCAATGGGCACCCAATTACCAGTTACATTTACTGGGGGGTGGGATGGTCCACGCCGCCCTCCATGAATGGTATGAACACCACGGATATCCCTACCCCGGCTTGTTGTCTTTTGCGACTGCCACCACGGTCCACTTGTTGAATGAGACCATCGAAAACAATACGTTTACCGGCTACAACGGCGATGCCGTGGCCGATATTTACGTCTTCGACCTGGCCGGGATGTTGCTCTTTAGGTCGGAGCGGGTCCAAAGATTCTTTAGCGAAACCCTCATCTTGCGGAGTTGGCTGGCCCAGCCGGCCTTCACATGGTCTGACGTAACGCTACAAAACAACGGCCAGTTTTTTGCCCTGAAATGGTCCTTACCCTTTGCCCCCCAATGGCATGCGTTTTATTACTTCGGGATGAATAACCTCTGGGGCCTGTCTTATCGGCGGACCGGGGGTGCATCCTTATCACTGGGCATCGGGTTCCACGCAAAAAAGCTGGTGGTCCTCGATGTTGAAACCAACCGCAAAACGGCAGAACTCGTCCCGACGGTCGGCCTGTTTTATGACTGGGACCATAGCCTTGTGGCTTCCCTGGTCTACAACGGCTTGCAGGAAAACACCGTTAGCCTCAATGTCTACCCCGGCGTCTTGAAGCTGGGGCCGGTCTCCCCCGGCCTCTGGGCCGTCGTGAACCGGGAAGGTCAACTGATCCTGGGTTTAAGCACGGCCTGGACGCCAGGACTGGCGTTCAGGTTTTAGCTACAATTATTGCAAACCTGCTTTATCCCGTTCATCCAATACACTTTTTCCCGATGATTAAGACCTTGATTACCCTATTCGTGTTGTGCTGTACCTTAAATGCTGTTGTGGCACAGGAGAAACCCACACTTGCCCCGGAAGACTATGCAAAGTGGGAGCGCCTGGGGCAGTTCCAACTCGATCCCACCGGGGCATGGGTGGTAGCGGCCATCCACCGGGTTGATGAGACCAAACGGTTAGAACTCCACAGAATAGACGGCAATGCAGATCCGCTGATACTGGATCATGCTACTGATCCAGAATTTAGTGCAGACGGGAAGTGGCTCGCTTTCCGGCAGGGGGTATCGCCGGAAGAACAGGAGGATGCAGAAGAACCCATTCCAGGCCAACTGGGGCTGGTCAATCTTACAACAGGACAAGACACCGTACTGATGGCCATGTCCGACATGAAATTTCGGGATGACGGTGCATGGCTTGCAGTGAAAGGGATTGCATCTTCGGACACCGTCGGGACTGATGTGCTTGTCTTTCGACCCGGTAGTGACCTTCGGACGACGCTGGGCAATGTAGTCGCTTTTAATTGGCAAGACGAAGGCAAGCTCCTGGCTATCTCTCAACGGTCGTCCATGGAAGGTGGAAATGGCATCTCGATCTTCGATCCCGAGGCAGAGCGGCTACGGGTACTGATCTCGGGAAAAGCTACCTTTGGCATACCCCAATGGAAAGAAGAGAGCGCATCCCTTGCGGCATTCCGCGCTATAGAGACCGAAAACCGAGACGGAGAAGCCAAGGACGTTTTATACTGGAAGGATGTCGCGCAACACCCGACCGACCTTGCCGTACTGGCATCCACCGACAGACCCGAAATGGGCGATTCACTTGGCGTGAGTAAACATGGGAGCCTCACTTTTTCACCCGACGGCCAGACCCTTTTCATAGGCTTACGTCCGTGGACCCCAAAGGAAGTTGATCCAGAAGAGGAAGAGGCTGAAACTAGTGAGGACGGCGATTCGGGGACAGGTGACGATGCCGAGGCGAGTGCAGATACCACTGAGGTAGAAGAGGTTGAAGAAGCTGACGTACAGATCTGGCATTGGAATGACGACGACATCCTGAGAGCGCAGGAATACTGGGAGAACCGATTCGCCCAACGTACATTACTTGCCGCCTGGCATGTTCAGGAAGATCAACTCACGGTGTTGGGATCGGAGTACGATGAACCCGTGGAGATGGTTGGGGATGCCCTGCGATGGGGCATCGTCGGAGATCGAGATCCGGATCAAGTGTCCCTCCGCTTCGGACTTGGCACGACGGATTGGTACCGTGTGGACCCCCGCTCCGGCAAGCGCGATCTCATCGCCGGCGGCATTTTTCAGACCCCCTATCAAGGCAAAGCCGGTCGGTACATATTGGTTTTTGAAGAGGCTGGCTGGACGGCAATCGAACTCGAAACCCTCAACAAGACGAGATTTGAAGGGACGGAAGCACCGGAAAACGGATCAAAGTTGGCTCCAGACTTCATGATGTCTCGGGCGGATTATGACTATCCCGGCTTACGGCGTGGGTGGAGCGACCTTGCGTGGCTTCCCGAGGATTCAGGCGCTGTGCTTCCTGGCAAGTACGACCTCTGGCAGGCTGACTTCAGCAGTGGGGCACTTACCCGTCTCACAGCGGGAGAAGATGAACATATCCGGTATCGGCCCATCAATATGGACCCTGAAGCCACATTTTTTGAACCCGCTATCGTTGAAGAGGATGGATCATTTTGGATGAGGGTCGCAGACCTGGTGAACAAGACCGCTGGCTATGCCCATTTTTCTGATGGAGAAGCCAAACGAGCCCTCTGGATGGAGGCACGCGTTTCTGGCCTGAAGAAAGCCAAGAAAGCTGAGGTGTATGCCTACCAAACCGAAAAATGGAATGACTCGCCAGATGTGTTCGCCGGGGGCGTTTCATTGGCAGAGGCAAAACAGATCACCGAGACCAACGCCTTCCAGACTGACTACGCATGGGGACACAACGAGCTACTTCACTATACCACAGATGCCGGACATGCGCTTCAGGCTGTCCTGACCTATCCTGCCAATTTCGAGGAAGGCAAGACGTACCCCCTCATCTTGTACCAGTACGAAAAACTCAGCCAGTTATTGCACGGGTATGCCATCCCCAATGAGCGCAGGTATTACGATCTCCAGACCTGGAGTCAACAGGGCTATTTCATCCTTCGACCCGATATTGTCTATGAGGGCGGACGGCCCGGCCCAAGTGCATTGGACGCCGTCAACCACGCGCTGGATGCAGCCCTCGAAACCGGTCACATCGATCCGGACCGGCTTGGACTGATCGGGCACTCCTGGGGCGGATATCAAGCGGCCTATCTGCCTACACGGACGGATCGCTTCGCTGCATCCGTTGCCGGTGCAGCCATTACAGACTTCATCTCCTTTCCCGGGACGGTCCACTGGCGCGGGGGTGCCGAAGAATTCGGGCACTGGGAGACCGGCCAGGCACGTATGGCAAATCCCCCCTGGGAAGACCTGTCAGGCCATCTTGAGAGCAGCCCCATCAACTTCATTAATAACCTGAACACACCCGTGCTTATGATGCACGGCGATGCAGACGGGGTTGTGGACTTCAGACAGGGGCTTCAATATTACAATTACGCACGGCGGGCCGGAAAACCCGTGGTCATGCTGGTCTACCCCGGTGCAGGCCACGGCCTCAGCGACAAAAGTCAGCAGATTGATTATCACCGCCGCATCCTGACATGGTTTGGTCACTACTTAAAAGGCGAAGAAGCCCCGGATTGGCTCAAAAAAGGAGAGGATTGGGAGACCCGGAAGAAGCGACTCGAACAATAAGAAATTATCAATCACCAATTTCCAACTCTTCTGCTAATGCATCAAGGAACGCCGTGAGCCATTCGGCGCGGCGTTGGGCATCTGCCCGGCCGGTTGCGGTTTGCATCGTGCCGGGGAGCTTGAGGAGCTTGACGTAGAAATGGTCGATGATGTACTGTTTATCGTTGGGCATTCGGGCCTGGGCGAATGGATCTGTGGGATGATAGACGGACAAGCCAAGGCGTTCTCCGACCATGAAGCACCGGGCTAACCCCATGGCCCCCAGGGCATCCAGCCGGTCGGCATCTTGCACAACCTTAGCTTCCAGGGTTTCAGGTGGAATCCCTGCTGAGAAACTGTGGGCCTGAATGGCATGGGCGATGGGACGGATATGGTGCTCAGGATAACCAACTGAATGTAGAAACCGGGTTGCGTGCTCGGCAGCCATGGTGGAGGCTTGTGCGCGATCGGGGGCATTTTTTTCGACCATTACGCAATCATGCAACCAGGCTGCCGGAATCACAACGTTTAGGTTGGCCTGCTCTGCCCTGCCAATCCGTTTGGCGTTGTGAACCACCCGCCGAATATGTTCCAGGTCGTGCGAAGCGTCGTGGAACCCTTCAGCCTGAAGAAATGCAGCAAACGCCGCTTCCCAATCCTTCATGTTTTTAGTTTGCAATAACGGCTCTCCCTGCCTGAACCCTCCCATTGTATACCAGACGGTACAGGTAGGTGCCAGAAGCTAACTTATCGGGTTGCCAGGGAAACCGATAGGTTCCGGGGGCCATCCAGGCATCAACCAGGGTTTTGACTTCCGTGCCCAACAAGGTGTAGACGGTTAAGTTGACCCACGCGGGCTCTGCCAACTCAAACGTGATCTCCGTTCTGGTGCGAAAGGGATTCGGGTAATTCTGGGCCAGTTGTACCCCATCCCCCACCGGCACATCCTCCGTAGCCGTCAACAAATCACCGAGGAAACCAATGCCGGTTGGGCCATCTCCCACATTAAAGGTTGTCGTAACCGTATTTCCGGCGGTTTCTATCACCGAAACCGTATCGTCCGAAATGTTGGTCACGAAGACGAATGCGCCATCCGGCGTAACGGCCACTCCAAACGGTGTAGCCCCCACATTCACCGTATTGACGACCGCATGGTTCGCGGTATCCACAACCCATACCAACTGGTTGAGTTGATCTGTGATATACGCAAACTGCCCATCCGGCGAAATGTCGATGCCTCCGGGACCACCGCCCAATTCCAACGTGGTTACGACGCCCCCCCCGTCCGTGTCAATGACAGACAGAGAGCCATCACTGGAATTGGTCACATAGAGGAATGCACCGTCAGGCGTGAGTGCCATAAAAAAGGGCCGCTGGCCGGTGGCAAGAAGCCCTGCTTCGACGTTGGTTTTCACGTTGATGATCGCCAGCGAACTGTCCTGTTGATTAGAGACATACGCATGCTCTCCATCGGGTAGCACCAGTACATCCGTTGCAAATAAACGAACGGGGATGGTCCCAATCACCTGATTGCCCGGAATGGCAATCTTGGTGAGCACCGAATCCAACTGACTGGGTACCAGCAATAATTGGCCGTCCGGGGTCACATCAAGGCCGAAGGGCCGTTGCCCCACAGGTATCGTTTCTTCCAACAGGTTGGTCGCCGTTTCGATCACCGCAACGGTTCCATCGGTCCGGTTGGCGACGTAAGCCCATCGACCATCCGGAGACAGGACGATTTCTGCCGGTCCCAGGCCGACCAAAATGGTCTGGATGACTGTATACCCTTCGGTCTCAACAACAGAGACCGTACCCTCAGCACCATTGGTCACGTAGGCGACGGGTTGGGCTTCAACCCATCCGGCCAGAAAACACAGGGTAATGAAACACAGTACATGAGGTTTCTTGAAATGCACGCACATGCCGGAAAGGGTTTACGGCGGTAGAGCAATAGGATCATTTTGAAAGTACCCCACCCTACGCACTGTTGCAAGCTACCCCCCCAATGGAAGTTCATAGACTTCAGCACGATAGCAGAGCCGAATACTTTCTCCTGAGACCGCCTCAATGCGTACCCCCGAGAGCGTATCCCCAACGCCCAAGTAATGTACACGGCCCCGTCCGTCGCGCAATAAAACCTCATCGTTTATGACCCCTATTAACAACAATGCGGGTGGGGCTGAGCGGTCTGCCTCAACCCTTTCCGTGGCTTCCTCCTGCGTAGTTTGAGCAACAGGAAAGAGCAGGGCAGAGGGTATAAACGGACTTCTGAAGTTTGTATCTATTGACCCATCTCCTACTTCCAGTAGGGAAAGGGGCGATAAAACAGAAACCGGCTCCAGGGTATCTTCAGAGGTTTCAGTATCAATGACGGCCAAGACTTCCAACACCACGAAGCCCCAGATCCAGCATACGGCACCTGTCAACACCAGCATCAGCAACCGATGCAGTTTGGGGTTTGACGGTGCCAGGGTATGTGGGAAATTCACGGTCAGGTCTCTTCTTTAAGGAGGATGAGGTGAACCATTATGACGGCATGAACCGGCCCCGGCCAACGTGTTGGCGCCGAAAGTGTTATCGCACTCACTTTGATCAGATACTGGGCAGACTCTACCTGCTTAACAAAGGTCGTAATGCTATGAAAGGTACCGTCTAGTTCAACCTCAAGCGGAAGCGCGTCAAAGTTTGCATACTGAAGCCGCTCCCCTGGCCGAATGTGTGTTAACACGCCACCTGCCGAATCGGCATGTTGTTGCAGGGTGCGCACGATGACGGACATCTGATCGATATGGGGCAGGCTCACGTAGAGGTGGTCGTATCGCTCACGCAACATTCTACGATGCTGCACGATCCGAACCTTTTCCCGTTCCCAGGTCACCACCTCGGCAATCCGTGCACGGTCTGTCTGAACGGCCTGATATTGCGCCCCTACTTCCATCCAGCGGGGTACCACTTCACCTACCAGCACCATGCCTAAGGCAAGAAGCACACCTCCTGTTATCCCCCGCCACCGATTGGCCGCTATCCATAAAAACACGCTTTCCATACCTATTCTCCTCCAGTTGTCATACGGATTTCAAACTGAGTCAAGGTAAGTCCTTGCGAGACATCCGCTTCCCGATATAGCCGCCTGGCGGACTGCACCTCGGTATACACCAGCCTGACACTACGAACTTCAGAGATACGTTCTAGCCGATCCAGATACAGGGCAACCTGATCTTCAGCAACGGCCAGACCGTTTATGGTAAGCAACAGATCTCCCGAGGTGTGGGTATCGAGTTGGAGATCATCCAACCATACATCGGCGGGGATACAGGAGCCGATGGCATGAAGCAGGTGGGCTACATGGGTACGCGCCTGCACCATCTCTTCGGCCTGACGCACATCGGCTTCCAACTGGTCCAATCCGATGCGTGCCGCTTCGATTTCCTGTACCTGGTCTGCCATTAACCGAAGCTGCGCACGTACCGCCTGGTGCCTTCGATCCAGCCACACCTCGCCCCCTATTGAACCGGCCACCAACAAGATCAGCAATCCACTTATGCCAAATAAGGTATGCCTCGCATCATCCTTATCCACGGCCTGCCTGCGTTGCACTGCGGTTTCTTCATCCAGAAAATCGAAGACGTTCCATGTCCCCCGTGCATGAACCAGCGCCAGGGCAGCAGCCGGCCCTAGCGCCTCCGAGGTTTTGGATTCCTCTGAGACAATACAAATCCGTTCGTCTTCCCCTGCCTCACGCACACCTTCCTCTGTCCATCGGGCCTTTGCGGCTTGCAAGCGAAGTTGTCCACGTGTTTGCGCCCCCTCTGTCACCTGCCAGGGTTCATCATCTAAGACGGCGAATTGCTCCAGATGCCCGCCCACATACCGGAGTGCAACCCCTTCGGCTTGATAGTCTCCAATGACTATCGTTGTCGAATTGGCAAATCCCGGGGCCAACATGGCCACCTGCTCCAATGCCAGATCCGCACTCACGAGCCCTGCCGGTTGAAGCCCTGCCGTAGCCAATACCTTCAGCCGGGCCTGAACGGCCCCCTCCGATGCCAGCCCCATGATACACCGGGTACAAGCCTCCGTCTGTGCCAGTATCGTGGTCCGAAGCCGATAGGCTCCGGCTGACCATCCGGTCGGAATCTGTTTTTGGGCTTCAGCGTCCAGCCATGCGGCAACAGCCTCCTCTTCCTCCAGAGCCGGCCCCTGAAGGAGCCTATGGCGCACATGCTGGCGGGCCATGTTGGCGACGACATATTTTGGGCGGGTGGGTAACCGGTCCAGTACCTTTTGTAATGCTTCCTCTACGTGCCCGTCTACGACCGGCTCTCGGTCTGTGTGGCGCACCATAAGGGCCCTTCGTGTGGTTCGGATGGTACACCATTGCACGGCATACGGCGTGAGGTATAGCCCATGCCCATCGCGCTGCAGAAAAGGCAACCGCATATCTGCTACTCCTCCCGGCGTGTATAGCCGATCCTTGATGCGTCGGCACCGCTACGATCCAGGCGTTGCCGGAGGGTCTCCCATTTGCCGGGGTCTCCCTGGTCTCCGTAGAACACATAGGGTGTGATGAAGATGACCAGTTCAGATTTGAGGGTGTCCCGCTTTTTACTTTGAAACAGCCGCCCCAACAACGGGATGCTTCCAAGAAAGGGTACCTTCCGGACTTGAACTTCCTCTGCCTCCCGAATCAGTCCGCCCAGGATGATGGTTTCACCATCGCGCAGCCGTACCGTGGATTCCAGGACCCGGCTATTGATGGTAGGGGGCACATCGGGGTCAAAATCACCTACGGGGGTACTGAACTCGGGGCGAATTTCGGCTGTAACTTCCCCCGATGCGCTGACCCACGGCACGATCTCCAGTTTCACATTGGCCTCAATCCGCTCAAACCGTTGCGACTCCGAGACCAACGGCACTTGCCCCGGTTGCTGAAATGGAGAGACCCGTTGATTCAGTAGATAATACTGCGTCGTCCCAATGCTGATGTTCGCTTTGTGACCATTTAGCGTGGCCACTTGTGGACGGGAACGGATGCGCAGTTTCCCCTCCCGGTCGAGGGCGTGTAAACGCAAGTAGAAATCGTCCGGCAAGCGCCCGATCTGATGGATGCCCAGCAGGTTACCCAGTGATCCGGGCCGGTTCAGTATCCGATTGAGCCGAGGGCCATTGATGCCCAGGTCGAAACCATCCCCCTCACTGTAGCCGTATCGCCCCCGGCTGAGGTCTTCCGTGGTGGCGGTTTCAGGGTTTCGGCCAAATGAAAACCCCAGTTCAAACAGGTCTGTGGATTGGACATCAACCACCAGGGCCTCAATCAGGATTTGGGGTGTGGGGTGATCGACTTCTTCCACAAAGCGCCTGACCTCCCGGATCATCTCGCTGGAACCGGTGACCATCAGCCCGTTATGTTCCTTAACCACCTGAATACCCGCCTCGGCCTTGAGCAATTCGGGGACCAACGCCAAAGCCGCATCGGCCCGGAGATGATCCAGACGAACCAACACCGTAGAAGCAATTCCCTGCGTTTGTTTACGCCCAATGCTGTACACCGTCCCCTCTCTGCGATACGTCGCATCCGTACCCTTGAGCAACAGGTCCAGGGTTTCCTCCAACCCCAACCGATGCACCCGCGCCGAGATCTTCCCGGTCGGGGCGATGTAGGCCACCAGCCCGATCCCTTCCAGCTGGGTCCCCAGCACCTGCAATACCCGTGTGATGGGGGCCTCTGTAACATCCAGCGATACATACCCGCTATCGACCTGTACCCAAAACGCCCCTGTTTGCCCATCGTCCTGGGTTGGCGCTCCCCCCCCGCGGCCCACATGGTAGACCCCCTCCTTCTGATGGAGGGTAAAGCCATGATTGGTAGCGAGTGCCCGGAGGGCAACCTCGACCGGCACCTCAGACAACCGGGCAGTCACGGTACCGTTGATCCCTTGACGCACCACGATGTTGGCTCCACTGGCCATTTGGATCTTCCGCATCACCCGTCGTACATCGGCCTGCGTTACATCCAGCGAGAGCAAGCTGTCTGCATAGGAGACGTCCAGCGGTTTGGGTGGTGGTGGAGGTGGCTCAGGAACCGGGGTAATCCGCAGCACATCGCCCCGGTGTTGCAAGCGAAGCCGGTATTCGGAGCAGATGAATGTAAGGGCCTTCAGGACCGGCAGATCCGATAGGCGGAGGGTAATGGACTGTTGCACCCGATTGTCCACGACCAGGTTCAGGTTGTGGGCGCGCCCAATACCCAGCAATACATCCCGCAAGTCGGCATCCTTGACGTTGAGGCGGGTCAGGGTACCATAATCGTCTGTAACCTTTGGGGGAAGGGATTGATCGAGGCCTGTCCTTGCAGATTGCCGGGCATCCGCAGCGGTCCACTGGAGCAACACGACCCCAAACCATAAATACACAAGCCGCTGCCTGTGCTGCATGTCCCTTTTCCTTTCCGTTGATTGGTATGACCGTACGTGTATGTAGACATGCGTATTTTCTGCCGATTTGTGCCGTTCGGGTTACCGAATAATCGTCAGCGGTACGGTTCGGACGGTGTGGACCGTGCGTAAAACGCCGAAATAAAGTCCACTCGGGACCAGCTGGCCGTCGATGCCTCGGCCATCCCAAACGACGGTATGGTATCCCGCAGGCCGTGCTGAGGACTGTTGCAGCAGCCGGACCTGCCGCCCGGTTACATCATAGATGCGTACGTCTACGGCTGCGGCTGCCTTCAATCCAAACCGGAGCGTCACAGCACCATGAAACGGATTCGGGTACCCTTCCCACAGGGCCTGTACATCCGGGACTTCAACCTCGCCTTCCGGCCCCACCTCAATCCTGAAGGTCCGTGCTGTGCCATCGGCAACGAAGGTGTATGCCGTCTGCTGCTGAAGATCCACACGAACACCCGTTAAGGGATCAATCAACTGGATGGCGATTCCTTTGGGCAACGTATCCAGGCCCTCGAAGCGCAGGTCTATCGGTGCATCCGGCACGTTGGTATCAACCGTGAAGGTCCAGGTGTAGTTTTCCTGACCTGCCGGTTGCACATCCCTGGTGAAACCATAAACCGGGGCTTCCCACTCCGGATGCGGAAACTGAAGCCGCACGAACGACCCAATCACAGGTGCTTCTGCCCGGTCAAATTCGTCCCATTCCACGGTTGCCCCCTCGGCTACCCCCAACACATTCTCGCTATCGCGTATCCCATCAGGCCCTTCCGCTACAACCGAGACGGACCAAGCCAGGGCCGCCTCCGCTTTGGCAGAGGCTACATTCCCACCCTGTGGCGCGAACATCAGTTGGTCTGCAGCGTTGGCAAAGACGGCATAGCCAACAAACGATTGAAGGGCACTCGTTTGCGTTTGGAACTCACCCGTATAGGTCCGGATATCGAGTGCTTGCCCGGAGTTCATCGACACGTTCGACAAATTCAATGCAAAGGCATACGGATTGCCAATCAAATTCCATCCCGCGTGTAAATTGACTGAGTAGATCTCCCCGACGGAAAGTGACATGCCGGGACCTGTGGTAAAATGTTTCCCACTTTGGGCCACGGCCAGAAAGAAACCCTTGCCGGGCGTGACCGCTGCGGTATTGGGAAACTCATCATACTGTTGGTCTGCGCCCAGGCTGAAGAGCCGCCATTGTTCAGTGTTGTAGGTACCCAGATCGTCTTCAAAAACGGCACGGGCCGAGGGGTTATCGAGTAACAAGGGCACGGTAACAAGCTGGTAGGACTCCGTGGTTTTACCCGAGGTCGCAACAGAAGTGCTTAGATCGTCCACCTGGACCTGCAAGGCAAACGGCCCGGTTTCGGATTCGAGCCCGGCATTGTTACCGGCAACAATCCGGTATTGAAGGCCGGTCTCATTAACTTGCGCTGCCGGTATAATCCCCACAAAGGTGTCCCCGGTGCTGTTGTTCATCACAACCGTCTGCTCGCTGCTTTGCCCCCCCTTCTGAAACAGGAGATGGACCTGATCGAGCCCGGAAGCGTCCGTGACATCGGCAGCAATTTCCAGATCATCGTTGGCCGGCACGGGGGAAGAGACGGGTGTATGTGCAATTGAGGGTGCTGTAACAGACGAAGTCGTAAACGAATGCAGTGGTGAGAAGGCGCTGGAGCCGGAGTCGTTGATGGCCCGGACGCGCCAGAAATAGGTCGTGTTTGGGGTCAGGTCGGAGATGGTCAGTTCGGTATTGGTGGTCGTCTCCTGGGTATCGTTCGTGAGGGCGCTGTTGTCGGCGTACTGGACGCGGTAGATCTGGGCTGCTGCGGCTGGTTCCCAGGCGAGGCGCACGGTCGAGGGTTGGTCTGTGGCTCCATCGTCGGGAAACGTCGGTACCGGAATCGAGGGGGGTTGGATGATGCGCAAAAGAAAGGCATCGGTGTCACCCGTGGCGGTAATGGAGGTGCCGTCGAAGAAGGTGGCGGTTTCGTTGAATTCGCCCGTCAGGTACAACCGGCCCTGATTGTCAACCCTGAGGCGGCGTGTACGATCATTGAGGGCACCACCTCCTATTTCAAACCACTCGACCACCCCATCGGTGCTGAGTTGTGCGGCAAAAATGTCTTCTCTCCCAGCACTTCGGTGAACAATCGAGCCAAAGGTCGCGACGTCCTGAATCGCCCCTCCGATGTAGACTCGTTCATCAGCTACGACAATGCCCCCGACTCTTTCTTGCTGGGCCCCACCTCCTTGTATGATCCATTCCACATCTCCATTGGACGCATCGTATCGGCCTACATAGATATCTTTGTCTCCTACACTGTTTAACGTCGTATTACCGAAGGTAGCCGTGCCTTCAAACGTACCGATGGCGTAGAGGTCCCCATCTTCCCCAACAGCCACGCCCCGCGATTCATCGGTATCTTGCCCCCCTTCTGATACCACCCAGATCGGTTCGGCATCTACATCGAGCGAAGCATAAAACACATCGGCTCCACCGATGCTGGTCAGATCGGTACCGAAGTTAACAGTATCCTCAAACTCGCCGCCCAGGTATACTTCGCCACCGAGGCCGGTGGTAATACGGTTGCCCAAATCATTGCCAGGTCCGCCGGCACTATTGAATGCCAACAATGCGCCATCTGGATCAAATTTCAACACGTAGACATCGGTACCCCCGGCACTTTCCAAAACCACGCTTTGGTTTCGCTCTGCATCTAGTACCGTCATGGTACCGGTAAACCTTCCGGTGAACCAGGCATTGCCCTCAATATCGACAGCCACATCAAAGGCCGCATTCGATTCATTCCCCACACCACGCACCACCCATTCCAGAATGCCGTCTGTATTGTACTTGGCGAGATAACAGTCTCCTCCCCCATCGCTGATAAACCGCGTATTGGCATCGAAGTTAACATCGCCCCGATACAAACCGACTATATACACATTCCCCGCTGCATCCACGGTCAGATTGGATATCAAGTCGTCTTCTTGGCCCCCTATACTGTTAACCCATTCCACGGTGCCCGTATCGTCCATCTTGGCAAGAAAGATATCCAATTCGTCCTGGCTCACCAGGCTTGTATTGCCGATGAGCGAGGTACCTTTAAACCGGCCGCCCACATAAATATTACCTTCCGCATCGATATCCAGCCCCAAGCCACTATCAAAGGACGCTCCACCCAGGGCTTGCGCAAAATCAATGTCCTGCCCTGATGCAGCCGTGCCCCACAAGGTGATGAACACAAAAAGAACCTGCTTCACGATACGCATCATCTTATGATTTCCTGCAGTGTGGACATAGCGATCATCTTACCGGACTAGCGTAATGGGCACCGTTCGCGTATCGGAGATGGTATGCATCACACCAAAATAGACCCCACTTGGCACGGGCCGCCCATCTGTTGCAAGACCATCCCACACGACGGTATGATATCCAGCTGGAACATCTCCGCGCCGGAGTAAGGATCGGATCAGGCGACCTGTAACATCATAAATGGCCACCTCAACCTCAGTCTCTACCTTCAAACCGTACCGCAACGTTACGGCATCCATGAATGGATTGGGATACCCTTCCCAGATGGCTTGGACATCTGGCGTCTCGGCTGCTGTACCCTGCCCTACCAGAACCTCGAACCTCCGCGCAGCCCCGGAGGCCACAAAGCGATAGTTCGGTTGTTGCCGGAGATTTACCTGTACCCCCGTCAGGGGATCGGCCAATACGATATCCAATTCCTCCGGTACATCAGCCATTCCTGCGAACTGAAGGTCAATCGGCTCCCCTTCCACGTTGGTATCAACCGTGAAGGTCCAGGTGTAGTTTTCCTGACCTGCCGGTTGCACATCCCTGGTGAAACCATAAACCGGGGCTTCCCACTCCGGATGCGGAAACTGAAGCCGCACGAACGACCCAATCACAGGTGCTTCTGCCCGGTCAAATTCGTCCCATTCCACGGTTGCCCCCTCGGCTACCCCCAACACATTCTCGCTATCGCGTATCCCATCAGGCCCTTCCGCTACAACCGAGACGGACCAAGCCAGGGCCGCCTCCGCTTTGGCCGGGGCTACAGGCCCACCCTGTGGATCAACCAACAGTTGGTCTGCAGCGTTGGCAAAGACCGCATAACCGATGAAGGATAGAATGGGACCAGTTTTCTTGAAAAACCCATCTTCGAACAAACGAATGTCCAGTTCCTGTCCCGAGGCCATGGTTACCCCTTGCAGGTCGACATCAAAGCCAAATGGGTTACCAATAAAATTCCAGCCAGCGTGCAAGTTTATCGTAAACACCTCGCCAATGGAGACCGTTATACCAGCCCCTGTATCAAAGCTTTGGTCACTCTGTGCCACGGCCAGGAAAAAACCACGGCCTGGTGTGACAGCAGCGGTATTGGGAAACTCGTCATATTGCTGATCCGCGCCGAGGCTGAAAAGCCGCCAGCGGTCGATAGCATAGGTGCCCAGATCATCTTCAAATACAGCACGGGCCGAGGTGTTGTCGAGTAACAAGGGCACGGAGTAGAGTTGGTAAGCCCGCTCGGTTGTGCCAGAGGTTTGGACCGGGAAGCCCAGGACGTCGCCCATTCGCACCTGCAGGGCCACAGGGTCGGTGGAGGATTCCAGACCGCTGGTGCCGAGGGCGGTAATTCGGTAGATGAGACCAAACTGATTCACATCGGCGACCGGAATGCTCCCCACAAAGGTGTCCCCGGTGCTGTTGTTCATAACCACTGACCGCTCGTTCGATTCTCCGCCCAGCATATACAAGATGCGGACCTGATCGAGCCCGGAAGCGTCCGTGACATCGGCAGCAATTTCCAGATCATCGTTGGCCGGCACGGGGGAAGAGACGGGTGTATGTGCAATTGAGGGTGCTGTAACAGACGAAGTCGTAAACGAATGCAGTGGTGAGAAGGCGCTGGAGCCGGAGTCGTTGATGGCCCGGACGCGCCAGAAATAGGTCGTGTTTGGGGTCAGGTCGGAGATGGTCAGTTCGGTATTGGTGGTCGTCTCCTGGGTATCGTTCGTGAGGGCGCTGTTGTCGGCGTACTGGACGCGGTAGATCTGGGCTGCTGCGGCTGGTTCCCAGGCGAGGCGCACGGTCGAGGGTTGGTCTGTGGCTCCATCGTCGGGAAACGTCGGTACCGGAATCGAGGGGGGTTGGATGATGCGCAGCAGAAACGCATCATTATCACCCGTGGCGGTAATGGAGGTGCCGTCGAAGAAGGTGGCGGTTTCGTTGAATTCGCCCGTCAGGTACAACCGGCCCTGGTTGTCCACGGCAACGCCGCGTACACGGTCGCGGAGAGTGCTTCCTC
This sequence comes from Rhodothermales bacterium, assembly GCA_965222505.1. Taxonomy (GTDB): domain Bacteria; phylum Bacteroidota; class Rhodothermia; order Rhodothermales; family DATKEJ01. Next base: position 5,129,216 of record OZ244956.1, on the reverse strand, counting down.
CGGTTTCAAACCATTCGATGGTACCTTCCGTGTCGAGTTGCGTCGCAAAGATGTCCTCATTGCCTGCACTCCGATGATTAATTGAGCCGAAGGTCGCCACATCCCGGTATGATCCACCAATGTATACCCGTTCGTCGAACACGGCAATTCCGCCTGCTTTCTCCTGTTCTGCCCCGCCTCCCTGAACGATCCATTCTACGTTGCCGTTGGACACACTGTATCGGCCTACATAGATATCTTTGTCTCCTACACTGTTTAACGTCGTATTACCGAAGGTAGCCGTACCTTCAAACGTACCGACTGTGTAGAGGTCGCCGCCTTCACCAACGGCCATGCCCCGTGATTCTTCGTTACCAACCCCTCCCCCAGAGACCACCCAGATCGGTTCGGCATCTTCATTGAGTTGCATGAAAAAGACGTCGGCCCCCCCGGCACTGGTGAGGCTGGTCCCAAAATCCACGGTTTCCTGGAATTCGCCAGCCACGTATACTTCTCCTCCCGGACCCGTTGTGATCCGATTACCCAGATCGTTCCCAATATCTCCACTTGCATTGAAGGCCGTCAAGAATCCATCCGGGTTGAACTTCACGACGTATATATCCGTCCCGCCGTTGCTCCCCAAGACGACAGCCTGGTTACGTTCCGCATCAAGTACCGTCATGGTGCCGGTATACCATCCGGTGAACCAGACATTACCCTCAAAGTCGACGGCCACATCGAAGGCGGTGTTGGATTCGTTCCCCACACCGCGTACGACCCATTCAAGAATGCCACCGGTGTTAAACTTGGCCACAAAACAGTCCTCTGCCCCATCACTGATAAACCGCGTATTGGCATCGAAGTTAACATCGCTCCGATACCAGCCGGCCACATAGATACTCCCCGCTGCATCCACGGCCAGATCGAACATTAAATCATCCTCTTCCCCCCCTACACTGATCGCCCATTCTACATTACCTGCATCATCCATTTTGGTCAGAAAAAAGTCAAGGCTCCCCCGGCTGACGAGACTGATCCCACCGATGTCTGCGGTGCCTTCAAACCACCCTCCCACATAGATATTGCCCTGGGCATCGGTATCGACGCCGAAGCCAATCTCGGTGGAGCCTCCACCAAGTGCCTGGGCAAAATCTATGTTTTGTGCCATCAAGGTAGGCGCACCCCACAGGAGGAGGAGCACCACGAGCATCTGTTTCGCGATGTGCTTCATCTTTGGTTTGCTGCGGGTTAATTGCCTGTGGGTAACGCTGGTGGATCGGCGATGGGGTTGCCGGTCGTACCCGGCGGTGTGGTACCCCCATCATCTCCACCTCCAGCCAGCACGATTCCTGCTACGCTGGCCGCTACAACACCGCCGCCGATGATCAGCCACTTCATTGCCCCGCTGCCTCCACCGGGCGGTTTGACTTGCGGTCCTTCTTCGGGGGGATCATCCCGTCGAATCGGATCTACCAGGACCAGCGCCGGGGGGGGATCTACGGTCGCAGTAAAGGTGAGCCGGGCACGCAGGCCGGCTTCATTCTCCGCCGTTACGCTGATGTCGGCCTCGCCAGCAGCAACCGGTGTCACGCGGAGGACGGCCCCCAAGACCTGTGCTGCAGCCCTGGTGGAATCGGATGAACGGGCTAAAAAGGTGAGGGCTCCATCTCGGGCATCGCTGAATACGACGGGGTCGGCTGCCAAATCCCGTTCATACGGATCTTCACCCGCTACAAGGCGCACCGGGTTCAACGGGTTGACCACCTGAACGGAAGGTTGCGGGGTCACGGTAATGGCCACGGGATGGGTAGCAACGGTACCCAGTCCGTGGGTAGCCGTCAGGGTCACTTCGGTTTCGCCAACCCCAACGGGGGTGATGGTCAGGATATGATCCTGCAATGTGACCGTAGCCACCTCCGCGTTTTCTGTGGCCGTCGTGTAGGTTAGCACGGCACTATCGGAGGCTTGAAAAACAGCGCGCAAGTCCCGCCCGAACCCGCCGCCGCCTAAAGAGAGCACCACCCCACCGATGGGTTGGACCACTGTGATTTCGGGCTGGGCCTGGACGGCCACCGTGAATTCTGCTTGTACCGAAGCGCCGGCGGCATCTGTAGCAGTGATTTGTATTTGCGCCTGGCCTGGTTCCGCTCCTGGTGTAATCCGAAGTTGGGTGCCGTCAACCTGCACGGAGACCACTGTGGGGAGACTTGATGTGGCTGCATAACGCAGGTCCTGGCCGTCAGGGTCAGAAAATACGGTGCGCAGGTCTTGCGCCACAGCATCTTCTCCAACCATAAGGCTCAGGGCTGATGGCGCAGACACCACAACGGGTGGCAGGTTGGGTGGAAGGGCATCCGGTGTAGTCGGGCGCAGGTCTTCCAGCATTCTTAGGAAAGCCGGGGGGTCATCAACAGGATTCGGCGCATATGCGGGATCGAGTTCAAGCAAACGTTGCGCCGCATCGCGGGCCTGCGGGAGATCGTCTTTGGCGATGTTGATAAGCGCCAGCAACCGAAACGTGTCCCGCCGTTCGACTTCCGTGGCATCGGACTTGAGAATGCACCGGGTGGCCGAGACAATCGCAGCATCGAACCGCCCTACCGTGTACTGTTGATTACTGGTTTGGAGGTCCTCTATGCATACTTGTGCCTTGAGGTCTGCGGTTATGCCAAGCAGGAGAAACAGGATGCAAGTATAGCGCATAAGGATCAGAGTTTTGCCAACCATTTGAGTTCCCCCCTGGCTGGCCCTTGCTCTGCGTTCGCGAGCACAATCCTGCCCCCTCCTCAAGCGAGGCGAGGACCGCTTTCGGAACTGCGCCCGAAACGTGGTGCAATCCGAAAGCAGGGGGTGGGTTACTGTACGTTCTTTCCCGTCGCGTTTTTCAGGTTGACAATGATGGAGTTGTTGTTGACCAAATCACCTTCGATGATACGGCGGATGGAGCCATTTTCCATTTCGTAGCCCTGTTTCCGGACGCTGATGGTATGTGGGCCCGTCCAGAGTTTGACGGTAGATGGGGTGTTTCTCCCCATCGATTTACCGTCAACATAGATTTCAGCATTCATCGGTTTCGAACCGATGGTGACATTGACCTCCTTGAAGATGAAAAAGACATCCACCTTTTGGCCAGCTTTAACTTCAACCTGACGCGTCCAATCGCCAAGGGTGCTGTACACGGCCCGAACGCTGTGCGTACCCGCCGGCACTTCAACGGTATGGATTTGATTGGAGCCAGGAGAGCTCTTTAATTCACCATTGACATACAGATCGCCAAAAGGCACGGCCCGGAAGTTAAGGGTGCCGGTGGCGGGGGGCACCGGTTTTAGCTCGGCATTGACCTCGGTGCGCCGGCCTTCACGCACGCGAATCGTCTGTGTATAATTCTGGTATCCGGTTTTGGTGACCAATAACCGATGGGTACCTACCGGAAGTTCGGCAACCGTAGCCGGTGTACTTCCCCGACGACGACCCGCAATCGTAATCCGGGCGCCGGTGGGATTGGACCGGATGCGTACGCTTCCCATAGGCGCTGGGGGCTCCTCCTCGGTGTCTCCGGTGAGCGAAGGGGTAGCCGTCGTATCCACGGCCACAGAATCCAGGGCGATGGGTGGAGGATCGGGGACGGCAACGGGCTCCATCACGAGGTCCAGGGAAGCCGTCCCATTGGCGGCCAATTCGACGGTGGTATCCAATCGGACAAAACCGTCCTTGATCAGGCGCACAAGTACCTCTCCTGGAGATACTTCGTACCCCTCAATCGACCCGGAACCCACCAGGTGTCCGTCAATAAACACCCGTGCATCACCGGGATCGGTTGTTAGAGAGACCGATGCCTTCTCGGCGGGAGGTTCGGGTTGCTGTCCGGCCCACCACGTATAGCCCGCAAAGCCGAGCACTGCGATTAAGGTGACCAGGGCAGCAATCAGCCCGGGAGTGAACCGTTTTTTTTCGGCAGGTGGCTCAGCAGGCGAAAGCGAGGGGTCCGAAGGCGGGTTCGAGGACGGGCTGGAAGGTGGATCACTATCCGCCGGAAAGGCCCCTGAAAAGGGACGTAGCAGGTCGTTGTAGTCTTCGGCCGGGGCTTGCCGTTGTTGCTGAAAGGTATCCAGGGCCTGATACATCTCCATCGCGCTTGCGAAGCGGTCTTCCGGTTCCCGTTGGAGCGACTTCATCACGATGTCTGCCAACACGGGGGGAATGTCCGTATTGTGTTCGACCAGTGGAGGAAACTTGTTCTGGTCGATCATCCGGATGATGGCAAACTCCGAAGACAGGCCTTCAAAGGGCGTTCGTCCGGCAAGCGCCTGATAGAGGGACATGCCGAGCGCGTAGATGTCACACCGGTGATCCACGTTGGCCAGTCCTTCGAGCTGTTCCGGCGGCATGTAGTAGAGGGTCCCCCCTGCCACGCCGGTGCGCGTCAGCATCGAGTCCTCGGTTCGGCTTTGGATCTTGGCAAGCCCGAAGTCCATCACCTTGACCTGGCCCGATTTCGAGAGGAGGATGTTGCTGGGCTTGACATCGCGGTGGATGACCTTGCGTTCATGGGCATAGGCCAGCGCATTCAGGGTCTGTTTGGCCACGGGCACGGCCTCTTCCCACGTCAAGGCTCCTTCGCGCTTGATACGCTGCGTCAGGGTCTCCCCTTCCACATACTCCATCACGATGAAGAGATGGTTCCCGATATTCCGAAAGGCAAAGACGTTGACGATGTTCGGGTGTTGAAGCCGCCCCAGGGCGCGGGCCTCGGCCCGAAAGCGCTTGAGAAAGCGCTCGTCCTCCATAATCTGGGGATTGATTACCTTGAGCGCGACCACCTTTTCCAGCAGGATGTCTATCGCCTTATAGACCACCCCCATTCCGCCTTTTCCAAGAACGGCCTGGATCTCATAATCCCCTATTACTTGCCCTACCATCGGTACTTAAATGGTCAATGGTCATTGCTCAATGAGAACATGAAGAATTGACAATCGACAATTGACCATTGCCCATTGACAATTTCGTATCGCATATATCCTGGTCTACACACTTAATACGACTACATGTAGGTATGCGTGGAGTGATAAGGCAAACGGACACAAGTGGTATCCGTATGTGCGCTACATTTTTACAGTATAGGGTGTATCGGCTTGAATTACCAGCCGTGATGCTGTCACTTCACGTGGCATTCCGAGCATTTCGTCGGACCGGCATCTTCTTCCCGGTGGCAATCCCGGCAACTCCGGTGAAAGGCGCGTTCGCGCTTGGGGGCAGTTTCGTTAGGCTGCATCTCATGGCACGGACTGCACGTGGCCGGCATTTCCCGCGCCTCGGCTGTGTGGTGACACACCTGGCAACTCCGTGCCTCGGTCTCCAGCCGGACGGCCCGGAAGTGCAACTGGTGGGGAAAAATCACCACGCCGCGTTTTCCGAGGGTATCCAACCGGATGGTTTCAGGAATATCAGCCTGCAGTTCCAGCGGGTCCGGCACCCCGGCATAGGACCGCCACAAAAGGGCAGATACCCCCATCTGGATCGGCTCTATCTGAACGGAGCCGTGCGCGGTGTTCGGAGAAGAATCCATCCGAACCACGAAGGTGGCCAGGATGAGGGCCAGACCAAGGATGGCACACAATAGGACATAAGGAGGGGTCGTATTCATAACGGACAAGCGTAACATCCGGCCAAGACCGGAAGGCAGGCGTATATCGAAAGGGTTGGATCGTACACACCTTTTAGGGTTCAGAAGCCGACATTTTACAGCGGGTGGCCGATTATACAACAGCAATACGCGAATACCATTGCACACCAACCTCTTACCCCTCCTTGCAACTTATCACAAATAACGTTGCAGTTAGGGGTCTTCATTATTATTTTATACTTAACAACCCTTCACCGCTTCTTGTTTCTTTCCATGCTGGCCGATGCAACTTCACCGGATGTAAAGGCATCACCCTTGCCCAACCCCAAGGCCGCTTACATGCGCAAGCTCGTACCCCTCACCGCGCACGTCTTTTTTGCTCACGTGCTGCTCACGGCCCTATTCGTGGCTGGTTTTTTTGGAACGGCCACCGCCCAATCTGGCCCCACGGCGGAGGCCGATACCACCCTTGCTCCTGATAAAGCTGAGCAACCCATCCGCACGCCGGCAACAGCAGAAAGCTTTCGGCAGACCGTGCTGGGCACCCAGCAATTTCAGGACAGCCGCCGTGAAGGCCTCGCCAACCGCTGGCGTTTGCTCGATCCCAACGGACTTCCCGTTCCCCGCGCTTCGCTCCTGAACCCCTATGCCCAAAACCCGCTCAAGGGTGATTTTCCGATTGCTGGACAGAATACCTTTGGGGTACTCACCATCCTCGAAAACCCCACGACGGCATTCAACAACCAGGAAAATAGCGAAAGCGTCTTTAACAATACCCTGCTCGGGGCCTTCGAATTGTTCAACGGGCTGACGGTGTTCCGGCCCAAATCGTGGGCCGTCAAAGGGGCCATCCGCCATGTATCCAACAGCGTTGGGGATGTCAGCGTGAGCGACGTCGGCCTGGCTGACGGATTTGCCGAACTCAAACTGGTTGAAATCGGCAACGACTTCTACGACTTTGCCTCCGTCCGGGCCGGGATTCAAGCCTTCAAATCGGATTTCAACGGGTTGATCTTCAACAGCTTTGACCTGGGGGCACAGCTGTTCGGCACCATGAAATCAAACCGCATCCAGTTTGCCGTGGCCGGGTTTAGCCCCCGCACCAAAAACCTGGCTGGCCTGGACCTGGACCTGCTGGACCAAGACCTCAACCAGACGATAGGGATCGGAACCATCGTCATCGAGGATTTCCTGCGGCCCGGCTTCAACGGGGCCTTTTCGGTGCATTTCAACCAGAACACCGCCCTCGATGATGCACCCGCCAATACGGTTGAAGGGGCCGACCTGAGCGTGATCTACCTGGGTTTTGCCTCCGCCGGAAACTTCGGACGGTTCATCTTTAACCCCGCGTTCTACCTGGCCACCGGCACCGATGATTTCAACCCGGTTGCCGGACAAGAAACCACCATCTCGGCGTTTCTGGCCGGGGCGGCGGTGGCCTATCCGAAAAACTGGATCACCTACCGGGGCGCAGCCTTCATCGCCTCCGGAGACAGCGATCCAAATGACGATACCGCCCAGGGCTTTGACGGCATTGCCGATGCCGTGAACCTCTTCGGGGGTGGCAACAGCTTCGTCATCAGCGGTGCTGCTGGACTGGGCAACCGGCCCAACAGCCTCTTCCCTTCGGGCCGCGTCATCGGAAACCGACCGAACTTCGTCAACCCCGGCATCATGTTGGTCAATGCCGGTTTCGACGCGGTGATCACCCCCAAGATGTTTATCCAACTGGACTACAACTTCCTCCAGTTGAACAACACGGCCACCATTGATCCCGACCTCTCCAGCGCCATCGGGCACGACATCAGTGCCGCCCTCAAGTACCGGCTTTTCCTGAACGAGAACCTGGTCTTGCAAGCCGGTGGCGGCTTCTTTATCCCTGGAGATGGCGCGAAAGCGCTAGGGATTCTGGAAAGCGTCATGACCGGCAACGTTAAGCTGGTTGCCTTATTCTAGCCAACCCTCGGCCATACACCCTCATTTCGAACCGATTCGTGCATCCCTTTTGGAAATGAATTTGCGCTCTTTAAAACCATCTACCCTGTCTCGCTCCATGTTTAAGCGCTTTCGTTGGTTCATCCCCATTGCCCTACTCCTTCCTCTGGGCGTATTTGTCGTACCGGCCGGTTTTTCGCCGCGTTTCCCGGACTACACGCCCCACCAGGAGGATTCGGCTTCCTGTATTTCCTGCCACGGTGGTCAGGAGGGCAACGGCATTGAGTCAATGCATGCCGTCGGCGATGAAGAAGTGGGGCTCACCTGTGTGAGTTGCCACGGCGGCGATGGAGCCGCCTACGAGAAAGACAAGGCCCACGTCCAGCCACGTAATAAAGACGTGTTTGCATCCTCGGCCAACCCGCCGAACAGCTACGCAGTCATCAACCATGAATCCCAGGAGTTCATCCGCTTTATGAATCCGGGCGATTTGCGGGTGGCCCACAATACCTGCGGTACCTGCCATACCGAGATCTACCAGAACATGCTCAAGTCGATCATGTCCACAGGTGCCCTCGTCGCCCAGGCGGCATTTTACAACAACGGCGTATTGGGGGCCAAGCGGCCCGTGTTTGGCGAAGGCTACATGCCCGACGGCACCCCGGCCATCACGCATGCCACCATGCCGAACCAGCAGCAAGGCTTGCTGGAAATCGACAAACGGCAACCCAACAGCCTCGTCCCGAAAGTCGAACCCCTCCCTCGTTTTGCCGTGATCCCAGCGCTGGACCACTTCCGCGTGCTGGAAGATGGCAACAACGGTACCGGTACCCGCGCACGGGGCACCGACTTCCGGACCGCCGGTGCGGGTCTGGCCGTGCAAAAAACCCGCCTCAACGACCCCACCCTCTGGTTCATTGGGGCCAACGCCTCGGGCGGTGATTACCGGCAAAGCGGCTGTACCGGTTGCCACGTGACCTACGCCAACGACCGGGATACCCTCCATGCCGGGCCGGAAGTGACCGAATTCTACCGCGCAGGGGGCAAAACCGGCTACTCCGGCTCCGCCGACCCAATGATTCCCAAAGATGAAATCGGCCACCCGGTCAAACACAAGATGACTGTGGGCGTGCCGGTTGCACAATGCCTGACCTGCCACCATCACCAGGGCAACGCTGCGCTGGAAACGTACACCGGCTCCATGTGGTGGGACCAGGAAACCGATGCCGAAAACCTGCTTAGCGCCCACATCCAGCGCGATTATTACATGGACGAGGCCGTGCGCCGCACCCTCTATGACCGGGACAGCGAGTTTAAGGACATCCAGTTCACAGACCACAACGGCCACAGATGGAATTTCCGCAAGGTGTACATCAGAGATAAAGCGGGCAACCTCCTCGATGACGATGGTAACATCATCCCCGATACCGACCCCGACAAATTCAGCAAAGCCGTCCATGCCCGGGACATCCACATGGAAACCGGGATGCATTGCATTGACTGCCACACCGAGCAAGATGTCCACGGTGACGGCCGCCTCTGGGGTGCTACACCTGATCCCATCGAGATCGCCTGCATCGACTGCCACGGCACCTACACCGAACGGGCGACCCTCGTAACCTCCGGTATTAACGGTGGAAACGACATGGGCAGCCGTTTGAGCGGCTCCCGTACCCAGTTCGGAGACCGGCAATTTGTGGTTCGGGACGGCACCGTCATCCAGCGATCCAAAATGTATGAAGACCTCGAATGGGAAGTGCCCCAGTTGGTCGACCTCCTAGACCCGAACTCGTCCAACTACAATGAATTGGCCGCCAAGGCCAAAATGATGCGGCGCGACGGCTCCATGGGCGATAGCGGGACCAGCCAGGCCGATCTGGCCCACTCGAACAACAGCGTCGAGTGTTTCACCTGCCACAGTGCCTGGAACACTGGCTGCTATGGGTGCCACCTTTCGCTGAACCTGAACAGCAAACAGGATGCCAAGCACTATGAAGGAGCCACCACCAAGGGCCTGGTCGAATACAACCCACAAGTGGTACGGACGGACAACTTCTTGATTGGCCGGGGCGCCAGTTCGAAATCAAACAAATTCTCCCCGATGCGTTCTGCTTCATCGGTCGTGGTAACGGTTCGCGCCCTGGGACGGCAAACCGCCGTCCACCAGCAACCTACCATTTCGGCTGCCGGGTACTCCGGGTATGCGTTTGCCCCCAACACCCCGCATACGGTCCGGGGTAAACAGACCAGACAATGTACAGATTGCCACGTGGCCGAGGACAACACCAACAATGCCTGGTTGGCCTCATTGGTTGGGCAAGGAACCAACTCGCTTAACTTCTTTGGCGAGTATGCCTACCTCGCCACGGGTGGTGGACTGGAGGTGGTGAAAGTCACAGAAGGCAGTGAGCCACAGCCGGCCATCGGGAGCCACTTGCACAGTATCCTTCATCCGGATTCCTATGCGGCACACACCGCTGGCGGGCGACAACTCAAAACGGGGTACAAATCCGGAGCCAAAGACGCACAGGATGTAGCAGCCATCGGCGAATACGTCTTCGTGGCAGATGGAAAAGGGGGCCTGCAAATCTATGACCGGGCCAACGTGGACAACAAAAATGTGGCCCAGCGCGTGCCGGCATCGACCAACAGCCGGTTCGGTGAACGGCTCCATGTAAAGACCAGCTTTGCCACCGGCATCGGACTCCCCTCGAACGTACCGCTAAACCTGGAACGGCGGACCAATCCGGAATTCCAGGAAAAACCCATCGCCGAGTTGTTCCGGTACGCCTATATCAGCGACTTGATCGAGGGCCTGGTGGTTGTAGACATCAACACCCTCTTCGATGCCAACCCCAGAAACAACTTCCTCGAACGCAAGGCTACGTTTGATGCCAACGGGCGGCTCCGTGGGGCTACCGGCATTACCATCGGCGGCAACTACGCCTACATCACCAGCGAGACCAGCGGACTGCAAATCGTCAACATCTCAAACCCGCGCAGCCCGCGCTGGGTGGCCGAAGTGGGCGTGAATGAACTCACTAACCCCCGCTCCGTTGCGATCCAGTTCCGGTATGCCTTCGTCACCGATGCCGAGGGGTTAAAGGTGATCGATGTCTCCGATCCTGAAAAACCCCGGTTTATCCCAGGCGCTACGCTTTCGCTGGCCGATGCGCGAGATGTTTACCCGGTTCGTTCATACGCCTACGTAGCCGGTGGCCGGGAAGGACTCGTGATTGTGGACATCGCCAACCCCGAACAGCCCAAGCTGGTCGAATCCTTCACGGCAGGCGGCCAGATCAATGATGCAACGCAGGTCACGACGGGCGCCATCAACGCCAGCCTCTTTGCCTTCCTGGCCGATGGACGTAACGGCCTCCGGGTGATCCGGATGATCGGCCCACCGGATACGAAGGGACACCTCGGGTTCTCGCCACAACCGAATCCGAAACTGATCGCGTCCTACCGCACGGGTGGCGCGGCGGTTGCCATTGCCGAAGGCGGCAAGCGGGACCGTGCCGTGGATGAGTCCGGCAACCAGATCGGCGTGTTTGGCCGCATTGGGTCTGGGCCACTGTCGCAAGAAGACGTTAAGACCCTGCTCGAATACCAGAACCGGAAATTTACCGTCCGGGACGACGGTACCGTCATCTTCCAAAACTGACCCCGGATATGCACCTTAAACGTAAGCTGCCCTGGCCTTTGCTGGCGATTATCGCTGTGGGAGGGCTAGGGCTTGCCTTGACGGTCCTCTCCCTTCCCCCCCAACGGTTCGGGGCGGACTCCCCGTACTTGCGCATCGACCCGGACAAAATCATGACGGCCGATGCGTGTGGGTCCTGCCACAACAAATCGTATGAGGTCTGGGAAGACACGCCCCATGCCACGGGGTTTGGCACGCTCCACAAGAGTAAGTATGCGCAGGGCATCCTGGACAAAATCGGTGGCGGCTCCATCCGGGATGAAAGCCAGTGTCTGAAATGCCACTATACGGCGATTGAACGCAAGGGAGAAGTTACGGCCGTATCCGGGGTATCCTGTGAATCCTGCCACGGGGCAGGCCAGGGCTGGATCAACATCCATGCCAACGAAGACATCGACCAGGCAGACCGTACCCAACGTAGCCGAAACGGCGGCATGCTCCACCCCACCGCCGACCCCTATGGCCTGGTGGCCAACTGCTTTGAGTGCCATAGCGTACCCAATGAACAACTGATCAACGACGGCGGCCACCCCAACGGCGGGCTGTTTGAACTGGTCGATATGGTCGAGGAAATCCGGCATAACTTCGGTGATTGGCTCCGAGGGGGCAGCGAAGCCAACCGGGAAATGAGTGATGAACGGAAACGGCTCCTGCTGGTCCTGGGCCGTGCCATTGATTACGAGTACAGCATCCGGGGCATGGCCCGCGCCACCACCAACGGCACCTATGCCAAGGCCATGGAGAGCCGCACCAAGGAAGCCCGGTTTGCCCTGGAAGAGATCTACGCCTCCACCCGCGCACCCGAACTCAAATCGGTCCTGGCGGCAGGCAAAAAAGCCAAACTCATCCCCAACAACAGCGAAGCCCTCCTGGCAACCGCCGATGAAATGCGCCGCCTGCTTCAAGGCTTTGCCGGCACCACCAGCGGAACGGCCCTAGCAGCTGTCGATAACGTCCTCAGTAACACACCGCCTCCGCCTCCACCTTCTACATCAACAGACGAAACCCCAACCACCGATCCTGCAACAACCCCAGCAACCAGCACGGATTCAACGGTAGCAACAACGCCCCCCGCTGATTCCGGTGGCGGCACCGATACTCCTACCACGACGGATACGCCTCCGGCTCCGGTGGCTGCGGCCTCGAACGTGCAAGGGGCAAAAAAGACAAAACCCGACTGGTTCCGGCCCACACAGTTTAAGACCACCCTCAAAGGATGTAACTGCCACAGCCAGGCCAAGAAGTGGTGGTCCGGAGACGTACACGCCAATTCAACCCGCCAGATTAATACCCCGCGTTCCAAACAAATCGCGGCCAATTACGGCCTGAGCAATAAAGAAATCACCCTGGGCAGTCAGATTTGTATGCAGTGCCACGGATCGATCAAGACCGGCCAAGAGAGCCGCCCCGTTCGCAAAGGGGTAGGTTGTGAAAGCTGCCACGGCCCCAGTTCCGGATACATGAACCCGCACAAGGCGGGCAGCGGTGCTGGTTTTTCCAAAGGAATGATCCGGCTCAAGGATGCCGCAGCCCGTGCCGAAAACTGTGCCCGATGCCACCTCATCACGGATGAACGGCTGGTCTCTTCCGGCCACCCCAGCGGAAGCAACTTCAGTCTGGCCTCCGGCAGTGAACGGATCAAACACTGGCCCGGCCCGATGATTGAACGGAGCGGCGCCTACCCCGAACTTTCGGCGAGTGCGCTGAACGGAGCCCTGAGCGCCCTCAAGTCTGGCCGCCCGGTCCCAAACGTGACCATTGCCCAGATCACGGCACCTGCGGTCCGCACCCGGCCCCGGGCCAAGCCCAAAGCCCGGCAGAGCCGCAAGACCTCTTCCGACGGCTCCACGCCTCCTGTAGATTCGGGTTCCGGCTCGACGGCCCTGACCATTCCAGATAATGGCGGTTTCCTCTCAACCGATAGTGATTTTGACTCAGGGCTGCCTCCCCTTCCTGAGGTCAGCGACAGCACGACAACAGAGGACCTGCTTTTGATCATCAAACGGCGGCTCGAACTCCTGTACAACAACAGAGGAAACTAGATGGCGACCGACTCCGCTTCGATTCGCAAAAAGCAGTATGACGACCGCTGGTCTTCCTACGGAGCCAATTCCGGCATCCTCGCGATCTCGGATATACTCTCGATCCAGGACCTGCGGCGTTTCGAGATTTTTCAGGGGTTTGAGGATTATCAACTGGAAACCATCCGCAAGGACATGACGCTGGTCCGGTGGAAAGAAGGTTCGATCTTGTTTGAGGAAGGCAGCTACCTGGACCTGGCCTTTTTTATTGTATCCGGCCATGTCGATGTTTTCCTCAAGCAACAGGCCGAAACTCCGGCCCAACCCATCTTCCATACCACACCCGGCACCGAGGATGTGGAAGTCTCTCCGGATTCAGATACCTTCAGCCAGACGGTGCTGAACCTGAAGATTGATCAGTATAAAGCGCAGGCCAGTAAGGACGAGGTGAGTTTTCTCTCGACGATGGACTTTGACCTGCCCTACGGCCACACCAAGCGCCTGAGTGCCGGGGACATTTTTGGCGAAATCGGGGCGTTGAGCGGGTGGCCGCAGTCCGTTACGGCCAAGACCACTTCGGAATGCACCCTGCTCCAAATCCGCCTGCCGGCGCTCAGACGGATGAAGGATGAATCCGGCACCTTCAAGACCTGGATCGACGCGATATACCGGGAGCGTACCCTCGTCAATCAGCTTAAAACCACCCCCATCTTCCGGGGTACCGACGAGCGGTTTATCAACGACCTGAAGCAAAAGGTAGAACTGAGTTCCTTCCGCCCCGGCAAACCGGTTACCCAGGAAGGCACACCCATTGATGCCCTGTATCTGGTCCGTTCAGGCTTCCTGAAACTCTCTCAGAAGATTGGAGATGACGATTTTGTGGTCACCTACCTGAGCAAAGGCATGACCCTGGGAGATGTAGAACTGTTGACCGAGGAAGGCGGCGGTAACTGGGCTTTCACCACCCATGCCGTCGGCTACGCCGAGTTGGTGCGCATTCCACGGGCAGACTTTTCGAACACCATCAAACAATACCCAGCCGTCGAAAAGCGGATGTGGGAAGGCGCTGTGGCCCGATTGCAAGAAGTAGGCCGCAACAAACGGGACATCACGAAATCTGAATTGCTGGAGTTTTCGCTGGAGAAGGGGCTGGTGCAAGGCAACAGTATCTTGGTGATCGACCTGGATACCTGTACCCGCTGCGACGATTGCATGCGCGGTTGTGCCAGCACCCACGGGGGGCGCCCCCGGTTTGTGCGGGAAGGCGAAAAGTTCGGCAACTTCATGGTGGCACGTTCCTGCTACCACTGCGAAGACCCCGTCTGCCTCATCGGCTGCCCGACGGGGGCCATTCGGAGGGCCAATGTAGGCTCGGTGGTAGAAATCGACGACAACCTCTGCATTGGCTGTTCGACCTGCTCCCGGAACTGCCCGTATGATGCCATCATCATGCATGACACCGGCACAACTTGGCCTGAAGGCATGGACCCCGAACACCTCCGGGGCGAACCCCGTCTGGTGGCCAGCAAATGCGACCTGTGCCATACCTCATCGGCTGGCCCGGCGTGTGTCAACAACTGCCCACATGCCTGCGCTATCCGCGTGACCAACATTGACGAATTCCGGCAACTATCTCTTGGACCTGAAGCATGAGTAAAGTGGTATCCACATCGCGCCAAATCGTCCCGTCCTCCCGCCGCAACAAGTGGGTACAATCCCGCCCCTGGATGATGGTGTTTCTGGTGGGCGTAGGGGCCTGTGTGGTGATTTACATCCTGAATGTGCTCCTGGCACAGGTCCACCCCGGTAACTGGTGGGGGCTCAGCTACGGCATTGCCGCAGCCGTGCTGCTGGTGGGTGCGGCCCTCTACGGCGCACGCCGCCGGACGATGCGCTTGCGCCCCGGCCGGACGTGGCACTACCTCCAGTTTCATGTATACGGCGGTACCCTGTTTTTATTGCTGATGTTTATGCACGTGGGCTTCAAGGCCCCGACCGGCATTCTGACGTGGTGGCTCTGGTTCCTGAGCATCTGGATTGTGATCAGTGGACTCCTGGGAGTGGTCGTCCAGAAATGGATCCCCACCCTGCTCAATTCCGGGTTGGCCCTGGAAGTCCACTACGATCGCATACCAGACCTGATCGAAAACCTGAAGGGCAAGGCCGAAGACATCGTGGAAGCCAGCGATTATCAAGTGCGCGACTTTTACCGGCAGAACCTGCAACCCGCCTTTGCTGGGCCGGACCCTAGCCTGATGTACTTCGTCGACATCACGGGCGGCATCGGGGGGAAAACCAAACAATTTGATTACCTGCGCCGCTTCCTCCCCCAGGATGAAAAGTTCAAACTCGGCGAGTTACAAAAAATCTACAAGAGCAAACTCGAAATGGATGCCCACTACACGCTCCAACGTGCCCTGCGGTGGTGGCTCTACCTGCACCTGCCGGTGTCTCTGGTCCTCCTCCTCTTGCTCGGATACCACATATTTGCGGTAGTCTACTACTAATTCGTAATGCGTGTTGCGTACAGGGATGCGCCTTTACACAACACGCAATACACAATACGTCCTCAATGGCCAAAAAACGAAAAAAATCAACCCGTCGGAAAGGGTTTTTTAGCGACCTGCGGTTGCCCGTCTCGGCACAGTACATCTATCCCAAACCGCGTACGATGATGCTGCTCATCGGCGGGGTGGCGTGCTTACTGCTCATCGGTGCATTTACGTATAACCTGTATTTTCAACAGGGTACACTCATTTCCAACGGGCCGCTTTCTTCCAACCATGCCGAATTCGGGCAGGATTGCAGCACCTGCCACACTCCGTTTGAAGCCGTTACCAACGTCAAGTGTGAAGGGTGCCATGAGAAGTACGGCAATGAATTGGGGAGTTTTAGTTTCGCCTCGCACTACCTGTATCAGTCTGGGGATTTTCGGCGAACCGTTTCCGGCCAGAGCGAAAACGAGGCCGAATCGGCCTGCTACACCTGCCATGTGGAACACGTGGGATGGGAAGCCCAGATTACACGCGTAGCGGACAACCAGTGCCTGACCTGTCATGCATATGGTTCGTTCAATGACGGGCATCCCGAATTTGACTTTGCTGCCGAAAACACGCCGGATGATGCCAACCTCAAGTTTCCCCATACCCTACATGTGAACCAGGTAATGGGCCTCAAGGACCTTTCCGATCACGAGGCCGCCTGTGTGTATTGCCACAATGCCGATGCCGAAGGTCAAAACTTCCAGGACATCAGCTTCGATCTACACTGTGCCAGTTGCCACCTCACCGGCGACGGTGTTGAGAACCTGACGCTGGGCAGCCCTACGGCTACAGACAATCCAGGGGTGATCGGCCTGTCTACCATTCGGTCGCAACGTCGCCCCGGCGCGACGTGGGCCTTTTCGGCCAATGCGGGAGAATACGATGCATTTGACGGAACCCTCTCGAAAACACCGGTCTACCATGCCGACCCCTGGATTCTGGAAAACCTGAAACAACTCCGGCGGGTCCTCTACCCCGGTAGTGACCTCACCGACCTACTCAATGCTTCCGGCAATATTGCCGCTCACGAACGGGATGCATTGTATCAGGAAGCCATCGAAAACCTGCGTGCCCATGCGGAAGGGTTGCGGGCCAACCCCAATTTGCAAGACGACCTCACAGAAGTGGAGCAGTTAATTACGCAGGTCGAACGACGGCTCAAAAACCCGTACAGCCCGTTGGATGAAACCAAGTTCCTGGTGAGCGCGTCGGATTTGAATGCCGATTTAAGCGAGCCTCAGGTACAAGCGTATGAGACGCTGATCGGTGCGTTGACCCAACCCTGCCAGGAATGCCATGTGGTTCAGCAGGCCTCTATCACCCGAGCCCAGACCAATCAGCGTACGCTGGTCCGTGCCCGGTTTGACCACCGCGCCCACATCATCCAACAGCGATGCCTGGACTGCCATGCCGAAATCCCTATTGCCGATTTTGCCGGGACCAATGACCGGCCTGATGCAGCACAAGACCATGCCGGGATCCAGAATCTCCCCCGAATTGCATCTTGCCAAACCTGCCATGCACCAGATCAGGCATCAAATGCCTGTATCACCTGCCACGATTTTCACCCGGATAAATCCCACCGTTCCAACCTTTTGCTCTATTTAGACCAATGAGGCACCCTACAGATATATTGCCTCAATCCTAAAAGTGAAGTATGCTACGGCACCTGAAGAATATTTTCTCCAAAGACAAGAAACAGCCCCAGGATCGTCCTGGCCCTGATGTACCGGTGCACCGGCGCACCTCCCCGTCCGGACAATATCCACCTGCACGGTTGTATTGCAAGACCGGAGAAATGGCCGGAACGGAGTTTACCTTTAAGGGTGAAGCCACCATCGGTCGGCACCCGGCCAATGTGATCGTAATCCCGCGCAAGGTGATTTCCGGCCAACATGCCGTGATTTATTACAATGACAGCGCAAGTGGATATTACATTGAAGACCTCGGTAGCCAGAATGGCACCACGGTAGATGGCGTGCCGGTAAGGGAAGCCACCCGGCTCAGCAAACTGAATGTTATTTCATTTGCCCAGGAGTATGAATTTATTTTCCAACTCATCAGTATTGCCCAAGTCCAACCAGCACCCCCTGCAACACCTGCCAGGCCCGTTGCACCGGCTGCCCCTGTAGCACCAGCGCCCCCCCCACAACCGCCAACCCCAGCCACAACGGGCATCGAACGGACCCGACTGGAAGCCGAATTTACGCCCCCCCCTGCAATCCCTGATGCCCCAGCCCCTCCCCAACCACCAGCGCCCCAGGCCCCCCCTCCACCGACGCCCCCGTCGGAAACCTCAACAAACCCCTTCGAAGGTACCCGCCTAGAAGCAGACTTCGGCGCTGGACTCAATATGCCCTCGGCTCCTGCATCCTCACCCACACCCCCTCAGGCGCACCCGGTGCAACCGCCCGCCCCACCAACGCCTCCGGTGCAACCGCCTACACCTCAGGCTCCTGTTCCACCCGCGTTGGAGGGAACCCGGCTCGAAGCCGATTTTGGCGCCGTACCGCCCCCATCAGCACCACCGGTTCCTCCGGCCCAACCGCCCGCGCCAACGCCGCCTCCCCAGGCTCCGCCTCCTCCACCAGCACCTCCACCCTTATCGGAGGATTCCACAGGAAGCATGGAAGGCACACGCCTCGAAGCCGAATTTTTGCCTCCGTCCGATATTTCTAATTTACCCAAACCACCCATTCCGGCGTTTGACCCCTTTGAGGGTACACAGGCTGAGGCCGTGTTTTCGCCTCCTCCCACCGTTCCTCCACCGGCAGTGCCCCCCACGCCGCCGAGCCCACCACCGGCTCCCCCGCCTCCTGTTTTGGAGCCCGTACCGCCGCCGCCTACTGCTCCCCCTCCGGAAGCGCCACTAGATGCCAGTTTGCAGGAGACGGTCTTTATGTCTGCCCCCTTAAAACGGGTGTACCATACCCTCGTCATCCGAGGCACGGACGATGGCGAAAAACGATTCGATTTAAATCCGGGTGAAAATGTGATTGGGCGACTTAACACCTGCGAAATCCCCCTGAATCAGCCAGATGTTTCCAGACGTCATGCCGTCATTACCATTGAAGGTGAGCGCGTTACCATCCAGGATTTAGGTAGCAAAAACGGCACCTATGTTGATCAGGTACAGGTGACCGAAGCCCGCGAAATCACCCCGAAAAGCAAAATTCGCATCGGCCAACTCCATGAAGCCTATCTCATCGTGCAATGATAACGTACGACGCTTGAGATTGCCCCGAGTACAGCCGAGACAACATCTAACTCAAGTTGCGTGCTATTCATTGAACAATAACCTTTCCCTATGTCTGCAGAAGTATTAGCCGACGGTACATACGTCCTGGACCATTCGGTGCAACTCCCCGAAGTACTCGATATGCTCATCGTTGGAGGCGGCCCTGCCGGGACGGCAACGGCATTCCGGGCCAAGGAGTTGGGCATTGCCGCACTCGTCATTGAAATGGATGATATCCTCAAGCGCATTCGGGATTATCCCAAGGATAAGCTCATCCTCCCTGATTACGGCGGCGCAGATACGATGAAGTTTCCCAAGGGGGATGACCTGATTTCTCACCTCTACTTCAACCCCATCGACAAGGACGACCTCTGTACCCGGTGGCGCGGCCTGTACCGCTCGTTTAGCGTTCCGGCCAAAATCGGGGTAGAACTGACCGGCCTGGAACGACGCGACGATGGCATCTGGGTCGCCAAAACCTGGAACCACCGCATACAGGCTGAGGAACTCTACCACGCTAAACATGTGGTCCTGGCCATGGGCCGTGGCGTACCCCGCCGGTTCGACATCCCCGGCAATACGGACGGCATTGCCTTCCGTCTGGATGATGCCGAACGCTACGTAGGACATCCGGTATGTGTGATCGGGGGGGGCACCTCAGCGGCGGAAGCTGTTATTTCCATCTCATCAGCCAAGGCCAAACAAGAAGATTCTTCACCTGTATATTGGTCCTACCGGGGAGATAAAATGCCCAGGGTCTCAAAAGCCCTGGATTCGGTCTTCTTTAGTGCATTCATCGGCAACGGTAACATTCGGTACCGGCCCCGCAGTGAACCAGCCGCTGTCATCAAAGCCCCAGACCGGAAAGAATATCTGTCCATTCGGATGGATCGCAAGAAGTTACAAGACCGCCCCAACGAGACCAATCACCTGGAATTCCCAAAGGAATACTGCATCGCCTGCATCGGCGAAGACTTGCCAACGGCCTTTCTCGGTTCGATTGGCATTCATATGGTAACCGGTGGCCCGCGCAACAAAAAGCGCATGACCGTCACCCCCCTGCTCGAAAGCCAGCAGCCGAATGTATACCTCGTCGCGTCCCTCCTGGCCAATGCCTACCTCGAAGCCGACAATCTGCACGGCGATTCGGATACCTTCCGGGAGCGCAAACAAAGCGACAACATCAAATCGTCGATGCGGCACGGTGTGCTGGTGGCACAAATTATCAAACAACGCCTGGACAACAATGACGTCGTACGGGTCGAAGTGATGGATGCAGACCAGGATCCCCTGCCTGCCACGGCCCCTGAAACCAGAACCCTGGAAGCCCTCATTACGGAAACGGATGCACCCGGTGAACCCACCGTCGGCGACGATACCGTATCCGAAGCCTTTTTGGTCCGCATAACACCCGGCGATGTGGAGGCCGAACAATACCCGGTTTCCCAGCACGCCATCACGACCATTGGCCGGAAAGACACGGATATTTCCATCAGCGAGGATACGGCCCTGTCCGAAAACCACGCATCGATCTCTTACAATGATGGCGCGTTTTACCTGCGTGACGACGGGAGCCAACTGGGCACCTTCTTCCAGCTTCAACCCGCCAAGCCCCTGGTCCTGAATGAAGGAGACCTGGTCCGATTGGGCAAACAATACCTGATGGTCCATAACGAAGAAGGACACCTCGTGGCGTTACACTACGACCAGAACGCGACGCTGGTCAACCGATACCCCATTCAGACCACCAACACCATCTTTGGCCGAAAAACCCCTACGGGCCGTAAAGATCCCGACATCAACCTGAGCGAAGCCGATATGACCCTCTCGCGCTGGCATGCCAGCATCGTTTTGCGGGAAGGCCGGGTTATTATCGAAGACCGGGGCAGCGCCAACGGCACCTACCTGCGGGTTCGCACCCCCGTCAAACTTGATGATGAGGATGCCTTCCGGGTAGGCCGCCAGTTGTTCCGTTTTAACCTGCGCAAGGAAGAAGAGGAGCGCCCCACCGACCTCCGTGACGTAGAGAAAGGCGTGGTGGTCGCCCCGGACAAACCGGATGAAACCCCTGCGGAACCCGCAGCCCCGGCTGAAGCACCCTCCGTTACCTTCAAGGGCCATACCGGAGCCGTAGCGGCACAACCCGGCCAAACATTGCTGGACGTTGCCAAAGCCAACGACGTGCCCATCGATTACATGTGCAAAATGGGCGCGTGTGGCATGGACCCCGTCCGCATCGTGTCCGGCAGTCAACACCTGAACCCGTGCGGGGATCGGGAACTGGACGTCCTGGAGGACATGCTCGAACTGGACGCCGGCAACGACCCCGGCCATTGCCGCTTCGCCTGTATGGCCAAAATCACCGGGCCCGTCGTCGTCGAAATTGTCGAGAAAGATTAGGCCGTGTTGACAATTAAGCGTAAACGTCGTTTTTGGCCCGTTTCGGGCCGATAACCGGCCCTCTTGGCCCACTCTGCGTTGCATTTCTCCTGAAATGCGATCCCCGATGATGGATCGGGGGCATTGCAGTCAAAATGCGCCTTGATTGGGCCTGGGCCGATCCACGGCCCTAACGACCTCAAAACCGCCTGTTGATCTAATGGTCAACACGGCCTAGAACGTACTATGCGGCATCTGTCCCGATTTCTCTTCTGCCTCCTTGTCCTTTGCCTTTCAACGGGTGCCTATATACACGCCCAGAATGCCCCCTATGCCGAAGAACTTTCCCAATTTCGGACGTTTGTAAAAACCCAAATGGCCGCTGATCAGATCCCCGGCCTCTCCATTGGGTTTCGGAAAGGAGACCACGTGTGGATGGAAGGATTTGGATATGCCGATCTGGAACACCAAGCCCCGGCCAAGCCGGAAACATCCTACCGCATGGCCTCGGTCGGCAAGCCCATGACAGCGTTTGGGATCCTGAAACTCGTAGAAACAGGCAAACTCGACCTGGATGCTGAAGTCCAGACCTACGTCCCCTATTTCCCTCAAAAGGCCTATCCGGTTTCCACCCGCTTGTTGCTCGGCCACCTTGGTGGAATCAGCCATTACCAGAATTACGATCTGGAAGGCCATTTCAAGGACCAAAAAGACACCCGAGCCGCTATTGCCGTCTTCGAGGATTTTGACCTGATTGCAGCGCCGGGTACACGGTACAACTATTCAAGTTACGGTTATAACCTGCTGGGTGCTGTAATCGAAGGAGCCTCCGGAGAAACTTATGGTGATTACATGCGGCGCGTCTTGTGGGGTCCACTAGGCATGGAAAACACCATCATGGACCATCCCGATGTGATCGTCCCAAACCGGGCACGCGGCTATCGCCCCGGCCCCGACGGCAAACCCATCAACTCAGAATTTGTCAACATTAGCAGTCGGTTTGCGGCGGGAGGTATTCGGTCCACCGTTCCCGATTTACTCAACCTTGCCAAAAGCATCAGCGCGGGAGCCATCCTTTCCGATTCACTTTTTGATGTGATGACCACCTCCATGTCCACGACCGCCGGCCGAAACACCGGATATGGCATGGGCTGGGGAGTTGACGATATAAACGGCCGGTTTATGATTGCCCACAGTGGCGCCCAAGCCGAGACGCGCACGTACTTTATGGTCCTCCCCAAGGATGATTTCGCGATGGCCATCCTGACCAACTATGAAGGCGCGGATCGGATGCCGTATGTGCGTCGGCTCTACCAGCTTATCATGAAAGAAAGCTGGCCGACCAACGTCTATGCCACAAATGCCTCAGACCAGCCGGCCATAAATGCCCTGGATCGTGTGTACGAAAACGGCCTGGCCTACTATGATAAATACCAGGCCCCGATGTCTTCGGATGAAGCAGTCATCAAAGCGGCCTTCTCTTACTTTAAACAGTGCACCAACCCCAAAGCGCTAAAAAAGGAACCGGCTGAAGTAGAACGCCGCATCCGGGAAGGCAGCCACCCTGCAGCTGGTTCGCCGTTTGTGGGGCTGGGTTCATACATGGCCTACCGCATACATGAAGGACTTGAGGAAGCAGATGCAGAGGCCCTGCACAAAGGAGGTGCCATCAGCTTTTTCGATGCATACCGCCAACTTAAACGATCAAGAACCTATCGGTTCGATCGGTCCTTTGAGAAAAAGATCGAATCCTGGCAGAAGCATTGGGCTTCCGTTTGGACACCAAACATCCAACAACTTTACTTCACGCCAGATACAGACTTGGAAGCCCTTGCCCTGAATCAATCATTCGCCGGGGCTTCGGTCTATCCAGATTTCAGCAACACGATTGCCACCCTTGCCGAGACCAGATATCAACACCGCGACTTGCCCGGTGCAATGGCCGCCCTGGATCTCGCGATGCAACTCTATCCCCGTAAAGGGAGGTCCCATGCCCTGGCAGGGATTGGCCATTTGGTCCAGAATCAGCCGGAGGAAGCCCGTGCCCACCTTAAACAAGCCTTTACGCTGGAACCCAACGGTGCCGGTGGTCCAGGTTACCTGAACGGGTTCGCTTACAACCTGAAAGCAACTGGATGGATTGATGTGGGCCTCGCCCTGTTACAAATCGCTGCAGAACTCCACCCCCAGGAAGCCAATCTGTATGATTCGATTGGGGAGTTTTACCTGGAGAAAGGAGACCTCGAAGCCGCCATCGCGAGTTATGAAAAAGCCCTCGAAATCATGCCGACGTTCGAAAATGCCAAACGCATGCTCGAACAAATCCGGGGCAAGCAAAATGTTAAACCCATTGGAGAGGAATAAAGCGTCCACCTCAACTTCGATCGTTCCCGCGCTCTTCTTTTAGCTGGTGCACTCATCAGTCTTGGCATACTGGTCGGCTATGCCACGCTCGAAAACTTCGTTCATTGGCTGGCAACAATGACCTAAAAAGCGCTTCCGGAAATTGAATGCCATGCAGAAGGTTGCATTTCACCCAGGCAACCCCTTACCTTTGCGCCACTTGATCCCATGCCAACATCACGCAAACATAGCACATTTCGGATTTCGGCCCCCTCGGCCGATGCCCGGTATGCCCTTCGGCAAGGGTTCGCCAGCTTTTATTTTGGGTTCGGTTTTTATTTCGGCTTTTTTAGCTTTAGCGGGGCTTCACCCTTCCGCGTAGCTGGACCGGCCTGGTAATTCCAACCCTTACCAGACCCTACCTGACCAGAGCGCGGAAGATTTCTTCTGCGCTTTTTTTTTGCACCTACCCCTACAACTAAACCCGTTTCATGGAAGCCCTCCATCCCAATACGCACCTTCCCATTTGCCGCGGTATCCGGGGTGCGACCACCATCGCCACCGACGACCGTGAGTCCATCCTGCAAGCCAGCCGGGAGTTGCTGGCCCTGTTGATTCGTATCAACCACATCGACCCTGATGATGTGGCCAGCGTAATTTTTACCACCACGCAGGATGTGGCTTCGGTTTATCCAGCCCTGGCCGCCCGGCAACTGGGCTGGATGGATGTACCGTTGTTGTGCAGCCATGAAATGGCCGTTCCCGGCGGCCTCCCCCGCTGCATCCGTATCCTGATCCACTGGAGTACCTCCAAACGCCAGCAGGACATCCGCCACATTTACCTGCGGGGTGCCCAAACCCTCCGCCCGGACCGCAGCCTGATCCTCTCCGATGCCGAACGATTGGAGTTGGAAGCCTGGATTGATGAGCAAATGGCCCTGTGGCAAGAACGAATGGCCGCATGAGTACCATCGGTTTTCAAGGCGAGCATGGAGCTTATTCGGAAGAAGCCCTGTATCAACACTTTGGAGAAGACGTTACCCCTATCCCCTGCCGGTCTTTTGATGATGTCTTTGACGGGGTGCGAGATGACCGGTTGGACTTTGGCGTGGTCCCCGTTGAAAACTCGCTGGCAGGAAGCATCAACAAAACCTACGACCTGCTCCTGGATCACGACCTCCGGGTCCACGGCGAAATCTTCCTTCGGGTGCAGCATTGCCTGTTGATGCCTAAAAATCAGGAGGAACCCATTCAGCAGGTCCGGAGCCATCCGCAGGCGCTGGCCCAGTGTGCCCAATACCTGAGAGAACGAAGCTATGAGCCCGTGGCCTGGTATGACACCGCCGGTAGTGCCCAATCCCTGACCACCCAACCCGAAACCGGTACCGCAGCCATTGCCAGCCGGCTTGCGGCGCAGCGGTACGACCTTCGTGTGGTGGAGGCCCATATTGAGGACCTTAGCCACAACTACACCCGCTTTTTTGTGATCGGGCATGGAGAGGCCGAATGCACCGAGGTATCCAAGACATCGCTCATGTTTGCCGTCCCCGAAGTACCAGGGGCCTTGTATGATGCCCTCGCCCAATTTGCGTCAAGGAAGATCAACCTGAGTAAGATTGAGAGCCGCCCCCGCCGGGATCGGCTCTGGCAATACATCTTCTACCTGGATTTTGATGGACATTGGCAGGACCCACAGGCCGGAGCCGCACTGGTTGGACTGTTGAGCAAGGCAGCTTTTGTCAAACTCCTGGGCAGTTATCCGGCTGCACCACTGCGAAACAGCACCGATACCAAACCGTAACCGAATGCATGTTTCAGTCAAATCTCTGGAATTACATACGTTTAGCCCTTCTCTGATGCCGAAATCCCGCCCCATCTTGCCTACAATAGGTGCCCGAAACTTTTTTAGGCTATCTTTATAATAATTATCCTAAGCCGACTTGGCACGCGGCTTCTCATTGTATTTCCATTAAACCCGATACTGCCATCGCAAAACGATCCTTTAACCGTAACCGCAGACGGCGAGAGCCTAGCGTACGTATTAACGGTAATATCCGCGCCCCCCGTGTGCGCGTCGTCGACCCTCAAGGCGAACACGGCATCTACTCAATTCAAGACGCATTGGCCCTCGCCGAACGACGTGAACTGGACCTTGTCGAAATTGTACCCAAGGCCGATCCTCCCGTCTGTAAGATCATCGACTACGGGAAATTCCGGTACGAGCAGCAAAAGAAAGAAAAAGAGGCCCGGAAACGGCAGCATACCGTCACCCTCAAGGAGATTCGCTTTCGGCCACATACGGACAAGCACGACTTTGACTTCAAGGCCAAACATGCCTACGAATTTCTTGAGCAAGGCAATAAAGTCAAGGCCTGGGTGCAATTCAGGGGGCGAGACATCATCTACAAAGACCACGGCCGGGAACTGCTGGCCCGCTTTGCCGAAGCCCTCAGTGAAGTCTCCAAAATTGATCAACACCCCAAAATGGAAGGCCGTCGGATGACCCTCCTGCTGAGTCCTGTTAAAAAATCAGGGAAATCGTAGCAGGAACGGGGCTTCCACCGGAGGTGAGCTTGACTTTCTCCATTGGCCCAGCCTAAGTTGAAAGTTCTGTCCGATTTTTTTCGGATTAGAGGCGTGCCTTGTGGCACCGCCTCTTTCTTTTGATAGTAGGCATCGGCACACCGGTGTCGAAATTGTAGAGCGTATCATGCCCAAGATGAAGTCGAACAGCGGTGCCAAGAAGCGGCTCAAGCAAACTGGTAGCGGCAAGCTGAAACGGGAAAAGGCTTTTCGGAGCCACATCCTGAACAAGAAGTCGCCCAAGCGCAAGCGCAACCTGCGCAAAGCCACGCTGGTGTCCCCGGCTGATGAGAAGCGAATCAAACGCCTCATCTAACCTGGCCCCCGCTGTCGAGAACGTAAACCCTTAAACCAAGGAGCAAGTAAATGCCACGCGCAAGAAACCGAGTGGCTTCCCGTCGCCGTCGCAAGAAGCTTTTGAAGCAGGCGAAAGGTTACTGGGGTGCTCGTAGTAAGGTCTATACCGTAGCCAAACACGCCGTCGAAAAAGGACTGCAGTTCCAGTACCGGGACCGGCGTCAACGGAAACGGCAATTCCGCCGCCTCTGGATCATGCGGATCAATGCCGCCGCCCGGATCAACGGAACGACCTACTCGCGCCTGATCAGTGCCCTGCACAAGAAAAACATTGCGATCAATCGGAAAGTCCTGGCCGACCTGGCCTCGCACGACCCCAACGCGTTTAGCAAAATCGTAGAAACCGCTATGGCCTAGCGCGCCGGAAGGGGCCGATTCGTTTATTCAA
Source organism: Rhodothermales bacterium (assembly GCA_965222505.1). Taxonomy (GTDB): domain Bacteria; phylum Bacteroidota; class Rhodothermia; order Rhodothermales; family DATKEJ01. The sequence goes on along the minus strand of OZ244956.1, from coordinate 5,102,124 downwards.
CGCACCCGCCTTCCTGTTCGCACAGGCAAGGCGGGTTTTTTTATTTCTACTATGCCGGATTCAATCGAAACGATACAGGCCGAAATCGATGCGGCGGTGCTGGACAGCCCCGAAGCCGTTGCGGCCTTCAAGATCGAATACCTGGGCCGCAAACAGGGCCGCATTACCCACCTGTTCGGCCAAATGAAAACCCTTCCGCCCGAAGAACGGCGGAGCTATGGTCAACGGATCAATGCGCTTAAAAAGCACGCCGAAACGCGTTTGCAACACGCCCAGACCCAACTCAGCGGCCAAAAAACGGCCGTCCGACCAGCGCATGACCTGACCCTCCCCGGCCGGACCTTACCTCTGGGGAGCCTACATCCAATCACCCAGACACTCGAAGAAATCAAGCGGGTCTTCCGGCACTTCGGGTTCGATGTGGCCTATGGCCCTGAAATCGAAGACGACTGGCACAACTTCTCGGCCCTGAACTTCCCGCCGGACCATCCGGCGCGAGACATGCAGGATACCTTCTTCCTCGAAGCCCCGTCCGATGAGCAAGATGGCGTGGTACTGCGAACCCATACCTCCCCGGCACAAATCCGAATCATGGAGAAACAGGCTCCGCCCATTCGTGTGATTGTACCGGGCCGGGTTTATCGGAATGAAGCGATTTCCTATAAGTCATTCTGCCTGTTTCATCAGGTTGAAGGGCTGGTTGTCGATGAAGGCATCACCATGGCCGACCTCAAGGAAGTATTGCATGTTTTCGCACAGGCCCTGTTTGGCGAGGACGTCCATATGCGTTTCCGGCCCAGTTTCTTTCCGTTCACCGAACCCAGTGCCGAAGTCGACATCTGGTGGCAAAACCCGGACGGCAGCGGAAAATGGCTTGAAATCCTGGGCTGCGGCATGGTTGACCCCAACGTCCTGAAAAACGTCAACATTGACCCGGAACGCTACACCGGCTACGCCTTCGGCATGGGCATCGACCGGATCGCCATGCTCCGCCACGGCATCGAAGACATCCGGCTATTGTTTGAGAATGATGTGCGGTTTTTGGAGCAGTTTTCTTAGTGCGGGGTGCGACTCCCACTCTAAACCTGAGTCACACGCCGCACGTCGCACCCCGCACTTACCCAAGCGCCACTAACCCCGAACCGCGATAGCGCCATTAACCCTCTTCGCGAGCGTACCAGAAAAAAATGAAAATCAGTTATTCCTGGCTTACCGATTACTTGAACCTGGCGGAACCGGCGGAAACCGTAGCAGATCGACTTACGATGGTCGGACTTGAAGTGGATGACCTTTTGCACCTGGGCAATGCCTTGGACGGCGTGGTCGTCGGGCACGTCCTGGAAACCCGGCAACACCCCAATGCCGACCGGCTGACGTTGTGCGCCGTGGACCTGGGTACAGAAGAACCCCTACAAATCGTGTGCGGTGCACCCAATGTGGCCACCGGACAGAAGGTGCCGGTTGCAACCATTGGCACGACGCTCCCCACACCGGAAGGCGAGAAACCCTTCAAAATAAAGAAGGGAAAAATCCGGGGTGAAGTATCGATGGGGATGATCTGTGCTGAAGACGAGTTGGGCCTTTCCGAAGCGCACTCCGGCATTATGATCCTTGCCCCCGATGCCGAAATCGGCCAGGCGTTCTGCACCTACCTGGCCGATCGGGGCCAAAGCCGGGAAGACCAGGTGTTCGATATTTCCCTAACACCCAACCGGCCCGATGCAACCTCACATATCGGCGTTGCAAGAGACCTGGCTGCCGTTACCCAACAGCCTCTCCAACGCCCCGCGCTTGACCTTCCGCAACCCGGTGGTGAAACGGCTGATCACATCAAAGTGACCATTGAAGATCCCGATGGATGTGGCCGGTACGTCGCGTTGCTGGTCAAAAACATCACCCTTGCACCGTCCCCCCTCTGGCTACAACAGCGGCTGGAAGCCATTGGCCTGCGCCCCCGTAACAACATCGTCGACATCACCAACTATGTGATGTACGAGTGTGGGCAACCGCTTCACGCCTTTGACTACGACATGATTGCCGGCAAGCATATCATCGTACGTAGCACGGAAGGCTCCTCCCTCTTTACCACCCTTGATAGCAAGGAACGCACCTTGCCTGATCAAACGGTCATGATTTGTGATGCGGATCGGCCGGTAGCCATCGGTGGGATCATGGGAGGTGAAAACTCGGAAGTGACGGACAGCACCGTCAATGTACTCATTGAAAGCGCCTACTTTGACCCGGCCAGGATTCGTCGTACGGCCAAAGCCCTTGCCTTACAGACCGATGCCTCTTACCGCTTCGAACGAGGCGTGGACCCTGCCGGACAGGTCTGGGCTGCTGCCCGTGCGGCACAACTGATGGTGGAATTGGCTGGCGGTACGCTGGTCCCCGGTATAGTGGATACCCACCCTCGCCCCGTATTACCCCGGCATCTCACCCTGCGTCCTCAACGTACCAACCATGTGCTGGGCACCGACCTGACCCCCGAGGACATGCAACGCTGGCTTTCGGCGATTGGATTTGCCGTGGAAGCCAGGGAAAAGACTTTACACTGCACCGTACCGTCCTTCCGGCCGGATGTAGAACGGGAAATCGATCTCATCGAAGAGATCGCCCGGTTGTACGGGTATGACAACATCCCCTCACCGGCCTCCACACCAACCCCCTACGCCATGCCTCAGCATGATGTAGGGGATACCCTTCGGCAAAAAACGCTGGGTATTTTGAGTGGCTTAGGGTTCCGTGAGATCTATACCAACAGCCTGCTGGCTCCAGATACGGCAACACAGTTCACCGATACAGCAGCAGATCAGGTGGTCGTGACCCTGAATCCGGTTTCCCAGGAGATGACCACGCTGCGCCCGAGTTTGTTGCCGGGGGTGTTGAGTGTACTGGCCCACAACCAGCGCAACGGCCAAGGTGCCCTCCGTATGATGGAGTTCGGGCACGTCTTCGCCAAAGCCGACAAGGATGAGAAAGCCTTCGTCCCCGGATACCGGGAATCGGAGCATCTTCTTTTGGCGATGAGTGGCGAGGCCGTTGTCGATGGCTGGAACAGCAAGGCCCGCAGTGTTGATGTCTTTGATCCCAAAGGCGTTGTGGAGGCCTTGTTACATCGACTACAGGTTACGGATGTCGATGTGCATCCTCACGAGACCCCGCCGGCGTATGCCTCTTATCAGATTATGCTTTCCGTCAGGGAACAGCCACTGGGCTACATCGGGCGAGTGCGCAATACCGTGGCCGAGGGTTTTGACCTCCAGGCTCCGGTGTACTACGTCGTGCTGGGCTGGAATGCCCTGGTAGCCCTCGCTAAACAGCACATTCGGCCACAATACCAAGCCATTAGCCGGTTCCCGCAGGTAGATCGGGACCTGGCGCTGGTGGTGCCCGGTGAGGTGCCGGCTGCGGCTCTGGTCAAAACCATCCGGACGGCGGATGCCAAACTGTTGCGAGACGTCAGGGTATTCGACGTGTATAGCGGCAAGGGCATTGCTGAAGGACACAAGAGTGTGGCGATTTCCCTGCGTTTCGGTACGAACCGTACATTGGTCGATGCAGAAGTGGATGGCCGGGTAAAGCGCATCCTGAAACGCCTCAGGGCGGAATACGGAGCCGAATTGCGACAGTAGGATTTTCAGTACGTGTTGTATATTTTCCCCTATGGACCGCTACCATTTTATTTTGCACCACGCCAGCCTCTATGAAACATATGGATGCTTCTAAACGGGTCGAGCAGCCGCCGAAGAAAAAAACAGCTTGGGAGCGCGAGCAGGAAGTGCTTGAAACGCTGCGCTCGTCCGTGCTTGAGGCCATCGAAGAAATCGGGCGGCTCCGTGCCGAAAACGCGGTACTGACCGAACGTCTCGGCCAGATGTCCGGTGCGCCCCAACAACCTTCCGGGGGCACCCTTTTGGATTTCAACGACCCGCCCGAAGCCCTTAAGGAAAAGGTGCAAGGGTTTATTGATGCCATAGACACTTACCTGGAGACGTATACCGACGCTGCGCCCATAAGCGCTTCGGGCTTGCCGTAGCAACTTTGGTGTAGACGGCCTACCTTGTGCCCATTACCCACCGCAAAATCTAGATCATCCCGCTCAACCCCGCTGGCCGTATGGAAAAATCCATCCGTGTGCGCATCCTCAACCGCGAGTACCCCCTGCGCGTTCTTCCCGAAGACGAGGCGCTGACCCGTAAGGTAGCTTCGTTTGTCAATGCCAAGGTTGAGTCAATCCGCCAGAGCCTGCCGGGCGAGCCCGCCCAGACCATCGTCATCCTGGCAGCCATGAGTATTGCTGAGCAACTCCTCGTTGAACGTGAGCAAACCTCAGCCCAAAAAGAGGGTGTACATCGTACCTTGAATGCCCTTTCCAGTCAGTTGACAGCCGCCTTGACTCCATCTAATGGACCCACTTCCTGAGGCCATTTTTCGGCCTGTCTATTTCATGGCTTTTTGCGTGCGCAGGACGGAACCCGTGCCCCTCGGCCCCATATAACGAACCCTGTCTGTATCGTAGGATACAGACCAGTACAACGCGCCGGTCTGCGTACGCAAAAGAGAACCAGATGCGTACTTTCTCGGGAGCTATCCTCCGGGTGTCAACGGCAGGCCACAACGTGCTTCGTGTACGTCTTTCCATTGGAAAACCGTGGAAGCTGTAAGAACCTGGGCAGCTACCCACTGTGTTTACAGTGGTTCTCTCTTCCAGACAGGCTGGCGCCTGCACTGCATACGACGCCCTGGGGCGGATCGGGCTACGCCACGCTCCAAACCGGGGCTTTTCTATATAGATTTAACGCTGCCCTCATGCAACCCATCCCGGTTATGGTCTTCATAGCCGCGCTCCCTCTTGTGCTGGGCGTCGGCTTTATCCTGGGGCGATATCTTTCCACTAAAGCCTCACATAACAAGGTGTTGGCCCTTTCACAGAAAGCCCAGACCCTTCTTTCCGAATCTGAAGCCAAGGCCCAAGCCCTCTGCGATGCCCGGCTCCACCAACTGGAGCAATCCTGGCATACCAAAAAACAGGCGTCCGAACGCGAAGCCGATGAAACCCGCCGTGCGCTGAACAAAAACCGCCAAAAACTGGCCAAACGCCAGGAAAAACTCTCCCGCCGCAGCCATCGCTACAATGAACGAGAGGCCTTGCTGCTCAAAGCAAATGCCACGCTTGAAGCCCTTCGCCGCGAAACAGAACAGCACCACCGTAAAGCCAAACAAGCGTGTGATACGGCCGAAACCCTCAGCCGTGACATCAACGCCCGCCACCAAACCCTTGAATCCGAGCGTGCTGCGTTGGACGCCCGTTCGCAATCCCTGAACACCCGGCTAGAGGCCCTGAATGCCGAGCACCTTGCGTTGGAGCAACAGAAGAAAACGTACCTGGAGAAGCTCGAACAAATTGCCGGTGTCTCCCGCGAGGAAGCCCGCCGCACCCTCGCCGAACAATTGATTGACGAGGTCCGGCTCGAATCGGCGGCGAAGATCAAGGATGTGCGAGACGAGGCCAAATTAACCGCCAACCGGGAAGCCCGAAAAGCCGTCCTGACAGCCATCCAACGCTCGGCCAGCAGCCATGCCATTGAGCATACCGTCTCGGTGATTAACCTGGATTCGGATGACATGAAAGGCCGCATTATTGGCCGGGAAGGGCGCAACATCCGGGCCTTTGAAGCCGCCACCGGCATTGAAGTCATTGTAGACGATACCCCAGAGGCCGTTATTCTGTCCGGGTTCGACCCCGTCCGCAGGGAAGTGGCCCGCATTGCCTTGAACAACCTGATTCAGGATGGCCGGATTCACCCGGCCCGTATCGAAGAGGTCGTGGAAAAGGTCCGCGCCGAGTTGGAAGAGGCGATCATCGAAACCGGCGAACGCACCCTGATTGATCTGGGCCTGCACGGCTTGCACCCCGAACTGGTGCGCATGATCGGTCGGATGCGATACCGCACGAGCTACGGACAAAACCTCCTCTCCCACTCGATTGAGGTTGCCAAACTCTCGTCCCTCATGGCCGCTGAACTGGACCTGGATCCGCGGCAAGCCCGCCGGGCCGGACTGTTGCACGACATCGGCAAAGTGATTGAGGGCGACCTCGAAAGCCCCCACGCCATCGTCGGGATGGAACTCTGCCGGAAGTATAAGGAATCGGCTCAGGTGTGTAATGCCGTTGGCGCGCATCACGACGAGATCGAGATGACCTGCGAAATAGCCCCCATCATACAGGCCTCAGACGCGATTTCAGGGGCTAGGCCAGGTGCACGCCGGGAAGCCCTCGAAAGTTATATCAAACGGCTTCAAAACCTGGAGAAACTGGCAGGGTCGTTCAAAGGGGTGCAACGAGTCTATGCCATTCAGGCCGGACGCGAACTTCGGGTGATCGTCAACCATACCCTGATCCAGGATGCCCACGCCGAACAACTGGCCAACGACATTGCCAAGAGAATCGAGTCCGAAATGCAATACCCCGGCCAGATCAAGGTAACCGTGATTCGGGAAATCCGCTCGGTTTCCTACGCGAAATAGCGGGTGGTACGCTCGCGGAAGAAGGTACAGTCCGCATCGCGGAAGTGCGCTGAGGCGCTCGCTCGTGGTCCGTTGTGATTGTTTTGTCTCCCTCAACGTTTCTGGTTAATTTTAGAATTTCAATAATTTCGTAACGTCGCACGTCGCACCAGCCATGCCCTACCTCCTCCTCCTCACTTACCTCATCGGCACGATCCCGACGGCGTATTTCGTGGTGCAACGGCGGTTGGGGAAAGACTTGAGGAATGAAGGCTCCGGAAATATCGGAGCGATGAACACCTATGAGGTAACCGGCTCCAAATGGACCGGGGCTACTGTGATGGTGTTTGATGCCCTGAAGGGCATTGTAGCGGTCTTGCTGGCTCAATATCTGGATGCACGGTTCGGGTGGGGCCTGGGCCGCTTGTGGGCCGGATGCCTGGGGTTAATCGGCGCGATGGCCGGACACAATTACAACCTCTGGCTGAGCCTTTCTGCGGGCAAACTCTCCGGCGGCAAAGGTTTTGCAACGGCAGCCGGGGGCCTCCTCCTCCTGATGCCCTGGCTGGTGCCGATCTGGGGCGTGCTGATGGTTCTGGGCACGTGGGGTTTTCAACAATGGCGGGGCCCACGCGATGTGATCCCCGGCGGCTTCCTGGCCTCCGTTCTGCTTCCCCTGGCCGCATATGGCCTCTATGGCCCTCTGGCCGCTTTCGCCGTATTGATCCTGGCCTTGCTCACGATCCCCAAACACATCCAGCAACTGCGCGCACTGTTGTGAGTGCGGAGTGCGAAAGGTCTATTGCATATTCTTAATTTGGTTTCGGTGTAGCGCTGCATATCTGCTTTAGAGGGAGCTGGGATTTTAAGTGTTATTAACGGATCATTTTTTAGGCACCCTGTTTCAATACGTGCTTTCCCTCCGCGTTACTTGTTCTTGCATAATCGTCATACCTGGAGTCGCACTCCGCACTCCGCACCCCGCACTTGACCCCTTTACCTTATGCTCGGGACCATTGGCCACCTTCTGATCCTGATTGCCTTTGTAGCCTGCCTCGGCACCGGCTATGCATTTTTCAAAGCCACGAATAACCCAGCCGGAGCAGCCCCCTGGATACGGCTGGGCCGGCTCGGGTGGGGCACCATGTTTGCAGGAATCATCGGCGCGATGCTGGTCCTGTCTTACCTCATCTGGACCCACCAATACGGGTACAACTACGTCTGGAGTAACTCGTCTAACGATTTGCCCATGCACTACATATTCTCAGCGCTCTGGGCGGGGCAGGAAGGGTCATTTTTATTGTGGATCTTTTTCACCGGCCTCACCGGCCTGGGGGTCATCTATTGGGGACGCAGCTTTGAAGCACCGGTCATGACGGTCATCGCATTCTGTCAGGCGTTTATGATTTCGATGATTGTGGGCATTAAGCTGGGGTTCTTGCCCATCGGGTCTAATCCTTTCATGTTACTGGCCGAACGGTTTCCGGATGCCCCTTTCTTACAATCCGGTGGTGTACCTCCAGATGGAAACGGCCTGAACGACCTCCTGCAAAACCCCTGGATGGTCATTCATCCGCCGACGCTGTTCATCGGGTTTGCAACGATGATCGTGCCCTTTGCCTATGCCGTGGCCGGCCTCTGGACGCGCCGATACACAGAATGGGTGCGCCCTGCCCTACCCTGGGCCATCATGGCAAATATGATCCTGGCCGGCGGCATTATCATGGGCGGCTACTGGGCATACGTGACCCTTTCTTTTGGGGGCTACTGGGCCTGGGATCCTGTGGAAAATTCCTCATTGGTGCCGTGGTTGGTCGGGATTGCCGCCATCCACACCATGATTGCCCAGAAACGGAGCGGCACCAGTCAAAAAGCCGCCATCTGGCTGAGCATCCTGGCCTACATGCTGGTGATCTACTCGACCTTCCTTACCCGGAGTGGCATCCTGGGCGACATCTCCGTGCACTCCTTCGTAGACCTCGGTCTGAACAATCAGCTTCTGGTCTGGATTCTGGCGATGGCTGCTGTTGGATTCGGGCTGTTTTTCTATCGCTACAAGGAACTGCCTACCCCACGGCAAGAACCCAATTTCCTCTCCCGCGAATTTATGATCTTCACGGGCGCGATGTTGCTGTGTGCCCTCGCCCTCGTCATCATCCTCGGCACCAGTACCCCCATACTGGGGCGCATCTTCCGGGACAACCCCTCGGGCGTCCCGATTGAGTTCTACAACAAGTGGAGCCTGCCCATCATCGTGATTATTGCCTTCCTGCTCGGGTTGGGGCAACTGTTCTGGTGGTCCAAGATGAGTGTTGAGAAGGTGAACCAGGTCTTGCTGCGTCCGCTGGTTGCCGCCGTTGTGGGCACCATCATCGTCCTGTTTGTAACCCCATTCGCACAGACCACCGCGAAAGCACCGGTGGCCGCTGTGGGCGCAGACCCCACACTGTATCATTCCGGCATAGCCGCCAGTCTGGGAGCCTTCTGGGCGCAATACGGGACGAGTTTGTTGTTTCTATTGTTGGTCTTCGCCTCGTTTTTTGCCTTCTTCGGCAATCTACAGGTCGCGTGGCGCATCGGGCGCGGGCAACCCAAACTGGCCGGCGGTGCCCTTGCCCATCTTGGCTTTGCGATGATGCTCTTTGGCATCATCAGCACAACGGGTTTCAACAACCCCTTGACAGACACCGGCGAGCCGATCCAGCGAGACAATTTTATCATCAACCGGGGGCAGACCGTAGCCATTGAGGGATATGAAGTGACGTACAGCGGCCAGTCCCGCACCCCCGAAGGGTATGCCTCCTATCAACTCGACTTCAAGGATCCGGAGAACCGGACGTTTACGCTAAACCCGGTGGTTTACAAAAGCCGACGCGACCAATGGATTCAGCACCCGGACCTGAAGAATTATTTCGAGAAAGACATCTACGTGGCCGTGTCTCCATCGGTCATGTATGAGGAACGCACCGGGGCCAACAAAACCCCTGGCGAGTTGGAAATCCAGCAAGGCCAAACCAAAACCCTCGGCTCCTCCCCCTACAGCGTAACGTTTGAGAAATTCGACCTGGAGGTAGACCCGGCCCTGAAAACGGAAAACGTGGACATCGCTGTTGCCGCCGCGATTCAGGTTGCCAACCGCAATACCGGTGAGACGAAATCCTTGAAACCCGTGTATCTGGTCGACAAAGACCGCTCGCAACGGTTTGAATCCGTCGAAATTCCTGAATGGGGCTTGACGATCACCTTTGCCGGGATGCAGGTGGACAGCGGCTCGGCCCGGTTGGTTATTCAGGGCGTGGACTTCGATGCCGAGGATTGGCTGGTGGTCCAGGCCTATGAAAAACCCGTCATCAACCTGCTCTGGTATGGCTGTTTCTTGATGCTGGCCGGGTTTGGGGTGGCCATGTTCCGCCGCATCGAAGAACAACACGAGCACGAACGCCGGGGATTGGCTTGAACATGTAGGGCGTTCCCCTACACGTAATTCTAGGATTGACCCACAACGGTTCAGGCTCTGGCATTGTACACTTCGGTTATACATTTGTCTTGCATTAATCGGCTGGCGCTATGTACCCCCGACTCCTCACGGCCCTGATCCTGTTCGGAATCGGGTCCCCTCCTCTTTTCGCCCAGACCTACACCGTCGACACCCTCGCCGACAACACCACGACAGACGGCAACTGCACGCTTTGCGAGGCCATTGAAGCGATCAACACGGCCATCCCGAATGCAGACTGCCCGGCGGGTGTTGGCGGTCAGGAGATTGTGTTTTCGGCAGCACTGAATTAAACTTATAACCAGAAAAAGGATGAAGCAGGTTCTATTAGGCGTTGCATTGATTTGGCCAATGATGCTCTCTGCCCAACCTGATGTATTGATTCTCAGAAATCTTGGAGATTTGCAGACGGTTGAGCGAATTACTTCTGGAACGTGGGAGCCATCCGTGATCGTAAGTGAATTCGAAGGCGTGGCAGATCTTGTTCTTGATCTAGAAAACGATTATTTCTATTGGACAACCAGGGCGCTGGGATACATCTCGCGACGTCCTATGAGTGGAGGTCCGACTGAATACCTAGTTATTCGAGGATTAAGCGACCCCGCCGGCATTGCGCTTGATACAGCATCAGGAAAAATGTACTGGACTGATGTGGGTAGCGGGAAAATTCAACGGGCCAACCTTGACGGCTCAAATATTGAAGATCTTGTCACAGGGCTCAACACTCCGGCTGATATTGCAATTGATACAGCATCCGGCCATATGTACTGGACTGATCAAGGAACAGAAAAAATTCAACGGGCCAACCTCGACGGTTCAAACATCGAAGACCTTATTTCTACCTTTACCCCCCCCGCAGAAATCGCGCTCAACGTCGCCGAAGGCAAAATGTACTGGACCGATACCAGACGGAACATACGCCGCGCTAACATTGACGGCACAGAATTTACACACCTAATTACGCTCTCTTCCAGACCCATGGATATGGTCCTGAACCTTCCAATGGGAAAGATATACTGGACCCTCTTTCCAGGCGTAGTCAGAAGCGCCAACCTTGATGGCTCCTCAGAAACACATCTTTTGACTGATGAATCCATGCTGGGATATGCGCTTGCTTTCGACGAATCCAAACAAATTCTATTCTGGAATAGAGATCGATCGCTGGTTAAGGCAGAAGCTACGATGCATATAGAACCCCTTGTAGAATCAGGACTGGCCCGTCCCCGGTTCCTTGCCTTTAACGAAGGGGCCGGGAAAATGTACTGGACTGATTCAGGACATTCACCCTTATCTGCAAAGATCAAACGATCGAACCTGGATGGCTCTCAGGTCCAGAACCTGATTCCACATGGGCATAAGGAATTTAGGGACCTCGCATTTGATCCAATCGGCGGAAAAGTGTACTGGTCAGATCAAAGATTCAACTACATTAAACGCATTAACCTGGATGGAACGGGAGAAGAGACTGTTGTTACCGGATTAAGAGACGTTGGGGGCCTTGCGATTGATTCAACCGGCGGGAAGTTGTACTGGACCGATGGTGGCGATGATAAAATCCAACGGGCCAACCTCGATGGCTCGAACATCGAAGACCTCGTTTCGGGCCTCGACTATCCGATTGATATTGCGCTTGATGTATTAGGTGGAAAAATGTATTGGGTCGATTTGGGAGCCGATAAAATTCAACGGGCCAACCTTGACGGCTCGAACATCGAAGACCTCATCACCGGGCTCGACTATCCCATAAGCCTTGCCCTGGATGCCGGGACAGGTAAAATGTACTGGACCGACCCGGGAGCCGATAAAATTCAACGGGCCAACTTCGACGGCTCTAACATCGAAGACCTCATTACTTCGGGCCTGGGGACGGTAGAAAGCATTACTGTAGACGGAACAAGCGGCAAGATGTACTGGGCAGACCGGGAAGTAAAAAAAATACAACGGGCTAACGTTGACGGTTCGAACATAGAGGAGGTGTTAATCAACCTCAGCTATCCAGAGGCGGTAGCTTTAGACCCTGCAAACCAGAAATTGTATTGGACGGACGACCTCCTAAAGTCCATACAGCGAGCAAACTTCGATGGTACTGGCATTGAGACCGTTCTCTCTTCTGGTCTATTAAGACCTTATGGCCTGGCACTCGATGTAACAGGTAGTCGGCTGTATTGGACCGATAACACCGTAGGCACAGTTGAACGAAGTCAACTTAACGGCCAAAACCAAGAGATCCTTGTCACAGGGCTAGATAAACCCAGAGGCATGGCGCTAGACCTCATCGGTAGCAAAATGTATTGGACCGACAACGGCACCAATAAGCTACAACGGGCTAACCTTGATGGCTCAAACATCGAAGACCTCATCACCGGGCTCGACACGCCTACTGCTGTAGCCCTGGATGTGGCTGGCGGTCAAATGTATTGGACAGACAGCGGTACCAATAAGCTACAACGGGCTAACCTTGATGGCTCAAACATCGAAGACCTGGCAACCGGCCTTTCCACCCCCTTTGGTCTTTTCCTCGATTTGGCCCAAGCAAAAGTCTATTGGTCAAGCGTTGGAAGCAACCGGATACAACGTGCCAACCTTGACGGCTCAAATATCCAAGACTTGCTCGTGGAAATTGCCCTTTTACCTCAAGGGATTTCCCTCCGGGAGGATGACATCTATTGGATTGGAGGGGATCCTGTAGAGATCAACCGTGCAGATCCCAATGCAATGACCCTTATTGAACCGGTATTCAATACACCATATGTTAAACCGGTTGATCTTTCCTATGATGTCATTCATGAAAAGGTCTACTGGATTGATGACAGAAATGCGCAACCGTTTGACAAAATCCAACGGGCAAATCTCGATGGCTCAAATATTGAAGACCTCATTACAACTGGTGCTCCCGACTGCATCGCCCTCGACATTTCTGGTGGTAATCTCTACTGGCTCGATAAGAATGACGATTCATTAAAGCGTGCCAGCCTGGACGGATCAGGAATCGAATCGCTATATAACGGCCCAGAAATAGACGCCCCACGAAAATGCCTCATTGACCATACCAGGGGACGATTCTATTGGCTCGATGACACCAATGAGAAAATCTACAGTACCAAACTTGACGGCACAAACCTGCTGACAAACGTCTCCATTGCCGGCCTAGACGCCCATACCCTGGCCATTGATATAGAACAAGGCAAACTGTACTGGGACGATCATATTACCGAAAATTTGTATCAGAGCAATCTGGACGGCTCTCAGATGCAAACCATCAACACCAGCCCCATCTCTCCTACAGACATGGCGATTGACCCTGTAGAAGACAAGCTGTATTACATCAACGAGGGCTACCGTGTAGGCAACATGAACCTGGACGGCACCAACCGTACCTCTTTGTTCGACCTTCCCAATGACAGCGCAACAAGAATTGCACTGATTCCCAATTCTGGACCTCTGGCCATCGGCTTTCGGTTCTTCCTCGGCGGGTCCTACGACGTCGGTGCCTCACCCACCGGTCGGCACCAACTCATGCTTAACGAGCAAGACCTCATCCCGCTCACGCAACCCTATAGCGATCCCCTCTTCGACGGCACACCCATGGACCACGACGGTACCGAGGCGGTCTCCGAAGTTTCAGGCAACCGCGTCGACTGGATCATCGTCGAACTCCGTACCTCGACCGATGCCGCAAGCACCATTGCCAGCAAGGCCGCTTTCGTACTCCGGGGGGGATCAGTCTATGACATCGACGGCACGGTCAAGGCCAAGTTCTACGGCGTACCGACGGGCGATTACCACGTCGTGATCCGTCACCGCAACCATTTGCCCCTGATGACAGCCGTACCGGTGACGCTGACCGCGGGGGATGTGGGTGCGTACTATCCGTTCTGGAATGATCCGGCATCGGCTTATGGGACGAATGCGATGGTCGAGATGGAGCCTGGGATATGGACGCTGTGGCCGGGTGATGGCAATGGCGATGGGCAAGTGACGGCGTTTGATTTCCTGAACGTATGGTTACCGGCCAACGGGAGTGATGGCTACCTGCAGGGAGATTTCAACATGGACGGAAGCGTGACGGCGTTTGATTTCCTGACGGGGTGGTTGCCCTCGAACGGTCAGGTCTCCCAGGTGCCCGAGTAAGCGATTCAGCAAAACCGGTTTGGTGGGGCGAAGTAGGGGAAAGTATATTCCATCATGCCCCCGAACTCCACCGTCTCTGCCCCTGCCCTCGTTCCTTTTCTCCAGCGTGTGCTCCCCTGGTTTAAGAAGGGAACGTGGAGTGTCCTGGAACAAGGGCTCTTTGCCGGTTCAAATTTTCTGCTGAACATCCTGCTGGTCCGGTGGCTCACACCGGATGCCTATGGCGCTTTTACCGTGGCCTTCACGGTCTTCCTGCTGCTCGGAACGGTGCACACGGGCCTGCTTACCGAGCCGATGTTGGTCTTTGGTGCCGGCAAGTTTACCCAACGGTTTCCAGCGTATCTGCGGACCCTCCTGCGGGATCATCTCTACCTCACCCTCCTTTTTGCCGCCGGATTGGCTGTGACCTCGTCCCTCCTTTGGGGCATCGGCAACACCCTGCTTGGCCTGACCTTTGGCATGTTGGCCCTGGCCCAGGGGTTTATGTTGTTCATCTGGCTCATCCGACGGGCCTGTTACGCCAAACTGCAACCCGCTTTAGCTGCTGCTGGAGGGGCGTGCTACTTTGTGCTGCTGGTCGGGGGGTTGTTTGTGCTCCAGCAATTCAAAGCCCTCTCCCTTGCAAGCGGACTGCTCCTGCTGGCTGTTGCCGGGGCCGGGGCCGGCATTCTCATCTGGCAAGGCCTTCGCAAACCTCAGGGACAACCAGCCGATCCCTCTTTTGTGAAAGAGGTCCGGCAAACCCACTGGGACTACGGTAAATGGGCGGCCACCACCGGTGCCCTGCAATGGGTCCCTGGGCATTTGGCCTTTCTGGTGCTTCCCATCTGGGCCGGACTCGAAGCCGGTGGTGCCCTGAAAGCCTTGCTCGTCATGGTGATGCCCGTGGCGCACATTTATGGCGCACTTTCCGTGTTGATGGTGCCCATGCTGGTCAAGGCGCGGGAACGCGCCGGGTTTGGCCGCCTGGTCCTTGGCCTCATTGCCCTCATCACCCTGGGCACCTGCGTCTACTGGGCTTTGCTGGCCTGGTGGGGGCCGGACCTCATGCACTGGCTCTACGCCGGGCAGTTCGGGGAATATGCTGCGCTCCTCTGGCTGGTGGGGGCTTTGCCGGTGCTTTCCGGGGTGGAAGCCCTGCTCGGCGCCGCCCTGCGCGCCCTGGAACGCCCCAATGAAATCTTCTGGGCACACGTGGTGGCTACGGGAGCCGCCCTTACGGTGGGCTTATGGTTGATTGCCGTCTACGGCGTATGGGGCGCCCTCATCGGGTTCCTGCTCCAAATGGCGTTGGAACTGGTCGTGATGACGTATTTTTTGGTCCGTAGCGCTTGACCCTCGCCGGGATTCAGCATGCCCCGTTCTTGAAACGACGATAGAGACGTACACCAATAATACCGAGCCAATAAACACTACCCTGCCAATGCCCAATCCGGGTGCACAGATTGCCATCGGCCTGCCGGTCTATAACGGTGCACGTTATCTGACCGAGGCCATCGAATCGATTCTCGCCCAGACGTATTCCGATTTTGAACTTATCATTTCGGACAATGCGTCAACGGACGAGACAGAAGCGATCTGCCGGCACTATGCCGAGAAGGATCAACGCATTCGGTATGTACGCAACCCTAAAAACAGCGGTGGGCTTGCCAATTTTAACCATACCTTTCGGCTGTCCAACCATCCCTTTTTCAAATGGACGGCTGCCGACGATACGTACCATCCCGAATACCTGGAACGGAGCGTCCGGTTGTTGAAGGCCCAACCCGAGGCTGTTTTTGCCTTTACGAAAGTCCAACTCATCGACGATTCGAGTACCCATCTGCCCTATGATGCCGTGCGCAAAGCCTTCTTGCTGAAAGACGGCACCTCCTTCGATTATGATGAATCCTGCGAACCCCACCTGCTGACCGCACACCCGGTGCAGCGGCTCAAGACGGTCCTATTTTGCAACCTCGTAGGCACCCTGGTCTATGGCCTCTGCAGGTCTGAAGCCCTACACAAGACCTCCCTGTTCAAGTTTTATGGCAGCGACCGGCTTCTGCTGGCCGAACTCAGTGTACAGGGGGCCTTTGTTCAAGTCCCTGCACCTCTCTTTTACCGCCGCGCCCTGGACTACGGCACCTGGCAACGAACCCGGCGCGATTGGGCCACCGGCGAAACAGGCCAACGCCCAACCGGCCTCTTGATGCCCCCCTGGCGGACCTTTAGAAACTATGTTCGGGCCGTCTCGGCTTCTGACCTCCCCCTGCAACAAAAACTTCTCGGCTGGCTGGTGGCCGGGGAATATGCAGTGCGCCTGGAATCCCTCCGTAATTTGTTGATTCCCGGCCGGGAAAACTACTGGGGCCTGCATCCTGAAGCCGGGAACCCAACCCCTGAACCCGAAGAAGAGACTTCGCTTAACCTCTACCAGAAATGCCTGTAGCCCTCGAACCCGAACCCACCCGGCTCCCTGCCGAGAATCCGCTACCCGGTCTGTGCTGCCGCAGTTGTAACACTCCTTTGCGCTACACCTTCGTCGACCTCGGGATGTCGCCGCTGTGCGAGAGCTACATTGCCCCCGAACAGTGGAACGAAATGGAACCGTTCTACCCCCTCCATGCCTACGTGTGCGAGACGTGCTACCTAGTCCAACTGGATGCCTATGTAACCCCGGAAGACATCTTTACGGAATACGCCTATTTCTCCTCCTATGCCGATACCTGGCTGGCCCACAGCCGCCAGTACGTCTCGGACATGATCGCACGCTTCCGCCTTGGTCCGGCCCACCAAGTGGTAGAAGTAGCCAGTAACGACGGCTATCTGCTCCAGTACTTCAAGGAAGCAGGCATCCCGGCCCTCGGCATTGAACCCGCCGCCAACGTGGCCCGCGTGGCCCAGGAGAAAGGCATCGACACCCGTGTCCTCTTTTTTAACCGGGACGCGGCCCACCAACTCAAAGCCGAAGGGCTCCAGGCCGACCTGCTGCTGGGCAACAACGTGCTGGCCCAGGTGCCCAACCTGAACAGCTTTGTGGCCGGGATGAAAACCCTTCTCAAGCCGGAAGGAATCATCACCATGGAGTTTCCGCACCTCATGTGTCTGATGGCAGAGAACCAGTTCGATACCATCTACCACGAGCACTTCGGGTATTTCTCCCTGATTACCGTCGAAAAACTGTTCGCCCAACATGGCCTCACCCTGTTCGATGTGGAAGAATGGCCGACCCACGGCGGCTCCCTCCGCATCTTCGCCCGGCATACGGAAGACACGGATAAACCGATCGGCCCCCGTGTACACGAACTCCGCGCTCGCGAAGAAGCAGCCGGGTTTACACAAATGGAAACCTATGCCGATTTTGCCGAGCAGGTCAAGGAAACCAAGCGCAAATTGCTTGACTTCCTGATCACGGCCAAACGGACAGGTAAAACCGTTGTGGGCTACGGTGCCCCCGGCAAAGGCAACACCCTCCTGAACTACTGCGGCATTCGAACGGATTTTCTGGCGTATACCGTAGACCGCAACCCCTACAAACAGGGCCTCTACCTCCCCGGCACCCGCATCCCGATCTTCCATCCAGACAAAATCCGAGAAACCCGGCCCGATTATGTGCTCATCCTCCCGTGGAACTTTAAGGAGGAAATCATGCACCAAATGGCTGACATCCGTGAATGGGGTGGCCAATTTGTGGTACCGATTCCCGAGGTTCGAGTTTATCCCTGAGACCGGGCAGGTCTTGTGCCCATCCGGTCTGTCGAATGCCGCAACGTATTGCTGAATCATGCTCCAATCTGAAACGATGCTTGCCCCGCCGCAAACCGGCGCGGCCTCTTGCCCGTTATGCAACGGTACCGATGCTTCGGTTTTCTTTGAAATCGAAGGGGTACCACTAGACGTCGGCTTTCTCTGGCCCACCCGTGCGGAGGCGCAAGCGGCCCCCGCCGGAGACCTCGCGCTAGCCGGATGCTCCACGTGCGGTTTTGTGTGGAATGCGGCATTTCAACCGGGGGAAATTGCCTATGAACCGGGTTATGAGGTCTCCCTCCATCACTCCCCCCGCTACCGGTCTTTTCTGGCCGATACCGTTCACCGCCTGACGGAGCGGTATGCCCTGCAGAATAAAACCATCGTTGAGATCGGGAGTGGGAAGGGACTTTTTCTGGAATTGCTCTGCGCCAACGGCATCAACCGGGGCTTCGGCATTGACCCTTGTGTGGAACGGGAAGGCACCTTCGGACCGGTAACGTTTATTCGGGATCTGTATACCGAAGCCTATTCAGCCCTCGGCGGGGATCTGATTTGCTGCCGCCACGTCTTGCAACATATCCCAGAACCTGTGCCATTCCTCAGGGCTGTGCGCAATGCCATTGGCGACCGACAAGATGTGGCCCTCTATTTTGAACTCCCAAATGCCGACTTTGTATTCGGCACCCGTACCATATGGACGGTCTTCTATGAACACTGTAACTACTTCACGCCCAGGAGCCTGACCTATCTGTTCCGATCCTGTGGATTTGAAGTGACCAACGTGGCCCCCTGCTATGCCGATGGGCAATACCTCTGCTTGGAAGCCCACCCTGCTCCGACGCGGTCCTACGTGGCCCCCAACCCACCTGACGCGGCCCTGCTGAATGCCTTTAGCCAGACCTACACCGATACCCTTCATACCTGGACCCAACGGTTCGAGGAACTGGTCAATACCCGTCAACGGGTCGTAACCTGGGGCTCCGGCGGGCGGGGCATCACCTTCCTGAATGCACTTCCCACCCCATACCTTGCAGAGTTTGTGGTTGACATCAACCCGGACCGGCAAGGACTGTATGTGCCCGTTTCAGGCCAACAGGTGATCGCCCCTGAGTTTCTGACGCAATATTGCCCCGACGTGATCATTATCACCAACCCCACCTACGCCGAGGAAATTCGTACTCAGGTCCAGTCCATGGGCCTCACGCCCACGTTCTATGTCCTTTGAGACCATGCACTTCCACGAAACCCCCCTCTCTGGTGCGTACATTATAAAGCCCGAACGGTTTGCAGACGAACGCGGATTCTTTGCCCGCACCTGGTGCCACGATGAATTCGCCGAGCACGGCCTGAGTACCGACCTCGTCCAGTGTAATATCTCGTACAATCACAAAGCCGGTACCCTGCGCGGCATGCACTATCAAGCCGCTCCCCATGAAGAAGTCAAACTCGTCCGGTGCACCCGAGGAGCCATTTACGATGTGATCATCGACCTGAGACCGGATGCCCAAACCTACAAGCAACACACCGGTGTAGAACTCACCGCAGACAACCGCACGATGCTGTACATTCCCAAAGGCTTTGCCCACGGCTTCCTGACCCTGACCGACGACACGGAAGTCTTCTACCAAATGTCCGCATTCTTTGCCCCGGAAGCCGCCCGTGGCGTGCGCTGGAATGACCCGGCCTTCGGCATTTCCTGGCCCGGTCCTGTGCACATCATCAAACCCCGCGACGCCGGGTACGCCGATTTCTAGGATTAATGAACAACCCTCGAAAATAGGGTGTTTTCCTTTCCCCCAATGCATATTCCCCTGGTACGTGCCGTATATTTTTGTATTCGGTGTATTGATTTCCTCTTCTGACATCTGACGATGAGACGCATTCGCGCAGCACTCTTGCTGGCTTGCTTTGTTTCAGGGGCCATTTTTGCCCCCGCGTCTCACTTTGTCTTTATGGCCGTTAGCAGCGTGTATATGCCGATGTCGGCACACGCGACGCACGCCCCCCAATACACCCATGCACCCGATATGGAGATGGAATCCGGGGCGGCCCTGAAGGATTCTTCGCACCATGAAGCGTGTACCTATGCCGATCTGTATGCCACGCTCCTGGTCCATTTCCAACCTGACCACCCAACGCTCATCGATGACGACCGCGTAGACACCTATACCGTCTACGAAACAGATCTCATCATCGAACCCACCTCCTCGACCCATCCCGTCCGCGGTCCCCCCCTCTCCTAAGGTTCGATTTCCCGAACCACCCACTTCCTGCTACCTATCGTTTAGCCACATCCCCATGGGTGTAATGGCTCCTGTTCGCATTTTCCATTTGTGATATGTGAATGGTGATTTGCTTGTTCAGCATGCGTCCCAAATCATTACCAATTACCAATGACTCTATTTTTCCGCTCCTTCGCCCTCATTGTTCTCCTCTTCCTCGCGGCCTGTGACGCTTCCGACCCCGAGGATGAAACCGTCATGCTGAACCTCGACATTGAGCCGGTCATTTCCGGCCAGGCACTGTCTGACGATCCCAGCACCATTTATACCCTCAACGGCCAGGCAATGACGTTCACATCAGCCCGGTTCTATGTCTCGGAAATCACCCTGCTTGCCGAAAACGGCGACGAAGTCCGCGTCAAAACCGAGGCCGTCACGCTCCCGGCCAAAGATACCGATGACAACAACGTCACCCACACCGTAGACGAACAGATCATCCTGTTCAAACATGATACCGGCCAGCGCCGCTATGACCTGGGCGAAGTCCCGGCTGGCACGTACACCGGCATCCGCTACAAAGTGGGCATCGACGGCCTGACCAACCGCGTGGACCCCACCCAGGCACCCGCCGGGCATCCCCTTGCCATCCAAACCGACAAAGGCAACCATTGGTCGTGGAATGCCGGGTACATCTACCTGCGCATGGACGGTCAACTGGACCTTGACGGCGACGGTACCCCGGAAGCCGGTGAAGACGCGACCTGGTTCGTACACCTCGGCACCCCTAACTTCCTCCGGGAAGTCGAACTCTCCACGACCTTCAGCTTGCAGGGCGGCAACATGCACGATCTGCACCTGATGGTCGATTATGCCAAGTTCATCGAGGATGTCGATTACACCGATCCTGAACAACGGGACTGCCACACAGCCAACAACCTGCCGGTGGCAAACAAGGTAGGCGCAGATATTTCGAGCGCCTTCATGTTCCACGGGGTCCACAGGCATAACTAGGCGGCTACCCCAATGTGTGCATTCCTGTTTATAGGGATCTTGCTGCTTGCAGGCTGTGACGGCCTGATGGAATCCGAGGAAGCCCCTGCGGTACAGGACATTGCTGTACCGCAGGGCTTCGCTCCCGTGCCGATCCCGGACTACAACCCGCTGACCATTGCCAAGGTCGCGTTGGGCAAACGGCTGTTTTTCGATCCCCTGTTATCGCGTGACCAGACCGTATCCTGTGGAAGTTGTCATCTGCCTGAACAGGCGTTTGCCCACAACCAAACGGTAAGCCCTGGCGTGGATGGGCGGCGCGGTATTCGGAATGCCCCGTCCTTGCTGAACGTGGCCTACCAACGCCTCCTCCTGTGGGACGGTGGCTCCCCCACCCTGGAAGCCCAGGTCCTGGCTCCGCTGGCCGATAAGAATGAAATGGACCTGGCCCTGGATGAGGTTGTCTCCCGGCTGAATACCCACCCCCTGTACCCGAACCTCTTTGAAGAAGCCTTTGGACAAGCCCCGGACGTGCAAGCCATAACCCGAGCCATCGCCGCTTTCGAGCGTACGTTGGTCAGTACGGGATCACGGTACGACCGGTTTGCACAGGGTGATGCTTCCGCCCTTACGGCCCAGGAACAACGCGGAGCAGCCCTCTTTTTCGGGAAAGCCGGATGCAACGGGTGCCATGGTGGATTTCTGTTCTCCAATGCCCTAGGCCCGGCCCAACAAGCCTACGTGAACAACGGATTACAGATGGCCCCGTCCGACTCAGGCCGGGCACGTATTACGTTTCGGACCGAGGATTTCGGGAAGTTCAAGATTCCTTCTCTGCGCAATGTGGCCCTTACCGCTCCCTATATGCACGATGGCCGTTTTGCCACGCTTGCCGAAGTGGTCAGCCACTATGATGCCGGTGGTGCCGAAGTACGCAATCAGGATACCCGTATCCGTCCCTTGGATTTAAGCACAGGCGAGCAATCCGACCTTGTGGCGTTCTTGCATGCCTTGTCCGAAGAAGCCTTAACCGGCCCCTGACTATGATCTCCTTACCCCCTTTACACCGTCGTGGCTTGGTCTCCGGCCTCATGATCCTCGGCCTCTTCTGGCTGGCCGGGTGCGTGCCGGACGATGTTACCAGCTACGATTTCAAGAGCCTTCAGCCACCTTATGATCCTCCTGAAGAGGTAGGCAATGTCCTGATCGGCGAGCAGTCGGTGAACGGACTGGACCTGAAACTCTATATCGAAAAAGGCGCACACACCGGCTACAACCGACTATTCTTCAGCATCGCTGAAGGTGGCACACAGGTTACCGAAGCACAGCTTTCGATTTCCGGGATCTGCGAACTGGCAGACCAAACCATACAGGTACCCGTCGAAAATCCGGCCTCAACCACGGCCAATGCTGAAGGCCTGTTCGAAGGGAGCGCGTTTTTTCTTTCTGACACCCCGGATACCGGCACCTGGACGATAGGTGTAAACCTCGAAACCGCCAACGGCAAACAAGCCGAAGCCACATTTACCCCCGTCGTTAAGGAGTCCTTGTGGATGCAGAGGTTTGAGGCGGATGGAGCACAGTATTTCGTCTCCTGGGTCTCTCCCGGTCGACCCGTAACCGGCGAAAACCCCTTTGAGGTGGCACTGCATCGTCAGGAGGCCAATACCCTCACGTCTGTCCCAAATGCCGTGGTGGACCTCTACCCCTACATGGACATGGGCGGCGGCGACGGCCACAGCACCCCCTATGAACCACCAGTCCACACCGGAGACGGGCGATACACCGGCACGGTCAATTTTGTGATGTCCGGCGGTTGGGACATGACCGTCTACATCAACCGCCCCGGCCACCCCATTGACACTGTCCTCTTTGAAGGCTATACCGTGTACTAAAATGGATATTTTAAATAGACACGCGGATCACTCAACTTTTATTCGTGTCATCGCGAACACCGTGAATACGGCGTGTGGCGAACCCATTTTGGGCTCATGCATCGGGAAAGACCTTCACGTGCTGTTACTTTCCTTGATGCTGCTCTTCATGGGATACCAGCCCACGTTGGCCCAATATCACATCGAAGGGCAGATCCTGGATGTGGTATCCGGCGCGGCAGTCCCCGGTGCAACGGTCCTCATTGAACAAACCACCCACGGCACGGCAGCCGATCTGGATGGTTGGTTCCGGCTTACCCTTGAACCTGGTATGCACAACGTGTATGTCTCTGCCGTAGGGTACACGGCCCATGCCTTTATGGTGGATCAATCCACAGCAAGTCCGTTGATCATCCACCTGGAGCCAAGAATTATCTCGATGGACGGGGTAATGGTCGAGGCACAGGGTTCCCTCACACCGGATCTCTCCGGTCCCCAACAGAAACTGAATGCTACGGAAGACCTCGTACAGCGCATCGCAGGGGTTGACCTGATCCAACGGGCCAATTTTGCCTGGGAACCTACCATCCGGGGCCTGAATGCCGGACAGGTCGGCCTTGTGATTGACGGCATGAAAATCTATGGGGCTTGCGTAGACCGCATGGACCCGGCCTCCTCCTACATTGAAGTCGAAAACTTGGAACGGCTGGAAGTCACCAAAGGCGGATTCGACCTCACCCAGGCTTCGCAAATCGGCGGTACGGTCAACCTGATTACGGAGAAACCGGACTTTAACAGCCCCTACGATTTCTCCGCTGAAACCGGATATGAATCCGTCGCCAATCTCCGGCGCGTCCATATGGACGGGGGTGCGACGTTCGGCGACTTCAGCGTGCGGGCCAGCTTCTCGTACAAGCAAGCCGACGATTTTTCACCCGGTGGACAAAATGCCCTGCCTCACTCCGGGTTTGAGAAGCGCAACTACAAATTCAGCCTCGCCCGGCGGTTTGGTATATCGCATACCACGACGGCTACCTTCCTGGGGGATGATGCCTGGTTTGTGGGCTACCCGGTCCTACTCATGGATGCCACCCTGGCCCAGGCCCGCCTCGGCAGTTTGGCCCATACCTGGGTGCCCGAGACCCCCGGTTTTATGGAAAAAGTTGAGGGCCGGGCCTACTACAACCACGTCGACCACTGGATGGACGACCGGTTTCGGGACGTGATGCAGCGGCCCGTCATGCGGGGGATGTACATGCCGATGTACGGCTACACCGACACCTGGGGCGGACTCAGCCGCATCCATACCAGCTTCGGCCAAAACCGCCTGGGCCTGACGCTCGATGCCCACCGCGTCAAACAATTTGGGGACATGTGGATGTTCAGCCTGTTCGAGGGCATCCCGGATATGTACCTGCTTAACCTCGGCGATGTGACCGCCCTGAACACGGCTGCCACCCTGGATTTCAGCCGGCCCCTGGGGCACAAACTCAACATCCGTACCAACACCCGGCTGGATTGGTCGACCCGTGACATTCTGCATGAGGATGCCGCCTCGGTATTCAGAGGACGATGGGGCCTCGAAGATTTGCGCAAAGACTACACCCTGTTGAGCAGCAGCACCACCCTGACGTACCGGATGCAACAAACGACCCTGCTACGGATCGGGCTGGCCAGCGTGGCCCGCTTGCCGAGCAACGTCGAAAACTTCGGCAACTACGTCTACAATTACGTCGACGGCTACTTCTACACCGGCAACCCAAACCTAAAGCCGGAACGCAGCCACCAGGCCGAGTTGGGGCTGGAGTATACGGGACGGCACCTGGCTGTACAGGCTACGGCCTATTTCAATGAAATCCGAAACTATATCTATGGCACCAATGATGCCGGTATTGGCGAAGCCCTCGGGGGCCGAGCCTCGACCTACCGGTTCCGGGTGTACACCAACGCCCTTTCCGCCTTCCTCACCGGCGGTGAAGTGAGCGCGTTGTGGCACATCAGAGGCGGGCTGGAAGTGACCTCAACGTTGTCCTACACCTACGGCCACAACCGCACCCTGGACGAGCCGCTGCCCATGATCCCCCCATTGCGTGGGGTGTTGACGCTACGCTACGGCCATTCCAAATACTGGGCTGAACTCGAAAGCCGCTGGGCCAATGCCCAGAACCGCGCTGCCGAACAATCTGCCGTCGAAGACCGCACCGACGGTTACAACATCCTGAACCTGCGAACCGGCTACCACCTGACCTCCTACGCTGATCTGAAAGTTGGCCTGGAGAATATTTTCGATACGTTTTACAACGAACACCTCAGCATTGGCAACCTGCCCGCGCGGGGTCGCAATGCCTACATCAACCTGGTGTTCAACTTTTGATCCCTACCAAGAAGCAAACCATGTATGTACCCCATGCGAACTTCTACCATTCGATTTTATAACTCAAGTTGGGAATTACGAGGATTTCCTCAATTCGGTCGATGGTACCATCTAGGTAATTGTACCCATATCCGTAAACGGTCTTGGTAGCCAACAGGTTAAGGACTTGTAAACTCCAGGTACTGGTATGCCGATCTCGGTTCCTCCGATAGTTGAGCGTGAGGTGGGCATAGACAGTGCCGGGTTTCTGCATCGTGAAAGCCTGTGTTTCATCAAACACCACATCACGGGCCTGTAGTGAAGCAGCATGGTCTACCGGACTGATTCGGTCGCCTCCCTGCACATGAACCCGCCCATTGATACTGAACAGGTTTCGGTTCCCCAGCGCCCATTCCTTACCGCCCAGCAGGTTCACCACAAACCGTTTGTTGTACCGGCTGTCTCGTTCCACCCCGTCTCCCCCTGTGTATTTAGCATTAAACAGGGAGGCCGTCAGCATGGCGTAATATCCCCTGTCCAGAAACCGTTCCAGGGTTAGATCAACACCGAGGTTTGAGCCTGTCCCTTCATTGTTCAGGGTCTCATCAATAAACCAGTCATCCGATAGGTTGAGCAGGGAAAATGAAGACCCGGCAGCTACAGGCACATCGTAAAGTCTTTGATAAAAGGGTTCAATCTTTAGCCGCGCCTGTGGCCCCAGTTGTCGGTCATAGCTGAACACGAGATGATGGGCCTTGGTAAACCGGAGGTCTTTGTTGACCCCTCCTTCTGCAAAATACACGGCCAGCCGAGCCAGTTGGCTGTGCTTGCCATAAGCGACCCCCAAGGTTTGATTCGGTCGAACCGTCCACTGTACCCCAATGCGAGGCTCTATAACCGTCTCTCCGCTCAGGGCGAAGCACTGCCCATGTACACCCCCATTCATGGTCCAGGTCGGAGACAGCCGGAACTGGGTTTGCGTATAGACCTGGAGATGCATACTGCTCCCCTTGGCCACAGCCACTGGAGCAATCGGCATCCCTCCCTGGGCTTCCTGTAGGTCCAAATCATAAACCCTCCGATTGAGGGTAATACCCGCCGTGTGGGAATACCGGGCGTTAAACTTATGGTCGAGATGGGTAGAGATCGTATAGGTCCAGTTGTTGTGACGAATGAATGATTGGGGCCGTAATACTTCATCATCATTAAGCCGGTCTACCGCCCAGGTAACCCCATTGCCTGAAGCCGCAACCATGGAGGTCCAGAAGGTCTTCGCCCCCAGGACCATCTGATGGCGAAGCCCCACGGCTCCCATCCGGGTTTTGCTCTCTGCCGACTCTCGATCCTGATCATAAACCCGTTGGGCTGCATCGGTTTCTTCCTGCTGACCGGAGGTATCCGTTGACCCTAGCCCCCACAGACTAAACGTCCCGGCCTTCTGTGTGGGGAAAGAGGTCTTGAAGGAAAGATCCTGATACCGGGTCCCGGCGGCGTCTTCGGGCAAAAGGTGAGCGATCAGGTTGAGGGTGGCATAGCGGTAATTGAACAGGTACGCATCTCCGTTGGTCAGTCCGATGGGCCCTTCTGCGGCTGCATCCAGCCCAATAGCCCCGGCCTGTAACGTGTACTCCCGTTGATCGGGGTTGCCGGTGCGGAGTTTGACGTCGAAGACCCCGGAAAGGGCATTGCCGTACTCAGCCGGGAACGCACCGGTGAAGAAGTCGGAGTCGGCCAGCATGTGGCTGCTCAGGGCGGATATGCCCCCACCCCCGAGGGTTTGCAGGTCCGTGAAGTGACTTGGGCTTGCGATTTCTACCCCCTCGAAACGCCACAGGAGTCCGGTTGGGGCGTTCCCCCGAATGGCGATACCGTTGCTGGTGAGTTCACTCGCGACCCCGGCAAAGGATGAAGCCAACCGGGCCGGATCGTCAAAACCCCCGGCATACCGGGAGGCTTCCTCTACGCTGAGTTGCCGGGCGCTTAGGATTGCCATGGGATGCAGCGCCTCGGCTTTGTTGGTCCGGGGGGTGACGTCCACTTCGCCCAGTTCCATAATGGATTCCACCAGTGCGATTTGTACAACCGTTTCCTTGCCGGATTGCACCAGTACATCACGCATGATATAAGGCTCATACCCAAGGAAAGTGATCTGAAGGGAGCGGCGTCCGACCGGCACCCCCTCCAACCGAAACCGACCATTGCTATCGGCGGTGGTGCCCAGGAGCGGATCTGAATCCAGAAGCAAGATGGTGGCCCCCATGAGCGGCATCTGCGAAACCTGATCTACAATGGTGCCCTTGACAGTTTGCGTCGGGACTTGAGCCTTCAAGACAGAAACGGGCAATGCACCCAGGCAGAGGAATATCAGAACAGTGTATCGATACATGCGTCTATAGGTTGAACACAAATCACGCAATACGCATCACGTATTACTTTCCTCCGCCAAGATCATGCATCCCGGCGTATTCAGGTATCCTGATTAATCAGTATTCAAAGCCTGCCCGATGGACCCAAACCTGGAAAATATCCTCCTCAGCTATCAAGCCTTACTGGATTCACAGGTTTTTGTGCCTGCCGATCTCGACTAATATCTACTTCTTCCCTCCACCCAAGCCAACCCCCGCCGACCTGCTCACGGCCCGCGAAAAAGAAATCCTCGGCTTGATCGCCAAGGGTCTCATCAGCAAACAAATCGCCGACCAGTTGTACATCAGCGTGCACACCGTCAATACCCACCGGCAACGCATCATCGAAAAACTCAACGTCAGCAACACCTTCGAAGCCCTGACATATGCAGCCAACCAGGGGCTGTTGGATTGATGATTGGTGATTGGTAAGTTATGATTGGTGATTTGGGTACCCGAAAATCACAAATCACCAATACCCAATGCCCAATCACCAATCTTCCCGGCCATGCCCCTTCGCTCTTCCCTCCTCCTCAGCCTCCTGTTCCTATTTGCTTGCCAAGCCCCTGATCCAACCACAGAATCTCCTCCTCCCGGCCCCCAACTCAGTTCTCAACCCAACATCTTATGGCTGGTAGCCGAAGACCTGAGCCCGGTGCTGCCCATGTTTGGAGACTCGACGATCACGACCCCCAACCTGAGCCGACTCGCCGAAGAAGGGGTCCGCTATACCCATGTATTTTCGCCCTCAGGGGTGTGCGCCCCCAGCAGGGCAGCCATTGCCACCGGCATGTACCAGAACCACATTGGGGCCCAGCACATGCGAACCGGCCCATGGTTTGCCCACACCGTTCCGGATGAAATCGTAAACCGCATGGCGCAATACTGGCCGCCGGGCATCCCTCCGTATGAAGCCGTCCCCCCTGCAGAAGTTAAGATGCACAGCCAATACCTTCGGGAAGCCGGGTATTACACCACCAACAACGCCAAGGAAGACTACCAATTCCGTCGCCCGCTGACGGCCTGGGACGAAAGCAGCAACACCGCCCACTGGCGCAACCGAAAACCCGGCCAACCCTTCTTCTCCATCTTCAACTTCGGCGTAACCCACGAATCCCAGATCTGGGCGCGGACCGAAGATTCCCTGTGGGTCGATGCCGACCTCGACGTACCCGTCCCCCCCTACCTCCCCGACAATGAGGTGGGCCGCCGGGACGTACGCCGGATGTATTCCAACATCAAAATAATGGATGCTCAGGTTGGAGAAATTCTTGCCCAACTCGAAGAAGACGGGCTGATGGACAGCACCATCGTGTTCTGGTACACGGATCACGGCGGCCCCCTGCCCCGGCAAAAACGGCTCCTCTACGATTCGGGCATGCGCCTCCCCCTCATCATCCGATTCCCTGACGGGCACGGTGCGAATACAGTGGATGACCAACTGGTGAGCTTTATCGACTTCAAACCAACCATCATGTCCCTGGCCGGACTTGAACCCCCGTCTTACGTCGATGGCCGTTCCTTCCTCGGCGAATATACAACCTCCGCCCCCCGGCAGTATGTCCATGGCGCAGCCGACCGCTTCGATGAAGCCTATGACATGATCCGCGCGGTACGGGATGACCGATTCAAGTACCTGCGTAACTTCCAAACCGAAAAAAGCTACTACCTGCCCGTCGCCTACCGGGAGCAAATGCCGATCATGCAGGAACTCCTTCGCCTTCGGGATGCCGGTGAACTTACCCCCGAACAAGCCCAATGGTTCAGGCCCCAAAAAGACGAGGAAGAACTATTCGACACGCAGGCCGATCCCTACGAACTCAACAACCTCGCCACCGACCCGGCCTATGCCGAAAAACTGGCTGAACTCCGTGCCGAATGTGACCGGTGGATGACGGCCATCGACGACAAGGGCCTCATCCCCGAACCCGAATTTCTGGCCTCACTCTGGCCAAACGGCTCCAAACCCGTAACGGCCCCGCCCGCCGCCGAAACAACCGGATCGATGATTGCCCTCTCCAGTGCAACCGAAGGGGCCAACATTGCCTATCAAATGGTGCCGGTTGGACAGGATACCCTGGATACCGTTTGGCAGATTTATAGCCATCCCTTGACCCTGCCAGAAAACCACAAACTGGTTACTGTAGCCCACCGGATCGGATACGCCGACAGCGAGACCGTCACCCATACCCCATGACCCTAGACCTTCAGGCCGCCGGGCAAGACATGTACCGGCAGATCAAGATCCTCTACCCCCTCTGCCGGAGCATCACAGGCGAAGGTACACGCCAAACCCTGCGTATGCTCCAGGCGTACGTCCCCCTGGAGGTTCAGGCCATCCCGACGGGTACCCCCGTCTTTGATTGGACCATCCCAAAAGAATGGAATATCCGGGATGCCTATGTCAAAAACAGCCGAGGCAAACGGGTGATCGACTTTAAGGCCCACAACCTGCACGTCCTGAATTATAGCATCCCCGTCCACCAGCACATGACCCTGGAGGAACTCCGCCCATACCTCCATACCCTTCCCGACCAGCCGGACCTGATCCCTTACCGGACATCGTACTATAAAGAAACCTGGGGCTTCTGCCTGCGCCACAGGCAACTGGAAACGCTGGAAGCGGGCACCTATGAGGTCTGTATCGATGCCACCCTGGCACCCGGCCATTTGCACTATGGCGAATGCCTCATCCCCGGTAAGACTCCAGATGAAGTCCTGCTCTCTTGCCACATCTGCCATCCGTCGCTTTGCAATGACAACCTCTCCGGCATCGCAGTGGCTACTGCGTTGGCACAAACCTTACGCCAAAACAAACCCTGGTTCAGCTACCGGTTCATCTTTGCCCCCGGTACCATTGGCGCAATTGCGTGGTTGGCCCAAAACGAGGCCCAGACCCACAAGGTCAAGCACGGCCTGGTACTCGCCAACCTGGGCGACGGCGGTCCCTTCACCTACAAACAAACCCGCCAGGGCAATGCCGAAATTGATCGGGCCGCCACCCATATCTTACAGCACCTTGACGCCCCAACCGAAATTCGTCCTTTCTCCCCCTATGGCTACGATGAGCGGCAGTACAACTCTCCCGGATTTAACCTGCCCGTCGGGTGCCTGAGCCGAACGCCATATGGGTGTTTCCCTGAATACCATACCTCCGGCGATAATTTGGATTTCGTTAGCCCTGCACACCTCGCTGATTCTCTTTCCGCACTTTGGCAAATCATCAATGTGCTGGAACACAACGACACCTACCAGAACCTCAACCCCAAAGGTGAACCCCAGTTGGGCAAACGCGGCCTCTACCGGGCCACCGGTGGCCACCCCGATGCCGCACAACAACAACTCGCCATGCTCTGGGTCCTGAACCTCACAGATGGACACCATACCCTCCTGGATATTGCCGACCGATCTGGATTGCCGTTCACCGTAATCCGAGAAGCCGCAACCCTTCTGGAAAATCACGACCTTCTGAACGCCAAAACAGGCACGTGATCCCGAACGTAGCCATGTCCCAGGGTTTACCATCACTGTCTTATCAGCAATTCTCTTACCTTGTAACGACACCTGCGAAAGGACTTATCCACCTCATCCTTTCATCCTCGATTTACATGGCCTTATCCGCATCCCACTCAGCCCTGGGGAAACCTTACTCCTTGGCGAACCTCCTTTTTGTATGCCTACTCGGCATGTTATTCCTCAACGCCCTGCCCCTTTACGCGCAGGAAAGGGATGTCGATCAACATGAAAAGATCGGCTCGGTGCACCACCACGGTGAATCTGACCATGGGCAGAGTGATGCCTATTGGGCAGAAAAAGCCAGCAGGTATCTACCGTTTCTGGTCGATGAAGAGGAGGCCCGGTACGTACCGGTCGAACTGCTCAACAGCCTGGGCGTTTGGGGACCCGTCATCAACTGGCCCCACATCCCGGTGTCTGCGGCCAACCTACCAGACGGACGCATCTTGTCCTTTTCCTCCAATAAAGAGGATGCTTTCCCGGTCGGCCCCGAGTTTACCTATGCCGCCACCTGGGACCCGGCCACCAATCAGTTCGTGGACCGCCCCCACAATAGCCACGACATGTTCTGCGGGCACCTCGTCATGCTTGACGATGGCCGCGTGTTCATCAACGGAGGGCGCAACACGGTTAACACCACCAGCGTGTTTGATGCCAATGCAAACAGTTGGAGCGTCATTGACCC
Source organism: Rhodothermales bacterium (assembly GCA_965222505.1). Taxonomy (GTDB): domain Bacteria; phylum Bacteroidota; class Rhodothermia; order Rhodothermales; family DATKEJ01. Next base: position 5,070,213 of record OZ244956.1, on the reverse strand, counting down.
CATGGTCGATCCGCGCTGGTACCCGACGACCATTGCCATGCCGGATGGCCGCGTCTTTACCGCCAGCGGCAACGGCGGCCCCAACACCGCCGAACGCTGGACCCCCAACCAAGGATGGCAAAAGCTGAACGGAATCGACTGGAGTTCCATTGCCGGGGCCAATGGCTTTGAATCCCACTGGTGGCCCTATCTGTTTATCAACAACGACGGGACCCTCTTCCACGCCGGGCCAACGGACGATATGCACAACATCGACCCCAACGGCAATGGTACCCTGACCAACCTCGGCACGCGCCTGAGCGACAACTGGTACCCCAAACACGCCGCCGTGGTGATGTATGCCCCCGGTAAAATTCTGATTGCCGGCGGCTCCTCCCAACACAGCAATACCGTAAGTACCAACCGAGCGATTACCATCGACATCAACGGCCCTACGCCGGTTGTCACGGAAATCGCCCCGATGGAACACGCCCGCCGCTTCAACAGCGCCGTGATGCTCCCCAATGGCGAAGTCATGGTCCTGGGCGGCAACACATCCGGCGTTAAATTCAGCGACCAGGGCACCATCCTCCCCACCGAAATCTGGAACCCCACGACCGGCCAGTGGCGCACGGTGGCCTCCATGTCGGTCCCCCGAAACTACCACTCCATCGGCCTCCTTTTGCCCGATGCAACGGTCCTTGCGGCCGGCGGTGGCCTCTGCGGAAACTGTACGGCCAACCACCAGGATGGCCAGGTCTATTCCCCAGCCTACCTGTTCAACCCGGACGGCTCCCCTGCTTCCCGCCCGGCCATCAACCAGGCCCCGAGTGCCATCAACCACAGCCAGACGTTCACGGTGCAGGCCACCGGCGGGGTTTCGCAATTCAGCCTCATCAAACTCTCGGCAACGACGCATGCCGTCAATACCGACTTGCGGTTCCTGGATGTACCCTTCGTCCCGAACGGTACCGATTCCTATGAACTGACGGCACACGCCAACGCCAACATCCTCACACCGGGGTATTACATGCTGTTCGCCCTGGACGCGCAAGGTGTACCCTCTGTGGCCCATACGATCCGCGTGAACCCTGTGGGCACAAACACAGCACCGGTCCTGACCAATCCCGGTACCCAGGCCACACTCCTGGGAACGTCCGTAGACCTCCTCTTGTCTGCCCTGGATGCCGATGGGGATAACCTGACCTTCTCCGATACCGGCCTTCCTCCCGGCCTGAACCTCAACCCCGGCACGGGCCGCATTACAGGCACCCCATCGGCCACCGGGCTTTACCCGGTCACGATTACCGTGGACGATGGCAACGGCGGCGTAGACATTGCCCAATTCAACTGGGTTGTGAATGATACCCCGACTGCCGGCGCCATCGGCGAAGCCGGTACCGTCATCAACGCCCAGCCCGATGCCAATACCTGGCACACCGTAAACCTGCAACGGACCTACGCCAACCCGATTGTGGTGATGCAACCGCCATCGGCCAATGATGGAGACCCGGTTACGGTTCGGGTACGAAACGTAACGGGCAGCAGCTTCCAATACCAACTGGATGAATGGGAATACCAGGATGGCAGCCATGGAACCGAGGCCGTCGGCTATTTTGTAGTCGATACGGGTACCCACGATTTTGTGAGCGGCTTCCGTATTCAGGCAGGTTCAGCCGAGGCCGGTAGTACCCGCAGCACAGTTACCTTCCCCACCCCCTTTAGTGGCCCAATGGTCGTCTTTTCCCAGGTGACCACCACCAATGACCCGGAAGCCGTAGTGACCCGCCACGCCAATCCATCTCAAAATGATTTCGATATCGAAATCCATGCCCGCGAAAGCAACAAATCGCACGGCACAGAGACGGTACACTGGATTGCGGTCTCTTCAGGAACCAGCACAGCCGGAACTCTTGACGTACTGGCTAACGTGACGTCGGACACCTATACGCACGATTGGCGAAACATTTCGCTCAGCCCCGGTTTTGCGAGTACTCCGGTTTTTCTGGCAGCCATGCAACGTATTGATGGCGGTGACACCGCCGGCCTGCGCTTTCGCAACCTGACGGGTAATGATGTAGAGGTGAAGATTGATGAGGAACAATCGAATGACACCGAGACCAACCACACCACTGAACCCATCGGCTTCCTCGCCATTGAAGCAGGCACCATCGATGCCTTCACCAACACCCCACCCGAACTTACCAACCCCGGCAACCAGACCAACCAGGACGGCGATGCCGTAGCCCTCACCCTGAGCGCCACCGATGCCGATGGAGACAACCTCACCTACGGCGCCAGCGGCCTCCCCGATGGCCTCTCTATCAATCCCAACTCCGGCTTGATTTCCGGCATTCCCACAACGGCCACCACCGCCAATGTTACCATCACCGCTGACGACGGCAACGGTGGTGTCGATACTGAAGCCTTCACCTGGACCATCATTGCAGCCCCAGGAAGCTGGCTTGATTTTGCCGATGAAACGGCCTCCCGCCTCACCCTCTCCTCTTTACCTGCCAATGACAACGAGGAAAAAGACCTGGCCGTGGGCGACCTGAACAACGACGGGTGGGAGGATATCGTCGTGGTGCGCAAGCCCCGGTTTATGAACACCGGCACCATCAAAGATGCCATCCTCATCAACAACAACGGCATCCTGCAAGACCAGACCGACCTGTATGCCCCGGCCTTCAGCACACACATGACCGATGCCCGTGACGTCATGATCCGTGACCTGAACAACGACGGGTGGAACGACGTCGTGATTGCCACCACCTTCGAAGATCCCCCGGCCCTCTACCTGAACCGGGGTGAAGACGGACAGGGACAATGGCTCGGCCTTGCTGACGAAAGCGCCCGACTGCCGGACATGAACGTGAGCCCGGCCCAGTTTTGCGGGGTCTCTTCGGGAGACATCAACGCCGACGGCTTCCCTGACCTTTACTTCTCCAACTATGCCCCGGATGGGACCGCACAGGATGTGTTACTCATCAACGACGGCACCGGCACATTTACCGATGAAAGCGATGCCCGCCTTGGGGCGCTGCGCAGCGTCGGCTTCAGTACGTCGGCAGCCTGGGTGGACATGGATGGTGATGGGGATATTGACCTGGTCCGGCATGATGACCGGAGCATTCAGCCCTTCGGCCTGCCGGGGGTCTACCTGTTCTTCAACGACGGCACCGGTACCTTTAACACCTGGCAACGCCTGATCGGCAATGCGCCGTACATGTTTGCCGTCGCCGACTTTAATGCCGATACCAAACACGACCTGTACGTGGTCGATGACGGACAAGACCTGGTGGCCCTGGGCAACGCCGTTGTACCCAACACCAGCCTGAGCTTCATCGAACGCCCCCTGACCTCGGCCCGAACCGCAGGGTTCGGTGGCAACCTTCAGGTGGCCGACCTGGACCAGGACGGTGACCTCGACGTAGGCCTCGCCGACGTGGATTCGAGCAATCCCCCCTGTGACACGGGTAATAGCCCGCGCAAGTTTGCCCTCTTCCAGAACGACGGCACCGGACAGCTGACCGACCCCTGGGGCTCAGCCTCAAACCCGTGGAACCAGAACACCTTCGACTTTGGCTTCTTGGACATCGACCGGGATGGCGACCTGGACTTCTTCGCTGCCGGATGCACCGGCTACAGCATCTACGTAAACACCGATGCCCCGCCGAATCAGCCCCCTACCCTCACGAACCCCGGCAACCAAACCCATACCGTTGGAGATACCGCCTCCCTCACCCTTTCAGCCAACGACCCCGACGGCGATTCCATCACCTATGGAGCCTCTGGCTTGCCACCTGGCCTCAACCTGAATACCTCTTCCGGCCAAATTACCGGAACGCCGTCAACGGCTGGGAGCTACAATGTGACCGCTTCAGCAGATGACGGCAACGGGGGAACGGACTCGGAAACGTTCACATGGACCATCAACCCGGATGATCCACCACCTACTTGTGGCCCCTCAGACGAAATCATTTTGTTGTCAGATTTGAGCTGGTCGTACACGTATTTTAGGAATGACGTTGCGCCAGGAAGCGAATTCAGCTTCAATGCCGCACGCACCGGCCAGGACTTCTTCGGGCAACAAGTGGGCGAATCGGCCCTGTTCGTGTTGATAGATGGTGACCTGAACCCCAGCCTCCCCTTGTTCTGCGATATCCTGGTACCGGGGGCCGTATTTGGCGACCTCAAAGTGGTCAGTGCTACCCCCCACGACAACAACGGTACCTGTGCCTTACGAGCGTTGACCCTCAAATACAAGTCGGATTGCGGTAGTGGCAATCAACCACCAGCCCTGACCAACCCCGGCAACCAACTCCATACCGTCGGGGATACCATAGACCTGACGCTCTCGGCCTCCGATCCAGAGGGCGATGCCCTCACCTATGGGGCGAACAACTTACCTCCTGGCCTGAGTATCAACTCGGCCTCTGGTCAAATTACCGGTTCGCCCACAACAGCCGGTTCCTACGCAGTATCTGTATCCGTAGACGACGGCAATGGGGGTTCGGACAGTGAGGCGTTTAACTGGATCATCAATACTGAGGGTGGCGGAGGACCGGAGTGCGCCAATCCAGAAGAGATCATCGCCTTGTCTGACCCGAGTTGGTCGTACCGGTACTTCCAGGCTTCTGTTGATCCGGGGGACACCTTCTCCCTGGCTTCAGCCCCTACCGGCCAGGACTTCTTTGGGCAGGCCCTGGGCGAAAGCGAACTGTTTGTCCGCGTCGGGAGCAATCAACAGGCAGGTATCCCAACGTCTTGCTCTGCCACGCCCCCCGGTGCCGTATTCGACGAACTCGCTGTGGTCAACACAAGTGAAGTCGATGACGGAAGTGGAGGGTGTGCACTTGCGCAGATCACCTTACATTTCCGGCCCCAGTGTACCGGAACCACCTTCCCGGCCAAACTGGCTGGCGAGACCGCAACGCTGAATCAACAAGCACGCCCGGATGTCTTTGCGCTGGATGCCCCGTATCCAAATCCCTTTGTATACGAGACGGTCTTCCCCTATGCCGTACCGGAACCCTCACCTGTTCGGATGACCCTGTTCAACGTGATGGGCCAAGTCGTGGCCGAGTTGCTGGATACCGATGTATCGGCTGGCCGCGGGCAGGTCCGTTGGGACGGGCGTGATGCCCAGGGCCGGTCTGTTGGGTCCGGGGTCTACTTTGCCCGGATGCAAGCCGGGGCCTTCGTGCAAACCCGAAAAGTGATGGTACAGCGGTAATTATTTCGTGTTGCGTATACGCATTCAGTTTTCAGCATCTCGCATACGGTGAGACGAAGTTCTTGTGACCGTTTATGCTGTTTCTCACTGTCAGATTCAATCTGTCATGCTCAGAAAGTTTTTTCATGTGGCGTTTCCTTACGTCAACCATTACGAGGTAACCCAGACCTATGTGTGGCGACAGGCTTTTCCGCTGCAGCAGCAATTAGCTGAAGAATTTCGCGGTGGAGAACTGGGGCACTACTATGAATTTGGTGTTTTTCGGCTCCGTTCGATTATCAACTTCAATAAAGTCCGCAAGTGGGCCGCCTGGCGAAACAAAGCCCTCAGGAATATCCGCATCTTCGCGTTTGACTCCTTCGCCGGCCTGCCCGAACTGGCCCCGGAAGATGTCGATGATCCGGCCTTTTACAAGGGGGAATACGCCTGCTCGTTGGATGAGGTCAAGTCCATTGCCGAAAAAAACAACATCAAGGACATCGAGTACATCAAAGGGTACTACGAGGACAGCCTGACACCTGAACTGGCTGGCAAAATGGTCAAAGCGCCACCGAGCCTGGTTCATATCGACTGCGATACGTTCTCCTCCACGATGTCGGTGCTGCGCTGGCTGGACCCGATTGCCCTCCCCGGCGCCCTGTACTTTTTCGATGACCTCTGGTGCTACTTCGGCCACCCTGAACACGGAGAATTGGGGGCCATCCATACCTACAATGCCGACCCCACCACACGGGGTATGCTCGTTGAGCATCCGCTGGGCCTTGGTTCGAAAAAGGTCTGGATGTACTGCCCCCGTGATCCCGAATATGGCGTCCACTATGCCACCCGCGCACAAATGGAAGCGCTGTTGATGTAGCAACGCCTTTAACCCAAACCAACTGTGTCAAACCTGACTTTGGTACAACCCTTGCCACCGCCTACTGCCGAGATGCCCAGTTTTGAGCTATCCCGGCGGCTGCGTGGCCGTGTCCATGCCTTCATTCCAGGCGGTTGCCATACCTACAGTAAAGGAGATGATCAATTCCCCGAATATGCGCCCGGCTTCATTGTACGGGGAAAAGGATGCCGGGTGTGGGACGTGGACAACAACGAATTTATTGAATACGGCATGGGGCTGCGGGCCGTAACGCTCGGTCATGCTTACCCTTCTGTTGTTGAGGCTGCCTACCGGCAGATGCGCCTCGGTAGCAATTTTACACGCCCTGCCATCCTGGAACTGGAATATGCCGAGCAACTGGTCCAGTTAATCGAAGGGGCAGAGCAGATCAAATTCTGTAAAGATGGTTCCTCGGCCACAACGGCTGCCGTCAAGCTGGCCCGGGCCCATACCGGAAGAGACCGCGTGGTCCTGTGCGCCGATCATCCGTTTTACTCCTATGATGACTGGTTCATCGGTACGACGGCCATGGCGGCTGGTATCCCCCAGGCTGTCCGGGAATTGACCCACACCTTCCGGTACAACAACCTGGAAAGCCTGCAACGCGTTTTCGATCAATATCCGGGTGAAATCGCCTGTGTCATCATGGAACCGGCGCGTGTTGATGAACCCCAGAACAACTTTCTCCAACAGGTAAAAAACCTGTGCCATCGGAATGGGGCCCTCTTCATTCTGGATGAAATGATCACCGGCTTCCGGTGGAACCTGCAAGGGGCACAGAAAACCTACAACGTCGTCCCCGACCTCTCCACCTTCGGGAAGGGTATCGCCAACGGGTTTTCGGTTGCTGCCCTGATGGGCCGCCGGGATATCATGCAACTGGGCGGGTTGAATCACGACAAGGCACGCGTATTTCTGCTCTCAGCCACGCACGGCGCAGAGGCTCACGCCCTGGCCGCTGGCCTGGAAACCCTCCGGGTGTACCGCGAATGGGATGTGGTCAACCGCCTCTACCGACAAGGCACCCGCCTCGCCGACGGTATTCAGCGATCCATCGATGAACTCCACCTGAACGATTACGTCCAGGTGCTCGGGCGCCCGGTAAACCTGATTTATGCCACTAAGGACCAGCAAGGTGAACGCTCCCAGCCGTTCCGTACCCTCATGCTTCAGGAGTTGATCAGGCGCGGCGTGATTGCCCCCTCGTTGGTGGTCAGCTTTGCCCACACAGATGCCGACATCGACCAGACCATCGACATCTTCAGCGAAGCCCTGTACATCTACCGCCGGGCCCTCAACGAGGGCATCGAAAAGTACCTCGTTGGCCGGCCGGTGAAACCCGTATTCAGAACCTATAATTGATTTTTTGATAGTTGTTAATTGTACGCCCGCTTTGCGGCGAACCATACTTATCCACGAGCGAACCAACCCCATGAAAGTTGTTCTGTTTTGCGGAGGCCAGGGCATGCGCATCCGCGAGTATTCCCAGGATGTACCCAAGCCGATGATCCCCGTCGGGTACCGGCCCATTCTTTGGCACATCATGAAGTATTATGCCCACTACGGCCATACGGATTTTGTCCTGTGCCTGGGCTATCAGGCGGATGTGATCAAACAGTATTTCTTGACCTATAACGAATGCGTGTCCAACGACTTCGTCCTGTCCGAAGGCGGTGAGAAGCTGGAACTCTTGACGTCAGACATTCAGGATTGGCGCATCACATTTGTCGATACCGGCCCCAACGCTTCCGTGGGTGAACGGCTGATGGCCGTCCGCAAGCACCTGGAAGGGGAAGAAATGTTCATGGCCAACTACGCCGATTGCCTGACGGATGTGCATTTGCCGTCCATGATCGACCATTTTAAGGCCCACGGCAAAGTGGCCTCCTTCATGGGCATCCGGCCCAATTATACCTTCCACGTTTTTAGCATGGCCCAGGATCAAACCGTGGAGGATTTTCAGGCCATCAAGGACGTGAACATGTGGATCAACGGCGGATTCTTTATCTTTAAACAGGCCATCTTCGAGTATATGGAAGAAGGGGAAGAACTGGTTGAGGCTCCATTTCGGCGGCTCATTAACGACCGGGAACTGGTGAGTTTTAACCATGAAGGGTTCTGGGCCTGCATGGACACATTTAAAGAACAGAAGCTGCTCGAAGGCATGCAACTGAGTGGCGAGGCCCCCTGGGAGGTATGGCATCATGAATCCACTACAGATGAAACACCGGCCACGCCGGATCTTGTGCCTTGGCGCGCATGCGGATGACATTGAGATCGGCTGCGGTGGCACCCTGCTGCACTACGTCGCCGATGCCGAAGACGTATCTGTAAAATGGGTCGTCCTGAGTGGCAATGCCACACGCCAGGCCGAAGCCCGGCAAAGTGCCACCCAATTTCTGGCCGGGGCTGCAAAAACAGAAATTATCACCGCTGATTTCCCCGATGGCTTCTTCCCGGAACAATGGGGTACCATCAAGCGGTTTTTCGAGACTGACCTCAAGCCATTTAAACCAGACCTGATCTTTACCCACTTCCGCCACGACCGGCACCAGGATCACCGCATCATCTCAGACCTTACCTGGAACACATTCCGGAATCACTTCATCCTCGAATACGAAATCCTGAAGTATGACGGCGATCTGGGGAGGCCAAATGTATTCGTCCCCCTCGCTGACGAAATCGTCCAACTCAAAATCGACCTCTTGATGTCCGGATTCCCCACACAGACCGGCAAGCACTGGTTTACCCCGGACGCCTTTCGGAGCCTGCTCCGTATCCGCGGTATCGAAGCCGCCACCCCCTTCGCCGAAGCTTTTCACGGTCGAAAACTTACGCTTAGCATATAAACGTGGAGCCTTTCATAGAATTCTTACAATAACGGCCTTGAAGACGCGCCAATAAGTCCCTATTCTGCGCGTATTCCACTATAGTCAGAGGCAGAAAGTCCCAACCTTCCCTCCTCACTTACTTATTTCTCATTAAGCTATGCCCTTTACCCGGCTGACGGGTCGAGGTCTGTCATTTGTATGGACCTTGCTCCTCGTCGTGTGCGCTACCGGTACGTCCGCACAACCCATTGACGTCCTCCCGATTGGTGATTCCATTACGCAAGCCGCCAACGGCTATAACTCCTTTCGCCGCCCCCTCTGGCAACGGTTTCAGAATGGCGGCTACAACGTGAACATGGTCGGGTCCTGGAACCCGGTTTACCCCAATGCCTCTCCGCCCAACACGGATTACGACCGTGACCATGAAGGCCACTGGGGCTGGCGAACGGATGAAATTCTGGGAGGCTGCAACGGCTGCCCTTCCAATTCCGGCTCCGGACGGCTCTCCACCTGGCTCCAGAGCTATACGCCGGATGTGGTGATGATGCACCTCGGCACCAACGACCTGTTCCAGTGCCAAAGCGTAAGCAGCACCGTCAACGAGATCAAACAGGTCATCGACCAACTCCGTGCCGATAACCCGGCGGTGATCATCCTCCTTGCCAAGCTCATCCCCAGCACGTGGAATATCTGCGGGGGCACCCCGGCCAACAACAAGATTACCGAGTTCAACAACCAACTCCCCGGCGTTGCTGCAGATAAGTCCACCGGCATCTCCCCCGTCGTGGTGGTGGACCTGTACAGCGGGTTCAATGCCGCCACGGATACATGGGACGGTGTGCATCCCAATGCCTCCGGTGAAGCCAAAATGGCCGAGGACTTTTACAATGCCTTCCGCAATGTTTGGGATAACCGATTTGGGCTGGATTTGGATGTCTACCTGTCCTGTGCCTACAACGGCTCGGGTATGAACACCACCCTTGCAGACCAGGGTCACATCCCGACCACCCAACCTTACCGTGACGCGCTCTACAACGGCTCCACTCGGGATTACAACGGGGATGAACAAGCCGCCGGCAGCATCTTTGGCTCAGCCGATATTGTAGACTGGGTGCTGGTGGATTTACGAACCGGCACCGCTCCGGGCACAAAAGTTGCCACCCGTGCAGCGTTGCTTAAATCGAATGGCTCAATTGTAGATGTGGATGGCCAGAGCAAGCTCTTCTTTAATGGCGTGGCCCAGGGGAGCTACTATGTGGTGGTTCGGCACCGCAACCACATGTCCGTCATGTCTTCGTCGAGGGTCAATGTGTCCGGCGGGTTTGGTAGCTATGATTTCACTTCCACACCTGGCTACGGGATCAACGCACAGCATGAGGTGAGTCCGGGCCGATATGGCCTGTGGGGAGGCGATGGGAACCTCTCAGATACCATTACATCCAGTGATTTCCTGCAGGGCTGGCTGCCCATCAACGGAGCCGCCGGTTACCTCCTGGGTGATTTCAACATGGACGGCCAGGGGAGCTCTTTTGATTTCTTGAACATATGGCTCAGCGCCAACGGCCAGATTAGCCAGGTACCGGATTAATTCCCCGCAGGCGTCAACGGTAGGCTTTGGCTTTATCGGGTTGCCCCCACGCCGTGTAGAGTTCCGCCAGTGCCGTTTGCGTAGGGGCAGGATCTAGCGTGGAGTCGGTTTTTTTTCGCTCATTGAGTTGTGCCTGGGCTTCAAAAAGTACAGACTCCGCATCGGTGTATTGACGAAGTTGCGTGAGGCACTTGCCCAGATCTATAAGGACACCGTGGGTGTATTTATTTACCGGTTCAAGGATAGACCGATAGATGCCGAGTGCCTCCCGTAACAACCGTTCCGCTTCCCCTAGTGCACCTTGCGCCATCAAGACCTGCCCCAAATGGCGTGTCATGCGCGCTGTTTGATTTCGAAGGGCATTTTTCCGAAACCGGTGAATCGCCAGTGCTTCCCTGTACAACCCTTCAGCTTCCTTGTACTGCTCTTGTTGGTGCAGGGTACGTCCAAGACGGTAGGTAACTTCAGATATTCTGGGGTGATGCTCCTCAAATATTGTCATGTATAAAGCCTTTACTTCCCGCAACAGGCGTTCGGCCCCTGCAGCATCGCCACGCCGCATCAAAAGCAAGCCAAGTTGCTCCTTACACACCCCTACCCACTCACTCGCCTCCCCGAACTGCCTTATGCTCAGGTCGAGGGCTTGACGATAGAGTTCTTCTGACTGGTCCAAATCTGGCAGTGAACCGACCCCCGAAGCCAATTGGATAAGCTGCTTGATCACCATTGGATGATCCTCACCCAGTAGCTGTCTATACATTTGGACGGCTTCACGCTGCAGGACAACGGCCTCTTCGACCTTTAGCTGAAAGAGTTTGACGATCGATAAATGCGTCAAACTCTCGGCGATATGGGTATGGATTTCTCCCAGCAAAGCCCGGCGGATCTCCAGGGCCTCCCGAATGTGGCGCTCTGCCTCATCGTATTGATCCCGGTATCGATAGATTATTCCCAAACGGGCAAGGGTTTCGGCAGTGTTCAGGTGCTGAACGCCCAATAGCGAACGGCGCATGGCCAGCGCTTCCCGATAATGTTGCTCGGCCCCATCGACATCTCCCTTGATTTCCAGCGCCCAGGCCAATCCATGAAGGCTCTCGGCGACCTCTTCATGCACTTGGCCTAGCGCGGTGCGCCGAAGGCCGAGCGCCTGTCTGAACAGCCGCTCGGCCTCTTCATACTCGGTCGCATCCTGCAAGAGGTTGGCCTTATGAAATACGATCCTTGCCCATTCCACATCAGAGAGCAAGGACCTGCCGTCTTCCGTAAGCGCCTGATCAAAGAGCTCCCGCGCCTGGCCATAGGCCCCCAAACTGTGATATACCCGCCCCAAAGCATCCTGCATACGCGCCTGGAGGTCGGGCTGCTGTTCCAGATCCTGCGTAATCCGTGCCGCACCTCGTTCGAGCACTTGGTAGGCCGTCAGGGTATCCCCTTGGGTCAGGTCTGGGTTGTTAACCTCAAACAATTGCACCATGAGAGCGGTAACTTGCTCGGCTCGTTCAGCTTCAATCTGGGCCTTATCCCGCTCACGTACCGTCTGCGCCTGTTGCCACATCATCATCCCCGCAAAGCCAGCCAGCAAAAAGACGAGCCCTGCTGCAATCCCCACCCCCCACTTGTGACGCTGGATAAACTTCTGTAAAACATAGGATACAGCGTTCGGACGAGCATGCACCGGTAACCCCTGGCTGTGCCGCTTGAGGTCTTCTGCAAACTGCTCAGCGCTGGCATATCGACGCACGGGCTCTTTGCGGAGTGCCATCAGCACAATATTGTCAAGGTCTCCGCTCAGGCTTCGGCGAAGCCGCTCCAAACTGGTACCCCGTGCCGTACTGACGGATTCGGGAGAGACGGTGGAGGGTTGCTCATTTGAATCAACGTCTTCGATTTTGCCGATGATCGTACTGGGGCGGGTCGGGGCTTCTTCAAGAATGGCCCGTTCGATCTCAAGCCGAATACGTTTTGAGAGCCGATAGGGCCGATGCCCGGTCAGGAGTTCGTACAGGAGTACACCCAGTTGATACACGTCAGAGGCCGTCGTGATCGCCTCTCCGCGCACCTGTTCCGGACTCGCATACTCCGGTGTCATCAGGCGCAGACCCGTTTGGGTTACAGGGGCCGTCCGGCGGAGCGCGTTTTCATCCAACAGTTTGGCAATTCCGAAATCCAGGAGCTTGACCATCGCTGAAACAGGGCCCTCCCCTTGATCCGTCACTAGAATGTTGGTCGGCTTGAGGTCGCGATGTACAACGAGGTTCTGGTGGGCAAAATGGACCGCACGGCAGACCGTCCGAAAGAGGACCAATCGACCCTCGGTTGAGATTTGGTGCTGGTCACAATAGCTGGTGATGGGAATGCCGTCCACATACTCCATTACCAGATAGGGCCGTCCATCTGAGGTGGTTCCGCCGTCCAGCAGTTGGGCAATGTGGGGGTGGTCAAGCGAGGCGAGAATTTCGCGTTCATAGACGAACCGGTTGAGGAGGTTGGCATCATCAATACCCCGATTGACCACTTTGACCGCGACTTGTTTGTGAAAGGTCTCGTCGTCTCGTTCTGCGAGATATACACTCCCCATCCCTCCTTTACCCAAGAGCCGCAGGATGCGATAGGGCCCTATTGCTTCAGGCAGTGGACGGGCCGTTTGCTCGACATCTTCCACCAAATCGGTCAGGTGTTCCTCCAGAAAACCTGCGACGCCCGGTGCGAGATAGGCCTCGGCGGCGGCTTCCTGTGCCAGCAAGGTCATAAGTTGATCGAGCAGGGCCTCATCGTTGCCACAGGCGTGTTTCAGAAAAGAGACACGGTCATCAGGCGGCTGATCCAGCACTTGGGCAAGGAGCTGATCAACTTCATCCCATCGCTCAGAAGATGCATCATGCATGGTCGGATCCTCAATACCACGCAATATACGAAAACGCGTAAAGAATGGGCCGTTACTGGGTCCCGCTTTTCGGCATCTCCGGCCCCAGGGTCAGGTCGAAATTGACAATCACCTCATCGCCTGTACGAAGGGCACCAAACATGGCCGTGGGAGGCCGCATCTTGTAGTCGGTCATGAGCAGGGTGTAGCTCCCGGTGAATCGGTACTGCCCATCGGCTAATTTTTTGCCTTCGACCGGCATCGTGATTTCTTTCGTAACCCCGGCCAACATCAGGTTGCCTACGGCATCCACGGTGAAGGAATCTCCGGCCATCGCCGTGACGGTTGCACTGGTGAGTGCATATTCGATTTGCGGATGTTGGGTCGCCTTGAGCGCCTTGTACATCAGCCGATCCATAATCGTGCTTTTGTTGCTCACAATCTTTTTGGAGGCAACCACCACACGGGTTTCCTCAAACTGTAGCGTATCGGCGGTAGGATTCAACGTGACGTGACCTGTCATTTCCGTGGCTGTCACAGTCCAGTCGCTTTTATTGGAGGTGCCGTCAATCCACATCTTGCTCTCTGACTGAAGGGCATAGGAGGACGCATCTTGTGCATCTACCCGGTTGGGTATAAACAGGGTAATCAGGAGCAGAAGTGTAGCTAATTTTGACATGATGGATCAGGTTTGGGTACGGGTTGAAAACGTCTTCAAGAAAACGTTTGCTGCTTTGAATAACCGTACCGGGACGTAATTGTTGCAGATCCATCTCTTTTTCGCACCCCATACCCCGTCTCCCCCCCTCTGGCCGGGTTTTGGGTATTGTATGACTTCTAATTATTCAGGATATTGATGCCTCGCCCGTTCCCAACCTGAACACCACACCAAAACATCCTCTACTGGAAACCTGGCAGAATCATGAAAAGAAAAAAACGCACGTCTACGGCCAACAATGCCTCCCGTCGAGACTTCATCAAGAAAGGGGCCATTACTGCCACGGCCGTCATGGCCGGCTGCTCCCCGAAAGTCGCCGAAGAAATTGGCGATAAAGCTACCAAAACGGCCCCTGCCACGGGTGCTGTCCTCGGCGCCAACGACCGCATCGTGACCGGTTTCATCGGCGTGGGTGGACAAGGCTTCAACTCCCACCTGCTCAACGTCACCAACCTGAACAGTGACGGCGAACAACGCCACAGCTATGTCTACAATGCCGTTGGAGCTGCTGCCTGTGACCTCTTCTCCAAACGCCGTGACCGGGCCAAGGAAGCCCTCGAAGCCAGCCGCGTTGCCGAAGGCCGCGATGCCGGTGTGGAAGTCTACGAAGATTACCGCGCCCTGCTGGACCGGCAAGACATTGATGCCATCTTCATCGGTACCGTTGACCACTGGCATGCCCAGATCGCCATTGATGCGCTGGATGCCGGAAAGCACGTGTATTGCGAAAAACCCATGACCCGGTATCTGGGTGAAGCTTTTGCCATCCACGATGCCGTCAAAAAAAGCGGCAAGAAATTCCAGATCGGCTCCCAGTATTGCTCCGAAGGCAAGTGGCAAAAAGCCGCCGAACTGATCACCTCCGGAGCCATCGGCCCAATGGTGCTCTGCCAGGACTCCTTCATGCGCAACACCCCCGATGGCGAGTGGAACTACTACGCCATTGAGGAAGAACTGAAAGCCGGTGAAACCATCGACTGGGCCAAATGGCTCGGCCCCGTCTCGGACCGGCCGTTTAACCCCGAGCATTACCACCGCTGGCGGAAGTACTACCCCTACTGCGCCGGGCTCCTCGGCGACTTGTTGGCCCACCGCATCCACCCGCTGTTGATTGCAACCGGCAGCCCGGAATTTCCAACCCGCGTGGCGTGCCTCGGCAACAAAAAGGTCGGGGATGACCAGTTGGGACCGGAAGACCGGGACGTGACCACCATCACCCAGGTCATTGCCGAATTCCCGAGCGGCCTGAACATGATGGTCACCGGCTGCTCCGTCAACGAACAAGGACATGAGCAAGTCTTCCGCGGTCAGGAAGCCTCGCTGTTCTTCTCGGGCAACACACTTGAACTACGCCCCGAACGGCCCTTCGCTGACCTCGTGGACCAACAACGGTTCGAAAACATCGAACCCGGCCCAGACATCCCAGCTCACATTGACAATTACTTCACCGCTATCCGTGACGACAAAGATCCCGTCGGTAACATTGATGTTGCCATCCGGTGCCAAACCATCATCTCGATGGCTGAAATGTCTGAGCGCATGGGCATCATGGTCTACTACGATGAAGCCACGCGCAAGCTCATGACCGGCTCCGGCCAGGAACTTGAGCCGATCACCTACGGGACGCTGGAGTTGTCGTAAATCGAGGGGTAGAACATCCTTGAAGGTTCTGCCCTTAACGTGATGCGTGTTGCGTGATCTTGGCCCCGATGCTGCAAACCGAAGACTCGGTTTATCTGGCAAATCGGCCTTATTCTCAGCAATACTTACCGGTCGCGATTCACGCATCACGCAACACTGCCCCCTATGGCTACCATCCGGCTGGCGCTGCATGCAATGGCAACGCGCTTTGAACTGGTGTTGCATGGCGCGGATTCCGTGCGCCTGCGTGCTGCCGGAGAAATGGCCCTGGCCGAAATCAGCCGACTGGAAGCACAGTTAAGTTTCTATCGGCCCGCTAGCGATGTCAACCGCATCAATACACGAGCTGCACATGAACCGGTACAGGTTGAACCCCGCCTCTTTGAAGTGCTACAAACGGCCCAACGCCTATACCGTGAAACTGAAGGTGCTTTCGATGTAACCATCGGCCCATTGATGCGCTGCTGGGGGTTCGTCAACCACACGGGCCACTTGCCCAAACCGGAAGCCCTCGAAGAAGCCCGCAGCCGAACGGGGATGCACCTGGTTCATCTGGGCGCCGCAACCCGAACCGTGCGGTTCGAAAAACCCGGCGTAGCGATCGACCTCGGCGGGATTGGAAAAGGATATGCCATTGACGAAGCCATGACCGTCCTTCGGGAAGTCGAGGTCACCTCGGCTTTGTTACATGGCGGGACCAGTACGATTTATGCGATGGGCCGCCCACCGGGCGAGAAGCCGTGGAAAACCGCCTTGCCTACCCCCGGAGCCGAGCACGACCCGACCGGAGAAGATGATGTATTGGCGGTCATTACCCTGGAAGACGAAGCCCTATCAGTTTCAGCTGTTTCAGGGAAATCGTTCTATGCCGACGGCGTAGAGTACGGCCATGTGCTGGATGCGCGGTCCGGAAGGCCGGTAGAGGGTGCTGCGCTTGCCGCCGTGATTGGCCCATCAGCCATACAGACCGATGCCCTGTCTACGGCTTTGCTGGTAGAGGGCTTGACGGCAACGGAATCGATGGCCAAACACTTTGGCGTTCGGACGCTAACCGCTTCTCCCCCATCGCCTTCGGGTCATGTGGATGTACAGCAATATGGCATCCCTTTGTTTAGGCCATCAAACCCAACCCTGGCGATATAAGGGCGCAAAGAACTTATTCCACTTATTGAACCCTGCACGTAAACATGGCGAAGAAAGCGCAACAAGCCAACCAGACGGCTACCCCGAACCTGAGCCGTCGAAATTTTCTGAAAGTGGGTTCTTTTGCTTCCCTCTTCGGATTCTCCGAGGCAGAGCAGCTCAAAGCCGAAGAAGCCTATCAGGCCGTTCATGAACCGCGCCCGATTGAGGATGCCGTCAACTGTGCTTTGATCGGATTCGGAGAATGGGGCCGCACGATTGCCAGTACCCTGGCCGACATTCCCGAGGCCAACCTGATGGCGATCTGCGACAACTATCCCATCATGTTGCGGCGTGCCCAACGCGCCTACCCGGAAGCAAGTCGGCACGAGGATTACAACGAGGTCCTGACGAATCCAGATGTGCAGGCCGTCATTATTGCCACGCCGACCCACCTCCACCGGGAGGTGACCCTTGCTGCCCTGGAAGCCGGCAAGAATGTCTACCTCGAAGCACCGATGGCCTCATCCATTGAGGATGCCCGCGCCATTGCGTTGGCCGGGAAAAATGCAGAAGAGGCCGGGCAGATTTTTCAAGTCGGCTTGCTCTACCGTTCCGAACCACAGTACCGCTCGGTGTTTGGCTTTATCCGCAGTGGTGCCCTGGGCCGACCGATTATGGCCCGTGCCCAATGGCACACCAAAAGCAGTTGGCGGCGGCTCTCCCCCAACCGTGACCGAGAAATTGCCCAAAACTGGCGACTCAACGCTGAGACTTCTTCTGGCCTGATCGGCGAAGTCGGTATGCAGCAATTGGAAGCCGCCGCCTGGTTCCTCAACGAGCGCCCGGCATCGGTGACAGGTTTTGGGAGCATCATGTTCTGGGACGATGGACGGACGGTGCCGGACACCATCCAGGCCGTCTTCGAAATGCCGAGCGGCGTGCGCCTCTTTTATGATGCCACCATCGCCAGTTCCTTTGATGCCGCCTATGAAATCTACCACGGCAGCGCCAGCACCATCATGCTGCGCGATGGGAACAAAGCCTGGATGTTCAAGGAAGTCGATGCCCCAATCCTGGGGTGGGAAGTGTATGCCCGCAAGGACCGGTTCTTCAAAGAAGAAGGCATCGCGCTCGTGGCCAACGCCACCCAGTTGGATGCCCAGGGTGCCGACCCCGCCGCAGACGATCCCAACGCTAAATCCCCGTTGTGGTACGCTCTGAAAGAATTCATGGACAACCACGCTTTCGGCCCCTACCCCCCCCAAGCCGATTACCAAAAAGGCTTCACCTCCACCGTCATTGGCATCAAATCCAACGAGGCCATCATGAACAACACCAAGGTCACCTTCGAAGACGCGTTGTTCGACCTATAGAGGTGTATTGAGGACACCGCCTCCAATATATCCCGAATGCACCTACCTCTTGAATCCTTCATCCAGCGCTGGAAAACCTCTGGTGCAGCCAAATGGGCTTGAGAGAGCCAATGAGCGGACTCGAACCGCTGACCTGCTCATTACGAATGAGCTGCTCTACCAGCTGAGCTACATTGGCTTTTCGGTAAGGACGGCAAAGTTACGCATTTCCGGCCCCTCTGCCAAGTACCACACTTCTGAAAAGCGTGTGAAAGGTAATGCTACACATGCCGAACCCCTTGCACCCTTCGCCCTTTGGCTTAACTTACCTCTGCTCGTCTGAAGGTTGCATCCGACTTCCTCCTTAGCCTTCAGCCTGCGGCTTCTTTTGCCCTGGCACCACCCATTTATACCAGCACAACTATGAACTTTGATCTTGAACCACTGATGCCCCAAATTACCGACTTCGGCATGAAGGTCGTTGGGGTTATTGTTGTCCTTATCATTGCCCGTATCATTGCAGGTTGGGCCGCGAAACTACTCGCTCGGCGGATGGAAAAAACGGGCGTCGATCCCACCTTGAGTCGGTTCTTTGCCACAATCCTTCGGGCGACGATCTTCATCCTGGCCATTCTATCCTGTTTGAGCGTCTTCGGCATCAACACCACAAGTTTTGCCGCCTTATTGGCTGCCATCGGCCTTGCCATTGGGATGGCCCTACAAGGAACCTTGGGCAACTTCGCCTCCGGCGTCCTCTTGGTCGTTCTGCGCCCCTTCAAAGTGGGCGACCTCATCAAAGTGGCGGGTGAAACAGGCGTTGTAAATGCTGTGGATCTGTTTACAACCACCATGGATACCCCGGATAACCGCCGCATCATCGTACCGAATGGTGAGGTGACCAGCGGTGTCATCGAAAACATGAGCTTCCACCCGAACCGCCGGGTCGATGTCAATGTGGGCACCGACTACTCCGCAGACCTCGGTACGGTCCGTAGGATTCTTGAAACTGCTGCCGCCTCCGTGCCTGGTCAACTGGAAGCACATCCCCCCCAGGTCTTCCTGAGCAACCTCGGCGACTCCTCGATCAACTGGCAAGTCCGCACCTGGTGCCACCCGGACGACTACTGGGACGTCTGGCAAGCCACCACCCTGGCCACCAAACAAGCCCTCGACGCCGCCAACATCGGCATCCCCTTCCCACAAATGGATGTACATATGGATCAATGACGTGCGGAGTGCGATGTGCGGAGTGCGACTCCAGATCAAAACCTGAGTCGCACTCCGCACCTCGCACCGCACTTTTTGTCTGAGGTAAGCAACAAGGCTGGGTCCATTACGTTATATTAATCTAGTTGTGCGCGGCCGGCAGACTTTTTCCACACCCCGTTGGCCGCGCCTGAGCGCTTTTTCGACGAGCAAGCCCAGGGATTTAGAGTGGAGTATATGCGCAAAAGATCGATGCTGGTTGGGGCCGGCCTGGTCCTGTTTGGGGTGATTATTGGCGCCCTGGTTACCCGTTTTATTTGGCCCCAATCGCCGGTCGAAATCATCCAACCGAAACGCGTGGTCGAGTCGGTCCAGGTTGGCAATCCCATCTATGAGCCTCCGGCAGCAGCCTTTCAGGCCGCATCCATGAGTTCCTTGTTTAAGGAGGTTGCGCGTACCGTCATACCGGCTGTTGTTTCCATTACCGCCCGCTCGGGCGTCAGCCGGGTTGAGATGCCGCGTGATGGGTTTCACAACTTTGACGAGGAATCTCTGGGCCGCCCCTTCCGGCACAGTAGTGCCGGGAGCGGCGTAATCATCAGCAAGAAAGGGCACATCGTAACCAATTATCACGTCATCAGCGAAGCCTCAGAAATTGGT
The DNA here is from genome assembly GCA_965222505.1 of Rhodothermales bacterium. Classification (GTDB taxonomy): domain Bacteria; phylum Bacteroidota; class Rhodothermia; order Rhodothermales; family DATKEJ01. The sequence continues at coordinate 5,050,134 of OZ244956.1, read as the reverse complement.
ATCCTCCTGAGCGACAAACGCGAGTATGAAGCCCGCGTCATCGGTACCGACCCAAGTACAGACATTGCTGTGCTTCAAATTACCGCCAATGAAGACTTGCCAGTCATCACACTGGGCAACTCGGACGAAGTAGAAGTTGGCGATTGGGTCGTGGCAATTGGCAACCCCTTCCGCCTCACCTCGACGGTCACAGCCGGAATCGTGAGCGCCATCGGCCGGCGCGTCGACATTATCGAAGAGATGGAAGACGGCAACAGCATCGAGGATTTCATTCAAACTGATGCCGCCATCAACCCGGGTAACTCTGGGGGAGCCCTTGTAAACCTGAGCGGTCAACTCATCGGCATTAACACGGCCATTGCCACGGAACGCGGCACGTATGAAGGTTATGGCTTTGCTGTACCGGTCAATCTGATGACCCACGTGGTGAATGACCTGATCGCTTATGGTACGGTGCGCCGTGGATACCTCGGGGTTCATATCATGGAGGTCAATGCTGAGATTGCCAAACAGATGGAACTCCCCGATATTGCCGGGGTCCTCGTCACCAAAGTGCTGGGTGGAAGTGCGGCAGAATTTGCCGCAATAGAAACCGATGATGTGATCCTGAGCATCAACGATTATCCGGTCAATGCCGCCAATGAACTCCAAAGCAGGATTGCCCAAAACCATCCCGGCGATTCGATTGGCGTAACCATCTGGCGGAATGGCACCCTTTCCGGGCACAACGTCGTCCTTCAAGGCCGGAACCATACCTCTTTGGCCCCATGGTTTAGCCCCGACGCCCCCCCCATTGAACCGGAAATCCAGCACCCGGAAACCCCCTTCCAGGAATTGGAAGAATGGGGCATCGGCTTGCGCGAAGTGAATGAAGACGACCAAATTGACTTTGACCTGAATGATGGGGCGTATATCGCCTACGTACAGGGTGGCACCCCGGCCTCTCAAGGCGGCCTCCCCAGAGATGCGATCATTATTGCCATTGAGGATCAACCTATTGCAACGGTTGAGGATGCCTTCCGGCTCCTCGATCTGGCTTATGCGGAAGAACATGAGACGGTCCTGATCCGCGTAAAACGCCGCAACGGGATCTCCTCATTCTACGAAATCCAGGTCCCCTCCATGGATTAACCCTGCCACCACCAACCCCGAACTATCATGTCCGCTGCCATGGTAATTGAAATCATCAGTGCGTCGAAAACACGTGACCCCGGCCCGGCTCCCTGAAGTCGGGCTTTTTATATTCCTGAAACATGATTCGTTACCTCACGGCCGGGGAATCCCACGGTGAAGCCCTGATCGGCATTGTAGAAGGCCTGCCTGCAGGTGTCCCCCTTACCGCTGAAGACCTGAACATCCACCTCCGTCGGCGCTGGCTGGGCTACGGCCGCGGCGGACGGGCCAAAATAGAAACCGATCAGGTTCATATTTATTCCGGCATTCGCTTCTCTGCATCCATGGGCAGCCCGATCGCGCTGCGCCTGGTCAATGCCGCCTATACCCGAGATCGGTCCAACTGGCCCGATGTGATGGCCGTTGATGGTGCCGGTGAAGGCGTTGAGCCGGTCACCCTGCCCCGCCCCGGCCACGCCGATCTGGTGGGCGTACAGAAGTATGGCTTTACCGATATTCGCCCCGTCATCGACCGTTCCAGCGCCCGAGAAACCGCCATGCGTGTGGCGTGCTGCTCCGTCGCCCGGCAGCTTCTGAAACAGTTCGGCATTGAAGTGGGCAGCCATGTGATCCGGCTCGGCACTGTTGGATACGATGCCCCCGAAACCTGGGCACCGCTGACGGCCCCCCTGCTGGCCCAGGGTGCCGAAGCCCTTTTTGCACAGGCCGACCAAAGTGAACTGCGTATGCTCAACCCCGAACTTACCAAACAGGGGATCGCGCATATCAAGGCCATCAAAAAGCAGGGAGATTCGCTGGGGGGCGCCTATGAGGTGGCCGTCACCGGCGTCCCACCCGGACTCGGTTCTTACGTACACTGGGACCGGCGGCTGGACGGCCAACTGGCCCAGGCAATCCTATCTATCCAGGGGCAAAAGGCCGTAGAAATTGGGGATGGCATCCTGGGGGCCATCCGCCCCGGCTCTAGGGTCCATGACCCCATCATTACCGACGGCAATGGATACAGCCGCACGTCCAACCATGCCGGTGGTATCGAAGGCGGTATCTCCAATGGCATGCCCATCATTGTACGCGGCTACATGAAACCCATCCCTACGCTCATCAAACCACTGGGAACCGTGGACCTGGCTTCCGGCAAAGCCCAGCCCACCCGATATGAACGAAGTGACGTAACCAGCGTACCGGCTGCCTCCACCGTGGCCGAAGCTACCGTCGCCCTTGTCATTGCAAACGCCCTGTTGGAAAAGTATGGGGGCGACAGCCTCGAGGAAATGCAGCGGCATTTCGTGCGCTAACGCACATTGGTGACCAATCATCAATCACCAATAAAAAAGGCCCGACAGATGTCCTGCCGAGCCTAATATCTGAAGGGCCTTTTTAATCAGGCATCCTTAAGCTGACTGATCAGCACATCCAGGGCATCCCAGTTACCTTCGGTGGCATGCCGGGCTTGTTCGGCCCAGGTTTCCTCATTGGCGATGGACTGCCTGACACCACTCGCTTCAATGATCCCGCGCAGGGTATCCAGATCGGTTGCTGTAAGTTGGGCGAAGGTTGTGATACCATTGTCGTGCAGCAAGGCAGAAAACTTCGGGCCAATGCCCCAAATTTTAGTCAGGTCATCGGGTTCGGCTGCGGCTTCCTCAACGACCTCCTCAACAGCTTCGACGGCTTCTTCCACTTCTGCTACGGCTTCTTCAGCAGCAGCTTCAACGGTTTCCTCAACAGCTACAACGGCCTCTTCTACCTCGGGGGCAACGGCTTCTTCCACTTCTGGCATGGCATCAACCTCCTCAACGGCTGCTGCGGCTTTTGGTGCAGCCGAGGCTTTGCGGCGCGAGCTGCCCCGGCGCGTACGGCGGGTTTTCTTCTTCTTGCCACCAGCACCATCAGGCTTCACGTCGTTGTAATCAACGAGTTCGATGATGGCCATCTCGGCGGCATCGCCCTGGCGTTGGCCGAGCTTGATGATACGGGTGTAGCCTCCTGCGCGTTCGCCAACTTGTGTGCCGACTTCGCTGAACAATTCCGTCACGGTGGCTTTGTCCTGGAGCTTGCGAAAGACCATGCGGCGGTTATGCGTGGTATCGGCTTTCGAGCGGCTAATCAGCGGCTCGACGAAAGTCCGTAGTGCTTTGGCCTTGACGAACGTCGTCGTGATGCGCTTGTGGGTAATCAGCGCATTCGACAAAGCTGCCAGGGTGGCTTTACGGTGGGCCGCCGTTCGGCCCAGTTTCTTAATTTTATTACGGTGTCGCATTTAATTTGTCCGTTGTACGCACGCGGCCAAAGGTTTGGTACCGCATCGCGGGATTTCGTTCAGGCCGCTCGCTGTTGTCCGTAGTCCGTTGTGGGCATTCGCGGAAAGCATCCAACGGACAACGGACCAATGACCACGGACCTAACGAAACGGGCACTTTAGTCATACGTAAGCTGCGTAGCTCAAAAATTCTAGAGGTTACGCAACACCCTCTAGATACTTATCCACATCCATGCCGAACCGGAGGCTGCGTTCTTCGAGCACGAGAATGAGCTCTTGCAGTGACTTCCGGCCGAAGTTGCGGAATTTGAGCATTTCGGATTCTTCCCGCCGCACGAGATCGCCGATGGTCTTGATGTTGGCAGCCCGCAGGCAGTTGTGGGCCCGAACTGAAAGTTCGAGTTCGTCAACGCTTTGCTGGAACAGGCTGCGCATCCGTTGGACTTCGGCATCAACTTCTTTCTCCTGCACCACCGGTTGTGGCTCGGTATCGACCTGAATGAAGAAGCTGACGTGATCCCGCAGAATGATGGCGGCCTGGGTTACCGCTTCTTCCGGCGTAATGGAGCCGTCGGTGTGGACTTCGAGGTCCAGCTTTTCATAGTCGATTTTTTCGCCCACCCGGGTCGGGGTGACGTTGTACTTGACGTTCTTGATCGGCGTAAAGATGGCATCAATGGCAATCACACCAATCGGATCATCAGCCCGTTTGTTTTCGTCGGACGGGACGTAGCCCCGGCCGTGGCCCATGCGCAGGTCGATGTCCAGCTGGGCCCCTTTATCCAGCGTAGCAATGTGGTGCTCCGGGTTCAGGACTTCAAAGCTCCCGGTGGCGTCAGCGATGTCCTGGGCCGTCCAGGCCTTTGGGCCTTCCAACACCATGTGGATGTTGCTGACTTCGGCCCCTTCGTTGAGTTTGAACCGGATCCCTTTGAGGTTCAGGATGATGTCTGAGACATCCTCCGTCACGTGGGAAATGGTCGAAAACTCGTGCTGGACCCCGTCCACTTTTATGGCGGTGATGGCAACGCCTTGCAGCGAGGAGAGCAGCACCCGGCGAAAGGCGTTGCCGATCGTAATCCCGAACCCGCCTTCGAGGGGTTGGATTACAAATTTTCCGTAAGTTTCGGAGACTTCTTCTACCTGGACGCCTTCCGGCATTTGGATTCCGTACTCGTTCATATGCTGTAGCGCTTGTATGGTCAATCCTGTTAATAAACCTGGGGGCAGTGTGGCACCCACCCATCGACGTCTTACTTGGAGTACAATTCGACGATGAGTTGTTCGCGTATATTTTCCGGGATGTCCTCACGGTTGGGCATGTCCAGGAATTTGCCGCGCAACTGGTTGCGGTCCACTTCAAGCCACGGGTAGGCCCGGCGGCTCCGTTGCAGTGCATCTTGTACGACATCCAGGTTCCGGCTCCGCGGACGCAGGGCCACGACATCGCCCGAACGCACCTGGAATGAAGGAATGCCGACGACCCGCCCGTTCACCGTCAGGTGCCGGTGGGTCACCAGCTGACGCGCCTGGCGGCGGGTCCGTGCAAAGCCCATGCGGAACACGACGTTGTCGAGGCGTGATTCGAGGAAGCGGAGCAGGTTTTCACCGGTGATGCCTTTTTTGCTGGCGGCTTTTTCGAACAGGTTCCGGAATTGCCGTTCCAGCACCCCGTAGGTGTGCTTGGCTTTTTGCTTTTCCTTCAGCTGAATCGAATATTCGCTTTCTTTGCTGCGCCGCCGGGATTGGCCGTGTTGTCCCGGAGGATACGCTTTGCGTTCCAGGACTTTACTGGGGCCGAAAATCGGCTCACTGAACCGACGGGCAATTTTCTGTTTGGGACCTCTGTAGCGGGCCATATCGGTACTTTTGCGTGTGATTCAAGGGCATGCGCAGGGCCGCGCATGTGGGGTAAGCAACACCAGGGGTCAGACGCGCCGGCGTTTGGGCGGACGGCATCCATTGTGCGGAATCGGCGTGGTGTCACGAATGGTCATGACTTCCAATCCGTTGGAGGCCAGGGCGCGAATGGCAGATTCCCGTCCGGAGCCGGGGCCTTTCACAAACACGTGCACACGGCGGAGGCCTAGGTCGTAGGCTTCCTTGGCGGCATTTGAGGACGCAACCTGTGCGGCATACGGCGTGTTTTTCCGGCTGCCTTTAAAGCCCATCTTACCGGCGCTCGACCAGGAAATCGTATTCCCGACGGCGTCCGTCAACGTGATCATGACGTTGTTGAAGGTCGCCTTGATGAAAGCCTGGCCTTCGGCTTCTACCGAGACCTTTTTTTTTCGGGCGCTACGCCCCCCTTTTCTTGCTTTAGCCATAATGATCGTGGTAAACTATTTATTTACGCGGAGCCTTTTTCTTGCCGGCCACCGTACGCTTGCGCCCCTTACGGGTACGGGCGTTCGTCTGGGTGCGCTGCCCACGAACGGGCAAACCACGCCGGTGACGAAGCCCACGGTAGCAACCGATGTCGATTAGCCGCTTGATGTTCAGTTGGGTCTCAGAACGCAGCGCCCCTTCGACGACGTATTCGTCTTCGACAAGGCGGCGGAGCGTTCGGGTCTGTTCGTCCGTCCAGTCTTCGGCCATGGCATCGGGATCGATACCGGCTTTTTCAAGGATTTCACGGGCACGGGACCGCCCCACGCCGTAGATGCTCGTGAGCGCGAATTCACCACGCTTCCGGGCAGGAACGTCTACTCCAGCAATTCGAGGCATAGATGATCGTTGGTCTCTACCCTTGGCGTTGTTTATTCCGCGGGTTCTTTTTGTTGATGATGTAAATGCGTCCTTTGCGCCGCACGATTTTATCGTCCGAGCTCCGCTTTTTGACGCTGGCGCGTACTTTCATAGCAGGGTACCTTCAGGGTTATTTGTATCGGTACACGATACGACCTTTGGATAAATCGTAGGGCGAAAGTTCGACCGCCACACGGTCGCCGGGCAGAATGCGAATGAAATGCATGCGCATCTTACCGGACAACAGCCCCAGTATTTCATGCCCGTTTTCGAGCTTGACACGAAATTGGGCGTTGGGCAGGGCCAACACCACAACGCCGTCTTGTTTAATAGACTGTTGCTTTGCCATAATGCTCTTGTACCTGGTAAGGCGGAGCCACAACATCTTCGATGTACGCAAAGGTGCTTAACACCTCTGGTTCACCATGTTTGACCACCACCATGTGCTCATAGTGTGCTGAAGGCGAACCGTCTGCCGAGCGAACCGTCCAGCCATCGGGGTCCGTCTCAACTTCAGGGGTGCCTGCATTGATCATCGGCTCAATGCAAATAACCAGGCCCGCACGCATCCTGCGCCCGGTCCCTGGACTCCCGACGTTCGGGACTTGTGGGTCTTCATGCAACTTCCGGCCAATGCCGTGCCCGACGAGGTCATGCACCACACCGAAACCAGCGGCTTCACTGTGTACTTGCACCGCATGGGCCACATTACCGATACGATTACCAGCAGTGGCCTGGGCAATGCCCTTGTGGAGTGCTTCATAGGTCACCTGCGCCAACTGCTGCTTTTCCGCATCCAGGGCGCCAACGGCAAAGGTATAGGCACTGTCACCAAAATATCCGTTCAGTAACACCCCACAGTCTACAGAAACAAGATCCCCTTCCTCCAAAACCCGGTCTCCGGGAATACCATGCACCACCACATCGTTAATCGAGATGCAAAGGGCTGCCGGGAATACATGACGCCCAACTTTGTATCCCTTAAATGCAGGGCTGGCGCCCGCTTTACGGATGTAGGCTTCTGCAACGGCATCCAACTCGGACGTTTTTACGCCGGGGCGTACGATACGCCCAACCTCAGCCAAGGTTCGCCCAACGAGGTCGGCGCTCCTTCGCATCTTTTCGATTTCCCGAGAACTTTTTAAATGAACCATTGCAGTAACAAGACCTTACGCCACCTTGACGGCAGCGCTATCTTCGGCTCCGTACCCGTCCACTTCGCATCAAGCCGTCGTAGTGACGCATGAGCAAGTGGCTCTCAATTTGCTGTAACGTATCCAGCGTGACCCCGACCATAATCAGGAGGCTGGTCCCCCCGAAGAACGTTGCAAACGCGGGCGAAACACCCAACAGTTTGTTTGCAAACGCAGGCAGGATGGCCACAAACCCCAGGAAAATGGAGCCGGGCAGCGTGATACGCGTCAGGATGTTGTCAATAAATTCGCTCGTCTGGCGCCCGGGGCGAATGCCGGGCACAAATCCACCCTGGCGCTTCATGGTGTCCGCCATTTCCTTCGGGTTCACGGCGATGGCCGTGTAGAAGTAGGTAAAGAACACACAGACAAAGAAGAAAACGCCCGAGTAGCCCCACCCAAACCAGTCGTTAAACCAGGCCCCGATGGTTTGCCAGAACGCACTATCCGGGAAGAACGAGGCCACTGTGCTTGGGATGAACATGATTGACTGGGCAAAGATGATCGGCATCACACCAGCGGCATTGACCCGTAGCGGCAGGTATTGCGTGGTGCCGCCATAGACCTTCCGGCCCACGACCCGCTTGGCGTACTGCACCGGAATCCGGCGCGTCCCTTGCGTCACAAACACGATCCCCGCTGTTACGATGGCCAGGAAGCCGAGTTCGACCAGGAAGATGATCAGGTTGTCCTTGAGCAAAAACTCACCCCAGAGAGCCTGTGGCATGTAGGCGATAATCCCGATGGTAATAATCAGCGAGATGCCGTTGCCGATTCCGTTTTCGGTGATGCGCTCCCCGAGCCACATCACGATAACCGTCCCTGCTGTGAGCACGATGACCGTACTGACGAAGAACAAGGTCATTGGAATGACGATGGCTGCACCGGTTGCGCCGTATTGCAGGTTGATGGCATACCCGATGGATTGCAACACGGTCACGGCCACGGTACCGTAACGGGTCAACTGTGTGATCTTACGCCGCCCTTCTTCCCCTTCGCGTTGCAGCTTCTGGAAAAAGGGCACCACCGCACCAAGCAACTGAATGACAATGGATGCCGTGATGTAGGGCATAATGCCCAGCGCAAAGATACCGGCACGGCTAAAGGCCCCCCCGGCAAACAAGTCAATCAACCCGAACAATCCGTTTTGTGGATTGGCCGCATTGGCTTCGGACAGGGCCGCCGCATCGATACCGGGTAACGTCACGTACGTCCCCACCCGATACACGATCAGGATGAGAAACGTATAGATGATCCGCCGGCGCAGCTCCTCTATCTTAAATATGTTCCGAATACTTTCGGCAAAACCTGCCATGATGATTCAGTTTCGGGTTCGAACAGGCTTAGGCCACCGTAGCGGTGCCACCTGCAGCCTCAATTTTCTGCTTGGCGCTCGCGCTGAACTTGTGCGCCGTAATTTGTACAGCCGTACTGAGATCTCCGTGGCCCAACACTTTGACCAGGTCCTTTTTCTTGATCACACCGGCTTTGATCAGGGTAGCCGGAGTGATGGGCTGTGTGGCATCCAGGGTGCCGGCTTCAATCAGGCGAGACAGTTGCGCCATATTCAGGGGCTTGTAGGCCACCCGGTTCCGGTTCTTAAAACCGAACTTGGGAATCCGACGCACCAGCGGCATCTGACCGCCTTCAAACCAGGCTGGGATGGAAGCACCTGCCCGGCTCTTTTGCCCCTTGTGGCCTTTGGTCGACGTACCGCCATACCCACTGCCTTGCCCGCGTCCAATGCGCTTGCGCGAGCGGGTGGCGCCTTTGGCCGACTTTAGCGTACTGAGGTCCATGTGTCTATTGGTTAAATCGTGTTAGGCGTCTTCTACGCTCACCAGATGGTGAACCTTCCGTATCATGCCTCGAATTTGGGGCGTGTCTTCTTGTTCAACCGTTTGATGCATCCGGCGCAGGCCGAGGGCAATCATGGTTTTCTTCTGCCCGGACGGCTTCCGGATCACGCTACGGACTTGTGTAATTTTCAACTTACCCATGGTCTGTGCCAATGCAGGGGCAATCCCCCTGGTTTATCCATGAAACACTTTTTTGAGCGGAATCTGACGGCGCTTTGCGATTGCGGCCGGGTCGGTCAAGCGCAACATGCCGTTCATCGTCGCGCCCACAATGTTGTGGGGATTACTGGAACCAAGCGACTTCGACAGGATGTCCCGCACACCCGCACATTCGAGTACGGCGCGGACCGGACCACCGGCGATCACGCCTGTACCGGGCGAGGCCGGCTTCAGAAGCACGCGGGCTGCATCTTGCCGCCCCACAATCGCGTGCGGAATCGTGCCATTGAGCACCGGTACGCGGACCATGTTTTTCTTGGCCGCTTCGGTACCTTTGGCGATGGCGTCGGCCACTTCACGAGCTTTGCCGAGACCACTCCCGACCATGCCTTTGCCGTTACCGACCACGACGACTGCGTTGAAGGAGAAGCGACGCCCCCCTTTAACGACCTTGGCCACGCGCTTCACACTCACCAGGCGCTCAATAAGCTGCTCCCCGGAATCCGAGTCACGATCGCGGTTTCTGCGTCGGTCTTTTTGCTTTGCCATTGAATTCTTACTCTGTGTTAAATATGGGTGAGCGACTAAAAGGCAAGCCCGCCTTCGCGAGCCCCATCAGCAAGGGCTTTCACGCGGCCATGGTAGATGTACACGTTCCGGTCGAAAATGACATGCTCAATGCCCTTTTCCTTGGCCCGCTCAGCGACCAATTTGCCGACGGCCTTGCTTTGATCGATCCTTGACTCCTCAGCCGACGCCATTTCCAGACTGGAAGCCGCGGCCAATGTGTGGCCAGCATCATCATCGATGACCTGGGCATAAATTTGGGTATTGGACCGAAACACGCACAGCCGGGGGCGTGCCGCTGTACCGTGGAGCTTGGCACGAACGCTTCGGCGTACGCGCTTGCGCTTGAGTAGCTTTCGGTTCTTGGCCATGTTCTATGTTCGTTCAGACAGTTATTAAATCAAATACAGGGGCTTCTCCTACCGGCCAGCCGTTTTACCGGCTTTGCGCCGGACGTACTCGTCAACGTACCGGATACCCTTACCTTTATACGGCTCGGGCGGGCGCAGGCTGCGGATCTTGGCCGCGACCTGGCCGACAAGCTGCTTGTCGATGCCGTCAACCGTAATTACGGGAGGTTTCCCACGGCCTTCGGTGACCGCAGTAATCTGGATCCCATCCGGAGGCAGGAAATAAATCGGGTGCGAATAGCCCAGGGCCAGTTCAAGAACCCCGTTTTTGACCTCCGCCCGATACCCAACACCGCGTACTTCCAGCTTCTTCTGGTAGCCGTCCCGAACACCCACAACCATGTTGTTGATCAGCGACCGGAACAGGCCATGCATGGCACGGTGCCGCTGCTGATTGGTTGGGCGTTCGAGTTCAAGCGTACCGTCCTCTAGCTTGAGGATCAGATCGGGATCGACTTGCAGCGTCATCTCTCCTTTGGGACCTTTGACCACCACCAGGTTCGAAGCGCTGATGTCGATGGAGACATTGCTGCCAATTTGAATGGGCAATTTGCCAATACGTGACATTGCTTTTCCTCACATGCGTTGGAGCGTGCGGCCTAGTGAACGTAGGCTAACACTTCGCCCCCTACATTGATTTTGCGTGCTTCTTTATCGGTCATGACCCCTTTCGAGGTGGACAGGATGGCAATACCCAGTCCATTCAAGACACGCGGGAGTTCTGTGGAGGCGACGTACGTGCGCAAACCGGGCCGGGATACACGGCGCAAATGCTGAATGGCCGGTGTGCCACTTTTGTCGTATTTCAGGTAAATGCGGATGAGCCCCTGGCGACCGTCGGCAACGTCGAGATACTTCCGTACGTAGCCTTTATCGACGAGGATCTGGGTCATGGCACGCTTCAACTTGGAAGCGGGCACATCCACGTGTTTGTGGCGTGCCTGCTGCGCATTGCGAATGCGTGTCAAGAAGTCCGCTACAGGGTCCGTGATGTTCATAGTCTTTGTTCAGGTAAAGCTTTTACCAGCTAGCCTTGCGCACACCCGGCAATTTGCCTTCGTGTGCCATTTTTCGAAATACGATCCGGGAGATACCGAAGTCCCGGATGTACCCCCGGGAGCGGCCCGTGAGGGCACAACGGTTCCGCAGGCGGACCGGGCTGGCATCACGGGGCAGCTTTTGCAACGCCTCGTAATCACCGGCCTCTTTCAGGGCGCGCCGTTTTTCAGCGTATTTGGCCACCATGCGGCGGCGCTTGTTTTCGCGGGCAATCCAGCTTTTCTTAGCCATGCTTCGTGTTGGGTCTTAGGCGGCCTGACTGTTTTCCCGACGTACAAAGGGCATCCCGAGCGCCTTGAGCAAGGCGTAGGCTTCCTCGTCCGTCCGGGCCGTCGTCACAAACGTAACGTCCAACCCACTGATCCGGTCGACCTTGTCGATGTTGATTTCAGGAAAGATGATTTGTTCACGAACGCCGAGCGTGTAGTTGCCCCGTCCGTCAAAACTGCGATCCGGTATGCCCCGGAAGTCCCGTACACGCGGCAGAGCCAGGGTGATGAGCCGGTCCATAAATTCGTACATGCGGTCCCCACGCAGCGTCACAAACACGCCCACCGGCATCCCTTCACGAATCTTGAAGTTGGAAACACTCTTCTTGGCTTTGGCCACCACCGGTTGTTGCCCCGTGATCTGGCGGATCTCCTCCACCGAATCATTGAGCAACTTCTTGTTCTGCGGGGCCTCCCCGACCCCCTTGTTCACCGCGATCTTGACGAGACGCGGGACCTGCATCACATTGGTGTACCCAAACTGTTCCGTCAGGGCCTGAACGACCGTGTCGTGGTAGAGGGTTTTAAGTCTTGGCGTATACATGAGCGTGTTGGTAAGATGGCTGCGCTAGCGTTTGGCCGGCTGGCCATCCATATTTTTTGCCAGAATAAGTTGCACGTTAGGGTATAGTGCAGGTTCCAAATCAAACCGCTAGTGATCGAGTTCTTCACCGGTTGTTTTGGCGTACCGAACCCACCGGCTCCGTCCGGATTCCGGATCAACAATGGCCTTGCGCCCCACACGGGTCGCATCGCCATTGTCGTCTACCGGCATCACATTTGAGACATGGATCGGCATTTCGCGCTCGATCCGCCCGCCTTGCGGGTAGGTCTGGTTGGGTTTGGTATGCCGAATACGCAGATTGACGCCTTCAACGATTACCCGCTCGGTTTGCGGATAAACCTTCAGGATCTTACCGGTATACCCTTTGGGCCGGTCAGCACGTAGTGCTTTCGAAGCGGTGATGGCTTTGGTCAGCATCACCATATCGCCCTTCTTTACGTGCAGTTTCTTGAGTGTATTTTTGCTACGCGGCATCTTTCGATTTCCGTTCGTGTTCCTGTCAGTTGGAAGGCGGGCTAAAGGACTTCAGGGGCCAGTGATACGATCCGCATGAACGCTTTCTCGCGGAGCTCACGCGCCACGGGTCCGAAAATCCGGGTGCCTCGCGGTTCGCCGGCCTCATTGAGGAGCACGGCTGCGTTTTCGTCAAAACGAATGTACGAGCCGTCCTTGCGCCGGTATTCCTTGCGGGTGCGGACGATGACTGCCCGAGAAACGTCGCCTTTCTTCACGTTTCCGTTAGGCAAGGCCGATTTGACGGTGACGACGATTTTATCGCCTACACGGGCATATCGACGGCCACTGCCTCCGAGCACGCGGATGCAAAGTACTTCCTTGGCACCGCTGTTGTCGGCTACGGCCAGTCGGGTTTCCTGTTGAATCATGACGGTTCCTCAAGCGTCGAAAGTGTCCGTCTAAATCGGCGGACGCTGTGGTTACTATCGGGCCCGCTCGACGACCTCTACGAGGCGCCAGCGTTTGTTGCGGCTAAGCGGGCGGGTTTCCATAATGCGGACGGTATCCCCTGCGTGGGCCGTATTCTCTTCGTCGTGCGCCATCAGGCGAGTTGACTTCTTGACGAACTTCCCGTAGATGGGGTGCCGAACCTGGCGTTGGATGGAGACGGTAATCGTCTTGTCCATCTTGTCGCTCACGACGAGGCCAATCCGTTCCTTGCGGCTGTTTCGTTCCATTACGATGTTGCTTGATTCGCGGCGCGTTCCCGCAAAATGGTTTGGAGGCGGGCGATCTCGCGCCGCTTTAACTTTAGAACCGCGGTGTCTTCCAACGAAGCAATCGCATGTTGAAACCGCAGGTTTTGCAGCGATGACCGTTCGTCGGTAATGCGCTGCTCAAGTTCCTTCGTGGTCAGGTCTCTGATTTCCTTGGCTTTCATGGTCAAGTGTCGTTTTCACCACCCTTTATCGGGCCAGGGTAGGCGGTACATAATCTGGGCGAACCACAAATTTGGTTTTGATCGGGAGTTTCTGCTGGGCCAGCCGCATGGACTCCTTGGCCAATTCCTCCGACACGTCCCCACCCACCTCAAACATGATGCGGCCAGGCTTTACGACAGCCACCCAGTATTCGGGCGAGCCTTTCCCTTTCCCCATCCGGGTTTCGGCGGGCTTCTTGGTAATCGGCTTATCCGGGAAGATCCGAATCCAGACCTTGCCAGCCCGTTTCATGTTACGGGTCATGGCAATACGCGCGGCCTCAATCTGCCGGCTAGTAATCCAGGCCGATTCCAGGGCCTTGATCCCGAAGTTTCCAAAGGTGATCCGTGTACCACGGCTCGCATTTCCTTTCATGCGGCCTTTCTGCATCTTGCGGTACTTGGTACGTTTGGGCATTAACATGGCAATGCTCGTCGTTTATCCAGGCGTAATACGCCGGGCTGGGTTATTTCTTGTCGCGGGATTGACGGCGGCGGCGGCGGCGGCGATCAGGCGGCGGCATTTGCGCCACTTGCTTCCGCTGCTGGGCCTGTACGTTCGGGCTCAGGTCGGGTTTACCGATCACTTCACCCCGGAAGATCCAGACCTTGACGCCGGTAGAGCCATAAATGGTGAAGGCCGTACCTTCGGCATAGTCAATGTCCGCCCGAATCGTGTGGAGCGGGACCCGCCCTTCCAGGTATTGCTCGGACCGGCTCATTTCAGCACCCCCCAGGCGCCCGCTTACACGAACCCGGATGCCTTCGGCACCCATCCGCATGGCGGCTGTGATGGCTTGCTTCATCGCCCGCCGGAAAGACACCCGTCCTTCAAGTTGTTGGGCAATGTTCTGTGCCACTAGGCTTGCATCCAACTCCGGACGTTTGATCTCGTTAATGTTGATCTGGATGTCCTTGTTGGTGAGCTTCTTGAGCTCTTCCCGGAGTTTCTCGACCTCGGCCCCACCGCGTCCGATCACAACGCCCGGACGGCTGGTGTGCAGCGTCAGGATGACCCGTTTGGGGGTCCGTTCAATGACGACGCGGCTCAGACCGGCCCGCTTAAGCCGGGCTTGCAGGTAAGCACGAATCTCTTGATCCTCAACCAACTTGGCTGCATAATCCTGGTCGGTGTACCAGTTTGAATCCCAGCCGCGTATGACGCCCAGGCGAAACCCGATAGGATGCGTTTTCTGACCCAATGTTCTTCTCCTGAGTTTAGGTTATGAATCGCTTTCTTCTGAAGCCGCAGCCGGCGTGCCAACGACCACCGTCAGGTGGCTGTTGCGCTTACGAATGCGGTGGGCACGGCCACGGGGCGCGGGACGAATCCGCTTAAACATAGGCGCCTGATCGACCGTGATGGCGCGAACGACCAGCGTTTCCTCGTCCACCCGCTCATCACGGTAACGATCCAACAGGTTGTGCACCGCCGACTGCAACGTGCGCTCCACTGAACGGGCCGCTTTTTGCGGCATGTAGTGCAGCGTGTTCAGCGCCTCGGTGACCGGCATCCCGCGTACGACGTTCACGACGATACGCATTTTGCGCGGCGAGCTTCGAACGTATTTACTATGCGCTCTGGCTTCCATAATTGACTATCCGATTGCGATTCAAGTAGGTATCAAGGGACTTACTTCGCTTAATCTCTCGGCAGGCTTGAGCGGCATCTTGCCGAAGATTGCGTAAGTCATGAGCTTATTTTCGGCCGCGCTTGTCCACCTTACCACCGGGGTGCCCCCGGAAAGTGCGTGTGGGTGCAAATTCACCCAGCCGATGCCCGACCATGTTCTCCGTCACAAAGATGGGGATGAACTGTTTGCCGTTGTGTACAGCAAACGTAAGCCCCACAAAATCGGGGGTGATCATCGAAGCCCGGCTCCACGTCTTGATGACGCGTTTGCGGCCGGCTTCACTCATGACTTCGACCTTGCGAGCCAGCTTGTGATGTACAAAAGGTCCTTTTTTCAGCGAGCGTGCCATGCGCTATTCCTTTATGCGTTGATCGGTGACGACCCGGTTATTTCCCGCGCCGACGCACAATCATTTTGTCTGAGGCTTTTCGTTTCTTGCGGGTTTTGAATCCTTTGGCCGGTTGGCCCCACGGCGAACGGGGGTGCCCACCGGATGCCCGGCCTTCGCCACCGCCCATGGGGTGATCCACAGGGTTCATTGCCACACCACGCGTCTTGGGCCGAACACCCAACCAGCGCTTGCGCCCAGCCTTACCGAGGTCGATGTTCATGTGGTCGGCGTTGCTCGTCGTGCCAATGGTCGCCATGCAGGAGACCGGCACTTGCCGCACTTCCCCGGAGGGCATCTTCAACGTCGCATACTTCTCGGTACGGGCCAGAAGCTGTACATACGTCCCGGCAGAGCGGGCCAGTTGTGCTCCTTTGCCGGGCTTGAGTTCAACGGCATGGACAAACGTACCCAGCGGGACCCGCGCCAACTGCATCGCATTCCCGATCTCCGGCAAGGCCTTGGGGCCGCTAATGACCTTCATGCCTACTTTCAGTTGATCCGGGGCAATGATGTAGCGCTTCTCACCATCGGCATACACCAGCAAGGCAATACGGGCCGAGCGGTTGGGGTCATATTCGACCGTGGCCACGCGTGCCGGCACATCGTGCTTGTCGCGCTTGAAGTCGATCACCCGATACCGGCGCTTGTGGCCGCCGCCTTTGTGGCGCACGGTCATGCGGCCCCGGCTGTTACGACCACCCGACTTTTTAAGCGGGCGCACCAGGCTCTTTTCCGGCTTCGAGGCCGTAATGTCCTCGAAGTTATCTACGGAGCGCTTGCGCTGGCCCGGCGTATTCGGTTTTAATTGTCTGATTCCCATGGGATCGAAATTACACGTTTTCGAAGAAGTCGATTTCGCCTTCAGCCAAGGTTACAATGGCTTTCTTGTAGGACCGTTGACGGCCTTCCACCACGCCGCGCCGGGTAAACTGACGGCGGCGCTTGCCCCGTACGTTCATCGTACGGACTTCCTTGACCTTGACGTCCGGATACCGCGCTTCAAGGGCTTTGCGGATCTCGATCTTGTTGGCGCTCCGTTTGACTTCGAAGGCATAATGTTGGCCTTCTTCCATCAACCGCGTCATCTTCTCGGTCACCAGCGGGCGAATTAAAATGGTTGTGTCTTGCATAACGCAATCTTTAACGTTTCAGGAGCTTACTGATCACCGAGTGTATCGGCCAGCACTTGAAGGGCGCCTTCCTGGCACAGGATCACCTGGGCATTGAGCAATTCAACCGTAGACGCATCAGAAGCAGCCTGAACGTTGCACTTGGGCAGGTTACGGCCGGATTTGTACACGTTCGCGTCCTGACCCGCCGTAAGTACCAGTACTTTTTTGTCTGCCAGTTCCAACGCGTTCAGCATACCGACCATCTCACGGGTTTTGGGGGCTTCCATCTGGAAGTCCTCTACCACACGAATGGCATCTTCGCGGGCCTTGTAGGTCAGGGCAGACCGACGGGCCAATTGCTTGGTCTTGCGGTTCACACGCACGTTGTAGCCATGCGGACGCGGGCCGAAAGTCCGGCCACCGCCACTCCACAACGGGGAGCGAATCGTGCCCACACGAGCGCGACCGGTCCCTTTCTGACGCCAGGGTTTGGCTCCCCCGCCGCGTACTTCGCCGCGCTCTTTCGTCTTGTGCGTACCCTGGCGGGCATTGGCTTGCACGGAACGCACATCGAGCCAGATCACATGATCGTTCGGCTCAATGTCGAAAATGCCGGGGTCCAACGAAACCGTACGCCCGGTCTCCGACCCGTTCTGTGCATATACCTGAAGCTCCTTCATGGAATTTACTATTGGTTATTGGTGATTGATGATTACCAATCACAAATAATTACATCTCTTTTGTAATCTTTACGATGGACTTTTTGGCTCCGGGTACGGCGCCTTTAAGCAGGACCATATTGTTTTCGGGCAGGATGCGCACGACCAACAGGTCTTGCGTTGTGACCCTGGCATTTCCGGTCCGGCCACCCATTTTCTGGCCTTTGAAAACCCGGGCCGGATACGAGGCTTGACCAATGGAGCCGGGGGCACGCTGACGGTTGTGCTGGCCGTGGGTGACCATCCCTACACCACCAAATCCGTGGCGCTTGATGACCCCCTGAAAGCCTTTCCCTTTGGAGGTGCCTGTCACGTGGACCAGTTCCCCTTCGTTCAGGACATCTTCGACTTTCACCTCATCGCCAAGGCTGAGGTCAAGGTCGAAATCCCGAAATTCCATGACCGTCCGCTTGGGCGTTGCGCCAGCGGCTTCGAAGTGCCCCATCAGGGCCTTCGTGGTATGTTTTTCCTTGCGCTCGCCCATGCCGAGTTGAACCGCGTTGTAACCATCGGTGTCTTCGGTCTTGACCTGCGTAACGATGCAAGGCTCCACCTCGATGACGGTACACGGAATGTGATTGCCCGCATCATCGAAGACGCTGGTCATTCCGAGCTTTGTGCCAATAATTCCGACCATTGTTCTTTACTGGTAATCAGGGTGCTACACCGGGTAGCGGGTTTCATCTATTGTCGATTCAGGGTTGCCTTTAGCGTACCCAGAACCGAGACATCCGGCAAAACATCGCCAATGGAGCCGAGGCCAAGCGCCGTGAGCGCTTCGGCATCGAAAGACAGTTCCAAACGATCGTTCTCGTTCTGAAAACCGTAGTCCATATCAACCTGTTCGGGCAAGTCAGATCCGGTATAGGAGACCGTCTGTGCATCCGAATCTACGCTGTACGATCCGCTAATGTCGACGGCTGTGGTGCCATCTTCTTCTGTAGCCGTGAGTTGAAAGGTGTTGCTCTGGTAGGTGATTTTCAACTCACCCCCAATCAGCGCGATCAATTCCAGCCCTGGTACACCTGAGGACGTAACCGTTTCTGCATCCCAGGTACCCACAAACAACGCAGCATCTCCGGCATCGCCATCGGCATTGTTGTCACATCCTACGAAAAACAGGCCAGCGGTCAGTACCGCCAACAAGCTCCACCGGTATGTTTGTTTTTGCATCAACATGTTTTTATCCAAAGGGATTAGACCTTGATTTCGACATCCACACCACTCGGCAGTTCAAGCTTCATCAACGCATCCACGGTCTTGCTGCTCGTCGACAGGATGTCGATCAGGCGCTTGTGGCTGCGGGCTTCGAACTGCTCCCGGCTCTTTTTGTCAACGTGCGGCGAACGAAGAACGGTGTAAACCGTTTTCAACGTCGGCAGCGGAATCGGGCCGCTTACGACGGCGCCGGTCGACTTCACCGTGCGAATAATTTTCTCAGCGCTTTTGTCGATCAGGTTATGATCGTATGACTTCAGCTTGATGCGAATTTTTTGGCTCGCCATGATTTTACGTTCTACGTTCTATGTTCTATGTTCTACGTGGACGTCCGGTCGAATTAACGTAGAACGTCGCACGTAGAACGTAGAACCCTTTTCTTAGTCGAGGATCTTGGCTACCACACCGGCACCCACCGTCCGACCACCCTCTCGGATGGCAAAACGAAGCCCCTGCTCCATCGCTACCGGAACGATCAACTTCACCTTGAACTGCGTGTTGTCCCCAGGCATCACCATCTCTACACCCGAGGGCAACTCGATATCGCCCGTCACGTCCGTCGTACGGAAGTAAAACTGTGGCCGATACCCCTTGAAAAACGGCGTGTGACGACCACCCTCTTCCTTCGACAAGACGTAGACCTCACACTCAAACTCCTTGTGCGGCGTCACACTGCCCGGCTTGATGACCACCATGCCACGCTCTACGGCTTTCTTGTCCACGCCTCGAACCAGCAAACCCACATTGTCGCCGGCCTGACCTTGATCCAACAGCTTGCGGAACATCTCTACACCCGTACACGTCGTCGATATCTTCTCCTCCTGCATCCCAATGATGTCTACCGACTCGCCCACCTTGACCAAGCCACGCTCGATACGGCCGGTGACGACCGTACCCCGACCCGTGATGGAGAACACGTCTTCAATCGGCATCAGAAACGGCTTCTCCACATCGCGCTCAGGGGTCGGAATGTAGGAGTCAACGGCATCCATCAACTCAATGACTTTCTCTTCCCAGGCCGATTCGCCGTTGAGCGCTCCCAGGGCCGAGCCTTGAATGACCGGAATGTCGTCACCGGGAAATTCGTACTGCTCAAGCAGTTCACGCACTTCCATCTCGACGAGCTCCAGCAGTTCTTCATCATCGACGAGGTCGACTTTGTTCATGAACACGACGAGGTAGGGCACCCCCACCTGGCGGGCCAGCAGGATGTGCTCGCGCGTTTGCGGCATCGGGCCGTCGGTAGCGGCCACGACGAGGATAGCGCCGTCCATCTGGGCAGCGCCGGTGACCATGTTCTTGACATAGTCGGCGTGGCCGGGGCAGTCGACGTGGGCGTAGTGGCGCTTGTCGGTCTCGTACTCGACGTGTGCCGTGGCGATGGTGATACCGCGTTCGCGTTCTTCGGGTGCGTTGTCGATTGAGTCGAAGGTGCGGACGTCGCCCGAACCCGAGCGCTTGGCCAGCACCGAAGTGATGGCCGCCGTCAGTGTGGTCTTGCCGTGGTCAACGTGGCCGATCGTGCCGACGTTGACGTGCGGCTTTGTGCGTTCAAATTTCTCTTTTGCCATGATGGTGCGTTATGTTTAGACCTGCGGGATGCACCTCGCAGAGCACTGTATTTGTATAAGTTATACCAAGGCTACGGTACCGGACGAGGAGACGATTTCCTCAGACACGGATTTGGGTGCAACCTCGTAATGGTCAAATTGCATGGAGTAGATGGCCCGGCCTTGCGTGATCGAACGCAGGTCGGTTGAATACCCGAACATTTCGGCGAGGGGTACTGCGGCTTTGATGACCTGCGCATCGACGCGTTGATTCATGCCTTCGATGCGGCCCCGGCGGCTGTTCAAGTCGCCAATGACATCGCCCATATACTCTTCCGGTGTAATCACTTCGACGGACATGATGGGCTCCATAATGACCGGCTTCGAGCGCCGGGCTGCTTCACGGAAGGCCATCCGACCGGCAATCTCAAAGGAGAGTTGGTCGGAGTCCACGTTGTGGGTTTTGCCGTCGTAGAGCCGGGCGCGTACCCCTTCGATCGGGTAACCGGCCAGCGGCCCCTGGTCCAATGCGGAGCGAATCCCCTTCTCGACGGATGGAATGTATTCGGTTGGGATGCTACCGCCTTTGATTTCGTTGATGAACTCAAAGCCGACGCCCGTTTCATTCGGACCAAATTCGATCCAGACTTCGGCGAACTGGCCCCGGCCTCCACTTTGTTTTTTGTGGGTGTAGCGGTTGTCGAAAGAATCGGTGATGGCTTCGCGGTAGGCCACTTGGGGTTTGCCCACATTGGCTTCCACCTTAAACTCGCGCTTGAGCCGGTCCACGATGATTTCCAGATGCAACTCGCCCATACCGGCGATGATGGTCTGCCCGGTTTCGTGGTTGGTCGAGACCTTGAAGGTGGGATCTTCTTCCGAGAGTTTCATCAGGGCCTTACCGAGCTTGTCGCTATCGGCCTTGGTTTTAGGCTCGACGGCAATGCGGATAACCGGCTCCGGGAAGTCCATTTGCTCCAGCACGACGGGCTTGGCCGGGTCACAAAGGGTATCGCCCGTGTGGACGTCCTTGAGGCCCACGGCAGCGCCGATATCTCCGGCGCGCATGACTTCAACGTCTTCGCGGGAGTTGGCATGCATAAACAGCAACCGTCCCACGCGCTCTTTCTTGCCTTTGGCGGGATTCAAGACCTGTGACCCTTTCTTCAGCGTACCGCTGTAGACTCGGAAGAAGGTCAGTTTACCGACGTAGGGGTCGGTCATTATCTTGAACGCGATGGCACTAAAGGGTGCATTGGGATCGGGTTCACGCGTGAGGGCGTTGTCCGTACGCGGTTCGACGCCCTCAATGGCCGGCACATCGAGCGGGCTGGGCAAATAGTCCAGCACGCCGTCCAGCACCCGCTGTACCCCTTTGTTTTTAAAGGCCGAGCCACAGAACACAGGCGTAATGAGCATGTTCAGGGTGGCTTCCCGCACGACGGCTTTGATCTCGTCTCCTGTGATTTCCTCGCCTTCGAGGTATTTCATCAGGAGGGTATCGTCGAGTTCGGCGACGGCTTCCAGGAGGTTGATCCGCCAGTGGCGGGCCTCCTTTTTGAGGTCGTCCGGCACTTCGATTTCGTCCCAGGTGTTGCCTTGGGTTTCATCATGCCAGATGATGGCTTTGTTCTCGATGAGGTCAATGACCCCCCGGAACAAGCTGCCGCTCCCAATCGGAAACTGAACCGGCACGGCGTTGGCCTTGAGCCGATCTTTCATCATCTGCACGGCCCCTTCGAAGTCGGCCCCAGTGCGGTCCATTTTGTTGACGAAGGCCATACGGGGGACCCCGTACTTGTTGGCTTGTCGCCAGACCGTCTCCGATTGCGGCTCCACACCCCCGACGGCGCAGAACAGGGCAACGGCCCCGTCAAGCACGCGCAAGGAGCGTTCTACTTCTACGGTGAAGTCTACGTGGCCGGGGGTATCAATAATATTGATGCGATAGTCTTTCCAGGCGCAGGTCGTGGCAGCACTTGTAATGGTAATGCCCCGTTCTTTTTCCTGCTCCATCCAGTCCATCGTCGCCCCGCCTTCGTGCACCTCACCTACCCGGTGAATGCGGCCGGTATAGAAGAGGATCCTTTCGGTCGTGGTCGTCTTCCCTGCGTCAATATGGGCCATAATGCCAATATTGCGCGTTTTATCGAGCGGAAAGTTATTTCCGTTGTTAGCCATGGCTATTTATAGTCAGAGCCGGTTTGTTCAGCGTGAGGATGCCGTTGATGATCAATGGCCCCTTAGATGCGGAAGTGGGCAAAGGCCTTATTCGCTTCCGCCATCCGGTGTGTATCGTCTTTTTTCCGCACGGCTCCGCCTTCACCTTTCGCGGCACTGATCAACTCACCGGCAAGGCGGTTGGTCATGCTTTTATCGGAACGGGAGCGGGCATACTGGATGATCCAGCGGAACGCGAGCGAGATACGCCGGTCGGCGCGGACTTCCATGGGTACCTGGTAGGTGGCCCCACCAACGCGACGGCTTCGAACCTCGACGAGCGGCGCAACATTTTCCACGGCCTTGTGGAAGACGTCGATACCGCGGTCTCCGGTACGCTCTTCGATGGCATCGAAGGCGCCGTAAACCACACGCTGGGCCACGGTCTTTTTGCCGTGGAGCATAATGGAATTAATAAAACGCGCGACGAGTGTATCGCTGTACACCGGATCGGGCGGCGTGATTCTCTTTTCTGCTTGTCTTCTACGCATAGAGCACCGAACAGCAGCTTAGTGTGCCGGGCAAGCCCGGCCGGGTTAAGATTTCGGTTACTTCTTGGGGCGCTTGGCGCCGTACTTGGAACGGCTCTGCCGACGGTCTTCGACCCCGGCGGTATCGAGCGCACCCCGTACAATGTGATACTTCACCCCAGGCAAGTCCTTGACACGACCCCCGCGAACCAACACAATGGAGTGTTCTTGCAGGTTGTGCCCCTCACCGGGGATATACGCCGTGACCTCAACGCTATTCGTGAGACGCACCCGGGCCACCTTGCGGAGGGCTGAGTTCGGCTTCTTCGGCGTTGTGGTATACACTCGAGTGCATACCCCACGGCGTTGTGGGCAGGCAGTCAAGGCCGGAGCCTTGGTCTTTTTCACTTTGGCTTTGCGCCCTTTGCGCACCAATTGCTGAATCGTAGGCACGTTGGCTGTATATTGGTGTGTCAACAGTAAAGCGAGGCAAATTTATGGCCTCATTTTTTTACAGACTTGCAAGGTAAGGAAATCATCTCCTTCAAGCAATACTTTTCATTCTTCTGTATCTCCCTCCACACTTCATTTTCAACTTAGGCTTTAATATTCATTTATTATCTATACAAATATATATATCAATGTATCAATCGTAATTCAAAACGAGACTTTTACTCCGCCCTGGAGGTGTCTGCCGGCGGCTGGCAACCCCAGTTGTGGCGTTTGAACGGCATCGGTGAAGTTGTTCAAACGGATGAAACTTTCCAGGGCAAATGTAGATGCCGGGCTCAGCCAGTTGTAGCCCAACCGCAGGTTTACGACCGTGGCTGGGTCCAGCACTTTGAACACATCTTCTTCATTCAGGGAAAAGGCTTTGCCGGTGTATACCACTTCAGCTCTCCCGGTAAAGGCATAAGGGAAATGATACACCAGCATTGCCCGCCCCAGCACCGCCGGTTTTTCTGAAACGTACCCCGCATAGCTGTCCGTGGCTTTCTCATAGGCACGCACATGGGATAGGGTCAGGTGCCCTTCCAGCTTCAGGCTCCGCACCGGACGGGCTACGCCGATCATTTCTACGCCCCAGACCCGACTGCCCACCAGGTTAATCCTCTGGCGAAGCTGGTTCCCATCTTCCAAAATATTTTGCTGGTCGATGGTATCGGTTGTGCGTTGCGCAAAGCCGATCACTTCCCCTGAAAAGGCCGTCCCCTGTACCACCACCCCAATTTCGGTGAGGAGTGAGCTTTCTGGTTTGAGATCGGGGTTGAGTTTGAACCGCCCGAGGGCTTCTCCAAACAACTCACGCAGGGTAGGAAATCGTGTCTTGCGGGCTACAGACATCCGAATCTCGGTGTGATCCCCGGCCAGGTAATGGCCTCCCGTGATGAAACTGTAATCGAATTGGGGGTCCCGCGCCGGTTTGTCTCCGGTATTGGGTGTTGCGATGCCGTCGGCTGTCAGCCCGGCGATCCAGCGTAGTCGGTCGGTGAGGGTGTGTTGGTATTCGGCCCCCAGGCTGTACAAGTGCTGCCGATAGGTCAAGTCAAGCCGATCTCTGGATACGATCCGGGTATCCACTTGCTGATGCTCCGAAGTCAGCGCGTTCACGGCCATGCGCAGGTTACCCCGGCCAATGGGACGGTGCAACGTCCACCGCGTGCCGAATGTGTGATCGGTATCTTCCTGTAGGTCTTTCAGGGTTTCGTACGCGACCGAGCCGTACTGTTCGATGGTCTGGGCAAACCGCCCTCCCCATACCGAACCCCGCACCGTCGTCTTGTACGTCTCCCCCCATTGGAACCGGCTGTTCAGAATGAGCATGGTATTCCGCCAGTCGGGGTACCGCCAAAACCGGACGCTAGACACATCGGGGTTTTTATGCCCTTCCGGGGCAATGCCTTTTGCGCCCTCAATATGCAGCAGGGAAACCGCCATTTGAACCTGCGAGCGCAAGGCATACGCTCCTCGAATCAGTACATTAAACAACCGCGCATCCGTATTGGTACGTTGCGAGGAGCCGATCTGGTTAAACAACAAATTGGCTTCCCCCGGCAGTGCGATGGCGTCCTGATCCGAATACCCCATGGCCCCTAGGTACCGCATCTTGCCCCTGTGCCCCACATGGGAAAAGAGGCCTTGCTGTCGTCCGTGCACTCCCACCTGTGCCACAGCCTCGGTAAACTGACCGGGTTGTTCGAGGCTACGCGGTACCAGATTGACTGCTCCTCCGAGCACATTGGCACCGTACAATACGGAAGCGCCCCCTTTCGCGACGGTCATGCTGCCCACGGCCTGCATCGGGATCAGGCTCAGGTCTACCCGGTTATCCCACGGCACATTTAGCAAAGCCCCATCAAAAAAAAGCGCCACCTGCCGTTCCCCCGCATTGCGGAGATAGAGCAAGGTTTCGCCACGGGAATTGGTCTGCACATGGGCTGCCGGTACCAAACGGACCACATCGGCCATAGATACGGCATCCTGCTGTTCGATCCCGGCCAGCGCAATGTTCTGGACGGTCGCCGTTGCCAACTGACGCGCTTCCCCTCCAACGGAAATTTCGCCCAGGTTGTAGATTTGCGTGGTGTCTACGCTGGAGACCAGCGACAGGCCATCCTGGCTATAGTATAAGGTATCGGCACCAGAGAACAATGAATCAACGCCGGACGGATTTTGGGCATAGGTTGTAGATGCAATAAACAAAGCACCTATGAACATGATGAGCCGATACATGATCGAGAATGTAGGATTGGGTTTGCCTGCCCTGCCCCGGAGAATGGCATTCCGGGACCTGCCCAAATGAAGGCCGCGTTATAAATTCAGGTGCTTGTAAATGGTCATTCAGTTCTTTTGTTGCAACTTCACAGACTGTTTACGCGTTGGCTCGGGGTTGTTCAAATTTTTAACTGATGTTACGCCGCTTGTCGTTGATCTTGTGCATTTCGACCATGTCGAATGGGCCAAGACGGCATAACATGACTTTTTAATTGTCGATGCTCAGAGGTCAATGGTTGATGATGGTATTGTGCGGCGTGCTATGCTACGCTGAGGTGCATGCACAGGTGTTGGATGATAGGGCGCAGCAGGAGCAGGTCCGGCGGTCTGGCGGCAAAGCCTTTGCCCTGAGTTTACTCTGGCCCGGCCTGGGGCATCGGTACGTCCACCAGGGCTGGAGCCGGTCCGCCAAGTTTTTTGCGGCTACCGATGTGACCTGGGCCTTGAGCCTTATTGGCGCACAATGGCGGGAATCCGACTTGATCCAGAACTATGAGACCTGGGCCACCACCCAAGCCGGGGCCGATGTGACGGGGAAGAGCCGGGCCTTTTTCCTGAACCTCGGCACGTACCATTCGACGGAAGAATTCCGGGCCGCCTTGCTCCGTACCCGAAACTGGGATCAACTGGAACAGACGGAAGACCCGGCTTTTCAATGGACCTGGGCCTCGGAAGCCGACCGGCTCCGGTACCGTTCCCTGCGTGATGATGCGGAAACCATGGGCCGCAGGGTCTCCCTGTTTACGGCCACCCTGGTTGCCAATCGACTGCTGGCTGGCCTGACGGCTGCACTATCCGCCCGGAGTCACAATCGGTCCCTTGATGTAGCTGTATCGGTGCGACCTTCGCCCACCGACCAAACCAGACCGCTGGCCCATGTAGCCCTCCGCTGGTAACGCCCCATGATCCCGATAATGATCCGGTTTCTGGTTTATGGATGGGTATTGCCCAATTCCTTGCTTGGGATGTTGTGTATGGGGCTTGCCCTATGTAGCGGCGGTGGCGTCCGACGGGTACGGGGGACCCTGGAGATATATGGAGGTGCCCCGGCATGGCTCCTCCGCCACGGAACTTTATTAAAGGGCGGTGCCGAAGCCATTACCCTGGGGCATGTAATCATTGGGCGCACCCCGGAGGCCCTGGACCGATGCCGCTCCCACGAGCATGTACACGTCCGGCAATATGAAAAGTGGGGCCCTTTTTTCCTTCCTGCGTATTTTCTGGCTGGTCTTTGGGCCTGGGCACGGGGTCAGGATCCCTACCGGGATAACCCCTTTGAGCGCGAGGCCTATGCCCTGGAAGATCCCTCGCATCACGGCAGCCCGTTAGCCTAGGACTCATTCCTCCTTCAGCCGATAGCCAACACCGGTGACGGTTTCGATGTAGCTTTCCCCGATCTTGTCACGGATTTTTCGGACGTGTACATCGACTGTACGCGGGGTGACGTATACATCGGCTCCCCAGATGGTATCCAGGATTTCCTGCCGGGAGGCCACCTTTCCGGGGCGGGTAGCGAGGAGATACAGGATTTCAAATTCTTTGCGGGGTAACCGAAGCCGTTCTTCCTCCTCCTCTCCTTTGAATACCACAAATCGGCCCCGGTCAATGGCGAGGTCATGCACACGGAGTACATCCCTTTCCTCCTCGTTGGCCTCGGTACGCCGAAGCAGCGCCCGGATGCGGCTGAGCAATACACGGGGAGAAATGGGTTTTTGCACATAATCGTCCGCCCCCAGGTCCAACCCCTGTATCTGATAGGATTCTTCTCCCCTTGCGGTCAGCATGAGGATGGGCAGATGCTTAAAGCGTGGTTTGCTGCGGAGGTGACGGCACGTCTCCATGCCGTCCATCCGAGGCATCATGAGGTCGAGTACGATCAGGTCCGGCCCCTCCGCTTCGGCCTGTGCCAACGCTTCTACGCCATCCCGTGCATGAATGACCTCGAAGCCTTCACGCGCCAGGTTGTATTGGACCATAGCGAGCAGGTCAGGCTCATCATCTACCAGCAAGATTTTGTAGGGCATAGAGATTTAGCAAGAGGGTTGCGTTAGTGGATGCGGATGATCTCGCGCTGTATGGCGGTTGTTACCAGGGGGCCTTTCTCAGGGTCGATGTACATATCGATTTCAGAGCGTATGCCGAACTCCGGGAGATACACCCCAGGTTCTACCGAAAACCCGATACCGGGGATGATTTCGCGGGTATCGTGGGTTTCGAGGTTATCGAGGTTTGCCCCCAGTGCATGGGGTGTGGGGCTTGGCCCCATACTGTGCCCCGTCCGGTGTGTGAAAAATTCTCCGTACCCGGCATCTTCAATATAATCTCGGGCTGCATCGTCCAATTGCCATCCTTGCAGCGTTTCACCGGCTTCCCAGGCCTCTTCCAGCCGTTCGACAACGGCATCCCGCGCACCCGTCACCACATCAAAGACCTCCTGGTATTCACTCGGCACATCTGAACCCGCATACCCAACCCAGGTGATGTCACAATAAACATCTTCCGGTTCTTCGTATTTCGCCCACAAGTCGATGAGGATCCAGTCCCCCTCCTGAATCGGTGCGTATTCTGCTTCCGACGGCTCATAGTGAGGGTCTCCGCTATGGGCATTGACAGCCACGATAGGACCGTGGTCCGTTATCAGCCCTTGTTCGGCAAAGCGCTGCCGGATGAATTGTTGCACCTCATATTCATTCACCGGCTCTCCGACCCGCAGGCGTTCTCCAATGAGGGCAAACGCTTCATCCTTGATGGCAGCAACTTCGGTGCAGGCCCGCTCATGTGCACTGATGGACCGTTCGGACCAGGACGCTGCGGCCACCTGAAACAGGTTTGCCGATGAAACCACTTCCGCTCCTTGTGCCCGAATATATTCTACTGTGCCGGCATCGACCCAGGAGTGCATGGGAATGGTACCCCCCGGCGAGTATTCCATTGCCACCCGTCCACAACCACTCAGGATGCCTTTTAGCCATTCCTGCATTTCTCCCCAGGTGGTATACCATTCCGTGTATACATCGAAATCGGTAAACAGGAGCTTGTCCAGCCCATGGGCCAACAAGACGGCCTCCCCTGCGGCAGGTACAAACAGAAAATTCCGCCGGGATGTGGGTTGGCGTGCGCCCAGCACGTGCCAGAACACCGGGTTACTCCCCCGAAAATCATACAACAGCCAGCCGTCAATGGCTTGCGCTTCCATGTAGGCCTGCGCCCGATTGAGTTCGATCATGATTGGTTGTGGGTTGTACGCCCGCTATGCGGGCTCGTGGTTAGTTGTACGCCCGCTACGCGGGCTTGTTGTTAGTGATTTATTTTATACAACTAACTACCAGCGAGCCGTCTCAACACTTTTCCGTAATGCGGCTTGACACCTGTGACTGCAAATGTATGCCGCAAGGTACCAAGCCGGTAGTGACGTTTCAAAATCTTTGTTAAACCTTCGGAATTATCGTCACAGCTTGACTTTACGCTTGGTTCTCCTTATCCATATATACCGCCTTCGCTTTATCTTCACACTTCCACCTCATCATCTCTTTGCTATGAGCTTTGATCAGACCCGTGATATCCTGCGTCAGCTTCGGGTGTTTCATCGGCGTGCCGGTTCGTTGTATGAAGCTTTGCGTCCATATGCCGAGACAGAAAAAGGAACCCTGTTGCTCGAACGGCTCATTGCTCAAGAGCAAAAGATGTACGACGGCCTGGAAAAGTATGAACACACCGCCCCAGCATCGGTCCTGAACTACTTCTTTCAACAATCTTCCCTCCGCCGTCTATCCGGCCTCCTGGACGAGATCGACATTGAAAATATCGACAATGCCAATGATTTGCTCGACATTGCCCTGGACATCAACGGGAAGCTAATTTCCGTGTATCACGACCTGGCCGAAAGCACCATGTCCGACAAAGTCGCACACATGTTCACCGGATTACTCGAAATGGCCCGGCGGCGCGAAAAGGAATTGTCCTGGTTCGCAGGATAAACGCCGCAACCATTCACCCCTTCTATTGCAGCATTGAACGGCGGGATACGACCGTTCAGGCGTTTTTTGCAACTTCCCCTACCCCCTGCCGTATCCCCCGGTGAGATCACTTACCATACCGCAGGAGAGAGTCTGCAAGCAATTCAATAACAAGGGGTTACAAACTATGAAAACTTTATTGCTCGCACTTACTCTGATCGTTTCGGTCAGCGTATCAAAAGCCGCGCCTGATACCAAAACAGCCAACTGGAATACATTTAGCAAAGCATTGGTTCAGGCCGTTCAGAGTGACAATGCTGGCGTCCAATCTTCTGCCCTCCAGCACATTGCCCGGTATGGAGAAAACCTGGAGGTAGATGCTGCCTTATTCGACATTGTTCGGATTTACCGCAACGCTGAGGACGAAAACACCCGCATCCTGGCCCTGATGGCCCTGAATAAAGTCGGCAACGAATGGACGATGGACTTCCTCCGCCGCACCGTCCGATTCGAAAACAACGAACGCATTTTGAAACATACCATCGCCGTAGTAAACGCACATTAGCGTGCGGAGTGCGACGAAAATTGAACGACTACCGGCTAAAGCCGGTAGATTCCTGTGGGTAGGCTGAAAGCCCACTGAATCCACCCGCTATTTCGCAACTTCAAAATTGTCGCTGTCTCGCTCTATATCCTGAGTCCGTATGTATTCCATAATTACTTCATCGGTCACGTTGCCCGACGACGCTGCGAAATACCCGCGCCCCCACAGATGACGGCCCCAAAACTGCTGCGACAAATGACGAAATTCGCTCAACAGCTTCCGAGACGTCTTACCCTTGACCATCTGCATGAACTTGCTCACGCTCAGGTAAGGCGGCAGCGAGACAAACAAGTGTATGTGATCGCGCCCCACGTGGCCCGAGAGAATGTCAACCTCGTGGGCCTTGCAAATCTCTCGGATCAGTCCGCGGCTGCGCTGGGCGACTTCACCGACCAGGACGGCTTTGCGGTATTTGGTACTCCATACCACATGTACCTTCAAGTCGTAGACCGAGTGCGAGGTCTTTCGATAGTGTTGCATGCATCGAAGATAGCCCTGGCCCGGCTCAAACTAAAGTCTTCGCCTAAAGGCGAGGGGTTTTCTCCCATTCCCCGATTGGGACACTAAAAAAAGGGACCTGCCTGCATTTGCCAGGCGGTCCCTTTTTTCGTTCTACGTTCTACGTTAGGGTCGATTGTGCAATCGTGTTGAATCCTTTAGGGGTGAGCCTTGACTGGGCCGAAACGTCACGGCCCTCCTATGTCCAGCTAGAGACATACGGGTCTGAGAAACGTAGAACGTCGCACGTAATTAAATGGGGTTGCCGTCGGCATCGATGATCTGTACAGGGCCGAGGTTAAGTTCCCGGATACCGGCTTCGATGCGTTCGCGGTCGCCAACGACCACCCATACGAGTTTATCCGGGTGCACCACTTCTTTGGCGGCTTGGGTAACGGCATCCAGGTTCAGACCGTTAACAGCCGAGGCATAGGTCTGGTAGTAATTCTCGTCCAGCCCATAGCGGATGATTTCGTTAACCGATCCGCCAACGGCTCCGATGGTTTCCCAGCGCCCCGGCAGTGAAAGGGTCTGATTCGCTTTGGCTTTGTTCAATTCTTCCGCCGTGATGGGGTTGGTCGTCAGGATGCCATTGAGTTCGGCCAGGACTTCCTGCATCGAGGCTTTGGTCTTATCGGTTTGCACCGGCGCATAGGCGATAAACGGCCGCTGTCCACGAGCATCCGGCATAAAAGTAAACGCGCCGTATGACCAGCCCTTATCTTCGCGCAGGTTCATATTGATGCGGGATGTAAAGGCCCCCCCAAGGACCGTGTTCATCGTCTCGATGGCGATCTCGTTCGGGTTGGCTTTCGGCGGGGCCACATGACCGGCAAAAATAATTGACTGTTCGGAG
This sequence comes from Rhodothermales bacterium, assembly GCA_965222505.1. GTDB lineage: Bacteria > Bacteroidota > Rhodothermia > Rhodothermales > DATKEJ01. The sequence goes on along the minus strand of OZ244956.1, from coordinate 5,018,473 downwards.
CCGGGCCGGTCAATCAGATACACCTGGGATGCGGCTTGATGATCCACGGTTTTCAGCGTCTTGCTTTGCACAGCGCCTTTTTTCCAATCGCCGAACTGGGCTTCCAGTTTGTCTGTCAGTTCCTGCATGGTAATGTCTCCAGCCACGACCATCACGGCGTTGTTGGGTTTAAACCAATCGCTATGAAAATCCGTGAGGGTTTGCCGGGTGATGGCCTGGACGGAGGCTTCGGTGCCAGATCCGGTGAAGGGTGCGGCATACGGATGGCCTTCCCCATAGAGGAGTTTCGGGAACACCCGTAGCGCCATCTGGACCGGCGTTACGCGCTCGCGCTGAATCAGGGCCAGTTGTTCCTGTTTCAGGCGATCCAGTTCATGCTCAGGGAATGAGGGGTTCAGGACCACATCGGAGAACAGGTCAAGGGAGGCGTCCAGGTTTTCCTTCAGGGCCGAGAGGGAAACGACCGAATAATCCAGGTTGGACGAGGTATTGAGTTCGGCACCCAGGAGCGTCAATGCTTCGCTGATGTCCAGCGAGGAACGGGTTTTGGTTCCTTCATCCATCATGTTCAGGGCCAGCGTGGAGGTCCCGAGGATCCCCCCCTGGTCTGCCACATACCCAGCATCGACCAACAAGCTGAAGTTGACCAGCGGCACGGCATGCCGTTCGGCCAGGACCACTTCCATGCCGTTGGAAAGTGTAACCTGTTGCAGGGCCGGGAATACCGCCGGGGGTGGCGAGCCGGCTTCTGGAAGCGTGGTCCGTTCGGCAACGGCTTCTGCAGTATTGTACTCCGGGAACGGATGGACTTCCAGGACAAATTGCCCGTCAGTCAACCACTTCTCAGCCGTCATTTTCAGGTCGTTGGGGGCCGCCTGGCGAACACGGCGCAGCGTGGGCTTGAAGGCATTCGGGCTGCTCTGGTAGACTTCATTCCGCGCCAGAATGTCGGATTTCCCGCCAAACCCACCAATGCGCTCAATACCCCGCACGAAATTGGCGATAAAATCCGTCTTGACGCGTTCCAGTTCACGCTCATTCGGCCCCTCAGCGATAAGGCGATTCAGTTCCTCGTCCACGAGGGCTTCAACCTGCGCAAGATCGGCATCGGGCCGAGCCGTAGTGATGATCAGAAACTGACTCCCGATTTCGCCGGTATTGAGGCCAGCAAATACGCTGGTGGCGACCTGTTCTTCATAGACCAGGCGCTTGTAGAGTCGGGAAGTTTTGCCGGAGCTAAGAATGTCTGAGAACAGATTCAGGTAGTCGGTTTCGGGATTTCCCTCTTCGGGCACATTCCATACCTTGTAGATCCGCGCCTGGGGCACACGGTCTTCCATTTGCATCCGGTGGGTGCCTTCTCGCTTGGCAATCCAGGCATCATGTTTGGCGACCGGCGGGCCAGAGGGGATGTCCCCAAAGTATTTCTCGACACGCGCCTTGATGTCTTGTGGATCTACGTCACCAGCCACGGCAATGACGGCATTGGCCGTGCCATAATAATTCTGAAACCACTCGTGGACATCATCCAGGGAGGCCGCGTTCAGGTCGTCCATTGAGCCGATGACTGACCAGGAATAGGGGTGCCCTTGCGGGTAGGTGTTGGCGGCGATGGTGCCCCAGGCTTTGCCATAGGGTTGGTTTTCTCCCTGGCGTTTTTCATTCTGGACCACGCCCCGTTGCTCGTCCAGTTTTTCCTGGTCGATGGCCCCGAGAAGGTGACCCATCCGGTCGGATTCCATCCACAGGACCTGATCCAGGGCATTGACCGGCACGTTTTGGAAATAGTTGGTCCGGTCCCGGTTGGTGGTCCCGTTGAGGTCGGTGGCCCCGGCCCGTTCGAGGACCTGGAAGTAATCGTCGTCGTAGTTCTCGCTCCCGTTAAACATCAGGTGCTCAAACAAGTGGGCAAACCCCGTCTTGCCGACCTTCTCATTCTTGGAGCCGACGTGGTACCACACGTTCACGGCAGCAATCGGGGCTTTGTGGTCTTCGTGCACGATGAGGGTTAGGCCATTGTCGAGCACGAACTTTTCGTAGGGAATGTCGATGGGGTCATTTTGCTCGGGCAGATCGACCGGGGTATGGTCCTGCGCTATTACCGGCGCAGTAGCGAAGAGGATCAGGGCGAAAAGCCCAATCCATGCGGTTGAGTATCGTATCATCAATCCGTAGATGGGTTGAGTGGAAGAAACAGTTTTCCTGTAACGTTTCAGATACGATTTACCCTATGGCCGTGTTGCGGGATGCAAAAATATTCACACCATGATTACGTGTGGGGGGCGAAAATGGGATTTTGATTTTGTGGCCGGGTTCCAAACGCGTCCGCATCCCGTAGGGACATGGCATGTCCCTACAACGCCCGGGTCGATCACGGCACCTGCGAGGGTCGCGTAACATGACTTATATCATTGACATAATCAGCAGCCCCAAACCAACCAGACCGACGATCAGGGCGGCGATGCGAAAGCCCTTGATGGCGGACTGGGCTTTTTTGATGAGGCTGGCTTCATCCTTGACGGTGATGAAAAACTTCCTTTTGTCGGTGGGCTTTCGGAGGTACAGGGTGCCGCCTTCATCGGTGGCTTCGCCGTGAAGAAAGACTGCGGTATCCACGGGAATGGCGTGTTCCGTAAACCGATAGCCGAGGGTGCGGCTGCCCCCTGCCGGGAGGTTCACCTGAAACCGGCCGATCTTGAAGTTCAGGCCGCCCTGGGCCGGTTCGTACCGGGACAGGACTTTCTTGCCGGTGAATTTCGCGCCTTCCGGGTTGATGCCGACCCTGCCCGTCGCATCTTCCAGAAAAAACGGGGTCCGGTCTTCGTGCTTGGAGACCCGTTCGCTCCGGCGTTCCGTTCTGGACCTCCGGTCTCCGTTGCTGTCTTCCTCCCAGACCGTCTCCTCATATTCCCGGTCAATGGTGGCTTTATAGTAGATGCAGGGTGTTTCAGCAAACTCAGAGGTTAAGGGGGTGGGACACACCACCTTGCCGGACATCGCCGTGAAATAGACCAGGCTCCCCACCTTGCCATGGTCTTTCTTGAGACCGTCTTGCAAAGAGGTCAGGAATGCCACATCGGATTTGGGGACCTCAAGCAATGTCTTGAGCTTGCGCTGTTGCATCAATGACCCACCGAAAAGGCCGAGGGCAATGACGAGAAGGATGCTGCCTGCAATGATCATAGTTTAGGATGCGCTTTTTCGTGTGGGGACTCACGGCTAGGGGATTGCTACACGAGCCATAGGCGTATCCCCCCTTCAAACTCCCCAGAACAAAATGATCCATTCCCCTTATCTTCCTCCAATGTAACCTCTTCCTCTATCCCAACGCAATGAAACGCCGAACCTTTTTACGCCAATCTGCCCGGATCGCCGGTGCTACCCTGGCGGCACCCCTTTCGTTTGCTGCAGCCGCTGCGCTGCGCCGCGCTGACCTTGTCCTCCACGGTGGACACGTCTATGACGGCACCGGTGCCCCCCCCGTGCAGGCGAACCTCTTTATTTCCGGCGACCGCATCACCGCCCTCGGCCCCGGCCCCCTGCCTGCCGATGCGGAAGTACTTGACGTAAGCGGCTTGGCCGTGGCTCCGGGATTCATCGACATCCATTCGCATACCAACATCTCCCTGTTGGTGAATCCCAAAGCGGAGAGCAAAATTCGGCAGGGCGTGACCACCGAGATCGTCGGACAGGATGGAGGGTCTATGGGGCCCTGGACCAATTCCAATCACGAGGCCATCGCCCTGATTTATCAGGAACGGTTCGGGATCGAGATCGACTTTCAAGATGTGGCCGGTTTTTTTGACCGCGTTCGCCGGACCCCTGGCTCGGTAAACATCGGAAGTATGATCGGGGCAGGAACGATTCGGGAAACCGTCATTGGGACCACAGATCGTCCGGCCAGTGCAGGAGAACTGGAACAGATGGTCGGGTTGGTAGAGACGGCCTTACGGGCCGGTGCTTGCGGCCTTTCCACCGGACTGGAATACATCCCCGGTACATTTGCCTCCGCTGATGAGCTGATTGCCCTTTGTGCCCCCCTCCGGGAATGGGATCTCCCCTATGCCAGCCACATGCGCAACGAGGACGACCAACTCCTGGCTGCTATCGAAGAGGCCTTGCACATCGGCAAACAAGCCAATGTGCCCGTACAAATTGCCCACCTCAAGGCACAGGGCCAGCGCAACTGGTGGAAAGCTGAAGCCGCCCTACAACTCATCGAACAAGCCTGGGCTGATGGACAAGACGTGACCTTCGACCGCTACCCCTACATCGCCTACAGTACCGGCTTGGGCTCGCTTTTTCCCACCTGGGCACGCGAAGGCGGAACCTCGGCCTTCCTTGAACGGCTCCAGGACCCTGAACAACACCCACGCATCGAAGCTGCCGTGCGGGCCAAGATCGCCAAACTCGGCAATTGGAATGCGGTCCAAATTACCTCAATGGGCAACGAGACCCTGAAGTGGGCCGAAGGAAAACGACTCGGCACCCTGGCCCAAGAACGTAGCATCGAACCCTATGCCCTTTTGTACCAACTTACTGTGGAAGACAACAACCGGGGCGATATGGTCGGGTTCGGGATGAGCGAGGCCAATACGGCGCGCTTCCTGAAACACCCCCTCGGCATGATCTGCTCGGATGGTGGAGCGCGTGCGCCGTACGGACCCATGTCGGAAGGGACGCCGCATCCACGGACCTATGGCACGTTCCCCCGCGTCCTCGGCCACTACAGCCGGGACCAAAAGCTGATGCCCCTGGAAACCGCCATCTACAAAATGACCCATCAGCCGGCCAAACGACTTCGTTTCCTCGACCGGGGCATCCTGCGGCCAGGGGCCTATGCCGATGTGGTTGTGTTTGACCCGGCCACCGTCAATGACCAGGCCACCTTCGCCGATCCCCACCAATACCCCACAGGCATTCCCCACGTGATCGTCAATGGCACGTTTGCCGTGCGCGATGGCGAACACACCGGTGCAACACCGGGCCGGGTCGTACGACCTGGGTAGTGCGAGGTGCGGAGTGCGACTCAGGATTGAGGGGGGAGTCGCACTCCGCACAAATCTTCTGCCATCGGGAACGCAAGGCCGCGCCATCCATACACCCTCCCTCTTCTCCGCAACCTGAGTTTTATGGCCCATAATGCATTCTCCTATCTGGAGTCCTCCGGGGGCATTGATGCCTACCGACATAACAAAAACGGTTTGCAGGTGCTGTTCCTGCCCGATCATGCTGCTCCTGTGGCGCTATTTATGATAACCTACCACGTTGGCAGCCGGAACGAAGGACCGGGCACCACCGGGGCCACCCATTTTCTGGAGCACCTGATGTTCAAAGGCACCGAACGGTTTCACAAGAAACAGGGCACGTCCATTTTCAATGTTTTACAAAGCCTGGGAGCACGGATCAATGCCACCACCTGGATGGATCGGACCAATTACTACGCCCTCCTGCCCAAAGACCAGTTGGCACGCGCCATCGAGATCGAAGCCGACCGCATGCGCAACGCCCTCATCGACCCGGACGACCTCGCCAGCGAACGTACTGTTATCCTGAATGAACTCGACCGGGCCAATAACGACCCGACCCGAAAGCTCTACGATGCCGTGTGGACCGCAGCGTATGCTGCACACCCCTATCGGCACCCGACCATTGGTTGGCGAAGCGATGTGGAACACATGAACGGGGATCAGTTACGAAGTTTCTACGACACCTTCTACTGGCCCAACAATGCCACAGCAACCGTCATCGGAGATGTTGATCTGGATGATGCGCTTACCCTGGTTGACCAATACTTTGGATCGATCCCGGCTGCGCCACATCCGATTCCTGAGATGTACACCCGTGAGCCGGAACAGTTGGGGGAACGGCGTACCACGGTACACACCCATGGAGAGCTGGGTGCCGTCATGCAGGTGTACAAAATGCCCTCCGCTTTGGAGGCCGATACCGATGCCCTGGATGTACTGGGGCACTTGCTTTCCTCGGGGCGAAGCACCCGGCTTTACCGCGCCTTGACGGACCAGGGATTGACGACCTCGGTGTATGCATCAGCCTTGCGCCTTCGGAATCCGGCCTTGTTCGTTTTGTTGGCCCGGCTGTCCCAATCGGCTACCCATATGCAGGTTGAATCCATTCTGAATGCCGAAATTGAGCGGGTGCAAAACGAGGGTGTGACCGAGGCAGAACTGCAACGGGCCAGAAATAAACTGAAAGCCCAGGCCACCTTTTCCCGAGATGGCCCCTTTTCGACCGCCTCCCAAATCAACGAGGCCATTGCCGCAGGCGACTGGAAACTGTACACCACCTACCTGGATCGCATTGGCAAAGTAAAGGTCGATGATGTACAGCGGGTTGCCCAAACCTACCTGGTTGCCCAAACCCGGACCACCGGCTATTATCTCCCGATCTAACCGCGTTTTTCCTCTATGCCTACCCCTACCCTGCCCTTTGCACAACGGGTTCAGGAACAGCACTTTGGCGATGTCCACCTGTACACCCTGGCTACGGATGTGAAAGAAGTGGTGTCCTGGCGGGGCTCCTTCCAGACCCAACCGGCGTTCTCGCAGGGCGATGATTTGCTGCAATTCCTGACCGTGTCTTTGCTTGACAAGGGAACCTTGCACCGGGACCGGTTTGCGATTGCAGAAACCCTGGAAGATTGTGGGGCCCAGTTAGGGTTTAGCAGCGATGGCCGACGGGTTCGGGTACATGGACGCGCCTTGCGGGAAGACGTCCCAACCATCCTGAACCTCCTGGCCGAACTCCTGCGGGAACCCCTCTTCAGCGAGGCTGAATTTGACAAAGCCCGTGCCCAACTGGAAGCCGGATTGCGGCGTTCTGTAGAGCATACCCGTGCCCAGGCAAGTGCTGCCCTGGCCCATCACCTCTACCCTGCTCAACATCCAAACCATGATGAAGGGCTGGTTGCCCAACTTGCGCATTTGGCGTCGCTCTCCGTCGATGACGTTCGCCAGTATCATGCCCGGCAGTTTGGAGCCAATGCCTACACCATGACCTTTGCAGGGGATGTATCGCCGGATGTTTTGGCGCAGACCATTGATTCTACACTTGGCGATTGGCCCACACAGGTCCTGGCCCTTGATCCGATCCTTGCCCCGGCGACGGTGCCCATTCATTCCCAAGTCCCGATGCCCAACAAGTCCAATGTGGATGTACATCTGGGGCAGGTGCTACCCTTTATGCGTACCCATCAGGACTTTATCCCCTTGTACGTCGGCAACTTTGTATTGGGGGGAAATTTTTCATCCCGATTGATGGCCGTGATCCGGGATGAATTGGGGCTGACGTACGGGATTCACGCCTCCTTATCGGGCTTTGCACCGGCCCATAACGGCCATTGGTTGATTGACGTAACCCTGAGCCAGGACGGCGTTGAAAAAGGGACCGCCGCCACGCTGGCCGAGTTACACCATTTTGTCGATGCAGGCATCACACAGACCGAACTGGAAACGGCCCAGCGTACCCTGACAGGTTCGTTTCAGGTAGGACTGGCAACCACCACCGGCCTCGCCAACAGCCTCCAGATCAACATCGAACGGGGGTTCGGCCCCGCGTACCTGGACGACTTTCCCCAAAAAGTGAAGGCCCTTGAACTGGCCGAGGTCAATGAAGTCATCCAGCGTTATCTCGATCCTAATCAACTGCACCACGCCGTGGCTGGCATCCCTCCCGATTTATAACTGTGATCGCCTGTTATAAATGATTTTCCGACTTGAGTTTTACGCCTGCTTCGTTCTATTTTTACCTTGGCAAGTACAATCGGTATATGGATATGGTAGTGGTGAGGCACGCTCAGTTCATCTGAACCCGCTCCTCACGCTGAATGTGAACTCCGGCCGAAAAGAGGCATTCCGGCTGAAGTTTTTTTCTCGCTTTTCCGCAGTTCCAGCCCATTGTCACGATCAATGAGATAGGAGATTTTCTTATACCCAACACTTTTTGGCAAGGAGGTAATCGTGTATGCCTAGGCAAGCAACACACGTGTGGAGGTCATTGGCTTTGGTCCTGTGCTTCACATTTGGAAACCCACTACTGACCACTGCACAGAGTTTCACTGTTACGGTTAACATTTCGGACGGTGCAATCGAACAATCGCTCGTGATCGGGATGCACCCGAGTGCAACGGACCAATATGACCCCGGACTCGACCAGGGCGCACCCCCGTTTCCGTTTCCCGGCATCTTTCAGGCACAGGTGATCAATACCGACGTGATCCTTTCCCAGGGATTCTATCAAGAGTTTCGGGCCGTTGATATGGGTCCTGCGGATTATTTGATCCGATATCAACGTGGTGGAGGACAACAAGACATCATGGTTTCGTGGGAGCCTTCAACCCTCCCCGACGGCCGGACCCTCACCATTGTTGACACCAGCCTTCCCCCCATCTTCGGGCAGGACATGAAAACCTCCGGGGCTCTCATCATCAATTCATCGAGCAACAATGAATTGATGAATGAACTCCTCATCCGTGTGGGCGAGGCCACAGACCTCCCGGTAGAACTGATCTCGTTTAGTGCAGCGCTGGAAGAATCGACCGTTGCCTTGGCCTGGGAGACGCTCTCCGAGACCAACAACGCAGGCTTCTATGTGGAGCGCTCCCTGGATGGTCGCGTGTTTGAATCCCTGACCTTTGTCGATGGACAAGGCACGACCCAGGCACCCCAGACGTACCAATACGCCGACCGTACCTTGCCTCGGGATGTGCCTTTCCTTTACTATCGCTTGAAACAAATCGACTTTGACGGCACCTTCGCGTATGCCCCGGTTATTACGGTGGATGCCAGTCGGACGCACGGCTTTCGGCTGGAACCGGCGTTTCCCAACCCGACCACAGACCGTGCCTTCATCGGCTATGCCCTGGAGAACCGGGAGCAAGTATCACTCACCATCTATGATGCGTTAGGACGCAAGGTACATACGTTGGTTGAGGGTACGCAGAAGGCCGGGTGGTATCGAGTATCCGTTGATACCGCTCCCCTGCCGGACGGGTTGTACTTCTACCATTTGAAAACGCCGACCTTTGCGCAAACGCGGTCGTTGATGGTGGCTAGATAGCCTTCCATTTGATGTTGCACCCCATCGATGGGTATTGCTCGGTCGTCACGGTGCCGGTGTTGAGGAGTTCATCCAGCGCGTCTTGCAGATCGTGAGTGGTTGGTTGGTCCATCCCTGGCCGCCCATCATCAAAACGCCCCCGGTACCGCAATTTGTGCGCCGCATCGTACACGTACAAATCCGGTGTACAAGCAGCATCGTATGCGTGAGCAATCGCCTGGCTTTCATCGTAGAGGTACGGGAACGGATAAGCTTTCGCCTTGGCGCGTTCGGCCATGGCTTCAAACGAGTCTTCGGGATAGGCATCAGCATCATTGGCGCTGATCCCGATAAATTGCACGCCCTTTTCCTGGTACGCACGGGCCGTTTCCAGCAGCCGGTCTTCCATGGTCACCACATAGGGGCAGTGGTTACACATAAAGATCACAACGACGGCCTCCGCATCGGCATAGTCTGAGAGGCTGCGGGTATCGCCCCCCTTTTCATCAACATCCGGATTGGCAACAGGCAGGGTGAAAGGTGGGGCATCTGTCCCGAGGTTTATCATTATATGTACGGGCCATTTCTATTGGTGATTGGTGATCAATTTAATATCCGTTCTTTGATTTTTGTGTGCAAGATTTGCCCTATCGTTTTCCTCAACCTTTGCACAGCAAAATCAAAGAACCATTATAAGTAAGTGCTCAAACCTATTTAGTTTTAAACATCTGAGGGTGATTTGATTAAAACTATGGATGTCCGAGTACTTACAACTCTTCAACCTTCAGTGCCTATTTCCCAATCAACCATGCCCATTCACTGTTCCCTGTAGAGACGATGCTGTTGAATGTAGGCCCGCACGACTTCCGGGACGAGGTAGCGTATGGAAGCACCATCGCTTACGCGGCGGCGGATGTCTGTGCTGGAGATGGGGATATGGGCCGGGACGTTGAGGAGGGTCGTTCGGGCCATGATGTGTGCCGCCACATCGGTCAGTACCATACCAGGGCGGGCATACACCAATAATTCGGCGTAGTTCAGAATATCCTCGGGGCGGTACCAGGTGTGGAAGTACCGGAGGCTGTCGCCACCCAGGATCAGGACCCAGTTTATCTCAGGGTATTCCTCGTGCAGCTCGGCCAGGGTATCGACGGTGTAGGATGGCCCAGAGCGTTTTAGCTCCAGGTCGGATACCTCAAAGTTTGGGTGATTGTCCGTGGCCTCCAGTACCATCTTCAGCCGATGGGCGGGGCCGGCGAGGGTATGGTCCTGTTTGTGCGGGGGGATCGCCGCCGGCATCCAAAGAACCCCGTCCAGCTTCTCCTGCGCCCGAGCGGTTTCGGCCACAATCAGATGGCCCAGATGGGGTGGGTTAAACGATCCGCCGAAGAGACCTACCCGCATTTAGCTACCGTCGGTTAGGGCCGCCTGACGCTGCTGCGCTTGCGTATACAGGGCCTCGGCATCTTTGAGACGGTCACTATTGGGGAAAAGCTGCAACAAACGGTCGTAGTTCTCAAAGGCTTTTTGCAACCGTTCCGCTTGTTTGTCGGCCACACTGGCATCGCTGTAGGCCATGTAGGCCCGCATCGCGCTGACCAGGGCATCGTCAGCGTATGAGGTGTTCGGGTACTTGGCGAGAACCCGTTCGTAGGTGATCGCTGCCGGTTCAAACTGCTCTTGCCGTTCGTAGAGGATTCCGCCCTCATATAGTTTCCGGGCCAGTTTCTCTTGCAGTTCGTCTATTTTCTCGCCGATCTCCACCACACGTGGACTTTGAGGGTGCCGGCTGTTAAACAGGCGCAGGTACGTGATGGCCCGTTCGGTATCGGACTGATCCAGTTGGAACGGGGGCGAAAGCTGATAATAGCCCAACGCCCGCCAGTACTCGGCCTCTTCCACACGGGCATCACTCGGGTAAAGCTGGACGAACCGGTCGTATTCGCTGGCTGCAAGGAGGTATTCCTTGTTGTTGAAATAGGCCTGGGCCAACATGAATTGCGCGTCCCCGGCGAAGCTATGCGCCCGGCCAAAATCAAAAACCGATTGCAGTTGCAACGTAGCCTGGGCGTATTTCCCGCGCTCAAACAGGTCCTTGCCTTTGTTAAATGCCTCTTCCGGAGAGGCCGACACAGACCGTCCACTGCCGGAACAGCCCATCGCGGCTACCCCAAACAGCAACAGCACGGCCAAGAGAACGGGTGAATTGGGTTTTTGCATAAAGATCTAAGCATATTGCGTATTGCGTAAGAGAAATTGACCTTATGTAGGCGGTCACCCTTACGCAATATGCATTACTTTCCCGGCACAGCACAATGAGATTGCGATACATTTCCACTCCCCTTAACGCCACAACAGGCTGGATTCGCACACCTAAAGGAGCTATTCAAGAAGAATCCTTGGTTACCGTTTCCGAACCTGGCCGTCCAGATAGACCATAAAATGAATGGCTTCATTGATGTTGCCCTTCCGAAAATCAATCGGTGAGGCCAAGCCCGTATAGGGTCGCATCCGGTGCAAGGACTGGTGCAACGGTTCATCCGGATCGGCTGTGGCGATGTGTTCAGCCAGGTATCCGGCAACGTCATATCCCGCAAAGGCGGGCCGATCTGGCTCACGGCGGGCGTATTTTTTGTAGGCTGCTACAAACCGCTGGACCTCGGGATCGGCCTCGTTGACATAGAAGTCGAGGGGATAAATGGTGCGGTGGTCACTGGCATGGGCTTTATTGGATACATCATGCCATTCCCCGTTGCCGAGAATGCGGACCTCGGGAAAAAGCTGCAATCCTTGCAAGATCGTCCCGATGGTACTCCGAGCGCGCTCACCGGTAATGGGCACGTAAAGGGCGTTGATATAGGTGAGGGTATCCGGCTCCAACCGGTCGCGCAGGTTATACCAGGCTCCGGTTCCGTGCAAGGTTTCATACAGCAAAATCTCGGCCCCTAGGGCTTCGACTTCTTCCTTGAACGCCTCGGCTTGTACTTCAGCGAAGGTCCCGGCCTGAACCAGTACGCCCAACCGCCGGTACTGCAAAGACCGAACGGCATGCCGGGCCACCAATCGGCCTCGGGTGGCAAAGGATGGATTGGCCTGGAACACATACTTCCTGCGCCCCACCACAGTATCATCCGTGGCCAGCGGTACCAACAACGGTACGTGCACCTGCTCGGCAGCGATGGCTGCTGCGGTGGCTTCCTCACTCATCAGCGGGCCGATAATGACATCAACCGAATCATCCATTGCGAGGCCCCGCACCACATCGGCTACGGCCCCTTCGCCTGTGCGGGACGTCCGAAACACCATGCGAATGGGACGACGGGGATGGCGTTCATTGTGCTCTTCTACGGCGATGCGAAGGCCGGTAAACAGCGAACGGGAAAACCCCTGGACGTTACCCTCCATCGGCAGCATTACCCCCAGGGTAAAGACCCCTTCCTCAATTTGACGCTCGTGGTCCAGCCATTGATCGGCATACTGGAGGGTTTGCTGGGCATCGGCAATGTAACGGCTCTCGGGGTGTTCATCCAGCAGACGTTGCAGGATCTCACGGGCTTCATTAAACCGTTTCAGGGCATAGAGCGTCTTGCCCTCCATAAGCAAGGCTGCCGTGAGGTGTGAACTCCGGGGCTGGGCCAGTATGACCTGTTGAAAACGGGCGTGGGCGAGGTCGTATTCCCCTTGCGTATAGGCCTGCACCCCTTGATCGAACTGGGGGTCCGTGGAGGGTGCAGGCTGAGCCGTGGTGCTGGAAAACATCCCCAGACCAAAAACCAACGTGCAGATGATGCGCCAGGCAACATGTTTCATACTATTCCCATTCGATGGTAGCCGGTGGCTTTGAACTGACATCGTACACCACCCGGTTAACCCCGCGCACCTCGTTGATGATCCGACTGGACACGTGCGCCAGGAAGGAATACGGCAGTTGGGCCCAATCAGCCGTCATGCCGTCTACGCTGGTAACGGCACGCAGGGCACAGACGTTTTCATACGTTCGGGCATCGCCCATTACCCCAACGGCCTGTACGGGGAGCAACACGGCAAAGGCCTGCCAGACCTCATCGTAAAGCCCCTGGGCATGGAGTTCGTCAATAAAAATTTTGTCGACCGCCTGCAAAAGCGTCAGGCGCTCGCGGGTGATCGGCCCCAGAATGCGGATGGCAAGACCCGGCCCGGGGAACGGATGCCGTCCGATGATGGCTTCCGGTACCTCAAGTACGCGGCCCACGGTCCGGACTTCATCCTTAAACAGCTCCCGAAACGGCTCGACCAGCTTCAAGCGCATCTGCTCTGGTAGCCCGCCCACGTTGTGGTGGGACTTGATGGTTGCCGAGGGCCCTTTGAAGGAGACGCTTTCGATGACATCGGGATAGAGCGTGCCCTGCGCCAGGTAATCGACCGGCTTGCCGATTTCGGCCTCAATTTCGTGGGTGGCCTGTTCAAAAACTTCAATGAACGTCCGCCCGATAATCTTGCGTTTGTCTTCCGGCTCCTCTACCCCGTCGAGACGCGAGAGAAACAATTCGCTGGCATCGACCGCCTTCAGGCGAATGTGGTAATGATCGCGGAAGGTGGCCTGCACCTGCTCCCACTCCCCGGCCCGAAGGACGCCGTTGTTGATAAAGATACATGTGAGTTGATCCCCGATGGCCTCATGCAGCAGCACAGCAGCCACGGAAGAGTCCACCCCACCGGAGAGGCCCAGAATCAGGTGCCCGTCTCCGACGGTTTCCCGGACCTCCTCAATTTTTTCCTCGATGAAGGACGCCGGAGACCAATCGCCATCACACCCACAGATGCGGGACACAAAGTTCTGCAGGATTTGCCGACCGGACGGGGTATGTACCACTTCCGGGTGAAACTGTACCCCGTAATGCGGGGCCGCATCGGTTTGCACGGCGGCAATGGGTGCGTTTTCCGTATGCGCAATCACGCGGTACCCCGAGGGGAGCCGCGTGATGTGGTCCCCGTGGCTCATCCAGACCTGTGCTTCGGCAGGTACCTCGGCCAACAAACCCGAGTCATCGTCCACGATCAAGTGAGCACGCCCAAATTCCCGGCGTGCAGCGCGTTCGACGGTGCCGTCCAGGGCATGGGCCATCGCCTGGAGGCCGTAACAAATCCCGAGAATCGGGACGGGGGAACCGTCGGCGCGTTGCAGGTCCAGAAGCGCGAGGTCCAGTTGGGGGGCACCTTCGTCATAGATCGAATTCGGCCCACCGGAGAGGATCAGGCCGTGGGGTTCCAGGGCGGCGACCTCTTCAACGGGCAGGGTACACGGGTGGATTTCGGAATAGACGCCGGCTTCCCGAACGCGCCGCGCAATCAATTGGGTGTACTGCGAGCCGTAGTCCAGGATGATAATGCGCTGGTGCATAGGGGTTGCTGCTTACGGAAAAGGGGTTACGCGCCGACCATGTCGGTATACTCCTCGGCGGACATCAAGGCATCGACCGAACCGGGATCATCCAGTTGGACCTGTACCATCCACCCGTCTCCGTACGGATCATCGTTGACCGCTTCGGGGGCATCTTCAAGGTCCTCATTAATGGCGAGGATGGTGCCGGCAACCGGCATGTACAGTTCCGAAACGGTTTTGACGGCCTCGATGGTACCAAACACCTCTTCAGCGACAAATTCAGAGCCTTCGTCTTCGAGTTCGACAAAGACAATGTCTCCCAGTTCACTCTGGGCAAAATCGGTAATGCCGATGTGGGCGGTGCCGTCTTCGGCCACACGGACCCATTCATGGTCTTTGGTATAACGAAGGGTATCGGGAAACTCCATGTGTTCTATGTTCTGCGGTGGGGTCAAAAGAAAAAGCGATCCCCCGTAAAATACGATATGGGAGATCGCTCTCAAACATACGCACAGCACCCGCCTGCGTGAAAGGGTCCTATTTGAGTTTTAGTCGAAAGAACATGCGGATTACGGCACTTGCGAGGCCTGCCCATTCGCGGGCAACCACACGTTCAAAAAATCAAACGCCGTCGGTGAACCGTCCATGTTGAAATCACCGCCCGTGTAACCCGGAGAACCACCGTTGATGGGGAGCCATACGTTGAGGAAATCAAAAGCCGAGGCCTGTCCGTTGGCATCCCCATCACCGCCCCACATCGTGAACAGGCCGCTTCCCCGATCTCTAAGCGCGAGTCCCCCATTGCTGTAAACCCCTTCCAGGTTACTGGTAAAATCATGCCAGGTAGTGGTATTCCATTTGAAATGAATGGGGCCGTTGCTCAGGACGTCGAGGTGATTTCGGTGGGTCACCCCTATGTAGTATGGCCCCGGATCTATGCGAATGGGATCCGCGATGTCCGGGATGCGGAGGGTGCCGTCGTCGTAGATGAGGAACGCACGGGTTACAACTTCCGTCAGGCCGCCTGCATCCTGAGGACCGCCCTGGTAGAGGCTAATCAGGATCCAGTCTACGAGGCCGCAACAAAGGCTATTCATTTCTTCAATGCCTCCGTAGCCCCAGGGTGCCGGTTCGTAGGGTTGCAAGAGGGGCAACAGACCGGCCTGCAAGAGGTCGTCATTCATGATTTGTTCGTTGGCATCATAGGGACCGTCGAGGAAGACTTGTGTACTGACCTTGCTGGCCACACGCGAAGCAGAGACTTCAAGCGCCCCTATATCACATCCGTCATCGGCATCGGTTTCGGGCAGATCACGAGGACGGCTGGGGGCATTCCGGTCTCCGGCATAGCCGCGCTGGTCGTAGTCTTCGCCGGCGCAACTGCCCTGGTCTCGGATTTCGGTAGCCGTCTGGGTTGGGGCATGGGTGTGTGTGGGCCCCCCATTGTCGGCCAGGGGATCGAGATGGGCGATGAGGGGCGTAAGGCTGGTGCCCACGTAGTCGTTGTTGGCATTGGGGTTTCCGGCCGGGAAATAGGGCGCTGCGCCATTGTTATCGCCGATCAGGTTGTAGCCCGCCGAAACAGAGGGTGGCCCGGTTATGGTTTGTAGCCAGAGATCAGGGGCATTGGAGGTTCCCGTGCCGGCGAGGTCTGTATTTCCGGCAACAATGGTGTTCTTCAGGCTCAGGTCAAAATAGCTTGGGTTTGAAGCGGTATACATGAGACCACCAGCGTTCCCGATGGTCGTCCCGGCCCCGGCTGTGTTGTCCGTGATGGTTGAATGCTGAATCGAAATGGTCTGACCGGACGAGGTATGGTTTATGTTTATCCCTCCCCCAAACTCGTTTGCGGTATTCCCGCTGATCGTGCTCCGCAAGATGGTCAGATTGCCCTGTGAAAAAATGCCGCCGCCACTGGTTAAGTTCGTCGTGTTCCCTGAAATGGTGCTGTTCCTGATGGTAAGGCTACCTGTTAAGGCATAGATGCCCCCTCCATTAAGCACGGCATTGTTATTCCATACCGTTACCTGTTCCAGCGTCAATTCACCCCGAGCGTAGATCGCCCCGCCGTTCTGTGCATCGTTATCTGTAAAAATGGCATCAGAAACCAAAAGTGTTGATGAGGCACCTACATGAAGTGCGCCCCCCGATTGGACAGGGCCACCTCCTGTCAGGGTTACACCGCATAGCATAAATTCATCGCCAGGGTCGCCGTCAACGGCCATGATGCCCACTGCAACGCCGTTGCCGTCTAGTTTCAACAGGTGTGCCCCTGGCCCAATGATGTTGACACTCTGGGTGAGTGTAGGCAGAACGTCGATGAGCGCAATCGTCCCGGTTTGCGCAAAATAAATGTCATCGGTACCATTGCCTGCCGGACAGGCATCCACCGCTACGTCATCGTCCGCTGCCATAATGGCCTCGCGCAGGTTGCAGGTGCCGTTGTTGGTATTGGTATCATCGGTCAGATCCGTCACCCAGATGACATCGGCCTGGGCCGGGGGGGACAGGATCAGCAGGAATGTGAGGAGTCTTAACATGGGATTGCGCTGTCAAAGGGAAAGGCACCCATCCCGATCCTTCAGGTGAGGGATCTTTCGAGGAATACCTGTGCCATTCAGAAGGAAGCCCCTCGGCCTGCGGCCTCGGGTTCACCTACCCTATTTGAGCAGAGTGCTTTCTTACCTATTTCCGATTTTTGTCGTCAAACAGGACAGAAGGGTCGATTTTTTTGCTTTGGATTTGTCCTGGGTCCGTTCGTTTGGTTTCGGCCCTTATTCCAGTTCAATCGTTTAGCTGGACCATGAATATCGAGAAACGTCGCACCCTGGATCAAGTTCAGGGCAAGCTGTTGCACGTAGTACGTCGCACGTTACTGAAGTACGACGGTGCGGGTGGCGAGGCGGCGGCCGGCTTCCATGCGAAGGAGGTAAACCCCAGGGGCCAGATCGGACGCGGGGGACCAGATCGCCCGATGAAGCCCGGCGCGTTGCCACGTGTCTGCGAGGGTGTGAACATGGCGGCCGAGGGCATCGTAAACCTTTAAGCGAACCTGCGCAGGTTCATCGAGTTGGTACTCGACTTGGGTGCGGGCTGTGAACGGATTGGGATGGGCAGACCAGTTCAATCTGAAGTCTTCTGCGGTCCAGCCATCGGGCGAGGTGATACCGACCGAGACCGGGGCTGCGGTATTGACCCCGAGGGCAAAAACTGCGGTTATGCTTTCCCCGGCAGCCAGGCTGAAGTTATGCTGGAACCCTGCGTTGATGTCACCCAACGGAAAGGGCAGGCCGGTATTCATAAAGTCGGTTACGCCGGGGTCCCGCAGGCCCAACTCATTGGGGGTATCGAAAAAGTTCAGTACCCGGTAGCCATCAGCGCCCGGACTGGCGTATTGTACGACCACGCCGGAAGTACTGTCCTGGACCTCGATGAGGTTCGACCCCAATTCCCGAGCTCGGTTCTCAAAGGCATGTTGGGCAACGTCGAGGTCGGCATAGTTGAACAGCGCCCCTTCTACGGTGTTGGCCGTCAGGTTGGTCAGGGTAACTTCTGCGGCAAAGGTAGAGGCTTCGCCCTCATCGGCTACGGTCAGGGTAGCTAATGCCGAGAGCAGGCCGCGCCCGTCCAGGTCATTCCAGGTTAGCGTCCCGCTGGCCTCAGTCTGCACACAGGCAATCTCATCCGGCACCGGAAATTCGGTTTCACCGTCGTCTCCGGCGATCCGGTAATAGTAGCCCCACTCAAAAATATGATCCCTTCCTCCTTCGATGTCGATGTCGAGCAAATTGGCATCCGGCGACCCCGCCTGATCAAAATCTTCGACCTCAAAAAGCACGGTATCATCCGTGATGATACACTGCGCAGGGGCTGAGCCCACAAAGGCCAAGCAGAGGCCAAGGATACCCAAAATAGTGGTTGCTTTTGTGTACATGGAGGTAGGGGTTGGGACGTGCGCCATACCACGTGCGACGTTCGGATGAAAGAAGGCGATCATTGGGGTAAAATAGGGTTTTCTGACCATTTAGGAATAGAACCAGGCTTTTTTTGCAAGGTGCTTGCTTACTATATCAGGATTTGGGCCTCAAACAGGACAGGGCGGTCGGATTTTTCATTTTGGCGAAGGGTACGGCTTCACCGAACGCGAGCGGTACAAGCCCCAAATCAGGCTTTCAAGGTAAAATCTTCCAGGAAGTGGGTATCGAAGTCTCCGGCGATAAAACGTGGATCTTTCATGAGTTGTTGGTGGAAGGGAATGGTGGTGTGGATCCCTTCGATGATGAACTCGTCCAGGGCACGGCTCATTTTGGCAATGGCCCGTCTGCGGTCTTTGGCCCTGACGATCACCTTGGCGATCATCGAATCATAAAACGGCGGAATTTCGTACCCGGCACTCACGTGGGTATCAACCCGTACCCCCCGGCCTTTCGGCGTGTGGAACGTGGCAATCCGGCCCGGTGAAGGGCGGAACCCGTGATACACATCCTCGGCATTGATCCGGCACTCAATGGCGTGGCCGTCCAGCGTTACACTGTTCGGGACGAGCCCCTCGCCCATTGCCACACGCAGTTGCATCTCGATCAGGTCTGTATCGGTCACTTCTTCGGTGACGGGATGTTCTACCTGAATCCGGGTGTTCATCTCCATAAAATAAAATTCCCCGTCCGCATTGAGCAGAAACTCGACCGTACCGGCCCCTTCGTATTGTACCGCATTGGCAGCCCGCATGGCGGCTTCGCCCATTTTCTCTCGCAGCGCCGGTCCTACGGCGGCCGAGGGGGATTCCTCAAGCAGCTTCTGGTGCCTGCGCTGGATGGAACACTCCCGTTCGCCCAGGTGCATCACGCCCCCTTTTCCATCGCCCATCACCTGAATCTCGATGTGGCGTGGTTGGGTGACGAATTTTTCGATGTACACATCGGGGTTGCCAAAGGCCACCTCGGCTTCGTTGCGGGCGATGTTATACTGGTCGACCAGGTCTTCCGGTCGGTGAACCACCCGCATGCCGCGCCCCCCGCCCCCCGCGCTGGCTTTTACGATAACGGGATATCCCATTTCATCGGCCAAACGTCGGGCTTCTTTGGTATCCTCTACAACACCGGCTGATCCGGGAACCGTCGGGACACCGGCTTCCCGCATTGTCTGTTTGGCGAGGCTTTTATCTCCCATCCGCCGAATCGTATCGGGAGGCGGCCCGATAAATTTAAGGTTATGGTCCGCGCAAATGGCGCTAAACTCAGCGTTTTCCGCAAGGAACCCGTAACCGGGATGGATGGCATCGGCTCCGGTCACCTCGGCTGCTGCAATGATGCGGTCGATGCGCAGGTAGCTATCCCGCGAGGCCGGCGGCCCAATACAGACGGCTTCGCCCGCAAAACGGACCGGGAGGGAGTTGCGGTCGGCGGTGGAATAGACGGCTACGGTCTGGAGCCCCATCTCATGGCAGGTCCGAATGATGCGCAGGGCGATCTCACCCCGGTTAGCGATCAGGACTTTTTTCATCCGGCTCGGCTTCAGTCGGTTGCGATCTCGAACAGGCCCTGGTCATACTCGACCGGCTCGCCGTTATCAACCATGATTTTGGTGACGGTACCCGCCACTTCGCTCTCAATTTCATTCATCAGCTTCATGGCCTCAATGATGCACAGCACCTGCCCCACACTTACACGGTCGCCAACTTTCACATAGTCATCGGCATCAGGGGAAGGCGCGGCATAAAACGTCCCGACGATGGGCGCATGCACCACATGACCCTGTGCCGGGGGCGCTTCAGCAGGTTCAGGGGCTGCGGCAGGGGGAGCAGCCGCAGGGGACATAGCGGCCAGCGGTGCCGCCTGTGGGGCAGGCATAGCGGGCGGATAGGCCGCGTACCCCATGGGCATCGGCGGTGCAAAGTAGGCCGGAGGTTGAACCTGGACGGTTGCCGCCTGGGTACGGACGGTTAGCTTGAAGCCGTCCTCTTCGATTTCGACCTCGGCCACGCCGCTATCGGCGACCAGCTTGAGCAGTTCCTGTATCTTTTTCAGATCCATGAGGCTACAGGTTATTCGACAAGGCGAAAGGTACCTTAAACACGGGTGATATAGGAACCGGATTCAGTATCGACCCGGATGACATCCCCTTTATTGACGAATAAGGGTACCTGAACCACGCCACCACTTTCCAGCGTAGCGGCTTTACTTCCCCCTTGCACGGTATCTCCCTTAAAGCCAGGGTCCGTATCGACAATGGCGAGTTCAACGTGTTTGGGGACTTCCACGCGGATGGGTTCTTCGGTCTTGGTGTAGATGAGTACTTCGGCGACTCCGCCTTCCTTGAGGAAATCACGACCCGTCACCAATTCCGGATCCATGGTGGTCTGAGCGTACGTCTCATTGTGCATGAAATGCATCCCGAAATCGTCTTGATACAGGTACTGGTATGGATGCCGCTCAACGCGGGCAATTTTAATTTTTTCTCCGGCCCGGAAGGTGTTATCGACCACCTTGCCGTTGCGCACGTTTTTTAACTTGGTGCGCACAAACGCCCCCCCCTTACCGGGCTTCACATGTTGAAACGAGATGATCGTCCAAAGGCCATCGTTCCAGACAAGGGTCATGCCGTTTCTGAAATTACTGGTATCTGCCATATGTAAAAGGTAAACAGGATAGTTGACGTTGGTGGATGCCGGTTTACGCCCGGCGATCAACAGGGATAGGCTGGTCAATATAGCGTCCCCTTTCCAACGAAGTCAATCTGGCCGGGCACCCCCTCTTTGGAACTCATCGGTTTTTATCATTTGCCAAAACCCCTACATTCCAGACGTTTTCCCATCAACCGCTACGCCTCATGGACCTGACCCGTTTTCCCCGACTTCGCCTCGGCCACCTGCCGACCCCACTCGAACCCATGCCCCGGCTCAGTCAACACCTGGGCGGCCCCAACCTCTATGTCAAACGGGACGATTGTACCGGCCTAGCCACCGGCGGCAACAAGGTCAGAAAACTGGAATTCCTGATGGGCGATGCCCTGAAACAGGGAGCCGATACGGTCCTCACCCAGGGGGCCGTACAATCGAACCACGTCCGGCAAACCGTTGCCGCCGCAGCCCGTCTGGGCCTCGGATGCGAGGTTTTCCTGGAAAACCGTACCGGGAGTCAGGTCTACAGCTACCAGCATTCCGGTAATGTAATGCTGGACCGGCTGATGGGCATTTCGCCCAAACAATATCCCGGCGGTACAGACATGCAAGCCGTCATGGAAACCCGTGCCGCCGAACTTCGCGCAGCGGGCCGTACCCCCTATATCATTCCCGGCGGTGGTTCCAACCCTGTAGGAGCGCTTGGATACGTCAACTGTGCGCTGGAATTGATGGCCCAGGCCAACGATCAGGGATTGCGAATCGATCACCTGGTGCTTGCCACGGGCAGCGGCGGTACCCACGCCGGATTGCTCGTCGGCCTCCGGGGCTGCCATGCCGAACTGCCGGTGCTCGGCATCTGCGTCCGCGCCCCCAAGGCGAAACAGGAAGCCAGCGTCCTGGCCCTGGCGAAAGAGACCGCCGCCTTCATGGACCTATCGGATGTGGTAACCTCTGACGATGTGGTGGTCAACAGCGATTACATAGGCGAGGGGTATGGCCTCCCAACCGAGGGCATGCGGCAAGCCGTTCGGCTGACCGCCCAAAAAGAAGGACTGCTCTTCGATCCCGTGTATACCGGCAAGGGTTTGGATGGATTGTTCGACTTAACCAGGAATGGGCAATTTCAAAAAGGGGAAAATGTGGTCTTTCTCCACACCGGCGGCAGCGTTGGGTTGTTCGGATACCTGGATGCGTTTGCATGATGAAGTCATGCCCGAATCGGCTTCTATGCTGTGGAACGATGCCCTCCCCGGCCGGGTATATGCCCCTTCCTGATTATCCACACCACGAACCTCCGTCATGAAGGCCATCAAACGGCTGAACCCGTACCTCTGGAAATACCGATGGAAGCTCTTTCCGGGGTTGCTGTGTTCGGTGATTTCGGCAGGGTTTACGGTGGCGATCCCGATGGTCGTGCGCCAGGCGGTGGACTCCATTCCACGGATGATTACGCTCTCCAATTTGCTCGGGGATGCACCCACTGCCGATGCCCTCCGCAGCACGTTTATCATCAACCTCGTCTGGTACGGGGTCATCATCACCCTGTTGAGTCTGGCGAGTGGACTGTTTTTGTTCATCATGCGGCAGACGGTGGTGGTCTCTTCCCGGCATATCGAATACGACCTGCGGAACGCCCTCTATGAACACGTGCAGCGCCTGTCGATGCGGTTCTTTCAGGACTACTCGACCGGCGATGTCATTACGCGCTCAACATCTGACATTGAGCAGGTTCGGCGGTATGTGGGTCCGGCCATCATGTATGCCACCCGCAGCATCGTGATTATGATCGTGGCGCTGTCGGTCATGTTTGTCATCTCCCCCAGCCTGACCGGTTATGCGCTGATTCCCCTCCCCATTCTGGCCGTCGGCATCTTCTTTATGTCGCGCATGATTCATAGCCGGAGCGATGCACTGCAAAAACAATACGCCAAACTGACAAGCCGGGTACAGGAAGCCCTGGCCGGAATACGGGTCCTGAAAGCCTACACCCGCGAAGCCTACGAAGCCGAGCAGTTCGAGACCGAAAGCGCCCGGTATCGGGCCCGTGCCCTGGACCTGGCCCGCGTTGATGCCGCCTTTCGGCCCTTGTTTGTGCTGGTCATCGGCACCTCGATTCTGATTGTGGTGTGGATCGGCGGCCTACAGGTAATGGAAGGCCGCATCACCATCGGCAACATCGCCGAGTACATCATCTATGTGACCATCATGACGTGGCCGGTGGCGGCCATCGGGTTTGTGATCAATATGATCCAGCGGGCCGATGCCTCGATGCAGCGCCTCGCCGAAGTGCTGGACACCCAACCTGCCATCGCTGATTCAGAATTGACCAACAAGGCCATCATGTCCATTGAAGGAGGATTGACCTTCGATGAGGTCCGGTACCGCTACCTCCCGGATGGCCCGTGGGTCCTGGACGGCATCTCGTTCAACCTCCCCGGTGGAGCCACCCTGGGCATTGTGGGCCGGACGGGTTCAGGCAAAAGTACCCTCATCGAACTCATCCCCCGTCTTCTGGATGCCACCGAAGGCCAGATTCGACTGGACGGACATACAGTCGAGACCATCCCCGTTGAGGTCTTGCGTAGCCAAATTGGCTACGTCCCCCAGGAAGCCTTCCTCTTCAGCGACACCATTGCAGACAATATTGCTTTCGGGAAGATGGAGGCCACACGGGAAGAAGTCGAACAAGCCGCCGATGAAGCAGAGTTACTGGATAACATCCGAGAATTTCCCAAAGGATTCGACACGTTCGTCGGCGAGCGAGGCATTACCCTCTCCGGCGGCCAAAAACAACGCACCGCCATTGCCCGTGCCCTGATCCGCCGTCCCCAGATCCTGATCTTTGACGATGCCCTCTCTGCAGTCGATACCCATACCGAAACATCAATATTAACAAATTTGCGCAGACACTTTGGTAAACGTACCATCGTTGTCGTAAGCCACCGGATTTCTGCTGTTCAGGATGCAGATTTGATCCTCGTGTTGGACGAAGGCCGGATTCTGGAACAAGGTGTCCATGCCGATCTCATTAAGAATGAAGGACTTTACGCTGATCTATACCAGAAGCAACTCCTCGAAGCCGAGATTGAGGGAATGGTGTGATGCGCCCATCCTTGCTTTTCCCTCACCATCTGATTACATTCAGGCTATCCCACCAAAAGTGTCCGTGCGCTCTGCAGCCTTCTTCGTTACGCCTTCCTCCTGTTTATGCAGCACTATGATTTAGGAATTTAAAGCGTTTGCTTCGCAACTTGCTCAAGGACCGCGGCTTATCTTTTTAGCACTCGCGGGATCAAAAGCCCGACACCAGCAATGGGATCGGGCTTTTTCATGACCTGTACCAAAACCCTTTTTCAAACCGTCCGTAAAAGGGGCCAGATGAACCGTTTGCGAAAACATATCGCGCTTGCCCTGCTGGCCGGGTTCCTCCTGGGTGCCGTATTGGCCCCCATCCTCCACCTGACTTTTCATCCGCAGGCCTCCCAAATCCATGAGGAGGCATCAATCCCTATGGTCGATGGACCGTCGGTGGATAAGGCCCCGGTTTGTGTGCTGTGCACAACGGTCTTGCTGGCTTCTCTCAAGCTATCGGAACAGGAAACCTCAGTAGAACGGGCAGCGGATTATGCGTCTACACTGCCCACCCTGGCAGGTACCCCAACACCCCGCTATTCCCCGTCCCGCGCCCCACCTACACGTGCCTGACCCGTTCCTGAATGGCCGGTTTTTTCGGCATGGGTTACGGGCCGTTGTTCGCTCCTTCTTTGGAGGAATTCCCTTCACCATCAGGGTTTACAACAGGTGCGATGTATTCTATCAAGAGGCTTTCCTTTCGACTTTGTCCGTTTGTTCTGCTTTTATTCGTCCCGGCGCTTAATGCCCAGACGCTGACGGGTCGGGTGACCGACTTTCAGCACGCGCCCCTTCCCGGCGCCAATGTGGCCATCAAGGCCTTACAACAGGGCACCATCACGGATGTCGATGGTCAGTTTATCCTGGAAGACCTTCCTGCCGCCCGGCATGAAGTGACGATCAGTTTTGTCGGTTTTGAGGCCGTCACCAGAACCGTGGACCTGTCCTCAGGCGACCAGGTCCTGTACGCCGAGCTGCTACCTGATACGTCCAATCTGGAAGAGGTGCTGATCGAGACGGATGCCCTGGAAAACCGACTTACCCTTTCGAGCCAGTCGCTGACGGTGCTCAGTGTGAAAGACCTGGACCTCTTGCGGGGCCGCACCCTCGGCGAGATGCTGGAAAACGTGGCTGGGGTAACCGCCCTCAACACCGGCCCTACCATTTCAAAGCCGGTCATCCGGGGCTTGCACAGCGACCGCATCGTGATTCTGAATGCCGGCCTCGCCCAGGAGGGGCAGCAATGGGGGGGTGAACATGCCCCCGAGATTGACCCCTTTTCTCCGAACCAGATACAAGTCCTGCGCGGTGCAGCCGGGGTTGAACACGGTGTGGGTGCCATTGGTGGAGTGATCCGCATTGAACCGCGTTCGTTGCGTGCGACCCCCGGCTTTGGCGGGCAGGTAACGACCAACACCTACACCAACAGCAGGCAAGGTGCCGGGGCCTTGCTCTTGGAAGGGGGATCTGCCAGATGGCAAGGGATGGGTTGGCGCTTGCAAGGCAGCTTCCGAAAAGCCGGAAACTCAGATACGCCCAACTATGGCATCAGCAATTCGGGTTTTCAGGAGGTCACCGGCTCCGTTGCCCTCGGCTACCGTACCGAAAATAAAGGCATCGAAACCCTGTTCAGCCATTTTGGAACGGAACTGGGTATCTTCACCGGCGCACACATCGGCAACGTGTCCGACCTGGAACGGGCCATCGAACAGGGACACCCCTCAACCAATCCCGATTTCACCTATACCATCGACAATCCCAAACAACGAGTGCTGCATGACCGGTTCTCGGTCAAATCCTTTTATTCCCTTGCCCCCGAATATCATCTGGAGGGTCAGTACGGCTTCCAACAGAACCTGCGCAAAGAGTTTGACGCACACCGGCCATTCGGCTCAGAAGTCCCCACCGACCGACCGGCGTTTGAACTACAACTTCAAACCCACAGCCTCGACCTGAAACTGCGTCATGGTCCGCACGGCAATCATTACGGGGTGATTGGATGGAGTGGTATGCGGCAGACCAACATCAATGGAGCCACCGGCTTTCTGATTCCCAACTTCAAGGCATATACAGGCGGGTTGTATGCCCGCGAAACCATCCTATTGGGCCGGTGGACCATCGATACGGGGGCACGATTTGATATCCGGCGCATGACGGCCTTCCCGCTTATCGACCGGCAATTTGAGACCCGGCAACACAACTATTCCAACCTGTCGGCGGTAGTGGGGTTGTTGTATCAACTGACGGATCATTGGTCATTGGGCATGCACGTCGGCTCGGCGTGGCGACCACCGGGGGTAAATGAACTCTACAGCGATGGGGTACACCACGGCACGGCCCAGTATGAACGCGGAGACCCCTCCCTGGAAGCCGAACGCAACCAGAGCCTGGATGCCACCCTCCGCCACCAATCCCCACACGCCGATGTTGAGATCGGTGCGTACTACAACCGATTCAAGGGCTACATTTCCCTTTTTCCGGCCCCGCAACCCACCCTTACCATTCGCGGTGCCTTTCCCACGTTCACCTATGCCCAATCGGATGCCACGCTTAGCGGCCTGGACGGGGTCGCCTCTTATCAGGTGATGAAACACCTCCGGCTCGGTGCCGCTTTCTCACTGGTACGAGGCACCAACCGCAATACCGATGCCCCCCTCTTCCTGATGCCTGCGGATCAGATGCGGCTTTCTGTTCAAGTTGACCTACCCAATGGCACCATCCGAAGAGACGGATTTATCAAGCCTGAGGTACGCTGGGTGGCACAGCAAGACCGCGTCCCGAAAGGCGTCGATTATGCTGATCCCCCTGAAGGCTATGTGCTGTTCAATCTTTCGGCGGGAACGACCTGGCTGGTGGGTGGAACGCCGGTTCAGTTTAACGCCAGCGTCCAAAACCTGATGAACACGGCCTACCGCGATTATTTGAGCCGATTCCGGTATTTTACGGATGACCCTGGCCGAAGTGTTATCTTCCGGCTTCAAATACCTTTTGGGGCGTTTTGAATGGACCGGGGTGTCGTCCCAAACCGGCTATGGGATTGGGCAAAGCAGCATCCTTGAAAGTCGAAATCTCCTCAACCTTGCGGGGTTAACACAAGGTCGACCCCTACATTTTGCATCTCTATGAACTTGCGATCGCTCCATATCTATCCCGTTAAATCCTTGCGCGGCCTGGATGTGGCTTCGGCCGTGGTTGAGCCCAGGGGATTTCGGCACGACCGCCGCTGGATGGTCATCGATGCCGACGGGTTGTTCCTCACCCAGCGTTCACACCCGAAAATGGCACAGATCGACGTTGCCATAAACGATGGGGCATTGACCATCACCACGGAGGGGGTTCCCACTTTACATGTGCTTCAGCCGGCCCCCACGGCACCAACCCGACTCGTAGAAGTCTGGGGGGATGGCGTCGCTGCTCAGGATGCCGGGGCCGAGTCCAGGGCCTGGTTTAGCGAGGTCCTGAAACTGGAATGTGGGTTGGTGTATATGCCGGATACTTCGGTCCGCACGCTGAACCCCACTTATGCGCCCGAACCGGACCTGCCGGTCAGTTTTGCCGATGGCTACCCGTTTCTCCTGCTCACCACCGCTACCCTCGCCGACCTGAATGCCCGGCTGGACACCCCCGTCCCGATGAACCGCTTCCGACCGAACTTGGTGGTCGAAGGGACTGAGGAGGCCTTTGATGAGGATTACTGGAAAGAAGTCCGCATCGGCGAGGTGCGGTTTGCCGTGGTCAAGCCGTGCGCCCGGTGTGCCATCATCACCACCGATCAGAAAACCGGTGCCCGTGAGAAAGAACCCCTGCGCACCCTGTCTACCTACCGGCAGATGGGCGGCAAGGTCTATTTCGGTCAGAACCTGGTGCCGCTTGAGGGGGGTGTGCTCGAAGCCGGCACCTCTGTAGAGGTGCTTTCCTGGCGATAAAATGATCCTCTGGATACGAAACGCACTACACATACCGCTTCATACGATGATCCGATTTCTGCCCCTTGTACTGCTTACGATCTGTTCCGGGTGCCAAACGGCCCAGGAACCGTCTGTTGAGGAATTTGATCTGTCTGCCTTTTTTGAGGCCATCAACGGTCCCGGCAGTTTCGTGTTAATGCACCACGAAACGGGCAATACCAAAATTTATAATCCGGCCCGCGCCGAGACGCGCTTTATTCCAGCTTCCACCTTCAAGATTCCCAATACGCTCATCGCTCTCGAAACGGGCATCGTTGATGGACCGGACTTTACTCTCCCCTGGGATTCAATCGCAAACCCACGTGGGCAATATTGGCCGGAATCGTGGGCCAGGGACCAAACCCTGCGCTCAGCCTTTCAGAACTCGGTGGTTTGGTATTACCAGGAAGCGGAAGACATGGGCAGATTAGGTGATATCCGATCACCGTCTGCCCAATTCCGCACGTTAACCGCTCACCAAAATGGCCCTCGTTGGATATGCCCGTGTTAGCTCCGTTGGACAATCGCTCGATGTGCAACGCGAAAAGCTCCGTGACTGCGATAAAGTCTTTGAAGAAAAGCAAAGCGGGACCACAACGGCCCGCCCCCGACTCAAAGCCTGCCTCGAATACATACGCGAAGGCGACACCTTGGTCATTACCCGGTTGGATCGACTGGCGCGTTCAACGCTGCATCTGTGCCAGATTGCCGACCGGCTCAAACAGAAAGGGGTCGATCTGCGGGTCTTGGATCAGAACATCGACACCAGTGATGCGACGGGGCGGTTGTTGTTCAATATGCTTGGGGCCATCGCCCAGTTTGAAACCGAACTTAGAAGTGAGCGGCAAATGGATGGCATCTTGAAAGCTAAAGCCAGAGGCGTGCAGTTTGGACAGAAACCTAAACTAACCGGGGATCAGGTGCAGGAACTCAAACGCCGACGGTCCGATGGGGTACTCGTCAAAGACTTGATGCGGGAATACAACTTGTCCAAGGCCAGTGTATACCGGTATCTAAGGCAAGAACAGCCTGCGGAGAATCCGACTTGATCTAGCTTTTGATAGCTTTTCGAGGATTGGTGCCAAAAACACCAAATTACACGGCAATCTGTAGCGCATCGCAATGTTTAGCTCAACAAGCCTTAACGGCAAGGGGCCGCGGGCCGGATACCGGCCCATAAACCCCAGCCGACATTTCTGCGTATTGATGTTAAGGGACCTGCGAGGCTTGCCCATTGGACACGAGCCAGACGTTCAAGAAATCAAAGGCCGTCACATCGCTCGACAGGTTGAAATCTCCAAACCTGTAGCCTACCGGACCGCCGTTCTCGGGCAACCATACATTCAAAAAATCAAAGGCCGTCACGTCATTGCTGCGGTCTCCATCCCCACCCCAAAGACCAATGAAACCATCTCCGAAGTCCTGTGCCGCGTTGATCCCCCAAACCGTGCCCGGCTTGTGCATCTCTATCGTCGTTGACACGGGCGTGATGGCATACGGTATCCGGCTCATGGCCGATAAGTGGTTGCGGTGATCGATCTCCAGGTAATACATCCCCGGCACCACCGACGAGGAACCCAGAATCGTTGACAGCGGCCCGCTTTCATCGGCGTTGAGCACCGCTCCGTCTTCGACCACGACGGCGGCACCTGTCCAGACATCGCTCAAAGGCGGACTCGTCGGCGATCCGCTTTTGAGCTTGAGTAGTACCCAATCGGTGGTCACATCCGGCGCGAGGTTGTCCTCCTGGCCGTCGTAGTGCCACGGGGCCGTAGTGTAGGGTTGCCTCTCCGGCAACTCAGGCACAAGGTGCGTACTCATGTTCGCGCCGCCGAGGTGCGGGCCGGAGAGCAGCACGAGCGGGCGCATCAGGGCCGGTTGGTACCCTGAGATCGAGACCTCCGAGGCCCCAATGTCACAGCCGTCACTGCCAGGGCCATCGGCGATGGTGTCGATATCAGAGGCACGGGTGCCGGTTGTGGTGTTTCCCCGGCCCTGTTGGTCATGGGGTTCGCCGTTACATTTGCCGTGATCCACGACCGGGCTTGGCGGTACCAAAAAGGGCCGGTGCACCTTTGCGGGTCCACCGAAGAGGTTGAGGTTTGCAAGTACAGGATCAAGTGGGGCAGCGTTTGTGCCGACGTAGTCGTTGTTGGCATTCGGGCTACCGGCTGGGATAGCTGCTTGAGAACTGATGCCGATCCAGTTGAACCCATTGGTAACGAGGTTTGAGGCAAATAGATCGGGATGATTATTACTTGCTGTATTGAGCGCGACAATGCTGTTCTCAAGCGTCAGGAAATTCATAGTCCCGGAATGGTATATCCCCCCTCCAAAAGATGCAGTGTTGTGTACAATGGTACTATGCTCAACCAAGACCCGCGTCTCACCTGATCCCCCCCCGCCGATATCTAGCCCTCCCCCATTGGAAGAGCCGAGGGTGTTTCCACTGATGGTGGTATGCCGGATGAATACCTCTCGCGTTTCTCCGACGGGCAGTTGGTTTAAGACATTGATGCCACTTCCCATGTTGTTGGCAACCAAGCTATTATTGATCTCGGCATCACAGTCTCTCATCGTTATGCCAAAGCCTGAGCCAAGTTCATTCTCCTCGATCGTGCTCCAGTTGACCATAAGGGTAGCTTCAAAACATTGAATGCCGGCTTGCACGCCCACATCATTAAGGTCATTGTTGTGCACGCGGACAAAATCCAGCGCCAGCATGCCTCCCACCGTGATCCTTATGCTACTCCCAACACCGTTACGGGTAACGGCAAGCCCTTGCATCTTGTACGTTTGAGAAAAAAACCTAAACATCTCATATAGATCTTGCCCATCAATGGTCACCAAATCCGGCCCGGCCCCAACGATGGTGACACTCTCGACAATAAACGGCAAATCAGCGGTGAGCAACACTGTGCCGGAGACATCGAAGACGATGATGTCGGCACCACTCCCGGCAGGACATTCCCCCGGCATCGCGCCGGAGGCCGTGTCCATGTTGGCCGATAAGATGGCTTCACGGAGGGTGCATTCGCCGTCATTGGCAGCGGTATCGGCGAGGGAATTGATGCCGATCACATCCGCCCGGACGGGCGCTGCAACGGCCAAAACAAGAAATAAAATCAATCGGTACATGGGATGACCTCTCAAGTTAAAAGGAATATATCGGAGAATGGGTCACTTCGGCGTGTTCAGCACAGGCCCGCCCTTGCAAACTCGATTTCAAGGGGGTTTACCTATATATCTCTGGAAAACGAGGAAAAAGCGGCCAAGAGCGGCCCAGTTTGAAGGAAATGATGCGTGCAGGTTGTCCAAAGCCAGCCCCTATCGCCTACAGCCCCAAGATCACCAACAACGAAAATACAAGGTAAGACTCCGACTATGATTTGAGGGGTACAAACTGCTTAATCCCCCTTTTTGAGGCGTTGTGCAAAAAACCCCAATATCGAAGACAAAACGCAGCTATTCACCGAAGCGTACCGCGTATTACGCCCAGGCACCTCTTTTGGGGTGTATGACATTATGCAAAGCGGCAATAAAATTCCAGCATATGATCAAGAATATTGTGGCAGGGCATATCGCGCCAGTGGAAATAATTGCCCATAAACCGAGGGCGTAGTCACATTCAGGTATTTGAGTGATTTTCTATTGGCCCCTAGAGGGCGGCGTCATATTCCGGCAGAAAATGTAATATTAACCGTGCCGTTGCCGAAAGGCTTTGAAAGATTCAACCTCGTAGGCCTGTGTGGCTACAAACTGGAGAACCAGTTGGAATTCCTGTGCCGGCAGATAGGTACCCAACCGTGTGATGATGCGGCCGTCGGTGTCTAGGAACACCATTGTAGGGACGGTTTCAGCTCCTAACTGAAACACCCAATCCTGAGAGGAAAGCACCTTGTCCCCCACCTCAATCCGATCATCGCGGGTATCGAAATTCAGCTTCGTCGTGATGAATGTAGATTCGAGGTAGTGTTGTATGGTGGAGTCGGCGAATACCTCCTTGTCCAGCTTGTGGCACGGCCCACACCACGGCGCATGCACATACACCATCACCGGTTTACCCTCCATCGCCCCAACCGCCAGCGCGTCGGCAAACGGCATCCAGTCCACCCCCGGTTCATCTGGAGGCGAGATCACAAGAAATAGAGTTATGAGTAACCAGAAGGTCATCGTTTGGAATTGTACGGACACGGCATGCCGTGTCCACGGGGTTCATTTCAAGGGTTTGGGCCAAATATCGTTGAACATCACCGCATATTGAGGCGGATGCCGAGGCCGACTTCCCGGCCATGTACCGGGGCATAAACGTAGGTGGTATCGAAGGCGTCACCGAAGGGATGGGCCGGGTCGATCAGGGGACTGTCCTGGGTAAAATCCGTGATGTTCTCCAGGGAGAAATAGACCTGCAGGAGGCTTCCGTCCTTGAGGCGTACGTCTTTCGTGACCATCAGGTTGTGGATCATGAACGGCTCCGAGCGCGTCGGCCGGGCAAAGGGTTCCTCAAACTCCGGCAGGGCCATGGGGCCGGTCAGGTTGGCAGTATAGCCGAGGTTGATGTTCCAACGATCCAGGTTGTAATTGGCATTGACAATGCCCTGATAATCCGGCGCAAATTCAATCGCCTCTTTGCCACCGTCGACCTGGCGAAAAACGTCCATCAGGGTAGTCCCCAGGGTATATGACAACGGAAAATCGGCAAAATTCTGTGAGAAGCTGAATGAGACTCCCCGCGTAACCGAGGCTTCATCCAGGTTCTGATATACGATCAGGTTGGGGTCGGTGTCGTAGTCCGGTATGATCTGGTTGGTGAAGTGGGTATAAAAGCCATCCACATCGATGGTGACGGGGCTGGTACCCAACGGCAGGATCTGCTGCACACTCACGGTGCCACTCAAGGAGCGCTCCGGCTCCAGGTCTTCCAGAATCACAACCTCCCGCGAACCCGTTAGGGCAGCATGGTCTTCTGTGAAAAGGTTTACCACCCGGAAGCCGGTTCCTCCGTTGAGCCGGAAAGTGGTGTATGACAGCGGACTGTATTTGGCGCTCAGCCGTGGCGACCAAATGAAACCGTGTTTCTTATGGTGATCCACCCGTAACCCACCCAGCACCCGCAACGCCGGGGAGAGGATCGTTTCGTTTTGAACAAACAGGCCGGGGATAAACCGCCGATCCCGTGCAGCCGTGGCCGGGGTATTGTCATCATAGGTCTGGTACCGTAAGGTAGTGCCGAGCAACACGTCGTGTGCTTTCCCGACCCGAGGATTCCAGACAAGGTTGGTGAAATACACCTGTTGCTGGGCGGCGTAGGGGACATCCCCGTAAAAACTGTCCTGATCGTGATAATTGTAGGCAAAGTCAGCACGAGCCCGGCCCTGTCCCCACGATGGCCGGTACGTGCCCAGCACCTCAACCCGGTGGGTTAAGATGGATTCCCCATACACTTCGCTTGACCCCCGCATGTTGTCATTCCAGCCGGCGACCCCGCCAAACCGATCCTCGTAATAATACTTGGCCGATACATCCAGCATCTTCATCCCTTCCCTACTGTTGAGTGCTCCCTTCCCAAATAGGGAAACCCGCCTGGTCAATGGGGTATCTGAGAAACCATCATGGTTTTCATCGTGGAAGGTACCGTTGTAGAACCCGTTGCCCGTGAGCATGGAGGTCCACCGGCCCGCCCGTTGCACATGCGAGAAATCCATCCCGACTTCCTGATGCGTGGTCACGAAGGTATTCACTGACAGACGGGGTGCCAGCGATGGTTTCTTGGTGATGATGTTGACCACCCCGCCCATGGCCTCTGTTCCATACAACGTGGACACCGGCCCTTTGATCACCTCCACCTGTTGAATGGCCGCCGGGCTGATACCATTGAGTCCATAGACCGAAGCCAGCGAACTCATCACGGGCATTCCATCGATCAAGACCGCCGTGTACGGCCCCTCCATCCCGTTAATCCGGATGTTGTTGGTGTAACACACCCCACAATCGATCTGTTGATAGAGGCCGTTGACATTCGAGATCACATCCATCAAATTGGACGTGGTGAGGTTTTCCAGATACCGGGCCGAGATCACATCCACCTTCACCGGAGACTCCGACAAAAACGTCTCCTTCATCGTCCCTGTGACGACCACGGCCTCGCTTTCGACCATCGCCGCGTCCAGTTCAACGGTAACCTGCCGGGACTCGCCCTCAGCCAGGATAATGGTTTGCGTGCCCTTGCTAAAGCCCACCGCCGAAACCACGAGGGTATAGGTCCCGGCCTCCAGCGTCATAACAAACTGCCCGTCCTCATCTGCGCCAGCGCCAAGCGTCGTGCCCTGCACCCCCACATTGGCAAAGCCCACAGGCTCCCCCTCGGAAGTCACCTTACCAGAAAGTACGGCTTGCCCATAGAGCACACGTCCCCCCAATAGAAAGACCATAGCAAGACTGAACAGCAATCGGGATGTAGAAAAAATTGGTTTCATTTTATCAGATTGTAAGATTATTTTTAGCCTTGCCTAAATATATTTTATCCTTACCCAATTTCCAACCCTTTCCCTATTTTTCTTTTTTCACTCCGATTCTACCCTTATCTCGTATATTTCACCGTCAAGGTTGCTCACTAAACGTTGCACACCGCACGTCGTACGTCGCACAAAACCATGCTCCCCAAGCTCCAGAAACGCCTTGATCGGCTCGAACGCAAGCACACGGATTTGTTGCGTCATTTGGATGCATTGACAGAAACGCAGCGCACATACAAGATGAATGTTTCTGCGTGGACGATGGTGAATGTGATGGACCACCTGGTGCGGGTCGAGCGCGCACCCTATCGGATCGTTGCCAAAAATCTGGTCTCTGGTAAGGGGAAGCGGTATAGCTGGACGGGGTTGTTTCAACCGGCATTACTGAATGTGATCTTGCGCCTCCCCTTTCGGTTCAAGGTACCGGCACGGGCCCAGGCCGTTTGGCCGGATGATACCCAGACCTATGAAGAGATTCGGCTGGAGTGGGCGCAAGTCCGCAACGACTGGCACGCCCTCCTGGCCGGGGTACGCCCGGAGCAGATGCAACTGTTCGTTTACAAACATGCCTCAGGGGGCTGGATGACCATTCTGCAACTCCTGGATTTCTTTGAGGCCCACCTGGATCATCACCGGCAACAATTCACCCGGATCGAAGAGGCCGGTACTTTTCCAAAACCCGGTTTTTGATTTGTTATTGATGATTGGGCATTGGTGATTTGTTATTTTCTACCTTATAGACCAGCACCCAATAAACAATCATCAATCACAAACGAGCCGAAGGTGACAAACCGACAGGTTCACGTCAGTAAACGAAGTAAATGCCCAATCACAAATCCCTCCTCCTCACCCTCCTCCTGCTTCCCCTCTCCCTCGCAGCCCAAAACCTGGATGCTTTTGAAGAAAAGGTGACAGAGTTTACCCTGGACAACGGCCTGCATTTCATCATCGTGGAGCGCCATGAAGCACCGGTTGCCTCCTTCCTGACCTATGCCGACGTCGGCGGGGCGGATGAAGTAAAGGGCATCACCGGCATGGCGCACGTCTTCGAGCACATGGCCTTCAAAGGGACCAACACGACAGGGGCGCTGGACCTGGAAAAAGAACTTGCCGCTATGGATAACGTAGATGCGGCCTTTGCCGCCTTCATGGCCGAGCGAAACAAGGGTGCACTGGCAGATTCCGCAACCCTCGCCACACTAGAAGCCAACTTTGAGGTGGCCAAAAAGACGGCCCAGGACCTCGGCAACAGCAGCGAAATGGAGAAGGCCATCGACCGAGCGGGCGGCACGGGCCTCAACGCCACCACCGGCTCTGACCGTACCATGTACTTCTACAGCCTCCCCTCCAACAAGGCCGAACTCTGGTTCTCATTAGAAGCTGACCGCTTCCTGAACCCGGTGTTGCGTGAGTTTTACATCGAAAAGGGGGTGGTGATGGAAGAACGCCGAATGCGTACCGAAAGTAACCCGTTTGGAAGGCTCCTGGAAGAATTTGTAACCACCGCCTACAAGGCACATCCCTATGGCGAGCCGGTCGTCGGCCACATGGCCGATTTGGAAACCATGAGCCGTTCAGAAGCCAAGACCTTTTTTGAAACCTACTACGGCCCGAATAACCTGACCATCACCATCGTCGGAGATGTAAACCCCGCAGAGATGAAAACCCTGGCCGAGACGTATTTCGGTCGGCTGTCCGCCCGGCCCAAACCGTCCCCGGTCGAGACCACCGAACCCCCTCAAATTGGGGAGCGCCGGGTCACCATTGAGGAACGAAGTCAGCCGTTGTTTATCATGGGCTACCACAAGGGCAGCATCCAGCATCCAGACGATGTGGTGTTCGATGTCATCTCCGATATCATGAGCCGAGGCCGAACGAGCCGACTGTACAAACGGATGGTCGAACAAGACCAGATTGCCGTCCAGGCCAGTGGCTTTGTGGGCTATCCCGGAGACAAATACCCCAACCTGATGTTGTTCTATGGTGCCCCCAGCCAGGGCCACACGGCAGAGGAATGTATGGACGTGGTTGAGGAAGAAATTGCGCGCCTTAAAACCGACCCGGTCGGAGAAGACGAGCTCAAAAAAGCCAAATCCCGTGCCCGCGCCGATTTGGTTCGGCAACTTGGTTCAAACTCCGGTCTCGCCATCCAGTTGGCCGTCACCCAGGTTCTGACGGGAGATTGGCGCAACCTGTTCAACCGCCTCGATGCCCTCGATGCCGTAACAGCCGCCGATGTTCAGCGCGTAGCCAATACCTACTTCAAACCCAATAACCGAACCGTTGCCTACGTTAAAACGGTATCCGAATAATCCGATTTTGAGTAATGGTCAATGAATGCCTTCCGTTGACAATTGACCTTATTCTCTATCACTTTTAATACCCATTGTTGAAACAGACCTTTTTCAACCCCATCCCCTACCGCTCCGCCTCAGCGGAGCAAGGACTTCCCGCCGACCGCCTATGCCGCCGCCAACTGACGGCGGAGCGGCGGTATCCAGGGGAAGAATACGACATAAAACAATAGTGGATAGGGGGAGATGGCGCAGCACAGAAGGGGTTGAATGCGCACGATTTCAAAAGTGATAGGTAGCTAGACCATTGACCATTATCCGACACCAGACTAACCTCCATGCCTAAGCCCAGCCTCACCCATATTCTCTGCCTGGCCGCCCTGCTTTACGCCGCCCCCCTGGCAACGGCCCAAAAGTCCTACAAAGACCTCACCTACCCCCCCTTAAACACCTTGGAGGTCCCCAACGTCGAGCGTGTGACGTTAGACAACGGCCTGCTCCTGTTTCTGGTCGAAGATCACGAGTTGCCGGTCATCAACTTTTCGGCGCGGATTGGCGTGGGGGCCATCAATGACCTGGCTGGTAAAACCGGGCTGGCTGGATTGGCCGGTAATGTCATGCGAACCGGAGGCACGAAAACCATGTCCGGCGATCAAATCGACCAGACGCTGGAAAGCATTGGCGCTTCCATCGAAACCCGCATCGGGCGCACCTCCGGTTCGGCCTCCGGCTCCGCGCTGAAAGAAGACTTCGGCACGGTCTTGCCCATCTTGGCTGACCTGCTTCAAAACCCGGCCTTTCCAGAAGACAAACTCGAATTGGCCAAGGTCCAAACCCGGTCCGGCATCAGCCGACGTAATGACAATGCTCAGCAAATCGCCTTCCGGGAATTCGATAAGCTGATTTACGGGGCCGATAGCCCCTTTGTGGCCCAACCGGAATACGCGACCATCGACTCGGTGACCACCGAAGACCTAGCTTCGTTCCATGCCGCCTATTTCCATCCGAACAACACCCTGCTTGGGATCTGGGGCGATTTTGATACGGCCGAGATGATCGAAACGATAAAGTCGGCGTTTGGCGATTGGCCAATGGCTGAAGGGTTTACCCGCCCTGAAAAACCGGAAGTTAAGTATACCTTCGACTCGGGCGTGGGACATATTCAGAAAGACGATGTCAACCAAAGCGTGGTGCTCCTGGGGCACATCGGCGGCAAAAGAGACAACCCGGACTACTTCGCACTACAGGTGATGAACAACATCCTCGGCGGCGGCTTCTCAGGGCGGCTCTTCCAAAACGTACGGGACCAAAAAGGACTGGCCTATAGCGTATTCGGCGAATACGACAGCAACTACGACTACCCCGGCACTTTTTATGCAGGGGTCATGACCAAATCCGAAAGCACGGTTGAAGCGGCGAAGGCGGTACTCGAAGAGATTGAAGGCATGCGAAGCCGACCCATCACCGATGAGGAATTGTCGCTCGCCAAGGAGAGCTTCCTGAATGCGTTTGTATTCAACTTCGACACCCGAAGTGAAGTAATCAACCGGCTGATGACGTACGAATACTACGGCTACCCGGCTGACTTCCTGCAACAGACCAAAACCCAGATTGAACAAGTCACCAAAGCCGACGTTGAGCGGGTTGCCCAGAAGTACCTTCGTCCGGATAGTGTTCGGATTCTGGTCGTCGGCAAGGCAGAGAACTTTGATGCGCCGTTGACCACCCTTGGCCCGGTCACGCCCATTGATGTGACCATCCCGGCACCGGGCAAGCCGTTGCCTCCCCCCAATGCAGCCATGCTGGAAAAAGGCAAAATGGTCCTGGCCGAAGCGATTGAAGCCACAGGTGGCAAAGCCCTCTACGAGAGCCTGGAATCGGTGCAGCACAAGGGCCAGATGACTGTGCCCCAAATGGCCGGACCCCCCGCCAAAATCACGCTGACCATCATGAACCCCGGCAAGCTGCGCCTGGACATCGGAACCCCAACCGGTGATATATCACAGATCCTTGTTGGCGAGCAGGCCTTCCTCGAAGTACCGGGCCGAACCGCCGAAGGGCCACCGGCCATCGTGAATCAACTCCAGTCGACCCTCTGGCAAAACATTACCTATCTGCTGGCCAATGTTGACAGCGTCCAGGCCCAATACCTCCGGGCCGAAGTCCTCGATAGCCTGTCGGCTGATGTAGTGCTCATTACCCCGAGCAGCGGCGCACCCTTCCGGCTGTACCTGGATACAACAACCCATCTGCCCATCCAGGTCAATGCCGATGCGGGTGGCTCCACAACCGGCGCGGTGTTCTCTGATTTCCGAGATATCGGTGGGCTACAGGTCCCATTCGTATCCACCCTGACCCGTGGCGAACAACCAGCCGGTAGCCTGACCTACGAGGAGGTGCAAATCAACATCGCCGTTGCTGATAGTGTGTTCATTGCCAAACCACAGGAACTCGACGGAGCAGAAGAGAAAGAGGAAGAGAAAAAGCCCGACAACTAAGTACTTTGACATAGATAATAGTGGGTGTCATCGCGAACCTCGGCAAAGCCGGGGTGTGGCGATCCCAATAGCGCCGATGGGCTGTTTCACAGCCCTACCCGGCGCGACGAGCACAGGTGCTTGAAATGGGATTGCCACGTCAGGGCCGGGGGCCCTTCCTCGCAATGACACAGCGTTTAGAATGTCATTGTACTTAGCAGCAGGGACTCACCCCTTATTCCACTGCACCACCTCGGCGAGCGGCTTCCGCTGGATATCCGGCACGGTGCAATCTGCACTGGGATAACCGACGGGAAAGAGGATGAACGGCTTCTCGTTTCGGGGCCGGCCCAGGATTTCATTCAGGAAACGCATGGGGCTGGGCGTGTGTGTGAGCGTAGCCAGGCCCATATGATGTACGGCGGCGATGAACATCCCACACGCAATGCCGCAGCTTTCTTGCACGTAGAAATTTTTGATGCGCCCTCCCGCCTCATCTATCCCATACGACTCGGCAAAACAAACCACAAGCCACGGGACCGTCTCCAAAAAAGGCTTCTGCCAATCGGTGCCCAACGGAGCCAATGCTTCCAGCCACTCATCAGACATGCGGCTTTCGTAGCTCTCCCGCTCCTCCTTCTCGGCAGCCACCCGAATCTCATGCTTGAGGGCCGGGTCGTTCACCGCCACAAACCGCCAGGGTTGCCGGTGTGCCCCACTTGGGGCCGTACTGGCCGTCAGGATGGCCTGCTCAATCAGATCCTGGGGGACCGACCGGCCTGAAAAAAACCGGACGGACCGCCGCCGGTTCATTTCCTCATAAAAAGCCTCGGCCCGCGCAGCCATTTCTTCTGGGGCATGTTCCTGTATAGAAAAAGGAATCTGGGGATAAAGCATAGAAGTAGCACAATTTCACAGTGGAAGGAGGCGTAGGAAGGTACACCGTATGGGGTGGGGATTCAAGGGTGGGGATTGATTGGTAATTGGTGATTGGTTCTTTTTTCTCCCTAAATCACCAATCATCAATTATCAATCACATACTCCCTTCTCCGCCCGGCACCAACCTAAACCATCCGGGTATAACGCCCCTTATTCATCCATAGCGTACCCATACCGCCAAGTTCATGCCTCCGGCCCCGACTTTTCGCCTCTACAACACCCTCACCCGCAGCGTTGAACCCCTCAACCTGCTGAAACCTAGCCAGTTTCACTTCTACTCTTGTGGCCCCACGGTGTATTCCTACGCCCACATCGGCAACTTTCGCACCTTTATCACAGCGGACCTGATCTATCGCACGGCCCTGGCCCTCGGCTGGGAAACCACGTACGTCTCCAACGTAACCGACGTCGGCCACCTGACCGATGACGACGTTGCCGATACCCAGGGTGAGGACAAAATGGCCAGAGCGCTCCACTCCAAAGAGGGTGAAGCCTTTGCCAATGTCTGGGATCTGGCCGAGCACTATACCAAGGCCCTGATCAACGATTGGCATACCCTCAACCTGCTCGAACCCACCGTGCGCCCTCGGGCCACCCAGCACATGCGGGAGCAAATCATGGCAGTACAGGCCCTGATCGACGGTGGACATGCCTACGAAACCTCAAATGCCGTTTATTTCAACGTGCGGCGGTTTCCGGCCTACGGCAAGCTGTCCGGCAATACGGATGAAGAAGGCTTGGAAGAAGCCGTACGCGACATCGTGACGGACCCGGAAAAACGTAGCCCCCGTGATTTTGCCCTGTGGAAAAAGGATGACAAACACCTGATGCAGTGGTACAGTCCCTGGGGATGGGGTTTTCCGGGATGGCACATCGAATGCTCGGTGATGGCCCGTCAATACCTGGGCGATACCTTCGACCTCCACGCCGGGGGTGAGGATCTGATTTTCCCCCACCACGAGTGCGAAATTGCCCAGGCCGAATGCCTGACCGGTAAACCCTTTGCCAACCACTGGGTTCACACCCGGTTTTTACACGTCGAGGGACAAAAGATGTCCAAGAGCGAAGGTAATTTTTTTACCGTGCACGACCTCATCGCTCCAGAATCCGAAGGGGGCCGGGGGGTGCCCCCGCTGGCGTTGCGGTACACCTTAATGTCCGGTTACTACCGCAAACCCTTCAACTTTACCTTCAAAACCCTCAAAGACAGCGCCCGAATTGTACGACGCTACCAAGCGGTGGTCGAACGGGTACAGAAAGGACTTTTCCATGAAGTGGAGGGTACCGACGAAATTGGCCCCGCATTAGATGAGGCTTACACCGGCACCCTTAATGCCATGACCGACGATCTGAACACCCCCCTGGCCCTGGCGCGCGCACTGGAAGGCGTGAAAGTCTTAGAGGGCGTACAGGCTTTCAACCGGGCCACGGCCCAGCGCGCCCAGATGTGGCTGGATCAGATCCAGCAACTCCTGGGCATCGTCTATCCTAACCCGGAACACACATCAGCTCCAGAACAGGCCGATCCGGCAGAAGACGCCTTTGCCCAACAGGTGGAAACCATGATCGCCGCCCGGAAGGAAGCCCGTGCCGCCAAGGACTGGGCCATGTCCGATGCCATCCGCGAAGCCCTCCTCGCCATGGATGTCGAAATCCAGGACACGGCGGACGGAACGATCTGGAAGAAGAAAACAGATTATTAAGGACCAGCACCAATCCCGAACGAAGGTCATCGGCCTGAGGAGGGATCTCCACATGAATGGCGCAGTCATTCCCAGGGAGATCCCTCGGCGTTGCCTCGGGATTGGTGCCCGCCTTGATCGCGAGCTAACCCAATGCTTTCTCAACGCAGCGCTTACTTCCTCTACCTCCCGATCTTGCTGATCTTGCTGGGGTATGTGCTGTATCCGAGCCTGCGTACAGTCCTGATGAGCCTGGACGTCGACCTGTATGCGGCGTTTTTTTCGGGGTGGCGCTCGGCAAATGTGCGGGCATTGGGCAACTCGGTGATGATTTCCGTCTACAGCGTACTGGGAGCCGGGTTGTTGGGCACCTTACTGGCATACCTGTTTTTTCGGTTCGATTTTCCCCTCAGGGGTATGTTGACGGCTTTGGCTGCTTTGCCGTTGGCACTCCCTCCGCTGGTAGGCGTCTTGGCCTTTTTGTTTCTCTATGGCGAAAGCGGCATCCTCCCGCGGCTGATACAGGAGACCCTGGGTTTGGCAGAGGCTCCTTTTGCGTTTGAGGGGTTATGGGCGGTGTGGATCGTGCATGTCTATTCCCTGTATGTCTATTTCTACCTGTTCGTGACCGCGGCCTTGCGGAGTATGGACCAGAGTACACTGGAAGCCTCCTCCGACCTCGGCGCATCGGCCTTTTATACCTTTCGTCGGGTGATGCTCCCTGCCCTTCGCCCCTCCATGTTGAGCGCGTCGCTGCTGGTGTTTATGATCTCGATGGCGAGCTTCACCGCCCCCCTCCTCTTTGCCGGCAACGACAATTTCCTGACGCTTCAAATCTTCAACTACAAAACCAACGGAGACTTAGCCCTGTCGGCTACCGTCTCGACAGTCCTGACGGTTATTTGTCTGCTGTTCCTGTTTTTCCTGGAGGGTACGAACTACCGAAAACTCGGTACCCAGGCCACCAAGGGCATGGCCCCTCCGGCCCTTCCTGTGCAAAGCGGATGGGCACGGATGGCTGCGGTGGCCGGTGCGGTGGCGTTACTGCTGTTCCTGTTGCTTCCCGTTGCTACGGTCATCCTCATCTCGTTTGCACAAGAAGGCAGCTGGACCTACCAGTTGTTGCCGGAACGGTATACCTTCACCAATTACACGGCCTTGTTCACCGACCCCAATGTCCTGGCCCCTATCCGAAACAGCCTTTTGATGGCCGTTGGGGCCACAACGGCCAATGTAGTGTTTGGCGTTGCCGCTGCATTGGTGATCGTTAAGACGGCTGTGCCCGGCCGGACCCTGATCCGCGTACTGACGGTGCTGCCCTTTGCCATCCCCGGTACCGTCATTGCCCTCAATCTGATCGTAACATTCAACACACCGAACGCCCTCAGCTTCGGCTCGGTATTGGTCGGGAGTTTCTGGATCTTACCCTTGGCGTATTTCATCCGGCACATTCCATTGGTGGTCCGTGCCACCTCGGCGGCCCTGGAAACCTATGACGACCGGCTTAGCGAAGCCTCCTCAGACCTCGGGGCCGGCGCCTGGGCTACGTTTCGGCGCGTCGTGTTGCCTTTTATCGGTCCAGCCATCCTGGCGGGGGGGCTGCTGACGTTTGTGACAGCCCTTGGTGAATTTGTCTCCTCCATCATGCTCTACGTCTTTGACAACCGCCCCATCAGCGTGGAGATTCTGGCGCAGTTACGCCTGTACAATTTCGGCTCAGCCGCTGCCTATAGCGTCTTTCTGATGCTCCTCATTGGTGCCGCCACCCTGCTCGTGAAACGCCTGAGCCGATGATGCATCATTGGCGGATCGAGAACCATTTGCCAATGATGCTGATTCTAAATCCATCACCATACAAAAAATGAAAATTACTGTTCTCGGCGCAGGTATTATCGGCTCGGCCGTCGTGGATCACCTGACACGGCGGGAAGCCATTTCCGAAATCCAGGTTTGTGATGCCCGGCCCGGTATCTTTGTGGACCTGGAACGGCGTATCCAAAGTACCAAGCTGCGCTGCCGCCAGGTAGATGTACGAGACCTGAACGCTCTGATGCCCGTCATTCGGGGAAGCCAGTGTATGATCAGTTGTTTACCTCCTAAACTGAACCCGGACCTCGCCGATCTGGCCGTGGAACTCGAAGCACATTTCTGTGACCTCGGGGGCGACGACCGGGCCGCCCACAAGATCCTCTCCCGCAACGACGAGGCTGCGAACAAAGCCGTTTGGCTGGTCCCGAATTGCGGCCTCGCCCCCGGACTTGTAAACATCCTCTGCATGCACGGCATCGAAC
The DNA here is from genome assembly GCA_965222505.1 of Rhodothermales bacterium. Lineage (GTDB taxonomy): Bacteria > Bacteroidota > Rhodothermia > Rhodothermales > DATKEJ01. Next base: position 4,974,155 of record OZ244956.1, on the reverse strand, counting down.
AATTTGACGAGGTGACCGAAGCTCGGGTCCGCTTTGGGGATATTCCCCTGGAGCCCACGCCCCCGTTGAACTTTACCATCCCCTTCTCTGCGGAACAGCTCATTCAAAAATATACCCATCCCGTCCAATTGATCCAGGACGGCAAACTCATCGAATATGAGCCGCTTACCGGGCTGGAATCCCTTTCCTTTGGCGAGCCTTATGGTACCCTGGAAGCCTTCTATACGTCCTGGAACCTATCGACATTGCCCCAGGATTTACTGGGCCGGGTCGAAAACCTGGACTTCAAGACCGTAACCCGCCCGGACCATGCCAAACAGATGCAGTTTGCTGTAGCCCTTGGCCTGGCCAATACCCAGAATGTCGATGTCCGTACGCACCATACCCACCGGAGCCTGTTTGTAAAGCAGTTGCAACGCACCATCCCCCAGGACCAGCCCGATGCCATGCTCCTGCGCGTCCTGATTACCGGCACCAAGGACGGCAAGCCCCAGAGCCTCGTTGCAGAGATGCAGGAGACCTATGACGCCACCCAAAATGTGACGGCCATGAAACGGTGTACCGCCGTATCGGTCGCGTCCGTCGCAGAGTTGTTGGTCAGCCCGCACCTCTCGGGGGGTGGTGCAGCCCCACCGGAACGTATCCTCCCTGTGGATCTGTTCTTCGATCTGCTCCGCGAACACGGCCTGCACATCAAGACGACGTGGCATGAAGATACGGTAGACCTCATGCAACCTGATGGATAACCCGCACATGGAACGGAAGGGGTTGGTTTGGGGTTGACAGCACGTTTGAAGCGGGACCGAAACCTTAATTGATGATGCAATAATGAGGAGGCACAGGTCGTTTTTATTGGTAATTGGTGACTGGGCATCTGTGATTTGTGATTTCAAATACACAATTACAAATCACAGATGCCCAATCATCAATACATCTGATCTTTACTTGTAGCCGAAAGGGCATTGATTTAGTTTTTCAGGCAACCCAGCCCCATTCCCCAACTGAGAGAGACACGGCCTATAGCGTTTGATACTGATTTTTGTTAGTTGTTCGTTGTTCGCCTACTGCGTGGGCTGGTTGTTCATTGTATGACGTTGAAACAACCCACAACGAACAACCAGCTCGCGGCCTGGACCTCAACCCGCACATGCGGCCCAAAACGTCCAGACCGAGAGCGCACAACGAACAACCAGCTCGCGGCCTGGACCTCAACCCGCACATGCGGCCCAAAACGTCCAGACCGAGAGCGCACAACGAACCAACCGCTTTGGGTCGATTGCGCGACGGTCGCTTTCGGGCGGCTATACGCTATGTGGTGACGCTGGGTGCAGCCCTAACCGCCCTGATTGCCTTTTCGGCATCAGAGGGGCGGCCTTCGGATGCGCGATGGGAAGGGTTTACCCTTGCCCTGTCCGATACAGACAGTGTAGCCGTCGATCTCAAGGCGCTCATTTCCGACAGTACGTCAGACGTCCCCCCCCAACGCCTCACCCTCGCACCGGCCGATACCGATAGCGTTGCCGTAAACGTGCAGGGCCTGGTTTCAGACAGTACCACGCTTACCCTTGCCCGCGCCGATACCGATAGTGTAGCCGTCACCCTCCCGATTCCGGGCGCAGACTCAACGGTCACGCTACCGCCAACCCTAGACCCATCCCTACTTCAGCCTGATTCTACCCTGGCTCGGGCCGATTCCCTATCCTTCCCGGACTCGCTGGTGATCGATGATTCTCTGGCCGTTGTTGACTCGCTCGCTTTTCCGGATTCAGCCCGCATCTTCAAGTACCTGCCCCGCGTCAAACGCGACCGCCTGACCGCATCCCTCTTTCCACGCAAGCAGCGCGCGTTCCAAACAAAATTGGGGAGCTACTGGCGGCACGAAATCAAACTGGACTCGACCCAAAATCGGTACATCGTGAAGGAATTTGTGGGGCAAACCGAGGTGCGCGAACCGGTGGCTGTTGACCCTACCTTTTACCTCGGCGCCCGCATGCGGAATGACCTGGACAAATCATTCCGGGACCTCGTTTCGCAACGCTCCCGGCGGCGGCAACAACAACGGCGGGGCTTTGGAATCAACATTGCCGTGCCGGGGGGTAAACAAAGTGCCTTTACCACGATCTTTGGTAAACCAGAAGTAGACCTGCGCGTGAACGGCCAGGTCAACATTGATGCCGGATTTGCCTATCAGAAAAGCGATCAGCAAGCCTCCCTGACCGGCCGTAGCGGTCGGCTGGACCCCGACTTCGGGCAGAACATTCGCCTCGGCATTACCGGCTCCATCGGGGATAAACTCCGGGTAGATGTCAACTGGGACACCGAACGGACCTTCGATTTCCAGAACCAGCTTAAACTGGAATACACCGGCTACGAAGACGAAATCATCCAGAAAGTGGTGGCCGGGAACGTCTTCCTTCAAACCCCCTCCAGCCTCATCCAGGGCGGCCAGAGCCTGTTCGGCATCCGCACCGACTGGCAACTGGGCGGCTTGCGCTTGACAACGGTACTGAGCCAACAGGAAGGCGAATCCGAAGAACTCTCCCTCGAAGGCGGCTCCGAAACCACCCCCATCGACCTCAAACCGACCGATTACGAGGAAAACGCCCACTTCTACCTGGCCTATTATTTCCGAAACGCCTGGGAAGAAGCCCTGACGGCCAACCCGCCCACGCTCACCATCGGCATTGACCGGATCACGGACATCGAGGTCTGGAAACTGCAACAGCAAACCATCGAACAGGACAACGAGCGGCGCGTCATTGCCATCACAGACTTCGGTGAAAGCATCCTCTTCCGGGACGACCAATACAATACCCTCGAAGGAGATCTCCCCCGCCTCAACGGCCCCAACCGGCAAGGGTATGAACTCGAACGCCTCCGGGACGGGCAACAACCGATTACCGATTACCTCGAAAACATCGTTGGCGTCCCCCAATCCAGTTTTCAGGAAGGGAAATTCAAGAAACTCATTGAAGGCCGGGACTATGAGTTTGACCCCCTGCTCGGGTTCATGTCCCTGCAAACCCCGCTCACCGAAAACGAGGCCCTCGCGGTGGCCTACCGTTACCTGACCGAAGACGGCCAGGTGATACAGGTTGGGGATTTTGCGAATGAAAGCGGGGGCTCGACGGGCCAACTCGATGATGACCGGCTGGTCCTCAAACTTCTCCGCCGGGGCAATCAGGTACCCAATGACCCGTCGTGGTCCCTGATGATGAAAAACGTCTACAAGATCCCTGGACGGGGCTTTACACGGGATGAATTTGAACTCGATGTGGTCTATGAACGTCCGGGCCAACCGGCTTCACGGACCTTGCCCGGCGTGGCTTCAGCCAGCCAACGGCAAACCCTGCTTCAACTGCTGGGCTTTGACTTGCTCAATGAGGAAAATGCCCCCGCCCCTGACAACAAGTTTGACTTCCAGCCTTACCAGATCAAACAGGATCGGGGCCTGCTCTTTTTCCCGTACGTGGAACCCTTTGCTGCCCGTATCGCCGAGATTACGGATCAGGATCAGTTCATTTTCACGAACCTCTATACGCAGAAAAAGGCGGAAGCCCGGCGTGACAGCCAGCACGACGTCTACCACATTCGTGGGGAATACAAAACGTCTGTCAAGGAAGTCTATAACCTCGGCTTCTTCGGCGTGGTCGATGGCTCGGTGAAGGTACGCTCCGGTAACTTTGAACTGGTGGAAGGGGCCGATTATATCGTGGATTATTCCACCGGCACCGTCACCATCACCAACCCGGCCTACCTCACACCGGGGCGAGACATCCGCATCAGCTACGAGCGAAACCAGTTTGCCGCCATCTCCAAAAAAACCCTGCTGGGGCTGCGCGCCGATTATGATTTTCTGGACCGCATCAAGTTTGGCAGTACGCTGATGCGCCTCAGCGAAAAGCCGTTGATCGACAAGTTCCGGGTGGGAGATGAACCGCTCTCCAACGTCATCTGGGGCCTCGACGGCTCCATGCTCCTGGAACCCCGCTGGCTCACCCGTGCCCTCGACGCGCTCCCGCTGATTCAAACCAAGGAAGCCAGTTCCATCGACATCAAAGGGGAGTTTGCCCAACTCCTCCCCGGCCACCCTAACACCCAGGCGTTCAAACGCACCCGGACCCAACTGCAAAACAATGGGCGCGACTTTAAGGCAGACGAACTCGCCGGGATTGCCTACATCGATGAGTTTGAGAGCTTTGAGAACGCCATTACCCTCACACAACCCGGCGCGTGGCGGCTGAGTTCTTCGCCCGATTCCATCGGCGTACCCCTCCCCGCCCTGAACCGGGACTCATTGGTTACCACCTGGCGCGGAACGCTCGGCTGGTACACGATGGAACCCAACATCCGGCAAAGCCTGGCCGAAGAATCCTCCCAGGAAAACTTCGATGCCATCCGGAATGTGCACGTCAAAGAGGTCTTCCCCAACAAGGACACCTCCGGAGAAACCGGCATCGGCGAATTGCAGCGCACGTTTGACATGTACTATGACCCCCTCCGGCGCGGCCCCTATAACTTTAACACCACCGAACTGACCACCTGCTTCAACCCGAATTCCAACGACCCCTGCCGCAAAAACGTCTGGGCCGGAATGATGCAACGCATCCCCGAGGGGTACACGGACTTCGACCTGAACAACGTTGAATTTGTTGAGTTTATCTTCGCCGTCCATGACCACGGCCAACTCGACCAGGATGCCAAGTTGGTCATTGACCTGGGTTCGATTTCAGAAGACGTGGTCCCGAACGACAAGCTGAATACCGAAGACGGCCTGACACTCAACAACATCGACCAGGCCACATCCGACGAATGGAGCCGCCTCCCCACCGGCATTCAGGATGCCGTGGTCGATGTAGACGAGCAGACGCTCCGTACCGAGGACCTGGGCTTTGATGGATTGCCCTCCAACACCCAATTCTCCGACTATGAAATCACGGAGGCTGAGTTTTACGAAGGGTATGTGGATGCCGTACGAGACGCCTACTCCGAAAGCTCAGTCGAATTTCGGCGGGCCCAGGAAGACCCCTCCGGCGACGACTACCACCACTTCCTCGACCCCTATTTTGCCCGTGCCGAACTCTTCCGGCCCGATGAACAAACCAGGCCGCAACGCCGGTTCTCCCATTTCTTTCCCGGCCTGGAACTGAACTCCATCGAAGCCCAACGCGAAGTGGGCGGAGGCTCCGGGAACGTGGTGGGAAATAACAAATTCCCGGACTCGGAAGACCTTAACCTGAACGCCACACTCGACAACGACGACCGCTACTACCAGTACGCCGTTCCCCTTGCCCCGAACGAACTCGAACGCCTCTCCGGCCCTGACGAAATCAATGACTTCGTTGTGCGCAGCATCGAACGCACCGAACCGATTAACGGCTTCTCAAAACCTCCGCCCTACACCAAATGGTACGTCATCCGCATTCCAGTTCGCCAGTTCCATCGGCGTGTTGGGGGCATCTCGGACTTCAACCTCATTCAGTCCATGCGGATGTGGATCACGGGCGTACAGAACCCATTGACGCTTCGGTTTGCAAGCCTGGAACTCGTTGGGAGCCAATGGCAAAAGTCGTTTGAAGTAGGTGACAACTTCAATATTAATGATGTCCTCTCCATTTCGGCCATCAACAATGAGGAGAGCCAAAACTACCGCATTCCGAGTGGGGCCGTGCGGAGTCAGATTCAGATTGCCACCACCGGAACCCGACAGGATGCGCGCGAACAGGCACTGGTGCTTCGGCTGAAGGACATGGCCCCCGGCGATGAACGGGCCGTCTTCAAAACCTTCAACCAGGGCGTCGACCTACTCAAGTACTCGAACTTGCGAATGTACGCCCACGCCCACGGCGGCGACGGCGCGGTGGATGGTACCGGAGCCGGATTTAGCGAGCGTGGCGAGTTGAAGCTGTTCCTGCGCCTGGGCCTGAACGAGGATGAAGACTATTACGAATACGAACTTCCCCTCACGCCGAGTAGCCCGCAATCCGGTGATCCCGACGTGTTGTGGCAGACCAATATTAACGTGGGCGATGAAGTGATCGACCTGAACTCGATCAACCTTGTTTTGGGTGAGTTTAACAAACTGAAAGTCTCGCGAGACGAGGCGGTGGCTGCTGGTCTGCTCCGTACGGATCAGATCTTCCTCGAAGAAAACCGGACCTTTGATTTTGCCCCCCCTGGTACCCGGCTCAAGATTCGTGGTAACCCTTCTCTCTCTGGGGTAACCAACATTGTCATCGGGGTACGCGCCGATTCAATGAACACCCAACTGATCAGCGATTCCGAGGTGTGGGTGAACGAACTACGGGTGAGTGGATTTGATGAAGCCAAAGGATGGGCCGCGCTGGCTTCCGCCCAATTCAAACTGGCGGATCTCGCCACCATCAGCGCCAACGTGCGGCGGCAAACCGACGGCTTCGGAGGGCTTTCCAGCGGCCTCGGCAGCCGGGAAACCAACAACCTCTCCGAATGGGCCTTAAACACCAGCTTTAACCTCCACAAGCTGATCCCCGAACGGTTTGGCTGGACGTTGCCCCTGACGTATTCCATCCGGACAAATGAATCAACGCCCCGCTTTGCGCCGGACCGTGGAGACATCCGCGTGAACGAACTGTTGGCCCAGATCGACGAAAACGAAAACCTGGATGCCGCCGAAAAGTCGGAACGCCGGGAAGAAGTGCTGCAATCGGCACAGACCTTCTCGCATACCCGCTCCGTGTCCATCCCCATCAAAAAGAGCAATTCCCGCTCGCCGATTTTGCGCAACACCCTCGATGCCATATCGGTTAACTTTAGTGCGTCCGAAACGGAATCGCGTAATCCCTCAACCGAGTTTAACGATACCTGGCGATGGTCGTCTTCGGCCAGTTACCGGTTGAATGTGCGCAACCCCAGAACCTTCCGGCCCTTTTTCTTCCTGGACCCCGTGCCGGTGCTGAACCTGCTGGGCAAGTTGCGGATGAGCTACGTCCCACAATCCGTGAATGCCTCGGCAGCGGCACAGCGTAATTTCTCGGAGAGCAAGGAGCGCTCCCGGTTAAACATCATAGATAGCGCCCCCACTGCCGATTCGCTCCGGTTTGTCCAATCGGCCCAATTTCCGATCCGGGAAACCCATGCGTTGTCTCACGACCGCAGCTTCGGATTCCAGTACAACCCCTTCTCCTTCCTGAACCTGGGATACGACAGCTCCGTCAACCAGAGCCTTCGGGCACTGGGGGTGGATACCCTGTTTAGCATCGCCAGCTTCGACAGCCTCAATGGCTACCGTGAATTTGGACCGTTTAACCGGAGCCCGCTCGATTCTCTCCTGTCCAACAGCATCATCATTGACCCCGTCAACGTCATCGAAAACAAGTCTTTGGATGTCGTTCCCGCCACGGATGTTTTGTCGCGGGTCTTCTCGCGGGGTGAAGATGTGCGTACGGACCGGTACAGCCAGAACTATACTGCTTCGTTCCAACCTCGGCTGCAACAGTTTAAGAGCATCAGTTGGCTTACGATACAACCGATCTCCTATTCCAGTCGGTTCCAGTGGCAAAACGGACCAGCGGGCCAGGAGGATACGGGGGCGAACGTGTCAAACAATACCTCCCTCCGAGGGGGCCTCCGGCTGTCCATCCAGGAATTCTGGCGCAAGTTCGACTTCTACACGAAAATGGAACAGGGCATCAAGCAAAAGGCAGACCAGAAACGGCTGGACCGTGCCCGAGAGAAGCAGGAGAAAAAAACACGGGAAGAAGCCAAAAAACGGGCAGAAGAAACGGCAGAAGCCCAGGCCAGGGAAGACGAAGAAAAACGAACCGCCCTGCAGGAACGCATTGAGACCGGAGACTCGCTGGCCGTCACAGAATTGGCATTGCTCGATTCAACCATTGCAGCACGCCCGCCGTTGGAATTCCCAGAGGATACCACAGGAGGTGGCTTCCCGCTCCCCATCCCAAACCCGGTTGACCTGAGCAAGCAACTGTTCCTGGCCTTGACCAGTCCGCGTGACCTCACGATGACCTATTCTTCAACCGGTAGCGGCAGTTCAAGTAACGTAAAAGGTGGCTTTGGCCTCTTCGACAAATCCTCCCCCTCCTTCCGGTACCGGCTGGGGTTGGATGACCGCATCTCGCCAGATGACCGGTTTATCGAAAATGAGCGCTTACGTGTTTCGGACCGGATTCAAAACTCCAAACAGTTGAGTGCCCGGACGGATTTTTCGCTGGGCCAATCATTCCGGGTGGACCTCACCTGGGAGGCCCGTTGGGACAACCGAGAAGAGATCACCTACCGCCTCAATGCCCAGGAATTGGGAGATGATGATACCCCGCTCGGCATGCAGAACGAGTTTGGCGAAAACCGAACCCAGAGCGGGTCGAACCAGATCAGTGTGTGGACCTTTGGGGCCTCGTACGAAGACTTCTTCAACCGGCAGCTCAACACGTTCTTGCGGGATGCCGAACAAGCCATCGGAGGCGAAATCATAGATGTCAACGGGGACGGCACGGTGCTGTCCAACCAGACCCTGGTCCAGGACTTCCGCAGTGCATTCTCCTCCATTGATGGCAGTGGATTAAAACTCGGCTTTAACGTGCCGCTCCCGAACTGGTCCATCAACTACACTGGGCTGGGGCAATGGCCGGTGTTGCGGGCGATTTCGCAATCGGCGACCCTGCGGCACAGCTATTCGGCCACCTACGATAGTGATTTCCGGACCAATGCAAGCGCCGGACTGGACCCCGATGGCAACCCCAACACCAAACCCCTCTCCCTCCGGACGAACCAGGGCACGGTTCGGGTGATCTATGAGATCCCGGAACTGGAGGTCGGCTCGGTACGCATCAACGAACGGTTCCAGCCGCTACTGGGCCTGAATGTGAGCTGGAAAGGCGGCATTCAGACCGACTTTACCTGGAACCGGAGCCGGTCCTATTCCTTGAGTACCACCAATGCCGACGTCAACAACAGCAACACCGAAGACTTCTCGTTGCGGACCACCTTCTCGAAACGGGGCCTGAAACTTCCCTTCTTCGGTGGCAAGAAACTCAACAACACCATCCGGTTCACGCTGACGCTCTCCATCTCGGACAATATCGAAAAGCGGTTCCGGCTGCAATCTGACCTGGAAGATAACCTGCAAGGCCGCACGGACAACGAAACCTACCTCAATCCGAAACCCATCGCCACAAGCCGCATCACCCTGGAACCCCGCATCTCCTACACCTTCAGCAGCCGCGTCTCGGCCGACTTCTTCGTGCGCTACGAACAATCCGACAGCAGCCGTCTTTCCAAAACCACCAACATCAAAGGCGGCTGGAACATCCGGGTGAATATTACGAATTAGTGGGTTAATACTGCTACTTCAACAAGACCACCTTCCGGACATCCGTGAAGGATGCCCCGGTCATCCGTACCAGATACTGACCGCTCGGCAGGTTGGCCCCATCGATGTGCAGGGTCTGGTTCTGTTCTGCTTCTGCCACACCCTCATACAAAATGTGAAGCAGCCGACCATGTGTATCAAACAGGGATACCTTCACCGGCTGGGCTTTGGCTACCGCAAAGTTGAGCGTGGCCTGCGGATTGAAGGGATTCGGATACACTTTACTCAGGAAATAATGCCCCGGTACACCCACCTCAACTTCTACAATGGGTGAATAATCGAACGACCCGTCATAGTCGATTTGCTTGAGCCGGAACTGGTACTGGCCCGGCCCCAGGTCGTTGACTTGATACCTATAAGATTGGGCCTCACTCGTCGTGCCGAAACCATTCACAAAGCCCAAGGGTTGCCATCCATCCCGATTCATCTGAATCTCGAAGCCCGCGTTGTCTGTTTCGGTAGCGGTCTGCCAGACAAGTTGCACGGCGTTGGTCCCCAGATCCTCTGCATGGAACGCAGTCAACTCAACCGGAAGCGATGGGACACAGGTACACGATGTGCCCGCCAGTACATCATCCAGGTTCTTGCTAAAAGGATAGTTATGGATCTCAGTCCCTTCACCAGAATGGGTCAGGCTTCCCCCAACGTATACCCGGCCATTGAGGTTGGTCCCCAAGTTCAAATCGCCATTAGGGATGAGGACCAAGCCTTGTATACCACCGGCTGGATTGGGTACGACGCTCACATCGGTCGCTTGATAGAAATTCCAGACCACGTTGTACACCTGTGCATCCTGATCCGAGACATTGGCAGCCGCCCACGGGTCATTTACGCGGCCATTGAATACCCCCGCGCCGTAAGTGACGTTGGTACCGGCTACATTGATGATTATCGTTGCACCTGCTTTAATGTTGCTAAACGGTAGTATGCCGTTTCCGGACAGGTTCGATCCGTTGATGTGAAAGACCTCTAAATCCGCATTGGTACCGGCAAATCCGCTGCTGAACGCCCCCGTAGCCGGTAGCGCCGCCATGGCTGTACTGGCCGTTTTGGACTGGTTTATCAGGCACCCCGTATTGAAGGTAGGTGGTGAACCAACGTACATCAACGCGCCTGAGATGTCAAAGGCTGCTGTCCCTCCGATTTGAGCCATGTATGTGCCGGTGCTCCCAGCATTGGAAGAACTCCCCGTGGTTGAGGAACCGATGCCCGATAAACTGCCATCAATGGAAATGGCTACATCCGGCGCGCCAATAACAAACGTGCCTCCCCCAGATTCGGCGATGCCATACTGCCGGTGGATGATTAAATCTCCCCTGGCCGCCAAACGGCCTTCTGTTTCAGCCCCTCCCAGTTGGGGCACGATGAAATCATCGCCGACGATCACTTGATAGGAGGTATCCAACCCTCTGTTTTTGATGCCTACATTCGCCGGACAAAAGGCACTAAAGGGTGCAACACTCTGTTCAAAAGGGTCAAGCGGACTGGGATACGTGTTCAGCGAAGTACAAAAAGGAAAGGTCCCAGAAAAAGGGACCACCGGATCAGGCGCATTTACGGTGCCGTCCAGATTGGCGATAAATTCTGTGCATTGTGCATGTACCTTTGTAATACCAAAACACAACGTAAGCACGACCGGCAGCATTAACCGGATATTAAGGATCCGAGTTCTCATGATGTCCTCCCTATGGAAAACCAGTAAAATTGGGCCCGCAGGGAGAAATCAATCAAAATCCTCTACCTCCGAGTCCTGAATCGGACGGGCCTCACACCGTCCGTATCCCGTGAACGAGCCTTGTCAATCACAGGGTCTTATATCAGGAACGCGGAAGAAATGGAAGAAATGGATCGAAAAAACAGGAGGCTGGTCATCATAACCAGCCTCCTGTGATTGTTCTTAGATATGTTCTTATTTGAGTAGAGTAATCTTCCGGGTTGCGGTAAATCCACGCCCTTCGAGCCGCACGATGTAGGAACCGCTGGGTAAGCCCACGGCATTGATCCGGACCGTCAGTCCTTCTCCGGCAACCGGGATGCCATCGTAAAGCACACTAACCTCACGTCCCATCAGGTCGTAGAGTCTCAGCGTAACCGGCTCGCTTTCCCGTACCGTAAACCGGATGTTCGTAACCGGATTGAAGGGGTTCGGATAAGCCGCTTCGAGCAGATAATCACCCGGCAGGTCCACCTTCGCTTCGACGACTTCCGAGTAGATGAAAGCGCCGTCTACATCAACCTGCTTGAGCCGGAATTGATACAATCCCGGGCTCAGGTCTTCGAGGGTGATGCTATAGAACTGGGCCTCATCCGTCGTTCCATGCCCTTCTACGAAAGCAACTTCCCGGTACCCTTCATTCTTCAGGGCGTATTCCACAGCGAAGCCTGCATTTTCGGTCTCCGTCAGGGTTTGCCAGTTTAAGGTGGCAGCGTACCCGTCAACGTCTACACTAAACTCGGCCATTTCAACCGGCAGTGAACTGTCGATCGTGACCGGATGGTCTTCCACTTCACCAGTGCCCGCAAATCCACTCGGCAGGTTTACTTCTGCCGAGGAAGTTGCCAAACGACACCTGATGTACGACGGCCCACCTACGGCCGGCGGGTTCGCTGACATATCGAAGGATAGCGTGACTGTGACCGGGTTTGTAGCAGATGAACTGACTGTGATTGAAGCCCGTTCATCGGCATCAAACGTACCACCCAGGTCGAAGTCAATCCAACAGGCCAACGTGGCATCGCTGCCTGTGCTGTTGGTGACGTCTACATCCATATTGAGTGACGTCATAAAGACTTCGATGATTGGCAGCGTTGGGATGCCGTCTTCGTCATCTACACCACTATCGCCATCATCACCATCTGCATCCGTACCATGTTGGCCGTCGCCATCGGCATCGACCACACTTCCGAGTAACAGGGCTGGCGTCAGCGTGTGGCGTGGGCCACCACCGGTTAGTGTGGTATTGTAGCTGTCGGGCGCGTCACCCCAGTCATAACCGATGGCGACTTCGCAATCTTCCACTTCCCCACTATAGGCCACACCAAACGGGTTGGCAAGCTCACCCAACTGCTGCGCGAGGCGGCAGCGCATGTAGCTCTGGCCCGGGGCAGCCGGGGGATTTGCCGTAACGTCGAAGGTCAGGGCCACAGTCTGTGCACTGGCATTCGGTGAAATGGCACTTGATTCTGCGCGTTCGTCGGCATCGAACGTCCCGTTCAGGTCGAAGTCAATCCAGCAGACCAGGTAAGCATCTGTGCCGGAGACGTTGTTGAACACGGTCACCGACAAACCTACAGAGGTATCCCCAACATCGATAGCCGGCTTGTTCGCCAGACCATCTTCATCGGCACCAGGCGATGCACAGGTTCCGTTGGTCGTACCGGCTGGGTTTGCGGTGTCATCACCGTTGGCAGGATCCCCTGCACTGGCAGCCGGGACCCCGTCGGCCTCGTCATCGACACAGGCCCCCATGTAGAGGTCGGTGGTCAAGACGTGGCTCGGGCCGATGCCCGGATCACCGGCATCATCTGAACTGTCCGTGGCATAGCTGTCCGGTGCATCACCGTAATCGACCACGCCCACTGTGAACTCACAGTCTTCGACTTCACCCGAATTGGCCATATTTCCACTCGGGTTGGCGACCTCACTGGCTTCAAACGCAATCCGGCAGCGGTAGTAGCTTATGCTGCCTGCACTTGCAACAGCCGCTGGACTGAAGCTCATGCTGTAGGTAGCCGTGCCGCTGTTGGCCGGTACCGTGGCCGTAGCTGAGGCGGCTTCACCGACGTCACCAAAATTGCCGTTGTCGTTGAAGTCGATCCAGCAGTTCAACGTAGCCTCGTTTGAAGCGTTGTTGTTGGTTGCTGTGACGGCCATCGTCAGCGATGTGGTTGTCGGCAGGACGATAATGGCGGGTTTGCCTTCTTCGTCGTCGCCGTCGGCATCGGTGTCGTCTCCGTTGGCCGGGTCGTTGTCCGTCGCGGCCACGGTGCCGTCATCATCGTCTGCCGCTACGGAACCGATGTAGAGGTCAGACGAGAGAATGTGGGCCGCGCCACTGCTTGCGGCGAGGGTGCCATACAGGTCAGGCGCATCGCCGTAGTCCACGCCATTGATGGTGAACTCGCAATCTTCGACTTCCCCGGAATTGGCCGTATTGCCGGTCGGGTTTGCCACTTCAGCGGCATTGAAGGCAATCCGGCAACGGTAGTAGCTCACGGCACCTGCTTCCGCCACGGTTGCAGGGCTGAAGCTCATGTTGTAGCTGGCCGTACCGCTGCTGGCGGGCACGGTCATGACCGAGGAGGCTTCCCCTGCGTCAGCAAAATCGCCATCATCATTGAAGTCGATCCAGCATTTGAGGGCGGCTGCGTTCGAGGCGTTGTTGTTCGTTGCCGTGACGGGCATTGTCAAGGACGTGGTTGAGGTGGTAACCGTAATGGCGGGTTTACCGTCTTCATCGTCATTGCCGTCCGTGTCGTCTCCAGTGGCTGGACTGTTACTGGTTGCCGCTACGGTGCCGGCGTCGGCATCGGCAGCCTCAGTACCCAGGTACAGATCAGCCGAGAGCACGTGGGCAGCGCCATTGCTGGAGGCCAGTGTGCCGTAGAGGTTCGGCGCATCGCCGTAATCCACATTGTTGATGGTGAACTCACAGTCTTCGACCTCACCCGAGTTGGCCTGGTTGCCACTGGGGTTTGCCACTTCACTGGCTACGAAGGCAATCCGACAGCGGTAGTAGCTTATGCTGCCTGCCGCCGCTATGGACGAGGGGCTGAAGCTCATGTTGTAAGTGGCCGTGCCGCTGTTGGCCGGTACGGTAGCCGTCGCGGTAGCCGCTTCACCAGCGTCACCAAAACTTCCGTTGTCGTTGAAGTCGATCCAGCAATTTAGCGTGGCCGCATCGGATGCCCTGTTGTTGGTCGCGGTAACGGCCATCGTCAAGGACGTGGTCAATGGGGTGACCGTAATGGCGGGTTTACCGTCTTCATCGTCATTGCCGTCCGTGTCATCACCGGTGGCCGGATCATTGTCAGCGGCTGCGACGGTGCCGTCATCGGGGTCGGCGGCTACGGTACCTAGGTAGAGGTCCGAAGTCGTGACGTGGACCGGGCCGTTGCTTGCAGCCAGGGTGCCATAGGCATCCGGGGCATCGCCGTAGTCAAAGCCATTGATGGTAAATTCGCAGTCTTCGACTTCACCTGAGTTGGCTGCGCCAGTCGGGCTGGCGACTTCACCTGCGTTATAGGCGATCCGGCAGCGGTAATAACTCACGTTTCCTACTGCTGCTATAGCCGTTGGACTAAAGTTCATGTTGTAGGTGGCCGTTCCGCTGTTGGCCGGAACGGTGGCCGTGGCAGAAGCAGCTTCCCCGGCATCGCCGAAACTGCCGTTGTCATTGAAGTCAATCCAGCAGTTGAGCGTGGCGTCACTTGATGCGTTGTTGTTCGTTGCCGTGACGGCCATCGTCAGTGCCGTGGTGGCGGGTGTGACGTCAATGACGGGTTTGCCATCTTCGTCGTCGCCATCGTTATCCGAATCGTCTCCTGTGGCCGGATCATTATTGACGGCTGCGATGGTGCCATCATCAGCGTCTGCACGGACGGTGCCGAGATAGAGGTCGTGCGAGATTTCGTGGGCCGGGCCGCCACTTCCAGCGAGGGTGCCATAGATATCGGGTGCATCCCCATAGTCGGTGGTCCCTACCGTGCCGATCAGGTAAATGTTGCGGTCTGTCTGGTTGCCGTCATTCCGGCAACCGGGCAAGAACCGGAAGCCGATGGATTCCCCATCGCTCGGGTTGTCTGCACCGAACAGGATGCGGGGGATAGCAAATTCATAGACGTATGTGGCATAGTCATTTTCTTGCACGCCCCCGAAGTCGAGTTCGTAATAGTTTACGCGTGTGGTCGTCCCGACCAGCGTGCCGGTAAACGATGCGCTCTGGGGGTCGAAGTTGGTCTGTTCCCAATAGCCAACGGCATTGAGTCCGACTGCGCTGGTGTACCAATCTCCGGCTGGCGCGGTCTGGTTGCTCCCGCCGGCCCAACTTGAGGTTTTGTACAGTTCATTCCCCAGGTTTAGGTCTCGCATGGAGGGGTAGGTCCTGGCGAGGGCGGCATAGGGTACGGGGATCAGATCATCCCGGTTTTCGTGGGTAACGTCAATACCATAGTCGTAGTGCCAGACACTCCCGTTTCGTTCGACAGTGCCCGCCCCTTGAAAGAGGTTTATTGAAAGGTCGCCGGTACGGACGATTGCACTGTCATTGGTAGCCCGTGGGTCCCAGACGCCGACATCTGTGACCGACCCTTCTGTATAGGTATGCGGGGTGGAGGTGATAATGGCGACGTAAAAGCTATCGGCGTCGTTATCAAAGTACATGGCCTCTATATCGTAAGGCTCTCCACCGGCCGGAAACCCGTCATTGTCTACCCCATCTGCGGGGGGGTGATCGATGTCCGTTCCCAGAAAGTTTGTATTCCACCGGCCGAACCAATCGGATTCCACCCATTCGGTGGTCTGGGTATTGAGCGTTGGGACGAGGGATGACCATTCGAGCGCCCGCCCGCCGGGGTCATTCTGGTACCCGGCATTGGGATCATCTGCGGCTTGAAGCGTTGGGTAAACGCCGAAATGGTCGTTCAGAATGGCCTGTGCGTGTACGTCAGGGACGAAAAGCGCCAGGGAAAACAAGAAAGTCAGAACGAAAAGTCCAACGTGACGGTATGGGGGGGACGTACGGGTATAGACCACACGCACACCTGTATCGGTTCGATACATGGGGTCGCCTCCTATTTGTGTATTGCCTCGTGTGACCGCCCCATAAAAATGGACGCTCACGCCATGTTTTGCCTGCCTTTAGCAGGCTAAAAGCGAGATGCAGGTCAATTGCCTCATTGACGTACACCTGACTTCACTCCGGGCATGCCTCTAGGTTAATAAAACCCGGAATGATCCTATGGGACAAATGCTAAATTACGACAAATTGGATGCAATATCAAACGGCACGATTGCATAACTATATAACGCAGACACTTACTACGCGTAAGAACACATCGAATCAGATCAAAAAAAGGGTCGGCCCCCTGGCGCAGGAACCGACCCATCGGGGATGCGGGTGGTGGTTGAGGCGAATTATTTAAGCAAGATGCGCTTCTCGGTCTCCACAAAATTGGCCCCGCAAACCTGCCCCAGATACATACCATTAGGGCGGCTGGAGCCGTCCACAAGTATCATTTGCCAGGTTTGCGCCGGCACCTGTTTGTCCATTAAGACCTGGAGGCAACGGCCTTGCAGATCAAACAAGATTACTTGAACCGGCTGGGCTTCTTTTACCGCAAAACACATCCTTGCTTTAGGATTAAACGGGTTGGGATATGCAGGATCAACCCGATCATCCCCCACCAGCCCGACATCGGCCGAGGCTACTTGTCCTAATGTAGCCGTACCGGCCTCTTCCCCGATTTGTGGGGCGGGTTGGCTTGATCCAACCACGTACGCCACTTGCTCAATGGCCTGGGCTTGAATGCTGGGAAGGGTTAGCGCCATTTTCGATAATCGCTGGGCGTTTGCCCAATGGTACGTTTGAACACGGCCCGAAACGTATTGGGGTGGCTGTACCCCAGGCCGTAGGCAATATCACTTACGTCAAGGGTGTCATTGCGCAGGAGCTGGCAGGCCAACTGGACGCGGTGCCGCTTGATATAGTCCTTCAGC
Source organism: Rhodothermales bacterium (assembly GCA_965222505.1). GTDB lineage: Bacteria > Bacteroidota > Rhodothermia > Rhodothermales > DATKEJ01. Next base: position 4,957,068 of record OZ244956.1, on the reverse strand, counting down.
GTGTACCCGGTCTGGTATTTAAACTGGGCACGGAAGGTATGGCTACGAATGCCGCAGGCATCCAGTACCTGGCCGGCCTGTAACCCTTCGTCAAACAAATGGGTGTGGATATAATCCAGTACGCGCTGCACCGGCGGACTTACCCGACTTTGTGCAAGCGTACCGATTAACTGGGATTGGTACGCATCACAATATTGCGCTAAGGTGTTTTGCCGGAACAGAAAGGGATTGAAGATCACAACAGGATCTTGACTATGCATCTCCGCTGCCTCCAAATGTCTATGAGATTGTGCCTCCCAGCATTACTCATCTCACGTTCGCGCCTCAGCAAACGTACAGCAAGTTACAAAATAATATTGGAACAATCAGGGGAAATTGAGCCAATTTCATGAAATCGGCCAAGCGTATGGGTTGCAAACGCATTAAAGGCATGTTATTGCTTTTTCCAATGCCCCACCCTACTTTTGAACGCCTTCCCGATTGCCTTTTTTAACCGAATCAACCGCCACACACGATTGATTCCAGGTGGGCACAAAACGATCCTTATGATCGCCCTTCGCCATCTTCCACCCTAAACCTGCTTCACCATGCGGACCTTCTGGACCTGCCTCGTCGTGGCGGCCCTTCTTCCGGCTACCACCTTTGCCCAACAAGATTTCTCCACGGTCGAAATCCAGACCATTGAAGTGGCTGACGGCCTGTACATGCTGATCGGCGCCGGTGGCAATATCGGCTTGTCGGTCGGCGCCGATGGGGCTTTCATGATCGACGATCAATATGCTCCGTTGACCGAAAAAATCATCGCTGCCGTAGGTGCTGTGACAGATCAGCCGGTCCGATACGTCGTTAACACGCACTGGCACGGCGACCATACCGGTGGCAACGAAAACCTCGGCAATGCCGGCGCCGTCATCGTAGCCCATGAAAATGTGCGGGAACGAATGAGTAAAGAACAATTCCTGGAGGTCTTCAACAGCCGGACCCCCCCCTCTCCTGAAGATGCGCTACCGGTGATCACCTTCACCGACGGCATCACGTTTCACTGGAATGGCGATACCATCAAGGTCTTCCACGTCAGCAATGCCCACACCGATGGCGATGCCATCTTGCACTTTGAGAAGGCCAATGCCGTCCACATGGGCGATACCTTCTTCAACGGCATGTACCCCTTCATCGATGCCTCAACAGGGGGCACCGTAGCCGGTGTGATTGCCGCGATGGACAAGGTATTGGGTATGGTCGATGCCGACACCAAAATCATCCCCGGCCACGGCCCCCTGACCAACCGCGACGACCTCATGAAATCCCGTGAGTTGCTGGCCATTGTCCACGCTCGTGTCAAGACCATGATAGACATGGGCAAAACTCGCGAAGAAGTGGTTGCTGCCAAACCCACGGCCGATTTTGATGCCACCTTTAACGGTGGTTTCCTCAAGGCCGACGCCTGGGTGGGCATTGCCTATGATGCCATTATGAATGAATAACCCTTTACCATTATCCACCTTCCACTCATTCCCCCCATGCGTTCCACCGTCCTGTTCTTATTCCTCCTGTTCACCCTTACAATCTCCAATGCTGTTCAGGCCCAGGATACCCTTCCGCTGGATCAGATTTCTTTGCCGGACGGCTTTGAGATCAGCGTTTACGTTGAAGGGGTGCGCAATGCCCGATCTCTTGAGCTATCACCCAACGGCACCCTGTTCGTAAGCACCCGAAGTGCAGGCAATGTGTATGCCGTCACCGAGCGCAACGGCCAGATGCACATTGATACCCTGGCTTCCGAGTTGTTTATGCCCAATGGCGTGGTCTTCCGCGACGGATCCCTGTACGTCGCCGAAGTGAACCGCATCCTACGCTACGACGACATTGAAGCCAACCTCGCCAATCCACCCGAGCCGGTGGTCGTTTACGAAGATCTCCCGGATGACCGGTGGCACGGCTGGAAGTATATCAACTTTGGCCCCGACGGCAAGCTGTACGTGCCCGTCGGGGCACCGTGTAACGTGTGCGCCCCGGATGCCCCCTACGCGAGCATCCTCCGTATGAACCCCGACGGGACCAAAATGGAAGTCTATGCCACAGGCGTACGCAACAGCGTCGGCTTCGATTGGCACCCGGAAACCGGCGACCTCTGGTTTACCGACAATGGCCGGGACAACATGGGCAACGACTTGCCCTCCTGCGAACTCAACCGTGCGCCCCAAGCCGGCATGCACTTCGGGTTTCCTTACATCCATCAGGGCAACCTCCCGGATCCCGAGTTTGGAGAAGGCCATACCCCTGCCGATTATACAGGACCGGCTTTCAACGTGGGCCCGCATGTGGCCCCGCTAGGTCTGGAATTTTACACGGGTTCTCAGTTTCCTGCACACTACAAACATGCCCTATTTATCGCCCAACATGGCTCCTGGAATAGAGAAGAGAAGAGTGGGTATCAACTCATGGTGGCCCACCTGAATAAACAGGGTGCAATCATCTCGCACGAACCCTTTGCCAAAGGTTGGTTACAAGGTGAAGAGGTCTGGGGCCGCCCCGTAGACGTTGAGCAAATGCCCGACGGCGCTCTGCTCCTCTCCGATGACCAGAACGGTGTGGTCTACCGAATTTCCTATACGGGCGGATAAACGTACGCAATACGTGCAGAATCAACAGCGTCCGAACAGCGCACAACCCTCAGATCGTACATAACCTTATTCATTCTCATTCAGCCTCGCCCTTGGGTACCTCCAGGATCACGGAGATCGGGCAATGGTCCGAGATCTTTTCGCTCTGGCTTGCGGATTCCCGGTAGATGAGTTGTCCGAAACTATTCGGCTTCATCCATCCAGTCGTCTGGAGGTCCGTGACGATGTGGTCGATGTAGAGGGGAAACCGGCCTTCCAGGCAAAGGGACACCTTTCCTTCTGTGGGTCGGCTGAGGTCGGCATTGGGGGGATCGGCATCGTCGATTTCTGGCCAAAAGGTATCGTTGGCAGCATCGAACCGGCGGTTAAAATCGCCGAGTACCGCGAAGGGTACATCGGCACCCGCACGGGCGTCGATCCATTCTTCCAGTTCAGGCACTTGCCGGTTGAGCTTTTCACACGCGTCCGATTGGGTAGTCAGGAGTCGGTCAAAGCAGCCGGATTTGAGGTGTACGGACAGTAACCGGATGAACCGGTTGTTTACGAAAATGGCAATGTCGGTGCCGTACCGCAATCCGCCGGTAACGTCTAGGTCTTCATAGTCCGGTTGTTGAAACACGGTGAGGCCCTTTTTGACCGCAAAGCCCGTACGCAGGACGTTATTTCGGCTAGAAAAGTAGAAGTTGTAGAGATCCGGGTCAAACACGCGGGCAGCAGCTTCTGGCCCGTCAACTTCTTGCAATGCAACCACATCGGCATCCAGTTCGGCGGCATAAGTGCCCAAACGGTTATAATCAGCCTGGGTACGCCGGACGTGACCGGTGTTATCCTCTGCGCGTAAATGTTCAATATTCCATGCCGCAATCTTGAGTTCGACCGGCACGGTAGGCATCGGATCGGGATCAGGGTCGGGATCCGGATCGGGGTCCTGCATCATGACGGATGTGGTGTCACATCCGGCTATGAGAATGAGACACAGGAGGAGAAGAAATTTTGAGCTTTGCCTTATCTTCAGCACGAAAAAAAATGGACATTGGTGATTGGGCATTGGTGATTGGTAATTTTGAGCCTGTAAATTACCAATCACAATGCCCAATCACCATTTATAAATATCACTATGAGCACCCCTTCCCATCACACCTCGGCTCAAAACACGCAAGTCCGTTGCGCTGTCCTGACGGTGAGCGATACCCGAACACCGGAAACCGATACCAGCGGCGCGTTGATGCGTTCCCGATTGACAGAGGCCGGGTTTGTGGTACAGGCCCATGCCATCGTCCCGGATGATGGCCCACGCATCCTCGCCCTGCTGGAAGAATGGGTAGATCAGGTGGATGCCATACTCCTGAACGGCGGCACCGGAATCAGTCCGCGTGACGGCACCTTTGAAGCCGTCTCCGGCATCCTCGACAAAACCCTGCCCGGCTTTGGTGAAATTTTTCGGATGCTCTCCTACGAGGAAGTTGGTGCAGCAGCTATGCTCTCCCGTGCCGTGGCCGGGCTTTACCGGGGCACCTTCATCTTCTCCACCCCCGGCTCCACCAATGCCGTTAAACTGGCCATGGACAAGTTGATCATTCCAGAGCTAAAACATCTGGTGTGGGAAACGGGGAGGTAGTGCGGGGTGCGGGGTGCGGGGTGCGGGGTGCGGGGTGCGGGGTGCGGGGTGCGGGGTGCGGGGTGCGGGGTGCGAAAATGGGATTTTGATTTTGTGGCCGGGTTCCCCCTCGTAGGGACACGACATGTCGTGTCCATGTTAAATTTTATTCCTTTTTCGCCACCACCCTAAACCCAAGAACATGATCGTGAGGCCATAGACCAGGGCCGTTGACGTACCTGCGATCCAGAGGCCTTGGGTATGGCTTTCGGGGTCGAAGCGCATGGTAATGCGGTGTGTGCCTGCGGGTGCCACGACACCCCGGAACAGATGATTGACCCGCAGAATCGAGGTTTCGGCACCATCGATGTAGGCCCGCCATCCCGCTGGGTAGTACACCTCACTCGTTACCAACAAGCGTGGGGCATCTGTTTCAACGGCCCAGGCGATGTCTCTGGCCGTGTACGTTTCGAGGGTCACGGTGGCTGTGCTGGTGCTGTCGATGGGGGTTACAGGGAGTTCTAACGCAGCCGGTAGCAGAGCCGTCTGCCGGGAATCGAAGCCGACTTCTCTGAGCCTGGCCCAGGTGGCTTCGGCTTCCGGGACCACCTCGACCTGGCCCACCAGCACGTTTCGTGGCCTGGCGTTGACCCTTTCGAGAACGTACAGGTTGCGTTGCTCGTCCTGGTGGACCACCTGCGTACCGGGTAATGGTTGCGGCGATACAATGTACCGGGTACCGGTCAGGTCCAGGGCGTTCTCGTTGGGGAGACCGTTAGGTTCAAACAACAGATGGTCGATGTAATCCTGATACAGCCGAAGTTTGGCCCCGTGGTACCCCCCCAGGTATTCGTAGTGGTAGGCCGGGCGTGCATTTTGGATGGGATTTCGCTCAAACGAAAGCACCCGAAAATGACCATCACCACCTAAGGCTTCAGCCTGTTGTTTGATGTAGGTATCGGCACTGTACGTCGGGATTGATTCTTCCAGGGCACGCTCGGTCAGTTTTTCCGGGCCGAAGTACCGCTTCCCTACCCCCCACAGATCAATGATGACGAGCAACACCAACCCCAGTTGCATGCCCCATGCAGGGATACGCCCCTGCCGGGCCAACCAGACCAAAGCCAGCGCCAGAAGCAGGAATATAAACGTCCGGCCAGCATCTGCCGAGAACAGATCGGCACGCTCTGTTTTAAGTCCTTCCTGATATTGTCGCGCTGCGGCCTGCACCTGTGGATCACTCGCTGCCATCGGTGGTTGCTGGGCGGCGGCGACCTGCGCGGCGATTTGCCGTACCTCACCTGGCCGTTCAAAAGAGAACATGGACGTCCCTCCCAGCCAGAAAATCAGGGCCAATGCCGTAATCCCACCAAACGAAAGCAATGCCGCACGGGTTTTGGAGGCTTCTTGTGTAGGCTCGGTGGCTTTTCTACCCAGTAGATACACTCCGTATCCGGCGAGTATTGCCAGTACCAATTGGCCCACGGCCAACCACATTTCGGGTGCCCTGAACGAGCCAAAGAGCGGGAAATAATCAAACATGGGCCGGTTGATGAAAGACGCATGCTCACCAAGGGCAAAGATGATCATCAGTCCTGCGGCTATGCCCAGTGCCCAGACCATCCGGTTTTTGCCCCACCAGATGGCCCAAACGGCCAGAGCGATCACTACGCCGCCCAGGTAATAGGGGCCTTCGGTAAATATTTTTGGTCCCCAATAGGCCCCGCTGCCGCTGCCGCCGCCGCTGGCATTGGCAATAAAAAGGGTCCATAGTTCCTGCCACCCCTGGCTCCACTCCATCGCGTAGCCCCAATCCAGGCTCCCGGCGCCAGCTTCCCCGCCGGATGTGGCCCCTCGGATGGTGTAGGCTTTGTATTCAAACTGCGCCAGATAGGGCTGGGCCACCATCAATAAACTCAGACCTAAGCCACCCAACAAATACAGGGTTGACCACCCGAACTTTTTTCCTTGGCCCGAACGCACCGCACCGATACCCTCTGCGATCCACCAGATCAACAATAACATCAACACATAGTAGGTGATCTGTGGATGTCCGGCCCGCACATTGACGGCCAACGCAACCGCCCCAAACAAACCGGCCAGGATGCTCGGCTTGCGCATGATGTGCACAAACGCCAGGATCAGCCATGGCGCATATCCCATTGCCACGAATTTGGAATTGTGTCCAACCCCAAGGATAATCGGGATATACGTCGATAGCCCAAAGGCACATGCCGCCAGCACCCCGGCCCAATGGTCACGGGTGAGGTAAAACAGCAGGACATACACCCCAAAGAGCAAGACCAGCAACTGGACGGTCGGCCAGAGGATACGGTTCAGGGGCCGGATGAGGTCGTCGGCCTGCCATACGATCGTGCTGTAGTTGATCATATACCCCGGCATCCCCCCAAAGGGATGAGTGGCCCAGAGGGGTTCTTCGCCAGTCTCCGCCCGGTATTCCAGCATGGACTCGGCCATGCTCCGCCACTGGACCGTATCATTACCCACCAGTTTCTGCCCGCCAAAATTGATGGGGGCATAAAACGCCAGGGCCACAACGAGCAGTAGCCCCATACTAATAACATGCCGAACCGGCTCAGATAAATTTGCCCACAACTGCGCCCCAGGCGGAGGTGAAGTCTTGGGGGTACGCGACTTCTTTGCTGGAGCCGTCTTCCTTGAACGCGGCTTCCCGGTGCGGGCTGCTTGTTTTTTCTTTGCCATAGGGTTTCAACTGTCCACCATCAACGCCTATTCAATCACTTTCGGTACGCGGAAGTAATCGCTGTCGGCATCGGTGGCGTTTTTGAGGGCTTCCTCATGCGAGATGCGTTGCTGAACGGTATTGGTCCGGAAGCGGTTGGTTAAGTCCAGCACATGAGACATTGGTTCTACCCCCGTTGTATCCAGTTCGTTGAGGGTTTCCATATATTCCAGAATGGCATTCAGATGGCCCACCATATCGGTTTCTTCTTCCGGAGTGAGCCGGAGCCGTGCCAGCCGGGCAATGTAGTGAACGTCTGTTTTGGAAATGGCCATTAGCGTAACCGTTTCAGGTACCCGCGTGGGTTGAAGCTGAGGTAAAACTTGGCTTTGGTTTCGTCGATCTCGTAGCGATCTTCCTCCTCGAGGAAAGCCTCCAGCGCCTCCATTGGGCCAGGGCCAAACTCCGGAGCAACCGGGTGCCCGTTCAGGTTGGTGTCTTCGACGATCATGAAACTGCCGGGGGTGACAATGTCTTTGTACGTGTGCAATTCATCCAGCACATGCGCCTTGCGGTGATCTGAATCCAGAATTGCCAGTACCGTATCCCCTTCCTTGATGAGTGATTTCACCAGCACCACCGATTCAGGACTGGTAGACGACCCTTCATGGTATTGAATCCGGGGGTGTACAGGCCGCCCTTCGCGGGGCCGCACATCGATGCTGAGAATCCGGCCATGATCGAGCAAATCGCACAACGAGGCCAGGTATCCGGCTGACCCGCCGTAGAGCGTCCCACATTCAATGATGAGGTCGGGTTTGACTTCGTGCAGAATTTCCTGGTAGAGCCACAGGTCCAGCGGGCATTTGGCCACACGGGTACCCATCCAGTAGGTATCCCGCCAGGTTTTGCCGAACAGGTTGGCATCGTAGTACAGCTTGTGAAACTGATCGACGATGTCCTGTTCTTTTTTGGCGCTCATGTACACCCGGTTCAAAAGCGCCCGCACGGCAATACGGATATTGTGCCCGAACCGGGAGGTTTCATAGTTGTTGCGTTCTTTGCTCGACATGGCGGAAATATACCAACCCGTTACCCAAGGGCATCATGAAAAAACAACGTGCCTTAGATGTGCTCAGTTTCGTGGCCCGGCATCCAGTTCCGCTTGCATCTGTGCCCGGACAGATGCCATGAGGGCGTTGGCGTCTTTTCGGGTTTTGCCGGTCAGGTCGATGGGTTCGCCGATGGTCATGTGGATCGTGCCCGGTGCTGAAATGTACCGCCGTTCATCGAAATACCGATAGGCATCGTGCAAAACCATCGGGACCAGCGGCACACCTGCTTCCAGCGCAAGCAGGAATGCGCCTTTCATAAACGGCACCATTTCGTGTGCCCAGGTCCGCTCCCCTTCCGGGTAAATGAGTACCGAGGTGCCGTTGCGGATGCGCTCGCCGGAGTCTTTCATGGACTGAATGGCCTTGCGCGGCGTACTCCGATCCACCCAGATACAAATCGACTGCTCCATGGCCCACCCCATAAACGGAATCTTCCGGAGCGATGCTTTGGCAGCAAACCCGAAAGGATGGGGAATTCCGGCCAAGTGAGACAGAATATCGAGGGAATTCTGGTGATTACAAACGAATACATACGGCTGATTGAGGTCCAGTTCAGCCTCCTGGTGTACCTTGAGCTTAAACCGGCCCATCGCCAGAATCATCCGCGACCAAAACCGGCCCCACCGTTTAAAATTTCGATCCGTGGGATCGAACTGATGGCCTATCATCTGGCCCACAGCACAGAGCGGCGTAAAGACCACCGCCCATCCCATGGCCCAAGCAAAATGTAGATGGGTCCAGAGGGTACGCTTCAACGGATGGTCAGCCGTTTTCTCTTGCAGGGTTGGGACAGATGTGGCAGTTTCCACCGAAAAATGGGTTACGTGTACGGATGCTTCAAGGGGAAAATACAAAAAAAGACGTTCTACGTGCGACGTTCTACGTTAGGGATAAATAAACGTAGAACCCAGAACGTAGAACGAATAAAGAAGGGCCAGTTCTCGAATGAGAACCGGCCCTTTGCAGGATGGGATGCCTCTTGAGGAGTTTCCTTGTCGATAAGCGGATGCGATATCCGCTATTTGATCAACGTGATTTTCTGGCTGGCCCGGAACGTCCGACCCTCCAGCCTCACGATGTAAATGCCGGTCGACAGCCCGGCTGCCTCCACCCTGACTTCTTTGGTAATCCCTGCTTCGGGGGTCCCTTCATACAAGACCTGCTTCCAATGGCCGAGGGCATCATAGAGCACCACTTTAACGGGTTCTCGTTCGGCGATGGTAAAGCGCAGGTTTGTCGATGGGTTGAACGGGTTCGGATAGGCTGGCTCCAGCAAAAAATCGCCGGGGAGGTCTACTTCCGTTTCAACCAGCGGGCTGTAGGTATATGCCCCGTCAAAATCGACCTGTTTCAGCCGAAACTGATGGATGCCCGGACTCAGGTTGGCTACCTGAAACTGGTAAGTCTTCGGTTCATCCGTCGTCCCATGTCCATTTACAAAGCCGATTTGTTGAAAGCCTTGCCGGTTCCAGTTGACTTCCACCTCAAACCCGGCATTGTTGTCTTCGCTGAGGGTCTCCCATTCAAGCAAGGCCCCTCGGCCACCGTCCGGGGTGAGCGTAAAACGGGCTAATTCCACCGGCAACGGCCCGTCGATGGTGATGTCGAAATCTTCCACTTCACCCCAATCGACACCAGGCCCATACGGGTTGTCGGTGTCGGTCTCGGTCATGCTGGTCCGGCAACGGATGTAGGTTATACCCTCTTGAATGCCAACCGGTGTCGTAAAATTGACGGGCTGATAAGCTGCAACGGTTGGGGCAACCGTTTGCGTGGCCCGTTCGGAAGCTTCGAACGTTCCATTCCGGTTAAAATCGATCCAGCAGGCCGTATATCCAACCTCTCCTGCTTGATTAAACAAGTTACACATGAACACCTGAATGTCGAAGTTAATACCAGGCGTAGCTGGTATAGTCGGGAAGGCGTTCGAGCTTGATTCGTCAAAGGTGATACTTTCATCGTCAGATCCATCACCGTTGGCTGGATCTCCCATATTGGCCGCTGGCATTCCGTCGAGTTCGTCATCACTCAGGACCCCCAGGATCAAGTTGCGGGTGGGATGCCAATACTGACTGGCTCCACCACTGGCGATGAGCGTCTGGTAAGAATCCGGGGCATCGCCGTAGTCCCTGGTCGAACTGCCATCAGGGGGCGTGTACTGCGCCTGAGCTACATCTCCCAGCAATAATAGCCCAGCGATGAGAAAGAAAGGTAAAATAAATGTGGGCAAGGCCTTTGCGCTCCCACGCTGGCTTGCCGCTTTGTTTGTAGCGGATCTGTTCATGACCGTACCTCCTTGAGTGTTGGGGGGCCACGGTTCTCCGCGCCCCATTGGCGCCATGCCTGCACGCGGAACGCCTCAAGGTCCCGCATGCCATAGAATCTGGAAGAAAACCACTGGGATCAACATCCCACACTACACCCTTTAGCCTCTGAAATCAAAGGGGTTAGCAACCTGATCTACCTCCAGGTATCAAACACAGTTTGTAAATGAAGTGGCCTAAACGGCCTCCTTGTTATTGGTTCTGCCTACTTATAAGGTACAATCTCTTTCTATTTTTTACAAGTCCTGCCCCCTGCATTCTGGCCAAATGGATGTTACTTTCACACGTGCCGGTTATCTTGCGGGCCTTACGGGCCACTCACCTTCCCATCGATTATATGGATCTGACTACCCACCCGGCGGTTGCCGGTATCCTGGATGCCGAACGAACCCTGCTCACTGAGCTAAAAGGGTTGCTTGCGCACATGAACACGCCCACCGAGACCATTACCCAACTCGGTGAACTCATCGAACAGCTCGATGCCCTGTTTTTGGTCGTCGTGGTAGGAGAGTTCAACGCAGGCAAGTCAAGTGTGCTCAATGCCCTTTTCGGCGAGGTCATTATGGAGGAAGGGCCGATCCCGACGACGGCCAAAATCAATATCCTCAGCTATGGAGAGGAACCCCTGGACCGGCAACGGTCCGAGTTCATCATTGAGCGCCGCCGCCCCCATGCCCTGCTCCAACACCTGAACCTCGTCGATACCCCCGGCACCAACTCGATCGTCAAACAACATCAAACGATCACCGAGGATTTCATCCCACGTGCGGACCTGATCCTGTTCATCACCTCCTATGACCGCCCCCTGACCGATTCCGAACGGCAGTTTCTGGAGTTTATCCGTTCCGACTGGGGAAAACGGCTCATCTTCGTCCTCAACAAAGCCGACCTGGCCCAATCTCCGGACCAACTCCGGCAGGTCCTGGCCCACATCGAAACGGGGTGCCAGGAGTTGATGGGCTTTACCCCCAATATATTTCCCGTGAGTGCGGCGCAAGCCTTCAAGGCCAAAACCACCGCAGCCCCCGAGGACCGCGCCACCCTCTGGGCCAGCAGTACCTTTGAACCCCTGGAACGGTTTATGACCGAAACCCTGATGGGCCCGCAGCGCCTGGCCCTGAAGTTGTCGGCCCCCTTGGGTTCAGCGCGGCAACTGCTCTCCGGCGTGAAAGATCAGATTCAGTTGCAACAGGGTGTGGTCAATCAGGATGCCGAAAACTTGGCTGCCTTTGATGCGGAGGTGGCCGATGAGGACGGCAAGCTGCGTGAGGGTTACCAGCGGTACCTGGTGGAAGTGGACAACCTCATCCTGGAAATGGAACGGCGTGGAGTACGCTTTCTGGAAGATCACATCAGGGTGGGTCAACTAAAACTTCTGCGCGACAAGGACCGCTTCAAAGAGGAATTTGCCCGACAGGTCATCCGAGACCATGAACGCCAGATCGAGGACCGCATGAATGACGGGGTTGATTGGCTCCTCAAGCGCATGTTCGCGCTCTGGAACTGGACCCTGAACCATGTGACCGAACACGCCCGTATGATTAAACCCAAGGCTGAAGCCGGCGGGGATTTCTTCTATAACCGCTCGGAAGTCTTAAACGGCATGATGCGCGAGGCCCGCCGCAAAATCCAGAGTTATGACATGAAAGAAGAAGCCCGCCGCATCCTGGAGCACACCAACGAAACCGCCTCGCTGTTCATGGGCACCCAGGCGGTAGCCGCGGGCATTGGCACCGTGGCAACCCTGCTCGTCATGGGCACCGCCGCCGATGCCGTGGGGGGGATCGGTCTGGTATCTGCGGGGCTCCTTGCCGTCGTGGGCCTGTTTATGCTGCCCCGGCAACGCCGTAAGGCCGTCAACGATTTTCGGGAGCGCATTGATGAATTACGGGCCGAAATGAAAAAAGCCCTATCGGCCCAATTTGACCGCGAAGTGGATGAAGCCGTCGACAAAATCAAGTCCCTGGCCCAACCCTATCGTTCCTTCATCACCCAGGAAACCCATCGCCTGAACGAAGCCGAGACCGAACATCAACGCCTACGCGATCAAACAGACACCATCCTGCATACTGTGAATAAAGAACTTGGCCCTTCGCAAATAGAGGCATCAATTCCGTCCTAATTGACGGATGAGGTTCCAGGGGTCTATTGAGATTACATATAGATTGACTTACCTTTGATCATTCACGCCCTTATGTGATGATGTTCACCGTTCAAACAGTTGGCGCATTTTACGCCTTACCTCACTATCGAACTATGCCCTCTTTTCGTGCTGTTGTCCTGATATGTATGAGTGTATTTTTGTTCATGACAACACCTGCTACGGCCTATGCACTTGACCTGGCATACCTTGACCCAGGTACGGGTAGTTTAATTGTTCAGATGATCATCGCAGGGATTGCTTCCGCTTTGCTGGCCTTGAAAATCTACTGGCGCAACTTCAAAGCCTTTCTGACCAATCTGTTCGGAAAGCAAAAAACATGAGCACTTCCCGTCCTGCCGAGGCACTTCCGAGTTCATTTCGTGATCCGAGTGGCTTTGTATTCACGCACGAAGGCACCATCTATCGACAGGTCAATCCTGTTTATGCCCCCCATTACGACCAACTCATGGGTTCCGGTCTTTATGAGACCCTGGTTGATAAAGGTGGGCTGATTCCGCACAAGGAAGTAAAAATTCCGGGCGTTGATCTCCCTGGAGCATATCGGACGCTCAGACCAGAACAGATACCCTTTATTTCCTACCCGTACGAGTGGAGCTTTAGCCAACTCAGGGATGCAGCTTTGCTTACGCTGGACGTTCAACGTGTAGCCCTTGATTTTGACATGTGGCTCAAAGATGCCACCGCATACAATGTACAGATGTGGCAAGGCCGCCCCGTACTCATCGACACATTGTCCTTCGAACAATATGAAGAAGGCAAACCCTGGCCGGCCTACCGTCAGTTTTGCCAGCAGTTCTTCGCTCCACTGGCCCTCATGGCCTATCGTGACGTACGGCTCGGGCAACTCTCCCGCATTTACATCGATGGCGTACCCCTTGACCTGGCAAGCGCACTCTTACCAGCCAGGACCCGGTTCAGGTTTTCGACCCTGTCTCATATTCATTTCCACGCCCGAACCCAAAAAGCCCATGCCGACGATGCGGCCACCGATCAGAATAAGCGATCTTTCAACTTATCCAGGCAACGTCTCCTCGGGCTGCTCGACAACCTACGGACGGCAACTGAAAACCTCGAATGGACCCCTGAAAACACGGAATGGGGGGCCTACTATGATGAGACCAACTATTCGGAAGCATCATTTGATGAAAAAGGTCGACTCGTGAAAGCTTACCTGGAGGCGATTAGCCCGAACGAGGTTTGGGACTTGGGCGGAAACACCGGGACCTTCAGCCGACTGGCAAGTGATCAAGGAATCTTTACCGTTTCCTTTGATATTGACCCGGCCTGTATTGAGAACAGCTACCGAAAGGTGCGTAAAGCCGGAGAGCCAAACCTGCTGCCGCTCATTCTGGATTTAACCAACCCCTCTCCCGGTATAGGCTGGCAACATCAGGAACGGCACGCATTGATGGCGCGTGGCCCCGTTTCGACGGTCATGGCCCTGGCGTTGATCCATCATTTGGCCATTTCCAATAACGTGCCGCTGGATCGCGTAGCTCACTTTTTGGCCCAACTATGCCAACATCTGATCATCGAATTTGTACCCAAAACCGACTCCCAGGTCAAGCGTTTGCTGACGACGAGAACGGACATCTTCCCCGATTATACACCCGAAGGATTCGAAATCGCTTTTTCGCGATACTTTGAAATCAAAAAGGCAACATCCATCCCAGAATCCGAGCGAATCTTGTACCTGATGCGTACCTTATGAAAGGCTTGCAAATTCAACCGTACGGTTTCCGGTTGCGGCGCCCCTCCTTTGAAACTGAGCCCCGCTCATGGGGTCTATTGGGGTTGTACCTCCTTTCCAAAATTAACCAGAACATACATGAGCAAGGTTACTACATTCTTTACCACGCTTCTATTTATTGGCATTGGTGGTTTGGCACATGCCCAGGTCGTCAACCTGAACCCGGCCAAAGACAACACCCTCTACGACAATAAGGCCGGCGCCATTAGCAACGGCAGCGGCGATTACATCTTCGCCGGAAACGCGCTCGGACCTACCCCCCGGCGTGCGCTCATGCAGTATGACATAGCCGGTAACATACCCGCCGGCGCGACGATCACTTCGGTCCAATTGACCCTCAATATGACCAGAACAATCGCCGGAGATACGGACATGACGCTGCACCGCGTTACTGCCGACTGGGGAGAAGGCACCTCAGATGCCGGGGGTCAGGAAGGTGGGGGATGGCCTGCGGCCCCGGGAGATGCGACATGGTTACATACTTTTTTTGACACCAACATCTGGACCAATCCAGGCGGCGACTTTGCAGCCGGCCCCAGTGCCACGGCCACAGTGGGTGGGCTTGGTCTGTATTCCTGGGGCACATCAACCGGTATGGTGGCCGATGTCCAATTTTGGCTCGATAACCCCAGCCAAAACTTTGGCTGGATCCTGATTGGCGATGAAACCCAAACCCCATCAGCCAAACGATTTGACAGCCGGGAAAACGTGACCACCCCTGCCATTGCCCCACAACTCCGCATTCAGTTTATCCCCCTCCCGGTCGAACTGGTGGCCTTTAATGCCCTGGTCCAGAATACGGACGTCCACCTCACCTGGGTAACGGCTACTGAAACGGATAATGCCGGGTTTGAAATACAACAAGCCACAGTCTTCGCCGATCAGGGCGTAGTAAAATGGAACACCGTAGGCTATGTACCAGGCACCGGCACCACACACGAAGCACAAGCCTACGCCTATACCGTCGCCGAACTCCCCCCTGGTCAGCATCTGTTCCGACTGAAACAGGTGGACTTCGACGGCGCTTTTGAATTCAGCAATGAACTCGAAACCACGATCGACCTGCCGGGCACACACCTGCTGGGTGCCGCCTACCCCAACCCGTTCAACCCATCTACCACGTTTTCACTGATGGTGGCACAGTCCCAACCTGTTCGGGCCTCGGTTCACGATGCGCTGGGACGGGAAGTGCGCACCCTGTTTGCCGGTGAACTTGAAGCCAATACCCAACATCGGTTTACGATAAACGGCACCAACCTGCCAAGTGGACTCTACCTCTACCGGGTTGCGGGTACTCATTTTTCTGAAAGCCGTCAGGTCTTGTTGCTCAAATAACAAAAGGGACCATATTAAACAAGGACCGGCCCCCACCAGTCCCTACCCATTGTGCTGACATGCGTGCTCAACTTGCTCGTACCTCACTGGATGAAATCGAAATCCGGGAAGGCCTTGACGACCTCTCTCCGGCGCGCATTGCCACCCTCTATCGGCGTGCACCTCTTTTGCGCCGGATCAAGAGCCCAAATGCACTCTGGGAAGTGTACCTGAAATCCAGCCTCGTCGTGAGTGCATGGCACAATGGCCACTTTGTGGGGATTGCACGGGTGTTGTCCGATGGCGCACTGAACAGCTACCTGTGCGACATTGCCGTCGAACCAGACGTCCAGCGCCTCGGCGTCGGCACACGGTTGATGGAGGCCGTCATGCAGCGCTGCAAAGGCACGGAATTGCAAATCCGGGCAAACATCTCCGCCAAGTACCTCACCCGGGCCGGCTTCGAACGCCTGAATAATACCTGGGTGTGGAAAGGGTAAAAAGTTCTACGTTCTACGTTTCGTGATCATTGATCGTGAACTGTATCGCGAGAACTGAGTGTGTGATTGGAAAATGAAAAGGAGCAACTTGTGGTCGGCCCAAATACCAACCAAAAACGCCAAACTTTACATCGATACTATGTGCTTTGACATTCTAAACGCTGTGTCTTTGCGAGGAAGGGCCCCTAGCCCTGACATGGCAATCCCATTTCGAACTGCGTGGAATGGGATCGCCACACCCCCCGCTTTGCGTGGGGTTCGCGATGACATCCTGTATGACTTTTGTCATCGTACTTAGAGAAACGTAGAACGTAGAACGTTAATACACTTCTTCGTATGCGACCATTTGGAGGTGGTCGTTTACGTTTCGGATGCCTGGGATTCGCTGGAGTAGCTCGGTGATGAAGACTCGGCTCTGGGGACGGCATGCGGTGCCAAATACCGTCACATTTCCTTCCCGAACATAGAAACTGACACTCTCTATATCTGAGGGCGCAAGGGCCTGCTCAAATACGCTTGCAATCTGAACGGCCAGCTTCCGGTCTGCTCTCGTTTGTGCGCTTTTTCTCCGCAACAGTTCGGCCCCAACATGATACCAGCCTCGGGTCCTGCTTGTTATGGATGCCATTAAGGTAAAGGTTTGCCGATGGTTCGAATACCCCCCCGAAGCACGGCAATCTTCAGGTTTGGTGGCAATAAGTTATGTGTAAAACATGTGTATTCGATATGCAGACTTTTACGCATGGTTAGGAAGTGGGTTTCATGCGCACCGTTTCCCCCCCTTGCTTCTTCGTCTATCCTTTACCGGAACCGATTCCGAATATCTGATTTGGGCGAGCGTAACCGGAGGATATCGCGCAGGGGACCGGTCTTGAGATGCAGATCAAATTGAAACGATTGGAATTGCCCAAATGGTGCCCAATTAAGCGACATTTGCCAGTCGTGGAAATCGCGCAAGATCGAGATGTTGGTCGTCACCACCTCATGCTCGATGAAATCATAGCCACTCCGCCCCTGTATCTTCAGGTTCGGGGTCAGGTTGAAATCAAATCCGGTATTGAGGATGGCCCGGCGGGTGGTCACCAGCGCCGGCTTGCTCAAGGAATACGTCAAGTCCAGGCTCAACGACCAGGGAATGGCAAAATCGGCGTACCCAACCGGGGTGTTGTTGACATCGGTATTGAACGGATCGACGAAACTGCCGTCTTCCTCTCGATATCCCTGCCCATATTTGGAACCGGACCCTGCGAATGGCCGCTGCTGCCCTCCTCTGTTATTGCTGCTAAACCGCGTCGTGGCCGTCACCCGCAAACTGGTCAGGCGGAGCGGACTTCCGGCAGCATGCCACTGCGAGGTACCCAGGGTACGCCCTTCCTCACTCAAGGCATACGGACTGAACTGGCTCGTCAGATTCAAGCTCACCTGATTGTTTCTGAGCGAAGTCCGGGCCGACAGGGACACCGGGGACCAGCGCAGAGAATCCCGTGCAGCATTGTAACTGCTGCTCAGGTCCAGCGTGAGGAGTTGTGCGATGGTCTTGCGCGCATTGCCCGTCGAATCCACATTGACCAGCCGCCCCTGAAATACGTTGCCCAACCGCAGCCCGATGTTTTGCTGCTTCCCGCTGGATAAGCTCCGTACAATAGCGTACTCGACCTCCTCCCCCTCGGCATTGGTGTAACGCCTGAAGTAATTGAAGATGCCCCCCGAATAGTCTGGACTGAAACTGAACGACAGGCTGGGCCGGACCACATGCCGAAATCCGTCGATGTGCCCTACCTTTAGCGGGAAAAGTCCATAAAACTCGGTATTGGCACTGATCCCGGTCGAGAATTGCCGGATGGGCGTGAAACCGGATTCATAGCTGGTGACCACCTGGCCGGTGGAATCATCCAGGGCACGGCGTTCGGTCCGCAGGTACCAGTCTTCGGTATATTGCAGATTTGGTGTGAGGTTGAGCTTGAACTTCGGAAAGGAGAAGGTTGCCCCGATGGGGAGTCGGTGGGTCGCCTTGAAATTGAACCGCTCAGCCGCATCCAGCCCCGTGGCCGCCTCAAACTGATCGGCGGAGAACAAGGCATCGTACCATTCGATGCCTTCACTCCCGGCCAGGGTGGTATCCGGGGTAAAACTGAAATTGTTGTTCAGGTTGAAGTTGTAGCCATAGTTGATCTTCTCGTACCACTTTTCGGTACTGCCCCGTACCTTGCGTTTAAACGGGTTCCGGGTTTGCTGCCGAAAGGTGAGTTGCGGCAAAGCCAGCGTCACCTGCCCCCCATCTCCCAATTGCTGGCGTTGACTGGCAAAAAGCGTCATGGAGCGCCCACTAGCCGTCCACCGCTTGCTGTAATTGACATTCGAGCCGATCGTCTGCCGCACATTGTCGTTGTACTGCCGGGAGACCGTTCGGAGGTAACTGGAGGTGGAAAAATCGACGCTGGCGGTGAGGTTGTCGGTGGGGTTCAAGGTCTGGTTGTGATTGAGCCGTAGCGACCAAGTGGTGCGGCGGGTGAAGTCGGGGTCCAGGGATTTCCCTCGGCGCTCCCGCAACCAATCGACCGAAACCTGACCGTTGTAATGGTACCGCCGGTTATAGCGAAGGGTGGGTGCAACCTGGAAACTCCCCGAGGTCCAAATCCCAACCCTGACCTGTGCATCCATGTAATCGTTGATGGCCTGGTACCATCCGAAATCCCGCAGGTAAAACCCGCGTTCATCCTCGCCGTAATTGGGCGGGAGTGGGCCGCTACGCCGGCCTTCCTGCGCCGGTAGAAACCCGAAAGGCAGCCACAACGGAAGGGGCACATTAAAGATGCGCACATGCAACGGCCCTGTATAGATCCACTTCCCCCCGACCACCTTCATCTTGCTGGCCCGAATGTGGTAGTGCGGATCTCCGGCATGGTTACACGTGGTGTACATGGCATCCTGGATGTAGATCACACTATCTGCCGCCTGCTTGCTGACGGCCCCATACACGTATCCATCTTTGACCGCCGATTGGGCCCCAACCAATCGGCCGCGTCCAGTATCCAGGTTGTACGTTAATTGCCGACCCTTGACCACCTCCTCGCCCTGTTTGAGTGCTGGCCGCCCCTGCTCTCCATCACCATTTGCCGGACCCGTGGCCTGGAGTTCATTCCGGGAAAAGAAGAGATCGATTTGATAGGAAGACAGGCTCCCGTCTCTGAATACAACTTTGGCATCTCCTGTGAGCGTACCCACTTCATCATCATCCTTAAATTGAATGACCAGGGAATCCTGGGCCGAAAACTGAATTGGATCTTTGCGAGGCGGCGTACGGGGGGTACCGGCAACGGTGGGCCCCCGTAGTGAATCAACCACCACAGACTTGACCTGCATCGAATCGGGAAGGGCCTGGTGGGTCGAATCAGGGATCTGGGCGTACGCAGCAGAGGCCCATAAGACCCCAAGCAGCACGAAACACCCTCGTACTACACCACCGCCCGAGAGCGGCCTCCATGCGTCACTGCGTCGTTGTGGGGGTCGGGTTCTGCTCATCAAGGTAGGCAAAGGCCAAAGATGCCGCACCGAGCATACCCACCTGATTCCCCAGGGTTTCCTGTACCAACTCGACCCCTTCTCGCAACCCCGGCGTTATGCCATCGAGTAAGGCTTTACGTGCAGGCTCCAGGATAAAGTCTCCCGCCGCAGAGACGCCCCCACCCACCACCACTTTGCGGATATCAAGGATGTTGACCACCGTTCCCATCGCCCTGCCCAACTTGTGACCGGCCCAGGCCAGAATATCCCGTGCGGCTTCATCACCAGCCTCGGCGGCTTCATGTAGCATTTTCGGCGTAAGGCCGACCAGGTCCTCTCCGGCCATCTGGTGCAATATGGTATCCGTGTTGCGGATCAGCCGGTAGCGTGCATACCGGGAAAGGAAACGTTGCCCAAGGTAGGCTTCAACGGCACCTGTGGTACCGGACCGGTTGGGTGGCCCTGCATAATCAATCGAGATATGACCGAATTCACCAGCTCCTCCGGTGGTCCCTCTAAACAACTTTTTGTTATGGATGATGGCCCCACCTACGCCGGTGCCGAGGGTGGCCATGACAAAGGATTGGAAAGGCCGTCCGGCCCCAAAATAGGCCGATCCTAATCCTGCCACATTGGCATCGTTATCTACGATGATGGGCAAAGCCGTGTTGAGCCGATTGCGTAATTCGGCTGCTACATTGACGACACCCCAGTCCGGGAAATTGGGTGGATAGCCAACGGCAGTGCGCTCCAGGTTGATGGTACCCGGCACCCCGATACCAATTCCAGAAATTGAGTCATTTGCACGGGGTTGAATCTGGCGAATACCTTCGGCGATTCGGTCGAGAATGTGCTCCGGTCCCTGTTCGGCTTCAGTATCCAACTGATGCTGATGGATGAGACCGGTTTCAAGGTCGACCAATCCGACCTTGATGGAGGTCCCGCCCAGATCGATGCCAATCGCACAGGTTCCCATGGTTCTGAACTTACTCTTCTGTTGGGGTGGCTTCTACACGGTACACCTTCTCGCCTTCCTTGCGCATGCCGTATTGCTCACGGGCAACCTTTTCCACAACGGCATCACTTTGGACGGCTTCAAGGTCCCGTTGCACGGTTTCGATGTCTTCTTCAAGCTGTGCGTTTTCAGCGGCTAGGCGGTCGTATTCCCGGCTCCACTGGTACCGATCCCAGAGGCTGTGACTGTCGAAAAACGCTAACCACGCCAGCAAGAGCACCAGGCCAATGCCAAAGATGTAACGCTTGGATTTTGGGGTATTGTACCGGGCGATGAGGGCTCGCATAGCAGTTGGGGTTAGGTGAAGCTAAAACCGAAACGCACTCAGGCCGAGGTAATCGGCACTGCTACCCAATTGTTCTTCGATACGCAGAAGCTGATTGTATTTGGCCGTCCGATCGCTCCGGCTGGCTGAGCCGGTTTTGATCTGCCCGGCGTTTGTTGCCACAGCAAGGTCTGCGATGGTGGAATCTTCCGTCTCCCCGGATCGGTGGCTGATGACGGAGGTGTACTTATATTTGTGGGCCAGTTCGATGGCTTCCAGCGTTTCGGTAAGGGTACCGATCTGGTTGACCTTGATCAGGATGGAGTTGGCACAACCGTGTTCGATGCCGTGGGCCAGGCGCTCTGTGTTGGTTACGAAAAGGTCATCTCCTACGAGCTGAACCTGGCTGCCGACGGCCTGGGTAAGCATGGACCAGCCGGTCCAGTCATTTTCACCCATGGCGTCTTCAATAGAAATAATCGGGTAACGGTCCACCCAATCACTCCAGAACGCCACCATATCCTCAGCAGAGCGCCGGGTATCGGGGTCACTCTTGTAGAACACGTAGGCACCATCCTGAACCATCTCACTCACGGCTGGGTCGAGGGCAATGTGGATGTCTTCACCCGGAATATAGCCGGCCTTTTCGATGGCCTCCAGAATCACTTCAATGGCTTCTTCATTGGACTTCAGGTTGGGCGCAAACCCACCTTCATCCCCAACCGCCGTCGCGTATCCTTTCTTTTGAAGCACCTTCTTTAGATGGTGAAACGTCTCAACCCCCATCCGCAGTCCTTCGGCGAAGGTCTCGGCGCCGGTGGGCATGGCCATAAATTCCTGCATGTCCACGCTATTGTCGGCATGACGCCCGCCGTTGATGATGTTCATCATGGGCACCGGCAGGGTACGGGCATTGGTGCCACCGATGTAACGGTACAGGGGCATGCCCACCTGGCGGGCAGCGGTCCGCGCAACGGCCAGCGATACGCCCAGAATGGCATTGGCTCCCAGGCGGGCCTTGTTGTCGGTGCCGTCAATTTCGAGCATGGTCTGATCAACCAGGACCTGGTCCAGCAACGACAACCCGATCAACTCCGGGCCGATCAAGTCATTCACGTGAGAAACGGCCTGGCGGACGCCCTTACCCAGGTAGGCATTGGGATCTTTATCGCGTAGCTCGACCGCTTCAAATTCCCCGGTGGAGGCGCCACTCGGAACGGCAGCCCGATCTCGGACTCCGGTTGAACTCACAACGTCAACTTCTACAGTAGGGTTGCCACGGCTGTCCAGAATTTGCCGTGCCACCACATCAGCGATGTATGCCATAAGGTTGGTATTTGGTATGAAATGAACGCCAGAATCAGGGTACACGCACCTGTATAATTGACCGTGAACCCCCTTTGCCTCGTCTCCGGTTGCGTCTCCTCGTGGTGGTTCCTCGCGCAATGCGACATGCCGTGCCTGTGCATGCCCGGCTCCCGACCTGGGTGTAAGAAATAAGTCGAAGTTTCAAATTCGCAATCCCTGGACGAAATAACAAGCGAATTTTGCGTTGGAACCTATGAACAACTATATTGATGCTCGTGTTTTTAGGCATCCTGCTCTATATCCATTCCGTATTTCAATCTTCAGGCATCGTCATTATCGGTCGTTGTGATCTATACCGCCACGCCCCATGATCTGGTCTAAGGCAAAGCAACTCCCTACCCTGAGCTATGCCAGCGCGACGGATCGAGGCCGAATTCGTGCAGACAATCAGGATTCATACGGTGAATTTATGCCACGGGCAGACGGTTCAGAAGGCCCCAAACATTACCTGTTCATTGTGGCCGACGGTATGGGCGGTCATGTAGGGGGTCAGCGGGCCAGTCAGTTGGCCGTCCAAACCACCAGTGATGTCTTTTTCGCGCATAGCACATCCAGCCTCCGGCAAGATGTAACCCACGCCATTGAAGCCGCCAACGGGCGCATCTACGCCGAGGCTTCTTCCGGCCCACTGTGGGGCATGGGTACCACCTGTACGGTATTGACCATCCGGGACAACGAGGCCTGCATCGGCCACGTCGGCGACAGCCGGGCGTACCGCATCGACGAATCCGGCATCGAACAGATCACCGAGGACCATACCCAGGTAGCTGCCCTCCACCGGCAAGGGCTCCTAACGGCTGAAGAAGCCCGCACCCATCCCCGGCGCTCTATCCTTACCCGCGCCCTCGGCGGAGACGCGCTGGTCAATGTGGATACCCTCTGTATCTCCCCGCTCGAAGTCGACACCACCTTTTTACTCTGTAGCGACGGCCTCGCCCCCGTCGCTGACCACGAGATTTACAAGATTGCCACCACCTATTCTCCAGCCGAAGCCTGTGCCCGCCTGATCGCCCTCGCCAACGAACGCGGCGGCCCGGATAACATCACCGTGCAGATCATTCAAGTGGGCAAACCCAAGCGTTTTCCCTGGAGCAAAAATGGGCATTAGGGATTGGTGCTTGGGCATTGGTGACTTGTGATTTATCAGCATCAAATCAACAATCAACAATCTTTTCCCTCAGCGCTTCGGCCGTTGGCGCTAACGGCTCTACCCGCACCGGCTGCGCCCACAACTTCTCCAATGCCTCCGCTCGCGGTGAATCTATACCCAACACCTCAGATACGGTATCCGGAAATTTTGCCGGATGGGCTGTACTAAGCACCACCACCGGGGCTGGATCTCCGGTTTCTTGCCGGTATTGTTGGACCGCCGCCAACCCGACACTGGTATGGGGATCAGCAATGTAGCCGGTGGATTCGTAAACCCTGCGCATGACGGTTTTGGTCAGCGGATCGGAAATGCTGGTGCCCCAGATGGCTTCTGGCATGGCTTCCGGAGTAAACAGGGCTTGCAGACGCTCAAAATTGCTGGGGGCCCCTACGTCCATGGCATTTGAAACCGTACGCACCGAGGGCCTGAAATCATGGGCCTCACCGTGGAGATAGGCCGGGAAAAAGCCGTTGGCGTTATGGGCCGCCAGAAAGCGGTGTACCGGTACGCCCATCCGGGCTGCCAGTACCCCGCCCGTCAGGTTACCGAGGTTGCCACTAGGGGTACAAAAGTTGAAAGGTTGCCCCCCAAACCAACGGGCCGCCCACAGGTAATAGAGGGATTGCGGGAGCAACCGACCAATGTTAATGGAATTGGCCGAGGACAACGGGAGATGGGCCAACGCGGGATCGACAAACGCGGCCTTGACCATGCGCTGACAATCATCAAACGTCCCCGAAACGGCAAAGGTACGCACGCCCGGACGGGCCACAATCAGTTGCTGTTCCTGTACGGCACTCACCTGCCCTTTCGGGTACAACAGGACCACGTCGATCGCCTCTTGCCCGGCAAAGCCGTCGGCTACCGCACTTCCCGTATCCCCCGATGTGGCCACCAAGATGGTGAGCCGCCGATTTTGTTGTTTTAGGAAATACCCCATCCAACGCGCCATTGTCCGCGCCCCAAAATCCTTGAAAGAAAGCGTCGGACCGTGGTATAACTCCAACACATGCACCTCTTCCAACCCTTTCGGCGGATCAGGCAAAGACACCAACGGCACTTCAAAATTGAGGGCCTCACGAACCAAAGCCGCACCGGCATCAGCCTCAATGCCCCCCCCTACCCATGCCGATAAAATCCGAACAGCCACATCTAAAAACGTCGGGGCCGATTGCCACAAAGCCGGTTCCAGTTGAGGAACCGTATCCGGGATGTACAATCCGCCATCCGGGGCCAATCCAGCCAACAGGGCTTCACCAAAGGAGCACGTTTCTCCTGATCCGCGTGTACTCAGGTAGACCGGCGTCATGCGTCTAGAGGCTTGGATGAACGGGTACTGACGCCTTCAGCATTGATCCTGGCAACCCAGCCGGTCGCTGAGATCCCGGCGGTACCACTGGCATGCAGCATGGTTTCCAACACGGTACCACAGGCCACCGCGTCTTCCGCTACCGCAAACATGGCCGGGCCGGAGCCGGTGAGGGCACACCCATAGGCACCGGCTTCAAGGGCGGCTTGCCGGACGGCTTCATAACAGGGCACCCGTTGCGCCCGTACCGGCTCGACCAACCGGTCCTGCATTATCCAATAGCCGACGTCTTCCCACTGCCCATTCCGGAAAGCCTCCAGCAAAAAGGCCAGCGAAGCCGCATTGTGTACGGCATCCTTAAACGGTACCTGAACGGGCAATATGGCCCGCGCCGCTGAGGTTAGAACCTCAACCTCCGGTAGCAAAATGGCGAGGGGCAGGTCTTCCGGCACGGGAATCTGACGGTACTGCATCGGCGTCCCCGAAGAAACCAGGACGACGCCCCCAAAAAGGGCGGGCAAGACGTTATCACCATGAATACTTCCGGAAGCGATGGCTTCACCCGCCAGAACGGCCGGCACCAGTTCTGCCCTGGTAAAAGGCGTACCAAGTAATACGTTGGCCGCCCAGGCACCAGCCACGGCACTTGCCGCTGAACCGCCAATACCGGACCCCAGGGGAATGCCTTTTTCGATCTCCAAACGCAGGCCCCGTGTTTCACCAGCCAGGGCCAAAACCTGCTTGGCTGCAACAGCTGCCGTATTTTTTTCGGGTTGCGTGGGAATACGGGCATCGGACACATGCGCAATGGTCATGCCCGGCGTCTCGGACCATTCCGCACGTAGCACATCGCCACATCCGTCGATGCACAGGCCCAGGGCATCAAAACCGGGGCCCAGGTTGGAGATCGATGCCGGTCCGGAAACCTCCACCTGGACGGTCCGTTCTGCCTCTCTCAGCCGCTCAGTGGTCAGGGTCGTTTTTTTCATGTGAACTCAGCGAATAGAGCACGTCGTTGTGTGCCAAACCTGCCAGGGGTACGGGGTATGTGAATAGGGTTGCGTCTACGTATACCCCGCGCTCGGCACCTGTTCTGCCCGGCACGTTAGGGCCACCAACGGGAACAGGCAACCCAAATTTCCGAGAAATGACCTACCTGCAGTTTCACCTGGTGTTTATCCTGCCGCTGCTTTTCCTGCTGGGCGATCATGTCCGCCGGCATCCACCCGTGTTACCTGCCGGGCAAAAAGCATCGCTGGCTCTGGGTCTGACTACGGCCATTGCATTTCTCTATACCATCCCCTGGGATAACTACCTTGTACAAAACAACATCTGGTGGTACGGTAAAGATCGGGTGCTGGCGGTGTGGGGGTATGTACCGGTTGAAGAATATCTCTTTTTTATCCTGCAACCCCTGCTGACCGGCTTCTGGTTTTTTGTATTGATGGGGCGTGATGGGGGTGGGGTTACGTTATTCGGACCGGTCGAGACCGGTCCCTACGGGGCGCGGATATGGGGGGCGCGGATATGGGGGGCGCGGATATGGGGGGCGCGGATATGGGGGGCGCGGATATGGGGGACGTTGTGCTGGTTGGGGGTCACCTTGCTGGGCTGGTGCTGCCTGCAACATACATGGGGCACATACATGGGCCTCATCCTCGTATGGGCCGGGCCGGTGCTGGCTGGCATGTGGACCTGGAAGGGCGATACCTTCTGGCGGTACCGCAAGCTGTGGGCGGTTGCCGTGGCCGTACCCACGGTCTACCTCTGGATCGCCGACTGCATCGCCATTGGCCTGGGCATCTGGACCATTTCTCCTGATCATACCATCGGCTGGCACCTCTTTGGGTTACCTATCGAAGAAGCGACCTTCTTTCTGGTCACCAACATCCTGTGTGTCCAGGGCCTCATGCTCTTCATCAATATCTGGACGTATAATGAATGATGAGCCCCAACTTGGGGCTCATATTGTACCATTTGATGGTGTTAAGGCGGCCAAGATTGTGTAACATCGGATCGTTATTGCTGTAAGATCGCGCATACCGTTCCTTATCCCCCTTTTATGCCTGCTTCCCCACGTTCGTCCTGGCGTTATGATCTTGGCTTGCTGATGGTCGTTTTGATCTGGGGATTTAACTTCCCAATTACCAAAGCCGTCTTTGCCGTTATGCCACCACTGGTGTTTAACGCGGTACGGTTTACGCTCACCGTCGGCTTTATGGGACTGTTGACCTGGCGCGAGGCGGCACCCGTGCTTGATTTTCGCTGGCGAAGCAAGCAAGGGGGGGTTCTGTTTTTGTTGGGCATCCTGGGGCATTTCATCTACCAGATGGGTTTCATCCTGGGACTGTACTTTACGACAGCCGGAAATGCGGCCCTGTTGATTGCTACCGCACCCCTCTGGACAGCCCTGATCGGCCACCTGACCGGTGTGGAAACCCTGCGCCGCCTGACCTGGCTCGGGTTGGCGCTGGCCTTTGCTGGCGCAGCCCAGTTGACCCTCTCCAAATCCGGTGTTCAGTTGGGGGATGAAACCCTTTGGGGCGACCTGCTCTGCCTGGGTGGAGCCGTGGCCTGGGGCGGGTTTACCACCTGGAGCAAACCCTTTTTGCGCACCTTCACCCCAACGGCCTACACCTTCTGGACTGCCCTGGTGGCCCTCCCTTTCCTGTGGGCTGCGGCCCTGCCCTCGTGGGAATGGGATCTGATGCTTAATTTGAACCTAGCGGCCTGGGCAGCCATTTGCTACTCTGGCTTGCTCTCTTCCGGAATCGCATACCTCTTGTGGAATCTTGGTGTCAAACACGTGGGAGCCGCCCAGACGGCGGTATACGGCAACCTGGTCTCTGTGGTCGCGCTGGTCAGTAGTGTACTCCTGCTGGATGAGATCCTGACCAGTGCGCAACTGGTGGCCGTGGCCCTGATCCTCAGCGGGTTGTTTGTGATGCGCCGTGCCCGAACGTGACGGATTTATGAGAGCGGGCTTTTACCCATCAGCCGGGCAATGGCCTCCATGTCTTGCCCGAACAGGCTACATGTGTAGCCCAGAACGGACTGCAACCGTAAGGAAAGCCCCCGGCTACCCGGATAAAACAGCGCATTTTTGAAGTCGGCGCGGGCATCCTTGAACCGGCGTTGCACCAGTTTATACCGCCCCGATTGGGCATAGGCCTCATGGATCTTATACGCAAAGGCCTGTTCAACATCTGCTTGAGTGACCTTGACATTTGCCCTGACTGCCGGAGGCAAGGCCCTATAATGATCCGAGACCAGTCCGTGAATGCCGTGGATGATCTGGGTATGCATCGACTTGGTCACTTGCGTAGGATGCCACCGCCATCGGGCCAGGTTTTGAGGGATGAAGACAAACGGCCCAAGTTCTGCGAGCGGTAGCCAGGTGGGGAGGTCTACCAACGGCAAGTTGTGGCTTTGTCTGAACCCCCCGATCTTGCGTAAAGCTGTGGCGCGTACGGCCACCGTCACCGCCGCCATACAATTATGTAGGTACAAATGATTGAGGAAGTTGCCCACAGGGGTGTTGTTGTAAACGGCCTCATCCCGAGGGGCATCCAGCACAACGCTATAACCGATGGGTTTCTGATCGTCTCCAACGAAGGCCGCGCCGCTCCAGCAGACCACAGCCGCCGGGTTAGCCTCAAAGGCCTCTACTTGCAAATGTAACTTCTCAGGCTCCCAGAGGTCGTCTCCTTCCAGAACGGCGATGTATTTCCCCTGGGCCTGCTCCAGCGCCACGTTGTAGGTTTCCTGGAGCCGGTCAAGGCCCACGTTTTCCCGGTCGATCAACCGAATGCGCGGGTCCTGGTCAATGAAGCCCCGAACCACAGCCGCCGTCCCGTCTGTACTGCCATCATTTACGATCAGCATTTCCCAGTGTGGATACGTCTGGGCCTGTACCGATGCAATGCATGCGCCGATGAAACCGGCGTGGTTGTACGTCGGGCTAATGATGGAGACCAGGGGCGGGGTATGTTCAGGCATGTCCTGAACTTACCACCGGCATTTTCATCCGTCAACTCGCTGACGGATTCTTCATCCGATGAGCGCCGTCAGTTTTTCCTCTGTTTTTGCATCTGTTGCTCAATGAATTGCCGTTCGGCTTCTAACCGTTTGAGCCGTTGTTCCACATCCATCCGTTCTTTCTGGGCTTGATATTCGATATAGGACTGATGCAACTTGGCCTGCTCATAGGCCTGATTCAACTTCTGAACGGCCAGTTTGTGGTTTAACGCTTGCAACTCCTCGACTTTCGCGAGTTGGGCTTCGGTATTTTTCATCGTCTCCCCCTCAGCCAGCTTGCCGTTGGCTTCGAGCTTGAGCATGGCGTGCATATGCTGGAGTTCGAGTTCCTTCATTTTGAGTTCGAGTTCCGCTTGCTCCAGTTCGGCCCGGAGCATTTGCTGTTGCAGATACAGACCTTCCATTTCCTGCTTGGCATACTGCAACGCCATTTCCATTTCTTTTATTTGTTTCTTTTTGGCCTTCTTGGTGGTGTCGTCTGGGACTGGCGCTATGGCGGGTACCGGAGGCACTGGCACAGGGGCCGCAGCCTCTACCGGAGGCACAGGAGCCGAAGGCAAATCCGGTAGAGCCTCCAAGGATTCTGTCAAGGGCGCTACAACAGGAGCTTCCAACGCTCTGACCGAAGGGGCTAATACAGGGGCTTCAGGAGCCGGAAGGGCTGGTATGGTCTCCAAGGTTGGGGCAACCACCGGAGCCGTTGGGGCAACCAATGCCGGAACCACGATTGGGGCAGGCGGTGGTGGAGGCGGGGGCGGTGCATCTTGCGTGAAAGAAACCCCCGGCACCAGCCAGGTAACAAGACATACGATAACGAGCGCACTCAGACTTTGCTTAAAACGCGACATGATTTTTTCCTCAGACCATTGGTTTTGCAGTAGATGATAAATTCGGGTATGCAGCGGGGATCCAGCTACAGCAGCCACCCGCCAATGGGGGCCGCCACGTTGCATCCAGCCCGCCACTTCAACCAGACAACTGGCCAGGGCATTTGGCTTGCCGGTCTTACGGACGGCCCATGCATCGCAGAGATGTTCGGCGGCGGCTTGCTGCCGTTTGCGTGCCCACATATTCAGTGGTTGAAAAAAGAAGACGATCTCGAATAGGGCAAACACTTTGATCCATAGCGGATCCCGCCGTACCAGATGGGCCATCTCGTGCGCCAACATTGCCTCCTGTTGATCAGGTGTAAGTCCATCCAGCGCCCGGTCAGGCACACAGATTTCAGAAGGCCCCAGTGCAATGGGGCTGGTGAGTTGTTCGCTGTGGGTGAGCCGGAGCGGACGCACGGTGCCTCGTATTTGGCACAACACCTCCAGACGTTTATTCAACATATGTCCCACAAGCAACCTCCGCGGACCAATACGCCGAAAAAAAAGCCACCGGCCAATGCCGAAACGTAACCCTATCCCAAACATGCCGATGAACCAGAACAGCAGTAACGTGCGATGTGCAACGTGCGGCAGCTTGCCCTGGACTTGATCCGGGGTGCGACGTGCAACGTGCGACGTTTCTTGATCGATAGGAGTTGTAGATAGCTTTTTTGAGGAAGATAACGGAACGACCGAGGTTGCGGCGGATGCAGTGCAAGATGATAAAGGTGGGCACTCAACTCCGAGCGTAAGCGAGGGATCTCCTTGGGCCGCCCACGCTGCTTCAACCTGAGCAGTCTGCCCTTCATCAAACGCGCCCAACTGCATTTGCCACCCTCCGGAAACGCCAATCATATGAAGACCGGTGGTAAAGAGACTCCCAATGAGGGCAACCTTCCACAGGCGGTCGGCGACGGCTGGAGGCTTGAATGGGTTCCAGCGGGTGAGCAATGCCACACTGCCCAGCAACACGGTGCTGTGGATGAGGTAGGTTGCCAACCCCGCAATCAATATAGTCAGGATGGATTCAGGCATGGGACACACTCAACGGGTTTCTCGTTGTTTGGCTTCGATGAGGGCTTTGAGGTGTGCAAGGTCTTCCTCCGCCCAGTCGTTTTCATGAACCAGATGATTCACCAGCGCGGCTGGATCACCCTGAAACAATCGCTGCACCAGAGAACGGGCCATCAACCGTTGCACTTCCCCTTCCTGCACCGCTGCCCGATATAGATACTGCCGCCCTACCCGGTCGTAGGTCACAAACCCTTGCTTAGCCAACCGGGTCAGGATGGTAGCTACGGTGGTTGGGGCCAAAGGACGCTCGGCCTGCAAGGCATTGTGTACATCAGCAACCGTGGCCGAAGCCCGGCCCCACAACACCCGCATCACAGCGGCCTGTAATCCACTCAGTTCTTTTTTTGCCATCTTACCCTGTTCGTATTGTACACCCTAACGACTACACTTGTAGTTTATTATACTACACCTGTAGTTTTAATGCAACAGGAAAAAACCTGAACGGCTTCTATTTTTCAACCGTCCAGGTTTAATTGGGTACGATTAATTACCCTACCGACGTTTCCAGATTACTTGTTCTATGTGTCCGCCCCCAAGTTGATCGGCTTTGAACCAGGCTTTGGCTTCGGGTCAGCATCACATGTCGCATAACACTTCATGTACAGTAGTCATTTTTCGAATATTTATTCAGGAAGCCGCCCAAGTGCAGCACGCACCCGTTGTTGCAGGGCACGCCGGTAATCAAACTTACCATTGTATGCCAATGCAGCCTGATAGGCAGATTGCGCCGCGTCCCATCGTCCGGCACTTTCATGGATCTCCCCGATGTAAAACTGTGCCCAGGGTGCCCATCGTGTATCGGGGCTTCCGGGATGATCAACGGCATATTGGTACTGCACCAACGCCTGTACGGGATTGGCTTTGGCCTGGAAGGTACGTCCCAGAAAATAGGCCGCCCGCGCCCGTTGTACCGGAGGTACTTTATCGTCCTGCCGTACGGCTTGAAAGATGGAGATGGCTTCTGCAAAGCGCCCCCCATCAAACGCATTGACACCACGTAACATGGCGTGTTCCAGATCGGTCAGGGGGTGTTTGAGCAAATGCTCCGCCTGGTTTTGTGCATAGACATCGTTGTCGAAATCCGTAGCGGCCTGCACCTGCCGATAGTACGTCAGCGCCGTGCGGCGGTCTCCAGTGAGCTCATGGACCAATCCGCCTTTCAACCAGGCATCCGACTTGAGGGATGTTCCTTGAAAGCCCTGAATAAAACGGGTAAAATGGGGCTCGGCCTCTTTAAACCGATTTTGGGTAAAGCGCAGATCGCCGAGGTAGTAATCCAAAAACGGGGTCTGGAAATAGGCAGCTTTGGAGGCTCGTGCGGCCCGTTCCAATACCGAAGCGGCTTCATCTCCGTCACGGTGCGCAAGCAGCGCATACGCATAGAGCAAGGCGGGCACAGGGCTTTCAGGATGTTGCATGTAGGCGGCCTTGATCAAGGCCGGTCCGTTCCGTTTGGATTGATTCAGGACCACATCGGCGAGCCCGAGGATCAATTCCGCCTCGGCCTGCGCCAGGGTGCTTCGATCGATAACGTATTGCAGGTGGTCCATGCCCTGCTGGACGGTACCAGAATACCCCAACATATTGAGGACCCATTGATAGCCGTCCGGCACACTCCCGATCATGATCCGAAGGACACCCATGCCCTTGTGGGACTCCGGAAATTCTGGATACTGTTGCAAATTCTCGGCGTACCGTTTGTAGGCCCGCCGGCCGGCCAGGGCGGCCTTCAGGGTCTTGCCCCGCCGGGCTTGCACAAACCCCTGGTGCAACGCATTTTCAGCCAGAAAATGGGTACGCCATACGGATGGTGATGCCTGATTCAATACCTGATCCAGCGAATCGGCCAGGGCAAAATAGGCCCGATAGCTGGCGGCATCCTGCACAAAAAGGGCACGGTAAAAACCGATGAGCGTCAGGTGGTAATAGCCGGTTTCGCGCCCCGTTCCCTGTTTGATGAGTTGGCGAAAAATCCCCTCGGCCTCACGTAAGCGGAAGGCCCCCATCAGGGCGCGGCCTTGCACCACTTGATCCAGGGCATCTGCTGTAGTGACAAGCATCGGCAACCGGGTATCCGATAGCGGCTCGCCGTAAACCGAGCCACTCCACAACAGCATAGCCAGGCACACACTGATCCACTGCCTTCTCATCCCCGCGAGGTACATGGTTTGCTTTCGAATTGCTTTAGGAGGTCATGTTACGGCGTCTTGGCCCATTCGACCTCGTCGTATTGCACAACACCAACGACAAGTGGCGTAACATCAGTTAGGAGGTCACCGCTAACCGAATCGAATCTTCCGTTTCACTGAGGTCCGGGGGATTCAATTGGCCTTCGGAATAGGCTACGATGGTTGCCACCGTGGCATCGCCGGTGATGTTGACGACCGTGCGAATCATGTCCAGAATCCGATCAACCCCCAGAATGAGCGCGATTCCGGCACTTGGTACATTCACCGCTTCCAAAATGATCACCAACATGATAATCCCCGCCCCCGGCACCGCCGCCGTCCCGATGGAGGCCAGCACCGCCGTCAGGATGATGGTCAACTGCGCGGCGAGATCCAGGTTCAATCCAACGGTTTGGGCGATAAACACGGCGGCCACGGCTTGATACAAAGCGGTGCCGTCCATGTTGATGGTGGCTCCGAGGGGCAGTACAAAGGAAGAGACCTCCTCAGAGACGCCGAGTTTTTCTTCACATCGTTCCATCGTCACCGGCAAGGTAGCCGCGCTGGAACTGGTCGAAAACGCCAGCAACTGGGCCGGAGACATCGCACTAAAGAAGGTCTTGAGCGATATGGGCGTGAACGTACGGAGCAGAGTCAGGTAGGTTATGACCACCTGCAACATCAACCCGAGCACCACAACGATACAATAGAACCCGAGCCCCCCAAGTAATTCCAGGACCTGATCCAGGTTATCCTTTGCCACCAGATTTATGGTGCGCGCCATCAGCCCGAACACCCCAATTGGAGCCATGAGCATGATGACATCCACCAACCGGATTACCACATCGTTAAGGCCTTCAAAAAAGCCGAGGACCGGCCTGGCCTTTTCCGGGTCGATCTGAATGATGCCAATGCCGAGGAATATGGCGAAGAATACGACCTGCAACATGTTGCGGTTGTCCGTTACCGAGAAGAAGATATTATCCGGCACCATATCAACCAGGGCTTGCAGGGGCCCCCGTTCCTTCACATCGGCGGCGGCATCTTCACGGGCGGCAGTCTCATCGGCATAGGCCGATTGGAGTTGCGTCCGAACTTCCTCCGGTACCGCCGTACCCGGCTGGAATACATTGACCACCACCAGGCCGATGGTCACGGCCACCGCCGTCGTGGCCAGGTAAATACCGATGGTTTTCCCCCCGATGCGCGACAGTTTTCGGATGTCGGCGAGGGAGGCCACGCCGGAAATCAGGGAGGCCAACACCAGCGGGATGGCAATCAACTTCAGCAGGTTAAGGAACACCGTGCCAAAGGGCGAAATCCAGTCAGATGTGAACTGCCCCCAACCTTGTGCGGCTGAAATCAGCCCGTAGATGAGACCCAGGACCAGGCCCAGAATAATTTGCCAGTGTAGTTTACGGTACCACGCCATAGTGTATAGGTTCTTGTTCTTTGGCTTGATCCAAAGAACCAAAAATCAAGACTGACGCCACTGGGCCTGAATTACGCTTCGTCAGGCGGAAAAATTTCGAAACTCGCCGCTACGCGGCTCAAACAGGAAATTTTTCATTTTCGCCTTCCTTTGCTCCATTCCGGGCGGCCCACCGGCTGAGGTCGGTATTTTGGGTTGGTGAGGGTTAGTTGAGCCAAAGGTACGTGATGGCGGCGAATATTGCACCGGCGAGGGTGCAAATCAAATTTACACGGTCATTATTGAGCCAGGGGAAGCCGCGGACTCGGATGTTGAGAATGCCCGCCGTGATCGATTGTTCGGTCAGGGTGCCGGTTCGAGGGTTTCGGTAGAGGGCCTGCACGGTGGCCCCCACCAAACTGTCGACCAGAGCGCCCAAAAAGCCACAGGCGGTGATCCAGCAAACGGCCATCAGGACTTCGGTGAAGAACAATGACGATGGGGTAACAGCCCAGGCGGCAAGCGGGACGCTCGCGGCTCCCACCCACGCGGCCAGTGTCCCGGCCAGCGAAATCCCACCGGATAAACCGGCTTCGATGCGTCGTCCGGTCAGGATGGACCGTGTGGGTCCCTGAACGGCGGTGCCGATTTCCGTGGCCCAGGTATCGGAAGCGGCGGCGGCAAAAGCGCCGAGGTAGGCCCAATACCATCCCGTCCCATCGATAAACACAGCGCTCAACAACATGGCCCAGGCCACCCCGCCATTGGCGTACACCTGACCGGCATCCCTTCTGCTCCCCTTTTCATAGACCGCCTGTAGGCGTGCTTTTTTTGAGCCGCTCCACTTGGACAACCCACTGGACAGAAAAAAGTAGACCATACCGGGGAGGGTCCACATCCATCCGCCCAGGGCCACCACAGACACAGCCAACAACCCGGCGGCCAACGTACCCGAACGGTCCAGAAGCTTGACCCTCCAGGCCCCCCATCCGAAAAACACAGCCACCCAGAGCGCCCCCATTAATCCGCCGAGGGCGGCCCTGCCTGTATGCAAGGCCGTCAAGACTACCAATACGGCCAATACAATGAAGAAATTGTCCCACCCTCTGCGCCCCAGGGCCTCAACGCCCGTCGTTATGAGGGCCACCACACCTGCCGCCCCAAGCATAAGCGGCATCGACCAATCCATTGCACCGCCTGCCTGCCACGCCCACAATCCGAGACTGGTTACCATGAAAGCCGTTACCCCAAAAGCCAGGGACCCTATGCCGGATTTTTTTCCGGTGTCGACAGGAGAAGATCGTTGGCCCCATTGACCGACATAAGACGCAACGGGATCGGCGACGGCCAGCACGAGAAAGGCAACCGAGAGGATATAGGTCCGACCGGCATCCAGCGTCCAGCAAAAATACAATGCCAGGATAAGCGCCAGCGGAAACGTCACCGTCCCCCAACTGTGCCGCCGAATCCCATGCATGCCTTTGAGCCATCGCCGCCGGACGGCCAGGATGTTAATCGGCACAAAGCCCCCGGCCAACACATAAATCCAGTCTGGCCGCTCAAACATCAACGGCGTCACCGCAACAAACAAACCGGTCAAGGCATGTACCCACCGCCGCGAAGCCTCCGGTGCCCACCCCAACCACCCTCGCAACGCCTCGCCCACCCCGACGATACTCAACAACACCACCGCCGAGCCGACGAAGAGGATGAAATCCATGACGTTCTACGTTCTAGGTTCTACGTTCTACGTTCGGTCGAAATAACGTAGAACGTAGAACGTCGCACGTAAGAACATTTTACTTTAACAAGGTGAGTTTTCGGGTTTGGGCGTATTCACCGGCGGTCATGCGGTAGAAGTAGACGCCGCTCGCGTGGGCTCCGGCATGCCATTGCACCTGATGGGTGCCGGCCGGGTAGGTATCGTTGGCCAGGACGGCCACTTCCCGACCGTTCAGGTCATAGATGCGGACACTTACGTCGGATACTTCAGGCACCGTGAAGGCGATGGTCGTTACCGGGTTGAAGGGGTTCGGGTAGTTTTGATTCAGGGCAAAGACCTCGGGGAGACCGGGGGTATCGTCTTCGGTATCCACAGGTGCGCCGGGTTGCACTTCCAGGTCTTCAATGAGCCAGCCCCAGCCATCGCTCAGGTTGTCCGAGAAGTAGCGGAACCGGAGAAAGACCCGTTCGCCTGCCTCAAAGAAATCGAGGAGGTCCACCTCATGCTCCCGGACCAACGTTGGGTCAGGCGCATTGCCCGAGGGGAAAAGCGTTCGCCAGGCCGGATCGAAACGGGCATCATAGCCATCGAGCAAGGGAATCCAGTTGACCCCGTCCGAGGTCCCTTCAAAGATGGCGTAATCCCGGAACCCCGGCTGATCCCAGGTGAAGCCATCCAAACCTGGCTCAAAGAGGGCTACATCGGCATACCGAACCGTGGATACGACCGGTGAGACCACGATGGGAATTTTGAGGGTAAATGTCCGGTTTTGGTCGTTGCCATAGGTATGTGGGGATTGCAGGTTGCCAGCCAGCCGGAAAAGGCTCAGGGCATCTCCGGTAAAGTCACGGTTGGCACTAAAGCCCTCAAAGGTATTTTCGTAAGAAACCTGGGCTGCAGGAATCGGAAAAACCTCAACCGTCTCTGCGCCGGAATTCACCATCCGGTCTCCCGAGAACGCGGCCACGGATACGGCCACGTCCCCGGCATCAGACGACCGGAAGGGGACCTGGATGGTCGTCGTTCCGGGTTCGCTGGCTGGTTCCGAAGCGATCACGGTGCCATCAACCAGGACTTGCGTAGAGTCGTAGCTGGACCGGAGTTCAAGGTCCAGGTTCAACCCGCCCGTCAGCAAGAACTCGACGTTGTTCAGGCGTGGAGCCAGCAGAACGTTCGGCTGCGGCGCATTCAGGATTTCAGGAATGGAGACCGACCAGACTCCGCGGCCATGGGTGGCTACCACCACTTCATCATCCACGATCTTCATGTCCCAGATGGACACGGCAGGCAGGCCGTTATCGGCGTAGGCCCAGGATCCACCGCCATCGGTAGAGATAAACAGGCCGATTTCGGTACCGGCCCAGATTTCATCGGTATTGTGGGGCATGACCAGGAGATCATAGACCGCCACATCGGGGAAGCCGTTGGTGCTGCCGTTGCCACCGCTGAAGCCGGTGAGATCTTCCCAATTTTGTCCAAAATCTGTGGTCCGGAGGATTTTACCCCGATTGGCCGCAGAGAACAGTACATAGGCCGTCCCATCGTCAA
This sequence comes from Rhodothermales bacterium, assembly GCA_965222505.1. GTDB lineage: Bacteria > Bacteroidota > Rhodothermia > Rhodothermales > DATKEJ01. The sequence continues at coordinate 4,919,531 of OZ244956.1, read as the reverse complement.
GCGGATGCGTCGTCAGGCCCGAGATGGTGCCGAGGCGGTTGTCCAGGACATCGACGCTATTGAAGGTGAAGCCTGCATCATTGGAAAGGTGGAGCCGTCCGGGGGTGCCGGAGGTTGAGACCCGGACACCGGCCCATACAATCTGGGGATTGGCTTTGGAAACCTCAACTTCGCCGGTCGAGCCCATATTCCACTGGTTGGACGGGATTGGGCTGAGCGTCCAGGTGTCTCCAAAATCAGCCGAGCGCCAGACGCCCTGCGTGCCGATGGCAAACACGAGGTCCGGGTCGAGCTTGGATTTTGCGAGTTTGGTGATAAAGGGTCCAGCCCCTTGCCCGGTATCGACCAAACCGTTTACGGCCGCGACCCAGGTATCTCCTCCGTCCATGGAACGAGAAAGCCCCAAGCCATTCCCGTTAAATTGGTTCCCCCCCATCAGCTTATTGGGATCTTCGGCATGCCAGATCACATCGAAACCGTCGCCACCGATCTGGAAGAACCAGTCGGTTGCCGCATCGGTACCGAGGCGAGAGCGCCAGGTGCCATTGTCCTGGGTGCCCCCGAGGTAGACGTCTTCACCCGGTTTTTTATCGGCTCCGTAGAATTGCGTGACGTTGAACCCGTTGATGGTTTGCCGCCACACACCGCCGCCATCATTGGAAACGGCCACCCCCCCATCGCTGGCATTGAGCACTTTGAAGGTCTGGGCGGCTTCGTCAATGTCATAGGCGATCAGGTTGTGGTGGTCCACGTGGATATTGGCTGCCCCGGAGATGGAAGCCGTTGAACGATTGCGTACGACCAGATCCCCATAGTTGATGCGGTAGTTGGAGGCGGGCAGGGTATTGGGATCAAAGGTTGAACCTTCGACTTTGGTAGGCCAGAGAAAATAGATCAATTTGTTGACTTGCCCCCCATTTTGTGCAATACTCGGATTGGGGGTATCCCCGTTATAGGGAATCGCGTTGATGAACAGATATTCGCGGTTCAGGGAGTTATCGCCGGGGTCATTGTTGGGCAGGTTCCAGGTGCCGTCAGTGGTCTGATCCCGGAAAGAAGCCATGATCTGCCGGTCATTGGTCACGTCCCACACCTCGAAGGGTACATCGACGTACTCCTGATAGCTATAATTGGTGGGCGACACCCCCGAAGTTGCTCCTTCGGGCACTGTAAAGCGATGCGCCTTCTGGCCCACACCAGGACCAAATCGGATTTCGACAGACACAAAATCGGCCTCTGTGATGCCGATGGCATCTTCATCCGGCCCCAGGCCCAATCCGGGCAGGAAGTTGCCGGTGAAGGGCTGAAAACCTAGAAACGATTCTGTCCCGTTCGCCACAAGACCGGTAACCGTACGCCGCGTGGAACTGCCTGCCTCTACCTGAATTCGCCAGAGTTGAATGCCCCCAACAAAGACGACGGTTTCGTCGAAGGGATGCACCATGATAGTATTGTCGTACCACCCTTGCCCCCCGAGCCAATCAGGATTGGAGCCGGTATCGGCCACTTCGACCCAACTGGCACCGCCGTTATCCGAGAGGTAAAGGACTGAACCGGTCCCTCCTTCGATAGCAGCATAGATCCAGTCGGTGTTGGAAGGGGCTATGGCCAATTCCAGCCGCCCCCCTACGAGGCGACTATCGAGTACCTGGGTCCACGTATCACCGGCGTTGGTCGAACGTACGACGCCCACACTATTGACTCCGGCGTAGAGGGTATTAAAGTTGTCGGGATCGGCCACGATGTGTTGGACGCGTCCTTGCCGGAAGATGGAAATCGGCCCGGTATATTCGTAGACCATGTTGAAGGATTGACCGCCGTTGGTAGACTTGAAGATACCGGTGGAGGTCCCGGCCAGCAGGATATCGGCGTTGGCGGGGTCGACCACGATGCGGTTCACCGTCACGTAATCGGCATTTCCGGCGGTTGAGGCCAGCTGGGTCCAGGATTGACCGCCATCGGTGGATTTCCAGATGCCGTCCCCACTGATGCCGTCGATGTTACCGAAGCCTTCGCCGGTCCCGGCATAGATGATGGCCGCATTGGACGGAGCCTGGGCCAAGGTACCCGTCGACAGGTTGGGTAAATCAGGGGTCAGGTTGGTCCAGTTCCCACCGGCGTTGGTGGTTTTCCAGATGCCTCCGCCAACGGACCCTGCGATCCAGGTATTGTTGGACGGATCGGCCGCGTCGATAATGAGGCCGCGTGTGCGCCCCCCGACGTTGCCCGGCCCCCGTTCGATCCACGGCAGCGGATCGGCTGCGGTTTTGCGCAGGGCTTTGGCCTGTTGCCATGCCGCAGATTTATAGTGCGGCGGATAGGCAGGTCGGTCGGCCCCATCGGCTGTACGGATATCAGCGTGGTACTGCTGGAGTACGTCTGGATACGCCTGGGGCGGGGACCAAACGCTGGAATCGGATTCAGGAGGAGGTGCAGGAGCCGGGGCGTAGCGGGTGACCAGAAATACACCGAAGGCCAAGAGGCCGGTGAGGAGCAGGAGCTTACGCATGGGTTGGCGTTTATTGGTGATGAGGCCCTGGTGATGGGGTGCATACAAATCACTAACGAGCGAAGCGACTCACGCAGTAAATACCCAATCACCAATGACAAATGAATTACAGTTTCCGTTTCTGTCCGGTGCGGACGTCGACCGTATAGCCGCGCTTACCTGTGCCGGAAGTCTCATTGCCTGTTACAATGCCCGGCGTTTGGGTTACGCTTAGGGTCTGGCCGTCAGTCCACTTGATCTCCCCTTGTACCCCTTCTTCCTCATAGAGTACAGCCTCCGTTTCCAGGTCATAGACCAGATAGGACAGGATAGGGGTTGGCATCCGGGGGGAGGGTTCCGGGGTATGGACGCATAACATAATCGTGCTGTCGGCATTGGCCGTAAAGGCAACGGAGGTGCCGTATTTCTCCTGTGCCAGGGTTTTATAGGCCGGGGCCGCGTCCGGGTCCTGTTTGGCCGAGGCACACCCACCAAGGAGTATCCCAAGGCACAGGAAGGTACATAAAGAAAAGAGGGGCATAGGTATTTGGTCGATGGCTAATCGCATATGGGTCATTGACCCGTATTAATCGAAGTCTGTTCCCCTTGAAGAATACAACCCATGCAACCATTTGAATATAAAAATCCAAATAAGGTGTTTGAATATAAAAATCCAAATAAGGTGTTGCGTTGGCTTGTTGCGTGGTGTATTTTTGCGAGTCTATGGTAAAAGTGCCTTCGGGTACGGATGCCTGGTCCGGTAGTTCAGTTGGTTAGAATGCCAGCCTGTCACGCTGGAGGTCGCGGGTTCGAGTCCCGTCCGGACCGCAACTCAATTTCCCTAAACCACTATTTCATAAAGAGATAGTAGCTTTTTCATTTTAAAGCACCCGATGAACCTCCAACGGCTATACCGCCAACTCCGGGTCCGAGAGGTTGAGCGAGGCTTCGCTCAGGAAGGGTAGAGAAACTTAATACCGCGTTCCTACAGCCGCGCCAATTGGAAACGCGTCATTGATACGAGCTAAATCCTCCTCAGTCAACGCCACACCCAGTGCACCTAGGTTTTGCTCTAAATAGCTGCGGCGTTTGGTACCTGGAATGGTTACAATATGCTCTCCCTGTGCCAAAACCCAAGCCAGGGACAACTGGGCTGGCGTTACATTTTTGTCTTGCGCAATCTCGGTAATCAACAAAAAGAGGATCAAGACTACCGTTACATAGCCGATGAGTGCGTATAGCAGTATTTTCCAGATCATTGGAAGCGTACCCATGTCCAGCGCGTTAGATTCAGCAACCGGGCACAAAGTCACGCGTCTGGATGCGGCGCCGGTCAAGGCCGTGGGGTTAAAAAGAACGGTCCAGGTGGCAGCCGGTTCGTGTTTTTCACGCTATATGGGTAAGGCTACGCTATAAAAACGCCAAAAGCCAGATCGCTTGGGCTTCTGTGTGTTCGATTGTTCTCCTTCATCTTGTAATAAACCCAATACCACCGTCGCCACCGAGGGGACTGCTGATGTCCCGGCCACCTTCGCCTTGCAGGCGAACTACCCCAATCCGTTCAACCCCACGACGCTGATTCACTATGAACTGCCACAACAAGCCGCTGTTCAGCTTTCGGTCTACGACGTGCAGGGACGGCCTGTGGCTGTGCTCGTTTCAGCGAACCAGGCTGTGGGGCGCTACGAGGTGATTTTTGACGCGGGTCAGTTGCCGAGCGGCATTTATTTCTACGCGTTGGAAGCCGGCGAATTCCGAGCCGTGCGCAAGATGCTGCTGTTGCGATGAGGGTGGGTGCGTCGGCAATGGCAAGTGCTCTCCTGGCGGCCTGTTCGGCTTGCTGATAGGCCCCGAACCGGTTACACGCGGTGGCACGGAGGGTCAGCCAGAATCCGGTCGATGCCCTTCGCCAAACCGGGTGCCGGGCCATCATGGCTCCGGCCGATGTGACGCAACCAGCCGAGGTTCAAGCCATGATGGACATGAAAGGGATCGCCTGGACGTGGCCTGTAGCAATGCAGGCATCATTCGCTGGTAACCCTTTCTCGACATCACCGTGCTCCGGGCGCAGGTCGATGTCAATGTAAAAGGTAACATGTACGTCCCCGCTCCGTCGCGCAGGCACCACCTAGGATGGCACACGTCCTCACTTTCACACATGCCTGCGTTTATACCTTAACACATCTCCACTGCCCGACCGTTCACCGTGTCCCGTTTACCGCGACACCGGCGCAGGTTCCCTCTCAGGCAAGGCTACGCTATAGCTGTTCTTTAATAAAAGATCACATCCGTCTTTTCATTCGGGGAGTGTATACCTCTAAATTGATTGCGGTATCCCATCGCGCAACTGCTGTGCAGAGAGGTTTGGCAGCTTAACCATATCATCTTTTGGAATCCAAACGAAAAAATCGCATTCGCGTGTTACAGCTCGTCCCCGGCTTTAATTCTGGAGGTGGAGAACGTGTGGCAATGCATATTTTGACGAATCTTGATCTTCAACACTTCGAGGTTTCCGCCGCCGCATTACATAAACCTACCGGCACCGATATGGAATCTCAATTAGCCGAATCGGGCATTCCAGTCCAACACCTTGATAAAAAGTTGGGATTTGATCCGCGCATGTTCTGGCGTATCAATGGCGTACTTAAGCGACTTAAGCCACATGTGGTACACACGCACCTCTCTGCCCTCAGATATTCCCTTCCCGCCCTCCTGCTCAGACGCCCACCTGTTGTGGTGCATACCATACATAACGTAGCCCAAAAGGAAGGTACCGCCTTGATGCAAAAGGTACACCGGTTGGCCTATAAGACCACGGTGGTACCCGTCGCAATTGCAAAAAAAGTGGAAGAGACCTTTCATCAGGTCTACGGGCCCAGGGACCTCCCACTGATTCCAAACGGCATCCCCATTGACAAATATAAACATCCAACCGTAGACCAAACAATCTGGCGCATGCAAGAAGGCATTGGACCAGAGGATATTTTGTTCGTCAATGTTGCTCGTGCTGAGCCTCAGAAGAACCAAGCATTACTCCTGTCTGCTTTCGCACAAGCGTTTAAGCAGGAACCCCATGCGCACCTCTTGAATGTTGGTCGCCCCAGTATGCTGGGTCATAAACTCGCTGAGCAAGTACAGGAATTGGGTATCGCGGAGCGGGTACATTTTCTGGGCGAACGCTTCGATATCCCCGATATTTTGCACGCGTCAGACGTTTTTGTTTTGTCATCAGACTGGGAAGGTAATCCGCTTGTTGTCATGGAAGCGATGTCCGCTGGATTGCCGGTGATCAGCACCGCAGTCGGCGGCGTTCCAGAGCTTATCCAGGATCAAAAAACGGGTTTGCTTGTGCCACCGGGTGACCAGGAAGCCTTAAGTCATGCCATGACGAACCTCTTTACACACGCCCAAAGAAGAGAAGCCATAGGCACTCAAGCCGCTCAACATGCAGCGCTTCATTTTACGGTGCAAGCCATGGCCAATGCCTATGGAGATCTTTATCACAAACTATTGAACAGGCTTGCATAACCAGTACCCCTTACCGGACAAACAGGTTTTGATTTGAATTCATTGCGTAGTCCTTTGCCCCGGCATTAACTTAAGCACTGATGTTACGCCGCTTGCCGTTGATCTTGTGCATTTTGACAAGGTTGAATGGGCCAAGACGGCGTATCAGGAAGTAAACACTCTTATTACCGTCCATCCACTGGTTAGCCTACAACCTAGCCATTGCCAACGCTATTACAAAATTGCAGAAAACGATCCTATTGTATGGCCCTCCTTTCTCTTTAGGCAAAGGGAAGTACGGAGGAGGAACCGGCGGGTATACACGAAACATGAAGGCCTATCTGGATTGTTTCCAATCAGATGATTTTCGCGTCATACCCTTCTTTCATACGGTGCGTGGTCAGTTGAAACTAGATTATTTTGTCGTCCGTTTTTTCGTTGACATGTTTGCTTACCTCGGGTCGCTCATACGGCATCGGCCTGACGGGATTCATATGCTTGGCTTAAAAAACACAGCCGTTCCACGAGAGTTCATGGTGGTTCTCTTTGCCCGGTTGTTCCGCATTCCCGTGCTGTATGATATTAAGGGAGGGTCTTTCATAATTTGGTATGAACAAGCGGGTAGATTACCGCAATGGATAATGCGATTTATCTTGAATAAATCCACCGTAGTCCTTAGTGAAGGCCGAGCATACATGCCATACGTCAAAGATAAATTCGGCATAGAAAGTCACTATTTCCCCAATTTTGTACCGTCACCTGAAGTGCCGGTGGACGTACCAGATCGACTTCAATCAACAGAACTCAAGCTGCTTTTTGTGGGATACGCCTACGAAGGCAAAGGGGTATTTGAACTCATTGAGGGCTGCAATAAAACCGCCGAGACCGTTCCCGTCACCCTGACCATGATCGGCAGAGAACACGAAGATTTTACGACATGGCTCAATGCTTTGCCCCTGCATACGAACCTGAAGATTGATAGGCTTGGTATTCTACCCCACCCCGAGGTATTGAAGCACTTTGCCTTAAATGACCTTTACCTCTACCCGTCTCGCCATTACGGCGAAGGACATAACAACTCTATCAATGAGGCCATGATGATGGGCCTGGTTATTGTTACTACGCATCAAGGGTTTATGGATAGTATCCTGAGCGAAGAGACGGCTTATTTCCTCTCTGAACTCTCCCCCCAAGGGATTCAGGATGTACTGACCCAGATCCATCTTGATCGGGAAACGGCCCGGCAGAAAGCCCAAAATGCCCATACCTACCTCCAAAAACACTTCACCAGCGACAAGCTGAGTAAAACCGTCCACCAACACTACCATACCCTAACCAAATAGGCCCAACCCGGTTGGGCTTCACGCCAATATCGCGCTCCTTTTTCATCGCCCTTGGTCTGTCTTCAGCTTAATATGCATTCCTTACCGAAGCGTCTTACTCCGACCTTTTTTCTTTTCCTTTTCTGCATTTTTCCAGCGTGTCAACCGCTTGAGGAACCGGCGCCCCAACCCCCGAACATCATCCTCATCCTGGCCGATGACCTGGGCTATGGGGAGCTCGGCGCCTTCGGCCAGTCCCTGATCGAAACGCCTCACCTGGATGCCCTGGCCGAAGGGGGCATGCGGTTCACCCAGTTTTACACGGGTGCCCCCGTCTGCGCCCCGGCCCGAAGCATCCTGCTCACCGGCCTGCACGCCGGGCATACCCCCATCCGGGGTAACGACGAATGGGGGGCACGCGGCGATGTGTGGAATTTTAGGGCTATGTTCGAAAACCCGACCCTCGAAGGCCAACGCCCCATGGCCGACAGTACCGTCACGATGGGTGAACGCTTACAACAGGCCGGGTATACCACCGGCATGGTCGGGAAATGGGGCCTCGGTGCCCCGGATACCGAAGGCGTACCCAACCGGCAAGGGTTTGATTTCTTCTACGGCTACCTCTGCCAACGCCAAGCCCACACGTATTACCCGACGCACCTCTGGAAAAACGAAGAACGGGTCCTGCTGAATAACCCCCTGGTTGCACCTCATCAGAACCTGCCTGACAACTTTGACCCCCAAGACCCGGCAAGTTATGCCCCCTATCAATCAGAGGATTATGCCCCGGCGTTAATGCATCAGGAAGCCATAAAATTTCTGAAGGACAACAGGGATGGGCCGTTTTTCCTGTACTACGCCTCCCCCATCCCCCACCTGGCCCTGCAAGCCCCGCAACGTTGGGTGGACCATTACCGGGGAAAACTGGAAGAGACAGATCCCTACACGGGCCGCAGCTATTTTCCCAGCCAATACCCCCGCGCCACCTACGCAGCCATGATTTCCTACCTGGACGAACAGATTGGTGATCTGGTTGAACAACTCAAAGCCCTGGGTGTCTATGAAAACACCCTGATTCTGTTCACCAGTGACAACGGCCCCACCTACACCGGCGGAGCGGACACACCGTATTTCAAAAGCGCCCACCCGTTTATCACGGCTGAGGGACGCGGCAAAGGCTCCGTCTATGAAGGCGGCATCCGCGTACCCACCATCGCCCATTGGCCCGGCCACATCCCTGCAGGCTCCACTACAGATCACATGGCCGCCTTCTACGATATATTGCCCACCTTAATGGAAGTAGCAGATGCCCCAATGAACGTGCCCACCGATGGCGCCAGTTTCCTGCCCTCCTTGAAGGGCCAGGATCAGCCACAGCCAAATTTTCTCTATTGGGAATTCCCCGCCTACAACGGCCAACAAGCCGTCCGTATGGGCGCATGGAAAGGCATCCGGGAAAACATCTTCGACGGCCATCTGGAACTCAAACTCTTCAATCTGGACGCAGACCTGCAAGAACAATCCAACGTCGCGGACCAACACCCGGACATCGTCGCCCAAATCGAAGCCATCATGGCCCGCGAACACGTCCCTTCCCCGAATGACCGGTTCAAGTTTCCACAACTCGGAGATTGAGTGCGGGGTGCGAAATTTGGAGCCATACGACCAGATGGAGGCCACGGCATCCGGCGTATTCACGAAGGGGTTGTCTTCCGGGATGCGGCCATCGTCGTGCAGGCGATGAACCTTGCCATTGGGCCAGTCAAGCCGTTGTGCCTGATCCCGCTGGCCGCGATCGCCGATGGTGAAATACAGATAGCCCGCTTCGTCAAACACGATCCGGGACCCGAAGTGCTGCCCCCGTTCTGAATAAACGTGTGTACATCAAAACCTACCACCGTTTGGGGTTTTTGAAGTCACGCCGGAACCCTTGTTTCCATTCCATGGAAAGACCCTTTTCCTTGAGGGCAGCCTCAGCGTTCTTGCGGTTGCGGGCCCCTTTAACAGCCAGCGTTCCATTGACCACCCGGTGCGGGATCTTCTGCGCTGTCAGTATGGCGCGGCACTGCGCCAGATGTTCTGTTTTTGTCATAATCGTAGGCAGTTATATCAGTTCTTTGAAATGACTGTGCAAACTTCAGTGCCGGCACCACCGCCGCGCCAGCACTGAAGGTCCGTTGTACGCACGCAAATTACACGGTTGCCCGCTTTCTTCGCTGCGGTGCGTGCTCGTGGTCCCTCTGCCTGCGCAGGGGCAGGCTGTTGTAAGACCAGCGTTGAAGCCACAACGGACGACGGACCAATGACCACGAACCGGTGGCAGAGCGGCACCCCATGTACGCTTGCACAAGGGTATCAAAGAACGCTTATTAGCAGTTAAATATTCCTGTCACCCAGTCTTGGCCCATTCGACCTTGTCGAATTGCAAAACATCAACGACAAGCGGCGAAACATCCGTTAAATGGTGTAAAACGACCCAAAATGGTGCATAGTAATATGGAGGCATCGATACTGAGGCGTACCGGTGGTCTATACTATTTTTATCCCAAACGAGTATCGCCATGTGGAGGCATAATCTATTCGAATACGAGGCTTACCTGCGCAATGCGTTGTCGACGATACAGCGGCGCAATCCCAATTCGCCCGGCATAGAGCCGCTCCGCCGTATGTTGGCCGAACTAAGCACGACGCTGGTCACCCCAGATGCAACGGACAGACTCCGGGAACATCCCCGGCTGGACGCGCACTAGGGGGTGTTCATCACGTAGGTAATGTACAGGTAAAACAGCGGAACTGTAAGGACCATTGCATCGAATCGGTCAAGCATTCCTCCATGCCCTGGTAACAGCGATCCGGAATCCTTTACCCCAACGGCCCGCTTTATGCGGCTTTCCGCCAAATCTCCCAACGGCCCAAAGACACTCCCGATTAAAGCAAACGCCACCACATCCAGCCAGGCCAAGGGCAGCATCCAGATCTTTATGGCAACGGCCACCAGAAAAGCCAACCCCATTCCCCCAATAAATCCCTCCCACGTCTTTTTCGGTGACACGCGGGGAAACAAGGGATGCCGCCCAAGACTACGCCCGGCATAATATCCCCCGATATCTGCGGCCCAAATCATAAGGAAGACGATTAGCGTTAACCAAATGGCTGTGGTTTCGTCTGTGCTACTCCCCAAACGAATGTTGGTCAGCAATCCCAACAAACCGGTTGGATAAAGTACCCCAAACAGCGTCACGGCCTGCCGTTGCAAGGGGTTGTCCCCCTCAAGAAAAGCCGTTGCACACAACAGCCCGACCACACCCAATATCCACATGCCCTCCCCAAAGGGTACCAGGGCATGTACAACACCAAGTGCGCCCAGGAGGAGACCCGGCACCACGAGTGGCTTAACCCCGGCGGTCCGGGCCATACCGTAAAGCTCGTACTGTCCCAACAGGGCAATCAGCAACACCAACCCGACAAAAGGCCACCCCCCCAGGTAAATCAATCCGAGGACCAACGGCAAGGCGACCAGGGCCGTCAGGATGCGTTTGAGACCGTTACGCATGGCCAAAAGTCAATCGTCGATTGTCAACGGCCAATGGAAAGCATAATTGACCATTTGATGAAGCCCCAGGCTGAATCAAGCCAAAAGTGGATCCTCGTCTTCAGGGTCCGGAGGGCCAGGAAAAGTGATTTTTTCGATCCCGGAATCCAGGAGTGTATCTTCGTCCGGGGTATGGGCCGCAGGGGCATAAGGATTGGCCGCGTCAGAGGCTTCGTTGAGTTCTTCGTCTGTCAACGGTGCTTCGGCGAGGATGTCTTTGGCCAGCCCCACCTGTTCCGGTGGAACCATGACCAAGACCCGAGCCAACTTGCCAATGGTCAGGTTGAAGGCATGATCCCGCTGGGTCAGTACAATGGCGGGGACATCGTTGGAGTCCAGCCGGTCCCGCACCATGTCTGCCTCATAGTCCGTTGAGGTTTCAAATACGGCAATCCAGCCTTCATAGGCTTTCTTTTTTTCCATGACTATACCTGTTGGGTTGCAGCCGTGGTCTGCACAGTAATTGCACGTTGTTTCATGAGGCGTAGCACAGCCCAGAAGCCCAGGATACAAGGCAGCACGATGTACCACGGCACCTCAATGGACTCCACCGCATCCAGCCCTAATTCCGGATTGGAGGCTACGAAACGGCTGGCCACAATAGCAAACGCATTGTTGAAAAAGTGACACACCACTGCCGGCCAAAGGCTTCCGGTACGCCACGTCACATAGCCCATATACATGCCCAGCATGGAAAGCGGGATGACCTGGGAAAGCCGCAAGTGATACAACCCAAAGAGAATCCCTGTGAAAACAAAGGCCATGATCGGCCCCCGGAGGCGTTCGACCTGTCGCTGTATATATCCGCGAAACAATAACTCTTCACACAGGGCCGGCGTAACGGCCAGCACAAACAGGTTGAATAAGACACCGGTATTCCCGGCCAGGATTTTTTCAATGAGGGCCATCTGCGCATCCTCCAATGCCTTTAATCCCTCTGGCAAGGGGATGGCCTCATTAAACGCCCCCATCCATTGTACGATCGGCATGAGCACGGCTAGGCCGATGATCGACCAGATCAACAATCCGATATCCGTTTTGCGAACCCTCAGGAAACCCGCCTGGGGCTTTGCATGCAATCGTGCCCAAACCCAGACCAGAAACCCCATCCCCACGAATTGCCCCACCGTGTTCCCGATCAGCAAGGCCCGGGGATGGTCTGTCATGATGTCCGGCGAGATCGTCGTCGGCACCCCACTTTTGGCAAAGATGAGCACAATCGCCACGACGGCTGCCAACCCCTGAAACAGAATAAAGCTCATCACCAGCACGATCAACAATGTCAGGGCCGGATGAAACTTTTGCCGTTCGAGCCACCCGTTTAGCGAGATCGTCGCCGGCTTCGGCATGGTATCGTACAATACCGGAAAAGCAGGTGGGGCCGGTTGGGGTTCAGTGTAGGGCGTGGGTTCCATAAGGGGTCTTATTTGTGATTGGTGATTTATGATTTCTGCCAATTATAATCACCAATCAGCAATCACAAAGTCTCAAGCACCTCCACCCAATCCCCACTAAATACCTCTACCGGCGTACGAAGGACTTTCTCCAGGTCAGCAGGCGTATTGCGGTCGGGACGGTTATCCAGGAACTTGCCTTCGAAATTTACGCAATCCGGTGGTAACAAGATGCGGTTGCCCAGGGGGCGTTCCTTGAGGGCTTGATAAAAACATTGAAAACTGAGCAACCCGCTTACCGTAACGACCGCTCCGAACAGGGTGTTGGGGGCGGTTACGACCTCTGCGGTCAACCCCTGGACCTGTTGCAAGGCTGGCTGGATGTATTCGGTCAGAAAGGGTGCCGTCAGGGTGCCGGAAACCAGGGTCAGGTGCCGGGGTTCGGGTAGGGCTTGGGGAAACGCCTCAATCTGAAATGCAAATTCTTCCAGGAAATCCCGGCACATCCCCACCCCGTTCTCCATGAGGGGGTAGCCGTCGTAGCGGTCGGCATCCGGAAAATCGACATCGGCCAGCAAATACATTTCATCCCCCACATAAACGAACCCGCGCCCGATTTCTTTCTTGAAGGTATCTTGCCAGGCGTGGACCTGATCCACCAGGACCCTGGCTTCATCCCGCGTCAGGCTCCGTAAGGTGGTTAGTTTTTTGCGGTGTGCTGTGAGCCCGACCGGCACAATGGAGACAGATTGTATCGCATCATGCATGGCAGACAGATCACGGATGGTATTTTTGAGGGCTTCGCCGTCGTTGTAGCCCGGCACCAGCACGATCTGCGTATGCATATTGATGCCGTTTTCGCGGAGAAACTGTAGTTTCCCCATGAGCCGGTCATTCTGTGTGCGGTGCCCCATCATGCGCCGCCGGATTTCGTCGTTGGTACAATGGACGGAAATGTAGAGCGGGGAAAGGCGTTGTTCGACGATGCGCTGCATGTCCCGGTCGCGCAGGTTCGTCATGGTGATGTAGTTGCCATACAGAAAGGACATCCGGAAGTCACCGTCCCTGAAATAGAGGGCATCCCGTAAGCCGACCGGGTTTTGGTCCACGAAGCAGAAGATGCAATCGTCCCCACAGGTTTTGATGCGGAACTCTTCGATTTCGATGCCGAATGGGGTGTACGCATCCTTTTCGATATGCTGTTCCTGAAGGCTTCCATTGAGGCGGACCTTTAGGGCCAGCGTTTCATCCGCGCTGTAGAACCGAAAATCCAGTTCATCGGCAATAGAACGACCGTTGATGGACAGCACTTGATCTCCGGGTTGCCAACCAAGTTCGGCGGCCAGAGATTGAGGTTCAACAGAGGATATGCGTACAGGCATGTGTGGTTACAGGGGCTGAGCCAACAGAAGGCAGAAATCGTTCTCTCCTACCCTTGAGCAGAGGGATTTGTTCGACGGGGGCGCATCGTGAAAGGTCGGCGAACATCGAAACGTACGCCCCTTCGTTGACGTATGAGGGTTGACGGTTGTTGGGACCATGCCCTATATTTGCCGCCCATGCGCTTGTAGCTCAGATGGATAGAGCGTCGGATTCCGGTTCCGAAGGTCGGGGGTTCGAATCCTCCCAAGCGCGCCACCTCGTAAATTCAACATTTACAAGCCCTGCGTGCTCACTTCAGAGCACCAGGGCTTACTTTTTTCACGTCGCAAAACCGTCAATTTCCCCCTATTTCCCCCCTGGTTTTGGGCAAATCGTGGGCAAAAGACCTGCAATGCCGGTTAGTTCAATATACTCTCCGCTTTGCTGATCGAGGTCAGAACAAAAGCTGCCGCATCAAAAACACTCATCCGCTCATCCTCACTCTCCCACGGCTTCCTCGGTGGTGGCACCTGCATATTCCGACACATCTCGTCCAGTGATTCCGATTGATCCCGTCCACCGATTCCGACGCATCTCGTCCAGTGATTCCGATTGATCTCGTCCACTAGCCAGACGGTGTGACAATCTTGGCAACTGGAGCATCAGAGACGAACCAACGACGCTGACAAACTCCGCTGATTCACAGCGGTTATGTGCATGGTCTTGTGTACCCGGCCCCCGGCCGGTGCCTTTCACTAACCATGCCTCATCATGCCGACTCCGCGTTTGTCTATGCGTAAGATCAAAGAGATTCTTCGACTCAAGTATCAATGCCAACTCAGCCATCGAAAGATTGCCCAATGCCTAGGGACATCGCATTCGACCATTGGCGATTATGTCCGACGTGCGGCTATCGCCGGATATACATGGCCCCTGCCGGAGTCGCTCACCGAAGCAGAACTTGATGCCCAGCTTTTTAAGCCCAATACAACCAATACTAAACGACCTACGCCGGATTGGGTCTGGGTACATAAAGAGCTACGTGGCAAAGGCGTTACCTTGGCGCTCTTGTGGCAGGAGTACAAGCTGCAATATCCTGATGGCCTGCAATACAGCAGGTTCTGTGATTACTACCGTAGCTGGCGCGGACAACTCGACCTGGTCATGCGACAAGATCACAAGGCCGGTGAGAAGCTCTTTATCGATTATGCGGGCATGACCGTCGGGGTCATTGATCCGCAAACAGGCCAAGAGCGTCAGGCCCAAGTCTTTGTGGCCGTGCTCGGAGCCAGCAACTATAGCTACTGCGAAGCAACATGGACACAATCTTTGCCAGATTGGATGGCCTCACATGTTCGGGCCTTTGCCTTTTTTGGTGGTGTACCAGAACTCGTTATCCCGGATAACCTCAGATCTGGCGTTGACAAAGCCCACCGATATGAACCGGAACTCAACCGGACGTATGCTGACCTAGCCCAACATTATGGCGTGGCCGTCATGCCAGCACGGGTACGTAAACCTCGTGACAAAGCCAAGGTCGAAGCCGGCGTTGGCATCGTAGAACAACAGATCTTGGCCCCGCTTCGCCACCGACAGTTCTTCAGTCTTGATGACCTCAACGATGCTCTAGCCGAAGGCCTTCAACGGCTCAATGAACAACCCTTCCAAAAACTGCCTGGTTCACGTCGAACGCAGTTTGAACAGTTCGACCAACCGGTGCTCAAGCCGCTGCCCGAACAGCCATATCTATACGCAGAATGGAAGAAGGCCCGTGTCAACGTCGACTGCCATATTGAGCTTGACCGACATTACTACAGTGTGCCGTATCAACTGGTTAAAAAACAGTTGGATGTCCGATATAATGCCCACACCGTTGAGTGCTTCCATAAAGGAACTCGGGTAGCCTCGCATCTACGCAGTCCTTATCAAGGTCGCCACACCACCAATAAGGCCCATTTACCACGTTCGTTCCGCGAATATGCCAGTTGGACACCCGAGCGGATCATGGATTGGGCGGCCAAGATCGGCCCACATACTCGGCAATGGACACAAAAGGCCATCGAATCACGTGCCCACCCCTTGCAAGCCTATCGCAGTTGCTTGGGCGTGTTGCGGCTGAGTAAAGCCTATGGGTCAGACCGGCTGGAGGCCACCTGCCGACGGGCTCTAGCTCTACAAAGCTATAGTTATCGATCCATTGAGTCGATTCTAAAAAAAGGCCTTGACCAACTCCCTTGTGAACCCACTACTGAAGAATTACCCCCGATCCAACACCGCAATATTCGTGGGCCGGGCTACTACCGTCGAGAACCCACTGAGCCTCAGTGGGCGACCCCTAACCCGTCGTCACTGCTGGAATCCGGCATAGCTACAGGTGATGGCACAACCTTAGAGGTGTATGCTACAACATCCAACCTTCGACAAACTCCAACGACTGCGACTAACCGGCATGATCGCGGCCTGGAAGGAACAGAGTGAACTCCCCGAGATTGGCCAACTGAGCTTTGAAGAACGTCTCGGCCTCCTAGTCGATCGTGAACTCACTGAACGCGAATCGCGCAAGCTCAAAAGCCGACTCCGGGCCGCCAAACTTCGGCAACAAGCCTGCTTCGAAGATATTGATTATCAGCATAAAAGAGGTCTTGACCGCTCCTTGGTCCAGCAACTCGGTACAAGCACTTGGATCCAAAAACGTCACAATGTGCTCATCACCGGGCCGACGGGGATCGGCAAGAGTTACTTGGCTTGCGCCTTGGCCCATAAGGCATGTTTGAACGGCTTCCGAAGCCACTATTACCGGCTCCCGTCCTTGCTACATGAACTCAAAATCGCACGCGGTGATGGCCGCTACAGCCAGTTGATGAAACAGCTGCTCAGGGCCGATGTGCTAGTCTTGGATGACTGGGGCTTGACGACCATCCGGGCCGATGAACAGCGTGAACTCCTCGAAGTCTTAGAAGATCGCTATGATCGGAAATCAACCATTGTCACCAGCCAGTTCCCGTCGGATCAGTGGTTCGAGACGATGTCAGATCCGACGCTGGCCGATGCCATTCTAGATCGGCTCATCCACAATGGCTACAAACTCTTACTTGATGGTGAAAGTATGCGAAAACAGTACAGCGACTTGCTTGAAAGCGAGCCGTTGCTTACCTAATAGGGTCAGCGTCGCTGCGCTCCGATTAAGTGGACGGCATCAGTCGGATTAAGTGGACGGGATCGTCGGAATATGCATAGTCTTCAATGAGGTAGTGTTTCATAAAGTGTGTCAAAGGGATCCGGCTCATAGATCCAGTCGGAGTCGGTCACCGAAGATAATTGATAGCTGCGACAAGGTCATATTCCAGTTGTGAATCGGTCGCTTCCACTTGGTCGTGACCTCCTCCTGAACCAAGTACAGCAGCTTCATCAGGGCATCATCGGAACTGAAGGCCCCCTTTGTCTTCGTCACCTTTCTCAGTTGCCGGTGGAAGCCCTCAATAATATTAGTCGTGTAGATTACGCGACGGATCTCAGGTGCATAGGCAAAATAAACCGAGAGACGTGGCCAGTTTCTACGCCAAGAGTCGATGACGACCGGATACTTGCTACCCCAACGGGCTTCGAGTTTATCTAGGTTGTGCTCGGCGGCCTCAAGGGTTCGAGCCTTGTAAATCTGTTTCAGATCCTGCATGAACGCCTTGACATCCTTCCAGGCGATGTACTTTCTGCTATTTCGGATCTGATGTACGATGCAGAGTTGTACTTGCGTCTGAGGGAAGATGCTTTCAATGGCATCGGCGAAACCTGAAAGGTTGTCGATGCAAGCAATGAAGATATCCTCGACGCCCCGATTCTTGAGATCGGTCAAGACCTGTAACCAAAACTTCGCGCCTTCATTCTCGCCGATGTAAAGGCCCAAGAGTTCCTTGTAGCCTTCCTGGTTTAGGCCAATAATACAGTAGATGGCCTTGGTCACTACCCGGCCCTCATGGCGGACTTTGTAGTGGATAGCATCAAGCCAAACAAAGGGGTAAACCGACTCCAAGGGCCGGTCACGCCACTGCTGAAGCAAGGGCAGAATCTTATCGGTGACCCGGCTAATGGTCGCCGTCGAGACTTCTAGGTCATACATCTCAGCCAGGTAGTCCCGGATGTCGCCATAGCTGGATCCGCGAGCGTATAGGGCGATGATCTGTCGGTCGAGATCCGTTCCCAGTCGGCCTTGCCGTTTGGCAATGATCTGGGGATCGAAACTGGCATTACGATCTCTCGGAGTTTTGATCTCAACTTGGCCAAGAGCCGTCTTGACGGTTTTCTTGCTTTTGCCATTACGGCGATTCTTCGGCCCCGGCTCATCGAGATGGACATCGAGTTCGGCCTCCAGGGTTTCTTCGAGGAATTCCTTGATCAGGGGTGTCAGTACGCCATCTGAACCAAGCAATGTGCCGCCAGCTTGGAGCTTCTCTTTAGCCAGTTGCTTAAATTGATCGAAATCGAAGGTGTTGTTTTGGGGTTTTCTTCTTGGGCTCATGGTGTGTTAGGGTTGGGTTGTTAAGAATAAACCCTTTGACACACTTTATGAAACACCCTCTTCAATGAGCGTTACTTCTGGTGCGATACTCTCGCAATATCGTCGGATATCTTTGGGGTTATTTCCAATCAACCTATAGGGAGGAAATTCAACTTCTCTTAGTTCTCTTATATCAAGAAGATTAAACCCTACTGCAATAATGCATGATGCATACATTTGCCGAATCGCTTCCTTCAAGTAAGTTTCGTAACCTATAAAGTTAAAGGAAAAGATTCCAGTTCCAAATACGAAGTCGGACTTTGGAAGTGCAATTCTGCTGAAGTCACCACAAATGAAACTAGCATTCTCGTCTGAAGCGAACTTCTTTTGAGCATATTCAATATAGAAATCTGTTAGATCTATTCCCGTATATCTGATACCGCTATATCTCATATCTAAATATGTCTTTAGGTGTCCATATCCACATCCTAAATCCAATACAGAACACCCAGATAAATCCCCAATCCGACATAGCGCTTCAAATCTAATCTCTTGATTTCGCTCAGCGAACCATCCAAGGGCACGGTAAGACCCTTCTTCATGTTTAGCTACCAGTCGTCTATGGATTTTAATAAGGTTTTCTCTATCGATCTCATGAAGTCTCATTTGGAAGATATTTTAGCTGTGAGGTTTCAATATCACTGGCACCAACCGGTAAAATATACAAACCACGATTGAAAGGATAGCCGGGAAAGCCTGGTTTAGGATCATAATTAGCAGGGACAGGAACTACCTCTTTCCGACCACTATCTTGGAAATAAAACAACCGTACCTCGTCAACAATGCTACCTAGATACCTACCTTCGATGTCAAGGACAGTTTTTTCATCCCAAGGCAGCCAGCCAATACAGTTCCCCTCTTTATTGTATACAAATTTGCCTACCTTGAAACCTATCCAGTCTCCTTTCGAGTTATGAAGATATGTAGCTAACATGGTTGTTTCCCCGTCGGTTTAGACACATTTCAGATTCTATGTTGTGTAACATAAAGAGTACAATAATTACAGATTTGGTCAATATTAAATGAGATCGAGACTACCAAAGTACTTGTCGTTTGTTCTCCCTTATTCCTCAGTTTGGATTTTTTCTCGTAAGCCCCTGTTCATCTGACGTTCATTAGGATAACCCAACAGGATTTGTAGCTGGCCTCCCGAAGGGCAAGTGCGACGACAGGAGCGCATTCTTCCGTAACCAATCCGACTACAAGTCGTATGGTTTCCGGAAGACATGCCTACTTGCTAAGGCCAGCTACTACTCCCATGCAACATTCTAATCCACTAGAAAAGCGGTCGCGTTACAAAAAACGGTACCAGCAACTCTACCGTATCAAACACAAACGCCTCGAACTCACCCTCACACCCGAAGAAGACGAACGCCTCAAAAAAGCAGCAGCCAAACACCAAAGTAAAACCGGCACCTTCGCCAAAGACGCTATCTTCGCCTATCTCGATACCACCTACATCGTACCCAATGAGGCCGATGTTCGCACCCTCGAACTCGGCCTCCGCAGAATCGGCACCAACATCAACCAACTTGTCTACAAGAGCCACCGAGAGGGTATACACACCGACAGACTCGACAAGATTTACGACCAACTCAAACACCTCGAAACGCTCATCGAAGCAACGCTCAGGCATCCCAAACCGGCATGATTATCAAGGCGAAGACATACCGCCATAACATCACCACGCAACTCATCAACTACATCGGACGCGAAAACTCCGTAGAAGAAAATACCCTACCCATCCGCATCTTCCACAACCTCTTCCCGAGCGATGAACTAGAAGATATCGTCACCCAATTTGCCGAGAATGATACCCACAGAAAGCACCCAAAGAACGGTGTGACGATCAATCACGAAATCCTCTCGTTTTCGCCCAAAGACGCACACGCCCTAACGCCTGATATCCTCGAAGACCTCACGAGCGTCTATCTACATCTGCGTGCTCCCGACAGCCTCGGCTTCGCCCAGGTTCACCACGATAAGGACCATGTACATGTCCATATCGCCATTTCAGCAAACGAATACAAAAGTAGCAAATCGACCCGGCTTTCCAGAACTGAATACCGACACGTCCGCACCGAGATCGAGCGCTACCAACAGGACGCCTATCCCGAGATAGAGCACTCAATGGTGTATCTCGACAAACCAGAACGCAGCCTTGAAAACCAAGAAGAAAGAGAACGCCTCGCTGCTTTGGTAGCAGAAGAGCTACCAGAAGAGAGGGTAACAGAGCAAGAGCTTGAAGAAGACCTCACCGGCCCCGCTGCCCTCCTACTCCTCGAATACCTTGCCTCTGGAGCCTACGAGATTCTGACCAAGAAACGCCGACTGCCAGCGATTCTCTACGAAGGTAAACGCTACCTCCTGGACCTCATCCTTGACAGAAGCCAAGCACCTCCAGCACTCGACCTCGACCAAGCGATTATGGAGCTAGACACAGAAAACTTAGGCCCTCGTGCCCAAGAACGGCTTCGCCGGCTGCAAGCACTCCAGGCCATCTATCTCCACAACCAACAGCAGCAGATGGAGTTAGGCAGGGAATAGCGGAAAGACGGTATTTATACTACAGCCCAAGCAGCCAATGCCAGGCGGCCAATATCATTAACTGACAAATCTTCTAGGCGGAGTTCATCAGTCTCCTTGACCCTTGGAGAGACGATAATGCGAAGATGGCTGATTTTTCCATCTCTGAAGGTAAACGTGTGACTCCCTGCCACCTGATACCCTCTTCCGTCCTGCGTACCAATGACTGTTTGCCAACCAGCAATGGCTTTCTCATCAGACATTTTTAAGCGCACTACTTCTGTATCAACAATCCCAAGAGCCACCTCTTTTGCCGCCTCCAATTCATCCTGATTTCCTGCTAACCTCAAGAGCATTTCACAAGAATTAACGCGGTTCTTGTAGAAGGAATGAAGTGCATTCATTCCTTTATAGGTACCCGTAACAGGAGGTGATCCAGCAAACTCGAAGGTCCCCTCTTCATCCCATAAACTGAGAATACGTTCTACAGATTCTGCGTTTCCTGAACGTAATTCTCTAATCAAGGAGAAGTAGGTTTTGACCAATTCACCATAGTTATTATCTCCGTTGTAGTCGTGATCGGACGTATGTTTATCAGTAAACATGGCAAGCTACCTCGTCGGTTAGTGACAAAAAATGATTCC
The DNA here is from genome assembly GCA_965222505.1 of Rhodothermales bacterium. GTDB lineage: Bacteria > Bacteroidota > Rhodothermia > Rhodothermales > DATKEJ01. The sequence goes on along the minus strand of OZ244956.1, from coordinate 4,898,144 downwards.
CACTCGTATCATGCGGGATTAGCCAACAACGTGGATCCGACTCCAGAAAGTTGCCCGACTTCGCAAAAGCAACTGCCCGGCATCCGCCACATCGATTTCTTAATTGACATTTTGAACAATGACCACATAGTCTATCTCTATCTCTCAAGGCATGGATGATTGGTGATTCAGACCATATATCGCAGAATCTTTTTCGCCTGATTGATCCAAGAGGTATAGGCAATAATACGCAAGGAAACACTTCACCAACTGAAGACACTGCGCCTTGTCCGATACCAGCTTGGCAACCAATAAATCCTGGCATTTCCTTTACTTCATCGTCTACCAATATTTGCTGTGCAAGATGGCTGACAATCTCTATCCTTCCTTTGTACTTCTCTTTAAGCTGATTGCAGAGATAAATAACGGAATGCCATTGCTCCTTTGTGAGATCTAGCGTATCGGTACCTCTTCCAGTTGGCACATAACGAGAATAGTTGATTCGATTGACCCCCAGCCCGAATATGAATTCCGTAAAGGGCTCCAGTATTCGCCAATTTAATTGGGTAATAGTGCAACATACATGCACTCGCAGTCCAGCGTCCATAGCTGTTTTAATAGTGCAAAGCACACGTTCAAAGAGGCCAGGCCATCTGCGCAAGGTATCATGTTGCTCAGCAAATCCGTCTAAACTAACCTGAAATCGACTTATTCCTGTCGCGACTAAACCCTGCGCTTTCTTCTGGCTCAACTTTCCACCATTCGAACCAACACCAACTGAAAGACCTACATTTATTGCATATTCAAGGATATACAATAAATCAGGTCTCAATAATGGTTCACCTCCCGATACAGCTAGGTCAACGACGCCAGCATTAGCAAACTGACCCATTAAGTCACATGCTTCTTCAGTAGTCAGTTCATCCGGGTATCGACGGGCTGAATTGGACGAACAATGGGCGCACCGTGCATTACACTGGTTGGTAGCTAACCAAACCATATGAAACGGTATCTTTGGCCGGAAACTGCCTGGTTCCATGTAACTACTCATGTCGCTTTACCTCTAAAATACCACGTTCCAGTAGTTTATTTAAAAACAGATGAACGGGCGGCTTTAGATTACCGGACAATGCTTCCTCTCCAAGTTGGAGAGCGAGCAGAATTTCTATGTTGGCTACTGTGGTACTACCATCGCAAATCTGAAAAAGAAAAAAACCTGTTGGAGAAATGAGGTGTAATTCATCGCTCACGTTGTTGTATATCAAATACTGGCCCTCCTGCTCTCGCACTACACAATGCAACGAGCGCTGCAATACGGTATTGTCAGATATATCTGCTTCCATCGGTGATTCTCTGTTAAACAGGTAGATTCTCTCCCTCTGCAAGAGAAATCATGTGAGTGGCATTTTTTTCCTTTATCCAACAGTGGCAATCTCCTGCCAACGGATCACCTCCGCTATAGGCAAAAGCGACTGCTCTGCATCCTCCACATGAATTTAGATGCTCACACGCTCCACATATACCAGATACATAACCCTGTCTTTCTCTAAACTGCCTGAGTAATTCCGAACTGTCCCACATTGCACGAAAGGTAGTTTCTCGAAAAGAACCGATAGGGGTTGGCAAGAAGACACAAGGAGTGACTGTCCCATCTGGGCATATCCTTGCAATGAGCCGACCGGCCCCGCACCCCACATAGTTACGTTGCTCTGCTTCAGATACTAGCATCCCAACCCTACAGTCATGCCAAATGATCTGTATTCGATCTGCGTAAGTCTCTCGTAAGGCGATCCAATCCTTTAGCACAGTATGGAGTTCATGTGGATGTAATGCCAGTGCTCTTGTTCCTCTGCCAGCAGGTACATATTCTGATAGATTCACAGCATTTGCACCCAACTGATATGCAAGTTCAATCACCTTTGGACCATCTTCCCAGTTAAGTCGTGTCGGAGTAAAACCGACAACCACCCGTACGTTCCTTTCCACAAGCAATCGAATTGCATTTAACGTACGCTGATACAACCCAGGGAACTGGCGAAAATGATCATGTATTTCAGGTCGATGGCTATCAAGGCTGACTGTAACACTATGTATGCCTATGTCCTGTATCTCATCTGCGGTTTGCTCTGTGATACTAGACCCATTGGTTCCGATATTGACAGACATACCTCGTTTTATTGCATGCTTCGCTAGCGTACGCCAATCCTTTCTAAACATGGGTTCACCACCTGAAAATGCCAGCACGAGAAGCCCCACGGTTGCTAGCTGTTCAATTACATCAAGTGCCTCCTGAGTAGACAGCTCATTGTCTGTTACGGCATCTGGACCAGAATTCGAGTAGCAGTGCAAACATTTGGCATTGCACTTATGTGTAATTTCCCAGGCTACATAGAGAGGTGCTTTAAATCGAGTTGCTGCAATAGTAGTTCTTTCCATAACAACTCCCTGAATTTAAGGGCATTGATGCGCTGTGTAAGGCGAAACTACTCCGTACTATAATGTGCGCTAAGTAGTAATAAGTGAGGGTATTTCCAGAATTGCCATCCTCATAGATCCTATCGAATTCTACTCCCCTGAAGGTATCATACCAAAAAGGAGTAACGATATTTGCAAGAAAATCCTTATACGTCATGTAGGGGAATCCCCTATACATCATTCTACAGTGAAATCTAAAAGTCAGCTTTTTTTGACTCATATCTGTGTATTTCCTGACTACTAACCACATATTTAAAGGTTTAAAAAAATCATCAATTATCTAAAAAATAAGTGGGTAGGGAGACCTGGGCAGGCCATCTGGTCGATGGTCTTCCCAGGATAAAGCAAATCTATGATGGGCGAGCGTGCAAGGCCAAGACAAGCCCCGTTGGGGGCCTTGCACTTCTTATTTCGAATGCATCAGTCAATTCAGAACAATCCATCCTGTTCTTTTTCTAACACAAGACAAAGAACTTGATGCTCATGAGGGAAGGGTTCAAAGTCTTTCCGTTCAAAAATACGGTGCTTGACGATACTGAAATAGGATAGCTGCTCAAGAATTGCGACTTCACTGTCTTGATAATCGATATTACCTTCCGCGTCCTGAATCAGCAAGTTGAAATGAATGTACAAGTACCCTCCTTCCTTTAAGCAGCGATATATCTCTTTTACGGCGGCATCTCGGTTGAGGTAGTGGACTACATTTATCATGTAAAACGCAGCAACGGCCCCATCGCCAAAGTCCATGTTCTCGATATTCTGCACCCTGAACCTACTATCAGGATAGTTCTGCTTGGCATTTGACACTTCACTTTCAGACAAATCAACACCTATCACGTCGAGCCCATACTGAGCGAACTGGTGTACATCGCGCCCACTCCCACATCCCAAATCTACAAGCAGTCCTTCAAATCCTCTACTCCTCAGAAACTCGGCGTATTCGGCAGCATATTCCAGGGGATGCGAATACCAATGCTTTCCAGAGAGGTACTTATCATACAGTTCTTGTTCGCGCATCGCACTCATTGTTAATTATTCCCATAAATCGAGATAGGCAAGAAAAGCCGTGTCACACGTGCTCAAAAATATTTCTGGAGTATAGCCATCCCTGATCCAGTCCAAGAGATGTTGCACGTTCTTAGGCAACGGTTTACCGACTCGTTGATGCCATACGACAAGCGCATAGGCAACCCGAGTGGCTGTGATATATTCTGTAGCCCCGATATCTTCACCAACGTAAGGGTGAATCAGCCGACCGCTTCCGTCTATAGCATTAATTAAGGCTTCAGCTACCTCATAGTATCTTTCCGGTTCGTCCGTCGCCTCAACAATCTCAATAATCATTATAGCTGAACTGATCTCCCAGGGTACCCCTTTATGTACCCATTTATTTTTCCGCCACGTATGCATAAAGTACACCTCAAGATCAACTAGAAGTGTGTCAATATGGTCTAGCTGAGTTCGATCTAAGCCATAACCATGTTTTTCATTCCTATCTCTGAGGTAGGACAGGAAATGAAAAGCGTAGAGCGATGTATAGATTGACGGGCCTTCTTCCTGGTATCCTCTGAATTCTATCCATCCTCCGTTGATGATGAGTTGATCGCTCAACCTAAGAATCTGATGAGCTACTTGGGTGATAAGGCGATGGTTTGGGTCAAGTAACGTAAGAATCTCTACTGCTCGGATGGTATGCCTGATCGTCTCGCGTATTCTACTGGTTGCAGTGGGATTGGAGTATCCGACAAGGTCAACCCTAACCCATATTGTATTCTTGAACCGAACCTCAATATTTTCAACAGATAACTTAACCCATGTAGTTGGAACCTCTTCCCGAAGTAGGTTGACGGCTCTCCATCCCCAATAGGTGAGATAATATGCGGGTTTGTACGTCGAGTCTTTTGATTGCCAATAGGTGTCCTCATCGCGTCCACCGGCACCGCCAAATTCCCCTCGATTAACACCCTTGAATACAAAATCCTCTTTCAGCCGATTCCAAAATGACTCCCGAATACGACTTCGAAGGCTGAGCATGTCTTCACAGTCTTCCGGCAAAGGTTCGATAAAATAGCTTCTTACAAACAATCCAAACGTGGGGTAATCTTTGATAAATAGCGGAGAAATACCCGATGCTGATAAGATTGAATAGATTTTTTTCAGCGTTTCTGTCTGAAATTGATCTTGCTCACCACTTCGCACACGGCGCACAGACTTTCGTTGAATCTGCTTATTTATCGCGCTGTAATTATTCCGAACTTTTCTGCTCTGGCTTCGGGTGAGAAATCGCTCAACAAATTCAATCCGCTTCTCCTCACTCTTAAATCGATGTAGCATTTCATTACGGTACTTGACAGAAGGGACATAACAATATACTAAAGTGACTAGAAAGACAAAATCGCAAAAGTACCTCTAAGTGACCCTCCTATTTCTCAAAAGTACCGGTGCATGACCCGGTAAGTAGTCCCGTTCTTTCCCCTACGCTGCTCGAATGTGCTTCGCTCGCTTTCGAATAAGGGCCCAGACGCAAGTGCGCTGGACCCTTTTGAAAGCCAGGCGATACCGCTCTGTACCAAGCAGTAGAACCGTCGTAATACGGACTGGTACTCCGCACGACAACACGGACAACTTTCGGCGTCAATTGTGCCACAAGGAAAGTTGTTTTGTCAAGTCTGGTGCTTGTCTTTTCACGGTTACTGCTTGGTTCATCGCTCTAGCGTTGAACCTTTTTGTATTTACCCCAAACCGTGCGGAGGACACTACGATGAACAGAAACGAAAACAGGCATCTGATTTTGAAGCCTCCCTAGGGAGAATCAGATGCCTGGACAGGTAACGAACTGGACGAAATGACCAGACCGACGTGTTCTACGTTGTGACAGACCAGAGCCGTCGATAGGTCGTCTAGCTCTAAGATTCGGCTTGTCTTGCGACGAGCCTATCCTCGCCGGTGTTCGATTACCCAAATGAACTTTCCTCAGATGATATACCATCTGGTAGTGGAAGTCAAGCGGGTTGGGATATTCGGCGAACGATGGAGGCGGGGATAGGCACCTCTTTTAATACCCAACCTGAATCAACAATGAAATCCTACTCACTTAAAAACCGTCGAGGCGCAAATGGCCTTCGACCACCTACAACCCCTCGAAATCAGAGAGAGCCAGGACATAGCCTTGATGAGACAATTCGCCGAAAGGCAATTTCTCAGGCGAAGTCTGGGGGAGCAGTTTCATCGTTCCGTTCTGGACTCCATGAACTGGTCTTTTCGTATCTGCGCGAAGAGGTAACCCCTGAACGCAAGCGGCAACTCTCACTTGAAATCGAGCGCCTTTCCGAAGGAGCCAAAAACATCGCTGAGAAGATCAAGGACACCAAGCGCAAAGTGATCGTCGGGCTTCGCCAGAAGATCGACGATCTGCGGGGTGAGATCAAAGCCTTGCAGCAAGGTACCATGAGCACCGTATCTGATATAGATCCATTGTATCTCCGGTGCATTGGAGTGCTCCTTGTGTGCCTGAGTATCTACGTCGGCTGCTTCTATTCCTCCGCTGGATACTCGGCCTACCTCTGGAATCCTGAAGCTATACTCATTCACGACCTGAGTGGAGGGACGAACCCCGCCAATGCACTCCCGACGGTGTTTGACCCTCGCTCTTTAGAGCACGCCTTCCGTGAAGGATTTGGCGCGGTGATGTTCACTATCGGTCTCTTTTGTGCATTCCTCGCGTTTGCGGTCTTCCTGCACCGCTTCCTTCACCACCCCAATCGCAAGATTCGTGTGTGGGGAACGGCAGCTCTTGGCCTCATTGTGCTCGTCTATGATGGGGTACTCGCGGCGCTCATTGACAAGAAGCTGCACCGGGCCGGGGAATACATCGGCCAGGTCAAAGAGCCGTGGCACTTCTCGCCCTACGATGCTGAATTCCTCTCTGTTCTCTTCGGTGGCTTCGTCATCACCATTCTGTGGGGATTTCTCTTCGACCATTTCTTCAAACTGCGCGAGGCCAACAGCCCCATTCGCTCACGCCTCAAGCAGATCAAAGACGTGGAGAAGGAAATCAAGAACCGTGAAGGGGAAGTCGAGCAGCTTCGTGAAGAGCGCACCCGGCACCTCAATGGGATTGAGCGCCTTCAGGGTGAGATCGACGGCAAATACTTCTCCTTGAACTTCGTCAAGGGCAAGGTCAACCTCTTTGCTGCAACATGGATGGAATACATCCAGACCTCGACCCTCCCTCACAAGGACCTCTTGATCGTGGACATCGAGCGTGCTAAAGACACCTTCCTCGCTGAGATCGAATCCTCCTTTGTTGACCGCTCCGGTCAGGTGGAGGTGTAACCCAACGCCCCGCCTCGTGCGGGCCACTCCTTTGAACCTCAACAACCTATATACCCATGAACCGCTACATATTCCTCGCAAGCCTCTGCATTTTTATGTGGGGCTGCTTCTCAAGTGAGCCAGCAAAGCCGCTTGAGCACGTATCCATTACAACCGTCATTGACCCATCGGATCGGCTCGATCCATCCCGGTGTGACTACCAAGATGTATGGGACCGGCACCTGATTGCAGAAGCCTTCCATTTCTTCAATCAGGATGTAAAACGTAAGCTCTACATCGCGTCTCTTGCCTCATTTAAGCTCTCACTCTTTGAGCAGGCAAGTACCCCCGATGTAGGCTGGGTTTTGTCCTACTTCAACATACGGTTAGCTGAAACGCCGTTTAATATGCGCAAGGCCGCAGTCGATACCGTGGTGGCTGATTTCGGACCGGCTCTCTGCGCCCTCTACTCTCAACTTATGAGTGCACCGACCTTCACTGGGGCAGATGTCTACAGCTTCTTCAAGTACGACCTCAGGCCACCCAAACCTGATTCACTCAGCACTCATCGAGAGATCGTGCTGCTCCTCACAGACGGCTACATCGTCAGTGAGACCAATCTCTATCAGGATGGCCCACAAGCCAACTATATCCCACCAGCTGTTCTCAACCGACTGAGAAATATGCCGAATTGGGAAGAGATCTATGAGAGAGAAGGGTACGGCATCTTGCCGACAGGTCGATCCTTTGAAGGCGTCGAAGTCGTCGTTGCTGGGATTAATCCCAAACCCTACTTCAATGAGTACGACATCTTAGTCCGCTTCTGGTCTGACTGGCTCGAATCCATGGGAATTACCCGGTACACGTTCATCCGAACCGGGGATGATCCACAGGCGGCACAGGATCAACTCTACGATTTCCTCACCGGCTCCTGATGGAGGTTACTATGGAATATCTGACCTCTTTCCTTGATGGCCTTCACCAAGTCGTTGTCGGCCTCTTAGAGTTCGGCGTCGTGCTGCTGGCCCTCTTCATCATTGCGCGTGGCATCGGCTCCGGCATGCGCAAGCGCTAATTCACCCTCATCGTTCACCTACGGTGCCTCCGCATGGGGGCACCGTGCAACCCAGAGCTTGATGAGCCTCCACCCTATTCTCCAAGAGATATTTAGTATTGCCCTCATGCTATTTATCACGTATTGCATTCTCTATGTCGCGACCGGCAGTACGTGGAAATATACCCCCGGTATGGTGGTGGGTGGGGCCCTCGCTGGATTCGTGCGCGGGGTAGCTCGGAGTATTCAATTCTCTTTTGAATTTGTGCGTGATACCAGTGTTAGCCTCTACCGAGGCGTACAGGGCTTGTCACTCAAACCGGTAACGGGATCAGGTATCCACGGTACGTCTACGTTTTTAGACAAGAATAAGCAGCGCGAATTACTCTCTCCGCCTCCGCGTCACAAAGGTCTGTTGATTGATGGCAAATCTCTGGCTCTAACCGAAAAAAACACCTTCAACCATAGTCTCATTGCCGCCCCGAGCGGAATGGGAAAAACCTCTATTCTCATCATCAACAATATATTGCACCTCAATTCATCTCTATTTATCTCTGATCCTTCGGGAGAACTGTACGAAAAGACGAGTCAAGCCTTGGTGGATAAGGGCTTTGATGTCCAGGTCATTGATTTCGGCAATGTGTACGCGAGCCACCACTACAATCCGTTTCTGCGTGCAAGTGCTTCTGAGACGGACTTGAAGAAGTTCATCCACATGCTTGTTGAGGCGGCGAATCCCGGCTCAAGTGGAGACTCGAAATTCTGGGAATCTGGGGCTGCAGAAATCCTTTTTATCCTCGCAAAATGCCTTATGAATACACCTCCGGAGTATCGCAATCTACCGAACCTCCGGCATCTGCTTATCAACATAGGCTCGGATGGAGATGGAATAAAGTCATTTGTCATTGATAAGGCAAATGACACCACATTCAGCGAATTCAAAAGTTTCATTTCTACAGCCGAGCGAACCCGTCAGGGGTTCATAGCCACTGCGAAAAGTGTTTTGGGTGTTTTCAGTGAACCTGACCTCTGCTTTCTGACAAGCAGAGACACACTGAACTTATCGCTGCGAAAACAGAAGACAGCCCTCTACCTAATCATACCTGAGCAAAATGCCAAATTCTTCGGCTTTATTGCCACCTGCCTCTATTCTCAACTCTTCAGCTACCTCATGAAAGAGAGTGAAGGGAAGAGTGTGGTGTGTTTGATGGACGAATTTGCCAACGTGCCGCCCGTGCCCTCGATGAGTCAGATTATTACGACGATCCGTAAGAGGCGCGTGGGATTGGTTCTCGTGCTTCAGGACCTGAGCCAGTTGAAGCAGTGCTACGGAGACCGTGAGGCTCAAACCATCATCTCAAATTGTGCCAACCGGGTGTTTTTCCCTGGGCTCAGTATAGCTACCTGCAAGGAATTATCCGCTACCCTTGGCCGGACAACCATTGTCCAAGAGCGAAAAGACGGCTCAACCGTTGAGGTTGGCAGAAGCCTCTTAACCCCTGACGAAATCAGAACCTCAAAGGATATTCTCTTTTTGTCGGGGAATAACAAGGCGGTACGCATCAGCGCCACCCCCTACTACAAACAACGTCGGCTGCGAAAGCTCACGAGCCTTCCACCGGCACCACGGCCTACTTCCGATCACAAGGAAGTGCCGTACCTCAAACTCAACTAACCAAAACCTTCATACACCTAAACCTCTACAGCCATGACTACACATGAATCTGACGCCCGTGTTGACGAACTCAACAAGGAAATCGCAAACCTCCTGCGTGAGCACAGGAGATTTGACATTACGATCACACAGTTGATGGGGTCTTACGCGGGCCGCCTAGATGCTCCTAAAGGTTCAGTTGAACAACGCTATGCCACGGCTCGTGATGATCTACTTGCTGCGACACACCTCGACAAGCAGATCGTAGGTCGAGAGTTAGCGGCTAAAATCAAGGAGCGTACGGCCCTGCAAGAGCAGGTCAAGGAATCCAAACGTGAGCAGGCCGACGTGAAGTGCGGTACCAAGAACTTCAAAAGGCCAAAGGTAAGAGGACTCAGGAGAAGGAGCGCTGATCGGTGGAACTCCGAGATGGACATATCTCCCCGGAAGTTCTTCAGGAAGCCTTCGACCGACTTTTGAACACGGACAAGCTCCTTACGCGCTACTTCGTGGAACGGCATCGGTGGTTGTCACTGAAGACAGTGAGTGAGATCACGGGGTTCGGTGAGAGAAAGCTGCATCACCTTCGCAGGTTGGGCCTTCTCCCCCTTACCAAAGTCGAAGGCGAGTGGTGCATCACGCCTGAATCGTTCTTGAAATCCGAGCGCCAGATCTTTGACTACTACAGTCGGCGTGGAGGGCGAAAACGAACCCCTCGGCGCAGTCGAACAGGTTGACTTTTGTCTCTGAATCACCTTACCTATACATACTCTCACACATACTTCAACCACTATCACGATGTCTTCAATCGCACTTGATCGAGGAGTCTACCTCACAGATAAGAAAGGATGGTACCGCATCCGTTTTGTGGACAAAAACAGGAAGCCTAAAGAACGGAGCATTTCGCTTCAGACGAATCACAAGCCGACTGCTGTTGAGAAAGCCCTAGCCCTCTTGCGGGATTATCGGCTTGGTGTATTCGATCCCTGGAAATCAAAAGGGGAGTCGATCACGCTCAAAGATGCACTCCAAGTCTACGCCAAAAAGCGTAAGCACGAACTACGACCTCATACGATAGTGGATAACGTAAACGTGGCCCAGGGCCTCCTGGACACCCTCCCTCCTACAGTACTTCTTGAGCATATTGATCCGGATGATATTCGCACCTTTATCTACCGGCCCGGTCTTGCTCCGACCACGCAACTGAGCCAGTATCGTAAACTCGGCTCCTTCTTCGGCTGGTTCACCAAGCGCGGCTACCTCCGCGAGAACCCGATGGAGAAGGTAGATCGACCCAAGAAGGTCAAGAATATCCCGAAGTACCTCACCGTCGATCAGCTAGACGACCTTCTTGAGGCAATAGAAGCCGATTACCAGGCCAAACTCAAGTACATGAAAAACGTCCCCGATCCACGCTGGATCAAGGATGTGATCGAGTTTGCGGCCTGTACCGGACTGCGCCTCAACGAAATCCGGCATCTCAGGTGGCGGGATGTGCACTTGCCCACACGCTCTACGCACGGCTATATCGAAATTCAGTCGTTTGAAGGCTACCGCACCAAGCACGACTCAAACGGCATTGTCGAGCTTATCATTCCACGAGCCATTAGCGTGCTTGAGTATCGATTTGCACGCAGGGTAACAGAAGACGAGAAAGAGTGGGTCTTTCTAACCAGCCAAGACCGACAGGTGCCCTACGGGTGGACGAGTAAGCGATTCCGGCATTATAGGGAGATTGCGGGCCTGCCGGAGTACATCAATTTCCATTCGCTTCGGCACACCTTTGCTGTCATATGCCGGATGGCCGGGGTGGACCTACTTGATCTCAAAGATCTCATGCGCCACAAGACGATAGATATGACGCTCAATTACAGCCGGTTTAATCCGGGGCTGATCTCGAAGAAATATGAGGGGCGGTTTGATGAGTCTGGTAGGCCGAAGCGAGGAATAACGGTCAAAGACCTCATTCCGGGGAAAACCGGCTGAGAACAACTCGGCTTCTCTCTGTGAGAGCCTTGTGCCGACTCATGGCCGATTTGAGAAATGGAGTCATATATCCTTGAGATGGTGGCTTGATAAAGATAAGATGAATGTGGCACATCTTCTCTATCCACTACGCATTTACCATTTGTTACAATTCCGGGGAGGCATATCAAATGCGGATACTGCGGTAGAAAATGTAGGTGATTTTCCTACATCATTCGTCATAGATCCCTTATAACTGCATAGATTGATATAGAGTATCATTGACGCGTCTCTTCTTCTGTTAAGAGAAAACGTAGTAGCGGGAAAATGGAATTGAATACGTAGAACTGTTGTCTGTTTGATTACCTAACCAAACAGATCTATTACCTCTATTTCTGCTAACAGCCATGATCTGGACTCAAAAAAATGTCCCATTTTCTACTAAGCTGATCCCTATTCTTGTTTTATATCTCCTCATAGGCCCGACTCAACTTTTTGCCCAAGTCAATTGCCCTTTTCCTGATTCTGTAGCAATCGCTGATACCCTAGACCCGAAGGGCTATCATTTCCCACTTGAAATAGGGAACGTAAGAGAGTGGATTCCCCGAGATGGTGCGTTCATATTTGATCTTCGACACGAAGAAGTTGTCGCTGATACCTTAATCGAGGGTCTTGACTTCTCCAGAGTTGATGTTTCTATCTTTGACTTTTTCTCTCGTCGCGACTCCTTATCTCAGCGGAGCATGTTTTCGTATTACAAAGCCGTTGTTGATTCCGGCGTTGTATCTTGGCGACCACAGAGCGGAATTGCCTTTACCAGTTTTGATAACGACCCCTATCGCTTCAACAGCGCATTCAAAATCTGCTACGTTGGGAATTTTCCTGGAGATGAAGGAGAAATAGTTGAGGTGTCTGGGGGATATAATCTTCCATTTACTTTTTTAGATAGAGATTTAAGAGACATAGAAACCTATACATTCCCAGCAATAAAAGGTTTTGGCACTCAGGATTTCATTGCAGCCTATGCATACGGCATCGGCGAAATTGCAAATACATTGACCTATATCAAAATCGGAGATTCAACGCTTGGGACACCGCTGAAAGATCAGTTTCGTGTAATTACAACGGATGAAGTTCCTGAACACCCACTGAAATTGCCAGCGTTTTCGGCATATCCAAATCCTTTTGTGGATCAAGTCAGGATACAATTTAGCCTATCAGGACCCAGCCGTGTAGACCTTGAGGTATTCAATGTGTTAGGCCAAAGAGTTGCCCATCCAGTGCATCACGAACTTCGAATGACGGGGGCACATCTGGTGTCATGGCTGGCACCAGTATCTTTAACACGGGGCATATATTTCATTGGGATAAAAATGGATGGAAGGCCCACCTCCTTCCTTCGTGTGTTTCGTCAATAGCAATATTCAAAACTTAGTATTTCTGTTGGACGTGCTGGCCAAGTCATCAGTGAATACTACAAATCAATCTTGACGGGGTGAAAGAAATGAAAACGCTATTTGCTGCTCTTTTGATGGTTTGGGCGTACGTTTTACCAGTCGTTGCACAAGATGAGTACTGTGCACATGGACCTGATGAGCCACATGTCGGCGCACCGGACCCTAAAGAGTTACTAGAAGGTTTGGCTGCCGATATACCTAAGACAGGACCGTTTCGAGCACTTGTTGTGTATTTTCGGTTCTTAGATGACTCTCAAACAGGTGGATGTTCCAATGCTAAACAACGATGGACAAACCCAGACGATGTTCCCGTTATCGACCTTCTTACCGAGCCAACTCCTGGCGGAGGGGTTCCCTCTCCACCATTTAATTCAGAAACCCTAACACGCTATTTCTACGATCAATCCAACGAGCAATTTACCCTATATGGTGATGTATACCCAGAGGTTATCGTAACCCAGAATAACGAGGTGAATTACCGAGTAGGAACTTCAGTTAGACTCGACCGAAGGGCGGTGACAATAGAATTAATGGACAAAATTCAAGCGGACGGTTTGGTTAACTTGAGTGACTATGATGCAAATAATGATGGCTACATTGATCATATATTTTTTGTTCTCCGGCAGTTTAACCCCTTCCTTCCCGAGAGAACAAAGTTTGTTGTGCAAGAAGGAAATGGACCAGCTGGTATATCTAGTCTAGAATATTCTTCCCCTGCTCCTGAGTATGGAACGGCAGGCAATTTAAAACGCCTAGATTCAGGACGCTCCGGTTCATATAACTGGTATAAATCCCCTGGTATTCAAATCCCCGAATTAGACCTAGTTCGACTATTAGCTCATGAATTTGGACATGATATGTGGACAAATTCGGTAACGAGTGGTGCCCACATCTTTTACATTGGAGGAAATGAAGGTGTGCCTGGGAATGGTTCGAGACGACTCGGCTATGGCCTTATGGTTGGATCCCTGACCAATGACCCTAACACCAATGTTATAGATACCAGGGGAGATATGACCATTTCCGCTTGGGAACGGGACATTCTTAACGCAGGATGGATTTCATGTTCTACACTTACTGGAACTGGTCATGGTATTACAATAGGCGACTTATATGACACTACGAATAATTGTAAGACGACGACAATTCCTCGCGTGATTGGTGCTACCACGGAACAATACCAATTATATCTATCAAATCGTCAACGACTCGGGTTCTTCGATGTAGTACAGACTGAACCTTGTGCTCCAGTAGATCTAGGTTTATTAGATACGGGATTGTTAGTACACATTGCTAGAGATAATCGAAATTTATTAGGAACGGTAGCTGCTGATAACACCCTCGACCTATCACTCAGTATCACAACCTATGATGGAGATTTGTTTGATGAAGATGAAATGAACCAACTCACTCCCTGGTCTCGACCGAACATTAATGGGTTTGCGACAACTTATCCTACAAACATTGTTATGCAAACCGAAAACTGGAAAGCGCTTGATAACATTAGGAGATCCGGCAACAACATGGTGTTTGATTTTCTTCCTGACTTTCGAAATAGTCCGAAAATTCGAGTCGATTCTTGGATGGGATTCGAAAGTACTGGAATCACCTTAACTGGTACAACACACGTAACAAACGAGTCCGTTCTAACTATCAGCGAAGATATCACCATAACCAATCTCACCATTGATCCTGACGCTGAGGTTCTAGTAGAAACCGGCGTTACCGTCACCGTTACAGGCAACCTCACGATTCAGAATGGTGGTCGGTTACATGTTCGCCCTGGCGGCCTTCTCACAGCCGAAGGACTTCGATATTTGGGTCATAGTATTTCTGTGAATGCAGACACATATCTCGATGAATTTCAAGATAACACACCTCATGACGGCCTTCAGCAAATTGAAGCAAGAGGTAATACCGGTGCTTTGGGCGGTACTGCTCGTTCCGGTATGATGATCTGGGATTTAACAAGTATTATAACAAACAATATCACCTCTGCAAAAATTAGGCTCAATATCACTGACCCAACCATCCTTGAGGGATTTGAGGTTCGTAATCTGCGAAAGCCTTGGTCAGCAGGTGGTGCCACTTGGATAGATACCGGTATTGGAAATGACGAGTGGGATAGTGCAGGAGCAACAGGCAACGGGGATAGAGGATCGCTAATGGGTACGCTTAATCCCACAAATACCGGAAGTTTTGAAGTCAGCTTCAACGCTTACGGGTTAGGGATTGCCAATGAATGGATAGGTGATCCTGCAAATAATAATGGTGTTATCGTTGCCGGTGGACTAACTAACGGAAATTCCGCCATATGGAGTGCTCAAGAGTCTAGTAATGACCCCATCCTTGAGGTTACTTACGTTGAGACGGTTCAAGCATCCATTACGCTCAACCTTGCCGGTCCTTATAATGGGAGTGGCATGAACACAGATCTGTTGAATAGCGGATTATTACCGCTATCTCATCCGTATAGCGGTCAACCGTGGAGCTACGGCGGCTCAGAAAACGTGGCTTTTTTTCCATCTGGGGTCGTAGACTGGGTGCTGGTTGAGCTCATAACTGGTAATCCTAGTAGTCCCCCGATGAACGTAAAGGCGCGCACGGTAGCATTCCTGAAATCAGATGGTAGTATAGTGGGCCTCAATGGGGTGAGCCCCGTCAAATTCAATGTTCCACTTTCAAGCTATTTTGTCGTCGTAAGACATCGGAATCACCTTGATGTAATGACCTCTACGTCTGTTAGCTTCGTAAGTGGCAACGCGACGCTTAATTTCACCACGAGTCAATCTCAAGCCTATACAACGGGAGCCAATCCTATGATGGAAGTTGCAACAGGTGTATTTGGACTATGGGGCGGAGATGGAAGTGCAGACGGAAGTGTTACAGCCTTTGATTTTCTCAATTTTTGGCTTCCCATTAACGGTGGCCCTCCAGGCTACAACCCCGGCGATTTCAATTTGGACGGATCAGGTACAGCCTTTGATTACCTTCAAGTTTGGTTGCCTGCTAATGGTTATGCATCGCAGGTTCCAGATACCGATTTACCAGACCCGCTTGTCCCAGCGATGAAGATGGTTACACAAGATGGAACATCTACTCTCAAAGGACGGATGCGAACACGGAACTTGGATAGAAATAAGGTTGAGCTAGCCCTTGACTTCAAGGCACTCTCTACGGCAACACTCGGCACTTCGACAATTTGGATTAGCTATGATCCTTCAGCGATTTCCTATCCATTCCGTCCAACTGAAGGTACGAACGCTGATTTCTTATACGCGAGATTCCATGAAAATGACAACTCAAATTACACCTCATCGGTTACTCATCCATTCCCCGGCATAATTTCGGTAAACATCGCCTTGAAAGAAGCTGGCAGAGGAAGCACAGTATCCCGAGATGTATTCTCTGAGGCTCTTGCTCTACGATTCGACGTATTGAATCCTGAACTCAACCCGAACTTTTCGTGGCTCCGCTGTGAAATATCGGATGGCGACCGTCAAACCGTGGCAAGTAATTGCTCAGGCTTTGCTCAGGATGAGGGCTTGGCTGATTTCAATACTGTGGATCAAGTTGAAGAGAGAATTAACGGTCCCTTTGAGATTGAAGAAGCGTATCCTAACCCCTTCAATCCTGTCAGCCGATTCACCCTCCAGGTAGCGCAAGAGCAAAATGTGCGGGTTGAGTTGTTCGACATCACCGGTCGCCTTGTACGTACAATTCATAGAGGAATTCTGAGTCCTAGCAAAAAGTACGTATTTAGCGTCGATGGCACGAACCTCCCCAGTGGTAGCTATCTTTACAGAGTCACAGGCGAGGTATTCCAAGCCACAAAGCAGTTGGTCCTGTTGAAATAAGCGCCTCTACTGCCCCTAGGGTATATTGTAATCTCGGGGATGAGCCTGTGCCTCTTGAGGGTACAGGCTCTTTCTTTAATTTTTTTCTCTTCCAGAGCGCCTATTAAGTTGAATAATGCATAGACTTGAAGCTACAAGGTTATCTTTGTCAGAACTCGTCAGCCTGTTTATCTGGGCTCTCATCCAAGTCTCTTTTTCACAGGCACATAGCTATGCACAACCATTCATACTCACTTCACCCCATGAAGTAATAGGTGGTGAATTTGGCTTTAGCGTAAATGGAATCGGTGATGTTAATCTAGACGGTTTTGATGATGTGATTATCGGTGCTTTGTCAGAAACCAACGGGCCATCTGGGGATCGAATCGGTCGTGCATATGTCTTCAGTGGCAAAACAACCCAGTTGCTCTACTCACTGCTTTCTCCTAACCCAACACCATCTGGTCGTTTCGGATCTGTTGTGTCTCAAGCCGGTCATCTAAACAGTAATGGGATTCCGGATATCATCGTTGGCGCACCAACTGAACCTTCCTCGCTTGGTATTGAATTTGCAGGTCGGGTTCATGTATTCGATGGACATAAGGGTACCTATCTATACAGCCTAGAATCAACCAACCCCCAAGTATTTGGCGGATTTGGGCGAACTGTTGCAGGAATCGGAGATGTAAATGGCAACGGTTTCGATGATATCATTGTCGGGGCCTGGTCCGAAGACCTGGATGAATCCCTTGTCAATGCAGGTCGGGCTTACCTTTTCGATGGTAACAATGGATCACTACTCGGAACACTTGTCTCTCCTCATGCTCAAACCTCTGGAGAATTTGGCTATTCGGTTGCTGGTATAGATGATATTAACGGTAATGGCTTTCCCGATGTGCTCATTGGCGCACGCTTTGAAAGTTTTGAAGGTGGGCAAATCCGTGTCGGTAGCGCCTATATTTTCGATGGCAACAGTAGGGCGATACTTTATGCTCTCAGGTCTAGCACACCGACGAGGGCTGGAGAGTTTGGCCTGAGTGTGTCGGATGCTGGAGATATTGACGGAGATGGTATCGGTGACGTCATTATTGGAGCAGATGGCGAAGGTATCGGTGGTCATGCCCATGTCTACAGTGGTCGTGACGGTTCACAACTCTATCTTTTCTCCATAGGGGAAGTTATTGCAGAATTTGGAACCTCAGTAGCCGGTGTAGGAGACATAGACGCCGATGGATTCGACGATGTTGTTGTAGGGGCACTTACCGTATCAGAAGCCGGACAAGCATATGTGTACAGCGGTCAAAATGGTAGCTTGCTTTTCACCCTGAAATCCGGCAATCAGCAGAGCCTCGGCTTGTTTGGTTCTGCTATTTCAGGCGCAGGGGATGTCAGCGGAGATGGTATTGGAGATGTGATTGTCGGAGCACCCTTTGAAAGTCCAGGAAACAGCCCAGATAGAGCAGGTAGGGCCTATGTGTTCAATGGCTCCACCGGCACAATCCTACCGGTCGAGTTGATCTCCTTTGACGCGCTCATAGACCAAAGCCGAGTCCTACTATCCTGGAAGACTACGAGTGAAACAAACAATGCAGGCTTTGAAATCCAACATAGACGGTTTATTAATATCCCTGATCAAAACTGGACACGTATTGGATGGATTGGCGGAGCCGGCTCTACCAACACGCCACAGGACTACCAGTTCCGTACCCACGATCTCCAAGCTGGACCCCATCAGTTCCGGCTCAAACAAGTTGACCTTGATGGAGCGTTTATTTACAGCAAGACCCTAGAAGTCGTCCTAGGCGTTCCCGGCACCCACAGTATCACGGAAGTCTACCCTAACCCTGTTTCGGATCAAAGCCGATTCACCCTAACTGTCTCTGCCGACCAACACGTAAGTATTAGCCTGATTGATCTAACGGGCCGCGTGGTGCAAAAACTCTTCGATGGATTCTTATCCAGAGGCCAATCTCAGCAAATCAACATCGGTGCTGAAACCCTTCCTAGTGGAGTATATATTTACAAAATTTCTAGCGATATATTTACCGATGCTGGCCGAATTGTGGTGGTAAAATAATCCGTTGGGCAAACAATGGGAATCAATTATTACATGACAATCATAAAGTTTATATTCACAGATATTTATAGCACTCACCTGATTGGATTCCGGTTCCGAAGGCCGGGGGTTCGAATCCTCCCAAGCGCGCTTTCAGTTAAGTTCAGTATTTATAAGCTCTGTACTCTCTCTTAAGAGGGTCAGGGCTTGTTTTTTTCATGTCGCAAATCCGGTATGTTCTTCTCCCCTCCTCGATTTCCCTCCATGAACGCACTAGAACCCAGACAGGAACGAATCATCCTTTCGTGGTGCCGTGAAGCCTTTGCCCAGGGCCAACCTGCCGTGATCGTTCTCGACGAGGATGGAGCCGTTCGAATTCACCCTTCATATCAAACGCTACGCTCCATGAACCGCTTCCTGATCAGTCGATCCCTATTCGTTCTTCTTGTACTGAGTGTTTGCGCGCAAACATCGGCGTCCGCGCAATCCCTCGTCGATTGGGCTGGCATTGGCCCGGTCAAGCACGTTGAGAACACCGCCCCCCATCGATAATGCCGAGATGGCTGAGCGTGTGTCCATTGCCGAGAACATGTACACCGAGGGCAGCATTGCCTTTATCGAAGCTCACTATCGATAAGAGCCCTCAATTCTTCAGCCTGGGATCGCAGCGTGTCGAAAGATGCTTGTTGCCAACGCTCAAACAAGACAATCGTCAAAAGGCCATTTTCCAACTCCATATCATCAAACAACTGGTTCAAGTTCACCCGTTTGTCTTGTTCCGAGAGGTGGTCGAGGTAATCATACCAACGGGTATGCAACCACATCGGAATCTTCTCGTTCATCATCGCTGACAAGACATTGATTCGGAAATTCCACATGCCTTCATAGTAAAAGGTGAAGAATTCAAGCGAACTATGGTAATCAAGTAACTGGCGACGGATTTCGAAATTGGATAACAGGTGTAAATTACCCGAGCCGGTCAGGTCTTGAAACGTCGCATCATGGAGCCGGATGGTATTGAAATAATTGGCCATCATGATCTGATTGATAAAGGCCAGGGTATCACTCTGCCCGAGATCGTTATTGAGCAGGTGTTTGACGGCACCCTCGACAGGAGTTGAAATATGATCTCGGGAGCGTTTGGCAAAATCGCTCAGGCTTTCGATGTCGGCCTCAAGGTCATCTCGCAGAGCCTGAAGATAGAGGTGTTCGGTTTGTCGGTTGAGTCGGTTTTGATTCCAGTTGTTGAAATAGAGCGCCAGGGTAATGCTGATAAAGATGAGCGCAATTTCGCCGAGGGCCTGTTTTGACATCTTACGCTTCAACCTACTTCGCGCAAACCCAGATGCTCTACAAATGGCACAAAATCCTTGTCTGAGAAGAGCAGATTGTGGCCCTCTACAATACAAAACGTTGCAATAATCACATCGGCTGTCTTGCGAATCGTTATACCACGTTTACGCAACGCCCGATAATGCTTGGCACTGCGCAAGGCATTCTGAACACCCAGCATACCGAAAACTGTCAAGGATAACAGAAGCGATTGGGCCTGAGCGAAATCAGCGTCCATGCGAAAGCCTTGAAGAACTTCTGTCAGAATCAGATCCCCTATGGCCAGCGGCTCCACACCTAGCAGTCCATCAAGTTTAGCCGTCTTAGACGTGTCTCGGCCGTTGAAATAATCAATCCAAACGCTGGAATCGACTACGATCACAGATCCGTCCGCATCGCTTCAAGGTCTCCCTCCCACCGGAGCTTGCCGCGAAAGGTCTTGATGCGCTCTTGCTGTTTGAGCCGCAATAGCGTCTTCAGACCAAGCTCGACGGCTTCGCGTTTGGTTTTGAGTCCAGTCGCCTTGAGGACATCATTCATGAGCGTGTCGTCGATAACGATGTTGGTTCTCATAGGAGCACCGTTGATTTGATGTGTATGTTTTATGCATATAATACACACGGTGAAATAAGTTTCATGACCTCATCAGGACACCTTAATACCGCTGGTTTCCGTTGTCCATGTCTGCGACGATGTACCACCGGCCTGTCTGGTCCTTGTGTAGCGCCAGGATAAACTTGCCGATATCGGGCTCCCCTGGTTGGATGGCATAGACCCCGATGATGTACCCAACGGAATCGGCGGTTGAGACGGCAAGGGCACGAAGGGCAAGCGGACCACCGGAGTTCTGGTAGGCTTCTTTGATGTTGGCCCGGCCCCGTACAGGGGGATGCCCGGGGCGGAGGATGAAGCCGTCTGCCGTGAACAGGTCGGCCAAGGCCTGGGCATCCCGGCCTTGCCAGGCCTGCTCATAGTCGCGCAAGACCCGGTCCAGGGCTGGTTCCAGTTCGATAGACGGGCGCGTCGTCGTGCTATCCGGTGTCTGTGCAAGCAGCAGGCCCATTGGAATGAGCAAGAGGGGTAGAAACAGGGCTAGAAATCGAGGCATCGGACCAGCGGTTCGGATGAACAAGCAGCAGGTGTACGATACAACCAGAATGTGCTTGATGCAACACCGCCCACATGCAAAAAATAGCCGGGCCGGCAATGCCGGACCCGACTTAACCAGTGAGACAAAGGATGGTCTCCTTTCCAATACTCCCTCAAGTAGCCGGCTGCACCGCCGTTATCGCTACCCGTTGCCTCCGGGAGTATTCTCCTTGGTACTTTTTTATACGCGTAATACACCGGTGAGAAAGATCACAGAGGGCCTTCCCTTGAAGAAGTAATCCCCAGCTTGCATCGTACCCACCGCTTTTCGTACCTTAGGGCAGGCAAAATCGAGAATCCCACGCGGATTCTTCACCGTCAGAATGTATTTCGCAACCCGAATTTGAGGCCGGGTTGTGCCTGAGGCAAAGGCATTCGGAGGCATTCGCATCACGTAGTGGAGGCAAAATGGCCCTTTTCATCTTTTTGATTAAGGTAATTCTGGGATGTGCAGCCCTGAGTATTGCCGTACCTGTAATGTATTGGAGTTGGGTAGCGTATCATCAACGCAAGGAAACCCTTGATCACCACAACCGCATTAAGGCTTCGCGTTATTTGATGGTCCAATGGGAAGACCTCTTGACGCACCCCACTTCAACGTCGTTTTCCACAGAGGAACCTGGTACCCTGCCCGGCATCGCAGACTGAAGCAGATGGTTAGGGTACTTCAACCCGAGGTACGATGCCCCAACGGATCCAGCGCGGGAATACCCGAGGCTGGCGTATGCCGCCCAACACCCGGTTTGTAAGCCGTCCTTCGAGATGGGCCAATCCCTTTAAAGTGGGCGTACATGGACCACGGAGTTTTTGCCTGGCCTTGTATCGCGATTATGCCCAACGGCGCATCGAAGCCGATGCCTCCTGGATTGCACCCTTACAAGGGAAAAACCTGTGTTGCCGGTGCGGACTCCACGAACGGTGTCACGCAGACATCCTACTTGAATTGGCGAATGCACCAGTACGCGAGTCAGGGAAAATACACCGCTCTCGCGGGAAAAAACGAAAGGTTTAGGGCGTACTGACAAACCCCATAACGGCCTAAGCGGCATCCACCGGCGCTTCCATATCCCAGTAGAGCGGCACGTATTCGTGGGTATCCTGTGCCAGTACGCCGATGCGCACCCGCACCCGGTGTAGTTCCAGGTCCGCTTCTCGGATCTTGTCCATCGCTTCTTCAGCCTGCTCCGTCGTCTGGGTCACAATACACGCCATATTACCTTCCCCTTCTTTGCCCATCGGGTTATCCACCGTTTGCTGGATATAGGCCAAAATGCGGTCGGGGGAGGTTTCGGTATCCTGAAAAGCCTTTGAGCGAATATAGATCTTCTTTCCTTCCGGGAGGTAAATGTTAAAGTTCGGCCCCTTTGCTGTGCTCGGAAGCCGGTCTACACTTTCAACCCCGTAAATAGAACTCAACCAGGAGTTGATTGAATCCCGAGCCACCGGACCAAAACTGCCCGGTCCCAGAATTGCAGATTTTACAGAAAGCAACCGGCCATTCCGATCAGCTGCAAACGCAAACCCGGATTCATCCCACATGAAGTCGATGTTCCCGCTGGCCGTTTCCAAGGCGGCCCAGGGAGACCCCAGCTCCCGCTCCCAGTCCATGTCTGCTGTCCCACCGGCCCCATCACCATACAATTGATCAAAGGCAGCCAGGGGATTCTCGTAGAGGGTCACATAGGTAGAGTGTTTCTGCCGGGGCCGAACGGCCATGTCATCCTCCGTGTTCAGCACTTGGGATAAACCGGAGAGGGTGACAAACAAAAAGATGAGGGCACAAGCGTAGACAATCACATCCAGCGATGTCACGGTTGCCTGGTCCATGACGCGCCGTAAGATGAAACCCAAGGTGAACGCAAGGCCAATGACCCCGATCACCAGTTGAGCATTCATACGTTGCTTCTGTTCGCCCTTCATAAGAAAATGACTATGTCTACTGGGCGTATAACCGCTATCGCCGTTAGGAAATAACTGCGTTGCCTCTAGCGAGATTGTACCTCCCTATTCTCGTCACCACCTGAATGAGGTGCGGAATAATATTTTGCCTTCACATGCCAATATAGCAACTATTAGGGGAGCAATCGCGTTTTTTTTCTCAAATGGAGCTAGATTCCACCTTTTCCTTAATACAATATTCATAATTTGAATATAAATGGAGGCCAAAACATCTGTATCCAACTCTTTATCGCATCTAATTTCATCAGAATTATCTTTGGTATTCGGTTTATTTCACGTGTAGCGACGAGATTCCGCTTGCGTGCCGGCTTCATCTTCTTTTCTTGATTCTGGGTGCATCTTTTTTCTGTTTCAGGCGATATACGCACCTATCACACACGATCAAAACCGGTGGCAGAAGTTGTGGTGATTCATGCCTTACCGGTTTCGCCTGAACGGGGCCCTGATCCTCGGGATGGCTATAGCATCTCTGCATGAAGCCGCCGGCGTCAAGGGTTGGTACGTCGGCGGCTCTTTTTTTTATTCGGTATTGCCTACATCCGGTTTACCTCCTAATTTCTCGCATCATTCTTTCCCCATCGACCCCGCCTTGCTTTTATGATCATCCTGTCGGTATGCAACCACAAGGGAGGGACCGGCAAAACCACCGCATCCAGCCATCTCTCGATAGCGTTTAGCCTGCTGGGTTACCGGGTCTTGTTGATCGATCTGGATCCTCAGGGATTTCTGACCCGTGCCCTCGGCATTACCGAGCCGGAAGAGGCAGCGTCGTCTGCGATGCTGTTTCAACCCCAGGTTCCCTTGAGCGATGTCCCCCGCGTCAGGGTTCACGATTTTGATCTACTGCCGTCTTCAACGGCTTTGACCAAACGGATGCGAAAACTCAATAAACCCACCGATGTCCTCTGGGCCAGAGAGACCATCCCGGAAATCGGCGAATACGACCTCGTCCTGATCGATACGGCAGCAGCATTTACGACCTATAGCCTGAATGCAATGGTTGCCAGCCGTCATGTATTGATCCCGGTAATGCCTGAATACCAACCCATCGTCGGCGCCAAACAGACGCACCATACCATTACGATGGTACGTCAAAAGCTCAATCCCAATTTGCGTGACCCGTTTTTTATGCTGTCGCTGGTAGATGGCCGCAAACGAAACCACACGCATTACCGCAACTATCTGCGTACCGAGTTCGGCGACCTTGTGCTCACTACCGAAATCCGAACCAGTACAGCCCTCTCCGTCCGCTTCCCCAACCAAGGCTCGGTCTTTCAACATGCCCCCAGAAGCCGGGGAGCCGTCGATTTCATGAAAGCCGCCGAGGAACTACGCAGCAGAATCAAACTCAGGCAACCAGCGGATCGTAGATAGGCTTCCCTACGCAATACGCAATACGCAATACGAAAATGTTACTTTTTTTCTTTCGGGTGACCTGTTTTGGTCAAAAAACCCGCATAGTATAGGTAGAGACACTTGTCTCCACAGTACGCTCCACGTGGTGGGGAGCCTACAACGTGTAAACCATTTCTATTTTGCTCATCTTCAAAGCCGCCGGCGCAGGACCCTTCTCAGGTCCAGGTGGGATGCCGGCGGCTTTTCTTTTTACAGCGCCGTCGGTTGGCCCTGCGTCAGATCTGAGGCAATGCTTTCCAGGAAATTGGTCACCGTCGTTGCGCCCTGATCGCCGTCCCTATAACTCCGCACAGATATGGTGCCATTTTCCACCTCTCGTCGGCCGATGATAAACACAAATGGAATCTTGTCCATTTCCGCCGTCCGGATCTTGGCTTGCATGCGGTCTTTGGCATCGTTAACCTCTGCACGAAGCCCGGCCTTCCGAAGGGTATCGGCTACTTCGTGGGCGTAGTCAAGCTGTTTGTCCGTAATCGGAATCAACGAGACCTGCACAGGGGCCAACCATAACGGGAAGGCCCCACCGTGGTGCTCAATCAGCAATCCGAAAAATCGCTCCATGCTCCCGAACAGCGCACGGTGTACCATGAACGTCCGGTGCGCTTGCCCGTCGGAGCCGATGTATTCCAGATCAAACCGTTCCGGTAAGTTGAAGTCGAACTGCACCGTGCTAAGCTGCCATTCCCGTCCCAACGAATCGTTGACCTTGAGGTCGATCTTGGGTCCGTAAAAGGCTCCGCCGCCGTGGTCGTACTCGTAGTCCAGTCCTTCCTCCTCAACCGCATTGACCAGACTTTTGGTGGCCAGCTCCCAATCGGCATCTTCTCCGATGGACTTCTCCTCCGGACGCGTGGAGATATACGCCTTAAACGTATCCAGTCCGAAGGAACGGAGCACATACAATGAAAACTTGAGCGCACGAAGCACTTCGGATTCTGCCTCTTCGGGACGGCAGAAGATGTGGGCATCATCCTGGGTAAACCCACGGACCCGCGTCAGGCCGTGCAGTACCCCGCTCAATTCATAGCGGTACACCGAGCCAAACTCGGCATAGCGGATGGGCAGTTCCCGATATGATCGGGGCCGACTCTTGTAGATGTGGATGTGGAATGGACAGTTCATCGGCTTGAGGTAATATTTCTCGCCGTCGATGTCCATCGGGGCATACATCGAATCCTTGTAGAAGTCGAGGTGCCCTGATGTTTGCCACAGGTTCTCCCGGCCGATGTGCGGGGTATACACCCACTCGTACCCGTTCATCACGTGGGCATCCTGGCTGAAACGCTCGGCCAGAAACCGAATTAAGGCCCCTTTCGGATGCCACAACACCAACCCACTGCCGACCTCATCTACCGTGTCGAACAATTCCAGGGATTTACCCAACACCCGGTGATCGCGCTTCTTGGCTTCCTCCATTTTGTAGAGGTAATCATCGAGCTCGGCCTTCGTCGGCCAGGCCGTGCCATAGATACGTTGCAGCATCGGACGGCTTGCATCGCCCCGCCAGTAAGCGCCGGCCACGTTCAACAACTTGATGGCCCCTGGGTCAATCTGACCCGTATGCGCGACGTGCGGCCCCCGGCACAAATCCCGAAATGTATCCTGCCGATAGGTCGTCAGCGTTACATCTGATGAGACGATGGATTCACCATATTCATCTACCCCACCGGCCAAAATGCCATCGATCAATTCCACTTTATAGGGTTGATCGGCAAAAAGCGCCCTGGCCTCGGCCGGATCAACCACTTTTCGCTCGAACGGATGGTTGCCGGTGATGATTTCACGCATCCGGCCTTCGATTTCTTCCAGGTCCTCCGGCGTGAGGGTTCGGGGCAAGTCAAAATCATAATAAAACCCGTTGCGAATGGGTGGTCCAATGGCCACCTTCGCACCCGGAAATTTTTCAACTACAGCCTGCGCCATGACGTGCGCTGCCGAATGTCGGATCTTGTACAAGTCGCTGTTTTCGTAGGAAACGTCCGATTTCATTGTTGTTATACCTTTGTTTCAATGCAATACCTCGTCATCCTCTGACAAGCAAGGCAATATAAAGCCGAGGTCCCGCTGGTGGGTTCCGTAGATACCCTTCCACATGAAATTCATGCCAACAGCTTACGATTTCTTGAGGCCATAGGCCTTCAGAACAGACCGCGCCACGCGGGTTTTATGGACTTCATCGGCCCCGTCATAGATGCGAGCTCCCCGCTCGTGTCGGTACCAGTGGGACAATAGGAGGTCATCGGTGATACCGAGGGCCCCATGGACCTGTATGGCGCGGTCCAGTACATATTGCAGCACATCAGCCACGAAAAACTTGATGATTGAAATGTCGATGCGGGCGGCATAGACCCCCTCTGAGTCGATTTTCCGGGCGGCGTCGAGCACCATAAGGCGTGCCGCGTTGATCCGGGCCCGGCATTCAGCGATCCAGTGCTGAACGGCTTGCCGGGTACCCAGGGCCTTTCCGGGGACAAGCTCGCGGGTGGCCGCACGGCGGCACAACATGTCGAAGGCACGTTCGCAAATGCCGATCCACCGCATGCAATGGTGAATCCGGCCAGGCCCCAGGCGTTCCTGGGCAATCACAAACCCGACCCCTTCTCCTCCCAGCCGGTTTGCAACCGGTACCCGGCAGTCGTCAAACCGGAGTTCGGCATGGCTGAAGTAGCCCCCTCCTACATCGCCCATAACGGGGATGTTGCGTATAAATTCGTACCCTGGCGTGTCTGTAGGTACGATGATCTGGCTGGCCCGGGCGTAGGGATTTTCAGCGTCGGGGTTGGTGACAGCCATAACGATGGCAAAGGCAGCACCATCGGCGGCCGTGGTGAACCATTTATGGCCGTTGAGGATATAGTCCTCTCCATCTTTGACCGCCATTGTCCCTAACTGCACCGGATTGGAGCCTGCGTATTCGGGTTCCGTCATAGCAAAACAACTGCGAATCTCGCCGTGCAGCAGAGGTTTCAAAAACCGATCTTGTTGGTCCGGCGTGCCATGCGCCATGAGGATCTCCATGTTCCCGGCATCCGGCGCTTGACAGTTAAACAGGAAATGTCCGAATGGACTTTGCCCCAGGGCCTCACTCACCTGCCCAAATTGCGCCAGGGAGAGCCCCATCCCATCCCATTCGGTATGCACCTGCGGCAACCACCAGCCTCGTGCTTTTACCTCCGTTCTCTTTTCTTGCAATAACGGCTCCAGGGAAATGAAATCGTGGTTTTCGACAGCCTTTTCGAGTGGAAAGACCGCTGTTTGAATATAGGCCGAGATTTCGGACAGGAGGGGGTCGAATTGATCTTGAGATAGCGACATGAGGTTTATGATTTGTGATTGGGCATTTACTTCGTACAGTCGGCTACGCCTCGTGTGGTGATTTTAAGGCATCCAATTTCAAATCACCAATCACAACTTACAAATCACCCTAACATATTCCCTCCATCTGCCAGATACACGCCGCCGGTACAGTAGGCGGCGGCCGGTGAGGCCAGAAAAACGGCCAGTCCTGCCATTTCTTCCGGGGTCGCCATGCGTCCGGCAGGCAGGCCCTGGGTAAAGTGTTTGAGCAGGTGGTCGTTTTGCCAGATGGCTGCGCTGAGTTTGGTCTTGACCAAGCCGGGGCAGATGACATTGGCCCGTATACCATCCGGCCCCCATTCCTTGGCCAGGGCCTGCGTCATCAGGATGAGTCCGGCTTTGCTGGTGCCGTATAGCCCGAGGCCGGGGTCCGGTTTGAGTCCACTGATGGAACTGATGTTAATCACCGCCCCACCTCCCTGTGCTTTCATGTGGGGATAGGCCTGTTGGCACAATGTGAATGGGCCTTTCAGATTGACAGCCATGATCTTGTCGAATACCGCTTCGGTCATGCCTGACAGCGGACCGTACATCGGATTGACGGCGGCATTGTTGACGACAATATCCAACTGTCCGTACCGGTGCACAGTCTTTTCGACCAGCGTCTGGATCTGCGCGGTTTCTCCCATATGGCAGGCGATGCCTACGGCCTCATACCCCAATCCGGTCAAGTCTTCTGCGACCTGATCTACCGCCTCTTGCTTCCTACTGCTTACGACCACCTTTGCGCCAAATTCGGCAAGCCCTCGGGCAATGGCCGCCCCAATACCTTTACTGGCTCCAGTAACTACGGCCACCTTTTCGTCCAGACGAAACTGTTCACCTAAAATAGCAGTTGGATTAGCCATACCATTGGGATTTGTAATAACGAATCGAGGCGCGTCAATATACGGTGTGCAAAGACGACAATACATCTAACGGGTACAGCACGTATCAGGCCCTCTGTTTTTGCCTTACTGTACTGGCCGTCACGTGCGGGACCTCCTTGCCTGCAACGGCTCAGGTGACCCTGCAAAATGCCCTGCCCAACCTGACGGATTATTTCCTGCGTTCCACGGACATGCAATCCCCGAACGATGGAACCAACCGGCTGTTTGTGACCTCACAGAACGGGTTCATTTCTGTGACCGCCAATGACCCTGCAACCACGGAGCGCAAAGTTTTTCTCGACATCAGCAGTCAAGTATTTACCGGATTTGAAGCCGGTCTATTGGGCCTTGCTTTCCACCCTGACTATACAAACAACGGCTATTTCTACATCTACTATACTGCCGATACTCCCCTGCGGTCAGTGGTCTCCCGCTTTACCGTAAGTGCTGATCAAGATTCCGCAGATGCAGCCAGTGAAGTGGTATTGTTTGAAGTGAATCAGCCTGCCGGCAACCATAATGCCGGACAACTGGCTTTTGGTCCGACGGATGGATATTTGTATATCGCACTGGGGGATGGTGGCATTGGGAGGCCGTCGGAACCCAACCCCTATGCCCAGGACCCCACCCACCCGCTGGGCGCCATCCTTCGCATAGATGTGGATGGTAACGGCGGCGGGTCAGATTGCGGTGGCGTTGCAGCCTCATACACCGTACCGGCGACCAATCCATTCGTCGATGGCCCAGGGAACCAATGTGACGAGATCTGGGCCTATGGTTTTCGAAACCCCTGGCGTTTCAGCTTTGATCCTGACGATCCCACCCGCCTCTGGGTGGCCGACGTAGGGCACATCGCCCAGGAAGAAATCAACTGGGTGTATGCCGGACAAAACCATGGCTGGCCAATTATGGAAGGTACCGCCTGTTGGCCGTCCGGCACCAGCTGTGACCCCACAGGATTGACCCTCCCTGTCTGGACCTATTCACTTGGTGCCTCCCCTCCTTCCCATGCCGTTGTAGGAGGCCGGGTGTATCAAGGCCAATCGTGCGCCGCTGCCCTGACCGGAAAGTATCTGTATACGGACTATGTTCAACGGTTTCTCTATGCCCTGGATTACGACGAAAATGGCATCACGGCCAGCATGCAACTGAGTATGGACACCGGACGAAACATATCGGCGTTTAGTGTCGATGCGTCGGGGGAGCTGTACCTTGTGCATCGTGGAACATTTGGCCGCCTTTATACCCTCGACTGTGCCGGTGTTTTGGTAGAACCCTCCATAACGGCCATCCTTTCCGGTGCCTACACTTCTCCGGACATGAACACTGACCTGGCCCCCTTTGTACCACTTGACCAACCGTTTGGCGATGCTCCTTTTGCCAGCTCGCCGCTGGCCTACAACGGATCCGAGTCTGTACCGGTGTTACCTCCCGACATTGTCGACTGGGTGTTGGTCCAGTTGCGCCAAACCGCCGATGGACCGGCCCTGGCCACTCGGGCTGCCCTCCTAAAAAAAGATGGCAGTATTGTAGACACCGATGGATTGAGTCCGGTTGCGTTTCCCGTCGTTCCTGCGCCCTACTTTGTGGTCGTTCGGCACCGCAATCATCTATCCATGATGAGTGCGGCAGCCATCGACTTTAGCAGTGGAACAGGCAGTTTCGATTTTTCTACAGGGGCTGCCCAAGCCTACGGGTCCAGCCCCCAGGATCCCCTTGGCGATGGCCGGTTTGGCATGTATGGCGGTGATGGGAATGTAAACGGTTCTGTTACCGCTTTTGACATGTTGCAAATCTGGCTGCTTCAGAACGGGACAACCGGGTATCTACAGGGCGACTATAACCTAAATGGTTCGGTTACAGCCTTTGACCTCGTGCAAATCTGGTTGAAAAGCAATGGCTTCACAACGCAGGTGCCTGGTGGGTAACATCCGGCCTCAAACCACTGAAGCAACATAATCTGGGATACCCCGATCCTAAAATGATTGAATGTAGGGGATTTCCCTACATCGTGTGTAGGACATTACCTGCAAGGGGTACCGGGGGATCAACGTATTTTCAAATTCACCCTACCTGGAATATGCCAAAAGGAACCCTGACCCCTGAGTTACTTCACGAAAGTGCAGCCCGCATCCAGGCCATTTTGAAAATGGCTGTGAACGGCATCATCACGATTGATGAGCATGGTTGCATTGAATCGTTCAACCAGGCAGCAGAGCACATTTTTGGGTATGAGGAATTCGAGATATTGGGTAAAAACGTCAACCTCCTGATGCCCGCCCCGTATCATGAAGAGCATGACGGCTACATAGCGACTTATCTCGAAACCGGAGTCCCCAAAATTATTGGCATCGGCCGGGAAGTAACGGGGCAGCGCAAAGACGGCACAATCTTTCCGATGGACCTGGCCGTTAGCGAAATTGAGGTCAATGGGCGGCGCACCTTCACCGGCATTATCCGGGATATTTCACGACGGCGCGGACTGGAAAACGAAATCCTCCGCGTAACGGAACAGGAACGTCGGCGCATTGGGCAAGACCTGCACGACGGCCTCGGGCAAATGTTGACCGGAATCGGGCTCATCTGCCGAAATGTGGCAAAAAACATGGCCCGTGAAGGGATCAATTACGCCGATTCTGTTACCGAAATTGCCGACTTGATCCAGGAAGCAGATCAACAGGCCCGTACCCTGGCCCGAGGGTTGATGCCGGTTGAACTGGAACGAAACGGCCTCAACGAAGCGCTGCACCGGCTTTGCATCAATGCCGAACGGCTGTTCCAGGTCCGATGCGTCTTTGAAGACCTTGGCAAAGAGACCATCATTGACGATTCGGTTGCCCTTCAAATGTACCGCATCGGACAGGAAGCCATTAATAACGCCTGCAAACATGCCCAGGCCATTCAGGTAACGGTCACCTGGGTTGAAGGACAGGATTTTATCCGTCTGGTGGTAAAAGACGACGGTGTCGGTTTCCCGAATACCGAAGCAGCCCCCCCCGGCATGGGCGTGGACATCATGAAATACCGTGCAAACCTGATCGGGGCCAAATTGGACATTCGTCCACGCCCCTCCAAAGGGACGACATTGACCTGCACCCTACATAAATCGACCTTTGCCTTATCATAGACCCAGGCAATAAACCCGATTGCACCATGGACCAGATTTATATTGTCGACGACCATCCCCTCATGCAGAAAGGCATCGCCATGAGCCTGGGGGCAGAAACGGGCATCCGCGTCTGTGGTTATGCCGCAAGTGCCGAAGAAGCCCTCAATGAAATATCACAGATAAACCCCGACCTGGTTGTGGTGGACATTTCCCTCCCCGGCATGAGTGGCATTGAGTTGATCAAGCACTTGCTGGCGCTCAACCCGAACCTTAAAACGCTTGTGATGTCCCGCCATGATGAATCGCTCTATGCTGAACGGGCCATCCGCGCCGGGGCGAAGGGCTACGTCATGAAACTCGAAGCCGATGACCAGCTTGTTAAGGCTGTACGCCGGGTACTGAGTGGCGGCATTTACGTGAGCGACGAAATCAATGCACGCTTACTGCTTAAAATGGCAGCAGGCCGACAAAACATTGTGGCCTCTCCACTTGAAGTCTTGAGTGACCGCGAACTTGAAGTGTTTGAGCTCACAGGCCGGGGCAAAGGCACCCGTGAAATTGCCCGACGGCTGCACCTCTCCATTAAAACCGTGGAATCCTACCGCGCACGCATCAAGGAAAAACTCAACCTCAAGAATGCTGCCGCTCTAATGCAACACGCCGTGCAATGGGTGGAAGGGCGAGAGGATCATTGAGATTGAATCATTGAGATTTACTTCGTACAGTCGGCTTACGCCTCGTGTGGTGATTTATGATGGGTGATTGGAGTGCGTTAGATTTGCCGTTGGTCTTCGGTATCGGATTATTGGGAAGTGTGCACTGTATTGGGATGTGTGGGGGGTTTGTATTAGCGCTGGGGCAGGCACCAGCAGCACGGGGCAGGGCACTTGGGTTACAGGGGGTATATCACGCCGGCAAGACCCTTACCTATGCGCTTCTGGGTGCAGCTGCTGCCTTTGCCGGTGCAACACTCATGCAACGGATTGCCCCAGTTCAAAAAGGATTGACCATGCTCGTGGGGTTGTTTCTAATTGGTCTGGGTCTCGGATTGTTGGGGGTTCGATGGCCAGCATTTGCCCGGCACCTCTCGCTTGCCGGCCCCCTTACCCGCTTGCGTAATGCCCTGGCCCGGTACCTCAAACGGGGGGGCTATCAGGGGGCCTTGGGCCTGGGGCTTCTCAATGGTCTGCTCCCTTGTGGATTGGTGTATGCTATCCTGGCCAAAGCCACGGTCACAGGCTCTGCCCTGGGAGGGGCCGTCACGATGGCGATCTTCGGACTGGCAACTGTACCGGCCCTTTTGTTGGTCGGGCTGAGCCCCCGTCTCTTACGGCCAGAATGGCGCGTACGGCTCAACTGGCTGGCCGGAATCCTGGTGATTGTATTTGGCCTCTACACCCTCAGCCGGGGCTTCCGGTCGATGGATCACGGTTCACACGCAATGCCGCATGACAGCACGGAGATGCTTCATGGGGACCAGGGACAACATTCTATGGTGCAACCTCTTACAGAATAACAATCATAAGAAAGATGGTCACTACGGCAACAGCGATTAACCATCCCCAGAGAAATCCGGAATAATTGATTGAACCGCCGGTAGCGACAGGCTCCGTCGCACCAGCAAGCGTTCCACCACCCGCCAGTGCGGCAGCCGGGGCGACGCTCGGTGCAGCAGCCAGTACAGCTTCTGTGGCCGAAGTAAACCATTGCGGTGCGCTCCAGTCGGTCCATCCTCCCCCTCGATTGGCCTGTACCCGCCAGAAGTACTTACGCCCATCGGAAGGCAGCATTTCATAAAGGGTCAGGGCGTGGGTATTCTGAACTTCTGCCGAGAATGTGTCACCATCGAATGTTTCCGTATCAGCCAGTTCGATGCGAAAGTTTTGGGCATCGGAAACCGGTTCCCATTCAAAAGTGGTCGCGTACCCGTCAGTTTGGGCACCGCTCACGGGTGCAACAGGTACGGGTGGGGATAACGTAGCCATGGGTTCAGGAGTTGGTTGATGAAACAGCGTCGTTTGGGGTATTGAGTTCGTCATCCATCAGCATCCGCAGGGCCGGTGTCTCCACGTCTTCGAACTGACCGGAGCGTGCAGCCCACAGAAACCCCCAAACCGCCAAACCGGCGAGCATCAGGGCGATGGGTATCAGAAAAAAGAGGATATTCATAATCGTTCGATCACGTTGGGGTTGCCGACCTCTGGGGTATAGCCTTCCGGGCTCGGGCCTTGCCCATAGAACGCGCCGAAGTAATTTTAAAGGTACGCTGGGTAATGGAGACAATCACCACCACCAGCGAGCTCAGCGGCATGGCAACAGCGGCAACAAGTGGGTTCACCCATCCCATCATTGCCGCACCGGCACCCAGTACATTATACGCCAACGAGAACGTAAGGGTGCTTCTAATCACGCGCATGACCCCGGCAGCTCCTTCAAATACCATGCGCACCGGCTGTAACCCCGCTCGGGTGAGCCATACATCGGCGGCCTGTCCGCTGGCACTCAGGTGTCCCTGCACGGCAATTCCTACATCGGCGGTTTGAAGGGCCAACGCGTCATTCATACCATCGCCGATCATGGCCACGGTTCGTCCCTCGGCCTGCAAGGTGCGGATAAATCTGTGTTTGGCCTCCGGCCCTACATGCCCGTGGGCCTGTGTCGCCTTCAGTCCGAGCCGATCTGACAGCCGGGAGACAACCGCCGGATCATCCCCTGAAAGCAGGTACAACCTTCGGCCTGAAGCCCGGAGTTGGGCCAGCAGGGCTGGGGTCTCCTCACGTACGGCATCGTCAAAAGCCAGCATGGTACAGCATGTACCGTCGACGGCAACAGCCACGGGGGTATATCCTGCATCTGCAAACGCTGCAAGGGTATGATGTTGTTGATCGGTAAGCGTAGCTTGCTCGGCGACCCAATCCGGACGGCCCACTTGCACCTCGTGATCTCCAACGCACCCGCGAACCCCAGCCCCGGTTACATGAACCACTTCTGCGACGTCCAGTTGCTCGGCAGCAGGGCGGGCGGTCTGCAGGGCGGTGCCAACGGGGTGTGTATTCCCGCGTTCCAGGGCAGCAGCCCAGCGTATCGCCGCTTCATCTCCTGAAAAATCGACCAGCCTGAGGGCCCCCTCAGTAAGTGTGCCGGTTTTGTCCAGTACCACGGCATCGACCTTCGGTAACTGTTGGAAGGCCCCGTCATTTCGAATAAACAGCCCTTGCTTGGCCGCACGGCCCGTCCCGATGGCCATAGCCAGAGGCGTAGCCATCCCTAATGCACACGGGCAGGTAATCACCAACAACGCCACCACATGCGGTACCACGGCTACCGGGTTTACCATCCACCAGAGTACCGCCGTAAGGAGTGCCAGGACCAGTACGGTGCCAACGAAGTACCCTGTGAGTCGCCCGGCCATCGTGACGATGGGTGCCGGTTCAAAAGCCCCTTCCCGAATCCAATCCAACATCTGTCCGACGCGGGTATGGCCCCCTACCGCTGCCACCTGTACATGCAAGGGGTGGGTAACATTGGTCGTACCAGCCAACACAGTGGCCCCCTCTCCTACCGCCACCGGCTTGCTTTCACCTGTAAGCATGGCCTGCTCCACGCGGGAGGTTCCTTCCAAGACCACACCGTCGACGGGCAGCACATCTCCAGCCTCTACCCAAACCCGATCTCCAATCTCCAAATCGGCAACGGGCACCATGGCTTTCCGGCCCTGCGCATCAACCTTCCACGCGATGCTGGGCAACAAATGAAACAGCCGATCCGTGGCTGCACCAGCCAAGCGGCGGCTCCGAAGTTGCAGCCATTTGGCCGTCAGCAGGGCCGCAATCAGAACGGCTACAGAATCAAACCAGACATCCCCCTGACCCATGACGGTCGCCCAAGCGCTGTGCCCGAACCCGACGGCAATCCCGAGGGCAATAGGCACATCCATATGAAGCCCCTGGATCCGGCGCGATTTTAGCGCTTGCCGGAGGGATTGAAAGGCTGGTACAAAAAATACCATCCCGCCGTATCCCACCGTCGCGGCAGTCAATACCAAACTTAACCAACGAACCCCATGGGCCAGGCCCGGCTGGGTCTCGGTGGTCAACCCTGCGTACATCGCAAAGGCCAACAACATGACATTGCCGGCAAGGGCCCAGGCGACACCCATCCGGACCAACAGCCGGTGTTCCGTTTCGGTTTGTGGCGTTGTCCCTTTTTCCTGTAATGGAGACAGGGTATACCCGAACCGGTTGAGCCATACTGCTATTTCAGAGAGGGCAACGTGCTCGGGATCCCAGCGTAGCCGGACCCGTGCACGGGGCAAATCCAACCGGGCCTCTTGCACGCCATCTTGTTCGTAGGGAAGTTGTTCGACTACCCAGACACACCCGGCGCAATGCACACCATCCAGGGCGAAGGTCCCTTGCCGCGTACCATCGGGCAGAAGTTGCGTGTGGGTATCCAGAAAAGCATCGACGTCCAGCGCGGCCAACCGGCGCTGGTCCTTTTCGGTGGCCGGCTGGGGAACCGGGCACGCCTGATCGGTCAGGCTACGCAGTTGATAAAAGGTAGCGCCATATCCGGCAGCATGGAGGGTATCGAATACGACGGCACAGCCGGTACAGCAGAAATACGGGTCATTTCCAACCGGGTACTTCCCGACCGGCAACCCGCAGTGTGCACAAGGAGGGGATGATGTGTCCTTGGCCTCCCTCATAGCGCACGTACCTCCTTCCGAACGGTTTGCTCAAACCGTTCATCCGCACGTTCAACCATGATATGGAAATCCCACAACCCGCTTGCGTTGAGGTCCAGGTTTTGGATGTATGTGCCCTCGGCATCGGGAACGGGTTGCCAGTCCTGCGTTTCATAGGAGGCCGCCCATTGGGGGCGGGCTGTGGTCACAGTACCGGCCAAACCGTGCACGGCGTTGCCCTCAGCGTCCAGTACTTGAAGTTGCACCGCTCGCTTGCCATCGGCATCAGCGGTAGGGGCGATGGTCAGGGCCAGGGTCCAACCCAGTTCCACATTTCGGTTTTGCTGGCTCATGTGGCCTTCCCATTGCTCGGCCTTGCGGTAGTAATCTTCTATAGGCTGAGCCCCACCGTCCGACTTGGAGAAGTACAACGCCGAAAAAGCAACGACCATACTGGTGAGCAACAAACTCACCACAAAAGCAGGCCAACCGATGTGAGGCGGGATTTTCATTTTATTGGTGATTGATGATTGGTGAAATCACCAATCACAAATTAAGAGGGTCCAAGCAAGGGAAAGGTGACCGTATGCACGTAGCCATCGCTGAACCGGAGTTCAAAAACACCTTCGCTGTTGCCAAACTCAAATGCCGAGGCCGGGATGGATATCCAGATTTCGGTGCGTTTCATTTCCTGGGGTTCCAGCGGGATCGGCTGGACGCCTACAATGGTCAATTTCGCTTCGGGCGGACTGACGGCTTCAACGGTGAACGTCACGGGCGCGGCCGTCTGGTTCCGAACCCGGAAGCGGAGCCGGTTGGCCACATTGCCGTCCGGCAATTCTGTGAACGGTGCCCCGACCACGCGTCCTACATTGACGTCGTAGGTTCCCCGATTGACCAGCGCAATCGTGAATAGCGAACTGACCAGCAAAAACAGCCCGGCATAAAGGACCGTGCGGGGCCGGATCAATTTGGCAGGCTTCCCTTCCAAATCATTTTCGGAGGTGTACCGAATGAGCCCTCGGGGTTTGCCGATGCGGTCCATGATATGGTCACAGGCATCAATGCATTGCGTACAGGTAATGCACTCCATCTGCAACCCCTCCCGAATGTCGATCCCCGTGGGGCAGGTACGTACGCAGGCAAAACAGTCGATGCAGTCGCCCTGGGCCGGGATAAGCCCTTCCTTTTCTTGCTGCATCTTCTTTTTGGAGCGTTTGGCCCGTGGCTCGCCCCGGTTGAGATCATAGGAGACGATCATCGAATCCCGATCCAGCATGATCGACTGCATCCGGGCGTAGGGGCATGCGATGGTACACATCTGCTCCCGGAAGTACCCGAAGTCAAACAGGATCAGTGCCGTGACCAAGGCCATAATCACAAAGAACCCCCAGTGGGCCGTCGGGGGCTCTGTAATCCACCCGATCAGGTCTTTCCACCCGACGAAGTAGGCCACAAAGCTATGGGCGAGCACCAGTGAGATGACGAGGTAGAGGACCCATTTGGCAGACTTCCGCAAGAAGACATCAAACGTCATCTGGCGTTCGTCTTGGCGTCTGCGTTTGTTCTCAGACCCTTCAAGCCAGCGTTCGATAGGCCGAAAGACGAACTCCAGGTACACCGTCTGAGGACACCCCCATCCACACCATACCCGGCCCAGTAGCGCGGTTATAATGATGATGGTAAGCAAGATGCTGATCAAAAACAGCATCAACAGCAGGGTATCCGTCGGGTAAAAGGTTACCCCAAAGAAGGTGAATTCGCGCCGGATAAGATCAAGCAAGACCGCCGGCTTTCCCCCGATGGGAATCAGGGGGAAGGCCAAAAACAGCACGATAAGACCCCAGCCAACGATGAGCCGTTTTTTATAAAACGCACCTTTTTCAGGAACGGGATATAACCATCGACGCTTGCCTTCGCGCGTCATCGTGGTCAGCACTTCTTCCGGCGACTCCAGGATCGGTACGATGTCAGGCATGGAAGGGTAAGCAGTTGTATTTAGCGAGGGTGGTTATTAATGCATAAGTGCGCAGATATTACGCATTACGCTGAAGCTTCCTTGTGGTTCTAAGGTTTATTGTGCGGGTTCAATCAACTCACCCTGCGGATCTTTTGCGTTGGGTGGGTTTGTACCGTGCAAGGTCCGAAGGTGGGCAACGAGTTGGGCGCGTTGTTCGCCCGTCAGGATGCTTTCCCAGGGGGTCATGCCTTTTTCCGGGACGCCGTTGGTGATCACGTTAAACAGGTCCATGTTCTGGTTGCCATGAATCCAGTAATCGTCGGTCAGGTTGGGGCCGATGAGGCCTTGCCCGGCATCACCGTGGCACGGCATACAGTTGGTCTGGTAGATCTCGTTGCCGGCAGCTATATGGGCATCATCGCCGATGTATGCGGCCAGCGAGGCTTCGTCTGTAAATCCGCCGCCGGTATTGGCGGCCGTGCGCATCACTTCCAGTTCGGCCTGGCCGTCGGCGAGGTCGTCACTGTAGGAATTAATCCACCCGAGGCCATGCAGGCCAATGGGATAGATGATCGCGAACACGACGGTGGCCCAGAAGATCCAAATCCACCAACCGGGCATCGGGTTATCGTACTCTTTGATCCCGTCATAGTTATGGCCACGAATGACCTGATCGCGTTCGTTGGGATCCGGGGTATGGGGTTGAGTCGTCATTGAATCTCAGGGGTTAAAAGCTCATCATTGTCATGCAAGGGCATTTCCTTGGCGTACGTCCGGTCGGCTTTCTTCATGGTAAAGGCCCAGACCAGGATCAGTACGAAGGCCACCAGGAAGGCGAACAGACCGATTTGAGAAAATACGCCGGTTTCGATAGCCCGTACAACTTCTTTCATCATGGCGCACCTCCAAGGGCTTGGGCCGTTTGCGCGGCTT
This sequence comes from Rhodothermales bacterium, assembly GCA_965222505.1. Lineage (GTDB taxonomy): Bacteria > Bacteroidota > Rhodothermia > Rhodothermales > DATKEJ01. The sequence goes on along the minus strand of OZ244956.1, from coordinate 4,858,583 downwards.
TGATGTCGGTACCGAGGCGTTGCAAGAAGGCCACCAGCGCGGTAATCTCCTTATCATCCAGCCCTTGCGGACCACCTTGATCAACAACTTCGCGTGCAATCTCGGCGGCTTGCTGTTGGGCCAGGCTGACGGCCTGGTTGATCTCGGCATCGGTGTACGGTACGCCGATGGCGCGCAGCCGACTGAGCTTGGTTTGCAACGTCGAGACGTCGAGTTCATTCGACAGCAACCAGTAGTAGGGCGGCATTAAAGACCGAGGGCTGGTGGAGCGCGGGTTTTCCATGTGGCGGACGTGCCACAGGTGCGGGTATTTGCCGCCCACGCGGGCCAGGTCTGGTCCGGTACGTTTGGAGCCCCACAGGAAGGGGTGCTCGTAGATGGTTTCACCGGGTTTGGAATATTCGCCATACCGTTCGAGTTCATGGCGGAACGGACGCACCATCTGGGAATGGCAGTTGTTACACCCTTCCCGGATGTAAAGGTCGCGCCCGGCCAGTTCCAGTGGGGTAAACGGCTTGACGGTACTGATGCTCGGCACTTGCTCGTCGAGTAGCACCAGTGGTAAAAACTCGACCAGGCCACCGACGAGGATGGAAAGGGTCACCAGAATGGTGAACACCAGGGGCCACCCTTCGAGTTTGCGGTGCCGGCCTTGGGTATCTATGAATCGACTCATGAGGGTTCAGGCTTAATGTGCAGGGGCAGATTTCGGGACCGCCACGGACGGATCCGGCAAATGTTTAGGCGCGGTCTGGATGGTCTTCCACATGTTGTAGAGCATCAGCACGACGCCGGTCAGGTACAGCAACCCGCCAATCATGCGCACCCAGTACATGGGCACAATCTGGACGACGGTTTCCATGAAGTCGGGATAGAGCAAGCGGCCAGCTTCATCAAAAGCCCGCCACATCAACCCTTGCGTGACGCCGGCAGAGTACATCGCCATCACGTAAAGCAGCATCCCGATGGTGCCAATCCAGAAGTGGGTATTGGCGAGGCGGTCACTCCAGAGTTTGGTACGCCAGAGCCGCGGCATCAGCCAGTAAATCATCCCAAAAGTCATGAAGCCGTTCCACCCCAGGGCCCCGGCGTGTACGTGGCCGATGGTCCAGTCCGTGTAGTGGCTCAGGGCGTTCACGCTTTTGACGGAGAGCATCGGTCCTTCAAACGTGGACATCCCGTAGAACGTGATCCCAATCACGAACATTTTCAGGACCACGCTATCGCGCAGCTTGTGCCACGCCCCACGGAGGGTAAACAGGCCGTTGATCATCCCGCCCCAGCTCGGCATCCAGAGCATCACAGAGAAGATCATCCCCAGGGTAACAGCCCATTCCGGCATGGCGGTGTATTGCAAATGGTGCGGACCGGCCCAGATGTACAGGAACACGAGGCTCCAGAAGTGCACAATGGATAGCCGGTATGAAAACACCGGCCGGTCTGCCGCCTTGGGCATGAAGTAGTACATCAGGCCCAAAAATGGCGTGGTGAGGAAGAAGGCCACCGCGTTGTGGCCGTACCACCACTGCACAAAGGCATCTTGCACCCCGGCGTAGATGGAATAACTCTTGAAGGCGCTCACGGGAATGGCCAAGCTGTTACCCACATGTAGGACCGCAACGGTGATGATTGTTGCGATGTAAAACCAGAGCGCCACGTACATGTGTTTTTCGCGCCGGTTACGCAGGGTACCAAAGAAATTGACCGCAAACACGACCCAGACAAGCGTGATGGCGATATCGATAGGCCATTCCAGTTCCGCGTATTCCTTGCTGGTGGAGATCCCCAACGGCAGCGTAAGTGCAGCGGATACAATGATACTCTGCCAGCCCCAAAAGTGGATGCGGCTCATGGCATCACTAAACATCCGGGCTTTACATAGGCGCTGGGTAGAATAGTAAATCGCGGCAAAAATGGCATTGCCGGCGAATGCGAAAATGACGGCATTGGTATGCAACGGCCGGAGACGGCCGAAGGTCAGATAAGGCCCCAGATTGGCTTGCCAGAAAGGCATCTGAATGGCCAGGATAAGACCTACGAGCATACCCACCAGCCCCCAGATGGCCGTCGCGATCACAAACCAGCGGACGATCTGTTCATCGTATTGAAAGACATCCATGTTTGAGGCCGACGAGGCCGGTCCGGACCGGCTTTTGACGGAAGGTTCCATAAAGAAAATATGTTGATGATCCACGGGACAAAAAAAGGATGCCCAAAGAAACCCCTCCTCGTCGCACCGGCTTGCGGGTGCTTACCCACAAGCCGTGTAAGCAATTCCCGCCATGGCTTGTAAGGGATTTCCCTACGGAAATTTGTGATTGGGCATGGGCGAATTGATGAGTTATAATTTCTCTTGCCACAAATCTCAAATTTTTAACAACTAATAACAAATCATAAATCATAAATTTTCAATAAATATCCACCAATTCTCCCACTTGTAGGGGATTCCCCCACACGCGCCATCGGAAAAAGCATACAGGAGGACACAGGATCTGCCGTCAGGGATGCCCCTCTCTACACACGATCTTAATGCCCAAAACACCCCCTTTTCGGGTAGATGCCTTTGATACCGCTACGGAAACGTACACCTTTCTCGACATAACCTGAATGAGATGTCTTATGCATTCGATCAATAAAATACTCGTCCCGGTCGACTTCTCCCCGGTCGCCAAAGAGGCCCTCCACTCTGCCTTTAACATCGCCTGGCGCTGGCAAGCCTCTGTCCATGTCGTTTACGTCCGCGTCCCCTATGCCGATATCGGCGAGAAAGAACGCGACAAACGCCTTCGGGCCTTCATTGAGGAAACCAAGGCCGCGCATACCCGCCTCAACCCCAACCAAGACTTGAACACGACCTTTAAAGTCGAGTGGGAAGCCATGGCGGATCCTGCAGACACCAACCTGATCGTGATGGCCCGAAGTATCGAGGCCCAACATTTGATGCAGGACTTTGACCCCCGCGTCGAGCATATCATTGAACAGGATGTGGCGATTGCACCCGCCATCATCCGGTATGCCACCCATGAAGACATTGACCTGATCGTCATAGGCACCCACGGCCGCCGGGGCATCCGGCGCTTCCTGCTCGGTAGCGTTGCCCGCGAATTGGTACAGCGCGCCCCCTGCCCCGTCCTGACCGTCCAGACTTCAGCCCTTTCTCCGGGCCTCCACACCATTGTGGTGCCCCTTGATTTTTCGGAAGCCTCCTACAGCGCGCTGGTCGCCGCCCGCTCCCTGGCCGCTACTTGGAAAGCCCGGCTCCACCTGGTACATATCATACAAGACATGTTCCATCCCGCTTTTTACGGGCCTTCCGTACAATCGGTCTATGACCTGGAGCCGAAAATTGAAGCCAAGTGCCTCAACCTGATGGAACGCGCCTACGCAGAAACGGAAGGCCCGGTGGTACCGGTGACCTATGAAATCCGCTCCGGTAATCCGGCCCAACGCATCACACAATATGCCCGTGAACAACGGGCCGACCTGATTGTGATGGCCACACAGGGCCGCACAGGACTGGAGCATTTTGTGCTGGGCAGCGTCGCCGAAAAAATTATCCGTACGGCACCCTCCCCTGTTTGGGTCATCAAGCCCGTGCCTGCCGAAACCCCAAAGACCAACACCCGGCCCAAGGTGATGGTTACGCATCCTGACACCACCCTGTAAACCCGCTCACCCATGCTGGAAATCAAACATATCCTGTTCCCTACGGACTTCTCCGAGTGTGCAGAACATGCCTTCTCGACCGCAACCGATCTGGCGGACAAGTACGGGGCCGATTTGCATGTATTACACGTCCTGGACAAGCCTAATCATCCCAATCCGTTGGCTTTTCTCGATGACGAGACGGAAGATGCCCCAAATACCTGGTTCTCCTCGGGTACTGCCGGGCATATTTCTATCGTTCATGTCCAGATCGAAGCCTCCTCGGCAGCCGAGACTATTCTGGAATACATCGGCAAAACACAGGTTGACCTTGTCGTCATGGGTGCACATGGCCGCACCGGAATTGCCCGGCTCCTGTCCGGCAGCGTCTCCGAGCAGATCATCCGCGAAGCGGCATGCCCCGTGATGACGGTACATCCCTTTGACGATCCGAACCGTGCCAGGAAAGAACCCAAAGTGCTGGCCCCGGTCGATTTTTCGGAAGCCACACCACCAGCCCTGCTTCATGCGCGTGCCCTGGCCGATGCCTACAAAGCCGAATTGCACGTCCTCCATGTGATTCACGAAGAGGCCCTGCCCATCGTGTATGGTCTGCCCACGTCGTTCCCGCATACGGAGCAGATTCAGGACCGATGCCGGCAGTACCTGGACAACACCCTGAAGGAACTGGACATCACGGTAGACCACATCGCCATCGAAGTGGGCTATCCTGAACACCACATCCACAACTATGCCGAGACCAATCACATCACTCTGATGGTGGTCTCTACGCAGAGCATGCAAGGGCTGAAACGCTTCTTCGTCGGGAGTGTAGCACAACAGGTGGTACGCAACGCGCCTTGCCCGGTGTTTGCCATCAAACCATTCGGCCAATCTTTGCTACCCGAAGCTGTGCAAAAACAGTATTTTGCAAAAGCCGAAGCAGATTCCTGAAATGTCCCAATTTGAACACATAGTGTTCCCCACGGACCGTTCGGCCAGTGCCGACCGTGCGTTTCAATACGCCCTGGACCTGGTCCGCCGCAATGTAGGTACCCTTGATGTGATCCATGCGTTTGTGCCGGACGTTCTAGAGGGCATTGACGACATTGACACCTTCCTCGACAACGGCCTTCCGGCTGATATAAAAGCCGATTTGATCCGAAAGGTGGTGGTGGCTCATCACCTGGAAGCCGTCAAGCTCCCGCATAAGGTCCACATCGTCACCTCCTCCTTGTCTCCGGCATCAGCCATCCTGGATTATGCCTCCTCGAATGCCGTTGACCTGCTGGTTATGGGCACAAATGGACGGAGAGGACTGGACAAGTTACTGCTGGGCCACACCACTGACGAAGTGGTCCGCTCGGCACCATGCCCGGTCCTGGCCGTTTCTCCCAATGTACCAACCCAGGACGAAGCCCCCGAAGTCCGCAAGATTTTGGTACCGGTGGATTTGTCGGCCCATTCGGGAAAAGTCTTGCAGTTTGCCGCCCATTTCGCCACCGTGTACCAGGCCGAACTGCACCTGCTCAATGTGGTTAAACCCCTGCCCTACCCCCACATTGTGGCCCTTTCGGATGCCGGTTTGCCGAGCAACTGGCCCTCGTTTATGCAAGCCCAGATGACGGAGCACATGAACCAGTTGCTTACGGCAACGACAACCCTGGGGATGGCGGCCGAAATTCACGTTGAGCATGGCCCACCGGCTACTGTGATCCTGGACTTTGCCGCGCAAGCGCAGATGGATATGATTGTAATGGGGACGCACGGACATACCGGCATTGATCGCTTATTCCTTGGCAGTGTAGCCGAGCGCGTGGTGCGTGCCGCCCCATGCCCAGTGGTTACCTACCATACCCTCAAAACTGATCTGGATACTTCCACCTAACCTGTACCGCCATGATTGCTACGCTTCAAGAACTCCGCGTCAAAGATGTCATGACTTCCTTTGTTCACGTGATCGGCGCATCCTGGCCCTTGAGCCATGTAGCCGAGTTTATGATAGAACATGAAATTTCGGGGGCACCTGTAGCCACGGAAGAAGGCACCTTGATCGGTGTGATTTCACAAACGGACCTATTGCGTTACATGGCCGTCCCCAACCGGCAGCCGGTACACCACGCCGCTGTCCCTGCTGAACTTGCACGGGCTTATGCCGAGGAAGAACTTACCGGGTTTGAAACCCCCGAAAATACAGAACCCTCTGCGGTTGAATTGATGACCTCAAACATCTTCCGCATCAATGCAGACACCACGGTTCGGGATGCCGCCACGCTTATGCGCAACGGTCACATTCACCGGCTGTTTGTCACAGAAGGTGGCCGCATCATCGGCATTGTATCCGCATTCGACTTACTCCAGGTCATTCATGGCATGCTGGATCAGGTATTGATTCAATATCCCACACCAACCCCATAAAGGCCAGCCCCGGGACACGTCCGGACCGGTACCCCTATTCCTTTAGACGGATGATCAACATGACTCCATGGGAGATATCCGCTGCCGACTTTCCCCACACGGCATCGCGTAGTGCGCAGTTGCGGTATCTCATCAACTACGCCATCCTTGCCCCCTCCGGTCACAATACCCAGCCCTGGCGATTTCAGATCACCGGCAATGAAATCGCGCTATATGCCGACCCTTCCCGCGCCCTTCCTGCTATTGATCCGGCAAACCGGGAACTGATTATGAGCTGCGGGGCTGCATTGTTTTACTTGAAGATGGCCGCACGCCGGTTCGGGTTTATGCCAATCGTCAGGATTTTCCCGGACATGGACTCACCCAACCTGATGGCTACCCTTCGACTCGCACACCGGATCGAGCCATCCGTGAAAGACCTGGCCCTTTTCCAGGCCATGACCCACCGGCGGACCTACCGCCATGCCTTCGAGAACCGCCTCGTCCCGGCTGCCGAAATCAGAGGCCTTCAGGAAGCCGCACTCGAAGAGGGTGCCCAACTGCTTATCCTGAACGATGCGCAGCAGCGCAAGACCCTCAAGGAAACGGTCCTGCAAGCCGTCACGATTCAGGCCAATGACCCGGCCTTCAGAGACGCCCTGGCCGATTTAATACGCAGCAACCAGGACAAATCAACCGACGGCTTGCCGGGGTACGTGTACGGCCTCTCGACCCTACGAACCCACCTGACCCGGGTCATGCTGCGCAATGAAAAGAAAAACAACAAGGGCGAGGAAGCCCTCTACGACGTCGGCGGCCTGATCGACAACGCGCCCCTGCTGGCCGTACTGACCACAACCACCGACAAACCCGTCGATTGGCTTCGGGCCGGGCAAGCCCTCGCTCGCGTCCTTTTGCAGGCCGCCGACTGGTTTCTATCGGCCTCTTTCCTCAACCAGCCGCTTCAGGTCCCCCCCCTCGGCTCACAGGTACAGGGGCTGATCAGCAACCGGGGCAATCCCCTCGCCATCCTGCGCATCGGGTATGGAAGCGAACTGAATACCCCCCCCTCTCCCCGCCGTCCCGCCGATGACGTGATACACTGAAATTGGTGATTGGGCATTTGTGATTGTTGATTGGTAATTTCGTGCCCATAAATCACCAATCAACAATCACTATTGCCCCCCCGGTACCACGGCCAATACGATCACAACGACCTACCTGATCAGGGCACTTAACGTATTTTTATGGCTTCAGGTCGTAAATATCTTGGCGAAGATCCGGGGAATACCCTCCGGTATGCGGTATTCCTGATCGCCCCTTTGATCAGTGTATATATCGTTGCCTTTCAGGATTTGGAACCGGGCAACCCGGCAGTCACCCATACGCTGGCGGTAGCCATACTCATGGCACTGTGGTGGATAACTGAGGTCGTTCCCCTGGCCATCACCTCCTTGTTGCCCATTGTGCTGTTTCCGGCCCTGGGGGTCATGGATGGGAAAGCCGTCTCCGCTACCTATTTCAATCACGTCATCTTTTTGTTTATCGGTGGTTTTCTGGTTGCCCTGGCCATTCAGAAGTGGAACCTGCACAAACGCATTGCCCTCAATATTCTGCGTCTGATCGGGAACAGCCCTGGACGCATCTTGCTCGGTTTTATGTTTGCCACGGCCTTTCTCTCCATGTGGATATCGAATACGGCCACGGCGATGTTGATGACCCCAATTCTCATGTCGATTATCGCAAAACTGGAAGATGTCAATGGGAAAGAGGCCGTCCAGTATTTGGCCGTTGGGCTCTTGTTATCCATTGCCTACAGTGCCTCCATCGGTGGAATCGCTACGTTGGTGGGGACCCCACCCAACCTTTCTTTTGCGCGGATATTTGACATCTATTTTCCGGATGCGCCGGAGATTTCCTTTGCCACCTGGTTCTTTTATGCCATCCCGATTTCGGTGGTCTTGTTTTTCGTCCTGTTCTTCTATTTGTACTTTATTTTCATCAAAAGAGAAAAGGGATTAAAAAGCCTCGGGCAGGAAGAAATCAATAGCGAATACAGAGGCCTGGGCAAGCAACAATTTGAAGAAAAAGTACTGTTGGTGGCCTTTGTGGGATTGGCCCTCCTGTGGTTTTTCAGAGCGGATATCGTTGTGGGTTCGTTGCGAATCCCCGGCTGGTCAAACGTGTTCGATCAACCCGCCTTGTTTAATGATGGTACGGTAGCGGTTTTTGTGGCTATCCTGCTCTTTATGATTCCTTCGAAACAAAAACCCGGGACTTTCCTGATGGATTGGAAAGCGGCAGAAGACATCCCCTGGGAAATTATCCTCTTGTTTGGGGGGGGCTTTGCACTGGCCAGCGGCTTTAAGGAGTCGGGCTTATCGACGTGGTTTGGGGAGCAGTTAATCTGGTTGAAAGCGGTACATCCCCTCTTGTTGATCTTGTGTATCAGCTTCCTGGTTACCTTCTTGACAGAAGTGACCTCCAACACAGCCACTGTAGAATCTTTGCTGCCCATACTGGCCGGTTTGGCCATCAGCACGGAGACCAACCCGCTCTTGTTTATGCTGCCGGCCACGGTAGCCGGCTCCCTGGCCTTTATGTTGCCCGTAGCGACACCGCCAAATGCCATTATTTTTGGCACCAAGCAAGTCACGGTGATCCAGATGGCAAAGACGGGATTTATACTCAACCTGATCGGCATTGCCGTAGTCACACTGGTGACGTACTATTTCGGCACCGCGATTTTCGACATAACAGAAGGCGTTTTCCCGGAATGGGCGAAATAAGCACAGGTCCTTGAAATGGCTGTGCATCCCTTCTGCTGATGTGCCCACGCCACCACATGTGCCGGTCCGTAGGGTCTGTTGTACACTTCGGGCATACAACGGACCCTACGGACCATGCAAACCAACCCGTCTACTTCAACAGCGTGACGGTACGGGTATCCTCAAACCGGGCACCCGTAGTGCGGATCAGGTAGAGGCCGCTGGGCAGACCGCCCGCATCCAGCCGGAAGGTATGGACTTCCTGCGCAGGCAACGTGCCGTTGTGCAGAATGCGCTGGCTGCGCCCCAGCACGTCGAAGACCTCAACCCGTACATCCTGATCAACGGCAAGCGTCAGGGTAAACGTGGCCGTCGGATTGAACGGGTTCGGATACACTTCAGACAGGAAATACGCACCGGGTAAATCAACAGTGGCCTGGACCGTCGGGCTATAAGCAAAAGCCCCGTCAAAGTCGACCTGCTTGAGCCGGAACCGGTGCAGGCCCGGCGTGAGGCCCGTTACACGGTATCGATAACTTTGTGCCTCGTTGGTGGTGCCCACCCCATCGACAAAGGCCAGGGTTTGCCAGGTGTCGGCGAGGACCTGTACCTCGAAACCGGCATTGTCCGTTTCGGTGGCCGTCGTCCACGCCAACGTTACGCCGTCGGCATCCGACAGGGCATCGAAGCCGGTCAATTCTACCGGCAGGGGATTGGCGACGAGGTTTACCTGATCGCGGATTTCCCCACCGGGGTTGTTGCCCGTATGGATGTTGACGTAGAGTCCGTTCTGCAACATATCCACCACCTGATCTTCCGTCAGGTCATTACCGACCAGTCCGGAGCCGGAGAAGGTTCCGTCCGTCCCGCCGGTGTTGGTCAGTGAGATAATGACCCCGCCGTTGCTGCCGGCCGCACCGTCATGCACGTGAGAGCCGGTTACGCCCGAGGTCATGCCGGTGTAACTTCCGGAAACGGAAAGGGCCTGCGTGCCAGGATCATAAGACCCGGTAAAACTCCCGGTACCGGAAGGTGTAACCGGCGGCACTTCATTGGTCCCGACGAGGTCTCCGGTAAAGGAAATGGCACTGGCCAGCGTGACCTGATCGCGGATTTCACCTGGTCCGTTGTTCACCGTATGAATGTTCACATAGAGTCCGTTGTTGAGTAAGTCCACGATCTGTGCCGCCGTAAGGACGCCCATACCGGAGAAGGTTCCGTCCGTCCCGCCGGTGTTGGTCAGTGAGATAATGACCCCGCCGTTGCTGCCGGCCGCACCGTCATGCACGTGAGAGCCGGTTACAGCGGAAGTCATCCCGCTGTAACTGCCCGAAACGGACAGCGTGAGGGTCGAGACGTCGAGCGTGCCGGTAAACGTGCCGGAACCGGCCGGTGCAACCGGCGGCACTTCGTTGGCCCCCGCTAAGGTGCCGTTGAAGGAAATGATGGCCCCGCCCCCGGCGTTCTGGGCATGCAACGTGTGTACCGTCATCCCACCGATCAGGAGTAACGCGAAGGTGTACGTGTAGAAGGGTTTCATAGAAAAACCAATGGTAAAGGGTGAATGAAAGGGTCGCGTGGGGATCTGACCGTGACTGGGCGCTGATGCGCTATTTAATAGCACACAAACCATTAAAAAGCAAGGCAAAAAGCGTGCTATTTTATCGTACTGTGTACAACACAGACAATGAGGGGAGCCCAGATGGACCTTGTGGGACAGGCGATGGATATCTATCTTTATGCAAAATATTTTGCACACAAACCAAGTGTGTCCCTGCGATGGCATTTCTTTGGATGGCCCTGTTCGGACTGATTTCGGCCGATCTTTCGGCTTCTGTTGACTTGAAAGGTTCTCTAACCGACAACCTCCGTATTGAGAGCACCGCCCTCGGGTATAGCCTGCAATACCGGGTCTATTTGCCGCCGGGCTATGAAAAGCGAACCGCCCTGCCGGTACTCTATGTCACCGACGGCCAGTGGTACATCAAGGACGGCAAGGTCCCGGAGGTCATGGACCGGCTCATTGCCGAAAAGAAAATGGACCCGACCATCGCCGTCTTTGTGGACAACCGAAATCCGGACCGGCTCTCCGAAAACCGGCGCAACCGGCAATTCTTTTGCAACCAGGACTATGTAAAATTCTACAAGGAAGAACTCATCCCGACCATCGATGCCCAGTACCCCACCGCCGCCGACCGCACCGAACGCGTCGTCCTCGGCCTCTCCTTCGGTGGCCTGAATTCGGCCTGCTTCGGCTTGTTTGCCAGCGATGTGTTTGAAGGCATCGCGATGCAATCGCCGGCCACACATCCCGTGCCGTCCCTCCACGCCGCTTACCAATCCGCCGATCCCCTGCCCCTCAACATTTTCCTCAGTTCCGGCTCCCAACGCGACAATGAAGCCCAGACCCGAAAGTTTAAATCCATCCTGGAGGAAAAAGGCTATCCCATGCACTACATCGAAGTCCCCCACGGACATAACTGGGACAACTGGGGACCGCTGATTGATGACGTGTTGCTGTATTATTTCGGAAATTAATATTTCGTTCTACGTGCGACGTTCTAAGTTCTACGTTTCTCATTCCTTTTTGTCTAGCTGGACAAGTGGGAAGTGGTTGGAACCAATGAAGTCATTTCTAACGTCCTAATCGAACCTAACGTAGAACGTCGCACGTAGAACATTATTTCGCAGGGATGATGGTTCCGGACACCTCACCGAACCCGACCCGGCGACCATCTTTTTTGGCATGGCCGCGCATGATGACGGTATCGTGGTCTTTGAGGAAAACACGGGTAGAGCCATCGTTGAGCGAAACGGGACGGGTGCCGGCCCAGGCCAGTTCGAGCATGGAACCGTAAGACGACTCGTCTTTCCCGCTGATGGTGCCGGAGGCCAGCAGATCGCCGACGCGCATGTTGCAACCATTGACCGTATGATGGGCCAATTGCTGCGCCATGTTCCAGTACATGTACTTGTAGTTGGACCGGCTCACGATGGTCTCGGCTCCGCCTTCTGGTTGGATGCCGACTTCCAAATGGATGTCGTAGTTTTTGTTACCCTCATACTGGAGATAGGGCAATACCGCAGGCTCCTGAGCGGGACCGGCCGCCCGGAAAGGATCAAGGGCCTCCAGCGGCACCACCCACGGCGAAACGGATGAGGCAAAACTCTTCCCCAAAAACGGCCCCAGTGGTACATACTCCCATTTCTGAATATCCCGTGCCGACCAATCGTTAAACAGCACCAGCCCGAAAATGTAATCTTCGGCTTCTGCGGTAGAGACCGATGCCCCCAGCGCACTATCCTTGCCGATAATGAATCCCATTTCCAGTTCAAAATCCATCCGGCCCGAGGCCTGATACACCGGCTGCGTGGCATCCTTCGGCATCACCTGACCCTGAGGCCGTTGAATAGCCGTTCCACTCACCACAATCGACGAGGCCCGCCCGTGGTACCCCACCGGCAGGTGCCGCCAGTTGGGCAAGAGCGCATTGGCCGGGTCCCGAAACATCTTCCCAACGTTCGTAGCGTGCTCAATGCTGGAGTAAAAATCGGTGTAATCCCCTATAGCTACCGGCAAATGCAACGTGGCCGCACGTTGTTGAACAAAAGCGCCGGGATTGGCCTTGAGCACACTGTTTTCATCACACAGGGCCGCTTGCACCCGAAGCCGCACGGCTGAGGTAGCCACCTTTCCTAACCGAATAAACACGTTGAGCGACGGCTGTGCCATCACCTCTTCGGCCACTTCCAATCCGTCAAACAGACCGAGGTGCGTGGCCGTCTTCAGGTCCAGAATATGATCTCCCACGGCCATCCCCACACGCGGTGTGCGCCGTTGGGTGGAAAAGATGCCGAAGGGTAAATTGTATATCGAAAAATCCGAATCCGCCGGAATCGAAAACCAGGATTTTAGCTCACCCATTAAACCTACCTAATTGTAAGGTCCGGCCTCGACCGGGCCGCAATGAAGGCAATACCCCAAAAGGCAACACCCCATCCCAATATCAAACAAACAATAAGCGGTTGAATTTATATCCCAGCCAAGGTATATACCGTTATGGTTTAATGAAATGAAAGAATTTGTCCGATGCCCACCTTTGTAAACCTCACCCCACACCCCATCGTCCTGGCCTTGCCTTCTGGTCGGTTGGTGACATTTCCCCGTTCCGGCCAGTTGGCCACCTTGCGCATCCCGGTTCAGACCACCCATGCCATTAGCATCCGGGCCGATTCCCGTTTCACCGATGCCGACGGCAACAAGATCGAAGGCCGATATTTGAAGGATGCCGCACGGAAGGTCTTTGTCACGGCCTTCGAGGAACTCATGCACACGGAGGTTACCCACCCCCTACTCGGTAAGCCCGCCACCTACCGGCAGTGCATCGATGTGCAGGTGCAGCAACTCCTTCGCGCCATTGAACACCACAAATTGTACATCCCTTTCCTAATGCATAAATGATCCTCCTGCTGGTTCTCTACGATCTTCCCGACGACAAATTGCGGCTCCGCGTGGCCCGTATCTTGAATGAAGGGATTGGGGGGAGTGCGGGGTGCGGGGTGCGAACAGTCCAATAGGAACCAATCTCCTTAATTAGCATTCGATCAAATAATCGTTTTACGCAATATTGATCGATGATTAAATGCCTACCGTAAAGGTGTCTCCCAAATATCAGGTGGTTATCCCGCGTGTGGTGCGTGAGGCGCTTCAGCTCAGTCCTGGGCAACAAATCGAGGTGTTGCTCTACAACGGCCGCATTGAACTGATACCGCTCAACCCTATTCAGACCCTCCGTGGCTATCTGCGTGGAATGGACACCTCCCTTGAACGTGAAATGGATCGGCCCCTATGAACGTCGTCGATTCCTCCGGCTGGCTTGAATACTATTCCGATGGCCCCAATGCTGATTTTTTTGCCCCCGCCATCGAAGCCCTGGAAACCCTCGTTGTACCCACCATTATCCTGTATGAAGTCTTCAAACATGTGCTGCGCCATCGTGGGGAAACCGAAGCCCTGATTGCCGTTGCCCATATGCGCCAGGGTACAACGATTGATCTGGACCCTACCCTTTCACTCAATGCTGCACGCATCAGCGCAACACTTAAACTCCCCATGGCCGATAGCATTATTCTGGCCACAGCACGCCAAGCTGATGCTATTGTCTGGACCCAGGATAAGGACTTTGAAGGACTTCAAGGCGTACGTTACCGCGCCAAAAGCTGATCCGGGTCTTCTATTCTATTTCTCCAGGTGGAGCCGCATCCAGCCCATGGGCAGTCGGGGACGGCCATTTTCGGCGATATACGACCGGGTGGTGGAAAACGGACCGGCCACCATGCGTTTCTTTTTGGGACTCGGATTCCGGCCCAGATTGTAGAGCCGCCTGAACCGGTCGAAGGTATCTGCATCCCTGTGGTAGAGAGCCAAACCAATGGAATTGTCGAAGTACGTTTTCCCCAATCCCACGCGCATCAACACACCGGGTTCTTCGACTTCCTCCAACTCCGAATAGAAATTGAAGACGTTGTTCAGGCCCGGGTGCGTCCAGGTATCTTCCATCACATCCAGTTCATAGGCAAGGGCCGCCTCCGAGAACCGCCCCACCATCCTGAGCAAGACTTCTGGACCTTTAAGGGTTTTCAGGAAAGGGTGCGTGAAACGCGGATAGAGCGTGAGGGTAAAGGTGCCGGCGGTGCCAGGGCACAGCGTGCATCAATCCGGTCCAGGTCGCCGGTCGAGATGTTCCAAACGCGGTTCACCAGGTCAGCCCAATCGGCCACAAACTTTTGCCCCTTGGGGTCATCCATCAACTCGTTGACAACGCGGGCAATGCGTTGTTTCGGGGTGTGTGAGATAGGCCCTGACTTGAAGGGATTGGGGAGAGTGCGGAGTGCGGGGTGCAAAGTGCGGGGGTACTCCTGGAGTATAATCCTGTGAGGGTTGAATGGCCCAGTTGTGCCGAAGGGCGAGTTTCTGCCCTATCCCTCTGCTCGGAATGGGATGGCCACGTCGCCGGTACGACTCCTCGCCATGACGTGTGGTTAGGGTTCTCAACCATCTCAATGGGTCATCGCGAACCCAAGCGTAGCGAGGGTGTGGCGATCCCATTGAAGGCACAGGTGGACGAGATCCGTGGCCCCTTGGAAGATTCTATCCGCCATGTGGCCCGTACACCGCAGACCGCAAGCGTACATCCTTATAACAACACCAGATACGTCAGTTTCACCACGCCCACTTGGTTGTTGAGGATCAGATCCCGGCGGGGATCGAAGAGGTCGTCGTTGTCTCCGGCGAGGTGGTAGGAGGTGTTGAAGACAAAGAAGAGGTCGCTGCCGGGGGTGTGAATCCAGTCCACACGGATGTTGGCCTGGACGTCCCGTGTGAAGTTGTCGTACTGGATAAGTGCTTTAGCGAATAGCTTCCGGCTTACAGCCCCGAGGACAGACAGTGAAAGGGTCGTGGCATCGAACTGGCCGTTGTCAATGGGCAAGTCGATGATGGAGTGGCTCAGGCCACCAGTAAGTTCCAAGTGCCGCGATTGCCGGAACCCGATGCTTCCCCCCAGGTCCGTGCGGGTGCCGTGGAAGAAATCACCGGTGGCGAATTCGGCGGAGGCAAAGGTCCGGCGGCTGGAATCCGTCTGACCATCCAGCTCGAAGATCCCAAAGGTATAGTCTCCAGCCGGGATTTCCGCATTGGGACGGATAAAGAAGGGCACTTCCAGCCGTTCAAATTGACGTTCATATTCCACCCTGATTCGGTCCCGGCGGTTGAAATCGATCACGCCGCCAAAACCCAGTTCGGTCGATTGTTTTTCACCCTCTTGTCCTTCGATGTAGGTATAATCCCCCTGGAAGGTGAACCGTCGGATGAAAGGCAAGGCTGGGATTTCTACAACCGGCGTATAGCGTGCCAATCCGAAGTACTGCCGTATATCCCGGCGGCGCACAAACCCAAGGGCCGGACGATAGTTTTCGCCGACGCTTGTAAAGGAGGCACGGGCCGAATACAGATCGTTTTCCAACCGCAAATCGGCATGCCCGGCTGCATCGTTCAGGGCATCGTCTGTATCCCATACTTTGGAGAACCATGCATTAAACCGGCTGGCGCTGAAGAACCGGTACTGGGTGTCAAACCCGAGGGTCCGGTTGTAGGCTCCTCCCCGTTCCAGGTTGGTCAAGATCACCCCGCCTGTGGCACGGGGAAAGAGGTTCGTCCGGAGCCGGGCTACCGTATTGTTGGCCGAACGGGAGCCGAGCAAATCCCCCATCTTCTCTCCCGTCTCAATGTTCAGCAAGCCCACGGAGAACCGCCCGATCTGCCCGGTCATCCGAGCCCCGGCCAGAATTTGTTCTCTCAACCCGATACGCCGGGAGAAAAAGGTCTGCGTAGATCGGGGATTGCCGTGTTCGAACAGGCCGGAGCGTTCCAGAAAAAACTCCCGTTTCTCCGGAAAAAACAGGCTAAACCGGCTCAGGTTAAGCTGCACGTTATCGGCCTCAACCTGCGCGAAATCCGTATTCAGGGTGAGGTCCAGGGTGAGGTTACTCGTGATGCCGTATTTGACATCGACTCCCAGATCGCGGGTAAAATCGACGTCGGTGGCTTCTGTTTGGAGGTCCGGGCGGATTTCCTGAACACCGGAGATGATATAGGGTTTGATCTCGATGTTCTTGCCCCGGCGAATGTTTTTGAGGCCCTTGAGCGTACCGTATTGCGAAACCGCCGAAAGCACCCCGAAGCTTCCACCGTATTCCAGCCCGATGCGCGGCCACATCACACGCTCGTTTTTACGGTTGATCATCCTTGAGAGCATCAGGCCGAACGAAAGATCGTCTCCTTTCGGAAAGCGCAGTTGCCGGAAGGGAATAGAGACCTCCATCGTCCAGCCTTCATCATCGATGACGGTTTCGCTGCGGAAGACGGCATCCCAGGAGAAGCTGTCGAGGGTGAGCCCTTCATCGGTGATGGTGGCATCGTCCTGTGTGCCCAAGGCATTCATTTCAAACAGGTAGGCATTCCGTTTGTCTCCAAACGTATCCAAGCCAATGTAGGCATGGTCATCCCGGTCATTGCGCCCCCCGCGCTCCAGGTTTTTGGCCCGGATGAGTTCGGGGTTGGCATCGTAAAACCGGAAGGCGAAATAGAGGTAGTCCCGGTCGTAGGCAATGCGAACCTCGGAGGGTTCGGTAGCCGTGGAACCATCTTCCGGCCAGACCTGAATAAAATCCGTGATCGGCGGGATGTCTTGCCAGACGGCATCGTCCAGGTGTCCGTCTACACGGGGGGCCTCATCAACGAAGATGGCCGTTACTTCATACGGATTGACCGGAGGTGCCTCCGGGGCTTGCGCCCAGACAAAGGTGGGCAACAGACCGGCCATAACAACTAGGAAGCATTTCATACGCATGGGCATCACGCAGTTACTGGCCAGCTTTGATTTGATCCAGCATGGCCTTTGCGTTCTGGTTGTTCGGGTTGAGTTCAAGGGATTTATTATAATAGGTCTCTGCCAGTTTCATGTCCCCCTTTAACATGTAGCCTTCGGCGAGGCTGTCCCACACATTGGCCGATTTGGGAAACTGCGCCCTTCTTCCCCAACGTGGCAATAGCTGCACCGAACCCCCAGGGTTCGGCTAAACCCGCGCATCACGGGAGCCAACCGTTGGCCGGGCCAGTCTTTGGGTAACACTTGCAGGTTCTCCGGCTTTTCAGGCCAGGACCATTGTTGGGCATATACAGGGGCCATCAGCCCCAACAGCAATACAGACAGTATCCCGATTTTGCTACAATACATCTATCCCTTGCATGGTTGTGTGGCGCCCCGGTGAAAGC
Organism: Rhodothermales bacterium; assembly: GCA_965222505.1. Classification (GTDB taxonomy): domain Bacteria; phylum Bacteroidota; class Rhodothermia; order Rhodothermales; family DATKEJ01. The sequence goes on along the minus strand of OZ244956.1, from coordinate 4,840,937 downwards.
AGGTGGATTTACTCCGGACAGCGAAGCCTGGATGCGAGAGTATAGGAAAAAGGGGAAAGGAGGATGCGATTCGTGATGTGTATGACGGGTTGGATGTTGTGTGCTGCGTCATGATGTATATCTGGCGCACATACATCTCCTTACAATGCGTGTATTCCGGACGTACGTACCCCTTACAAGCGAGAATCCTATTCGGTAGCGCTTGCCGATGCACCTACTGTTGCAGGATGTGATCTAACGTAACAGCAGGTTGTGGCGGATTAGGTATCCGGATGGAGGGTAGCTACCAGCGCCGTCCGCCGCCGCCTCTTTCCTGACGGGGGCGCGCCTCATTTACATTGAGGGCACGGCCATTCATTTCGAATTGGTTCAGGGCTTTGATGGCCTCATCAGCGCCATCTGACATTTCGACAAAACCGAAGCCCCGAGGACGTCCGGTATCACGATCCGTAATCAGGTTAACCGTATCAACGGTTCCATACTGCGCAAACAAATCGCGCACCTCGTCGTCAGAAGCACTAAATGGCAGGTTGCCAACGTAAATTCTCTTGGACATGAGATAAAGGTAATAAAGCACGAAATAGTAACGGTACTCATCGCAATCTACACCTTTGTCCCATCATCTCCAATTATTTACCCGTACTCAATACCTTACGCTTTGGAATGGCAAGCCCCAACGCAGCATGGCAAAGGGAAAGAAGTAGGATTGCGTGCCCAGTTCGCCATCAGAAAACCGCTCGATTTGCAGGGCCAATGAGGCATTCAGGTTGGGCAAGAGTTCATACCCGCCGTGGAGTTCAATAATCACATGGTTTTCAGGAACACCCTGGAGGATTTTGTGCCCGAAATCACCCCGCGTTTGGGTCAGGTAAGACACGTTGGGATCGGCCCCGACGTTTTCATTATCCGGATTCCGGCCACGCACCGTCATGGCAACATTCAAGGCCGCCTGAATACGCGGGGTGGGCTGGTACGTCATAAACACCCCGAGGTCTTCCGAATTGGGTCCGGACGGATGGGCCAGGAAGTCGTTGTGATGGACATACCCCTGGTTTGGGATGAAGTGGCTGTATGTGAATGGCCGGGTGCGGGTATACTCTACCCGTAACGTGGTATTGGGCAAGGCCGAAATGGGTTCGATGAAGTGGAACCCGACCAGCGTACTCCATTTGTTGCCGAACCATCCCCGACCGGGCCGCTTGAGTTCAGCGATTTTGAATTCATCCAGGATGAGTTGGGCGTAGAGCTGCATCCCCCTGCGCACGACCCAGGAGAAGTCGCCACCGATCACCGCATTGCCCGGACTCCCCTGCTCAGTTTCTAGGGACCGGTAGAAAATGATGGGGTTGAGGTAACTTACATCCAACCCGTTCTCCGGTGCAATGACGATACTCTCAAAAACCCCCAACTGGACCGATGCGGAGATGTTGACCGACAACCGATGGAAGGCCCCGTATTTCCGGGGAATGGTCTGATTGAGTGAAAAGTCGTCCTCCAACTCGCTCAAGTCATTAAATGCCGAGAACAGGTTGGTGTATTGAAAACGTCCGACGGTCGTCCGGATCTGTAATTGATCGTAGGCCGGGGCAAAATTGGACAGTTGTACGCTGGACCGGCCCATGCCCCAATGATTCCGGTCACGCCCAAACCGGACCTCAAAGGTTTTATTCCGAAACCCCAGTATGCCGGTGGCAATGGAATAATCGTAAGGGGTGCTGGTCCCAATCGCTCCCTCATCTACCTCGTACTTGACAATTCCCAGCCGGGGGGCCGTGCGTTTGGCAACCGCAGGCAAGACCGGAACGCGTTGGTTTTCTTCCAGCCGCGACTCAAAAAAGATATACTGCCCAACCTTCCCCGAAAGCCTGAGCCCCCGCGTGTTTTGCCACATGAAGAGGTTATCCTCCTGGCCTCCATAGATGCGTCTGCCCGCATACCCCATCCCGAAATACAACAACGGATTGACCTGTACGCTGTAATCCTCTTGGTCTGTGGAAATAAAGTCTTGCCCGTTACGGTACGTCCTCGCAAAAATACCGACCATGCGCGGATAGGAATACACATAGGTGGAGTCCTTCGTCCGTCGGTACCGGTGCAGCAGATCCCGCTCAACCAAATTCAGATCGTCAATCTGGGTCGCGAGGGTATCGAGGTACCGCTGCGCCTCATACACCGATAAAGGTTGATGACTCAGGAAGGCATTCGGCAAACGCCCGGCCGAGTGCTGCCAGAGCAGAAAACGGTGTACGGGATCATGGACCTGCAACAACCCGTCGGTCTGCGCCTCGGCCGGACGCACGAATCCACTGAGGCCGAGCAAGACCCATAGGGTGAACACGAATCCGGTACGGAAAGTCATGCAGCAGATCGGGCATTGGTGATTGGGCATTGGTGATTGATGATTTCTGTCGATTATAAATCACCAATTACAAACCACCAATCATCACTATTCAAGGGGCGTAACGATAGGGAAAAGATACAAGGTGCGCAATCGAAAAACTCCAAAAAGGCGGGTATTTTTCACGCCCCTTTGTCCAAAAGTGTGGGCAAATCCATCCAACGGGTCAGCACCAGGTGTGGAACGGGTTCCGGGGTCTCATCCTCCTGCACCCCGGTGTATTGGATGGCCCTGAGCCCCATGTGAAGTGCCCCGGCCACATCGGTATGGCGCAGGTCGCCGATGTGGGCCGTATGTTCGGGTGCTGCCTGCAAGTCAGTCAGTGCCACTTCAAACATACGCGGGTCCGGTTTGGAACACCCCACTTCATCGGAGAAAACCATCGTATCGAAATAGTCGGCGAGGCCTTCTTGGGCCAGCCACGTACGAATAACGCGCCCAGGGGAAAACATGGTGTCTGAAATAATGCCCAGCCGGAACCGGTCCGCCGCCCAGGCAAGCGCATCCTGCACCCCCTGGGCAAGTGCGGGCCGGTCATAGAGAATTCCATCTTCAAACACGCGGATACCGGCTTCATGAACCTCATCCGCCACGGCAACGTTCAGGGCTTCCCAGATGTACCGCAAGAGATCGGCGGCCCCCATGGTACGGCACACGGTGCGCCATTGGTGATCGAAGGATTGGAAGGCTTGCTTGAATGCATCGTGCAACTCGGCATCCGTAAGGCTAGGCCGGAGGGGTTTTACCGCGTGCTGCACAAAGGCTGCCCGTTGGGCCTGCCGGGCCTTGCCATTGGCCTGCGCCACAACAATGGTGTTCCAGAAGTCGATGGTCAGTGCCTGGAGGGGCATGGGGTTGATGATTGGTGATTGGGTGCTAATCTAGCTAAATACCTGGACGTATTTAACGGTCATTGCGAGGAGCCGAAGGCGACGTGGCAATCCCATTTCGAACGCAGGTGCTTGGAATGGGATTGCCACAAGCACTCCGTGTTTTCGCAAGGACAAGGTAGTTAAAGGTAATGCTGTCCACTTACTTACCTATCACCAATTACAAATAAAAAAGCCCGCAGCTATGGGCTACGGGCTTAACGTCTTTCCTGGGGTCGGTTAGTTGGAACCGCCGCCGAGGGTTTCAATTTTGTACTTTGCACGGGCAGCGTATTCCCCTACGTTGGCTTGTTTGTAAGCAGCCAGGGCTTGTTCAAACTGTTGCAGGTTTTCGTGGCTTTCCGCTTTGATAATGTAGAGCTTGGCTTTGGCCGCACGGGAGCCTTTGGAGAGTTCGATGCCTTTATCGGCATGTTCCAGGGCCTTGGCGGAGTTGCCTGTTTCGCTGTAGGCATAGGCCATATGGAAATGCACTTCGGCGCTTTCGCGCAGGTCCAGGTGCATTTGGCCGTATTCCAGCGCTTTGTCATAGTCTTTCTGGGCAATCGCTTTGGCCGAAAAGCCTTCTGCCTGCTCGTACATGTCCTTACGCTTGTCCAACTTGCCGGCTTTCGAGGAGGCATCAGCCGCATCGAGGTAGGCTTTCATGGCATCAGCCACACTCCCCGACTTTTTCAGGGCCATGGCACGCCCAACGTAGTTGGCGTAGAATTCGCTGTCGAGTTCAATGCCTTTACTGAAACTGGCCAGGGCTTCCGAAAACTGATCTTTCTTGATCTGGGATGTACCAACTTTGTACGCGGCTTTCGAGCCGTTTTTGGCAGCGCTACGGGCCGTTTTCGTATCGCCGGCCGTATTACCCAGGCTGGCTGCTTTCGAGAAGTTGGTAAGGGCGCCGGCAAAGTCTTTGGCTTTATAAGCGGCTACACCGGCATTGTAGGCTTCAACAGCTGCCTTGTCCTGCGCCTGAACAGGAGCAACCAGGCCAACGAGCAACGCTACAACAGCGAGGTGGAACAGTCGCTGCAGTTTCTTGGCTGCATTCGTGTGCTTCATCATGATGTCAAGGGGTTGGTTTATGGAGTACGCAATGTCTACTAAGAGGGCGTGAAACAACCGAGTGTCGTTCCTACAACGGCTCATTGAGCCAATATCATGCCAAAGGCAGTGGATAGTGGATGTGCGGCTCTGGTTAATAGAACACGCAATCAACGCATTGTTTCTAGTAAAGGGTTTGAGATGCATTGAGTTTCACACGTTCTTTTAAAATAAGGCAAAAATAGGGTAAAAATGTAAGGGCCTCCCCGATTGACATTAAAAATTTGGCAACAAGTTGGGGTACATCCGGTGATGCTGCTCAATATGATCAACCGCATGGACAGGATCGTCGGTTATTTGGAACAACTCCAGATCCCCTGCCGATATCTTGCCTGCTTCCAGCATGGTATCCCGCAACCAGTCAATGAGGCCGGACCAATAGTCTTTTCCCATCAATACAATCGGAAACGGCAGGATTTTCTGCGTCTGGATCAAGGTGATGGCCTCGAACAACTCGTCGAGGGTCCCCATGCCCCCGGGTAAAACAATAAAGCCCTGGGCGTATTTGACAAACATCACCTTGCGTACAAAAAAGAAGTCAAAGTTGAGCAATTTGTCCCGATCAATGTACGGGTTCGCGCCTTGCTCGAACGGCAGTTCAATGTTCAGCCCGACCGATACCCCACCGGCATCCTGCGCCCCTTTGTTGGCCGCTTCCATAATCCCCGGCCCACCACCGGTAATCACGCCATAGCCCCGCTGAATGACCTGCCGGGCCACCTCTGAGGCCATTTCGTAGTAAGGGGTACCGGGTTTCGTCCGCGCCGATCCGAAAATGGAGACGCACGGCCCCATGTTGGAAAGCGTATCAAACCCTTCAATGAACTCGGCCATGATGCGGAAGAGCCGCCAACTGTCGCTGGCACGCTTTTCCTCCCACTGTTTACATTCTGCGGCACTCAGTAATGGCGAAGCATAAAGCGGGGTCTTCATGGAATGACAATCGTTTGGGTAAGGTACAGGGAATGAGCCGACGAAAATAGGCAATTCTATAGGACTTTTCAGTCCTAAGTGCGGGGTGCTGTGTGCGGCGTGCGACTCAGGTTTTAGGGAGGAGACACACTCCGCACCCCGCACCCCGCACTTTTTTTCTCCGTTCTCTCAAATTATTTAGGCACCGACTTCCTATCTTCGCACCGGTTCTTTTCGTCCTCTTATTTTGCAACCATGAAACTGATCATACCCATGGCTGGCCGGGGCACCCGGCTCCGCCCGCATACCCACGTAACCCCCAAGCCGCTGCTGCCCGTCGTCGGCATTTCAATGGTCGAGCGCATCGTCGAAACGTTTATCGAGGTGCTTCCCAAAAAACTGGATGAAGCCGTCTTCGTCCTCGGGCCGGACTTTCCGGAAGAGGTCTACGAAGAACTCCGGGCCATCTGTGCCCGCCACGACATGACGGCCCAGTTTGGAGTACAAGCAGTTGCGCTGGGCACCGGCCACGCCGTGTTTTCCGCCGGTGAACACCTCGAAGGCGAATGTATCTCCGTCTTTGCCGATACCCTGTTCTACATGGACCCCGGCGTCTCGCTGGATGGGGCCGACGTATGGGCCTGGGTGAAACATGTGGACGATCCCCGCCGGTTCGGCGTGGTGGTCAAGGATGGAGACCGCATCACAGACTTTGTAGAGAAACCCAAAGAAATCATCTCCAACGAGGCCCTGATCGGCATCTATTACATCAAGGACGGTGCCGCCCTCCGGGCTTCCATCCAGTACCTGCTTGACCATGAAATCACCGGCCACGGCGAGTACCAACTCACCGATGCTTTCGATCATATGCTCAAACAGGGATACGTCTTCAAAACCACCAACGTCAGCGAGTGGCTGGATTGTGGCACCATCCCGGCCCTGAAAGACACCAGTTGGGTCTTGTTGGGCAAGGAAACCGACCGGCTTCATCAAGGCACCGTAGAAGAATCCGTGATTATCGATCCCGTTTACATCGGACCGGGTGCCCGCATTTCTGGATCCGTCGTGGGTCCGAATGTGGTCATTGAAGCCGGTTCTGAGATACGGCAATCCGTGCTGGACCACACCATCGTCATGGGAGATGCCCGCGTAACGGCTTCCGTCCTTACCGATTCCATGGTCGGGCACCATGCCGAGGTCACCGGCCACAGCGGCACAATCAACGTTGGAGACCATTCGACCGTGCGGGTGGCCTGAAACGTCTCTCCCTCGGCATGGATCTTGATCGCCGTCGGGCCGAGCCTGGATGTGGGTCAGTTTGACGGAGAGGGAAGCGTCGATGTTCTCGAAGAAATTGGTGTAGCCGGTGTATTCCCCGATGAAGGCATCGAGGTCAGCAAACGCCGGAGTGCTATAATAGTCCACATCGGCAAGGCCATAGGGGTTGGTAACCGGTGCGGCAAAATTCGGTGCCGTCTGTGCAGAGGCCACAGGGGCCAAGGTGCCGGCAGCGGAGGCCAGCAGGGCACGGCGGCGGAGGCCAGCACGGCATTTGTGCTTGTTGTCCGTTGCCCCCGATGTCGCATCCGTCGTCGGCATTCAGGGGGCCTCCAGCCGGGCAGGCATCGACGGTTGTGTTGGTGTTGGCCGCCAGGATGGCCTCGCGCAGGTTGCAGGAGCCGTTGGCCGTGTTGGTATCGTCGGTGAGGTGGGTGGCCCAGATGGTATGGGCCGAGGCCGGGGTGCTCAGGATTAGAAGCAGGCAGAGGAGGCGTAGCATGGGTACAGGTTCGTGTGGATCATCCCTCCTACTTGGTTGACGAGGGATCACGGTATGCCTGAGTGGCGACAAAGTCAAGGTAAACTGGACATGTCCATGTCTAATTATCTAAGGACGGACTTCCGTTGACCATTGACAATTAGTACAACCACCATTACCTTTGGAAGTCGTACGACGCTAAGGGAGGCATCATCAATTCGGCTTCGTTGCGCTTTGTTTTGCTTGTATTTAGCGCCTATACGAAACCCTCAATCTGGGTTTCGCACGGCTGTAATAGCCATGCGCAGACCGTCAGAGCAGGTTTTACGTTTGTGAACCTTCGGTTTCGAATAGGCGCTAAGCAGGTGCTATCGCCATGGGCAGCTGAATGCCCATGCCTTCCCAATAAACGCCGATACGACACCCCGTACTTACAAGATTTTGATCACGCATAAGGTCCACGGGAAATACCAATGGCATCCGTAAAAAACAACAAATCGGCCCCTGCCGATAACCACACGCTTCCTGGTCAGAATGAGGAACTCGGTAAGATTCGAGACATCCTTTTTGGCTCCCAAATGCAAGCCCTTGACCAGCGGTTACAACGTCTGGAACACGCCCTGAATGTACAGGGAGAAACCTTGTCTGAAACGTTCTCCACCCGGCTTGGTACGTTGGAAAAGAACGTCGATAAAGGCATGAAGGCCCTCCAGGATAAACTGGAAGCCTCCAACCAAACCCAATCGACCAACCTGGCCGAAGAGGCCGCCGCCATGCGGCAATCCTTCACCCAAGCCCTGGATGCCCTCCGGGCTGAACTTAACCAGGTGAACAACGCCAAGACCGAGCGGACCGTACTGGCCGAGTTACTCAACGATATGGCTGCCCGGCTTACGGCTTCCGGTTCCTAGTGCTGCATCACGTCCCACGATGCAGATGTTTAATGGCCCACGAGCAACGTGGCCTTACGTCCGAGGCCTCTTTCTGTGACCGGGAGAGGATTAGCTATGGCCCCTACAAACGGCAAGCCTTCTGTTCCGCCTAAACGGAACCCACCGGAGCGCCGACCTGCCGAAGCGCTAGAAGAACTACGTGCTATTATTGTGGGGCCAGAACAGGCTGCCCTCCGGTCTCAGTATGAAGAACTCGCCGAACATCAGGCCGATCTGAACGGAAAGGTCGAGGCCCTCGCCGAACACCTCACCGATCCACAAAAACAAGTGGAGGCCGTGGCCGGCTCACTCGCCGAAGCCGTTGTGCTCCGCACCCGGTCCGACCGCCAATCCTCCAGTCGGCAACTGGAAGCGGCCGTTAAACCTGTTGTGGAACGAACCATCCAGGCCTCCGTCCGCGAAAATCCGCAGACCCTCGCTGCCGCCATCTACCCTGTGATCATGCCTGCGCTTCGCAAGGCGATTGCACAGGCGCTAGATAAAATGCTGCAGCAGATCAACCGGGCACTGGAACATCGACTCTCGCCCCAGAGCCTTCGGTGGCGGCTTGAAGCAGCCCGTACCGGGACGTCCTATGCCGAAGTCGTGTTGCTGCACACGCTGGAATACCGCGTGGAACAGATCTTCCTGATCCATAAGGAAACCGGCCTGCTGCTGCTTCATGCCTCGGCCATCCCGGAAACGGCACGGGATGCCGATGTGATCTCCGGGATGCTCACGGCCATCCAGGATTTTATCAAAGACTCCTTCGATACCGTCGAAGGCGATGCACTCGATACCATCCAGGTCGGTGCACGCAAGGTCTGGATTGAACAAAGCCCCTTTGCCGTCCTCGCCGCCGTGATCCGTGGCATTCCTCCTGTGGAACTGCATACCCTCCTGCAGGAAACCCTGGAGACGATTCACGCGACCCACCTCCTTGACCTCCGCAACTTCGACGGGGATGATACGCCATTTGAAGTGAGCCGACCGGTACTGGAAAATGCCCTGTTGGCCCAGTATAAACGCAAGGCTGGTCGTGGGATTGGCCGTTGGTGGCTCGTCTTGCTGCTGCTGGCCGTATTGGCCGCGCTGTTCTTCTGGTGGCGCAACAGCACCCGCTGGGACCGCCTCGTCGACCGTTACGAAGCAGAGCCCGGCCTCGTGGTCACCCATGCCGATAACGACCGCATCGAAGGCCTTCGGGACCCCCTGGCGGCTGAACCCGCTTCTTTGCTCGGTTGTACGCCCGACGGCTTTTTGTCTTACTGCCATCTGGACGCAGATGAAATCGACTTTGCATGGGAGCCGTTTATTTCACCCCATCCCCGGTTGGCCGAACAACGTGCCCGACAACTATTAAATCCGCCCGAGGACATTGAACTGTCTGTATCGGACAATAACGTCCTGCGCATTTCCGGGAGTGCCCCCCAATCCTGGATCGACGATGCGCAGCGGCTGGCCCCATTCACGCCCGGAATTTCCCAGGTGGATTTTTCGGCGGTTGCCGGGCCGCCGCTTGAAACCGTGGTGGAACAACTTGAAAACGCACGTTTTGACTATGCACCAGGGATAACGACCATTGCCCCGGCGGAGTCCCTTCGCCTGATTCAAATGGTCTCCAACCTCGCGGCCCTGGACCGACACATGGCCGTACAAAACCGAACGGCCAAAGTTCACATTCGCGGCTACGTCAGCCCGGACGGCAGTCTGTTAACCAACCGACTTATTGCCGAAGGCCGCGCTGCCAACGTGCTCCGCCTGCTGCAAGAAGAGGCCACCCGCCAGGGTGTTGACTTTAGCAACCGACTTTCCTTCCAAACCAGTGGCATTCCCCCCAATGCCGACCCCAACGTCCTGCCGGGATCTTCCCCTTCCTCTCCCGATATTGCAACCAACCGCTTTGTCACGCTGGACATCACCCTGCGTGACCCATGACCATCCCTCCATGATTCAAAAGAAAGTGTGCATGCTGGGTGCTTTTGCTGTGGGCAAAACCAGTTTGGTATCCCGTTTCGTGAAAAGCATCTTTTCCGAAAAATACCATACCACGGTGGGCGTGAAGATCGATAAGAAACTCGTTGATGTATCCGGCCAGAACGTCAACCTGATCCTCTGGGATCTACACGGTGAAGATGAATTCCAAAAGGTGCGGACCTCGTACCTCAGGGGTTCCTCCGGCTATATTTTGGTCGCAGACGGCACCCGGCGCGTAACGCTCGACACGGTCCTTTCCCTGCACCAGCGCGCCCGCGATACGATCGGGCAGGTCCCGTTTCTGTTGATCCTGAACAAATCTGACCTGAAGGCCGAGTGGGAAATAGACCCATCTGCCACTGATGGATTGAAGGATCAAGGCTGGATGATCATCGAGGCCAGTGCCAAGGAAAACGACGGGGTTGAAGAAGCATTTCTTCAGCTTGCCGAGATGATGACGGAAGTGTGATGTCTGATTTACCACAAGCCATCCAGGTCTACCTCGCGCAGCACCTGAGTACGCACCACCAGACCGCCTATCTCTTGACTGATGCCGAAGGTCGGCTTACTGCCTGGGGAGGGGTGATTGATGCCTACCCATTAAGTACGCTTGCCGTAGGCGAACCCGTCGACACCTACCTGTTCGCGCTGACGGGCCTCTTCCCCTTTTCAGGAGAGGCCCTGGAATTTCCGACCGTAGAACTGGACGCGGGCTGCATTGCCGACCTGCACGTGTTTGCGGTTTCCGATACAGAGACCTGCATCCTGCTGCTCAATACCACGGTTGAGGCCAACACCCAACAAGCCCTCCAGCAAAAGGCCAATGACCTGAGCCTGCTCCGGGCCGCCCAGGCCAAGGCCGACACCACGGCCGGGGCCCTGCTTCAACTGGATCAGCCCCATACACTCTCCCGTGCTGCGGTCCTTTCCTTTGACCTCCGTGCCCCCTACACGCCCGATAATCCGGTCGAGACGTTTAACCTGTATATGCGCGCCCTGGCCCATCTGGTTCAGGATGAAGCCGGCCTGGTGGTCCAGGTAGCCTACCCGACCATGACCGCGTTGTTCGGCCTGACGCCTTCCGGCATTGCCCCCTTATCCCAGGCCATACGGGCCGCGACCCGGTTGATTCATCATCTGGATGCCTTGCATGCCCGTGCTGAAAGTCAGGGACAAGCGCCCCTGGAACTGGGCCTTGGCCTTGCTGCTGGGAACGTGATCCTCGGCCCCACCGAAGCCTCGGTGTACCGCGGCATCACCGTATGGGGCAGCCCAGCCTTCCAGGCCCAAAAACTGGCCCGTGCCGCTGTGCCCGGTGAATTGTTGATTCATCCTGAAGGGATGGAGGACCTGAGCAACCTGAGCAAGACGTTGCCCTTCAGGATGCAAGTGCTGCCGGGAGACAGTACACCCAGCCCCGTTTATGCCCAAACTGGTTCTTCATTGCTCGGCGCCGTTTTTGCCTCTATGGACATTCTGGTGCTGGAGCAAAAACCGGACGGCACCTTTACACATCTGGGGGATTTCCCCAACTGGTATCAGGCCCTGGATGTTGATCCGAACACCCCGGATTTTATTGCTCAGTTCGAGTTCCTTAAAAACTTCCTGGTCGATGCAGAGGCCTTCTGGGCCAATCAACAAGCGGGCTTGCTCAAGTCCGGCCCGTGGCAAGAAGTTGGCTTGCCGGAGAATCATTACCTGGAAGCCACAGCCCTGTACCTGAATGGCCGTCATGTGTTGCTGGTTGACCACGCCAAGATTAGCCTGACGGAGAAAAAGCAATTGATCCAGACCGGCCGGGAGCAACGCCTGGCCCATCATCAGTTGTTGCGGGATATCGAAAAGAAAGAAATCCTGCTGCACTGCATCGTGCACGACCTTTCCGGTCCACTGGGGGGGATTCAGGCCAGCCTCTCACTGCTCAATTCCGAAAAATTATCGGATGAAGGTCGTAGTTTTCTGGACCTCTGCCTGAAACAATCCAACAAACTGGCCATGTTCATTCGGGAAATCCTGGATGCCTTTTCGGCCGAGGTTCAACCTTTTGACCCGGCCACGATGAACCCGGCCGAGGCCCCGGACGTCTACCAGACCGCTTCCTACGTTATCAAATCCCTGACCCCCCTGGCCATCCTGCACGGGGTGCATCTTCAATTTGCCCCGGACGTCGCCCCGGATGCCCATTGGCGTGCGGTTGGTATTCGGTCCAAACTGGAGCGCATTTTCTTCAACCTGCTGGAAAACGCCATCTGGCACAGCCCTTCCAATGGCCGGATTACCGTAGACCTCAGACGAGAGAACGGCACCGTGTACATAGGGATACGGGATGAAGGTGCCGGCGTACCGGCGCAACACGTCCCCACCCTTTTCCAGAAATTTGCCAAGGGCAACCACGAGACCGGCAAGGTGGGCCTCGGTCTGTACTTCTGCCGGATTACGGTCGAGCAATGGGGCGGCCAGATTGGATACTACCCGCATGAAGCAGGGGGCTCGGTATTCTGGTTTGAGCTACCGACTATTTCCAAGTCTTAAAGATTCGACCAAGAACCCATATCCATCGGTTCGACGGTAACCCTTCTCCCCCGTAGTGCGTAAGAGGGCTGCAACATCCCTAGGCAGGCTTGCCAATCCTAGTGTATCCTTTCCTCTGGAATTGGCTTTTTGTGCAGCATATGCACAACGAATTAACCCTTATCCATGCGTTACTTTTTGCTTTTGGCAGCACTTCTTTTGCTGAGCCAGAGACCTGTATGGGCCCAAACCAATGCGTCCCTCAGCGGCTTTGTCAATGATGCCGGGACCGGAGAAACCTTACTCCTGGCCAACATCGTGTTGGCCGGCACCACCACCGGCACCGCTACCAACAACAGCGGCTATTATACCCTGACGGGCCTGGCTCCCGGCGCGTATACTGTGATTTGCTCCTACATCGGCTATAAAGAGACCCGAGTAGCCGTTACCCTGGCTGCCGGAGAAAACCGCCGACTGGACATCGAACTTACCCTGGAAGATATTTTTATTGAAGGCCTGGAAGTAACCGCCGAAAAGGAAATCGAGGAAGAAATCCGCCGTATCGGCGTGGCGCAGCTCAAGACGGATGTCATCAAACAACTACCTTCGGTGCTTCAGCCGGATGTGTTCCGGTCCTTGCAATTGCTACCGGGTGTAAAAGCCGCATCGGATTACTCCAGCGGCCTCTATATCCGGGGCGGCAGCCCAGATCAGACCCTCATCCTCCTCGATCGTACCACGGTCTACAACCCCAGCCATTTCTTCGGCCTGTTTTCGACGTTTAACCCGGATGCCATCAAGGACGTCCGCCTCTACAAAGGGGGGTACCCCGCAGAGTACGGAGGCCGCATCGGATCGGTGGTAGACATTTACAACAAGGACGGCAACCGCCGGGAAATTCAGGGGAATGCCTCGCTGGGCCTGCTCTCCTCCCGGCTCCTGCTCGAAGGCCCCTATGCCAAAGGCTCCTGGATGCTGGGCGTCCGTCGCTCAACGCTGGAACCATTGCTTGCCGCCCTCAAAAATGCCGATGTAGACGGCATTCCAGACAGCTTCTACTTCTACGACATCAACGGCAAATTCAACTTTGATGCTTCCGAAAACGACCGCCTCTCCCTTTCCGTGTACACCGGCATCGATGCACTGGACTTTCCCATCTTCGACGATGCCGACCTGAACCTGAACTACGGCAACCGCACCCTGTCAACCAACTGGACCCACATTTTCTCGCAACGGCTGTTTTCCAACTTTACCTTTACAGCCTCCCGGTATTTCAGCGAACCGAAGATCAAATTTGCCGGTACCCCGTTTAGCCGGATCAACCGCATCACCGACTTGTCGGTCAAGGGCGATTTTGAATTTATCCCCAACGAACGGCACGCCGTCTCTGCCGGATTCTGGGCCGGGAATTTCAAATTCACTCTCCAGGATACCTTCGACGGGCAGGAATCGCTTTCAGAAGAAACCAGTTCCAATTATGCCTCCGCCTATGTGCAAGAGACATTCCGCCCCACGCCGCAGTGGATGATCCGCGGCGGCCTGCGCGGCAGCTACTTTGCCCAGGGCAATTACTACCGGCTCGAACCCCGTATCGGCGTGGAGTATAAGCCCAGCGACCGCCTCCGGCTCCAAACCGGCTATGGCCGCTATTTCCAATACCTGACGCTCATCACCAACGAGAGCTTTGCAGGCTTCGACATCTGGCTCACCACAGACACAGGCGTAGAACCGGCCTACGGAGATCAGGTGGTGGCCGGGGCCAAACTGGGGCTGACGGAATCCCTGAACCTGGATACCGAGGTCTATTACCGCACCATGCAAGACCTCTTCGTGCTGGACCCCACCCTGCCCGATGCCGCCGGCCTCGATTATGCCGATCTGTTTATTGTAGGCCGAGGCTATGCCTATGGGATGGAGGTGTTACTGGAACGGTCCAGAGGCCGCCTCAACGGCTTTCTGGGCTACACCTATGGCATCACCCGCCGTCGTTTTTCGGATTTCCAGGACGGCATGCTCTACGCCCCCAAGTATGACCGGACCCATGACCTGAACCTGGTGGCCAACTACGACATTTCCCGAACGTGGCGGCTGACAGGGGTATTCACCTACGGCACAGGTCAGGCCTATACCGAACCCAACCAACAATTCAGGCTACTGGACAGCCCCTTCACTGCGGGGGACCAGACCGTATTTAACGGATGCTTCAACTGCGAACGCCTGCCGCCCTATCACCGGCTGGACCTTGGCATGAGCAAGCGGGGCCGCTTCTTCGGGTTCGCCGATTACGAACTCCAGATGCAGGTCATTAATGTGTACAGCCGCCGCAACATCTGGTTTATCCTATTCGAGGAAGACGATGACGGCCTGATCGACCGTCAGGAAGTACCCCAGATTCCGATTCCCCTCCCCAATGTGTCCTTTACGCTAAAGTTTTAGACCCATGATGAATCGCCTCCCACTTTGGTCCGTTGCCGTGGCCGTCCTGTTTTTGGCGGCCTGTGAGACCATTGATTTCGAGAACCCCGAGCAACAACTGGTTGTGGAATCCTACCAGATTTCCGGTGAACCCCTGCAATCCATCCGGTTGAGCCGCACGGAAGACATCCAGACCACCTATGACTTCCATCGCCTGGCCGTCCGCAATGCCAAAGTTGAAGTACAACTGTTGGCAGAAGACGGCAGCACGGAGGCCACCTACCCGTTTGACGAACTCGACGTCTCCCCCGGAGTCTACTGGCCAACGACCGAAGCCGTTATCCAACCCCTGCGCAAATACCGGCTGGAGGTCAACACCCTGGATGGTGAACTGCTCACGGCCCAAACGGTCGTGCCGGATACCTTCAGACTCGTCAACGCCAATGCCGACAGCATCCTGTACCAGGGTACAGACCAACTCGAACTGACCGTGACCCGCAGCTTTCTCCCCAACCAACAAAACAGGTTCATCTTCTTGACCGAAGCGCTGGACCCCACCATCGACAACCTGACCCCCTTCGCCGCCGACTTCCTCGGGGACGACCCCGCCCCGGAAGACCTCGCCGATTTTGCCTCCGGCTCCTCCCCCATCCTGAACGAAGCCAACTACGATGTCAACCTGGACGATACCATCGTCATTCGCCTGCCCTGGCTGGCTGTGTCCTTCTTTGGCCCCAACCGTTTGACAGCCAGTGCCATCGACGACAACCTGTTCGATTTCATCAGCAGCTACACCATCCAGCAAGGGGGTTCAACCCTCTCCCCCGGCGAAATACCAAACGTAACCGAACACATCGAAGGCGGGATCGGGGTATTCGGAAGTTATGCCAAGGTGGCTCAGGAAGTATTCATCATCCGGCCGTAGTTGGGAATGTAATGCCCACCAGAGATGCACCCATCAGACCTCAGCCCCCCATCAGCACTAAGGCTGAACGGTTGTCATCGAGAGAGGGTACTGCTGACGGCCAGCAGGCGGTCCGTATTGCGGGCCGGGTCGTAGAAATAGAGCAGGGCGGTGTAGAGCGTTGGCGGGTTGAATACGCCCTGGGAGCGGCGGCGCGCACCGATTTGCCGGTACTGGTATTCGTAGATGCCCTGCTTGATGAGGGCGGTTCCCTCATATTGTTTGGTCGTGTCGTTCCAGGCGAGTTGATAGGCCGGGTCCAACCGCCAGCCGTTGAAACTGCCGGTCAAGAGGACGCCGCCACCGTACGGAATCTCATCGGGTGGCGCGAGGGAGAATTGGACATCGACGTATTCTCCTCTGGTATCGGCATCATCAAGGGCCTGAACGGCAGCCGTCACGACGGGCTGCTCGTACTGCTGGACGTTGTCTAGCAGCGAACCCAGATCGGCCTGATCCCGGGTGAGTTTGGCCTGAAAGGGAGAGGTGCCGTATTCCACCCGGATGATTTGTGACCCCGTTTCGAGGCGGCTCAGGTCCAGCACATGGTAGTTGGACAACGGTTCAAATCCAGCGTACCGCTCCAGATAGAATTGCATGAATGGGGGTTCATCCAGTCGGCTTTGGTCCGGGCATCGCGCCCCGCTGAACTGCATGTTGCGCACAAAACACGCATGAAAGTCGAACACATTGGCCGAGAGGTCGGTCGGCGGCTGAAACCGCAACACCGGCTGGCCGATCAGGGTCCCGGTGCCTTCACCCAGCACCGACTGGACCCCAAATTGCACCTCGGCTGATTGCTCTGTGAGCAAAAAAGGTTCCTCAAACAGGATGGCCTGCTCATCTCCTTGCTCAGTAACCCGCAGCATATAATTACCACTCATCCGAAACTGGATATTGTTGTTCGGGAAACGATAGGTGTAGTGCACATACGGCACTTCTGTACCCAACGAAATCTGATAGTCGTTCAGGTTATCGGATTGAAAGCTCGTCAGGTACTCGACCGGTTGCAAATAATCCTGCTCCCAGTATCGGTTCATGTGGTAGAAATAAACGGACAACGGCCGGCCACCCGGAGCCAGCACATCAAACTCCAGCGTCAGTTGCTGGCCGGATTGAATGCCTACAATAGGCCGGGCCGCCTCATCCTGCTCCCGATACAACTGGATCGTCCGAATGTCCCCTTGCGGCGATGCCCGTTGAATATCGACCTCCGTAAACCCCTGCCTGCGCGGCTGGGTACGCCGGCTCCCCTCCTCGGTATTGGCACACCCGGAGTCAAGGACTGCAACGCCAACCAGAAGAAATATCCACGTGTATAAACGCATGTCTTATTGTTAGTTGACAGTAGACTCAACCCATTCGATTTTATTGAGCCAATCTGTAAGGCGGCGCACCTCATCGGTGTCGGCCAATTGCTCGGCCAAGGTCCGGGCAGAATCGGCGTGGATGCGGGCCTGGGTGTAGTTTTGCATTTTGTAATGGAGGGTAGACAACCAGATCTGACGTTGCTTCAACAAGGCAACAGGGGGGGCTGCCTTCACCGGGGTTTCCAGCGCACGCACAGCAGGTTCGAAGGCTTCCGCCTCGGCATAATATAAGGCTTGCATCCAACGCACAAGCGGAGCATCCACGGCGAGGGGTTCGAGACGGCCGGCCTTCTCCAGCGGCTCTCCCCCCGAGACCAAAACCTTCATCACCGATGGCGCATCGGCCAATGCCGCATGCAGTGTCAACATGGCCCGCTGAAGCCGAGTATACACCGGCATTTGCGCCTCTGCCTGCGCATAGGCCACCCGGGCGTGTTCTGGATCACCGGTCAATACATAGGCGTCCCCGAGCAAGGTACCAAACAACCCGGCCCGCACGGAATCGGCTGCCACCTGGGCCGCGAGCGTATCCGCTACAACGTTGGCCTGCCCATCTGCCAAGGCCAGTCGTGCCCAACGCAAAGTAGCTGGCGCCAAATGGGGGCGTACTGACCGAAGCCTTTCGAAATGATCCAACGCACGGGCAGAATCCCCTTCAGTCAATGCGGCTTCTCCTACCCGGTAAGCTTTCAATCCAGCAGGGGTATCGTGTGGACACGATTGCTCGAACAAGGACAAACGGGCAAATCGGTTTTCGATGTATTGTAGGGCCGTTGGTGTGACGGGCTGGGTCTGTAAAAATGCCGTCCACTCTCCCGCCAGGTCTGCGACGGGTTTATCGTAGGCGACCTCAAAATCGGCCCAGGCATAGGCCCGCTTGAATCGTTCTACCCCGTACCGATCAATCAAAAACCGCACAAACGACCCCATCGTTGCGTAGGAGACGGCCCCTCGTCCCGTCCAGAATCCGAGCGGAGAAAGGCGGCTTGCTACATCCTCTGCCAGCATCGCCCAGGAATACCCAAGGGAATCCGCCGAAGACATGGCTGCTGCCAATTGTGCGTGGGGCGATGGATACCCATCAGGCGGCTCCAGGGCAACGGCCAGTCCTTCCACCAACCCCACCGACCAGGAGGCCTTGATCAGCGGCAACCCGAAAGGCCGGGAAAAGGCATGCACCAGTTCATGGGGAAAAACGTACGAATATGCATCTAATAATACATGCGTTTGAGGCTGGGAAAGCCATACCGGCGCGACGTTCGTCTGGCGTGCCCCGGTTAACCAGCCTTTCATTTCGGCATCAGGATAGAGGTAACTCTGAATCCGTTGCGCGGGGGTTGTATTCAGGCTTTCGGCCAGTTGATGATACCGATAGGCATGATCCAGCAGATACCCGTCAAGGGCAGATGACGTAACCGCCGTGGTGTCATAGTACAGGTCAAACTGCGCCGTTTGAACGTGTCCGCTGAATTCCGTTTGCAGGTACCGGACCGAGGTGTTGATGCCCAGGGGACTTGAGCAGAGGTACACCGTGCCAATGAACAGGCACAGCACCAGCGCGACTACCGATATACGTTTGGCCTCCGGGTTTCGGAGTCGGTATCCGGCTGTAATGCATAGCCCGGCCCACAATACGGTAAGCCCCCGAAACACAAACAAGCCGGGCCGGACAGCCAGGGTTTCATCATAAATCGGCCCGAGGACACCGCCGAAAACATGATTGTAGGTATAAAACTGCGGATGCAACCCGAGGTCATACAATACCCCGCCAATCAACAGCAACCCGCCCGCACTGATAAAGAGCACCTTGTGATTGCCCTTTGAGATGGCCGTAAGAAGATAGGCCAGCGCTACACCGAGGGTGATGCTGACGGGTACAAACAGGAAGAAAAACAGGAGGCCGGGACCCAGGGCACAGGCCGGTTGCCACAGGCGAGGCAATAACATGAGCAGCAGCGGTACGATGCTCCACAGCAGTTGCTCGACCCATACCGTTCTCAACGGCACCCCTTCCCCAAACCGCCTCAGGGCTGCAACACCCCCCAGAAAGAACCCCGCACCGGCCAGCACAGCAGAGGATTCCACGTGCAGGTGATTGAGCAAGGGGAGCATCCAGAGCAGCACACACAGCACGGCATAGGACCCACCCACCCAGGATGTAGCCCGGAGGTTGATGGCCATGTAAAAAGGGGATAAAACAGAAAAACGCCGATGGGTCGGAGGGCCATCGGCGTTGCTTACACTGTGGAACCGGCAATAGGTTTACAAGAGCGTATAGGAAAGCCCGAGGGAGAGCACCTGGCGCACTTGCAGATCGTCGGATTGGTCTTTGTCCTGGAACAGTTCCAGTTCAAACGTGGCATTCATGTACTGGTTAATGGCGAAGGTAAACAGGTTTTTCCAACGCACGTCCGGATTACCAAAATCCGAGAAGGAATTAAAGACACCGAGTTCGGATTTCAGGAAGACGTTTTGAACCAATTCCCGCTCTCCGAGGAAGACCACTTCAGTGCCAATTTCAGAACGGATGCGCTGGTCAGGGTCGTTGCCATAGCCATTGACGATGGCGAAGCTGGGGTCTTCCGGATTCCGTAGATCGGCATCGGTGACGACGGTTTGCTTACCGGCAATCCCGGCCCGTGCCCGCATCCAGGGTGCAGGTTCAAAGGCCACGCCGATGGTTTCGGTGAAGTATCCCGGCGCCAGGAACTTGGAGACCTTAATGCCATCAACTTCATCCGAGCCGTAATCGAACCCGTTGGCAATCTGGGTCCGGGCATCCAGCACGACGATAGGCTTGAGGGCACCAGCGCGGTCGTAGATCAATTCGAGGGAATAGCGAAGCAAATCATCCACTTTCCGATAGTCAACATCACCAATTTTGGATTGGCCAAAGGCAAATTGCACATTGTGGATCTGCCGGGTTTTGGCCCCTTTTTTCATGGCACCGTAATCAAACTGTGCCTTAAATGCCGTGGTGTTTTCGCCCCCGCCGGTCCAGTTATCATAGGCGGCTTGCGTCAAGCCAAGACCGGCCACGGCGGAACGGTACCACCCTGGAGCCAGCGTATCGGCCCCGGCCAGGGCATCGGAAACCTGGGAGGGTACTTGCGCCTGAGCCAGATCAGGAACAACAATAAGCAACGCGAACAGAATAAGGTACACGGAACGCATGAGTCTCGTTTTATATTTGATGAACGGTGGGATCTGAAAAAGAAGCGGATGCAGAGAAGCGCGGAATTGAATGAATAACCCTCCGAAAAGTTTGGCTCATCCCTAACTTTGCATCCTTTTCATTCGAACAGTCGACGTTTGTTCTATTAGAGATAGAACGTTGGGCCTACCCGCACGTCGCACCAACGGAATCCGATTTCGGCATTCATGCCAAAGCCGCACCCCGCACGTTTAAAGTTATCCACACCCCTTGCCCCACGGCTTGGCTTTTTGTTTCTTGTACCGGCTCGCTTGGAACCCTGTAACCCCCATCGTTTTTATGCCGGACTTCTGCCATCTGCATTGCCATACCCAATACTCTCTTCTCGACGGTGCCGCACGCATTGAACGGCTTGTCAAAAAGGCAGAAGATCTTGAAATTCCGGCACTTGCCATCACCGATCACGGCAACCTGTTCGGCGTACCGGAGTTTTTTACGAAGGCCAAGAAGCACAACGTCCAGCCCATCATTGGATGTGAGTTTTACATCACCCCAAGCGGAATGCAAGACCGCAAGGACCGGACCCGCTACCATCAGGTCTTGCTCGCTAAAAATACGGAAGGCTACCGAAACCTGATCCGGCTCAGTTCGCTGTCCTACACCGATGGGTATTACTATAAACCGCGCCTGGACATCGAGACCCTCCGCGCCCATAGTAAGGGCCTGATTGCCACCACCTGCTGTCTGCAAGGACATGTCCTTCAAACGATTCTGCGCAAGGACGAAGAGGCTGCCCGCGAGGTGTTCAAGATCTACCTGGACATCTTCGGGGAAGACTACTACATCGAACTGCAAGACCACGGCATCCCGGACCAGCACAAGTGCAATGCCATCCTGACCAAATGGGCCACCGAATTCAACGTCAAAGTCATTGCCACCAACGACGTACACTACGTGGATCAGGCCGATGCCGAAGCCCAGGACGTGCTGCTCTGCCTGCAAACCGGCAAGGACCTGCACGATCCCAACCGGATGCGGTTTGAAAACGACCAGTTTTACCTGAAGTCCAAGACAGACATGCAGGCCGCCTTCCCGGACCTGACGGCCAAACTGCGCGACAAGGCCCTGGATACCACCCGCGAGGTGGCCGACAAATGCACTTTCGAGCTGCCGATGGGCAAGCTCCTGATGCCGCACTACCCCATCCCCGAAGCGTTCAGCAACGACATGAACGCCTACCTCAAGCACCTCGTCTTTGAACGGGCAAAGAACCGATACCGTCCCCTCACCGAAGACGTGGTCCACCGGCTCAACTATGAGTTGGAGATTATCAAGACGATGGGGTATGCCGGGTACTTCCTCATCGTACAAGACTTTACCACAGCCGCCCAACACCTGGGGGTACGCGTCGGCCCCGGACGAGGTAGCGCGGCAGGAAGTGCCGTGGCCTACTGCCTGGGCATCACCAACATCGAACCCCTCCGGTACGACCTCCTCTTCGAACGCTTCCTGAACCCCGAACGGGTATCCATGCCGGACATCGACATCGACTTCGACGACCGGGGCCGGAGCAAGGTCATCGACTATGTGGTCGAGAAATACGGACGGGACAACGTCTGCCAGATCATCACCTTCGGGACGATGGGAGCGCGGAGTGTCATTCGGGATGTGTCCCGCGTCCTCGGCATTCCCCTCCCCGAAGCCGACCGCATTGCCAAGCTCATCCCCGAGGGACCAAAGGAAAACCTCTCAACGGCCCGTGAAAAAGTGCCGGAATTCCGGGCGTTGAGCAAGGACAACAACCCGCAGATCCGCCGTCTCATGCACTATGCCACCGTCCTCGAAGGCTCGGCACGGCATACGGGGGTCCACGCAGCGGGGGTGATTATAGCACCCGGCCGGGTGAGTGATTATGTGCCGGTCTCCATTGCCAAAGGCAAAGGCGGCAATGACGATGTAATGATCACGCAGTACGATGGCAAGTGGATCGAGGAATTTGGCCTGCTGAAGATGGACTTCCTGGGCCTCAAAACCCTGACCATCCTCAACGACACCCTCGACCTCATCAAAACCAAGCACGGCATCGAGATTGACCTGGATGAAATCCCGCTGGACGACAAGAAGACCTACCAGATGTTTCAGCGGGGCGAGACGGTGGCCCTCTTCCAGTTTGAAAGTTCCGGCATGCGGGAGTGGATGCGCAAACTCAAGCCCACCAGCATCGACGACCTGATCGCGATGAACGCGCTCTACCGGCCCGGCCCGATGGACCTCATCCCAAACTACATCGACCGGAAACATGGTCGGGAAAAGGTCGAGTACCCCCACCCCATGCTCGAACCCATCCTCAAGCCCACCTACGGCATTCCGGTCTACCAGGAGCAGGTGATGCAGATGGCGCAGGAGATGGGCAGCTATACCCTCGGCGGTGCCGACTTGCTGCGCCGGGCAATGGGTAAAAAGAAGCAGAAGGAGATGGACAAGCATCGGGTCATCTTCGTGGAAGGAGCCGGCCAGAAAGGGGTAGACGAGAAGACGGCCAACGAAGTCTTCGACATGATGGCCAAGTTCGCAGGCTACGGCTTTAACAAAAGCCACAGTGCGGCCTATTCGGTGGTCGCCTACCAAACCGCCTACCTGAAGGCCCACTATCCCGCCGAATTTATGGCCGCCGCGATGACCTCGGAGATGGGTGATACCAAAAAGCTGGCGGTGGTCCTGGATGAAGCGCGCAAACTGGGCCTGGAAATACTGCCGCCATCCGTCAAAAAAAGCAATGCCTACTTTACCGTAGACAATGGGGCCATCCGGTTCGGGCTGGCCGCCATCAAAGGGGCCGGTACCGCCGCCATCGAATCGCTGGTGAAAGTTTGGGATCAGAAGGGGTTCAACACCCTCTTTCAACTCACCCGGGAAATTGACTTTCGGACGGTCAACAAGAAAGCCCTGGACAGCCTCGCACGTGCCGGAGCTTTCGACGACCTGGAAGGTCACCGAGCGCAATTCGTTGCGGCCCTTGACGATGCCATCCGCTACGGCCAGAAGCACCAGGCCGATAAAGCCGCCGGACAAAACTCTCTCTTCGGCGCCACCGGCACCAACGGCAGTGCCCTGGAACCCAACCTGCCGTTCGTCGAACCCTGGACGCAATCCGAGCGGCTCAAGCAGGAAAAGAACCTGATGGGCTTTTACGTCTCCGGCCATCCGCTTGAAGCCTTTGCGCCGGAAGTCCGCGCCTTTGCCACGGCCCATTTCGGCCACCCGGACGATTGCGACCTCAGCCGACCCCAGAGTTTTTGCGGTATCATCACGGAAGTCAACCGCCGCACCACCAAAAGCGGACGGCCTATGGCCTTTTTCACACTGGAAGATTTCACAGGCCAGGGCGAAGTCATTTGTTTTAGCACCCAGTACGAAAAATTCAAGACCGCATTAAACGTGGATGAACTGGTGATGGTACGGGGCCGCGTTGAAGAGCGCGGCGGCCAACTCAAGATCAAGCCAACAGACGTGATGCCGATGCAAAAGGTGCGGGATCAATACATCCGGTCCATCACCCTGACCATCAACACGGCCACTCTGGAGCTTAACGCCCTGCGTGAACTGTACGCCCTGTGTGACCGCAACCGGGGCAACTGCAAACTCTACTTCGACGTGCAAGATGTGGAATTGCCCAACCCGATCCGGCTGCGCAGCCGGAGTTTTGTGATCGACCCCTCGCCGGAATTGATGCAAGGCATTACCCGTCTGCTGGGGCCAGACAACATCCACCTTCATCGGGATTGATGGAAATACCTGGTATGACCCCCCGCCCCCGCATCGGCCTGACGACGGCCCTCAAGGATGACGAACAACGTATCAACCGTGCCTACGTGGAGGCCATCGAAACCGCTGGAGGGCTACCACTGATCGTCCCGATGCTAAACGATCCAGCGGCCCTCCTTGATTTTACCGCCATGCTGGATGGCCTGGTGATTTCCGGCGGGCCGGCCATAACGAAGGGACTCATCGGTAAACTGCCAGACGATCTACCGTTGACCCACCCCGTCCGGGTCGAAACCGACCTGCAAATTCTGGATGCCTTTCTGGCTACGCGGAAACCCGTCTTGGGCATATGCTACGGCATGCAACTCCTCAATGCCCGTTTTGGGGGAACGATCTATGGTGACCTTCAGGAACACGTTCCGAATGCCCTCAACCATAGCGTCCACCGGGGTGCCCCTCCGCACGCCGTCCACCTGGCCCCCGGCTCTTATCTCCAACGGGTGTTGCAGACGAATTCCATTATGGTCGAAACCCGGCACATACAGGCCGTAGGTGATGTGGGTAAGGGCCTTCAAATCTCTGCCACAGCACCAGACGGCGTGATTGAAGGCATTGAAGCTGAAGGTGGCCGGCTGTGTGGTGTACAGTTTCATCCAGAACGAATGCAAAGCCAGACTGCTCCACTGTTTGCAGACTTCATCCGGCGGGCAGCCCAAGCTCGATCCACTTAAGCCTGTCCAAAAAACAGATCGCTTTTCGGCGAAATGGCTTGCTTTTAATCGTTTGTGATGCCGTTATTACGACTGGGAGCAAGCAGGGTACGACTGAACATGTAATCCTTACAGGTGATCTTTTCTGGTAGGCGTTGCACGGTGCGGTCGTGTATTTTATGTATACCTCTTCCCCAGGCTGTCTGACCCGGCCTAATCAGCTTCTTACTGTAACCCAGCCTCGCACGTCTCGCCTGTTCCATGCGATTATTCTCCATATCGGATATCCTCAACCTGATTAAGCGCACCCCGCTGGTGGTGGCTGGTTTGGTGATGATCGTCGGAGGAACGACCATCCTGGCTGTTGGTACCCGTGCGCCCTGTGGCACAGCCCTGAACCCGGCCTGTACCCTTGTGGAAGCCGCGGCCTTTGTGCAACCGGATACGCTCCCCAAAAAACGGGAACTGCCGTTCCGTACCGGTATCCATGTGTTTGAAGAATTGGGGTTACACCCGGAACAGATGTATCCGGCCTTTGTGCCGGCTGAAGCCGTCCCTGCCGAAAGTACACTCGTCCGGCGGGTGCATTATACCGATTTGTACCGGCAATATTACGCCTGGCTGGACCTGCAAGCCACCCGCTATGGCGTGGATGACAACTTTACCATCCGGGTTTTTGACAACCGCACCAACCGGGTGCTTGAAGTGTACGTGCTGTCCAAGGAACGGAACGCTTTTCTGAGCAGCGAAACTGCGCCGAATTGGGGTAACATTGACCGACGGCGTAATGCCGAGACCAAAAGACTCGTCAAAAAATATACCCGGCTCGGCATCCCCAAAGCGGCCATCACGATTAAGTGGGGCCGCCTAAATCAGGTCTTTGAAGCCTTTACCCGTGATGCCCCATACGTCGAATATGAACTACGCCTGGCCCGTCGCCACGGCCTCAGTGCCGTCTCCGCCGAACTCGGCACCGTAGAGACTTTCAACCAGGACCACATGGTTTCACGGGTGGGTGCCCGCGGACGCTACCAGTTTATGCCGGACCGCCTGAAACGGGCTGGCCTCAAGACCTACCCCCTTCGGGTCCACGGCCAGCGCAAAAAACTGACCGTCCGGGAAGAGCGTCACCCCCTGTTGTTGATGGAGCATGCATTTATCCTGATGCGCGGGTATGCCAATGCCCTCGGGCACGAGTTTCCCGGCCTTTCGGCCTATCATTCCGGCCCGGCAAACATGCTGAACGTCTCCGGCTTTTCGTCCAAAACAAGAAACCGAACCTCAAGGCCTCGCATGTGATGGATGCCTATGCCTGGGGCGTAACCGAAGGCTTCCCCATCGTCAGCAATGGCTCCAGTTTCCGGCATCAGTCCCGGGCGTACCTGCCGGCGGCCTATGGAGCTTTCCGCGCCACCGAAATCTTGCCGGTGGACTTTCGTAAAACCAGAAAGGCAGATTTGGTGACCTTCAACGCCAATGCCAACATCAGCCTCTCGGCCCTGCTAAAAGCCATCGTCAAACACGGCCCAGAACTCGATTGGGGGCCAGACCGCGTAAAGGCCCCTTACGAAAACTTCAGACGGTTCAACCCGCATCTCGGGTTACCCCCGTTGGGCAACAGTAGATTTATTCCTTCCGCCGGCAACGTCGTATTCCAACGCATCGAACGGCGGGTTAACATCCGCATTTTGCTCCCCCCCGGAACTGCCAAATTGCTAAAAAAAGCTGGATTTAACCTGTTCGATTTACGACAAACCCAGCGGTTTGACGAATCCACCTACCCCGACCCGGACCTGACCCTCGAAAAAACCATCTGGGATTCCCAATACGAGGCCCTGGTGAACGACATCTCCAATTTCGGATTCAATCAGGCCAACAAGGACCGCCTGTTCAAGCTGGCCGATGCCATGAAGGAATTGGCCAGCCAGAATCCAACCCCTTACCGGAAAGCACAGGCCGAGATCATCCGCATCCACAAGATTTTCTGGAACATCAACGCCTGGCGAAAGCTGGCTGATGCCGTTGCTGCGTTAGACAAACGCGCCACGCGGATGAGCAGCAATCCCCTCCCCCCCCCGGCCCGCATTTCCCGCGCACGATAAGGCATGCCGTTCCCCTTGCATCACGTCCACCCCTGGGATGTCTCTCCGAAGGAAGCCATTGCCATACAGCACCAGTTAGCCGAGCGCGTCAGGGCGCAACCTCTACCCTCACCCCCACAAACCATTGCCGGTGTAGATGTAAGTGTACGCGGAAACCAGGTACAAACGGCGATTGTTGTGGTCCAACTGGATGATCTTTCCGTGGTTGATCAAACGGTATGGCGAGGACCCGTGGGGTTTCCCTACATCTCCGGCCTGCTCAGTTTTAGAGAGATGCCGGCCATCCTCCCCGCCCTGGAACAACTCACCGTGGTGCCCGACGTGTTTATGACCGACAGCCAGGGTCTGGCCCATCCGCGCCGGTTTGGCCTGGCCTGCCACCTGGGGATTATGCTGGAACGACCGGCCTTCGGCGTTGCCAAAACCCGGCTCACTGGCGAATACGATGAACCCGCCTTGTACAAGCAGGCAAAATCCCCGTTGTATGCGTCTAAAAACCGGACCGAAGTGTTGGGCAGCATCGTACGCACCCGGTCCCGGGTGAAACCTGTGTTTGTAAGCATCGGGCACCGCATTACCCTGGATGAGGCTGTTGCGCTCACCTTGCAGAGCACCACCCGGTACCGACTTCCGGAGCCAACGCGGCTGGCCCATCGGTTAAGCAAAAGCCAATCGATGTAACGATCTTTGCTGCATATGCTCTCATACATTCCAACCTGTTTTCGTTTTCCAAACTATGCCTAATCCTATGCGCGTTATTATACTGCTTTTCGTATTGGCCGGCCTTGCTGAAACCCTTCACGCGCAGCCGGAAGTGGTCCTCGTTCCGGTGAAGGACAATGTCCTTTTTTTTAGCGAAACGGGTGCCCTGAGCAGCGGTGTAGGGTCCAGCCTTTACATTGGCCGCACCAATACCGCAGGGGTACGGCGTAGCCTGATGGCATTTGATGTATCCTCCGAAATCCCGGTCGGTGCAACCATCGAAAGCGCTGCGCTCACCCTTGAGCTGGCGCAAACCAACACAGGCGCCCAATCTGCCACCTTGCACCGCGTCCTGGCAGATTGGGGCGAAGGTACCTCCAATTCCTCCGGCGGACGCGGAGCCGATGCCACCGCAGGCGATGCCACCTGGCTCCATACCTTTTTTGATACAGAGACCTGGACGGCACCTGGGGGCGACTTTGACACCACCGCAAGTGCAATCCTAGATATCAGTGACCTCGGCACCTACACCTTTGAATCGACCCCCGAATTGGTGGCCGATGTCCAATCCTGGATCGACGATGCCAAAAGCAATTTCGGCTTGATCATGATCGGCAATGAAATCACCCCACAATCGGCCCTGCGCTTCGACAGCCGGGAAGGCGTAAACCCACCCATGCTGACGGTTACCTTCTCGGTGGCTACCGCATTGGAAGACGTACCACAACCGGGCCTCTTTGAACTGGAAAGCTATCCCAACCCCTTCTCGGGGCACACCACACTGGCCTATACCCTCTCCACCCCGCAAGATGTGCAAGTTGAGGTCTTTTCAATTCTGGGCCAGCCGATACGAACCCTCGCCGATGGCCGGCAAGCCGCAGGCCGTCATCGCTTTACTTTTGAAGCCGAGAACCTCCCAAGCGGCGTCTACCTCTACCGCGTAACCACCCCCACCCAATCCGCCGTACGCCGACTGGTGGTGGTTGGATGATTTATGATTGGGCATCAAAACTCCACCCGTGCGCGAAGATTAAACGTCCGGGGAGTCAACCGTGTAGGAACGCGGTTCCAAATGCCATCCGCGCCGGTGACCCAGGTGTAGGCGACGGTATTCACCATGTCAAACACATTCAACACCTCAGCGGTGAGTTTGAGGCGCACCGGCACATCGCCGAACCCGGCTTTGGCGAGGTTCAGCGTTTTGGTAGCCCCGAGGTCCAGCCGCTTGTACTCCGGGTACCGTTCAGAATTGCGCTTGCCAGAGGCCTGAAGCTGGATGTTGCCGACCGTCTCGCCCGGGACCGGCGGCGTGTACGGCAAACCGGTGCCGAACAGGATGCGCATGTGCAACTTCCACGTGGGGTCGTTGGGGACGTAATCCTGAATGAATAAAGAAAACGTGTGCCGCTGATCCGTTGGGCGGGCCAGGGTGCCTTCGTTGAACTCGGTTTGGAAGGACGGCAAAAATTCTTCCCGGCCTACCATAAACCCGTAGTTCAGCCAGCTTTCCAAACCGGGGACAAATTCACCGCGCAGTTGCAAATCTAAGCCGTAGACCTGCCCTTGCGTATCATTTTCGCCGGAATAGGTGACGCGCACGTTTTCTACACCATAGGAAATGAGCCGATCGAGGTTTTTGTAATAGGCCTCGGCACGGATGTACATGCGCTGGCGGGTTAGAAAGTATTCCATCCCCCCGACCCACTGAATGGCCCGTTGGGATTTCAGATCCCGGTTGATGGGGGTACCTGCGGCTTCCAAGCTGGCTGTGCCGCGCAGTTCGCGGTAGGTCGGGTTTTGATGATAGACGCCCAGCGATCCCATCAGGGTCAGGTTTTCAGACATTTGCATCCGGGCCGTCAGACGCGGTGAGAAGGTCCATTCCTCATTGAAGGAAAAGTAATCAGCCCGGAGTCCGGCGGTGACGACCAACCGGTCGCGCTGCGGCAACAGGTCGAAGGTGTTTTGGATATACCCGCCAGCCTGATTCGCGTCAAAATCGGCTGCGGCATTGAGGCTGTCCACCACAATCCGTACTGGCAAACCTTCCGTGGAGCGACCTGAGACAATCGACTTCTCATTGAGCGCATCCCCAAATTGGAGGCTACGCACATACCACCCCATTTCGGGTGCGATCCGCTCGAAAGCCATCAGGTAGCGCCCCTGCCCCGTGAACGTGCGAAGGTGAACCTGGTTGTTGGCAAAGTCCTCTTGCCGGGCGCTGCCGGTCGGGATGAGTCCTTCGCCGGATTCCGGATTGGCCTCAAAGGGATTGTCGATCAGATACAAAACGGCTGAGCCGCGGATATCAAACTGTTCGGATTCGTCCGTATCAAAATAGGCCAGGGCGTGTTCGGCGCGGAGGGTTGGGGTGAGTTGGCTCGTCAGGCGAAGCCCCGCAAAGCCGGTTTCATAGCCATCCCGTTCGTCTCCGGCATAATTGATCCAGATGGATTGCAGGTTGTTAAACGTCCCGAAAAACGTACGTCGGTTGCTCGGTTCAAACCGAAACTCATGGCGTGCCCACAGGCCGAGGGCTTCGAGGGTGTGCCCCTGGGCAAACTGATATCCCAGGGTGGCTTGCACATCGGTATAATCCGGATCGTACTGGCCTTTGAGTTCTTGCGTGCCAAAGAGTCGTCGGGCACGGGCCTTGCGGATGCCCACCATCCCATAGAGCCGTCCGTCCAGTCCTGCGGCTCCGATGGTACCTCCTGCATCCAGCATCGAAGCATATGCCGAGCCGCTGGGCACACCGGGCCGTTTGTATTGCACATCAAGTGCTGAGGAGAGCTTGCCACCAAACCGAGCCGGGAAACCGCCGGTGTAGAACGTCATGCGCTGCGTCAGGTCAGGATTGACCAGTCCCAGGCCCTCCTGTTCGCCCTGCCGAACACGGAAAGGTTTGTACACCTCAAAGCCGTTGATGTAGACGAGGTTTTCGTTGTAGCCGCCGCCGCGTACGGAATATTCGTTGGAGAGTTCATTGTTGCTAGCGACCCCCGGTTGCACCTTCAGGATCCGAAATCCATCGTGAAACGGAGCCGGCATGTCTTCGATGGTTTCCGGGTCGATTTCCACCACCCCGGCCTCTCGGGTGCGTTCATCCTGAACCAAAACCTCATCCAGTTCCAGATCAGCACGGTTTAAGGCCGCGTTGAAGATCACCAGGCCATTGCGGGGGATAAACACCGAATCGATGCGGGTTTCATAGCCAACGAATGAGAAGCGCAGGGCCTTGCGGCCTTCGGGAATACGGAGGGTGTAGGAGCCATCGGTGCCAGTGGCCGTGCCAAAGTTGGTGCCATTGACGATTACTGTTACCCCCGGCATGGGTTCGCCGGACGTGGCCTCACGAACGGTGCCTTCCACCCGGCCCCATCCTTGTGCATGTACCGCTTCCAAGGCGAAGCAACCGATCAGGACCATTGCCAAAACCCAAAATCGCATCTGCGTCAGCGTTTTCCCCAAGTCATACACCATTTCGAGACTTGACAGCCCTGGTTAATCAATGGCGGTACATATTGCGTAATGCGTATTGCGTAATTTTTACTTCCCTTACGCAATACCCATTACGCAATAAAAAAACAGATTTGGTAACGATGCCGTATGGGGGCTTCCTCCTAATTGAAGCTGTCATTGTTTACAGGTGCCGTGTTACACCGAGGCCTTGTGTTACGTTCCCGCCAGCTACGTTGGAGAAAAGTATACCCTTATCCAGATGTCAACAGCAGAAGTGCAACGTATGTAACGGCCAACCCCACCAGAAATCCGATGGTTACCTGAGCCATGGTATGTGCCTTCAGGCGCAGCCTGGCCCACATGACCAACAGCACAGCCGTGGCCAGTCCGATCCATGCCCATTCCGGCATCCTCAGTCCTTGCGCGCCAAGCCAGATCAGCACAGCCACCAGCGCACCGATACCCATCAGATGAATGGAGATCTTCCAGTAGAAGTTGATCCCCAACAAGACCAAGACGTTGAGCAGATAGGCCCCGGATAATGCCGGCACAAGCCGGGTAGCCGTCTGCCCCCATACCGCAAGCCCCGCGGTTGTGAGCAGAATACATCCCAGGCTAAACAGCAAGGGCCGGGTCCGGTTTTGGCGGATCGGGACGTCCAGTTCGGTGACCTTGCCCTGTTTCAACAGGATGAGGATGTAGCCCACCGGCAACACCAGAAAACCGGTCAGGACAGCAACCAGCACAGCACCGATCTCGCTGGAAGGAGCACCGGCTTGCCGGAGCAACAGCCCATACGCCATCCCCGGCAAATACAGAGGATTAATGAGGTAGGAAATCCCTACTGCCAGGCCGACGGCCCAGGTGATCGGCTCTTTGGCCGGGGTTTTCAAGCAGCCCCCGTCCTAATAGGCCCGGGCGAAGACGACCCGGCCTTTCGACGGTTGCCCACTCACAAGGTCAGTACCGGCTTCTGCTTCCTGGGTAATGGGTATGCACCGAATGGTGGCCTTGGTTTCCTCTTTGATCCGAGCTTCGGTCTCTGCGGTGCCGTCCCAATGGGCCAGCACAAATCCACCCGGCTCGTCAAGGGCCGCTTTGAAGGCGTCATAGTCGTCCACTTTGGTGGTTCGGGCCTCACGGAAGGCCAACGCCC
Organism: Rhodothermales bacterium; assembly: GCA_965222505.1. GTDB lineage: Bacteria > Bacteroidota > Rhodothermia > Rhodothermales > DATKEJ01. The sequence continues at coordinate 4,808,660 of OZ244956.1, read as the reverse complement.
GATCAAACAGGTTCTGCTGGATCGTGCCGAGGGTTTCCCCGATGGTCGAGGCCGCAGTTTCCAACGGGATTGAGATTTTCTCCCCCGTATCCCGGCGGGCCATTTCACACACACCATCTTTGAGGTCGCGCGGACCAAGCACGACCCGGACCGGTACCCCTTGCACCTCATACTCGTGGAATTTCCAACCCGGCCGGTGGGCTTCGCTGGCGTCCACCTTCACCGAAATGCCCGCATCCAGCAGTTGATGCTTGAGTTGATCAACGGCTTCCAGCACTGCGGTTTTGTCTTCCGCGTTTTTACGGTACAGGGGAATGATGACCACCTGCGTCGGAGCCAGTTTCGGCGGCAGGACCAGCCCCTTATCGTCCGAGTGCGTCATCAGCAAGCCACCGATGAGCCGGGTGGAGACCCCCCAGGAGGTGGCCCACACGAAGTCCTGTTCGTTATTGCGGTTCTGGAACCGGCAATCGAAGGCTTTGGCAAAGTTCTGGCCCAGGAAATGGCTGGTGCCGGCCTGTAACGCCCACCCGTTTTGCATGAGGGATTCGATGCAGTAGGTATCGACCGCACCGGGGAAACGCTCGCTGGCTGTCTTGACCCCCTTGATCACCGGCATCGCCATGTACTCCTCGGCAAAGGTGGCGTAGATGCCGAGAATGCTGAGGGTTTCCTCAATGGCTTCTTCCGAGGTCTCGTGGGCCGTGTGGCCTTCCTGCCACAGGAACTCGGCCGTACGCAGGAACAGGCGCGTGCGCATTTCCCACCGGACGACGTTCCCCCACTGATTGATGAGAATCGGCAAGTCCCGCCAGGATTGAATCCATTTGGCATAGGTATGCCAGATGATGGTCTCGCTGGTTGGCCGGACGATCAGGTTTTCTTCCAGGCGGGAATTCGAGTCCGGTACGAGACCCGAGCCGTCTTCTGCTGCCGTCAGACGGGAGTGGGTCACGACGGCGCATTCCTTGGCGAACCCTTCAACGTGGGCGGCTTCGCGTTCGAGGAACGATTGCGGGATGAAAATCGGGAAGTAGGCGTTGACGTGGTCAGTGGCCTTAAACATGCCATCCAGCACGCGCTGCATGTTCTCCCAGAGGGCATACCCGTTTGGTCGAATGATCATGCACCCCCGAACCGGCGAGTAATCCGCCAGCTTTGCGTGTTGAACAACGTCGATGTACCATTGAGCGTAATCGCTCGACCGGGAGGTAATAGCGTCTGCCATACTGAACAGCCAATGAAGGGTTTTAGATACAGTTAATGCGGGATCAATCCGCTTGTATTTACATTATTTTTCGAGGCCTTCAAAAGTACCCTTTGAGTCAAAAATATCTCTCAAAGACCTTTTCAAAACAATAATTTAGACCACCTACCCTGGACATCCAATTTGGACATACAAGACCACAGGAATGAACCGGCTTACCGTGAACCGTATACCAGATACGGCTTGGCCTGGTTTTTGTTGTACATTAGACCAAACACCAGCGCGGTGGTGGGGAAGTCGCGAAATATACCTGACCCCCGGGCTGGATTCAACGTAGATTGCTCGAATACTGAAACCGCAACCGCCCCAGTACGTTGCATATAAATACAATCCGATGACGATTTCGCGCACAACCTTGAGACTCCGATGAACGCTCGCGTTACCTCCCCCCTGTACGCCGGTTTGTTGGGTATTTTGATGCTCGCACTAACCGGATGTTACACCCAGATGCGCGTCCTGGATGATGACTATGAAGTAGCCGAACAGATTGAAGTCGACGAATACGGAGACACCGTTAAGGTGACTCGCTATTATTACGACGACGATGAAGACTACGAGGATGGCTACTACGATGGCTACTACAACGGCCGGTACAGCTACAGCCGCTACTTCGACGCCTTCTATTCTCCCTACTGGTACCGCCACCGCCACTACTATCCCTATTACGGGTACGGTTCCTACCGCTACTACGACCCCTTCTGGTACAGTTCGTATGATCCCTACTGGTACGGTGGCTACTATGACCCCTATTACTACCCCGGCTATGGCATCGGCTTTGGCTTTGGGTACCGTTATCCAAGTTACGGCTACGGCTGGCGGACCGGCTATTACGGCGGTGGATATGCCTACCGGGGGCACCGTTCGCGCCTGGACCGCAGACGCACCCACATTGGCCGACGCACCGGCCTGACATCCAACACCCGACGCACCCGGGGCTATGACCGTACCCGAGGACGCACCGGTGGACGTACGGGCCTGACCGCCGAGGGCACCCAAACGCGAAATGTGGGCCGTAGCGGTGCACGCACAACCGCACGGAACGGCCGCTCCGCAACCCGCAGCACCTACCGCGGGAATACACGCACCCGAACCGTACGTAACGGACGCAGCACCTCAACGACGCGCGGTAGAACGGTAACCCGCAGCAGAGACCGAAGCAAGACCCGGTCGGCACGCGGGAGTTCGAAACGCTCGGAAACCCGGTCAGCTCGCACCCGGAGCCGGACCAAAGCGGCACCGACCAGACGAAGCAGCCGGAGCAAAGCTCAATCTTCAGGCCGAAGAAGCGGCGGCAGCAAAGCCCGGTCCTCCTCTGGCCGAAGCAGCAGCCGGGGCAGCATTCGCTCCTCCGGTAGCCGAAGCCGCGGCAGCAAAGCCCGGTCTTCCTCTGGCCGAAGCAGCAGCCGAAGCCGTGGACGCTCTTCTTCACGGTCCGGACGACGCAGATAATCTGTCCTTAAACGCCTGATTTTTCCAGGCCTCGGTTTCAGGTACCGCCCAACACGGCAGTGACAGCCGAGGCCTTTTTTATGCCCTGTTGTGACGTATTGCGTAATGCGTATTGCGTAATTTCTACTTCCCTTACGCAATACGAAATACTATTGGAGGTCTGATATGAAACGATTTTGCCAAACCCCTTTGCACTGCTGGATGTGCATGGCACTCACGCTGGTGCTGACGCTCCTGTTACTCTCTGCGCAAGACACATACGCACAGTCGGTCGATGATGCCTTGCGCTTTACCCAACGTGCCCCGGCTACAGGTGCCCGAATGATCGGGATGGGCGGGGCCGGGACGGCCGGCCTGACCGATTGGTCGGCGGTGTTTTCAAACCCGGCAGGCCTTGGCTGGTATCGAAATTCCGAAATCGTCGGTAACCTGAACCTGTTCTCTACCCTGGATGATGCCACCTTCCTGGGGCAGTTCCAGGATGCCCGCTCGAACGGCACCCGGCTCTCCAACCTGGGGTATGTGCACAAATCGCCTACCTCCATCGGCTCACTGGTGTTTGGCGTTGGATTCAACCAGACCAATACCTTCGACCGAGACCTGTTTTTCCAGGGCCAAAACGGTCAGAACTCAATTACCGACTTTTTCATGCCAGTCCCCGGAGAATTTGAAATCGTTGAAGCCGATGGTGGTGAACTGGAAGTTGATTTCTTCCGCCCCATCTCCTTCCTCGCCTATGAAACCTTTGCCATTGACTTTGACGAGGGCCTGTTCAACGATGGCGACAGCGTACCCTTCCTCCCTGCCGTAACTGAGGGCAGCGTCGAACAAACCGGCGACGTGATTGAGGACGGCAGCACCAACGAACTCAGCTTCGGCGGGGCCGTGGAAGCCGCACGGGGGGTTATGCTGGGTCTGGGGGCTAACCTCTCCTTTGGGAGCTACAACTTCTTCCGCCGCTATGAGGAATTGGACATCAACAACGAAAATGACGGTACCGGTAACACGACGGATTTTGAATCCCTGACGCTGAATGAGGACCTCGAAACCGACATGATCGGCGTAAACCTGCGTGGGGGCCTGTCGGCCAAGGTGATGCCGCAACTGCGCGTGGGCCTGACCGTCGAAACCCCGACCTACTACACCATTGACGAACAATACCGCACCCGCCTTTCGACGAATTTCGACAACGGGGATACCTTCTCACAAAGTGATGTAGCAGACAATGACTACCACATCATCTCCCCGTGGCGGTTTGGTGGGGGCCTGGCCTTTATGGAATCCGGCTTTACGCTCTCTGTGGATGCCGAGGTCGTGGACTGGTCGCAGTTGCGCCTGGAAGAATCCGGTAACTTTAACGATGTGTTTTTTGATGATCTCAACCTGGGCATCCGTCGGGAGCTGGATCTGGTGGTCAATACCCGTATCGGTGCCGAATTTGATGCCGGTCCGGTGGCCGTGCGTGCCGGGTATGCCCTGCAACCTGATCCGGCCAAAACAGAAGCGTTGAACCGTGAACGGACGTTCCTGTCTGCTGGTCTGGGGTTCAATGTGGGAGGTCAACTCCACCTGAACCTCGGCTGGCAACGCGAGCAGTTTGAGGACCGGTACCAGCCATACACGGAAGTCAACAACGCCCCTGTCGTGTTGGAAGACATCACCCGTGACCGCTTCGCCGTCGGCGTGAGTGTACGCTTTTAGTACGAACCAGTAAGATCTTGAAAAAGGCGCAACCTCCTGGGGCTGCGCCTTTTTTTGTGGACCAACCGCAGCCGACGCGTATCTTGGTGTTTTAACGGTGGTAACCAAGTATCCGATGAATCCGTCCCCTAAACCCAAGGACGCCCATCCCGCTTGGGGATGGTTGTGCATACTCTTTGGCCTGCTTCCGCTGAGCGTAGGCCTTGGCTTGGTTTCAGTTGATGAATCGACGGTCCATGCCCCATATTGGATAGTTGCGTTGTGCGGTGTCGTATTTGTGCTGTGTGGATGCATGATGCTGGTGCACCAACCGTCTCGGATAAACGACTTCCTGGCTGCACTGGTGTGCTTGTTGTTCGCTGTGGGGGTGCATGGGTTGCCTTTGCTGCCTCGGCAGAAGGTTTTTCGGGAGGTATTCCCTTGCTTTCTGCTGCTACTAACGTCACCTTGGGCCGATGGATATTCGGCATAGGATCCCTGATTTCGCTCAGCCTCACGGTTTATGCGTTGCGGCGTTTTTTTCGGAAGTCCTGAGACTGGAGGCTGGACTAGCCCTGATCTGGCAATGCCGCCTGGTCATACAGGCACAGGACATTGGGATGTAACCAGAGCAGCGAGGCCGGAAACTGGGTCTGAATACGGCGTTTCAACAGCCGTTTTAGGGCCTCCTGTTTAGTGGTGCCGCTTACGAGCAACATCACAGCCCCGGAGGTCATCACATCGGCCAGGCCCAGCGTGAGGCCATGCGTGGGCGGTTCCGGCATGGATTGTACCATCGTATGTTGGCGTGAACTCGGTTCGAGCGTAGCCACGTGGGCGTGCAGGGACAAGTCCGTACCGGGTTCGATAAACCCCAGATGCCCATTCGTCCCGACCCCCAGGATACACAAATCAATCGGGCCTTCTCTTTTGACAATGGCATCCATACGGGCACATTCCATCACACCATCGGCTGCATCGCTCTGAAACCCGAAAAAACGCTCCTGTCTAATGCCCAACGGTCCAAGCACATGGTGCTTCAAATAGACCTCACAGGTTTCCGGGGCCGTTGGGGGCAAACCCAACCATTCGTCCAGTTTCAGAATCCGCACCTGGCTGAACAGGACAGGGTCTTCCCGGTGATAGTCCGCCAGTAACGCATAGGTGCGCAGGGGGGTTTGTCCAGTAGCCAAACACAAGAGCAGATCGGGTTTGCGCCGCACAGCTTCCACAATACGCGCCGCTGCAATCTGACTCAAGGCTTCATAGGTTTCTACAAGTTGAAGATGCATGAGGCTTGGTCGTTTTACTTCGTACAGTCGGCTTGCGGCAGATCAAGTCCCAATAGGATTCTGTCGAAATCAGGCCACTTGCGTAATGAGGCCCTGGAATGGTGATATCCGTGTCAACTCCGGTTGTTCGCCGGAGCGTCAGTTGACAGCCTGGAATTGGGTTTGAAACAAGGTAATAAACGTAATGAGGCTTTGATTTTGCTATGCAAAGGTTGAGAAAAACGACAGGGTAAATCTTGTACACAAAAATCAAAGAACGGATATAAAAAGTTACCAATCATCAATTATGAGTATCCCGCATATGCGGGATACCCCTACATACCGGTTTCGGGTATTTTGCCACTATCCCTGCTCACGTATTATCCGGTGGCAAAAATGAAAACCTGCGTATCACTGTTCACCCTCTCCCTTCTGGCCCTGATGCCTGTCTATATTGTGAAGGCACAAACCACCATTAGCCATCAAGGTATTGTAACAAATACAGACGGCACCCTGGTGGATGACGGCACCTTGACCCTCACTTTCCGGCTCTACGATGCCGAAGCTGGGGGCAATACCCTCTGGACTGAAACCCAGGACAATGTTGAGGTTACCAACGGCCTCTTCTCTGTGCAATTGGGCCGTGTGGAATCCCTGAATGAGTTGCCCTTTGATCAACCCTATTTCCTCAGCATCGCGCTCGGGGATGATGCCGTACCGGAGCTCACCCCCCGCTTACCTTTAACGGCTGTGCCATATGCCTTGCGTGCACAGGCCCTCAATGATGGCGCTATTGAGGCAGGGGACAACGTCACGATCACCCGAGAAGGCAACGCCCTTCGCATCACCGCCGCCGGGGATGATTCAGGAGGGGACATCACTTCGGTTATTGCCGGAGACGGCCTCACCGGAGGAAGCGAAATCGGGGCCGCTGACCTTGCCCTGGATATCCGTTTTACGGATACCCGCTACGTCAATGAAGGGCAAGCAAGCGGTGTCACAACTCCGATGTTGGCTGATTCTGCCGTCACGCTCAGCAAAATCGATGCCTCGGCCGGTTCACCGAATCAGGTTTTGACGGTAGAGGACGGAGCCGCTACCTGGAAGGCCATTCCGTCTAGCCCAGCAGAATCCCTGGTCAACGCAGAAGGCACTACCGTTGTATCATCCGACGGGGATGATCTGGTCATCTCAACGGAGACCAAAATAGCAGACAACCTTACCGTGTCCAAAGACGCACTGGCACGCGTGCTGGTCGAGTCAACCAGTGATAGTTTTTCTTCGATCCGCTTGCAAGGTTCAACATCGGCCAATGCCGCTGAAATCTGGGTTGACTTTGCCGCCAAGAATTTCAACCTGAAAGCCATTGGCACCACGGAACGGTTGCGACTGATGGGGTCCAACAATCAGGGCCTTTTCATCAACAACCAGGGCAATGTGGTGATTGGATCGGACACCTTTGGCGAAAAACTATCGGTAGCCGGTGTGATCGAATCCACGGAAGGCGGCATCAAATTCCCGGACGGTACCGTGCAAACCTCGGCGGCAAGTAGTGATGGTACCAACAATACTTCGGAGGGCGAGAATGCTGTTGTTGGGGGTGGAGCAAACAATTCGGCCAGCGGTAGCCGTTCGACCATAGGCGGAGGCTTAAACAACGACGCATCGGGGGACAAAACGACTATTGCTGGCGGACAAGGTAATGAGGCCACCGCCAACCTGGCCACCATCAGCGGAGGGTTTGCCAATGATGCAACGGGGATCGCATCCTTCATTGGAGGCGGACAAATTAACGAAGCCAGCGGGTTTGAAAGTGCGGTGGTTGCCGGACAGGAAAATGAAGCGTTGGGCCAGCGTGCGACTGTACTTTCCGGCAACAAAAATGTAGCTGGCGGTAGCTTTTCCGTTGTACTGGGAGGTATTGAAAGCGAAGCCCTGGGCAATCTCAGCCTGGCTTTTGGACAAAAGGTTAAAATTGATGCTGCTCACAATGGAGCCATGCTATTCGGAGACACTACCAATGACAACTTTACGTCTTCAGCTGCCAATGAGTTTGCGGTCCGTGCTTCTGGCGGCGTGCGCCTCCTCTCCTCGTCCGATGGGGCATCCGGCGTTCGGCTCCCAGCCGGGGGCAGCACCTGGCAGGCCCTCAGCGACCGCAATGCAAAGGAACACTTCGCCCCGGTCGATGCCGCCGAGGTGCTTAACAGGGTAGCCGCCCTGCCCATGGCCACCTGGAACTACAAAACCCAGGATGACACCATCCGGCACATGGGACCGATGGCACAGGATTTCCATGCAGCCTTCGGCCTCGGTTCCAGCAACCGCCACATCACCACCATCGATGCCGACGGCGTGGCGCTGGCCGCCATCCAGGGGTTGTATGCCGTTGTACAAGCCCAACAATCTACCATCGAAAGCCTCCAAACCGAACTCATGGAACTCCGGACCTTGATAGATCAAAGATTGGCAAAAGCAGAATGACCCCTTATTTTCATACCTACCCATTCTCTCACACGCTTCTTTTTCATGTAACCCAGCATCAACGATGAAACGGACCCGCACCTTTCTGATTTGCGCGCTTTTAGCCGTATTTTCAGTCCTGCATCTCAATGCACAAACCATGATCAGTCATCAGGGCCTCGTCACCACACCCGATGGCACGCCCATTTCCGACGGCACCTTTACCCTGACCTTCCGGCTCTACGATGCCGAAGCTGGGGGCAATACCCTCTGGACCGAAACCCAGGACAACGTTGAGGTCACCAACGGCCTCTTCTCTGTGCAACTGGGGCGTATTGAACCCCTGACCGATCTCCCCTTCGATCAACCCTATTTCCTCAGCATAGCCACCGGCGATGATACAGTTACAGAACTGACCCCCCGCCTGCCCTTGACAGCCACCCCCTACGCCCTGCACGCTGAGAGGCTGGCTGAAAGTGCCCTGGAAGCCGGAGACAACGTCACTATCACACGCGAAGGCAATGTGCTTCGCATCACCGCAGTCGGAGACGAGACCGGTGGAGACATCACGGCTGTAAACGCCGGGGATGGCCTCACGGGCGGTAGCGAAACCGGAGATGCTACACTGGCGCTGGATACCGGCTTCGCAGATGAGCGGTATGTCAACGAAGGTCAAGAAGCTGCCATTTCCGGTCAGATGATCGCCGATGGTGCCCTGGAAGCCGGAGACAACGTCACCATCACCCGTGAGGGTAATGCCTTGCGCATCACCGCCGCTGGAGATGATACCGGCGGAGACATCACATCGGTTAATGCTGGAGACGGCCTCACCGGTGGCAGTGACACCGGGGATGCCACCCTGGCCCTGGACACCAACTTTTCTGATACACGGTATGTCAATGAAGGGCAGGCCAATGGTGTGACCACCGAGATGCTGGTAGATGGGGCCGTCACACTCCCAAAAATCGATGCCTCAGCCGGTTCACAGGCTGAGGTCCTGACTGTGGATGACGGAGAAGCCACTTGGCAATCCATACCTTCTCCGCCCCCTGGCAACGCCCTCAATGCCGCCGACGGCAATCCCGTGGATGCTGTTTTCGTGGATAATGAGGGCCGCGTTGGCATCGGGCGAACGAATACGCACTCCGGCACAGCAATGTCTGTGAACGGCCCGATCAGCTTCTCCAACCGGAGCCTGAATGAGACGTTTGACAACCCCTTGCTCTACATGTTCGAGTCCGGTACCAACAACCCCACGCGATTTCTGATGGCCCACTCGCCCAGATTCAAAAATTGGGGTATTGCTTACAACGATACGTCGGACACCGTGCTCTTTATAGGTAATGACATTATTGGCTTGTCCGTACAACTCGGCAGCCAGATGCGTGTAGGCATCCGGAATCCTCAACCCCAGCACCCACTCCACATCGGTACGCCCACCAGCCCGAATGATAACAACCCTCCCAACGACGGCAACGGCGCACACGTCACCACCGGCGGGGTATGGACCAACGGATCAAGCCGGACCTTCAAGGAAGGCTTTCAACCTGTGGATACAGCAGCGATCCTCAAACAGGTTGCAGACCTGCCCCTTTCTCGTTGGCGCTACCGAAATGACACCCAGGGTGGCGATCACATCGGCCCCGTCGCCGAGGATTTTTACGCGGCCTTTGGCCTAGGTGGTAACGAACGCTACATCGGCACGGTGGATGCCGATGGCGTGGCCCTGGCTGCCATTCAGGGATTGCTGGGGCGTATGGAAGGTTTAGAGGCTACAATCCGCCGTCAGGAGGCCGAAAACCAGGATCTACGCGCCAGACTTGAACGGCTTGAAGCCTCGTTACAGACCCTCACCCGCTAACCCCCAAGCCCATGTACATCAAGAGATTTGTCGTGTTCGTTGTGATCGCTTTGGGGTTCAACCCAGGATCAGCCCAGGCCCAGGAATTCCTGCGTGCCGGCGTGGTGGGTACCGTCGGTGGCGGCACCATGTCCGACGAACGTTTCGTGATCCACAGTACCCTGGGGCAGGCCGCAGTGGGCACCGTGACCAGTACCGAGAGGCTACATGGCGCAGGCTTCTGGTTTGCCTTCACCCCTGAACCATTGGCTGGCGTCGATACCGAGGATACGCTAGGGGATGTACCGACCACCTACACCCTTGAACCGAATTACCCCAACCCGTTCAACCCGTCAACCAACATTACCTATGCCCTCCCCGAGCCAGCAGAAGTGAAGGTCCGGGTCTTTGACACCTACGGCAGAGAAATCGCCACGTTGGTCAATCAACAACAGCCTTCAGGACGATACACCGTGCGTTTCAATGCCAAGGGCCTCGCCAGCGGCCTGTACCTGTACCGTATGGTAGCTGGCACCTTTGAACAAACCCGGACCATGTTGTTGGTGAAATAAGCGTGACGCGTTTACAACCCCAATGTGGCGCGGCGGATGTATTGATCGGACACTTGTAAGGCGGCGGTTTTTGCGGCGGCCCGGCTTGCCTCCACGATAGAGGCTTTGGCGTAATGACGGTGATAAAGGTAAGCAGCAAAAAAAACATCGCCAGCTCCCGTTGAATCGACCATGCGTTTCACAGGAGCCGCCAGGTAGGACACCTTCAAATCCGTCCAGGTCTGGACAAACCCGCCCACATCTCCCTGTGTAATGACCAATTCATCAATGCCAAAGGCTTCAAGCATCTCATGCTCCTTGAAGCCCAGATGGGTACGAATGAACGCCCATTCTTCAACATCTGCCTTGACAATGGAAGCCATAGACAACGCGATTTCCAATAACGGACTCAAGGTTTTTTCAACGGGCCCGATATTTGATCCCCGAATATAGCCCTGCACATCGAGGGTAACGTAGACTTCATCCAACGTATCGAACACATCGGCATGGATGTCGCTGGCATGCAGGGGGCCAAGGTGAACATGATCGCCCTTCATCCAGGTTACTCCCGCATGACCCGTCGCTATCGGTGGAGCCATGGCCTGTAACACCTGCGTACGCCCGCCTCGTACATCAATCTTATTTATAAAAATAGTATTCTTATCAGCTATAACTCCATGGGGCACAATCTTTTCATCCTTGTAAACCTGCTGCACTTGTTCCATTCGGTCCGCAGCATAGTAAAACAGGACATGCGGAGTTAGGCCATGCCGTGCAAAGGTGATGCCTCCATAGGTAACCACACCACCCAGGGCCGTTTGCGAGAAGCCATCGGCGCGAACCTGCCGGTCTAGCGTGGCCGATCCAATCACATACAACGCCATCGTCAATCGCTGGTTTTTCGCTCAATTTCTTCCGTATTGACCATCGCCTGGAAGGCCAGGTAATGCACACCGTCTTTTTCGGCATAATTGCCGTCGTGGTTGTGCCCGTTAAGACTTCTCCGGCATTCCACAGGTTGTGATTGTCCTCTGGAAAGACGGGAAAGTGAGAAAGCAGTATGATCCGTATACCGCCCCGGCATCCCGTGTTTCTGGTGGACGTCGTTCTTGATGGGGAAGCGTGTAAGCCCGCAGCCGGAGACCAGGAAGAGGGCCGGGAGCATGATGCGCATGATTATTGCCGTATCAGGGTTTGTGCCTGCGCCGGCTGGCCATCTACGGTCAGGACGATGAAATAGACGCCGCGTCCTCGGGCTCCGGCTTCCCAGGCCACCTGGTGTAAACCTGCATTTTGACGGACATCAACCCACTCATCCACAACCCGCCCCAATACATCATACACCACCATTTTAACATGCCCAGGCACCACCAGCCGATACGGGATCTGGACCTGATGGGTGAAGGGGTTGGGATAGGCCGGCTCCAACACAAAGGTATTTGCTGTACCCGGTCCGTCATCAGTCTGTGCCACGAACACGCTGTTTTCTTCCCCCGGCGTTCCACCGAGGACAGCAGAGGCTTGCCAGTTTTCGGGTCGGCTGTTGTCGCGGGTGGTGTTGGTCAATTCCAGGGTGTAGCCTTCGCCGTCTGCTGCTTCCGGCCAGGGCGCGACGTCTTCATACGCGACCTCATCCACCAGGAGGTTCGCATCGTCGAACAACTGTACGTGGTCTCCCCCATTGCTCAACCCGAACCCAAACGACCCCCAAACCTCGATCCCTGGATACACCGTGCTGAATGCAGCCGTGTCCCGGCTTACCACGGCATAGCTCCCACCTGCAATCATCTGCTCTTTGGAGAAATTGAACCGCTCCCGCGTTTCCTGGTCCAGCAGGTACCAGCCGGTCAGGTCTACCGGTGTGGCCTTTGGGTTGTAGAGTTCGAGCCAATCCCCAGCGTCCTGTGTATCGGCAGCGTGGTAGTTGATTTCGTTGATGACCACTGCTTCCGGTTGTTGAGGCAATGAAGAAGCACGTGGGGCGGCCCCCTGCATCACAGGTGTCAAAGCCGGGGACAACATACGGAGTGTATCCCCCATGGCGATTTCAAAAAAGAGATTCCCGACCACGGCCTGCCCTGTAAACAAGACCTCGGCTTGTGACTTCCGCGTCGACAAAACCAGAGATACCCCGGCGGGGGCAACCGTACCTGGGGGCAACATGAAACGGTCGGTGTATCTGCGTCCTTCAATGTAGAAATGGGATACATCTACCGGCTCGGCCGTCGGGTTGTGCAATTCAATGTGCCGATCCTCCCCTGTTTCATACAGGTTGCCCCATTGTAGCTGGGCAAAGGCCTCCGGGTCCGAGGCATTGGCGCGAAGGGCATAGGTTGTGGTCGGGACCCGGTTGCTGTAGGAGAAACCATTGGCCGGGTATTTGTAGTGGTCCTGGGTTACAAAAAACGGTACAAGGCCAACCCCGCCTTTGATGGTCAACCGATTGCCGTAGATGCCATCTCCCGCGAGATCATCGTCATGCCGCCCATCATCGAAGAGGTCGAGGGTTTGGGTTGTGAATGCCTCCCCTGCTCCCTCAAAGTTCAGGTCCAGTGCGTAAACCACCTGAATGCCTGACAGGGGCACAGGTGAGGTAAGCTGAAACACCACATCTGGCTCGGTAGCGGTTGGAAAGGGATTGGAGACCTGTAGTTGGGAGAGGTCGGGGCGTTGATACGGCCCTTTGGTGGAGAGTTGAATACGGCGGTTGTCCAGAAAATCCAGGATGCGTTGCCGTTCAGCTTCAAATTCCGTAGTGGTTGTTCCCTTGTGGGCATCCTTGGCTACATCATGCCGGATGGCGGCATAGGTCTCCTCCAGTTCTAGATTCAGGAAGTCAAAGCCCTCATTGAGAATGGCGGTTACTTTTTCCCAGAACAGCGCACGCCAGGGTTCATACTCCATCAGGCGTTGCAAGAGCAGGTTGTGGTCGGGGGCGGTATAGGCATAGAAGCGCTCCAAACGCGATTCATATTCCCCACGCCAGTTGTTGCCCAATGTGGCATCGTTGTCCCACGGGATGAGTTCAAACTGGCCGCCTTCAGGATTTCGGTAGATAAAGAAATTGTTCGTAAAGCCGTCTTCATTGGCAACGACCAGTTCCACGGCAAAGTACGTCAGGGCCAAATCCACATCCACGACCGATTCAATCTTTTCGGCAAAATCTGCCGGGGTCCAGTACATCAGTTGCCCAAGCAATGTTTGGACATCCTGATAGACATCGGCTGGCCCTTCTTTTTTCTCCCAGGTCTCCGGAACCGCCTCATACCGCATCAAGGGTGCAAAGTTGGAGGCGTGGCCTCGGGCTTTGTAGAGCGGCCCGGCTGAACGGCCCAAACGGGCCAGAAACCGGTCGTCCAGCCGTTCAGCATCCAGAAATACACCAAAGTGTTCCCCGTTGACGATCAGATTTACGTGTCGGGTTTCCGGTGCAGGATGCCCCAGAAACCGAAAGAGAGACAACACGAGGTGGTTTCGGGCCAGCGAGGCATCCCGGTATTCGGCCCGGAGCAGCAAGACCTTGCGGCCGAAGACGTTATCGTCGTCTTCAAAGACAATGCGCCAGCTTTTTTTGGGGAGGTTACGCGAGGTGCCCCCCCTGAAGCGCACCCGGCAAGAATAGGTTTCTTCCCCAAAATGAAAGGTGGCCGGGACGGTATCATCGGACCAGACATGGCCGTAGAGCTCATCCAGATCAGCCGGGTCCAGTTCAAGATAATAGACCGGAAGCAGCAGGTTTCCTGGCGTACGCTGTGCCCTGGCCGTACTCGAAATACCGAGTAGGCCCATCAGGAACAAACAACTGATGGTCTTGAAGAGGTAGCGAAGCGAGGCCATGCGTACAACTTGGGATTTCGGATTACATACGCGGTCCGTGCGCTTTGGGTTTGCGGCGCTGTGGGCAGGGCGTTATATTTTCATCCGATTTGCCTCGGAATAGCCGGAGGCACCCTACCCACACTTAGAAAAGGCTTGTGTAGAACTTATTCCCTCACGTCAGGCCGTTTCTTCATCGACCGCGTTGCATCTTATGGATACCATTAGTCAGATTATTCGTGCCCTGGAACACTTCGTCTGGGAAACCGGGATTTCTGTTGGGAGCGAAACCATCCCTTTCCTGGTCATTGCCCTTCTGGGTACGGGCATTTTCCTGACCATTCGATTGGGCTTCCTTCAGTTTCGCGCGCTGGGGCATGGCATCGCGGTTACGAGTGGCAAGTATGACGATCCGGCTGAACCGGGGGACGTCCCCCACTTTCAGGCGCTCACCACCGCACTATCGGCCACTGTGGGAATTGGCAACATTGCCGGGGTCGCCATTGCGATCCACTGGGGGGGCCCGGGCGCGCTCTTCTGGATGTGGATGACGGCCCTGCTTGGGATGGCCGTCAAATTTTCTGAAGTCACCCTGGCCCAGCACTTCCGGGTGATCGAGAAACCGGACCACGATGCCAAGGCCTGGGAAGGCACGGTGTCCGGCGGTCCCATGTATTACATCGAAAAGGGTCTCGGCAAGAAGTGGAAACCCCTGGCCATTTTCTTTGCGTTCGCCCTCATGATCACCTCGTTCATGACCGGCAACGCCGTACAGGCCAACACCATCGCCGATACCATCCTGGACGAATTCAGCATCGCCGTCTGGATCACGGGGCTCGTGACGTCCGGCATTGTGGGCCTCGTCATCATCGGGGGGATCTCGCGCATCGGGAAAGTTACCGGCATCCTAGCCCCGGCCATGGCCTTGCTTTACATTGCGGGGGCCATCCTCATCCTCCTCGCCAACGCGGGTGAAATCATCCCTGCCTTTTCCCTGATCCTGACGGAAGCCTTCAACCCCTCGGCTGGCGTGGCCGGAACGGGTGCTGGAGCCTTTCTCCTGACCCTGATGTGGGGTGTACGGCGCGGCCTCTTCTCCAACGAAGCCGGCCAGGGGTCCGCCCCGATTGCCCACGCCGCCGCCAAAACCGACGAACCGGTTTCCGAAGGCGTCGTGGCCCTGTTGGAGCCGTTCATCGACACCATCCTGATCTGCTCGATGACCGGGCTGGTCCTGATCACCACCGGCGTCTGGGACGACCGTATCCCGACCGAACTGGACCTGACTTCCGGGGACATTTCCTATGTGATGCCCAACGCGTTTAACATCTTTGTGAGTGAAACCCCACCGGCTGAAATTGAAGTCAACAACGGCGTCCCGGTGGCCGTCCCCGGCCAACCCGCATTTGCATGGCATGACGTGGCTGTGGACCGTTTCTACACCGATGCTGCCCATCAGGCCCCCTTCACCGGGCGTATCATTACCGGAAATTACACCGCAGTCGATGCCAACGGCAACACCCTCACCACCCTCTACGGCAATGCTGCCGAAACCGGCGCCCCGCTGACCAAGGTGGCTTTCCGGCAGGGACTGGACAAATGGGGCATCGGCGGGTTTGGCGATTTCATTGTGCTGCTCTCGGTACTCTTGTTTGGCATCTCCACGGCCATTTCCTGGAGCTACTACGGAGACCGGTGCGCCAACTACCTGTTTGGGCATAAAGGCATTTTGCCCTACAAGTTCGTGTTTGTGATCATGCACTTCATCGGAGCGACCGTGCCGCTGGCCACCATCTGGGTCCTCGGCGATGTAGCCCTTGGCGCTGTGACCTTCCCCAACCTGATTGCGTTGGTACTGCTCTCTGGCGTCGTCGTCAAACTGTCGAAGAGCTATTTCGAGCGCAAGCCCTGGCTCAAATAAAGTTCTACGTTCTACGTTCTACGGTAGGGGAGAGAAAACGTAGAACGTAGAACCTTGAACGTAGAACGTATATGGAGAACCTGACCGTTGTCGATCATCCGCTGTTGAAGCGGGATTTGACCATTCTTCGGCGGAAGGAAACCCCGCACGGTTTGTTTCGGCGGGTGCTCTTCGATGCCGCAGCCACATTGGCCTATGAGGCCATGCGGGATTTACAGCTGCACGAAGTGAGGATCGAGACCCCTATGGAGCCAACCACCGGATACGAGCTTGCCGATGAGGTGATTGTGGTACCGATACTGAGGGCTGGCCTGGGTTTGGTGGATGGGTTTATCCGGTTTATCCCTGAAGCACGGATCGGACACCTGGGCATGTACAGGGATGAAGAAACGCTGTTGCCCGTCGATTATTACTCGAGCATTCCCGGTGGTCTTGAAGCCGCCCGTGTGTTCGTCGTCGACCCCATGCTGGCCACCGGTGGCAGTGCAGTTGGTGCCCTCGACCACCTCAAAAAACGAGGGGCAAAGCGCTGTACGATGGTATGCCTGGTCGCCTCGCCGGAGGGCGTCCGCGCCTTACACGAAGCCCATCCGGATGCCCGCATCTACACCGCCGCCCTGGACCGTGAGCTCAACGACATCGGCTACATCTGCCCCGGCCTTGGTGATGCCGGGGACCGTATCTTCGGCACCGAAGCCTGAATATTAGTGCTGAGTACGGGGTGCAGCTCCGCATTCAAACCTGAGTCGCACTCATCACACACGTCTTTTCAACCTGTTCTCGAGGAGAGGTTTTTCGCCTGTATGTAGTATTTTATTCCCGAACGTAGAACGTATTTCGTTATGCTTGATTCCGTCCCACAGTACCTCCCTATTCTTTTTATTCTCCTGGTTGTGCTGGTGGCCGACCTGTTTGTGGGCGGATTATTTTTAGCGGCTCGTAAAACAAAGAAGATCGCCCAGCAATGGGTAGCGCTGGCCGCAATGGGCATCGGCGTTTTCCTGGCTGTACCAGCTATCTTGGCGGCCTTGGGGTGGGTTCCGCTGAACACCGTGCCACCCCGGCTCATGATGTTGGTGGCCGTTATGACCCTGATCACCATCTGGGTCGCTTTTTCGAAGGTCGGCGACCTGTTGTTGACGCTGGGGCCGGTAGCCTTGATCGGGTTTCAGGTGTTTCGGGTGCCCGTGGAGTTGTTTTTGCACAAGATGTATACCCTCGGTGTCATCCCCGTCCAGATGACCTACGCAGGACTCAATTACGACATCGTGGCCGGCCTCACGGCTCCAGTCATCGCCTGGCTGTTCTGGAAAAAACGGATTGGCCGGACGGGTGTACTGATCTGGAACATCGTGTGCCTGGCCCTGCTCCTGAACATCGTGACGATTGCCGTGCTTTCGGCGCCGGTGCCGTTTCGGGTGTTTATGAACGAACCGGCTAATACGTTTGTGACCCATTTTCCCTACGTCTGGCTACCAACGCTCCTCGTTCAGGCCGCCCTGTTCGGGCACCTGCTCGTTTTTCGGTGGTGGGCCCGTAATTGAAGTGCGGGGTGCGGAGAAGGTCTCGCCTCCTCCAGACACCTATCGCCTCGACCGCTTGGCCCTTTTCACCTGGGCCGAAAACCGCAAGGTTAGACAATTCTAAATCGTCTATGAACGCCCTATATTGCCTACGATTTAATGTTGGCCGGACACGGCACGCCGTGTCCCTACGGGGAATGATTCAATCGTTGGGGTATTCCCAACACGGCAGGTGCCCATCTCAGGCACTACACTCCGGGCCGATCCTTACGCCCACCGGGCCATGCTGAAACCCCGTGTGTACCGGGACCTCATCACGAATGTGGTGTTTATGGGCGCACCCTCCACCGGCAAAACCACCCTTGTCAAAGCCCTAGCCGAACAGTTCAACACCGTCTGGATGCACGAATACGGGCGCGATAGGCAGCCGCCTATTCCCTTCCTCACCTTCATTGCGAAGAGGCGACGCGGCAATCTCATTTCGTGCTGCTCGTGATGGGATCGCCACACCCTCGCCGCGCAAGGGTTCGCGATGACACCTGGAGAGCAAACAGACATTCCTGTACGTACCGCGTATGGTTACCCCTTCGCCCCTTTCAGGCCGCCGACGCTGCGTTCAGAAAGTAAGTTGGTGTCGTAGGAACGGACGCGGCCGTTTTTATCGCGGTGTCGTTTGCGGGCGATTTCGATCATGCGGTGGGTCAGTTCATCGAACGGCACACCGCTGGGTTCCCAGAGGTAGAACGAAAATGAACCGGGGATGGTGTTGATTTCGTTGAAGTAGAGCCGATCTGTGGCCTCATCGATCATAAAGTCGATGCGCGCCACCCCGCCACACTCGAACAGTTGAAATACCTGCACCGCCATCGCCTGCACCTCAGCCGTGCGTTCAGGCGTTAAGGGGGCCGGGATGATCCGGTCGAGGGAAGCCATGCCGCCGGCACCTTCCCCGGAAGCCTTTGCCCCCCCCTGCTTGACACCGGGTTGATCGCCCCCGCGCTGGTATTTTTCTTCAAAGGTCAAGAGTTTTTCGCCTTCGGAACGCACCGGCTCCTCTACGACGCTCGCGACGGCTTCATTCGGATCACCCAACACGGAACAGTTGACTTCCCGAAGCGCCACAATGCCCTGCTCCACAATTACCTTTTCATCAAACCGAAAGGCTTCCTCAATCGCCGCGTCCAGTTCATCTCGGTCATCGGCGCGGGCGATGCCGATGGAGGACCCCAACCGGGCAGGCTTGACGATGACGGGATACCCGAGGTTTTTTTCGCATTGCCCCAACCATTCCGCTTCCCGGTCGGCCCATTCGGCCTCTCGGAAGGCGACGAAATCCACCACGGGTATGTGCTGGTCCCGGCAAACCACTTTGGAGAGCACCTTGTCCATCCCCAGCGCTGAGCCAAACACACTGCTGCCAGTATAGGGGATGTTGAGTGTTTCGCATAACCCCTGAATGCTTCCGTTCTCGCCCTCGGAGCCGTGTAACCCCAGAAACAGCACATCAATGGGGAACTGCCGGGGTTTTTTGAGCCACCCTTTGGGGTTGACCTCCAACAGATGCACCTTACCCTCCGGCGTGCGCTCCGGTACCACGGCAATGCCTTCCCGCCGTACATGGTCCAGGTCCTGGTAGGCTTCCAGGTTGAGCAGGAAATCCCCGGTGAGCCAGGTTCCGCTTTTGGCAATGTAGATGGGTACGGACTGATACCGGGTGCGGTCCATCGCAGCAGCGGCTTGTAAAGCCGAGATGACCGATACCTCATGTTCAACCGACACCCCTCCAAATACGACCCCCACACGAACCCGATTTGCCATTGCGTGCTGCTGCATGTGGTGTAAAGCGTTTTGAGCCAGTTCTAAGAATTTATGAGAAACCCGTCGAACTCTATGGGTTTATGGGCGGATGCATCCTATTTTGCGCCCCTGAATTTACGCAAACCTACTGCCGATAGTATAGATGAAACTTGCAATCATATCCGATATTCATTCCAACTTGCAGGCCCTGACCACGGCCCTGGTCGCGATTGGCTCGTATGAGGTGGACGAGATTTACTGCCTGGGCGACATTGTCGGGTACGGTGCAGAGCCGGGTCCCTGCGTGGATTTAGTCCGTAAGTATTGTACGGCAAGTGTAATGGGCAACCACGATGAAGCAGTCGCGCTTGACAAAGGGGTGGAATCCCTGCCCCGCAGCGGACAGGTGGCCGCCCGTCACAACCAGTCCAAGATCAACGATGAACAGCGCGAGTACCTGGGCTCACTCCCCTACACCCTGAAAGTCCACGATTGTACGTTGGTCCACGCCACCCCCCGCGAGCCGGAATCCTGGATCCACGTCGATTCCTTCCACATCGTTCGGGATCAGTTTAACTACTTCGATACCACCTTCTGCTTCGTCGGACACACCCATCACCCCGCCATCCTCGCCGACAAGCTGGGCACCTTCCGCGTAAAACCGGGCAACCGATACATCATCAACGTAGGCAGCATCGGTCAGCCACGGGACCACAACCCGCAACTCGGGTTTGCCATTTTCGACACGGAAAACGTGGACTACGAAATGGTGCGCCGCCCCTACGATACCGAAGCCGCCGCCCAGACGATCTTTAATGCCGGCCTACCCAAAGACCTAGGGAACCGCCTGATACGGGGTCGTTAGGCCGAGTCTAATCGGCTACCACCCATTGCCCTTTGTTATAGATGGCCCAGGCTTTGCCAACCAGTTCATCGCCAATAAACGGCGTATTTTTGCTTTTGGACTTGATGTGGTTCGGCGCAAACGTCCAGCGGGTTGTGGCATCGAAAATGGTCAGGTTGGCTTCCGCACCCGCTTCAATCCTGGGCATCGGCACCCGCATGATACGCCTTGGTGCAACTGTCAACTTGTGGACGGCTTCAGTCATCGTCAGCACACCCGGTTCAATCAGTTCACGCCCGACCAGGCCCCAGGCCGTCTCCAGCCCCAGAATGCCGAACGGTGCCGCAATAAACTCGACCTCTTTCTCGAACGTGGCATGCGGCGCGTGATCGGTACAGATGGCATCAATGGTACCATCCTTCAACCCGGCTTTCATGGCTTCAACGTCCGAGGCAGGCCGTAGCGGTGGATGCATTTTGGTATGCGTCGAATAATGGGTGTCCTCCACCACCTGATCCGTCAGGGCAAAGTGATGGGTACACACTTCTGCCGTAACACGAATACCTTCTGCCTTGGCACGGCGTACCAGTTCGACCCCTTTGCCTGTTGAGATGTGTGCCACGTGGACGTGCCCTCCAGTAAACTCGGCCAGGAGGATATCCCGTGCGATCATGACTTCCTCGGCGAGCGCCGGAATGCCGGGTACCCCCAGGCGCGTCGAGACGGCCCCTTCGTGCATATGCCCATGCGGGTTGAGGGTCAGGTCTTCCATGTGGTTGATGATGGGCCGATCCAGCATGGAACTGTATTCCAGCGCACGGCGCATCAGGCCGGAATCCTGCACCGGCGAGCCGTCGTCACTAAAGGCCACAGCCCCCCCTTTCTCCAGATCGCCCATCTCTGCCAATTCCTTGCCTGCGCGTTCCTTGGACACACAGGCAATCGGGTATACATCAACAGGGGTAGAGGCCGCCTGCTTGATGATATATTCGACCACATCCCGCGTATGAATCGGCGGGTCCGTATTGGGCATACAGGCAACCGCCGTAAACCCGCCAAATGCTGCGGCCCGACAGCCTGTCTCGATGGTCTCCTTGTGTTCATACCCCGGCTCCCGCAGGTGCACATGCATATCCATCCAGCCCGGCGAGATGTACTTCCCTGTACAGTCGTAGACTTCGGCCCCATCAGCTGCTAGCCCTTCCCCGATCCGGGTGATGGTTCCATCCTCGATATAAAGATCAGCCGCCTTTTCCTGACCAGTTTCCGGATCAAGCAAGGTGCCGTTTTTCAGAAGTATGTTCATGACTCTGGGGCTAAGTGCGACGTGCGGCGTGCGACTCAGGTTTTGTGGAGGAGACGCACTTTTCAGAATATATCATGCCTACTCCGGTGGTGCTGTGAAGGCGTGGTCAAATTGGGTGCAACCCTGACCGCGTATCGAACGTACGTGTGGAAAAGCTCTTCTTGACCTGAGCCTACCAAAGGCTCAAAGCCATACGCTTTATGTCGACCTCCACGGTTCTTGCCATCATCGGCCTTGTAACACTTTCCTGGGCCAGCGCCGGTCCAGATCGCCGTCCGAAGTGGTATTTGCCTGCGTTGGGCCTTTTTTTCTTTGGACTGGCCCTTCGGATCCTTTCGCCGTCTACCCTCTGGGCAACAGCAACGGGTTTGACGCTGGACCTGGGTCTGTCCTTGCTGGCCGCTGGTCTGTTTCGGCTCTTCAAAAAGGCGCCAGCGAAATCGTATATGGCAAGCGGTTTTCTATTTTTGAGTGTGTCGGCCCTGTTTAACCTGAGCACCTCGCTCGTCCAAAGTGCATTCACAACGGCCCCCGTTGAAACCAGCGATGCCGATGCACAGGCCCTCCTGGAACTCGGTCCCGATGATCACATCAGCGAAGTGCTTTCTGTATTGGAGGTCAACCACATCAGCTATGCACGCGCCTTCCCGAATATGACGCTCTCGGATGATGTGGACCTGGCACAGTATTACCTCCTCACCGGCCCTCGCGCCGATCTCCAACGTGCGATGGCATCCCTTCGGATGGACATGGAAAACGTGGATCAGGTCGATTGGAACGTGGCCGTTCACATACCGGAGCCGGTTGAAGACGACCCGCCGGTGGTGATGAGCAATGGTGCCGTGCTGGAAAATGACCCGTTGGTGAACCAGCAATGGGCACTGGAACATACCGGCGCACACGACCTGCACGCTGCCCTGGCGGCCATGGACCCGTCTGAACCTGCAGTAGTAGCCATTGTCGATACCGGTGTGGACGCAACGCACGAGGACATTCAGGATGTATTCGTGGATAGTCCGGGCAAGCGCGATGCCAACGGCCACGGTTCGCATTGCGCGGGTATCGCGGCTGCGGCCACCAACAACGGCATCGGCGTGGCTTCCCTGAACTGGGAGAACAAGTTTATTCGCATTCAGAGCTACCAGGCCCTATCTGCCAGCGGAGCCGGAACGGCAGAATCTGTGGCCCAGGCCATCCTGGATGCCGCTCGGGGCGGTGCCGATGTGATTTCGCTGTCGCTTGGCAGTTGGTCGCCCACCCCCCCCAAAGTGGAAGTGGATGCCATTGAATACGCCATTGAACAAGGTGCCATCGTGGTGGCTGCTGCAGGCAATGCCAACGACGATGCCCGAGAACATGCCCCGGCCAACATCCCCGGTGTGATTACCGTCTCGGCGCTGGACCAGCAAGGCCGAAAGGCATCGTTTTCCAACACCAATACTGGCCTGCAACGCCCGATTGCCGCACCTGGCGTGGGCATCCTCTCCCTGAAAACCGGTGGTGGCTATGTATCCCTCAACGGGACGTCTATGGCCACACCTTTCGTAGCCGGTACCCTGGGCCTGATGCGGTCCCTGAACCCAAACCTGACGGCCGAACAAGCCTATCAACTCCTCCATGATACCGGTTCCTCCGGCCCCAGCGCCGGTCAGGTAGGCCGGACGGTACAAACCGCCAGGGCCGTAGAAGCGCTCCTGGGCGGCGCAGCGTTGTAAGGCCTCAGACGACCTTCGGGAACGGCACCGGGATGATAAATTTCATGCCGGCCTCCCGCAGCGCCTGTTCTTTTGCCAGAATAGCATCGGCATAGTTCCAGGCCAGCAGCAGGGCATAATCGGGGCGGTCCTCGTTCAGCTTCTCCGGGGGATAGACCGGGATGTGCGTACCCGGTGTATACATCCCCTGCTTGAACGGTGTGGTATCGATCAGGTAGGACAGGGTCTCCTTCCCAATGCCGCAGTAATTGAGCAAGGTATTGCCCTTCCCGGGCGCCCCGTAGCCGACGATGCAGTTCCCTTCGCTTTTGAGTTGGGCCAGCAGTTCTACCAGGCGCGTTTTGATGCTCTCGACTTCCTCGCAGTAACTGAGGTAGACCTTTTCGTCCGTCAACCCCATCCGGTGTTCTTCGTCCAGCAAGGCCCGAACCGAGGGTTGCAGGGTGTAGGTAGCCCCCTCCAGGACGGCGTGAACCTGAAGGGACGTCCCGTGGATGGGGATTTTGTTGACGTCAATGATGCGTAACCCGGCCTGTTCCATCAGCCGGTGCAAGGCCCCGAGGGAATAATAGCAGAGGTGCTCGTGATAGAATTGATCGAAGCATTTGGTGGCCAGGAAGTCGGCAAACCAATGCACTTCGAACACAAAGACCCCTTCATCGGCCAGCAGGCCGGCTGCGCCCCGGGCCAGCCCGAGCACATCGTCGTTGTGCGCGAAAACGTTGGCGGCAAATACGACCTGTGCCGGGCCGTGGGTCTTACGGATGCGCTGCGCCAGCGCTTCGTTGAAAAATTCGACCAGCGTGGGGACCCCCTTTTTGATGGCGAGTGCGGCAATATTCATGGCCGAATCCACCCCCAGGATACGGCATTGCCCGATGTAGTTCTGCAGAAAGACCCCGTCGTTGGAGCCGAACTCTACGACCAGGTCATCGGGCGAGTGCAGGTACCGATCTCTGAGCGCCTGGGCCTGCCGTGCAAAGTGCCGGACCAGCGGTTTGGACGCCGAGGAACTGTAGACGTATTCTTCAAACAAGTACTCATGATGGACCACGTCCAGGAGTTGCACCAGACTACACGACCGGCAAAAATAGACATCCAGCGGAAAGCGCGGCTCCACCCCTCCCACGTCTTCAGGAGCCACAAATTCGTTCACCAGGGGCAGGTCCCCGAGGTGCAGGAATCGCTGCAGATCCGTGCTGCCACATACCCGGCAATCCGGGCGATGGATCAAGTAGTAGATATCCTTTTGAGACTTGTCTACTGTAGCATTTGCTTTCATACGCTTATCGTGTGGGCTCTTTTGTCCGCTCCATCACCGTCTGCCAGGCGCGGAGCGCAAGGGAATCCGGGAGGTCGACGTCATGGAACGTCAGGTGTTGGCCCGGTTCTATCTTCTGCCGTACGACGGCTTCTTCGAGCAGCCCGATGGGGGCGGCATCCGGGTATTCAGCGATTAGCGCGGCCTCCCCGCGCACTTCAAAACTGCCAATCCCACGGCGCAGCCGGGTTCCAGCCTTGAGTACACGTTTGGCCACCGCCAGCGCCGTCGCACGCGGGTACATCCCGTTGTTAAGCAGCACCGTTTGCCGATCGCAAACCGCCCGAATGGTTCGTAGCATTTCCAGGTGCAACAGATAATAGTTGCGCAACAACGTGTAGTGGGGGCCGTTCCCCATCTTGAGGTACTGCAAGTACGGCTGCTGCACGGCCTCGTGTTCACAGACGACGAACACCCCCTTCGGAGCCCTGGGAGACACAAAGTAATCACTGATGGGGGCCCCGGTCTCGACGGCGGCCCGGGTCAGGGCGTCGATGCCGTCCCGGTAGTCCTCGAAGTGCCCGCCCGTCAGGCCACGCCGGGCCAGCGTCACACCCATGCCGTTGGCCACCAGCGCCTGTTCAATCTGGAGCTTGGTGCCGTCCGTCGAACTGACAACCATTTCCAGGCTGAGACCCTGTTTTTTCGCCCAACCGTCCATCTCCTCAGGGGTCGGGTTTTGATTGAGAAACCCTTTGATGTTGCCGTAGACCAGCACCCGAAACCCCATTCCCTCGGCTTCTTTGCCGAGCCAGGCCAGCGTACCGGGCTGGTCCCCCTCAGCCTCAGTGAACACCCCACGCCCGGCGAGGTAGGAGCCGGTGGTGACCTGCAGTTCCGCGTTCAGCGTCACGACGGGTACCCCGGCAACCAGAACCCGGTCTACGACTTCGGTGGCGTGCCGGATGCTGCCGCTACATTCTACGATGACGTCGGCGCTTTCGATAAGCTGATCGACCGAATGCGTCAGGGTATGGGTATAGGAGAAATCACCGCAGGTCTGTAACGCACGCCGGGTTAGCACCCGGGCCAGCCGAAGGTCCTTGGCCTGGGCGACCGCATAGGCCAGCCCCCGTGCAATATAGCCGGTTCCGATGAGTCCGACCCGATACATTGGGGTGAGGTAGTGGCAAGAGGGACCACATGGAACCGAGCCCCGGTCCCCTTCCCGATGAAATAGATTTGCAGTTTAAGGCAGCGTACCGGATACTGTCAACCAGGAATATTGATTGGTGATGGGTAATTGGTGATTGTTGATTTGTAATTTCTTCAATCACCAATCATCAATCCTACTCTCCTCGGAACGTAGGCATGGTCTTTGCGTTTGGTTGGGGCGAACTTGAAACCTCATTCGCACGAACCATAGAAGCAACCCATGTATCGTTTTCCCCTCTGGAGACCCCTCTTGCTCCTCGGCATGGTTGTCCTGATTTTTGGACAATCGCCGGTCCTCGCTCAGTCCCCCCCTACGGCAACCGAGCTGCTGAACCGACTGAAGGCAAAATATGAATCGCTGGACGCCCTGAGTGCCAACTTTAACGAAGTCCTCCGCCCCGCCTACAGCGATACCGAGCAAGAACTGACCGGTATCCTGATCATGAGTGGGGACATGTACCGCCTCGAAACTGAAACCCTGACGGTCGTGACGGACGGCACCACCAATTGGGTGTACCTGCCGGAAGACCATCAGGTGACCATTAGCGACTATACCGAGGACGAAACGACCTTCTCGCCGTCCCAGTTTTTCGTCACCCAGCCAGACCAGTACAACGCGACCTACCGGGAGACGAGCACCCTGGCCGGGGTGACGCATCACGTCCTGCATCTGGTCCCCAAGGACGAGGAAGCCTTTATCCAGGAAGCCACCCTGTGGATTCGGGATCAGGACAACCTGATCACCAAAATGGAATTGGTGGACATGAATGAGACCCACATGCTGTTCAACCTGAATGACATCCGGCTCAACCCCACCACCAATGGGCAAACCTTCCAGTACCAAATCCCCGATGGGGCCGAAGTCATTGACCTGCGCTTCTAACGCCGAGGCCATTCTACACCAAAACGCGCTTTAGTGACACCAAAAACGAAACAACGCACCGTTCAGACGGTGGGGATCCTGCTTGGCATCGGCCTCTTGTACCTGGCCCTTCGGGGTGTCGATTTCGCACAAATGGGTGAAGCGCTTCGCACGGCCAATTATTGGTGGATGCTGGCCTTCGTTGCCATCCTGCTGGGTAGCCACTTTTTACGGGCCTTGCGGTGGCAAATGCTCCTCGAAGCCCTGCCCTCGGATGCTGATAAGTCCCCCAAACGGATCTCTCTGAAAACGGCGTTTTATTCCGTCATGATTGGCTTCATGGTCAATTGTGCCACCCCTCGGCTGGGCGAATTTGCACGCACGGCAAACCTGGCCACCCGCGAACGACTGCCCTTCACCGGAGTCTTCGGTACGGTCGTGATGGAGCGCTTGCTGGACATGGTGACCCTGCTCCTCCTTCTGATCGGCATCGTTTTTGTTATTGCAGACTCCCCCGCCCTGGCCTCTTTCATCGACCCCATACGCTCCCGGTTTGCCGATCTGGACACCCTGACCCTCACCCTGATCGCAGGCATCCTCATTGCAGGGATGGTTTTTGCGATATGGGCCTGGCGCTGGCTGCGCAAGCAACCCCACAGTTCGGGCAGCCTCGTAGGCCGCCTGGTCCCGTTGATTCACTCGTTCCAGGCGGGATTACTCACCGTGTTTCGGGCACCGCGCCGGTTTGGAATTCTGTGGACAACGGTGCTGATGTGGATCGGATATCTGCTTATGGTGCACATCCCGTTCCTGGTACTGCACATGACGGGGCCGTACAACATCACGCTCTCGACCTCGTTGGTGGTGCTGGGCTTTGGGACCATCGGATTTATCCTGCCGTCACCCGCCGGGACCGGATCGTATCACTATGCCGTGATTCAGACCTTGGTGCTGTTGTTTGCCGTACCGCAGGAGCAGGCGGCTACGTATGCCGTGCTCAACCATGCCTCGCAGATCCTGTTGTATGCCGTGGTTGGATTCATCTGCCTGATGCTTCAGGGGTCAGGCTGGTCAACCCTGAAACAGACCACCCCTCCAGATCAAGCGAGCCACCAGGCGCCGGCTACAGCCACCCAGGGCAGCAACCAGTAAAGCGTACGCCCTACCCGCTTGAGGCCCCGCATCCGGGAAACCGGATGCCAGCCCGTGGGGATCATCTCGCCGGGTGTTGAAACCGTCCAGACGGGCCGCCCAAAGTCGGCTTTGCCTTCGATATGTAAACTGGTCTTCAACATGACTTGCACTGCTGTTGGAACCGTTAGACCGGCTTCGGTACACAGGTATTCCATTGCCATCAAGAATACCCTTTTGAAGTCGATTGCGACTATCCTGAGGTTTAAGAAATGATGATCAATTTATTAAACCAGAGGCTTGCAATCCCAGCATCTTTCTTATGTTATTCTGTGCTGGATTGCTCTACTTTCGTTACAAACAACTGAACCAACCGAAACCGGATGGTATAGGGTACTGGAGGCGCAGGATGTAACATCTGCCTCTGGTACCGCCCCAAATTCCGACCTTTCCTAGGCTATGTCCGTAGACCTTTGTTATGTGATCTCGCACGGCTTTGCCGCCCGCATGATCTTACACTCGGACATCCTGTCTGCCCTTCAAAAACGCGGTATTTCCGTCGGTCTAGTTGTGCCCAATGCGGATGAGCCCAGCATGCAAGCCCTGGCCCGCAAGCGCAGCGTCCAGTTGGCTCAGGCTCCGCAACTCAAGTCCCGGCTGCTCAACGAATACGAATCACTGCTGCGGCGGTACCTCTTTGAAGACGTCCTGGATAATCCGTCCCTTCGCTCCTGGCACCACCGGTACCTGGACACCGGTGGCAAAACCGGACTCAAGGCCCGGACCTACCTCCAGCTCAACCGACTCTCGCTCCGCTTCCCTGCCATCCGGCGCACACTGGACCGGATGGAGCGCCGGTTGTTTCTGCGCAATGCCGCGGTAGGCAAGGTACTGGAAGAGATGAACCCCAAAGTGGTGGTCTCTACCTACCCGGTGGCGATCCTGGAAGCCTGTTTCTTGCATGCGGCTCGTACCCTGCACCGCCCGACCGTTTCTCAATTGCTGAGTTGGGACAACATTACCTCCAAAGGCCGATTTTCGGTGACGGCAGACCACTTTATCACCTGGGGCCCCATCATGACGGAAGAGGTCCAGGAATATTATAACGTCTCAACCGAGCGCATCCATGAATGCGGCGTGGCCCACTTCGATAGGCACGTGACCCTCCCCTCCCCGGAAGGGGCCGCAGCCGTAATCTCCGAATTGGAGCTGGATCCTGAAAAGCCATTCCTGTTTTTTGGCATGAGCTCACCCGCCATCACCCTCTATGAGATTGAGGTGGTCGAGTGGCTGGCCCAGACGGTACGGGAAAACCGTTGGGGGCCAGACGTACAACTGGTGGTCCGCCCCCACCCCCAAAACGTGCGCGGCTACACGGCCGATACCTCCTGGCTCCCCCGGCTAAATGCCCTCGCAGGCAATCGCGTAGCCATCGATTATCCCTCGCTGGAGAAAAGCAGCCTGGCATGGAATATGAAGGAAACCGACCTGCCCCGCCTCGTCAACCTGATTGCCGGCTGTACCATCTGCCTAAACTCTGGCTCGACCCTTTCTATTGACGCCGTCATCCAGGACAAACCCGTGATCCTGACCGTCTTTGACGGCACCCAAACCCTCCCGTGGCACCGCTCCATCCGGCGCTACAGGGATGTAATCCACATGAACAAGCTGATCGCACTGGGCGGCGTGCACCCCACCGGCTCCTTTGAGGAACTGGAACAGGCCATTGCTGCCTACCTCGCCAATCCAGACCTGGATGCCGAGGCCCGCGCCCATACCCGTACCCAGGAATGTGGCCCGTGCGACGGACAGGCCTCCGAACGTATCGCCGATGCCCTCGTACGTATCGTCCAGGCTGCGCAAGCATCGGCTTCTTCCCAACCGATGTTGGCCGCTGTGCATGAGTAAGGCTCCCGACGCATCCAAAGCCGCATCCACCCGAGCCGCTTTAGGAATCTTCGGTACACGGGCGATCCTGTTTCCCTTGCAACTCTTCATTGCATTCTACATCATCGGGGACCTCGGCGCAGCCAAATATGGTGGATACCGCTACTTTTTGCTCGCCATAGAAACGGTGCTGCCCCTCACATTCCTGGGCTTCGGCGGTGGGGTTACATACTGCGTGGGTAGCGGCAAGCACGACGTACAGGATGTGGTGGTCCCCAGCATCCTCATCGGTTTTTTTCATGGCCTGATTACAGCCGGGCTGGTGGCCCTCTCCTGGTACATCGGCCTTGAAATCACGACCGATATCTCCTCCCAACTGATGATCCCGGTCTTGGCCGTGCTCCCCCTGTACGGTATCACCCTGATGATGTACCGGACCCTGATGGGGGCCTCCTGGTTCAGCCTGATGAACGTCTATGCCGGAATGGGCGCAATCGTCACCCCCCTCTTGCTCCTCATTTTTGTGATCCTCGCCCGGCTGGAACTGGTCGGGGCCGTCATCAGCATTACAGCCACCGGCGTGATCCTGTGTGCCTTCACCGTGAGCATGGTCTGGAAACGAAGTAAACCCCGCTGGACCCTCAACGGAGCGTTTTTGCGGGATGCGTATCACTACGGCTTGCGCGACTGGATCGGCGGGCTGGCCGGGTTCACCAACCTCCGCTTTGACCAACTGCTAATCGTCATCCTGAACCTTCGCGCCGAAATCCTCGGCGTATACGGCGCAGCCACCAAAGTCACCGAAATTATCTGGATGGCCCCGGATGCCATCGGGCCGGTGCTCTTCAACCGGATTGCCCAGACCAAAGACCTGATCACCCGCGCCTGGATGACCGGCCAAATTCATCGCATGATGATGGCCTTCGTCATTCTGCTTTCCGCAGGCCTGGCCGCCACCGCCTGGATCTTGCCCTACCTCTTTGGATCGGACTATGCCGGCATCGAAGTACTGATTTGGCTTTTGATCCCCGGCACCATCGCGTTTGTAACCAACAAGGTCCTGACCAAGTTTTTCGGCGGTAGCAACCAACCCGAAAAATCCAGCTTTGCCCATACCGTCGGCGCATGTGTGACCGTTGGCCTGGGCCTGGTGCTGATTCCCTGGATCGGCGGACTCGGCGCAGCCATCACCTCTACCCTGGCCTACTGTACCATCGCCCTGACCGAAATCATCCTCTTCCGCCGCATGACGCGGGAGAAAAAAGTCCACCTGTTCCGGTTCCAACAGCAGGACTACAACTGGATCAAGCAACAGGTGGCCGATGCACTAGCCGTATGGCGCGGCAAACTCAGTCAACGAAAAAACGGGGCCGACTGACCCTGCCCCGTTGCGTCCTTCCACATTTTAACCCTATATTCGGGCCATGTTTACGAATCGCCTGCATAACACCTGGCCCTGCAACGTCTGGTGGTGGCATACGCCATCCCGAACGGCAGGCTAAGATCGTGATTACGTAGCAACGTACTGATATCCGATTGACGCATACTTGAGACCTGCCGTACCTGAAACGGTGGGTTTTTTTATTTCCGTTCCTTTTTGTGATGACCTTTGAACAGTTTCATACCATCGTAGAACAAGCCCGTTCTGAGGGTACATTCCGCCTGGTGGTTCCGGTGTACAGACGGCACAGTGCCGACCTGCTCACACCTGTATCGGCCTTTCTGATTTTGCGCAAGCCAGGGACCTACCCGTTCCTGCTCGAAAGTGTGGAAGGCGGCGAAAAAATGGCCCGCTATTCCTTCCTCGGCAAAAACCCGTACCGCGTGGTTCAGGTCCGCGGACGGCGTATTTCGGTCAATGAAAACGGTGAAACCACCCACCAGGAAGCAGATTTCTTCGCTTACATGCAGGACTTGCTGGATCAGTATACCGAGATTAAAGTCCCTGGCCTGCCACGCCTGACGTGCGGTGCGGTGGGCTACCTGAGCTATGACGGGGTCCGGCTGATCGAAGACCTGCCCGATGCCCCACCGGACGATCTCCACCTGCCCGATGCCATCTGGTGTTTTTACAATACCCTGCTGGCGTTCGATCATGTAAAGCATCAAGTCGTCCTGATGGCCAGCGCCTTCGTCGAACCCGATGCCGACCTCGAAGCGGTCTATGCCGACACCCAGCGCCGAATCGAGGACATCGAAACCGAATTGCGCGATCTACCCATGCAGCGCCCGATTCCGGTGTCCCTGACCCACCCGGAGATGCGTTCAAACATCACACGGGAGACGTTCAAGACTGCTGTGGAGCAGGCCAAACGGTACATCTACGAGGGGGATATCTTTCAGGTGGTACTTTCACAACGGTTCGAGATGCAGTTTTCGGGAGATCGGTTTAACCTGTACCGGGCCTTACGGCAGGTGAACCCCTCGCCTTACCTCTATTACCTGGAGTTCGAGACGTTTGCCCTCGTCGGTTCTTCGCCTGAAGTGTTGGTCCGCACCGAAGACGGTCGTGCTGAACTCTTGCCCATTGCCGGAACACGCTCCCGCGGAGATACCCCTGCCACCGATGAAGCGCTGGCCCAAGAGCTCCTGGCCGATCCCAAGGAAAACGCCGAACATGTGATGCTCGTAGACCTGGGCCGGAACGACCTGGGCCGGGTGTGTCAGTACAATTCCGTACAGGTAGACCGCTATGCCTACATTGAACGGTATTCTCACGTGATGCACATCGTCTCCTCGGTCTCCGGCCAACTGGATCCGGCAAGAGGTGCCCTTGATGTACTGTCGGCCTGCTTCCCCGCCGGTACCGTCAGCGGTGCGCCGAAAGTCCGGGCCATGGAAATCATTGACGAACTCGAACCCAGCCGCCGTGCAACCTATGCAGGGGCCGTTGGGTATGTGGATTTTTCCGGTAACATGGACACCTGCATTGCCATCCGGACGATGATCGTCCAGGGTCCGCATGTGTACGTACAAGCCGGAGCCGGCATCGTCGCCGACAGCGACCCGGATCGGGAATACGAGGAAACCATCAACAAAGCCAAAGCCCTGCGGGAAGCTATCCTGGTTGCCTCTGAGGGACTTCTTTAACTAATTGTCAATGGCCAATGGTCAATTGTCAATTGTCAATGATGAGCTCTCATTGACAATTTAGGACTTACGCAAAAGTAGTGATTTTGCAGTAAACTATTGCATGTTCAACGTTCATCCCCGAACCCTCATGACACGCTTAGATTATTGCCAATTTCTGCTCTCGACGCAGATCAACTATACACTAACCTACTTTGCCGATCACGCTAAACGCTGGAGTCACGATACCATTAATCGGTATCTCTCAGATGAGAAGATCACCCCGCGCTTGGTGTGGGATAATGTCAAAACCGAAGTCGTGCAAGATCGTGATGGCTATCTCGTCTTTGATGATACCGTTTTGGACAAAAACCATAGCCATGCCATCGCACTGGTGCGTCGGCAATGGAGCGGCAATCGCAAGCGGGTTATCAAAGGCATCGGTGTCGTTACCTGCGTCTATGTCAACCCGAAACTAGACCGTTTCTGGGTGATCGACTACCGCATTTATGCTCCTGAGACCGATGGCAAGACCAAACTTGATCACGTGCAGGAGATGCTCAAACAAGCGCATTTTCACAAACGTCTGGTCTATTCAACGGTTTTAATGGACGCCTGGTATGCAACGATGCCGATTTTGAAGTTGATCGAACGACTGGGCAAGCTCTACTACTGCCCGATTAAGGGGAATCGACAGGTGAGTCTCTCTGCTGAGCTTGCATATCAGCGGGTTGATAGCCTGATATGGTCAGGCCAATCGGAAGGCATGGGTCAGGTGATTCATCTCAAGAAGATGCCCAGCGGGCATCAGGTACGCCTGTTTCGGATCGTGGTCTCAACCGACCGCACGGACTACATCATTACCAATGATGTGGCTCAAGAGTCCAAGGAAGTCACCGAAGAGGTCTGTGGCTTTCGCTGGAAGATTGAGCAGGCGCACCGCGAAGTTAAACAGACGACGGGTATCGAACGTTGTCAATGTCGCAAAGAACGGATTCAACGCAACCATATCGGTTGCGCGATGCTGGTTTGGGTTCGTTTGAAAGCATTGGCAACCGAGTTCGGTACGACTATCTATGCACTCAAACGCGAATTATTAGCCGACTACATGATTGAACAACTACGTAATCCAACCCTCAAAATGGCGTTGGCTGCGTAAGTCCTAAATTGACAATCGACTATTGACAATCGACCATTTTTAGCCATGTCTGAATTAAGCACACCATCACCCCCCACCTTCCCCACCATCGTCACCTCCGGCATTCAGCCTTCGGGGGCGTTGCACCTGGGAAATTATTTCGGCGCGATCCGGCAGAACATCCGGCTTCATGCTGAGCATGATTCCTATTTCTTCATCGTGAACTACCACGCCCTGACGACCTTGCAGGACCGCAAGGCGATGGACCGCTATACGCTGGACGTAGCCCTGGACTACCTGGCCCTGGGTTTCGATCCAGAAAAGTCTAACCTGTTTGTCCAGAGCGACGTCCCAGCCGTGGCCGAACTGGCCTGGATTTTCCTCTGCCTGACCCCCGTTTCCCAGCTCGAAAAAGGCGTGGCCTTCAAGGAGAAGGTCGCACAGGGCATCCCGGCCAACGCCGGACTGTTTACCTACCCCGTCCTCCAGGCCGCCGACATCCTCATTTACAGGGGAAACCTGGTGCCGGTCGGGGCTGACCAGAAGCAGAACCTGGAAATCACGCGCAACCTCGCCCAGAAGTTCAACTTCACCTTCTGCCCAGATGATGATCCACTTTTTCCCGTCCCGGAACCGCTCATTCCAGAGGAAGTGGCCGTCATCCCCGGCCTGGACGGACGCAAGATGTCGAAAAGCTACGACAACACCATCGGCATCTTCGACGAAGGCAAAGTCCTCAAAAAGAAGGTGATGCGCATCGTGACGGACTCCACTCCGCTGGAAGAACCCAAAGACCCGGATACAGACAATGTGTTTGCCCTCATCAAACTCTTCGCCGATGCGTCACAACGCGAGGAAATCGCCACCGCGTACCGGGCCGGAGGGTATGGCTACGGCCACGCTAAAAAAGCCCTACTGGGCCTGATCAACGACTACTTCGCCGAAGCCCGCGAACGCCGCCGAGACCTCGAAAAACGTCCAGACTATGTGCAGGACGTCCTCCGCGAAGGGGGCCGTCGCGGCCGCGAAAAAGCCGCGGCCATCATGGCCCAGGTCCACGAACGCACCGGCCTGAGAACCACGTATTAATTGTGATTTTTGATTTACTTCGTACAGTCGGCTACGCCTCGTGTGGTGATTTGTTATTGGGTGCCTTCAAATCATCAATCAAAAATCATCAATCACCAACCATCCCCTCCCATGGTTTTAGTCATCGACAACTACGACTCCTTTACCTACAACCTCGTCCACATCCTCGGGCGGTTTGAATCCGATCTTGAGGTGATTCGTAACGACGTGTTGACCGTGGAGGACGTTCGGCAGAAGAATCCGGATATGATTCTGATTTCCCCCGGCCCCGGCCGCCCTGAAAATGCTGGTATTTCAGAGGACATCATCCGCACCTTTGGCCCCACCACGCCCATCCTGGGTGTGTGTCTGGGACATCAGGCTATAGGGCAGGTGTTCGGCGGCACGGTGACACATGCCCCTACCCTGATGCATGGAAAAACCAGCCTGGTCCAACACGATGGCCGGACCTTGTTTGAGGAAGTCCCACAGAATTTTGTAGCCACCCGCTACCATTCCCTGGTGCTTGATCCACAGAGCGTTCCCGATTGCCTTGAAGTATCAGCCCAAACAGCCGACGGGGTCGTCATGGGCCTGCGGCACAAAACGTATCCCATCGAAGGGGTCCAGTTTCACCCGGAAAGTGTACTGTGTACGGAGGGGCCACGCCTCATCGAGAATTGGCTCAGACCGTCGGGTCAGCCTGCCTAATGGGTTTTCATATATCGATCAATGGCGGTGCAGCCCTCCACTAACGTGTGGTACCTCGCCACCTGAACCCCCTTACTTCCGCCGATCATAGCGGAAAGCCTGTACCCTTCCTGGGGCCGGTATAAAGCCAGCACCGGCTTTTGCAGCGTCACGGCACATCCTATTTCATACCCGACACCAAGGCTGGGTGTGGTGACTTCAGCCACCACAAGGCCGGACTGGTTTAACCAATCCATGTCACGATTATGAATACCGGAATCGTCCAGTCCACCTTCCCCCATCGCCTGAAGTGATGCATGCCCTACATGTTCCGTCAGGACGGTACCGTACTGCTGGAGATGATTGATGAGTTTGGCATAGAGGGCTGCATCATCACGCCCACCCCGGATCGAACCGGCAAAATAAATGTTCATGGCTGGACCACCAGGGATCCAGCGACGGCGTACGGCCCCATTTGCAGCCGCATGAAATAGACCCCCTTTGCGAGGGTCGGAGGCGTCCATGCCAGGGTGTGACGTCCGGACCGGCGCCACCCGGAAACCGGTACTGCGATGTTTCTCCCAGTGACATCGAATACATTGAGGGTAACGTATGCATCAACGGGCAAGGTAAAAGCTAGTTGAACACGTCCGCTGGTAGGATTGGGATAGACCGGTGCAAGCGCAAATCCATCAGGGGGCGGAAGGTCTGATTCCCGAGCCACACCGGTGGCAGCCGTGATGAAAGAGAAGGGATCCGTGAACGCCCCAATGACGGCTCCATTGTCTACCCGTACCCGCCAGAAATAGGTGGTCGAGAGGTTGAGTTGATCGGGGACTTGAAACTGAGCGTCCAGGACCAGATCCTGCCGGATGAGGGTGGAGAAGTCGGCTTGATCAGACAATTCAAGCAAGTAGGCCGTTGCGCCGGGCACCGCTTGCCATTGCAACGTTGGCATGGTCAAGACGTCTGTAGCTCCATTGGCCGGCGCAGTCAGCACCGGGACGCCTACGACGGTAATGAACCGCCGGGTTGGAGAATAGCCGCTAGATTCCGCATCGTTGCTGGCCCGTACCCGCCAGAAATATTCTGTGGACAGGCTCAGGGAATCCGGATGTGGGGTAAAGGTGGTGGCCTCCAGCGTATACGTCTGTACATTATTGGCAAAGATGACGCTCGTCGAGAAGGAGATCTCATATTCCGTGGCTCCTGTTACGGATTCCCACTCGAAGCTCTGGTTGGGCGTTATGCCTTCGGTGCTATCAGCAGGTGAAGTGAGTACGGGGGGGGTCAGACCCAGGGGTGTTGCGTCAAACGCCCATACGCTGGTGCAATATCCAAAAATCAAAAAGGTCCCAAAAAGAAAATGCTTCACGGAAGAAGAGGTCTAGAGCCAGGGTGTACAGATAAAGGAAGTGGAATATCGGGCAAAAGCGCGGGCCGGGCAAGTAGAATCGGCTTCTACACAAAAGCTGGCCTTTCAGGACGGGATTGCCACAGTTTGGTCACAAAGTGCGAGGGCCAAAATCGTTGCCTAGCATCATTCAGACGGCAACACCGTCCGCACTGATCACGTACCACTCACCTCATCAGCGAGGCGCACGAATACGCGGCGGCGGTCCAGGGCTACAACTTGAATCTCGCTACCGGCTGCGATGTAGCTGCCTTCGGTGACCACCTCGACCCGTTCATCCTCAATTTTGGCTACGCCGGTTGGCCGAAGTGGCGTCAGGGCGGTGCCCATTTTGCCGAGGAATTGCCCACGTTGGGCTTGTGTACTTTCAGAGAGCAGACGTTCATTGGGCAACTGGGTGGAGAGCACAAATTTATCCCAGGCTCCGCTTTTCCACATGGCGAACCCCATGCCCCCCCCGAGTGCAAGCGTCCCCGTCAGGGCCAACATGCCACTCAAGGCCCCCTGGACGGTGAACGCATACCCGATCCCGAAAACCATCACTAAAAATCCGATAATGCCCACGACGTTCAGGCCGGGGATGATGTAAACCTCAATGCCGACCAGCATCAGGCCCACCAGAATCAGGATAACGGGAATCAGGAGTTCCACAGGTTTTACAGGTCATGTTACGCCGTCTTGACCCATTCGACCTTGTCGAAGATGCACAAGATCAACGACAAGCGGCGTAACATCAGTTAACAGGATCAATCAGGAGAGCGAATCAACCTTGCGCACTTCGACGCGGTTGCCTTGTACGCGGATAACACGAATGGCGCTACCGGCCTCGATAAAATCGCCGGAGGTGACCACATCGACCCGGTCGCCCTCTATGACGGCAGTCCCGGAAGGACGCAGGGTGGTCAGGGCCTGGCCGGTTTGCCCGATGAGTTCGTCGTGCTGCTCACTGGACACATACCCGTCCACACTTCCCAATTCAGGCTGTAACACCATTCGGTTGAAACGCGAAATCTGTGGCATGTAGCGCCCCATCGAAAAGAGCAACACCATAAACAATACAAGCGTTACGGCCATCGTGGCCAGCGCCTTTGTAATTTGATGGATTTCAGGGAATGAAAGTCCCACATTCCCCACCAGAGAGGCCAACAGGGAACCCACAACAAGAATGACCCCGCTGATGCCGGGAATGCCAAACCCTGGAATGACGAAGATCTCGATTACCAACAGGATCACACCCATCAGGAACAATACGACTTCCCAACTTTCGACCAGGCCAGCCATGTAGTTCGGTGCAAAGAACAGCAGGGCGCCGATGCCCGCCATCATTCCGGCAAACCCGACCCCAGGCGATTGCAATTCAAAATAAAGTCCGCCCAGCATCATCAGCATGAGCAGAGATTGGACCACAGGAGAGGCAAAAAAACGGAGGATGCGTTCGGTTTGCGTCGCACGGTGTTGCGTAACGGGGCGATCTGCGACGCCGAGTTCGGCCACGAGTTCATCCACCGAGCCCAGAATCCGGTCGGCGACGCCATACTTCAGGGCTTCTTCTGCTGAGAGGGTCAAGACCTTTTCAGCCTCGGAGATGCCGTCAATTTCAATGGATTGATCGACCATGGCTTCAGCGATCTGAGGATCTCGGCCATTGGCTTCGGCGGTGGCCCGCATCAAGCCCCGCATGTAGCTCTGGTATTTATCAGGAGCGGCTTCTCCACCGGCCCCTTCGACCACTGTTGCGGCGCCGATGGAGGCCCCCGGCACCATCACAATGCGTTCGTTGGCATAGGAAATGAGGGCTCCTGCCGAGGCGGCATTTTTGTCGATGAAGGCGACCGTCGGCACTTCGGCATCCAAGATGGCCTTGCGGATATGGTCTGCCGCATCGACCAACCCGCCGAAGGTATCGATATGAAAAACCAGAACGGCGGCATCGGCTTCTTCGGCCTCGGCAATCGCCCGGTCCAGGTATTGGGACAACCCGTTGTCGATCATGTCTTCAACGGGAACCACATAGACCGGCCCCGCACCGGCCCCATCTTTCAACAGGGAGTTCAGGTCGTAGGGCTGTGCCAAGACCGGTTGCGTGGCGAAAAAGCCCGCGTATACCAATCCGGCAAACAGAAAGACTATAGCTTTATTTATATTCAACATAATAAACCTCCGCATATCAACAACACGGACCACGCCAGCCCGTTAGTAGAAGTTACGCGGAACGATGCTGGAAGATTCATCGAAGGGTGAGCACATCGTCGACCCGAAGAGACTTGTACGGCAGGCGAGGCGTGACCATACGACGACGATTTTCCGCAAACCATGGTGCATAGGCACCTACCACGACGGGCGTGCCGCGTTCAACATAGTTCCAGAGTTGATCGATGAGCCTATTTTCCAGAGCAATACACCCCCACGTCCAGTTGGCACGGCCCTCAATCCCGGAACCATGAAACTCAATCCATCCGCCCAGTGGTGTGTTCATGGGTGGATTCCTGAAGATCATGGCTGATTTAATGATCTCGGCATATTGATAATTGGAGACGATACCGTGGTGCACTCCACGCAGGGCATGGCGCGGAGTCGGGTAGTTAAGGACCAGGGCTTTGTAGAAGCGGCTGTTGGCGTTTTTCCGGGTGATGTAGAACAGGCCTTCCGGAGTACGCCAGTCCTCCGGGTTGGCATAACTCCCTCGCCGGATCTTGTCTCCCTTGATGTTCATGCCGAAATCTGCCGGCATTTGATCTAAAAGGTCGAGCCCTTGGTAGACGTAGACCATATGCTCGCTTTTCGAAACATAGACCCACACGTCGGACAGGCTGGCGGCACGCAGGTACCCCACTTGACCGCGCCGGGTACGCACGCGGGTCCAGGGTCCTTTTTGCAACAGGCGATGTACGGGGGCCAGCGAATCCAGCACAGCGAGGGGCTTGGTAGAATCCGGCTGGGCAAAGAGGGTCGCTTTTGAGGCAATGACGAAATCGGTGCCCCGGCGTTTGAGCATCCGGTAGATACCGGCGGGATCACCGTCAACCTGGGCTTCTGCGAGCGGTGCCCACAGCATCATACCCACAGCCAGGAGACTAAGCCAAGTGAAGGGACGGGCCATGTTTGGAAAGATCTTATCGAGGCAAGCCGGTGCTGCGCCGGCTATTCATGTTGTGGCTGGGTGCGTTCGTTGTGGCGGATACACCAACGATAGGCTTCAAGTACACCCGCTATATCGTTGCGTCGGGTGACCTGGGAAACTCGTCGGACGGACGGGACAGCATTATGAGGGCGCAAAAGGACACCGGACCACAGCGCAGGCTGCCAAGTCTCCATTTGCAACTCCAATGTACGCAATTTCATCGAATGTATACCCAAGTAATTGTCCCAACCATTGAATTCCATCCCGTTTATTCAGCCGATTGTACACAATATCTTATCGATACAGCCGTATTGAAGGCCGTAAAATCTGGAAGAGCGATGGCCGTCCGGAACACAGGGTAAACCGGCGCAAGGGC
The DNA here is from genome assembly GCA_965222505.1 of Rhodothermales bacterium. GTDB lineage: Bacteria > Bacteroidota > Rhodothermia > Rhodothermales > DATKEJ01. Next base: position 4,767,985 of record OZ244956.1, on the reverse strand, counting down.
AGTGGCCGTCCAATTTTTATTTGTAGACCTTAGCCCAAGTAGTTGTTTTATAGAGATACTGCCGTTATCTTAGTCCTGCGAGAATATGTACAGGCACGGCCTGCTGCAGAGGTAACGAGGTACACCAGGGGCATCCTCACCAGGAGAGAAGCATGTCCCTTTATTAGGCAAGCGGCCTAATACCACCGCTATATACGTATATCAACACCGCCCCTCTGCGTTGGCCGTTGCCCTCCTACTGTACGCCAGGCAAGCACACGGCACAACATGACGCTAATCGAACCCTACCGCGTTCAACTTCAGCAAGACCTTGCTGCGCTTGAACAGGCCCGAGATGTGTTAAGCGAGCAAACTCCTTTGGCCCGCCATACCATCCGGTCCATTGCACACTCTATCCAGCGTTCCGGTATCGCTTACGGTTTTCCGGCCTTGAGCCACGCCGCTGCAGAACTGGAAAACACCCCTGATGAGGCACTACCCCCACAATTAGAAAAGCTGGTTTTTATGGTGCAGCAAATCCTTGAAACCGGTCACCTGCCCGAGCACAAGCAAGCCTTGATCGTCGGTGAAGATGCCGCTCTTCAACAGATGGCCAAGACCGTTCTAGCCCGTTCTTATACCAATATCCAGATCGTCCGAACGGCCAACGATGCCGAAGTTGAGGTCTCCAAAACGAACTACGATCTGGTCCTGCTGTCGTTGGTCCTCCCCGATGCCGATGGCAGGGATTTGCTGTTACGTCTGCGGGAGCGGTATTCACTCAACATGACGCCTATTTTTGTTGTTGCACCCAAAACCAGCAACTTCGTACGCTCCGAATGTATCACCTTAGGTGCCGACGAATACTTTGAGCAGCCGCTTCACCTGGATCTATTTATACAGAGTCTGTCCTTTGCGATTCTGCAAAACCAGACCTCCGGGGGAAAATTGCAGCGCGAGGCCCGAAAGGACCTGAATACCGGCTTTCTGCAACGGGCCGCCTTTACCCGTTCATTTCAACGGGCCAAAGGACTAGCCCGGAGTGCAAACTTCCCCCTCACCTTTATCCGGCTCAGTGTAGACGGCCTCAAACAACTTTCCACACAACATGTAAGCCTGCGGGAAGAAGTGTTGCGCCGGATTGCCGTCTTGAGCCAGAACTACGTGCAAAAATCGGCCCTGCGGGTCCGCTGGGATTCGGACGACCTGGCCATTCTGCTGCTCAACACAGACGTTGCGCGTGCCATGAAACGCCTGGTGCGGGTACAAGAAGCCCTGGCACAGGAACGCATCCTCGGCCTAGGTGCCTTAACCCCCACGTTTAGCGCCTGCATCGTCAGTATTACCGATGCCACTACACTGGAAGAGGCCATCCAACACACCGATTATCTGTTGCACCGGGCCAAGAGCCAGGGCACAGGCAAGATCCTTACAGGCGGAGAACCTATAGAGCTAGACCCTAAACCCGTAGTGTACGCCACCTTGTTGTCTGATGACCCGACGTCTGCCGCAACCGTCCATCACCTGAAAGCACAGGGATTGGAGATTGCCCTCGAAAAGCAGACGTCAAGTGTGATCGGCAGTATGCTTGATCAGCCACCGGCGCTGGCTATCATTGACCTGCAACGTCCGCATGCGTTAACCCTTATTCGGTCGATTCGCAGGCACGAGGCGTTCCGCCAAACCCCCATTCTGATGCTGGCCGAACCCGAGCACCAGACACAACTGGCGCAAGGTTTTGAAGTAGGTGCCGATGATTTTCTGCTCAAACCTTTCTCCCCAAATGGCTTTTTGCAGCGCGTACACCGGCTGCTGCGCCAGAGCGAACTGGTAGATCTCGTCCGCGAGCAAAACCCCGTACCGGCACCGGAACGGGTTGCTTCCAAGCCGACTGAGCCGTATGCTCTATCCACTCCGGTTACGGTTCCGCCGGCAAAGGCCCCGGAAGCGCCTCCAGCACCCGCTCCAACCTTGACCTTAACCTCAACGCACGTTCCCATGTCGACGCACCAAACACCATCCACTGTTCAGGATCGGTTTAGAAGCGCCTTTGCCGCTGCCATCCGAGAGCGCCTGACCCGAGGTGAACCGGTCCAGCTTCCCGGACTGGGTGAACTGCGCATCAAGCATCACCTGAGTTCCGTAAAAACCGAGAAAGACGGTTCTGTGGTGGTTCATCCTCCGGCCAACCATATTGAGTTTCATGTCGTGAAAGCGGCAACCTCGGAAGTCGGCTAACGCACGTGCATCAGGGTACGGAATACGGTCCGGGTCTCGCCGGATGGTAACGCCCTTGCCTCCAGCCGTACGATATACGTCCCGGCTGCCCAACCGTTTGCTTCCAGCGGAGCGTGCTGCAAACCGGGCTGCTGCACGGCATCAATAAGGGTCTCCAACGGACGGCCCAACACATCATAGACCCCCAACTGTACCCAGGACGGTTCCGCTAACCGATAGCGCAATGTTGTAGCGGTTGTAAACGGTTGCGGGTAAACCTCCAAATTCAGCGCCGTTTCATCGGGAAAATGCTGTGTGCCGGTGGGGGTTTCACCAAAGCGAAGCACGAACAACCCGGATTGCATATCTGAAACGAGAATCTTTCCGGAGGCCAAATAGGGATAGACCGACCAGGCTCCGCTAAACCGCTCCTCCGGTCCCCCAATGTAGGTATCATAATACCCCACCTCTACGGGCCGGGTGGGATCAGCCACGTCGAATATCCGCAGTCCATCCGTGTAATGGGCAATGTAGAGCAGGTTTTCCTTGATGTAGCTGTTGTGGGTTACCCCCTCTGGGTTTACAATGATATCGGCCACTTTTCGCACCTGTTCGAGGTCTTGAATGTCAAAGACGCGGGTATGGTTACCGGACGAACCAACCTCATCCCCCACGAATGCATATCGACCGTCTTCCGATAGCGTAACGTTGTGCGCCCCGGCACCGGAATAGGTGAAGTTTCCCAGGGGAAAGGGCGAAGCCGGATTGCGAAGATCTACCACATCGACGCCTTCATCCCGAAAGATGGCTGAGGCATAGGCAATGCCATCCCGTACATACACATCGTGATAGTACGTGGGACTGTGTTCGCCTACGAGTACAGGCTGCGTGGGATCGGTGAGGTCATAGGTTAAGATGCCCCCGCCTCGATGCGCCCCCACGATGTACAGGTAGTGCCCTTCGATGTAGGCGTTATGAGCACCGCTGTTACCGGGCAATTCAATGGTAGCCACGGTCACCGGCTGCGTGGGATCAGCCAGGTCAATAATCTGGGGCGAGGCGTTTTCGTTGATCAGCACAGCGTAGTGATCGTAGACCTTTACATCCTTGGCATCTACACGAGCCAAAGTACTGGGCGCAAATCCGACTTCTACAGGTATCGGTCCAGAAATGTCGATGATGCTTAACCCCTCCCCTCTTACACAGAGCAGGGCGTATTCAATGCCGGTCTGCGCATCGGTATATCCCCAGACATCGGCATAATCCGATCTGTGGTTCCAAAACCCTGCCCGCTGGATGTTGAGCGAGACGACCTGCGGCACCACCTGAATCTGTGGACTCTCGTGAATCACCGTGCCGTTCTCGTCTACAGCTTCCATTTGGTATGTATAGATGACCCCGTTTTCCAATCCGTGGAGTTCAACCTGTGCATCATCCGGATCCAGGGTGCGAACGCGGGTACGCGAGATTTCATTGAGCGATTGATACAGGTGCAAGGCCACGACCTCGGGGCCGGGCGTATACGACCAGGACAAGTCGACTTGTTGGTTTTGCGGAAGGCCCTGAAAATTCCGAATGGGGGTTGTTTTGAGCAATAATGTGGAAGGATCACTTTCCAAAAGAGAACGACCTTCTACCAGATACGGCCACCAGGAATAGAGGATATCATGCTCGTTGCCGGCCCGAATGTTAGCCCCTGCATAGGTCATGGCTTTTTCATCATAATCACTATTCATGATGAAAAGGTACTCCCGTTTCCCGAAATAGCCCCGCTCGGGATCCCATTCGAGATTGGACGGACCTTCGGCAAGGTCTTCCACGAAACACAGATTTAACCGGCGCGGGTTACCAGGATCGGACACATCGTAGGCTGCACCGGGGAACGAACCCACCCCGGCATCGGCATACCCCTGATCCCGCCGGAACACACGTGCTGCAGAGGGTTCAGACCGGGAAAACCGTATTTCAACCGGCACCTGTATGCTTTCGTCCAGAGATGATCCAAAAAAGTTGCGCCCGTGGTCCAGGCTCCCAAAAAACGTCCTGCCTCCCCAATCGACCCCTGTGGCCCATCGTGGCACCCCTTCCCACTCCCAGTATAGATCGTCCAGCACCATACTTCCTTTTCCATTGGACGGTTGAGGGAGCGAGCGTCGTTCCTCAAACACCTCATGCCGGGGCGAGGGATAAATATCCTGAGCCAGGGCCGGAGGGCCGAGGGCAACCATCAGGACCAATATGAAAAGCCGTTTCGGCAGCATATGGATGATTTGAATATAGTCGACGTTAACATACAGACCCCTAACGGGGCGATTATGTAACCAAAAAAATAGGTGGCAAGGCCAAGCCTTGCCACCCCATTTTGATTGCCCGGTTGTGGATCGGTTTTTTATCACCGGTCCCTACAGTGCGCCCGCATAATTTGCAGCCACCTGGCCCCAGTTGATCACGTTGAAGAAGGCGGCCACGTAATCCGGGCGGCGGTTCTGGTAGTTCAGGTAATACGCATGCTCCCACACATCGAGGCCGAGGATCGGAGTATGGCCTTGCATGTAGGGGCTGTCCTGGTTTGCCGTGGAGTAGACCTCAAGTTTGCCATGGGGATCAACCACCAACCAGGCCCAGCCACTTCCGAAGCGAGTGCCGGCGGCACTGCTGAATGCGGCTTTGAATCCATCAAAGGAACCGAACTCGGCATGGATGGCATCGGCCAGTTCGCCCGTGGGTTCGCCGCCGCCATCCGGGGACATGACGGACCAGAACAGGCTGTGGTTGACAAATCCGCCGCCATTGTTGCGTACGGCTCCACGAATCGATGCCGGTACATCGTCGATGCTGCGCAGGATGGCTTTGATGGATTTGCCCTGGAGGTCGGCGTGGCCTTCGAGGGCGGCATTGAGTTTATTGGTATACCCCTGATGATGCTTTCCGTGGTGGATTTGCATCGTCCGGGTGTCAATATGCGGTTCTAATGCATCGTGTGCATAGGGAAGATCAGGCAGCGAAAAAGTAGACATATAGGTATTAATTGATGGTGATGATAGGCGTTGAGGCCAGACCGCAGGGAGCGTACAACACACACTTACTCAACCACCCGTTGCATCCGGGGTTGCTCCAGCGTCAGCATCAGAGAGATCCGGTGGGACATGCCCAATTCAGACGTTGTCCCAGAAAAATCGCCAAATCCATAATCCAGTGCGATTTGTTTGAACTTCACCCCAGCTCCGATGGAAGGGGTAACTTGAAGTCCGAGGTCGTCTGAGCGTTGTACGTTGCCGAGCCCGGCCCGTAGGGCGAGGACGTTTTTGAAGTTAAACTCGCTCCCGATGCGGGGATGGAAAGACATGCCGCCGCCGTTGAGGGAATAGGTTTCGAGGCCGTCGAAGCGCAGGTCCATGTCGAACCCGAGCACCATGTTGGTGGTGCCGTCGCTGCCCAGGGGTACAATGTAGCCCGTACCCAGGCGTGCCACCGGCAAGACCAACTCTGACCCCCCTTCGGGCAGGGTATCTCCAAAGATATCTTCGATGGGCCGCAGCCGCTCCTGGTTAACGCTCCAGCTAATGAGCATGGTCGAGACGTCCTGAATGTTGGCCCCCAACAAGAAGCGCCCAACGCGGTACTGCGCACCCAGATCGAAGCTATAGCCCCAGGCCCGAGAGAATTTACCGATGGACCGGCGAATGATCTTGCCCGTTACCCCCAGGGTGAAATCAGACGAAAACGCCCGGGCGTAATTGATGAAGAAGGCATAATCCGTGGCCGAGAACCGGGTCACGTAGTTTTCTGGATTCGGCAGGGGTTGATCCCGGATGGGGTCCCATGCATTCCAGGTGTTGGGAATGTCATCCACACCACTCCGGAAGAACGAGATCCCGAATGTAGAGCGGTTGTTAATCGGAAAGGCGATGCTGCCGTAGTCAAACGCAACAATCCCGGCAAAGCGTTCATCATGCATAAACGCAGCCTGGGGATATTGCAAACCGGAGAGCCCCGCTACGTTCCAGTATCCGGCGGTGACATCATTGACCAGGGCAATGTGGGTTCCCCCCATGCCGAGCGCCCGTGCGCCGACGCCGCCTTCGAGAAACGCAGCGCCGTATTTGGCAAAATCGGATTGGGCCTGGACGGAGGTAAAGGAACCGGCAAGGACCAGAAGAAACAGACTCCCCCATACAGAAAGGGTACGAGATACGATAGGCACGTTCACGATCACGCTTCGTTGGTTAATAATCGAGCCGCAGGCGGCTCCGTTAAGTCATCAAAACAGGGTACAAAAATAACGTGTATCGTAGTTGCAAACGCAGATTTGGTCTGAGATAACAGCAAGGGCAGGGCGGGATACGATGCCCGTATCCGTTTCTGTAAGATAGCATGAAGCGTAGCGACCTCCAAAGTACGCATGTAACCGAGGAGTCGAATTCACGTTCCCTGATCCAGTTTTTTTGCACCGGCCATTTTTTTCAATTCCCGCAAAGCGCTTCCAGTATTCTTTGGGGGCCACTTGAATATAGGGCTGGAACGTAATACTTTTCCAGCCATCCTTTGCCTACGTCGCGCATATACGTGACCCTTCTTCATTCAACCGAAGTGGTTCAGCCATGGCCCATATCAATTTCTTTAAGCAAGTCAATCAGAATTTTGCGAAAGCTGCCAAGTATCTGGACTACGAGCCTGGATTGCTGAACCAGATCAAAAACTGCAACTGCGTCTACCATATGAACTTCCCGCTCAAGCGGGACGACGGCAGCGTCAAGGTCATGAGTGCCTGGCGCGCCGAACACAGCCACCATCGGATGCCGACCAAGGGGGGTATCCGGTATGCCTACAATGTCAACCAGAATGAAGTCATGGCCCTGGCGGCCCTGATGACCTACAAGTGCGCCATTGTCGATGTCCCGTTCGGCGGGGCCAAGGGCGGTATTCGGCTTGACACCCGGAAGTTTTCACCAAGCGAAATCGAGCGCATTACCCGCCGCTACACATTCGAGCTGACCAAAAAGCAGTTCATCGGCCCCGGTGTCGATGTGCCCGCACCTGACTACGGGACGGGTGCCCGCGAGATGTCATGGATCGTTGACACCTACAGTACCATCACGAACGATCCGCTCTATGCCACAGGTTGTGTAACAGGCAAACCCCTGGCACAGGGGGGCATACGCGGCCGTACTGAAGCGACCGGCCTGGGCGTTTTTTATGGAATCCGCGAAGCCTGTAGCATCACCGACGACATGAAACCCCTCAGCCTGAAACCGGGCCTCGACGGCAAAACCGTTGTGATCCAGGGCCTCGGCAATGTGGGATACCATACCGCCAAGTTTATGCAAGAAGGCGGGGCCGTCCTGATTGGCCTGGCCGAATACGAGGGGGCCATCTACAACCCCAAGGGGCTGGACATAGAAGCGGTGATGACCCATCGCAGGGAGACTGGTTCGATCCTCGACTTCCCGGGCGCGACCAACCTCGCCAACACCCTCGATGCGCTGGAACTGGAATGTGACATTCTGATTCCCGCCGCTTTGGAAAATCAGATTACCCCAGAAAACGTAGACCGGATCAAAGCTAAAATCATCGGTGAGGCCGCCAACGGCCCCGTCACCGCCGATGCCAGCGATACCCTCATTGCCCGAGGCGTGATGATCTTGCCGGATATGTTCTTGAACGCCGGTGGGGTGACGGTTTCGTACTTCGAATGGCTCAAAAACCTGTCCCACGTACGCTTCGGTCGCTTGAGCCGCCGGTTCGAGCAGCGCTCAAATTCAGAGATCCTGAAACTGGTTCAGAATGCCACGGGCCAGACCTTCAACACAGACCTGGTCGAAAAAGTAGCCATGGGGGCAGGCGAGGCCGATCTGGTCAGGTCCGGTCTGGAAGAGACGATGATCTCGGCCTACCTGGAAATCCGTGGCCTCAAGCAGAAACACAACGTCGATATGCGTACAGCCGGCTTTATCAACGCCATCAACAAGGTTGCAATTTCTTACATCAACATGGGTATTTTCCCGTAATTCAACACACCTACATGAACAACGCCCTGATCCAAGTTCCTCCTCCGGTCAATGAACCCGTCCTCGGATATGCTCCGGGCTCACCTGAACGGGCTGCACAGCAACAGGCCCTGGCCGAAATGAAATCGACCACCATCGAAATCATGCCGGTGGTCAACGGAGAACGCATCGCTACAGGCAACATCAAGCCCATCCACCCACCGCATGAAACAGCCCACACACTGGGCACCGTGCATTTGGCTTCAGAGGAGGTGGCCCAGCGCGCCATTGATGCAGCCATGGCCGCCCGCAAAGACTGGATGCAGATGCCCTGGAACCACCGTGCCGCCATTTTCCTGAAAGCGGCCGACTTGCTGGCCGGTCCCTGGCGTACACGGCTCAACGGGGCAACCATGCTGGGGCAAAGTAAAAATGCCCACCAGGCCGAAATCGACTCGGCCTGTGAGTTGATCGACTTCCTCCGGTTCAATGTGCATTTTATGACCCAGATCTATGCACAACAACCGGCCTCTTCCCGCGGGATCTGGAACCGCACCGAACACCGTCCGCTTGACGGCTTCGTGCTCGCCATTACCCCCTTCAACTTTACGGCCATCGGGGGCAACCTGCCCACGGCACCGGCCATGCTGGGCAATACCGTCCTCTGGAAACCGGCGACCTCGGCGGTTTACTCGGCCTACCTGTTCCTCGAATTGCTGGAAGAAGCCGGCCTGCCACCGGGCGTCATCAACCTGCTTCCGGGACGCGGACCTGACATCGGCAATCCCTCTTTTGCTTCGCCACACTTTGCCGGATTGCATTTTACAGGATCGACCTCCACGTTCCAGTTTATGTGGCGGACCATCGGCAACAACATCAGCACCTACCGGGCGTACCCGCGCATTGTGGGCGAAACCGGCGGGAAGGACTTTATCCTGGCCCATGCCTCGGCCGATCCGATTGCGCTGGCAACGGCCATTGTACGGGGCGGGTTTGAGTATCAGGGGCAGAAATGCTCGGCGGCTTCAAGGATTTATGTGCCGGACAACCTCTGGCCCACCGTCCGGGCCGAACTGGAATCCCAGTTGAGCCAGGTCAAGATGGGTACCGTCGAAGACTTTACCAACTTCGTCAATGCCGTCATCGACCGGCCGGCCTTCGACAAGATTACCGCGTACATCAAAAACGCCCATACGGACGACAATGTGGATGTGCTGTTTGGGGGTAGCTTCTCGGATGAAGAAGGGTATTACATTGAACCGACCGTCTTACAGGTACAGGACCCCAAGTACATCACGATGTGCGAAGAAATCTTCGGCCCGGTGGTCACGCTGTACGTCTACCCCGAAGGCGAATTTGAGGAGACCCTGAAGCTGGTTGATGAAACCTCACCATATGCCTTGACCGGCTCTATCTTTGCGCAAGACCGTGCTGCGGTTATTCGGGCTTCGGACGCACTGGTGGGGGCGGCAGGCAACTTCTACATCAATGACAAACCGACCGGAGCCGTGGTCGGGCAACAGCCGTTTGGGGGCGGACGGGCCTCGGGTACGAACGACAAAGCCGGTTCGTTGCTGAACCTGTTGCGTTGGGTTTCGCCGCGCTCGATCAAAGAAACTTTTGACCCGCCGCATCATTTTTCGTATCCTTACCTCCTACCGGATGAATAGGACCCGGCGAGGCAAGCCCCGGTTTGTTTCATCCAGGCAAGCACACTAAACGTAATCAGGCAAGCACAATTCGACCAGCGCGGTACGTCTACCGCCCAGGGTTGAGTGGTGAGGCATACCCGAAAAGGAGACACGATTATGAGCAAGCACCGGAAGGCCCCGAGGCGCAATGGCCAAGCCGCACCCCCCACCTCCATTTCCATGGATCAAACCGTCAACGAGCTACGTGCGTCGATGGGCTGGCAACCGGCCAACGCCGAAAAACCAACCAAGGCCCCGAGACCAACCAAAGCTACCAAGCCGACCACAACACCCGGCACACTCCCGTCCTATCCATTGAGCGATTCGGCCCCGCCCGTGGAATCCCGCGAGCTGATCCCGGACAACATCATGGATCTGTTGGTGGAAAAGTATACCCGGTTTGCGCAACTCATGGCCCGTGGCAAACTGCAGCCGATGGACATCAAATCGGTACGCGCCATCTGCAACCAGGTGGATGCCAGTGCCGAAGACCTGGAACGCGAGGCCCGAAAACGCCGCTGGATTGCCGAACACATCCGCAAATCCATCGACCTTGTCACCCCCAATCGTTCACAATTGGAACGCCCAACCAATGGGCAAAAGTCGTATTCACGGAAAGAGATTGATCTTTAGGCGTGCGGAGTGCGACGTAAATTTAACCCTTGGCGTCCAGTTGGGCTTCAAGGGTTTTCTTTTCCACTGCGCTACCTCAATGGGTTGTCATCGGGTTTGGGCCTGGTTGAGCACAGTTGTTAAATAACCCCATGTTGACCAATGCGCCACAGGCTCAACTTCCTAATTTGTATGCGTTCGGCCAGGAAAACCGAAGTACCGCCACAGTCCCAATGCGGATTTCATCACCGTCGTACAAACTCCGATATATAGGCTCAATTTCCTATTTTGCGCACCCCACTCTTCTACACAGGATAGGCAGAAGAGAGAACTTCTAGGCCGTGTCTCGAAGTTGTGCCCCCATGCAGCAAAATCAAAGACCCATTATTAAGTCAACTCCTACGTCACACGTCTGTATATTACCAGGCCATCCCTGATGTAAATCGGCCACGCTGTCCATGATCACCATTGACCGGTCTTCGAACCGCCCCATTTATGACCAGTTGCTGGACCAACTCCGGTTCCAGATTGCTTCCGGCAAATACCGTGTGGGGGACCGGTTACCGTCTACCCGTGGGCTGGGCCAACAGTTGGATTTGTCTTTCCACACGGTACGCAAGGCCTATCAACAACTGGAAGAAGAAGGACTGCTGGTGAGCCGGGTCGGGAGTGGGTTTCGGGTGGCAGAACGGGTACCCCTTCAAAAAGCTGAGCAGAAAGAGCGCGGCGCGGGCATCCTGCAGGAGAGCCTGCAAAAACTGATTGGTCTGGGCCTTGAAGAACGAGAAATTACGTTTCTGTTCGAGGAGCAGTTAACCTTCCTGGAGCCCCTGGCCCAATCCAGTAAAATCGTCTTTGCCGGAGCCTACCGGGAGCAAGCCGAGACGTGTGCCAAGCAAATTGGGGATGTATTACAGAAGGGCATTGAACCCGTGGTAGTGAGTCGACTGGAAAAACACCAGGATGCCGAGTATATCATCACCCCCTATGCCTACCTCAACAGGGCCATGCAGGCCAGTCCGATTTCCGACGTGATTGGGGTCGTGGTGTATACAGCGGCTGAGAGTTTGACGGATGTGGCCCGGTTGCTCCCCCACCAAACCCTCGGGTTGGTGACGCGCCTGCCGGATGCGATTGAACCTTTGATGCGCGAATTGCGGCGGCTGACGGGTTTTTCAGGGCAAACGGTGGCGCTAACGGTTGATGCCCGTTCCAGCGAACTGACCCAGCTTTTTCGGCAGGTGGACATGCTGGTCTACACGCCCCAGAGTAAACGACGGTTGCCTTCCATCAAAGACATCCCAAGTGCCGCGCTTCACCCCATTGTCAGCGCCGATTCTATTGACTTGTTGCGCCGCACCATCGCCGTATAGGCTATCGTTTCTTCTTGAAGAAACGTACGACCTTATGCCGTTCCAGAAAGCCTTTAGCCTGCTTCTCATAGGCTTCGGTACATTCGGCCAGGTAGCCGCCTACATCGTCCAGCCGCAGGGTGTGGAGTCCATTTAGATGGGTTTCCTGCAAGCTGCGAATTTTATCCTGCACCTTTCGTTTTTCCTTACGGGTGAGCATGGAATCTGCCTTTTCGCACTGTCTGACAAAGTACATGGCCTCTTCCCGAATGCTCGACTCGATGCCGCTATAGAGTTGATGCACCTGCTTGGCACTCGCCAACAAGGATTCCTTAATTTTTTGGGTCGTGGGCTCAAGTTCTTCCAGTGCCAGCGCACGAAGCTCTTCCATTTGCTCCAGCACGGGGCCAAGCACATCATGTTCGAGCCCTTTCAGGTACGTACTTTTTCGCACCAACTGCGCCCAAGCCGAGCGAATGCTTTCCATGCAATGCTCAAACTTGGCATTGAAGATTTGCTCCAGACACGCTTCTATTTCCTTGTTGCCTATAAAGTCGACCTCCGCGATGGCTTGCAGGAAAAATGAAGGGTAACTGGAAAGTAAATTCCGTAGGATGATACAGGCACGCTGGTTTTCCCCCACGAGTGCCAAATACCGGCTCAAGTCAAACTGGATCTGCGGGTTTTTTCCGCTGTCCATTTGATAGGCTTCCTTGGCGGCTTCAACGGCCCCCTTGTATTTTTTGAGTTCCCGCCTGGTTTCAGCGAGGTGACGAAGGGCGTAGATGGCAAAGGATTCGTCGTGGTTAAGCGATCTTAGCACGGCCTGGTCGTAATGCTGTTCGGCTTTTTCGTTATCCCCCAACACAAAGCCACTGAGCCAGGCAAAATCGAAGTGGGCCTTATAGTCGTGCTGATAAATCGAGAGTGATTTTTTGAGCAGGTCGATGCCTTCGGTGAGCAGCCTTCTGGCCCGCATTTCGTTCATCGAGGATGATTCCTGCACATTGCGGGCGGCCAACCGGGCCAATTCCATGGCCTCCGATGCCCGAGGGCTCTGCACCGTGCTGAGCAAATCCTCCAGCACCCGGTGGCTTTTAGCCATCATCACCACCTGTTGGTTGATGCCCCGAGCCAGTTCTCCCACGTCTTTTTTGACATCCCGGTGGATCTCTTCCAGTTTGCCGTTGACTTCATCCACCTTCTCGACCATGGTCGATCCTAAAACCTTGAGGCCCCGTTTGACCTGCCGCATCCGAAAATCGGAAGACTCATGATTTTTCTGGAGCACCTGGGTCTGCCGGGCTTGCATCTCCAGATTGGCCCTAAGCCCCTGAATAAGAACGGCCTGGGTCTTTTGGAGAGACGCTTTGTTCTGGATCAGCAAGTTTTCCACATTGACGCGGCGGTATACCTTCCGCTTCGACGGGGAAATAAAGGCCGACATGATGCCAAATTCTTTACTATGGGCTGTCGCTTTCATGGGATGCGTATACGTTCATACCAAGGCATCCTTGAGCCTCCGTCCCGACGGGTCTGGATGACCTGTGGATAAACGAATATATCCCTTGAAACAGGATATTTGATACAATTGAACGGCGCACCGGGATGCCTCGGTACAGGGTTGCCAACCCCGTTAATTCCGGTTTGTATTGCCTGTATTGCCTCAAAGACGAGTAAATATAGGCAATTTATTCGTTTCAGGGTAGTCCTGGCCTCAATTTGTCGACAGCATAGCCCTCTTAATCGGTCCAAAAGGCAGGCAGGGTAACCGTTTTCCACAGCCCGTTTGACCGTAACCGCCCCGATTCCCCGGCTTCCGTCGGTTACCAGCACGGTGCGCGATGCGCTTGTGTCATGCCATGCTTCCCTGGATGGGAAGGGTGATCTTGAACGTAGCCCCTTGCCCTTCCTCACTCTCCACGGTGAACGTACCACCGTGTGCCTGGGTGACCGTGTCATAGGATAGGGATAACCCCAGGCCGGTCCCCGCCCCGGTGGGTTTTGTGGTAAAGAACGGCTCGAAGATTTTGGACTGGGTCTCCGCCGGGATACCTGTGCCGTTGTCTTTCACCCGTATCTGTACCTGATCGCCAACCTTTTGGGTGGAGACCCATACGGTTGGGGTGTAAGCAGCATCGGCGGCTTGTGCCCGTTCCTGCACGGCAAAGAAAGCATTGGTGAGTAGATTAATCAGCACCCGGCCCATCTCCTGTGGCAGCATTTCTATGGAATCGCAGGTATCATCGTAGGTCTGCTCGATCCGTACATTCACATCGGGGTCATGGGCACGCAGGCTGTGGTAGGCCAGGTTAACATGCTCCGCTACGAGGGCATTCACGTCCACCAGGCGGCGCTCTCCCTCCCCACCATGGGCATGTTTCATCATGGCCTCCACGATGCCGTCGGCCCGGCGACCGTGGGCCTCGATTTTCTCTGCATTCGCCCGCAGGTCACTCAATAACGCCTGGAGTTCATCGATGCTCTCTTCGGACAGATGTTGTTGTTGGGCCTCAATCTCGTGGGACAACTCATCGGTGAGTTCAGTGGAAAGCTGCGCGAAGTTATTGACGAAGTTGAGGGGGTTTTTGATTTCGTGTGCGATGCCGGCGGTGAGTGCCCCCATCGAAGCCATTTTCTCCGACTGAATCAACTGGGCCTGCGTGGCCTTCAACTCTTCGAGAGACCGGGCCAGTTCAGCCGTGCGGTCTTTGACCTTTTGCTCCAACGTTTCGGCATACCCTTGCAATTGCTGCTCGGCCTGATGAATCGAAGCGGCCATCTGATTGAAATGCTGCGTCAGGGTCCCGATTTCGTCCTCGGTCTCGACCACCACCGCGGTATCCTTTGCCCCCGTCCCAATGCGTTGGACCCCGGCCAACAAACGGTCCAGAGGTTTGAGCAAACTGGACCGAAATACATACGGAAGCACAAAAAGAATGAAGAGCGAACCGGCCACAACCAGAATAAAGAGCGGCAGCCCTTTCTTTTCGGCGTATCGAAAGTGCGGGGTGGCATAGTCTTCAATCAGGGCTGCCCCGGCGGTGCTTCGTACAGGACCATCCATAACACGCGGCAGCGCAACCACCGGCGTGTCCTCACCGCCCGGAATCAAACCCCGTGCCCATAGCTGGGCGGAATTGGTAGCAACAGCCCCTTGCCCCGGCGGCCCGTAGTGGAAAGCCAACGCCCCAGACGGATACACCACAAGTTGAGCCGTGTGTCGGTCTGTACCATTGACAATGGGGAGGTCGTTCCAGGTTACCATAGCAGAATCTTGCGTGGTGAGGAAATACACCTCTCCCCCCCTGGAGGCGTCCAGGTTCACCCCCAACGGCGAGATAATGGGCAGGGGTTGATTCAAAAACGGAATCGACCACCCCAGCATATCGACCATCGGTCCACCCAAACTGATAAACCCGTTTTCACTCACATACAGGCTATCCCAGGAGGTCCCGTAGTAGGAAAACGAGAAGGCAAGGGCCACGGCCTGATGCCCATCGTCGGTCAATGTGAGCGAGCGCCCCACAGCCCCCTCAAACTGAAGCGGATGGGCCGTTGCAACGTATCCGGAGGGTCCATCGGGGACAAACCGCACCGTGTGGAGAGGCGGTGAGGTGACCCCGCTCTCTTGCAACATACTCTCTTCGGGAAACAGGGTCCTGGTGAGAATGACCACAAACAGCAACAACGTGGATAACGCCGCCCCCACGAGCTTGGCCTGAACGGTTGTGGGCTCAATAGAATAATTGACATACACGACCAGCATCGTGTATAGAAAGAGCATATACCCGGCCTGATGGAGCTGTAATCCAAATTCTTGAAAGATCGATAACCCCCAGGCCAACATGCCGCCGACCGTGACCATCTCCAACAAAATCGATACGCCGATCAATGCCCGACACGCCCGTGCCGAACGCCCCCTGGGTGCACGCAAATAGGCCCATGTGCCCTGTTTTTCAGCACCAGCTTCCGCTTCCAGTGCAGAGAAATGAAGGGATTTGCGCAGAAATACGATCCCGGCCCATAATACGAGCAGAACGAAGAGCAATAAGGCCCCGACCTGATTCATCAACAACAGCGGAGAGGCGAGGTAGTCCGGCGAAAATACAATCAGCGAAAAGACCAATAGGGCGATACTGCCAATGGCCACCAGCATTACCCGAGATTCCTTCGGGTAGGGGTTCCCACGGAAGGAATACGCGAATTGGAGGTAGCTCAACCCCGCCGGTATGAGCAGCCCTTGCCCCAGGAGAAACACCCAATGAAAGGCCTGCTCCGACATACGTAACATCGGCCTGACCGTAAAGAGATCCCAACCGATGTCGGCGGTACAAAAGATGCATAAAAATGCAATTAACCACCACGTTGATCGCGCCTTGCGTTTAAGGCTAAGTAAGTAGCCCACCAACACCACATACAGAATGACAAAGCAAATCCGCGGGATGCTTTCGGTGGTAATAAATATCGCGTCCATCTGAATTAAACCGGTTGCAGTTTACGGCGCTTCAAGAATAACCCTTTCAGGGGCATCCTTGCAAGCATGTCAGACGGAATGGATAGTGGGTCGTGACGCTGTACTAATTCAATCCCCGGCGTTCCAGGAGTGGTTCGATGTTGGGTTCGGCACCGCGAAAGTTTTTGAACAGAGTCATGGCGTCCTGGCTGCCACCCTGTGAGAGGAGGGTTTCCCGGAAGTAGTCACCATTTTCCCGTTTGAGGCCACCGTTTTCCTTGAACCATTCGACGGTGTCGGCATCGAGGACTTCGCTCCAGATGTAGGAGTAATACCCGGCTGAGTACCCGCCGATGATGTGGGAGAAGTACGTGCTGCGATACCGGGGCGGAATGGTTTCCATCGCGACGCCGGCGTTTTCGAGAGCCTGGGCTTCGAAGTCAAGCAAGCCGTCGGCATCCGGTACGTTTTCCGGGCTGAGTTGGTGCCAGGCCTGATCGAGCAAGGAGGCCGCGAGGTATTCGGTGGTGGCAAAGCCCTGGTTGAACTTATTGGTGGCCAGCACCTTGTCCAGCAATTCTGCGGGCATGGGCGCGCCGGTTTCATAGTGGACGGCGTAGTTTTTCAGGATCGAGGGCCACGTGGACCACATCTCATTGACTTGCGACGGGTACTCCACAAAGTCACGCGGTACGGAGGTCCCGGCAAAATACGGGTACGTCACATCCGAGAACATGCCGTGCAGGGCATGGCCGAACTCATGAAACATGGTGGTCACTTCGTCGAACGTCATCAACGTCGGCTCCCCTTCCGGGGGCTTGGTGATGTTCTGGTGATTGGCCACAACCGGTTTGGTGCCCAATAGTTTGGATTGAGACACATAGGCATTCATCCAGGCCCCCCCCCGCTTGGAAGACCGGGCGTAAAAATCCCCGATGAACACAGCCAGAGGTTGCCCGTCGGCATCGGAGACTTCCCAGACGCGCACATCCGGGTGGTACACCGGCAAGTCGGTCCGTTCCTTGAAGGAAATGCCAAAAAGTTGATGGGCGGCGTAGAAAACACCTTTTTCGAGGACGTTGTTCAGTTCAAGGTAAGGCCGCAGTTGGGACGCATCGAAATCATACTTGGCACTCCGCACCTTTTCCGTGTAGTAATCCCAGTCCCAGGCAGCCAGTTTGAAGGGCGTTTCCTCTGCATCGATCATGGCTTGCAGATCGACGGCTTCTTTATGGGCATTGGCTACAGCCGCCGGCGCAAGACCGGCGAGGCGTTCGTTGACCGCCTCGGTGGTGCCTGCCGTTTGGCTTTCGAGGCGGTAGGCGGCGTGGTTGGGATACCCCAGCATCTGGGCCCGCTCGGCCCGAAGTTTGGCAACGCGGGTCAGGAGGGCGCGGTTGTCATAATCTCCACCACGGCTCCCACGCGAAAGCGAGGCCTTGTGAATCCGTTCACGCAGGGCGCGGTTTTCCAATGAGGACAGGTAGGGCTGGCCGCTCGTATTGCGCAGGGCAAGGACGTATTTACCTTCCACGTCACGCGACTTCGCCTCCTCGGCTGCTGCGGCAATGGCATCGTCCGACAAGCCTGCCAGTTCCTCTTTCGTATCGACGACCACGGCGAGGGCATTCACCTCGTTGAGTACGTTCTGGCTAAACTGGGTTTGCAGTTCGGCTAATTCCGCATTGAGGGCCTTGAGCCGTTCCTTGTCTTCTGCCGAAAGCTGGGCCCCGGCCCGGACGAAATCTTTGTAGTATTCCTCGACGAGACGGAGTGACTCCGGATCGAGGTCCAGGTCGGCCCGTTTGTCGTAGAGCGTTCTAATACGGGCAAACAGGGCATCGTTGAGCAGGATCTGGTCCTGATGGGCCGAAAGTTTGGGGGCCATCTCGCTTCGGATCGCTTCCAGGTCGTCATTGGTATGGGCCGACGTCATGGCATAGAACACATTCGAGACCCGCGTCAGGACCCGGCCTGATTTTTCCATGGCGGCCAGGGTGTTATCGAAGGTCGGGGCCATTTCCTGGCTGGCAAGGGCTTCAATCTCAGCCATCTGGGCGGCCATTCCCTTCTCGAAAGCCGGGGCATAGGCCGAGGTCTCTATCTGGTCGAAGGGCGGATAATTGAAGTAGAGGCTACTCTGTTCGATAAACGGATTGTTGTCGGCGGCTATGCCGGGCGTTCCGGTGTCGGTCATTTCGTTGGATTCAGGCTGGGTACATGAAGTTGCAATTAGTGCAAACACGGCACAGCAGGTCAACAAGGCAAGGCGTTTCATGGATCTACCTCGACGCAATAAGGTGGGTGGAGTTTAGATATTTCGGTATCACATTACAAACCGAAGGCCCCATCCGCAAGGCACGTACAGAGGGATACCAAGAACCTGTAACTAATTTATTCAGACTGCACGTTTTGCAGTTTGTATTGCGGAAAATGTGTTGTGAAAGGCTGCTTACTTATTTGAAAGTGCAAAGGCTTTGATCTTCTCAAACGGCAAGTGGTCTCCTTCATCGGCACCGTAGTAGGCCGTGCGGATGCGGCCCTGTTCATCAATCAGAAAATCAGCGGGCATAGTGATGAGGCTCCCCCGGATGGGCAACGGGATGTAGCCTTTGAATATCCCCTTGAGCAGCGTCGGAAAGCGCATCACCATTCCCTTGAGCATTCCGCCGAGCGATTTTTCGATACCGAAGACTTTGTAGTACCGATTCTCAGCATCGGCCAGGATGGGAAATGGAGCCTGGTGGCCGTCCGCGTGTTTTTTCAGGTGGCCGAGGGGCGAATCAAAGACGGCGACGATGGGCAAGCCTTCAAGTTCTCCATAGCGCTGTACCAATTGATGCACGCGGAGATTGCAAAACGGACAGGTGGCAAACCGAAAGAACGATAGCATGTAGCGTTGGCCTTGCAAGGCTTCGGTGCTGAAGGTCGTGCCGTCAATGGCGGGTAGTGAGATGTGGGGGGCAGATTCTTCAGGTTTACGACGCATGGTTGATCAGGTCCAGTATAGAATGACGGCGGCTTCATTGAACCGGCCGTGACGCAGGTCGTCCAACGCCTGGTTGGTGTCATTGAGGGAGTACGTCGTTACTTCAATCCGTACCGACACCAGTTGGAGAAAGGCATTCTGATTGATTTTGGCGGGTCTGCACCTATATTTCCTTCCTGTTGCTGTTTATATGATGCCTTTGTCTTTCCCCAAACGGTCCCTGCCTGATGCGTTATCTCCTGTTTTCTTTGCTTGTTTCTATGGGTCTCTTGCTGGGCCTGGATTTTCACACGGCTCCTTCCACCCTATCCGATGACGGCCCCCCTAAGCTGACCGTCCCGGAAGGATTCCAGGCTGAAATCCTGTATCACCCCAGCGCCGCCGACAGTAGCTCCTGGGTGGCCCTGGCCATAGATCCGCAAGGGCGGTTGCTCGCTTCCGACCAGCACGGCGCCCTCTATCGTATCCAACCGGCAGCGTTGGGGAGCGATCCGACGACGACGCAGGTCGAGAAGCTCGACATCGGCATTGGGCACGCCAATGGACTCCTATGGGCGTTCAACAGCCTTTACGTGGTCGTCAATAGCGAAGAAGGTGTAGACGGGCGCGGCAGTGGCCTCTACCGCGTCCTCGACACCAACGGCGACGATCAACTCGACACCATTCACACCCTTGCCACCTTCGAGGGCGCCGGCGAACACGGGCCGCATTCGGTGATTTTGAGTCCTGATGGCACATCACTCCATCTGGTGGCCGGCAATCACACGGAATTGCCGGCCTCGTTTCGGACCCTCGTACCACCGGGGTGGCAGGAAGATCAGGTGATTCCCGCACTACGCGATCCGCGTGGTCATGCCTCGGATCGTACCGCCCCCGGCGGATGGATCGCCCGGACGGATTCTCTGGGGCGTCACTGGGATCTGGTCAGCATCGGCTTCCGCAATGCTTTTGATATTGCCTTCAACGCGGCGGGCGAACTCTTTACGTTCGATTCGGATATGGAGTGGGACTTAGGGATGCCCTGGTACCGGCCCATCCGCGTGATTCACGTTACCAGCGGCAGCGAATTCGGCTGGCGCACCGGCTCCGGCAAGTGGCCGGCGTATTACCCGGACAACCTCCCCGGCATGGTCGATATCGGCCAGGGCTCCCCCACGGGTGTCGTGAGTGGGGCAAACGCCGCCTTTCCGCGTCGCTATCAACAGGGGCTTTTCGTCTTCGACTGGAGCTTTGGCACCATCTATTGGGTGGGGCTTCGCCCGGATGGAGGTACATATATCGCCGAGGTGGAAGCGTTTCTTTCCGGCATCCCATTGCCTTTGACCGACGGACTCATCGGTCCGGATGGGGCGCTCTACTTTGCCACCGGAGGGCGACGGCTCGATTCATACCTGATCCGTGTCTCCTACACCGGCTCCGACGATACATCGCCCATACCCACCACGCCCCGCCTGACCGCCCAACAGACGCTTCGCCGGTCGTTGGAAGCGTTTCATGGGCATCAGGACCCCAAAGCCGTACATGTTGCGTGGCCCCACCTCAGCCATGGCGACCGGTTCGTCCGTTATGCCGCACGAGTGGCTGTGGAACATCAGCCGGTCTCGACCTGGCAGGACCGCGTCTTTGCCGAGCAGGACCCTGTTCGACGGCTCTACGCCGTCATTGCCTTGGCCCGGCACGGCGAGGCAACCCAGCGGGACCCGGCGTTTCGCGCCCTTTTGTCCATTGACGAGGCCGCGCTATCGGTATCGCAACAGTTGGATCTGCTGCGCGCCTACAGCCTGGTAATGATCCGGCTCGGTGCGCCGGAAGGCACCCTTCGCCAGGAGGTGATCGCCTTTTTGGACACGCGGTTTCCGGAGGAGAATGAAGCCCTGAACCGGGAACGAGGGCGTCTGCTGGCCGCCCTCGAAGCACCCGGCATCGTCGACAAAATGCTTTCGGTACTCGATACGTACAGCGAGCAGACACCGGATCTTTTGTTGCTCGCTGATTCGGTAGCCTTGAGGAGCGAGCAGTACGGTCCAGCGATCACCGACCTGCGGGCCAATACACCCCAGCCACAGGAAATCGACGTGGTGATGAGCTTGCGGCACGTGCGCACCGGCTGGACGCTCGCCGAGCGCGAAACGTATTTCCAGTGGTTCTACGATGCCCTTCGCAAAAGCGGGGGTCGGAGCTACGTCGGATTCCTCGAAAATATCCGTGCCGACGCCCTGGAACACTTGCCCCAGGCCGACCGCGAAGCCCTCGCTGACCTCACCGACCCGTACTCTGCACAAGCCCTGACTCTGGCCGGCTTACCACAACCCGATGGGCCGGGCCGCAACTGGAATCGGAAAGAAATCGAGCGCCTGATGCAAGACGAATTGGAGAAGCCACGCAATTGGGAGCAAGGGCGTAAAATGTATGCAGCGGCGTTGTGCCAGGCCTGCCATAGCCTGCGCGGTATCGGCGGAGCCATCGGCCCGGACCTGACACAAATTGGCACCCGGTTCTCTCGGTGGGACATCCTCGAAGCTATAGACTCCCCGAGTGATGCGATTTCCGATCAATATGCGTCTACCCTACTGACCATGACCGATGGCAAGACCATCGTCGGGCGGATTGTTGGAGAAAATGAGGAGGTTGTTATACTCAACCAGAACCCCTATGCGCCGGACCAGCAAATCCGTGCAGCCAAAGCGGAGATCGCACACCGCGAGATGTCTTCCGTTTCGATCATGCCACCGCGCCTGCTCAACCGGCTCAATGGGCAAGAGGTGATGGATATGATGGCCTACCTCCTGTCCGGCGGCAACCCTGATCATGAATGCTACACCCACAAACGCGGGTGCCGCTACGACGAGGATTGATCGGGGTTAGTTGTCCAGCCTTTGTTTATTCGCCGTTTGAGCCTGGATTTCAACCAGTGGATGACCATGTTGCAAGCAATAACAGACTGATGAGTATACGATGGATTGGATTCTTCAAGATGATGTACTCCTCGGGGCCCGCCACCTGTGCTATGTTCTGCAAAGACAAGTTACCATCCAGGTTATTCTGAATGTGCAACTGCACCCGAAGGAGCTGCTGGGCATGGTGGGCCTAGATGGGTGACTTCTTGCTCTTTTACAGGCTGTTTATTAACGCATCGGTCGGGGGTGGCACAAAATGGCCTTTGCCACCGGCCAGGTCATCGTTAAAGGTGGTGGGGATGGTGCCTGCGGCCGTGCGTTCATCCCAGGTAACGTGCTGCGTCCCGTCGTCGCGTTGTTCCATGGTGATGCAGTGCTCCACCGGGCAAACGAGGGCGCACAGGTTGCACCCTACACAGTTTTCTTCGATGATTTCGGGGATGCGCGAGCCGTTCGTTTGGGGCAACCGGATGGCCTGGTGCGCCCCGTCCTCACAGGCAATGTAGCACAGGTCACATCCAATACACTTTTTTGTATCGATATTGGCGACCACCTTGTATTTGAGGTTAAGGTGTTTCCACTCGGTCACATTCGGCAGGGCCTTGCCTACGAAATCGTAGATGGTCTCGTATCCTTTCTGGTTCATGAACGCGATCAGGCCGCGTTCCATTTCACGAACAATGCCGAAGCCGTAGTGCATCACCGCCGTACAAACCTGCACCGAGGAGGCCCCCAGCAGCATAAACTCGACGGCATCGCGCCAGGTCTCAATGCCTCCGATGCCGGAAATCGGGGTCTGTTTGATTTCTGGATGCAGGGCCAATTCCTTGACCATATCCAGGGCGATGGGCTTTACAGCCGGTCCACAGTAGCCGCCATTCGTGCCTTTGCCATCCACAACCGGATACGGCGCATACGTGTCCAGGTCGATGCCCACAATACTTTTCAGGGTATTGATTAAAGACAAGGCATCGGTGCCTCCTCTAACAGCGGCCAACCCTGGATCGACAATGTGTGAAATGTTCGGTGTGAGCTTCGTGATCACCGGTGTGGTGGCTGCTTCCATGACCCACTGGACGATGGTATGCAACACGTCGGGTTCTTGCCCAACCGCAGAGCCCATGCCGCGTTCACACATACCATGCGGGCAGCCAAAATTCAGTTCAATGCCATCGACCCCGGCATTTTCGACATCCTTGATGATTTGCGTCCATTCGGCTTTGGATTCGACCATCAGCGAAGCAATGACGGCATGATCGGGGAAATACTTTTTGACCTCCTCGATTTCCCTGAGGTTGTCGATCAACGGCCGGTCCGTTATCAACTCGATGTTGTTGAAACCGGCCATGCGGGTATCCCGGTAGTTCACCGACCCATACCGGCTGGACACATTGATAATCGGTACACCGAGTGTTTTCCAGACGGCCCCGCCCCACCCGGCTTCAAACGCCTTCATGACCTGATAGCCCGAGTTCGTAGGCGGTGCAGAAGCCAGCCAAAAAGGATTGGGGGCTTTGATTCCTGCAAAATTGATGGATAAATCCGGCATAACGCTTTGCTTACGTTTGGTTCGTGTTGGTCAACCACTGGTGTATCCCTTGCGCGGCCACTTTCCCGTCGTAGGCCGCATTGACCACCTCGGCCCCGCCATTCACCGCATCCCCTCCCGCAAAGTACCTGGGGTTGGTGGTCTGGTAAGTGCCCGGGTCAACGATGATGCGGCGGCGGCGGTCAAGCTCTAACCCTTCAATAAGGCCGAGAAAAGAACCTTGTTTGGCCTGGCCGGTTGCTTTGATGACCAACCCACAGTCCATCACAAACGCGCTTCCTTCAATCTGTCGCAGCCGTCCGTCCTTGCTTTCGGTGCGGATAAACCGAACCCCTGTGGCTTGTCCTTCCCCTACAATTTCAACTGGCGTGACGTTAAACACCCCTTTTACCCCGGAAGACTTTGCAAGCTGGTACTCAAAACCATAGGCCCCCATTTTCGCTTTGCTCCGGCGGTAGGCCAGGATCACGGTCTCCGCGCCTAGTCGGGCGGCTTCGGATGCGGCATCCACAGCCGTATTGCCACCCCCAATCACCACTACGGTATCCGGCACCTGCACGGCATGATGCCGCATGCGGAGGTCTTCAATAAACTCGACCGCGCCCACGACGTTTTCCTTGTCCTCGCCGGGGAGCCCCAGGGCCGCTGTTGCCCCCAGGCCGACCCCCAGAAACACCGCCTCGTAATCAGCCTCAAGCTGTTGCAAATCGGCGGCGTTTGCAATCGAGGTATTGTAGTGAATGGTGTACCCAAGCTGACGCTGCAGATAGTCCATTTCATCGAGGACTTCCTGGTTTGTGATTTTGTACGGGGCAACACCATACACCGTCAATCCGGAGGGCTTGTCCTTGGCCTCAAAGAGGTCTACGGTATAGCCCAGGGTACGCAACTCACAGGCACAGGCAATACCCGCCGGACCGGCCCCAATCACGGCCACCTTCCGTCCGTTCTCCATACCGGGACGGAACAAGGGTGTACCATTTTTCACGACTTCATCTGTGGCATAATTTTGAAGCCGTCCAATCTGAATCACCGGCACGTTTTGGCCGTCATACACGCAGGCCCCCTCGCACAATTCGCTGGTCGGGCACACCTTGCCACAGGCATTGCCTAACCAATTGGACTCAAAAATCGTCTGTGCCGCACCGGTCTTGTTGCCGGTGTGTATTTGCTTGATAAATAAGGGAATGTCGATGTGCGTGGGACAGGCCTGAACGCACGGTGCGTCGTAGCAAAACAGGCACCGTGCACTTTCGTAATACGCCTCGGTGGGATTCATCAAGGGTTTCTTCTGTGCGAAGTTGGCCTCGAACTCCTCCTCGTTGGTCGGTCTTTTGTATTCAGCCAAAACGTGCTCCCTTAGAGTTCGATTAACTTGCCGTAGGTCTCGGGGCGGCGGTCGCGGAAGAACTGCCACGTGGACCGCACTTCATTGATCATGTCCAGGTCAAACTCAGCAACCAGCAATTCATCCTGATCCTCAGAGGCCTGTGAGAAAATCTGCCCGCGTGGGTCCACGAAATACGAACTCCCATAAAACCGGCCCAGGTTCCAGGGTTTCTCCTCACCCACCCGGTTGATACAGCCCATAAAGTACCCGTTCGCAGCGGCGTGCGCCGGCTGTTCAAGCTGCCAAAGGTACTGAGACAACCCCGCCACCGTGGCCGACGGATTGTACACCACCTCGGCACCGTTCAGTCCCAAAATCCGTGCGCCATCGGGGAAGTGCCGGTCGTAACAAATGTACACGCCGACCTTCGCGTAGGCCGTCTGAAAGACCGGATACCCCAGGTTGCCGGGCTTGAAGAAGAACTTCTCCCAAAACCCGGTGGTGTGCGGGATGTGGTTCTTGCGGTATTTCCCCAGGTAAGACCCATCTGCATCAATGACGGCTGCCGTGTTGTACAGCACGCCCGGTTGCTCCAGCTCATAGATGGGCACGATCATCACCATCTGGTACTTCTGGGCATATGCCTGTATGCGCTCAACCGTCGGCCCCGGAATGGCCTCTGCCGAGGCATACCATGCGCGGTCTTGCCCCGGACAGAAATAGGGCGTATTAAAGATCTCCTGCAAGCACAATATCTGAACCCCTTGCCGCCCGGCCTCCTCAATGTAGGGGATGTGTTTCTCTACCATCGCATCCTTGATTTCCTGGATGCTGCCTTCGCCTTCCGTCATGGGCAGGCTCATTTGGATCAAGCCGGATTTAATAATTCTTGGCATCGCGTCGTCTAGGGTTAAATCGTTAAAGAGGTTTTTCCACGGGGGATGAACCGGCCATAGCCTGGCTGCAAGTTACAGGCTCCGTTTTCGATGGCAACGGCCCCCCGCAGCAGAACGGTCTCGCATTTCCCGGTCAATTCCATGCCCTCATACGCCGAATAATCCACGTTCATGTGGTGGGTATCGGCAGAGATGCGGTGCTTCTTGTTCGGGTCAAAGATTACGATATCGGCATCGGCGCCAATAGCGAGGACGCCCTTGCGGGGATACATGCCGAAGATTTTGGCCGCATTGGTAGAAGTTACTTCCACATATTTGTTGAGCGAGAGCTTCCCCGTACCCACGCCTTCGGAAAACAGAATCTCCATGCGGTGTTCGATGGCCGGGTGGCCGTTGGGGATTTTCGAGAAGTCGTGCTGGCCCATCTTCTTTTGGTCCCACATAAACGGGCAATGATCGGTCCCAACCACCTGCACCAACCCCTGGTTGAGGCCGGACCAGAGCGCGGCCTGGTCTTTCTTCTCGCGGAGTGGCGGGCTCATCACCCACTTGGCCCCCTCAAAATCTTTTTCGTATAGCGAGGCATCCAGCACGAGGTACTGGGTACAGGTTTCGACGAATACCTTCTGGTTGCGGAAGGTGGCGCGGCGCACCGCATTCAAGGCCCCCTCGCACGTCATGTGCACGATGTAGCCGGGGCAGCCGGTATACTGCAACATATCCGTGAACCGGCCTGAGGCTTCGGCCTCGGTTACTTCCGGCTGCGACAAATAATGATACAACGGAGACCTCTTGCCCTCCGCGCGGTGCTTGGCAATAAGCGAATCGATCATGTCCCCGTTGGTGGCATGTACGGTCACCAACCCACCGTGCTGTTTGACAACCTGCATCAGTTGCACCATCTGACCGTCATCGATCATCAGTGCGCCTTTATAGGCCATGAACGTCTTGAATGACGTGATCCCCTCCTCCTCAATCATGTGTACCACTTCCTCGGCCACGGCATCGTTAAAATCCGTCACCGCCATGTGGTAGGCATAATCCCCAATGGCTTTGCCTTCCGATTTACCCTGCCAGGTCTTGAGGGCATTGTATAATGTATCCCCCTGGGTTTGGAGGATAAAATCGATGACCATCGTCGTCCCGCCGAACAGGGCCGCGCGGGTGCCGGTTTCGTAATCGTCGCTGGAGAAGGTCCCCATGAACGGCATATCGAGGTGCACGTGGGGATCAATCCCGCCGGGGAATACCAGTTTGCCGGTTGCATCAATGACCTTATCCGCCGTGTACGTCAGGTCCTTGCCAATGGCTTTGATTTTTTCTCCGACCACGTACAAATCAGCCACGTAATCGGAGGATGCGGTGATGATCCGGCCGTTTTTAATGAGTACGGACATAGATGATATGGTTTAAAGCCAATCAGGAGTTGAACCTTGATGATCCTGCTTACCCATCATGAGGTAGTAAATCACAAAGGCCACGATAAACCCCGAGAACCAGGACAGCCGGTACAGGGCATCCAGGGCCGGGACAAAATAACCAATGATGGCGACCCCCACCCCGGCAATCAAGGCAACAAGGGCAGCCGTGTTAAACCCGCCGCTGAAGGTATAGGCCCCTTGATGTTTGTACAATTCCGGCAGTTCGATTTTCATGCGGCGGACGAGGTAATAGTCGGACAGCATGATGCCCAATACCGGGCCAAGCAGACCGCTAATGAAGATCAGGATGTTACTGATCTCATCGAGTAAGAGCCACGGACAAATGATGATACCGATGAGGCCGGTGATGACCCCGCCCGTACGGAAGTTGATGCGTTTGGGGCTCAGGTTGGAAAAGGCATTGGCCGGGGCAATGACATTGGCGGCAATGTTGGTACTGAGCGTGGCAATGATCATCGCCAGTTGCGCAAAGATGACCACCACCGGGCTCTCAAATTTCGAAAGCAACGTGACGGGGTCCCAGGGGGCATCCGAAGCAATCAGAATGTCATCAAAGTTGATGACGGCGGCACAGGTCACAAAGATACCGACGAACGAATACAGTAACATCGTGCCCGGCAAGCCGATAAATTGCCCGGCCACCTGTGCCTTTTGGGTGGCGGCATAGCGTGTGATATCGGCGATGCTCAGTGACATGGTGGCCCAAAACCCGACCATGATGGTCAACCACAGGATGTATGACCATAATTTGGCCGTAAATCCTCTTTGCCGGGCAGACCGGGCCGTCGCATCCACCGTACTCGACGCCACAACGCCTCGTATGGTTTGGCCGCGTAACCGGACTTGCACGGTCGGGTCACGGGTGGCATTCAGGGGCACACGGATCGGTACCGTGGCTCCGTCGGCAATGTTGGCCCATCCGTGGTCCTGCCCGTCTTCAATAACCTTGTATCCGGTGGCCTTGATGTGACCCTCTTGATCGACGAGTGGGTTGATCTCCACCACGTATCCCTCCTCCGTCTGATCCCATTCAGCTACCGGCGTGCCGAGTTGCTCACTTTGCGCCAGAACAATCCCGAACCCGCCCGACTGGACCACACCCCACACAATCATCGCCACGCCAATCAGTGCGAGGATGGGCGCAGCATATTGCTCCAGAAACTTGATGCTCTCGGTACCCTTCCAAACCACATAGATGTTGATAAACCAGAAGATGGCAAAGCCTACAAACTTGCCGAAGGTCAAGCCCAGGCCGATCTCTGTTCCTGTAAGGGCACAATAGATGGCATACACCGCCAGCCCGCCAATCCAGGTTTGAATGCCGAACCAACCACAGGCCACCACCGCACGCACGATGGCCGCAATGTGTATCCCCTTGATGCCAAATGACGAACGGCCAATGACTGGAAACGGAATACCGTACTTGACCCCGGCATGCCCATTGAGCACCATCGGTACCGTGATGATGACGTTCGCCAGGCCGATGATGAGCAGGGCTTCCAACCACGACATCCCATCAATGATCATGTAGGAAGCCAGCAAATACGTCGGGATACAAACAGCCATCCCGACCCACAGCGCGGCCAGGTGCCATTTGGTCCAGGTCCGATGGTCCCTCGGTACCGGAGCCAGGTCTTCGCTGTATAAATCGGAAGCGGAGAGGTCTTCCGTTAATTCGACAATTTCTTCTCGCATATTAGTGACAGTACTCGTCGGCAATGTCCAGGGCTTGAGCGATGATGTCGATCCCTTCGTCGATCTGTGCTTCTGTCACACATAAGGGCGGGGCAATAAAGATAAAATTCCACTTCACAAACGTAAACATCCCCAGTTCACGAATCCGGGCGGCAATGCGGCCCGTCGGCTTGCTTTCGGCGGGTGTGGCGTTCCAGGGGGTCAGGGGCTCCTTCGTATTCCGGTTTTTGACCAGTTCGATGCACCCCAACAAACCCGTATTTCTGAAATCGCCAATGGACGGATGTTTGGCCTTGAGTTCGGCGACCTTGTGCTCGACGTACGCCCCCATCCGTGCCGCGTTTTCGACCATGTCTTCCTCCTGCATAACCTTCAGATTTTCCAGGGCGGCGGCGCAGGATACCGGGTGGGCCGAATAGGTCAAGCCAACGGTCAGGGTATGGTTATCAAAATAGTCAGCGATGGTATCGGTCACGACTGTGCCGCCGAGGGGCAGGTACCCGGAGGTCAAGCCCTTGGCAATGCACATGATGTCCGGCGTTACCCCGTGGTGATCAATGCCGAACCATTTGCCGGTCCGCCCAAAGCCACTCATGACCTCATCATCGATGAGCAAAATGCCGTAGCGGTCAGCGATTTTACGGAGGTGTTTCCAATAAAACGGTGGGTATTTGATACAGCCGGAAGAGCCGGACGCGCCTTCATAGAGCAGGGCTGCAATGCTACTCGGATTTTCGAATTGGATGACCCGTTCGAGGTGCTGCAAAGCCAGGGTACCGCATTCTTCCAGGGAGGCACTGTTCCACGGACAGCGATAGAAATAGGGGTTCTCGACGTGGATGAAATTCGGGGCCGCCTGCGCGTCCATGGCATGTTTTCGGGGATCGCCCCCAGCCGACATGGCGCCGTAGGTCGCGCCGTGATAGGACCGGTATTGGGCGATGATCTTGGACCGGCCACTGTACATCCGGGCGATCTTGATGCCATTCTCAACCGCTTCTGCGCCTCCCAACGTAAAAAACGTCTTGGTCAGGTTGCCGGGGGTGAGTTCCGCGATGACCTTGCCCAGTTCCCCGCGTACCTCGGTGGCCATGCCCGGATAAACGTAGCTCACGGCTTGCATCTGGCGCATGACGGCGTCGGTCACCCGCTGGTTACCGTGCCCGATATTGACATTCATCAACTGTGAGGAAAAATCCAGGTACCGTTTGCCGTCGCGGTCATAGACATATACCCCTTCAGCACGCGCCACATTTATGGGATTCAGCCCGCCCTGTTTTGCCCAGGAAAAAAGGGTAAAGGCTTTGTTGTTCTCAACAACGTGTAGCTTTTCAGCTTGTTTGATTTCCATAACGACACCTATTTGAGGTACGTGATACAACGGACCACGGACCAATGACAACGGACCAGTCCCTAACTCATCCAGTTGGTTTTGTCTTCCGGATTCCACTTGGTGGTCGTCTTCTTATTCTGTGTCCAAAACTCGATGGAACTGCGGCCGGTGATGTCACCGACGCCAAACTTGGACTCGTTCCACCCTCCAAACGAGAACGGCTCACGGGGCACCGGCACCCCGATATTGACACCGATCATGCCGGCACTGGCTTTTTCCATTACACGCT
The DNA here is from genome assembly GCA_965222505.1 of Rhodothermales bacterium. Lineage (GTDB taxonomy): Bacteria > Bacteroidota > Rhodothermia > Rhodothermales > DATKEJ01. The sequence goes on along the minus strand of OZ244956.1, from coordinate 4,737,271 downwards.
TGGCGAGGCCCCCACTCTGGGTAAAAACGGCTGCGGCATTGCCGTAATTTGAACTATTTTCGATATGGATGGCTTCGTCGAGGTCTTTGGCCCGGATGATGCTGATCACCGGTCCAAATATTTCTTCGGTCGCCACCCGCATATCCGGCGTCACGTAGTCGATGATCGTCGGCCCCACATAAAACCCGCCTTCCTTGCCAGGAATCGACGTATTTCGGCCATCGACCAGTATTTTGGCCCCCTGGACTTCGGCTTCGGTGATGTAGGCTTCAATGCGTTCTTTTGCCGCCTGACTGATGACCGATCCCAGGTTTTCGCCGGGCACGATCTGTTTGGCTTCTTCCACCATCCGGTCGATGATGTGTTGCACGGCATCGACCCCCACCATAACGGCTGCCGCCATGCACCTTTGCCCGGCACATCCAGACATGGAGGCGACCACGTTGTTGGCCGTCATTTGGGGATGGGCATCCGGTAGTACAAGAAGATGATTTTTGGCCCCGCCAAGCGCCACACACCGCTTCAGATTGGAGGAAGCACGGCGGTAGACAATCTTGGCCACGCGGGTAGAGCCGACGAAGGAAACCGCTTCGATACCGGGATGATCGCAAAGGGCCTCGACCACTTCTTTGCCCCCATTGACCACATTAAACACCCCGTCGGGCAGGCCGGCTTCTTTGAGCAACTCGGCCATTCGTGCCACACTCAGGGGAACCAATTCAGACGGCTTGAGGACCATGCAATTGCCCAGCACGAGGGCATTCGGAACCGTCCAATGCGGCACCATGTTCGGAAAATTGAAGGGGGTAATCGAGGCCACAACCCCAATGGGTTTCCGTTCGATACGGCATTCCACCCCCGTGCTCACCTCCTGAATTTCGTTGGTTACGATTTGGGGCATTGAAACGGCGAACTCGCACAACTCGATACTTTTGAGGACTTCAGCCCGCGACTCGGCCCGGGTTTTCCCATTCTCCAAATGGACCAGTTCGGTGAGTTCTTCGAGGTGTGCTTCAAGCAGAGCGCGGTACTTAAAAAAGACCTGTACCCGCTCCTTCAGCGTATAGCCGGACCAGCCCGGAAAAGCCTTCCGGGCGGCCTGCACGGCTTTGTCAACATCTTCGGACGTGCTTAAGGGCAGTGTAGAAATAACGGTCCCGTCCAGCGGGCTGATCACGTTCATTTCTTCCTGACCATTGCGATCGAATTGACCGCCGATAAAATTCTTGACCGCAGGTTGGATTACGATATTTGACATGGGCATATGCTTTAGATTCGCGACTTGCTTGCCTTGGAATCCGCCTCACTCCTTACAAAGAAGTCACGCCAATATACTGAAATCCATCGAAGACATGTATTTTCAAGTCTTACCGAGTCGGTTTATGCGGCCCGCACGAAGCGTCGTGTCTATAACAACAAAGGACCGGCAATACCTCTGCTTGCCGGTCCTTAACGCATTACGCTAACCATACAGGTGCTACTCGCTTACTCAGCCGGTATGCGTAATACCTGACCCGGATAGATCTTGTCGGGATGCTCCAACATGGGTTTGTTGGCCTCGAAGATCGTGGGGTACTTCATCGCGTCTCCGTAGACTTCCTTGGCAATCTTGGACAGCGAATCGCCGGACTTGACTTCGTAGAACGTAGATTCAGGTTCGGGGTTGCTCACTATAATCTGGTCGTCAACAACGCCGATACCTTCCACGTTGCCCAGAGCCAGAATGATCTTTTCGCGGTTTGCATTGGTCTCCGTTGTTCCCCGAACCGTGACTTGTTCACTCAGTTCGAGTCCCAAATTTTGGACGGGGATGCCCAACCTCCGTACTTCTGCTTCCAGGGCCTGGATTTTGGTCAGTTCAACGGGTGCAGTTGCTGTTTCAGTTGGGGTTTCAGGTTTGCGCTTGAACAGTTTTGAACCAGCGTCTTTCAAAAAGGAAAAAAGTCCCATGATGTTCTTTGTGTGTTTAAGGTACGGCGTGTGCTTTTGGAACGGCACACCGTTCCTTAGCGATTTACAATAAAGGTGAGTTTGGCGTTCAGCCGGTACCTAGTAATTTTGCCATCTTTGACTTCGGCCGTCATGTTCTCGACGTAGAGATGTTTGATACCATGTACCGTTTCAGATGCTTCTTCTATTGCCTTTTCGGCTGCATCCTCCCAGCTTTTGCCAGATTCACTGATGACTTCTATGATTTTCGCTATTGACATTGGTTTTTGTTGTTTGTTTTGCAGGGATTAGCGGACCGAGGGCAGTGCGCCAGGGTCACGCAGTAAGAGGTTAGGATGCACGCGTGCACCATGCCAGCGGATACCGACGTGTAAGTGTGGCCCCGTTGATCGACCTGTAGAGCCGACCAAACCCACCGTGTCCCCTTGCTTGACAGCTTGACCCGCCGACACTTTGATTTCACTCATGTGAAAGTACATGCTTACCAAGCCATCGCCATGATAAACATAGACTGAGTTGCCAGAAAAGAAGTGTTCGCCCGTGAGCAGCACGGTACCATCAGCTACAGCCAGTACATTCGTTCCCGATCCAACAGCCATATCGACCCCGGTGTGCGGGTTTTTGGGGATGCCGTTGAAGGTTCGCCGCACCCCAAAGTTTTCACCCCATACCATGGGGCTCACCGGCATACCGAGGGGTAAGGTGAACTGAGGCGCACCGCGTCTTCGTCGAAAAAGCGGCTTGACCTGGGCCTGCTCGCCGTAGTGCCGCAACAGGTCTTCCGGTGGTGGCGTGACGTAGCGTACTTCCGGAAAGTCGATTTCTTCCAGCGGGTACTCTTTCTCCTTAACGACAAGCCAGGCTTTTTCAATGGGGCCTCCATTGCGCCAACGTGCAATCTCAACCATGTCTGGCCTACGTTTCAGGTCTACCGGGTAATAGCAAAAAGCTTCAATGGCACGGTAGGTCCGGCCATCCATGCCACACATCTCTGTGCCTTCGCCACCCCACCGGGCAATCGTCCCCTGTTCAGCTTCAACCTGAGGACGTTCCTGGGCATGGGCAGCAACAGAGACTGCGAGTACCAACAGGGCATAACTCAAGAACCTGCCCCTTCCAATTGTATTTTGCATAACAGCCTACTTCTTAAATAGACCGATAATAAAGAGGAGTACCACGGCGCCAATAACGGAGGTGGCAATGGTGCCAACCAAACCGCCAAGGTTGACCCCGAGCCAGCCAAGTAAATTACCGCCAACGAAGGCACCGATAATACCGACAATGATATTGCCGAGCAGGCCGAAGCCACCACCCCGCATGATGTTACCGGCCAACCAGCCGGAGACCGCGCCAATAAGCAAAAAAATGACCAGGCTTTCTAAAGACATGACAGGAGAAGTTTGGTGAAGAAAAATGTTGAATTCATCATATAAAAGATTGGATTCCTTTGCAAGTATTCTATGCTGTAAAGCACACAATAACACTAAAGTTCTATATACATATAGAACCTTTTATGTGTTTTGGAGACCTCAGATAGGATCGTGATCTATTTCGACCTATGTTCTTCGCCGGATGTAATGCCAGGGCGCTGATGTTACAAAGGAATACCGGTGCCCTGGAAAACGAAGCACGTGTGAGAGCCGGTCAATAGCCGAAGCCGTTCGACTAAGACCGGCTCTTGCCATTGTTGCACGTATGGGGAACTTGCAATGTGGTATTTTAAATACATACCTTATAAGTCCGGTTACGCCGTCCTGGCCCATTCGACCGCCTGTTGATCTAATAGTCAACACGCCCCAGGGGACCCGCAGCTGCACTCGACGTTCTAGACTGAGCATCATGGTCATGAATTCCACCTACTCAATGTTCAGAGCACATCCACTTCTTTGGATTGCAGGGGTCCTGCTTCTCGCTATTGCATTCGGGAGCTTGAACGCCGCCGCGCCCTTTTCTTTGACCTCCCATTCAACGCCCCACATCTGCCCATCAAAACATGCTTCGGCCTCCACTGGGAGGGTCTCCGACAGGCCTCAGGATGGAAATCGACATTTGCAGGCCATCCTGGAAGAGGAAGTGTTTGGAGAAGAAAAAGACGAAGAAAATGATGCCCTGGGCAACACCCATCATCCCACCCATGGCGGACATGCGCCGTGGTCCTCACTAATCGGCCAGTCCGACCTCGTCACTTTTACACCCCTGTACCGCATGTTACAGGTATATAGAATCTGAATAAGGCATTTCACCTTTGACCAGCGCTTCTAATTGAAGCCTCAGGTCTTTTCTACTGAATTGCTCACCGCACGAACCCCCATGTTCTCCCTAGATCCAGTTGCGCTGTAGGCTCACGGGTCTCAATGCGAACAGGTATCTTAATCACGTGACAGATCATACTGCTACGCACTTTGGCGTGTCGTGCTAGTTAATTGGGCACCGCGAAATGAAACAGTGGCATTGGTATTGCTCGGCCGAGGATAGCCACTTTGGACCCGTGACGAAGGAAGAACTCAAGCGGCTTATCGCATCGGGCCGCCTGACGCGCAAAGACCTCGTGTGGCGAGAAGGCATGCGGATCTGGTTACCACCTAACCGCGTCAGCGGGCTCTATCCTGGTCTTCCTCAAAGCTCCAGCAAAAAGAAGCGCAAGCGTCGCTTTCCGCTCCTACGCATTGTTTTGGGCCTCCTACTCCTTACGATCGTATTGATCCTCCTCCTTTCCATGCTGTAAGGATCAAATGCCGTGTCGCACGTTCTGTCGTATCTCCGACAGCTTGACTATCCTGATGCGGCCTCTTTAGCTTCTTCGTTTGGTGTAAGTTCAACATTTTCAACCTGGGTATCGCTTTCCTTTTCGGTCGGCGTGTCTTTCTCCTCCTGGCCGGGGTATTTCACCCTAAAATGGTAGATACCCGACAACACCGACAGGAAGGTCGACTTGATCTTGGTCAGGTCTGCGAAGGTGAGGGGGCAGTGGTCCAGTTGGCCGTCTTCGATGCGGTTTTTAACCAGTGCTTCGATGAGCCCTTCAAGTTTTTTGGGCGTTGGCTTGTCGAGGCTTTTGCTGGCGGCTTCGATAGAGTCTGCCAGCATCAACACCCCCATTTCCTTGGAACGTGGGCGCGGTCCCGGATAGCGGAAGTCCACTTCCCGGGGTTGCGGTGCATCAGGCTCAGCCTGAGCGCGTGCCTTGTTGTAGAAATAGTCGATCCGGTGGGTGCCATGATGCGTCACGATGAAGTCCTGAATGACCACCGGTAAACGAGACTCTTTGGCCATCGTCAGGCCGTCCTTCACGTGGTTAACCAAAATCAGGGCACTCATGCTGGGTTTGAGTTTATCATGCGGATTGATCCCCCCCTGCTGGTTTTCAATAAAATATTCGGGCTTGTTCATCTTCCCGATATCGTGGTACAACGCCCCCACGCGCACCAGCAAGGCATTGGCCCCGATGGCATCACAGGCAGCCTCGGCCAGGTTGGCAACCTGTAGCGAGTGGTTGAAGGTCCCAGACGCTTTCAGGCTGAGTTCACGTAGCAAGGGTTGGTTGGTATCGGAGAGTTCCAGCAGGGTAATGTCTGTGGTCACCTTGAACCCCTTCTCAAACATCCACAGCAAGGGGTAGGTAAACAGCACAAGAACGGCGTTGATACCCACCATCGCCAGCTTGTTCAGCATGGTCCCTTCCCAGGGAAAGATCTCCAGTAACGAAAACGCGCCGAGCATAAGCGCATAGGCTACAAAGACGAGGCCCGCTGTCATCATAAACTGTGCCCGGCGCTGAATATCCCGCACGCTGAACACGGCAATGACAGCGGCAAAGAGCGTAAGGGCCATAAACTCAAAATCCATCCCGAAATAGACCCCTCCCAGAAATGCCAGAGACAGGGTGCCGAAAACCCCCACGCGTGAATCATAGATCACCGTCAACAGGATGGAAGCAATCGTCACCGGGACCACCAGACCGGGCCGCCCCTCGATCCGTACCACCACGGCGTACATCGCCAGAATCAGGATGAACAGGACAGAAATAAGGGCAACATGCCGATTATCCGAAAAAATGTCGGTACGGAGCAGATACAGGAAAAGGAAAAACATCAAAAAGGCCATCAACGTCAGGAGCAACTGACCAAAGGTGAGTTGCCACAACTCGACCGCCCCCCGTTCCTCCGTCATGGTCCGTGCCAGTGAACTCAACTTGGCCTTGATTTCGGTAGAGATCACTTCGCCTTGGCTGACAATGCGCTGATCCTGTTTGACCAGTCCACGCGTCGGGAAAATCCGGGATTCGAGTTCGTCCCATTGCGCTTCGCTTTCCGCTTCCATGTACACCAGAGCAGGCTGAAACACCTGGCGGAAGAAGGCCAGACCGATAGACGTGGTATCCGGCCGCCCATCAAACCGGCTTTCATACCGCGTTCGGGCATCCAGAATGGCCTCGTCAATGCCGGCCAGGTTGTTTTTGCGCAAGGTGCGCTGGGTCTGCCCTTCCCGTTTGGTAATTTCTTCGGTGATGATGCTGTCCCGTGGCACATCCAGAATATTGTTGGCCGATACCCGTTGTACCACCCGCCTGGTATAACTGAGTAGCAGGGCATCAAGCGTAAGCGTGTTGCTGGAAGCCCGAGACGAAGCCGCTAGGCCGGGTGCCCGTGCAGCATAGGATTCCAGCAAATACGTCCACTGCCGAGGTGTAATCTCCAGGTCCAGGCTGTTACGAAGCTCCAGATAACGAACCGAATCAGCAGCGGCTTCAGACTGCCTTCCGCGCAGACGGTTCACCTGCCACCCCCCGTACGCACTGAATACCCGCCCCAGCGCCAGCGCGAGTGAATCGACCCGCGCCAGGCTTTCGACTTGAGGATTGGGGATGGTCTGAAAAATAGGCGGAATGGTTAATCGAATGGCTACAATATCGTCGGCCAGTTCTTCGTCCGTTTTGTAGATGGGAAAATCACGCGGCGAGACCAGGTCCTCATTTCGCCAGATGTCTCCAACTTCCACGTTATAGACGTACGACTGCATGCGTGGAAAGACCAGCATGGCGGTCACCAAAAGCCCGAGGAAAATGCCAGCCTTGACCAAGTAATTCCGACGACGATCCTTGTCCGGATCATCAAAACCGGATTCCAACCGCTGCCCTACCGGCCGCAAGGCCCGCTTTCGTCGTAACCCTATTCTCTCTAGTAAACCCATGATTTACAAAGTTCTACGTGCGACGTTCTACGTGCGGCGTTTCGAGTTTTACGTAGCAAAAACCCCGTAGGGTCCGGTCTAAACGGGTTCTCATTTCTTCCGGCGGAACGTCAAGGCACCGCCGACGATCAGGGTAATCGCGGTTCCGATGGCGGTATACCACGGCCAGCCAATGCCCCGCAGGCCCAATGCTGCTTTGGTTTCGGCAGAGGGATAAAACGTAAGCATCCAGTTGCCTTCGGTGGTACTATACCATACCCCGAAAATCACCCAGATCATAACCCCTAACGTCACGAAAAAGGCGATCAGGGCATCTCGCTGCGTGGCCAGTCGGTTGGTCAACCCCAGCATAAAAGCCCCCAGCAAACCACCGTAGGTAAAGGAAGCAATCGCCAGGCCCAATTCAACGACCGGATTTTTCTGATCCTCAAACAGGGTAGCAAAAATCATAAAAATGATACCCCAGAGCAACGTAAACAGCCGCGCTACGCGAAGTGCCTTGGCATCATCGGGCTCAAGCGAGGGCCGTAACCGCTGGTACAGGTCCATGACGGAAGACGAGGCCAGGGCATTCAGGGAAGACGACAAGGTACTCATGGCCGCAGCGATGATCCCGGCCAGCAACAACCCGGAGACCCCGGGCGGCATGCCTTCGATGATGAATTTCGGAAAGACCTCATCTCCCCGGCTCAGCCCCAGGTCTACCAGCGAGGCCTGATTGTAGTACACCCACAACAGCAACCCGACCACCAGAAACAGGGCAAACTGGAAGAATACGATAAACCCGCTCATCACCAGGGCTTTTTGCCCATCAGCCGTCGTCCGGCACGCCAGCAACCGCTGCACGATGAGTTGATCAGTACCGTGGGAAGCCATCGAGAAGATGGCCCCGCCGATGGTGGCCGTCAGGAAGGTATACGGCTGGGTGATCCATTCAGATAAGGTGTACTGCCCCCCCCAGACAAACCAGTTGTTTTTTCCGGCTTCTGAAACCGTTTGCCACCAACTCCCCGGTATGGCATCAAGCAAAATGAACACCGCCCAGATCGCCCCACCGACGTACACCAGCATCTGCACCACATCCATCCACACGACGGCCTTGATCCCGCCAATGTAGGTATAGATGATCGTCAACACCCCAATGCCGACGATGATTTCGGCATAGGTCACAGACCACCCCACCGAATCGGCAATGACCTTGAGGGGAATAGCCGTCGCGAAAAGTCGAACGCCGTCGGCCAAGAGCCGCGTGGCCATAAACGTGACCGAAGCCGCCCCCCGCATCCCATCGCCAAAACGCTGCCCCAGAAAACCGTAGGCCGTCGTCAGGTTTCCCCCAAAATAACGCGGCAGGAAATACAGGCTGACAATAATCCGCCCGATGATATACCCGAAGGTGATTTGCAGAAAGGCCAGCCCCCCCAGAAACGTGACCGCAGGCACCCCTATGACCGTGAGGGTGCTGGTCTCTGTAGCCACCACCGAAAAACAGACCGCCCACCAGGGCAAGTTGTGGTTGCCGAGGAAATACCCGCGCGTCGTGGTCTGCTTCCCCCCTGCCCATATGCCAAACCCGGCCACACCAATCAAATAAACAAGCAGGACACCGTAGTCGAGGGAAGTTAGCATAAGGGAGCAATATCGATGGATACAGAACGGTGAGGAAGATACAGAATTTTTCGTTCTACGTGCGACGTTCTACGTGCGACGTTTATTCACCCCATAGGACGAAATAACCCTGTAGGGACACGGCATGCCGTGTCCTTCCCTATTCAGGGGATGGCATACCCTCCCCGAGCAACGCGAGTAACCCGATCTCATCCAATATGGTAATGCCGAGGGCAGCGGCCTTGTCGGCCTTGGCGCCGGCCTTATCGCCGACGACGACGTAATCCGTGGCTTTGCTGACGCTACCAGACACCTTGCCACCTGCTTTTTTGATGCGGTCCCCGGCCTCTTTGCGGGTCAGGTTGGGCAGGGTGCCGGTAAGCACGAATTTTTTTCCGGCTACCGGATGGCCGACCTCCCCTTTTACGGGCAGTTCTTCGGGCAGACGCGTCAGGTTTACGCCTTCGGCTTCGAGGGCACGAACCAGGTCCAGGTTGGCCGGGGTTTTGAACCACGCCACGATGCTTCCGGCAATCTCCGGCCCGACCTGCTCCAGGGCTTCCAGGGCTTCCTGATCTTTCTCGGCCAGTACCATAAAGTGTTCGACTTCTTCGTCTTGCACGATCAGTTCAGCCGTCGTTTTTCCGACATACCGAATGCCGAGCCCGTACATCAACCGACTGAGGGGGCGGGCTTTCGATTGCTCAATACCGGCCAACAGGTTTTCGGCTTTTTTCTCGGCAAAACCGGGCAGCGTCAACAAGTCATCCATCGTCAGCCGGTAAATATCCGCGATGGTATGGATCAGGTTTTGCTCCACCAGAAGAACAGCCATTTTGGACCCGAGACCGTCGATATCCATGGCACTGCGCATGGCAAAGTGCTCGACCAACCGAACCAGTTGCGCCGGGCACGTTGCGGAAACACAATAGGTATCGGCACCCCCTTCGGCGCGTTCGAGGGGTTCGCCACAGGCTGGACAGGCCGTTGGCATGGTCCATACGATTTCATCGCCGGTCCGCACAGACAGAACCGGGCCTACCACCTGCGGAATCACATCGCCGGCCCGTTTGACCGTCACGACGTCTCCAAGCCGAATGTCCCGGCTTTTAATGTAATCGGCGTTGTGCAGGGTGGCCCGTGAGACCGTCACCCCCCCAATGGCAACCGGCTCAAGGTGGGCAACCGGTTTTATGGCTCCGGTTCGGCCGACGTTGACCTCGATATCCAGCAGCAGGGTGGTAGCTTTCCGGGCGGGAAACTTGTAGGCAATGGCCCACCGGGGCGCATTGGACACATGGCCCAGCAACCGTTGGTAATCAAACCGATCCATCTTAATCACGACGCCGTCGATTGCATACCCGATACCATCGCGCTGTTCGGTAAAGGCTTCGCAGAAGGCCACCACGTCCTCGATATTGGTAAATCGCATGTGATGCGAATCCACCTTAAACCCAAGGGATGTCAGCCAACTTAAGCATTCATGTTGGGTAGACGGCACGGTCCCTCCATCGACGGGCCCCAGGCCATAGGCAAAAAAGGAAATTGGACGGGAGGCCGTAATTTGGGGGTCCAGTTGCCGAAGGCTTCCGGCGGTACCGTTCCTTGGGTTGGCAAAGGTCTTTTGACCAGCCGCTTCGAGTTCGGCATTCATGGCTTCGAACTGATCCGCCTGCATGTAGGCTTCGCCCCGTACCTCGATGCGTGTGGGCAGCCCGCCCCCAAACAAGCCCAACTGCGGCGTATGGCCCAGACTGGGTGGTGCATCCTTTATGCGGAGGGGTATATCACTGATGGTTTTAACATGAGCAGTGATGTTCTCACCCTGCACCCCGTTGCCACGCGTTGCCCCAATGCTCAGGATGCCATCCGCGTACGTCAGGGCTAGGGCGATGCCGTCGATTTTGAGTTCGGCGGTAACGGCGGGGTTGGGATCTTCGATCCGTGCATCACGAAGGCCGCGCAGACAACGCGCATACCAGGCCCGCAGTTCATCCCCATTGAAGGCATTGCCGAGGGAAAGCATCGGCTCCGGATGCCGCACTTTTTCAAAGCGATCCAGGGCTTCTCCGCCTACCCGGTGCGTAGGTGAATCCGGCGTAATGAGGTCTGGAAACTGCTGCTCAAGGTCTTGCAAGCCCCGAAAGAGGTGGTCATATTCGGGATCTTCGATGATGGGATCATCCAGGACGTAGTAGCGATGGGCATGGGCATTCAGCACCAACCGCAACTGAAGGACCAGCGCTTTAGCTTCATCGGCGCTCAGTACATCGAGGTCGGCCCGGTCAAGGTGGGCCTGGGCATTCCGGGTTTCAGCAATCAGGTCCATCCCTGCCATTGGTTATTGACCAGCTTGACGCAGGGATTCCAGATGGGCAATCGCGGCGGCACGGGTAATCTCCAGCCGATTCACATCGGGGCGCGGGTCAGTCGGGAAGGGTTTGCCTTCCAGCAGTAGGGTGGCACGGCCAATGGCATTGCTCTGTGAATTTTGGAGCAGAATCCGGTCGCGGGCTTCCACGAACAAGGTATCCCCCGGCTCTACCCAACGGGCTTCCATATCGGCACTGTCCCGACGGACGAGTAGCCGGAGCAATGGACCGCCCTCAGCAATAATGTCCAGGTGCATAACCGCGCCCAATACCGGCTCAAGAGGAGTTGTGGCTGCACGATCCGCCATGACGGCAGCGGGTGTATTAACGTCCGATCCATCCGTCTGTACATTGGACCCGGCTTCGCGTAAAAAGAACCACCAAATCCCGACGATGACCAGCGCCAACACCAGCAAAGCCCCCAGAATCAGTGGCGCATTGGAACTTTGTTTGGGTGTATGCTGCCGAGCATGAGCCTTCGATGAAGTACGAGGCCCTGTGGTGGTGGTATTGATCCGCGTCGGTTTTTTGTATGCAGGATCAACCTTGCGCCGTGCTGACGCAGGCGATGGCGAGGCCGGATCCAGCTTGACCTGTTTGGGGCCGGTGGATTGGGCATCCAGCATATGCGGTTTGGCCGGTTTCGAAAAAGGGGGCGGCGGCTCTTTCTGATTGAAAAAATCGGCCAGGGGTTTGGTGCTAGCTGGGAGTGGAGCGGCGGCAGGCGTCGGTCTTGTTTCAAGCGTGGAAACGTCTTTGGATTCGGCCTGGGCAGGGGGTTCAGCCTCAGGTTTAGGCACAGCCGGTTCTGAGGGTGAAGGTGCAGAAGCCGCCTGAGGTGTAGACGTCTCGGATTGGGTTTCTGGTGACGCGGCGGCAGGTTCAGGTGCAGACGGTTTGAGATACTTGTCGGCCAGTTGGCCGCTGTACATATCACTTTGCGCCAGGGACAGGGCACCCAGCGCATCCTTCGTCGAAATGTCTACCTGTTTGGCATATTCCCGCACAAAAGACCGGAGGTACACCTCATTAAAACTGGGGTGCCCGATCAAGCTGGTTTCCTCAAACAGCGTAATCACCTCCACGGGGATCATGGTAACCTTGTGGAGATGCTTCAGCGATATTCCATTCTGCTCTCGAATGCGTTGCAAGTCCCTTGCAAAAGCAAGTCCGGCTGGAGTTCCGGTATCAGACGCCATAATGGTGGGTTTTCGTATCAGGAGCGTGGTGGCGTGTGGTGTTTTCTTTGGGGAAAATAGGAAAGCATAGCCAAAGCTAAAACGAAAAAAGCCCGATCTTGTAACAGGATCAGGCCTTTTTTGTCGGGAAGACAGGATTTGAACCTGCGACCGCTCGGCCCCCAGCCGAGTGCGCTACCGGACTGCGCCACTTCCCGAACATCATAAGGGTTCTTTGAATTTGCTGTGCAAAGGTCGAGCTAGGTGTTCGTGTAAGGCTTGCACACAAAAATCAAAGAACAGATATCAGTACGGAATTAAACTTACAAAACCCTTAAAGTTTCTGCAACAACTCCGCCAAAAATGCACGCAGGGCATGCAGGTCTTCAAGCGGAGCATCTGGCGCTTCAGCGGCTGCCCCCTGGTAGGTCCGTAACAAGACCTGCTTGGCCCCTTCGACGGTATACTTCATCTCTCGCAACAGGTACCGAATCTGTTCCAACAAGGCGATGTCTTCATCGGTATAGATCCGGTTGCCGGCCCGGTTTTTTTTGGGGTGCAACTGGTTAAATTCAGTTTCCCAATACCGAAGCACATGCTTCGGCTCCCCCATCCGCTCACTAACCTCACCGATGGAGTAGTACAACTTCTTGAGTGGTTTCATACCCAGGGATTTTTATTGTTGATTGGTAATTGGTGATTTATGATTTGTTATTGGGTGCCAGGAAATCACATATCAACAATGCCCAATTACCAATTCCTTACGTTCGATCCAGAGAGATCCGGAACGTTGTTCCTTCTCCCACACGGGAAGATAATAAATTCAGACTTCCTCCGTGGTAATCTTCTACAATTCGCTTGGCCAGGCTCAGGCCGAGGCCCCAGCCGCGCTTTTTGGTGCTGTACCCAGGCCGGAACACGTTTTTCCATTGTCGTTTGTCGATACCTTTCCCGGTATCGGCGATGTCAATGTGTACCTGATGGGGGGTTGGCTTTACGTTGAGGGTAATGGTCCCGCCGTTTCCTTCGAGGGCATCCAGGGCATTTTTGAGTAGGTTTTCGATGACCCACTCAAACAGTTCTGCATTCAGGGGGACGTCCACTTCTCCCGGGGCCGAGACGTTGAGATGCACCGCCCGGCCCTGTTTGGGAATGCGACGGCGGATGTAGTCACTCACGGTCTCAATCACCGGTATCAGCGGCATCACTTGCAGTGCAGGCTTGGAACCGATTTTGGAAAAGCGGTTGGCCACCCGCTGTAGCCGGTTGACATCCTTGTCCAGTTCGTCTGCAACGCGGCGCGCCATCGGGGTATCCTCTTCCCGTAGCAAGGCTGTCCAGCCCATCATACTGGTAATGGGCGTACCCAGTTGATGGGCTGCTTCCTTCGCCATCCCCACCCACAAGCTGCTCTGCTCGTGCCGCCGTACATACGAAAAGCCCATGTAGCCGACGAAAATAAATAGCGCAACAAAAAACAGTTGCACATACGGAAAAAAACGAAGATGCCGGACGAGGTCCGATTCGCCATAATACACATCCTTGGCGATGACGTACGGCATCCCTCCCACATCCAGGGTATACCTGATCGGGATGATTTGCCCCTGGCGGCCCATGGTCTGAGCCAGATTTCGTACCCGCATCGAATCCTGTCCGGTACGCAGGGTGTCCAGTGTGATGTTACGAAACGAGTCGATGCCTTGAGAAATGGAATCAATCAGGATGGCCGGAACACCGAACCGGTTGGGGATAACGATCTCGCTGGTCACGAAGTCAATCTCGCCGGACGGCGGCATGGTGCGTGCCCAAGCCTGGGCCCGGATGAATGCCTCTACCGACTGCGCATCCAGATTATTCACCCCCCGCAAGTAGTCCTGCACATCAGAGCGACGCAGCAGGTTTTCAAGTTCCAGAAACCGGGACTGGTATGGATTATGGGGCAGTTGCTGGGTCTGGAACTGGTATTCGATGGCCCGCGCCCACAACTTGGCGGCATCCACTTCCCGATGCTGGAGTTGATTGGCCAACCGATTGGTATAGGCCAACGAGGCCAGGGCAATGAGAACGGCCGTTACAATCAACCCGAGCTTCAGGTTGACCGCCATGCGATAGGACTTCATTTTATTAAATGGTCAATGGTCAATGGTCGATTGTCAATTGTCAATGATAGCCTCCCGTTGACAATTGACTATTGGCAATTGACCATTGACAATTCATCCAACAACCAGGGTTTCTCTTCGGCGCGGCCCGGTCGAGACGTACCGGATGGGGACCTCAAGCTGATCTGAAATGTAATGCAGGTAGCGTTGGGCGGTTTCCGGGAGGTCCGCGAAGGAGGCCAGACCGGTCAGGTCTTCCGACCAACCGGGGAACGTCTCATAAACCGGCTCGGCTTCGTCCAGGGCGCGGAGTTCACTGGGGAAACGTGTGAGGATTTTGCCCGCGTGGCGATAGGCCGTGGCAACCTTCAGTTCCGGCAAGCCGGTCAGGACGTCCAGTTTGGTCAGGGCCAATTCCGTCATACCATTGACGGAAACGGTGTATTTGAGCGCGACGAGGTCCAGCCAGCCACACCGGCGCGGGCGGCCCGTAGTGGCCCCAAACTCGTGTCCGATGGCCCGCAGGCGTTCTCCGGTTGCGTCTTCAAGCTCTGTGGGAAAAGGGCCGTTGCCTACCCGTGTGGAATAGGCTTTGACGATGCCTATGACCCGGTTGATGGCCATAGGCGGTACGCCGAGGCCCGTACAACATCCACCGACCGTCGGGTGGCTGGAGGTCACGAAGGGGTACGTCCCGAAGTCCACATCCAGTAGTGAGCCCTGCGCGCCTTCGGCCAGCACGGTTTTCCCGGCTTTGAGGGCATCATTAAGGTAGTCTGTGGTGTTGGTAACGTATGGGTCGATCAGTTGATCGAACTCGACGTATTCCTCGATGATCTGCTCCACATTCAGGGCTTTTGCGCCGTAGATTTCCTTGAGCCACTCATTTTTTTCCTGAATGGCATGCGTCAGTTTTTTGCGGAGCACATCGCGGTCCAGCAGGTCAACGACCCGAATGCCGTTCCGGCCATATTTGTCCATGTACGCCGGCCCGATGCCCCGGCCGGTTGTTCCGATGGCTTGCCCGAGCCGGTAGCGCTCCTTGGCCTGGTCCAGCTTTTTGTGGTAGGGCATGATGAGGTGGGCATTGTGGGAAATCCACAGGCGGCCACTGGGGTCATACCCCATCTCGCGGATCATTCGGATCTCTTCAAGCAGGGCCACCGGATCAATCACCACACCGTTGCCGATGACGCAGGAGACGCCGGATTGGAAAATACCACTGGGTACCAGATGAAGTACAAAAGTCTTATCGTCCCAGCAAATAGTATGGCCTGCATTGGCGCCCCCCTGGTACCGGGCCACGATGTCTACGTCTTCACTAAGCAGGTCAACAATTTTCCCTTTCCCTTCGTCGCCCCACTGTGCGCCGATAACAACTGAAACTGACATGGATTATGGTTCTAGGTTGTGCAATATCCGAAGGTTAATGCCCAAAACGTGTTGCGTATTGCGTGATGTTGGCCTTGATGGTATTGGCCGAATACTCGGATGGGTACGGGGCACTCGACTTGGCACATCATGTAGGACCTTATTCATGCAACATGCTTCACGCAACAACTAAGCATAAGGAAGGCGGCGAACAGGGTCCGCCGCCTTGTGGGTATTCCGCAGGACGAGGCTGACCTGCTTACTCAGCAGCAGGTTTATAGCTGTCTACAGCTTCGGCCACCGAGTCATAGTTTTTGAACACGGTGATCAACTTCGTAATCATTAGCAGGGACCGGATGCGGTCGGCTACGTTGGCCAGGCGCAGATCGCCACCGGCATTCCGCATGGTGGTCATGCCACTGATCAGCATGCCGAGGCCGCTGGAGTTCATGAACTTAACGCGGGCGAGGTCCACAACAATGTTTTTCTTGTTGCTATCCTTGAGTTCGCGGAGCTTTTCGAGCAAAGACGAACCGTCCGGCCCTCCCATTACGTTGCCTTTTAGTTCAACGACTACCGCGTTATAGCGCTCATCGATCTTGAAATTCATGGGGTCGTCAGGTTTGATTCAGAGAGTAACGTCACATCTGGCATCCAGTTGTAACCGGGGTGTTTGAGGCTGGCCGGGCGGTTACTGCTGGCGTGCCCGTAACTCGACCACGATGGGGGATGCGATGAAGATGGATGAATAGGTCCCGATTAAGATACCAACAATTAGCGCAAATGAAAACCCGCGCAACACTTCCCCACCGAATAAAAACAGGATTATCACCACAATCAGCGTTGTGCCGGAGGTAACGAACGTCCGGCTGAGCGTACTGTTTATGGCCCGGTTGACCATCTGTTCATACGGGACGGTCTTAAACACGTTGGTGTATTCCCGGATACGGTCGAACACGACCACGGTATCGTTGAGAGAGTACCCCACAATCGTGAGCAAGGCTGCGATGATGGCCTGGTTGATCTCCAGGCCGAACGGCACGATGCCCAACCCGCCCAACAAGGAAAAGATGCCAAGCGTGATGACCACGTCATGAGACAGGGCCGCAACCGCCCCGACGCCAAAGCGCCAGGCAAACCGCACCAGGATGTAGATAAAGATGGCCAGCAGTGAGAGCAGGACCGCATACACGGCACCCCGTTTCAGGTCCTCGGCAAACCGAGGCCCGACGCTATCCGTTTTGAGCACCTGTGGGTTGGAGCCGGCAAAGCTCCCGTTGATGGTCGAGATGATCTGGGCTTCGACGTCGCTGATGTCCCCCCCGGCTACCGTCCGGATGAGCAGGTCGTTCGGCGAGCCAAAGGTTTTGACTTCCAGCGCCGAGCCCAGGGCGTTATCCAGTGTGCCTCGCACGTCGGTCACTTCCAGTACGGTATCGGTATGAACCACAAATTCGGTGCCGCCCAAAAAGTCGATCCCCATCGAGAGGCCCCAGATGAAAAACGAGACGACACTAACGGTAAGGAGCGCCCCGGAGATGATATACCCAAGCGTCCGCCTGCCGATGAAGTCGATGTTGGTGTTTTCGAAAATTCGCATGATGATCTAACATTGAGGATGAGCAATAAAGTCGATATCTGAGGCCTGAGCGCATTGCGCCTTTGGTCACGGGGGTTGGCTCGCTATCGCGAGCGGTTTCAGGACTTTGACAAGAAACCATGCCCGCAGGGCATCAACCCCGTCCACGCAGTGGACCAACCACCTTTTCTCAGTATCTCTTCATGCTTCACCCATTTGGATATTTTGCTTATTTAATTTCGATTGCCCTGTTTCGGCTTACCCAAACGAAATGCTCATCCGGCGGCGGAGCATCCATTCGATAACCAGGCGCGTGACGATGATGGCGGTAAAGAGCGAAGACAGGATCCCGGCCATCAGCGTAACGGCAAAACCCTGGATCGGGCCAGAGCCAAACGAGTACAGAATCACGGCCACGAGGAACGTCGTGATGTTGGCATCAAGGATGGCACTCAGGGCATTCCCATACCCCCCGGCAATGGCAGCCTTGAGGGTCTTTCCGGTCGATTGTTCTTCCCGAATGCGCTCGAAGATCAGCACATTGGCATCCACGGCCATACCGATCGTCAGCACGATACCGGCAATACCGGGCAGGGTCAGGGTGGCCTTAAAGCCTGCCAGAATTCCGAAAATGAACAGGATGTTCAGGAAGAGGGCAATGTCTGCCACACTCCCGCCAGCGCGATAGTAGAAGATCATGAACACGGCCACCAGGAGCAGCCCAATAATCGTCGAGAGCGTACCGGCCCGGATGGAGGCAGCCCCGAGGCTCGGCCCTACCGTTTGTTCGGCTTCGATGTCTACCGGCGCAGGAAGGGCACCCGACTTGAGGATGGTCACGATGTCCTTGGCCTCATCCAGGGATTCCAGCCCGCTGATTTCCGAGCGGCCACCTGTGATTTTCTGAATCACGTTCGGGTAGGAATACACGACGTTGTCCATCGTGATGGCGATCTTTTTGTTCACGTTGGCCCCGGTAAGGCGGCTCCAGATGCGTGCGCCTTCGGAATTCATCGTCATCGAGACCTTGGGCTGGTTGTCCAGTTGGTCAAAATCCGCAGTGGCTTCGATGATAGATTCACCCGTGAGGTCCACTCCCCGCCGAACACCGAGGGCAAAGAACTCTTCCCTCCCCTCAGCGGAAGTGGCTACCGGGTTGGCCGTCCACATCATCAGGACGTCTGCGGGCCACATGCTCGCGGTTTCTTCCCCGAAGAGCAGGGCACGTGCGGTGGCGGTATCCGCAGCAAATGCTGAGCCGAGAATCACGTCCTGGTAGGGATAGGGCCGGAAGACCTGCAGCAAGGGATTGGCATTGGCTTCTTCATCCTCGGCATTGTCAATCAGGTCGGTGACGTCGAACGTGGAATCGGCGGCTGCACTATCGGCGGTGGCCACGGCTGCACTGTCGGATGCAGCAGCAGTCGTGTCCGCCTGGGATTGCTGGTCGTAGAACCCCATGACCCGTTGCATGGAACTGGCCATTTCAGTCGGTTCAATCATCAGGCGAAATTCCAGTTTGGCCGTCCCACGCAGGAGTTTCCGGACGCGCTCGGCATCGTCCACGCCGGGCAATTCCACCACGATGCGGCGCGTGCCTTGTTTCTGGATGGAGGGTTCAGATACCCCAAAACGGTCGACGCGGTCGCGGATGATTTCCACGGCCCGGTCCACGGCGGCCCCGGCTTCTTCGCTGAGGTAGGCCAGGATTTCATCGTTGGTCGAACGCCGGGTAATGTCCCGCTCTGTATTGCGGAAGTAGCGAGATAGCCGGGCATTGGGGTCTTTTTCCTGAAAGACCTGCCCGAAGGCATCAATGAAGGCAATCCCCTCAGCGGTAGAGCGGTCCCGGGCTTCGTTGATAATTTGATTGAAGGATTCATCCCGGTCGTTGGCGAGATCCCGCACAAGGCGGTCTACCCCAACTTCCAAGGTGACCATCATACCGCCTTGCAGGTCAAGGCCCAGCTTGAGGGCATTTTCATTGGCCCATTGAATGGTGCCGTAGTTTTCGTCTTCGTACGTCCGACGCGCTTCGTCGTCCAGTTCGGTCATCGACTTTTGAATCTGCCAATTCCGAAAAGACGGGTAGAGGTAATACGCCGAGAGCAGTATAAAACCGATCACAGCAGATATTTTCAGGCTATTGTCTTTGAACATGGGAATCCATGGTTAAGGCGTGCGGGAGGCATCGGGCAAAAAAGCCATAGGCCCCCCATAAAGTAGGCTTGGAGAAAAAACCGGTACCGGGCATGCAAGCCCGGAAAAAGGAAACCGGCTACGGCCCGAGCGGCTGTGCCGCAGAAAGGATATGTATGCGCAAGGCCGTGTGGCCGTCTACGCGACGGTTGAGCAATTTCAGGCCTGTGGCAAAGGGCCGCAAGACCTGCGCCGGGCGTACACCCACCAGAGCATCGCCGAGGCCATTCCCCCACGCAACGGCATCGGTACCCATGCGGGCTGAGACCACCTTGACCACCATCGCCAGCAAGTGCGCCTGGAAGGTGAAGGCCGAGAGTGGTCCGGAAAGGGTATGAAAACCGGCTAAATGAGCGGTCGGAATATCTTCGTGTGCAGCATAGGCCTTCAGAAAGGCCATTAAAAAGGCATCCAGAGAATGATGCTCCTGGGCTTCAACTTCTGCCAGAACAGCCTCAAACACCTCGGCCCGTGGCCCTGCGTAATGCGCCCGTAACCAGTCCGCTGGGGCTTCATCTACAGCCTGGCTCGCAATCAAGCCGGGCGGGGCCAACAACGGAGCCGTTGCAGCCAACATCACCCCGGCGATCAGCCGATACAGGTATGTGGAACGTAGACGATTCATGGGCGGAATTAGAGCTTAGTTTTTCAAGATAGGTTCCACTTTGATCTTCCACCAAAAGATATGCGGGAAATTCAACGATCCACTAACCCAAACATCTGTTTGGCGTTTTCCGTGGTAATTCGGGCAATTTCTTCTACCGGCATCGCTTTAACCTCGGCCAGTTTTTGGGCGATGTACGGGATGTAGGCGGGCTCGTTGCGTTTCCCACGGTACGGCACCGGCGCAAGAAACGGGGCATCGGTTTCGAGTACGAGGTGTTCAAGCCCGACTGCTCGGATGATTTCGGCCACGCCGCTGTTTTTGAAGGTGAGCGTTCCGCCCAGGCCGAGCATAAAGCCAAGGGCAATGGCTGCTGCAGCCACATCACTCGAACCGCTGAAGCAATGGAAAATACCCCGCAGCCGTTCGGGTTGGGCCGAAGCAGCTTTCTCCTCATGTAAGATGGCGAGGATGTCCGCGTAGACTTCTGCACGGCCCTGCTTGTCCCGGATGTGCAGAATCAGCGGCAGGTCGGTTTCGATAGCCAGGCGGATGTGCCGCCGGAAATAGTCGTGCTGCTTGGCATCAAAGCTGCGATCCCAATAATAATCGAGACCACTCTCCCCTATGGCAATCACATGCGGATCGGTGCAAAGCGCCGCCATGGCCTGATAGTCCTCTTCTGTAGCATCCTTGACATCTGAGGGATGAATGGCCGTCATGGCATAGAGGCCCATGTGCCGTTTGCACAGGACGATGGCCTCATGAATAGAGGATATATCGATGGCGGGCATGACGAGCGTTGTGACGCCTGCGGATTTGGCGCGCTCGATCATGGCGTCCCGGTCCTCTGCAAAGCGCCGGTGGTAAAGATGGGCGTGGGTATCGGTATACAAAGCTATGTACCCGGACGTATTTAACAGTCATTGCGAGGAGCTAAAGGCGACGTGGCAATCTTATATGCCAATAAGATTGCCACAAGCACTCCATGCTTTCGCAAGGACACGATAGTTAAATGTAATGCTATCCCAATCTACAATCACCGAAACCCATCACCAAGTTCATCGGCCCACACCCGACCCAGTCCTGTACTTCCTCCTTAACCGGGCCGGGCGCAGACACGATGAGATTCAGACCTGTTGCCGAATTGAAGAAGGGGTCATGCAGCAGCAGCATGCCGGTAACGTGAAGGGGGAATGCCGAAATGTGAACGAAAACAGCGGCTGAAATAGCTCAGGCTTCTAAAGCCGACGGCATCGGCCACTTCGGTCATGTTGCTCGCCCCGGCATTGATCATTTGGGCGGCCCGTTCCAACCGCACAATGCGAACCAGCTTCGTGGGGTTTACATTGGCTTCAGCCCGTAGCCGCCGGGCCAATTGGCTGTAACTGAGCCCAACCCGCTCGGCCAGGAAGATTACGTTGAAGTCATGGTCAAGGTAGTGTTCCTCGACGAGGGTACGCACTTGAGCGGTAAAAGACATGGTTGCTTTGTAAACAGATGGCAGGGTTTGCAAAACATCGGCCTATGAAGCACGGCCGATCAGGACTTGAAGAGCAACGAAAACAAAGAGCGATGGCTCAAAGGTAGGAGCGTATAGAGACCGGGCACCTCTCCTATTCTCGCATTTTTTTGTACAAACCTATCAATCCATGCGGAAGTAGCATGCGATTCGGAAGCGGAACATTGGCCTAAACATGGTACTTTGAAGGAGATGTACCGAAATGCTCGTGGAAGCTGCGGTTGAAATAGCTGAGGCTGTTAAATCCAACGGCGTATGCAATCTCGGTCAGGTTGCCGGCGTCTTTGGTGATGAGTTGGGCGGCGTGTTCGACCCGCACCTGGCGGATGAGCTTGGTGGCCGTGGTATCTACTTCGTTTCGGAGGCGACGTGCCAACTGGCTGTAGCTCAGACCCATCTCAAAGGCCAGCTTTTCGGCCGAGAGTTCGGTGTCTGTGAGGTGCCCCACAATGAATTCTCGCAGTTTGCGTTCAAAGGGCGAGCGTTTGGGTTTGAGATACCCTTCCTCCGGCATGAGGGTGAAGTGTTGTTTGAGTTGTCGGCGGCTCTCGATGAGGTTTCGGACGCGGCTGAGCAACAAGGTGCGGTCGAAGGGTTTGGTGAGGTAGGCATCTGCTCCGGATGCATACCCCTCGACTTGATCGTTGACGTCGGCCTTGGCGGTGAGCATCAGGACCGGTACACCGGCCAGTAGCGGGTCCTCTTTGAGGGCTTGGGTGAGGGCATAGCCGTCCATGATAGGCATCATCAAGTCCGTAATGATCAAATCCGGCAAGGCTGCCTGGGCTGATGCCAGGCCTGCTTCCCCATTGCCAGCTTCTACAATACGGAAATGGGGGTCCAGGATGGAACGCATGTAACTTCTCATATCCGCGTGGTCTTCCACAATCAGAACGGTTGTTACGTCGTCTCCGGTGGGGTGCGGCGTGGGTTCGACTTTTGCATCCTTGGGTGTGGCACCATCGCCCATCGGCGCCGCCGCTACTTCCTGGGTCATCAAATCTCCAAAGTGGAGCAACGACTGGTGATCCAATGGTAAAATGACCGTAAAGGTGGTTCCTACGCCCACCGTGCTTTTCACCTCAACCCGGCCATCGTGGAGTTCTACCAGTTCTTTAATCAAGGCCAGCCCTACGCCGGTGCTTGTTTCCCCGGCCGGGTCGGATTCATTGACCTGATAGAAGCGGTCAAAAATATGCGGCAGGTGTTCCTCCTGGATCCCAACGCCGGTGTCCGAAACGGTCAGGCGCACGGTCTGGTCCTCCGGCTCCAGCCGTACCCGAACGGACCCGTCTTCGGGCGTAAACTTGAGGGCGTTGGAAACGAGGTTGATCACCACATGTTCAATTTTATCTGTATCACAGTTCAGGGTCAACCCATCGACGGCTTCGCAGGACAGCGTGACCTTTCGTTGTTCAGCGGCCGAGGCAAAGGCGGCCACCCCGGCCCGGACCAACTGGCTCAGGTCTGTTTCCGTCCGGTTCAGTTCCATCGCGCCGGCATCGAGTTTGGCCAGGGCCAGCAGTTCGTTGACCAACCGCAGGAGCCGCTGACCGTTACTCAGCATCACCTGGTATTGCTGCTGAAGCGTCTCTGGTACGGGGCCGTAGTGCCCATCTGCGGCATCTTTCAACGGGCCGATCATGAGCGTGAGGGGTGTGCGAAATTCGTGGCTGATGTTGGCAAAAAATCGACTTTTGGCCTGATCCAGTTCTCGCAGTTGCTCGGCCTGGGTTTCAATAATTTGCCGGGCGTCTTCCGTCTTGCTCAGGGCCTGGCGCAGGGCCTCCGTACGTTCCTCTACCGTCTTTCGCAGGTGCTCGCGCTGCCAATGGAGCGAGCGCATACGGTACCACATCATAGCTCCACCCAGGCCAAGCACCCCCAGGGCCAGCAACACTTTAAACCAAAACGTTTCAAAGAATTGGGGCTGTATCTCGATATTCAGGGTGGTCTCTTCCGTGCTCCAGACTCCTTCGTTGTTGGCCCCTTTGACCCGAAAGGTATACGCCCCCGGCGGCACTTTGGTATAGAAGGCCGCCCGGCGGGTGGTCTCGATCCAATTGGTATCATACCCATCCAACATATACCGAAACGTCATGTTGGCCGGGTTGATGAAGCTCAAGGCTGTGTAGTCTATTTCAAAGGAACGGTCGTCTGTGCCCATATCCATCGTTCCGCGTACAGGCAGGGACCTGGACCCCACCAGCACGGCCTCAATCCGTGCCTGGGGCGGGGTTGTATTTTGGAGCAACCGGGCCGGATCGACCATGACCACCCCATCCTGCGTCGGGAACCAGATCCGTCCGTCCCGCGCCTTGAACCCGGAACTGTTGCCGGAATTGGCCTCTCGGTTTCGCATCCCATCGCGTTCGGTATAGGCAATGGAGGTGATCTTTTCGATTTCACCGGCGGCAAAGGCTTCCAGGTTGTCCTTGTTTACCCGAAAAATGCCCCGGTTGCTGCTGATCCAGAACCGACCAAAATCGTCCGGTACAATGCGGTGAATCACATTATCAAACAGCCCGTCTGCCTTGCGGTACGTGGTGATCTGCAAACGTTCATGGGCCGTTTCGTCCCAGGTCCCCACGTTGGAGACGTCAATCCGGTTGAGCCCACCGCCGCCGGTTGCAACCCAATACATGCCGTTTTCATCCTCAAAGAGGTGGCGGATGTCGTTGCTACTCAACCCCTGGTCAACGCCGAGCAAAATGAAGGAAGCCGGCGTGTTGGGATGTATACGGTAGAGCCCCTGCGCCGTATTCGGAATCCAGATCGCTCCGTCTTGCGTAAAGAAAACCATGCGCAGTGACGCCAAGCCCCGGACCGTGAATCCCTCCGGGTAGGCAATGTGGGTCCATGTATTCTCCTTGCGTCCATGTAACCCGTCACTGGCAATGAACCAGAGGGTCCCTTCAGCATCTTCCTTCAGAGAACTGACGGGCGCATCCCTGAGTTCAGGAGGACGATATCTTTGAAAAAAACCCTGTGTATAGCGAAACACCTGACCCCCATACGTCCCCCATAGGTTTTGTTCACGATCCACATACAGGCTGCTAAAGAAGGTATTAGAGAACCGGGTGCGTCTGACAAATCGATCTCCATCGAGCCGATAAAACCCGCTGAACGTGCCGGCCCAGATGCGCCCGTCCTGAACCGGGTCTTCCACGACGGGATAGACCCTCTGGTCACCTTCTGCGCCAACAGCATAGGCTGTCAACGGCGTAGGCCGCATATAGTACAAGCCATCTTCCGCCGCCCCCCAATAGGACCCCTCGTGGTCTTTGATCAGTTGGGTCACGTTGAAAACATCCGACAACTGTAGTGTATTGACCCTTTGCCCTAACCGCATCTTTCGAACCGTCACGAGCGCTGTGACCTGTTCGATATATGCATCCGGCTCCAGCGTGACCTGGCGGCACTGGACCGGGTCCGGATTACAATGAAGCAATGTATTGCCAGACATCCCCCAAATCTGGTCTTCGGTATCTTTGGTTATTGCTCCAACAGGGGCATTTCCACGATAGGCTGTACGGGTGACATCTCCCCTGCGGTGTATGATGCGGTTTCCGAGCCCGAACCACTGATCTTCAGTGGCAGGATCGTAATATATTGCTTCCAGGTCCTCGGCCTGGTCAAGTACGTTGGTAAAGGAACCGTCGGTGAAGGTGTAAACCCGTCCATTGGACATGCCCAGCCACAGGATACCATCCACATCTTCCCGCATATAACGGACCTGACCCCTCCCAGGCAGTTGGCCGAGGTGCAACATGCTACCCTTATCGTAGAGGTACAAGGATTCGGTCGATGTGATCCACAGGTTTTCTTTGCCAACGACCAAAAACCTGAATCCTGATCCATCAAATGTATTTTCCTGGTCGTAGCGGGTGAACTTGCCGTTTTGATACCGGTGCAAGACGCCATCTGCGGTATGAAACCAGAGTGCCCCGTAGGGTCCCACCCACAAGTTTTCCACCCGGTTGTTTTGCATGGTGGGCACGTTGGTGATGTTAAATTCCTTAAAACGGATCCCATCGAAGCGCATCAGGCCGTCTTCTGAAGCGACCCAGATGTAATGATCTGGGGTCTGGGCAACGTCTGTGACCAGATTCGTCGGGAGGCCATCGGCGGTGGTATACCGCAGCATGGAAAAGCCCGGCGGGACTTGCGAGGCTGCTGATTGGGCATGGCTTTCCGGAAGCAAAAACAGAGCGCCGAGCGCAAACAGCCCACCTATCCAAATGTATTTTCGGAGCGGGTGCATGGAGGTTGTCTACCTTGGGTGGACCGAGAAGATAGCAAATTTTGGATGTGTTTACTTGATTATATCTCGTATATATCTGCCTTATCACATGCGCTGGGAGTACGATACCCTCCCCAAAAAGGCATAGCCGATAGGACGGGTTGTGCTTTCCACACCCACCAACCTGGATTTATTCGGCCGTGTTCGCACGGCATTAATGCCTTTCATCCCTCGCATACAAGTCGTACTTTTTCGTTTGATTGCCAGGTGAAAACCTCTTGCCACCTAGAACATCCCTTTCCATGATTCTTGAAACCGAACTTCGACCCCTGACCATCAACGCCGGTCTGGAGGTCCATACGGACCCACTGGACCGCCGAACGGCCGCCCACCTGTTGCGCCGCACCGGTTTTGGCGCAGCACCGGACCAACTGGAAACCCTGATCGGTGCCTCCCCCGAAGCTACTGTGGATGCCCTCGTTGATGCGGCCATCGACCGGCCCTTGCCTGAACGGCCCGACTGGTATGACACGCCCTTGCCGGCCCGCCTGGATCGGGCCTACTTCGCGCAAAACAGCCTGCGCCTCCTTGAATACCGGAGCCAATGGATCGGCGAGCTCATCGCGGGGGGCCTGCGGGAAAAGATGGCCCTGTTCTGGCACAATCACTTTGTGACAGATACCGAGGTTTATGTCCACGCCCGGCTGGCATACGGGTACCTCAACCTCATCCGCAAGCATGCCCTTGGCGATTTCAAGCAGTTCGTCTATGACATGGGCCTCAACCTGGCGATGCTCATTTACCTGGATGGCACCTCCAACACACGCATCGCCCCCAACGAAAACTACGCCCGGGAACTGCTCGAACTGTTCACCACCAGCCCCGAAGACCAAAACGGCCAACCCAACTACACCGAGGCCGATATCCGCGAAATGGCCCGCGCCCTGACCGGCTATGTGGCCGACCTCCGGGAATTCCGGGCGCGGTTCTTCGACAATCGCTTTGATGATGGCGAAAAAACCTTCCTGGGCCGGACGGGTGCGTTCCGGTATGCCGATGTGGTCGATATCGTCTTTGAGGAACGCACAGATGCCCTCGCCCACTTTATCTGTGCCAAACTCTACAAGGCTTTCGTTTATGCCGCCCCGGCCCCCGAGATCGTCGATGAACTGGCCGAAATTTTCATCGACAACAACTTTCAGATTGCACCCGTCCTGCGTACCCTCCTCAAAAGCGCCCACTTTTTCGACCAGGAGGTACACGGCGCACGCATCAAAGGCCCCATTGAAATGATGGTCGGGATGCTCATCGAAATGCATGACACCCCCGATCCCGACTTGTACGGCCTCTGGGCGGCATCGGGGCAAGTCCTGGGGCAATTCCTGCTCAGCCCACCCAATGTGGCCGGCTGGCCGGGGCACCACGGCTGGATGAATACACAGTCGGTTGCCACCCGCTGGCATACGACCGATCTCCTCCTGTTCGGCCCCCGCAACCAGAACCCGGTCGACTTAACGGCGCTGGCTGAACGCCTGCATGATCCCACAGACGATGCCGCAGCCTTTACCCTGCCCACTCGCCTGGCCGAACACTTTTTCGCGATAGACCTGGAGATCCTGGACATCGCTGATATTGAAGACGACTTTGCCGGAGACCTGGTCAATAATCCGCTCCCGGATGCCCTCCTGAATGCCGCACCCCATGTACAAAACCTGGCCAAGATGATGCTGGGGCCAGTCCCCTGGTACGAGTGGGACCTCTACGCCGACGGGGCCGCACAGCGCCTCCGAACGTACGTCCGCACCCTGGCCTTGCTCCCCGAATTCCATTTGATGTAAAACGTGATACGTGTTGCGTGATCAATCACCAATCAAAAATCACCAATCACAATCAAAAATCCCCCCCTCATGTGTGACCACCACGCCTCTCCGCCCGCCCCGCGCCACGGTGCTGCTTTGGAACACGGCTCTGCCCATACGGAAGACCACAACCGATGGTCCCGGCGCAATTTCCTGAAACAGATGGGCCTGGCGATGGCCGGCGGCACCATGATGCTGGGCCACACGCCGATCAAGGCAATGGGAAGTCCGTCCCTGCTGCGCCGGTTGCAACAACTGGACACAGACCGGATTCTGATCATCCTCCAACTCGGTGGCGGAAACGACGGATTAAATACGGTGGTCCCATTCAACAATCCGGTGTACTACCGCAACCGGCCCACCCTGTCCTTACGCCGTGAACAAACCATCCGTATTTCGGATGAACTGGGGTTGCACCCTTCGCTGGCTCCCCTGGAAAGTTACTATGGCGACGGGCACATGGCGGTCGTGCAAAACGTGGGCTACCCCCTGCCGGACCTGTCCCATTTTCGGTCTACCGATTACTGGGAAACCGGCAGTGATCCCTCACAGGAGTACACCACCGGATGGGCCGGGCGCTACCTGGGTGAAACCATCCCCGACTTCCTGGAAAATCCACCCTCCAGCCCCCTCGCGGTGCAGATCGGCCGGGGCGGGTCCAGGCTGTTCCACGGCCCAGATGCCAACATGGGCATGAGCCTGGCAAACTCGACCCTGTTCGAACGCATCGCCACGACGGGCCAACTCTACAGCATGGAAAACCTGCCGGATACGACCTTTGGCCGGGAAATGACGTTCATGCGCCGGGTGGTCAATGATTCGTTCAAGTTTTCCGGGGCCATTCAGGATGCCACCCAGGGCGACCTGAACAGCGTTGAATACCCGCAGGGCAGCAAACTCTCCGAACACCTCGCCATTGCCGCCCAACTCATCAAGGGGGACCTCGGTGCACGCATTTATTCGGTAACCCTCAATGGATTTGACACCCACGCCAACCAAATCAACTTCCACGCGACCCTGCTGAATGATTTGGCAACGTCTCTGGACGCCTTCATGCGAGACCTGGAAGCAGACAACCTCATGGACCGGGTCCTCATCATGACCTATTCCGAGTTCGGACGGCGCATCTACGAAAACGGTTCACGCGGCACCGACCACGGCTCGGCGGCCCCCCTGTTTGTGCTGGGCGGCAACATGAACGGCGGCGTCTACGGCGACCTCCCAGATCTGATCAACCTTGACGAAACCGAAAACATCCCGTACCAGATCGACTTTCGCTCAGTCTATGCCGGGGTGATGGAACGCTGGTTTGAAATGCCCCCGGAGACCGTGACCGAAGTTTTGGGCGGTCCCTTTGAGGCCGTCCCGTTTGCGGGAGAACGCTCCACCGTTGCTACGCATACGGACGAACTTCCGGTTGGCTTTGCCCTGAGCCAGAACTACCCCAACCCGTTCAACCCCTCCACCCAGATCACCTATACCCTTGGCCGGGCCGCTAACATCCGGCTTCGCGTGTATGATGCAGCCGGCAGACACGTACGGACCCTTTTTGACGGGCGGCAACCGGCAGGTACCTACACCCGGTCCTTTGATGCCGGGACGCTGCCCAGCGGGACCTATTTGTACCGACTGGATACCCCGGAAGGACGGCAAACCCGCCGGATGGTATTGGTCCGTTGAGGCTGAAGGTACACTCACGATGTTCGCTGGTGGTAAGTGGTCCGCCCGCGATGCGAGCTCGTTGTTAGTTGATATACTAGGGGTTGTATATTCTCTCACAACAAACAACCAGCGAGCGGCCTCGGTAATATTCCAGTGGCCCTATTTCCAGGCCGCGAGCGTACTACCCTCAACCAGCGAGTGGCCTCGGCAATATCCATTCTATGACCTCTACCCCTAACCCGCGAGCGTACTACCCCACCATCATCATTCTTGATGGCTACACGACCAACCCCGGTGATCTCTCCTGGGCTCCCCTTGCCGCCTTTGGACAACTGGTGGTCTATGACCGCACCCCACCGGCTCTGACGGTAGACCATGCGCAAGACGCAGACATTCTCATTGCCAATAAAGCTCCCGTTACGGCTGAAGACCTGGCCCAACTGCCCCGGCTGAAACTGATTTGTGCCCTCGCCACCGGTTACAACAACATTGCAGTAGAGGCCGCCCGTGACCGAGGCATTCCGGTGTGCAATGCCGTTGGATATAGCTCCACCTCCGTCGCCCAGCACGTGTTTGCCCTGATCCTGAACCATACCAATGCCGTGGCGCACCATAGTGAAGGGGTACATGCTGGAACCTGGTCGAAGGCGGCTGATTGGTCGTACCACCAATCCCCCCTGATCGAACTGTCTGATTTAACGTTGGGCATCTATGGGTTTGGCAAGATCGGGCAGGCGGTCTCCCGCATCGGTCTGGGCTTCGGGATGCGGGTGTTGGCCCATCGGCGCAAGACGCACCTGCCGCCTCCAGACGGTATAACCTATGTAGATGCGAACACCCTTCTCGCTGAAAGTGACGTGCTGACGCTGCACGCCCCCCTCACCTCAGAAAACAAAGCCTTCATCCGGACTGAAACCCTGGCCCGCATGAAGCCCACCGTCCTGCTCATCAATACCGGCCGGGGTGGCCTGGTGAATGAAGCCGACCTCCGCATGGCCCTCTTAAATAATACGATTGCCGGTGCCGCCCTCGATGTGCTCAGCACCGAACCCCCACCAACCACGCACCCCTTGTTTGGGATACCCAACTGCACCATCACGCCTCACCATGCCTGGGCCACACGCGCTAGCCGTGAGCGCCTGATTGCCATCGTCGCCGATAACATTAAGGCGTTTCTCAACGGTACGCCGAAAAATGTGGTGAATTAAGGCAGGGTTGTGGTTTCGGGCTGGGGGCTATCCTTTTGGTGATGATCGTCGTATGCCTGAGCACCCGTGCGGAATTGCCTGAGCGGTGGAGACCGTTTGTGTTACCTGAAGAATGGTGAGGAGATGTTAGGTGCGGTATGTGTCCAGTTTACCTGATTACCCTATTTGAACGATTCTATCAATAGCTGAGCGAGGAAGGGTAAGAGCGTCAATATGATCGAGAATAATAAATTCTTGGTAGCTTTTGCGCCCTCCCAGGGTGGAATACGGACGGTATCAACTTGTTTTTTAAGTGCACGGAGATCATCGAACCGACGCATGTCTTCTGGCCCTTTCAACATATTATGTTTCATATTCTGATATTCATCTTGGATAAGCTGTCCCAGCATAAGACTTTCCTTATGTCTGAGCGCATTCAAGTGCCGCCTAACGGGATATACCGTATAAACAAAGGTGAAGCCGAGAATAAATAAAGTCCAGATTGTAAACCCGGTGATGGCGGCATCGTTTGATATTTGAGAAAACAGCAAGCTTGACATGGCCAGGAAACTAATAAACGCAATTGCCAACACAATGCGCCGATTGAACCATAAGATGAAATCCGTTACAGGACAGGACCGATCCCAGATGGTGGACTTCAAATATTGATTTTTATCGTTTCCCAGATCCCTGCATAATCCCACAAAATGAAGTACTGCGTAGACGGCAATCCCTGTGATGACATTACTCAAGAACAGAAATAGACCCAGCATGTTGCGCAGGTGAACACAATTCTTCCATACGTCCATCAATAAAACCAATAAAAACAGGACACCGAAGCCAATACCGAACAGGGTACTCAATATGGGATGGAACAACGTTTTCATCCATTTTTCGGCCTTGAATTTTTCTGAATCTGAAATACAATCTTCGAGTTTTTCAAATCTATTAGAGAATTTTTTGCGGAAATACCTTAAGTAACAATAAATCGCCACTGAGTTTCCAACAATGATCGCTACGAATATGGTCTCACTACCCGCCCTATGCAGTTCGACCGAACACCACATCGGCCATATGTTAATGAAAGCTTCGAATATGGTCTTGTTAACCTGCACCATCCAATTCAGGAAGACCGAATACCACATCGGCCATAAGTAAATGAAAGCCACGACAACAGATGCCGCCAGAAAAAATAAGACTATTGATTCATAGATCCTCTTCTCTGAAAGCAGCTTCCTTGCTTCCTGTCCTAATCCTGATTCTTCCATCTTCTTGTACGCATCTATTCATGACGCCGGTATTACTCTGAAGCCGGCAATACAAACCGTAGCCATTCTGTTATCACCCAGGCGCCTTGTTCCCAACCTTGTTCGAGCGGCATCATATGTGCGAGTCGCGGTAGAGCAACGAAAGGCCGGTCAAAATGCTGGGCTATTTTATATACCAGCGCAGACAACACGGTTCGGTCTCCGCGTCCTGTGATAAACAACGCCGGAACTTCAATCTTTGCATCCTCAATCAGGATACCTCGCACCACCACCTCGAATCCATAGCGTAGCGACTCCGGGAGAAAATTTTTATATATATCTTCCTGTGCCTGCGGTTCAAAGCGGTGCAAGCCCAGTTTCAACTGATCTTTTTTGCTTACCATCAGGGCCCTGCTCCTGAACCCTCTCAAATAACTCTTCACCCCTGCCCAGAGGGCCGACATCGAAAATGGCCATCGAATCCCACGGGGCGGCATCGGTGCCACCCCCACCACGGCGCGGGCCAGCTTTGCCGTGGCTGCCTTGAGCGCCAACACATTGCCGGCACTGTGTCCGACCAAGACCGGTCGTCTACCTGTTTTGGTTAGAATATACCGAATAACAACTTCTACTTCTGCATAATACGTAGCAAAAGTACTATTTCCCGGTGTTATAGTCGATGTATTAAAGGTGTGTCCCTGCAGATCGAGGGCATAGGCATCGAAGCCCACTTCGCTGAAATATGATAAATAGTTTTCCCATACCCAGGCACCACCCCACATCCCGTGAATGAACAAAACCGCATCTTTCGCATGCGATCCGGTTGCAACGGCATACTGGACGCGAATGTTTTCAATCGTTATTTGCTGCATTGAAATGGGGTTTTCAGATAGTCGCTACGCCCTGGAGGATGTTACTAAAAAGGCGTTCGTATTCAAAATCATTACCCCCTTGGAGATAGGGTTTAGAAGTGATAATACACCGCCTATCCGGATATACAGGTCGGGTGGCACTTCGGTAGATTACAACGGCTAGGTATACCCATTCATATCCATTTCAGCACATTCTTTCCTTATACCGTACATTGGATACCGGAAATTGCATGCCGGTATCGCCGTGACAGGCCATTCTTTATCAGCATGTTCAAACGCTACCTCTTCAGGCCGGTCATGGGCTTTATTTTTGCTGTCATCATCGTTTTAAGTATTTATGTTGGTGTACTGTCGTACTTAATCGCAGTAGCTGTTCGCGTTACCCAACCACACGTACCTGATCCAGACCATAAGCCCACAATCTCGATCCTGGTGGCGGCCCGAAATGAAGAAACGCATCTGCCGGCCTGCCTGGATGCCTTAAGGGCGCAACAGTATCCGCCTTCCCGGTATGAGATTGTGGTCGCAAATGACCAATCCACCGATGCAACCGGACACATCATCCAGTCTTACATGGATCAAGATGCACGTATTAAAGGCGTCTCGGTCGTCCATTCGGATGAAGCGGGCAAGCCCAATGCCATCCATCAGGCGGCTGAGGCCGCGAGCGGCGACATTCTAGTTATCACGGATGCCGACTGTAGCCCCCCCTCCGATTGGTTACCCAACCTGGTCTCTTATTTTGCAGATCCTACGTTGGGTATGGTTTGTGGCATCACCACGATCATCGCACACCGGCTCAACGAACAAGTACAACAGATAGACTGGATGTATCTGACGACACTCGGTTCCCTCTTTTCCCTGTTAGGCCATCCGGTAACAGCGCTTGGAAACAACATGGCATTGCGTCGCAAAACGTATGAGGATATAGGTGGATATCCAGCGCTACCGTTCAGTGTAACCGAAGATTTTATCCTTTTTCAAGCCGTCATTAACCAGACGAACCTGAAAGCGATCATCCCCTTCGATCCCAAGATTGAAAACCGGACCCAACCACAACAGAACCTGCGAGAAGCCTTTCTACAACGAAAACGTTGGGCTCGAGGCGGCCTCAGGGCCAAACCCTGGGTCCATGTCCTGTATACAACTCTGTATTTCTGCCATGTTCTGCTTCTTGGCGGCCTGTTTATCGCCCCGCTATTCATGATCCCCTTGCTGATCATCAAATGTGTAGTGGATTGGCGATTCGTCAAGTTTGGTTTGAGACATTTTGACAAGCCCTTCATCCTTAAAGCTTTTCTTTGTTTCGAGTTATATATGTTTGCTTATGTGACACTTATGCCATTTGCCCTCCTCTTCACACCGCGTATTCGATGGAAAGGCAGGGTTCATTGAGCCTTGTATGTATGCCGTCGATACGATCTGCCTGGCAAGACCGATACCGCGAAGGCCGGTTTACGGCCAAGTGGCTTACCTATGGACACACCGGTCAATGGGTCCCATTACTGGCCTATGGCCCCGGTGCGGTCTACTTCACCGGCATCCACGACAACACCCAAATCCCACGCATCATCAACGAACTTGCAGGAATGGATCTGTTTTATACGTTCTACGTGCGACGTTCTACGTGCGACGTTCTACGTGCGACGTTTCCCAAATTTGACGTTGAGAAAGGCCTTTGGGGCCGCGTTTCAACCCTGTCATAGCTCGTCTTTTCGGGTATTCGCTCCAAATGTAAGGGTCTACTGAACGTAGAACCCATAACGTAGAACGTACCTCCTCCCATGCGTTTCCTTCCCTTCCTCCTTGCTGGTCTGTTCCTGACCCCGGCCCCCGTGCTTGCCCAGATTGACTGGGTCGATGCCGATACCAACCCTGTTATAGATACCGCGTTTGACCCGGACTCCCGATCCATCTGGCGGCCCTCGGTGGTGTTTGACGGGGAGACCTACCACATGTGGTATGGCAAGGACAATGGCGACGGCGTGGAAACGATGGGGTATGCCACCTCCCCGGACGGCCTCGCCTGGACGCTGGTGTCCCCCACCGTCCTCGCACCTTCTACCGACCCCAACCGCTTTGATGCCGATGATGCCAGCCAGGGGTGGGTGATTGCCGACGGAGACACCCTCAAAATGTGGTACTGGGGTAACGGCCCCAACATCGGCAACATTGGCTATGCCGTTTCTTTCGACGGCATCAACT
Organism: Rhodothermales bacterium; assembly: GCA_965222505.1. Taxonomy (GTDB): domain Bacteria; phylum Bacteroidota; class Rhodothermia; order Rhodothermales; family DATKEJ01. Next base: position 4,702,324 of record OZ244956.1, on the reverse strand, counting down.
GGGTAAAGCAAGACGGCCCCGGCACCGGCGGAAGTGTCTACGACCGCACCATGGACGGCGGCACCGGCCTCGCACTCGCCACCCCCACGGTGGTCAAAAAAGACGGCACCTATCACATGTGGTATGCCCGTGTGGTGGGCGCGAATCAGGTTTTCCTTAGCCAGATCGGCTATGCGACCTCAACCGACGGCATCAACTGGACGAACGTACCTGGGCCGGGCATCAATGGCGCAGTCCTGGACGTCGGCGAAGCCGGTCAATTTGATACCCTGACTGTTCAGTGGCCGGCAGTAGTAGCTACGGAGGAAGGGTTTATGATGTGGTACATGGGGGCCAGTGGCCCCCGGACGGGCGGGTTAGGATGCGCTACTTCCCCGGACGGCATCAACTGGATACGCCTCCCCGGCAACGGAACCAACGGCGCTTGCTTTGACGGGGTCCATCTGGCCTCGGTCATTAAACAGGGCGAACAGTACATAATGTGGTACGGCATCTTTGGAAGCGGCAACAGTGATGAGATCCACTATGCCATCTCAGGGATGAGCACAGGAACAGCTACCGAAGGCGTTCCTGAATACGATGGCTTCATCCTGCATCCCAACCATCCGAATCCGTTTCGCGAAACAACGACGATTACCTTCACACTCAAACGCCCTGCGCAGGTGCGGATGGACGTGTATGACCTGCTGGGCCGGTTGAAGAGTACCCTGGCCGACCAACCCTATCCAGCCGGTACACATTCCCTGACACTTCATGCAACCGATTGGCTTTCGGGCGTATATGTAGGACAGTTGCGTATTCCGGATCAATTGGCCACCCGACTGATCCATTTATCTCGCTAATTAACTGGTTGGATCATATCATGGAAGATCAACCCATCACCCCGGAAGGACCGATCATCCTGAACCTCGGCAAAAAGCCCAAGAAACAAATCCTGAGCCTCAAGGAAGGCAAGGGTGGATTATATAAACAGATGCTTGGCTACCTGGATGTGCTGAAAAAAACCGGCCGCTTACCCGAAGAGGCCAAGCCCATCATTTTTGTAGTCGAACGCAAACGGAAGAAGAAAAAGCCGGAAGCTGCTGAAATAGCAGTCCCGGCTGAAGAATTGGTCGAAGCTTAAGTCGGCTGCTTACTTCTGTAGCACTACGGTTTTGCTTTCCGTAAACGTCTCGCCGACAACGCGGTAGACGTACGTCCCACTCGCCAGCGTGGACCCGTCGATCGTGAAGAGGTGCGCCCGGTTGGCTTCCAGGGCACCCGTATGGATCGTTTGTACTTCGTGGCCCAGCACATCGTGCAGCGTGATGGACACGTTTTGCTCGGCGGCCACGTTGAGCGAGAATTGGGCTTGCGGATTGAACGGGTTCGGATAGGCGTTGCCCAGGAAGTGCGTCGTCGGTAGGTCTACGCTGACTTCAATGACCGGGCTGTACTCGAACACCCCGTCGAAGTCGATTTGCCGGAGCCGGAAGAAATACACATCCGAGGTCAGATCAGCGATCCGGTAGCTGTAATCCTGCTGTTCGCGGGTATTGCCGGCTCCATCTACAAAACCGGCGGTGATCCATTCGCCATTGGCGGGCTTGTATTCCACATCGAACCCGGCATTGTCCGTTTCGGAAGCCGTGGACCAGCGCAGGGTCGCATCCCGGCCGTCAACGAGCACATCAAAATAGATCAACTCTACGGGTAGCGACGTTGGGCCGGTGAGGGCCAGATCGAAGTCGCCAGCCAGTGCTTTGCTCTGTGCGCTAAAATAGGCATCACCCGCTACCCTGATGTAGTAGACCTGACCGGACGAGACAGGCCAGAAATTCGGGCCTGAACTACAGAGATGTTCCGACAGCGGATGGCCCGACCCTTGCCAAAGGCTAAAAAAGGCCTGCGGAAAGGCATTGTTGAGCATAATGGAGAGGGTACCGCTTGCAGACGGTGCATACTTCCACCACACGGATTGCTGATCATCAATCACGGGGCAGGATGCATCGAGCTCATACATATCCAGCGTGGCATCCGTCGTGGTCGCCGAAACATTGTACGGCATGGAATCCACAAATGTGGCGTTGGCGAGTTGGTCATTGGCAGGAGGAACCAACCAGACGAACCCGCTCAAAAAACACAACCCGACGAGGAAAACAAAGACGGACGTAACTTCTCGTTTCATAACGATGTGCAGCTATGGGCCTGGCGGCTGAAGGAAATAAAGGGTTTGCGCAAAAGTGTGATATGGTAGAATACGGAGATTTAAGAAGTTATTCAAGGCGGCAAGATACTTTTCCAAGCGCCGGAGCATCTGAAAAGCCTGACGGGCACAAGGCCCGCCCATCCAATGGTGCCTCCTGCAAACGAGCGCGACCAGCGGGGCCGACCTTGTGCTGGCCCCAACGCCTCGGCGTTTGCATACGTTTATTCCTCCGGCTCAACGGCACAGGATTCCGTGACGTTTTTGGCAAAGCCGCGGAAGTTTCGGTCGGCTTGGCCGCGTTGGACAGCCTCCCCCACATGATACCGGGCCTCTGCACAGTGATCTGCCACCCAGTGCAACATGGCAAGCAGCGTATGCCGTGGTCCGCTCAGGACTGCTTCCGGTTCCCCCCCGTACGTTTCCAAGGCCGATTCCAGCATGCCGCTCTGCTTGAGGGATTCGGCATAGCGGTAATACAGCGCGATGTCATACACGTTGAGTGTGATGGCCTCCCTATACGTTTCGAGGCTCCCCGCTGTATCTCCCAACGCCGTGAGCGTTTCAGCGAGGTGCATCCTGGCCTCCACGTACCGGGGTTCAAGCTTCAGGGCTTCACTGAAATGATGCACGGCCGCCTGTGGATTTCCGGCCATCAGGGCCGTCTGTCCGATTTCATCGCGCACCCGATAGTCGTTTTGCCGGAACGACAGGGCCCTGGCATAGCGAACGAGGGCACTGTCCAACCGAACTTGCCGGCCCGTGGAATCGGCGGTCCCTTCGGCCCAGGCGGCATACAGGCGGGCGCGGTTGCGGAAATGGTCGCCGTCCATCGGCTGGAGCGCCATGCCCTGGGCGTTGTACGCGAGCGCCAGGGTAAACAGCGAATCGTAGGTGGACGTCTGCTCCTTTCCACGCGCTAAGTCTTGATACGCCCCGGCCAGCAACAAGGGATACCGGTCTTGGCGGGGTTGCAACCGCATGGCTTCCTCCAGCAAGGGGATCGCAAATTCCGGCTTTTCCGTTTCCCGCGCCCGGTCTGCAAATTTACTGGCCGCATCGCCTTGCAACACCGGCACATGAACCACCCCGATCAGCCCTCCTACCAAAAGCGCAAGGATTCCGGCCGACACAATGACGGGTGCTGCTCGTGTTGATTCAGGCGCACCCGCCGTCGGTGACCCCATACGCCAGGCGTAGGCTACAAGCCAAACCATGAGCCCGATGTACAGCACCAGCACGGCATTCAAGTACTGGGTGGCATTGGCCAATATCCATTTTGGACCGATCCACATCCACCCGACAAACAACAGCGCAGGAAGCCCGCCTTTCAGGAGATCCATGCCTGTCCACCTAGTCAGGGGATTGCCATCCATACCTGCATAGACCAGCCCGCCCACCACCCCCATCAGGGCCAGCAACCAGATTACCACATCATACCCTCCTGGGAGATCGGACATCCCGTAGGCAAAGACTCCCAATACCAATACAACCCCCATCCACACTGCTCGATCCGGATCACCGGGGACCGGAGCCTCTACATCGGGTGGATCTTCCCGCGCCCACACGCCAATCACAACGGCAAAGGTGCACAGGTAGAAATAGATCGGGATCAAAATAATGCCGAATTGGGCATCCACGAAATGACCCATCAGCGCTGCCGTCATCCCTAGCACCATCCAGCGTAACCCGGTATGCGTTGGTTCAGGATGCACCTTTTCCCGGCGACTCAGGCTCCTGATGAGTACATAGCCGCCAAGTCCGGCAACAGTACCCAGGGCGAACAGCGGAGCAACCAGACGCCAGCTCCCATCCAGTCCAACGGCCAATCCGCCTCCAAGCAGTCCACCCACCAAAAGGCTGGCAGTGCCCTGCTGGATGTACCGTCTGGTAGGGGTGACCCCCAGAAACCGCAGGGCCGTGAGCCACAGGAGGCCGAGCAACAGCAAGTATCCCAGGACGCCGGGTAGGCCCCGCGTGAACCAGGCTTCGTAGAGAACGTTGTGCGCCCGTGCAACCCGCGCACCTCCCTCAAAATCAACGAGTGCAGCCGGATAATACCGTTCGAAGACCAGGGCAGTGGTGCCGGGGCCGTGGCCGGTCCACCACCGTTCCGGATGCTCGGCTAGGATGTCCGTCATGGTTTCCCAGGTCAGCAACCGCATTTGCGTTGAGCGGGTTTGCAACCGCAAGATCCGGTTGCCTTCATCCGTATCCAGCCGCGTCAGCAAGAGCCCGCCGAACAGGAGTACCCCCGCCAGAATGCCAACGCCCACACCCAACCGCCAACGGGAGGCCGGTTTGCTAAACACCGTTACCCCCAGCAGGAGCATAAACACGACCGTCACGAAACAACCGATCAAGGCCCCCCGACCCTGCGTCAGCAGAAGGGCACACACTTCTGTAGCCAATACAAAGAGGTACACACACCCTGCAAGGCTGCGGCCTTCGGCCCATAGGGCTGGTCGATAGGTCACCCCGCCTACCGCTACGATAAAAGCCAACGCCGCCAGAAACGGATGCAGCATCCAGGCCCCCGCCATCGCACCGAAGATCAGTACGGCTCCCCCGAGGGTCCGCGCACGAGGAGTCGACGGTGCAAACAGCAGCGCCCCAAGCCGGGCCAGCGTCAACGGAATCACGAGAACAAAAAATGATCCGGCAAACATCGGGTTACCAAGGGTCGAGGCCACCCGCATAAAATCCTCGTTGTTCCAGGTGATGTTCCAAGGCATGGGATCGGCTTCATAGAACTGAACCATGCCATACAACGCCACCACAAACCCGGACAAGATCATGGTAGATACGATCCGCCGAATCTGCACGCGGGTTCGTACCCCGAGGGTCATCGCCAGAAAAAGCACCACGCAGGCCCCTTGTGTAAACAAGCCGAATCCCCAGTGATAGGCCCCCCATAAGCTCTTTTGGGGCAAGACCGACAGGAGGCTACCGATTACGTACGTCAACAGCAACAACAGCACGCCCCCCACAACAGGGGCTTTCAGCCGGGTGCGCCATGCGCCATTTAATCCGGCACGGCCTTTCGCATAGACCCACACCACACCAGCGCCGAGGGCTACCAGGGCGAGCGCCTGAAGCACAATGCCCCGTGCCGGCTCGAACACCCGCGCTCCATGTACATTGATCAGCAACGGGGCCACGACCAGCGCTGCAAGCCAGCACCCCTCCAGGATGCGGTAACTGTATGCCGCGACTTTGTTCATCGGGTTCGAAGGATTATTCGGTTAAAAACGCCCCAATATAGGGAGCAGAAAAAAGAATGGCTCGGTGAATCCAGATTGCGTATCATTCAACGTTTCCCCCTCATGATACCGTTACGATGCATCCCGGATCGGACATACCTTTATCCTCCCTGGCACAGGCCGTCTTGTACACGGTCCTGTATAGCGATCTTTTCGAGTACCCGCTTACCCGAGATGAACTGCACCATCGGCTGATCGGGATGCAGGCCGAACGTACCGCCCTCGATGCAACCTGCACCAAACTCATCGGCCCCTACCTGGAGGAGCAAGACGGCTACTTGTGCCTCAAAGGCCGTATGGCAAACATCGAAACCCGCAGACATCGGCAAACCCTGAGCGACGAAACGTGGCCGGTGGCCTATCGGTACGCGAAGTGGCTTCGGCGGGTGCCATTTATGCGGATGGTGGCCGTCTCCGGCTCGCTGGCCGTCAACAACACCAATGACGAAGGGGATGTGGACCTGTTCTGCATCACCGCCCCAAACCGTATGTGGATTGCCCGGCTGTTTATGATCCCGATGGCCCGTGCCACACGCCTGTTCAAAAAGAACCGCCGGTTCGTCCTCTGCCCCAACTACATCCTGACCGAACACACCCTGGACGTCCCCACCCGCAACCTGTTTGCCGCACACGAAGTGGCACAGGCCGTGCCCGTCTGGGGTGCGACTGTCTATCATGCGTTCCTGGAAGCCAATCCCTGGATATTGTCATTTCTACCGGCCAGCACCCCCAACCCGGTAGCCGGTGGCGGCGACCCCGCCTATCCCCACCCCCGCCTCACCCGGTTCGTGGAGTGGGTGCTGCGTGGCCGATTGGGATCGGTCCTGGATGCCGGGTTGTACCGGACGCTCACGTTCCTCTATAAGGCCCGCGCCAAACAACGCGGTTGGATTTGGACGCCGATTGCGACGGCCTACCAAAAGGAACGCTACACTATTCCGGAAGGTGGCTACATACACATCGTACGCCAGTTATTTGCCGATCGCGTAGAGACCCATCTCGGTACGGCCCCGGATGCAAAACTACTCCAGCACCTGTTCGGCCCCTCGGAAACCGAAAACGGCGAACGGGTGTACGGCTGGTCCGAAGACTTCGTCGAACAATACCGTTAGACCACATTCTGGGATGTAATGCCCTGAACCAAATGGTAGAACAGTCGTACCATTTTTCCACAATCTTCCCTTTTTTATGCCGGTAGTTCTCAGAATCGGTCCATACCGGTTTTTCTTCTATGCCGGTGACCGGCGCGAACCGTGTCATATTCATGTGCGTAGAGATCGAAAAGAGGCGAAGTATTGGCTGGATGCCGTTCAGCTTGAGCGAAATAGGGGATTTACCGGCTCGGAATTACGACGTGTAACGCGTCTGGTCAAGAAACATGAACAAACTCTCATCAAGCGGTGGCATGATTACTTTAGTGATTGAGACCGAACCCGAAGTGACCCACATCGAAACCAGCGATGTGCTCCTCAGCGCGCACCTGGTCGACGGGCGCGTTATTTCGGTACCCCTTTCCTGGTATCCACGGCTCCTGCACGGTACCCCGGAAGAGCGCGCCCAGTATGAACTAAGTGGTGGGGGATACGGCATTCACTGGCCTGCCCTTGATGAAGACATCAGCATTGAAAACCTGCTTGAAGGCCGGCGCTCACAGGAAAGCGAGCACTCCTTTCAAAAATGGCTAAAAGCCCGTTCGCACTAAAATCAGCCCCTCCCGCCGTTAAAAGGCCTTCTATCACATGTCCGTCCTATTCGGCCAGGCGTATTATCCCCGATTCGATCCCAAGCTGTGGGAGGCCCGGCAGCCTTACCCGCCCCTGGGCACCCTCTACGCCGCCGCCGGTCTGCGCAAAGCAGGCTTCGACGTCCACCTCTTCGATGCCATGCTGGCCGATTCGGAGTCCGAATGGACCGAAGCACTGGATCAGGTAAAACCCGACGTCGCCATTTTGTATGAGGACAACTTCAACTACCTCACCAAAATGTGCCTGCTACGCATGCGGGACGCAGCCCTGACGATGATCGGCATGGCTAAACAACGGGGGTGCACCGTCCTCGTCTGCGGCTCGGATGCCAGCGACCACCCGGAAATCTATCTTAATGCAGGGGCAGACTATGTCTTGTTGGGCGAGGGAGAAGCCACCCTCGGCGAACTCATGGCCCACCTGCAACACGCTCAGGCTCCGCTGCCCCATCACATCCAAAGCCTCGCCTTTTTCGATGTCGATCAGACCCTGATTCAAACGCCTCGCCGGAAGGTCATCCGGCACCTCGACGACCTCCCCCTGCCCGCCTGGAATCTGGTGGACATTCCCCGCTACCGCGCCATCTGGCAAGACACCCACGGCTACTTTGCACTCAACATGGTCTCCTCCCGCGGCTGCCCGTTTCATTGCAACTGGTGCGCCAAACCGATCTGGGGACAACGCTATAACACCCGGAGCCCCGCACACGTTGTTGCAGAGATGCAATACCTCGTCCAGCAATACAAACCGGGCTACCTCTGGTTTATGGACGATATGTTCGGCATCAAACCCGGCTGGACGGCGGAACTGGCCGATCACCTTGAAGCCGCCCACCTGCGTATTCCCTTCAAATGCCTGAACCGGGCGGATTTGTTGCTGCGCGAAGGGGAAGTCGAAGCCCTTGCCCGCGCCGGGTGCGATGTGGTATGGATGGGGGTGGAGTCCGGCTCGCAAAAGATCCTGGATGCGATGGACAAGGGCACAAAGGTCAAAGACATCATCGCCGTGACCCAAAAGCTCAAACAGCACAGCATTCGGGTAGGCTACTTCCTTCAATTCGGCTACCCCGGTGAAACCCGTGCCGACATCGAAATGACCTTCGACCTGATCCGGCGGTGCAGGCCGGACGAAATCGGCGCGTCCGTCTCCTACCCCCTGCCCGGCACCAAGTTTTACGATATGGTCAAGGCCCAGCTCGGCACCAAGCAGAACTGGGTCGATTCCGACGACCTGGCGATGATGTACAAAGGGCCGTTCACGACTGAGTTTTACCGCATGTTGCACCGCATCCTGCACCGGGAACATCGGTCCCAAAAATCGGTCGATGCCCTCGGGCAGGTCATTCGAAAACCGGCTTCCCTGCGCAAACACCACGTTCGCGATGCGGTTGCGCTGTTGTATCATCAAGCCCTGCTGCCGCTCGACCGTTTGAAGCTCAACCGGCTGGCCGCCCTTCCCCATCACGGTATCGATCCCCTGCACGGCGCACTTTCCCATGAAGAAGCAGCCACCCCCACGCCGTTTCAATGAAACCGAAAGTCGTCCTCTACAACCCGGAAGCCGTGTTTTACACGATGCCACTGGCCCTGCTGGCGGTGGGCTCGGCCCTGGACCCAGCGGTCTACGATGTACACATCTTTGATGCCCGTCTGAACGGCACCACGCCCGATGCGGTCCTGGCGGCCTGCGACGGTGCCCTCTGCTTCGGCGTCACGGCCCTGACCGGCGCCCCCCTCAAGGATGCCCTGCGCATGACTCGCGCCGTCAAGGCTCGCTACCCGGACCTGCCAACCGTCTGGGGCGGCTGGCACCCGTCCCTTTTCCCGACGGCCACCCTGGACGAGGCAGGCATCGACGTTTCCGTACAGGGGCAGGGAGAGGGTACGTTTGTTGAACTGGTCGAAGCCCTACGCCAAGACCACCCCCTGGGAGCCCTCCCCGGCCTCACGTACCGGCAAGAGGGGCGAACGTGTCAAAACCCGCCCCGGCTGTTGGAAGACATGGACCTCCTCCCGGCCCATCGGTACGACTTGCTGGACGTGGAGGCTTATTTCAAACTCAAGGGGCAACGACAACTGGACTACATTTCCTCCACCGGCTGTCATTTTCGATGCGCGTTCTGCGCCGACCCGTTTGTGTTCAAGCGCAGTTGGGTAGCCATCGGGCCGGAACGCATGGGGAAAGAACTGGACGCCCTGTGGCACCGGTACCGGTTTACCGAACTGGCCTTTCAGGACGAGACGTTTTTTACCTACAAAAAGCGCATCGCCGCCATTGCCGAACAAATCCTGAGTCGGAACCTGGCGTTCGACTGGACGGCCACCATGCGTGCCGACCAGGGGATGCGGCTCACGGAAGAAAGCCGTACCCCGGCTCGCGGATCACACACGACGTGCTCAAACAAGGGTACCAACTACCCACCACGATTGAGGATTGGGCCGCGTTTGATTTTGTCGGCTCCTCCGGCCCCTGGGTTTCCGAAGAAAAATACCGGATGATCGAACGCTACAAGTTCTACAACCGGGCGGGCTGGGGCGTCCAGCGCTGGTTCCAATGGCCCCTGGCTCAACTTGCACGTTGGCGCTGCAAACACGATTTTTACGCCGCGCCGTTCGAGAAACGGATTGTCGAAACCCTGAGACCCTTGCCGAAATTGTCGTAATGGACATCCTCCTCACCCACGGCTACTACCTCTACGAGGACCCCAGGGAAAAGGCCGTCATGAAGCCCTATCCGACGCTTGGGCTACTGTACCTGTCTGCCTACCTCAAGGCGCAGGGGATTGATGTAGACGTGTTTGACACAACGTTCAGCGCACCGGCTAAGTTTGAGGCGTACGTCAAGACACACCGCCCGCCCATCGTCGGGCTGTACAGCAACCTGATGACCCGGCCGCAAATATTGAAACAAGTCGCGATGTGCAAGGTGCAGGGGGCCTTTGTGATTGTCGGTGGACCGGACCCGGCCAACTACCTTGCGGAATACCTCAACCATGGGGCCGATGTGGTGGTCATCGGCGAAGGAGAGGAAACCTTGCATGAATTGGTCACCCACCATGCCGAACATGGAACGCAGCATCTTGAGCGGATTCGCGGGATTGCTTTTCTGGATCAATCAGGCGACGTAGTACAGACCGAAGCCCGGCCCTACATCAAAGACCTCGACACCCTGCCTTTCCCCGACCGCGCGGCCATCGACATGCAGCGGTATGTAGACGTTTGGCGGACCCATCACGGGCGTGGTTCCCTGTCCTTGATAACCGCCCGCGGCTGCCCCTATACCTGTACCTGGTGCAGTCATGCCGTGTATGGTTACAGTCACCGTCGCCGCTCGGTAGAAAATGTGGCCGACGAGGTCGAACACCTCATCGAAACCTACGCCCCAGACATGCTCTGGTACGCCGATGATGTATTCACCATTAAACCAAGCTGGCTCACGGCCTACGCCGCCGAACTCCAACGGCGAAACATCCGCATCCCCTTCGAGACCATCACCCGAGAGGACCGGCTGGACGAGGCTGTGGTGCAAACCCTGGCCGAGATGGGGTGTTTTCGGATCTGGATCGGCTCGGAGAGTGGATCGCAGCGCATCCTGGATGCCATGAAACGCCGCACCGATGCCGAGCGGGTGCAAGAGATGATCCGGCTCCTGCAACACCACGGCATCGAAGCCGGGCTGTTCATCATGCTCGGCTATGAGGGCGAGGAGGAAACCGACCTCAAGCAAACCGTCGATCTCCTCAAGGGTGCACCTCCCGATATCTTCCTGACGACCCTCTCGTACCCCATCAAAGGCACGCCCTACTACAAAACGGTACAAGACCGGGTGATCCCGCTGAAACCCTGGCATGAAGGCTCCGACCGCGATTTCACGGTGGCGGGTCGGCGTTCACGGCGCTATTACCAACACGCCAACCGCTGGATGGTGCATGAGGTTGCTTTCGAACGCGCCCGGCAACAACCCCGCCCTGACTATGCCACAATGGCTACGGCTTTCCTGAAGGCCAAAGCCGGCCGGCTGGGGATGTGGGCCACCCGGCATGAGGTGGAGCAACACCCATGACGGCCACGTTCGATGCCCTCGCCGCCGGCTACGATGCCGACTTTACCCATACCCCGCTGGGCCGCGCCCTCCGGGGCATGACATGGGAACACCTGGATGCTGCGTTTTCTCCCGGCACACATGTTTTGGAACTGACCTGTGGCACCGGGGAAGATGCCCTGCACCTGGCCGAACGCGGCGTTCACGTAACCGCCTCCGATGCCTCGGCACAGATGTTGAACATCGCATCTGAAAAAATCACCCAGGCAAAGCTGACGGATCATGTACAGTTTGAAGTGCTTGACCTCAACCACTTGCCGTCCATTCTGCCGAGTGCTCCTTTTGAGGGCGTCTATTCCAACTTCGGCGGTCTGAATTGCGTGACCGACCTCCCTGCCCTGGCCCAACTCTTAGCCTCGGCCCTGCCGCCGGGAGCAAAAGCTGTATTCGTGGTGATGGGACCGTACTGTCCCTGGGAATGGGCATGGTTTCTGGCGCGGCTTCGTCCGGGCACGGCCTTCCGTCGGCTCCGCAAAACCGCCGTCGTCAATTTACACGGTACGGCCTCCTTCCCGGTATACTATCCCTCCCCCCGGCAACTGACCCAAGCATTCGCCCCCTACTTTTCGCACCGCAACACCTACGGCATCGGCACGGTGTTGCCGCCGTCTTATGCCGGAAATTGGCTGAACCGCCGCCCCGATCTGCTGCACCGCCTACACCGCATTGATGCCAGTCTCAGCCGCTTTCCCCCGTTTGCCTGGTTGAGTGATCATTATTTGATTGCGTTGGAAAAACAATGACATCTTTCCCTTATATCCTATTGGCTCCGGCGCTCGCTATGGGACGGCCACGTCGTCCGGGCCGATCCTCGGCCCCTCCTCCTCGCTGTGACACGCAGGGGATGTTACACCCATTCCATTGTGTCATTGCGAACCCCGACGTGCGCCGATTCTCGGCGCCAGGGGTGTGGCAATCCCATCTCGTGCACTCCCGCACAAAATCAAGCCGGTAACCCCCTTCCCGATGCCCCATACCGGCTTTTCCGTCTTCTCCCCCGTCTGTCCCCGGTGCCACGCTGCGCTACCGGCTACACTGGCCTGTCCGAACGGCCACGGCCCCTTTTGGGTAGAAGACGACATCGGGCGCTTCCTGTTGCCGGAGCGGGCTGAAGCCCTTGCCCAGTTCATTCAGGAATATGAAACCGTACGCCGTGCTGAGGGCCGGGGGTCGGACGAGGCAACGTACTACCACAGCCTCCCCTTCACGGACACCACCGGCAAACACACTGGTGCATGGAAAATCCGCGCTGCCGGGTATCAGGCCCTCGTCAAACAGGTCATCACCCCGCAATACCGTTGCAAGGGGCTGCCGCTGGAAATACTGGACCTCGGGGCCGGGAATGGGTGGTTATCCTATCAACTGGCCCAACAGGGCCACCAAGTGGCGGCGGTAGACCTGCAAACCAATGCTTTTGACGGTCTCGGCGCGCACGTGCATTATGATGCTGGATTTGATTGCGTACAGGCCGAATTCCAACACTTACCTTTTGCCGACGGGCAATTTGACGTGGTGATTTTCAACGCCGCCATCCACTACGCCACCTCCTATGAAGCCGTCCTGACCGAGACCCTGCGCGTGCTACGCCGCAGGGGCCGGTTGGTGATTCTGGACTCCCCCGTATACCGGGACCGCAGCAGCGGCCAACAAATGGTGGCCGAGCGCGAAGCCTACTTCCAAAAAAATCACGGCTTCCCCTCCAATGCCCTGCCATCCCAACACTACCTGACGCACGAAAAACTGGGTGCCCTGGGCGAGACGCTCAACCTCACGTGGCGACTCATCCGCCCCCGGCATGGTTTGAAATGGCAGCTCCGCCCGGTGCTGGCCCAACTTTTACGTCGACGCGAACCCGCGCAGTTTTACGTTATCGAAGGCCAACGCACCCTTGATTGGCCGGAAGCCTTACAACAAACCCTCGGCCCTACCGCCCCAGCCTGGCAGGTCCAGGTCCTCAACCGGCTCTATCGGCTCCGGTATCACCTGATTCAAAAACGCCAACTGAACCGCACGGCCCATGAACGGGTGGCCGGTCTGACCCTGGACATTCCACCAGGGGTGTTCAACCCTGTACCCTTTCGGACGGCTGACCTGATGGCCGAAGTAGTCCCTGAACATGTGCACGCCGGACAACGGGTACTCGACATGGGCTCCGGCTCCGGCCTGGGGGCCTTACTGGCCGCCCAACAAGGCTGCACAGTAGATGCCGTTGACCTCAACTCCGTTGCCGTTCAGGCTACCCGCAAAAATGCCGAAACCAGTAAACTGGCCGACCACATACAGGTCTTTCAAGGGGACTTGTTCACGCCCCTCCAAGGCCGCACATTCGACGTCATCCTGTTTAATCCCCCCTTCTTCGCAGGTCCCCCGGAATCCATAGCAGACGCTGCCCTGCGCTCGGTTGATGTGATTGAACGATTTGCCGATGCCCTGCCGCACCACTTAACCCCCGATGGCCGGGCCCTGGTGCTGTTCTCGACGAAAGGCTGCATGGAACGCTTCCTGGATACTTTTCTGTCTCGCAATTTCTATATTCGGATCGTTTCCCAGATAGACCGTACCAATGAGGTTTTGTACGCCTTTATGATCGAACCTGCACGCGCATCGTGATTATCCTCTACAACCCCGCCAGTTCTGCCAGTAAAAAGCCGGTCCTCCCCATGGCCGTGCTTGCCCTCGGGGCTGTCCTGGAGGGACAAAGCGCGTATCGCATCGTAGACGGCAACCTCGAAGCCGATCCGGTACAAGCCCTCGATGCCGCCATTCGGGAGACCGGAGCCACCCTGCTGGGCGTCACCATCATGGGCGGTCCGCAACTCGAAAACGCCGTCGCCCATTGCGCCCCTCTCAAACAGCGTCACCCCGATCTAACCATTGTATGGGGCGGCTACTTCCCGACGCAACACTACGAAGTCTGCCTCAAAGCCCCTTACGTCGATTACGTAGTGCGCGGCCACGGCGAGTTGGTTTTCAAAGACCTGATCCGATGCCTGGAGCAAGGAGAAAACCCCACCCACCTCAACGGCCTTGCCTACACCGATGCCACTGGAACCATCCGATCCACCCCACTGGCTCCTATTCCCCAACCCGACGACCTGCCGGACTTCCCTTACGAACGGGTGGATATGCCGCGCTACCTCCGGCGTACGTTTATGGGAGAACGTACGGCCCCACACCATTCGAGCTACGGGTGCCCGTTTTTGTGCAACTTCTGCGCCGTGGTAAACATGGTCGATGGCCGGTGGCTGGCCCAGAGCGCCGAACGTACGGCCTCAATCGTCGAACGCTTGGTACACAATTACCAGGCCGATGCCGTTGAATTTTACGACAACAACTTCTTCGTCCACGAAACCCGCACCGCCGAGTTCGCCGAACGCATCCGGCCCCTGAACATCGGGTGGTGGGGCGAGGCCCGGATTGATACGCTGCTCAAATACTCGGATCGGACGTGGGCGCTCATGCAGGACAGCGGCCTGCGGATGGTCTTCCTCGGGGCCGAATCCGGCTCTAACAAAACGCTTCAGTTGATGAACAAGGGCGGCAAAGCAACGGTCGAAAAGACGTTGGAGATCGCCACCAAAATGAAGCGCTACGGCATCGTGCCGGAGATGTCTTTCGTTCTTGGCAATCCCCCGGACCCGGTAGCCGACAGCGAACAGACGATGGCTTTCATCCGCAAGGTCAAGCAGGTCAACCCGGCCACGGAAATCATCCTGTACATGTACACGCCGGTTCCGCTCTCGGGCATCCTCTACGATCAGGCCAAAGCCGACGGCTTTGCGTTTCCGGACACGCTGGAAGGATGGGTCAGCCCGACGTGGCAGGAGTTTTCGCAGCGGCGAAGCGCGCAGGTGCCGTGGGTCAAGGACCCGCTACGCAAACGCATCCAGGGGTTCGAACAGGTGCTCAACGCCTATTACCCCACCCATACCGACCTTTCGATGACGGGCCTCAAACGCGGCCTCTTACGCGCCCTCGGCAGTTGGCGGTACCACTTGCAGGTGTATGCCCATCCGCTCGAACTGCGTCTGTTCCACAAGGTCTTCGGCTACCGCCGTCCAGAGACCAGCAGCTTCTAGGCCGTATGACCGACAGGCAACCCGCTCCACCAGCCCACGCGCCCGTCTTTTCCTATTACGCACGTACCGGCGCGGCCAGTCTGCACGCCCGAGGCCGCCCTGCCACCGATCAACTCCTGAAGTGGCTTGACCCAAAGCCGGATGAGGTCATCCTGGAAATCGGGTGTGGTGCCGGGCATACCCTCGCGCTGGTCTCCAGCCGATACGGCGCTACGCTGTACGGCGTGGACGCCCACCCGGTCATGCTTGCCATGTGTAAAAAACGGCTACGGTATTGTAAACTTGATCAGCAGGTACGGTTGGTCGAAGCCAGTTTCACTGAGACCCTCCCCTTCGAAGCGAACCAATTCGATGCGGTGTATGGGGAATCAGTATTGGCATTTCAACCGGATGAGGCACTGGACCGCAGCCTCCACGAAATCCACCGCGTCCTAAAACCCGGCGGCCGGTTCCTGGGCAATGAAACCCTGTGGCTCCCGGACGCCTCCGATGCCGCCATCCAAGCCTGGAATCAGACCTGTCTTGACCATTATGGCATCCTCCAGGCCACTCCCGACCTCAAAGGGTCCGATCCGCTGAAGGCCCGTCTTGCACAGGCCGGTTTTGGAGAAGACTCGTTCCTTGTCCAACCCCTTGCCCCAACGTCCCCGGCCCGGCTTCCTCTAACTCGTGCAGAGCGCCGATCACTCCGTTTTACGCGCCTACATACCCTGACCAGTTACCTTCGCCCCGGCTTACTCAAACAGCGGTTGGCCCACCGTAAGACCCATCAGCACCTCAACCCGGATGTCCCGCTGATGGAAGGCCTCCTCTTTTCGATCCACGCCTGATTCAGTTCAACAGGCGGTCGCTTTGTTCAGCCAGGGCCTTGTTGATAAAGATATAAACTGCCTGAATGAGTTTGGTGGCGGTCCGGGCCGGGTTGTACCAATCCAGAAGGGTATACCCGAAGGTATCGAACAGCTTGAGGTAGTCAAGCAACCGGGGTTGGCCTTGATAGAGCGGGGCCAGAATGATCTCCAGGTAGATCAGGGCGATGGTTTGTTGACCCAGCATCTCCTTTGCCCCCTGCAAGGCCAGGTACTCGGCCCCCTGAACATCGAGCTTCAGGATGTCGATGGCCGGTATCTCATGAGCCTGACAGAAGGCATCCAGTGAGGTCGCCTTTACCTTGATTTGATCCGTCGTATCGAGATTCCCATCGGCCCAGTGTGGGCTTCCCTTGGGATAGGACGGCAATAAGGAATTTGTTTCCGGATACACATTGGTATGCAAGACCACCGTGTCTTCCTTATCGGCAAGGGCCAGGGGGTGCGCCTGGGTACGTGGGTCCCCGGTTACACGGTTATTCAGTTGTGCAAACGCCTCTGGGTTTGGTTCAAAGGCATAGATCGAAGCCTTCGGGAAAAGCGTGCGGTACTTCGCGGTTACATGCCCTACATGCGCGCCCCCGTCAATAATGACAGGGGAAGGCTTGCGGATCAGGGCCTGTTGGGCCGTAAAGGCGTCCCGTATCGGATAGGTTCGGCGTACCTGATACCCGAACGCCCCAAGCAACCGTTGGATGATTTTTTTCATGGGATTTGGGGCTCGGTGGCTGCTGCTTTGGATGCCGCATCAAACAAAAAGACCTGCCGGTTTTCCGGTGTGCGCCGCCCCGGCAGGGCATCGGGCTCTTCAGATAGAATATACGTGGCCCGTTCGGGTGTGAATTGAAACCGGCTTCCGGCCAGGTAAAACCCGAGTGCATGACGCGCCCCACCCATGCGCCGGAATTCGCCGTCCACATACACGCGTTGTCCCGTCCCGACGATGGCCTTGATCCGCTCGAAATCGTGTACCAGCACTTGATCTGCCTGGCTCGCCTTCATGGGATTGATCTGGATGACCGAAAAGGTAAATATAAAAAGCGCCCCCATTGTCACAACCGGCATCAAGTCCCCGGCCTTCCGGGCAAGATAATAGCCTCCCCCCGTATACAAGACCAGCGGAATGCCGACGTAGAACAGGCTCTGAAAGTCATGGAACGCCACAAAATGCCGAAGCGGTAGTGCCCAGCAAAGGCCGACCACCGCAAGACTCAACAGCAACCGCTTATGCGGTCCACGCCATGCCAACGCCAGGCTCCCCCCAAGCGCACACCCCCCAACCACGAGGTATACCCCCTGCGCAGTGACCATTCGGCTCAGGAGAAATGGCATACTCGCTTGTCCGATGCGGTACAGTTGTTCCTTCAGAAACGCCCCCCAGGCCAGTTGCTCAACGTATTCGCCGAACACCTCAGGTGCGCCGAACCCCAGGCGGTTGCTCAGGGCTTGCACTGTAGACAGCTCCAGGAAGGGGACCTCGGTGGCCCGGAACTCATTAATCAGGTTCACGCCAAGCAACACCCCGCCCCAGAACAAGGCCCATATCCCCAACATGCCATAATGGCTGCGCAGTCCTTTGACCAACGACTGGGTCTCCCGCGCCCGTTTGATCCCCCCCAGCAGCAGGTACGGCAGGAGCAACGCATACACCTGCCAGCCCAGCAGCAATCCCAGCGCCGCCTTCAAAGCCAGTTGCCACATCCGACCGGTTTGCGCGTATATCACCATCCCATGAAACGTCAACATCACCCCGAACAGCGTAGGAACGTCGTTGAACACCAGATCGTTGTAATACAGGGCGTAGTAGGATGAATAGGCAAGTAACACCGCCGAGGCAGCTACCCACGGCTTTGAGATCAGCCGCCGCAACGAAAGAAACGCAAACCAGAGGGCACCCATGAAAAACAATCCCATCAGGTTCCGCGCTACGTAAACCTGTGCGGCGATATCGTCTGCAAAGGGCCACATGACCATCCGGATCAGGGCAAAGGTCCCGACGGGAAACCGGCTGTACACCTCGAAGCTGTGTACGCCGTCAGGATTTTGCCACAGGCTGCTGTACATCAACCCCTGATGCATGGGCGAGAAGTGGCCCGCGATCGCCAGCCCGTGGGACGAGACAAACCCATGATGCCCCGGTAAAAAACCAGGCTCATCATGCTGCACAAAAAACAGCACCCCGGCCGCGGCCAACAGAACCAGCGCGGGGAACCGAAAGAACGATGGGATGCGATCTGCCATAGCGATTACGTCATGCGCTTGCGAACTTAGGGGGCCAGGAGGGATATTGCCAACATGCGTATCGTATTTCTGGTACCGGGTTTTCCTGCATACACCGATGACACCACCTGTCTACCGGCCGTGCAGCAGTACATCCGGGCACTGGCCGCGGCCTTCCCTGCGTGGGATGTCCATGTCTTTGCCTCACAATACCCGGCTGAACCGGCCGATTATATGATTGGGCACATACACGTGCATGCCATGGGCGGCCATAACAAGGGACGGCTCCATAAACTCCGCATCTGGCGAAGTGCGCTGCGGCACATCGGCGAGTTGCATCAGGCTCAACCCATCGACATCATACATAGCTTCTGGCTAGGGCTGCATACCCTTGCAGGCCAACGGATTGCCCGGCGGAATGGCATCCGGCACATCGCCTCCATCGGCGGGCAAGAAGTGCGGTTTCCCGGCTTGCACTTCAAATGGATACGGTGGGACGAACTTACCCTTACCGCAGGCTCAACCTTTGCCGCAGAGACCTTTCAACAAAACGACAGACCTGCGGTGGATGCCGTGATTCCCTTAGGCCTGGATGTGCAACGGCTTGACGCGCTTCCCCACCCCGATGAACGGGACGTAGACCTCCTCGGCGTGGGATCGCTCATTCCCCTCAAGCAATACAATCTATTTCTGAATGTGGTTGCTGCCCTACGAAAGCACCGCCCGGATCTGCAGGTGGTGTTGATTGGCGATGGGCCCATGCGGCAGTCCCTCGAAGCCCAAATCCAACATCTGGGCCTTGCGGATTGTGTGACCCTTACCGGCTTGCTGCCCCGCCCGGAAGTGATGAGCTGGATGTTTCGATCGCGGGTGTTCATGCATACATCTGAATACGAATCGCAAGGGTATGTATTTCTAGAGGCCCTGTATGCCGGGCTGGATGTGGTTTCGTTTGATGTTGGGTTCCGGGGGGATTCGGACCGGGTGTGGTCTTGCGCATCAGCAGGTGAAATGTGCGATGTGGTCCTGAACCTGCTGGATCAATCCCGCCTGCATACGCCCGTACTGCCTTATACGGTCAACCAAAGCGTGGATGCGTTTACGGCGCTTTACGGCGCAGCGGCATCTCCTTGAGCCGCAAGATGTTGCAGCACCACATCTGCCAGTAATTGTTGTCCGGCAGCATTCAGATGTAAATCGTTGGCGGCAAAAACCGGGGTACCAGCCTGCTCCGCGGTCTGCATTTGGGGCAAGGAGAGGTTCACGTGATTCAAGCCATGCGCCTCTAGTGCGGCCTGGATGCCTTTTAGAAAGGGATAGTCTACATCGTGTAGTTGCCCGGCATTGGTGAACCGGGCACCAAGAATTTCCATCTGCGCTTTGTACTGTGGCGTCACCTGTGCCTTGTGGGGCACCACCAGCACATACGCCCGGCATTCGGTTGGACGGCATTGGCGCAGCAGGGACACCAAATGTTCGATGTAGCCACTGAAAGCCGTTCCGAACGCCCCCTGTAACAAAACCTGATCCCCAATGAGTGATGGAAAGGCATCCAGGTACCGACGCTCGTTAATGGTATAGGTTGCGGGATCAAACGAGGTTGATTCCAATGGTGAGGTGCGAGGGCCAACTGGTTCTGGGGTGCGCAAGCGGGCGACCCATTGACCCAGCCGGTAATTCAGAAAGGGCAGAGACCGAAGATGATTGGCGGCTGCCCAGTACACCTTGCGTACCAGCGATACCCCCCACGCCTGCATTGACGACTTGCATTTCGGGCAAATGCGGGGCCATCAGGTTCGGGTAGGTATGAAACCCCGCCGTAAAGGAATCACCCATCATCAGGAAGGCCGGTCCGGTTTCGGCAAGAGCCAGCGCCTCAGAGGTGTTGAAGGTTCGCAGTTCGGGTTGGTAGAACGGCAAGAGGTAGGTGCGGTAGGAGACTTCAAGCACCAGAAGCAACAAAAGCACCAGGGCTATCGTCCACATCAACCATTTACCGACTTTTTTCATTTTTCGGGTCTACGTTCTACGTGCGATTCTATCGGTTGAAAGTAGGGGTTTTCGATGCCAAATGCCGCGCCTTGAGAGGGGTACGGCGCGTACAGAAGGTGTTTACCCGGCCGGTGGAGCCGACGTATGTATTTGTCCTGAGTCCGCCCTATTGCGGCTCGACGCTGATGCATCAACTCCTGTGTACATCGCCGGCGGTTAGCCCTAACAACATTTTCGGCACCCGTGAAGGACAGGCCCTGCCCGAGGTGCGTGCACTGATTGACTACCGCAAACGATGGGAGCCAGACTATACCTACCCGTGGCCAAAAATCAAGGAAATCTGGACGGCCCACTGGGCACATCACAAGCCCCTCTTGTTGGATAAAAGCCCCCCCAACCTGATCCGAACACAGGCCATCGTACAACATTTTTCTCCGGCCCGTTTTATCTGTGTGACCCGAGATCCCCGTGCACACGTCGAAAGCCTGATGCGCAGAAACAAGATTGGCCCGGAAGAAGCCACCCGGTTCAGCCTGATGTGTCTGCACCACCAAAAACAAAACCTGGAAACCCTCCCCCACATCCGGCTGATTCGGTACGAAGACCTCGTCGCTGACCCCGAACAGGCCAAACACGCCCTGCTGGACTTCCTCCCTCCCCTCGGCACCCTCGACGTACGGCGCTCCTTCAACGCCAACAGTCATGCATCCAAACTCCCCATTGCAATAACGGACTTAAATGAGGGCAAGTGGGGCCGTATTCCAGGGGGCCAACAGACGGCCATCGAAGCTGTTTTTTCGGACAATGTGGACGTGCTACGGTATTTTGGATACGCCGCTACAGATTCATCAACATCGACATTCCCTTGAACAAGATCCGTGGCTTTATGGGACGCATCCTGCTCGTCGGGGCCGGATGCCTGATTGGCCTGCTGCTGGCCGAGGGGCTCCTTCGGGTCTTCAATCCGCTTCCGGTGCGCGTGGCGGGAGACGAGATCAAGCTGTTCAAAAATTACCAACGGGAAATCATCATCGGCGAGGGGGCCGAACACATGTACTGCACAGCCTGTTGACACAAGATTTTGACCGCGTCTGGGTGAACAATGCCGGCATCGACGGCTGCTCTACGTTCGGTCATGACCTGTTACTGACGGAACACCTGATCCCCCTCAAGCCAGACATGATCCTCTACCTGATAGGCATTAACGACCTGTATCAGGGCCTCTACAACACCCAGGATACCTTCCTGCAAACGAGTCGAGAATACCGACTCCGGGACTGGGCCTCAAAAAGCGAGGTGTTTGCGCTGGGCCTGACCCTATACCGCTCCTACAAGGCCGTCCGGCTCGATATAACCGGTTTGGCACAGAACGGACCGCCCTGTCCCCGGAAGCCCTGGCAGAACGACGCACTCTGCATACGCTATATCAACCTGAATACCGGGCGCGGCTGGACGCTCTGGTCCAGAAAACCCTGACGCACGGCATCACACCGGTCCTCATTACGCAGCCCGTGGCACCGCACTGCCTATCGCCCATCTGTGCCGGGCTTGATCGCTACAACCAGACCACAAGGGAAGTCGGCGCGTCCAATGACCTGCTCGTCATCGACCTCGCACAGTTCCTTTCCCCTGACCCGGCGTACTTTTATGACGATGTACACTTCACCAACGTCGGTGCCCGAAAAGTTGCCGAACTGATTCATGCCCCACTGCGGCAATGGCTACAACGGCATGGTGCGGTCAATTAACCGCTGATAGAGACGCTTCGCCTGCCCAGCCAGTGCCTCAAAGCTAAAGTGCCGCTGGTAATGCGCCTGTACATGTGCCGAGGCTTCTGCAATGGGCGTCTGCATACAGCCCATCAACTGTTCAAAAAGCATGTCGGAGTTACCCGGCTCGAACAAGGCTCCAACAGCCCCCTCATGGGTCAATGCACGAAACGAGGGAATCGCACTCAAGACGGGAATAACCCCGCAAGACATCGCTTCGATCACAGCATACCCTGCCCCTTCTTTATGGCTTGCTGCGATGAGGTAATCGGCACTGTTGTAATACATCTCCAACTGATCCCTTTCCATTTTCCCGAGCAGGGTTACGCCGGTCTCTAGGTGGGGACGTTGGTCAATAGCCGCCCGTACCTCTGCTTCCATCTCGCCGAATCGGTAGATCATGTACAACCTGGCGTTCGGCTTTTGCTTCAAGAGCCGATCAAAGGCCGTCAGGACCATCAACGGGGCCTTGTTGGGGTTGAGGTTGCCCACCCACAACACCACCGGATCCCCGTACAGGCCGGTCTGTGCCCGTGCCGCCGTTCGGTCCTGCCGGGAAAAGGGTGAGGCATTTTCCATCACGAAGACGCATTTCGCCACCGGAATGACACAGTGATCCACCCAGACCTGCTCCTGCCCCTCAGCAGCGAACATAAAGGCGTCCATGCGCCTGAGCCCCAACCGATACAGCCAGGGACGTTTGAGGACCGTAACCCCACTGTGGTCTTGTACCAGGATCGGGATGTGCCGAACAAACCGACGCAAGGTCCAATGCGGTCCGTAAGCGAACAGGTTGTGGGTATGAATCACCTCAATCCCCTCGGCCTGCACCAACCGGGCTACCTTTTTGTGGAAACCGTAGGCCAGATGCCAGTTCCGAAGGTGTGCCGGTAACCGATCTCCCAGGAAATGGTAGGTCACGCCGTCCATCTCGAATTTCGCATCGGCATGAAAGCGATAGATCACACGCACCTGCAGGCCGGCTTGCACCAGCGCATTCGCCCAGTCCACCGTCGTATGGTGGGCCTTCAGAACCTCACGGGGCGTATCACAGGGGGAATACGTGTGACATACAAAGGCAATGTGCATTGGCTTGGGTGATTCCCTTCAGCTTCGCCGTTACGCCTGATCCGCCGGTTCCTGCACGTCCTCCAATGCGGACCAGTGAGCTTCAGTATATCGGATGTTTCGGGTAAGGAGCCCCAGCAACGGCGGTCGGGTAATGAACCGTAACAGGAAGAGCTTGAGCGAATATTTTAGCGTGACGTATCGGTCGAACCACGCGTCTACCCGCAGGGCGAATTTGAGCCGGTACCAGCCGAGCAAGAGACGATGGCGGAGGGTAAGCGGTCCCACCGGCGGTGCAAACGTGTAGGGCAACCGGCTTAGCTCCGGTGCCCAGAAGGCATACAGCAGCGCCCGGTGAGCCGGAGGCCAGGCCTGCGCCCCCACACCGATCCGAGACGTGGTCACGGGCTGTTCCAGGTACTTGAGGGCCTCATGCAGGATCCGGTCACCATTATGGATAAGACTGCGTTCCTTGTGGTGGTCCAGCATGGCTGGCTCAAAAGCAATCCCGAGGAAAGCACAAATGCGGGTGAGTACCTCGGACGGGTCTTGCACCAGTTCCTCATACGTTAACCGACAGATCTGCGCCGACAGCACCCGATGGTCTGCATTGTAACACCGGAGCCCTCGCTTGATGAGGGTAGCCAGACGCATCAACGCTGCATCGGATAAGCCCTGCTTCTCGTTATGCTGTACCAGTGCATTATGCCAGGACCAGGCCGTGTCGAACGGATTGCGCAGCAATACCAGGAAACGGGCTTCCGGAAACAGGGCATGAATGTAATCCATGTAGAGCAGATGCCGTGGGGTCTTTTCGCCCAGGATCAGCCCTTCCCCTTTTGCCGCGAAGTACCGACGGCCCAGATCGGCAAATAAGGCGCGCACCGACCCTTCATAGTGCAGGTGCTCCTGCATATGCGCCTTGATAACGGCCGCAGCCGGGTCGTTGAACCGGTACAGATAACGGTACAACTGATCCATAAGAAAGGTATACCGCCACCCTCCTATCCGATCCGGCTTGACACCCAACCGCCATAGCGTTTTAAACAACCCACTCTCCGGACATACCGCTACTTCGGTGTGTGTATCCAGCAACCGTTGCAGCAACGTCGTACCGGATCGCGGCAAGCCGACGATAAAAAAATGGGGCGGACACGGCAACGGCATCATTCCATCTCGATCCAGCGACGTTGAAGCGCGCTGAGCGTTTCTTCCAGTTGTTGTACCCCGGCCATGGCCTGGGTCGTCGGACGGGCATCGGCTCCTTGCAAAATGTTCAATACAAACAGGAACTTATGCTGCAAGCCAACGACGGTTTCTTCTTCCGGTGGGGTGGTGTAAATGCTGCCGTACAATATGTCCGGATCACCGGGGCGACCTTCGCCACGCAGGGCGGTTAACCCGACGGTGCGGGCTTCGGTAACACCCCGAGCCTGCAAAGCTGCGTCGATGGCGGAGCGGAGTTCCTGCAAGACCAGATATCCCTGGTAAGCCCGCATGGAATACTCGGTTTGAAGCTGGAGGCCTTCCTCGCCGATTTCCACCCTCGGGTCAAGGCGGACGTTCAGGGCTTCCTCTCGGATCTCGCCATCCACCGTGAGCCGTACGATATAGGCACCTGGGTGTACGAACGGGCCGTGGGGGCCGTCCGGCGTGTTGTGGTATACCGCTGCTATGGAAAACTGCCGCCGCGTGCCGGGTGGCGGCGTGTGCCGCAAATCCCACACGAACCGGTGATGCCCGGCCCCTGTCCCCAACCGTTGTTCGGGCCGAATCCAGTATGTGGGGTGTGGCAAAGACGTGGAGTCGATTTCCACAGGTGGGGCATCGCTCACGTACCGGCGGACCAACCCACCGTCGGCATCCAGGATTTCCAATTGGACTAGACCGGCATCCTGCGGCAAGAAGTAATCCAGAATGGCCCCGTCCGGGGGGTTCTGGCCGGTGGGTTCCTCGGGCGGCAGGGGCGTGTCCGAGAACATATTCCACCGCACCCGCGTGGCCTGCGGCGGCTTGAACAGATGCAGTGTCTCCCCTACCTGTGCCAATTCCCGCAAGGGCGCGATGTTGTCCAGAATCCAGATGGACCGACCGTGCGTGCCAATCACCAGATCATCCTCATGCACCACCAGATCCCGAATGGAACTCGGCGGCATGTTCAGCCGGAGTGAGGTCCAGTTTTCTCCATCATCCACGGAGTAGTACACCTCCCGTTCGGACCCGGCGAACAGCAACCCCAGCTGTTTGGGATCTTCCCGCACCACATTGATCGGCCCCATTTCGTGCAGGCCGTTGGTAATGAGCGTCCAGGTCTGGCCGCTGTCGTGGGTTTTGTAGATGTACGGCATCATGTCGCTCCGCCGGATCGCGTTGATGGCGATGTAGGCGGTATTCACGTCGAAGTGCCCGGCATCGACCTGCGAGACCTTGTCCCAGGCACGTAGCTCAGGCGGCGTTATGTTGGTCCAGGTGGTCCCCCCATCATGGGTCAGGTGCATCAAGCCATCGTCTGTACCCGCCCAGATGGTTTGCACATCCAGCGGGGAGCCGTCTACGGCATAGATCACGCCCCGGCGCGGCATGGTAGCCAGGTCCGGTGTTGTGAACAACCCGATGCTCTCCGGCACATCGGGTTGTTCATTGGAGAGGTCCGGGCTGATGATGGCCCAGTCTTGCCCGCCGTTGTGGGTTTTCCACAGGACGTTGGTGGCAAACATCAACATCGTCGGATCGGCCGGATGGAACAGCAGCGGCATAGTGCGGAGGATGCGGTATTTACCGGAACGCACGGCTTCCGGGGCGATGTTCTGGGCCTGCCCGGTCTTTTTGTTGAAGCGCACCACCCGACCCCCATAGATCAAGTGCGGGTTCAGGGGATCTGGGGCGATGTAGGCGTATTCATCGGCTCCCACCCCGATCCAGTCCCGAAACGAAATCTGCCCACCATTGCCCCGGCTCGCGATGCCGATGGCCCCGCTCTCCTGCTGCCCGCCGTAGACCCAGTAGGGAAACTGGTTGTCGGTGGTCACGTGGTAGAGCTGTGCCGTGGGCTGGTTGTACCAGGAACTCCAGGTCTGCCCACCGTTGACGGTGATGGTCGCCCCCTGGTCTGTGGCGAAGAGCATGATGTCCGGCTGTTCCGGGTTGATCCAGAGGCGGTGGTAATCGTCACCGCCGGGTGCGCCCTTGATGCTGGTCCAGCTCAAGCCGCCGTCGTCCGAGCGGTAGGAGGCGATGTTGCCGGAAAAGACCACATCCGGGTTTTCGGGATGGACACGGATTTCGGCAAAATCGCCGCCCCGGCCCCAGATGCGGTAGTCCGTTTGGACGCGGGTCCAGCTTTCCCCGGCATCATCGGAGCGGTACACGCCGCCCAGGTCGCCTGCATCGACGGTGGCATACATGCGGTTCGGGTTACTCGGGGCAATGCCTACGCCGATACGGCCGAGGCCCTGTTCAGGCGTTGGCAAGCCTTCGGTGAGTTTGCGCCAGGTGGTGCCGCCGTCGGTGGATTTATACAGGCCGCTGTTCAGGCCGGAGAATTTGGCGTTTTCCCACGGCCCTTCGCGGTGTTCCCAAAGATCGGCAAAGAGGATGTCGGGGTTGGTGGGGTCGAATTCCACCTGAATCGCGCCGGTGTTATGGTCGATGTAGAGGACCTTTTCCCAGGTATCCCCTCCATCCATCGTCCGAAACACCCCCCGTTCTTCATTCGGCCCGTAGGGATGCCCGAGGCCCGCCACAAAGACGATGTCTGAATTGGTCGGATGCACGATGAGCCGCCCGACCTGCTGTACATCGCCCAATCCCACATGTGCCCAGGTGGCCCCTCCATCGGTAGATTTAAAGATCCCATCGCCGACGCCCAGGTCAGGCCGGTGCAGCCCTTCCCCACTCCCCACGTACAAGACATCGGGATGCGAAGGGGAAACGGCAATATCTCCAATCGACCCTGTGGGTGCCTCATCGAAAATAGGTACCCAGGTCCGCCCGTAATCCGTGGATTTCCACACCCCGCCGTTGTTGACGCCCATAAAAAATACATTCGGCTGGGAAGGAATGCCGACGGCCCCCACCGTCCGGCTCGCCCGGAATGGCCCGATCAGGCGGTATTCCATGTCCAGGGTGGGTTGAGCGGGGACGGGGGTTGCGGCGAGGCATAACAGGGCGGAAATAAGGATAGCGCAGCGTTTCATGTCGGATCTTGATTATTTGTGCGGGGTGCGAGGTGCGGAGTGCGACTCAGGTTTTGATCTTGAGTCGCACTCCGCACCCCGCACTCAATTACTCTGTAATGGTTTTGATTTCATCATCGAGCCCTGTCAATTCCCATCGAATCAGAGAGACCGGAATCACCCCGGCGGCATCGAAAGCGTCGAGGAACCCTTTCAGGGTGAAGGCATCGCCCTGTTGGAGGGCATAATCAGCCATGAGGTGTTCGATCTGGATTTTGCCGATGACGTAGCTCGGGCTGTAGGCAGGTTGTTGGAGATAAAAGTGTTGCTCACCTGTGATGGTACCGCCGTCGGCGGGGAGCCAACCGCGTGGCGTCCATTTGGAGGCAAATTCGCGGGCTTCTTTCATGGTGTAACGGTTGGCGTGCATCCGCATGCCCCCGAGGGCGCGGGCGCATCGTTGCGCCAGCATGATCCACATCAGTTCGCGGGCACGGGGCCGGTCGTCGATCAGACCGGCGTGCATGACCATCTCTTCCCAGCCGGTAGCCATGCCTTCGGCGCGGCTGTCGAAGATGTTGTATTCCAGCGGCACACGCCGAATCGGGCTGGCATGCGGCTCATCCCGCATCCGGGCGAGGTCGAACCAGTGGTAGTGGTGCGCCCGCATGGGCATGGGATCGCGGTAATTCACTTCCGAGAAGAAGCCGCGTAACCCTTCGGCAGGGCTAAATGAGCCCATCTGTTCCAGCAATGCCTGTTTCATGAAGGGGCGCATGGACACGATCTCCTGCTCATCCAGAAAGGCCAGGTATTCATCAATGCCTTCACGCATCATAGTTTTATAGGCTTCAGGACTGTCGGCGCGGGAGAGCATGGGCAGGTCTCGATTGCGGTGTTCTTCTAGCCGAAGGGCGGCATGGGCGCGGGTCAATTCACGTTCGAGCATGGTTTCGATTTCATGCCAGGTGTACGGGACGAGGTGTACATTTTTGAGGTACCAATCGTACGCTTCCACGCCGATGCCGGAGGGTGCCGTTTGGGTCGGCAAGGTTTCTTTTAGCCACTTAATCAGGTCTTCAACCGCAGCATGGGCGGCGGCAATGTTTTGGTCCAGTCCTTCATGCGTACCGGTCACCCGTTCGGCCAGGCCGTTCAGGATTTGGGCTTGCTGCCCCATTGTGCGGATGGCGCCCGTCCAGTAGTCTTGCCCGTTGCCGGTCAGGTTAACCTTGGCCTGTTCGTATATCTTTGGAATGGGAGCAAGTTGAGCACTGAGTTTTTCGGCATCCTCAACCGAAAGGGGAAAATCGTACTGCCAGAGTTCGACGGCCCCTTCAATGGTGGGGGCTTCCCGTTCAGGTACGTCGCTCTGATAGGTATAGAGCATGCCGTAGAAGGCCGGGTTGTTGGCCCAGGGTTTCAGGACCCGATGGTCAAAATCGAGGCCATTCATCTCGGCCCATACCAGCAGGTAATCCACCCGTTGGGCGATGGACCAGCCGGTGGTGTCGATCGCCGCCAGTCGGGCACGGTACCGGGGCAACCCCCGATGTTGGGCCTGCATGGCTGCGGCGGTGTAATCCGGCACCCCATCCACCACGTTTGGTTTTTGGAAGGCCCGCCATTGCTCAAACAGCGAGGCCAGTTCGTCATAGTTGGCCGGTTGCCCGAAAACCGGGGCAGAAAGACTCAGAATGATGCAGACGAGGAGTAGGCGGTGTGGCATGGTTATTTGGATTAAATGTTCGGCTAACGAGACTGCGTCCCGATGGTACCCCGAAACAGGTTTCGCGCCAACCACCCCAGCCAGATCATGTCGATGGCGAAAAAGACCGGGATGGTGCAGAGGTAGCGCCTGGTGTAAAATGTTGCACTTATGGAAGAGGAGAAGATGTATGATTGGTGATTGGAAAGTAAATCAAAAATTACCAATGCTCAATTACCAATAGCAAGAGTACGCAAACTATCAAGCAAGGCGCTGTACTCTGGGTTGGGCGCAAGATTCACCGTCTCCCCCGGGTCGGCATTATGATCATAGAGTTCTTCTGCCACCTGGGCTTTAGCCTCCCAGTTGACCCATCTGGTATATCGATACTGGTCCGTACGGGTGCTGTAGCCCATGTATTCGATGCCGTCTGGGGCGATCCAGATACCTTCACGCAGGAACTGGGTAAAAACAGCCGGTTTGCCCGGCGCGTTCGGGGCCTCAAGGAGTGGCACGGCACTCTGGCCCTGCACATGATCCGGGATTGGTAAACCGGCCAGTTCGCTGAGCGTCGGGTAGAGGTCGATGAATTCCACCAGACCTTGCACCTGTACCCCGCCCTGTTGACCCGGCACCCGCATCATCCAGGGGGCATGCGCATCAATCTCAAAATTGGTCATCTTGCCCCAACTGTTGTGTTCGCCAAGTTTCCAGCCGTGATCGCCCCAGACCACGACGATCGTGCTCTCGGCCAGCCCCAGTTCATCCAGGGCCTCCAGCAACCGGCCCACCTGGGCATCGATGTAACTCACCGAGGCGTAGTAGCCGTGTTTGAGCCGCCGGGCATCTTCTTCGGAAACCCCGCCGTCGATGGGGTGTGGCACCCCGTTGAAATCCGTATACCCCCGCAATTCACGCATGTTGTTCATTGCCATAACCGGCACGTTGTCCGGCACATCAGGGTTTGCTGCCGTGGGTATTTCGGCCGGATCGTACAGGTCCCAGTATTTTTTCGGGGCATTGAAGGGTAAATGGGGCCGGTAGTAACCGACGGCAAAAAAGAAGGGCTGGTTGCGTTGTTTGAGTTCAGCCAGTTTTTCGACGGCCACGTCAGTCTGTGCGCCGTCGAAGTAGGCGTTGTCCGGCAGATCTGGCGCTTCGGTCGAACCGGCTTTCAGGTACCATTGCCCGAGTTGGTCGATGTACCGCACCGAATCTCCGTCGGTGATGATTTTTTGCTTTCGCGTTTCCTGATAAGCAACCTGTGCGGAATCCCGGTAGACGGCATCCGGATCGAATGGATAGCCGTCAATGTGGAGTTTATTTTCGCTCCAGGAGGCCGAGTCCGGAAGGGTATTGTGGTAAATCTTGCCGATGGCGGCCGTATGGTAGCCGTGCGCCATAAAATGCTGAGGTAGCGTTACAACGTCCGGTACCGTCTCCCGAAAGTCCGTCTGCAAGTCCCACACCTTCAGGGCGTCAGGCCGGAGGCCGGTCATGAGACTGGCCCGCGAGGGATTGCACACGGCCTGTTGGACATAGGCCCGCATAAAGGTGGCCCCTTCTTCCGCCAGCCGATCCAGGTGCGGAGTCTGGATGACGGTGTTGCCATACGCACCCAACTCAGGGCGCAGATCGTCAATGGCAATAAAGAGCACATTGGGCGGCGGAGGCGACGTTTGAGGGGCAGTACAGGAGAGACCTATAAACAGCAGCAAGATCAGGGGACGGTGCATACGTGGTGCGTGGTGTGAGATGCACGGATTCACTTCGTCCAATAAAGGGTACAATCACGCAACACGCAACACGTTCCGTGCACAACATGTGGATTTATTTCACACTTAGCCCCGTACTGAAAAGTATGTTTGCCGAAAGCGATCCTGTCCCCTTCTTGCCTGGGCCGCGGGTCTGCTTATTGCCTTTTCCGCCTGGTCCGATTACGATCAGGATGGAGACATGGACCTGTTCATCACCAATGGGCCGATCCAAAACTGTACAAAAATCCCTAAAAATGGTCTTGATGCGCTAACGATAAAGTGTGGCCCAAAATCAAGCGACGGTGCATCATTGGCTGGATATTGCCTTTACACGCGGTTGGCAGGGGTTGACTACTTTATCTTTCATTGATGTGCATACCTGAGGTTGAGTTTCTTCTCCGGTGCTGCTATACTGAATGCCTGTTCACATGCGCCGTCCTCTCACCTAAACCATGCGTTTCCATGAGGATTTCTCCCTCTTTTTTCGCTCTACTGTTGATGCTGTGTGCCCCCTCCCTCAGCCCTGCCCAATCTACTGAGGAGGTAGACCGCGACTACACGCTGCAATCTTCTATCCTGGGTTACAAAGGTGTCGGTGGAGCCATAGACGGGATCCGCAACCCACTGCTCCAGGCCATTAAGGGGGAGACCGTTCGTATTACCATTGTCAACGCCGAACTGCTGGCCCATGACATTGCACTGGAGAAACAAGGCATCAAGAGTACGGAGGTACTCGACGTCGGCACACAGACCAGCATCACGTTCACAGCCACCGAAAACGACACCTACTACTGCACCATCCCCGGCCACCGGGCCGCCGGCATGGAGGGCAAGTTTCAACTCATTCGGGAAGGCAATGCCGTGGTCGAAGGGCTACCCGTGATCAAAGCGGGACGTCCGCTGAACCTGGGGTTTGAGGACGGCACCTTCCAGGACTGGACTAAAGCCGGCGATGCGTTTGGCGCAACCCCCATCGAAGGCGACGTCGTCCTGGCACGCACAGGGGACACGCAAAGTCGGCACAACGGCACCTTCTGGGCCAGCAGCGGCGAAGGGGATGGGCACCGGGCCACCGGCACAATGACCTCCGAACCCTTCGCCGTCACCCAGCCTTTTGCGAGCTTCCTGGTCTCGGGCGGAGCGCTGCAAGATACCCGCGTCGAACTCGTTCAGGCTGCCGACGATCAGGTGTTCTTCGAGATTTCCGGCTACGACCATGCGGCCCTGCGGCCCGTCGTGGTCGACCTGCAACCCATCCAGGGCCAGGAACTGTACGTCCGCCTCATCGACAATGAAACAGGTGTTTCTGAGATCCCCTACATCCCCGACAACCAGTGGGCCTACATCAGCTTCGACGATTTCCGGTTCCATGCCACACGGCCCACCTTCCCGAATGAACTTGATCCGTCCGAAATATTTATCATGCCGCCCATCGACCCCGTGCTGCATGCGGGCCTTTCAGCCGAGCAGGCCGCCCGCGCAATGACGGTGCCCGAAGGCTTTTCCGTGACGCTGGCCGCCTCGGAACCCGACGTGGTCCGCCCCATTGCCTTCACGCACGACGACCGGGGCCGGCTGTGGGTGGTAGAAGCCCACACCTACCCCGTCCCTGCCCCCGAGGGTGAAGGACGAGACCGCATCCTGATCCTGGAAGACACCAACGGAGACGGCACACTGGACCACCAGAAGGTCTTCACGGAAGGACTCAACCTAGCCAGTGGTATCGAACTGGGCTTCGGCGGCGTCTGGGTAGGTGCTGCGCCTTATTTGCTGTTCATCCCCATTGAACCTGGAACGGACCACCCCGCTGGACCTCCAGAGGTCATACTCGACGGCTGGGGCACCGATGACACTCACGAAGTCCTCAACAGCCTGCGCTGGGGGCCGGACGGATGGCTGTATGGCGCCCACGGCGTCTTCACCCACTCGGCCGTCGGCGTACCCGGCACACCGGAAGAAGAACGCGTGCAGCTCAATGGCGGCGTCTGGCGCTTCCACCCAACGCGCCACGTGTTTGAACGGTTCGCCGAAGGAACCAGCAACCCGTGGGGGCTCGACTTCAACGACTACGGGCATCCCTTCATTACCGCCTGCGTCATCCCGCACCTGTACCATGTCATCGACGGCGCACGATACCAACGGCAGGCTGGAGACCATTTTAACCCCTATATCTACGACGATATCAAGACCCACGGAGACCATGTGCACTGGGTGGGCGAACGAGGGCCACATGCGGGCAACCATCGCTCCGATGAAGCCGGGGGCGGCCATGCCCATGCGGGAGCGATGGTCTATCTGGGAGGCTCCTGGCCGGACGAATACCGCAACCAGCTCTTCATGAACAACATCCACGGCTACCGGGCCAACGTGGATATCCTTGAACGCGCCGGTTCCGGATACGTAGGACGGCATGGAGACGATTTCCTCTTTGCCCAGGATTCGTGGTCTCAGATGCTCAACTTCCGCTATGGTCCCGACGGCTCGGTCCATGTAATCGACTGGTACGACAAAAACCAGTGCCATAGCCCCAACCCGGACATCCATGACAAGACGCTGGGCCGCATCTTCAAGATCACCTACAAGGACGACCAATGGGTCCAGGTGGATCTACAACAAATGAGCAATGCTGAACTGGTAGACCTGCAACTGCATGAAAACGACTGGTATGTGCGTCATGCCCGGCGCATCCTGCAAGAGCGAGGTCCGGATCCCCAGGTCCACGCCGCCCTGAAGGACATCCTGCGTGACCACGACGATGTCACCCGCCGCCTCCGGGCGCTTTGGACGCTTCATGTGACGGGAGGACTGACCAATGCGGAACTGCTGACCCTCCTCAAAGACGAACAAGAAACCGTGCGAGGATGGGCCATCCAACTCCTTGCCGAAGATCGTTCGATACCCGATAATGCACTGGCACAGTTTGCCGTCATGGCCCGTGAAGATGGCTCGCCGCTGGTTCGGCTTTACCTGGCAAGTGCCCTGCAACGCACACCACCGCAGAACCGCTGGGCGGTGCTGATGGGCCTGATGGCCCACGCCGAAGATGCCGACGACCATAACCTGCCGCTGATGGTCTGGTATGCCGCCGAGCCCATGGCCGAGGTAGACATGGACCGTGCCCTCCGCCTGGCGCTTTCGGCAAAACTGCCCAACCTGCTGGACTTCACCGTACAGCGCATCGCAGCGATGGGATCACCGGAAGCGCTGCGTACCCTGGCACACCACCTCGGCGAAGTGGAAGATCCGGCCCAACAACAAATTATCCTGAAAGGCCTCAATGAGATCGTAGGGGGTACCGAGTAGCGCAGGAAAAATCTAAAGTCTTCGCCTGAAGGCGAATGATGCCCAGACATATGATCGCACACTCTGCCAATGAAGCTGGCTGGCCCCAACCCTTGCTCGAACATCTCGAAGAAGTCGCCAAGCTGGCCGGACACTTTGCTGAATCCTTTGAGTCCAGGGTATTTGCCGAATGGTTGGGCTGGTGGCATGATGCCGGTAAAGTGGCCTTCGACGTCCAGGTCTACCTCAACAACCCTGATGCCAAACCACCCGGCCCCGATCATTCCAGCGCCGGTATGTTGGCTGCTTTCGATGCCTTTGAATTACTGGCATTCAATGTGGCCGGCCATCATGGGGGGCTCTCAGACAAAACCAACCTATTGGCCCGTTCTCAGCGCAAAAAGCAAGAGCAGCGCGTAACCGATGCGCTAGCAATGGCAAAAAACTTGCTGCAAGACAAAGCACCAACAATATCTCGGGACTTATTGCCTCTCTTTCTCAAGCCCCAGGAGACCGGCTTTCACCTACGCATTGAATGCTGGCTCCGTATGCTACATTCCACACTCGTAGATGCGGACTGCCTAGATACGGAACGCCATTTCAATCCGGAACAGTACGCGCAACGCGGCAACCAAATACCGCTCACCACACTGAGAGACACACTTCTTGATAAGCAACAAATCTTGATGGCCGGCGCTACCGGTCCCCTCAATGTGGCACGAGCCAAGATCTACGAAGCCTGTCTGGTAGCCGCCCCCCTGCCCCCGGGTATCTTTTCCTTAACCGTGCCCACAGGCGGCGGCAAAACCCGATCAGCAATGGCTTTTGCATTGGAACACGCCTGCCGGCACCAGCTACACCGGGTCATTGTTGCTTTGCCCTATACCAGCATCATTGATCAAAACGCCGAAGTCTATCGCGCTATTTTTGGAGCGGGAAACGTTTTGGAACACCATAGCGCTGTGGAAGGAGCCGATACGCCCGGCCAGGAATCAGAACAAGAACGCCGGCGTCGGTTGGCATCCCAGAATTGGGACATACCCATTGTGGTTACAACCACCGTCCAACTCCTCGAAAGCCTGTTTACCAACCGAAACACCCGCTGCCGAAAGTTGCATAACATAACCCGAAGTGTCATTATTCTGGACGAAGTCCAAACACTCCCGCCTCGGCTGCTCCGGCCCACCCTCCACCTGCTTCAACACCTCGTAGATGCCTACGGCATAACGCTCCTGCTCTGTACCGCCACCCAGCCAGCCTTCGTCACCCGCCCCGGCTTCAAAGGATTCGATCATGTACATGAAATCATTGCCGAGCCGGCCTCTCTCTATCAGCAACTCAAACGCGTAAATTATATACTGCCCACCGAGCAATGGACATGGCGCGATGTGTCCGACCACCTGGTGCAAGTACCTCAATCCCTGGTTATATTAAACACCATCCGGGATGCGATGTCAGTGTTGGATGAAATAGAGGAACCGCATGTGTACCATTTATCTACGCAACTTTGCGGTGCCCATCGTCGGCAGGTTCTCCAAACCGTGCAAGAACACCTCACGGCCAAACAGCCGGTACACCTGGTATCTACGCAGGTCATTGAAGCCGGTGTAGACATAGATTTTCCATTGGTGCTCCGTGCGCTTGGTCCCTTGGACCACATCATACAAGCGGCAGGTCGGTGTAACCGGGAAAACAAGCTGGAGACCGGCCACATGATTGTGTTTAAGCCCGAAGATGGACACTTGCCCCCCGAAGCCTACAAAGCCGCGACCCAGCAGACCAAATCCCTGTTTACAGCAACACCGGACCTGGATTTACACGATCCGGCACTGCCCTTGATATATTTTGACTTGTTCTACCAGACCCAAAGACTAGATGCCCTAAAGATTGAAGAAAAACAAGCGGGCCTTCTTTATGAACAGACCGCAGCCGCCTACCGCCTGATCAACGACAATACCATCCCGGTGGTGGTTCCATACGACGCCGGCCCACACCAAAAGCGCCGGACCAACATTTTAAGGCGCATTAAACGCAACGGACGAGCTGACCGCGAAGATTACCGCGCCCTCCAACCCTATCTGGTAAATTTGCGGCACTACGTGCATCAGAAAGCACAAAGAGAAGGACTGTGCCGTGAACTGGTGACGGACCTATGGGTTTGGGAAGGTACCTACGATGAGCTACGCGGCATCCAGTTTCAGGCATACAGCAGCAGCGACTTGGTCATCTAAGTCATGTTACGCAGTCTTGGCCCACACGGCCTTATCGAAATGCACAAGATCAACGACAAGCGGCATAACATCCGTCATCTAATTTACAAAATGGCCGGCTGAGGTTGCATTTTACTCATTTTTGTGCCTATAAGGGTGCGATTCCACGTGCCGTACCTTTTCACCATATATCGTTTGTGCTTGTTATGAATGACTTTTCTCCGCTCCACGTTAAAGTTTGGGGTGACCTTGCCTGTTTTACCCGTCCTGAAATGAAAGTGGAGCGGGTGTCCTATGAGGTTATGACACCGTCTGCGGCACGGGGCATCCTCGAAGCCATTTTCTGGAAGCCGGCCTTCCAATGGCGGGTAATGCGCATCCACGTGCTCAACCCAATACGGCGCATCTCGATTCAGCGCAACGAACTCAAATCGAAAGCCGCCATCCGCTCGGTGCGGAGTTGGGAGCAGAACGATGGGCAGGGCGGCTACTTTGCCAATGACGACCGCACCCAACGCCACACGTTAGCCCTCAAAAATGTGGCCTATGTGATTGAGGCAGATATGGAAATGGTGCGATATGGGGCAGAAGAACACCCTGCCAAATACCGGGATCAGTTTCGCCGGCGCGTCGCAAAGGGGCAATGTTACCACCGGCCCTACCTGGGCTGCCGGGAGTTTGTGGCCTCCTTTGGCGAACCGGACGGTTCCGAGCAGCCGATTCCCCGCTCAGACGCCCTGGGCCGGATGCTCTTCGATCTCCGCTACCCTGAAGACGGACCGGCCCAACCCATCTTTTTCCGGGCCGAACTCAAGGATGGCATCTTTCACGTGCCCCAACATTTGTATCAACCCCTAACGCCGGCCCCCCATGATTCTTGACCAACTCAAAGCCTTTCATGGCCGGATTGAGGATAAACTCATCCCGGCGCACCACAAAGAACAACCCGTCCGCTGGATTCTCGATATTGGCCCAAACGGACAATTCCTGAATTTGATTGAATCCGGCCCCACCAAGAAAAAGCAGGTGGAACTGCAAACGCCCTATGCCAAACGGACCGGTTCGGCCCCGCCCCCTTTTCTACTGGTAGATAAGCCGGCCTACGTGTTGGGCATTCCTGATCCGGGCAAGAAAGGGGCGGAAGAAAAGGCCAAACTAAGCCATCAGGCCTACCTAGATCTCCTGAATCAGTGCCAGGAAGCCATTGAAGAGACCATCCTGGATACATTCGTTGTGTTTTTACAAACGCCCGACGCGGTTGAACGCGCACGGACACATGAAAATGTGCCAGCCATGAAAGCCAGCGACCTAATTGTGCCCCGCGTGGCTGGCAACTACCCACACCAACAACCCGCTGTGCGCCGTTTTTGGCAGGAACTCAAGGACCGGGAGGCTAACGAGAAAAGTGTCATCGAGAACGAGTGCCTACTCTGTGGCGAACATAAACCTGTGGCCCGTACCCATCCGATTGAATTGTTGGTCGGGCCGGATCGGGTCGGACTCATTACGGGCAATAAGCCTTCCTTTTTATCGTTTGGGCTGAAGCAATCTGAAATTGCGCCGCTCTGTCAGACCTGTGCCCGTACCTATGGAGAAGCGCTCCGCTATCTGCTCAAGACAGACAAGCATCACCTCCGTGTTTCGGATGTTACCTGGTTGTTCTGGACCCATGATGAAACGGACTTTCCCTTTCTCAACCTGATTACCAACCCGGACGAACGACACATTGAGCATTTGTTGAAATCACCCTGGACCGCACAGCGTTTGGATGTAGACGCCAACCAGTTTTATGCCTTGGTGGTCTCCTCCAATACGTCGCGTATGGTCATCCGTAGCTGGCTCACCATATCAGTGCCGCAAGTGCAGGAAAATCTGGCCGGCTATTTCCAACGCCAGGGCATCACTGATCTGTCAGGCGAGACGCGCTATTACGGCATTTTATCGCTTGCCAGCGCCCTGGTGCGCGACCTGAAAGACTTGCCGCCACAGGTGGCCCCGGCCTTGCTCGAACACGCGATCACAGGCCAACCCCTCCCGCTCTATTTGCTCAATTTGGCCGTGCAACGCGCCCGTGCCGATGAACACCCCGTGACCCGCAACCGGGCTGCTTTAATCAAACTGGTTTTACTCGCTCAACTTAACCCGCAAGAGAAACACATGGCAAACGAACACCTGAACCCCGATCACCCCAACCCGGCCTATCACTGTGGCCGGCTCCTGGCAGTGTTGGATGACATCCAACGCAAAGCCATCAGCCCCAAAGCTACACTTGTTGATCGTTTCTACGGCGCAGCCTCGGCGACGCCAGCTTCCGTATTCGGCGTACTGATGCGCAAAACCCAGGCACACCTGAGCAAATTGCGCAAAAGTAGTCCGGGACTTCACCACTACTTTGAACAACGCCTCGGTGAAATAGCCGACAGGCTCCAGGAATTTCCGCGTACCCTGACCATGCAGGACCAAGGTCTCTTTGCATTGGGCTACTACCAGCAGAAAAATTATCGCCCCGCCAAAGACAACAACGACCAATCCTAAACCTTAAAATCAATCATTCCCATGACAACTCCAATACACCTTGATGCAACCCGCCGGCACGATTTCGCCTTCTTCTTTGATGTAACCGATGGCAACCCGAACGGCGATCCGGACGCCGGCAACCTACCCCGCGTAGATCCTGAAACCATGCAAGGCCTAGTTTCAGATGTATGCCTCAAACGCAAAATCCGCAATTATGTGGATGTGGCACAGGGAACCCATGGACGCTACAAAATCTACGTAGAAGACCGGGGCATTTTGAACAACCAGCATCAACGCGCCTACGATGCGCTGGATCTTGAATCCAAAGGCAGCAAACAAGACCGTGAAACGATTGATAAGGCCCGTGCCTGGATGTGCCAGAATTTCTACGACATTCGCACATTTGGAGCCGTCATGACAACCGGCGTGAACTGCGGACAGGTACGCGGCCCCATGCAACTCACCTTTGCCCGATCCATTGATCCGGTTGTTCCAATGGATCTTTCTATCACCCGAATCGCCGTTACCCGCCCTGAAGATGCCGAGATTGTTGTGTCCGAAGATGGCGAAAGTACATCTGGCAAAGCAACGGAGATGGGGCGAAAAGCACTGGTTGCGTACGGCCTCTACCGTGGACATGGATTTTTCAATCCCATGCTGGGCAACGATACGGGTTTTGATAAGGACGACCTGGCGCTTTTTTGGACTGCTTTGCAGATGGGCTGGGAACTGGATCGCTCGGCCAGTCGGGGTTTGATGGCCTTACGCCAGCTCTACATCTTCACCCATGAAAACAAACTCGGCAACGCGCCAGCCCATGAACTCTTCGACCTCGTCAAGGCCGAATGCAAGGACCAAACCAAGCCGGCCCGTAGTTTTGGCGATTACACCCTCGAAGCACCCCTGCGCGGTCCTCTCCCAGATTTTCCCGGCGTGACCCTCACGATCCTTTAGCACATGTCATGGACGAAAAGGCTCTGGTGCCCATTTCGGCGCTGCAACACTACGCGTACTGCCCCCGGCAGTGCGCCCTGATCCATGTGGAACAGGCCTGGGACGAGAACATCTACACCCTCCGGGGCCGGCGTGCCCATGAAAACGTAGACCGGCCCCAGGGTATGAACCGCAATGATGTACGCATTGAGTACGCTCTGCCGCTTTGGTCGGAAACCCTGGGCTTGGTGGGCCGCGCCGATGCGGTGGAATTTGAACCCGGCGGTACCCCGTACCCGGTAGAGCACAAAGTAGGTAAGCGCCGCGCCCAACACGCCGATGAAGTTCAACTCTGTGCCCAGGCGCTCTGCCTCGAAGAAATGCTGGGCCGGCCTGTACCCAAAGGGGCCCTCTACTACGCCCGTTCCCGACGCCGGCGCGCAGTTGTTTTTACAGACACGCTCCGCGCCGCAGTGGCCGATCTTACCAAAAAAACCCGTATCCTGCTTCAGACCCAATGCCTGCCGCCCCCCGTGGCCGATGCGCGTTGTCCCCCTTGTTCCCTCATCGAGACATGTATGCCCTACCTCGTTGAAGCGCTCAGGGTGGATCGAAGCCCCTCATCACGGCGGCCTTGAACTTGCCGATTCAGGACGGTTTTCAACCCAAGAGATCCGCCGGATTCGCAGACTCATTGAAAACAACCTGACCCTTATGAGAAATGACTGGCACCGACATTGTGGCTCCTAAGTACAAAACCAAAGTGGTTCCAAAGGCCGGCACGGGTTAGTCTTGCTGGCCCGCCCCAACGATCCAGACGCAACCCCCCATGATTCAGCAAGTTCTTAATACCCTGTTCGTGCAAACACAAGGGGCCTACCTCCGCCTTGATCACGAAACCCTGCGCGTGGATGTAGAAAAAGAAAAACGCTTCGAGGTACCGCTGCATCACCTGGGTGGCATTGTGGCCTTCGGCAATGTGCTGTTTAGCCCTTACCTGCTGCACCAATGCGCCCGCGATGGCCGCGATGTGGTCTGGTTGAGCCGTTCGGGTCGGTTTCAGGGCCGGCTGGCCGGACCGGTCTCCGGCAATGTACTCTTGCGCCGTGCCCAACATGAAGCCCTGGACGATCCCACGCTGATCCTGGCATTGGCTCGGCGGTTTGTACAGGGCAAACTCCAAAATACCCGACATGTGCTCCAACGTGCTGCCCGGTCGAACAACGCACTCAAGCCCGATCTAGCCGAGCCGCTACGCACCCTGAACCGGGCCTTGCATGAAGCCGAAACCGCCAGCGACTTGGATATTCTACGCGGCATTGAGGGACAGGCCGCATCCACGTACTTCCAGGTGCTGCCCTACCTGATCCGTACAGACGCTTTTAGCTTTTCAGGCCGTAACAAGCGTCCCCCGCGTGATCCTGTCAATGCCATGCTCTCCTTCGTATATACCCTCGTCAAAAATGATTGTGTGGCCGGCCTCGAAAGTGTAGGACTCGATCCGCAAGTAGGGTATTTGCACACCCTCCGGTCAGGCCGGCCAGCGCTCGCCCTGGACTTGATGGAAGAATTTCGGGTCTGGTGGGCCGACCGGCTGGTACTCTCGCTCATCAACCGGCAACAAATACAACCTGAACACTTTGAGGAACGCCCCGGCGGGGCCGTGTACATGAATGAGGAAGGCCGACGAGAAGTGCTCACGGCTTATCAAAAACGCAAACAACAGACTGTCAAACATCGCTTGTTTAAGGAATCGGTTCCCGTTGGGCTACTGCCCTACATTCAGGCCCGGATTCTGGCTCGTTATCTGCGCAAAGACATCCCGCACTACCGCCCCTTTCGGGCACACTAAAAGCCTAAAGCATGAAAGGCTCCTACCATAAACGTCTCGATATTTTGGTGGCCTACGATGTCAACACCACCGATAAAGCCGGCCAACGCCGGCTCCGCAAAGTAGCTACCGTGTGCAAAGGGTTCGGACAGCGGGTGCAATATTCTGTTTTTGAATGTCGCCTCACCAGAGCACAACTAGAAGAACTCGAACACCGCCTTGTGGAAATCATGCACAAAGACCTAGACAGCATTCGCATCTATGTATTCCAGGGCGGGCGAGAAGGAGCGCTCCGTGTGCATGGTCGCGATCACTACACCGATTTCGACGAACCGCTTATTATCTAAAATACGGTGCGCCGACCTCTAGTGCCGGCAGCTACCTCAAGGGGTTGGCGCACGTTTTCACAACATTTCTTCCCTTTCCACGGCTTGTTGCAAGGGCCAGCTCCTGAAAATTGGCCTGTTTTGCGCGGAAAATGCTGAAAAAATGCCCATTGGAGGCTATTTTCGGGTAGCATCCGTCCCTCGGGGCGGATGAGGATTGAAATATTTGTGGTAAGCCCTGCCTGTTGTTGAAACTCTGGTAGCATCCGTCCCTCGGGGCGGATGAGGATTGAAATGATGGTTTGCGGCTCCATCGTCGGAGCCTTACTACCGGTAGCATCCGTCCCTCGGGGCGGATGAGGATTGAAATGAGTTGTGACAGCGGTTCACCCGAGACCACCGCGTGTAGCATCCGTCCCTCGGGGCGGATGAGGATTGAAATTGGGTGCCACTGACATAATCATCAATGCTCTGGTCAGGTAGCATCCGTCCCTCGGGGCGGATGAGGATTGAAATCAGTTTAGTCGCAACGAGTGTCACGAGGTCTCCCTTGTAGCATCCGTCCCTCGGGGCGGATGAGGATTGAAATACAAACAGGGATATATCTCGTCAATATATTATATTAGTAGCATCCGTCCCTCGGGGCGGATGAGGATTGAAATACTCTAACGCGGTATGGTACGCCCTGAAACAGCGGGGTAGCATCCGTCCCTCGGGGCGGATGAGGATTGAAATAGTTGTGACCCTGACGGTCTGCCGCAACTCCTCTGGTAGCATCCGTCCCTCGGGGCGGATGAGGATTGAAATGTGTGGAACCGCGCACTGAGGCTGCGAATGGACGCGTAGCAT
Source organism: Rhodothermales bacterium (assembly GCA_965222505.1). Classification (GTDB taxonomy): domain Bacteria; phylum Bacteroidota; class Rhodothermia; order Rhodothermales; family DATKEJ01. Next base: position 4,659,445 of record OZ244956.1, on the reverse strand, counting down.
CCGTCCCTCGGGGCGGATGAGGATTGAAATAATACGCCCGAATCCAGGGCATAGGCCCCGCTAAAGTAGCATCCGTCCCTCGGGGCGGATGAGGATTGAAATACTCTACCCTCCTCCTCCGGGCTAAACCAGTCGGCGTAGCATCCGTCCCTCGGGGCGGATGAGGATTGAAATGGAAAACTAGGTAGCCGTGACGGGATAGCGCAATAAGGTAGCATCCGTCCCTCGGGGCGGATGAGGATTGAAATCAGAAAACGAAGTAGCCGTAACGGGATAGAGAAACTGTAGCATCCGTCCCTCGGGGCGGATGAGGATTGAAATAGGGTTGATAGCAATATCCTACGCTTTTTACGTCGTAGCATCCGTCCCTCGGGGCGGATGAGGATTGAAATCGGTTGCGATTCCGGTTCTGTGCAACGGAGATCCGCATGTAGCATCCGTCCCTCGGGGCGGATGAGGATTGAAATGAGTTGCGAGGTGTGGACGGTTAGGGGTCCGGGTAACGTAGCATCCGTCCCTCGGGGCGGATGAGGATTGAAATACGGCTATTGTACCCCGCAATGTTTACGTATTTGTAGTAGCATCCGTCCCTCGGGGCGGATGAGGATTGAAATGGCATAGTAAAAAGTAGGAATCCCTAAAAAAGTAAGGGTAGCATCCGTCCCTCGGGGCGGATGAGGATTGAAATAGGAGTTTTACCCTTGCGCCGATTGGGACGTTTTTGGCGTAGCATCCGTCCCTCGGGGCGGATGAGGATTGAAATCTGATTGAACTGGCTAATACAGGCCAACAGGTAGACGGAGTAGCATCCGTCCCTCGGGGCGGATGAGGATTGAAATCGGTATCGTCCCTGTAGGACATACTGGACGGAGCAGCAGTAGCATCCGTCCCTCGGGGCGGATGAGGATTGAAATATCGTGCCCACTCACATCATAATGAAATGACTAAAGTAGCATCCGTCCCTCGGGGCGGATGAGGATTGAAATAGCACCGTAAAAGAAATGCGTAAAGCAGTCCGTACAGAGTAGCATCCGTCCCTCGGGGCGGATGAGGATTGAAATGGTACTGTATTTGTTACCGTTATCCGCCGCCGTTTGCGGTAGCATCCGTCCCTCGGGGCGGATGAGGATTGAAATTCGTTCGGAACCGAAACCGAAACCGTGAACCGGGTAGCATCCGTCCCTCGGGGCGGATGAGGATTGAAATGTGAAAGACGATGCCGGGAAAGTGTCGATGCTGGTAGCATCCGTCCCTCGGGGCGGATGAGGATTGAAATGCATAGTGCCCACGGCACGCGAATGGGTACTGAGGGTAGCATCCGTCCCTCGGGGCGGATGAGGATTGAAATATCCGCGAACCAGCTATGTGGCACCTTTTTGACCGGGTAGCATCCGTCCCTCGGGGCGGATGAGGATTGAAATATTCCATCAGGTTCGATTTCCAGAGCCGTCGTTGAGGTAGCATCCGTCCCTCGGGGCGGATGAGGATTGAAATGACAGATTGAAATTGAGCGTTGACCTGAAAACCCAGGGTAGCATCCGTCCCTCGGGGCGGATGAGGATTGAAATACGTTTGAGTCAGCCGTAGCGCCCAATGTCACGCAAAGTAGCATCCGTCCCTCGGGGCGGATGAGGATTGAAATGTAGACTAGTCCCTCCCGCTCAACCCAACCTGACGGTAGCATCCGTCCCTCGGGGCGGATGAGGATTGAAATTTTGACAGATTGAAACTGATGGCGTTACACTCTTGTAGCATCCGTCCCTCGGGGCGGATGAGGATTGAAATTCAGGTTCGGCCCTGGGGGCCTTGCCCCTGCGCCGGTAGCATCCGTCCCTCGGGGCGGATGAGGATTGAAATAATCGGAACACGGCGTAAGACACAATAACAGGGGACGTAGCATCCGTCCCTCGGGGCGGATGAGGATTGAAATTCGTTCTCGTTCGGAACCGGAAACGGAGCCGAAAACGTAGCATCCGTCCCTCGGGGCGGATGAGGATTGAAATGTTCGGGGGAGGCTCGACGAGGAGGCCCAGGGACTCTAGTAGCATCCGTCCCTCGGGGCGGATGAGGATTGAAATGATGCGACGGGTTCGGGGTCAATGTCCGGGGTAACGTAGCATCCGTCCCTCGGGGCGGATGAGGATTGAAATGACAGTCGCCTAAAACCCTCATCGGGGCTTGGGCTGGGCCTTGCGCCATTCGGCCGCACTGACCTTTTGCCGCTTCTGAAGCAGGACGGCAGTGCCTTTCTTGTTACTGACAACCACGTCCGGGTGCCGGTCCCCGTTGAGGTCACCGGCCACCACCTGCACGCCGATGCCCGTATCATCGTCGATGAGGTGCGGGACGAAATCAACACCCTCTGCGCTGCGCACGAGCCGGAACCAGTAGAGGTATGGTTTGGGATTCAGGTCAGGGTCGCCCTCGGCCCCGTGTGACCACCACCGCTTCCCGGTTACGATGTCCTTCAGGCCATCACCGTCAATGTCGATCAGGTCCAAGGCATGGAGTTCACCAAAGACGATGCCGTATCGATTTTCCTCCGGCTTCTCTTTCATGATCATGTGTCGGACGAAGTCGATCTTACCATTCTTCTGGACGTGCTCGAACCAGGCCAGGCCGTGGCCATGCGCTTGCAGACTGGTGATCACATCATTGTCACCATCCCCATCTACATCGTAGGCGTACATCTGTGCGCCACCATATTCAGCAAAGGAAAAGGCGTGTTTGGCCCAGACGGGGTCACCCTCAAGGGTAGCGGGCTGTTGCCACCAGCCGTCGCGCTCTAGCACGTCCATCCGTCCATCGCCATTGACATCCCCTACCCCAAGGCCATGCGTAAACCGTTGCCATCCCTCATCGGGCGTAATCGGGTGGAAGGTCCAGGGCCGCGAGGGGTCGCTCCAGTCCGGCTGAACATACCCGTAGCGCCCCTGTGCGATGCAGACGATCTCCGGACGACCATCGCCGGTAAGGTCCGTCCAGGCAGGGGATTCATTGTCTACCGTATCGAAAACCACATGTGCAGGCCAGTGCCCTGCCGTGTGGCCGGGATTTTCGTACCAGGTTGCCGTCTGACCCGGAAATCCGATGACCAGAATATCCGAGCGTCCGTCCTGGTTGAAGTCGTAGACGTAGGGAAAAAAGTTATCGGAATAGCCTTCTGGATCGAACGGTTTGGGTTCGTAAAAGGCATGGGCCTGTTCATACGTCGGGCCTTCATACCAGAAGGGCCCTGCAACGAGGTCCATCCCCCCATCGCCGTTGAGGTCTCCGAAGTTTGCCCCTTCGGCATAGAAGAGGTCCGAAAGTGTGGTCTTTTGGAAGGAGATGAGATGATAGTCATCCTCGATTTCCTTGAGCATGAGGTCTTTGTGCCACGCCTCCGCAGGGGCGCCGCTATGAATCTGAAGGCAGATCGCGCCCGACCGGGGGATGTGATCGTGTTCGGTATACGTTACGGTTTGTACACCATTCACCCAGATCTGGATCATAGGCCCAACGGCGCGGACGGTCATGTCATTCCAATCGTCTTTTTTCAGCACCGGGGCAACGTCATCGGGGTGGCCCCAGGCCAGATATCGGTTGCGGCGTGTCTCGTCGTAGAGGGATCCCCACACCGGGGCCTTGGCCTCGGGGGGCACCTCGTCTGCTTTCCCCATCACCTGATAGAACCAACTGGCCGAGACGGAGCCCATATCGGCCTGATATCCTGAAACCTCGTGGTGGCCGGGCACGCGGCGGCTCCGAAACTGAATGCCGGCATTGTCGCCGGGTCCGATCAGCTTGGCCTTTAGCCGTAACTCGAAATCATCATAGGATTGCGTGGTGCAAAGAAACGCATTGGCGTCGATGCGGGACGTGAGCGTCCCGCCCACGATGGCCCCGTCTTCGATGCGGAAGAGGTCCTGGTGGTCTTCCCACCCCTCAAATGTTGAACCATCAAACAGGGACTGAAAACCGGCCTCTTGTGCGTACGTCGTTGTACTGTTGACCAGCAGGGCCATCAGCAAAAGCAGCCATCGTCTAGGCATGGAGATCACCTTTAGATTAAACATGGGGAATCGTGATGCGTTCGCCGCCTTGCATGGCCGATGTGTGGGCACAGATGCCGGTCATGGTCCAGTTGGCGGCCCGTCGGGCATCGGCGGCTGAAAGGCGGTTCTCGAGAATGGCCTGGAGAAATTCGTGTGCGAGGTGGGGGTGGGAGCCGCCATGACCGCCGCCCTGGATGAAAGAGGTGTGTTCATGCTCATCATCGTATACCCCGGCCTGGGTGAACGCGGCAATCTCTGCCGGGAGGCGGTGCCCATAATCCGGGGCTTCGATGCGTTTGGCATCTTCGTATCCAGTATAAATCACCGGCCCCTCACCGATGCGTTGTTCCCACTCGAACGAGCATTTGGTGCCATACACATCGAAGCTCTCTCGGTACTGCCGGATGGTGTCAAAGAGCGAGCGTGTCACTTCACAGGCCAGATCACTATCGCGCAGCTTGACCAGGGCCGTCTCGATGGCGAAAGGGGCGTTGTAGTGCTGGATAAATTCTTCTTTGATGCGTCCGGACCCCAAGCAAACGACCGACTCAGCCCATCCGCCGGAGAGGTCGAGCAGTGGGCTGACGGCATGCGTAGCGTAATGCATGGGTGGGAAGCCGTACCAGTAGCTCGGCCAACCGGGAAGCCCCATGTTTTGCTGATGCGAGCCCCGCAAGAACTGGATTTTGCCCAGCTTGCCACTGTCTACCAGGTCTTTGGCATACAGGTATTCGCGGGTGTAGATGGCGGTCTCCATCATCATGTACACCTTACCCGAACGTTCGCGGGCTTCGACCAGTTGCAGACACTCCTCTACGGTCGTAGCCATCGGCACCGTGCAGGCCGTGTGTTTACCTGCTTCGAGTGCGGCTAACGACATCGGCGCATGCGCAGCGATGGGCGTGTTGATATGGACCGCGTCCAGGTCCGGCGCTTGCAGAAGGGCTTCATAGCTCGTAAACCGCCGATCAACACCAAACTGGTCGCCGATTTCGTTGAGGTGATCTTCGTTGCGCTGGCAGATGGCCCACAGTTCGGCATTGGGATGGCGCTGGTAGATCGGGATGAACTCGGCGCCGAAGCCCAGTCCGATGATGGCGACGTTGATTTTGTCCATGATAAAAAGATCTACGTGTGTACTGATGGAAAGTGCTTGATTGAATAGCAGTATAGCAATTCGAGATGTGAGAATACAGACTTGATTTAAACACAGGGCACCGAACAACCACTCCCTGTATTGCCAACCTCAACCATTGTCATTACCTTGATGTCCTACATTTTTGCACGTCGCACCACACGCCTATGCCCCTCACCCTGGATGCCATCACCCGTACTGTTGGGGAGGAGGTGCATCTGTATGAAACCCATCTCATCCTGGAACCCGGCCTCCATGTATTGCTTGGCCCGACCGGCGCAGGCAAAACCACCCTGCTCCGGCTGATGGCCGGACTTGACCAACCCACAACCGGTCGGCTAATGGAGAATGGGCAGGACGTCACAGGCTGCAAGGTGCAAGCGCGGAATGTGGCCTTTGTCTATCAGCAATTTATCAATTACCCGTCGCTGAGTGTTTTTGAGAACATTGCCTCACCCTTACGTATCCAGGGCGGACTACGCAGTAGCACCATCCGGGAACGGGTAGAAGCCGTAGCCGAAGACCTGCACATTGCCGATTTGCTGGACCGGCTCCCGGCTGAACTCTCGGGCGGCCAACAACAACGCACGGCGCTCGCCCGCGCCCTCGTCAAAGAGGCCGATCTGGTACTGCTGGATGAACCCCTGGTCAACCTCGACTATAAGCTGCGCGAATCCCTTCGGGCCGAACTCCGGCAGGTGCTGCATAACGATCGGCAAGTGGCAGTCTATGCCACCACAGAACCCCGTGAAGCCCTCCTGTTCGGCGGACAGGTTGCTATACTGGACGAAGGCCGGCTCCTACAACATGGTCCGGCCACCGAGGTCTACCACCAGCCCCATACCCGCCGCGTAGCCGAACGCCTGAGCGATCCGCCGCTGAACGTGTTCGATGCCGAAGTACATCAAGGGCAGCTTGTGTTGTCTGATTCGGTGCAGATGCCGGTACCAACGCACCTGCTTTCCTTGCCTGAGGGGTCGATTCACCTGGGCCTGCGGCCCGCCCATGTACACCTGACGCCTCCAACGGAAGCAGCCGTGCCCCTCCCCTGCCACGTAGAATTGACCGAACACGACGGCTCGGAAACCATCCTGCACGTCCGCCATGAGGCCAGCACCAAACCGATCCCCTTCCTGGCGCTGGAATCCGGCTTGCACGAACATGCAGAGGAATGTCGGCTGGATGTGTATTTGGATACGCGGTACCTGTTCGCATTTGATGCTGAAGGCCGTTGCATCGCCACACCAGCCCTCCGAAGAACGGGCTGATGGCAACCCTCACCCTTCAACATATTGCCCACAGTTATACGCCTCGGCCGGTGGAGCCGGCGGATTATGCCGTGCGTCCGCTGGACCTCACCCTGCAAGACGGTGTGGCCTATGCCTTGCTCGGCCCCTCCGGGTGTGGCAAGACGACGCTTTTGAACATCATCTCTGGGTTGATTCACCCGACGCAGGGCCGCGTCCTGTTCAATGACCAGGAGGTAACCAACCGCCCGACCGCTCAGCGCAACATCGCGCAGGTCTTTCAGTTTCCGGTGGTCTACGATACCATGACTGTCTATGACAACCTGGCCTTCCCGCTCCGCAACCGACGCATCCCCAAACCGGAGATCAAAAAACGGGTTCACCGAATCGCCGAATTGCTCGACCTCACGGACGCCCTGAACCGCCGTGCCCGTGGCGTATCCGCCGATCTGAAACAGATGATTTCTCTCGGCCGAGGGCTGGTCCGGGACGATGTAGCAGCCGTCCTGTTCGACGAACCGCTTACCGTCATTGACCCTCAACTAAAATGGACGCTCCGCCGCACCCTGAAACAGATTCACCGGGAACTAGCCCTGACGCTATTGTACGTCACCCATGACCAAACCGAAGCCCTGACCTTCGCCAATGAGGTGCTTGTGATGCACGAAGGCACCATCGTCCAGCAGGGCACCCCACAGGCCCTGTTTGAGGCCCCGACGCATCCGTTCGTCGGCTATTTCATCGGGGCACCGGGCATGAACCTCCTCCCGGCACATACGAAGGATGGAACGGTGTGGATCGGTGAGGTCAAGACCCCAAAACGTGCTGATCAACCGGACGGCACCCGCCTCACGTTGGGCATCCGCCCCGAGTTCATCACCTACACCCCGGCCCCCCACCCCAACGCCCTGCCTGCTCAGATTGAACAAATCGAAGACCTCGGGCATTATCTTCTGCTAACAGCCCGCATTGGAGCAGAACGCCTCATGGTCCGGTGTAACGCAGATGTGGAGGTGAAAATGGAGGAAGGATGGCTAATTTTTCCACCACAAGCTACTTGCCTTTTCAATGCAGATGCCCTGTCGATTGGTAATCGGTGATTGGTAATCAGAATGACCAAGCCTACCAACCATCACGCCTGGCTTCTGGTATTACCGGTCGTGTTATCGGTCGCCTTTAGCGCGGTGATTCCGTTGATGACGGTGGTGAATTATTCCGTGCAGGATATTTTGGGGCCGGACCAGCGGGTGTGGGTCGGGAGTGAGTGGTATGTCCAGACCATGCGTGATCCAGCGTTGCGGGCGGCTTTTTTGCGGAATCTGCTGTTTTCGTTTCAGGTATTGTTGATCGAGATTCCACTTGGTATCCTGGTTGCCCTGGGGTTACCCACTCGGGGTTGGAGGGCTTCATTGGCCCTGGTTTTGGTGGCGTTGCCGTTGTTGATTCCCTGGAACGTAGTGGGCACCATCTGGCAGATCTTTGGCCGGGCGGACATTGGGTTGGGCGGGTATGTGATGAACGATGTGCTGGGCTTTTCCTACAATTATGCCCTGGATGCCACGGACGCGTGGTACACCATCCTGCTGATGGACGTCTGGCACTGGACCCCGCTGGTGGTGCTCCTCACGTACGCCGGACTTCGGGCCATCCCGGAAGCCTATTATCAGGCTGCACGGATTGATGCGGCCGGGGCGTGGTCCATTTTTCGATACGTGCAACTCCCCAAGCTGCGGGGTGTGTTGCGCATCGCGGTATTGCTTCGGTTCATGGACAGTTTTATGATCTACACCGAACCGTTCGTGGTCACCGGCGGCGGCCCCGGCAACGCCACGACCTTCTTGAGCATCTACCTCTCGAAGCTGGCCGTAGGCCAATTCGACCTTGGTCCGGCGGCCGCCTTTTCGCTGATTTACTTCTTGATCATCCAGGTGTTTTGCTACCTGTTCTACACCGTCATCCGAAACATCGGCCAGGGGGGAACGGCATGAAGACACGCTTGCAAGCGCTTACCGGCCAAACCTTGACCGTCCTGTACTTCGTCCTACTCTTACTGCCGATTTACTGGATGATCAATATGTCGCTCAAGACCAACACCGAAATCCTGAGTGGCTTCTCCCTGTGGCCTGCTGCGCCCACCCTGGACAATTACCGCACCATATTCACCGACCCCACGTGGTATGGCGGTTACATCAACTCGATCATATACACGGTGATGAATACGGTACTGTCGGTGTGCATCGCCTTACCGGCGGCGTATGCGTTTTCCCGCTACACGTTTCTGGGCGACAACCACCTGTTCTTCTGGCTCCTCACCAACCGAATGGCCCCGGCGGCGGTATTCTTGCTGCCGTTTTTCCAGATGTACCAGAACCTCGGGTTGTACGACACCCACCTGGCCGTAGCGCTGGCGCACTTGTTGTTTAATGTACCCTTGGCCGTGTGGATACTGGAAGGGTTTATGTCCGGCATCCCGCGTGAAATCGACGAAACAGCAGCGTTAGATGGCTACAGCTTCCCCCGGTTTTTCTTTCGGATCTTCGTACCATTGATCCGAAGTGGCATCGGGGTGACGGCCTTTTTCTGCTTTATGTTTAGCTGGGTGGAGTTGCTGCTGGCCCGTACGCTCACCAGTGTCAATGCCAAGCCGATTGCCGCCACCATGACGCGCACCGTAAGCGCCTCCGGCATGGACTGGGGCGTGCTGGCCGCCGCCGGGGTCCTGACGATCATTCCGGGGGCATTGGTGATCTGGTTTGTGCGCAATTATATTGCCAAGGGCTTTGCCCTGGGGAGGGTATGATGACCTGGATGGCCTGGACTTGGCCGACGGCACTATTTTTCGGGGCTGTGGGCCTGATGCTCGTCGGGATGACGCACTACCACATCCGGCACCCTTCAACGGCCCGAAAGGGTTGGCTGCCGCTGGCCACCACACGGGGTGACCGGCTCTACATCGGCCTGCTCGGTTGTGCCTTTATTCATTTTTTCTGGTTTGCAATAACAGACCTCAACGTTTGGGGGGCCACGGCCCTCGCGGCGGTTTGGCTGGCCGGGGTGATGCGGTGGGGATGATTTGTTTATTGGGTCGTCGATCCAGACCAACCTCCTCCGTCTTGCCGAGAATAACCCGAACGTATTTTACCACATTATACCTTGAAGGGTCGGCACAAGGCCGACCCCGCCCATCAATCGTATGAAAAACCTCAGCCTTATCCTTTTGTTTTCCCTTCTTTTGGGGGCCTGCACTGATCAACCCGATGCCGACGAAGGTCCCAACGGCGTCGACATGGATGAAACCGCCCTCACGGCGGCGGCTGAACGTTGGGTGGATACGGAGTTTCAACCGAGTACGCTGGGACGGGACGAGCAACTGGCCGAACTGGCCTGGTTTATCGAAGCGGCCAAACCGTACCGGGGCATGACCATCAACGTGGTCTCGGAAACCATCACCACCCATGAATACGAAGCCGAAACCCTCGCCAAAGCCTTCTCGGAAATCACCGGCATCACCGTACGCCATGACCTCATCCAGGAAGGCGATGTGATCGAAAAATTGCAAACCCAGTTTCAGTCCGGCCAGAATATTTATGATGCCTACGTCAACGACTCCGACCTGATCGGAACGCACTTTCGCTATGGATTTGTCGTCCCCCTCTCCGATTACATGACCGGCGAAGGTCAGGCCGTTACCTCCCCGACCCTGGATGTGGACGATTTCATTGGCCGCAGCTTCACGACCGCACCGGACGGCAAGATGTACCAACTGCCAGACCAACAATTTGCCAACCTCTACTGGTTCCGGTACGACTGGTTCACAGACTCCAACATCAAACAACAGTTCAAGGCGGCCTACGGCTATGACCTCGGCGTACCCGTCAATTGGAGTGCCTACGAAGACATCGCCGACTTCTTCACAAACAAGGTCAATGGCAACGGCACCATCGATGGAGAGAACGTCTACGGCCACATGGACTATGGCAAAAAAGACCCCTCCCTCGGCTGGCGCTTCACCGATGCCTGGCTTTCGATGGCCGGCAACGGCGACCCCGGCATCCCCAACGGCAACCCGGTGGATGAATGGGGCCTGCGCGTGGAAGGCTGCGCCCCGGCGGGCTCGTCTATCTCGCGTGGCGGAGACACCAACGGCCCGGCGGCAGTCTATGCCCTGCAAAAGTATATCGACTGGCTCAAGGCTTACGCCCCACCAGAAGCCGCTGGGATGACGTTCTCTGAAGCAGGTCCCGTCCCGGCACAGGGACAGGTGGCCCAACAAATTTTCTGGTATACCGCCTTTACGGCAGACATGACCCAGCCCGGCCTGGCCGTCGTCAATGAAGATGGCACTCCCAAATGGCGCATGGCGCCAAGTCCGCACGGCGTGTACTGGCAGGCCGGCATGAAGCTCGGCTACCAGGATGCCGGTTCCTGGACCCTCCTCAAAAGCACCCCCGCCGACCGCCGCGCCGCCGCCTGGTTGTATGCCCAGTTCACCGTATCCAAAACCGTCTCGCTAAAAAAATCCATCGAGGGGCTGACCTTCATTCGAGACTCCGACATCCGTAGTGACTACTTCACCGAAAACGCCACCAAGTACGGCGGCTTGATCGAATTCTACCGCTCCCCGGCGCGGGTACAATGGACCCCCACCGGTACCAATGTGCCGGATTACCCCAAGCTGGCCCAGCTCTGGTGGCAAAACGTAGCCCCGGCCATCACGGGCGAGGTAACCCCGCAACAGGCCATGGACAACCTGGCCGAGGCACAAGACCGCATCCTGGCCCGCCTCGAACGCGCCAGCATGACCACCTGCGCCCCCCAACTCAATGAAGAACGAGACCTCCAATACTGGTTCGACCAACCTGGTGCCCCCTTCCCCAAGCTGGACAATGAACGCGACACCCCGGAAACCATCGACTATGATACCCTCGTCAAAACCTGGGCCAGCCAATAACGCCCCCCTGAAGGCACCCCGCCCGTTGATTGCTCTGCCGTGGTCAGCCCGGCTTAACCCGTGAACTTGTGCGTGAACCGCCCGCCTCCAGACATGGCGGCACAGGTTATTCATGATAGTTTTAATACTTCGGACGGCACCCCGTATTATACTCTGCGTGCTGTTTCCCCAAACCCTGCTAATGGTCAAGAAAACCACCCTGAATCTGAAAGTCCATATCGCATTCTGGAATGCCTGAATGAAGACGGAGTGCTACTATTCTCCTCTATGAATAATATATACAGACAGATCAGACGAAATGTAGGTAAAGTAGTACGTGCTGCCCTCCGACCTCCCAAGATGGGCATCTCGCCCCTGAAGAAGTGGCCCAGTTTTATCATCATCGGAGGCCAAAAATGCGGCACCTCCTCGCTGCATCATATCCTGTGCAAGCACCCCAACATTAGGATGGCCGACAAGAAAGAAGTGCATTACTTCGACAATAATTATGAAAAAGGCCCGATCTGGTACCGCTCTCATTTCCCCATCGCGTTAGGCGCTACGGATTGGGTGACTTGCGAGGCCAGCCCATACTACATGTTTTATCCCCATACAGCAGCGCGCATTGCTCAGCTCTTGCCCGATGTCAAGCTGATTGCCTTACTCCGTAACCCGATTGACCGGGCCTACTCGCATTATTTCCACGAACTCAAGTATAAGCATGAAACGTTAGAGACCTTTGAAGAAGCCTTGGCGGCTGAAGAAAGCAGAATGGCCAGCGAACTTGATAAATTACTTGCCGATGGGACCTACAGCAGCTTTGCCCACAAAAACCTAGCCTATCTGACCAAGGGGATCTACCTTGATCAATTGCTGCGGTTCACGGAACACTTCTCTCGCGAACAACTCCTCGTCCTGAAAAGTGAAGACTTCTTCGAACATCCGGACCAGGTTTATGCAGAAACCCTGTCGTTCCTGGGTCTTCCGAACTGGCAACCCGAGTCTTTTCCTATCGTCAATGCCCAGAGTTACCATGAGGCTAACCCGGAAACCCTGGCTTCCCTGAACGCATTCTTTGCACCGCACAACGAACGCCTCTACGCGTTTCTGGACCGGGACCTGGGCTGGTAAGGTAGGCCCGATTGGGGGAACGATCTCCGGCTGAGGCGTTTCATACCAACCCCCTGATCAACCCTTTCGGTATGCCCCCCCTCAAAGACGGCCTCAAAGACAAACTTGCGCACCTGCCCACCACACCCGGCGTGTATCAACACAAAGATGTAAACGGCAAAGTGCTCTATGTGGGCAAAGCCAAGAACCTCCGCACCCGGGTACGTTCTTACTTCAGGACCAATGCCAACCACGATGGACGGCTGCAAGCCCTCGTCCGCAAAATTGAGGATGTAGAGGTCATTGTAACGGACACGGAGGCTGAGGCGCTTCTGCTGGAAAACAACCTCATCAAGGAGCTCAAACCCCGGTACAACATTAACCTCCGGGACGACAAGACCTACCCCTTCATCTGCATCAAAAACGAGCGCTTCCCCCGTATCTTCCCCACCCGGCGAGTCGTGCGTGACGGCTCCAAATACTTCGGCCCCTACACCGAAGGCCGTTCGTTAAAACTGATGCTGGATACCATCCGAACCATGTTCAAGGTGCGGACCTGCTCGTATTACCTCAGCGAAGGCAACATCAAAGCAGGTAAATTCAAACCCTGCCTCGAATACCACATCAACAACTGCCTCGCCCCCTGTGTGGGATATGAAACCGAAACCCACTACAACGACACCATTGCCCAAATCGAACAACTCTTGAGCGGCCACACCCGCGCTCTGATCGATCACCTGAAAGCAGATATGCAAAACCTCGCTGCCGAAATGCGCTTCGAGGAAGCCGGTGAACTGCGCGACCGAATCATGGCCCTGGAGAAGTACTCGGCCAAGCAGAAAATGGTCACCACCGAACGCGTTGACCGTGACCTGTTCGCCCTCGAACGGGATCCCGAATATGACGTAGCCTGCGGAGTCCTCTTTACCCTTCGCGAAGGCAAGATCGTGGGCCGACGGCACAAATACCTGCACCGCATTGAAGGCCGTTCAATAGCCGATTTGATGCAGTCGTTTGTGGAAGATTATTATACCGAAGCCGTATTTTTTCCAGATGCAGTCTATCTCTCCTCCGATCTCCAAAACCCGGAGCCGGTGATGGACTTCCTCCACGAAAAACGGGGTAAAAAGGTGGAATGGCGCACACCCGAACGCGGCGAAAAAGCAGAACTGATGCGGATGGTTGAAGCCAATGCCCGGCTCCTCCTAGATGAATTCAAACTGGCCCGTGCCAAACAGGAAGAAGGCCGCATTCCACACTCGGTCAAAGCCCTGCAACGCGATCTCCACCTGAAACACCTACCCCGGCGCATTGAGTGTTTCGACATCTCTCACCTGGCCGGGACCGGCACCGTGGCGTCCTGCGTGGTCTTTGAAGATGGCCGCCCTAAAAAACGGGATTATCGGACGTTCAAAATCCGTAGTGTGGAAGGCAAACCGGACGATTTTCAGTCCATGCGCGAAGTCGTGGGGCGGCGCTACCGCCGTACCCTCGAAGAAAATGGGCCCTGGCCGGATTTGATTGTGATCGACGGAGGTAAGGGACAACTGTCAAGTGCCGTTGAAATCCTCAAACAGAACGACGTCTACGGCAAAACAGCCGTGATCGGCCTGGCGAAACGGCTGGAAGAAGTCTTCTTCCCCGGCGATAAAGATCCGGTACTCATCCCCAAAACCAGCCCTTCCCTTCGGCTCCTGCAGCGCGTGCGTGATGAAGCCCATCGCTTTGCCATTACCTTCCAGCGCAAACAACGCGCCCAGGTCTTGCGCTCCGAGTTACTGGACATCCCCGGCATCGGTGAGAAAACGGTACGGAAACTGCTCAAACACTTTGGGTCTGTTCGGAAAGTCAAAGCGGCACAGCCGGAGGAAGTCGCCCAGGTGGCCGGGCCTGCCGTTGCCCACCGGATCACCAAGCACTACAGTTCCCCATGAACAATCAGCCCATAAGCCAACGCAATGATTGATCGCGCCCCCCCGTTGATATGAAACGCTTCCTTCAAATCCTGCTTCTGATTGCCCTCGTCGGGGCTTATCTCTACTTCACCGAACCGGTACCCCAGGAACCTGGAGCCATGAGCGCGGACATCCATACCGTGCAATGGGTGTCCGACGGCGACACCTTCGTCCTTTCCGATGGCCGCCGCGTCCGCCTCATCGGCATCGATACCCCGGAAAAACATGAATCGGACAAACTGTACCGGGATGCCGAGCGTACGGGGCATGACGTACGTACGATTCAGCGCCTCGGACGCCAGGCCTCCGATTATGCCAAACGCCTCGTGCAAGGGCAACGCGTCCGGCTGCAATACGACCCGGCCAATGCAGCCACCAACAACAAAGACCAACATGGCCGCACCCTGGCCTACGTCCACGTCGTAGATACCGACGGCACCCCGCAATATATGGTCAATTTTCGGATGGTCGAGGACGGTTACGCCTATGCTTATACCCGCTTCCCCATGGCCTTCCCGGATGAATTTCGTCAACGCGAACGAGAAGCCCGAAACGCCCACCGCGGCCTCTGGGCCGATGCCGCCTTTTGATGAAACCGGCAAAAAATCGGGATCGCGTCGAGGCGTGCGACAACCGGAGCTGACACCAGACTAACCCCTTCGAGCGTGGTCATTTTAAGGGGCAGAAAGAGGATGGATGGGCCTTGTGCCGACCCTGGCCATCGTAGTCCGCAACCCCTTGCGACTGCCTTTCTTTATGCCTTTCCGTTTCGTACCTTCCGCCTCCATGCAACGCAAGGAAAAAATCGGCATCATCACCCACGGCTCACTCAACAAGGGCGTTGAGATGAAACTCGATGCCGAGCAATCGGTCGAGCACATTAAGGCGGGCAAATTCGTCGTGATCGAAGGGCGGCACTACGACTTCTTTTCGATGATTACCGACATTGCCATTGAAGCCGCCAACGACAACATCCTCCTCAATCCCCCTTCCCAGGACGATACGCTGCTCCTCGACATCATGCAGGGGTCGAGTGCCTATGTGACGGTTTCGCTCAAGCCCATGCTCATGATGCAAAACCAGCGGCATCAGGAGTTGGACGAGGCCGGCCCGCGCCCTGTCAAAACCGTACCGGCCCACTTTTCCCAGGTGGCCGAAGCCAATGAAGAGGACGTCTCCCGTATCTTCGGCCATGAAGCCCTCGAAGGCGGTAACCGGTTCTTTCACATTGGCAATCCGCTGGACATGGACACGCCGGTTTGCATCGACCTCGAACGGTTTGTCGAACGCAGCAACGCCGTCTTTGGCAAGACGGGCACCGGCAAGACCTTTCTCACCCGGCTCCTCCTGGCCGGAACCATCAAGACGGGCCGGGCCGTGAATGTGATCTTCGACATGCACTCCGAGTATGGTTGGCGCGCCACCCAGGAAGGCGAAGGGGCACAGTTTGTACAGGGCCTGCGCAACCTCTTCCCAAACAAGGTTACCATCTTTACCCTAGACCCAGCCTCCACGCGGCGGCGCGGGGCCTCCGCCGATCATGAGGTCTTCCTCTACGCCGATCAGATCCACGCTGAAGACATCCTTCCCCTGCGTGATACCCTCAGCCTGAACCCGACCGCCGCCGAGAGTACCTATGCGCTCCAGTCCCAATTCGGCAAAAAGTGGCTGATTGAATTGCTCTCGGCCTCAACCGAGCGCGTAAAGGAACTGGCCGAAATCTGCAACGCCCATGAAAATTCCCTGCTCGCCCTGAAACGCAAGCTCCAACGCATTGAGCGCTATGGGTTCTTCAAAACGGAATCCGTGGGCGGACGGCAAGATGTACTGGATGCCCTCATCGAAACGCTTGACCGGGGTAAATCCGTCATCCTGGAGTTTGGGCGGTATGACGACCTGCCCACGTACATGCTGGTTGCCAACGTCATCACGCGGCGGCTCCGACAGGTGTACGAGGAGAAAGCCGCCACCTATGCCCGCACGCAAGATACCGCCGACCGCCCCCATCCCCTCATCATCACGATTGAGGAGGCCCATAAATTCCTGGCCCCGAGCATTGCACGGGAAACCCCGTTCGGCAAGATTGCACGGGAGATGCGCAAGTTTTTCGTTTCGTTGCTGGTGGTAGACCAACGGCCCAGCGCCATTGATGAGGAAGTCCTGAGCCAGATCGGCACAAAGATCGTGGCACAGCTCAACGACGAGAAAGACATCGGGGCCGCACTGGTGGGCACCAGCGGCGCATCAGCCTTGCGGCAGGTGCTGGCCTCCCTGGATTCCAAGCAACAAGCCCTCATCCTCGGCCACGCCGTACCGATGCCGATTGTGGTGCGTACCCGTTCCTACGATGCCGATTTCTTCAAGGCCATGAGCGATGCCGAGGGCATCGTCACCGGCTCCTTTGAAGAAGCCAATGCCCGTTCACAAAACCTCTTTGGTTGAATTAAACCCTTATGCTCGTTTTGCATCGATTGAATGGCCTATTGGCCCTCTGCCTCTTGCCCCTTCTCACGGCCCAGGCCCAATCCAAAACGGATGACGCGGCAACGGCGTTTGGCCGGACGACTGCCTTAGCAGGCCATCAGGCCCTCATTGGCGAACCGCTTAATGACCTGATGCCCGGTTTTGTATACGTCTTTGCGCTGGCCGGATCAACGGAAGAAGCCCGACTGACAGCAAGCAACGCCGCGCCCGGCGACCGATTCGGCACCGCGCTGGATGTGGAAGGCGATGCAGCCCTCATCGGGGCGCCCCGACAGAACAACGATGAAGGCGCAGCCTACCTTTTCGAGCGCGATCCGTTTAGTCCAGGCTGGATTGAAACAGCCATGCTCACCCCGGCTTCGCCCAGCACCGGAAGTGATTTCGGGCAAGCCGTGGCCCTGAACGGCACGACCGCCGTGGTGGGTGCACCCCGGCGCAACACCGTCCATGTGTTTGAAAAAAACCCCGACGGCTCCTGGACCGAACAGGCCGTGCTGACGGGCAGTACAACCGCAGGTGATGACCGGTTCGGCTTTGCGGTGTCCCTTGCAGGTGATTTTCTTTTGGTTGGGGCCTATCAACACAGCCCCTCCGGCATCGCCTATGTGTTTCAAAAAAACCCCGACGGCTCCTGGGTCGAACACAGCACCCTCGAAGGCACCGGCCTGACCAACAACGCCCGCTTTGGCTATGCCCTCGCGCTTCAGGATAATGAAGCCGTCATCGGGGCCTACCAACACAACAATGCCGTGGGTACGGTATTCGTCTACGGGTATGACGATGGCACCGAAAAATGGACGGCAACCGACCAATGGGAACCCTCCCAGGTGAATGCCGGCGAGTCCCTCCTCTTCGGCCGTAACATCCATATCCAGGGTGACCAGGCAGCCGTAGGAGCCTTGTTTGCCGACGGCGGAAGGGGCCGTGCCTACCTCTACCGCCGGGATACCGCTGACGGCACCTGGCAAGAACAGGGCCTGCTCACCGCAGGAGATGCCGAACCCCGCGACTTCTTCGGATGGTCCGTTTCCATTCAGGAAGGTTTGGCCCTCGTCGGCGCAGCCAGTGCGGACATTGGGCAGGGCAATGCCTACCTGTTCGAGTTCGACCCCACCTCCGAGATGTGGCTGGAAGCCAACCGCTTCCAGGGCGACCGCTCCGGCCTCCCGGCCATCACCGGCACCCGCATCGCCTGTACCGACGGCCAGGCCGACATCTACACCTGCTCCGGCATCGACCTGCTTTCCTTCCTCCCGACGACCCAGATGGGCGGCATACCGGGCGTCCGGGTCAACGACATCTGGGGCTGGACGGACCCGGACACCGGCACCCCTTACGCCATTGTGGGCCGGGAAGACGGCACCGCGTTCGTCGACGTATCCGATCCCCTCAACCCGGTCTATCTGGGTAACCTCTTCCTGCACACCGGCAACAACCCCAGTGTGTGGCGAGACATCAAAGTCTACGCCAACCATGCCTTCATCGTGGCTGACGGCGCTCCCTCCCACGGCATGCAGGTGTTTGACCTCACCCAGCTCCGGGATGTGACCAATCCACCCGTCGAGTTTTCCGAAACCACCCACTATGCCGAGTTTGGAAGTGCACACAACATCGCAATCAACGAGGAAAGCGGCTTTGCCTATGCGGTTGGCGTGGGCAATGGCAACATTGTCTGTAACAGCGGACTGCACATGATCAACATTCAGAACCCGCTGAACCCGACCTTCGCCGGATGCTTTGCACATAATGGCACCGGCCGTAGCGGAACGGGCTACACCCACGATGCCCAATGTGTGATCTACCAGGGACCCGATGTGGACCATCAGGGCAAAGAGGTTTGCTTCAGCGCAAACGAGACCCACATCAGCGTGGCCGATGTGACAGACAAAGAAAACCCGGTTGCTCTCGGCGCAGGGACCTACCCCACGGCCTCCTACATTCACCAGGGTTGGCTCACGGAAGACCACCGGTATTTCTATTCGGATGACGAGCTCGATGAAACGGGTGGCTTGGCCCCAAAAACCACCACCTTTATCTGGGATGTAAGTGACCTGGACCAGCCCGTGCTGGCCGGACAATACGAAGGCGTAGCAACTTCCACCGACCACAACATGTACGTCGTGGGCGATGCCCTCCTTCAATCAAATTATGCAAGTGGCCTGCGCATACTGAATATCAGCACGAGAGACCAACCCCGCGAAGTCGGCTTCTTCGACACCTTCCCCACGCACGATAGCCCCGGCTTCAGCGGTTCGTGGAGTAACTATCCGTTTTATGGAAACGAAGTGGTGGCCGTCACCAATCGGGAATCCGGCCTGTTCCTGCTCAACGTGAACGGTCTCTTTGCCGTAGCCAACGAGCCAACCGATGTCCCGGATGCAGCCTTAAACCTGTCGGCGGCCTACCCCAATCCGTTCTCGGCATCTACCTCCGTTACCCTCCAGGTAGATACCTCCCAGGATGTTCGCATCGCCGTGTATGACCTGCTTGGCCGCCCGGTGTATGATCTCCACAACGGCCCCCTGCGTGCCGGCACCCATACCCTCTCATGGCCAGCCAATGCCCTGGCCGCCGGAACGTATGTTATCCGTGCCATTGGCACAAACGTGCAGTACAGCCGACTGGTTACGAAAGTGAATTAGGGTTATCGGCTCATTATACAGGTCCCAATACAACACGCGCTCGTCCTGTGCGAAATGTTTTAGCACCCCTTTGATGTAGCCTTCGAGTTCATCGTGCCGTGCCGGATCTCCGAGGATGAACAGATATAACTTTTGACATGGTAGCGATTGGATTTCAGGCGTTCAATGGCTTCGGCGTGGCCGAAGCCATTGGTCGCATAGTTGAAAACGCGGGGCGGCCCCATGTATAACCTGTGGCCCGGTACCTGCCAAGGTATTACTCGAACGGTTCATTGCCAACCTCGGTTAAAACATAGGGCTGATTGTACGGAGAAAAGTATGACCGATCCGGAAGAGGCGGATAGGCGGTATTGAGGTACTGGTTGAAGAGCAGACGGAACGTATTGACCGGCGTCATGGCTGGGTAGGCTCCTTGTAATGAATCACCCGAAGTATAGATGGCATTCAGAATAGGGAGCCGTTCGTTGAGCCGTTTGCGTGTGGGGCGGTCCCCTTCCGTGTAATACTGTGACTGCGGGCCGTGATCGCCCTGCAAGATCACGACAAGCGGGCGCGTCGTGGTTGAGATGAGGTTCTGGATCACGCCCAGGATCTGTTTGGTCGAATATTCGACCTCACCCCGGTACCCTTTAATATACGCCTGTTGCCGTGTACGGCGGTCGGCATTCCCGAGTATTTGAGGTACAATCTTGAACGCCGTCTCCGTTGCCACTTCCTCACCATTCGGGCCAAAAACGTGTGGCGCGTGCGGAGTAAGCAGGTGGGCCAATACAAATGAGGGCTGATCAGACAGGGTCAGCGTCTTTGGCATGTTGGCAAAAGCGAATCGTAGCTGGTCCCGATGCAGGTCGTTTAGCACATCAGGAAAAAAATTGTTGAGTATGGGTTCAACGGGGGTCGTGAAAATGACCAACAACCCAAATTCACCAACGGTGTTTGGCATCTTCAAGGTGACGTCGGCATTAAACCCGTCTGTTGCTTCAAACCCGGAAGCAAGCGATACGATGGTGTAGCCCTTATTTCGGAGGGTACGCACCACCTCGCTATCCTGAATCCTGCTGACCAGCGGATACATGGAGGTATGTTCAGGGCCGACTTGGGCGGCGATTTCATCCAGATAGGTCATGTTCAGCGAGGAGGCCAGTGACATCAAGGTATGCACATAGTTGGTGTTGCTCTGCCGAGCCACATAAAAGCCCAGGGCCTCAAGCTGCTGTATGAACAGCGTGTTGTCATAGTGATAGCGCTCATTGAGCACATCCGTCCGTCCATAGGCATCCATGACGATGTAGACGATATGGGGCTTGCCAGCCTGGCCGGTCGTATCGACCTTGGAAACCAATGGTGAAACGGGCGCCTCCACACCGGGCGTATGCAATGCTGAAGTAACCATCCCTCCAATGACCAGGAGCAATAGAACCCCCACAAAAAAGTTTAAGACCCGGCTGGTGGCATACAGCCTGGCCCGGCTTGCCCGGACGACAACAAGAATCAACACCCCGCAGCACAAGGTCCACAGCAGCAACAGCCTGATTTCATTCAGGTACGCATTGAAGTTCAGGAAGACCAGCAGGTTTTCGATGTGCTTGTAGAACAGCAGCCACACCAGCACGACCGTGGTCAGGAGGGCAGGTTTTATGGGATCGCGATACCATGCATACCATACCAAAAAACAGATAGTGGTCACACCGAGCGTGACGAATAGTGGAACCCAAATATCAGAGAAGGTCAGGTACGCCCTGTTTTTGGCGAACAAAAACAGGATGGCATAAACTCCGAGTAAAAAGGGGGTCCATATTGCAGCCTTGGCCTTCATGTGTGTCCTCCCTTATACGATATGCGGCACCGGCTGGGTGACGTCGTAGCGTGCTCGACGGATGGCAATGCCGGCATGGGCCAGTTTACCTTCGAGGTTTTCGTACCCCCGGTCAAGGTGGTAGACACGCAACACCTGCGTCTCGCCACGGGCCACCATACCAGCAAGGACCAGCGAGACACTTGCCCGCAAATCCGTACTCATAACCTGGGCTCCACTCAGTACCGTCCCGCCCTGTATGATCACCCGGTTGCCTTCAACCCGGGCCTGTACCCCCAACCGCTGCAACTCGGGAATGTGCGCAAAACGATCCGTGTAGATGGTGTCTGTTACCGTTGAAGTACCTGCGGCCTGCGTCATCAGGACCGTCCATTGGGCCTGTAAATCGGTAGGAAAGCCAGGATAAACAGCCGTTTCGATGGATACCGGCTGGATGACCTCCGAGGCCATGACCACCACCTGATCCGCACCATATTGGACTCGGACCCCTGTTTCTGCAAATGCATCCCGGAAAGCATCCCCCAGATGGGCAGGATCGGCGCCGGTGAGCCGAACGGGTTGCCCAGGTTCACCAGCCAGCGCAGCCGCAATCATGAATGTACCCAATTCGATCCGGTCTGGGCAGTTGCGAATCGAGATCGGCGAGAGGCGATCAACACCCTGAATTTCGATGGTGCGCGTGCCCAGCCCTTCGATCTGCGCCCCCATACGCTGCAATGCCTGTCCAAACACCACCACATCCGGCTCTGTGGCTACATTTTCGAGCACACTGGCTCCGCGTGCCAATACAGCCGCAAGCATCACATTGACCGTGGCCCCGACGCTTGAGGGTTCAAACCGAAACCGCCCGCCTTCCAACCGCCCACCTGGTGCCTTTGCCACGATGTATCCCTGGTCGAGTTCAATCTTGGCCCCCAGGGCCTGCATACCCTTCAGGTGCAGGTCGACCGGACGTGGCCCCCAGGCACATCCCCCCGGCAGCGATACCCGAGCCTTGCCCATGCGCCCCAGAAAAGCCCCCAACATGTAGATCGAGGCCCTCATTTTTTTGACCAGTTCATAAGGCGCTTCGTGGAATCTGAGTGTGGAGGGATCCATCCGCATCTCATGTGAGACCGGATCGTAATCAATTTCGGCCCCTGCCACACGAATCACTTGCGAAAAGGTGCTAATGTCCCGCAAAGCAGGTATATTGGAGAGCGTGGTCACACCATCCACCAACACGGCTGCAGCCATCAAGGGCAAAGCCGTGTTTTTAGACCCACTGATCGGCAGGGCCCCTCGAAGCGGATGCCCGCCCTGCACTACGAGCTTGTCCATATGGTGTGCGCGATGTTTTGATAGAAGAAACAACCGGGGTCAACGAACGCCCCTGAAAACCCGCACGACCCCTTCTGGTTTCACTACTCGGTCGTATGGACAGGATCCGTCCTTTCCCAAACGCCTACCTGTTTGCCCCTTACCCACAATTTTGACAATTTTCGACAAATACCGTATTTTCAGTATTGTAGGCCCTACCCTTCTATGCCTACAGCACGGCAAACACAGCTTCGGCATCCTGCCGATACAATTTATGGGAGGCATGAAAACAGCCCTGTCCATCCTGGCAGCGGTACTCTTGCCCTGTGCACTTTTTGCGCAGGTCAGCTTTTCCGAGCGTCCGCTTGATTTCCAACTATTCCCCCGTGATGTGTTGACCAACCTGGGGGTTGCCTCGTTCAAAGGCACGACGAATCAATCGGGTACCGTGCGCTTTGAAATGTATCGCGATGACGTTTTATGGACCAGTCAATCTACAACCGTCTCCGCCGGTGAGTCGATCTCCGCACAGTTTGGCATCCCTGCCGAACGGGTGAATTATGACTTCCTCGTCACGTTCAACGGCACAACCGTCTTGTCCGTCGATGACGTCGTCGCTGGCGATGTGTTTTTGATCAATGGACAGTCCAATGCTGTAGCCCAACGCTGGGACGGGACGGCTAATTCAAACGTGGATGCCTTTGTGCGGTCCTATGGCGCCCAATTAATCGTCAACCAGGCCCAATGGGTGCTGGCCGAAGGGGATGCCAACGGCGGCACCGGTATCCAGGGGGCCATCGGCCAATGGGCGTTGCGCCTGGGCCGCCTCCTGAGCACCGAACTCAACCTGCCGATTGCCCTGATCCAAAATGGGCGCAATGGACAGGAGATTGCCTACTTCCTGCGTGACGATGCCAACCCGGAAAACCCGTCTACCAATTATGGCCGCCTGCTTAAACGAACCCGTCTGGCCGGCATCAAGGACCGTGCCCGGGCCATGTTGTGGTTTCAAGGGGAATCCGATGTGATCAATGGCATCAGCGTGGCAACCTATGGCGCACGTTTTGCCAACTTACATGCCGACTGGATGTCGGATTATCCGGGCCTCGAAGGCATCTACACGCACCAGATCCGGGAAGGGTGCGGGAATACGCCGGACATTGCCCTTCGGGAATTTCAACGCACGGCACCTGACGTGTACACCAATGTCCACGTTTCCTCGGTGAATGGCGTAAACGGACAATTCGCGGACAATTGCCATTATGCCTACACCGATGGCTATAAGACCATCGGAGAGAACCTGTCCCGCGTCCTGCTCCGCGATCTCTATGGTTACACGTATCCGGATGTCGTAGACCCGCCCAACCCGGCCAAGGTGTCCTACATTGACCCGACCCATATCCTGTTGCGGGCCCGTAACCCGGCCCAATACTTAACCGTTGACCCAGGTGCACACACCTACTTTGAACTCAGCGGGTCCAGTGCCCAGGTCATTGACGCACGCGTGCCCAATACGGCACAAGACGGCTTTACGGGCAACCATATGGTCCTGCTCACCCTGGACCGGGCCGCACCCGAAGCGACCGGTCTCACCTACCACGGCTATACCGGCTCCGGTACCGGCCCCTGGATCAAAAACAGCCTGGACCTCGGCATGCTCGCCTTTCAAAACTACTTCATTGATACCAGCCTGCCGGTTACCTTCGCAACATTCGATGCCGATGTTGACGGCCACGATGTGGTGCTGTCCTGGACCACCGCCACCGAAACCAACAATGCCGGATTCGATATCGAAATGGTGCGTATTCTCCCCTCCCCGAATGAAGCAGGGAACAGCCGAGACCGTTCCCTGCGGTGGGAAACCCTGGGGTTTGTCAATGGGATCGGGACGTCTGCCGATCCGCAATCTTATGCACACCGCGTGGCTGATCTGGCGCCGGGGACCTATCGGTTCCGGCTCAAACAAATCGACTTTGACGGGTCCTTTGAATACAGCCCTGAAATCGAAACCGTGCTGGATCTGCCGGGCACGTTCTGGATGAGTGCTGTCTATCCCAACCCATTTAACTCATACACCACCGTTTCCTTCTCGGTGGCCCAGGCACAAGCCTTACAGGTGACCCTCTACGACGTACAGGGCCGGACCATTCAACAGCTATTCCAGGGATGGGCCGAACCGGGCGAAGTCAAGGCGCTGACCATCCCAGGCCATACCCTGCCAGCCGGTATCTACATTATGCATTTAGCCGGTACGGACGTCTCAGCCAACCGCACCCTGACTGTGGTTCGGTAAGATGCATAATGCGTATTGCGTAAGGGAGCCTATTTACACAATACGAAGTATGTCTTACCGCATCCGAATCATCTTGCCCGAAACTTCGCCCTGCAGGGTCTGGAGCCGGTAGACGTACATTCCCGTCGGCCAATCTGCACCCGAGAACCCGACGATGTGTTCACCTGCGGATTTCACTTCGTCCAGCAGCCGTGCCACATGCCGACCGTTGAGGTCATACACGTCCAGCATCACGGCCTGGGCTTCGGGTAATTTGAAACGTACCGAGGCTTGCTCCCGGAAGGGATTTGGGTAGAGATCAAGCGTCAACGCGGCATCCGGCAGTTCCGGGTCTTCATTGAACACCACAGACCCGACCAGGTCTACATCAATCGGGGCACTTTTGATAATCAGGCTGTCCACCACGGCATTGCTGACTTCCAGCCTGTACTTCCCGCTTTGCGCTGTCATAAACTCAAGATTGATGGTATCGGTATTGGCTCCGGCTACGGGTTCATCATCCACAAACCACTGGTAGATGTTCTGCGTCCCCCCTACCGGATAAGACAACGTGAGGGTATCTCCCATCGAAACGATCACCCGGCGGGGTGTATCGAAATCGGCCTGGGGCCAGTAGACCATATCGTCGGCGAGGTTGGCATTGAGTTCCAGGTCTTCGAAGGTGAACAGGTTGTTTTCCAGGCGGACCTTTGTGAGGGTCTGGATGTTGCTCAGGTCCGGCAAATCGACCAGTTGGTTGTCATTGAGTTGGAGGTCTTCGATCGCCGTCAGGTTTCTAAACGATTCGGGTATGGCTCCGGTGAACTGGTTCTGTTGTAACCAGAGGCGGGTCAGGTTGGGCAGGTTTCCGATTTCTTCCGGGATAGAGCCGCTCAGTTGGTTGTCAAACAACATGAGCCGGGTCAGGTTTTGCAAGTTGCCCAACTCTGGCGGAATGGTACCCGTCAAATCGTTCTGATAAAACGAAAGGGCCGTCAGGTTTTCCATATTACCCAGTTCCGGCGGAATGGAGCCGGTCAGTTCAGCACGTACGACTTCCAGAATGCGAAGGCTGGTCATCTGG
Source organism: Rhodothermales bacterium (assembly GCA_965222505.1). Taxonomy (GTDB): domain Bacteria; phylum Bacteroidota; class Rhodothermia; order Rhodothermales; family DATKEJ01. The sequence continues at coordinate 4,633,434 of OZ244956.1, read as the reverse complement.
CCCAACTCCGGCGGAATCGTCCCGCCGAGTGGGTTACTGAACAAGTAGAGCGTACTCAGGTTTTCGAGTTGGGTGAGTTCGACCGGGATCCCGCCCGTCAACTGATTGCCGCCAAAGTCGATAAACGTGAGCGCTTGCATCTGGCCCATCTCCGGCGGTACCGGCCCCGTCAGGCGGTTGATGCCCAGCCGGATAAAGCTCAGCTCAGCAAGCTGGGTGAGTTCAACCGGAATATCGCCTTCCAGCCGGTTCGAATAAAGTGATAAAAATCTGAGGTTTGGAATACCTCCCAACGCAGCCGGTATCGTCCCGGTGAGTAGATTCCCCTCTAGTGACAACACCTCCAGGGCATCCAGGGAATCCATGCCCGTCGGCAGTGGTCCGGCCAACATGTTACGGTCCAGCTTCAATTCAGTTACCCGGCCATCGGATACGGTCACACCGTTCCAGGTTGAAACCGAACCGCTTCCCCAGTTATCGCTGTTGGTCCAGCCGGGGCCGTTGGTCTGGTTGAAGAACGTCATTAAGGCCAGGGAATCCTGCTCGCTCACGGGTTGGGCCACCGCAGTGCTGGCTATCAAGAGTGTGAACAGAACATAGGTGTAGTATCGGTTCATGGTTTTGAGGGTTGGTTACGTTCTACGTTCTAGGTTCTACGTCTTGGTAAAGAAACGTAGAACCTAGAACGTAGAACCTATTTCAGAAGGAGCATTTTTCGGGTCTTAGTGGTCGTCCCGGCTTCGAGTTGATAGAAGTAGACGCCGCTGGGTATATGGGCTGCATTGAACGTGATGGTATGGGTACCGGCCCTGCGTTCCGCATCTTCGAGGGCCGTGATTTGCCGCCCGAGGGCATTGAATACCCGCAACGTTACCGGGCCGGCCTGAGGTAAGGTGTAGCTAATCTGCGTGGTGGGATTGAAAGGGTTGGGGTAATTGGGCAAGAGCTGGACCTCGCGGGGCAGTTCGGCGATTCGGTCGTCTTCAGCATCCGTGCCGATGATGACGTCTTCTACGGGCATCACCGTCCAGCCGATGTTGTTGGTTTCGTGGATCTCCGTTTCGGCATCTTCGGGATCAATGACGGCATAGATGCGCGGAAACGCCGTGGGCAGGACCGTCGGGATTTCCCACTGCATCTCTACAATGCTGCTGCCCCGGTCTATCAGTTGCCCGGCACTGACTTCCGTCTCCCCATTGACCCCTACGATGGGCACGCCGCCGTCGTTGGGATCGCCGAGGTAAAACCGAACGTCGATGGGCCGGGTGGTCGGGAGCAGGCTCCAGTTGTGGATGCGAGCCTGGATGGTCACAACAGACCCTGCTTCGGGCGTTGCCGGATTGAAGACGATCTCACGGGTTTGTTGGCGTTGGGCCTCGGAAATGTCGGCCCCTTTCTCCGGGTCGTAGCGCCAGGGCAGGATGAAGGCCGGGTCGGGTTGGGTGCCGTAGCGCCGCTGCCACCATGTATCCTCGAATCCCGGTGCGGCCAATTCCGGCGAGACGGCATAATCCAGCACCAACGCCCCGTTCGTGGCCCAATAGGCGTAAGGCGTAACATCGTAGCGGGTGTTGCCCACCGTCAGGTCGATGGCACCGAGATCTACACTCAGCCCCTTGCGGTCCCGCACGCGAAGCGACTGGGTGTTTACATCCTGCCTGCTGTAATCGCCTTCCAGTTCAAAATCCGGGATGAAGGGAATTGGAATGTCGAGGTCGACACTACCGCCGAGTTTGAAGCTGACTTCGTTTTCGGTGGTGGTTTCGGTTTCGTTCTCCGAGGTGAGCCGCCAACTGAGGTCGGAGCTGCCGCTGACGGTGATCTGATCCCCGGTATTCCACCGCACGGCTTCGGCGAGGTAAGCATTTTCTTCGGGTGCAGCAATGGGCTGGTAGGACAGGATGTTGCCAACTTCATGCGCCGGGATGTAATCGAGGGCGTTCCAGCTTTTGCTGTCGAACCAGGCACGGGTGTTCAGTTTGGGAATAACGACGGCGAGATGGCCGGAGGGTTCTCCATTGATGTAGAGCGGGTATTCCCAGATGTCGTAGTTGACAATCATGGCATAGATCCAATCATCCCGCACAGCCGAGACGGCCTGGCTCACCTTGAAGGTTTCCCGGTTGCGGTTGACTTTTTTGAAGCCTTCTCCGTAGGTCGTTTTTATGGAAACGTCCACGCCCACTTCAATGATCGGGATTTCAAACCCGCCGGAGGCTTCGACTGAGGTACTCCAGTCGGTTTTCAGTTCGGTCTCGACCTCAATGGTGCGTTCGGTACTGGTCGAGTACGTCGATTCAAAATCACAGCCCCCGGTGAGGTAACACTGGCTGATGTCAAAGCTGCTGCCGTCGAACACGTCGAAATGCGTCGGCGGGGCGTTCAGAATGACAAGGGGGCGCTGGATGTTGGTGCGGCGGTACCGGCGGGGCTTGCCGACGCGCACGCCCTTGTCCCCGAAGTTACCGGCGGCGACGGCAAAAGGCCGCAGGCCGCTGGGATCGGCGCGTTCGTCTTCGAGAGTAGCCAGGGTTTCGATGTTGAAGGTGCCGGGGGTCACGCGGTGCACAGCGATCTGGTATTGGCCGTCTACACTAATGCCGCCGTCATCACTGATGGTTTCATACTGGACCGTCACGATTTCCGGCCGCCATTCGTTGGAATTATTGGCGAGGTCGTTATCGGCATCCACATCGGCGAGGGCCATGACGCGGCGGGTGGTACGGTTGATGTTGTCGCTGTCGTAATCTCCTCCTCCGGCTACCCGGTTAAATTGCAGCTCCTCCTGTATCTCGTAGACCTGCAACTGCCGGTAGGCCATCACCAGTTCGTCCTTGCCGTCCAGGTCAAAATCGGCGGCCGCCATCGTGAGGGGGAAACCGGTGCTGCCCGTCGAGGAGTGAATCGACTCCATATCGTCCTGGGCCGATTCCACCCGGCTGGTGTCATTGGCGGTACCCCATTGGTCGGCGGGGAGGGCGGTGAATTCGGGGCCGAGGGCCAAGATGGGCTTGAAGGTTTGCAAGTACCACCGGCTCTGGGAGCTGTTGTTGGTGTGCTCATAGCTTACGGCGATCTCGTCCTGGTAATCCGCATCAAACTGTCCGGCGGCCACCCCCACATTATAGATCCATTCAGTACTGTTGTCTTCTTTTGTGGCAAGGACGCGTTCGGCACGTTGGGCAATGGTGCCAGAGGTGGCATCTACGTCATACACACGGAGCCTGAGTTGCCAACAACCCTGGCTGCGGCTGCATTCCAGGATGTCCCCATGGGCGATGATGATCTCATCGGTGCCGTCGCTGTCGAGGTCGCCGGTTTTGATATCAAAGTGGGTGGACCGGGCTTCTGTGCCGTTATTCCCGAGGGGCATGGACAAATCGGCATCCGAGAAGTTGAGGATTTCGGTGGGTTGCAAGGAGGCGTCGGTGTCAAAGAGCCGCAGCGTAATGGTGCCGTCGGCGGCCCAGTAGGCAAGGATAAATTCTTTTTCGGCATCGGCATCCAGCGCGATGGGTGCCAGAGCGAGGTGCCGGCCAGAGCGGCTGTTAAATTCCTCGACCAGTGATCCCGGTGGAGCCACCTGTTGGGCATTGGCGTTATCCCAGTCCAGTTGCCGCCTGTTGATCTGGGGGAGCATCAGGTTGATGGACCGGTCCGGGCCTTCCCAGGCCGCAACGAAGTCCGTCATCGCATCCCCGTCGAAATCGGCGGTGATGGCATCCATATTTTCATCGCCGTAGGCCCCCTGATCCCCATCCACCGTCTGCCGTTCGGCAGGTTGAAGTTCATCCGGGATGTTGGGATCCGGGTTGTTGAGGTTCAGGAAGTCATAGACCTTCTGCTGGCTCCGGTTACCCGGATCGGCCCAAACCATCAGCACTTCGGCAGCTTCGCCGAACTGGTAGTTGCCGTAGAGGGGATCAGTGTCTTCGGTTTCCTGGGCCAAGGCGGTTGAAACCCCGAAGCCGAAAGCCAGCATACTGACGAAAAAAGCGCGTAAAGGGATGCCGTACATGCTGCATTTTAGTTGGATGAACAAAGGCGTTCTCCTATATACGCAGCAAAACGGAAAGAAAGTGATAAGAAAATTGGGTTCGGCGAACGCAGATCCTGAAATCAATCAGATTTGACGACGCGGAATGTATCCAGGCTGGAATCGGCGTGGAAGACGATGGTTTTGCCGTCGGCGTAGATCCAGGTTTCCTGGACGCCACCTTCCAGGGGCAGTTCACGCTTGACGTCCATGGGAGGGCCGTGGACGATGTAGATTTTGGCCTGGTCGGTTTCGAGGCCGTTGGGGATCGGAGCACCGCCGGTCCGGTAGGTGAAGGCGGCATGGTCTACGCGCTCATAATATTCGGCCATGAGTTCGTTATAGGCCGTTTCAGGCGAGGGGTCCCGTTCTTTCCAGAAGGCCCGGAACCGGTCCCGTTTTTCGTTGCGGTTCCCTTTTTTAAGCGCCTTCAGTTCTTTCTTGTTGAGGATGTAGCGCATGTTGTCGAAGGCTACATCCAGGTCGTACAGAGAGAAAGGCATGTTCCGCCAGTGGGTCGCCACACGGGTCATGCGCTCGGCCAGGGCTTCGCCGTCCTGGTTTTCCAGCGTCAGATCCAGCATGTAGGTGCCGTTTTCGAGTGCGGGGCCTTCCAGGTCGATCATAGCCAGGTAGTTCGCGCCAGCGTCGCCCCCGCCTACGACAATGATGCCCACTTCAACGGAGATCTTGCCAGCGGGTATCCACCCTGCCACCGGCACCGTACCCTCTCGAACCACAGTTCCACCTTTGAGCCCTTCTTCTCCACTTTCAAACACGAGACGTTCCTTGTTGCGGGCTGCCTTCCGGGCCTGGCTTTCTATTTTCTTCCGGCGGTCCCGCGCCGACTTGTAGACCAACTCGGCATCGGGTTCGCGCAGGGTGTAGCGGAGTTGGACATCTGCTGGAGCTGCGCCTTCCGGCAGGTGAACTGGCACGACGGCCCGCGCCGATCCGTTAAACCGGGCCTGCCCTCGTAAATTGGTAAGCCGAACCTGATGTGTACCATCGGCCACCGTCAGGTCATCGGCCAGAATGGCTTTGCCGACGGTTGGTTGTGTGAAATCCGGTACCTCTACGGGCCGCAGGGGAGAGGCCGCGCTTTGCTCGGTGTTCAGGTCATTGAACAACAGCCGAAAAGCATATTGGCCCGGAGCCACCTCAAAGGTTACGGCCCCTTCCAGATCAGCTGTCTTGGCCGTGGTGGCTTCATAGGTGCCGACGTAATGGTTCTGCTTCCAGATGTATTCATCAACCAGCTCGCGGTCCTTGTAAATCTCGACCGTCAGGTCTACCCCCGCCTGGTAATCCTGACCGGGTTCGCCTTCGTGGTTGCGCATAAACACCAGCCGGTCGTTCGGAATCCGAAATGATACAACCAGCGCAGACGCGTCTCCGTCTGTTGGCAGCGCAAAGGCTTCATAGTAGATTTGAGAAGACATCTGCCGGGCGGCAATTTGAAGATACCGCCGTTCCTGCGCCTGTCCTTCCGTGATCCCCAATATGAAGATCAGTCCTAATACAACTCCGAATCTGCGCATGGGTATGTTTTTTTTGTTGTGCTTGAACCATCATCCCCTCCGTCCCTTCGAGACATCTTGCTTCGCACAGACGGAGTAAACCGAGCCGACACGAGGGCGCAGCCCGACTGATGCCAATAAGGCAACTCCCGCAAGTAAACCGACAGGTTCACGTTAGTAACGTAGTAAGCGGGGAGGGGGTTACGCTTTCGAGCATCTTTAGCTTATTGTTCAGAATATTTGCGAAGCACGGCGACCAGTAGCCGCACGCCAAAGCCGGTGCCACCTTTGGTTCGGTAGCCTTTTTCAGCATTCAGGAAGGCCGGACCGGCAATATCAATGTGCACCCACGGATAGTCCGTGAAGTGTTCCAAAAACTTGCCTGCCGTGATCGTGCCGGCTTCCCGCCCGCCAATGTTTTTCAGATCCGCCACATCGCTTTTGAGCAGCGCGCCATACGCCTCGAACATCGGGAGCGGGGCTACCAGATCACCGGAGCGTTGCCCGGCTTCCTGGAACACCTTCAAGCGTTCGGCGGCTTCCTTCGTTTCACTCGTCATGATAGCCGCTGCCAATGAGCCAAGAGCAACAACCTGTGCCCCGGTCAGCGTGGCGAGGTCTACGACCAGCATCGGATCGTACCGTTTGGCGTAGGACAAGGCATCGGCCAGCAACATGCGGCCTTCGGCATCAGTATTGAGGACTTCAACGGAGGTGCCGTCATGCATGTATACCACTTCTCCAGGGAAGTACGCCCGCTTGCCGGGCCGGTTGTCCGAAGCAGGCACCAGGCTAATCACATGAACCGGCAACTGCAACCGCGCCACGGCTTCAATCGCACCGATGACGGCAGCAGCCCCGGCCATGTCGCACTTCATATAATCCATCGACCCCTTGGTGGGCTTGAGCGACAATCCCCCTGTATCAAACACTACCCCCTTGCCAACCAGCACAATGGGCTGGTCATTGACCGGCTTTTCAGGTTTCCATTCCAGAATGGTAAATGTTGGCGGATCTTCACTACCCCGGTTGACGGCCAGGATGCCGCCCATCCCTTCGGCTTCGAGGGCGGCCTTGTCCAGCACGGTAGCCACATATCCGTGGGCTTTGGCCGAGGCTTGCGCGTGTTCGGCCAGATCGGTGGCCGTCTGGTCTCCCGGCGACCGGTTCACCAGATCCCGTGCAAAACAAGTGGCCTCGGCAATCGCCTGACCGGTATGTACCCCGGCCTCAACCGACTTGCGGTGCGCACGGGAGGTAACCAGCGTGAGCGTTTCCGGCGCCGGGGCCTCGGACGGTTTGGTCTTGTAGACGGTGTATTGATAACTGGCCAGGATGAAACCTTCCACCAGCGCTTCGGCCACAGCTTCAGGGTCAAGCGATACCTCCGGCACCACACAGGCCACGTGTTCAGCCTTGCAGGTGCGCACGGCACCGGCTCCAGCCGCCGCAGCCAACCGCACGGCCTCGGGGGTGAGTTTGTCCGCTGCCCCCAATCCGACAAAGGCAACGCGCCCGATGGATCTCACTTCTGGATAAACCAGCAAGGTTTCTCCGGCCTTGCCCGTCACATCCTGCGTAGCCCGCCGGACGCCACCCTCAAAGGCATCGGCATAGGCGGCCAAATCGATCTCCCCTTCCCGCACGGGAATCAGTAAGAGATCGGTTTTGAGATTTTGGAGTTGGGCCGAGGAAAGGGTGATGTTCATTGGTGATTGGTAATTGACGATTGATGATTGGTGATTTGGGCGTTGGTAAATCACCAATCACCACACGAGGCGTAAGCCGGCTGTACGAAGTAAAGGCCCAATTACAAATTATCAATAATCCAGGTAGTCTCCAGCAGCCGCCAGTACGTTCCACACCACTTTTTTCAAACGGCCTTCTACGTAGGCCCCGGAGGCGTTGCGGTGGCCACCACCGCCGAAATGGGCAGCCCAGCCATTAACAGCCACATCGCCCTCGGAGCGGAAACTGATTTTGACGTGCCCCTTGAGTTCGGTGAACAGGACGCCGACTTCCGCGCCTTCGACGGATAGGGCATGGTTGACGAAGCCCCGGATTTCGTCGGTGCGGGTGCCGGTTTCTTCCAGCATGTGTTGGGTGACGATCATCGTGGCGACCTTGCCATCGAAGTGCAGGTCGATGGAACGGAGGGCTTCCCCCAACAGGTGCAGGCCGCCCAGGGTGTTGTTGCTGAATATGGCATCGTGAATGGGGGCCGGGTTGAGTTCACCCCGATGCAGCAGGTCGGCAGTGATTTCGTGGACGCGGGGGGTTACGCTGTTGAATCGGAACGAGCCGGTATCCGTCATGATGGCGACGTAGAGCGCCGTGGCAATGTCCCGGTTGATCAGGTCCGCGTCGTGAGCCGTGATCAGTTCGTAAATCAATTCCCCGGTTGAACTGGCCGAGGTCCGCCAATGGGATGCCACGAAGTCGTCTGCCGGATCGGGGTGATGGTCGATCAAATACCGCGTGGGATGCTCCGCCACAGCCGATCCGATCTTCCCCAGCCGGTTCAGGGTACCGGCATCGAGTACCACCACGGCATCCGCCGAGCGGATCCGTTCCTGCTGTTCTTCCGATTCCACGTACACCCGATATCCATGCTTGCCGATCCATTTCAGGTTGCGGGGCAATATATCCCCCAGCATGGTGATGCGTTTGCCGAGTTTCCGCAGAAACAACCCCATGGCAATTTGTGAGCCCAGTGCATCACCATCGGGCCGGAAGTGGGTGACGATGACGTACTGCTCGTGCTGCAACAACGCCGACAAAAAAGACTGGGGCATCCGGTATAGGATTGAGGTACGGAAGGGCAAAAACTGTATGAACGCCTCACAATCAACGAAAGTTCGTTACTGCTCCGGTTCCTGTTGACCGGGTACCTGGGGCCGACTATCTTCCGCCTTCGACCCTGAAAACCATGCACCACGCCCTTTCTCCTGCCCTGTTGCGGCTGTTCCTCCAACTCCGGCTTCGCCTGCATCGCCGCCAGATGCCTCAGGACCTGTATACCCGCTTCCGAAAGGTGTGCACCCTGACCTGTACAGCGGCCGAGCAAGAAGCACTCGCCATAACCACTCCCATGCGCGATCAACTGCGTCAGGATGCCACACTGGTACAGGTGCAGGATTTTGGTGCCGGTGCATCCACCGCTCAGGCCCCCCGATCCGTTGCCTCGATTTATGCGCGGGCCGCTTCTCCGCATGCCTGGGCGCTGTTTTTGTTTCGGCTAGTGCGTGACCTTGAAGCCGGGCGTATCCTTGAACTGGGCACCAACCTGGGGGTGGCCGCTGCCTACCTGCGTCTGGGGCTGGACTTGAATGGCGCAGGCACCCTGGTCACCCTGGAAGGCGATCCTACACTGGCCAGCGCTGCCCAAACGACTTTACAAGCCCTCAGCCCTCAGCCGAGCGTGGTGGTGCCGGGCCGGTTTCAGGACACCTTGCCGGATGTACTTAACACCCACGGCCCATTCGATCTGGTGTTCATTGACGGACACCATGAAGCCGAGGCCGCCTACCGGTATGTCCAGCAGATTAAACCGTATCTGCTCCCCCGTGCCTGCATCGTCCTGGATGATGTGGAGCCGTGGACCAACACCGTGCGCCCAGCATGGCATCGGCTGTGTGCCGAGCACCCACAAGCAATCTCCCTGGACCTGTGGAAAATGGGTATCCTGCGGTTTCCGGATTACCCGTCGGATGCTGCTTGATCCAGGGCACGATAGGCCAGATAAAGCGCTTGCGCCCCGAGGGCATGACCGGCAGCCTGAAGCCGGGCCGCCATCGCAGCCCCCATGACGCCGGTGCCGATGAAACCGAGAAGGGTTGGTTGTACACTCACTTTGTTCGCTGGTTGTTAGTATTACCGTTTACTGCATTCGATGTTGTTAGGAAAAAATTATACCGTCAACTAGCGTCAATCTCCAGATGACGGGTAGGTTCGGAGGTTGTTTTTGTTGCCGACAAGGCGCATTTCTCCTGCAATGCCTTAGCATTTCAGGAGAAATGCAACGCAGAGTGGGCCAAGAGGGCCGGTTATCGGCCCGAAACGGGCCAAAAACAACGTTTACGCTTAATTGTCAACACGGCCTAACAACTCAAAACCAGCGAGCGGCCCCGGCATTCTCCCGTATTGCGGTCCAACACTTCCGGCCGCGAGCGCCCTATTTTTCAGCCAGCACCATGATTTCTACGCGGGCATCCAGGGGGAGACGGGCCACCTGTACGGCGGCACGGGCCGGGGCTTTGCCGGGTTCAAAGTAGGTGCCGTAGACGGCGTTCATCGCTCCGTAATCATTCAGATCGGCGAGGAACACCTGGGCCTGAACGACATCGGCAAAAGAAAAGCCACCGGCTGAAAGAACCGCCTTGAGATTATCCATGGCCCGGCGGGTTTCCTGGACGATGCCGCCCTCCACCAGTTGCCGGTCTGCCGGGTTCAGCCCAATCTGACCGGCACAATAGATGCGGTTGCCAACCTTGACGGCCTGGGAATACGGCCCAATGGCTTCGGGCGCATCTGCGGTTGAAATGATTTCTCGCGCCCCGGAGACCGGAGTCGATGCGGAGCCGTTGGCCGTCGGATCACAGCCCATCAAGGCCAGGATACAGAGAAGGGTAAGGTATTTCATGGATCAAAATGTTCAATGTCAATCACCAATAAATAATCTCTTGTCTTAACTCGGCAGCCCATGCTCCACCACGTGTTCCATCGCCCCAATGTACCGATCCAGTTCGTCAATGGTGGTGTAGAGGTTGGGCGTGACGCGCAGCCCCTCGAATTCCTCATGCACGATGGGGACCACAATGATCCGATGCTTATCCCACAGGTGTTCAGCAAGTTTCCGGGTATCGACCCCTTCGATTTGCACCGTGGCGATGCAGCAGGAAAATTCCGGCTTGAGGCTGGTGTGCAGGCGGATGCGGTCGTGTTGCAGGAGGCGTTCGACCCAGTAATCGCGCAGGTACCGAAGGCGGGCTTCCTTGCGTACCCCACCGATGCCGTTGTGAAAGGCCAGGGCCTCGGCAATGGCGAGGTAGTTGGCGGCCGGGTGGGTCCCAATTTCCTCAAACTTGCGGATGTCCGTGCCCATCTTTTCCGGCGCGGCCATCATCGGCCAGAGGGCGGCGATCTTGTCCTTGCGCACATACAAAAAGCCGGTGCCGTGGGGTGCCAGGAGCCACTTGTGCAAACTTGAGGCGTAGTAATCGCAATCCAGGTCAGGCATCTTGAAGTCGAAGTGTGCCAGTGCGTGTGCACCGTCTACAATGACCGGAATGCCCCTAGCCCGTGCCATCTGCACTACTTTTTTCACCGGCAGGATTTGCCCGGTAATGTTGATGATGTGGCACATCAGGATGAGGCGTGTTTTTTCCGTGATGTTGGCTTCAAACAGCCGCACGATCTCGTCCGGGTCTTCCGCTGGAATCGGGATGGGGAATTGTTTGAGCACGATGCCTTCCCGGCGTTCCCGTTGCTTCCAGGTGGTAATCATCCGGGGGTAATCGTGCGTCGTCGTGAGCACTTCGTCGCCGGGCTTCAGATCGAACCCGAGTTGGCAGATTTGCAAGCCTTCGGAGGCATTTCGGGTGAGGGCGATTTCCTCGGCATCACAGTCGAACGTATGGGCCAGTTGTTGGCGCACCCCTTCGCGCTGTGGCTCCAGGATTTTCCACATCGTATAGACCGGCGCTTCGTTGGAATAGTCGAGGTGCCGCTTCATGGCCTCCTGCACAATGCGCGGGGCCGGACTGACCCCCCCGTTGTTCAGGTTGATGAGTGTGCGGTCTACGGTAAACGCTTGCTGGACTTCATGCCAGAAGGCTTCATCGCGGGCCACTTCTTCCGGCGTGCCGGGATGTTGGGCCAGATGCCGGCCAATCTGCGAAAGCAATGCAGTGTCGAAGGTCCCCCAAGCAACGGCAGCAGCCGGGCCACCCAGGGTATTCAGGAAATGACGGCGGTTCATGATTGGAAGGGTTTATTAATGGGGTCCTTGGTCAGTGGTCCGTTGCAGGGTCACCCTTGAAGTGGACAACGGACAACAGCGAGCGCCTGGACGACTTTTTACATTGCGATTTGTATGGCTCTTCGCGAGCGTACAATGAACACGCGCGCGGCCTCAACACCTTTCCACATTGTGGCTCAATGACCTCAGACCGCGAGCGTACAACTAACATACAAAATTTCAAACGCAACATCCTGACCCCATTCGACGTTTTTAGTACATCCTCCCTTTACCTGTATCACGATGTCTCGTTTTTTTCTTCTCTTCCTGGCGCTGATTTGCGCCGGTGCACTCGTTCTGGTGGGCTGGCTCCGTCCGGCTCCGGCCCCCGAAGCGAAATCAGCCCCTCTGCCCCCACACAACACCAGCCAGGTTCAAGGGGTCACGTTTGATGCGCGGGCCAAACCTCCGGCAGAGACGTTCACCCAACTCCGGCAGCATGGTATCACCCATTTGTCGGTCACCCCTTTTGGCTGGCAAGAAGCCTACAACAGCCCGGAAGTTAAACTGCGAACCGAGGCTCGGTATTACACCGAGGGCGATACCGGCATTGCTGAACTGGCAGCGCAAGGCCAAAAATACGGCCTCAAAATCATCCTCAAGCCGCACATCTGGCTCAGCAACAGCGCCGCTGAGGAATTTTACCAGGGCAAAAAGGTCATCAAAAAGAAATGGCGAGATGCCATCGCCTTTGAAAATGAAGCCGATTGGCAACGCTGGGAATCCACCTACCGCAAGTTTATGATGCACTATGCCCGCCTGGCCGAACGCATCGGGGCAGATGTACTCTGCATCGGGACCGAACTGGCCAGTACAGTACGCCAACGCCCTGACTTTTGGCGCGGATTGATTCGGGACGTACGGGCGGTCTACAGCGGCAAACTGACCTATGGGGCCAATTGGTACAAAGAATATGAGGAGGTCACGTTTTGGGATGAGCTTGACTTCATCGGCATCCAGGCCTATTTCCCGGTATCCAAAAAGCCCAACCCGACGTTGGAGGACCTGTTGACGGGCTGGAAAAAACACCACGATGCCATCGCCGCCATCCAGGAAAAAACCGGTAAACCCGTGCTCTTTACCGAAATCGGCTACCGAAGTGTATCGTTTGCCGCAGAAAAACCCTGGCACTGGCCCAACCGTTCAGAAGTGGGCAACATCCAACCCGATTTCACCCTGCAAGCCAATCTCTATGAGGCGTTCTTCCAAACGTTCTGGAACAAACCCTGGACCGCCGGGGCGCTGATCTGGAAATGGTATCCCGAAGGCGGCCGCCGTGCCGGCCGACGCGCCATTGACTTTACCCCGCAGGACAAACCTGCTGCCAACGTGCTGTCCAAATGGTATGGGGCACCGCCTGAAAGGTAAGCCGGGCGGTTCAGGTCGTTTTTTTATCTCCCACAGGTACACCGCTTGGGATACTCATTTCTTTTCCCGACTTTTAGCGTTGGCGCTCTTTTCCATCCGCATAACCTGCAAGGTTCTTATGAAAACGACTGCACTTCCCCTGCTCCTCCTGATGATCATGACTGCTCCGGTTTTGGCCCAACAGGAACAAGGCGACATCGAACTCCAACTCACTGGTTCCTATACACAAACCGTTGGCAATGACGACTTTTCTTTCTCCCTGGGTAACTTCCAGGGAAAAGTGGGGTACTTCTTTACCGATGGCCTGGAAATCGGAGCCTACCCAAGCCTGACCATTACCACAACCGGCACCGGCTTTGGCGGATCGGAAACCACCAGCACCCTCGGTGCAGGCGTCTTTCTGGTCTATTCCTTCCTCTCCGGCGACGGCACCACGGTGCCTTACTTCGGTGGTCAGTTTTTCAAATCGGACCTCAGTGATGACCAGGACCAGGGCAATGCCGGTATCAATGCCGGGGTCAAGTTTTTCTTCAACCGGTATGCCGCCTTCGACGTCGGCGGCACCTACCTCTTCCCGCTCGAAGAAAACGGCATCAAGCTGATCCTGATACAAGCCGGCATCAGCTTCTTGCTGTAACCGTGCTCCCTCATACTTTTGCACCTCATCCTTTTATGAAGCGCTACTTTCGTCCGTTGGTCCTGCTCAGTCTTAGCTGGACGTGGTGTGCCGCCCAGGATCTTTCGCTCGTACCCCACAAGACCCTGGCCGACCTCTCGGAAATCACGGCCCTTACGTTTTCGGCAGACGGCACCATCCTGTTGGCCGGAGACAACAAAGGCCATGTGCAGGGTTGGACCGTCTCGCATGCCGAGATGGCCTTTTCGGCAACCCTGGATGATGATGTGTTGTTTCTGCGAATGGTTCGAGGGGATAGCGCCTGGGTCGGCGTGGATGCCTCAGGCCGGGTCTGGTGGCACGACCGCTACGGGAGCACACCAGCATTTAGCTGGGAAACCCCCAAAAAGCCCCGGCACGTGGCCCTGGACAGCCAGGGGCGGCTCCTGGCCGTGGCCGACCGCAACCGTCACATCCACCTCTATGACCTCAACGCCCGTGCCGTGATGGGCACCATCAAGGCCAAGCGCGAACTGGATGAAATCACCTTTCTGGGGTTTGACCGGCTGGGCAGTCAACTCATTGCCGTCTCCAAACGGGGCGAGGTCGTAAGCTGGAACCCGGTCACGTTCCTGCGCTTGCGCAAGCTGACGTTACAGGGCGGGGATCTTAAAGGCTCCAAAACCAAAATCCATACCGCCTCGACCAACCGAAATGCCAATGTGTTTGTGGTGGGGATGGAAGAAGTAGCCCTGCCCAAAGGCGGTGTTCGCGGACGCGCCCGGCCCGGTGATCTCAAACGGCGAGACATGGTGATGGCCTACGATTGGGAATCTGGCATGGAGGTCAAACGCATCGAATATCCGAGTGGCGAGGTCCGGCATATTGCCCTCGGCCCCGGTAATGATCGGGTTGCGATTGCCGGTAAGAAAAGCAATACCCTTGCCTTCGTTGACCTCCGAGAAGGCGAACTCGAAAGCGCCGTCACGGCACAGAATACACCACACCTGCTGGCCGTCTCGCCGAACGACCAATGGCTGGCCGCAGGCACCAAAGAGGGTCGTGTAGAAGTCTGGAAGATCGAAGGCCAAACCGACGACTCCATCGCCGATCTCGGCGAATCCCTCCCTACGCTGGCCGGGCGAACCCGCGTCATCGGAGAACAAACCCCCATCCTGAGCCCGGATTCCACAACAACCCTCGCCATCCTCCCCTTCGACGACCGGGGTGTCTCTGAAAACATCGCGGATGTAGTGGCCGACGTCCTGACCACCAACCTCGCCAACCTGAACCACCTCCGGCTGGTGGAACGGCTACGCGTGGATGCCCTACTCTCGGAATTCGAGTTGCAAAAACAAGGCATCACCGAGGCCGACGGCCTGACGCTCGGCAAGATGCTCAATGCCGATTACGTGGTCCTGGGCAGCATCGGCGCGTTGGGGAATACCTATACCCTCACGACCCGGCTCCTGGATGTAGAAACCACACAGGTGGTAAGTGGCCGCCAGGTGGTGTGTGAGTCCTGCCGGTTGCAGGATCTGTTCGACGCCATCACCCTGCTTGGCGCCACGATTGCAAAGTGACAACAGGTGAAGCCGGGGCGATGAGCCGGTTGCTTGTTAAGAAACAGGGAACGATATTAGACCCGCATCCATGACGGTCCAAGTCATCTTTTCGGACCGTCCCTCTCACCCAATCCATTCGACTATGCACACTTCCGCTACCATGAGACCGGTAAACTGGTCCTTCTTCTTGCTCCTCGGTTTGGCCCTGTTGGCACCGTTGAATACGGCAAACGCACAAGTTCCCGTCAACGTCATCCTCAAGGACGGAGACCTGAGTGGCGGCGATCCTGTGGCGTCTGTTAACGCACCTTTCACAGACGGCAATGGCCTCGTGGGATTTACCGGCTCCCTCACAACGGCCACCGGCACGAATGAATTCGCGGCCTACAGCGGCACCATTTCGATCCGTGAAGGGGATACCATCGACGGCGTTACCCTTACGTCTGCGGCATCCTTACGCGTGGCCAGCATCAACAATGCCGGGTTTGAGTTGCAGATGCAATCCGTGGCCGTAAGGACATGGCATGCCATGTCCCAACCCAAAGCTGTACACACCCATTCTTCCTTTTCCAATCCCGAATGGCAAACGCTGGGCTTTGTTGAGGGATACGGCACAACCCAGGAGCCACAAACCTACTCCTACCGCGTGACGGATCTGGAAGCCGGCACCTACCGCTTCCGGCTCAAGCAAATCGACTTCGACGGTGCGTTTGAATTTAGCCCCGTTGTTGAAGCCGCCGTCGAAGTACCGGACCTGTTTAGCCTGTCGGAAGCCTACCCGAACCCGTTTACGACGGACGCCCAATTCGCGCTGGCCGTACCTACCGACCAACAGGTGCAGATCAACCTGTATGATATGATGGGCCGCCAGGTACGCAACTTGTTCGACGGCACCCTTCCAGCGCACCAGACCCGTACCTTCCGCATCAACGGTGAAGGACTCTCCGGCGGCGTGTACGTCTACCGCATCCAGACCCCGACGTTCACCGAAACGCGGAAGGTCATGTTGGTAAAGTAAAGGAACGCACGAGATTGACTTGACTCCTGAGCGCAAAGGCCCGTGGCCCCACGGCCCGGGCCACCGCCAGGATGCCGTCCAGGTGATCACATTCGTGTTGCAGGAGTTCGGAGAGGTCTCCTTCGAGGGACCACCGGTGTTCGTTCCAGTCGAGGTCCCGAAACGTAATCCGGCAAGACCGGTGACGCTTGACCCGCACCAGCAGGTCCGGGAAGCTCATGCAATCGTCCCAGCGTTCGTCTTGTGCCTCGCTCAGTTCGTCCAGCACCGGATTGATAAACACCGTCGGCTCCTCCAGATACATGTAAACAAGCCGTTTCATCACCCCGATCTGTGGGGCCGCGATGGCCCGGCCAGCGTTGTGCCTCGCCCGAAAGTCCATCAGCGTATCGTGCAGATCCTGCACCACAGGCCGCAGGGCATCCCGTTCATCCCGTTGGACAGGCGCACAGGACTCATACAGGGCTGGGTGACCGAGGAGGAGGATGGGCTTTATCATTGGTGATTTGTGATTGGTAATCACTCCAGCTTCCACCCCGGATGATACCCGGCATACGCCCCGTGGGTGGACACGAACAGGAGGACGACCAAAATCCACAGAATATCGGAGGTCAGGAGGTGGACCAGTTGCATCCAGACCGGTGCAAGTGCAAGGACGTTCAGAAAGCCCCAGGCGATCTGAAAGAGCACCGCCCCAATAAGGAGTTTAGCAATCAGTTTGGTCTGGGGATGAACCTTGGATGCGATCAATAGCCCGGAAAGCACCGCCAGAAATCCGCCGACGGCGATGGCCAGCGTCGGGTGCCAGATGCGCAATCGAATGAGCAGGTGGGAGGTCGGTGAAAAATCGGCCTTGAGCCCTTCGGCGAGACTACCGGATGGGAAGAGGGTATCCCCCAGGGCGGTAACGGCTCCGCTGGCCCCCAGGATCAGCATGCCGATGAGCCCTACCCGGAGCCAACCGGTAAATTTGGTGGCGGCATAGGATACACCGCCTGGCCGGGTAGAGGCCCACCACGCCGTCAGCGATATGGCCCCGAGGAGTAAGAACGTGTTCATGAGATGCAACCCCAGGCCCAACGCCCGACCCATGGAGGCATTTTCAGCCACAAGTTGCAGCTTGACGAGGCTCGCTCCGATCCCCCCTTCAATGATCATTAAAATCAGCGTCACGACCGCCGCTTTCCGAACGCGGTGTCCCTTCTTGTAGGCTCTAAACGCCCAGATGACCAACACAATAGCCAGAACCCCGGCCATGGCACTGGTAAACCGGTGCGAAAACTCGATCATGGTCGCTATAGAGGGGTCTCGGGGTACCACGGTTCCATTGCATGTGGGCCAGTGGTCGCCACAACCAGCACCGGAGCCAGTTGCCCGCACAAAGGCCCCCCACATCATCACGATCAGGTTGTAGGCCAGCATCGTCCAGGCAAACCGGGCAAATTGAGGAAGTGATGTTATGTTTTTGGACACGGGAAGGGTCTATTTATTGGTAATTTGTCATTTACTACGTACAGTCGGCTTACGCCTCGTGTGGTGATTTGTGATTTGTGATTGGGGAATAGAAAATGTCCAATCACCAATGTCCAATCACCCTTCACCAACACCTGGGTTTCTTGGCGTTGGTCAAATTACCGGTAAATCAGTACAGATACAAAAAAGTAACAGCGATCTTAGACAGCGCTTTGTATATTCCGTTATATGCTTCTGTCTCTCTGCATCCCATCGCAGCCTATTCATTTTCTATCACACCAACCTTGCGACTTATGAAACGCATATTACTATCTACTCTTTTTGCAGGTCTGCTCTTCGGAACTTCCTTTGCACAAAGTGACTTGGTCATTACAGCCGCCTATGATGGCCCCCTTACTGGCGGGACCCCCAAAGGCGTTGAACTCTACGTCATCAATGATATTGCCGACTTGAGCATCTATGGCCTTGGCTCGGCCAACAACCTAGGTGGTTCCGATGGCGAAGAATTCACCTTCCCCGCCGATGCAGCCACTGCCGGGGATTTCATTTATGTGTCCAGCGAAAATACCCAATTTCCAATCTGGTTCGGCTTCGCTCCAGATTACACCAGCAGTGCCATGTTAATCAACGGCGACGATGCCATTGAACTGTTCATGAGTGGCGCAGTCGTAGACGTCTTTGGCGCAATTAACGGCCCCTTGGCTGGCTGGAATTATCTAGACGGCTGGGCTTACCGTGTAGACGACACTGGCCCGGATGGCTCCTCTCCTTTGAACCTAATGCCCTTTAACATCGCCAACTGGACGTTCAGCGGCCCCAATGCTCTTGATGGTGAATCCACCAATGCCAGTGCAGCTACACCTGTCCCGGTAGGCACCTACACCCGCACCCCACTTCCTGTTGAACTCACCGGCTTCGACGCCCTGGCCCAAAACGGCGATGTGCTCCTGCAATGGGCCACGGCCTCTGAAACGGACAACGCCGGTTTTGAAATCCAGACCGCACCGGTTACCGTAGACACCGACCTCCCCTGGACGGCCATCGGCTACGTCGATGGTGCCGGTACCACCCAGGCTACGCAATCCTACACCTTCCGTGTGACGGACCTCGCGCCGGGTACCCACCGTTTCCGCCTCAAGCAAATTGACTTCGACGGCACCTTTGAATTCAGCCCAACCGTACAGGCCGTCATTGATCTGCCGGGTACCCACGCCCTGAGCGCCGCCTACCCGAACCCGTTCAACCCGTCTACGCAATTCGCCCTGACGGTTGCCAACGAACAAGACGTCCGGATTGAGGTCTACGATGGCCTGGGCCGCCTCGTGCAAACGCTCTTTGAAGGCACCCTGCCGGCCAACACGAGGCAGGCCTTCACCTTCGAAGCGGGCACCCTGCCCACGGGCCTCTACCTCTACCGCGCCACGGGCCAAAACTTCAGCGAAACCCGCCGGGTGATGTTGATGAAGTAATTTGCCGCTGGTAGTAGACTAGGCTGTCATTGCGAACGTCCCGTACGCGGCGTGTGGCAATCTCTCTGAGCACGGTACTGTTTCCGGGGAGATTGCCACGTCAGCCTGCTGAGCAGGCTTTCTCGCAATGACAGCCCTTTTTTTAATGTAGCGACACGTTCCGGATGAAGCGCTGGGCAGAAATGAAGGAGCCGAACCAGCCGAGGAACAGACCGGACAACGCCAGGATGGCCACCACAACCCACGGAGAGCCACCAGGCCAGTTCGTGAACGAGAAGCCAGGAACGTACTGCACCATTAACATGTGAACGGCCCACACGATGGTCCCCGCCACCAGGCCGCCGGCAAGCCCCTGGAGCATGCCTTCAATCACGAAGGGTCGACGGATGAACGCATTGGTGGCCCCGACCAGCTTCATCGTCCGGATCAACAGCCGACGGGCATAGATGGTCAACCGGATGGTGTTGCCGATCAAAAACAATGCGGCCAACAACACCAAAAGCCCGATCCCCCCGGACACGCTCACCAGCATGTTCAGGTTGCGCTGCACCTGGGCCATCAACGGCTGATTAAATACTACCTCATCGACACCAGGCAAAGAATGCAACCATGCTGCGGTTGCCGAGAGTTCACTCACATTGGCAGACGTCGACTGAAGCTTGACCTTGAACGAAGCCGGCAAAAAAGACCCTTCGGAGAAAATCGTCCCTTCATTCCCAAACTCGGATTGAAAAATCCGCAGGGCATCTTCCCGGGAAATGAAGTCTACGGAAGCCACCTCGGGCCGGGCCGTAATCAGGGACTCCAACGATCCCTGATCCTGCTCACCTTCGCTGGTCAAGAAAACCTCAATCTCACTGGCCTCCTGCTGCAACCAGGACATCACCCGCTCGGCATGGTACCCGAGTAAGCCGAGTACCCCCAGGAGGGTCAACGCGACGACGATGGCACTCGTCGAGGCAAACGCAGCAAACTTGGCTCGTTTGAATCCGGCCAACCCTTCCCGAAAACTATGCGCTAATGACATCGGTAGTGGTCTTGTTTGGGGCTACTCACATCCGCTCCGGAGCGTTGATCCCCAAAATGGTTAATCCGTTACGCAGGACGACCCGCGTGGCCTGCGCCAGTTCATACCGGGCAGTAGCCACTTTCGGTTCCTCACCAACGATGCGGCACTGCTCGAAAAACTGACTGAACGCCACAGCTACGTCGCGCAGATAGTTCGCCAGCCGATGGGGTTCTCTCGCCCCAGCCGCCCGTTCCACGGACCCTGGAAATTGAAGCAATTCCTTTATCAAATCGGTTTCGGCATCGTGGGTGAGCAGGGTGAGATCCGGCATTTCATTCAGGGCCTGGCCCACGTCTTCCACCTTGCGCATGATCGAGCAAATCCGGGCATGTGCGTATTGCAAATAAAACACCGGGTTCTTGGCGCTGGCTTCTTTTGCCAGGTCCAGATCAAATTCCAGATGGGTGTTTGGCGAGCGCATCAAGAAGAAAAACCGCGCCACATCGTCGCCTACTTCGTCCATCAGTTCATCGAGCGTCACGTAGGTGGCCTTCCGGGTGCTCATCTTGACCGGCTTGCCGCTCCGCACAAGCGTCACAAACTGATAGATGATGACCTCTATTTTATCGGTATCCCGGCCGAGGGCCTTCAGGGCATTCACCACATCTGGATATGTAGCGATGTGATCTGCGCCGAACACGTCGATGATCTGATCAAAACCCCGATCCAGTTTGTTCAGGTGATAGGCCACATCCGGTAGCCGGTATGTAGGTTCCCCGGTCGATTTAACCAGCACGGTATCCTTGTCCTTCCCGAAGGAGGTGGTCTTAAACCACACGGCACCGTCTTGCTCATAGAC
Source organism: Rhodothermales bacterium (assembly GCA_965222505.1). GTDB lineage: Bacteria > Bacteroidota > Rhodothermia > Rhodothermales > DATKEJ01. The sequence goes on along the minus strand of OZ244956.1, from coordinate 4,612,482 downwards.
CAGATCCCGCGCCCGCAAGGCCTCCACCACCTGCCAGACGCTTTCGTCCTCATAGAGCGAATGCTCATTGAAGTAGGCATCCATGTGGATGTTGAGCCGCCCCAACGTTGCGTCAATCTCCTTGAAAATGGCCGATTCTGCTGCAGCCTTGAAGGGTTTTTCGTCTTCAGCGGCCAGCAGGGCAGCCCCGTGTTTATCGACCAGGGTCTGGGCGATGCCGGTGATGTAATCCCCCAGGTAGCCGTGGTCTTTGGGGCCGGTATAGGGGAAGGTTTCCGGGACCACCAGCGTTTTGCCGTCGTCCAGGGTGATGGTTTTGGTAGGCTCGTTGGGGTTGGCGAGGGCCCGGTAGCGGGCTTGTACGGATTGGCCCAACATGGTCATCTGCCGCCCCGCATTGTTGAAATAATATTCGCGGGTCACCTCATACCCGGCCCATTCCATCAGGTTGGCAACCGTATCACCCAGCACAGCATTCCGACCATGCCCGACGGTCAACGGACCGGTGGGATTCGCACTCACAAACTCTACAATGGCGCGTTGACCGTTACCCAGTGCGCTCCGGCCATAGTCGGCATCGGCATCCAGGATGGTTTGGAGGCCGTCGGTCAGGTAGGCTGAGGAAAAGCGAAAGTTGAGAAACCCCGGACCGGCCACCTCGACCGCATTAATGCGTTTGGGGTCCATCGGAAGTGCAAACAGCCGTTCGGCCAGCATGGTGGCAATCTGACGCGGGTTTTTACGCAGGTACCGGGCCAGCTTAAGGGCTGCGTTGGTGGCTAAATCGCCATGTTCCGGATTGCCCGGCGTCTGAAACTCCAGTTCAAAATCTTCCGGGACGCCGTCGAGTGTAGACAAGACCGCTTTGAGTTGGGCTTCGAGGTAGGTTCTCATTACTTGGGATTGACGGGGGTTATTTCCCCGAAAATAACGGCCTCCCCCACGCCATGCCACCCCCGGTTGATATATTTTGTGTGCGGAGTGCGGGGTGCGGCTCTGGCACGAATAACAAAATCAATTCTCGTTGGGACACGACAATGACGTGCGCCTTTGGCACGAATGCCGAAATCGGATTCCGTTGGGACACGACATGTCGTGTCCGTACTGGTTGGGTACGGGGTGCGGGGTTTATGAAGGTACTTGATCGACGTTGTAGAAGGGGTGTGTTTCGGGCTGGGCGTCTCCCCGGTAGATGGCGCTGTATTTGAGGTAGTTCTGGGCGTAGATCTGGATAGAGGCGACTTCTTCATTTGTCAGGGTACGGACCACCTTTGCCGGGCGGCCCAGGACCAGCGAACGGGGCGGCACCTGCGTCCGCGCCGTGACCAGGGACCCGGCCCCTACGATGCTGTGCTGGCCGATCAAAGCATGATCCATCACAATCGATCCCATCCCGATCAGGACGTCGTCTTCGATGGTACATCCGTGGATGATGGCGCTGTGCCCGACCGTCACCCGTGCCCCAATGCGTGTGGGGGCTACCCGGTTGGTGACGTGGACCACGGTGTTGTCCTGAATGTTCGAGGCTTCGCCGATGCGAATCCAGTTCACATCACCGCGTATCGTGACGTTAAACCAGACGCTGGCATAGGAGCCCAATGCCACATCGCCAATGACATCGGCAGAGGGGGCAATGAAGTTGGTCTCGTCGAACCGGGGGTGGATACCGAGGAAGGGTGCAATCATGCAGGAAGATACGGTCAGGCAGCCGGATAAAGAAAACGCAGCACGTCGTCGAGTTGGGGCCGCCAGGCGTTCCAGGAGTGGCCTTCATTGACTTCGAGGTACTGCATGGGATACCCCTTTTTCTCGAAAATCTGCTTCATCTTCCGGGCCTGATCCAGCACGTCATTGATGGTACCGCTGCTCATGAACACCTTCAAGGGCAGGTTCGCCGCTTCGTGCCTTTTGTAAATCTCTTCATTGGGCCAGAAGGCGGGCGATTGCAACGCGGCCAGATGAAACGTCTCAGGATGTTGCGCTACCACATACGCTCCGTTCATGCCTCCGTAGGACGTCCCCAGAATGCCTCGCGTTTCGGCCACACCGGCTGTGGCATACGTGTTGTCGATCACTGGCACCAATTCCTCGGCGATGAACCGGGCATAATTGGGGTTCATCAGAAACTGTTCTTCCCGCTTGTTGAAATCGAGACGGTCCGGGTCACGCGTATCAATGAACACAAGCACCAGCGGCGATACATCCCCGGCGGCGATGACATTGTCGAGGGTTACCGTCAGGCCACCCATTTGGTCAGAGAGATAGTCTTGACCATCGGAAACATAAAGCGAGGGCAAGGCCGTCAGGCTGTCATACCCGGCGGGGGTATACACTTCGTACAACACGTCATAACCGAGGGCCGTACTTGAGAAGCGTTGGGCTGGATGCAGGGTGCCCCGGGGTACGGTGGAATCCGGTTCAATGATGGGGTCCGGTTCCCATTCCGGCATCCTAAGCTCGGAGTTGTTACCAAACCCGCTGTACGTCTCGTGCGGGTTGTTGGGATCTTTGATCCATTCCTCTCCTACGACGATCTTGTAATCCAAGCGGGCATCGGCAGGAAGGGTCTTTTCCAGTATCCAGAGATCGGTCTCCCCGACCCGCTTTCCTTTGCTGGAATCAAACAGGTTCTTGCTCCCGCCCCAGCGGTCAAAATCCCCGTGCCACGTGACCGCCTCCGCGTCCCCGCGATACAAAAAAGCGATGTTTTCGCCGTGGGTGAACGGGATTTGTTCGGTCTGTCGAAGTCCGGTCCAAAGTGCATCCAGCAGGCTGTCTCGCCGGGCTTCATTTTGCTCCTGCTCGATGGTTTCCAGGGCCGCCTCAAAATCGGCATAGGACGAAAATTGAGGCTGATTCAGGTCGAGATTGGCGGGCAATGTTGAGGGATTATATCGACATCCACTCGACAAAAAGCAGATCAGCACCAGCAGGTAGAGGTATCGCATGGGTGGGTTTATGGGGTGAACAGCACCAGGTATGGGCAGCGTTACGAACCGGTTTCGGCGAGGTTTCAATCGGGTTGCGGCGTACGCTCGGGATGGCACGTCCCGTGTTGGTCGTACACCTTCAGGTAATGCGCTACGCTGTGCGCAGTGCCCATTACGAGCAGCGTGCCGGTATCGGCAGTGATCAAAAATGGCGGCGTACCGATGCGCAGTTTTCGCACATTGCCGGTTTCAGCATAGGCGCGGTCATTGTAGAAGAACACCCATCCGGCAGGCCATGCTTGCGTCTGGTGCTCCAACAAGACAAGGTCCTGTTGATGCCTTTGAGCGAGTTCGGCCACGTATTCGCGGGCACGTTCCAGGGCTTCGGAGGCATTCATGTCGGTCAGTTGGTTTGGAGATAGAAAAACAAATTGAACCCATCATCGACATTGGCGAAGGTGCCGGTCTGAGCATCCAGAAAATACACCCGACCGTCGATGTTGACCACGTTAAAGGCGTGGCCCGGCCCCTCATCCCTCAAGGCCACGACCACCCCTTTGGTTCCCTTGCCCTGGTATTGCACCCAGTTCGCCAGAAATTCGGCATGGGTAAATTCCCGATCAAAGCCCGGCTTTCCAAAGATGCCGGGAACATCTTCCAGGGAAACGCCTCGGCTCAGCAGCGCCGAGGCGGGCCGTCCTTCCAGCACATTGTCCAGTGCAAACGAGCAATTGACACAGTTGTAATCCCCAGCCAATGGATTGATCTTGTTCAGGGGATAGGCCAAATCCGGCAGGTCGTTGGCTGCAGATTTTCCGCCCTTCACCATCTGTCCGACAAGGTCATCCATGCGGTGGGCCACAATTTTCCCGGACTTGACCGTGAGCCCTCCGAGAGGCGCTGCGGCCAACGAGCCACGTACTTCATTGGGGGTCGGGATGGAGCCGTCCAATCGGCGTACCGTCTTGCCGAAGGGTTGCAGAAAAACCGTCTGAAACAAGATCCACGGTTCATTGATGGCCCCGAAGCTTATCTGTGCCGCGATGTTGTCCGACATGCGCCAGCGTTGCAAGAACGTGGGGTCCCACTGCCGGAGGCTCACATGATCTTGCCGCCCATCGGGATCAACCAGAGAGACGGGGTTGGCGAGGACGTAGTTGTACGGACTCCAATCAGGGTGCTTCTCAGCCAGAGGATCGATTCCGTTCCACCGAATCACAGCCGGGTCCAGGTAGCGTGCCCCGGCATAGTAGCTTCCAGACTCCTCATCCAGGGGATGCCCCGTGAACCGTTCTGATGGGGCTTCGGCATCCATGCTTCGTCCGGGCATACGCAAGCCGAAGGGGTAATAATCATCGAAATGCACCACTTGCCCATTGTCCTTGACGGTCACCCGCACACTCCCCAGATGGTCAGTCAAGTAGTAGAACCGTTCGGCTTGGGGCGGGGCCGTCGTAAAGGACCAGGCAGGCGAAGACCATGGGCCGAAGCTCCCGTTTTCAAGTTGGGCGCGGACTTGCCAGGCATAGGCGGTGTTTTTCGCCAATCCGGCAGTGATCAGGTACCCGTATCTTTCCAAACCGGGGGGCACAACCCCGAATAAATCGGTGTTGCCGAGGTATGGCGCCAGGCCATCAGGTCCAAGCCACTCCCCCGAAACCGACTGCTCGCGCCGTACGCGCCCCGTGCCGGTAAGCACCACCACGTCATACCCTGTTGCATTCGGGACGCCTCTCCACACCAGCAAGGGAACACGCTGATCCACAGGGGGCATCTCCCCTGTCCAGTCCACCGATACATGCGTCAGTCCGTCACGTAACCCCACCACCTGCGGCTGTGCTGGATCAAGGATTATAAATGTGGCTGTGGCAGAAACCCCCACCCGAGGGCCATGCGGCTCCCGCGCTACTACGAACCAGGCATAGGTGGTATTGGGCTGTAAGGTCTGTAAGGCAGGGTCAAAATAGTCTGGATCGGGGATGTTTGGATCAGCCGCATCTCCCAGGTCGTCCAGAACGGAGATGCCGGTATCGGCTTCCCACAAATGAACATCGTACCAGTAATCGGCTTCGGAGACCTCATCCGGCGGTGTACTCCCATCACAGGGCTCAATGCGAGCCCAAAGCGAGGAGGCCCCAAAGGTCGAAAAACCAGGCATGAGGTGAATGGTCTCACCAGCTTCCAGGGTCAAATGTCCGGAGAAGGAAAAATCATACCCGGCGTAGATGTTCGTCGCGGATACGGTCGTATCAACAGCCAGGGTGCCGGTGTACAATGTGACGGGATCCGTACAGGTGGGCGGAACAGGTGGTTCATCGGTGGCTGTTACGCGCCAGTCCAGGGTCAGGGTTTGAAGATCAACTTGCTCACCGCCATCTGGGGTAAGTGCCGTAAGGTTAAGCACAGGTTCAATGACATGGATGGTGACGGTCAGGGCATCATCCAGTCCTGAATCGGCATTGCGTGCGGTGAACAGGAGGGTGACGGGGTCATTTTGGGGCGTGGGGGCCGTCCAGGTACGGCTGACCTGCCCGTGGGTGTCGGGGTAGGTGGTCCCGTCGCTGAATGTCCATCCGTAGTGCGTGGTGTGTGTGCTGGCCGTGCCGTCCAGGTAGAGGGTTTCGCCTACAGCCAGGGTGACCGCCTCCCCAGGGGCTGCAAATCGACCATTGATTTTGAGCCGTGCGACGGGTTGTTCTGCACAGGAGGTCGTTTCAAACCCGGTATCGGCTTCAGCCACGGGTTGCGCCAGCGCAGAAAACGCCGTTACGGTCCACGCATATGCTGTGCCACAGGTCAGGTCCATGTGTTCGGACAGGGGGAACTGGGTCTCATCCACATCCGGAAAGGTGGTCACCCCCTGCCCTTTGCCCGCCCCATCCCGTTCGTCTACCTGAATGCGATAGGTGTACCGCCCCAGGGCCTGAGCCACCGATGAATGCCGCCAGGCTTCGATGAGGCGATCATACCGATCCATTACAGCCTGCGGATTCACTTCCAAAAACGTGACCATCGTGTGCCCTGGAAAGGTGCCGACGGTTTCCGAGCCGGGATTAATCCGAGGCACATCGCGAATTTGATATTCGGTTACGTAGGCATCAGCGGTATTGGATTCGTGAAACCCGTACAGGGCAGGCAACAAGGTGTAGAGGTCTCCCATCCACCATTTGGTGCGCCAGTTGCGTTCGTACTGAAACCAGTACCATCGGTTGAAATCCCAACGGGAGGTTGGTGGCCTGGTAAGGGGGACATCGTTGCCTGAGTCGGCACAAGCCCCTTCGCATAACCCGTTTGCGCCGGTGACCCCTTCATAGCCCCGGATCAACCGATAGACGGCATTCGCGATGTAGTCTGGGTCTCCATCGTTGGACCAGTTGGGCCATCGAAATTTGCTAACCGGCAGTTGGGTGTCGAAAATCTGGGAGATGCGTCCTCCCGATTGGGTGGTGCCGGTTTTGGTGGGCATGTGGTATATTTTGAGGTCGGGAAACCATTCAAAAATCGCCTTCCAACCCCAGGGATCGTCGATCATGTTTTTGCCATCCCACACGTAATTCCCGGCATTGTCGTACCCCACGCTGATGATGGACAAAACGACGTGGGCAGCTACATTGGGGTCTCGTGCCGGATGATGATCCCGAGCGTACTTCAGGGCAGAAGCCACGGTGGAGAGCGGGCCACCGGCTGCAATGTGGCACGGGGCTTCGAGGGTACAGTTGGCAAGGAGGTAGTCGGCCAGTTCAAACGTGGCTTCCGAGGCGATCCATCCTCCCTGATTGAAACCGGATTCATCCAGCGGATCTTCTGTGCCATGATAGACCGGCACTTCAGCAGACAAGCCCGCAGCATGGACCACCCGTTCCACCCACCGAAAACTGGCATTCACAGGCTCGTCATTGATCCCTGGCACGCGGGGAACACTCAGATTGCTGCACACAAAATAGTCATTGCCTAATACCGGCGACTCCGAATATGCCCCTTGCGGACCATCCCCACGCGGGCATCGGTAGTTGCGGTCATGGACGCCCTCGGCAACCCACATACCGACCCGTAATTGCTGCGCCGGATTACTGTCAGGTATGGGTTTGCCATGCAAGGCGAGTGCAGCCATGAACCCGAGGGTCCCGTCAAAATCCCCCATGGCATCATCGGTGATGATAAGGTGCCGGATGTCCGTTTGGGTGGCATCACAATCAGCGCCACCCTCTGCACAGGCCCAGGTGAGCGTTGTGGCTTCGGGGTCTGTTGGTGTGGAGAGATCAGGTTGGAGGTTGTACAGGGTAACCTGCTGCGGAACGGCTGCAAAGTTGATCGTCAAGGGGGTAGTCACCGGCCCAGGTGCAGCTTCGGCAGGTTGGAAAGCATAGCCGGCATGATTGGGCCGGAGCGTCCCGGTCCACCCGTGTGGCACATCTACGGCATAGTCTCCTTCGGCATCGGTTGTGACCGTGCCTACTCCACTGACAACGACTGGAATCTGCGGCACAACGGTCTCAGACCCTTGCAGGGTAATGCGCCCTGTGATGCGAACCGGCGGATGGCCCGGCGGCCCGTCTCCGCTGACGGTAAAGGAGCCTTCAGCCGCTTCCCAATCATCATTGCCGGTACGCAATTCCCCGGCGATACTCCACCAATAGGTCTGGCCTACGGTAAGGGGTTGCAAGATCTCATTGTTTTGCCCGGCCAGGTCTGTGGGTTCACCGACGGGTTCATAGGCTTCGGTCTCAACGGGAAGGTCCTTGAAATGCAAGTCGGCATCATAAGGGTTTTCACATGGATGGGCAGAGCAGAGCAGGTATTTAAGATCTCGGTAGCGGTCGTCATTGGGCAGATCCCAGGTGAATCGAGGGTCCGTTGTGTCCACATTGCCAAGCGGACCGAGTAGGGTGATGGGTCCTGTTGGAGGAGATTGCACAGTGAAACTGGCCGATGCTGCACGCCCCGGTATCCCATGCTGATCTACGCCCCGTACGTTCCAGGCATAAGGCTGGCCGGGGGAAACAGCAACCGTGTGCGTAGTCCGCCCCGTGCCATTGTTGGCGATGGGTACGGTTGCCGTTGCACTCCCAAACTCAACCTCATATTCGACGGCCCCGGTGACGTCATTCCACCCCAGGGTTACTGAGGTCGTTGGGGGGACGCTGCCTTGTGGGGTGAGTCCGGTTGGGGCAGGCAGGGTACCCGACCCCGTACCGTCTGTATCTACCCGAAAGGAGGCATGGCCTGAAGTATCCCAATTGGCCGGATCGTTGGTGCCTCCACTCCCCCGCCGATGACCGACGACCCGCCAGAAGTACCTTTCCATATCGGCCAGGTCGGTGTCTGGTGTGCCCTGGGTATCATTGGCGTTGCCCTGGGCATCATTGAGGATGATGCGGTACACGTCCGGATTGCCGGACACGTTGGGACATTCATTGAGACCGGTCGTCTCGCTTTGATGCGTGTTGTAGACGGCTTCGGTACAGATGATGACCAGTTGCACATCATAGTCATACCCTGAAGGCGGTGACCATTCAAACGAAGGGCGAACACTGGTCAGGACGGCCCCTTCTGCGGGTGCATCCTGTGTAATAACCTGGCCGAGGGTAGGCGAAAGAAGACCATTCAATAACAGACCAAGAAGAGGGATAAAGGTCGGGAGATACCGTGCAGTACGGACGTACCGAGGGCTTGCAAGAGGCGTTTTCATACGACGTTCCTTAGGATTGGGCTAGATAAGCAAGACGAAAGGTGGACCCGCCACGGGTATTAATCCGGCATTTCCAAACGGCCGAGTACGGTACCCCCGGCCAACAGGTTGAGGTGACGCAGCCGGGCTGGTTCACCGGGGGGTTGTTCGTAGACCGCCAGGATCGTACCGTCTATTCCGCGTACGAAGTATACTTCGGTGCCAGCCTGAACATTCCCCTGTGCGGGGTGATAATCCATCCGCTTATAGATACGATGCCCGTGCGCATCATATCGGTAATGGGTCTGGTCTTCCCCAATGATAGCCCCCTGCGCATTGCGCCGAGGTGTATTGATCCTTCGCGGCAGGGCATCGTGGATATAGGCATAGGTGGTTCCTGCCCGGCCCGTGCGTACATTGCCATTGGCATCGTAGGTAAACGTGGTTTCCGCCTCACCCGGCTGCCCCGGCGGATGGAGGTACGCAACCTGATTGGTGCCCTGGTTGTAGACATACGCCCAATCCGCTTCGGGCCTCGGCTGACCGGCAGTTTGTAGCGGACGGTTCCGCTTAAGCTGTGTCATGTTCCCATTCCGGTCATAGACCAAAGGCCCCACATCAAAGGCTTCTCCATCGTACCAGGTGTTGTTCTGGGCATAGGCGTAGTCTGCCGCTGTGAGCCTGTTGAGGGGGTCATACGAAAAGGCATAGGCATTCTGATCGGCTTCGATGCCGTATTCGACGGATCGGTTGCCAGGGGTTTCCCACCACATCCAGGCGACGTTGCCGTTTCGTTGCACCGGCAGCCCCGGCCAATTCGGATGGACAGCATCATACCCCAAACGCAGGGCAAAGGCGGCATCGCCGGGTTGTTCGATGTGGTTAATGTCCGTCAACCAATCCCGAATGTGATAGACATAATTGATGGTTTGAAGGGCTTCCCCGGTTTCATCTACACCAAACTGAAGTTCATCAATTAAGCCGACCGGCGTGTAGGTATAAACGGCTTCCCGCACCCGACCCGGCACCGCATCACAATTGACGGACGGGTCCGGACTTGGGGATTGACCGGTGCAAACCTCGAAAAGCCGACCGGCCCCATCGTAGGTATACCAGTGCAGCAACTGATCCGAGGCCCCTGGTTGGTAATGCCGTTCGATCAAATGACCTTGCCGGTTGTAACGGTAGCGTACCTGTTTGCACGCCGGTCCGTCCTCGTTGGTCAGGCCATCCAGGCACAGGTTCAGGGCTGCCACCTGCCCCTCCAGGTTGTAGAAAAACTGATAGGAGTTGCCTTCAAACACGACCTGGGTGAGGTGCTCTTTGGGATACGCGACGGGCAGTCCATCCGGTACCGCCAAGCCAGCATAGGAATCGTACGTAAACCGAGCCGAGGGTGTACCCTCTGACGGCCAGCCGGGGTTATTGAGGTCGGCATTGGAAATACTTTCAAAGGAACGCGCCACAACCCCGGTTTCAATCACCCGTCCGAAGGCATCATACCGGGTATACCGCACCTGTCCCTGTTCGGCCAGTTGGGGTTCATGTACCACCCGTAACCGACCGAGATCATCGTAGCCATACCGAAAGGCTCCATCGGCATCCGGGGTGGTTTTTGCGGTACGTCGGCCAAGGGTATCGTAGGTGTAGGTTGTCAGCCAGGCGTGTTGCTCGGCTGGCGGGACCTCGAAGGCGTTGGGTGGGGTTATTTCAACCAGATGCCCGCGTACATCATAGGCATAGGCTGTATGGGCAGATGCAGCGGTACCATTCCCGGCGATGATCTTGATGGTCTGCCCAAACCCATCCGTGAACCGGGTGGTCACGTGCCCATTTTCGTCCTGTGTATCGGTCCGGCGATAGTAGGTCCCATCCAGTGTACCGAGGGCGTAGCTGTTGTACACCGGAGCAGGTGTACCCCGATGTTCCGGCACCACCGACGCAATGCGCCCACTTCCATCTGTTGCATACATGGTTTGTTTAAACGGGGTGGCTCCCAGTCCATAATACCCCATTGCATGCACCTCAGCATCTGGGTCAAAGTCTCCTCGGGTAAGATGTCGATACGGTTTCCACGTTCGGCTCACCCGCCCCAGGGCATCATAGGTGGATTGATGCACCAGGTATGTGCCTTCGGCTTCATAGACCTGTGCTTGCATCACCTGGCCTCGTCCGTCAAAAAAGTCGATGCTTTCCAGGACCGTTCCGGTACCAGTCGGCTGCCGGGTGGTGATCTGATGTGGGTGCTTCAGCCCACTTGCATCCAGAGACCCGGCTTGATAACGGTATTGCATGAACGATGCACCCGCTCCATTGGTCACCTCGGTTAAACGTTGGTGTGCATCGTATGCGTAGGTGGTCAGGTTGCCGTTGCTGTCTTCTGTTGACGCGACCATCCCATCCGGGTGATACCGCAATTGGCGGGTGACGGCATCCCGTTGGATACAGGTCAGGTAACTGTTGGCAAGTATTGCATCATTTCGCTGGGCACAGGGCTGAGCATCGTTGCCGTAATAAAACTGGGTCAGGTTACCGTGGGCATCTTCGAGTTCAGTCAGGTGCCCGAAGGCATCGTAGGTTTTATAGTCGGCATGCAGCTTCCAATCAGACCCCGGCGTTGTACCTTCGGCATAGAAAAGATCGCTGAATACCGGCGGCGTTTCGGAGGGCTCCGGTTGATACCAGTCATACACCCGGTCCGGGTGCCACACGCATTCCTGCATGGCTTCAGGATCGGTACACGGATTGCTCCCGAGGTAGTCGTCTCCGGTATAGACGGCCCGCATCCTGGTGACCCGTGCGGAATAGTATCGGGATACCCTTACCGTTTCTCCAGGTTCGTCGGGTATGGGTTCTTCATGAATGCCGATGACATTGGCCCGGACGACCCGACTGAGCATGTTTTGGGCATCCATCTCCGGGTACACCTCATAGGCATATTTGTAATCGTGCATACGGGTTTGAAGACCCTGATTGATCACTTCTCTGATGCGCCACACCAGATCGGTCTCTGCGCGTCGGTAGTACGTGCGCCACAAGAGTGTTTGAAAATCGGCACCCGCCTTTTCCTGAACCATTTCGTGCCGGAGGAATTCCCCAAACCGCCACTGGATGTGGACCTCATCCTCAGCCCCATGCCCAAAGGCTTTGGCCAGGGGCTGCGTTCCTAAGGTTAAGATCCGAACGGTGCGTCTGGCAGGTACCGGCTGGCCGTTGGTGTAGGTGCCCGTTTCAGTTTGCCCCACCAGACCCCAGTTGATATCGGCATTGTCCTGAATGACGGTGGCATAGGCTCCATCCTTGTAGAGCACCGTCCGCAGGGGGTCGATGGCATCGTGGTTGGCCGCCGTGTAGTAGGTCCGGGTGTAGGTATCGTCCGGATGAATACGGGTAACATGGGTGTAATACACCCCGACCTGCCCCCGGCTACTGGGTTTAAAGAAATCCTGCGTCAGGGCCAACACACCTCTTTCCCAGTGCCGCTCCGGGATGCCACTGGCATACCCCCTACCGTAGGCATACCGTGTTATGGTTGGGGGTCCCAATCCGTCAGAGCGCACCATTTCTTTGAGCCGTGCGCCACCCTGCCGGTTGTTGAGCGTATTGATGATATACCCAGGAGATCCATGCTCTCGCGTACCGGCATCGTAGGCAATGTAGGCCAGGGTGGTTTGCCCCAACAGATCGTTTTCATAGGTGTAGGTATCAACCGCACCGCTGGGATGCTGAACGGTTTTCAGGCTCCAGGACCACCCGTCATCATGGGTACTGTTGATGGTTGGACCCGCCCGGTAATAGCCAAAATCATCGGCCTGCGTTGCCGCGAGGGAGGCCCCGTCCGATGTTGGGTAATACGTAAAGGCATAGCCCCCTGGCATCAAGGTCTGGTTTTTCCCATAGAATGAAAGCCCGGCCAACGTGAGCCGTGTGGCCTGAATACCGGGAATGGGATGTGCCGTTTCATAGGTGAAGACCACTTCCTTGATGGGATCAACCTCACCCCGTGCATAGAGTGTGATCCGGTCCAGCCGCTTGTGGATGTTATGCACCCACGGGTAGGCAAAATTTTCAACCGGCTTTTCCGATGTATGGAAGACCGCCTGATGCGTTGGGGTTTCGATGCGATCCAGGTAGATGGCCTGCGTAATACGTTCCGGGCCAATGCCATCCGTGTTGGGCGTCAGATGAGTGGTTTGCGGCGTGTGATAATGAAACCGAACCCAACTCCCTTTCCCCGGCCCGCTTGAAAACCCAGGTTCGCCCGGAACGTCGCCCGGCAGATCCAGGCCGGGATAGTCTGCCCCAAGGATGGCAACCAGCCGCCAGGCATCGACAAAGAACTCCTTGGAATAGTTCTCCGCCACATTTTGCGGACCGATATAGGTCCCGAGGGTAGGATGCGCAAAGATGTACCGTACACCACCAGGGTCCGTCAGAACGAAACGGACAAAATCCATGCGGTCTCGTGCTGCAGGATAGTCATTGTTACGGTAGACGGCTGTGCGGTACAAGGTGCCGTTATGGCTCACTTCAACCAGGCCGGAATCGGCTTCAATCTTCCAGGGCTGCCAGGGCAAGGCGTAAAACCCGTCCGGGGTACCGCGTGCCGGGGCCAACGCCTGCGTGAGGTTACGCCGGATCATCGCAAAAGAACCACCGGGCGCCGTGACGTAGTAGGTATCCGGCTGATAGGCTGGCCGCTGGGCATAATCAACGGTATGCGGTTGCCCGTCAAGCACGATCCCCTGAACATCCCGCGTAATGCTCCCCGGATCAAAGCGCCACCCCACCCCGATCCAACTGGAAGGCTGTTTGACCTTGATACCGGATTGATAGTCGAGCCGAACGGTATAGTCCAACCCGTTCCGGCCCGGTACCGTCAGGACCGGGAGGTTCATTGTTAGGTCACCTCCCGCCGTTACACCCGGAGCGAGCGGTTTTCCGGGCCGCCACACATCGGGTTGGGTGATGTATTCGTTGAAGATGCGAACGTCGGTTTGCCCCAAGACAGGAACAACCCAAAGCACAAGAAGCAGAACGATTAAGTACGTTTTAGAGCAATACATATTCAGTTATCATTTAACAACAAAAGGAGGCATAATGATGGATGATTGATCATTACCCAATGACTTGCACCAATTCAAAAAGGGGCATATAGAGGGCCATCAACAACCCTCCAATGACCAGACCAATTACGACAATCAAGACCGGCTCCAGTACCGCCGTCAGGCCTTCCAGGGTGGTGTCGATTTCGGCCTCAAAGTGCCCACCTACATAGCACAGCAGGCGGCCCAGTTCGGCGGTTTGTTCACCGACGGCCATCATCTGCACCAGCAAGGGTGGAAACAGGGTTCGGGCTTTGATGGCCTGATGCAGCGTAAGCCCCCGTTGCACCTGGCCAGCTAGTTGGGTGAGTTCCCGATTCAAGATGTGGTTGCCGCTGTGCTGGGCAACCAGTTTGAGGGCCTCTACCAGCGGCACGCCAGCCTCCACCAGCGTACCCAGCGTCCGGCTCACGTGGGCCACAAGCTGTTTACGCACCAACGCCCCAAACAATGGAATATGGAGCCGAACCTGATCGATCCATCGCCCCCCCACCTCACTATGCCGAACCCCATACCCCGCGCCGATGGTACCCATCAAAAGCAAACCCATCAGGCCTCCCTTTTCGGCCAGCAAGTGGCTAAAACCGAGTACCATCCGGGTAGGGCGGGGTAGTGGGACGCCGAACTGCGCAAACAACTCGGCAAAGGTGGGCACAATGGTCGTAAGAAAGAACGAGACTGCCAGTACCGCGATACCTACAATGACGGCTGGATATGCCAGTGCAGCCCGTACTTTTCCCCGCAAGACGGTTGTTTTTTCAAGGTGCTTGGCAAGCCGCCCCAAAACACGATCCAGCAACCCCGTTGCTTCCCCAACCCGAACCATATGGACGTATAACCCATCAAAAGCATGCCCATGACGGGCAAAGGCTTCGGAGAGGGTGCGTCCACGCTGAACATCCTGCCGCGCCTGCATCAACACGCCGCGCAACGCTTTGCTGCGGGTGGCTTCTATGGCTGTAGACAGGGCTTCGGTAACGGTGAGCCGTGCGCCCAGCATTACGGCAAAACTCTGGGTAAACTCCAACCGCGCCCGCAGACTAACCCGTGCAGGGAAACGGCTGGACCAGGTACGCCTCCGGTCCACGGTTTGCCGGGGAGGTGCCGGGAAGGCCAACACCTGACGTGAAACTGCCATCTTCAAATACGTCATTTATCATGGCATCTGCCGGAAGATGCCTTTCACGGTGAATCAAACGTATCGTCGATGTGGGCGTAGATATGCTCGGAATGTAAAATGTAATGTTCTGTTACGGATCGTACAGGACCGGCATCGGCGGCCAGGGGCCAGGTGGCCGTAAAACCGCATGTACCGATTGGGTCATTTCGTACTGCCAGGCACGCAGGGTGCAAGTCAAGCTGACCAGCACCGACGGACCCGCTAGTGAATCCGGCCAAACCATCTCCGGCTCCCCATCTTCACCAACAGCCTGCACTTCAAATTGCGTAACCTGAACAGCCCCATGATGTAGCAGTCTGTTGTTTCTTAAAAGCACAGTATCCCGAAAGGCATACTGTACCTGCCCGCCTGAAGGGTCCGTCAGACGCCAGGCTGTATCGGCGGAGACCGCCCAGGCTGCTGCATAGGTGACATCCCGTACCCATTGGGTTTGGATGCGGTGTACATCGGTGTACAGCGTGGATTGCCGGTTCCAATCGATCCAGGCACGTTGTAGCCACAGATACCCACGGTACAACCCACTGAGCAACACCCCGGTCAAGACCAGCGCAATCATGAGTTCAGGCAGGGCATATCCTGCGGGATGAGATATAGGAGGCGTCGTCATGGCTGGGGTTGCAATCGGAGGGTCATGAGCCGAATCATGGGGGTCTCATCGGGGATACGGTAGACGGCCACCCGGAGAATAACACGCCCGCCCTCGAAGGCAACGGATCTTCGGGTACGCCACTTACCATCGGGGCTATAGCGATTGGTAGGGGCATAGGCTCGGGCATGCAGGGTTTCCTCCATCATGTTGCGGGCCAACACCAGGGCTTGCACGGTACGTGCGTTGTGTGGCTTGCCCAGAAATGAAACCCCGAAATGCACCAGCGGCACCCAAACGGAGACCAGCAGCACAAGCGCCACCAACACCTCAACCGTGGAAAACCCGGCCTCGGTATGGCTCCCTGACGGGTCTTTGCTTATAAATTTGGCGATGTCTTTCATGGAACCTTATAATGGTTCTTTGATTTTGCTGTGCAAAGGTTGAGGAAAACGATAGGGCAAATCTTGCACACAAAAATCAAAGAACGGAATTTATGAGTCGGGTGGGAGCAGAGATTCGGCATGACCGTTCCAATCCATAATGGTTAATTCCGGCGTATCTCCGAACCACAGGGGTACCGTAAAATGCGAGGGAACTGCGGGACGATGAATCGTGGCATGGCGTAACCAGTTTTCCTTGTGCGTACCCGGTGTCAGCGGACTCTGGTAATAGAAATAGGTCCGGTTGGTGAGTAGTGTACCATAAAGCTGGCCGTGCAACTCTGTTTCTTGTCCGTTGTAGACCCCTCCACGCAACCGGGCCTGAGGGTCGATGACCACGCGGCCCCGCCGGAAGCGCCGGGCCGTTTCCGAATGCGGCTCCGTCTGCGGATGAATGATCATGCCATCCACCTGGGCTTGCCCGGTCAGTTCAATTCGCCCCCCTTGTTGGGCACCAGCGCCTGTTATAAACAATACGGACGGATAGGTCAGGTAGGCCTGAACCCGCACGCCGATATACCCGCGCGAAAGCCATTGCCCCCCACACCGGGCTTCCCCGGTTACAACCACACCGTTCCGCCCATAAAACAGGCCATTCCGGCATGTAACTGAACCACCTATCGTTAGAGAATCTCCAGCCACTAGAACCGTACCGAGCGGCAAGACCAGTGCGCCATCAACCTGAAGCGATCCCGTTGCAACTACCGTAACCGGTTCCGCGAACAGGTCGGCATCATCTTCTGTCAGATGGGCAGCCCCTTCAAAGCGAATCCTCGGCTGTTCCAAAGGCAGAGGCAAGGGTTGGCTTTCACCTGGGACCTGCCTTCTGGGTGGCACAACATGTGGATCAGCGAGCAGGCGATCACACCAGGCCAGCGTTTCCAGAAACACATCGGCCCGCCAACCCAAGTTGAGGCTATCAAACCGGGCTACATGGCCTGCAACCTGGCCAGAGAATCCTTCCCCGTCGATCTGGGCATCCAGGGTGTCGATCTCACGACCTTGCGGCGCAACAATGGACAGGTCTCCGGTGATATAGGTTCGGCCATTCAGATGAATGCCGGAATCGGAGCGGTCCCACAGGACCAGCGCCTGATTGAACCAGGTTGTGGGCGCTTGCCCTACCAATGCACGGGAGGTATACCGGCTGCGTCCGGCTGTAGCGGTTGAACGTACCCAGAGGTACCCACCATAAGGTGTGACATCCACCCGGCTCTGCGTCTCATCCGGCAGCGCGAGCAGGCTATCCGATGGCCGCCAAGCCGGTTGCCTTTGCAACCCATCGACCACGCTAAACAACCCGGCTTCCGCAATGTACTGGGCCTGGGTGTGATGTACGTCCTGCTGAATGTATTTGTACCGCATCAAATAGGCGGCAAGTGCTATACCAGTAAGCACCAGGGCCGCGGAAACCAGCACCAGAGCCGTCACCAGTGCAGAACCGGTCGTCTCCTTACAAGGCAGCATCCACCTGTTATCATATCCTCTCATAGCCCCACCTCTGTCATTGACAAGGGGACCAATCCTTGCAGTACCGCACCCACGGCGATACAGGGGGCAAAAGGCCGCCGGGCCAGCCGCTGGCGAGCACCGAAACACCACCCCCATATGCCCCAGACAGCCCCACACCCCACCGCCCAACAAAGCACCCACAACACGTGCCCACCGAGGAACAACCCCACCACGGCCGCCAGCTTGACATCCCCCATGCCCATCCCCGGCACCCGGTAAAGCACATATCCCAGAGTGCGTATCCCCAACAAAGCCCCGGTACCGAAACACGCCCCCATCAGACCTTCTTGCCACCCAAGTATTCCCCACCCCATCAGCATAACACCAAGCAGACCACCGACAACAATCAGCCGATTGGGCACGATGTGCTTCAGATAGTCGATGTAGGCTGCTATAATTAACAAAACGCCGAGAATGGTCTGGGACAAAGTCATTTTTTTGCAGGGTGCGAAATATTCTTATAATGGCTCTTTGATTTTGCTGTGCAAAGGTTGAGGAAAACGATAGGGTAACTCTTGCACACAAAAAGTCAATCCGGGGTGATTTCTAGGAGGGCGCGGTGATGGTCGATTTGCCAGGCATTAAACTGGCCGTCCTTGTCGAAATCGACGACGGCTTCCGCGCGGGCCGTGAAGGTGGCCTCATCGGCGGTGTCGATGGAGATGCGGTAATACGCCCCACCTCGCGCACCGCTCGGTGTGGTTTCCGTGACCAGCGGATTGGGATCGTAGCCGAGTTGTTCGAGGGTTTCGGCGTAGCGGTCGTGTTCGAAATAGTAGGTTTGTTGCAGGGTATAGATGTGGCTCAGGTTGGCTTTGGCTTCGGAGGCTTTCGCGCGCGTCGTCAGGCCCAGGAACCGAGGGATGGCAAGGAGCGCCAGAATGCCGATGATGACCAGCACCACCAGGAGTTCGGTCAGGGAAAAGCCGGCTTCCGAGTGGAGGCCTTGAAAACGGGAACGTGGGGTGGGGTTGGCGAAAGGTGCCGGATGTTGCATCGATGGTTGAGGTATAGGATTTCAGGTTGTTTGGTCCTACATGCGTAGGCGGATGCCACGTTGCGCCACACTTTTTTCCGTCGTATTGAAAATTCCCTCGGGATTCCTTGAATCTCCTTGAAAAAAAGCGCTTCCGATTTTATTCCGATTTAGCGTTTCCGCACGACCACGTGTTATTTTCCTTGATCGTTCTACGTTTGGGCGTAGTATGTTGCATGTTATCCCTTTCTCATTCTTTCGACACCACCCATGGCAAAATATAAAGGAACCATCGGCATCTTGACCGGCGGGGGCGACGTCCCCGGCCTGAACCCGGCCATCCGCGCCGTCACCGTCCGCGCACTCCGTGAAGGGTATCGCGTGATCGGCTTGCGCCGGGGCTGGGCGGGGCTGGTTGATCTCGTCCCGGATAACGCCGTAGACAACAGCGAATGCGTCCAGGACTTGACCGAAGACATCGTCAACCGTGCCTTCCGGACCGGCGGGACGTTCCTCCACAGTTCCCGCACCCGGCCCAGCCGTTTGCCCCAAACCCTGGTGCCCCCTCACCTGCGGGACGTCTACACAGACGAAATCAACGACGTCACGCCCCACGTTCTCAAAAACCTGGAATGGTTGGGCATCGACTACCTGATTCCCATCGGAGGGGACGATACCCTCAGCTACGCCCACCGGCTGCACAAGGAAGGCTTCAAATCAGTTGCCATTCCCAAGACGATGGACAATGACGTACCCGGCACCGACTACTGCATCGGCTTCGGCACCTGTGTGACCCGCACCATCGAGTTGACACATACCCTGCGTACCTCGGCTGGCTCACACGAACGGTTTCTGGTGATTGAAGTGTTTGGTCGCTATGCCGGATTCTCGGCCCTGCTCCCTACAATGGCCGGTGCAGCTGGCCGATGCGTCATCCCCGAGCATGAATTCGACATTGAACAGCTTACCGCGTTGATGGTGTACGACCGCAACCGTAACCCCAGCAAATATTCCGTCGTGCTCATTTCCGAAGGTGCGAAAATGAAAGGAGGTGGCATGCACTTTGAAGGGGGTGAAGCCGACATGTTCGGCCACAAAAAACTCGGCGGCATCGGGGATGCCGTAGCCCGGCAACTCAAGGAACTCTCGCCCAAATACAACAACGGACGGCGCATCAACGTGGTCAACCAGCGGCTGGGCTACCTCGTCCGGTGTGGAAATCCGGATGCCCTGGATTCCGTCGTGCCGATGGCCTTCGGCAACCTCGCCCTGGACCTGATCCTGCGGGGCCATACAGGGCAGCTGGTGTGCCTCCGCAACGGCAAATACGACTGCGTCCCCCTGGATGTGGTTCATGGCCCGCACAAGGTGGTGGATGTAGAGAAATACTACAACACCGAACGCCTGCGGCCCAATTACAAGTCGTTCCAACACCTGCCGACGTTCATCATGACAAGCGAATCGTAACCGGCACACGCAATCCTAAAAAAGCTCCTTCACTGGCTAGTCATCCGGTAAAGGGGCTTTTCTCGTTTAGGGTGAGTAATTACTTGCTCAGTACTGCCATACGGCTCACCGTGAAGTCCGTACCGAAGGCACAGTGCAGCATCCAAATGTGGGACTAAACACCTAGGCCCGGTTCAAAGAATCAATTAAAATGCTCGAATACTCCAAATGAGCTAAGCAGCTTTGATCCAAGTTTTGTACCTTTTTGCAGTTTTCTGGCCTTGGGAGAGGCAATAGAGACATTAACCGGACACCGTGTCCGATGAGATAATAACTGTTCCCTTACCATGCGGGAGGCAAACCGGCAGGACAGAAGGGACACAACCAAAGGAGGCTTCCATGTTCTTCCCCCACACCCCGAGCGGCACCTATGTACGGTGCTTGCTCCTCATCGTCTTTGTATTCTGTATTTCGACCAAGATCCATGCCCAACTTGTACAGCCGGGCTTTGCCGTGGTCACCTGTGAGGCCGACGACAACGGCGGTGCGATTGATCCCGACGGCTACGTTGTTGGCATCATCGACATCCGGGACCCTGCCGGCAACGGTGCCACTCCCGGCGTCAACTGGGCTCCTCCGATGAACCACAACGAGGCCAATCCGGGGCAAGAATGGACACACGCCCGGTTGGGGACCGTCTATGGCGTAGAACTCGACAACGACCGCAATATCTACGTTGCGGCAGCCGGCATCTATCCGACCGTGCCCAACTCGCCCGTACCTACAGGACAGGCCTCCGAGTTTGGCCCAGGGGGCGGTGGGGCCATCTATAAGCTCGACGCCACAGACGGCTCCATCTCGACGTTTGCAACGCTGCCCAATGCCATCTTTACCGAAAGCACCGTCGATTACTATCCAGGTCTCGGGCAACTAGCCTACGACAAGATCCGCAATCAGTTTTTTGTGAGCAACTTCGATGATGGGCTCATCTACCGGGTTACCAGCGCCGGGGCTACGGCTTCAACGTTTGACCACGGTGTTGCCGGCCGAGGGGCCGCCTCGCTTTCGACCATTGCAGACGTACCTGCGCAAGGCTGGACCCCAAGGGGACGCCGCGTATGGGCTGTCACGTACAACGTGGCCTCCAACCGACTCTTCTATAGTGTATGGTGGGAAGATTGCCCGACGGATTTTGGTGACGGAGGTTGTAACGGCGGCACCCAGGAAGCAGCAGAGGCCAACGAAGTTTGGTCTGTCGGCCTTACAGCCGCAGGTGAGTTCATCCCAGGCTCAGCGCAGCTTGAATTTGCCATGCCCACCTGGAACGATCCGAACAACGGCTCACAAATTGCTTCGAATCCGGTTTCCGATCTTGACATCAACGACGACGGCACAAAGATTCTGGTGTCAGAGCGCACGATGAGCGAACAGGCCCCGCTGATGTACCCAGAAGCTCATGGGGCCAGGTTGTTCCAGTACAACATTGCTACCGGCACCCAGGAATTCGAGCACGCAGTCGGTGCAGGGATCATGGGGGCCAACGCAAACGGTGCGGCCTATGCCTATGCCTACGATGCCGGCGGTAACGTCGGAACGTGCGAAGGGTCCATTCTCGCTTCAGGGGATGGACTTCGTTTTGATGGTGGGCCGCCTGCGGCGTACTACTACGGCATGCAGATCGCCCCCACGGGTGCCTTGACGCAAGCCAACGTATTGTCGACGGCCTACATGATCGACTATGACATCAATTTTGGCCCACCGCTGGACAAGCTCCTCATGGGCGAAGTTGATTTCTATGGCGATTGTCTGGTACCCCTACCCGTTGAGTTGGGTGCTTTCGAAGCAAAAGTTGAGGGGCAAGACGTCTTGCTCACCTGGCAGACGCGTAGCGAACAGGACAACGTTGGATTCGCCGTCGAACACTACACCAGCCAGTCACAGTGGGAGGAGATCGGTTTCGTAACAGGAGCCGGGACCAGTATGGATCCGCAGCACTACAGCTACCGCGCAAAAGCCATGCACCCAGGTCGGCACCTGTTCCGGTTGAAGCAGGTGGACTTTGATGGGGCCTTTGGGTATAGCAGTGAGGTGGAAGCCGTTATCGAAGTGCCGGCGCGCTATCACTTTGAGCCGGCCTATCCGAATCCATTTAACCCTGAGACGACGGTGCGTTTTGCTGTAGCCGGGCGGCAGCCCGTTTCGCTCGTGCTCTATGACGTAACCGGACGGGTGATACGCACAGTCTTCGAAGGTATGGTTGAGGCCAATACACTTGAAACCTCGCGTATTGATGCCTCGGGTTTGTCCAGTGGTATGTACGTGCTTGAACTCAAAGGCATTGACTTTTCAGCCGTTCAAAAGATTGTGTTGCACCGATAGGATTTGCGCACCAGTCTCCTTGATCGTCTAGGGGACTGGTGTGCCAAAGGCGGGCCCAAAAAACGGGCGGCAAACGATGGGTATCTCACCCTGGTGATGCCGTCCGCGTCGTATAGGGGCCTATGCCGTTGTGGACCAGCGGTTCAATGCCTTCAGACAGAGAATACTTACCATCTGATGTTAGGCCGCTTGTCGTTGATCTTGTGCATTTCCACAAGGTCGTATGGGCCAAGACGGCGTAACAGGACTTACTTGCTCAGTACTGCCGTACGGCTCACCGTGAAATCCGAACCGCGCATCTGGATCAGGTACATCCCACTGGGCAAGGACGCACCGTCTAAACGCAACGTCTGCGTCTGGTCTTTCTCCAACGTACCGGCAAACAAATGCTGCACCAACTGGCCATGGACATTGTACAAACCAACGGCTACATGCTGGGTCTCACGGACGGCCATCTGCAGCGTCGCTTGCGGATTGAACGGATTCGGATAGGCCGAACTCAGGTAAAACGTACCGGCTACCTCAACTTCAGTCTCTACCACATCGGTGTAGGCGAAGGTGCCGTCGAAATCGACTTGTTTGAGCCGGAAGGCGTGGCGGCCCGGTGCAAGGTCGGTTACGTCAAACCGGTAGGTCTGTGCGGCCTGTGTGGTTCCCGCGCCTTCGACGAAGCCGATATTGGTAAAGCTGAGGCCGGGTGCGGCGTGTTCGACTTCGAAACCGGCATTGTCGGTCTCGCTGGCCGTTTGCCAGTGCAAGGCCACATCCTGCCCATCTACCGCTGCCGAAAACGCATTCATCTCTACAGGAAGCGGACCGGGCACGATGAACGTAGCTATACCTGTGTTGTCGAGTTCCTTAATGTTACCGCCTGTCGGATAGGTGGCATCTCCGGGATACGGGCTCCCAACTTGACCAGATGCCATGTCGTACTCATCGTTGGGTTGGTAATAGGAACCGCTGTTGCTCTGCTGGTTTGTCCAGGCCCGCCAGTCATACTCGGTAGGAGGTGCGAGTGTACTGGTGGGATACGTCAGGGCCGATTTGCGTACCGCGATGATAACGACCTTGTCGCCTTCCCCGTCGGGTATCATGCCATAGATGTCTCCACTCCCCTCTTTTGGGCCTTGTGTTTCGAAGCCGTCTCCACCTTGCGAATTGTTGCCATCAAGGAAATCGGCCCTGTAGCAGGTGCTTTGTCCGCCCACATTATTGGTACCCGAATTGTCTGAATCGAAGAACGAGTCCATGCCCTTCTCACTCCAGGCATCGCGCCCGACCTCCCCTACAATATTGGAGGTGGGGTCATTGCTCCAAAATATGTAGTCGGAACAATCCGTCCCACCGAAATCACCAAAATCGGCTTCAATGAGGAAGGTGCCTTCCAGATTGCCCGCATTGATGCCGTAGACTTCAATCCAGTAATACCACCAATCGTTAGATGAATAGGCACGTGCTTCGACGAGGTCCTGCCAGGCCTGGTAATCCTGCTGCGTACTCGTGAGGGGTCTTTCGTAACGATCCACTTCCCAGTCGTCACAAACAACATTACCAGTTCCGCCGGTTGCATCGGGTGCTTTACCCGTAGCCGATCCTGGAATACCGGATGGGTTGTCTCCTGTTACACAGTCGTCAACGGTTTGCGTCCAATTAGTGGACACTTTAAGAAATGCAGCATCTTTATCCGGCTGCGCCAAAACTGGCGTGTGCATTCCGCCCATCATCAACACAGACCATACAATGCAAATGGCTATACAAACAGGATTGGATGTGTAGATGTTGCTTTTCATTTCGGTAAAGGGCTAGAAGGTCAATAAATGCAGGATACAACCAACACTTCTTCAGCTGATTGTGTAAATGAAAACCTACTATTTAAAAACCAGGGTAGATACAACCTGGGTGGATGTACGTCTTTCACAGACGTGATGCATAGCCATAGCGTAATGGCAAACTCCCATGCATCCCTAGCCTAACAGGCTATTTCTTGCTGCCGTAGCAATGGACCGTTACGGCTATAGGAAATGCGAATGCAGTGTGCGCTGCATACAACACCTTATCATGGTGCTTTGGTTTTGCTGTGCAAAGGTTGAGCTAGGCGCTCGTGTAAGGCGTGCACACAAAAATCAAAGCAGGGATATTACAGGTAATTGCACGGCGGGCAAAAGCGATATTTTTTGCCCGGTATTCCTGGTAAAGGGTATCAGGTTTTCTAGGCCGTGTTGACCATTAGATCAACAGGCGGTTTTGAGGTCGTTAGGGCCGTGGATCGGCCCAGGCCCAATCAAGGCGCATTTTGACTGCAATGCCCCCGATCCATCATCGGGGATCGCATTTCAGGAGAAATGCAACGCAGAGTGGGCCAAGAGGGCCGGTTATCGGCCCGAAACGGGCCAAAAACGACGTTTACGCTTAATTGTCAACACGGCCTAGAAGTATGCGAACGAATGCGGATGATATTCGCCCGGTACCCGGCACGATTAAACAGGTAGACTAAAGTGTTAGGATGGAAATTATGAGTGAAAGGGATTGTATAATATATGCATTTCCCATCCATATACCAAAATGATCTCGAATCTTTTCTAACTGAC
This sequence comes from Rhodothermales bacterium, assembly GCA_965222505.1. Taxonomy (GTDB): domain Bacteria; phylum Bacteroidota; class Rhodothermia; order Rhodothermales; family DATKEJ01. Next base: position 4,587,669 of record OZ244956.1, on the reverse strand, counting down.
TGATGTTAGGCCGCTTGTCGTTGATCTTGAGCATTTCCACAAGGTCGTATGGGCCAAGACGGCGTAACATGACTATGACCTACGGCTCCTCATCCTTCGCCGGTTTCGCGCAGGACTTCTTCCAGGGTGGTCACTCCGGCATATGCTTTTTCTAGTGCAGCCACACGTAGCGACCGCCCCCCTTCTGAACGAATATGTGCCCGAAGTACATTCATAGGGCTGCGCCGGCTCACCAGTTCGGACAAGGATTCGCTCATGGGCATGACCTCAAACAGGGCGGTCCGGCCACGATACCCCGTCTCGTTACACCGGCTACATCCCTGCCCCCGATATACGCCCCCAGGCGGCGCTGAAATACCCAGTTCATCCAACAAGGCCACTTCAGGCAATACTGCTTCCTTACAATCAGGGCAGATGCACCGAACCAACCGCTGCGCGACCACCAACCGAACAGAGGACGCCACCAGAAACGGCTCCATCCCCATATCAATCAGCCGTGTGACGGTAGCGGATGCATCATTGGTGTGTAGGGTAGACAACACCAGATGTCCGGTCAATGCCGCCCGGATGGCAATGCTGGCGGTTTCTCCATCCCGGATCTCCCCCACCATGACGATGTTTGGATCCTGCCGCAAGAAGGCCCGTAGCGCATGGGCAAAAGTAAATCCGATGTCGGCACGGACGTGGGTCTGGTTGATACCGGGCAGGTTGTACTCAATGGGGTCTTCGATGGTGGTGATGTTAACATGCGGCGTGTTCAGGGCGTTCAGCGCGGCGTACAACGTAGTGGTTTTTCCACTCCCAGTCGGACCGGTAACCAGCACCATCCCGTACGGCATCTGGATGGCCCGCTGAAACCGGTGCAGGTCCGATGCTGAAAAACCCAGCGCATTCAGGTCCAGGTTCAGCCGCCGTTGATCCAGAATGCGCAGTACCACCTTCTCTCCAAAATCGGTCGGTAAGGTCGATACCCGTAAATCAATCGTCTCGGCCCCCATACGAAATCGGATGCGCCCGTCCTGGGGTCTTCGCTTCTCGGCAATGTCGAGCGCGGCCATCACCTTCAGCCGGGAGATGATGGCGTTCTTCTGCAACATGGACAACGTCCCGACCTGGTACAACACCCCATCCAGCCGATACCGTACCCGAAAAAAGGCCTCGTACGGTTCAATATGAATGTCGCTGGCCTCGGCCTCAATCGCATGTTGGATGATCTGATCCACCTGCTGCACCACCGAACCGGTTATTTTGCGTGCAACGGGCAATGTGCGAGGTAAGACGTGACGCGGCCCTGATCCCTGTGGCGCACCCCTGGAGGGATCGGCCTTGTGCCGACCCGGATACGGAAATGCTTCGGCGTGATCGGCTGGAGCGTATGCGGCCAGCAAGGCATCCAGGGCGGCAGCCTCAACCTGGACCGGCACCACGGTGCATCCGGTCAGAAAGGCGAGTTCACGGATCAATGCCCGGGAGGGCAACCCATCCACAGCCACCTCCAGCCGATCTCCAGACAACGCAAACGGAACCACACGATGCGTATGTAATACCTCCGGCGACAATAATGCCAACGCTTCTTTCGACGGGTTCAAGACATCGGATTCCGGCATGGATCATGTGCAGGAGGGCAAATCGTTTCCCATACATGCGTAAATAACATGTGGGGTGCGACAGCCTGCCCTGGACTTGATCCATAGCCTGCCCTGGACTTGATTCAGGGCGCAGGGTGCAACTCATTTAAGGGGTGGCATCCAAATCGTCCCCAAAATATCCGGTTTGTGACGGTCCGGCGGTGGTCCTTCCGGGGGACGAAGCGTATCGGTAGGATGGGATTGATAATACACCGTCAGGATACGGCCATCGTTGAGTTGGACCGAAGCCGGATAGCCCAGGTCTTTATTGGGCGCATCGGCCCGGAGAATGAATTCATTGGATTTGTGCCAGGTGATACCGTCCTTACTCAGGGCAGCCCGCTGCCCAAATGGCGGACGCCGATGCCCGTAAACGACCAGCACCCGACCATCGTTGAGTTGGAGCAAATGCGGAGGAAATCCCCAGAGGGGCGTCTGGAACGGCGGTACCCAGGTATGCCCCCCATCATCGCTATAGGTCTCCCAGAGATAACAGCGGATATCCTCATCATTGTACGGAATCGTGGTGGTCCGCATCATCATTAATATCCGACCACTTGATAACTGGACCACACTCGGCTCGCCGAACCGCAGGCTGTCGGGTTGCGGGGGATGAACGGCGGCCACTTTGGTCCAGGGTCCGTTCCATTGATCAGCTTTGTGAACGGTAACAAAGTTGCGGGAAAGCCGGTAGGCAGCCGTCAGCAACGTACCATCGGACAGTTGAATGCCGCCGTGGATAGAGTCCGGTCCCTCGACCGGCACACTCCAGGTACGCCCGGCATCGGTAGAAACAGCCACATGTCCACCGGCCCGGTCTGCCGCTTCACGGTACGCAGGCTGATCCACCTGCGCCACCCATCGCGCCACGGTACCTTCATCATAGGAGCCAGGGGCCATGCGTCCATACGATTTCGGCGTGTGCTGCGTGGACATGAGATGCACCATCAGAGCCCCATCAGCCATCGTGGTGATGCCAGATTCACGTTCATCCAGGGGCGTGTCGTACACTTCAAACGGTACGGACCAACTTTTCCCCTCATCCGCCGACCGTATGCCCATGATCCGGCCATCCGGCCCCATGTGTTCATCAGTTTCGGTGTAGAACACGAGGAGATCATCATCTTTCGTCCGGGCCACGGCAGGCCAGGCGGTATACAGGCTGTCCGATGCAAACAGGGTGAGGTGTTCCATCACGGATGGCAAATACCGATCGGCCAGTTGATCGGCAAGATCAGAGACCACGGGGCCGTTGCGGTTGGTCAGGATGACGATGGAGACCCCGGCCTCAGGATAGCGCTGAAAGACCGTCCGAAACCCGCGGGTACTGCCGGTGTGCATCACGCGCCGGCGCCCGTTGTACGTGCCGATGCGCCACCCGAACCCGTATCCTTCCAGACCGGGTGTAAACGCAAGGGTCATCAAGCTGTCGGAGACCAACTGATTGGTATAGAGCGCCTGATCCCACTTGAACATGTCGTCGATGGAGGTGTAGATGCCCCCGTCGCCCAGCACGGCGCTCGTCACGCTCTGGTCTGAAAACGTTATGCTATCCTCCGTCACTAAATAGCCATACGCCCGGTTGTTGACGGTCGAAATGCCATCCTGGAAGGCCACCGTACCATGCATCTCCAGGGGATCAAAAATGTGCTGTTTCAGAAAGGCTGGGAAGGACAGACCGGACACCTGCTCCACCACCATCGCCAGCACGGCATATCCGGAATTGCTGTAGCGGTATTGCGTACCGGGGGCAAAGTAGGTGCTGTCTGTGGCCTGCATCATGTCCAACACATCCCGGTCCACGACCTGCACCCTTGCCGTATCTGGAACGAGGGCCTCATAGTCGATCAGCCCGGCGTTGTGTTGCAACAGGTGCCGAATGGTGATGCCGTCCGGCAACCCGGCAAACACTTCCTGCACCGGCATATCCAGTGCGAGTTGCCCGTCTTCCACCAACATCAAAACGGCCATTGCCGTAAACGCCTTTGTTACCGAAGCCAACCGAAAGTTGGTTTCCGGCGTAACCGGTACCCCGGCCTCCAGATCGGCCATCCCAAATCCCTTGCGCACCACCGGCACCCCGTCCTTCACCACCAACACCGCCGCGCCCGGCACCGCCTCACCGATGTAGTCTGAAAACAATGCATCCACATCGGTCGCAGGCTGGGACGTACAGCCTGCGATCAGGGCGAAGATGGCTATGAGGAGGAGACGATGCATTTTTTCGTTCTTTGACAATTTGTGTGATTTAGGCCGTCGCCATGAGAATGCGCAGCCGCATGTGCTCAAAGTTCGACAGACCAAACGAGATCCGTTTGAAATAGCGCAAATAGTTGTTCAAGCCCTCCGTGACAGCATTGCTGATCCTGAGCCTAGCATAGGCCGCAATCGGTTTGAACCAGTTGCGCAAGGTCTTAATGAAGCCATCAAGATAGCCATTGCCTACCGCCTCTGCCTGTGTGATCCAATGCTGCAACCGGATCTGCAAGCTATGTGCCCCTGAGACAGCATCAAACAAGGCATTGAATTGGTTACGTAAGTCGTAGACCTGCGCCAAGAGCGGGGATTTGCACAAAGCGGCCTGAATATCACTTTGCTCCGAGGTGCTACAACGCTCCGGGCGCTTAAACAACATCCACTTGATCCCCTTGAAGACGGTCTCGTCTTTGTCTTCCCGACGCAAGTGCCGACGAAGCTGGTCAAGTACTTGATTCAACGCTTTGACTACATGAAAACGATCAATGACAATCACAGCATTCGAAAAACAGGTCTGCGCTACCTCATAGTACGGCTTCCACATATCGCAACTGACCCCCCGGATCTGCCGACAGAAAGCCGGACCAAGTGATTGAAAATGTTTCATTAAGGTCGCCTTCTTACGATCTGGCAAGACATCGAGTTGGGTGCCACGATCTAGGTCTGTCAACACACAAACAAAGTCGCCTTTGCCTTTACGATGGGCGATTTCATCAATGCCAAGCCGACGCACACGGGCATAGCGACTCGGCAGATCGAGTTGTTCTTCGGCCATCTGGTAGTACAAGCGCTCAACGGTCTTATGACTCAAATTGACGAGGGCTGCCACTTCGGTAAAAGGCTGTTTGGCACATAAGAGAAAGATCCATTTAGCCTGACGGCGTGTATACGTTTTTCCAGGCATGATCCAATCCGGCGTCGCTGTGAAGTAGCGCTGGCACTGTGGACAGACCAACTGCGGAATACGAAGATGGAGCCAGACTTCTTTGCCCGAGATGCTCAGGTCCTGCACCTGGCGATCATCATACTGATTGACCGTGGCCGTTTCTTGACCACAGCGCGGACAAGGTTGTGGCGCAACGGCAACGTCTGCATAGATGGTGATGCGTTGACTGGCGGTATGTACATTGGTGACCTTAAGCCGAGCTAGGGCCAGCAGGTCTTGGTAGAAAAGCTGCGTATTCATAGGATCAAACTACTACCACCACACAAATTGTCAAAGAACCCATTTTTTTAGTGCGGGGTGCTGAGTGCGACTCAGGTTTTGATCTTGAGTCGCACTCAGCACCCCGCACGTAATGTACCTTTCCCAATTGCGCGGCGCAACAGGATATTACACCCTGTTCCACAGGCCCTCCGCCGTTTTCTTTTCCTCCTCTGCTACCGTTCCACTTCTTCCGTTTCGTCAATGATACCAAGCCGGCGCGCCCGTTCCGTCCATCTTTTTCGGGCCAGCTCTTGCATGTCATGTACGGCATCGGCTTCGTCTACAATTTCCAATCCCAGTAGGGTTTCCAGGAGGTCTTCCATGGTCACCAGGCCTGCTGTTCCTCCAAAGGGGCCGTGTACCAGCGCTACATGCGCCCGGTCTTTCATGAGGTGTTCGAACAGGGTTGAAAGCGGCAGGTCTTCATTGACGGCCAGGATGGGCCGCCGGAGTTCGGCCAGCCGAACCTGATCCTTGCCCTGTGCTACCGCAAGCAGAATCTCATTTTTCAGCACAAATCCGGTGATGTCGTCGGCATCCTGGGTATAAATTGGGATTCGAGAGAACCGCATGTTCGGATGGGCTTCTACGACGTCGGCAACGGTCTGGTCTTCCGGCAATCGGAACAGGACGGTACGCGGCGTCATGATGTCCTTGGCCCGAATTTCCCTGAACCGAAACAGGTTCATCAGGATGCGGGATTCGTCTTCCTCAAACACCCCTTCCTGTGCCCCCAATTCGGCGAGGGCCGTAAATTCTTCCCGACTGATCAGGACGTGCTTCTTGCCACGGGCCAGCAACTTCGTCAGGCCCTGTGCCATCTTTACCAGGGGCCACATCAACCAAATCGTTGGTGTCAGGACGCGGATTACGGTAGGGGTCAGGCCCCGCCAGTACACGGCCCCGAGGGTTTTGGGAATGATCTCGGACACGACCAAAATCAAAAACGTCAGGACCGCTGAAATTACGCCCACGTATGCATCTCCAAACACAGCGGCTGCCTGTGCCCCTGCCCCGGCGGCACCCACCGTGTGCGCAATCGTATTCAGACTGAGGATGGCTGCCAACGGACGATCTATATCGGCCTTGAAGGCCCGAATCCGGTTCCCCAGGGTCGGGTTGTCCTGTTCAACCTGTGCAGCAAAGGAAGGCGTAATGCTCAACAGTACCGCCTCCATAATGGAACATAAAAACGAGACGCCAAGCGCCAGCGCGACGTAAAAGATCAAAAGGGTCATGCAGCATCGTTATGATAAATGAGCGGGCTTCCGAACCGAAGATACGGAATTATGGGATACGTGCGGAGTGCGACGTACTTCACCCAAAATCTTGTGCTGCCCTTTTGGTAGGTTGCCCGTTGCGGCATTTGGAATTAAGTTGATAAACTTGGCAATATTCCTTACGTCGCACGTCAATTCGATGTGAGGAAGGCGAGGAGGTCGGCCATTTCGGCTTCGGTGATCTGGGCTTCGAGGCCAGGGGGCATGGCAGATTGGTTGGCGGCTTGCATCTGCGCGATTGAGGCCCGTGCGATGGAAAGTGCTACCCCACCGGGCTGGGCGAGGGTGATTGTGGTCGGGGTTTCGGCGGCTACCACACCACTGATCGTTTGGCCGTCGATGCGGGTGACCGTCCAGGCTTCGTAGCCGTCGGCCAGGGTGCGGCCCGGATCCAGGATGTCCGTGAGTAGGGCTGCGTGGGACCAATGCCGCACGGTGGCTAGGTCCGGCCCGAAAGCAATTCCGTCCTGGCCCCCTACCTGATGGCAGGTCGCACACACCCGCACGAATACTTCTCGGCCTGCTTCTGCCGAACCAGTCCGCTCCAACACCCCCTGGTACCGGACCAGCACATCCGCCCGCACCTGGCCCTGTTCGCTGAGCAAGGCCCGCGCCCGTTCCAGCACCTCGCCCTGGGTATCTCGCATGAGGACTACCGTGCGATCCCATCCAATGGCTGATGGCTGCACGATACCGGCTTCGAGGGCTTCCAGCAACCGCGCCATCCGGTCGCCGCTTCGCATACAAACGTCAACGACGGCATCCCGTACGGAGGGGGTTAACTGTGCCCACAGGCCCAACAGCGTATCCGCAGGGGCTACGCCTCGGATCCGGCCCATCGTGTGCACAGCAGCGACCTGCACATCGGCATCTGTGTACGGGTGCAAGAGGCTACGGAGTGTAGCTTCGTAGGGGGCAGGATCTGTGAGCGCCAGCAACTGCAAGGCATCTCGCCGGAGCGTAGCCGAGGCTGCCGAATCCGCTACAACGGACACCACCGGCATCCAATCCTCCGAGGCGGGCACGCCTGTTTTCTCCAGCAAAGCCCATACCGCTTCCCGGTCTTTGGGTTCAGCTAATCCCAAAAACAAATCAAACAACCCGGTGACCTCCGGCTTCAGGGTGCGCGTTACGGGGCCATTTCGTCTGAGCCCCTGGGCCAGTCCGGCCAGAGCCGGGACGCTCCATTCTGGAAAGCGACCCGCCTGCCATTCGCCTGTAATCCTACTGACCAATCGCTGCGCCCCCTCAGCCGATGCCTGCCCCCCCACCAGCGCGGCAACCTGTTGTAGATAGGCGTACCGGGCCGGGTGCTCCGCATGCCGCAACGCAGCCAACGATTCCTCAAATACATAGGCGGCCTCGGCAGGTTCACCGAGCAGTGCGGCGATTTGCACCCACGGATCGGCCATGTCCCGCAGCAACAGCCGATGCCGGACGGCCCGGGCCTCAAGGCCCTCCACCAATCCCAGCGTATTTAACACCTGAAACCGGACCTTCGGATCGGGGTCGGCTTCGAGGGCCAAAAGCGCGGAGGCCAATCCGGGCATAGCGGCCAGGTGGTGCTCAGCCAAGCGGACGGCGTTTTCCCGCACGCCGGGTGCTGCATCCTGCAACGCCGTTCGGATCTGATTTTCCGTAAGTGCCCCGTAACCGTCGAGGGTCCACAAGGCATGTACCCGCCCCTCCGCCGATGTCTGGTTGGTACTCCGGTCTTGCAATAACGGAACCATGCCTGCATCCCGGTGATCCATCAACAACCGCTGGGCCGTGCGCCGCCACCAAATGTTGGGATGGGACAACAGATCTACCAGCGCCAAGGAAGGCTCATCCAATACATCCATATTCCCAAGCCAATCCATGTCCGGCGCATCCGCCCGGGCAATTCGGTAAATCCGGCCGTGCGACTGCCCGTTCCAGATGGTTCCGGAGGCCGCAGTTTCGTCATCCATCCACTCCGGATGCTCCACAATCTGCCGGTAATAATCGATCATATACAAGGCCCCATCCGGACCAATGTAGAAATTGACGGGCCGGAACCAGGGATCGGTTGAGGCCAGAAAGGCCCGGCGTTCGTGCATGGGCCGGGCAATGAACGTGGCCCCTTCCGCTACCACCTGGTCCACATGAATCAGGTTGTGGACGGGCTCAGCCACAAACGTGGCGTTGTTATAGGCTTCTGGAAAGGCCCCACCGAGGTAATACGTGATGCCACAGGCCGAGGTGAACACGCCCCGGTCCGTGAGCAGTTGATGTTGGGGGTTTCGGGTGATGGGGTACACGGTGCCTGGACTCCCGCCTTCCGGTGTATCCTGCATGGCGCGGGCCACCGGCAGGTTGGGGTTGCGCGCAAAATAAGGTGCGGCAATTACCTCGTGCCGCTGCCGATTGGCATTGTTGACCATAAAATGCCGCCCCCAGGCATCAAAGGTATGGCCAAATTGGGAATAGCCGGAACGGGTTTCAATGGCGTAGGGGTCCAGCTTGAACCGCACATTGCGATCCATCCCGTTCCGTCCCAGCCTCTGCCCATCTGGCGCGTCCGGAAAGAAGACCTCCGCCCCTCGCCCCCCGAAAGCCTCGGCAAATTTTTCGGTCCACCAGATGGTCCCCTCATTGGCAAGATAAATCCAGTTGTCCAGTCCGAATATCGGCGTGTTGAAATTGTGTTGGGGATTGGACCGGGCAAAGCCGGTCAGGACGGGCCTGCGCACATCGGCCCGGCCATCGCCGTCTGTATCTTCGAGGTAGAGCACGTCCGGTGCATCCGTGACGAGGATGCCACGCTTCCAGCGCATGATGCCGGTGGGAAGCGTCAGGTGGTCGGCAAATACCGTGGCACTATCGGGCAGGCCGTCGCCGTTGGTATCGGTGAGCAATTTCACCTTTCCAGAACCCCCTACATCCAGCGGGTACCCCGGCATTTCCACCACATAAAACCGGCCCTGTTCATCCACTTCCATCGCCACGGGGTCCTGCACCAGCGGCTCGGCCACCACCAGATCAATGCGGAAGCCGTCTTCGAGTTGAAACGATTTAAGAGCTTCGGCCGGGGCCAGTGGCGTGCCCTCGTCTCGGGAGACCAATCCGAGGAAAAGCCCAACAACAAACAGACCGAAGAACAGAACACGGTACATGTGCGCGGTGATGAAGATCAACAGGAGCAGGCAGGTCTGAAAGATGCATCAAAGCCGACCAGATTGCAAGCCCCAAACCGGTCAGTTGGCCCCTACCCCCTTTCAGCCTCACCTGTTTGTAGCGTGTGCGCTCCGCAACTTCAGGAGTTGATCGCTGAAACAATCACTACAAATACGGCCTAATGCATCCGCAATACAGACTGGGTAAACCGACGGCCCCCGGCCTCCATCACAAGAAAATACACCCCGGCTCCAACGTGATCGGCCTGCCAGGATACGGTATGTACGCCAGCGTTTACATCACCCTCAACCAGCGTCTGGACGTGCCGACCCAGCACATCATACACGTGCATCCGCACGCTGCCCGGTTTGGGCAGATCATACCGGATGTTTGCTTCTAAGGTAAAAGGGTTCGGGTAGGCGGGATGCAGGGCATATGTGGCTGGTAGATCTGCCCCGGCTTCCGTTCCTACAGCCGTCGGCTCCACGATGAACGTGCCACCCTCGGTAAACCGCGATCCTACAAACGCACCGCTAACGGCCTGCACACCCCATTGGTACCTCCCCGCCTCCAGATGGCTCAAGGTCCAGGTTGTGTGGTGACGCACATTGCCGGGGGCGGCAATGCGGCGCAAGCCGGTGGCTGGATCAGCATGAGCAGGCATGGCTGAATACTGGTTGGTTTCGTTCCACACATACAGGTTATACGTCGGGTGCTGCAAGGCTGGACGCGTGGCTTCGATGGCTTCCCAGGCCAGGGTCACGGTACCGTCCTCAACCGAAACCGGCAAGACCGTCGGTGCTTCCGGAATCACATCCTGCGGCAAGGGGGTCCGGTCGTTGCGGTACAGTGCCGTTACCGCCGATCCCAGGCTGACCCGACCGATGGTGATCAGGTCGAGGTCGCCATCACGGTCATAATCGGCCCAGTCGGCGCGGCCTAATACCAGGCCAACCAGGAGCATTTGTTCGTTAAACGTGCCGTCTCCCGAGTTGCGATACACACGGGCGGCATACTTGCCGAAGGGTTCTTCTGCCCCCATCACCAGCAGGTCCAGGTCACCGTCGTTGTCATAATCGCCCCATTGGGCCCCGCCGGAGAGCGTGGGTACCAGGGGTAACTCGGTCTCAGAAAATTGATCGCCACCGTCGTTGCGGTACAACCGGCTGATGCCGGAGAACACCTTGAACCCGTCCCGTTCGGCCCCGTTGATCAACAGGTCCAGGTCGCCATCACGGTCATAATCGCCGAAGTCGGCATCGCTGAAGGCCCATTCAGGGAGGTCAATGTCCACCAGGTTCAGGGCCAGGATGCCGGATGCCGTGTCGTTTCGGTAGAGTTGGGTCTTAAAGCCGTTCGTGTTGGCGCCGGTATGGATCAGGTCCAGGTCACCATCGCCGTCGTAATCGGCAAAGCGGGCGGTACCGAAGGCCAGGCCGGTCAGGGGCACTTCGGCATCGGTGAAGGTGCCGTCTCCAGCGTTTCGGTACAGACGGGTTACAGCCTGAAAGGGCGGAAATTCTGCAGGAGAACCGGATATCAAGAGGTCCAGATCCCCGTCGTTGTCTACATCTCCCCAGGCCACAGCTCCGCTGTGAAGCTGGATAAAGTCTACTTCATCCACACGCACCAGTATCCCCCCTTCGTTCCGGTAGAGCCGACTCACGGGTACATACGGCACCACTCCGTTGAGGCTACCGATCAGGGCGAGGTCCAGATCGCCGTCACCGTCATAATCGCCCCAGGCGATACTGCTAAAACAGAAGGGTTCAATGGTACCGGCTTCCACCATCCGCAGCCGACCCGTATCCGGGTCCACGCCGTCGTTTCGGTAGAGCCCGGCCACCACCCGCCCGGCTTCGGCAATGCCGGACAAAAAGAGATCGAGATCGCCGTCATTGTCCACATCGCCCCACGCTACATCGCCCGATTTGACAGCGGGGAGGTCTTGCGGGATGATAGTCAGGGTAAAGGGTTGCGCGAAGGTGGCCGAATAGGCCCCCAGGAACAGCATCACTGCGATCAGTACACTACGTTGGTCCATCAGTTTGGTCCTCCACCGTCGTCAGGTACGGGTATCACATCTGGCACGGCGGGATTGGACCAGAAATTGAGCAAGGCTGTATCGCCGCTACCCAGTCCGGTCATGATAATGTCGAGATCACCATCCAGGTTCATATCACCGGTTTCCAGATCGCCGAAGGCCAGGCCGATGAGGGGCAAGGTCGGGATAAACCGTCCGCCTTCGTTAAAATAGATCCAGCCGACGGGCGGTTGCAGCAGTTGCACCGTCCCGTTCAGGATAATGTCGAGGTCGCCATCGCCGTCGTAATCGGCCCACTGCGCCCCCCCGAACGCCACGCCGAGCAAATCGGTAGGGACCGCCGTAAGCCGTCCGTTGTCATTGCGGTACAGCCGGGTGACCCCTTCGAGGAGCCCGGGTCCCAGGACGGCTCCAGTTTGAAGGAGGTCGGGGTCTCCGTCGTAGTCGTAATCGGCCCAATCCAGGGAGCCGTAGGCCATCCCCAACAGGGTATCTTCGGATTCGATAAACGCCCCGTCTTCATACTGATAGATGCGGGTGATGAGGGCGCCGGCTTCGGTTTCGCCCATGAGCGAGAGGTCCAGGTCCCCATCGCCATCCAGATCCACCCATTCGAGTTGACTGTGCATCACACCGGGCAGTTCAATCTCGGTGTCGGTGAAGAACCGAAACGGGGGGTCAACTTCGGTGACGAGGTCGTTACGGAAAATCTGGGTAATGGGCGTGTACGGCGGCTCCATGCTGGTGGCCCCGGCTACGGCCAGGTCGAGGTCGCCGTCGGCATCATAATCCCCCCAGGCCATGGTGCCGTTGTAGATGCCGGGGACAAAGAAATTGTTGACCTCAAAGAAGAAAGTGTCGTTTTCCCATAGCGCGGTAACGGGCGTGGTTTCGGCAAAAATCCCGGCCACCACGAGGTCCTGATCGCCATCGCCGTCGTAATCCCCCCATTTGGCATCGCCGCGTACAACGGTTTGGATGGGAGACAGATCCCGTTCGGGGTAGACCCAGGCAGGGGGTTGGGCAAAGACATCTTCGACCCCTTCGTACAGTCTGATGATGGGCCCGAAGGTGTTGGACTGACCGGTCATGAGGAGGTCCAGGTCGCCGTCTGTGTCATAGTCTTGAAGTTCCAGCGAGCCCAACCGGGTGGCTTCGATGGGATAGGCCGCTAGCACCGGCAACTGGGGAAATACCAGCGAGGCCCCCAACCGAAAGGTGTGTGGCGGCCCCATACTACGTACGCCGTAGGCGTCCTGCGCGCTGACCGTCCAGGAATAGGAAAAGCCCGGTTCAAAGCCGCTCACATCGACGGTAAATTCCGGCGTGGTCAGGTTTTCTTCGCGGATGTTTTGGCCCAACCCTGTCAGGAAGAAGGTGTACGTTACGGCATCGAGTTCGGCATCTGAGGCCGGCTCCCAGGTGAAGGTCACTTCGGGGGTATCTTGCGCAAGCTCCACTTCATCCACCGGCGAGACCGCCTGGAAGGGCAAAGGGGGTGTATTGCGGCCCTGCCCCTCTACAATCCGCAGGGTTTGCCCGGCGGCGATGTTTGTATACCGTTCCACGGCCCCGCCCGGCCAGTAGATCAAGAGGGAATCCACCTGGGCGGCCAGTTCCAGGCCGAAATGCGCGGTCAGGTTGTGGCCCTGGCTGTTCAGGCTTTCTCCGGCATGGAGGGTTCGGGTTTGGCGGTTTCCGGCGGCATACACCTCAATCCGTGCCCCGATGCCGGACGCATTGGCCGTCTGCCCCTGCAATTGGACCTGCAACCAGGTATGTGGCCCGCCTGCGTTGTACCACAGCCGGTTGCGTCCTCCGGCAGGCATGAAGAGGTCGATCCAGCCATCCTGGTTGACATCCCCCACGGTGACGGCCACCCCGTTGCGCTGATCCAGGCCAAGGTCCATTGCCGTGAAGGTGCCGTCGGCGTTGTTGTGGTAGAGGGTGTTGGGGCCGTCCTGCACCACCAGGAGGTCCACCCAGCCGTCATTGTCGTAATCGGCGGCGGCGGCAGCATAGTGGTTGACATCGTCTTCCCCGCCCACACCGGCTTGAGAGGTAACGTTTTCGAAGCCCCCCTGGCCGTCATTGCGAAAGAGTTGATTACGGGCCGAGCGCGGGTCATCTGGCTGTAAGGGTGTTGTGTGGGTTAGGAAGAGGTCTTCCCAACCATCGTTGTCGAAATCGAGCCACAAGACGCCCCAGCCGTTTCGGTCGTTGTCCAGGCCCAGGACCGGCGCCACATTAGTGAAGCTGCCATCGCCCTGATTTTGCAGCAGGGTATTGCCCGCCCGGTCTGGGTTGCCATTGTCAAAACCGATGCAGAACACATCGAGGTCGCCGTCGTGGTCATAGTCGGCACCAGCACATCCGCGAGGCCGGCCCAGCCGTTCTTCTGTGGCAAGCTGGAACTGGAATTGGCCCTGGCCGTCGTTGAGAAGCAGTTGTACTTCCCCTCGAATATCGAGGGCACGGCTCACCATCAGGTCCAGGTGGCCGTCGTTGTTGAAATCTCCCCACACGCTGCCCTGTTGCAGGTCTTCGGCAAACAGGCTGGTGGATACATTGGCAAAGGTGAATTGGCCCCCGTCGGTGCCGGTGTAATAGTACCCCCGCACTTGGCCTCGTTCCGTGAGCAGGTCAATGCCGTCGACGTCTGGAAAGTACACATCCAGCCAACCGTCTTTGTTGGTATCGGCAAAGAGCACCCCGCTCACGGTCCGCCCTTCGGCGGTGGAGGCCCCGAACAGGTTGGGAAACCGTTGCAGGCCCGTTTCTTCCATTCGGTACTTGTGTTGGCTGCTCACGAAGAGCCCGGCTTCATTTTGCAGATACCACTTGCCGGGATGGTACAGGTCGATCCGCCCGTCCTGGTTGAGGTCCAGGATGCCAGCTCCCAGAATCGAAGCCTGTCCGGCCGGTTGCCCCTGTATGCGATCGGATACCTCAACGAAGGTTTGGGCCGGGGCGGGCAGGGCAATCAAGATCAGGACCAATGCCAGGCCCAGGGATAAGCATTTTATAGTCAAAGGAATGTTAGTTGTTTACTGCGTTAGTCGCTACGCTCGTTTGTTGTACGCTCACTCCGTTCGCTTGTGGTACGCCTGCTTTGCAGGCTGGTTGTAGCATAGTGAAGGGTTACTTCCAATCGCTCAACCACGAACAACCAGCGAGCGCCGAAATGACCTTCCGCTTTGCGGTTTTCCTGGTCATCCGCGAGCGCACAACGGACAACCAGCAAGCAGCCAAAACGCAACCCGCGATGCGGTCTCGAAACTATTCCTGTGAGCGCCCCAACATTATATCATCCGTCTTGCTTTGATTTCAAGGTACTGATTGATGGCCCCTACCGTGAGGTTTTCTGGCGGGGTGAGTAACGCCTGGATGCCGTAGCGGTTCAGCTCCTTTACGATCTCCCGTTGCTCGAAGGCAAATTTTTCAGCAATGGTTTTGATGTAGACCCCTTCGGTTTCCGTCGGGGCATCGGCTAACAAGGTACGCAGTTCGGTGTTCTCAAAAAACACCGCGACCACCAAATGTCGGGCGGCCAGACTTCTTAAGTAAGGCAATTGCCTGCGCATGCCGGCCAGGGTGGTAAAATTGGTGAACAACAGCAGGAGGCTCCGGTGCGTCACCCGGCGGTGGACCAGCGCGTGCAACCGGGCCATGCTGGATTCCTTAAACGCCGTATCCAACCGGTAGAGGGCCTCCATGATGCGGGCCATCTGACCAGGTTTCCGGGTGGCAGGCACAACGGTTTCCACGGTATCGGCAAAGGTGATGAGGCCGGCCTTGTCCTGTTTACGAAGCGCAACGTTGGAAAGCACGAGCCCCGCGTTGATGGCATAATCGAGCAAGCTCAATCCGGCAAAGGGCGTCTGCATGACCCGCCCCATGTCGATCAGGCAATAGACATGTTGCGCCCGTTCATCCTGATACTGGTTGACCATCAGGTGCCTACTTCTTGCGGTGGCCTTCCAGTTGATGGTACGGTAATCATCGCCTTTGACGTAGGGCCGAATCTGGTCGAACTCCATCGTGTGCCCGACCCGGCGGATCTGTTTAACACCCATCTCCTGGAGCCGGTCGGACGTTGCCATCAGGGTGTACTTGTTCATCTGGAGAAAGGATGGATACACCGGCACCGTTTGTGGTTCCGCCACCCGGTACCGGCGCTGGATCAACCCCAGCGGACTCGCCACATACACGTTGGCATGGCCGAAGTCATATTCACCGCGTGCCGTCGGCCGGATGATGTATCTCAGGGTCCGCGTCTCCCCTTTTGGGAGCGTCAAGGTCATGCGCTGATCGCGCACCTGGAGCTGGACCGGCAATTCATCAATGACCTCCAGGTGTACATCAAACGGATAGCCCTGCCACAGGAGAAGCGTGATCTCGTTCTCATCCCCGTTCGAAAGCCGGGTGGGTACCTCCCGTTCCCCTGTAACCGCTTCCCCACCCCGAAACAGCAACACCACATCCAACCCCAACGCCAACCCCGTCCCGACCAACAGCAACTGCGCCGGAAACAGCAACGCCGGGATGAAATACGCCACCAAAAACAGCGCCACATCCAGGGCAATAAGTTGAAAAAGCCGGGCGGGTAGATACATACCGTTCTACGTTCTGCGTTCTACGTTAGGGCCAACTTGTACGATTGGAGCATTTCCAGCAGTGCGTGTTGACCGAGAACGTATCCCTATCGAAATGCTAGCCGTACAGGGTAGAGAAACGTAGAACGTCGCACGTAGAACATAGAACGTCATCTGGGGACCTCAACCGTTTGGACGAGTTGCCGAATTATATCGGCGGGGCGGATGCCTTCCATTTCTTTTTCTGGGGTGAGCAGGACGCGGTGATGCAGGACGGGGGCCGTGACGTCTCGGATGTCTTCAGGGGTGACGAAGTCGCGCCCGTTCATGGCGGCGATGGCTTTGGCGGCGGTCATCAGGGCCAGTGAGGCGCGGGGGGAGCCTCCGAGGTACAGGGCCGGGGTGTTTCGGGTCTGGTGCACGATCTGGGCGATATACTGCATGAGGGGCAGGTCGATGTGGACGGCCCCCACCAGCGCCTGAAATGCGGGAATATCGTGCCCGGTTACCTGCGGCGTGACCAGCGAAAGGTCCAGCCGGTTGCGGCGTTGGTGGTGGTCTGTCAGGATTTGGGTTTCTTCCTCCAGAGACGGGTAATCCACTTCGATTTTGAACAGGAAACGATCCAGTTGGGCCTCCGGCAAGCGGTACGTGCCTTCGTGTTCAATCGGGTTTTGCGTAGCCAGCACCATAAATGGAGCCGCCATCAGGTAGGTGGTGCCATCAACGGTGACCTGCCGCTCTTCCATGACCTCGAACAGGGCCGACTGCGTTTTGGCCGGCGCCCGGTTGATTTCATCGATTAAGACGAGGTTGGAAAAGACGGGGCCGGCATGGAATGTAAAGGCAGCATCCTTGGGGTTGAAGATGGAGGTGCCGAGGACGTCGGCCGGCATCAAGTCCGGGGTGAACTGAATCCGCGAAAACCCGGCTTCAATGCTTTGCGCCAACAGCTTGGCCGCCAGGGTCTTGGCCACCCCCGGCACGCCTTCAATCAGCACGTGGCCGTTGGACAGCAGGGCGGCCATAAGCAAATCAATCATCGCATCCTGCCCGACGATCAGTTGGTGCATCGCCTGCCGGATACGGCCGACGGCGGCCTGCAAGGCCGAAAAGTCCAATCGAGAATCAAAAGTTGGTGTCATTATTTCGTTCTAGGTTCTACGTTCTACGTTTCTTGTATACGAACGTAGAACGCCGCACCCCGCACTTGTTTCATCGTTGCGCATCGGCATAAAACGTATCAATCCGGGTGTTGAGATCCAGGAGGGTTTCCGCAGTCAGGCGTGGTTGGTTTTGGACAGCCTCTATGGTTTGAAAGAGCTTTGTGATTCGGATTTCTTCCAGGCCAGCGCGTTGGGCCACGGTATGGGCCAATGCAGGGCTCAGGGTTTGGGTATCGACCTGTAAATGGGTGCGGAGGTAGTCCAGAAAATACTGGATTTTCTTTTGGGCGAGGTCCTTGTGGTCTCCCCGCTGATGATACAACCGGCCCACGGTTCGGGCAAACTCCAGGGTGGTATTTTTTAAGGGTGCGATGACGGGGATGATGCGTTGCCGACGGCGTGCCCGAAACCCCATAAACAGCAAGACCCCAATCATGGTCAGGCCATAGGCCCAACGCAGGGCCGGTTCACGCAGGATGTACCGGAGCGGTGTTTGTTGCCCCTGCCGTCCAATCTTGTAATACGCATCCCACAGCGTGGCCTGTACCGGCAGATGTGACAACACCGCAAACGCGTACCCGGCATTGTCATCCGTGACGAGGTTGTAGTTGGTAAATGCCCGTGGGGCCGTGTGGATATAAAATGCCCCATCTCCCCATACTGAACGGATGAAATTGACCTTCTTCGTCCCTTCTTGCTCTTGCATGTACCCCAATACCTGCACATGCGTCGTATCGAATCGTGACAGATATCGTCCCACCGTACCCCGCTGGTACAACACCGTGGGTGCCTCATCCACACGGGTGAGGTGTAATTCGGTAGTCGCCGGGAGTTCTTCCATCGGAAGGGCCATGCTGATGGCAAGGTCTACATCGGTCTCCAGATGCAGAGAATCGGCGAGGGGGCCGGTGATGGATTCGGCAGAGATAAAAATGATGGGTCCATCGGTTACATAGGCCAGGAGCGCTTTGGTGGAGGTCGCATCCGGCGAGAAATCAAGGTTGATGAACAGGTAATTCAGGTCGGTTTTATCAGTCCGGTGCAAGACCTCATAGACACTTTGTGTGACAGGCCTAACCGTCTCCCCCGAAAAGACAGACGGCAACAGATCAAACAGCAGTTCACTCCCGTACGGCATCTGCCCCTGCCGGGTGAAGTTCGGCGACCAATCCACAGGGGCAGGTTGTAAAGCCTGAACGGTCAACACCCCGACCACGACGGCCCCCAGCAGCAGTACATATTTTCGATCGCTCTTTTTCATTGGGGCCGGGCCTCTTGCAACTGGCGTTCGAACCGGGCAAAGGCCACCTGGGCTTCCTGGTATGCTTCGGCATCAATGGGGCGATCGCCGTACCAGACGTAGGCAAACCAACGGGTGAGTTCGGCAAAAGGTGTATGCAAGGCCGGCAGGCTGATTTCGTGCAGGTAGGCACGGTTGGTTTTATCCGGTTGCCAATGAATCAACCCCTGCCCGACCAACATCTTCAGCACACGCAAATACCCGTACCGCACCGCCTCCCGATAATGGCTTGCCTGCACAGCTTCAGCAATCCGCGCTTCAAAATTGATCGCCTCCAGATCCTCGGTATCAACCTGGAAGGGCAGTTTTGTGGCCTGCTGGCGGAAAAAGACCCCACGCACGTCAGTTTGTAACAACCGGAGCAACACATAAAGCACAACGACAGCGAATAACACATAGGGCAACACCCGCCACACAGGGCGCAAGACCGGAGAACGGGTTATCGAACCAATCTGCCTGGTCACCCAATTCCAGAACACCGTCCACGCCGAGACAGCCTCCACGGGGGCTTTGGTGTATTGGTAGGCCGGGTTGGCTTTGGCATCGGCCAGCGCCGCCGGATCGGGCTGGCGGGTTTCCAAGTGTGTGGAATCAACACGGACCTGAGCAAGAAGTGGGGTGCCAATTCCAAGTAATAGTAAAATGATTAAGCAAAAGATCCTCCTGAATAAATTGTCGATGGTCGATGGTCGATGGTCAATTGTCAACGGGTCTCTCTCATTGACCATTGACAATTGACCATCGACAATTGACCATTCTTCTGCCCTCCCCATCCTATTCATCATCAAGATTAATCCGTGCCACCCGCTCCTGTAGCCCCGTCGCGTCTTTGCGTTCCACAAGGTTGTAGTAGTGCAAACCCACGGCAATGGGAAAAATGACGGACAGGAAGTAACTCAATGTGGTAAACAGGGACATCATCATGATGAGCAGGTTGCTGAATCCCGAGGCTCCAGACTCCGCCGCATTGAACATGATAATCCATTGCATGATTTGCTGCGGCATGGTGAAGATGAGGCTCAGGATGACCTGGACCACCCACAGCACAAACAACAGGCCGAACGTCGACCCCCAGAAGCCTTCAACCAGATACCGGCACCGACGGATGGCCTCCCCGAAGCTGGCACCCTCTTCAAGGCGTACCATGTAAATCGGGGACAGCGCCACCATCAGGTACACCCCACCGATCATCACCACCAGAATCCCCAGACAGGGAATGAGGGCGATAAAGATGGCAACAACAAAAAGCAACAGCAACAACGCCGACGTCGAGATGTAGGTGCCCAGGTCTTCCTTGAGTTGTGCCCACACTTCACCTGGCTCGAACGTCTCAAAGAGCCCATCGGCCGAGGTACCGGCCACGTACAACCGCACATAGGAATAGGCTACTGCGGTTACCAGAAATAACGCCAGCATGCCGAATAAACTCAGCAAAATCATACCTGCACCCATCTGAAAAATCCCACCGCCTTCAATCAATTCCGTGGGATCTTCGCTGCCAAGCAGGCGCAACCAGGCGGTTTGAAAATAACCAGCGGCGAACCCAGCCAATAAAATGAACGGACCGGCAATAAACAGGACACTTTTTCCAAGGGGAATGAAGTGCTGACGAATGAACGCAAAGGTGGCATTGAGCACATCGCCTACGTCTCGTACCCGTTCAAAAACGATTGGTCTGAAATCAACCATTGAAGTACCTCCTGGGGCGTATTTAACGGGGGGAGCGTCGTGCGATCCGGGCCGGATAGACCACAAAGTACCAGATAATAAAGGCCAGCGAACCGGCAATGATGGCAATGCTCAAAGCATCCGGCATATCGGTACGGCGCGTGACGAACGCTTCTAGAAAGCCTGCCGTTATAAATATAGGCACCAG
Organism: Rhodothermales bacterium; assembly: GCA_965222505.1. GTDB lineage: Bacteria > Bacteroidota > Rhodothermia > Rhodothermales > DATKEJ01. The sequence continues at coordinate 4,567,179 of OZ244956.1, read as the reverse complement.
CCCGATAACGATTTTGAGCCCTTTGCGCGCAGCACGGGTAAAGGACTGCACGCGGGTATAGGTCCCCGGAAACAGCAATCCATTGCCCATCACGAGCCCGGCGCAACCAGCAATGATAATGGCCGAAATCTCCAGCGTGCCGTGAATCCAGATGGTCCGTGCCGAGGCCCAAAGCAACCCCTGTGTGGCAAAAAAATACTGAAATGCCCCCAGCATCACGCCGTTGCTGAACAATACGTAGGCCGTCCCGAATGAAAACAACAACCCCGCAGCAAAGGCCATAAAAGAAACCCGCACATTGTTGAACGTGATACCCAGAAACATGTCAACTTCCTGCATTTTCTTATAGACGGCCATCGGATCGCCGGATTCGATGTTGGCCAGAGTCATGTTGACGTAATCGTCCCCCATGACGAGGCGCACAAACGTGTCGTCGTGATGCACGGACACCGCCCCGATGAGCGCCGCACACAGAAAAACCGCCGTGCTGATCCACAGGGGCCTGCGTACTTCATACATCAACAGCGGCAATTCGGCTTTCCAGAAGCGAAAGATGCGGCTTCTTTCTTCTTTCTTGCTGCGATAAATCTGCCGGTGGGCGCGGGCCGTGAGTTCGTTGAGATAGGCCGTGGTTTTACTGCCCGGAAAAAAGGTGCGGGCGTAGGAGAGGTCATCGGTGAGTTGCACGAAGAGGTCGGCCACATGATCTGGTGCTGCACCAGAAGGCGTAGCAAGCAGCGCCTCGAACTGCTTCCATTTGTCGGCATTTTGTTTGATGAAGGCGACTTCGCGCATAGGGTAGGGCGTGCGGAGTGCGGAGTGCGGAGTGCGTAAATAAAGACACCCATATGCAATACGCAATACGCATTACTATTTTTTGCCGGGCACTGTATCTTGCAGGCACACCTAGCACAAAACGAGGTTCCTCTTGTCCCAACTCCACATTGAAACGGCCCAACACGTGGCCATCGAATACCGGATTGCGCCGCTGAGCGACCGGATTCTGGCGGCCGTGTGGGATTTGCTGATCCTGTTTTGCTATAGCCTCGGGACCCTCCTGATCCTCGCAAATATGCTCGAATCGCTTTCACTCACCACCATTGTATTGTTGATCGGGCTTCCCGTCTTCTTTTACCATCTGGTCTGTGAGGTATTTATGGACGGCCAGAGTTTTGGGAAAAAGGTACAGGGGATCAAGGTGGTCCGGCTGGACGGTACACCGCCAACGCTGGGCACCTACCTTCTGCGCTGGATCACCCGGCCCGTCGAGATTGAAGCCGTCGGTGGTTCGTTTGCCCTGGCCAGCATCATCCTGAGTGCCAAAGGCCAGCGCCTCGGCGACCATGCCGCGGGAACCTGTGTGGTCAAGATGGATACCCGAACAGACCTCAAAGATACCATCTTTCGTACCCTGGATGAAACGTATACGCCCACGTATCCCCAGGTCGAACACCTGAGCGATTCCGATATTGCTACCCTACAGGACGTCCTCCAAACCGCCTACCGGATGGGCCGTACCCCCGCCATGCACCGCCTGACCCAACAGACACAGGACGCCCTCGCCCGAAAAATGGACCTCACCCTGACCCCGGACACCAAACCAATCCGATTTCTTCAGACGGTCGTGAAAGACTATAATGCCGTAATGGGGAAATTGGGAGATGCTTTGTAACAAACCCAGTACCAACCCATGAACCGACGACACTTCCTCGAAACCACCGCCTTGGTCAGCCTCGGCCTCAGCCTTCCTTTTTCCCTTCGGGCACAGTCCCTGCGGCCCAGCACCCCTGTTCGGATCCGGGGACACGTGCGGTCAGGCGCTCGGGGGCTCAGCCGTGTGGGCGTCACCGATGGACGGCAGGTGGTCTCAACCGACAAGAAGGGCAATTTTGAACTCATCGCCGATGCTGCACAGCCGTTTGTCTATCTGACACTACCCGCCAGCTACCAGATACCGGTTACCTCCCAGGGCATTGCCCAACACTTTCGGCCCATACAGCCCAATGGCCGAGGCGAGATGCAAGTCAACTTCACGCTCGAAGCGTTACCTGAACAGGAGCATCACCAGTTCCTCGTCCTCGCCGATCCGCAAACCGCCAATGCCGAGGATATGACCCGCCTGCACGCTGAAAGCGTCAAGGATATACAAGCCCTCCGCGCCCAACTGCCGGATACGCCCATGTTCGGCGTGAGCAATGGGGACATCATGTGGGACCACCTCAAACTCTATCCTGATTACATCCGGGCCGTCTCGGATATGGGCATACCGTTTTATCAGGTAGTCGGCAACCATGATCTGGACATGCAAAGCCCTACACAGGTAGGCGCTACAAATACCTTTAGCCACCACTTTGGCCCGTCGCATTATGCCTTCAACCACGGAGCCGTGCATTATGTGGTTCTCAACGATGTCTTCTGGTACGGCGAGGGATACATCGGCTATCTAGACGAGCGCCAGATGCAATGGCTCAAGCAAGACCTGGCCCTCATTGAACCGGGCCGGACCGTCGTGGTGTTTATGCACATCCCGGCCTACAGCACCCTGCCCGAGCGCCAGGGCGAAGGCGGGCCCTCCATCCGCGCTTCCCTCGCCAACCGGCAATACCTCTATGAGGTGCTGGCCCCCTACAATGCCCACATCATGACGGGCCATACCCACGAACTGGAACATGTTTTTGAGGGTGGTGCACATGAACATGTCTGCGGTGCCTTGTGTGGGGCCTGGTGGACCGGCGATATCATGCGCGACGGTGGCCCAAACGGCTACATGGTCTTCAACGTACGCGGCGAGGAACTGCGCTGGCAATACAAAGCTACCGGCCAACCCCTGGAGCATCAACTGCGCGTCTATCCTGCCGGTAGCGACCCCAAAGCCCCAGCTGAAATCATCGCCAACGTCTGGAATTGGGATCCCTCCTGGCAGGTCTACTGGATTGAGGACGGCATACGCAAAGGCCAAATGGCCCGCCGCACCGGCACCGACCCCCTCTCGGAACAACAACACCGAGGCGCAGACAAACCATCCATTCGGGGTTGGGTCGAACCAGCCCCCACGCATCACATGTTCTATGCCCCCGCCTCTCCCAATGCGGAATCCATCCGCGTGGAGGCCATCGATCCGTGGGGCCGCACATACACCGCAACCGTATAATATCAAACCTACCCCATAGCCCGTAGGATGTCCGCTGCAAACACATCGGCGGGTTGGCCGGTCCAATGTACCTGTGTAGCCGTTTCGCGGTGCTGGTAAATCCAATTGGCGAGGATACGGATTTCGTCGATTTCTTCCTTCCGGTAGGCATCCGGCAAAGGTTCATCCGGGTCGAAGCACGCGGCAAGGTGTTTGATGAGGCACTTTTTGTCTGCGGCTTTGGGTTTGACGGAGAGATTCAAGGTTTCGGCGAGGCGGCCGAAGCGAATGAAGAAGAGTTGGACCTGTCCGGCTTCGGGAGCCGGTTGAACCAGCACAGCATGGTGATCAAGCACCGGCGAGGCAATACATTTACGCTTTTCCAGAATGCGGTTGAAGTACTGCATCTGATCCCGAAAAAACTTAGCATCCTCAAATTCCATCTGGTCTGCGGCGTTGTGCATAGCCGTCTCGATGGAGGTCGTCACCTCCCGGTCTTCCCCGGTTAAAAAGCGGCGCACCCGAGCTACTTCCTCTCCATACGTCGTCAATCCGTTCTGATCAACGCACGGGGTAAGGCACCGGCCCATGTCGGCATACATGCAGGGGCGGCCCATTTTGAGGGTGCCCTCGTCACACTCCCGCAATTTGAACAAGCGGCTCACGAGTTCCACCACTTGCTCAGCCTGTTGCCGACGAGCGAGCGGGCCGAAATATTCCGCCCCATCGTTGCGGACCTCAAAACGCCAGGACACATCCGGCACGGCATGGCTCACGTCCAGGCGAATAAAAGGCCGGGTGCGGTATCGCCGTTCGGCACGGTTGAAGCGGGGCTTGTGTTGCTTGATGAGTTTCGATTCCAGCAACAGCGCCCCCAACTCGGAACCGGTCTCCTGCCATTCTACCTTGCGCAGGGACTTTACCAGTCGGGCCGTTCGTTCTGGATGGGCCTCAATGGTCGTGAAATAGCTCCGCACCCGCATCTTGAGGCTTTTGGCCTTGCCCACGTACAACAGATTGTCTTTGCGGTCCCTGTAGAAATACACGCCGGGCCGGGCCGGTAAAGTGGGCAAGACCTCCTCCCTAATCCGCGTGATATGTTTCGGCACCTTTGCCGTATGATACCGCTGATTCTGGAAGGTCAACACGCCATCCAATGAATCGATGCGATGATCAAAGTTGAGGATAAAGAGCAGGCGCTGTAAGACCTGGGCCGTCGCTTCGGCATCGTCCAGGGCACGGTGGGCACGTGGGGTACGGATGCCGTAATGGGTTTTGAGGGATTTGAGGGATTTCGAAGGTAGTGCCGTGAGCAGCCGGCGCGCCAGCCGGAGGGTACACAGCGTCGGGTTGGAGAGGAGGTCCATTTCCGCCCGGCTAAGTTCCATTTCCAGAAAGCGCCGGTCGAAGGCCATGTTGTGGGCCACCAGCACACCATCCCCCAGAAAATCCATAAACTCGGGCAGTACCTCGGCGGCTGGGGGGGCATCGAAAACCATGGCCGTCGTAATCCCCGTCATGTGCGAAATCTGACGGGGGATGTGCCGTTCTGGATTGATGAGCTGCGTAAAGCGATCCACGATCTTGCCCCCCACATACTTGACGGCCGCAATCTCCGTAAGCCGGTCCTGCGTCACCTCCAGGCCGGTCGTTTCGGTATCGACCACCACAAATTCCGCTTCTTCAACTTGCATAACTTTATACGTGCGGAGTGCGATGTGCTGAGTGCGACTCAGGTTTTGATCTTGAGTCGCACTCAGCACCCCGCACTCCGCACTAATCTTTATTCGCCAGCCCGCATGGCCTCGGTCATAGCGGGGAGGTCAAACCCAAGCAGTTCCGCGATGACCTGGCCGACGTAGGCATTGTCGTGGTTGCCGATGAAGCGGTTGGTGCCGGGGCCAAACGCGCCCAGGTTCACGTCGATGGCTGTGTGGCCGCCGGTGGTCCAGCCGATCAGGGCGCGGGTACTGATGGCCGCGGCCATCATATCGAAAAAGCCGATGCGGTCCTGGTTTTCATAGATGGTCTGAAACGTTGCCCACTCGTCTTCGGTCAGGTCGGTCAGGCCCGCATGGACGGTCAGGACAGTGTCTAACGCTACGCCATCCATCAACATCCTGCCCAGTCCCTCGAAAGAGTTGTGCGCACGTTTCAGGACCTCGGGCCGCCAGTCGTAGTAGCTATCCTCGCCGATCCGCCGGCCAAGGGTCATGCCGCCGGTTTCATGGTCAGCGACGGAGATTACGAGCGTTTGGCCGTCGGTTCGGGCAAAGTCCAGCGCGGCGGCAACGGCAGCATCATAGGCCAGAATGTCTCCCACATGGCCGACCGGATCGTTGCCGTGGGCGGCATGGTCGATACGGCTCCCTTCGACCATCAGAAAAAATCCGTCCGGGTCGTCCTTGAGCAGGTTGATGGCCGTTTGGGTCATTTCAGCGATGCTGGGTTCTTCAGCGGGGTCCCGGTCAACGTCATAGGACATATGGCTATCGGTAAAGAGGCCCAGCACAGGTACGGTTTGAATGCCGTTGAAACCGGCCCGGTCCAACACCACATGGTAGCCAGCAGTGGCCGCTTCATCGAGCAGATTGCGGCCGTCTGTGCGCCACCCCCCAGCGGAGTCCGGCAGAAAGAAAGCCTTGCCACCACCCAACAGCACCTCAATGCCATGGGTCAGTTGCTGGGCCGCGATCTCCGCTTCCATGCTGCGCAGGGGAACATGGGCCGAGAAGGCAGCTGGGGTCGCGTGGGTGATGCGGCTGGTCGCTACGAGGCCGGTTGCCATCCCTCGCGCTTCGGCGGCTTCCAGCACCGTTGCCAGCGGTTGTTGCAGGGTATCGACGGCGATGGCCCCGTTGTAGGATTTCACGCCACAGGCATAGGCTGTGGCTCCGGCAGCAGAATCCGTTACACGGGCATCCGTCGGGTGGGTCTGTACGGCACCAACGATAATGCCATCGAGTACCAGCGGATGGTCCTGGTAGTCCCGTGCCATCGTCAAGCTGGCCGGGCCGAACCCATCCGGGATCATCAGGATCACATTGCGGGGGGCCTCCTGACCGTTTGCAGCGAGGGGCATCAACAGGTAAACCAGTCCCAACAGGGTGAACAGGCGCGGCGAGAAGGCGTGCATCATAGTATAAAATCAGGTTGAGGATAGCTGGGCCAGATGGTCCGGATCATATAAACCGGCAAGTACGCCCGTACCGGGTTGCAAGGTAGCGGCTTCGATAAGGGCGAGGCTGCCAGGACGCATGACAACCTGGGCACCGGTCAGTTGCCAGATCCACTCGCCCAGGGAAGGTTGATGCGCGACGACCAGCATTCGTTCCGGTTGCCCGGCAGCATACCAGACTTCAATCATATCGTATAAGGAAGCCCCTGGTTGCAGGGCGGCATGCACCTCGGAGGTATGGTTCAGGGTTGTACCGATTAACTCGGCAGTTTCCCGGGCGCGGCGGAAGGCACTACAACACAGGTACTGTACCTGAAGGTCCATGCGGGCCAACCCAATGGTCTGTTGGGCAAGAACGGCCCGCCCGCGTTTCGTCAGACATCGTTCTGCATCGGGTTGCCCGGCCTGTGGCGCTTCGGCCATACCGTGCCGCATGAGCATAAGAAGCATGAGTGCAGGGAAAAGAAGAGGCTCCAAAGTTTTGAGGTTATAATAAGACCTTTTGAACCGCGCTTTGTTCGTTTCTTGACAAAGGATTGAAGGAGAATATGCAAGCCCACCGTTATTTTCCGGGATAGGCTCAAAAGGAGTATACCGCTCCGGCCTTCTGCACATCGCAATCAACATACTGGAGTATATATGAAAATCACCGTTATCGGTGCAGGGAACGTCGGGGCCACCGTCGCCGAATGCATCTCCCGCAAGGACATGGTTGAAGAGGTCGTCCTGATCGACATTGTCGATGGCTTACCTCAAGGCAAGGGGCTGGACATGATGGAATCTGCCCCCATTCATGGGTTTGACACCCGCGTCATCGGTACCAACAACTATGACGATACTGCTGGTTCGGACATTTGTGTCATCACAGCGGGCCTGGCCCGGAAGCCCGGCATGAGCCGGGACGACCTCCTGGCCAAAAATGCGGGCATCGTTCGCTCCGTGACCAAACAATTCGCGGCCCAGAGCCCGAACAGCATCATCATCGTGGTCTCAAACCCACTGGACGTGATGACCTATGTGGCCTATCAGGCCAGTGGGTTCCCAAGCCACCGCGTGATGGGCATGGCCGGCGTGCTGGACACCGCCCGCTACCGTGCCTTCATCAAGATGGCCCTTGGCGTTTCCATCCGCGACATCCAGGCCCTGCTCCTGGGTGGCCACGGTGATACGATGGTGCCGATGCCCCGCTACACGACCGTAGCCGGCATCCCCCTCACCAGCCTGATGAAAGAAGATGAGATCAACGCCATCGTGGAACGCACCAAGTTTGGCGGCGGCGAAATCGTCAAGTTGATGGGTACCTCGGCCTGGTACGCGCCGGGTGCGGCTGCCGCCGAAATGTGCGAGGCCATCGTCAAGAACAGCAACCGGGTGCTCCCCTGCGCGGTCTGGCTGGAAGGCCAATACGGCTTGAACGATCTGTTCATCGGTGCTCCGGCTCGCCTCGGGCGCAACGGCGTCGAAGAAATCATCGACCTGGACCTGACCGATGCCGAAATGAAACTCATGAACCAATCAGCCGAGCACGTACACACCAACGTAGCCCGCCTAGCAGCCCTCGAAGCAGCCGCCGGGTAATCTATCGGTTCTTGTTGACTGTTAGCCCGGCAGCAAGGTGTTGCCGGGCTTTTTTCATACCCTGAGGTCTCTTATTTTCAGGAATTCAAACAAAAACATACTTTGCGACTATAAGATAGCCTGAATACGCGGTTTCCACCTCTCCACGCTGCGTCACGCTATACTGCATTCTGATCGCTCACCCGCCGCCACCACCCACAGTATGACCGCCCCCCCCAACGAGATTACCCGGTTGCTCCTCGGCGCCAAGCCAGGGCATACCAACGGTATGAACAAGTTGATACCGTTGGTATACGAGGAACTCAGAACCATGGCACATCAACGGCTCATACATGAACGGACAGACCATACCCTGAATACCACAGCCCTGGTCCATGAAGCCTACCTGAAGATGGTGGATCAAACCCGGGTCCAGTGCCAGAACCGCACCCATTTCTTTGCCCTGGCCGCCCAAGCCATGCGGCGCATTCTTGTGAACTACGCCGTCCAGCGCAAAACCGCCAAACGCGGCGGCGATGCCATCAAGCTTTCCCTCGATACCACCCCCGAATTGGCTAACCTGATTTCACTGGATCAACCGGATGAACTGCTCGCCCTAGACGAAGCCATGAAACGGCTTGAGCAGTTCAACGAACGCGGCTGCCGTATCGTGGAATACCGCTTCTTCGGTGGCCTCAGTTACGATGAAATTGCCGAGGTCCTGGGCGTGGCTCCCATCACCGTCCGCCGCTCCTGGACCCTTGCTAAAACCTGGCTCCGGCAAGAACTCGACCCCAATGGTTAATTTATTCTTCGAAATGGTACAGGGAACTTCGTTTTGTCCATCCAGGTTTTGATGGACTGTCCCGGTTTTGTGGGTTAGATCCCCGGCGGACAAAAAAAATTTGCGTCTTTGATTTTGGCACTCTCCTAGGACGAGTGCCAATTCGAACACCATAAAGTACTGTAATCATTCCATCTAATCACTAACCCTGTACCATCATGGCCAGTATCAAACCGCTTGCTGATCGCGTTGTAGTGAAGCCGCAAGAGGCTGAAGAAATGACCAAAAGCGGCCTGTACATCCCGGACACGGCCAAAGAAAAGCCGCAACGCGGAACCGTTGTTGCCGCAGGCCCCGGCAAAGTTGAAAACGGCACCAAAGTTGACATGAGTGTCACGGCCGGAGACACCGTCCTGTACGGCAAATACGCCGGCACCGAGATCTCCATCGACGGCGAAGACCTGCTCATCATGCGCGAGTCCGACATCCTCGGGATCGTAGCCGACTAACCCTCGGCCCCTCTCATCGTTTATGGTCCCGCAAGGGCCTTTAATGCCCCAGTATTAAGGACCAATAACCCATAGCAAACCCCCTGAATCAAAACCATGGCAGCTAAAGACATCGTTTTTGATATGGACGCACGGGACTCGCTCAAGCGTGGTGTAGACGCGCTGGCGAATGCCGTGAAAGTCACCCTCGGCCCCAAAGGCCGGAACGTCATCATTGAAAAGAAATTCGGCGCACCGACCGTCACCAAAGACGGTGTGACCGTAGCCAAAGAAGTCGAACTGGAAAACAAGCTGGAAAACGTCGGCGCACAGATGGTCAAGGAAGTGGCCTCCAAAACGAGCGACGTAGCCGGTGACGGCACCACGACGGCCACCGTGCTGGCCCAGGCCATCATGAACGCCGGCCTGAAAAACGTCACCGCCGGAGCCAACCCGATGGACCTCAAGCGCGGCATCGACAAAGCCGTTCAAGCCGTCGTTGGTTCCCTGCGGGACATGAGCCGGGACATCCAGGGCAAGGACGAAATCGCCCAGGTCGCCACGATCTCAGCCAACAGCGACCACGCCATCGGCGACCTCATCGCCGACGCAATGGAAAAAGTGGGCAAAGACGGCGTCATCACCGTCGAAGAAGCCCGGGGCACGGACACCCTCCTCGACGTCGTCGAAGGGATGCAATTCGACCGTGGCTACCTCTCCCCCTACTTCGTGACCGATGCCGATAAAATGGAAACGGTCCTCGAAGACCCCATGGTCCTGATCCATGACAAGAAGATCAGCGCCATGAAAGACCTGCTGCCCCTGCTGGAGCAGTCGCACCAATTGAATGCCCCGCTGCTGATCATCGCCGAAGATATTGAAGGCGAAGCGCTGGCTACGCTGGTTGTGAACAAACTGCGCGGCACCCTCCGTGTAGCTGCTGTCAAAGCCCCCGGCTTCGGCGACCGCCGCAAAGCGATGCTCGAAGACATCGCCGTACTGACCGGCGGGACTGTGATCTCGGAAGAAAAAGGCCACCGGCTGGAAACGGCTACGGTCGAATATCTGGGCCGCGCCAAACGCGTCGTGATCAACAAAGACAACACGACGGTTGTTGACGGCGCTGGTAGCGATGACCAGATCAAAGCCCGGATCAACCAGATTAAGCAACAAATCGACACCACGACCTCGGACTACGACCGCGAGAAACTGCAAGAGCGTCTCGCTAAACTGTCCGGTGGTGTAGCGGTCCTGAAAATTGGTGCCGCCACAGAAGTGGAAATGAAAGAAAAGAAAGCCCGCGTCGAAGATGCGCTGCACGCCACGCGTGCCGCCGTCGAAGAAGGCATCGTACCGGGCGGCGGCGTCGCCTACCTGCGTTGCCTGGATGCGCTGGAGAGTGCCGATACCGAAAACGAAGACCAAGTCATCGGTGTCAACATCGTGCGCCGGGCCATCGAAGAGCCGCTGCGGCAAATCGCTGCCAACGCCGGCCTCGAAGGATCCATCGTCGTGCAAAAGGTGAAAGAAGGCGAAGGCGACTATGGCTTCAACGCCCGCACCGAAGAGTATGGCTCCCTGCTCAGCCAGGGCGTCGTCGATCCGACGAAAGTCACCCGGACGGCCCTCGAAAACGCCGCGTCCGTCTCCGGTCTCCTCCTGACGACGGAAGCCGTCGTGGCCGAGAAGCCCGAGAAAGAAGGGCCTCCGATGCCGGCAGCCCCTGACATGGGCGGCATGGGCGGGTTCTAAACCCAAACGCACCTGCGTAATTAAAAAGGCGAGACCCACACCGGGTCTCGCCTTTTTGCGTTTTGGAAATAGACCACTCCTGGACCTCCCCTGGCCGTGGCCCATACTGTTATGTCAGATATAATAGTTGATAAAGGTGTATCTTGTCGAGGTCTGGCAACGAACTGTGCAAAATCCGCCATTGGCGAGATTTTGTCCATATGCACTACGTTCGGGCCAGTCTCCGGTAGCTTGCACCCTGAATCAGATATTCTGTATTCGGCACCAACTGGACTGGTTATGGCTAAGGCATCATATCAGGAAATCACCCAACTGTTGCAGGCCCTGAGCCGAGGCCGGCACCAGGCCGCCCATCAGCTGATGCCCCTGGTATACGAAGAATTGCACCGACTGGCGCACCGACAATTACAAAAGGGCCGGCCCGGCGCAACCCTCAATACCACCGGACTGGTGCATGAAGCCTATCTCAAGCTCGTTAATGGCTCTAAGGTAACGCTTAACGACCGAACACATTTTTTCCGGCTGGCAGCCAAAGCCATGCGGCAGATTCTGGTAGATCAAGCCCGTAAAAAGCAGCGCCTCAAACGCGGCGGCGATCAGCAAAAGCAGCCGCTCAACGAGGTAGACCTGGTGGCCGATGACCGCATCGAAGAGATCCTGGCCCTGGACCAGGCCCTGAGCCGACTGGCCGAGCTGGATCCACGCCAACATCAAATTGTGGAGCTTCGGTATTTCGCTGGCTTCACCATTCAGGAAACGGGCCATGCCCTGGGCCTTTCGCCTGCTACCATCAAGCGAGAGTGGAATACCGCCCGTGCATGGCTTCTGAAGAACCTCCAGGGGTAGCCGGCCCGGTTTGGGCAAGATATACTACGTTTGCAAACGGGTGTTGTACCGAGATGTATCGGTGGCTCGTAGTGAGGGGCGTGAATTGCCGGCAAGCCTGCCGGCATTAAACAAAATGTACGATGGACCAAGAACGTTGGCAACAGGTAAAAGCACTTCTCGATGCCGCACAGGAACGCCGGCCTGCCCAACGGGCTGCCTTCCTGGATGAAATGTGCGGCTCCGATGCCGCCCTTCGCCGTGAAGTTGAAACCTTGCTGGCGGCCTATGATCAGGCCATTGAAGCAGAACTGTTTGAAGTACCCGCCTTCGATCAAGGCAAGGTTTCCCATCCGATGAAGGGCCGGCACATTGGTCCCTATCGACTTACAGAGGAAATAGGATACGGCGGCATGGGAGAGGTCTACCTGGCCGAACGGGCCGACGACCAGTTTCAGAAACAGGTGGCGATCAAACTCATCCGGCATGGGCGGCACTCCGAAGAACTCTTGCGCCGGTTCCGGCATGAACGACAAATCCTGGCCGCGCTCCAACATCCTCATATTGCCCAGATGCATGATGGCGGCATCACCGAGGATGGGTTGCCTTACATCGTGATGGCCTACATCGAAGGCCGGCCGCTGGATCAATACTGTGACGACAATAAATTAAATATAACCAATAGATTAGATCTTTTCCTGAATGTATGCTCAGCGGTGCAGTATGCCCACCAGAACTTTATTGTCCACCGCGACCTCAAACCCGGCAATGTGCTGGTGACCACTGAAGGACAGGTCAAACTGCTTGACTTCGGAATTGCCAAGCTGCTGGACACCGAGGCCGGCCCCGGCGACCTCCCCCTGACCCAAACCGGCATGCGCGTCATGACCCCGGCCTACGCCGGCCCGGAGCAAATTCGGGGCGAACCCATCACGACCGCAACGGATGTGTATGGACTGGGGGTATTGCTGTATGAACTGCTGACCGGCCACCGTCCGTATGATGTAGAGGGGCTTTCGCCGAGCGAAGTAGAACAGGTGATTTGCGAGGCCCAACCCGGCAAGCCCAGCACGGCCCTTACGCGCACCGATGATCGAATGCCGGCTGATTTGAGCCGGAAGCGTGACACCGAACCAGGCCGCCTCAGAAAACGCCTGGCGGGAGACCTGGATAACATTGTACTCAAGGCGCTACGCAAGGAGCCGGCACGCCGATACGCCTCAGTCGCCGAGTTGGCCGAAGACATCCGCCGGCACCTAGCAGGGCTGCCTGTTTCGGCCCGGCCCGCAACCTTTGGATACCGCGCCCGAAAGTTCGCAGGCCGGCATCGCTGGCGGATCGGGATGGTTGCCACTGTGTTGGCGCTGCTAATCGGATTTGGCCTCTACCACACGGCACAAATCACAGTTGAGCGCGATGCCGCAAGGATTGAGCAACAAAAAGCACAGGCCGTTGCGCAATTTACCATTTCGCTTTTGACGGCTTCCAACCCTGAAGAGGCCGCCGATGGGTCCATTACGGCGAGGGCCTTGCTGGACCGAGGTGCCGAACGGGTTGAGAACGAACTGCAAAACCAGCCGGCTGTACGTGCCAAGATGCTCAGTGTCATGGGGCATACCTATCGGCTTTGGGGATTTAGCCAAAAAGCTGACACGCTGTTAGGAAACGCCCTCCAGATTCATCATATGCTTGGCGAAGAGGCCAACCCAGATTACGCCGAAACCCTCACCTATCTGGCCCAACTTCAGATAGGTAAGGGAAACCTGGATCATGCAAAAGCCCTGCTGAATAAAGCTGAAATCGTTCTGCGACAGTTGTATGGAGATCTTCATCCCAGCATAGCGTGGAACTTGCTTGCCCAAGGTACCACCCAGGGCTTTCTAGGAAACACGGATGAAGCTGAGTTTTTGTACCGCACAGCGATTTCGATCTATCGCAACTTACCTGGTGAACCCGACCCAAATCTGGGAGAAGCGCTCAACTATTTGGCACGCCTTCTTCGGGAACAAGAATCGTACACGGAGGCCGAGTCTTTATATCGAGAGGCATTGGCTACCTTTCGATCACGCTATGGGGAAAAACAACATACGGATATTGCCTGGACCTTAAGTGACCTGGGTGTTCTTTTGACAAAAACGGGTGCCTACGGCGAGGCTGAACCCCTGTTACGGGAAGCCGTAGAGATCAACCGCCATGTGTTCGGAGATAAGCACCCTGAATATCTTTTTACGCTCTATAATCTGGCGCTGTGTTTGCTAGAAAAGGGTGCTCCTCATGAAGCTGAACCGCTCTTACGCTATGCGCTAGCAGTATATCAAAGCCTGAATCCCAACGATTGGAGAATCGCTCGCACGGCGGATTTACTAGGGGAAGCTCTGATGGAAATGCAACACTATGAAGAAGCTGAAGAAGCATTAAAAAGCAGCTTCTCACTTCTTCTCACATTACGGGGCGAACAAGACGCTCAAACACAACAAGTTCTTGGTCACCTGATTGCGCTTTATGACGCCTGGGGCCGCCCCGAACAAGCCGACCTGTACCGTGCCCAATTAACACCACCAAACATCCCATGAGCCACCCTGCGAAATAAAGGCTCATAACCGACTGTTTTCGCTCTTCCGGCAAATCCACGCCCTATCACTCGCGGTTCGAGCCGGCGAAGGACACCCGATCATTTCAGAAGAGTGCACAGGAGTACCTGAGTATGGAATCGTGTGAGTCGTTCAAACCCACCTCCCAGACCCATCCGTTTCCTTGCGCATAGCGCTTCCACTTCCTGCATGAGCCATTCCTTTTGCAAACGACGTTGGTCTAATAAAAGGCTGGCCCCAAAACAGATCCGGCCTCTGCGAACCTGACATTACCAACCTCAACCATGCCAATCATGACAAGCGCCCCTCATACCCCCAGCCTTCAAACGCCCTTCAAAACGCTAGCCTTACTCCTGATACTGCTCAGCCTTACATGCCCGTTGCGGGCCGAGACGGACGAACATGCCGAACACCGGCCCGGTGCCGCAGTAACCTGGACCGGCGGAGGCAGCAACAACAATTGGAACAATGCCGCCAATTGGAGTTCTCCCCTGGCCCCCGGCATCAACGATGATGTCGCCATTTCCGATGCAACAGTGAATCTGCCTGTTCAGAATCCGCAGGTGCGTAGCCTGACCCTGGAGAATGTCACCCTCACGGGATGCTGCACATTGAAAGCGACCACTGTTTACAATAACGGCCTCCTGACCCTGACCGGGGGCACCATCGAAGCATTGGGTACCTTCACCAACGGCGATACCGATACCGAGGCCGAGACGATTAACATGAACGGAGGCGGCCTTGGCATACGAGGCACCCTCATCAATCAGGCCGGTTCCGAAATTCAGTGGCGGCAAAAGTCGCTGCAAGGATTCGGTTCCGGCATTATCATCAACCGAGGCACCATCCGGCTGCTGGGCGGTGCTGAGAAACAGCTCGGCGGTGCAGTATTACGCAATGAAAACCTGATTACGATTGAGGGAACCGGCAACCTCAAGCTGCCCCAGGGCGGTCTCGGCACTGCACTCGAAAACCTGCCCGGCGGCACCGTTGACATCCAAACGAATGCCGACTTTACCCGCCCGAGTTCGTCCGGTGTGATACGCAATGCCGGCCTGTTCAAAAAAAGCGGCGGCACCGGCATTACGCAGATTGTGACCCCGTTTACCAACCAGACGGGAGGACGAATTGAAATACTGAGTGGTGAAATACGGCAGGAAGTCAATGCCACGTACCAGGATGGGAGCCTCTATACCGTCGTGGCGGGCAGTGTCTACCGGCTGGCAAACAATACCCAGACCTTTCATGGCTTCCATACTGGCGATATACAGGGCCTCTTTATTCATTCCGGTGGGGCACTCAAAGTGGGTACAGCCTCCGTGTTCGATTTTAGTGGAAATGGCTTTCGGTGGAGTGGGGGCACCATCACAGGCAACCCCAGTACGCTTACCGTTCGTGGCCCATTGGATATTCGGGGCAGCGGGGCGAAAACCCTGAGCAAAGCCACACTTCGCATTGAAGGTATTGCTACCTGGACACAAGAGGGCAACCTGAAGCTTCCCAACGGCAACACCCCCAACATCAGTACGTACCTGGATATTGCAGCCGGCGCTGTACTCGACATCCAGACCGACGCGGATATTCGGACGCAGGGCACACCGGGGCGGGTCAGAAACTGGGGGACGATCCGTAAAAGCAATAGCTTCGGCCTAACGGAAAACTACGTTGCGCTTGTCAGCTATGGCGGCACGTTCGACATTCAGGACGGCGAATTCCGGCAGTTCGCTTCGTCCACCCTGAACGACGGCAGCATTTACAATGTTGACCACGGGGCCACCCTTCGGTTTTTTGGTCGGCCTGTTGGAGGAGCTGGTTCGCGTACTTTTACCTTCAAGGGAACCCATCTGGGCCATGCCAGTGGCGATGTCCTGTTTACCGGGGGTACGCTAAGTGTGCCGGCACCGGGCACGAACTTCGACATTACCGGAACCGGCCTCACCTGGACAGAAGGACGGGTCGCTGGCGGCGGGCCACTCACCATTCAGGCGAACCTAAGGCTGAGTGGGGGGGCCCCGAAGCGGTTGGAGACGACGATTGAGAATGAAGGCACGACCATCATGGAGGGCACGGGCAACCTCATTGTGCCGGCTGGAAAAGCAATCAACAACCGGCCCGGGGCTGTATTCTTGTTCACGGGTGTGACGGGCAATGTGGCCTGGGTAGGCTCAGCCGTCGCCGGCGTGTTCCGCAACTGGGGCGTGGTCAGAAAACACCGGGGTTTAGCTGATACTGTTGCGGAAATTCAGACGGTCTTCCGAAACTACGGCGGAACGCTGGATGTGCAAAAAGGCGAATTACGATTTAAGAACAATACCTTCTTTGAAGATGGAACCCACATCACCGTGATTGATTCAGCCGGGATCAGCATGGGGAGCGGTAGGACCTTTACCTTCAAAGGCACCCAGACCGGACACATTGACGGCTTTTTACGCGTTGCAACGGGCAAAATGGTGATTCCTGCCGCCGACAACGCCACTTTCAACTTTACCGGAGCCGGCATTGATTTCAACCCAGGTGGCGCAACGGGCCTCAACATTCAGGGAGGCGGGATGCTTACCAACCAGGGCATCATCAACCTTACCGGGGCCAACCTGAAACGCTTGAAGAACGGGAACATCATTCGTAATGAGCAGACTGTTACCCTCTCTGGTACCAACAACTTTATTATCACCGAAGGAGGGCAGGGCACGGCCTTTGAAAATCAGCCCGGCGCCCTGTTCGACATCCAGAGCGACGTGAGTCTTCAACTGGAAGGATATCCTGGAGCCTTCCGAAATGCCGGCCGCTTTCAGAAAAGCGGAGACACGGGGACCTCCAATGTGAACCTCCATTTTACCAACCAACCGGGGGGTATCATCGCCGCCTTGAGTGGCACGTTACGGTTCCGGCGCGTACTTCGGTTAAATGCCGGCTCTTTTGTCAAAGGAAACGGAACGGTTCATGTTTCAGAACTCACGGCGGCCAATTTTACCAATGATAGCGGTTGGGAACCCGGCACATCGCCCGGTATCCTGCACTATACGGGCAATTACAATCCGACAGCCAATGCCGCCTTGAACGTGGAGTTGGGGGGCCTCAATGTCGGCTCCGACTACGACCAACTCGCGGTATCGGGCAATGCCAACCTGGGGGGTACACTCAACATAAGCATCCTAAACGGGTTTACCCCGGATGCCGGCGATCAGTTCAACATCGTCTCCTGCGGTGGGACCTGCGCCGGTACCTTCGATGCGGTCAACCTCCCTCCGAATGTGGATTTTGACATACAGGTCAATACCGGCAATGTCATCCTTGAGTTTTCCGGCGGAGGTGACGCGGATGGCGACGGGGTTGATGACGCCGAGGACAATTGTCCGGCTGATCCCAATCCAAACCAGGAGGATAACGACGGCGATGGGGCCGGCGATGTGTGCGACCCCGATGACGACAATGATGGGATTGCGGACAGCGATGATAACTGCCCCCTGGCAGCCAACCCAGACCAGGAGGATAACGACGGCGATGGGGCCGGCGATGTGTGCGACCCCGATGACGACAATGATGGGATTGCGGACAGCGATGATAACTGCCCCCTGGCAGCCAACCCAGACCAGGAGGATAACGACGGCGATGGGGCCGGCGATGTGTGCGACCCCGATGACGACAATGATGGCATCAACGATGATATAGACAATTGTCCGCTGATGGATAATCCAGATCAGACCGACTTCGATGGTGATGGACTAGGGGATGTCTGTGATTCCGACGACGACAATGATTCTGTAACAGACGAGCTTGATGTATGCCCAGCCACATTCATTCCTGAAAGCGTACCAACTAAAAAGCTCAACCCCAACCACTGGGCCTTGACCGATGCCGACACCATCTTTGACACAAAGGTCAACGGAACGGGTTCGGGCAATCCTTTCACGACGGAAGATACGGGCGGCTGTTCCTGCGAACAAATCATCGTAGAACTGGATCTGGGCAATGGCCACACCAAGCACGGCTGCTCGAACGGAGCCATGGAAGATTGGGTCGCGTTTGTCAATGGCAGTGCCGGGAAGGGTGGCGCAGACGCAATAATCCCTGAGGGCTATGTACTCGAAGGCAACTATCCAAATCCCTTCAACCCGGCGACGACCATCCAGTTTGGGTTGCCCGAAGCGGCCCCAGTTTCGCTGATGGTTTATGATGTGACCGGCCGACTAGTACAAGTTCTGGTTGAAGACACTTTGAGCGAGGGCGTGTATGAAGTTCATTTCGAGGCCGGCGGTCTGCCAAGCGGCGTGTATCTTATCCACATGGTAACGCCGGCAGGGTCGTTCATACACAAGATGCTATTGATGAAGTGACCTTGAGAGCGTCCCCTCCTCGAATTGAGGAGGGGACAGTTCACTGCACACGCACAAAGTGTGTGCAGTG
Organism: Rhodothermales bacterium; assembly: GCA_965222505.1. Lineage (GTDB taxonomy): Bacteria > Bacteroidota > Rhodothermia > Rhodothermales > DATKEJ01. Next base: position 4,548,470 of record OZ244956.1, on the reverse strand, counting down.
AACAGGGGTGGTCAGCTTTTCTTCGCACGGGTTTTGGTGGCGAGTTCCATGAGGTGGGTCATGCGGGCGACGTATTCCGTCGGCGATTCTAGCGTGCCGTCGATAAGGCGTGCACCCTCGTAGACCTGACGGATGCAATCTTCCACCAGTTGCGCTTTGTTTTTCCGGCTCTGCCAGTGGGCGAGGTTTTGGATTAAAGGGTGGCCGAGGTTGACTTCCAGAATCTTCGTCCGCCCCTGGTAATTTTCATCCATGGCCTTCATCATGCGCTCCATGTGCGCACCCATGCCGCCCTCCGGTACCACCAGCGTAGCCGCCGAATCCACCAGCCGCTTGGAGGCGACTACATCTTCAACCGTCCCCCCGAGAATCTCCTTGAACCGGGCCAGGAGTTTGTCGGCGGTTTTGTTTTCCAGGGCTTCCTCAGCCGTCTCGTCCTCGGTCGGTACGTCGAGGTCAGCATCTTCAATGGACTTGAGGGGCTTCTCATCGTACTGCATAATGAACGGCGCGATGAACACCTCCACCGGGTCCGTGAGCAGCAACACTTCGAGGTTTTGCTTTTTGAAGTACTCCAGATTGGGGTTTTTGAGCACCGCATCCCGGTTCTCCCCGGCCAGGTAGTAGATGGCCTTCTGGTCCGGCTGCATCCGGCCGGCATAATCGGCCAGACCCGCGAGTTGCCCGGCTTCGGCCTGCGTGGTGGCAAACCGGAGCAGATTGAGCAAGCGTTCGCGGTTGGCAAAATCGGACTGAACCCCCATCGCAAACAACCGCCGGTGCGCTTCATAAAACGCCTGGTATTTCTCGGCATCGTGCTTGGCCCAATCCTCCAGCATGCTCAGAATGCGTTTGGTCAGGATCTCCTTGATGCGAGCCAGTAACGGACTGGACTGCGTGACTTCGCGAGAAACATTCAGGGGCAAATCTTCGGCATCGACCACCCCGGCGATAAACCGCAGGTACTCAGGCAATAGTGCCTCACAATCGTCCTGGATGAACACCCGATCTGCGTACAGGTGCAGTTGCTTTGGGAGTTGACCATAGTAAAAACCGGGAGGTAATTTGCTCGGCACAAACAGGAGCGCCTTGAAGTTGACACGGCCTTCCAGCGACAGGTGCAAATGCCCCATCGGCTTGGCGGCATCGGTGGAAATGAACCGGTAAAATTCGTTTCGCTCCTCCTCGGTGATCTCGCTTTTGCTCCGCTGCCACAAGGCACTGACGGCATTGACCTCCTCGCCGTTGACCAGGATGGGGAAATCGACGAAGTTTGAGTACTTCTTGATGATGTCCTTGACCCGCCAGACTTGCCCAAAATCCTTGGCCTCGTCCTTGAGCTTGAAGGAGATTTTGGTGCCCCGCTCGGCCCGGTCGATCTCATCAATCGTGAATGTTCCGGTGCCCTGTGATTGCCATTGGTACCCCTGGGAATCGGATGCGGCGTGCCGGGTTTCGATGGTGATTTCATCCGTCACCATGAAGGCCGAATAAAACCCGACCCCGAACTGGCCGATCAACTCGCCGTCGAGGGTTCCACCCCCGGCCTTGAGTTCTTCCAGAAAGGCCAGCGTGCCCGAACTGGCAACCGTGCCGATACGCTCAATCAGATCGGCCTGCGTCATGCCAATGCCGGTGTCTTCGATGCTGAACGTTTGGGCCTCGGCATCTACCTCAATCTTGATATGCAAGGGGGCTTCGGCATCCAGCAGGTTGTCCCGGTCCGTCAATTGCAGAAATCGGGCCTTGTTCAGCGCGTCGGAGCCGTTGGAGATGAGTTCCCGCAGAAAGATTTCGGGATGGGTGTAGAGCGAATGTACGATGAGGTGAAGCAGTTGCTTCATCTCGGCCTTGAACTCGAATTGATTGGTCGTGGTCATGGGTTAGGTAGTGTGCTATTTTGTTGAGGGATAACTATTGTCTGGCAGCCAGCTATTTGGACGGTGTAAATCGTATTGCGTATTGCTGGCTTCCTTACGCAATACGTATTATTTTTCTGCCTCTCCTGAAACGAACCACATGGTCGGTTGGTTCACCGAAACCATGAGCCTTGCCATCATTCCACTGGGCATCGGTAGCGCCATGCCGACGGCCAACCGCCACCTTTCCGCCACAGCCCTGATCCGGGAGGGGGAATGTGTGCTGTTTGACTGTGGGGAAGGCACGCAATTTCAGTTGATTCAGGCCGGGGTGCGGCGATCCCGGCTTACCACCATTTGCATCACGCATCTGCACGGCGATCACATCTACGGCCTCCCCGGACTACTCTCGACCCTGGCCCTGTTGCAGTATGAACATTCCCTCACGATCATAGGCCCGGCAGCCCTGCAGGGTTTCATCGAACAGACGTTTGCCCTCACCGGCCTGACGTTGCCATACCCCGTCACGTTTGTGGGCCTTGATGATCATTTTGAAGGAGGCCGCGTGCTGGATCATCCGGCCTATACCCTCCATGCTGAACGGCTGGGCCACCGCGTGTATACGGTGGGCTATCGGTTTCAGGAGAAGGACCGACCGGGGAAGGTCGATATCGTACGGGCCGAGGCGCTGGGCTTGCATGAACACGCACACTTTCAGGATGTAAAAACAGGGAAAACCATTGAGGTTGATGGCCGCCGCATCGCGCCGGAGGAAGTGGTTGGCCCGCCCCGTCCGGGGGTATCCTTTGCGTACTGTTTTGACACGCGCCCCTGCCCCGGTACCCTGACCCTGGCCCGTGAGGCCGACCTGCTGTACCACGATGCCACCTTTGGGCATGATTTATTGGAGAAGGCCATCGCTACCGGCCATGCGACAGCCTATGAAACCGCCCTTCTGGCCCGCGAGGCCGGAGCCAAGCGGTTGTTATTGGGCCATTTCAGCGCCCGGTATCGGGAAACAGCATCGTTGGTGGAAGAAGCCCGAACCGTCTTCCCAAATACCGAAGCTGCCGAAGAATTAAAACCCTATATTCTGACGTCGTGATTTTATCCTAAAGCATGTCGTCGATACGGGCCGACCGCAAGTTTCAATGTGGGCACCCTTCTTCATCGTTGAAATTGCTTCGATGTTTAAAGGACCGGCACAAGGCCGGCCCCGCCAGATCGCAGTCGGCTAAAGGGGGCAGGGCAATCCCCATAACCAATGTTCGACGCAGAGCTGTAATGGTCAATAGAGTCGCAGCAAAACACCCCTTGCAGTCAATGTGAGACACATAGTTGTAATCGTCGAAAATGGCACAGCGGGGCGATCCTTGTGATCGCCCTTCAACAAACAAACATGCTTCACGCCTAAAATCCATCATCATGCCCTAAACCTACCATCGACGTAAGCCAACCTCGACATGTCCGAATCGGAAACAAAAAACAACAAAGGCCTGGACCGGCGGCTCCTGCGCCGCATCCTGATGTACCTCGGCCCCTACAAGGGCTGGGTCGTGTTGGCCCTTATCCTTTCCGTACTGGGGGCCTACCTCGGCCCGTTGCGGCCCAAGTTGATTCAGGTGGCTATCGACGAGCATATCATCGGTGGGGACTGGCAGGGGTTGCGCGTCATCATCGGATGGCTGTTTGTGGTGCTCTTCGGCGAGGCTTTTCTCTCGGCGGTTACCAGCTACCTGACACAGTGGATCGGGCAACAGGCCGTGTTCGATCTGCGTACGCGGGTCTACCGACATATCCAACGCCTGCCCCTCCCCTATTTTGACCGAACCCCTTTGGGCAAAATTATCACCCGGACCACCAACGATGTCGAAGCCCTGAGCGACATCCTCTCGGCGGGTGTGGTGACCATCCTGGGCAACCTGCTCCGGCTGATTTTCATCACCTACTTCATGTTTGCGCTCGACTGGGAACTGGCCCTGCTGGCCCTGGCCGTGATGCCCCTTATGGTCTATGCCACCTTCCTGTTTCGGCGCAAGGTACGGGATGCCTACCGGGAAACCCGTAAACAGGTGGCCCGGCTGAATGCGTTCATGCAAGAGCATGTGACCGGCATGCAGATCGTACAGGTCTTCAACCGGGAGGCCGAAGAATTACGTCGGTTCAAAGGCGTCAACGACGATCACCGGCAGGTACAAATCAAAACCATCTTTTATTACGCCCTGTTCTGGCCGTCGGTAGACATCATTGCCTCGCTGGCGTTGGCACTGGTCATCTGGTATGGCGGTGTGGCAGCGCTAAGCAGTAGCCTCACGCTGGGGGTGTTGGTGGCGTTTATCCAGTACGTCCGGCAGTTCTTCCAACCGATTCGAGAACTCTCGGATCAGTACAACACCCTGCAAGGCGCGATGGCTGCCTCGGAGCGTATCTTCGGCGTGCTCGACCTGGACATGGCCCTTCCCGAACCGGACTCCCCGGTGCCGATGGAAGCCATGCAGGGCAAGATCGAGTTCAAAAACGTCTGGTTTACATACGGTGAGGTGCGAGATGATGAAACACCGAACTGGATCTTGAAGGATGTCTCTTTCACCGTAGAACCGGGTCAAGCGCTGGCCCTGGTCGGCGCGACCGGCTCAGGCAAAACCACGATCCTAAACCTGCTCATGCGCTTCTATGAGATCCAAAAGGGACAAATTTTGATAGACGGCGTGGACATCAGGCAGGTAACCCTCAAGGACCTCCGGCGGCACATCGGACTGGTGTTGCAGGATGTATTCCTGTTCTCCGGCTCCATTCGCGACAATATTACGCTGGGCGATAATCGGATTCCGGAGGAACACGTCCGGGCTTCGGCGGCCCTGGTTGGGGCCGATGCCTTTATTGCCCGCCTCCCGGAAAAATATCAGCAGGATGTGCGTGAGCGGGGGGCTTCCCTCTCCCACGGTCAGCGGCAGTTGCTGGCGTTCGTACGGGCGCTGGTCTACGATCCCACGATCCTGGTGCTGGATGAAGCCACTTCCAGCGTCGATACCGAAAGTGAACACATGATCCAGCAGGCCCTGGACCGGCTGATGGAGGGCCGCACCACCGTAGCCGTGGCACACCGCCTCTCCACCATCCGCCATGCCGATCAGATTCTGGTGGTCCACAAAGGCGTTATCCGCGAGCGCGGTACCCACCAGGAGCTACTGGCGCAGGATGGTCTGTACCGCAGACTTTACGAACTGCAGTACAAGGAACAGGAACAGATCAGCTAATTCGCCTTCGGGCGGGTAGACAACCCAAACGGCAGATACAGCGGGCAGGTGCTAACGAGGCTGGTCAGGATAAAAATGGCGGCGATGACCCCCAGGATAATGGCGGCGGTGCCGCTGATCTGATCCATGAAATACAGGATGGCGATAACGATGGCGACGGCCACCCGAATCCCGCGGTCGATGGTACCCATGTTCTTTTTCATGGTGAGCTATGTATAGGTGTTGGTGTGCAGATGAAGAAAAGCGCATCACGCATGGGCCGATCCCTGCCATTCTTCGGTACAAGTTTAAGCCCGGCACCGATAGATCCGCCGGTTCAGTTCCAGTAACCTGGAATGATTCCGAACCCCACATTCGGCCGGTTTCTCCTCAAATCAACTTCACATGGCAGGGACCGACAGCGTGCATGCTGGAAGGTAATGTTGAGAGTATACCCTTGAAGGCCCTGTGCTGTCTGTGATGCAAGTCACACAAACCCTTTTTTAGGTCTTTTTTTTCAGCAGGATCGGGTCCTGGATATGAATGACCCCTCGGGTAAGGCGGACGGCCCCTTCGTGTTCTAACGCTTTCAGGAGCCGGCTCACCACCTCGCGGGAGGTGCCCAGTTCCAGCGCAATGGTTTCATGCGTGGCTGCCACAATATCCTGATCGGCCCGGTGCAACAGATACCCTGCCAGCCGGGCATCCATCTTCAGGAAAGCCACCTCATGCACGACCTCCATGACCTGAGCCAACCGGTTGGAAAGGAGCCCAAAAACATAGGTTTGCCAAATCGGCTCATGGTTGACCCAGTACTTGAAGGAAGTGGCCGGGATGAGTACCACATCCAGGTCCGTTTCTGCGACGGCCACCGCCGGAAAGGCCGTATCACTCATGATACTGGAAGTTGTCAGGATGCAGCTCTCCCCGGAGAGGAGGCGGTAGAGGGTGATTTCCCGCCCGGAGGCATCGGTTTTATAGACCCGTGCCCGGCCAGCCAGAATGAGGGCAATCTGGGCACAAGAATCCCCCTCTCTAAAGATGAAATGACCCGCTGGAACAGTAGCCCGAATGCCGATGGATTCCAGCGCGGTACGGACGGAAACTGGAGCCGATTCCAAAAATGGAAATACAGCATAGAGCGGGTTCAAATCCGGCATTTGGAATATTTTGTGATTAGGAAAGCACCAACACAAAATGCGTGAAAGGCCAACGGCCTTTGATAGAAAATAAGAAGCAAATGAGAATGAAATCATTCGTTTCTTCTATCCTTGTACTTTTACCTTCCTTCCGGTTACCAGTTATACGCCTCTGGCTTGACCTACCCCTGAAAATGCGAAATACGTTCCTATCCGAATGCGGAGGCCAGATAGAAATGGTGTCCTGGCCTATACATGGGCGTTCAAGTCTTTGTTTCTTTTTGGTTTTACGGTACCTTAAGACCCGCTACGCGCTTCATCCCCTAACCTTTCCGAGGAGGGTCTTATGGTATCCTTAAGTATGCTCTGGCTGCCTATTCTGGTAGCTGCGGTGCTGGTTTTTGTGGCCGGCTTTGTGATGAACATGATCTTGCCACATCACCGCTCCGATTTCTCGCGACTCCCCAATCAAGATGCGCTTGCAACAGCCTTGCGTGAGCACAACGTACCCCGCGGACAATACGTCTTCCCCTACGCGGCTTCCTCAGCCGACGTAAAAGATCCCGATTACACGGACAGGGTCAAGCAAGGCCCCGTCGGGATGCTGGTCATGTGGCCCAACGGGGCCGGGGTGAGTGGCAAACAGCTCGGGCAGCACTTCATCTACAATCTGGTCATTTGCTTTTTGGTCGCCTACATCGCATCGACCACCTTGCCGGCCGAAGCCTCCTACCTGAAGGTCTTTCAGGTAACCTGCACGGCGGCGCTACTGGGTTTCTCTGGTGGATTGTTCATCAACAGCATCTGGTGGCATTTCTCCTGGTCCGCCATCTGGAAACACGCCTTTGACGGCCTGGTCTATGCCCTGCTGGCCGCCGGGGTCTTCGGAGCCTTCTGGCCGGGGGCATGAGTATATCGTGTGCTGTTTGTAGTAGACGTTGCCGTGGTACCCCTCACGGCATAACCATCGTTTTCCGAAACCAATCGTCAATACACCTATGGTGTTCGGAAGGCGTTACCGCATGGAAATACCGCAACAAATCAGTGGGCCATCTGTGCAACCAATCCGGGCCAAATTCGTTCACATCGGATACTCCCACACATAAACTTGCACACATCCACCCTTCATGTCTGAACTGCCCCCACTGACCACGGCCCTTGACCTACCGTTCCAGGTCATTTCCCCCTTTCAACCCATGGGCGATCAACCCCGCGCCATTGCCGAATTGACCGAAGGCATCCTGCGGGGCGACAAATACCAAACCTTGCTGGGTGCTACTGGCACGGGCAAAACCTTTGCCATCGCCCAAACCATCCAAAACCTGAACCGGCCCACGCTCGTGATGAGCCCCAACAAGACGTTGGCGGCTCAGTTGTATGCCGAGTTCAAACAGTTTTTCCCCAACAATGCCGTCGAGTTTTTCATCTCCTACTACGATTACTATCAGCCAGAGGCGTACATCGTCCGGTCCGATACGTACATCGAAAAGGACTTTGCCATCAACAATGAAATCGACCGCCTCCGCCTGCGGGCCACAAGCGCCCTCGTCTCCGGGCGGCGGGATGTACTGGTGGTAGCGAGTGTGTCGTGTATCTACGGGTTGGGGTCGCCGGACGAATACCGCGCCCAGATCACCCAGGTCAAAAAAGGACAGGTCATCAAACGCAACGACCTGCTGCGGCAACTCGCCAACATCTACTACAGCCGCAACGACATCGACTTCATCCCCGGCGTGTTCCGTGTACGCGGGGATGTGGTGGACGTCTTCCCGGCCTATGAGGAAGCATTGGCTTACCGCTTCGCGTTCTGGGGCGATGAGATTGAGCGCATTACCGCCCTGCATCCCATTTCAGGGGATGTGATTGAGGAACATGACATCGTGACCATCTACCCGGCCAAAATCTTCGTGACCCCCAAAGAGCAACTCGAACGGGCCATCAAAGACATTGAGGAAGAGTTGCGGTGGCGGCTGGCCGTCATGCGCGAGGAAGGTAAACTGGTCGAGGCCCAGCGGCTGGAGCAACGTACCGTATTCGATATGGAAATGATGCGCGAGCTGGGATACTGCTCCGGCATTGAGAATTACAGTCGGCACCTCTCCAATCGCAAACCCGGCGAGCGACCCTACTGCCTGTTTGATTATTTCCCGGAAGATTATTTGCTGGTCCTTGACGAGAGCCACGTGATGGTCCCGCAGGTACGCGGCATGTACAACGGAGACCGTTCACGGAAGATCAACCTCGTCGAGTACGGCTTCCGGCTCCCCTCGGCGCTGGACAACCGGCCCATGAAGTTTGAAGAATTCGAAGACCGGCACAGCCAGGTCATCTTTGTGTCTGCCACCCCAGGCGACTATGAACTGGAGAAAAGCAGCGGCATCGTGGTGGAACAAATCATTCGCCCGACGGGCATCATGGACCCGCCCGTTGAAGTCCGCCCGACGCACAACCAGATCGATGACTTGCTGGACGAAATTCAGGACTGCGTCAGCCGGAAGGAACGGGTGCTCGTCACGACGCTCACCAAACGCATGGCTGAGGACCTGACCGAATACCTCAAAACGTTCGGCATTCAGGTTACGTATCTGCACTCGGACATCGACGCGCTGGCGCGGGTGGACATCCTGCGCGACCTCCGGCTGGGCACATTCGATGTGCTCGTCGGCATCAACCTGTTGCGTGAGGGCCTGGACCTGCCGGAAGTCTCGCTGGTTGCCATTCTGGATGCCGACAAGGAAGGCTTCCTCCGGAGCGACCGGTCGTTGATCCAGACCGCCGGCCGCGCCGCCCGAAACGCCAACAGCAAGGTGGTGATGTATGCCGACCGCGTCACCGGCTCAATGGCCCGCATGATCGACGAAACCGAACGCCGCCGAACCATTCAGCAGGCCTACAACGAGGAACACGGCATCACGCCGCAAACCGTCATCAAATCCATCGACCAGATCAAACAAGGAACCGCCATCGCCGACCACAGAAAAGAAGATGAGGACCAACCCACCTACTATGCTGGCCCCGAACAACTACCCATGGTGGCCGACCCAGTCGTCCGGTTCCTCACCGATGACCAGAAGCGCGAACTCATCGCACAACTCCGCAAGGAAATGCTGGAAGCCTCCGAAAACCTGGCCTTCGAAAAAGCCGCCGAACTCCGGGATAGTATTGCACAGATTGAAACCGAACTCGGATAACGTGCGACAGCTTGCCCCTGCGCAGGCAGGAGGACAAAGAGCATGCGCCGCTGCGAAAGATGCGGGCAACCCTGCGATTGGCGTGCGTACAATAGATCTATTGCTTCAACATACGCCCTACCCGCCTGCGGCCTGCTGTAACAAGTTGGTACAGGTATACGCCCTCGGCAAGCCCTGTACTGTTCCATTCTACCTGATACTGACCTGGCCGTAATGACCCGGAGACCAGTGTCGTAATGCGGCGGCCTAACACGTCAAAGACTGAGAGTTCTACAGGACCAGCTTGAGCGACAGAAAAAGGAATCGAGGTCGTGGTTTGGAATGGATTGGGGAAATTGGGATCGAGCCGGGATGTTGCTCTCGGTTGCGCAATACGCTCTTGTGCAGAGATAACAGGCGCAACGGTTCGGTATAACCCCGTGGCCGTCGCAGCCCATAGAATACCACTTTCTGAAAGGGCGAGGGCATAAACCACGTCCTGTGGCAGCCCCTCACTTACAACGGTCCAGGGAAGTCCCACTGGTGGAGCTTGATACACCCCGTCCCGTGTAGCGGCGTAAACCATGCCTGCTGGATCTACTGTAAGGTCATTCGGACCATTGATGCTCCGCTCTGAGACCTTGGCCCAGGTAGCCCCCTGGTTCACAGAACGATAGATGCCGCGTTGCCAGCTTCCGGCAAACAGGCTGCCGTCGGGATGTTGTAAAAGGGTACGAATCGCCCCATCCTGTAACCCGGCGGGATTCCACTGGAGGTTAGCCTCATCAAGTTGATAGAGCCCGGCATTGGTACCAGCAAAGAGGAAGCCGTCGGTGGTGATGACGAAAGCGTGCACATCGGTTACCGTGTCTGCAAAATCCCCTTCCATCCGTGACCATGTTTGGCCTTCATCAAGGGACTGGAAGAGCCCGCCGTCACCGGCGACGATCTGGCCGTGGGTTCCCACATACAATTGGCCGTTTCCACCTCGGATGATGACTTGGCAGCGTTCGCTTTGCAAGCCCACCAGATTCCATGACTCCCCGGTGTCGTCAGAGCGGTACACCCCCGCTGGCGTACCCATCCAAATCACGCCGGATGCCTCGATATAATAGTCATGTACCCCGCGTCTTCCGTTGGGTACCCACGTCGCTCCCCCGTCAGCTGAACGATAGTTTTCATTGCGGCCTCCCCACGGGAGGTTGTTTCCGGCCAGCAGGGTTTGCCCATCGATAGTAGCAATGCTCAGAAACAGCGTCTCGGGGGCTGCGCTTTTTTCCCATTGTAGCGATTGCGTCCTAACTACAGACGAGCACGTTATGCTGGCGACAATAAGCAGGAGGATTCGCATCATAGAAGGACGGGTTTGGAAAACTGGGAACTTGCGTGCTTCTGAGGATCACAAGTCATGTTACGCATGACCCTTCAGGCCACCCCTGCCGACTGCTCGCACTTCGTACGTGTGCATGAATCAGGGGAGGTCGCGTAACATCAGATCATAAGGGTTTTGCTACAAAGAATCACCAGGATTAAGGGCAAAAACAAATCCCTGCGCTGCATTCGACGTTAACCTTCCGGGAATGGAAATAATACGTCGCACAAGCCCTTAGTACGGCGTACGTTTCGTATATTAAGCGCCGTTGTCTTTTTCCGCCTACTCCATGATTATGCGTGCGGTCCTTTGGCCCCACTTGTTTTGGCTATTAACGGTTTGCCTGACACCGGGTCTGCAAATAGCTGTTTATGCGCAATCGCCGGATTGCACCGATGCCCTCGCTGCAGCGGAACAGGCTTATATTTTCGGCCGCTTCACCAATGCCCTGACCACCCTAAACCAGTGTTTGGAACTTGGGGATATTCCGCTCGATCAAAGGCGACAGGCCCTTCGGCTGATGAGCGTAACCTACCTCGCTGATAACCAGCGAGACGCGGCCAACCAGTATGCCCACCTCTTGCTGGATGTAGCCCCGGACTATACCCCTGATCCCTTCGCCGACCCCCCGCAGTTTGCGATGATGATCCAGCAACTCAAAACGGATCGCCGCAACCCCACCCCCCCACCAACACCAGCCGATACCACACAGGTCAACCGCCTGAACAATTCCCCCCTGGTCGCCTTTCCCCTCCTCAACCTGACCCTGACGCAAAACACCCCGGACACCATCCTTCCCCTTGCTGGAGAGCGGCCTCCCTTGCGCGACCCAGATGGAGATCCCCTGTTGTATGGCATTACCGTTCAGGATACCGCCATCGTGAGCGCATCAATCGCATCCGGACTGTTGACCCTTCGCCCCAAAAAACCGGGACGGACGGAACTCACCCTGAGCGCTGAAGACCCTTCCGGGTTATGGGCTGCCACCTCTTTTCAGGTTATCGTCGAGGCCGCCGCCCTGCCCGTTATACGTGCGTCAGACACAACCGCCGTGCCTCCCCCAACAGTACAGCAACCGCCCCCCGATACAGCCGCAACGGCACCTCCGATCCTGCACACACCTGCTGATACAGTCACACTGCCCCGTCTTCCCCCTGCGCCCCCGAAAGACAACAGAACCACACGCGGACGTGCCCTGCTAGACCGCATCTGGACGGCCCTGGGCGGCAAGGAAGCCGTTCAACAAATCCGGAGTGTACGCCAAACAGGCCGCGTGACGTTGCAAACCCGCAGAGGCCTACCGGAAACCTTTGTCGTCCTGTTTCAACAACCGGACCGCATGCGCATTGAAATCGGTACCCCCACGGGAATTTATCTGCAATACCTGAAGGGCAATGCGGCCCGTTTCCGGATGCCGGGGCGTACACCCCAACCGCACAACGTGGATCAAATGCAGGCCAACCTGTGGCTCGAACCCTTGTATCTCCTCGCCCGTGCCGGAGAAGCCGAGGCAACGTTTCTCGGGACGGAAGCTGTAGGTGAGATTACCTGTGACGTCCTCGAACTCACACCACCCGGTGCGGCAAGCCGCCGCCTGTACATCGACCCGGCAACCTGGCGTATCATCAAAATTGGCGAGAACGTACAAGACGGCTTGTTGTTGTCCGATTACCGCCCGGTCGGCAATGTGCAAGTCCCCTTCCGCCGTAGATCGACCCGCAACAATCAACCGGTGGCGGAAATACAATACACCGACATTCAGATCAACATCCCTCTGGACGACACCCTCTTCCAGCAGCCTTGAGGGGCTCCCCCATCTATGCCTGATCTGTTTTCGATTGACCTCGACGCCTGGGGGTGGTTCCTGTTTCTTGTGGCCGGTGTATTTACCGGGATTATCAACACCCTGGCCGGCAGCGGCTCTCTGATCACACTGCCCTTGTTCATCTTCATTTGCGGCCTGCCCGCCCCGGTGGCCAATGGCACCAACCGCATCGGCGTGTTGTTTCAGAGTTGGGTGGGCCTGCGGGGCTTTCATCAAACCGGCCTGACAGACTACAATGGCGCTACCTGGTTGGTGGTGCCTACCCTGATCGGGGCTGTGGTGGGGGCCCTCATCGCCGTCGATCTCAACGAGCAGTTGATGAACCAGGTCATCGGCCTCCTGATGGTGTTTATGCTCGGGGTCTTGCTCATCAACCCGAAACGCTGGTTGCAGGAATCCACGGCAGAACCCAATCGCAACCGGCATCCGGCGACCATGCTGGTGTTCTTTTTGATCGGGGTTTATGGAGGGTTTATCCAGGCCGGGGTCGGCGTGTTTTTATTGGCCGGGCTGGTCTTGGTGAGCCGGTACAGCCTGGGCTCCGGCAACGGCGTGAAGCTGTTGATTGTGTTTTGCTTCGGTATTCCAGCCCTGGCCATTTTTTTCTTTTACAATCAGGTCCACGTCGGCTTTGGCTTGGCCATGGCCGTCTTTCAGGCCATTGGGGCCTGGATGGCCGTTCGATTTGTGGCCCGTGTGCCCAACGCCAACGTGTGGATCCATCGGTTGCTTATCGTAATCGTAGCCGTCTCTGCGCTCAAGATGTTTGGGTTATTCTAACAGTAATCAACAATACGGTGGACAGAATTAAGCAGCGATAGCGCCCAAAGAGTAATCAGGCAGAATAGGTGTCGTTACACCCGTTTTGAGGTTGACGTAACCTCCCAGAAAATCCAACTTGCCGGACCATCAGGATATACATCAGGATATAGGAGCATTGACTTTACAAATAGCAAATGAGCCTCTACCCTGTAAACGGCGCTTTTTACCCCTTTAAGCCACTTCATCGTTGCTTTTCGAACCATTATAAAGAGACGTGCTGCATCCGGTACGCCCAGATGCAACACGTCTCTATTCCTCTTCATCACCCCAAGGAGGTTAAAAGTTGATGCGAACGCCGAAGCGAGTCTGACGCGGGATTCCGTAGTTGAACGGATCCGCAGCGGCAAAGCCATATAAGGCCGCGGCCAGCGTCGGATCCTCCTGGTTACGCAAGAAGTCCTGCCCTTCGCCAGATGACATCCAGCCATCGTTACCGGCCAAGCCGGTCGCACGATAGACATCAATCACGTTATCGGCATCTAGCAGATTTTGGATCCAGAGGTATGCCGTGAGGTTGAGCCCTTTCGTGAGCTGAAAAACCCGATCGACCCGCAGGTTCACCAGGGTCGCCCAGGGCTGATTGTCCCCATTGACGCTTCCCGCCGGCGGCAGGATAAAGCTGTTGAACAGCGGGTTCGGACCTTGAAGCCGCGTGAACGGCAGGCCGCTCCGCAGGTTGGTCACCACGTTGATCCCGAAGTTTTCCAGGATTGGAGCGCCAGCCACCACCGGCCCCTCGCCTTTACCCAGGCGGTAGTCGACACTCAGGTTGATAGAGTGACGGCGGTCGAAGTCCAGTGGACTGATGGTCTCCGGGAAACCGGTGCCATCGGTCGGGCCGCGCCAGGCAACCTGCGTCGCTGTTTGCGCATCCGAGCCGGTGCCTTCGGCGAACTGCAGGGTGTAGTTGGCGTCGATGGATACATTGTTCGTGCGGCGGAGTTCGAACTCAAACTGGGCACCCTTGATGGTCCCGAAGTCGTTGTTTCCGTAGAACGTATAACCGTTTGGAAAGCCAAACGCAATCGCCTCAAGCTGAATCAGGTTTTCAATCGACTTGTAGAAGCCGGACAGCGTAACGGCGGCCCGCTCACCCAAGCGTTGTTTGAAGCCCAGTTCGTATTCCGTCGTTTTGACGGGTTTGAGGCCGGTGTTGTTCACCCGCTGCGAGCCTTCGGAAGCCAGAAGGTACTCATGGATGCCATCGAAGGCCACCACCGCGCCACCATGGCCGACGTCGTCTGCAGGCCGCTGACTGGTCACGTCGTAGCTGGCGAAGAACAGTGCCTGATCGGTAACCGGGAAACTGAGGCCGATGCGCGGCATTACCGTCACTTCCGGCTCATAATCTTCGAAGACCTCGGCACTCAATTTACCGTTGCCGCTGATCTGGGGGGTACCTAATATGTTGATGTCGCCCCCTCTCGCTTCTTGTCCATTGACATCGAAGAAGTTACCCTCAAGATCCCGGTAGCCAACCACGTCGCCACTATTGTTGAAATAGGCCGCATAGTCGGAGCCGATGTTGCCGGGCCGCTCCGAGAGTGCCCCCGCCCGAACAATGGGTAACAAGGCATATTTATCCCGGAGGACAAGGGCATTGTTGTCGAACAGGTCAACGCGCAACCCAAGATTCAAGACGAGGTCTTTGTACTCGATTTTGTCCTGGATGTAACCTGCGTAGTAGATGGGCTGATAGGGCGCAATATTACGGTTGGCACCGGAGACGAAGGCCTCCACGTCCTGATCGTTCACCTCTTCAGTTCCCAGGAAGTTGTAGCCGTAGTATTCGATGTTGTCCTTAACATTTTCATACTGCAGTTCCTCCCAGCGGGTCACCGCCCGGTCGGCACCGTTTTCGACGTTGCCGTCGTCATAGAACCGAGCAACAGAGCCGATACCGCCCTGCCCCCCAGCCATCGCAAAATGGCGCTGAACGCGTTGTTCAAACTCTCCTCCAAACTCGATCTGGTGCAAGCCGATCTGCGTCGTAGCGCTGGCCGATACCCGGAGCTGCCGGTTGTGATTTTGTGCAAAAACAGTGGTGTTCCGCACGACCTCGCCCATACCCGGCGAACCGAAAACCGAATAGACCCCCCGCTCATTAGGCAGGTTGCTATCACTATAGCGTTGCACATAGGTAGAATCCTCTGCATTCCAGAGCTTGTAACGCCGGGCCGTTTCGTTGGCCGGATGGTCGATATCACCATAGAAAAGTACATCCGTGATGTCGGCATCAAAGGCCGGGTCAAAGCGCACATCCCGCGAATCGGTAAAATCGACCTGAACCTGATAGAAGGTTGAGTTGCTCAGGTACTGCGTCCAATTCCCAAAGATGCCCCAGGTTTTTTCATTGCGTTGGGCTTTTCGATTGCTGCTAAACAACGAACCCACTCGGTTGAAAAGGCGGGATTGATCCTTCCCATACCGCCCCCCTAACCGCATACGAATCGACTGTGACGGCTTCAGGGTCAGGTTACCGTTGAAGGCAAAGTTGCTGCCGTCATAGTTGCGCTTGGCCGAATCGAATTCGTAAGCACTCAGCGGCTGCACTTCGGCACCTTGAATGGGAACCGGGCTGTCCAGTTCAAAACCTGCAGGGATGTTGAGTACACTCAGGACCTCGTCTAAAGACGCACCATCTTCGAGATTGCTGGGCAAAGCAAGGTAATCAACGGCGCCTGTTTCGGCATTCCGAATACGCAGCACCTGCGGGTTGGCGAGCAGGGTGTTGAGCGCATTGTCGTTCAACCGTGCCGTCGGCACCGCACGCGGGTTGCGGTCGTCCTGGCTCAGCAATTCACCGGCCACAAAGAAGTTGACCTTGTCCCTGATCAAAGGACCGCCCACCGAAAAGCTACCCAGATTGTAGCCGAACGAATCCAGCACTTCCGAGGTCACCCCTTCAAGGCTACCAAAGAAGTTGGAACCACCGCTTTTGGTCGTCACCGAAATGATTCCTGAAGCAGCATCGCCAAACTTGGCCGGAATGCTCCCGATGAGCATCGACTGCTCCTGGATGGCCGATTGTGGAACCGCAACCTGGCCGACGACTTTGACGCCATCGACAAAGAAGGTGACTTCTTCTTCCCGGCCGCCACGCACGAACAGATCGCCCGAGCCTTCGTCAGCAACAACGCCGCCTTGCAGCGCGGCCACTGAACCCACACCGCGAACAGGCAGGTTCTGGATGGCTTCACCCGAGACGACCTTCGGCACGCCGATGGCATCTTTCTGGATGATGGGCCGCTCATATTCAACGACCACTTCGTCGAGCAACTCGGTATCGCCACTCAGGGCAAAGTCCAGGTTACGCGTGAAGCCGGCGTTGATCGAGACGTCGTTGTAGACGAGCGACTCGTATCCGATGAACGAGGCACGAATGTTATAGGTGCCCACCGGCACACCAATGATAAAGTAGCTACCATTGGCGTCGGTTGCCGAGCCCAGTTGCGTCCCGTCGATGACGACGGTCGCGCCGGGCAGCGGCTCGTTGGTGGCCTGATCCGTGACGGACCCGGCCAATTTCCCCGTCTGCTGCGCCGATGCCACGAGCGGCATCAGTACCAGCAGCAGTACACAGGTTGCATACCTTCTCAAATTAACCATAATAAACCTCAAGGTTGGACGCATTGAATGAGAAATAGATATTTAGACCGATTGGTCAAGTATTATATCCGACCCATTCATCGTCTGCTGGTTGGATGGATCTTGTGGGAGCTTATGCCCCATGAATGCGGATGATATTTTATTTTGGACCAATCGGTCAAGGTATTTTTTTATACCATCCCTATGCCTGAAAGGTATTGATTCGTATATTTCTGACTCAATGGTCCAAAATAAAATTGAACAATAGACACTTTATGGCTGGCCGCCCCAAAGCGTTTGACCGAGAAGCCACCCTTGCCAAAGCAATGGAATTGTTTTGGGTGCAAGGTTTCCAGGCGAGTGGATTGAAAGAGCTGCTGGATCATATGGGCATTGGCCGGCAAAGTTTATATGATACCTACGGCAGCAAGCGAGACCTATTCATTGAAGCCTTACGGAAGTATGTGACGGTGAATGTGTCTATGCACCGAGACATGCTCGACCCCTCGGACCCTCCTTTGGTCAACATTCAGCGGGTATTGAATTTCTGGAAATGGGCGGCTACCCTGGAAGATGCGCGGGGATGTATGCTCAACAACAGTATCATTGAGATGCGCCGCGCCGACGATGAAGCGGCGAAAATCATTAACGTCCATGTCAAACAGATTGAAAACGCCCTTTTCGATACCCTCGAACGGGCCGTGCAGTCCGGCGACCTCTCCCCCAAAACCAATGCCCGCACCCTGGCCCGGTTTTTGGTCCATACCGCCCACGGCCTCTTTGTGATGGGCAAGGCCGGCGTTGACGAGGCCTACCTCAACGACATCATCCAGGTGGCCTTTAATACCCTCAAATCCCAAGGGTAAAATTTTCTGCATCCATTGCATCACCAGAACGGCTTATATTTATGGACCAATCAATCCACAATTCCTAACTAGCCAACACGGGTTGCACGATTTGTGCTTTACCCTAACCCTATTTTTGACCAAAAAGTCCAATATCATGAAAAATATAGCTCGCTTGCTGGTTGTTTGTGTGGCCTTGTTGGGCCTCACGTACGTCTTTGCCCAAACCCTCACCCAGCCGGATTCTCCATCGTTTGAACAGGCCCAGCGCTACATTGAGGGTTTTGTCAATTCGGGGCAGCTGCCGGGTGCTGTTGCGCTGATTGCCCATCAGGGTGAGGTGGCCCATTTCGAGGCCCTCGGCGTACGCGACCTGGACACACACGCCCCGATGCAAACGAACACGCTCTTTCGGCTGGCCTCCATGACCAAGCCCATTGTCAGTGCGGCTGCAATGCTTTTGATCGAAAACGGGACGTTGAAACTGGAGGACCCGGTTGCGAAATTTATCCCGGCCTTTGCCGATGTTGAGGTATATGTGGCCGAGGGTCAAACGGCACCCCTCGAACGGCAGCTGACCGTGAAAGACCTGCTCACGCATACCGGTGGTATTGCCTCCGGGCTGTTTCATTCGCCGGTAGACGCGTTGTATCGCACCTCTAAACCGTTGCATACCAGTACGGACCTCTCTACCCTTTCGAATGCGGTGGCCTCCTTACCCCTGGCCCATCAGCCCGGAGCACGGTGGACCTACAGCTACAGCGTAGATATGATGGCCCGGATTATCGAAGTAGCTTCCGGGACACCCATCCAGCAATTCTTGCAAAATCGCATACTGGATCCCCTCGGGATGGTCGACACGCACTTTGAGGTACCGGCTTCGAAGCAGGACCGCTTAGCTACGCTGTACACCGCCGATGACGAGGGTGCATTTCATGCGCGTCCCTATTCCTCAACATTCCCGCGTGGAAACACCGGCTTATTTTCGACCGCTACGGACTATTACCGGTTTGCGCAGATGTTACTGAATCGGGGCCAACTGGACGGAGTTCAGGTTTTGAAGCCGAAAACCGTTGACCTGATGATGCGCAATCACCTGCCGGATGCCCTGATTCCAATTCAGGCCGGACCCATGACACTGACGGGTACCGGCTTCGGGCTGGGCATGGGGGTGCAAGTTGCACCCTATCCCGCCGAAAGCGGCCCCAAGCCGGGCACCAACTGGTGGCTCGGGGCATCGGGTACCTATTTCTGGATTGATCGAGAAAACGAAATGGTGGCGGTGCTCATGACGCAGGTTGCCGACCCCAGCCGGTATCCGTTCATTATGGAATATCCGGTACATGTATTCGGTGCATTAACCCCATCGGACTCATGAGGCTTTGCATGGGCCTGGTCGCCGTTTGCATGCTGGCCGGGGCGTGCCCAAACACCCTACCTGAATTTCCCATATCAAAACTTCATTGTAGTAGACAAGACTGAATCTTATCTTGGCTTTTCTGTACGACACCCCCGCTTTGTACCAATCCGGGATCGCGTAACCGAAAGATCTGCATGTTTGAGTCGCTTTCCGAAAAGCTGGAATCTGCCATCAAGACCCTGAAAGGCCAGGGTCAGATCAATGAATTGAACATCGCCCAGACGATGCGCGAGATTCGCCGCGCCCTGCTGGATGCCGATGTCAATTACCAGGTCGCACGGGATTTCACGAACCGGGTCAAGGAGAAAGCGGTTGGCGAGGACGTTCTCCACGCCGTGCAGCCGGGGCAACAGTTGGTCAAGATCGTCTACGATGCCCTGGTTGATTTGCTCGGTACGAGCAACGTGGGGCTCAACAAGGCCCAGAAGCCCCCCACCGTTATCCTGGTTGCTGGTCTTCAAGGCTCCGGCAAAACCACCTTCTGCGGCAAGCTCGCCCTGTTCCTGAAAGAGAAAGGCCGCTCCCCCATGATTGCTGCCGCCGACGTGTATCGTCCGGCTGCGGTGGATCAACTGGAAACGCTTGCTTCGGGCATTTCAGTACCGGTGTATGCTGTTAGAGCGGAAGGGGAAGTCGTCAAGGACGCCGTGCGCGTCGCTCGTGAAGCCGTCTCGGCTGCCCGAAAGCAGGGCCGGGATACACTGATCATTGACACCGCGGGCCGGCTGCATGTCGATGAAGACATGATGGCCGAGGTGCAGCGCATCAA
This sequence comes from Rhodothermales bacterium, assembly GCA_965222505.1. Classification (GTDB taxonomy): domain Bacteria; phylum Bacteroidota; class Rhodothermia; order Rhodothermales; family DATKEJ01. The sequence goes on along the minus strand of OZ244956.1, from coordinate 4,528,425 downwards.
GGAAGTCACCGCCCCTGATGAGATCCTGTTTGTAGTCGATTCCATGACCGGGCAGGATGCGGTGAATGCGGCAAAAGCCTTCAACGAACAGTTGGATTTCCACGGTGTGGTGCTCACCAAACTCGACGGGGATACCCGAGGCGGAGCTGCACTTTCGATCCGGCAGGTGGTCCACAAACCCATCAAGTTCGCCTCGACGGGTGAAAAGCTGGATGCCCTGACCCCTTTCTACCCCGACCGTATGGCCCAGCGTATTCTGGGCATGGGGGATGTGGTCTCGTTTGTGGAGAAAGCGCAAGAACAGTTTGATGCCGACCAGGCCGAAAAGCTGCAAAAGAAAATCCGCTCCCAGAGCTTCGACCTCGAAGATTTTTACGAGCAGCTCCAGAAGATCAAGAAAATGGGGTCCCTGACCGACTTGCTCGGCATGATCCCCGGCGTGAGCAAACAGCTCAAGGGCCTGGACATGGACGATGATGCTTTTATGCACATTGAAGCCATGATCCTGTCGATGACCCAGGAGGAACGCCGTCGCCCAGAAATTATTAACGGAAGCCGCCGCCGCCGCATCGCACGGGGAAGCGGCATGGAAATCTCGGACGTGAACCAGTTGTTGAAACAGTTCCGCGAGATGAAGAAGATGATGAAGACGGTCATGAAACTGACCGGCAAAGGCCGCTCGGTGAACATGGACCAACTGATGAACCCGAGGGGCAAAGGCCGCCGACGGTAAATCAGGACTGGCCTTTGATATTTTTTACAGAAATGAAAGCCGTGACGACTACCAAGTATTTAGTTCCAGCGTGATACGTGTTGCGTGTTGCGTGATTCAGACTAAAAAGTTCATGGCCGAATACTTGTACCAAGCAAAACCAATGAGTCCAAGTTCACGCAACACGCCTCACGCAACATAGCACTCTAGAGATGCAGTTCGTGCACATCGACTTTTTTTCCTCTGAAACCAAACCAAACATAACGTGGCTGTTAAACTTCGTTTACGGCGCATGGGCCGCAAGAAGCGGCCGGTATACGGGATCGTAGCGGCAGACGTCCGCAGCCCCCGCGACGGCCGATACATTGAAGACCTGGGCCGATACTACCCGGTCGAAGAACCCGCTGTAATCAAAATGAACACGGACCGGATCCACTACTGGCTGGATGCTGGTGCCCAACCCACCGATACCGTCCGCAACCTGCTGAGTCGGGAAGGCATCCTCCTGGAGCGCCACCTGCGCAAGGGCGGCAAATCGGAAGAGGAAATTGCCGAACGGCTCCGGTCCTGGCATGCACAAAAAGCTGACAAGTCCGTGAAGGAAACTGCGGCCTCCCGGAAAGCTGCTGCACTGGCCGCCGAAGCCAAAAAAGTGGCCGAGGAAGAGAAAGAGCGGCATGCCGCACGCGCCAAAGCCGAAGCCGAAGCCGCCGAGCGCGCCAAGGCCGAAGCCGAAGCCTCTCGCAAACGCGCCGAAGCCGAACTCGCCGAAATCCGCGAGAAAGCCGCGGAAGAAGCCAAAGCCCAACAGGCCGAAGCCAATGTAGTAGAAGATGCGGCAGCGGCTACCGAAGAAGCACCCACTGCCAAAGAAGCACCGGCTGAGGAAGCGCCCACCGCCGAGCCTGAAACAACTGAAGAACCTGCTGAAGAAGCAGCTCCTGAAGCTGCCGAGCCCGAAGCGGCTGCTGAAGCTGAAGAAGCAGCTCCTGAAGCTGAGGAAGCGCCCACTGCCGAGCCTGAAGCCGCTGCTGAGGAAGAAGTTGCTGAACCCGAAGCTGCTGTCGAAGAAGCACCAGCCAAACCGGACGACCTCACCAAACTCTGGGGCATTGGTCCGAAGTTTGCCGCGATGCTGACGGAAAGCGGCATCACGAGTTATGCAGCGCTGGCTGGTACCGACCTGGAAGGCCTGCGTGGCATCATTGAGTCGAGCGGCATCAAGCAGTCGATTGCCAACGAAGAATGCTGGGCTGAGCAAGCCCAATTTGCCGCCAACGGCGATTGGGACGGCCTCAAGGCGTTCATCCAAAAGCAAAAAGACAGCGCCTGACGCTGTACGGCATACAACTTGAGGGATTTCGGGATGCGGCATCTGCCTCCGCTCGGAATCCCTTTTTTCTTTTCGCCCGATGCACTGCCATGCAAACAAATGCTCCTTCTGCTGATGCCTTGATCTTGATGGGCAAGGTGATACGCAGCCACGGCGTACGCGGGGCCTTGAAGGTATTTCCCTATACCGACGACCCTGAACGGTTTTCAACACTGGACCAGGTGTTCGTCGGCCTTGATGCCGAGCATGTCCGGCGGTTTGAAATAACGGCTGCACGGGTGCAAACCACCTCGAAAGGCCCGCAGGTCATCCTCGAATTGAAAGGCCTGGCTTCACGCGAAGACTCGGATGCCCTGCGCCAATATGAGATTTTTGCCCTTGAAACCGACCTGCCCCTGGAAGAAGACGAAATCTTCCTGCACGACCTCATCGGCAGGGAAGTGGTTGACGAAAAAAAGACCGTCGTCGGAACCCTCAAAGCCATCATGCCGAACCCGGCCCATGACATCTTTGTCATCGCTCGCCCCGGCCACCCCGATGCCCTCGTACCCGCCGTGCCGGAGTTTGTAGACGTCATCGACCTGGATGCCGGGCGCATTCACCTTCGCCTGATTGAAGGACTGATTGAATAATATTGGGCATTGGTGATTTCAAACACCAAATGACCAATCACCAATCATCACACGAGGCGATAGCTGGCTGTACGAAGTAAATCACCAATAATCATGCGCATAGACCTCATCACTGCCCTGCCCAACCTGGTGGCCTCGCCGTTGCAGCACAGCATCCTGAAACGCGCGGCTGAAAAGGGTTTGGTGGACATCCGTGTGCATGACATCCGGGCCTTCAGCACGGATAAACACCGGCAAATCGACGACTATCCCTTTGGGGGTGGGGCCGGGATGGTACTCAAACCCGAACCGCTGTTTGCCTGCATCGAATGCTTGCTGGCCGAGGCCAAAGCCGAAAACGCAACCTACGATGCCGTCATCTACCTCACACCCGACGGTGAGCGCCTCACCCAACCCATCGCCAATGCCCTATCCCTGTCCAACCGGCTCATCCTGATTGCCGGCCATTACAAGGGCATCGATCAACGCGTGCGGGACGCGCTGGTTACGCGGGAAATCACCATCGGCGATTATGTCCTTAGTGGGGGCGAACTGCCTGCCCTTGTCCTGATCGATGCGCTGGTCCGCCTCATTCCCGGCGTGTTGGGCGATGCCGATTCGGCCCTGAGCGATTCGTTTCAGGATCAACTGCTAGGCGCACCGGTATACACCCGCCCAGCTTCATTTCGAGGCATGGACGTACCGGACGTATTGCTGTCAGGGGATCACAATCGCGTCGCCGCATGGCGGGAAACCCAGCGGGAAGCCCTCACCCGCCAAAAACGACCCGACTTGTGGGAGGATTGATTTTATTTGAATATCCTTTTTCTCTTCCTATTAGTCTGGCTTCTTTCGTACATTGCGTGGCTACATACTTCGGGCGGAATACATCTTTTTTGATGGGCCTGAAGCTACAAGCCTGATTGAACTGATATGCCTGTGCGGCAACCCTCGGACGCCAGTGTGCGCCTCTGTTTGACCGCTACAAAAACACGATAAAGAGAGGATTCCCATGTCGGATGCCAAAATGCTGCTGGTTGAAGCAACGCAATTCCGTGATGACATCCCCGAGTTCAAACCCGGTGACACCGTGAATGTACACGTTCGCGTGGTCGAGGGTGACAAGCAACGCATTCAGCAGTTTCAGGGGGTTGTGATCAAGATGCGCGGCAGCGGTGCGAACAAAACGTTCACCGTCCGCAAGGTCTCGAACGGCATTGGCGTAGAACGGGTATTCCCGTTGTACTCCCCCCGGCTGGCCAAAATTGAACGGATCCGTGAAGGACGCGTCCGCCGGGCCAAGCTATACTACCTGCGCGACCTGCGCGGGAAAGCAGCCCGGATTAAAGAGAAACGCCGTACGAGCACCAAGTAGGTACCGCCTTCGAATATCCCTCATGGGTTTTGAAACCCTACTGCCGCCGGTTGACCTTTTCAGCCGGCGGTCTTTTTTATTTTTTTGCCCTAATTGCTGGTAACTGTTTTGCGTATTGCAACCTGGGACCTCCCCTTTACCCGTCAACTGGTCTCTGCACTGGATCCGCATGGTCTTGGTACATCGATACAGATTGAGGTCGGCCTGCCCCATGAATGCGCCACCTGGCTGAAAGCCGGCACCGTGGATGTGGCGCTGGTCCCGACGTTGTCTGTGATCCAGGATTCGGAATCCTTCCCCGTGATCCCCGGCGTATGTCTGGCAAGCGGCCCGGTGTTCTCTTACGCCCGGTTGCTGTTGCACACCAGCCTGGATACCGTCAAGACCCTGCGTGTGGACCCTCGATATGCACAGGAGATCGTCCTGACCCGCCTCTTGCTGACCGAGCATTATGGCCGCTCGGCTGAATTCGTTGCCCAGGCCAATCCGGCCTCTGAACCCCCTGCCCACGACGGGGTCCTGCTCGTCGGAAGCGCCGCAACAACGGCACCGGAGGAAGCCCTGAACCTGGGCCTGGAATGGTACGAGCTGACCACGTTTCCGATGGTATGGGGCGTTTTTGCCGGCCTCGTTTCAGCGGATCACGCCCTGGCCCTGCGCGAAGCCCTGCTGGATGCCGCACATTACCCGAGCCTCCAAACCGACGACCTGCAAGTTATTCTAAATGACGAAGCCGAGGCCGGGCTGGATGCCCTGGTCCACTACCTGTTCATGCGGGGATTCACGGGAGATATGCCTTCGATCCCCTACATTCCGTTGCCAGGCCCCAATCCGTCCTCCTTTGGCGATGAACCAGAAGGCACGTATCTATGACGGACTCAATCAAACCCATAGCCTCTAACCGGCGCGCCCGGTACGAGTACCACATCGAAGACCGCTTCGAAGCCGGTCTTGTGCTAAGAGGTACCGAAGTCAAATCGTTGCGCGATGGAAAGGTCAGCATGCAGGATGCCTACTGCACCCCGCAGCATGGACAGATGACCCTGATGAATTGCCACATTGCCCCCTATAAGCTCGGCACCCACTTCAACCACGAGCCCCTCCGCCCCCGCGTGTTGCTACTCAACCGCAAGGAAATCAAACGCCTCACCAAAGCCATTACGCAAAAGGGCTACACCATCGTCCCGCTGAAGATGTACTTCAAAAACGGACGCGCCAAGGTGGAAATCGGCCTCGCCAAAGGCAAAAAGCTCTACGATAAACGCCAGAGCATCGCCGAGCGCGATTCAAAACGCCGCCTGGACCGCATGATGAAAGACCGGGAGTAACGTGCGGAGTGCGACGTACATTCCCCTACCGTTTCCCGCCCTGTAGTTCGTCTTGCAAGACCTTTAACTCGTCCCATTTACCGGCGGCAGCGAGGGCGGCCTGCTCGGGCCAAGTGGCGGGCTTGTGCATGCGATACCGGGGACCGGCTTTTTCCAGAATACCTTCGAGCTTGGCCGGTTTAGCACGGGCCAACTTTTTGAAGGTGCTGATGCCCGCTTCATTCAACAACCCGGCAATCTTGGGGCCTACGCCCTCGATTTTCTTCAGGTCATCGGCTTTCTTGGGCGTGGCTTTTTTCTTGGCTACAGCCTTTTTCGGAGCCGCCTTGGCTTTGGCTACCGCTTTCTTTTTCGGCGTAGCTTTTTTCTTCGGGGCGATGGTCACAGCATCCAGTGAAACGACGGAATTGTCGATGCCGAAATACGGGGAAGGCACATAGCCGTCGGCTTCCCAGTCATTTTCCCAGCGTTCATTATCAATCAGGTACCGAAACTCGTAGTCCTGGCCGGCTGGCAGGTCAAGCACCAAGCGAAAACTCCCGTCTTTCTGACGGATCAGGGGCGTGGCATTTTCGGTATTCCATTCATTGAAATCACCCATAACAAGTACGCTATCCGCACCGTCAGTGGCTTCAGCAGGGAGGCTAAAAGTAACCTTGCAGACCGGCTTGGTTTTTAAGTATTGCTTTTTCATAAAAAGGGCTATTGCTAGCAGTTATTGGCTGAGGAATGTGTTGTGTGAGATGCGGTCTTGTGCGCGTTAGCCTTGAAGATAACGGCTTTTCAAAAATTCCGTAGGCTTTAGGACGATGATTTTGCCAGTTCTTGGCATTGCCGGGACTTGAAAGCGCTTTCCTCAGGCACTTTTGATTGGGCCGGCTTCAAGTTCGAATGGTTTTGACGGTTCCATAGGTGCTTTTTGGGGATCTTTCCTCCCCTTTGGCGTTCACCCCACCGGTTGGCAACCCTATGTTTTTACCAGTAGACGAACAACTGCAACACATTCGGCGTGGTGTCGAGGAAATCGTTCCCGAAGATGCCCTCATCGAAAAACTCAAACAGGCCGAAAAGACGGGCACTCCGCTGCGCATCAAACTCGGCTGTGACCCCAGCCGCCCCGACTTGCACCTGGGCCATAGCGTAGTGCTGCGCAAACTCCGGCAGTTCCAGGACCTCGGCCACAAAGCCATCCTGATTATCGGGGATTTTACAGGCATGATCGGGGACCCGAGCGGGAAGTCCAAAACGCGCCCGGCCCTCACCCTGGAGGAAACCCGCATCAACGGGGAGTCCTATTTCGAGCAAGCCACTAAAATTCTGGACCCCAACCCGGATGTACTGGAGATCCACTACAATTCGAAGTGGCTGGATGAAATGTCCTTCAGCGATGTGATTAAACTGGCTGCCCAGTACACCGTCGCCCAAATGCTTGAACGGGACGATTTTCGGCGGCGCTATACTGAACAGCGGCCGATCTCCATCCATGAATTCCTGTACCCGCTGGCCCAGGCACAAGACTCGGTAGACATCCGGGCCGATGTAGAATTGGGCGGTACCGATCAGAAGTTTAACCTCCTCGTTGGCCGTACGGTACAACAGGCCAACGGCATGGACCCGCAGGTCTGTATCATGTTACCCCTGCTGGAAGGCACCGACGGCATCCAGAAAATGTCGAAATCGCTCGACAACTACATCGGCATTACCGAACCTGCCCCTGAAATCTACGGTAAAGCCCTCTCCATCCCGGACGACCTGATCTACCGCTACTTCGAACTCGCCACCGACGTACCGACGGAATCCCTACCCGCCATCAAGGCGCAGATCCGTACCGATCCCCGGAATGCCAAACACCACCTGGCCTGGACCCTGGCGGAGATGTACCACAACACCGAAGCCGCCGATGCCGCACGGGCGCATTTTGAGAAAACCGTCGTCCGTAAAGAAGTGCCGGACGATATGCCGACGTTCACCCCTGAGACGGCCACCCTCGGCCTGTTAAACCTGATGCGCAGCGCGGGGCTGGTCAATTCTAATGGCGAGGCCCGCCGTCTGGTACAACAAAACGCTGTGTCCATCGACGGTAAAAAGGTCACGGACCCAAATTACGAGGTAAACATGGCCAATGCCGCACCTTTTGTCCTGAAGGTCGGGAAACGGAAATACGTCCGGGTATTGCCGGAGTGATTCCGTATGGTAAAGTGCGGACACGGCGTGCCGTGTCCCTACAAGGTTCGGGTTGACTCTATACGTCGCACCCCGCACTCCGCACATCTTACCCGTTTTCTTTGCGTAATTCTGTTTTTAGAATCTTGCCGGTGGCGGTCATGGGGAGGTGTTCGCGGATTTCGATGTGGCGGGGGTATTTGTAGCCGGCCATGTTTTCCTTGGACCACTCTATGAGGGCGGCTTCTGAGGTTTCTACATCCGGCTTGAGGATGACGTAGGCTTTGATTTCTTCCCCGTATTCTTCGTCCGGCACCCCGATGACGGCGGCCAGGGAAATGGCGGGATGCAAGAGCAGGGTTTCTTCCACTTCGCGCGGGTACACGTTGAACCCGCCCCGAATAATCATGTCCTTGACGCGGTCGACGATATAGAAGTAGCCTTCGTCGTCCATTTTGCCGATGTCGCCCGAGTGGAACCAATCGCCCCGCATCACTTCCTTGTTTACCTCTGGGCGTTTGTAATAGCCCTTCATGATGTTGTGGCCCCGGATTACGATTTCACCGGTTTCGCCGTTGGGCACCGGCTCGTCGTTTTCATCCACGACCCGCATCTCAATGCCCCAAATGGGCGTGCCGATGGAGCCGGGTTTGCGCGCCTTATGCAACTGATTGAAAGAGGCTACAGGTGAGGTCTCGGACAAACCATAGCCTTCAAGGATAGGCACTTCGAACTTCGCCTCAAAATCTTTCAGGACTTCAACCGGTAAGGCAGCCCCGCCGGAAGAACAGACCCGCAAGGTGTTTTTGATTTTTTCGAGATCGAATTGGTCGGCATCCGGATAATGGAGCAGGCTCCAGTACATGGTCGGGACTCCGGCAAAGACGGTTACATTTTCCTTCTCCATGAGGCCCAGCACATGCCCAGGGTCAAAACGCGGAAGTAAAATACTCGTCCCGCCGGAATAGACGGTACCATTCATGAGTACGGTTTGCCCGAAGGAGTGGAACAGGGGCAGCACGATCAGGCAGATGTCGCCCGGTGTATTATCGACCAGGCTCCCCGAACAGACGGCATTGTAGAACATGTTGAAATGCGTCAGCTCGGCTCCTTTGGGTTGGCCGGTGGTCCCGGAGGTGTAGAGAATGACGGCTGTATCCTCGGGGTTCGTCTGTACCGTATCGAAGGTATGGGGCTGAGGATGCATAAACATACCAAGCGTCTCTACCCCTTGGATGGGCGACGGGGCCGCTGGGTTGGCCGTCACCAGAAAGAAGTGTTTACAAGCCGGCACCTCGTTAAAGCCCGCGAACCCTTCGGTCCCCATTGGAAGCTGGGCTGTACCTTCAAAACAGAAATAGGCCTTTGCATCGGAATCTTTGAGATGATAAGCAATTTCCCGTCGTTTGAGCAACACATTGAGCGGCACAACCGTCGCCCCGGCCTTCAAAATGCCGAAATACAGAATGGGGAAATACGGCACATTCGGGCAACTCAGCGCCACTTTGTCGCCCCGCCCAATACCGGCCTGTATGAGTCCGTTGGCTACCTTGCATGCTGCCCCATTGAGTTCGGCATAACTGAGCCGGTGTTCCTGAAAAACAAAGGCCGTATGACCAGGCCGTTGCCGGGTACTTTCTTCAAGAAGTACAGAGAGGTTGAGCATATTTTGCTTGCAGGTTGCGTGTGGTGGCTTTTTACGTTACTAGGCCGTGTTGACAATTAAGCGTAAACGTCGTTTTTGGCCCGTTTCGGGCCGATAACCGGCCCTCTTGGCCCACTCTGCGTTGCATTTCTCCTGAAATGCGATCCCCGATGATGGATCGGGGGCATTGCAGTCAAAATGCGCCTTGATTGGGCCTGGGCCGATCCACGGCCCTAACGACCTCAAAACCGCCTGTTGATCTAATGGTCAACACGGCCTAGGTGCGACGTTCTACGTTTCTCGAATTCGAGCTTATACTAAAATTTGGTACTGCACCCCATTTGAGGGCAGTCCGCAAAGGATTGCCCCCACGAGTACAGGGTATCCGAACGTAGAACCCAGAACGTAGAACCCAGAACGTAGAACCCAGAACGTAGAACCCAGAACGTAGAACCCAGAACGTAGAACGTTTAACTCGTCCCTTTATCTCCGCCGCCGATGGAATCCCGCATGCGGGTATCGGCTTCGATGTTGCGGAGGTTGTAGTAGTCCATCACGCCGAGGTTGCCGGCGCGGAAGGCTTCCGAGAGGGCCAGCGGCACCTGGGCTTCGGCGGCGACGACCTGGGCGCGGGCTTCCTGCACAGCAGCGATCATTTCCTGTTCCTTGGCGACGGCAGCAGCGCGGCGTTCTTCAGCTTTGGCCTGGGCGATTTTGAGATCGGCTTCGGCCTGTTCAGTCTGGAGCTTGGCCCCAATGTTTTCCCCGACGTCCACGTCGGCAATATCGATAGAGAGGATTTCGAAGGCAGTGCTGGCATCCAGGCCCTTCGAGAGCACGACTTTCGAGATAGAATCAGGATTCTCAAGTACATCTTTGTGGGACATGGCCGAGCCGATGGTTGAGACGATGCCTTCGCCGACGCGGGCAATGATGGTTTCTTCCCCGGCCCCACCGACGAGGCGCTCGATGTTGGCGCGTACCGTCACGCGGGCCACCGCACGGAGTTGAATTCCATCTTTGGCGATGGCCGAGACGGGCGGCGTTTGGATAACCTTGGGATTGACGGACACCTGAACGGCTTCGAGCACGTCACGCCCGGCGAGGTCGATACTGGTGGCCCGTTTAAAGCCGAGGTCGATGTTGGCCTTGTCCGCAGAGATCAGGGCATTGACCACGTTTTGGACATCGCCACCGGCCAGAAAGTGCGCTTCGAGGCCTGCGGTTTCAACGGGGATCCCTGCTTTATGGGCCGTAATCAGACTTTTGACGATGGCCGCAGGTGGCACCTTCCGCAAGCGCATCCCGACGAGGTCGCGCACCAGCTTGAGGCGGACGCCGGAGAAAAACGCCGTGACCCACAGACCAACGGGTACGTAATAAAACAGCATGATCAGACCGAAGAGCACGGCCGCAATGACAAGAAGACTAAGCAATCCGAGCGCTTCCATATGCTGAAGGGGTTTGAAGCGTGAAAAAAAATGAGGAGCTGCGGACTTTAGGACGATTCATTTCGTCGGTAATCGCCCCGTTGCCCACCGGTTTTTGCCAACAGGCGTACATTGGTAATTTCGATATCCTTGGATACCGACTTGCACATGTCGTATACGGTAATCGCCGCAACGGAGACGGCGGTAATGGCTTCCATCTCTACCCCGGTTGCCCCGACGCTTTTGGCAAAGGCCCGAATATCGACAGCATGTTCGTCCGGGTTCAGGCTGAGATCCACGTCGATGCCTTTCAACAATACCGTGTGGCACAACGGGATGAGGGCACTGGTATGCTTAGCCCCCATAATACCGGCCAACTGGGCCGTAGCCAGCACATCTCCTTTCTGAATCTGATGCGCCTCTACCTGTTGATATGCCGCTTCGCCGAGCCGTACGCGACCGGCTGCGACAGCCGTTCGCACCGTATCGCGTTTTCCGCTAACATCGACCATGCGAACACGGCCTTCGCCATCAACATGGGTAAGGGTGGGGGCTTCATCCGTCATGGGTATCACGAATCGTAATGGGTTGGACAGGGAGCAATGAGAAGAGAACAATCGTTCTCCGAGAAGATAGCGGCATCATCGGCAAGGTGCAAGCCCACTTTTGTCGGAAGCCAACAGGTTTTTCTTAGTGGATCCCTCACTCTTGATCTTACTCGGACTTGAGGCGTAAGATGTTTGGTCGAAATCGCGCTGCCTTCAATGCGGCTGCCCCGATCAGGCACTATTACTCTGCGAAGGTTACACGAACTTTGTGGGAAACCCTATTTTATGCATCGGCCCTTGGCATGGGCTGTTTATTTTCCGGTCCTGACCTCAACCGACAACACCCTCCCCCACGGATTCCTTTCGCCTAGCGCAGTATGTTTTTCAACTCCCTGGAGTTTCTGATCTTTTTTCCGATTGTTGTCGGTTTTTACTTTCTGGTACCCCACCGTTTCCGTTGGCCGTGGCTACTGGCCGCCAGCTATTACTTCTACGCGGCCTGGAACCCCAAGTACCTGATCCTGATCCTCATCTCGACTGGGATCGACTATGTGGCCGCGCTCAAGATGGAGCAGGCCGAAGCCAAGGCCAAACGGCGGCTGTTTCTCATCCTCAGCCTGTGTTCCAACCTGGGGATGCTGTTCGCCTTCAAGTATTTTAACTTTTTCAACGATTCCCTGCGTGCGGCGTTTGAAGCGTTCAACGTATTCTATGACGTCCCGGCCTTCGACGTCCTCCTGCCCGTCGGGATCTCCTTCTATACCTTTCAAACCCTGAGCTACACCATCGACGTGTACCGGGGTGAACGCAAAGCCGAACGACACCTGGGCCTCTTTGCCCTCTATGTGGCCTTCTTTCCGCAACTCGTGGCAGGCCCCATTGAACGCTCCACCCGGCTGCTGCCGCAGTTCTACAACCAGTACCAGTTCGACTACGACCGCGTCGTGGACGGTATGCGCCTCATGCTCTGGGGCTTCTTCAAGAAAATGGTCATTGCCGATCACATCGCCAAATACGTCGATGCCGTCTACGCCGACCCGACCGGCTACACGGGCGTGCCGGTCTGGCTGGCGACGTACTTCTTCGCCTTCCAGATCTACTGCGATTTCTCCGGCTACTCGGACATTGCCATCGGCGGGGCCAAAGTGATGGGCTACAACCTGATGGACAATTTTCGACGGCCCTACTTCTCCAAATCCATCGGAGAGTTCTGGCGCAGGTGGCACATCTCGCTCTCCACGTGGTTTCGGGATTACCTCTACATCCCCCTCGGCGGCAACCGGGTCTCGCGCAGCCGGTGGTTCTACAACCTGTTTATCGTCTTCCTGATTAGCGGCCTGTGGCACGGGGCCAACTGGACGTTTGTGGTGTGGGGCGTGCTACATGGTTTATATCTGATTTTCGGCATCGTGACCGGCCCGGTGCGGGCACGGATCTGGTCCAAGGTGGGCGCATCAGCAACCGTGCGCAAATGGGTGGCGGTGTTTTTCACGTTCCACCTGGCCGTGCTGGCCTGGGTGTTTTTCCGGGCCAACAATATCACGGATGCCGCGCTCCTGCTCAAAAACATGTTTATCTTTAACGACCTGGGCATCACGGTGCCGGTCTTTGGTAAATACGACCTGTTGCTGGCCTTTGCCGGGATTGGATTCATGGAATGGGTTCACCTGATCGAACGCAAGGAAAACATCCGCACCTACATTGGCCGAAAACCCACGTGGTTCCGCTGGACGGCCTATGTAGGGGTCATTATGTGGATCCTCCTGTTCGGTGTCTTCGGTCAACAAAAAGCGTTTATATATTTTCAGTTTTGAGGGTCGTACGCTCGCGGAGAGATCGGTAGACCGCATTGCCAAGGGTCAGGCGCTCGCTTGTTGTTAGTGGTACGCTCGCGGAATGCATGGCAGGCCGCATTGCGGATCAATGCTCAGGCGCTCGCTTGTTGTTAGTAGTTAAACAACAACCAGCGACCGAAGGGAGCGTACAACTAACAATGAGCCCGCAAAGCGGGCGTACAACTAACCAGACTATGCTTCGTTTCTTCGGAAAACTCACCCTCCTTACCGTACTGGTCCTCGCGGCCTGTGCCCTCATCAACTGGGTGCTCATTCCGAACAATCCGAATGCTTACCAGGCCACAACGGCCGACAAAATTCGGCTGGCTTCGGAAACGGCCTCGCCGAAACTGATGCTCGTCGGGGGGTCCAATCTGGCATTTAGTGTGGACAGTGAAGCCCTGGCCGAGACCACCGGGATGCCGGTCGTGAACATGGGCCTGTCGAAAGCCTCCGGGATGCCGTATATGCTGGAAGAAGCCAAACCCCATGTAAGAGCCGGGGATGTAGTGGTCATCGCCTTCGAGTATGAAATGTACTACGACCTCTACTACGGCAGTGAAGGCATGGTGGTGCTCCTTCAACATTACCCCCGCCTCATCAAGGACGTCAAGACCCTCGGCGAGTGGCGCAACATCACGAGCAACTTCATGCTCATCATGCAGATGAAGTTTAACGGTTACCTCCGCACCGGCGTACCAAGCCTCGAAAACGAAGTCTACCGCCGCGACGGGTTTAACCAATACGGCGACCTCACCACCCACCTCGACCTCGAAACCAACCTCGACCCCCGTGCCCTTTTTCAGGAAGAGGTACCCTTTCGCGAGGCAGCCGTCGAAGCCCTGAATGCTTTCGCAGCCCATGCCGAAGCCCAGGGGGCCACGGTCTACCTCTCCTATGCCCCTCTCTATGAAGCCTTCTTTACCAACCATCAATCCAAAATAGAAGACACGGACCAGCGACTTCGACAAGGCCTTTCCTTCCCTGTCATTTCGCACCCCGACGCCTATACCTTCCCTCTGGATCAGATGTATGACACCCCGTATCACCTCCTACGCGAAGGCCGTACCCGCCGCACCGCCCAACTGATCCAGGACTTGGATTCCGCACTGTAATGAAACCGGTTCCCTACGGTCGATAGGGGCAGTGCGTCGCTTACGGATGACTCTAATTTGAAGGTAGAGCCACCGCGAGCGTCAGCGAGCCAACCCCCGCGAACGCAGTGAGGCCCCCCATTGTAACTCTTATCTGCCTTACGTATACTTGACCTGCGTGCTTCACCACATCCGCACAGCTTACCCACTTCAAGGGCCTAATGCGCCCTCACACCAACCTTCCCGGCAGTACCATGAAAAAATACATCACCGAACTCATCGGCACGTTTTTCCTCGTGCTCGTCATCGGCCTTGTTGTGAGCCATCAAACCCAATTTGCCCCCATTGCCATCGGCACCATCCTGATGGTGATGGTCTATATGGGCGGGCATGTTTCCGGTGCCCACTATAACCCGGCAGTTACGCTTGGCATCCTGATGACAGGCAAAATGGACACCGGCGAAGCCATCAAATACATGGTCTTCCAACTCGTCGGGGCAATTCTGGCCGCCCTGGTCAGTTGGTGGCTCACGGGGGGTACGTTTGCTCCAAGCCCGGGCGTAGGCTATAGTGCCATGCATGCCCTCGGCGCAGAAATTATCTTTACCTTTGCGCTGGTTCTGGTGGTCCTCAACACCGCTGTCTCTGATGATCCTTCCACCCAGGGTAATTCGTACTACGGCCTCGCGATTGGCTTTACCGTGCTGGCCGCCGCCTATGCCGCAGGCCCCGTCTCTGGTGGTGCGTTTAACCCCGCCGTCGGCACAGGTCCCATCCTGACGGAACTGATCTCCGGCAACGCCTCTTCCTTCTCGAACATCTGGCTCTACCTCGTCGGCCCCTTCGTCGGCGGCGCGTTAGCGGCTGTGGTGTTTAAGATGCAGGAAAGCTGACAGATTGGTGATTTGTTATTGATAATTGGTGATTTGATATTTTCAGACATCCAATATCAAATCACCAATTAAAAGGGCACATCATCCTGTACGTCTTCAATGGCCCGCTCGTGGCGTTGAAGGCGTATGTCCGATAATGAGGTGCCGAACAGGCTGGTCTGGCCGTGAGCGTCGGCGGGGAAGACCTGCCTGAAATCAAAAGGACTAAAGAAGGGCTCAAACTTTCGGGCAAATTCGGCGAGGCGCTTGAGGTAGTAGAACGTGTTTTCGTCCGGATGCGCCGGGTCCCACGCTTCGACCAACCGGGCGTTTTCAAAGGCCACCACGTTCGGGGCATTGCCGGTGAGGTAGTACAGGATTCGGTCGCCTTTTTGCACCGGCTGGCCGGTCTCGCGCATCCGCGCCAAGGCCACTTCGTAGGACGCTGCCCGCGTACGCCGACCGGCTTGTACATCTTCCTGATACTGGGCCACATTTTCCTTCAGGGTTTCCCGGCGGGCAAAATCCTCTACGGTCCAGTCGTGCCGCCGGATGCGCTCGGCGGTTTGCATGTATAAGTCGTGCAAGCCTGTGACGTCTTCCTCCACCAATAACTTGATGGCATCGCTCACAAACCGGCGGCCAAACCGTTCGCTGGACCGAGAGACCAGCGACGAACCTTTAAACTTCAGCTTGCCCGCATAGGATTGCAACGCATAGTTCTTCTTCTTGTACGATAGCATCTTGCGGAAGCGCCCATCGAACCCGATGCGGATACCCTCCGGCATGGCCGCACTAATTTGTGCCACAAACGCCCGTTCTTCGGTTTCTTCCTTGATGTGTTTCGGCGGAATGAACAGGACCCCATCCGTATCCACCTCAATCACCGTCCCATTCGCCTTTCGGATTTCCCGCATCATGCGGCGCAGCAGGTCCTGGCCGGTAGCTGCCACCCGGTCGGCTTCGGCAAAATCGTTAAACAACGCCAGGCTGAAGCCCAACATGCCGTAAAAAGAGTTGATCAGATTTTTGTATGAGGTCTGCCGTGCATCCAACTCCCCACGCGCCTCCAGGGTGGGCGCGGTTTTCATGCTGCGCTTGGCTTCAAAGCGCAGATCCGTCAGGCGTTGAAGCAAACCCGGGAACAGGTCCAGCGCATCCGATGCCGGTTTGACATCATAGTTAAGCATGATGGATGGGTACAGGCTCTCGACGTCGGCATAGACGACGGGGCCAACCACACCGGTGACAAACACATCCGTATACCCCCCCATCGCCTGACTCCCCCATTGGCTTTTGGGCAGGCTGTGTTTTTGCCTGAGATACTCCCGCACAAACAGGCTCTCGATCTTGGCTGCCGGCCCCGTACGCGCCACCTGTCCGTACGGCATAGGCACCATCTGCGTCAGGTAAAAGGTAGAGCCGGAGAGGTGCCGGGCCAAACGTTCGGTTTCGATTACATCATCCAGCGCATAGGCCAGTACCTGCTCCGGGTCGTCTTGCCAGACGCGGGTCAGTTGATCGCCTTCGATGTAGGTCCGGTTGGGCGCGGCAAAGCCGAAATATTGGGCCGCCACCTTCAGGCCGTAGCCCGGCATGTTGCGTTTGAATACATCGTAGCCCATCACCTGAAAATAGGTGTCCACCACGTGCCGCCCCGCAATGTCCAGCGCTGGAAAATCCACCATCCGCTCGGCAAACCGGATACTGGACGAAAACGTACGAGGTCTTGACCCATCTCGCCCGATGGCAAAGGACACGCCCAGTCGCTCACACCGCGTCATGAGATAGGGAAAATCGAAGGCAAAGATGTTGTGTCCTTCGATCACGTCCGGGTCTTTCTCCCGAATCACCTCGACCAGTGTTTCCAGAATGGCCCGTTCCGATTGGGTCCGCCCTTCGATCAGGTGTTTCCACCCCCGATTGTCCGACAGGGCCACAATGATAATCTCGTCCTTCGGCCTGCGGGCATCGGGAAAGGAGTCGGAGGTGGCCACCTCAATGTCGAGCTGCATCCGGTGTAGATCCTCATAGGCCATGTCCTTGAACAGCGTCCGGCCGGTCTGCATGAGGTATTGCATAGCCGGATTTGGGATAAGGTAGAGTTGTTCGGGCCGCCGTCGTTCCCCCCCCGCCGCTTCCTGAACATGCCGCACGGCATCCCAATAATCCCGAAAGGTGAAGAAAATGACCAGGTACTGATAATACCCTTCGCCTGACAAGTGCTGAAACTTGAACCGTTGCCGGGCAAACCCCTTCATCAGGTCCATCTCGGCCAAAAAAAAGAAAGGGTAAAACGGTACGTCTTCTACCTCCACGACCGATGATGTTGGGCGACGGTACAACCGCATCCGCGCCGGGGCACGTTCATCGTCGCCCCGCACGGGATGCAGCGCAACGAGGTGCGAGGTCGCATCCTGTCCGAAAAGGGCAACATCAGCCGGAAGGGTGTTTTGAGGCATGCATGGGTCGGTCAGCGGGGTGTCGCATGTTACGCAATCTTGGGCCTTTCAACATTATCGCACGGCACCCAGTGGACGACAAGTTGCGTAACATCAGTCGATAAGTACAAATGCCCTGCCTTTGCCTGACGTTCCCGCACTTAATTGGATTATTCTTTTGCATTTTCAAGGAAAATCTTCTCCTTTGATTTCAGTTCTTTGCGCGTGTGCCTTAAATTTGCCGCTGTCCTTCCGGTCTGTTTTGAGGCAAGCCAGGAAGATTCCCTTACCACTTTGAGCGCCCTTCAGGCGAATGAACGCCTGGATAGCGTGATGGACATGTGCGGTTGCGGGATGTGAAATGCGCAAACCCGGCGTAGGAACGACCTCACATGGACGTATGTAACCCAAAAAGAATGCAACGCGTTCGTTTTGCATGGACCCTTTCGGCTGTGCTTTGGCTGCCCCTTGTGGCATGGGGGCAAACTGCTTCGTTTTCTGAATTCCCCCAGGATAACCAGCTTTATCCTCGTGACCTGGCCACCAACACGGCCCGCGTCCCCATTTCGGGCCTGCTGACCACACCGGGCATCGAACGCATTTCGGTTCAATTTCGACAGGAAGGGGTACTGATTGCAGAGCAATCTCAGGCCCTTACCTATACACCTTCAACGGCACCTGCCGGACCCAATGCCGTCTCGTCCTCGGCCTCCTTCAGCCTGGAAGCGGAAATCATGGCCGGCCCCCGCGCCTACGACATTGCCATCTATGCCGATGGCCCCAACGGCCAAACCCTGCTCCATAAAGCCGGTAATGTAGTTGCCGGGGACAACTACCTAGTGTACGGCCAATCCAACGGCGAAGCCCTCGATTACCAGGGCAGTGCCAATGAAAACCAGCATCCCAACGTCCGCACATTCGGCACCTCAGAACATGATGGTGCTGCGGTCCGCAACGACCGCAGTTGGCATACCGCCCGTGGATCGAGCCGCGCCGGGCGGGGCGTGGTCGGGCAATGGGCGCTTCGCCTGGGCAAACGTATTTATGACACGTACGGCATCCCCGTCAACATCATCAACGGCTCCGTCGGGGGCCGAAACATTGAAGACCTGGCCCGGCGCGGCAACCCCCTGGACCTGAATTCCTACTACGGCCAGATGCTCTACCGTGCCCAACAGGCGGGCGTCCACCGAGACATCCGGGCCGTGTTCTGGTACCACGGAGAATCCGACGGCACCCGCAGTCCTTCCGATTATGCCAGCCGGTTCCGCGCCCTCTATAACGGATTCAAAAGCGATTACCGGGGTATTGAAAAATTTTATATCTACCAAATCCGTGAAAGCACCTGTAGCGCGGCCAACCTGGAATGGCGCGATAAGCAACGGCAACTGGGCAATGGCCTGCCGGACGTCGTCATGCTCTCGACCACAGCCGTACCAGGGCACGACGGCTGCCATTATGCCTATTCCGGCGGCTACAAGCTCATCGGAGACCAGACGTTTCTCTCGGTTGCAAGAGACCTGTACAACGGCACCAGTCGGGATGTAGCACCACCGCATATCGAACAAGCCCTGATCAGCCCGGACAACCGTTCGATCCGGCTCATCTTTCAGCATCCCGGCGATGCAATCCAGTGGCAAAACGGGGCCGAACAGCACTTCTCTCTCCTCGGTAGCAGTACCCGCGTGTCCAGTGCCCGAGGCGAACGCGGCGTCCTGACGCTCACCCTCAACGGCAAGGCCGGCAGCGCCTTCGGCATCTCCCTACGAGACCGGCGGGGCAATATTCGGTGGATCACCAATGCCCGAGGCGTAGGGGCCCTCTCCTTCTTCAACATCCCCCTGACCCGTGAAGACTTTGACGGTGATGGACGGCCCGACGGCCAGGATAACTGCCCGAGTGAACCCAACCCGAACCAGGAAGACCTCGACGGGGACCGCACCGGAGACGCCTGTGACACCGATCTCGACGGCGATGCCATCCTCAATACCGAAGACAATTGTCCCGCCACCAGCAATGCGGGCCAGGATGACTTTAACAACGACGGCATTGGGGACGCTTGCGGGGATGCTGACAACGACAGGGTGGTTGACCAGGCCGATAACTGCCGGCTCAACCCGAATACCGACCAAAACGACTTCGACACGGACGGCCTTGGCGATGCCTGTGATGATTCCGACAATGACACCATCAGCGATGCCGCCGACAACTGCAAGCTGACCGCCAACCCCGATCAAGGCGATTTTAATGGCGATGGCTCCGGGGATGCCTGTAGCGATACCGATAGCGATACCCACCTCGACCTGAATGATAACTGCCCGAGTGAGCCCAATCCAGACCAGTCAGATTTGGACAATGATGGACTGGGCAACCCTTGCGATGACGATGACGATAACGACCACATCGCCGATGACACGGACAACTGCCCCCTGGTCCCCAATCCAGACCAGACCGACGACGACGGCGACGGCCGGGGCAATGCCTGCGACAATGATGCCGACGGCGACCGCATCCTGGATGATGCCGACAACTGCCTGACCACACCCAACCCGGACCAATCCGATATCGACGACGACGGCCAGGGCGACCTGTGTGACGATGACGACGACGGCGATGCCCTCGCCGATACCGACGACAACTGCCCCCTTGCCTCCAACCCGGACCAATCCGATATCGACGGAGATGGCGCCGGCGATGCCTGTGATCAGGATACCGACGGAGATGACATCCCGGATGCCACCGACAACTGCCCGCTCCTCATCAACCCCAATCAGGCCGACCTGGATCAAGACGGCACCGGTAACCTGTGTGATGATGACCTCGATGGTGACAGCGCCCTCAATACGGCAGACAACTGTCCCCTCGCGCCAAACCCGGACCAATCCGATATCGACCAGGACGGTACCGGAGACCCCTGTGATGCCGATGCCGACGGGGATACCCTTGCCAACAGAGACGACAACTGTCCCCTCGTGCCAAACCCCAATCAGGAAGACCTGGATGAAGACACCGAAGGCGATGTGTGTGATGCCGACGTAGACGGGGACCTCATCTTTAACGATACGGACAACTGCCCGCGCCTCGCCAACGCCATGCAAAACGACCTGGACCAAGACGGCCAGGGCGACAAATGTGATGCTGACATCGACGGGGACCTCATCCTGAACGAGGCCGATAACTGCCCCTCCGTGAACAACCCCATCCAGGCTGATGCCGATCTGAACGGCGTAGGCAATGCCTGCGATGACGTCCCCAACGAGGTTGTCCTCTTCGGCAACTACCCCAATCCATTTCTGGGAGATACGGTCATCCAGTTTGCCCTGCCCGAACAGATGGATGTACGCCTGTACCTGTACGACTTGCACGGGCGGCGCGTCCGGGTGCTGGCCGAAGGTCAACACCGGGCCGGAACCCACACCATCCTTTTTAACGGCACGAAGTTGCCGAGCGGAGCCTACACCTATACCTTACAGACAGGGGACCAGTACCTGATCCGTACGCTGGTGGTTGCACGGTAACCTGGGAGACCATGGAGGCATAGTTGTTTTTCCCGGTGCATGGGTTATATTTTTGGACCCCCTTGCATACCACCATCCTCCAATACAAAACCTCAGCCCCCGCTGTATTCGACATGACCCTTCGCCCCCTCCTGATGCTCCTGGTCGTCTCCGGCCTGTTCTTCACCGCCTGCACCCGCCCGGCTGATCAACCTACCATTGATGAAACGCCCCAAGCCCCCGACGCCACCCTAACCGAAGCTGAACCGTCCGAACGGGTCTACTTTGCCGAACCGACCGATGGCGCGACCGTCGGCACCACCTTCAATGTGGTGATGGCTGCCGATGGCCTCGTGATCGAACCATCGGGTGAAGTCAAGGACGGTTCCGGGCATTTCCACATTCTGGTCAACACGGATTTCATTGCACCCGGCCAGGTAATTCCCAAAGATGAACAGCACCTGCACTATGGCACCGGCACCACCGAAACCGAACTGACCCTGGAACCGGGCACCTACACCCTGCGCCTCCAGTTCGCCAACGGGGCCCACATCACCCTGGACGGCGATCAGTACCGGGGCGAAATCCAGATTACGGTAGAGTAAGCTCCCGAAAAACAACCAGCAATTCGGATAACATCGCGGCCGTAGCACCCCATACCCGGTATCCTTCCACATCGAAGTAAGGAATGATGCGCGGTGTGCCGCGTACATTCCAGGTGTCTATTTTACGCGTCTCCGGCTGCAACAGATGCGGGACCGGCACCTCCAGGACCTGCGCCACCTCACGGGTATCCAGGGTATAAACCGGTCGTTGGGGCATAGCCGCCACAACAGGCAATACGTCAAAACGGGTCGGCGGAATGTAAAGGGGAGATAACGTCCCGAGAATGCTCAAATCTGCGCGAGATATACCCACCTCTTCCTCGCACTCACGCAATGCCGTCTCCTCAAGGGTCTCTCCAACCTCCCGACGCCCCCCCGGAAACGAAACCTGCCCGGCATGGTCCCGCAAGGTACTCGGCCGAACGGTCAACAGGGTTGCCAGGTGATCCTCCCAGGGATACAACAAGACCAGGACGGCTGCCTCGCGTTTTTCGGGCCGTGGTCCCCGGGTGCGCGGGCCGTGCTCTGCGACGTGCCGAGGCCGCATTTCAAGATGGGCCGTTGGACCGGGGAGTGGGGATTGGAGCCTGGTTTTTAACGCAGTGGTATAATGGTCAATTGGCAAGAGACTTGGAGGTAGGTTTTTAGCGCAGTGGTATAATGGTCAATTGGCAAGAGACTTGGAGGTAGGTTTTTAGCGCAGTGGTATAATGGTCAATGGTCGATTGTCAATGGTCGATTGTCAATTTTTCTTCGGACTGTGGTCTGAATGCTGGCATTGATGATGCGGCTTAGAATGATACATTCATTGGCAAGTCGTTGCACGCGCTGGGGCTTTATCAGGTTCGTCCGTTGTATGATTTGAAGCCAGATGTGGGTCTCATTCAACTCCTTCAGTACCACCTTTAGCTTGTGAACAAAGTCATTTCGGCTCTCTGCACCTCGCGCTTCCGCGTAATTGGGTGCCGGTGAAGTACCACTCCGCAACACCTGTTTCGCAATGTGTCCCCCGGCCCTGTTTCTCGGCATGTGATTAACCAGTTTCATCACATCCACCGCAAACACAATCAACCGTTCCTGTATATCATCTCCTTTAGCCATTGCAGTTCTATTAGCCCCAACAAGACATCCAGTCACCCCCTCATTGACAATTGACAATCGACTATTGACCATCGACCATTATCTACCCTATAAGACCCCTGAGCCGTCAAAGAAATAACGCGTGAGTCACCAATCAAAAATCACCAATCAACACTTCTCCACGCATCGCTTCCGGGATCTCCATGCCCAATAGCTTCAAGATCGTAGGGGCGATGTCTCCGAGTTTACCGTCGGCGATGGGGCCGGTGAACCCGTCGGCGATAATCAAGTGGGGGACCAGGGCCGTGGTGTGGGCCGTGTGTGGTGTGCCGTCCGGGTTACGCATTCTGTCGGCGTTGCCGTGGTCGGCGATGATTTCTACGGAATAGCCGTGGGCCAGGGCGGCTTCCACCACAACCTTCGTAGCGGCATCCACGGCTTCGACCGCCGCGACGGCTGCTTCAAACACCCCGGTGTGCCCCACCATGTCAGGGTTCGCAAAGTTGAGGATGACGAGGTCATGGACTTCAGTTTTCAACGCGGCAGCAACCCGTTCGGCCAGTCCCGGTGCACTCATTTCGGGCTGATGGTCATAGGTAGGCACCTTGGGTGAGGGCTCCAGAATACGGGATTCTCCATCAAATTCGACCTCCCGGCCCCCGCTGAAGAAATACGTAACGTGCGGATACTTTTCGGTTTCGGCAGCGCGCAACTGGGTCAGGCCCTGTTTGGCCACCGTCTCGCCGAGGGTGTCTGTCAGGTTCACTTTTGGGAAAGCCACCGGAAAGCTGAACGTGGCATCATAGGGGGTGAAGGTAACGTAGTGCAGGTCCAGTGTTTCGGCACGGTCGAAGCCATCGAAGGCCGGATCGGTGAGGGCGCGGGTGATTTGCCGGGCACGGTCGGCGCGGAAATTGAAGAAAATGACGGCATCGCCACTTTCGATGCGGCCATCTGCCGGATCGGTCAGGCAAACAGGATCGACGAATTCATCCGTTACCCCATTGGCATAGCTGGCCTGAAGCGCCGCCACGGGGTCCTCAAAGCGGGTACCTTTGCCGTGGACGAGCAGGTCATAGGCTTTCTGGATGCGCGGCCAGCGGTGGTCCCGGTCCATCGCGTAGTACCGGCCCACGATGGAAACCAGCCGACCTACGCCGATGCGAGCCGCCTCGGCCTGAAAGGCTTCTGCATATCCAGCGCCCCCTTCTGGGGCAGTATCCCGCCCATCGGTAAAGGCGTGGACACACACCTGATCCAAAGCGAGTCCTTCCAGACGCGCCAATTCCAACAGGCCGTACAGATGCAGGTTGCTGGAATGTACGCCACCATCAGAAAACAAACCCAGCAGGTGCAATTTGGTCTCGTTTTTCCGGACATGCTGCAAAGCATTGCGCAAGACGTCGTTCTTAAAGAAATCCCCCTCGGCAATGGCCTTGTCGATGCGGGTGATGTCCTGGTAGACGATGCGGCCCGCGCCCAGGTTCATGTGACCGACCTCCGAGTTACCCATCTGCCCGTCCGGTAACCCGACGGCGAGTCCAGAGGCTTGGAGCGTCGCGTGGGGGTACGTGGCAAACAGGTGATCCAGAAAAGGTTTTTGGGCATGGTCAATGGCACTCACAGCCGGATCTTCGGCAATGCCGTAGCCATCGAGGATAATCAGAAGGTGTCGTTTGGACATGGGGTTGCTTTTAGGAAAAATCTTCAATGTGTAAGGTCCGGGTACAAAGTTTCACCTCGGTCGGATCGTTGGTGGCCAGGATCAGCAAGCGTCCAGCTTCCCGCTGATGAGCAACGACCTGCTCCACCAATGCGCGCCCGGCATCATCCAGGTTGGTGGTGGGTTCATCCAGCAGGAGCAGCACGGGATCGGCGAGGATGGCAGCGGCTATTTTGACGCGCTGCTTCATGCCCGAAGAAAATGTTGATACCAGATCGTCCCCGCGCTGGGCAAGGCCTACCTGCTCTAGCAATTCGGCAATGCGATCTTCGGCCTGTGTATACCGACGCACCCGCGCAATAAACGCCAGGTTTTCCCGTGCCGAGAGGCCATCATATACGTTCAGATACGGCGCGACCAAACCGGCATGGAACGGTCGTTCTTCCTGCGCAATGGGTGTGCCATTGGACAACACCACTTCTCCTTTTGTAGCTGCTGTAACCCCGGCCAGGATTTTCAACAAGGTCGATTTTCCGCTGCCGTTGGCCCCCGTAACCGCCAACGTCCCGCCCCCATCCAGCGTAAACGACATCCGCCGAAACAGCCGACGGCGGCCGTACCGCTTGGACAAATTCGTTACGATCAATTGTGGATGAAACATTTGGTATTGGTGATTGGGCATAGAAACTACTCCTGCCCCGGTCCATTCGCAATTCTCTGCCGTCGGCTTGACGTAGATTACACGGAGCTGGAATCTTGATGGGCGTTCTCCCCGTTGTATGTGATCATTGGACCGGCCCGACCTCGGGATTGAATGTATCAATGATCCTCAACCTTGAAAAAGATTGAATGTTGAAGGGCGACCACGAGGGTCGCCCCTCCGGGATGAAATGATATATTTGTTGCGCTATACCTTTTTGCTATGCCTCATCCTTTTGGGGTGGGCAACGCATGAACGGCCTGTGGCTCCCATCCCTGGCCCGGACCAGCGGCCCTCCGAGTGGATGATGCAACAACGGCTCTACCCCCACGGCGAGGCTGATCCGAGGGCCTATCCAGATGCCATTGAACAAGCCCGCACCCTGCGGAATGCTGCTAAAAGCCAAACCTTCGGGGCCTGGGCCTTTGCCGGCCCGACCAATATTGGCGGGCGTGTGGTGGACCTCGAATTTAACCCCCTGGAGCCCAACATCGTATATGCTGCTGCGGCCACGGGCGGAGTCTTCAAATCGACAGACACAGGCAAATCCTGGTTTCCCATTTTCGATGACCAGGCTGTGCTGAGTATAGGGGACCTTGCCATTGACCCTGTTCATCCGGGCATCCTCTACGTCGGTACCGGGGAAGCCAACGGGGGGCACAACAATTTTGCCGGGGGCGGCGTGTACAAATCTATCGATGGTGGACTGCGATGGACCTTCCTCGGCCTGCCGGAAACCACCTCCATCGGGCGCATCCGCATTGATCCCCAAAATCCGCAACGGGTGTACCTGGCAGCCGTCGGCTCATACTTCAAGGCCAATCCGGAGCGCGGGGTCTACCGCAGCCTAGACGCCGGAGCCTCCTGGGAACAGGTCCTGTTTACCACCGAGACGGCTGGAGCCATCGACCTGGTACAAAACCCCGAGAACCCGGATGTACTGCTGGCGGCCATGTGGGACCGGGAGCGCACCTACCTCAACCCCCGGCTCAGCGGCACCGGCAGCGGCCTCTACCGAACCCAGGACGGCGGCGACACCTGGGAGCGCCTCGGAGAGGCCCACGGCCTACCCGCCGAATCCCTTTCGCTGGGGCGTATTGGCCTGGCGCAGAGTACGGCCCATCCGGAGGTGGTGTATGCCCTCTATTCGACCGGTACCCAACACTTCGGCTTGTTCAAATCCCGCGACGGCGGAGACACCTGGACCAACGCCGATCCTGAAAACCAGATCGCAGCCGGCACCGGCGGGTTCAGTTGGTACTTTGGGCAAGTGCGCGTCAACCCTAAGGATACCACGGATGTGTGGGCACTGGATGTGGCCTACAACCGCACCCGCAATGCCGGGCAGTCCTGGACCCGCACCTTCGGGGATGCCAACCTGCATCTGGATTATCACGCCCTTGCCTTCCACCCGACCAACCCTGATGTCCTCATCATCGGCCATGACGGCGGCATCAGCCGAAGTGAGAACGGCGGAGAAAGCTGGTCTCGTGTGCCCATCCTGCCGATCACGCAGTTCTACGAAATCACCTACGATCCCACCAACCCCGAACGGCTCTATGGGGGTACCCAGGACAATGGGACCCTCCGCACCCTGACCGGAGCACTGGACGATTGGTCCCAGATCAACGGCGGCGACGGCTTCTACGTCATCGTCGACCCCACCAACCCCAATATCGTCTATGCCGAATCCCAAAACGGCGGACTGGTAAAACTCGTCGATGGTATCGGGCGCGGGGCGCTTGCCGGCATCAATGGGCGCGAGCCAAAGAACTGGTCGACCCCGGTGGTGATGGACCCGCAACGGCCCAACGTGCTGTACTACGGTACCGACCGGGTCTACCAAACCACCAACGGGGCCGAACAATGGACGGCGGTAAGTCCACCCATGCCGCAGGAGACCAGTTCGATCCTGGGTACCGTAACGACCATCGCCGTGGCTCCCACAGACACCAATACGGTCTACGCCGCTACCGATGATGGACGGGTCTGGGTCACCGACGGCCATATAAAAAATTGGCACGATGTCACTTCGGGATTGCCCAAGCGCTGGGCTACCCGCGTAGCCGTGGACCCCACGGACCCAGACATCGCCTACCTTACCTTCTCCGGCC
Organism: Rhodothermales bacterium; assembly: GCA_965222505.1. Lineage (GTDB taxonomy): Bacteria > Bacteroidota > Rhodothermia > Rhodothermales > DATKEJ01. The sequence continues at coordinate 4,501,379 of OZ244956.1, read as the reverse complement.
TGAAATGGCGTGATGCCCAACCCCACATCTTCCGCACCAGGGACCGGGGCACCACCTGGACCAACATCAGCAGCAACCTACCGGATGCCCCTATCAACGCCCTCGCCATCGACCCTTCTTTCCCCGATATATTGTACGTCGGTACAGATGTGGGAGCCTTTGTTTCCCTGGACGTGGGCGGCACTTGGGAAAGCCTCGGCACCGGGCTCCCGGCGGTGCCCATCAATGATCTCAAAATCAACCCGAATACCCAGACCCTCATTGCAGGCACCCACGGACGGTCCATGTATACGCTGGTACTGGACGCCAAACGGGCCGTTGCAATAACGGACTCAAGACCAGCAGCCTTTACCTTTTTCCCTTCCGCCCCAAACCCCTTTTCCACATTCACCCGCCTCCGCTATCGATTGGACGCGCCCGGTACAGCCCACCTGACCATCCATGACCTACAGGGCCGCCTCGTCCGTACCCTTACCAACAGCGCCCAGACCAGTGGCCTGCATACGGCAACCTGGAACGGCCGGGATGAAAACGGGTCACCGGTGGCAGCAGGCGTGTATTTGGCACGGCTTAGCCTTGGTAATTATACCCAAACGCAGAAATTGATGCGGGTGAAGTAATTTGTATTGCGTAAGGCCCGCTCTGGTATGGGCGACTTTCCATACGCACTACGAATTACGCAATACGCAATATGTAACACAAAACAAGCACACCGACTCGCAAAATTAATACGCTTCCAAATAACCCAAACCTCAATCCCTGGATGCAATACCGCAACCTCGGCTCCTCGGGCCTTAAAGTCTCTGCCCTTTCCTTCGGCGCATGGGTCACCTTTGGTGATCAGATCGGCGATGAGGTGGCTTACAACTGCATGACGACGGCCTATGATGCCGGGGTCAACTTCTTCGATAATGCCGAAGCCTATGCCAACGGCCAGGCCGAAACCATGATGGGCAAGGTCTTCCAAAAAACCAGCTGGAAACGCTCGGACCTGGTGGTCTCCACCAAAATCTTCTGGGGCGGCCCCGGCCCGAACGACCAGGGCCTCTCCCGCAAACACATCCTGGAAGGCACCGATGCAGCCCTGAAACGGCTCCAAACAGAGTATGTAGACCTTATCTTCTGCCACCGTCCCGATCCCGAAACCCCCATCGAAGAAACCGTCCGCGCCATGCACCATGTGGTCACCCAGGGCAAAGCGCTGTACTGGGGCACCAGCGAATGGCGTGCCGATCAAATCCGTCACGCCTACGAATTTGCCCGACGCGAGCACCTCATCCCGCCGTCGATGGAGCAACCGCAGTACAACATGTTCCACCGGGACCGCGTCGAGAAAGAGTATGCCCGGCTGTATGCCGATATCGGCCTGGGCACCACCATTTGGAGCCCACTGGCCAGCGGCATCCTGACCGGCAAGTACAACAACGGCATCCCCGAGGGCAGCCGCATGGACACCGAGGGCTATGGCTGGCTCCGTAAGCAACTCGAAAGCAAAACCGGCCAGGAGCGCATCGAAAAAGTCCGGCAACTGGCCCCCATTGCCGAAGACCTTGGGTGCAGCATGGCACAATTGGCCCTGGCCTGGTGCCTCAAAAACCCGAACGTGAGTACCGTCATCACCGGTGCGTCCCGCGCCTCACAGGTCGAGCAAAACATGAAAGCCCTGGACGTGGCGGACAAACTGACGGACGACGTGATGGACCACATTGAAGAGGTATTGAACAACAAACCCAAGCCGGACATGCGCTGGCGGCGGTAGCACCCAACTGCGATCCTCATGTTTGTAGTGATCGCTTCAGCAATCATGGTTCTTCCGCACACCTCACAACTTGAAACGAACGGAGGATGTTTGGTATGAAGACGGGCAACCGCGTATGCAGACGTTGCGTTGCCATGTCACGCAAAAGCCGGCGATTCTTTCGGGAATCGTCGGCTTTTTGTGTTTGCAAAGGGGGTCTTAAAATACAAATAAATGGGTGCAGGACATCCATCGACACCCTGCACCCGTGCGTATTGCATTACTTGAGCAAGATCACTTGCTGCGCCGCCTGGAAGGATTGGCCCTTGAGTTGAAGGACGTAGGCCCCACTCGGCAGGCCGCTGCCGTCGATGCGGACGGTTTGCATGGTGTTGGCTTCCACCTGACCGGCAAATACCGTCTGAACCGCACGGCCCAGGGTATTGTACAGCGTCACCGTTACCGGCTGCTCCGCGCCCACCGCAAACCGGAGACTGGTCTGGGGATTAAACGGGTTGGGGTATACCGGGTCCATCACATAGGCATCCGGCACGCCGATGAGGACTTCGACTTCGGGATGGAATTCAAAGGCCCCGTCAAAATCAATTTGCTTCAGGCGGAAGGTGTGCCGTCCCGGCTCCAGGTCATCAACTCGATAGCTGTAAGTCTGTGCTTCCAGCGTTGATCCATAGCCCTCAACAAAGTCCAGCGCCAGGAAAACCTCGCCGATTTTATGTTGCACTTCGAAACCGGCGTTGTTGGTTTCGGAGGCCGTTGCCCAGTCCAGCACCACATCTTGTCCGTCCACCCGTGCATCAAATGAAGAAAGTTCAACCGGCAGCGGGTTGGTGGCAATGGCCCCATCCATTTCGAAACCAAAGTTGTCCACCACGAGGGTGGTCGCACCGGTAGTAGTATTTACGCTCCGCACTTCGGCAGCGCCCCCACCAAAATAGGCGAACAGGTAAATGGTACCGTCACTCGCATCAAGGTCCATGCCCTGGGCGAAGTTAGAATCGACGCCCGTTAGCCCAATCGCCGCGGCTGCACCTGTGGCTTTATTGATGCTTATGATTTCATCGGTGCCGATATCATGCCCATAGAGCTGCCCCGTCAGGTCGAACGCGATGTCAATGACAAGCCCAAAACCCGTCATGGGACCTATCGGAGTAGCCACACCCGTTCCCAGGTCAATGGTGTACAACTGCGAAGTGACCCCGTCCGTCGAGGAGACATATACGTTGGCCGGGGCACTTGGATCGACGGCCATACCCGTCCAGGTATGGTTCGTCAAGGGAACGGAAGGCCCGATGAGCGTAGCCACACCCGTGGCCGTGCTGACGGAAAAAAGTTGTTGCGTATTGTTTTCAATGCAGAACAATTCAGTAAACGTTGACGGCTGGGTAAACTCACAGGCAAACATGGCATTGTCAAACCCTGCCCCAATGAGGGTGTGAGGAGGAGCTGAATTAATCATATCGGTATACAGACCATCCGGGCTTACGAACCCATAGTCCATGCCAAACCAGCTATCGGTCGGGTCACGCCGTTGCGGCGTTTCACCACTGCCTTGTATGACGCCGTGGCAGGCCTGAAAGACCTCAGCCGGTTCGGCCAGGGCAGACTGCTCCAGATTGTTGCAATCAATCTGAGCCAGGGCCGGGGTACACCATACACACAGAAGTAGGATGAGTACATACTGTAATTGCTTTTTCATAGCAAAGAGGTTGTACGATTTGCAGAGTCGCGGCTTTCGACAGTTCGGGGCAAAACGTAGAATTGAGAAGGAACGTAAAGGCATTATGACGTGGCAGGCATTCCACCAGTCATAGCCTAGATTGCACTGTCGTCTATGCAGAAACGATAGGACAAGAGGTGGTGGCCATTATGTAAGGCCGGGTGCTTTTTTAGTAGAGTTGCTTACCTGTTCCCGTAAGGAGTGCGCTTATTTCATCGTTGGAAAAATAGCTAATGCCAGCGTAGGACGCAAGGAACAGGGCATTTATGATTGGTGATTGGGAAGGCGACCAAGTATATATCACCGATTATCAACAGAAAGCCTTCCCCCACCATTTGCAAGGAACAGAAGACTCAAGGCCAGAAAGAGCACGGCCCGTTCAAAGTCCATGTCGCCGGTAAGGTGATGGAAAACGGCCACGGCCATCGTGACCGCCAGACCGCCGGCGATGGTCCGGGTAAAGAGGCCAACGGCCAACATGAGACCGCCTACAAACTCGATGAGGGCTGCGCCTGTGGCAAAGTAAGCGGGAAAGGGAAACCCCAAACCGGCCACCGTGTCGATGAAGGTCCAGGCTTTGCCATCAATCCAGTACTGCCAGGCCGAAGGAATACCCGGCCAGCCGTGCATCAGCGCCATCATCAATCCAGTGGCGATGCGGGCAAAGGCCCATACGAGGTCGCGTGCGGTTAACGGCTTCATGGGTGGCCTCAATGCTGCATGGTGCCCTCGTTCTTCTGCCTCATGCCGTTCAACTCCAGGGGCGTATCGGGGGGAAGTTTTTCGAGGTTGCGAATCGTGTAGGCGGTTTCGGTCACGATGAACTCAAAGGCCAGCTTGTCTCCAGGCTGAAGCCCTTCTGCGGTGGTTCCTTCGGCAAGCCGAAAGTCCATCCGCATGGCCGCCATGTATCCTGGAATTTCCTCATGCCGAATACGAAGGGCCTGCCCATCGTACAACACTCCGACCAGTTCGCCGCGCACCGGATAGACGGTCTCCTGCAGGGCCGGCTCGGCCTGGCAAGCGGCTAGAAACAGTACAACCAACAATAACATAAGACGCATAGGTTTCATCATCAGGGTGTGTTCGCTTTGGTAGGCCTGTATAAAATAGCACTTCCAAAACTGATTTTCGATTGGATGTTGCCTACCGCCATGAACTTATGGTAAACGGCCACATGAAACCTTTTTATTGGTGATTGGTGATCTGTGATTTACTTCGTTAGTCGCCTGCGGCTCGTTTGTGATTTATTCCTCCCAATCACCAATGCCCAATAACCAATCACATATCCTCGACCTCGGCCCCATGCCCTACCTTCCGGCGTGGAACCTGCAGAAGCAGATCCAGGCCCGGTTGATTGCGGACAAACGTTCGGCGGACCCCGAGCATTTGCCGCATGTGGTGCTGTTGGTTGAACATCCCCATGTGTACACGCTTGGCAAAAGCGGCAAGGCCGAAAACCTGCTCCTTTCGGAAGCAGCGCTGACGGCACGGGGGGCCACGTTTCACCACATCGGGCGGGGGGGGGACATTACCTACCACGGGCCGGGGCAACTCGTCGGCTATCCAATTCTGGACCTGGACCGCTTCTTTACCGACCTCGGCAAATACCTGCGCCTCCTCGAAGAAACCATCATCCGCACCTGTGCCGACTACGGCATTACAACCGGACGCGTACCGGGCCGAACGGGCGTATGGGTCGGCCCCGACGAAAACGGCCCGGAACGCAAAATTTGTGCGATGGGCATTCGGTGCAGCCGGTGGGTCACGATGCACGGCTTCGCACTGAACATCAACACGGACTTGACCTATTTCAACCACATCATCCCCTGCGGCATCACCGACCGTGGGGTCACTTCCCTCGCCAAAGAATTGGGCCACCCGGTTGAAGAAGACGACGTACGCCGTATCTGGGCCGGGCATTTCAGCACCTTGTTTGAAACAGAGATTGAATACCTGAAGGGGGAAAACGCTTTTGTTAAGTGCGGAGTGCGGAGTACTGAGTGCGACTCCACCCTCGAACCTGAGTCGCACTCCGCACTTCGCACCCCGCACTCATAACCGTGCCAGATATCCGGCAACGCGCCTGGATTCCGGATGGATTTCCCCGAAGCGGTTGACGAGAGTGGCGTGGGCGGCCGTCAGCAGATCGCGTGCTTCTTCAGGGCGGCCCAGTTGACGGGCAGCTTCCCCGCGTTCGGCTTCGATCACAGCGATGGTCCAATGGGCTTCAGGCAGACCAGACTGGGCCATCTTCAGGGCTTCGGCGAGGGTAGCTTCGGCCTCGGCAGGTTCATCCCAGGCCAATTGGGTACGGCCCAACCACAGCAGCGTTCGGGCATGGTGCGGGTGCCCCGGTACAACGTTCTGCCAGGTGGTATGGGCCTCTTGCAACGTGGCTTCGGCCTCGGCATAAGTGCCTTGCAGGTACTGGAGTTTGCCCAGATTAGCGAGGGCGCGCACTGTAAGGTAGTGGTCCCGTCCCAGGACCCGGTTCATCTGCTCCAACACCCGAGGTTGTAGCACACCGGCAGCCTCCAGGTCTCCCATATCGGCCAGGCAGGAGGCCAGGCCATTACGCGTACCGAGCAAGCCAGGATGCAGCGAGTCCATATGGGCCTCACGGATGGCGATGGATTTTTCGTACAGGGTTTTAGCCGTTTCAAAATCGGCTGCTTCGTGATAGACCGTAGCCAGGTTGTGCGTGCTGTAGGCCAGGCGCGGATGGTCTTCCCCGTAGATGTCTACCAGGAGGTCCCGGCTTTCCTCGTAGACCGGAATGGCCTCATCAGCCTTGCCCTGATCGGCGAGAATGGTGGCAATGTTGCCCAGGTCAATGGCAATGTTTTCATGACCGGCGGGCAGGATTTTTCGGTCGATGTCCAGTGCCTCCCACATCAGCGGCTCCGATTTTTCGAGGCTGCCCTGCTCCCAGTAGAGGATGCCGAGGTTCGTCAGGCTGGTGCCCACGTTTTTATGCACATCTCCATGCAAAGCCCGGTTGATTTCGACGGCTTCTTCAAATAAAGGCTGAGCCGCGTCCAGGTCCCCCTGCATCCGATGCACCAGACCTAGGTCTTGCAGGGTATTGGAGACCAGTTCGTGTTCGTTGCCATACGCCTCGCGCAGCAGGGCCAACGCACGCTCCAGCAGCGGCAGCGCCTCGGCATTGAGACCCAGCGATTGGTAGGTCCGCCCAATGGTATGCAACACCTCGGCGGCCACCTCCGGCTGATCGACCAACGCTGTGTCCATCTGCTGCACGGCCCGGTCCAGCACATCCACCACCTTAGCTTCCCGCCCATCGCCTTCAATGTATGGATCTGCCGACCCGATGATCTGCTGCAAAAAGGCATTGATCTGCGCCGATTTTTCGGCCTCGGCCTGGGCGCGGTCGCGTTCCTGTGTGAGTTGCACCGTGTAAAACCCGACCAGCCCGAGGATAACGGCCAGTGTACCCAGGGTTACAGCCACCCCCACCTTGTGCCGCCCCACGAAACGGGAAACGCGGTACCCCAGAGTATCGGTGCGGGCCGTGACGGGTTCACCGTTCAGGTACCGCTGCAGGTCTTCGGAAAACTGGGCGACGGACGCATAGCGGCGTTCCGGCTCCTTGCGGAGAGCCATCAGCACGATCTGGTCCAGGTCCCCGGCCAGTTGACGGCGGAGCAGGGCCGGGTCAGTGCCCCGCATTTCGCTGAGTTCTTCCGGTGTGGACTGCCGGGTCTCCCCGGCCTGCGTCCATGAGCGCGTCCGGCGGACCGCCGTGCTCGGTTTATCCGGAATGTGCTCGCAGATGACCTGTTCAATCTCAACCGGGCTGGCGCTGGTAAATTCGTAGGGCCGGTGACCGGTGAGCAATTCATAGAGGATGATGCCCAGCGCGTACACATCGCTGGCCGTACTGACCGGCTCGGCCCGGATCTGCTCCGGGCTCGCATAGGCAGGCGTGAGCAACCGTTGACCGGTCTGGGTAAGGGGCAGTACGTCCGATGCTTCTTCTGCCTCCATCAGCTTGGCAATGCCAAAATCGAGCAACTGCACGTTTCCTTCGGTATCGACGAGAATGTTGCCGGGTTTGAGGTCGCGATGGATGACGAGGTTCTGGTGGGCATACTGCACCGCGCTGCACACATCCTGAAACAGCGCTATTCGCTCCTTTGTACCAAGGCGATTGGCATCACAATATTCGGGCAGCGGCACCCCGTCGACGTAATCCATCGCGATGTAGGGCCGTCCGGGTGATGTACCATCCCCCTCGGTCATGCCGCCATCCAGCAGCCCCGCAATGTGGGGATGTTTGAGCCGGGCCAGGATTTGCCGTTCCGCCCGGAACCGTTGTTGCAACACGGGGCTCCCCCACCCTTGCCGCATGATTTTCAGGGCCACCTGCCGGTCGAAAGCCCCGTCGGCCCGTTCGGCGAGATAGACTACCCCCATGCCCCCGTGCCCGATTTCCCGCACCAGCCGGTACCGGCCGATCTGCAAACCCGCAGGCAGATCCTTTGGTTTGGACCAGGCGGGTGCCGGAGTGGCGCGGGTCGCCATGAAGGAATCTACCGCCTCATCCGAGGAGAGCATGGCCAGTACCGCCTGGTAGAGTGCGTCATCTCCGGCACAGGCCGATTTCAGATAAGCATCGCGTTCGGCTTCGGGCTGCTCCAGTACCTCCTGAAAGAGCGCTTTGACCTGTTGCCATCGGTTCGGGTCCACGGTATCCGAGTTGGGATCTGACGGTTAAGATAATGCCCCACGAAGGTTGAGCATTGGATGGATCATCGTGAGACAACGGCAACCTACTAAACGGCCTGCTTTAACGCAACTATGTGCAAAAGGGGGAGGTTAATTCAGGTCGGCGAGGGCCTGGTGGAGCCAGGCACGGGCGGTGCGCCATTCCCGGCTGATGGTAGAGACAGAAATGCCGAGGACTTCGCTGATTTCTTCCAGCTTTAAGCCCACAAAGTAGCGGTACTCCACGATGCGTACCAGCCGTTCATCCAGACCTTCGAGTTCGACCAGGGCATCGTCCAGCGCCACCATGTCCATCGAAGGCAGGGGTGCGGCGAGGGTGACTTCTTCCAGCGGGATATGTTGTTCCCCACCCCCACGCTTCTGGGCCTGATTCCGGCGATACTCGGCAAGCAGTACGTTGCGCATCACGCGTGCCGCCACCCCGAAAAAATGCGCCCGGTTCTGCCACGTCACCCGGCGCTGATCAATGAGGTTTAGGTAGGCCTCGTGCACCAGGGCAGTCGTGTTCAGCGGGTCCTTCTTGCCAAACTTGCGCCGCTGCCCCTGGGCCAAGCGGTGCAATTCCTCATACACGACGGGCATCAGTACATCCAACGCCTCCTGGTTCGATCCGTCAAGCCGGATCAAGATATCCGTAATCTCCTGCTGCATAAAAGGTATGGTGCGCCAAACCTGTCGAAATAAGATTAACCTACTAAACCCCCGGCATTATCGCAATACACCCCATCACACAGATTTCTGAGCCCGGCCTCTCCAAAAAAGCATAGCCATGACCAGTTATCCAACGAAAAAGCAAATGTACCTATAGACGACCCGACAATGATCTGCGCTTTATGCCTTTCAGAAACCCATACGGCCATGAAAATCTATACCTGCTCCCTGCTTTTCCTGTCGCTCTCAACCGCCCTAATGGCAGCCCCCAATCCGATGGCTACCGTAAACTGGACCGGCAACGGAGACGGCGTAAACTGGTCTGACCCCGCCAACTGGGACTCAGACCCCAGCCTGCCCGGCGCTACCGATGATGTGGTCATCAACCCCGCGGGCACCAACACCATCACGGTTAACATCAATGCTGACATCCAAAGCCTGACACTGGGCGGCACCAATACCCTCATTTTGACCAGCATCCTGACCCTCGGGGCCGCCAGTTCCATTGGGGCCGATGCCACCTTTAAATGGCAATCCGGCACCATCAACGGCCCCGGCACCCTGACCAACGAGGGGACCATCGTACTCGACGGCAGTACATCCACCAAGCAGCTCAATGGCACCATTCAGAACAACGGCACCCTCAACCATATTCTGGGCAACTTCTACATCAACGAAAACGCCGCCTTCATTAACGCCGGTACCTACGACTTCCAGACCGACCACGACATCGACTCAGGCACAGTTGTGCCCGGCACCTTCACCAACCAGGCCACCGGCATCATCCAGAAAACCACCGGCTCCGGTACATCCTTCATTGATGTCAACCTGACCAACCAGGGCGGCACCCTCGATGTCGATACCGGTACGCTGCAATTGTTTCGGAACAGCATCTACCAGGGTGGCACCTACAATGTGGCCAATGGCGCAACGCTCGACTTTGACGCCTCCGGTGGTAACGTCCACACCATCAGCGGCACCCTCTCCGGCACTGTACCCGGCATAATCCAACTCACTAGCACCTTCAACGTTGATGCCGCCGGGGCCACGCTCGACTTCGGCGGTGCCGGATTTCGCTGGCCAGCCGGCTTCATCAACGGCCCCGGCACCCTGACCAACGAGGGGACCATCGTACTCGACGGCAGTACATCCACCAAGCAGCTCAATGGCACCATTCAGAACAACGGCACCCTCAACCATATTCTGGGCAACTTCTACATCAACGAAAACGCCGCCTTCATTAACGCCGATACCTACGACTTCCAGACCGACCACGACATCGACTCAGGCACAGTTGTGCCCGGCACCTTCACCAACCAGGCCACCGGCATCATCCAGAAAACCACCGGCTCCGGTACATCCTTCATTGATGTCAACCTGACCAACCAGGGCGGCACCCTCGATGTCGATACCGGTACGCTGCAATTGTTTCGGAACAGCATCTACCAGGGTGGCACCTACAATGTGGCCAATGGCGCAACGCTCGACTTTGACGCCTCCGGTGGTAACATCCACACCATCAGCGGCACCCTCTCCGGCACCGTACCCGGCACGATCCAACTCACCGGCACCTTCAACGTTGATGCCGCCGGGGCCACACTCGACTTCGGCGGTGCCGGATTTCGCTGGCCAGCCGGCTTCATCAACGGTCCCGGCACCCTGACCAACGAGGGGACCATCGTACTCGACGGCAGTACATCCACCAAGCAGCTCAATGGCACCATTCAGAACAACGGCACCCTCAACCATATTCTGGGCAACTTCTACATCAACGAAAACGCCGCCTTCATTAACGCCGGTACCTACGACTTCCAGACCGACCACGACATCGACTCAGGCACAGTTGTGCCCGGCACCTTCACCAACCAGGCCACCGGCATCATCCAGAAAACCACCGGCTCCGGTGCATCCTTCATTGATGTCAACCTGACCAATGCCGGGACGATAGATGTTCAAACCGGCACGCTCCAGTTTCCCAGGATCCTGGACCACCAGGCGGGTGCAACAATCAAAGGAACAGCCACAGTACAAGTCAACACGGCTACCCTCACCCACAGCGGGGACACGGCCCCCGGTGCCTCTCCGGGGGTGCTAACCTGGATCGGCCCGTATGCGCCCCTTGCGACAGCGGTGTTTGATGTTGAAATCGAAAACACCTCTGGTGCTGTCAATGGCGGCCACGACTCACTCCGCGTAACCGGAGCCGCCACCCTGGGTGGCACCCTGAATGTCAGCTTTGCCCCTGCGTATTTGCCGGCCGCCGGGGACAGCTTCACGATCCTCACCGCCAGTTCCGGTGTGGCGGGTACGTTTGCCTCCGTGACCGGTCCGGCGGGTGTGACCTTTGACGTACAGGTCAATCCTAATGATGTGGTCCTCACCGTTCAGGCCCTGACCTCGGCGGCCCTCAAGGTCTTCTTCCCCGGCCCCTATAACGGCGCAACGATGGACACCGACCTCAACGCAGCCGGCGTCCTCCCCCTCGCCCAACCCTACAACACCTCCCCGTACAACTATGCCGGATTGGAGGCCCTGAATGCCATCCCCGCCGATATGGTCGACTGGGTCCTGGTGCAACTCCGCACCGGCACGGGCGCAGCCACCCAGGTGGCCCAACGCGCCGGCCTCCTCAAAGCCGATGGGTCTATCACCGATGTCAACGGTACCCCCCTTGGGTTCTTCAATTCCGCAGCCGGGAATTATTTTGTCGTGGTGGCCCACCGCAACCACCTCAACATCATGAGCGCCGCTGCGATTGCCTTCAACGATACCGGCCCGGCCTACGACTTTACCACCGGTGCTGCACAAGCCTTTGGGATCAACCCACAAATGGACCTGGGCGGTGGTGTGTTCAGTCTCTGGGGTGGCGATGGCGACCGCAACAATGACATCACGGCCTTCGACTTCCTCAACGTCTGGCTCCCCGAAAATGGAGGGCCGGTCGGCTACACCTACGGCGATTTTAATCTCTCGGGAGAGGTCACGGCCTTCGATTTCCTCAATGTTTGGCTACCGGCCAACGGCCAGGCTTCTCAGGTACCAAATTAGAACATCAACCTGTACTGGGCCTTGGGCCCACCGAGGGGCCTCCTTCTATACGGAAGGGATATTTCGAAGGAGGTCCCCTCTTTTCATATCTTGCGGCATCCACCATTTTTTGATGCAATGCCCCACCCCATGCGAATCGTCTTTTTCTTCCTCTTCCTCGGCCTTACCGTTACAGCGTGTGCCCAACCGGATGAAACGGAACGCCATGCCTTTTCGGCATGGGATGGCCACTTCGCCGCCCTGCCGGTTGGCTCCTCGCCATGACAGGATAGGGAAAGCTGAACCTTGCACAGTCATATCGTCAGCAGGCACAGCGACGGGCCTTGTTTTCGGCCAACATCGCTTTGAGTTCGACCGATTTGGGCGTAATCGCCAGCCCTCCTTTTCCGGTACAACACAGCGAAGCCGGCAAAGTAGCGGCCACCCGTTCTACGGTCAAAATGACCTCATCCAACGGAATTACAGGGTCAAATCCGGCCAGGGCCATTACAGACGCCGATGTGGCATTCATCCCGGCAGAGATGTTTTTGCCCAGGCAAGGCACCTCAACCCGGTCCGCGACGGGATCACACACCAGACCAATCGTGTTCTGGAGGGCCATCGAAGCCGCATTGATGGCCTGCGTTGCCGATCCACCAGAGAGTTCGACCAGGGCTGCTGCCGTCATGGCCGCTGCCGCACCGGTTTCAAGCTGGCACCCCCCTTCTTCCGCCGAAAAGCCCGGCCCCTCTGAGAAGAATACCCCCACCATACCGGCAGCAAAATAGGCCCGGACCTTCTGTTGCTGAGCAATTTGGTATTGATCGGCAAAGGCTTTGAGGGTACCGCCCAAGGCCCCGCATCCCCCGGCCGTTGGCGCAGCAACCACCACTTCCATCGCGCTTTTGGATTCCATGATCGCTGCGATATTTTCAATCAGCCGGTTGGTGCATGTATCAGCCGGGATGCGACCCCGCGATTCGGCGTCCTGAATCAAATGGGATTGCTGCTGTAAAATGCGGTCTTCGTATTGAGTACCCGCTAATCCCCTCACAATGCTTCCTTCTATTATGTCAATCAGCGTTTGCATTTTGTCCAGCAGCACCGATTCTGGTAATCCGCTACGCTGCCGCTCGTACATCAGGCCGAGGGCCCCAAGAGACAAATCCTTGCCGGCATTGTATTCCAACAGGCCTGGCACGGACGTAAAGGCATACGCCTGCTCGTTGCCGGACAGAATGGGCAGAATAGGTGCGGCGATGGCCACATGCTCAAGCCATTCCCACTGCCGGAACTGACTGCGCAACACCTCAGCAAACGGCGTGGCCGATTTCAGCTGGATCAAACTGTGGAATGCCCCTTCGTCCACATAGAGGATACACCCTTTCGGCAATACCGCTTTTAGTTGATCCATGTGCTCAGGGGTCAGGTTTCCCCTGGCGAATCCGATCAACTCATAATACCCTCCCTGTATACTGAGCGCATGGCCGTTGAGCATGCGAATTTCAAACATGCCGCCCCCCAGAGAGACGGCCACAAACACCAGCGTTTTCCCGGACCGGCCCTTGATACGAAGCCGGACCGTGTTGGCGTGATCGGTCGGGAAACGGCTGATGGCGTAGGTAATGTCAACCTGCTGTTGCCGGGCGACGGCATCGGTGTCGATGATGCGAGCGTCGGTGATGTCGATGCCCAGCAATCCGCCGTTGAGCCCCATCACGGTGCCTTGTTCTTCGTAATTCGGTGCCCAGGCCCCATCCGCATCAAACTCCACAAGGGCTTCGGCCAGTTCATCATCCAGGAGGGCCATTGCGATTTTTCCGATCCGCCAGGACGCAGCCGTATGCGAACTCGACGGCCCACGCATGACCGGCCCCAATACATCATTAAATATACTTGACCGCATATTGGAATGGTTAGTGGTTAGTGGTGTATCTCCTACAATCTAACGCCACCACCTCATGAAGACAAAGTATGGCCTGTATTTACTGCGCCGCTACCCTCGCCGAAACCCACCTTCTGAGTTAATGACCTGGCCGGTCACCCAAACGGCTTCATCCGAAACCAGCCACCCGATGAGTTTTGCGGCATCCTCGGGTAAGCCCCACCGGCCCTGCGGCATCCTGGCGATGACGGCCTCGTCCAGTCCATCATCCGGCACAAAGGTCCGGGTGGGACCGGGGTTGACGGTGTTGACGGTGATGTTTTGGCCGATGAGTTGATCCGAAAGGCTGGCGGTGAGTTGGTGCAAGGCCCCTTTTGAGGCAACATAGGCCACATCCGGCATCGGTCCCAGGTGTTGCCCGGATGTGAGCATGACGATGCGCCCTCCAGACCGACCATCGTGCAACCGGGCAAAGGTCTGCACCAGCAACAGGGCCGCCCGGATGTTGATGTGCAGGTGCCGGTCGATTTCGGCTGCGGTCAGGTCGTCCAGTTTTTTGAGGGTGTCATAGGTGTGATTGATCACCAGTATGTCGAGGTGGCCGAACGTGTCACAAGCTTCCCGAATGAGTTGGGCCGGGGCCTCCGGGTCTTCAAAATCGGCTTGACGGTAGACGATGCGGGTGCCGTGGGTACGCAATTCGGCGACCAGAGCCTCCTGTTTGGCATATGCCCGATCCAGACCGTCCAGGCCGTCGGCATAGCCGTGCGCGAAGACATCGGCCCCCAGCGCAGCCAGGTGCCGGGCAATGCCCAGGCCGATGCCAAGCGGATTGCTCACCCCCGTAACAAGTACGGTTTTGCCGGTTAATGCAGGCATAGTGATTTATTTTGATGATACAGTGCTCGTAATGGGACTACCACACCCCGGCTGTGCCGGAACTCGTAATGACATAGAGGATATGCCGCAGCCTTCCCTTCTGTGTCACGACATAGACAAACTACGACATCTGGATTTATCAGCTCTTTGCATAAACATTGAGGACTTGCTGCACTCATCACTTCTGTGTCACGGCGAGAAGTAAGGGCCGCGTATCGGCCCGAACGACGTGGCCGCCCCATTTTAAGTTATGGATTTAGCTCTGCAACAAGAAGATTCATGGAGGAGGGAATCAAAACCTATTGCGGTTCGTCTGATCGACGAATCCTGTAAAAATCTTTTCTTTTAGGAGGTTTGGATAGGCATTCCCCACCCTCCGAGGTTATTTCTTTTGAATCTGCACGGCTGTGATCAACGGTCGGCCCACCCCCTTGCGGGGCGAGATGCTGGCCGGGATGCTCCAACAATGGCCCGCCGATGTAGTGGAGCGCATTGAGGTTATCCCGAATCCTTCGGCCCGGTATGATCCGGATGGGATGTCTGGCATCATTAACATCGTGATGAAACAAAACCAGGACCTCGGCCTCAATGGCGGGATCAGTGCCGGAATGGGGACCTGGGACAAATACAATGTGGGCGGCAATATCAACTACCAGAAAGGCAAACTCAACCTGTTTGCCAACTATGGGTTTCGGGATGAACAACGTTCCTCGGAAGGCATCAACTTTCGGGAAGACCGATTCCGTGACCCGACGGAATTGCTCTTTCAGAACAGCGACGGTACAAGGGGCGGTCCCTCCCACCTCCTCAACCTGAACCTGGACTACAATGGGGTTTATGACAGCACGGCGTTAAAATCCAGGTCATGCTGTTCTCTCCCGTGCTGAATGGTTAATCTCCGGCTGTCTTTTTCAGCCTTCAGGTACGGCCCATCGAACAAGGGCCATGCGTCATATGCTACGGGTACCCCCTCCACCTGTGGTACGCCGCCATACCGACAAGCGACTGCTGTTCCACGCAAGGTGGTGTACTTTACCCACGGTTGCGGCGTGGTGCCGGTCTCCAGCGGCAACCGTTCAACGGCTTCCTGAAAAGCTTTGAATGATTCAAAGGTCGAGGCCGAGGCCACCTGAACGACGGCACCGTTTTGCAAAGCCGTACTGTGCAGCCGACGGTGCCCTCCCGGTTCATCCTGCCATTCGTAAGGGGCCAACGGATAGTACCCGATGTACGCCTGCCCTCCCTGTGCAAAGATCCATCCGGATGCCGATTCCACCAACCTTGTCAGCGTCCGGGAGAAAAAGGCAGCGATGTGCGGAAAGCGCGTACCCGGAGGGATGTCGTAGAGCGCAACCAGTACATCCTCATGCTGAAAGACCTGCTCAAAGGGCGAGCCACCGGTCCATTTGTCGGGCGAATCATAGGTCCCTTTTTCGGCCTGCACCACGGAGCGTGTCAGCAGTTTGGGTTCTTCGGGGAAGTACATCCCCAACTCATGCCCCGATGAGTAGGGCTGTATGCCAAACAGCACATTAAACCCCTCCAATGGATCGTCGGTGGCCCATTGCACTTCCCAGGTGTGTTGTTGAATGGGTTGGAGTAGCCCCCCCTGCATCGAACCCACCGCATAGTCTGCCGACATATACAGCGTTTTATAAACAGGCGCATTACGCACCTCGCTATACCGAATCCGGTGCCGGGTCCGTTTCAAGGCCCTTTGGACGTACGGCATACGCCGGTCCGTGGCTATCCGCTGAATCACATCGGGGAGGATATACCCGCTCATCGCCAGAATGACGGCCACCCCATGCGGACGATACCCGGCACGGGGCAAAATGACATTGATTCCGTCCGGCGCAAACCGGGTATTGCCAAACAGCAACCAGGCAAACGTGGTGCTGCCGTTGCGCCACCGCTCAAGGGTCGGCTCCGGGTAGATGCGGCTAAAAGCTCCGGCATAGAGGCCGTTAAGTTGCGTCGCTGCAAAATCAGCGATCAGGTAATCGAGCATCATCCGGGCCTTCTCTTTCATGGCAGACGCCTCGGCGAAGGCATACAACAACGCCAGCGGTGCCAGAAAAAAGCTGAGATAATGCGGGGAATCGAACTCCCCTTGCCCCCGGCGCGTGGTCAAGTCGATCCAATGATTGATGTAGGCTTCGGCTTCGGCCCAGTTTTCTGCCGAACTGCGCCCGTTGAACCAGGAAGTGCCCGATGCATCAGGATCGGCCTCGGCCATCAGATAGAGCGAGGCATAATAGATGAGCCAGTGGTTTTCGGTGTCGCCCCGGTAAGGGGTGTAGGTGCGCCAGAGGTCGCGCATCCGGCCTCGGTATTCAGGAGGCAAGCAGTCCCGGCCAATGAAATACACCAGGACCATCGGGTACATCCAGAACATGTCCCCATGCGGATCGGCCAGCAGATCATCCAGTACCTTCAGCGTCTCCCGATCCACCCGGCCTCGGTACAGTCGGGCTGCCACCTCAATGAATTCGATGCGGTTCAGGTACCCCTCGGCTTCGCGCTCGGCGAAAAAGTCGATTAATCGTTCCCGCCGGTTTTGCAGGGTGGCATCTACAGGCATGATCAGGCCATCATAAAAAAAGCTGAAACAAAGGCGTTCGGCAACCCGGCATCGTGCCAGGTTCTACCGGCATCGCCCGTCCAAAACACTCCATCTTTGACCGTGCCGACCCACAGTCGGTCTTGCACCTCCAGGTCCCACAGCAAAGCTTTGACGGTCGTATCGGTCAGGCCGTCGATGCGCTGCTGCCACGTTTGGCCACGGTCTTCAGTGAACCAGAGGCCGGTTTCATACCCGGCCACAGCCATGCGGTCGGGGTGATGGGGATGCAGGGCAACGGCATATAGCGTGAGCGACGCCAACGGCCCCGGCACGAACTGCCAGGTTTGGCCCTGATCTTCAGACCGGAGTACGCCGTGACCATCCGTACCGGCCAGCCACAACCGGGGATCGGCAGGACTTTGTTGGAGCTTGCGAATGGAGATGTTTCGCTGTCCCAGCGGCTGCCAGCGGACCGCATGATCCGTCGTTTCAAACAACCCTGCTTCACTGCCCACAATCAACCGACCGACCTGTGTGGCATCGGCAACAAGAGTCTGGGTAAAGGTGGTGTTGGGTACGGTCAGCCCCTGGTTGCGTGGGTGCCAGGTTTCGCCCCGGTCTGGTGAGGTCCATACACCATGTGCCGTTGCGATGTAAAGGGTGGCGGGTTGAAAGGGATCAAGGACGAGGTCCAGGACCTCCGTGATGGTCCAATCGGTCGTGATCCGCCAGGTGGCCCCGGTATCTATCGAACGCAGCACGCCGTTGCCTGCAGCCAGATAAACAAAGGTCGGATCGGTCGGATCAAAGGCCAGACCAAAAGCCCGTACGTTTCGCCAGCCCAGGTGGTGCCACGCGCTTCCCCCTTCATACCGGTGCAACCCACTCGGCGCGTTGGAAGCCCCGACCACGTATCCTTCCGTTTCAAGCAGCGCGGCGTACATCATGAGGTCCATTCGATAACGGGGGTGCCATCCTGGTCTACCCATACACCGCACGGACCGCCTTTTTTGCTATGCGCCAGCCACACTTCTGTACCATCCGGACGGAGCGCAGGCTGATAAAAATCTACCACCTCCTCGGCCTGTGCAGTCAGGTAATGCCCGATCAGGGAACGCCGAAAGCGTGTGGTGCTGGTGTTGGGATAACTGCCATGAATGACGTGCCCGGTAAAGAACAGCACATCCCCGGCCTTCATCCGTACCGGGTCGGCGATCACGCCTTCAGGCAACGGGACAGTAACGTCCGTAAAACTCCGTGTGGTGTCGGCCTTTTCGGTACAGAGCAGGGGCCAGTCCTGACTCCGGGGCACGATGCGCATACAGCCGTTTTCCTCATCGGTATCGTCCAGGGCCATCCATGCGGCCACACAATCCCCGGGTTTGGCTTGCAGATAAAACTGGTCCTGATGTAGCGCTTGCCCTCGGGCACCGGGCGGCTTAAAGTACAGCATCGTTTGCACCGCCAGCGGGGCATCGCCAAGCAAGGCCGTCATCAGACCGATCAAACGAGGGTCTAACAACCAGTCTTTGGACAAGGCATCCCACCGGTGCATATGGATCATGCGCGGAAATCGGACCAACGGATCGGTGCTGCCCAAGTCTACCCCGGCAAAATCACCCGGATGCCGGCCCTGTGCCCGCAAGGCCATATAATGCGCGATATAGTTTGCGACCTCTTCCGGGCTGAACAGGCCGGAGACGACGGTGTAGCCGGTTTCCCGGAATGCGGTGATGTGGTCTTGATACATGGTAGTGATCGGTAGTTAGCAATGCGAATCAGGGGTTGACGGTCTGACCGTGGCAACCAAATCCCCCGGACCGGTGCCGCCCGGCTTCGCCTTGGGCGTCATCGGTCGTCCCCCTTTATCCAGGTGAATACATTTCAAAAGAGGACCGAAGTTAAAAGGGGGACCTACTCGGTTTTGAACGCCTGATTTGCATTTTTATGTTCTACGTATCGGTTAAAAAAACAACCCGGTCTTCGACGCGGGCTTGTTCGGCGGCGAAGACGGTACGGTGTGAGGCCAGGGTTTCTTCCGGGCCGGTGAGCAACAGGTTCTGGTTTTGGGTGGCAACGGCTTGAATAAACCGTTCCATGGTTCGGTAATCCCCGCAGTGATGGCCGGCCAGGACGGTATCGACATGATCTGTGACGTGTTCGATGTGGGTCTCATCCGTCAGGAAATCGAAATGTCGGATTAAGGTGTCATCTCGCTTCACATCAACATACAAATCTCCCAGCGTCCCATGAATGCGAGATTTGCGGCCCCCTGCCCGGTTGAAGGCCGTCATGGTAAACGAGGCTGTGGCGCCACCGGCATATCGCAGGTTGACCACCTGATGGTCTACCACGTCGTTGTCACAGACGTACACACAGCGGCCATAGGGCCCCTCACGGAGGGCTTTTGTGATGCCGGATACGGTCACGTCCGGCGTGAGCACATCGTAAGGCCAGCCATCAGCCCCCTGTGCCACGGCATCCAGATAAATCTTCTTGGCGGAATAGGGGCACCTGGATTCCACCGCGCAATCGAGACATCGGTCGGTAGCCCCCTCAGGACGGGCTTCGGGCCGGAAGTGCAAAAGTGATCCAAAGGACGACACCGCTTCGCAGGGCACGCCCATGAGGTACTGAAGCCAGTCGATATCGTGGCACGACTTGGTCATCAACATGAAAGCAGATTCCTTTTCACTGTGCCAATTTCCACGCACAAAACTATGCGCCTGATGCCAGTAGCCAACCGGCTCATAATGTTGTATGTTCACGATGCGGCCCAACGTCCCCGCATTAATGATGGCCTTCACCCGTTGGGTGTAGGCCACATACCGATAGACATGGCACACGCCGAAGATCACCCTGTGTTTTTGGATGCTCGCTACAATGCGGGCACAGTCGGCCAGGGTTGTGGCCATGGGTTTTTCGAGCAGAATCGCATACCCGGCTTCCGCGAAGGCCACGGCAATGCCCGCATGAAACCGATCTGGTGTCGCAATCACGACCGCATCAGCCTCGCGTGGGACCTGGAGTAAGTCCGTCCAGGCAGAGGCCACATGCGTTTCAGGAATCGCGTGCTGGTGGGCAAGGTGCTGGCGGTAGTGGGTGCGCGGCTCAGCCACGCCTGTGATACGGGCCAAGGTTGGATGCTCCAGGGCATAGTGGGCAAAGGTGGTACCCCGATTGCCCGCTCCAATAATGTATAACCGTACCCTTTTCATGCGTTTACCTTTTTCAACCCCACTTTCAAAAGTCGGCATCGTTGTACCCCGTGGCCCATTGGGGGCCTGGGATGCCGGTATGGTCGAATCGCCCATGGTCTGGTTTGATACCGGGCGCAACCAGTACGGCATGGTCTATACCGGCTATGCGTGGATCGACCCACCCCGCATGGGATACACGGCTGTGTCCAGTCCGCACATCGGCCTGGCGTGGAGCCGCGACCTGCTACACTGGACCCAAGACCACCGCAACCCGATCTTCGGCCCGTCCGACATCCCCGGTAGCAGCGATGCCACCGGCACTGCGGGTCCGTTCATGTGGATAGAGGATGGGCAATATCATCTGTTCTATTTCGGTCTGACGGAAGTCGGCTACGAGCGTGGTCTCAAAACCCTGAACCTGGCAACATCGCCAGACGGATACACCTGGACCCGGCACCCCCGGAATCCGATCCTGAAACCGGGCGGCACCGGCTGGTACCGTGATGCCATCTGGCATCCCAACCTACAGCATGTCAACGACCAGTACTACCTGTTCTTCAATGCTTCAGGCGTGGTAGACGGCATTGAGGAAGAATACCTCGGCTACGCCACCTCCTCCAACCTGATCGACTGGCACGTCGATCCCGAGCCCGTATTGGTCGGCAGTCGATTGCCGGGGCGATGGGACGCCAGAGGCCGGGCCGGAGACCCGAGCCTGTTCTGGGTTGGCGACCTGTGGTTCATGGCCTACTACAGTTGGGACGGGGTGCATTCCCAGGACGGTTACGCCTGGACGACCGCCCAGGCCTTTCCCAAAGGATGGGTTCCTTATTCAGACAATCCCATCCTGAAAATCGGCCCCAAGGGGACCTTCGATGCCCTGCATGCAGGCAAGCCGTTCATCTTCCGCACGCCAAACAGACACTACCATTTTTACACCGCCGTCAATGAACAGGAATCCAGAACCATCGCGCTCGCACACGCTTCGCTGAAATAAGTCCTTCAACTTATTGGTTTTGTTTCATATATAAAACAGTTGGTTTATAAATAAAACTATATATTTAGAACTGAATTTACAAGCCTTGTGCACCTCTTAATCTTTTGTGCTTGTCATGCCGAATCAAGGAGCTTTCTCTGCTGTTTCGAACATTACTTTTCCGGCGCGTCGTCATCCTGTCATCCAAACCACTGCGGCAGCCCTCAGTGCGCGCCTTGAGATACCTGCAACCGACACCTCAACCCCTTCAGCACCCGGCCTGCACGTGACGTTGGATACGGCTGTCAAGGGCTGCCATATAGCGTGTGATGCCGACGGGAACGGGCGACTCACGGCTGACGAACCGGCCCTGTTGTATGCCTTCGCCCACTGGTTGCTGGATGAGGGAAATCGCATCACGGCTGAGGCCCTGGCTGAGGGTCTCCAGGTCTCGCCGACCTTCGCGTGGCACCGGCCCATTTTTGATCAGACGCTTACGCAAACCGGTCGTACGGTGCGGGGGTTTGATGACGAGGCCCACATTGAAACCCTGGCCCGGAGTGGATTTACCCATCTGGAGGTGAATGCGCTGGCCTTCCACATCCCCTTCGAGCCGGGGATGCCGAATGAGTATTACAACCAGTTTTATTCCTATTGTGCGGGTCTGAATCAGTTTGTGGACAGTCCGTTGACCCGTGGCATCTATCCGCATGAATACCTGGCGGCCAACCTGAACCGGCTGAAACACCTGGCCGCATTGGGCCGGAAATACGGCCTGAAGCCGGGTATTTTGTGTTTTGAGCCACGTACTTTGCCGGAGCATTTCTTTCAGCGGTACCCCACGCTGCGAGGTGCGCGCGTAGACCATCCTTTCCGGTCGCACGTCCCGCGTTACACCCTGGCCCAGGACCACCCCGTTACACAAGCCCATTATCGCACGATGATGCAAACGTTGATGCAAGAAGTGCCGGAACTGGCGTATATGTCGGTCTGGACCAACGACAGCGGTGCGGGCTTCGAGCACACGGCCTCGCTGTATGTGGGCCGTAATGGCGGGCCGTACCTGATCCGGGAGTGGCGCAACCATGAGAAGATCGCACAGGCTGCCGGGGAGAGCGCGGTCCGGTACCTGCGCCTGTTGCAGCGCGCCGCATCCGAGACCAATCCTGATTTCGAAGTGATTTTGCGACTGGAGCCGTTCAAGGTCGAACACGATGCCATCCTGGCCGGTATGGGCGACGGTGTAACGTTCGAGGCTCCGTCATTGCTGGTTCGGGGGTATCATCTTCCCTACTCGCACCCCAGATATCCTGAACAGGAAAGCGTAGCAGGGAGCATCTACCATACGGAAATGGATGCCAGCGAAGAGGAAAAACTGGCCGAGTACCGGGCGCGGGGGGTCGAGCCGAAAGTGCATTATTCCGTCGGCTCTGCGTTTAACATGGAGCCGTTGTTGGGCATTCCCTTCCCCTACCTGCTCCACCAGAAAATCAAGGCCCTGCGCGATAGCGGGGTTCGCCATGCCAACGCCTTCGGTGGCTTGCTGCACACCACCCGGACGCCCTACTGGCCGCATCCCGGCGTGATCCGTGCCATGCAGTTTACACCGGAGCGTTCCATTGCTGAAGTACTGCATGACCTGGCCGTCTCATGGGCCGGATCACATGCCTCGGCCCTCGTACGCTTCTGGCGGGCCATTGATGAAGCGGTCTCCTATTTTCCACTGGTGCCGTTGTACAGCCATTTCGGGTTTGTGTGGCTGCGCACCTGGGTGCGTCCGTTTATACCCAACCTGGAGGCCATCCCGAAGGAAGACCGGCTCTATTATGAGCGCTACCTCGTCAGTACCCCCAACAACCCGTCGATCAACGACCTGGGCCAGGATGTACTGTTTGAACTCATCACCCAGGATTCAGGGCGGCAAATGACGGTCCAGTGGGATGAAAATGTCCTTACTCGCATTGATGCCGTGCGCAAAGACCTCCAGGAGTTGGTGGGTGAACATCCCGTCTTTACAGACCTCTACGACCGGGTTCGTGCCCTTCGGTGCTGGGCCATGACGCAGCGCAACACCTGCGCCTGGGTAGCCGGTGTCTACGGCTACCTCTCCGCTGACACGGATGCCGAACGCAAGAATTACCGCGCCGTCATTGACGACCTGATGGACCTGGAACTGGACAACGCCCATGCCTTGCTGGACCTCTGGAACACCAGCCAGACGGAGTTCATGCTGATTTCGGACATCGGTGAAACGAGCTACGTCTACGGCGAAAACCTCGGTGACCTGATTGAACGCAAAATCAAGCTCATGGAGCAATACCGCCACGTCGAGCCGGACATCGACCGGGGGATTCTCTGGCGCATTTAAGACGTTCTACGTACTACGTGCGACGTTTCTCAATACCTGGTGTCTAGCGTAGATCCTTGGTGTTGCTGGACTGAGACCAGACTCCTGCGAGGACTAACGCATGACATCTAAACCTGAGAAACGTAGAACGTAGAACTTCGCACGTAGTACGTTTCATACTGCGGGGACCATGCGTTGGACATCGTCTCTGAACATCCAGGTGCCTTCGGGGGTGTAGTGGATGGCAAAGGCGCGGCGGGCGCGGTCGTGGGTTTTGTTGCCGAAGGAGCCGTGGATCGTCCGGCCATCGAAGAAGACCCCGCCGCCTTTCGGGACGGTCAGGTGCTGGATGGCGTTGTAGTCCAGGCCTTCGATCTCAAAGGAGTACATGTGCTCTGTCCATTCCCGGCCTGTGCGATCCCGCATCAGGTATTCGACCTCCCAGGAATCGTGTTCGGCGGTATCGCGGGCCTTGTGTGTTTTATGCAATTCGTCGTGGTTGCTGCCGGGAACCACGCAGAGACCTCCATTGTCGGGGTCGGTGTCACTGATGGCAACCCAGCAGGCCATTAATACCAGCGGCTCACAAGGGAGGTAGTGCAAGTCCTGATGCATGGCCGTGCCCGTCCCACCCCGGCCAGCATTGCCCATGGGTTGCTTTTCGAGGTACATGGTCTGCACAATCATGGGCCTTGCTTCCAGGAGTTGTTGCACGATGCCCGCGATACGTGGATGTTTAGCGAGACTGGCCCAATGGGCATCATGTGTGTGATTTTGAAGGCTTTGCCGCCACCCGTCGGGTTTGGGTTCGTCCTCATAGGCAGCAAAGGCATTGGCCTCATCAGCCGTCAGCAAATCGGGCACCACGAGGAAGCCGTCGCGCCGATATTGTTTAATTTGTTCTTGGGATAACATAACGGTTTCTGTTTATGCGCCCGTAGGGACACGGCATGCCGTGTCCCAACAAAGGCATGCCGTGTCCCAACAAAGGCATGCCGTGTCCCAACAAAGGCATGCCGTGTCCCAACAAAGGCATGCCGTGTCCCTACGGGGTTGTTTATTGTGACAATCTGGGCACGTCGCACGTTAATTACAAACGGTCAATGGTGAGGCCCCCGTCAATCATCAGGACCTGACCGGTGGCGTACGGAAGGTCTCCACGGGTGAGCATGGCGACGGCTTTTCCAACGTCTTCCGGGGTGCCCCATCGGCGTTGCAGGGTGAGGCCGGCGGCGATGCGGGCATTATAATGCGCCTGCACGGCCTCGGTCATGTCGGTGCGGGTGATGCCGGGGCGTACATCGTAGACGGGAATGTCATATTCAGCCAGGCGAACGGCCCAGAGTTTCGAGACCATGCTCAGGCCAGCCTTCGACAGGCAATACGAGCCCCGGCTTGGGGATGCTACGGTAGAGGAAATCGAGGTAATGTTGACGATACAGCCATCCCAATCGGATGCAGCCTTTTGCTGATCGACCATCCATTGGGCCACGCGCTGCGTCAGGAAGTAGGGACCTTTCAGGTTGATGGCCATGACGCGGTCGTAGTCGGCTTCATCGGCTTCCAGCAGGTCGAGCCGTTGCAGCGGGGCCACCCCGGCATTGTTGACCAGCACATGAAGCGCGCCATACTGTTCCCGGACGGCATCCACCAGGGCCTGCCGGGCCTCGGCATCGGCAATGTCTGCGGGCCAATAGGCGACGTGCCCGCCGTGTGCCTGCAACGCCGCCAGGGTTTGCATCACGGCTTCCAACGGCCTGCGGCCACACAACGCGAGGTCGAATCCCTCGCGGGCCAGCGCGTCGGCAATGCCGAAGCCGATACCACGGGTACCACCGGTGATTAAAGCAATGCGAGACATTTTTTTCGTTCTACGTTCTACGTTAGGAAATTCCAGCCACGTGTGGACGAATAACGTAGAACGTCGCACGTAGAACGTAGAACGGTTCTTTATTATGTCGATAACGTGGGTACATTTAGCCAGCGGCGTTCCTTCCAGGACTGGAGACCCAATTCTGCAAGTTGAACGCCTTTGGCTCCTTCGCGGAGGTTCTTGTCGTAGGGTACATCGGCCACTACGTGCCGGAGAAAGTGCGCCCACTGGGCTTTGAAAGCATTGTCAAACGGCTGTTGTTCGGGCACTTTGGTCCATCCCTCATAAAAGTTGATGGGGTTCGGTACGTCTGGATTCCAGACCGGTTTGGGCGTCCCCCCATAAGGTTGAATCCAGCAATCCCGTAGCCCGGCCACGGCCGAGCCTTTGGTGCCGTCGACCTGAAGCGTAAGCAGATCGTCCCGCCGGACACGCACACACCACGAAGAGTTAAAATGGGCGATGATGCCCCCTTCGAGTTCAAAGGTGGCATAGGCCGCATCATCGGCGGTGGCATCATAGGGTTGACCCTGTTCGTCCCAGCGCGTGGGAATATGCATGGCTCCCAGGCAAGAGACGGCTTGCACGGCCCCAAACAGGTTGTCCAGAACGTACCGCCAGTGACACAGCATATCGAAGATGATGCCACCACCGTCTTCCGCCCGGTAATTCCAGGAGGGTCGCTGGGCCGGTACCACATCCCCTTCGAATACCCAGTAGCCGAACTCGCCACGTACGGACAGGATTTTCCCGAAGAATCCAGTTTCCCGAAGCATTTTCAGTTTCAGGAGGCCGGGGAGCCAGAGTTTGTCCTGCACCACCCCATGCTTAACACCAGCGGCTTCCGCCTTTTCGTAGAGGGCATAGGCCGCCGTCGTGCTGAGGGCCGTGGGTTTTTCGCAATACACATGTTTGCCGGCCTCAATGGCCCGGCTTACCCAGTGTACCCGGCGGTCTGTGGTCTGGGCATCGAAATAGATCACGTTATGCGGATCGGCGAGGGCCTCTTCCACATCGGTGGTCCACTTGGCAATACCTGAGCGTTCGCACAGGGCCTCCAGCTTGGCCGGGTTGCGCCCGACGAGAACCGGGTCCGGCATGATGACAGCGCCATCGGCCAGGGGTACCCCACCCTGCGCAATGATGGCAACGATGGACCGCATGAGGTGTTGGTTGGTGCCCATCCGGCCGGTTACGCCGTTCATGATGATGCCGAGGGTGTGTTGGGTCATAGGATTGGAGATATCAGTGCGTTAAACAATCTGTGCCTGCGCCCCTTCAGGCAGGGACGGTACATCGACCCCCGCTTTAGGGAGGGTGCCGGCCAATTCCTGTTTCCAGTGGGCTACATCCCCGGCAGGGGCATAGCAATAGACCATATTCAGGGGGGTCTCACCAAGATTGGTCAGTTGATGATAGACGTTGGATGGGATGTACACCATCTGCCCCCCATGAACGATCTGACATTCGGCGCCAACACACATTTCGCCGACCCCGTCAATAATAAAGTAGACCTCTGCTTGAATATGATTGTGCCAGGGTACCTGTCCTCCGCGGGGTTCCAACGTCGTGTATCCCATACTGAACTCATCGAGATGCACATCCGAAGTGCCCCCAACAAGATTTTTGGTATTTCTCCGGGCCGGATAATCACGACCGGCAATGGTGGTGAGATCAAGTATCTTCATGTCGATTCCCCATACAGGGTTCATAGAAAGAAGCGTAGATAGGGTTTCCCCTCGGCGAGGCGTTGCACGTAGCGTGCAAGCTCGCGCAAATGATAATCCCCCCACATCACGGCCTCGCCCTGTGCAACACGTGCCCCGGACGGCACAGCATCCCACCGATTGGGCCAGTGGTATACCCCGTGCAGCAACAGGCCCTGGTGGTTGGCATCGGTGCTGAGGTAGGGTTCATCAAGCAGGGTATCGAGCACCTTGAGCCCGGCCTGCGTGTACCGTTGCGCCGGTTCCGGGTCTCGATCTTGCAGATACTTCCCAAGCCGTAACAACCCCTGGGCTGCAATCGCGGCAGCCGAACTGTCCACCGGCTCCCAGGGATTGAAGGGGTCCGCTTGTTGCCCGGTCACATCCCCAAGCCGATAGAGGTTGGGCGCACCGGTATCCCAATAGGGCACACCACAGGTGGGAGTTTCCTGAATGTAAAAAGTGGATGTGGCCTCCGCCGCACGGCGCAGGGCGGTTTCGATGGCTGCGCTACCGCCCCAGGGTTCGAGTGCGTCATCCGCACAGGTTTCCAGAAACTCCAGTTGCTCGGCACAGCCACACAGAACCCAGGCCAATCCGCGCGTCCACGTCGAGAACGGACTGTACCCCTGCTGCGTGCTTGCATTACGGTACCGACCGTCGTTCAGGTTGAAGATGCTCTCATGGACCACGCGCCCCGGCACATCGTACCCGTCCCGGCCTTCACCGTAATAAACGTTGTACCGTACCGTAGCCTCGGCATGCTGCACCAGCCGACCGAGCATGGAGATTTTCTCGTCATGCTCGTCCATCATCACGTGCCCCAGTTGATGGGCCACGGCCAAGGCCCGCAAAGACCGGATGGTATCCGAGAAAAGGGAGTGTGGTCCGTTGAAGGAATAGATGAACCCACCGCCGTCGTGCACCTGGGTCCATCGACGGGCCTGAACGGCTCCAGAAGCCCTCAGGGCCATTTCATAATAGGCCCGTTCCCATTCGTTTTCCGGAATCTGCCCTTCGTTCATCATGCGAAGCAAGGCCCCAAAGGTACTGACGTTATTGAAGCCGTGGTCATGGACCCCAAAGTGGGTCACATGGGCCGGCATGTGGGCGCGGGTGCCGGCGCGGCCCAGGGTCAGAAATTCCTCATCGCCGGTGGCATCGAATTGCAACAGCGCCGAGCCGTACTGAAACCCCTGCGTCCACTCCGTCCATCCCCGTGTGGTGTATTGGCCATTCACGGTATAAACGGGGGCCCCCCGGCTGGCATCGAACGTGTGTTCGATGGACCGAATTTTATCGGCAGATGCCGCCCAGAGACATTCGATTTTGCCGGTCAAGGAAGCAGGTGTACGATTAACGCTCAGATCAATCATGCTGGCTGTGTTAGCGGTGTTAGATCAGGCGGAGGAATTTCGAGCCTCGTAGCGGCTCTCCTTTTAGGCTGGTGATGGTTGGCGAAAACGGGTGTTCCATTTTTTCATCGGCGGCGTAGTTGACACCGTCGGGGATGTAAATGGTAGCAATAGCACGCCGGGTTTGCGGGGTGGTATTGGGGCGGGTGAAATGGAAGGTCTGCCCGTGGTGCCAGGTACAATCCCCGGCTTTGTATTCTACGGGCACAGGGGTCCATTTGGATTTCAGATCCTCGGGCAGTTGCTTAAACAGGGCCTCCCCATCCCCGGTAAATGATACCGGATCAAACTCGCCCCAGGTGTGGGATTCCGGGATAAAGTGCATGGCCCCTCGGTCTACGGTCACATCGTCGAGTGCCATCCAGCAACTCAGCATCCCCCCCTCTTTCGACGGCCAATATGGTTGGTCCTGGTGCCACGGCGAAGGCGCGCTTGGCCCCGGCTTCTTGACCAGCGCCTGGTCATGAAACAGATGAATGGAATCACTACCCGTCAGACGTTGCGCAATGGCAGCCAACCGTGGGCTTGTTGCGTAAGCCTTGAACACATCGCTGTGCTCCCACAGGTTGAGCATTTGCAGGATTTTATCTTGCTTATTGCTGATGTCTTCACCGGCTGCGGCCAGGTCGCGTACATGCCCGGCGCGCTTTTCCATAGCCTCGGCCAATGCCGTCCGCAGCGTCTCGACTTCTTCCATCGAAAGCACGCCGGGGCAATACACGTAGCCGTTGGCCCGGTAAAAGTCCACCTGCGCCTTCGTCACTTCATAAGTACCCTGGAACAGGGCCTGGTCTATTACTTGCATAAGGTTTGGGTTTATGTTGTGTAATATGTGTTGCGTAGTGCCAAAAACGTGTTGCGTGTTGCGTGAAGCAGGCTATGACCATCTTGGCCGAATACTCGGTTAACAGTAATTATGGCAAAACATGTCGGAGCAAGATCACGCAACACGCATTACGCAACAGATCAAGACTACCGTCTCAAATGCGTTAATTCAAAAATCAGCGTGCCATCCAGGCCGGCGTATTCCCAATGGGCGCCGAAGTCGTCTGACCGGAACAGGCCGGCTTCCACCGTGGCTACCCAGAGCCGATCCGGGGTATAGGCATCGAAGAGGACCTGGTACAGATGGGGTACCGGCAATCCTTTTGTGTACCGTTTCCACTTTTTGCCCCCGTTGGTACTCATCATCAAACCGGTGTCCCACCCACCGGCAACAATACGATCCGGAGTAGTAGGATGGAAACTGACGGAGTAGATGTGTGCGTTAGCCATATTGCCACCGACGCGGTTCCAGGTGTTCCCCCCATCGTACGAGAGCAACACGCCCTGTTTTTGCGTACCCGCAATCCATCGGTTCGGCTGGGCTGCGCTCTGGGCAAGGGCCAGGATATGCACATCCTTCGGCCCCACCGATTGCCAGGTCACGCCTTTGTCTATCGACCGGTATACCCCGCCTTCGGTGCCAATTAAAACATGGCCCTCGGCATCGACCTTGACGACTTGTGTGTATTTCTTCGGTAGGCCACCGGTGGCTTCCACCCACGTCTCCCCTCGATCAGCGGAGCGCCACACGCCGTAGGAGGATGCCGCGTAAATTTGGGCCGGATCGGTAGGATCAACAGCCACGTCCTGAACCTCGGTCACTTCCCAGCCGGTTGTAATACGCCAGTGCGTCCCCCCATCGTAGGAGCGTAGTATGCCATTCCCGCAAGCCAGATACAGGGTGTCCGGGTGCATGGGATCGGCGGCGATGCCCTTCAACTGGGGATGGTTCAACCCGATGTGATTCCAGGTGGTATCCCCGATCATTTGATGCAGGCCACTGGCCGAGAGCTTTGCGCCCACGACGTATCCCTTGGTGCGGATCAATCCGCCAAACAGGTCGGTCTGTCCATTTGCGCATACCGGCATCAACAAGAGCGACAAGAAAAAGACAAGATATCGCATACTAATTGGCCTCGGTTAAAATGCGGTCAGTGATGGTAAGCGTGTTGAAATCCAGTTCCCGCACCCGATTTCCGTAGCGGAGTTCCAGTTTTCGGCTGCCACGGTCGGCATTGAGAAACGGCCCCCCATAGAGTTTCCAGTTTTCGTAATCCACGGGTACCCCATTGAGGGAAGGGATTTCCCCATAGGTAGCTGCCATTTCGGTGCCGTCCAGGCTTGTAAAGGTCACAGACGGGACCGGCCTGCGCTCAGCCGTCAGGGGCAGGCCCCGCACGGCGGCTTTGAACGCGTCTACACTTTTATAGGCAGAAGCGGGGGCCGTCTGTACCACATAGCCGTTTTTCAACCGTTGGCTGTGGAAGCGCCAATCACCCGTTTCCTCTTCCTGCCACCGATAGGGCGCCAGGGGATAAAATGCGATGAGGGCATCACCGCCTCGGGCAAAAATCCAGCCGGATTCATCCTCTTCCCGAAGCGACAAATCTTTCGAGAAAAAGCCGGTGATGTGTTCAAAGCGCGTACCTTCAGGAATGTTATAGAGGGCAATCAGGGCATCTTCATGCTGGACCACCTGCTCGTAGGGCGAGCCACCCGTCCATTTGTCGGGAGAATCGTATTCCTTTTTGGACCGCACGATGAGTTCGGTGACGAGGTCCCACTGCTCAGAGAAATACATGGTGCCCTCAAACGGCGATGAGTAGGGATGCAGGGCAAAGAAGGTATTGTGCATACCCTCCGGCGTACCCGGTACGGCCCAGGTGAGGTCCCAGGTTTGTTGCTGGATGGGTTGCAACAGCCCCCCCTGGCTCGAACCCAGCACATACTCTTTCCGCATCTTCGTGTACTTATATACCGGCGCATTTTTGACTTCGCTGTTCCGGATGCGGTGCCGGGTCCGTTTGTATTCGGTATGGACGTACGGCGTGCTCCGGTCGGTCGCGATGAAGTTCAGAATCTCGGGGGGGCGGTACCCGCTGATGGCCAGAATGATGGTGTCTCCACTGGGTCTGAAGTCCACATTCCCAAACAACAACCAGGTGAGTTGGGTACTTGCCACACGGTAGGGTTCCACCACTTCGCGCTCGTAGACCCGGCTGTGTGCCCCACCGTACATGCCGTTGAGCGATTCCACGGCAAAGTCGGCGATCAGGTAATCGAGCATCATCTGGGCGCGCCGCCGCATGGCAGGATCCTTGGCAAACCCGTGGAGCAAGGCCAGCGGGGCGATGTAGACGCGGAAATACCCTGGGGAGTCATATTCCCCCTGGCCGATGGTCGTGGTAAGGTCCATCCAGTGTTGGATGTAATCATCGGCCTCAGCCATGTTTTCTGCGGACGATTTGCCGGTATACCATTTCATGCCATCATCTTCCGGATACTCCTGGCTCATCAGATAGAGCGTGGCGTAGTACATCAGCCAGTGGTTTTCCGTATCGCCCCGATAGGGCATGTACGTCCGCCAGAGGTCACGCATCCGCACCCGCGTATCCTCAGGTAGTCGATCCCGTCCGGCAAAGTACACCGTCGTGAAGGGGTACATCCAGAACATGTCCCCACGCGGATTTTGCATGAGCGTATCCAGCCGGGCCACGACCCAGTCGAGGTCCTGATCCATCAACAGTTTGGCCGAGATGTCCCAGTACCCCCCCCGTTCGGTATCGTCCGCGGGAATACGGTCGGCAAAGTATTGGATGAGGCGGTCAGACCGGGCATCGAACCTGCCGTAATAATCCCCGGCACGAAGGGGGGCCTGTGCCTGTACAGGGAGAACCCAGCACAACATCAGCAACAGGAAAACATAGGGAATGCTCCTTTTCATAAGGCTACGGAAGGGTTAACGGGTGTAGTAAAAGCAGGAATGGATACACGCTGCCCCGTCCGGGTGCTTTCCAGCATGGCCTCGACCACGGCCAGGGCACGCATGCCGGCTGCCCCGTCGATTTCGGGCGGGCGGTCCTCTTGAATGGCCTGGGCGAAATCAACAAATTCCAGCGCGAAGGTTTCCGGGTCGTAATCTCGATAGTCGTAGTCTTCAGTGGGGCCTTCACCCTGGGAATTGGTATCCTCCGAGGCGCGCATCCAGAAGCGATGCGGGGTCCCCCAGATGCTACCTTTCGTGCCGGCAACACGAAACTCAAAGATCACCTGCGTACAATAATTGCTGATCATGGTGCCGAGGATGCCGGACTCCGTCTGGAAAATGGCATTGACGCTATCGACCACTTCAGGGGGCGTGGTGACCGCGCGGGCCATCGCCTGTACGGCGCGTATGGGCTCGACCATGTAGTGGACCAGGTCAAACCCGTGGACGGCCAGTTGCATTACCGGCATCAAAGGGCACAGATCGGGATTGAGCCGCCAGGATGTTTTGGGGAGATGCGGCGTATTGTTCGCCGAGAAATGAAGTTCAATGCTTACCACCTCCCCAATCTTGCCGGCCTCAATAAACTGACGGGCCAGCCGTGGCCCCTTGCCAAACCGCATGTTTTGCCCCACCATCAACCATTTCCCGGCACGCTCGGCGGCCTCCAGGATGGCTTGGCCATCTTCAAGGGTATTGGCGATGGGTTTTTCAACAAACACGTGCAAACCTGCTGCAAAAGCCGCCTCGGCCATGGTGCGGTGTGTAAAGTTGGGTGTGATCAACGCAACGGCATCCAGCGTGTCATCAGCCAACAAAGCCTCATAGGACGGGGCAGCCGGACAGTCGAAACGGGCCGCTGCCGCCTGGGCTTCGGTGTCGTTGGGATCGTACACCGCAGCCACCTGCAAGGTCTCGACCTGCGCGAGGGCGTTCTGAATAAATTGCCCGTGCCCGCCAAGGCCGACCAGGGCGATACGTATGGGTTGGTTGTTCATACAGTTTGGGCCAGTAAAGCCTGCAAGTGATCCAGGCTCTCCCGACTGTTTTCGATGAGGGGTTCGCAGTGGGTTTCAATGGTCAGATGCCCCAGGGCTATTTCTGCTTTCAGCCATTGAAGCAGATTGGCCCAGGGTGTAATGCCCCGGCCCAATGGCCGCCAGGGCACCTTGAGGTCGTCCGGGGTAAAATCTTTCACGTGTACGTTGGCGATGTAGGACGCTAGTTGTTCGACGTGGGCGCGGGTCGGTTCCAGCCCCCCCCAATGTTGGTTGGCCGGGTCCCAGTTGATGCGCACCGCCGGATGGTCCAGTTCGCCGAGTAAATCGACAATGTCAGCGGGTCGGTCGATCCAGAACCGGGGCTCGTTCTCCAGCGCCACGGTAAGCCCTGCGGCGGCGGCAGCTTCTCCGGCCTGCTCAAATGCCCGCAACACGGTAACGCGGTTTCCCAGATCAGGTGACCCTTCGTGTTCAAAGCCGAACAAAATCAGCATGGGGGCCTCGAAACGCAGGGCCAGTTCAATGGCGCGAGGCAGCCGGTTTTCAAGTTCATCGCGCAGTCTGTGCGTATCGGCGGCATGGCCCTTGAACAACCCCGGAGAAACAGCAGTAACCTGTGCCCCATCGCGCAGCGCGGTTTCCACGGCCTCAACCTCTGCGGGGGTAAAGGCCGGAAACCGGGCATCTTCCCCTTCGCGTAGCTCGAACCGGGTCAGGCCCCAGCCTGCCAAGATCTCCAGCGCCGTTTCCAGGTGCCGGGCCACTTCATCTGTCACAATGCCGATGTGCATGGTTTGGGTTATTTGTTCCGCATGATTATCGCCGTTACATCGCGTTCGGCACGGGTGAGCATATCGTCCATGCTGATTTTTCCGTAGCAAAATTGTTCGATGTAGGTGCCCAGTATTTCCAATGCACGGGCAACCTTTGGGATGTTGGGCGTGGGGGCCACAGCCTGATCCAGGAAGACACTCAAATGGGGGTCGTCCCGGTAGTTTTCGGCAGCCCATTGGATGGAGGGCATCACGCCGCCAATGTCCAGGTATTTCTGATACACTTCAGGGGTGCGCAAAAAAGAGACCCACTGCCAGGCTGCTTCCTGGTTGGGAGAATCCACCCCCACCACATACAAATACGACCCACCGTTGCTGACCGATGCTTTCAGGGCCGGAATCGGCGTCACGCCAAATTCCAGATCGGGATAATTGCGTTGCAGCCACCGAATGACATGGGCTTCCCGAATGAACATGGCAGACCGCCCCTGTCCGAATCCCTGCTGATCCCCTTCGAGGTCAACCGAGTCCAGCCGCTTGTCAAACAAAATCGTTTTGTACAACTGGAGGGCGGTGCGCCCGGCTTCGGTGTTAAATGTGGCACGGGTCCCTTCGTCATTAAACGGTTGCCCCCCGGCAGAATACAGGAAGGTGAGCCATTTCTCGGCGGTGCCCGGTTTGAAGCCGGTCTTGCGGAGCGAAATCCCGGCCCGTTTCAGGGTACCATCCGGGTTGTACAGGGTCAGTTTCTCGGCATAGTCGATCAGCTCGTCCCAGGTCTTTGGGGGATTTTCCGGGTCCAGTCCGGCTTCGCGGAACATCTGCTTGTTGTAGTAGAGCGCGGTCCAGACGGCATCGCTGGTCAGGCCGTAGCTGGTGCCCTCCAGGAATGGGGCACGGCGGGCCATCTCATTAATCGACTGGTTGTTGAGGTCTACAATGTGTTGCGGTGCCGGAGCCAGGAGGCCCAAACGGGCCAGTTCGGCGAATACGCTTTCGGTGGTACCAAACACATCGGGCGGGGTCCCGCTGGCAAACCGCAGGCGCAACTTGACCTCAAAGTCCTTGAGCGAGGAACCGGGGAACTGTTCGATGCGCAAATCCACATCCGGGTATTCGGCCTCAAAAGCCTGCTCGGCCCACTGGAAATACTCGACCTGTTTGGTGCTGATCAGCAGGATGAAAAACCGAACGATCTTGCGGCCATCTTCCGTGAGAGTTGGCTGACTGTCCCGGCAACCCGCAAACAACATCAGCACAACCAGAAGGCCGCAGTTCAAGCTTCGATATGTACGTGGTAGAGACCTCATGCTTATCCTTTCAGACCGGTCAGGGTCACCCCTTTGATGAACTGCCGTTGCATCAACAGGAAAAACAGAATGATGGGGGCTACCGCTACCGTGGAGGCCGCCATCATCTTGACGTATTCCGGGTTGTGAATGTCCGAAAAGCTCAGAATGCCAACCTCAATCGGTTTCAAGGTTTCGGTGTTGAGTACAATGAGCGGCCACAGAAAATCGCTCCACGACCACATGAACAAAAAGATGCTGTACGCGGCCATCGTGGGCCGGATGAGTGGCATCACGACCCGGCGGTACACCTGAAACGTATTGGCCCCGTCTACCCGTGCGGCTTCCATGAGGCTGTCCGGTATCCCGATGATCGTCTGCCGAAACAAGAAGATACCCAGCGGCTCCATCAACCCGACCACCACCACCCCCCAATACGTATCCACCCAGCCGACCTGCACCATCATCTCATACAGCGTGAGCATTTTGATCTGAAACGGAATCATCATGGTGATGATGATGGCCCCAAAGATCACATCCCGCCCCGGAAATTTCATCTTGGCAAATACAAACCCGGCCAGCGAGCAAAAGAACAGGGCCGGAATCATCTTGAGCAGCGTGTAGAGGGCACTGTTGAAATAGTACCATCCCATCGGGCGCTCGGTAAAAACGGCCTCGTAGTTGTCCCAGGTTAGCGGGTCCGGCCATAAATTCGTCAGCACCGCCCCGATCCGGTGCGGCGTGTTAAAAAACGCCTCCGCATTGGCCGGGGTCTTGAGCGAGGTCAACACCATCCAGACCAACGGCCCCACCATCACA
This sequence comes from Rhodothermales bacterium, assembly GCA_965222505.1. Taxonomy (GTDB): domain Bacteria; phylum Bacteroidota; class Rhodothermia; order Rhodothermales; family DATKEJ01. The sequence goes on along the minus strand of OZ244956.1, from coordinate 4,464,933 downwards.
AACGCACCCAGTATCAGGAAAGCATGGGTGAGGATGAGAGTGGATTTGGAGGTATGTGCCGGGGAAGAAGACAAGGTGGTTTAATGGTCGATTGTCAATGGTCGATTGTCAATGGTCAATGATTGGCGCCCGTTGACAATTGACAATTGACTATTGACCATTGACAATTTGTTTTACGGCTTCTGCCACACGCGTGACTTCGGCCTCGTTATTAAATATGTGTGTCGAAATCCGGACCGCATTCAGGCCTTGTTCAGTAACCACACGGGTCCGTAAACGATAGTCTTTGCCCAACTTCAGGTTCAGTTCATCATAGGGGACATTCCGGGTTTTGAAGGTGGTGATGGAACCGGAAAGTTCAGGCAGCGTCGGGGTGAGAACGGAGACGCCGGGGATAGCGCGCAGTTGATCTTGCAGGCTGTGGGCCAGGCCCTGACCATACGCCGCAACGCGTTCCATGCCAATGGTTTCCAAAAAGTGTACCGCGGCTTCAAACCCGACGATCTGGGCGGCGTCTCGGGTGCCGCACTCAAAGCGTTGGGCGGACGGGTTAAAGTCCAGCAGGGTCGGCAACGTGAAGTTGGCATCGGCATAGGCCCCCACGTCGGTGGGCCACACTTCGTCCAGCCGGTCCTTTCGGACGTACAGGATGCCTGTGCCATGTGGTGCGCCCATCCACTTGTGGCCGCTGGTCGCGAACGAGTCACACCCCATGGCATGCAGGTCCACCGGAAACATTCCGGCGGATTGGGCCCCATCAACATGAAACCAGAGACCCCGCTCCTGCGCCAATTCAGCAATGGCTTTTACCGGCATCCGAATGCCTGTGGGCGCCGTCACGTGGCTGACCTGAATGACGCGGGTTTGTGGCGTAATGCGCGCAGCGATGCGCTCCAGGTTACCCGCCGTGCTAGTGGGGTCCGGATCAAAGATCTTCGCAAGAATGCCGTCCCGTTTCTGCCGGGTCATCCAGGGGATGCTGCCACCGGGATGGGCATGGCTTTCGAAAATCACCTCCTCTCCCCGTTTCAGATTCAGACCTGAAGCGATGGTGGCATTGCCCTCCGTCGCGTTGCGCGTAAAGGCTAACTCAGCGGGGTCTGCCCCGAAAAAGCGGGCGACGGGCGTACGCGCTTCCATGATCAGGTTATGACCGGTTTCAGAGCGGAGTTGCTGATGCATGGTGGTGCGCTGTACGGCATCCAGTACTGGATAGGGTGCCGGACCGAGGCCACCGGTATTCAGGTACGTACGCTGCGTCGTCAGGGGGTACTGGGCACGCACCTGTTGCCAGTAGTCGGCCTCATCGACAGCCTGTGGCGGCCAGGGCGCACGGCCGGACGGGATGGCCCATACCATGGCACCGGCCCCCATGCGTTTCAGGAAAGTACGTCGGTCAGATCCACCACTCATGATTCCCGCCCCAGTCGAAGTTGTAAAAAGGTCAAGGCGCCCACAATGATCAGCAGGATGACAGCCGCAGCCGAGGCATAGCCCATTTCATCATACTGAATGCCCTGTTCGTAAATGTGATAGACGATGGTCCGGGTCGCGTAAATCGGCCCGCCCTGCGTCATGGCCAGCACAATCGTAAACACCTGAAACGAACGGATGACCGCCGTAATCACAACCAGCAAAACGATGGGTCGCAACTGCGGCAACGTAATGAAGATGAAATTCTGCCAGGAGGTGGCCCCGTCCAGACTTGAAGCCTCATAAAAACTGTCCGGTATACTCTGCAAGGCTGCGGCGAACAGGATCAGGTCGAAGCCCAGGTTTTTCCAGATGGTTAAGGCAACCAGCGAGGGTAAGGCCATGGATTCACTTAACAGCCAGGGCTGCGCATTAAATCCGAAATAGACCAGCATAAAGTTGATCAACCCGTTCGAGGCATAGAGCCACCGCCAGATCATGGACGTTGCCATGAGTGAGGTCACTACAGGAATGAAATACATGGTGCGGTACATCGTGGCCCATCGGCCCGTGCGTTCCACCAGCACGGCACACAACAATGCCAGCGTAACCCCCACCACAACAGCCACGGCCACAAAGACCAGCGTATTCCACAGGGCCGACAAAAACAGCGGGTCCTGAAACTGCCGGATGTAGTTCTCCAGCCCTACAAAGGGTCGCTCCCGGAGCAGCAGTCCATAGTCGAAGAAACTGATGCCGATGCTTTTCAGAATCGGATAATATTGCACAATAACAAAGAACAACAGCACCGGAAGCAGGAGCAAATAGGCCGTCCCCGCTTCCGAACGGTAGCGATTTCCGATAGCACCCGTCATGCCCGTTCCGGTTGCACATCTGAAGTGTACTGCACCTCGATGCCCGTTCTGCCCTGCACCGCGCCCTGTACAACGGCGTAGGTACGCTGCTGTACATGGGTATCGTGATAAGCCACGGATCGTCCGTCCCACAACACCTTTTCCGCACGGCAACCCGGCGGCAACAGCAGATTCAGATCGACGTCGGCTTGCCCCTTGAGTTCAATCTGTATGCGCTGTTTGCCCGTGTCATGCCTGAAGGCATACCCGAAGGAGGCCCCTGAAGCGGCATACCCGAGTTCGATGTCGGCTTCGGTCTCGCCTGCCGCGATCCACCGGGGACTGCATCGCACCGTTTGATAGGAATGCCCCAGGTCTTCAATACCACACAAGCCTTCGGCCCATCCATACAACATCGCAGAAGCGCCCCAACCGTCGGTCGGCATGGCCTCGGGGCTGGTGCTGTTTTCGACGGAGCTGTGCTGACCGTCCGGGAAGTACCACAGGTAGGTTGCCCCGGTCTCGGCGATCATCTTGCGGTATTGATGTAGTGTTTTCACCCCGTACGTTTCAAATCCGTTGAACAAGGCTGCGCGGGCCAACTCACCCCCGCAAAGCGGAAATATGCCCCCGTTGATGTATGCCCCGGCCACCAGTTTTTCATCACCGAAAATGCCATCCGGAAACGGTGGGTCGATGCCGTACCATTCGGCAAAGGACTCTGGCTTTCGCCGACGGCGATATTCGTTCAACACTTCTACTGCAATTTTATGCGTTGCCAACCCGCGGTTGACGGCCATCGGATTGCTGAAACTGAGTTGCTCGGCTTCATTGACCCCCGGCACCGTTACCGGTGTGAGCTTGTAAAAGTGGGTATAAAACCGGCCATTAAACAACAAGGTGTTGGCCCGTTGGCGGAGGCCGTCGGCGAAGGCTTTCCAGTGCTGAGCCCGCTCGTCGTGCCCTACGGCCTGATACAACGTGGTGAGGCAACGAGCGGCTTCATAGGTGCCGCTGTTGTCGCCGTGGAACAGCCCCCAGAATGTCTCGTCGGTGATCTGAAAGTTCAGCCAGGGATACCGGCCTGCCGTGTAGTCAAAGTCCCAGGTGTCGATGGTATAGGGCCGTTTGACTAACCCGTGCTTCTCATCCCACCGTAGCGGGTGCGTACAGGTGTAGGTAAGGGCACGGTCCAGCGCCGGGAGCAGATTTTGTACCCAGTCGGTATCGCCGGTGGCCTGCCAGGCCAGGAAAGCTCCTTTGATCCACCTAAACTCGACATCGGCTTCGACCGGCACCCGAACCCAGGATTCCCAATTTTCGCGGGTGCCGGGTACCGGTTTCGTGGTCACAAAGTCGTAGATCCGGCCACTAACATGTTGGCTCTGGGCAAACCCATCGACAGCACTTTTGACATCTGGGTCGATGTACCGTGCTCCCCGCAGCATGTCCGAGTGATCCCGAATCCACAGGGCCGGGCTGTCCGGACTTCGATACCCATGCACAGGCCGCCCATCAATCAGCAGGTCAATGGTATCCGCACGGAGGAAATCCAGAATTTGCCGACAAAACGGTGCCCACAGGCCCGAAGAGGTATCAGCCTTAATCAATGTTGTATAATGGTCAATGGTCAATGGTCAATTGCCAATGGTCAATGGGTGCCAATCATTGACAATTGACAATCGACCATTGACAATCGACCATTTTCCCCCTGTCCTACAGGCCGACTTTCAAAGTAATCCGATGCGTGGCATCCAGCAGATCCATCTGGGTGAAGGCATAATCCACGGCGATGTTGTAGCCGGACATGCCGTACTGAACACCGGCTCCGAGGGAGGCGCCTTCGATGGAGGTGTTGATGGCATCGCGTTGGGAGGACCCACCGTCATCAACGCCGCTGTAGTTGAACTTGTACCCCCCCCGGATGAAGAGCATGTCGTAGAACGACAGTTCGGCTCCACCAAAGAGCAACTGCTGGGCATCCAGTGGTTTCGTTGCATCAACAGCCAGCATCAGCCGGGTCGCTTCGGTATTGACCGGGTAAATGGTACTCCCGATCGAGAACGTCAGCGGCAGCGGATTGTCCTGATTGAAGTACGTCATCGGAGTACCCAGGTTGGTGATCCGGGCGGCGAGTTGCCAGCCTGCGATCCCGACCTTGTAGAGCGAGCCAAAGTCGAACGCAATGGCCGAGGCGCTTTCGGAGTCGATGGATTCCGAGACGAGCTTGAAGGTCGCCCCAAGGGCCAACCGGTCGATAAAGTACCGGGCATAGGACACACTGAGGGCCACATCCTGGAAGTCGTAGGCAGCACTGGTCTCATTGTCCGTCACCAGGTCCTGCAAAATGGGGTCGGTGTACCCGTTTTGTCGGTTGGCGGGGATGTCCGAGACGCCCATGGCCTGTACCCCAACAGTCAGGGTACCGGCATCGCCCAGGTTGTAGCCCAGGGCCAAACCAGTGTAGTTCAGGTCAGCAATCCACTGGTTGTAGGAAAAGGCAGCGCTCAGCTTTTGGTCAGCGTTGAGTGCAGTACCGGCCGGGTTCCAGAATACGGCATTGGCATCACCGCTCAGTGCGGTAGCAGCCGAACCCAGCGCGGCGGCCCGCGCCCCGACGCCAACCTTCAGGAAAGCGGCACCGGTACGTCCGACTTTACGTTGCGCTTCCACGTGGGGTACCACCAGGAGGGCCATCATCACACCGGCAATTAAATATTTTACTTTCATGGCTTTATACCAGTTAAAACAGAGTCAAAATAATCAACCTTAAACCGCTTCTCCTATCGCAGGATGGAGAAGTGGCCGGTGACGGATTGCCCGCTGTACTCGACATGGTAGATGTAGAGACCGCTTGCGACCTCAATCCCATCTTTCGAGAACAGGTCCCAGGTAAACTTCCCGTCTACAGCCTCTTCCGAAACGGTCTGGAAGACGATTTGTCCGGACGTATCAAGGATCGTCAGGGTATAATCTGCGGGGAGATTCAGGAAGTCGATGCTGTGACTCGACGGGTTGTTGCGTACGTCGTTGAGGCCGGTGATTTTGTACGGGTTCGGTGTGACGGTGATCAGGTCAGCGACCTGGTTGGCGGCGGCCACAGGCGGCGTCACGGTAAACGGTCCGCCGATGTTTTTGGCCTGTTGCGTACCGGCTACCGGGAAGTCGGCTGCCCGAATGGCAAACGGGTAGGTATCTCCCCAGGGCGTACCCAGCCCCAGTTCACCGTCAGCGGCATCGGGGCTGTTGCGCCCGTTCCGCGTGAAGCTGGAGGACTCGATATGGCCCGCTGATACAGCACCCTGTGGCCCCGTAAACGACCCATCCTTGTAGGCCGACACATAATACCAGTAGGTAAAACCGGTAATCGCGTTCGCGTCTTCGTAGCTGAACTGGTATCCGCCGGAGGCATCGTTAAACTGGCTCACGTTGCCCACGGGAATTTTTTCGATCAACTCATAAGGCCCCCATCCAGCCGGTTGGTAGAAGTTCTGGGTATCCCCCGTGAACTCACTCTCAGCATCGAAATTGGGGTTGATCAGCTCCAGGTGCGCGCTGTTGTCCGGGCCGGGCTCGTGTTGATGATGGTAAGCATCCACCACGCGGAACCCGACGTCGGTCCACTTCTCGCGCTTGAACTGCGACGCCCGCCAGATTTTGTAGCCGTCAATGTTGCCGATGCCACTAACGTCGGTCCACCGAATGAGGGCGGTCCCGTCCTGTGTGCTTTCGACTTTCACATCGGGGGCAGGCGGTGTGGGCAGGTCAGCAGAAACATCCCAACCGTTGCGCCAGGCCCAATCGGCAGCGCTCACGGCGTCCGAGAGGCCGTTGAACCGAAAACCGGCGGTGGCCACAAACACGATGGTGACGGACTCCCCTACGTCGAGGCCGATCGGCCCCATGCCGTAGTTGGGGGATTGGCCGAAGGTGTACTCCTGCGTAAACCCGATCACATCGTCATAGGGACTGCCACCGTTGTTGAGTTCGGGTTCCCAGACGGGCTGTTGGACGGCGGCTTCCTTGCTCACATCTTCGGAGCCGTATTTGAAGTCGCCATTGGGCCGGACCCCGGCATTGGCTGCGCCGAAGGTGGTCACGTCATCGGCCGTTCCGCCTCCGAACAGCGCGCTGTTCGGAGCCATGTTTTTGTCGATGTCCGTGGTGGCTTTTCCGTAGTCTTCATAGAAGGTGGCCGTGGCCGAACGGAAGGCGAGTTCGGAGCGGTTGAAGCTGAACAGGCTGGGGTCCTGATTGGTCATGGATGTGTACCATCCACGTTCGGCCCCTTCGCCCACGGGGGGCGTGCCGAAGACGGTCAGCTTGTCCGGCGCGCTTACCAGGGCACCGAGGTCACCATCGACGATGGCCCCTTCTTTGGCGCCGATCCAGGTGTAGCCGTTCCAGACGTCGGTGTATCCTTCAAGGACACGCCCGTCGTTCACGCCGATCAGGTTTGCACCGGGTGCGGGCAACGTGCGCCCGTCCGTGCGGCTGGGCGGCACGTTGGCATACCAGACGAACAGCGGATGCGGGTTGCCACTTTCCGGGGCGCCGAGGTACCCGAAGGTCCGGCCTGCGCCGAAGCGGTTGGAACGTCCCGAGGTTTGGGTGACCCGAACGGCGATAGCTGGCGTGGTCCAGGCCGTGGCAGCAACCGCGTCCAGCACGTGATCCGTGAGTTCGGGGGTGCCATCGGCGTTGGCATCTACGACACCCGTGTTGGTCATCGAGATTTCCATCACGACGAAGTCGTTCAGGTTTTGCTCGTTCGAGGTGTACTGGTGGGCGCGGATTTTGAAATCCAGCCCGGCTGTGGTCGGCCAACCGGCTTCGTAGACGAGGTGCGTGCGCGATTCGTCGGTGAATTGGGCAGGCCGTTTGTAGTTGCGGTTGGGATCATCGGCGCCGGGTACATTCGGCCCGAAGTAGGCGAACATGAACCGGTCGTCGGCGGTGTCCCCAGGGCGAAGCGGCGCCGTCCAGCCGTCGTTTTCAAAGACGGGAAAGACGATCCGTGTGCCATCCCGCCAGTGCTGGGTGAGGTCGTAGCCCCCTGGCCAGAGGCCATTAGGGTTGAGCCAGTTGGTCCCGTCCGGCCCGAACGTGATCCAGTGCAACAGGTCCTCACCCCGGAGGGGGTCTTCGACGCCGTTGCCTTCGTCCGTGTTCATGGGTTTGACGGTGTTCCAGTAATCGCCGGCTACCATGTAGCCATCGCCGGCCGTCGTGGGCCGCTGGGCCTGCTTGAAGATGGAGGAGGGACTGTTTTTCTTTTGAGCCCACCCCTGTGCCGGCAGGAGCAGCGCAAGCCCCACCCCTACTGCGAGCAACCTGAGTGTTTGCGTCATTTTTTTCATCGCTAAATTCTCGTTTGGGTTCATGAAACGTGTCATGCGTTGGTGTTCACATCTCAGAACCGTAACCGGCTACCGAAAAAGACCGTTCGTGCCGGTCCGTACAGCGAAACCCCATCCCGAAGGATGAGGCGTTCGCCCGGAATACCTGTTTCCTGGAAACGCGCCGGTCCACTGGGCGTGTAGCTTTCGAAAGCCACGATGTTATCCCGCCCGAGCAGGTTGATCACGTCCACATAGACGTCCACGCCAAAGCGCTGCGCAAAGGAGAACCGTTTCTCGGCCCGGAAGTCGATCTGGGCGTTGGCTGGCGCCGTGAGCAGTTCACGGTCACGCGGATCGGCCCCGATGGCTTTCGGATACTGGAATCCGCTTTCGAGGGTCGCCAGCAAGCCGAGCGAAATGTCCAGCGGCAGCGTCGAGGTCCCGCGCAGGATAACACGGTGCCGACGGTCGTAGCCGCCCGTAATGGTGGACCCGCCACGTACGTTTTGCGGGAAGTTTTGGAAATCCGAGGAATCTTCAAACGGCAACTGCGTATCGTCCGGATTTTCGTCGGTGATGCGGTAGTCCCGCACGTTGATCCCGGTCGTGTTCGAGCGTTCCACCGTTGAGAAGGTGTAGGACGCCGTCAGGCCGAGGGAGACGTCTTCGGAAAGCCGCAGCGGGGCACGCCGCAACACCAGTTCGATACCGCGTGCATCCGCATAACCCAGATTGGTCTGGTACGTGTAGCGATCGAAACCAGGAATCCGGGTCACGCCAGGCCGACTGAAGGCCACAAACGTAACGTTCGAGTAGTTGTCGATGCTACGGGTGTAGGCGTTCATGTCCAGACCCCATCCTGGGCTGACTTCCCACTGCAGGCCCAACTCATAGTTGAGCGAGGTAATGGGGTCCATCTCGGGGTCCACCAGGTTGAAGAACCGGCTGGTGGTATGGACGCCGTCGTAGAACTGGTACATGTCCCGGAACGGCTGCAACTGTGCCGAACGCGAGAAGGAGAAGTACATCGACGCGTTGGTCCCAATCGGGTGCGAGACGCCGATGCTCGGGTTCCAGAGCACATCCGTCGGAACGGATTCGCCGCGGACGATGTTGTTCCGGGCCAGTTCACGGCCGCCGATGCTGACGGTATCACGCGAGAAGGGGAAGTAATGGTCTTCGATCTTCTCCATGTCCCGGTTGGCGAAGTTCACCCGCAGGCCGAGGTTGACGACGAGGCCGGCGTATTCCATCCGGTCCCCTACGTACAGGCCAAACTCTGTGGGAGAACGTTCATACGCACTCAGTCGGAAGGGTTCAGCGGCATCGTTCAGGATAGCGCCGGGGCCGGGCAGGCCGTTGATCACCTGATAGTCAAAGTTCCGGGTCTTGAATTCCACACCCGCCTGAATCAGATGGTTAAAGGTGATCTGGTTGACGTAATCGACGCGGACGCCGTTGGTGGTTTGCTTCAGGTCCTCGCTGAACGGGGCCGGGCGGGCCAGCCGGTAGCGGGTACCTTCGGGCAGGTTGATCTGCGTCTCACTGAAGTTGTCCGTGACGATGTCGACGAACATCTTGTCATTTTCGCGCCCGTTGGCTTCGCGGTCGGCCTGGGTGGACACGTAGCGGTCGACCACAGACTGGTCGGTGAAGTCGAGGAAGTCCCCGTTTTCACCCGGATCGGTGAAGCCGTTTCCGTTGTCATCGACGTAGCCGTACCGGTTCTGGTTGGAGGTCCGGTAGACCTGTGCCGTGACGTAGGCATTTTCGGAGAAGACCTGGGTGAGCTTGACGGAACCCATGTAGCTCCCGCCATCCTGCTGGGCGACCCCTTCGAGGTAGAACCGCCAGAATTCCATGTAGTTGCGGTTATTCCAACCGCCCCACAGGCCGTTGTCCTCAATCAAGCCTACGGCTGTGATTTTGGTATTGGGCGAGATGTTGTAGCTCGTCTTGAGTTGCCCGTTGATCCGCTTGCGGAAGTAGTTGGGCAGATAGCCGTTGCTCTGGAAGAACTGCCCGGAGAGGCCGAAGGTCCAGTTATCGGTAACGGACCCGCCCAGGCTGAGCCGGAAGTCATATTCCGGATCATCACCGATGGCGTATTTGTCATCGCTCCAGGTGTAGAGCGCAGCCTTGACCGGGTCAGCGGCTGCCACAATATCCCGTTCGGTGAAGTAATCGGCCCCGTCCACGTAGAAGTCGAGCGAGTCCGGTCCCGGTCGGTTGATCTTGGGTGCAACCCGGAAGGATGCCGAGCCCGTGATCGGACCCCGGCGTTCGGCGAGGGTCACCGCCACGACGCCCCCCGAGCCCGCGTTGTACTGCGGATCGGTGGCTCCGGCATTGACGGTCACCTCGGCGATGTTATCCGGGCTGAGGTTGAGGATGCTCGCGCTCTGCTCTTCGGACCGGTTGGCGTTGCTGTAGATGCGGCCTTCGTAGTTACTCCCGGCCGAGAGCGAGTAGAATGAATCGGATACGTCGACGCCTTCGACCAGGGTTTTGGCTTCAAAGCGGCGGCTCCCGCGGATGAATCCGCTGTAGGAGTTGGCCGTTTTGCCGATCACGTCCTGGACGCTTCGCACAGGCAAGGCGGCGAGTTCTTCGCCGGTGACGAGCGCGCGCGAGGTGGTCTGGTTTTGGTCCACAACCGGTCGTACGGATTCGACGATGATCTCGCCCCCTTCGACCACACCGGATTGGAGTGCGGCGTCAAGGGTGGTGGTACGGCTGGACGTCACCCGAATATCGTTCACAATTTGGGTGGAAAAGCCGACGAAGGAAAACCGGACATCATAGACACCGGGGGTAAGCCCGATGATGGTGTACCGGCCGGCCACATCGGTGGCACTGCCCTGTGTGGTACCGTCGATGATAACCGTGACCCCCGGCAGGGGATCTCCGGAATCGGCATCGGTCACGGTGCCGGCCAACTTACCTGTCTGTGCCAGCGCAACGCCTGGAAGCGCTTGCAGCAACAGGCCGAGCAAGACGGGAATGAGAAAACGACCCTTCATATGCTGACCTCTTGGTCTGATGGATGGATGGATGGATGGTGTTAGAAAAGCAGTCAGGCGACCTTTTTCTCCAGGTAACCGAGTTCTTTTGAGAAATTTTGGGCCGCCCGGTTGACCATGTCCGAGACACGGTTGGTGTGTTCGGGATCGGCTTGTGATGAAAGCATGGCGACCGTCAGCGAAACGACGGGACGGCCCGTATGATTGAAGACCGGTGCAGAGATGCACAACAAGTCGGCATTGTATTCGCCATTGACGATGGCAACACCGCGCTTGCGGACATCGGCCAGACGCCGGTGCAAACGTTCGGGCGTGGTGATGGTCGACGCGTTAAAGGCTGCAAGCCCATGTTCTTTGATGATGGCGTCGATCTCGCCCGGGGGTAGAAAAGCCAACATGGCTACGCCAGTGGCCGTGCAGTGCGCGGGCACCCGCTGGCCGAGGCTTTTGACGATGGTTACGGACTTGGGGCTTTCCATGCGACGCATGTAAACCACCTGTCCCTCTTCCATCATCCCCAAAAAAACCGTCTCGCCACTCTCCTGAGCGAGCGATTCCATGTGCCACGCCGATGCGGCGTGAATATCAAAACGATCCAGAAACCGACTCCCCAACTCCCAGAGGTGCGACCCCAACAAATACCGCTTGCCGTCGGCACTCTCCACGACGCAGCGAATTTTCTGCAGCGAGACCAAAATCCGGAACAGGGTACTCTTTGGAATATCAGTCTGCCGGCTGAGCTCTGCCTGCGTAAGCCCCCGAGGTGCGTGGGATAATAAATCCAACACCTCAAAAGCACGCATCAGGGAAGGAATGAGGTATCGATCACTCATTAAGTTTTATATATGAAACATGACGTTCATATTTAAACTAATGATACGTAACGAGGTGGGATTTGTCAAGATCTAATGAGGTGATGTTTCGTGAAAAGAAGATCAGGATTTGATTTCCTGAAATGCACACCGGATACTGCGACGTGCGACGTGCGACGTGCGACGTGCGACGTGCAAAGGTATTTCAATATTTGAGGATGTCAACCATCAACGCCCCACTCTCCCAATGAACCTTTACGAAATCACACAGGAACTCCTTGAACTTGAGGCGCTGCTGGACGAATCCGGCGGTGAGGTGGATGATGAAATGCTGGACCGATACCTGAACTCTACAGAGCAGGCTGAGGAAAAAGCGGACAATTATGCCGCGCTGATTCGGCATATTGAGGGCCGGATGCAGCTTCGCAAGGCCGAGGTTACACGCATGCAGGCGCTCTACAAATCCGACCAGAAATCCGTCACCCGCCTCAAGGAGCGGCTCCTGGAATTTATGCAGCGCACCAACCACACCAAACTCGAAACCCGGCGTTTCCGGCTCACGGCTGCGCGGGCCGGCGGCAAGCTCCCCATCATCTGGCACACCCAGACTCCCGAAGCGTTTCCCGAACCCTACCGGGAAGAAGTAACCGAAGTTAAACTGCTGAAAGATGCCGTCCGCAGCGCCCTCGAACGCGGCGAACCCCTCGAAGGCCCGGATGGTCCCCTGGCCGAACTCGGCGAACGAAAGATTTCCCTACGCATCAAATAGATGAGACATCGCATCCTGTATTACCTGGGCTTCGGCATTCTGGTTGGTGCAACCGGCATCCTGATCGCCGGACTGGCCCATGCGGTCATTATCATGCCGGTCTGGAGCAGGGTCCTCACGCCGTTGCCGTTTGCGATTGTAGGCGGCACTGCCCTGGCCTGGGCCCTGGATGAATTTCGAATGGTGCAGCAAGCCCCCCGGCTGTCAAAAACTGGCTGGGGATTTGGGGCGCTGGTATGGCTATGCCTCATTCCGGTCACTGTCTATGAGATGTGGCTCCGGGCCTCGGGCGTCCGCAAGGCTTTGCCCTGGCTGGAAGTGCCGAGCGAACTGGCCTTGATCATTGGTGCGGGCCTCGGGGGAGGGTACCTGATGACACGTTCCTGGCGTGCCACACTGGCTTTGGGCTGTGCGGTATTGGTCGTGGCCTTGGCCATGGGCGGTGCCATACCCATCGGCGTTCCGATTACCACCTCCATGCGTTCGGCGCTCTTCTTCCTCTCGTTCCTCCCGGCCCTGATGATCAGTTGCGCCGTCCTCGGCTTTTTACTCAAGCGCTTTCGGTAAGGGACAGATAGATCCCTTATCTTGACAAGGTATCCCTCACCAACCTTTCAGTCGTGCAACACCAACCACGCCCCCTGAACGACACAGCCTATCCGCTGTCCGATGCACAAATCGACTTCTACCGCAAGAACCAATACATTAAACTCAAAGATGTCCTTTCGGCCGAGGAACTCGACCATTACGGCCGCGAAATCACCCGGCTGGTCATCGAACGCAATACCATGCGCCTGCCGATGGAGAAACGCGACACCTACGCCAAGGCCTTCCTCCAGGTGATGAACCTGTGGCGGCACAGCGACATCGTTAAAGACTTCGTGTTCTCCAGGCGACTGGCCCGTATGGCCGCTGATCTGATGGAGGTGGATGGTGTTCGCCTCTACCATGACCAGGCCCTGTACAAAGAACCTGGCGGCGGCTACACCCCCTGGCATGCCGATCAATTCTACTGGCCCCTGGCCTCTGACCGCACGATCACCGCCTGGATTCCGCTTCAGGCCACCCCCCTCGACAGGGGACCGCTCGAATTCAGCGCTGCCAGTCATACCCTCCAAGACGGCCGCGGCCTCGGCATCTCAGACGAAAGTGAACAAACCATCGACCAACTCCTGAAAGACCGAGGCTTCGATCATGTGATCGAGCCCTTTGGTTTAGGCGAGGTCAGCTTTCACGCCGGATGGGTGTACCACCGCGCCGGACCCAACACCACCGCTCATCCCCGCCGCGCCATGACCATCATCTATATGGATGCCGACATGGCCCTCAAGGCCCCGGAAAATGATAACCAACAAGCCGACTGGGAGACCTGGTGCCCCGGTGCCCAGGTAGGCGAGGTAATCGACACCCCCTTGAACCCGGTCCTATTCAAATACCTTCGCAAGTAATAATCGACCCAATTTGAACATCAACCAATAGCACACACCTTTCAGAGAACGCATTTTAGGGGAGCTGTTGGCTGTATGTCCTGAACTTGGCTGGATCGTGCTTGTCCAGAATCTTGAGGCCGCGCCGGAGCAGACCCGTAGCCACATTTCGGCGCGATCCGGCCTGGGCAAAACTGGGTTCAAGCCCGAGAAGCCCCTCATTGAGGAGGGTGTAGTGCAAAACGCCACCTCCTTGTGCGCGTACGTCCGGTGTAAATACGGTGATGAGATCGAGCAGGACATTGTAGGCCCCCCTCGTCCGGCCAGGGAGGGTACTGTAATTCACGGCGGCAGTCCCCCAATTGTCGATCAGTTGGTCGCGATGGTTGATGTAGCCCCCACCGGCCACGACCTGGCACCCGGCGGACCAGCTGGTGGTGTGCCGCCCGCTCCAATGGACATTGATGGTGGTGTTTGGCGTATGCTCGATGGCCTGGGCGAGAATGGTTTCATCCTTTAGATTGACGGTGTGGCGGCGGTTGTCCCGGTCTCGCATCACCAAGACGCCACCGTCATCATGGGGCCGAAAGCCACGGTAGACCTTCACCAGATCGCTTCGTTTGTGCCAGCCAAAGCGATACCGGTGTTGCCCCGGCACCAGAAAGGGTGGTTTGCTCGTCAGGGCTGGACTTGGATCGGTAGACCCGAAAAACGCAAAGACCATCCCACGAACCAGCAAAATCAGCACATCATTGTTCAGGCGGATGTGTGCGTCGTCCGTAGCCCTCCGCCGCACCCCGATCAAATGAATCGTATCCAACGCGGTGTTCCAATCAGCCACGGATAAGGTATCGGTTGGGCGATGCCGGTTGAGGTCCTGTATCCGTCGTTGAATGGGGCCGTTGGCCTGGGCCGTGTGCCCCTTGTAGGCATTGAGTAAGCGAATCCAGGCGACATAAGATGAAGAAGGGCTATGCTGACTTGCCCAATCCGCGACCTGCCCGGCCTGCTTCCAGCGTTCCATGTGGCCAAACGTTTTCCGGCCGGCGATGCCATCAGCGATGCCGATGTCGTCGAAACCTTCTACCGTGCGCACGTACTCCTGAAAGAGTCGTACTGCAGACTGGGTCCGATAGTCAAATACGCCGCTGATCGAGCCATGGGGCAAAAATCCGAATGCACGCAGTTGGGTCTGGAAGGTTTCGACGTTTCGGTCGGCGCGCTCGGCAACAGGCACCCAGGTGTCATTGCGTTCGGCACGGAAGAAAGCCGGCATGTTGCCCTCATGCAAGGGGCGAAAGAATTGGGACGTGCTAGCCGGTTTTTTTCCGGCGTCTGCCATACCCAGCCGAAGCGTGGGCTGGGTAACGTCTAGCCTGCGCTTTTTCATGATGTACAGGGATAAAAGAAGTGGGGCCTTACCAGGAAGTGACGACGGCATAGCAGCCGCTCCGACGTATCAAGATACAAAAATGCGGCCGATCGGGGCGTGTGTTTCACTGCATATGATACGCAAGCAAACTACTGTGCCCCATAATTCGAACCGGTACTATGGCTAAGGAGCAGCATAGGTGCCGGGGTGATATCTTCTCCCTAAAGGCCAAACGGCCCTATGGAGAACGATCATGGGCACAACCAAGAAAAACCCTACAAACCTAAATTGCGATAGCTCACAGCATGAAGAGTAACCCGTATGGATCGGCTTGAAACGCTGATTGCTGGCCCGTTGAAGGGCATTACATCCGAAACGCCTATTGTTCAGGTGCTGTGGGAGCCTGGGGTATAAGGTCTGTAACCTCTTTGAACTTGAAGGGTCGCCAAGAGAATGAGATGTAGGAATGGTCTTCCAACAAGGTATAATTTATCCCAAAATAGGCATTGAACAAGGCCCGAAAGGTATTGACCGGCGTCATGTGATCATACCATATCCCTGATTTATTGCCGGGTAAGTGGACGGCATTCAAAATGGGGATCCGCAATATGACACCTTGCTCCAGCACTTTGTCATCCTCAACCCAAGGATCAAGAGGAGGGCCGTGATCGCCCTGGATGATAATGATGGCTTCCGGATCCTGAGCCAGGATCTCGTCGGTAATAGAAAGTATTCGCTTGTCTACATATTCAACCTGGTCTCGATAGGCTTTTCGAACCTGATCCCTAGGACTTGTATCTGTAAAGCTGAATGTTCTTTTGAGCATTCTTTCTTCTCCATTGGGGCCAAAGATATATGGGGGATGGGGGACGATCAAATGCGCAAAGAAAAAGTAGGGGGCCTGCACATCCTGGGAAGGAGTAGCCAGTTTATCGAATTGATCCAGGATGCGATTCCGGTGGAGATCGTGTTGTAAATTGGGCCAGAGATGCCGTAGCAAACTCGGTAGTGGGGTCGTAGAAAAAAGAACGTTTCCAAATTCACTAAATGCTAAGGGAGGTGCCAGGAGTATATCAGCACTGGTCATGGTCAGCCCTTCGTATCCCGTCTCAAAAGCCACCGTGGTATATCCCAGTTGTTTCAGTTCACGTACCACTATACTGTCATTAATCATGTCCGTTAGCGGAATGGTAAATACGGATTCTTCTCCAAACCGCTCGGTTAAGGCATCCAGGTAAGTCATGTTTAGCACCGAGGCCAAACAAGTGTGTGTGGAAGAGTAATTGGATCGGCTATTTTTGGCGACGTAAAATCCCCGTTGCTCTAGCCCATCAATAAAAAATGTACTGTCGTAATCGAAATACTTTTGTAGCACATCTGCACGCCCGTGCGCGTCCAAAACAATAAAATAGATATTGGGCAACCCGGCACCTTTGTTTGGTATTAGCGCAGGTTCAGTTACTTTCGAGGAGGTTTGTGGTAATGTATCGGAGAAATGAAGTTGTAGCTTGGTCCACACAGAAATGCTGAGGGCGATGCACACCAACATCACGGATAATATATTCAAAAACGGTGTGATGCGTACCGAACGTTTTCGCCGCCAAAGGCGCCATCCAATACCCAGGGCAAACAAAGCCATCCAGGCCAGAAAAAAAGGCCTATGTATACCCCCCTCCCTAGAGAGCAGAACAACGTTCAGGGTGGCTTCTATATGTTGTATCCACTGCTTGCAATACCGAAACATAAAGAACCACGCCACAACCAATGTGGTAATCAAGGCAGAGAGGTGTACATTGCGCAGCAGCCACTGGGCGCAACCCCAAAATACGAGTACCCCAATCAACACAAGGCATGTTAGCCATAAGACCGACTTAACGCTGAGGTAATGCGCCGTCTCGGAAAAGATGAATAGTGTGGGGTAGAGGGCAAAGAAGATGGGGTGTATGGGCAAGTGTCTTTTCATAAGGCATCTGCCAAACAAAGGAGATCAATAGGAAGAAGGTGCGTACTCATCCTTGCGCTTACCCATTGACGTTTGGTCTATAAGTAACCCATGTTACGCCGTCTTGGTCCATTCGACCTTGTCGAAATGCACAACATCAGTTATAAGCACAAGCCCCTGCAAATTTAAAGACTTGCAGAGGCTATGCGTGCCCAGGACTGGAATCGAACCAGCACGACCTTTCGGTCACCGCCCCCTCAAGACGGCGCGTCTACCAATTCCGCCACCTGGGCATAAAAAAGGGGTGACCGCATAACCGGCACCCGGTGTGACCCCGCCAGGGCTCGAACCTGGGACCCACTGCTTAAAAGGCAGTTGCTCTACCAACTGAGCTACGAGGTCGACACAATAATGAGAACAGAAATATACCATCTTCTGACGGCTCTTGTCAAGCCTGCGTCCTTTCTACGCCTCCACGTTGTCCGGCTTTTTTTGTTTTTCATCTTTGGCCCTCTTCCTGGCAACTTTTCCCTTCATCTTCGGTTGAAGTGCGGGATCTCGCCCCCTTGCATCCGCGACAATCCTCATACTTAAGGAGGCCCCCAAACCATTTCCCTGTGGCACGGGGCACACACCACATAAATCCATTATGTACAGGACGTTTAAGCAAACGATGACAGGGGCAGGATTTACCCTCCTTCTACTGGCATCTATGCCATCGTTGGCCCAATCGCCCGATCCCCTCTTCTCCCAAGCCGATCGGAATACGCTTGCGCCTCACCAAGCCCTCAACCCACGCCCCTGGCTCTATACCCAATCGATCGACCTGGTTGCTCCCCCTTCCCCGTTTACCGCGGCCATGACCACAGCCCGTGCGTCTGTGGATGATGTCTATTGGGATGCCCGTTTTGCCCTGGCTGGTGTGAACGGGTTCATCAATGCCGTCGCCGTCTATGGACCAGATGTATACGTGGCCGGTAGTTTTACCGCCGCCGACGGCCAACCTTTAAGCCGTATTGCTCGGTGGGACGGCACCGCCTGGCATGCCCTCGGAAACGGACTGAACGGAGTGGTCCATGCCCTGGCCATAGAGGGGACTACCCTCTATGCCGCCGGTGAATTTACCATAGCTGGCTCCATCACCGCAAACCACATTGCGGCGTGGAACATCACCACCGAAATGTGGAGTGCCCTCGGAAGCGGCCTCCAGGGCGGTGCCCCATATACCAATGCCTATGCCCTGGCTGTGGATACCAGCGGCGACGTATACGTCGGAGGGTATTTCACTTCGGCTGGGGGCGTAGCCACAACCTGTATTGCCAAGTGGAATGGCACCGCCTGGCAAGCCCTGGGGACCGGCCTCAGCAGTGCCGTCTATACCCTGGCGACCAACGGCACCACGGTATATGCTGGTGGACGCTTCCTGGAAGCTGGAGGCCTCACCGTCAATCGCATTGCCCAGTGGAATGGCACCTGGAGTAACCTCGGGACCGGCATCAACGACGAAGTCTATGCCCTTGCCGTCATTGGCGGTACCCTGTATGCCGGCGGTAAATTTTCGAATGCAGGCGGATCGGCGGCCAACTACCTAGCCCAATGGAACGGGGCCACATGGTCTACCCTCAGCAGTGGCACCGATGGCCCGGTTTACGACCTCTTTGGCACCACCGACGGACGGTTATACACAGGGGGCAAATTCACAACGGCGGGCGGCACTTCCGCTACCAATATTGCCCTCTGGGAATCCAACACCTGGAATGCCCTCGGGACCGGCGTTGATGCCGCGAGTGCTTTTGCTGGCGTCTATGCGATGGACCTCATGCCGGCCAGTGCCACCGGTTCCGAGCAGGTCTTTGCAGCAGGTAGCTTTACCCGTGCAGGTACCCAACAAGCCAGCCGCATTGCGGCGTGGGATGCCACCACCTGGAAAGCACTCCGCCTCCAGGAATACCAGGGTACCGATGGTGCCGTACGGGCCTTGACCAAGTCTGGAAACACCGTGTATGCCGGGGGGTATTTTCTCTCTGCCGGAGGCGCTGATGCTGGCAGAGTGGCCCAATGGCATAATACCAACGGATGGACGCCCCTCGGCACGGGCATGTATAACGGAGCCGTTTTAACGCTGGCGCTGGACGGCTCAACCCTCTATGCCGCTGGCACCTTTACCCGAACCGGAAACAATGCCGTTGTCAACCGGGTGGCACGATGGAACGGATCGGGGTGGACCGGCTTTGGCACGGGGCTCAGCGGGGGCGATTTCCCTGCGGTCTATGCGCTTGCCTCAGATGGAAGTGGTAAATTCTATGCCGGAGGCACCTTTTCCGATGCCGATGGAATAGCCGTCTCCAACATCGCTTATTGGAATGGAAGCGCCTGGCTAGACATGAGTGGTGGCGTTGAAGGTGGGTCTGTATTGGCCCTGGCTGTGCTGGGAAGCCACCTCTATGTGGGCGGTACCTTTGCACGGGTCGGCGGACAATTTATTCCTTACATTGCCAAGTGGAATCCGGTGATCGGCTGGTCTGCTGTGGGCGATGGGGCCAACGGACCGGTTCATGCCCTGAAAGCAGACGGCAGCAACCTGTACGTGGGGGGCAGTTTTACACAGGTAGACAATAAGGCAGCCAACCGTATTGCCATATACAACACGACCACCGGCTGGGCCGCAATGGGCACAGGCTTCAACGGCGATGCCGTATCTACACTGGACGTGCAAGGCGGTAAAGTTTATGCCGGCGGCAGTTTCACAACGGCCAATGGATCGAGCGCCAACCGCGTTGCCGTCTGGGAAAGTAACACCTGGAATACCTTCGGCAGCGGCACCGATGGCCCGATTACAGCCATTGCCGCCACCGGAACGGAAGTGTACGTCGGCGGCTACTTCGGGCAGGCCGGCAGTAAACCGGCTTCGCACTTCGCACGCTATTCCACTGATAATGTGATCAGCAGTTGCACCTTTGCGCCGGGCTGGAACCTGCTCTCAGTACCCTATATGACGAACAACCCGGGGGACATGACACCCGGCACATGGGTTCCCAGCGCCATTTCCTCGGTGTTCAGTTTTAATCCCATCACCGGTTACCAAGCAGAAACCACCCTGGCTAACGGTTTAGGCTACTGGGCCCTGTTCAGCCAAACCGTAACGGAAAACATCGAAGCCCTCTCCCCCGTCGCTACGCGGACCGTAGCGGTACAAACCGGCTGGAACATGATTGGCGGATTTGATGCCCCGATCAACGTCGCAACCATTACCCCGACGTCGATTATCGGCTCCGGGTTCTTTGCCTTTACCGACCGGTACCTGACCCGCACCACCCTCGACCCCTGCCGGGGCTACTGGGTCCTCGCTACACAAAATGGCCTCCTGGATCTCTCCGGAACAACCGCCGCAGGCAAAAACAGCGGCATCACGGGGTCATTTCCGACCCAACCCAACCCCCGTTGGCCGCAGGTACGGATACAAGATGCCGCAGGCCGGGGCCAGACGCTTTACTTCCCCCCCGCCGATGTACCGGTGCGCGGCTTTGCCCTCCCCCCCCTGGCCCCCGGCCTGAACTTCGACATCCGCTTCAGCACCGATCGGTATGCCGAGTACCTGACCGATGAACCGTTAAGCCTCAGGCTGCATAACGTTCGATACCCCATCACTCTCATGCCCATGCATTTGGGGGAAGGCACCATCAGCCTGGAAACCACCGACGGCACCCCGCTCTCCGATGAATTGGGCGATGCCGATACCTGGATACGCAATGAACAACTTGGCTCGCTCCGCATCCGGCTTCAAACGACCCCGACCGGAACAGAACAGGCTGAAGTTCCCCAACAGGTGGCCCTGCTTCAGAATTATCCGAATCCCTTCCAGACCCAGACCGCCCTGCGTTACGCCCTGCCCGCAACCACGCCGGTGCGCCTTACCCTCTACAACACCCTCGGCCAACACGTGCGAACGCTCGTAGACCAAACCATACAACCAGCTGGATATTACACCGTGCCTCTCAATGCCAGCACCCTCCCCAGCGGCACTTATTTCTACCGCCTCGAAGCTGGCCCCACCGTCCACATCAAAAAAATGACACTGATTCGGTAGGACGTTCTACGTTCTGAGTTCTACGTTTCTTAATCCCTTTTGCCTTGCTGCACACCGTGGGGCTAAACACCTAAAGCGAGAAACAAATCCTTTAGGGAAATACCACCAACGCACATGCCAATCGAACATAGAACGTAAAACATAGAACGGATCTCCCCGAAGCGCTTTCATCCGGCGTTAGGGTTAAATAATTCATCTCTGCTTTTCAAAGTCCCTTTTGCCCTTGCGGTAACTTGTGCCGGGACGATGTTCCGTCCCCTTCTCATTTTGCACCTAATAAGGGTTCCTTGATTTTGCTGTGCAAAGGTCGAGCCAAGCGTTCGGGTAAGGCGTGCACACAAAAATCAAAGAACGGTATAAACCATTTTTGGAGATAGATCATGTCCATCAAAGTTGGCATTAACGGGTTTGGCCGTATCGGTCGGCTGGTGTTTCGTTCGATCCTCAAGCATGAGCCGGGTCTGTTTGATGTCGTTGCCGTCAACGACTTGACCGATGCTACAACTCTAGCCCATTTATTTAAGTACGATTCTGTGCACGGCATCTTCCCCGGTGAAGTCTCCGTAGACGGAAATGACCTGATCATCAACGGTGACCGCCTCCGGGTGCTCAGCCAACGCGACCCCTCCAACCTGCCCTGGGGTGACCTGGACTGCGACGTCGTGATCGAGTCCACCGGCTTCTTCCGCACCAAAGCCAAAGCCGCCCTGCACGTACAAGCCGGCGCGAAAAAAGCCATCATCTCGGCCCCGGCCAAAGATGCCGTCGATGCCACCATCGTGATTGGCGTGAACGATCATGCCCTGACCGGTGATGAAACCATCGTGTCCAATGCAAGCTGTACCACCAACTGCCTCGCCCCCATGGTGAAGGTACTCGATGATGCTTTCGGGATTGAACAAGGGTTCATGACTACCATCCACGGCTACACCTCGGACCAACGCATCCAGGACTCGCCGCACAGCGACCTGCGCCGGGCACGGGCTGCGGCTGTCAACATCATCCCCACGACCACCGGGGCTGCCCGGGCCGTCGGACTGGTGATGCCGCACCTGAACGGAAAGCTGGACGGTTTCGCCGTACGCGTTCCGGTTCCAGATGGCTCCCTGACCGACTTCACCGCTGTGGTCTCCAAGTCCACGACCACAGAAGAAGTCAATGCCGCCTTCACAGCCGCCGGCAACGGGAACCTCAAAGGCGTCCTCGAATACAGCGAACTGCCGCTGGTTTCGACGGACATTATCGGCAACCCACACTCCTGTATCTTCGATGCCCTCTCGACCAACGCCAACGGCAAACTGGTCAAGATCATTGGCTGGTATGACAACGAGTGGGGCTACTCGAACCGCACCGTGGACCTCGTCAAGAAATTGATGAACGCCTAACCCCACACACATTCTGATGTCCTGAGCCCGTGCGGGCCCCTTCATCCCGCACGGGCTCCCCTGTGCCAGGCCACCTTGCATCTGCCTATACCGCTATGAATACCCTAGACGCGCTGGACCTTCGCGGGAAGAACGTGCTCGTCCGTGTTGATTTCAATGTACCGCTTGAAACCAAGCCCAGCGGCCGCATTGCCGTCACCGATGATACCCGCATCCGGGCGGCCCTGCCCACGATTGAGCACATCACCAAAGCCGGAGCCACGGCTGTATTGATGAGCCATCTTGGACGGCCGGGCGGTCAAACCAAACCGGCCCTGAGCCTCGGCCCGGTTGCCCGTCATCTCGGTACCCTCATCGACGCCCCCGTCACGTTCATTGATCAGACCGTTGGCCCCCGCGCCGAGCAAGCCGTTGCGCTGGCCTCTGAGCGCTCAGTTATCGTGCTGGAAAACACCCGATTTCTGCCGGGTGAAAAGAAAAATGATGCGGATCTGGCCGCCCAGATGGGCCGGCTGGGGGATATCTTCGTCAACGACGCATTTGGCTCAGCCCACCGCGCCCATGCCTCTACTGAAGGCGTAACCCACCACATGGATACCTACGCCATGGGGTTCCTGCTGGGCAAGGAAATAACCTATCTCTCCGAAGCCCTCAAGATGCCGAAACGGCCGTTCGTCGCCATCCTGGGCGGGGCCAAGGTCTCGGATAAAATCGGCGTGATCCGCGCCTTGCTCGACAAGGTAGATGCCCTACTCATCGGCGGAGCCATGA
The DNA here is from genome assembly GCA_965222505.1 of Rhodothermales bacterium. Lineage (GTDB taxonomy): Bacteria > Bacteroidota > Rhodothermia > Rhodothermales > DATKEJ01. The sequence continues at coordinate 4,441,736 of OZ244956.1, read as the reverse complement.
GCTATACCTTCCTGAAAATGCTCGGGCAAGAGGTCGGCTCTTCCCTCGTCGAAAACGACAAACTGGATGTGGCCCGTGAACTCTACACCGCAGCCCATGGAAAAATCAAGCTCCCCTCTGACCATATCGTCGCGACGGCCTTTGACAACGAGGCCGAACACCACACGGTACAGGGCAATATTCCGGAAGGATACATGGGCCTCGACATTGGCCCAGATACGATAGCCGCCTACCGAACCCTCCTGGCCGAGGCCCAAACCGTGGTCTGGAACGGCCCGATGGGGGTCTTTGAAATGCCCAACTACGCCAACGGCACCCTCGCCGTGGCCCAAACCCTGGCCGACATTACTAAACAGGGGGCCATGACCATCGTCGGCGGCGGAGACTCGGTTGCGGCCATCAACAAAGCCGGCCTGGAAGAGGAGGTCAGCCACGTCTCTACCGGGGGTGGCGCCATGCTTGAACTGCTGGAAGGCAAAGCCCTGCCCGGCATCGCTGCACTGGGTTAACCCCCGGCTTTGCGGCGCATCTAAATTTCAAGTAATAAGCGTTCTTTGATAACATTGTGCAAGCGTACATGGGGTGCCGCTCTACCACCAGTCCGTGGTCATTGGTCCGTGGTCCGTTGTGGCTTCGACTTTTGACCTTACAACGAACCTTCCGGGCCGGCGCGGCGGTGGTATGGGCGCGGCACTGAAGTTTGCACTGTCATTTCAAAGAACGGATAAAATTCCCGTACGGAAAACGTAGAATCCGGCAATCGGAGGGTACGTTGTGTCTTATATTGGCCCAGACCATTAACGTGCGCAGGCCGCACGCATTCGGCGCAACACGTCCACTATGCGCCCCTAGAACCAGAGTCGAGCAGATGTCGAGGTTGGCCCAAATCTTTGGTTTACCTCAATCCCTGAAGATTGAGGCATTACGCACCCATATACACAAACCGTTTCACCTGCAGAACGCGGAAACGCATCTACAGATACGGCGCTACTACGACAGTTTTGACTGGCGAATGTATGCCGCCGATACCCTGTTTTTTGCCGAAACCTATCCAGAAGCCTATACGCTGTATTGGGCCGACCTGAACGATGGAGCCCTCTTATACACGGCACAGACCGACCATCCTCCCCGATTTGCACAGGACCTGCCGCCAAGTCCGTTGCAAAAAAAACTCGCGGGGCATCTTGAACCCCGCGCCTTGCTCCCGCTCATTGAGGTGCAGCGCCAGGTACACGTCTTTCGGGTATGCAACAAGGACAAAAAGACCCTCGCCCGGATCATCCTGGCTGAACCGGGTACTGCCCGCGATCTGGCCTCCGGGGCCGAAAAACCCACCGACGGCTACCTTCAGGTCGTATCCGTCAAAGGCTATGAGAAACCCAGCCGCAAACTGATCAAGGCGCTTAAACGTGACCTCAACCTGCACCCTGCCAAACCCGAACTCCTGCCCCATCTTGCAGCTTTCGGACATACGCCCGGGTCTTATGAAGCCAAAACTCGCCTGACCCTGGACCCCAATGAACGCGCCGATGTAGCCATCTATCAAATCTTGCTGACCCTGCTCCGCACCATGCAGAAAAACGAACCCGGGATGCGGGCCGACCTGGATTCGGAGTTCGTCCATGACTTCCGTGTAGCCGTACGCCGCACCCGATCGATCCTAGGCCGGCTTAAACGGGTCTTCCCCCCCAATGTCTTGGCCCATTTCAGGGTCGAATTCAAATGGCTTGGCGCGATCACGGGCCCGACCCGAGACATGGACGTGTACCTCCTGCGCATGCCGGACTACCAGAGCCACCTCCCGGCACGAATCCGGGACGACCTGGCCCCCCTCGGTCGATACCTGGAAGTACACCAACGGGACGCTCATGAGGAGATGATTGCCCACTTGGACACCGACCGCTACAAAGCGCTACAACGAGACTGGGAAAACTTCCTGACAGGCCCGCTGCCTAAAAAGCCCATGCCCGATGCCGTCCGTCCGATTCTTGCCGTGGTGAAAGAACGTACCTGGCGGCTCTACCAACGCGTGCGTAAAGACGGCCTCGCCATCGGCCCCAATACACCTGCCGAAGCCTATCACACGTTGCGGATTGACTGTAAAAAGCTCCGCTACATGATGGACCTGTTCCGGAGTTTGTATCCGAAACAAGAGATTAAAAAATGTATCGTGGCCCTCAAGGACCTTCAGGAGGTGCTGGGTGATTTTCAGGATTTTGAGGTACAGCAGATCCGCATTCAACAATTCGCCGAAGATATGCTGGCCGAAAGCGCCCGCGCACGGCAAACCGTGGATGACCTGATTGTTGAAGTGACCGGCTTTGAACGTAACGCCAACCTGAGCCAGGGACAGGGCTTGGTTAACCGCCCTGCGAAAAACGGCACACATTCCTCAGCAGCTCCCGCTTTTAACCATCCCTTAGGCGAACACACACGCCCTGAGGGTCACGTACCGGCGGAAACCATCACGGCGATGGGCCGGCTGGAGGCCTACCTCGAATTGCGTCAACATCAAGCAAAGAATGCCTTCGCGGCCAGCTTTGCCCGGTTCAACGCCAAGCATAACCAACGCCGCTTCCGAAAGTTGTTCTTACCCACAGACCAGCAGACCTAAGGCATCCTCCCCTCGTGTATTAACCAACATGCGCCCATGCGTATCATTGCTACCTACAACATGAAAGGTGGAGTCGGCAAAACAGCCACTTCCGTGAACCTGGCCTTCCTCGCATCGCGGGACGGCAACCGGACCCTGATCTGGGACCTCGACCCCCAGGGGGCCACCAGCTTCTACTTTCGCATCAAACCCAAAATCAAAGGCGATGCCAAGCGCCTGATCAGGGGCAAACTCAACCTGGACCGGCTCATCAAAGGTACCGATTACGACAGCCTGGACCTTCTGCCGTCCGACTTCTCCTACCGCAATCTGGACCTGAACCTTGACACCCTCAAAAAACCCGAACAACGGGTAAAGCGGCTCCTCAAACCCGTGAAGTCTGCCTACGACCTCATCTTCATCGACTGTCCGCCGGCCTTCTCTCTAGTCTCCGAAAGCGTCATCACTGCCGCCGATGTGCTGCTGATTCCCCTCATCCCCACAACCCTCTCCCTTCGTTCCCTACAACAGGTACGCAAACAAATCAAACGAATCGCGCCGAAAAAACTGCACGTCCTCCCTATGTTTACTATGGTGGACCGACGCAAACGGCTACACAAGGAGATCTGCGCCGCACACGAAAATGGTGAGGATGGTTTTCTGAAAAGCACCATCCCATTTGCCAGCGCCATCGAACGGATGGGCGTTGAGCGCGCCCCGTTGATAACCTATGCCGGACGCAGCCGGGCCGCCACGGCCTACCGGGCCTTGTGGAACGAGGTGAAAGCGTACCTGTAGACGACCTGCAACCTTCGGGCATCAGATACCGTAGTTCAGCTTTTTGCTCCCCAACGTGCTGTACCCCATGCCCACCCCGTCCCTTACACCGGCGGTTTACGTTCAGGCCCTGGACAAAACGTACCAACAGCGGTTCTCCAAACAGCATGTCCATGCCCTGCGTGACCTGACCCTTCGTGTTGAACAGGGTACAGTCTTTGGCCTGCTCGGTCCCAACGGTGCGGGCAAAACCACGTTGGTCAAGATCCTGCTTAGCATTGTGCATGCGACCTCCGGCGAGGCACAGGTCCTGGGGCAATCCGTCCGCACACCCGAGGCCCGCCGCCGCATCGGGTTTTTACCGGAAAACCATCGATTCCCGGAGTACCTGACCGCCGGACAAGCCCTGGACCTCTATGGCCAACTGGCGGGCGTAGCACCTGATGTACGCCGCCGCCGTACTGATGAATTGCTGGAACGGGTCCGCATGGGCAAATGGAAAGACACCCGAATCAGTAAATTTTCTAAGGGTATGATGCAACGCCTGGGTCTCGCTCAGGCCCTGATCAACGACCCGGACCTCGTCTTTCTGGATGAACCCACAGACGGCGTAGACCCCATTGGCCGACGCGAAATCCGGGACCTGCTCGTCTGGATGCGCGATGCCGGAAAAACCATCTTTCTGAACTCGCACCTGCTGTCCGAGGTGGAGCAGGTATGTTCCCGAATCGCTATCCTGAATGAAGGCCGCCTCGTCCGCGAGGGCACCATTGACGAACTCACAGCGCAACAACAAACCTATACGCTTGTGGCAACCGCCTTCCCCGAGACCCTGCATACCGAACTCAAACCCGTCCTGGCCGCTACAACCCCGGTAAACGAAACCCTCTTCCGCTACATGTTGGAACTGCGGGATCGGCCGGCCCTCAACCAAACCCTCGACCGGCTCCGGGCCTATGCGGTGGAGATTGAATCCATCCAACCCGCCCGCAAAACCCTTGAAGACTATTTCATCGATGTGATTCAGGATCAATAAACCAAAAAGTTCGGGTCAAGCCTCAACGTAATTCGTAATGCGTAAGGGAGACTGACCTTACGCATTACGCAATATCCTCATGCAACTACGCGGTATCCTCAGATTGACTTTTCGAGAGGCGTGGGCGAAGAAAATCACCCTCGGCGCGTTTCTGGTGTCCACGTTTGCGTGGCTCATGCTCATGTTTGCCTTGAACCTGGATGTGGTGGACGGCTCCCTGGCCGGCATCCGCTTGTTCGGCAATGCCATTGAGACCGAGCAGGAAGTGACATTTACCGATGAAGAAACCGGCGAAACCCGGACGGAAACCGTCCACCCCCTTGGTGATGACCCCCTGGAAAATCTCGTGATTGGTGTGGAGAGTGCAGCGGCGGGGATTACCTACTGGCTGGGGTTGTTTCTGGCCCTGTTTGCGGCGGCTCCGCTGGTGGTCAGTCTTCAGGAACGCGGCACTATTGATCTGGCGCTGTCCAAACCCATTAGCCGGTCCACCTTGCTCACAGGCCGCTTGTTGGGGGTGTGGCTGGCGGTGTTCTTGCTGATCGGCTATTTGTTGGGCATGGTATGGCTGATCATGTCCATCAAGAGCGGCATCTGGCACCCCCGGTTTCTGCTCAGCATTGGAATCATTGTATTGATGTTTATGGTGATGTATGGGGCTGTTACGCTCATCAGCATCGCCGCCCGCAGCACTGCCCTGGCCCTGATCGTCACCTATGGCCTGATCTTTGCCTCCCTCATTCTGGGCGTCCGGGAGCAACTCGAACTGCAAATTAACCTCCCCTGGCGGCACATCTACGTGGCCCTGTATCACATCCTGCCCAACTTTGCCGAGGTTACCCCGATGGTCGCGAAACTTACCAGTCCAGACCCCGTAACGTCGTGGTATCCGCTGTGGTCGTCCTGCGGGTTCGGCCTCGTGATGTACGGGCTTTCTTACCTGCTTTTTATCCGAAAAGACTACTGAGTATTGATGATTGGGCATTTTTGATTTTCCCCAAATCACCAATCACCACACGAGGCGTAGCCGACTGTACGTAGCAAATTACCAATCACCAATCCAAACTAACCATGCGTATCTACCGCTCCATTTTGGTCCTGCCGCTGGCCTTTTTGCTGCTCATGGGCTGCGAATCCGAACTCAGCCAACCGGCGGAGATGACCTTGCAAGCCAAGACTGCTTTTGAGGTGTTGCCAGCCGATGTACGCATCGTCGGGGCACTCGACGTTGAAACGGCCTATCAGGAACACCTGGCTGATGAATGGCTCAACCAGGCCCAACTCGATGGCGAACTCCAGGCCCGGTTCGATGAGTTTATTGAACTCACCGGCTTTGACCCGCGTGAGGATGTCCGGGAAGTGTACGTCAGCATGAGCGGCCCGGACGATGCCCATCCAGAAGCCAACCTCGTTGTGTATGCCAACTTTGACCAGGGCCGCCTGACGGCCTACCTCAATGAAAAACTGGACAACGAACTGCTCACGGATACCTACAAAAGCACAACCATCTATCACCCCGCCGAAGAAGGGGGCCGAGACGAAATGTTCTTCGCCCCGGTCAACGATGAAATGCTGGTCGCGGCCACCTCATTTGACGGCATCGTTGAAATGCTGGACCGGCTGGATGGCCAGGGCATGGCCCTCGATCAAAATGCCGACGTGATGCGCCTCATCGGGAAAGTGGCCCGGACCGACGGGGCCTGGGTGGTGATGCAACATCCGTTTACCGGCAAACACCAGCAGAACGATGGCGATCACCAGATGGATCAAATCAGCCGTATGGTTGAGGATGTGGTGGTCTCCACCGGCTTCGAGCGCAACGGCCTGGATATCGACGTTCAACTGACCACCCGTGATGGGGTCGATGCCGAAGACATGGCCGATGCCATGCGCGGCATGGTTGCCGGGATGAAGATGTCCAGCAAGCAAAACGAGGCTATGCTCCGCACGCTGGATGGCATCAGCATCAAAACCCGTGGCGACGGCGTCCGGGTGCAAGCCTTCGTCGATGAAGGTGTCCTGACGGAAATGAAGCACCATTGAGCGAGTAAACTTTTTCGATGATCAAAGGCTCCTGTCATTGGCAGGGGCCTTTTTTTATGGCTTCTTTTTTTTATTTTGCGCCGCCCCTTGCCGGGCATGATTCAATCACCATCGATTTGGTATCCGTTCTTGCTTACCTCTTCCTCCTCCATGCACGACGTGACCTTGTCCGATCTACCGGTGCTCCCCCGCCCGAACAACGTATTGATGACCACACCGGCCCACTTTGAAGTGGCCTATGTGATCAATCCCCACATGGCCGAGAATATCGGCTCGGTGAACCCGCATGTGGCACATGCCCAATGGAATGCCCTCTACAACACCTACCGGCACCTAGGCTTTAATGTACACACTCTCGATGGGCAACCCGCCTTGCCGGACATGGTCTTCTGCGCCAACCAGACCCTCCCTTTCATACTGCCGGACGGTCGCGAAGGGGTGGTGCTCAGCCACATGCATGCCCCGGAACGCAAAGCCGAGGTAGATCATTACCAAGCGTTTTTTTCGGATGCAGGATACCTCACGCATGCCCTCCCCACGGACACGGGCGATTTTGAAGGCATGGGGGATGCCCTCTGGCATCCGGGCCGTCGGCTCCTCTGGGGCGGATACGGCTTCCGCACAGATTCGTCCACCTACACGTATCTGTCCGATGTGCTGGAGGTACCCATCCTCATGCTCGAACTGCATGATCCTGATTTTTATCACCTCGACACCTGCCTCTGCCTGCTGGACGAACAGACCGCCCTCATCTGCCGAGAAGCTTTCACCGATGAAGGACTGGCCCTGATCAACCGGATGTTCGACCGGATCCTGGTTGCTCCTGAGGACGAGGCCCGAACCCTGTTTTCCTGTAACGCCCACAGCCCGGACGGCACCCATGTACTCATCCAGTCCGGCTGCACGGAAACCGTTCAACAACTGGAAAACGCCGGATATACCGTCCTTGAACACGAGACCAACGAATTCCTGAAAGCTGGCGGCTCCGTCTTCTGTATGAAGCTGATGTATTGGTGAGGGTACACTCGCGGCCACAGGTTTTTGGGCCACAAAGTGGGAGAATGCTGAGGCCGCTCGCGGGTCAGTTGTCCGCTCGCGGAAGTACAGATAAGCCGCACAGCGGAACAACGCTCGGGTGCTCGCTCGTTGTCCGTGGTCCGTTGTATACTTCGGAAACAAACCTACAACGGACCACGGACTATGGACCACGAACAAATAAAGCGAACAAAGTGAGCGTACCACGAACCATTTCCATCATTATCCCCACCCTGAATGAAGCGACGTGTATTGCGGATACACTGGCGGGTGTGGCGGCACAGCAGGTACCGGCAGAGGTGGTCGTAGTCGATGGTGGATCGACGGATCAAACGTGTGTTCTGGCAGCAGGTAACACCCGTGTTCTTCGGTCTGAACGTGGACGGGCAGCCCAGATGAACTCCGGGGCGCGGGCCTCTACAGGCAATGTGCTGCTCTTTCTGCATGCCGACACCCTCCTGCCCCCAGATGCCCTGAACGCCGTACACACGGCCCTGACAAACCCAGCGGTTAAAGGCGGGTGCTTCCGATTGGGCTTTGACCGGGCTGGGTGGACCTATCGGTTTTATGGGCGCTGCACCCGCTGGCCATGGCACCGTATGGTGTTCGGCGACCGGGCCATCTTTGTACGACGCAAGGTCTTTGAGGCCATAGGAGGCTTTCCAGATCAGGGTATTTTTGAGGACCTGGATTTCTTCCGCCGCCTCCACCTGCATCCCGGTCGGCTGGCCTATTTACCACTGACAGTCACCACCTCGGCGCGGCGTTTTGAACGGCATGGCCCGGTCCGCCAACAGCTTCGCAACCTCTCCCTGTGGACGCTTCACAACCTGGGGGTTTCGCCGCAAAGATTGCAACGTTTTTATGCGTATCCCGGTGTACCGGATGTGGCATCAGACACGGGGTAAATCACCAGCTCCTTTGGACGGGTTTCGCTCTGGAACGGGATCGGCTCCCTGCGGTCGTTAGGTGGAACGCTTCGCTTACGGGTTGATTCTGAATTATGGCAAGAACAACCGCGAGCGAAGCGAGCCAACCCCCGACGAGCGCAGCGAGTCCAACCCCCGCGAACGAAGTGAGCCCTCCTTCACCCCATCAACCCGGCCTGCCGCGCATATTCAAACACATTGCCAGCCCGAAGAATATCGGCCACATCCCCCAGCGGATTTAACAAAAAGGATTCGCCCGTGGTGTGGTTGGTGAGTTGACCGAGGGCGGTGTCGATTTCGAGTGCATCGCCGGTGCGGATGCGTTCATTGAGTTTGATGCGCGTCTCAAACGGGACCAGAAACCCACCATCAATCGCATTCCGGTAGAAAATTCGGGCATAGCTTTCGGCAACGACGGCTTCACACCCGGCTTCCCGAAGGGCAAACGGGGCATGCTCTCGCGAGGACCCACATCCAAAATTGGAACCACCCACGACGATGGTATAGGCACTTTCAAAGGCTTCCGGCTCGGTAAAGGGCCGATGACCGAAAGGCAATCCTTGCCCGGCTTCGGGAACGCCGCTCATGGCGAAACGGCCATACATTTTTCGCTCTTCCGGCACCGTCAGACTGTACACCAGATGGGAGGCCGGTATGATCTGGTCGGTATCTACGGCATCGCCAACGACGTAGGCCAGGCCTTTAATGATGGGTTTCATGCCAATACCTCCCGTGGATCAGTGATGACGCCCGTAAGCGCCGATGCGGCCACCGTCAGCGGGGAGGCCAGGTAAACGGCGGATTGCTTGGAGCCCATCCGCCCGGGGAAATTGCGATTGGTGGTGGAGATCACCCGCTCGGTGCCGTGCGTCCGACCGAACGTGTCCACCGGTCCGCCGAGGCAGGCTCCGCAACTGGCGTGGCCCATCTTGCACCCGGCCTGGATAAACACGTCCCACAGGCTCACCCCGTCAATCGTCTGCTCATGCATCTTCCGGGAAACTTCCGTACTGGCCGGCACCACATAGGTATCCATCTTTACGGCCTGCCCCTTCAACACCCGCGCTGCGGCTTCAAAATCTTCCAGCTTGCCCCCCGTACAACTGCCGATGTAGGCCCGGTCCAGCTTCGTCCCGGCCACTTCACTCACCCCGGCCTTGTTGTCTGGCCGGTGCGGTTTGGCAACCACCGGTTCCATCTCGGCCACGTTGTATACCCGCTCCGAATGGTACCGGGCATCAGCATCGCCGTAGACCGGTTCAAACGTCGCCATGGTGCGTTCCCGTACGTATTCGAACGTTGCATCGTCCGGTGGGATGATCCCGTTTTTGCCCCCGGCCTCAATGGCCATATTGGTGAGCGTCATGCGCTCTTGCATCGACAGACCGTATACGGCTTCGCCGTCAAATTCCAGCGTCCGGTAGGTACCGCCATCGCAGCCAATGTCTCCGATGATCGTCAGGATGAGGTCCTTGGCCATCAGGTACGGGGGTAATTCACCCTCGAACACGAAGCGCATGGTTTCCGGCACCCGCACCCAAATTTTGCCGGTGCCCATAATGAGGGCGGCATCGGTATTGCCTACACCGGTCGAAAACAGCCCGAAGGCCCCGGAGGTGCAGGTATGGCTATCGGTGCCAAACAGCACGGAGCCGGGTCGGTTGAACCCTTCCTCGGCCAGAGCGATGTGGCAGACCCCTTTATACCGGTCTGTGCCAACGTCGTAATAATGCGGCAATTCCTGCTCGGCAGCAAAGGTCCTCAGGAGTTCCACATTGCGATTGGCATGAACGTCTGCCGTAAAGATATAATGGTCCGGTAAGATGACGAGTTTGTCCTTGTCCCACACTTTGGCATCGGCTCCAAACTCGCGTTTGAAGATGTCGATGGTCGGCGGGCCGCACACATCATGCGTCATCAGCACGTCCACATCCACCCAGATGTTTTCACCCGGCACCACACGGTCACGCCCGGCATGCCGCGCCAATATTTTTTCGGTTATGGTCATGTGATTGGTTTGTTCTACGTGCGATGTTCTACGTTCTACGTTTCTCCGGCTCACACGTCACGTAGTGGTCCTTGATGCCGGCTTGTTTCAATCCAGCCACGTCGGGAATCAACGTTGGGCATCAAAGCACGAGAAACGTAGAACGTCGCACGTAGAACGTTAGGCGTGTCCCATTTGGAAGGCTTGCATGATGCTTTCCTGCACGAACTTGACCGGTTCTTCGCCGCCGCGGAAGGAGGCGAGGCCATTCAGGGCGTGAACGTAGGCTTCGGCGGAGGCTTGCAAGACGTCGGTGCTACAGGCTTTGCCGGAGAAGCACGGGCCACCGTAGCTGATCAGGACGGCCACCTCACCCAGGGCATCGGCCCCCTCGGACACCGAACGAATGGAATAGTCCACCAACGTGTGGGATTCGTTGATGGCATGGTCGATGGCGCGGTAGAGCGCATCAACCGGGCCGTCTCCGGTAGCGGTGGCTTCGCGTACCTGGTCGGTGCGAACGTGTCGAACCTGTACGTAGGCTTCCGGATCGGTTGCAGTACCTACGGATACGCGCATGCTTTCGAGGGTAAAGTGCGGGGTCGTCATGGTTGGGTCGGTTTGATGAATCAGGTGAAACAGGTCTTGGTCGTGAATTTCTTTTTTGCGGTCGGCCAGGGCCAGGAACCGGCGGTATACATCATCCTGATCGTCTGTGGAGACGTCCAGGTTGAGTTTCTTGAGACGGCTGAACAAGCCGTGCCGCCCGGAGTGCCGACCAAGCCGAATGGACTCCGTGGTCTGGCCTACATCTTCGGCCCGCATAATCTCGTAGGTGTCGCGGCGTTTCAGTACACCATCCTGGTGAATCCCGGCTTCATGGCTGAAGGCGTTTTCTCCAACGATGGCCTTGTTGGCCTGCACCACAAAATGGGTGAATGTGGAGACCATCCGACTGGTCTCGGTCAACAGCTTTGGGACGATGCCGGTGTGTTTCCCCAAACGATCAGCCCGAACATTCAGGGCCATCGCTATTTCTTCGAGGGCTGCATTGCCTGCCCGCTCGCCGATGCCGTTGATCGTACACTCAATCTGCCGCACGCCAGCCCCAATGGCCGCAATGGAATTGGCAACCGCAAGGCCGAGGTCGTCATGGCAATGGGCGGAAAGCACAACACCTCCCGGCAGGGTGCATTCCTGTTGGATGGTCTTAAACAGGGCGGCGTATTCCGTCGGCATGCAGTAGCCGGTCGTGTCCGGGATGTTGATGGTCGTGGCCCCGGCATTGACAGCCGTTTGCACCACCTCGCAGAGGTAGGCCGGGTCCGTCCGTCCGGCATCCTCTGCGCTGAATTCGACATCGTCGGTGTAGCTGTGGGCCAGACGGATGGCTTCGGCGGCCATGCGTTTGATGGTTTCGCGCTTTTCAGCGAGGGTCTCACCGTAGCGATCATGCCCGAACTTGCTTTTCAGGTGAATGTCACTGGTAGCGATGAAGGTGTGGATGCGGGTTTTGGCCCCGCCTTCCAGGGCCTTTCCGGCAGCGTGGATGTCGGCTTCGGTGGCCCGGGCGAGGGCACAAATAACCGGACCTTCCACCTCAGCCGTAATACGCTGCACGGCCTCGGCCTGGGCAGGTGAGGAAATCGGGAATCCGGCTTCGATGATATCGACCCCTAGCTTTGCCAGTTGGTGGGCCAGTTCAATTTTTTCGGGGACGGTCATCGCCCCACCGGGGGCCTGCTCGCCATCGCGCAGGGTGGTATCAAAAATCAGTATGCGATTGGTGTCGTTCATGGATATTGAGGTATTCAAACCATTGAAGTTTCTGCGGGTGCAGTGGTGTATTGAGTGATAAGGCCTGCCATACGGGACGTAGTGACGGGGGCCTCTCCTTCCAAAACCAAATCAGCTGTTCGGTACCCGGCCTCAAGGGCTTGTGCAACGCCCCGCCGAACCGCATGGGCGGCTCCCGACTGCCCCAGCGCATCAAGCATCATGGCCCCGCTCTGAATGGCTGCTACGGGATTGGCCTTGCCGGTTCCGGCCAAATCGGGTGCGCTCCCGTGGACGGGTTCAAACAACCCAACGGTGCCACCCAGACTGGCCGAAGGTAAAAGACCAAGTGATCCGGGCAATGCAGCAGCCAGATCGGAGAGGATGTCCCCGAACAGATTGCCGGTGAGCAGGACATCGAATTGCCGGGGGTCGCGCACCAGTTGCATCGCGGCATTGTCTACGTACAGATGGTCCAGCACAAGGTGCGGATAGCGCGTCCGGTGCAGTTCAGTGACCACGGCCCGCCAATGCTGGGAAACGGCCAGTACGTTGGCCTTGTCCACCGATGTCACCCGTCCGTTCCGGCGCTCAGCCCATTCGAAAGCCACATGCGCCACCCGTTCAATTTCATCGGTACGGTACACCATCGTGCTTTCGGCAGCGTCTTCCTGCCTGGCCGAGGGGCCAAAATAGATTCCCCCCGTTAACTCGCGGACCACCAGGAGGTCTACCCCGGCGATGCGCTCGGCTTTCAGGGGCGAGGCCGTGGTCAGGCTATCCGACACCACAACGGGCCGCAGGTTGGCATAGACCCCAAGCGCTTTCCGCAACTGCAACAATCCAGCCTCCGGGCGTTCGGCTCCGGTGCGGTCGTCCCAGGCCGGGCCGCCCACGGCTCCCAGGAACACGGCATCAGATTGCAGGCAGGCACCCAGCGTTTCGGCAGGCAACGGTTTGCTACAGGCATCCAGCGCAGCACCCCCCATCAGGTGGGTGTGCCAGTCCAGCGTGAACCCGTAGGCATCCGCCACAGCATCCAGCACCTGCTGCATCGCCACTGTGACGTCCGGCCCGATGCCGTCGCCGGGCAAGACTACAATCCGATATGAGGTCTCGGATGTGGGCATTGCTAAACCTCTACAGGGGTTTCTTCGGCGAAGACCGTTTCGGGCTTGCGCAACCAGGCCATCATCCCGCGCAGTTTTTTACCCACTTTTTCCAGGGGATGTGTCCGGGAGGCTTGCCGGAGTTTGTTCATGTTTGGCCAACCCGCATCACATTCTTCAATCCATTCGCGGGCGAATGCACCGGATTGCACTTCCTCCAGAATCTTCTTCATTTCGGCCTTCACAGCAGCCCCGATCACACGTGGCCCCCGGCTGTAGTTACCGTACTCTGCCGTATCACTCACGGAATAGTTCATGTAGGCCAGCCCGCCTTCATAGTAGAGGTCCACAATGAGTTTCAGTTCGTGAAGGACTTCAAAGTAGGCCAGTTCCGGCGGATATCCAGCTTCAACGAGTGTCTCGAACCCGGCCTTGATCAGCGCTTCCGAACCGCCACAGAGCACGGCCTGTTCGCCGAAGAGGTCGGTTTCTGTTTCGTCCTTGAAGTTCGTTTCGATCACCCCGGCGCGGGTCCCGCCGATGCCCTTGGCATAACTCAGCGCAAGGTCGAACGCCCCACCCGTGGCATCCTGGGCAATCGCCAGGAGACAGGGTACACCTTTGCCTTCGGTGTAGGTGCGGCGCACCAGATGCCCCGGTGATTTGGGTGCAACCATAAACACATCCACATCGGCAGGCGGTACGATCCGTCCGTAGTGGACATTAAAGCCGTGCCCAAATGCAAGGGCCTGTCCGGGCCGCAGGTTGGGTTCGATATCGGCATCGTAGACCCGCTTTTGATGTTGGTCCGGGATGAGGATCATCACCACATCGGCCCAGGCCGTAGCCTCAGCGATGCCGCGAACCGTCAGCCCCTGTGCCACAGCGGCCTCTGCCGAAGCCGATCCTTCCCGTAGCCCGACCGTCACGTCTACGCCACTCTCATGCAGGTTCAGCGCATGGGCATGGCCCTGGCTGCCGTATCCGATCACGGCTACTTTTTTTCCCTGGATGATGCCGAGGTCGGCTTCATAGTGCATTTTCATATCGTTTCTCTTTGCGGTGTAAACAGGTTGGGTTTAGGATTCAAAAGCCAGTTCACGGCTCAGGGCCACCCGACCGCTACGGGCCACATCCGATATCCCATGGGGTTTCATCAGACCGATGAAGGCGTTTATTTTGGAGGGTGGGCCGGTGAGTTCAACCGTGAGGGCGGTCGGCGTGATGTTGACCACGTTGCCCCGGAAAATCTGGACGGTGTCCATGATCTCTGGACGGGTGGCCGAGGTATAGGCCACGTTGATCAGGGCCAGTTCGCGCTCAACGCATTCGCCTTCCGTCAGGTCGTCCACTTGCAGGGTATCGACCAGATTGTTGAGTTGGCGCAGCACCTGCCCGATGATCCGGTCGTTTCCGGTGGTGACGAGCGTCATGCGGGAAACATCCGGCGTTTCGGTTTCACCGACGGCCACGCTTTCGAGGTTAAACCCACGGGCCGAGAACAAATTGGCCACCCGGTTCAGGGCACCAATGCTGTTTTCAATCCGCACGGCAATAACGTGGCGGTGAATCTGATCGGCCTCATCAGGAAACACCGACTCACCCGATACTTTTTTGCGGTAAAGCTGTTGGGGGGTCAAGGTTGTGGGCATCGTTACGCGCAGTTCTCCGGGTTAAAACGTTGGGTAATCATCTCGCCCGTGGCAGCCCCGGCGGGGACCATCGGGAATACCATTTCTTCTTGCACCACCTGAAATTCCATCACCACGGGCCGGTCGCTCACCGCCCAGGCGGCTTTCAAAACGGCATCGACTTCTTCCGGAGCAGAGGCACGCAGCCCAACGCAATGGTAGGCTTCGGCGAGCTTGACGAAATCCGGGTTGGTGGTACTCAGGTCGGTGTGGCTGTAGCGATGTTCGTGGAACAACTCTTGCCATTGACGCACCATTCCCAAAAAACTATTGTTGAGGATTACCACCTTCAGCGGCAACCCGTGCGCAGCGGCCACACACAATTCCTGGGCGTTCATCAGGAATCCGCCGTCGCCATTGATGGAGATCACCGGCATGTCCTTGCCCCGCATGCCAAAGGCAGCGCCCATTGCGGCCGGCATGGAAAAGCCCATCGTGCCGAGTCCGCCAGAGGTAATGTGAGAGCGTGGCTCGACGTACTGAAAAAACTGGGCCGCCCACATTTGATTCTGTCCGACGTCCGTCACCACCACGGCATGTCCCTGCGTTTTTTCGCGGAGCTTTTGCATGATGTACTGTGGGCGCAAGGCCCCATCATGCGCAAACGTCATGGGGCATTCGGCCCGCCACGTTTCAATCCGGGCCAGCCAGTCTGACGTGTCCTTGGGTCCCAGGTAGGGATCAAGCTGTTCGAGCACGGCTTTGACATCCCCCACGATGGCACAATCGACGGGTACATTTTTGGAGATGCAAGCCGGGTCAATGTCGATGTGGATGATGCGGGCATGGGGTGCCCAGGCCTCGAGCTTGCCGGTTACACGGTCGTCGAACCGGGCACCAACGGCAATCAGAAGGTCGGTGTTCTGGACGGCCTGGTTGGCATACCAGGTTCCGTGCATCCCCAACATCCCCACAGACAACGGATCGTTTTCGGGAAAGGCTCCGAGGCCGTGCAGGGTGGTCGTAACGGGAATCTGTGTTTTCCGGGCAATCTCGGTGAGTAGTTCAGCCCCACCGGAATTGATGGTCCCACCGCCGACGTAAAACAGGGGCCGCTCGGCGTTGAAAATGAGTTTAGCGGCTTCGGCCACCATGCCTTCATCCCCCTGCGAGGCATACCGATACCCGCGCAACTGCACTGTTTCCGGGTAGTGGAACGGCGTCTGGGCCACCAGAATATCTTTTGGCAAATCAACCACCACGGGGCCGGGCCGACCCGTCCGGGCAATATGATAGGCGGCTTTGATCGTGGGCGCGAGGTCTTCTACACGGCGTACCAGAAAACTGTGTTTGGTGATGCTGCGCGTTACACCGATGGTATCCGTCTCCTGAAATGCATCATTGCCAATGAGATGCGTCGGGACCTGACCCGTAAACACCACAATCGGGATGGAATCCATGTAGGCATCTGCGATGCCGGTCACGCAATTGGTGGCGCCGGGGCCGCTGGTTACCAGCACCGTTCCAACCTTGCCGGTGGCCTTGGCATACCCTTCAGCGGCGTGGGTCCCCCCCTGCTCATGCCGAACCAGAATGTGCTGAAACCGGGGCTTGATCCGGTCGATCTCGTCATAAATCTTGATCACGGCCCCACCCGGATGCCCAAAGACATACTCTACCCCCTCGGCATCGAGGGCATGGACAAAGATCTCCGCCCCGGTGATCGGTTTGGCCGCAGGATGCGGCGGGTGGCCGTTCCGGTGTTTCGACACGGGCGGTCGAGCGAATGCTGTGGAGGTAGCAGACATGTAATCGGGTTACAGGTTCAGGGTTAGTTGGGTTGAGGAATCAGCGGTACAGGATCCGCAGCCGGTTGCGAGGCCGGGAGCTGCTCCGGAATCCGTACGACGGCCCCTTGCGAGGCGCTGGTCACGAAATAGCTGTAGCGGGCCAGATAGCCGGTCCGCACTTTGGGGGTAAAAGCGGGCACCTCGGCCAGCCGGGCCTTGAGTTCGGCAGGCGAAATGTGTAAATGAATCTGACCGCGGGGGATGTCGATGGTGATACGGTCGCCGGCCTGAACCGCGGCAATCGGTCCGTGGGCAGCAGCTTCAGGCGATACGTGCCCGATCGAGAGGCCGCGGGTACCACCGGAAAAGCGCCCGTCGGTAATCATCGCGACGCTGGTATCGAGCTGCATCCCGGCCAATGCAGAGGTTGGCTGGAGCATTTCCGGCATCCCTGGACCACCGCGCGGGCCTTCATACCGAATGACCACTACATCACCCGGCACCACTTCGCCGCCGAGAATGCCTTCCACGGCATCTTCCTGAGAGGCATAAATGCGCGCGTGTCCTTCAAACACCAACATATGGGGCGCTACCGCGCCGGTCTTGACCACACATCCTTCCGGCGCGATGTTACCGAAGAGTACAGACAAGCCGCCTGTGGCGCGGAAGGCTTCATCAGGGGCGTGGATAATCGTCGGGTCCTGATTGACCACCCCTTCAAGGTCTTCGCGAAGAGTTTGGCCAGTCACCGTGGGCCGGTCCAGGTGTAAGGCATTGATGCCTGCCAATTCACTCAGGATGGCGGGAACGCCCCCGGCATGGTCCACATCTTCCATATGCACGTTGCGCGTGGCCGGGGCGACCTTGCACAGATACGGTACCCGGTTGGAGATGGTATTGATGCGGTCGAGATCGTAGGGAATTCCGGCTTCGTGTGCTGCCGCCAACAGGTGTAAAACGGTGTTGGTTGATCCGCCCATGGCCATATCGAGCGCGAAGGCATCATCAAAAGCGCCTTGCGTAACGATGTCGCGGGGTTTCAGATCGGCCTCGATGAGGGCTACAATCCGGTGGGCAGCATCCCGTGCGAGGGCTTCGCGGCGGGGGTCGATGGCGAGGATGGAACCGTTACCCGGCAACGCGAGGCCGAGGGCTTCCATGATGCAGTTCATGGAATTGGCCGTAAACATCCCGGCGCACGACCCACAGGTGGGGCATCCAAAATCTTCCAGCACCTTGAGTTCGGTATCGTCGATGGCCCCTTTCTGGTAGAGGCCGACCCCTTCAAACACCGAGATCAGATCGATTTTTTCGCCACTGGGGGTGACGCCCGCTTTCATGGGGCCACCGGAGACAAAGATGCTCGGGATGTTGAGCCGCAGGGCACCCATGAGCATCCCCGGCACAATTTTATCGCAGTTCGGGATGCAGATCAGGCCGTCCAGCCAATGGGCAGCGGCCACGGTTTCGACGGCATCGGCGATGAGTTCGCGGGATGGCAGGGAATAGCGCATGCCGATGTGCCCCATGGCAATGCCGTCGTCTACGCCGATGGTATTAAATTCAAACGGTACGGCCCCGGCAGCGCGCACGGCTTCCTTGACCACCTGGCCGAAAGCCTGCAAATGGACGTGCCCTGGGATCAGATCGATGTATGAATTGCAAATCCCGATAAAGGGCTTGTCAAAATCCCGGTCGTCACGGATCTGCCCGGTGGCCCGGAGCAAACTCCGGTGCGGGGCGCGCTCAAAGCCACGCTTGATCCGATCGCTACGCAATGCCGACATATCAATTCGAAGTTGAGGCTGACCCCTCTACTCCGGTATGTGCTTGGCTTGCGCGTGCCCTGAAAGGAGGAATCAACCGATACTCTAGCGTCCGACGAGGACGAAGAGAATGACTAGAAGAAGCGATAGAAGCAGCTCTAGCCGCTCTATCACCACATCATCGACGATTCCCAATAGGGAGAAAAGCCCCTCTGAACCATACCCCAACACACCAACCGACCGTATGACCGGACGGATGTGCGATGTAGGATAGGTAACGGCTGTAGTCATGGCACGTCAGAGGGTTAATAGAACGCAAGAAGAACGGCATAATAATCGGACATGTCAAACCAATCTAAATTTCAATAACATAAAAATGCACTTATTTAGTCTATCTTCCGGTAGCGCTTTCGAATCTTATTTTTTTCTTGGAAGCCCTTCCTATCCTTTATATATTAAGCACACCAACCTGGGCTCCTAATTTATTTAAGGTTCTGCATCTACTTCATTCATCATATCTTCACAATAAATATATATCAAAGGGGTTTGATGTGGAGGGAAATGCCAGGTTTGGTCTTTGTTGAAGCCCCTTCTGCGGCAATTTGTCAGGCGGGATCGTGTGCAAAGTCCAGGCGGATTGCCCCCGCGATGCGCAGGTAATCCGAGGTAGCCATGATGACGGAATCCGTGAGGGAACCGGCGTTGAAGGCCACGCGGTCGTTGGCTTCGACCGATGGGTCGAGGTAGAGGGCAAGGTCCAGAATGGGGTGACCGAAAGGGGGTACGGCACCGGGTACGAGACCGGTAAGGTCGTGTAGTTCTTCCCGGTTGGCGAAGCGCAGTTTTTTGACCCCGAAGAAGCGTTTGATCTTCTTGGCATCCAACTTTTGCGCTGCGCTGATGACAAACAGGTGAAAGGCAACGCCTACTTTAAGGACCAAGGCTTTAGCCCCTACTTCCAGAGGTTCCTCCCGTACACGGGCAGAATCCTCTGAAGTGAGGGTAATTTCATGGTGCAGCGTCCGGTAGGGTACACCGTGTTCATCCAGGTACGTCAGGATCCGCTGGTGCGGCGTCATGGGCCGGTCACTTTTTCACAAGCCCGATGACCCAGAGCAACACGACGGCCCCGACGGTGGCCGTAATGATGGATCCGATCAATCCGTAGGAGTACAGACCAATGACCCGGAACAGACTCCCGCCAATAAAGGCCCCGACGATCCCTACGATAATATTGCTCAACAACCCCATGCTTCCTCCCCGCATCAGGTTACTGGCAACCCAGCCGGCCACGCCGCCGACGAGCAAAAAGACAATCAGATTAGCTAACATAACGTTACCTCATGTGCATTGATGGTGTGCAGAAACGATCTGCCTTCGAGGTTCCTTACGGGAAGTTAACCGTCAGGTTTATGAATTTCATCTTTTTTATGGGCGCACTGCGTTTGTGGGGGTGGCCTCGCTAACGCTCGTCGGGGGGTGGCTCGCTACGCTCGCGGTTTCTCCTACCCAAGGGTCGAACCATACCGTAAGCGAACCACCTCACCTAACGACCAAAGGGAGCCACAGCCACGACTGAGCGAAACCCGACTGAGCGCCTTATTCCACCTGAAAAAGCAGACCTTGATGGGGTCGGACGAAAGTGATGGAGCAGAAATTATGAAGCGTGAGATCCCCGCGGGCCGTGCCCCAACCCGGTAGCAATCCAATCCGGACCCAGTTGTAGCGTGGGGCATCCCGGTCGGGATGCACGACGAACGCCCGCCATCCGACGGAGCCACATAACATACCCCACCGGAAGCGTTGCAAGCTGATCTGTCGCATACGGATTCGGTTGCTTCGAATTCCAAAACCCCTTGCACATGGCCGTTTGGGCGTATACATACACCCTAAACCCTCCTATGGCGGCACAATGCGCCGTTTGACAAGGGGGATGCTGGCTGGACCCACCTCGGTGTAGGTACTTCAGTACGTTACCGAGGTGGAATAATCATAATGTGTGCCGAAGCGGTCCCGGGGCGCATAAGCCAGGGGGTACCTGACGGCCCCGGTGTTTCGGGAATGCCCGTTGAGGCTTCGGTGGCATACGGAATGTAGATGGCGTACAGGGTGACCTGTGGGTCATCCAGGTTTACCTCGTCTGGCGAGCCAGACACGTTGATGACCGCTGCCGGTTGATCCGGCATGGCCAGGGTACCCGCATCAGCTTCTGCGTGGCGTGTGTTAAAGGAAGCCTGACCCGTGATGCCCTGTGCACGGAGTTCACGCCCCCGCGCCATGTACGCCTCCAGTCCCCGGTGGTAACATGAGGCGTGAAACCGCTCATCACCGGGTTTATCGGCAATACAAATCAATTCGTTGGTCCCTTCACGAATCGTAACATAGACACCATCCGCATCATATCCCAGTACGGTAGCCCCGTCACGTAATTGGGCTGGCGCAGGTGCAAGGGCAGTTCGTAGTTGCGCCTCGGCATCGGCTACCTGAGCCTGGGCAACAGTAAATGGCCAACCAAGAACACAAACCAGGAAACAGAGATAACGCATGATGAGCAAAGGGTAGACGAACGAAAAAGAGGAGGATGCGCCCTTAATATACAAAAAGAGGCCAGGGGCGCATAACCCTGACCTCCTTGACGTGCCTCTACACAACAACAACGTGTTGCGTACTGTCATAACGCGCTCTTACCCGAACCTTCATGAAAGGGTTCCGGGGATGTGCGGAGTGCGGGGTGCGACTCAGGTTCTAGGGCAGAGTCGCACTCCGCACTAATCAGACGATGGGTTCCAGGCCGAGGCGTGCCCGCGCTTCGTTCATCATGCCCTGGGTGCGGGTAGCCCCGGCGCGGGTCACGCCCAGGGCCCGCACGGCCAGCAGGGCATCCAGCGTTCGCACGCCGCCGGCGGCTTTGACCTGTACATTCGCCGGACTGTGCGCACGCATCAGCTTGAGGTCTTCATGCGTAGCGCCTCCGGTGCCGTAGCCGGTCGAGGTCTTGACCCAGTCCACACCAATCTCTCCGCAGATCTTGCAGAGGCGGATTTTCTGGTTATCGTTCAGGTAGCAGTTCTCAAAAATGACCTTCACCTTTTGGCCCGCAGCATGGATCACTTCCGTCACAGCCTGTACATCGGCGCGCACGTAGGTCCAATCTCCGGACAATACCTTGCTGATGTTGACCACCATATCCAGTTCCTCCCCCCCGTCTCTCAAGGCTTGCAGGGCATCGGCCACTTTGATGGCGGTCGTCTGAACACCATGGGGAAACCCGACGGTTGTGCTGGCCTTGACGGTGCTGCCCGCCAGTTGCTCAGCACACCCCTTCAGGGCATACGGCATGATACACACACTCGCCACATCATAGGCCAGCGCCAATTTAATGCCGTCCTGCAATGCCGCCTCATCCAGGGTCGGATTCAGCAGGGAATGGTCAATCATTTTTGAGACATCAAGGTAATGGTAGGACATGGTGCCTGGTCTATAGGTTTGGGGTGAGTGCGGGGTGCGGAGTGCGGAGTGCGACCCTGCCCTAGAACCTGAGTCGCACTCAGCACCCCGCACTCCGCACTCCGCACTAAAAAAATACAATGTACAACCCCACCGTGGCGAGGACGATGGCCCCACCGGCCATGCGGGCATAGGGACTCGGGGTGAGAACAAGGTCCGAGCGAGATGCAAACCGCACCGGTTCTGACAGGGGTTTAGCCCATGTGATCAGGCCCATCGCGGCGACCAGTACCCCAAAGGTAATAGCCATATGATTCAAAAACGCAACCTCGGGCAGCGTCCACAGCAATACCCCATACACCGGAATACTCAATCCGAGTGCCGCCATGGCCGCAGACAACGGGGCACACCGGAAAATAAGGCCGAAGAAAAACACAGCCACAATGCCCGGCGAGATGAACCCCCACACCAGTTGAATGTAGGTAAACACGCCTTCAAATTGCGCCGGTAACGGGGCCAGAAAACACGCAATAATCACCAGGACCCCCGTGGTAATCCGGCCAATCTTGACCACGTGCTGTGGATCGGCTTCGGGCTTGAGGTGGCGCTGATAGAGATCGAGGGTGAAGATGGTAGCGGCAGAGTTTAACATGGAGTCGAGGCTGCTCATCACGGCCCCGAATAATGCGGCAAACATAATCCCCCGCAGGCCAACAGGCAACAGGTTTTTGATCAGGATGGGATAGGCCTGGTCACCGTTGGTGATCTCGCCGGCATACAACTCCAGCGCCATGATGCCCGGAAATACGATGATGAACGGGATGATCAACTTGATGAGCGCGGCCAACAGGATGCCATTCTGCCCGTGGGCCAGCGACTTTGCCCCCAGGGTGCGCTGCGTAATAAACTGGTTGAACCCCCAGTAAAAGAAATTTGGAATCCAGATACCGATCAGGAGCGCCGTCCACGGGATTTCAGGATGATCAGCCGGGAGGACGACGTGGAGTTTGTCGGCATGGTTGGTCATGAAGGCTTCCAGCCCGCCCACCTTGGATAACCCGATAACCGTCACGATGGCTCCGCCGATGAGCAAGGCCCCGCCTTGCAACAGGTCGGACCACACCACGGCTTTGAGACCGCCGTAAATGGTATAGGCCCCGGCCAACAGCCCGATGAGCCAGATGCCCAGGTATAGGTCCAGTCCAAAGATCGCCTCCAGCCCGATGGCCCCGGAGTACAACACGGCGGCCATCGCCACGCCCACATAGGCGATCAGCATGTAAACGGCCATTAGCGTGCGGGCCGGGGTACCGTAGCGATGCTCCAGAAACTCCGGCATGGTGTAGATGCCGAGGCGCAAAAACAGGGGCAGCAAAAACAGCGCCACCACCACCAACGTGACCGCCGCCACCCACTCGTAGCTGGCAATCGCCAGCCCTGCCGCCCCGTACCCGGCTCCGGCCATCCCGACGAAATGTTCGGTCGAAATATTGGACGCAATCAACGAAAACCCGATCAGCCACCACGTCAGGTTTCGCCCGGCCAGAAAGTAATCCTGGGCGTTCTCCTCTTTCCGCGAGGCATACAGTGAAATCCCGATCACCGCCGCCAAAAAGCCGACAAACGCCGCGAGATCCCAGAAGGTGAAGTCCATTTCTAATGGTCAATAGTCAATGGTCGATTGTCAATGGTCAATGATTGACTCCCGTTGACAATTGACAATTGACAATTGGCCATCGACCATTCTACGCTCATTTAAGGTACAGCATGCCCCTAAAAGAATCCGGGCCAAAATTTCGAAAACAACCGGCTTGCATCCTTCAAAGCCACCACTCATCTTAAGACTCCCCCCAATAAAAGCACCCATGCTCCATCCCGCACACGCCACCCACAACTGGACCCCATTGTTCAACGGCGATCTGGACGATGTGGAGCTAAACACGTACCTGGAACCGGTCGGGTTTGCCGATGTGCGGGGGGCCTTGTACCGGCTGCATAGCATCGCCAAAATCTTACCAGAGGCCCCCACGGCCCATTCGTTTCTGGATGGTCTTGTGCTACACCTCCAGGCCACGCCGGACCCGGATCAGGCGCTGATCTACATGGAACGATTCCTGGACCAGTTGGTCGGCATTTCCGGCGCCCTGACCCGCTGCACCGAAGACCCCCGGCAGGCCGAAATGCTGGTTACACTTTTTGCCGGGAGTGCCTTCCTCGCCGAAATCCTGATCCGAACCCCTGAGTATTTTGAAGAGATCGGCCTGGTCTGGACGGCCAAACAAAAAAATACCCGGCTTCAACACCAGACCTCCCCCGCCGAGGCCGCACTGCAGGCTCAGGCCGCCCTGCATAGCTCGGAAGACCCTGAAGAACAACTCAATGCCCTCCACCGGTACCACCGCCGGGAACTCTTGCGTATCGGGGCCGCTGACTTGTTCGGGTTGCAGGATCTCCCCAATGTCACAGACCAGATCTCCCGCCTCGCCGACCATATCGTGTCCGCCTGCCTCAAGGTCTCGGCGCGGCAAACCCGCACGGTGCCAGACGGCTTTGTGGTGCTGGGCATGGGCAAGCTCGGCGGCCAGGAACTCAACTACAGCTCCGACATCGACCTGGTTTTTCTGGTCGATGGAAACCCCTCGGCCATGACGCGCCTCGGCCAGCGGCTCATCCGAAACCTTTCCGAATTGACGGGCCAGGGGTTTTTCTACCGGGTGGATATGCGGCTCCGGCCCTGGGGGCGTAGCGGATCACTGGTGTCCACTCCCGAAAGTTACCTGAGCTACCTGGAAAAGGATGCCTGGCTCTGGGAAAAACAGGCCCTCCTGAAGGCCCGCCCCATTGCTGGAGACCATCATGTGGGCCGCACGTTTCTACAGCGGATCGAACCGATTTTGTTTGCGACCAATGCCACAACGGTCCGGGCGGAAATTCATGCAATGAAATCCCGCATTGAGGAAGAACTCCACAAAAAAAGCCGAGGCTGGGGCGAGGTCAAACTGGGTAAGGGGTCGATCCGCGATGTGGAGTTTATCACCCAATACCTCCAACTGATCCACGGCAGCGTACACCCGGAGGTACGCAGTCCGCAAACCCTGGACGGCCTGCACCGGCTCCAAACCGCTGGATTTCTCTCGACGGGTGAATACCAGGTCCTCGCCGATGGCTACACGTTCCTCCGCACCGTGGAGCATTTTCTGCAATTGGTGGGCTATCAGCAGAAACACAAATTGCCGAAGGCCCCGGCGGAGGTATTCAAGCTGGCCCGCAAGCTGGATTTTGATGGCCCGGAGGCCGGGCAACGATTCCTGGACACCTACCATCAACACAGCGTTGCCATCCGTGCGGTCTACCAAACCCACCTGGATCCCGAAGCCACACCCTCCGACCCCGCCGCCGACCTTGCCCGTGCCCTGCCCAAGTATGCCGCCACGTTCAGCGAGGCAGACCGGGCGCATCATGTGGCCTTGATGCGGTTGCTCGATGATGAAACGCCTGTACTGGTCGATCCCAAAAACCTCGGCAAGGGCCGGTGGCAAGTGACCATCGTGGGGTACGATTACCTCGGGGAATTGTCGCTGATTTCCGGGTTGTTCCTGGCTTTCGGCTTCAACATTGTGGAAGGGCACGTGTTTACCTACGAGCCGGAAGTGGCCCGTCCCGGTATGGACCAGGGCTTGATCGTAGATGTCTTTACGGTAGATGCCGTCCAGGCCCCCCTGCCCGATACCGTGTGGGACCGGTACACCGTCACTTTGCTCCGCTTGATACGCCTACTGGAAAAAGGGCAATATGCCGAAGCCGGTGGCGCGTTGGTCAAGGAAGTGGTGCGGGCCCTCCCCAAAAGCGTTCAAAAGGAAACCCCGCTTCAGCCGGTCCACATCACGATTGACAATCAACAGGATGAACGCTATACCGTCCTGACGATTCAGGCCCCGGACACCGTGGGCTTGCTGTTTGAACTGACCAATGCCCTGGCCCTGAATCAGATTCAGATCGCACAGGTCCAGGTGCAATCGGAAGGTGCGCAGGTGCGGGATGTGCTGTATGTGACGGACCACAAAGGCAAGAAGATCATCGAACCGAAGCGGCAACAGGAACTCCGGGCCGCGACGGTGCTCGTCAAGCATTTTACCCACCTCATTCCACAGGCTCCGAACCCGGAAGCCGCGTTGCTCCAGTTTCGGGTGTTTATTTCGGACCTCTTTGCCCGCCCGAATTGGCCGGAAGAAATGGGGACGCTGGAACAGCCGGAGGTCCTGGATGCCCTCGCCAACCTCTTGGGGGTGAGTACCTTCCTGTGGGAAGACTTTCTGCGGCTTCAATACGCCAACCTGTTCCCCGTCCTCCAAAACACGGCAGGCCTCAAACACCCCAAACCCAAAGCCGAACTTCAGACCGACCTTGACGCAACCATCGCCTCGATCAATGACAAAGCAGACCGCGATGTCCAAATTCGGGCCTTCAAAAACCGAGCGCTGTTCCGCATCGACATGCGCTACATCCTGGGGCACAGTACCCTTTTCGAATGTTCGTCCGAGTTGACCGACCTCGCGGAGGTTCTGGTAGAAACCGTGTATCGTTCGTGTTATGCAGACCTGGAGCGGGTCCACGGCACACCCATGCTGGAAGACGGCGGCCCCTGCCCTATCAGCATCTGTGCCTTCGGCAAGGCCGGGGGGCACGAGTTGGGCATTGCCTCAGACCTTGAGGTGCTGTTCATCTTTGAAGCCGATGGCCAAACGCAAGGGGGCGAAAAGCCGTTGTCCAATGCACGTTTTACCGAACGCTTGGTACAAGCCTTTGCCCGAACCCTCAAGACGCACAACGTGAGCACGTTCGAGATCGACCTGCGGTTGCGGCCCTATGGCCGGGACGGCGCACTGGCGATCACGCCCCAGGCTTTTCAGCGCTACTACGAACCAACGGGGGCTGCGTGGCCCTATGAACGGCAATCACTGGTCAAGCTCCGGACCATTGCCGGAGACCGGACACTCGGCGCACATATCGAAACGTTGCGTACGAACATCCTGCGCAGCCTCGGCCCTTTTGATGTTGCAGCCATGCGCGCCATTCGGGAGCGGCAGGTCCGGCACCTCGTCCAGCCGGGGACCTTCAATGCCAAATACAGCCGGGGCGCGATGGTCGATGCCGAATATCTGGTGCAGGGTTTACAAATCACCCACGGCCAAACCCATGCCGCCGTATTGTGCCCCAACACCTTTAAAGCCCTGGACCAATTGGAGGCTGTTGGTGCCCTGACCAAACCAGAAAAAGAACCCCTCTTTCAAGCCCTGGCCTTTTTCCGGCACCTGGTTGCCGCCCTACGCATCGTTCGCGGCAATGCCCGAGACCTGACCGTCCCCCCCGAAGACAGCGAAGCCTTTGCCTTCCTGGCCCGCCGCATGGATGCCCGACCCACTGAACTGGCCGAACAGCTCCATCATCATGTGGGTCAGATTCAGGCGTTGAGCAAGGATTTGTTGTAGGCCTTTAATCCTCTAGCAGAACCTCTAAAATCCGGTGGTAATCCCGAACGGACAGGAGCCCCGCATCGCGCAGGTCTTTCAAGGCTTCATTTACGACGGTCAGGTCTGAGCCCGTGGTAGAATAACCGGGCGGGTCTTTCTCCGCTTCGTGGACGCTGTACAACATGGCTTCGTGCAGAAACCGGGCCACATATTCGGCGGCATCCGGCTGGCCTGAAAAATCCAGCGTGTGCGTTACGGTAGCATTGGCGCGGTTGACGTCCATCTCCAGTTCCCGCCCGCCCAGGAATCGTTTTTTAATGTTGAGGTTGACAATGTCGGTGTAGCGGATGGTCTGGGGCGGTTCGAGGTCGTTGTTCTGGTACGTCAGGCTTTCGGTGGTGAATACGGCTCCGTCCTTGGCCGAGCCCATCAAGGTACAATCGTAGAGCGCCAGGACGTCCTCGGGCCGGACATTTTTGGCGTAGTCCTTGAGTGCGTTTTTGAGCTTGTTCGAGGGGATGTTGGGGGCCACGTACAAACCCATCTTGGGGGCTTCGGGAATGTATTTCCGGATTAACTTATCCATGGGGAGGCAGGTATGGCGGATCAAGCCCAGGCGAAGGCTTCAATGGATTGGGCCAACGCGACATCGGCTGCGGTGACGGTGTTGCCTGCGTCGTGCGTGCGCAGGGTCAATTCGACCCGGTTGTAAACATTGAACAGTTCAGGATGGTGCCCCTGGCGCTCGGCCTTGAAGGCCATCCGCACAATAAAGCTAACAGCCTCCTGGAAACTGCCAAACGTAAACGTCTTTTTCAAGGCATCGTTGCTAAAGGTCCAGCCGGGCAAGCCGGTGAGGGCCTCTTCAATTTCAGATACGGAAAGTGGGGTCATTTGGATAATAACAGGTTCTGGATTTAAAAAAGTTCAGACGATTCACAAGGAAGCTGTGCCTACCTTAAATGATTGATAAATTGTCGATTGTCAATGGTCAATGGTCAATGGTCAACGGGTGCCTATCATTGACAATCGACAATCGACAATTGACCATTGACCATTATCCGACCTATGTGGAAGCACAATATTATCCAGAGATGCAACCCTGAATCCTTCAAAACGATCCGTCATTTCTCTTGCATGGATGGGCCGGACCCATTAACTTCAGGGCAGCTTCAGCCACCACGCGTCTAGCCCACACGCCCTTGTTCCTGTTTACCGCGCTTCTGCTGTTTCTGCTCTGGATGATCTTCTCCGGACGGTTTGATGCCTTCCACCTGATTCTGGGTGTGATTTCTTCGTTGCTGGTGGCCCTCTTTTCCCACGACCTGTTTCTGCAAAACCGAAACCTCACCCTGGCAGACCGTGCCGCGCAGGGCATTCGGTTTATTGGCTACGTTGGTTGGCTCGTCAGCCAGATTTTTCTCGCCAACCTGAGTGTGCTGGCCCTGGTTTTACGGCCCGGCATCAAGCAACACATTTCCCCTACCGTACACCGGTTCAAAACCCGCCTGACCGACGATTTTGCCAAATTTGTCTTTGCCAACTCCATCACCCTCACCCCCGGCACCATAACGATCCGGGTTACGGACGATGAGTTTCTGGTCCACGCCCTGACCACCCAGATGGCCGAGAGTCTGCCGGGGGATATGGAAAAGCGTGTGGCCCGCGTCTTTGAGCCAGACCTGCTACGCGCATGAATACCTATTTCATGTTTATCGGTGTGGCCTTGCTGGTGTTGATGTTTCCGGTCATCTACCGCGTGGTCACCGGCCCCACCATTATCGACCGGATGGTGGGGGTGAACATCATCGGGGCCAAAACCACGATTCTGCTCGTCGTGATCGGGGCCGTGTTTGACCGGCTGGACATGTTCGTGGACCTGGCGCTGACTTATGCCCTCTTGAACTTTATTGGCTCTCTGGCTGCCGCCCGGTTTATCCAGCGACGCAAAACCGCAATTCCGCAAATCGAAGAACAACCAGAGGTCGGCGGATGATGGATATGATCACCATTGTACTCCTGGCCCTGGGCGTGTTGTTTTTCACAGGTGTCTCGGTCGGTATCATCCGGCTCCCAGATTTCTACACCCGCAGCCATGCCGCCGCCAAAGGGGATACCCTGTCGAGCTTCCTGATCCTGATGGGGTTTGCCGTCTACAACCTGCACCATTTTTCGCTGGCAGCCCTGCTGGTGAGCCTGAAACTGTTGTTTATCACGCTGTTTGTGTCAATGACCAGCCCCACGGCCTCACACGCCCTCATTGATGCGGGCTACGAATCTGGCCTTGAGCCCTGGACAGCGGACACCGACCAGCGCCCGCAGGAGGATGCCCATGAGTGAGTGGATTCTGCTCCCCCTTACCCTGTTGATCCTCATCCTGGCGGTGGCTGCCGTTCAGGTGCGGGATTTGCTGGCGGCGGTCATTATCCTGGGGGCCTACAGTTTCCTGATGTGCCTGCTCTGGGCTGCACTTGGGGCCGTGGATGTGTCCTTTACCGAAGCCGCCGTTGGGGCTGGGATCTCGACCGTGCTCATGATTGCCACCATCCTTAGAACCACACGGAGGACCTCGGATTGAAATGGTTTAGCCTCATCGTCGTCGTCTTCACCGGCGGGGTGCTGCTGATGGCCACCGCCGATTTCCCCACCTGGGGCGACCCTAATGCCCCCGCCCACGGAGACATCGCCACCTATTACCTCGAAAACGCCCTGGAAGAAACCGAGGTCCCCAACGTCGTCTCCGCCGTCCTTGCCGATTACCGGGGCTTTGATACCATGCTCGAAACCATCGTCGTGTTCTGCGTTGGCATCGCCATCATTTTACTGCTCCGTATGCCGACGCTGCTCGACAACAAGGGCCGCTCACGGGAATTATTCCGGGAACGCTTCCGCAGCGTCCTGCAACGAACCAAGCCCTCCGTATTGCCGGTACGGGAAGACCTCATTATTCGAACGGCCAGCCGGTTGATTTTCCCGGTGGTCCAGTTGTTTGCAATCTATGTGATCGTTCACGGTCACCACAGCCCCGGCGGGGGCTTCCAGGGCGGCGTGATCCTCGGGGCCAGTTTCATCATGCTGGCTATCGCCTATGACCTCAAGTTTTCGCTCACCCGCCTGTCTCCACGGATTCATGTGATCCAGTCCACGTTCGGCGTAGCCATCTACTGCGGCGTGGGGATGCTGTGCCTCCTGTTCGGCAGTGTATTCCTGGATTACGGTGCCCTGGCCCCCCTCTTTCAGATGACCCCTTCGGCGGCCCGTTCGTTCGCTATCTTCCTCATCGAAGTCGGCGTCGGCTTCACCGTCATGGCCGTGATGATTTCGATGTACGTCGACCTAGCCTCAGCAGGCAAACTAGAAGAAGGCTTGTAAGAATTTGTGATTGGTAGTTTGTTATTGACAGGCACCAATCACCAATGCCCAATCATAAATTATAAATCACCATGGACCTCGGCCATCTTAATTACGTCGCGATCATCGTCTTGATGATGGTCGGCCTGTGGGCGATGATTGCCAAGCGCAACCTGTACAAGAAAGTGATCGGCATGACGATCTTTCAGACAGCCATCATCTTCTTTTATATCGCCTCCAGCGTACGGTCGAATACCACCATTCCGATTCTCATTCATGAACATGGCGGCGGTCCGCATGCGTACCTCGTCGATCCCACCTTGTACACCAATCCTCTCCCCCACGTGCTCATGCTGACGGCCATTGTGGTCGGTGTGGCTACACTTGGGTTGGCGCTCGTAATGATTCAGCGGCTTTACACCGAGTATGGCTCACTCGAAGAGGATGAAATTTTGGATCAGTTAGAAGACTAAATGGGTCAGCTTCCCGCCCTCCTTATCGTCGTTCCGCTGTTGACGTCCTTCATCGTCAGCATGGTCAGTCTTGTCCGGCCCCGGCTCACCCTGCCGGTTTCGCTGGTGGGCCTGGTCGTGCTGCTGATGGTGTCGATCCAGACGCTGATCGACGTGGTTCAGCACCCGGAGCCGATTCGGTACGTGATGGACGGCTGGGTAGCCCCCTACGGCATCGAGTTCGTCATTGACGGCCTCAATGCGGGCCTGCTGGTGCTGCTCTGCCTCACGGCCCTGCTGACGCTGATCCATTCCACGCCCCTCATTGAACAAAACCTGGCCGACCGGCAAACCCTCTTCCAGGTCCTCTACCTCCTGCTGGTGACCGGGCTGATCGGCATGACGATCACGGGCGATGCATTCAACATGTACGTCATGATTGAAATCTCGGCGCTGAGTTCCTATGCGCTGATCGGGCTGGCCGGGGGGCGGGCCTACATGGCGGCGCTACACTACATCATCCTGGGGTCCATCGGGGCCGGGTTTTATTTGCTGGGCGTTGGCTACCTGTTTATGAAAACCGGCTCGCTCAACATGGCGCATCTGCGCGAACTGTTGCCTGCCGTGTACGACTCCCCCTCGGTGCTGGTCGGGTTTTCGCTGCTGATGGTCGGCCTCTTTATCAAGATGGGCCTTTTCCCGCTGCACACGTGGCTGCCCAACGCCTACACCACCTCCCTGAATGCCGTCAGTACCCTGATCTCACCGCTGGCAACCAAGGTGACCGTGTATGTGATGATCCGCATCATGTGCTGGGTGTTCGAGCCGCGTTTTGCCTTTGACGTACTGGACTGGGATGGCCTGATGGTGTGGGCGGCATCCATTGCCATTGTGGCCGGTGGGATCTATGCCCTGGCCCAGGACAACGTGAAGCGCATGATGACGTACATCGTCGTGGCCGAGGTGGGCTATATGGTCGGTGGATTTTGGCTGGGCAACACGGATGGGTTCATCGGGGCCGCGTTCCACATTTTGAACGACGTGCTGGTGACGCTCTGCGTGTTTATGGTAATCGGCTCGATCTACTTCAAAACCGGCAAATACACGATGGACCAGTTCCGGGGGCTGTTCGTGAAGATGCCCTACACGATGGCCGCCTTCCTCGTCGGCGCCTTTACCCTGATCGGCATACCGCCCACCAGCGGCTTTACGAGCAAGTGGTACTTAATTGCCGGAGGGTTGGAAGCCGGGCATTGGCAGTTTGTGGCCGCCCTCATTACCGCCAGCCTGATCAACGCCGTCCTGATGTTCCGGCTGATCGAAACCGCCCACATTCGCTCCACCGCCGCCGATGCGACTCCCGTCTTGCGAGATGAAGTGCCAATCTTGATGGCCATTCCACCGCTGCTGGTGGCCGTCAGTATTCTGGTTCTTGGTCTGTATGCCAACACGGTTATTCAACACCTGATTTTGCCCATCCTCCCGTTTTAACCCATGGAAGTTGTCCGTTCATCCCTGCCGCTGATCATCCTGGCGATTCCGCTGCTGGCGCCGCCGTTGATCCTGCTGTTCCGCAAGTGGCCCAATGTGCGGGAAGGGTGTACGTTCATCGTGGCGGGGTTGCTGTTTGCGATGGTGGCCGCGCAATACGGCACCGTCATGGATGGAACGGAGCTGCGGTACACGGTGGCCGAACTGTTCCCCGGCGTCCCGCTGGAGCTGCGCATTGACCCGTTAGGGTTATTGTTTGCACTGGTGGCGTCTTCGTTGTGGATCGTGACGACGCTCTTCTCCGTCGGCTATATGCGGGGGCACCACGAGAGCAACCAAACGCGGTTTTACGCCTACTTCGCCCTGGCATTGTTTTCGACGGTCGGCGTGGCGTTTTCGGCGAATTTGCTGACGTTGTACCTGTTCTACGAGGCGCTTTCGCTCTCGACGTACCCGCTGGTGGCCCACCACCAGGGCGAGAAAGCCCGCACCGCCGGGCGCATGTACCTGACGAACCTGTTCGGCACCTCCCTCGGTCTGGTGCTGCCGGCCATGTTGATCATCTACGCCATGGCCGATACGCTGAACTTTATCCCCGGCGGATTCCTGGCCGGTACGGGATCGAACGCCGTGTTGGTCATCCTGCTCATCATGCTGGTGTTCGGCTTTGCCAAGGCCGCTTTGATGCCGTTCCACTCCTGGCTGCCGAACGCGATGGTGGCACCGACCCCCGTGAGTGCCTTGCTGCACGCCGTGGCCGTCGTGAAGGTAGGCGTGTTCAGCATCATCCGGGTGATTACCGAAGTGTTCGGGCCGGATCTGGTGGGGCAGTTGTCCTTCGGCTCGATGAGCGCCGGAACGCTGGTGGCAACGATTGCATCGATTACACTTATTCTATCCTCCCTGATGGCCTACCGGCAGGATAACCTGAAGCGCGTCCTTGCCTTCTCCACCATCGGCCAATTGGCCTACATCGTACTGGCCGTGGCGATTCTGTTGCCCAAGGCGATGGCAGCCTCAATGGTGCATATTGCCTTCCACGGTTTCGGAAAGATTACGTTGTTCTTCTGTGCGGGTGCATTTTTCATCGCCACACATCAGAAGACCATCAGCGGCCTCTCAGGCATCGGGCGCGTCATGCCCATCACAAGCAGTGCCTTTTTGATCGGTGCGGTGAGTGTGATCGGCTTGCCACCCACAGCCGGATTCATGAGCAAATGGTCCTTCGTACTGGGTGCGTTTCAGGCCGATCAATGGATATTCATCTGGGTATTGCTCGCGAGTTCGCTCTTGAAGGCCGGGTACTTCTTCCCGATCATCTTCACGTTTTTCTTTGGTAAACCTGCTGAGGCTGCGGCCGGGGGTAGCTTCAAGGAAGCGTCCTGGCAATGCGTCGTACCCCTTACGCTGACGGCCATCGCCTCGCTGGTGTTTTTCGTTTACCCCGAACCGTTTTTCAACCTGGCGGAACTTGCCGTTCGCCTGATTACCGGAGCCGACCCATGACCGAACCCGACCCCAAACATCCTCCGGACGAGTTGCACCACGATCCCTGGCCGGGATTCACCCGGGCGTTCTATGCGGTCTTCATCGTGCTGGCGGTGTACCTGAGTTTAGTCTTACTGATGTCTTCCTCGAACGGGCACTAATATGAGTGACCATCAAAACCCAAATGCAAGACGGTTTGTGTGGGGCCTGATCGCGGTATCGGTCCTGCTGGCCCTGGCGGACTTTGTGTTCCCGAACGACCATCCGCACTTTGCCGTCGAGTCCTGGCCGATGTTCTACGGGGCCTTCGGCTTCGTCTCGTTTGTGCTGCTGGTGTATTTCTCTAAATACATCCTCCGGCCGTTGGTCTCAAGAAAGGAGGATTATTATGAGGATTAATGTCAATGGTCGATGGTCAATTACTACGTTTACTGGCGTGAACCTATCGGTTTACTACGTTAGTCGCCTACGGCTCGTTTGTCAACGGGTGCCATATTTGATCAATTATAAATTACCAATCACCAATCACCGATGCTTAATCTTCCACCCGGCATCATATTGATTATCGGGGCTGCCCTGATCCCCTTGCTCAAGGGGCGGGTGCGTGCGGCCTATATGTTGCTGTTGCCCTTGCTGGGCATCGCCAACCTGGCGATGATCGAGCCGGGCACGTACTGGACGTTCCAGGTGCTGGAATACGACGTGGTGCTGGGGGCGGTGGACAAGCTGAGCCTGGTCTTCGGGTACATCTTCCACATTGCGCTGTTCATCGGCGTGCTGTACATGTTGCAGATCGGGAGTGTGCTGGAATTTACGGCAGCTACGGTCTATGCCGGTGCTGCGCTGGGGGTGGTGTTTTCGGGGGATTGGTTGTCCTTCTTCGGCTTCTGGGAATTGTTGACCTTGCCGGCAGTCTTTCTGGTGCTGGCCCGGCGAGAGGAAAAATCCGTCGGGGCCGGATTAAGGTACGTGTTGTTTCACGTGACGGGTGGGTTGATTCTGTTGGCCGGGGTGCTATTGCATGTATCTGAAGCAGGTACAACGGCGTTGTCTCCCCTTACGCTGGACAGTACGGCACACTACCTGATGTTCATCGGCATGGGCATCAACGCGGCGTGGCCGCTGTTGCACACGTGGCTGGTTGATGCCTACCCGGCGGCCTCCATCGGGGGCACAGTGGTACTGAGTGCCTTCACCACCAAAACGGCGGTCTATGCCCTGGCCCGGACGTTCCCCGGCACGGAAGAATTGATCTGGATCGGCGGGGCGATGGTAACGTTCCCTGTGTTCTTCGCCGTCATTGAAAACGACCTGCGGCGGGTGTTGTCCTACAGCCTCATCAACCAGGTAGGGTACATGATGATTGGCATCGGCATCGGCACGGCGATGTCGCTCAACGGAGTAGCGGCGCATGCCTTCAGCCATATCATCTACAAGGCCCTGCTGTTTATGTCGATGGGGGCCGTGATGTACCGCACGGGTTCGACCAAGGCCACCGACCTGGGCGGCTTGTGGAAGTCGATGCCGTTTACGGCCGTCTGTTGTATCATCGGGGCGTTGTCCATCTCCGGCTTTCCGTTATTTAGCGGGTTCATCAGCAAGTCGATGGTGGTGGATGCCGCCGCCTCGGGCCACATGCTGATCCTGTGGTTTGTGCTGCTTTTTGCCAGCGCCGGGGTGCTGGAACACGCCGGCATCAAGGTGCCGTTCTTCGCGTTCTTCTCCCACGACGGCGGGCACCGCGTTGAGAAGGCCCCCTGGAGCATGCGTGCCGCAATGGGTGTGGCCGCGTTCTTGTGCGTCTTCATCGGCATCTTCCCAGGCTACCTCTACGAGTTGCTTCCCCACGATGCGCCCTACGTGCCCTATACCACCGCCCACATCGTGACCAACCTGCAACTGCTGGTCTTCGCCGGATTGGCCTTCTGCCTGCTCCTGCTCGGGGGCATATACCCGGCCGAAAAACGGGCCACGAACCTGGACTTCGACTGGTTCTACCGCATCGGCGCGGGCCGGGCCGTGGACGGGTTCGTCCGGCTGAGCGACACCCTGACCCGGTGGAGCAAGCGCTGGGTCATTGACGGGGTGACCGGAACACTGACCTCCTTTGCCGGAAACGGTCCACCTCGTATCCTGCATGGACTCCTCATTCCATTCTGGGGACTCCAGGGCCTTTCCCAGGACGAAATGGACCACCGTACCTTCCGCCTCTATTCCACCTTTGAACGCCACGCCGGCACCATTGGGTTTACCTGTGGCCTGGGCGTGCTGGTCATGGCCGCACTCTACTGGTTTTTGACGTAGGCCACGTAGGCTGTCACTTCATTTTAGCGGGCAACCACAATGCGCCGGGTCTGAATACGTCCATTGGCGTGGAGATTTACGAAATAGACGCCTGGTGAGAAACGGGAGAGGTCAAGTTGTAGCCCATGCCTGCCGACCGTCTGAAACTGTTGCGGGGCCTGGAGGACCCGCCGACCGAGCAGGTCATAGACATACACTTCCGTCAGGCCGGGCTGGTCAAGATCGTACACCAATTGTGCAATCCCGGATGTCGGATTGGGATAAGGGGGGAGAAAAACCGCGGTCTGCGGTACGCTGGAGGTTACCCCCGTGCTCAACGGACCTGAAGAGATAATGATATCGTCCAGGTCGATCTGGACGGCCGATGGGTCAGGACCGGCGACCTGTGAAACGACGAATACGACTTCATCGAGTGCACCTTCCAGAATGCCGTTGCCTCCCGTTTCGAGATCAACAAATGCCGAAAGCGGTGCGCTGATGCTGATCCATTCATCGTTGAATGCAACCGTGTCAAACACCGTATCGAGCCGGTGAGAATCCTCTTCTCCGGTCGTCCAGCCGTTGCCGTTGGTGTCTTCGCGGACCGTGATCTCAAAGGCGTATCGGTCCACCGTAGTTCCTGTGCCGGCATGCCTTACCCGCACGCTAAACCACGGATCTGCAGGGATGAGCGCTTGTGCCGTGTCCGGCAGGTTGTTCCACATGACACCGTAGAATGCGTCGCCCATACCCCCGGTGCCGGAAAACGTGGCTTGCATGAAGGGATCGAGGCCCCCCCCAGCCGTCACCATACCCTGTGCACTCCCGAAGTAATTCCAGGCCGCACCGGTCAGGTCCGAGAAATCATCAATCACAAACGTGCCGGCCGCAGGTGGCTCAACATAGGGAATGAGGGTAATATTATCCATCGCGAAAACCCCCTCGTCCGCCTGTATCCGAAGGGTTTGCACACCGGCTTCCAATGCCATGTTTGAAGCCCGAACCGTAAAAAATCCGTCACGCGATGCGGCCGGAATCGACAACCCGCCGACCACTTCCACCGAATCGGTAAACACGGAAACCGTAGCGCCGTCATCAGAGCGGGTGCGTAGATCAATGTTGAACGCCCCTGAGGCGAGGATGTCTACCTGATACGCCAACCACTCCCCGGCCTCGAAATCCCGGACAAAGTACCCTTGTTCACTGCCCAGCGCATAGTCGATATCGACGGCCTCGTCTGTACGGAAGTCATTGCCGAGGGCGTTGCCTGCATTTGAATCGTCCAGATCGTGGTAGGCGATTCCTTCCCCCCCGAGGTCGTAGTGTTCGGCTTGAAGGGTACCGGGAATGCGCGCAGGAAGTAACGTATACGGAGCCTGGCCGCAAGACCCAACGGTGAGTTGGGCATCTGCGCTCCACGCTTCCCCGCCCAGGTTGTCTATGGCTTTGGCGCGGAGGGTATAGCAGCCTTCCGGAACGGGTCCGAGGGTGACTTCGAACGGTGCAGCATCGTCTACCGCGAGTACGGCATCCCCGGCATAGAAGACCACACGGGACAGGAGGCCGTCGGGATCTTCGGCTGTGGCCTGCAAGGTGACGTCCGATTCCGGGGCCAGCATCGTGCCGTCTATCGGCGCATCCAACACCACGCTTGGGGCTTCATTGTCGGACTGGTAGACCCGGATATAGTCGATGTCCATGCTTTGTGGAAACGGGGTTCGGGCATCCGGCGCACCAGCGGCCCCACCGATGGCTACGTTGACCAGAAGGTGAAACGGTTGGTCGAACGGCGCAGGAAAGCGCGCCTCGGTGGTGTACCACGTGTTTTGTGTGTGGTAGAGGTTGCCGTCGACGTACCAACGGAATTCACCCGGTACCCATTCAATCGCGAAATCGTGAAACCCACGGGAGAAGTCCCGAAAGGGTAGCGACCAGGAGCCCCCTTCAAACGTGTTCCGCGGCGATTCGCCCCCAAAATGGATGGTCCCGTGTACCGTACGGGCATCGTTGCCGAAAACTTCCAGGATGTCGATTTCTCCACTGGCGGCCCAACCGCCGTAGGCTTCCTCTGAAGGCAGCATCCAGACGGCCGGCCAGAACCCGGCGTTGCGCGGCATTTTGGCGCGGACTTCGATCCGCCCGTAGGTCCATTCGGCCTTACCCAGCGTCCGCATGCGCGTGGAGGTATAGGCACGCCCACCCACGGAATCCTCCCGCGCAGTGATGCGCAGCAAGCCGTCTTCTACGGTGGCGTTTTCGGCCGTGTAGTACTGTTCTTCGCCATTGCCCCATCCACACAGGTCGGGGCAACCGTCACCGATCTGAAAAGACCACTGGGTCGTATCGACTTCGGTGCCGTCGAATTCATCGGCCCATACCAGTTGCCAGTTCTGGCCGTAGGTATGCGACACCAGTAAAACCATCAGAAGCGGGAGAAGGATACAAACCAGGGATACGTTTCTCATGACAGCACAATTAGTGGCGAAAACGTTTTCACGTAAGGGGGTGAGCGCTTGTTCCTTTGCTTATTGTAGATGCGAGTTCGAGCCTACCGGTTAGCGCAGGAGCGCGCCCGCCTGGAATCCATGGGAAGACCCCACTCCCCCGTGGACGGCATGATTGCCGCTGTTGCCGCCACCCGGAGCCTCATCCTGGTCACCCGCAACACCGCAGACTTTGCCGATTTCCGCAACCTGCACGTCGAAAACCCATCCCGTTGTATTTCCCCTCCTGATATTCCGTAAGATCCTAATCATTAAGCCGTTGCACATATCTTCTGGCAGCTTTAGTTTGTTTCAGATGTAAAACTGCCACCCATGCCCACCGGTCTCGTGCACATCCCACCCGATCTAAAGGAACTGATTGAGGCGGCAACCTCTGCCCATCCCCCACCGGGAGCAGAACGGCACCTGGTTGCCCTATGCCACCGGATTGCACAGGCATACCTGCGACAGAAACAACAGGCCGGCCACCTTTCTCTTATGCGGCTAGGGCTTCCTCTGGAGGATGTGTCGGTGGACAGCCTGGGTGAACTTTTCAAGCGAGATGAAAAAGGGCAATTCATCAAGCTTCAAACCTACTTTAGTCGACTTCAGACAGGAACCGACTCGCCCGGTGCCCTTTTTTCAGAATTGCGTCGGCTGGTTTTTAGTGAGGTCAACGAGCAGCTTTTTGCGCTCTACGGACAGGCGGACCATTCACTCAGTAAAATCATCCGGAACCTGAAAGATAACGCACGAAGCGGCACGGCCTGGATACTGGAACGCCGAGGAGGAATGCTCTGGCTGATGGCAGAACCATCAGACGGACATCTCCGCCCGACCATGCCACCGGAATACCTGGAAGCCTACCTCATGGAGCAGATTCGGAACCCCATTAAGCTTGATCAGGTGCTTGTCTGTATCCGGGCAGCGTTTCAGGCGATGCCTCAGTATCGGGCAGGCTATCCAATTCGCCCCCTCGCTGAAATCATTCGTTCCGCAGTTGTGGGGTTGCATGTCAACCTGGATGACGAGCCAGTCACCCCCCGGTTGACAGACGAGGAACGTGACTGGTTTATCCAACAGAGTGTTACCCAAACACGCGCCGCTATGCATCCGACCTATAGCCATCTCGGCGCATTGTATGACCATTATTTTCAAGCCGTACGGGACTGGCTGGTGGGCCAATACGTCGGCCCTGATTCCCTATCGCACCGTGAAGCCTTGCAACCATACCTTGGGCCACTCACATCGAACATCTATCGCGAGCAACATCGGAAGGTGTTTGAGTATCTGGTCGATTGTACCCGTACCCATCTGGTGAAAGCGGTACGAAAAGAATTGGATGCTTCTGCAAACCGAAGGTACCGGAAGGGACCCTAAAGAAAACGCACATCATCATGGACCGAGGCACCGAAGACCGTATCGAACAATATATCCGCGATCCCAGTCAACTCTCGGAGACGGAGCGTACTGATATTGCCCGTTTGATCGAAACCAATCCCATGGCCCGTGCCGTAGCCGAAAGCCTGCGGGGCTTCTATGCCGAATGGAAACAGCCTTCTTCCCCCATTCGGCTTGTGCCCTTCCGGATGAAAGAACTGCCTACCGCCCTGCAAGGCGCAAAACTGGCAGCCGATACCCCTGCCCGTAAGCGTTTCGAAGTCCTTGCCGTCTGCCAGTCCGAAGACGATCAGGTAATGGCCCGCATCATGCGCGACAACCAGACCCGGACCGGCCATGTATACCTCGTCAGCGAAGCCCATACCGTTGCCAAAGTGAGGATCACGGTAACGGGACAGGCTTTATCCTGGACGACCGATGCACAGGGAATTGCCCACTTTTCGCTAGACGAAGTACCGGAAGAAATAGACTGGTCAAACCTGGAATTGTGGATCCACCCGGAGGCCTAGCCGATGGCAAGTCCGGTCCATATCGAAACGGCCTTTCAACACCTGTCAGCCGACCTGAAAAACCCGGATTCCTTCTGGTTGCCCCTCCTCGCCTTAAAACGCCTCCTTGAATCCGGCAGAATTCCCCTTCCCTTACTTGAATCCTACCTGCTGGACATCGCAGACCACCTGCCCACCCTGAAAACCCCTCTTTCCTATGCCGGGATTAACCCGCAAACCCTGGCCCAACTGGCCCGCCATCTGGAACGGGTTTCTGAGCACTCGTTCCTGCTCCAGGACACACGGCTCCCGGGTTTCATCACGGAACTGCACCGGGCCGCGCATGAACAAAACACCTACATTGGCCAGGCCGAGTACGAGCCAATCCCGGCAAAACCGAAGGCCCATCGGGATTCCCTTTCCGAAGCCTACTTCCCCGTAGTTGAATGTCCACACGTTGAACAGGCAGCCTTACCGTGCGTGGGACAATGGTGCCGCGCACACCTCAAACTGGCGTATCAGAAAGGGTCTGAAGATCACATTGAGGCACAGGCCCGCATCTGGGGCGACCAGACCAATGGTACGGTTCGGAAGGCCCGCACCGTGACCCTGGCCGTCCGCAACCTTATCGTTCGGCATCAACCGGAACTCGCCGACTGGTTTGTGCGCGGCTCCTTTACCTTTGAGGCCAATTTCAGTCGCTTTTCCGGCACGTCGTGGCGTCTGGCCCAGGCAATGCTTCTGTTCTGTGAAATGGTGCGTCAGGCCGAAGTGCAAGACCACTATCGCATTGCCACAGCTACCGCCTTCACCGGCGACCTGGATGCCGATGGGCAGGTACTTGCCGTTGATGAAGAAACGTTACCGGCCAAAATCGAGGCTGCGTTTTTCTCTCGGTTCAAAACCCTGGCGGTACCAGCTTCCCAACTCGACGCAGCCCTGGACCAGGCCGGGCGTCTGCATGTGCAATACCCTGGCAAGTCCCTGGAACTCATCGGCGTACGGCACCTGGGTGATGTCCTGTCCGACCGCCGGTTGATCGAACATGAACGGGTGGATTTGGTGCGGCACACGGCACAAAAGGCATGGAAGCGCCGGTATAGCATTGGCGGGGTGGCTACCATTCTGGGGCTACTGCTGGTAATTGGTCGCCTTCTCTACGGGCCATTGGACCAGAATCCGGTGAATGCGAAATATGTGGAAGAGACGTTGTTATTCGAAAACAAATATGGACAAGTCATCGGAGAAATGGAAGTGGGTGCTGCTACAGTGGATATAGTAACCAGCAGCCAAGCCTACAAATTATTTGACTTCTACGACATAAATGGCGATGGAGTAAATGAACTGTTCTGGATACAAGCAAGAGACCCACAGAATGATTATATCGACTATGTTCATAGCTACGATGTGCGCCGCAAAATAACGCTATGGAAATACCCTTTCCAAAAAAAACTGGACTTCCCAAACAAGCCTGAAGTGTCAACCGATGTTTTTAGTGCACGCCATGTGCATGTCGAGGACTTGGATCAGGATGGAACGGTTGAGGTGATCGTTTCCGGATGGCACCATGCCTATTTCCCGTATATCTACCAGAAACTCAATGCACACACCGGCGAAGAGTTATCTCACTTCTTACATGTCGGCTGGCTGAATGAAGCATGGTATCATGATCTGACCGGTGACGGGGTAAAAGAGGTTATTCTGGGGGGCACCAGCAACGCGTTTCAAGATGCTATTCTTGCCGTGCTTGATCCCCGTCTGCTTGGGGGCGTCGGCCCTACGCAAGCAGATTACAGAGTGGCCGATTATCAACCGGCCCCGATCCAGTATTACATCCGGTTCCCGCGTACCAGGGTGGGCGAGATCCTAAAGTACCGTTCTTTCGCGCCCGCCGTTCGCAGGTTGAGGTACCAGAATTCAACATTGATCGTGGAAATCACGGACTTCTCTTTGTATGACCCCAGGATAGACGAACCCAAAACAGCTACTATTTTTTTGCATCTAGGCCTGGATTTGACCCTACAAAGTTTAGGGACACACACCCATCACGACAACATGGCGCGGCTGCTCGTCAAAGCCGGTTACCCCGAGGCTGAATTGGGCAGCGACTACCTTGAGACTTACAAACAGCAAATCCAGTACTGGAACGGCGATGCATGGGTCAGCGGCCAACCTGTGATGAACCAGCGCTACCTGGAGGCCCTGGCCGCGTGGGAAGACGCGCACCGCTGATGGTTTCGCTCACCGATATCGAAACCCGCGCCCGGCACCTGGCCGTCGCCCTCCGCCACCCGGACTACTTCTGGTTGCCTTTGCTTGAACTGGACCGACTCCTGGCCGATTTACAACAGACATCCCTTCCGGCCATGCCCTTTCTGCTCCACCTGATTGATGATCTGCCCTCACTTGCAAAACTCCAGTCCTTTGTCGGTCTATCCCCACAACGCTTATCAACCCTCTTGCAACACCTGGACGATCTACACCTTGATCCTCTTTTTAAGGAGGAATCGACGCTGAGTGTCTTTACCCAAGAGTTGCGTTTGGCCCTGGTAACCCTGTATAGCTTTGTTGGAGAAACAGACCAAATCCATCCAATACTCTCCAGTGTCGAAGGGATAGGAGCCGGCACTGTACCACCGGCCATGAAGCATAGCGGGTGCGATTCGCTTCAAGAATTCGGCGTGTTGGCCGAGGATCTTGCGGGGCAGCATCATCCACTGGGCGCAGCGTTGAAGCAACGGGGTCTCGAATGGAAGGCCGCGCTACGGCCTCAACCAAACCAGGCATGGTTTCCCGGAGTCGAGAAGCCATTCGATGAACAAGGTACAAGAACACCGGTGGGACAACTTTGCCGACTGGACCTCAACCTGGAAAACACAACGGCATCAGCCGACCAGATACGTGTGGATGCCCGATTTTTCGATCAACCTCAGGCTAAAACCGAGCAACAGGCTCATATTGCGATGGAGGTAGCTCGACATATGCTGGCCCGAACGCATCCCGAGTTGGCCCGGCTCCACGTTAAAGGATCCGTCTCGATCCAGGCCAACCAGAAGATGCACGCCGGCGCGTCGTACCTGCTGGGCCTTGCGGTGCTGTTGTATTGCAACGTTGTACATCGTGCCGAGGCCAGAAATCAGGTACGCATCGCGCCAGGTGTGGCCTTTACCGGTACCCTGAACGCCGAGGGCCGGGTTTTACCGGTGGAGACCGAGACGCTGAAGCAGAAGGTGGAGGCAGCGTTCTTTTCGTGGGTGGATACCCTGGTGGTACCGCGGGAGCAGTTGGAGACAGCGGAGACCTGTGCCGGTGCGCTGGCCGATGCGTTTCCGAACAAGACCTTGACGCTGGTCGGTGTGCGTGAGGTCTCGGAGGTGTTGGATAACCGGCGCGTGATTGATCGAAAATGGGTGAGCGTTGTGCCGCACTATACCCGTCGTATGTGGAAGCGGCGTTACAGCGTCGGCAGTCTGCTCACGATACTGACGTTGGTACTGGTCATCGGCCGGCTCCTCTACGGACCGCTGGACAAATATCCGATAAACACTCATT
This sequence comes from Rhodothermales bacterium, assembly GCA_965222505.1. GTDB lineage: Bacteria > Bacteroidota > Rhodothermia > Rhodothermales > DATKEJ01. The sequence continues at coordinate 4,397,357 of OZ244956.1, read as the reverse complement.
TCGAAGAGACCTCACTACAACTGTTGAACGCTCAGGGACAAGTCATTGAAAAGATTCCCGTCAACCGATTAACGTCCAAAAAGGGACAACTGATTAGTCCGGGTGAACAGATGGTCCAACTATTCGATATTGGAGGAGATGGAAGAAATGAAGTTATCTGGGTTGAACGAGAAAGTCATTCAGATCCGATAAACAGGGTCCATTGCAAATTTATAGGCGAGGACACCTTTCGCTGGTCTTACGACTTGAGGAAAAACCTCATTTTCCCTGAAAAACCGGAAACCCGATCTGATCTCTTTCGGATACAGACCATTCTTGTGGATGATTTCGACAGCGATGGTGATGGGGAGGTGATCGTTGTTGGGTTTCAGTACGGCTTCTTTCCTGCCCTGGTTGTACGGCTGGATGCAGCCACAGGGACGGAGGAGGCCGCCTATGTTCATACCGGCTGGTTTTCCGGGGGGGTATCCAAAGACCTTGATGGAGACGGCATCAAAGAAATATTACTGAACGGCGTCAACAATGCACTAAAACGTGCGGTTTTAGTGGTTCTGGACCCGCGGTTCATTGACGGTCATAGTCCGTTGCAGCCACCGTATCAATTAGACCATATCGCAAAAGGAATGGAACGGTATTATGTCAAGTTCCCATCCACAGTGGTAGGTAACTATCTACGTTTTCGCTCGCGTGTTCCTGATGCAACCCGAATTGTGTTGCAGGAGTCGTCCATCCGTGTGCATGTCAAGGACTTCGTATTGACGGATGTCCGTAAGGATGAGCCGGAGATGGGCGAGTATATCATCGACTTTACGCATGAACTCCTCCCTGTTTCAGCCGGCACTTCGACATCCTACGATAACATGGCAACTAAACTGATCCAGGATGGCATCCTGAAAGAGGAACTGGACAAAGCCTATTTCGATAACTTCTTGGCAGAAATTGAATACTGGAACGGCGAGGCCTGGGTAAAAGGCCAGCCGGTGATGAACCGGCGCTACATTGAGGCCGTGGGGTCGATGCCTGCCCACTAAACCCTCGATTCATGCCACCCGATCAAACCCACGAACTTTTTCTGCACATCTTGCGTTGCAACCATAATACAACCAAAATGGTGACCCCTTATGACTTCACTTACCCTCAAAGGGATTCCTGAACTCCTGATTAACCGACTGCGCGCCCGCGCCAAGCAAGAGCGCCGCAGCCTGAATCAACAGGCCATCATTCTGCTTGAACAAGCGCTTGAAGCCGAACGTCCCGACTTCAGGGCTGCGCACGATGCATATGTCAATAAGTATGGTCCCCCTCCGTTTGACGATGCCTTTTTCGAGGGACTTCGAGGCACTGGACCTGAGCGGCCACTTCCCTTCTCTGTTGTTGAGGACGAAGCGTGATCCGATTTCTGTTCGACACCAACATCATATCGGAATTGGTCCGCCCCCGACCCAAACAAGAGGTGCTCGCTCGATACCACATGCACAGGCATGAAGGCGCCATCTCCAGCACGGTATGGCACGAACTCCTCTACGGGGTAGCACGGCTTGCACCCGGCCAACGACGCGATAATTTGGCGCGGTATATGACCGAAGTAATCCAGGCCTCGCTGCCCATTTTGCCGTTCGACAAGGCTGCTGCAGGATGGCTTGCCCGAGAACGTGTCCACCTGGAAACCTTGGGCCGGTCCCGCCCACCAATGGACGGCATGATTGCCGCTGTTGCCGCCACTTGTGGGTTAATCCTGGTCACCCGGAACACCGCCGACTTCGCCGACTACCGCAACCTGCATATCGAAAACTGGTTTGCCGAACCTTGATTTTTCCTGACTGGCCACATCTCTCCAATGACCTCAATAACCAAGACAGGATTGTACAGAAAAATCCCGGCGACCACCACATCGCCGGGTTTTAGAGTGTTGGGCCATTTATTACTTGACAAGCATCATCTTACCGGTTTCCGTAAACGTCTGGCCAACCACTACCTCAAACGCCTATGATCTTTTGGCGGAGTTTCTGTATGACCACGGCTACCTGGATGCCATACCAAACCTCGCCTACTGGCAAAACTTCGGCAACACCTTGAAATACTGGAACGGCGAGGTCTGGGAGGAAGACTGGCCGGTGATGAACAAGTATTATCTTGAGACCGTTGGTTCAATACCTCAATAACCACAGTTAAACACTGACCCGAGACGTGCTTGGCATGGACAGTAGCACCTATCGACCAAGGCAGTGGAACCAAAATAGCAATTGGAATTGGCTATCAGGTAGCCGGTGTATTACTCAAAAAGTGAAGTTTTTTTACAGGGCCTTAATTACAGGAAAGTAACCATACTTCTTATTACCGATGAAGTACAGACCAGGACTGACAGAAGAAACATCGTATGTAACATTGTTTATTCCCAGCGAAAGGTAAGATTGGCGAAATCGCCTTACCTCTGCACCTGTAATATCATATAGTACCCAGTCAAGACCTCTAATATTGCGGCTGTAAAATTGGATAGTGATACGATCTGCCGATGGTGTCGGAAATACCTGGACACTACCTTGATCAGGAATCTCCACCTCTTCCGTATCCGTGCCAATGCCAAAATCATATTGCCCGTCTATTTCAAAACTCCATTTTGAAATGTGATTCCATTCACCATCAAGAAAAAACCAAAGAGACCATTCACCAGAGATTTTGCCAGACACCAAAGTTAGGTCGATCGTGGAACGAAGCGTATTACTCGAAGACGTGTAAACAGAAGATAGTATTGATGAGGAGACTGCAGCATCCGACCACTCGGGGATTCCCGCCTCCACAGTTGAACCGTACGCATAACCCATAGAACGCACGTATTCATCTCTCGAGTTCGCACTCATGTGGATTTTCACTATGCCGGTCGATGGCCGGTGATTAACATCCATTCCTAAACGAATATTCTCGCCTATTCGCGTTCTCCGAGGCGATTCTGTTACGATGCTCCAGTCCGATATCTTCTCGAACGATGCTGAAGATGTACTCCACTTGTATAAACTTGCCGTACATGAAATATCTTGAGTTCGATTTTCGCAAATAGTCTCTACTTTAATATTCCCTGACTCGTAGTTTACTGCTAACCGACTGTCTGACAAAGATGCGGCTTCCGTCAATGGATGAAATACGCCCGCAGATATACCATAATGATTGGCCAGTCGCCTTATGGCACTATCAGTTGTAAATGCTACAATGTCACTTCTCACTTTCTTGTTTCTCATAACATGCCCAAGAACTAACTCCCCTCGTAAGTTATCGAAGGTTTCGCCAGTTCTAGCATCAACAACGGTGACGATTCCTTGGTACACCCCTGCCCAGAAGGGGTATGCAGCATCAATCTGGACAACGCCCGTATAAGATCCACTCCAGTCCTGGCCGAAAACATGTGAGCAAAGAAGTAAAGTAAACAGCGGAATAAGCAATGAGAGATACGAATAAGATAATATGCGTTTCATTTATGTACCCTGTCTAGCTCGGGTTGTGTGAGAATAGTACTTTTGTCAACAACCCTTGCAATTGCATTACCATGGATGCCATTAATAGGCCGCATTACATTTAGTGAGGACTAGTCATAATGTATCATGCTGCATGAGTAAAGGCTTTCATGCCCGCATTGAGCTCCAGACCTTCTTGATATCGATATAGCAAGGTGATCTGAATAGATACACCTGGAGCACTTTCACCTAGATTGAATTTTTAAGTCAAGTGAATTAAATATTCTTCTCGTATAAGCCTGGGCACCTCTTTCTAATTGTCTAATTAGCTGAGGTGTCCAATGATAGAGGTTTCCTTTAATGGGAAGGCTTGCAAATTCTTGGGCAACGGCTTTGTAGTCAGGTACTCCATTTCTAATAAAGGCTTGTGCGAATTGAGGACATTCTTTTACTGTCTCCTTGAAATGCTCATGGGTGAAATTCTTCAAGAATCTCGAATTACTTTTATCCGTACTCTTTGGTCCTTCTACAGTCCCGTATGCATTTAAAGCGGAAAATGAAAATTTTATATCTTGCGGAGAATATAGAGGGCAGTCACTTTGAGCATTTACAGGCTGATTGAACAGGCAGAAGAGTAGAATTAATAGAATACCCAATTTTAGCTTGTACATATCTAAAGCGGTTTGGTTTGTGATTAGGAAACAACTCCTGCAACCGACAGCATTCCAGCTAGGCTGAGTCGTGTGCACATATAGTATTCGTTTTTTATGTTTTTCAGGCCGTCTAAATTCAGAACATAAAAGATTTACGAACCTTCAACAAAGGAAATGAACTTGTTCTTATGATCGAGCCGACCAAACAAACTCATTTTTTTTCGTTTGCGTTTCCATGAAGCAATTTCGACACTAAAGGTTACTGACTGCCCAGTAACTATTCTCTCGATATCACTTAATGGAATTTCATAACGAGACACATTGGACATGCTCCCGTTATAGTACTTAACTTCTGAACTCACGAAATCGTAGATGTACGAGACACTATCTATGGTAACAACTATTGGAGTTGTATCGAGTGCCAAATCATCCCAAATTGTTTTTTCAAGAATAACTGTTAAATAACAGTAAGTGTTTTCTTTCTCTGGAATTAACCATACATATCCCATTCCATCGCCTTTGTATTTATTTTCTTCCTCATCAATAATAAAGCCAAAAGAGTTACCGCCGCCAAGATTAGACAATAAAGCACAACCAGAAAAAAGTACGACAAATACTATTGAAGCAGGAACCAGCTTATATTTCTTCTGCATTATATTATGTATTATGGACATTTTGTTCTCGTTTATCCCTTAACTATAGCATACAGTATCAAAGATTGTTTACTTCTATCAGTATTACTTTTAATTTTTTAAATTATATAGAAAACCAATACGAAGAAAGTATCCGCTCAACCCATAGGAAGGAGGATTAGAGTCAAACCCATCTGCTGGCAATGTACTTGATTGCCCATCCTCTCTGACCCGATATCGCCATTCACTCGGTTCAGACATAAAACGCATACCAGCATCAAACCGAAGGCTTTGCCCTGAAGAACGATATTCGAGACCAACCATTAGGTCGGTTCCAAGTGTAAAAGCTCTTGCTTCAATACCAGCACCATCAAAGTAGCGGTTGCCATCTGGTGCATCAAGGTATCGATCTCCCTCGGCAATACCCACGAAACCGACCATACCCCAGTTATAACCAATTAATACCATACCGCCTATCGAGGCCACCGCTCTTTTTCCAATACCATAGTTGAGAAAGCCACCTGCACCACCACTAGCCACACTAAGCTCCGACGAGCCAAATATGTTCATCCATTCAGCCATCCCTGCCCATTCTGCCCAAGACCTACCAGTCTCGATGGACTTGTTTTGTCGAGCCAACAAGCCCGCTGAGTACGTCCGCTTTGAACCGAAATCATTGTAAAGGACTATACTGGGCACAGGGCTCAAATCTGCTTCTCTACCTAGAATTACGTGATCACTAATTGTGGATGTTTTAAAGGGAACGTCTCCTAAGTAGAAGCCAAACGACCAGTCTTCGAAAGATTGTGCAGAGACCGAGGCATGAGCTACCAGGAAAAGAACACACGTAAGCAGGACATTGTTATTAGTCTGTAAAAAGATAGTACCCATACCCTACTCCATTGTTGGTTATTAGTGGTAAGCTTCTTATGTAATTTCCATCCCGAGTAATAGAAGGTGCAGAATTTACCTTCTATTTTTTTGTTCTTTTGCCGAATTGAATTCAAGCTCATAATAAGTGCTCAAACCTATTTAGTTTTAATCATCTGAGGGCGATTTGATTAAAACTATGGACGTCCGAGCACTTAGTACCTTATCGATATAAAGAAATGAAATTCCTACTTCAAGGCAGAGTCACCTCTATTTTGGAATTAAGTTTAATCAGGGAGGACAAATAGAGCCTCAGCATCCCATCATATCCAAGACCAACCTTCCGTGACCAACCTTCCGTTTCACCACACCGGGCGCATCTCCACTTGTAACCCATGAATACTGATACTCTTTCGAACAGCCCCATACAACGGGTACATGCACGGTATCCACAATTATTACATGCCTTATCGGCATCTCTTTTTCCGATCTGTACATTTATGGATACCCAATGCGATTTACGAACATCAAATCTCAATTGCCATCAATAACGATTAGAAAGACGAGTAATCTTACCTGACTTAAAGTCGAGATTAAAGTCACCTATATAACCAGCGGCTTTTCGACCACGTATACCACCTAGAAGGCTACTTTTATGAAAAGTGTAGGATGCCTGGTAAACTTGCTTTATTTCTCCCACCGAGCTCTTATAGGTAATCTTGAATGTCATTGGAGTTTCTGTAGGTACGTTCTTGAACTCAAATTTACTACCAATCCTTCCCAGTTTGACGGAACGATTAAATCGACCATCCCTTGATGTCAATCTGACGGAATAATTTGCGGCAAATCGTTGTGCCCAATTACCTTGAGCAGTACCGGCTCCCACAAATTTAATTGTACCCCAGGCGTTAACTTGGGCTGTTGCTAGATCTGGTATAAATGTCAGAAAACCCAACATCCCAGTCATCAAAATTCTGCCTAACATAGTAAGGTATAAGATTAAGACTTACATCAATGGCTCATCCAGAAATGTTTAATTAAAAACATCATATCCAAGACCAACCTGCCGTTTCACCACACCGGGCGCATCTCCGCTTGTAGCCCATGAACGCTGATATTCTTTCGAACAGCCCCATACAACGGGTACATGCACGGTATCCACAATTATTGCATGCCTTATCGGCATCTCTTTTTCCACAATGGTCGCAAGCAACAGCCATGATTAAACCTTACGTTAGTTTGATAAAATTCCAATTGAATTGGTCGTCATCTGTTTTCCCTCCCGTGAATGTAGAGATGCAGAAAAACTGACAAATTGAAAACTACAAACTATGCCAGAACACGAGAAACCTGGCTGGATTCAGTAGAAATGCAGGTAAAAGGACAAGAGAAAGCGAGGAGGGAATTGTACTAGGCCTACAAGCCAGTTCCTTGGCTAACGGCTATTAACGGTTTGCCTCACCCGATGTTAACGATCGGCAACGTCTTTGGGGCGTTCGATGCCGAAAGCCTGCATCTTTTTCCAGAGTTGGTTTCGGGTGATCGAAGGTATTGGCGGTGGTCTGGATGCACACAGTACAAAGGCATACCAGAAGGATCAAGGACTGTACCAACTATTGCAAAACCCTTCACGTAAAGGACCTTGCTGTTCGGCCAAACGTTGTTACTCTTTGTCTACCGACATCAAAATGGGAGCTATCACACCTCTATTTGAACTGACTACCTTTTATGAACCAAGAAATCGAAAGGAAATTTCTCGTAGACCTGAAGAAACTTGGCGCACTAGAGGACGGCCAAGCGATCAAACAAGGCTTTATCGAAACGACTTCCGATGCGGAAGTACGCATCCGGCTTAAGGGAGAAAAAGCCTTTATCACCATAAAAAGCAAGAACAAGGGCGCGGTGCGTACGGAGTTTGAGTATCCGATACCCGTCGAAGATGCGGCACCGCTTATGACGGCGTTCTGCACCGGCCCCCTCATCGAAAAAACCCGCTACTTCATTACCCATGCCGACTACCTCTGGGAAGTGGATATCTTCCACGGAGACAACGCCGGCCTCGCGATGGCCGAGGTGGAACTGAGCGATGAACACGAAGCCGTCACCCTCCCCGATTGGACCACCGAAGAAGTCACCCACGACCGCCGGTATTACAACGCCAACCTGTTTGTGCATCCCTTTAGCACCTGGAACAAGACCGAGTAATACCAGCTTGGGGACCTTTTTGTGCATACCCCGCCAGTCATCGCTCAAAATGGGACGGCCACGTCGCACTGGGCCGGTTGGCCCTTAGGCGCTCCTCGCCGTGACACGAGGGAAAGCACCGTGCACAACTTTGTTGAAGAACGGGCATAATCCCGCTCTTGTCCATAGAAGGAAACATCACTTGGAGCGCACTCAAATCCTGTTTGCCCAAGAACGTGGAACGTCGCACCGTTTTTATAATCATTTTTTCGCCAAAGCTAAATCTGTCATTTCTCATCTTGGTGGACGGCCCCGCTCAGGGGAAACTTTAGACCCACCCTATACGTAGGCGCTGTTAATTTTCATTTTTTTCTGAAAGTTTGATCCGCACCTTAGTATCTATCCGAAATCCTGCTCTGTCGGCCCGAGCACGAGCGAGCAAGGACGAAGGCAAGGCGTGCGAAGCAGTCGTACCCCCTCGGCGATGCAGCACAACGTAGTCTCCGGACGGCGCAGCCGTGCGAAGCCCGGATTGAGGTTTTTGGATAGATACTTATTCCCCGGCGGCTCACCGATACCCTTATGGCCGACGTATTAGCGCCCCCGCTGCTCACCTCATCGCCGCGCAAGCTGACGCTGCGGGCCATCAGACAACCGGTGGAAGTGGAGTTGAAGCATTTCCAGTCGTACTTCCGGGAGGCCATGCAATCCGAGATCTGGTTGCTCGACCGGGTGGTGCAATACGTCCTCAAGCAAAAGGGGAAACAGATCCGCCCCATACTGGTTTTGCTCTCGGCCAAAATGTGCGGCAACGTAAACGAGAAGACCTACCATGCCGCAGCCCTGGTGGAACTGTTGCACACGGCTACGCTCGTGCATGACGATGTGGTAGATGAGGCCGAGCGACGGCGAGGGATGTTTTCGGTCAGTTCGCTTTGGAAAAGGAAGGTCGCGGTCCTGTTTGGCGATTATTTGTTCAGTCGGGGCATGTTGTTGGCACTGGACCATAAAGACTACAACCTGCTTCATACCGTCTCGGATGCCGTACGGCGCATGAGCGAAGGCGAATTGCTGCAACTCGAAAAATCCCGCCGGTTAAACATCGACGAGCCGACGTACTTCCGGATCATCTCGGACAAAACGGCCTCCCTGCTGGCCGCCTGCACCGCCTGCGGGGCACAAAGCGTGTCCGAAGACGCAGGGCAGAGAAACCGCCTGCGGGAAGCCGGTGAAAAACTGGGGCTGGCCTTTCAGATTCGGGATGATTTGTTCGATTTCGGGGTGGATGATGTGGGTAAACCCCTGGGCATCGACCTTCAGGAAAAGAAACTGACCCTCCCGCTGATCTATGCCCTGAAGCAAGCCCCCCGCGCCGAGCGCAAACGCATCATGAAAATCGTCCGCAAGGATAAAAAGGACCGTGATGATATCCGTACCGTCGCGCAGTTCGTGGCCGATCAAGGCGGCATCGTGTATGCCCGTTCCCAAATGCAGGCCCTGGCCGAAGCGGCAAAAACCCTGCTACAGTCCTTCCCGGAGACGGAAGCCCGAACATCCATGTTGGATCTGGTCGACTTCATCGTCACCCGCCGAAAATAATCCTCATCCATGACCCCAACCGTACACCTGCTGGGCACAGGCGCTGCCGTAAGCGATCCCCACCGCACCACCACCATGATGGCCTTCACCGACGGCACCTCGACCTTGCTCGTCGACTGCGGCGGAGATGCCATTCAACGCATGTTACAGTCTGGCATTAATCTGGACACCCTGGATGCTCTGATCCTAACGCATGAACACCCGGACCACGTCGGCGGCTTTGCCCTGTTGATGGAACGGCTCTGGTTGATGGGCCGCCGGACCCCGTTGCCCATCTACGGACCGGAGGCCAGTCTCGATCAGGCGCGGCGCTGTTTTTCAGCCTATGACACAAGCCGATGGGAAGGCCTCCCCGAACGGCTTTGGTACCCTGTACCGCTGGAGGAGCAAACGCCCGTCTTGCAAACCCCCACGTGGGATGTCATTGCTGCTCCGGGCGATCATGGCGTACCCGTCATCGGCATTCGGGTAATGCACCGGCCAACCGGGCAAAACGTGACGTATTCCTGTGACACCCGCCCATCGGATGCCATTACCCGGCTGGCTCAGGGCACGGATTTCCTGATCCATGAAGCCACCGGGGCAGGACCAGGCCACGCGTCGATTGAAGAAGCGGCCGAAGTGGCCCGCAAAGCCGATGCTGCACGTTTGGTGCTCGTCCACCTCCCCGCAGGCCTCAAGGATACCGACCTGACTGCCGGGCGCAAGATTTTCCCGAACATGACCCTGGGCGAAGAATTGGGGGTTTACCCATTCTGATTGTTCAAACCATTTTTTACCGGGTCGAAGACGAAAAAGACAACCGGCTGCCACAGGCACTACAGGTTTCTGTGCGTTCCAAAATGGGTTCTGCGCAAACGGGGCACATGCCATATTCCTGCAAAGTCACTTTCACGTTGACGTTCCAAGACCACCACGCTTCGGTCTCCAGCATCTCCTGGTATTGCTGCTGCCAATCTTTGCACAGGTCTCCAATATCCATTGCCTTCCGGTGCACCTGAGCTTTGAGGGCATCATAGGCTTGTATTTGTTCTGTATTGGGATCAACAACGGGGAGCGGTGTTTGTTTGTCGAGACGTTGTTTTGTGCGCGGGCGAAAGAGCCGAACAAGAAGCCTCGGTTTGGCAGGCATCGGAACCGGAGGCGGATGATGGGCTGGGGCGTGCAGGTGCCGGAGGGTGTTGGCAGCCTGGTGTAATTCCGATGCCACAAGCCAATACGCTTGTTTAAGCGTCTCCAGTTCGGGTACTGCGGCATTTTTAAGCGGGATGGTAGCCGCTGCCGCCTGCACGGATTGATACTGCGCATCCAAAACGGCAATGCGCGTCTTGAACTCTTCTAAAGCCGGTACAGCGTCACTTTCGTCGTTCATAGATACGCCGAATTCCAATTGAGTTGGTGGCCTTGATTCCGATAACTGGAACCTGAAATGGCATCGACCGGGTATGACGATACGCTTCTATTAAGACGCGTCCGGTATGAATAGCCAAGTGCACCACCCTGTGCCGCAGCAGTGCGGGGTATACCGACGCAAAAATAAGCTAACTGCATCCTTGGCATAGCAAATCATTGCATATAAAATGAACATGCAACCTTGCTGTGGGGATATGACGCAACGACGCAGCACAATATACAACGAATGATCCTATGCGTTCAATATACTTTCTGGTGGTGGGGCTATGTTTATACATCCTGGGATGCCGTACCCCGGCCCCTGGTACCTCTCCACCTTCCCCGGCACAACCGGCACAGGTTCGACCCATTGTACCTTCGGGAGTTGCAGCCACTGGAACCACCCGTGCCCTGCTGCTCTTCGTGCGTTTCGCAGATGATACCCGCCCCGGAAACCCCTGCCTCAACAGCCGGGGCTGGCCCTTGTTCAAAAACCCGAAGCGGCTGCCCACCTACGCCCACCACCTGCTTTCCTCCTCCCCTGAACCGCCCTTTGCCGACAGTACCCTGACGGCCTATTTCTACGAACAATCCGACCACCAATATATTCTCTACGGCAACGCCTACCCGGAAGCTCTCACCACGCGCCATCCCCGCACGTGGTACCAACGCAAAAACGGAAAAGGCTACGGCTATCTTGCCCAGGAGCTCCTGGACCGCATCGACCCAGAAATAGACTTCGCACAATACGACACCAACCCCAAAGACGGCATACTGGACCAGGTCTTCATCATCATCCGAAGCGATCCCGATGCTACGTTTACCGGCGTCGCCCATCTGGGCGGTGCGGATGCCGTTGCCGGTCGGCCAGCCAAAACGATCCTCTTGTATGACGGGGTGCAATTCCACTGGGCCCGCTCCGGCAGCTATATCATCCACGAACGACCCGGCCACATCCTGACGCAGCCCTACATGATCCGGCTGATGGCCCATGAGTTCGGGCATCACCTGTGGAACAGCCGGGGCTTCTTTGCCGGTCACCTCCCGGCCATTCAAACCAACAAGATCCCCGAAAACGGCACCAACCGCATTGGGTATGTGCTGATGGCCGGTCGGGGCGGAGGGCTGGATGCCCGGGGCGATGAATTGATTTCGCCGATTGAATTAGAGCTTTTGGACTGGACCACCCCGGAACCGTTGCACGACCTCCCCGGCCCCGTCCACCCCATCTCGATCCGGGATGCCTACACCACCGGGGATTTCAAGAAGATCGTCCTGGATGACGGCAACCCGGCCACGACGGACCCTGCGTTGTACCTGTCCAACCGGCAACGGATCGGACCGTTCGACCGGCTGCGGGTACATCAAAAAGAGGGCTGCAACACCTACGGCATGGGCCTGCTACGCACCACGGGCCTGCTGGTCCAGATGGGCTTTCAGAAGGGCAAGCGTGTAGCCGTAGATGTCCTCCCGGCAGACAACACCCTGGACCTCTCTATCCACAACGCCGACTACACCGGTGACCTCTACGGGCCGGGCACCCGTACGCAACTCACGCCCTGGACGCGCCCTTCAACGGCCCGTCACAACCGTGCCCCGAGTTGGGTGGGCCTCGACCGCATCCGGTACACCGGCGGTCCGGGTGGTGAAATGACCTTTGATTACCTCCCCGACTTCCGCGTTCGCCCCATCATCCGCGAAGCCTCCTGGATGGGCAAGGAAACCCGAGGCTATACGTTTACAACCACCGTCGAGGTAACCAACCGCGCCACCCTCCACCTCACCGATTCCCTGACTTTCAATAACGGCCTTACCCTGGACGAGGGCACCCGTGTGGAAATTAATGCGGGTGCACACCTCCACCTGAACGGCCTTGTGAACCGGCATCCGTCAGCGCAAATTGTTTTACATCCCGGCGGCCAGATCGTCTTGCCGGGTCGGACGATCACCACGGCAACCATCCGGCGGATTTCGTTTTGACATGCGCGTGCCCAGATATCCGCGTTAGGCCCGTTTATACAAATAGGCCATGTCCAACATGCGCGGACCATCGGCATCGGCGATGGCCATTTGACCGGGACCACGGATTTCGGCCCCGCCCATTTCACCGGCTTTGTTGAGGGCGTAGAACCGCACGTTGAAATTGGGGGTACCGTCTTCACGTTTGAGCCGTCCCAGGATGGTGTGTTCGACGATGCGTTGGCAAGCGTACAGGCAGGCTTGTTCCGGGGAATCCCCCATGCGCATGCGCTCGACGATGAGGAAACTGGACAGGTTTTCCAGATTGGCTTCCCCGCGGCCGGTGGAACCTGCGGCACCTACTTCGTTATCGGTATAGAGACCGGCTCCGATGATGGGCGAGTCCCCCACCCGGCCCGGAATTTTGTAGAAGAGGCCGCTGGTCGTGGTAACGCTGGCGATGTTTCCGTTGAGGTCTAGCCCCGAGCAATGGATCGTGCCGTAGGAGCGTTTGATTTCACGGAGGTCGGCCCCGATGTCTTTGTCTTCCGGGTCATGTGGAGGCAGGTAATCATCCCGGTTGGAGAGGGTTTCTTTCCAGTTCACCCACAACTTGCGGGCGCGTTCAGTCAGCAGGTTTTCGACTTCAAAACCGTGCATTACGGCAAACGCCTGCGCGCCTTTTCCGACGAGCAGGCAGTGGTCGGTGCGTTCCATTACAAGCCGGGCCACCTTCGATGGATGTTTGATGCCTTGCAAGGCGGCCACGGCCCCGGCACGGCACGTGGGGCCATACATCACAGAGGAGTCTAGCTCGACGTCTCCCTGTTCATTCGGCACGCCGCCATACCCTACGGTAATGTCTTCCGGATCGGCCTCGACGATGTTTACGCCCTCAATGACTGCATCGAGGGCATCCCCGCCCCCCTGAATAACTTCGAGGGCCTTTTCCACCGCACGGATACCGTTGCCACTCGAAACAATAGCTGGCGTGCTGGCTTTCCCGGACTGCGGCGGCAGACGGTCGCCCAACACCCGTGCACCGGGGATAAGGGAAGCGGCTGCACCAGCCAGGGTACTTTTGCGGATAAATTCACGGCGAGAGGTTACGTCGGGTGTATTTTTCATGGCAGACAGGTTGTGGTGTAGAGAAAAAGCCTTTTCAAAAGTACGTGACATGCAGAACGAAAGCAAAACCCGGATCGGCCGGCTGCACGTGCTGACCGATTTTCATTTTCAGCAACGGTACGCCCAGGCCGAGCTGGCCCGGCAGGCCATCATCGGGGGGGCCGATACCATCCAGTTTCGACAGAAACACGGAACCCTTCGCAACAGACTCCACGAAGCCCAGGCCGTAGCCGAGGCCTGCCACGCTGCGGGCGTGCCCTTGATTGTGGATGACTACATCGATCTGGCATTGGCCGTCGGTGCAGCGGGTGTACATCTTGGGCAAGAAGATTTTCCCATCGACCAAGCCCGATCCATCACCCCCAATGGCTTCATCATCGGTGCAACCGTGACCAACGTTGGGCAGGCCCACGCCGCGGAAGATGCCGGGGCCGATTACCTCGGCTTCGGCCCGGTGTATCCGACGCAGTCCAAGGACAACCCGGCTTCAGTCAAAGGATTGGACGGGCTTACCGAGGTGTGTCAAGCGGTTACCATTCCGGTCATCGGGATTGCAGGAATTACGGCAGACCGGATACCGGCGGTATTGGCCGCAGGCGCGTATGGCGTGGCTGTAATGACGGCGGTGAGTTGTGCTCGGGACCCTGTGATTGCGACGCGTTCCTTGCAACAGGCCTTTCAGATGGCAGGCCAATATGCCGATGTTCAGTGGGTGATCAAGGGCACGCGTTAGGGCATCGGTGACATCCCTTTTTCCTGTAGATACTCGGCCCCGCGGCCTTTGATGTTTTCGTCCCAGTATTGCATCCAGGCCGGCCCTTCATCGGCGAGGCGCTGCCAGTTGAGGTCCATCGGCTTGATCTCAACGCTGGTGATCCAGGCCGGGAGTTCTTCCGGGCCAATGTCGTTCCGGGCCGGAATGCGGTGATTGTCCTCCGCCTGAGCAATCAGGGCCTCCCGAGAAGTGACAAACTCGTAAAATTCACGAGCGCGATCCAGGTTTGGGCCGCCTTTGACGAGGGCAATCCCTTCGGTCAGAACGGGCGTGCCTTCGGCAGGGATGATGTAGCCGAACGGATAGCCGTTTTCCTTGGCCTGAATTTCAGTATCCGGCATATTCCAGAGCGTGACGCTGCCTTCCTCACGGGCCACCTTGAGGTAGAGTTGCGTGGGGTCAGCGGTGTAGGTTTTGGTTTGGGCATCCAAACGGGCAAGCCAGGCATAGCCCTCCTCAACCGTCGGCTGGCGCAGGATCATGGCCCCCCAGATGGTTCGCATGGTCCCGGAAGCCAGGGGGTAGCGGATCAGCAGTTCGCCCTGCCATTTCGGCTCCAGAAAATCATCCCAGTCCTGTGGTGCTTCCTCTGGTTTCAGGAGCCGGTTGTTGTACAGAATCACTTCCGGGGTCAGGTAGGTGCCGTACCAGAAATGTTCGGGGTGGTGATAGGCGGCATCAATCGCCCCACTCCACGATGGCTCATAGGATTCGAGCAACCCTTCACGGGCTGCCTTGTCGAAATCCACATTCGGCCCGCCCCACCACAGGCTGGCCTGGGGCCGCACGGCCTCGGTGCGGACGCGGTCGTAGACCTGCTGCGCACCCATGTCCAGCCATTGAACATCCACCTCGGGGTTGGCAACCTCGAAGGCGGTTTCATAAGCCGTCAGGAGCTCCTTGCCGTGAGGAGTGTAGACCACCAGTTTTTCTCGGCTGTCGCCCTCACACCCAGCGAAGAGAATAAGGGCCGTAAATATTCCAATACAGCGCATGGATAATCTTTGGTTACATCAATACAAAAACGCGAATGTTGGGGACGACTTTGGGCGATTCCCAATTTTAAGGATCGAAAAAAGCCCGAGCACCGGCAATCAATTTTATATCGAAGGGCGACCACGAGGGTCGCCCCGCCAAATGCGCCCTTTTTGACGAAGGCAATCGGACGGGCCGGACTTGTGCCGGCCCTTTAACGCCGAAACTCGACCATGATGAAGGCAACCATCATTCATCGTGCGGTCGGCCAGGGCCAACGATACGATGCATCACCCAATCCGGCGGAGGCGGGCAAACTTCAACACCAGTTTTTTCTGGCCGACGTCCTTGAAAAACACCGTCGCCCGGGCACGATCACCCCGACCTTCTACGGACAGCACCTTGCCCTGCCCAAATTGATGGTGTTCCACACGAACACCCGGCACAATATTTCCCCCCTCGCCTTCGTCATAAATCACACGGCGGCCCTCATCGGCCTGGGGTTTGGGTTCCCGCCGGGTGGATTTATTACGCCAGTAATGTGGATTGCGCCCGGCATTATTACCGAACCCGCCCTGTTTCCAGGCATCACGGCTAGGGCGGCGATCCTGTACGTTACGACCGCTTTCGGTACGCAGTTGCGTCAGGTCCATTTCCGAGAGGAACCGGCTGGGCACGCACGGCTGCTGCTGCCCATACCGAAAGCGGCTTCGGGCATGGCTCAGGAACAACCGTTCCTCGGCCCGCGTGATGCCGACGTACAACAGCCGCCGTTCTTCTTCCAATTCCTTGGGGTCCTGTGCCGCAGCCGCCAACGGGAACAGTCCTTCTTCGAGGCCCGTGATGTAGACCACCGGAAATTCCAACCCCTTGGAGGCATGAAGCGTCATGAGGCGCACCCGGCTTTCATCGTCTTTGGCCGTATCGGCATCCGTGACGAGGGTGACTTCCTGCAGGAAGGTGCTCAGGGTTCCGTCCTCGTTGTCCGTGTGATACTCTGCGATGGCACTCAGGAGTTCTTGCACGTTTTCCCACCGGGCCAGGCTTTCGACGGTATTTTCCTCGCGGAGCTTGACCAGCATCCCGGTTTCCTGGATCAGCGCCTTTGCCAGTTCATCGGGCGGCAGGGTCTCTAGCTTGGCTGCATACTTGGCAATCAGGAATTGAAACTTCTCCACCGCTGAACGGGCGCGGTTGGGTAACCCCACATCTTCAAGGTGCTCAATGGCCTGCCATAGCGAATACCCGTGGGCCTGTGCATACTGGCGCAGGATTTCGATGGTCTTGCTGCCAATCCCACGGGTCGGGTTGTTGATGATCCGGCGCAGGCTCTCGTCGTCACTCGGATTCACCAGCAGCCGGAGGTAGGCCAGGGCGTCCTTGATTTCCCGGCGGGAGTAGAAATTGATGCCCCCAACAATCTGATACGGAATCCCGGCCCGGCGCAGGGCATCTTCCAGCGACCGGCTCTGGGCGTTGGTCCGGTACAGCACGGCAAAGGCCCCGTAGGGATAGCCGAACCGAAGGTGCAGGTCGCGGACGGTTCGCTCCACCTTTTGGGCTTCGTCTTTTTCCGAGATGGCCTCGAAAAGTTGGATAAAATCGCCCTCGGGATTGTCCGTCCAGAGGGTTTTTTCAAGCTGATCCTTGTTGTGCTTAATAACCGAATCGGCCAGGTTCAGGATGCGTTGCGTGGAACGATAGTTCTGTTCCAGCCGAACGACAGTGGCCGCCGCATAATCTCGCTGGAAATCCAGGATGTTACGGATGTCGGCCCCGCGGAAGGCATAAATGGACTGGGCATCATCCCCCACCACACAAATGTTTTTGTGCTTGGCCGCCAGCATCTTGGTGATGGTGTACTGCGCCACATTGGTATCCTGATACTCGTCGATGTGGAGATACTGCCAGCGCTCCTGATAGCGGGCCAGTGCTTCGGCATCCTTTTCGAAGAGGCGAATCGGGTTGATGAGCAAATCGTCAAAGTCCATGGCGTTGGATTGCCGCAGGACCTGTTGATAGGGTTGATACAGGAGGGCCGCTTTTTCATCGGCCACGGTGTTGACCAGCCGACTGTACTCGCCGGGGGAAACCATCTGGTTTTTGGCACCCGAAATTCGGGCGCGGACGCTGCGGGGGCTGAACTGTTTGGGGTCGATATGGTGCTGGTGCATCAGGCCCCGAATGACCCGTTCGGAGTCTTCTGAATCGTAGATGGAAAAATCGGACGTATACCCCAGGGTTTCGCACTCGCGTCGGAGGATGCGGGCGAAGATGGAGTGGAAGGTACCCATCCAAAGCCCTTTCGCCGCTTCCTCGCCGACGAGTTTCAGGATACGCCCCCGCATTTCCCGGGCGGCCTTGTTGGTGAAGGTCAGCGCCAGAATCTGCCACGGCCGGGCCTTGCCGATGGCCAGCAGGTGTGCAATGCGATACGTGAGGGTACGGGTTTTGCCCGATCCAGCCCCGGCGATAATCATCACCGGACCGTCAATGGCACGGGCCGCTTCTTGTTGGGACGGGTTCAGCCCATCGAGAATATTGGAGGTAGATACGGGAGGGTTGTCGTCAGGGTGTAATGTGATACGGCGCATAAAGGGGTTGCAAATTGTAGGGTCCGGTCTCGACCGGACCGTGCCCCGTCGTGCTCCGATTGGAAAGATCCAACCAAAAGCAAAGGGAACATGATCCGGTGATGTCGTACCGGTCGCCTCGGGAATACGGTGCGCTGGGTGGCCCGGATGGAAGGAAGATACAGCCGCGTCCCCGACTTTGCACCTCCGTTTTGGATCAAAATGGCGAAACCCTTTTGAAATGCCCGGCTGTGCCTTAGCTTTGGGCGGTCCCTATCCGCATTCAATCCGACCTCCATCCCTTTATGTCTCTCCCCCTTTTATTACTGCGCGGCGTGATCGGCCTGACGGTGCTAATCGGCATTGCGTACTTGTTTTCTACGAATCGCAAGGCCATCAATTGGCGGCTGGTCGGTATTGGGGTGGGATTGCAATTGATTTTCGCCCTGCTCATCCTCAAAACCGGGCCGGGCTATGCATTTTTTGAGTTGATCGGCTCCGGATTTGCCAAACTCCTAGCCTTTACAGACCAGGGGGGGGATTTCATCTTCCGCTCCTTTGTCTCCGGGGAAGTCGACCCGCCCCTGTTGAATTTTGCGTTTCGGGTCCTGCCGACCATCATCTTCTTTGCCGCCTTCATGGGGATGCTCTACCACCTGGGTCTGATTCAGCCGGTGGTGCGAGCCATGGGCAAGTTTATGGCGAAGACGATGAACCTGTCCGGTGCAGAGTCATTGTCGGCAGCCGCCAACGTGTTTATCGGGCAGACCGAAGCCCCGCTTGTGGTGCGCCCCTTCATTGAGAAGATGACCAAAAGTGAAATGATGACCCTTATGACCGGCGGGATGGCAACCATTGCCGGGGGGGTCCTGGCCGCCTACATCGGTATGCTTGGGGGGGAGTCCGAGGCGCAACAAGCCTTGTTTGCTGCACACTTGCTTTCGGCGTCCATGATGAGTGCCCCGGCCGCCATTGTGATGGCCAAGATCATTGTGCCCGAAACCACGACCCCAGAAACGGTGGGCACCTTCGAGATGCACAACGAGGAATCCAATGCCAACGTCCTGGAAGCCACCGCCGCTGGTGCCGCCGACGGCCTGAAACTGGCCGCCAACGTGGGAGCCATGCTGCTGGCCTTCCTGGCCTTGATCGCCATGATCAACGCCATCCTCGGCTGGATCGGCGGCCCAACGGTCTACGGCACCAAACTCTATGACCTCAACAGCGTAGTGGCCTCGGTCTCAGGCGGTCAATTCCAGGGCCTCTCCCTAGAATCCATCCTCGGGTTTGTGTTTGCACCCCTGGCCTGGGTCATGGGCGTGGAAAGTGCCGATATTTTGCAATTTGGCCGGTTGATGGGTGAAAAGGTAGTCGTGACGGAATTTGTAGCCTATTTATCCCTGAGTGAGTTACAAGGCGTGCTTTCGGAGCGGTCTGTCTTGATGGGAACCTATGCCCTTTGCGGTTTTGCCAACTTCGGCTCCATCGCCATCCAGATCGGCGGCATTGGCGGGATTGCCCCCAGCCGACGGAGCGACATCGCCTCCCTCGCCGTCCGCGCCGTCATCGGCGGGGCCCTGGCTTCCTGGATGACGGCCACGATTGCCGGGGTGCTCGTGGGGTAATCGTGTCGTTGGATCGCATCGTCGGCCTATGCCGACCGCAGGTTGGATAGGGACGACATCCATCAGGGATGAAATCGCCTCGGCGTTGAAGGGCCGGCACGAGGCCGGCCCCACCGGGATGAGGTCGTCTAAACCGTTGCAGTAAACAATTACAGACTGTCCGGGCGATCCTTGTGATCGCCCCTCAACACTTATACGATTGTTATTACCTGGACCAACTACCCTCCTTCAACGGGGTATCGATCCAACCCAACCGTCATCATTACCTTGATGCTTCCACCTCCCGTATCCGTGCGTCGGCAACAGGCCGATGCATACGACTTCCGGCACCTGCACCCGCAAGTCTGCTACGGCACCGCCAGCGACCGGTATGCCGGATGGATCGGACAGATTTATCCCCCCAGCTACACGGAACAAATCCAGACCCGCAAGCGCAAACTCGGCGGCGAATCGTTTGAGGAACGGACCCTGCCCATCGCCTCCGTTGCCGATTACTTCCAACACTTCTCGGTGCTCGAACTCGACTTTACGTTTTACCGTCCTCTGCTGGACAACGACGGCAACCCGACCAACAACTATTTCGTCCTCGAACAGTATGCCAACCATGCACCGGAAGAGGCCATGTTCATCCTGAAAGCCCCGCAAATGTTCTTTGCCCGCACCCTGCGGCGAAGCACCAAAGGCCAGGTCAGTCACGAGGAGAACCCGAACTTCCTGGATGCCGAGCGCTACACCCGATGTTTCCACGACCCGGCCATTGCCCTGCTCGGCGAACAGATCAAGGGCATCCTCTTCGAACAGGAATACCAGCGGCAAGCCGATAGCGTAAACCCCGAGGAAAACATTGCTGAACTCGATGCATTTTTCCGGCAATTACCGCGGGATGTACAACCCCATCTGGAACTACGCTCGGCCCACCTGCTGGCCCCCCCCTATTTTGCATGGCTGGAATCCAACGGCCTTGGCTTTGTGTTCAGCCACTGGACCTGGTTGCCGAGCATCAAGGACCAATGGGACCGGACCGGCGGACGCTTTACCGCCAGCGATGGCAATGCCATCATCCGGCTGCTGACCCCGCGCAACATGCCGTACGCCAAAGCCTATGCCGCCGCTTACCCCTTTGAGCGCCCCGTCCCTGAACTGGCCGAAACCGACCAGGCCAAAGCCATGGTCAACGAAACCACCGCGCTGGCGTATCAAGCCCTGGCCCAGGGCATTACCCTGAACATTATTGCCAACAACCGAGCCTTCGGTAACTCACCGGCCCTGGTCCAGGCCCTGAGCCACCGCTTCCTCGATTTTGCCGACCGCAAAGGCGTGTGAGCCATCCAACCCCAAAAGCGCTTATGTCTGACATTGCAGAAAAGAAATTGCCCACTTTTGGGCAAGCAATGATTCCCGTCCTGATCCTGATCGGGTTACTGTCGGCTTCCGTGTATTTATTCGGGAGCGACTCATCCTACGGCCCCAACCAGATTGCCCTCATCCTGACGGCCTGTGTGGCGGCCCTGCTGGGGCGTAACCTGGGCTACACCTGGAAAGAGATGGAGAAGGGCATGGTCAAGGGCATCTCGCTCGCGATGGGCGCCATCATGATCCTGCTGGTCGTCGGCTCCCTCATCGGAACGTGGATTCTGGCGGGCATTGTACCGACCATGATCTACTACGGCCTGCAGGTGCTGCACCCGTCCATCTTTCTGGCCGCCTCCGTTGTGATCTGCGCCATTGTGGCCCTGGCTACCGGGAGTTCGTGGACGACGGTCAGCACCATCGGTATTGCCTTGGTGGGCATTGCCGCCGCGCTGGATATCTCCCTGGGCATGACGGCGGGAGCCATCATCTCCGGCTCCTACTTCGGCGATAAACTCTCGCCCCTTTCGGATACCACGAACCTGGCCCCGGCCATGGCAGGAACCGACCTGTTCACGCACATCCGGCACATGCTCTGGACCACCATTCCCAGCCTCACGATTGCCCTGATTTTGTTCTTCATCATCGGCCTGAACCTCGATACCAGCAGCACCGGTGGTAACCTGGAAACCATCCTGGCGGCACTCAAGGCCAATTTCAACATTGGCTGGTACTTGCTGCTCCCTCCGGCGCTGGTCATTGCACTGGTCATCCGAAAAATGGCAGCCTTCCCCGCCCTCATTATCGGAGCGTTAGTGGGCGGCCTCTTCGCCGTCATCTTCCAGCAAGAAGCCGTCCTGAAGTTTGCCGATGCACCGGATGTTCCTCGCTTTGTGGCCCTCATGAAAGGGTTCTGGATGGCCCTGTTTGGCGAATACCAATCCACCACCGGCAATGCCCAGCTTGACGAACTCCTCTCGCGGGGGGGCATGGCCAGCATGTTGAACACAGTCTGGTTGATCATCTCCGCCATGATGCTCGGAGCTGCCCTGGAAACCACCAAAATGCTTCAGGTCATTGCCGATAAAATCCTGAGCTTCGCCCAGAGCACCGGCTCGCTGATCCTGGCCACGCTGAGTACCAGCCTGAGCATGAACATCGTTGCCTCCGATCAATACATCGCGATTGTGGTACCGGGCCGGATGTTCAGGGCTGAGTACGAACGGCGTGAACTGGCTCCAGAAAACCTTTCGCGGGCGCTCGAAGATGCTGGCACCCTGACCTCACCGCTGGTCCCCTGGAACACCTGCGGGGCCTTCATGGCCCAGACGCTGGGCGTGGCAACAGCCGCATACCTGCCGTTCTGCTTCTTCAACCTGATGAACCCCGTGATCTCGGCCGTCTACGGCTTTACCGGATTCACCATCAAAAAGCTCGAACCCGAAGAAGAAGAAGCCGTTGCCGCCTGAGATGTCCACCCCCTCCCCTGTTCAAATCTGGTGGGCCGCCATCCGGCCCAAAACGTTGTGGGCGGCCTTTGTGCCGGTCGTGATCGGCACGGCGATGGCCTTTACGGATGGCGCGTTTCATGCCCCGGCGGCCCTGGCGGCCCTGTTCGGCGCACTGATGATCCAGATCGGCACGAACCTGAGCAATGACTACTCCGACTTCTTCAAAGGCGCAGACACCGAGGCCCGCAAAGGCCCAACGCGGGTGACCCAAGCCGGGCTGGTCTCCCCTAAAGCCATACGTAATGCCACCATACTGGCCTTCGGCTTGAGTGTGGCCGCCGGGGTGTATTTGATCTGGCGCGGCGGCTGGCCCGTCGTGTGGATCGGTGTGGCCTCCATCGCCTCCGGCGTGTTGTATACCGCCGGCCCCAAACCGTTGGGCTACCTGGGGCTGGGTGATGTGTTTGTGTTGATCTTCTTTGGACCGGTTGCGGTAGCCGGAACCTACTACGTGCAAGCCTTAACCGTTACCCCCGTCGTCCTCTGGGCCGGACTTGCCCCCGGCTTGCTTTCGGTAGCCCTGCTGAGTGTCAACAACCTGCGCGATGTGGAGGAAGACCGGCTCGTCCACAAGAAAACCCTGGCCGTCCGGTTCGGCAAGACCTTTGCGCAGTGGGAATACATCGTGTGTGTCCTGCTGGCCGCCCTGATTCCGCCGGGATTGTATCTCTGGACCCGCAAACATCCCTGGACCCTCATCTGCCTGTTCCTGATCCCGCTTGCCTGGCCCGCCTTCAAAGCCATCTTTACCCGCGAAGGGACCGCGTTAAATCCGCTCCTCGGCGCCACCGCCCGCCTCGCCACCTGGTATAGCCTGGTCTTTGCCCTTACCTGGATTTTGTGAGTGCAGCGTGCGACGCCCCCCTTAAAACCTGAGCCACACTCCGCACCTCGCACGTAACCATGATTCAAATCCAAACACTTGAGCTTATCCCCTACCGGGTGCCCCTGACGGAGCCCATCCGGCTGAAGGAAGAGACGATTTCCGCTCGGGAAGGGTGGTTGATCAAGGTGACCGATAACACCGGGGCTGAGGGATATGGAGAAGTGGCACCGTTGCCTGGGTTTAGCAAGGAAACGCCGGCGGATGCCCTGGCGGAATTGAAGGCGATTTGCGCATCCTGGCCAGGGCGTCGGGTGGCTGAACACGAACTTCGGAATAGGCAAGTAACCGTACGGCATGCTTCCGTGCAGTTTGGGCTGGAATTGGCACTCGCGAAATTGTTTGCGTTTCATGCCGGGCTTACCCTCGCCGAATGGTTATCACCGACGGCGCGTATACGCCCCGCCCTCAGTGGGTTGCTCGCCGGAGACCCGGCTGGGTTTGCGGCACAGGCCCAGCAATACCGTTTGGCAGGGTTTCCAGCCGTGAAGATGAAAGTTGGGCGGCAGCCGGTGATGGATGATGCGGCCCTTGTTCGGGCCGTGCGTCAAGCCCTCGGCCCCGATGTAGCCCTCCGGCTGGATGCCAATCAGGCGTGGACGTTCGCACAAGCCCTGGCGTTTTCCGAAGGGATTGCGTCCTGTTCGGTTGCGTACATTGAAGAACCCCTGCAAACACCGGAACGGTTGGCGGCATTGGCGGCGGCATGGCCATTGCCTATTGCGCTGGACGAATCGGCTGTTGCGCTGCCGGTGGATGAACTGGCAGCCCACACGTATGCAACGGCCGTGATCTACAAGCCTACCCTGTCCGGGGGCCTTTTTCGGGCCTTGCATCTGGCCGAAGCGGCACAACCAGGCATGAACGTGGTGATCAGTGCGGCGTATGAAACCGGCGTAGGCATCCTGGGGCTGGCCGCCCTGGCGGCAGCGGTGAACACGCCTAACATTCCCGCTGGTCTGGATACTTACCGCTGGATCAAAGCCGATGTGTGGCGCCCCCGGCTCGACCTGTCGAAAGGCTTTATCGACCTGCCCTCGGCCTGCCGCACCCCGCGCACCTGGAACCATGACCTGCTAACGACACATGCCTGAGTTAGACTGCCCGGTATACCGTTGGGCGCAGGACGCCCCCCATCATCCGGCCCTCTGCACGGACGGCCATACCCTCACCTATGCCGAACTCAATCGCTACATAGCCGGTACCGCCGAACGGCTCCGTGCCCTCGGTATTGGTGAAGGAGATGGTGTGGCCTGGTACGGCACCAATGCATGGTATCACCCGATCCTGCTCTGGGCCATCCTGCGCTGCAAAGCCATCGCGTGCCCCTTGAATGCCCGGTTGCCGCTCGGCACTTTACCCGACCGGCTCCGCCAGGTATCGGCCCGACTGCTGGTTGCCGACCTCCCCGAAACCAAGGCCTTGCCCATACCCTGTGTAAGGCCCGGGCGGGCGATTGCGTCTGCCGATACAGCGCAGGAGCCACCTTTGATGGACCTTGACCAACGGGCCACCCTCGTATTCACCTCAGGCAGCACAGGCCACCCCAAGGCCGTGTTACATACGCTGGGCAACCATTATTTTAGTGCCCTCGGCTCCCAGCACATTTTTCCCCTCGGCCCTGGGCGCCGGTGGTTGGTGGTGCTCCCCCTGTATCATGTTGGCGGACTCGCGATTTGTTTTCGATGTTTTTGGCATGGGGCAACAGTAATTCTCCCCAAGGATCCCCGCCGCATTCAGGAAGCCTGTACTGCGTTTGGCGCGACACATCTGTCGATGGTTGCAACCCAGGCCATGCGGCTTCTGGATACGAAAGGAACGCTGGATGCCCTGGATGCCATCTTGCTGGGGGGCAGTGCCATCCCGCCGTCCGTGTTACGCAAGGCCCATGCCTGGGGATGGCCGGTACACGTTAGTTACGGCTCCTCCGAGATGGCCTCTCAGGTCACCACGACCCCACCAGGGGCCGACCTGGAGACCTTATTCACTGCCGGACACCAGTTACCCTACCGGGCCGTTCGCCGCTCGGACACCGGAGAAATTCTGGTGGGTGGCCCGACCCGGTTTGCGGGCTATCTGGAGGGCAAGCACCTGCACCGCCCGTTTGATGATGCAGGGTGGTTTGCTACCGGGGACCGGGGCTACTGGGATGCTTATGATCGGCTGGTGGTACAGGGGCGCATTGACCAGATGTTTATTTCAGGCGGAGAAAACATCCATCCAGAAGAAATCGAGCAGGCCCTGTGCCGTTTGGAAAATGTGCGCCAAGCTGTGGTGGTGCCCGTACCTGATCCCGAATTTGGGCACCGGCCAGTCGCGTTTGTAGAGGCCCCTGAAGATGACGGAAAACCAACCGATTTTGAACAGGCGCTGGCTTCCCACCTGCCCCGATACAAAATCCCCCGTACCTACTTGCCATGGCCTTCGGACCTACCTGCAACCTTCAAACCCAGCCGAACGTATTTTCTAAAACGCGCACGGCAAACCCACACCTGATCGCCAGGGTACAGGTTTGCACACATCACGCAATCCCTGATGCCACCGTGCCACACACCCCACAGAAGCGCTCAATTTTTGCCGGTATACAGTTCAGAAGCCCTGCATTTTGGCATAAATGTTTATATGCTTTTTGCTATCTTCCCCGTAAATAGCGTGTGAGAAGCAGATCCGCCACCTAATTCAGCCATCCCTCTATTCTGCAACCCTGCCTGCGTGTACCGAATAGAGGGCACTCAACCTTAACATTCAACCATAGATACGATCCTGAAGAATAACCAGGATCCGTCGCCTTATCAGGTACGCGAAAGAGAAGAAATGGACCGGCAAAAACGTCTTGAACGGTTGCAATTGATCAGCTCTCTGTTCGATGCTGCCATTGAGAAGCCTCCAGACACATGGGATGCCTTCCTGACATCTGTGTGCCCGGACGATGCCGACGTACGCCGAAATGTGAAGGAACTGCTCGAAAGTTTCCAGGGGCCGGTCAATCCACTCAAGCCGGCTGGCGTGGATCTGCGGCCTGACACTTCGCCTCAGGAACAGCCGTTTTTTCTGGTCGGGCGCCGCCTCGGATCCTACTGGCTTAAACGCGTCCTTAGCACAGGAGAAGCCGGGGTTCGGTACGAAGCCCTCAATACCAAAACCAATGCTGTTGTTACGGTACAGGTGATCCCCCCCCCGCTGGCAAACCAACGGGAGGTTATGGCCCAACTCCGGCAAGACACGGCACGGCTCAGTGCCCTGAAGGACACTTGCTTTCCCCAAGGGTTAGAAATTAAAAAAGAAGATGGGCATACCTTGCTCATCACCCGGCCGATTAGCGGTGAATCCCTGGCCGACCGGATGGATGCCTCGGGTGCCCAACTGTGGGAAGAGGCCCTGCCGCTGTTCTCATCGCTGCTGAAGGTGATCCGCAAGGCCCACCATACCGGGGTCATCCATCGGGCACTTTCACCCGATGTGATCTACCTCGATCAAGATACCGAAAGCGGTATTCGAATCGACTACTTCGGCCCGTTTGTACGCCCAAAGGCAGAGGTCACCACCAGTATCGAACCGGGCACCGGCTATGCCCTTCGCTATCACAGCCCGGAACACTTCGAAGGCCTGGCCCACACGGATGAGCGCAGCGATCAATATAGCCTCGGGGCCATCTTTTACGAGCTCCTGACCGGGACCGTACCGCTGGATGCACAATGCACCGGCGCATCGGCCCACCAGTTTATCACCACGCACCAGTGGACCCAACCGGACACCTTCACAATCAATGTACCGGATGGGCTGGCCGCCATCGTCAAGCGCATGCTGGCCGGGGATCAAACAAAGCGGTATCGGAATGTCAGTACGGTGCTCAAGGCCCTGGACGATTTTTCATATGCCCTCTCGCCGCCGGACCCAACGGCCCCGTGGATCGAAGTCCCCGCACATCCGACCCCAGAAACCGAGACTGAAACACCAACCGGGGAAGAGAAACCAACTGAGGCTGCTGCGCCATCCGAAGGAACGACCGATCCGCCCACACCGGAACCCGTAGCAGAGGAAGAGACCGAAACACCTCCCGCCGCCGAAACGCCGGTATCCAAAACGAAACCCGCCACCCGGCAGGCAGACGTTGTCACACCCCATGAAGTAACCTTTGAATCCGGAGACAGCATTCCGCCGCCGCGTTCCAAGCCTTCAGATCCAGCGCAAGAAGAAGCGATTGCGGAACCCGAAGACCTGCCCTTGCCCATCGAACCGCCAGTACCGGTACTGGCGCAAGAAACCATCCGCACCAAGCGAACCGCCCCTAAAGTGGCCCGCCTGAAGCGGAAGAGAACGGCGACCAAGCAGCCGGACCGTTCGCTTTCTGCACAGCGTAGGCTCGAACGTACCCCTGCGCCCAAGGTTATTCCACCTGAAATACAAGAAGAACACGAGCGTACCCGTCGGCGCTGGGCCATCCTGGCCCTCCTGTTTGCCTTATGTATTGTACTGTTTGCGATCGGCCTACAGCTCAGCAAGGGCCAAAGCCGCCCGGCTGCTTCTCGCACCGTACCCTTTCGCATTGCCACACCCGTCCCACCGCCGCCCACCGCCGCTGTACACCCCCAAAAGGAGACACCAGACGTCGCTTCTGCGCGGCTTGCCAGTGTGCTACCCCGATCTCCGGAACACCCTCCCCGGCCCACCAGCAGTGCCCCGTTACACTTGGTCGAGCAAACCAATCCGGAGCCTATCGGCGGATACGGGGTCATTCAGCGCGAGGTCATCTACCCGGCATCGCAGTCCAACCGAAAGGTCACCGGTACCGTGATTGTCGAACTCACGATTGATGCCAGCGGTGTGGTGCAAGACCCCAAAGTGATACAAGGGTTATCGGCCCCCTTTGACCAGGAAGCCGTACGCGTCCTGCGCCATACCCGCTTCCGGCCCGCACGCCAGGGCGAGGTGCCGGTAGCTGCCACCATTCGGCTCCCCATCCAGTTCAGCCCGTAACGGGCGCAACGACCGGCGATTCCCAGATCATCTGTGGCCCCAGATGTACCCGAAACCGGGGGGCCTCCATCCCCAATCCCTTGAGCACCGGCATGAGCAATTTGTGCATGGCCTCAGCCGTGTTAACCTGGGGTTGCATCGCCTGACGCAAGTGGGTTTGGGCCTGATTGCGCAAGGCCCCTTGCACCTGCTGTAAGGCTTTTTTCTCTTGCGCCTGCCCACTCCGGGCATGCAATCGTGCCCACCCGACCGTCGTCTTGATGTCTGCCCGGCTCAGGTCCGGTTCCACAGAGAAAACCGACAGTTCCGGCAGGGTAAGGTCGATGACCCCATCCTCGGTCAGTTGGATGTTTTCCGGTTGCAATGCGCTGATGTCAAAACCGTAGGCCACCCGGCCCGGGACGCGCAGGGTGACCTCCGTGGTCCCCAGATCGAATGAAAACGGTAAAAACAAACTGGGCAGCCAGAGGGATCTGGTATGGGCTTCATGGACCGTGGCGGCAATCTCCAACGTGCCAGTGACGTAAAACGCGGCTGGATGTTCTTCCTGCAACGTGGTGATGATGACCTCCCGCACCTCCTCCTGGGTGAAACTGGGCAACCGAAGCCACAATCCGACCGCTACCCCAACCAGGATCAACCCGATCCACACGCCAGCCCGGAAAAATGAACGTTGCATACGTCTCAACATCGCCATTCTCGTTTTACCCTCCGATAAGTACCAGGGCCAGCGCAGCCAACCCCAACCCGATCCAGTTGCGCCGGGATAGCCGTTCACGCCATCCCAGGACCCCGATCAATGTGGCCCCGATTACCACCGAGATGTTGTTTAGCGGGAAGATCACCGGCCCAGGCAAGCTGGGGTACGTCACCGCCTTCAAGAAGAAGAACAGGGACCCATAATTGAACAGGCCCAACACCACACCCCATGCAAGGGTAGGCCCCGGCCGTTGAATCCCGTGCTTCAGATATTGAATACCCAGCACCAACAGTCCGATCCAAAAGGCCATCCCAAATACAAGGGTGGTAAACGCCGCGCTGTTTTGGGTAGATCCGAAATAGACATCAAATGCCTTGACACTGGTATCCACCGTCCCGCCAACGATGAACAGCAGCACCAGGACCCCTGTGGCTTTCAGGCCTTGTTTGGGTTGCGCAGGGGTTCCCGCCTGTACGAGGAGCAAAATCGCCACACCGGCCAGGAGTAACCCGATGCCCTGGTATAGGGTCGGTACTTCGTGCCAAACCAGCCAGGAGGCCAACACAGGAGCAACAACCGCCATCCGGACTACCCCGGTAGCCAGCGACATCCCGGCCAATGCCGTTGCCCAGCCAAACACCCAGAAGGCGGCAATAAACACGGCCCCAACGGCAAGGCCATACATCATGAGGCCCGCAGTAGGCCACAGGTTTTGATTGTCCTGGAAGTGCATCATTCCCCCGGCTGCTCCCCAGGCCGCCGCATAATTGGCCGTAATGAGCAGCAACCGATCCAGTCCGCGATGTGCAGCCACCTTGAACAGGGTCACGATAAAAAGGCTGCACCCTACGGCAAGGATGAGGTAAACCATGCTACTCCAGGATGATAAAGTACTGTAACCGCCCCGGCGTTATGCGTACATCCTTCAGGGCCAGGTCAGGGGGCAGATGAATGGTGGGCCGTACCCATCCGGTACGATCATCGCGGATGGCCGCATACGGCACCGTGGCATACAGTTCCTCGGAGACAACAGACGCGTCG
Source organism: Rhodothermales bacterium (assembly GCA_965222505.1). Lineage (GTDB taxonomy): Bacteria > Bacteroidota > Rhodothermia > Rhodothermales > DATKEJ01. The sequence continues at coordinate 4,367,084 of OZ244956.1, read as the reverse complement.
AATTGGTCCAGGGGCACGTGGTAGGTAACTTGAATGGTATTGGGGATCAGTTGCACCGGTCCTTCGCCCATGGGTAAATCGGTTATCTGCACCTCAAGTTCGACAGCCGTTTCGGTGAACTCCGCCACATCAACGAACAAGGTGGTGGCTTCGGGTGAAAGGTGTACGAGGCTACGGGACGGCATTTCGGCCAGGTCCAGGGTGGCGGTAAACGAGCGCCGGACATCCTCGCGTTCATACCGCACCGTAGGCCAGTAATCAATCCGATCGACCAGCGATTGGGCACCCTGGATGGTTACAGAATCCGGCCCAACACGCGGCGGACGAATGAAATCGAAAGGGGGAACTGGCCTGATGTCGGCTTCCAGCAGCACCGGAACACGGCGTACCACCTGTTCTTCCAGGTGAAGGGTGGCCTCCCGGGGGATGACCTCGCCAATGCGCAGGTCTACAGGCAAGCTGGTCTGGGCTGCCTCGAACAGGTCCAGGGTGGTATTGGCCGCATCAAGCGTGACAACCTGCGGCCGGGTATAGAGTTGCAACAATTGCCATCCCTCCCCTTCGATCTGAATCCGGACGGCTTCCGGCGGTTGGCTATGAAGGGCCTGACCCTCCGGGATATTGACAACCTGGGTATCGATGTTGCGAATGACAGAATAAGACTCGCGCATGCTGAACATGAACCAGATCAGCACGGCCAAAAAGACTGATAAAAATATGACTGGGCCGCGGCGGGGCTCGTCTTCGTTGATATCGGGCCGGGGGCCGCGCAAACGCCCCAGGAGTTTACGCAGAAAGGCCTGAGATTCCGGCAAGGGTACTTCGGGGGGGAGCGTAGCCATCAGGTACGGTGTAGCATGTCCAAGCGGTGCGCCAGCGTCCGTTGAAGCACGTGTTTGAACCAGTGAGTATACTGTTCCGGTCGACGTTCAACATCGCGCATCACATCTTCGGGGTCCATCCATTTCCAGTCGACCACTTCGTCCGAATTCAAAACCGGGGTGCCGTCAAATTCGCCGATCAACACATGGTCATATTCATGTTCGTACAGTCCTTTTTCCAGGGCTACTTTGTACGTGAAACCGAACAGCCGCTCAATCGGGCAATCGAATCCCAATTCTTCCTGCAACCGCCGATGCGCAGCGGCCTCAACCGTTTCACCCGGACGTGGATGACTACAACATGTATTGGACCACAACCCGGCAGAGTGGTATTTTTGATGCGCCCGCTGTTGCAGCATCATTTCACCCCTGGTATTGAAGACGAAAACCGAGAAAGCCCGATGTAAACGGGCATCCAGATGGGCCTGAAGTTTTTCTTCGGTACCTAACGGCCGGTCTTGCGCATCAACCAACACGACATAATCTGACATTGGATGAGGATCAAGTTTGATTGGGTAACATCAGTGGGTAATGAATTCCCGTGTACAAAAGAGCACAAAACAACGCATGAGATTACAACCGGCGAGCCCTTCGGAGGTTCTGATCCCGCCTCAAGACGTTGTACTTCAACCCGGTTGCGATGTACATTGATGGCCACGCTTTACCGAGACGGCCGGCATTGAATGATGTGCCAAACCCATACGCCTCCCTCACCCGACATCAAAACCTATGCTCATCATAGATCCACAGACGGAATACGAACAGCTTCGGAACGCGTACGACGAAGCCGAAGCCCTGCTCGCCGAACCAGCCGAATGGCTTACCCTGGTTGTTGGAACCGTATCGGGGTGGTCTCCGGCCAACCATTTGTATCACCTGGCCGTATCCAACGGGCGGATGCTCAAGGCGGTCATGGTCCTGGCCCAACGTGGACCGGATACAGCGGCTAGCGACGGCCTCAATTCCCTTGGCCGCCGCGCCCTGGAACGGGGAAGTTTTCCTCGGGGTGGCCAAGCACCGGGATCCGTTCAGCCCCCTGACACCTTCACCATCGAGGAACTAAAAGCGGCCTGGGTACGCAGCCGGAACCGGTTTGAATCGGTCGCGGACGTGTTGCCACAGGTCACCCATGAGACCAGCCGTATCCCGCACCCCTATTTCGGCAACCTGAATGCCCGGGAATGGCTACGGGTTACGCGCTTGCATGCCCGGCATCACCTCGCCATCATCGATTCCATTCGTTCCCATGCCTGATCCGCAACACGCCATTCGCATCGGCACGCTGGTGCCGGCCCAATCGTCCATCGGCGCTGCCGCATACATTCGGCAGATCCTCCCCTACGGGTTTGAGAGTTTTCAACTCACCTTTGGCCGAACCCTCGGAGATGTCAACCTGGAACGGCTTGCCGGAGAAGTGCATGAAGCCCTAGAGGGCTCAGGGGCCGTCATCAGTGCCCTGGGCCTGTACGGCAACCCCCTGGAACAAGGCCCCGAAAATGAACAAACCCGACACGACTGGGCACGGCTGATCGAAAACGCGCACCATTTCGGCACCCGGATAATCGGAGGCTTTACCGGCAGGCTCCGCGACCGGCCCATCCCGGAATCCATCCCCCGCTTTCAGGAGGTGTTTACCCCGCTTGCTCAGCAAGCTGCTGAGGCCGGGGTCCGGATCGCCTTTGAGAACTGTGCCATGGACGGCACCTGGGCATGTGGCGACTGGAATATTGCCCACAACCCGGATGCCTGGACCCTCATGTTTGAGGCCGTACCCAATGAAGTACTGGGCCTGGAATGGGAGCCGTGCCATCAGATGGTGACCCTCATCGACCCCATGCCGCAACTTCGGCAATGGGCCAAGCGGATCTATCACATCCACGGTAAATGCTGTACTGTTCATTGGGATGTGGTCAAGGCCCACGGGATCTTTGGAAAGCGTCCATTTGCCTACCACCGTACCCCCGGCTTTGGCGATTGCAACTGGACCGACATTATCAGTGACCTGCGGATGGCCGGGTTTGAAGGAGCCATCGACATCGAAGGCTGGCATGATCCTGTATACCGCGACGATCTGGAAATGACCGGGCAGGTGCACAGCCTACACTACCTGAAACGGTGCCGGGGTGGGACGTATGCCCCTAATCCGATGTAGATTGGCCCACGATGGAATCGTTGACACCCAGGCCCCAGGGGTCAATCACCTCCGCCCCTCTAACCCTGCCAATCTGAAACCTGACGTGCAGAGTCCTTATCTTATGAGAAGTACGTAGTTTTACCATTCTGAGCAGGTGAAGATGGGGCAAGCACTTGCATTGGTGCATACTTTCCCGTAGTCTTTATCCTGTAATCATGTTTCGGGCAAGATCATACGGCAACACGGTCCCTACCGAAAATCGGTCTAGCCTTTACGACTGGCATACTTGTACACCAATTTTTAGATGGCTGCTGGATTCTTTAGCAAAGACCCGCACGGGAACCGCCCCCTAAAACGGCTCGTGGACGGCATTGCCAGCCTCCTGATTTGGCTCCGGTTTACCCCCATGACCTTGACGATATTGGGGTTATTGCTGGGATTAGGCGGAGCTGTTCTGGTCGGTTTGGGTTGGTTTGGTACAGCTTTCTTCATCCTGCTGGCCGCCCTGGTGGCCGATGCCACCGACGGGGCCGTGGCACGGGCCAAACGCTCCGCTGGCGAAGCCGGAGCCTTTCTTGATTCCGTCCTGGACCGGTATGTGGATATTGCCATCTTCCTGGGCCTGGCCTGGTATTACATCAAGGCCGGAGACGATGTGCTGGCGCTGGTGGCCTTTGCCGGCCTGATCGGCGCCGTCGTGACCAGTTATGCTGCAGCGCGGGCAAGCTCCCTTGGGGTCTCCCAATACGTCGGCCCCTTGGCACGGCTGCACCGGGCCGTATTAATGATGGTGGGCATTGCCTTTCCGATCACCCTGCCGGTGGTACTGTGGCTGTTGGCGATTCTGGGCAACTGGACGGCCATCAACCGCATCCGGGTATACAGTAGCCTCCTGCGCAAACGTACCCCGTCCGGAAACATGCCGGTGGAACAACCCGTGGAAGAACCCGTGGCTTCCCCCTGACCGTTCCGCTGCTCTATGCCTCCCTTCCTGCTTCGCTTGCTTACCCGCAGTTTTTCGCTGGCAACTGGCATTCCACTCCTCCGATACTGCCGGGTAACGGATACCCTCTGGGTGGGTGAACAATATCGGCAACGGGGCAAAAAGATACTGAACGCGGCGGGTGTAACTGCTACGGTAAACATGCGTATCGAGTTTGATGACGCGGCACACGGCCTGACCCTGGCATACCATTGCCACTTGCCAACCGTCGACGATACGCCGCCTACACTTGAGGCTTTGCGAAAAGGTGTGGCCTTTATTGCCGCCATGCACCGGGAAGGGCGAAGGGTGTATATTCATTGTGCCGGCGGCCTGGGCCGAGCCCCCACAATGGCCTGCGCCTATTTGATCAGTAAAGGCCATACGCCCGAGGAAGCCCTCGCGCTCATTAAACGTACACGCCCCTTTGCCCGGCTTCAACCCAGTCAAGCCAAACAGCTACAGGCTTTTTATGCCGGTTTAAGCCCCAACCCCGTACTGGCCTAGCCAACCACCCGGTGCTGCATCCCATGAAATCAAAACTTCGTCCGACCCTCGATTTTCTTCAGGTCTTTGCGGCCAATCCGCTGAGCGTAGGGGCCATTGCGCCCAGTTCAAGGAAGTTGGCCGATGCCATGATCCGGGGCCTTCAACTCAATCCAGGGGACGGCGTCCTGGAATTGGGACCAGGGACCGGGGCCATTACGGCACAGATCCAAAGCATCCTGCCTGAACCTCACGCTTACCTGGGCATTGAACGCCAACCGGAGTTTACCCACCTGCTCCAACGCAATTTTCCCGAATTACGATTCGTGACCGGCTGTGCTACAAATTCCAATATGCTTTCGGCCCAATCCGATTTGCCGGGAGTGAAGGTGATCGTCTCCAGTTTGCCGTTCGCCAATCTGCACCCCAATACCCAGGACGAAATCATCAGCGGAATTCATGCCCTGATGGCCCCGAATGTCATCTTCCGAACCTATCAGTACATCCATTCTTACCACTTACCCCTCGCTATTCGTTTCCGCAAAGAAATGAATGCCCTGTTCGGACGGCATCAACGCAGTAAACCGTTGTGGTCCAACCTGCCCCCGGCCTACGTCCTCACCTGGATGCTGGGATAAGACCTCACCCCAACTGTTCCATCCGAACCCGAATGGCTTCGGCATGGGCGGGCAAGCCTTCCGCTTCGGCAAATTGGATGATCCGAGGCCCCGTCTCGCGCAAGCGCGCTGCCGTGTAGGAGATGATGGACTGCTTCCGAATGAAATCATCAACCCCCAGGGCTGAGGCATACCGAGCCGTTCCACCAGTCGGCAAGACGTGATTGGGGCCGGCAAAGTAGTCCCCGACCGGCTCTGAGGCATAGGCCCCCATAAAAATGGCCCCGGCGTGGCGAATGTGCGGAAGGACCGCCCACGGCTCTTCCACCAGCAATTCCAGATGCTCAGCCGCAAGGATGTTGACCAACTCAATGGCCTGATCCATGGTTTCCGTCACGACGGCAGCCGAATACGTGGATAGGGCCGAGGTTAACATTTCCTTCCGCTGCAAACGGGGCCACCATTGGGTAATGCAGGCTTGTACCGCTTCGGCCAGCGGACGATGAGGCGTAACCAGCACAGCCGAGGCCCGGGCATCATGCTCGGCCTGCGAAAGGAGATCGGCAGCGACGAAGGCAGGGGCTGCCGAAGCATCAGCCAGCACCACAATTTCACTGGGGCCAGCCACGGAATCAATCGCCACGGGACCATAGACTTTTTTCTTGGCGGCGGCCACGTACGCATTGCCCGGTCCGACGATCTTGTCCACCTTTGGGATGCTGGCCGTGCCGTATGCCAGTGCGGCGATGGCCTGGGCACCCCCAACGGCATAGACAGTCTGCACGCCCAAAAAGTGCGCGGTCCCCATCACCAGCGGATGCGGCAATCCGTCAGGACCAGGTGGAGAAACCAAGTGAATATGGGGTACCCCGGCCACTTGCGCCGGAATAACATTCATCAGGACGCTGGATGGATAAACGGCCGTCCCGCCCGGCACATACACCCCGGCCCGTTCTATAGGGACCACCCGCTGACCAAGGACCACGCCGTCGGGTTCTTCGACAAACCAGGACTGTGCCCGCTGCCTTTCATGAAACCGACGGATGTTGGCTGCGGCTTCGGCGATGATGTCTCGCAAGGCCGGGTCCATCTCTGCATAAGCTGCGGCCAGGGCATCGGGCAGTACTGCGATTGATGCAGGCGCGACCCCGTCAAACCGGCGGGTGTAAGCCAGCAGGGCCGTATCTCCGTTGGCACGTACATCGGCCAGGATGCCATCGACGGCCCGGTCAATGTCTTCGCTGAACGTACCGGCACGGTTTTGAATGACTTCAAAGAGGACTTCTTGGCCCGGATAGGAAATAAGCGGAAGCATAGTGCCGTTTACCTCATAAATGATGTTACGCCGCTTGTCATTCATCCTGTGCATCTCGACAAGGCCGAATGGGCCAAGACGGCCTAACATGATCTCATAAGAAAAGCCGGTCAATGACCGGCTTTGGTACCTGAACGTCCTACTGGTAGCGGGCATCGGTTTGATTCGTTCCCGCACGAAGAGGCGGCGTTAATACGACCGTTCCTCAACCTCGGATTCTTCTTCCGGGGCAGGCGTAAGTTCGGGAAGCCCTCGGAATTCATAGTCCGGCAGCAGTTCATCTTTGATATGACCAACCACTTCATGAATGGCAGCCACGAATTTGCCGAAATCTTCCTTGTAGAGAAAAATTTTGTGTTTCTCGTAGCGCCGCTCGCCGACGCGCTTACTTTCCGTAATGGTAATAAAAAAATCTTCGCCGGAGCGGGTAGACTTCACATCAAAAAAGTAGGTTCGCTTCCCGGCCAGCACCCGCTTGGAGTATACTTCATCCCGGTCCCGATGGTCGCGTCGGTTGTTGTTATGGTATCCGCGTCCGTCATTATCATAGCTCATGTCTTCTCCCGTGGCGTATTCCTAGGGCATCATGTACGCCCTGATGATGTAAAAGTGTGGTGTACCTCATGAAATGAGGCATAGGGCATCGCGAATATCAATATTATTCCTCAGAAAAACAATGATGGGGTGAATGTGCGCCAGCAGTCCAGACTGTTTTTTGAGGATACAGACCTCGTTCTTTTCAGAACGATTCATGCGTCGCAGCCAAAATCTTGCCGGGGCTTCCAAACTTTTCCGCCCCCTGCTTCGTCAAATAAACCATTATGAGGTTGTCTACTGTGGATGGAATTATTGAACGATCTCCTATCCCAAGTAGACAACATCCGATAACCCTCCGACCTCTCGACTCAACCGATATACACCGATGAGCCCGGCGACCAAGCCCTGCCCCGCCTGCGGTGAAGCCATACTCGTGCGGGCCAGGAAGTGTAAACATTGCGGGGAGTGGATTTCTCAGGATACGGTCCGGATCCAAACGTTGGACCCGTACATCGCCATGCGCGAAGCATTCTGGGACCGCTACAAGATCGATGAGGAAATCGGGCGGGGCGGCATGGGAATCGTGTTCCGGGCTGAACAGCGCAACCCCAACCGGTGGGTGGCCCTCAAGGTGCTCCCCCCCCATTTGCTGCACAACAACGAACGGGATGAATTCCTGAAACGGTTTGCCCGGGAAGCCAAGGCCGCCGGCGCCCTGACCAGTCATCCCAACATCGTTACGATCTATGAATCGGGCGAGCATGGTGGGTTTCATTACATCGCAATGGAATATGTGGCCGGCCCCACGATGCAGGCACTCATCCGGGAAGGCCCCCTCTCCATTGAACGGTGGGTTCGGCTGTTTGCCCCCCTCGCCGATGCACTCGACCATGCCCACCAGAGTGGCATCATCCACCGAGACATCAAAAGCGCCAATATCGTTGTCACGGATGGAGACCGCCCGGTCTTGCTGGACTTTGGGATCGCCCGCCCCCAGCATGGGGCCACCACCCTCACACAGCAAGGCCACATGTTGGGCACGCCGGACTACATGAGCCCGGAGCAAGCCCGGGGCGAATCCGTCACGCCCCAAAGTGACCTGTACAGCCTGGGCGTGGTGATGTACGAAGCCCTCTGTGGCGTGACGCCTTTCCACGGGTCCGGCAATACGATGAGCACCCTGTACCGGATCGTGCATCAGCCGTTTACGCCAGTACGATCCCTTCGCCCGGATGCCCCCTTTTGGGTGTTGACGCTGATTCACAAATGCTTGTCCAAAGACCTGCCTAACCGGTTCAAGCGTGGGAAAGATATCGCTGTTGCACTCAACGATGGGCTCGACAGCATGCCGAAAGAGGCTGCGCAAGCCATCCCGGCTCCGTATAAACCCACCCTAACCCTCGACGCGGAAGCCACACGCCGGGAGCCGTTACCGGCCCGCGCCGCCCCGTCGTCCGAGCGCACCATCGCTCCGGCCAAGCCTAAACCAGCAGCTCCACCACCTGCAGCGGCCCCACCCAAGACCAAGACAAACGGCCAGGAAAAGACCAAAGCCAAAACCGAAAAAAAGGCCAGGGTTAAACCGGAACGCCCACCAAAACCCAGCCTCAAGGACCGGTCTAAGCAATGGCTGACCAAACAACGTAAGGCCCAGGTGCAACGGCAGGCCACCCGCAAAGCCGCATTTCAGACGTGGTGGACAAAACGGCGCAACCTTGTGCGGGGTTTTGCCGGCCTGCTCGTGTTGGGCATGGTCAGCCTGCCGTTCTGGGACGTGCAACCCGATCTGACCGAAGAAACCTGGCTGGGAATTCAGTTGGTCAATATCGATGGCGGATCATTCCGCATGGGCGACCTTCTGGGCGATGGTGATGCTGATGAGCAACCCGTCCGGCGCGTTTTCGTGCGCCCCTTTGCCATGAGCGCCCACGAAATCACATTTGACCAGTACGATACCTATGCCCGCCTTACCGGAAGACCCAAACCCGCAGACGGAGGCATGGGCCGTGGGCGGTTACCGGTATCCAACATTACCTGGTTCGAGGCGGTACGATTCTGCGAATGGCTCTCGGCCCGCACCGGTAAAACCGTACGCCTGCCCACAGAGGCCGAATGGGAATATGCAGCCCGGAACGGCGGCGCGGTCATCCGGTATCCGTGGGGCAACGTATTTGAAGGCGATCACCTAAATTTTGATGACCGAGGACGTTATTTTAACAAGAACGGACGACAAGCCGATGATGGGTATGCGACCAAATCGCCGGTCGGTTCCTACGCATCCAATGCGCTGGGTTTATACGACATGGCAGGCAACGTAGACGAATGGTGCCTGGACCGGTATGACCTGGACAATCCGGGATTTGAAGCCCCCCCACAAGACAACCCGACCGGACCTGAAACAGGTGATAGACGTGTGATTCGTGGAGGTGCGTATATTAGCAAACCGCACCGCGTACGAACTACGGCCCGAAATTATGCGCGTCCGGGCGCTGCCGGACATGCCCAGGGCTTCCGCATCGTAGTCGAAACCCCTTGAACCGAAATGGCTATATAGAAGCTGTGCAATCTCTGTACCATATGATCTGGAATACCCCTTGCACTACGCGTTTAATGTACTGCCGCATTTCGGCAGGGCATATGCTTGATGCCGAGTACACAGCTTAGACTCATTTTTATACCCCATGATGCCCCAACCTCCGCTTCAGATAACCATGCACGGCCTGACCGTAAAGGGCCGCAGGGAAGAAAATCAGGATGCGATCCTGCACTTTCAACCCAGCGCCGACACCTATTTCCTGGCAGTGGCAGACGGGATGGGCGGTGCTGCCGGTGGGCGCGTAGCCAGCTCGGAAGTGCTGAACCTGGCCTCCCTCTATATGCAGGATGAGTTCGGGCATACCCAACACCCAAAAGACCTGAAAGGCGTTCTGGCCGAACTCTACCGGCGGGCCCATCAACTCATTCGGGAAAAGGCCCAACTCGACCCCAGCCTGGAAGGCCTGGGCACGACCCTGGCCTGTGTACTGGCCCAGGGTAATCAGTTTGTAGTTGCCAACCTCGGCGACAGCCGCACCTACCTGCTACGGGCTGGGCAATTGTACCAGTGCTCCATCGATCATACCTACATCTCGGAACTACAAAAGGAGCGCCCCGGCGAGCCTATCGACCCACACTTCGTCTCCGCCTATGGCCACATCGTCACCAAAACCCTGGACGGCGGCGGCGAAGCACCGGACCTTTTCCCACCCGAACATCCAGCCTTTGCCCTGGCCGAGGGTGACCTGCTGGTGCTGTGCTCGGACGGCCTCATCACAGACAAAGGGGCTGGCCCACAACTGCTGAGCCATCAACTGCAAAACGTAAATAACCTGCAGGAAGCCGCCGAAAACCTCGTGACACAAGCCCTGGAAGCAGGCTCAATGGATAACATCTCGATTGTGCTGGCCCGGGTTGATACGGTACCCGCCCCAACGGAACATATCGCCCCGGACGCGCAGTCTGAAGCAGCCTACCAGAAGGGTTCCACCGAAGAAATTCTCGTCTCCGAAGAATTCCTGTCAGATGCCGAGACCAGCTTGGAATCGGTCGAAAAACCTGAAGCAGAATCTTCAACCACTGAAACGTATGAAGTCCCGGACGACTTCCACCTCCGCAAGCCATCTTATAACCGAACAACCCTCTGGGCCGCACTCGGCATCGTAGCGGCACTGGCATTGGGCTACTGGGCCTATTCCAGCGGTCTTTTTTCCTCGGATGACACCCTCCAAACCGGCAATATCCTCAGCGGCTCGATCCCGACCTTCTCCTTCGATGATACGCTTTTCATCGCCCAACCCCGCACCACATTCATGCTGGCCCGCGATAGCCTTATGGCTGAAACCGTCGTGATGCTGCCCGTCACCGGCACCGAAGTCCCGCTTCAACAACTCACCGAACTCCCCCCAGGTACCTATTTCTGGCGCATGAAAGTCGAAGCTGATGACACCGAAACCCTCGGCCCCATACACCCCCTGGAATTGGTAGACGGCAAACGGTAGGGACATGCGACGTTTCTACCTACCACATACGTTTGTGAAAATTCCCGAGAACCCGCATTTTATCCTGCGATGCTCCCCAAACGTTTGAGATGAACCTGTAGGGACACGGCGTGCCAAATAAAAAAGCCGCGCCCCCTTCCGAAGACACGGCCTAAAAATCCTAACACGCGATACACAGGCGACTTACAAACGTCGCACTCCGCACCCCGCACTCATATCATTCCGGTTTGGTCAGCGCCGTGAGGAAACCGCTGTTGCCACGGCGAATGCGGACGAGGAAGGTTTTTCCTGCCGATACAGAACCATAGATGTCCAGGAAGTCATCGGCATTTTCTACCGGTTTCCGGTCCACCTCTACGATGACATCGCCCTGCCGAATGTCGGCATCCTGAAAGGCTTCGCTGCTCTGGCGGATTTCGGTCACCACCACGCCGGTGAGGGACTCATCTTCGATGCGAAGTTGCCGTGCGACTTCCGGCGTGAGGGTACGTACTGACATGCCGAGTTGCGACGCCATTTCTTCCATCCCTCCGCGTTCTTCTTCCTGCGGAGCTTGCGTCTGGGCAGCCAGGTCCTCCGGACGTTCACCCAAGGTCACGGTGATTTCCATCGGTTCACCGTCCCGCACAATGTCCAAGTCCACGCGGTCGCCGGGGCGTTTGGTGGCGATGGAACTGAGGAGTTCGCTGGAATTGTCCAGCCGGTTGCCGTCGATGGCCACGATCACATCATCAATCTTTACGCCAGCTTTCTCGGCGGCTTCGCCTTCCACGACCGTGCCCACGCGGGCGGCACCGCGCGGCACATCATAGGCCCGTGCCAGGGATTCAGAAATCGGCCCAAATTCAATACCCAGGTAGCCACGGCTCACGGCCCCCTTGTCGATCAATTGGTCCACCACACCAGCTACCGTATTGACCGGAATCGCGAGGCCAATGCCTTGTGAACCACCGCTCCGGGAATAGATCGCCTTGTTGATGCCCACCAGTTCACCCCGCAGGTTCACCAATGCCCCACCGGAGTTACCCGGATTGATGGCCGCATCCGTCTGGATGTAGTCTTCAATTTCAGCCGAGCGAGAGAACCGGCCCAGGGCACTCACGATGCCTGCTGTAACGGTATTGCTCAATTCACGGGCCAAGGGTGAGCCAAAGGCCATCACCCATTGCCCCACCCTGAGTGCATCTGAATCTCCATAGCCGATGTATGGCAGGGTTTCGTCAGCGGTAATACGAATCACGGCCAGATCACTCAAAGGATCCGTACCCACGATTTCGGCTTCGAGTTGACGGCCATCGAAGAGCTTGACTTCAAGTTCATCAGCCCCTTCTACCACATGGTTGTTGGTGACGATGTACCCGTTGGCCCGCACGATCACACCAGACCCAAGGCCTTGCTGCAAAGAAAAGTCTTCGTCGTCGTCATTGCCCTGATCATCATTCCGGCGACGACCAAAGAAATCTTCAAACAACGGGTTGTTGCCGAAGAAATCATTCACCGACGGACGCCGGACCCGCTTGCTGCTGTTGATCTGGACAACGGCCGGATTGACGGCCTCTGCCACATTGGCAAACGCGTCTTCCATATCCAGCAAAGCCGAGGGCGGGACTGCTGCCTCAACCGGGGCCGCTACGGCCCGTTCACCTATGCGCTCGGAAACCCCAAGCACATTGCCTCCAGCCGTGACCATAAAGACCCCGGCCATAAACCCGGCCACCAGCAATGCAATGACCGACAGATTACGTTTCGTGGTTCGACTCATAGTTGTAGTTCTGGTTTATTGGACGCCTGGGCGTCGACACGCCCCAATGCGCCATTGCTTCATAAGAGTTAAGTATCAAAGGTTGCCTGTTTGTATTAAAAAACCGTGCCAAAGTTACAGGCTTGATGCCATTATTAATACCCCGGCTACGGCCACCCATGACGACAGGGAGCGGGCCTGCACCGATCCCTGCAGCGACCGATACAGCCCGTTCCCTTCACCACGAGAAACGAATCCGCCTGGATTCAAGGGAATAACGATGCAGGGTTCAGGTTTAGTATGAGGTCACTGCCCTGGAATCCCCGGCTCTGTCATACGCCGCACGTCCAGTACCTCGGCCAGTTCCTCATCCGTCAACAACCCGGCTTCCCGCACCACCTGCGTGACAGCCTTGCGCTCACGGGCCGCCTGTTTGGCAATCTTCGAGGCGCGGTCGTAGCCAATGGCGGCGTTGAGAGCTGTGGCAATCGAGGGGTTGAGTTCGAGGAGTTCCCGGCACCGTTCGCGGTCGGCTTCGATGCCTTCGAGGCAGTTTGCCTGAAACGCGGCCACACCATTAGCCATAATGCTGATGCTTTCCAGCATGGCATGGGCCATCACCGGGAGCATGACGTTCAGTTCAAAATTGCCGTGCTGTCCACCCACGGTGATTGTGACGGTGTTGCCCATTACACGGGCAGCCACCATCATCAGGGCCTCGCTCATCACCGGATTGACTTTCCCCGGCATAATGGACGACCCCGGCTGAATAGCGGGCAACCGGATTTCAAACAGGCCGCTGGTGGGGCCACTGGCGAGCCACCGGATGTCATTGGCGATTTTCAGGAGGGATACGGCAACGGTGTTCAGGGCGCCGGCTGTAGACACGTAGGCATCCCGTGCGGCCTGAGCCTCAAAATGGTTATCGGCTTCCCGAAATCCCAGACCGGTTTTTTCGCTGATGAGCGCAATGACCTTCGGGGGAAAATCGGGATGCACGTTGATGCCGGTCCCGACGGCCGTGCCGCCCTGGGCCAGTTCGGCTAACTCTTCGGAAGCACATGCTAGGCGGCGGATGCCATGGGCTACCTGCGAGGCATACCCGCCAAACTCCTGCCCGAGCCGGACCGGCGTGGCATCCATCAGATGGGTACGCCCACTTTTGACCACATCATCGAAGGCATCAGCCTTGGCTTCGAGGGCCGTCCGCAAGGCCCGCAAGGCCGGGAGCAGCTCCTTCTCAATCGCCATTCGGGCCGAAATGTGCATCGCCGTGGGGATGGTGTCGTTGGACGACTGAGACATGTTCACATGATCATTCGGGTGCACGGTTTTATCGCCACGCATCCCACCGACAGCCTCGGTGGCGAGATTGGCGATCGCCTCGTTGGTGTTCATATTGGTCGAAGTGCCACTGCCGGTCTGGAAAATGTCCAGCACGAACTGGTCGTCGTACTGCCCGTCAATGACTTGCTGCGCCACATCAACAATAGCGTTGGTGGTTGCTTCCGGAAGCAGCCCGAGGGCATGGTTGGCCCGGGCGGCAGCTTGCTTAATGATGCCGAGGGCTTCGATAAAACGCCGGGGGAAACGCAGAGTACTGATGGGAAAGTTCTGAACGGCACGCTGGGTTTGGGCGCCGTAAAAGGCATCGCTGGGCACGCGAACGTCCCCGAGCGAATCTTTTTCTATACGATAATCGGGCATGGAGTTTTCGGAATGATAAATGATGATGGATGATTAGGCCGTGTTGACAATTAAGCGTAAACGTCGTTTTTGGCCCGTTTCGGGCCGATAACCGGCCCTCTTGGCCCACTCTGCGTTGCATTTCTCCTGAAATGCTAAGGCATTGCAGTCAAAATGCGCCTTGATTGGGCCTGGGCCGATCCACGGCCCTAACGACCTCAAAACCGCCTGTTGATCTAATGGTCAACACGGCCTAGTTTAGCGATATAAATCGCCGTGGTGTATGCGGCTGCATCGTTCTACGTTCTGGGTTCTACGTTAGGGACAAAGAAACGTAGAACATAGAACGTAGAACGTAGAACGCATTATATTGCCGGTGTTTTTCAACGCGCTCACCATCGACTTGCTCCTTTATGAACCTCCGTCTATACCCCTTTGGTACGTTTCTGCTTTGCCTGGCTGTCACCTTCCCGGTTTTTTCTCAGACGATGCCAGCCCATATCCACCCACTGCCCTCCCTGCGTGCCCAGTATGACGAACAACAGGTCTGGCTGGAACAGCGCCTGATGCACGTCTTGCCCACCCTGATGAACGCGTACAATGTGGACATGTGGATCCTCTCCATGCGGGAATATGCCGAAGACCCGGTCTTCTGGTCCATTACCTCGGCCACGACCTTTGCGGCCCGGCGGCGCTCCATTTATGTCTTCCACAAACAACCCGACGGTACCGTCCAGCGCCTTGCCCTCGGCGGCAGCAATCAGGGTGGATTATTCGAGGCCTACCAGGACCCGGACCAGTCCGTGGCCGGACGCGAACTCTGGGGCGGCGGCCAATGGGACCTGTTGCATAACCTCGTCGAACGTGCAGATCCAGCGCGTATCGTTCTCAACATCGATGAGGTCCATGCCTTCGCCGACGGGCTCCATGCCGGTGAACGCGAAGCCCTCGAACGAGCCCTTGGTCCTGAACTGCTTAAGCGTGTGGTGCGCGTCCCGGAACTGGCCATCAACTACATCGCCGTGCGGGTACCGGAAATGTTGCCGCGCTACCAAAAAATACAGGAGACGGTCCATGCCATGATCAGCGAAGCCTTCTCCAATGCCGTCATCGAACCCGGTGTGACCACCACCGATGACGTACGCTGGTGGCTCCGAGAAAAACTTCAATCCCTCGGCATGACCACATGGTTCCACCCCTCGGTTGCCGTGCAACGGGCCGGCGAAGTGCCGGAAGAAGGCCCGACCATCATCGAACGCGGCGATTTGCTGTGGTGTGATTTTGGGGTCGTGGCAATGCGCCTCAAAACCGACACCCAACACCTGGGTTACGTCTTGCGCGAAGGCGAGACCGATGTGCCCGAAGGCCTCAAGGCGGGTCTGCGCACTAGCAACCGGCTGCAAGACATCCTCCTGGCCGAAATGCATCCGGGCCGAACCGGCAACGAAATTCTGATGGCCGCCCTCGCCCAGATGAAAGCCGAAAACATCAACGGCACGATCTACACCCACCCCATCGGAGACCACGGACATGGCGCAGGCCCCCTGATCGGGTTATGGGACCGCCAACGCCCCATCAAAGGCCGTGGCGAGATTAAGATTCGCCCCCAGACTTGGCACTCCATTGAGTTGCAGGCCACCACCAACGTGCCCGAGTGGAATGATAAGCCCGTTCAGTTTCGGCAGGAGGAAGAAGCCTACCTCGATGCCGAAGGCGCACGACATTGGGCCTTCCGCAGGCAGGAACACTTTCACCTTGTCCGCTAACACGACGATGCAACTGATTGCTACCCGATCCGAAATGCAGGCCCTTGCCCTGCAGGCAAGGTGTACCGGTCGTACCCTGGCGCTGGTACCCACCATGGGTGCGCTTCACAAAGGGCATCTGTCTCTGGTGAAGCTGGCGCGTGAGCATGCCGACCATGTAACGGTATCGATTTTCGTAAACCCGACGCAGTTTGGGCCGCATGAAGACTACGACCGCTACCCCCGCACTTTGGAGACTGACCTGGAAGCCCTCCGCAGTATCGGAGGGGTGGATGCCGTGTTCGTGCCGGATGCAGCCGAAATGTACCCACAGGAGCCGCGCACGTGGGTGCGGGTGGATGGCCTGGATGCGTACCTGTGTGGCAAGCAACGCCCCGGCCATTTCCTGGGCGTGACAACCATTGTGTCCAAATTGTTCATCGCCTGTACACCGGATAAGGCCGTCTTCGGCCTCAAAGATGCCCAACAATTTCTGATTTTACGCCGTATGACGCAGGAGATGGGGTTTGACATACATTTGATAGGTGCCCCTATTGTACGAGAGCCTGACGGATTGGCGTTCTCTTCACGCAACAGGTACCTCTCGCCGAATGAACGCGAGCAAGCCCTCGTGTTGTCCCAGGCCGTCCGAGATGCGCGTGCACGCATGGATGCAGGGGAAACGCGCTCAGCGGTCCTTATAGAAGCGATGCGCCACCAGATTGCGCAGGCTCCAGACGCCCGAATTCAGTATATGGAAGTGGTGGATACGGAAAATCTGCAACCCCTGACCCGGCTTAAAGACGGCCAGAATGCCCTCGCGGCGGTTGCGGTTTTCTTCGGCAAAACCCGCTTGATCGACAACACCTTTCGCTGGAATCCGAAAACATGAACAAACTGACATTTACCCATATTTCAACGAAACGGGCCGTTGCGGTTGCAGCGTCCCGTTTTTGTTTTTCCTATTTTGGGAACGATGCCATTGTGATCCACCAACTGTTCCTGGATGTCTATTCAAAACATCGCCGTTATCGGAGCCGGTACCATGGGCAACGGCATTGCCCATGTGTGTGCCCAACACGGCCATGATGTCACCCTGATTGACCTGGATGAGGCCTTGCTGGACCGCGCCCGGGCAACCATCGATAAAAACCTGGCAAGGCAGGTCAAGAAGGAACGCATTACTGCCGCTGAACAGGCGGCCACCCTCAGCCGCATTCAAACCACGACGAACACGCTCGCCGGCGTAGCCAATGCCGATCTCGTAATCGAGGCCGTATCCGAAAAACGCCCCGTCAAATCCAAAATTTTCGGTCTGGTTGATGAAGCCGCCCCGGAAGGTGCAATCCTGGCTTCCAATACCTCATCAATTTCGATTACCTGGTTGGGGGCACAAACCCGTCGGGCGCAACACGTCATCGGGATGCACTTTTTCAACCCGGTGCCGGTAATGAAACTGGTGGAGATCGTTCGGGGGATCGAGACCGATGACACCACCTTTATCGCCATTGAATCTCTGGCCAAAGCCCTTGGCAAAACGCCGGTATCGGTAGAGGACTACCCCGGATTTATTTCCAATCGCATCCTGATGCCAATGATCAACGAAGCCGTATATTGCGTCATGGAAAACGTGGCGTCCGTCGAAGACATCGATACGGTGATGAAACTCGGTATGGCCCACCCCATGGGTCCGCTTACCCTCGCCGACTTTATCGGGCTCGACGTGTGCCTCTCCATTATGGAAGTGCTCCACAATGAACTCGGTGACGACAAATACCGCCCCTGCCCCCTGCTCCGCAAAATGGTAACCGCCGGACGATTGGGCCGCAAAACCAACCAAGGCTTTTACGTCTATTGAACCGACCGACCATGAACGAGGAAAAGTCCCTGAATTACTACATTCACCTGGCCGAATGGATGGACGACCCCATGCCGCCCGGCAAAGGCCATGCGCTGAACCTGTGGCTGGAAAACCCGGCCAACAAACAGGAATGGGACCAGTGGAAGCGGCTCCGCGTGAAGACGAAGGAGCTCCATGCCCGCCCGTTAGACCTCGAACTCGTTTGGGGTGATCTGAAGGATGACCTGGGCTTTCACCGCACGGCCCGCACCAAGGTCAAGGTCAAACCCAGCAGCCGGAGATCATCCTTCGATGAATTCTGGAAAAAGCCGATCGTGAGTGCCATCTCGGCCATGATCCTGCTCAGCCTGTTCCTTTTTATCCTCTACATGTTGCGTTCCTCTATCGGATTCAACAACTAGGGCGTATCGGCTTCCTCCGCCTCGTCGTAGCGGTCGTAGGCAGCAATGATATCCTTGACCAGGCGGTGCCGGACCACATCGTTGGTATCCAGGTACTCAAAGGCAATGCCCTTAACCCCTTCCAGAATGCGTTGTGCGTGAGGCAATCCGCTATCCGTCTTGCGTGGCAAGTCCGTCTGGGTTAAATCGCCCGTAATGATGGCACGGCTACTGACCCCGAGGCGGGTCAGAAACATTTTCATCTGAACGGTAGTGGCATTCTGGGCTTCGTCAAGAATCACGTAGGCCGAATGCAGGGTACGGCCTCGCATGTAGGCCAACGGTACGATTTCGATGATGTTTTTGTCGATGTAATCTTCCAGCTTCTCGCGTGGAATCATATCGCCGAGGGCATCATAAAGCGGGCGCAGGTAGGGATCGACCTTTTCGCGGAGGTCGCCGGGTAGAAAGCCCAGACGTTCCCCCGCTTCGACGGCAGGCCGGGACAACACGATGCGTTTGACCCGTTTGGCTTTGAGTGCAGCAACGGCCAGGGCAACCGCCGTGTAGGTCTTGCCCGTTCCCGCCGGGCCGATAGAGAAAACGATGTCGTGGGTGCGTGCCGCAGCCACCAACCGCCGTTGCCCGTCGGTACGGGCCTTGACGGCTCCGCCGTTGGGCGTGTTGATGATGACGTCGCTGCCCGGGGTCTGTGTGGCGGTTGGGCCGTCCAGGGCTGCAAGGCTCAGGACGGTGTCCACGTCGTTTTCCGTCAGGTTGGTGTTCCGGTTCAGGACCAGAACCAGTTCGCGGAAGACCCGCTCAATGCGGTCAATGTCAGCGGGGGTGCCCCGGAGTAACACTTGATCACCTCGGGCGACAAAGGTGGTATCGGCAAAGGCCGACTCGATTTTGCGAAGGTGTCTGTCGTTGAAGCCGAAGACCATCACCGGTTTCGCGCCTTCAATCTTTATCAGCTTTTCCGTCAATGCGTAGTGGAAAGGTTCAGGAGGATAGAAGTTGAAGCCGGGGGCGGTTCTCTTGGAACCTGTGCGCCGTTACAAGGCTTCATCGGTATGCAAATTAACACTTACAGGACGTAAGTACGTATGCAAAAAAAGCTTGTTCTCGAATTCACCAAAATGCACGGTGCCGGCAACGACTTCATCGTCGTGGACAACCGATTCTATTACTTCTCCGATGCCGAACTCGCCGACCTGGCCCAACGGCTCTGCAGACGTCGCTACGGCATCGGGGCCGATGGGGTATTGGCCCTTTCCCCACACGCGGAATGGGATTTCCACATGCGCTATTTCAACGCGGACGGTTCAAACGGCGAGATGTGCGGCAACGGTGCCCGCTGCCTCGCCCGGTTTGCGCAATACGTCGGCCTCCCCGGGTCCAACTACCGTTTCCTGACTGATGCCGGTCCCTATCAGGCCCAGGTCCCTGACGCACCCGATGCAGACGTTCGGCTGTTTACCCCTGCGCCTGAAGCCTACACCCCGAAGGTACCCGTTACCTTGCCAGCCGGAGCCGCGTTTGCCCGGATGTATGGTATCGACACCGGCGTTCCACACGGGGTTTGCTTTGTGGACGATGTGGCGGCCATACCTGTTGCCGAGTGGGGGCCGCCCCTCCGGCACGATGCCGCGTTCCCGAGAGGGGCGAACATTGATTTTGTACAGGTCCTGGACACCCCCGGTCACATCCGCGTACGGACCTATGAGCGAGGCGTAGAACAGGAAACCCTGGCATGCGGCACAGGCGCATTGGCGGCGGCGTTCGTCGCCCGCCTGTCTGACCGGGTACAGACGGATGCTGTCTCCGTCCACATGCCCGGCGGCACCTTGCGCGTTGGCAGCCAGTTGAGCAAAGGCGTGATCGCCCAACCCTACCTGGAAGGACCAGCCACAATGGTCTACCGGGGGACGGTGGAGGTGTGACCCCTAAATCACGTGATCTGCCAGGCTTTCCGGAGTATGCACGGTGGGGTCAAAATCCGGTTTGGGGAATTGGGGATCGATGCGTTCGAGGAGGTCCAGCAGGATCTGGCTCACGACGAGGCACCGAAACCATTTGTGTTCCGACGGGACGACGTACCAGGGGGCATAATCGGTGGAGCACCGGTTGAGGGCAATTTCGAAGGATTCCATGTATTTATCCCACAGCTTGCGCTCGTCGAGATCGCCGGGGTTGAATTTCCACCACTTGCCGGGGTCTTCCAGCCGTTCCCGAAACTGCTCAAGCTGGTATTCCGGCGAGATATGCAACATCACCTTGGCGATGTGGGTGTTGTGGTCGTGCAGGAGCCGCTCGAAGTCGTTAATGTGGCTGTAGCGTTGTTCGGTTTGTTCGGGCTTGGCCCAGCCGTGTACGCGCACGATGAGCACATCTTCGTAGTGGGAACGGTTGAAAATGCGAATCATTCCTTTGCGCGGCGCTTTGTCGTGCACGCGCCAGAGAAAATCGTGACTCAGTTCTTCCTTGCTGGGGGCCTTGAAACTCGCAACCCGGCACCCCTGCGGGTTGATGCCCTCCGTGACGGCCTCGATGGTGCTGTCTTTGCCGCCGGCATCCATGGCTTGCAACACCAGCAGCACCGACTGTTTCCTTTCGGCATAGAGCCGTTCCTGCAAGGTGGCAATCCGCTCCCGGTTTTTTTTCAACAATCGCTTACAGGTCTTCTTGTCCAGCCCCTGATTTTCACCTGAATCAATGGATGCCAGTTGAAATCCACCTCCTGGTGTAACACGATATTTTTGACAATCTATCATTAACTGAATATAAAGTTTAAAGGTTGACGATAATATATGCTTCACAGTATTGATCCCCATATATGATTCTATTATACTTAGCCAATGCGGATTTATGCAAGGTTTTGGCTTTATTAATAACCACCTGCTGTATCGCGCTTCGCATCGGGTTTAAATCCCTTTCCCCGGTGCCGCGTTTTCCAAACCCTCATGCCACCCCTACATGGATCACGCTTTGTACTCCTGCTACAGTACCTCGTTGCCATACTGAAGTACTGTATTTCTACTCACAGATCTTGATCTCACTGCTGTGCATCAAGACCATTCTATCCCTACTATCCGTTCTTCGATTTTTGTGTGCAAGTATTACACAAACGCTTGGCTTGACCTTTGCACAGCAAAATCAAAGAACCCTTATAACTGAGGTACCCTTATGGAACCCTATCTGGCTGAAATCCGCATGTTTGGCGGAAACTTCGCCCCACGAAACTGGGCGTTGTGCGAAGGTCAAATCCTCCCCATTAACCAGAACCAGTCCTTGTATTCGCTCCTCGGCACCATGTACGGTGGCGATGGGCGCACGACCTTTGCCCTGCCTGATCTGCGGGGCCGCGCGCCCCTCAGTGCCGGATCTGGCCCCGGACTGCCTACCTACAACCAGGGTCAAAAAGGCGGTGCCCCCACTGTGACGCTGAACACCTCACAGATCCCCTCGCATAACCATAGCTTTGCCCCACGGGCCAGTAGCCAGAATGCCACCTCCGGTAAATCGGAAAACAATTTCCCAGCCGTTACGGGTACGCTCAACTACCATACGTCGGCAGACACGACCGAAGGTGCCGGCACAACCAGCAACGCAGGTGGTGGTCAGGCCCATGAAAACATGTCGCCGTATCTGGCCATCAACTACATCATCTGCATCCAAGGACTGTTCCCCAGCCGGAATTAGGTCCTCCGTCCTTGCATTTTCTTAAGCACAACCCCTGAGGTTATTATGAATGGAACGATAGGCGAAATTCGCCTTTTTGCCGGCAACTTTGCTCCCCGAAACTGGGCTTTTTGTGATGGCAACCTGTTGCCTATTTCCCAGTACACAGCTTTATTTTCAATTCTGGGTACCATCTACGGCGGCGATGGCCGTACCACCTTTGCCCTTCCTGAACTGCGTGGCCGCACCGTAATCGGCCCAGGTACCGGGCCGGGTTTACCCACGTACAGCGAAGGCCAGAAAGGCGGTGCCCCCACCGTGACGCTGAACATCAATCAAATACCGTCACATAACCACGGCTTTGCTCCGCCAGCCAGTACAAATGCTGCCACCTCCCCTAAACCGGAAAACAACTTCCCGGCCAGCGCTGGGGGTCTCGAATACCACTCATCGGCAGATACCACCGAGGGTGCCGGTACCACCACCAACCAAGGCGGCAATGGCTCTCATGAAAACATGATGCCATATCTGACCCTCCGCTATATCATTTGCCTTGTCGGAACGTATCCCTCCCGGAACTAGAACTGGTATCACCAATAAAGCTTAAAACGAAAACCCAAGAGGTTATTATGGACGACGGAATGATCGGCGAAATTCGCATCTTTGCCGGCAACTTTGCCCCCCGAAACTGGGCTTTCTGCGAAGGTCAACTGCTTGCTATTTCGCAAAATGATGCCCTTTTTTCGATTCTTGGAACGACGTACGGTGGCGATGGGCGTACTACTTTTGGCCTGCCAGACCTGCGTGGTCGCACGGCGATTGCCCCTGGCTCCGGACCGGGCTTGCCTTCATACAATTTAGGCCAGAAAGGCGGTCAGTACGCCGTGACGCTAAACACGACCCAACTCTCGGTACACAACCACGGCTTTGCGCCCCGCGCCAGTTCGGATGAGGCCACTACCTCTAATCCGGAAAACAACTTTCCTGCGGTGACTGGAAATCTCGAATACCATACATCGAGTGACACGTTTGAAGGTGCCGGGACGACCGGCTTTGCCGGTGGCAGTCAAAGCCATGACAACATGACGCCCTACCAATCCATCTACTACATCATCTGTCTGCAGGGCATCTACCCGTCGCGGAACTAAACGCTACAAAGGGCTTATGCTCGAAGCAGGTCTGCGCAATAGCGGAGGCCTGCTTTTTTTATTGCACCACCTCAATTTCGCGCAGTCCGCGCACCGCATTGCACAGGTACGCGGCCTCTGCCTGAAGGATGTCTTCGGGATACAATACCTGTGTCTGCACGTCCGGCAAGGTCTCCAACAAATGCGCCCGGTACGCCCCGGCCAACAACCCGCTCTCCACCGGCGGCGTCAGCCAGGTCTTGCCATTTCGAATGAACACATTGCTCCGGCAGGCCTCCGTTACTTCCCCGCGCTCATTCCGGAAGAGGGCTTCGTCATAGCCGGCCTGCACCGCCCGGGCGAACGTGTCTTCATACAGCGTCCGGCGCGTGGTCTTGTGGTAGAAAAAGGGATCGGTGCTGTCTACGGCCCGATCCGACCACACGACCCGTTCCGGCGTAGATGACGAGGCGGTCAGCCGGTGATGTGTAACCGTCCATTGCCCATCCCGGTTGAGCAAGGCGCGGACTTTGTAGGGCGTATCCGTCGGCAAATGTTTGGACAGGGTTTCCAGTTGCATACGAAGTGCCTGGAGGTTGCCCGGAAATCCGAAATACCGTGCCGAATGGGCCATCCGATCCAGATGACGTGGCAACAGCGGAATGGTGCCCTCTTCTAAGCGCATCGTTTCAATCAATTCAAACGGTGCATAGGGCTCGGTCAGGAATCGGGCTTTAAGCAAGCATTCATCGTACTCGGCGTCGGCATCTGAATCCCACACGATGCCGCTGCCGGTACCCATTTCGCCGTGGCCGTTTTGCAGCACCACCGTCCGAATCGCCACATTGAATACGGCCCGGTCATTGGGCGCGATGTAGCCGATGGACCCGGTATACACCCCGCGCGGTCCGGCTTCGCAGGCATGAATCAATTGCATCGCCCGGATCTTGGGCGCACCGGTCACGGAACCGCAGGGAAAGAGGGCGCGAAATATTTCGGCATAGGAAACCGCATCCTCCCGTAGCCGCCCTTCCACCGTAGAGGTCATCTGGATGAGCGTCTCGAAGGGTTCCGTCGTGAACAGGTCCGGCACCTGCACGGAGCCGGGTTCGCACAAGACAGACAAATCGTTGCGCAGCAGGTCCACGATCATCAGGTTTTCCGCCCGGCTTTTTTCGTCTGCGGCCAGCCAGGCTTGCAGGGCTGCGTCTTCCTGCGGGGTGCGTCCCCGGTGGATGGTGCCTTTCATGGGCCGGGTCCAGATCCGCCGTCCCTCCCGTTGAAAAAACAACTCCGGCGACAGCGAAAGAATGGTCGCTTCATCGGTCTGGAGATATGCGCTGTAGGCCACCCCCTGTTTGGCCTTGAGGGCTTCATACAGCGCCGGGGCCGATCCTTCAAACGAAAAAGTGAGCCGGTCTGTAAAGTTGATCTGGTACACATCCCCTTCCCGGATGTGGTCCTTAACGGTATGGATCTGCGTCCGGTACGCCTCCTGGGTAATGTCGAACCGGCAATCGGCGAGGGTATAGCCGGCGTCTGCCTCGGCATCCAGTGCCCCGGCAGCAAGCGGTCCGGCATAGACCCCGAACCACGCCAGCGGATAGGACATCACCGGTGGAGGGGCGATGTCTTCAAAGGCAAAGCCACATTCATACCCCAGATACCCGGCTACATAATACCCGTCGGTGATCGCTTCGTCGATGGCCTGAAGCAATGCAGGGACCTCATCAACACGACGGGCCACCAACGTGGTTACGGGCCGTGCAAAGAGGAGGCTCTTCCTGTTTTCGGGATCGGGCCTAATGGTTTCCAGCAGCACCGTACCGGGTTGCTGAAGGAGGTGGGTAGGCAAGGAAGGGATGATTGGTGATTTACTTCGTACAGTCGGCTTGCGCCTCGTGTGGTGATTGGGCATTTGTGATTGGTGATTTGTAAGCGCTCAATAACAAATCATCAATCACAAACGAGCGTAGCGATTAACGCAGTAAATTACCAATCACCAATAATTTATCTCCGGCTCATTACGCCACCTAGAATCTGGGCGCCGAGGCCGAGGAGGTCGTCTTTGTAGCTGCCATCCCGGTCCGAGTCCATCATGCCCAGGAGGCCATCGAGGAGGCCACCGCCTACTTTGGGCGTTGGGGCCGGAATATGGCGGCGCTGTTGCCCGAGCATTTCGGCCAATCCACCAGCGTCCAGGTTGCCGGTCTTTTTGGCTTTACCCAGCATACCCATCACGATGGGCGCCAGCATGTTGAGCAGGTTACCCGACTGACCAGAATTCAACCCAGCCATCTGCCCGAGAATGCTTTCGACACCGCCACGTTTGGAGCCGAAAATGTGCTTCAGAATGCCGTCGTCTTTGGTGGCTTGTGGCCCGCCGAGGTAACCGCCGAGGTTGCCAAGGATGCTACCGTCGTGATCCCGCTCAATGGCGTTGGCCAATGACTCAGCCCCGCGTTTGTTGCTGGCGTTTTTGGCGAGCGCGCCGATAATCATGGGGAGCGCCGCCGTAATGGCTTTGCCGATCATGCCTTGGTCGGCACCGAGTTTTTTTGCGATCTGGCCGACTGCTTGCGCACCAAGTTGCTGGGTGAGCATGCCAATAAGAGAATCCATAAGATTGGTTGTGTTTTATACGGTGGTCAAAAGGTGAAGAGGATGCAATAACCGCGTGCTACCTGTGTAAAATCAAGATAGGGGATTAGAAGCTTGATCTCAAGGGATCGTGATGCGTGTTGCGTGTTGCGTGAATTTGGCCACGGACAATGCAACCGAATAACCGGTTAAGTGTGGACGAAGATTCTGATGCTGCCTACAGCAATAGGGATAAAGTTCACGCAACACGCATCACGAAATACTTCTACATGTTCCGCCGATATTCTCCACCCACTTCGAACAGGGCGCTGGTAATCTGGCCGAGGGAGCAATCCTTGACGGTTTCCATCAGGGTAGCAAACAGGTTGCCGCCCGTCCGGGCTTCTTCTTGCAGGTACCTCAAGGCATCTGGTGCCTGTTCCACGCGCCTTGCCTGAAACTGCCGCAGGTTGTGAATCTGCCGTTGCTTTTCTTCCTCGGTTGAGCGCATCAAGGCCACCGGCCCTTCGGCCTCTGCTTCCCCATCGGGTTCGGCCAGGAAGGTGTTCACGCCAATGATGGGCAATTCGCCGGTGTGCTTCTTCTGCTCGTAGTACATCGACTCTTCCTGAATCTTGCCGCGCTGGTACATGGTCTCCATTGCCCCCAACACGCCACCCCGGTGGTTGATCCGTTCGAACTCCTGCAACACGGCTTCTTCCACCAGATCGGTCAGTTCCTCGATGATGAATGCGCCCTGCAACGGGTTTTCGTTTTTGGCGAGGCCCAGTTCCCGATTGATGATCAGCTGAATGGCCATGGCCCGGCGTACGGATTCCTCCGTCGGGGTGGTGATGGCTTCATCATAGGCATTGGTGTGGAGCGAGTTGCAGTTGTCGTAAATCGCAACCAGGGCTTGAAGCGTGGTGCGGATGTCATTGAACTGGATTTCCTGCGCATGCAGGCTTCGGCCTGAGGTCTGAATGTGGTACTTCAGCTTCTGGCTTCGTTCATTGGCCCCGTAGCGGTCACGCATCGCCACAGCCCAGATCCGCCGGGCTACCCGGCCAATGACGCTGTACTCAGGGTCCAGACCGTTCGAGAAGAAAAATGACAGGTTCGGCGCAAAATCATCGATGTGCATACCCCGTGAGAGGTAATATTCGACGAGCGTGAAGCCATTGGACAAGGTAAAGGCCAGTTGCGAAATCGGATTGGCTCCGGCTTCGGCAATGTGATACCCGGAAATCGACACCGAATAATAATTCCGTACGCCGTGGTCAATGAAGTACTGCTGCACATCCCCCATCATACGCAAGGCAAACTCGGTCGAGAAGATGCAGGTGTTCTGCGCCTGGTCTTCCTTGAGGATATCGGCCTGTACGGTGCCGCGTACCGTCTTGAGCGTAT
Organism: Rhodothermales bacterium; assembly: GCA_965222505.1. Lineage (GTDB taxonomy): Bacteria > Bacteroidota > Rhodothermia > Rhodothermales > DATKEJ01. Next base: position 4,339,881 of record OZ244956.1, on the reverse strand, counting down.
CGGCCTTGATGCGGTCATATTCGTCTTGGGAGAGGAGACCCCATCCAACCAATTCGCGCCCTGTCGTACCCAGCAAGCCGAGGCCCGAACCGTCATGGCCTTCCGGCAGGACCTCAGCAGGCATGCCATCGCCGGAGGTACCGAGGTAAGGGGTGTATGCGGGCCGGTCGGCACCGAGTTTTTCATCGATGAGCCGATCGGCGACGTCCCATCGGCCTTCTTTCTTGAGGTAATACTCTACCTGTTGATCGATGGCTGTGTTCATGAAGAAGGCCAGGATCATCGGGGCCGGGCCGTTGATGGTCATTGAAACGCTGGTGGCCCGGTCACACAGGTTGAAACCGGAATAGAGCTTCTTCATGTCGTCCAGGGTGCAGATAGACACCCCGGCGTTACCGACTTTCCCGTAAATGTCGGGCCGTTCATGCGGATCATACCCGTAGAGCGTCACAGAGTCAAAGGCTGTGGAGAGCCGCTTGGCGGGCATGTCCAACGACACCAGGTGAAACCGTTTGTTGGTCCGTTCCGGCGAGCCTTCCCCGGCGAACATCCGCGTGGGGTCTTCACCAGCGCGCTTGAACGGAAACACCCCGGCGGTGAAGGGGAAGTACCCCGGCAGGTTCTCGCGCAGGGCAAAACGGAGCCGTTCTCCAGGGTCTTGGGTCTTGGGCAAGGCCACCCGCGGAATCTGCAAACCAGACAACGACTCGGTGTACAGCGGTACCGTAAAGTCGCGGTTGCGCACGGTGTAGGTATACGTCTCCTGTTGATAGGCCTCGGCCATCTCATCCCAGCCAGAGAGGATGACACGGGAACGGGCATCCAGTTTGTCCCACCAGTAGGCGCTCATGGTCTCCAGCCGTTCCACCAACTGCTCCCGGTCTTCTGGATTCCAGGTCTCGACTTGCCGTTTGGCCCCTTCGGCTTCGCCCCATTTACGGGCGTAGGCCACTTGTTGGTCGGCGGCGGTGTGGTAGGCGCGCATGCCTTCGGCAATGTCGGCGAGGTACCGTTGGCGGCGCGGACTGATGAGGGCCTGGGCACTGGGGTCTTCTTCGGACGAAACCTCCTGGGTATAAATCCGGGAGGATCTCCCAAAATCGAATGACGTGTTGAGGGCATCGAGAAGTGCCAGGTAAAGCCGGGTCACGCCGGAATCGTTGAAATGCGAGGCCATCGTGGGGTACACCGGCATATCGTCCGGTGTTTGGTCGTAGGCGACCCGGTTGCGTTGCATCTGTTTGCGTACGTCGCGCAGCGCATCTTCGCTCCCTTTTTTCTCAAACTTATTGAGGGCCACAAAGTCGGCCACATCCAGCATCCCGATTTTTTCGAGTTGGGTGGGTGCGCCAAATTCCTGCGTCATGACGTACAGGGATAGATCCGTCAATTCGGCAATTTCGGAATCGCTCTGGCCGATCCCTGCGGTCTCTACAAGGATCACATCAAAACCGGCCGCCTTGCACACGCCAATGGCATCGCGCAGGGCTTCGGAGGTGGCCCGGTGGGCCTGCCGTGTGGCAAAGGAGCGCATGTACACCCGGTTTCGGTTGGCCCCGTAGATGGCGTTCATCCGGATGCGGTCGCCGAGCAGCGCCCCGCCGGTACGCCGCCGCGTGGGGTCGACGGAAAGAACGGCCAGGTGTACGTCATCAAAATCATTCAAAAAGCGCCGGACGATCTCATCAGTCAGGGTGGATTTTCCAGCCCCACCGGTGCCCGTGATGCCGATGGTCGGGACGTGAGGCGCATCAACCAGCACATCTGCCCCATCCGCTCCGGCATAGGCGGGTACCTCCTGGCGTTGTTCGATGGCCGTCAGAACGCGTGCCAGGATGCGCGGCTGTTTTTCGGTGAGGTGTTCCCATTCCCCGTTGAGGTGTTTGACAGTCGGGAAATCGCACGCTTGGAGCATGTAGTCGATCATGCCTTGCAGGCCCATTTCCATGCCGTCTTCGGGCGAAAAGATTTTGCTGATGCCGTAGGCTTCCAGGTCAGCAATTTCTTTGGGGACGATCACCCCGCCGCCGCCGCCAAAGATTTTGATGTGCCCGGCCCCCCGTTCGTCCAGCAAGTCCCGCATGTACTTGAAGTACTCGACGTGCCCGCCCTGGTAGGAGGAAACGGCAATCCCCTGCACGTCTTCCTGAATGGCCGTATCGACGACGTCCTGCACGGACCGGTTGTGGCCCAGGTGAATCACTTCGGCCCCGCTGCCTTGCAAGATGCGCCGCATAATATTGATGGAGGCGTCATGCCCGTCAAACAGGCTGGCCGCCGTGACAAAGCGGATAGGATGGGTGGGCTGGTAGGGCATGATTAATGGTCAATTGTCAATGGTCGATAGTCAATTGTCAATGCGAATCAAGGGTTGAGAACCCGATAGAGCGCCGAGATGTTAAGAGTGAATCTTCAAACCCTCACTCAAAACACCAAATCGACGCTCTATGGATTGGCAATATAAGCTTATTGACCTGTTTTTGTTCGTCTCTGATCAACTTGAAGACGGCCTTTGGGTGCACGCCCAGAGATTCAGTAATAACAACAAGCCTGCGTTCAGCGACCAAGAAGCGATCACGCTTTACTTGTTCGGCATTATGCGTAAACATAGAGAAATAAAAACCATACATGATTACGCTCGGGACCATCTACTCGATTGGTTTCCGGCCTTGCCGAGTTATCAGGCTTTTGCAAACCGTGTTAACACACTCGGGTCTGTTTTTCACGCCTTGATTGAACCCATGCTCCGGCAAGCTGGGCGTAAGCACTTAGTCGAATCGGTCAAGATCTTGGATTCGATGCCGGTGATGCTGGCAAACAACAGTCGAAGCGGTAGTGCCCGTGTGGCCCGTGAAGTGGCCAACAAGGGCTATTGTAGCTCGAAGAAGACCTATTATCATGGTGTCAAAGTGCATGCCTTGGCCACTCGGAAAAACAAGTCGATTCCCTTACCAGAGGTGCTGCATATTTCAGCAGCTTCAGAGAATGACTTGAGTTTTGCTCGGCCCTTGTTTGGGTATTTGCAAGACTGCGAACTCTTCGCTGACAAGATCTACAGTGACGACAAGCTCAAAGAGCAACTTAAGAAAGAACAGAATGTTACGCTATATACCCCCGTCAAGCGAAAGAAGGGGCAGAAACGTTTGCATTTTGATCAGAAACTCGAATCAACGGCAGTGAGTCGGGTGCGACAGCCGATAGAAAGTTTATTCAACTGGATCAATGAGAAAACGGGCATTGAAGTAGCCTCAAAAGTGCGTTCGACCAAAGGCTTGATGGTTCATGTCTATGGTCGGCTCGCTGCGGCCATGTTCATGCTCGCTTTCTACTCTTGATTCGCATTGTCAATGAAAGGCACCCGTAGGGTTCGGTCTCGACCGGACCTTCCTCAGTGATTATTGAGCATTTGCTACGCTGCGCGCGAACCAATCAAAAAAGCGCTTTCAGACGAGGTGATACGCTTGGTTTGGGACAAGGTTTTCCAGGAGGTCAAGCAACTTCGGCGGGGTAGGCGACGGCGGTGTAGTAGCCGTCTGCGGAAGCATAGCGCAGGGCCCAATGGGTTTCGGCTTTGACGACGGCCCGGGCTTCACCCATCTCGGTATTGATGTCCAGGCGGATGTGTTTGGGGGAACAGCGGAAGCCGGTGCGCTGGGCTTTCAGGACGGCTTCCTTGAGGCACCAGCACAGGATCTGGATTTCATTGTGGTCCATCGGCAAGGCGTCCAACAAGTTGTACTCTTCGGGATGTAGGATGAACCTGTACAAATCGGCGCGGCGCGGCACGATGCGTTCGAGGTCTACCCCAATGGGATGTGGAGCCACACAGGCCGCGGCCATATCCCCGGCATGGGCAATAGACAGGTGGAGAGGATGCCCCTCCACTTCCACCCCGCCGTCTGGGGCCACCATCAGCGGCACTTCGACCGGTTGCAGGCCGAGGTGTGTACCGAGCAGCGTCCGGGCGGCCACCCGGCCTAGGGTAAACGATGCCCGCCGCCGGGGATGCTTGAAGGTTTGCACCCGTTCCTGTTCTTCAGGTGCAAGCAGGGCCTCATAGGTATCAGCCTGCGCCGGGTCATACCACAACCGGCGCAGGCTGATGGGTTCAGGTAGGTTCATAACGAATGATACGCGCAGGGGCCTTATTGGATCGTCACCGGCACCTCGATGTCTACATCCGACTCATTGCCCCGGTCTGTGCCGTTTTTGGGGCTGTCGTCATAGTGGCTCAGAACGACGTTTAAGAAGCCTTGCTCCCCGGCTCCACCATTGACCGTCACGGTGTAGTCCAGGCCAACCGGAAGGCCGTTGCCGTCCGTGTCGTTATATGTGACTGTCACCCATCCGGCCAGGGCCCCCTGGGGGATGTAGAAGAACTGGTGTTCGTCACGTTCTTCATTGACCTCTTCGGTGATGTCTTCGGCCGGGCTTTCGGCTTCGTTGAGCAGGGTGATGCCGCCGGTGTACGTTACGCCGTCACGCAGGTTGATGCCGGAAATGACCGGGGCATCGCCGCCGTCGCCGTCGAGGTCGCGGAAGACGGTTACGGAAACCGTCGCTCCGCCGTCGTCCGGCACCAGGCGCATCATGACGGTGGTGATAAGTTCTTCCTCGCCTGGTCCAACGGGGTCCGGATCGGCGGAATCACAGCCGGTCCAAATTAGCGCGAGTACAAGGAGGATTGAAAAACGTTGGACAGAAATAAGCGTTTGCATGGTATCAGGGAATACGATGAGACGAGGTCGACCTTCCGGAGGCCGCATGCGCGGCGCAATTCACGGAGGGTACGGACCTGCTGAAATAAAGGGAGAACCGTGGCCTACGCCAGGTTCCATAGACTAAGGGTACACCCATCCCGGTGCGGACGGGTGTAAGTATCAGATATGTGGGTCAGCAGGCAGGCGGGGCGCGGCCGGCATCAGGCCGGTACTGCGTGGAGCAGAAAGGGGGAGATGTGTAGGAATCGGGAAGCGTCGAAACTACAGGCAGCGTAAGGTGGGGACGGCCCTGTTCGAGATACAGCGTACGCGAGAAGGCGATGGCACACCAGACACACTCGGCTCTGAGGGCTGTCTCGGCCACGGCCGGCGGATCATGGGCATTGGAGGTATTGACTAGCTCAACCGTGTTCAGGGTATGCAAACAGCGGTGCAGGACCGGTGCCAGTAAGCCACCCATCATAAAGACGGCCAGCAACACCCAGGCAATATGTCGATGGTTGAGGCGCATCACCCCCTATGAATCAATCAGTGTTTCACGGGTTCCCGCATTTATTTTCTATCCCTCCTTCGGCCCGCGTTCGACCCAGATCGTGACGGGACCGGCATTGACGAGGCGTACGTCCATCATCGCGCCAAAGATACCCGTAGGCACAGGTTTACCGAGGAGGCCGGCGAGTTGATCGACGAAGTGTTCATAAAGAGGTACAGCCACATCCGGCCCGGCGGCTGCGTTGTACGAGGGCCGATTCCCCTTGCCGACGTGCCCATAAAGGGTAAACTGGGGCACCACCAGGGCTTCTCCCCCTTCGTCCAGAACAGACAGGTTCATTTTGCCCTCGGCATCGGGAAAGATGCGCAAGTTGGCGCACTTCCGGGCGATCCAATCGGCCTCGGCACGGGTATCCTCCCGGTGTATCCCCAACAGGATCAAAATCCCCCGGCCAATCTCGCCGACGGTTTCGCCATCGACCACGACGGCAGCTTCATCTACACGTTGTACGAGGGCACGCATATTGGTGTTTGTTTTTTTGTCAGATCGTTTGTAACACATCGTCGGCCCAAGGCGACTGCATGTTTGAAGACCAGGACAATCGTCAACGTTGAAGCATGACGCAATGTTGAAGGGCCGGCACAAGGCCGGCCCCGCCAGGACACGCCCTTTTTTATGAATACACCCTGGCGGGGCGACCCTCGTGGTCGCCCTTCAACACATGAACCAACACGAACATGCAGGCTGACTACGATCCTCAATCCTGCGGTCGATCCAAGCCGACGAGATGTTCAATAAACGCGCGGACGGCCTTGCCGCGATGGCTGATGGCATTTTTCTCCGATTTGGACAACTCGGCAAAGGTCCGATCCAGACCGGCGGGTTGAAATACAGCATCGTAGCCGAAGCCTCCTTCGCCGCGTTCATGGTCCAGAATTTCACCTTCGCAGGTTCCTTCAAAATACTGTACGGTACCGTTTACCGCCAGGGCCATCACGGTCCGAAACCGTGCAGCTCGGTCGGGGCGACCGTCCATTTCCTGCAAGAGCAAGGCCCGGTTGGCAACGGGGTCTTCCGCCGGGCCGGCATACCGGGCTGAGTACACGCCGGGCCGCCCATTGAGGGTGTCCACTTCGAGCCCGGTGTCATCGGCGAGGGCGGGCAAGCCGGTGTGTGTATGCAACGCCAATGCTTTTTTCAGGGCATTGCCCGCGAGGGTATCGGCATCTTCTTCCACAGGGGGCACATCCAGAAAATCAGCGGCACTTAACAGGGTAATGCCCAGGTCTGACAAAGCATGCCGCAACTCGGCCACCTTGCCGGGGTTGCGCGTAGCCAGTACAATTTGTTTCAACAGGTTCTTTTTTTTATATTGGTGGTCTTCCTAAAATTTAGACACCCATAATCATTCATACCGAGGTATTCACCTTGTCCGTCGGCATTAAAGTTCGCGATAACGAGACCATTGACCGGGCGTTGCGCCGGTTCAAGCGCTCCGTCAACCGGAGCAAGATCCTGCGCATCTACCGCAACAACATGGCGTTCACGAAGCCGTCCGAAACCAAACGCGTAGCCCGGCAGAAGGCCGAGCGCTCCTCGCGGCGGCGGCGGAACGACTACTAGGTCGATATCCCCTTGCTTGTAATCTCAGGTTGTTCCTTGCTGGGTTTCCTGCGTTGAATATATGGCACCCTGCCCGGTTCGGGTGGGGTGTTTTTTTGTGACCTCCCCTGGCTTGCCCTCGTACTGCGTTGCCCCTAAAGCAGGGGTGGTCCTACGCCAACACGAGGGCTTCTTGGACGAGGGTTTCTTGTTCCTCGGCGTGGCGTTTGGCACTACCGGTGGCGGTGCTGGCGCTGGCGCGGCGGCCAATGTATTTGATTCGCATGCGGTGCTCGTCCAGCACCTCGTTGAACCATTCCTGCACGAACGTCCAGCCGCCCATATTCTTCGGTTCCTCCTGAACCCACACCACTTCTTCCAACCCGGTGTACCGGTTGATCTCGGCGCGGACTCCCTCAGTCGGGAATGGATAAAACTGCTCCAACCGGGCCACAGCCACACCATCCTCTTCCTTGTTTATGAGGTCGTAATATACCTTACCGCTACAGAACACGAGTCGTTTAATGCCTGCGGGGTCTTGGGCAGCCGGGTATACCGACTGAAATCCTTCGTCGGTAAAGGCCCGCAGCGGCGATATCACCTGCGGGTGCCGGAGCAAGCTTTTCGGTGACATCACGATGAGCGGCTTTCGGATCGGGTCCAGCGTTTGCCGACGCAAGGCATGGAACAGGTTGGCGGGCGTGGTCAGGTTACACACGCGCATGTTGTTTTCGGCACAGGATTGCAGGAATCGTTCCAGCCGGGCGGAAGAGTGCTCAGGTCCCTGTCCTTCGTAGCCGTGTGGCAGCAACATGACCAGGCTGCACCGCTGGCCCCATTTTTCTTCGGCAGCCGAGATGAACTGGTCAATGATGATCTGTCCCCCATTGGTAAAATCGCCGAACTGGGCTTCCCAGATCACGAGGCTCTGTGGATCGGTCACGGCGTAACCGTATTCATAGCCCAACACGGCATACTCGGAGAGCAGGCTGTCGAAGGCCCGGTAATAGGCCTGTCCGTCCCGGACGTGATTCAGCGGGACGTATTCGTCCTCATTCTGCTGATCCACCCACACGGAATGCCGGTGGCTGAACGTGCCCCGGCGGGAGTCTTCCCCACTCAGGCGTACCGAATGGCCATCCAGCAGGAGCGTCCCAAAGGCCAGCATCTCGCCCAGGGCCCAATCCACCTGCCCTTCTCCTTCGAAAGACTGGGCGCGTTTCTTGAGCTGGCGTTCCAGCTTCCGATGCAGGCTAAATCCATCGGGCGGTGTTACCAGCGCATGCAGCACGGCGTTCAGGTCTTCCTTGAAAACCGTGGTGTCCAGGTTTTCGGTAAAGGCGGGGCGTTCCCCACTTCGCACTTTGGAGCGAGGGGCGTCCTCGTCAATGTCCCGCGTACGGTCCAAGGCTTCCTGGAGGCGAGCTTTGAAGTCGTCCAACATTTGCTCGGCCTGTTCCAGGTTCAAATCCCCACGCTGGACGAGGGTTTCCGTGTAGAGGTTACGTACTCCTCGGTGGTTTTTGATCTTCTCGTAGAGGATTGGCTGGGTGTAGGTAGGTTCGTCCCCTTCGTTGTGGCCGTGGACCCGGTAACAGAGCATGTCGATCACGACGTCTTTGTTGAAGACCTGCCGGTAGTCCAGGGCAATACGTGCTACACGGGCAGCAGCTTCGGGATCATCCCCGTTCACATGAAAGATCGGAGCCTGAATCATCCGGGCCACATCGGTGGCATACACAGAGCTTCGGGCATCTTCCGGGCTGGTCGTGAAACCAATCTGGTTGTTGACCACCACGTGTATGGTCCCGCCTGTGGTGTAGCCGCGCAGTTGGCTCAGGTTGAGGGTTTCGGCTACCACACCCTGCCCGGCAAACGCGGCATCGCCGTGTACCAGAATCGGGATGACCTTGTCGTAGTTGTGCAACTCGTGGATGGAGTCGTCCCAGTGTTGGTTTTGCTTGGCCCGTGCCATGCCTTCGACGACCGGGTTCACGGCTTCCAGATGGCTTGGATTGGCAGCCAGGGTAACCTTAACTTCCGCCCCACTGGGAGCCACATGTTCTCCCTTGGCCCCGAGGTGATACTTGACATCGCCGGAGCCCTGGGCTTGATCCGTATCGAGGTTGCCTTCAAACTCAGAGAAGATCACCTCATAGGGCTTGCTGAGGGTGTTGGCCAGTACGTTGAGCCGCCCCCGGTGGGCCATCCCGATCACCACTTCCTTGACTTCCTGATCCGCAGCATCGCTCAGAATCATGTCCAACAGCGGAATGAGGGTTTCGGAGCCTTCTAGGGAGAACCGTTTGTGGCCGATGTATTTAGTGTGCAGGAACCGTTCAAACGCTTCGGCAGCGTTCAGTTTGGACAGGATGCGCAATTTGACATCGAGATCCATTTCGTCCTCCATACTTACCGTCTCGATGCGTTCCTGGAGCCACCGTTTTTCCATCGGGTCCGAGATGTGCATAAACTCGACCCCGATCTTGCGGGTGTAGGTCGCCCAGAGGATGTTCAGGATTTCCCGCAGGGGCAGCACGTCTTTGCCGCCCAGGCCACCGGTAATCCAGTGCCGGTCCAGGTCCCACATGGTCAGGCCGTAAGCGGCCGGGTCCAGTTCAAGATGCTCCCGGTTGTCGTTGCCCAAGGGGTTGATATCAGCGATGAGATGGCCGCGCACGCGGTAGGCCCGAATCATCTGGATGACGCCCGCTTCCTTGCGGATCACGTCGCGCTTGGAATCAGCCTTGCGTCGGCCGAGCATGGGGCTGGTGTCCGGCTCCTGTTTCAAGGGCGGATGCGGAATTTGCAAATCGGCGAAGAGGCCGTTGAAAAACGCGTGCTCCCCTTGCAGCAACTCGGCGAGGTGTTTCAGGAAAGCCCCACTCTCCGCGCCCTGAATGACACGGTGGTCATAAGTAGAGGTAATGGTCATCACCTGAGACAATCCAAGCCGGGCCAGTTCCGCCGGGGGCAGTGCCATATAGGCTTTCGGATAATCGATGGCACCTACGGCAATGATCAGGCCCTGCCCGGCCATTAGCCGGGGCACGCTCATCACCGTCCCGATCATGCCGGGGTTGGTGAGCGTGACCGTGGTATCGGCGAAATCGGACAACTCCAGTTTGCCGGTCCGGGCCCGGCGGACCACATCGTTGTAGCGCCCGACGAACTGTGCAAAGTTCAGTACCCCCGCATCCTTGATGTTGGGTACCATCAAGGCGCGACTGCCGTTTTTCTTCTGAATGTCGATGGCGAGACCAAAGTTGATGGCCCTGGGCTTGACGTGGATGAGCTTGTCGCCATCCCGCCGAAATGCAGCGTTCATGCTGGGGTGTGCCTGCACGGCCTGGACAATGGCCCACGCAATGATGTGCGTAAAGGACACCTTGGCCCCGCCGATGTATCGCTGATGGTCATTCATCAACCGGCGGTTCTCGGACATCACCTTGACCGGGACGTGCCGGGCCGAGGTGGCCGTCGGGACCCCCAGACTGGCCTCCATGTTTTCCACAATCCGGGCGGAGACCCCACGGAGGGCGGTTTCGTCGGCATCCGGCCGGGGCGGAGCCGGGGGAGGCGCTTTGGCCTTCGGCGGAGCCGGTTTCGGGGCCACCGGGGTTTCCGGGGCGGCATGGCCGTCGCCTTCCGGCGGGGCCACGGGTGGGGCCACCACAGGTGGGGTTATGCCCGTGGCCTCCATTTCCGCAGCCGCCTGGGCCACCACCGTTTCGCTGGGTTGATAGCCTGCAAAAAATTCACGCCAGTTCTCGCTGACGGATGCCGGATCTTTGAGGTATTGGATGTACAGTTCCTCAATGTAGCCGGTATTAAAGCCAAATGAACTCAAAACAGATGAGGCATTGAAAGGTCAAAAAAACGGGGCAGGATTGAACGACTATAAGCCGTTGGGTTCCCCCCGAAGTATTGGTGATTTACTTCGTACAGTCGGCTTGCGCCTCGTGTGGTGATTGGGCATTGTTGATTTGTTATTATACTTTACCCGATCACCAATCACCAATCAACAATTACCAATCACCAATGAAAACCGCCACCTTCTATCGCTGGGAAGACATGCCCCTCGAACCCGTTAAAGCCAACCTGGACCGCCGCCTCATTACGGGGGAACGCATGATGCTTGCGCATGTCTATCTTAAAAAAGGAGCCGTCGTCCCCAAACACCACCACGATAACGAGCAACTGACCTACATTCTCAGTGGTATCCTCCGGCTGTGGATTGGCGAAGACGGAGATGAAACGGTGTTCGATATCCATGCCGGTGAAGTGCTACACATCCCCTCGAACGTCCCCCACCGCGCCCTCGCCCTCGAAGACACCCTTGACGTGGACGTTTTCAGCCCCCCCCGGCAGGATTGGCTGGACAAGACGGATAGCTACCTGCGGTAGAGTGCGGGAGCTTGCCCTGGACTTGATCCAGGGTGCGGAGGGCGACGTTAATCCTGTAGGGTGTACTCGTATCTTATGGGTGTCATTCTACAACAAAACCTGACTTTGATAGAAACCTGCCTATACCCTGCATCGTCTGTCCCTTACTTTAATCCCTACGTCGCACCCCGCACTCCGCACTTTTAATTACCCAAATCCATGTTACGCCCTTTTCTATCTTCCCTGACGCTTTTTGCTGGCCTCCTACTGATGAGTTGTGCCCCGGCACACAGTGATGTCTCCGATACCGCCCCCACCGTTCAGCCGGATGACCCCGTGTATGCCTTCGTGGGTGTGCATGTGATTCCGATGGATACGGAACGGGTGTTGGAGAGCCAGACGGTGATTGTACAGGGAGATCGCATCACGGCTATTGGCCCGGTGGGAGAAGTGGACATTCCAGACGGAACAGTTCAGATTGAGGGGAACGGCCGGTACCTGATGCCCGGTCTGGCCGAGATGCACGGCCACATCCCGCCGCCTACGGCTGATGCCGCGTTTATTGAATCGGTACTGTTTATGTACGTCGCCAACGGGATCACCACCGTACGCGGCATGCTTGGCTGGCCCAACCAACTCGAACTGCGTGAACGTACCCGTAAGAATGAAATCACTTCTCCCAACCTCTACCTCGCCGGGCCAAGCTTTAACGGCAATTCAGTCAGTTCCCCCGAGCAGGCCGTCGAGAAGGTCAAGAAACAGCATGAGGAAGGATGGGATTTGCTAAAGGTCCATCCCGGCCTGACCCGCGAAGAATACGATGCGATGGCCCGGACGGCCAACGCACTCGGCATCCGCTTCGGGGGGCACGTGCCGCAGGACGTAGGGTTGGCACACGCCATTGAGATGGGCCAGGAGACCTTTGACCACCTCGACGGCTACAACGCCCACCTCAACGGCTTCGAAGGCCCGGTAGACGATGCGGCACTGGCTGAAATCGTCCAACGTTCCAAAGAAGCCGGTGTCTGGGTGGTGCCGACGATGGTCCTCTGGGAAACCCTCTATGGTACCGCCGACCTTGAAACCATGCAGGCATTTCCCGAACTCAAGTATATGCCACCCAACCAGGTGCAAGGCTGGATCAACACCCACCGCGACCGGCTCAACAATCCGCAACTTGATCTGGCGGTCTCCCGTACGGTCATCAAGAACCGCATGCGGATTCTGGAAGCGCTGCACAAAGGCGGCGTGCCGGTCCTGATGGGGACCGATGCCCCGCAACAGTTCAGCGTGCCCGGTTTCTCGCTGCATCGTGAACTCGTTCGCATGAACGAGGCTGGCATGACGCCCTTTGAGATCATCCAGTCCGGCACAACGAACGTGGGTCGCTACTTCGAAAAACAGGATACGTTCGGCCAAGTGGCCCCCGGCCACCGTGCCGACCTGTTGCTGGTGCAGGAGAACCCTCTTGAAGATGTGCGCCGGATTGCGCAACTTGGGGGCGTAATGGTACGCGGCCAATGGCTGACGAAAGCCGACATCGAAAGCCGCCTCGCCGAAATCGCCAAGTTGTACCAGTAAGGGAGGGTCCTCCTTTTGGCACACGCATTTTCTTGAAACGCATCCTTATCCCAGAGGGGGACGTATGCTGAAGCCAACGGCGCAAGCTGGCTTTAGCATACCGGAAGATTTCCACCTTCTATGCACGCCGATGTGAAATCCCCCGGCTCCTCGGTAACGTCGATGCAAAACGGTTTGGTCTCGGCTCGGGGCCACCCCCTTTGCCCAGTGAAATGCCCCTCGGAACGCCGGTGCCGAAAGGGGGAATTATGCGTTGCCACTTTCCCAACACCGCGCTTGAGCATGTTCGGAGGTAAAGGGTATGAATTCAACCACACGCTGTGGTGGGTTGTGGAGTGTGAGGGGCCGGATGAGTTTGTGTGCCTTGCTCATGGGATACGGACTGGCATGGGCACAACCGGCTAAACCCCCATTTGCCCTCTCTGCCAACAGCTTCAAGGCCGACGGTGCTACCCAGATCATCACCCTGCCCACCACCTGGCGCTACCACCCCGGCCACAACCCGGCCTGGTATGCCCCTCGGGAGCTTCGCCGACTTCCCCTACCAACAGGAAGAAGTGACCCTCTACCCCGGCGATACGGTCCTGCTCATGAGCGACGGCTTTGCCGAAATGTTTAATACCGACGGCGACATGCTCGGCTATGATGAAGCACGGGACATCTTTGCCCAAACGGCTGGCCTGTCCGCCCGGGGCGTAGTCGACCACCTCATCCAGGAAGCCGAAACCTGGGCCAACGGCGAACCGCCCCACGATGATATCACCTTCGTTGCCCTTAAATGGACAGGGAGGGGAATACCACCTCCTTCCGGGACAGTCGAATGATGACGCTGGTCTACCAGGACCAACTCTACTTCACCCTGGCCGCCACCGGCGAATTTTGCGTCGCCGGCCCCGCAGCCGGCACCTACGAAGTCGTGGTGAGCAAACATGTGTCGGACGAGCAAGCCGACCGGCCTTGTGGTGGGCACGGGCCGTTTGATAGATCCGGTTGAGGGCTTCCTGGTTCATATCCGAAGTATAAGAACTAAAACGGCGTGACCAGCATAATGTCACTTTCGTTCTGATCAACCACGCCGATCAGGACCGATTGTTCATCCGGCGAGACGCTCATCCCCCACCGGGCAAACGGCGCGTCGGGGCGGGTTGGCCACGTCGTGATCTTCACCGTTGCCTCAGACGGATAATCCCGCCGGTAGAGTTCAGCATCGGCAAGCAGGTTGGGTTTGGTTACGAAATAGAGCCCTTGCCGATTAACCTCCCAGAGGTAGGCATCGGCCTGGGGCAGATAGGCAGATTCGGCGCCGGTTGAAAAGTCTTTGCGCCACAAGCCACGGGCACGCGGTTTGGTGTAGAACAGCGTCTGGCCGTCCGGGTGCGCCCGTGCCGCGTAGCCCCCGTCTGCCGTGACCTGCTCGGCCTCCCCGGCAATGACGGATTGTTGCCAGATCTGCCACGCACCAGATCGGTCTGAACCAAAATAAAGCCTTTGCCCATCAGCCGACCATCCTGGAGCTACCTCATTGCTTTCAGTCTGGCTGATGATGCGCGGCGTGCCTCCATCAGCGCTGACCACATACGCATCCCATTGCCCAGTTCCTGTATCCGCAGCAAAGGCCAGCCATTGGCCGTCCGGGCTCCAACTCGGCAGGCTCAGTTGCGTGGTTTCCAGATGGGTCAGGCGCTGAGGTTGAGTCGCATTCACGTCCTGAATCCAGATCTCAGAGGGGCCGGTACGGCTCGACACAAACGCGACGCGGTCTCCTTGCGGGGCATACCGTGGAAAGGCATCGGTACGCGTGGAAGCAGCAAATGGGATGGTTTCTGCCGTTTCGAGGTTTCGGTGATGCAAGTTGACCTGATAGGTCCATTGCACGTAGGCCATGTCTGCCGTCGTCCGGCTCAGGACCACACGCCCTGGATCTTCGACCGAAACGGCCCGCACCAGCCGGGGCGTCCCGCCTGTGAAGGGTATGCGCCAAACCCCGCTGGTCTGTGCCCGGTGCGAGGTAAAGACCACCTCCTCGCCGTTCGGCGTCCAGTCATACCCCATGATGGATACCGCATCGTGCGTCAATCGGAGCGGGGTTACCGGGTTGGTCGACGCCGGGCGGGTATACAGATCGGAGAAGCCCCCCACGAGAGATCGGGCAAACAAGATCGTCTGGCCGTCCGGCGAAAAAACGGGCGAAAAGTCTCCGACACTGGTTGCCGAAGGATTGGTGATGGGAACACGCGTCTGCATTTGGGCATCCATCAAAAAGATGCGGCGGGTACCGATTACCGTATCCACTTCGGAAAAAGCCAGCCATTGACCGTCTGGATGCCAGTGCAACCCTGACACAGAACAGGAGGTCTCTAGGCGTTGGCGTGCGGCCCCCCCCGCTGACGAGATTGTGTGAATGCCACACCCGGTCGGTGCATAGGAAAAGAAGGTCAATTCGGTCCCATCGGGCGTCCAGGCCAGACTCAGTTCGGCCCCTGGTCCATCGGTAAGTTGAACCAGCGTTTCCCCATCAACAGATTGTACGTACAGGTCGGCCCCCTGTGGACCAAGCTGGACGAAGGCGATCTGCGTGCCATCCGGGGAAAAGCGGGGGTTGAGTTCCGGCCCAGGCAATGAGGTGAGCGGTTGGATGCGCATCGACGAGGGCGTGTTGGCCGTCCACCCCAGATACCCTACCGCACCCAGGAGCACCAGACTGAGACCCCACCCCCAGGGCGCTATGGAACGGCCCGTCGCGACCGACACATCCAGGGCAACAACTTCCGGCAAACCATCCCCATGCTGATAGGGCAACGCGGAAGATGGCCGCACCACCGGAGCCACCAGCCGATAACCGACCCCCCGAATGGTTTCGATGATCTGGGGCTGCCGAGGATCATCCCCCAACAATTTGCGGAGTGCCGAGATGGAGTTGGTCAGCGAGTTTTCGGTAACGATGGCCCCGGCCCAGACGGTATCGAGAAGTTCTTCGCGCCGGACGACCTCCCCAGGGTGCTCAGCCAGATACACCAATACCCGCATCATACGCGGTTCCAACGCCACTTCCCCCTCCGGTCCGGCAATCCGGTTCAGGAGCGGATGCACCTGCCACCCGGCAATCTCAAAGGTATTCTGCTGCATGAGTGTTACGATTTACGTACGACGTGCGACGTGCGACGTGCGACGTGCGACGTGCGAAAGGTGTATTCCCGTCCTTGAATCAGTGTTCCGTAGGGCACAAGAATCCAGATCAAGCGCCCCACCTTAACAGGCTGAATGTAGAACATCACATACAGAACGTTCATGGAATGATGGGATAACCTTCAGGTATTCCACAGGTGCCCGATCCGGCAGTGGGTTATTATTGGGGATTGTTTATCGGTAATTGGTGATTTGTGATTTATTGCATTTCAAATCACCTATCATATATCACCACACGAGGCGTAAGCCGACTGTACGAAGTAAATCATAAATCACCAATGACTCGCCTACTCCTCCTTACGTTACTCCTCTCCTTCATGGCCCTGCCTACCTTTGGGCAAGACGGCCACATTTACGACCAGGGCCTGACGATGACCCAGCGGTCCGAAGCGGCCCCCGAAGCCATTGACCAGGCCGAAGGTTTCATCGGCCAATGGGCCGTTGTACTGACCACCTACCCAGCCGATGCCGCGCCCCACACGGCCACCGGCAAAGCACTGGTCCATTATTTCAACCGGGGCCACGGTATGGTTGAACGATTGCAGGTACCCGATTTCGATGGGTCCGGCTTCGACCTCCACCACATGGGTTTCCTGGTCTTCAACCCGGCCAGTGGCCAATGGGCCCTCGGCGAGGCCAGCAATTACACCGAGCGCGGCATCGTCTATAATGGCTCCTGGGATGGCAAAAAGCTGATCCTACGCACGGTTCAGCGCCGCCAGGGGGGGACAACCTTAACACACTACCGCGTCACCTTTACCGATCTCAAAAAAGATAGCTATACCTATACCCTGGAACACGCTACAGACAACGGCAAAACCTGGGCACCGTACCTCAAAAAGACCTACACCCGGCAAACACCCTCGGCCAACTTTTGGCCCAATGCCGAGGGCTATGGCGCGCCCGCCGCCAACCGCCCAGCGGAAGCTGCCGGTTTCGACTTTTTGATCGGCAACTGGCAAGCAAACCATGACATGACCTTCCCGAACGGACAGAATGCCCAATGGCCAGCCAATGCAACGGCTACCTATGCCCTCGGCGGAGCAGCCGTGCTGGAGTATAGCTGGTTCAACCTCGATCCCAACTGGCCGGAATCCGCCACCACCATCTTGCGTATCTACAACCGCGCCGAGCGCCGTTGGGAAAACCTGTACTTCCCGAACCGGAGCCACGGCATCCTCTACTTCGGCGGCCATCAGGAAGGGGACCGCATCATCCTGACCAATTTTGAAACCCACACTGCCGACCCGACCCTCTCACACTACGTTTTCCACAGCATGGAAAAAGACCGCTACCAGTGGTACGGCGAGAACAGTACCGACCGGGGCCGTACCTGGACGAAGTTCTGGAAAATCGATATTACACGGAAGTAGGCGCACCGGAGTGCATGCCGAAAACCCTGCTCCCATCGACATCGGGTTCGTACCGAAGGCTTGCCCTTGCCCCATTTAGCGACGCAATATGATCTTCTGGGTTTCGGTATAGGCATGCGTCTTGAAATAAATGTAGTATATACCACTTGAAACTTGTATTCCACGCTCAGGGGCTCAGGCAATGCCACATCCTGCGCAAACCGCACTTCCCGTCCGTCCTCCCCCTGGATCAGGAGGCCCGTGTAGGTTGCGGCAGGGGAAGCCGAGATGGTGTAAAACTGTTGATAGGTGCCGGGGCATCGATTCGAACCTCGACCGGCATACGCCGGGCATCGGTTTGATAGCCGTCCGGGAAGGCCAGGGTGACCGGTAGGGTTTGGTTATTGCGGTAGGTATATAAATTGAAAGACCCCTTGCGATCCCAATCAGAGATTGCAGGAGGGACGGGGAACGGACTTGAGCAAGGCAGGAAGATGTTGTATTTTCCAACCCTTCGTTTGCTCCACCACCATCGGTATGACTAGACTCTGCTTTCCGGCGATACTCGTACTGGCAGCGGGATGCCTGGGTGATGTGGAGCATACCAATCCCCTGGACCCCATGACGCCCGGGTTTGAAGAAGTCGGCGGGGTTGAAGGGACGACGACCCAGTATTACCCCCCCTTTCGGCCGCTTCCCTCTGTTGAAGTGATTTTGGAACCCGGCGGGTGGATTACCCGAAGCGATGCCCAGGGGCGGTTTTCATTTTCCGAGGTTTCCACCGGGACGTATACCCTCTCAGCCGGCAGGGAAGCTTACCAGGCCGCGCCGGATACCACGATCGAGGTCAGGTTGGGTCAACGCACCCAACTGGATCTCCGGCTGGACGGTTTGCCCCGGTTGAACCAGCTCCGGTTGAGTACCCATCACGTCAGCCGGTGGTGGCCCCAGGAAGACCTCTATTTTCTGACCATCGAAGCCGAGGTTGACGATCCGGACGGGGTGGCGGACCTGCGAAACGTTTGGCTGGAAATTCCCCATTTCCAGTTTGTAGATACGCTCAACACGACCGCTACTCCCGGGCGGTTTGTGCGAACACTCAACGAGACCGATCTCCCCGGTGCACGGTTACAAGCCTTGTTGGGCCATCCGATTATACCCAAATTGCAGGATCAGGCCGGCGCGATTAACATTTGGAGTCCACAGACCCTGTCCCGCATTATCGAGGTAACGCCGCAAACCCTGCGTCCCCAGGAACAGCAAAGCCTGTCTGATGCACAGCCAACGCTGGAATGGGTATCGGTAAACGTTCCGTACGATTTTACCTACCAAGTAGACATTGTGCGGGTCGATGCCAACGTGCAAACCCTGGTTCAATCCTATCCCGGGCTGTCGTCGGACGCCGCACAACTTCAGGTGGCAGAGCCCTTACCCGGCGGAACCTACTATTGGACCCTCCTAATCGAAGATACCTTCGGCAACCAGAGCCGGTCAAAAGAAGCCGGATTTGTGATCCAATAGGTGAATTGGCATTATTCTTGCCCACACACCGGGCAAGCTAAATGTGGATAACCTCTTCCACCTCAAGAGGTTATCTCTTGTTATTCATGGGTTGTGCAAGCTTTGCACGCAAGTGCGCAAAATGTGCACACCAACCGATACGCGATTGAGCCATGACGGTCACCCTCCAACCCACCCTCGAAGCCCTTTCCGAAATCGCATTTACCATCAATTCCATCCGGTATCCGGATGAGCTGATGGAAAAAGTACTCGAAATTGCCATGGAAACCCTGGGTGCGGAGCGCGGCTTTCTCCTGCTCTCCGATTCCACCCAGCCTCACGGCTTTGAGATCACCAACAGTAGGAATTTTACCGAGGAACAACTTGGGGATCTGGTACAGCTTTCAACAAGCGTGGTACACGAAGTGCAACAAACCGGTCAACCGGTACTGATCTATGATGTACCGGACGACGTGCGGTACCGAGAAAAGGAGAGCATTGTATTGCAGCAGATTCAATCCATCGCTTGTGTGCCGTTGCGGAACAAGACCGAGCCCATCGGGGCCATCTATCTGGACAGTATCACCAGACGCAGCCGGTTTACCCGCGAACACCTTCCGTTTCTGTTGGCCGTTGCCAATCAGGCCGCCATCGCGATTGAAAATACGCAGATGTCCAAGGCCCTCCGGGATCAGAACCGGCTCTTGCGTTCCGAATTGAAACGCGCCCACGGGTTCGATGAAATCATCGGCCAGAGTCCCCAAATGCGGGAAGTGTACGAAACCATGTCCCGGGTCCTCGAATCCGATGCGACCGTCCTCATCGAAGGCGAAAGCGGAACCGGAAAGGAGCTCGTAGCCCGTGCCATCCATTACAACGGACACCGCAAAGACGCTCCGTTTGTGGCCCTGTTCTGCGGATCACTCCCGGAAAACCTGCTCGAAAGTGAACTATTCGGCCACAAGAAAGGGGCCTTCACCGGGGCGGCCACGGACAAGCAGGGCCTCTTCGAAACCGCAGACGGCGGTACGATCTTTCTGGACGAGGTCGGGGACTTGAGCCCGGCCCTGCAGACGGCCCTGTTGCGGGTGCTGCAGGAAGGGGAAGTCAAGCGGGTCGGCGAGAACAAGGTGCGGAAGGTGGATGTGCGGGTCATATCCGCCACCCACAGGCCGTTGAATGAATTGGTCAAGGGCGGCGAGTTCAGGCATGACCTCCTCTATCGGCTCAATACCATTGCCATCATCATGCCCCCCTTGCGGTTGCGGCGGGCCGATGTGCCCTTGCTGGCGCATCATTTCCTGGATAAATACGCCGTTCGGAACCGGAGCCACATCAAGGGGATCCGTCCAGAAGCCATGAAAGCCTTGCAAGCCCATGCCTGGCCGGGAAATGTACGCGAGTTGCAAAACACCATCGAACGGGCGGTTGTTCTCGCCCGAGGAGACTGGATTGAAGCCGGCGACCTGCGACTGCCACAACCGGAATCCTCCGAGCTCCTGGAAGTCGGCCTGACCCTGAAGGAAGTTGAACAACGGGCCGTGCAGCGTGCGTTGCACGACAATGGGCACAATATATCCGCCACGGCGCGCAGCCTGGGCGTCTCCCGGCGATGGCTGCATTATAAACTCAAAGAATGGGAAACCCCCGAGTCATAGGAGATATTCAGCCGTTTGCCGAGTTGGCCCGGCATGGCCCCGTCGTGGTATACAAGGGGTACCAGTCGGCACAGGACCGGTTTGTGCTGTTGAAAGTGTTGGAAGCGACACCGACACAGGAAAAAGCCCGCCTTGAAGCCTTTGCTCAGGAAGCAACGATGCTCGCCAGGGTTGAGCATCCGCAGGTGGTGTCCATCTATGATTTCGGGGAAGCCGAGGCCGGGGCCTACATCGTCGCCGAATTTGTGGACGGCCTCGACCTCGGCCAGTTGATTGCCAGGGGGCCGCTTCCGGTAGAACTGGCCCTGTACATTTTCGATGCCTGCCTGAAGGGATTGCAGGCGGCGCATCAGGAGGGGGTGCTCCATCGGGACTTGAAGCCTGAAAACATCATGATCTCATTCGAGGGGCAGGTCAAACTCGCCGACTTCGGGATGGCCTCCCTGATGGATGCGGACGAGGACGCCCCTGAGGTAAGAGGCACCTGGGGATACCTCGCACCCGAGCAAATTCTCGGAAAACCCCCTTCGGCGCAGGGAGATCTGTTTGCATTGGGGGCGACACTCTATGAGATGCTTCTGGGCCGTCCGGCGTTTTCGGGCTCTACACCCCAGGCGGTCTTTGAGGCCCTGCTTCATCACGATCCCATGCCCTTTTTGGAGCCGGTCCGCAACATTCCCGATGCCCTCAAGGCGATGTGCCGCACCCTGTTGGAGAAAGACCCTGAAACACGGTTCTCCTCGTGCGCAACCGTCGCCGACGAGGTGTGGGCCCTGCATGTACCGTTCAGGGCAGAAGCACCGGAATTGAAACAGTATCTCGAAGACCGGGAGGGCTACCTCTCCAATCGGCCGGTTTCCGTGCAAAGAGGGACATCTGTATCGGTACAGGGGCGGGCACCGGTATCACGCTCACCCAAAAAGAAGCGCACCGGCGTTCGAATGGGGGTGGTCGTGCTGCTCCTGATAACGGTCGGCGGGTATACGATGTGGCAGGTGTCGACGGCCCCTAAACCGCCCGGTCCGTCGGTAACCCGTGCCGAGCCCCTTCCCACGGAACCGATGCAGGATGCGCCGGAACCGTCCGTGCTACCGAACCCAACCGAAGAATCAAGCCCTTCCGCTTCCGAAGCGGCGCAGCAGATCCCTCCAGCAGCGCTGGATTCCGTGAGGCAGGACACGATAGCCATCCCGCTTGCGCCATCCGAGACTTTGCCCGTCGAACAGCCGAAGGAGCCGGAAGCCCCGCTGCCCGGCCGACTGAACATCATTTGTAGCCCCTGGGCAGATGTAACCCTGAACGGCAAATCCATTGGAACGACCCCGTTTGCACCGGTGGCGCTTCCGCCGGGTACCCACACGCTCACCTTGACCAATCCCGATTTTCCGCCATACGAAACGACGGTAACGGTTGCTTCCGATGAAAGCCGGGAATTCAGGTTTTCGTTCTGGTCGCTTGTGGGGCGTGTTACGCTGAACGTCAGGCCCTGGGCGGAAGTGTACCTCAATGGGGAATACCGGGATACCACCCCTCAGGATCATCCCTTGATCGTGTTTCCCGGCACCCATCGCCTGAAATTGCAACATCCCCAGTTGGGTGCGTTCGAGACGACCCTCGTGATTGAAGCCGGCCAAACGTATACGCTCATCTATAACCTGATTGAATTGATCAAATCATGAGGTACGGCAACGGTTTGGCACAGCGCTTGCGTTTTCTATTTGCACGATCCGAAAAAGAGAGACTATTTGTGCAAAAGTTGCACATTGAATGTGGAGATACCGAATGCGGAAGTTTCTATTGATTGGCCTGGGGTGCCTGGGGCTGGTCCTGGGTGATGTGTCTGCGGTCCTGGCCCAGACCACGTGGGTGCCGCGTGCATCCATGCCCACCCCCCGAAGCGGGACGGCGGCGGCCTACCTCAACGGCAGAATCTATGTAATCGGCGGGCAACGGTCGAATGGGGCCGTTACGGATGTGGTGGAGCGGTATAACCCGAGCACCAACACCTGGGATACCAACGTCCCTCGCATGCGCGAGGCCCGTACGAACGCAGCCGTCGTCATCTATCAGGGTGACCTGTATGTGTTGGGCGGTCGGGATGATAGCGGGGAAGTCCTGAAGGATGTCGAGTATTACGACGTCTCGGCCAACCAATGGCGCTCCTTCGACAGTATGGAAGAAGAACGGGAAGGCCTCACGGCCGTGGTGCTGGGGGGCGCACTCTACGCGGTGGGCGGGTCCAATGAATCAGGCAGTATCCTGAGTTCGGTCGAATATTTTGATAGTGATGACGACCACTGGGAAGAATCCGAATTCTGGGAACTGGACCAGCCCCGTGCGTCCTTCGTCTCTGAGGTCGTGGGTGGGGCGGCCTATTCGATCGGGGGATTCAATTCACTGGGACCGCTCAGCCTTGTACAGCGGTACGTCCTGAACTCGGGTACCACCAACCTCGCTTCCCTGTCCCCGGCCCGGGGCGGGTTGGCCTCCGCCGTCCTCCCGGACGGTATCTATGTGATGGGCGGCCGCAATTCAAGCAATCAGGTTCTCAGTACGGTGAACCGGTTTTTGCCGAGTGCCAATCAGTGGCAATCGGTAGCGTCTATGGGTACCCCTCGTGAAAATGCTTCGGCGGCGGCCGCCGATGGAGCCGTGTACGTGTTCGGCGGGCGCACCAGTGGGGGGAGCGTCACCGGGACCGTTGAGGGATTCGGTGTTTCCGGCGGTGGCGGACCACCCGAGCCGACCAACGATGTCGTGTCTACCAACGAAGATGTATCTGTCAGCATCAACGTGCTCAACAATGACAACGACGGCGGCGGCGGATCGCTCTCAATCAGCAGTTTTACACAACCCGATGAAGGTACCGTCACCCAGTCCGGAAATACCCTGACCTACATGCCGGATGACGATTTCAACGGCACCGAGCAGTTTACCTATACCGTCACCAACAGCGTAGGCAGTGCCCAGGGCACCGTTACGGTTACCGTAACACCGGTGAACGATCCGCCGGGGTTTACGTCCAATCCGCCCACCACTGCCACCGTGGGAGAGTTGTATTCGTACACCATTCAATCGGATGATGTCGATGAAGACGACCTGGACATCACGGCCATCACGATCCCGTCCTGGCTGACCCTGACCGATAACGGCAACGGCACCGCTACCCTGCAAGGAACGCCCAGCAATGACGACATCGGAACGCATCAGGTAACCCTCCGGGTGGACGACGACGACGATGAGGACCAACAGTCTTTCACGATCACCGTCCAGGGGGTACCCCCCGCAACACCCGTACTGAATACACCAGGGGATGGGAGTACCAATATTTCCATCAATCCTTCCCTGAGTTGGAGCAGCGTCTCGAATACCGACAGCTACACCCTGCAGGTGAGCACGGTCTCGAACTTCAGTTCGACAGTAGTGTCGCAGCCGGGGATCACCCAGACCAGTTTTTCACCCTCAGCGCTGGCATACGAGACCCAATACTTCTGGCGCGTCCGGGCGGTGAACCAGGCCGGGGAAAGCGGGTGGAGTAGCGTCTTCGACTTCACAACCGAGGCGGAGCCGCTTCAGCCGCCTGCAACGCCGTCGCTAAACACTCCGGGAGACGGAGCAAGAGATGTCTCCATCAACCCAACGCTGCAATGGAGTAGTGCGGCCAATGCGGCAAGCTACACCCTGCAGGTGAGCACGGTCTCGAACTTCAGTTCGACAGTAGTGTCGCAGCCGGGGATCACCCAGACCAGTTTTTCACCCTCAGCGCTGGCATACGAGACCCAGTATTTCTGGCGCGTCCGGGCGGTGAACCAGGCCGGGGAAAGCGGGTGGAGTAGCGTCTTCGACTTCACAACCGAGGCGGAGCCGCTTCAGCCGCCTGCAACGCCGTCGCTAAACACTCCGGGAGACGGAGCAAGAGATGTCTCCATCAACCCAACGCTGCAATGGAGTAGTGCGGCCAATGCGGCAAGCTACACCCTGCAGGTGAGCACGGTCTCGAACTTCAGTTCGACAGTAGTGTCACAGCCGGGGATCACCCAGACCAGTTTTTCACCCTCAGCGCTGGCATACGAGACCCAGTATTTCTGGCGCGTCCGGGCGGTGAACCAGGCCGGGGAAAGCGGGTGGAGTAGCGTCTTCGACTTCACAACCCGTCAAGAACCGCTCAGTCCTCCAGCCGCTCCGGAATTACTTCTGCCTGCGGATCAGGCGACCGATGTATCCATTCAACCCGTGCTGGTGTGGGGTGAAGTTCCCAATGCCGATGTCTATACGCTGCAAGTCAGCGAAGGAGCAACATTCGGAGACCCCATCCTGACCGCAGGGGGTCTTTCGGACACGTCCTATGTGGTGGTGAACCTGGAATACGAAGCCTCCTATTTTTGGCGGGTGCAAGGGGAGAATAGTGCAGGAGCCGGGACGTGGAGTGCCGTGTATTCATTCACGGTAGGCAGTGAACCTGCCGATCCCCCCGGTGTACCCGTGCCGGTGTATCCGGCTGACGCGGCCGTCGGTGTGCCCATCGACAGCGTCTTGTCCTGGGACGGAGTGGCCGGGGCGGTTTACTATCAGGTTGAACTGGGCACCGACTCGGAATTCCAAAATCTGATGCTTGCTGCGGACAGCGTGTTTTCCATCCGGGTTGCCGTGCCGGTGCTGGACTTCCTGACAGTGTATTACTGGCGTATCCGTGGAGTGAACGCGGCCGGTCCGGGTCCCTGGTCCACCCCCCAATCGTTTACGACGTTACTCAATGTGCCGCTTGAATCGGATGATGTGCCGACCGGTTTTGCGCTTGAGCCAAATTACCCCAATCCATTTACGCAGCATACCCGGATTACCTTCCAGGTTGAGGCACCGGTGCAACAGGTTACCTTAAAGATCTATTCTCTGCAAGGCCAGGAAATTGTGACCTTGCACGATGGCTCGGCCCGGGCAGGAAGGCATGAGGTGATATGGCACGCTGTGGATCGATACGGCCAAAGATTGCCCAGCGGCATGTATCTTTACCGGCTACAAGCCGGTCGGTATCAAGCCACCCGGAAAATGGTTCTTATTCGTTAGCCACAGGATGTACACGCGCTTCGTTCTGCTGCTGTTTGTTTCGATCCTGGTGGGGGTATACCCTGCCCAGGCACAGGAGAGGAACGGAGACCCGTTGGCGGAACTCCGTGCATCCTACGAGAACTTCCAGTTTGAAGTCGCCGCCCGGTTGGCTGAGGACCTGGTTCAACAACAACCTTCGCTAAGCATCGATCAACTCATTGAAGTGCATACCTTGTGGGGGCTGATCGAGTACTCACAAAACGAAGAACAAGCCGCCCGACGGCAGTTTGAAGCCGCACTCACCCTCAATCCGGACCTGGGGCTTGATTCGGTTCTGGTATCACCCAAGATCCTGTCTTTTTTTGAGGAAGTCCGCGCCGATTTTGTATCCGCGCAACCCGGTTCTGAGCCAAATCCAGGGGAGGTTCGGTATATGGTGGTGGCCGATCCTCGTCCACAGGCCCTGATGCGTACCTTTCTGATTCCGGGATGGGGGCAATGGTACCAGGGAGACAAACGAATGGGGAGCATCCTGATCGGCCTGTGGGCGGGCACGCTGGGGGGAGCCGGTCTGGCGCACCAGGCCCGATCCCGTGCCGAAGAAGCCTATCAGGCAGAGACCAACCCGGATCGCATCGCCGATCGATACCA
The DNA here is from genome assembly GCA_965222505.1 of Rhodothermales bacterium. Lineage (GTDB taxonomy): Bacteria > Bacteroidota > Rhodothermia > Rhodothermales > DATKEJ01. Next base: position 4,313,705 of record OZ244956.1, on the reverse strand, counting down.
GACCTTTAACAACCGGCACAAAGCCCGCAACGCCCTCTTGCTTGGCGCAGCAGGGGTCTGGGTGTTCAGCTATCTGGACGTGCTCCGGTCTGAACCCGCGCCTCCGCAAGACGCACGCCTCTCGCTCTTGCCGACCTGGCAAGACCGGGGTCCGCATCTGACGATCCAATACCGGTTCTAACGGTCAAAACCTCGCTGTGCATCATTTGCGCAGCCCTGTGCATCCCCTGCACAAGCGCATCCGGCTTCACCAAACCCCGCATGTAGATAAACGGAGTCACGGATAATGTCCACAATAGAATGAATTCGTACAAGTCATTTATGAATAAGGTTTTGAATATGATATATTGGAAAGAGAATACAAGGTTGGAGAAAATGTGGCACGGCCCTTGTCTTGGGGGAGGTACAACATCGCAATACGGTGCTTGCCGGACGTAATGCAGGCATTCGACCGTGGTGTGATGGCTCAACTGCCACAAACATAATTATCGTTCTGCTGAACGAAGGTCGCCCCTTGTTTTTCCCTGATAATTCCGTGATCCCACTAGCGGAGGATTGCCGGTCACCGAGCCGGTTCTTGAATGGCATCCTCATGCACAATCGACACGATTTGATTCCTGTAACTCCGCTGGGAAATACCCCTCAAAGGCGTAAAGTTGCGCTGTATTCCCATGATACCTGTGGGTTGGGGCATATGCGGCGTAACCTGCTCATCGCAGAGGCTCTGACCCGCATGCCGGGCGGCGCGGATGTATTGTTGATTACCGGGGCCATGGAAGCCCAGGGTCTGGTCTCCTCCTCCGGTATCGATACCATCAGTCTTCCCGCCCTGTATAAATCGGGCAACGGACATTACAGGCCCCGGTTTTTCAGCTTCGGACTTAAAGAGTTAATTGCCATGCGGTCACGGATTATCCTTGGCGCGCTAGAGACGTTCAGGCCGGATGTTTTGATTGTCGACAAGGTCGCAGACGGGGTAAAGGGTGAGCTAAGGGAATCGCTGGATTACCTGCGTAGCCGGACCTCGACCCGTTGTGTGCTTGGTCTACGGGACATACTGGACGATCCGGATACCATAAAGCAGGAATGGGCCGATTCCGGATTTTTCCAGAATGTGGATCGGTATTACGATGACATCTGGATCTACGGGGATCGGCGCGTCTATGATGTGGCCGGGGCATACGGTCTGCCGGATCGGGTACGGGACAGGATTCGGTATACCGGATACCTGGATCAGGGAAAACGGCTGTCGTTTGTACCCGAGCCCGTGAAAGGATTTACAGAGGATCTGGTACCCCATGCGCCGTATTTCGTGTGTACGGTTGGGGGAGGCCAGGACGGATACCGGGTAGCCGAACATTTCTTACGCGCTACGTTCCCCGCCGGGAAAGAAGGCATAATCCTGACCGGGCCGTTTATGAACCCCGAAGAGGTGGAACGGTTGCAGAATTTGTGTAGCACCTGCCCCTGGCTACACCTTATGCAACGCCTCGCCGAACCGACCCTGTTGTACCAGTATGCGGAAGGGGTCGTTTGCATGGGGGGGTACAATACCATTGGGGAAGTACTGGCCTTGAAAAAGCCGGCGCTGGTCATCCCGAGGGTGCAGCCCCGCAAAGAACAATGGATCCGGGCCGAACGCCTCGCCGAACTCGGGCTCGTCGATGTATTGCATCCCGATGCCGCCACACCCGCGGCTGTTACCCGGTGGTTGGCCCATCCGACCCCGCCCAAAGAAGAGGCCAAGGCCATGATTCGATTTTCGGGTCTGGACCGCATCCTGTCCATGGTTCAACGCTTGATGCCCGTATCCCACTCAATCTCAAACCCGTCCGTCTATGCAAGTTGAAGCTGCTGCCCGCGTGGGGTACGTCGTCAAGCGTTATCCCCGGTATTCTGAGACGTTTATCGTCAACGAAATCCTGGCCCATGAGCGTGCCGGATTTCCAGTGGAGATATTTGCCCTTCGGCCGCCGGTGGATACCCATTTTCAGGATGTCATTGCTCAGGTACGGGCATCGGTGCACTACCTCCCCATGCCTCAGAAGCTTTCTGAGTTTTGGTCGATGATACAATGGGCAGAACGTGCCCTGCCCCATTTCGGGCCCGCTTTGACGGGGCTGGATCAGATTGATCCCCGCACGCTTTTTCAGGCGCTTCATCTGGCAAAATGGGTGAAAACCAGCGGGATGACACATCTCCACGCACACTTTGCAACATCGGCCACCACCGTAGCGATGTGGGCAGCGCGCTTTACCGAGGTTCCCTTCAGCTTTACCGCGCATGCCAAAGACATATTTCACGAGAGCGTGGACCCACAGGATCTGCGCACCAAACTGGAAGCGGCGGATTCCGTGGTGACAGTGAGCGCATATAACCTCGATTTCCTGCAGACCAATTATGGCGCTTCAGCACAGCGGGTGCGAAAACTCTATAACGGACTGGACCTGCGTGCTTTTCCATACCACAGTCCCGAGGAACGTCTGCCCCGCATTGTGGCCGTCGGGCGTCTGGTTGAGAAAAAAGGATTTGGCGAATTAATTGAGGCGTGTGCCGTGCTCAAAAACCGGGGTCGCCTCCTGGCCTGTGACATCATCGGAGGGGGAGATCTTGAAGCCGAATTACAAGCCCGGATTCAGGCCCATGGTCTGGGAAATGAAGTGACCCTCACCGGCCCGTGTCCGCAGCATGCGGTCAAGCAAGCCCTTGGTCAGGCCGCTGTCATGGCTGCGCCCTGTGTGATCGGGGCAGACGGGAATCGGGACGGACTCCCGACGGTGCTGCTTGAAGCGATGGCCCTAGGCACCCCCTGCATATCGACCGATGTGACCGGGATTCCGGAAGTGATTCGGGATCAGGAAACCGGACTACAGGTGCCTCAACACAACCCGGTCGCCCTCGCCGATGCTCTGGAGGATTTGTGCTTTAATCCGCAAAGGCGGGTCCGTCTCGCCCTTCGTGCGCGGCAGTTGATCGAGTCCGCGTTTGATATTGATATCAACGCAGCGAAGTTGCGGGCCGGGTTCACAGGCATACATTGGGAGGACCCTGCCGCCGGTAGGATGCGCAAACCCATGATGGGGGTAGGGGCATGATGCGCGTCGCCTACATATGCACCGATCCGGGTGTACCGGTATTTGGATCGAAAGGCTGTTCGATTCATGTCCAGGAGGTTATCCGGTCCATGCTGGACGTCGGCGTGGCCGTGACGATGTTTGCCCAACGATTGGGGGGTGAACCGTCTCCGGATCTGAGGGGTGTTGAGGTCCTTCAGCTTCCCAAACTGATCGCCACCGGTGGGCAAGCGCGGGAGCAAGAAGTACTGGCTGCCAATGATGTGTTACTTGAGATGCTGCATCAAAATGGCCCGTTTGACCTCGTTTACGAGCGGTATGCCCTCTGGGGTTGGGGCGGCATGGCCTATGCCCGGGCAAAGGGTATCCCCGGCCTGTTGGAAGTAAATGCCCCACTGATCCAGGAACAGGCACGCCATCGCGAACTGGTGGACCGTGAAGGAGCCGAGGCCGTAGCCCATAGGGTGTTTCATGAGGCGCAGGATGTGATTGCCGTTTCGGAAGCGGTCGCCGAATATGTTGTCGGATACGGGGTGCCCCGGGCACACCTTCACGTCATACCCAACGGCGTAAACCCGGAACGGTTCTGTCCCGATTTGATGCCCTTTACGGGACGTGACCACAGATTCACAGCCGGGTTTGTCGGCACCCTCAAACCCTGGCATGGCCTGGCCGTGTTGATTGATGCATTTGGGGCGTTTCAAAAGCGGTGCCCCGGCGCAGAATTGCTCATCGTAGGTGACGGGCCGGAACGGGAACGGCTGGCGCGGCACGTCGACCGGCTGGGTTTGGAAAACAGGGTCCATTTCACAGGCAAGGTGCCTCCTGAGGACGTCCCGGCTTGGCTGGCCCGGATGGATGTGGGCGTCGTCCCCTATCCCCGGATGGACAACTGCTATTTCTCCCCGCTGAAGGTTTTTGAATATATGGCCGCCGGTGTACCCGTCGTTGCCAGTCGGATTGGTCAGGTGGCGGAGGTTATCGAGGATGGATTTACGGGCCTGCTGGTACCCCCGGGGGATGAGGTCCGGCTCGCGCAGGCGCTTTACGAGATGTGGAAGGATGAGCAACAAAGCATCCGCATCGGGCGCGCCGCACGTCGTTATGTCATTGCCCATCATACCTGGGATCAGGTGGTATGCACCCTACTGGAGATTGCGCATGAGGGGGCCCAGATCCTAAAGACGGAGGGGGTACGCGTCTGATGGGCCGTCCAAAAAACCTCCGCGAAACCCTGCCCGGACTAGGGCGGATGTTACGTTTTTTTTGGCCGTATACCCGGCGGCACCGGTTGCTCGTTGGCGGGTCTATGGCTTCCCTGTTGGCCGGGGTAGTGTTCAAATCGCTGGAGCCTTGGCCCCTGAAATATGTCTTCGATTCGATCATCGTGCCTGCGGGTGCCGATGTAGTGGAATCCCCCCGGATGTTGTTGCTGCTCGCTGCGGTGTGTCTGGTGCTGATCATTAGTTTGCGGGCATTGTCGACCTACGGGCATAAAGTGGGGTTTGCCCTCGTCGGCAATCACGTACTGACAGACATCCGGGGGGCACTTTTTCGTCATGTGCAACACCTGTCGCTGGGGTTTCATACCCGTGCGCGTACCGGGGATCTGGTGGTGCGGGTCATCAGCGACATCGGGATGCTCAAGGAGGTGCTGGTCACGGCGTTTATGCCGCTGGTGGCCAGCATACTGGTCCTGCTCCTGATGATGGGCTTGATGCTCTGGATCCACTGGAAACTGACCCTGCTGGTGTTGATCACCTTGCCCCTGTATGCCCTGCCCACCGTTCGCCTCAGCAAAAAAATCCGGAACGTGACCCGTAAGCAAAGGAAGCGGGAAGGGGCGATGGCTGCAACGGCCGCCGAATCCATCGGGGCCATCCGGTTTATTCAGGCCCTGTCCCTGGAATCGACGTTCTCGGATGCCTTTGCCGGACAGAACAAGAAAAGCCTGAAGGAAGGCGTCCAGGCCCGGCGGCTGATGGCCCGGCTACAGGGAACGGTGCAAGTCATGATCGCGCTCTCCACGGCCGCGGTGCTCTGGTACGGCACCCATCTGGTCATGACGGGGGCGCTGACGGCGGGAGAATTGCTGGTGTTTCTGGCCTACTTGAAGTCTGCGTTCAAGCCCATGCAGGACTTTGCCAAGTACACGGGTCGGCTGGCGAAAGCAACCGCCGCCGGAGAACGGGTCATCGACCTCTTTGCGCATACCCCGGACATCCGGAACCATCCCGATGCCGTCCCCGCTCCGGCGTTCAGGGGGCGCGTGAAGTTCGACCGGGTACATTTCGCCTATACCCCGGGGCATGAGGTAATACGCAACGTCTCTTTTACGGTGAGGGCGGGAAAACGGGTAGCCCTGGTGGGGGCCTCAGGAAGCGGAAAATCGACCCTGGTCAACCTCCTGGCCCGGCTCTATGAACCGACGGAGGGCCGAATTCTCATAGACGGCATACCCATCCCCGAGGTAACCCTGGCTTCCCTGCGCGGACAACTCAGTTTTGTGTTGCAAAGCCCGTTGCTGTTTGCCACTACCATTCGGGAAAACATTGCCTACGGGGCGCCGGATGTTTCGGAAGAAGCCATCCTGCGTGCTGCCCGGCTGGCCAATGCCCATTCGTTTATCGAGCAATTGCCGGAGGGGTATGACACGGTAGTAGGAGAACGGGGCGAGACGTTGTCGGCAGGGCAACGGCAGCGTATCGCCATTGCCCGTGCCGCAGTTCGGGATGCCCCCATCCTCATCCTGGACGAGCCGACAACCGGCCTGGATGAGGAGAACGTAAGCGCTGTCATTGAGGCGCTGGAGCGGCTCTCCGAGGGCAAAACGACCTTCCTTATCACCCACAACCTCAGGCACGCGGCCCGGGCCGATGTCATTCTGGTACTGGATCAAGGCCGGTTGGTGGAGATGGGTACACATTCCATCTTGCTCCGGGAGGGAGGCCGATATGCACGGCTGTTCCGCATGGAGTCTGTTTCCTTTTCCGTAAATCGTCATGCCTACGCCTTCTGACCATCCAGCACAACGGTGGAGGGGATGATGGAAAAAGCCCTGCACACCATCCTTGAAAAAGAACCGGCGCTTCCGGGGATGAAATTGTTGTTTGATCCGGATCGTCTGCGGGTCATGCTCAGAAGGCAACTGCCTCAGGTTGAATGGTCCGCCGTGCGGCCGGTTTACGTCCGATACAAGCCGGGCATGAATTGCCTTGTCGGGTTTGAAGCCCTGGCGGACGGGATGGTGCAATTGGGCTATGCAAAAGCGCTGCAACCGGATCAACAAGCCAAACTCAACAAAGTACGCCACGGGGAGCAGGAGACGGACACCCCACTTTCTGGAGTGGAGCCGAAAGAAGGGGTGTTCGTCTCCCTATTTCCAAACGACCTCAAGCTGCCGGCCATCAAACGACTATCCGATGCCCGGCAAAAGTCAGCCCTGATGCATCGGCTGTGGGAGGAGGATAGGCGGCGTGAAGGCAAGCTCAACGTGGTACGCTACAAACCCGAGCGCCGTCTGGTGACCCGGCTGGAGGTGGAGGGCATCCCTCTTGCGGCGCTCAAGTTTTATACGGGACGTGGCTATCAAACGGCCTATGCCAATGCCCGCTTGTTCTCATCCCGTGGTCCCTTGCGCGTTGCCCGGCGGGTGTGCCGGTCCAACCGGCATCGTATCCTGGGATTTGAGTGGTTGCCCGGACGGCTATTGGGTGCTGCCCTGAGAAGGGGATATGGAACGGGGGAGGAAGCAGAACGGGTAGGAGAAGCCCTGGCCTGTTTGCACCAAACACCCATACCATCCCCGGTACAAGTACTGAATCCGGTATGCGGACTGGAAGCGGCTGCCGAAAGCCTGAAATGGATCTTGCCGGAACTTTGGCCCCTGGCCCAGCGCCTGGCGAAAGCCCTGGTGCATGCACTCGATGCTGCCGGAGAGGCACAAGTGCTGCTGCACGGCGACTTTTACGCCAAACAGGTCATCATACAGAAGGACCATATCGGGTTCATTGACTTTGATGGAAGTGGCGTGGGCCATGCGGCGGTCGATGTGGGTAATTTTATCGCCCATCTGGAACGGGATCTGCTCCGCGGCTACATCGATGCAACGTTAGCTGAGGCCCTGCGCAACGGCCTCCTCAGCGGCTACAATCGATCTGCCAAACACCCGGTATCTTCCCGGCAAGCTGATCTGTATACGGCTGCCGGCTTGTTGAAGCTGGTGCCGCATCCCTTCCGGTTTCTGGAAGAAAACTGGCCGGAACAGGTCCGGGCTTTGCTACAACGGACGGAACGGTTGCTCGATAACGAGCAGGGTGGGGTCCACCCGGTGCTTCACGCCGGTCAGGTGCAAGCCCTTCTGGAAGATCAGGCGTTTGCCAACGTCAAACCGGCCCTGGATCCTGCCGTCGTGACCAGGGAGATGGCCGACAGGATGGGTGGCGGCGCAAGCCTTCAGCACATCCGGTTAAAGCGGCATAAACCGGGTAGACGATGCATGCTGGCGTATACCTGGCAATTTTCCGACGGGAAGCCGCCCGCAGTCGTTTTGGGCAAGGTGCGTGCCAAAGGGCTCGATCATCGGACCTACGCCTTGATGAAACAACTCTGGCAGACGGGTTGGGGGCCGGAGGCGAGCCCGGGGCGTGTACCTGAACCAATGGGGGCTATAGCGGATTGGCACATGTGGCTGCAAAGGGAAGTGCAGGGCAAAACCGTTGGTGCGTTACTCCAAACGCCCGAAACACCGGCTGTGATGACTCATGTCGCGCAGTCCCTTAGACGGCTGCACCATGAAGGGCCGAGGCCCGGGCGCATGCACACCATTGAACAGGAACTCGGCATACTTACCGATCGGCTCGATCGGGTGCGGTACATCAAACCGGCCGCCACCTTGCGGTTCGCCCGGGTCCTGGAGTGGAGCAGACGGGCCTCCTCGTGCCTGATCAATCGTCCGGTCCTCCCGATCCATCGTGATTTTTATCATGACAATGTACTCTGGAACGGTTCGCAGGTCTACTTGCTGGATTTCGATCTGTATTCCCTCGGAGATCCTGCACTGGATGCCGGAAATTTTATCGGTCATCTGATCGAACTGGGGATCCGGGAGCACAATTCGGCCCTGGCGTACGAACCTTTGATCCATGCATTCAGGGAGGCGTTTCTTTCCGGGCAACCGGATGCCACAAGGCAGGCGGTAGAGGTCTATACCACGCTTACGCTGGCTCGTCACATTTACATCAGCACGGCTATACCGGGGCGGGGTGCGGCCACCGAGACCTTGCTTCGGTGCTGCGAGGAACGGCTCAGTACCTATCAGCGCGCGATCGTCTTGTAGGAGGTGTACGGCATGTGGAAGATATTTCTTGCTTTATGGACAATTGTTCCGGCAGGTCTGGTGACGGGCCAACCCGCCCAGGGGCAACAGGCCGCTGCCACGGGAGACCCGGCTACCTCCGAGACCAAGGATGCTTCCCAGACTTCAGATTTTCGGATACGGGGGACCATGATGCAGGTTTACGATACCAACATCGATCATGATGAAGACCATATAGCCGCATACGGTCTGGTCCCCGGGATGGATGTCCGGTTTCAGAATCAAAAGGAAAAACCCCTCCTGACCTTGGAATATCAGGTGGCCCGGCATGCCTATACACAAACGGACAAATGGGACCGCGTCAGTAACAAGTTTCGAGCCCGTATCACCCCACGGGGGTCTCGTAAGTGGCGCACACAGACCGACGTAGAATTGTCATTTGGCGGGACATCGGAAGACCGGGACATATCGAACCAGTACAGCCTCGAACACGATATCGAATATCGGTTCACGAGAGACCATCGCTTCCATCTTTTTACCTACTTGCGGATCAAGCGCATCCCGGACGATCCGGGGGAGTCTGCCTTTAAGCCCTACTTCGGATTGGTCTACGAACGCAAAACAGACGATGACGGGGAACTGGAACTCTCCGTTCGTTATGAGTTCAACCGGGAACAGGAACCGAGAGGAGATTACAGCCGGCACACCTACGCGATGAAGTACGAAATTCCCCTGTTTAAGACGAGGAACCTGCTGGAATTAAAAGCCAAATACCAGCGCAAATACTACGACTACCGGTTCGTGGAGGTCGAAGATGAGGATGAGTTGCGGCGGTACTACCAGTGGGCCCTGTCCGCTTCCTGGGAACGTCCGCTATTTGCAGATTTGTCGATGGCATTTCAGTATCAGTATGAACTCCGCGATTCCAATGACCCCGGCAAACGCTTTACGGCACATCAGTTCACGTACCAGATGATCTATGGGTTTTAACGAAGTTACCGGTTGAGTGACAAGCTCCGGGTCAGGGACTGTGTATCGGACACCAGCCGGTAGACGTACATCCCACGTGGTAATTGTCCCCCCGACGGCATTCTGCCCGACCATGCAATCCGGTACACACCGGGCGAATACGTACCCGAAAGAACCGTCTGTACCCTTCGGCCCAGGGCATCGAAGATGTGTAATTGCACAGGAAGGGGTTGGCTGCCCAGGACTTCAAAATGCAGGGTTGTGGAGGAGGTAAAGGGATTGGGATAATTCGGGTGGAGCAGCATCGAAGAAGCCGATGAGACCGGTCTGTCCCCCGGAACGGAGAGGCCGGGTGTGCGCTGAAGCAGTTGGGTATGTCTCTCGCGAATACGGAGGCCGGGCGTTCGATTTTCAGCAGAGACGGTGGTTTCCTGCTCTTCCTCTCGGTCCTCGTCCTCCTGATCCCCCTCGCCATCGCTTTTTTCTTCCTTCTTCTCTTCGTCGTCCTCCCGGTTCTTGTCTTCCTCTTCGTCACGTCCGTCATCGTCGTTGTGATCCTGGTCTTCATCAAAAAGGGTCAGGTTGAAACGGGCATCAAGTTTGCCGGGGCCTTCGTCCTCGATACGAACGCGGAGCCGCCATTCAGATATGGTTGAATCTGCCGGATGCAGCGGCAACGACATCGAATACGAATGGTCGTGATGGTTGGTGAAGGATCCGGTGAAAGATGCGGCGTTGCCGGTTACCGGTTCCAGCGTGTAAGTGCTGTGCGATATGCGCTCATCATCAATGTTAGGCGCAACGGCTTTTACATACAACGTGTCGGTGCGGGAGAAGGTGCGGTCCTGGGTTTCATAATTCGCCTGTTTGGAAATGTAGAGCTGTTGAAGGGCCCAGGCCGTATCCCATGAGGCCGTGCCGGTAATCAGTATCAAGGCATAAAGCAAGTGAAATATGCGGACGTACATAGTGAGATCAGGAAAGAAATGTGCAATACTGAACGGCGAAACAGCCGGTCGAACGCATAACGCTCAAACCGGCCGTGGGCGTGCATGCGACGTTTCAAGGGTGCACGCCTTTTCTTTGACCTGATGGCCTATTTCAGGAGTGTAACCCGACGCGATTCGATGAAGGTGCGGCCCATCACCCGATACAGGTAGGTCCCTGTCGTTAACCGGCTGCCGTCGATGGTAAAATGATGCGTGGACCGGCCGGAGAGGACGCCGTCATGCAGGGTCTGAACCAGGCGGCCGTTCATGTCATAGACGGCAAGGTGCACAGGCTGGTCGTTCTCAAGCTGCAGCGAGAACCGGGTCTGCGGATTGAACGGATTCGGGTAGGCTTCACCGAGCCGGACCGTTTTGGTATCGGGCCGTTCCACATCCTGTACCTGCGGGGCATCCGCGCCGGGTGCGGACTTGCGACCGATCGTGACGCGTGGCGCGAATTTATCGCAGTCTTTGCGTAATGCCTCGCCCATGTCGTCCCGCACATGGCATTGGGACCATTTATACCATTCCATATAGCGTGCCTTTACGGACAAGGGCTTAAACCGAAGCATCACCACATCCTTGTAGGCGTACATGGGGACGGCATCTCCCTTGCCGAGGGTCTTCAGCTTGACGCCGATGGTGATGGTCCGTTTATCCGCCCGGTAGACCCTGGCATCGTAATGCGGGTTGAACGAGGTGTCGAAAGCCATGAATTGATAGTCTTTTCCTGCACTCGGGAACTCCGAAAATGCGACTTTGTCGGTTTCGAATTCGAGTTGCAGGAACGTATACCCGAGGTTAAAGCCCTCGTTCAGGGCGCGGACTTGCAGGACCACCTCAAAAGCACCCTTTTCAGTGGGTTCTCGCTGGATCAGTCGGCCCTGAATATCCGATGCCGGTAAGATCTGAGCGAAGACCGGCGTACACATCAAAACAATCAAAACAGCCATTGTATAGGTAGGGAAGCGGTTCATGGCGAATCTCCATAATGATTCGTTTGTGGGAATGCACATCACTTTGTCGTGATGTCGATAATCCCTATTTCAAAGGCCGTTCCAAGTATCCAATGGAGTGAAAAAAATTGAATGATGACACTTATTAAGTATATTATCTTATTGATTTATGACCTATAAAGTATGGACTGGAATAAGCAGGAGTAGAACGAGGGGTGTCAGTCGGACTGGTAAAATTTTGCGCGGGTTGTGCGACCTTTGCGCAGTCAGGCAACGGCGTCTATCGAGTGTATCTGGGTTTTCGTGGTTGCTTTTGATGAACAGATGCCTAGTGGTCTAGCAATCATTTATTGTCGGGTACAAGCGGTGTAATTTAATACGTGCATCCTCGGTCCTAAAGCGCCAATGCACGTTGATCCCGATGCATTGCGGGCATGTGCCCCAGCAGCAACTTGCGCCTTCAACGCCGGCTGATCGGGAATGCGCGCCTTGAGACATTGGACTACTAGGCCACTGAATTGCTGTGTTGGTTGGATGCTTGATTGGTTAATCACAAACCCTACCGTCGGCGCTCCCGCTTGATGGGCGGATCTGCGGTGTAGGTGGCTTGCAGACCCTTGAGGAGGGTGGCGGCTTCGGCTTCGGTAAGTTTGGCTTCCTCGTGCATGATGAGATAGTCCCAAAGGGGCATTTCACCCTCATCCAGGACTTCCTTGATTTCGTCGAGGTCTTCGTTGGGCTGGTCCCACTGGGAGAAATTCAGGTGCTCTCGGCCATGATCCACATGCTCAGCGACGCGCCAGGAGATGGGGGCAATGTACGCATACCAGGGCCATTTGGTCTGGTTGCTGTGGCAATCGAAGCAGGCGCGTTCAGCCAGGGCACGGGTCTCTGGACGGTCCCATTTCACCTCCTGTGTGACGGGTGGATTGGTGCGATTAACCGGTACAAACTGGATGGCAATGAACAAGACCAAAAGCGTAATCAACAAGTAGCGAAAAAAGGTCTTCATTTTGAACTTTGAGGATTGGGGATGGATGGTACTTTCTAACTGATGTTACGCCGCTTGTCGTTGATGTTGTACATTTCGAAAAGGTCGAATGGGCCAAGACGGCGTAACAGGGCTTATAATAAGCGTTCTTTGATAACATTGTGCAAGGCGTACGTGGGGTGCCTGTCTACCACCGGCCCGTGGTCCGTACCGAAGTGTAGGGGAAACCCTGTATCCAGTTGTCCGGGTTTCCCTACATTCCGTTCCGGTAATTCCTGCCAATGAACCCTTCCCATAAGGGGTTAGCTTAGCATAAGGGTCCAGTGCTTTACTCCTTTACCAAACCTGTGAGGATCTCTATGAGCAAACAAGATCTTGTTTCCAATACCTCAGGTCTACGGCCTAAGCCATGCCGTGTTTGCGGCGGAAAAGGCAAAGTCCCCGGCGCCGAAGCCTATCCCCCCAGGTTAGCGGAAAAACAATCGGCCTCGCGCCACGATCATGCTCCAGAATATAACCGAAACCCTGCGCTTGGCAAAGCCACAGACTGGGTGACCTGTAGCCGCTGCGAAGGCACCGGCGTTTATCCGCCGGACACGACTGGCGAGCGGGAACGGTTTTATCACTAATCTTGAACCTCGTGTTGTGTCAACCCCATCTTGACGAGTTCTTCGGGGCTGTTTTGCTGCCGCCGGCGTTGCATGATCTCGCCATAGTGGGCCGAGAATCGGCCCTTGGCTATGCTACGCTCATACGCCTTGGCGGCAATAAAAACTACCTCCGAATCTACCCGTCATCTGGAGATTGACGCAAAACTGGATTTCCTGTCCGTTAGGAAGCATGGTATTCTGTCTCGGTATTGACCCCTTCCGTAGCGCCTTGTTCGGCAAGCCATCGTTCGGTGTCGATGGCAGCCATGCAACCGGTACCGGCAGCCGTGACCGCCTGACGATAAACATGATCCTGCGCGTCGCCACAGGCAAAAACGCCTTCGACGTTGGTATAGGTTGAGTCCGGTTGGGTTTCGATGTAGCCGAGATCGTTCATGTCCAGCCAACCCTGAAAGATATCCGTGTTGGGCTTGTGGCCGATGGCTACGAAAAAACCTTGCACCGGCAAGGTTTCCGTTTCGTTGCTTTTGACATTTTTGATCCTTAACCCTTCCACCTCTTTCTCGCCGAGTACATCTTCGATGACCGTATCCCAGATGACGTTGATTTTTTCATGGGCGAGTACGCGCTTTTGCATGATCTTGGAGGCCCGGAAGCTATCACGCCGGTGGATCAGATGGACTTTGGAGGCGAACCGCGTTAGGAAGAGGGCTTCTTCCATGGCCGTGTCTCCCCCCCCCACAATGGCCACTTCTTGATTGCGGAAGAAGGCCCCATCGCAGGTAGCACACGCCGAGACGCCCCGCCCCAGAAGTCGCTTTTCGTTTTCGAGGCCCAGGTATTTGGCCAAAGCACCCGTCGAGATGATGACGCTGTCGGCTGTGATGGGGGTTTCGCCATCAATCAGAAGCCTGAAAGGGCGTTGCGAAAAGTCAACGGCGTTGACGGTGCCGTAGCGCAGGTCGGTGCCAAAGCGGACGGCTTGTTCTTCGAATTTCACCATCATGTCCGGCCCCATGATGCCGTCAGGAAAACCGGGGTAATTTTCGACATCGGTGGTCGTCATCAACTGCCCGCCCGGCTCTGGCCCCCGGTAGACCAACGGTTCCAGGTTGGCACGGGCCGTGTAAAGCGCAGCCGTAAAACCGGCCGGGCCAGTCCCGACAATGACAACGGTACGGTGTTCGGCATTCGAAAAATCAAAACCGTCGAAAGCCGACAGGTCAGGAGAGACATTCATAATTCTATAGGATAAGGCAAGCCCGGTGAAATCCCACGATGCCGTCTCAGGATTACCACCGGGCTTGAACATGAACTACTATTTCAAATCACCAATGACCAATGGCAAATCCCGAAGGATCAAACGCCCAACACCCGGCTCAACTCGCGCAGTGGCGGATTGCCGTAATACTGCTCGTTGATAACCAGCGTGGGCACCCTGCGGCGGCCATCATTGTTGGCCATGACCAGCTCAGCCGCCTCGGGATTATGGTCAATGTCGACTTCTTCATACAGGAAGCCGTGGTCACTTAGGAAGCGTTTGGCCCGGTGACAATCCGGGCACCACGCAGTCGAGTACATTAAAATCGGGGTATGAGGGGTTGCTTCCATGGATCGTTCTAAGTTCTGGGTTCTACGTTGGGTTAAACTGGACGTTTGCGGTGCATTCCGCAGGGCTCAGCACTACGTTTATCGTTGAGCATAACATCATCGTTAAGTAACGTAGAACGTCGCACGTAGAACGTATTTTACGCAACAGCCGGGGTTAGGGCGTTGAGTTTGTCGGCAAGGACCTTTTTGGGTACCACACCGACCACCTGGTCCACGACCTGGCCGTCTTTGAAAATGAGCAGCGTCGGGATGGATCGTACACCGTACTGGTACGGAAAACGCTGGTTGTGATCAACATCCATTTTGCCCACCTTGGCCCGGCCTTCAAACTCACCGGCCAGTTCTTCGATCACAGGCGCAATCATGCGGCAGGGGCCGCACCAGGTGGCCCAGAAATCGACCAGAACGGGCTGATCGCTGTTCAATACTTCGGTTTCAAAATTGCCATCCGTGAGGGTGACGTACTTTGTGTTGTCCGACATAAGGGTACTCCGGTATAATTGAGTGTGATATAACTTTTTCAGAATAAGAACCGCTGGACTGCAGCATTGGTTTCTGCCCCTGTTGCAACGGTTTGTATCAGTTAGTGTCCAAACTTGCCAAACTGTTACAATATTGGATACAGTTTATTCAACAGGCATAGGTAGGTGCCTAAAAACGGGCATGTGTTACACCTCGGCGGTCGGCATCTGCAAACGGCTGGGGAGGGCGTTTTCGTAGCGGTCGGTCAGTTCGGCCACGGGCACATCAATGACCGGCGTGCCGCCTACGGCTACGCGGAGGTCTGTGTAGCGTACTTCGCCGATGGCATCAACCTGTACCCCCGTATGTCCTGCCAGAATACCGGGGAGTTGCACCATATTTTCCGCTTTGACGGTGAACACGATGCGGGATTGGGCTTCGCCAAACAGCAAGGCATCCAGCCGAAGGCCGTCCTGCTGTTCCAGGTGCACCACGCCCCCCAGGTTATCGGTGTAGAGGGCACTTTCGGCGAGGCAAACCGCGAGTCCCCCGTCCGAAACATCATGTGCGCTTTGTACCACACCGGCCAGGATCAGCGTGCGCATGGCGTTTTGCACGGATTGTTCCTCCTGCAAGTCCATGTACGGTGCATCGCCGGTGGTTTGGCCGTGGATGTACGACAGGTATTCGGACCCACCCATGTCATTCCGGTGCATCCAGCCTGCCGGGGAGAGTAAGTAAATCACATCGCCGGCCTGCCGGAACGAGGAAGAGGTGGTATGGGCTTCCACATCATCGACCAAGCCCAGCATGCCGATGGTGGGTGTGGGGAATACGGCCCCTTCCGGGCTTTCGTTGTAAAACGACACGTTGCCGCCGGTCACAGGCGTTTCAAACACGCGGCAGGCATCCCCCATTCCGCCGACGGCTTCCTTGAACACCCAGTAAACTTCCGGTTTGTAGGGATTCCCGAAGTTCAGGCAGTTGGTGATGGCGACGGGTTGCCCACCGGCACAGACCACGTTTCGGGCCGCCTCAGCCACAGCAATCTGCCCACCCCGGCGCGGATTCAGATACACATAACGCCCGTTGCAATCGGTCTTGGCGGCCAATCCACGCGGGGTTCCCTTGATACGGACGACAGCAGCATCGCTGGGGCCGGGGCCGAGGACCGTGTTGGTGCGCACCATCGTGTCGTACTGTTCATACACCCATCGTTTCGAAGCGATGTTGGGCGAACCCAACAGGCTGAGCAGGGTGGCTTCGGCATCGACGGCTTCCAGATCAGGGAACGTATCCAGATCGAAGCCCTGAACCTCATCCAGATAAGCTGGACGTTTGGTTTCCCGGTGGTAGACCGGAGCACCACCACCCAGAACGAGGTGATCGGCGGGGACGTCGGCCACGCATTCGCCGTGCCAGAAAACCTTGACGCGGCCGCCATCGGTTACCTCGCCGATGTGGGCGGCATGCAGATCCCATTTCTCGAAGATGGCTTTGAGGTCGTCTTCCCGGCCCGGTTTGCACACGATGAGCATCCGTTCCTGGCTTTCGGAGAGCATCAGTTCATAGGGGGTCATGCCGGTTTCGCGGGCGGGCACCCGTTCCAGGTGCAACACCATGCCGCTGTTGCCCTTGGCACTCATCTCACAGGAAGAGCAGGTAATGCCTGCTGCGCCCATATCCTGAATGCCGACCACAGCACCACTCCGAATGACTTCCAGGGTAGCTTCCAGCAATAACTTCTCTGTGAACGGATCACCAACCTGTACGCTTGGACGTTTGGCCTCGCTGGCTTCCGAGATCTCTTCAGAGGCAAAGGTGGCCCCATGGATACCGTCGCGCCCAGTCGAGGACCCGACGATGTATACTTTATTGCCGGCCCCTTCGGCAATGGCTGAGGCTGTTTCACCCACCTTGACGAGCCCTACGCTCATGGCATTCACAAGGGGATTGCCTTCGTAGGACGGGTCGAAATAGATCTCCCCGGCTACCGTGGGCACCCCGAACGAGTTGCCATAGTCCCCAATGCCCCGCACGACACCATCAAGCAGGTATCGCACCCGTGGGTTGTCCAATGACCCGAAACGCAGGGAGTTGAGAGAAGCCACGGGGCGGGCACCCATCGTAAAGATGTCGCGCTGGATGCCCCCCACGCCGGTTGCGGCCCCCTGATAGGGCTCTACTGCTGAGGGGTGGTTGTGTGACTCGATTTTGAACGCGACGGCCAGGCCGTCGCCCACATCCACCAGACCCGCATTTTCTTCCCCGGCCTCAACCAGCATAGCGGGCCCGCTTCGCGGGAGGGTTTTAAGAACCGCGATGGAGTTTTTGTACGAGCAATGCTCGCTCCACATGACGGAGTAGACGCCGAGTTCCACGAAGGTAGGGGTCCGGCCCAGGGTGTCCAGAATCCAGCCGTATTCTTCCTCGGTGAGCCCGTGGTCCAGGGCCAGTTCCAGGTTGACTTCCGGGTCGTGCAACGTTGCCGTCATGTGGAGTTATTTTGGAGGGTGAAAGATTATTCAAGGTGGATGATAACGCAGTGGTCGGCTTTGATCGATAACCGGTTTGATGCAGTGGTTCATTCAAATTCGGGCAATCGCCCCAGGGTTGAAGGGCGACCACGAGGGTCGCCCGGCCGGGTTACCCCATTGAAAAAAGCCGCGCCCCCGGAGGGGCCGGCCTTGTGCCGGCCCTTCAACGCCAATTACATCTCAACAATGAAGAATGACGCCCGATTCAAACTTGGGGGCGGCCCAGGCCGACGACGCGGTAATTCCGCCTTGTGCCGGCCCTTCAACGCCAATTACATCTCAACAATGAAGAATGACGCCCGATTCAAACTTGGGGGCGGCCCAGGCCGACGACGCGGTAATTCCGCCTTGTGCCGGCCCTTCAACGCCAATTACATCTCAACAATGAAGAATGACGCCCGATTCAAACTTGGGGGCGGCCCAGGCCGACGACGTGTTCAAATTACAAAACCCACCCCAGACAAAGCGCCCGGCCGATGTTATTTTAGGAAGAATTGAAAGGCCATCATCGCGCAGAAGGCCAGAAAGGCCACCCCTGCCACAGCAGGCCGTGGCGCTTTTTGCAAAGCGTCGGGAATAAGTTCATGCACCGTCATCCAGATCATGGCCCCAGCGGCAAAGCCTAGGCCAAAAGGTAAAAACGGGTGAAAGAAATCCACCAGCAGGAAGGCCGGCACCGCCATCAGGGGCTGCGGCAAGCTGGAAAAGATGCTCCATCCCCCCGCTTTCCACGCTGAAACGCCTCGTGGCACCAGCACCAGACTGATGGCCAGCCCTTCCGGAATGTTATGCACGGCAATCGCCAATGTAATAAATACCCCCAAGGCCTCGCCCCCGGCATAGGATACCCCGACCCCAACGCCTTCGGTGAGGGAGTGCACCGTCATCACCCCGATAATCAGCAGGGCCTTGCGGGCATCGGCCCCTTTGAGTTCGCTCACGTGTATGCCTCTGGCATGTGACAGCCAGTATTCCATCCCGATGATGAGGCCCGCACCGACGGTCATCCCATAGAACATCAACGTAGGTTGGCGCTGCACCCCTTCATACATCAGCATGAGGCTGGCGGCCAACATAAGACCTGCGGCCATTGCGTTGGCGAGCCCCTCATGCCGTGCCGTGAACCGTTTGGTAAACAGAAAGGGCAAAGCCCCCAGGCCCGTTGCAAGGGCCGTAAGAAGAGCCGCTAAAAAAACGGTATAGACCGAAATAGGCATGCGCCTGAATAACGTAAGGAGTGTGCCCTTTTCCAACCCCTCGCACGCCCCGAAGTTCAGCCCGAGGCTCAATTTATAATGGTTCTAATTTAACCTGGGGCCACCCCTGACGGCTGCTTGCACGACGTGAGCAAACAGCCGTCTGTCCCCTCCTCAAGCGCGGCGGGGACAGGTTTGCGTTTACATGCGAAGCGTGTACGCAAACCAGGGGTGGTCCACAGGTTTTTTACGAATAACATAGGTGTAAAGCATGTATCTTTGCAGTCCAGACCCTCCAGCACCGCACGTCCCGGTACCCCATGGCCAAGCGTAAAAAGAAAACCACTGAAACCCCCTTGATGCGGCAATACCGCAAGATCAAGGACCGGCACCCCAATGCCGTTTTGCTCTTTCGCATGGGGGATTTCTACGAGACGTTCGAAGACGATGCCATCCTCGTCAGCGGGGTGCTGGGCATTACCCTGACCAAGCGGGCCAACGGCAAGGCCAGCGAAGTGCCTCTGGCCGGCTTCCCACATCACGCCCTCGATAACTACCTCCCCAAACTCGTTCGCGCCGGGCACCGGGTGGCGATTTGCGAGCAACTCGAAGACCCCAAATATGCCCGCAAAATCGTCAAGCGGGACGTGATTGAGGTCGTTACCCCAGGCGTTACCCTTCGGGATCAACTCCTGGAGCCGAAACGCGCCACCTACCTGGCCGCCGTTCATTGGGGCACGGGCCGGGGGCGGCAAGACCACATCGGGTTTTCGTTTATCGACGCGACCACCGGCGAGTTCTGCGTGACCGAAGCCTATGCGCATCAATTGCCGGAGCTCCTGCAAACCGTTCGGCCCGCTGAACTGCTCTACGACAAACGCCAGAAAGCACGCATTCAGGCCCTCACCGGCTACGACTTCGCAACGACTGGTATGGAGGACTGGTGCTTCGGGTTCGACTTTGCCTATGAAACCCTGCTGCGGCATTTCAAGACGCACTCCCTGAAAGGCTTCGGGGTGGAGGACCTGCAAGCAGGGCTTGTGGCTGCAGGGGCCGCCCTCTACTACCTGGGCGAAACCCAGAAGGGCCGGGTGCCGCACCTCCGGCGCATCACACGGTACAGCAGCAATGACTACATGGCGCTTGACCCGCAGACGCTGCGCAACCTGGAACTGATTTCCTCAATGCAGGACGGGCGGCAGGAAGGCTCCCTCATCCAGATTCTGGACCAGACCCTCACCCCGATGGGTGGGCGGCTCCTCCGCAAATGGCTGGTCCGCCCCTTGCGCAACGCCAAACCCATTGAGCAGCGCCTGGGAGCCGTCGAAGCCTGCTTTAATGAAGCATCGCTACGGGAAGCCCTGCGCACCCGCCTGCAACACGTCGGCGATCTGGAACGGCTGGTGGCAAAGGTCTGCCTGGGCCGGGCCAACCCACGGGACCTCACCCACCTCAAGCGTACCCTCGAACAAATCCCCGACCTCAAGCGCCTCCTTGAGCCGGTGCAAGACCCCACCTTGCACGCCCTCAATGCCCAACTTACACGCTGTGAAACGGTGGTCGAACGCATCAAAACGGCACTCGTCGAGGAGCCTTCGGCTACCCTTCAGCAAGGCGGTATCATCCGGACCGGCTATTCGGAAGAACTGGACGAACTACGCAAGGTGTCGTCCTCCGGCAAGCAATGGGTGGCCGATATGCAGGCCGAGGAAAGTCGGCGTACCGGCATTCCCTCGCTGAAGGTCGGCTACAACAAGGTGTTTGGGTATTACCTGGAGATCACCAATGCCCACAAAGACAAGGTGCCGGAAGATTACATCCGGAAACAAACCCTGGTCAATGCCGAGCGCTACATCACCCCGCAACTGAAGGAATACGAAGAAAAAATCCTGACCGCCGAAGAGAAAATTCTGCATCTCGAAAGCGAGTTGTTCAATACCCTGCGCACGGATGTGGCCGATGAAGCCGAGGCCATGCAGCAAAACGCACAGCGCCTCGCCATGCTGGACGTATTCACTGCCTTCGCTGAGGTAGCCCACCGCTTCGGCTATGTACGCCCGGCTATACGGGAAGATGGGATACTCGACATTCAGGACGGACGCCACCCGGTGGTGGAACAGTCCTTGCCTACCGGCGAGCCGTTTACCCCCAACAGCATCCGGGTCGATCCCGAGGCCGAGCAAATCCTGGTGATCACCGGTCCGAACATGGCGGGTAAAAGTGTGGTCCTGAGGCAGGTGGGCTTGATTGTATTGCTGGCACAGGTCGGGAGCTTCGTACCGGCCACCGCCGCTGAAATCGGGTTGGTGGACAAAATCTTTACCCGCGTGGGAGCTTCCGATAACCTGGCCGCCGGAGAAAGCACCTTCCTGGTCGAGATGAACGAGGCGGCCAACATTTTGAACAATGCCACCCCCAGCTCCCTGATTCTGCTGGATGAAGTGGGCCGGGGCACCAGTACCTTCGACGGGTTGTCGATTGCCTGGGCCATTGTCGAACACCTGCACGAGACCCCGCGTGTGGCCGCCCGCACCCTGTTTGCCACCCACTACCATGAACTCAATGCGCTGGCCGAGCGCTACGGACGCATCCGCAATGCCCGGATTCAGGTGCATGAACACAACGGTAAGGTCATCTTCCTCCGCAAACTCATCCCCGGCGGTGCCGACCATTCCTACGGCATAGAAGTGGCCCGTATGGCCGGCCTCCCCGAACCGGTGATTGCCCGCGCCCGGGAAATCCTGCACTACCTCGAAGCCCAGCAGTTTTCCATTGACGAAGCCGGTGCGCCCACCCCGGAGGCTGCCCTTCCCCAGGCCCGAAAGCGTTCCATGCAAGCCGCCCCGGCTGCCAGTCCGCAAATGTCGTTTTTCGATGCCGATCCGGCCCTGCTGGCGCTACAGGAAGCCGTACAGGCCCTCGACCCCAACCGGCTCACCCCCATCGAAGCCCTGATCAAACTGGCCGAGTTGAAACAGCTCGCCGACAGGAAGTAATCGTCAGTCCACTTGCGAAACCCGGCCGAGAAGAAAGAGCCATGAAAACGGTTGCAATGGTATACTTAATTTCGGTACTTTGGGCCTCAGACTCACCATGAATCCCCTCTATTTCCGCACCACCATGAAGCACCTGATTCTCAGTCTGGTATGGGCTGTCGGCCTGTCTGCCCCCCTCTACGCCCAGAACAAGCAAGTTCTCGACCACGACGCCTACGAAATCTGGAACCTGATCGAGGAAGAAGCCATCGCCCCAAACGGTGAGTGGGTCCTGGCCTCCCTCGGCCCCCAGGATGGAGATGCCGAGTTACGGGTGACCGCTGCCGACGGCAATCAGACCTATACCGTTCCACGTGGCGTCAAGGCACACTTCGCACCAAACAGCCCATTTGCAGTCTTTCACATCAAAGCGCCCAAAGACAGCCTCATCGCGGCAAAACGGGCTGAGAAGAAGGACGATGCCCTACCCAAAGACTCGCTGGGCATTCTCAACCTGCAGACCGGGGCCGTTGTGAAAGTCCCTCGCGTCAAATCGTTCCAACTTCCGGAAAACGCCGGAACGTGGGTGGCGTATCATCTCGAAAAGCCGCTCACCGACAGCACAAAGGCCAAACCGGCCAAAGGCAAAGGCACAAAGAAAGCCAACGGCACCCCCCTTGTGCTGCGCCAACTACAAACCGGTGCCGCCCAGACGCTTGAGCATGTTACCGCCTACCGGTTCTCCAAAAACGGGGCCTGGCTGGTCTATGCCACCGCCAGCACCGACAGCACCGCAGACGGGCTCTTTGCGGTCTCCACGGCTACAGGAACCGTCACGCCCATCCTGACCGGCCCTGGAGACTACAGCCAGTTGGCCATTGATGAGGCCGGCACACAAGTCGCATTCCTCACCAACCGGGACGATTTTACGGCTGAACAACCGGCCTATGCCCTCTACTACTGGACCCCGCAGTCTTCAGCCGCGACGCTACTGGCCCAGGCCGGAACCCCCGGCTTGCCCGACGACTGGGGGGTAAATGAAAATGGCAAGATACATTTTTCGAAGCAAGGGGAACGGCTCTTTTTCGGTAGTGCCCCCTTGCCAGAATCCGAGGAGAAAGACCCACGCGCTGCGTCCGAAAAAGTAAACGTTGAGATTTGGACCTGGAATGATCCCCTGCTCCAGCCGATGCAAAAGAAACAGGTGGATACTGAGCAAAAACGGAGCTACCAGGCCGTGGTCCACCTGCCCCAACGGCAAGTGGTACAACTGGCCTCGGAGGAAGTACCGGATGTTAAAGTGGGCGCCCAGGGCAATGCCGATATAGCCCTCGGCTGGTCTAATCGTCCTTACCAAAAACAGATCTCCTGGGATTATCCGGCCTACTATGATGTGTATGTGATTGATGTACAATCCGGGGGTGCACGGCTGATTCAGGAAGAAGTCCAGGCCCAACCCGACCTTTCCCCTGCCGGTCGGTACATCACGTGGTGGGACCGCGATGCCCTCGCCTGGTTTGCCGCTTCAACCGCCGACGCTACCCCCCGAAACCTGACCGCCGACTTGCCTCATGCCGTACACCGGGAGGACCACGATTGGCCTTATGCCCCGAACCCCTACGGCCAGGCCGGTTGGACCGATGACGATGCCGAATGGCTCGTCTATGACAAACATGACATCTGGGTCCTGGACCCGACCGGCGCACACCCCCCACGAAACGTTACCAACGGCTACGGGCGAGAAGAAAACCTGCGCCTGCGATACGTCCGCCTAGACCCCGAGGACCCGACCATCACCCCGGACTTGCTGCTCTCTGCCTTCCAGTACACCTCGAAAGTAGCGGGCTTCTACCGGACTGAAATCACCGGAGATGCCGCTCCCCAAAAGCTGGTCATGATGGACCGGAAGTTCTCGGCTCCCCAAAAAGCCAAAGCTGCCGATGTCCTGCTTTACACCCGGTCCAGCTACACCGAATTCCCCGACCTGTGGGTATCGGACCTGAACCTGAGCGGTGCCCGTAAACTCACCACGGCCAACCCGCAGCAAGACCAATACCTGTGGGGTTCGGTTGAGTTGGTGGAATGGACCTCTCTGGACGGCCAAATGTTGCAGGGCCTGCTCTACAAACCGGAAGGGTTTGATCCGGCCGAGCAATACCCTATGATGGTCTATTTCTACGAGAAAAACAGCAACAACCTCCACAACCACTGGGCGCCCCAACCGCATCGATCAATCATCAACTTCACGTTCTATGCCAGCCGGGGCTATCTGGTGTTTGTGCCGGACATCCCGTATAAAGTCGGCTACCCCGGCGAGAGTGCGCTCAATGCCATCCTCCCCGGCACCCTGAGCCTGATTGAACAGGGCTTCGTCGACCGCGACCGGGTGGGCGTGCAGGGCCACAGTTGGGGCGGCTATCAGATTGCCTACCTCGTTACCCGGACCCAACTGTTCCGGGCCGCTGAAGCCGGAGCCCCGGTATCCAACATGTTCAGTGCCTACGGCGGCATCCGATGGGGCAGCGGCATGAGCCGGATGTTCCAGTACGAAAAAACGCAAAGCCGCATCGGCGGATCGATCTGGGAAAAACCGTTGCGCTACCTCGAAAATTCCCCGATCTTCTGGGCCGACAAAATCGAAACCCCCCTGTTGATTATGCACAACGACCAGGATGGTGCCGTGCCGTGGTACCAGGGCATCGAGTTGTTTGTGGCCCTGCGGCGGCTGGATAAACCCACCTGGATGATTAACTACACCGGCGAACCACACTGGCCCACGACCTATCCCAACAAAAAAGACTGGACCATCCGCATGCAACAATATTTCGACCATTACCTCAAAGATGCCCCGGCCCCGGCCTGGATGACCGAGGGTGTACCCGCCCTCAAAAAAGACAAAACCCTCGGCCTCGAACCTACGGAATATTAGGTTCTACGTTCTGGGTTCTACGTTCTACGTTTCTCACCCCTTGATGTCCTACTGAACGATTGGGGCGTGTCTTGGACTTATGGGATTGACCCTTTCCGTTTAAATCGACCCAGACGTAGAACGTCGCACATAGAACGTAAATCGTTATGACACCTCAACGTTGGCAACAAATCGAAGCACTGTTTGCCGAAGCCGTTGCGCTTGCACCGGAGGCCCGCACAGCCTTGCTTAAACAACGGTGCCGAGACGATGCCAGCCTCCTGAACCACGTTGAGGCCCTGCTCAACACCTATGAAACAGCGCCGGGGTATATGGAGGAACCCCTTCTTTCGGCGAAGGATACGCTGGGGCAAGAAGCGGACCGTTTGACCGATATGGCTGGCGAATATCTCGGCCCGTACCGGCTGATTCGCCCCATCGGAAAAGGAGGCATGGGGCAAGTCTATTTGGCGGTGCGTGATGACGATCAATTCAAGCAATCGGTAGCCGTTAAGCTCATTAAGCGCGGCATGGACACGGATGAAATCCTGCGGCGCTTCCGCATGGAACGACAGATTCTGGCCTCGCTGGACCATCCCAACATCGCGCAAGTCCTCGACGGCGGTATGGCCCACGATACGCCTTACTTCGTCATGCGCTACATCGAAGGGACGCCCATTGATCGCTACTGTGATCAAAATCGCCTCCCGGTTAAGGAGCGGCTGGCCCTGTTTCTGAAAGTATGCGAGGCGGTCCACTACGCCCACCAAAACCTGATTGTCCACCGAGACCTCAAACCGAACAACATCCTCGTCACGCCTAAAGGCGATCCGGTTCTGCTGGACTTCGGGATTGCGAAGGTACTCAACCAGGACCTGTCCATGCCGAGCCTGGCGATTACCCGGACCGAACTTCGTCTGATGACGCCAGACTATGCCTCGCCGGAGCAAGTTCAGGGCCGCCCAATTACCACAGCCAGCGATGTCTATACCCTGGGGGTACTGCTATACCAGCTCCTGAGCGGGCACCGCCCCTTCTATCTGAAGGACAAATCCTTTGCCGAAATTGAGCAAATCATTGGCCATGAAGAACCGGAACGCCCCAGTCAGGCTGTTACCCGCCCCCTTGAACGCACTCAGGAAGACGGCACCCTGTTTACGCTGCGTGCTTCTTCAATCAGCCGGGCCAGAAGCAGCAATGCCGACCGGCTGCGGCGTACCCTCCGGGGCGATCTGGACAACATCGTCCTCATGGCCCTCCGCAAGGAACCCCGCCGCCGGTATGCTTCGGTCGAGCAGTTGGCCCAAGATATCCGAAATTATCAATCCGGCCTCCCCATCATCGCCCGAAAAGACACCCTCGGATACCGCACACGGAAATTCGTCCAGCGGCACCGGCTGGGCCTGAGCGGCATAGCCGCCGTGGGCCTGTTGCTTGTGGGCTTTAGTGTGGTCACGGTCATGCAGGCCCGGGAAGTAAAACGCGAACACGACAAGGCCCAGCAGATTTCATCGTTCCTGATCGAGTTGTTCAAAAGCTCCGATCCAAGCGAATCCCTGGATGTGGCAACCTCCGCCCGGGCCTTTCTGGATGCTGGGGCCATGCGTGTGGAACAGGAGTTAGACCAGCAGCCAGACATTCGCACCACCCTGCACCAGGTCATGAGCCATGCCTATACCAGCCTTGGCCTGTTTGAGGATGCCGAACAACAAGCCCGGCTAAGCCTGGCCTCCAGCATCGCCCTGGACCCCGCCGATCCCCTTGCTGAAGCCGCAGCCCTCATGGCCCTCGGCGATGCCCTGTTCTACCAGGCCCGCTTTGAACAGGCGGAAAGCACCTACCGCGATGCGCTGGAAAAACGAAGGGCCCTGTTGGGTACCGTACACCAGGATGTGGCCGAAAGCCAACACGCCCTCGCACGAACCATTGGCGCCATCGGGGATTACACCACTGCCGAAACCCTCATGCGGAATGCCCTAGACGTACGGTTAAACCTGCTGGGCACACAACACCTGGACGTCGCCGAAAGCCAGAACGATCTCGGCCAACTGCTCCAATTTAAAGGGGAGTATCAGCCCGCCCTTGCCCTCTTGCGCACTTCCCTGACCACCCGGCGTGCCCTACTCGGGCGTAACCACCCGGATGTAGGGGAAAGCCTGGACGACCTCGCCTTGGTCCTGGGTCAAACCGGCGACTATGAAACGGCAGCCGAACGCTACCAGGAATCGCTCAACATCCGCCGACAGTTGTTTAGTGGAGACCATCTGGATGTAGCCGAAAGCCTGTACAACCTGGCCCGCACGAGCCATGCCCAAGGCAACCTCACCCGAGCTGACTCCCTCATGCAGCAAGCCCTTGATATGGACCGCAAACTGCTGGGCACAGACCATCCATACGTTGCCAATTGCCAGTACAACCTTGGGCTCATCCGCTACGACCAACACCGGTATGCCGAGGCCGAAACCCTACATCGGCAAGCCCTCACCACCTACCGAAACACCCTCACCCATGACCACCCATTTATTTCACATGCCTTGATTGGACTTAGCCAAGCCCTGCTGACCACCAACAATACCACCCTGGTTCAGCCCTTGATTGAAGAAGCCCTCTCAATCCGCAAAGCCGCCTATGGACCGGGCAACTGGTACCTGGCCGAAGCCCAGGGCCTGCAAGGGGCCTATCTGTCACAGAACCGGGCCTTCTCAGAAGCAGAACCCTTACTGGTGTCCAGCTTTGAAACCCTGACCCGAACCCTGGGTACGAAACACCGCAGCACCCAACATGTGCTCCAATATCTGGTTCGGCATTACGAACAGCAAAACCGTGCAGACCAGGCCGAACCCTACCGCGCCCTCCTTGAATGAAATGCAGAACGTTCTACGTGCGACGTTCTACGTTTCTCATCCCTTAATGTCTTGATGAACTGTCGGGGTGTATCTTGAACTTGAGGGTTTCACCACCACCGCTCAAATTAACCAAAACGTAGAACGTAGAACATATTAACGTAGAACGATCATGGACTCACCCCTCGCCTTTTGGACACCCTTCACCACACCCCTCGGCACGGCCTACATCGCTTCAACCCGTAAGGGGGTTTGCCGCTTGACGCTACCCCTCGAAACCGAAGCAGAATTTTTTACCGGCTTGCACCGGCACTTTACCCCGAGTCAGATCCGCCCGCACCCAACCCTCAACATGGAAGCCATCGATCAGATTGATGCATATTGGCGCGGGGAACGCACCCGCTTTGAAATCCGGCTGGATGTACAAGGAACTGATTTTCAAAAGGCCACCTGGCATGAGTTGCTCAAAATTCCCTACGGCTCCACCACCACGTACAGTACCTTGGCCGAAGCCCTCGGCACCCCCAAGGGGTATCAGGCCGTAGGTGCAGCCGTCGGGCAAAATCCGGTACTGCTCCTCACCCCGTGCCATCGCGTCCTCGGCGTGGACGGCGCACTAACCGGCTTCGCTGCCGGTGTGGAGACCAAAAACTGGCTCCTCCGCCATGAAGGGGCACTGTTGATCTAAGTTGAACGGGCTGCCCGATATGCGTCTATGATTGCCAGCCGAAGCAGAGCCATGCCTACGAGATCATCATCAGCCACCCGGCCTGCTGAACCGCCACCAACAGGACCACAATCAAGATATTAACCCAGACGCCGACCTGTGCCTCCGGCCAAGCAATAATACACAAAACCAGGGAGCATGCGGAGACAATCAGCGCAAACACCGGCCAGTTCGGACGTTCCTGCAGCGCTAGAATCCCGACCACACCAAAAGCAATCGCGCCCAGTAGCCACAACAGGCCGACAATGCGTATCCCGATGTCTCCCACATCTAGTTGCCCGGAAAACAGCGTTGTTTGATACGGCGCATCCTCAATCGAGGTCAAACGCCACGGCACCACAAAGCCGACCAGATGGGCAATACCATGAAAGATGAACAGCAGGGCCAGTACAATGCGTATCATGTCCATCCGCTATGTTGAATGCAATGAGCCAACATGCCTTTAATCATACCAATGTCTTTGATCGTACAACAGGCACACTACACGGTTTGTAGGTGAATTCCTGCAATTCATGTAGGGGATTCTCAACGATTTCAGTCCGGGTTTTTTTGCATTTCTTTCAATCCCGACCAGAACCCATATTTTGCCGGAACAACCCTTCCGCTTTGCCCGTGGTTCAGCGTTAACCTTGTGCATACCTCATCAGCCTGTAAACCCCATGCGAACGCCATCACCGCTTTTCCTGCTCGCCCTGTGCCTCCTGACCGGCTTTTTCCTGCTGGGCATCGCCGCCTGTGATTCCTCCTCAGATCCCGACGAAGACCCCACGGAAAATCCTGACGGCACGTTCCAGCCCAAGATTCTGGGGGTCTGCTTTATGGGTGACGAACCCTGCGTATCGACCTACGAGGACCTCGGCCCCTACGACGATACGCAAGGTAAAACACAGGACGGCATACCGGTCTATATCTTCCCCGCCGTTCCGGAAAATGATGGCGGCTTGCCCAACCCGCTGGACTCCCTCGGGCTGTATAATGCGTTTCGGTTACAAAACAACGTCTTTGCCAGACCAGGCAAGGTGTGGGCGGTGTGGAAAGTGTACAGCGATAGCCTCAACCTGATGGCAGAACCCTTCCCCGGCCGTAAAATCTGGGGCGTGGATGCCGACCAATCCGCAGGGGGCGATATTAAAGACACCAATGCCCGGGACTTGTACGCATCCCCCATCCTGAGCGAAGCCGAAATCTTCGAAATGGAGGCTGCCGGCCTGATCCGGCTCGAAAACACGTTCAAGCTCACTGACTGCCCCGTAACCCCGGCCCGGCCCGGCGATCACGTCGTAAACCTGAACCCCGGCTTCCGCATCTGCGATCCTGATTAACCCTACCAACCCAGTACTTTCGGGAGAGCCGCACCCGGTGTTGGGGTGTTGGTATAGGAAAGCCCCAAGAGTGAAGCCACGGTGCTTGCAAGCTGGTTTTGGTAGAACGTGCCAGCTGTGCCCTGCTCCCCGAGCGGTGGGCTATCCGGGCCGAGTACCGCGATCCAGATGTACTTGGGTTTCAGGGTTATCGGCCCAGAAGGCATGCATAAGGGCCGTGGTATCCCGTACATAGTTTTCATCCCTAATGAGGGCGGCATCGGCTCCGGTGTAGAGTTCTTCCCACCGCAACCCATCCAGGGTAATCAGGAATACGTTTTGCGTTTGGCGGGATTGGGCCGAGACCAGGGTGGGGAGAACCAGGAGTACGAGTAGACAGAAAATTCGATACATGATCAGGTGTATGTTACACGCAATGATCTTACGCAATACGTGCAGTGGCGGGGGGATGTGGGAAAGGAGTCTATTATTTGACGTTGCCATGGAGATATTCAGGAATCCGGTGTGGTGTACGGGATGTAATGTAATGGGAAATGATGAATTGTACCTTGAATCTTTAGCACGATGGAATCAAGTATCCGTGAAAGGGTTCAAAGAGGTATCGGACAGATTTTAATTCCATGTCAGATGGTGAGGCCGTGTCATGTTTGCTAGAAATGCGATTGCGCTCCTGGTTGTTTTTCTGATGATGTCTATTCCTGCCGAGGCCCAGGTAGCACGAGCCGGATTCTACTTTCGGCAGATCAACCAGTCGGCCCGCAGCCTGGGCATCGGGGAGGCCACCGTGGCCCTGCGCGGCTATCCCGATGCCCAACACATCAACCCAGCGACCATCGGTTTTGGAAAAACGGTGCAGATCGGCTCCAATTTCAATGCCTCAGACCGGTCAATTCCACTGTTCAGCTCCGACCAAAGCGTCCTATCCAGCATTGATTTCTGGATGCGGGAGCATTGGATCACTGGGACCTACACGCCGTTCAGCGCCGCCTACGAATATAAGGAGTTTCACCTGGGCACGCTTGATGTGCTAAATGCCAACGGACAGTTAATCCGAGAAGCCGACCAGTACGAAGTATCCCACAAAATCACGATCTCCCAACAAATAGCGTCCTACCTGGCCGTCGGCGGGGGGTTGACCCGGATCAAAAGCGTTATTTCAAATGGACCATCAATTACAGCCTGGTCCTGGGACGCAGGCATGCAATTTGATTACCCCTTTGTCTTTCGCGACTTCACGCTACGCCCTGCCCTGGGCTGGTCCGTTACTGATTATGGGCCAGCCGCCCGAAATGAGAAAGCGCTCCACGGGCGCGTGTCTCTGCCCATGACATTACGGGCAGGACTTTCGCTGCAAATCGCCACAACAGACGGGCGGTTCAAACGGCCCTGGGTCCGGCTCGGCCTGCATGCCAACCAATCGAGGGTACTGGCTGCCCTGAATGAACGCGGTGAACCCGATGACCCGGTCGAAACCCTGTTCTCTTCAGCGTGGCGACCGGTCCTGGTCAATGTGGGCACCACAGCCAACCCGGAGTTCATAGAAGTCTCCGGCTTCGACCTATTGACGCGCCATGAAGGGCTGGACCTGGCCCTGCTCGACATCTTCAGCCTACGCTTTGGCCGCATCAAACCCTCTCTGGACGTCGGCGCGAGCAACGTGGAGACATGGGGTTGGGGGCTGGACCTGTTTTACGTCGTGGTGGACTACGCCAATGTAAAACGCACGGTTGCCATAGGCCCTGGTGAACGAGACGTCTGGAACGTCACCGTCCGCATCCCCCTTGGCCACAATTCGAAGAATTTCTGGACCGAGGTGTTTTAAATCCTGGCACGTGTTCCAAACGTTGTAGGGACATGGCATGCCATGTCCCTACGGGGCGTTAATAAAATCTGCCCCCATTGAAACCAATCACCCCAACCATCGTAGACGTGTTCAATTCGATTAACCAAATGGTTAAACCAAATGGAGATCATTACCCAGTATACAGAAACGGAAGAGCGCATCTTTGAGGCGGCCATCAAGATCTTTGCCCGAAAGGGTAAGGGTGGGGCACGCATGCAGGAGATTGCCGACGCAGCGGAGATCAACAAGGCCATGCTGCATTATTACTTCCGCAGCAAGGACAAACTCTACGAGGCCGTGTTTGAATTTGCCCTCCACCGCTTTTTGGCCTCTTTTTCTGAGCGCCTCCCCGATGAGGCCCCTTTCGAGGCATGGCTACGTTGGTTCATTGACGGATATATCGATCATATCGGCAAAAACGTAGACCTGATGCGTGTGATGGTTAGCGAAAACCTGACCGGCGGCGCGACCTTCGGCCAGCACCTGCGCAAACTGATGGAACAGGGCACAGTCACGCCCCCCCGTCTGTTTATGGAGCAAGTGATTGCTGCCGGCACACGCGGCGAAATCCGCCCGATGGACCCGTTTCAGGTGTTGCTCTCGGCCATCTCCTGCTGCCTGTTTTTCTTCATTATGAAACCGACGGTCTCGACCATGAACCCACAAGCCGGTGCCGATTGGGACCGCTTCATCGAAGCCCGCAAACAACATGTGTTCGACCTGATGTACCACGGCCTCAAGCCGATTGCCAAAGACGTCTAAAGTTCATACCGCCAACACAAATGGCTATACCTCGCTCATCTCATCGTGTCATCGCGAAACCCGGTCCTGCCGGGTTGTGGCGATCCCACTCCGGGCACCTACCCCTAAATATGGGATTGCCACGCATCCTCTCGGATGCTCGCAATGACTCCTACAGGCCCCTGCGTGTTGCCCTACCGGTCCTGCTCCTGGTGCTGTGGTTCACCGGCTGTTCCTTTACCCCGGCTGTGCAAACCCCAGCTCCGGTGAACGCCCTACCCGAATACTTCTCTTTAGCGGATACAACCGAAGCCTATCAACCTCTTGCCTGGTGGGAAGGCTTCAATGACCCGGTGCTCAACCGACTGATTGACTCCACCCTGACGTCCAACCTGGACCTTGTGGAGGCCGTGGCCCGTGTAGATGAAGTCCGTGCAGCCTATCGCATTGAACGGTCGGCGCTGTTTCCGAGCGTACAGGCTTCGGTAGACGGCTCCAACCAGGATCAGTCGGCCAACTCCGGCTTCTTCTCTGCCCTGAGTGGCGGCGGCGATAACGAAAATCCGCAACAACCTGCCCCCCCCCGTCGGATTTCGTTTTCCTCATACTCGGCATCCCTTGGCCTGTCTTACGAACTCGATTTCTGGGGCCGGGTACGCAACAGCACCCGTGCAGCCCTGAGTGATTACCTGGCGGGTGAGGCCGATCTGGAAGCCGCCCGGCTGGCCGTACTCAGCCAGACCATCACCACCTACTTCGAAAACGTGGACCTGCGCCGCCGTGTGGCCCTCGCTTCGGAAACGGTCGACTTGCTCACGGAGCGCGTCGCCCAGACCGAAGACCGCTACAACCGGGGCCTCATCACCTCCTTTGAACTTTACGCAACCCTGCAAGACTTTCGCAATACACAAGCGGGCCTGCCCCAACTGGAGCGGCAACGCATTGATGCCGAAGGCCGCCTGGCCGTGCTCGTAGGTCGCTATACCGGTCAACTTGAACCCCTCCTGGGAGACACCCTTGCACCAACTGTAAATATTGCCCCCGTCCCCGTCGGCCTGCCTGCCGATTTGCTGGCTCAGCGCCCGGATGTACGGGCTGCGGCCCAGCGACTGGAATCGGCGCGGTACCGCATCGGGGCACGCAAGGCCGAGCAATACCCAACCTTTTCGCTCTCGGGCACCCTCGGCTTGCAAGGCAACACCCTGGAAAGCCTGACGGACCTCGACCAGTGGTACACTACCCTGGCCGGTGGCCTAGCGGCTCCGCTGTTTCAAGGAGGCCGCCTCAAAGCGAATGTGGATGCTGCCGAAGCCCGGTACATCCAGCAAGCTGCTGCCTACACCCGCACGGTACTGACGGCCTACCAGGAAGCAGAAAGCGCCCTGGCGGCTTTCAATAAGGAACGCGAACGGTATGCTTTCCTGGAAGATCAACGGGCAGAGAGCCTGTCTGCCGTGGACCTGCAAGCCAGCCGGTTTGAGCGCGGCGTTGGGACGTACCTCGATTACCTCGATGCCTACCGCACCCTCCTGAATGTTGAAAACAACCTGTCCGCTGCCCACCGGGATCTGGCCCTGGCCCGTCTCGGCATCCATCGCGCCCTCGGTGGCGGCTGGACAGATGAAACCCTTATGCCTTCCCTCCACATGATACCCGCTGCGGTACCTGGAACTGCTGAATAAGTCATGAAAAGATCAACCCTCATTATCCTGGGCATCCTGGCCATCGGCCTTCTGGGTGCCTTCCTGTTGGTTGCGCTAAGTCCTGAACCAACGCGTCGCCCACCCCCAAAGCAAACGCCGCTCGTACAAACCGTCCAGCCAGACATCCGCTCCGGTGCCCTGATGGTGGCCGGTAGCGGCACGGTCCGCCCCAAGGCTGAAGTCAATTTGGCCCCTCAGGTCGGCGGTACCGTGGTTTACGTAAACCCGGCCCTCGTGAGTGGCGGGCAGATCCGGCGCGGGCAGGTGCTGGTACGCATTGAAGCAGCAGACTATGAGAACGCCCTGCGTCAAGCGGAGGCCGATGTGGCCCAACAGCAGGTCAACCTTCTTCAGACAGAAGAAGAAGCCCGCATTGCCAGATCGGAATACGAACAGTTCCGCGCCCGCGAACAATCCCGCCGCGCCACCCCGGCCGACACGGCAAGCCCCAACCGGCTGGTCCTCCGCGAGCCGCAACAGGCGGCTGCCAAAGCTGCGTTGGCCCGGGCCGAAGCCACGATGGCCAACGCCAGGTTAGCCCTTTCCCGCACACGGGTTGTAGCCCCGTTCGATGGCTATGTAAGAAGTGAATCGGTTGACAAAGGCCAGTTTGTAGCCGCCGGCCAGACCATTGCCCAGATTTATGCCGCGGATGAAGTCGAAGTGGTGGTCCCGCTTTCCACGGATGAAGCCGCGCTCATTCCTCGCCTCTGGGATAAACAAGCCGGACAGCACAGTGTCCAAATCCCCGCCGAGGTGGTGATGGGCTATGGTGGGCAACAGTACCAGTGGGCGGGTTACGTCGACCGGGCCGAGGCCGCCATCGATGCGTCCAGCCGAACCATCGACATCGTTGTACGGGTCCCGCGTCCGTTTTCCGGCGGAAAAGCCGTCGATGTACCGGGCGAGGTGAGCGCCTATGCCCAACAAGCCCCCCCGCTGTTGGTGGGTCAATACGTGACGGTCAAAGTGGGGGGTGCCGAATTTGACCGCTTTGCCTCGATCCCCCGCGAAGCCCTGCGCCCGGACGATGAAGTCTGGACTGTCAAGGACGACTCGCTGGTCCACATCGTACCGATTCAGGTACTTCAGAAGATTGGGGATGAAGTATACGTCCTCGGCGACATCCGCACGATTGATGCCATCATTACCAGTGAACTGACCGCAGCTACCGAAGGCATGCGCGTCCGCCGCGCCACGACCAATTTGTAAAGTATGCCCAGCATGACCTCCCCTGTTTCAGGAGCAACACTACGTTTGTTGCTCCTGAAATTTTCCCTCCTCAAACGAGGAGGGGACCGGCTTTTGCTCGTGCACACCGTGCGAACAAAAGCCAGGGGTGGTCATCGGGACGCTAAATAAACTTCCTTACCTTTTTAGCACAGCCTCATTATGGAAACCCGAAATCAACGCGGTGCTGTCGCCTGGATGGCCCGAAATGGTGTAGCCGCCAACTTGCTGATGTTCTTCATCCTGGCTGCGGGTGTGGTGGCCCTGGGCAGCATCGTGCAGGAAGTATTTCCTGAATTCAGCCTGGACCAGGTTCAAATCCAGGTGGAGTACCGAGGGGCTACGCCAGAAGAAATCGAAGAGTCCGTGGTCCAGCGGATTGAGGAACGCCTCAAGGCCGTTGAAGGCATCAAGGAAGTTTCGGCCACGGCCTCCGAGAACGTCGGCACGGTCTTCGCCGAACTCAAACGGAATGCCGAGGTCAACAAGGTCCTTGATGACATCAAGGCGGAGATAGACCGCATCGTGAGTTTTCCGGTTGAGGTAGAACGCCCGGAAGTGCAGGAAATGACCAACCGGCAAAGCACGTACCGCATCGCGTTCTATGGCGATGTCAGCGAACGGGCCCTAAAAGAAGTGGCCTACCGTGCCGAAGAGGGGCTGTCCCAACTGGGCGCCATTTCCTACGTCGAAACCAGCGGCATCCGCAATTACGAAATCTCCATCGACGTCCCCAACAATATTCTCCGGGCGTACGGCTTGACGTTACAGGACATCGCCCGCGTGGTTCGGCAAGGCAGCCTGGACCTGCCCGCCGGTAACATCCGTACGCAAAGGCAGGAAGTGCGCGTCCGAACCCTCGGCCAGAATTACACCCAACAGGACTTTGAAGACATCGTCGTGATCAGCCAGCCGGACGGCACGGAAATCCGCTTGGGGCAGATTGCCAACGTGCGTGACGGCTTTGAGGAAACCCAGATTCTGACGCGCTACAACGGCCAACCAGCGGCATTTGTGGAAGTCTTCCGCACCTCGGATGAACGCGTCCTGGAAGTCGTTGCCGCCGCCGAGCAGTACCTGGAAAACCAGATCAAACCCTCGCTGCCCGAAGGCGTGCAAGTGGAAGTATGGGACAACAATGCCGTCGTCCTCCGCAGCCGGATGGACCTGCTCATTAAAAATGCGGCCATTGGTCTTTTCCTGGTGATCCTGGCCCTGACCCTGTTTTTGAACATTCGCCTGGCCCTCTGGACGGCCGTCGGGATCGGGGTCTCGTTTGTGGGTACCCTCGCGATTATGCAAATGTTAGGTGTTTCAATCAACCTGATGTCTCTGTTCGGCTTCATCCTGGCCGTCGGGATTGTGGTGGACGATGCCATCGTCGTTGGAGAAAACATCTATGCCGAACGCGAACGGGGCGCTTCCGGGCTCGACGCGGCCATCCTGGGGGCCACCCGCATCACCCGGCCAGTGATTTTTGCCGTGTTTACCACGATTGTGGCCTTCCTGCCGTTGCTGTTTGTCCCCGGTGTGATGGGCAAGATCCTGGGCGTGATTCCTGCCGTGGTGATTTCGGTGCTGGTCCTCTCCCTCATCGAATCGTTGTTGATCCTGCCGTTTCACCTCTCGCACCTGCCAGCGCATGAACACCCAACGCACAGCCGGGTCATGCGATGGATTGAAGGGATTCAGCGCAGCGTGGACCGGGCGCTAAAACGGTTCATCAACGGTCCGTTGGACAAGGGCCTCCGGTTTTCCACACGCAATCCCGGCGTGATTATCGCCTCGGGCCTTGCCATGATCATCCTGTCTTTCTCGCTGGTGATCGGCGGGTACATTCGGATTGCCTTCTTTCCGGAAATTGAAGGGGACATCGTAACGGCCTCACTTGAAATGCCAGAGGGTACCTCCATTACCCAGACACGCCGCATCACCGAATATATTGAAGAAGCTGGTCGCACGGTGGGAACTGCCCTGCAACAGGATTTGGGCGAGGATGCCCCACCGCTGGTCGAAGCGATCAACACCCTCGTCGGGCAATCCATAGGTGGTGGTGGACCCGTACCGGCTGGTTCCACGCTTCGGTCCAACATCGGGACGGTCCAGTTCAAGTTACAGGAAGCAGAGACCCGGCCCCTTTCGTCCTCCGTATTCGAGCAACGCTGGCGCGAGGCCGTGGGGGAAGTGCCGGAAGCAAAGTCACTCAATTTTGCCTCTTCCCTGTTGCAGTTCGGCGCGCCGGTGCAGGTAGAGATGTCCCACCCCAACGAGAACACCCTCAAAATCATCACAGCCGAACTTATGGACGAGTTGGGGCGCTTCGATGGCGTGTTCGACATTGAGAGCGACCAGAGTGAAGGCACCCGTGAGGTTCAACTGGCCCTCAAACCGGAGGCCCGCAGCCTGGGCCTGACGCTGGACGGCCTGGCCCGCGAGGTACGCGCCGCATTCTTCGGCGAGGAAGCCCTGCGGGTCCAGCGCGGACGCGAGGACGTACGGGTCTACGTCCGCCTCCCCGAATCCGAGCGTGATGCCATAGCAGATCTAGAATCCTTCCGGGTGCAAATGACAAACGGCAACGATGTGCCCCTCGGCCATGTGGCCCAGGTTTCCTTCGGGGCAGCTCCGGCCACGATCAAACGCAAGGACAACCGGCGTATCGTGACGGTCACAGCTGATGTCAATCCGCAAATCGTTACGGGCCAGGATGTGTCCGATCAACTCCGAGACAACATCTTGCCCGCCTTGCAACAGAATTTTCCAGAGTTGACCTATTCCTTTGGGGGTGAGCAAGAGGAACAGTCGGAGAGCTTCGAGGCTTTGGGCCGTAACTTCCTCCTGGCCTTGATCCTCATCTTTACCCTGCTCGCGATTCCCTTCCGGTCCTATACCCAGCCATTGGTGATTATGGCGGCCATTCCATTTGGTATCATCGGAGCCTTCCTCGGGCATTTGTTGCTGGGCATCTCCGTTGGATTGCTGAGTCTGTTTGGGATCATCGGCCTGAGCGGGGTGGTCGTCAACGACGGACTGGTGATGATCGACTTCATCAACGAACGAAGGGATCAGGGCACGCCCATGCGGCAGGCCATCATTGAGGGAGCCAAAGCGCGGTTCCGGCCCATTATGCTGACCTCGATTACCACCTTCCTCGGTGTCACGCCTATCATTTTGGAAACCAGTCTACAAGCCCAGTTTCTGATCCCGATGGCCGTGAGTCTGGGTTTCGGCATCCTGTTTGCCACCGGCATCCTGATGTTGCTTATTCCGGCCCTCGCCATGATTCAGCACAAAGCCCTGATGTGGCGGATTACCCGTAAGAACCCCGCTGCTCGTGAATCCCTGAATACCCTTGATCTCCAGTGAAGCGTGAACGTGAAAGGCGCTGACACCACGCTATACAAAAAAAGCGCCCGGATTGGACCACCCATTGCCTATTTATCCGGCTTCCCTCCGTGCACGAAGAAACGAGGAGCAATAGAAAGGGCGTTGAGGCAAAGCCGTCAGGGATGCAATTCGAGGATCATTTCAACTTCTGTGCTGGCCCCATTGGGCAACTGCGCCACCCCAATGGCCGAACGTGCCCCAATCCCGGCCTCGCCGAATACTTCTTTGAGCAGCCGGGAAGCCCCGTTTATGACGAGGTGCTGATCCGTAAAGTCGGGGTCACTGTTGACGTAGCCCGTGACGCGCACCACGCGCTTGATCCGGCTCAGTGCGCCGAGGGCGTGTTTGGCCATCCGCAGGTTGTTGGCCGCACACAACGCCGCAGCCTCCTCGGCCTGGTCCATACTGATTTCCGAGGGCACCCGCCCCTTGCTGACCAGTATCCCCTGTTCTTTGGGTGTTGCACCCGATACATAGGCAATCTGCCCAACAATCACGACGGGTTTGTAAATCGCCCCCGGCGCCGGGGGCTCGCCGATGGAATAGCCGAGGTCGTGGAGGCGTTGTTCTGGTGTGAGCATG
Organism: Rhodothermales bacterium; assembly: GCA_965222505.1. Classification (GTDB taxonomy): domain Bacteria; phylum Bacteroidota; class Rhodothermia; order Rhodothermales; family DATKEJ01. The sequence continues at coordinate 4,274,731 of OZ244956.1, read as the reverse complement.
ATAGGATCGTGCTATTTGATTGATGAGATGGGCAGGACCCCTTAAAAAACCGGAGCCCGTTGCCGTGAAAAACGGCGGCTACATCGTCCGGGGTGTAACCCCGTTGGGTTAGAAGATCGGCAAGGCGGTGGAGATCTGCAATGGTGAACCCACCATCCAAGTCGCTTCCGCTGGCAACGTGACGATCTGATCCGGCCATTTCGTGGGCAGGTGATATTGCATTGCATTCAGCGTTTGTGTGGGTTAACCTTTGGTTTTCGCATATCCCAATCGATACCTTATAATGGTTCATTGATTTTGCTGTGCAATGGTTGAGGAAAACGATAGGGTAAATCTTGTACACAAAAATCAAAGACCGGATATTATGCCTCTGATGCGTTTGGCCCTGCTCTGCCTCCTCGCACTCGGCCTGGCCTCGTGTGATCAGGATACGTTTATTGATCCGTTTTCGGGGCAGGACCGCTACTATACCGTCTATGGCTACCTCGATACTGAAGCCACTGACCATTTTATCCGGGTGATCCCCGTGCGACGCACACCGGAAGCAATCGCCTCAGCCGGGGAGGCACAGGCATTTATCGATGCCACCGTCACCACCACCGACCTGACCACTGGCATCAAAACCACCTGGACCCCGACGCTCAAACGACTGGAAAACGGTGATTACGCCCACGTCTTTCAGGCCCGTTTTATCCCACAGGGTAACCGGGTGTACCGGCTGGAAGTGGAGCGCTCCGACGGTAAAATCACTTCAGCCGAAACCCGCATCCCGTTGCTCCCTGAGTCCGTTCAACCTGTGCTGGGGCCCATCAAAGTGGTCGGGGATTCCCTCACGCAATCGGTGTACCTCCCCGAAATCCCCTCCCCGGCGGAGGTAAAAATGATGTACCAGTTTTCCGGGGATACACAGTTGCTGCTGGCTACCTCCTATGGCCGCGCCGGCACCCGAACTGACGATGGCGGCTGGGCCTTTACCGCCCACCTTACCCGAGACCAGCAAGACATCTGGCCGCGCCTGCGGGACTCGTTCATCTCCGAAGGCCTTGAAGGCGAACCGCAATTTCTCAACCAAAATGACCTCCCGATGCTGGGCATGGGCGTGTTCGTGTCTGTACTGGATGAAAACTGGAATCCCCCCAACGGCACCTTCGCCCCCGATTTCCTCTCCCAACCGAACACCCTCTCCAACGTCGAAAACGGCTACGGCTTTTTCGGTTCCATCGGCTATCTCATCCGAACCTGGGACACAACACCCGAGTTATCACAACAATTAGGGTACCGTTGATTGTTCTACGTTCTAGGTTTCTTGTATTTTGGCAATGCACGTTGATTCCAAACACCTCCCCCTCAAGGACCAATGCGTGGCATTCCAACGTGAAAAACGTAGAACCTAGAACGTAGAACGTAATAAATGAACATCCTCGGGGTCTCCGCTTTTTACCATGACGCCGCCTGTTGTTTGCTGCAAAACGGCCGACTGGTTGCCGCGGCCCAGGAAGAACGGTTCTCCCGTGTCAAGCATGACCCCCGCCTCCCCGTTGAAGCCTTTCGGTATTGCCTCCGCGCCGGGGGCCTGGACCTGAGCGATCTTGATGCCATCGCCTACTATGAATCCCCCACGCTGAAAGCCGAGCGGCAAGCCGCCTTTGGCCAAACATCGCAATTTCCTATTGACCCGGAAACGGCTATCCGGGAGCGCCTGGGCTTCGAAGGCCCCCTCCACGCCTTCCCCCATCACAGGGAGATGAACCCAGGGCGCATGAAGCGGCACGCAATGCCATCGATGCCGACGCCTATGCCACGCAATGCGTCCTGGGTACCCCCCAGGCCACCCCGATGGATCAGGCCATCTTGCGCAAGGCGGCGACAGCACATGGGTTCGCCGTCGTCGATTTACCCGCCCTGTTCACCGCCCATACCGGCTCAGAATTACCGGACCGGCGGCTGTTTCTGGATTACTGCCACCTCACACAAGAAGGGATTCAGGTTGCGATGGCCGGGGTGACCACAGCAGTATTACGGTTTACGGAGTCGGATCGTGACCCGACAGATATACACCACCGGGTGCAGGTCCCAGTTTTATCGTCGGAGGCGGAAGCCACCGCGATGTTTGGTGCAGCCATTCATACAGCCCATCGCTTATTGGGGGTGAGATCCATCCATCTCTTACTCACGCATTGGTGTACCCGAGCCCTGCACACCTCCCCCAGCATTGCCGATACGATGGTAGACCTCGTGGATGCCCGTACGGCCCCGGTCCCGGCGGTGATGACCGCCGCCCAACAGCGTAACCTCGCCTCCCCGTACCGGCTTACTTTTCAACACGGCTGGCGCTATCCCTACCTCGACCTCGAACTGATCCAGGCCCTCATAGTAGCCCTTGCCGAGGTACACCCATCTGCACGCGTAACCATCCAGTCGCTGTTGTTCAACCGGCTTGGGCTTCCCAAAATGCTCGTGGAGTTAGCGGTACCGGGCCGCTACAATCTACACCCCCTCGAACAGTTTTATCCCGAGGTAATGCCGTTTGACGATCTGCCCCGGCGGGTCATGTACCGGGCCGTCTGTCCGGTGTCCCGGTTCGGGTTCATCTCCGATGCGCAGTCCGATGCAACCCTCCACCTCACCGCTCGGCTTTCTGAGATGAGTACCGGCCCCTACACCCTTCATGTCAATGGCCGGACCGTAAAAACGCTGCCCTTGCAACGCACCTGGACGCGGCATCGGGTGACGTTACCGCGTATCCTTCTAAAGCCGGGTATCAACCATTTGGCCTTGTATTGGCCGATGCCAGTCTTATCGGATACCCCAATGGAGCCGGTTGCCAAACGCCTGATGAAAGGTCAGGAAGCCACCGTACACCCCGTCTTTGGAGAAGTCTTCTCGCTTAAGGTCGCAATCTGATTGCGATTGCAAAAGGAGGGGGTTATTTTCTACCCGCTGTTCTGCACACCCTTCAAAACGTACACCTCATGAGCGACGATCGATATCAAGTGGTCATCAACCACGAAGAGCAATACTCCATCTGGCCGGCTGACCGGGAAGTCCCTCGGGGTTGGAAAGGTGTTGGCAAAAAAGGCAGCAAGCAAGCGTGTCTAGCCTACATCGAGGAAGTCTGGACGGATATGCGTCCCCTCAGCCTGCGCAAACACATTGAGTCCGATGCATTGTCGCGGAAGCGTCGCTGAGGCCAGGGCTTACCGCCTCGTGTAGTAGATATAATCCGTGGGGGGCGGGGCAAAACCGGCATCGCGCAGCAAGAGGGCAATCTGGCTACGGTGATGGGTGGCATGGTTGATGAGGTGCGTCGCGATCTCCCGCAATGCGGTCGTGTAGGCGATGCCTTTTGAGTTGTGGTAGGTGAACGTCTGGCCGAAGTCGTCTTGGTTGTTCAGATACGAGAGCCATGCCCCTGTCGCTGCCCCATTCCGAGTCCGGCAGGCCTCCACCGTGTCCCTGTGCCAGAACGGTTTTTGGGCATCCTCGGTTTGGAGTATCCGACCCAGCCAGACCTGTTGCGCACGGAGCAAATGGCTCAACAAGTCCAGCATCCGCTCCACCTCAGCACCAGCCGCCTCTGCATCGGCCACGGCCTCAATGATCAGCCCATTGGCCCAATGGGTGTATTGAAACAGGCCAACGAAATGGTTTTTTTCGCTCATATCATACCGTTATTTCACCCGGCCGGCCATCCATCCGGCCGTAGGGGCATGGCATGCCATGTCCCTACAGGGGTGTGATACCGTTAGGCCTCGGATTCGATAACCTGGGTGTTTGCCAGTTTATCGCCGAACCGGCGGCCGTTTTCGTCCTGGAAGACCAGCACGACTTCCACAATCACCAGAATCAAGGCCAGCAGCGAAACCAGGGGAATCAACATCCAACCCAGGAAGGGAATAAAGGCCAGAATGCCAATGATCGGCCCCAAGCCAAACATCCAGTTCCGCATGACGGAGGCTTGCAGATCCATCGGCTTGCCGTCGAGTTGTACCGGCTTCAGCTTCATGATGGACTTCCCGACGGAGCGTTGAGGCATAAAGGAAAGTTCCAGTCCGTCTCGGGAAACCATATAGGCTGCCCCGATCAACCCGCCGATCCACGGGATGAGATAGGAACAAACGGCTGAAATGACGCCATCAATCAGGGCAGCGATAATGCGTTTGGTGATGTCGGCTTTGGGATAGGAATCAGGCATGGGAAGAGGGGCTTTAGATGAACAAGCGCAGGTTATATACCGTCCATACGGCATGAAGACCATATAGGATACACGCTGCCGATACGAATTTCAACTATATTGGAGAACTCATGCCGTGCTTTATCCTGGTGATGTGCGCGACACATATTTCGTATTGCGTAATGCGTAAGGGCGATCTCCTCTACGCATTACGCAATATGCACTACTTTCGCGCCCCCATTTGACCAGAGCAATACACGTAGAAACGTTACCCCTTTGCCCCCCAAAGTTTCCATCATCATCATTTCCTGGAACGGCCTGCACCTCCTCAAGCAGTGCCTACCGTCTGTCATGGCAACGGATTACCCGAATTTTGAGGTTGTACTGGCAGACAATGCCTCGACCGATGGCTCGGTAGCATGGGTACGGAATACCTATTCCAACATTCATATCATTCAACACCCTGAAAACTGGGGATTTTGCAAGGGCAACAATGTGGCTATCACCCAGACAAGCAGCCCATACGTCTTGCTCCTCAACAATGATGTGGCCGTGCCCCCCGGCTGGTTGCAACCACTGGTGGAGCGTATGGAGGCCGAACCCCAAACGGCTGCGCTGCAACCCAAACTCCTGCAATACGACCAGCGCGACTGGTTCGAATACGCCGGCGGGGCCGGGGGCTTTATGGACCGGCTCGGCTTCCCCTTTACACGGGGCCGTCTGCTCTTTACCCTGGAGCCGGATACCGGGCAATATGATGACCCATGCGACATCTTCTGGGCCACCGGAGCTGCACTCATGCTCCGCCGCACAGCACTAGATGAGGTAGGGCTTCTGGATCAACGCTTTGTCCTGCACATGGAAGAAATCGACCTGTGCTGGCGCTTGCTCCGGGCCGGTTACCGGGTACGCGTCGAACCGGCCAGCGAGGTATACCACATCGGCGGGGCCTCATTGCCTCAGGGGAGCCCACAGAAAACCTATTATAACTACCGCAACAGCCTCCTCATGCTGTACAAGAACCTGCCTCCGTGGGTTGGCCGCCGCATCCTGATCGAACGCATGCTATTCGACGGCCTGGCCTGGTTTCGGGCGGTATTCTCCGGGAACTGGGGGGATGCCGGGGCCATCTTTCGGGCCTATCGAGAAGTATGGCACATGCGGCACTATTATTCAGACACCCGCCCAACCAACACCGATGCGCCCGTCTTGCCCCCCTACCGGGGCCGGGTGGTGCTGGACTACTACCTCCGCAACCGACGGTATTTCCACGACCTCCCTGCCCAGCGTTTCATCTCTGAAGCACCGCCGACTAAGCCCGCATCGCAGCAATAAAGACCCCGGACACGGCCACCAGCACCAACACCATTCCACCAATGGCAAGCAGTACCGGCTGTTCGCCGAACAAAAAAAACGCAGCGATGGAGGCCAGCACGGGCTCAATCAGAGAGAGGAGCCCCAACCAGGCGGCAGAAAAGTATTTGAGCGCGTAGTTGAACGACCCATGCCCGATGAGTTGCGGCCCCAACGCGATGAGGGCACAACAGATGTACACCTGCGCCGGATACCCGAATAGTTGTACCCCCTGGACCAGTGCAACACCCAACACCGTACACATGACGACGGCATACAAGGGAAACACATAGGCCAACCAGGAGACGTGCTGCCGCACCACCCGTCCCACCAACAGATAACCGGTCACAGAGAGTGCCGCTGCCAAAGCCAACGTGTTACCTAACCAGGGCCGGGGAAATCCGGCTGCACCGCCTCCACTCATCGCAATGATCACGCAACCCACAAAGGCCACTACGATTGCCACAACCGTCTGTACCCGCAACCGTTCCTTGAGCAGCAATAATCCCAGCACGGCCATAAAAATGGGACTGGTGGACACCAGAACGGTTGCGCTGGCTACCGAGGTGTGGTACAGGGATTCCGTCCAGGTTATGAAATGCACCCCCAGCATCACGCCAGCAGCCACGATCAGACCGAGGTCTCGCCGAGTAAGAGCCTTCAGTTCAGGCTTGACGCGCGGCCACGCGAACGGCAGTAGCATCAGCAAGGCAAATATGGTACGCCAGGATGCCACCGTAATAGCAGGTGCTTCCCCGGCAAACCGCACCAGAATCGGACTGGCCGATACGCTCAGCAGACCGGCTACCAGCAAACCGTATACCTTGCGGGGTTTGGATGCTTCCTCGGCACTCACCGGATGCGATCCATCGAGGCCACCAGGGCGATGTCTTTATCCACGGCGCGCCGGGCCAGGTAAAAAAGCAGATACGCGATGACGGGCAGCACCACGAGGCCGACCAACATCAGATCGGAACCGGCTGCACTGTAAAGGCCCTGTATTTGGCCGGTGGTGACCAGCATCACAATGAGCACGGCCAGCATAACCACGGCCAGCAACTGCACCCAGACGATGGTCCGGCGTTGGAGCTTTCGGTTTTTATAGAGAAAGATGGCCCACAGGGCGACCAGTGCCGTAAGAACACATCCCACGCCGATGAAAATCGAAAACCAGGGGTATGCGGCAAGCAACGCCTCCGGTTGAGGAATAAAAGGCATAGCCCCCATCAACACGGCACCCAACAAGAGGAATAACGATTGAATACGCTGAATCATGATTCTATAGATCTACGTGCTGTGTGCGGAGCGCGACTCAAGATCAAAACCTGAGTCGCACTCCGCACCCTGCACTTCGCACTTTACAGGTGTGTTGCTATGTGCTCGGCTACGCGCTTGGCAAATTGCTTGGTTGATGAGGAGCCCCCCACGTCACCGGTGAGGTGGGTGCCCTCGGTGTAGGTATCCAGGATACCGGCATGCAGGGCATCGGCAGCCTTGATTTCACCGATGTGCCGAAGCATCAGTTCGGCGGAGAGCATGACGGCGGTCGGGTTGGCCTTGTTTTGCCCGGCGATATCCGGGGCACTGCCGTGCACAGCTTCAAACACCGCACAATCTTCGCCGAAGTTGGCCCCGGCAATCACGCCCAGTCCGCCAACGAGTCCGGCGGCCAAGTCGCTCAGAATGTCTCCGAACAGGTTGGTGGTCACGATGCAGTCATAGGCCTGTGGGCGAACGACGAGTTGCATACACATGTTGTCCACGATCCGATCGTTGAAGGGCACATTGGGATAGTTCCGTGCGATTTCCCGACCGATACGCAGAAACATCCCGGATGTAATTTTCAGGATGTTGGCCTTGTGTACCAGGGTTACCTGCTTACGCTCGTGGGTCTTGGCGTAATCAAAACAGAACCGGATGATGCGTTCCGAGCCAGTGCGGGTAACACGGGCCGTGGCATCGGCAATGCCCAGGCGCTCATCATAGGTTTCGATCCCTGAGTACAGGCCTTCGGTGTTTTCCCGAAAGAGCATCAGGTCTACGTTTTCGAACGGCGTTTTGAGGCCGGGCAGGCTTTTGCAAGGCCGGACGTTGGCGTACAGGTCTAGTTTCTGACGCAGTTGTACGTTTACGCTTTTGAACCCCTTACCGACGGGCGTCGTAATTGGCCCTTTGAGTGCAACTTTATTCCGGGTAATGGAATCAAGGACCATCTGGGGAAGCGTTTCCCCATGTTTTTCCAAGGCGGTGGTGCCGGCATCATGGACCTCCCAGTCGATTGAAGCGCCGGTGGCATCAAGGGCTTGCAGCGTGGCATCGATGACCTCGGGACCGATGCCGTCACCGGGAAGCAGGGTAATGGTGTGGCTCATAAAAGAAGAATAAAGTAGGTCATGTTACGCAGTCTTGGCCCATTCGGCCTTGCCGAATTGCACAAGGTGAACGACAAGCTGCGTAACATCAGTAAAGTAGATTAAAAAAAGCCTTGTCGTGAGGGGCAAGGCTTTTTTGAAAAAGATGAACCGGGGCAACGTCAGGAAGGCAGCTTTCGCTTACTGGAATAGTTAATCCGGAAGGTACCGGCCTGGCGTAATTCCTGCTGGATGTCCGTGACGACGCCCATTTCAGATTCTTCGTCGATCCGCATGGAGACGATGAGCCGCGGCTGTTCGACCAGTTTACGGTACATGACGGTCCGGATGTCGGGTATTTCAACCAGGGCATCGTCGATCTGAATCGCGACGTCTCCTTTGGCTTGCCCGGCCTTTAGCGGCCCGGTATAGATGTACGAAACCAGCCGTTTCTGGTCGATCTTCTGCACGGCTTCAGCCCGGGGCAAACGGGTCTGGACCTGAACGGTCACCTCCCGCAGTACGGTGGTCACCATGAAGAAGATCAGCAGCATGAAGATGATATCCGGCAAGGATGCCGTGGGGATCTCCTGCTTGGTGTTTTGTTTTTTCTTAAAGTGTACCGACATAATGCATTAGTACGGTAAAAAACGAGGAGAGAGATGAATCAACCGGCATCCGGTTCGGCGAGGGAGATTTTCTCCTTGAACTTGGCCTTAACCTGATCCTCAACGGCGCCTTCCGCGTTGTCAATACGGGCCTTGTAGGTCTCATAATCTTTGAAACCCAGGCGGCGGGCTTCGCTGTCCCAAATTTCCCGATACCCCATGCGCATCTCATCCAGCACCTGGATGTAAACGTCATAGGGTGTTTTACGGTCGGTTTTGAGCGAAACGATGGCCTTGTTGGGGGCTTCGGCATACCGAGGGTCAGCGCCGTTGTTCAGGACGTGTTTTTTCACTTCTTCCCGAATCCGGGCGACTGAGGACACCTCGTTTTCCACGAGCACATCACCGGTAGCGTTCACCAGCACAGCGAGCATATTCCGTTCCTTGATGGGCGGCGGCTTGACGTCTTCTTCCAGCGGGGGCGGCAACTGCATAATGATACCCGTATCGACGTCAATGGTCGTCGTCACCAGGAAGAAGATCAGCAGCAGGAACGCAATGTCGGCCATGGAAGCCGTTGGAATCTCGGCCCCCCTGCGCTCACGTTTCTTCATCATTGCCATAGTACTGAACCTGTGGGTTATTGCGCGATTAGATTGCGCATGGGTTGGCTAATAACGTGCAAGCGCCTTAGCCTGTAAGGCCACGGACACCGGAGAAAAGCAGCCCAAGAATGGCGATCCCGACCATGGCCACGACCGTCATCAAGGCGGCTCTGGGCGCGTCGCCACCGGCGATGGCATAGCAAACACCAAACACAGCGACGGGTAGCAGCAAAGCCAGAATGGAAAACAGGCTATGCTTGCCCTGGAACAGGTTGCGGAGGCCAAACAAAAGCAACAACACGAAACCGAAACCGATCAGGCAGACGACCGAGAGGATCGCGATATAATCAAATGACATAAGGCGTAGAGGTTCGTTCGGGGCCTAAACCGGCCTCGAACCATACGAAATACCTGAGACGAGGGGGGTTATTCGCCACCACCGGTTTCAACAGCACCAGCAACCGGCTTGCCGTGTTGCATCAGCAGCAGAGAGTCGATCAACTCAAGCGAGGCTTCTTCCATGCCGTTGACGAGGCGGTCAATTTTGGAGACGCAGTAGTTGTAGAAGACCTGCAGGATAACGGCCACGATCAGACCGAATACCGTGGTCAAGAGGGCCACCTTGATCCCCCCGGCGACGAGGCTCGGCGAGATGTCACCGGCTTGCTCAATGGCATCAAAGGCGAGCACCATCCCCACAACCGTCCCCATAAATCCGAACATCGGAGCGAGAGAGATGAACAGGGACAACCAGACGAGGCCGCGCTCCAGGAAACTCATTTCGATGGAGCCATAGGACACAATGGCTTTTTCAACGGCATCAATGCCTTCATCGGCACGGAGCAGACCAGCCTGGAAAACGGAAGCAACCGGGCCACGTGTGCCGGCGCATACTTCTTCAGCCGCGGAAATGCCGCCTTCGTCGAGCGCGCGCTTCACTTTCGTGATGAATTTGCGGGTGTTGACATCGGCCAGGTTCAGCGTGATGATACGTTCGATGGCAATCGCCAGCCCCAGAACGAGGCAAATCAACACATACCACATGAAACCGCCACCTTCATTTCCCTGATTGAAATAGTCAACGAGAACGTTGAGGCTGAATCCTTCTCCGCCCGCGTCCTGGGGCAGTAACATGAGGAGCATGTAATACTTCATAAGTGGATCTCCTTACGACTAAGGGTGTTTGGATGTTAAAGTGGTGTACGTTTTGCCCGATCGCGGGTGCACAAGACAAGTCATATGACGCATTCAAAGCAAAACGGACCCGATGAGGGCTTATACCGACTTGTGATGGGTGGTAGAAAGAATAATATTCAATCGGCACACCATTGTCAACACCAAGATTTAGGACAACCCCATTTTCACACGTCCAGGGGCCTTGTCCTTTCCCGGCAAAGAACGCAGTATTAGAGTGGACCCAGGGGCACACTGAAAGTTGCTCTCCTTTAAAAAGAGAAAGCGGTAAACAGCCCTTTGCCGTCTACCGCTTTCCAATGCTTGATGTGGTGCCGGATTATTCGTTGGTAGCCAGATCGGCGGCCGGCCCCCAGAGGTGCATGGCCTCCAGGAATGTCCGGTCAATGTCCCGAATGACGGGGTGCCAGCCTTCCACCCCCCAGATCCGGCGGGCCATGTAGGCTTTAACACGGGTGGCAATCGCTTCCCGTTCCTCGGCGATTTCGGCCTCGGTGAAGGCCAGCGCCGCGTCAGCCGTCTCACCCGTCGGCAGAATTTGGAGGGTTTCCTCTTCGCCCTGGGCATAGGCCCAGAAGCCGGCCATCAGAGCATCGGTGATTTCGTATTCGTCGATGAACGCCTGTTGGCGGGGCTTCCAGTCCTCCCGAAAATCAGGATGTTGTTCGATCCACTGCCGCACAAAGCCATTGTCCCAACCGCCACGAATCACGGCTTGCAAAACCTGTTTGGACGTATCCGGGGGAATTACAAAGTCCGGCGTGATGCCGCCACCACCGAATACAATCCGGCCGTTTGTGGTGGTATACCGCAGGGAATCCGGCATTTGTTCGACGTAGGCCTGCATGTCCACCACGGCCAAGTCCTTCGTGCCCAGGCGTTCCCGGTGGCGCTTGTAATACGCATCCTTTTCCCCTTTCTCGTACGGTGCCTGAATGAGGCGGCCTGAGGGGGTGTAATACCGGGAGGTAGTCATTTGCAATACGCTGCCGTCCGTCAGGGGGAACTGGCGCTGCACGAGGCCCTTACCAAAGGTGCGGCGGCCCACGACGAGTGCCCGGTCATGGTCTTGCAAGGCGCCGGCTACAATCTCGCTGGCCGAGGCAGAATATTCATCGACCAGCAGAATAATGGGTTGTTCTTCAAAGATACCCTCGCGGGTGGCACGGTATTGGCCGTTAAACCGGGTGTGACGGCTTTTGGTGTAGACGACCATCTTGTCGTCTTCCAGAAACTCATCTGCCACGCGGATCGCCATTTCCATGTAACCGCCGGAGTTGCCCCGCAGGTCGAACACGAGCCGCTTCATGCCCTGCCCCACGAGGTCTTCTAGGCTTTCACGCACTTCTTCATGCGTCGTCCGGGCAAAACGATTGAGCTTGATGTAGCCCGTATCGTCGTCAATCATGTAATGGGCATCGACCGTGTAGATCGGAATTTTGTCGCGTTCGATGGTGTAATCCAGCAGCGTCGGATAGCTGGGGCGCTTGATGACGACATCCACCCGCGAGCCTTTAGGGCCTTTCAGGTTTTTGTCTACATCTTCCCGCGTCCAGCCTACGGCGTTGGTACCATCGACCTCAATAATGCGGTCACCGGCTTGCAACCCCACTTTTTCACTCGGGCCATCGACCAGCGGCACCAAAACGGTCAGGGTATCCTTGCCATCGCTCCCTTCGGTCCATTCGTAAGAGATGCCGATGCCTTCAAATGAAGCGTTGAACCCCTCGCGTACCCGTTTCATTTCGGAGACATCGATGTAGACCGAGTGGGGATCCAATCCGCCCAGCATGCCCTCAATCGCATCCTGGGTGAGTTGAGAGGAATCGACGTCTTCGACGTACTGCCGGGTGATGGTCGAGTACGCATCTTCCAGCTTGCGTAGCTGCTGATAGGTATTGTCCTCGGAAATGACAGACTGGATCTGCATACCGAGCACAGTGCCGAGCACCAATACACTACCGAGCAGGAAGAAATTCTTTTTGGAGTTCAACATATGATGCCTGTGTGGAAATAAGCGTGAAGCACCAAGCCCCTTCACCGAAGCTTTGCAATTGGTTGACCCTATGACCCCTCAAAAGGGACGAGGGTTCCGCACGCTGCGTGAGGATGCACCAACTGTGCCAAAAGTGTTGCATGTTGCGTGTTACATGATGTCAGCACTTGATATTGCGTTGTTTACACAAGGTGGTAGAACTGCGTTTACACAACATGCATTACGTATCATTTCTGTACGCAACGTGAAAAAAAAGTTACAACCTGTCCCTGCACGTTACCGAATGACTTCCCACTCGGTGGCATGGGAACGGTTACGAAAGGTGACAGACAAAAAGTTGGCGAACCAGGCCGCCATGGTGTGTACATAGCCCCGTTGCCGGTATCGGCGTGGGTCCTCGTACAGCATCTGATTCCACAAGAACGTAATGCGGCCCGCTTTTCGTGCCCGGAAGTAGGCCGCCAGCCGATGAAACAGGTCAAAATCCTCGCCGGCCACCAGGTCTGCTCTGTACCCACCAACCGCGTCGAACGCCTTCCGCATCACGGCCTGACATTCGCCGCGCCCCATCCCCATGCCAACCTTGTTCAGGAGCCAAAAGAGGCGGTCGCAGGTGCCCAATACCAACCGATCGTTCCAGCGGGCCTGCGTCGGGTGGACGCCCACCCGGCAGGTGGCTGCACCCGTCCGACGGGCCGCGTCGATCATGGCTCCCAGAAACCCTTCGGCATCTTCCGGCAACCGGACATCGGCATTGAGAAACAGCAAAACGTCTCCTCGGGCGAGGGCCGCACCGGCATTTCGGCCGGTGGCTATGGTCTGGCGCTCAGGGCGCGTGTGTACCACCACCACATCTACCAAAGGACTGGCCAGGGTTTGCGTTGCGTCTGTAGAACCTCCGTCGGACACGATGAGCTCCAGCCTCAAACGCGAACGCAAGGCCGGGCTAAACCGGGTCAGGAACGGTTCGATCAGGCGGGCCTCATTTAAGGTGGGAATAATGATACTCACCCGTGGAACCGAGCGAGGGGCCGCATCACCTGACTGATTGGTCGCTACATTCATGAAAGCGTCATCCGTCAACTGCTTGGAATTCGTTGCATCATGGGTAAATTACGGAATGACCAACAAAGAACTTGCCCGGTACCTCAAGCAGACCGCAGCCCTGATTGAACTGACCGGCGGCAACCCCTTTCGCATACGGGCCTTCCAGAACGGTGCCCGCACCATCGAACGGCTGGAAACCCCGGCCCGTACCCTGGCCGCGCTTGGTAAACTGACCAGCGTTCCCGGCATCGGCAAAGGGCTCGCTGCGGATGTAACCAACTTGCTCACCCACGGTTCTTTCCCCCTGCGTGACGATCTGCTGACGGCCATTCCTCCCGGCCTCCTGGAAATCATGCGGATCAAGGGCCTCGGGGCAAAAAAAACCCGCGCCCTGTGGCAAAACCTGGGCATTACGTCGCTGGACGGCCTGGAACACGCCGGGCAAACCAACCAGATTGCCAATCTCAAAGGGTTCGGCGCGAAAACGCAAAACCACATCCTGGATCAGATCGTCCTGCTCCGGCAATACATTACCCAACGTCGGGGTCGAGATGCCGTACGTCTGGGACACGCCATTTATGAGGCCCTCGCGGCCCTGCCGGATACCGTACACCTTGATTGGGCCGGTGAGGTTCGGCGGCAACTGGATACGGTTTCCGCCCTTGAATTCGTTGTGGCCGGTCCCGGCCCGAAGGCTGTCTCAGCCGCGCTTTCTGCCATCGAGATCGATCTGATCCCGGACCCAGCGGGTGACGGCCATACCTTACGCGGTACCCTTACCGACGGCTTCCCTGTCATCGTCCACCTGACCATCCCCGACCACTTTGGGTCCGCCCTGTGGGCCAAAACAGGTGCTCCGGCCCATTGCACAGCCTTTGTTCGTCAATTTGGTGCCCCGGCCCCCTGTGCCGATGAAACCCTGCTCTACCAACAAGCTGGACTGGACTGGATTCCCCCGGCCCTGCGGGAAGATGATGGCGAATGGGGACCAGCACAAACCCAAACCTTGCCGGAACTGGTTACCGTCACGCACCTGCAAGGGAGCCTGCACAACCACTCGACCTACAGCGACGGGGCACATTCCCTTAAGGAAATGGCCGACCGGGCACGAGACATGGGCCTGTCCTATTTCGGTATTTGTGACCACAGCCAGTCGCTCACCATTGCCCACGGCTTGTCTGTGGCACAAGTGCGTGCACAGCAACAGGAAATTGCTGAACTGAACGCCCAATACGCGGCAGATGGCGGCCCGGCCTTTCGCATCTTTAGCGGAATCGAATCTGATATCCTTACCGACGGGAGCCTGGATTACCCGGACGAGGTGCTGGCCGATTTCGATTTTGTGGTGGCCAGCGTCCATACCGGTTTTAACATGACCGAGGCCGCAGCCACCGACCGCATCCTTACAGCCATCGCAAACCCTTTCACGACGATCCTCGGCCACCCGACGGGCCGGTTGTTGCTGGTACGTGAGGGGTACCCCATCGACCATGCAAAGGTCATCGCGGCCTGTGCCGAACATGGCGTGGTCATCGAACTCAATGCCAACCCTTACCGGCTGGACCTGGACTGGCGCTGGATCCGTGAAGCAACCCGGCAAGACATCTTGATTTCGATTAACCCGGATGCGCACAGCATGGACGAGTTGGCCTTGGTCCGCTGGGGGGTTGACGTCGCACAAAAAGGATGGCTTACCCCCGACCAGTGCCTCAACGCTAAATCCCTGGCAGACTTCACAGCATGGCTGGATGAGCCCCGCGCCAACAGGTGATCCGTACAGCCCAAAAACCATATATTCTGCCAGGGCGTAGTGACATTCAGATAAATTGGAGATTTTTAGGTCCATTAGGGTCGCTTTAAGGCGCTTTTTGACTGCAATGCCATAGCATTTCAGGAGAAAAGCAACGAAGAAGCGGCCCTAATGGGACAAAAAGCGCCATTTACGCTTGAATGTCACTACGCCCTAATCCTCCATCCCCAAGAATGGCCTGATTCTCTTGCAACGCCTGCTCTCGACCCTCCTTATTCTGGTACTCACCCTGGGCATAGCCGCCTACCTGATCTGGCATTTGGCGTTCAACGTAGGAGCCACCGCTGACGATGAGGCTCGCCTTCCTGTGTTGTCTGCCCCGGTGTCGATCTGGAAACAACCTACCGGCCTGCTTTCGATTGAGTCGACTTCGGAGGCCGACACGTACGCTGCCCTCGGTTACCTGCATGGCCGTACCCGTACCTGGCCGTCCCTCTTGCTGCGGCAGGTGGCGCTTGGTCAGGCCAGTCGCTGGTTTGGCGATGCGATTCAGGACCTGGACGTATTTACCCGTCAATTGGGCCTGGCATTCGGTGCTGAACGGGCATACCTGCGTTTGCCACTTCGGGACAAGTCCGTCTTGGATGCCTACAGCGAAGGGCTCAATACGGCCCTCTTGGAATACAACACCCAGCTTACAGATGAGTTGGTCCTGTTCGACATTGAGCCGGAACCCTGGGCCCCCTGGCATAGCTTGGCCGTTGAGCGGCTGCTGGCCTGGTTGGCCACCCCACCCATCGATCCGGTACAGGCTGATTCAGCAGCCCCGGAAGTCAGGGCCTTTTTAGACAGGGACCGGCAGCTTCGAAACTGGCTCCATATTCACGGCTTCGAACAAAGCACCGCCTGGGCCAACCGCGATGCTGAAGGCACCTATGTACACCTCCAATATGTCTTTGGGGCCAGTGCCTTGCCGCTGTTTCAGGAGGTGGCCTTGAACCAACCCAATGGATCCGCCTTGGCCCTTTCCATTCCCGGCACTCCATTCCTGACGCTTACCCTGGACCAACAGACCTTGCAGGCCTATTTCCTGTCCAGTCCACGCCGCATTGACCGGCAAGATATCTTACCATCAGCCCCCTGGCCTGCGCCGACCTATGACCGGGCCACGAGTAATACGGGCCATGAACGCCTCGTACAGGCGTTTCGTATGCATAACAAGCTGTATCTGTCCACCCCACCTGTGGGCTATGTGGCGGCTACCGACACCACTACGGCCTGGTTCGTAACCTGGCCTGGCTTTGGTCCCTTGACCGACTGGCCCCAGTGGCGGCGTTCCGTTGCAGAGGTAACAGCCCGGCGCGTCGTAGCAGATACCACCAGCGGATTCACCCTTTTCAATCCCTACGGCCTTGAGGTACACACCGATGGACGGTGGAACGTCCTGGGTGCACCGCGGCATCACGCGCCCTTTGCAGACGGCGTACTCATTTCCAACGTCCCGTGGGCCGGCCCAAAGGCAGAGCGGCTGCGGCAACGCCATCAGTCGACGCGCTCATCAGGCCGATACGTGAATGAGTGGGCTGATGAAATAGGAAGCACCTGGGCCGCCACCGTGACCCCTCGGCTCCTGTCCGCATTGCCGGATGCCTCCCGCCCAACCAGCATAACGGATGCGCTCGCCTATTTGCAGAACTGGGATTTTCGGTATGACCGGGCGAGCATCGGCGCGTCCATTTTTGATACCTGGATTCAGCACGTTGTCGCATTAAATGGCCCTGCGTTTATCCAACACCGGCTACCCCTGGACACCTTGATTGCCCGCATGGACTCCACCCTTTTGCTCCAGGCCCTCGAACATTCGGTTACCCATTTATCGCAACATCATGGAACTGACTTGAGCTTGTGGCGCTGGGAAATCACCCAGCCCAATCAACGCTTTTATCCCGTATGGTCGGACTCCACCCTTCATGCGGTGTTGCCTGCGTTGCACGAAACCCGGTATGCTCCGCGCCGCATAGACGCAACGGGCCACATCTCAACCCCCAAATATCATCCCCCCCTCTTTACCGATTTACCCGCACCGGCCACCTGGACGGCTTGGGGGCATACCGCTTCCGGGTTCACGTTGAACACACAACAGGATACCCAATCGAGTACCCGCTTCCTGAGTCAGTATTTAAATACGCTGCGGGCGCGGCCTGTAACTTTTGAAGCCCACGCTGAAAACCGGGGACAACGTCTGGTCCACCTTCGCCCTTAACCATGATGGGTGCGCGTATGCAAGACTCCCGTAACAGAATAGACATCGGCATGGATGTGGGCCGGACGAAGATCCTGCTCCGGGCTATGCAACCGGAGCACGCGGCGTGCATTGAGGTGCGAGGTTCTGGATTTAACCTGCAACACATCGACTTCGATGAGGCAGCCGAGCGGTTGGTCAGCCTGCTTGAAACCCTGTGCACACAATTGCCCCACCGCCCTGAAGAAGCGGTGGTGTGCGCAGGTCTGGCAGGTGGTGGCATTAAAGCCCACCGGCAAGCCCTGACCAAACAGGTACAGATGCTTCTGGCTGAACGATTGCCGGGCATACGTTGGGCCTTGGATCTGGTCGATGATGGGACGATTGCCCTGGAGGCGGCCCTCGGCCCCAAAAGCGGACTGGCCATCATTGCCGGGACCGGCTCCCTGATCCTGGGTCGTACCCTGGACGGCCTGCTCACCCGAGCCGGAGGATGGGGCTCGCTGCTCGGTGACGAAGGGAGCGGATACGCCCTGGGCCTGGAAGGACTACGCGTGGTGGCCCATGCGATTGATGGTGGACCCGATACCCAATTACGCCTCTTACTGGCTGCACATTTTAACCTCAGTGATCGAGCAGCACTTATTCAGAACGTATACCAGACCCAATGGCCGGTACAGCAGGTCGCCCCGTTGGTGCTCGAAGCCGCTGTTGAAGGCGATTCGGTAGCCGAGCGAATTCTCTACCAACAAACCGCGGCCCTCGTAACGCAGGCCGTATATCTGGATAAACAACACACATATGCCCCAAACGTCTGCCTTACCGGCGGGCTCATGGCATCAGATGTCTACCGCGAGGCTATCGTAACCCGATTACATGAACACCTCCCCGACAGGCTCATCTACCGCGCAGAACAAGATCCCGTGCAGGGGGCACTTGCTTTGGCTATGTCGAAAAAAAAATTGTACTAGGGTTTGCATTACCCCTTGTTTTTTCCTAATATGGGTACTGTCTGAGGAGGCAAATAAGTAATTCGGCACAATCTCAAGGAGGCCAACATGGTGTACGGTTCCCAGCCCGCTTTTTGGGCATCCCTTTCTTTGTTGTGTAATCAGTCTTTTACGCACTAACCCCCTCTCCGCTTTAGCAGCTTATATTCAAAGCCAACACACTTGTGTGGGTTTAAAGAATGTTGCGTTTTTCAAAATACTTGTGCAGCTAATGTTTGTTTTTCGTACTTTTGGAGCCCTTACAAGAGTCGCCGCGCGATTCATTGTTTGTCGGCAAGCCAAACAATCGATTTTCTGGAGTCCAGGCTCTGCCTGCTCTCCCCGAAATTAGACCCGCTGATACGCCCGCTTTTCATCTCATAACTGTGCTTGCCTCCTCGCGCCAGGGCTACAGCGGGTCTAATGCTTAACAACAAAAAGGGGGTCCACGCGTTGTGGACCCCCTTTTCCTATATGGCTCATTCGCCCGGTAGGCGAACTTATTTTTCTTCGGCTTTTGCCGCTTCTTCTTCGACGGCTTCCACAGCTTCAGTCACTTCGGCCTCAGCCGCTTCGATTGCCTCAGCCGCTTCCTCTTCGACGGCTTCCACAGCTTCAGTCACTTCGGCCTCAGCCGCTTCGATTGCCTCAGCCGCTTCCTCTTCGACGGCTTCCACAGCTTCAGTCACTTCGGCCACTTCTTCTTCTGCCGCCTCTACAGCGGCTTCGGCCTCAGCCGCTTTCGTTTCGACTTTGGCTTTAGCAGCCTTTGCTTTGGATTTCGCTTCACCTTTGGCCTTTTTGGCGCTTTTGCGCTCAGCCGCTTCGGCTTTTTCCATCTGTGCCTTCAAGGCAGCCAGGCCACTGAGTTCACCCAGCGTTGCTGCACCGGTCGATTGACGACGGGTGTAGGTATCGACTTCCTTGCGCGCACGCTTCTTCTTGGTGGTTTTTTCCCGCACTTCGGCCGTGCGTTGCTGACGGCTTTCGGCATCCCGCTTGGCCTTTTCACTAAGGATGATCTTCCGATCAGACTGGTTGAATTCCAGAATCCGAAGGTCCATCTCATCGCCCAGGTTGTAGGCTTGTTGCAGGTCATCAGCATGGCGCAACAGTTGCGAGGCCGGTACGAAGGCTTCCACTTCAAGCGGCAGTTCGACCACGATGCCGTTCTCGGCAAAGCGGATAATCTTGGCCGGCGTGTCGGTCCCTTCTCCGTAGGCGACAGCGAATTGATTCCACGGATCGGTCTCAATTTGCTTGTGCCCGAGCGACAAGCGCCGGTTGCCTTCCTCGATGTTGAGCACAACCACGTCGAGTTCCTGGCCTTTCTTGACCACTTCGGCGGGGTGCCGCACCTTCTTCGTCCAGGATAGATCCGAAATGTGAACCAAGCCGTCGATGCCCGGCTCCAACTCGACGAAGACGCCAAAGTTGGTGATGTTACGCACGATTCCGTTTGTGATCGTACCAATGGGCAGGCGTTCGGTGAGCGCACTCCAGGGATCCGGGCTGAGTTGTTTCATCCCCAGCGAGATCTTCCGGTTGTCCTTGTCGATATTGAGGATCTTGACCTTGACTTCGTCGCCCATCGTCACCATTTCGGTGGGGTGTTTGACGTGTTTGGTCCAGCTCATCTCCGAGATGTGAACCAGGCCTTCGATGCCTTTTTCGAGTTCGACAAATGCGCCGTAGTCCGTAATGGAGACGACCTTGCCTTCAATCTCGGCACCTTCGACGAATTTCTCGGCGATGTCTTCCCATGGATGGGACTGGAGCTGTTTGAGGCCCAGCGAGATCCGCTTGCGGTCCTTATCGTAGTCAAGGACGACGACGTTGAGTTTGTCGTCAAGGTTAACCATTTCCGATGGGTGCGAGACGCGCCCCCAGGAGAGGTCCGTGATGTGCAGCAGACCGTCCACACCACCGAGGTCGATGAAGACCCCAAAGTCGGTGATGTTCTTGACGACGCCTTCGAGCACCTGGCCCGGCTCCATTTTTTCGAGAATCTTGCTGCGCTGTTCTTCGAGGTCTTTCTCGATGAGGGCTTTGTGGGACACAACCACGTTGCCGTTGATGGGGTTGATCTTGACGATCTTGAACTCCATCCGTTTGCCCAGGTACGCGTCGAAATCCCGAACCGGCCGGATGTCGATTTGAGACCCCGGCAGAAAGGCTTCGGTGCCGAACAGGTCGACGACCATCCCGCCCTTGATGCGGTTGACGATCTCACCTTCGACGATACCCTCTGTCTCGTAGGCATCCTCGATACGCCGCCAGCGGCGTAGCTCATCGGCTTTACGTTTGGACAGTACGAGTTGGCCGTGCCGGTCTTCAATACGTTCGATGTAGACATCGACTTCGGATTCGGCTTCGATTTCGTCATCGAATTCGTTCCGGGCAACGATGCCGTCGCTCTTGAACCCGATGTCTATGACGACGTCTTTATCTCCAACGGTAACCACGCGTCCCTGGACGATTTCGTGCTCGCCGATTTTGGTCATAAATGATTCGTAGAGCTTCAGCAACTCTTCATCCTGGGCTTCCTCCTCCTCGTCCGTTTCTTCAACCAGGTCTTCAAGTGCAAAGATCGGCCCCACTTGTTCGCCGGTATATCCGACGACGGCCGGCTCTTCTTCCGCCTCAGCCGATGCTTCAGCAACAGCCTCTTCTGCCACCGGCTCCGCAACTGCTTCAGCGACCACTTCGGTGGCCTCGCCAACTTCTTCGGCCACCGCTTCGGTGGCTTCTTCAGCCACAGTTTCGGCAGCTTCGGTTGCGGCTTCGGCTATGGTTTCTGCGACGGTCTCAGCCGTTTCTTCCACGGCAGCTACTTCTTCAGCAACGGCCTCGGTGGCTTCGGCAACGGTTTCAGCCGCTTCAGCCGCGGCTTCGGCTTGGGTTTCGACAACGGCCTCGGTTTCTTCGGCCTGGACGTCGATGGCATCGGTTATTTCTTCCGATGCTTCGTTTTTGAGCTGATGGTCAGCCATAAATGTTCTCCACTTGCATCACCCCGATCCGGTTACATCTTACATCCGGAACGAGCCGGGGTGCTTTCGCTTTTCACCTGGCACGCCACGGCTCGCAGCTTAGCACCAGGTGTTTTATAGGTTATCAGGATATCGGTCAGGCTAACGCCCGCCGACGTTATCACTCGGCACCGGTAACGAGGGTGCCAACCCGTTTTTGTTCAATCCAAGTCAAAAGCTGGTCAACCTGGGCTTCAAAGTCGAGCCGGGTCGTATCCAGTTCATACGCATCATCTGCCTTACGTAGCGGGGCTAGGGCACGGGAAGCATCTTGTGCATCGCGCCGGGCCATGTCCGCCCGTACGTCTTCCAAGGTGACCGAGGCCTCCTTGCGTAGCAGTTCAGCATGGCGTCTCCGGGCGCGTTCGTCCAGGTCTGCCACCATAAACACTTTGAGGTCGGCATCCGGAAAGACCACCGTCCCCATGTCTCGTCCATCCAAAATGACATCCCGCCCCTGTGCGGAATGGGTCTGCGCGATACGCCGTTGGACATGCATCATCGCGGCCCGAACCGGCCCAAAGATACTCACCGTACTTGCCATATGACTGACCTCCGGTGTCCGGATCAAATCCGTCACATCCGCGTCATCTAGATACAGCCGGTTTCCGGTTACATCGGGGCGTACGTGCAGGGCCAAACCTTCCATCAACTGCTCGGCTTCCACCTCGGAAGCAGGCATTCCGGACTGCAAAAAATGCAGGGCTACCGCACGATACATCGCCCCGGTATCCAGGTATACCCCACCAATGCGCTGGGCAAGCGCACGTGCTGTTGTACTTTTTCCAGAGCCAGCAGGGCCGTCAAGTGTAATAATCACTTATATTTACAAAAATACAATTTTACAGAGGATAGAAAAGAAATATAAAGGTTTCTTTTTTGGGCCGCAACGGATATGTTTTTCTTCTCCAGGGTTTAGCATTAGCGAAACAGCCCCAGAAGAGAAACCGATGTTGATGTATGGTTGATCCGGTTGGGATGATGGTTTTTTTGTTTTCCTTTTTGGCCTTAGCCGTCTGTGCGGCAGGAGGCTTCTGGTACATGTTCGGGCGTCAAGCGGCTGGGGTACCCTCTCCTGCCTCAGCGTCCGAAACGGTACCGTTCACGCAGGTTGCCCTAAACCGGGCCACTGATATCATCCTGTCGATTGGCCCCAAAGGGGTGTTACACTACGCCAATGATGCGGCATGTCAGCTGCTCAATTATTCCCGCGAAGCCTTGCTTGAGCGCACCATCTATGACCTCGACCCGAATTTCACCTCGCAGATGGGGCTGGCCCATTGGATCGACCTTAAACAACTGGGGCCGATTATATTTGAGACCGAGTTCACGACCCGAACCGGCGATGTATTTCCGGTAGAGGTGGCCCTCAATTATGCCGAGATCGATGGGGAGGTCTACCCTTTTGCATTTGCCCGTGACATCACGGTGCGTAACCAGGCCGTCGGGGAAATCAGGCGGCTCAATGCCGAACTGGAACAACGGGTGATTCAGCGGACCGCCCAGTTGGAAGCAGCCAACCGCCGCCTGGCCGAGGCCAACCAGGAACTGAAAGACTTTACTTCCATTGTTTCCCACGACCTGCGCTCTCCGCTCGTCAATCTGAAAGGTTTTAGCGACGAACTTCATCAGAACCTGGACCTCCTCCGTGCGGCCTTTTCACAAGCTGAGACCGCACTAAAGGCTACAGACCAAGATGCGGTTTGGCAGGTACTGGACTCCGAAATGCCGGAAGCATTACATTTCATCCAGGCGGCTGTTTCGCAAATGGACAGGCTCACCCGGGCTGTATTAAACCTCTCCCGGCTGGGCCGCCGCACCTTGCACATTAAGCCGCTTGCCACGGCAGCCCTGGTCCGCGAGACCCTGGACAGCCTTGCCCATCAAATCGAGGCTTCCGAAACGGTTGTGACGGTACATGACCTGCCAGACGTCATGGGAGATGAGGTGGCGATGCAACAGATTTTCGGAAACCTGCTCTCGAATGCCCTCCTCTACCTGAAGCCGGGACGTCCTGGCCATATCGAAATCAAAGGGCATCGTACGGGAGAGGAAACGACGTTTTCTATCCGCGATAACGGGCGCGGTATAGCTGCCAAAGATCAAGCGTGCGTCTTTGATATGTTTCGACGTTTTACCCAATCGGATGTACCAGGCGAAGGCATGGGTCTGGCGTATGTGCAAACCCTGGTGCGCCGCCATAACGGCCAAATCAGGTGTACCTCGGAACTTGACAAGGGAACCACGTTTACATTTACGATTGCGCATCCTGTTCTCCACTCCGAGCACCATACTGCACACATCCAAGGCCACGATTCCGCTTAATGGAACCCCAAAACAATGCCTCAGCGACTGCTGTACATGGATGACGATCCCGGCTCTGCCCGGTTGTTCGTCAAGCATATGACGCGTGCGCACTATACCGTTGATGTGGCGCACAATGGTGAAGCGGGCCTTGCCCTGTTTGATGCCCAACCAGATACCTACACAGCCGTCATTGTCGATCAGAAAATGCCGGGTATGAGTGGGCTGGACGTGATTCAACACCTTAACGACCGGCAGGCGGCTTGCCCAGTGCTGATGGTTACGGGGTTTGGAGACGAAAAAACCGCCGTAGAGGCCATGAAGCGTGGGGCCTTCGATTACGTCGTCAAGGATGCAAGTGTCGACTATATGAAGTTCGTGCCGACCCTCATCCGAGAAGCCCACAAACGGCATCAGCTACAACGCCAAAAAGAACAGGCCGAAGCCGCCCTGCGCAGCAGCGAAGCCCGTTTTCGGAACCTGGTCCAGAACATCACGGACATCATTGCCCTGCTCAATCCGGACGGCACGTTGCAGTACATCACCCCCTCCGTGCAACCCCTCATGGGATGGGTACCCGAACACGTGATTGGGCGTAATATCTTTGATTTTATCCATCCGGACGACCGCCCCGATGCGCTCGAACAGTTTCAGAATACGGCACAAACCCCCGGCCACGCGATACCGGTACGCCATCGGTTTAGAACCACAGACAATCAGTGGGTGTCCTTGAACACCGTGGCCAACAACCTGATGGACGAGCCTAGCGTGCAAGGCATCGTGGTGGTAGCCAGAGACGATACGGAACGGGTCCATTTTGAAAACGGCCTGATCGAAGCCCGCCGCCAGGCAGAAGAATTGGCGCAGGCTAAATCAGCCTTTCTGACCAGTATCAGTCATGACTTGCGCACCCCGTTGATGAGTATCATCGGCTATTCTGAAGTGCTTTCCGAAGAACTCAGTGCCTTCCATGCCGAGAACGCCAGACGCATTCTGCGAAACGCCCAGTACCTGCAAACGACACTAGAATCGGCCCTGGATATGGCACGTCTGGCCTCCGGTCAGTTCGACGTCTTGTATACCACCTTTGACTTGACGAAGGCCATTGAGGGCTGCCTGACCCTGCTCAAACCCTCAGCCGATGCCAAAGACCTGCCCATCATATTCCATGCCCCGGAAGAACCGCTAGAAGGCCGCTGGAGCCGGAGTGCAGTGGTGCGTATTGTAAACAACCTGCTCAGCAACGCCATTCGGTTTACCAGAAAAGGAGAGATCACACTCACCCTGAATGCCGAAGGAAATCATGTGGTCCTGAAAGTAGCAGATACAGGATGCGGGATTGAACCGACGTTTATCCCCAAGCTTTTCAAGGATTTTCAACGTGGGGCGACGGCGTTATACCCTCAAGGATCAGGGCTTGGATTAGCAATTGCCAAACGTCTGGTGGACATCATGAACGGCGCTATTGGCGTTGAGAGTACGCTTGGAGAAGGGAGCACTTTTACCGTTCGGCTTCCCCGATTGGCCAGCATACCGGGCGCATCTGAAGAAACGTAACTTTAAGCACCGGCGGGTAGACCGGGCTTAAGCGGCGAAATGCCGAGGCACGGGTGTTGGAGACGCTTTCGACTCGGGAATGGTACCCCGGTCTGGCATCTGATCGCGGTTCATCAATTCATCAAGCGTATACTTCCAGTTCCCGGCACCCTTGATATGCAGCAATAAGTCTTCGCCGGATGTGAGATAAATAGCAAAGTTGATATCAGTGCGGCCAAACCACCACTGGGTATCTTCAATCTCGGAGAAGAGGATGGTGCGGGAATAGCGGCCACTTGTAGACCATCCCTTCAGAACGATACAGTTGGAATACAACCTGGCTTTCGTGAAAAACAAACGGGCATCGGGGAGTTGAAAACGTGAGGCCAGTAAAGTTTTTCCTTTTTTGAAGTTAGACATGAAGTTAAAGGTGTGTCAATAAGGCGTAGAATAATGCACACGAAGCGCTAATATAGGCACTACAACCATCAATTGCGCAAAAGCTACCGATTTTCTGCCTAAAGCCCATGAGGCAAGCTATAGTATCCCGGCTCCTCTGTTCAACGAGGGGTCTACTATAAGGTTACGCTTTTTTATGCCCTTTCAGGTCATGGCGCTGGAGATCCTGTACCGGAGTAGGTGTGAGGCTCCCTCCTTCCTGCTGTACCCAGACGAGGGATTTAAAGATATCGAGCTTCACCACTTTGCCCCTCCCCTCAGTGGTCTGTACGAAGGTGCCGGGTTTCGGCAGGGCCTTCAGGGCTGCCATATATTGTTCAAGTTCATAGTTCAGACAGCATTTGAGCCGCCCACACTGGCCGCTCAGACGTACAGGGTTTAGCGGTAAATCCTGTACCTTGGCCGCCTGTGTAGACACCGGCCTGAACTCCTGCAACCAGGTTGTGCAACAGAGTTCACGCCCGCACGAACCGATCCCCCCGAGACGTGCGGCTTCGTCCCGAACCCCGATCTGCCGCAATTCAACCCGCGTACGAAATTGCCCGGCCAGTTTCCGCACCAGTTGCCGAAAATCGACACGCCGTTCGGCTGTGAAATAGAACGTGACTTTTTTGCCGTCAAATTGCCACTCTACATCGGCAATCTTCATGGGCAGGTTCATACGGTCCACGGTCTCCCGCCCCATCACAAAGGTCTCGGTTTCCCTCGATTTGTTGGAGAACCACCGCTCAAGGTCTTTTCGACTCGCCCGGCGAATCACATTGGGAAAATCGTCTGCCGTAGAAAGACCACGGGATTTGAGCCGCAACCGCACCATTTCGCCCTGCATGTTCACCCGCCCCAGGTCTATGCCCCGATCTGCGGTCACGATCACCTCATCGCCCGTCACCAGGTCCAGCCGTCCCGGATTCCGAAAAAAACCAGTACGCCCTCCCTTGAAGGCCACCTCAATCACTTCATGCGTCCCTGCCATACGCACCGTCTCCATATTGGAGAGCCAGTCGTAGACGTGTACCGCCGGACACCCGGTGGCACATCCACCACCGGTGGCACATCCGCCGCCGCTGCTACAACCGCCACGGCCACATCCTGAAGCGCATCCCATGAGATTGGTGATTGGTGATTGGTGATTGGAATGTATTAAGCGGAGCGGGCGATGGTTTCGGCCAGCGGGATCTGGAGCGGCGGCACGGTTTGTCCATGCAGGGCACGGTTCATCCGCATGACCAGTACCGTCAGGACCAGCGTAAGATGCACATTGCGTTCCAGCAGGTACTGGGCTTCTTCCAGTAAAGAGACCATCGCTACGAGGTCTGCTTTGGGGAGGTGGGCACAAAAACGGGCAATGGCTTCTTGCTGATCTACATTGACCAGCGGGGCTAGGGCTCCCAATTCTCGGTACAGCATCAGGTCTCGCACCCAGTTCAGCATCAGGTCCAGCAGCCCTTTGGTTTGCTCTCGACCTCCCGCATTGATCTGTTCAAGCAAATCGGTGACTTTGTCCACATCGTTCCGGTAAACCATCCGAAAGAAATCCAGCACCAGCGCCCGTTGCGCCATCAGGTACGGATTACGGGCCAACGCCAACGCGCGGCTGTAGGAGCCCCCGGCCATTCGGGCCAACGGGCCGATCTGGTCGGCTTTGATGCCATCGGTGTTTTGCAATGCGGCTTCGATGGCTTCGGGCAACAGCGGCTCGAACCGCAACTGTTGGCACCGGGACAAGATGGTGGGCAGCAGGCGCTCTGGTCGGCTGGAGGTCAGGATAAACACCGTGCGGGCCGTCGGTTCTTCCAACATCTTCAAGAAGGCATTGGCCGCTTGCAGGTTCAGCGCATCGGCATCAATGAGCACCACTACCTTGTACTTCCCTTCGTGCGGACGAAAACTAACAACCCGCTGTACCTCGTCGTTGATGCGATCCACGGCATAAAATGCCTGTTTATTGGAGGTTTTTTCCGGATCACTGAGCGAGGGTCGCCGGACGTAATCGATTTCAGCATAGGGATCTTGCCCCAAAAGCTGAAGTCGTTCGGCGATATCGGTGGAGGACGCGTCTTTGGGATGGGGAAAAAGAATGTGCACATCCGGGTGCAACATCCGGCGCACCTTGGTGCAACCCAGGCAAACCCCACACGCACCGGTTTCGGGCCGGGTACATTCCAGCGCCTGGGCAAACGCCAGGGCTGCAGCCCGTTTGCCTACGCCTTGCGGCCCATGAAACAGGTAAGCATGGGCGATGCGCCCGGTTTCGAGTGCCCGCGCGAGTACGTCAATGACGCGCCGTTGCCCAATGAGCCGGCTCCATCCCATGCGGTCATTGGTCTAGAGTTGGAACCGACGGCGGTTGTCAATCACGTCAGACTTTTCACGCAGCTCGGCCAGCCATTGGGTCCGCATTTGTTGGCGTTTCTGGTTCAGCAGTTGTTGCTCCAGGTTGGCCTTGGCGGCTTCGAACTGGTTCATGTCCGGCTCGTAAAGCCGCGTCATACGCACAACGTAGGCCGAACTTGCCCCTTCCAGCACACCGGTGACTTCTCCCTCTTCCATGCCCAGCACGGTACCCACAAAGTTCGGCTCCCGACCCAGGGTGGGTACCAGGGTGTTGTTGAACGTCACCCCACTGGCCACGCGGTTGGTAACACCAGCCGCTTCAGCCAGGCCATCAAAATCGGTCCCCTGGTCCAATAAGCTTTGCAGTTTTTGAACCTGCATCTGCTTTTTCTTGTCCAGGATGACGCGGGGTTCGAGTTCGGCCCGGACCTCTTCAAGACTCCGGTACCCTTCCGCTGTGATGTTTTTGACGTGCAGGACCACCAACCGGTCATTGAGTTCAATCACATCGCTGATGGCCCCGTTTTCTGCCGTCGCCAGGAAGTTGGTTACGGCACGGCTCTGGCCAAGGCCCGGGATGACTTCCATCCCCTCCTGCACCTGCACGTTTTCCAGCGTTAGATCTTCGTGTTTGGCAACTTCCGAGGCAAAGTCTTTGGATTCCGTGGCGAAGTACTGAAGGTCTCCGGCGCGCTCGTCGAGGGCGTTAAGCGTTTGCGGAGAAGCCTCAATGGTTTGTACAAGGTCGGCGATTTGGACTTCCTGATCACCACGGGCCTGGACTTCGATCAGGTGGTACCCAAACTGGCTTTCCACCGGCCCAACCACTTGCCCGATGCGGGCGGCGTAGGCGGCTTCTTCAAAGGGTTTAACCATTTTGCCCTTCCCGAACCAGCCGAGGTCGCCACCACGGGCTCCTGAACCGGGATCTTCCGAGAATTCCCGTGCGAGATTGGCGAAGGACTCTCCCTGTTGAATACGGCGCTTGAGGTCTTGGGTTTTTTGCCGGGCGGCGGCTTTTACGGCGTCGGTATCGTCGGGGTTAAATTTGACCAGCATGTGCCGGGCCTGGAGCACGGGATCATCGCGGCGCCGGACATCCTGAATCTTGATCAGGTGGGCCTGATTTTGAACCTGGATCGGCCCGATGACGCGGCCAACGGTGGGATCGCTGAACACGGCATCCGCGATTTCGGTATCGAGTTCATCGGGGCCGAAGTAGGATGAGGTGTAGGGCCGGGTGCTGAGGTTGTTGGCCACAAAAGCCGAATCGTCCGTGCTGGTGGCAAAGCCTTCCTGCAGGGCGGTTAGTTCATCCAGAATGCGCGTGGTATCCTGGGCGCTGGCTTGCTTGGAGAAGGCCACATACTCTACATCGTAGGTCCGCTCCTGTTTGAAGTCTTCTTTATTGGTGTTGTAGAAGTCGCGCAGGTCCCGGTCGCTGACGGTCACTTCTTCATCGGGCACATCGGCATACCGGAGCGCCACATATTCGGCATCGACCTTCTTGTTGCGCTTGATGTATTCGTCCTGCACTTCCTGCTCCGACACCCGGACGGTGGCTTCAATGAGTTTACCCAGTTTTTCCTGGCGGCGTTTGTTACGGAGGTATTCTTCGACCTGAACCCAGCTATCGCGGGCATCGGGGTTGTCGATGACACTCTGGAGGAGTTGCCGGTTAATTCCGCCGTTGCCGTCGCCAAATTGCTGAACGATAAACGGATCGGGGTCTTCGCCGAGCACCATTTCAACCACTTCGGCATCGGACACCTGAACCCCCAAACGATCCATTTCCCGCTCGCGTAGCTTGTTCTCGATCAGTTGATCATAGATCTGGTTGCGATACATGTCCATGAGCTGCGGCGGTACACTTTCGCCGGTTTGCGCCTGGTATTGTTGTAATTGTTGGTCCAAGGCACGCGAGTACTCTTCGTACAGAATCGGCTCGCCGTCAACCTCGGCGATGTTCCGAAACGCATTGGTCCCGATGGCATCAAACACCTGTGAATCCTGTAATACCCAGATGACGCCAAACGCGAACACCAAGATCCACAACACGACGGCGGTGTTCTCCCGCATCTTGTTCATGACGCCCATAACGATAACCTATGCAATTATTGAATGAAACGATTAACCGAGACGGCCTAAAGGGCCCATTACCACCAGACGCATACCAACGGTAACCTAAAGATAACGGTTCGACCCCTCTTAGAAAATTCACTTCTTGCCCCCCACTGCACACTTCGCGTATTGTTCATTGGTGATCAGTGATTTCTATCCTTGGGAGAAAATCACAAATCACCAATAAAAAAAGGAGCGTTCCCCGAACGGGACGCTCCTTTTTTACAATCGAAATCGACCGTTAGACCGGGTCGATATGGACAAACTTGCGGTTGTTGCGGCCACGGGAGAAACGAACCGTCCCGGAAGCCTTGGCAAACAACGTGTCATCTCCGCCCTGCCCTACGTGGGCTCCGGGATGAAACTTGGTGCCGCGCTGCCGGACGATGATGCTCCCAGCCGATACGGTTTCGCCGC
Organism: Rhodothermales bacterium; assembly: GCA_965222505.1. Classification (GTDB taxonomy): domain Bacteria; phylum Bacteroidota; class Rhodothermia; order Rhodothermales; family DATKEJ01. The sequence continues at coordinate 4,244,219 of OZ244956.1, read as the reverse complement.
TGTAGACTTTGACCCCTAGCATGTTCGGGTTGGAATCCCGACCGTTTTTGGACGAGCCTACACCTTTCTTATGTGCCATGACAGTCTCTCTGTTTTAAATTGGTGATTTGTTATTTGGAAGGCACAAAATCACAAATCACCAATAGTGATGGTTGTGGGCAAATCCCCAAACGTCACGCAGCACGCAGGCCGGTGATGCTGATCTGGGTATAGGGCTGACGGTGGCCGTTCTTGACGCGGTATCCTTTCCGGCGCTTCTTCTTGAACACGATCACTTTATCGGCCTTGACGTGGTTGAGCACCGTGGCTTCGACCGTGGCCCCATCTACAACGGGGGTCCCAACGCTCACTGCGTCGTTATCGGCCACCAGCAACACGCGGTCGAAGGTGATCGACTCCCCGACTTCGGCCTTCAGGCGGGGTACATACAGTTTGTCGTCCTGCTGCACCCGGAACTGTTTGCCGGCAATATCAACGATAGCATACATGAGAACACGCCTCACTTTGTATTATTGGAGCACAGACGCCGCCCATTCCAAGGGCCGTCTATGCGGAGGTAGTTGCAATTTTCTACAGAATTCAGAAATTACGGCGTTATTCCACACAAATCAAATTCATGTGGTGCGTAGATTATGAAAAAGTATCTAGAAGACTGGCCTTCACACGCACTGCAGATTGACCCCATTGACTGCTGAACAACCTATGGAAACGACCCCTCCCAGCAAGATCATTTGCATCGGGCGAAACTACGCCAAACACATTGAAGAGCTTCAAAATGAAGTGCCGAGCGAGCCGGTGGTGTTCCTAAAGCCCCCTTCGTCACTGGTGCCCCACAACGGCCAGATTGTCCTGCCGCCTCAATCGAGCGATGTACATCACGAGGTGGAACTGGTTGCCGTCATTGGTCGCAAGGGCCGTAATATTGCTGAAGCCGAAGCCCTCGATTATGTGCGTGGCTACGCCGTCGGGTTGGACATGACCGCCCGCGACGTTCAGGCCCGGGCCAAGGCCAAAGGGTTACCCTGGAGTGTGGCCAAAGGGTTTGACACGTTTGCTCCCCTCGGCCCCATTGCCCCGGCTTCAGCCGTCACCGATCCGCAAGACCTGGCCGTCACGTTGCGTGTCAACGGCACGGTGCGGCAACAGGGCCATACGTCGATGATGTTGTATCCGCTGGCCGTCTTGATCGCGCATGTCTCCGGCATTTTCACACTGGAACCTGGAGACTTGCTCTATACCGGCACTCCGGTGGGCGTCGGGCCGGTCGAGGTCGGAGATGTACTCGAAGCCCAGGTTACGGGGTTGCCCCCACTCCACGTAACCGTTCACCGAGATTAAGCCTGCCCGTGCACACGCCATCTCCAGAGCCGGCTCATACCCCGCATTATCCGATTGTGTTGATGCACGGTTTTGGGACCATCACCCACGTCCTGAATACCCGTACCACAGACCGCATTATTGCCCATTTACATGCGCGTGGCATCTCTGCGTTTGCCCCACACGTTACCCCCTATGCAACGATAGACAAACGGGCGGCTTTGTGGAATCAACACCTCCATCGTGTTCTGGATACGACCGGGGCCGACAAGGTCAACCTGATTGGATTTTCGATGGGGGGCCTGGATGCCCGCTATCTCATCAGTGCCCTGGACGGACATGCGTATGTGGCTTCCTTAATCACCGTCTCCAGCCCGCATCATGGAGCAGCCCTGGTCGATTTCATCCTGGATCGCCCCCAACTGATTCAGGCCGTGATTATCAAGGCGATGGATCAGATCGGAAACCGGGTGTATGCCGGGGCCACCTCCCATGCGCGTGCGGCCCTGCATGAACTCTCCCCGACCTATGTTGCAGAGACGTTTAACCCAAACGTCCCGGACCATCCGAACGTCGCCTATTGGTCTTATGCCGGAGAAGCGGGCCGGGGCACCACTGTACATCTGAACCCGATCTTACGTTTGCCCAATCAGATCATCTACCAGCGCGAAGGTCGAAACGACGGCATTGTATCTGTCCAAAGCGCCCAGTGGACCCGTTTTATGGGCATTCTCCAGGCTGATCATGCCTGCCAAATCGGTGTACAAAGTGGCAACCAAAAATTCGATTCCTTAGATTTTTACGCATCTTTGGCCAACCTGCTCATTCAACACGGCTTGTAACATCAAACAGGTGATCAGACCGGCACTTCGATGAGCCGGTGCATTTTCCCCGAAAGCCGCTTGCCCAGAAACTGCTCCATCCGTTGGGAAACGACTGCGACTTTCGCCAGATCAACCCCCGTCTCGATGCCCATGGAGGCCAAAAGATAGGCCGTATCCTCAGTCGAAATGTTACCTGTGGCCCCAGGAATAAACGGGCACCCCCCCATCCCACCCAGGCTCGTATCGAACCGATGTACTCCACATTCCAGCGCTGCCACTACATTTGCCATGCCCAGTCCCCTTGTATCGTGCAGATGCATGACCAAGGGTGTTTCTCCGGCAACAGCTTGTACAGCTTGCACCCGTTCCTTAATCATGACCGGATTGGCCATTCCGGTTGAATCGGCCAGCGACAAGGATTCCACACCAGCGGCCACAATCTGCCGGCTCATATCCAGGATCTGATTCAGTAGCAAATCACCGGGGGCTTGATAGCCAAACACGGTCTGAAGTCCGGCCCGAGCCTCTATGCCGTAGGTATGGCAAAGGTCGATCATATCCAGCATTTGCACCATGCCTTCTTCGACGGTCATGTTGGCATTGTCCTTACTGTGTTGCGGATGGGTAGCAATGGAGAGGTCTACATGCTTCAATCCGACCCGGTATGCCCGTTCCAGCCCTCTGCGGTTCAGCGCCAGGCCGGTATAGATCACTCCATGCTTAACCGGCAACCGGCTACATACTTCCTCAGCATCCGCCATTTGGGGTACCCATTTCGGATGCACGAATGAGGTGACCTGGATCTCCTTCAAACCCGCATCGACCAGTGCGTTGATGACCTCAAGTTTGAGGTCAGTAGAGATGGGTGTGGGCTCAAATTGAAACCCGTCGCGTGGGCCAACTTCGCAAAGGGTAACGTGCGCAGGCAGAGACATGGTCAAGGTTTCTCAGGCAGTTCAGGTTCAACTTCGGGGAATTCAACACCATTGTAGCAGGCTTCTACATCGAGCGTGGCACCCGCCAGTTTAAACGTCCCTTCTGTGATGGGAATGTAGGCCCAGGTTTCTCCTTCTGTGCGCCGATATATTTCGATGCGTGGCCGATCCTGAGCCACCAGCACATACGCTTTTAGCGAGGGTAACCCCTGGTAATAGGCAAACTTCTTCCCTCGATCATAGGCTTCCGTGGAGGGTGAAAGCACCTCAATCAACAGATCCGGATTGAGCAAGGTGTCCTGTTGGCCATCCAGGTAGTGTTCTTCTCCACATACCACCCCGACATCGGGATAGGTGTAGAGTCCAAACGCTGGAATGTGGACTCGTAAGTCGCTAGAGAAAATGAAGCACCCTTTAGGAGTGAGTTGCGCATATAAACTTGCCTGCAAATAACTGGTAATCCGCACATGATACCGGCTTGCACCAGACATGGCGAAGGTCTCCCCGTCGAAATATTCGCTTTTGTAGGGGGCTGCGCGCTCCTGTTCGAGGTATGCTTCGGGCGTGAGATAAGCTTTGTGTTGGGTTGCCATGGGCCGGGCCGGTTGTAATTCACGGGTTGTACCCGGCAACCAGGAGCGAGGTTCTGAACAAGAGGCTGGTACTACGGAACACGTCTACCACAGCGGGAACGCGAAGATAAGCGGCGCGTTTGGGAATCGTCAGCATTGAAAAATGCTGCACCCAGCTAGGGGTGCCCCCGGTTTATTGGTGATTGATGATTTGCTGCACACAGTCGGCTACGCCTCGTGTGAGCATTTTTGATTTGTGATTTAGGAGTCATCCGATAACAAATCACCAATCACCAATGACAAGTCACCAATAAACCGGGGGCTGAGATGATACCCTCAGAACCTGATCCGGCTCATACCGGCGAAGGGAAGCACGTGCCCATCTCCCCCTCTGGCTCTACTTGCACTATACACCCTCGGGCGGATGACGCCCATAGCCAGAGCGATGCCATGCAAAACCAAGACTTCGCCGTCCGCGAACGTGTTACAGACCTCAATGCGGACGTCATTCGCCCGTTTCCCCGTTCCCGAAAAATCTACGTCACCGGAAGCCGCCCCGACCTCCAGGTGCCGATGCGGGAAATCACCCTGGACCCTACACCGGCCACTTTTGGGACGGAAGCGAATCCACCCGTATGCGTCTATGATACCTCCGGCCCGTACACGGACCCGGACGCTGTGACCGACCTCCGCAAAGGGCTGGTGGGCATTCGTGAACCCTGGATTCTGGAACGGGATGATACAGAACCGCTGCCGGCACCCAGTTCCCGTTTTGCACAGGCCCGCCTCGACGATCCCCTGCTGACCGATCTACACTTCGAGCATTTGCGCACCCCGCGTCGCGCCAAATCGGGTCGCCGGGTCACACAGATGCACTATGCCCGGCAAGGCATCATCACCCCTGAAATGGAGTACATTGCCATCCGGGAAAACCAGAAGCGCGAAGCCCTCGCCCAAAACGGCCTCATGGCCCAACATCCGGGCCAATCCTTTGGGGCCGCCATTCCGAAAACCATCACGCCGGAATTTGTCCGGCAGGAAGTGGCACGGGGCCGGGCCATCATCCCGGCCAACATCAACCACCCGGAACTTGAACCGATGATCATCGGACGCAACTTCCTGGTGAAGATCAACGCCAACATCGGCAACTCGGCTGTGACCTCCTCCATCGCTGAGGAAGTCGAGAAAATGGTCTGGGCCACCCGCTGGGGGGCCGATACCATGATGGACCTCTCCACCGGCAAAAACATCCATGAAACCCGTGAATGGATTCTGCGCAACTGCCCCGTCCCGGTCGGCACGGTACCCATTTATCAGGCCCTCGAAAAGGTAAACGGCATCCCCGAAGACCTGACCTGGGAGATTTTCCGGGACACCCTCATCGAGCAGGCCGAACAAGGTGTCGATTACTTCACCATCCATGCTGGCGTCTTGCTGCGGTTCATCCCGATGACGGCCAACCGCGTCACCGGCATCGTCTCGCGCGGGGGCTCCATCATGGCGAAGTGGTGCCTGGCGCATCACAGAGAGAGTTTCCTGTACACGCATTGGGACGAGATCTGTGCAATCATGGCTGCCTACGATGTGGCCTTCTCCATCGGCGACGGCCTCCGCCCCGGCTCCATTGCCGATGCCAATGACGAGGCCCAGTTTGCCGAACTCAAGGTGCAGGGTGAACTCACCGAACGGGCCTGGGCACAGGATGTGCAGGTCATGAATGAAGGCCCCGGCCATGTGCCCATGCACATGATCAAGGAAAATATGGAGAAGCAACTCGAATGGTGCCACGAAGCTCCGTTCTACACGCTTGGCCCCCTCACCACAGACATTGCCCCCGGCTACGACCATATCACCTCCGGCATCGGTGCGGCGATGATCGGCTGGTACGGTACGGCCATGTTGTGCTACGTAACGCCCAAGGAACATCTGGGCCTGCCGAACAAACACGACGTCCGCGAAGGCATCATCACCTATAAAATAGCGGCCCACGCCGCCGACCTTGCCAAGGGCCACCCCGGTGCACAATACCGCGATAACGCCGTCTCGAAGGCCCGGTTTGAGTTTCGCTGGAGCGATCAGTTTAACCTCAGCCTGGACCCCGAACGCGCCCGCGAATTCCATGATGAAACCCTCCCCAAAGAGGCTGCCAAGGTAGCCCACTTCTGCTCCATGTGCGGCCCCAAATTCTGTTCGATGAAAATCACGCAGGACGTCAGGGACTATGCCCGTGCCCAAGGCCTGGAAACCCAGAAAGCCCTGGAAGACGGCCTCCGTCAGAAAGCCGAAGAATTCGTCGAAGCCGGCGCCGAAGTGTATCAGAAAGTTTAAATTCCAGCTCAGCCGGAATTTATTGGTAATTGATGATTTGTCTTTTGTCATTTGCCATTTGGGTGCTCATAAATCACAAATGCCCAATCACCAATAATAACGTTTCTGTAACATTTGACGGCCGCCGAGCCACGGCGTGAACCCAAAAGCAAAAACGTCCGTTGCACCCTGCAACTCCGGTCCTTATTTCTTTAAACAACGTCCGTCATGGCAAACCTCATTCTCCCTCCCGGCTGGCAGGTCAAAGAAGCCGACTGCACTGATTACGCGACGTACCGCAGCCGGCGGCAGTTTTTGCGGCAACTGGGACTGGGAAGCATTGCCCTGGCAACTTCACCGGGTTTACTCTCGGCGTGCACGCCCCAACCAAAGAACCCTTACCCGGCTGGAGCCGGACCGCTGGATACCATCCCGGCCAATGCACCGCGCTTCGGATTACCTGCGGCCCGCAACGCCGCCTACACGGTGCCCGAGCGTGCCCTGACCGACCGGATTGCAGCGTCCTCGTACAACAACTTCTATGAATTTATCAACGCGGGAGATTTGAAAAACGTCTGGCCGCATACCAACGCCTACAACCCCTTTCCCTGGGCACTTGAAGTTTCGGGACTGGTGGAGAAACCGTTCACGGTTAGCGTAGAAGACCTGATCAAGGAATTCGGACTGGAAGAGCGGCTGTATCGGTTCCGATGTGTGGAGGCGTGGTCCATGACCGTGCCGTGGACGGGCTTCCCGCTGGCAAAACTGATCCAGAAGTGCAAGCCGCTGTCGAGTGCCACACACGTGCAGTTTGTCTGTGCCAAACGGGAGAAGGAAATGCCCGGCCTCAAAAGTGCGCCGTGGTATCCCTGGCCCTATTATGAGGGCCTGCGGATGGACGAGGCCATGAACGAATTGGCCTTTATGGCCACCGGCATGTACGGCGAACCCTTACCCAAACAAAGTGGCTCCCCAATGCGTATGGTGCTTCCCTGGAAATATGGGTATAAAGGTGCGAAAGCCATCGAAAAAATTGTGTTTGTCGATAAGGAACCGCCGACGTTCTGGAACGACCTGCAAGCCAGCGAATATCCCTTCCTGTCCAACGTCAACCCGAACGTGCCGCACCCCCGGTGGAGCCAGGCCACAGAACGGTTTATCCAGTCAGTAAACAACGAGACCCGGATTCCCACCCAACTGTTCAACGGGTATACCGAGTGGGTGGGCAATCTGTATCCGGAAGAACCTAAAGGGTAAGAAGTGCGGGGTGCTGAGTGCGACTCCTCTCTTGAACCTGAGCCGCACTCAGTACTCAGTACTCCGCACTTCCCCCGGATCACCCCGGCGGTTCAGGAACCGATTCCAGGCCCCTACGCCAACAAGCAACATGATCGCGCCGATGCCAGCCATCACGCTGTGGATCAGCGACATACGCCACTGCGCCCGGGCCACATCCTCGATCACGATCTGCTGGGACGCTCCCTTAAGCACCCGAACCGGCAAGGTTTCCCGCCCTTCCAGGGGGATCGACAGGGAAATGGGCAGGCTTAGTGTTTCCTCTAGGACCCCATCCGGTTGATCCACGCGGAGCTTGATGTAGCTGTAGGTAATCTCCGAGCGTTTGTTGATCTCGTATTCGGTCACTTGTCCGACGGCTTGTACCCCCTCTTCCAGCGTCCGCCGCTGATCCAGACCGGCCTTAAATAGATATCCAGAGATTAGAATCATCAGGGCAGGCAAGGCCCACATAAGCCGGGCGATGAGTTTGATCATGGTAGGTTGTGGGTTATACGCTTACGACAAAAACAAATACGGTTTCCAGGTATCCTCAAGCTGCCCCACGTAATCCCGAATAAACATAACATGGCTCGGGCGAAACGGCGTGCGACGAATCGGCATGTTGGCCTCTTCTGGGGTGCGGTCCCCTTTTCTGTTGTTGCATGGCACACAGGCCGCAGCCAGGTTCTCCCAACTGTCCTTGCCCCCCCGTGATTTGGGCAATACATGATCAATGGTCAGGCGTTCCCGGCTGCCGCAGTACTGGCATTGCCCCCTATCCCGGCGCAAGATGTTTTGCCGGCTCAGCATGATACGACGGTAGGGCATGCGGATGTATCGCTTGAGGCGAATGATGCTCGGCCAGGGCATCTGCATGGAGGGGGATCGGACGAAACGATCGGCGCGGCCTTCAACCAGTTCGGCCTTGTGTAACCATAACAGCCGAATGGCACGGCGTATGTTGCAGATTGAGATGGCACGGTAGTCTTGATTGAGCACCAAAACATGTCCGTTCATGACTGCCTTTTCTACCTTAACGGTCGATATGTGCGTGTCGAAACCGGGGAATGCGGGGGAATGAAGTTATAGCGGCGTGCGCACGGATTGATTCCTGAGTTGAGCCTTCGAACGCTACCCAAATACGAATGATCCGTAGGAAGGTTGTTTTCGAAATTTGACATCCATTGAACCTTTTTGTTATTTAAACGTTGGACGAGATCCAACACAGGCAACGTCACCGCGACGTATTGGCAAGAGGCAAGCAAGGCAATGAGAAGCACACTTTCACGCGTATTCGTATGCGCTGGGGTATTTCTGGCTACGGCATCCCCTTTGATCGCGCAAAAGGCATCAGAACGTACGCTTTCCCGTTTTCTGGACCGCCAGCAGGTGCGAGACCAACAGGCACTTCGTTCCTTCAAGGCGGCCTACGGACTTCAGCAAACCGCCCAACTCGGCACGACCAACGAGGCCATATACCTACATGCGGTTCGTAATGGTCGCCCCCTTTACCGGACCGCGCTGGGCCTCAAAGCTTCAGAAGCGGTATCAGCCGATGACGTATGGGCAGGTACCGGCATCGACACCCCCATCTCCGGCGACGGAATAACCCTTGGCATTTGGGAATACTACGGCTACGCCCGCCCTACCCATGACGAATTTGCAGCTTCGGGGGGCGGAAGCCGCATCAATGGCCCCCTTGGCACCAACCACAACGGGCTGGGCACCACCTCCCACGCCACCCGCATCACGGGGATGGCTGCAGCCGGAGGCAGCAATGGTACCTTGAAAGGCGTGGCCTATGAAGCCGATATCGATGCCTATGATGATTCGCTGGATACCAGTGAAATGATGACGGCTGCTGCGGCCGGTCTGTTGGTGTCTAACCACTCGTATGGTGCCATCAACGGCTGGGGGCCCTTCCTGGATCCCACCGGCGGCGGCGACTGTGGGAGCAGTGGCCCGAACTGTCTAAGAACATGGCATGGCGATCCCAGCATCAGTAGTACTGAAGACTACAAATTTGGATTTTATGACGATGACTCCCGCGCCTGGGACCTCATCGCCAATACCTACCCAAACTACAACATCGTCGTAGCCGCCGGTAACGACCGCATCACAGATCCCGGCAACATCACCCATTGGGTGTTCACCGGAGCCCCTACCAACGACGGCTGGGAAATGAGTAGCGACATCCGGGAAAAAGACTGTGGCGTAGACGGCTATGACTGCATGATCAGTGGAATGCAGACCGCCAAAAACATCATCAGCGTCGGAGCCGTTGCCAACATCGACGGCACCGGCTGCTCCGACAACCCCGTTATCGCGCCACCCGGTGTCCCCCTCGCGATGGTCTCCTACTCAGCCTGGGGCCCGACGGATGATGGCCGAATTGCCCCCGACTTCGTAGCCCCCGGCTTCAAGGTACCCGCCCCAACAGCCGGCTCAGACACCAGCTCCTCTTGCGGCGGCTCTGGCGGCACATCAAACGCCGCACCCGTCGTCACCGGCATACTCGCCCTGCTCGCCGAACATCAGCAAAACCTCTTCGCTAACACACGACCGGCGGCCACCTACAAGGCCCTGCTCGCCCAAACAGCCACCGACCTCGGCAACACAGGCCCCGACTACCAACACGGCTGGGGACTGCCCAACACGCAACTAGCCGCCGAACTGATGCAGGACGACAAAGACATGGGCGGCGACTACCTCATCCACGAACAATCCCTGGCCGACGGAGACACCTTCACCATCGCCCTCGTCAGCGACGGCACTCCGCTCAGGGCTACCCTCGCCTGGAATGACCCTGCCGGAACACCTGTGGCACCGGCACTTAACCCCCCCGACTTGATGTTGGTCAACGACCTCGACATGCGCATCAATGGCGCAGAAGGGACCTTCTTCCCCTGGACCCTGGATCCGGCCAATCCCGGTAACGTAGCCACACGTGCCTCCGACAACTTCCGAGACAACATCGAGCAGGTCCTCATCGACACCCCCACAGCCGGGGCCCTCTACACGCTGACCCTGTCGCACAAAGGCACCCTCAATGGCGGTAGCCAAGCCTTCTCGCTCGTGCTCTCCGGCCTCTCCGAGCTACGGGCCACCCCGCTGGCGCTCAAGGTCCTCTTGCATGGTCCACACACCCTCGTCGGTGCGGGCACCATGGGCACGGCCCTCAACACCACGGGCCAGTTGCCGGTGGCTCATCCCTACACGGGTCTACCCTGGAGTTATACCGGAGGCGAAACCGTCTCAGCCGGCTTCTTCAGCACCCACACCGACCTGGTCGATTGGGTGTTGGTTGAACTCAGAACGGGTACGGCGGCAGCGACGGCCGTAGACACCGTTGCTGCCTTGCTTCGCAGCGATGGTCGGTTGATGCACCTTGATGGAGTGACGCCCTTGCTGGTGCCGGTTTCGGGGGCCCACTATGTGGTGGTCCGTCACCGGAGCCACCTGGATTTGATGACCTCAACGACAATAGACCTTGGCAATCAGGGGGGCGGGGTCTACGACCTGACGACGGGTCAGGGTCAGGCCTTTGGTGTCAACCCGATGCTTGAGATGGAGTCGGGCATATTCGGTATGTATGGTGGCGATGGCAATGCTGAGAATGGGGTGACGGCCTTCGATATGCTTCAGGTGTGGCTGCCTCAGAATGGTGGGCCTGTGGGGTACTGGAGTGGGGATTACAACATGAACAGCAGCGTGACGGCTTTCGACATCCTTCAGATCTGGCTGCTTAGCAACGGGAATCAAAGCCAGGTCCCAGGGTGACGTACGAATAAACATCTCTTGCGTATCCGGGCTTGCATTTCCTATCTTCTTGGACAGAAGTTACTTATCGTAGACTTCCTCCCTTTAGGCTCGCGCATTCTTTTTTCTACATATCCAAAATTTCCTGCACGCATCGAACGATGCATAGATTGCGCCCTGCACCGTTGTCTTTTTCTACAAAGGAACCTTATTCAGATGGCTAACCTGCCACGTGTACTCAGCGTATTTACAGCCTTGACCCTCTGGTGTGTCTTACCCGCTACCGTCTGGGCACAACCACAGTCTCTCGTCGATCACTTGTCCATTCGTGCACAGCAGCGGGAGCGCGCCCTGCAGACCTATGTGGACATCCATGGAAATAACCCGGTGCCCCTGTTTACCGCTGAAAACAAACCGATTTCGGTGTACGCCATCATCAATGGCCGCCCTGTATATCGGGTACCACTAGGCTTGAAGGCATCAGAAGCGGTGTCAGCCGATGACGTATGGGCAGGTACCGGCATCGACACCCCCATCTCTGGAGACGGAGTCACCATCGGCATCTGGGAATCTTTTGGTTATGCCCGCCCTACCCATGACGAATTTGCAGCTTCGGGGGGCGGAAGCCGCATCAATGGCCTGCTGGGTACGAGCCGAAGTACCTCAGGCATTGATAACCACTCGACCCGTGTTACCGGCATGGCTGCGGCCGGAGGCAGCAACGCCACGCTGAAGGGCGTAGCCTACGAAGCCGCCATTGATGCCTATGACGACACACTTGATGTAGATGAAATGACCACGGCTGCAACTGCTGGACTCCTGGTTTCAAATCATTCATATGGTGCAGAAAACGGGTGGGGTGGTTTCATTGACCCCACAGGTAACGACGATTGTAGCGACAACCCCATCGGCCCGAACTGTCTACCTACGTGGCACGGCGATCCCAGCATCAGTCCCACCGAAGATTATCATTGGGGGTTCTACGATGATGACTCACGAACATGGGACCTCATCGCCAACGCTTTTCCTAACTATAACATTGTACTTGCTAGCGGCAATGACCGCTTCCGTGACCGTGGAGCGACCCCCCACTGGGTGTTCACCGGTGCGGCCACCAACGACGGTTGGGAAATGAGCACCGATCCCCGCGACAAGGATGGGGGTGTAGACGGCTACGATAGTATGCTGAGCGGTGCGCAATCGGCCAAAAACGTCTTTACAGTGGGTGCGCTCTCAAATATTGACGGCACCGGCTGCCCCGGAAACCCCGTCATTGTCGATCCTGACGACCCTCTGGTCATGACTTCGTTTTCCAGTTGGGGCCCGACGGATGATGGCCGAATTGCCCCCGACTTCGTAGCCCCCGGCTTCAAGGTACCCGCCCCAACAGCCGGCTCAGACACCAGCTCCTCTTGCGGCGGCTCTGGCGGCACATCAAACGCCGCACCCGTCGTCACCGGCATACTCGCCCTGCTCGCCGAACATCAGCAAAACCTCTTCGCTAACACACGACCGGCGGCCACCTACAAGGCCCTGCTCGCCCAAACAGCCACCGACCTCGGCAACACAGGCCCCGACTACCAACACGGCTGGGGACTGCCCAACACGCAACTAGCCGCCGAACTGATGCAGGACGACAAAGACATGGGCGGCGACTACCTCATCCACGAACAATCCCTGGCCGACGGAGACACCTTCACCATCGCCCTCGTCAGCGACGGCACTCCGCTCAGGGCTACCCTCGCCTGGAATGACCCTGCCGGAACACCTGTGGCACCGGCACTTAACCCCCCCGACTTGATGTTGGTCAACGACCTCGACATGCGCATCAATGGCGCAGAAGGGACCTTCTTCCCCTGGACCCTGGATCCGGCCAATCCCGGTAACGTAGCCACACGTGCCTCCGACAACTTCCGAGACAACATCGAGCAGGTCCTCATCGACACCCCCACAGCCGGGGCCCTCTACACGCTGACCCTGTCGCACAAAGGCACCCTCAATGGCGGTAGCCAAGCCTTCTCGCTCGTGCTCTCCGGCCTCTCCGAGCTACGGGCCACCCCGCTGGCGCTCAAGGTCCTCTTGCATGGTCCACACACCCTCGTCGGTGCGGGCACCATGGGCACGGCCCTCAACACCACGGGCCAGTTGCCGGTGGCTCATCCCTACACGGGTCTACCCTGGAGTTATACCGGAGGCGAAACCGTCTCAGCCGGCTTCTTCAGCACCCACACCGACCTGGTCGATTGGGTGTTGGTTGAACTCAGAACGGGTACGGCGGCAGCGACGGCCGTAGACACCGTTGCTGCCTTGCTTCGCAGCGATGGTCGGTTGATGCACCTTGATGGAGTGACGCCCTTGCTGGTGCCGGTTTCGGGGGCCCACTATGTGGTGGTCCGTCACCGGAGCCACCTGGATTTGATGACCTCAACGACAATAGACCTTGGCAATCAGGGGGGCGGGGTCTACGACCTGACGACGGGTCAGGGTCAGGCCTTTGGTGTCAACCCGATGCTTGAGATGGAGTCGGGCATATTCGGTATGTATGGTGGCGATGGCAATGCTGAGAATGGGGTGACGGCCTTCGATATGCTTCAGGTGTGGCTGCCTCAGAATGGTGGGCCTGTGGGGTACTGGAGTGGGGATTACAACATGAACAGCAGCGTGACGGCTTTCGACATCCTTCAGATCTGGCTGCTTAGCAACGGGATCAGCTCGCAGGTTCCGGGGTAACGTGCGGGGTGCGGCACATCCCGGATCAAGTCCAGGGCAAGCTGTCGTACGTCAAAACTCGATTTCGACTAAAACCGGCAAGTGATCCGAGGGGTAGCGGCCAGCCTGTTGATCGGTGAGGATGCCGTGGCGGAGAACGGTGAGTTGGTTTTGGATAAAGACGTAGTCGATGCGCCGGTCCGAAGGCTGGTCCACGAAAAAGGTACTCCACGTATTGTCCGGACCGTAGGGTGGCGTCTGTGAGACCGTGAGGGCATCGATTAAGGGTGGCACCTGAGAAGCCTCGGGTTGCGTCAACAGACGGTAGGCCTCTGATTCCGGTGTCACGTTAAAATCGCCCATCACGATGACCGGTTGCTCCCCGGCCATATGGGCCACCTTTTCCCGTATGAGCCGGGCGCTTTCAATGCGGGCCTGCTCACCGCGATGATCAAAATGGGTATTGAGTACCCAGAATGAGGTGTCGGTATCTTGATCCGCCATGCGTGCCCACGTAGCGATGCGTGTAATGGCCGCATCCCACCCTTTGCTTCCTGGTTGGTCCGGCGTTTCAGAGAGCCAGAATGTGCCCCAGTCTGCCACCATTAGACGGTCCGAACGATAAAAGATCGGGCTAAATTCACCGGCGGCTTTTCCATCATCCCGCCCCACGCCGATCCAGCCGAACCCCGGCAACAGTAAATCCAGATCCGCGATTTGCCCTTGCAGGGCCTCCTGCATCCCGATCAGATCTGCACCGTGGAACCGAATGAGGCCGGCCACCCGGTCCTTGCGATGGGGCCAAGCATTTTCCCCATCGCCTGGGTTGTTGTACCGGATGTTGAAGGTCATGACGGAGAGGCCGTCCTGGGCATACGCGACCTGCCCTACGCAGAACGAAACAATGAGGATAAAGACATATCGCATAGTCAGCATCAACTTACAACCTGATGTTACACCGCTTGTCGTTAATCTTGTGCATTTCGACAAGGTCGAATGGGCCAAGACGGCGTAACATAACTTACAACTTCAACCGGCGCAATCGCAAAGCATTTGCAATAACGGATACCGAACTGAAGCTCATGGCGGCGCCGGCCAGGACAGGGCTCAGGAGAATGCCGAAGAACGGGTACAGCAAACCCGCCGCAATCGGAACACCGAGGGCGTTGTAGACGAAGGCGAAAAACAGGTTTTGCCGAATGTTGCGCATGGTGGCCCGGCTCAGGGTACGCGCCCGTACGATGCCATTTAGATTACCCTTGACGAGGGTGACGTTGCCACTTTCCATCGCAATGTCGGTGCCGGTACCCATCGCAATGCCCACATCGGCCTGCGCCAGGGCCGGTGCATCATTGATGCCGTCGCCCGCCATCACGACCTTCCGGCCCTCAGCCTGCAACTGCTTGACGATCTCGTGCTTGTCTTCCGGCAAAACCCCGGCATGAACTTCTGTCAACCCCAATTGACCTGCTACAGCACGGGCTGTGGTTTCATTGTCTCCGGTAAGCATGAGGATGCGCATGCCTTCCTCGCGTAACGCATTCAATGCTGCCGCAGTAGACTTCTTGACAGGATCGGCAACACCCAACAAACCGGCAACCTGCTGGTTGATCGCCACGAACAGGATGGTCTGGCCTTCCTGCCGCAAGGCTTCGGCTCGGGGTTCAAGAGGAGACACATCCAGACCAGCCTCCTCCAACAAACGCCGGTTGCCGACGAGCACCATCTGCCCTTCGACCAACCCCCGTACCCCTCTGCCAACGACAGTATCGAAAAGCATCACCGGCCTGAGATCCAATCCTCGGTCTGCAACGGCCTGGACGACGGCCCGTGCCAGCGGATGTTCACTCCCCTGTTCGAGGCTTGCCACCCACAGCAACAGTTCATCCTCCGTCAAGCCCTCAACGGGTTCAACCGCCATCACACCGGGTTTGCCTTCGGTGAGGGTACCGGTTTTGTCGACAACCAGGGTATCCACCGTTTCCAGGGTTTCCAACACCACCGCATCCTTGATCAGTACGCCGGACTTGGCACCCTGCCCCATCCCGACCATAATCGACATCGGCGTAGCCAACCCCAGCGCACACGGGCATGCAATAATAAGCACCGAGATGGCAACCACCAGTGCATTAATCAACACCGGCTCCGGCCCCCAGATGGCCCAGGCCACAAACGCAAACAGCGCCACGCTGATGACCATCGGAACGAACCATGCCGCGACCCGGTCGGCGAGGCGCTGAATGGGGGCGCGCGACCGACTCGCCTCACTCACCCGCTGTGTGATCCGGGCCAACAGGGTATCCGATCCTACGCGGGTAGCTTCCATGATAAAACTGCCCGTCTGGTTGAGGGTCCCGCCCGTTACGGCGTCGCCTGTGGTTTTGTCGACCGGCAGGGATTCCCCCGTAATCATGGATTCATCCAGGCTGGAATGGCCGTCCAGAATGGCCCCATCCACCGGCACCTTCTCGCCCGAACGTACCCGGAGCCGATCCCCCACGTGTACATGGACCAAGGCCACATCGGTCTCCCTACCGTTTGCATCCAGCCGGTGGGCCACATCCGGCGTGAGGTTCAACAATGAACGTATCGCATCGGTGGTCTGTGACCGGGCACGGAGTTCAAGGACTTGCCCGATGAGGACCAGCGTAATGATGATGGCAGCGGCCTCGAAGTAGAGCGGCACATGGCCGTCCATTTTGAGGTTGTCCGGCAGCAGATCCGGAAACAGCAACGCCGCGAGGCTAAACAGATAGGCCGCTGCCACCCCCACGCCAATGAGGCTCCACATGTTGAGGCGCATCGTTCGGTAAGAGCGCACCGCCCGCACAAAAAACGGCCACCCACCCCACAACACGACCGGTGTTGCAAGCGCTGCCTGCAACCACCCGACCGTCCCGGCTCCGAGCAAGGACCGAATACCGAGGGCCGGAATCATATCCCCCATCGCAACAATCAACAAGGGTACGGTGAGTACGGCACAAATCTTCAGCCGACGGCGCATGTCCACCAGTTCCGGATTTTCCTCGAGCTCGACTGTGAGCACACGCGGTTCCAGGGCCATGCCGCATTGGGGGCAATCGCCGGGTTCCGGTTGAACCACTTCCGGATGCATGGGGCAGGTGTATTCAACCTGCGTTTCGGCCGCAGCCGGTGCCAGGGGTTCGAGGGCCATCCCACAATCCGGGCAATCGCCGGGCAGGTCTTCCAGCACGTCCGGGTGCATCGGACAAGTATACGCCTGGCCGGGAACGTGTTCGATGACCTGTTGCTGTGCGGTACCGTCGAGATACCCATTGGGATCGACTTCGAATTTGGTTTTGCAATGGCCGCAGCAGAAGTAGTAGGTGTGGCCGTTATGCTCAGACGAGACCGACGTTTCCGGATCGACCATCATGCCGCAAACGGGATCGCGTTCGCCGTCCATTACGGGTGCGTGTTCGTGGTTCATGGATGGATACCTTCTAAAGCGTGGAGAATGGGACAGTCGCGAACCGGCCCGTGGCCGTCGCAGGCATGGGTCAGGTCCATCAGGGCGGCTTTCATCCGTTCGAGGTCCTGGATACGGGCTTGCAGGTCGGCAATTTTGTGCTCCGCTTTGGCTTTCACAGCCGCGCGGTCTTCATCCGGGTTGGCCTGTAGCGCGAGCAGTTCACGGACTTCTTCGAGGGTAAAGCCGAGTTCCTGTGCCCGTTTGATAAACCGAATCCGGGTTACGGCATCTGAAGCATACTCGCGGTACCCGGAGGGCCGCCGTTTGGGCAGGGGCAACAACCCCCGCCGTTCGTAATACCGAAGCGTCTCGGTGTTGACACCGGCTGCTTTTGCGACCTGGCCTGTTTTCATTTTGAAGCTGGCAATGAGGTTTAGGGTTACAGGCATTTTGTTGCGTGATGCGTGTTGCGTGTATCTGGTCCCTTTTGCCTTGCCATAACCCTTATGTTGATAGACCTTTTTCCCGAGTGTTCGGCCGATGAGGTTGTAGCCAAAATCACGCAACACGTTTTCCCTCCAATATAAACCCCGTACCCAGGTACAGAGTCAAGGAAAAAGCACACTTCTTCATTATTCCATATGTGAACCGTTTTTTAGTCCGCCCTGTTTTAACTTGAAGCCTTCGCTTCTTTCACCGTTTTACCTTTCCCGGTGTGCCGGAACTCAACTTTCTCAACGGACTGGACTACATCGTCGTCGGCTTGTACATGCTGATGGTATTGGGGGTGGGCGTGTATGTGTCCCGGTTCAACCGGCAAACCGGTGATTATTTCAAGGGGGGAGGCAAAATCCCGTGGGGCCTCTCGATGATCTCGCTGTTTGTGTCGGGATTTTCGGCCTTTATGTTTGTGGGGGCAGCCGGCATCACGTACCAGAATGGCGGCGGGGCCGTGATCTTGTTCAGCCTGGCCTGCCCGGCGTATATGCTCGGCTATTTCATTTACGGCCCCCTGTGGCGGCGCACCCGCATCGACACCCCGATGCAATTCCTGAACCGGCGATACAGCCCCAGCACCACCTATTTCTATACCCTCCTGGCCGTTATCCCCAACGTGTTGATTCTGGGGATCATGATTTACACCCTGTGCATTTTCGTCTCCACGGCGCTCGGGTTCAACCAACTCAACATCACCCTTGGCCTCGTTGAACTGAGTGGTTTTCAACTGACGCTGTTGGTGACCGGCACCGTGATGGTCATCTACACCATGCTCGGTGGCCTCTGGGCGGTGATGGTCACGGATGCGCTGCAATTCGTCGTCCTCTTCCTCATCACGCTCATCATGCTCCCGGTGGCGTATGCCTACCTCGGCGACGGCAGTATTTCAGGCGGTGTCTCACGCCTGATCCAGGACGCGCCGGACGGCTACTTTGCCATTGACCTGCCCGATCAGCCGGGGATTTTCTGGTTGGCCTATTTTTTCAACATTATCCTCGGCTATAACGTCAACTGGCACATTGCCCAACGGTATTACAGCGTCCCCGACGAACGGGATACCCAAAAAATGGCCCTCTGGTGTGCGGTGCTGGGCATCCTGCTGCCCCTGATGTGGGTCCTGCCGGTGATGACCTCCACTGTGCTTTTCCCCGACCTGAACGCGATGTGGCCGGAACTGAGCAAACCCGCGGAAGCCTCATTCGTGACCCTGGCCCTGACCGTCCTCCCACACGGCATGCTTGGTGTGATGGTGGCTGCCATCTTTGCCGCCACGATGAGTTCGGCCGATACCACATTCAACTGGCTCGCGGCAGTGCTAACCAAGGATGTGTATGTGCCCATCCGCAACCGCTTCCTCGGAGAACCGCCAGCCGAGCGACATCAACTCTGGTTTGGCAAGCTCAGCGTAGGTATCATGGGGGTCATTGCCATCTGGATTGCGCTCAACATGGACCGCTTCGGCGGAGCTTTCGACACCTACCTGCGGGCGAACTCGCTGTATACCCCGGCGATGTTTGTGCCCATCATCCTTGGCCTGGTGTTCACGCGCACCCCCTGGTGGTCCGGTATGGCTGCCCTCGGTGGCGGGGTGTTCGCGATTCTTCTGGCGGGCTTGTGGATCAACCTTCAGCAAGGGATTCCGCTTACCCTGAGTGGTTTGTTTTCGGATCTGCGCATTGCGCCGTTCGGCATCCCGATGGGCCGGTATGAAGTGAACACGTTTGTCGGCGCGGGAGCCAGTGCCCTGATCTTCTTTGGATCGGCCTTATTCAACCGGCGCGAAGGTGCGTTCAAAACACAGATTGAAGCCTTCGAGCATGACCTCCGCACCCCGGCCTACGCCACCGATGAGCCCCTGGATCTGCGGGGCCTCAAAGCCTACCGCCTGGCCGCTCGCCTCACCCTCGGTATCGGGACGCTCTTGCTAATCATTGCTGTCCTTACCCAGAGCCTCCTGAATGCCGTTGCCGGTGGACTGGCCCTGTCGTTGGGCAGCCTGCTTCTTTACATTCTACGTATGGGAAAAGAAACGTAGAACGTCGCACCCTGGATCAAGTCCAGGGCAAGCTGTGGAACATCGCACGCAAATATGAAACGAAGAACCTTCACCAAACTTGCCGCCTTGGGTACCGGCCTGAGCCTCTACCCTTCGGCCTGGAGCCAGGCCGGGCAGACGGAAGGGCCCCGATTGTTTTTTGGCCTTGACGAGATGGCTCGCATCCGGACCAATGCAAAAACCACGTTGCTGGCAGAGACCTTCAACACCTGGAAAAACGCCCCGGCTGCCGAGCGCATCGCTACCATCAACAAGGTGCGGGAGACAGCGGATCTGTTGAGTGATTTTAGTCGGGCACTGGTCGCGACTGCCGAAGCCGCCACTGTCTACCTGATCGAACCCACACCCGCCTACCGTGCCGTGATTGAGGCCGGCCTAGACCTGTTACAAGACTTGCCGGACTGGGACTACTTCCTCGACAAAGACGGCGAAGTCCTCGGCATCATGCGGGCCTCGAAGGGCATAACGACGGCCCTGTTTGCCTTGGAGGTATTGGGGGATACCGTGCCACCAGAACGTCGAAAAGCCTTGCTCCGTGACATCGCCGAAAAAGGATGCCTCCCCTGTGCACGCGCAATTGAAGACATGAACCATGCCGAAGCCGAACACGGCTGGACGGTGACCGATGCCTTCCTGGAACGGGTGCCGTACGATATGTCCCGCTGGCCCGCCTTCTTCAACGTCAACAACCTGCGGGCCATCCCCACGATGGGCCTCGGCCTCGGCGCACTCGCCCTCGCCGAACGGGATGAACGTGCGAGCGAATGGCTGGATTTGGCCGTTGCGAGCGCGCAACATTATTTACGGCTCCACGAAACCGACGGCAGTTACTACGAGGGTTTGAGCTACGTGGATTACGCCTTTCGGACGATGTTCCTTTTTCTGGAAGCCTACAACCGCATCCACGGCGACATCGACTGGACCGCCGAGGCCAACTTCCCCGGTATCACGGAATTTATCGCCGCCATGCAAATGGGCCGTACCCCGGACGGCTCGGCACCAGACATTGTTAATATCAGCGATGCCCGGAACAGCGTCTTCATCACCGTACCGGCCTGGATTGCCCGGCACACCGGCGACCCCGTGGCCCACTACGCAACGGAGCACTTTGCCCGCCCCGGCTACTTCGCCGACTTCCTGTGGTATGCCCCCGGTGCGCCTTCAAGCCCGCCGCCGGACACCCTTCTGAACAAACACTTTGACCTGGACTGGATCGTGTGCCGTACCGGCTGGGCACCGGATGATGCCGTACTCGCCTTCCGAAGCGGTGCCCCCTCCAACCATGAACACGCCGACCGGAACCACATCACCTTCAAAGCCCACGGCGAACGATTGCTGACGGATCCTTTCGGCGCCTCATACGACCCCCGCCTGCCTCACTGGTTGCTCCGCCTGCCGCAGGCCCACAATGCGGTTCTGGTCGATGGACAAGGACATCAGTACCACGACGGCAAAGAGGGCACCAATGCCGGTCTTGCCGAAGCCCGTATCCTGCGGTTCAAAGAGGAGGGCGATGCCGTATGGTGGAGCAGTGATGTGACCCAGGGGTATCAGATCGTCAATCCGAACGTGCAGCGCGTGATGCGTACCGTCCTGTTCCTCAAGCCAAACATTGTGGTATTGTTCGACGAGGTAACCACAGAAACCCCGGCCACCGTAGACATCCGTTTTCACCCGGACAACCGCGACGATGCAGCACAAATCGCCGTAGACCAAACCGATTTCATCCTGCAACGCCCTCGGGCCTCGTTGCATGCCTATACCCGGAGTACGCAGCCGATTCATGCTACGGCATCGGCACTTGACCTGCCGGAGACCTACGGTCACTTTCCGTTTGCCAACGTCCAGAGTGCAGCCCACACGTCACACCGGGTCCTCACGCTACTGATCACGCAACCACAGGACGCAGCGGTGCAAACGCCTGTTATCGAAACCACAGCAACAGGCTGGCACCTCACAGTTGGAGATCGTACCATAAATCTGTTCACGCAAGGGCCGTTGCCTGATTTCAATATCGAATGAGGGAGTTATGCTTACCTGGGGATCTTATGAACGGCTCCGCCCGGATCAAATCGAGATGATCCGGGCCAAGACGCCTATTGCGTATGTGCCGTGGGGTGCGTTGGAATGGCACAGCTACCATGCGCCCGTCGGCCTGGACGGCATCAAGGCCCTGGGCCTGTGCGAAGCGCTGGCGCAACGCACTGGAGGGGTGGTGCTGCCCCCCATGTACATTGGCACAGATACCATCAAGCCGTTTAAAGGCTTCGGCCATACCCTGGAACACAGCCCGGGCCTCGTCGGCCGCCTGTGTACAGAACTGCTGACCCAACTGGCCGAGGAAGGCTTTCGCCTGCTCATCACCGTAACCGGCCACGCTGGCGGAGGCCACACCGATGCCCTCAAAGCCGCCTCCGAGGCCTTCGCCGCCGACCACCCTGACGTGTTCACCTGGACCTTCCCCGATTTTGAACCATGCGATCCGGCTATCTTCCCGGCCAACCATGCCGCACAGGGCGAAACCGCCCTCCAACTCCTGTTCGATCCCGAACCGGTAGACCTCATCCGGCTCCCCCCTGACCGCGTCCCGACCCTCGATGAGGACGGTGTATGGGGCGAGGACCCACGGACCGCCGATGCCGAAACGGGCCGGCACATGCTCGCTCACTTTTTAGACCGTACGGTACCCAGAATCATTGAACAGCTTGAATGAATGAAAGTATTGCGTGTTGCGTGAACCCAGTCTCAAATGACCTGCCTGGCGAAAACCTGTTACACTAACCGAATATTCGGTCTGAGAGGTCTTAGCCAAAATCACGCAACACGTTTTTGGCAGGACGCTTTAATAATCGCACAACATAACCTCCACCCCCATGCATTACCGAACCCTGGGCCGTACCGGTATCCGATGCAGCGAAGTGGGCCTCGGCACCTGGGCCTTTGCCTCACAAGTCTATGGCGAAGTCGATCACCAGGACGCCCATCGTACCATCCGTTCCGCTTTGGACGGCGGCATCACGCTCTTTGACACCGCCCCACTTTATGGCAATAAAGAGGAAGACGGCATCGCCGAAACCCTCCTGGGGCAGGGCCTCGGTACCGACCGGGACAAGGTGCTCATCTCCACGAAATTTGGCCGGTACAGCACGGACAAGGCCGCACCCAATTTCCATGCCCGGCGGGCGCGTGAATCCGTCGAGGGCAGCCTGCGCCGCCTCGGCACGGACCGCCTGGATGTGCTGTTCTTCCACTCCCCGTTCGGCTCCCATGAAATTCATGATGACGTCTGGGCGGAGTTGGACCGCCTCAAACAGGAAGGCAAAGTACGCGTGATTGGACACTCCATCTCCATGTTTCAGGATACGGAGCAGATGGCACGGACGTGGGCCACCGAGCGCAAGATTGATATGGTACAGGTGGTCTACAGTCTGATGAACCGGGAATCCGCCCAACTCATTCGGGACCTCGGTGAACTGGGCGTGGCGGTTGTCGCACGAGAATCCCTCGCCAACGGCTTCCTCTCCGGCACCATTACCCGCGAAACCGTCTTCGGCAAAAAAAACATCAACGCCCGATACCCCCGCGAAGAAATCGAGGCCCGCGTGAACTACCTCGAACAACTCGGTTTCCTGGTGCGGGATGACGTACACAACTTGCCCCAGGCCGCCTTCCGATGGGTACTGGACAACCCGCATGTATCCCTCGTCCTGAGCGGAGCCAAAAACGCCGCCGAACTGGCCGATGCCGTGCACGCCTCCGACGCCCTCCCCTATACCCCAGGCGAACACCAAACCGCTGAAACGTTGCACACCCGCGACTTCCAGGCCGCATAATTTGTTCTACGTTCTACGTGCGATGTTCTACGTTTCTCTCTCCTAACGTCGCACGTAGAACGTAGAACGTAGAACGAAAATGATAATAGACATCCATACCCATCCGACGTTGTTTGGAAAAGGCGGGAGCCGGGCCGAGGTAGACCGGTTGGTGGCTTATGGCCGGTCGCTGGGTGTGGAACGGATGGTGATTCTAGGGGATGTGCTGTTGCATGGTCGACTGCCGACGCACGCGCAGGTGCAAGCCATTAATGACAAGACGATTGAATTGACATCGTGGTACCCTGATTATTTCCTGGGGTTTTGCTTTTTGAACCCGACGCTGGGCGAGGCCCACGTGATGGCGGAAACCCGGCGATGCATCGGCAAGCACGGATTCCGAGGGATTAAGCTGGAGATTTGCAACAACGCACGGGACGATAAGTGGATGCGGCCCGTGATGCTGCAAGCTGCACACTTTGGCGTGCCGGTCCTGCAACACAGCGCAGACCAGACGAACATCCGCGAACGCGCCTTCCACACGGACCCCGCCGATACCGCACTGCTCGGCCGGCGGTACCCCGAGGTCAAGATTATCATGGCCCACCTGACGGCCTGCGGGATGCGCGGCGTATTGGAGATCATGGATGTCCCCAATGTTTGGCTTGACACTTCGGCCTACCTGCCGGAGTATGGGTTGATGGAGTATGCCGTCGAAAAACTCGGCGCAGACCGCGTTGTGTATGGTTCTGACCTTGTGATTCGGGATTTACCCGTGGAGATCGGCCGCGTCACAACCGCCGACATTTCTGAGGCCGCCAAAGCTCAGATTCTCTTTCGCAATGCCGAGCGGTTGCTCGGACTGACCGGTACAGGCGATGTGGACGGACGTTAACGTAGCCATGGGTCACTGGCCCTTCCGGCATCACCCCTTTGTGAAAGCCGATACCTTGCAAACCCACCTGGAACAGGAAGGCATCGGCACGGCGTGGGTCTCGCATCTCGGCGCAGCTTTTCATCCTGATCCAGATGTATACAATCAGGTATTGTTCAAGGCTTGTGCAGCACATCCCGGCCTGTACCCGGTGCCGGTTCTTAACCCGGCCCTGCCCGGTTGGCAACGACTGCTGGAACAGTACGCAAGCCGCATCGACCTGAAGGCGGTGAAACTGTGGCCGTCGTACCACAATTACCGGCTCTACAGCAGCCCGGTCTTTGAACTGCTGACCCACGCAGAAATAACCGGTTTACGCATCCTGCTTCAAATACGACTGGAAGATGAACGGCAACAATACTTTGCCCTGAAACTCAAAGGCGTGCCGATCAACGCCATCATTCGGCTGGCCCGGCGGCATCCCGAGGTGGACCTGCTGTGCCTGAGTGCCTACCTGCCTGAGATTCGTCAACTGGCCGAAGCGACACCTCATGTACGGGTGGATACGTCGTTTGCCGAGTGGCTCTACACCCTCCCGGCCCTACGGGAGGTGTTGCCGGTAAACCAAATCTTCTTCGGCTCACACACGCCGCTCTTGTACACCCGGCCCGGCCTTCTGAAACTGACCCAAAGCACCCTGCCGGATCATGAAATTCGGCAAATCGGATATGAAAATGCGAAATCGTTTTTTGGGAATTGATGGTATGTGTAATGGACATGGCATTGCGGGCGGCTATGGCATGCCATGGCCCTACGGGGTTGTTTATATACGGTGTGCGGTTTTGTTTTTGATGGGAATGACGATGATGGATATGGCCATGGCCCAAAACCCGGTGAATTTCAAATATGCCCCGGCGCATTGGATGACACCGATTGGATGGGTGGACGATTGGCAAAAATCGCTGGTCGATCAAACCGGGGCGCTGGTCTATGATTTCGGCCCCGGCCCCTATGCACGCCCCAAAACCAGGCTGGAGATCATGCTCGGTGAAACCCCGCTTTCCCCGCTACGGCAATACCTGCTTACCTCACGGGCTGCCATTGTGGTGACCGAATCTGCAAGCGGCAATACCCGCATCCGGCAAACCGCCTTTGCACTGGTGCCGGAGAAACAAACGCCTGTGGTCCAACGCATCCAACGCAAACAAGGTCTCGGTGGATCAGTGGCCTGGGCCAATCCGCCGGAAGGTACAGACCCGGCCTTTCGGAGCGTGGCCTGGGGCACTGGCCGATCCATCATTTATACCGTTGCTGTTCCTGCGTCTGCCAAACGGCGTGTGGCCCTCGGCTTTGCCGAAGCCCATCGTAAAGGCAAAGCGGCACGGTTGATGGACCTGCATGTGGAAGGGGCCGCCTCACAGACTATCGACCTGATGACGCTGGGGCCGCAACACCAGCCCCACGTCTTTTTCTTCGATGCTGAAGATGACGGCGACGGGCTGCTCCACATCGAAGTGACCGCATCAGCCAAGGGCCAGGACCCCAATACCCTCCTCAACGGGCTCTGGGTCTTTACCCCTGAACCCTCCGTCGATGCTGCACAGGTGATTGATGGCTCCGCCACGCCCCTGGCCGAATCCTTCGTCAACTGTGGCTACGACCTGTACCACCAGGGCCTGACCCGCACCGATGCCCTGCGGATCGAACGCACCGGCGCTCCTGCTCCCCTTGGGCTACGCCTGACCACACCCCGCGACGTATCCTACGATTCCACGACCGGCACCCTGCTTTTCGACGGACAACCGTTCATCCAGCCCCAACCGGCTCCCGATACAGCCGTGCGCAATGCCCAAGGATGGCTCCTGACCTTCCCCAAGGCCGTGGACCAACTGGATGTGCTGGTCCACCACGGCGCGTTGACATCTGCCCTCCCTTTCCCGAACCTTGCCACGGAACAATCCCGTACCCTGAACCACTGGCTGGAAAGTGACCTGCCCTGGGACCGGATCACCGTGCCGGATTCCGCGTGGCAAGCCCTCCTGGACAGCAGCATCCGTACGGTGTATCAGGTACGTGAGGTGGTAGATGGATATCCCCAATTTCAACCCGGTGCTACGGTGTACCGGGGCTTATGGTATGGCGATGGCGCTTGGTCAGTCGAGGCTGCGGCTTTCCTCGGCGATTTTACAGCTGCACGCCTGATGAATGACGCAATGGTGCAGCATCAGGATGAAACGGGCCGGGCCGGGGTCATGATGCCGCCCCTGCTCCACCGGGAAACCGCCCACCTGATTTATTCGATGTGTCGGTACGCTCGCCTTGCCAACGACCGGGCCTGGCTCGAACGGAACTGGCCCCCCCTCAGCCGCGCCATGCAACACCTCGCCGATCTGCGCCAACAAGCCTCTACGGATCCAGACGCACCGTATTTCGGGCTGTTTCCACCGGGCCTGACCGATGGCGGCATCGGCGGGGTCGGGGCCAGTTATGGGAGTGTTTACTGGGGACTCATCGGGATGGCTGAGGCCGTACGTACCGCCCATTGGATGAACAAACCCACCGAAGCCGAAACCTGGGGCACAGCATTTGACACCTTCCTGGCCACCTTCCGCACCGCCGCCGTACGGGATCAACGGCGGGACGAAAACGGGCACCTGTTCCTGCCCATCAAGATGCCGTTCGACCCGGATAAGGACGTGGCCCAACGTGGCCAGTGGGGCCCCATCCATGCTCTGTATACCGGGCAATTTCTGGAAGATGACGATCCGCTGGTCCAGGGCACCCTCGCGATGCTGGATACCCGAACCGTGGAAGACCACGTGATCAGCCTTGGCTGGCTGACCGGCGGGGTGTGGCCAATCTTCGATGCCCACCGCGCCCTGGCTTACCTCTGGCTGGACGATACCGAACGCGCCATAACCCTCCTGAATGCCTTTGCCAACCATGCTTCTCCAACGTTGTTGTGGGTCGAGGAGCAAATGCCTAAAAACCAAGGCTCCCGCACGGCCGGGGATGTGCCGCATACCATCGGCAACGTACAGGTCATCCGCGCCCTGCGCTACCTGCTGGCAATGGAAAAAGAAAACACCCTGTACCTGCTCCGGGGTCTGCCTGCCTCCTGGCTGTATCCGGGGGCCTCATTGTCGATCAACGGCATCCCTACCCTGTATGGCCCCCTGACGCTGTCGCTGGACATTAACCCCGACGGCCAAAAGGGACGGCTTTCTGTTTTTGTACCGCCCCAGGGCCCGCCGGACGGGCAAACCCGCATCCAATTGCGTGCCCTGCAGAAGGCCGGATTTGTGGGGGCCAATGGCACCGCCCTGCCTGAATTTCTGGATACCAATTGGGGGAATACCTTGCATGTTGATTTTATTCGACATTAACCCTGAATCGTAGAGACACGGCATGCCGTGTCCCTACATTTAATTGATTTATGAAACCTATGATGAACCGACGTGATTTTTTACGGCACACCGGCCTGACCGGGATGGCTTGGTTGACCTTGCCCCAATTCTTGCATGCCACGGCTGTGCGTACGACACCGGCTTATGGACTGTTTTATGATGCAACGGAGGTGGCAGCCCTGCAGGCCCGGTTTGCGGCTCAGCCTATCTTTGCGGCCCTGCGTGCAAAATTATCCGCCTATGATTATGCCGATGCCCGCACCTTCCTGGGCCAGATCCGCTACAATGATCATCTTTACCATATTGCCCGTCTGCTGCGCGATGCTCCGCAACTTGCGTTTCAATATGCCATGACCGGGGAAGAGAAGGCCGGTGTACTCGCTGCCGAGATGATCCGACACATCATGAAATTTCCGAAATGGGATTATTTCCTCGAAGCCGGTACCGATGTCATCGGCCTGCAACGGGCCCCCGAATCGGCGGTGGCGGTGGCGTTTTGTGCCGATTGGCTGGGGGATATGATCGATGCGAAAGAACGGGCGGAATGGATCAGGACGATGGGTGAACGGGGGTGCGAACCCGCATTTCGGTCGCTGTACGGCATGCGCTACAAGGACCGGGTGGTAGGCTGGTCCATGGACGAAACCAGTACCTATTTTGAACACCGCCCCGGCGACCGCGTCGACCTCTCGAAATGGCCCTGGATTCTGGACCGGACCAACCTAAAAGCCGTCCCGGCCTCCTGCCTGACCGTAGCCGCCCTCGCCCATGAGAAAGAATTCGGCCCCAGTGCAGATTCCGAGCGGTGGCTGGAACAGGCCGTGTACAGCGTACGCACCTTCAAAGACCTGTTCGCACCGGACGGTTCCTACGATGAAGGCGTCTCCTATGCCAACTACACGTGCATCCACCTGGCGCAGGCCGCTGAAGTGTTGCTCCGCCACAAAAACATGGACCTCCGCGGCCTCATCAACTGGCAAGGCACCATCCACTATGCCCGTGAGATGGCCATGCCCACAACCGACGACGCCAGCACCATCGTCAACTTCGGCGATGCCGGTCGGGGGCTCGGCTCGGCCACCGCTTTCTGGACGGTTCGACATTTTCGGGATGCCGAGGCCCAGTGGTTCGGCGAAACATTGGCTTATGACCACGACTTCCGCTCGGTATTCTGGTTCGATGAAAACGTACCCAGCGCCCTCCCCCCTGAAGCCCCGCACGTGTGGCGCTCGGACCTCGACTGGATCACGGCCCGCACCGGCTACACCCCGGACGACCTCGTGGTCGCCCTGCGCAGCGGCAACCCCTCCAACCATGAACATGCCGACCGCAACAGCCTCATCGTCAAGTGCTTCGGCGAAGTGCTCGTCGCCGACCCCTACCGCCCACCCTACAGCTTCAGCGACCCAGCCTGGATGATGCGCACCACCGCCGGACACAGCGGCCTCCTCATCGACGGGAAACCCCATCAGTACCACGACGGAGCAGAAGGCACCAATGCGTCTGATGCCAAAGCCCAACTCCTCAGTTGGGGCGAACGCACCGATCATATGTTCTGGACCAGCGATGCCACAGCCGCTTATCAGTTGGTAAATCCAGATGTACAATCCGTCGTCCGGACCATCGTGGTGTTGCATCAGGTACCGGCTGTACTGGTCTTGGACAAGGTGGTCAAAACGGCTACCCCCTCCCGGATTCAGACCCGGTACTTTGTATCCAACATGGACGGCAAAGGAACGATATCGGCAGAGGGGCATCAGTTCCAGACCCGGCGGCCGTATGCGATGCTGCAGGGGCATGGATATTCCGCTGCCACAGCAATGGCCCACGCAGCCTTGCTTCCGGTACCGGAGGAAACGGCGGCCAAACATCCCTTTGCTGAAATCGCCACAGCAACGGCATCCCTGACCCCATTTTTACTCACGGTGCTACTACCCGAACGCGGCGAAGGCGGTATGGCCCGGGCCACGGTTGAACAAGACGGAAAGCTGTGGACCGTTTCGATGCAATACGGTGCCCAAACTGCACAGGTGGATGTGTGGGACGAAGGACGCCTCCCCACCTTCGAGGTCACATGAAACGCCGTCGATTTCTCCAAACCACCGGCCTGCTGGCCTCCGGCGCGATGTGGCTCCCCCACATGTGGCCCACTGCCGAGATGCCCCGGCCCCACCTCTACCTGACGGGCCAACCCGTAGCCAGCCTGCGCAGCGTGGCAGACGTAGGCCGGGACGTCCAATCCGGCCATGCCCAATTCCTGTGGCAACAACTCCTGGATCAGGCCCGCGCTGACCTCGACGCGCCCCCCCTGACGCCGCGGAGCCCCTGGCCCAACCGACCTTCCATCTTCCAGGAACAGAACAACCCAGATTACTACATCTGCAATGCCACCGGGCAACGCATGCTGCGCGCCGCATTGATTTTTCTGGTGACGGAAGAGGCCGCCTACAAGACCCTTGCCCTCCGACAACTCGATGCCCTGTTTGACTCGGACCAATGGCCCGACTGGATTGATCAGGCCCACCTCCGCTTCGGCCATCCCGCAGACCTCCGCACCGGCATGTTGAGCATGGATGTGGGCCTCACGTATGATTGGCTCCATGCCTCATTGACTGTTCAGGAACGTCAACGTATTCGAGACGGTCTGGACCGGCGTGGCATCCAGCCCTACCTGCAAGCGCTGGATCAAGACCCGTGGTGGACGCACGACCTCAACAACTGGCTCACCGTCATCGTAGGCGGCCTGGGCATTGCCGGAATGGCCCTCGGCGGTGATCACCCCCAGGCGCAACACCTGATCGACCTCGCCCAGCCGATGATGAACCGCTACATGGGCATTTATGGCCCCGACGGCGAGTTCAACGAATCCGTCTTCTATGCCAACGCCACCGAGCGACCCGCCGCCTACCACATGGCCCTGCGGTACCACGCCGGCGGGACCATTAACCCGATGGGCACACATCCCTACCCTGAAACCTGTCGGTGGATGATGTACCTGACCTTTCCGCCGGGACGCATGGCGGCCTTTGGAGACTCACACCTGGAATCCCCACCCCGTGTCAAGTTTGTAGCGGCGGCAGCGGCAGCAAGCCGGGACCCTATCCTTCAACACTTTTACCTGCAACACGCCGGAAACGAAGCCGATCCACTCAAGCTGTTGTGGTATGACCCTACGCTTGAACCAATCTCTCCTGGGGATCGTTTGCCGTTGGGTCGCATCTTCCCGGCCCACGGGGGCTGTGTGGTAAGCCGCGCCAGTTGGGATGCGGATTCTTCCCCGTGTATCGTCTACGGCAAAGCCGGACGTGAGGAAAACCACGAACACAACGACGTCGGCCAGCTTTGTATTGACGGGTATGGAGAACGACTGATCGTGGACCTCGGCTCGCCGTCGGGGTACCCCGCTGATTTCTTTGACGAAGGCCGGTGGAAATATTATAACGCCTCCATCATCGGCCACAACGTGTTGATGTTCAACGGGCGTGAGCAGCGCGTTCCCCCAAGGCAACGCGGCGAAGCGGTCGATGCCGCCTTGATGAAAGCCATCAGCGGCACATTCCTGGATTTTGCCTTCAACAATCAAAAAGGTGGCTTCTGGAAGATGGACCTCACCGGTGCGTATGAACAGGTCATCTCTGTACGGCGCACGGTGGTACACGTCCTGCCAGGGATGGTGGCCGTCCTAGACGAAGCCGAACTCCCCAACCCACAAACCATTTCCCTGCGATGGCATACCATAAGCCCGGCACAACCGGATGCCGACGGCCACTTTGCCCTGCACACTCCACATGCCCACCTTGCCGGACGTATCCTCAACCTGACCAACCAACCGATGGCGCTGGACATGCACCGGCACAGATATGCTCCACCGTACCACCGGGAACGCTCCGGCCAACCCCTGGAAGCGCGCAACGAACCCTACGTGGAAGCCACCCTACAAAGCGACCACTGCCGCTTCCTGACGCTGTTTTCCATCACACCAAAAGGAACACCCACTCAGCCCTGGGCCACAAGCCCAAACGGCTGGCAAACCGAAACCCCCACCGGCCCCATCGCCGTCCACCTGACCGAATCCCACCTGACCATTGGTCCTCCCGACCAAGCTCCTATTTGGATGATTCCACGCAAATAAACACCATTTCGTTCTACATTCGACATTGGGACAAATGAACGTAGAACGTCGCACGTAGAACGTCGCACGTAGAACGTAATCCCTATGAACGCCAACGCCGTCGTCTTCACCGCACCCAACACCGTAGCCTATCAACCCATCCAATGCCCTGATCCGGGCCCAGAGGACGTGGTGGTACGCATCACCCATTCCTGGATCAGCAACGGTACTGAAGGTTCTTACCTGCGCGGCGAACGCTCCGATGGCGACCGACCCTATCTCGAAGGCGATGTTGCCCCGTTTCCCGTGGTCGCTGGATATCAGAAGATTGGGGTGGTGGAATGGATTGGGGCCGATGTGCAAGGGTTTGAAGTAGGCGAAACGGTGTTTGCGACCATCGGGCGAGTGGAAGGGATGCACCACTGGTATGCCGGACATGTATCGCCGTCGGTGTGCCCACGGGATCATGTGTGGAAGCTGCCCTCAGGTATTGATCCAATGGCGTTTTGCGGAATGGTGCTGGTGCAGGTCGGCTACAATGGTGGTGTGCGCCCGAAGCTGAAGATTGGTGAGCCTGCGGTGGTGATTGGGGACGGGCTGGTGGGGCAATGGACGGCCCAAACGCTGGCGTGGCGCGGGGCTGAGGTGGTATTGGTGGGGCGGCACGATGACCGCCTGTTTTACTTTGACCGCCCCCCCTACCGGCATACACTCAATGCACGGAAGACAGACTGGAAAGAAGCCGTTCGGGACCGGTTTCCAGAGGGCGTGCAGGCCGTCGTGGACACGGTCGGCTCCATGCATATCCTGGAAGATGCCCAGCGCGTGTTGAAACGGTTCGGCCACCTCGTCTCGGCCGGGTTTTATGGGACACAGGACCGCCTGGCCCTGCAACCGCCTCGATATGGCGAACTGCACATCGACCTCGTCTCCGGCTGGACGCGCCCACGCATGGACGATACCCTTCGGCTCATTGCCGCAGGCCATTTAGAGACATTGCCACTCATTACGCATCATTTCCCTGTCGAACAGGCCGCCGATGCGTGGCACCTCATTGCATCCAAAACCGAACCCGTATTGGGCGTCATTCTGGACTGGTAATGCACGTATTACAAATCGAAAAACCGGGGCATGCCTTTTGGCGCGAGACCCCGATGCCCACCCTTCAACCCGGCGAAGTGCTGGTCAAAATTCTTGGGGTAACCACCTGCCCCCACTGGGACGTGCACCTGATGGACGGTATCCCCATGTTTCCGGGTCTGGACTTGAACTATCCCTACACTCCCGGCGAACCCGGCCATGAAGCGATGGGCGAAGTCGTAGCCCTCGGCGAAGGCGTGAATGATTTCGAGATCGGGCAACGGGTTGCCGCGTGGCGCGACCCCGGCGGGCGGCGGCAGGGCTGTTATGCCGAATATGCCCCCCTCAAAGCTGAACACCTCCTCCCCATCCCGGATACCCTGGCTCCCGCTCAAATCGCGGCCCTGGAACTGGCCATGTGTGTTCAGGGATCCATCAACCAACTGCGGCACCGGGAAGATGTATACGACCGGCATGTTGCGATTGCCGGGTTGGGACCGGCGGGCCTCATTGCCGTGCAAATGGCCCGCGCCTATGGGGCCAAGTGCATCACCGGCATGGATCCATTACCTGAACGCCGGACGCTAGCGCTTGACCTGGGTACAGATGCCGTCTATGCCCCCGGCGATCCGGCCCTTCCGGTTCAACGAAACACCCCCAATGCTTTCGATGCCGCCATCGACACGACGGGCCTCAAAGTCTCCATCGAAGCGTTGATGCAGGGAACGCGCCGGACGGTCACCATCTTCGGTGTGCTGCGCGAAACGCTGGATTTTGGCCCCGCCCAGTGGTGGGGTGGTTTTGCCCTGATGGGGTATGGCACCCACACCCGCGAACAAGCTGAACAAGCCCTGGACCTCATCCTGAACGACTACCTCGACCTTACGCCACTCGTCACGC
Source organism: Rhodothermales bacterium (assembly GCA_965222505.1). Taxonomy (GTDB): domain Bacteria; phylum Bacteroidota; class Rhodothermia; order Rhodothermales; family DATKEJ01. The sequence continues at coordinate 4,210,347 of OZ244956.1, read as the reverse complement.
ATCAGCTTCCCATGACGGCCTATGCTGAAGGGGTCGAACTGCTGCGGCGAAAAAAGGCCATTAAGGTACTGTTTGTGCCTCCTGAAAAATAAAAATGCGTCCGCCGAGTGTATCGACGGACGCATTTCGTTGTGGTCATACTGTGGCGTACAACACAAACATATATCAATTCTGCTAAAACGCTGTGCAAGATCAACCCCTCTGGCCTACCGGCCTTCTCCCCTATCCAGGGGAGAAGTCTTCTCCCTAATCAGAAGAAAAATCTTCCCCTGGATAGGGGAAGTCCCGGAGGGGATGGGGTTGAAAGAAATCCTTGCACATTCATTTCTCAGAGCTGGTATTACTTCATTAGTGCCACGGACCGCGTCTCGCTGAACGTTTCACCCTGGACCCGGTAGAGGTAAACCCCACTGGGAAGACCAGCACCATTGATGACGATGCTGTGTTGTTCATTCCCGGCCAGGAAGCCACTGTGCAGCACCGAAACGCGTTCACCTAGCACGGTGAAGAGTTCGATGTTCACATTCTGATCAGTCGCGAGGGTGAGCGTGAACAGGGCACTCGGATTGAAGGGGTTCGGATAGGCATCCGTGAGGTGGTACCCCCGAGGCGGCGTCATGACCACTTCCACTTCGGAGCTGTATTCGAACGTGCCATCAATGTCGATCTGCTTCAGACGGAAGGCATGACGGCCCGGATCGAGGGCGGCGCTCCGATAAGCGTACTGTTGTGGCTCAAGCGTTGTGCCCGCGCCTTCGACGAAGCCGATGCGCTGCCAGTCCGTCAGGTGAGCGGGGCGGTGTTCAATCTCGAAGCCCACGTTCTGGGTTTCACTAAAGGTCTCCCAACGAAGTATAGCGTGATTATCTTCGCCAATCACATCGAAGGACCCCAGTTCAACCGGCAAGGGCTCTACGCAGAAATTGGAGATGTAGGTGCCCCAGGCTGCGCCGCCGGCAACCGTAACGTACTCGTTCACGTTCCAGAAACAGGTGTCGTCCATCGGATCTACGTTGAGCACGGCATAGTCTCCCCACCGGCTAGACGCGTGGGTCTGTACCCCATCACCCGCGCGAAGCACGGTCTCGCCCTGGGACATCATATTGAGCGGATCACCAGCCAGCCGCCCCGTTGCCCAAATGGCGGGCAGGGTAGCCGTCCCATCTGATACCGAGTAGGCCATGGCGATGTCTCCTGCGCTATTCATGTTGATACTACCCATCCAGCGATGCCGTCCATCAGCCGGGGAAAATGTGCTTTCCTGGCGAATGGACCATGCGCCGCCTGTGTTTTGCAATTCGATCCACCGAATTCCGGCCAGGTCGGCACCGTTTACATCCACGGGGCCCTGGGCAAGCAAGCGCAGATCAACGCCTGCGCCGGAATCGAGGTCACGGACCGGGGCCTGGAAGAGGGTGTTGCCCCCGAAGGAATCCAGCCCTACCGCGGTGCCGGGCTGCGGGATACAGTTGCGGGCAAAGCCGCACAGGTTCTGATCAAACGCAGCAGCAGCAAGGTCTGTCTGGCCCAGCGTGGTATTGGCCGGCGTAACGAAGTCTACATCCAAAGCGAGGATGGAATACCGGTCCATCGCTCCGCCAAACGCTCCAACGTCGGCCATATGGATAAAGGGCGCTGGCGTACCAGCAGGCACAGTGTTCGGCCCGACAACCCGCGGGGGCAATACACCGAAGAAAACACCACCCAAATCAGTATCAGCATTGAAAAACTGGAGCGTTGCAGCCGGATTCGAGGCGAGCATCGCAGTCCGGTCAAAAGCCCCGACATGCGCGCCCACATAGCTGCCCGTAAATCCATGAAACGTCATGGTATACATATCATCCCAGATCCCGTACTTCTCATAATCCGGGAACACGGCCCCGAAGTTGTATTCGTACAAGAACCAGGTGCTGGTCACCGGATCAGACCCACTTGAAATCGCGATGCAGAGGGAGTTGGCCCCCCCACTAACGGCAAACTGGCTCACAAACCAGCGGCTCGCGAGTTGGTCGTAGAGCACGACGGGGTCTCCGTCGTTCAAGGTCGAACAGGGGGCCGGTAATCCGGTAAACATGGTGTTGCCCGCCGCCGGGCCAAAAACCATGGTGCCAGTCCGGTTGTAAATGGCAAACTGAACATTAATCCACTCAAAATAGTGGTTGGGGCCGATCCCGCCGTTCGAGTCGGGCGGGAGAAAGCCGTTGATGCCCAGTCCTTCAAACCCCGCGAGGATGGAGGGCGCGCCAAGCGTACCGGGGGTGTCCTGCACGGCACCATCGCCACCCGGACCACTTCCACTGATACGCGCAAAGAGGTCTTGCTTGGATTCATGCGGAGGAATCACGCGGGCTTCGGCCTGCGCGGCACTCCCGGACGTAAGCAGGGCAGGCCGGGTGGCCGTAGCGGTTGGTGTAATGGTGGTAACCACTTGCCCCGCTTGATTGACCGTGGTATTGCCAACCTGGGCTTGAACGGGGGAGATGTGAATCAGCAGCGCAAAAACACACACGAGGAATAACGGTAGGGATCGTATCATTATAGTACCCTGATTTTATAAGGATTGAGAAGGTCGTTAATGGTCTCGTCGGCACGGCCCAAAAGCCGGACCACAAGACCCACTTCGACGGGCGGACAACTTATATCTGATGTTACGCCGCTTGGCGTTGATCTTGTACATTTCGACCAGGCCGAATGGGCCAAGACGGCGTAACAGGACTAATATTTTGCCTAGATCACCTGTCGAATGAAAAGAGGAAACATCGGAATAAGCACCTCTTTACGTGCGCGAGGCCCTATTCCAACGCTTAATCATACGCATGATCTCTGTGATTATCAACCTCAAAAGAAAAAAACAATGATGCGAATCAGGGGTTGACGGCCGGCCTCAGGACGATCAACTCCCCCTTTCGCCCCGGCATTTACCCAACGTATACCCATCTCCCAAAGGGGGTGGACCCGCGCCCAAACATCGAAAAAGCCCTCTCTTTCGCGGGGCCGGGGGATTTTACCAGCAACACAGATGTGTGATGCCGGCCCCAGGTACTGAAGTTTGCACAGTCATTGCAAAGAATTGATATAATCTACCTTTCCCCTAACGCATAAGGGCGGAGAGGGCACGTTTTTGATCTCCTGAGGAGCCGATGCTGTTGGCAATTTCGAGATATACATCGACGAGTGCATCGTCACCGGCCACCTGATCAGCGGCTTTGATCAGGACGCGGGACTTGTCGCCCGAAGAACTGATCGAACCAGCCGTGTGCAACACATGCATCAACGTGGTTTTATCGAGATTGTCCATTTCCAGAACAGACTTGAGGACGCGGGATTTGTCTCCGGATGATTGCACGGTGGCCGTCACGTTGAAAAAGGCCTCCTTGACAACCGCATCCCGAACCGCCATCGGCGCGAGGGCTTTGAGGACGCGAGATTTATCGCCAGACGACGGGATGGCATTCGTGACCCGTAAAGCTCGGTTCAGTACCTCAGCATCTTTCAGGTGCCCGGCTTCGGCCAGGTGAATGAGCACCCGTTTGCGGTCCCCGGAGGATTTGATAGACTCGGCAACGCCGAAGTACACCCCGTGGGTAGCGGCATCCTTAAAGTAGGCATCGGCATGACTGATGAGGAACCGTTTTTTATCTCCACTGGAGGTCATTGCCCCGGCTATCCCAGCCGCCCGCTTGAGCTCGGCCACATTGAGTTTGGCCTGATCGAACAGATGGTTGAAATACCGTTTTTTCCCACTATTGCTGCGGATGAGCTCGATCTCGTCCAGCACACCCGAGACGCCGCCGGATTTCAGGAGGCGGGCCACGCGTTGTTCGGCCCCGATGCCCGTTTCCCGCAGGACGTGCGGCAAGATGTCCGAAAACCAGGCCCGGCCATCGGCTTCAAAATCCATGCGTTTGCCATTGCGGCGATAGGTGTATTCCAGCGCATCATCGGTAACCCCTTCGATACGGACAAAGTGCGTCACGCCGTTTTTCTCCTCTTCGATTTCCAATTCCGCACCTTCCGACATAGCCGTCACGGCCCGGTCCGCTTCATCGAAATAGATTTTGCCTTCCAGTTCTACCACCAGGCTATAATCATCATCCTTATGCATATAGGTATGTTTGCCCTTCCCATTGAAATGCAGGTTGGTGTGCTGGGCCAGGACGGGACCGGCTGGTAGCCACAGAGCGATGACGATGATACAGGCCATGCGGTAGTATAAAGCAGGAATTGCGTTCATGATCTATGCGGGTTTATTGTTCACGGTCTCCGAGTTGTCGGTTGAGGGCTTCAGAGGCCCGGCGTTGATTGCTGCCGGACAAGTCTCCAATGACCTGCCGACAGGCCCCAACCACGGTGTCATCTTCGAGCGGCAGGGCCTTTGCGTCAATGGCCTGGCGCAAAAGCCGGGCACGGTCCGAGGAGCTGGAGAGGCCACCCGTAGCACGGACAAACCGAACGGCGGCCTCAACACCCAGCCGATGATGATCGATCAGCGCACGCAAGGCCCGCGCCTGATCCCCGGAAGCAGCGATGGTCGTGGCGGTGGCGATGTAGGCCATAAAGACCTCCCCATCCGAAATCATTTTACCTGCGGCTTCACGGAGCAGCCGGGATTTGTCGCCACTTGAAGCCACATGGGTAAAGGCTTTCAAGAGTTTGATCCAGGAGGCTTTGCTCAATTCTCCCTTTGCCGCAGGGTGAACTTCCGGTCGCTCCGGTGAGGCAAGTTCAGCAACTGGTGTCAGGGGCTGCACCGGATTCAGGTCCGGTATCCGCACCGGCAAAGCTTGATCCGTAGCCGAAGCAGCATCCGGCACAGGCAACGCACCCTGCGATGTGGCTGATTCCGGCTCTTCGGGTGCAGGTTTCGTTTCTACATCGGATAAATCCATTTCCGGCATGACCAGTGCTGGCATCATCGAAGTAAAGCCAACCAGGCAACCGACCAGCACCAGCAGACTTATCCCATAGCTCCATCGGTACAATTTGAACGATACCGTGCGCTGCCGATCCAGGACCGTTTTGACACGGTCGAACAGTTGCTTTTTTCCATTGCTGATGCCGGAAGCAAAAGCGTATTGGCGAGGCTGTACATGCAGTGCGGCAAGCCGGGCCAAACACGAGGCATAAGCATGAGGGCGGTGCGAAAGAGCCACCACCCAATCATCACAGGCAAATTCTCGGTCGCGCTGCATACGGTTACTCAGCCAGCGCATGCCGGGATGAAAGAAAAACACGGCAACCAGCACCTGTTGGATCAGATTTGCCCAATCATCGCGGCGTTGGAGGTGGGCAAGTTCGTGCAACAGCACGTGGGCAACGTCTTCGCCTTCGAGGACATCCAGCATAGACGAAGGGATGAGAATATGGGGGTGTAACAGCCCAACGGCTACTGGCATATCGATGGCCTCCGAGGCCCGCACCTGCACCCGTCGGGGATGTTTGAGTTGCCGAAGCCAAACTTGCAAGTGATGCGCGTAGCGGGGCGGCACCGGGTGGCTGTTACGTTTAAGCCGCCGGATGGCATACAGGCCATAAACAACCCGGCTGATCAACAACATCGCCACGATAAACCAGGCCCAGAAAAGGAGTAACATCCAGGGGCTTGAAAGGGTAATCCAGGCCCCTTTTTCCGAATCAACCGGCGCAGGATCAGAAACAATAACCACCGGGGGCGTCACCGTAACAGCTTGCGTTTCGGCTTGTGGGGTAACGGGCGTTTCTGCTGCCGGTTGCGAGGGGAATGCTTCAACCAGAACCGGGGTATGAACTTCGGTGGTCGTTACCAGAGGGACGGGCACATTGGCCTCGGTTTGGAGTGCCGTTGGGGCTGCGCCTTTTGGAGGCATCAACAGAAAACCAACATTAACCAGGAAGGCCGTACACCACACCGCGTAGCGGGTCGTGGCATTGAGGCGGTTGGAGAGGGCAGAGACCAAGGCCCAGGTCAGGATGACGACCAGGAGGCCGGGCCAGATACCGTTGAGTACGGCAAGGGTACCTGTGGTGGCGGCTGCATCGAGCCAGGGGAATGAATTCATGGGGCGTCCTCGTCAGGATGGGCATCAAGAAGGGCTTTGAGCCGAGCCAGATCGTCCAGGTTCAGTTCCGTGTTTTCCATCAGATTCATGGCCAGCAACTCGGGTGAATCATCAAAGAAGCGCTGCATGAGGTGGTGCAACGCCCCCTTGCGGGCCGTGCTTTTATCGACCACCGATTCATAGACAAAGGCCCGCCCCTTCGTTTCGTGCTGGAGATACCCCTTGCGTTCAAGAATACGTAGCATCGTCAGCACCGTACTGTAGGCAAGGGGCGTTTCAGACGGCAGGGCATCGACCACATCCTGTACGGTAGAGGCACCACGTTTCCAAATTACCCGCATCAGGCGAAGCTCACCATCGGTTAGCGTGGTCGAGGACTTTCTGGCCATCGTAAATCTGAATTGTATTAAGGAATTAATATTTCTTCGAAAAGGTAGGAATTAAGTTACATGATTGTCAATTAAAAAATTAATAGTTGGGAAAACCTTTTCATTTCAACCTGTTAAATGCATTAAATATCTAATAATTGCATATTTGTTGTCGAAGGGTTCTTTATTTTTTAGTTCATCATGTAGTATCTTGGGCGTGAGGATTGTTAAAGTCTTGCTGGGAGGCATATATAGACTTTACCCACGGAAGCAGGAGAGTACGCGTGTTTCCGGTGCGTAAACAAGGAGGATATAATGAAGGTCCGTACCTTGCATGGCCGGACGTTGGAGGCTTTGGAGGCTCAGCTTAAAGCTGTCCTGAGTACGTCTTTTTCCCCTACCCTGGCCTTTGTTTTTTCATCGCCGGCCTGTCCATTCAAGGAAATGGCCCATTTATTGGGCCAGCAGGGCATACAGGTCGTTGGTTGCACCACCGCTGGTGAAATTCTGGACGATCAGGTGATGGCATCGAGTATGGTGGTGATGTTGCTCGATCCGCCGCCAGATGCCTTTCGGGTGTATTTTAACGAGAGTGACAACAAGTCCACGACTGATTTAGGCAAGGCACTTGGGTATTACGCAACGGTCCTCTTTGAGAACCCGGGCATTCTGGTCTTCTCCGGTGGTTTGATCCGTGATGGCGAGGCATTGGTCAACGGCATTCAGGCCGGAACCCAGCGGGACGTCCCCCTTTTCGGAGGATTGGCCGGAGACGACTTTAAGATGATGGCTTCGCATGCCTTCACCCATGAAGGATCCACCGACGATGGCATCGTTGCGCTGATTATGGATCAAAGCCGCCTCAACATGCAGGGCATGGCCTCCAGTGGTTGGCAGCCGGTCGGGATCAAAAAGGTCATCACCCGCTCCGAGGGGAATGTGGTGTTTCGTATTGATGATGAACCTGCCCTCGATGTTTTGATCAAGTATTTTGGATTGGACGAGGGCCTGGATTTAAAGAAGGACATCGTCGAGACCTTTGGCGTCCAGCACCCTTTGTTTGTGTATCAGCCGGACGGCAGCACGGTGATGCGGGCCCCATTGATGGGCTTCCGAAAGAGCCGTGCCATTTTGTGTGCAGGGACGGTACCTCAGGGTGCAGAGGTGCGCTTCGGCCTCCCCCCAACGCCCGGCACCATTCACGAGGTCATCAACGATGCCGAAATACTCAGGCTCCAGAATCAACAGGCTGATGCCCTGCTCATGTTTTCGTGCATTGCACGGCACATGGCCCTTGGCCCAATGATGACGGATGAAGTGGCAGGCGTTCGAAACGTCTGGGATGCCCCGATGGCTGGCCTCTTTACCTATGGCGAAATCGGTGCGTTTCAAGGGCGGCCAAGCGCTTTTCACAATGAAACCTGCATGCTCGTAACCCTGCGGGCCTTTGCCTGATGAACAATACTTCGTTAAGCATCCACCCTGTACATTCGATGAACCCATGGTTGATCTGGTATGGAAAGATTAAGTGGGACCCATGAATACCAAGCTAAAAAGCGTGCTTGATGTGCTGATGGACATTCCATTGGATCAGGCACAGAAAGTACTTATCGCAGATGCCGTTCGGGACGTACAAAAAGAATTGGACGTCAAAGATTTTCTTTATACCAGTACCATCAAGTCCCGAAACGCGCTCAACAGCCTATTGGCACAGGTGTCCGAAGATTTCTCCTCGAAAGTGGACGAACTGGAGAAGAAAAGCGCGGAACTGGAAAATGCCCTGGAGCAAGTTAGAGCCCTTCAAAAAACCGCCGATTCAGCCAGCCAGATCAAACAAGATTTTCTGGCTAACATGAGCCATGAAATCCGAACCCCGCTCACCTCGGTCCTGGGCTTCGCCGAAATCCTGGCTGTGGAAGTCAAAGACCCAGAAAACCAGGAATTAGCCAGGCTCATCGGTAAAAGCGGTAAGCGGCTGATGAACACCCTCAACTCAGTCCTTGAGTTTATCCGGCTCGATGAAAACCATGAATCCCTGGTACTTCATGCGCTGGATGCTTGCAGCATGATCCGCGAAACAGCCGAGGTCTTCATTCCCCAGGCCCGTAAAAGCGGCATTGACCTCAATATAGATAGCCCCGATGTGCCGGTGTACATCCAGGCAGATCCGATTGCCCTCAGCCGGGTCTTGAACAACCTGGTGCAAAATGCTTTTCAGTTTACCACCGAGGGGCGTATTACCATCTCCATTTGGCACGAAAGTCCCTTCGGTGTAATTGCCGTGGAAGATACCGGCATCGGTATTGATGATGCTTTTCTACCCTACATATTCGAATCATTCCGGCAGGAATCTACCGGGCTGGCACGGCTCTACGAGGGCAATGGGCTGGGGCTTTCCATTACCCAGGGTCTGGTCCATGCCATGAACGGCATGATTTCCATCAAGAGCACCAAAGGCAAAGGCTCCACCTTTTTTGTGCGCCTCCTGCTGGCCCCGCAATCCCAAACCAACGTGCAATCCAACGCATTACCCATCACTACCCACAATACATCCCGTGCCCCCATCAGCGCACATTAAAGACGGATATAAAACCGGGTTTCACCGGCTTCCCATTCGCCCCCTTCATACACTTCAACCGGCTCCATAGCCACAGGCAAGGTCAACGACCGGCAACCTGCATCCGTTGCCATCACCATTGCCGTTCCACGGGTAGCCACAATGAGGTCTGGCCGATTGCTCCACAACGGGACCCCTGCCTGCTGTGCCACCACGCGTAGCAGCGCCGGCGGCAAGGGTGCCGTCCCGGCGTACACCGAGTGCCAACCGTCCAATTCCTTTTTGGCAAAGGCCACCCCTGCGCCATCGGCCCATCGTCCCAGGGGCATAGCTTCTGCATCAACAACGGCAAAGCGTGGCCCGTGATGTGCAGCCATGCCAAACCGATCCGGCACATCACCCGGCAGGGCTACATCAATCAGCAATGAACCGGCATCCCGCTGCGCAAACCGCATGCCAGCAAGCCTTTCCATTCGCCTGATGTCCAGCCGGGTAGGCCCTACAAAACCGGGAGCATATCCCCACAAGACGGTACACCCACTCCCGGCTACGTTTTGCCTGAAGCGTTCTATTTCTTCGTCGGTCCAGGAAAAGGCATTCACCATATAGACGAGCCGATACCGGTAGAGATCGGCGACCTCCAAATCAAAGCGGTAGAGCATATCTACCGGCGCACCCAGCCGGTGCAAGGCCCGCACCTGGCTCCCCATAAACCAGCGCGAGAAAAAATCGAGATACTTCCCCCCCTTTCCCCAGGGTTGCGCACCCAGCCAGTGTTGTGCAATGAAGTAACTGTGGGCATCATATACAGCGGCCACCTCTGCCACCGGATGCAGGTCTAATTCTGCCCGTTGCCGCCCCCATTCGACAAAAGTGCGCAAAAGTTCTACCAGGCTGGCATCAGCGTACCAACTCTGTTTTTTGGGAAACACCGGCCCAAAATCGAAGACCCAGCCGCCTTGCCCACAGGCCCATTGCCGCCCCCAATCCCGACGCAAGATGTGGCGCGTACCTGCTGCCGTATCACTCCCTGCTCCGCCCATGTTACAGAGCAATTTTTCAATCTCATCCTGCGGCGAACCATCCGGTACCCCGGCATCCAGAAAGGTAGCCGCGTCCATTTCGGCAAAGTATAGTTTGCCTGCACGCCGCCAGGACTCCAGCAACACCCGGTAGCCACCGTCTCCGGCTACGCCGCGCGTCCGCCCCAGGTGATTACCGGCCTCGTCATATACATCGTGCATGTAGCCGGGTTGGTCCGGATGGTTGGTGGTCTGGTACGCGTAGGGACTGGAGATAAAATCAAGGTCGGGTGCACGGAGTAGTTTTTCAGGAGCCAGGTGCCCCCCCTCCTGTATCCATACATTTTCCAGTTGATATCCGTAGAACGCCCCACAGATGATGCGCCGTTGGGTCTCAGCCTTAACCAGAGCCAGGAACGCCAGCAGGACATCAGCCAGGGTTTCATGATACCGCTGGTAATACGCAATCACCGCTTGCTCTTTGGCCGGATCACGCAAGAGGCCGAACGTGGTTTGGATGCGTTCCTCCACATCAGGGATCGGCCCAAGGATTTGCCGGGCATCCGAATGCTCATCCGGCAAAAACTGCGCCATGAAATAGTGCCACTCGCCGTAGATTCCTGCGCCGATCTGATACCCGAAGATGCGGCTTTGAAGCGGGGAGATCTCAATGTGCTGCAACAAGGCCCGAAGGAGCCGCTGCACGTCGTGCTGCCAGACCGCCGAATGCAGCGAGGGGGCATGCATCGGATTGCCCCACTGCATCCCCCCCTCCGGGCTGATCCGGAGCGTCTGGTACTGTACATTGGTAGCATCGCCCAGGGGCAAGGCGCAGGCTACGCATTCTGCTGGATGCGCCTCAAGCCACCAGGGCGGCACGTCGAGCAGGAGACGCGGCAGAAAGAAGGCTTCAGGATGGGCTGTCAGGAGTTGATCAAAGAGGACATCAAATGACGAAAAATCATAAACCCCCGGCGCGGGCCATACGGCATTAAGCCCCAGAATGGGATGAAGCAAGTTGATCCCCGCGCCCCGAAACAGGGGCGCGCTCTGCACCAGGCCCCAACTCCAGGCCAGCAACGGATATTCGAGCCGTCCATTCAGAAACAGCCGAGGTACGCCCCGATCCATCCTGACCTCGGCACGGGCAGGGGGTTCACCGCTGAGTTGTTCGAAGGCTGGATACCGTGCCGTGTTCATCAACCCAGGTACAGATCGCGCCCGGCCACCAGTGCTTCAATTTTTCGGTCGGCGATGGAACGTTTGAGCATCCAGAACCCGCAATCCGGGTGGACCCAGCCGATGCGCTCTGCCCCCACGACCTTGGCGGCTTTGTCGATGCGCGCGGCCACTTCATCCGGCGATTCCACGTGGTTCACCTTGATGTCGATAACGCCCAGACCCAGTTTAATGCGCGGGTCGATGTGCTTCAGGGCGTGCAGGTCGGCATCGGGCCGGTGGGCCAGTTCGAGGACGAGGTGGTTGCAATGCAGGCTGTTGAGGAAATCGAGCAACGCTTGCCAAGTGCCCTTCTGAATGGATTGCCCGCCATAGTTGCCGAAGCAAAAATGCACGGCACGTTCCACGTGCACCTGATCCAGCATCCGGTTCATGGCTTGGGCAGCGATGGGCGCATCAGCCGGATTGCCGGGGATGTTGGCCTCGTCGATCTGCACGCAGGCACAGGGCAAATCGGCGAGTTGCTCGGCCATCACATCAGCAAGGGCCAGCGTGAGCGCTTCAAAATCGCCATAGTGCCGGTCCAGCAACGTCCGGGCCAGCATGTAGGGGCTCGTCAGCGTGAATTTGAACGGTCCGCCTGCAACCGATGCAGAGCGGCGGCACGCGTCTTCCAGGTCCAGTTGCCCTTCGGTCAGCGGGCCATAGACCACGCCGGCTGGTTTCTGCCGAAAGGACATCTCCTTTTTATCCCGAAACGCACGGGCATCGGTACGCCCGACCTCGGTGGAGATGCCCCCCATCCGACTGATAAAATATTCGATCATCCCGTTGGTATCGGGATGGCTGGGGTCAAAGCGGTACAGTTCACCGTCGGTCGGCAGATCAATCCCGGCGCGGCGTTGCGTGGAAAACGCAACGCTGGTCGCGTCCTTAACGGATTGGCCGGACGGGTAGGCCAACAACCAGTCAATCGGCGAATAGGAGCCGACGGTGGTGGTCAGGATGGCCGGGGATGCAGGAATGGATTGAGACATGGATTACTTTATGGGTCAATGGTTATGGTCAAGGGTCATATTTCATCAATGGACGGGCCGACCTCGTGTCGGCCCTTCAACTTCGAAACGGCTTCAACATGAGGAATTCCTCTTGGGGGTTATGCAAACGGTCGGCCTAGGCCGACGACTTGGTTTCATCAATGGACGGGCCGACCTCGTGTCGGCCCTTCAACTTCGAAACGGCTTCAACATGAGGAATTCCTCTTGGGGGTTATGCAAACGGTCGGCCTAGGCCGACGACTTGGTTAATATTTTAAATACTCCCCATTGAGGACAACCTCCCCCATCTTGAAGGGCGATCACAAGGATCGCCCGGCCGGGAGGATCATCTCAACAGGGAGATCATCTCAACAGGGAAATCATCTCAACAGGGAAATCATCTCAACAGGGAGATCATCTCAACAGGGAAATCATCTCAACAGGGAGATCATCTCAACAGGGAAATCATCTCAACAGGGAGATCATCTCAACAGGGAGATCATCTCAACAGGGAAATCATCTCAACAGAATGACTCCCTGGGCAGGATGGAATCCCGAATGGGGTTTGGCATTTCAATCGGAATTGGTTTGGGCCAATACGTTGAAGGCCATTTCGATGGCGTGCAGGGTTTCGTCGATGTCGGCGGGCTGATGGGCGTAGGTGATCAGCCACAGGTCATTCGGGAAGATGCCCTGCTTGAACAGTTCGCGGTAGAGGGCTGTGCGAAGCAATTGGTGTTGTTGGGGGTCCGGGCTGAGCCGGATGCCGGAGGCCGGGGGCAAACCATACACCTGCACCGGGAGGTCCAACTTTTCGGCGAGGGTGGTGATGCCGGTCATGAACCGCTCACCCATCGTCCAGATGTGCTTCAGCACTGGCTCGGTTTTCAAAATGTTTAGTGTGGCCGATGCAGCGGCCAGCGACAGGGTCTCCCCTGCATAGGTCGTGGTCAGCGTCACGTGGTCCAACATTTGCATGATGTCACGCTTGCCGCCATAGGCAGACAGCGGATACCCGTTGGCGAGGGCCTTGGCGTAGGTAGACAGGTCCGGCACCACCCCGAAATATTCCTGCGCGCCCCCATTGGCCAGTCGGAAGCCGGTCAGCACCTGGTCGAAAATCAATACCGTACCGTGGGCAGCGGTCAATTCACGCATCCGCCGGACAAAATCACCTGCGACGTCCGGCCCCCAATCGTAAGGCACCATGACGACGGCCGCAATGCAGTCCCCCTGTTCAGCAAAGAGGCATTCGGCAGCCGCCAGATCGCCATACGCCATACGCGTTACGTAGGGGTCGAGGGCAGCAGGAACGCCGGTACGGGTGCCGGTCCACCATCCGGATACCCCTGTGCCACAGGTAAACCAATCGTTGTGGCCGTGATAGCCGCACGTGATGAGATGATCCCGCCCGGTATAGGCCCGGGCAAGGCGCAAGGCACTCAGGTTGGCGGCATTGCCGGTTTTCATGAACCGCACCTGATCCATGCCCGGAATCAGGCCGGTCAGGTGTTGTGCCACGTCCAGTTCCACCGGCGAGGCCATGCTGAACAGGGCCCCTTTTTCCATCTGCCGCCGTACCGCCGCATCCACGGCCGGGTGTTGATAGCCCAAAAGAATTGGCCCGAGGGCAGCCCGATAATCGATAAACCACCGGCCGTCCACGTCCTGCATCCGACACCCTTCTGCCCGCTCGATGAACGCGGGCATGACCTCGGCCAGGGCCGGGTCCAGCCGTTTGGCATTCGTCTGCGTGCCCCACGGCATCAGAGCTACCGCTTCCTGGTACAACGCTCGATTTCGATCAACCTCTTGTTTCATATGTAAAACATTAGGTTTTTATATAAAACAATATAGGAAATTCGTATATTTCGGATGTGTGATATTTCCAACATTTCTGGTATTTATGTCTTCGTTTTTTCGTTTATGGGTCCATACGGGGATCCTTGTTGTTTTCCTGTTGGGTTGTGGGTTGGTCCAGGCCGATCCGGCCTCAGATTCGACGGTGGTTTGGAAAGCGAAATCCCTGGTTCGTCTGGGGGGATCGCAGGCCAGTTTTCAGAACTGGACGGAAGGCGGGTTAAATTCGGTTTCGTTGCGAACCGGGTATGAAGGAGACCTCAAGCGGGAATCCACATACTGGAAGCAGTCACATGAACTGCGCCTCAAGTTTGGGGTGTTAAAGCAGGACACCCTGGCGTTTCGGAAGGCCGAAGATTTGTTGTTGTACAACGTTCTTCTCATAGATGATCTGTTGTGCGCGCACCTGTTCAGATTCGACGCCATGTTTAGCCATCAAAATTTGCGAGTTCTATTGAATAGGTTGTTTTCCCAACCCCGGTTGGACCACAGACCAAAATGAGTCTCATCGCTCTTCTTTGATAGGATGGCCGTGCCGTGAGGAATGGCCCAACCATGATTGAAAACGCAGCAATTAACTCGGGCAGGTTGGCAAACGCAACTACGAAACCGACCCGGGTTAAATATTCTTGGTAAATGACTGATCTACAAAGGAAACAGTCATTAGGATTTACATACTCGAAACTCATGCCAAAGAGTGCGTCATGGATATAACTAATGTCCCCGATCCAACATCGGGGATCTCATTGGCTGATAAAAACAACGCAGAAGCAGGCAAAATCAACCAGAAAGCGCCAATATTGCTTGATTGTCACTACGTCCTATGCCTTCCCCCTTTTGCCCCAGGCGCAAAACCAGACAGATCACACGGCAAAGGGGGTGGCCCCGAGCCAGCGGACTTGATTGCAGCGATGTGTCCATCGAGGGGCCGGGGGATTTACTGGCGTGATTCGCTACGCTCGTTTAATCCGCAATGTCTAAAATCCCCCGGCCCGTTGCCACCCGGCTTCGCCCTGGGCGGCAACGCTCCCCCCCTTTGGCAGGTGGTTTCATTTCAGGAGAGAATCACAGTTAAAAGGGGGACCTTCTCGGTTTTCAACCCCTGACTCGCATTCACTTCAGGCCTGCCAGATCGTGTGCTTACTTGATCAGGGTCACCGGCTGCGTTTCCTCGAACCCAGGACCTGTCAGACGAACCATGTAGGTGCCACTCGGCAACCTGGAGCCATCGATACGTACCTGTTGCAACTCATTGGCCGAGGGGGTACCTTCATAGAGGGTCTCTACATGCTGGCCATAGACGTTAAACAACGCCAGCCGAACAGGGTGTTCAGCACCCACCACGAATTTGACCACGGCCTCGGGGTTAAACGGATTCGGGTACACGCCATAGAGCCGGTGCGTACCCGGCACCTCAAGGGTGACCTCGACGACGGGACTGTACTCAAACTGACCATCGAAGTCTACCTGACGCAGGCGCAAATCGTGTGTGCCAGGCGCCATGTCTTCAATGCGGTAGCTGTAAGATTGCGCCTCAATAGTGGTGCCGAAGCCCTCTACCCAGTCCAGCACCTGCCATACAGCATTGCTTTCGGCCCTGCGGGTTTGGATCTCGAAGCCGGCGTTGTTGGTCTCGGTGGCTGTTTGCCAGGTAAGCTGTACCTCATCTCCAACGGCCAGGGCATCAAAGCGTGTCAGTTCTACGGGGAGAATGGTGGTCAGGGTTACGTTAAGGGTCGTGCTAGCTCCGGCATTGACGACGATCCCTGTAAACATTTCGGTATTATACCCGGCCAGTTCGGCCTGCAGGGTGTAGGTACCCGGATCCAGATCGGTAAAAAGATAGATACCATTGGCATCTGCGACCTGGGATTGTGGCGCCCCTACGCCCGTCAGGGTAAGCATTGTACCGGGTAAAATGCCTGCTTCAGCATCGATGACGGTACCGGAGAGACTAACGAATGGCAAATCGTAGACCCGCACATGCCCGGCTCCGTTAGCCGTGCCGTCATTGCGGTAGGCCCCTATGGCCACACGGCTCCCATCCGAGGAGAGCGCGACCGAGTAGCCAGACCGATCACCTCCGGCCTCGCCGTCAATGTCGGTCCCGACCTGGGTCCAGGTGCCGCCGATGAGATCGTAGATCCTGACATGCCCGGCTCCGGTAGCCGTGCCGTCATTTAGCCAAGCCCCACTGGCGACCCGGCTACCGTCCGAAGAGAGCGACACCGACCAGCCAGAGTTATCACCCCCGGCCTCGCCGTCGATGTCTGCGCCGACTTGCGTCCACGTGCCGCCGATGAGGTCATAGACCCTCACATACCCGGCACCATTCTCGGGTGCCCCACTGGCGACCCGGCTACCGTCCGAAGAGAGCGACACCGACCAGCCAGACCAATCCCTCCAGGTCTCTCCGTCAATGTCCGCGCCGACTTGCGTCCACATGCCGCCGATGAGGTCATAAACCCTGACATGACCGTGACCGAAATATGTTTCCGTGCGGCCATTGTGGGGGGCCCCTATGGCCACACGGCTACCGTCCGAAGAGAGCGACACCGACCAGCCAGAGTTATCACCCCCGGCCTCGCCGTCGATGTCTGCGCCGACTTGCGTCCACGTGCCACCGATGAGGTCATAGACCCTCACATGTCCGGCTCCGTTAGCCGTACCGGAATTACTAGGGGCCCCAATGGCCACCCGGCTACCGTCCGAAGAGAGTGACACCGACCGGCCAGAGTAATTAGCCCCGGCCTCGCCGTCGATGTCTGCGCCGACTTGCGTCCACGTGCCGCCGATGAGGTCATAGACCCGGACATGACCGGCATGACCACCCGTGCCGGAATTTCGATCAGCCCCAATCGCGACCCGGCTACCGTCGGACGAGAACGCGACCGAAGTGCCAGACCGATCAGCCTGGGCCTCGCCGTCGATGTCTGCGCCGACTTGCGTCCAGGTGCCACCGATGAGGTCATAGACCCTGACATGCCCGGCTCCGGTAGCCGTGCCGGAATTGAAGGTGGCCCCAATAGCCACCCGGCTGCCGTCGGATGAGAATGCGACCGACCATCCAGACCTATCATCCTGGGCCTCGCCGTCAATGTCGGCCCCGACCTGGGTTTGAGCCTGGGCCATACTGCTTGTGAGTAGCACACCAAACAATATCTTAATGAAGAGGTTCGTCATGGCTTTCTCCATAGGGTTTCTTGCTATGCTGCGCCGACAGGATCGGCCGCCTTGAGCCGGGTATAGAGACAGGTTCAATTGTTATTGGCAAGATAGTCGAAGGTTTAAATTTAGGCAACCGGCCAGGAGGTGCTTCTCAGATCCTGTAGCCAATTCTTTCATATATTCATACTATGGAGAGTAAGTACTCGGACGTCCATAGTTTTAATCAAATCACCCTCAGATGTTTAAAACTAAATAGGTTTGAGCACTTACATACAAGAAATCATGTCTTTGAACGTCTCAGTCGAGGCCAAGCTGACCTCAACCTGCTTGGCGTTAAACGGCTCGGGCTTTTCGGCTCCTTCGTGCGCAATACACCGAAGGCGGATAGCGATGTTGAGCAGCACGAAGGCCGTCATCATCCGGGTGACCACGCGGGCTTCCCAGGGAAAGACATTTCCGAAAAAGACGTATGCAAAACGGAGAAACCCCAGCAGGACTACCGGGACCAACATGTTGTCCAGGGGGCCGATAAAAAAGACCAGCCCCGGTTGGCCGCTCCAACGGCTGAGATCGACAAACCGGACGGCCTAGAGCAAGGTAAACGCCCCGATTGCCAGGGCCAGCATCCACGTCGCCTGTGTCTTGCGGGACATGCGCAGCAAGTACAGGGTAATGAACAACGCAACGATGGCCTGCGTCAGGGCCAGGAGCGAAAACGGCTGCAAGTAGAACCACGCCATGAGCGGACCCGCGGGAAGGATAGGAGTCGGGATAAAGTGTTACCCTCTTTACAGGAAAACCGTCAGCCCGTTTCAAAAGGCGTAAGGCCTATCGGCTGAGGAAGTACCGCAAGGGTAGATGAATGCGTGCACGCCATGCCCTTTCGAAGTGAAATCTACCATTCGAGGCGTTGGCCGTCGCGGAAGAAACCGCCGGTGGGACCGTTATCGGGCAGGGTGACGCCCCAGACGACACTTTTACCACCTGCCGGTATAGGCCGCCCTCCTGCGCCGCCCATGTCGGTAGCCACCCAGCCGGGGCAAATGGCATTGACCAGAATGCTTTCTTTTTTCAGAGAAGCGGCCATCATCAAGGTCAGGGCATTGAGGGCCACTTTGGAGAGGCTATAGGCCGGGGTGCCGCCGTGCATACTTTTCCAGGCCCCGGCCTCGCTGGACACGTTGACGATGCGCCCGTGCCGGCTTTTGCGCAGCAGCGGCAGAAAGGCCTGCGTGACCTGCCAGGTGCCCAGGGTGTTGGTGTCAAACACATGACGCACCCGGTCCAGGTCAGCCGTGAGCACCTGCTGGTCCCGGTCGTAGTCAATGGCGGCATTGTTGACCAGCGCGTCCAGCCGACCAAACGTTTGCGCCACCTGTTCAGCCGCATGTGCGACGCTTTCCGTGTCATTGAGATCAAGGGACAGGGGGGTAACGTGAATGCCATCGGCTTTTAACAGATCGGCGGCACGTTGAGCTTTTTCGGTTGAGCGGGCCGTAAGGATGACGGTGTCGCCTAACGCGACGAGTTGCCGGCAGACTTCCAGGCCGATGCCTCTATTGGCACCGGTAACGAGGGTGATGCGGGTATTGGCGTTCATGGTACCATGGTAGGGGTCCTACGGAAAACGATGCCCTCTATACACCTTATGCCACAGATGGTTTGCCCGCCTGAACGAAAAAAGGTCCCGCCGATGGACGGGACCTTGTCGTGGGCATTCAAGCCATTCGTTTTTGAGGGTTAATTCCCTGGTGGTGGCAAGGGGGGTGCGCTCATGGCCGTGTTCAGGCTCCAGATTTCGTCGAAGGAGTCTTTGAATGCCGCATTCATCGCATCGCTGAAGGGCCCCCAGGCTGCTGCGCCGTAGATGCCCTCAAAGGTCGGCCGAAAACTGCCGGGGGACATCGGGTCCAGGTTCATGCCTTTGTCAAGATCGGCCATGCTTTCAAAGGCGGTGAGTTCGGCAAGGTGCCGCCCCATATCGCCCTGCCGAAATATGTTGTTGTACAAGGCCCAGGGGCGGCCCTCCGGCATGGCCTTCATGGTGGCGCTGATCTTTTCCCACAGGTCCCCGATGAGGAACCCCATCTCGTTATTGACCTTGTACACCCGAATGTGGACGTGGGGCGCACCGGGCGCGGGCGGCATGGAGAGTTCCTGGTTCATACGCCAGAATTCGATGAGGCCTATGTCGGTCACGTAGGGCATGACGTTGTTGGCCCAGTCTTCATCGTGTCCCTCGCCTGAGGGGCGGTCGTCCAGGTGCGCGAAGGTGGCGGGCCCCATGGACCAGACAAGCCATCCCCCCTTCGGGCCGTTGGCTACTTGCCACACATTGGCGTGGTAGGGTGCGGCACTGTGGTAGTTGTCGTTGTGTGCTTTCATGTTCTGGGCCAGGGTGCCCAGGTGTTTGGTATCCGGTTTGAGGTAGATCGTCTGGAACTGGATGTAGTTGTCCTGGGCATAGGCCGTCCCGACGGCAAACACGAGGACCAGGGAAAGGAGGCGAACTTTCATGAGCGTGGTGTTTAGTGGATAGAGAAAGGGGTGCGAGGGATTCCTCACAGGGTGGAAAGATTGGGGGGGCCTGGCTTGCTACTTTTTCTCCCAGCGCAAGACCGGCCGATTCGAACTGAGGGGGATCTGCAACATAACCAGCCGTGCTTCGCCCCTTGCATTCAGGAATAGAATGCTGTTTTAGGATGTGATAACGTACCTTAAGAAGCGAGATAAGACGCGATAAGATGATCCTGTTTTGATCGAGATGACGTATAGTGTACCACCCCCGGGTTGGTATCCCTTGATCCTCGATACCCGAAAAGACCAGAACAGCCGATTATGACCCCGGAACGCTGGAAAAGCATACAGGACCTCTTTCACCTGGTCCTCGATGCACCGGCTGACGAACGGACCACCGTTCTTGAACAAGCCTGTGCCGGAGATGCAGACTTGCGCAAGGAGGTGGAATCCCTCCTTGCCGCCGAAGCCCATCCCCCCGAGATTCTGCAATCGACATCGGTGCGTGCGCCAGCACAACACCCCGAAGATGCCGTCCTCCCGGACCACACCATTGGACCTTACCGCATACTCTGCAAGCTCGGCGACGGCGGCATGGGGACCGTGTACCTGGCCGAACGCGCCGACGGTTCCTTTTCGCAAACAGTAGCCCTGAAACTCATCAAACGCGGCATGGATAGCGAATCCATCGTCCGCCGCTTTCTCCACGAACGGGAAGTGCTGGCCTCCCTCCGGCACCCCAACATCGCGAACCTGCTCGACGGCGGGACAGCTGCCGATGGCCGTCCGTTCTTTGCCATGGAATATGTCGAAGGCGAGCCAATCACCACCTACTGCGATGCCCGAAAGCTGGGCATTGAAGCACGGCTGCATCTGTTTCAGGACGTTTGTGCAGCGGTTAATTACGCCCACCAGAACCTCGTCGTACACCGGGACCTGAAACCATCGAACATGCTGGTTTCTATGGGGGATGACACCGCATCCAACGGGGTGGTCAAACTACTCGATTTCGGCATTGCCCGGGTGTTGACCCCTGACCAGGAGTCCACCATGCTGACCCGCACCGGCATGCGCGTCATGACGCCCGCCTACGCCAGCCCGGAGCAGCTCAACGGCAATCCCGTCTCCACCGTTAGCGACGTATATGCCCTCGGCATCGTCCTGTATGAACTCCTGACCGGCAAACGGCCCGAGACCTACCGTTCAGGAGGTGAACGTAACATCATCCCCCTTGAACCAGGAAAACCGAGCAGTGCGGTCACAGATCAGGTGCAGGATCAGGAGACCAACGAACAGATTTCCAGTGCGCGGGCCACGACAAACGAGCGGCTTCGAAAGCGGCTCACCGGAGACCTGGACACGATCTGCCTGAAAGCCCTTCAGACCGAACCGCAACGCCGGTATGCCTCAGCAGAGGCCCTGGCAGAAGACATTCGTCGGCACTTGGCCGGACTTCCCGTACTTGCGCAAAGGGACACGTACGGCTACCGTACCGGAAAGTACATTCGGCGGAACCTGGGCCGGGTTGTTACCACGCTGGTTCTGGCTTTGCTCGTGGTTGGATTTGCGCTATTCTACACCGTGCAGATCACGCAGGAACGCGACCTGGCCCGGCAAGAAGCCACCAAATCTGCCCAGGTCTCGGCTTTTCTGATCGACTTGTTTGATGTATCTGACCCCGACCGGTCAAAAGGAGAACAGCTTACGGCAGAACACTTGTTGGAACGAGGCACTGCGAAGATTGAATCTACCCTGGCGGATCAACCCACCGTACGGGCGGATTTACTGGACGTCCTCGGGCATGTGTATTTCAAGATGGGCAAATATGAACCCGCCCTGACGCATTACGAGGAAGCCCTTGCACTCCGACAGACACACCTCGGCATGGAAGATGCAAAAACGGTCCAGAGCCTCACCCGAATGGGGCATGTGTTCAATGCGCTCGCCCGGCATGAGGAATCGGAGCAGCTTTACCAAAAAGCCGTCACGCAGGCCCGGCTCATCGGCGTTGACACCTTGATTGCGGATGCCTTGATCGGCCTTGAAGTACAACTGCGTAAAAGAGGCGACTTTGACAACGCGGAACAGGCCGCCCGAGAAGCCCTCACGCTCAGGCAGGCCGTCTATGGACCCGATGCCCCACAGACCGCCGAAGTCTTTCACACCCTGGGTACGACGCTCTGGAAAAACGGGACCTATGACGAAGCTGAAGCCCTCATGCGACAGGCCATCCAGGTCATGCAACGCGCGTATGGCCTCAAATACACCAGGACACTGATCATACGTAACGACCTGTCTGTGCTCTTGCGAGAACAAGACAAGCTGGAGGAAGCCGAGACGC
Source organism: Rhodothermales bacterium (assembly GCA_965222505.1). GTDB lineage: Bacteria > Bacteroidota > Rhodothermia > Rhodothermales > DATKEJ01. The sequence continues at coordinate 4,188,260 of OZ244956.1, read as the reverse complement.
TGATCCGCGAAAACCTCGAAGCCGAACGACTCATTTACGGACGGGAGCATCCCCACGTAGCCCGAACCCTGAACAACCTGGCTCTGCTCTTGAGGTCTCGGGCCAAGTACGCAGAAGCGATTGCGGCCCTGGACGAGTCCCTCACCATCAACCTCAAAACGTTCGGGGAAGAACATTCGTCGATTGCAATCCGGTACCACAACATGGGGTTCGTGTACGCGGGCTGGGAGAAAGTCGAGGAGGCCGAGGCCCACTACCGAAAAGCGCTGGCCTTGAAAACCAAACTGTACGGCCAAGGACACGTCCAACTGGGTTCGACCCAGGGTAACCTCGCCAACGTCCTGGTCGACAAAGGTGCGTACGATGAAGCCACAACCCTGCTCCGTGATGCCATCACCGTGTACCGCAGGATCTATACCAAACCCCACCGGCGGCTGGCCGATGCGCTTGCCTGGCTGGGCCGTGCCCACGTTAAAAGAAACAGAAACCTCGGCGAAGCCGAAACCTTGCTCAGGGAAGCCCTCGATATGCGGCGCGAAATCTATACCGAAAGCCACCCCAAGGTGGCCTACGTCGTGCGCCACCTGGCCGCGTGCCTCAGCGCCCAACAGCGCCCTGCCGAAGCCGACGCCCTCCTGCAAGAGATGCTGACCCTCCTGGAGCAGGAACGCGGCCCCGACGATGCCGAGACGATCAAAATCCGGGAACAACGCGCACAACTCCAGCAAACGCAACAAGAAGCGATACCCTAACATTCAAAACCCATGGTCTTTGCGAGAAAGGGCTAACGGTCCTGACGCGGCAATCCCATTTCGAGCAAGAGTGCCTGTCGCGCCGGTACCCGGCGCTCGACCAACGCAACGAAAGGCACGGCCCCATCCCCTCCGTGTCACTGCGAGGAGGACCAACGGAGGGCCGACTCCGTGCAGCGTGACCACATCCTGCGTAGCCTGACCACCCTCAAGCCGGGCCTCCATTGGACGCCCAGGGAAGTGACCCCCGAATAACCCCACGGACTACAGAATGCCTTTGGATCGCAGCCAGGCCAGATAGGCTGACCATACATCCTCAAACCGGTTGATGTCTACATCCCGCAGTGCGTGGTCGGCGTTGGGGTACAGGATGTATTCGAATGGTTTGCCCAACGCCTGGAGGTGCCGCATGTTGAGCGTGTCGAGGCGGACGGGGATGCTGCGGTCCATGCCGCCGTAGAGCCACAGGCTGGGAATGTTAACCTGTTCCAGCGTCGGCAAGGGATCATACCCGACCATTCCGTTATACCCGGCCAACTGCTGATAGACGCTATCCAACGGGGTCGTGGTGCCCTCAGCCAGGGTGCTGTAAAACAACTCAAGCCCCACGCTGACCGTCGGGCCGGACCACATTAGCATGAATGAAACCGTGGGGTCCACGACGGCCACCGGCGGACCGATCCATCCCCCCTGGCTGTTTCCCATCAACCCTATGCGGTTTTCATCTATCCCTGGAAGTCTTTTCAACAAACGGACAGCGGCGGCGGCATCCTGGGTCAGGGTGAGGCGACGGTCATTGATGAATTGGTCGGTATAGATGCCGGTGGATTCGCCCACACCGCGCTTGTCGTACCGAAACACGGCCAGCCCCTCGGCCAGTAAAGGATCTGTCGCCCCGACGTCCCGGTTGCGGTCCACCGGGCCAGAACCGTGGATGTAGACAATGGCTGGAAACGGCCCAGGCCCTGTAGTGGGCAGATCCAGGTCATACCGCAGCCGTGCGCCGTCACTCAGAAAAAACCGGTCGCCGACGACCTCAAACATCACATCGGTCTGTGCCGCACCGGCCGTTGCCGTCAGGGTGGCGGTGCCGAACCCCTGGGCACGCACCAGGTTTTCCTCTACCGTCGCGATGGCCTCGCGGCTGGTCTGCCAGGTCACCGGCACTTCCGGCATGGTATTCCCTCGTGCGTCTTGAACGACAGTGCTGATTCGGAGCGTGTCCCCCGGCAATTCCACGACCGGATTCCGGGGCGTCGGGATGATGAGGGCAGCCTGCTGGTTGACCAGGACCGCTGCCTGACTGGAATCACCTGCTACCGAAGCCGTGATCGTCGCAACCCCATTCGCGACCGCCGTCACTTGCACCCGAATGGCCCCCTGTGGCTTTAGCGTCACCAGAGCCTCATCAGAAGTGGTCCAGGTCACGTTGACTTCAGGAACCGTTTCTCCTGCTTCATCCCGCACCAGCGCCGTCAGCACCACGGTCTCACCGAATGAAGTCAAGGCCGGTGCCGAGGGAGAAACTTCGATGGAGGCAATGCTTCCGGGCTCCGGGTCGGCATCCGGTTCATTGGTAAGCAACTCCCGCTCACAAGCCCCGAGCAACAAGACCAAGTGTAGTAATAACACTGCGTGTTTCAACGGAGATACCGATTGATGGTTATGTCATACAGCCTCTGAAGACCGAGACCGTGCCTAAATTCAGTGCGTAGTACAATACGCCGGATCAGGTCACAAGGCACAGGGATTTATTTTATCCCTGCTTGCTCGCTTGCATCTTTCCCGTCAAAGACGCAGCAACGGCATCGTAGCGCACCCCTATTCTACATTGACAACATATCGTTCCGTTGTTTCCTTGACCCCTCCAAAAATGACACTCGATACCATTGTTGCCGCGCCGACGAGAACCCCGACCGCTAGACCCTGAAAAACACTGGCATCATGCTCCATCATTGCGTAACCGGCCCCGGCGGCACCTATGGGAAACGCAAGGACAAATCCATAAGCCAGTCCTTCTCCTTCCGAACTTCGCCCACGCTCAATTTGGTGCACCCGTGATGTTGCCACCCGATAGCGTTTGCCGTCGGTTGCATCCGTCCATTGTGTTTCCTCTGCACCGACGGTTACCGCAACCGCACTGAACGTGTCGATTCCATTTGTCAGGGTGCCGTCGAACAGGTAGAGTTTCACCTGCTGATCGCGAATCTCAAAGTTGAGTTTCTTGAGCGATAAAAGCCGCGTCGTTGGGTATTCGTCTCTGGGATTGTGATCCAACAGCCGGATCGACGTACACCCGGATCCCAACATGAGCATGCACACCAGACTCCACCAAAACATACACCACCGCGTCGTATCGGCCATGTGCTTACCCTCCACCTAAACCAATTGCCAGGGAAAACATCGGCTGCCGGGTCGTAACGGCGTAGCCGACAAAGACCGTATAGGTTAGACCGACCCGTCGGTTCCGTTCATCCGGCGGCGTCTCGGCAATCAGTGCGTACCGCAGGCCGATGGCCGTGACAGGTTGCTTATACCACCAAGGAAAGATCCCGCCCCCGGCTTCCTTCGGCTCAACGTCAAACCGGGAGGTCCAGCGCCGCACACCAAAGCCCATTGCAAAACCAACGCCCTCCCGTAAGGGATACCAACGCTGAACTATGGCTTGCCCACCGGCAAAGGCAGATCCACTCAGCGTCAGAAATAACCGCCGTCCTAACGATGCCGTCACGTCAGCGCCAATCACCCCCACCCCAAACGTGACAGACATCCCATACATCCGCGTGTAATAAAAGCCTATGCCATTCTGGTGCTGATGAACGGGCGTGATCACACAATTGGGCCTCCCTTGACACCACCTCATGTCTGGATTGCCGTCCTGTGATTTGAAGGAACCCGTCACGGTTAACCCGGCCCGATGTTTCCCCAACTCCCGATTACCAGCCCGCCCTTCATGCAACATGTTCAACTCGCTCATCGGCTGATGCAATGCACATCCCGACAAGCCCCACACGGCCCCTATCCCCCATACCAAAGTTAACAAAACGTTCGGAACGCCAATATCAAAGCACATCATAAACCGTTGTTTAAGCCACTTTTTCAACATCCTGTTACCACTTCCCTTTTGGATTCCTGCCTCTACGGGGGAATCACTTTTTACCCTCCTTCAACCAACCCTTTTTTAGGTAGACCATGAACCCCTCACGCTTATTCCCTCACTTGCAACGCTTCACCAGCCTGTTCATCATCACCAGCCTCCTGCTAACCACAGACTGCGACAGCATGGCCCTATGCGACACCGTCGATGACGACGATGTTGAAGACACCGAAGAAATGCCGACCCCCGACCCGGACCCTGGCCCTTCCGGCACACTTGACCCTGACGACGACGAAACGCAAAAAAACCGTGCGCTACGCACACAACTCCTGCAAGCGCAGCAATAAGAAACCCAGCAACGGCGCTACCTCAACCCATCGTTGCCCGTCCTGCCCAGCAGGAATACGAGGTAGGTCATGATGGACGTTCAGGGCATCAGGATGAGCAGACTTCCTTCCTTTACGGGCGCTTCCAAATAAAGTGGCAAAAGAGAAAATGTAGGGCTTTCCCTTACGCAAAATACCGGCCCCTGCCGAGTAACGTTCCCCAGGAACAGCCGTACTAGTACTTCGTACTGCGTTGTGAAACACCTAACCCCCAGCCTGTCATGACGTACATCCCGATTTTCCCCCACGTCCCCATCACCGAATCCAATGACACTGACCGGCGCGACCTGTTCACGGCCATCAGGCTGCTCAGCGGGCATGAATGTGTACGCGATGCCCAATCGGCCCAGAAAATTTTGGTAGGCCTCACACAGAGCAACCACCAGGATGTAGCCGATGTCTCCCGCGCCATCATGCAAACGGGGGGCAAAGAGGGCTGGTTCGAAATGACCATCCCCAATTACCTCACCCTGAGCATCATCGCCGAACACGCCCTGAAAAACGACAACCGGGGCATCAGCGCAGAACGCATGCGGCTGAAACTGGCTCTCCTCGGCGGCCTGGTGACCTTCGGCCTTGGGGTATTTTTTTACTTTCAGGTTTCTGGCTCAGCCTCTATTTCCTGGATTATGATCTTCCTCATCGTCGGCGTGCTGGTTGCCACGATGCTGCCATTGTTGTTGAAGAGAGACACCTGACGCACGGTCTGTAAACACCGATCCCCAAACACCTCCATTCGAAATGGGATGGCCACGTTACGCCGGTGGCGTTCCTCGCCGTGGCAAGAGGGAATGGCAATACTATCCTCTCCCTGTCATCACGAGCAGCCCCAAAGGGGATGCGTGGTGATCCCATTACAGGCACCTTCGCGCGCAGGCCACGTCACACCAAAGGTGATCCCGCCGTGACAAGGGGGAGACCATAGCGCTTTTACATGACAGGCTTTGGAGAAATCCCGTATTTTGCAACCCTCCCGTTCCCTCCATCAACCCTGCACCCCCAATGCCCTATCGTTTGCTCCTGGTCGGCATCCTGTTTTCTGCGGCCTGTGCTCCGCCCGAGGCTCCGGCCCCTGAACACCCCTTCACCGGCGATCCCTGGCCGGAAATTCGGGCCACGCGGATTGTGACCCTGCTCCCCGAAGCGATGGACCGCAACGGCTTGGATGCTTGGTTGATTGTGTGTCGGGAAAACAACAACGACCCGATGGCGGTGCACGTCGGCTGTGAGAATGCGGGCGGACAAGCCGGCTTCCTGTTCTTCCGCACCGCTGACGGCCTCTCCCCCATCGCCATTTCTCCACGAGGAGAAGCCACTTCGCTGGCCGAGTTGAAGCAACACGACGAGGTCCTGGTGATCGAACGCGGCACCAGCATCTGGGACCACACCCGGCAACTGTTTGAACGGTTTCAGCCGGAAACCATTGCTATCAACACCGGCAGCAGTCCCGTCGCCGATGGCCTCTCGCACACCCAGTACGAGGCCCTCAAAAACGGCATCGGCTCCGATTGGATGGCCCGCACCATCTCCGCCGAACCCCTGATCATAGATTGGCTCTCCGTCAAAACCCCGGAGGAGATCGAGATCATGCGCCGCGCCGCCGCCCTGACGGCGCAGTGGGAAGTCGAAGCCTATGAAGCCGCTGTTGGAGGCCAGACAACAGACCGGGAAATTGCCGAAGAAGACCTAATTTTGATTTCCTCGCGTTAGGGGCGTTTGTGGACCACTTCGAAACGGGCGGTAAATTCAGACCGGGTGCCTTTCCAGATTAGGTGATCGTCCTCCATACGGATGATCCAGTAGCTGTCGTCGCCTTCTCCAGCGTCGCTGTCCAGGAATAACTCTTGTGTGACGGGAGCATAGGTCCATCGGCCGGTGTTGCGGCCGTACGGATCGCCATCACTTACAAAGGTACCATCTGCGGCCAGGTTGATCGACTTTCATACCAACCGAGCCAGCCGCCATAGCCGTTATCGTGCTGCATCACCACATCGGTGCGGCCGTCGGCATTAACGTCGGCAATCGCCGTCGCCCACCACAGTCGGGCCTCGTCGGTTACGGTGTGCGCGGTAAAGGCCAGGGGTCCCCGTTCGGACATTCGTTCAGCGGCCGGGGCACATCCCCAGAGTCCAGCTACAGCAAGCAGTAAGCACAGTATTGAAATTCGAAGTGTCATATTGATGCGGTGGCGTGTAACAGCGTGGGGCGTGTACGGATCAGGAATATAGCCCTGTGGGCCATGAACCGCACAGGCTTTTCGAGAAGACCAGAAAACGCAACCCGGCGGATCTACGCATCCACGGGGTTTAGCATGTGGTCCACATCTGCACACCCAAGGCCCAGCGCAAAATGCCAATCAGTTCAAATCTGCAAAAACCCATCTTAGTCCTGGTATTGGCGAATTGGAGAAAGCATGTTATTTTAGTGCGCCGCACGCTGCACTTAACCCCAATCCGAATATAATGAAACACCTCTGCCTTACCACCACCACTTTTTGTTTGCTGCTTACCCTCAGCCTGCCTGCCGTGGCCCAGGTCGGCGTGGGTGCCGAAGCACCGGAAGATGCCATCGTATTGTTCGACGGCACCCGGGAGATGCTGGATGCCAACTGGACCTACTGGGACGGCCCCCGACTGGCCGCGACCCTTCCCCTGAAATGGGAAATTGTGGATGATCCCGTGGATAAAGGCACGGTAGTCAGCAGCAATGATCCTGCGGGTGCCGGGGGTAAATACGGCGCGGGCGACATGGTCACGAAACAGAAATTCCGCGACTTCCGGCTGCACGTCGAGTTTCTGGTGACCGAGGAAGGCGGCAACAGCGGGGTATACCTCCAAAACCGCTATGAAATTCAGGTCCTCGACGGAGACTCGACCAAACACGGCATGGCTGCCATCATCAACGAAAGCGAATCGCCCTACCATGCCTACAACGGCACCGGCCAGTGGAACGCATACGACGTTAAATTCCGTGCCGCCCGGTTTGAAGACGGCAAGCGGACGGAGAAAGCGCTGGTAACGATGTATTTCAACGGCGAAAAGGTCCACGTGAACGCCTCCATCCTAAAAGTCTGGGGCGGTGAAAATTCTGGTCTGGACGGCGGCAATGACAAAGGAAACGGCATCACCGATACCCCCGGCGGCCTCAAACTCCAGGCCGAAGGACACGACGTCCGCTACCGCAACATCTGGATTCAGGAACTGGACCTCAAGGAAGCCGACACCGACTTTTAATGTCCGCCCCACATGTCATCGTTCAGGGGATTCGGTACGCAATATTTCAGTCTGTTCCTTGCTTTCGTTTGACGATGGGAAGTTTAATGGAGGAAGGGTACGCGGCAGAGTGATGAATCACGTTGTGGGCCACGACGCTTTCTGTTTCATCGAAATTGTTGCCGCCGGTGTTCAGGTTGCGGGTGAACCGGGGGAAGTTACTGCTGGAGACTTCAATCCGGATGCGATGCCCCGGCGCGAAGTAGTTGCTCGTAGACATCGGGCTGACGGCCACTTCATAGACTTCCCCTTCTTCCATAAACACTTCCTTGTCGTATCCTTCCCGGTACCGCACGCGCTGGATCGTCTCGTCCAGGTTGTAGGCGCGGCCATCCGGATATACGTCGATGATCTTGACCGTCAGGTCGGTATCCTTTACATCCGTGGCCAGGAAGAGGTTAATGTCTATGGTACCGGTCACCTCTACGCCTTCCTCCAACGGATCGGAGGTGTAGACGAGGATGTCATGCCGGGTTTCCATTTTGCGTTGGTCTCTCGCGCCCCCCTGAATAGCGTTACCGGTACAACACACATTGCCGCCGTAGGACGGCACGGGGTTCATGGGATCATAGGTGAACACGTCCGGCGGATCGTTTTCACCGGGCGGATCGGTCGTGAGGCGGCCGTCGCCGTAGAGGCTGTTGGCCCGGCCCCCGCTGTTCAGGTAGTAGGTCACCGGCTCTGCTTCTTCCGGCGGCCATGCACTGGCGGTTTGCCACTCATTCGATCCCATGGTAAAATACCGCACACGGGGCATCTCTTCGAGCAGGCCGTTGTTTTCGCCCTTCAGGAAATAGTCAAACCAACCGTAGATGAGTGCGTCATAATCCAGCGTGGCATCCCCCACGCTCCGTTCCCCAACGATGGTCTCTTCGGTCGCCCGCTTGAACCCGCAGTGCAGTGTCGGGGCAATGACGGCGTACTGGCGGTCGGCCACTTCGGGATTCGGGTGGTTGCGCACATGGTTAAACAGCGCGAGGTTGGGGCCGGCTGATACATCGTACCAGGACATAAACCAGAGGCTCGGCTTTTCAAACGGCATGTCGTCGTGGTACAAACCGCCGGTGTACCAGTCCGGATCATTCGGTTTGCGGAGGATCATCTTTTCGTAGACGCCTTTTGGCCCTTTGACGTTTTTGATGATGTCCGTAACCGGTAGATGGTAAAACGCTTCCGACCAATCCACGGAAGGCCGTTCCGGGGCCAGGTCAAACGACCGGGAGATGCGAATCAGGTCTTCCTGCGTTACATCGGGGCCGAACGTGGGCCGGGACACATCGTTTTGTACGCCGTAGAGCCAGGAGGTAAAGAGCATTTGCTGTGCCCCGCCCCGGTACCAGTTGCCCTGTTCGTACCAGTCTCCGATGCGCCCGACACCCGCGCCAAAACCCATCGGTACCAGAGCCGCATGTGCAGGGTGGTCCAGGGAAGCAACCGCCATTTGCCACTCCGCTGTGGACGAGCAACCCAGTGTGCCGACCTTTCCGTTGGACCATTCCTGATCCGCCATCCAGGTGAAGGCATCCGATCCATCGGTGAGAGGCGTTCCCAAAATGTCCCACTCTCCTTCCGAGAAGAACCGGCCCCGTTCGTTTTGCACGACGTAGGCATAGCCGCGCTTGACGGCTTCCAATGCCGAGCGATACGTGCGTTCGTACATTTCGCCGTCGCGCCAGGCGTTGAAGTTGTAAGGGGTCCGGGAAAAGATAATGGGCACCGGCCCCTCTGTTTTGGGGCGATAAATGTCGGTAGCGAGCCGGACGCCGTCACGCATCGGCATCATCACCTTTTGGTCAATGACGGCAATTTCTTTGAGTTCTTCCAGCACGCCATCTTGTGCTGCTACCGGCTGCACATTGAAAAAGGCAATAAGGATAACGATCAGGCCGAGAGAGTAGTGATGTTTCATCAGATGTACCTTCTGGATAAGTCGGGGCATGTGGTGAATGCCGATGTGATCTCTGGAATTATTGACAATGCATCTCACCATCGTGTCATGGCGAGGAGTCGTTTCGGCGATGTGGCCATCTCATTACGTGCAATTCGGAAGGGGATCGCCGCGCCCTTCCTGCGTCAGGATTCGCGATGACATGTAGTAGGTCATTTGCTCATCCTGGCATGGCAATTTCTGTCAATGCCTACAATATACGCCACCTACGGCTGCCGCTTCATGGATTCGGTTGGAACTTACCCACTCTTAACCTGCTAAAGTCGAGCATATGAGCCCATGCCACCTCTTTGCAGCGATGTCAAAAGTGCTCACAGTATTGATAAATTCAAATGGCTAAAGCCGAGCTAACGTCGTTCAAAATAACGGAGGCCGCCCCCAATGCCACCCAGGATGAGATCGGCATCGCCGTCCTGATCCAGATCGGTGAAGACGGGGATGGCGTATTCCTGAAGAGGGACGTCCAGCAAAACCGGATCTGCAAATGAAGGAGCCTGGGCCGTACCGGTGTTTTCGAAATGATGCAACTCCCCTTTGGAAGTGCCGACAATCATGTCCAGGTCCTCATCCCCATCCAGGTCATGGAACGTTGGGGCGCTACGCCGACCCACATCGGCATCCAGGTATTTATCCGAGACCAGTTGAAATTCAGGAATCTGTGGCGTGCCTATGTTCTGGTAATAGTTCAGCGTCCCGGAGGTCTCGCCAATCATCAGATCGAGATCCCCATCGGCATCCAGATCCCCCAAAGCCGGGATGCTGTTGCTGCCCCGTGTGAGGCGGATGTATTCCAGGTTCTCGGCTACAAAGTTGGGTACGGTTGCTGTGCCCGTATTGCGATACAGGGCCAATCCGGCATTCCAGGTACCCATGATCATGTCAAGATCCCCATCGGCATCCAGATCTCCCAGGGCCGGGGCGTAGTGATAAGATGGCTCCACAGCCAGATTGCCCATCTCCCGAAAATGTGGTTTGGTGGCAGAACCGGTGTTGGCAAAGTGGTAGATGCGGGCCGATTCGGCTTCATTCGGATCGATCTTGTTGGCTAGGAGTAGGTCCAGGTCTCCATCTCCGTCGAGGTCTCCGAAGGTCGGAATGCTTTCGCTTCCGATGTCAATCTGAGTCAGGAAACGGTCGGTACGCTGGATGTAGGTCTCAGGGGCCGTTTGCTCGAACAACAGCAAATTGCCGATGCTGGTCCGGTTGGGATTAAAGGCCCCACCGAGGACGCCGATGATGAGATCCAAATCCCCATCCAGGTCCTGATCGAAAAAGGCCGGGGCGTTGTAGCCGCTGGTCTCAACCGGATTGTCCAGCGGGAAAGGCGTCGGCGGGGTCCGCAGGTCCGGTGTGGTACAGGTGCCGCTGTTTTCGATGAGCAGGAGACCGGGTTCGAAGAAGTCGCCCCAGAAGAGGTCTACATCCCCATCGGCATCGTAATCGCGAAAGGTCATGGTATTGGCCCCATGCAGGGTGCCGCCTGTGCCCCCCATCACCTGGCCGATGATTTCAATGTCTTCAAACCGTTCTGTGACTAACTCAAACCGGGGCACGTGTTGGTCGTCCATGCCGACGGATTCATAACGCATTACCGTGCCTGTCACCCGACCAATAAACAGGTCAGGCAGGCCATCACAATCTATATCAGCCACGTTGGGGATGTTTTGCCGGTCGGCGAAGACCGGTTCGCCGGACACATCCCGCAGGGTATCAACAGCCAGGGTAAAGGCTGCTTGCTGCGGGGTACCATCGTTGCGGTAGTACTGGATGTGGCTGTATTTGCGTTCCGTGAGCAGGTCTACATCGCCATCGGCATCGAGGTCTACAAAGCGGTACCACTCGCCGATGTTAAGGTCTCGATACTGGTTGCTGCGCCACGTCCAGGCCGTGCGTTCCGGCGTGCTGGTATTCTCGAAAAACAGCACAGACTCCGAGAACTCCTGTATGAATAAATCGGCATCTCCGTCAGCATCAATGTCCACAAATTGCGGACGCGGCACATTCAGGCCCCCGAGGAACGGATGGTCATACGGGGTGCCGGTGGCATCCTCTACCGGGAAAGGGGCGATTTGTTGGACGTAGCCGGAAGGGGTGGGTGCAGTGCTCGTGGTGGAATTAATACGGGCACAGCCGGCGATAAACAGGGCGGTCAGGATCCAGACGTTTCGCACGCGTATGATCTTGTATAATGGTCGATTGTCAATGGTCAACGGAAGCCAATCATTGACAATTGACCATTGACAATCGACCATTGACAATTATATTATTTCGTTGCCGAGCCAATCCCTGCCGGATAGGCTTTCACTTCGATCACTTTCTCAATCGATTGGGTGGCCGTGTTAATCACTACGACTGTACCCGTTGCTTCCGGCGGCCCATCGGCATTTTGCGGGGTGTAGCCCCCCTTGAGGTTGTTGTTCGAGACGAACACACGGCTGCCATCTTCAGAGACGGCGATGCCGTGGGGTTGCGAGAGCCCGTTGCCGGAAATCACCTTGGCAACGTCCATCGTGTTCATGTCTACCACCGTTACGGTGTTGGCCATCTTGTTGCCGATGTACACATACCGGCCGTCCGGCGTGAACGTCGGGTGCCACGGAGCCGGGCCGATCTGAAGCGCTTTGGTCAATGTAAGTTGACCAGGGGTCCGGGTGTCGAAAAAGAGGAGTTTCCCCGTTTGCTGCCCCCCCACGACCAGCGTGTTGCCATCCGGCGAGAGTGCAAACTGGACCAAGGTGTGTACGTCACCCTCCAGCACCATCAACTCCAGGTCTTCTTCCTCCGGGTTCAAGATGCCGATGCGGTTCTCGGCAAGGCTGGCCGTGAAGATCTGGCCGCGTGTGAGGTCCAGGGCAATAGCATGGGGACGCGGGAAAAATACATCCAGTTCATCAATCGACATGTCCTCCCGGTTGATCGTGCCGATGCGCTGGGGCGGATTGGCGGCCATCATGGAACGCCCGACGTACAGTTGATCACTTGCGGGGTCCAGCGCCAACATACCGGGGGTCTCGAATTCAACCTGGCCGAGCAGTTCGTTTTGCCGATTAAACTTCAGCACCTTGCTCTCGCCAATGAGTGAAACATACCAATACGAACCGTCGGGTTCGACGGCCACGTGGTGCGGCTTGCAATTTGCCGAAAAGCCGAGGGCCTGAAGATCAACCGTCGACACCACCTCCAGGGTCTTCATGTCAATGACGGAAACCGCCGCCGAATTTTGATTTGCTACATAAAGGTACGCCGAAGCGTCTTGCATGGTCTTCGGCTTACTGCTGCCACAGGCGGCGGCGAAAACCGCAATAAGGAGCAAGGCTCCGAGTTTGGAGAGGTGCATAGGTTAGAAGTTGTTGCGTGATGCGTAAAAATACACCTACGATACAGTGGGCTAAGATTTTAGCACGTAGTTCAATAAAGTACGGCGCAACTGTGCCCTGTCCAAGCAGAATGCAGTCGGTACATCAGGGGATGTTGTGTGTTGCGTGGTGGATGTTGTGTGATACGATACCCGTTGCGCGGCTACTGTGCCACGATAAGCCGTCCCAGGGTGACAAACTGTTCCCCAGCTACGCGATACAGATAGATGCCAGAGGGCAAACCCTGTACGTCAATGGTAAACTGGTACTGGGCATTGGCCTCAACATGGCCGCTAAAGATGGCGGCAACCTTTCGGCCCAGCAAATCCATCAGGTCGATGTGTACAGCTTGTGCCTCGGCCACGGTCAGGCCGATGGTGCTTTGTACATCAGTCGGGTTGGGATAGGCTTGGGTGAGCACAAATGCCCCCTGGTAGGGCACTACCAGCCGGGCTTCGGGGCTAAACATGAACGATCCGTCTGCCGCCACGGCCCGAACCCGGTAAGTATGTGCCCCTGCAGTGACGCGGCCCAGCGAAAACTGGTAATTAATCACATCCGCACTGTTACCCGCCCCTTGCACAAACCCCAGACTTTGGAATGTACGGTTGACGGCTTCCTCGATCTCAAATCCGATATTGTTTACCTGCCGATCGGTCTGCCAGTTGAGCCATGCTTCCGTGCCCTTGATGCTCAAATTCAAATCTGTAAAATGGACGGGATTAGGAATGAGATACATCTCGAAGGTCCACCGGCCCGGCCCGACGCGGTAATGAAAGTACCCCGCATCTTCCCCGGCAAATACGATGCCGGGTGGAAGGTTTTGGCTACCATTCCGGTTCCAGATCTCGGCCCCATTGAGGCGGATACGCTCTGTGCGTCGGCTGTGCTTGGGCAGGCTCACGGTCGCTTCGGTCAAGCCGGGAGAATCCAGGGTGAGCACGACCTGCGGCAGGCCCTGTTCGTCCGCCTCAAATGAATCGTCAAAACTGTAGGTGTACTGGATCAGCCCTTTGACGGTGGGGACGGCCAGGTTGAGGGTTTCGGGACCATCCGGAAGGGGCCGAACGTGATAGGTCTCAAAACCGGGTGTATCCGGCCCGATGCCACCGATGTGCTCGGTCAGGATGCGCAGGATACCGGTGCCGAAGGCATGGTTCAAGGTCATCTTGTCCTGTTCCCAGAACTCCCAGAGGGTGGTCAGGTCGCTTTCGACCATCTCCTGAAAACGGGTGCGCATGCGATCCAGTGCGCCGTCCACATCGCCCAGTTGAAATAGGGCTTCGAGGACGTAATTCTCCATGTAGAGTCCGGCGTTTTTCTCACGTCTGAGCAAGTCGTTGACCACCGCTTGCCTGTCGGCAGGGACCATCCCGGCCAGGACGGCAATCGCGTTGGCACGGTCGTCCCGGGGCCGTCCCTGCTCGGGGGCCCGGTAGCCGTCCTCTTCCCAGAAAACCGGATTAAAGTTTTCGGTGATGGACTGGATACGGGCCTCGTAATCGGGAACATCGGCCTCATGGCTGGTCAGGCGGGCCATCTCGACGGCGGCTTTGAGGGCAAGCACGTACCAGCCATTGTCCAGCACATCTTCGTGAATGCGGATGCCCCAGTCGTACCAGGCCCATCCGCCTTCACGTTGCACCACCAGTCCATCCCCGCCAATCTCCCAGATATCCAGATATCTGCGAATCGCAGGATAGAGTTCATTGACCGTCTCGAGGTCACCGGTGTGCATGTAGTAATTCCACACCCCATAGGGTCCGATGCCGGCCAGCACTTGCATGGGCAGTTCGTTCTCCCAATTCCCAGACGGGACGGGTGCATAGAGGGTATGGTCATCCCGTTGCCAGTTGACGAGGTCGATGAATTGTTTACGGGCCAGGTGATGCGCTTCCGGATCGAAGGCATAGTACATGGCGCTCATCGCCAGAACGCCGTCACCGATGGCCGGGGCGCGTTCGCGATCCGGGCCGTCCATCACGCCGTCGCGCATACACACATAGGCCGTTCGGCGGGCTTTCTCCCACAGCCGGTTCAGGAAGGGATCATTGGTTTCGAAACGGCCCACAAATTCCGTGGCATAGCCGGTTTCGCGGTATTTCAGGTCCAGAATTTCAATACCAGCCGGGATGCGATATTCGACGGCATGCCCGTTGATCCAGGCCGGGACCTCGAATTCCTGTTCTCCTGCCCGGGTCACCAGTTCGGCACGGACGGTGGGGATGGTTTGCGTCCCGTCGATGTTATTCACCGCATAATGATCGGTACGAATGTCGATGAGTATCCCTGCCTGTGGCGCACGAATTTTGAGATACGGATGCACCTGGGCGTTGTACGGCAGTTGCCCCACAATCACGGCCCCATTGCTGACAGCGGACCAACTGTTGGCATTCAGGTACGGCTGCAGGCCGTAGTCTTTCCACTGGGGGATAACTCGTTTGTAGAGGTTGTTCCAGGGGGCAGCCGGGGGACGCCCAAATTCCAGGGCGGCTTCCCAGGCCTGATCACTGTAACTGGCCGTGTACCAGCCTTCAATTTCCAGGCCGGCATCAAACCGGACGTTGTGTTCGGAGAGGCGATGGTTGGGCACGGGTGCATCGGTAGAGCCCAGGGCCAAGTAGCGCAGGACACGCCAGGTACGGTCGCTTTTGATGAGGGTACCGGCTGCATCGGCTTCAAACAGAAACCCTGCCCCGCCGCTGTCCTTATGGGCGTGCCCGTCCTTGCCCCAGTACCAGACGAGGGCAGCAATCAGGTTTTCGCCCTGGCGCAGGTAGCCCGTGAGATCGACCTCATCATAGAAGGTATCCTCCGGCGTTGGCCCCCGCTTTAGCCCCCCTTCCCGGACCACCAGTTCCCCGTTGATCCAGAGCCAATACTTGGAATCGGCGGCAATGCGGGCTGTGACGGTCCCCGGTGCGGCAGGCAGGTTCACGGACTTCCGGAAGGCCGTCCACATGTTATCGGACTGTCCCTCCCGCCAAATCCAAGATGCCATCCACGCCTCACCCGTGTCCCTGCTCACCTGGGCGGAGGCGGACGTAGCAAGGGCTAAGGATACGGCAATCAGGAGGGCGAGTATTATCGTTCTACGTTCTACGTGCGACGTTCTACATTTCTTTATTCCGAACGTAGAACGTAGAACATAGAATGTAGAACCCTCACCGAACGAAGTTCGCTTCATAAACAGTTTTATTTCCCACATTGTCCGTGACGACGGCTTTTAACTTGTGGCTGCCAGGTTTGATGCGGCCGTCGTAGTGGTGCACCAACAGGTCTTTTTTGGCATCGTACTCAAACAGCATCCATTTGCCATCGACGTACACGTTATACCGACCAATGCCGGAAAGGTCATCCTTGATCTTGATCCGCAAGGTGGACGGAGCTTTCCGCTCTTTCTTGGTGGACAGGTTGAGGGGGCGGATGGTGGGCTTGGTCGTATCGACGGAGACGTAAAACATGCCGAAGGACCGGGTTTTGGTGGTTACATAGCCGTTCTCGTATTCTCCTCCGATGGAGGAGGTATCCCCGTCTTCGTCCTCATACATGATGAGGGCTTTCGACTGCAGACGGGTCGGGAGCCGGTCCGCCTGAATGGACAGGGTATAGGATTTATGGGCGGGGGTGTAGACGTCATGCACCGTATGCCGCCTGGAATAGGTTTTGGCGGTCCGGGTGCGAACGGCATAGTTCAGGGGCACGTCTTCATAGAACGTGCGGGCGGGGAAGGATACGCGGAGCCCGTCGCGGGTAAAGGTGTGGGCTTTGTTGTAGGGCACCAGGGTTTCGTAATCCCCGGCGATAATTTTTTGAACCGGTGTCAGCGTTTTTCCCACAATGTTAAACCGCATGAATGCCTTGTTTCCTTTGGCATCTTCAACGGTATAGCTCAACTTGTGTGTTGCTCCGGGGATCACGTTCAGGTAGCCTTGATTGGTCACATCCTGATACATCGGCAGCCGGTTACCGGGCAGCAGAAAACTGCGTTGGATCCATCGGCGGTTACGACGGCGTTCTTCGTAATCCACGTGGGCGTTGAGGTACCGGGTTTGAGGAAATCCGAAGGTTTCAGCGGTAAAGGTGTAGAGGGGTTGTTCGTCGGCGCGGAGTTGCACCTGATACGCGCCCAGGCGGGAGCGGGAGCCGTTGTGGTGGTCCCGCAGTTCCAGTCCGAAACCAATTTGGCCCTGGGCTTCGATCCGCCGGATGCCGGACAAGGTGTGCCGCCCTTTGGAGCGTGCCACGTCCAGCACAGCGGGCCGATCCGTGCGAACCGTCGTTTTTTTGCCGTTGGTATAATGGATGACGGCCTGGCTCCCGGCATCGGCAGCATAAAGTTTTAGCCGGTAGAGCGTGGGGGCCACTTCGTCCTTGACTGGTATGCCGAACAACATGGGGTTGATGGGCCACTCGGAGCCGGAATCCCGAATTTCAAAGTGCAGATGCGGCCCGCCAGACCCGCCCGAATTACCGGAGAGGGCAATGACCTCGCCTTTGTTCACGGGGAAATCGCCTGGCCCGGGGAAGGTCTCGACGGCGAAGCGTTTTTTGGTGTACTGAAGTTTTTTGATGTGGCGTTCAATTTTGTCATTAAATCCGCTCAGGTGGGCGTAGACGGTGGTGAAGCCGTTGGGGTGCTTGACGTAAATCGCCTTGCCGAAGCCATAGGGCGAGACCTTGATGCGGGCCACATAGCCGTCGGCGGCAGCATAGACGCGGTAACCGGGTTTGCCGTTGGTTTTAATGTCGAGCCCGGAATGGAAATGATTGGACCGCATTTCGGCAAAACTGCCAGAGAGGAGCAACGGAATACCGAGGGGAGATCGGAAATAGGACCGGGGATAGTCGCGCCGTTCCGTCAGAAAGGCCGGGAACAGTTCTGGTTCACCAACTTCGACCTCTACCCCGTCCGGAAGCGCCAGGGGAATGCCATTGGTTCGGTCCACGCCGGACAACCCCAAGGCCAACGAAACGATAAAGGCCCACAACAAGACTTTCATGGCTACTACACAACAATCGGAGTGCACAAAACAGGTAATACAAGCGCCCTATCCCTGGCCATGATATACCACCGCCGATACAGGATGATTCGTTCCTCCAAGAATGAAAACCGCGCCTTTCTAAAATTAGGAAAATCACCACCCGTTTTCAAGGACTTTGGAAGTTGGCTCGCTGTACTCGCGAGGGTTGGGCTCACTACGTTCGCCGGGGGTTGGCTCGCTACGCGTGCGGTAACGCATCGAAACAATGCGACATGAAATATTGGCGTTGCGTTGGCTCGCTACGCGCGCGGTAACGCATCCATATAAGGAATAAATATCCGTAAGCGCAGCGAAATACCCCTCGACCAAAGGGAGCCTGTTCCATTACTAAGCGAAACTACCGGATGCGTACCTCTGCTACAAACGACCCAAGGGAGCCGCGCCAGCTCAAAGCATCCCAACCCCCGATGCGTAGCACAATATCAACAAGCGTATGCGAGGCACTGCCCTCATAAAGCATCCCCTTACAACCCCTCACCCTTCTCGAATGATCGTGATGCGGCCTTCGGGTTTGCGGGAGCGGGACTCGGGCTTGGCCATAGCCATCGAGAGGATGATGTAGAGTGGGATTGCTGGAAAGCCACCACCGAAGACGGTAGCGACAACGAAAGCGATGCGAACCAGCGTCGGGTCGACCCCGAAGTAGTTGGCTAGACCGCCAGCCACACCGGCAATTTTGCGGTCCCGGCTCTTGCGGAGTTTGCGAGAGCGCCGGGGTTTGACCTGGTATTCTTCGACCTGAACGGTTTTCTTGGTCCGGGTTTTTTTCTCCAGTTTCTTTTCGAGCTTTTTGGCTTTCTTTTTCTTGTTCGGCTTCCAGTTCAACACCCCAAAGCCGAGCAGGATAATCAACACTCCGGCCAGCCACGGCATGAGCCCAACAACCGATCCAAAATCAAAGGGCAGCACCAATCCCATTTCCTGCAACAGGTACCCGATGCCGACCGTGATAATAGAAAGGCCTGTAACCGTCGGCAGATTCCAAAAGCCGGGTTCTTTTTCCTCTTCCTGGGTACTTAGAAACTCTTCAATGTCGTCGTCTGTGATGTCATCCAGTTCAGCCTGTGCAAAGATGAGATCATCAGATAAGGAATCGTCCAGTTCTTCGTCTTGATAAGTCCGCTTTCGGGATCGCGTTTTCATGGGGGCGCATGATGTTCGTGTGCAGGCTCTCTGTACGAGGGTAGGCGTATCAGGGTTGCACCCCTAAGCCCCTATGAACGTTCCTGATCGTAAAAAATATCTGTACAATAATGCGCGATACCTGAGGAGGGTACGTAATGCGTATTGCCTTTGGGAGCATGCCTTACACATTCCGCATTACTTTCCTTGTGCAGCGCTGGGTTTTTGTACCACTCACATGTACACCCGCACCACTTCCTCTTCCGTCACGATGGCATCCAGGGGAATATCATGGGGTTCAGTAGGCACGGTATCGTAGAGGCATGCGGCATAGACGAGGCCCACCTTGAAGGCTTTGGTTTCGGCCAGAAACCGGTCGTAGTGTCCCTGCCCGTAGCCGGTCCGCCCACCGGTGCGGTCCAGGGCCAGGGCCGGAACCAGCACCACGTCCACCACTTCCGGCGAGACCCAATCCGTACCCTGTGGCTCCCAAATGCCCCAGGCATTGGGCTTCAAATTCGCTTCTCCAACAAACACATGGTGGCCCAATTCGCCCTTTAACCCTTGCATCACAGGCAATACCACCTGTTTGCCCTCTGCATGCCACGCCCGGAGCAAAGGCCGAATGTCGATCTCGCCCCGGTGGGGCATCGGCCAGAAGGCATGCAGGACGTGAGCGTGCTGTAGTTCGGGGAGCCGCCTCAGATGGTCGCATACGGCCGCGCTGTACGCGTGGCGCACGTCCTTGGAAAGGGTTTTGCGGTAGGCCAGGGCTTCCGCACGGATGTGGAACTTGGTCTGCGTCATGGTTGGCCTGAAGCGGCACGGGCCACCCCTGACGGCTACATTCGAACGTAGTAAGTGTAACCAGAATGCAGGGGGGGGCCGTCGAGGGTCGTGAATGGGTAGCAGGGGACCCACCTACTCCATGAGCACCATCGTATTGGTCTGGGTGAAGGCCCCGGCCTGTAACCGGTAGAAATACACGCCACTTGGCAAATCACCTGCTTCAAACGTCACCTCATACCGGCCAGGGGCTTGCCGCGCCGCCGTCACCAGTTCCGCCACCGTACGGCCAATCACGTCATGCACACTCAGGTGCACCTCGGTCGTTTCCGGGAGTTCATAGCTGATACGGGTGGCCGGGTTGAACGGGTTGGGGTAATTCTGGGCCAGCACGAAGCCTTCCGGCAGAGTTTCGTCTTCGGTATCAGTCAGGACGGGGGTGCTGACGGCGGTCGTCAGGCCTTCGTTGTCGATGACGGTCAGCGTGACGGTGTAGGGTTGTGTGGCGGCATAGACGTGCGAGGTGGTCACGCCGAAGCCGGTGTTGCCATCCCCAAAATCCCATAGGTAATTGACGATGGTACCATCGGGATCAAAGGAGGTCGAGGCATCGAAATTCACCAGACCGGGCATCGCGGGGTCTTCCACGGCCGTAAACTGTGCTACCGGCGCTTGTTGTGTGCCTCCGCCTTCATATCGAAGCGTCAGCAAAGGCCGGTGGGCCAGGGTGATGGCTTCGCGGGAAATAAACTCGATGGCATCGTTGGCCGTCGGGTTGTAGATCATGAACCCGTGGTTTGTGGCCGGTTCATCGATCCATTTCTGTATAACCGACAGGCCGTTGTCATCAAACGTGATCTGCCCCGTGGTAGAGAGTTGGCCCATCGGCTCCGTTTCGCGGTCGTCAGCTCCTGTGCCACCGGGGGATTGCCACGGTTGGCCTGCGGCGAATTGGTTCCATGTGGCCTCGGCTTCTACCCAGGGACGTTTGACGGCATAGAGCAGGTACGCGTCGTTGGTGCCGTTGCGGATCAGCACGGCCGCCTCGGCCGATATCAACTGGCTACCGGGTGTAATCTGGCTCAGGTCCCATGCCATCAGCGTGACAATGTCCGGGTTGCCAGCGGCGGAGAGCACGCCGCTGCTCCCATAGGCCTCGTCCGGTGTATCCCTGTGCAACTGGGTGTCTCGCATCCCGTCGTAGTCCCCTACGCCAAAGCGCAGGGTGGCAAGCAGCGTCCCGCCACTCGTATTAGGGTCTGTTACGGTGACGGTCGCCGTGCGCCTCGCCTCGGCCCCGTCGTTGTCGGTAACGGTCAGTTCAACCGAATATTGACCGGGCCTGTCATAGCGGTGATTCGCGGTCTCGCCACTGCCGGTGACCCCATCTCCAAAACGCCACCCATAAGCCACAATGGACCCGTCAGGGTCGGAGGAGGCCGAGGCATCGAAATTTACATCCAACGGGGCATCGCCCGCGGCCGGTGTAGCCGTGAACCGGGCCGTGGGCGGCGCGTTGCCGCCAGGGGCGGTTACGGAAATCTGTATGCTGGCCGAACCGGTCAATCCGACATCATCCGTGACGGTCAGGGACAAATCGTAGGTACCAGCCGTGGAATAGGTGACCGATCCCGAAGGGCCGTTGGCCGTGGTCCCGTTGCCGAAGTCCCAGGCATAAGCCACAATGCTTCCGTCGGGATCAGAGGAGTTGCCCCCACTGTAGTCGATCGTCAGCGGGGCATCCCCTGAGGTCGCCGAAACACCGATACTGGCGGTGGGGGCCACGTTGCCACTTGAGGTGACGGTGATGGTGATGCTGGTCTGGTCCGTTGCCCCCCCGTCATCGGTGACAGTCAGGGTCATGGTGAAGGTGCCAGCCGTGGAATAGGTCACGGACCCGGAAGGCCCCAAGGCCGTTGTCCCGTTACCGAAGTCCCATGCGTAGCTGACGATGGTGCCGTCGCTGTCGGTTGAATTCCGGCCGCTATAGTTGAGCGTGAGCGGGGCTTCGCCGGAGGTGGCGGAAGCCCCGATGCGGGCCGTCGGTGGGGTGTTGCCGGTCGACATGGTCACCGTGATGCCGATGCTGGCAGTTCCCGCTTCTCCACCGTCGTCGGTCACGGTCAGACGGGCCGTGTAGGAGCCAGCGGTGGTATAGGTGTGCGAGACCGCAACCCCGTTGGCCGTATTGCCATCCCCGAAATCCCAGGCGTAGCTCACGATGCTCCCGTCGTCATCCGATGAATCCGAGGCGTTGAAGTTCACTGAAAACGGGGCGCTCCCGGAAGTCGCCGATGCATTGATGCGGGCCGTGGGCGGGGTATTGCCCTGGGTACTTAACGGGATGGAGAGTACGGAGCCGGTACCATTGGACGGGGTCCACACGTCGAGTCCAGATGGTAAGGCCAGGGGCGTGCCGTCACTTACGGTGCCGACAGCCGATTCGTTGTCCAGCTTGATAGTTCGTACTTCCAGCTTTTCCCGGCCATGTACCTGAATCAGCTTGAACTGATTGAAAGAGTCACAGGCCCGTGTCCATTCCCGTGGCAGGCCACACGGATGCAACAGGGCCCCCCATCCCCCTTCCCCGACGTAGACGGTACCCTTCTCATTATCCCGTACGAAGCCATCGTCATAGGTTGGATCGTTGGTATCGGTGGAGGGACGGAGCGGCCAAGTCCACTTGACGAGGTGCCCGTCGGCCTCCGTCACGAGGTTCACACCGTTCTGGTAGATGAGTTCGGCCCAGGCTTCATACTGGTCGTCCCGGTCCCCTTTGCCCTCGCGGTGTGCCCGTGTGGGATCGTGAATCTGCGCCACTTTCCAATAGGCGTCATCCGAACCCAGTGCCGACGTAAACCAGGCGGTCTGTGCATCCCAGTCGGCCTGGGTGCCCATAAAAATATCGTCCGGCGAAATCTTCGAGTTCAGGGTAAAGTGTGAAAGCAGACCCGAGGCAAAAGTCAACTTGTAGTAGGCGTGTTCGTTGGTCAGGTCGAACAGTTGCATCAGATCAACCCCTTCCAGCCAACTGAACTGGGCCGACATTTTCTCATGGTCGCCGATGGCCGGCAGTACAGGAATGAGGCGGCCATCACGCATGGTTTCTTGCCAGTCGGTAAACCAGTTTTGGACCTGCTCGGCGGAGCCCTTGTGGGTAAAGTCCCCATTGAAGGTCACAAACAGGGGGCGCAGTTTCCCGACCATCCGGTTGGCCTTGCGCCGCACTTGCCGATGGGGGTCACTCACTGGTTCCGGTTCCAGACTGTTTTCCCGGGAATCGCCCCCAGCCAGAAATGTAAATTCGGCACTGGGGTCTGAGGGGGCCGTTTTGAAGGACATCCGCTCACTGACCCCTTCGCTGTCCCGGATCACAAAGTAGTAAATCGTATTGGGGCTCAGGCCCGTCAGCCGGGCGAACCGGTTGTCCATGCCTTTATAACTATAGGTCTGGTCAACTTCCTTGCTGCCGGTGTACGGCGCACAATGCGATGGATCTGGCAGCTCACGACCATGGTCCGTAGTGCCATAGCACAAGATCGGATTGTTGCCCGAGACCTGCGCCCAGCCGATGGTCATGGTGGTCGCCGGGTCCTCCCGCCAGGTGGCGCGGTATTGCGAGGTGCCGGACAACCCGCTGCCCTCTCCTCCGCCGCCTTCGTACACCACCGTCAGTTTCGGGCGGTTGCCCACCGTCTCGGTCTCTCGGGCATGAAACTCGACCCCGTCTGTGGCTTTGTCATAATTGAGCAGGATCACGCCGTGGTTCGAGGCGGGGTCATTGACCCATTGCTGGACCAGGGCTATGCCGTCTGCATTCAGAGTAAGGATCTCCGTGCCAATGTCGACGGGGCCGAAGCTGCCTATCGAAGTGGTGCCCCGGTCGGCTGCGCCATTGGCCCCCTCCTCGGCCCAGGCTTCCCCTGAACGGGCGTTGCGCCAGGTCACTTCACCCTCGGCCCAATCCCGCAGCAGTGCAAACAACTCGTATTCATCCCCGGTCGGATTGGTCACTTTTAGGGTGATGCTCGCAGATTGTACCGTGCTGCCAGCGGGAATTTCATTGCCGAGATCCCAAAACAGCAGCGTGGACTTATCGGGTTCGCCGTCGGCCACGTGGCTGACGTCTCCTCCAAAATTGGAACTGGCCGACTCGCTCAACAGTTTTGCATCGCGTGCGCCTGCATAGCCGTCTACGCCCTCTTGAAAGGACTTTTCAGCCACAGCAAGGTTGGGTCGGATTTTTTGTGCGTGGGTGGTGCCCCAGCATGCCAGAGCTGCAAATATCCATACGGTACGGCGTACCGCATTGGGGATACCTGTAGACATACGTATACCTCCTCAGGTTTTCCGGCCGGCGCTATGCCGTGCGAAGCCGGGTGATGTCGAAGACCGGTAGGATCACGGTAGAGCTAGGCCATACCGTTGCCTGGATCCATAATGGGTGACGTCCTCGCGCATTGTCGTCACGCCCATTCGGGTAAGCTTGCCTTCGGTCTTGGTGCGTACGCTCGGGCCGTGTATTGCCCGGGTGATTGACCTTAATAATACGATATTTTACAGGACAATTACTAACCCGCCTGTCGCAAGGAGCCATCTTTAGGCTGTATTCCACTCGTGTACCAGCGACGGGTGCTTGATTTTTCAGGAATTCCGCTTACCTTCCCTGCGGCTTGCCCTCCCTTTGAATAACCCTTGTACACATGCCGAAAAAACACATCTACGAAGGCCGCAACGGGGCGATCACCTATGAACTCAAACGCTGCATCCACGCAGCCGAATGTGTCCGCGGCCTCCCGGAAGTCTTCAACCCCGATGCCAAACCCTGGGTCGATGCCGATGGAGCAGCGGCGGATGAAGTAGCAACCGTCATTGCGCGCTGCCCGACCGGCGCCCTGCAGTACGAACGTACCGATGACGGCCCTGCCGAGCAGGCCCCTGCCATCAACACCATCACCGTTATAGCGGATGGACCGCTGCATGTACACGGAGATCTGGCCCTGGCCGAGACGGCAGCGGCAACCCCGGTTCCAGAATTGCGGGTCGCCTTGTGCCGGTGTGGCGCTTCGAAAAACAAACCGTACTGCGACAACAGCCACCGGGGCATCGACTTCGAAGACCCTGGCGCCCTGGGTACCAGCCGACTCCTCCCCGAAGCAGCCGCCCAAGGCGGTGTGCTCGGCATTACCCCGGCAGCCAACGGCCCCCTGCTGCTGCAAGGCCCCTTCGAACTCTCCAGTACCGGCGCAAAAACGGTGTGCTCTGGCGAAAAAGCAGCCCTGTGCCGGTGCGGCGCATCCGAAAACAAACCGTATTGTGATGGGAGCCACCGCAAGATCGGATTTGAGGCAAGTTAAGGGTTGATGATTTTTTCAGGAGATGGGGTATTGGTGATTGGCGATTTACGACGTTAGTGGTTACACTCGTTTGTTTTTTCGCCACCTGTAACCCATCCTCAATCATCAATACGCAATCCCCTATACTCAACGTGCTCCTCATCGGACTCGGTGGAGGATTGGGATCTATGGCACGGTATGCAACGGGTATGCTGGTGCATCGGCTGTTTACGCCGGTCTGGCTCCCGCTTGGCATCCTGACCGTCAATGTGATTGGTTGTTTGCTCATCGGCTACCTGGGGGTGGTCCTTGAATTGCGGTCTACGCCTGCCCAGTGGCGGCTGATGCTTTTGGTGGGTGTGTTGGGCGGGTATACCACCTTCTCCAGTTTCGGCAACGACACGCTGGCCTTGCTGCAAAGCGGACGTTTGGCGGAAGCGCTCCTGTACGTGGGCCTCCACCTGTTGCTCGGCTTGGGAAGCGTATGGGTTGGCATTCGCCTGGCCCAAACCATCCACGGCTAGGAGGGAAGGGATTTAGCACGTTTTACTTGAACACGATGCGTCGTATCTTATCCATACGCGAAGGCAAAACAGCCAGCATCAATTCCTGGCAAACCACCATGCCGGCCCAGGCCGGAACGGCACTTTTATGCTTCATGCATTTTCGATAGATGTAGAGGATTGGTATCAAGGCATCGAAATCCCGTTTGACCAGTGGGACCAATACGAACCGCGGGTCCCACGATCGATGGGTCAGATGCTGGACCTGATGGCCCAGCACGATGTCCAATCCACCTGTTTTGTGCTCGGTAAAGTAGCCGAAGACCATCCCACACTCATACGAGACATCCACCAGGCCGGTCATGAGGTTGCTACCCACGGCTATGCCCATGATGAAGTCCATCACCTGACCCCAGAAGCTTTTCGAGACGACCTGCAACGATCCATCGACCTCCTTGAGGGCGTAACAAATGAAAAGGTCATTGGCTACCGTGCCCCGTATTTCACCATTACCCCTCGCTCACTCTGGGCATTGCC
The DNA here is from genome assembly GCA_965222505.1 of Rhodothermales bacterium. Lineage (GTDB taxonomy): Bacteria > Bacteroidota > Rhodothermia > Rhodothermales > DATKEJ01. The sequence goes on along the minus strand of OZ244956.1, from coordinate 4,162,120 downwards.
GATCCTGGCTGACGCCGGTATCCGGTATGATTCCAGCATCCATCCCATCTACCATTTTCGCTACGGCATTCCCGGCGCGGCACGGACCCCTTCGGTACTTGAAACCGGCTCCAAACACCCCCTGCTCGAACTCCCGGTTTCGACGTATCCTCTACTGAATAAATTCAACATTCCGGTTGGGGGCGGTGCCTATCTTCGCCTTTATCCGTACCCTTTGCAACAATGGTTCATGAAGCGCCTGATCCGGCGAGGAGAGCAAGTCCGTCTCTATATGCACCCCTGGGAGATTGACGTGAATCACCCGCGCATTGACCTGAAAACCATGCTCAGGGCACGCCATTACACCAACCTTAAAGCCATGGAACCCCGGCTGGCCAAACTGTTCCAAACGTTCAGGTTTGGGGCCTACCGGACGGTCTACGCGGATGCCCTCAAGCGCATAGCGCCCGTTGAAGTATGAACGTATTCATCCTGACGCAGGAAGACGCTTTTTATATCCCCAAGCTGCTGGAGGTCTTTTACCAGAACAAACCGAAAGCCTGCACGGTGGCAGGAGCGGCCATTCTGAAGGGCGAGATCGCCGCCAAAAACAGTGGCAACTATTTCAAGTTTTTGGGACCGACCGCGTTTCTTAAAATCGGCACCCTGTATGCCCTTTGGAAGGGCCTTGACGTGGCGAGCCGGGTCTTGCCCCTTAAACAGGCCTATTCCGTAGCTGGCTTTTTACGCAAGGTTAAGACGCCCACCCACTACCCCACCAAAATCAATACACCGGAATTTCACCAGTTTCTGCGCGACCAAAAGGTGGAGTTGTTGATCTCTGTAGCCTGCCCCCAAATTGTGCGGCAGGAATTGCTGGACTTGCCCCCCCAAAAATGCATCAATATCCACGGGGCGCTGCTGCCCAAGTACCGGGGCAAAATGCCCAGCTTCTGGGTACTGGCCCACGGAGAAACCGAAACCGGCGTCACCGTGCACTATATGAACCCCAAGCTGGATGACGGGCCGATCATCGTGCAAAAACGGGTCCCGATTGCACCAGAAGACACCCTGCACAGCCTCGTCCTGAAATCCAAGGTTAACTTCGGAGGCTTTGCCCTGGCCGAAGCAGTCAAAAAAATCATGGACGGACCCGTCGAGACCATGGTAAACGATGCTTCCCAAGCCAGTTACTTTTCCTTTCCAACCCCCGAAGCCGTTTCCGCATTTCGGAAACACGGCCGCCGGTTCCGTTAACCCCCATGTTTCCCTGATCCCGCTCCCCGTGTTTTTGAATAACACATCCCCCTTAGCGCACCCTTTACCTGCAAAATACCGATGCGTGTGCTTTTCTTGAGCCAGAACTATCCCCCCGAGACCAATGCCCCAGCCAATCGGCTCTCCGAGCACGCAAGGTATTGGGCCAAACAAGACGGGGAGCTACACATCCTGACCGCCGTTCCAAATTTCCCGGAAGGCAAAGTATACGACGGGTATCGTAACACGCTTACGCATGAGGAACAGGATGGTATACGCGTTACGCGCGTCCCGCTCTACATCACCCCGAACAAGGGAACAATCCGTCGGATGCTCAGCTTTGCCTCATTCATGTTCTCGGCCATCTGGTACAGTTTGCGCCTCAAGCCCAAAAAAACCCTTGTGGTGGCCACTTCACCTCAATTTTTGACGGCCATTGCCGGGTACGTCATCAGCCGCCTGCGCCGTCAGCCTTTCATCGTGGAAATACGGGACCTCTGGCCGGCAACCATTGTGGCCGTTGGAGCCATTCGCCAGCAATGGCTCATTTGGTTGCTCGAAAAACTGGAAGTGTTCATCTACCGAAAAGCGCACCACATCGTTGCCCTTACCAATCAATTTAAAATAGAAATCGCGGAAAAAGGAATTAACCCGGACAAAATTACTGTACTCAAAAATGGGATTGACCTTGCCTTCTGGCAGCAGCCCTTGGACCAGGCCTTGATGGCCGACCTAAAAGCCAAGTATAAACTCGAAGGGAAATTTGTGGTGTCATATATCGGTACGATCGGTATGTGCCACGGGACAGAGGTTATGCTCGAAGCGGCTCAGATATGTACCAATCCCGATATCTTATTTATGATGGTAGGTGCGGGGGCAGAACGGGACAAGCTGGCACAAGCGGCCGCAGAGGCGGACTTGCCTAACTTCTTGCTTCTGGACAAGCAGCCGCGCGAACGGATACCCTACCTCCTGACCCTATCTCATCTGAGTGTAGTGCACCTCATCAATGACCCTTTGTTTCAAACCGTCATTCCATCCAAGATATTTGAGTCAATGATCCTGGGCAGGCCCATCCTTTTGGGGGTTGGAGGAGAGGCTAAGGCATTGATTGAGGAGGCCAATGCCGGGATTGCGATCCCCCCGGAGAATGCACAAGCCCTGGTTGATGCCGCCCTTACCTTAAAGCAAAACCCGGATCGCTATGCGAAACTTGCACACCACGCCCAAACCTTTGCTGTAGCCCATTACAGCCGATCTGTAATCGCAGATCGGTATTGGAAATTGCTCGAAAAAGTGGCAGCCGCTCACAAATGAACTTTCTATGCCTTGGTGCTTTTCTGTGAAGACTTTGCATTTTACCCCTCATTTTAGCGTATCTTTCTGTATACTATATAAGTACCTTATACATCACCATATGGTACTTCTGTGCTGCTGTACCGTTGCTCATCCCGCCTGAACGACTCGTATCAATAATTGACCCAAACTCTGGTTTTCGTTTAGATGACCGTTCTTGTCTTTTCGTTAGGCCTGGTGTTGAGCGCACTTACGGCATTGGCCATCATCCCAATGCTTACCAAAGTTGCGTTCCGGCTAAAACTGGTTGACACCCCAGACGGAAAAAGGAAGATTCACAAGCAACCGATACCCGTGGTGGGCGGTATTGCCATTGTATCGGCCTTTCTGGTGGGATTGTTCTATTTTACCGTTGCCAAACAACTCCTGCCGCCCGAGATCGCAGATCTTATCATTCTGCCCTCTTTCTACCTGCTGATCTGCGCTCTGATCATAGCTGTTGTGGGCTTGTACGACGACATGCACGGTGTACATTTTGGGTTTAAATTTTTCGTCCAGTTTGCCGTTGCCATTCTGTTTGTTTACCTCGAAACCGGGACCTCTTCTATCGGAAATCCCTTTACCGGGGACGGCATCAACCTGAGCATCTGGCTGGTGTTTCCCATCAAGGTCCTGTGGATTGTGGGCATCATCAATGCCATCAACCTCCTTGACGGGATGGATGGCCTGGCTTCGGGCATCACACTGATTGTACTGGGTAGCCTGACGGCTTCCTACGCAGCGATGGGATACTGGGAAGGCATCACGCTCGTCGCCATGCTCACAGGCGGTGTACTGGGCTTTTTGCGGCACAACTTCAATCCGGCCCGCATCTTCATGGGGGATACCGGGAGCATGTTCCTGGGCTTCCTACTGGCGGCCTACGCCCTGATTGGATCTACCCGTGCCCCTTCGGCGCTGGCCCTGATTATTCCGGTCATCGCAATGGGCGTGCCAATCATCGACACGGGCCTGGCCATCGTCCGGCGGTTCCTGAGCAACCGGCACCTGTTTCACCCAGACAAAGACCACATCCATCACCGTGTAAACCACCGGTTTGGCCTGACGCATCGCAATACGGTGCTATTCTTGTACGGCATCAGCATTGTCTTCGGTATCGCAGCCTTTCTGCTGACGATCACCCTCCGGCAACCGGTAGACAACATCTGGCCCACCTTGCTGTTGTGTGGCACTGCCATCGGCATCTTTTTTCTGCTTCGCATGTTGGGCTACCTGTCCCTCCCCTTGCTCAAGCAGGGCTCCTCTTCAATGAATGATGCTTCAGCCTCCGCGTCCTTAATGGACAAAAGCAACCTCACCGTAGAAGAACTCACCGAAGTCATTGATGAGAAGGTGACCGACTGACACGCGCCGTCCTCCCGCTCTGCTCCTGTTTGTACACTCCACTTATTTGATATAGATGAAATCGTCCTACACAACCGACCATACCGTGCATACCCCCGGTACCCACCAAGCCCGCCTGAGCCAGCGCATTGCCGATACAACTGCTGTCATCGGTGTGGTCGGCCTGGGGTACGTTGGGCTTCCCCTTGCCGTTGAATTTGCAGCCCATGGATTCAAAACCATCGGCATAGACCTCAATACCGAAAAAATCCTGCGCCTGAATGCGGGCAACAACTACATTCAGGATGTAGACGATAACAAACTGCGGGAAAGCCTGGAGGCTGGCTATTTTACTGCCGAAGACGGATTTGAATCGGCGGCGGAGATCGACATCTTCTTTATCTGCGTGCCCACGCCCATTACCACCCACAAGGACCCGGACATGACCTACATCCGGTCCGCCACAGAGGCACTGGCCCCTACCCTCCGGGCCGGGCAGTTGTTCATCCTGAAAAGCACCACCTACCCCAACACAACCGAAGGCCTCGTCCAACCCATTCTGGAAGCCCAGGCTGAAACCCAGAACCTGAAACTGGGGCGCGATTTTTTCCTGGCCTTCAGCCCGGAACGCATCGACCCCGGTAACCAGCAATTCACGACGGCCAATACGCCGGTGGTCGTCGGCGGGGTGACGCGGGCCTGTACGCAACTGGCCTCCGAAGCCATGCAACAGGTCATTGCAGAGATCCATCCGGTTTCAAGCCCCAAGGTGGCCGAGATGGAGAAGCTCCTGGAAAACACCTTCCGCTCCGTCAACATTGCGCTGGTCAATGAACTGGCACAAATGTGCGACCGGGTCGGCGGGATCTCGATCTGGGAAGTGATTGAAGCCGCCGCCACCAAGCCGTTCGGCTTTATGCCGTTTTATCCCGGCCCCGGCCTCGGCGGCCACTGCATCCCCATCGACCCGTACTACCTGTCCTGGCTGGCCCGGAAATACGACTTCGAGACCAACTTCATCACCCTTTCCGCCCGGATCAACGAGCAGATGCCGTATTACGTCATCGAGGGCGTCATGGAAGCCATCGCCCAACAGCCTATCCGCCTGCAAGATGCCCAGATTCTGGTCCTCGGCGTAGCCTTCAAGAAAAATGTGGACGACACCCGGCATTCGCCCGCCCTCAAGATTCTGGAATTGCTGCACCAAAAAGGCGTCTCTGGTTTAGCCTACAGCGACCCGCACGTGCCCAACGTGTCAATCAAAAGCCCCAACCGAACCCTGGACCTGGCCTCCGTCGACCTCTCCCCGGAAACCCTGGCCGAATACGATGTGGTCATCATTACCACGGACCACGATGGCTTTCCGTACCCCACGATTGCCCGACACGCCCGGTCCATTATCGACACCCGAAACGCCCTCAAACATATCCCCCAAAATAGGGACAAGATTAAGCTGATCGGCGACGGGACGTTTTAATTTGTGATTTACTACGTACAGTCGGCTTTGCCTCGTGTGATGATTGGTGATTTGGGATACCCAATAACAAATCACCAATCATCAATGCCCAATCACCAATCACAAATATGCAACCCATTCTTACCCGTATTGAAACAGCCCTGGAAGCAGCCAAACAGGTCCTCACCGCCTTTACCCCCGGTGCCGTTTCCGTAGCCTATAAACAAGGTGATGATCCTGTAACGCAGGCTGATCAGGCCATCGATACGGCCCTGCGCAACCTGTTGCCTCGTGAAGATGAAGGGTGGTTGTCCGAGGAAACCGTCGATCACCCGAACCGGCTGGCTCAGCGTAAACTCTGGATCGTTGACCCCCTGGACGGCACCCGCGAATTTGTGGCGGGTATCCCGGAATGGTGCGTCTCCATCGGGTACGTCGAGGACGGCCAGGCCGTTGCCGGAGGACTCTATAATCCCGCCACCGACGAGACCTTCATCGGGAGCCGGGAATCCGGCGTCTGCTACAACGGCCGACCGGCCCGGATGAGCACCCGAACCACGCTTGACGGCGCACGGGTGCTGGCCAGCCGAAGCGAAGTCAAACGCGGCGAATGGGACCGCTTTGCCGAGGCCCCCTTCACCGTCGTTCCGATGGGATCGGTAGCCTACAAGCTGGCCCGCGTGGCCGTAGGACTGGACGATATGACCTGGACGCTGGTCCCCAAACATGAATGGGATGTCGCCGGGGGCGTAGCCATGATCCAGGCCGCCGGAGGCGATGTCTGTGATGTATCCGGCCAACCCGTCGCCTTCAACCAGAAAGCCCGGCCCTTACTCACTGGCCTGATTGCCACGCCCCCCGGCCTCACAGCGCCCGTCTATACCCACCTCGGTATTTCCCGTAGTGCGTAATATTTCAGTAGGATAACCCCGGCGTCTGGTGCAGGTAGGCCGTATCCGATGTTTGCTTCAGCAGAAAATCGGCCACATCTGCCCGTGAGATCTTCAGCGTCAGGTTGGGCGCGGTTGAAGAAAAGCCATGCTGATAAGCCTCTGTGTGCGGACCATCCGTGAAGGCAGCCGAGCGGACAATCGTCCAGTCGAGCCCACTCTCCCTGACGTACGCTTCCTGCCGTACATGATCGGCATAGGCCCGGCGCAAAAGCCCACCGAACATCACGTATTTCCAATAGAAGTTCAGGTTGCCACGGCTGCTGCCGACGCCCAGCGTACTCTGGCAAATCAAGCGCCGAACCCCTGCGCGTTTCATCGCATCGATAATGATGCGCGTCCCTTCTGCCCGAACGGTACCCTTGAGTCCCGCGCCCAGTACACACAATACCACATCTTGGCCTTGCACCGCCTGTTCCACAGCAGCCAGGTCCATTACATCACCCTGCACGACGCGCAGTGCCGCTGATACATCGGTCAATTTTGCGGGCGTACGTGCAAAAGCCGTAACTGTGTGCCCTTGAGCCAATGCTTGTTTAAGAACTTCGCGGCCAACGCTACCCGTGGCTCCAAAGACGACCATGTTAAGTGCGTTCATATCGGTATCTCTCTGTTTCGAGGTTGGTATTGCTTTTCCATCCAACATAGGCTTTTCATTCCTGCTTATCTGTACCATTTTAGCTTGTATTCTTGCTCAATCGTCCAGAATATTTGGCTTGTATGACAAGCAACCAACATGTACATTGGGCGCATGATTGATCCCTGGACACCGATTGACCCACTGGGCGAAGCCTTGCATTTCCTGCGAATGCGCGGCGTATTCTACACCCGTTCCGAGTTCTCAGCCCCGTGGGGTTTAGACTTACCAGCGATGCCGGAATGCCTGATGTTTCACGTTGTTACTTCAGGGTATTGTTGGTTACACGTGGGAGACCGTCCCCCGCGTCGGCTGGAGCGAGGCGATTTTGCGCTGGTCCCACACGGCGAGGGCCACCAGCTCCTGAGTGGACCCGAAGCCGATGCGGCTCCGTTGTTTGATTTGACGCGGGAGCAGATCAGTGAACGCTATGAGATCCTCTGCCACGGCGCAGGCGGTGAGGCCACCCATATGATTTGCGGAGCCGTCCGTCTGGGTCATCCGGCCGCCCATCATCTGGTCTCCTTTCTGCCGAAACAGATTATCATAGAGGCATGGCGGTCTCCCCAGATGGATTGGATGCAAAGTACCCTGCGCTTGATGGCTGCGGAGGCCGAGACCCCCCGCCCCGGCGGCGAAACGGTGATCACCCGCCTGGCAGACATTCTCGTGATTCAAGCCATCCGGGCCTGGATTGCTCAAGACCCGGTGGCCCAAACCGGCTGGCTGGGGGCTTTGCAGGACCCCCAAATCGGCCAGGCCCTCCTGCGCATTCACCGTGCCCCCGCTGAGCCTTGGACCGTGGCGAAACTGGCAGCGACGGTTGCCATGTCTCGCTCGGCCTTCTCTGCACGCTTCACTACATTCGTTGGGGAGCCGCCGATGCAATACGTCAGGCGCTGGCGGATGTATGCGGCTCTCACCTGGCTCAGGGAGGAAAAAACACCAATGGTAGATTTGGCCGACCGGCTCGGCTATCAGTCTGAAGCCGCATTCAGCCGGGCCTTTAAACGGGTGATCGGCATCTCGCCCGGTGCCGCCCGCAGACAGGCACTGGCAGCCCCCCTCCCGGCCTAACGGGAGCCGTACAGCTTTTTTTCAAAGCAATCCCCTGAATTAATATATAACTGACTAGTTAATCAATATTTATTATTTTAGTTATGAATATATGATAAATGGGTTGTTTGCATTCCTTTCTGGTTATATATTCGGCCTTCAAAAAAAGGAGAACCGATCAAATTACAGGCATGACAACAAGACACCTATCAACCATGAAGGCGCTAGCCTTGCTCGTTGGCGTACTGTGGATGTGGCCCATGGGCGCATCCGCCCAGCAAACCCTGATGCCCACACGCAGCATCTCGCTGGACGAGGCCCTTGAGCAAGCAGGCAACCAGAACTATACGGTTCGGCAGGCCCAGGCGGACCGGCAAGTGGCCCAGGCCCAGGCGGCACAGAGCCGGGGGGTGTTTCTGCCCCGCGTATCCCTCACGCATCAGGCATTAACAACCAACGATCCGCTCAATGCATTCGGGTTCAAGCTCAAGCAGGAATCCATTATGCAGGAAGACTTTAACCCCTTGCGGTTGAATGACCCGGATCGCCTGTCTCATTTCTCGACGCAGATTAACATATCTCAACCAGTCTTCAACCCTAACGGCTTGTTTCAACGCCGCGCTGCCAAACGGCGGGCCGATGCCACCCAACTTCAGCACACACGCACCCGTGCCGCCGTGGCCCTGCAAGTCAAACAGGCCTACTACAGTCTCGTCCTTGCAGAACGAAGCCTTGCGGTGATCGATTCAGCCCTCGCGGTTGCGCACCTCAACCGGACCCAAACCGAGCATTTTTACGACCAGGGTCTCTTGACCCGTGCCGATGTGCTGGCCGCCCAGGTACATCTCCAGAATCTGGAAAGTCAACGCACCAGCGCTGCTACGGCCATCCAGAATGCCTCAGACCAATTGCAGTACCTGTTGGGTATCGCCGACGATGTAACCCTCGTTCCCACAGACGACCTCACCCCTATCGAGGTCAATTTAGACCCGATTGATTTTGCCCAGGTCAACCAGACCCGGTCTGATATGCAGGCGCTCCAGCTTCAGACCTCGGCGGCGCAACAGATGGTCCGGGCCGGACGCGCCCGGTTTTTACCGACGCTCAATGTGTTCAGCACCTATGAACTGAACGACAACAGCCTGTTCGGCACAGAGGCCAACAACTGGACGTTGGGGGCCATGCTCACCTGGAACCTCTTTGGAGGGTATGAACAGGTCGGGCGCGTCAGAGAAGCCCGTGCCGCCCTGTCCAAAGCCGAACTCATGTACGACGACCGCGTGCTGCACAACCGCGTGGAGATCAATGCCGCGCGGCGTGGCCTGGACGAGGCATGGCAACAGTTGGCGCTGGCAACGGTCACCATTGCACAAGCCGAGGAGAGCCTGCGCATTCGCTCAAACCGGTACGCGCAAGGACTGGAGAAAACAACAGACGTGCTGAATGCTGAAATCACGCTGGCCAACCAACAACTTGCCTATCTGGAAACCCTCTACCAGTATCACGTCAACATCTTTCAACTGGAATGGCTGCTGGAACGGCCCCTGCGCAACTGACCCCAATCGATTATAGCTGAAGACGAGACCTCATGAAATATTTATTCCAACCTACGCTTACCGTCTTGTTCCTGACGTTGGGACTGATGGCTTGCGGTGATGAACCCGTCACCCGCGAAGCGACGCCGGCCGTCCCCGTAACCCTGGCCAAGGCTTCCTCAATGGACTGGCCCAATGCCTATCGCTACCCTGGCACCGTCCAAGGCGCACAGAAGGTCCAACTCAGCACCAAGATGCTGGGCCGTATCTCTTACCTCCCGGTAGAAGAAGGCACCCGCGTCCGCCAAGGACAAGTGTTGGCCCGCATCCAGAGTACGAATGTGAAGGCCCAACAAATGCAGGTAGAAGCCAACCTGCAAGAAGCCGAAGCGGCACGGACCAGCGCACAAACCAACTTCGACCGTATGCAGGCCCTCTACGAGACCGAGAGCGCAACCAAGAAAGAGCTAGAAGATGCGACCACCCATCTGGAAGTGAGCAACGCTCGGCTGGCTGCCTTACAAGGCAAACTGGCCGAAATTGACGATGCATTAGGCTATGCTTCCATCACCTCCCCCATCGATGGCTACGTGGTACAAAAACATGCGGAACAGGGTGACATGGCCACCCCCGGCATGCCCCTGCTCGTCATTGAGAACACAGCCAACCTGGAAGTGATCGCTCAGGTACCGGAAACTGAGATTAGCCAGATTGCAAAAGGAGACACGGTCGGGATTGAAGTGGATGCCCTTGCCGATGCCACCTGCCGGGGCGTGGTTACGCAGGTTAACCCGGCAGGTCATGCCGCAAGCCGCCAGTTCAAGGTCCAAGTCAAGGTGCTCCCGCAGAAGAACTATGCCACCTTACGCTCCGGGATGTATGCCCGCGTGGTGGTAACCACCGGACAACAGCCCCTCATCACGGTTCCCGAATCCATTCTGATCACCCGCGGACAACTGACCGGGTTGTACACAGTGGGTGGCCAGGATCAGGCCCTGCTGCGATGGGTGCGCACCGGCAAACGGTACGGCGACCAGATCGAGATTCTCTCCGGACTGGCCGAAGGCGAATCCTACATCCAAAGTGCTGAGGGCCGTCTGGTGGACGGCCAGGCCATTCAGGTATCGAATTAAGCGACTCAAGAGGAAGACGATCATGACGACGGCATCAGGCATGGCCGGCAACATTGCAAAGCGCTTCATCAACTCGAAGCTCACACCTCTGCTGATGGCGGCCTTCCTCGGTATCGGGCTCTACAGCGCCTGGCTCACCCCCCGCGAGGAAGAACCTCAAATTGATGTGCCCATCGCAGACATCATCGTGCAATATCCAGGTGCCAGTCCGCAAGAGGTGGAACGGCGGATCATCGAACCGCTGGAACACCTCGTCACCAATATCGACGGCGTTGAATATGTTTATTCGACTGCCATGCCCGAGCAAGCCATGCTGATCGTTCGCTTCTATGTGGGCGAAGATGTGGAACGCAGCCTGGTGAAGCTCTACAATGAAATCGTCAAGCACCTCGACGAAATGCCACAGGGCGTTCCGCTCCCCCTCATCAAGACCCGTGCGATTGACGACGTGCCGATGCTGGCCCTGACGATGTGGAGCGAGCAATACGACGACTACGACCTGCGGCGCATCGCAGGCGAATTGTCAACCGAGATTGAGAAAGTCAAGGATGTAGCAGCCGTCCGGCTGATCGGTGGCCGATCTCGCCAGATCCGCGTCGTGCTGGACCCCGACCGGCTGGCGGGCTATAACATCGATCCACTACATGTGGTCCAGATGATCCAGCGGTCCAACCGCAGGCAACACGCAGGCAACTTTAGCGCCGGAGATACCTCGTTTATCGTAGAAACGGGCAGCTTCCTGGCCTCGGCAGAGGACGTCGCCGGGCTGGTGGTGGGTGTGTTTGAGGGCAGCCCGGTCTACCTCCGCACCGTGGCTGATGTGGTCGACGGCCCGGCTGAACCGAGTCAATACGTGGGCTTTGGCGCTGGCGTTGCGGCCTCCCAGGAAGCTGTGCCGGTTAGCGGCCTCGCCCCGGCCATTACCCTGTCGATTGCCAAAAGACCGGGCACCGATGCCATGGTCATTTCGGATCAGATTCTGGCCAAGGTCGAACGGTTGCAACCAACGCTGATTCCTTCGGACGTACATGTTACCGTAACGCGCAACTACGGCGAAACCGCTGCACACAAGGTGTTTGAATTGCTGATGCACCTGCTGGGTGCCGTCATCGCCGTGACGTTCGTCGTTGGCCTGGCGATGGGCTGGCGCGGGGGCCTCGTCGTCTTTCTTTCCGTGCCCATCACCTTCGCGCTCACTCTGTTTGTCTACTACCTGTTCGGCTACACGCTGAACCGCATTACGCTGTTTGCCCTGGTGTTTGTGACCGGGATTGTGGTGGATGACTCCATCATCATCGCCGAGAACATGCACCGCCACTTCAAGATGCGTAAACAGCCATTCATGCAGGCGGCACTCGCTTCAATCAATGAGGTCGGTAATCCGACCATCCTGGCGACCTTCACGGTCATTGCCGCTGTGCTCCCGATGGCGTTTGTTTCAGGGTTGATGGGGCCGTACATGAGCCCGATGCCGATTGGGGCCTCTATGGCGATGCTCTTTTCACTGCTCGTAGCCTTGATGATTACGCCGTGGCTGGCCTACCGCTTTTTCAAGCATGAGGAAGACCAGCCGGATCACGCGCAAAAAGCCTACCGCCTGGAGGAGACCCTCATCTACCGGATCTACGCGAAGACGATGGTTCCCCTGCTGGAAAACGCGCGCAAGCGGTGGATCTTCATCGGCAGCGTCACGGTGCTCCTGCTGGCCTCTACCCTGCTTTTTGCGTTCAAGATGGTGGCCGTCAAAATGCTGCCCTTCGACAACAAGAACGAGTTTCAGGTGATTGTCGACATGCCGGAGGGCACCACGCTGGAACGCACCGCCGCCGTCACCCGCGAACTCGCCGCCTTCCTCGCCAAACAGCCCGAGGTGGTCAACTACCAGACCTACGTGGGCACCGCCGCGCCGATCAATTTCAATGGATTGGTGCGCCATTACGACTTGCGCCGGGGCGCAAACGTCGCCGACGTGCAGGTGAACCTGTTACCCAAGGGCGAACGCGACGAGCAAAGCCACGCCATTGCCAAGCGGGTGCGGCCCGGCCTACAGGAAATTGCTACGCGCTACAATGCCAATATTAAAGTGGCCGAAGTCCCACCCGGCCCACCCGTCCTCTCGACACTCGTCGCCGAAGTTTATGGCCCTGACTATGCCAACCAACGTGCCATCGCGGAGCAGGTAAAAGGCATCTTTGAACAAACCGAAGGCATCGTGGACGTCGACTGGTGGGTCGAGGATGAGCAGGTGGAATACAAGCTGGATGTGGACCGCGAGAAAGCGCAGTTGGCAGGGGTGACGCAGCAGCAAATCGTCGAAGCGGTTCGCCTCGGTCTAAACGGGATGGATGCGACCGTTCTCTACCAGGAAACAGAGGTTGAACCGGCGGCCGTCAACCTGCGCCTCGGCCAGGAAAACCGAACCAGCATCAATGATGTGCTACGCCTCCATGTACAGTCCATGACCGGCACAATGGTATCCGTGGCCGATCTCGTTACCGTGCGTGAACAGGTCCAGGACCAGTCCATCTACCGCAAAAACCAGCAGCGGGTGGTCTACGTAACGGCCGAGGTGGCCGGCGCCCTCGAAAGTCCGGTGTATGCCATCCTGAACATCCAGGAGCAGTTGGACCAGATCACGATGCCCAGCGGTTACGCACTTGGCGAACTGTATACCGCACAGCCGTTTACCGAAGAAGAGTATACCATGAAATGGGACGGCGAGTGGCACATTACCTATGAGGTCTTCCGTGACCTCGGCCTGGCGTTTGCCATCGTCCTCATCATCATCTATATGTTGATCGTGGCCTGGTTTCAGGACCTCACGGTGCCGTTCGTGCTGATGGTGGCCATCCCCCTCTCGCTGGTCGGGATCCTGGTGGGTCATTGGCTGCTGGGAGCTTTCTTCACGGCCACATCGATGATCGGGATGATTGCGCTGGCCGGGGTGATGGTGCGAAACTCGGTGTTGCTCATTGACTTTATCAACCTGCGCCTCGACGACGGCGTTGCACTTAAACAGGCCGTGATCGAAGCCGGAGCCGTACGTACCATGCCGATCCTGCTCACGGCAGGCACGGTGGTCATTGGCGCGTTCGTCATTCTGTTCGATCCCATTTTCCAGGGGCTTGCCATCTCCCTGATGGGCGGCTCCATCGCTTCAACCGCCCTGACGCTGCTGATCGTGCCACTCATCTACTACATGATGAACGCCCGGCCGGAACCTGTTCCAGCGGCAAATGGAGATGGAAACGCCAATGAACCAGCACCTGTTGCGGTGTCTGAAGCTTCCAATCCCCTCCGTGCCTCAGCGGATTAAGACTTGCATACACTGACATATCGGTGACAGTAGATTCTACTGTCACTTCCAATCCCCTCCATCCCGGCCAATGGAGCAAATAACCATACCTGAGCGTTAGAATTAATAAAGCTATGCTTCACGTTGCCCCACTCCCAATCCCGACCACGCGCCTGATTAAAGAGATCAGGACATGCTTCCCTGACCTCCACCTCATCTACCGTTTTGGTTCCATGCACATCGAGGAGCGGCATGCCGAAAGCGACATCGACCTTGCCGTGTTGCTCAGTCAACCGATGGAACCCCTGAAACGTTGGGCCGCTCAAAATCACCTTGCGCTTCTATTGCATGCCGAAGTAGACCTCGTGGATTTGCGAACAGCCTCTACGGTGATGCAAGCACAAGTCCTTCGTACGGGCATTCTCCTTTATGAATCCGATCCGCAACTCCGCGCCCTTTATGAAATGAGGGTGCTGTCCGCTTATGCGTTCCTCAATGAAGAACGCCGAGGCATTCTAAACGATATCCAACAACAAGGCCGGATTTATGGTGGATGATGTGGTTCTGAACAAAGCGGCAACCGTCGAACGCTGCATCCAGCGTGTACACCAGGAATACGAAGGGATGGGGGGAGACTTGCAGGCGGATATCACACGGCAAGATGCTCTTATTCTCAACCTGCAACGGGCCACCCAGGCCTGTATCGACCTCGCGATGCATGCACTACGCGTTCAGAAGCTGGGCATACCACAGGACAGTCGTGACGCATTCACCTTATTGATGCAGGCCGGTTTTGTTGATCAGCCCCTGGGTGCTTCTCTCCAACGCATGGTCGGATTCAGAAATATTGCGGTGCACGACTATCAGACGCTGAATCTGATCATCGTGAAAGCCATTATCGAACACCACGTGTCCGACTTGCTCGCCTTTACCGAACAGGCCGTGCAAACGAATGGGTTCCGGCAACCTCGCCCCTAATCCGTAGCGTCGGCCCCGATGCGGCCGGTGTGGCGGGCGTTGCGTTGGAACATGGGCCACTGAACCAGCGCCAGGCCCTCAGAGCCGGTGTTGATGCCGTACAGCGTAGCGTTGTCCGTGGCGAGCAGGAGCAGGCCGTCCCGGCGTAGCGTCAGGGGACCGGTAAAGGAGCCTTGCATCAGGAAGGACCAGGCCGGGGTGCTGTTGGCGTTGATCGAGAGCAAGCGCCGGTCACTGGCAAAATAGATCTGGTTGCGATGGTCGATGACCGGCGTCCCGACGTTGGGCGTGGTATAGCGCCATTTCAGGTTGCCGGTTTTATTGAGGGCCACCAACCCGGTACTCGTGCCGATGTAGAGCGTGCTGTCCGGCCCAATCACCGGCGCCGACCGAATGGGGCCGGTATGCTCACTACGGAACGGATAGTGCCACCGGATCAGGCCGTTTTCACCCATCAGGGCGTAGAGGCCGTTGCTCGTGACGGCATACAGGATGTCGATTTCCTCCTGGTCGGTACCGGTGCCTTGTACATCCTTGAATAGAGCCATCCCGACGCCCACACTGCCAATGTCGGCAGAGCGCCAGATTTGGCCGCCATCCCGGCTGAGGGCATAGATATGCCCATCCAGGGAGCCGACATACACGGTGCCGTCTTCCCCGATAACCGGCGGTACGACAATCCCCGCATCGGCGATGGATTTGGGCCAGCGGGAGAAGGACTGCCCGCCAAAGGTATCGAACCGGTGGACCCGCCCTTGGGTATCGCCAAAGTAAAGATCCCCGGCTACACCCAGCGTAGGCATTGACGCATAAGCCCCGATGGGATAGCTGGCCCAAAGCGGTTGCCCGTCCGGCCCCAGGCCATGTAGGCGCTGATCGTCCGAGACGACGTAGAGGTTCTCATTGTTGTCGATAACCGGCGCGGTACGGATGGACCCACCTGTTCCATACGTCCAGCGGGGTCGCCCATTGGGGGCATATGCGTAGAGGGTATCGTCGAGAGAGCCGAAGTAAAAGTGGTTGTCAAACCCGACCGTAACGGCCCCGTCCACATTCCCCGAGAAGCCGGAGCTGATAAAGCGCGGTTTACCCGGAGAGCGGTTGTCCTCTTCCACATTCGGCGTGTCTGTTACGACCAGTTCGAGCACCTCGGAGCAGGCAAACACATCGGGGCCGTTGTACGCCCGGACCTGCACCAGGTGCATACCGAGTACATATGCCGATGTATCCCACTCATAGATAAAAGGCCCACCTTCGACGGTGGTCAGCACGGCCCCGTCGATCAGAAAGTCCATATGCGTAACGGGCGTGCCTTCTTCAATGGGGCTTGCGACCAACGAAATACTGCCGGAAACTTCATCGTGGGCATTGTGAGAAACGACTGCAGCTTCGGGCCCGGGGGCTATGCTGTCGTTGCGCAGATGCACGTCGTTGGTTGTCGAAATCCCTCGACCGTCGAACCGATCAAAGGCCACCGCACTGATGCGGTAGGTGCCGCTCGGATAGTCTGAAGTATCCCAGCGATAGACATAAATCGGCTCAGCGCCACCGAGGATCAGATCAGCCTCACCGAGGCGTTCTTCGTTGAGCATCACGGCCATGGATGTGACGTAATTTTCCGTGCCACCGCGGGCCTCAGCGGATATAAAAATTTGAACTTCGCCGCCCACATGTGCGCCCGAACCCGGGATCAGAACCTGGATATCCGGCGCCCGTTCGTCGGGGCCGGCACTAAAAAATTCACATCCTGAAACCGTCAGCAGGAGCGCACTGAACAGCACACCCATACCCCAGAAATTACACCTGTGCAAGTGTTGTTTTTTCAGGAAAATAGAACACAGATATGAATATCTCATGGATGCCTCTTTCCAAATGAGAGTATTGCTGTTTAGGAAAGGCTTTCACCTTCCTTTTCAAATGTATGCCGGTGTTGCATACCGGCTTGCCTCAGCGGATTATGATACGCCGACATTTGAGAAAATGCAACACCCGGCAAGCGCAAGGCCCCTGTTCTGGTGTCCCCATCGTGGATTTTCCTGGTGATGCCAGATTCATCCGGCAACCACACTTTACAATGCAAGGAAATGCTAGATCAAAAACGCATCCCAATACCCCTTCGGATGCAGGTGACCGATATGATCCCATCCAGGATTGAACTACGCGTTTTAGGGTGTATGGACTTCTGTGCCGACGGGCATGGTTGTGTTCTTTCGTTCAAACAACTGACTATTTTTCTAACAAACATCGAATGTGAGGCATTTTGAGGCAATACGGCCGGTGAGGCAATGCAAGGCTGATCGCTTGGGAGGCAGCCTCGACGTGTACAGATTTTAGTAGGCACATCTGTACTAGGCAACGCTGAGGTTTTTTCTCGCATCATCCGCATTACCCCAGGTTTTATAACACGCTCCTAGCGGGGCCTACCGTCCACCAGCGTACACCGTACCTCTTCGGTATCCCTGATTCCGATTCCTCCGTTGTGGAGGAGGTATGGCCCCTGATTGCTTCAGATGTTACCCTGCACCAACCATCTGAGCATTATGACCACGTTCTCTTTTCCCCGAAACGCCAAGCTGAACACCGGCCTGACCCCCGTCGACCAAATGTGGGGCGGCTTTTTCGCCGGCGGCAACTACCTGCTTTATGGCCCCTGCGGTAGCAACCGCGAGTTGATGGCCCACCTGTTTCTGCAATCCGGTGTCTCGCAAGATGAACCTTGCCTGGCCATTACGACCAGCCGACCCAAAGACTTGCGCATCGGCGCGGCCACCATTGGCTTCGATGCCGCTGAAGCCCAACGCCGAGGCATGTTGCGCGTCTTGCGCGTTAAGGCCGGGCCCTCCCTGGACGACCAGACCACCGGCCAGATGCTCTCCGAACTGGCTGGCATTATGCGCCGCCGCCCGGTTCGCCGCATCGTGTGCTACGAATTTGACCAACTCATTCGGTTTTCGAGCATCAATCTTTTCGAACAGCATTTTGCCGACTTTCTCGAACAAACCGGCTCCAGCGATGCAACCTTGATGGTGGTCATGGATGAACCCTATGACGCATACACCACCGAGGTCCTGAACATCATGAGTGTAGAATTTACTGCCCTGGCCCACGTGGACCGCAACCCAGACGTGCAGGGACGACCTTCGCATTGCATCTCGCTGATCCCCGGCAAGGGCCACCTCCGGCGCTGCGTGATTCCGGACTGGATGTTCACCGAACATCTGGAATTGCTTCCCGCACAGATTGAGGCTCCCCGCGTACAGCCCCTCTCTACGAAGTGGAAAAGCCGGGGATTTACATACGTTTCCAATTACTAAGGCGCGGCACCGGCCCAGATCATGATGTATCCCCTACCCTATCGTCGTGCGTGGATGCTGCACCTTGTGGTCGGATTCCTGCTTGTTTTGGTACTGTGTGCCTCCGTTCAGGCGCAGGAACAATCCCTGCACCAACGGGCCACAGCTGCCACGGAAGCAGGCCGGTACGGTGAGGCCATCACCATCCTCAACCGGATGCTGAAAGAAAACCCGGATCACGTCGATGCGCTTTTGCTACGCGCTTCTTCCTACGAAGGCCGTCGTGAATATGCCTATGCCCTGGCCGATTATGAGCGGGTGCTGGAGATCGAGCCGCAAAATAAAACCGCAAAAAAACGGGTGGTCCAGGCCCGTAACCTGTTTGAGGCCCAGGCAGACCGGCGGTTAGAGCAAATCAAACGACAGGTAGAGGCACGCCCGAAAGACCCCGGCACCCTGTTGCAGTACGCCGATGCCCTCTACGCCAATAAATCCTACCGCAAAGCCGCCCAGTACTACGGACAGTACCTGAAGTATGGCCAGCCGGTCCCGGCCATTATCCAGCGCTACCTGATTGCGGTGGCCAACTACCCCGGAGACCATGCCCTGGGCGAGCGCATCACCACAAGGTACCTCAAACAATACCCGACCAGCGATGACCTGTACATGCGGCAGGGATATTTTCGGTTGTGGCAGGATAAACGGGAAACGGCTATTACCGCCTTCCAGAAAGCCCTGGCCCTCAACCCGGAAAACAAGGATGCCGTGAACGGATTGCGCCTGGCCCGCAAACCCAAACCTGTAACCAAAGCCCCGGCTCCGCAAAAAGAGTTTATCGTAGACCGCCTGACGCGGAACCTGAATAAAGAACCGGAAAACAATGAGATCCGGTTCGCCCTGGTGGATGCCCTCCTCAAACACGACCGCCCCATAGAGGCGTACGAACACCTGATCCAACTCGAATCCCGCCACGGCAAAAGCCCTAAGTGGCAAAAATGGTTTACCCGCACCGACTGGGCCCTGGCCCAGTCGAAAGGCACCCGCCGGGTGTATGCCACCGAGCGCCTGAGCCGCCGACTGGAAATCAACCCCGAAGATCCTCAGACCCGGTACGACCTCGTCGAAGCATTGATTACGGCCAAACGCCTGCATGAAGCCTACGCGCTCCTCACAGATCCGGCCCACGCGAACCCAGAGGCCGAACGATACCAGCACCTCATGCAAACCCTGCTCCAAACCGGTACCCCGGTCACAGACGCAGAACTGGCCGACCTCGAAATGCAGGTCAAAGCCGCCCCGCTGGATCAGGCCCTGCATGCTCAACTCATTGATGCCTACCTCAGCCGGGAGCGCGTCGATGAGGCCCTGGCCGGCTATGAATACCTGCTGTCCCAAAATCCCAAAAACGACAGCCTGCGGTATGCCTACGGTACGACCCTGTACGAAAACAGGATGTACCGGCAAGCCTTCCAGCAAGCCCAATGGTTGGTGGACACAGCCGAACCCGCCTATGCCTACGAGCGCCTGTTCCTGTTAAGTGGCGTAGCCTCCGGTATGCCCTTGCCCAACGCAACAGCCCGCATCCACGCGTTGATTAAGGAAAATCCAGAGGATGCTGCGCTGCTCCTCGACCTGGCGGAAACCTACATTTCCCGGCGCATGGCAGACCAGGCCCTGGCATACTGGAAACAGGCCCAAACGCACGACCTCGGCGAATTGGAAACGCGCTCAACCGTTATCCACACCCACATTGAACGGGCCGTCGCCCAGGCGCGGGAAGACACCCTTTTTGCCATGCTGGCCCGTGCCCGCACGTTGCGCCGCAACAAGGCCTACCTCCCGGCCATCGAACAATATGAGGCCTATTACGCTGCCAAAGAAACCCCCCATCGAGACGAAGTTGTAGAGCTGGCCTACACCTACTGGGCACTCGGTGACCTAGATCAAGCCATTGACGTACTGGCCGGGTTGCAATCCGAACGCGCCACGTATAACGTCGCCAAACTCATCGGCAAGATTCACCTCAATGCAAAGCGGTACGAAGAAGCCGCCCAGCACCTCGCGCCCCTGACCAAAGAACGGCCCCGCGACTTTGAGACCACCCTGATGCTGTGTGATGCATACCGGGAAGCCAAACGGTTTGAAGATGCAACCCGGACGTGTCAAAAATTACTCACCGTCTCCGCCAACTCCAAGATCGGCGTGGAACGCATGACGCTGCTCCAGAGCATGCAAGGCGGCGGCGATTATCTTCACTATCGCTTCGGTCTACAGATTGCCCCCACCTCCGACCTGGTCTATGGCACCGGAAACCGGACCCTGTACCAGCGATGGTCGCGTGGGGTAGCAGGCCAGATTCGCACCCCACTGCCGCTGACCCTGACAGGCGGCTACGCAAACATTTACCTGCATGGCAGCCGTCGGCTGGTACCGGATGCCGAAGACATTACCGAACGGATTCAGGAATATTACGTCGGGTTCAACCTGGACCTTACCCGGCCGGCCCGGGCCTCGTACATCGGCTATACGAACCGACTGCAAGCGCGTCTGGGCTATCATCACTACGACTCCGGGCGCAAGGTCGGCTTTGGCAGTATTCGATACAATCGCCATGTGCCGGGTCGGTATATGGCAACCCTGGGGGCAGAAAGCAGCGAAGGGGCCCTCTCGCTCTGGTCTCCGGCAGGCGGCACGTTCAACCTCCGATTGACCCGTATTGACGCCGGTGTCAATGCCCTCCCCCGCGACTCCCTCTTGTGGGTAGAAGGCCAGGTCACCCTGAACATTGTCAATGACAACTTCGGCAGTTCGGCCATTGAAACCTTTAGCAACTATGGGGTCGGCATCTATCTGTCCGGCGGCTACCGCGTCCTGCCGCGTACTTACACCGGGTTGGCCTACCACCGCCTGAGCTACCGGACAGCCGTGGACATCTATTACGCCCCCAGCCGGTACGAGACCTACTACATATGGATCGGGCACCGGCATACCTACAACCGAAAATGGTTCCTGGCCGCCAAGGGCGCGTTGGGGATTTCCCCTCGGACGCGCGGGACCGTGGCCCGTCTGCTGGAATCGTCCCTGACCTATGCTGTAGCCGGTAACCTGTCGGCCGGGATTATGCTGAATGTAGGGCAATCACACCGACCGTTTTACGGCACGACTTCCCGCATCGACGGACCGTACACCACGTTTATTTTTCAAGCCGTACTCTACTGGTCACTCTAAACCATGATGCCTCCTGTAACCGATACCGATGTGCTGGACGCGCCCATGGAAACCCTTGGGGGTGATGGCCTGACGGCCCAACCCGAGCGCGTGTTGGTCTCTGAGACGTATGACATCCCGGTCGCCAAGGACGACACTGGTGAGGCCAATCCGATCTCGGAGCCGCGCATTTACCTGAGGCGGCTGCTCATCTCCGGTTTTCTAACCCTGGTTCTGGGTGCGTTTTTATACATCATCATGGAAGACCCCGGCCACGTCCTGGCCGAGCGCTATAATTATGTGCCGACCTTAACGTGGGGTGGTCTGGCTGTGGCCTCCTCCGTGTTTGCCCTGGTTGTGTTCCTGGTGGTGCTGCTGATTCGGTTCACCTTCCTGTTGGTGCTGTCCTTCATGAACCTGACCAAGGACACCTTCAGCAAGGTTTCACCCGATGTGGTCTACCATCCCATCTCCATTATCCTCCCGGCCTACAACGAAGGGGTGTTGCTGCGCGGAACCATGCGATCGTTACTCGAACTGGAGTACCCGCATTACGAAATTGTTATTGTAGATGACGGCTCCAAGGACAACACCCGCGAAATCGCTCGCGAGTTTGTGGGCATCCATCGTAACGTGGAGGTACGCCTGATCGAAAAAACCAACGGTGGAAAATCCACAGCCCTCAACGCCGGGATCAAGGCCAGCCAGTATGATTTTGTGTTGTGTGTAGACGGAGATTCTCAACTCTCCGAAAACGTCCTGTACAAAGCCATGCAGCACTTTACCGACGACCGCATCGGGGCAGTAGCCGGTAACGTCAAGGTGACCAACCGCAAGAAGGTGTGGACCAAACTCCAGGCGCTGGAATACGTCGAGGGCCTGAACATGGCACGGGCAGCACAGAGCTACCTCAAGATGGTCAACATCATTCCGGGGCCGCTGGGGTTGTTTCGCAAGAAAGCCATCATTGAAGCCGGATGGTACAGTTCGCGCACCTTTGCCGAAGACTGTGACATCACCCTCAAAATTATCCGCAACGGCTGGAAGATTGAATATGAACCGGAGGCCAAATCCTTTACCGAAGCCCCGGAGACCCTGAACAACCTGCTCAAACAGCGCTACCGCTGGACGCGGGGCATCCTGCAGGTGATCCGCAAGCATACGGAGTTTTTGTTCAACCCCTTCAAAAGTTTTCGCATCACCTTTGTGATGTGGTTCATGGCATTCGAATCGCTCCTCTGGCCGATTATGAATGTCTTTGCCACCTTCTATTTCATCACGATTGCGCTCTTGTTTGACATGAGCAATTACCTGGTGTTCTGGTGGATCAGCCTGACGCTGCTGGACATCATCGCGGCCCTTTACTGTGTGGCAGCCGAAAAAGAAGAGCTCCGGCTCATCTGGTATTCTATTTACTACCGCGTGTTCTTCATCATCATCATTGACGTGTGCAAAACCTTTGCGATGATCGAAGAATTTATCGGCCTCGGCATGACCTGGGGCAAACTGGAACGGACCGGCACCGCACAAGCCGGATAACCCCCTTTACTATGGAAATCGTTGCGATTCTCTCAACCATTATTTTGATCATCACCATCCTGACCACTGTGCTGGCAATATGGGCGTATGCGCTCTACAAAATCCGCGAACGCAGAGCCCGGAAAGGCAAGAAGCCTGCGGTACAAGGACACGGCGCACCGGCAGGTCCGGCCCAGGCAACCGTCGTGGCGGTGGCGAAAGAGCCAGTGCCTGTTGAGGTTCCCAAGGCGGCACCGGTACCCCGTGTGGCCCCCGAGCCCGAACCCGCCGAATCCTATGCCCCACCCCGTGTGGATACCAAATCGGCTCCCCATCCGGACCGCCCACCCACACGCCCGAAATCCGAAGAACCGGCCCCCAGCCCGACCTACCCGGAACACCCCCTGCAAACGGATACGGCATCCTCAACCGATACGCCGGTGGGTGTGCCGTGGGAAGACCTGGAACTCTCCCCGGCCCCGATACCCCACGTGCCGCCCCCCAAACGACGCACCAGATAACCCATGGCTTCACCCCAAAAAACACGGATTAACAGCTTCTGGGTGATCGTACTCAGTATGGTCTTCCTGCTCCTGAGTTGTTTGGTGTATCTCCTCATCCTGGAAGGTGTAATGGGGACGTTTACCGTGAAAGAACTGTATGCCACGGCCCTCGGCAGACATGAAACCGGCAAGGTCGCCCTGCTACAAAGTACGTATACCAAACAGACCCATCTGCTCCAAAACCGAGATGCCTCCTGGGTGGATGCGACCCTCCAGTCCTGGCGCAATTACCTGTTCGCAAACGCGATTGATTTTGAAGTGGTTCAAGACCAGGACCTCGAAAGCGGCCGCGTCCTGACTGATTCATTTAAGGTCTTGATTTTACCGTCTACCCGATCCATGAGCGACCGACAGATTACGCAGGTCCATCAGTTTATGGAGCACGGGGGCAGCATATTGGCCACCTGGACGCCCGGCCTATACAAAGCCGATGGCACCTGGCGCGGATGGCGCTTCATTGAGGATACCTTCGGGGTCCATGTCACGCGTCTGGCCGATGCCCATTCCGGCGTGTACCAAATCTATGAATCCGTCTTTACTGGCACGGTTACCCCCGGCCTGTACGCGGTCAAGAAAAACCTGACCCCCTCCGAGAGCCTGCCGGACTCGGTACTGGCCGCTGCCAAACCTGTTACCGATTTCCCCCCCCTGAACGGATACATCCGCACAGGACCGGTCGATGCGCCCGCTCCATCCGGTGATTACGTAAAGGCCGAGCCCATTGAAGCAGACCCGCTGGCTCCAGCCCCAACCTCCACGCAAACCAAGCTAACGTACTACACCCGTGTACGTACCCAGGACAAGGTAACCGCAGCCTTAACCTCGGCAGTACCCATGGATATCCAGCGATTCACCCTGCGGGCCGGTACCCCACTCACGGCCAGCATTCCTGCCGGGGCACGGGTGGCTGTTCAACTTTTCAACCCCGGCATCCGGCTCAGGGTGGTGGAGCAACGTACCCAATCATCCGGTTTTTGGTATGACTTTTCGACGGATGAGGAGATCGAAGAATCCCCCTTCCAGAACAGTGCCGGGCTCGTCCACGGCACCTATGGCAAGGGCCGGTTCGTCTATATGGGCTTCCAGCGCGATGCCATCGGCTACAGTGGCTCCGAGTCGTATGAAGGGGATGTATTGGCCCAACTCTTTGCCAATACCCTGAACTATCTGTTGCGTGAACCCTACGGCTGGATTCGGGATTGGCCGGGTGGTTACGAAGCCGGGGCCACTTTTGCCGGCCTGGGCGAACAACATCCGGATCAACTCCGGGTGGCCGCTGATTATCTTTCCAGCCAGAACGTGCCCACCGCCTATTTCTTGCGGGCCGAAACGGCCGCCCTGGCCCCGGAACTGGTGCAATATCTGAAACAACACGGGGAAATTGGCCTGCTCGACAGCCTGAGGCATGATGACCACGGCTCTGTATTGGCCCAAAAGGCCCAATTTGAACGCTCGCGCAAGACCTTTGAAGCTGCCGGAGCCCCCAACCTGAAAGGCTATCGCCCGGATGCGACCGGCATCCTCAGCAATACGACCGCCGAGGCCCTTGCCGAGACTGGATTTTCCTATTTCTCGTCGGAATGGATTCATCCCTACTCGATTCCTCGGGTCTTCACCTATGCCCCGAATGTGGTGGTCGGCATGAGCAAAACGGCCTTTACAGACCGGGAGGCGATGGCGTATGAACCGCTGGACCTGGACCGCTCCTCAACGTCTGTCTTCGCTGAAGATGTGCAACGTACCTACTACGAAGGCAGCCTGTACCAACTGGTCTTTTCATCCGACTACCTGGCCCGACCGGAATACCTGTTCGAATTGAAGCAGATCGTCAAGCGCCTCCAGGAACAGAACGTCTGGTTGGCCTCCGGCGAGGAAATGACAAACTGGTGGAAAGCCAAACTTAAACTGGAACTGGATGTGGTGCGGCGTGGCCCCGCCCGCATTGCCGTACGAATCTCCAATACCGGCCCGGCGCTGGACAAACCAACCCGGGTATTGGTCAACCTCGGAGAACGTGTGGACGGCATTACCATCCGCCCCGAACTGACCCGTACCCCCATGCCAGACCATGAACTCCGCGCTGACCAAACCATGCTGACCCTTAGACTGGAACCGTTCCGGGCGGGTGAAAGCCGGACGTACCATATTGACCTGCTCGGCATCCATCCCGAAAATACCCTCTCCACCCTCCTGCGCTCCCTGACCACCCAAGAGGCCGCGCCATGATGCATTTTCTTAAACATTCTACGTTCTACGTTCTACGTTCTACGTTCTACGTTCTACGTTCTACGTTCGGGCACAAAAAACGTCGCACGTCGCACGTCGCACGTCGCACGCTCATCCTCTTTATCATCTGCCTCGGTGTGCAGGCCGGCGCCTTCGGTCAACCGGTACACCCGGCCCTTTCGCCGGAGCGCCCGGCACAGGGCGTGTACACTTTGCTGGCTCCGCTTCAGAACCAGGAAGTGCCCCGGATTGGGCTGTATGATGCCGAGCGTACCGCTTCGCGCTCCGATGCAGCGCGTCGGGTTGTGGATGCGACCGTTACCCAATGGGAATGGCTGTTGATGGGCCTGAACCTACCCTATCGTATGGTGACGGACAAACACCTGTCGAAGGGCATACCCGATGACATTGACGTGTTGATCCTGCCTATAGCTGATGCACTCTCGGGCAAGCAACAGAAAACCCTCCGTCGGTTTATAACATATGGCGGGGGCCTGCTGGCGGCCGGCCCCGTTGGGGCTTACGAAGACGACGACCAGCATACGGATACAGACTTCTTCAACGACCTATTCAGCGCCACCTATGCGCCTGATCTGCCTAACGCTTCCGGTGGATTGTTACAAACCCTGCCCGGCGGCCATCCCCTCACCCGAGGGTTGCCCATGGGCTACCGGCTGAACGTCACCACAGCCGACACGATAGGAGGTGCACGTGCACTCACCAGTACCGGCATAGGCGAATTTCAACGCTATCAAAACGCCAGCGATGAACGCGACCTCCCCGAAGACCTGACGTTGCTGCTTTATGGCGAACGGGAGCAAGGCCGGTATGCCTGGTTTGGCTTTACACCGCCCCAGGTCTCCGAGAAACCCGACCAACAGGCCGTCTATCAAGGCCTTGTGATCAATGCGTTGGCATATGTGGCCCAGGTGCCTGCCGTAGCCGTTCGACCCTGGCCCAACGGCCACCAATCAGCGACCGTGTTTGCGGGGTTCCCGCTGGTGGGCACTGACTACCGCTACGGCCTCAGTATGACCCACACGCTGGATGTGATGGAAGCTGAAGCCTTCCCCGCCACATTTTTCCTGACCTCCGATGAAGCCCGCCTGTTTCCAGGCCTGCTGAAACGGCTGCACCAACACGGAGAGGCTGCCCTCTCTGCCGATACGGATGCCTTGCTCTACGGGCAACCCCTGACCGAGCAACGGCAACGCCTGGACCGAGGACGCATGGACATCCAGACCCCGGCCCAACCCATTCGTGGGCTGTTTCCTCCGGCGGGCCTACTAGACGAATATACCGTTCAGGCCATGCAGGAATCCGGATTTACCTACATCCTGGAATCGCCCCCCCTTACGAGTGCCGCACCCTTTTTATACCCGATATCAACGAACAACCGAATCCAACAGGGCTATCTGGCTGCTGCTACCGGGCGCGCCCCTACAATGGGCCGACCTGCAGGCCGCAGACTCGCCTTTCCCATTACCGGACGGGATGATTATGCCCTACTCAACCAGAGTAATCACCTCAATCCTACAGCCGATTTGTATACCGCCTACGAGGCTGACTTTAATCAACTACACGCCATGCAAGGCTTGTACGTCCTGCCCTTTCACCCGGAAATTCAGGCCCTCACCCCTGTACGCGCCCGTGTGTTAGAACAGGTCGCCGCCCATGCACGTAAAAAGAACAGTTGGGTGGCCACTGCCGGGGAAGTGGCCGACTGGTGGCATCAACGCACCCAGGTTGAAGTTCAGATAGCAGAACGCCAGGATACCCACCTGACGCTTCGCATCACCAACCATGACGCAGCCCCCATTGAAGGCCTGGGGCTGGATTTGTACACCCAGGAAACCCTCACCCGGATTGCCACAACACGGGGAGACGTGATGCGCCAACACACCCCGGATCCGAACGTTATTTACCTCGCTATGCCCCCCGTCTTCCCCGGCCATACGCTCCTGACGGTCTATTTCGATACCACACGCCAATGAACCGGCCTGCGCCTTACACCGGCTATGCCTGGTCCGTCTGTATCTTGCTGGTCCTCTTGCCGATGCTCTGGTTTTTGAAAAAAGCTGCCGCAGAACCCCCTCGGCAAGTGGTCGGCTACTATACCCACTGGACGCGGGCCACCTATCCCCATACGGCGGTTCCGTACACCCACCTGACGCACATTGCCCACGCTTTCGTCTGGCCCAACGCCGACGGCTCCCTCCACATTCCCGATTCCCTGCTCTACCCTGAACTGAACGCCGCAGCCCATGCACAAGGCGTAAAAATGCTGATTACGGTTGGGGGATGGGGGCAATCTAGGCATTTCCCAACAATCACTGCCGATCCAGTACTGCGGCAACGATTCATCCAGAACCTGCTCACATTTTGCCAAACGCATGGCTACGACGGCATCGACCTTGATTGGGAATACCCCAATACCACAGACAAAGCCGCCTATGCCGAATTGCTCGCCGCCTTGCGAACGGCGATCCACACGGCGGACCTCCCCCTGACACTCAGCGCCCTGCTCCCAGCGGTACCTCACGAGGACGGCTACAACATCGCCGCTTTTAACCGATACCTGGACTGGGCTAACCTCATGAGCTTCGACTATCATGGCGGCTGGAGCCCGTACGCCGGACACAACGCCCCCCTGTTTGCCACACCGGACAACCGGTTCGGCTCGGTGGAGCAGAGTATACACCACTGGCTGGAAGCCGGTCTACATCCAGCGCGTATTAACTTGGGCATGCCGTTCTATGGCAGAATCTTTGAAGCTGAGCGACTCTACGGACAAAGCACCGGCGGCGGTACCATCACCTACGCCGAAGTCCTGCGCAAACAACAAGACGGCTGGGCGCTTCACTGGGATGAAGCCGCTGCCGTCCCCTATCTTACCTCGGTCGATACCAATCAACTCATTACGTTCGACGATCCCCATTCCATCCAACAGAAAATGGCTTTCCTCCAGGAAACAAAACTGCGAGGCGTGATGGTCTGGGCTCTGGGCTTCGATGCCGATACCACCGGCACCCAACCCCTCCTGGATACCATCGGTACGTACCCCCAGCCGTAAAACCCCTGTTACTTATCCCCCGATCACCACCGGCACTATAGCTGAAATTCCATCCAGCGTGAAGACCTGGAGCATGTAGACGCCGGGTGCCCACCCCTCCGTGTGCAAGCGCAAGGTCTGCCGCCCGTATAGCGGCTCGGCGTGGACCTGCTGGCCCAGCACGTTGTAGGCAGATACAGTCCCTTCCCGAACCTGGCCCTCCAGTTGCACCTGAAGCATACGGCCAGCACGCAAGGGACTGGGATAAGCGGTTACGTCCAAAGTGGCAGTTTCGGGCGCCGGCAAGGGTTCATTGGCCGTGATCCGACCTGTGAAATGACTCTCGGCGCGGCGGAAGGCTTCATGCCCGATGCGCTCCCCGATCAGCCGACCGGGAATATCATCTGCGGGGGGATGAATGCCGCCCCAGATGCGGGAGAGGCTGGTCTGGTCCGAGGCATCCCGGTAGGTGGCCCATTGTAGCGTGAGGTCCATGCTCGGCCCATCCTCAAAGACCAGAAATTCATTTTGCGGAGCTTCAAACTCACCCACACCGCCCGGAAAAAACGGATCGCCGGTCAGTAAGGTCAAGACTTCGGCAGCGGCGCGAGAATAGGTAGAGTGTCCGGAGATGTACCCGGCAAAAGGCGGCGTCACGAAGGATGGCCGCTGGTACGGCCACCAGTTTTCCATAAGGATCCAACCGACACCGGCTGTGCTCGTATCTGGATCGGCAATGAAATCCGGGCCACGCCAGCCGAAGATTTTGATTTTGTCAACATGTTCACCCTCTTCACCCGCCAAGTCGTCACCGGGTTGCACCAGTTCGAGCAGGCCATCAACCAGCGGAATGCCGCCAGGGGCATAGCGCGGCAGGTTAGGATCTGAGCTTTGACCAAGTGCTGCCATACCCCGCAGGGCCGAAATGGGCCGGATGTAATCATACCACCCTTTGATACCCCAGGCCGTAATGGCCGCGTCGTGCATGCCCCCCCCGAGTGTCAGATAGGCTTTGACATCCCATTCCAGCGGGTCCAGTTCCGCACCTTCACCCTGATACTGCCGGGTAAAATCGGGATGGTCCATGACGTGGTTCAGAATCACAAACCAGTGGCCAGGGGGCGTCTCAGAATCCGGTCCGTCGGCCCAGAACTCGGCCAGGACGCGGGCATAATCCCCGCGCGGAACCATCTGGGGCGGATAGGGCTGCCCGGTCGCCGGGTTGACGGGATGCCCCATACCGGGATCACCGCCCTCCAGGAAATTATAGAAGTCCGGAAGTTCCTCAATGGTCCGGGGAAACGTGGTGATGTCGGTGTTGCCCTGGGCCGCGGGCGAGATGTCCCACATTACCCCATCAGCCAGGTCTAGATGGGCCGACCATACGGCGACGAGCACAAACCCCCATTGATAGGCTTCGGTGGTGCCTTCGCCGCTTTCTACATCAAGGAATGGAGGAGGACCTGGATCATGATAGACCCAGTAGTCATGCCCGTCTCGCGTATAGACCGTCAAGTCATTTGGCGTTAGGGCAAACGGGGTGACGATGCCCCACTCCGGGCTCAGGAAATCGGGCGTATTAAACGGGATCTCGTTCCCACTCTGGTCGATGAAGGTATCCAGCGTGAGCGGTTGCCACCGGTTGGGGTCCGCCAGGTTCGGATTGCCGGGATCTTCAGGGACGAGCGGATCATTGACCGGCTCATAGGCTACATTGTCATAATTGCTGAATTCCCGTGCCCCATCCTGAAACCCCCATCCGATGACACATTCGGCCATGTAGTTGCCCAGGGCAGCCGGTGGACCGTTCACATAATCGGTGCTGTTCACGGTGAGATCGTACCCGAGTACCGTCATGAGGCTGTCGTAACGGACATAGGCATCTGCGCCTCCCGGCGAGCGCAAAAAACGATGCTGCAATATCCGGTAGGCTGCAAAACTCACGGCTTCCTGGCGGGCAGCTTCCACATCAGCAGGTGGGGTTACCCCTTCAAACGCACAGGTGTACCCATCGGTGGTGGTGTGGCCAAGCAAGACGGGCTCCGCCTCAGCATCATAGGCAGCCCAGACGTCGTACATCGCAACGCTGGTGTGAAACAGGTTACGGGCGTGTACCGTAGGCCGGGCAAAGTCAGTACGAATGGATTCCAACAGCGCCTCATTCCATTGCCGAGCTACCGACTGCTGTGCCATACCGATCTCCGGTCTGCCCATCATCCATAGTAGCCCAACCCAGCCCAGCAGCTTCATTGCATGTGTCAATGTATCCATCATATGCTCCAGTTGATCTCCCGACGTAGATACGGCCAAGATACAATGGATTCAGACTAGAGCCATATGTAGAAGCGTTGAATCCTCAACTAACCCGCCAACTAACAATGCAAATCAAGGGTTGACTATCGGCCCCAGGACGAGAAAGTCCCCCTTTCGCCCCGGCATTTACCCAGCGTATACCCGTCTGGCAAAGGGGGTGGACCCGCCCCCAAACATCGAAAAGCCCTCTCTTTCGCGGGGCCGGGGGATTTTACCGGCAACACAGATGCGTGATGCCGGCCCCAAGTACGCCGGTCGTTCAAAGTGCCGGCGTTGCCACCGGCGGCGTTGGAAATCCCCCGGCCCGATGCCGCCCGGCTTCGCCCTGGGCGTCATCGCTCGTCCCCCTTTGGCACAGGGGAGTGTTTCAGGATGAGGCCGAGCCAAAAGGGGGAGCTACTCGGTTTTGAACCCCTGATTCGTATTAGTCGTTAAACGGTACAGGGCATGATATGCAGGTTTTGGACCCCGTGCGTTATGCCCACCCATTTATTTCGCTTCAAACCGAAACATCCATGCATGCAAATCGCCTCCTCCTCCTAACCGGCCCATCATTTTTGCTGTGTATCCTCATGCTG
Organism: Rhodothermales bacterium; assembly: GCA_965222505.1. Taxonomy (GTDB): domain Bacteria; phylum Bacteroidota; class Rhodothermia; order Rhodothermales; family DATKEJ01. Next base: position 4,130,415 of record OZ244956.1, on the reverse strand, counting down.
TGGGTAACCCCGGCCATCGCGCAACGCGCCTCAGGGCAAATCGGCATTGGTGCCCAGATTGGTGATCCGAGCGGGGTATCCGTCCTGAAATACAATCCGCATGCCTACTCCTACGATTTTCTGGCGGCGTGGGACAACGATGACTTCTTCTTCCTCAATGTTCACCTCCAGCGCGAAAAACACCTGGACCACACCCCGAACGTACATCTTTTCTACGGCCCTGGAGGATTTGTTGGTTTCTATGACAACCGCCGCGATGATGACCTTGTGATGGGCATCAGCGGTCGATTCGGCCTTGGGTATATGTTCGACCAATGGGAAGTGTTTGCACAACTTACCCCCCGGTTCTCATTGATACCCGCCACCGACGGCGAGGTAGGCGGCGGACTGGGCATCCGATACTACCTGCGCTGACAGATACAAACATATTCCCTTAGACCCAAACGACACCACCCATGACCACGTTTGAGGTAACCAACCCGGCCACCGGCCAACCCACGGGCGATTCCTACTCCGGTATGGGCGCTGCCGAGGTGGAACGGGTCCTTGCCGCCTCCCATGCTGCCCAGCAAACCTGGCGGACCTCACCCTTGGCCCAACGATCTGAAGCCCTGCACGAAGCGGCAAAGATCCTCAGGGACGATGCCCAGGAATTTGCAGCATTGATGACCGAGGAAATGGGGAAACCTTTTCAACAAGGCCTCTCCGAAGTTGAAAAGTGTGCCTGGGTGTGTGAATACTATGCTGAACAGGGTGCCAACTTTCTTGCCTCTACCCCTTCCAAAACCGAGGCCTCGGAAAGCTATGTGACCTATCAACCCCTTGGCCTGATCCTTGCCATCATGCCCTGGAATTTCCCGTTCTGGCAGGTCTTTCGGTTTGCTGCCCCAAGCCTCATGGCCGGCAACGGAGCCTTGCTGAAACACGCCCCGAACGTACCCGGCTGCGCCCTTGCCATCGAGGAAATCTTCTCCGGTGCCGGTTTTCCCAAACACCTGTTTCGGACCCTGCTTATTGATGTAAACCAGGTCCCACCCCTGATTGCCGACGGCCGGATTCAGGGCATTTCCCTCACCGGGAGTACCCGTGCAGGGAAAGCCGTGGCACAACAGGCCGGTGCCGCCCTCAAACCCACCGTTCTCGAACTAGGGGGCAGCGATCCCTATGTGATTCTGGACGATGCCGATGTGACCCACGCAGCCGATACCTGCGTGGTCAGCCGCATGATCAACTCCGGGCAGACCTGCATTGCCGCCAAACGGTTCATCGTGGTCAAATCCCTGCAAGAGGCGTTCGAGAAACGGGTGGTGGAAAAGATGGAAGCCTATACCATGGGTGACCCGCTGGACCCTGCCACCGACCTCGGCCCCATGGCCCGGTTTGATTTACGGGATGCCCTGCACCGGCAGGTCCTGGACAGCATCAGCCAGGGCGCAACCCTGCTCACCGGAGGCCGCCTCCCGGACTTGCCGGGGGCCTTCTACCCACCCACCGTCCTGACCGATGTTAAACCGGGTATGCCGGCCTACACCGAGGAACTCTTCGGCCCTGTAGCGGCCATCCTGCCTGTCAAGGACGAAGCCGAAGCCCTCCGCGTAGCCAACGATACCGCGTATGGCCTGGGGGCCGCTGTGTTTACACAAGACCTGAACCGTGGGCGACGCATTGCCGAGACTGAACTACATGCCGGGAGCTGCTTCATCAACGACTTTGTCCGCTCGGACCCCCGGCTCCCCTTCGGCGGCATCAAACAAAGCGGCTACGGGCGCGAACTGGCTGAGGCCGGGATTAAGGCCTTTGTGAATGCCAAAACCGTGTATATTCGGTAAACAAAAAACCCTGCCTGTACACCAGAACGCGCCAAGTGTGCAGGCAGGGCCACTATTGAAGGTTCTAAACGTCTTATCGGCTGAGGATAACCTGCCGTGCGGCCTCGAAGTCCTGACCGAGTAATCGTACAAAATATACACCGCTACTCAGGTGTGTGCCGTCGATACGCACCCTTTGCGTTACTGCCTGAGATGCGACACCGGCATACAAGGACTGCACCATTTGTCCTGCAGCGTTGTACAGCGCAAGTTCCACCTGCTGCTCCTTGGCAACAGCAAAATGAATAACCGCCTGGGGATTAAAGGGGTTCGGATAGACATCGCTCAGAAAGTAAGCCCCCGGAAGAAGGATGCTCGTTTAAGAAATGCCCCGCCTCACAGGAGACACTACGCCTTTAACAGATAACGCGTACAATTCCCTGTTACCAGATCATTGACCTGGTTTTCGGGAACGGTGCCGCTGCCCCTCACGGAAACCTGAAGGAGCCCCCCTTTCTTCTCCGGGTTCGCCCTTTCCCCACATCAATTCCTATTGATTTGAACCGGGGTATGCCGTATCGTTGGGGGCTTACACGGAAAGTGTGCCCTTGTATCACCGCCAGACCGTCCTTTGGGATGACCATAGAAATCGCCAGCCCCGACCATTTCAAGTACGCCCAGGCCATCTGCGACCTGATCAAAAGTGCCGCCCAAAAACGGGGCACGGGCATCGCCAAACGTGATCCGGCCTACATCCGCCAAAAAATGGAGGAAGGCAAGCTCATTATTGCGTTGGAAAAGGACGTGCTGGCAGGCAGTTGTTACATCGAAACCTGGGAGCACGGCAAGTATGTGGTCCACTCCGGCCTGATTGTTGCCCCGGCATTTCGCAAGACCGGCCTGGCCCGCCGCATCAAAGGCAAGGCCTTCGAACAATGTCGAACCCGCTTCCCCGAGGCCAAAATTTTCGGCATCACCACCAGCCTGGCCGTCATGAAAATCAACAGCGATCTCGGCTACCGGCCCGTCACCTTCTCGGAGTTGACCAGCGATGAGGTATTCTGGAACGGCTGTAAAAGTTGCCCAAACTACGATGTGCTCATGCGGCAGAACCGGAAGATGTGCCTGTGTACCGGCATGCTGCATGACCCCTTAGCCAACCCGCCCAATCCGGAAACACCGGAGTAGCCTAATCGCTCGGTATACACCGCCTCTTTTTTCCATGCCTCCTTCACGGATTAGGGCTTCTATATTTCATAATAAAATACAAAACAGTCTTTTATCTTAAAGACAATATCACCGATATTACGACGGTCTGTTTTAATGACACCCTGGTGTCTTGATGTCAGCGGTTTCAACCGAAGCCGTGTTTTCTTCCATCAAATGCCAATTCATAGAGGTCTAGATGAAATCTACTTTTACAATATCGCTCTACGCCTTCCTCCTGGCCGGGTGGTTTCTATCTGCTTGCCAACAGCAGGAAGCCCCCGATACTTCGGCAAATATGTTCGGCAACCAGGGCCAGGCCCACGTCGTCGACACCCTGTCTGAGCAAAACGTGCTCCGGATTGCCATGAACTCTCCCGATCATACCACGCTGGTGGCCGCTGTTCAGGCCGCTGGCCTGGAGCATGTGCTGGTCAATCCGGGCCCGCTAACCGTTTTTGCCCCTAACAACGCCGCGTTCGATGCACTTCCGGCCGGCACGGTTGAATCATTGCTCGAACCGGAAAACAAAGCCACACTCAAAAGTATCGTTACCTCCCATGCTTCGCCGGGCACCTTCAAAGGGCCTCTGCTCAAACCGGGCATGAAAATCTACCTGGCCACAGGCCAGTACGTGGATGTGGAAGAGCGAGACGGAGACACGTACGTGCACGGCGCCAAGATCCTCGGCACCGTAGATGCCGCCAACGGCGTGGTCCATGTGGTGGATAAAGTCTTCCTGTTTCCGGAAGAATAACCGGCTGTTTTCTCCCTTCCAAACAGTCCGGTAATAAAAACGCTCGCTATACTGATGGATAGCGAGCGTTTTTTTATGATGTAATATCAGTTCCTTGACTTAGACCAGAGGGCCTAGAAGGAATAGGTCAGGCGGCCGCTGGCGAAGCGTCCGATGAGCGGTGCGCCTACAAATTCCCGGTGTTCGTTGTTGAGCACGTTCTGGATATTGGCGTCCAGCCGGAGGCCCGGCGTAAACCCGCTCAGGTCATACCCAAAGCCCACATCCAGGAGGAAAAACGACGGCACATCGCCCACATACGGACCGGAGGCGACGGGGAAGCCATCGGTATAACGGGCCGAGACATTGACGTTGAACCCTTGGTCCTGCCGGACGTTGGCGCCGGCCTTGAACTTGAACCGGGTGGCATTGAGGGCTACCGACTTGTCCGAGCCGGGTTCGCCGACTTCTTCGGCATCAAAGAAATCGTCGCTGACGAGCGAAAGTGAGCCGAACAGGTCCATGTTTTCATTCACCAGGATCTGGGTAGAAACATCCATACCCCAGTAGTCGATGTCCCCGAAGTTGCGATAGGAAAGCAAGATCTCCGGGCCCTCAGCACTCTGGTTTTCCACCGGCTGCACAACCGCGACCGGGGCACCGAACAGCGCAGCGGCCAGATCCAGCACGGCATTGGCCACACCTTCTGGCGAAAAGTCCCGATCCGGCAACTGTCCCTGAATGGTAGCCAGCACAGCGCTGAGGTTCGAGTTGTTGGTGATGCCCTGGGCAAACGAATTGGCAAACTCGGCCTGGAGTTGCGGCATCAGCACGATGGGGGATTCAAAGAGCAACGGCCCGACGAAGTTTTTCTTGTTGGTATAGTAGGCATCAACAGCCAACAACACCTTGTTGTTGAACAGCCCCTTGTACCCCGCTTCAAACGTCTGACTGGTGGTTTGCGAAAGAGGTGGAATGTCTACAACGTCTTCAATGAAATCAACCCCACCCGCCAGCCGGGGCCGGGCCAGAACACCCCCGGTTGAGGAGCCACCGACCTGCGTAAAGTCGGGCCGGAGTTGGAGCAAAAGGATGTTGAACACCGCCTCACTCAGCGTCAACCCCAGGGCCGCATTGACATCGTCTAATGACAATTGGGACAGGGTCGCATAGATGAAATCATACAGTTCCGCGTGGTCGATGCTGACGGAACTCGGGGTGGTGAGCGTATTCCACCCCGACAGCGGGAATGCAAAACTGGCCATCAACTCATTGCTGCTGTTGCGTGCGTAGGTGAAGCCGTCGGCAGCCCCCCGTGCACGAACGCGCAGCACCCGGTTGTTGACGGGGTCGAGTACCGTTTCCTGGGCGATGATGTCGAGGAATAACGAGTTGTTACCGGGTGAGGAAAAGGCCCGGTTGTAGGTGGCCCGCATCGAGTGGGCATCTGCGGGTTTAAACACCAGCGCTACACGGGGCGAGAACTGGACCGCATCGACAATGTTGTTGTAATCGACCCGACCCGCGACCGTCAGGTCCAGCTTGGGCGAAATGTGGGTGGCGGACTGCAAGTACGCGCCGTATTCGGTGATCTGGTCGTTTTCCTCGTTGCGTCCGTAGATGGTGCCCCCGGTCTTGGGGGTGGTTTGTTCAAAGTCTACCCCTACAATCACCCGGTTCCGGCCTTCGGCCAGTTCGAAGTCGTATTGGGCCTGGGCATTGAACAGTTGGGAGCTGTCCACAACGGGGTCGCCGGTGCCGTACACGAAGGAATCCCCCCCTTCGTTTTTATTGAGGTAGGCCTGGGCAAACAGTCCGCCCGATTGCAACCGGACCTGCCCGTACGAGTAGCCGAAGCCGTCGGCCTGCACCGTGCCGATACCGGACAGGAAGGTATTGGTGGCCGTCGAATGTCCGCCATTTAAGATGAGCGAGGTCGTGGGCGAGAAGCGATACTCGATCATCGCGTTGCCGTTGATTTTTTCGGCATCATAGACCCGCTCGCGGGCATCACCGGCCAACTGGATGGCATCTTCCGCGTCGTCAGGGTCCAGTTCCCAATCGTCCACCTGGGCGAAGGTCCCGGCCACCTTGTAGCCGAGTTTTTCACTCAGGACGCCGGCATGCCGGAAGTTCACCCCAACGAGCGAACGTTCACCGCCGTAGACCGAAACGGTGGTGCCCGGCGAAGAAAAAGGATTCTTAGTTATGAAGTGAATCACCCCGGCATCCACGCCGGCCCCGTACAGGGCGGAACCGGGTCCCCGGACGACCTCAATGCGTTCCGTATCCACATTGGAGATCGGCATGGAGTTGTAGGCGTTCACCCCGAGGGAGGCAATGGCCCCCTGCCGGTAATCGACCAGTGCAAACGTCGCACCCGAGAAGGCGTTGTTGAACCCGCGCAACACGACCTCAAAGCGGTCGGCACCGGTTTGGGCAGCATCGACGCCCGTCACGTTGCGCAGGGCACCGGCGGCCGAGGTGGTGCCTTGTTCCTCCACATCCCGCGTACTCAACACCGAGATGGAAGCCGGCGCATCCAACACCTTCTCCGCCTGGCGTGAGGCCGTGACCACCACGGTATTCAGGCCGATACCTTCTTCTTCGAGGGTCACGTTTTGCGTTACCGTTTGCCCGTCAGCGACCGTCACGGAAATCCGGGTATCGCTGTACCCGACGAACCGGGCGACGAGGTCGTAGGTCCCGGCAGGCACATTGGCAATGGTGTAGTTGCCGTCAAAGTTGGTTGCCCCACCCATCGTCGAGGTGGCACCCCCTGGTGTTGCCAGGATCACATTGGCACCCGGTAAAGGGTCACCGGTAGTGCCGTCCGTAATCGTGCCTTGTACCGTGCCGGATTGGGCCAAGGCTACCGACATGCCAAGCGGCATGACGAGCATTGCCAAAAGGCCAATGTAGAGAGATCGCTTCATAATCCTCGTCGCAGTTTAATGTGTGAGAAGAGGTGGGTTTGGGCAGCAAATGGGCACAGCAGCGAAGCGCTTTCTGAGGTATGTCCTTGCGTGCTGCATGTGGTGCCTGCTGGTGTCTTGAACCAGTATACTACTGTAATAATTAGCAATAGTCAACCCTTCATCCCCTCCTCAAAGTCGCCGACTGATGCGGGGTTGGATTTCGCGCTGCCATGTGGCGAAGATACCGGCCCGAATGGCCTGCCGGGCCTCGTCCATAAGCCAGAGGTAAAAGCCCAGGTTTTGTAAGGAGGCGATCTGCAACCCGAGGATCTCATGGGCCTGAAACAAGTGCCGCACGTACGCTTTCGTAAACTGCCGGCTGACGTACCGGTCCAGACCAGGATCGAGCAGACTAAACTCCGTGCGCCACTTCCGATTGCGAATGTTGAGAATGCCTTGCGTTGTAAACAGCATTCCGTTACGCCCGTTACGGGTGGGCATCACACAATCGAACAGGTCCACACCCCGCGCAATATTCTCCAGCAAATTGGCCGGTGTGCCAACGCCCATCAGGTAGCGGGGTTTGTTGGTCGGCAGAACAGCATTGACCACTTCCACCATTGCGTACATCTGCTCGGCCGGTTCCCCCACAGACAGGCCACCGATGGCATACCCTTCAAAATCCATCTCCACCAGCCGTTCGGCTGATGCCCGACGCACATCTGGATACACCACGCCTTGTACAATCGGAAACAGGGTTTGCGCGTGCCCATAAAGCGGCTCGGTTTCCTCGAACCGGGCCTTGCACCGCGTGGCCCAGCGCAGGGTCCGCTCGTTGGATGTAGCGGCATAGCTTCGGTCTACATCACCAGGCGGGCATTCGTCCAGCACCATCATGATGTCCGACCCGATGGACCGCTGGGTATCCATGACGGATTCCGGGGTAAAATCGTGATAAGAGCCGTCGATATGGCTTTGAAACTGCACCCCTTCTTCGGAGAGGGTCCGGCGCTGCGCGAGGGAAAAAACCTGGTAGCCACCGGAATCGGTCAGGATGGGGCCGGGCCAACCCATAAACCGGTGCAACCCACCGGCGGCTTCGAGGACTTCGGTGCCGGGACGCAGATACAGGTGATAGGTGTTGCCCAGGATGATCTGGGCCTGCACGTCGGCGACGAGTTCGCGGGGCTGTACGGCCTTAACGGTGCCAACCGTCCCGACCGGCATAAAAATGGGGGTTTCAATCGTGCCGTGGGCCGTTTCGAGCCGACCGGCCCTGGCCTGGGTGTGTTGATCCTGGTGGGTCAGCGTAAAGTTCATAGCGGCTTAAGCCACTTGCGCGGGCTTCAGCTTGACCAGGGTGGGGGCCATCACACGTTGCCGTTCCACATGCTTGATGAACAGGGGATGGTCTTCAGGGGCGATCCCGAGGATGACCGGGCCACGGGTCGTTTCGAGCAGAATGAGTTCATCTTCAATCAAATTGACGAAAACCCGCGTCTGGCGGTACTTCCGAAAATGCCGGTGAAACGTGAGCGAGGTGATCGTCCGAACCAATTCAATCTCATTATAAGGAATGACCGTTTCGGTGCTTTCTTCCTGAATATGCACGGCTTGTGCCCCACACGTGATGGTCAGGGCGGGCTTAAAGCCAATCACACACCCGAGGATAAACCCCAGCAAAAAACCGAGTTGGGAAAGCCAAAACACCATAGCGACTGGCCCTTCAGGTTCGGCAAGAATGGGATCTTTCACGAAGGCCCAGGCAATCTGATTGGCAAACATGAGTACCATCAGCAGGGCCGTAATGACCAGGATAAGGTGGTTCTCGGCACGCCGTACGTCCTGCTCATGCCGCCGTATCAGCCGCCCCAATGGTGCGTAGGCCATATGAAACCGACGCGGGAGATGAAAGATATAGAGCTTTGTTTGCGTCACAAGCGATGGGTGGAGCGAAGTCGGTGAATCTTCAGTCGTAGGCTGCAAGACTCCCAAAGATATAGCACAGGGGTTCAAAACGGCAAACCGGGCAGGTTCGGTTCCCAAAGGGCCAACCAGAAATCAGATGTTCGACAATATTTCAGATAGGAACCAGACCCAACCGTTACAGCCTCCCTCGGCCATGCAGACGTTCACCCCTACTGTTGAAGGCGGCTCAGAACCGTATCTGCTGGCACAGAAGAGGGGGAGGGGTTTGGGGGTGGACGGTCTATGGCTTGTTGGGCTTCCAGGGCCTCCAACCGGGCTTCCCAGGCAGCCAAGGTCTCTGCTTTTTGTGCTAACCGTTCGAAGGTTTGGGCCAGGGCTTTCTCCCGCACGGCCAGCGAGTCCGTCTCCCAATACCCCCGGTTCTTGAAATACCCCTTGAAGAACCAGTTGCGCTTCAAGGCTTCCATGTTTTCGGCGGCCCGAAAGGCGGCAACAGTTCCCCAATGGACCCCTGCTTCGGCCTGGGTGAGCAGGTGGCGCAGGTCCTGCATGGTGGTTTGCAACTGGCGGCTGGTCAATACCGCATCCGTGTACAGCGTAGAGTCTTGCATGAGCCGGGCCAGGGTGCCCCCACCGGTGGTAGCCTGATCCAACAGTGTCATCAATCGGTTGCTGGCCTCCAGCGCCGCTTGCGTGAGGGTATCGGTGCGCTGCACAACGGCAGCCAGGGCGTGTTCGGCTTCGCGTGAGGTACGTAAGAGGGCTTCATAGGCTGTGGGGTCCTGCATGAGACGCCCCAGGGTGCCTTCTCCAGCTTGCAGATCGTAGGCCAGGGTTTGGAGCGCGGCGGTCAGCGAATCAAATCGGGCGAGGGTTGCCATGCCTTGCTCGGCGGCAACAAACAAATCCAGCGGGGTGGCTCCGGCAAGTGTAGCTCCGGCCTCCAGCGCTTGGCCGGTGCCCGGATTGAGCACTACCAACGGCGCACCGATGAACCCTTCCCGGCGGATATGGGCTGTGGTGCCGCTGCGGATCAGCGGAGCCGCTTCGGTTTGTACCTGCATCTCGACGCGAAAAGGCTGATCCGATTGTTCGGGTAGCAAGACCCGCTCCACACGCCCCACCGAAAGCCCCTGATACTGAACATCACCGCCCGGAGCAAGCCCGGCAACTTGGTCAAACTGCGCGTACAGGGTATAGGTGTCGTTGAGCAGAAAGGAACGATTGGCAATGACAAACAGCGCCGCAAAAAACAACACGACGCCGGCCAGAACCAGTACCCCCAAACGTGCTTGACGAGACATAGATGACCTGGATTAAGTTCGACCCCAGGCCGAACGATTGCGCCGGATTGGACGGAAAGCCCCGTTAGGGGTTCCTACGTATTGGTGATTGGTAATTGGTGGTTTGTGATTTCTGATTTGCCTCAGTACGCTTAAATGTGGACGATCCTCAAGCCGATGAGGTACCGAAAAAGGCGCGGATGGCCGGGTGAGGATCGTGGCGGACTTCATCCATTGTGCCATCGGAGATCAACGCACCTTCAAATAGAAAGTGGACCCGGTCGGCGATGAGTTCAGCGCAGAGACGGTCGTGGGTGATGGTGATGGAGGTGATGCCGCGTTCGCGCTGGAGCCGTCGAATCAGATCAGCGACACCCCGGACGGAAACAGGATCGAGGCCGGTGGTGGGTTCATCGTAGAGCATGACGCGCGGTTGCAACACCGTAGCCCGTGCCAGCGCAATGCGGGTCTTTTGCCCGCCTGAGAGTTCCGCCGGGTACTTGGCCTGCATGTGTGCCAATCCAACCCAATCCAGATTTTCTTCTATTCGTGCCAACCGAGCCGGAGCATCCAGCATGGTATGGCGCTCCAGCAGAAACGAAAGGTTCTCATGGACCGTCATGGAATCAAACAACGCACCCCCCTGAAACAAAAAACCGATGTCGAGCCTGGCCCGGTCGAGCGCATCGCCGCGCAGCTTGTCCATGCGCTGCCCGAGGACCCACACTTCCCCTTCGTCCGGTCGATGGAGTTGTACCAGATGTTTGAGCAATACGCTTTTGCCTGCCCCGGACCCACCCATAATCACCACGGACTCCCCTTCCTCCACGGCAAATGACACGCCGCGCAGCACAGACGTACCGCCGAGGGTTTTGCAGAGGTTTTTGATTTTTATAAGGCGCACGGGGGGGCTCACTGCGTTCGCGGGGGCTGGCTCGCTACGCTCGCGGGAGTGGCCCACTACGCTCGCGGAGTTGGTTCGCTACGCTCACGGTAACGCATCTATAAAGGAATAAATATCCGTAAGCGCAGCGAAACACCCCTCGACCAAAGGGAGCCTGTTCCATTACTAAGCGAAACTACCGGATGCGTACCTCTTCTACAAACGACCAAAGGAAGCAACTCACACCAAAAAGCATCCCAACCCCCAGATGCGCAGCAATTCCTAATTCGACCGAAGGAAGCCCTCACCATCTCAAAGCATCCCCTACCCAGCTTCCACACCACCGAAAAGCAGCAGGGAAATTCGGACGACGATAACATCGGCCAGCAGGATCAGTAAGGAGGACAACACGACGGATTGCATGGCGGCCTGGCCTACTTCGCGGGTGCCCCCGCGGACCGTGTAGCCCATATAACAACTGACCACGCCGACGATGCCTCCGAAGATCATCGTTTTGGCGGTGTCCATCACCACGTCTACCATGCGGATGGTCTGAAACGAAATCTGGGTGTACTGCCGGTAGTCCATGCCCTCGACCATGCTCGCCTCCAGAAATCCCCCGGCCAGGCCGAACAGGTTGGCGATCATCGTCATGATCGGAAACATCAGAATACAGGCCCATACCCGCGTGACCACCAGGTAATGAAACGGCTTGAGGCCAGCTACTTCAAGGGCATCAATCTGTTCAGATACCCGCATCGACCCGATCTCGGCCCCGATGCCGGAGCCCACACGCCCGGCGAGTAACACCGCCGTCAGGACAGGCCCCAGTTCCTTAAACAGGGCCAGCGCAAGCATGTCCGGCAACATGGCTTCCGCCCCAAAAACAGCCAGGGTACCCCGCGTTTGCATCGGGATGACCACGCCAATGGACAGGCCCATGATGGCAATCAGCAAGAAGCTCTTGGACCCAACCTCATCCATCTGATGCAGCAACTCGCGCCCCTCAAAGGGTCTGCGCCAGCACCGCATCAAAAACTGTCCGGCAAATGCAGCCAACCCGCCGGTGCGTTCCAGAAATGACATCCAGATGCCCGGCTGGGCGGGAACGGTCCGAGGGGGAACCGCATCAGGATCCGTGTGTGCGACAGGTATCATTCCGCGTAGGCGGCGAAGAGTTCTTCTGCGTAGGCCAGGCTTCGCTTACCGCTCTCGATGGCATTCATCGTATGCGGGGTCCCATCTTCTGCGGCTTGTTCGAGAACGAAGTGTGGCCGAATGTTGCGTTCAAGCAGCATGTCGGCGAGGCGGGGATAGTCCTCTCGCTTAAAAAAGGAATACCAGGTGTATTGCTGGCAGGCAATCTGGGGTATACGCGGGGCAGCCGGTTGGAACCACATGGGCATCAGGGGTGCGGCCCCAAGGGTCGCGCCGGTGATTTTAAGAAATGTACGTCGGTTCGGCATAAGTTTTTTTAGTAAGGTATCACAAATACCGTGCTATTGCCAGCGTTTCAATTGAGACAGGATTGGACACATGGGGTGGTTCAGGCTTCCGTGTTACGATAGATCCAGAATTGGGACAACAGGACGGCCACACAGATCGTTCCAGCAGTATTGGGGATGATGATAAAGATGTCCGACCGCACCACCCCGTAGGCCACCCATAAGAGGAACGTGATGAACAACAACACGATCATAAACAGGGAGAGGCCGCCGGTAGATTGGCTGCGCCGGTTTTTGAGAATCTGGGTAGGCAGGCCAAGCAAGGTATAGGCCAGGGTGATAATGACGGCTGCCCAGCCGATGAGGTCTGCTAAAGGCATCAGGATACAGGTTAAAAATGGATCATGTGGCATTGCCCCAAGCCAACCTTGGCCTCAACGATCTACCAACATCCATTGCCCCGCTTGTGCGCTTTCGGCAAGGGCATCCAGACACCGCATGTTGCCGACCGCATCCGAGAGGGGTGTCGGCACGGGATGGTCTTTGAGGATAGCATAGGCCAGGGCATCGGCCTGTAGGGTGAACTGGTTAACGAGGGGGAAGGTGTGTGCCCTGACCTCGGCTCCCTGATGAACCCAGAGCCGGGCCGAAGTGTCCAGTGATGGATTGAACGGATTTTCGATTTCGATGCGGCCTTCGGTACCCAAAATCTGCACCCGCTGATAGCGCTCCGCCTGGGTGGAAGAGGTGAAGGTGGCCGTACCCGTCGTGAATTCCAGCATACCAGAGGTCAGCACATCCACCCCGAAGTTCGGGTCACGTTTCATTAGGGCACAAACCCGTGTGGGCTCGGCTTCAAAGATAAACCGAGAGAGTGAAACGCTGTAACAACCAATGTCCATGAGTCCTCCCCCGCCCAGGTCTGCCTGGTTCCGAATATTACCGGGATCATTGTTGAAATAGGAAAAGAAGGAATGCACCGTCTGCAAGGCCCCGACGGCCCCGTCCTGCACCAGCTTGCGGGCCGCTTGCCATTGAGGGTGGTGCCGGTACATGAAGGCTTCCATCACTTTCAGGTGTGGATATCGGCCAGCCACTTCGGCCAAAGATTCGGCTTCGGCTGCATTCAGACCGATGGGTTTTTCACAGAGTACATGTTTGCCAGCTTCTACCGCCTTGATGGCCCAAGCCACGTGGAGATGATTGGGCAAGGGGATATACACCGCATCCACATCTGGATCAGCCAGCAGGGCTTCATAGCTGTCGTGGACAGTGGGGATGCCGAGGGGGGATGCCGCAGCTTTCGCCGCCGCAACCCGCCGGGAAGCCAGCACCGTCACCCGTCCATACCTACTCTGCTGCATGGCCGGGATGACTTTTTTCAGGCCGATCCGGGCAGCACCCAATACGCCCCATCTGATTGGTTTCATAGTTTAACGCAAGTTGTGCCCTACCCAAGTAATGTGCTACTTATCAAAATGCGTACGCCACTACACGTATTGCGTAATGCGTAAAAAAGGCATCATTATGCATTACGCACCGCCCCCGGTACCGGCGGACGCATTACGTTTCAAGCACAGCAATGTGTTGCAGCACACAACTTGGGTCAGTTTATTTATTAACGCCGCCAGTAGGTGGGCATGAAGAGGACGAGCACGGTCAGGATTTCAAGCCGACCGGCCATCATCAGGAAAGAAAGAATCCATTTGCCGAGGGCCGGGATGTGGGCATAGGTTTCGGTCGGCCCGAGGGTACCAAAGCCTGGACCCACATTGCCCACACAGGAAATACTGGCCCCTACAGCCGTCAGGATGTCTTGCCCCAGAAGCACCATCGCCAAAATACCGACTGCCACGAGGGCAATGTAAAACACCAGAAACGTGAGTACATTGCGCAGCACTTCTTGTGGCACCACTTCCCCATTGAGCCGAAGCGGTAGAATGGCCTGGGGGTGAATCAGGCGTTTGATTTCCCGGTAGGAGTTTTTGTAGAGCAGCAAATGCCGCACGACCTTTACACCTCCGCCTGTAGAGCCGGCCATACCGCCTACAAAAAACAACAGAAATACAATGCCAACAGCCAGCGCCGGCCACGCCTCATAATCGGCGGAACCAAAGCCGGTGGTGGTCACCAATGCCACCACGTTAAACGCGGCATACCGCACCGCATCCGCAAAGGATGCATAGACCAGTTCGCCTTCAGCCCCTCCAGATGGGCGGTACAAACTGTACGTCACCAACCCCGTAGCCACCACCATGATGGCCGCATAAAACCAGAGTTCTTCGTCTTTCAGCGCCGATCCCGCCTTGCCCCGTAACAACCGATAGTAGAGCGCAAAGTTGACCCCCGCCAGAAACATAAAGACCGTAATGACCCACTCGATATAGGCCGAACCATATTGACCGACCGAGCCATTTTCGGTGGAGAACCCGCCGGTGGCCATTGTGGCAAAGGCGTGGTTGACGGCATCAAAGCCCCCCATAGCCGGCCACAACAGGGCCACTTCCAACACGGTAAACCCGACGTAGATCATCCACAGTCGTTTGGCGGTTTCCTTGACGCGAGGCGTGAGTTTATCGGCTGAGGGGCCGGGGGCTTCAGCCTTGAAGAGCTGCATCCCGCCGACGCCCAACAAGGGCAAGATCGCCAGGGTCAGGACGATGATGCCCATGCCGCCGAGCCAATGGGTGAGGCTGCGCCAGAACAGAAACGCATGCGGCAACGCCTCAATAGCCGGGGTATTTGCCCCGCCCAGGATGGTGGCCCCGGTGGTGGTAAACCCACTCATGGTTTCAAAAAAGGCATCCGTGTAGTTGTCCAGCACGCCCCCCAGCACAAACGGCAAGGCCCCCAGCAAGGAGAGCACCACCCAGGAAAACGTCACGACGGCAAACCCCTCACGCACCCGCAATTCATTCCGGGGCCGGTACCGCATCCACGCCGCTCCCCCAACACCACAACCGATGAGCCCCGTAACCAGAAAACTCCACCATTGTGGCTCTCCATACCCCAGCGCCACGGCAGTCGGCACCAGCAAGACACCGCCAAGAAAAAAAAGCAGTGCCCCCAAAATGCCAATTACAGCCCGAATGTTAAGTAGCATAAGGGTAATGCGCTAATTCCCAAACAACTTTTCCACTTCGCGGATGCGTTTGGGGATGGCGAAGACGATAACCTGGTCACCCGGTTCAATGTGGGTATCCCCGGTGGCAATTTCAATGTCACCGTCATGAATAACGGCCCCAACCAATACACCGGACGGCAACCGGAGCCGTTTAAGCGGCCCTTTGGTAACCTTGGTGCGCGGGGCAGCCATCAATTCCAGCACCTCGGTGTTGAGGCCGTGTACAGTAGCCACACTCAGTACGTGTTTGCCCCGCAAGAAACTCAAGACTTCCCTCGACACCGACAGTTTAACATTCACAGCCGCATCCAGACCAATACGCTGGCTGATGGGAATGTAGGCGGAGTTGGAAAGCAGCGCAACGGTCTTAAACACTCCCAGGTGTTTTGCCATCAGGGAGGTCACGAGGTTAGAGGCTTCGTCCGGGCGGACAGACACAAACGCATCCATTTCGGCGATCCCTTCAGCGACCAGCAAATCCAGGTCTGAGGCGGCCCCATGAATCACGAGGACCCCCGGCAGGGCTTCGGCGAGGCGTTCAGCGCGGGCGCGGTCCGGCTCAATGAGTTTAACCCGCATCCCCTTTTCCTTGCTGAGTTGCCGAGCCACGTTGGCCCCGACAGACGTCCCCCCAAAAATCATCACATGGTGGAGCCGTACGTCCTGCTGGCCGAAGGCGGCAGACACTTTTGCGCTATCCCGCGCCGATACCAGTACAAAGATTTGATCATACCGGTGCAAGCGCTGATCCCCACGCGGGAGGATCGTCCGGATCCCCCGGCTGATACCGGCCACCAGAAACTTTAGATGCGGAGCCGAGGCACTGATTTCGCTGAGTTTCTTGCCCAGCACGGGGGAATCCGCCGGAATGCGCATCCCGATGAGTTGCATGCGCCCCCCGACCAGTTGCAGGGCATCGGTGGCGCCGGCCCGGCGCAGCAGCCGTACGATTTCGTTGGCGGTACTCTCTTCCGGGTGAATCACAAAGCTGATGCCCAGGTCACTGGCCTTAAGCACCGCAGATTCCTTCCGAAACTCGCCTGAGCGAATGCGGGCGATGGTGGTCTGAACGCCCAGCCGCTCGGCCATCATACAGGCGATGATGTTGACCTCATCAATGGAGGTCACAGCAATCACCATATCCGCCTGTGCGACGCCGGCTTCGTTGAGTACAGCAGCCGAGGTGGCATTGCCCTGGATGGTTAAGACGTCCATGCGGGAAGCCACCCGTTCAAGGGTTTTCCCGTCCTGGTCCACAACAATAACGTCGTGTCCTTCTGTGGAGAGCAGACGGGCAACCTCCTGCCCCACTTCGCCGGCCCCGACTACGAGGATGCGCATGGTATTGATTTCACCGTTTTACAAAAACGATGCAAACTACGAACTCCCTGTTCCAAAACCATCAGGCTCCGCTAAATCCCCAAGAAGAAATCACAATTCTATCAGGGGTATTTGAACCCAGAACGTGGTGCCCTTGCCTTCCTCCGTCTCAAATCCGATTTCACTTTTCATATCTTCGATGGTCTTTTTGACAATCGCCAATCCTAACCCCATGCCGCTGGTTTTGGTCGAGAAATTGGGCTCAAAGATGTTTTCCCGAACCTCAACGGGAATGCCGGAGCCGGTATCAATAACTTCGCTATAGGCCATATCCGGCGTGCCGTTGGTTGACCCCACGGCCCTGGGCCTGGTGCGCACCCGGACCTGCCCGCCATCGGGCATGGCCTGCAGTGCATTTTTAATCAGGTTGATGTAGAGCCGCCGCAATTCCTCACGGTCGGCTTCGATAACCAGGGGGTCTTCGGCAAGGTCCAGTTGAATGTCTGCCCCGGCTTCTTCCTGCAACAGCGCGACGGCTTCGGCGATGGCCGCGTTCAGGTCCAGCGTCTCTGGATGCCGGGTGGGCAAGCGGGCGAAGGTCGAGAACTCATTGGCGATGCGGACCAGCGCCTCGATTTGCTCCGTCAGGGTAGTGGTGATACGTTGGAACAACTGCCGGAACCGCCCCGTCGGCAACGGTTCGTGATCGGACTCCATCGCGTAGGCCCGCTGCAGGTGCTGAATGGATAACTTCATCGGGGTGAGCGGGTTCTTGATTTCATGGGCCACCTGCCGGGCCATCTCACGCCAGGCCAGTTCCCGTTCCTGCCGGGCCAGTTGCCGACGGCTGTCTGCCAACTGGGATTGCATCGTATTGAAGCTGCGCGTCAATTCCCCCACTTCATCTTCGGACTCCACCGGAAGCGGCTGCTGAAACCGTCCGGCGGCAACGGCTTCGAGCGCATCCCTGAGTTTGCGCATGGGCCGAGCCAGGGCATTGGCGAGCAAGGTGGCGGTAACCATCACCACAAACAACAACACCAACAACGCCCCAAACAGGTAGGCCGTTGTGCGCGCCCGTTCTTCCCGAATCCGCTCTTGCTCCGGTATGGTCAACACGGCAATCACCCGCTTGGGGGTTCCCTGCCGATCCGGCAACGCCTTGAATCCGATGGTGTAGGGAAATTCCCGCTGGCCTACAATCTCGACAAACGCCTGTTCAAACCCCTGGAGGTATAAGGCTTCATAGGCCGCCACCGGCAACCGGCGTTCCACCAGGCGGCGCGTGGCATCGGGAGACCGGCTGGACATCATCAGGGTGGCCCCTTCGTACACGTTCAAGTCCAGACTCAACTGATCCGAAAGGGCATCAATCGATATCCGATCCAGCACCTGATACAGGGCCTCGCCTTCCTGGGCTTCCAGACGCAAGGCATTTTCCACACGCTGCAACCGGCGTTCGAGACGGCTCTGGATAGCGCCCTGGTTCTCCCGCATTACCACCTCCTGGCCAATGAGCCCCATACTCACAACGGCAATCACACCCACCACCAAAAAGGCTTTTTGTACCCGTTCGCTAAACGATTGCCGTTGGTCTTTGCGAATCCGCCCATGCAACAACAGCCCAAGCAGGAAAAACACCACCCCAACCGCAACCCCCGCGACGGCAATACGCAGGATGTAATAGAGGTGATCATATGGAATAATGGCCCGTGCCCGTGCGGCAATCACCGAAGGTTGCCGCCGGGTCAGGAAGGCATGCAGTTCGGTTGATGAAGCCTGGGGATGGTGTACCCGGTAGAAGGTATCATAGGATCGGTCGTGCAAGACCTCTTCATACCAGCCCTCGGGCCGGGTACGCATGTCTTCCGCAATCTGGGCAGGCAAGGTCAGGCGCTCGAATCGCTCACCGGCACTCCGGACGAGCAGCCGGTTTCGGAACTCGGCCAGGGATAACTGCCGTACCCAACTGGTTGAGCCGTTGTTTTCGGGCAGGGTAAACGAGGGGGCCCGTTGGGTAACCCGTACCACCACCCACCCGGTGCGTTGCCCCGATGCCTCAGCATAGACCGGTGCGATGCCTTCATAGGTTGTTTGTCCGGCATCCCGGCTTTCCAGGGATGGCCGAATCAGTGCCCCAGGTCGGCTCGCTTCCATTTCAGCGTAAGAGGCCCGTAACCGAGCGAATACTGCTGGGCTGATGCTGGGTTCGGGTTGCCCTGCTGCTGCTTGCACCAGTGTGCCGGTCGTATCGAAATGCGCCCACCGAACCTGAAAGGTGCGCAGAAATGGATCAAGCCAGTTGGCCTCCAGGGTATCGGCTGCTGAAGCGGGAGAGGAGCCAGCTTCCTGTTGTTTTTTCTGTAGCACCAACTCCGTCAGGGAGAGAAGTTCTTCATCGCTATAGGCTGCAAACTCCTCGGCGGCATCCATCACCCGAAGCCGCCGCTGGGTATCCATCCCTTCATAGACCAGTGGATACAAGAGGGCCGTTGTGACGGCCACCCCGAGCAAGATCAACCGGGCACTAAACAACCGCGAGGGCCGCCCCAGGGCAGGCACCCCGTACCAGGCCCCGCCCAGCGTCAGGGCCAAAACCCCCAAACTCAGCCACCACGGTACCCACTCCGATAAACCAAAGACGAAATAAACGACGACCAGCGGAAGGCCCCACACCAGCAGTACGCCTCCGGCCTGCATGATCCAGAGCTGATTGGCAGGGTATGACCGGCGCAAGAACCAGGTCGTTACCCAGTACAGCGCCATACCCAACAGCAACAAGGACAATGTACCGATGAGCAAGGTTGCAAAGACGATGAGCACCAGCGGTTCAGGCCAGAGACCCGTCCAGGCAAAATAATCGAGGGTGGAGTCCAGCATCACCCGCCGAATGATCAGGCCGAATCCGCCAATACAACCCAGGATCGCCAGGGATGCCAGCGCCAGTCCGCCCATGAACAGCAGCGGTTGAGCAGGGCCTGCGGGTTGTTTCATTGGATGATCGTGCAACCGCGCCAGCCGCGCCCATCCGATGGTCTGGGTGATTACAAAGTCGCATCCGGCCCACACGAACCCGAGGCAGAACAAGGCACTGAGCAACAAATCGCCTACGGAACGGGCAAAGCCGCCCCCCAGGGTCGAGGCCAGATCGGCGGGGTCAAACAGGAAGGCCCCCGGCGAACCGTCGGCAAACCAGCGTACGGGAACGTCCAGCAACAAAAGCAGGTACCGCAGCCCCCACCAGCCCAACATCAGCAAAAAGAAATAGGCCCATCGGACGCCTGCCCCGCCCGAGCTACGCCGGGCGCGGTGCCGGTACAGTGTCCAGAGACCGGCAAACAGCCAGCAGGCCAACAAGACGGCCCACAACGCCATCACATTCCGATACCGCCGTACGCTGCCTTGCCGCAGGACATCGACCGAGGGTACGGCCAGTTGAAGCACCCCCAGGGTTGAACCATCAAGCCCTTCGAGCGGTACACTAACCTGTGTAACCGCTGCTGCCGGCGGCGGCATTGCCGATCCAAAGAGCGCCTGCAAATCGGCACCGGTCTGTAAGCGCCAACGGTAATCCACCTCGTAATTGCGCAGATAGGCCGTTTGCACCGGCGTACGGACATTGACCAGCCGCACCACCCGGATGACACCGGCAACGGCCCCCTCCACCCGGACCGGAAGCCAAAGCGCCACCGCCTTTCGGTAATCGTCCTCGGCAATAACGGTTCTCAGGTTGGAAGGGGCAGCGGTGATGGACGGGCTGAGTTGAATGCTGAACCCATTCCACGCGACCAGTTCCAACGTGGGGGTATACAATTCGATTGCGGTGCGTGCTGGCACATCCAGCCCATCGAAAAACCGAATGGCTTGATCTTGCTCAGCCTGTATGGAGGCCAGGGACCCCGTCGTTTGGATGGCTTCCAGAATGCCCTGCACTACAGGATGGCTCCCCAGTATTTCGGCCTCATGTTGCATCCCGGCCTGCATGGCTCGAAAGGAGGTGTGAACATGCGCCAGGGCATCTTCCCGAACTTCAGCCTGCCGTACTGCACCATCACGCCCCAGTTGATCCTGCGCCACCTGAAGCATACCCCACGTGGCCGGAATCAGCAAGGCCAACACCAGGGCAATACCAGCAAAACGATGGTGTACCGAAAACGAGGTGAACAAAGGATCAGCGATTAAACGATTCAACTCGTGCGTAAAGTTACCTTTTTACGCATGGCGCGTTACGCATTACGCGAAGTCAAGATAATCATTCCGATCCAATCCCCCACCGGCGTATGCGCATCTCGATGTGTAGCGCCCTGAGTTGCCACCGGCCGTTTTTCCACCGCAAGCGGATGTAGACGTCGTGTCCCCCGCGGGTGCGGTGGGACCAGTAGGTGCCTCGGGCCTCGGCTTGCCCGCTGGAACGGCGTACATTTCCGAACACAAACCGGGACGGCGGGCGGCGGCTAAAGAAGGCCCGCATTACGTACCGGGCCTGTGCCCGGCTGTACATGGCCGTTTTGCCGTCAAGGGTAACCGCAATCTGTCTGGCCGCCCCCGTGAGCAAGGCTTCGGCATCCCCGGCTTCGAGAGCCGCGCCAACCTGACGCAAGGCCACATCGTCCAAATCTTTCACGGACGGCCCCTGGGTCCATCCTGTAAGGACCAAGATCAGGATCCACATCCATGGATGCCCCAGGCGATGTACGCGCTCTATGCCTTCCCTTCCATTCATCACCATCTCCCTTTCCATTTTTGTGAACAGGATCAGTACCCCATCTTCCAGCAAAAAACACGCCCGTTTCCTATTCCCGCCTAAAACCGCACCCGTTCCCCAAGAACCTGTATGGAATATTGGACAACCTGTTTTATTCGTGCGGGGTGCGGAGTGCGGCTCAGGTTCAAGGGGGGAGGCGCACCCCGCACTCCGAATCCGCAAAAACCTCAATGTTGAATGGTTGCCTCAGAGAGGGGTGCGGTGTATGTTATTCGGGAACCGTGTAGAAAAGCGCTTCCGGAAACCACCATCGGTTTAACCTTGGTCGGCCACGTCGTCGTCTGGTGTACGGCGGCGCTTCCTCGACCCACCATTCCCCTCTATTACAACTTGTTCGATATGGGTTTGCCGTCGGCGTTGGACCGGCGGCCAGAAGCTGTCCCGTATGCTGCGGGCCCTGTAGGCGCTGACCCTCCCTTTACCTTAACCCTGACGTTTGATAATGAGCACAACGGCTGTAGCAACAGAAAAGCAAGTCTATCTCTTTGGGAACGGGGCCTCTGAAGGCGACCGTTCCATGAAAGCCCACCTGGGCGGCAAAGGGGCCAACCTCAGCGAAATGAGTGCCATCGGGCTGCCGGTCCCGCCCGGCTTTACCCTCAGTACGCTCTGCTGCAAGTATGCCAATGAGCACGACGGTGCCTGGCCCGAAGGCCTCGCCGAAGGCGTAGAAGCAGGCATCCACCACATCGAAAATGCCCTGAATGCCCGTTTCGATGACCCCGAAAATCCGATGCTCGTCTCTGTACGAAGCGGTGCAGCCGTTTCCATGCCGGGCATGATGGACACCGTCCTGAACCTGGGCCTGAACGATACCGCCGTTGAAGGCCTGGCCAAAAAATCCGGCAACCCCCGCTTTGCCTATGATGCCTACCGCCGGTTCATCGACATGTTTGGCGATGTGGTGATGGGCGTCCACCACCACCACTTCGAAGAAGCCATCGAGAACCTGAAACAGGACCGGGGCGTGGCCAACGATGTAGACCTGAGTGCCGACGATCTCAAAACGCTCGTCGCGCAATACAAAGCCATCTATGAGGCGCATACCGGTTCCTCCTTCCCAACAGACCCGCGCGAGCAACTCAAACTCGCCATCAACGCCGTCTTCGGCTCCTGGGAAAACCCCCGCGCCCTCAAGTACCGGAGCATCAACCGCATCAAGGGCCTCATCGGGACCGCCGTTAACGTGCAAGCGATGGTCTACGGCAACATGGGAGACACCAGCGGCACAGGCGTATGCTTCACCCGTAACCCGTCGACCGGCGAACACAAACTCTACGGCGAGTACCTGATCAACGCACAGGGCGAAGACGTGGTAGCCGGCATCCGGACGCCGGAACCCATCGAACGCCTGGAGGCAGTCCTGCCGGACGCCTACGACGAACTCATCTCCCACATCGACCGGCTTGAAGACCACTACCGGAACATGCAGGACATTGAGTTCACCATCCAGGACGGGCGGCTCTTCATCCTCCAGACCCGAAACGGCAAACGGACCGGGACTGCCGCCATCAAGATTGCCGTGGACCTCGTACACGACGGCCTGGTGGACAAAGCCACGGCTGTGCGGGACCTCGTCGAACCCGGCCACCTGGACCAACTCTTGCACCCCCGTTTTGAAGATGAAGCGACGTACCAGCACGCGGTCGCTGCCCAGGGCCTTCCGGCCTCACCAGGCGCAGCCGTTGGCCAGGTGGTCTTCTCCGCCGATGACGCCGAAGCGGCCAAAGCCGATGGCAAGCAGGTCATTCTGGTGCGTATCGAAACCAGCCCGGAAGACGTGGGCGGTATGGACGCGGCCCAGGGCATCCTGACCTCGCGCGGTGGCATGACCTCACACGCCGCCGTGGTGGCCCGTGGCTGGGGTAAACCCTGCGTCGCAGGGTGCGGGTCGGTCGTGATCAACTACAAAACCAATACCTTTGCTGTGGCCGGCACCACCGTCAATGAAGGCGACTGGATTTCCATCAACGGCTCCACCGGAGAGGTTATCCTCGGCAAACAACCCCTGGTAGCCCCCCAACTCAGTGGCGATTTTGCCAAGTTTATGAGCTGGGTCGATGAATTCCGCACCATGAACGTGCGCACCAATGCGGACACACCCCAGGATGCCGCCAAAGCCATCGAGTTCGGCGCGGAAGGCATCGGGCTGTGCCGGACCGAACACATGTTCTTCGAAGGCGATCG
This sequence comes from Rhodothermales bacterium, assembly GCA_965222505.1. GTDB lineage: Bacteria > Bacteroidota > Rhodothermia > Rhodothermales > DATKEJ01. The sequence continues at coordinate 4,106,811 of OZ244956.1, read as the reverse complement.
CATCACCAGCGTGCGCGAAATGATCCTGGCCGCCGATGAAAAAGCCCGCCGGGATGCCCTCCGTATACTCATCCCCTACCAACGGGACGATTTCCGGGGCATCTTCCGCGCCATGGCCGGCAAACCGGTCACGATCCGGCTTCTGGATCCGCCACTCCACGAATTCCTCCCGCATACCCAGGCCGACATTGCCGACATGGCAACAAGCATGGGCGTTTCGGTGGAAACCGTGCAGGAGAAAGTCGACAGCCTCGAAGAATCCAACCCCATGCTGGGGCACCGGGGCTGCCGCTTGGGCATCACGTACCCGGAAATCACCGAGATGCAGACCCGTGCCATCATCGAAGCCGCCGTTGAACTGGCCACCGAAGGCATCGGCGTACAGCCCGAAATTATGGTCCCGCTAATCGGTACCCTGGCCGAGTTTGTCGACCAGAAGAAGGTCATCGAGGAAACGGCTGAGGCAGTCTTTGCCGAAAAAGGCCGCCGCGTGGACTACCTGATCGGCACGATGATCGAGATTCCGCGAGCCGCACTCATGGCAGACCACATCGCTAAAGAAGCCCAGTTCTTCTCGTTCGGGACCAACGACCTGACGCAGATGACCTTCGGCTACAGCCGGGACGATGCCGGGAAATTCCTCCCCTACTACGTGGATTCAAAGATCCTGCCCGAAGACCCGTTCCAGCAACTCGACCAGGCCGGCGTCGGGCAACTGGTTGAGATCGCCACCGAACGCGGACGCAGCAGCCGCGCCGACCTGAAAGTCGGCATCTGTGGCGAACACGGCGGGGACCCCTCCTCGGTTGCGTTCTGCTATAAGGTGGGCCTCAACTATGTGTCCTGCTCCCCCTTCCGGGTCCCGATTGCCCGGCTGGCCGCAGCACAGGCCGCATTGGCGAAATAGCAGGTCATACGTACTGCGTATTGCGTTAGGATAAACACCTTTACGCAATACGCAGTACTTTTGCATTTTACATCACCTTGAATTATATTTGTTTTGGTGGGTGAGGCATACCCACTAAACAAACAGAGGCTATAATAGACTGGAGGCAAAATCCAGTTATGCGATCAACTTGAGGTGTTGGTACGTGTAATTGCTGCGTCAAGCGGCCCCTTCTCCAGGCAAAAAACAGCTCTACTTACAATCACATATGGATGTGGACGTCCACGATGCTGCCTGAGAACCAGCATGCTACGACGGAGGCGACCTCGTAGTCCAGACGGCCCACCTATAGTCCCGGAGGTATCCCCATGCATAGGCGTAACCGTGCATTGTTCTTTCTGTGTGCCCTGATCCTGCTTGCGTTTCTGATTGGTTTGAAACGTAGCACCCCGTCCGAAGAACCCGACCTGGATCCCGGCGAACCGGCCATTGAAGCCTATGAAATCTTCCTGGCACAACATCCCTATTCCCTGCGCTCCCCCATGACCAGGGCCGAGTTGAAACAACTCCCCAAAGCGGACCGACCCGACCTAGCCTTTGAACAGGACTTCCTGCTCACGATGGACCCCAAAACCGGTACCATCCCGATAGGCCGGCTCGGGGCTGCCAATGCCCTGGCAACCGACCTGAAAGGCATCAGCCGACGCAACATGCCGACGAGCGTGTGGACCGAACGCGGCCCCAACAACGTAGGTGGTCGAACCCGTGCGCTGATGTTTGACCCCAACAGCAGCAACAAAGCCTGGGCCGGAAGTGCGTCCGGTGGCCTCTGGTACACCAACGACATTACCTCAAACAGCGGCTGGACGAACGTATCCGACATCTGGGCCAACATGGCCATCGGTGCGATTGCCTACGACCCCTCCAACACACAGGTGTTCTACGTAGGCACCGGAGAAGGCTATAACAACATTGACCGGGTGCTGGGCAACGGCATCTTCAAATCGACCAACGGCGGCACCTCCTGGACCCAACTGGCCAGTACCGCCTCCGGTAACGTCTTCGACCGGGTCCAGGACATCGTGGTCAACAGCGATGGCTCCGTGCTGGCGTGTACCTACCGCCTGGGGATCCAACGTTCAACCAACGGCGGTTCCTCCTGGAGCACGGAACTCAACGTGGCCGCCGGACGGTGTGCCGACCTGGAACGCGCCTCTGACGGCACACTCTACGCCGCCATGGGCATCCATACCACAGGCTCCCTCTGGAAATCAACGGACAACGGCGCGAACTGGTCTGAACTCACAACCTTCCCAGGTGCAGGCGCCACGCGGCGCACCGCCCTCGGCTCGGCCCCGTCGAATGCCAACAAACTCTTCGCTGCCAGTCAGAATCTAGCCAACAGCATCCAAGGCATTTATCGTTCTGACGATGCGGGCACCACCTGGACGACGCTTACCCTCCCCAACGATTGCGACAACTTCACGATTTCCGATACAGACTTCACCAGAAACCAAGCCTGGTATGACCTGATGATTGCCGTGGACCCCACCGATGAAAATGACGTCGTTGTGGGCGGCATAGACCTGTTCCGGTCCGAAAACAGCGGCAGCACCTGGAACCAGGTATCGGTGTGGGATTCGTTCTTTGTGACCCCCAGCGGGGGTTGTACCCCTACCATGCCAGTGGTGCATGCAGACCAGCACGAAATCGTGTTTGATGCTTCGGGCCGGATGCTCGTGGGCAACGACGGCGGCGTCTATTATGCCCCTTCCCTCCCCAATACCGGTTTTCCCAGCTTCAGCGAGCGTACCGGCTTTAATACGGCACAGTATTACTCCGGTGCTCTGCACCCGAGAGCCGGCAGCAACGTCAACCTCGGGGGGTTGCAGGACAACGGCACCCAGCGGCTTAGTTCTTCCGGTACAGGAGCTGCTGCTGAAGTCTTCGGCGGCGACGGTGGGTTTACCCACATCGACCAGACCAATCCCGACATCGCCCTCACGGCTACCACGTACAACAACCTGCGCCGCAGCACCAATGGCGGACTGACGTTTAGTGACATGATCGGTGAAAATACCGGCCGGTTCATCAACCCGACGGAGTATGACAACCGGGAAAATATCCTCTTTGCGTATCGAGACACGGGATCCCTGAAACGGATTACCAATGTAGAAGTCAGTCCGGCAAGTAGCAATGTAACCCTGAGCCCAAATGTTGGCTCGGCCATTTCGCACCTGCGCGTTTCCGAATATGCCCCGAACGGCACCTCCACCCTGTTCATCGGGACGGGAGCCGGGAAAATCTTCAAAGGGACCAATGCCCACACAGGCAGCACCCTCAACCTGACCGAACTCAACAATCCGGGCGTAACGGGTGCCGTTTCCAGCATCGACATTGGAGCTAACGAGGACCATCTCCTAGTGACCTACTCCAATTACGGCGTCGCCTCGGTCTGGGAAACCACCGACGGTGGCACCAACTGGACCGACCTCGACACCGGCAGCGGCCTGCCGGACATGCCGGTGCGCTGGGGCATGTACGACCCCAACAACCGACACCGTGTACTGCTGGCTACCGAAGCCGGCGTGTGGCAATCGGAAGATATCCTTTCCTTCGGCAAAACCCAGTTGGTCCCCAGTTGGCTACCTGCCCCGAGCTTCCCAACGGTACGGACGGATATGCTGCAATACCGGGTCTCCGACGGTACCATTCTGGCCGCTACCCATGGCCGGGGGGTCTTTACGAGCTTCTTTACAGAAGAAACCTCGCTTCCGGTTGAGCTTACCCGCTTTGAGGCAGAAACCAATGCCCAGGACGTATTGCTTTCATGGGCCACGGCTTCGGAAACGGAAAACGCCGGGTTTGTCATTGAACACGCCATGGCAGAAGGTGCCTTTGCAGAGATGACCTTCGTGGAAGGGCACGGCACTACACAAGAAGCCCAGACCTATACCTACCAGGTAAAAGACCTTGAACCGGGCCTGCATCGCTTCCGGCTCAAACAGGTTGATTTCGATGGCACCTTTACCTACTCGGACGTCGTAGAAACCAACCTGGATGTGCCACAACATCTGTACCTGAGTACCATCTATCCGAATCCGTTTGCCGAGACAGCCCACGTGGCGTTGGTACCGGCAGCCTCCGGGCCGGTGACGGTTGCCCTCTACGACGTGCAGGGCCGCCGCATCCAAACGATATTCGATGGCACCCTGCCCGCCCAACGCAAGCGGACCCTCCGCCTGGATGGACAGGCGTTATCCTCGGGGACCTACTTTATCCACGTGCAAGGACAAAATTATACGGAAAGCCGGAAAGTGGTTCGGCTTCCCTAATCCTGATCCCAAGTACTGTGTCAGATCCATCATGATCGGTTGCTGCGTGAGGGCGCTTGGCTGATACCAAGGTGCCGATACGAGGCGTAGCGCAAGCTACGGCGAGCGCCGGCAACGCTGGAAGCGGTCAAGCGAGCCGCGCAGCAGCAGAATGGGTTTGACACTGTACGGAGTTGCATCCACCAACCATCAATTCAACTTCCGGTTCACCAGGTCATTTTCCCAGGCCCAGGCCACGGCGGCAGAGCGGGTCTTTAGCCCCGTTTTCTCGAAAATGCTGTTGACGTGTTTCTTGACGGTACTCTCGGAAATGAACAGGGCTTCGCCGATTTCCCGATTGGTATAACCCCGGGCCAGCAGCATGAACACTTCCTGTTCGCGGCGGCTGAAGCGGGTCCACGGCTGGGTATGGGGGTCAGGATTGCCCCCCTGCCGTTGCGCTTTCATGAGCAACGCCGCCACCTGACGGCTCAGCCAACCTTCCTCGCCGGAGGCCACACTGCGTATGGCATCGACCACCTGTCCCACGTCTTCGCTCTTGAGGAGGTACCCGGCGGCCCCGTGGGCAATCATCTCGGCCACCTGCATCTTGTAAGCGTACCCGCTCAACACGATAATGCGCGTCCTCAGGTTCTGGTTACGGAGGTGTCTGACCACTTCGACCCCATTCATGTCCGGCATGGAAATGTCCAGCAACAGCACATCCGGCTGTTCTGCCTCGACCAGTTCAACCGCTTGCTTGCCGTTATCGGCTTCGGCGATCACTTCCAGGTCGTCCTCCCGATTAATGAGGTGGCGTAAACCGAACCGGAATACCGGATGATCATCGGCCAGTATGACACGAATGGACGACATAGGGGTGAAACCTTATAAGGGTTCGATACCCGCCGGGTTAAGCCCCGGCAAGTGGTGGTTCCGGTGCTGCCTGCGGGGCAATGGCTTCAGCTGGCTCGGCTACCGATTCCGGGGTTGAAGCAACCGGTGTGGCGGGTGCCAGACGGCGTTGAAAGAGCAGCACCATCACGACGCCGACAACGATGGACATATCGGCCACATTCCAGATGGGGAACAGTGCAAGGTACTTGCCCCCCACCAGGGGCACCCAATCCGCTACAACGCCCCGCCACAGATCAACATGAATAAAATCTACGACCTGACCGCGAAACAAGCCACCATAGTTGAATATCTTGGCATAAAACACCCGGTCGATGATATTCCCGACGGCTCCACCCAGGATCAACGCCAGGCCGGTACGGTACGCCCAATTGGCATTGCGCAGATAAATGAGGTACAATAGAATAAGAACCGTCGCAATAATCGAAAAGACGGTTACCAGCAAGGGTACCCCAAAGGTAATACCAAAGGCCATGCCTGGATTTTCGGTAAACGTCAACCGGAGCACGTCCCCCCAAACGGGAATGGATTCCCCAAGGTACATAGAAGTGCGGACCCACACCTTGGTGATCTGGTCGACAACCACAATGCAGGCAACCACCCAGAATACTCGCATTATCGCTTTGCCCCCTGTTGTTTGCGCTTGGCCTTAATGCTAATCTCAGTATGGGGAACCGCGATCAAACGCTCTTTGGAGATAGGCTCGCCGGAAATCTTGCAAATTCCATAGGTTTTGCTCTCAATTCGCTTCAAGGCCCGGTCCAGATATCCAACGTATTTCTGTTGCCGCCCAATCATCAGATAGAGTTTTTCCCGCTCCATGGCATCGGTCCCGGCATCGGCCATATGGAAGCTGTATGCGGAGTCCTGGCCGGACGTCTCCCCAGCGTTCGACAACTGACCCCGCATTCTTCCAATGTCTTCCAGGGCATTGGCCCGTTTTTCCAGAATCAATGCTTTAAAAAAGGCGAGTTCGTCTTCATTAAACGGCGTCAGATGCATCGGGGCCTCAGCGGGAGTTGTGGCCACGGCTTGTTTATCGTTATCCATTTTCTTTCTTCTGGTTCAGTAGGTTGTCCAGGGGTTACGCTTTCTTCACGCTTACGGTTACGGATTGCGTCCCAATCTCAAAATGTTCGACGGCATCACCCTGGGGAGACTCGCTGATCTCCAACGCATCCGTTAACGTCTCGTTCCGAATCCAGGTCGCATGCGCGTCAATGGCTTCTGCCAAAATCGGACTGGCATAATAGGCCACCCTGACGCGGTCTACAACCTCATAACCTGCTGATTTTCTTAGGTTTTGAATACGGTTCACAAATTCCCTTGCTAACCCTTCGGCCCGAAGGTCATCGGTGACGTTCGTGTCCAGCGCAACGGTCACCCCGCCCTGCTGACCGACCAGCCACCCCTCCACACCTTCACTGGTTACTTCCAGGTCTCCGGCTTCAAGCACAACGGCTTCGCCATTCAGGTCCAGGCTGATCTGGCCGGTGGCCTCGTAGGCATCGACCTCATCACTTGTAAGTGCCCGGACGGCAGCATTCACCGCTTTCATCTTCGGCCCTAACCGGCGGCCCAGTACCTTAAAGTTCGGCTTGGCCGACTTTTTGACGAGGTCGCTTGCCCCGGTCACATACTCAATGGTCTTGATGTTGACTTCCTGCAATACCACGCCGCGCATGTGCTCAACGTCGGCTTCCTCTACCCCGATGCCGGTGACCACCAGAATACGCGCCAGGGGTTGCCGTACGTTTAGATTGGCCTCATTACGCAAGGCTAACACCACGGAGGCAATCGTCCGGGCCAGGTGCATCTGGTGCATCAATACCGTGTCCATCAATGCCTCATCCGAAGCCGGGAAATCGGCGAGGTGGACCGAGTCATTCGTCTCTAGTCCGGTTGCGTCATTCAGGGCCTCATAGAGCCAGTCGGCGTAAAACGGGGCGATGGGGGCCATCAGCTTGGCGACCGTCATCAGGCATTGGTAGACGGTCTGGTATGCGGCGTTTTTGTCGTCTCCATGCCCGGAGCGCCAGAACCGGCGTCGGCTGCGCCGGATGTACCAGTTCGACAGGTCATCGACGAATCCTTCAATGGCCCGCCCGGCCTTGGTCGGATTGTAGGCGGCATAGGCCGTATTCACTTCCGTGATGACGGTATGGAGACAGCTTAAAATCCAGCGATCGAGTTCGGCCCGTTCCGCCACGGGCATGGCAGGGCCGTCATGATGAAATCCGTCGATGTTGGCGTACGTCGCAAAAAAGCTGTACGTGTTGTTCAGTGTGCTGAAAAACTTCCGCTTGGTGTCTCGCAAACCCCGGTCGGACCATTTCAGGTTCTCCCACGGCGGGGAGTTGGTCATCATGTACCACCGAACAGGATCCGCCCCGTGCTCGGCGATGGCTTCAAAGGGATCGACGGTGTTGCCCTTGGTCTTGGACATCTTCTCGCCCTTGGCATCCAGCAGCAAGCCGTTGACCACCACATTGCGGTAGGCCAGGCTGTCCGAGACCAAGGTAGCGATGGCATGCAGGGTATAAAACCATCCACGCGTTTGATCTACGCCTTCAGCGATAAAATCGGCCGGGAAGCTCTCGTTAAACCTGTCTTCGTTTTCAAACGGATAATGCCATTGGGCATACGGCATCGCACCGGAATCGAACCATACATCAATCAGGTCCGGGATGCGGCGCATGGTCCCGCCGTCTGGCGCCGGCCAGGTGTAGTGGTCGACGTAAGGCCGGTGCAGGTCCAGTGCTTCATCCGGCGGGATTTGGTCTCCACACTTCTCCCGCAGTTCAGCCACCGAACCGATCATTTCGACATAGTCGGAGCCGGGTGCATCGGATTGCCAGATCGGGAGCGGAGTGCCCCAGTACCGGTTTCGGCTGAGGGCCCAGTCCACGTTGTTTTCCAGCCATTGCCCGAACCGGCCCGTGCCGATGGCCTTCGGTTGCCAGTTGATTTGCCGGTTAAGGTCCACCAGTCGATCCTTGAGGGCTGTGGTTCGGATGAACCAGCTTTCGACCGGGTAACTGATGAGCGGAGTACCCTTACGCCAGTCGTGCGGATAATTGTGCAGGTACGATTCGTGCCGGTAGAGCAGGCCACGATCCCGCAAGTTGCGGTTCACTTTTTTGTCGGCATCCTTGAACCAATCCCCGGCCACCAGTTTGGCCTTGTCGGTGAAGTGCCCGTCCGGGTCGACCGGATTCAACACGGGGAGGCCTTCGCGTTGGCCCAGAAGATAGTCATCCGCCCCAAAGGCCGGGGCGATGTGGACGATGCCGGTACCGTCTTCCGTCGATACAAAATCGGCCAGGGTCACGCACCAGGCTTCGCCGGGCGCAACGTCATCGACAAAATAGTCGAACAGCGGCGTGTACGGCTTGCCGGCCAGGTCCTGGCCCACGTAGCGGTCAGCGATGGTGTACGGCGCTTTGATGACCTCCAGCCGGTCTTCGGCAAGGATAAGGTATTCGGCCTCGTCCGGGCCGGTACCCGGCCCAACCTGGATTTTGACGTAGCTGACTTTGGGGCCAACGGCGAGGGCCGCATTGGAAATGAGCGTCCACGGCGTCGTCGTCCACGCCAGGAAATATGTATCGGCCTCATCGGCCAGGGGAAAGCGGATGTAGACACTGGGGTCTTGCACTTCCTTGTAACCGAGGCTCACCTCATGGGAAGACAAGACCGTATTGGAGCCGGGGCTGTACCACTGGATCTTGTGGCCCTTGTAGAGCAGACCCTTGTGGTACATCTGTTTGAGCAGCCACCAGACGGATTCGATGTATTCATTTTCGAAGGTGACGTAGGGCGAGTCGAGGTCGACCCAATAGCCCATACGAACGGTGATCTGATCCCAGAGGTCCTTGTACCGCATTACGCTGGCCCGGCAGGCCGCGTTGTACTTTTCGATCCCGTAGGCTTCAACCTGGTGCCGTCCTTCCAGGCTCAGTTCTTTCTCGACCTCAATCTCGACCGGCAGCCCGTGGGTATCCCATCCGCCCTTACGCTCGACACGGAACCCCTTCATCGTCTTGTAGCGGCAGAAGGTATCCTTGATCGTCCGGGCCATCACATGGTGAATGCCAGGCCGACCATTGGCCGTCGGCGGGCCTTCGTAGAATACAAACGCAGGGGCCCCTTCCCGTTGCGAGACGCTCCGGTCGAATACCTCCCGTTGCGCCCACCGGTCTAACACGTCCCGTTCCAGGGCCGCGAAATCAAACTGCTTAATCTCTTTAAATTTCCGATCCACGTCGTTGACCAGAGAATGACATCATAACTGATGTTACGCCGCTTGTCGTTGATCTTGTGCATTTCGACAAGGCCGAATGGGCCAAGACGGCACAACAGGACATCAATAATTATTGAAAGAACAGTAAAATACATGTTTGAACAGCCGTAATGAAATGCAATATCCAAGAAATCCGGCATTGGCGAACCTGGAGAGATGGAGCTTCGTATGTATTTGCATTGGGAAAATGGTCGATTGTCAATTGTCGATTGTCAATTGTCAACGGAAGCTCTCATTGACCATTGACCATTGACAATCGACCATTGACCATTAATCCCCCTCCGTATGCTCCGCTTCCCACGTTTATGGCTGGCTCTGCTGTTGCCCCCCCTTCTATTCCTCTCCGCCTGTGACGACAGCGTGGCTCCCGAAGAAGAAGCATCCACGCCCACATGGGACCAGATCCAGACTCGGATCATCACGCCGAATTGTGCCACGGCCTGCCATGTAGCCGGGTCCAGCTTTGCAACCCAATCAGACCTGGTGCTGACGCCGGATGTCGCCTATGAGCAACTCGTGGACCGCCCCCCGAACAACCCTGCGGCCCGTGCCGATGGCCTGGTGCTCGTCGGGACGGAAGGGTTGCCGAGCCTTTACAAAAGCTACCTCTGGGAAAAAATTAATGCTTCGGACCAGGAGCATTTTTACGTCGATCACGAACAGTACGGCTCCATTATGCCACTCGGCAAGGACCCGCTGACCAACGGTGAACTCGAAATGATCCGGCAATGGATCATGGCCGGCGCGCCCCGCACAGAAACCGTCGAACGCGCCCCCTTGCGCCTCTTGGACGATACCACCCGATTCCGTTATGAGGCCTTTGTGCCACCGCCCGCCCCGGCCAACGGCATTCAGTTTCACCTGGGGCCATTCGAGGTTGCCCCGCAAATCGACCGTGAGTTTTTTTACTACGAACCCCTGAATTTTCAGGAAGACGTTTTTGTCAACCGGTTTGAGGTGGTCATGCGCCCCGGCAGCCACCATTTCCTGTGGTACCTGTTCGAAGACGAGATCCCCAACTTGCCCGAGCCGTATACCTTCCGGGACCTGCGTAATGAACAGGGGCAGACCCAGTTTACGAACCTGCTGGCCACCCAGTACCACATTTTCTTTGCCGGAACCCAGACCCCGCGCACCGACTACCGCTTCCCGCCCGGTATAGCCTTGCGGCTCCCCGCCGGTAAAGGACTGGACCTGAACTCGCATTATGTCAACCGCAACCTGACCCCACGTACGGGTGAGGTGTACGCCAACCTCTACTTTGCCGAACCGGCAGAAATCGACCATGTGGCCGATGTGATGTTTCTGTCGAATTTCGACATTACCCTCCCCCCGAAAGAAGTGACGACGCTCAGCAAAACGTTTTCATTTGACGAGCGGAACCACATCTTCCACCTCTGGAGCCATGCCCATGAAACCATGACCGAGTTTCGAGTGGAAGTAGTAGGTGGACCGCGCGATGGCGAGTTGGTCTACATCTCCTATGATTGGGAGCACCCCCCCCTCTTACGGATTGACCCACCCCTGACACTGGAAGCCGGCCAAGGCCTGAAACTGACCACGACGTACGACAACTTCACGGACCGTACCCTGCGGTTCGGCCTCCAGAGCCAGGACGAAATGATGATCCTGTTTGGGTATGCGTACAAGGATTAAATGACCCCTGGCGGGGGCGCAGAAATGTGAGCGCCTTTGCCATGATGGGGCGTGGAAATGTGGAAGCCATTGTTATTCCAATGAAAAATGACGATGTTGAAGGCAAAGAACATATATAACGTGTTTGTCCAACGTATAAACCAAAACAACACCAACCATGAGAAGTAAAGGCGCATTAGGTCTTTTGATTATCCTTTTGCTGATCGGCTTTGCCGGTTGTGCCGGCTGCGGCACCTACAACAGCCTGGTCAGCGCCGACGAAAGCGTTAAAACCGCCTGGGCCAACGTCGAAAGCCAGTATCAACGCCGGGCCGACCTGATTCCCAACCTCGTCGAAACCGTGCAAGGCGCAGCCAATTACGAACGGGAAACGCTGGATGCCGTCGTTGCAGCCCGTACCCGGGCCACGTCGGTCACCATCAGCGGAGACGACCTGAACGACCCCGAAAAAGTCCAAGCCTACATGCAAGCGCAGGGCGCCCTCACCGGCAGTCTGGGCCGTCTGCTGGCTGTGGCCGAAGCCTACCCCGACTTGCGGGGCGTGGACGCATTCCGGGACCTGCAAGTCCAGCTCGAAGGCACCGAAAACCGCATTGCCGTAGCCCGAAACCGCTACAACGATGCCGTGCGCGCCTTCAACACCCGGACCCGCACCTTCCCCGGCATGCTGTTCCCCGGCTTCCGAACCAAAACACCGTTCTCGGCTGAGGAAGGCAGCGAACGCGCCCCGGATGTAAATCTCAACTAACGATGTGATACGTGTTGCGTGTTGCGTGATTTCGGCTCAACCATCCCTTGCCGCATACGCGGTTTGGGCCAGTAAAGGGCTTTAGACTTGGCACAACTCACATATCCAGGTTCACGCAACATGCAACACGCAACACGCATGCGCTGTTTCCGATCTACACTCCTATACCTGAGCCTGTTTCTGGCCCTGCCCCTCCAGGCGCAGAACGTCCTGCCCCCTTCAGCGGCAGACGGCTATGTTACAGACCGTGCCGGACTCCTGAGCGGATCTGAAGAACAGGCGCTGGAACAAAAGCTCGCGGCATATGATCGCGAATCTTCGACCCAGATCGTCGTTGTGATTCTACGAACCCTCGGTGGGGCGGCCATTGACCAGTACGCTGTTGAACTGGGGCAGTCGTGGGGCGTGGGCCAAAAAGGGCAGGACAACGGGATGGTCGTGCTGGTGGCCATTGAAGACCGACGGGTATTTATCGCCACCGGCTACGGCGTGGAAGGCTCGGTGCCGGACATTGTGGCCGGGCAGATCATTCGGGAAACCATCACGCCGCAATTCAGGCGAGGCAACTACTTCCGGGGCCTGGCCCTGGCGACCGATGCCCTCATCGAAACCACCCGCGGCGAATTTCAGGCCCAACCCCGCCGGAGCCTTAGTGAGGACACCGGCATCGACATGGCCACCCTGCTGATCCTGATGATCATCATCTTTTTCATCATCCAGGGCCTCCGCAACGGCGATGACGACGGAGACATGCCCACCGGCGGTCGCCGGTACAGACGGCGGCACTACAATGGCGGTCCGGTCATCATCTGGGGCGGTGGCTCCGGCGGTGGCTGGGGTGGTGGCGGCGGATTCGGGGGTGGATTCGGAGGAGGGGGATTCGGGGGCTTCGGAGGAGGGGGATTCGGAGGAGGGGGAGCCGGAGGAGGATGGTAATGCAGGATGAACGTATGCAACGGCGGCTGGCCGCCTTGCTGGCCTTCCATGAGGAAGACCCGAACGACCCCTTCACCCGGTTCGCTCTCGCCAGTGAATACCTAAAACAGAATCAGATCGCCGAAGCCCTCACCTTCTTCGAGAACCTTATAGCCGACCACCCCGAGTACATCGGCACCTATTACCACCTCGGCAAGCTCTACGAACAACTCAACCGGAAACCAGAAGCCATCACGACGTACCAGTCCGGCATTGCCGTGGCTCAGCGGATCCAGGATTTCCACGCCCGCGCCGAACTCCAGGATGCGCTGATGCAGGTAAAGGGGGTTGGGTTTGATGATGAGTGAGGCCGTAACCTGAGGGCAGAGGGTTACGTAAGTGGAATTCCGAAAGGGTTGTAACCTGCTCAGGGTAGGCGTCTCTAGATAATGGTCGATTGTCAATGGCCGATTGTCAATGAGGAGCTAATTTGACCATTACTACGTTAGTCGCCTTATTGGCATCAGTCGGGCTGCGCCCTCGTGTCGGCTCGTTTGACCATTGACCATTTGAGCCGCGGGCCCAATACCATATGGCACAGTCCTTAAAAAATATTGATCCTGCTTCCTCTCCTTCCCGGTTCAGTTATTTTCAGCTGACCCGAACGGCGACGTACAGCTTTCTGATTGCGCTTCCGTTGTTCATCGCCTACGAGGTGTTGATTGTTTTTGCCAACAACGGGGAGTTTAACCAAGTGCGGGTTGGGGCAGAAGTCTGGATGAAACGGATCTTGACCGGCCTGGGGGGCAATGGTTTGATTGGCCTCGGTATAGCGGTCCTGGTCGTCGGAATCGGGGTGATCCTCTATGAGCGCAAGAAAAAAATTCCGATTCATGGGCGGTATTTCGGGCTGATGATTCTGGAAAGCATCGGCTATGCCGTGGTTTTGGGCATCCTGGTGGGCAGCACCGTGGGCGCGTTGTTCAACATCACGGCTCCACAGGTCAGCGAGATGGATTTCGGGATGCAACTGGCCCTTTCCCTGGGTGCCGGATTGTATGAAGAGTTGTTGTTTCGGGTCATCCTGGTAGGGGGCCTGTTCTGGGTACTGGCTGCCCTGGTCAAAGGAAAAAACGTGGCCTATATCCTAGCCGCCGTCATCGGCGCGTTACTCTTTAGCTGGGTGCACTACATCGGCGCGCTGGGCGATGCTTTCACCTTGTCCTCCTTCACCTTTCGCTTCCTGTTTGGCCTGGCCCTGAACGCCCTGTTCCTCGCCCGTGGCTTCGGCATCGCTGCCTGGACCCACGCGTTGTATGATGTCACGATTGCCATCGGCGCATGGGGCTGAGGAATTGGGCATTGGTGATCGGTGATTGGTGATTTATGGGCACTCAATCACCAATCACCGATCACCAATGCCCAATCACCAATGACATTCGACCATTGACAATTATCTACATTGCGCCGCGCCCGGGAGATGGTTAACATGGCACCCGAACAACACGCTACACCAATCCCTTCCTCGGTATGCCTCGTTTTCCCCGGCTGCTCTTTTGCTGCGCCCTGTTGTGCTTCGCCAGTTTGGAGATTGTCTACGCCCAATCCGCCCGTGTTCGGGGGTTCGTGACCGACAGCCTTTCCCAAAAAGCCCTGCAAGGCGCATCGGTCACCGTACGCAATACCCAAGGGGCCTTCTTCGGGAGTGCCACCGACGGCGACGGCTACTTCATCCTCGGCCGGATTCCCGCAGGGCGCTACACCTTTCAGATTTCGTTTATCGGCTTTGCCCCCTATACAGAAACCCTCACCCTAACACCCGGCGATGTAATAGCGCGCCGCGTGGCTCTCGCCCCGGCCTCCACCGAAATTGACGAAGTGGTCGTCGAAGCCGAAGGTGAATCTGGCGTAACCGCCGTAAGTGCGGGCCTGCAAACCGTCGAACCCGCCCAGATTGAACGTACGCTAATGCCGGGGGTAACGGGCGACCTTGCCAGTTACCTTCAGACTGTACCCGGCGTGGTGGCCCAGGGTGACCGGGGCGGGCAGTTGTTCGTACGCGGTGGGGCCCTCGACCAGAACCTGGCCTTCATCGACGGCATCCCGCTGTATATGCCGTTTCACATCGTGGGCTTCTACTCGGCCTTCCCTGAAGAAATCATCGACAATGCCAACCTCTACACCGGCGGCTTCGGAGCACGCTACGGCACCCGCATCTCGTCGATGATCGATGTACATGCCCGCAACGGCAACAAACAAAACTTTGCCGGGTCTGCCTCCATCTCACCCTTCCTGACGACAGCCCGAATCGAAGGGCCGATTGTGCCGGACCGGGTCTCGTTCATCGGCTCCTTCCGCGAATCCCTCGTCAAGCGGGCCATGCCAGACCTCTTCGGGCAGAAATTCCCCTATCGCTTTGGAGACCAGTTCGGCAAGTTGCATGCCTTCCTGGGTTCGGGCACGAGCCTGTCGGTGACAGCCCTGCATACCTTTGACCGGGGTGATTTGGCCGGGAGCAGCAAGACCTTCGAGGGCGACGCCCAATCCTCGGTCCTGACGGACAGCACCAACCTGGCGTGGAACAACCTGGCCTACGGCGGGCGCTTCGTCCACCTCTCGAACCGCCTCCCCGTGCTTGCCGAGTTTGTGGCTGGCTATGCCGAGACGGAAAACGCCTTCGGCCCCCCGGAAGCTGCCGAACGCACCTCAGACCTACAAAGCCTGGATTTGGCCGCCCATTTCACGTATTTCCTGAGCGCCGGAGACCTCAAGTTTGGCGCGACCCGTCGCCGGTCCGAAATGCGTTATGCTTTGGACGGCCAGCTTCAAGACCTGGAAACCAATGAGGCCGAGTTGACCGAACTGGATGCTTACCTCGCCACCGAACTTCAATGGGGCAACGTATCAGTGGAACCGGGTGTACACTTTTACCACTTGCAGGAGCGCGGCGCGCAAGGCTTCGAGCCGCGCCTCCGGGCCAGTTGGAACCCCGGTTTTTTGGAGGAACGTTTGCGCCTGCATGCGGCTGGTGGCGTGTACCACCAGGCCATCGTCGGCCTCAACGACCGGCGCGATGTGGGCAATGTGTTCACCGCCTGGCTCCCCGCCCCCGAGGCCGATCCGCTGCCGGAAGCCACGCATGCCATCGTGGGCGCGTCCATGCAGATCCAGCCCTGGTTGTCGGTGGCAACGGAAGGGTTTTACAAGTCGTTTTCGAACCTGTCGGCCCCGTTTTTTACGGCGTTTCCCCGGTTTAACACCCGCCTGCAACCCGCCGACGGCCACGCGGAAGGGTTCGATCTACGGGTCGATTTCAAAGAGCGCCCCTTCTCGTATGAATCCGTACTGGACGGGTACGTGACCTACGCCCTCACCAACGTCACCTACGAAACCCCACAAGCCACCTATAACCCCGCCCACGACCGGCGGCACCAGATCAACGCGGTTTTGCATGCCCAGCGCGGCGAGGTGGGAATCACCCTCCAATGGCAATACGGCTCCGGCTTGCCGTTCACGCCGTCGGGTGGATTCGACCGATGGTTTTTATTTACGCAGGACGTGGACGTAACCCAAGACCAGGGGCAGATTCGGGTGCTGTACGGTGAGCCGTTCAGCCGCCGCCAGCCCAGCTATCAACGGTTGGATGTGTGGCTGGAGCATCGGTTTGAGGAAGGGCGCGTGGTGGGCACCCTCAGAGCCGGGGCGGTCAACCTGTTCAACCGAAAGAACCTGTTCTATTTCGACCTGTTCACCCTGCAACGTGTCGATCAGCTTCCGTTGATCCCGTCGGTTGGCATCAAACTCGAAGTCCGATGAACCGGTGGCGCATCCTTGGCCTGATCGGGTGCCTGACGCTCCTGGCTGGCTGCGATCAGGACACCTTCATTGACCCGTTTACCGGGCAGGACCGGTATTACACGATCTACGGCTTCCTGGACGAAACAGAGACGGAGCACTACCTCCGGGTGATCCCCGTGCGCCGCACACCGGAAGTTATTGAAGCCGATGATGCCCCGCAGGCCTTCATTGATGCCCGCGTGTTCAGCACCGACCTCTCGACCGGCTCTCGCACCGAATGGCGGCACATCCTACAACCGTTGCAAGACGGCACCTATGCCCATCTCTACCGGGCCGATTTTATCGTAGTGGCCGGCAGGCGCTACCGCATCGAAGTGGAACGATCCGACGGCAAGATCAGCGCCGCAGAAACGAAAGTGCCGTTGTTCGGCAACGACACGCAGCCCCAACCCGGCCCGATACTGGGCGAAGGGGATTCGTTGTACCAGGATGTGGTGTTGCCCGGCATTGTCTCCCCTGCCGATATTTTCATCTCCTATGCCCCCCCGATTGGAGCCGCGACGTTCGTGCCCTATGGCCGCACCGGCATGCGCACCACCGACGGCAACTGGCAACTGCGCATCAACCTCAGCCAGGACCTCCGGTTTGTACGGGCCACACAGGGGCCGAGCCTCATCGTCGCCGTGGGGGTTCAGGTGCAAGTGTTGGATAACAAGTGGGATCCGCCCTCCGGCGTATTCGATGCAGAGGCATTGGCCCAGCCGGGTGTGCTTTCCAACGTGGAAAATGGCTACGGTTTCTGGGGCAGCATCGGCTACTTCGCCCGCGACTGGACGGTTAGCCTGAATGCCCGAGCAGCCATTTAATCAATCAACGAATCGGCGAAGGCGACCAACTCCTGAGCGACCGGTCTTTCATCCCTCGTCCTGATGTTGGAACGTGGCAAGCCCGAATGATGATGCAGCTTTGTAGACGGGGATTATTTGCTCTTGCAAGGGGGTCTCAGCACGCCAGAAAGGGAATTTTCCGAGGCGTGTAGGAAGGGCTGCCGAAACAGGCGGGGTCCGAACGGTGCCGAACAGGGTATCAGGCAAAGCGGCACCGGTCCAGAAATGTGCATCAGGCACCACCGACTCCGGGAGAAGAGCCGGAGACTCCGTCGATTCGGCAGAAGGTTCACCCACGACCAACACCAGGAGGCGCTCTCGTGAGATGCCCCGTAGCCGAAACAGAAGGAACGGATCACGGTCGAATTCTTCAGCCAACAGGTAATACACCGCTGCAATGTGTTTGCAGGGATTTGACCAATCCGGGCAGGAACAGTCTGTCTGAAGGTCGGCACTGCGTTTCGGAAATAAGGAAAGGCCCTGGATGTCCATCTGATCTTCGAGGCCGGGTGGCATCTCGCCAGCCATCAGTTTGGCGGCATAATAGGGTTGTGTACCCAGGGCTTCGGCCATACGTTGCCAATCCCGCTCAGTGTGTGTGCGTAACCCGATGGTGATGCGGTACGGGGTGGCACGAGAACCGAGGACCTTGGCGCTAATTTGCCCCTCTTCGATGTCGATGGACAACACCTGGCCGCTACGGGCATAAGACTTGCCCCGCCCTAATCGTGCGCCGATATTAAAGCCTTCGAGGGTATCAATCCAGCGTTGCCCCCACCATGTGGTGCCGAAGCGTCCCCGCCTAGACAGAGCACGTATCCCACCCTTCGCTGTACGTCGTTGGGTTGGTTCGAACTTGTTGTAGTACCAACTCATGGTCTATTCGGTTACGGCTTCCTTTCGGAGCTTAAACAGTTGTTTCAATTCTCGGGTCGAGAGTTCCGTGATCCAGCCTTCGCCGGTGCCGACGATATTTTCGGCGATGGCCTTTTTCTGTTCGATCATCTCGTTGATGCGTTCCTCTACAGTACCGATACAGATGAACTTATGGACCTGTACTTGCCGGGTTTGGCCGATCCTGAAAGCCCGGTCAGTGGCCTGATTTTCTACTGCCGGGTTCCACCATCGGTCGAAATGAAATACATGGTTCGCACGCGTCAGGTTCAGACCTGTACCGCCAGCCTTTAGTGAGAGTAGGAAAAACGGAGGCCCATCGCCTTCCTGCTGAAAACGGCTCACCATGCGGTCTCTAAATTTCTTGCGGATGCCACCGTGCAGAAACAGTACTTCGCGGCCATAGGTCTCTTGAAGATGTTGCTTGATCATGCCGCCCATTTCGGTAAACTGCGTAAAAATCAAGGCCCGTTCTCCAGCCTCCAGCACCTCTTCAAGCATCTCCGTGAGGCGATTGAGTTTACCAGACCGCTGGGGAATAGCCGATGCGTCATGCAGCAATTGGGCCGGATGATTGCAGACTTGTTTGAGTTTCATCAACGTAGACAAGACGAGGCCTTTGCGCTGAATGCCTTCGCTGCCGTCGAGTGCCTTTGCGGTTTCTTTGACCACGGCCCGATACAAGGATGCCTGCTCCTTCGTCAAGGTTGTAAAGACGTTCATTTCCAGCTTATCGGGGAGGTCATTGATGATGGATTTGTCAGTCTTGAGCCGACGAAGGATGAATGGCCCTGTTAGACGTTTGAGACGGGTAGCAGCCTCGGGATCGTGATCGGTTTGGATGGGCGTAAAAAATCGGCGCTTAAACCCAGCCTGGGTGCCAAGAAAACCCGAATTTAGAAACTCCATAATCGACCACAATTCGGCCACATTGTTTTCGACCGGTGTACCCGTAAGCGCGATGCGATGATCGGCATTGAGGGCGCGGGCAGCCTTGGCCTGCTTGGTCTGGGGGTTTTTGATATTCTGCGCCTCATCCAGTACAATGGCTCCCCATTTGATTGGTTTGAGGACCTTAAAATCACGATGCAAGAGAGGATAGCCGGTCACGACGATGGCCTGCTGCTGAACTACCTTCTTAAAGTCGGCTGCTTTTCGGGCTCGGCGGGTGCCATGATGTAACAAGACGGGCAAATCTGGCGTAAATCGGGCCGCTTCTTTCTGCCAGTTGCCCATGACCGAGGTGGGACACACGAGCAGCACGGGCCGCTGGCCGTTGGTTTCCCGGTTCCGTTGGATCAGTGCCAGGGTTTGAATGGTTTTGCCCAGGCCCATATCATCGGCCAGGCACGCCCCCAGGCCCCAGTACTGGAGGAAAGCCAACCAACTGAAGCCACGCGCTTGGTAGGGACGCAGTGTGCCCGTAAATCCGCTGGGCGCAGGCAATGCTTCAATGGCCGCCCCGTGTTCGAGTTTTTGGAGCAGATCGCCAACCCACCCGGTTGCGTCTACGCCTTCATAGGCTAAGCCACCGGGGGCCTCGGCCATGCCTAACGCCATTTGAATCACCTCCCGAACGCTAAGGGCATCAGTGCCTTCCTTTTTCCAGAAATCAAGTGCAACCTGGATGGTTTCGGCATCGACCTCAACCCATTGGCCGCGTATCCGGACCAGGGGTACTTTGAGTTGGGCCAAGTGCTCCAACTCCTTGCGGGAGAGGCGTTCATCGCCCAAGGCCACCTCCCAGTCGAATTGTACGATAGTGTTGAGTGAGAGTCCGCCACGGGATTTCATTTTAGGGCTCTCGACGGTTGCCCGTGCCGAGAGGCGTTGCCGGAGGCCTTTGCGCGTCCACCAAGCCGGAAGTTGAACCCCAAACCCAGCCTGTTGAAGTAGCCAACTGGTCTCCGTCAGAAAAGTGTAAGCCGCCGGGGTTTCCAGATCAAACCCACCCGGCTCGGGGTGTTTCAGGCTTTCTTCCATCGCCGGATACAAGCGCGAGGCTTGGCCCAAGGCACCCAGCAGGTATTGCTGCACGTTGAAGGAGCGTGCAGCGAACAGGCTGGCGATTTGCTTTTTCGGGGACCAGGCTTGGCCGATGTCGACGAACAGACTCGGATCGTCGGTGGCCTGTAGTAAATAGCGCAAATGCCAGGTCTCTGGTTTAACCTGAATCGGCGCTTCGGCATCAACCGACTCAGGCTCTTCTAGACGGAAACAGAGGCGGAATGGGGTCCGTGTCGATAGGGTAACCGGATGCTGCCAAGCCTGGACATGTTCTCTCAGTTGGCGTAACGCGGCCTCGCTACCCGTCATCGTGCCATCCGGTGCACGGAGGGCATGAAGCCATTGGTCGTGAATACTGGCAAAGGACGCGGTGCGGGGCTTACGCGCACGAAATGCCGACGGAGGACTACCCAGTGCGGCGGTGCGCACGAGGTGATCCACAAAATCGCCGATGATGCGCGAGAGCAATGTAACCGGCACAGCCTCTGGCGCAGACGTAGAGCCCCTGGTAAGGGCGCGGCAGGCGTGAGGCATGGCCCTAACGAGACGAATCAATCGCCCGGCATCTTCGCCGACGAAGACGGGTTCCCAGCAGGCACTATAGGTGTCTTCCTGTATGCGCAGGCTGGGCAGGAACTGTTCGCGGGCCACCAGGGCACCGGCAAAACGAAGGGTTTGTGCCCAAAAGCCAACGTCTGCCCCGAGCAGTACCCCCGGTGCAAGCATGGTTTTGCCGACGCAGGCACTCAAAAAGACCGTTGCCTCTTCAGGAGAAAGCGGCAGGGCCGAAATGCGCCACGGGGCAACTTTGGGTTTTGTTTTTCCGATGGAGATATCGGCGATAAGCGGGTTAGAGGGTAGGGGTTTACGGCGCAGGGTGGGGAGCCAGGCCGATAATGAAGTGAGGGTTTCCGGGTCGTGCGCAACGTCTGTTTCAGCCAGGGCTTTAGCCAGCGCTTGGGCCGGTGGATTATAGGGAAACGGAGACGAATGTGCCGGATCCGGCAGCAGGGTTGCAGCGGAGTCCGGCGGTGTCTCGCCCCACAGAAAGCGTTGTGTTTCACAGTAGCCGAGATGCAGAATGAGCATGAGAAGCCGATGCGTTGATTAAACGCGGTATATAACGCCGATTTCGGTATTCGGTTTTTACCTCGGCGAGCGGACCTCTAATCGATCAATGCATCGGCGAAGGCGGCCAACTCGGCTAAGTCTTGTGAAGGATCTCCCCCGAGGCCCCCACCAGCCATCTCGGGTACACGTCCGCCGGACGCAGAGGCTTGTTTACCGGCTTTGGCCTTGATGGCATCCTTGAGGGCTTTGGCCTTGGCTTTGGCATCTGCCCCTTCCTGACTGGCGTCCTGTGCTTGCTGCTGCGCGTCTTTGGCCGTGGCTTCGGCATTGGCCGCACGTTCCCGGTTGACTTCACGCCCGAACACAAACCCGATGGCCGTAAAGGTGATGGCTTCTACCGCGGCAAACAAGAAGACAGCCCGACTCCATTGTGTTTCCTTTATGGAATCGCCGGTGAGTTGCCACATAAAAACAATCAATATGGTGAAGCCGATCAGGATGATACCGGCAAACACAAGACTGGTGATTTCACGCCACCGTTCCGGCTTCGGTGCGGTTTGCTTAGCAGGAGGCTTAGGCGGGTTGGCTACTGTGTTGTCCTTAGACATGATCATATCCGTTTTGATGAAGAGAGAAGTGGAAGAAATGTTACGTTTATTATACTTACCACAAGTAACAAGATCCCGTCCTTAATGTTGCCATTCTTACAACTGGTCGCCTGGTAATTTCATGCACGGGAAGCCCTACACTTGAACATGTGAATTTCGACAGCTTCAGCCTCGTTTCTTCTTGGGATTACTCAGCTCTGATCTCAAGGTTGTAATTGTACGCATAGCATATCTCAACTCCATCTTAAAATATGGACTCTGTAGGTCATAGTGGCTGAATGGATTCAGGACTAAACTACGCAATCGCTCCACTGCCTTGCACAACTGCTTTTTGTCTTTACTCGACTCAATTTGACTCATATAGAATTTTGAAGCTGGCTTCCAAAAATCTTCGGTTGTTAGTTTTTTCAATTTGATCTTGTATCGGACTGACAGATTGTGCTTGTCACAAAACTTTTTCAGAATCCGCTCGAACTCGCTACGTATGTACACGGCTGCCGCTTTGTAATCTCCCTCCCTCACATAGCGATCTGCGATCATAATGAAATCTGTGTTCCCTTTAACAATTGGGGCTTGAATATCGCCATGATGATGTTCACCAGCGTACATTTCCAGATAAACCCATTCGCTCTGACCCTCAAACAGTTTCACAAGCTCATACCACTGTCGATCATACGTGGTCATGATTACCTGGAATGGAACATCAGCACGTAAAAAGTCCCTTTTCAGTATTTCCAGCAGGGGCATACGATTTGCCATGTCCAGCCCAATGAATACATCATCCAGAATCAACAGCTTGAAAGGAGTTGCAGAGGGGAGGCTTTTTATGGATGCAAAATAGATTGCTATTGCCAATGCCGTGAGACGGGCCTCATTCAGAAAACGGTGATACGTTGTCAGATTAGTCTGATTCAGGAAGTCTACCTGGAGTTGGATTTGTTGACCGAACAAACGTTTGCCATCGTACACGGCGGGCGTATACTTGAATCGCACGTGGATCCCGTACTTGAACTCGCCTATGTATGCATTAACCCGAGGTTCAATTTGTTTTAATACACGTTCAACGCCGTCATTCCAATTTTGTAGCCGATCTTGAATTTGCGTCCATTGATACTCTGTTTTCCGTGCTTTACGGCCTTGGTTTTGCACGGATGCCTGCATAGATTCCCACTCCGCTCCAAGCTGCTGGTTTGAGTCGAAGGGATTGATCGCATGATACAGAATGCCATTGATCAGTAAATCAAACAGGTCAGGCGTTTCTGTATCCACAAAATGGGTCTTCAGCAGGGCCTTGTAATCCAGAAATCCACGTAACTTGTTGGCATCGGCCACTGCCATATTATCCACGGACTGCGAATCCCTGTTGATTTCAATTGGGGGTGATCCTTCGTTGAATTGAACCTTGATATAGCCGGTGCCGCGCTTTTCTTCTTCCAGAAATATGTTTTCGACTGTGCTGAAGTCCAACTTATTAACGGAGGCATCAAGAAAAGAGCGAAGGGCCTGGCAGAGTGAACTTTTTCCACTCCCGTTCTCACCGTAGACCATCAGGTTTTTCTCGTTCAGATCTATCTTGAACGTCCCATAGAGTCCACGAAAATGGCAGACCTCCAGCGTCTTGATCCTCATGTCTGAATCCGATACAAATCTAAAATATTATATTCAATCTGTTCATGCAGGCAGGAATACATGTGTGGGTACCGGCACCCAGCCTTGCTCGTGCAAATGTGTCCAGGCCGTTTTGATGTGTTCCGGATACAAGACCTTCTGCTTCCGGATATTCCAGTCCTGAACAGCATCTAGTGTCGTTTCCCAGTGATGTCGGGTTTCGGGAAATTCTCTGAAGAGCCAGTGTACGGTAGCCAGCAACTCCATGCCATACGGGGTCTCGAAGCCTTCGATCAAGGCTTCGATGAGGCGGAGCCGGGCTTCGAGGGCTTCGGCATCTTCCTGTTTGGACAAAAAGGAACGGGCTTCATCGACTGCGCCCGGCATCGGGTGAATGGCAGCTCGTACGTCGGCGCGGTCCCCATAGCCTCGGATGTAGTGTCCTTCCAGGGCTTGTAAAGCATGGTTCAGGTTATCGGCGTAGGGGCCATATTGCCCTTTTTCGTACCGAAGCTTGAGTGGTTCGCCCAGGACTTGCAGGAAATAGGCAAGCTTCTGAACCTCTAATTGCCCGAGGGTGTAATCTTGCACCCCGTACAAATCCAGTAGACGGAGGTACAGCGCCCGTGCCCGCGTCATGCGAGGCTTTGCGGTACGTACGGGCAACGCCTCGGCCAACGGCGCATGACCCGGTTCATAGAGGACGGCCCGAACATCCGGCACCTGCGCAAAAGCAGCCTCAATCATTGGGCGCACCGCGTTCCAATCTAACCCGCCGTTACCACACCCCAGCGGCGGAATCGCGATAGACTGAATGTGCCGTTCTTGAACTTCTTTGATCAGATCAATCAACCCTTCTTCGATAAATGCGAGTCTGGATTTGCCCCGCCAGTGCTGTTTTGTAGGGAAGTTGATGATGTAGCGCGGCTCCCCCGGTTTCAAATCCAGTCCACCCCGGTCATGAACCAAAACTATGCCCGGCCGAAGCGCTCCGGCCTTACATACCTGCTGGTAGTGTTTGAAATTCTCTGGATAGGCCTGTTTGAACTGCAAGGCAATGCCTTTGCCCATTACGCCTACACAGTTGACCGTGTTGACCAACGCCTCGGCCGCGGCTTCGAGCAGGTTTCCTTTCGTGTGTTCAACCATAATGCAGGGGTTGTTGGAAGGGTATAAGTAAACCTTAAACGCCGAATAATGTCAATAGTACCAATCCCGGCGCACCTTTGTGTATAGATCAAGACCGAACGCATCGAGGGCTTGGCGTACTTCCGAACGTATGGCCTCCGTACACGTCCCGATGCCGACGAACGCTCCAAGCGGACAAAACCGATGGACCAGAAACTCCGCCTGCCGCCTGCGCTTCCGGTCCCCGTCTTCCGGCGTGTCTCGCCAGTACCGGTCTTTCATCAAAGCCCAGTCGATGCGGTCCAGGTCTTTCAGGTCCTCGAAGAACGCAGAGAACTTGACCGTGGCGTGCCCATCCGTAAACACAAACGGCAGACCGGCTTCCTGAATGCGTTGTACGGACGAAACCAGATGCAATACCGACGCCTGCCCGCTATCATACCCCTCCACCTGTCCGGTATGCACCGCCCCCAGCATGGGTGAGCGGGGCGCAAAGTAGAAGGGCACATAGTCATGCAAAAGACCCCCGTTTCCAAAGGGCACCAGTGTTGTGGCTCGCCGGTCCTGTATGTTTTGATGGGCAATGTTCTGGTACGTGACCTGTTGCCGACTTTGCTCCGCCTTGCACCACAAACCACCAGCTTGCAGAATACCCTCCAGATTGGCGATGTGGGTGATATGGTACACCAGCGTCTGTTTAGCCATCGCGATCAGGCTTTGCCCCGTATGATCTTCACTTCCGGCACACTGTCCATGTAAAACAAGGCATTTCGAACGGGGTGTTCTGGGTTGTACAACCGCTTAAACGTCTCGCTGACCACAGCCCACTTTTCTTCATCCGTCATCTCATCGCGCAATTCGGGTAAATCCTGTAAATGCCGGAGCACATCTTTCCCTGCCGCCTTGATGCTATCCTCGAAGTATAACTCAAACACGGCCCCGTCGATGACCTGTTCGAAATAAGCCAGCATTAGCCGATGTTCAGAGGTTTCTAGTTCTTGAGATGTGAGGAAGAGAATGTAATCTACCAGGGCCTCCAGCGGAGCAGAATTTGATACTTCTGCGATTGGAAAATCCTTCATAAAGACCGCACTGGGCTCATAGTATCCATTTTGCAGCTTTGGCAAGAGCTTATCGAATAACCACATCACTACGCTAGAATTCAATATAGCTAACAGACTCTTTGATGCATTAGAGATGATAAATGCTTTCTGGTTTGTGTAAAATTGTTTCTCATCCCAAGCAAATTCGTTGCGCCGACAAATGTTGGGATAAATAATCTTAGGTTTCTCAAATTCTTGCCAGTAGGCACATGCACGAAGCTCCCAGAAATACTTCCCTTGATCATATCGTTTGATCAGTTTCTTTCGGCAACATTGAAACCTGTGGTAAATTGACGGATATGTCCTGGAAAAAATGCGTTCAGCCTCGTCCTTAGACTTTCCAGACCACGGATGATGCTTGTTAGCAGAAGACTCTATCTTGATGAGGAATTGATCGTCGAAATCAACATCCCATCTTTTCACGTCACGTCCTTGTAAAAACGGCTTGATAATTCCTTCCGACGATGCATCCTCCGCAATGAGTCGGTCTCTCGTTTCTCGATTTACAACGAATGCCTTATTGTATCCTGTTTTTATTCCGTAATAGTACTTTCCACTGGTAACTTCGTCCAAAGTACTACCGACTTTGCGTAGCATATCTAATAACCATATTTCCTTGGATGTGAGCAGCCGCCATCCACCTTTGTTTAGCGCCCTATGTTGCCGGAGCGGAAACTGGTCTTTATGGAACACCGCCACAAAGTCATCCAACGCGTAATCGCCCTTTTGCCAGTCCAGAGCTTGGGCGTCATGGGCTTTCGGTGGGCTTTCTTTTTTCAGGACCAGAATACAGGGATAAGCGATGGCGGTGAACACATCGGCATCCCCGAAGTCGATGATGTGTCGCACTGTAGTCTTTTTTGCCAGATAGTCTCTTAGCAAATCACCGTAAGCCGTGCGAAAAAACTTGTTGGAAGAGATATACGTCAGGATACCCCTTGCGTTGAGCATCTTGATGCCAGCCTCGAAGAAGTATACATACAGGTCGGCGGTGCCTTTATAGCAGGTGTAGCGTTTTCTCAGGCCCGGCTTGAGGTGCTTGATCTTCTCCTGTCGGATGTATGGGGGGTTACCGATCACCACATCGAATCCATCCCGGATGCCAAACATCCATTCTCTGCTGAAGAATTTGGCGGAGGTATTCTGGTCGTAAGGGTTCCATCCAGCCAGTTGATCGGCGGTGTCTTTGGAAAACCCTCCGGCTTTCAGAAGCGTGCTGATTTCGGCGCGAAGTTTGGCATCCTCTTTCCGGTACTTTTTCTTGGTTCTCGGCGTGCGTGCATTAAAGTGTCGGTGGCGTACACCTTCTAACTGATTCTCCAGCTCATCGATTTTGGGATCCCGCAGTGCAAGCTGTTTTTCGATGCTCATCAGGGCATCGGCTGCTACGAATTTGGTTTCGAGGTTGGGCAGGGGCCGGATGCCCCGGTTGGGGCGACTGTCATCAATCTGTTCGTTGACGATAAGCGAAATGAAACAGCGGAGCTTGGCAATTTGTACGGCAATCGGCTGGATGTCCACCCCGTAAATACAATTCTCGATCAAATAGAGCTTACGCCCATAATCCAGGGCATTGCGTTCGAAGGCATCTTCGATGTCGGCCAGCGTCCGTTGTTGAATGGTTGCGTCCTCAATGGCCTCGGCCCTAGCAATTTGTCGGTTTTTCCACCCTTCGTTGCCGGGATCCAGTTTGCCGAGGATAAACACCAGCCGTTGCAACACCCCGATGGGAAACGCCCCGGAACCACAGGCTGGATCAATGATCTTCAGGTTGTCTATAGCCTCGATCAGCAGGACTGCGTCGGTCTCATCAAAGCGATGGGATTCGTCAATGTAGGAGAAGAGGTGTTCGAGGTGTGACCGAATCGATTCTTTCTCAGCAGCCAGGAACTCCTCCTGCACAGCTTCTTCAGCTGAATCCGGCTTTTTCACACCGTACAGGATTACCGGAGGCGTTTTCGACTGTGTCTCCTTTTCACGGTGCTGAATCAGTGTCGTTTCCAGGTACGCCTTCAGAGATTCGTCCACCATGTAATCTACAATGTGGCGCGGCGTGTAGAAGGAGCCGGTTAGTTTGCGGGCGGTGGTTTCCGTTTCCGGGTTGTAGGCGGCCAGTAGGTTCTCGAACACCTTGCCCAGAAGTTCGGGGTCCAGAGCAATTTCCTGTTCGAGAGGGGTGTTTTCATCTACTGTGAACTTGTAGCTGTTGAAGGTGCGGATCAGTCCACGCGTCTTGTACTTCTTGTTTTTGGTATGGAGTTCATCATTGAGGTCGATGTCCCGCCAATCCGAGAAGAACAATGCATCCGGCACCTTAATGGGATTGTCCTCTCGGTCTGAAAAACCGTCAATACGCACGACCTTCCCTGAATCGTCCCGTTTATCGAGACATTCAAACAGGCCGCCGTTCAAGAAAGGAATTTGCACAAAATGGTCAAGTGCCGCCTCAGGATCATTGAAATAGTGGCGATAGCGATACAGGTTAGTGATGTTGTAGTGTTGACGCTTCTCCCCTCTGAACTTGCGTTTGCCGGGCTGATCGGGCGTGTTCATTTCCTGATTTAGCGTCGCAAAGAAGAGGTTTTGCAAAACGGCTTTGAAGAACGTACTGTCATTGTCGTCTTCATACTTCAGCAGTTTTGCCAGTTGAGCCTCATCAAATAAGGCCTCGCCGATCAGCCCTTTCTCTTTCAAGAACCAGACAAAGATCATCCGTGTGATGAGCCGAATGACGCTGATGGCGTTAGGATCATCCGAATTCACACGGGCAGCTTCGGGAAAAATGGTTTCGCGTTTGGTCCAGAAATACCAGTAAGAAAGTTCTTTGTAAAACTTCTTGTTCAGCACCTCAACATCTAGGACTTCATGCCACTGCTTGTAGAGCTTTTCAAAGGAGTTGACATCGGGTTTGAGCCGCAGATCTTCGAGAATCCGCAGGTGGCCGGCGTGCGGTGTTTCGAGGTCGATGTCCTTGAGGAGCGAGATCTTGCCCAGTTTTTCCCCTTCCCGCCACGCCTGCTTGTATTTGACCCGCTCGGTCGTGGCAAACGTGAGCAAGGGCCGATCTGCATGGCTATACCGGGCCAGCAGTACGACTGGCATGCGCTTGCTGGTCCGGTTAAGCGCCCGGACCAACGCCGAGAGTTGCCCCCGTGTAGGTTTGCCGGTTGGGAAATCAGACGCGGGCAATGCGTTATTTAGGGTTACGGCAAAAACCAGAATCCCCTCATAGCCACGCTCAGCTTGCTGAAGGGCCTCCTCCAGTGCAACCTGTTGTTCGCGAAACAGCCCGTAGCTCTGATCGCTCACTTGGCCCAGGAAATACGTATCCGAAACCACGTCAAATATGGCCCGGTGCGTGGCTGGAAACGGCCCCAGTACATCAGCAAGACTCATCGGCTGTGCCGTGCTGGCGTTGAGGGGCACGTTGAGGTGTGCAAACAGGGCGTGGCCGGCTTCGTACGGCGACTGATCGATAAAGGCCTGGAGAACGTCGTGCATGGGATCAGGTTAGGACAAACCACGTAACCAAATCAAAGTTATCATTCTTGAATTTCTCTTCCAAAAGTCGGCTTTCCCGGGTCTTGGGTGGGAGTTGACCTCCGAGTTTAAAGAGGTCCTGCACCTGGCTCACCGCCTGCCGCCCAGCTTTACGATCCATCCAGCCGGAGATCTGGTCGGCTAGTGCCTGCAGTACATCGGCTTCGCTTTCATCTATCGTGCGAGGCACATGGCGCGTGGTGGTCTTGTGCTTCTTCAAGATAGACAAGATGGCTTGCTCATGCTCAATGCCGCTAGCGCCATCCGGCGTGGCATACAGGAGGTAGTGTTCGGGCTTCTCGTCCGATGGGGTGTGCTTGTAGCGCACCAGCGCGATCAAACCTGGAGGCAGGTCTGAGGAAAACAAATCATGCTTGATCCTAAAGCCAGAGAATACGCCGTCCGGGATACTTTCAAGTTCGTCGCGTTTGTGTTGAAAAAATTCAAACAGGTCTTGCCGGTATTCTTCGAGCGAGAGTTTATCCAGCCCCAGGCTTTCTGCACCGCTATCGATGTCTTCCCATGTGGTTTGCAGCTGTGCCAGCATCTTCTCGGTCTGCCGACTGACCAGGGGATTGTCTTTGACCTTTTGGCGGAGTTCGGGGGTCAGTTCGGCATCGTATTCCCCCCCGACAAGCGTGAGGAGTGCCATGCGGTCTTCGACGCGGTCTTTCAAGTGTAGGTATTCATCATAGTTTTCCCCCGGCCAGAAGTTGATGCCGCGGATCTCTTTATTGGGTGAACCGAGCCGGTCCACCCGGCCCAAGCGTTGGATCAGCCGGACGGGGTTCCAATGAATGTCATAGTTGATGACGCAATCGCAGTCTTGCAGGTTTTGGCCCTCGCTGATGCAATCCGTGGCAACCAGAATATCGACGGGGTTATTGAGCTGTCGCTTGACCTCTGCATCTCTGGCACCGATGAACTGGACCCAGGCATCATATTCATCAATGGGTAACCGACCGGCCTGTTCATATTCAAATGACCAGTCGCGCTCCCTGAAGAGTTTAGTGTAGGGGGCAAAAGCTTCGAGAATGGGTTCGAAATCAGCATTTCGGTGTAGGATATTGGCGGTGGTTCGGCAGGTCGTACCCGTAATCAGGCCGAGGTTACTAAAGCCTCGGGCGTTAAGTTGTTCGTAGAGGTATTCCGCCGTGTCTTTGTAGGTGGTAAATATCACCACCTTGCGATTTGGTCCTTCTTGTTTCTGCCGAATGATCGAGATCAGCTTTTCCAGCTTCTTGTCGCAAGAAGTAATCCGTGGGGCAGTCTGCTCCAACTCAGCTTCAAACTTGTGTTTGAACGCTGCAAGGTTGTTGCGGAGAAATGCGAGCTGGGTGATGTCCTGTTCAAGGTAGTCTTTAAATTCAGCCAGTTTAACGATGCTGGAAATCTTAATCGGGCGTTTTTTGCCGAGGGTCGCTTCGAGTGGATTGGAAGCGTCATTTCCTGGGTCATCGTCTCCAAGAAGTTGGGTCTCTACCAACTGTGCAGCATCTTCAAGATCTTCCTCATCGACTTCGACATCCAGGGACAGTAGTTGCTCTTCCCGGGTTTGCAAATATGCGTTTACTTTTTGAAGCGCGTTGATATGATGGTTGTAGATATGCTCTACGGTTTTATCGAAGGCGTGCCAGGAGGATTCCAGCCGCTTGACCAGGAGAATGTACATCATGCGGACGAGAAATTTCTCGCGCTGCATGTTGTCTTCCAGCACACTCGTTGGCTTTGAGGCATCCATAAACTCACTGGGACGATAGGCCGTAAGGTAGATGCGGAGTGCATCTAGAATAGAACCAAAGGAGTGGAGTTTGCCCAGATTGGTAATGCCAACGTATTCATTTTGGGGTGGTAACTTTTTTGGAAAGCGTAGTTGCCCAATCTGATTAGCGATAAGTTTCCGCGTCCGTGCCACAATCAGAGCGTCTGTGAGGTCAAAGAAACGCTGCGGTAATTTATCGATGAACCCAGCAATGGTACGATTGGGCAACGCTCGCCATTTGTTGAATTCCTCTTGCCCTTGCCGAAATACGGCTTCCAGACTCCCAATATTCAAGTCAGTGTCTTCGAACCCGCCGTCTTCCCCCTTACACAACAGCTTGAACTGGTTGCGTACATCGGTCAAATAGTTGTTGATCGGCGTGGCAGAGAGCAGTAATACTTTTACGTCCTGATTTTTCTGCAAAAGGGTTTCAACCAGGAATTGGTATCGGTTTGACTTATCGTTTCTGAAATTGTGACTCTCGTCAATAACCAGGAGCAGCTTAGGGTTACGTTGGAAGAAAGACTTGATTTTTAGTCCGTCGGCCTTGTTTTCCAGCCGTCGGTCCTGCATGTCGGTATGGTACCGAATTACATAGTCAAACCGATCGACTTCAAACCGTGAGCGGTGGCCTCGCAGGTACTTACGCCAATTCTGTTCGAGTTTCTTGGGACACAGAAGCAACACCTCATACCCCTGGAGCCGGAAGTATTTCATTACCGCTAAGGCCTGCCAGGTTTTACCCAGACCTACGGCATCGGCGAGAATGGCCCCGTTGTACCGCTGCATCATGCGGATGAGGCTAAGTACTCCCTTCTTCTGAAATGGATAAAGCACCCGAAAAACCTCGGTGTCCCGAAGGTGGCCGATCTGCTGGTTCAGTGCCGCGTCTGCTTCTAAGTCAGGAATGTCTTCCTTGAACAGTTCGTACAGTGTCTTGTAATACAACTCAAGCGGCGAAAAGCGCCGATGGTAATGCTGAATGGTCCGAATCAGAAATTCCTTATAGGGTACCCGTTCACCATCGACAATCGTATAGTCCCGTGCCATCTTATCCCAGAGTGAACGGTACCAATCCACAAGTTCCAGGTATTCATTCTCATTTTCATGGCGGGCAATGTTGAGTTCTATATTACTGGAGGACTTGAGCCCAAGACCAGCATAGGTCAGGTTCGAACTCCCGAGCACAAAGAAGTTATTTCGTTCATCCTCTTCTTTGTATATATAAACTTTCGCATGACAAAAATTTGGCTCTACAGTTTTTACAGCAACATCATTGCGCTTTAGAAAAGTAATTGCCCATTGGGCATCTGCCCGAAGCTGGAGGGCTTTATCTACAGCAAGATCGTCCGAGATATTGGTAAGCAAGTTGACCGTTCTGAGGCTTTGCCGTTTATCTTCAACGATGTCACCCAGAACCATCCTGAACCTAACAACTCGCCCCAGATCACCGGCCAAGCGTGCCAATCCTGCAATTGAAAAATACCCGGACACAATATCAATCTTTCCACTTCCCGTATACTTTTCGAGAAAGGCGTATACGGAAGCCAGTTGGTGTTTATTCAGGGTCTTGTTGTCGAGTAGCATCAGGGGTAGGCGTATTTCAAATCCAACTCTTTCTGACTTGAACCTACATCATGCGTACTAGACTGGCAAGCACAACGAGGAATAAACCAGAATGACTCAATAATACCATTGCTGTCCTGACTGCCGGGCGATTTGAGCAGCCGGATAATGAGAGCGGATGACCGGCCCCCAACGCGCAGCTTCCGAGGGGGGCAGGTGCACGGCTATGATATGGTTGGGGCGAATGTGTTGATTGACGATGGACCGACCGGTAGCATCTGTCAAAAACCAGAACGGAATAAGGGCCACGTCAACCCCGGCATCGGGGAGGTTGAAGGGCGCGAAGTGTGCAGGGTCCATTTCGGCATCACCAATGTGGAGCACTTTTTTGCCACCCAGTTCGATGATGTGCCCCAGGTTGTGAATGCCGTAGTTGCGCCGGCTGCCATGCCGGATGCGCAAGACATCAATACGCGCCCCACCCGCTTGCACCGTGTCCCGTTGCCCCCAATCCGGCGTAACGGCAACCATCTGCCCCCCCATCTCCGCATCAACACCCTGCACCGCATCGACCACCTGTTGTGACGAGATCAAGCGGGCGCTGGGATTGTTTTCCAGATGCCGCGCGACGGAGGCCGGATCGAAGTGATCCCGGTGGGGATGGGACACCAGCACGGCATCGACGTCATAGGGCGGCTGTGCCATTTCTGCGGCTTCCAAAGCATCGGGCGGCACCTTCGCATAGGGATCAATCCCGGCCCGAAACAACACGTCGATCAGTACCCCTGCATCGGCGCTACACAAGAGCAAGCCTTCGTTGGCGAGGTAAGTGATGGTTAGCGTTGTGTCTGCCGCCGGAGCAACCGGCACCGGCACTTCTGCCTGCTCAGCCGGACGACACACAAAACTGCCAAAACATATCAAGAGAGACAGCAAATAACCCACTTTATTTACATGATTTAACAATGAATCAGAAAGATCAAAAACGAAACATATCTAGCATATGTGCGTAATATGTATTAGATAAATAAAACCGCTTCCCTAAACCTCGACCAACCATGACGCGGAATGTTTCTGAGCACACCGAGCGCCGGGCCTCAACCCCGGCCCCTGCGGCTACTGCTCAACCCTTGTCTAGTGCCCGGCCGGCCTCGAAGAAAGATCAAATTCGGGTGCTGTTTGAAGCCGGTATTCACGACCTTGAAGAGCTGGCCGCCCTCACCGATGCCCGGCCCAGCTACGTGGCAACGGTGTTGCAACGGGCCGGTCTGTTGCATGGGTACTTCGACCTGTACACGTCCACAGCCCATGCGATGAACGTATACTCGAAAGCCTTTGTGGGCCGTCTCGCCTTCAAAAACAAACCGGCGGCCCGCCGGAGCGTGGCCTACATCGACCAGTTGTACCGAACCTACGAAAAAGCCGGCGACCGGGCCGGGCAACACCATGCCCTGATGATGGCCATGATGATGTTCAACCGCGCACGATGGACGGGCAAAACCGAGGAAGCCGACGTCTTTCGGAACTGGCTCCTCAAACACCTGTCCCCCAAAAGCGCTGCCGAACCGGCCGTGGTCGCCTTGCCGCTGCCCGTTCGTTCTCAGGCCGCCTGATTCACACAGTCCCAAGCAAAGCCGAGAGCCGGATAAACAGAATCACGCCGCAGAGCAGCAGCAGAATTACGGCCATGAGCATCGCGCCATAGGCATCGGTACGTGGGTACTTCCCGTTTCGGGCATACAGCAGACCAGCTATCCCGAAGGCGGCTCCTACGCACAACCCGATCAACAAGAAGACATCGAGCGCCAACAGGTCGGGGCGTTTGAAGATGGACGGGTACATACCGGACTCACGCATCGGCATACCGTCGATGAAGTAGGCAATCAGGGCGGCCCCAATGCCGAAACCAGAACCGGTGAGCGCACCTACCATCCCCCAGAATTTTTCGCGGTTCGGGCTAAGCCCTGCCGTACGAT
This sequence comes from Rhodothermales bacterium, assembly GCA_965222505.1. Taxonomy (GTDB): domain Bacteria; phylum Bacteroidota; class Rhodothermia; order Rhodothermales; family DATKEJ01. The sequence continues at coordinate 4,072,126 of OZ244956.1, read as the reverse complement.
CTAATGGTGTGGGCTCCATAATACCTCTGGTTGAGTGCATACATACACGGGGCATGCATGCTGATTTCATTAGTACCACGAATCCTGGGTTGAAGATCGGCTTCAAGATTATCCATTCCCCCTTTAGCCCCCCCCTTTGTCACACGGATTCGTTTCAAAAAGATGCCGAGGTTGAAAGGGGGACCTACTCGGTTTACAATACCTGATTCGCATTAAATATCTGATGTTCAAACAGATATGTCAACCGCAGGCGCTTAATCCCTTGCCAAAAGGAGTTGGCGGGTCTCGCGGGGGAGTTTTTCAATGGCATACCGGAGCGTGGTGCGCGGCATCGTCAGGCGGCGGGGTTCCAGGTAGGTAAACAGGGCATCTGGGTACAGTTGGCCGGCCACTTTGAGTGCCCAGCCTGCCCCCTTCTGTACGAGGTCGTCCTGGTCGTGTACCAGTTGGTCGGCGATGTGAAAGACCGGGTCCGGTGATCCGCCTTTACGAAACCGGTAGATGAGTGAGACGGCACTGCCCCGGCGCAACCAGCGGTTGGGGTGGATGGTCCAGGCATCGAGCCGTTCCAGGAGCATCGGGTAGGTCCAGAGGAGGTGCCCGATGGTATGGGTACACAGGTCGTCGCAATCGCTCCAGGCTTCCACATGGGTATCGAGCCAATCGGCGAAAACCTCGAAGTGAACAGGTTGGTGTTGCCGTTTGCACCGAAAGCTCCAGTCCCAGGCAATCGTGCGGCATTCGTAGATGCCGGTTTCCAGAAGGGCCTCACACAGTGGCAAAACCACATCCCATGACCGATCCGGTAATGCCCGAAAGTAGTCCTTGCTGAAGGCACGCACGATTGGTGTACGCACCCCATAGAGGATCTTCACGTGGATGTTAAACCGTTTGGCTTTGGCGGCATGGGCTGGATCGGCGCGTGTGGCCAGGTCAGCTTCGATAGCGGAGATCAGATCAGGCACAGCTTAAAACAGATACAGGACGTAGATGACATAACCCAGAATCAACAGCATACCCTCCCAGCGGGAGAGTTCCTGCCGGGTAAACATCATCAGCCAGACAAACAGGGCTGAGCCGACAAATACGCCGAGGTCAAAGTACGTGATGTTCCCCATCGAGAGGGGAACCACCAATGAAGCGGCCCCCAATACGCTCAGGATGTTGAAGATGTTGGACCCTATGGCATTGCCGGTGATCAGGTCAGACATGCCCCGGAGCGATGCGGCCACTACGGTCGCGATTTCCGGGAGGCTGGTGCCGATGGCCATAACGGTCAGGCCGATCACAGCCTCACTCACGCCGAGCAAATGGGCAATATGTTTTGCCCCTTCGACGAACCAATCGGCCCCAACGGCCAACCCCACCAACCCCACCAACACATACACGACGCCTTTCCAGATGGGTTGTTCACCCTGTTCTACATCAACCTCCTCACGCATCTCCAAATCCACCCCTTTGTGGGTCGACTGCACGCTCCAGATCACATAGCCAATAATCCCGGCAAATAGAATCATGCCTTCCCAGCGCTCCAGCACACCGTCCAGCAAAAACAGTACGAGGAGTATCGATACCCCAAGGGCAAGCGGCGCATCGCGCCGGGTGATTTGGCGTTCTACCTGTATCGGACGAATAACGGCGGCCAGACCCAGCACCAGCGCGATGTTGCTGATGTTGGAGCCGACGACATTCCCCAGGGCCATGTCTGTGCTGCCTTCCAGAGAAGCGACCACACTCGCCACCAATTCCGGCGCGCTGGTGCCAAAAGCCACCACCGTCAAGCCCACCACTAGGGGGGAAATCCCAAAATGGAGTGCGAGGTTGGTTGCGCCCCGGACCAATACGTCCGCAGCAATGGTCAACAGAACCAGCCCACCGGCCAGGTAAAGCAGTGCAGTTAGCATAAACCCCGGATTATTCGACCTGTTTTTTCCATTTCTCCAACACTTCCTGCGTCTCCGGATCCGAAGAGAGGTCGCGGATGGTATAGGCCGTCCACAGTGCCATACCCATAATGGACAGCACGATAATAGCCACAAACCATTTGGTGGTCGCCCGATTCAGGGTAAAGCGCTTGGCCGGGGAAGACGATGGGGCCATGAGGGATGGCGTTTGGGACACAACAACGGGTAGGTCACACGCTTTTGGCGCATAGACGATCCATGCCCCCCGCACACCTGCACGTTATTCATCATTTATCCCGAAGTTGGATACAACTGAAGAAGCCGAATCACTAAATCGCGATTCGGCTTCTCAACCTTGGTGGGATCAAGGGTTCTTTCATCTAACGGCTGGTACGCAGCGCCTCACTTCTGGTACAGAGCCGGTGTTGCTTCCGTTGATAATATACGTTGGTAAGCCAACGGTAGACAATGCGTCGAAGGCACCGATTGTACTGGTCCGAAAGTACCGGAATCGGGCTATCCAATGGTACCATTGGCTAACAGGATAGCCACCGCAAGCAACCCCAAGGCCAGCAAACACAAGATGATAACAATGCGTGTAGCCTTTTTGGCCCGTTCGATTTCGAAATAGGAGTTGGGCCGCACCCCCTGGATGAGAAACGTACTCACAGCCGCTAAATTGACCGAGACGATATTCGTCACCAGCAACAAAAATGCCCGGTAGGCCAGGTCCCATGCTCCAATGCCGATCATCATGCCCACGGTAACCAACGGCGGCAGGAGGGCAACGGCCACCATGACCCCCACCAGCGTGGAGGCCACCCCCAGCGTAATCGACAGGGTGCCCGCCACTCCGGCAGCTAGGGCCAATATCACATCGGACATGGCCACCGTTGTACGGGAAGCCACTTCCGGTCCTGTGGGATCAACATTGAACACCCATCCAATGACGATGGCCATAATCAACGCGATGCTTACGCCTGCAATATTGACCTTCGCGGCCCGGCGCAGCAACTTCGGATCACCAAGGGCCGTGCCCAAGGCCAGGGCCATGTTCGGCCCCAGCAGTGGCGCAATGACCATCGCCCCGATGACCACGGCCACATTGTTTTTCAGCAACCCAATCGCCGCGACGATGGTGGAAAGCACCACCATGGCATAAAACACATTGGAACTTCGGATGGCCCCGTCCACATCCTGATAGAGTTCCTCCCGGCTAATTCGTGCAACGGCTTGCGGCTTTTTTTCTTTGGGGGCCTCGGTTTCGTCTGGTTGGGGCCGGGGCAAGGTAGCCTCCACCGGCATCAACACGGCCCGAAAATCAATCTCGGACCCAATGCGCCGATCCAGTTCATCCAGAAACGACTCCGTTTCAGAGGTTTCAATCAACACCCGCATCAATTTCCGTCCATCCTGCAAATCAAACGAGACCTGAGACAACAAGGTATACGTGTCATTCAGATCATCGACCAGCCCCTCCAATCCTTCCGGCATGTAGATTTCAACGAGACGTAAGGCCATAGGTGATTCTTGTTGTGCTGGACTTCAATGCTGTGCTAGAATAATATTGCGTAGGGGTAGCCTCCCACATGAGGGCAATTTACCTTACGCAATACACATCACTTTTCGGCAGACCCATTCGCTTAATGAAGCTGTGCTTTGAGTTTGGCAAGACGACGATAGGAGGCATCGATCCGGTCCTCTGTGATGACGCCGTCGGCGACGAGTTTTTTGATGATGGCGATGGCCCGTTCTGCAATGTCCGGCTCGAAGACGGAGTTGTTGGCGAAGGTCAGGAGGTCTACACCGGCCTCAAGGGCCTGACGAATGGCAGGTTCGAGACCAAAGTGTTCCGTGATGGCGCCCATCTGCATGTCGTCTGAGACGATGACCCCCTCGAAGCCGAGGCTGTCCCGTAGCACCCCTTGCATAATCGCTGCGGATAAGGTTGCAGGCAAGCCCGAGGGCTCCAGGTTCCGATTAACGATGTGCGCCGTCATGATCATATCCACCTGTCCGGCCTCAATGAGCTTGGCGTAAGGAATCAGTTCCAGGGGAGCCCAGGTCTGCGTTACATCGGTCAGGCCCAGGTGGGAGTCGTCCATCGAACTGCCGTGCCCCGGAAAATGCTTGAGGGCGGTCCAAACTCCGGCTTCGCGATGCGCTGCCGTTACCTCAGCGGCATGTTGATACACCACCTCTGGATTCTCCGAAAAGGATCGTTCGATTTTCCCGATCACCGGGTTCTGGGGATTGGTATTCACATCCACAACCGGAGCAAAGTTCAGGTTGATGCCGAGGTCGGCAAGGGTCTGGGCCGTGGTCTGGGCCGCCGCACGGGTGGCCGTCAGATCGTTTTTTGTGCCCAAAGCCTGCGCCGAGACTGAGGCTGAAAACCCATACTTCTCCTTGAGCCGGTTGACCCGCCCCCCTTCCTGATCGATGGCCACCAGCAGCGGAGTCCCGGCCTGGGCTTGCAACTGTGCGATCAGATTTTTCAACTGGGCCGGAGATTTGATATTGCGAACGGCCTTTTTAGTCGGCACGTCATAGTCGAAAACGATCACCCCGCCGAGATGACGCTGGGTGATATCGGCGATGATGGGGTTGTCGTCCTCCAGGGTCATGCCTCGGAAGCCCACCATCAGCATCTGACCGATTTTGTAGGCCAGGCTATCGGCCACGACGGGCCGATTGACGGATTCTGGTGTGCTGGTGCAAGCCATACTGGGGAGAAGGAAGAGCAGGCCCATCCAAAAGCCCAGCGTACGTAAGGACATCATTGAGCGTTGGGGTTAAAGTCGATAAAGGTCAGGCGGCTACGGCTGCTGACCCAGGTAGGTTTCAAAAAAGGCTGTACGGGCCGGATCTGGGCGGGACTGGGCTTCAACGGGTATCCCTAATCGGATAAACTGCGGATCGTCGGGTTGATATGCGGGCCATTCCGGCAAACCTTCGCCATTGGGGTTTCCGGTAGCGGCAAAGTTGATCCAGTAGGCGTTCACCGTTTCGGCCAGGGCATAGTCGGCGGGCTCCCAGGGGCGGTCCAGTTTGTGGAAGGTGTTGAACAGGTACGGCACCTCGCCGGTGTGGAACGCGCCAAACTCGGGGCGTTGTGGCCAGGGGATGGCCCGGTCAAAGTAATACATGTATGCCGGTGCGGTTGCACCTGCCGTCCACTCGGCCATAATGCGCTTAAGAGCCACCAGGGCAATGTCCTGCATACTCGTTTTCTGAGACCGACCTGTTTCTTCAGCCGTATCGGCTGGATACAGCTTGAGAAAAGCCTCGGCGTGATCCCCATACCGCTCGCCAACCTGCTTCCGGAAGGCCTCGGGTGTGGGTTTGCCATACCCCGGAAAGAAACTGCCTTCGTCAGCATTCATACCGTTGAGCAAGGGCACATCGTGCTGCCGTCCGGCGGCATAGGCGGCATCCACCCCCTTTGTTAGAAACCAACCATCGACAATGGGTCGAAAGGGCATACCCCCACCCATATTTACGGTCAAGGTTTCCACCGAGGCCGCCCGCATGGCTTCCAGGGATGCCAGTCCGCGTTGTTCGGCAAAGGCCACACCGGCCTGTTCGGCCACTTCCCGTGCTGCGCCCAGTCCTTTCGTAGAAATCACCCCAAATGCAGCAAGACCACCCGGACCACTCTGGATGATCGCCCGATGAAACAACCCTTTGGCCAGTGGTGAAACAGTCAATAATTGCACGGACATGGCCCCGGCGGATTGTCCGGCAACCGTCACCCGACCAGGATCTCCGCCAAATGCGGCGATGTTGTCTTGCACCCATTGCAGGGCGGCCACCTGATCGAGCAACCCGTAGTTGCCGGAGGCGTTGTGCTCGGACGCTGCCGTCAGTTCCGGGTGGGCCAAAAACCCGAAAACATTCAGTCGATAATTGATGGTGACGATAATCAGCCCTTTCTGCGCGAGGCGTTCACCGTCGTAGGTTGCCACCGATCCTGACCCTTCGTTAAATCCGCCGCCGTGGATGTACACCAGCACCGGATGCTTTGCCTCCGTATCGGGCGCGGCGGTCCATATGTTCAGGTAGAGGCAATCTTCACTGGCATCACCCTGCACCATAAACGGCTCTGTCCACGGTGGACGCGACCGGGTTAGTTCCTGCACACAGCTATCGGCGAAGTCGTGGGCTGCGCGAACCCCATCCCAAGAAGCCGCAGGTTGAGGGGGACGCCAGCGTAAGTTACCCGTCGGCGGTGCCGCGAAGGGAATGCCGAGGTAGGTTTTAACACCGCTACCGGCCAGGGTGTTGCCCGCGAGCAGGCCGGTCTGAACCTGCACAGTATCCGAAAGCGAAGTGGCCTGCGTGGAGGAAAACAAGCACAGCACAACAATGGTGCTACACAAAAAGGTGTGAAAGACGGGGTGCATGGCCAGGCGGTTAAATGAGGAGGCAGAACCTCTCCAAAGTAGCACCCAAACCCCAACCCTGCAACCCTGGCGTTTGACCCAGGGCAACCTCATCTTAAAGCTAGACCATTCTTTCTTATCTCCGTGCTTCCTATCCAGAGATTTTATTGGCGATCAGCAGGGCCAGTTCGAGGGCTTGTTCATAGTTCAGCCGGGGATCAACCTGGCTCCGGTAATCCCGACCCAGATCGGCTTCGCTCAGGCCACGTGCCCCACCCACACATTCCGTGACGTTTTCGCCCGTCAACTCGATGTGTACCCCACCCAGCCAAGTACCCATACGCTGATGCACAGCGAAGGCCTGTTCAAGTTCTTCAAGAATGTTTTCGAAACGGCGTGTTTTATACCCCAATGGGGTGCGTTCGGTATTGCCATGCATGGGATCACAGGACCACAGGACGGTCCGGCCGCTGCGCTCAACAGCGGCGATCAGGGGCTCCAACCGATCTTCAATATGAGCAACCCCCATCCGGTGGATCAGCGTAAGCCGGCCGGGTTCGTCATGGGGATTCAGGACTCCGATGAGACGGAGGAGTTCATCAGGTGTGATGGTCGGGCCGATTTTAACGCCAATGGGATTGGCAATGCCCTTGAAATATTCAATATGGGCACCGTCCAGATTCCGGGTGCGTTCCCCGATCCAGGGGAAATGGGTACTGAGGTTATACCAACCGGTCCGGCGTGGAACTTGCCGCGTCTGGGCTTCTTCATAGTTCAGATGAAGCCCTTCGTGACTGGTATAAAAATCGACGCGGTTGAGGGTATCTACCGTAGCACCAGTAACCGCCTCCATAAACTGGATGGCCGTCTTGATGGCATCCAGTATCTTATGGTACTCATCACTCTGTGGGGCATGTACGACAAAGTCGAGATCCCATTGATCCGGGTGGTGTAAGTCGGCAAATCCACCGTCAACGAGTGCCCGGATGAAATTGAGCGTGAGGGCAGCCCGCTCATATCCACGCAGGAGCAATTCCGGGTTGGGTTCACGGTCCCCTTCGGTAAAACCGTTACGGTTGATCAGATCCCCCCGGTACGCGGGCAGGGTAAGCGCACCTCGGGTCTCCAGATTGGCCGAGCGTGGTTTGGCGTATTGCCCGGCAAAGCGCCCGACCCGAACGATGCGTTTTTGGGAACCGTACAATAGCACCAGGCTCATTTGCAGCAAGATTTTCAGCTTGCTGGCAATGATGTGGGGTTCGCAATCGTCGAAGCTTTCCGAGCAATCCCCTCCTTGAAGCATAAACCGATTGCCTTTTGCCACCTCGGCCAAATCGTGTTTGAGTTGTTCGATTTCCCAACTGGTTACCAGCGGCGGGAGTTTGGCGAGCCGGGTTACCGCATCATGCAGGGCCTGCTGATCGGCATAAATGGGTTGTTGAAGGGCCTCCCGGCGGTGCCATGATGCGGGATGCCAAGTGGTCTCAGTCAGGGGTTCCAAAGGTTGCTTATTCGTTCTCAGGAATCGTGATGGCAGGAATGCGCTGGGCCTGGTACAATGCGTCGAAAGCCGGTACGACTTCCTGTAACATACGTTCCATCTCGGCCTTGTGGACGGCCCATTGGGCATCCAGGTCGGCGAGACGGGCACGGGTCCCGGCAGTTACCGGCGAGGCCGCCCCAGCCGCAGCACTGAGCATATAGATGTACTGGGCATTCAGCTTGTTGGGGAAGTTGATGACATCCTGAAACGTCTCCTGCCGGACCTGTACCAACTCGGATTCCCAGGTGTCCATGTCTTTGAGGAGGGCCTTTCCGACGGTAGCCAGGGTATCAGCCCCTTCGTGTCCATCGGCTTTTTTCAACAGGGCTTTCACCTGTTGGCCCACACTGCGCATCGTATTGACGGCTTTGTGAATCTCCTCGGCTCGGCCTTGAACCTGGGCCAGGAGATCGGCCTGTTCCAGGAGGTCTTCGGGCGTGCGTTCCAGGCGAGGATCAAGCCGTATTTCAAACGCCTGCGCCACGGTATCCGCACCCACGATCAATCGGGCCTGGTAGGTCCCCGGCATAACATGGCGGCCAGCCAGACTGCCATACGTAAACAGTTCAGGTACGGCTGTGATTGGCGTATGATGCATATCCCACACAAAGCGGTTCATGCCCTGCTCTACGGTGACCTTAGGTGCAGGCGGCGGACCACCGGGCCGGGGTGGTGTGACTTTGGCATCACTGCGTACGCTCCGTATAAGGGTACCCGTAGCATCCAGCATGTCGAGTTGCACAACTGTCGCCGAGTCAGGTTCGGCCAGGGTGTAATACAGGGTAACCCCATTGGGCGGATTTTTCCCTTGATGGGCACCGCCGCGTCCTCCTCCATTCATCCAGTACGTCACGCCTGGGGCAAAGAGGTGTGCAGGGGCTTGGGCGATGGCATCTGTAAGTTGACGAACCGCGGCAAGATCGTCCAAAATCCAGAACGAACGGCCATGTGTAGCTGCAACAAGGTCGTCTTCATGGACGATCAGGTCGGTAATGGGTACCAGGGGCAGGTCGTTCTGGAAGGGTTGCCACACGGCCCCACCGTTAAATGAGATAAACAGCCCGGCTTCGGTTCCAGCGTACAGCAAGCCTTGCCGCACGGGATCTTCTCGCACCACACGCACATAGGCCTCATCGGGGAGCCCGTTGATCAATTTGGTCCAGGTTTCTCCAAAGTCGGTCGTTTTGAATATGTGGGGGGCGAAGTCGCCGGATTTGTAACCCGTCACGGCCAGGTAGGCGGTTGCCGGATCATGGGCCGAGGCATCAATCGCGTTGATCATTACCTCTCCGATGCCGGGTGGTGTGATGTTAATCCAGGTCTCCCCTTCATCCTGTGTAAGATGTACCAACCCGTCGTCTGTGCCAACCCACAGGGTACCGGCTGCATGGGGCGATTCGGCCACGTAGAGGATGGTATTGTATACCTCTGCACCAGCTGCTTCATTCGTGATGGGCCGTCCACCAGGTCCCTGTTTTTCGATTTCGTTTCGGGTGAGATCCGGGCTGATGGGCTGCCAGGCATGCCCCCGATCCGTGGTCTTGAACAGCACATTGCCTGCATGGTAGATGATGGAGGGATCGTGTTTCGAGGCCAGAATGGGCGCATTCCAGTTAAAGCGGTACTTCACATCTTTGGCATCCAGGCTCAGGCCCAGGTACGGATAGGCCATGATGGCGCGGGATTGCCGCGTGGCATGGTTGTACTCCGAGATTTGGCCCTGGTAGCAACCGGCATAAACCAGCACAGGGTTGTCCGGATCAAAGGCCGGGAATGCGCTTTCGCATCCCCCCACCGGGTACCAATCGGCCCGGCCAATACCGCTACCGTTGCTTCGGCTGGCAATACTGACCGAGGAATTGTCCTGCTGCCCCCCGTATACCCGATAGGGAAATTGCCGGTCCGTGATGACCCGGTAGAATTGCGCTGTGGGTTGGTTGGCCTGGGTAGACCACGTGGCCCCGCCGTTAGTGGAGACGTTGGCCCCGCCATCATTGGCGTTGATCATGATCTGGTTGTTGTCCGGATTGATCCAGATCGCATGATTGTCTCCGTGAGGGGTGGGTACCGGCTTAAAGGTGGCTCCACCGTCGATAGACCGGAGCAGGGGTGCATTCATCACGTAGACGGTATGGGGATCGACTGGGTCGGCGGTGATGTGAGTGTAATACCAGGCCCGTGCCCGAAGGACCCGGGCCTTATTGACCCGTTTCCAGGATTTCCCGGCATCGTCGGAGCGAAACAGCCCGCCTTCTTCCGCTTCGATCAGCGCCCAGATCCGATCCGGCTGGGCAGGCGAAACCGCCACCCCGATTTTCCCCATCAGATCAGGCAGTCCCTCGGTGATTTCGGCCCAGGTATCCCCCCCGTTGGTTGAGGTATAGATGCCGCTACCGGGTCCACCGCTGATGACGGTCCACGGCGTCCGTTGGTGTTCCCAATACCCGGCGTACAGGATGCGCGGGTTGGTGGGGTCCATGCTAAGATCACTTACCCCGGTGCGCTCATCCACATGGTGCACCAAATCCCAGTCGGCCCCACCGTTGGTGGATCGGTATACCCCGCGTTCAGGATTCGGGCCCCATAGAAGCCCCTGTGCCCCAATGAAGACCACATCCGGGTTTTGGGAATGTACACGAATGGCGGAGATGTGCCGGGTTTTTTCGAGCCCGAGGTGCGCCCAGGTACGCCCGGCATCGGTGGATTTATAGACCCCATCGCCGTGGGTGGTCATGACCCCGCGCACAGGGGCTTCACCCATCCCGACGTAAACAACGTTGGGATCGGAAGGTGCCACAGCGATAGCACCAACCGAGCCGGTTTTGAAAAACCCGTCCGAAATGTTCTTCCAAGTCAGACCGGCATCTTCGGTTTTCCAAAGTCCTCCACCGGTGGTACCCATATAAAAGGTATAGGGATGCTGAGAGACCCCGGCTACGGCCGTGGAGCGTCCGCCCCGATATGGTCCTATGTTACGCCAGGCAAGTGCTTGATACAGGGCCGGATCATAGACAGGTTCTGTTTCTTGGGCCTGCACTTCGGATGGGTTAATCAGAAATAAAGCAATACAGAAAAGGGTAAAAAGTTGGGCAGGACTTTTCATGAGGCAATGACAGGGTGTAAAAAACGAACTGGATTTGGTGGTGGTGGCGCAATATAACAAGCAGTACCTTGGTAACCGAAGCTTGCCGGGCATTTACCCCCTTCCTTTAATTGCTATGGCCCCCATTCCCCCTGTTTTTGTGCAATATGTTAACAAGCCTCGCATTGTGCATCAACGCGTGAATCCGGGTTTCAGATAGGCAGTGGTTAAAAGCACAAACATCGCTCATTCGATTGCAAATATCTTGCTAACACCGATCCCCTAACCCTTGATATGCTCTTACTAATATGCTATGTTAGGGTGTTTATAGTGTGCTACATCCGCTGCACCTACAACCATTTGTTTCCTGCTTTACGCTACCAGGTAACGGGTTATAGTGTACCACCACAACATATGTACTGGATGTACAGCACTATGATTTACAACAACTTAAACCCAATTCTTAATAAAGGTATGGCGCAAAAAAAAGAGTACCACCACATCACGCGCCTCGACTATGGAGCTACCCACGGCTGGTGGGTGCGTATACGTCGGCGCGGCTTTACCCATAGCAAGCTGTTTTCGGACGGCGTATGGGAAGGCAAGAAGAAGGCTTTAAAAGCAGCGATTGTATGGCGCGATGAACTGCTGGAAAAAGCCCCGAGGAAACCCCAACTCAAGACGGAATCTCGCAACAAGGGCACGAAAACCGGGGTCACCGGTTTGTCACTGCTCTTCACGCAAGGCCGAAAGGGGAAACTTCCTCATCTTCAAGTTTCAGTCCAGCAAAACCATCGTCACATTGGCCGACGCTACTCCGTCCGGAAATGGGGTCTACGCGGCGCACTCTGGAAAGCATGCGTGGAAATTTCACGTAGCCGCTACGAAAGTGCGAAAGAAACCGCAGACCGTCAGAAAGTGCAAAAGACGGCACTGGAACTCTACAATACGGCCTACAAACCCCTTGCCGAAGCATTGGGGGAAAAAATGGATACGGCCCTGCCCTCCGAGGCAGAAGCCGCCCTGGCCTAACATCCTCAAAAAAGGGCTGCACAAACACCGTGTAGCCCTTTTTTTGTGATACGCGAACTGCGAATCAGATGGTTTCTCGAAAAAAGCAATCCTGGATTGCGATGATCTTCTTTATCCTGGGCGTTCTGGTGATGGTCTACGCCTATATCGGGCAAAACAGCGGCACCCAATGGGCCTTGCTCGCCATCGGCCTGTTGATGTTGGTGGCAGCAGTACGCCTGCGGAACAAGATCCGTGCGTCTTAGCGCTGAGTTTCCGAACTCAGCCTGGGACGACGTATACCGACGCACTTCTTCCCAATCCTTCAGGTCAGCATCGGCTTCTGCCCAGATGCTTTGGCGTCGTGCATACATTTTCCTCCATTTTGTACCCCCGTATTAATATATTCCCAAACGTCGCACATCGCACGTGGCACGTCGCTCTTTTCCTTTCCCTTGTCTTTATGGCTGCCTGCGGTGAACCGTCAGTTCCTGCCGCAGTCCCCCCTGCCGCCTATGTGACAGGCATGGTGTGTGCCGAGTGCCATGCGGAACACGTGCAGGAATGGACCGGCTCGGATCACGACCGGGCGATGGCTCCTGCCACACTGGCAAACGTGCTCGGCGATTTTGAAAATGTCACCTTCCGGCACAAGGGGGTCTCGACCCGTTTTTTCCGACAGGATTCGACCTATTGGGTGGAAACGCAGGGGCCGACGGGCCAAACCGAGGTGTTTCAGGTGCGCTACACGTTTGGGGTAGACCCGCTCCAGCAATACCTGATTGCCTTTCCGGATGGCCGCCTGCAAGCCCTGACCACAGCCTGGGATACCCGCCAAAACCGATGGTTTGCGCTGTTTCCGGACGAAGATGCCCCACCGGAGGATTTCCTGCACTGGACCGGTGCGGGGATGAATTGGAATTACATGTGCGCGGCATGCCACTCCACAGACCTCCAACGCAACTTTGATCTGGCCTCCAATACTTACACGACCTCATATTCTGATGTGGATGTCAATTGCGAGGCCTGCCACGGTCCTGGCGAAGCCCACGTACAATGGGCCCGGCAACCGGAAAGCAACCGCAGCGCAACCACCAACCTGGGCCTTACCGTACCCCGGAGCGACACCCTGCACAACCAACACCAAATCGACACGTGTGCCCCTTGCCATTCGCGCCGCCGGGAAATCGCCCCTGGCTTTCAGCCGGGCCGGTCTTTTTTGGATTATTTCCAACCGTCTTTATTGGAAGAAGACCTGTACTTCCCAGATGGTCAAATCAAAGACGAGGTATACGTCTACGGCTCGTTCCTGCAAAGCAAGATGCACCAGGTGGGCGTGCGGTGTACCGATTGCCACAATCCACATACCGCACAGGTCAAATTTGCGGGGAATGCCCTCTGCACGCAATGCCATGCCCCAGCTACATTCGATGCCCTAATACACCACTTCCACCCCGATGGACCAGGCAGCGCCTGCGTAGACTGCCACATGCCGGCCCGAACCTACATGGAAATAGACCCTCGGAGAGACCATAGCTTCAAAATCCCCCGCCCTGACCTGGCCGATCTCGGCATTCCCAATGTCTGCACGAGCTGTCACGCGGACCAGACATCCGCCTGGGCTGCTTCCCAGATTGCACAGCGGTTTGCCCCTGGCCGTGCCACACAGGACCCTGTAACCGGCATCCTGGCCGCCGGTCAGCAGCAAGCTCCACAGGCCGATTCCCTCCTCACCAGCCTCATTCACCGTTCCGATGCTGCGGACATCACTAGAGCCTCAGCTGTAGCCTTGTTGGGTCGGTACGACTCACCGCTCGCTGACCAAACCCTTCGGGCTGCCCTGACAGACCCGGCGCCCTTGGTGCGCATGGCTGCGGTTCAGTCGTGGAATGCTGCACCGGACGACCGCCTCTACGAGGCCCTGGCTCCTCGCCTCTCCGACTCCGTCCGTGTGGTACGTATTGAGGCCGCACGCCTGTTAAGCCGTGTAGCCGAGCGGTATTTTAGAACCCGAGACACTGACCGTGCCCGTCCGTACTGGGCGGCACTTGCAGAGTATGAAACCAGCCTGGATAACAACAACGACCAGCCCGCCGCACACCTCAACCGGGCGCTGTTGAAAGAACAACTCAATGCCCCGAACGAAGCCCTGAAGGCGTACCGTACCGCCCTCCGCCTGGATAGTGCCTACATCCCGGCCCATGTGAATCTGGCAATGCTCCTCAACCGAAACCGGATGGCTGCGCTTCAGGCCGGTCAGACACAGGAAGCTACACGCCTGTTCGCGGAGAGTGAAGCAGCGTTGCGCACCGCCGTCCGCCTCCAACCTGAGGTAGCCGATCTAAAATACACCCTCGGCCTGCTCCTGGCCGAAGACCAGGGCCGATTACCTGAATCAGCGCAAATCCTGAGTGAAGCCGCCCGGCTGGCCCCGGACAATCCCCGCATGCATTACAACGCAGGGCTCGCCTATCAACACCTCAAACAGTATGCGGATGCCGAACCCTTGCTGGTCCAGGCCCATGAACTCGCCCCACAACAGCCCGATTACCTCAACGCCCTCGCCATTTTCTACATGCAACAGGAAAAGTGGCAACCTGCCCTGAAATACACCGAGGCGTTAATCCAGGTACTCCCCGCCCCTCCTCCAGCGCTCTTGCAACAACAATCCTATCTAAAGTTGAAAGTGGATCGTTGATAGTGGCTCATGGTTAAGGAAGGAGTCGCTATCAATTTATCACTGTCCGTACGCGCAGATGTGATGGATGCACAGCCGAGCGATGAATCTGCATCGTGGCTTTTTGGAAATCTGCGTCTGAAGCCTTGTAGATATCCAGGAATTGTTGCGGATTCATGTCCACCATTGGGAACCACGAACTCTGCACATGTACCATGATGCGGTGCCCTGCCTTGAAGGTGTGAAACACATCCGGTGTATCGAAGGTGATTTCGGTTACTTCACCCGGCACCAGTGGCTCAGGATCGGTATAACTGTTCCGGAACTTGGCCCGCATCACCTCGGCCCGAACCAACATTTGATACCCGGCCATGGGGACCTCCAGATACAGAGAATCCGGGTCTATGGCATCGTCAGGATAGACGTCGATGACCTTGACGATAAAATCGGCATCGGTGCCTGTGGTTGTGGCAAAGAGGTGTGCAGATACGGGTCCAGCCCAGGTGATATCTTCGGTAAGGACCGGGCTTTCATAGGTTAGCACATCCGGGCGGTCCGAAGCGAAACGTTGATCTTCAACCATGTATTCCCGTGTGCTGCTTATCGTAATTTTATTGGTATACGGTACCGGGTTGGCCGGATCGCTGGTGTAGGCATCATAGGCCGCTTCTTCTGACGTTGGCGATGTATCCGACAGGGTACGTTCTCCCCCCAGGTATAGCCGTGTTTCGGTGCTTTGGGGCGGCGGCCAGGCATCAAACCGATACCATTGATCACCGCCGGAGGCATAAGCGAGTACCTCCGGTAAATTGAGGGTTCCTTTGTCCTTGAGGTAGTAATTGAAAAACGGCAGGTCTACGTTTTCCTGGTAGTACGTGCCCGTCTCGGTATTGAAGGATACGTTGCCCAATCGGTCACCCGCAGATCGCACCCAGCCTCCATGAAACCACGGCCCGAGTACGAGGGTGTTGTTGATGCCGGGATTTTTTTCCTCGATGGATTGGTAGATGGCAATCGGTCCATAGGGATCTTCGGCATCGTAGGTACCGGCCACGGTCATGACGTTGGTGTTGATGTTGCTCAGGTGGGGAATGATGTTGCGGCGCTGCCAAAAGTCATCGTAGGTACCGTGGACCATCATGGAGTCCCAGAAGGCAATGTTGCCGTGGAGATGCTTCTCGTTGGCATTCGGCAAAGCCCCCAGGTCCTTGTAGAATTCGTATGCATTGTCCGAATTAAATTGGAAACGGGGCCCCCAGTCGGTCGTGGGATTAGGGCCGGGGGTTTCGAAGAAGGTGAAGAAACTAAAGGCATCCTGAAGGTAGAAGGCCCCCTTGTGGTGAAAATCATCCCCGATGAACCAGTCGCCAATAGGCGCTTGCGGCGAAGAGGCGATCACAGCGGGGTGGTTGTCGATGATGCTGGCGGCGGCATAAAAACCTGGATAGGAAATACCCCAGAGGCCGGCACGTCCGTTGTTGTTTGGGATATTTTCCAGCAGCCATTCGACCGTGTCGTACAGGTCTGTACTCTCATCGACATCATTGGAATCTTTCTTCTCTGGCCGATGGGGCGTCATGTTCAAAAACTGCCCTTCGGACATAAACCGGCCCCGCACATCCTGATACACAAAGAGGTAGCCTTCCTCGGCAAAACGCATATCCCCCACTGGCCCAAGATTGTTTCGATAGGCCTCCGGGCCATAAGGGCCAGAGCTATACGGGCTTCGTTTGATGAGGAAAGGATAGGCTTCCGAGGTGTCTTTGGGCGAGAAGACGGCGGTATAGAGCGTCACGCCGTCGCGCATTGGAATCTGATACTCGGCCTTGGTGTAATGGGCCGGGACATCGAAAACGGCAGCCGGTTCAGGGACTTTACATCCGGCAATCAGGATCAGCAGAAGGGGGAAGAATCGCATGGCTTATATATTTCCATTTTTGAGGGCTTCAACGGCAAAGCTGGCTGCACGAGCCGTCAGGGCCATGTAGGTCAGCGAGGGGTTGACGCAGGAGTTTGAGGTCATACAGGCCCCATCGGTGACGAACACGTTGGGCACATCGTGGATCTGGTTGTTCCCGTTGAGGACCGAGGTCTGGGGGTCGCGCCCCATACGGGCTGTGCCCATTTCGTGAATCCCGTAGCCGGGGGGCGCATCGTCGTAGTTGTCGTATCCCTCAATGTCAATGGCTCCTGCAGCTTCGAGCATTTCGACAGCGGTAGCCTGGATGTCTTTACGCATAGCCCGTTCATTGTCCTTCCACCCGGCGCTGATCCGCAACAGGGGGATACCCCACTGATCGGTCTGTTCGGGGTCGAGTTCGACAAAGTTGTCGTAGTACGGCAGGCACTCGCCGTACCCACCGAAGCCCATCTCCCAAGGGCCGGGGTTTCGGAGGGTTTGTTTGAGGTCAACCCCAAAGCCCTGGTCTTCGACCCCACGCATCCAACTGGGGCGTTGGCTCCCCCCCTGAAAACCATATCCCCGGACAAAATCGGGGTGCCGGGTTTCCGGGCTGATGTTTCGGAAACGCGGGACGTAGATGCCATTGGGCCTGTTGCCCTGGTAGTATCGGTCTTCGTACCCTTCCATCACACCTCTGGCCCCGAGTTGGAAGTGATGGTCCATGAGGTAATGCCCCAGCGCACCACTGGCATTCCCCAATCCGGTTGGAAACTGCGACGAGGTAGAGTTCATCAAAATTTGTGTACTCCCCAGGGTCGAGGCGCAGAGAAACACCACCTTACTCTTAAACTCCAGGGCTTCTTTGGTGACGGTATCGATGACCCGCACGCCGTCGGCTTTGCCGGTTTCCGGGTTGTAAATGACGCTGTGTACGACGCTATGGGGCCGGAGCGTGAGGTTGCTGGTGGCAATGGCAGCCGGCAGTGTAGCGCTTTGGCTACTGAAATAGGAGCCGGTCGAACACCCCCGATGGCAGGGCCCACAATAATGGCATGCTGCACGACCGTTGTGGTTTTCCGTCAGTATCGCACAACGGCCAATGGTCAGGTTGCGTTCGGGAAACGTGGATTTCACCGCATCCCTGACGGCTTTCTCGACCACACTGAGTTCCATAGGAGGCAGGAAGATACTGTCCGGTAGTTGAGGAAGCCCCAGGGCCTCTCCGCTGATTCCGGCAAACCGTTCAACGTATTCATACCACGGTTCGAGATCGTCATACCGGATAGGCCAATCCACGCCGTACCCGTCGATGGCATTGGCCTCAAAGTCCATTGCACTCCAGCGGTACGTCTGCCGCCCCCATATCAGAGACCTTCCCCCGACGTGGTAGCCGCGCAGCCATCGAAACGGCTTCACCTGAACGTAGGGGTTTTCGGAGTCCTTGACGAAGAAATGTTTGGTGGCCTCGCCGAAGGCATAGTTGGTGCTTTGGATGGGGTAGTCGGTTTCCGCCTCTGCCTGCGTGACGCGCCCTCGGTTTGGCAATTCCCAATCCTTTTTGTGCTCGCCGATGTAGTCTTTGCCGTGCACTACGTCTCGTCCACGTTCCAGCAACAGGGTTTTGAGTCCTTTTTCGGTCAACTCCTTCGCTGCCCACCCTCCGGAAATCCCGGAGCCGACCACGATGGCATCATAGGTTTCAACGTTCTGCGCGATGTATATGGTCTTTTTCATTGGTTCAGGCTTCAAACAACGGGGGAAAAGGATCAAGCATACGCCCGTCCGACCTCGGCATAGGGCAAATCACCATTCCAAACCCCCATCGGGTTTTCAGTGAGTTCCTGCGTCCCGCCGACCTCAGAGGTATAATACCCGACCAGGGTGAGTTGCTTGAGCATCGCAAAAAAGCGGGGGCCGGTGTCCTCCATTTCCTGCATAAAGGCAACCTGCTCTTCCTCCGTCATCGTCTCGACCTCAGGATAGGCTTCTGCATCAAGGGTTTGCATGAGTGCCACCTGTTGCGCCTCGGCAAGTGCCAGAAAGCCGGCTTGATGGACCGATTGGGCACGGGCCTCTACTTCTTGGAGTCCGGCCATGAACCGATCTCGGTCTTCAGGAAGAAACCATGCGTGTAGCATTTGATCGATAAACCGGTTCACGCCGGTCCCGGTCGCACCGGGTGTATCCGTCTCCGGCAAAATACGTTCGGAGAGGGTGGTCACGAGGTTGTACAGGTCGGGGGTCAGGGCCTGAGGGGTGTAGGGGGCTTCGACCGGGCCGCTCTGGCATCCACAAAGGACACCGGCCCAAATGGGAGCCGCTACAGCACCACCCAATACCAGCGACACGCGCCGGAGGGCTTCACGTCGATTCATAGCTCAGGAGATACGAGGGAGGGTTGGGAATTGTATAAGGAGGGTGTCATTATCCGCATTCACCTCCACTTTTTCAAGGTGATTCGTAGATTTGTTGATCCAGTCCTCATGAATAACCCCACACCCCATGCCTCTGCGATCTCTCTCTCAACAAAACCGCCTGCGCCCATACCTCAAGAAATACGAATCCGAACTATTGGACCGCGTTATTCCCTTCTGGGAAGCCCATTCTATCGATCGGCAACATGGAGGCTACTTCAATTGTCTGAACCGGGATGGGACGTTGTTCGATACCAAAAAGTATGTATGGCTGCAAGGCCGGCAGGCCTGGATGTTCAGTAAACTTTACCAAACCATTGACCCCCGTCCGGAATGGTTGGAGATCGCCCGGCTGGGCATCGAATTTCTCCGCCAGCACGCCATTCGAGAGGATGGACAGGTCTATTTCTGCCTCTCAGCGGAGGGAAAGCCGGTGGCTATGCAGCGCAAGATCTTCTCGGCCTGTTTTATGGTGATGGCCCTGGCCGAGTTCAGCCGAGCATCTGGCGAGTCACAATATTTGGAGGAAGCACAAACCCTGATGGCACGGATCATGCGTTGGATTGAGGACCCCGCCCCTTTGGGACGCCCCGTGTTATCCGGCCAAACGCCCATGCAAACCCTGGCGGTGCCGATGATTACCCTCAACCTGATCGAAGAACTGACCGGAGAAGATGAAACCCTGTTGGCAACCTATACCGATCAAGTGACCGCCTGCATCACTCAAATGCTGGAGCATGTGCACCCTGCCGACCGGTGTGTCTATGAAAATGTAGCCCCCGGCGGGGCAAAGATTGATAGTCCGGAGGGTCGATTATTAAACCCCGGCCATGCCATTGAGGCCGGATGGTTTCTGGCGCATTGGGCTGAACGTTTGAACCGTTCAGACCTAGCCGAAAACGCACGAGATATGGTTCGCTGGTCCTACGCGCAGGGTTGGGACGACACCTACGGCGGCATTTTCTACTTCTTGGATGCAGGAGGACACTCCCCCACCCAACTGGAGTGGTCCATGAAACTCTGGTGGCCGCATTGCGAGGCCTTGTATGCCCACCTGCTCAATTTCGTCCACACCGGTGAGGCTGCGGATTTAGAGGCCTTCCAGGCTGTGGATGACTACATCTTCACCCACTTCCAGGACCCTGACCACGGTGAATGGTATGGCTATCTTAACCGACGCGGCGAAGCCACCCATTCGTTCAAGGGAGGGCCGTACAAAGGATGTTTTCACGTACCACGGGCCTTGTGGTTATGTATTGAGTTGCTCCGGCGTGCGGGTGTATGAGCTTTGTGTTTATTTCAGTAAGATCATCCGGCGGGTATGCACCTGATTCCCAATCTGGAGCCGATAGAGGTACGACCCATTGGGCAGCAATCGGCCAGTCTGATTTTTTCCATCCCATTCCACAGAATGGATACCGGCGGACAGGTAGTGGTCCCGTAGCGTCCGCACTCGTTGGCCGAGCATGTTATAGACTTCCAACAAGACCTTTGCATCTTCAGCTTGCCGGAACTCAATGCGTGTACGAATGGCAAAGGGATTGGGATAATTCTGTTCGAGTTGGATGGACTTTGCCCCGCTCTTATTTCCCTCCTTCGACACCTGACCCAGCATTTGTTCATCTACACCTTGATAGGTCTCAGCCGATTGATACGGTATGGCTGGTGCACACCCCGCTATGCTTGCATGCATTTGACTCCCTGCACCAGCGTAAAACCCAGGTCCGAGATTTACGGCTGTACCCGCACTTAACTCAACCTGGGCACCTGTAAGGAGTTGAACATCAGCCTCAGTCTGGATAGCCGATAGTGTTTCATAGACACGCGGTTCTGCAATGGTAAGATTATTGAGGGTCCAATGGTTCATGCATGGGTTCATAAGATCCCAATGGGAAGCAACAAGTGAATACCATTGTGGCGCGGGTTGGCCCTCGTCGTTGACCAGTGTGTTTTTATGGGAAACCTCAATCTGATATGTGCCGATCATCGGTTGTGCGATGAGGATTTGTTCCACGTTATCCGTGGTATTGTTGTTTGGAATGGCTGGTGCTTCTGGATCATCCGGGTTGAGGGTCCATGGGAGATGTACGGTACCATTGGGCGCGATGAGACGAACATCCAGGTCATTTTGTAAGGCAAACGGATACACGTAGGGATCTGTCCAAGCCAGCGTGATCCGCAAGGGCGCATCCCCTTTACTTATGAGGACATAGACTTGAGTTGCTCCATTCGAGAGAGGATCTTCAACAAGATGTCTTCTTCCCCCGGCTAAATAATCCACCTTCATGACTTGGGCTGCCCCAAAGGCATTAAACAGCCCCCAGCCGTGCCGATAGTCGGGTCCAGGATGTTTGCCCGCCTCTGAGGCTGCATGAATCGCCAAGGCTTTGTAGGTGGAAGAAAAGAGGGAATCGGCGGTAAGGCCGTACAGATCGTGATGGTATTCTACAAGTAGCCCCAAGGCGCCGGCAACCAAAGGCGCGCTGGCCGAAGTGCCTGTGAAATTGGAGCTATAGGCATAATCTGTGGCCCCGGACGGTGATTTGAGGGCATTGAGCTGATCGTCCCGGTTTACGGCAACCAAATCTGGCTTGATGCGCCCATCGGTTGTGGGGCCCCAACTGGTAAGCGTGTTGAGTACCACATCATTGGGTGTCTGATAGCGCTGGCGTCCCGTTATTCCACGTGCCGAACCCACGGTAAGGAAGTTCTTTGTAACCGGTGCTCCGCCTTCATTATTGATTCCGCCATAAACCCCAATGCAAGTTTGAAAGCAGGCATTCCCGGCTGCTTGCACCCCCAGAAAATACGGTGCTGCGTAGGCCGTATGATCACTCCCCCCAGGGCCGGTCACCGAACTATTGGCCACAGGTACACCTGCCAAGGCATGTGCTGTAAACGTTTGATGCGGTCGCAATTGCGCCCGATAGGCCGCCCCGACAGAATTCGGATTGACAGCCCCGGCCGACACCATCCGCCCAGCAACATGCGTCCCATGATTTCGGGTAGACCTTGAGACCTGTGTTCCACAAGGATCAGGAATCTCGGCTAGCTGCAGAATGCGACTCGCACCACGCTCCGTAAACTCTTGATGGGTACACCGCGCTACTTCTAGCGATCCAAGGGTCACGCCATCGCCAGTGAGCCCATACCCATACCCTCTCTGAGGCCAAAGATAGTCCACAAATGAGGCTTCCATACCCCAAAGGGAGGTTACAGAAGCCTGAGATGCCTCAACATCGAATGAAGTATTAAAGGTGGCAAATGGTCGACTACACACGGGTACGCCTTGCGCATCCACACCGATCACGTCTCCCATCTGTACGCCATCCAAAAGGCACGAACTTGGAAGGCCATATTGGGCAATGAAGGCTTGTGCCTGTGCCAATTCCTGATAATAATCCGTTAACGCCGATTGCAGTTTTTCTTTTTGGGTCACTGGCCGGTTTACTTGACCCTCCACTGTAAACGGATACAGGAATAGCATGGCCCACAGGAATACTCGAATATACATTTTACGTAGCGCGTTTGACCAGCACTTCATTGAACGAGGTGCAAAGGACCCTTTGAAGCTCGGCAACCTGTGGGCACGCCGCCGAGCTATTCATACAAGGCATAAAGAAAATGCGTTAGCGACTAGGGATTTTGAGTGCGTGCTTCCAGGTTGGCCAACCGTTCCTGTAGTTGTGCATTAATCTTCTGTTGGGCAATCAGATGTAACGTAAGCTCTTCAATTTTCATGAGCAACTTGGCCTGCATATCCCCAACTTCTACCCCGCCAGCTTCCGCAACGGCCTCCGCAGAAGGCAATCCAGGAAGGTGCCGGTTGGCTTTGATATAGGATTCCACTTCGGCCAATGGTGTAAGTGCATAATCGTCCTCAAATACATAGTCTGGCCACTGTCCAGCCAATTGCACTTTGAGTTCCTCAACGATGAGGTTGCCGTCAATGGCCATCTTATACCCTGATGGTACAGCCGTATCTCCGATCTGTACAGTGCCGTTTTCGACATGTAAGCCCTGTGAAAGAGAATCCGTATTTATATATACTCCTTTGCCACTATTTGTCTCAAATCTGCCGGTCCAACCAGACCCATTAGTCCAGGCCCATAGTACTGGGCTAGAATTCGAGGGGTTATTTATTTCATAGTATCCACTAGGTCCAAGTCCAGCATTTTTTGATATGAGTGCATAGGCATAACTAGTAGTATTAGTTACACGAAAGTAAGCACCATGTCCCGTGCCTCGCTGAATCATATTCACCCCTACTCCTCCCCCATATGATTCAGCAAATACTGCTGAACCACTATTTCCGTTGGAACGCCCATGTACTCCATGTCCTCCGTCTGTAGTTAATCCATATACAGCACTACCTCCCCCAGTATTAGTTACACTAAATGCCTTAGAGCTACTACTCGTTGAACCTGAGTAGGGTAACACTAATTGCCCAAAGGCCAAATTTGTAGAGAGTAAGATAGTGAATACGACTAAGGTGCTAAAGGTGTCTTTCATGACGGTTTTTGTTTTGTGGTGATTAATTGTATAGCAGCATGACAATATACTTGCGCAAAAATCCCTACACCTGCGCCATACTTACTCACTATTACCTTTTTTCACTTTGCACACTGCATCAATACTAATTGGGATTATATACTATTTTCCTAGTAACAACATAGTTACCAATAGTAAAATGGACAAAATAGACTCCATTAGTAACTTGAATATTTTCATCGTTTAGCCCATTCCAAGTCACTATTTTCTTATTTATTCCTCCATAATTGCTTGCAAGCGCCTTTACTTGACGACCCAATATATCAAATATTTCTATTTTTATCACTTCTTGTCGAACCAAATTAATTGAGATTATTATTTTATCTGAAAATGGATTTGGATATAGTTCAATACTGTTCTCCTCAGGAAAGCTATCACTAGTATTTTTATGAACATTCAACTTCCCATATCCCTCCCCAAGATTATCAGAAATACTTGCCTGTAGCTTGCCTCCCCTCTCTACACTAAAACCAATCTTAAAAGTCACACTTGTACTAGAGACAGCCGATAAATCACCTGACTTAGTTACTATCACAAGCCTCTCAATTGAAGTAAAAATAGGATTAGTGTTTTCATAGTATCTTGTCCCAGATATTACAAAGGCCTCCCCATCTCCTAGTTCGTCACACTCACCAATTTCCACCCTACTATCATCCCCGCAACTCTCTGGTTGCGCGTACAATAATTTGCCACTAAATCCAAACTGTATTATAATTATAATTCTAAAATAGCGAGAGATCCTCGTGCGTGAGTGCATGGGGTGAGAGCAAAATCCAGCAGTCTTTAGGCGCTGGACAAGCCCCGCTTGAAATAAGGAAGATACCCGTGCGTAAGCGTGGGAGAATTTACTATATACGTTTTTCATTGGTAACTCTCCTTTAAGATTGCCTTTGCAGTAAGTACTGGACACGAATCAAATGTTGCCTTGCTTCAATAATATTCTTGTTTTCTTTTCTCTCCTTAACCATAATCTCTAACCCTTCTTTCAAATACTTCTCTGATTCAATAAGATTATTTTGATGCATTAAAGCTTGTCCTATAAAGCTTTTTGCTGACCCAACAAGATAATGACTTGATCTATAGTTTTTCATTCTATACGCCAAACAGGTTCTGAATGCATCTTCAGCTTTAACATATCTCTTAAGATCAATATATATTTTCCCTAAGGTAATATATATATTTCCTCGTATTTGATTTGCTATTGGAACTCTTGAATTGAATATCTTTTCTGCTTGAATAGCATGAACAAGAGCCTGTTCAGGCTTTCCTTTTTCTCGTAACAACATTGCTAATGTTTTAAGCCTTGTAGCAAGTGCAGGATGGTTCTTTCCATATCCTTTTTCGAGGATTCTAATTGACTCTCTATAATTGAACTCAGCAGAATCCAATTTTCCGAGTTGTTTTTGTATCGCGCCTAAATTACCGAGCGTGATACCATATCTTGGGTCATCTTTTCCAATTCCTCTCTCATCAATACTAAGTGCCATCTTGGTCAACTCCTCCGCTTTAGAATAGTTTTTCAATTTATGGTATAGCCTAGCGCGATTTGTAAGGATTGTTGCTATAGAAGGATGGGCATCTCCAAGTATAGTTGCTCTCATTTCCATAGCTATTACTTGCATAGAATCGGCATACTTATATTGTTTTCTTTGTTCAAGAATCTTTGCGAACAATGACAAAACAAAAGCCTTATCAATTGTTTTTTCCTTGCCCAACCTTTCATATTCGAGGCTTATGCTATTCAATATTTTTTCAGCCTCATCATTTTTGTAAAGTGCATAAAGAACTTGTGCCATTTCCATTTTACTCTTTAGCAAAGCTTCAATATCTGATTTTTTCTCCTGAATGGCAATGGCTTTACCCAGAACGACTTCTGCCTCATCGAGTTTACTTTGCTGCTGGAGCAAGTCTCCATAGTTCGTTAGCACTGCGGCAAATTCGACGCTTTCATTTCCGTAGTGGTTTAATACCTCTTCTCGTACAATTAAGAAAAGCGAATCGGCTGATCCGAAGTCATTATTTTCTAGATAACTTACCGCTAATCGGTGTAGGCCTTGTAAATACTTTTCCTTGGCCTCCGGCAACTGTGCTGTGCGTATTGCGACAACGTTCTGGTGGGTATTGACTGCTTTTTTGAAAGCACCCAATTTAATATAGAGATCTCCCATAACACTTAGCAGATCGGCCTGTTCGTCCGGCCGATCTTTCAGGCCGATGTTCGCCTGGCGCACACCGGCATCTACAATCTCATTTGCGGCTTTTGCTAACTGGCCATCTGCACCTTCATCAGGATCGATCACATCAAACAATCCTATTACATAGTCTAACACACGACCTGCTCGGTCCCGCTCATCGACAATGCGTTTCGCCTGCTGATAAAATGCCCAGGCCCCTACCGCCGACATGAGCATAATGAGCACTGAAAGCCCTACCCCAACCTGATGCCGTAAAACAAACTTTTTAACCCGGTATCGCATTGTTGGCGTGCGTGCTTCTACCGGCTTGTTTGTCAGGAACCGATCAATATCTTCTGCGAATGCTTCTGCTGACCAATAACGTAACGACGGCTCTTTGCGTAATGCTTTTAGTACAATATTATCCAGATCTCCCCGTAACTGCCGTTTCAGACGCTGCACATTGGCACCACGCGCTGCACTAATGGTATCTGGGGTGATCTCACCCTCCACTTGCATAATCGCCGTACTGGGTCTTCGTGGCGACACATCACAAATAACCTGCTCTATTTCATGCAGTAACTTTCCTTTTAAGGCATACGGTTTGTGTCCAGTCAACAGCCGGTATAGAAGAACACCAAGCGCATAGATATCTGTTACCGTGGTGATCGGCTCTCCCCGAACCTGCTCCGGCGCAGCATATTCGGGCGTCATTACGCGGGCGCCCGATTCCGTAAGGGTCGGCAAATCGGTATCTGGCTTAAGGAGTTTTGCGATTCCAAAGTCGAGTAACTTGACTACAGGCCCAGATCCTCCCTCTTGATCCTCCGTTACCAGAATATTACTCGGTTTGAGGTCCCTGTGGACAATCAGGCTTCGATGTGCATGCCCCACCGCCTCACATACTTGTTGAAACAACTGTAGCCGATCATCCACACTGAGCTTATTTTCGTCGCAGTATTGATCAATCGATATGCCATCCACATACTCCATCACCAGGTACGGCAACCTGTGATCGGCTATGCCTGTTGGTTTGGTGACCCCTCCATCGTACAATCGGGCAATATTGGGATGATTCAGTTGTGCGAGGATCTGACGTTCTGCCTGAAAACGAAGCCGGTGCTGTGTATCGTAGACCGCTGAATGAACCAGCTTGACGGCAACACGCTGTTGAAAGTCTCCGTCAACGCGCTCGGCAAGATACACGGCCCCCATCCCTCCTCTTCCGATGCATTCCTTAATGCGATAGGAGCCAATGGTCTCTGGCATAACCTCGGCAGGTATTCCACCGATCAACTCCTGAACAGGTACCTCCAGAAAATTAAGTCCCGACAATTCGATGTTGAGCAATACCTCAACCTCCTGCCGTAGCGCTTCGTCATCTCCAACAGCTGCATCTACATACGCCGCACGTTCAGCAGGATCAAGATCCAAGGCCTCGGATAAAATGGCCTTTACGCGTTCCCATTGCGGATCAATCATTGGTGGTGGGTCTGATGAAACAGGGTGTACTGCTTTGGCAACAGTATTCGTGCTCATATTGGTATAGACAGGATCCCTAAACATATAATAATGCAGTCATTTTTTCAAATACCGGCGATGATTTCCAGTTTCGGTCCTACAGTTATTCGAAGCAGTTATAATCGTTCTCTGAAATGTCTGTGCAAACTTGAACCAATGCCCCGTTGGTCCGTCGTCCCTCGTCCATGGCACCTCCGATCCCGACCTTACAACAGCCTGCCTCTGCGCAAGCAGGGGATCGCCAGCACGCACCTAACGCTTCGTTGCGCTCTTGCGGAGGATTGTATCGGAAAGCTTGCACACTTATTTCAAAGAACTGAATAAGTCATGTTACGCCGTCTTGGCCCCCTTGTCGAAATGCACAAGAGGAACGACCAGCGACGTAACATCAGTGAATATTATTTGTATTGCAGAAGTCCTGAATAACTTCTCCTGCTGCTACATGCGTAATCCATTTGATCTTTGTGCCATCCAATCTGAAGTTTTTTATTACGCTGGGTTTTTCTTTGCCCTGATGTATCATACCGTAGAGATGCTACACAAGGCTTTCTTCCTGGTGCCTTGCGCAAAGATTGAATTGAACAGATTCCGAATCTGTTCAGAAATAGCGCAGATATGGGTACGGCGGCATCAGTCTCGGGCACACCGCGCTGGCCGCGTGTTTGGAATAACCACAAAATGGGCTCAAAAACCCTCGTGTTCCCAATTGTCCATACGGCCTAGTCGGCCAGTTTTACGGCCCAGAGGCCGCTGTAGTGGTCGGCGACGAACAACACACCTTTATGGGGCTGCACCCCCCAAACCATTGGAGCGTTCCGGATGACCGCGTCTGGATGTGAAGGCAGGAAGTGGGCAATTTCCCGACCCTGCCGGTAGAGATCCCCCATTAACTCCCCGGAAATGTCAACGATTCTCAGGCCTCCGTTGTAATACCCGGCGTACAGAATATCGTCTTCGATCCAGTAGTTGTGTGAGCCGGCTTCGGGGACTTCGTAGCGGGCTGTTTCCTCTGGATTTTCAAGGTCGGTGAAATCTACAAAATGCAGCCACCCTCCGGCCCTTTCAGGGGCCTGTTCGCTGATCCGACCCCAGGGAAAAGCCTCATCACCAGCCACCACATAAAACTTACCGGTCGATGTGCTGTGAAACGGAAAAGCCGCATGGTTCCAGCCACTGGGGTACTGGTAGCTGGTGACGGGTATCGGGTTGCGCGGCGATCCACCGACCAACCCGGCCCGAAGATCGGGAATAGGGGCCTCATCGGATTCGACCAATGCGCCACTTTCCGAGGCACTCCCGATGTCAATCATATGCACCCCGTCCCCCCAGTTCGAGGAATACGCAATCCCGTCCTTGACCCAGACGTCGTGAATAGCGTGGCCGGGGGTACCCAACTCAAACCGGCTCACCCGGTACGGATTGCGCGGGTCTTCGATATTGATGATGTCGTAGCGGCGGCCATTGTTCACGGCATACACGTGGTTTTCGTAGATAAACACGTTATGTACCCCCCCGGTTAATCCTTCATCATATTCTGACAGGATGGAGACCTGCGAGGGATCGGTGCAATCCAGAATCACGATGCCGTTCCGGCGGGAGGAGGCCCCTTCCCGACTGATCACACAAACCGCCCCATCTGCTGAGACCTTGACATCATTGACGGTCCGCGCATCCACCGTCAGGGTGTCGATAATGACCATGTTCGTGGGATCCGTCACATCCCAGAAGAAGGCATCCCCTCGGGCACTCCAGGTACCGGTCACCGCATAGTCACGGCCGTCCATACCTTCCCAAACCCACAGGTCCGAGGTATGCACATCCAGCACTGGGCCGTGTCCCAGCAGGGTCACTTCCCGTTTAACATCCCGCTGATGAATCCGAACCGTGTGCCGTGCCATAGCCGTGCCGCTGCTTGCGATGATGGTGTACAACCCAGGGGTATCAGCCACAAACCGACCGTCCGGCATCACCTGACCGGAGGCGCGTGCGCCCCGAAAATCGTCGGGCCGGGCTTGGACAGCATATGCTACGGGCACTTCAGTTACCGAGGTACCATCCGAGGCGAGGCATTCGGCGTTAAAGTGAATAACGTCGCCGGTTCGGGCTTCATCCTGATCCACCCGCAACCGAATTTGGGCCACGGGATTGGGCATGACCGAGATTGTGATGGAAGCCGTCAGTTCTGCTGCACGAGCCGTTACGGTTACTTCGCCTGGCATCAATGCGGTCAGGGTGTGGTAGGCGTCCAGCGCTGCGCGGTCTGGATGGTCAGACGACAGATGCAAGGTTACTTCATCGCGTACCAGGCCGGCTGCATCTACAACCTCGGCAATCAACGGCGTGGCAGTGCCGGTATAGACCGTTGTCGGCGGTTGGATAAACCGAATGGCTTGTAACGGTGGAAAGGACACGTTAATGGGCAGGCGGCCTGAGATGCGCGTCTCAGGCCCACCAAGGCTGCGGGCCGTGAGGGTATATTCGCCTGGCCGATGTGCCACAATACGGGTAGTGGCGGTGCCGTCTGGGTTTGAACTTCGGTTCAGAATTTCAACGGCCCGTTGTCCTCGGGCAAACATCAAAAAAGGCTCGGCCACCAGGGCATCAGTGGCGTCCACAAACCGAATCTGTACCGTTGCCGTATCCCCAACCGACATTTCAACGACAGCCGGTTCAAAAACAAAGGATGCAGATGCCGTTTTCTGTGCCGAAACCGTCGTAACGGTCAGTAACACCAATGAGTACATCAGGAAGGATCGAAGCATAGCCATACAAATATGGATTTTATAGTGACGCTCGAAGCAACTTTAGTTAGTCGTGCGCACTGTAGTACGCTATGATCGCTGAAGCGACCCCTACAAACTTCTTGAATAAGAAATTACAAATCACCACCCATCAATCAACAATACCAACGCATCCCACGGCTCGATGTCCAGCTTGTAATCTGCACTCAGCACATGAGATTGGTTCGTAATCAGGTTGGTCAGGGTGGCGGTGGCCGGGAGCCAGTGAGCGAGGTCGCTGAGATCGGCTTGCTGCTTCTGATCTTTGCCATTGACAACGACCAAAATTTGTTCGTCTCCGTGGGTGCGGACGTAGGTATAGATGTCCTCGCGCCACGGCGTAGGCTGGTAGTGCATGAGGGAACCTCGGGTGAGGGCCTTGTGGGCTTTACGAAGCTGGAGCAGGGTGCGCAGGTAATTGAATACCTCGTTTTCTTCGTTGGTGCGCCCGGCTTCGGTGAAGGCATCCCGTTCATCGCCGGGGAAGCCGCCGGGGAAATCGGCACGGAGTTCGACGTGGGAGGCCCCGCCCATCATGTTGATTTCGGTGCCATACATGAGTTGCGGGATGCCCCGCGTGGTCAGCAGCATCGCCATGACCTGCTTAACCTTGCGGGTCTCCCCGTTTGCGACGTAGATGCCACGGGTCATGTCGTGGTTATCGAAAAACGTGAGCAGGTTATTCGGATCGGTGTAGACGAAATCTTGCGCGAGAATGCGGTAGACACCGTAGAGGTTGCCGGTGCCTGCCAGATAGGCGCGCCAGGCTTCGCTCAGCGCGAAGTCCATCACGCAGGGCAAATTGGTCTCGAAGTTGCGCGGAAGTTTGCTCTCTTTTTGAAACATCGCCAGATAAGCCGGCTTGTCTTCCCATATCTCCCCGACGATGTTAAAGTCGGGATACTCGGCCAGGATGGCTTTGGCCCAATCGGCCAGGAATTGCTGGTCCGGGTAGGGATAGGTATCCTCGCGGATGCCATCCATACCGGTGTATTCAATCCACCACAGGCTGTTCTGGATGAGGTAGGTGGCCAAGTAAGGATCACGCTGGTTGAGGTCCGGCATGTTATCGACAAACCAGAACGACTTGAGCAGGGTCTCCGCATTGGGATCAGCGTAGGGATCGGTGATGGACATTTTGTAGTGCTTCTGCCGCAGGTGATCCGTTTTGGAGCCGTTGACCCAGGTAGGTGTAGGCAGGTTGTCGATCCAGGGATGGGTAACACCGATGTGGTTGGCAACGTGATCAAAGATAAACTTAATGCCGTGGGCGTGGGCTTCCTCTACCAACTGTTTGAAATCGGCATTGGTACCGTAGCGGGGGTCGATGCGGTACAGGTCGGTGGCCTGATAGCCGTGATAGCTGCGTTGGATGTTGTTCTCCAGAATGGGCATGGGCCAGATGGCCGTGATGCCGAGGTCTTGCAGGTAATCGAGCCGGTCAATGATGCCTTGCAAGTCCCCTCCGTGCCGCATGTTGTCTTTGGTACGGTCGAACTCGTCCAGGATCCCTTCGACGCGGTTGTTGGCCGGATTGCCATCGGCAAAACGATCTGGCGTAAGCAGGTACACGGCGTCCTCCGTGCCAAACCCCTGATGCCGCCCTGCTGTGGATTCACGCTGTAAAATGGGGTAGTCCACCGTGGTGGTCGCATTTCCTTTGGTGAGGGTCAGCGTGTAGGTGCCCGGCGGTAGCGAAGCCGGGACCTCAATATCGATAAAGGCATAGGTCGGATTCGGCAAGGAGTGAACCGCCCGAATTTGGAGACGTGGATCGGAGAATGAAGCCGTAATGCCATTCAGGTCTTTCCCGTAGACCATAAGCTGTACCTCATTCCACTGCATGCCGATCCACCAGTTCGGTGGCTCAACTTTGTGTATCACAGGCGACTGGGCGAATACCGAAGAGGAAACGAGGAGGGACAGAATGAGGAAGAGAAGGCGCACGGAGTTAAGGATCGAATTGGGGTTTGAGGTGAGCGTTGGCTTAAAAAACGGCAAAAATGGTCAATGGTCAATGGCCGATTGTTAATTACTAACTCAAGTTGTGTGCTATTCGTTGGTTTTCAAATCGGGCCGTATTGCGTCCGCCGGTGCCCGGCGGTGCGTGATTTCATCCCGATTCACGCACCGCCGGGCATCGGCGGACGCAACACGTTTATGCTTCTACATGCGGGAATGGCACAACTTGAGTTACTACGTTTACTGACGTGAACCTGTCGGTTTGTCGCCTTCGGCTCGTTATAGGCTCCCGTTAACCATTGACTCTTGATCATCATGTTACCTGTCATAACATGACTTAATTGTAAGGGCAAGCATTGTAACTTTTATCAGGCCACCGTATCCTCCCTTCAAATTCCATTTCAATATACGGTATGATCTATGCCTTCCAAGGCGGCATTAAAAGCCGGCAGTGCCCGGCATAAGCAGCTTAGCGATTGGCTGCGGGGGAAAATTGAAGCCGGCATATTTACCGCCGATGAAAAACTACCGTCGGAAAACCAGCTATGTACCCGCTTTGGGGTAAGCCGCATTACCGTGCGGCGTGCCTTACAAACGCTGGATAGCGAGGGGTTAATTTACCGGCAACAGGGCCTCGGCTCTTTTGTGGCTGGCAAACAACTCCGGCAGGGCTTGGTCCGGCTGACCAGTTTTGTAGAGGACATGACCCTGGCCGGGCTGAAAGCCTCATCGGAGACGCTGCATTTTACCCCGGAAAAACCACCTGCAGACGTCGCCGCCCACCTGGAATTAGCCCCCGAAGTATCCGTAATTCGGCTAGACAGACTCAGACTGGGCAACGGCAAACCCATTGCCTTTGACCAGACCTGGCTCCCGGCTTTTTATGCCCAACTGCTCGAAGGATATGACCTGAAACAGGAGACCATTTTTCACATCCTGGAAACGTATTATCAGATTCCAGTCACCTCCGGCCTCTACCGAATTGAAGCCGTCAACGCCACCTCTGATATCGCCAAACACCTCAACGTGGCCAAAGGCACAGCCCTACTCCTTATCGAGCGCACTTCCCTTTCGCACGGTAACAAACGCATCTATTTCCAGCGCCGGTACTACCGCAGCGACAGGGTCGCCTACGAACTGGCACTCGAACGAGGGAGATCTGATCTTCACCACAAAGGATGGCCCCTGCGAGATTTTGAACCCGTCTTCAAAGATATCCATTGATATTCCAATGGCATTACCTGATATTACAAGTTATATATGCGTTCTACGTGCGACGTTCTACGTACTACGTTTTTCACCTCAACGTAGCATGTAAATCACATACCGTAGAACGTAGAACCCAGAACGTAGAACGTCTTATGAATTACGGCTTTGTCATTAATAACAACCATTGCATCGGGTGTCATGCCTGTTCGACGGCATGCAAGAGCGAAAATGAGGTGCCACTTGGGGTACAGCGCACGTGGGTCAAAAGTGTCGAAACCGGTGTCTACCCGAACGTCACACGTAGTTTTCAGGTGACGCGGTGCAACCATTGCCTCAACCCGCCGTGTGCGCGCATTTGCCCCGTTACGGCCATGTACCAGCGCCCGGATGGGATCGTGGAATTTGATCAGGAGGTCTGTATTGGTTGCAAGGCCTGCCTGCAAGCCTGTCCTTACGACGCGATTTACGTCGATCCTGAGCGTGGCACAGCCGCGAAATGCCACTACTGTGCACACCGCATAGATATTGGACTTGAACCCGCCTGTGTGGTGCTCTGCCCCGAACATGCCATCCTCGCCGGAGACCTGGATGATCCCAATACGGAAATCAGTCGGGTCCTGGCGAAAAACCACGTGACGGTCCGTAAGCCTGAACAGGGTACAGCGCCCAACGTGTTTTACATCGGCGGGCACGATGTGGCCTTGCAACCCACCACCCATGCCGCCCCACCCAATGCCTTCGCATGGGCCGATGTGCTCGAAAAAGATTCGGCTGCGCATGCCTCGGCCCCCACACAAGGCTTGCCAACAGCCGGCGCCATCTCCATTGCCACCGGTACCATGGCCGAGCAGATGACACAGGTGGTCTACAACGCCCAACACAAGGTGCCGTGGCACTGGCCGGTGCCGGCCTACCTCGTCACCAAAGGCATTGCCGCCGGAGTGTATCTGCTCCTGGCCCTCGGCTACGGCCTGGGCTGGTTCGGATTTGACGCGGCCACCTTTATTACCGGCGGTTTTTTGTCGCTGGCCTTCATGGGCCTGACCACCGGCCTCCTGGTGCTTGACCTGGAACGGCCTGAGCGGTTCCTGCGCATCCTCACCCGCCCCCAATGGAAAAGCTGGCTCGTCAAAGGAGCCTTCCTGCTGATCGGCTTTAGCCTGTTGACCACCATCTGGTGGATCGTGGAAGCCGGGGTGTATTGGGGGTTCTGGGACAGTCACTGGGCCGCCGACCGGCGGTTGATTGCGCTTTGGATGGGCGTCCCGCTGGCCGTAGGGGCTGCCGTCTATACTGCTTTCCTGTTCGGCCAGGCCGAGGGGCGCGACCTGTGGCAAAGTACCCTCCTGCCCTTCCATCTGATGATCCAGGCTGCCATGATGGGCGGAGCCATGCTCCTGATTGTGGACCTGTTCATGACCCTCCCGGAAGACATTTTGCGAGTAGCCCGCATCACTTTCATCACCAGCCTGATTCTGGACCTCTTGGTGACGCTCCTCGGTGAGTTCGGTATGCCTCACGCCTCCGATACGGCAGCACGAGCCGCACACATGATCAGTCATGGCCGGTACAAAACCCATTTTTGGTACGGCAGCATCGGCCTGGGCCATGTGCTCCCTCTGCTTCTTATGTACTTCCCGAATCCAGCAGTTGGTGCCATGGCCGGACTGGTCAGCATCATTGGGTTGTACCTGTACGAATACGCCTTTGTTATGGCTCCACAACACATACCTAATAGTTAAATCGTGATGCGTGTTGCGTGATTTAATCCTGATTCACGCAACACGTAACACGCAACATCTATCCCCCATCATGGCAAAGCGCAACCCTCGCCTATCCTTCCTGTTTTCAGCCTTGCTGAAGCAAGAAAAGGCAAAACCCGCTTCCGGCGATTTCGGCCTACCGACGTTTGCCGAATCCGACCTGAAGCCGGAGAAAATCGACCTGACCACGGTCCAGCATCCGGACGGGCGCATCAGCCAGTACCCACCACCGGAGAAATGGGGCGATTGGGTGGAATGGGAGGGTAAGCAGTGGCCCAAACGGGTGGCCCGGCGCTACACGCTGGTGCCCACCACCTGCTTCAACTGTGAAAGTGGCTGCGGCTTGCTGGCCTATGTGGACCGCGAGACCCTAGCGGTCAAAAAGTTTGAGGGCAACCCGGCCCATCCGGGCAGCCGGGGCCGCAACTGCGCCAAAGGACCGGCCACACTCAACCAGACCTACGACCCCGAACGCATCCTGTACCCGCTGAAACGGGTCGGCGTGCGCGGAGCCGGGCAATGGAAACGCATCCCCTGGGAAAAAGCCCTATCCGAGATTGGCGAGAAGATGCGGGCGAGTCGGCAGAAACGCCGGGATGGGATCATGTACCACGTAGGCCGGCCCGGTGAGGACGGTTACACCAATCGGTGCATCCAGGCCTGGGGCGTGGACGGCCATAACAGCCACACCAACATCTGCTCCGCCGGGGCACGGGCCGGGTACTATCTCTGGGGGGCCGGCGACCGCCCCAGCCCGGACCACACCCATGCCCGCGTCATCCTGCTCATCTCCAGCCACCTCGAAACCGGGCACTATTTCAATCCGCATGCCCAGCGCATTATGGAGGCCAAAAACAAAGGAGCCAAACTCATCACGTTTGACCCCCGGCTCAGCAATACCGCCTCCAAAAGTGATGTCTGGCTCCCTACCTGGCCTGGCAGCGAAAGCACCTTGCTACTGTCCATCGCCAACCACCTCATCCAGACGGACCAGTATGACAAGGCCTATATGGAGAAATGGGTCAACTGGGAAGATACCCTGACTTTCTTCAAGACCCACCCCTACACGGAAGTCGATTTTACATTCGACGGCACCGGTACCTTCGCCGATTTTGACCGGCTCCTCAAAACCCTCTATGCCAGCTATACCTTTGAACGAGCGGCAAAGGAAGCCCAGGTGCCGGAACCCCGCATACGGGAAGCCGCAGAATATATTGCCGACTGCCAGGGCCGATTGGC
Source organism: Rhodothermales bacterium (assembly GCA_965222505.1). Lineage (GTDB taxonomy): Bacteria > Bacteroidota > Rhodothermia > Rhodothermales > DATKEJ01. The sequence continues at coordinate 4,036,008 of OZ244956.1, read as the reverse complement.
CACACACGTATGGCGGAGCGCCTCCATTGGCAACCTCGGCGGTTGGCAAGTGGCGCGGTGCCTCTTCTTCCTGAATGTGCTGACCGGAAGCGTCGGTACACGAGGCGGAACGGCACTTAACGCCTGGAATAAGTTCGTCCCCAAACCCTTCAAAAAACCGCCAGCCTTCAACGCATGGAATGAACTGCATCTGCCGCAGGAATGGCCGTTTGCCTTCTTCGAAATGAGCTTTCTGCTCCCACATTTTCTGGAGGAAGGCCGGGGAGACATTGATGTCTACTTCACCCGCGTCTACAATCCGCTGTGGATCAACCCGGACGGGTTCATGTGGATGAAAGCCCTTCAGGACGAGGATAAGATCAAATGCCATGTGGCCCTGACGCCGACGTGGAATGAATCGGCGTGGTTTGCCGATTACGTCCTCCCGATGGGCCATGCCGGGGAGCGGCACGATCTGGTGAGCCAGGAAACCCATGCGGGGCAATGGATTGCCTTCCGGCAGCCGGTACGGCGCGTGGCAATGGAACGCCTCGGCAAACCGGTCAAATACACCTATGAGGCCAATCCGGGCGAGGTGTGGGAAGAAAACGAATTCTGGATCGAACTCTCCGTCCAGATGGACCCGGACGGGGCACTCGGCATCCGGCAATATTTCGAAAGCCCGTACCGCCCCGGCGAAATCATCACCGTGGATGAATATTACCGCTGGATGTTTGAAAACAGCGTTCCCGGCCTCCCTGAAGCCGCCGCCGCCGAAGGGCTTACCCCGCTGGCCTACATGCGCAAGTATGGCTGCTTCGAGGTCATCAAAGAGAATTACACCCCCTACGCCAAACCCGTCGACACGACGAACACCACCGTCGATGACCAGAGCCGGGTCCTGTACAACGATCAGGTGATTGGCGTTGAAATTGAGGGCACGGCACGGGCCGGATTCGGCACCCCGAGCCGGAAGCTGGAATTCTTCAGCCCGACGTTGCACGCATGGGGCTGGAAGGAACTGGCCTATGTCATCCCCTGGACGCTCAAGAGCCACGTCCACCCGGACCACATCGACCGGTCCAAAGGCGAAATGCTCCTCCTCCCGACGTTCCGCCTGCCGACGCTCATCCATACCCGCAGTGCCAACGCCAAATGGCTCTACGAGCTGAGCCACCGCAACCCGATCTGGATGCACCCGTCGGACAGTGAACGCCTCGGCCTCAAGACCAACGACTTGGTACGGGTCGAGACCGAGATCGGCTACTTTGTGGATCAGGTCTGGGTAACGGAGGGCATCAAACCCGGCATCATCGCGATGAGCCATCACCTGGGCCGGTGGCGGCTCAAGGAAGGCGAAGGCGTCAACCGGGGGGCCTCGAACCTGGTCAAACTCGGGGCCGATGATACAGGCGGCCATAGCCTGCACGTGGTACACGGCGCAACCGCCTGGGGCTCGTTCGATCCAGACACCAGCCGCATCTGGTGGGAAGACGTGGGCGTACACCAAAACCTGACGCATGGCGTACACCCGGACCCCGTCAGCGGGGCGCATTGCTGGCATCAGAAAGCCCTCAACGTCCGCAAGGCCGATCCCGGTGATGCCCACGGTGACGTATTTGTGGACACCCAAAAATCTATGCAGGTCTATCACGAATGGCTGGCCCTGGCCCGCCCGGCCGTCACGCACAGCCCCAACGGCCTCCGCCGCCCCTACTGGCTCAAACGCCCCTTAAAGCCGGTGCACGAGGCCTATGAATTGCCGTAATGTGCTCTCCCATCCGCATCGCCCAGGCCCGAAGCAGGGCATACACCTTGCTGGGCCAACTCTTTCTTAAAGGATTAACCCCTGAACTCCGTTGCACGATGGAGGCGTTGTCGTTGTTCGGCCCGTTTCCGATTGAATCGTCGGATGATGAGACTTGGGCAGCGGCGTATCAAACCACGTTCGGGTTGAACGTCTTACCGTTTGCCAGCGTTTTTCTGGAGCCCGATGGGCAACTGGGAGGCTGGGTGAGCAATCAAGTGATCCACGCGTATCGGACCAATGGATTTGACGGGGTGCAATCAGAACCGGATCACATCGGGCTGGAATTGTCCTTTCTGGCCCACCTTACCATGAAGGAAACGCTGGCCCTGGAGATGGGGCACAAGGATGCAGCGGCACATATACATCATGAACAACGGCATTTTCTGGATGGGCATCTGCTCGGCTGGTTACCGGCCCTGGTGAACAGCATCCGGCAAGAAAATATCGATTTTTTTGCGACCGTGGCTGACGTCGCGCTGGACCTTGTAGTAGACCACCGGACCGACCTCGGCCCTTCAAAAGGCATTACCTTTACCCCTCCCTTGCTCTCGCAAGACCTGTTGGCCAATCCCAAAACCGGCCTGCGGGAAGTGGCCCACTACCTGGCCCATCATGCCCGGTCCGGGGTCTACCTGAGCCGTCAGACCATTCAGCAATTGGGTAGGGTACATCGCCTGCCGGGCGGATTTGGCAACCGGGCCTTGATGCTCACCAATGTATTGCGCGCCGCCGTTCGGTATCAGGCCATACCCGCATTTATGGCCCAGCTTCAGGCGTTGATCGACTTCTGGCAAACCACATATGAAGCTTTGTCCAAACAACAGATTCCTGGAATGGCTTCCCCGGTGGCCCATTGGCAAAGCCGACTGGCTACAACCCGGCAGTATCTGGATCAGCTTGAGCTGGCGTCACTCACCGCCTCTGACGAGGGGACTTGATCAGCCGAGTAGAGGTGTAGTTCATCTCTGCTCGCCAGGAATCGGGTGACGGCCCGGTGGGGGCTCAAGGTCAGGTGCTCCGGCCCCAACTGTTCGCGCAAGCCAGAGAGTTCAAGGATGGACATGACCTTGCCGTGGATACCTGTCAAAAACAATTCGATACCACGTGCCTGCAAGGCATCGATGAGAAGATGAAGGGTCTGTACGGCTGTCGTATCAAGGTCGTTCATCGTGCTCGCATCAAGAATGATCGCCTGATAGTCGGCCTCATTGATATGGCGCAATACCACCTCCTTCAGGCGTTCAGCATTGACATAGGTAAAGGACGCATCCATCCGTAGAATCAAAATGCCTTCAATGGGATGGGTTTCTGGGTTGCGGCTTATGTCTCGAAACGACCGCGTGCCGGGTAGATGCCCGAGCACGGCAATATGTGCCCGGCTAATACGGTACGTAAGCCCCGCTATCGACAACAAGATCCCTGTCAAGATGCCGTTCTGGATACCCAGGACCAGCGTAACACAAAAAGTGAGCATGGCGATGATACCATCGGTACGTTTGATGACATACAACCGCTTGAAGGCCTGGGGATCAAACATGCCCAAAACCGCAACAATGATGAGGGCCGCCAGAATAGCCTTGGGTATATGGTAGAGGGTTTTGGTCATGAACAGCAGCGTTACCATCACCAGCAAGGCAGCAAATACATTGGCCAAAGCGGTTTGGCCACCGGCCATTTCATTGACTGCGCTCCGGGTATAACTCCCGGAAATCGGATAGCTCTGAAACAGACTGCCCATCATGTTGGCGGCCCCAATTGCAATGAGTTCCTGATTCGCATTAATGTCGTACCGATGCCTGGCTGCGAATACCTTCCCCAGGGCAAACACGTTGGCCAATTGAATGAGGGCCAGTGCGATGGCCGTCGGAAACAGGTCGCTCAAAGCTTGCACCCCTAACGCCGGCAGCTTGAAGCCCGGCAACCCCTCCGGCACCATCCCGACCACCCCAACGCCAACGGATTCCAATTGCAAACCCCACGCCACCATCGTCCCCAGGATCACCACCAGAAAGGCGCTGGGCAGTTTGGGCGTCCATCGTTTCATCAACAGTAGCAATATGATCCCCCCAATGCCCACCGCAGCCGTAACCAAATGGAAAGAACCGATGGCGCGTGCGGCTCCATAAACCAGGAGATGGATTTGCTGCGTACGGGGCAGGTCAATCCCCAGCAGATTTCCCAATTGGCTGAACCCGATGATCAAAACGGCTGCCGAGGTAAATCCGACAATGACCGGATGCGATAACAGGTTCACCAGAAAACCCAGCCGAGCCACCCCCAAGCTGGTGTGAATCACCCCCACCATCAGCGCCAAGAGAAGTGCCAGTTCAATGTATCGGCCTTCATCTCCCATGGCGAGCGCTCCAACCCCCACCGCCACAATGATGCTGTCGATGGCCATCGTCCCTACGGCAAGATGCCGGGACGACCCGAATATCGGATAAATCAACAGCGGCAGAATGGCTGTGTACAATCCGTAGATCGGCGGCATACCGGCCAGCAGCGCATAGGCCATCCCCTGCGGTACCAACATGACCCCGACCGTAACCCCGGCCATCAGGTCGCCACGGGCAGCCTTCAGGTTGTATTGCCCGATCCATCGCAGTATGGGAAATGCTCCTTTAAGGACGCGCATCAGACCTGGCGTTTTGAACAACCACTAAGATACATCAAGCGAAAAATGTAATAATAAGCGTTCTTTGATAACATTGTGCAAGCGTACATGGGGTGCCACTCTACCACCGATCCGTGGTCATTGGTCCGTGGTGGGAAACATTGGGCGCTAATACCCCAATTTGTCGGCCAATTGTTCGGCCTCGGTCACAAGCACGTCAATGGCGGAGAGGCCCTGATCCCAGAAGGTTGTGTCCGTAAGGTCTACCCCAAGGCGGCCGACCAACACATGCGGCCAATCCGAGCCGCCGGATTCGAGCAGGCCCAGGTATTGATCGGAAAACCCATTGCCCTGTGCCTGGTACCGGGCGTAGAGGGCCAGGACCAGCAATTCTCCGAAGGCATAGGCATAGACATACCCCGGCGCGTGGAGGAAATGCGGAATGTAGCTCCACCATTTTCGGTAATGATCGTCCAGCGTCACGCTGTCCTGGAACATGCTTTGTTGGGTGTCCATCCAGAACGCGCTGAACTGCTCGGCCGTCAATTCACCCGTCCCGCGGCGGGCCGTGTGGATGCTGTCCTCGAATCGGTTCATTGCCACCTGCCGAAAAACCGTAGCCATCGTATCGTCGATCTTGCCGACCAGCATGGCGAGCTTGTTTTTGGGATCGGCCTCGGCGGCCATCAGGCGTTGAAAGACCAGCATTTCGCCAAAGACGGAGGCCGTTTCGGCAGTCGTCAGCGGGGTATCGGCGTGGAGAATGCCCTGTTTGCGGGAAAGGTATTGATGCACCCCGTGGCCGAGTTCATGGGCCAGGGTCTGTACATCCCGAATCTTGCCGGTGTAGTTCATGAGGATGTAGGGATGTGCACTTGGCACGGCTCCGTGGCTGAAGGCCCCGCCGCGTTTGCCCGGCACCACGGCGGCATCAATCCATGATTTGCTGAAAAACGCGTCCACGATCCGGCCCATTTCCGGGTGAAAGTTGGTATAGGCCGAAGTGACCGTCTCTCGGGCTTCCTGCCAAGAGTACCGGGTGTCTGCCTCGCCGATGGGAGCGTACCGGTCGTAGTCCATGAGGGTATCATACCCCAGCAATCGACGCTTGAGCCGATAGAACCGCGCCGATATGTCGTACCGGCCTGTGACGGCATCGATAAGGGCTTGCACGTTTTCGTCGGCCACTTCATTGGAGAGGTTTCGGCTGGACACCCAAGTTTTGTGGCCCCGGAGCCGGTCGTTTGAGGCTTTATCAGCCAGGATGATGTTGAACACAAATGTGAGGGTGCGCAGGTTGGCCTCCAGGCCGTCTGTAAATGCCAGTGCGGCAGATTGGCGCAGGTTGCGGTCTGGTTCGTGCAATTTGGCGAGGATTTCCTGCTGGCTCAGTTCCCGTCCCCCCAGACTAAACCGGGCGGCCCCCAGGGTTTCATCGAAGAACCGGTTCCAAGCTCCAACGCCGGTTACGGCCTTTTCAGACAAGATTTTCTCTTCCGGTTCGGTGAGTGTGTGAGGCTTGTGCAGCCGGGCCACTTCCAGGTAATGCTTGTAGGGCTTGAGGAGACGATCCCGCAGCAGCAGTTGCACCTGGGCTTCCGGGACCTTCATCCACTCCAGTTCAAAAAAGATCAGTTTTTGCGAGGTCTGGGTGTAGGCTTCGCGCACGCGTTGCAACAGCCCCCCCCGTTCGGCATCGTTGGTATTGGTCGACCAGTGCAGATAAGCATACGTGTAAGCCCGCCCCAGCCGGTCTTGAATGGCTCCGTATGCTTTGAGGGCTTCGGCCAACTCAACGGCTGAGCGTGACTTAACCCGTTTCCGGTAGGCCTTGGCAAACGCCGCTGCTTCCTGGTCAGCCGTTTCCAGATCGGCTTCCAGGGCGTTGTGGTCCGGGTATAAATCAGAGAGGTTCCAGTGGATATTTTCAGCACCGGTGGTGGGAGCAGCCAGTGTGTCTTGCATGGATTGGTTTGATCAGGTTAATGAAATATTGAATACATTGCGGCATCCGACGGACCGGGCTTTGCATCGATCGCGGTGTGTCCTCAATCATAGGACAAAAACCGGCTTCGTAATTCTGGCGTCGGAATGCGGCAAGTGCCCTGTTTGCCGAACCAGGTGTACCGGTTCCGGGCGATCCAGTTGTACACCCCGTCTCGGATAAACCGAGGCAGGATGATGCCTGCATAAAGCAAGGGCCACGCCCCCTTGAGGCGTTTGGCAATGCGCAAGGCTGCCGTGGAACGGTTATGGAGCGCACCGTTTTCGAGAAACAGAATGGTATCCAGCGTATCCGGCACGGCATGGGCCTTCGTGAGGGCCTGCCCGGTCTCGGATTGGAGGACAACAAAATGGAAATAGCCGTCCGGGTCCCGATCGATGATAAAATTCACCACGCCGTTGCACAGGTTACAGACCCCGTCGAACAACACGACGGCCCCGGCCTCCGGGACGAGGAGCGGGGTTTCTGCATCGGTATGTTCAGATACATTGGGCATGTCTCTGGCGTGTCGTAACTTTGAGACCTTAAACGCAATGGATTGTTCTACGTTCTACGTGCGACGTTCTACGTGCGACGTGCGGAGGTCACCGTCTATGTTGATCATCGCGTTTCTTGCTTCAAAGGAATAGGCTATGCAAAATGAACCAGAAAACCCAGACGCCGCACGTCGCACGTCGCACCTCGCACGTCTATTTTTCAAGCTCGGCGTGATCGGCTTTGGGGGGCCAGCGGCCCATATTGCGATGATGGAAGATGAGGTTGTGACGCGCAGGAAATGGATGACGAGAGAGACTTTTTTGGATCTTGTGGGGGCCACCAACTTGATTCCCGGCCCCAATTCCACAGAAATGACCATGCACGTCGGCTTTATGCGTGCGGGATGGCGGGGGCTGGTGGTGGCCGGGACGTGCTTTATCCTGCCAGCCGCCCTTTCCGTGGGTCTACTGGCATGGTTGTACGTCCAGTACGGCACGCGGCCCGAGGCCCTTCCCTTTCTGACCGGCATCCAGGCGGCAGTCCTGGCCGTGATTCTGGGGGCGTTGTGGCGGTTGGGCCGTTCGGCCGTCAAGACTGCTTTTTTGGCGGCCCTGGGCGCATTGGTGCTTGTGGCCCTCTTCCTGGGGGTGGGGCCACTGGTGGCGCTCATCGGCGGCGGCATGGTGGGGATGTTTATGTTGGCGACCCTGGCTCAACGTTCGGAATCCTTGAAACAGATCTTCTGGCCGGTGTTGCCGGTGGCCTTGCTCCAAACAGCGACGGTACCGGGGGTATCCCTGTGGAAACTGGGTTTGTTTTTCCTGAAAGTTGGCGCTGTACTGTATGGAAGCGGGTACGTGTTGGTGGCCTTTCTGGAAAATGGACTGGTGCACGACTATGGCTGGCTCACCCAACAACAATTGCTGGACGCGATTGCCATCGGCCAGTTCACGCCGGGGCCAGTCCTGACCACAGCAACCTTCATCGGGTATATCCTGGCCGGTGTACCCGGAGCCGTGGTGGCAACCCTTGGCATCTTTGCGCCCTCCTTTCTTTTTGTGGCCGTGCTCAACCCGATCATCCCCAAGCTGCGCCAATCCCGGTGGACCGGAGCATTTCTGGATGCGGTGAACGTAAGTGCTGTAGCACTGATGCTGTTCGTCACGATTCAACTGGGCCGGGCCACGCTGGTGGATCCGATCACCGGGGGCATTTTCGCCCTGGCGGCCGTCGCAGCCCTCTACTTCCGCCTCAATGCAGCCTACATCGTGCTCGGCGGTGCCCTATTGGGCGGGCTACTACTTTGAAACCTTCCTGCAACTCCCCCCGTTTACTCCGTCGCTTTTTCCAAGAAGCGTACAACCGAGAAGCGTACATTTTTGCAGACTCTTCTAAGGGCGTCTCCGTATTTTCCCGTATCTTTCTAATCTGCGTGTGTATCGCCCAACCACCCCATATTTAGTGAAGCACGAACATGTTGTAGCGGGCAGATCGCCTTTCATGTCTCACGTCGCTCCCCATTAACTTAACGGAACGAAAAACCGATGACGAACCCGGTAAGGATCCTGTTTGCCTCTTCTGAAGTTACGCCCTTTGCACGCGTTTCCGAGACGGCTGATCTCATTCGCAATTTGCCGGAATATCTCCAGGAACAAGGTCAATTTGAAAGCCGCATCATGATGCCCCGCTATGGGATCATCAGCGAGCGCCGCAACCGTCTGCATGAGGTCATCCGCCTGTCCGGTACCAAAATTTCGGTCGGTGAAGACAGTGACACACTCAAGGTCAAGGTCGCCTCCATCCCCGGCATTCGGCTGCAGGTGTACTTCATGGACAGCGTGAAGTATTTCAAGCGCAAAGGCATTTACCAGGATCGAAAGCAGGAAACCCTGTTTGAGGATGCACCGCAACGTGCCCTCTTCTTCGCCCGCTCGGTACTTGAAACCGCCCGTAACCTGGGTTGGTCGCCGGACCTGATTCATGCCCACGGCTGGATGAGTGTGTTGTTGCCCGTGTTGCTTCGCACGGAATATGCGGAGGACCCCTTGTTCAAAGACACCCTCGTGGTGTTTTCGTCCGACAGTATCACACTCGAAGATGCGCTTACCCCGGAATTGGTCGATGCCCTGAACCTGGATGCCGAGGCCAACGCCAGTGTGGAGAAAGTTGGCGACCTCGGGCCAGCCTTCTCTGACCTGACCGTTTACACCAACGGATACGCTGCGCCCTCCCCGGATGCCATTCACCTCGAAGGCACCCCGGAAGAAGTCTATGAACAAACCACGGCGCTCTACTCGGACCTGCTTAACCTGGCCGATGTACCGGCTTAAGGCCGACCCCGCAGGCGCATTTCCGAATGACACATACGAAACCCGGCAAAACGGCCGTTATGAAGGGCATGAACCGTGAAGATGTAATTAGAGCCGTTCCCCATGCCATGTCAGCCTTTCCGCGTATGATCCGGGCGGCCTTCCTGCAAGCCCGTTTCCTTTTGCCGTTCCTCCTGCTGGGATGGTCCCTTACCGCGTGTGACGCGCCCACAGATGTGGGTGCAGACCTGATCGGAGAATCAGGAGGTGAACCTCAGCGCGTTCGGCTCCTCCCCGAAAGTATCACGGCAGAAACCACCCCGCAAACAACCGGGGCCGTACGTTCCTCGATTTCAGGGTTTGCCAACCAGGTCTTTACCGTGCTGACCGGTACAGTGAACGACCCGTTCTTCGGCCAGACTTCCGCGACCGGTTTTATGGACGTAACGGCTCCCCTCACAGCGGATGCCTTCCGGGGGAGCACCCTGCAAGCCGCCGAATTGCGCCTGCAGCGACGTTATGTATATGGAGATACGCTCACCGGCGGCACCCTCATCGTCTCTTCGATGCCTGAACACTGGGAAGCCTTGAACCGCACGGCGGATACGACCCTCACCATTGGCCCGGAAATTGCCCGCGTCGATTTTACGCCGACGGACAGCCTGATTACCATCCCTCTGCCTGAATCCTGGCTCACGGAGCAAGCGTCCTTGCTCCAAAGCATCGATTTCGATACCCTCTTCCACGGATTTGCTTTCCAAACCCTCGGCAACAACAGTGTCCTGGGCTTTAATGGTCCACAGAGCCTCCTGCGCATTGAGGCTGATACAGATACCGTGTCTTTCCTGGCTTCGCAATTGCTCTCGACCATTCAGCATGAACCAGGTCCGGAGTTGCCAGACGGACGCCTTGCCATCCGGGCTGGCATCGGGCAAACCGTGTCCATGACTTTTGCCTTCGCCGATTCTGTGTTCAGCGGAAGCGTCCTTAACCGCGCCGCGCTGAACCTTCATGCAGACAGCCTCACGCTTCAGCAAAATACGCCTCCTGCCTTTTCTCGTCCTGCCATTGCCCAGTTGAACCTGACGGGCATTCGGGATGTGGACGGTACCCGTACGCTCTTGCGCTCGGCTTTGCCGGATGACGAGCAGAGGTATATTTTCCCCAGCAACACCGCCCGCCCCAATACAACCACCCTGCTTCGGTCCATTCAGGATGCCATCCTCGGCAGCCCGGATTACGACCGATATGTGATTGAAGTCGTCTCCGGGGACGTTTCCATCAACAGCCTGCTCTTGTTCGGACCGGAAGACGGCGAACGCAGTCCGGACTTGCTTCTCACCCTTATCAAGAGCGATTGACCTGTGCGTATGAAATCCATTCGATGCCTCCTGATGCTGCTGATGCTGCCGGTTCTGGTACAGGCCCAGCAGAACAACGACGGGTCGCTCTATAGCCGGTTCGGGTTGGGTGAACGCACCACGTTTTATTCGTCTCAGGCCCAGGCGATGGGCGGTGCAGGAACGGCCATGTTCACGCCGAACTACCTCACTTTTGCCAACCCGGCCACCTGGAGCGATCAGTTTTTCTCTCGCTTTGCCGGCGGGGTGGAATACTTGAACCTTACCACCACCGATGCTGCGGACAACACAAGTGAACTGAACAACGGAGCCATTGCAGCCATCCAGTTCGGCGTACCCCTGATGCGGCGCAAACTCGGCGTGGCCTTCGGCTTTACCCCGTACACCCGCGTCGGCTACCGCGTTGTGCGGGAAGGGACCTTGCCCGAGGCCGGAAACGAACCCGGTGGAACCTACACCATCAACCTGGAAGGTGATGGTGGGCTGCAAGAAATCAAGATAGGTGCTGGGTATAAGGTACATCCCAACGTGAGTCTTGGCCTGAACGCCAACCTGCTCTTTGGTATCCTGAAATACGGCCAGCGTACCGAGTTTGAAGAAGAAACGGTCTTTGTACCCTCCGTAGAGCAACGGGAAGAGGTGCGGCTTTCCGGTGCAACCGCAACGGCTGGTGTAGCCTTTCGCTTGCCCAAACTGCTTGCCCAAAATGATGCATTGAGCTTCGGGGCCGCCGTCACCTTCCCGGTAACCTTGAATGCAACCGTCACGCGGCAAATCCTGCAAAATACCCTCACGGATACCCTCGGGGTGCCTGTGGAAGGCAAGGTGAAACTTCCCCTTCGGGCCAACCTGGGGTTCTCGTATGCCCCGGATACCCGGTGGTTGGTTGCGGCAGATTTTTCGTATGAGCCCTGGTCAAACTTTGATTCGGATGTGGCCTTTGGCGGTGTCGCATCGACCAGTACCCTTCAAAACCGTTGGCGATTTGGGGGCGGTGCCCAATTTATTCCCGCCGGGAATGCCTTTTCGCTTAAATACTTTCGACGCGTCGGTTACCGTATCGGTGGTTTCGTCGAGCAATCGTATATTAATCCCGCTGCACTCACCAACATCACCACGTATGCTGCCACCGCCGGTCTGAGCCTCCCCAGTTTATTCCCCGGTACGTACGTCGATCTCAACGGAGCATTGGGCGTACGGGGCAAAGCCGAAGGTAATTTGGTCCGCGATTTGTACTACAAGATAGCGTTGACCATCAACTTCGGCGAACGATGGTTCGTCAAGCGAAAACTCCGATAAGCAACCGTGAACCAACCCTTAGCACATAGCACCATGAAAGCTCTCAACCATCTGACCCACGGGTTACGCAGCCTTTGGAGTGCCCTCCTGCTCTTGCTGCTCGGCACAGGCCCCCTTCTGGCCCAGGGCCAAATCCCACAGGAAGTCCTTGTAAACTATAGCCTTGCGGCTGAATACTTCAAAAACGGTGACTGCGAAAGCGCCACGCCGTACCTGCGCTGGCTTATTACCAACCACCCCACAACCTACCAGGGTGAACGCACCCTCCGCCGTGCCGCTGAGTGCTACCAATCCCTCGCAGACATCGCCAAAGAGGCCGAAAACGAGGAATTGAGAACGGCTTATATGGACTCCGCCATCACGGTCTTTGAGACGGCAGTGCCCACTTTAAAGGACGGTGGAGACTCCCCCAATGAAGTCAAATGGGCCATCGACTTTGGCAACTTCCTCCTGAAGTACCGCGCGGATTTCCCGGACCGGGATGCCGAAGCCGTTACCCACTTTGTACACGCCTTTGAACTCGACAAAACGGTTGATGCTTACTACCCGCGCCTCATCGTGCAGGAGTATACCCGCCTCGAAATGAAGCAGGATGCGGTCGACTTCATGGACCTGGCAGAACCGCACTATACGGACAACGCCGACCTCATGGGGTTTTTCGAACAGTCCCGCAACACCCTGTTTAAGTCGCCCGAAGAACGCATTGGTTTCCTGGAAGGCCGTTTAGAGAAAGACCCCAATAACGTTGAGGTGGCTACAGAACTGTTTAACCTGTACCGTGCCCTCGAAATGTCCGAGAAGATGGAAGGGATGGGGCAGAAACTCCTGGCCATGGAGCCCTCTGCCCGGGTCTACCGCCTGCTCGCCGAACTCAAATACGAAAACGGCGAATACGCCGAGGCCATTACCCTGAACGAACAAGCCCTGGAACTGGTTGGCGAGGATGTCACAACGCAACGGGACATCCGGTACAACATGGCCCTGAGCAACTATGAACTCAACCGCCTGCAAGCGGCCCGCAGCCAGGCCCGGCAAGCGATTCGCCTGGACGCCTCATTCGGCCGTGCCCACATGCTCATCGGTGACGTCTACGCCAAATCCGTCACCGGCAGTGCCTTCGACCGCGAAGACCGCGCCGTGTACTGGCTCGTGATGGACTACTACGAACGCGCCAAACGCGCCGACGAATCCCTGACCAGCGCTGCCAACTCGAAAATCAGCCGGTACCGTGGGGCCATGCCGTCCACCGAAGACAAGTTCTTCAAAGGCTGGAAAGCAGGCCAATCCTACGCCATCAACTATGGCCGCTACGCCTGGATCGGCGAAAACACGACCGTCAGATAAGCGTAACCCCAATCCCATGTTTCTTAATGGTCGATTGTCAATGGTCAATTGTCAATTGTCAACCGAAGCCCTCATTGACAATTGACAATCGGCCATTGACCATTGACCATTTTTGTTATGTACCGCTTCCCCATCGCTCTTCTTTTCTGTCTGCTCATCGTTGAAATAGGGTGCAGCCAGTCCGTCCCCCCGCAGTACGATTCCGGCGGCATCCTCATGCCCGAGCAAGCCGCGTATGACGTCACGTACTATGCGCTGAACCTTGCCGTTTCCCCTTCAGATAGCGCGATTTCCGGCACCCTGGAAGTACAGGCAAACATCCTGCATCCCGTGGATGCCCTGGTTCTGGACCTCGACCCCCGGCTGGAAATCTCCGGCGTTCAGGACCTCGCCGATGCATCCCAACCCGTTGCGCTTACTTTTCACCGCATTGACGGGAAAGTCTGGATTGCCCTCGGCACAACCCGGCAACCGGGTAGCCGTGTGGCGGCTCGGATCGCGTACAGCGGCAAACCCCGCGTCGCGCCGAATCCCCCCTGGGACGGCGGGTTCACGTGGTCCCAAACCGCAGATGGTGCCCCCTGGATTGCCACCTCCTGCCAGACCATCGGCGCGGATGTGTGGTGGCCAACCAAAGACCATCCTTCGGACGAGCCGGATTCGATGGCCGTCCATATTACGGTACCGGAACCCCTGGTGGTGGCCAGCAACGGCCGCCTCCGCAACGTGACCCCGCTACCCGATGGACAGCGGCGGTATGAGTGGTTTATTTCCAACCCCATCAACGTCTACAATGTGGCCCTGAACATCGCGCCATACGTGGTGCTTGAGGATACCATGACGAGCGTTGCCGGAGACGACTTTCCCGTTCAGTTTTTTGTGCTCCCGGAAGACGAAGACAAGGGCCGGGCCTTTTTCCCGGAAATCCTGGACCACCTGGCCTTCTACGAGCGCCTGGTGGGGCCGTACCCCTTCCGGTCGGATAAGTACGGCGTGGCCCAAACGCCCCACCTTGGCATGGAACACCAGAGCATCATTGCCTATGGCGCCCGGTTCAATAATGCTGCCATGACGCGCAAGGACTACGGCTTCGATGCGTTGCATCATCATGAACTGGCCCATGAGTGGTGGGGCAACCTGGTGACCAATAGCGACTGGCGGGACATGTGGATTCATGAAGGGTTTGGCAGCTACATGCAAGCACTCTACATCGAAGAACTGTTTGGCGAAGAAAGCTATCATTCGTTTATGGCAGACACCCGAGGTGGTATTCGCAACCAACACCCTGTGGCCGCTCGGGAATCCAGGTCGAGCCAGGAAATCTACGGGGGCGACATCTACGTCAAAGGCTCCTGGAGCCTGCATACCCTGCGGTACGTAATCGGAGACGAGGCCTTCTTTACCTTCCTCCGCCGCATGGCTTACCCGGACCCTGAAATGGAGCAGATCACCGACGGTAGCCAGACCCGGTTTGCTTCCACCGAAGACGTGCTTTCATTGGCCGAATCCATCAGCGGCCAATCCCTGGATTGGTTCTTTGAGGTGTACCTCCGCCAACCCGACCTGCCCCACCTGATGACCGTCCGCGATGGAGACACCCTCACGCTTACCTGGGACGTCCCGAACGACCTGCCCTTCCCCATGCCGGTTGAAGTGGCCATTGGCGATGAAGTCCGCCGCATCGACCTTTCCAACGGGTCTGCGCAGGTGCAGGTACCGGAAGACATTACGCCGGTCATCGACCCCAATCACAGGATCCTCAAAGCCGACCCCTGAACTTTTGGTGACTATCGGGGTTTGCAGCAGAGACAAACGAGGTAAAAACACCAATCTAGAGGAGCCTCAAAAAGAATGGTTACTGGTCAGTAGCCAAGGATCTTTGGTCAATGAGGTATATAATTGACAATCGACCATTGACAATCGACCATTGCCCATTCTCCATAGGCCCCCCCCTTATGGCGAATAAATACATACAGGTCATTGACTTGACCAACAGCGGATCCAAAAATAAAGCCGAGCAGGCTACAGATCAGGAGCCCGAATCTTCACTTCCTTCCCTTACCCTGGATCAACTTCCCGACACATTGCAACGAGCCGTCCGGCATCTAGGCTGGCCCTCGCTCATGCCGGTACAGGCCAAGGCGATTCCGTATGCCCTCGAAGGGCGCGACCTGATTGTACAGTCACGCACGGGCAGTGGTAAAACCGGAGCGTTTTTGCTCCCGTTGCTCACCCAACTGGACCCACAAGCACGAGAAGCCCAGGCACTGGTCCTGGCCCCCACGCGTGAACTTGCCAAGCAGATTCACGACACGTTCGAGGCCATAAACGCTGCGCAGGACAAGAACGAAAAGTTTCGGAGTGTTTTGATCTATGGCGGCGTCGGCTACAAGGGCCAAATCAACGCCATCGAGAATGGGGCACAGGTCGTGATTGGCACACCCGGTCGAATTTTGGACCATCTGGAACGCCGTACGCTGACGCTGGACACCCTTCGCGTCCTCATCCTGGATGAAGCCGATGAAATGCTCTCCATGGGGTTCTACCCGGCCATGAAACAATTGCGCCGGTATCTGCCGCATGAACGCCTGTCGTACATGTTTAGCGCCACGATGCCGTACAAAGTGCAGATGTTGGGGGATCAGTTCTTGCGGGATGCCGGATTCTTGCGCATCGGCGATACGAATGTAGAAACCATGGAACACGAGTTCCTGGTCGTCGACCCCAAGGAGAAAAACCGCGTGCTGCTCCGGCTCATCGAACTGCAAAATCCAGACACGGCCATTATCTTTGCCAACACCCGGCGGCAGGTAGATTTTCTGTACAAGATGCTGCGCAATTACGGGTTTGATGTAGAAGCCATCTCCGGCGATCTGCGCCAACGGGAGCGTGAGAAGATCATGCAGCGCATGCGGGACGGCTCCCTACGCCTACTGGTGGCTACCGATGTAGCCGCACGCGGCATTGACGTCTCGGCCATCAGCCACATTTTCCAGTATGATGTGCCCCAGGACCCCGAGTATTACGTCCACCGGGCTGGCCGAACGGCCCGTGCGGGGAAATCAGGACAAGTCATTACTTTGGCCTCTCTCCTGGACCAGCATGGCTTAAACAGCCTGGCCCGCCGATATGGTATCGAACTGACCAAAGTCCCTACCCCCACCAAGGAAGAGGTCGAAACCCGCGTGATTGAGCGCGTGACCGAATTGTTGGAAAACCGGCTCCGGTCAGCAGACGATCTTACCCTGGACCGCTTGCCGCACTACCTTTCGGTGGTAACCCATCTGATCGAAGCCGATCAACTCGATGGGTTGGCCCTGTTGGTGGATGAATATTACCACCAGAGCCTGCACCGGCAAGTGGATGCCCCCAACCCGGATGAACCTGAAGCCCAGGAGCCGGAATCCGAATTGCCCTCACAGGAAGACCTGGCGGTGATGCTGACCGAACACCTGGGCAACAAATCTCTGTTGAAACAGGAACGGCTGAACCGGTTTTTGCCGCTGGTACACCAGTTGATTGAGGCAGAAGAATTGGAGCCGCTGGCCCTGCTGCTCGATGGTTTTCACATCCGCAGCCTGAACCCGCCGCTCCCGCCACCGCCTGTCCGGGAAAAGATCGAAAAACGGCGTGGCCCGCGCTCGCACAGACGCGGCGGACGCTCAGGAGGTCGGTCCCAGGGCCGTAGACGTGGCAGACGATAATTTACACCATCAGGGCCGTTGTTACGGCATCACAAATGGATTTGCCCTGATCCGTCAGGCGAAGCACATCATCTGCCAACACCACATGACCTGCCTCACCGAGCGCGGTCAGCGTATCCCCACGGTGTAAAGCAAGGTCCAGGCCATATCTTGTTTTCAGGTGATGCAGATCCAACCCGTCTGACGTACGCATCCGAAGCATGATGTATTCATTGGCCAGGGTCTGGGGATCTAGTGTTTCTTCTTCGCCGATAGGTAACCGGCCCGCTTCAAGGGCTTGTTGGTATTTCCGAACGCTTCGCACATTGGCCCAACGGCGCGGGGTATCTTCCCACCAGAATGCATGGGCCGAGGGGCCGAATCCCAGGTAATTGGCGTGGGTCCAGTAGTTCTGGTTGTGCAAGGCCCGGTAGCCGGACCGGGCAAAGCTGGAAGTTTCATAGTGCACGTACCCGGCTGCTTGCAACACGGCTATCGTCTCGTGGTATTGGCTTACCATGTGTTCATCTTGCGTCATGGTCACGAGGCCCCGTTGTACCTGTTTGAACAGCACGGTTTGGGGTTCCAGCGTCAGGCCGTAGGTCGATAGGTGGGGCACGTCCAGATCAATAACTCGCTGGAGGTTGTCGGCCCAGATGCCAGGGGGTTGCCCCGGTACGCCGAAGATGAGGTCCACGGAAAAATTATCAAACCCGGCTTTGCGGGCGTTGGGAATGATGGCTACCGCTTCATCCGGGCTGTGGCTCCGGTTCATAAACGTGAGGTCGGCTGCGGCGAAGGATTGAATCCCAATGCTGAGCCGATCAATGCCGAGGGTGCGCAAGCCCTTCAGGTAGGCCGGGTGGCCGTCTTCCGGATTGAGTTCCAGCGTGGTCTCTTGAACTGCGCTTGTGTCGAAATGTGAGTGCACCGCATCTAGTATGCGTTCCAACTGATCGAGTGCCAGCACTGAAGGTGTCCCGCCCCCAAAATAAATCGTATCAATCGGCCAATCCTTTCCATACAGCTCGCCATACCGCCGAATTTCCTCGCACAAGGAAGCGACAAACGCATCCCGCCCCTGGCGCGTCGTGACGAAATAAAAGTCGCAGTACACGCACCGTTGGGTGCAAAATGGGATATGGAGATATAGCATGGGACGTGCGACGTTCTACGTGCGACGTTCTACGTGCGACGTTCTACGTGCGACGTTCTACGTGCGACGTTCTACGTGCGACGTTCTACGTGCGACGTTCTACGTTTCTCTACCCTAACGTAGAACGTAGAACCCAGAACGTAGAACCCAGAACGTAGAACTTTTTTTCTTGGTCGTGACAGGTTTGCGGGTTGTTTTGCGCATTAGTAGATGAAGCAAATGATGGAAGTCTCAATTCTGTTTGCTCATCTCTCCGTAATGGAAGCATCAATAAACCGTCGTCCTGTGGTGGGGGCGACGGTTTATTATTACAAATCATTCACCGTTCTCAGGGTGACGTGTCGGCTTTCGGGAGTGAACCAGACGTAGGCACCGGAGAGGGCTTTTTCCACGGCCTCGATAAAGTCCTGAACATAGGCGGGTTGTTGGGTGCGCCAGCGAAACAGCAGGGATTTTTCGTTGCACGGATCTCGGTAGTGGGCAGCGCGGTGGCCGGGTTTGGCAACATCCGGCCAATACGTTTTGAGCCGGTCGGCATTAAACATGGCGTGTATGCGGGCTACTTCTGCGGCGTGTTTATCTGAAACCTCCGATGCTACGTACCGGTCCTTATCAAGGGGCAAGGTTGTCATTGTGCTCCCTACCTCCAGGCTTCGCTGCGTCATCTCCGCATAGTCCAGCCGATCCACGGTAAATTGATGCCCCCGGGTAGCAAGGAGCTGGTCGAACCGGGCGCAGATGCGTTGTAGTTCGACCAGCTCTTCAAATGATAACGTCCGCGCATCGTGCAGGGCACCCAGTGTGGTATGCGGCCAACGCGAACCCGGGTTTTCTGGTGCCAAGTTGGGAAGTTGGGTTTCAATTTCCTGTTTCAGTGTCAAAAATGCCGGGGGCCATCCCTCGAAAGCCAGGGTCAACACGCCGTACCACGCCACGAAAAAACGGCGGGGGGTAAGGGCCGTTGTCGGCGTGGCCGAGGCCAGGGTTTGAAGAATAGCAAGCGGGGTAGACATCGATTGATAGCGGCTGGAAAACAGGTCGCTTCTCAACCGGGAAGATAGCGCCGAACGCGTGCGTCTACAATGGGCACATCGCCCCCTGAACTTGAGTTCATGATGAAGCCGTTGGTGCGGCTCCATGATTTTTGTATCTTTTGTGCCCCTTTGGCGGGGTAGCTCAGATGGTTAGAGCGTCGGATTCATAACCCGGAGGTCGAGAGTTCAATTCTCTCTCCCGCCACCAGCATCGTCTTGCTAGGCCGTATGGACAAATAATGAGAAAAAGGGTGCACCGAAACGGCGCACCCTTTTTCTGTGTCTGGCAGTTTAAGAGCAATCTTCACCTAGTCACACGCACCGCTGTTGTTGAAAGCGTCAAATTGGTCTTTCCAGTTTTCGGCCTGCTCACGATACTCGCCGTCGGGATTTTGGCCGAAGTGGGTTTCCAGGAAGGTTTTTGCGAGGCAAATAGCTGCGACCACGTCTTCCGGCACACAGGCACCGTTGGCGATGTTCAACTCGGTGGCAATCAGTTGCGCGGCCAACTGAAGGGTCATGTCACTGGCATTGGCCTTTCGCAATATTTCAAGATAGGTCAATCCCTGTGGATTGCTGGCTGGGAAAGGATAGACTTCATTCGGACTAAAATCGCCTCTCCACTTTTTGGTGTGGTTCTTCCAATATCCGATCGTACGGGCACATTCTCCGTCACAATTCGTCGTGACTCCACAGGTACTGGGCGGTACCGAAAAATTGGAAATATAGGCATCAGGCTCTACTGCCATCGGAGCCTCAGAACATCCGGTGAACAGGAACGCAACCGCGATAAGCGAAAAACAAGCAGTAATGGCGTACTTGATAGAGCAGGTCATGTGAGTCCTCCTTTGCAAAGCTGACCGTTGTGGTGTTAGAACAACCTCCAGCCTCTTTTATTAATTTGCCTCAATGGTCCATACTGCGGATGGGATGCAAGGTCCCGCACATGGTATGGTTGTCTTTACACTATCCAGAGTCATACCAATGCTTGACGTGTGCGGAAATATTTCAAATAAAAACGAAAAAATTTTTTTTGATATTGCTTTTTTTAGCTCAGAGAAGCGCTTTTATCTAAAGGCAAACTATTGATCTAACTTGGTTTGTCCCTTCAGATGAAGTGACTTGTAAAAAATAGAGGCCGGGTGTCCAATCTTGCGTATTGAGGGTATAGATATGCCAGGATACAGGCAACCATTCATCATCGACCAAACGGGTCATTATCCGCCCCAGGGCATCATAAACCGTTACCTTCATGCGAGACCTGATGGGTGTATACAATTCGACCTGAACCCTATTGCTAAACGGATTTGGGTAGGTCACCAGGGTCTCGGTGACGGGAGAAATGATTTCGACATCGGTCATCTTCCGGGCTACGCGCTCACCTGTATCGGAATACAGGTCGAGGATGTAGCGGTAGTGCCCCGGATTTAGATGTCGATCTTCGATATCGTACACTTTTTCTGTGGAAAAAGGCCCTCGCAGGGGCAGGTCTTCATCCACCTCTAGCGTATCTGTCATTCTACGGCTCTGTTCAACCCGTTGCAACTTGAATGTGCCATCACCAAAGGCTGCCTCAATCGTCCAGAATACACGTGCATGGGCGGGGCGCGTCTCGGCACCAAGCGGGCTCATTAAGGCCAGGGGTACATCAATCTGGGTCCATGCCAGCAGGCTTCGCTCATCGACTGCCGATTGATAAACCAACCGATATATATATCGCCCAAAGGACACACTTTTATCGACCAATTGGTACCCACTTCTGCCCTCACTTCCGCCACTTAACTGAATCTCACCGACGGTAAAAAACGACGGATTGTATGCCGCCCCAATGGTATCACTCGGTACTTCTGCACGCTCAAGGATAAATATGCCTGTATCGGCTTCACGCAAGGTTCCCCAGTCGAATTGCACACCTAAAGGGGTAAGGGTTCGCCTGAAGGCCGTCACGGTAACGGCACGCATCTGATCGGCCACACCGGACACAAGCAAACTAAAGGGTTGGGATACAGACGAGGGGTTCTTCCAACCAACCTTCAGGGTGTAGGTGTCTGGCTCAGCATTGGGGAGGAAGATTTGCTCTACCACATCAAGGGTATTGTCGCCTGTCTGGGCCTGAAGCGCCGGTTGATCAGGGTCCAGGATAAAGGGTTCAAAAACCTCCCTCGTAGCGCGCCGAATAAGCCGCAGGTCGAGGTCATGAATGAGGCGTGGTGATGGGTTGTCGATCAGTACATCAGGCAACACTTCGGCTTCCCGATCCGTCCAGCTCAAGGTTATGCGTACGGGCCCTCTTTCCGAGACTTCAAGTTGCGTACTGTAGAAGGGCGTGGTCGTACTCAGGGTATGTTCTAGAAGGACTTGGGTACCGGAAAACAAGTTTGAAAGATGCTGCGCTGCTGCAGCCGCGTCAAAAAGGCCCCACCCAAATTGATAATCCGGCCCAGGTGGCCCCTGGTCTTGAGCCGTGTGCAGCACAAGTCCTTTGAGAGAAGCCGCACGCATAGGACGGCCGGTGATCTGTTCGTGGTACTGTTGCAACAAAAGCAGGGAACCGGCCACATTGGCTGAGGCCATCGACGTTCCGGAAAGCCGTGCGTAAACCTGGGAGCCCGTTGAAGAGGTAGAATACACCCCCTCTCCATTGGCCACCAGGTCCGGTTTAATGCGACCGTCATCGGTTGGGCCATATGCACTAAATGTACTTGCACGGGATGCTGTCCCGTCTTCGGCACGTTCAGCCAATGAACCGACCGTCAAGGTGTTCTTGGCAACGGCCAGGCTCCCGAGGGTGTCATACCCGTCGGCATCGCCGTCGGGTGAAAGGGGTTGGTCTTCAATCGAATAGGTCTTATAGGTATTCGTTGAGGGATCGAGCGCACGATATGTACCGGAAACAGGCCCCTTGTCGTTTCGGTCGTTGCCGGCGGAAACAACAGGCAACACGTAGGGATGGTGCCAGGTCACCTCGTCCAGGCGTTTGGTGTCTCCGGCATAGCGACCGAAATCCACATCTTCTTGTACACTACGGCTCAGATCGCCGAGCCAGTACCATTGGTCGCTCTGGTTTTCCAGGTCCCCAAAATGCCACCCCAGCAACGGGCCATAGGGATGTGATGAAACCAGCAGGTTCTGGTCATGGGCTGCCTCGGCGAGTTCTGCCGTATCAAGGGTCCAGTCGCGGGTTTGCAGATCGGCCGCATAGGCCATGCCCCGGGTACCCGGCTCGATACCTGCGGCTATGAGGGTGCCCCCAATGTGGGTGGCGTGTTCAGAAATCTCAGCCGGATCAAGTGCCCGAATTCGCCCCTGAAATTCCTGGTGATCGGGTAAGGCCAGTCCTCCATCCCATAGCCCAAGGGTCAGGCCCTGGCCCCTCAGGTTAAGGTCCAATACACCTCCCGGATAAAGCTGGTCGGTACGGGTAATCTGCGCGGCCATTTCATTATGCGAGACGAGATAAACCGGGCCGGTGTCATCGACCGAAACCAGTTGAACCCATCCGGTTTGCTGCGGTATGCTGGTGGGAAGGGCGTGTAGACGGGCCCAGGTGCGTGCGCGCATAAAGCCTTTGGTTTCGGCCTGTTGTAGCGCCAAGATCCGTTCGACCGGCGGTGTGGGTTTGGCCCCAGGTCCATCCACCTGTGCCCGGCACGTCATCACGAGGCAGACCAATACCAGCCCAAACCCCTGACTAGCAACTGAGAGGATATGAAAAAGCCTCCTCATTTTATTCGACGGTTCCTCCTTCAAATAACGCGTCGTACGGTTTCGCTTTTGCCTCTGAAACGAACTAAACCAACCCGGCATCGTCAATCGTGTTCCACATTCACCCCTGAGGTACCCTCCAACGGGTAAACGGGTCTGGCGCACTTCTCCCCAAGCCGGTACCTATTCAGCCGTGAGAAAGGTGCTGCTCATCAAATAGGACGTAGTGGCATACCAAACGTGGGGTCATTGCGAGGCGCGTGCTCCTCGAACCAGGTGATTCCGGCTTCCGCGTGAAAACCTTATCGGTGCTCCTCCCGGAATGTACATAGCTGAAATAAGTACCGTGGAATCAAACTTTTACTCACCTTTCCCTCTTAATCTCTTCCGCCCGGCGCTCCAGCGAGGGTAAATGGATCGCCCCATTGTTCTTCCAGACTCGTACAGGGTTCATACACTCGGCAACACCGCCGTGGGGTCGCCGAGGATGACCTGGCTCTGCCGGTCGAGGGCACTGAGTTTGGTGAATATCAGCCGGGCCTCGATTTCAGGGTCGTCATCGGTTTTCAGGAAGTCCTTGTCCTGGCTCCAGGTCTTGAACAACTCCCCTGCCTCATCATAAAATCGGCGGAAGGCCATGCCCACCGGCTCCGGCTCGGCAAAGTACATGTTTGGATAAAGCGCGTTTTCAAGGGCGTGCGTGAGGCGCTGGCCGGTTTCCGGGCTGCGCAAGGTCCAATTGAACGTGGGTTCGACGTGCCCGATGAATGCCCGCAGCGGTTTCTGAGCCCCCAACAAGGCCCGAGGCAGGGGTGCCACCTTGGCCCCGACCTGTGCGACGCCATTCAGGACGGCGTGTACATTTGTTCCCTGTTGAATCAGCCCGCCATACTTGGTGGCATTGTCTGAGCCCGCCGAGCAGCACGCATGGGCATACCACACGGCCCCATCCGGCTGCCAGACCGCCAACAGTTCTACCGGACCCAACAGGGCATGGTGATGATCCACCAGAAACCCCAACTGCTTTTCCATCTGGGGGACGTTACTCAGCGGACCTGTCATGCCGTGGCTGGTGGTCAGGATGAACCCTGGTTTTTGAGCAGCTAAAGCCTGGATGAGCTTGGGGGCCGTGGCCTCTTCATTGGTGAGGTATTTGAGGTGCGGCTTGGTCTCGGCATCGGCCTTAAACTTGTTTCGCACCGGCAAGGCCACCACACTGCGCATGAGAAAGGTGATGTCGTTTTGCCCGTGGTTGACGGACCAGATGACCGGGGCCTCCCTGCGGCTTTTCGCGTCTTTCCAATCAGCAAGCAGCGCTTCGACGTAGTTGTGCAACGGCTCTCCCGGGTGATCCCCCTTCAGGTCCAACCGCCCTACATAAAAGTTACCATTGAGGGCATACTGATACCGCCAGGGAATTTCTACCGGGTTACCATAAATCAGCAGATAGAAGGGCAGCGCATCCAGCCCCAGACCGCGTTTGGAAGTGGCAATTTCGAGCTTGATGTCGTTGCCGCTGAGCAGGTAGCGCCGGATGTGGGTGTGGCCGAGGTCGTCACGGTACCGGAAGACCGGGGCCTGGTCCCCCATTTTAGCCGAACGTTCAGCGTGGAGCCGCTGGATGGGCGCCGGGGCACCCGCCGCAGTCGACAGTTGCTGAGGGGTGAGGTTTTCGTATTCGGGCAGCAGGAGGCCCCACCCCACTTTGGCATGGGTCCAGTCCTTCTCGCTCGGCGGCTCCTCGGCAGCCAGCAATTGCGGGGTTTCGATCAGGGCTTGTTTGGCCCAGAGTTTGGCATGGGGAGAAACCGTGCCATCGTCGGCAGCGGCCTCGCCGGTCCACGCATTCAGAATGAGTGTTTCGGGAAGGGTCATGAATCGAAGGGCAGGTTACCGTGGATGTCGGGGCGGCGTTTGACAGGCACATCGTGCAGAAACTCATCGATTAACTCCTGCCGAAACCCTTCGGGGGTGGTTGGCGGGAGGCGCTTGAGCATATCGGCAAGTTCCCGAATCTTCGTGAACGTTTCCGCCACTTCAGGCGTGGGTGGCGGCACTTTTGGATTGACCATCAACCGGTTCATCGGGGCATAGAGCACGGGCAGGGTCCACTGCCGTCCGCCCTGGCGTTTGGCTTTCAGGACCTTCCGGGGATCGACCAGCGCCGGAGCCCAGTCGATGACGGCATTGCCATGCTCATCCGGATGTTGCAGCGCCTGACTGAGCAGTTTGAACACCGCCGGATAGAACCGTTGGCAAAACACGTGGGCATCCAGCGGAGACACCGATTCCTGCATGGCGGCCACCCCTGGCAGTTTCGCCTTTGCCACCAGCCGATAGGCCATGGAGTAAAGCGCGTCGCTCCCGCCGTCGGCATTCCCATTGACCTCAACCGGAGTACCCCCCTGGCAGCAGTTGAGCGTCACAAGCCAGGTGGGGGGCACTTCCTTCGTCTCATACCATTCGATGAGTTCATCAATCTTGAGGATGACCGACTCGGAGACGCCTGCCAGTGGTTCGCCCGTAATCTTGGACAATTCCAGGGCTTCCCAATCCTCCTTCACGGCCAGGTCCAGAAACGGACTGTCCACCTCTCCCGACCCCGCCGATCCATGACAGAACAGGTGCAACAGGTGCGGCTTGAATACACCCACTGTATCCCGCATCGCGATGATATCCGGCGGCATATACCCGACTTGCAACAGGGCATCATTTGCTGCTTCGGCCTTGATCTGGTCATGCAGCGTCGGCTCGCCCACGAAGACCTGACACATAATAGGCAACTTCGGACCCCGCGCATCCTGAATCGACTTGTACAGGTGCTTCCATTCCTGTGCACCGATCACATCAAATGCCGAGATAAACGCCTGCACCCGGAGGGGCGGATGAAACGGCAAGGCCGTGTAGGGGGGATTGCCCTCAACCTCGGCGATGCGTGCAATGGGCGACTGGGCCTTGAGGGCATAGAAGGTCTTGTTCTTGCCGCACAGGGTTTCCCATCGGATGCGTTCGGCTTCCTGGGCCGGGCCAAATTTGAAGTAAAGCGAGCACGATTTGCCGTCCTGGCGCTCCAACAGATGGTTCAGTTCTTTTTTGATGCCCTCCTGACGCACCAGGGCCTGTGCCACCCGCTCCCCGTAGGTGACGATGGCATCCGGGGTGTCCAGGGATAACTGTCCGAAGGCGTCCAGGTCAATGTTTTCCAGGATTTTATCCTCGGGCGCACTGCGCGGGCTATCGGCCAGGCGAACCTTGAAGACTTTGTCTCGCTGTTCCCCGACCAGTTCTACGCCAAACTCGACGATTGTCCGTTCGATCATAGCTTGTTCTTCAGGTTGGGGTCAATGTATTTGGTTGCCAGTTTGGCCGCCATTTCTTCCAGCTCACGCAAGACTTTCTGCTTCACATCAAAGGCGCTGGCCGAGGAAGAACCGGTGCTTTCCGGTGTGCGCTCGGGACTGCTCTTTTTCTTGACCTGTTGCACATAGATGTGGTGTAAATCCTGCTCGTTGGAATCCAGAATCCGCTCCATCGAAGAGACCCAGCTCGGCACCTTTTCTTCTTCCGGCTCGGTTGGCGGTGTGCCTACTTCGCGGGTCGGCTCGGTAATTAGCTTTTTGAATTCCGCTCCCCGGAACCGCGATGCCGCATCCTCCCTGATGGCCGTCCGAAACGGCTCGGTACACATCACCAGCGCTTTGGAAGCCGGCGGCACCTGCGGCGGAGGATGGGTTAAAAACCGATACACCCCATGTATGGCGGCAAAGTCTGGATCGTACTGGAGTTCATGCAGCACCACCGTGCCCGGACGGCTCAAGGACAACACATCCGTAACAGAACGCAATCCAAAAGGCGAGTAGTTTTCTTCGGGTGCCGTAATCAGTATACCCCAGGCCCCCATCTGCTCCAGAAAAGCCTTGATCTCCTGCGGCCCTACAAACCGTGCCACGCGCCGGTCCTCATTGAC
Source organism: Rhodothermales bacterium (assembly GCA_965222505.1). GTDB lineage: Bacteria > Bacteroidota > Rhodothermia > Rhodothermales > DATKEJ01. Next base: position 4,009,265 of record OZ244956.1, on the reverse strand, counting down.
CAGCGGGGATTCAGCCAAAGCGAGCGCCCCCCGGTCCCTGGACCGATAGCCGTGGCCGATGAAATGTACCATGTCCACACTCCGGCCCTTGAGGGCATCGCGCATCCAGCGCAACCACGGGTTTTCAAGCCGTTCGCCCGTCGTGCCAATACGGGTGGTCCCCTCCGGAATGCTGTAGATTTCTGCCTCGGCAGGGGCATACAGGATCACGTCCAGACCTTTGCGGAAGGTCCATCGGCAGGTCTCGGCTTCTTGCCCGAGGTCCCACTCCTGCTTCAGCATATGAAAGGTCTCCTCATCCACAAAAATATGGATGCGGGCATACCTGGCCTCGGCGGTGGCTTCGGCGATGACTTCAACGAGGCGTCTCACAATCCAGTAAACCGGGACCGGCCCCTTGGCTACCGGTTTACTCCCACAGATGACCACATCAAGGGTCGTGGACCGCTCCGTGGGGGGTTGCCGGAAGAAATCGGGCAGGCGCAATATGGGGACCCCGAGGGTTTCCTGCATCAGGTATTCCCACGGCAGGATACCGAGGGCACCATACGGTTTTACCAGGTGCACCCAAAGCGGCCGATCCGTCTCGTCGTTTTCTTCGATCCATGCCCCGAGCGGCCCGGTAACGGACTCGGGAATCTGCATCTCATAAAGCAGGTCTTCATTTACCCTTCGGCCCTTGAGGGATTGGGGGGCCAGTTCCCGGAGGTCATACCGGCCCAATTCCAACAACGTTTGCAGCGTGCCGTCTACCTTGCCTTCCAACGAAAAGTGGACCACCCTTCGATAGGAACTCGACGACCGATCAGCCCCTTTCACTAGCGACCGTTCCGCCTTGGTCTCTTGCCAGATTTTGAGGACCAGCAGGTCGTACTCCTGTTTGAGCATTTGTGCCATGAGGGTATCTAGGTTGTCGCGCTCACCAGATTGTATAGCGCCCACCAGGTGGACGTATTGCTGATGTCGCCGTGCCCGGAAATGGTAGCATCACCTTTGAGGGCATAGATTTCCGGGGGATTGTTGGTCAGGTTATAGACTTGTGGAGGAAGCTGAATGCCTACCACACTGGCATCGGCTTCGGATGGCCCGAATCCGCCCAATGCGGCATACGGGCTCGGTGCACCGGCCATGCCCAGTTCACCGAGGTCTGAGCCACGCGTCAGGGCATAATGAAAAAACTTGGTCAGGGCCGAGTCGTGTTTGGTGAAAGTCGTAAGGATGGGGTTGTTGGTCCGGGCCAGGGCATTGCGGTACCCGCCGGGCCGGTCGGTGCCGGGGACCTTCTTCGCAAAACACAGATGCGAGACCGCCGGTTGCAACAGCAACACCGAATCCACGTTCCGGGCCAACGGGGGCTTTGCACACAACGCCGACAGGATCACTTTACAGCCGTAGGAATGCCCGAGCAAATGGAGATGGGCCGTACTCTGGGCCAACATCATCCGTAGCAGCGGCCCCACCCCGTTAACACCCACGCGTCCCCCCCGGTCCTTCATCTGCCGCACCGTGAGCATGCGATAAATGTATCGGGGGTCCAGTTTCTTAAACCAATCGCCGAATCCGGCAGCTTCCGGCCCACCCGCAGGAGCACCGCCCCCGAAATCGAAATCCAGGACCTCTTCATCGACAGCATCATCGGCGGTTTGAACGGCGGCAACGGTGACCCAGCTACGTACCATACCTTCCACTCTGGCTTCGGCATCCTGGCCCGTTTCATCATCTTCGATTGCATAGATGGGCACCGCCATACGGGCCAGTTCAAGCGCCTCGCCCTTGTCCAGGACCTCTTGCTCGGCAATCTCAAAGAAACGTTCCCGTTGGGCCGGGTCGATGGCACGGGCCAATTCGTTCAGGGCCTGATGGGTATCGGCCTCATCGGAACCTGCAAACTGGGGTCCTACTTCATCTTGCCCGAACACCAGCGCCGTACTGGGCCAAAACACCCCGACCAGCAAGGGCCTGAACCCACCCGGCCGTTGAGGGTCCGGCAGATGGGCATCGACCCGCATCTTGAGATAGCCCTCAATGAACCCCTTGTACCGGTTCAGGGCCGTTTCCCAATCGTTGTTCCAGCCGTGGGAAAACAGGAACACATCGGTGTAGGTCCCGGCTGCCAGTGCATTGAGCAGGTGCCTGCGCGTGAGCAGGGCGTCACATTCACCATCCTCATTAAAGGGGATGATATAAAAAGGCATGGCGTGCCCGGAGGCCGACTGCATCGTTTTAAACGGGCCGGGTGGCAATCTTCTCAGCATAGAAATGGCCTGCGTTGAGTTGGTGTCCGAGATGGAAATAGATAGGTACCCTGAATGTACAACATTCTACATTCATTTGCCTTACCTACTCATGCGCAATTCCTTCCCCCGACCGGTCATAGCGATGTCCCCTTCTTGGGGCAACCGTTACCGGCGGCACGCAAACACTTTATACCCTTCGGCCTGAACCACACGGTTGATGTGCCGAAATTGTGCTTCCAGCACCCCCTCATAGGGTAAATGCCGGTTGGCGACGAGGTACAGGTGCCCCCCCTTCCGCAAAGCTGATGCGGCCACTTCCAAAAAGGCCCGACCCAAATGAACGTCGGCCCGACGGTCCCTGTGAAACGGCGGATTCATGATCACCCAGTCCAGCTTGCGATGGGTGATCCCCTGCGTAACATCGGCCCAATGATAGGTGAGGTGTACCCGTTCGGCAAAAGCGGTCAGGTTGTAACGGGCAGCTTCCAACGCATGGAACTCAACTTCATAGAGATGTACAGCTTCCACTTCAGCACACTGCGTGAGCAGGGTGTGGATCAGGTAGCCGTACCCGGCCCCCAGATCAGCGCCTGTACCTTTGAGGTGCCGGGGCAGGTGTTCCGCAAACAGACGGGACCCGGCATCGACACCCTTGCGGGCAAACATGCCGGGGCCGGTGAACAACGAGGTGCCGGTCAATGGGGTAAGCGCGCCTTCTGCCAGCCAGGTGGCCTGCAATTGCGTATCCAGTTGATCGTCTTTTACACCCCCAAACACACGGGCTTTGTGCTTACTCTCGGACTGCACCCCACCGAGTAGCGCATTGAGGTGTTGGGCATACCGGGCCGCCCCCAACACGTTTGGCATGGCCACCCACATCTGCCCTCCCGGCACCAAAAGGTCAACGCCTTGGGCAAATAAAAACAGGTTCTCATCCAAAAACCGGGAGCCGAGATAGAGCACCACATCATAGGTGCCTTTCAGATCGACCGTGACGGCATACCCCTGCGCCTCAAGTTGATCGGCATATACCCGATTGGGTTGATAGCACACCACCGCTGCCCCATTCAGGGCTTTCAGGTAGCGCCCTAATCTGGCTCGCATTACCAATACCCGCGAGGACGTCTGCAAGGGCAAGGGGTGACGGTCGAGGTACCAGGACAGGGCGCGGCGTTCGGGCATGAAGGGTTTTGAGGTGGGTTGTCGGCTTTGGACGATAACAAGATTGAATATCGAAACCTGGCCTCAAAGAGACAAAACACCTTACGTTGAGTGGCGACCACGAGGGTCGCCCGGCCAGGGGGTGTTGTTTTCTATGGACGAGATCCCGGAGAGGGCGGCCTTGTGCCGACCCTTCAACATCGAGTCAACCCCAACATGAATGGTAACCGACAACCCAGATCTTGTGGTCGATCCAGGCCAACGAAATTGTTATTCTGCGGCGATGGATTCCCGACCCATGTAATAGCCGTAGTTCATGGAAGCGACGATGGCAACCAGCGTACCACCCAAATTGATGAGTCCATGGAGATCAGTGTTTGGCGTGATGACGCGCAGGCCGAATAGCACACCAACGCAAAGCAATAGAATCAGGGTACGGATAACCATGCAGTACCTGGCGGAAAGACTTGAGTAACGAGCATCCAGTTTTCGATACAGTTTCTCTATCCTGCGGAGAAACGGAGCCTTCACCTGGGTACAAAATTGAAAATTTTTTTACGGCACTGTTCCGCTTCCTCTTCGTAATATTTTGCCCCTTTAGTATGTTATTGCTAACGCATAACCTACCCTGCACACCACAATGAACATTACCATCCGCAACCTTACCAAAGCCTATGACACACAGAAGGCGGTGGACGATATTTCCTTCAGCGTAAAGACGGGTGAAATCCTGGGTTTTCTGGGGCCGAATGGGGCCGGCAAAACCACCACCATGAAGATGATCACCCACTACATCGCCCCGACGTCCGGGGACGTGGAGATTGGTGGTCAGTCGGTACAGCATATGGGCAATGCCCTCAAACGGCACATCGGCTACCTGCCAGAGTTGAATCCCCTCTACCTGGAAATGCCGGTCATCGATTACCTGGCGTTTTGTGCGGCTTTGCAAGGGGTCTCCAAAACCGACATTCCGGGGCGCATCGGCGAAATGATCCGGACCTGCGGGCTCAATGCCGAGAAACACAAACGGATCGGCGAGTTGTCCAAAGGCTACCGGCAACGCGTCGGGCTGGCCCAGGCCATGATCCATGACCCGGAAATCCTGATCCTGGATGAGCCGACCACCGGCCTGGACCCCAACCAGATCGTCGAAATCCGCGCCTTGATCCGGGAACTGGGTAAAGCCAAAACCGTGATTCTGAGCACCCATATTCTGCCGGAAGTCGAGGCCACATGCGACCGTATCCTGATCATCAACGAAGGCAGGATCGTCGCCGACGGCACCCCGGCCACGCTCCGCAAACAAGCCCAGGGCCAGGAAGTCCTCCAGGTCCAGATCGAAGGTGCCGCCACCGAAGCCCTTCGCCCGGCCCTTGAAGACTTGCCCACGGTTGCGCAAGTGGACGTACTGGATGCTGAAACGCATCGGTTTGAACTCCAGAGCCTGCCCGAGCAGTCCTCCCGCCACGCGCTGTTTCACCTGTGTGTCGAGCGCGGATGGGTCCTCACCGAACTGACCCCCCTGGAAACCAAGCTCGAAGACATCTTCCGCGATCTAACGACCAATTAATTCGTATTGCGTAAGGGAGACTCCTCCGATCAGGGCGATCCCTCTTACGCAATACGCAATACGTTCCAACCATGCATCCTGTTACTGTTATTTCCAGGCGCGAGTTAAGTGCGTTTTTTGACTCCCTGGTGGCCTACCTCATGCTGGTGGCCTTTCTGGGGTTCAGCGGCTTTTTTACCTGGCTGTTTGGCTCGGATATCTTTCTGGTCGGCCAGGCCAGTTTGCGGTCGTTTTTTCAGATTGCGTACTGGACGCTGTTCTTTTTTATCCCGGCCATCACCATGCGCATGCTGGCTGAAGAAAAGAAAACCGGCACCCTCGAACTGCTGCTCACCAAAGCCGTCACAGACCGGCAAGTGGTGTGGGGCAAATTCCTGGCCTGCTTCTCGCTGATTGCCATTGCCCTGGCCTTCACGCTGCCCTATTACCTGACGGTAGCCGGTCTGGGCAAACTGGACCACGGGGCCACCTGGTGTGGCTACCTCGGCCTGCTCCTGATGAGCGGTGTGTACATCAGCATCGGCCTGTTTGCGAGCAGCCTCACGAGCAACCAGATTGTGGCCTTCCTGCTGGCGCTCTTGATCGGCCTGTTCTTTCACCTGCTGTTTGATATCCTCGCCGACAGCACCACAGGCTTCCTGAGTACCCTTTTCGCCAGCCTGAGCATGACCGGCCACTTCGACTCGATCTCACGCGGTGTGTTGGCCTCCCAGGATCTGATCTACTTCATCACCCTGACCCTCCTCGGCCTCTTCGCCGCCGAATGGATGCTCCGCAGACGGCTAGTCGTTGACAGTTGATGACACGTTCTACGTGAGGAAAGAGAAACGTAGAACGTCGCACGTAGAACGTCGCACGATATTTAACTTATGAAAAGACAAACCTTTTACACCGGCTTCGCCCTCATCGCAGGCATCCTCCTGATGCTCAACCTCATCGGTCGGGAATGGGGCTTTCGCTTTGACCTGACGGATGACGACCAATACACCCTCAGCCAGGCCACATCCGATGTCCTGACCGGCCTACAGGAACCGGTGACCGTAAAGGGGTACTTCTCGGCCAACCTGCCGCCAGACATCGCCCGGACCCGTACCGAGTTTCAGGACATGCTGGCCGAATACAACAGTACCTCGGACGGCAATCTCGTTTTTGAATTCATTAACCCGAATGCTGATGAAACCAGCGAGATGGAAGCCATGCAACAGGGCATCTCGCCGGTGATGATCAATGTGCGGGAACGGGACCAGATGACGCAGCAGCGCGCCTTCCTTGGAGCCACCGTCCAACTCGGCGAAGAAACTGAGACCATTCCCTTCCTGCAACCCGGCGCGGCCATGGAATATGCCCTGACCACCGCCGTCAAAAAACTGGCCGTGGCGGACAAACCAGCCATCGCGTTCCTGCAAGGTCACGGCGAGCCTCCCCTGGCTGCCCTGCAACAGGCCAGCGAAGCCTTGAGTGTCCTGTACCAGATCAACCCCGTCACCCTCACAGAAAGCACCGGCATTCCGGAGCAGTACCGGACCCTGGCCATTGTGGCCCCAACGGACTCCTTGCCCCCATCGCACCTGGCGCATCTGGATGCCTTTCTGGCGCGGGGCGGTAACCTGTTTGTGGCCTTGAACCGGGTGGACGGAGACCTGAACACCGGAACTGGACGCGCTGTAAACACGGGCCTCGAAACGTGGCTCAGGGATAAAGGGCTTGAGGTCGAAGACCGGTTCATCACCGATGTCAGTTGTGCCTCCGTGGGCGTACAACAACGGCAAGGCCCGTTTGTGTTTACCAACAACGTCTCCTTCCCGTACCTGCCCATCCTAAGTACCTTTGCCGACCATCCAGTGGTCGATGGCCTCGAAGCCGTGGTCATGCAATTTGCCAGTCCTGTCCGTTTCACCGGAGACAGTACCCTGACGTATACGCCGCTGGCCTTTACCTCCAACCAGTCTGGCTCCGCGGCCTTGCCGCTGTTTTTCGACATCGAGAAAGAATGGCTTCCGGAGGACTTCCCCGAGCAAAACCTCCCGGTAGCCGGAATCATCGAAGGCCCGATAGGCGGCACCCTCCCGGCCCGTCTGGTGGTGGTCGGCGATGGCGATTTTGCCGTCAACGGTACCGGTCAGACGGCCCGCGCCCAGGAGCAAGACAACATCAGCCTGCTGGTCAATGGCATTGACTGGCTCTCGGATGACACCGGCCTGATCCAACTCCGGACCAAAGGCGTCACTGCCCGCCCCATTATACAGCTTGAAGACGGCACCAAAACCCTCCTGAAATACGGTAACTTCCTCCTGCCGATTCTGCTGGTCATCGGCTACGGCCTTTTCCGGGCGCGCCTCCGCAAACATCAACGCGAACTTCGAAAATCATGACGTTCTACGTTCTGGGTTCTACGTTCTACGTTTCTTCTTTCCCTAACGTAGAACATAGAACGTAGAACGTAGAACGATCCGAATGGACTATGAACAACACCAAACTCCTTTACATCTTCCTGACGCTGGTGGCAATCTGGGTAATCCTTCATTTTTCCAGTTGGGGCAAGAAAGACCGTTCCTTCCGGGCTGAATTGGTGGAGATCGATACGGCGGCCGTGGATGCCATCTCGCTTTTCCCCCGTGCAGAAGAAGGTGCCGAAATTCGGTTTACCCGTACTGATGAAGGGTGGACCGTTGTACATGACGGCGTTACGGCTGAGGCCGACAATGCAGCCGTAGACCGATTGTTGGGGCAATTGCTTACGGTGAAGCCCGAACGGCTGGCGGGTAAATCCGAGACTTCCTGGACCGAATATCAGGTGACCGATTCCACCGGCACGCGGATACAGATCGAAGAAAACGGCCGCATCACCCTCGATCTTATACTGGGTCGGTTTAGCTTTCAGCAAGCCACCCGCTTGGCCACCACCTACGTACGCCTGTATAACGAGGATGAAGTGTACGCCGTAGACGGCTTCCTGAACATGAGCGTGAACCAGGGCTTCAGTGCGTGGCGCAACCGGACCTTTGTACGGGTCGATCCAGCGTCCTTGACCCGGCTCACCTTCAACTACCCTGCCGACAGCGGCTTTGTGCTCACCCAGGCCCCCAAAGGCTGGCAAATCAACGGAACCCGTGCCGATTCAGGAGCCGTTGCCTCCTACCTCACAGCGCTTCGGGCCCTCGCCAACGACCGTTTTGCAGAAATACCGGATGCGCCCCCTGCATCCCCCGACCTCCAGCTTCAAATTGAAGGGAATAACATGACAACAGTAACCGTAAATGCCTTTGCCCAACCAGACGGCTATCTGTTGCATTCCTCCCTCAACCCCAATGCCTATTTCACCGGTGGAACCGATGGTGTCTTCAATACCCTCTTCAAGGGCAGCAGCCACTTTTCGGAATGAAGCCCTTGAAGCATACCACCCTTTGTAAATGGGGGAAAAAGAATATTGCATGTGAACGAGACCTATTTAAAACCCTCGTCCATGCCCCCAAGTATGTATGCCTCAAATGTGGCCGCGCCGCCCGGTTCAAAAAGAATCTCTGCAAACCTGATAAACTGTAAGGACGTTCTACGTTCCGGGTTCTACGTTCTACGTTTCTTGAACCCGCATGTAGAACGTCGCACGTAGAACGAGAAAAACATGCGCCCTCTCCTTTACCTCACAGCCTTACTCGCCTTCCCCGTCATCAGTCTTGCACAATCCGCTTCCGTCCTAATGGATATTCAGGTGGATGTCATTTATCTGGCGTCTGATCATCTGGAGGGGCGGGGTACCGGCTCGGCAGGAGAAGCCCTGGCCGCCGAATACATTGCAGATCGGTTTGCCGACCTTGGCCTATCCCCCAAAGGCACCGACGGATGGATGCAGCCGTTTTCATTCACCTTCAGCACCAACCCCCACGCAGCCCCCGGCACGGGCACCACGTATGAAGGCGTGAACGTCGTCGGGTATATCGACAACGGAGCGACGAATACGGTGGTGGTGGGCGCACACTTTGACCATTTGGGGTATGGCAACAGCGGTTCCTTGAGCCCTGAAGATTCGCTGATCCACAACGGCGCGGATGACAACGCCAGCGGTGTGGCCGGAATGCTGGAGATCGCACGGCAACTGAAAGCCTCTGAGGCCAAACAAAACAACTACCTGTTCATCGCTTTTTCGGGCGAAGAATTCGGGCTGTTTGGGTCGAAGTATTATGTGGCCAACCCGACGGTGCCCGTTGAACAAATGACGTACATGATCAACCTGGACATGATTGGTCGATTGAATGCGGAAAACACGTTGGTGGTGAGTGGCACCGGAACCTCCCCCGCCTGGGAACCCACCCTGGATGCCTTCGCTGATGCCGGGTTCCAACTCAAGCGCCACGCTTCCGGCCTGGGCGCTTCGGACCACACCTCGTTCTACCTCCAGGACGTTCCGGCCCTGCATTTCTTCACCGGGCAACACAAACAATACCATAAACCCAGCGATGACAGCCCGCTGATCAATTTTTCAGGCATCGAGACCATCGCGTCATTCATCGTCGACCTGGTTGAACATGTAGACACCCCGGAAGCCCTCGCCTTTACCAAAACCAAAGATGAACAGCAAACCCGGACCCGCTTTAAGGTGAGCCTGGGGGTCATGCCGGATTACACCTATGAAGGGGAAGGCTTGCGCATTGATGCCGTATTGGACGACCGCCCCGCTGCAAACGCCGGCCTGGAAGGAGGCGATATTGTCGTTTCCATCGGCAACATGGAGATCAAGGACGTGTATGCCTACATGAAAGCCCTCGGCGAACTGGAACCCGGAGACACCGCCCTGGTCGTGGCCCTGCGCGGCGAAGAACGCGTGGAAAAAGAGGTCAAGTTCTAACACCCATCCTGTTGAATTAGCCTTGCAACTTTGCGAAGAAACCTAGGTAATTTGTGATTGGGTGCCAAGAAATAACAAATCACCAATCATCAATCATCATGGGGCCTCCGCGATTCAATAAGGCTCAACTCCTGATCCGCATCCGCGATGAAGGGCGGCGGCGGTTCCAGTACAGTCCCCTTGATGCGTATCGTACCCGGCTCATGCTCGGGCTGGGCCTCTCCCTCGCCCTGGTGTATGCCGGTTTCCACCTCCCTATTCCACAGGCCGACGGCACCGCCTGGCACCTGGTCGACCAGTTCGATCCCCTGTATTTACAAACCGATCCCCCGGAAACCACAACGGGCAAGACAGGCGGCATCGCGACCGACTTTGAACCTCCGAAAGGCCTGATTCATCAAACCGGTGGTTCAGGCCTTGCACATCAGGGAAACGCAGTCGATGCTTCCGGCGAAGGAGAAGATACCGATGGTACCGAACGCCCCCTGAACACCCGACGCATCGCCCCCAAAAAAATCTTCCAGTTCTCCGAGGAGCCCCCAACGATACCGGGCGGCATACGTGCCCTCTACCTCAACATCACCTACCCTGAAGAAGCACTTGAAGCCGGCATTCAAGGCCGGGTCATCCTCACTTTTGTGGTTGAACCCGATGGTTCTACTTCCCAAATCGAGGTGCAGCAAGCCTTACACACGTCCTGCGATTCCGCCGCAGTACGTGCCGTCCGGGAAACCCGCTTCATTCCCGGCTACCAATCCGGCCAACCTGTGCGCGTACGCATGCATCTCCCCATCCGCTTTCAGATCATTACCGAGGAGGACTCGACGGCGCAACCTCCTGCCACCCTATAATGCAATAAAAAGATATGTTCGTGCATTAAAAACGAATTCAAATACCTTGTTGTACAACGACGGTACAGGTTGTAGTTTAGGGCTTCTTATTTTTCAAGATCCTTTGTATGCAAGAAAACACACCCCTACGGCGTACGCCGCTTTACGATCTTCATGTGACCAGTGGTGCACGCATGGTACCCTTTGCCGGCTTTGAGATGCCGGTCCAGTATTCCGGCATTATCGAAGAACACATGGCGGTTCGGGAAGCCGCCGGCTTATTCGATGTTAGCCACATGGGCGAGGTCTATGTACGGGGGCCGAAAGCCTTCGATTTTGTACAACACCTCGTGACCAACGATGCCTCCAAACTCTACGATGGCCGGGCCATGTACACCGCCATGTGTACCGAGAAAGGTGGTATTGTGGACGACCTCCTGGTGTATCGCTTCCATGAAACCGAATATTTGCTGGTCATCAATGCGGCCAACATCGATGGGGATTTTGCCTGGATGCAGGCCCACAACCCCATGAAGGCCGACCTGTACAATGCTTCGGACGAATGGGCCTTGCTGGCCATCCAGGGGCCAAAAGCGATAGATATCGTGCAGTCGGTAACAGACATTGCCCTGGCCGAGCTTAAGTATTACCATTTCCTCCATCCGGAACCCGGCACCTTTTTAGGGGCTGAACGCATCCTGATTTCCCGAACCGGCTACACGGGCGAAAAGGGGCTGGAACTCTATTGCGCCCCCGCCGATGCCCCCATCGTTTGGAAAGCCCTCATGGAAGCCGGCGCCAACGATGGGCTTATGCCCACGGGACTGGGTGCGCGGGATACGCTTCGGCTGGAAGCCGGCTTCTGCCTCTATGGCAACGACATCACGACGGAAACCAACCCACTGGAAGCCGGACTTGGCTGGATCACGAAATTGGATAAACCTGATTTTGTAGGGGCCGAGGCCCTACGGACCATCAAAGCCGAAGGAACCTCCCGCAAGCTTGTGGCCTTCATCATGGACGAACGCGGCATTCCCCGCCAGGGCTACCCGATCCTGGCGCAGGACGAAACCCCGGTTGGTGAAGTGACCAGCGGAACGCAATCCCCGATTCTCGAACAAGGCATCGGGATGGGCTACGTACCCAACGACCCGGCCTATACCACCCCTGGATCTCCCCTGCTGATTCAGGTGCGGCGGCGAACCCTACGTGCCACGGTACAAAAACCTCCCCTCCATAAACTCAATGCCTGAGCTCACCATTCCCATGCGCGCATTCGAATGAACGTAAACGTATTATTTACACCTAACGCCGTTACGGAAAAGAGCATCCGAAACCAAACTGTAGTGGTGATCGATGTTTTACGGGCCAGTTCTACCATTACCACGGCGCTCCATAACGGAGCCAAAGACCTGATCCCCGTGCCCGATATGGCAACGGCCAGTCGGATTGCCTCCAACATGGACCCGGACCGCCTGCGATTAGGCGGTGAGCAAGACGGCAAACGGATCGAGGGATACCACCTGGGGAATTCTCCGCTGGAGTATACCGAAGCCGAAGTCTCGGGCCGTACTGTGGTGTACAAAACGACCAATGGCACGGATGCCATCCTGAAAGCCCAATCTGCCCAAAACATCGTGGTCGGGTCCTTCCTGAATGCTGCGGCCGTTGTCGAGTATATCCAAATGGCAGGCCTGGATACCACCCTCCTCTGCTCGGGTTGGCACAAGCGAGCGGCCTACGATGACATTCTCTGCGCCGGGTTGCTCCTTTCTCGGCTTTGGGACGGCAATGTACCCAAAATCAAAACGGATACCGCCCGCATGGCGTACGTCCTGTACACGCATGACAAACGGCGGCTGGCAAACGCCCTGGCCCAATCCGAACATGCCCTGCGCTTAAAGGACCTGGGCCTTGATGCCGATATTGCCTACTGTTCGCAAGTCGATGTTCTGGATGTGGTGCCCCGCTTTATCGATAACCACCTCATCGCCGATTGAGTCCCGGCATTTGGACTTCCGCTGATTTTATCCTTACATTCAGGACATGGCATCAGCGAGTAGCCGCGCACCCAGAGGTAGGCGCGCAAGCACAGGCACCCCAAAACGCCCCACCAGGCGTCGTAAACCCAAGCGAAAACAACAAACCAGCCGCGTTTCCTTTGAGCGCAGAAAAGAGGTCCTTGGCCTCCTGCTCATGACGCTGGCCGTTTTGCTGTTTTTAGGGATTATTACGTACGTTCCCGACGACGATGCCCTGGCGCGGCAATTCTCCCTCGAAATCGCTTTTAACCCGGCCCTGAACAGCGTCCAGAACGCCCTTGGTCTGGTCGGGGCTTTTCTGGCCTGGGTCTTTGTACCCGGCTTCCTCGGCTATCCGACCCTGGTCCTGCCCGTGCTGCTCTTTGCCTGGGGCTACGTCACCTTTCGCCATTTCACCCCGCGCAATTTACGCTGGTTGAGTGGCCTGAGCCTCGTGGGCATGGTCCTCGTCTCCTGCCTGGCCGGTTGGATAACCCGCGCAACCACGACCGATCTTTCCCTTTGGAGCGGCAAGGCGGGCATGGCGCTTTCCGGGGGCTTACACCGGCTGCTTGGTTCCATCGGCTCGTTTCTCGTATTGGCCGTCCTGGCCTCGGTCCTGATCCTGGTTGTCGTTGAGCGTGACATACAGAGTGCCCTCGACCGCATCGAAGGCTTTTTTGCTGCACGATTCAAGGGCCTCCACGCCTGGTGGGAAGATTGGCGCATTGGCCGCACGGAACGTAAACTGGAACGCCGCGAATTCCGGGAAGCCGAAGCCGCCCGACGCCTCAAGGAACGCAAAGCCCAGGAAAACGCCCGGCCTCGCGAAAAAGCAAAACTTCGCAATCCCTCTCGGCCCACGGCACAGGCCCCTGCACGGCGTACGCCTCCCGAACCTACACGACGCACGCCTCCTCCACGGGTAACTGACGATCTTACCCCGCCAGCCTCTCCACGCCCGGCCCCATCGCCACCGGCCCCTACCCCATCCCGGCCTGACCCCAGAGCCAAGGCCCCCATGCCGCAGCCACCGGCCCTTGAAGTACCGACCAAGGATATCGAACTACACGTGCGCAAAGGGGTGTCTGAAAAGAAGGCCAACCTGGATGAGCGTAAGGTCGACAACCCCGTCCCCGAAGTACCCTACCAGATGCCTTCGGTGGAACTGCTGGAAGACGACAGCGATGCCGAGGCCCCCATCGACTTCGAGCAACTTGAAGAGAACAAGCAAATTCTGCTCGATACGCTGAGTACGTACAACATTGAGCTATCGGACATCAATGCCCTCGTCGGCCCGACGGTCACGCTGTATGAACTCACGCCCGCCCCCGGCGTCAAGATCAGCCGCATTAAGGCGCTGGAAGACGACCTGGCGATGGCCATGGCCGCACGGGGTATCCGGATGATTGCCCCCATCCCCGGCAAGTCTGCCGTTGGGGTAGAAATCCCGAATCGGTACCGGGAATTGGTCCGGGTGCGGAGTGTACTCAACACCGCCCGTTTTAGAGATGCGCAGATGGAACTGCCCGTGGCCCTGGGCAAGACCATCGAAGGCGAGGTCTATATTGAGGACCTGACCAAGATGCCCCACATCCTTGTGGCCGGGGCTACCGGCTCCGGGAAATCCGTCGGGATCAACAACCTGATTGCCTGCCTGCTCTATGCCTGCCATCCGGAGAACCTCAAGTTTGTCCTCATCGATCCGAAGAAGATTGAACTGCAGCAATACGCGCAAATTTTCAATCACTTTATTGCGATGCCGGAAAACAGCGACGATCCGATCACCACAGATTTCGCCCACGCGCTATACATTCTGAAAAGTTGCCTGCGGGAAATGGAAGACCGCTACGACCTGCTATCGAGCGCAGCGGTACGCAGCATCAAGGAATACAACAAACGCTTCCGGGCAGGCCGCCTCCCCAAAACCGATGGTCACCGGCACCTGCCGTATGTGGTCATCGTCATCGACGAACTCGCGGATTTGATGATGACCGCCGGTAAGGAAATCGAGGCTCCAATTGCCCGTTTGGCACAGATGGCTCGGGCCGTTGGGATTCATCTGGTGGTCGCAACGCAGCGCCCCTCGGTGAATGTGATCACCGGCCTCATCAAGGCCAACTTCCCCTCGCGTGTGGCCTTCCAGGTGGCGACGGGTGTGGATTCCAGGACGATTCTGGACCAGAACGGGGCCGAGCAATTGGTGGGCAACGGGGATTTCCTGTACATGCACGGCAGCAAGATCATCCGCCTGCAATCACCCTACATCTCCCTGGACGAAGTGGAGCGCATCACCGGCTACATTGCCAAACAGCCGGGCCGCGGTCCTTACCTCCTCCCCGCTATCGAAGAAGAAAGCGAAACCACGGCGCTCTCCAGCAACGGCAGCAAAGCCGATATCAAAGACGACCTGTTCTCCGAAGCCGCACACATCATCGTACGGGCTCAGCAAGGCTCCGTGTCCCTGTTGCAACGGCGGCTCTCCGTCGGCTACGCCCGTGCGGCACGGCTGGTAGATCAGTTGGAACAGGCCGGCATCGTGGGGCCGTTTGAAGGCTCCAAGGCCCGGCAAGTCCTGATTGGCAACGAGATCGAACTGGACGAGTACCTGAAAACGATGGCTGGGTAAGGCTCCATCTCGGGCCTTATATCAGCTCCTTGACATCATGGTGCACGGCGCAGGGGGGGCGTTGCACATACGCCAACTATGTCAGTGGTACGCACGCGAACAAGGCCTATGGCTGCGAGCGGTCGCCGGGGCGCGTGCTGGTGGTTA
This sequence comes from Rhodothermales bacterium, assembly GCA_965222505.1. Lineage (GTDB taxonomy): Bacteria > Bacteroidota > Rhodothermia > Rhodothermales > DATKEJ01. The sequence goes on along the minus strand of OZ244956.1, from coordinate 3,993,827 downwards.
GTCGCTAGTCGTACGCCTTTTTCAGCGTCACAACGAACCACTGACCACCAGCGAGCGATGGCGCGGATGCGCTTCGTGCGCGTACCACGAACCAGAAAAGTGCACAACGATGTTGAAGAACTGGTATTACAAGGCTGTTATCACTTTGAATTTAATGGTCTTGCTATTTCCCAGGGAATCTTCGGCCTTGATGGATACCCGCTTTTCACTAGGCCGTACGTCCGGCCATACACGCAGCAACGCCCCCTCAAGTTGCAAGCGCTGGTTGCCTTTACCGAATGCATAGACCAACGGTTGAAGCTCCGGGTCTAGAAAGACGGTATTCAGATCGATCTCTACCGGTGTTTCACCTACGGACAGCTGCAGATCCTCCATCGGTTTGAGCACAATCGGGTCTTTGTTCTTCTTGACCTGTATTTGGAAGCGTTCCTTGATTTCTCCACCCGAACGATCCCTGCCCTCCAGGGTGATGTACGTCTTCCCTACCCGCTTGGCTTTGATCAACAGAATGGTGCCGATCAAATCAACGCTCACCAAGGCGCTTCGGCGCGACCTGGCTTTTAGTTCAGCGACGTCCCGCTCAAAATTCTGAAACACGGCAGGAGCTGCTGCAAGATCCCGGGTGTAGATTTCCCCTTTGAACATAGCAAAATCATCAAGTTCTCGATCTATGTTGGGAAACACGATAACCGGCAACACCTTGCGCAAGGTGGCGGCACCGGGTTGGTGGCCTTGCACCATCACTTTTGCAGGCCCCGTTTTCTGACTCGTCCATAACCGCAGTTGTCCCTCATTAATCCCGGCATTGACGACTTCGGGAACGCTGGACAAAACCGTAAACTGCATTGCTTCCGCTGCATCAAACCAGTTGCTTAGATCTGCAGCATATTCTTCGCCCCCCATACGAAGGATAATCGTATGCTCGATCGTTTCCTTCACAGGAGTCCGTTTAGGGTCAGATTCAACAAGCTTAGGATCAGATTCAACAAGCGCAACCTGCAGGGTTTTAGTCCCCAACACCGTCTGATCCATCATCGCGATGACCGCCACCTTCGTCGATCCAATCTCCTCGCCTGGGGTCAATACCAGCCGCGAGGCGTCGACCAGGGCACCGGCCACGGCGGCATTATTTGACGTTACAAAGTACTGGAGGTTGTCGTTGTATAGCGCCTTGAACATCTCGTCCAGGTCTATGACTTTTGGTTGACCTGCACGTACCAGTTGCACGTCAAGTAGTGGTGGTTCAGCCGACGGCTTTTCGCGGGCTGGCTCATGGGTGCTCGTCACCCGAATGACCTTTGAACCCACCACCTTGATCTCTTCGAGCACCACCAGTTTGATTTCGGCCTGGCCGGGTTCTGCCCCCGGCAACAACTCCATCGTCGTACCGCTCACCTGTGCCCCAACCACAGCTACATTGTTCGACGTGGCCAAGTACCGGAGCTGGTTGCCTCGTGCTTCGGGAAACACGGCCCGGAGGTCAACCAGTACGGGAGCCCCCTCGGGGGTAACGGTCAGGTTTTCGAGGTCATCCGTGAATCGTTGCCGGTGAATATCTTCAACCATCTTAACAAACACCGGCGGATCTCCCAGTGGATCTGGCTCATAACCGGGCACAAGTTGGATCAGGTTTTGGACCGCCTCTTCCGCCCGTTCTTGGGCATCCTTGGCGATGTAGTTGAGGCCCATCAGCCGGTAGGCCTCGCCCTGTTGCGCAACTGGCGTTACTTCATCTTCTAAACAAACCCCAAGCAGGTTGATTGATGCATCGAACTGCCCAACAGCGTAATGTTGCTCGGCCTGTTTGAGGGCATCCGTGCACGAGGTGACCTGGCCGTAGGCTGAAAGGTGAAAACCAGAGAGGACGAAAACGGATATAAAACCGAAACCAATGCGAGAAATTCTATGCATGCGTAGCCTGATCTATAAACGGAGTGCACACGCAATATAGCCAATTGCTCTTGATAATATATATGCTACACCCCTGAAAATCTCTTACCCCGGTCTCGCATGTGCCGCATTGTCCTACCCTTGAGGAAGGTACTGAGGTAAAGCCTCACCCAGCAGAACTGCAACTTGATCCGTAACACTTTCGTATCTTGAGACCAACGCGATCTTGCAGCCCAACCTCACCACCAGAGGCCGTTTATGAGCCCAAACCGGCGATACGACGAACAAGAAATCAAGGCCATCTTTAAGCAAGCAGCCGAGTCCCAGGACGAAGCCCAGGGGCATCTGGCCCGGCAAGAAGGCCTGACTTTGAGTGAGTTACAGGAGATCGGGAAAGAAGTGGGCATTACGCCAGCCTTTATCGCCCGCGCAGCCTCGGCACTGGACAGTCCCACAGCCCAGGTCCCAACCCAAACCTTACTCGGGTTGCCTATCAGCGTGTCTCGCTCGGTTGATCTACCCCGGGCATTGACCAACAGCGAATGGGACCGCCTCGTGGCCGACCTCCGGGAGACTTTCCAAGCAAAAGGTGAGGCCAGGCGCGACGGCTCCCTGCGGCAATGGGCCAACGGCAATCTGCAAATCAACGTGGAGCCGACGGCGAACGGGCACCGGCTGCGCATGTACACCCGAAAAGGCAATGTCCAAAACAACCTATGGGGTGGCCTCTTCATCATTGTCTTTGGCCTTATTATGATGTTGAGCGTTACCCTGAAAAAAGGGTTGGAACCGGCTGTGCTCATCATGATGTCCAGTTTCATCGTCGGTGGGCTTGGCCTGATGGGCAGCAGCACCTTTGGCCTCCCCCGTTGGGCCAAAAAACGGGGCACCCAGATGGATGCCATTGCCCGGCGCACCCTCAATATGATCGGCTCAGCCAAAGCATCGGCCGCCCCTGTAGCCTCCCGGATCAGTCTGGATACCCATCAAGAAGCAGATTCTGAAAAGCCGGTACGACCCCGGCATCGTCTCCGATCCTGAATGCCCCGCTTGCACAACCTCTGAACCAGACCTGTTTCCCGCTGCCCCATGCGTAATCTCCTGTATGGTTTCCTGTCCTGTTGCCTTTTGACCCTGGCCTCCTGCAATCAACCAGCCCCTGATCGCACCCCGAACATCGTTATCATCTTTGCCGATGACCTTGGCTATGGCGACCTGAGCACCTACGGCCACCCCACCATCCGAACGCCCCGCCTCGACCAGATGGCCCAGGAAGGTCTCAAACTGACCGCATTCTACGCTGCCCCCGGTTGCTCCCCCTCCCGTGCGGCACTCCTGACGGGCCGGTATGCCATCCGTACCACGATTGCGCACGTACTGGGACCGGAAGAACAGCGCGGCTTGCCTCAGAACCATCTACCGACTCTCGGCCGGGGGCCTGATCCACAGCCGGGTCATGCACCTGATGTAATAACAACTGTGGGCCTATCCAAACCATTGAGGCATGCACCCGTAGGGGCTATTGCTCAACCAAGGGTGCCGGTACCCCGAAAGGTATCCGTTGCACCCGTCGTAACGCATGCCAGAGCCAGACGCCGATCAGTACCAGAGCCGCTCCACGGATCAGCAGGGTGCCGATTTGTGCTGCACCAAGCGTAGCGGCAATGGTAGGGGCCACAAACCAGTAGTACAGCCCCACGGCAGCGGCAGCCAATAGCGGAAGGATGCGTTTGGCCGGTATCTTGAGTCCACCTGCCAGCAAGGCGGTCAGCAAGTAGCTGCCACCAGCCCACAGGGCCATATGCAGGTACACACGGCCCGCTTCGGCGAGCGCAACATCCGTGGTGGTGAAATACCCAACCACGAACCCCGGAAAAGCCGCTGCGAAGATCCCGTAACTCGTCTTGAGCCAGGCATTCGACCCATGGGCCGGTCCCACCGCCTGAATCAACGCCTTGGTCGGTACCAGATCCAGACATCCCTTCGGTGTACAAAGCCGACACTCGGCACACCGCGCATTGCCTACCTTGAGCAAGGGGTATTGTCCGTAGAGTTTCTCAACCGGAAGCACCGGGCACACCGCATTGCAAAAACCAGCCTTGGCATCGAATACCGCGCCCAACAGCAAGGCCGCGCCCCCCACAACGGCAATGAACACGCCCAGAACCATACCGTTTTCATTGAAAAGAAACCGCCGAGCCGGCACCAGCGCGATCAACAATACCAGCCCAACCAACCCCACATGGGGCAAAAAACGGGCAGCGAGGGCACGCCGACCAAGGAGCCCGTTGGCCCATTGATTGAGGGTAGCCAGGGGGCACACCCCACGCCAGAGTGCAGGAGAAAGCAGAAATGTAGCCGGTAACGCTGGAATCAACACATTCCAGAGGATGCGGAGCGTAACATCGGGAGACCAGAAAAGACCCACGATCAGCGCGACCGTCGCCACAATACCTAACCCCTGGCCGACACGCCAGAGGAATAGGTACTTCCCGGTAGGAAAGGCAGGATTAACCGCCTGGGCCATGACGACCTCGCTTTAATTTCAATCGAGACGATCTTATCTGCCCCCCTTCAATCGGTGTCTATGCCACACAGACCTATTGCTCATCCAGATGAATGTGCTGCGCGAGGTTCCAGGTAGCAACCTCAGTTAAAGAGAGGCACCCGACCATATTGGTGCCATGATGGGGTTCAATGTGGACGTCCCCGAGGTAGGGTTGGTTGGTCGCCAAACTCTGCGCGAGGGCCTCGAACTTGCCCAACAGGGAATAAACCGCCGATTGCGTAGTGGAGCATGAAACGGACGGGTTCTCAGCCCCATGCATGTAGTACCCTGTCGGCAGGTCGCTGGCATTCGGGTACCCGTGCCAATGCGAAAGCGTCAGGCCCTGCGTGCCGAGTTGAAGGGCAAAGGCATCATTGGGATTCAGGGCTTTCAACACGCTTGCCACCAGCGCATTCCCGAGGGCATGCGCCATGATGGTAATGGTATCGTATGACGGTTTACAATCCGCAGCCGTATCGATGCCATTGGGGGTTTCCAGCACCACTTTGCCGCCTACGAGGCCCATACGGACCAGATCACGATGGGGGTCCGGATTCGTTTTGGAGCAACCGGATCGCGTGGACAACACCCACACATCGGGTACTTCGGCAAGATAGGGCGTATCGTTTACAGAGAGATGTACATAAAGGGTGCCCTCGACCTCATGTACCGGGGCCGCCTCCCAGTCGTGCGCCTCGAAAGCCGAGTTGAGGTCGGCAAGGCGATAGGCGGGTTGGATGTTCAGGGGAAGCTGACGGGCAAAAAAACCATAGCTCATGCCCGTTCGGTTGTCCAGATACATCTGGGCGAGGCGTCGGTAAAAATCATTCCGGTATTGCACAACTTCCGCCGAGGTATGGGACATCATGTTTTCATTTTTGGCCCATACCTTCCCTCCTGAGAGGAAATCTTCAGCCGCAGCGAGGTGCTCAGGTGTCGAAGTGTCCAGGGCCCCGTACCGATACGTGATGTCCGTTTTTCGGGGCGGTACGACCTGCGCCGTCAGCTTGGGGATCAGGGCGTGCATCACGTCCTGCAGCAAGGCATTGATATTAAATTCAACCACGGCACCGTTCATGGTACACAACGTCCAGTGGTCCCCTTCAAGAAAAACAGCCAGGTGCACCAGATCCCATGCCAGCACTTTGACAACGGCATCCAGCTTTTCTTGCACACTGCTGTCAGGGTTCACCGGACAGGGGCGGTCAAAGACACCCAGGATGGGATTGTTGTAGAGGCTGCTCACATGGCCCATCGCCATGTCCCCATCTTCAGGCTCACCGGCTACGAGCACCACAATGCCCTCGCGTATTTTGCCTTTTTTGCCGGGTACCAGCGCGTCCTCATACCGAATCAGCGTTACACCGGCATCGATGAGGGCCATGCGCAAGCGATCCATGAAAGCGTCTAGACGTGGAGAGGTGTGGTGTGTGGGATAGCACGTCACGCACAACGCTTGCGCCATAGCCTCGGGTGTCAACGGAGAAGGTGTAGCAATACCCAAAAGTTGGTGAGCGGCCTGAGCCGATATCCCAGAATTTGTATTTAGCATGTGCCTGCTTTTTACGAGTAGTGGATCGATTTTCGAACAGAAGTGTATCCTGTAAATTATTACATGGAACGCATTAATAAAAACTAAAATGCATGACGGGGAATCTAATACACGATACGCCCTTCCTTCAAACCAGACTTTTGAACGTACTGACATTCAAAGCAACCACGTCATGCTACTGCGACGTTCACAACCGGCAAATTGTTACGCCGTGGGACTTCCAGTAGGTCTAACGGCTATGAACCATGCGGATTGACGAGCACCATCGTCTAAAAGTTTCGCTAGCTATCAGCCCCATTGAGGTAGTTGATCACATCCTCAGCACTATAGTGGGGGTTTTCCAGGGAACCGAGGGGGAGGTTTAACAAATCATCCCCAGCGGTGAAGAGTTGGCGTTCCTTCCCCCACTTCTGCATTTGCCCCAGCCCGATGTTCGCCATCAGGCCGTTGCACAGGCAGCCGCGCCGCGTCGTGTCTTCCAGTTTGCCGCCCTTTTTGAGGTATGTTTTGATGGGTTCGGCGGGGCAAGACACCACGAGTCGATCTTTTTCATCCACATGAGCCTTTTGCAATACCCCCAGGTCACAAATACGCGTGCGCTGGTTGAAATGCTCAGGAATCCCCAGGGTATCTTCAATTTCGAGGACCTTAAAGGGAAAGCCTGTCGATGAGACCCGGCCATCCGTGCGCACATCTGCTTTGCCCTGGTGCAATTTCTTGATCAGCATCCGTTTGGTCTCGGCCGGATACCCGGATTCATCGGTCAGCGAAAACAGAGAACCCACCTGGATGCCTGTAGCACCGCGTGCCTGCGCTTCTTTCAGCTTTTCAGGTGAACCATACCCACCGGCCAGGTAAAACGGATACCCCAGTGCGGCAACCCGATCCAGGTTGGCCACGTCTCGCTCGCCATAGACCGGGTTCTGATCCGCATCATACGTCTTGGCCCGGGGTGGGGCGTTGTGCCCGCCGGCAACCGGTCCTTCGATGATCCATCCGGTGATGAGACCTTCCGGTACTTTTTTGTCAAGGATACGCGCCAAGGCATCGGACGCGATAATCGGAAAGAACATCGGCCGGGGCAGCTGCGGCGGTTCTTCCAGGATATTGGCGGGATCCATCTCGTAATAGTGAACCGCTTTAGGATCGGAGCTGCGCGACGCATCCACGTTCAACTTGAGTTGGGCCTTGTGCCCAAGTGCCAATTCTTGTGCCTGGATTGCCTCTTCAGCGGGAATACCTGCGCCCATGAGCACGGCATCTACACCGGCCAACATGGCCCCATACATGGTTGCCAGGGTATACCGCTTCAGCTTGGCAAGCAGGTTGATCCCAACAAAACCACGATGCCCCTCCTTGGCCAAAAACACTTCACTAAAGGCCGCCGCGCTCAAAATCCGCTGGGAGATCACCGTGGGTTTGAACCGGTGAATGGGCACCAGCTTGAAACGAGAGTCCTTGCTGATCCCCCCTTTGACATAATACTTTTGGATGATCTCCTCGATGAGCGTTTTGTCTGGATACATCCGCAAGGCACGAATGCGACCAAAAGGATCACCCAGTTGAAGCTCCCGAACCATGACGGTATCAAGGGCCGTTCCAGAAACCACGCCGAATTGCCCGAGTTGGGCCACCCGCTTGGCCAAACGCCAACTGGAGACAGCAACACCCATGCCGCCCTGGATAATAGAGGGTAAAGGAGTACGAAACCGGGTGGGGCGGTTGTCCTGCTGTGCCATCTTATCTGCCTAACCGAATCATTGTGAGGGTGGTGGTGGAGCACAAAGTGAAGCAAAATAGAGCATGTGCCCCCCTCGCACAATAGAATCAGCGGCCTGTTGCGTCATTCTGCGGTGAATTCTGAAACGTCTCGCAATGCTTTACGGCGTTAAGTTCGTATTTGATAAAAACATCATTATTTATCACGATCCAAAGTGCTGGAAGAATAGGGTTCAACCGTCCTCCTCAACATATTCCAGCAGGTCGCCGGGTTGGCAATCCAGGGCTTCGCAGATGGCTTCCAGCGTCGAAAACCGGATGGCGCGCGCCTTATTCTGTTTAAGAATGGACAGGTTCGCCAAGGTTACGCCCACATGCTCGGCCAGGGCCGTCAGGGACATCTTCCGCTTGACCAACATCAGGTCTAGGTTTACGCGTATGGCCATAGCTGCCCCCTAAATGGTCAAGGCTTGTTCTTGATGCAGCCGTACCCCTACGGCAAAAACCTGGGCCAACACCAACACAACCAGTCCCAACAACACCAGATCAGAGTGATAACTATTGGAGAGGTCTACCGTGGCCCCTGGAAATTCAAGTTCTACGGCATGCAACCGGAAGGCAATGTGGCTCCAGAGCGCCTCAATCGGACTCCACGCCAGCACCACATACCCAATGATCCGAATCCGGCCCGGGTTGGCAGCATTAAACGGGTCTCCTTGCTTGACCGACTGCATCACCTTCCGGAGTTGATACGCCGCCCACATAAAGCCGATCAACATCATCAACCCCCACAACAACTGACCAGCGGCCAACAGCACCGGCTCTCCCTGCACCCGAATGGACGCCAGCCCCTCCATCCCCACCAGATAAGGCCGGGCGGCATATTCCTCCGCACTGTCCTTGAACGTCTGGTCAAAGGTCATTTCAACCGGGACCTGGTTGGTTAGCTCCGTCGGCTTGAGGCCAAAGAGCGACGCAATGGTGATCCCTACAAGAAGCACCATTGCAAACCAGCCCAAATAATAAACGAGATCGGCAAAAAACTTGGCGAGCTTCACCGGCCAGGAATTGGTGAGTGTCTCCGCCTCGGGGGTGGTTAGATGGGTAGTCATGACGAGTCCCTCATATCAGTATATTTATTGATAAACGATAATAATCTATCGAAAAACACTTAGTATTTGTTGCAATACGATATATACTTCATCATTCCTTTATTTTTCCCTGTATACCTGTATCCGAAATGGGACGGCTACGTCGCCTCTTCGGCTCCTCGCCGTGACACATGGGTATGGTGCGGCTTGTCCCGGCCCTTCCCATGCCACGCGCCTCATCCAGAAAAAAGGGGGTGCCCGGCAATCGGACACCCCCAAACACGGCGTATCGTGTAAGGCTTATTTGTTCAGGGTTACGATTCGGTTGGTGCTCCAGCTCGTGCCCCGTATGGAAATGATGTACTGCCCGCTCGGCTTATCGGAGAGGTTCACCCAGACCGGGATCATCTGGTTGGCAGCCGTCTCGCGTGCATAGGGCGTAGCTACCCGTTGGCCGACGCTGTTGTAGACCTCAACCGTCACGTATTGTGCCGTTTCCACCCCGAATTCGAGGGTCGTGGACTGGCTGAAGGGGTTGGGGTACGCCGTGCCGATCAGGTAGCCTTCGGGAACGGTGACGACGGCTTCTACGACATCGCTGTATTCAAAAGCCCCGTTGAAATCGACCTGCTTGAGCCGGAACCGATGGGTCCCCGGCTGCAAATCATTTACGGTATAGGTGTAGTTGTGAACCTCGGTGCTGGTGCCATGTCCTTCAACGAACCCGATCTGGGTAAAGACATCCCCCTGGGCCATTTCAACCTCGAAACCGCTATTTACTTCCTCGCTGAGCGTCGTCCAGTCCAGCCGCACTTTGCCATCTTCGACGAAAGCATCGAAGCTGCTCAACTCTACCGGCAACCCAAAGCGTGTAACCGAGATGTCATCGTAAAACACCTGGGTTGCCCCATTGGCAAACAAATCAAGCACAGTGAGTGCATTCGAGCCCGATCCGGCCCCGGTTACGTATCCGTTCCAGACCCCCGAATAGAACGTGGCGCCATTATAAATGAACCGCTGCGTGTCGGCATCCAGGTCGATTTCGAGGCGGATGTCTACCCACTGATCAGCAATGTAAGCCTGGGTGCCGCCGCCAGCGCCTTCATCGGCCATGATGCCACCGTTAAACTGAACCTGTACAGACCAATTACAAGTGAAGCAAGGGTGGTCGTATTGATTTAGCAGGATGAAATACGTGCCGCCGACCAAGTTTCCCGGGATGAACATTTTGGCTTCAACCGCCCATTGACCGGTGGTGACAGGGGTAAACCAGGCGATGGCATCATCTCCCCCTTCAATCTCTATCGAATGCGGAACGGATGAGGATTGCAGATTGGAAACGGTACCGGCAGCAGCGGCAGAACCTCCCCACCCCAGCCATCCGTTGTGGGCACCGGTGCCATCCAGGACGGTTCCATTGGCATAGCCATCGAAGTTATCCATCCACGGCAGGGCAACCTGGGCTTGCAGCGCCGAGGTGAACAGAAAGACCATGCTGAAGGCGAACGTGAGGGTGGTGGTGATGTAGTAGTTTTTTCTCATAGCAGTGGTGATTTTGTGGTGATAGGTAGGCGGCAACGGGACAGGGCAGTCTCAGGAGAAGACTGCGAAGTGACCAACCCGTTGGGCTTTGCGCATACAAAGCTATGCTATAAATTATACAAATCAGAACATTAGAAAGCGAATTTCGGTACCCGCTGATGCATAGGCCCTGCTTATCTTAAAGGCTATGCCTCCTCTTTGCTAATTCCTGATGTTATGCATGACCCTTCAGACCACCCTTGCCGACTGTTCGCACTGCGTGTACATGAATCAGGGGAGGTCGCGTAACATGACCTAATTCTATCCAACCACGGATCGGCTCCCGATGAACCTCCTCCATTTAACCCGCTACCGCCTCGCACGCCGTGATACCCCGTATCTGTTTGTATGGCTGGTACTTCTTTTCATTGCAGGCGGCTGCACACCAGACCCCGAAACAATGCCTGCCCCTCCTGGCCCCGACGAATGGACGATCGAACCCGTGGGATTCACCGATGTGCAACTCACCGACCAGTTTTGGGCACCACGCATGGAGATCAACCACACGGTGACCATCCCGCACCTGGCACGGCAGAACGAAGAGACCGGCCGCGTCAACAATTTTCGCAAATCCGCCGGGCGTATGGACGGCCCGTTTGAAGGAAATCGGTACAACGACTCGGACATCTACAAATCGGTTGAGGCAGCGGCATACGCGCTGGCACAAACTTACGATCCGGCCCTCGATGCACAGCTTGACGAGTTGATCGCGCTCATCGCGGCGTCCCAGATGGAGGACGGCTACCTGTTCCCTGCCTGGACCGTCGACCCGGAGAACCCGGTGCCGGGCGTGAGCAAAACGCGCTGGGCACTGACCAACTCCAACAGCCATGAATTGTACGGCAATGGCCACATGATCGAGGCAGCAGTGGCGCACTACCGCGCCACCGGAAAGCGCACCCTGCTTGATGTAGCCATCCGCGCCGCCGATCACATCGACGATGCCTTTGGCCCCGAGCCCCAAAAACTTCAGAACACCTCGGGTCATGAAGAGATTGAACTGGCCCTAGTAAAGCTCTATGATGCCACGGGTGAAGAACGCTACCTGCGGCTGGCGAAATTTTTCCTCGATGAGCGTGGTGCCGAGCACACCCCACAGCGCGAGGCGGAAGAAGATCCGTTCGCACGCTATGACAACCGCATCTATCGCCAGGACCACCTGCCGGTCACGGATCAGCGCGAGGCCGTGGGGCATTCTGTACGTGCCATGTACCTGTATATGGGTATGACCGATGTGGCTACCCGTGCCGACGCGCCGGGCTACCAAGAGGCACTCAACGCACTGTGGGACGACGTCGTTGCCAAGAAGATGTACCTGACCGGTAGCATAGGGGCTGCGGGTTCGATGGAGTCGTTTGGGGATGCCTACCAGCTCCCCAACCAGAGTGCCTATGCCGAGACCTGCGCGGCCATTGGCCTCGACATGTGGAACCACCGCATGTTCCTAGCCAGCGGTGAGGCCCGTTACCTGGACGTTATGGAGCGCATTCTTTACAACGGCTTCCTGTCGGGTGTGTCGCTGGAGGGCAATGCCTTCTTCTATACCAATCCTTTGGAATCCACAGGAGACCACCAGCGGCGCGAATACTTCAGCACCGCATGCTGCCCGTCAAACCTGGCACGCCTCATGGGTCAACTTCCCGGTTTCGTCTACGCGACGCAGGGCACACGCGTTTTTGTGAACCTGTTCATCGGCAGTACCGCCACCCTCACCCTGCCCAGTGGTGCCCTGCAACTCACACAGGAAACCAACTATCCCTGGGACGGCGCTGTGCGGCTGACGGTGGGCAAAACGGATGTACCTGCCATGGAAGGTGAAGCAGTCGATTTTGCAGGCGACTTTGAAATGCGCATCCACATCCCCGGATGGGTGCGCAACCAACCCGTCCCCTCCGATCTCTATACCTTCACGGACACCCTGGCATCCATGCCCGTGCTACGTGTCAACGGTGAAATGGTGGCGCTGCAGATGGACAGCGGCTTCGCGGTGCTCAATCGCACCTGGCATCCTGGCGACACGGTAGAACTTGATCTCGCCATGCCAGTGCGCCGGGTAGCGGCGAATGCTGCGGTAAACAATAATGCAGGCCGCCTTGCCCTTCAGCGAGGACCGTTGGTATACGCCATCGAAGCCATCGACAACGGCGGCTCGGCCCTTGATGTCTCGCTCCCGGCTGAAGCCACGCTCACACCGGAATATCGCACAGACATGCTCGGTGGAGTGACCGTGCTACGTGGTGAAGGATTACGCGGCGGCGCACCCTTTGACATACTTGCCGTTCCCTACTTCGCCTGGGCCAACCGAGGCCCCGGCGAGATGGCCGTGTGGCTCCCAACCGAAAGATAAAGGATATTTTGAGGCTGCGCTATGGTGAAGAAGAAGCCCATCGGCTCCACGTCGATCCCGAAAAACCAGCCCCTGCTCCGGTTTTCGAGGAAGCCGTACTTCAGATGATCCGGCAAAGGGAGTAATAGCAGTTCTATCAATTATTGTTCAAGGGCCTTCCACTCTTCTTCCGTCGCCGCAGCTTTCTGGTATTCCATGGTCATGAGCCATTTATCTTTTTTGACCAGGAGCCCTTCAAAGTGAATAAACCGTACCGATTCCGATCCGCCTTCGGGCGTGAAGGCATACCGGAAGATTCCGGTTTCATGCGCGGTGCCTTTGCCATTGAGTCGTTGGGAAAATCGGAAGGTTACACCGGCCGCCATTTTGCCGTCGCGGGTATCGTCGAACCCCTGTTTCCACCCGGCTAAAGCATCAGCGATCGGCACGCTGGACCCTTTGGTATTAAACACCAGTACGGCATCGGGGTGATACAGGGCTGCATACCCTTCATAATCCCCTTCCGCAACGGTCCGACTGACCTCTGCCCAATACGCATCTAACGCCTCAACCTGCCCGATGGCGGTCTCGTGAAGTATGGTTAAAAGAAAAAGGGTACCGAGCACTCCGGTAATTGAACGAAAGGCTTTCTGTATGTTCATGATGGTTTTATTTGCAGCCTAAGTACAGTGACAGAGGTTTTGTCGGATGATACGGACATTGTATGTTGCATGCAAAAACGTCATGCACCCCATCCGCGTACGTCCTCTTAAGTCCCATGAGTTGGCTCAACTTGACCAACTCTATCATACCACAAAATCGATTCGTACGAGCGCAGATGATCCTGCTCGCAAGCGAACAAGATCTCTTGGCCCACATGATGCCGAGTAATGCTTGACCAACAAGTTTACGCAGCATAATACGGCAACTTGCATGTTACCTGAAAAGGATATACGGCATTGAGAGCCCCAACAGGCTGTGCCCGAATATTGCCCTTTACGAACAAGAGATTGCGCTGTAACTTTTTTTTATGTCCACTGACAAAATCAATCAAGAGCGTTTGTATGAGGTTGCTTGTCCTTATCTTCATTATTGGTGTATTGTCCAATGTTACATTGCTTGCGCAGCGGATGGACGAAGTTAGCTTCGCCCACGGTGGTGCAGTGAACGCGAAAGCTAGCGATACCCTATTTGAGGATGGGGTTACGCATTCATATCCGGTGGAAAACTTCGATTTTCTTGAGGGTAAATGGCACGTTTGGAGTCACTCCCTCAGAGAGAGGATGTCCGAATCGGTCGAATGGCTCGAGAATACTATGGAAACTGAGTTCACGGTGTTTCTTGGGGGACTCGTTGTCATCAACAACACATACGGCACCTTCAACGGCAACGATATGGATGGACTGATGATTCGAGCCTATGACCCATCGAAAGATGAATGGGAATTCCGCTGGATGAGTCGCGCCTACCCTCATCTTACGGAACAGGTACGCGGTCGCTTCGATCAAGGCATTGGGCTGTTTTACGGTACCGAACAATATGACGGACACACTTTCGAGATGCGTTTTCGTTGGAAACAGCTTTCAGAAGACCGTGCCTATTGGGATCAATCCTATCAGGATCCCGAAACCGGCGCATGGCAGGTCAACTGGATATTAGAGTATCGTCGCCTCCCGATTTAGAACGAAATAGTGCGCGCTTAGAATTACAGAGGCTGCCCTGGTTTGACCATCCACACATTCACGCGACGTTGTTCGTAGCCCGGTAGAAGGTCACGCTAAACCGCACGGCTCCGAGGGACTCTACATGATGCGGCACCTCCGGTATCACGATGCCGTCTTCCCCCGGTGACAGGTCCAGTTGCAGATCCAGGGCCTCTATGTGATACCGTATCATACCTTCTTCGACCACGATACGCCCCCAGATGCCAAGCTTGGTTTTATGCGCCCGTTGCAAGCCGGGTGGCACGGTGGCTTCGGTGAAGACCGGCGTTTTGTGGTAGGCTTCAAACCCTTGAGGCAGCTCAAATCGGTCGCACAGCACACAATTCAAAACATGACCGATACGGTCTTGCCGCCCTTCTTCAGTAGCGGCCCAGGGTCAGTTGAAAAAGGGGGGCTTGTGCCGAACGTGTTGGCCGTGCCCACAACTCAGTAGCGCCACCCAGTCCCCTTCCTCGTCCTGCCTATATCCAGTAATTGGTCGTTTCATTGAAGATGCTCTATGAAGTCTTGCGACGTGTCCCTCGAAGCTCTTGTTCAACACGTTCAGCCAAGAAAATTATAAGCAAAGATTGATAGGGAACGTCTCGTTTGTTCGCCAAAAGGCGAAGCTCTTGAAAGGAGATGTTCTGTGTCACTTACCGGCTTATGGGGTGTCGGCTTCGTTGCGGCGGTAGAAGATTTTGCTGACGATTTTCCATTCTCCGTCGATGTGCAGCAGGTGCATGTAATCAATGAAAGTGAAGGTGGGGTATTTGATTTCCAGTTTCGCCGATGCGGCATTGCCAGAAATATCGATGGAGACGAGGCGGGTTTCCCGGTTTTGTTTGGGACCGGGCTTCATGCGGGAGAAAAACTGGAGCGCGTTTACATCCTTGTATTCTCCATCGCCGAGGTAGCGCATAGTGGCCGTTTCGTGGAAGGCTTTTTTGAGGGTCTCATAGTCGTTGTTGGTACCGCCTTCGAGGTAATAGTTTAGGGTTTGAGCCACTTCAGGATATGCATCGGCACCAGATTGGGCCACGGCAAACCAGGCCGGGAAAAACAACAGCAAAAACAGGGCAATACGTTTCATGGAGATGAACAGGTTTAATGGGTATGATTAGGGTAGGCGATGCTTCTGTGTACTGCGTCTCTCGCTGCAAGTTACGAAGGAAATGTCAGACATTCATTTTACCGGCTTGCGTTCGGCTTTGGGCTGTGGTATTCCTTCTTCGCGCTACTGGTCTGGGGAAGATCGCTGAAGTGATCACTACAAACGAGCGTAGCGACTCACGTAGTAAACCGAAAATTCACGTTAGTAAACAAGACATTATATCCGTTCTTTGAAATGACTGTGCAAACTTCAGTGCCGCGCCGGCACCACCGCCGCGCCAGCCCGGAAGGTTCGTTGTAAGGCCGGAGTCAAAGCCACAACGGACCACGGACCAATGACCACGGGCAAGTGGTAGAGCGGCAACCCACGTACGCTTGCACAATGTTATCAAAGAATGCATATTAGCTGACTATACGAAATAAACTTTCCCACATGCAGTTACAAAACCTCGGCTGGGACGCCACGTATGCGGCGACCTTCGATAAACTCGAAATGGACCATCTGGTACCGGCCCGTGTGGTCCGCCAGGACCGGCACCGCTATCAGGTGCTGACCGAAACCGGCTCCTTCACCGCTGAACCTTCCGGCTCCTTTCGTCAAACGGCCCAAACCGCCGCCGATTTCCCTACCGTCGGAGATTGGGTGGCCGTCCGCACCCGGCTCGAGGAAGGCACCGCCACCCTCCATGCGGTACTCCCGCGTACGAGCGCCTTTTCCCGCAAAGTGGCCGGCGAGACCACCCGTGAGCAGGTCGTGGCCGCCAACGTCGATACCGTCTTCCTGGTCAGCGGGCTGGATCACGACTTTAACCTGCGGCGCATTGAGCGGTACGTTACGCTGGCCTGGAACAGCGGGGCCATGCCGGTGATCCTCCTCAACAAAGCCGATTTATGTGCGAACCTTGATAACCGCATCCTGGCCGTCGAAAGCGTAGCCCTCGGCATCGACATTATTCCCCTGAGCGCCGCGGAAGGCACCGGGCTTGAGGCGTTACAGCCCTACCTGAAACCGGGCCATACGGTTGCCTTCCTGGGGTCGTCCGGCGTAGGTAAGTCGACCCTCGTCAACCGCTTGCTCGGTACCGAAACTATTAAAACCGGGGCCGTCCGCGAAGACGACAGTCGGGGGCGACACACGACCTCCTCCCGTGAACTCCACCTCCTGCCCGGCGGAGCCCTGGTCATCGACACCCCCGGCATGCGTGAACTCCAACTCTGGGCCGACGAAGAAAGCGTGCAAGGGGCTTTCTCGGACATCGAAGCCCTCGCCACCGCCTGCAAGTTCCGGGATTGCATGCATGAATCCGAACCCGACTGTGCCGTCCAGACTGCCCTTACCGACGGTACCCTGGACCCGGGCCGGTTCCAGAGCTATCAAAAACTCAAACGGGAAGTGGCCTACCTGGACCGCAGGAAAAGCGAATCCAAATATGAAGATCGCAAACGGGATCGTGCCCTGGGCAAGCTCTACAAAACCATCCAGCGGCATAATCGCAAACGATAGGAACGTGCGACGTGCACCGTGCGACGTACGCACAGCCATTGGATCTACTGCTACGCTCAACCTTGCCGTCATCCCAGACCAACGACGTGATCAAAAGGGGGTTCTATTTTTTTCGCTTCCGGGTATACCACGCCCCCCAGAGGTAATATTGATAAAACCGGTGAATGGCTTCAAACCCGGCTGTAGCAGTTATCTTTGCCAGTTGGGCTTCGGGCAGAAAGGCGATGTTTTCTTCGATCTGTTCAAAGTGTTCAGCCACCTCCTCTTCGGGTACCCCGGCGGCTTTGTAATGCGCTCGCCATACCTGAAACAGATGCTCGAATGCAGGTTGTGTTTGATCCCCAAACAAATCGGCGAACAGGAAGGGCGCACCGGGTTTCAGATGTGCGGCGATGGTATCGAAGTAGCGTTGCCGGACTGTCGGTTCCTGCAGAAAATGTGAGATACAGATTGAAGTGGCCGCATCAAACGCTGCGCCATCCGGCGCAAAATCCTCCATCAGCAGGTTGACATAGGCCACCCGGTCAGCGAGGCCCACTTCATCAACCCGGGCTTTACACCGGGCCAGCATTTCAGGAGAAGGATCGACAGCGGTAAACCGCCAACCGGGCCGCCGCTGCCCCATGCGAATGATTTCCGCGCCGGTTCCGGCCCCTGCAATAAGCAGATGTGCTTCCGGGTCAAGCTGCGGGTCCAACACATGATAGACGGCCTCGTGCAGGGCATCATACGCCGGTGCAATCTCACGAATTTTGACCTCATACCGGGCCGCACGGGCTTCATCAAAGGTGGCTGCGGTGCGTTCTTCTTGGTGCATGGGGGAATCGTATTGCGTAAGGGCGGCCTGTTTATGGATTAGGTTCTCGTCACCCTAAAGGTCTGAGCTGCCTTTTCTTCTCCACTCACCACGATAGCCAGACGGTATTCGCCTGCATAATGGGTACGGGTTGTCCGATCCAGAAAGGACTGCCTTTTGGTGAGGCGGTGAATCCCCGGCGCAAAAACGGCCTCCTTGATCTGGAAGACCTTGCGGGAGGTATGGCCCCGGAGACCAAATCGTG
Source organism: Rhodothermales bacterium (assembly GCA_965222505.1). Lineage (GTDB taxonomy): Bacteria > Bacteroidota > Rhodothermia > Rhodothermales > DATKEJ01. The sequence continues at coordinate 3,975,739 of OZ244956.1, read as the reverse complement.
AAGCTGTTCAGGAGAAAAGGCGGGATAAATGGATCTGAGCCGTTCAGCCAATGCCTGAACAAATATCGGCGTAAAATACAGGTTGATAAGGGGTTCGGCCATCAGGACGGAGTCAGCGTAGTCGGGTCATGGGTTTGGTGAGGCGATGACCCTCAACGTCCAGGGTGTAAAAATAGGTGCCACCGGGCAAACCGGATGCTGCTGTCCACGGAACGAAATGCCGTCCGCCGGCCAGCACCTCGTCATTAATCACAACAGCCACCTGGCGTCCAAGTGCATCATGGATGGTCAAGGAGACCGCCGCTGGACGATCCAGGGTGAAGGCGAAGGTGGTCTGCTGCTGGAAGGGGTTGGGGTAGTTGGCATCAACTGTAAAGGTAGGCGGCGTTTCCGGGCGCGTGGCAACGGCCCGGCCGTTCAGGATCACTTCGTTGCTCGGCTCGCTTTCTACGGCATTGGCACTTACAGCCGTCACGATGTAGAAATAGGGGTCTGTTTCGGCACCGGGGATGTCCGTCCAGGTCAGTTCACCCGTTACGCCGAGGAGGTTGCGAGGGTCTTGCATCGCCTCGGTAAAGTCAGGCAGCGCCGGGGACTGGATGCGGTAGACGGCATACCGGCGTACCGGCACCGTGTCACTGGCCGGGGGCTCCCATTGCAAAATGACCTCGGCATCGCTTCCCCAGTCAAAGGTCAGGTTCTGGGGGAAGTCGGGGGGGGTGGTGTCTTTCCACGCCATCGTGGCCGTCAGGGCCGGGTGGCGGTAGTAATGCACCTTGAGGGTATCGGCAAACCCTTTGGATGGAAATTCGGTCAGGTTGCGGGCACGGAAAAACACACTGCCCTGAATATTGGGATCGCCCCGGTTAAAGTGTACCTGCCGGGGTACTTCATTGGCGGCAAACAAGGAGCCGCCGAACGTCCGGCTGTCGGACCGGTACAGGCCGTGGCCCGTGTAGAGATGCCGGTTAAACGCCTGGGTGGCCCACCATGTGGCGAGGCGGGCATAATCCTGATTCCCCCCGAACGGCCAGTACAGTTGGGGCACCACATAATCCACGGTTTCCTGGGCCAGCCAGGCCATGGCATCACCGAAGATCACATTGTGTGCATCCAGCCCAATGACCCCACTCGGCACCCCGTTTTTCCAGATGCCAAACGGACTGATGCCGAACTTGACATCGGGTTTGACGGTGTTGATACTGTCGGCGATCTGGGCGATGAGGCGGTTGATGTTATCCCGCCGCCAATCGCCGATGTCTTCAATGCCCCGGTTGAATTCGGCGAACGTCTCCGCATCCTGACTGGAAATCTGGTTGGGCGGATAGGGGTAAAAATAATCGTCAAAGTGGACCCCGTCGATGTCGTATCGGTTCACCACATCCATAATGACGTTGGTGACGTGGCTTTGTACGTCGGGGATGCCCGGATTAAGCACAGAAATCGAACCAATGTTGAGCATCCATTCCGGGTGTTGCCGTTTCACGTGGCGCGGACTGAGGCTATAGCTGCCGATGCTCCGTTCGGCGCGGAACGGATTGAACCAGGCGTGCAATTCAATGCCCCGCTTGTGGGCCTCCTCAATGGCAAAGGCCAGAGGGTCATAAAACGGGTCCGGCGCGATGCCTTGTATGCCTGTGAGCCAGTGGGACCACGGCTCCAGGGGCGAATCGTACATGGCATCGGCTTCTGACCGAATCTGGAAAAATACCAGGTTGATGCCGGTCGCCTTCAACCGATTCAGCATCTGGATGAGTTCAGCCTGTTGATCCGCCGAGCGGGTCCGTGTGGGCCAATCCAGGTTGATGACCGTCGCAATCCACGTGCCGCGCACTTCCTGTTTCGGCGGTACCGTTTGGGCCGGAAGCAGGCCCGCCATGAGCACAACCATCACGAGGCCGAGGCCACCCTGCTGCTTCACCTTGTTCATAGGGTATATGTTTTGCTTTACCAACGCGCTGTTGGTTCAATCTTGTACAGACATTTCAGACAACGGCTATTATAATCGTTTTTCAATAAAGTTGTGCACCACATCGTCCTTGTGTCACGAAAAGAAGCCGCCCCAGAGACGTGGCCACCCCATGACCGGCTTCACATAATGGGATCACCGGACCCATCGCTACGCTGTTTGCAACACGGTGGGATGGCTTTTTATTCGGATTATCCTTATTTTATCTTCGGATTATCCGAAATAAATAATATTACAACCGCAACGACTTGAAGACATCCTGCAAGCCACGGGTGACTTGCTTGAGGCCGAAGGAGCGGACGTCAGCGTGGTTGTAATCGGAGGGGCTACCTTAAACATGCTGGGCCTCGTTACCCGGACTACCGACGATGTCGATGTCATTGCACAGGCAGAAGAAGCAGGCTCCGCAAAGAAGGTGAGATTGCTACCGCCCGAGCCTCTGGCAGAGGCTTTGCAGCGAGCCATCGTCAGGGTCGCTCGCGACTTCGGGCTTCCAGAGACCTGGATGAACACAGAAATCGGCGCGCAGTGGCAACTGGGATTGCCGCCGTGGCTAAATGACGATATAACATGGCGTCGGTACGGTGGACTGAATGTGGGCTTGGTGGGGCGGCGAACGCTCGTTGCCCTAAAGCTCTTTGCGGCCATTGATCAGGGGCCGCGTAGTGTTCATTATCAGGATCTCATCACCCTGGCTCCCACGACAGAGGAACTCGAAGGAGTGATCATGTGGGTGAAGACGCAGGATGCATCCGAGGCATTCACCTTGATGCTTGATCAGGTAATCGATCATGTCGAGCAAGATACTCAAGGAGGCCGGTAGTCTGGCATGCCGAGCAGCGACACGTGCGGCGTGGCAGCAGTGGAGTAGCCTGGGAGCCGGAGCGCACGCGGCGGATGAGGATGCCATCCGGTCCATCATCGATCCGGAAGCCCTCGTGCTGGTGTCGCTGGCGATGCTTGACGAGGAACGCAGGCTGGCGGACATGTTAGCCTGGTGGGCACGCGTCGGGTCTCGACTCCTCAGCGTGCAGCGCATGAAGGTGCTGGCTGAGGCGTATCCGGAAAGGGTCCGGGTGCACCTGGCACGGTTTGCGCGATCCGCCGCCGAGACAAAAGATGCCCGCTGGCACCGGTATGCGGCCGAAGCGCCCTTGGAGGCGCGTGACAGGATAAGCAAAGAAGCTGTAGTACCGGCTCTTTCCCCGGTCCCGGCGCTGTTGCTGCGCCTGCGCTCCGGTTTCGGCGTCAGTGCCAAGCCGGACGTGTTGGCCTTCCTCATAGGTATCAGTGACCGTGCTGCTACAGTCCAGGAGATCGAACGTGCAACAGGCTACGCCGGGGTGACCATTCGAGATGCCACGCGTGATCTGGTGCAGGCACGATTTATCCGAGAGATGGACGAGCGTCCGATGCGGTACTACGCCCGGCGAGAACAGTGGGCAGCACTCCTCCAATTGGGCAGTCAAGGGCAGACGGACATGCCGGTCTGGCGGTCCTGGAAGACGGTGTTTGCCTTCCTGGCCCACGTGGATGAGCTGGCACGCTCCTGTGCGGTGGAATCAGCCAGTGCGTATGTACAGAGCTCACGAGCACGCGACGTTTTTCTGATCCACCAGCGTGCTTTTACAGACAACCGGATTGACGTGCCGGACCCAAGGGATTTTCGAGGTGCGGCCTATCTCGCAGCATTTCGAGACACGGTCCAGGCCCTTGCCGACTGGATGGTGCAAGCAGCGAGGTAGTACCGGAATTACTGAAGAGCCAGTAAAAAAGGGCATCCGGCATCATGCCGGATGCCCGAGTTTCGCAACGGATATTAAAGGGATCGTCCTTACTTGAGGAAGGTCATTTTGCCGGTCAGGCGGCGGCCTTCAAACTCCAGTTGGTAGACGTAGATGCCCGAACCCAGGCCATCGGCGGTGAAGGGTACGCTGTAGGATCCGGCCGGCATTTGGCCTTCGCGTAGCGTGACGAGTTCACGGCCCATCACATCGTAAACCTTCAGCGTAGCCAGGCCGGCTTCGCGAAGGGTGAAACGGATCGTGGTGGACGGGTTGAAGGGGTTCGGGTAGTTTTGCTCCAGCGTGAAGTTGTCCGGCAGTTCTTCGCGCTCGTTGGCTACACCGCCCATGTTGGTGAACCGCTGCACGGTGGCCCCAGGTGCGGCCAGGCCATCCTGGTTCCACATGCCGATGTAGGCCGTCATGCCATCCGGAGAGAAAGCCACGGCGCGGGCGAAGTAGGACGAATCGGAGAACGCCTGGTTCTGGTCGGCGACGAGGCTGTCCACGATGGTGTCGGTTTCCGTATCCACCGCGAACCAGTAGAGCAGTTGGTTGGCAAACACCGTCGAACTGTCCGGGCTGAGGCCGGCGGCTTTGGCATTGCTCAGCCAGACGTGGCCGGTGGCGGGGTTACGCGCCATCGCTTCGGAGACCATCCCGCGGAAGAGCGTATCCGGGGCGGCACCAAACGGACTAAACTCATCCGGGCGGCTGTATTTCCAGACCGCCAGGTTGGTGTACCCGGCCCAGTAGATGGAATTGCCATCACCGGAAACCTCAAAGCTACGCGAGAAGCCACGGGAGGTATCCACGGCCACGCCGAGCAGGTTAAAGTCGGCATCATATTCCCGAATCGGGGCAGCACCCGGTACGACCTGTGCGGTAAAGATGTTGCCGTTGTCGGCCACACCCGGTGCGGATTGGGAGGAGCCTTCGGGCACTTCAAGTTTGGCCATACCGCTGCCGTCCACCTGGCTGAGACGGTAAATCAAACCGCTGCCTGTGGCCATCAGGACATCCCCGTTTTGGTCGGCACGGAGCCCACGGATGTTCGGGATGGCGGCTACGGAATCCACAGTGCCGTCGGCAAAGGTAATGAGTTCCAGTGGCGACCAGGCCACTTCGGTGCCGTCTTCATTGTAGATGCGCACATCTTTGGACCAGGCCTGGACCCACACTTTGCCTTCCCCGTCAACGGCGAGGCCGTGAATGGAACTGGTGTAGGTGGTGTCGTCCGGGAAGCTGCCGCTGAATTCCCATTGTGCGAACGCATAGGCCGGCAGCATTAAAATGCTTAAGACGGCGATGTAATATTTTTTCATCATGATCCCCCAGGATGATTGTTGAGTAGTGGTTAGTGGTACTGTGCTGTACAGATAAGAACTAGAAAATATTGAATTCTTCTCAGAAAACCGAAAAGAAAAAAAGGCATATCGGTCTATTTGTCCGTGGTCCGTTGGACGGCGTACCCAAAGTATGCAACGGACGCGGACAACTTGTATGGGCAGGGCAGTCCAACAAAGCGGTCTGCCGGAAGCCGTGTACCCTGCTTTCAAGGAACTGTAATCAAGGTTCACCCTGTCTGCGGGTTTCAATACGCAGAATATTGCCGCCAAACGCCGTATCTCCGACCCGGTAGGCATCATGCGCCATGTACAGCGCCGTGCCGGTGCTCCAGGCAAACGAGACCACGGGCTGCTGAATCACACCGGGATACAAAATGGAGGCGGTTCCATTGGGAGCAACCTCAAAGACGGCATCCAATGGTTCCGATGCATCGGTGCCCACATACAGGGTGCCGTCTTCGGCCAGGGCTAAGGCCCGGATCGTGGCCGTTGGGTGACTTGCGGGCAAGGTAAACACCTGGGTTTCATTGCCGAGGGTGCCGTCTCCGCCTGGGGTATAGCGCCACACCGCCTGTACTTCATCCCTTCCACCGCCAACATACAAGTCTCCGCCGAAGGCATTGACGGCCCGTATCGTGCCGCCAAGGTCTGAAGTGCGCACGGTACCGTCCGGCTGGATGCGATGGACCCGGCTTGCCCCACCGATCCACGCGTTGCCGTTGGCATCAAAATCCAGGGTGACGAGCCGGTCGCTCTGGTCCGGTAGTACGGCCCAGGTCTCCTGTGCACCACCGCCCGGAGGGTAGCGGAACACGGCCCGGACGTTGCGCACGCCGTACATGAAGCCATCGGCATCAAACCCCAAGGCTTCCCATTTGAAGGCGGCATCCAGGTAAGGAGTGCGTTCACCCGCTGGTGAAACCCGGACGACCCCTTCGGGCAGGGCATTCACAAAAAGGGTGACGTATACGTTGTCTTCGGCATCAGTAACGAGGGCGAAGGGTTGCTCAAAAGGTTCAATATCCCCAAAGGTCGCTGCGGCAGGGTCAAGCCGGTACGGCAGGGCATTGCTAAAGTTTTCAGCGCCGATTACCGAGACGCGCACCTGAATGTCGGTGCGGGGCAATTCGGCCTCGGAGAGCAGGGGTGCCTGAACCTTGAGTTGTGTAGCGGTTGCTTCTATGACCTCGGCCCGCACTTCGTCAAAAAAGACCTGATTGGCCGCCGGGTCTGTCGAGAAATTTTCGCCGGTGAGGGTTAACACATCCACGCCGGAGAGGGCAAATTCAGAAGGTAAAATGGAAGCCATCACCGGATCTGCACCCAAGGTGGGGTTGGGATCGTAGAGTGCATCATCGGCATCAAAATCACATGCCGAGAAGCAGCAGCAAACCGTTATGAGGAGAAGGTAACGCGTCACGTCGGTCTAAAAATTGAACTGCAGCGAAAGCCGTTGCACGTTGGAGAATACCCCGAAATTGGTGTAGGCATAATCGGCCCCGAAGCCGATGCCGCGCACCGCCTTATGAAACCCGGCTCCAAGGCTGATGCCCTGTTCGTCGGTCGGAAAAACATAGCCCGCCCGGAGCATGAAGGTATCCAGGAACCGGTATTCCCCGCCGATCTTGATCTGCTCCGAGAAATCCCTCGGGTTCTCAGCTTCGAGGCTGACGAGGAAGGCTTGATTGCGTGCTTCAGGCGCGGCCATCAGGTCCATGACGTCCATTGCCAACCCGATCTTGAGTGTCAGGGGCAGCTGAAAACTCTCCTCGGAGTAGGCGACTTCCTGGGCAAAGTTACGGGCCCCGACGGCAAACGTCAGGCTCCGAAAGCCGGTTTTGTAGAGGACCCCAAAATCGAAGGCCATCACATCCAGCGCCATTGATTCCCCAATCAGGCCGCCCTCGTCCGAACGGTCCACCGGCACCGTGCCGAGGTCCTGGCGCACGTATTTGATCTGTCCACCAGCCGAGAACCGGTCCGTCAGTGCACGGGCATACCCGAAGCCGAGACTAAGTGCGGTGGGCGTAAGGGTGCCGATTTCCTCGAAGCCTTGCTCATTATCCGCCCGAACTGTGCCAAGCAAATCCCCGTAATCCACGGCTACCAGCGAGACCCCGAATACCCCGATGCGGCCATTCATGGGCCGGAAAGAGACGGCAGCAGCGTTGTAGTCGATCTCGGCAATCCACTGGACCTGGCCAAAAGTGGCGTTGAGTCCGCTTTCCTGAAAGGCCATCCCGGCAGGATTGTAGAACAGCGCCGCAGCATCCGAGGTGAGGGCCGTCATGGCATCTCCCAGACCTGCCGCACGGGCATCCACCGAAACGCTGAGGAATTTCATGCCGGTTTGGGCCAGTTTTTCCTGTTGGGCCTGAGCTGGCAAGGCAGCGATGAGCAGAAGGATGAAGTACAAGCCCATGTGGAGACGCACCCGCACCGGGGTCGGCACAAGGCCGACCCGTCCGGGTTGCACTATAAGTTTAAGGGCTGAGTCGCACGTTGTACGTCGCACATCGCACATGGCCTTGTATCGGCCTGGGTATGTCATGCTCAATCCCATATCACCGGATGATCATAAATTTCTGAACTTCCTGCTCGCCGGTTTCCAGGTTCGTAATCACGGCGATGTAAATCCCGCTGGCTATAATTTGCCGGGATGAGGTGGTGTGATCCCAAAACTCATCCCCGCTTCCGTCGGTGTGTTCGATACGGTCGACGAGTTCACCGAGTTCGGTATAAATTTCAATGCGAGCTGTACCCGGAATGTTGAGGAACCCCAGCTTGTCGGTCTGGTCCGGCCATCGGATTTGCGGATTCGAGCCGATGTTGAAGGGATTCGGGACGATGCGGATGTCCGACATATTTTCACCCGCTTGCCGCTTCAGTCGGGCCGGGGTATAGGTCTGGGTATAATACCGGCTGCTGGCCAGGGCACGGCCACCGGGGGTATCCCCTGCACCGGAGTTGTCTGCCGGGGAGCCGACGGCTGTGATGTAGTAGTAATAGTCGATACCCCGGATCGGCGTGGTATCCTCAAAGCCGCGCTCTTCGGCACCCGCCATGTGGATGCGCGTGTAGGTGCTGTCGAACCGGCCCGAGGCACGGTAGATTTCAAAGTGATCGACGGTTGGGCCGTCCGGGAAGGTTTCCCAGGTAAGGGCGATGCGGTCTCCACCGGAATTGACCTCAAAAATAAACGGCGGGAGCGGCGGACGCGGAATGTCGAACCCGGCGTCCAGGTTGGCCTGGGCCCGGCGGAACGTCTGGAACAGCGAATCCCGCCCCTGAAAGACAATCTCGTTTTTCTGCCGGGCATTGATAACGCCGTCTCTGAACAACATCCCTACCCGGATGTTTTCTTCCCGGCTCAGACCGGCAGCGGCTTCGGCAATCACAATCCGAACGTCTTCACCGGGGGCGATGGTATAGGGGCCAAAGCCTGCCGCGTGGGAAATCCCGCCCGGCGTACCCAGCGATGGATCAGCGCTGGAGGTGAGAAAGCCTTCCAGACCTGACGGCTCCACGACGTTGGCATGGCGCGGGGATTTGTGGCCGGAAGACACCAACCGGTACTCCCCTTCCAGCTTGACCGGGTTAAAGGCATCGTTTTGCGAAGTAAACGGGTCATCGGAGCCGAACCAGGTGGTCGTGGTGGGCTGGGCCGGATCGTCGGATTCGTCCGAGGCCGAGGCATCGGCGTGGAGGGTTACGTGACCGACGAAGGCGCTGGCCCCCAGGCGGCCCAGGGTGTCCACAGCAGACACATTGATGGCCGGTACCGTCTCCGGCATAATGGGTGCCCCGATGTTGTCATACAGGGTAAACTCCGGGAAATTACCATGCCAGGAAAACTGGGCCCGGAAGTCTTCACCCGGCGGGTCCGGCAGTACGCCGTCACCCCGTGCATCGTTCATGGCATTCTTGCCCCAGCCGGTGCCGTTGCCGATGATGTAGCGGGTTTCCTTGGCCACCGACCAGCGCCATTGCGGGAAGATATAAACCCCTTCCAGGGTTTGGTTCGGCAGTTCGATGTCCGGGTCGTCGTCAACGTTGCCGGTGTTGGTGAAGATGTACTCCATGACATGGTAGTTGTCATGGTACTCCTGACTGAACTGCATGATGCGGCGTTCCATCGTCAGGCCCAGGAGCGTGTTGACCTCATTGACGAGCATCCGGTCCGGCAAGATATCCGGATCGACGCGGTCCACGACCATAAAGGCTTCCGGCTCGGAAATGCCACCATCGACTGTGACCAGCGGGGGCTCAAACCGACCGACGAGTTCAAACTTTTGCGGGAAGAACTCGCCTGCACCGGACACCCTCGGCCCGACGTGAACCACCCGGAACGGAAATGAAGTGCCGATGTCGTCGGTGACGTTCGTGGCAGCCAGCCAGATACCCTTGGCGGCCTGCATGTCCCGAAAGCGGTAGATGCCCGGCCAGCGCATGCCGTCTTGTTGGGTGCGAACAAAACCACACTCTTCACACTCACTCCCGACCTCGGAGTACCAGTTGTGCAGGCTACCCGCCGAGAGCCACTTGTTGGAAAACTGTGCCTGGGCCGGAAGGGCAAAGCCGATGAGCATCACCCCAAACAAAAGCCGAGTGCTGCAGGCAGGCGGTATGTAGGATTTCAACATCAACAGTCTAGAATGAAAGTTTGACACCGAAATACACATTTCGGGGATTCAGGAACGTCAGGAAGCCCTGGTTCGGCATATCGATGTAGGCCTTGTCATCCAGGACTTGCTGGATGCGGCTTTCAGGGACGGACTGCCAGGCCCCATCGTTGTAGAGCAGGTACGCGCCGGTTTCCCGTTCGTAGTAGATCGGGTCTGCGTACTCGGCATTGGGCGACGCATCACCGCGCGATTGAATCTGGAGGATCGGCTGGAAGGCGACGTCGTCTTCGCGGAAGACACCGGGGCGGTCATCGCCGGGTATGTTTTCGTATTCGCCGGGGCGCTCGGGCAAATGCAGCGAGCGCATGTAGGCCAGATAGTCGTTGCCATCCACAAAGCCGGTAAACGACAGTTGTTTGCGGTTGAGCAGGTTAAACACATCGCCGAAGAACCGAACGTCTGTGCCACCCACTGAGAAGTTTTTGGAGAACCGCAGGTTTAAGCCCCAACTGTCCTTGAATTGTACGTTGTTGTTGATGCCGGGAATGGCCCCGCCGCCCGTCCAGGTAAAGTGTGACCCTGCACTCCACGTACCAATCAGGCTCACTTTCCAATCGGCGAGCGGTCTGAAGGCGCCGAAGGTGGGGCCGTAGTCGACCGGTGTGAGGAAATCCAGATTGAGGCGACCATACGGTTGGGGTACCGGCCTGAAAATGGCATTGCGGCGTTCTTCATCGCTGTTTTCAAGTTCGCGCTGAATGGTGGTGTTTTCGTTGATCTGCCGAAAACCGAAGAACCCTCTGGAAAACACCATATAGGTGTAGTTGATAAAGCCCCGGACCCACCGGCCCCGATTGCGTGCAAACGTGACCTCAAACCCGCGAATGTCTTCATAGGAATTAGGTTCGCTGAGTGAATAATCCGTCTGCCCATCTCGACTGCGGTAGTTCACCAGCCGGGGTTGCAGGGAAATGTCTTTGTAGTACCCGGCTACCCGTGCCAGGAACTGATCCATGAATGCCTGTTCATATCCCAGTTCGTAGGCAATCGTTTTGGGCAGGGGATTGTTTGGGCTGGCGAGCCTGCTCAGCCGACCGCTTTCGGTAAAGAAACGAACCTGGTAGAGGTTATTTGGGTCCGGCATGGACCGAAAATGCCCATAGTTAAAGAACAACTTGCTGACCTCCGTCACGGGGAACGAGACCCCGAGGCGCGGACTGAGGGTGACGATATTGTCCGTGCTTTCGCTGGTCAGGAGGGTATCGATCCCTGCGGATTGGGCTGCGGAGAAGGCTGAGGTAAACGGGTCAAAGACAAACCAGTCAGTGTTGGCATTAAAATAATCCAGCCGTAACCCCAGGTTGGCAATCATGCCCTGGAATTCCAGCTTGCCCTGGCCGTAGGCTGCCCCGCGCACCGGTGCTTCGTCCCACCGGGTGATGAAGTTACCCGAGGGCAAAAACTCATCGAACTGTGCATAATTGACTTTCGAGTCGGTCAGGTTATACTCGAAGCCGGTCTTGACCTGCAGGAAGCGGTTGAGTTGACTGGTCAGGTCACCCCGGAGGTTCCAGACGGTCACCCGGCTGGTGTCCCGCGCGTTGCTGATCCCAACGCCCGTCCGCATGCCTTCTACCCCAAAGGTGGGCCGGGGCTCAAACCCGAAGGGGGCCTCATCAAAGCCGACCCCACCGAAAAACACGACCGGCTCAGGGTTGCGCTGTGCATTCAGGAAGGTGTCGTATTTGCTACCAATGCGCGTAGCGCGAACTTCGTAGAACGTGTTTTGGGAGGTCGCATGGGTAAACGTGAGGCCGACCATGTTGGCGCGGATGCGCGTCGGGTTCCAATAGTCGGTCGAGAAGATGCGGGTGTCAATAAAACTTACGCGGTCCAATTCGTCGGCAATGCTGAAGGCCGAGCGGAAGATGCCGGGGCTACCATTGCGCTCACTGGTGGTACCGGTGGTTTCACCCATCAGTCCTTCGAGGCTGAGTTTCATGCCCACGCCAACGTCCGAAGTGATTTTCACGTGTCCAACCTGGCTGGCGTATCGGTCGTCAGACAAGGGGATCAGGTACAGTTCTTCGTCGCGGCGGTAGGAAGCGTAGAACCGCGCATTACCCAGGGCACCCGAACCCGTCGGGAGCAAAGCCCCGCCAAAGCCGACGTCCAGGGTATAGTCTGGATCGGTGATTTCGAGTTGTTTGCGGTGTTGCCACAAGAAAGCCTGTTGCAGGGCCTGTGGGGTCAGGTCGTTGCTGGGATCGTCATCGCGCAAGCGTTCTTCGGAGAGCGCGATCCAACCGGAAAACTCGGGGTACTGGTCTTGCATGGCCCGGTCCCACGCACCGTTTTTGGTGCCTGTCCAGGCTACGTCCGGGTCGATGTACGGTCGGATCCAGTAGGAATCCGGGTCATTGGCCTGGGGGCCGAAATGTTTTTGGGCCGGCGGGCTGTACCGAAAGGTTGCGGTGGCACTGTAGCCGGAGGTATTGCCTTCTTTGGTGACCACGTTGATCACGCCGGAGCGGACGTTGCCGTATTCGGCATTGAAACCGCCGGTCTGTACCTGAATGTTATCGACGGCCGAGAGCGGAATATTGAGAAACGGCGTGTTGTTGCGCTCGTCGATCAGGCGCAGGCCGTTGAGGTTGAAGGACAGCTCCGTGGCATCGCTCCCACGCACGAGGGGGCCATCAGCCCCGAAAACGATCCCGGCTTGCAGGGCCACGGCGCTGGCCACATCTGAGACCGGGAGGGTCTCCACTTTTTCAAAATTGATATTGACCTGGCTGTTCGAGACATCTGGTTGGACCACCGGCCGTTCGGCCACCACTACGATTTCTTCCCCCTGGAAAGTCTCCTCACGCAGGGCGTAGTTGATGGTCGTGGTCTGGTCGATTTGTACGCCTACGTCTTGTACTACCTGCGGCGCAAAGCCAATGAAGGAAGCCCGAACGGCATACACGCCGGGTTTGACGTTCAGGATGGCGTAATAGCCTTCCAGGTCGGTACTGGTCCCCTGGGTGGTACCTTCGATGGTGACGTTAACGCCGGGCAGGGCATCGCCGGTGGCAGCATCGGTAACCCGGCCTGCGATTTTACCGGACTGGCCGAGGGCCGTGGTTGTGATGCCCAGGAGCAGCAAAAAGAAGAGCCTCGTTCGCATAAGGGAAATACCGTCTGCGCGGGTGATCGACTTCAGTGGATGTGGTGTGCGCAATTACGGGTTTCCCACCGAATATAGCAAGTCTAAAACACGATGATTCGTTGAAACGTGACCGTTCAGGAAGTGGGGGTAAACAACAGGGTCTCGGCCTCGCCACCGGGGAGCAGGATCCAGCGCTCAAAATGAAGGCCCATCTTTTCCAACACATGGATGGAGGCATGGTTATCCGGCGCTGTGACGGCCACGACGCGCGGCAGGCCCAGTACGTCCCGCGCATGGGCCAGCACAGCCGCGACGGCTTCTGTGGCATACCCCTTACCCCAGTGCCGTTCCAGAAACGCATAGCCAACGTCGGGGTCATCCAAGCCATCCCGTTTGACCAATCCGCAGATGCCGATGGATTCGTTTCCGTCCTTCAACACGGTCAGGTACAGGCCATAGCCGTGCCGGTTGTAACTGACCACCGGCCCGTTTTGAATGTACCCTACGGCATCCTCCAGGGTGCGTACTCCTTTATCACCGATGTACCGTAAGAACGCCGGTTCATTGACCAGTTCGAAGATGAAGGGGGCATCGTCAGGGGTGAGTCGACGCAGGGTGAGGCGTTCGGTTTCAAGGATCATCCTTTAAAGTACACCGATCAGGGCTGACGTACAAAAATCATGTGGCTTCCTTTTTTAAAAATCCCACGCCCCAAGGGCCTGGATCCGTCCCCCGGTCGGTTCCCATTCCACCTGGCTGAGTTTTAACCTCGAAATCGGGCCGCGGGCACAAGACCGGCCCGGACGTTCGCATGCCGTATCCCTCAAAATTCCGAGGCGCGTGTTTTGACGTGTTCGACAGATGCGGCGACCAGTTCCCGCAACACGTCGAGGTCGAGGTCTTCAAGGCGTTTGATATACAGGCAAGATTTGCCCGTCGTGTGCTTGCCCAAACGCTGCATGAGTTCGTCGTAGCGTACAAAACCGGACATGATGTAAAGTGTCAGGTTGCGCTTGCGCGGGGAGAAGCCGGTCAACATCATATCGCCTTCCCGGCCACTGGCATATTTGTAGTGGTAGCTCCCAAACCCGACGATGCTGTTGCCCCACATTTTGGGCAAGTGGCCCGTGACTTGCTTCATCAGTTCGAGTACGGCAAAACAGTCTTTGCGTCGTTGGGGATCTTCGACGCCGTTGAGAAAGGCCACCACGCTCTGGTCGGTGGGCCGGGTTTTGAGTGCGGCCATGGTACAGTTCAGTTGGTTCGAGAAATGCGATGCATCCAATAAACTGCCGAGGCCGCTAAAACGCAAACGCCCACAGGTCTCCATCCAACGCCCTGCAGATGTGGCCTGCTGCCATTCCGGGTCATGATCAGCGGGGCATGGTTAGCATGGTGCCCTGCAAGGTCTATTTTCCTCGTGCCCGTACAATTCCTCCGGTATACGGCTGCAAATCGAAAAAGCCACCCTGGCCATTGGATAGGCCCTAAAAGCGAGTGGGTCATTTGGCATCAGTAAGGTCGATCTTCTGGATCAACCGCCGCAATTTACCCCTGGACGTGAGGGGAATATCTTCAACAATGCGTAATGCAATGTCGAGTTCATCTCCTGTTTTCTCACGGAAGGCCTCAATCAGGGCCTGCTGGTCGGCCTCACCGAAGGTCTCATTGACCATCACGCGAAGCTCCATCCGCCCCGCCTCCTGCTGGTAATACTGGTAGCGGTGTACGTTATCAAAAAAGGAGCCATGCATGTTCAGGGCGGCGGGTGAAATCCGTGATCCATTCCGACCAATGACATACTCCCGCTTCCACCGCCCCTCAACCTGATCAAAGCGATCAAAAGCCCGACCGCATACGCACTCGGATTCCAGGCGGCGGGCGCTATCTCCTGTACAATACCGAATCAAGGGGAGCGAACGATTGTTCAAGCCCGTCCCAATGATCTCTCCCCGTTCACCAGGTGCGACTTCCTGACCTTCATCATCAAGAATTTCCAAGATACCGTAATCAGGAAGGTGATGATAAGCGGATGTGTGTTCACATTCCCCTGCCAGCACCAATCGTTCACTGTGACCATACCAGGAATAAACGCGGGTATCGAAAACGCCTTCAATCTCTTCCCGGTCTCCGGGATGCAGGGCCTCGGAACCCAGCAATGCCGCCTTTATGCCCTTATACTGCCCTGCAAGGCCGCGTCTACGCAAGTAACTGGCCAGCAGTACAATGGCCGATGGATACCCCTGCAGGTACGCGGGCCGGTACTGTTGCAGCCGCTCCCAGTAGCGGCCCAGCGTATGGTCGTTCATGTGAAAAGGTGAAAACTGAAGCTCATTGTAGATGGGATTGTACTGCCAGTACTTGCCGTTGGAGAGGTTTGGAAAATGTACCCCCCGGAAGGTAGCTCTGCGCCGTGCCGTGGTGTACCCGACCCGTGCCCACTGCCGATGCATGAAGGCTGTTTCGATGGCTTGGGAATTATTGTCGAGGAAAAATTTAAGCTGGTTCCCCGTCGTCCCGCCCGTCGTCCCCTCGTAGTGGGGGATCTTCTCGAAATCCCGGGGTAGAAACCGCGACATGTCCGCCTGCAACACTTGCTTGGTCAACAGGGGAAATGCACGCAGGGCCTCAAAGGGCGGCAGCCGGTCTACAACGGATCGCAACGAACGATAGGCTGGGACCTGATCCGTTGCAAAGTCGAGGATCTCTTTGAGGGCTGTTTCCTGGTACGCCCGGAGTTCGGCCCGCGTGGCCCGATCAATGTCTGAGCCACGTGCTATGGTCTCGCGGTAGCTCCGCCCGGCCACATAGCGGAAAGGAATCCAACCGATGGGCATCTTAACGACTTCCGGCAGGGCCTCGTAGATACGGCGTTTGAAACTGAAGGAACCTGTAATCGCCATCACACCCTATGGGCTAATCGGTTTGGGTCTGTAGTCCACACTGGGACAGAATTGCATTGGATGCTTGTATAGCAGGCGTTGGCCTAGAACGCGATGTAAACGCACGCGGTCAACTTTACATATGGAAGGGTCTCGGGTAATATGGCCGGGTCTGATTGCTTGCCTCTGTTTTGGCGTTCGAATATAGGTACCAGGGGTTAGGTATGTCAACATGCACTAACGGTTTGGCTTACTTCACCAGCAGTATCTTCCGGATGAAGCTGCCCGCAAGGGTTACCGGTTATCCCCTCGGGCTTCGTAGAGCCGGCCCAGGTTATTGCGGACCGAGTCCAACTGGGTTGCATAATCGGCGCCGGCTTGTTCGAACGTGGCCTCAGCTTCCTTGAGGGTGGTTTCGGCCACGGCAAAGGCTCTTTGCTGTGTTAGACACCACCCCAGTTGATTGAGTCCGATGCCAACATAGGGGTGGCTTTCGCCGAACACCTCTCGCCAGATACTTACCGTCTTTCTGAAATACGGAATTGCTTCTGAGGGATTGTCTTTTTTAACCAGGATTTGCCCCAGCCGAAACTGGACCATCGCGCTACTGTGGTTGGTCACATACCCCAACCGCTGATGCATATCAGATACCTCGCGAAACAACGGCTCTGCCTGGTCCCATTCGCCTTGATAGTAATAGAGGTGCGCCAAGTTGTCGATGCTTTCGGCGACGGGCAGATCGTCTGCTTCATGGAGTTGGCGGC
The DNA here is from genome assembly GCA_965222505.1 of Rhodothermales bacterium. Classification (GTDB taxonomy): domain Bacteria; phylum Bacteroidota; class Rhodothermia; order Rhodothermales; family DATKEJ01. The sequence continues at coordinate 3,959,212 of OZ244956.1, read as the reverse complement.
GCATGGTCAGCGTTTTACGAAGAACGGAGTCGGCTTTGGCAAAATCCCCTTTGACGGAATACATCACGCCCAAATTACTCAGGCCGAGGGCCAATTCGGGGTGGGCTGGCCCCAGAACCGCATCCCAGATTTCGATGGCTTTTCGGTAATAGGGTTCGGCCTGATCGTATCGTTCCTGGTATCCGTTGAGCAACCCCAGGCTATTGTAGACGGAGGCCAAGTCCGGGTGGACTTCACCCTGCAACTGTTTTTCCTGTGCCAATGCCTCTTGCAACAAGGTCTCGGCTTCTTCAAACTTCTGGATTTCCAGCAGCACCAGGGCCAGGCTGTGGGTGCTGTTGGCCAAGTTGGCATGCGGAGGGGTCAGGTGGGCACGGCGCGTGGCCAGGGCCTCACGGATCAGTTTTTCGGCCTCTTCATATCCGCCATTGTAGTACAGGGTTACCCCTAATTCACTTTGGGCTTCGGCCACGTCCAGCGCGGTGCCGGTACGCAACCGGTGCCGGAGGGCTTCCCGAAATTGCTGTTCGGCGGCCCCGTAATCCCCTTTGTCCCGATATAAAAATCCGAGTTGCATGAGGCCATGCGCAACGTCGGCATGGGTGGCGTCGTACAGTCCGCGCCGCATCGTGAGGGCCTCGGTCAACAAGGACTCCGCCTGGGTCAGGTCACCCAATTTGCGGTACACATCCCCGAGCAAGGTCATCATGGTGGCTTGCACACCCGGTTGTTCAGCAAGAGAGGTTTGCACCTCTCTAACCCCTCGGTCCAGCAAGGCCCGTGCGGTCAAGGGTTCGCCGTGGCTTTCTTTCCAGGGATCGGCGGCTTCGAAGAGGCCCGCCAGGATGGCAGTGACTTGCTCGGCCTCGCGGGCCGCCTGCTGGGCGCGGTTCTTTTCGGTGGTGATGCGTGCGGTATACAACACAGCAAACCCGATGAGCATAGCCAACGCGACGCTACCCATAGCCACGCCCACGCGGTGACGCTGGGCAAATTTTCGAATGCGGTACCCGATGGTGCTGGGCCGTGCGGTTACCGGCACCCCAGACAAGTGCCGTTCAATATCCTCCAGAAAGGCTTCGGCCGAGGCATACCTGCGCTCCGGCTCTTTACGCAGGGCCATCATGACGATGTTGTCCAGGTCCCCCTTCAACCGGCGATGCAGCCGGTCCACGCTGATGCGGCGGGTCCGGCTAATCTGCTCTGGAGAGATGACTTCCGTGCTCCCGTCTGGCCGGGCGATGGTCTCGGTGCGGGTGACGGCATCGCTCGGCCAACTGGGTTGGGTTTGACAGACGAGCCGTTCTACCTCGGACAGGGGTTGCCCTTTGATCTTATAAGGACGGTGCCCAGTAATGAGCTCATAGAGCAACACGCCCAGGCTGTAGACATCGGTGGCCGTGGTCACGGCTTCGCCCCGGATTTGCTCGGGGGCGGCATAGGCCGGGGTAAAGGCATTCCGGCCGGTGCGGGTCACCCCTGGCGCATCATCTTCCAACAGTTTGGCAATGCCAAAATCGAGGAGCTTGACCTGCCCCAGCCCGCCCTCGGATTCACCCGGCGCTGCAACCATAATATTTGACGGCTTCAGATCCCGGTGGACGATTAGGTTGCGGTGGGCATGATGCACGGCCTTGCAGACGGTCTTGAACAAGTGCAAGCGGTCTTCGATGCTGAGTTGGTGGTGGTCACAGTAAGCCGTGATCGGCGCTCCTTCCACGTATTCCATCGCGAAGTAGGGCGTACCTTCCGGTGCGGCGGCATCGCCTTCGGTAACGCCGGCATCGAACAGTTGAGCCACGTTGGGGTGGGAAAGCCGGGCCAACACCCGTCGCTCAAGCAGAAACCGCTCGATGTGATCCGGCGCAGCCAGCCCAGTGCGCACCAGCTTGAGCGCTACCCGTTTACCTACGTCTTCCCGTTCAGCCAGATACACGGTACCCATACCACCCTGTCCCAACGCCCGTACCAACCGATAGGGGCCGATCCATTGTTCGACCGGTGACGGTGCATCTTCCAAACCAGCCAGTGAGGGATCGACGACGGCTTCGGCCAGGTCTTCAAAAAAGGCCGGTGCGGCATCGTGCGCCTTCAGCAACGATTCGAGTTCTTGCCGCAGGGCCTCGTCGTCGGCACATACATCATCCAGAAAAGTCGTGCGCGCTTCGGGGGATAGTTCGAGGGCCTGTTCAAAAAGCAGGCCCAGGCGTTTGCGATCCATAGGGGTGTCCTCTTATTCGGCCTTCAGTTCACGGTAGAGCCAGGCCTGGGCCAGCGCCCAGTCGCGCTTGACCGTAGCCGGAGAAATGTTGAGGGCCAGGGCGGTATCGTTGATGGTCATGCGGCCGAAAAACCGGCACTCGACCACCCGGCTCTGCCGTTCATCCACCTGTTCCAACCGGTTCAGGGATTCATCGAGGGCCAGGAGGACATCGGCTTGTGCGCCTGTAATGACAACGTCCCCGACCAATCCACCCTGTAGGTCGTCCAGGGAGATTTTGACGTGGTCCCCGCCTCGTTTTTGCCGCCGTTGGTCGCGGGCGTAGTTGCTCAGGATGTGCCGCATGGCGCGTGAGGCCAGGGCCAGAAAGTGGGCACGGCCTTCAATGTGGACCTGTTTCTGGTTGACCAGCTTGACGTATGCCTCGTGTACCAATGCCGTGGTGTTGAGGGTATAGTCCCCCTGCCACCGCCTGCGCTGTTGCCGGGCCAGGTTACGCAATTCCTCATACGTCAACGAAAACAACTGGTCCAACGCCCCTTGGTCACCGGCCCGTACGTCTTCCAGGAGTTGCATAACGACCGTTTGTTTTGCGGTATCCATGGCGTGACGTGCCTATGGGATTGGGCCACTGATGAGCCACATTTCCCCATTGTAGTGTTTTTGAATACAGAGCAGAACCTAATAAACAAAAAAAGCACACATCTTACCATGTTAACCGCTTCGCATTTTCATTCCGTGCCCAGGATCTTTCTGTGCATGGCCTGGACGGGATTCCTTTTCGCCTTTTCGAACCCTGTAAAAGCTCAGGTCCCAGCCCCGTTTTCCTATCAAGGCTTTTTGACAGATACCAATGGCCCGGTCAACGGTACCATCAGCCTGACGCTTCGGCTCTATCACGGAAGTACAACCGTTTGGGGCGAAACCCACAGCGCCGTTTCCGTGCAAAACGGCGTGTATAATGTGACGATTGGAGGCGGCACGGTCCTAAGTGGCTTTGGCCCCTTTGACGAATTGGCCTTTGACCGGCGCTATGAACTGGGTGTGCAGGTCGGCGGTGACCCCGAGCTGACGCCGCACACGCCCCTATGGGCCGTCCCGTATGCCCACAGCTTACGCGGCCTGCGGGTCTTGCCCCACAGTGACCCCACCCGTGCCCCGAACATCGTAGGTGGCCATGATGACAACCAGATCGGGGCCAACGTGAAGGGGGCCACCATCAGCGGGGGCGGCAAAACCGGACAGGTCAATGAGGTAACGAGCGAATGGGGTACGGTGGCCGGGGGATACGAGAATACGGCGGGGCAGGCTGCCGTGGTGAGTGGCGGCCTCGTCAACCAGGCCACGGCCTACACCTCGACCATCGGCGGGGGCCAACTCAACATGGCTTCTGCAGCCCAGGCCACCATCGGGGGTGGTTCCGAGAACTCGGCCGGCAGCCAGCATGACACCATTGGCGGGGGCTTCAGTAATGAAACCAGCGGCGGCAGTGGAGCCACCATTGGTGGCGGCATCAACAATACTGTAACGGGGGGATCTTCTCCTACCATTTCAGGGGGTGACCAAAACAATGCCACGGCCTCCTGGGCTACCGTCGGCGGGGGCAACGAAAACGATGCGACCAACCAGGGGGCTACGATTGGTGGCGGCATCCAGAACATAGCGGGGGGTGTCCGGTCCGCGATTGCAGGCGGCACCAACAACACAGCCAACGGCAACTATGCCGCAGTTCCCGGCGGGTCCAACAATGAAGCCACAGGCGCGTACAGCTTTGCAGCAGGCCGCCGAGCCAAGGCCAACCACGACGGCACCTTCGTCTGGGCCGATGATACCAATGCCGACTTTGCCTCCAACGTCGCCGATCAGTTCCTGGTCCGGGCCGGGGGCGGCACAGGCTTCGGCACCAACTTTCCCCTGGCCGGAGCCGGAGTACATATCCAAGCCAATGACATTCAGCTCTTCAACACGGCTGTGTACAGCGACGATCTCCTGGTTGAAGCCAGCGACGCCATCCTGGGATTGTATAGCAGTCAGGGCGGCTATTGGGGCTCTGGCATTACCCTGGCCGAACACGGTGGCTTCGGCCTCGTCGATAAATGGTCCATCGTCCGCCAGACGACCCTGGGCTCAGGCAACAGCCACCTGTATTTTACGTATGGCTCCAACAGCAACTATGCTGCCAACACGGCGCTGATGCGCTTTGACCCGGACGGAGATATCCATGCAGCCGGCACCATCACGGGCGGCGGGGTGGACCTCGCTGAAGCCTTCCCGGTCATTGGCCCCACCAGCCACTACGAACCAGGCGATGTGCTGGTCATCTCAACCCAAACAACCCGCACCGTTGAAAAAAGCAGCACATCCTACTCCACACTGGTCGCCGGGGTCTACGCCACCAAACCGGGGGTTTTGCTGCATGAGGGACCCATCGAAGGCATACTGGATGAAAAGGTGCCCATGGGCCTCGTCGGCGTCATCCCGACCAAAGTGACGGGCGAAAACGGCCCCATTCAAATCGGGGATCTGCTGGTCACGTCCTCCACCGTCGGCCATGCCATGAAGGGTGCGCCCGAAAAACTCGGGTTTGGTATGGTGTTGGGCAAAGCCCTGGAATCCTTCGACGGAAACGGAGCCGGGGTGATTCAGGTGCTGGTGAACGTGAAGTAAGGCACGATCAGGTTTGATCCGTACAATACTTTGGCGTCAGGCGTTTATACTATGGGGCATTGTGTATTTACCAATGAACCCGGTGTAAACCATGAAGTCCATCCCATTCATGGGCCTTTTTGCCATCCTGTTTGTTATGGCTACCTCCGCAGCGACGTGCCAAAATCAGCATGTTGAAATCCAGGACCGTTTGAATCAACTGCTTTCTACCTATGAAAGCTGGGGCTTCTCGGGCACGGTGCTTGTGGCCCGTGGATCAACCATCATTTTTGAAAAAGGCTATGGGTACGCGAACCGGGAAACCCGTGAACTAAACACAGCCGATACCCGATTTGATTTTGCCTCCGTCGCCAAGACCTTCACCGGCGCAGCCGTGCTGGCCCTGGAAGCCGACGGCCTCCTCAGCGTAGATGATACCCTGGAGCACTACATCGGGACCTTTCCCGACGACCGTAAATCCGCAGCTACCCTTCATCATCTGGCAACCCACACCGCGGGGCTTGCCCACCGGCGCGATTCCGAACTTGCGTACGGACCGGACCGCACGGCATACATCGAATCAATGAAGCATGCGCCCTTCGAGTCGCCACCCGGTGAAAGCTACCGGTATACCAACGCCGGCTCCAGCTTGTTGGCCGCACTCGTTGAGGAAATCAGCGAGGTGCCGTTTGAACAGTTTATCCGCACACGCTTTTTCGAACCCCTGGACTTGAAATCAGCCCGGTTTATTTCCGAAACCACATTCGGCGAGCCCGGCCTGGCCCTCGGCTACCAGGATACATCCCAGGCCCCTGCGCCTGATATGTACGCCGAGGGTTGGGGGTGGGGATTTGCCGGATCGACAGGGATCACGGCCACGGCTCGCGATATTTTTCGCTGGGTTGATGCCCTGCGCCACGGCGACCTCCTCCCCCTTGATCAGCACCAAAAAATGTTTGATGACACCGAGGAGGAAGCCTATGGCTGGCATACCGACCGGGAAGATGCAGGCCGCCTGCGCATCCACAAGGGAGGCGGTCTCCAAGCCATGCAAAGCCAGATTCGGATTTATCCCGATGAGGATATCGTGATCGTCTGGGCACACAACAACATGACCCAAAACTGGCGACAAGCCCTGAACCAGGGGATCACAGCCATCGCCCTGGGCGACCCGTTCGGCCCGGTACCCGGACTGGATGAGGACTTCGTACCCGGCACCCGCGAGGTACCGAAAAACGGCGTATACACCACGCCAAACGGCACCATGCTGGAATTGAGCAATCAAGAAGGCGTGCCGGTACTGGGCGGAAACGGACTCGGGGCCACGCCGGGACCCTTAAACGCCGGCCTGAACAAGGTTTGGGTCTTGTTTAACCCGGAGGACGTTTCCTGGCTAAACCTGTCACACAGGCCTGATGGTATCCTAACCATCACGCTGGAACCGGAAGGCCGCACCCTTGCCTTTTCGCGAACGAATGCCTCGACCGCTGTAATGCTGCAACAGCCCAATCCTGACCTCCTGCCTGTGGTCCGTGGATATGCCCAGTCCCTGTCGGCGAAGGATGCGGATGCCCTTTGGAAGGCATCACGCTATCAGCCGATTCAAGGCACCAACAGCCAGGAAGACTGGACCAGACGCATGCGTTTCCTGAGCCAGCGGGTGGGTCCGGAGACCGGCTTGATGGAGGAAGCCTGGGTGTTACGTAGCGGCACCTGGCGGTATTGGCGCAGCTTTGAGAGTGCAAGGGGTGCACAGGTCATGGTACGCTTCGAGCTTACAGAGGACGGACAGATTGCCGGATTCGGCATGAACCCGATACAGCGTGTGCCGGAGTTCGATGAAAAGCGCCTCATCAAGTAACTCAAAAACGCTGCATGTGCGCCCGAAATTGTCCGGGCGTCTGTCCGAGTTCCATCTTGAAGGCTCGAGATAGATGACTCTGATCGAAAAAACCGGCCTCCAGGGCAAGTTGGGCCATGGGCTGGTCCGAGGAAGCCAAACGGTTTGCGGCCTGGTGTACCCGCAGCCGTTGCATGTATCGCGTAACGGAGCAGCCGAAGTAGCGACGAAACATTCGGGTCAAATAGACCGGGTGTATGTCTGCCTCGCGTGCCAAGTCGCTGACCGAATAGCTGTCGGTAAACGTGTCATGGAGCCGCTCCCGTATTTGCTGTAACCACAACGGAGGCACCGCGTGATCAGGCTTCCGTATTGTAGCCTCACGCAACGCCCCGACTAAGGCATAGGCCCCTTCCTCAACCACACACGGATGGGCTGATTCAGATTGGTAGGCTCTGAAAAACCGGACCGCTTCCTGTGATACCGGCCCTCCGTGATACCAACACCATCCGTCTACCGTGTGCGTGCCCAGTATCGACGTGTCTGGAATGGCAATCGACAGTACTTTTGCGCCCTGGGGCCCGAATACATTGGCATGTTTTACATCGCCCGACTTCACCACCACGCTCGCAGCCGACCCCAATTCCTCTTTTCCCTGTGCCTGTTCCTGCACAAGCCCGGAGATGACCATACTGATGCGGAGCCCACCATCTTCATGGGGTGGCATACGAACCCCAGGGCAATAGCTGGCTTCGAGTATAGAGAACGGCCCGAAATGCGTACGACGATAGATGGCCCTCAAGGACATAACAGGTAAATAGCCGGTGCTTCATGCGGGTAAAAGGGAGCCACTTGGGCTGAGGCATAGACTACGCAATCAGCACGTGATGGTTACGCTATTCACATTGACAGGTCATCTGCGCTGCCACGGCACCTTTCCGCCCTCCCGGATGTAGACCCGCAAGGCAACGGCAAGCTGCTTGAAGATCTCCGGTTCGTCCTCGATGCGGTTGGTGGTTTCGAGCGGGTCCTCTGTCAGGTTGTATAGCTCCAACGGGGCAAACGGGCTGTTTTTCTTTTGTTTCAAAATAGCCCATTCAATTGACTTATTCTATTAAATGGAATAAACTTAACCCTTCCTCACCACCCCTACCAAACCGCCGCCCTCATGACAGACACCTCCTCCGCTGAGGCCCAAGGCCTCAACCACCACGACAAACGCCTCTTCTGGGGCTGTTTCATTGCGCTCGTCGCGACGGCCTTCGGGTTTATCATTCGAGCGCTTATCATCAATGACTGGGGCGCAGACTTTAACCTGACCGAGACCCAGAAAGGGGAACTGCTTGGCGTAGGCCTGTGGCCCTTTGCCATCAGTATCATCGTATTTAGCCTGATTATCGACCGTATCGGGTACCGGAACGCGATGATTTTCGGACTGGTCTGTCACATCGCCTCTGCCATCGTCACGATCTTCGCCGACGGGTACTGGATGCTTTACATCGGCACCTTCATCGTTGCGCTGGGCAACGGTACGGTGGAAGCCTACATCAACCCCGTCGTGGCGACCCTCTTCAGCAAGGAAAAAACCAAGTGGCTCAACATCCTGCACGCCGGCTGGCCCGGCGGGCTCGTGCTCGGCGGTATCCTGACCATTGCGCTGGGCCTGAACGTGAGTTGGCAGGTCAAGGTCGGGCTCCTGCTGATCCCGACGATCATCTACGGCGCCATGCTCTGGAACGAGAAATTCCCGGTGCAGGAGCGCGTGGCCGCCGGGGTGCCCTACCGGGATATGCTGGCCGAGGTCGGCATTGCCGGGGCGCTGATCTGTACGGCACTCATCATGATCGAGATCGGTCGGGTGTTTGCGCTGTCCTACTGGTTGACCGGCATCATCATCGTGGTCCTGGTAGCCATTTATGGGTACTACACCCGTTCCTTCGGCCGCCCCTTGTTCCTGTTGATGCTGATCATCATGATGCCGCTGGCCATCACGGAACTCGGTGTAGACAGTTGGATTACCGATTTGATGACGCCGGAGTTCAGTGGCCTGGGCATCAGCCCGGGGTGGGTGCTGGTCTATACGTCGGCCATTATGATGGTGCTGCGGTTCTATGCCGGGCACATCGTGAAACGCATTTCGCCCCTGGGCCTGCTGGCGGCGAGTGCGGCGATTGCCGCGACGGGGCTGTTCCTGCTCTCCGGCGCAACCGGATTTGCCATTCTGCTGGCCGCTACGCTCTACGGCCTCGGCAAAACGTTCTTCTGGCCGACCTCCCTCGGTGTGGTCGCTGAACAATTCCCGCGCGGCGGTGCGCTGACGCTGAACGCCATCGCCGGGGTGGGCATGCTGGCCGTCGGCGTGGTGGGTAACCCCTTCCTCGGGTATTTCCAGGATACAGCAGTCAACAGCAACCTCGTGGCCTATGACGAGGCCAACAACACCAGCCTGCACGACTCCTACGTGACCCTGCAAAAAACCGGCGTCTTCGGTCGATACGAAGCCCTCGACGGTGATGCCGTGGCCCAGGCCTCTGAAGCTGATCGTGCAGCCATATCCGAGGTGCAATCAGCCGCGAAAAAGGATGCCCTGAAGACGGTAGCGATCTTCCCCATCTTTATGCTGCTGTGCTACCTGGGGCTCATTTTCTACTTCCGTTCAAAAGGTGGATACAGGCCGGTTCAACTTAACGAGTAACGGTTCTTCTAACGCACAATCATCCACTGGCCGAGCCCTCCACCGTGGGGGCCGGCCAGTTCTGTACTGGCCTTGGCAAAGCCGCGTACGGCCCGACCGTTCACCATTCGGGTGACCAGGGTCTGCGTATTTACCACTTCGAAATATGCCGTCTTCGGCGTGATCCAGAGGAGCCCGTGTAACGGCCCTGCCGTAAAGGAAAAGCCGAGGTGTGCCCCGATCCGGCCGTTTTCATTGCCGTTTTCCTTGGGGTCCCAACCCCATACGTACGGAACCTCGGGGTGCGACTGGTTCCAGCCGTCGCGCCCCACCGTCCGGCCCGGCCAATGGACCCGTTGCAGGGTGTACGTGCGCAAATCGCCTTCCTGGCCGAAATCTCCATCTACCTTTGAAGGGATGCGTTCCGGCATACCCCATTGTGCCGTATCCTGAAACTGGGCATCAGACGCATACCAGGTTCCCTGGTGCGTCCCTTGCCAGGCCGCCCATCCCTCTGGTCCCGGATACCCTGTGGTTTCGGTGAGGGCGCTCAGGCAGGCATCCTCAAGCGGGGTGCGTTCGTCGTACCCGACCCATGCCGTGTTGGGCTGTGTCATTTCGGGGTTTTTCGCGGTATGGTGCCGGTCTACAAACCCGCGGCACAGCGCCTCCCGCGAAACCCCTTGCCGGCCTGCCCAGGGAAAGTCCATTGCATCGCTGTGCACTTGTTGCCGAAGCGCCTGAATAAGGGCCGTGTACGCGGCATCACCCGGGTATTCATCAGCAGTGGGCATGGCAGGGAGCACCACCAACAGGGTCACCAGCAATCCTGTGCGTAACATCATCAACCCCATTTATTTATTGTAAAGCAAGGTACCGGTTGCCGGGGCAGATGCCCCGTCCGAAATCCGGTAGACATACAATCCCGCACCTTGCCCCGCTGCCACATGCCAGGTCATGCGCTGCGTGCCGGCGGCATAGCCTGTCGTTTGTTCATGCACGACCCGGCCCAGCGTATCGAAAATGGTCAGGGTTACTACGGCGGGATGGTCCAGGGTAAAGCGAATGTGTGCGGTACCCGTGAACGGGTTGGGATAATGGCTATGTACGCGCAAGGCACCTGGCACCGTTGGCCCTTCTTCCACCGCCGTCTGCACCCCGCCGACCAACCCCTCGGTTTCCCTGACGCGAATGGTCTGATTCACCTCCACGGCCCCGACTTCATCCACACGCCCACTCGGCCAACGGACGGTGATGCGGTCTACCCGCTCGGCCGTCCCAAGACCAATGTGCACAGGCAAGAGGTTCTGGGCCAGAAATTGCGCCCCGTGGTGATACCGCCGATAGACCTCGCTTTCGGCTGTCACTTCCACCACGGCCCCGAACCCGTCTCGGTTGGACAGGGTGCCCTCCAGTGCAATTTTGAGCCAGTAGCCCTGGCGCAACGGGTTCTGGTACAAGGCAGGCACATCTGAGAAATTTGAGATCAGTAGATCGAGATCACCGTCGTCTTCATAATCGAACACGGCCAGGCCACGGGCCGGGTGGCGGTCAGCTACGCCATATGGGGTGGCTACGTTTTCGAAGCGGAGGGTACCGGATTCCCGGTGGTTTTGGAAGAGGACGTTTTTGTAGGTGGCATCGAAGTAGCCGGTGGCGACGAACAGGTCTTCGTCCCCGTCGTTTTCCATGTCGAAAAAGGCCGTGCCCCAGCCCCAGCCCGCCAGTTCCACCCCGGCCTCGCGTGAGGCGTGGACAAAATGGTTCTGGCCGGTGTTGAAGAAAAGCGGGTTGATTTCCTCATCGAAATCCGTTTCGGTGATGTTGGTAAGATACAGGTCGAAAAAGCCGTTGCCGTCGCAGTCGGCGATGGCGAGGCCCATGCCGTGGTATGCATCCTCCACCCCGAAAGCGGCCGTCTGCTCGGTAAAGGTTGGGCCGGTATCCGTTCCGGCATTGCCGTTGTTGATGTAGAGGGTGTTGGGGCCAAAATCGTTGGCGAGGTAGAGGTCCAGCAGGCCGTCGTTGTTCACATCAAGGGCCACGCTCGTCCACGTCGCTCCGGCATCGTTGAGCCCGCTGAAGACGCCGACTTCCTCGAACCGGTCATCGCCGAGGTTTCGGTAGAGCAGGTTTTCGAGGTTGCGGTCCTGACCGGCAAAGTCCTCGTAGGTGCTGACGTACAGGTCGAGGTCGCCGTCCCGGTCATAGTCCCACCAGAGGCTGCTGCTGCTGTGCTGGGTGGCTCCGCCGGCCACACCCGCTGCGCGTGTGATGTCGGAGAAGGTGCCGTCGCCGTTGTTTTTGAGGAGTTGATTGGGGCCGAGGTGGGTCAGGTAGAGGTCGGGCCAGCCGTCGTTGTTATAGTCGCCCCAGGACGCACCCATCTTGTGCCCCATCGGGCTCTCGACGGTGCTCGAATCCGTGCCGGCCAGCGCGCCGTTACCGGAGACCAGTGTAAACAGGCCGTTGCCGCGGTTGGCGTACAGCCGGTTCCAGGTGTTCCGGTCGTTGGGATCGTAGGACACCTTGCTGACGAAGTAGACATCGACATCGCCGTCCTGGTCGTAATCGGCGAGGGCGACCCCGTTGGTGGCCGTCACCCGTCCCAATCCGGCCGGTACCGTTTGCCAGGCGAACGGCTGCTGTGCCCACACGGTGGGCGCAACACACAGGCCGATGCACACGGCCAACCGGTATAGCGTACTTATGTTCATTCGGGTACGGCATTTGCCTCGGTACGGGCTTCTTCCAGTTCTGCCCCAATGCGTTCCATGAACGGCTCGGTCAGCGGGTAGAAATAGATAAACGCGACGGAGATCAACGCCCCGATGGCAGCATAGATGCTGATCATCAACCGGATGCCGAGCAGGGATTCATCGGTTTGCGGGGCATTGGCGACGAACCCGTAGGCCCCCAGAATCCACCCGCTGATGGCCCCCCCAATCGTCCAGCCAATTTTTTGCGACATCGACGAAGAGGAGAACACCAGCCCCGTCGCTCGGCGGCCCGTTTTCCATTCTGAATAATCGGCAATGTCCGCATACATGGACCAGATCAGCGGCATCACAATTCCCCCGGCCACCCCGATCAAGGCATTGGACACAAAGATCAGGATGATTTGATCAGGAGACAGAAAATAAAACAGCGCACTCAGCACCGCCGATAACACCCCGGAGAGGATAAAGGTGTTTTTCTTGCCGATGCGGGCCGATACCGGCTTGGCCAGCATCACCCCGATCATACTGGCACCGAGCAAGGAACTCATAAACCAGGAGGCCATCACGGTCTGGCTCACTTCCCCGAACAACGGCACCGTTTGGTCGCCGATGTAATACTTGAAGTAATACAGAATCGAGGCATCGCGCAGGGAGCTGAAGATGAGCACGGCAATGCCCCCGCCCAGCATCAGAAACCACGGCCCATTTTTGGCCAGGTCCCGAAGGTCTTCCCTCAAGGGCGGTTTTTTGACGACGGCCGGTTTGAGCCGTTCTTTCGTCCCGGCGAAGGTCAACATGAACAGGATGGCCGCCAGTACGGCATAGACGGCCACGGTGAGTTGATACCCACCGGCGGCATCCCGGCCGGCACTAAAATACTCAACCAAGGAATTGGCCGTTGCAGTCACAAACAACCCACCGGCAAACGCGCCGATGAAGCGGTAGGAAGCCAGGGTGGTACGCTCGCCGGGGTCGTTCGTCATAACGCCCATCAGCGAGGCATACGGCACATTGACGGCCGTGTAGACCATCATCATCAGGGTGTAGGTCACATACGCCCAGATCAGCTTGCCGGTGCTGCCTAAATCGGGCGTGGTAAAGGTCAGAATGCCGACGATGGCAAAGGGCACGGCCACGAACAAGAGATAGGGCCTGAACTTCCCCCAACGGGTCCGGGTGCGGTCCCCGATGATGCCCATGAGCGGGTCGTTGGCCGAGTCCCAGATGCGGGTCACCAGAAACATGGTGCCTGCCGCTGCTGCCGTAATGCCAAACACATCGGTGTAGAAGAACAGCATGAACATGGAAAACAGTTTCCAGAACATGGACGAGGCAAAGTCGCCGAGTCCATAGGAGACTTTTTCTTTGAACCTCAGTGGACTTGATACAGGCATATACGATACCAATCAGGGTGAGTGGGAAATAAGCATTGCTTGATATCAAGCCGTTCTCCAATATCCTTAATAACTCAAGTTGTGTGCTATCAAAAAAATGGCCTGCTCGTAGCGTATTTCGTAAGGGAGCCCTACACATGAGGGCAATTTACTTCGTGAACCTTACGGTTTCCCTTACGCATTACGCATTACTTTCCCGGTACAGCACTGCGATAGGGCGCAACTTGAGATAAGTATAGTATACCCAATCGAGTTGATTTATTCCATCAATTGGATTAATATTAAATAGTGATGTAGAAACCCTCTCCTTTATTTACCAGGTCACTCCATGAAACGCAGGGATTTTCTAGGCAAACTAGGTCTCTCTATGGCCGCGCTTGGATCGGGAATGGGCTTGCCGTTGGCAACAGGAGCACACGCTGCGCCTCGTCTGCAGGCTGATCTGGGCACCCTCGGCGGATGGCACTTGCCCCCCCGGCCCGACGAGCCGCTCTTCAAACTCGCGCTGGCGCATTGGAGCTATCATAAGGCGATCTTTGGAGGCAGCCGGAGCGATTACGACTGGTTCATCAAGACCTTGCATAGTGATCCGGACGGGGTATTGCTGGGTGAGATGGACCCACGAGACATCGTGGTTAAAGCCCGGGCACACGGGCTTGATGCCGTTACCTACGCCAACCAGCTTTTCTTTGGACATGCCAACGATCAACCCTATCTGGCCGAGCTAAAAAGACGGGCCGACGGCGAGGGGATCAACAGTCTGCTCATCAACTGTGATGAACTGGGCAAACTCGGCGATGCCGATCCGGTCAAACGTGCCCAGGCTGTTGATAACCACGTCCGATGGCTGGAAGCCGCCGCCTTTCTGGGGTGTCATTCCATCCGGGCCAACCCGTATGCCGACGGCTCCTACCTCGAACAAATGCAGCGTGTCTCCGAGGGCCTCTACACCCTGTGCACACATGCCGACGCCATGGGGCTGAATATCCTGGTCGAAAACCACGGCGAATCGTCCAACAACGGCGCGTGGCTTGCCATGGTCGTGGAAAGCGTCAACCACCCTCGGCTCGGCGTATTGGCCGACTTCGGCAACTGGTTCATGGGCGGCTGGAATAACGACCCACCACGATGGTACGACCGCTATCAGGGGCTGCGGGATATTGCACCCTATACCCGCGCGGTGAGCGCCAAGGCTCACGCTTTTGATGCACAGGGCCAGGAAACAGAAACGGATTTCACCGAAGCCCTGTGGCTCCTGTTGGCAGCGGGTTTTCGCGGATACGTCAGTGCTGAATACGAGGGCGATCAATGGCCGGAAGAAGAGGGCGTCACCGCCACCATTCGGCTCCTACAGGCTGCACGAGAAACATTAACCCCGGCATTCAATTGATGCCATCTTGCACTTTGAGGACTGAATAAGATTGAACCTGCGCGCCGGACGTCAAACGCACCACATAGAGGCCATCAGCCAGGCTGTGCATCGCCCAGGCCAGCCGATGCGTACCCGCCCCATACGGCCGGGGCATCCATGAGGCCACGCGGCGGCCCATGACATCAACGGCGTCCAATCGAATTTCGGCGGGCGCGGCCAATTCAAAAGCCAGGGTCACCCGATCCGCCGAAGGGTTGGGATAGGGTGGCAAAAAGCGGGTCGGCAGGACGGTCCCCATGTCGGACTCCACATCCGTTGTGTTAGCCCTCGCTTCCATTTCCGCCTCGATGGCAGCGGCCAGGTAGACGAGCGGCGCATTCCAGTTGATGGCAATCTCATTAGAGGCATAGCTACACCAATCGTCCACATACGACCTGGCGGGCAGATCCGAGGGGTAGGTACACCGGTCCTGTTGATTGGGGTTGGGTCCACCCGCCAGCAACCCCGGCACGGGTGCATCGACGGCATCTGCTTCGGATTGTCGATGGTGCGGGTGCATGGGCGTATGCGCCCCGTAGCCGGTAACGAAACTAAAGCCGGTGGCATTCCGGCCCAGGATGTAATCCAGGTTACTCAGGGCAGCCCAGAGGTAGGTGGTGTCTGCCGAGATCCGGTAGGCTTGCATCAGGGCCATAGCCTGGTTGGCAGCCACCGCATTGCTGCCCCACACAAAATCGTTGGTGCGCCGTCCCATGACAATGCGGTACGGGGCCTGCGTCCGGGATGCCGCCAGTTGGTCGGCGAAGGCCAGGAAGCGGCGTTTCATGGATGCGGTATCTGCCACCGCTGCCGCTTGTTTCCGGTGGTGCAACAGGGAATACCATCCCAGGGTGCGGACGCCACCCCACGACGGTACATCGGGCGACGTGTTGAGGGGCGAAGCGATGGTCAGGAAGCTGTCGGCCCGGGTGGTCAGGAACAACTCGGCGGCGGCCCAGGCAAATTCATCAGCGTAGCCGGGAACGTCGTAGCCCCCCGTGTTGATGTCCGGGTCATACTGTTGGTTCAGGGCATTCTGGTTGTAGGTCACGTTTCGGTTTTGCCGGGCCCACCCCCAGGCATCCAGGGCAGCCGTCCGCATCGAATCGGCCAGGCCGGGGAAGGCAGTTGGGAAATCAGCATAGATGCGGGCCGCCTGGGCCATGACGGCGGCAAAGTTGAGGGCTGCAGCCGTACTCTTCTGCACCACATACCGGGGAGCGGTGGCCTGATGCGGCATGATCACTCCCTGAAAATTGGCATGGGTCAGCTTGTGGTAGACCCCACCATCGTTGGGGTCCTGCATGGCCAGCATCCAGCTCAGGTTCCAGAAGGTTTCATTGAGCAGATCCGGCACGTCGTCCCTGCTTTCCAGTATGCCCGTATTCAGGGCCTGCATAAAGGTCGGATAGTGCTCATAGAGCGCCAGCAGCGTGTACGTGGTGATGCCCGAGTTGACAATGTACTTGTTGAAATCCCCTGCATCATACCAGCCGCGCGGGGCCGAGATGAGGGTCCCTTCAGGACGTTCAGCGGAAGCGGCGGAGGCATGAACCAGTACGGCATCGTCCGGGTGGCCGAGCGAACGCGCCCAGGCCCCGGCCTGACGCGGGTTCAACGAAGCGGACATCCGCTGAAAGTAATACCCTTTAAGCGCTGCTGCCGCAACGGCACGATGCACAGCCGGGTTGACCGTAAACGGGTAGGACTGTCCCACGCCGGGCACATCCAGCACAAAACGGCCCTGGGTGTCCACTGCCGTAAACGAGGCCACACGGACCCGCTCCCCCGCATCCTGCCACGTCTGTGCTTCCCCAAGGGTGCCCGTATAAACGGTATCCCCCGAGGTAACGCGAAGGACGTAAAACGGACCGGCCTCTGCTTCGACAACGACTGCTTCTTTTGGTGCGTTCGGGTAGAACCCGATTTGATTGAGGTGTATCTGATCCTGGGCGTTCGCCGAAAAGGACGTGCCCAGGAGCATCATACCCAACAGGAGTCCCTGGTATTTCATCAGTCAACAGGTTATTTGAGCAACAGCATCCGGCGGGATCCGCTAAAGGCTCCGGCCTGGATGCGATACAGATAAACCCCGCTTGCCAGATTACGGGCATCGAACAGGACGGTGTGGGTACCCTCAGTCTGCCGTCCTTCTACGAGCGTTGCAACGTGCCGGCCCGTCATGTCAAACACGTCGAGTTGCAGGTGTTCGGGAGTGGGAAGGTCGTAGGTAATCCGGGTTACGGGATTGAAGGGGTTGGGGTAGTTCTGACTTAACCGGAACACATCGGGGATTTCAAGGCCGGATTCGTTGGCCACGTTGCGTACCTCCTGACCGAGTTCTATAAAGTCGATCCCCAGATGCCCACTGCTCTGTTCGAGTACAAGCGTGTTCGTCCCGGCCTGTAGATCGACCAGTACCCCCCGTCGCTGCCACCGGCTCGCCTGTCCACCAAAGAAGATCCGCTCGGCCGCTCCTCCGTTTACGGAGAGCGTATAGTGGGCCGTCGGGGCCGTACCCAGCAGCAGGTAACGCACCACCAGCAAGTGCTGACCCCGTTCGGCGGCTTCGGCTTCAAAGGTCAGGCGGCCTCCGGTATTCACATCCACAAACCGGCGTCCGCTGGCGGCATTGTTGATGCGGGTGGTGGCCTCCCCTTCCGAGGTTGCAGACTCTGCCTCCAATCGGGTATACTCGCCCGATTCCACGATGAACAGGGTGAGAGGTTGCGCATTGACCACCAGCCCGTCGTTGTCCGTAGCCTGAGCGCTGATCGTATACGTCCCGGCCGGCTGTTGCGACCAGGTGACGGTAAACGGGGACTGGGTGACCGTATCCAGCAGTTCATCATTCACAAAGTAGGCCACCTGCACCACTTCACCGTCCGAATCGGTGGCCTCGGCTTCCAGGGTGATGGCTTCCCCTACGAGAACCAGTGCGCCATCGAAAGGCTCCGTGAGGGTCACAACTGGCGGTTGCAGGGCCGAAAGCAAGCCATAAACCTCAAACTCCCACAGAGAGTACCCGTACTGCGTACCCCGCGCTCGGCCCTGCATGCGTACATAACGGGCGGAGAAGGGGGTGTCCAGCAGGACCTCATCCAGGCCCCCGTCACCGGCTTGTTCTTCGTATAGCGTTACCCAGCTATATCCGTCCAGGGAGGCATCGAGCGTATAGGCTGAGCCATAAGCCGCTTCCCAGTGCAGTACCATGCGCTCAATATCATAGGCGCTTTGCAGATCCACGATGAGCCATTCATCGTCCGGATCGCTGTCGGATTCACTTTCTTCCCAGGCGCTGCTCCACCGGGTGTTCGGGTTGCCGTCAAAGGCCAGATCCGGAGTTAAGGGATCCCCGCAGCACCGTTCGATGGACGAAGCAATAGCCTCTCCCATCCGGGCGCGGTTGACCTCATTGGGCGCGAGCACGACCACGGTGAGTTCCTCGGTCAGGGTATCCTGCGCGGCCGCATCAATGGCTACCAGTTGATAGGTGGTGGTCTCGGTGGGCATGACGGTGCGAGTGCCGACGGGATCGACCGGTTCGCCGTTGAGCGTCACAGCCGTGGCACTGCTGACGAACCAGCGCAATTCACTTGAGGCGCCAATCTCAACCCCCGGCGGCTCGGCTTCGAACTGTACAATTTGCAACCCCCGGTCTACGATCACGGCCTCGGGGTATCGATCCTGCATGATCTCGGTACTCTCCAGGATACGCGGCCAACTGATGACGCCTTCCGCGCTGTTCGGGTAGTTGTACCACTGCCAAGCCAGGGCACCGGCATAGCCGGTTTCGATCAGCGTGGGGTACAGTTCCGGGTAAGGAATGCCGTAGGTGTTGTCGGGGTCACCATCGCCGCCGCTGCCGCCCAGGTAAAACTCTCCGATGACGAGCGGTTTGGTCAGGCCCCAGGTGTCAAAATCGTGATGAAACGGAGAGAGGGCGGTACCAGCCCATTCGTAGTAGTGGACCCCATAGAAATCGAGGGTACCCTCTGGATCTCCACCGGCGGCAATCAGCCGGTCATCCCGGTAGTAGTTAAAATTGACCCGGCTGTGCAGGGCATCGTAGAATTGTCGGGTTTCGGCCTCGGTGAAGGGATGGGCGTATTTGGCAGAGAGGCTTTGGCGGATGTGGTGCAGTTCGTCGGGGTGCAGGTCTGCGGCGCGGCGCGTGGTTTTGCCTGATGGGGTGACATCAGAAGAGGCAATGAAAGCCCATGAGCCGTTAGTGACAAGGGCGTTCGGATCGGCGCGGTGGATGGCCCCGGTCAGTTGGTTGATGAACCGCTGAATGTCCGCCATGCGTACATGCCGGTTGAAGTTCCAGCCATGCTCCACACTCATCCCTTCCGGTTCATTGAAGATTTCCCACGCGATGAGGGCCGGGTGACCCGCCAGGGCCTGAACCATCGGCGTAAGGGCATTGTCGATATAAGTCTGGGTGAGGGCGGCATCGGTAAGGAGGTCGTGGGCGCGGTCTGTAATGCCGGTGCCGTTGGAGATCCGCAGCATGTCGAACGACCACAGGCAGAGGATCAAACCGATGCCTTCGTCCCAGGCCCGGTCCAGAATGACGCGCAGGTCGTTGATCGTACCACTGCCCGGCCCGGTTACTTCGGAGCCGTTCCAGACCGGCGAGTTCACACCAGTAATGTGCACCCAGAACCGCATGGCGTTGCCCCCAGACTGGTTCAGTTCCGAGAACATGCCTTCGAAGCGGTTGAAATTGGTGGTACCCGGCCCAACGTCTCGCGCAAAGTTCACCCATGCGATGTTGGCTCCGCTCAGAAAGAGGTCCTGGTCGTTGAACACAATACGGTCCATGGGTTGCGCCCCGGCCAGGAGGGGCAGGGCGAGCGTAAATGCGAGGAGCCGCGTAAAGATCATAGGTGTGGAAGGTTAGTGCAAACTTGAGCGACCACCCCAGCCTGGCGTTCACATGCGAAGCGGGTACGCCAGGCTGGGGTGGTCCCAAGGATCGCGAGCGTACCTCTCAAAAAATACAGCGCCGGTCTTTCCGCGGCAACGTGTTGCGTTGGAAAGACCGGCACCCATCATCACCCAAACACTGGTGCACAGGCTACTTGAGGAGGACCATGCGGCGCGTTTCCATGCCGACTTCGGTCTCCATGCGGTAGAGATAGACCCCGCTCGATACCAGTTGCCCGGACAGGCTCCGGCCGTTCCAGGTCACCTGGTAGGTACCGGCTGGGCGGCTGGTATTGGCGAGCACTTGCACCTGCCGACCCATCACATCATACACCACAACTTTTACGTTGGTGGGGGCTCCAAGCGTATAGGTAATTGTGGTAGACGGATTGAACGGATTCGGGTAGTTTTGTTCGAGGGCGAAGCCTTCGGGCAGTTCGCTGCGCTCGTTAGCCGTCTCAACGCCGCTGACGGAAATCAACTGGAGGTAGTCCACGTTGAATCCACCGGCATCGGACTGCAGCGTCAGGGCGTTGGTGCCCCCGGTGGCCGTGAACTGATCCGTCAGCACGCTGGCGGAGCCGCTGGCGAAGTTGATGCCTTCAAGCAGCGGTTCGTCATTCAGGAGTAAACGACCGGAGCCACCGTTGGGGGCGTCGTAGAATACCCGTGCGACGTACACCCCGTCCCCCGGGAAGTCCAGGTTCCAGGTGATGCTGCCACCAGCATCCAGGGCAACCGACTTGAAGCCCGTCGGGCAGAATTCGGCTTCGTCACAGACCGGGGTCACGCCTTCAGCCCGTGCATCGGCAGCGGTGAGTTCGACCACGGCGGTATCCGTTGCCGGATCAATGACGCTGAGGGTGCTGAAGCGTTGGAAACCCCAGGACGGCTCAATGACAACGGTGTTCGTCCCGGCAGGCAACGTCAGGGCATCAGCCCCTACGACGAGGTCTGCAGCGGCAATGCGGGTTTCAAACCAGTCGTCGGTGGGAATACCCGTTGCGACGTCCCAGTAGTATTCGCCGAACCCTTCGTTGTTACGGATCCGGGTGCCATTGACCGCGACGTGCTGGCCGCGCTGGCCGTTGCCACGCATGTGTGTGCCCAGCACCAGGTCGTAGGTCCCTTCGGTTTCAATGTCGAAGGTCCATTCGATGAGACCGGAGGAGTCCATTTCATAGTAGGTGAACCCTTCAACGGCGGCCACAGCAGCCCCATCACCAAGGGTGCCTTCGTCGGCTTCGCCGCTGGCTACGATGGTGAGTTCGAGCCGTGCACCGGCCAGGTCTTCAATTGCCTGGACGTACGTGTCTTTGTTGGCTTCATAGTCCATCTTGGCATCCGGGTACCAGTTCAGGTCACCCAGCGGCAACCCGTCCGTACCGGCAGCGGCCAGATCGGCGTTGGCATAGGTGAAGTCTTCCGGCAGGGGCCAGATGTTGCACTGGAAGCACTCTTCATCCCGGCCTGGATCGAAGAAGTAACGCGGGGAGTCCGAGTTACCGGCCCGGAGTTCCGTGATGTTATCCACCATCGACTGGATAATGTCGGCGGGGTACGTCGCCACGTCCGGGTTTACGTCAATCAGGTTGTCCTGCATGACCATGCCGCTGAAGGACGAGAACCAGCCTGCCGTGGTGTCGTTGACGACCGGCTGCGACCGGATGCTGTCCGGCATGAGGGTCATGAACTGCGAATCCCGCCAGAAGCTGTTGTTGGCGAGTACGATCCGACGGTCAAGGTCGGTCCCGAAGCGGGCCGGCATCGCGGCGATGCCGAAGAAGCCGGTAAACGGATCGAAGCGGTCGGCATCATTGTATTCCGAGGGCTGCTCCCCGTGCCAGAAGTAGTTCACGAACACGTTGTTGGTGATGTAGGCTTCTTTCCAGATGGCACCGGCCTGGAAGCTACGGCCCACATTGACGAACGTGTTATGGTTAGCCCGGAAGTAGTTCATCGGCGCGGCTTCCGACTGGAAGGGGGTAAAGCCGATGTTGAGGAAGGTGTTGTTGTCGAAAATGACCGAGTCGGCACCGGTTTCGAACCGTACCCCCAATCCTTCCCACTGCTGGGATGGACCGAAGATGTTACGAAAGACGGTGTTGGTGACCGTCATGTCACAATTCGCGGCGTTGGGGCCGAGGAAGTGCCAATTGTTACGGTCGAAGATGACGTTATCAAACACGAAGCGGGAATCCGCGGCATCCAGTTGGATTTGTTCGTAGGAGGTCTTGACCCCGTCACTGTCCTGCCCCATCAGCCAGACGTTTTGTACCGTCAGGTGGCTGCCGCTCCCTGTGTTTTGGAGCATGATGCCATCGATGGACTGGTCGGCGCGGCGGACGCGCTGAATGATGGCCGGGCCACAGTCTTCATCAAAGTTCGGGCCACAGACAAAGGCGTCATCAGGATTGGCTTCATCAGCGGTTTCCCCGATGAGGCGCAGGTGAAAACCATCGAACTGGATACGGTCTTCATTCCAGTAAAATCCCCCGCGCTTGAGTTTGTACACCCGGTCATCAGGACGCAGGGAGTCATTGGCGACGGCATCACGGAGCGCGTTGTTAATCACGTTTCCGTCTGCATCTGCCCACTCAACCACAAGCACGTTGTCCTGCGCCTGCACGGTGGCCGTGCTGCCTAACACCCCCAGCAGGAGTGTTAGCAGAAAAAATTTGTAAGTCTTCATAGGTAAATTTCCCCCTATTGTAGAAAGATTAGTGGACTGTAGTGGTTAGGTGTTTAGTACCTGAACCGAGCACCCACGTCCATGGTAAAGCCGTAGTACTCGATGTAGGATGGGTTAGCGTTGGAAGCCCCCCGGAAATTTCGATCCGGTCGGCTGTTGAGGTTATTAAAATTGGCGAAGACCTCCAGCCCGTTCCGCAACTTTTGCCGCAAGGACAGGTCAAGCCGGGTATAATCCCCGGAGAAGTTGTCGAAGAGCGCGTTGGTCGAGTTAATGAACGTGCTGGTGTCGGTCTGGTACAGCAAGGAGAGCCGTGCCGAGAAGCTCTTAATGTCGTACCCCAATGTGATGTTGGCGATGTGTGCGGGTTGATCAGGCATGCGTGCCGTGCGCGTCGAGTCCGTTCTGAGTTCTTTCAGGAACACCGGCGGCCGGTTTCTGATCAACGAATCGCTGTCTACGATGTAGAAGGCCTGGTACGTCGTCTCGGATTGAAGATACGTATAATTGGCACTGAGTATCACCCCTTTCAGGGCGGAGGGCAGGTACCAGAAGTTGGTCTGCCAATCCAGTTCAAAGCCTTTGTAACTGGCCGCAAAGGGGTTGTTGATAAAGGTGTTCGCACGCGGCCGGGCATCAATCCACTCATCAGGCACGTTCATGCCGGGCAGGGCCCCTACATCCGGGTGCAGGTTGTAATCAACAAACAAAATCAGGTCGTTAATCGACTTGCTGAACCCGGCCACAGTAAACAGCCCGAGCTTGTTTTCATACAGGGAAACGGCCACGTCATAGTTGGTGGACTCCGCCGGGCGCAACAGCGAGTTAGCCGCCCGTACATAGCTGCGGAAGCTGTTGATCGTTGTGATAGGGGCATACTGGATAAAGTCGGGCCGTGTGAGGGTTTCCGTCCGGGCCAGCCGGATTTTCAGCCAGTTTGTTGGCTCGTAGCGCAGGTGCACCATCGGTAGCCAGAAGTCATTTTCCCGCTCGGTGGTGATAAACTCCAGTTCCGCAGGCGGGCCTTGCACGTTGTTGGGTGACGTTTCCCGATACCGTTGCCCATCATACCGGGAGAAATCACTTTCCCAGCGTATGCCGGGAATCACGGTGATGCGGCGGCCGATGTTAAACTCAGCCATTGCATAACCCGCCTTGTAGCGTTCGGTGCCGGTATAATCACGCCCGAGTGTACCAGTAGCATAGCTTCTGAAAATATCCGGTCCACAGTTCCGCATGGCTTCGGTGATGCGCAGCAGTTCACTGTTTTGCACGGTAAACCCAAGCGGGTAATCCCCTTCGAGAAAATCGTCTCGGGCATAGTCACTTTGAACGAGGGTCACCGGCAAAATGCCCAGGTTGCCGACGATGGTATTGAGGTCCAGATCCGGCAGGGCTTCGGCGACGCATTCCAGGGGTTCATTCAGGTTGCCGGCGCCACTGCCGTAATAAATGCCGTTGCGCCCGTCCTGGCTCTGGTCGTTGAGCCGGTCCAGCCAGCGTAGTTTCCCACCTGCCTTGAAGTACCCACTCAAGCCGTTGCTCAGGAAAAACGGCACCTGAACGTTCATCTGCGTTGTGAACTCGTCTTCTTCCAGGCGGGTACCATAGACAAATACATCTTGCAAGCCGGTGGCCAGCGTATCCACGTTGAGCAAATCGGAAATGTCAGTCGGTACTGAATTTTCGTCCGGCAAACCTCTAAAGGCATTGCCTTCCTGGGCGAAGCGCCAGACAAAATCTTCCGGGCTGTCCCTGCGTGAGGCGATCCGGGAGATGCCCACGTCATACTTGAACCGGTTGAAATCCTGCTCCAGACCCAGGGCTCCTGTGAAGATCGATGTAGTGCCTTCCCGAAGCTCAATGTCGTAGTAGTGCCGGTTGTTGTCTACGTTCATCTGGTTGATGCGAAACAACCCTTCAAAATCCAGTTGGTTGTAAAACCCGTTGGTGGTGATTTTACCGTTCGGAATGCGATAATCGATAACGGCACTGGCTCCGGTACGCCCCCGCTTGACGGTTTCTTCCCGTACGCCGATGTCGTTGATCAGGATAATCGGGTCCCCCGTTTCGGCACTGGAAGATTGCCGGTAGTTGCCCGAGAACTTGTCTGCGCTTCGGTCGAACTCGTCCAGGTTGAGGCTGGCAATGACACCCAGCTTTTTATCCAGAAAACGTTGGCCGACGCTGGCATTAATCTTGTAATTGCCGTAGTAGCTTTGTAGCTGGTTGTATCCGCCCTGGGCCAGGACATCGACCATCATTTCGTCGGGGGCCTCGCGGAGCTTGAGGTCGACGGCCCCGCCAATGGCATCGGCATCTTTATCCGGCGTGATGGCCTTCATGACCTCAATGCCGTCGAGCATGTTGGAAGAAATGAGCGAGAGGTCCACACTCCGGTCATCCCCACTGGTGGACGGCACGCGCACACCGTTTACGGTCACGGTGTTGTATTTGGCGGATAGGCCCCGAATCGAAACTTTATTCGCCTCCCCCCCGGAACGCTGAATGGCAACCCCCGGCAAACGCCCCACGGATTCGGCAGCGTTAACATCGGGGATTTCCTGAATGCGAGCCGCAGAGACCACGTTGGTGATGGTGTTGGAACTGAGTTGCTGGTTGATGGCCGCATTCTGCCCGACCGCCTGGGCGGTCACAAGCACCTCCTCCCCTTCGACCCCGGCCCAGGTCAAGCCAAAATCGGCCCGGGCGGTTTGCCCGTCTTCAACCGTGACGGTGCGGGTCTGCTCCTCATAGCCGATGAAGGTGACTTTCAAGGTGTACGTCCCGGACGGCACATTGGTAATGGCATAGCTGCCGTCAGCACCCGTAGCCGCACCGATGCCGGTACCCTGGATAATGACGTTGGCACCCGGCAAGGCGACACCCGCATCCGCGTCGATGATGGTACCGACGATGCGGCCTGCACGGGGCAGGGGTGTGGCCGCCAGAAGTTCACCAAAAAGGAAACACGCAAACAGGACGACAGAAACAAACCTCATGGTGCGCCCCACAGGGAAGGTCAAACGGTGATAAAAAAGCCGGAAAAACAAGCAGAAAAACCGGCCTTTCGATAGTTAATCCATTTGATGGATTATTTAATAAATAATATCTACATTGTCAACAGTTTGCCCCCCTATATGACATCAGAATTCATCAATCGTCCTTTCCCCGTACCACTATGCTCGCCGGGACCAACCTGAAATATGCCAAGGCCCACAACCTGCGGATCGTACTCGAAACCATCCGCTTACACGAGCCCATCGCACGCAAGACCATTGCGCACCACACGGGGCTTCGGCTCCAGACCGTATCCAACATTACCCGCCAACTTCTGAAGGCGAGGCTGATTCAGGAAGCTGATCGCTTGCAGGAGGGCCGAGGCGCCCCTGTTACACCGCTGGCCTTGCATCCGGGCGGGGCCTTCACGGTGGGGTTGGACTTTGACCGTGAACACATCACGGGCGTGTTGATGGATTTTCGAGGACAGGTACGCCAGCGCGTGGCCTATGAGGTGTTTTTTCCTCCCCCGGAGGAAGCCATTGACCTGATGGTAAAAGCAGTCGAGACCCTGGTGCAAGCGGCAGACATCGATATGAATCGGCTGTGGGGAATTGGGATCGGGCTTCCGGGACCGCTGGGTGTTTCGGAAGGGAGTCGGTCTGTCAACGTCGTCAATCCAACAGCGTACCCCGGCTGGATGAACGTGCCCATTGCCGATCTGCTGGAAGCCCGGCTTAACCTGCCGGTATTTATCGAAAACAACGCCTCGGCAGCGGCCGTCGGCGAGCGGTGGTACGGCAAAGGGCGGCACATCGAGAACTTTTTTTACCTCTTCTTTGGGGTAGGCCTCGGCGGCGGCCTCATCCTGAACGGACGGCCCTACGACGGCCACAACGGCAATGCCGGGGAAATCGGGGCCGTGCCTACCCCTACCGACCTGACTCCATCCATCGGCCTAAAAAAACCGCACCTGGGCGCGTTCTTCAGCCTGCCGGTCATTGCCGGCTTCCTCAAGCCGTCCGGCGTCGAGATTTCGCACCCTGCGGAGTTGGGGGACCTGTTTGATCAAAAAAACCAGGTGCTACTGAATTGGCTGGATCAGGGCATTGCCCAGTTGGCCCCCTTTATCCTGACCATTGAGTGCCTGATCGACCCGGAAGCCATTTTTCTGGGCGGCCAGTATCCTGAACCCATGATCCGGTACATCAAGGAGCGCCTGAAAGAAACCCTGCCTGAACGCCGGATCGAAGACGGAATGGCCCATCCGCAGTTGTATTGTGCCACGGCGGGTGATGATGCCACGGCCCTCGGAGCAGCCACCCTGCCGATGTTTAGCTCCTTTGCGCCGATCCCGGAAGTCCTCATGAAACACGCCGTAACCGGACCGGGCATTTTTTCCCACACGGAACCCTGATGCATACCCGACCCTTAGCCCTCACCCTTCTGTTCCTCCTGGCATGGACCCCGGCTGCCCATGCCCAGTGGGTACAGGTACGGGTGGATACCGGCATCAAAGCCGCCCTTGCGCTAGGACCGGATTGCACGGCCGAGGTCAGTTACATGCTGGAGGCCAACGAGGGCTACGTCCGCCATGCGCGCATAGCCGCTGGAGAACAACCAGAGATCACACCCGTCGCAACGGGCTATTTTTACGGCCCCCTGGACGTCGCCGCCGATACCGCAGGCGGGGTGTACATCAACTACCACGACCACGACCTCGAAGACCAGGTAGTAGCATCTCGGCAGGGAAATACGTGGTCGCTGGAACGCATTGAAGATGCGGGGCACGACGGCTGGGACAACAGCATCCTGATCACAGACGAAGGCATCCTCCATACCAGTTCCGTCGATCCCTCAGGGTTCGGCGGGCGCGGAGTGGAACATGCCCGGCGCAGCCCGAACGGGACCTGGAACGTGACCGGCGTGGGATCCCCCTCCATCATGTATGCACACGCCACGTCCATCGTCATCGGAGCCAATGGGGAACCGGCGATTGCCTATTACAACGATGGTACCGCCGATCTGGAATTGGCCGAACGCGCACGCGGCAACTGGACCATCAGCGTCGTAGACAGCACCGATGATGTCGGACGGTTTCCGTCGCTTGCCCTGGATAAAAACGGCGATCTGCACGTGGCCTACTACCAACACCTCGGGGGAGGCGGTGCCATCCGGTACGCCCACCGCAGCAACGGGGCCTGGACCATTACCGACGTCGATACCCTCTCGAACATCGGGCTTGGTTTTGCCGGAGCACGGCGCATCGTGGCCCTGGCGCTTGACGAAACCAACACGGCACACCTCGTCTACGGGGATCAAGTCGTGATACGCTATGCCCACGGCACGCCGGGCAATTGGACCTATGAGACCGTCCTGGACGAAACGGACACCGGCACCCGCCTCGGTCAACAGGTGGACATGGCGCGCTGCCCGAAAGACGGCAGCCTGCACATCGTCTACCACGCATTTGGCTCCGACCCGGAGGGCACCGTCTGGTATGTCCGGCCAATGGGGCCGGTCGGGGTGGAGGACGTACCACTCCCGCCTGCGTTTGACGTGGCCCTTTTTCCCCACCCGGCCGCCGGCACCCTAACCCTTCAGGTAACCGGTGAACCGGTGGGCCACGAGGGGTCCGTTACGGTTTTTGACCCCCTCGGCCGAAAGGTATTGGCCCGAAAATTACCCGTGCATGGCGCATCGAACCTGCGTATCCCGCTCGGCGGCCTGCCGCCCGGCGTCTATTTGGTGCAGGTCCGGATCGGCAACGACCAGCGTACGTCCCCTTTCGTGATCGCACACAGATAACCTCACCGTTTTACTATACCCATGAGCCTGGAACCCATTGACTGAACCCCAACCATCCGGCCCACCAACGGTCACAAAACCGGAAGACAAGGTACCGGTCCACCAGAAGGTCATTTACGGCCTGGGCACGGCGAATGACGTGTGGGGCAACTGGCTCTACCCCTCGATGGCCTGGCCGGTCTTCAACATCCTCCTGCATGTAAGCCCCGGTCTGGTCAGCACGGCGCTGCTGATCAACCGGCTGGTGGATGCCG
This sequence comes from Rhodothermales bacterium, assembly GCA_965222505.1. GTDB lineage: Bacteria > Bacteroidota > Rhodothermia > Rhodothermales > DATKEJ01. The sequence continues at coordinate 3,930,620 of OZ244956.1, read as the reverse complement.
TCACGGATCCCCTCTTCGGTTGGCTCTCTACGAACTATACAAACATCACACCTTCACCCTTCACAACATTACTCAATCCTCCCCCCATGAACCACTACCTCGGCATTGACATCGGCGGGACCAAATGCGCGGTGTGCATCGGGGATGAAAATGCCGATGTGCTCGGCAAACGACGGGTCCCCACCGGCGATGGGCCGGACGCAACGCTGGCCCTGCTCTACCGCCATACGCAAGACCTGCTTGACGCGCATGGGCCGGTCGAAGCCATCGGGATTGTCTGCGGGGGGCCGCTGGATGCCGATCAGGGCCTGGTGCTCTCCCCCCCCAACCTGCCGGGCTGGGATGAAGTGCCCATTGTGGCACAGTTTCAGGATCGCTTCGGCATACCGGCCTTCCTGCAAAACGATGCCAATGCGGGGGCGCTCGCCGAGTGGAAACACGGAGCCGGACGCGGCACCCGGAACATGATGTTCTGCACCATGGGCACCGGCTTCGGCTGCGGACTGGTCCTGGACGGCAAACTCTATGAGGGCACCAACGGCAATGCCGGGGAAATCGGCCACATCCGCCTGACCCCCGGCGGACCCATCGGCTACGGCAAGGCCGGTTCGGTGGAAGGCTATTGCGGTGGCAGCGGGATCGCACAGGTGGCCCAGCTTCGGCTGGACGCCCACATCGAACAGGGCGGTGCGTCCCTGTTAACCGACGCTGCAACCCTGTCGGCCAAAACGGTAGCCGAGGCCGCCGGACAGGGCGATGCCCTCGCGCAAGCCATCTATACCGAGACCGGTGAAATGCTGGGCCGTGCCCTCTCGATGGCCGTCGACCTCCTGAACGTGGAACGCATCGTCATCGGCAGTATTTTCGTCCGGGCCGAAGCCCTGCTCCGTCCGGCCATGGAACGGGTGATGCAGGCCGAGTGCCTGTCCCACGCCCTGAAGGTGTGTACCGTGCGCGGTGCCGAACTCGGCGAACGCATTGGGGACGTGGCCGCGTTAACCGTGGCGCAAGTACGTTCTACGTTCTAAGTTCTACGTTTCTTGTCCCTAACGTCGCACGTAGAACGAATCAATAAAAGCATGAACGTTTACATACAAGAACTCTTCGACCGCTACCCCCGGCTGGCCTCCTGCCGGGCCGATCTGGAAGCGGCCTTTGACCTGCTTTGTACCTGCTATGCGCGGGACGGGGTGGTCTACATCTGCGGCAATGGCGGGTCTGCGGCTGATGCCCAGCACATCGTGGGGGAGTTGATGAAATCCTTCACGGCGCATCGGCCCATTTCAGCCACCCTCCGCGCCCGGCTCAAAGATGAACACCTCGCCGACCGGCTGCAAGGTGCCCTGCGCGCGTTCCCCCTGAACGGTGCCGATAGTCTGGTGAGTGCCTTCGCCAATGATGTGGAGCCGGAGCTTGTTTTTGCACAGCAAGTGGCGGGCTATGGGCGGCCGGGGGACATCCTCTGGGCCATCAGTACATCCGGCAATTCGATCAACGTTGTGCATGCCCTGAAGGTGGCCCGCGCCAAAGACATGCCCTCCCTCGGCTTGACAGGCCAGGACGGCGGTAAAATGGCCGGGTTGTGTGACGTTTGTATCTGCGTCCCGGAAACAGAGACCTATAAGGCCCAGGAGTTGCATCTGCCGGTCTACCACGCGCTGACTCGCATGTTGGAAGCCCACTTTTTCCCGTCCTAATCTTTATGTCCGTCTCCATGCAACGCATCAACCTGAACGGCGAATGGACCCTTTGGTACGGCCCCCAACAAAAACGGGCCGCCCGCATGACCCATCCCGAAATTCCGACCGACTGGACCCGTATTCCGGCACACGTGCCCGGCAATGTGGAACTGGACCTGATCCGCGCCGGGTTACTGCCGGAGGATCTGGACAAAGCACACAACATCTACCAACTTCGAATGCTGGAAACAAACCAGTGGTGGTTTTCGCGCGACTTCATGTTTACGGAAACCCCGGGCACAGCCCAATACGAACTGGTGCTAAACGGCGTGGATACCCTCGCCGGCGTCTGGCTTAACGGAACGTGCATGGGCACCCTGGAAAACATGCTCATTCCCCATCGGCTGGACGTAACCGACGTACTGCGCCCCGGCATGAACCACCTCGTGATTGGCATTGATTCAACAGTGTTGGCCGCCCAGGAGGCCCCCGTTGACGCCGGGGCTTGGGCCATGGAAAACATCGACCTCTGGTGGCCCAGGAGCTACGGCGAAGCCGCGCTCTACGATGTGCGTCTGGACCTGCTGAACGGAGACGGTAAACCCGTGGCCGAGTGGCAGATGCGGTACGGTTTCCGAACCATCAAACTGGACATGACGGATACCCTCACCCCGGAGGGCGACGGCGCGTTTCAGTTCGTCGTCAACAACGAGCCGATCTTCGTCAAGGGCTCAAACTGGATCCCGGTAGATGCCCTCCACAGCCGGGATGCCGACCGCCTGCAAGAGACCCTGGATCTGGTGGTCGACCTCAACTGCAACATGATGCGGTGCCGGCGCGGCAAGCACCTACGCTCGTAATGGGATTGCCGCGTCAGGGCCGTTGGCCCTGTCTCGCAATGACAAGAAAACAAAGCACAGTCTTATCATAGATCCCTTATAATATGAGATCACCCTTACAGCCCAATGCTGCCGATGGAGTAAAACAGAGGTCTGTGTTGTCTTAAGCGTACAAACGATCTCCCCATTCCGTTAAATGCTAAGCTGATGAGATACATTATGATGCTGGCCCTTTTCTTCGGGACCTGCTCGAACAACCCTGTCAATGAGCTTCCCAATACCTCCCGACCAAGCCCTATTGACCGACGCGCAACAAGCAGCTTCTGTTCTTAAAACCTTTGTCGGCACCTCATGGCTACTCACCCGGATCACGGCAGTAGATGGAACGCTTGTGCCCTTACGTAGCCCTACATCCACACTCGGTGCTGAAATCTACACACTCACATTCGAGAACGACTTTATGTTCAGTGGGCGGGCTGATTGTAACCAGTACACGGGTGTTTTCCGACAGGCTGATACTGCCTTTATGGTGGATATGATAGCTTCAACCTTTGCTCACTGTAGTGACTCCTCGGACTTGGTATACGGTAATATCCTAGATAACGCCATAGAACTCCGAGAAACAGCCGATGGTTTGGAAATCATAGACTTAGAGGGTGCGATCCTGCACTTCGTACAAGACGAATAAGAGGCAAATACACAAGAAACTTCCCCTTGACAGGGCGAATCCTTCGTGTAGGTGGGTTCGGGAGAACTCATGCAACGTCCGGGTCAATCACGGTACCTGAGAGGCCAGCCCGTTGGCCGGCAACCACGTCGTTAAGAAATCAAAGGCCGTACCCGAGCCGTCCATGTTGAAATCGCCGCCGTTGTAACCCGGGAGTCCCCCATTGATGGGTAGCCAAGTGTTAAGAAAATCGAAGGCCGTCACCTGCCCGTTGCCGTCCCCATCACCACCCCACATCGAGAACAGACCGAAAGGCACTGGGCGCTGCGGGTTGGTGCCGTAGGCATCGAAACTGCCGAAATCATAGCTGCCCGTACCGGAGGTGGCATCAACCGTGAAGGCACTCATCACGGAGAGGTGGTTGCGGTGCAAGACCGTCACCCAGTATAAATCCATCGAAGCGTCGAATTCCGGCTTGGCCGTCGGGTTTTGGTAGCTGACGATTTTGCCGTTGGACTTGATGAAGGCCGGTGCCTCGGCCACGACGTTCATTGGGGGACTGGCCGGGTTGCCGGTGCGTAGCTGGAGGCAGACCCAATCGACGATGTCTGGGTTGGCCGTGAAGAAACCGGCGGGGACGCTAACCGATCCGCCACAACTATAGGGGGCACCAGCGTAGGGATTCATCAGGGCGTTGGCTTCTAGGATGCCGCTGCTGTTGAGATCAGTACGCATGGGCAGCGCCGTGCCAGTGAGGGCTCCGGAGAGGATGAGCGTCAGGTCTAGGTCGATGTTGAAGAGTTGTGCGGCTTCATCGGCTCCCATGTAGGGGGCAAAGGAGGAGCGTGTCTCGCCGTCGAAGTCTTCGGGGACGGTGGCCAGGGGGGTGCCGGCTAGGGTGGCATCTCCGATGGAACTGCCGGTCAGGTGAAGGTTGTACGGAACCGACGGAGAAACAAAGGTGACGTTTTGCGTGACCGAGTTGGGGTCGAAGCCGGTGCCGGCTTGGTAGGCGGCAAGGGTCGTGTAGGAGGTGCCAACCCAATCCACCAGCGTGGGGCCAGAGGAGAAGAGGTTGTTGTAATCGCTGGCCTGGAGATTGAAGACTTTGTCGATGCGCATCGCCGGCCGGGTGTCTTTGGCAAAGAAGATGTTGTTTTTGAGTTCGATGCCGACCGCCGTAGCCACGGACCAGAATGCGCCGCCGGAGCCGGAGCCAACATCCGAGAAGATGGTGTTGTGGAAGACGTCCACTTCTCCGCCGTCGATATAGATACCGGCCTCCCCTGTGGAGCCGTAGAGGCTGATCATGTTATTGGCAATCAGGTGCCGACTGGTAGCCGGGGTCGGTCCCAATTCGATGCCGCGCCGGCCTTTGTTCATACGGATGGTGTTGCCGAGGATCTGGATGTTAGTCCCTGCATTGATGTAGACGGCGCTGTAGGTGGTGTTGGAGGTCGCGGCATCGGTGAACGTGTTGTCCTTGATGCTCAAAATGCCGCCCCCGTCCAGAGCTATCGCGTTTTCCTTTTGCGAAGTAAAGGTGTTGCCCGTGAATAGGTTGTTCTCGGTCGAGAGGTTGCCGCCGCTGTCGACGGCCCGGTAGCCGGAAGTGAAGGTGTTATTGATGAGTGACAGGTCAGAAACGCCGGTAAAAAAATACAGCATGGAGTGATTGTCGTCCGTGCCGGTGCTGGATCCGATGAATGTACAGTCTTCCATCGTCAGGTTCACGCTGGCTCGGATGTCAAAGATGCGATTGTAGGTGCCCGGCGCGATGGCCGAAAACCGGAGTGCTCTGAACGTCAGGCTGTCAAACGCTTTCTGGATCGTGACCAGCCCTGGGAAGAACGAGCCGCCGAGTGCTTCGGTGGATTGAATCGTCACGTTGGCCGACGGCGACGCCGGTTCAAAGGTTATGTCATGCGGGCCGCCGTAGGAACTGGGAAAGTATACTTGGCCGTCGTATACACCCGCTTCGATTTTAAACGTTATGTCTCCGGTAATCGGGAAAATGTTGATGGCCCGGACCGCCTCCGAAAAACCGTCGAAGGTCATGCCCCCACGCTTGCCGGCGGCGCTGCTCGGAGGGCCGGCGGTGTAGGTTCCGCTCAGGTTCCCAAACGGGTTGCTCACTTCGTCGGCCCCCATAAACGGATAGGTGGCATCTCGTGCGTCTCCGTCGATGTCATCTGTGACGGTGGCAATCGGGGTACCGGCCAGGGCCACGTCGGTGAGAGACGAACCAGCTAGATGGAGGCCCGCCGCAGAAGAGAGTGAAGTAAACAAGACGGGTTTGGAGACGGAATAGCGGTCGTGCTGATATGCGTTGGAGGCTTGTCTCCAACGCATAATGTTGGGGTAGAAGGTGCTGTTAAGCCGTATCAGTTCGGATCCGGTCGTATAGTAGTTGTTGAAGTCGGCCTCCTCATTGTCGAAGACCTGGACCAAGCTTTGAACAAAAATTCGCATGGCGGCCCCTCCCCCAAAGTTGAGCAGGAGGTTGTTTTTGAGGACAATGTCTTCAGGATTACCATTTAATTTGGCGAGCTGAAGGGCGTCGGCCGTGCTGGGGCCGTCGACATAAACCGTATTGTGTAGAATGGAATAGAAATTGCCGTTAAGGTATATCCCTACCTCGACGTTGCTGCCCTGCATCAAGACCTGGTTGTTGGCGATCAAGCCCGTCCCGCCCACATGGATGCCCTCGGCTCCGTATTTAACGGTTACCGTATTGCCGGTAACCGTTGATCCTCCCGCCCGTCGATCAACAGCTCTGTAAAGGGCACTCGATTGAACCCAATCCGAGAAGGTATTTCCGCTGATTTCCACCCCCCCTCCATCTATGATAAAAATGCCCGAAAGATATTGGGCCGAAAACGTGTTGTTTCGCACAATGCAATCACTACAAACCGTGATATCGTATATGCCGGTATACCCGTATTGAAAGGTGTTGTTTTCAAACAACAGGCCCTCATTTGACCTGGCAGGAACGGTAAACTCATCGCGTATCAGCGCTGCCTGAGAATTATCAACCCCGGGAAGTCCAATCAGGGTGCACCCGCTAAGGGTGATGTAGGTTGTGTTGCCCGTCGTGGCGTCGAGAAAGAAGATGGAGCCGTAGGGTGCTGGGGCAGTGGCCGTAAAGGTGATGTCCTCGAACGTGATGTAATCGGCCTCGAAAATTTTAACAACCCAGTTGGTGAAGCCGGTGGCCCCGGAGTAGGTCCACGTCACGTTCTGCAGGGCCTGCTCTTTGAAGATGACCCGGTCGTCCGGGTTGCCGGTGCGGGTAAAGTCGGTGATGGTCACCTGCTCGTCATAGGTCCCCCCACGGATCAGGAAGGTGACCGGGCCAGAGATGCCCAAGGTGTTTAGGTCGGCGACGGCTGCTGAGAGGGTCGCATAATCGGGATTGAATCCCCCGATGAAGTACGTACCATTAAGCTGCGCCCGGGCCTCGGCCCAAGTCAGCATCAGGGCGAAAAGAAACACACAGCGAAGCATACGAGATTGGGTTTCGAATGGGAATGCGGCTTGGTTTCCCTCCTTGGCGACATTTATAGGGAGAATTGGACATTTGAGTGCGAGGTGCGGCGAATTTCCATGTTCTTATTGCCGGATTTTACTCACATAGCGGTACAGGGTTGAACTCGATATACCGAGCGTCTGACAAATCTCAGCGATCGACTTGTTGGGATCACGCATCATTTGGCCTGCTATTTCGACCTTCTTGAGGAGCGGCACTCAAAACGCAGCAGGAAACTTAATCCGGTTGTCGTCTGGCAATTGACTGAGGTGACGAAGGAGGCTGGACTTTCCGGGTTTACGCACACGACGGGCGCCGCCGGGGGTTACTGGCTTCCCGAAACCATGGGTGGCGGCGTGGGCGTGCTGGATTATGATCAGGACGGCTGGCCGGACCTTGCCCTCGTGCGCGGCGGACACTGGACCAACAACACCCTCCCCGCCCTCGCGCTATACCGCAACAGCGGAGACGGCTCGTTTGTCGATGTTACGGAAGATACCGGTCTTGCAGAGACGCCCGGGTATGGCATGGGCGTGGCCGTCGGGGATTATGATAACGACGGCGACCCCGACCTCTTCCTGACCACCGTCGGCACAGACCACCTCTACCGCAACGACGACGGGCGGTTTGTAGAGACGGCCCGCGCAGCCGGGTTGGCCGAACTCGCGGAATGGAGCACCTCGGCCCTGTGGCTGGATGCGGACCTGGACGGGTGGCTCGATCTGTATGTGGGCAACTATATCGAATGGTCGCCGGAAATAGACAAATTCTGCTCCACCGATGGCCAAGCCAAACAATACTGCACACCAGAACTCTACGAAGGCGCACCGGGCCGGTTTTATCACAACCAGGGCAACGCTGGGCCGGGAACCGGTCCTTCCTTTGCCGACTGGACAGACGAGGCAGGGTTCAACACATCCCCCGGAAAAACCCTGGGCGCGACCACCCTGGATGTTAACCACGACGGCTGGCCTGACCTTGTGCTTGCCAACGACACCCCGCGCGATGAACTTTACCTCAACCGGGGCGACGCTGGGCCGGGAACCGGCCCTTCCTTCACCGAGCGCGGCATCCTGAGCGGCATGGCCTATGATGAACATGGCCGAACGCGCGCCGGAATGGGCATCGATGCCGGTGTAGTGAATCCCAGTGGTGAACCTTGGGTGTTTGTGGGCAACTTCGCACGTGAGATGATCGGCGTGTACCAGCATGTGGGCGAGGGGCGTTTTGCAGACCGGGCCGTCCTGTCAAAGATCGGCCGCCCGAGCCTCCTGACGTTGACCTTCGGCCTGATGCTATTCGATGCCGACCTGGACGGTGACCTGGACCTCATCACAGCAAACGGCCACATCGTTGAACAGGTGGACCAGCAGCAGGACGGCATCACCTACCGCCAGCCGCCTCACCTCTTTCTGAATGATGGCACAGGCCGCTTTGCCGATGCCGCACAGGCCATGCCTGCCCTGCAAAACCCGCTCGTCGGGCGAGGGGCCGCCACACTGGATTATGACCGCGACGGCGACGTAGACGTGATCCTGACCGAAAACGGCGGGGCGGTCCACCTCTATGAGAATACCGCCTCGGACATCGGCAAAAACTCCCTGACCGTAACGGTCTCCGGCACCACGTCCAACCGGAGCGGCTACGGTACTGAATTGATCGCCGTTACGAAAGGCACCCGGCAATACCGAACCATTCGCTCTGGCTCAAGTTACCTGTCCCATGCCGAAGCCACCGCCGTGTTCGGCCTCGGCGATGCCGTGCAGGTCGACACCCTGATCGTTCGATGGCCGAGCGGCACCCGAGACACGTTACAGGCCCTCCTGGCCAACACCGTACTTCACCTGACCGAAGGCGATGCTCCTCAAGTTATCCAATAAACCAAACGTCCTGCCGTTGCTCCTGTCGGTACTTCTGCTGATAGTGGGCGCGTGTACCGACACACCCGACGCTGAACCAGCACCGGAATCGCCACCCGCAATACAACGCGGCCCGATCCCGGTGGCCGCCACCAACCTAGCCACGCGGGCACAAATGGCATCAGGGGAAGGCAACCCGGCCCAGGCGTTACGCGCCATCGATGAAGCCCTGCGCCGAGCACCCCACTTTATGCGTGCCCATTTCCTCCGGGGGCAAATTCTGACACAGATGGGCAACCTGGACGAAGCCAAGATAGCGTTTGAACAAGCGGTTCGCATCGACGCTACGTATCCCAACGTCCAGTTTCATCTCGGCAACAACGCCGTGGCGCGCAGGCAATTCAGGGAAGCCCTGGATCATTTTGAAGCCGAGCAAACCCTCCTGACACCGGAGACGCCGGTCGCCGACCAGCGTGCCCTGTGGCTTCAAAAGGGCAACGTCCACAAGGCGCTGGGTGAGGTAAAAGATGCCCTCGCGGCCTATCAACAAGCTCAGGCTGTGGATGAAGCCTTTGATCTGGCCTACGATGCCATCGGCCAATTTCATCAGGAAGAAGGCAATCTACAGGAAGCCCTGGAAGCCCGACAACAGGCCCTGGCCCTGAATCCTGAGAACGGGCAATATGCCTACCATGTGGGAGCCTTGCTCTATCAACTGGACCGTCCGGATGAAGCCGTCCCCTATCTCGAACAGGCCGAACGGCAAATCCCATGGTTTCACGGGGTGCATTACAACCTGGGCCGGAGCCTGATCGCCCTTGGGCAAACGACCCGGGGTGAACAATACCTCCTGGCAGCGGATACCCTGCAACAACGGCAGGCCAAACTCGGCCTCGCCAAAGCCAGGGCCGAAGCCCAGCGCACCCCCGCCGCGTGGCTCACCTACGCCGAAATGCTGTACAACGACGAACGGTACGACGAAGCCCTGCACGCCTACCGCGCCGTTCAAGCCCTGGACCCCTCAAACACATCGGCAGGCAATGCCGTCAATAAAATCCAACAGCAACTGAATACAAGTGAATAAACGTCGGCACATTGAGCTTCTGCGCTGCCTCATTTTTGTAACACGACTTGCTGCACCTGTGTGGTGTTCTCAAATTGCACCCGCATGAAATAGGTACCATCGGCAACGTTTCCGGCCTCCCAGCGTAGGGTTTGCCGCCCTGCCGGCTGATGGCCTTCCCAGAGTGTTTTCACCTTTTGGCCCCGGATGTTGTACACTTCGGCAGTAACCCATCCCGCTTTCGATAACTGATAGAACAGGGTGGTTTCCGTCGTGAAGGGATTGGGGTAGGCGGCAGATAATGCAAAGGCGTCCGGCGGGGGGGGTGGCCCGGTGATATTGGTCGGGATCTCCGTGATGTAGGTGCTATATACCCCGTTGCCGTGTGTGGCTACGGCGACGAAGCCGTCTGACTGCCGCACATCAATCATGTCGATGACCACATTCCCGATGGTTATCGCGGCCTCCGGCACCCAGGTGGTGTTCATGCCCTCCAACGCACGTGCCGTAAACAGTCCCACACTGGTGCTGGCCAGATAAACCGGCTGGTCCTGCACATACAGAATGGACACCCAGCGCACGGAGGGGCCGCTGCCGGAGCCGTCCGGGTTTTCTTCCAAGTTGCCGGATACCGGCGTCCAGTTTTGCCCCCCGTCCTCGGAGGCAAAAATGCTGAGTTCCTCGTAACTCGGGAAGACCACGATGACGTTGTTCGCATCGCGTGGATCAACCGCGATGCAGCCAATAAAAGGTGTAAACGGAAAAAACGGAAAATTCTCCCCGGTGATGTCAACCGGTACGGGTTGGCCCTCCTGTGGATTGTCCAGGTAAAACAGCCGTTCTCCGGCATCAGCACCATCGTAAAACCCCGAATAGTATAACCGGCGGGGTTCGGCTTCGGATATCCCCATGGCATGGATGTAGTGCTCGTTGACGTGTTCCAGGGGTTCCCAGTTGATGTCGGTCGGTCCGCCCGACACCTGATCCGAGATCGCCGACAAGTCCGTGTTGCGCCAGAGGGTCCGTTGCGAGGGCAGGTACATGACGTTTTGGTCATGCGGATCCAGTTGAAACATCGTCAACCATAACCCTAACCTGCCACCAGCCGGGGTAACCTCCGTACGCGCCTGATTGCCGTTTTGAAAAATATATCGGTATACCCCAAAGGTGGCTGCCGTGGCATAATATGCGGTTTCGCCCCCATTCGTTATCGCTGCGAATGCGCCATCGCCCCCATGCAAAAACTGCCAGGGCGCAGCGGGATCGGACGATGCCGTATAGACCATACCGTTGTCCTGCGTCCCGCCGATAAGGGCTTCACTGCCCGGCGTATCCCGGTCAATAGCCACCGTATAAAACTGGGTGGTCAGGTACCCGTTGTTCAGGGGTTCCCATTCTATAGACCGGTTTCTGGTGACCGCCATGTTGTTGTTCGTCTTGTACAGCCCGCCGTCATTGCCTACGATCATCGTATTGGGGTCCGAAGGCCGATAGGCTATCACGTGTTGATCCACATGGAAATTCGGACCGGTCCCGCTGATCTCCTCAAACGTCTCCCCTCCATCCGTGCTGCGGAACAGATTAATGGCCCCCAGGAAGAAAGTGTCCGCATCATCAGGTTTTACGGAAATCATCAACATCACACCGCCGAAGGTGGCCATCTGGGCATTGAACGGCAAGCTACCCGTCAAATCCGTCCAGCCCACTTCGGCTTCATATTTCCGCAATTGCTGTTGCAGATCGGCCACCTGGGTAAAGAAATAGACGACGTTTTCGTTGGAGGGTGCGATGCTCATTACCGTCCGCACCGTTGCGTCCGGCCAACCCTCAGGCGAAATATTTTCCCACGTCTCCCCGTCGGTTGATTGATAAATCCCGTTCGCCACGCCATTACCGCCGATGGTGGCATAGAAGGTTCCGTCGCCGGTCACTGCAATTTCCGAACTGGGATAGGTCTCGCCGTCGCCGACGTTGAGTACGTGCGTCCAGGTGTCCCCGCCATCCAGGCTTCGGAACACGCCCGAAGCGGTAGCCGCCATGATCCCATCTTCGCCAAACGTCACGATGTCCCAGACATAATCAAACGCATCGGTTTGTTCAGGGGTAGCGGAAATGGTGGAAGGCAGTTGCGCCCAGGTGTCCCCGCCGTCCGTGGACTTAAAGATGCCGTCTCCCCGATAGTAGGCATTGGCAGCGAGCGCACTCGCGCTGGTATTGATTCCAGTGGGTGTTCGATCTCCGGTGCCGTAGTACCAGATGTGCTCTCGGCCCGGTGCCTTGCTTTGCACAACTTTTGTCACGCTATGGAGTTGGTTGGAGGCCGTGGTTTTCACCCAGGATTGCCCGCCATCGGTCGATTTGAACATCCCGCTGGTCACGCCACCGGCAAGAATCACGTCTTCGTTCGTGACGTCGAACGCAAGGGCACGCGTTCGACCGCCCACGTTGTTTGGGCCACGGGCCGTCCAATTGGCCGATACAGGTTGCAGGGTGGTTTGCCGGGTCAACTGCCGGGCAAAGACGAGTTCCCGGTGGGCGATGTCTGCCGGAATCCGACCCGTTTCCGGGTTGTGCAGCCGAAGCCAGTCATATTCCTGCCGGGCCAGCGGGTTGTCTCGGGTGCCTTCGGAAGCCTCGACGGGATTAAGCGCATCGTCCAGAGGCGGAGCGCCCCCGGAACCGGCAAAGGGATTCCACATCCATACGGCCAAACCCAGCAAGCTGAGTAACAAGACAAAAGAAACGCGTTTCATGGGTATCCTCCCTTGTCATTACGGTTCTGCCAGGACATAGATGGTGTTCTGTACCACGCCCTCAAAAGGCTGCCCGTCGGCACCCTGCAAGGTGTAGTGGATCTCCATCACCCAGGTCGGCTGTATCTCGGGCAGATGGAAATATACGGTTTTTTCGTCCTCGGCCAGGGTGACCCGGTCGATGCGAAGCTCCTGCGTGTTGTAACGATCCGAGCCATAGTTGCGGGTGCGCTTCAGGTCCCAGGTGGTCACAGTGTACTGCGCGGTATCTTCCGCGACGGGGCGGTTCAATGGGTCGGCAAAGGTCAATGCTATGCCCGTCGTCAGGGCCTTCATCGCTACGGGCAGGTGCAGGGGTTGGCCCGTATAGCGTACCCGGTACAGCCCCCCTACCTGAATCATCTGGTTCGTGGCCCAGGCAGACATGCCACCGACGTAAAGCTGCCCGTCTTTCGGGTTCATCCGGCCCCGCATGATGCCGGTTGGAAACTGCGGCACCGGCAACTCCACCATCCCGGCCTGTCGGATGCCGTTCACCTGCTCCGGCATCACCACGAAGATCTTGCCGTAACCGTACGACAGGTTGAGCAGGCTCCCGCTCAGCGGCCCCCACCGGTCGCTTTCGGCCCAAACCAGCTCGGCGGGGGACCGGTCGTGTTTCTGGTCGATCCAGAGCATGGGTTGGATCATGGCGGCATCCGAAGAATCGGCGGGGGCACCATAGCCGTACATGTTGCCGTAAAAGCCGCCTTCCTCGACCCAGTTCACACGGTTCATGGGGTTCCAGTACCCTTCCTGATCGGTGACGATGAACGAGCCGTCCGGATTCAACAGAACCCCGTTGGCCGCCCGAAACCCGGTGGCAATAATCTCGGACCGGCTACCGTCCGGACTGACCCGGATCAGCGTGCCGTGTTGCGGGATCAGCGCTGTTCGGGCGTGCCGACCGCTTTTGGCATAATAAAAGTTGCCCGCTTCGTCGGTCTGGAGCCCCATCGCGAACTCGTGGAAATGCTCCGTCACCTGATGGTCGCTGTTGAAGCTCTCGTAAAAGTCGGTTTCGCCATCGCCGTTCAGGTCCTGGAGCCGCACGATCTGATCCCGGCACCCGACGTAAATCTGTCCGTCATGGTATTTGATGCCAAGCGGTTGAAACAAGCCGGTGGCAATCCGATGCCACCTGATGTTTCCTTCGGGCTGGGTGATCCCCTCCAGCCGCCAGACCTCACCGTCGATGGTGCTCACGACGGCCTCGTCCCCACCCGGCAGGAAGTCAATTCCCGTGGGCCGCATCCGGCTCTTCCAGGGGTTCTCCTGCGGCAACGTCAACACATCGACGGCATAGGCCCCCTCATCAATACCTTTTTGAATCGGCGTGGACAAAACCTGCGTGTAATGGGCCGGACCACCCTGGGTGTATTGTGCCAGATCAGCCGGTGGAGCCCCGTTTGCCGCCTTTTGACGTAATGCCGCCGCCGCCCCTGCCGACATCCAGATTTTCACGTTGGCCGGCGTTTGGGCCGGAAGCTCCAATACGTGAAAGCCCGCTTCCTGAATGGCCTCTGCCCCCACCACGTGCATGGCCACACCCACAGGTGCAATCCGCATACGCAACGCGGTGGAGGCCGCCGTGAGGTTCAGGGTACGGCTGATGATCGCCGGGGCGACTTCGCGTTCCAGATCATACGTTTCCAGCACCTCGGCATCAGCCACTGTGTATTTGATGACCACTCGGCTGCCGTGGTAATACAAGCCTTTGTAATGTGCCCAGGCTTTGGGCAATGGCCCAAATGGGCGGCCATCTACGGCCACAAACCGGGGGTCTTCAAAAGCACCGGTTTCCGGATTGGCCCAGCCGGGAGTAATGGGGTTTTCAAACTGTATGGCCCCGACCGTCCGCGGAAAAATGTTGTGCCGATCGTTGAGTAGGATATCCTCGTAGTCCATGAACCCTTCGCCAGTCCAGAAGCCAGTAAACCGGAGCAGGTCATGGTCGAACAGCACAAAGGCATCGCCAGCAGCTATCCCTCCTGTGCCTTCATTGAGCCGCATCGCGATGCCCTTGTAGGCAAAATTTACGTCCCGAAAATCCTCGTTGGGCAAGGGCCGGGGACCGCTTGAAATCCCCCGAGGCGGATCATCGGTGTTGGCGAGTTCATAGGTGCGCATGAGGAAATCGCCGTAGTCCATGTCTGCCCACGGATGGTAGGGCTGCGGATCGGGGCCAAGGGTATCGCCCTGGGGCAGACTGTCCGTATAGGCTGGTGTGATCTCGAAATACTGGGACGGGTTGTGCTCCTTCAGGAATTCCTCCCGGATGAAATGGATGGCCTCATACTTCTCCCGAGGGGTCAACCTGACCTGCGGCGGCATAAGTCCGAAACCGTGCGTCAGGGTCTGGTACAGCGCAAAAGGATCGGCCCCGTTTTTGAAGGGCTCCTTCCAGAATTGCCGGGAGTTGGGGATGGACCCCGGTTGGTCCGGATTGCCGTGACAACTGAAACAGGCTGTTCGGTAGGTGACCATGCCCTTGTGGTAAAACTCCTCGGTCCAGTCGGCCATTAAGGCGGCGTGGTCCAGCCGTTGTTCATAGTCCGGCAAGGCGGTTTCATCCAGCAACAATGCAGCCGGTGGTTCGGGAGTTGGCGGCTCCGGGGCCTGGCAACCGAACAACAGGAGGCAGACCAGCGCAAAGACGGTTCGGTTCATAGGGCATATCATATCAATGAAAGAAAGCCTCCATCATTTCTTCATGTCATCGCGAAAACCGGTGAAGCCGGTTTGTGGCGACCCCATTCCAGGCACTAATGGGATTGCCGCGTCAGGGCCGTTGGCCCTTCCTCGCCATGACAGGTTGTATTGTGGTAGAGAACTATTCCACCACGTAATCCGCTACCTGCAAGTTTTTCTCGGTCCAGTATTCATCGCTCTGGAAGCTGTACGCCGACGGCTGATAATCCCCCACCAGGTCCACGTTGGCCTGTTCGGGGACGTCCAGGCCCAGCATATGGTACACGGCATTGACCATCAACCGGCGTACACCCGCATTGGCCATATCGGTGGCTGAGCCGATGGTGGATGTAAAGGCCTTGCCGGACTGGCCGTCCGGCAACTGGTAAGGCTTGGTCCAGGCAATCGGCATCATGGGATCGTTGGGGTTGTAGCCCTCACTGGCGGGATTCGTCTGGGCGACCTCGCTGTCCGTAGGCCGCATGCCGAAGAAGGGGTCGGTTTCGTCATATTCGCCCGCACGGTTGATGACCTGCCCCATGATGAGGGGCGTAACGCCGTCGGGCATGGGTAAGCGGACGCCATAGACATCGGTCGGCCCCCAGAGGTCTCCATCGGCCAGGCCATAGGTAATGGGATGATCCTGTGCGCCGGGTGCAATCAGGCCGCGGGCACTCTGGTGTTTGTGATGGCCGTGGTGGGTATGCCATTTTTCACCCAGAACCAACCGACCGAAGCCCCCATCCCATGCAGAGGTTTCATCCTTGAAATAGTTGCCCCAGTGATACCATTGGCTGGTCGAGTCCTGCACATTAAAGGCATGCGTAGCCGTCCGGATAGCGACGAGCGGCTTGCCGTTCATTAGATAATTCTGGAAGTGCGTCATCTGTTCATCCGGCAAGTCACGGAACCGGGTAAACAGGACCATCAAGTCGGCCTCTGCAAGGGCTTCCAGACCTGGAATGTTGTTCACGTAGTTGGGATCAATCACGCCAGGATGCGCCGGGTCTTGTGCAAACAGCACGGTACAGGTAAACCCGTGACGCTCGGCCAAAATTCGGGCCAGTTGTGGCAGGGCTTCCTCCGAACGGTATTCCTCATCACCGCTGACCAATACGATATGTTTGCCTGTGCCAGCCCCTGCTGTTTCTTCATACGTGACCCATTCTACAGGTGCGGCTTCATTCATGGATTCGGGTTGTGTTTCCGGGGCCGAGGTGCATCCCCAAAAGGTGCCCAGGGCGAAGAGTAAAGCAAAGACACTGGCTTTCATGGTGCGGTCCTGGATCATGTGGTGCATGCACAATGGGTCTACGCGGACAACGGAATGCGTAGCGTAACCCGGCATGAGGCGGTGAATAAGAAAACGAGTATATCGTCAGACCTTCAAACTACAAAAAGATTCCCTTTACGGCACATCATGGCCCTTGGAGGCGCGCCAGACCTTGAACCATTGCTGTCGGGACAAGGGAAACGCCTCTGCTTCCACGGCAGTCCGTACCCGGCGGATTTTTCCCGTGCCCAGCACCGGCACAATGCGGGATGGATGTTTGAGCAACCACGCGAAGGCCACCTGATCGATACTTGCTCCCCCCAATTCCTCGCCGATTTCCGTCAGCGTTTGGCGGACCCGAACGGTTTGCGCATCATCGCTGCTAAAAAGCCGTCCGCCGCCCAATGGCGACCACGCCATAGGTGCCCGGCGCAGGTGTTGGGCCTGATCAAGCGTACCGTCATGCATCACCTCAAAATTCAGGACTGAACATTCCACCTGGTTCGTAACCAGCGGCAAGCCCAACCGGGATTGCAAGAGGTCAAACTGCGCAGGGGTAAAATTGGAAACCCCGAAATGCAACACTTTACCTTCCGACCGCAACGCTGAAAAAGCCTCGGCTACCTCATCTGCATCCATGAGCGGGTCCGGTCGATGGATGAGCAAGAGGTCGATGCGGTCCGTTTGTAGGCGAGTGAGTGCGTTTTCTACGGACGCGATAATGTGCTGCCAGCTGGTATTGTAATGGGCGATTTTGTGGCCGGGGTGTTTGTCAGAGACCAGCTTGATGTCACATTTGGTAACGAGTTTCATACGCTCCCGCAAGCCGGGCACAAGTGCAAGGGCCTCTCCAAACAGCTGCTCACATCCGTAATCTCCATAAATATCGGCATGGTCAAAGGTCGTGATGCCGAGGTCAAGGCAGTCATGGAGCAGACGCAACCGTTCCGAGGGTGTATACCCCCAATCGGCAAGCCGCCATAATCCAAACACAAAGCGTGAAAAGGTCGGGCCGTCCTGGCAAAGCGTGATGGATGAGGTCATTGCCTAAGGTTTCGGGTGAATGAGGGCACGCTATTGATCAGGGTGCTGCTCAAGGAGTTCTCTGGCGGTATAAAACCCTTCTTTGTTTGCGATGGCGGCGCGAACGGCTTTTACGGTTTCCGGCCTAACCACTGAGGCGGTATTGCCAAACGAATTCCGTACGTAAGTGAGTACGGCGGCGACCTCCTCATCTGTGAGCAAACCCTCAAACGGCATCATGGGCACCTGGCCAGGATAGGTTTTGCCGAGTACTTCAATGGGGCCGACAAGCCCTTTCAGGGTCAACTTGATCAACCGTTCCTCACTCCCCAGCACCCATTTCGTGTCTGCAAGGGGTGGAAATTGCGAGGCATCCAGTCCCCCCCCCTCGGCCTGATGACACGTGATACAATACCCTTCTCTTTCGTACACCTCTTTTCCATTGATGAAGCGTGCACGATCGTCGCCCGTCAAACGGGTGGCGATGGCCTCCTCTTTGGCCTCGGCCACGGACCGGCCGTTCAGATGGGCCAGTGCGGTTTCATGGGCATTTGCCATCCATGGGTCCAGGGGATGGTCAGCGGCGGCTTCTACAATGGGCAGGCCCACCTCTGGGTCCAGCCAGGAGGCGGCCACAAGGGCTTCAAGGCGCACCCGGCCATGTTCGTCCTGAACGGCCTGCATCAGCAAGTCTGCCTGGTCGGCAATTTGATGACCGGCATACCGCAGTACCCGAACGGCGGCGGCGCGGGCCCGGAAGTCATCCGCCTGTAACAACTGACGCAGCAGGGCTTCGTCAATTTGGTTGAGCCCCCAACTTACCCACAGGGCTTCGAGTACATGATGCTCATAGCGCGGGTCGTTGGGGTCCAGGTTCGCGGCCCATGCCGAGAGTTTCGGGAGGACGTCTGCGGCCGTACGCCCCCGGAGTTCCCGGCGGGTACGGTACCGCGTCCGGTATTCCGGCAACTTCAGGTTGTCCAGCAGGGTTTCAACGGATGCCCCGGCTACTTCGGCGGGCTCCACCAACGGGCGCGACGGATACGTGAGGCGATAAATGCGCCCATGCACATGATCCCGCAGCGGGTCCCGTGCGTTGTGTTGCATGTGCCCGATCAGCACATTGTGCCAATCGACGAAGTACAGCGAGCCGTCCGGGGCGAACTCCATATCTACGGGTCGGAAGTTTGGATCACTGCCTTGCAGTAGGTCTTGCCGGTGACGGGTCTTGAATCCGGCCCCATCATCCAGCATCTGATGCTGCTTCGTGCCCAAAAAGCCGATGGTGTTGTTGATGAGCATATCGCCCTGCACTTCGTCCGGGAAATGCCGGCTGGACACAAACTCCAGCCCCGAAGTCGGCCGGACCTGGTGGGCCGGTTCGATCAGGTCCAGGCCCTTGTCGCTGGATACGCCGTAGCGCGGTTTGACAGAGCCGGGCAACATCCACCGGACGGGGGGACCGGACGTCTCCGCGAAAATGTTTTGCCCCCATTCATCGAAGGCAATCCCCCACGGATTGGGAATGGAAACCTGCGCGGTGCGTTCCAGATGTTTGCGCTGCGGGTTATAGCGATAAAACCCCCCATTGGTCGCACGCACCGGTCCATAAGGCGTCTCCACATTCGTGTGCAAAAATACCCCCTCGGCCATATACAGGGCGCCGGAAGGATCGGCACAAAACGCACTGATCACATGGTGGGTATCGTGGTCATCAAATCCGCTGAGTATAATTTCCTTTTGATCGGCCTTGTCATCGCCATCGGTGTCGGTAAGCAGGACGAGATTGGTACCCTGCGAGACGTATACCCCTTCCGGCGCGAGTTCAAAGCCGGTGGGTAAATGCAACCCCTCGGCAAAGATGGTTTGGGTATCTGCCTTGCCGTCCCCGTCGCGGTCTTCCAGAATGATGAGTTTGTCGTTGGGTTTGGCATCGCCGGGTTTGTAGTGGGGATACGTCGGCATGGTGGCCACCCAGAGCCGCCCCTGGTTGTCAAAGGACAACTGAACAGGGTTGGCCATGTCCGGAAAGGTCTCTTCGGATGCAAAAAGTTCGAGTTTGTACCCTGGCGCGACGGTTATTTGATCCAGCGCATCCTGCCCATAGCGGTAGGCTGGCACAGGGTTATCCTCCGTCTGGTAATTCGTTTCCACGGGTGGAAGTGCAGTAGTCATCTGGTCTCGCTGTGCGAGGTCCAGGGTTTCACCCTTCAGGGCCTGCCAGATGGCCGTATCCCGGAGCGCGGTCATTTCCCGAATCTTGGCGAGTTCTGCCGGATAGTTGTCCGGGCCGAAGGGGTTATACCGGCGGCCGAACACATGCACGCCGTTGGGAATCTTGTAGTCGTTGTGCCACATCCAGTTTTTCTCCTGGACTGCGGCATGTACGAGGTCTCGGTGGGCCGCGGCTTTCGCACGGGTCTTGCCGAACACGCCATCGGCCAGTAAGGTGGCAAAGCGGGCATAGCCTTCATCCGTAAGCTGAAACCCGTCGATGGTCAGTTGATCCCTACCGGCCAACCATTTTTGGGTTGGAGCAAAGACATCCACGAAATGCACTTGATGCCGGGCGGCCACTTCGCGCATGGCGGCTGTGTAGAGCGCCAGGTTTTCATTCTCTTGCCAGCCATCCGGGAGGTCAAACTGGTCGGACAGGTCCTCGAATGCGATGGGCGACACCAGGGCCAGCCGAGGTGGCGATGCTCCGTTGTAAGTCTGGCTCAGCGTGTGCTGAATGAACGCATCCAATTCGGCCTTGTAGTTTTCCAGGCCGTCTGCACCTTCGAAGGATTCGTTGTATCCAAAAAAGGCAATGATCACGTCCGCGCCGTGCCGGGTAAGCCATTGATCCGGCGTTTCAAAATGGCCTTCGCTGCCGGAATTTTTGGCCAGTTCCGTCTGAAAAGCCTCGGCACCGGGAAAGGCCCACGGTGTCATACGCCCGGAATGCGGCCGAAAGCCGGGTGTATCACCACCGTCACACATGTTGCGAATGTACAGGAGGCTGTCCGGATACCGAACCTGCAGTTCCGTTTCAAAGTGGCCAAAGTTCATCATCCGGGACCCCAGGTTGTTGCCGATCAACACGATGCGGTCACCCGCGTAAAGATCCAGGGCCGGACCCTCGGGACCGCTACAGTGCAAGGACAGGAAGGCGACGGACAGGACCGTAAGAAGAACTGTAGGTTGAGGGTAACGATGAGAGGCAGAGGGCATGCCGGTCTTCTGTTTAGGTGAGGGTTGGTTGAAGTGCGCGATCTATAGGGAACAGGATAACCTGGACAGATCATATTAAGCGTCGGTTGAAAATATACCATTCCTCGATCATCTTTCCTGCCAAAAGTGCTAATGTGTTTTGGACCGTCAGGACGCACATCTCATTGTAGGTGCGTGCGGTCAGGCTGGCGGCATGCGGCGTAATCAGGACGTTGGACATCTGCAACAGGGGGCTGTCTGAGGGCGGCGGCTCCACCGTCAACACATCGGCTGCAAAACCACCTATTTGACCCGTTTCCAGTGCCCGGATGAGCGCCGCCTGTTCCACAATGCCCCCACGGGCGGTATTGATAAGCAGCGCATGGTGTTGCATAAGCGCAAGGGTATCCCGGTTGATCAAATACCGGGTCTCTGGAGTGAGGGGCAGGTGGATGCTGATGATATCGGCGCAACCCAATAACGCTTCCAGGGTAAGGAACCGGTAGGGCAGCACCTGTGGGGCTTGGTCCCAATACACAACCTGCATCCCAAAAGCTGCCGCCAACTTTGCGACCCGCTTCCCGATGTTGCCCATGCCCAGAATGCCCAGGGTTTTGCCCCGGATCTCATCGCCGGCGTAGGTCTTCCGAAACCCCCACTGGTCATTCTTGACGGCTGCGACGGCATTGTAGAGGTCGCGTTGCAGGGCCAGCATAAAGCCCAGGGTATGCTCGGCCACGGTATCGGCATTGCTGCCGGGGGCGTTGACAACCTTGATGCCGCGCCGGGAGGCAAAGCCCACATCCACATTATCCAGGCCGACGCCACATCGGGCAATCACTTGCAGGTCGGGGCATTGTTCGATCAGGGTGCGGCTTACATCGCCTTTGCCCCGGGTAACGATGGCATGGATGGGTTCACGTAACGCAATCGCGCCTCCGGTAAACGGCGTGTCGGCTTCCAGCACCCGCGTGTTTTCCGTGAGGAACCGATGGGCTTCTTCTGAAACGCTTTCCAGCAAAAGCACAGTATGTACGCCCATCACGAGGTCTTTTTGCCGTGATACAGCGTCGCGTCTGCACTTTTATAGCCGCGAAAGTCATTTCGGCCAGATACGTAAATGCCGTCCTGGTACAGTTCATCCTCAAAAATGGCCGGGTCAAGTTGGTCTTTGTCATCCGGGTTGGAGGAAATCTCGACCAGGTTCCCAGAGGGGTCCCGCACGAACATTTGCATGGCCCCGTCGGGGAGTTGCCGCACCTTGCCCCAGGGTCTAGTGTCGATAATACCCAGTTCTTTCATGCGGTAAAACATGGCGTTAAAGTTGTCTACTTCGACGGCCACATGCCCCCGGAAGGATTGGGCATCGTTCCATTCCGTCAGGTGCAACTGCTGATCTTCGGTGATCTTGAAGAAGGCCGTTGGGTAATCGAACAGAAAGGCTGGAATAGCTTCCAGGCCCATTTCATTTTCGTAAAACGCCGCGGCGGGCTCCAGTTCATTGACGATCAGGGTGACGTGGTTGATTCGGGTGATTTTTGCCATCACATTCACGCTCCTATTTCTGGTGATACGCATTGACAAAATCCCAATTCACCGATAGCCCCAGGCCGGGAGCCGTTGGTTGTGGGATCTTGCCGTTGTTTGTTACAATTTTTTCGTTGACAAGGTCGTACATCATGGGATTTCCGCCCAGCGAAAACTCGATGATGGCCGCCGAAGGGCTGGCAAAGGCCAGGTTGACCCCCGCCATAAACGAAAAGGCCGAGCCCCAGCAATGCGGGGCCAATTCCAGTTGGTACGCCGCGGCCAAACCCGCCACCCGCCAGGCTTCCGTAATCCCGCCAATGATGGCCGCATCGGGTTGCACAACGTCCACCGCCCGTAGATCAATCAGGTCGCGGATGTCAAAGCGCGTGTATTCACTCTCTCCGGCAGCAATGGGAATGCTGGTGGTGGCGCGGACTTCGGCGGTCCCTTTTTTGTTGTCCGGGGAGATGGGTTCTTCAAACCAGTACAGGTTACAATCCGCTACCCCTCGGCAAAACCGTTTGGCCTCCGGTACACTCATCGTTCCATGTGCATCCGTCATGAGTTTGACCTCCGGCCCCAATGCATGACGCGCCGCTTTTACCCGTTCGATGCTGTACGCTACGGTCTCATCCATCACGCCAACCCGCATCTTGACGGCCTTGAACCCTTGGGTCGTATACCCTGACAGTTGTGCGCCAATCTCCTCGACCCCAGCCCAGCCGCCGCTGGCATAGGCTTCCATCTCTGGCCGAACGGCCCCGCCGAGCAACTGCACGACCGGCACATCCAACGATTTGCCGAGGAGGTCCCACAGGGCCATATCCACGCCGCTCATGGCCGAGACCGTCAGGCCGCGGTTGCCCAGGATGGGAAACACCCGGCCTCGTTTGATGGCGTAATGGTCCCGCGTGCCGCTGTACATGCGCTCCCAGAGTTCGTTGATCCGGCGGGCATCCTGCCCGATCAGGATGGGGCGCAATTCATGCGTCACACAGGCCACAATAGACGCACAAACCCCGGAGGAGCCGACGGCTGCCTTGGCCTCCCCGAAGCCCTGCAACCCGCTTTCGGCGGTAATCACGACCAGCGTCATGTCGAAGTCCGTCAGCAGCCCATAATCCGAGCGGTGCTGTTTGGGCTGGGGAATGGGGCAGCGAAGCCAGTAGGCTTGTACGTCGGTGATTTTCATGGTCGGTAGACCTAACTCTTGAATACGTGGCTAAACAGACCCCGCCCTGTCATGGCGAGGAAGGGCCTCCGGCCCTGACGCGGCAATCCCACTATAAGCACTAGTGCCCGGAGTGGGATCGCCACACCCTACTTAACACAGGGTTCGCGATGACAGGAAAAGGAATTTTTGTTTTTATATCATCAGCAACGTATCAATGGAACGCTGCGTGAGCATGCTGTAGAAGTCCTCCGTAAAGGCAGAGCTGCCGTGGTCTTCCAGGAATTTCTTTTGCTCCGGCGAGAGGCCCTGCGGATTTTCGTCGATGCTGCCCGGATAGGGGTTGGCCGGGGTACGGTCCAGCGGCGGACAAAATTCTACGGACAAGGCCCCATCGTACCCGACTTCTTTCAGCGTACCGACAAGTTTTGTCCAATCCAGCCGGCCCATGCCGGGGGCTTGCCGGTTGTTGTCGGCCACGTGGAACCCGACGAGGCGATCTTTGGCCCGCCGGATCATGTCGTAATAATCATCCTCTTCCAGACTCATGTGGAAAATGTCCAGGCACACCCCGCAATTTTCACCGACGGCTTCGGCCAGGGCCAGGGCCTGGTCCCCCCGGTTGATGAAATAGGTCTCAAAGCGGTTAATCGGCTCAATCCCCAGGAGAATACCGGATTGCTCGGCGTAGGCATAACATTCCTTCATCGCTTCTACGGCCCATTGCCATTCCTCCTCCGGCCGACCATCCGGCACGATCTTGCCCACGGTGCCCGGCACCACCGAGACCATGTACCCATCGAGTTCCTTAACCATTGTGATGATGTCTTTCACATACTGAATAGAAGCTGCGCGTTGGGCTTCGTCTTTGGCAACTAGGTTCCGCTCGCCCAGCATGAGGGTCACCGATCCCCAGCACGCCAGGTTGTGGTCGTTCAGCAGTTTACGGACGTATTTGGTGTCGTACTTTTCGGGAGAGCCTTCAATTTCCAGGGCATGGTACCCCTGGCTGGAAATCCGGGCAACGGTGGTTTCGATGGGTTCAGCACGCATCCAGTTGTGAATGGCGATCTGCATGGTGTGTACGGGTTAACTTGAGGACAGAGGAAATGGAGTTCGATTACATGAACTATTCTACGACTTACAGCCTGCTATCGCAAGCCGTACTTGACTTGAACAAACCCGTTTTCATAGGACGCGGCCTCGATCAGATGAAGCGGTATTTCAGTGCCCATCACGATACCACCTGCTCACCAAACCCGCAAGGATGTCCACCTCACTCATAGGTCCACTTCAGATACCAGGGGTCCGAGGTCTGGCGTTGCAGGTCCTGAAGCCGGGCTTTGTACTGCGTGAGTACCTCGGCATAATTCGGATCGGTGGCGAGGTTGTGGGATTCAAAGGGGTCTTTGTTGATGTCGTACAACTCAAATTCGGGCCGGTGGATGTAGTCCTTGACGGTGCGTGGGCCGAACAGGGCTTCGGGGCCTTGCACATACACATCCTGCCACGTTGGGGCCTCCCAGAG
Organism: Rhodothermales bacterium; assembly: GCA_965222505.1. GTDB lineage: Bacteria > Bacteroidota > Rhodothermia > Rhodothermales > DATKEJ01. Next base: position 3,905,781 of record OZ244956.1, on the reverse strand, counting down.
GTCGGATGCAAAGGGATAAGGCAGGCCATAGGCAATGTTCCAGATCAGCTTGTAGGACCGATCCCGCACGGCACGCATGGGATAGTACATCTGGATCTCATGGAACGTGTGCGAGGCAAAAATTTCATCCCACCCTTCCGGGTTTTCCTGGTCCAGAATCGGCAAAAACGACCGGCCATGCAGGCCGTGGGCATCGGGCAAATCCTTTCTAAGCGGCGCTAACATGATGTGCTGGTCATACACCGGCGGTTTAACACCCGCGTAGTCCAGAATCGTCGGCGTAATGTCGACCATGCTGATGAGGGCGTTGTTGACCGTTCCGCCTGCTGTACCGGGATGCCGGACGATTAGTGGAATCCGTAAACCGGGTTCGTAAACGGTGGTCTTGGCCCCTGGCATGGCGATACCGTGGTCAGCAATATAGATGATCAGGGTCTGGTCATATACCCCGGCTTCCTTGAGGATATCAATGAGATGGCCGACGCCCTGATCCACCCTGGAAATGGATTGGTAATATTGCGCCAGCTCCGCACGGGCCGTCGGGGTATTCGGCAGGTAGGGCGGCACGATCACTGCTGCCGGGTCATACACGACCGGCGTGATGCCCGGATACCCCTCAGGGCGGTTGCCGAAGCGATCCGGGCCGTAGGGCAGTTCTTCCGCAAACCCGCCCCCCCGGTGCGGGTCCGAGGTGGCCAGGTACAGAAAAAACGGCTGATCGGGATTTTCCTCGATGAACGCCTTTGCCGAATCGGCCATGGCATAAGAACTGCGCGAATGCCCGCCAAATTGCCGATCAAAGGCATACAATGCGTGCGGCGCAATATGCAGTTTGCCCGCCATGGCCGTTCGGTATCCGGACTCGTGCAGGAGGACCGGCAGGGTTTTCAGATGGTCATAACTTTGGAAATGGTGGAAGTCATGCATATGGCCGAACTGGCCGGTCCGGTGGTTTTGCAAACCGGTCAGAATCACGGAACGGCTGGCGCTACAACTGGCCGTGGTCGCATAGGCATGCCGGAAGCGTACCCCTTCTTCGGCGAGCCGGTCCAGGTTGGGGGTTTGAATAACTGGGTTGCCGTAGGCCCCTGTGTCCTGCCCGTGGTCATCCGCTACAATCAAGACGATATGCCTGGGTGCCGTGGTTGAATCGGGCATCGGCTCGGGCACAGCCCCAAAGGCCACCGGCACCACAAACGAACAAAGGAAGAGCAGCGTGTACAACCTACATAATGCACTCATTGGGCCCATGTCAACATAACATATTATTGATTATTATCACAGTTATAAGCGTTCTTTGATAACATTGTGCAAGATCAACTCCTCTGTCCTGCGGACATCTCCCCTATCCAGGGGAAGTACCCCATAGGGGGGATGAGGTTGAACAAAACATGCTGATGATAGTGGGCGCGTTGCCGGGGAAACGGAACCGGCCACTCCGTGATGCGTTGCGCCCACACATGTATGTGGTACCCTGCTTCCGGCTCATCAAGGTATGCTTCTTGGAGAATCAGTGCAAGCGGCGCTTGTGCCCCCTCGGTTTGTGTCGCTGCCGTTCTCTATTGTGATTGACGAAGTTGCTTTAGTGGGCCATCAGGCGTGCCAGCATCGCAGCGAGCATGGTGCGGGTACCCACCAGAATAGAGGCATCGTCCGCAACGTAATCGGGGCTGTGCGGCATGCCAACGGTACCGGCCTCAGGATTACTGACACCAAGGAAATACATAATGCCTGGCACCAACGCCTGGAAAGAACCAAAGTCCTCGCTGAAGGCTGGCACAGCACCGCGAACTGTCCGAATGTTGGTCTCAGGGGCCAACGCACGAATCCCGGCATTGGCCAAATCAACCAACGCGGAATCGTTGGTGACGCCCTCCATAAACCGTTCGTCGTAGGCCGTTTCGAGCGTAGTCTCTGACAGGTCCAAAGCCGCAAGTGCAGCCATCACGGCGGCCTTGGCACGATCACGATCCTCGGGGCCTGCCGTCATGATCTGTCCCCGCACCACAGCTTCACGGTCAGCGGAGGCCTGGGTGGGAAACAATTGGACCATGATGAAGCCCTTGGGCGCGACCTGCCCGGCACGTTGGGGCGAAAGTGTGCCCACCTTCTCCAGGGTCTCCCGAACCTTTGAGGTTGCTGCTGCCAAGTCTCTCGCACTCCGGATGGTCACCGAAACTGAAGCACGGCCTGCCATCATCCCACCGGTTACAGTTGCCACTTCACCAACGTTGTAGGGCGCGGTATGAAATGCAAAGATGGCATCGGGCTTCAACGCATCGAAGGCACCATCATGCAGCATGGCTTTGGCGCCGGTGCCCCGTTCCTCGGCAGGCTGAAAGATGAGCATCACCGCGCCTGCCAGATCCGCTCTGATGGCCGAAAATCCTTCCGCCAGACCGATTCCGATGGTCGTGTGTACGTCGTGACCACAGATGTGACGCACCCCAGGAATAACCGACTTGTATTCGACCGGGTCCTCGGCGGATGACCGTACGGCGTCCATGTCTGCCCGGAAGGCCACTACGGGGCCGGGGCGACCTCCTTTCAGCACACCGACCACCCCGTGGCCGCCTACTCCAGCACGTACATCGAAACCGAGATCGGCCAGATGGCCGGCAATCAGTTCGGCCGTGCGCACCTCGGCACCGGAGCGTTCCGGATGTCGGTGAATGTCATGCCGGATCTCAATGAGTTTTTGCTGCTGCTGCTCCACATGCCGGGACATGCGGTCAAAAAGGTCGGGCTGATCGGCGGGCTGTGCCCTTACATTACCTGCGAAAGCCAGACTGGCGATGAGTGCCGCAGACAGGAGAGGTCTCAACAGTATCATTGGAGTCACCGTATACACGTGATGGGTCGGTTTAATCAACCAGATCAAACAAATATACGAGACTTACTTCCCAAAGGATGGCATGGGGCACATTTTAGCCCTTCAGTAGCCCACCATGCGCTGTGCGCTTTCGGGAACGAGCCAGGGATTGAGCTTCTCCATGGGGTCTTGAGAGACTGTTTGGTAAGATCATCAATGGGCTGCACATGTACGGGCCGCCTCAGAGCTAGAGGTCCTTCCTTGCAATGACGACGTGGCGTGTAGTACCGCTACGGATTCCCACGTGCGGCTTCCCGAAAGAGCCACGCCGACCCGATGAACAGCACCATGAAAAACCCGGTGATCCCCAATACCCCGAACGCGGAGTTGTGGGGCGCGACCATCCCGGCAACCAGTGCGATCACGGCAACCAATACCATGGCCAGTGCCGCAGCGAACATCGTGCGGGCTGCACGATCAGACCGGAACCGTGCGATGATGATGCCGATAATCCCGATGGCGGCCACCCCGAGGTACATCGCGTCGGCTGCGGTGTCGGTGATGCCCACGGCCGCATTGCCCCACAAGAGGAGGAGCGTAGCCACGACCCCAAGGCCGACGCCGGCTCGATACGCAGTGTTGCCCGTTTTCCTCGTTGCAATCTCATAAACACCGAGCGCACCAAAGAGGAGAATACCGGCGATGATGAAATCCCCCAGGGCCCAGTTCACTTCATTGGTGAACTGCATCGCAACCAGGGGCAGCAGCAGGATGAGCGCAGCGGTAGTCCAAGCGGCTATCCGCCAACGGCTCCCGCGCCACCCACCACCGTTTTCCGTATTTCCTGACAGGGTATTGCCTCCATGCATGGCCGTATTCATCGTTACTTACCGGGTTGATGGACGGGATCGGAATTGTATATTATACCACAAATCAATACGATTTGCTACAGCAGTAGGACGCGACAATCACCATATAGTTGCGTGGTGTGGACTCAATCCACGACCCGGCTCGCCTTCCCGTTGGCCGGTAACCAAAGCTAGGATCGCCACACCCCTGCGGGGTTGGCGATGACACTTTGTACAAGGGTATTGACTGATATTACCATGAACGTCTGGATTCGAGAGGGGTGGTATCGCATGCCCCTGGTGTTACTGATCATGGGGTTGGGAGCCGGGTGTGTACCGGAACCCGAGACCTACACGCTACCGGCCGAGTGGGAGGAACATGAGGCCGTATGGGTCCCCTTCTTTGGCGCTCCCGTCGATACCGTGGCGCTACAAATGGTGGCCACGATGGCACCGCACGTTCGTGTGAAAGCGGTGGTGCCTCGCATCGACTTCTCGGGACGCCACAACACCCGCTTGATATATGACCTCCGGGCTGCGCTGTCCCGATTCGACATTGATGCTGGACAGGTGGAATGGGTGGCCGTAGACAGCATCGCCCAGACCCGAGACAAAGGCCCCATCTTCGTCCGCACCCCGAACGGCGAGGTCCGTGTGGTCGATTTTCGGTGGAACAACTATGGGCATCCGGCCGCCCTGTATGCGGACTTTGAAGACGCTTATCCTTTCGATACCATGATGGCCCAGCGGATGAACCTTCCCACGGTGGTTTCATCGCTCGTGATGGAGGGTGGAGCGCTGGAAGGCAATGGTAAGGGTACACTACTTCAGGTGGAAAGCACCACCCTGCAACGCAACCCCGGCCTGGACAAACCCGCCATTGAAGTCGAACTCAAACGGGTTCTGGGAACAGAAAAGGTGATTTGGCTCAAGTCAGGCCTGGCAGAAGATCCGTTGGGGGCACAGGTAATTATGCCCGGCTATATTGGATCTGGCGTGGGGGGGCACATTGATGAGTTTAGCCGTTTTGTTGATGCCCGTACGGTCTTACTCGCCATGCCTGATTCTCTGCAGGCCGCACAAGACCCGGTCAAACGGCTCACACGTGAGCATATGCTGGTCAACTACGAGATTTTGAAAAACGCGACGAACCAGGACGGCCAACCCTTTGAGGTCATCCTGGTGCCCATGCCAGATGTGCCCTACTTCAGTTTTACCGCCACAGAAGAAGCGAATGGCCCGTTTGGTTCGCTGACCGAAGAACTGCCCGATATCAAGCCCGGCGACCAACTCCAGTGGGTACCGGTGAGCAGTTATCTGAACTTTTTCGTGACCAACGGCCTCGTGCTGGTCCCGGCTTATGGGGAATCGGGATTACCCGAGGCAGCAGGTGCGCGAGACCAAGAAGTACAAGATCTGATGGCATCCTTATTTCCGGGAAGACGTATCGTGCCAATCCCTTCCCTCGCATTCAATCATATGGGCGGTGGCCTGCACTGCTGGACGCAGCAACAGCCGGTAGGTAAACGTTGATGTCGTTACCCAACCGGCAAGGCCGCGTATGGGCTTTGACCAACACCGGGTCCCGGTTATAGGCGCAGTCAAGGCACGGGTCGACCCTACCACAGAAATGACCACGGGCTGCGTGCTGGTGTGCAACACCTCCAGGATAAGGTCGATGCCAGCCTGTTCTTGACGGGGCCGATCCCGTGCATCGTCACTCGGATGTGTAAGGGGTTGAGCAGGCCCCACGGCCACGGGAAACGACCGACCCGTCAGATAACCCAGTTGCATGACCGGAATAAAGCCGGGGTCTCGTGGGATGTCAAAACCAGCCGGTGCGCCGTCAAGAAAACGTTGAGACACATCCAGCACCACACCTTTCAGGTCGAATTCTGGCAGGGCTACCACCGTGGCCAGATCCAGTTGGTCATCCGGGTCCTGGGGTGGATGATACAGATCCGTGATGTGCAATAGCGGAATTCGTCCAGGCGTCATCGTAGACTACAATTCCCATCCTTTGCGGTATTCCCGTCGCAACAGGGTATTGGCGGCTTCGTTGTTGGTAAACCGCATGGCTTCGGCATCCCATTCCAGGCGTGTGTTGAGACGCGTCGCGATGTTGCCCAGGCAGGTGGCTTCGGCCAGGTTTTGTACATTTTGAAAACTCCCGCGGGATTCGCTCTGACCAGCTTTGATTGCATCAATCCAATCGTCAAGACCGGTAATGGCGGCGCTTTCATCAACCTGAATGACATTGGCGAGGGCTTCGTGCCGTTTGGCCGGGAGCAGCCGGGGATTCCCGCCGAGGAAATCACAGAGCAGCTTGCCGTATTTCCCGACGATCAACATCCCCTCACGGGGGAGCATGGCGTCGTCTTCGTATAACTCGGGGGGGGTCTGGGGTTTGATGTTGCCGTCGTACCAAAACACCTCGACGGCCGGACGGTCGCCCTTGGCCGGATGCCACCACCGTATGGTACTGGCATTGGGAAACGCCACCTGTGAGGGTTTAGGACGGCTCACGCCGTTTTGTACTGCACAGGCAATCGAGGACACACCCTCAATTCTCGTCGGCGGGTCCAGGTCCAGCATCTGATAGATTCGCCAAAGGCTGTAGTTGCCCATATCGCCGAGGCATCCGCTGCCAAAATCGAACCACCCCCGGAAGAGGGCGTGGGTATAATTCAGGTTGTAGGGCCGATGCGGCACGGGTCCCAGCCAGAGGTCCCAATTGAGACCTTTGGGTTTTTTCTGTTCCGGGAGCCAGTCGAGCCAGCCTTGCGGCCACACGGGCCGGTTGGTCCAGTTGTGCACTTCCTGCACCGGGCCAATGATGCCACTATCCAGCCAGGCTTTCAGCGTCAGATACTGCTGGTCATGTTGCCATGCCATAAGGTGGGTAACCTTGCCGGTTTCACGGGCGGTATCGGCAGCGAGGCGAACTTCGTAGAGGACGTTGGAGAGGGTTTTGTGCGAGATCACATGCTTGCCCTTCTTCATCGCCGCAATGCCGATGGTAGCATGCAGATGTTCCGGGGTCATCACCAGCACGCCGTCCAGGTCGTCTTCTTTTTCGAGGAGTTCGCGAAAGTCTTCATACGCCCCGCAACCCTGATAATCTTCCGTGCCCCGGACTTTTCCATAGTAGGCTTCCACCAGCTTACGTCCTACTTCACGTCCGGCCCGGATGCCCTTGTTTTTTGCACCCCATTCCGGGTCGTTTAGAAAACGGCGGGTGCGGTCACGGATACCGGTCGCACTCCAATCGCGGTAATCCTGGCTGTCCTTGTTGGGGTCACACACACACGTGATGTGCAAATCCTCGCGGGGGAGCCAGTCGCTCATAAGCATGTTGAGGCCCATCGTGCCGGTGCCGATGAGGGCCATGTTGAGCTTGTCACTGGGCGCAACGTAGCCGGTACCCCCCAATACGTGCCGGGGTAAGACGGTGAAAGCAGAGGCGGCGGTGGCGGTCGCCAGAAATTCGCGGCGGTTGAGGGAATGGTCGGAAGCCATAATGGACGAGGTTAGGTTCCAAAATCCTACAGCGCAGTCAGATCGCGCACAGCATCGGCCAGCATTTTGACTTTGCCAGACCCCCCGCCTAATTCCTGGGCAAGTTTGTTGAGCATCTCCTGGCGTGTAGCACCCGAAGCCCGTTCAGCCGCAGCGAGGGAAGCCCGGACCGACGCGATGCGGGCCGTAGATAACCCCTTCGACCGTTCGAGTTGGTCGACGTAGGCACGGGTGAGGGCGAAGGATGCAGGCCACACGAAGGTCGGTTGCCCCTGTGCATTCAGGTAATCGAGTGTGACGGTGTTCGCGGCGGCGATTTCATTTTCGGAGAGGTATTCGCTCGGCTCCAGTTCGAAGATGTCCAACCCGCGTGCAATCTCCGAGCTTACGATCAGGCCGTTGTACCAGTACACGGACCAGCTACCGCCCATCACCATCCGGTCCGGGTTCACTGGGCCACGGTCCTGGTAAGCGATCTCGACGGGGTTGGCTACATCGGTCCAGTCGAAGATGGAGATGCCACCCTGGTACCAGGCCTGCACCATCACATCGCGCCCTGGAATCGGGATGAGTGAGCCATTGTGGGCCACGCAGTTTTCTTCCGGCGTTTGTGCCGCCGTAATTTTGTAATAGCTCTTGAACTTCATCTTGCCGTCTTCCAGCGTGAAGAGCGCATTGGCTCCCCACTCCGGCGGATCGGTCGCACGGCATTTCGGTTGACCGCCGCCGCCCCATTCATCGGTGAAGAGAATTTTGGAGCCGTCGTTGCTGAACGTGGCCGAGTGCCAGTAGGAAAAGTTTGAATCCGCAACGGCATCCATGCGCGTTGGGTTGGCGGGGTCCGAAATGTCGAGCAAGAGCCCATAGCCTTCGCACGCACCACCGGCCAGGCCGATTTCTGGATACAGGGTGATGTCATGGCATTGCGTGGGGCCGGGTCGTGGACCGTCGTTTTCTTCTTCCCGGTTGCCGAAACGTTGGGCGAGGATCGCCGGGAGTGCAGCCCGGAGTGCCGCGCTATCAGCGGCTGTGGCGGGCCCTGTTCCACCGCGTTCCTTGACGATGTTTGCCAGCATTGGCTGGATCATTCCGTCAGACAAGACACGATCCCGGCCAAAAAGCTCACCAACGAATGCGCCGGCTGCTTTTGCCCGTTCCAATGCGGCGATATCGTCCGGGGCAGGGCCATGTTCTGGCGCTTCGACGAGGTCTTCGAAGATCCGGGGGGAACTCACGATGGCGGCTTGCTCGGGATGGGCAAGCGGGACCTTGATGACTTCAATGCGGAACAGGGCCGTATTCGGGTCCTCATCCGGTGCGGCACCTGAGCAACCGGGCAGTTCTTCCGCAGGCCGGACCGGGGCAGAGCCGGAGACGTAGATGTATACATTCTCGTCATCATCGGGGTCTTTCAGCACCGAGTGGGTGTGCGAGCCACGGCAGGTCTGTACGTTGGCAATGTATTCAGGATTCCGAATATCAGTGATGTCGAAGATCCGAATGCCACGCAGACGATCCGGGCTGGCCACTGACTGGACCCCATCCGTACCGCAATCAAGCCGTCCGCCGAGGCCTTCACCTGATACAAAGAGCAGGTTTTCGTAAACCGACACATCGCTTTGGGAAGCCGGACAGAGATAATCCTTTACGAGTGCGGGATTGGCAGGATCGGTGATGTCCCAAACGAGAATCCCGTTGTAATTGCCCTGGATGGCATAGTTGTCCTTGAAGGCGAGGTCGGAGTTGGTCACCCCGACGAAGTTTTCCGGCGGCGGGGACGTCGAGACCATACGCATGTTCCACAGGGCTTCTCCGGCATCGAACAGACCGGGCTTGAGCCCTACGCGAGGATCTGGACGCAAAACCTCTGTGGCGTGCGTCTTCATGTCGGATGGCGCTTCCATTTCCGTCGGTGCTTCCATTTCAGCCGGTGCTTCTTTGGTTTCAGGTGCGGGCGGCATGGACGGTTCAGATTGCGTGATAGGTTTAGGAGCACACGCGGAGAGGCCCAGCACGCCTACCATGAGCAAGAGCATCCAGAGGTTATTGAGGGTCGCCCACGCGTTGGGACGATGTACATTACCGTTCATCATAACATTTTGTGTTGAGGGGAATAGAGAACCGGACATGGTGAGCATCTGGGGATTCAAGGATCCGGACTTTCGGCTGGCAACATGCTGAGCATGCGTTCCATTCGGGCAATCTCGGTGATCTGGTCTACGTTAATATCAGACGCAAGTTTAAAAGCGGCCTCGTCCTGCCCAGCCCCATCGGTGGCGAACAGGTCTTTAACCATTACAATCGCCCCGCTATGGTGCTGGATCATATACTTCAAAAAGAGCCGGTCAAAGGTGGCACCTCGGGCAGCAATGAGTTCTTGCATTTGTGCTTCCGAAAGCATTCCAGGCATCCCCATGTGCATATTATGATCTTCGACCCCGTGCATCATGAGATGGTTGCCCTCAATGTGCACTTCGGGCACCGTCTGCCCACGGTCGCGGAGCCACTGTTGCATGGTGGCTATTTCGTCATTTTGCGCATTGATGATCCGGGATGCCAGGGTTTGCAACTGGGGACTGGCACCGTTGGTGGGGGCCAGGGCGGACATCACCAGAGCCTGCGCATGGTGCCCGATCATGCCGGTCATAAAATCGACATCGGCTTTGGTGTATAAGGTCTTGGCGCTGTCCTGCCGTGCCCAGTAGAGTTGTTCCAGCTCAGTCGTATTTTCGGCGGGTGCGGCAGGGGAAGCCTCGGCGGTTGAAGTAGGTTCAGGTTCTGCAGAGGGGGCTGTGGTGACGGGACTCGTGCTGCTGCACGCCGCAGTGGTCAACATAAGCAGGACGGCCACGGCGGTACAGCGAAGGTGTTGTACACTCATAAGGCTTCGGTTCGCGTGCGAGGTGGTTTAGGTGGTTACAAAACGCCCGGTAGCTTCGAAATGTACCGGCTTTGCATGAAAACGGCAATGCCCTTAGCCGATCTTCATCACCACTTGAATCCCTCAAGCCCACCACCTGCCTATTTTGCTCAAAAGCCTGCCACGATGGCCTGACAGGTTTCCAGATTGCCGATCAACTCCCATCCCTCGTGCTGGATGATGATGCGGGTTTCTTTGTACGGCGGGGCCTGCCGCCACAGACATCAAGGCCAGCACAGACGTACAGACGGAAAAAGGATGTTGCAAGTCCATAGGGATCATGAATTGCGTATGCTCTAAGAGGCGCAACGGCCTATTATAGCAAAATTTGAAGGCTTTGTAAATTCACTTTCAAAAGTAGGCTCGAACGGTAGCAAAACGTGCGGAGCACGGCGTCAGGGTACCGGGCAACCCGCCTTCAGGCTTCTGCCGGAAAGGTACGAATCTGGCGGGACCAGGCGGGGCCGTCGATGGGGCCAAAGGCGCTTCGGGTGTTGATTAAAAACCGTTTTCGGGCCTCATCCAGCGATAGATCGGTATCGATCAGGCCTAGCTCGAAGGCCAGCGCATCGGCATACCCGGGGAACAGCACCCGAAAATCAAACGGCATGTGCGCTCCCGAAAGCTCCACGATATGCCGGACGATATTCGTGGCACAGGTATTGGTAACGGTATGATAAAATTCGGGATGTTCGGCCAGGCGGTTGGCGCGGCTCAGCATGGCAACAAACATCGCACGGACCTGCAAAGGCGTCGCCTTGACTGGATAAATGTACACAGGGTCTTGCCGCACATTCGCCCGGAGGCCGATGAGGTCGCGCTCGTCCCCAATGACGTACATAACCTCGAACTGTTTGAATAACCCCTTGATGGGGCCAAAAATTTCACCTTGTTCCCGGCGCACTTCCACGGAAACTGCCACATATTCCCCGTCTTCAAACCCAAACGACATAAACGTGTGGGCCAGCCCCCGCCACGGCGTAAACGGCTCAATGATAAAATCCATTCTTTCGATACGGCTGAGGTCGTAGGTGCGGGTTTCCCAGCACACATCGTAATCGGTGGTGGTCCGGTAAGTTGCATGACGCACGTTGTGCAGGGTTGCGTGTTCATTGGCAAAGTGGGCCGTCGGCCAATGGGCCTGATCAGCCGCCCATGCCCGGTCGAAGGCCGGGTTATACCGCGTCCACAGCGCCGCCACAAAAGGTACGGCAAAGGCGATGCCCAGCCAGGGTTCGGGCACCACCCGAAACAGCACGGCTGTTCCCCCGATCCAAACCAACAATGCCAGCCCACGCAACCACCCCGGCCAGGGCGAGAAAAAGCGCAGGGCCAGGGCCGCCCAGAGCCACGCTAGGGCCAGTACGATATGAATAAGCCAGATCAGCATAGTGCGCGAATTAACGTACCCCATTGGTGTGCGCTCCCACAGGGATCACGCACGACCTGGATCAAATAAAATGGGCAAAAAGGCGTAGATAACCAAGCTAATCCGGGCCGGGAACGGGCCACGTTTTGTATTTCGTGTAGCAGGCACCGTATATTTGCCGGGTCAAGCACAGTTAATCACCGGAGGCGCACGCGAGGAAACCGAAACCTGACGGAACCCTATAGGGGGTATTCCGGCAGGGGATCTACCCGGTGCCGATGACCCGAGGACGTATGAATACACCGGCTATGCGACGCCTGGCAGGGCGTTGTATGTATGTACTTTTCCTACTTATGCTCGCAGGTTTTGGTACAGCGGCAGAGGCACAAACCCGCACCCCTACCGGCCTTCGCGCTACACCCCCCACCTATCTAAGCCTATCCGGTCTTTACATTGGCCCCCGTGCCGGCCTAGGTTTTTACGGAGGAGATGACGAAGCCGCCAACATTCGCCGGAGTAACCGTCCCGGCTATGGGGCAGAATTGTCCTGGCAAGCCGGCCCCCACTTTGCCCTCGTGGCTGACTACTTCAAGGCCCGCTATCCCCGTATCCAGGACGAGCCGACCTTGCAAACCCTCCGCCTGATGGCGCGCTATACCCTGACGCACGGCTGGTTTGATCCCTACTTTCTGATAGGGGGGCATGCCACCCTGGGGGGAGCCAAAGATGCTTACGGCCCCGTTGGCGGGGTCGGGATTGCCATTCGATTGGCCTCCTGGGTGCAGGTATACAACGAAGTCTCTATCAACTTTACCTTCCCGGACCGTGCCCTCGACAACCACATCGGCGGCTCCGATTTCGACCTGACCGGCGCACTATCCTTCGGGTTTCGGTTTCGCGGCCTCGGCGGTAGCTCGGCCCCCCGTCGTCCGCCTCTGACCACTACGAACCCGCCCTCTGATACCCCGGAGCCCATCCCCTCAGATGATGTGGTCTTTAATGATGTCGACTTGCCGAGCCCACCGCCTCTGGCAGCAGGGTATACCTGGGTTGTGGCCGCATTCTCCGATGTATCCCAGGCAGATTCTGCCCTCGCCACCTACATCAACCAGGGATATGAAGGCCAAATTGTGCCAGTCCGTGAACGTGGCCAACAACAGTACCGCGTCACCCTTGGCCGGTATCGCAACCGGGAAGAAGCCGCCATCGTACGGACCAACCTGCCCAGCGGCACCTGGCTCCTGTTTACCACCTTCGATGCCCCCACCGACGTTGAAACAACACCTCCCATAACCGATCCTGTAACACCGGATCCCGAACCCATTGCAGACACTCCCACGCCGGAACCGGTTACGGATGCCTCGACCGATGTCGATGCGACAGCCCCACCTGTAGACCCTCCTGCCGAAGAACCTGAGGCCCCAGAGGAAACCGCTCCGCCAGCCCCTCCCCTACCCACACCGGAACCGGTAACCGTCAACTTCCCCGTAGACCCGGCCCCCTCAGGCGAACAGGAAGAAACGACCCCCATCCCTTCCCCGACAACGGATTCCCCGATTTTTGAACCCGTGCCAGACCCCACGCCCGTGGACCCTCCTACGGTACCGGCTCCCAAACCCCAACCCGATCCCCCAGCCACAACTCAACCACAAGATGACTACTACACCCTGGTCATTGCTGCCCTGAGCAGTCGAGAACGTGCCGAAGCCGAACTACGAACCTATGTGCAACGCGGCTATGAAGGTCAGGTGTTGGAAACCATCAAAAACGGTCGCCCGCTCTATCGTGTCGTGTTGGGTCGATATGCTTCCGAGGAAGCCGCTCAGGCCGTTCGTCAGTCTCTCCGCACCGACAACTGGATCCTGGCCGTCCCGGGCACAGCCTCTGCTCAGACAACCCCAACGCCCAGACAGACATCGCCGCCGCCCCCTGCCCCCCTGCCCGACACCCCGGCACCGCAAACAACACAGCCCTCTGCCAGCACGGGCTATTTCACTTGGGTCGTAGGGGTCTTTGGCGGGCAAACCAAGGCCAGAGGCATCCTGAGGAACTATACTGATGAAGGTCACACCGGACAGGTCCTCCTATTCCAAAAGGGCGCACGCACCCTGTACCGGGTCACGTTGGGCCGATATCCCTCTGAGGAAGAAGCCGAATCCTTATCCACCTCCCTCCCCAGAGATGCCTGGTTGTTGTTTGTGGAGGAATAGTGGGAGGACGCTCGCGGCCATAGTTCCTGGCCGCATTGCGGATTAACGTCGCGGTCGCTCGCTGTTGTTAGTTGTACGCTCGCGGCATGGAGTGTTTGGACCGCATCGCGGAAATATCATTCAGGCCGCTCGCTGGTTGTTAGTTGCAAGCAAAGAACCCTTAACAACCAGCCCGCACAGCGGACGTACAATTGAACGACTACCGGCTAAAGCCGGTAGATTCCTGTGGGTAGGCTGAAAGCCCACTGAATCCACCCGCTATTTCGCAACTTCAAAATTGTCGCCGTCTCGCTCTATATCCTGAGTCCGTATGTATTCCATAATTACTTCATCGGTCACGTTGCCCGACGACGCTGCGAAATACCCGCGCCCCCACAGATGACGGCCCCAAAACTGCTGCGACAAATGACGAAATTCGCTCAACAGCTTCCGAGACGTCTTACCCTTGACCATCTGCATGAACTTGCTCACGCTCAGGTAAGGCGGCAGCGAGACAAACAAGTGTATGTGATCGCGCCCCACGTGGCCCGAGAGAATGTCAACCTCGTGGGCCTTGCAAATCTCTCGGATCAGTCCGCGGCTGCGCTGGGCGACTTCACCGACCAGGACGGCTTTGCGGTATTTGGTACTCCATACCACATGTACCTTCAAGTCGTAGACCGAGTGCGAGGTCTTTCGATAGTGTTGCATGCATCGAAGATAGCCCTGGCCCGGCTCAAACTAAAGTCTTCGCCTAAAGGCGAGGGGTTTTCTCCCATTCCCCGATTGGGACACTAACGAGCGTTAGCGACTAACGCAGTAAACCACAAGCCTGCGCAGCAGGCGTACAACCAACACTACAACCCCTGCACCGTAAGCTGTCCGCTGGAGGCCACCGAGGCTTTGCGGGGATCGTACATGGCCTCACCACGGATGGGTGGCAGTACGAAGGTCCCGGCTGTTACTGCACGCAGGCCGTAGTAGAATTTTTGGGTTTTGCCCTGGTTTACATGGCCGTAGATGATCATACGGTCGTCCCGAATGTCGAGGTATTCCGGGCTGTAGCTGTTTTTCATCCACGTGACTCCCTGACGCGATTCAAGCCGCGGGTTTTCGATTTCCAGGCCCGCCGGCAACAGGTCCACCACGGCTACGTTTTTCAGGTTGGTGGTGGGCGCATCCAGCGTGATTTCAGCGATGACAAGGTCGCCCTGCTTGAACTGGCTGTAATCCGTGTACGGACTCCCATTCTCCCGCAGATACCGCCGCCGAACCACCAGATCCCGGTCGAATTCCGGCGTGGCCTGGCCGGATAAAATGCCATCGGCCCGCCAGTAGTAGTAGGCCGTACCAGACCCCTGAATGTTCAGTTCCACCCGCTTACCGGCCCAATCCGTACCGGTAAACCGATGGTGTCCCTCATCAAACTGGCCCATCGCCTGACCATTCACCAGCAACGTACCGGTGTAATCGCCTGGTCCTTGCTGGCGCAACACCTTGCCCAACGCCAGGAATGCAAAGGCGTTTTCCTGCGTGGTCGAAAAGCGCCGGTTTCGGGAGAGGGCTTCCGTCAGATTTTGTACCAGAATCGGTACGTTGCCGTGGGTGGCATCCACCTCGCTCAGTACATCCAGCATGATGGCCTGTGCCCGCAACGGCGAGTTGAAATGCCCCCCCGTTTCCCGGGTCACCGAGGGCTGAACCGTCTGTGGCAACAACGACAGCGCGGTCCGCCGATCTCCAGCCTGGGCATAGGACCCGGCCAACTGGTACTGTGAATACACGCTCAACCGGTCCAGTTTGTTGTTTTTGATGTAGTTCATCGTACTGCGGTCCGGATCACCCGCCAAGGCCAATACATAGGCCGCATACACCACCGACTGGTAATCGTACGTATCATCTCCGCGATGCGCACGGGTAAAGGTACGTAAGGCCCCCAACAACCGGTTGTAGACCCGGTCCGCCACCTGGTATCCGGTCTTTCGGGCTTCGACCAGAAAATGCGCGGCATAGATCGAACCCCAGTTGTTGGTGCGCCCACCACCCGGCCAGTAGGAGAAGGCCCCGGACGGCTGCTGCATCCGTTCCAGCTTGGCGATGCCCTCAGTGATGTAATAATCGGCGCTGTTCTGGGCAAACAAGTCTGGCTCAACGACCTGTGCAACCGGCCCAAACGCCAGCAAGGGAAATACCTTTGAGGTGGTCTGCTCCACACAGCCGTGAGGATACTGCAACAGGTGCTGCAAACTGCCCGAAAACTGCACCGCCGGGAACGAGGAAACCACCAGTTCAAACGCGGCTGTGCCGGGTACAAATTGCGCAGGTAACGTCAGGGCACCTGCGTCGCCGTCCTGTACGGACCCGCTGCCGGACAACGTGGCAAACGGAGCCGGAGGCCGGATGGGCACCTCGGTGGACGCGCCGGTCTGTGCCCCACCCCCATTGGCCGTTATCCGAAAATCCACCTCGCCGAGCGTCTTGCCCGACTGCACCTCAAAATAGACCACTTCCTCCCGATCTCGGGCAACCTGTACCTGCTGCGTCGCATCCCCCACGATCTCAACCGGCCCATCTTCTGCCAGCGCCACTTCAAAGGTGGCATCCCGGCCCGTGCCGTTGAACACACTCACCGGCACCCGCATCCGGTCCTGTGTAGTCATAAATCGGGGAAAGGTGGGCGTCAGGACCACGGGATCGCGCACCAGCACATCTTCTTCGCCCATCCCGAACCGGTCGCCATCAAAGGCCACAGCCATCAGGCGAAGTGTGCCGTTAAATTCGGGCACGTCGAAGGTGACCTGACCACGTCCACGACCATCGGTTTGCACCAAACCGGACCAGAACGCCACCGGTTTCACCCGTCGCGCTGTTTGCGGAGAAAGTTGGCGTTTCCGGCTGGTCTCAACGTCGCCCCCCGTCGAGAGCAGCGTGGGCATGACTTCCGGCAGGAGTGCCCCGTGCATGTCGTAGGTATCGACCGATAGTTGCTTCTTGCCATAGAAATGGGCAAACGGATCCGGCGATTGAAAATCATTGAGTTGGAGGATGCCTTCGTCTACAGCAGCCACCGTCACGTAAGGCCGGTCCTGCCGGTTGCCCTCCACCTGAAAATCGACGGTCAAGGGCCCTTGGGGGCGGACTTCATCCGGCGCATTGAAGGACACCGCCAGTTGACGCGGGGTGTTATCTACCATCAACGGCACGGCCCCAAAGGCACGAGCGGGCATATTGCGCTCCAACCCATCCGTAGACCGCACCAGCAACGCGGAGACATAGGCATTGGGTTGATAGGCCTCGGTGATGGGCAGATCCACGGTGGCCGTGTTCGACTCCATCGTCACGAGTTGATGGTGCAACACCTGATCCCGTTCCACCGTCAGCAGCACCTTTCCGCCAAAGGGTGCACGGATTTGAACCTTGGCTTGCTCGCCGGGGGCGTAGATTTCCTGGTCAAGGTCCAGGTCAACCCGGCCTGGTGTGTCCATCGCCCACGGGGCATAGCCCCACCCACTTGCATAAAACGACAGCGAGGCCGAAGCACCGGTTTGCTCATCCCGAACCTGTACGCGATAAGACCCGTATTCCTCGGGTATTACCTGAAACGTCGTGGCTTCGTTCTGCGAGGTAACCCGCTGCCGGGCCACTTCATCTTCAATCCGCTCCGAGGTATACCGGTATCGACCGTTGACTTCCTTCAGGATGGTATGCCAGTAAATGTGATGCAACGTTACATCAAGCCGGTGATTGGCCTGCACCTGTCCGTTGGGGTCCACCACCACGTATTCGATATCGACGGGGCGGCCCGGCTCGGCGTAGCCTTCGTCTTTGCGTAGGCCCACGTAGGTATCATTCGGATGAATCAGGATACCCCGGTAGGCCGTCACGCCACGCCCACCCGGTTCGAGTACGGTCGAGGAAATCACCCCACGCAATGCCGAGGGCGGACGTGCGCCCTTAGGAATGGTATAGCTGTACCGGTGCCGCCCTTGATCGTCCAGGGTGGCTGGTTCAAGGTCGTAGCGCTGTTTGCTGAAGGTCTTAGTGTGATCTGTAAAGGAGAAGTTTTTCCAGTTCTCCGGCGTGAAGGGAAAGGCTTCGACTTCCACGTTGGTGTCCACCCGTCGGCCAGCCGCAGGCGGACCAAAGAGCGTCATGCCTTCCACATCGATTTGGATGGTTTCCCCGGCGTGGTATTCATCTTCGGCGGTGTTCAGACTCACCTTCATGCGGTCCGGGATGAATTCCTCCACGCTAAACCGGCCCCGCCCGATCTCTTCGGCATCACCGATGAGCAGGCTGGCCGTGTATCGGCCCGTGCGGGCTTCCGTGGGGACATCTACATCAAAGGTAGCGGCTCCCTGATCGGTGAGGGTGGTGCGTTGTTCATTCAGGATGCGCCCGTCCGGACCGGTCACGCGGAGCTTCAGGGGGAAGGACGGCGGGACGGTCGTGTTCTCCGCCCGTACGATGGCGGCCAGGTGTACGGTTTCGCCGGGGCGGTAGATACCGCGCTCGTCGTAGAGGAATGCATCGAAGCCTTGCTTCAGATAAGCGGAGCCGCCTACATCAAAATCGGAGGTTGGGATGCGCCGCCGGGTCAGTTCGAGGAAAGACAGGTCTTCGCCCCGTGTTGCCGTGACCACATAGGGCCGGAACCCTTCGTTCTGCTCGTCAATGGCCCGAAACACCGCCAGGCCGTCGGCGTCGGTGGTGCCGGTCATCAAGGTCTGGTTGTTCTGACTCAGCACCTGCAACTCGGCCCCCGCGACCGGCGCCAGGCTGGACAAGGAGTGCACCCACACCCATAGGTCGTTGCCGGCCTGTTTGGCGAACATACCCATGTCCGTGGCTACAATCCACCGGGAGGCATTGTGCCAGCGCCGCTCTTTTTCCCGAGCCACCACGCGGTACAGGCCGAGGCGTTCGCCCTGAAGGTAATCGGCCACACTCAGCGGGGTGACGATCTCATCATTGGAGACACTTTCAACACCCAGATCAAACTGATGTACGGATTGGCCCAGCGCAGGCAGGTTCAGGTATTCATTGTAGTAGTAGTACTGGTCACTTTCATTATCGTAGTAGTTTTCGTTGGGGACCAGCGTGGTGGCGTTGAGCAAGGGGACGAGGTTGTTGGCAAATACTTTTTCGACCTCAACCAGTACTTCGTCCACGTTGATTGTTGAAAGGCCCAGGTTCAGGTTGCCACTCCGGGTGAGGTAGAAGCCGTCTCCCACGAAATCGATTTGCGGGGGAATGTCTTCCTTGAGGAATGTCACCGTGGTGGCGTACCGCTGATCCAGTTGGGTGCCGTCGATGGCCCGGAGTCCTTTTTTGAGGGTGACCTTGTAGGACTGATCGGCCTTGAAATCTCCGCGCAGCGTAAGCGTTTGATGCGAGGACGTCACCCGGAAATCCGTGACCGGCTCAATGATGATGGAGGATCGGGCATCCTGCAGGTGAATGGGGATGTTAAAGTTCATCCGAATGACCCCACTTTCCGGCGATTCCCGGACAGCTTTGACGGTATACACCTTGAGGTCTTCTTGCCCCGGCAGGAAAATGGGTTGGGTAAATCGGCGTTCCGTGCCGAGGTTACCAGCCAGGGGTTGCAGGCCGGGTTCGACGCTCAGTTCGATTTCCCGTTCATCGGCCCCGCGGGCCACGCCGGTGGCCGTCAGGTCAATGACCGGAGCCGGGGCTGTGGTCTGGATTTCATAGGGAATGGAAGCGCCGTCCTTGTACCGCAACGCGATGTGCCGGGCTGCTACTTCCGGTGCAACAGGGTAGTTAAACGCTACCGAAGAGACCACATTGGCCTCGGTGTTTCGGTCCGTGACAAACTCGAAGTTGAGGGCCGCGCTTGTCACCCGAATGCGCGGCGTATTGAAGGTAAACGCCGTTTCGCCATTCAGGGCATATCCAGCCTTTCGGGCAGCGTTATCCTGAACGGTGGCCGTGTAGGATGAGGATGGGGCCAACACCACATTCGGGTAGAACCGCACCCGGTTTGGCGCGATCCACTGAAACTGCCCCGGCAATGGTGGTTCAAAGACCACAGGCCCCTCGGACGTACGCTGATTAACCAGTGAATCCGGCACTAGGTCTTTGGTAAACGTGACGGTAAAGTTGGTACCGGGTTGTACTTCTCCGCTGGGCAAAAACTGATCTACCTCGACGGTATCCTTGCCCACGTCCCGCAGGAAGCATCCGCCCCCCAGCACAAGAATAAACCCCAACACGCCGATGATGCCGTACAGGGTACGATGGCTCAGGGTAAAGGCAATGGAAGACGGAGCGTTAGATTCCGGTTGAGGAGCAACAGCGGACATGGATCACAGCGGTTAAGAGGGGGGCAAAACAGAAAGGCACAGCGCCACCTCATTAACGCGAATGACAATGGAAAATGCAATAAGATTGGTGATTGATTATTGTTGATTGGTAATTTTTGATTTATTAAATCACCAATCAACAACGACAAATTCCAAAGTCTTACTGTTCCAGCGCGTCGATGCGGGCAAGGTAGACGTCCAGGCCACCGGCAATGGAAGAATCCGGATAGTCATCCCGGATAGATTCATACATGCGGCGCGCATTCCGGTAATCACCGGCCTTTTCGTAGTTGCGGGCGGCATCAAGCAAGTACCGGGGCGAGGTGAGTTGGTTGGCGTAGACGGCGGCGGCTTCGGCGTACTTATCGCCAGCGTCATTGTAGTTCTCCTGGTCTTCGTAGATGGCGGCTTCACCGGCCAGGGCGCTGGCCCCGAGGAAATCACGACCTTTATCGTAATCCTGGAAGTAGGAAAGGGCCTGGTCTTTTTCACCCAGGTTGTACAGGGCATCGGCAGTGTAGAAGTGGGCAAGGTTGCCATCGGGGGTACTGCCGTAGTTATCGGCCACGTGCAGCAGGCCGGGCTTGTCTTCAGTGCCATCGAGTGCGGTGCGGAAATCGCCGGATTCATAGACCCCCACGATGCCACCCAACAACTCGGCCGCTTTGACGGCTTGTTGGCCCTGGTAATAGTTGTATGCAAAGCCCAACGCGACCAGGGCAACAATCCCGACACCAATCCAGACCAAAAGTTTCTGGTTGTTCTCGTAGAAATCGACGGCCCGCGTCGACAGGGTCACTACCGCATCCTGGCGAAGCTCTTGCCGCTTCGAAATCTTCCGGGGTGCTTGCAGCATTGGCATGGTCTTAGTCTCCTAAAGCGTTGTCTACTTTGCGTTTACGCACGATGGAAATACACGTATAGAATTGAAATCTACGACGGAGTACACAAACTCGTTCACGCGAGCGGACCTATTCGTAGGAAATTCGAACGGCACGCCTACAAGTCGGCCAGGCTTCCCTGCTCGAAGGCCGCGACTCCCTGATCCAGAAATACGGTAAATTCATCGACCGAGGCCATGCCTTCCCACTGGTCGATCAGCACCCCATCTGGGGTGACGATGGCATAAGTGGGCAGGGCCACAGTGCCGGTAAGTTGGAGTTGATATTTCTGGAGCACACGGCCGTCGACGCCATCATCCGTGTAGAGTTGCAGCAGCACAAACCGGTCCTGTAACCGATTGCTGACCGCCGTGCGAATGAAGACGGTGGCTTCCATTTGCCGGCAGTTGGTACAGGTGTAACCGGTGAAGTCGATGAAGACCGGCTTGTTGTCGGCACGGGCCTGGGCAAAAGCGGCATCCATGGCTTCCTGTGCCGGAAGTTCATGGGTACTATGCCACCCGAGTTCTCCCCGTACAGTATCCCCTTCCGCAGTCGTCTGGATCGTCGCCAGCAGGCTGATGTCCGTGGCTTGCCGAGGCGGAAGCCACGCATCGAGGGCGTTCAGCGGAGCCCCCAGCAGACCGGGCAAGAGGTACAGCGACAACCCCAAAAAGCCGATGGCAAACATCAAACGTGGTACCCCCACCGCACCCGACATCTCGGCATGGGCCAGTTGCAACTTGCCGAGCAGGTACCAGCCCGTCAGCGCGAAAATCACCACCCAGCACGCAATCACCAGGGGCCGGGAAATCAATCCCCATTCCCAAACGAGATCCACATTGGACAAAAACTTGAACGCCGCAGCCAATTCAATGAACCCGAAGGTGACCTTCACGGCATTCATCCAGGACCCTGATTTGGGCAGACTGCCCAGCCAATTTGGGAACATGGCAAAAAACACAAACGGCAATGCAAAGGTGGTGCTGAACACCAACATGCCCAGCACCGGCCAGGTCCATTCGTTCTGCGCTGTGGCCGCCAGCAAACCACCAACAAACGGTGCGGTACAGGAGAAGGAGACGAGCGTCAGGGTGAAACCCATGAACAACACGCCTAAAATTCCTCCTTGTTCATTGCCCTGGCGGTTGAAAAAATTCACAAACCGGTGCGGCAACCTTAATTCAAACAACCCCAGCAAGGATACGGCAAACACCACCAGTACAATCGTGATAAACAGATTGACCCACGGGTTCGCGGCCAACGTTTGTGCCCCGGCCGCACCTACCAGTACCGCCATCAAAATGCCGAGGCCGGTGAAGGTCCCGACAATGGCGACCCCGTAGATCAGCGCCATCCGAATGGCCTGGGGCCGGTTATCACTATTATGGGTAAAGAAGGAAATCGTCAGCGGAATCATGGGAAAGACGCACGGCGTGAGCAACACGGCCAGTCCGGCCCCCATGGCGATCAACAAAAATGACCAGATCCCCCCCGAACGCGCCCGGTCCAAACCGCTGGTCGGTGCGCGGATGACGGGTGCGACTCCCGCCGGTTCATCCGTTTGGATTTCCGTAGGTGGCGGCGTGGTTTCCGTGGGAGGATCTACGGCTCCAGGTGGCGGCGTAGCCGGAATAGTTGCGGCTACCGGCGCGGCTTCGACCTCAACCGAAACATCGAATTCTTTTTGATCGGGGATGCATACGCGGTCGCTGCAAAACATGTAGGTCAAGAGCCCCTTCACGGGTATACTTCCTACCTGAGCATCTGCAGGGACATCTACATCGGCCCAGACTTCGCCTTCCGTCTCGAAGTAGCGAACGGTTGCTTCAAAATTGGGGTCGAACCCTTCAAGGTGGGCGGATTGCTGAAGGGTCTCGGCGGCAGTCCATCCGGCGGGCAGGTTCTCGAATTGCACACGGACCGGCTTGCCCGCCGGGGAATCCGGCGTGTAGAGTTTCCAGTCGGGAGCAATCTCGGCCACAAACCGCATCGAGAAGGTGCCGCCTGCCCGTACGGTGTTGGGCTCGGCCCAGATCGTCCAGGTCACCTGATCGGTTTGGGAAGCCACTGGGTTCAGATCGTCCAGATCGGCCAAGTCCACGGTCTGCTGGGCCGCCACGGAAGTAACGGACAGCAGCAGGCCAAACAGGGCACTGAGTAGACGATAAGGTAACAGCTCGTTAAGATGAACCATAAAAAATGGTCGATTGTCGATGGTCAATTGTCAATTGTCAATTTTTCTTATCATTGACAATTGGCAATCGACCATTGACCATTGACAATTATACAACCCCTGGTCCTGGCATAGCGCCCTGGCCGCAGCAACACTGTGAAGGTTTAGCACAACCCCACGTTACAGAACCCTACCTGATCTAATACGCGCAACCCGGCCCGCATACATATCAAAAAGGGCAGTCGCTTGCGTAAAACGACTGCCCTTTTGAAAAGGTTGCAACGGCCTTACTCGGCGGCCTCGGGCACCACCTGAACCTTGATCGAGGCGGGTACTTCCGGGTGTACGTGCACCGTTGCAGGGTAGACGCCGAGCGACCGGATGTCTTCGTGGAGTTCGATTTTGCGCCGGTCGATGTCAAGGCCACGGGAGGCCAGTACATCGGCAATTTGTTGCGTGGTGACGGTACCGAAAATTCGGTTCTCCGCACCCACCTTGGCCGAGATGACGATGTCCATACCGGCCAGGGTTTGGGCCAGTTGTTCGGCATCGTCTTTGATTTTGCTGAGCTTGTGGGAGGCTTGCCGCATGTGCTCTTCGTGGGCCTTGATGTTGCCGGGGGTAGCCAGACGAGCCAGGCCACGCGGAATCAGGAAGTTACGCCCAAATCCGTTTTTAACCGAGACCACATCCCCTGCGTTGCCAAGCTTCTCCACTTGCTGGGTCAGGATAACTTTCATGGTAGCTAATGTGATAATTTTTTAACTGATTCACAGAACGTGTTAAGCCGTGGGGCTTACCGCAAGTTGTCGGCCACGAACGGGATGAGGGCCAACTGGCGGGCGCGTTTGATGGCGCGGTCCAGTTGGCGCTGGTATTTGGCTGATGTGCCGGTGATGCGGCGGGGCAGCACTTTTCCTTGCTCGTTGATGTACCGTTTGAGCGTGGTGATGTCTTTGTAATCGATGTACTCAATACCGGCAGCCACGAAGGCGCACTGGGTCCGGCTGCGGGTTTGGCTGGCCGGTGTAACGTTGCGAACGAGCGGACGCTTGGCGTCGCGGCTGGAACGACCTCTGGAGCGGCTGGAAGCCATAATCTATACCTCTTGGGTTAGGCGTCTATAAAACGGGGCAATTAGTGTCTGCGCTTTTTGCCTTTATCTTCGGTCTCGACGGGTTCGGTCAGGCCGGTGATGCCTTCTTCCTTCCGCTTCTGGTAGTGCCGGAGCATCTTGGCATCCAGGCGCAGCGTCAGGAACCGCAATACGCCTTCGTTGATGCGCATGGCACGCTCCAGACGGGCCGGCAGATCGCCGGCAGCAGTGTAGTAAAGGTTGACGTAGTAACCGGTGTTGCGCTTGCGGATGGGATAAGCAAGCCGACGGGCGCCCCACTCATCCTGGTCCAGCACCGTACCCCCATTCTCGGAGATGTACTTGCCGATCCGCCCCACGAGGTCTTTTTGCTCTTCCTCACTCAACACCCCGTCCAGGATGTAAGTGAGTTCATAGGTGTTCGTTGGCATACGAAATACCCCTTCGGATTCAAAAAATGAAGCCCTCGACTTTCGCGGCCGAGAGCAGGGAAATAAATAGCTTTGCAAGATAAGGATCTCTGCGTTAAGATACAGCGAAAGTTAAACTTGCTTGCACAGGACCGACCGGCAGGGTAGTTTACGGCTTCACCTAAAATGCCTTGCCCGATGCTGATTGAAGCCCTCCCTACGCCGTGTATCCTTATCGACCAACCCCGCTTGCAGCGGAACGTTGCCCGAATGCAACAAAAAGCGGATGTGCAAGGCGTTCGGCTCCGGCCCCACACCAAAACCCATAAGTCCATCGCCCTGGCCCGGATGCAAGTCGATGCCGGGGCGCAAGGCCTGACCGTCGCCAAACCCGGAGAAGCCGAGGTATTCGTCCAGGCTGGTTTTGATGATGTGCGACTGGCCTACTGCGTGGTCGGCGATGAAAAGCACGCCCGGCTCCTGAAGCTCATGGACCAGGCCCGTATCTCCTTTTGCGTGGATACCCCCACCGGGGCACAGGCCGCCTCTGATTTTTATGCCCAACACGACCGCACCGCTGATGTACTCGTCGAAGTAGACGGCGGCTACGGCCGCTGCGGCATCCGCTGGGATGATCCCGATGCCATCGACTTCATGCGCTTCGTCGCCGATCTGCCGGGTCTGAACCTGGTGGGCCTCCTCACCCACGCCGGGCAATCCTACCACGGCCCCCAGGATGCCTCGGAAACACCTACTGCAGCGCTACAACGCACCAGCCTGGAAGAACGGGACCGCATACTGGAATTCGCCGCCCGACTGGCCGCAGCAAACGTCCCCGGCATCGATCCGGCCACCTTCGAACTCAGCATCGGCTCGACGCCGTCCATGCGATACTTTGAAAACGCCAAACAAGACGGCTTCTGTATCACGGAAATCCGACCCGGCAACTACGTCTTTAACGACGGGATTCAGGTAGGCCTTCAGGCTGCCCCGCTGGACGACTGCGCCCTGACGATCTACACTACGGTCATCAGCAAACATCGCGACTATAAAGGCCGGGAGCGGGTCTTTCTGGATGCCGGCAAAAAAGTCTTCACTTCGGATACCGGCTACAATACCCCCGGCTTCGGCACTGTGCTCTACAGCGCCCGCACCATGCGCGCCTTGCCCCATGCCCACCTCGACGGCCTCTCCGAAGAACACGGCTGGGTCCATGTTTCCGGCGGCGCAACGCTGGACGTCGGGGACCGCGTCCGGGTGGTGCCCAACCACGCCTGCGTAGTGGCCGGGATGCGGGATCGGCTGTACCTCATCGACGGGGATGAAGTGGTGGAGACACTTTCGGTGGATGCGCTGGGACAGGTGACGTGAGGGAAAGCGTTGTGCCATTCTGTTTCGATCTGCCTGTAACATGTTGCGTGTTGCGTGATTTCGGCTTATATCGTTCAACCGCATACGCGGGTTGGGCAGACAAAAGGCTTCCAGCCGGGCATGACATGCGGATTGGAGATCACGCAACACGCACCGCCGGCTACCGGCGGACGCAACACTCCAAACATGAAACCCTATCTCAAAATACTCTCCGAAGGCGGGACGCTCTCACAGGCTGAGGCCGAGCAGGCCATGACGCTGATGATGGAAGGCCACGTCAAACCCGAAGAAATTGCCGGGTTCCTGATGGGCCTCCGGGGCCGGGGCGAAACCCTGGATGAACTTACCGGCTTCACAAAAGTGATGCGCGCCCATGCCGTGCCGGTAACCTGTGATGATGCCGATGCCATCGACCTGTGCGGCACCGGGGGCGACCAATCCGGCACCTTCAACATTTCGACCACCGCTGCGCTGGTCTGCGCAGGCGCTGGCGTGACGGTCGCAAAGCACGGCAACCGGTCGGTTTCCTCCCAATCCGGCTCCGCCGATGTCCTCGAAGCCCTGGGTGTCAAAACAGCGCTGCGGAAGGCTGGCGTAGAATACTGTCTGCGCGAAGCCGGTATCGCCTTTATCTTTGCCCCCTACTTTCATCCGGCCCTGCGGCACGTGATGCCGGTGCGACGTGCATTGGGCGTGCGAACCTTCTTCAACATCCTGGGGCCACTCTGTAACCCTGCCGGGGTCCAGCGGCAACTCGTGGGGGCCTTCAGTCAGCCCGTGGCCCTGACCATGGCTGAAATCCTCCTGCGCCTCGGGGCCAGGCACATCGTAACCGCCCATGCGGCAGACGGCCTGGACGAATTCACCCTCACCGGCCCGACCACAGCCTATACCGGTCGGCAGGGCGATACGGCCCCAATGCAGCGCACCGTCACCCCGGAACAACACGGCCTCTCAATGGCCCCTGCTTCTGCCTTCAACGGCGGCGATGCCGAAGCCAATGCGGACATCACCCGCCAGATCCTGGACGGCCAGACGGGGCCGCAACGGGACATCGTCCTGCTCAATGCCGCCTATGCCCTGTACACCAGCGGTCATTATGACAACGTCGATGCCGCCCTGACCGCCGCCCGGTACAGCATCGACTCCGGTGCTGCTCACAACCGCCTCCACGCCCTCGCCGAAGCCTCTCACGCCGCCCCCGCCGATTGATGAACATCCTCGAACAAATCGTGCAGGACACCCGACGGCTGGTGGCCGAACGCAAGGCACAAACCCCCGTATCCGCGTTGGAAGATCGACCGCTCTTTGGCCGCCCAACATATTCACTGGCCGAGACCCTGCGGCAGGATCACCTGGCCGTCATTGCGGAAATCAAAAAAGCCTCACCATCGCAGGGCATCATCCGGCCCGAGTTCAACGTGGCCGCCCATGCCCGCGCCTACCATGAAAACGGAGCCGCCGCCCTTTCCGTCCTGACCGAGCCCTTATACTTCCAGGGGACACTCGAAAACCTCACCCTGGCCCGCCCTGAAACCGACCGGCCCATCCTGCGCAAGGATTTTATCATCGACCCCTATCAACTGTTTGAAGCCCGCGCCTACGGGGCCGATGCCGTCCTGTTGATTGCCGCCGTGCTGGACGGCCCCCAACTCTATGACCTCCACCAAACCGCCGATGCCCTGGGCCTGTCGTGCCTCGTCGAATTGTACGATGCCGCCGAACTGGATCGGATCGACCTGGACCAGGTACAGGTGCTGGGCGTCAACAACCGGGACCTGCGCACATTTGAGGTGGACATCAACCACAGCCTTCGGGTTTTTGCCGAGGTGCCGGACCATGTGGTACGCGTCTCAGAAAGTGGCCTCAAATCTGCGGAACACCTGGCCTATTTGCGCCGAAACGGCATCGATGCCGTCCTCATCGGGGAGACCTTTATGCGCGCGTCGGACCCTGGCCTCGCCCTCCATCACCTCCAGACCGAAACCCAACGCCTTGTGGAAACGCAAGCCCCACAGGGTCGTTAAAGCACTTTGAAACAACGCGCCTAGACAACCCTTTGCAATATGGAAAGCACTTCGGTAAAAGAGGAAGCCCGACAGATGATTGAAGATTTACCGGATGATGCTTCCTGGGATGATCTGATGCAATGGATTTATGTACGCCAGGTATTGGAAGCCGGTTTGTCCGATAGCGATGCTGGACACACTGAACACGTCACTAAAGTACGGGCCCGGTTTGGATTACGCCCATGAGGGTACATTGGACGAACACGGCCATTGACCACCTCCTGGCCATCCATGCATATCATGCCCGACATTCCCAGGTCTATGCCGACCGAATCATTGACCGCTTAACTCGGCGATCAGAGCAAATCGCAGCATTCCCACAATCCGGACGCATGGTACCTGAATATGAGCATCCTGCTATACGAGAAGTCGTCGTTCCACCCTACCGCATCATGTATCGCATTCTGGCTGATCAAATAGACGTACTGGCCGTGTTACACAGTGCCCAGCAGGTTCCTCCCGCACTCTAATTTTCGTATATGAACATCTTACCCAAACTCAAAATCTGCGGCCTGACCACGCTGGCTGATGCCCGATACTGCGCGGCTGCCGGTGCCGATTACCTGGGGTTTATTCAGTATGAAAAAAGCCCCCGGTACATCACGCCCAAAGCGGCTGGTCAAATCATTGAGTGGATCTATGGTGCCAAATGCGTCGGCGTGTTTGTGAATGCCTCTACCGAGGCCATCAATGCCGCCGTTGAAGAGGCCGATTTTGCAATGGCCCAACTCCACGGCGAAGAAACCCCGTGGGAATGCGCACAAGTGCAGGTACCGGTCATCAAGGCGTTTCGCGTCCGGCCAGACACGGACCTGGATGCCTTGCGTGCCGAAATGGCCGAGTATGCCCCATACGTCGAAGCCTTTCTGCTCGATACCTATGCTGCATCCGCGTATGGAGGCACCGGGCACACGTTTGACTGGTCGATGGCCCAAACCCTGGCCCACGAATTCCCCATCTTCCTTGCCGGCGGACTGGACACCGCTAATATTAAAACAGCCATCCAAACCGTACAGCCCTTTGGGGTCGACCTCTCCAGCAGCCTGGAGGATGCCCCCGGACAAAAAGATTTTGACAAACTGGGAGCCTTCTTCGACACCTTCAACACCCTCCGCGCCGCCCTTACGCCCAACCCTTCATGAACGCCACGCTGACCTCATCCGTCTATACTGCACCTGACGCCACCGGCCACTTTGGCCCGTACGGCGGCGCTTTCATTCCGGAAGTCCTGATTCCTGCTACCGAAGCCCTCACTGAAGCCTACGCCAAAGCCCAAAACGACCCCACGTTTCAGACCGAATATGAGGATCTGCTACGTACCTATGTGGGCCGCCCCACCGCACTGACCTTTGCCAACCGACTGACAGGGGAATTGGGACGAGGCCGGATTTACCTCAAACGGGAAGACCTCTGCCACACGGGTGCGCACAAGGTCAACAACACCATCGGGCAGATCCTGTTGGCCCGGCGCATGGACAAAACGCGGATCATCGCCGAGACCGGAGCCGGGCAACACGGCGTAGCCACCGCCACGGTCTGCGCCAAATTCGGGATGCAATGCATCGTGTACATGGGCGCGGAAGATGTGGTGCGCCAACACCTGAATGTGCTGCGCATGCGCCTGCTCGGGGCCGAAGTACGCCCCGTCACAAGTGGTAGCCAAACCCTCAAGGATGCCACGAATGAAGCCATTCGAGATTGGGTGACCAACGTACACAACACGTTTTACATCATCGGCTCGGTGGTAGGCCCACATCCCTATCCGATGATGGTGCGAAATTTTCACCGGGTGATTGGCGAGGAAGTTCGGGTACAACTGCTGGCTGCTGAAGGCCGGGAAACCCCGGATGCCGTGGTGGCCTGCGTAGGCGGTGGCTCGAACGCGATGGGCATTTTCTATCCCTTCCTGAATGATGCCGAGGTCCAGCTGTTTGGCCTGGAAGCCGCCGGAGAAGGCCTGGACGGTCGCCATGCCGCCACGCTCACCAAAGGCGAACAAGGCATCTTGCACGGGGCCATGAGCTACCTTCTGCAAGATGATCAGGGACAGGTGCAACTGGCCCATTCGATTTCAGCAGGGCTCGATTATCCCGGCGTCGGCCCCGAACACGCCTACCTCAAGGACCAGGGCCGGGTGCAATACCACAGCGCCACCGATGACGATGCCATTGAAGGCGTAAAGTTGCTCTCCCGCACCGAAGGCATCATTCCCGCCCTCGAAACCGCCCATGCCGTGGCCTTCCTTCCCAAACTGGTGCAGATGCTCCCCGAGGATGCCCTCATCGTCCTCAACTGCTCAGGCCGCGGCGACAAAGACATGGGCACCATTTCAGGTTATTTGTAATTGATGATTGGTGATTTGTGATTGGTAATTTATTGGCACAAAATCATCAATCACAAATCACCAATGAACAATCATCATGTTCCGTCCATACCAACCGGCTACCGACCGCGAGGCGGTCCACCGCGTCTGGCGTGAGGTCCATTGGATCAAAAAGGACGAACACGCCGAGGCCCTGGATCATTTCCTGAGTGAATCCAACGCCTGGGTAGCTACCCTCAACGATACGCCCGAATGTGTGGTTTGCACCACCCCCGGCACCATCCGCTACCTGAATCAAGACCTGTCGATGTCCGGCGTGACGGCGGTGACCACCAGCCGTATTGCCCGCAAACAAGCCCTGGCCGGTCGACTCACGGCGATGTGCGTTGCCCGAGATGCTGCCGCAGGGGCAGCCGTGAGCGCACTAGGCATGTTCGAGCAGGGCTACTACGACCGCCTCGGCTTCGGCACCGGCCCCTATGAACATTGGTTCAGCTTCGACCCGGCGGTGCTACAAATTGACCGCCCTTTCCGGGTACCGGAACGGCTTACTCTGGACGATTGGAAGCGTGTGCATCATGCCCTGTTGCACCGGCATCCGGCCCACGGCCGTGCCAACCTGAACCCCGCGTCCATCGCCCGTGCCGAAATGGGCTGGACGGACAACGGCTTCGGCCTCGGGTACAGCGACGGTGAACACCTCACGCACTTCATCTGGGGTGAAGCCGGTGGAGAACACGGGCCGTACACCATCAACGCGATGGCCTATCAAAACCGGGATCAGTTTCTGGAGTTGATGGCCCTGATCAAATCGCTGGGCGATCAGATCCGACTGGTGCGGATGCGTGAGCCTGGCGGCATCCAAATGCAGGACTTCCTGCGGCAGCCGTTCAAACACGAACAAATCACCGAGAAGTCGAAATTCGAGCAGGTCAACAAAGCCTCGGCCTACTGGCAAATCCGCATCTGTGACCTGCACGCCTGCCTGGCGGAGACCCGACTGCCGGATCCGGCGGCTCGGTTCAACCTGGACCTGGATGATCCCATCACCGCCTACCTTCCGGATGATGCGCCCTGGCGTGGCCTGACGGGGCAATACACGGTTACCCTCGGCCCGACCTCCAGCGCCGAACCCGGCACCGACCCCACATTGCCCATCCTTACGGCATCGGTGGGCGCATTCACCCGGCTCTGGTTCGGCGTGCGTCCCGCCACCGGCCTGGCCATCACCGATACCCTCTCGGGTCCGGACAACCTGTTGAAAGCCCTGGACAAGACGCTTCGGTTGCCAAAGCCTCACCTGGATTGGGAGTTCTAAATTGGTGATTGGGCATTGGTGATTTACTGCGTGAGTCGCTTTGCTCGTTTCTGATTTGTGATCTATACTGCCCAATCATTAATCACCAATCATAAATTACCAATCACCAATCCCAATGGGATGTTGCGCAACACAAGGCTGCGAGTACCATTTCGATGAAACATCGGCACAAAAGGATCTGGCCCAGTACCAAAAACATGGGCCGGAGAAAACAACCCGGCTGTTACTTGAGGCCCTGACGGCTGAAGGCGTCAACGGCCGGACCCTCCTGGATATCGGCGGGGGCATCGGGGCCGTACAACATGGCTTAATCCAGCAGGGCGTGACGCATGTGACCGGCGTGGATGCCTCGGCGGCCTATCTGGCTACGGCACGCAAAGAAGCCAAGACCCGCGGGTATGCCGACCGGGCCACCTACCACCTCGGCGACCTGGTCTCGCTCTC
Source organism: Rhodothermales bacterium (assembly GCA_965222505.1). Classification (GTDB taxonomy): domain Bacteria; phylum Bacteroidota; class Rhodothermia; order Rhodothermales; family DATKEJ01. The sequence continues at coordinate 3,873,707 of OZ244956.1, read as the reverse complement.
AGAATCCCTACCCGATGCCGATGTAGTCACGCTGGACCGGGTGATTTGCTGTTATGAAGATGTTCACGCACTGGTCGCCCACTCTGCCGCCAAAGCCAGACACCTCTATGGTTTCGTTTTTCCCAGGGCCAATGCCTTCACCCGTCTGGCCTTCCGAATGGAAAACTTTAAGCACCGCCTCCAAAAAAACCCCTTCCGCGCCTACATCCACGACACCGGAAAAGTCGACACGCTGCTGAAACAAGCAGGCTTTGAACGCCGATACCGAACCAGTACCTTCTTCTGGCAAGTGATGGTGTACGTGCGACGCACCTATCGCGGTCCTGTCACCGTGTAGGCGATGCGAACGTTGTAGATAGAGAAAGGACTCTGTTCCTGCGGAATGGTGGTGCTGACGTAATAGGCGTAGTTTTCGTTATCGATGGTGGACGAGGAGATGGAATTGTCCGTCAAGGTGGCAAAATCGCCGGGTGTACCAGAAGAGGTGACCGAGGCCATCGTCGTGTGGTTGTTATCCGTGAGGCGGACCCGATACAAGTCGATCGAGAGGTTGCCCGACGAACTGTTGTCTTCGATGATCGCACGCATTTGCGTTACCACGACGCCCTGGGGCAAATACACCCCTGCGGTATTGTTACATGAAGATGCCCCCGGGCCGAAACAAACCAGCGCCTGACCGCCATGATTCGAGCTGGCCGAACTGTTGGCGTTGGGTTCGATGAACCCACGGCCATGAATGGAGAAATACCGGGTTTGGGGAGTGGTGTAGGCAATCTCATTGTCGATATGAACCGTACCATTGAATTTGGTATTGCCTTCGACCAACAACCCGTTCGTGAACGGTACAGCGGTTGTGCCTACCGATAACCCGCCGTTGGGATGCACGGCCATCATGGTGGCATTGGTGGCATAATCGGCGTTTAATCCGTAGGTGAACCGCAGGGCCCCGCCACCGCCAGCCGTGCGGCGGGCAATCGCCCATTTATCGACCAGTAAGCCCCCAGCCAGTTCGCCGAGCACCACACCGCCACCCCAGTTGCCGCCGTTGTCGCCGTAGAGGCCGATGACGGCATCAGAAGAGGCCACGTGCAGGTCGTCCGTGCTCTGTGCGAAAACCGGGATGTCTACATTGTCTTTTTCGATATAGACCCCGCGCCCATCTTTGAAATAGCCGGAAAAGCCGTCGTCAGAGTCTACCTCGGCCTTGAGGCCGTAGTTGACACCAGAGTTTCTGGAGTTTTGTGCAAGCACACCGGTGCCGGCATCGGCATCGCTAAATCCCCATACCCCGATGCCTTGCCCTGAATTGACCTCAACCGCACCCACAACACCCACACCGGCATCGGAATCACTCCCTCCGACGATACCGAAATTGAAGCCGGTGGTAGCAGTATTCAGAATGCTCAGGCCCGAACCACCGAACAACCCTGCCTCCTTCTCGGCCCTGATAGGCAAACTCAACCCCATGGCATAGGGCGAGGCCGTCAGTTTTTGACGGGGAAACGTCGTAGCCCCCTGGGTCACTTCCAACCATAAGGCGACCTCGAAATCATCACCGTCGTCAAAGGGTGCCGATTCGCCGAGAATGACAGAGAATACGCCGTCGGTGGTTGTGACGCTTTGGGTCTCCGTCCATACGGCACTGCCCCCGATGGCAACCGTATAGAGTTTGAAGGTGACCGAGTAGGTCCCATCGGCATAGGGGTCACCGGCCCCATCGACGAGTACGGCTTGATAGGCCATGATACGTGGCCCCTGCGCCAGAAGCGGGGAAACACCGAGGGTGCACAACAAGAAGATCAAACAAGTCCGAGACATGGCTAATGCAGATTAGAGGAGGATTCAGGTTTCCTCAGCAATCTACCGGTTTCGGACGGGGCCGTCTATCCCGCACATGCGGGGTTTTTGACTTGCGACGTGCGACGTGCGACGTGCGACGTGCGACGTGCGACGTGCGACGTGCGACGTGCGACGTGCGACGTGCGAAATTTGGATTTTGATTATGTTGCTGGGTTCCAAGGGGTTACATGATCCACATTACGTAGGGACATGGTGTGCCATGTCCCTACAACGCCCAATTCAATTCGGCACCTGCGAAGCCTGGCCGTTGGACGGAAGCCAGGCCTGGAGGAAATCGAAGGAGGTGACGTTACTGTCCAGGTTAAAATCGCTGTACTTGTATCCGGCCGGACCGCCGTTGTCCGGTAACCATACGTTCAGAAAATCAAAGGTTGTTATACTGCCGTTGCGGTCGCCATCGCCGCTCCACAAGCCGAAAGTGCCCCCGCCCAGATCTTTTTGCCCGGCCGTGCCGAAGGTTGTTGAACTGGTAAAGTCGAAGCAATACAGGCCCGTGCACGGGGCAGACACCCCTGCGCTAACCCCGGCATCCGTCATGGCCGAGAGGTGATTGCGATGATCGAGGACCACGTAGTAGGTACCGTCGGCGAGGCCCTCGAACCGGACATCGCTGGTGCCGTCAAGATCAACCACGGTGCCGTCGGCTTTGACGAAAGCCGCGCGGCGGGCCACTTCCGAAGCAGCATCCGTGCCGGTACGCAGAGAAACCAACACCCAGTCCACAACGTCTGCCGGAATGGCCCCTACACTCTCCGGACCGGCATAATTCCACGGGGTATCGTTGTAGGGCTGTGCCAATGGAATGAAGCCGCTGGTACGCAGGGCCGTGCCCATCGTCCCGCCGCTATACGGCCCGGCCAGAAACACGTTCAAATGGGCCAGGACGCCACCGCTGACGGAAGCGCCTACCACATACCAGAAACCGGAACGCAACTCACCATTGGCCCCGGCATCCGCAATGCCGACGGCTGTCTGCTGCCCGATGGTGCTACGCAGTTGGGCACCACTGGCATGCGAGACGATGCCGCCGCCGTTGCCAATCACGTAACGGGCCAATGATTGGGCCGAGGCCGAAGAGATGCTCAGGCCAAAGCAGATCAGAAAGAGAAGGGCACGCATGATCATGGGGGTTGGGGTTATTGACAATTGGGGCGATGGTCGGCGATGTCGTTCATGCCGGTGCGGAAATAGCGGTAGCCGTTCAGGTAGGTTTTGCCGTCTTCCCAGCCGAGGTCATAGGACTTTTCACTTCCGTCCCGAAAACGCAGCACCAGTACTGCTCCGTCGGCACCATTGGAAATGACCTCCCACGCGCCGTTCCCGCGCTGCTGGCTGTTCATGCCGGCATACTGCCCGAAGGCATTCACATCGGTGTTGTTGTAGAGAAAATAGCCGTTACACAAGTCGATGGTTTCCTCCTGGGAATAACCGCCTCCCCCTGCCGTATTGCTGCTGTAGCTATCGAGGTAGGTGAGCCGGTAATTCAAAAGGGTCGCCGTCCATTCATCCACCACCGGCGGAATTTCGGGTTTGGAGAAAACAACGCTTTGGGCAACCGTTTCGGCGTAGGAACGATACGCCGCACTGAACTCCGCTTCGGCAACGAGGGCCATGATGGTGAGCCCCCCACCGTGTGGAGACATCAACCCGATCACGTGCGCTTTGGCCGGAGTGCCTTCTACCCAACCCTGCATATCCGCCCGAACGCCGCGCTTGCCAAAGTCCTGTACGGCATCGACCAGTTGAAGCTGGGTACCTTGCTCATCATGCAAACCGGCCTGCGCCTCAGCGCGAAGTTCATCGAGGCTACTCGCCTGATGCGGTGTGAGTAAAATCATGCCGGGGATGGTTTGATGGCCCATCATGTAACCGCCGTCCGTCTCCTGCCCCACCCATCCATCAAGCACCTCGAAGGCCAACCCCAGCGTGGGATATTCCAATGGTTGTGCCTGGAGAACCGGCGCCAGTGCCATCGTCCAAAAAGATAGTAAAGCGATATGTCGTTTCGTAGTGTACATGATATAAGGAGGATCAGGGTGGATAGATCGGAGAGGTAAAGGTAACATCCCCTAACGCCATAACCCATCCCGCACATGCGGGATATCCCGTCCCCGCCCTTGTAGGGACCGGTCTCGATCGGTCCGTTGTTGCAATTCATTCAATGCCCCGTCTCATGTTCCCCCAGCACCGCCTCCAGCCGTTCAAGCCGGCGGCGGAGGTCCCGGTTTTCCCGGTACAGCGCCTGAATGGCCGCCAGCGCCACCCCGTCGGCATTGACCGCAGAGATGGTCGTCTCCCCCTCGCCCAATCCAAATGCCGCAAAAAAATCCTGCGCCATCGGCCCCAGGTGCCGCACCGATTGCCCCTTGTAGGCCCACTCCATCATCGGCATCTCCGCCACGCGTTCGAGCACCTGTTGGGTATCGACCAGCCGGAAGGCTTCTTTCCGGTTGCGGTCCGAGGTGTGGACCGTGGTGCCTTCGACCTTGACGGTGCCGTTTTCTTCGACGCGGAAGACCTCATCGTTGCCGCCGTTGACAATGCTGAAATAGCTGTTGCTCTGGTCGGCGTTGTCGTCGAGGTGGATGGAGATGAGATCGTTGGTGTAGAGCACCAGATCGCTGTCGCCATCGGTCGGGTTGGAGCGGATGTTGCCGTTGTCCCCGGCCCCATCAAGAATCAAATCGGTGGTGATGATACCGTCTTCGCGCACGGCGAAGATGCCGACGTCCGCCCCATCGACGATGGTGAACTGGCCGGTTTCGTCGTCGTTGTCGTCGAGGTGAATGGCGAAGTCATCATTGGCATAGAAGACGAGATCGCTGCTGACCTCACCCGGATCGGATCGGATGATCCCGTTGTCATGTGTACCGCCGTCCCCCGCCAGGACCACCCCTTGCCCACCCTCGAAATATCCGGCATACCCGTCGGAAGACCAACTCTCTCCGTACACCCCGATGCCCTTGCCTGAATGGTGCGCATTCAAGCCCATAACGCCGATACTATCACTTGATGTCTCCAGCGCGGGGACACCATTCGAGACATAACCATAAACTCCGATACCGTGGCGTGTATTTCCGTTGATGGCGCGCCCATATTCTGTTCCTTGACGACTAACTCTGAACAGATTCATACCCTCCGTGCCGAACAGATCCATCGGAAGAATAAGGTCTTCAGTCGTATGGGCATAGAAGGCATACGGAGAAGAGGTGAGCATCTGGGCTGGATAGGTCGTGCCGTTGAGTGTGGTTTTGAGATGGTACTCAACGTCAAACGGCAGGCTGTTGAGGGAGGTACTGCTGCCGAGTTCGGTGCTCAGCACCCCGTCGGTCAGCGTCACGTTTTTGGTCTCGGACCATACTTCAACCGTACAACCTGATCTACACAAAATGAAGGTGGCACTGTAGGTGCCATCGGCCAGGGGTTGCCCGGAGCCGTCGAGGAACTGACCCTGAAAGTGCATCGTGTCGGGCTGCGCCTGGGCGATGCCGAAAGCCAGGCCGAGCAGGGTCGCCAGGAAGAGAATACGCATCGTTGGTTCTCGTTAGGATCACAGGTTGGGGTTTAATGCAGGGGTGACGTGGTGGTGTAGGTGATGCGGGCAATTTTGACTTCGGGATAGGGGGTATTCGGTCCCCGGATTTGCCCGATCTCCAGGAAATAGGCATATGCGCTGTTATCGACCGTGGCGTGGTCGATGGTGTCATCCGTCAGAATCCCTGTGGTCCCAGTGGGAAGATCTGTACCTACGAAAGCCATTGGCACCACACTTCCATCGCTCAGGCTCCGCCGTTTCATGGTCAAAGTAATCCGGCCGTTGGTCACGATATCACGGACCCATGCTTGCATTTCCGTAATGACGGCCCCATGCGGAAGGTAGATGTTGTAATCGGTTTGATCGGCATAGGTATCCTCGTCGAAGTTTACAGACACCCACCGGGTCTGGGGCTGGTTGTATTCGATCTCCCCCTGGACCACCAACCCGTCAGCCGGAGGCGTCGCGTTGGCGCCCACTGAGGTCCCACCGTTGTCGTGAATCCGAAACTTGGTCCCCACGCCGTCGATCCGTACCCGCATCAGATCCCGTCCCGGCGGCGCAATGATATCGACCTGATCGACCGGGTCCACGTCTCCCACCCCTAGCCGTTCTTCGATATAGACCCCGCGCCCCCCCTCGAAGCGCCCGGCCAACCCGTCGGTCGAAGAGGCGGTTGCCTTGAGGGCATCGCCTCCGGAGGTGTTCTCATTTGCAATGGACAGGGCCGCCCCTGAGGTCGTGCCTTTGGCCTGAAGCGGCAGGGTCAAGCCCAACGCGTAGGGGGAGGCCGTCAGCGCCTGCCGCGGGAAGGTCGTTGTACCCTGGGTGACTTCGAGCCAGAAGGGTTGGTCGAAGGTGTTGTTGACGTTGATGGGGGTGATGCTGGCCAGGATCACGGAGAAGACACCGTCAGTGACGGGCACGCTGGGGTGGGTCTCGGTCCAGACGTCGGATCCGCCGGTGGCTACGGTGTAGAGCTTAAAGGTGAGGGGGTAGGAGCCGTCGGCGTAGGGGTTGCCGTCCATGTCGAGAAGTACACCCTGGAAGGCCATGGTTCGGGGGGCCTGGGCCATCAGGGGGCCGGCCGCGCTCACAAGGAGGAGAACAAGGAAATAACGCATGGTTTGTCGATAGATTGAGATGCCCACCGTAGGGACCGGTCGAGACCGGTCCGCACGCCGAGATCAAAACACCGACGGCCCATCAAGGACCGCCTCTACCTCATCTATCGAGATTCCATGCAGAAAAGGACCATTGTTGATTGATACCCAGGGCTTGTGCACCCTTTGTTGTCATCGCGAAAATTGGTTCCGCCAAGCTGTGGCGATCCCATTCCGAGCAAAAGTGCCTGAAATGGGATTTCCACACCCCTCGCTGCGCTCAGGGTTCGCAATGACACATGTTTTTCGATTTGCTGAGATTAGCTGAATGCGTTGCGCAACAGCGCGAGGCTTTCGGGAACAGCGGTGGCGGCATCGGCCTTGCCTTCGAATTCCAGGGAGATGTAGCCTTTGTAGTGGTGCTTTTTGAGTAGTGCAGCGATGCGGTCGTAGTCGAGGTCCAGCGTGTACCATTTGCCGCCGCCGTAGTAGGTCTTGGCCTGCACCAGCACGGTTTTGGGGGCCAGCATTTCGAGGCGGTCGTAGGGGTCTTCCAGGAAGTTACCGGTATCCAGCGTGACCTGCAGCCACGGTGAGTCAATGGCATTCACGATGCGGAGCACCCCTTCCGGCGTGAGGCCGAGGCCCCAGTGGTTTTCCAGGCCGAGGACCACGCCGCACTGTTTGGCTTTATCGGTACATTTGCCAAGGGCTTCGATCACCCAGCCGTAGCCGTCCTCGTCCGTGTAGCCCTCAATCGCCGGTTCGATGCCCCGGTTGGCCATGAGCGTGTCGAAGTTCTCCGAGGTGCCCCACCGGCCCGTGTTGATGCGCATGGTGGGAATGCCCATTGTGTAGGCCAATTCGATTTGATGGAGCGTCTTGTTGACGTTCTGCTGCCGCACCTCGGGATCTGGATTGACAAACCCCTGATGCGTCGAGAAACCCATCAGGTCCACGCCATTGAGAAATGCCCGGCGCTTGAGACCCTGCAGGTACTTCGGCTCCTCGGAGGTCATCTGTACGTGCAGGATTTCTACACCATCGAACCCCATTTCAGCGGCCTGGTCGATGCAAGACTCAATAGACACCTCATGTTTGGGGCCGTTAAAGCGCCAAAAGGAATACGTCGATACCCCAATCCGGTTGGGGCGTGAAACGGGGAATGGTGTACGGGGAGAAGCAAGGCCGAGACCCAGGGTGCCGGCACCGGCCAGCGCGGCCTGTTGGAGGAAGGTTCTGCGGTTGGACATGCTGGTGTACGGTTTGGTGGTGGATGGACACTTGTGCATCCCAAAGATAGGCAAAACAACGGCATCCGCCACACCCTGAACGGGGTAGCGATTCTGCCAATGATCGCGTATGTTTGATACCGCGCTTCTCCCTTTCGTCTCACACGCTATGTCGAATTCCCCTCCGGATATTACCCGACTGCTGCAACAGGTCAGCGGTGGCACCGCCGGTTCGGCAGATGTCCTCTGGCCGCTGGTCTATGACGAGTTGCGCAAGATCGCACGGCAACGGCTTTTGAAACACCGCCCCGGAGACACCCTGAACACCACGGCCCTCGTCCACGAAGCCTACCTGAAACTGGTCGATCAGAACGAAGTGGCTTACAAAGACCGCGCCCACTTCTTTGCCCTGTCCTCCCGTGCCATGCGGTTTATCCTGGTCGATTATGCCCGCACCCGCACGACCGAAAAACGGGGCGGTCAGCAAAATGTCCTGTCGCTGGATGGGATCGATGTATCGGTGGAAGCACGCGCCACACACCTGTTGGCGCTGGACGAGAGCCTGGAACGCCTCACGGCCTCCAACGAGCGCCTGGGCCGATTGGTCGAGTACAAATTCTTCGGCGACCTCAACTATGAGGAGATCGCAGAAGTCACGGGCCGCTCCATCACGACCCTCAAACGCGACTGGCGGCTGGCCCGCGCCTGGCTGCATCAGGACATGAAAAAAGTCTAATAACGCCTGAATGGTCCCTTTGGGATAGGTTTCTCGATAGGATATATAGCGGGTGCGTAATGCGTAATTGGGCACCCTTACGCAATATAAACGATGCCCTCAGCTTCAAACAATTGGCCCCACATCGAAACTTTGTTTCACCAAGCGCTTGATCAACCTATCGATCAACGCATCACCTTTCTGCGCGAGGCGTGCGGCGACGATGAAGCCCTCCTCCAACAGGTCCTCGCCCTGATCGAAAGCGACGAACAGGCCGACCATGACCTCGGCAATTCCATCAACGACTTTGCCCAACCCCTCCTCGACGGCCTGCAAGACCACCTCCACTATACCCTCAAGCAAGGACAGCACATCGGCACCTACCGCATCGAAAAACCACTCGGCCGGGGCGGCATGGGGTCGGTCTATCTGGCCACCCGTACCGACGACTTCAAGAAACACGTCGCCCTCAAAATCCTGCGCCAGGGACTCGACACCAAAGACATCCTCCGCCGGTTCCTCAACGAACGCCAGATCCTGGCCGGCCTTACCCACCCCCACATTGCCCAACTCCTCGATGGTGGCGCGACCGAAGACGGTCGGCCTTACCTCGTCATGGAATACGTCGACGGCCAACCCATGGACCGATATTGTGACCAACACCAACTCGGCATCAACGAGCGCCTCAAACTCTTCCAAACCGTCTGCGAGGCGGTGGCCCACGCCCACCGCAACCTGGTGGTGCACAGAGACTTGAAACCGTCAAATATCCTGGTGACCGAAACCGGCCAGGTCAAACTGCTGGACTTCGGCATCGCGAAGGTGTTGAACCCCGATGTGACGGGCCTGTCAATGCCGGTGACCCGAACGGAGCTTCGGTTGATGACACCGGAGTACGCCAGTCCCGAGCAGGTGACGGGAGATCGGATTACGACGGCTTCGGACATCTACCAATTGGGCGTGTTGTTGTACGAGCTTTTGACGGGTCACCGGCCCTACGGGTTGAGCCGACGGGTAGACGGGGAGATTCGGCGTGTGATTTTGGAGGAGGAGCCGAAGCGGCCGAGTACGGTGGTTACGGAAGTGGTGGAGAAGAAACACTGGGACGGCGAAACGACGGTGGTGACGCCGGAGGCTGTGAGCAAGGCACGGGGGATGGATGCAGAGCGGTTGAAGCGCACACTGGCCGGGGACCTGGACAATATGGTGCTCAAGGCGCTGGCGAAGGAACCTTCGGGGCGGTACCTGTCGGCGGAGGCGATGCATGCCGATGTAGGACGGTATCTGGGCGGTGAGCCGGTGGAGGCGCGGCGGCCGACATGGGGGTACCGGGCAGGCAAGTTTGTCCGCCGGCACCGATGGGGGGTAGGTGTGGCGGCGTTGGCAGGGTTACTCATTGCCGGATTTGTGGGAGCGCTGATCTGGCAACAGCAGCAAACCGTGCGCGAACGAGACAAGGCCGAGGCCGTAGCTACATTTCTGACCGACCTCATGGCCAGCTCCGACCCCTTTGCCGAAACCCGGCGGGACACCCTGCGCGTACGGGATCTGTTGGACGATGCAGTCCGCGAAATAGACCGTACCCTTATGGGCCAACCCGCCGTGAAGGCCCAGATGCAACACATCATCGGCAATACGTACCTCAGCCTGGGCTTGTACGACCAAGCCGGCACCCAGCTAAACGCCGCGCTGGATGTCCGGCAAGCCATTAATCCCGTTTCGGACGATGTGGTCGAAACCCTCCTGGCGCTGGCCCGGCTCGACGAAAGCCAGGATAGAGACTCCATTGCAACAGACCGGTCGGAGGAAGCCCTTCAACTGCTGCAGGAGCTATATGGCCTGCACCATCCGGCATCGGCCGAGGCCCTGGTGCAGTTGGGTAGATCGGCCGCAAACCCGGGTGATTTCAGTACCGGCGAAGCCCTGTTCCGCCAGGCCCTGGACCTGTTGAAGGGGGAAGCCCCCACCCATCCGGTGGCCCTGCAAGCAAGAAGGGGCCTAGCCGACCTCGCGTTGAACCGCAGTCAATTTGAAACAGCCGATTCGCTTTTCCGTGCGCTTTTGTCTCTCAACCAGACGCGCTACGGCCCGTCGCACCCAAGTCACCTGCCCATACTGCATGGCCTGGGCCTGGCTGCCCTTTCCACGGGAAACTACATGGAGGCGGAAACCTATGTCCGGCAAGCCATCGCCCTGACTGACGAAATCTTCGGCCCCAACAGCGGCCGTACTGCAAACCATACCACACTGGGTTTCATTCTGCGTAAACAGGGCCGGTTCGAGGAAGCCGAGCGCCTCATACTGGACGCCCTCGACCGTACCCCGTTTCAACGCCGTCCCGAGGATAAGGCCCTGGCCCTGGGTGCCCTGTCCTCAATCTACGTCGATCAAAAACGCTGGGCCGAAGCCGAGTCCGTCCAGCAAGAAGTGGTTGATTTACAACGCACCCATCTGGGGCCCAACGTTCCCGATGTGGCGTTCAGCATCGTCAAGCTGGGCCGGATTGTACAGCGTCAGGGCCGGTTCGAGGAAGCCGAGCGCCTGATGCAGGAAGCCCATCGCCTTAGTCAACAATTCGATGAGGATGATACCGCACGCATCCGGTTCATCCGCAACGCCATCGCCGATTTTTACGAAGCCTGGGGCAAGCTGGAACAAGCTGTGGCCTTCCGAACCCTCGAAGATGCTCCTACACCATGATGCCACCCGATAACTGGTCCCGACTGGAATCCCTGTTCCAGCAAGCCCTCGACCTCCCACAGGCCGAAAAAATTCCTTTCCTCTGCGAAGCCTGCAAAGACGACCAAGACATTGGCAACTCCGTCTCCGACTTTGCCCAACCCCTCCCCTGGCTCAGGATGGAAATAATGTCGTTATGGGCGTCGACTACATGAAAAGCAAGTCGGCAAACTATGTACAAGTCGAACAGGAGATGTGGAAACCGATCCATCAGTCCCGCGTCGATGCCGGCGAACTGCTCGGCTGGTACCTGTACCAGATCACCTGGAAAGGCATATCAGGAGATCCTCAAGTTCTGACCCGGTCCGAAGTGTGGCAACTGCTCGATTTCGTACAAGCGGCGCCGCCTGAAGGAAACTAGCTTTCCACAATCGGCTTGAGCCAGGCCGTCTTGATGCGCGTCTGCATCTCTGACGGTTCCTCAACCTCCTTCAACTCATACTTGATGTTGCGTCCGCCGGTGAATGTGACATCGGCGGTACGCAGCATGCCGCGCCGGAAGAACGTCAGCGTAGCGGTATCGCCCGGTTGGTAGGCCTTGAGCAGTTTGGTGATGTTCTCCTTGTCGATGCGTTTGCCGTCGAGCGCTACCATTTCATCGTCAATGACCAGGCCGGCTTCGAAGGCCGGGGTTTCAGGTTCTACGCTCCGCAGCTTCGGCGCTTGCCCCTCTCGGTCGAAGTCTACCCCAAAGTGGACCGTTGGTTTTTCCGGGTCCACATTTTTTTCCAGCACCAAACCGGCGTGCTGGAAGTGGGCGTTGTAGTCGATAGGCTCGGTGCCATAGACGTAGGCATCAAAGAACGGCTGGAAGCTGGATCCGGCCACAGCTTCGAGGGCCATTTCGAGCCCATTCTCAGGGACGCCTCGGTCCTTGGCCGCATAGTTGGCATAGAGATACCGGAACACGTCGTCGAGGGATTTTTTATTGTCGGTGCGGCCCCGGACTTCGAGGTCGAGCAACAGCCCCATCACGTTGCCACCCGTGTAAAACGAATAGGTGGTATGCGGCGGGGCATTATCGGAGGTGGTCCAACTGTCCCAACTGCTCATCGCCACGGACCGGACCTTCCGGCCATAGGCATTGTCATAGAACTGGAGGCCCCCGGCGATGCGGCCAAGGTACATCTTCTCCGGCATCAGCCCGGCCCGCGCCATGCTCACGCCGGTATAGTAACTGGTGATGCCCTCATAGATCCACATCGTGGTGGTATAATTCTCGATGCTGTAGTCCGGGTGATAAATGGCCTCGGGCCGAATACGCTCGACGTTCCAGGCATGAAACAACTCATGGGCCGTCACGCCTAAAAACGCGCCGTTGTACCACTGACGGTTCTCAAAATCTGCCGGGCCAACAACGATGGAGGTCGAGTTCTTGTGCTCCACACCGTGCCCCATGCGGTGCGGCATCAGGTGGTACATGAACACGTACCGCTCAAACGGCACCACCTGCATGATATCGATTTGGGCCTTCGCGATCTTCTGCACATCGGCCACCACTTTTTCGGAGTCGTAGTTGGCTTCGCCCTGGAAGACCAGTTCAAACAGGGCCCCGCCTTCTTCAAAGGTGTAGGTCTTGAAATCAGGACTGACGAGAATGGGCGAATCGACGAGGTCGTGGTAATTTTCGGCGGTGTAAGCGGCCTCGGTTTCGTCCCAGTCGAGCGGGGTAGCAATGTTCCAATCAGAGGGTTTGTCCAGGGTGAGTTTGACGGGTTGCAGTTCCTGGCCGGGGATGTACATCAAGAGGGTGACGGGGTTGATGTAGGCTTCGGTTTCATCGAGGTAACTGGCGCCGGCATCAAGTTGCCGGGCGTAGCTTTTGTATCGGACCACCACATGCCCTGCTCCGCCTGTTTGGACGCGCCACGTCCCCTTGTCCGTTTTTCGATAGGCTAAGGCCTTACCCTGGGCATCCATCGCCGAAAAGCCAATGATGTCCTTGGCAAAGTTTTGCATGATGTACCGGCCCGGTCGCCAGGCCGGAATGCGTACTTCAACGGTTTCACCGTCCAGGTTAGTCAGGTCCATTTGGACATGCACGTAATGACTCTGCGGGGCTTCCCACGACAAATGATACGCAATACCGGGGGCTGCCTCTGCGGCATTCGTAAGTCCAATCAGCATAAACAGACCAAAGGCGAAGATGACGGAACACATGGAAAGGGTTGGGTGAGGCATGTTGGTTATGGTAATACGTTCTAGGTTCTACGTTCTGGGTTCTACGTTTCTTGGTCCCAAACGTCGAACCCAGAACGTAGAACGAAAAACTACAGTTCTTCCAGGGGACAGGCAACCTAAAAGTCACCTACTGCGGATGGGCCGTGCTGTAGTACCCTTCACGCTACGTCAATTGCGGTGAGAAGATGCAAAAATACCGCTTCAACCGGCATGTACAGCCTCAACCAGTGCCCGAACAGCGCCTTCATCCGTCACACCATGTACCTGTGCCCCGGAATAGGCGTGAAGCGACAAGGGCCTGGTATCAGGCAACGCCGCCAACAGGGCTGGCACATAGCCCATCTGCACGCCGCCACCCAGCACGACCTCCAACTGGCCGTTGGCCTGCGTGATGGTCTCGGCAAGCTGTGGGATGCCCTGCATGACGGACCCCGGTTGCCCCCAGGGCACACCAGCCGTCAAAATGCGACCTACGCCAAGAGCCATTAAGAACGCAAGGGCCTTCCGGCGATCCGGCACCGCATCAAAAGCACGGTGAAAGGTAACGGGCAGGTGTAACCTTTGGGCCTGTACCATCAAGTGCTGCATGGCCTCGTGGTCCACCTGTTGATCTTCAGCCCGGAGTACCCCGAGCACCACTCCGTCCGCCCCGGCCAACTTAAGGTCTGCCATCTGGCGAATCATGCCATCGACTTCCGCCTGCGTATAATGAAAGGCCCCGCCCCGAGGCCGAAGCATGACCAACACGCCGGGCCGGTCCTGAAAAGCCTTACGCGCCACTTCTACGAGGGCCAAAGACGGGGTTAGGCCGTCTTCTTCCATTTTCCCGCACAATTCAATCCGGTCGGCCCCACCCCGATACGCTGCGCCAACCGCATGGCGCACTGCCCCTTCATCCGTTGCGTGGATGCAGATCTCTACGGAGATGGGTGATTGGGTACCAATCACAACAGTCCTTTCGCCCGGCCACCGGCTACGGGTAGGCCGATGCCGGTAATGAATCCGGCGTGTTTGCTGACCAGGAATGCGGCAGCGGCAGCAAACTCGGAGGGGTCGGCGAGGCGTTTGACGGCGCTGGAGGCCGCCCAACCGGCTTCGATTGCTTCGACGGATTGGCCGGTGCGGCGTTGCACGGCCTCGGCCAGTTCACCCAGGCGCTCGGTGCGGGTAAAGCCGGGCATGATGGTATTGACCGTAATGCCTTCTGCGCCGACTTCCTCGGCGAGGCTTTTTGCGAATCCCTGTACGCCTGCCCGTGTGGTATTGGACAAGTACAAATTCGGGATGGGTTGTTTGGCCGAGATGGAGGTAATCATCAAAATGCGGCCCCAGCCACCCGCTCCTTGCGCACCCTTGCGCAGGTGCGGCAATCCCAGGCGGCACATGTTGATGGTGCTCATCAAATTCAGTTCGAGGGCCTTACGCCAATCGGCAGCCGAAAAGTCCTCGATGTACCCGGCGGGCGGTCCCCCCGCATTGGTGACCAGAATGTGCAACGCGCCGAAGTGATCGACGGCCTGTTGCAACGCGGCGGCAATTTGCATTTCATCGGTCACATCGCACACGACCGGCAGGGCTTGGGGGCTCAGTTTTTCGGCAGCGGCCTGGATCCGTTCGGTGTTACGCGAGGCTACCGCTACACGGGCCCCTTCGGCAATCAATCGTTGGGCGACGGCAAAGCCAAGCCCGGCACTTGCGCCGGCCACAAAGGCCACGCGATCTTGTAATCCTAAATCCATATCTTGTTTTTTCGTTCTACGTGCGACGTTCTACGTGCGACGTTTCTACACGTAGAACACAGAACGTAGAACATAGAACGTAATGAAACAAATCATTTCCACGCCGGATGCGCCGGCGGCTATTGGACCCTACAGCCAGGCCGTGCTCAAGGGCGACACGCTGTATTGCTCCGGCCAGATTGCCATTATTCCCGGCACTGGTTCAATCATAGACGGGTCTGTGACGGATCAAACGGAACAGGTCATAAAAAACCTGGGGGCCGTTTTGCGCGCCGCCGGGATGGGCTATGCCGATGTGGTGCAGTGTACGGTCTACCTGGACGACATGGCAAATTTTGCCGAGATGAATGCGGTATATGGGGCCTACTTTAGCGTACATCCACCCGCACGTGCCACGGTAGCCGTAGCTGGTCTACCCAAAGGCGTCCAGGTTGAAATCGCCTGCACGGCCCGCCGTTAGGGGGTTTCCGAAATGTCGATTTCCAGCCGAATGGTGAGTTCGACAGCCAACTCATATTCCTCTCCGGGCGTAAGGGTAGCCGGGCGAATGCC
Organism: Rhodothermales bacterium; assembly: GCA_965222505.1. Classification (GTDB taxonomy): domain Bacteria; phylum Bacteroidota; class Rhodothermia; order Rhodothermales; family DATKEJ01. The sequence goes on along the minus strand of OZ244956.1, from coordinate 3,858,051 downwards.
CAGTTGTGCCCCAAAGTTTGGGCCTGCAATATGCGCAGCGAGGGCTGAGCCGTTCTGCCCCGAAAGTACGGCAAGTGACACCTCATCTGCACCATCTGCTGGAAATACATCCTGGGTCGCAATCTGGATGGGTGTACCGGCTTGGCCAGTCATCGCGAGTGAAGTTTCCTGGAGAAAAGAAATGGGTTCAGAAAGCGGAAAAAGGACTTCCAGTTTACCAGATACCATCTCTGCTACAGATACATCGGCCGGGGTGAACCCCTTGTCCTGCAAGGCCTGGGTCAGATCGGCCTCGGTGATGGCATTTAACACGGTGGTTTGGCCCACCTGAAGGGTATCGGCCCCGAAGGCAAACCGAAACGTAAGCGGCTCCTGAAACACGAAACGTTCATCGCCAGCTCCAAAATCGTCACAGCCAGTCATACTGACCATCAACAGCCCAGCGAGTATCCACGGGCCCAACATCCACCGCTTCATAGGTGTGCGCTCCTCAAAAATGTATCATGGCATGCACCGGAACCTCTCCCAGCACGGTGCGCCCTTTAAGAAAATCCAATTCGATCAGGAAGGAAAACCCGACCAGCGTTCCCCCCATGCGTGCTATCAATCGGGCGGTGGCGGCGGCGGTTCCTCCGGTGGCAATCACATCATCGTGGATGAGGACCTTTTCTCGGGGGGCAACGGCATCGGCATGAATCTCAATCGTAGCCGATCCATATTCCAGGTCGTACGATTCGGCCAAGGTAACCGAGGGGAGTTTGCCTTTTTTGCGTACCGGCGCGAAACCGGCCCCCAACCGCTCGGCCAACATACCGCCGAGGATAAACCCGCGTGATTCAATCCCCAGGACTTTGGTAATGCCCTGATCGAAATACGGCTCGACCATCGCGTCCACGGTGCGCCGCAGCAAGTCGGGGTCGGCCAGAATGGGGGTGATATCCTTAAACTGAATACCCGGCTCCGGGAAATCCGGCACGGTGCGGATGGCTTGCGTGAGGGTTTCCGAGAGGGTCATGCAACAGCAGGATGTTATTCGGCGATGGTCGGGACCAGGCTCTTTTCATACGTGGCCTTGTACTCGCGCACGGCCCGAAAAATGGACTGGGCGAGTGACTCCTGACCGGCCTTGCTTTTCATGAAGCGGGCTTCGGTAGGGTTGGTGACAAACCCCAGTTCAACCAGGACCGCAGGCATGGAGGCTTGCCACAGGACGATGAACCCGGCCTGCTTAACACCCCGGCTGATGCGTTTAGGCTTTTTGCCAAACTCCCGTTCGATCAACCCCGCCAGGTGTTCACTGCTTTGCAGGTAGGTGCTCTGCGTCAGGGTATGCATGATCAACTGGCTTTCGCTCATGTCCTGGTACTGGGTCGGATCGTCTTCGAGCTTGATCACGCTATTTTCCCGTTCCATCACGTCACGGGCGGTGTTGGTTTTGTGTAACCCCAAAAAGTAGGTCTCACTGCCGTGGGCCTTGCGAGAGGCGGCATTGGCATGGATTGAGATAAACAGCTTGCCGCATTTCTGGTTGGCGATGTGGCCACGCTCGTTGAGGTCTATGAATTTGTCCGTTTTGCGGGTATAGACCACGCGCATGCCCAGGTTTTCTTCAATGAGTTTACCCAGGCGAAGGGTGACCGCCAGGTTGACATCCTTTTCATTGACCTTGTTGGCACGTGCGCCCCGGTCATGCCCCCCATGCCCGGCATCGAGCACCACACAATCGAGGATCCATCGCGTACCATCGGCGAGCGATTGGTTGGGCGGGGGGCCACTGGTGCGTATAACCGGTGGTTTGGGAGATTCGTCAGATGCCGTATCGGCCTTTTCGGTGGATGGTGTTGCGGGCACCCTCGCGATTGGCCCAATGGGCTGGGCGTAGTTGAGGGCCACGAGCATGTGTTTCGAGGAGCGGTCCGGGTAAGCGGCGATGCTCAACGGCGTTTCGGGATCAAGGATAAACTGGATGACTACCCGGCGACGGCGCTGCCGGACGGTATACTCGCGCACGGGTCCCATTGCAGGTCCACGCAGGAGCTTGGCCCCGATGCGGGTATTGTACAGGGTCACACGAAGGACATCGCGGTCGCCCCTATCAACGAGAAAATCGTTGGTCGGAATGGATTCAGAAGTGTGCAACCGAACGACATAGCCTTTCCCGTCAGCTCGCTCGGCGAAGGACACTTCATTGAGGCGGGGGTTGGCTTCGACGGGCATCGACCAACCCGCCAGAACGATGCACAGCGCATACGCCAGCATGTACATAGTACTCTTGTTCATCTCTTGCCTCCTGTGGTACAGTTGCCCGGTACGAGGACAAAATCGCTTGCTCTGCGCATAATATAAGCATTTATTGCCCTGCAAGAAAACGGGCAGCGCGACGCACGCCGTAAACCCGAAGGTTCACATAAGTAAACGTGCGTAGCGACTCACTCGGCAGACGTGCCCGGTGCAAGGTTTGGGCCGCATCGTGCCAGTCCCTGGTTACAGCGAGAGATCTGCCAACAGCAACGATTTCTTCTCGCCAGCTTCGACGGGAAACGGCAAATGGTTCTCAGCCGGAGGGAGGGCACACTTGTACGTGATGTTATAATCACAGTACGGATTGTAAGCCATATTGAAATCCACAAGAATCGTGCCGTCTTCCTGCACGGTTGCATCCAGATACCGGCCTCCGCCATAGGAATCCCGACCGCTGGTTCCATCCCGAAACGGAATCCATACCTGATCATCAGACATGTTCGGCCCCCGGAAAACGGTTAGCGGGTGCCGCTCACCACCCCAGGGGATCTCTACAACCCCGAGGCGCTCATACGGCGAAGGGGGCGAATCCTGTACGGGAATCCACACGGTTTGCGGCTCAGTCTCGGGCAAAAGCGGCACCACAAAGCGGAAAGTGGAGTCTACTGCGAAGTAACGCAAGCCTACAAATCGGGTCCGTTCAGCCGGAGCGAGGACGGTCCGACCGGGATCAAAGAGCATCAAGTCCTTGGCCTGGCGCTGGGCCATCACCCCCTGTTCATAGACCGATACCGGCTGTTCACCGCCACAGCTCATGCCGAGACCGGCCAGCAGGCAGAGGATCCAACACGTCAGGCGGAAAGACATCGGTTGTGCGTGCGCTCGGATAGACAAAACGGGTGGGCTGAATCTTTGGGTCTCGAAATAGGACTCGGAAAGAGGCAAGGGCTTAGAGCCTAACCGGGTACCTGCTCCGTGGCTCGAGCACGAGCGAAAAAGTTTTGAACAAGGCGGGCGAAGCAGCCGTGCGAAGCCCGGATGGAGGTATCCGGTTAGGCTCTAAAAATAACAATACCGCCTCGCCGGATGCGACCCAGGAGGCGGTACATATGGTGAATTTCGGCGAAGGACTTACCAGTTGATGTTACGCCGCTTGTCGTTGATCTTGTGACTTTCGACAAGGCCGAAGGGGCCAAGACGGCGTAACAGGGCTTACCAGTCAAGCCGATCCCGCTTGCCCAGCAGTTGTTTTTTGCGCCGCTCAATGATGTCTTGTTCGGCTTGCATGCGGGCTTGCAGTTCTTCTTTTTCTTTGGCCAGCTCGGCTTCCAGGTGTTCGATGCGTTCCTGGCGATCGGCCTGTTTTTTGGCGAAGATCTCGGCCAACAGGGCATCCAGTTCTGCTTCGGCTTCATCAGCCTCGGCTCCTTCAGCCTTGCGGGCCTTGCGCGCCAGTTTGCGGGCCTTGGATTCCATCTTCATGACCTCGGCATTGTGGTTCCACCGCATAAACCGTCCCATGTCTCCGTTGAGGCTGAAGACATGCTCACCGTCATCGCCATCACGGAAAAACATATTGCCGAAGGGCAGGTCGTCCATATCGAATTCTACCTCTGGAAAGTCGTCGTCATCAAAATGGAAGGCAAAGGCGCCCGGACCGGGGCGGCGCATCTTGAAGTGCATGGGGCCGTCATGGCCTTCCATGTCATGCTCACTCAGCCATTCGATTTTGGCATCGCCTTCGAGGGTATCGCCATCGACGATGACGGTCACGTTGTCGTCGTCACGGTCCACCCACACGCTGTAGTCGCCACCGGGATGGGCTTTTTTGGTGCGGATGCGGTGCCGGCGTTTCATGGCCGGGCCATCATCGTTTTTGCGTTCGATCACGATGACGCGTTCTTCGTTGTTCTCGTCTTCCTTCTCCTCCTGGGCCAGGGAAACGTCGAAACAAAGCCCGACCAGGAGCAAGGCGAGGGTGCCGTATAAGGTATAGGTTTTCATAGGGGTGATTGGATTAGGGGATGGTTAATGGATGGATCTCGTGGATTTGGGGGTTGCCGGGATGCGCCAACTTTCCAGGGCGCGACCCGGAGGGGTCGGCCTTGTGCCGGCCCTGAAACGGTAAAGGGGGCACATCGACCTAGGCAATGCTCGACTTCATGTCGGTGGCCGGTTGGGGCCGACGACACGGTATGGGGGGCAATTCGGTCCAATTATTGGCAATCGGTTTGGGGGTTGCGGGGCGGGCACAAGGCCCGCCCGGCCAGGTCATTGTTGATCCAGGGAGACCTTGCCGGTGATGAGGGCTTCGGCGCGGGTTTGGATCATGATGTCCTTCATGTTTTCCCGAATTTGGAGGCGTTTTTTGAGTTCTTCCAGTTGGGCTTCCAGTTGGGCGATTTCGTCCCGTCGGTTTTGTTGTTTCAGTTCGAAAATGGTCTCCAGTTGCCGGGTCAGTTGCCGGATTAAGCCAGACCGTTGCGGTTCATTGGGCATCAGGCGGATGCGTGCGGCCAGCTTTCGGGTATCCATCTCCAGGTTTTGCTCCAGGGTAAGCTGCCGGAACAGCGGCTCGTTGTCGGCCTGCAGAAACTCGAAGTACATTTGCTCGCCTTGCTGCTGTGCCCCGCGGAAAGACACCGCGTCCCGACCGGCCCCAACACTCAGCGGGTATGGCTTGAGTTGCGGGCCTTCGAGGGTAAACAGGTGGCCGTTGAGTTCGACGGTGGGGGCTTCGACCCCTCGGAAAAGAAACTCTTGCCGCATCCCGGACAGGTTAATGTCTGTGGGCAAATGCACCAGACGGCCATCGACATAAACCTGGCCGTTCTGAATGAGCAAGGTGCGTACATCGATGCTTTCTTCGGCGGCATCCAGGGCGATCCCGGCCTCCGGCTCCTGGGCCTGGGCAGGCCCCCACAGACCGATCAGGCCACCGAGGGCCATCCAGGGAATTAACTGTATCGTCTTCATCACACGCATAATAGGTCAGGTTAGCGTTTCATGTCTACACGAAGGGGCCGGTTTCGGCCACCGGCATCCAGGGGAATTTGCTCCAGTGGAATGGGTTCATCCCACTGCATGTTTTCGCTGCGCAGTTTCAGTGCATTCACCCGCCAGTACAGGGCACGCAACTCCGCATCATCATCCCAACGCGGCACAGCCTCGCTGGTTTTGGCAAGCGCATCCGCATCCCCGGCAGATGCCAGGCCCAGGGCCGGAGCCGCAGGCGTGGATACGGCGGATGCTGTTTCATTGCGCATCGCCCGGCGGCGCTCGGCGAAGCCATCGGCTTCTTCTTTCAAGGTCAGGGCATCCTTTGCTTCTTCTTCCCGCTCCGGCACAACCGTAAACGATTCCGAAGCCATCGGAGCCGGGCCCGCTTCAGCCGCACGTGCCGGGGCATCTAGCGTGGCATCCGGTTGCTGGATCATCCACAGGCCCATGCCAAAGGCGATGACCACCACGGCCGCCGCAGCCAGGGGCCGCAGGCGATGCAAGGTGAAAATGCGAGCATGGGGTTTGGTCTCGGCAGTGGCAAAGACGGCGGCCAAGGTTGCCGGTTCGGGCCGCACGGCAGGTTGCGCATCCAGCGCGGCCTTAACGCTACTTAACGCCGCAAATTCCTGCGCTAGTGCGGGATCCGTTTTTATACCAGGATCCGGCCCTTCGTTGTACAAATAGCGGACGAGGGCTTCCATGTTCGGATCAGTATCCATTTGCATATTCAGTATCTATAGGTTCGTTTCTTTTTCGGGCTTCCATCATGCGGCGCAAATTCTGTAACGCATACCGCATGCGGCCCAGGGCCGTGTTGATCGAACAATCGGTCAGTTCGGCAATTTCTCTAAACGTCAGGTCGGATTCGTGGCGAAGCAACAAGACTTCGCGTTGTTCAGGCGGCAGTTCGTCGATGCATGCTTTTAACAAAGCGGCCTGTTCTGCCCGGTGCAACTGCTCGACGGCATCAGGCGCATCATCTGCTACACGTTCCCAGATGGGTTCGCGGTCGGCGTCTTCGCTCTCGGGCGATGAACGCCATCGTTTTCGGCTCCGCAGATAATCGAGCGCGGCGTTGCGAGCGATGCGCATCACCCACTGGACCCAGCGCCCCTGTGCGGTATAGCTCCCCCGTTGGGCATGCAAGGCCTTGATGGCCCGGACATACGTGTCCTGGAACAGGTCATTCGCGGCATCCCGATCCCGCACCATCCCCAGCAAATAGCCGAAGACGCGTTCCTGATGACGTTCCACCAGGATCTGAAAAGCCCGCTGATCGGCGTGCTGCAGGTAGGCCGTGACCAGCGCCTCATCGGATCGATGCATGCCGCTTGTTTTTGTTCAAAAAGCAACCGACCTCGTGGTGCGAGCCGGCCTTGAACTGGAGCTATAACGTAAGGACTTATCCTATTATTGTTTCACATCACGCATTTTATGGTGCAGATTCCCGGTCCGGTACCTCCAAACAAAAAAAGGCTTGCTTGTGGATGATCCGGCCCCGCTGCACGGCATTGCGTACCGTACAGCCCGCTGCCCTAAATAACCGTTCCCATTCGGGGATCGTTTGGAAATGCAGGTGCGCCTCCTGCGCTTCCATCAACCCGCCCGAGCGGAGCCGGTTGGCGCGCTGATCAAGCGTGGTGAGGAGCCACAGGTCCCACCGGGCCTCATAGACGGACTCCACCACGATCAACCGCTGCCGGGTTACCCGAAGCGCCTCCCTAAATACGCGTTCCTGATCGGCACAATGGTGCAAAACGAAATACAAAATCGTCACATCAAACGCTGCATCTTCAAAAGGCAAGGTGTGGCCGTCATATTGCACATGCGGTAGATCCGTCTGGTTAAGCGGCAACACATCGGCCAGCGTCACCTTGCTCTCAAGTTGCAGGTGCACCTGCTCCCCGACGAATCCCTCTCCCGCCCCAAGATCAAGCACCTTCAAACCGTCAGCAGGCACAGGAAAATACGATGCAATCCGTTGCACCTTCCTTTTGGCCCGAAGCCGTTGAATATGATGTAACCAGTGGGGCATGGTTTTTTAGTGGTGCGTGATTTCGGCTACGGGCACAGCGGCCGAATGTTCGGGGGATATCGTGTTAACCCGCTCTTGATTACATGGGCCAACTGCCCGTATAAGTCATCTAAGAATCAGGGTGTCGGCAGGACCTTTGGGACTGATTTTACGCAATACGCATCACGAACTGCGTTCCGCAAAATCCACCACCATCAACGCCACCCATCCAACCCAGGCCAACGCGACCACCCATAAATAAACCAGCCGCCCATAGGGATAAAACAAATACGTCCCCATCGACAACAGGCCCAGCCATACCCAGGCACACGGCATCCGGTTCAAAAAAGGCAGCATGGCGAACAGGCCCAGGAAATACCAGGGATGGATGGTGGTTGCAAGCGCAAGGTAGGCCGCCAGGATTACAAAGATTACTTTGGACAAGGCCGCCACCGGTTTTGAAAACCAGGACCGGTAGGCATCAACCACAAACAACACACCCAATCCCCCCAGAAACAACCCTTGCAAAATCGGCCCCGCCGCCGATCCGGGCCGGCGCACCTCCGTATAGTGCTCAAACGCCCACTTGAGGAAGTAATACGGCCCGGCGTTAAACTCGAACCGCTGCACGTACAGGTTCAGTGATTCCCGCACATGTGCGAGGGCCTCGGGATGAGCATAGGGCAGGGCAATCGCCAGGCCGGTAGCTACTGCTACCCAGACGTATTTCCACCCGACCCGGTTCAGCAAAAACGGCACCAGGACCAACGGATACAACTTGACCAGTCCGGCCCCCGTCAGCGCCGCCACGGCCCATCGATTATGCCCGGCACGTAGCGCCCAGAGGCACAGAAACAGAAAAAAGACCATCAGGGCCTCGGTGTGGGCCTGCCCGGCGGCTTCCATCAACACCAACGGACACCACGCATACAACATTGCAGCCTGTGCCGAGACCATCCGCGCCAGCAAAAACAGCCCGCCGATTTCAAATCCCACCAGTATCAGCTTGATAAGGTAATAACTGAACGGCCACCCGAGTGGGTAGGCCAATCCACCCACGGCAAAGATCGCCTGGGAAACCGGAGGATAAACCGAATAATACGTTTTGGAATTGAGCCGGTCGTAGACCGCACCGTCGTGTAGATTGGCGAAGGTTTCGTCTTCCGGGATCAAGGCATACGGGTTGGCCCCATTGACCTGCACCACCCCGTCCCAGATGTAGCGAAAATAATCGTCGGACAAGCTCGGTCCCAACGGCACCAGCATCAGCCGAAACACGATGGCCCAACCCAGCACTTGACGCATGGACAGGGTACCGCTCCGCCACTGCATCAACCAGAAAACACTTGCGATTGCGGTACAGCTCATCAATCCCATCCACCAGGCCTTATCGGTGGCACAAATCCCCATCCCGGCAACAGCCACGGCCATGCCCCAGGGCAACCAGGACTTTCGTTGAGCTGCCGTTTCCATCATCCTGTTTGCGATCACGCCAGGTTGAATACCATTCGAACGCAGCGGCCATCGTTTTCGTAGTGCACTTCATCGGAGAGTTCTTCCATCAGGAAAATGCCGCGCCCACCGTCCATCAAGAGGTTTTCTTCCGCCAACGGGTTGGGCGTTGCCTCCGGATGGAAACCGCCGCCCTCGTCTTCGACACACATTTCAACGGCTTCCTCATTCAGACGGAGCACCAGGGTAACATGCTTGGTGGGGTCATATCCGTTGCCATGCTCCATTGCGTTGGTAACCGCCTCTGTACTCAAAAGCATGAGGGTGTCCGACAGGTCATCCGAAAGGCCATTGTCGCTGGTAAAGGCTTCTACGAATTCCAGGACGTGATCCAGTTGTTCGTGTACACTGGGGATAACAAGGATTCTTTGATGCATCTTACCGAACAACGGCTGCTTTACGAATGACGGATTCAAGCCCTTCGGCTTCTACTTGTACCAGATATACCCCGGACGGCACAGACTGACCACTTTCGTCCCGGAGGTCCCAATCGGTGCCCCCGTTACCATCGGCTTCTTCCAGACGCCGGACCAGCAGGCCCTGCATCGAAAAAATGCGAACGGTGGCCTGGCGCGGCAAACCGGCAATCGTCATCCGGTCCTGATGCCGGGCAGCTTCATATGGATTGGGAAAAACATACACATCATCAAGCGTCTCGGCAAATGCCGACAATGTAGCTACGGTACCTTCGGCAGCCAACTGCGCACCCGAAGCCCCCTGCATGTCCACAATGATGATGCTGGTCTGCAACCCGGTAGCCCCCAACGCCCGGTCCGCAATGCGAACCTGCACCTGTGTGGGAGCCGAAGGATTAAACGTTACGCCGGCCACCTGACCTGCCGGTTCTATCCGGTAGTTGGCCGGATTGGTCGCCGCTGATTCCAACAACGGCGCATTAAAAGTCAGCAGGGCCGTTTCGCCGTCGAGGACTTCCCAGGCGGCCAGAATCAGGGTATTGCCCGCTTGCGTGGGTGCGTCCAACATCACCGAAGTGTCCCCCAATGGGGTACCCTCGGCATCCCGCACGCCGGACCATGTAAGCAGGGCCGCGCCCTCAAGTAGGGGGTCAAACCGGAGGTGCGCAAGAAAGCCATCCTCAACCAACAGGAGGGATTCGGGCGCTTCACCGCCTACCAACTGAAACTGATCGGCGCGGGTTTGGGGGTGCAAGGGTTCGGTAAAGCGTACCTGGATGCCGTCTGGGAGATACAGGACCTCCGCAACGGTCGCTGGGGCATGAGGCCGGATGGCCCGGGCCTCAGACAGGTTGGACGGCTGCCCACCGTACCAGGCCTGGAGTCCGTATTTATGCACGTCGGAAACGGTATCGATGTAGATCTCCTCCGAGGTCCCGATCAAGCGGTCGAAATCCTGCCCTGGTGTATCTCGGAACACGATCACCGAATCGGCACCGGCGGTTTGCCATCTGAGTTGCACCTGTCCGGCATCGATGGCAAAAGCCTCGACCCATTGCGGCGGTGGCAAGCCCGCATCCACTGCCGACCACGAGAAGCGATGCATGTATCCGTCGGCCCCGGAGGCAATCAATTCCGGGGTACCGTCAGCATCAAAATCTGCGGTGGCCATACCGATGCTCAGGATCATGGAAAAGCCTTTGTTCTGCCCCTGGTGAAAGATGGGCTGCCACCCGGCGGGGCCGTTTTTCAGGACGTACAGGTCCGGTGCGTGGGCCACGATGAGTTCGTCGATGCCATCTCCATCAAAATCAGCAGCGGCCAGCGAACCCTGACCGGAGATGTTACCGGCCAACACGAGGCTATCGACCAGGACATAGGTATCATTGGCGGGACTGTCCCAGTAGAAGATCAGGCCATAGCCGGGTTCATATTCGCGATCCTGGCGGCGGCTGGTCCAGTTGCCGGTATAGGTCCAGAATTCCGGCTGGCCGTCCCCATCGAAATCACCGCTGGTGTATCGGCTCTGGTTGTTGTTGTAGCGGGGTGTGCTGTAGCTCCAAACGGCCTCGAAGGTGTTATTGCCACGGGTTTCGTAGAGGGTCCAGTCTCCGTCCAGATCGCCCACTACCAAATCCGTTTGCCCGTCTCCGTCAAAATCCTCAATGAGGGCTTTGGGTTGGGCAGCAGGCCGGTTCACATCGCCCGCCCCGAGTTCCGAGCTGAAGGCTTCCGTGGAATCAGTCGGGTTAACCAATCGGGCGATCTCGGTGAACGTGTCTCCGTTTTTTTCGAGGATGCGCCATTGTTTCAGGTTGTGCGCGATGATCTCAGCGCGGCCGTCCTGGTCCAAATCGGCCACACGCGTGCCCCAGACCTGATCGACGGTATCTCGTTTGATTAGGCCGGTGGTGTCGATGTAAACCAGGTTGAAGCCCTGGTTGCGGTCGAATTCCAGCAGTGCCGTCAGGGCATCGCCCTGCATCAGAAACTCGGGTTTGCCATCGCCTTCTACATCATCGGCATCGCGGGGAATGAGGGTGGCTTCGATGGCGGCAAAACCGGTAAAGTCCTCGCCAGCCCATTCGAAGAACAGCAAGCTGTCGCTGATGGTCCCGTCTTTGAACCTGTTGAACGCGATCTCCTGCAAGCCATCCCGGTCGAAATCGACCGCTTTGTTCATGAGGTATCCGGCAGGTACGTTCAGCCGCTGATCAGTAAAGGCAAAAGGATTGTCGATCCGGGATGGGAGTGTGTAGGATTGCCACGGAGTTTCGGTGTGCAGCCCGGCCACGTTGACGGCCACAACCCGTGCCTCAAAGGTACCACCCAATCCACGGGTGTCATGCCACATCGCGCCATGCCGCCGTCCCCTCCGGTCAGAGGCTACCGGAATCAGCGTGTCGTTTTGCCGAACTTCCAGGGTGACGTCTACGACATCATCGGTGGCGGTTTCCGTCATGATGCCCCATTGCCCTTCATCCAGCGCCCGGTCCAACACGACCAGGTCCACCACCGGCGGGGTGCCGTCCAGATACACGCGGCGGCGGTCTTCCAGCATTTGCCCGGTATTGAGTTCGACGGTCAGGCACAGCACATACACGCTATCCGGCAAATTTGAAGTATCCCAGGTGCCCAGTACCCCATCCCGGACCTGCGCTTGCTGCGGATCGGTGATGTCGATCCATTGCGCCTCCCGGTCTTCATCACCCTGCGCATAAGACAGCGCAAAGGACCGCAACAACGGCGTGACTACCGAGCCAATGATCTCCACCGTCCCGCCCGTTACACCGCCATTGGCCACCGGCTTCTGAATCTCGACCCGTGCTGGAAACGGCAGCCCAAGCGCCGCTGCTACATCCAGCCGGCCGGACCCCATAAACCGGCGGGACCCCTGGTTGCGCAGGTCGATGGCCGTGCTGGTCAGGATACCGCGGATGGCTTCAGGGGAAAGGTCGGGGTTAACAGAACGCAGTAGGGCCGCCGCAGCGGAGACCATCGGCGCGGACAAAGAGGAGCCGCTCCGACGGCCATACAGCGCGCTATCGGCCAGGACCGGCGTACCGTCAGGTTCGGGGCGGGGCAACAAGGTGGTAAACACAAACGAACCGGGTGCGCCGAGATCCACCCCTACTCCATCGGAGGCAAAAGAGCCGGGGCCATCTCCATCCTGGTTCAGCCAGCCGACGGCAATAACTTCAGGATAATCAGAGGGGTAATGGGGTGCGCTAGAGCCGTCATTACCGGCAGAGGCCACCAGCACCACACCGCGTGCGTTGGCGTACCGGATGGCATCGTGCATGAGGGGCGAATAGTAGGAATCCCCAAAGGAGAGGTTCACCACATCCAGCCCCATCTCGGCAGCATAAACAATGGCGGCAACTACGTCGTCATCTTCGGAAGTGCCGGTGCCTGCAAAGGCCCGGAGGTTGACGAGTTGTGTGCCGGGTGCAATGCCTGCCATCCCGATTTCATTGTTCAGCCCGGCCCCCATGACTCCGGCAATCAACATGCCGTGGCCGCTGGCTGCGAAACGGGTGGGGTGGTTATCGGCGGAGGCATCGGGGTCGGGCGTCTGGTAGTCGCCGATTTCGATGGCCTTGTTCCAGTCCACGAAGTCGTACCCGCGCAAGTCGTCGACGTAGCCGTTGCCATCGGTATCGATCCCGTCGAAATCGCTGGCGTCTACGGTGCCGTTGTTGTTCAGGTCTTCACCCGGATTGACCCAGAACTGTCCGGCCAGATCGGGATGTTCAAAGAAGGCCCCGGTGTCAATGAATCCTACGCGTACGTTTCGGCTGCCGGTGGTGATGGTCCAGGCGTCTCGGGCGCGGATCACGTCGATGTAGCTCAGGCTATCGAAGTAGACATCGTTGTACGTATCGTCCAGCCCGTCGATGCGGTAGCGATAGTTGGGTTGGGCATAGGCCACATCCGGCCGGGCTTTCCAACGGGCCAGGAGGGTTTGGTAGGTGGCTGAATCCGGGGCGCTCAGGGTGTAGACATATTCGAAGCCGTTGCTTTGTTTGCCGATGAGGGTACGGGGAAAGACGGCCTTGATGGATTGGACACCCGCGAGCAGGGCACCGGTTTTACCAGGCAAGGCAGCGACGAACCCCTGTGTGGCTGAGCCTGCCAGGGCCGTTTGCAGGGTCGGTTCAGCATTAGGTTGTAGTTTGACGACTAGGTCGACCTGGGCATAGGCGACCGGGGTCAGCATCAACAGTCCCAATCCAATCCCAATCAGCCGCCAGCGAAGCGTTTGCATAGAAATGTATGTTGTATGACACGCAGCGTATTACTCTGCGAGGTAGACTTCATCCAACCTGCTTAACGTAGCGCGAAAGACTTCGGCCAGATCACCGGCCAGCAACCGGCGGTCGAAGGTCATCACGTAGGCATGGTCAGGTTGTGGCAGTTGCTTCATGGTCCAGCGTTCATACAACGATTCAAGGGCGCGGCTGATGGCCGGGATATCATCCGGCGACGCGATTTCGGTAGCCCCATAGCGTTCGAGCGTTCGCTGGGCGGCACCGTTGGGTACTAATCCAAGAATGGGTTTATGGGTTCCGATGTATTCATACAATTTACCCGTCGAGATCATCTCTTCCCCTTTCTGCCGCCCGATGGTCATCCAGAGTACATCGGCGGCCATCATGTGAGCGATGACTTCATCATGGGGCACATACCCACCGAGCATGACCTGTTCCTGAAGCCCGAGTTTGTCAATCAGTTTTTTGGCCTGGTCCGGAAACAACCCGAGGAATTCAGCGAGGATGTGCTTGCGCAGTTCGGGCCGACGGTCGATCAAATCGGCGAGGGCTTTCAGGAAGGCATTGGGTTGCTGGGCATCGTAGAAGACCCCGGTGTAGAGCAGCCGCAGCCGGTCGCCGGGCGGTGGTGCTTTCCGGTCCGCAAAATCAGAAGCATCATACCCCTGGGGGATCACATACATCTTGTTATAGCCCCCGGCCCCAAGGTTGCGGCGTACGAGGTTATCCTGAATCACCCGGTTGATGGTGGTCACGGCTGCACTCCAGTCCAGCACTTTTTTCTCCAGCCGTTCGTGTTGGCGGCGGTGCCAGGGCGTCGGGTACCGATGGCGAGGATTGCCCACCCAATCGTCCCGAAAATCCGAGATGAGCGGTAAACCGCTGCGGCGGCTGAGTTCCATCCCGATCAGGTGCGACGTATACGGCGGGGCCGAAGAGAAGATGGCATCGAACTTGCCTTCCTTGATCAACCGCGTCCCGACTTCAAGAGCCGGTTCCATCCATCCCTTTTTGTTGTCCGGGATGAAGAACATCTGACTGAAATAGGAGAAGGTCTTCCGCTTGAACTCGCCCGGCATCGCAATCACCTCTTTCTTCTTGAACAGGCGGGTCGGATCGGTGGAGGGGGTACGATGGATTTCGATGCCGGCGGCTTCGACTTCTTCAAGCAGGGACGGATCGAACGCAAAATACCCGGCCGGTTCAACGGTCAGCACGGTGGGTTGCCAGCCATATTGGGGCAGGTACTTGACGAACTTCGCCACCCGCTGTACCCCGCTCATACCCATCGGCGGGAAATAATACGCCAGAACGAGCACCCGAAGGGCGGGACCCAGGGAACCGTCGGAGGTATGGACGTTGGCTAACGACACATCAGGCAGAATCGAAAAAGCTTGGGGAATTCGGTGTAATCTTTATGTTACGCATCAGGCCGGTGTTGGGGCAAGTCCTCCCGTGTGGCTTTCTGAAAAAATGCAGGTCGCACATTATCACCGATACTTCGCAGCCTCGGCGGGGCGGCCCCATACGGTATACAAATTCGTCAGGGATGCTTTGATGTGATCCATGTAATCGGGGATGCGCTCGCGCTGTTGATAAATCTCATAGGCTTCCAGCAGCAAGGATTCAGCTTGTGCAAAGTGCCGGAGTTGCAGGTACAAAAGTCCCAAATCTTCCAGTGCAATCGCTACCTGCAAGAAATCCGATGTGGCATGTTTGCGATAAATGGAAAGGGCCTTTTCATAGAAAGCCGCGGCCTGCTCCAGTTCGGCCTGTACGGCAGGGGTATGCTGTATGGGCGGTACTTCCTGCTGGTGTTTTTCAATGTAGATATTCCCCACAAACTGGTAGCTAAACCCGAGGTCGATATGATCCGGCGGCAACAGCCGTTGGCGCAGTTCCAGGGCTTGCTGCTGGATTTCAAGGGCCTCGTCCAGTCTCCCCATAGATCCATAGAGCCGGCCGAGGTATTCCTTCGCCATCGCCACTTCGGGGTGGGAGGCTCCAAACACGTGCCGGCTCAACGAGACCGCTTCCTCGAAATACGAGGCTGCTTCCTCATACCGATCCTGATCCATGTACAGCGTGCCCAGATCCGTCAGCCCCATCACCACCCGGCCATGCCGATCCCCAAATCGTTCCCGGCCAGCAGCCAAAATTTGCTGATACATACGCTCCGCCGCTGCATACGCACCATCTTCATGTGCGATACTGGCCAGGGTATGCAAGGAAGCCAGGGTGTGCGGATGGGTCTCACCGTACAAGGCACGGCCCAAGTCGAAGGCTTCCTGGGCATACTGTTTGGCCTCGTCGAATGCCCCTCGGGCATAATGAGAACTGGCCAAGGCATTCAGAATCAGGGGAACGGAAGCATGGGTTGTTCCAAATGTGGTGCGGTAAAACACAAGCGCTGCGTTAAGCAGAGAATCGGCCTTTGGAAAATCGCTTTGGTCATACGCCAACTTGCCGTATTGAAACAGGGTCTCGGCCCTTTCCTCTGGTGAGCCAGCAGCCCTTTGCTGCCCCGCCAACACCAGCCGAAACAGGGAATCGGCGGCGGCATAATTGCCCTGCGTGTGGCGCAGGCTGGCCATGTGGCGCAGACTGATTAACCAGTCGGGATGATCCGGGGCGAGGTGCCGGGTTCGGGTATCGAGTGCACGGGTGATGTACTGATCCGCTTGGTCCAGCAGACCCGCGTTCCGGTAGACCTGCCCGATGACATCCCAGAGCCGAGCCTGCATTTCCGGCTGCGCAATGAGGTCTTTTTCAATGCGTGCGGCCCCTTGATGCAGAAAGGTCTGTACCCGCAAGGTATCGATCCGACCCGGCGTTTCACTGTAAGGATCAGAGGCATCGAACAGGGCAATCAGAAAGTCTGAGATTTCCTGGGCGGTATCGGATTCTTGCTGCGCCCGGTCGCGTTCCTGCGTGAGACGGATCGTGTAAAATGCAATCACACCCGCCAGCACGACCATTACGGCTGCCGAGGTCAACACACCCATGCGGTGCCGAATAACAAATTTACGCATCCTGTATCCAACCGTATCCCGATGCGCATTTACCGGCAACCCGCGCAAATGCCGGTCGATATCTACACCCAGGGCTTCGGCTGAACGATACCGGCGGTTTGGCTCTTTCCGCAACGCCATGAGGATCACATTGTCCAGGTCCCCGCGCAACCGACGTTTAAGTTGCTCTGCCGATACAGCCCGTGCCATGCTCACCTCTTCGGGCGTCACATGCGTGGTGCCGTCTTTGTGGGTGATGGTTTCCACCTGACTGACGGCTGTACTCGGGCGCATCGGCTCTTCCTCGCAGATCACCCGGATCATTTCCGCGATGGCCCGTTGCTGCAGCCGGTACGGGCGGTGCCCCGTCAGGAGTTCGTACAAAAGCACCCCGAGGGCGTATACGTCACTGGCCGTCGTGACCGGCTCTCCGCGCACCTGTTCCGGGCTCGCATATTCAGGCGTCAGCAGCCGAACGTCGGTACGCGTCATCGGGGCGGTTAGCTCGCCGAGTGCCGGGTTAAGCAACTTGGCAATGCCGAAGTCAAGCAATTTCACCGTACCCTCAGGCGATGTACCATCGCCCTTTGTGACGAGAATGTTGTCAGGTTTGAGGTCGCGGTGGACAACCAGGTTCTGGTGCGCATGGTGAACGGCCTGGCACACGGTTTGAAACAGTTCCAGGCGTGCATCCAGCCCGAGCCGGTGGGCATCGCAGTATTCGGTCAGGGGTTGCCCTTCGATGTATTCCATCACGAGATAGGGGCGGCGGTCCGGGGTCATGCCGCCATCAAGGAGCCGTGCGATGTTGGGGTGGTTGAGAGCCGCCAGAATTTGCCGTTCGAGCCGAAAGCGCTGGAGGATGTCGTGGGTATCGAGACCGGCCCGGATGAGCTTGAGGGCCACGCGTTTTTTGAAGGTGCCATCATCACGCTGGGCCAGATAGACCGCCCCCATGCCGCCACGCCCCAGCAAACGCAGCAAGCGGTAAGGGCCGATGGTCTCGGTAACGCCTGAATCTTCGGGCTGGGCCAGACTTACGAGGCGTCCTTCGGTGTTTTCGTCGAACAGGTCGCGTCCGCTGTCATTGTCGGCAAGCAGGTTTTTGAGGAGTTGCCGGGCTTCAGGGTCCTCGACCGCATCCAGGAATGCGGCTTGTTCAGCGGCCGAGAGGGCCTGGGCCTGCTCAAAGAGGACCTGCACACGATTCCAGCGTTCGGGTGTCATGAAAGGCAGAATTGGGGTGAGACCTAATATACTTCAAACTGATGGTACGCCGCTTGTCGTTCATGTGCATTTCGACCATGTCGAATGGGCCAAGACGGCGTAACAGGAGCTTCAAAGAGATCAGCTGCCGGGAACCGATGGCAGATTCTGCATAGGTTTGCGGTATGTATTATTAAACCAACCTGCTTTTCCTCAACTTATGCTCCCATGAAACGTATTTTCCTGATTACCGGCTTTGGCATCCTTTTATGCTTCAGCACCACCGTACACGCCCAACAAGCCCCCAAGGAGATCGCCTATCAGGGTTTTCTTGAAGATGGCGGGGTGCCCGTTAATGTGCCAACAGATTTCATATTTTCCCTGCATCCTGCAGCTGGGGGATCAGCCCTCTGGACAGAAAACCACAATAACGTCCCGGTGTCGAACGGCATCTACAATGTGCAGTTGGGTAGCATCGTACCCTTTGGCCCCACGGTGAATTTCAACAATGCGCTGAACCTGTTCATTCGGGTAAATACCACAACGACCCTCACACCGGCCACGCCGCTGTTGGGCGTTCCGTACAGCCTGGGCCTTCACTTGCCGTTTTCAGGTACTGCAACCGTAGATGGGGCCACCAACTCCGTGTTGAACATCACCAACACGGGCACGGGCGCAGGTGTTGAGGTGAACAGTAATGGATTTGGATTCTATGTGGATGATGCCGGGAGCGACGGTCTGTTCATCAGCAGCACTGATGATGATGGGATCGAGATGGAACTCATCCAGGATGACGGCATCTTTATCAGCCTGGTGGGCGGACATGGGGTGATGGTAGACCGGGCCGGCGAAGACGGCGTTCGTGTAAACAGTGTAGATGGCAATGGGGTTTACGCCAAAACCAAGGGTACCAACGGAAGTCCCGCTGGACTCTACGCGGAAACCGAGGGTGCTTCCGGCCATGCAGGCCACTTCGTCACGGACAATGCCGCGAATAACTTCAGTTCGGTTTTCATCAACACCAACTCGACCAATGCTTCGCCCCTGCTCGTCAAAACCACAGGCAACGGCCCCCTCATCGAAGCCTTTGATGATGCCAATCTCCGCTTCAAGGTCCACAACAACGGCGACGTCACCGCCGACGGCACCATCACCGGCGGTGGCGCTGACCTCGCCGAGTCCTTCGCTGTCGAAGGCCACGCCGCCCGGTATGAACCCGGTGATGTGCTGGTGATCTCTACCCAAACCAACCGTGCCGTCGAAAAAAGCGCAACACCATACTCCACGCTGATTGCCGGGGTCTACGCCACAAAGCCGGGGGTCTTACTAACCGCACACCCCGCTGGAGCCGACCTCAGCAGTGAAGTCCCCATGGGGGTCATCGGCGTGATCCCAACGAAAGTAACGCTTGAAGGCGGCCCCATACATCGTGGCGATTTGCTGGTCACCTCCTCTACCCCCGGCCATGCCATGAAGGCTGACCCGGACCAGGTGCACGTCGGCATGGTGCTCGGCAAAGCCCTCGCGCCATTCAATGGAACGGGAACCGGCCTGATCGAGGTGCTGGTAAGCGTGAAGTAAAGGATGACCATTTAGAAACGGTTTGACAACAGAGATTGACAGCGAGAACGAACCAAAATTTGCCAAGCAAGGCGACACAACGTAGCAGGGCAGATTTCTAGCCGTTGGGTATGGGGATTGGGAATGTACACCTTGATATAGCTGTCTAAGCCGAGACGCATGCGGTTTCCTGGATGCGTTCTGGACTGAACAAGTGGCTTTTTTCGATGAATCGCTCTACTCCTGCCTACCGACTGCACGTTCTGTTTCTTGTCGCGGTCTTCTCAGGTCTCCCCGCTTCACAAAACTTTGCCCAGTCCTCCTTCTCCAACGATAGCCACTGGGACCCACAGTTCGGCCCACCCGCACGCTTTCTCAACCCCTACAATGTGGAAGCCACCAACGACTATGTGCTCGTCACTGGTAGGCAATATAAACCGAATGGTTTGGAGAAGACGTTTGGCACAGTCTACCGCTCCGTGCTGGACACAGAAACCTACACCCTGGATATTCCCGGATGGGAAGAAGCCACCCTTGTAGCCGGAACCACACGGATCTATGCGATGCGCGGCCGCTACAACGCCGATGTAGCGGAACTTAACCTACAGGACAGGCAAGCACACCTCATACTGGATCCTCCGGGTATGATTCCCCAGTTCACGACTTTTGGCGATACACTTTTTGCCCTTACCGAGACGGGTGTTTACCGTTGGAATGACACATGGGAACGCCTTGGCCCGCCGTTAGATTTCCCCGTTTATGAATGGCTTGTTGGTCCATCGGGTGTTTTTGTGTCGGGAAACCAGGCGGCCATCTGCGACCTGCAAACGTGCTATACGTCCCTCTGGCACCTTGCCGATGAAACCTGGAAGTTGATCGGGCTAGCCACAGGAGGCGGCAATCCGAAAGTATCTGCAATATCCATTGACAGCCGGGGGCGCTTCATTATTGCTGGGGATTTCACTTCGATCAATGGTAAAGCAACACCACGGGTAGCGCGATGGGATGGGAATGAATGGTCAGCGCTCGGCACAGGCTTCGGGGATGAAATCGGTTTTATTTCAGCGCTAGTGGCCGTCGATACGCTTGTTTATGCAGCTGCAACAAACAACTATGTGCTTGAATGGAACGACAGGGCATGGCATACACTTGGGGAGCAACCTGATCGCTCTGTCCGCAAGTTCGTCACACGAAATGGACGGCTGTATGCCTCTGGATGGTTTACGGCCATCGGAAACACG
Source organism: Rhodothermales bacterium (assembly GCA_965222505.1). Taxonomy (GTDB): domain Bacteria; phylum Bacteroidota; class Rhodothermia; order Rhodothermales; family DATKEJ01. Next base: position 3,837,576 of record OZ244956.1, on the reverse strand, counting down.
GCAGCGTACCGCATTGCCGAATGGGACTTTATTGAACAGCGCTGGCTGCCGCTCTTTCCTGTTCAGGGATCCGGAATTGACGGAGAGGTATACACGCTTACCGTCGGGCCTGAGGGGTACCTGTATGCGGGCGGGCGTTTTGGGGCCGCAGGGGCTTCCCCGGCACGGAACCTGGCCCGTTGGGACGGGAGCAAGTGGTCTAACATCGGTGAAGGCCTGGATGCCCCCGTAAGGGCGCTGGCTACACACACAGACCGGCTCTATGCAGGAACGTATGAAGGGGTCGCAATGACGAACCTTCAAGAGAGGAGCTGGACCTATCTACCCGACCTCCCTGATGGCAAGCAATTTCAATCCATTGCTGACCTGATCTTCTTGCAGGATACACTCTATGCACTGGGCACGGTTGATGATGGCACTGCTAAAACAAACGGTGTTTTTCGCTGGCAGAACAACCAATGGCAGACGATAGGCGAATTCCGACGTGATGGTCATCGGGGGCACGCTTATGCACTAACTGCAGCTGAACACCGGATGCTCTATGTGGCGGGGTTCTTTACGCATGTAAACAGTGTGCCTGTACGTAACATTGCCCGTTGGGACGGTACGGAGTGGCATGCCCTCGGAAACGGACTGGAAAACCCTGTGTACGCACTTGAGACCGGAGGAGGAAAGGTCTTTGTCGGTGGCGGATCTCCGGATTCCCTATTATATGCCTGGGACCCTGCTCAGGCGTTGTGGTCTCACATCCCATTTCCAGATTACAACCATTTCGGTTGTGAACCACTCGTACACGCGTTGCACTGGCGGCCAGACGGTCTGTATGCCGGCTTTGGGGCAATATGCTTGACCACGCACCCGCCGAAAACGCAGAAGATGTATACCCTTGCGCGTTGGAATGGATGGTCATGGCGTATACCTGGAAGTGGCATTGGGTATGGTGGCGTCGGTGCGATGGCTTCTTCAGGAGACGATCTTTATGTGGCCGGCAGCTTTGAACGAGCCGGGGTCGTTGCATCCTCCAACATTGCAAGATGGAATGCAGCCGTTCGCCTGCCCATCACCGAACATGAAGTCCCGTCGGCTATTCGACTTGATCAGAACTATCCTAACCCCTTCAACCAGTCTACTACGCTTCGTTTTTCGCTTGAACGTCCGGCCAATCAGGTCCGCCTGGGGATCTATGATTTGCTGGGCAGGCGGGTAGCCTCCCTGATCAATAAGCCACTACAGGCAGGTACCCACGAAGTTGCCTTCGACGCAGATGGTATTATGAAAGGGGTATACCTCTACAGATTATCTATCAATGGACGCGCCTGGTCCCGAAAAATGCTGGTGCACTGAGCATCACAGCACCAGCAGGTCCTTCGGGGTATGGGTGAGGTTGCGGCAACCGTCCTTTTTGAGGTGGATCATGTCTTCGATACGTACGCCGAACTGGCCCGGCAGGTAGATGCCCGGCTCAATGGTCACGACGGCCCCTTCGGGCAATGCCTCTTCGCTGCGGTAGGACACCGCGGGCCATTCATGGATTTGCAGACCCACGCCGTGGCCGAGGCTGTGGGTGAAATAATCGCCATAACCCGCCCCCTCAATGACGGCACGGGCAATGCCGTCCAGGGCTTTCGCGGTCATGCCCGCATGGGCCACATCTAACGCGGCTTCCTGGGCATTCCAGACCGTCTGGTAAACTTTCCGCGCCTCGGCACCGGGCTCACCGACGGCCACCGTGCGCGTCATGTCCGAAGCATAGCCATTTTTGAAGCCGCCCATGTCGATCACAATCAGATCGCCCGTGGCAATGGGCCGGTCGCCGGGCCGGGCGTGTGGCAGTGCCCCATGTGCGCCGGTGGCTACGATGGGGTCGAATGACATCCGCTCGGCCCCGAGTTGGAGGTGCCGGTAGACGATTTCGGCGGCAATGTCGCGCTCACGTACGCCGGGTTTAAGCATCGGCAGGATTTCCTCAAAGACGGCTTCGGTGATGCGCTGCGCAGCCTCGATGTGTGCCGCCTCGGCCTCGGTTTTTTGGGCCACCGGCTGTTGGAGCCAGTCCTTTTCGGCTTTCCAGGTTATATCGGGAAAGGTCTCTTCAAGCGTAGCCTGCTCGGCCACCGTAAGGTGTTCGGCCTGCACAAGTACAGTACCGGCCTTGCCGAGCAATCCGGCCTCCTCAACGTATGCCCATAACCCTTTGGCTGCCGTGTGCAGCGTTGCCCCTTCGACCTCGGTTTCAGCCTGTATGGTGTAGCGCCCGTCCGTAATGAACTGCACAGCTTCCTTCCCAACCAACAACAGGCCGTTCGAGCCGGAAAACCCACAGGCCCACCGTACATCCGGCATGAAATGGATGGCGAGAGCATCTACCTCGTGAGTGGGTAAGAGCGATTGAAGAAAAAAGAGGCGGTCAGCCAAAATGGGATAAGATTGATAGGCCTTTTTTATAGAGCCAGATTGAATACCTGTGGATAATTGTCAATTATTTCCCTCCTTGCCAAGGAGGGGTGCCCGAAGGGCGGGGGGGTCTACGCCCGTACACTATAGTTCGGCGACTCTTTCGTAATCGTAATATCATGCGGGTGGCTTTCCCGGATGCCGGAAGCGGTGACGCGTACAAATCGGCCTTCGGCGCGGAGGCTATCGATGCTGTCGCAACCGCAGTAGCCCATCGCGGCACGGAGCCCGCCGACCATCTGGTAGACCACTTCACCCAGCATGCCCTTGTACGGCACCCGGCCTTCGATGCCTTCTGGTACCAGCTTCTTGAGGTCGTCTTCGGCATCCTGAAAGTACCGGTCCTTGCTGCCGGATTTCATGGCGCTGAGTGAGCCCATGCCGCGGTAGTTTTTGAATTTGCGGCCTTCATACAAGATGGTCTCGCCAGGACTTTCCTCTACACCGGCAAAAAGCCCACCCATCATGACGGAATCGGCACCAGCGGCAATGGCTTTGGGAATGTCCCCGGTTTGCTTAACACCGCCATCGGCGACGAGGGGTACGCCGTGCAATTGGGCCACGCGGGCACATTCCATAATGGCCGTCAGTTGCGGTACCCCTACGCCAGCAATCACCCGCGTCGTACAAATCGATCCCGGCCCGATGCCCACCTTGATACCGTCGGCTCCTGCTGCAATCAAGTCAGAAGTCCCTTCGGCGGTGGCCACATTTCCAGCGATCACATCCAGGTTCGGATGTACGGATTTGATTTCGGCAACCATGTGCAATACCCCTTCCGAGTGGCCGTGGGCGGTATCAACCACCACAAAGTCTACCCCGGCCCCTACGAGGGCCTGCACCCGTTGCAGGGTATCCCCAGTAACCCCAACAGCAGCCCCAACACGCAACCGGCCGTGCGCATCCTTACAGGCATGAGGAAAACGAGATTTTTTCTGAATGTCCTTGAAGGTAATCAGCCCCTTGAGGTACCCCCCTTCATCCACCACGGGCAGCTTTTCGATCCGGTGCTGTTGCAAAATGATTTCGGCCTGTTCGAGGGTTGTGCCCACGTGGGTCGTAATCAGGCCCTCGGAGGTCATCACGTCGGTGAGCGGGGCTTCCAGATCCGGGTTGAACCGAAGGTCCCGGTTCGTCACAATCCCGACCAGCCGGTTTTCGGCATCCACCACGGGAATGCCGCCGATGCTGTAGCGTTTCATCTGCGCCAGGGCCGTACTCACGGTGTCTTCGGCCCGAAGCGTCACGGGGTCGATAATCATGCCGCTCTCCGAACGCTTGACCCGCTTGACTTCTGCGGCCTGCTCGGCGATGGACATATTTTTGTGCAACACCCCGATGCCGCCTTCCCGCGCCATCGCGATGGCCATGTTGGCTTCCGTTACCGTATCCATGGCAGCAGATACCAGCGGAATGTTGAGGGCAATATTGCGCGTGAGCCGGGAACGCGTATCCACATCACGAGGCATTACGGCAGAGCGCGCCGGTACGAGTAATACATCGTCGTAAGTGAGGCCGGTAAGTACCACTTTGTCTTGCATGATGGTAAGCGTTGGAGTGAGAAATTAATGTTGGAAACCTGGGTTAAGGAAGGCCGGCTAGGCGGCGGAGCCGGTGGACCTCATTCGGCCGCAAGCGCCGCCATTTGCCGCGCCGAATCCCTTTGAGGGTCAGTCCGGCATAATTGACGCGCTCCAGGTGTTTGACCTGGTGTCCGATGGCCTTGATCATCCGGCGCACCTGCCGGTTACGCCCTTCATGAATCGACAGACCGATCTCCTGTGTATTGCTCAGGTAGGTCACGTCATCGGCGCGGGCGGGGCCGTCTTCGAGGGATACGCCGGCCTTGAGTTTTTCCAACTCATGCGGCTTGACGGGGTCCTCGGTACGCACCAGATACAGTTTGGTGATGGTATAGCTGGGGTGCATCAACCGATGGGCCAGATCGCCGTCGTTGGTGAGCAGCAGCGCCCCGACGGTGTGGCGGTCCAGCCGACCCACCGGGAACACCCCGGCGGCCTGGGCAGATTCATCCTGTACGAGGTCCATCACCGTGCGCCGTCCCTTATGGTCTTTGGTGGTGGTGATGGTATCGCCGGGTTTGTTGAGCAGGATGTATTCGTAGGGCCGGGGTGTGAGCATTTTGCCGTCTACGATAACCTCATCCCCCGGCTGAACCCGTATGCCGAGGGCCTTGGCGACCTCCCCATTGACCTGCACCCGACCTTCGGTAATGATGCCGTCGGCCTGCCGCCGTGAACACAAACCGGACTGGGCCAGGTAGCGGTTCAGGCGCATGGGGGCCGTGAGGACCAGCGCCGGTTGTCCATCGGTCTTGGCGGGTTTTCGATAGCGGCGTTTAGACATCAGGCTCAGGAAATTGTGGGTTTTCCGGCACATCGGCGGGCGCGGACGAATCAGAATGCCCGTTGGTGGGCGGTTCCTGGGCAGCCTCCTGAAGATTCGGGTCGGGCGCTTCTTGAAGGGCGTTCAGGTGCTGGATTTCCGGCCGGGTTTGCAGGGCCGGATCGTGCAGCAATTCTTCGATCTCCCGCAGCTTCGGCAAATCCTCCAGATGATGCAGGGCAAAACGTTCGAGGAACCGGTTCGTGGTCCCGTACAGCAATGGCCGCCCGACCCCTTCGGCCCGGCCCACAATCCGAATAAAATCCTGTTCCATCAGTTTCTTGAGGGCATAGCCGGTATCTACCCCGCGCACAAAGTCGATCTGTGATTTGGAGACGGGTTGTTGATAGGCCACCACCGAGAGGGTTTCGAGGAGGGATTTGGAGAGGCGGCGGGTGCCCCGTTCGGCATACAGTACCTGGAGGTAAGGCGCTACGTCAGAAACCGTCGCCATCCGATAGCCGCCAGCCCAGCGGTGAATGCGGAAGGCCCGGCCTGTTTCGGCATAGGCGGTGTTCAAGGTTTCGATAATGGCTTCAATGCGGTCTTCGGAAGGCGGTGCAAGGGCCGTCACGGTTTTGCAGACCTCGGCAATGGTGGCCGCCGAAATGGGTTGCTCGGCAGCAAAAATCAAGGCTTCAATCACCTGGGCCAATTCGGCATCTATTTCTTTCGGGACGGGCATGGTCGGGATGTCGGGATCAGACATGGCTAGCCGGTGGGCTTGAGGCTGATGTAAAATTCGTCAAGGTCCGTCGCGCCGACGAGGACGCGGAGCAGTTGCTCCCGCACCATTTCCAGAATCGCCAAAAACGTGGCAATAATGAAGCCTTTGGGTTGGTCCTGCACCAGGGTCGTAAACGACTGGGGCGCGTCCGGGGTGAGGGCACGTAACAGGTAATCGCGCTGGGTATCAATGCTGTATGCGATTGCATGGATCTCATATGTGGCGGTCTGTTGGGCCTGATGGGTCAGGACGCGCTGCAGGGCCGAGATCAACTGGAAGACGGACAACTCGTAGGTGATGTAGGCTTCGGCATCTTCCTGCGGGACCACCTCCGGCCGCGCCGCACGTGTAAACTGACCGGCCCGATGGGCTTCAAGCACCTGCAACTGACCGGAGGCTTCCTTGTACCGGATGTATTCCAGCAGCCGGTCTACCAGTTCCTTCCGGGGGTCAATCGGTTCATCATCCTCATCCCGTTCCTGCCGAGGCAACAACATGCGCACCTTAATGCTGATGAGCAGCGCAGCAATGTAGATAAACTCCCCGGCTCCATCCAGATCAATTTCCTCAATCACCTTGAGGTACGAAAGGTACTCATCGGTAATCCGGGCGATGGGGATGTCGTAGATGTCCAACTCATCGCGACGGATGAAGAAGAGGAGCAAGTCCAGCGGCCCCTCAAAATTCTTGAGTTGAACTTGATACACGATGTTCTGTATTTCGTATTGCGTATTGTGTAATTAGGTTGCCCTTACGCATTACGCAGTATGTATTTCGCCTTACTCCGCCACCACCCTCCGCTCAGCAAACCAGTTTACCGTCTTCGCCAATCCGTCTTCGATGGCAACCGTCGGCTCCCAGCCCAGTTTTTGGTGTGCGTGATCATAGCTGAGTACACTTCGCCGCTGTTCGCCCGGTTGCCCTTCGGCATGAACTTCCTCGACGTTGGCGTTGGTATGTTGATTGAGGATGCGGAACAGCGTCACGACGTCGGTTTCAACGCCGGTCCCAATGTTGAAGACGCCGGATTCAGTAAGCTGCAAGGCCGCGGTGTTGGCCCGAACGACATCTCCGACGTACACGTAATCCCGCGTTTGGAGGCCATCCCCGTTGATAAACGGCTGTCCGCCCTGGAGCATACGCTTGGTAAAAATCGCCACGACGCCGGCTTCCCCATGCGGGTTCTGGCGCGGACCGTACACGTTGGCGTAGCGCAACGCCACATATTGAATGCCGTAGGATTGCTCGTAGAAGTACAGGTACTTTTCCGTGACCAGCTTGGTGATGCCGTACGGCGACAAGGGCCGTTCGGTATGGGCTTCATCCTGCGGCACATAATCCGGCTCCCCGTAGATGGCGCCACCGGTTGAGGAAAAGACCACTTTCTTCAACCCATTTTGCCGTCCCGCTTCCATGAGGTTCAGAAAACCGACTACGTTAACCCCGGCATCAAACATCGGATCGGCGACGGATTTACGGACGTCCATCTGGGCGGCCAGGTGGTACAGGACGTCATACTGTTCACGGGCAAACAGGGCGTGCACATCGGTGCTGCAGATGTCCATCTGGTGAAAGGTGGCCTGCGCCGGAATGTTTTCGCTTTGCCCACCGGACATATCGTCCATGATGTGGACCTCATGGCCTTCGGCCAATAATGCATCAGCTACATGGGAGCCAATAAATCCGGCACCGCCGGTAACGAGAATTTTCATGAATGGATCTAAAAAAGGTGGTTTTGAAGGCTACACTAATTGATTGATGTTACGCCGCTTGTCGTTGATCTTGTGAACTTCGACCATGTCGTATGGGCCAAGACGGCGTAACATGACTATGTGATTGATGTTACGCCGCTTGTCGTTGATCTTGTGAACTTCGACCATGTCGTATGGGCCAAGACGGCGTAACATGACTAATTGAGTATCGGCATCAGTACGACGCTTGAAAACTGCGAGGGTACAAACAGATCATTCGCTACAGCGTGAATGTTGTCTACCGTCACGCCATCAATCTCGGCGATGATTTCGTCGAGGGTGCGGTACGGCTGTTGGTAGATCGCCATGCGGCCAAGCCGCATCATTCGATTACTGGGGCTTTCGAGGCTGAGCATCAAGGCCCCCTTGAGCTGGTTTTTCGCCTGCTGGAGTTTTTGTGCGCTGATCGGCTGGCTGGCCAGCTTGTTCAATTCCCGATGGATGAGCTTCTGGGCGTGGTTGACCTTGGCGCCGTCTGTTGCCATGTATACCCCGAAATCACCCGTGTCGCTGAGCATATTCGCGAAGGAATAGATGTTGTAGCAATACCCGTACTTCTCACGGATATTCTGGTTGAGGCGGCTGGACATGCCTCCACCCAATACGGTATTGAGCAAGGAAAGTGCCATGCGCCGGGGGTCCCGCATCCGAAATCCGCGGGTGCCCAGCACAAGGTGAGCCTGCTGAATGTGACGGCCTTCTACCTTATGATCTACCCGGTATCCATTCACCGCTTCCCGGGCCACAGGCTCGGGCTCAGGCAAACGATCCACATTGGCAAAAGCGGATTTAACCAACGCTACTGCATGCGCATGGGAGACGTTACCAACGACCGCCACAGCGGTCCGGTCCGGCGTGTACTTGTGCTGCACGTAAGAAACCAGATCATCCCGGCTAAAGGCCCGCACGGTCTCGGGAAACCCGATCACAGGACGGCCCAGAGCATGCCCGGAAAAGAGCACGTTCTCGAACCGGTCGAAGATGAGGTCTTCGGGAACGTCGTCGTACATCCGCATCTCCTCAATGACCACATCTTTTTCCTTGGCCAACGACGGCTCGGGAAACACGGGGCCGATCACCAGATCACAGACAAGGTCGATGGCGCGGTCCAGGTGCTCGTCCAGGGCACGGGCATAGTAGCAGGTGTACTCCTTGCTGGTGAACGCGTTGAGGTACCCCCCTACCGCCTCCATGCGCTTGGCGATGTGGTGCATCCGGCGCTTGCGGGTGCCTTTGAACACCATGTGCTCAATGAAATGACTGATCCCGCTGAGGGCTTCCGGCTCGTCCCGGCTACCGTTGGCTACCCACAGCCCGACCGATATCGAACGAACCGAGGGCATGCGCTCCGTTACAACCCGTACCCCATTGGGCAACGTGGTACTTTCAAAATGCGATTCATGATGCCGTGTGTGCACCGTACTCATCGTTTGGGCCTTGTCTTTGGGCCTTGCTTACAATCTTTCAAGTGGAGCTACAGAAGTATTGCGTAAGGGCGGTTTCCTCTACGCAATACGCATTACTTATTACGCTTCTACCGACGCCGATCGCCGCCACGGCCACCGCCACCACGACGATCACGGCCGCCGCCGCCACGACGATCACCACCACGGCCACCGCCACCACGACGATCACGGCCGCCGCCGCCACGACGATCACCACCACGGCCGCGCGGGCGCTCACGCTCGACGTAGCCTTCGGGTTTTTCCAGGAACGGCTTGCGGCTCAGGCGCAATTTACCACCATCTTTGACTTCGATCAGGCGCACCTTCACGGTATCTCCAGTGCGGACGTAGTCTTCGACGTTTTCGACGTAGCCGTAGTCCAGTTCGGACACGTGGAGCAGCCCTTCCTTACCGGGCATGATCTCGACGATAGCCCCGAACGGCTGAACGGAGACGACCTGTCCTTCGTAATCTTCGCCTTCTTCCGGTACCGCAACAATCATGCGGATCTGGTCGATGGCGGCTTGCACTTTGGCTTCGTCGGTGCCAGCAATGGTCACGATGCCTTTGCCGTCTTTTTCGTCAATGTTGATGCTGGTCTCTGTCTCGCGCTGGAGGCCCTGAATGACCTTCCCCCCCGGCCCAATGACCGCGCCGATAAAGTCGGACTCAATTTCCAGGCTGACGAGGCGCGGGGCGTATGGCGAAAGGTTTTCGCGTGGTTCGGCCAGCGTTCCTTCCATCACATCCAGAATGTGGTGCCGTCCGGTCTGGGCCTGGGCCATGGCTTCGGCAAGCACGTTGTAAGACAATCCACCGGCGACCTTGATGTCCATCTGGCAAGCCGTAATGCCATCGCGGGTACCAGTCACCTTGAAGTCCATGTCACCCAGGTGGTCTTCGGTCCCCAGGATATCGCTCAGAATGGCGTACTTGCCATCGTCCACAATGAGGCCCATGGCAATCCCGGCTACGGGTTTACGCATGGGTACACCGGCATCGAGCATCGCCAGGGTTCCGCCACAGACGGTTGCCATGGAGGAGGAGCCGTTGGATTCCAGCACATCGCTGGTCAGGCGGATGGAATAGGGAAACTCCTCCATTGCGGGCAGCATGCCTTTGAGGGCGCGCTCGGCCAGGTAGCCGTGCCCGATTTCCCGGCGGCTGGTGCCGCGGATAAACTTGGCTTCGCCGGTACAGAAGGGCGGGAAGCTGTAATGCAGGTAGAACCGCTTGTCTTCATTGTCGAAGATCTGGTCTACGGCCTGGACGTCTCGCTCGGTGCCGAGGGTAACAGCGGCGAGGGCTTGCGTTTCGCCCCGCGTAAAGATGGCCGAGCCATGCACACGCGGCAGGTACCCGGCTTCACACCAGATGTGCCGAATGTCACTGACGCCGCGCCCGTCAAGGCGCAGTTTTTCGTCCAGGATCATGTCTCGCATCACCTTTTTCTCGACGGCTCTAAAAGCGGATTTGATCTGGCCAGCGGTGTAGCCCTCTTCAGTCGCTTCGGCCCGTTCGGTGCCGGCTTCGGGATCGTCCACACCCAGCAGTTCATCGAGGAGGGCACTTTTGAGGTCACCCAGACCACCGTAGAAACTCTGCTTGTCGTAGGGCTGGTGGAGGTGCTCCAGGATCTTGTCGGCCACCAGCGGGCGGACCATGTCGATCAGGGCAGCGGGGATGCTGTTGTCCGCGTATTCCATCAGCTCAGGCGCACCACCGAGGAAGGCATCGCGGAGGGCAATTTGGCCCTCGCACAATTTGATGGCGGCTTCGTGACCGAACTGGATGGCGGCGAGCATGTCTTCCTCGCTCACTTCGTCCATTTCACCTTCGACCATCATCACGGAATCGAGTTTACCGGCCACGACGAGGTTGATGTCGCTCTCGGCCAGATCCGTCTTCGTCGGGTTGATGATGAATTCACCATCGACACGGCCCACGCGGACTTCACCGACCGGCCCATCGAAGGGTGCATTGGTCAGGAACAGCGCGGCTGAGGCCCCAACGCCGGCTACGACGTCGGCATCGTTCTCGCCGTCGGCGGAGATGACGTAGGCAATGATTTGTACTTCATTTTTGAATCCGTCCGGGAAGTTGGGCCGGATGCACCGGTCGATGAGGCGGGAGGAGAGGACGTCTTTGTCCGTCGGCCGCCCTTCACGTTTGATGAACCCGCCCGGAATTTTCCCGGCGGCAGAATATTTCTCGCGGTACTCCACGGTAAGCGGGAAAAAGTCGAGCCCCGTGCGGGGTTCGGCTACGACGACGGTACAGAGCACCATGGTGTCTCCCATACGTGCGACGACGGCCCCGGAGGCCTGTTTGGCCAACCGTCCGGTTTCCAGGGTCACACTCTTGCCCTGGCCGATGTCAATAGTTTGCGTTACTGCGTTTTGCATTATGTATGTGTTTTGGTCTCGACTTACACAATCTTGGCTTTTTCAACCCATTTAGGATGACGTGCCATGCACGACAAGTTGCGTAAGTCTAATGTTTCTTTACCTCACTTCTCCACTCACGAACGGGGGCGTCGCACAAGAGGGGACCACCAACACATCCGTCGTCGGCCCGGCTTGAAGACCCTACCGAAGGGGGTCTGTCTTGTGGGAGTTTGGTCATCAATGATGTTAGGCCATTTGCGTAACATCGATTCATTATTACAACAACAGCGACGCCACCGGAGTGGGCCGCTGTTTGATTCGGCTATTTGCGAATACCGAGTTTTTTGATAATGTCCCGGTACCGCTCAATATCGCGCTGGGTCAAATAGTTGAGCAACCGTCGGCGCTTGCCGACCAGTTTCAACAGACCGCGCCGGGAGGCGTGGTCCTTGGGATTGTCTTTCAGGTGCTCGGTTAACTGCTTGATGCGCTCGGTAAAGATGGCGATTTGGACTTCGGCACGGCCGGTATCCTTTTCATGCCCACCATGGGCGGCCACCACCTGTTCAGTCTTTTCTTTCGTAATCACGCGAACCTCTTTAGATAGCTGCGATGCTAAAGAAGCAAAGCTGGGGTTGTGTAGAAAAATCGAGATGCATTCTCGATTTGGTATAGCTGGTTAAGATACGGCCTCTAATATTGCAATGCAATTTTCCTGATCCTGCACCAACTGCTTCATCAGGGCTTCAATCGAAGCAAAGCGTTGTTCGTCCCGGATGCGTTGCACAAACTGAACATGGAGGGTTTCGCCGTAGAGGTTGCCCTTGAAGTTAAACAGATGGACCTCCAGCGTCAGGGTACGGTCGGTACTGACGGTGGGCCGGTACCCGATGTTCATCATGGCCCCGTAAGATTGGCCGGTTTTGGGGCGATGCACCTGCACGGCATAGGCCCCACCGCGCGGGATAATTTTCTGAGGATGTGCCGCTTCCAGGTTCGCCGTCGGAAAGCCAAACGCCCGCCCCCGCCCTTGCCCTTCTATTACCAATCCAGACAATGTATACTGCCGCCCCAGGAGTTGCCGGGTCAACCCCATGTCTCCGGCTTCCACCAGCGCTTCCCGAATTTTACTGGACGAGACCACGACCTTGCCTACGGTTTGCGCCGGAATGACGTGTACCGAAAACCCGAACTGCACGCTCAAATCGTGGAGGGTTTCGCTGTTGCCTTCCCGGTTCCGGCCAAAGCCGTGGTCGTATCCGATGACGATCTCGAGGTCATCTGTGAAAAGGCCTGCGTAAAGGGCAATACCACCATCCGATGTAACCCCAGCTCCTCCAATGCACGCGCCCGTTCCTCAAGCGTAGTCAACAGCGGCACGGGCTGGCCGGTCACGACCTGCCGGGGATGCGGATCAAACGTCACCACCGTACTCCGCAAGCCCTGGGCCTCAGCCCGCTCAATGAGGTACCGGATGATGTGTTGATGCCCGAGGTGCACCCCATCGTACGTGCCGACGGTCAACATCGTGGCCGGGTCCCGTAGGATGTGGTCGAGTCCGAATTCCCTTATCATTTTCTAATTGTCAATAGTCAATGGTCAATGGTCAATTGTCAACGGTTCTCTTTCATTGACCATTGACAATCGACAATTGACAATCGACAATTTTTATTCCTCATTTCAACTCGCGCTCCAGCCCCTCCAACGTCCACGCATCCTCCACGGCATAGGGGCCAATAGCCGTGCGGCGTAGCACAGTCAGGTGCGCGCCTGTACCTACGGCTTGCCCGAGGTCGTGGGCTAGAGTCCGGATGTAGGTGCCCTTGGAACAGTGCACGGCAAAATCCACATCGGGACCATTCCGGTGCGTCAGGGTAAAGGCATATACAGTTACGGGCCGGGGCTTTCGGGCGATGGTTTCCCCGCGCCGGGCTTTTTTGTAGAGCCGTTCTCCTCCTACCTTGACTGCGGAATACATCGGGGGCTGCTGCAAAATGGAACCTGTGAGTTGACTTACGGCTTCGTGCAGGGCAGCATCCGTCACGCCTTCCCAGGGTTTGCGTTCAAGCACCTCGGTTTCGGCATCGTAGGACGGGGTGGTTTCACCGAGGCGCAGGGTGCCGGTGTAGTGCTTGTCTGCCCCGACCAGCGTATCGATCTGCCGCGTGGCTTTCCGTCCAACAGCACACAGGAGAAGGCCGGTGGCCATTGGGTCCAGGGTTCCGGCGTGGCCGACCTTTTTGATCTGAAGCAGCCGACGCAGCACCCGGACCACACCAAAGGAGGTTATGCCTCTGGGTTTATCAATCGGGAGCACAACGCCGTTGCGGTCGGCGGGTAGCAGGGTCTCGGTGGGACAATAGGTCCATGTCGCTTCGGCCAGATCCAGCGCCATCATTCATCCGTAGGTTCGGACGGTTCCGGAGCGGTACCCTCTGCCTTGACTTGGTCCAGCAGGCGCTCAATGTGGGCGGCATATTCGGCGGATTCATCCAGAAAAAACCGGAGGGCCGGAATTTTGCGGACCTGATGCCGGATGCGCCCCCCGAGGGCCATGCGGATGCGTGGGGTTGAATCTTCCAACCGCTGCAGCGCCACTTGTCGTTCGGCTTTGGTTTTGCCGAAGCTACTGACATAGATGTAGGCGATGGACAGGTCCGGCGTGACACGCACGCCGGTTACCGTCAGCATGGACTGGGAGGTCTCGTAGAAGGTGGTATTTAGCAGGGAGGCCACTTCCCGTTGAATGAGGCGGGCCACCCGCTCCGTACGTATGCTCATCAGCGTCGCGTTCTATACGGTTGGGATCGGTCAGACCTGAAGCTGCCGCTTCGTTTCGACCACTTCGTAGGCTTCGATTTGATCGCTGACTTTGATGTCGTTATAGCCTTCAATGGACATCCCGCATTCGTAGCCGCTCACCACCTCGCGCACGTCGTCCTTGAACCGTTTCAATGAACCCAGCCGGCCTTCATAGATGACAATGCCATCCCGTACCAGCCGGACCTTGTCGTTGCGGTTGATCTTGCCTTCGAGTACATAACAACCGGCCACAACGCCTACCTTGGGGACGCGGAAGATTTCGCGGACTTCGGCCAGGCCGAGGGTCTTCTCCGAAAGCTCGGGCGAGAGTAACCCTTCAAGGGCATCCCGTACGTCCTCGATGGCATCGTAAATGATGGAGTAGAGCCGAATGTCGATCTCCTCCTGCTCGGCCAGTTGACGCACCCCCGGCATGGGCCGAACGTGGAAACCGATGATGACTGCATCCGAGGCCGAGGCCAGCATGATGTCTGTTTCGGTGATGGCCCCCACCCCACGGTGGATGATGTTGACCTGCACCTCTTCCGTAGACAGCTTGAGCAGCGAATCCGTGAGGGCTTCGGCAGACCCACCCACGTCGGCTTTGACGATGAGGTTGAGTTCCTGGAAATCGCCCAGGGCCAACCGACGGCCAATGTCGTCGAGGGTGATGTGCTTGCGCCGCCGCAATACCTGTTCGCGCTGGATCTGTTGCCGCTTCTGGGCAATGTCCCGCACCATACGCTCGTCTTCCATGACGATGAACCGGTCCCCGACTTCCGGCGCACCGCTGAACCCAAGCACGAGGGCTGGTTCGGCGGGGCCGACGGATTCGATGGGATGGTCCCGCTCATCAAACATGGCCCGGACCTTGCCGGAATAGGCCCCGGCAATGAATGGGTTACCCACCCGGAGTGTCCCGTTTTGCACCAGGATGGTGGCCACCGTACCCCGGCCTTTATCCAGCCGACTTTCGATAACCGTACCCACGGCTTCGCGGTTTGGATTGGCCTTGAGTTCGAGCACTTCGGCTTCGAGCAGTACCTTTTCCATCAGGTCGTCGATGCCTTCACCGGTTTTGGCGGAGACCAACGAACATTGCACCTTGCCACCGTATTGCTCAACAAGCACATCATGATCGGCCAGTTGTTGCATCACGCGTGGGGTATTGGCCCCCGGCTTGTCAATTTTGTTCACGGCCACCACAATGGGTACACCGGCAGCCTTGGCGTGGTTGATGGCTTCGATGGTCTGCGGCATCACGGCATCATCGGCGGCAACCACCAGGATGACCACATCCGTGACCTGTGCACCCCGGGCCCGCATGGCGGTAAAGGCCTCGTGGCCCGGCGTATCGAGGAATCCGATTTCCCGACCGTCTTTCAATTGCACGGCATAGGCCCCAATGTGCTGGGTAATCCCACCGGATTCACCCGCTACCACATTGGTGCTGCGTACATAGTCAAGCAAGGAGGTTTTCCCGTGGTCGACGTGGCCCATAACCGTCACGACCGGCGGACGCGATTCCAGGTCTTCGAGGGCATCCTCTTCGATTTCCACATCGTCCAGACCGATTTCCGTGAGGAATTCGACTTCCTGACCGAATTCTTCGGCGATGAGCGAGATGGTATCGGCATCTAGGCGCTGGTTGATAGAAACCATCATGCCCAATTCCAGGCAAGCCCGGATGACATCCGTCACTTGGACATTCAGTTCCGAGGCCAGGTCGTTGGCGGTAATAAACTCTAGAACCTTGATGATACCCGCTTCGGCTTCGGCTTCTTGCAGTTCGATTTCCCGCTTGGCCGCATGCTCTTCCCGACGGCGGCGACGGCGGCGTGACCGCTCCCGCCCGGCGCCTCCCCCCTTCTCAATGTCTTGCAACGTTTTTTGAACGGTACTCTGGACTTCGCTCTGGTCAACGGCAGGGGTCTTTTTGCGTTTTCTGCGTCGTTTTTTAGCGTCTCTATCGGTCTTGGCCTCCTGGACTTGAACCGTATCCGTTTCCGGTTTATCAGCTTCCCCTTTGCGTTTGCGCTTACGCTTGCGTTTGCGCTTACTACTGGATTCATCGACAGAGGTGAGGTCCACCTTACCCAAAATTTTGGGGCCGGACAGCGTGTATCGATCCGCCGTGATGGTCGATTCGTCAACCTCTTCTTCGGCAGCAACGTCTTCCACCGCTTCTTCGACCTCAACTTCGACTACCGGCTCAGGCTCCTCGGCAATCGGGGCTTCTTCAACCTCAACTTCGACTATCGGCTCGGGCTCAGCTTCGACTACCGGCTCAGGCTCCTCGGCAATCGGGGCTTCTTCAACCTCAACTTCAACTATCGGCTCGGGCTCAGCTTCGACTACCGGCTCAGGCTCCTCGGCAATCGGGGCTTCTTCAACCTCAACTTCAACTATCGGCTCGGGCTCAGCTTCGACTATCGGCTCGGGCTCCTCGGCAATCGGCTCAGGTTTGGCTTCGACCGGAGGTTCAACGGCTACAGGCGCTGGTGCTGGCGCTGAAATCTCTTCCAGATACTCATCGTCCTCGTATCCATCATCGTCAGCGGTTCGTCTGCGCAGGAGTTCCTGGACCCGCTGTTCATGCCGAACGGCAGCCTTTTTCTCTTTGGCAAAAGCTTCGAGAACCTTGTCGTACATCTCGGGCGTGAGCCGGGCATTGGGGCCCGTATCCGCTATGTCAAAGCCTTCGCTTTTGAGATGACTCACCAAGGTATCCCGAGCTACATTCAGCTCCTTGAGCACCTTGAATAGCCGAACTCCTTTAGACTTATTTCGCATGTATTGCTGTTTATTTTTCTCCGAAGCACGCATTGCCGCCACCCGGCAAGATGGGGTTGACGCAACACTGGGCGGTTAATAATCGCCTTCGTCCTCAAACTCGGCCTGCATCAGGCCAATAATGTGGTCGGCCAGATCGGACGAGAAACCGGCCCGACTGCTGAGTTCATTGACCGAGAGTTCAAGGACAGCTTTGGCGGTATCACAACCGATGCTACGCAAGCGGCTGATGATCTCGCTACCGAGTTCCCCTTCAAACTCTTCAATATCGACATCCTCTTCGTCATCACCAATTTCCCGATAGACATCCAACTCATATCCGGAGAGTGCGGAAGCCAGCCGGATGTTCTGTCCTCCACGGCCAATAGCCATACTGACTTCGTCTGCCCGGACCACCACTTTGGCACGGCGCGGCGAGAGGTCGTCAAAGGTGGTAACCGAGATTGGCTTGGCCGGAGCCAGGGCCCGTTTAATGAGATCAGTGACCTCGTCAGCCCACGGAATGACGTCAATATTTTCGTTGCTCAGTTCCCGCACAACAGCGTGGATACGCACGCCTTTCATGCCCACACATGCCCCGACCGGATCGATGCGGTCGTCATGGCTAATGACGGCGACCTTGGCGCGGTCTCCCGGCTCCCGGACGATTTTTTTGATCTCTACGATGTCGTCATAGATTTCCGGGACTTCCAATTCAAACAGCCGTTCCATAAACACAGGGTCGGTGCGGCTGATGATCACTTGCGGGTTGTTGCCCGCATCACGCCGTACTTCCTTGACCACGGCCCGGAGCATGTCCCCTTTGCGATAGCGATCCTTGTAGATCTGCTCTTCGCGCGGCAGGATGAGTTCCACCTTGTTGTGGATGACGAGGATTTCGCGCTTGCGGGTCTGGTAGATTTCACCCACCACGATCTCGCCGATCAGTTCGCTGTACTCCCGGAAGATCTTGTCTTTTTCAAAGTCCCGAATTTTCTGGCTAAAGGTTTGGCGGGCCGTCATAATGGACCGCCGCCCGAACTCCATGAAGCGCACTTCCGTAGCCACTTCATCACCGATTTCAAAATCCTCATCGATGTCCACCGCATCGACCAATTCGATCTCAGTAACGGGGTCTTCGAGGTTCATGTCCTCAACCACTTCGCGGACGTGGTAGACCTGAATGTCTCCATTGTCCGGGTTGAAGATGATTTCAAACGAGTCGTCGGCGCCGTACCGTTTACGAATCATCGCCTTGAATACTTCTTCAACGATCAGTTGAAGGGCATCACGGTCAATGCCTTTTTCGCGGGCGATCTCCGCAAAGGAGGAAACCAATACCGAGCTTTGCATAGCCTAACGTCTGTCGTAAAAAAAATATATGTTTACAGGACGGCAACACACCTTACCAGGGTAAAACCACCCGGGCCTCGGCGATCTGCTCAAAATGGAGCCGTCGACGCGTCCCTTTTGTTTCAATACCGATGCCGGTTTCATCTGCTTCAACCAGCGTTCCTTGCAGCGTTTCCGGCTCGGCCTCAGGGGCTTGCCGGTACAAAACCTTCAGCGGACGCCCAATGTTTTTGGGGTATTGCCGCGGCGAGGCCAGCGGCCGGTCCGCACCGGGAGACGAAACGTTCAGGCGATACCGCCCCCGAACAACGTCGTCCGTTTCCAATAAAAACCCAAGCTCACGGCTGGCACGGGCACACTGATCAATCGTGACCCCTTCATCCCCGTCGATAAACACCTCGACGGTTCGCGCACCCGTATGACCCCGTACGCAAACTTCCACCACATACAGGTCGGTGCCGGTGAGTACCGACACCGCCCGATGCCGAATCTGATCGGCCAATGTCGTCGTTCGCGTCTCCATAACAGCCATATACTCAAAACGCCTGTTCCCGAGGAACAAGCGCCGCGTAAGGTACACACTCGCACGTACAAACGGGTTTGCTTTATAAAAAAGCGGTGTACCCGTTTAACAAAAAAAGGCGGTTTCTGCGGAAACCTACCTTTATCCATACCGCACAACCGGGAACTGACATAATATACACATCAGAGACCGTAATAACTTACCCTAATAGGAGAAGTTTCTTCGATTTTAAGAGGTGAAACGTGCGATTGGAGCCGGGGCCGGGTTTGAATTAAATCAAGGTATTGAGAAGGGCGCCCTGTGCGGGCTGGGGATAGTCCGTGGTATAATGGAGGCCCCGGCTTTCGTGGCGCATCTGCCCACATCGCACGATGAGGTGTGCCACAGCGATCATGTTGCGGAGTTCACACAGGGGCACCGATACCCGTGAGCGGGCGTAAAAATCTTCGGTCTCCTCATAGAGTAACCGCAACCGGCGGGCCGCTCGTTCCAGGCGGAGGTTACTCCGTACAATCCCGACGTAATCCCACATGATGCGCTGTAGTTCCACGCGATTGTGGGAAATCAAAATCCACTCCTGTGGCCGTTTGGTCCCGCTATCATCCCACGCTGGAATACCGTCTGGAATGGTGACCTGTTGGGCATAGGCGATGGCGGGTTCGATGGCCCGGTGGCTGAAAACCAGGGCTTCGAGCAGTGAATTACTCGCCAGGCGGTTGGCCCCGTGCAACCCCGTACAGGTCACTTCGCCACAGGCAAACAACCCGGCAATGGAGGTTTGGCCAATGGGATCCGTAACGACGCCCCCACACATATAATGTGCAGCCGGAACGACCGGAATCGGATCTTTCGTAATGTCGATGCCGAAGGCTTCGCACTTGGCCGCGATGGTCGGGAAGTGCTTCAGGATGCGGTCTTTGGGCCGATGGGATATGTCCAGCAAAACGTACGGCTCGCCGCTTTGTTTGAGTTGGTCGTCGATGGCACGAGCCACAATGTCTCGCGGCGCCAGTTCGGCCCGCTCGTCATAGTCCGGCATAAACCGGTGACCGGCCTGGTTGAACAGCAGGCCCCCTTCGCCCCGCACCGCCTCGCTGATCAGGAAGCTGTTGGCCTCCGGGTGGTACAGAGATGTCGGATGGAACTGAATAAACTCCATGTTGGCGACCCGCGCCTTGGCCCGGTAGGCCATCGCGACGCCGTCGCCGGTCGCCACGCTCGGATTGGTGGAGTGTTGATAGACCTGTCCGGCTCCACCGGCGGCCAGCATGGTCACTTTTGCCAACACAACCTCGACGGCCTCTTCATGTTCATCAAACACGTAGGCCCCATAGCAGTGTACGTCCGGCCGCATCCGCGTGACCACTTGCCCAAGGTGATGCTCAGTAATAAGTTCCAGGGCAAAATGGTATTCAAACACGGTGATGTTAGGGTGGTTGCGCACCTGAGAGAGCAAGGCCCGTTCGACTTCGCGGCCGGTATAGTCGGCGGCGTGTACGATGCGGTTGACGGAGTGCCCCCCTTCTCGTCCGAGATCGAGGGTTCCCTCATGCCGGGTAAACGCAGCCCCCATTTCCATGAGCGCCCGTACCCGCGCCGGCCCTTCCGTCACGACGATCTCGACCACTTCGCGATTGCATAACCCGGCTCCGGCAATCAGGGTATCTTCAATGTGTTGCTCAAAGGTGTCCTCCAGGCTCATCACAGCTGCAATACCGCCCTGGGCATAGTTGGTGTTGGACTCTGCCGATTCTTTTTTGGTCACAATCGCCACGGTACCGTGGGCAGCCACTTCGACGGCAAAAGACAAACCGGCCACGCCACTGCCGATGACAAGGTAATCATATATCTGAGGCATAAGGGAATGGGTTGTGCGGTAGGGAGCGCTGGGTAATATACGATGTTTGGGCGTGCGGGGTGCGGAGTGTAGGTGGAAGACTAATTATTCTGCTTCAGGTAGGCATGGCTTTCGATATGACGGCGGACGTTTTCCAGGGCCTTGATGCTGTTAAGGATGGGGAGTACATCCTGGCTGGTTTGCTGGGCATGGTAGAGGGCGCGGCGCTGTTTGGCGATGGCTTCGTCGACGCGGGCCAGTTTCAGGATGGTCATGGCGCTTATCGCCGATTCCTTCGGGTCGGCATCAAGGCTGGGGACTTCAATGTTGTGCCGGTCATTCCAGTTATCGGACAACTCATGCCGCTGCACCAGCACATCGGCCACAAACTGTTGGGCGGCCCCTCCGAACCGGCCCTCCAGAAAGGCTTCCCGGCGGATACTGCCCTGTTGGTACATCTCCACGAGTTGCTCCACTGTTCGGCGCGGAATGCCGGCGGTAAACTCATCGAACCCCATATGCCCCAGTACCAACTCAACCATGGGATCGCCGTGGTTGAGCATCAACTGAATCAGTTTCTTCTCGGGCGGTGGAGCCGGTTGGGCCGGAGGCAGCGCTTCCTGCGCGGGTTCCAGTTCCGGCGGGGCAACAGGAGGCGAGACCGGCTGGGCACGGCGGGCCTCGCGGCGGGACTGGCGCTGTTGTTCTTTCCGACGGGTACGTAAAATCTTGTCCATCTCCGGCCGCAGACGCACATCCGGAATGCCCAGTTCACTCCCGGCCTGCCGCAGGTAGGCATCCTGCTTGATCGGATTCGGAATCTGGGCGATGGACGTCAGGATGCTTTGTACCGTGCGGAGTTCACCGGCTGGGGTGTCCATGTCCCCATTGCGCCGGGCTACGTCGTGCTTGAACTGTATGAAGTCTTGCCGATGCTTCTCAACGAAGTTCCGGAAGGCATCCCCGCCGAACTGTTGCACAAAGGAATCCGGGTCGGAGCCATCGGGCAAAGGCACGATGTAAACTTCCAGGTCTTCGGCCAAAACCAGGTTAATGCCGCGCAGGGCAGCGTTGGTCCCGGCATTGTCGGCATCGTAGAGCAGGTAGATGGTACCGGCGTAACGTTTGAGGAGTTGAACCTGCTCACGGGTCAGGGCTGTGCCACTGGAGGCGACGACGTTGCGAATGCCCGCCTGATGCAGCGAAATCACATCCGTGTACCCTTCCACCAGCATCGCGATGCGCTGCCGCCGCACCACATCTTTCCCTTGGTGCAACCCGTACAGAACGCGGCTTTTGTGGTACACCTCGGTTTCGGGGGAATTGATGTATTTGGCAGTCCGGGCTCCATCCTCCAGAATACGCCCGGCAAAGCCAAGCACCTTGCCGACGTGTGAAAACAGCGGAAACATCACCCGGCCCCTGAACCGGTCGTAGGGTGCACTCCCCAGTTCGCGCCGCGCCACGAGACCTGCCTTTTCAAGGTAGTTGAGGTTGACGTGCTG
Organism: Rhodothermales bacterium; assembly: GCA_965222505.1. Classification (GTDB taxonomy): domain Bacteria; phylum Bacteroidota; class Rhodothermia; order Rhodothermales; family DATKEJ01. The sequence continues at coordinate 3,815,614 of OZ244956.1, read as the reverse complement.
TTCCTCGGCGGCTTTGAGCAACGCATGGCGGGCATCCGGTGCATACCCCAGGCCGAATTTCTTGATGGTTTCCGGGGTGAATCCGCGCCCCTGAAAATAAGCCAGACCAACTTTTTTCCCGGTTTCGGTTTGCGTCAGTTGGTCGTAGAAAAACCGGGCGGCAAACCGCAGGGCGTGGTAGATCGACTCGGTTTCACTGGTCTGCTCGTCCTGCGCAGCTTCCGCTTCGGGGAGCGCGATGTTCGCGCGCTCGGCCAGCATCCGCACGGCTTCGACGAACCCGACGTTTTCTACTTCCATCAAAAAGCCGAACACATTCCCCGCCTTGCCGCAGCCAAAACACTTGTAGATGCCCATGTTTGGGTTTACCCCAAACGACGGGGTCTTTTCATTGTGAAACGGGCACAACCCCACGTACCGCGACCCCTGCCGCTTGAGCGACACATACTCCCCCACCACATCCACAATGTCGGATGCGTCACGTACTTCGTCTACTTTGACTTCGGGGATACGCATAATTTACGTTCTACGTGCGACGTTCTACGTTTCTCAGGTTTGGGCAAACAGCAATTCCCGAGAAGGGAGGGATTTCCTTGGGAATACCTCCACCCTCCTTGAGGAGGCCCCTATTTTACATTTACTTGATTGCCTGGCCTATATGATGATCTCCCCGGGCTTCGGCCAGTTCCATTTGGCGCTGGCGTTCGGCAGCCGCAGCCCGTTGGGCATCGGTCAACTGGTCATGGCAGTGCGGACAGGAAACCCCCTCCACATAGGTAGGTGCTGCGCGGTCTTCCGGGGAAAGCGGATGCCGGCACGCATAACACATCGTGTACGAACCGGGTTTTAAGTTGTGCCCGACGGATACCCGCTGGTCGAACACAAAACACTCACCATCCCACAGGCTGTGCTCGGCATCTACGTCTTCAAGGTATTTCAGGATACCGCCTTTGAGGTGGTAGACTTCTTCAAACCCCTGGTCCAGCATGTAGGCCGTCGCCTTTTCGCACCGAATGCCACCGGTGCAGAACATCGCCACCTTTTTGTGTTGGGCCGGGTCCAGGTGGGTTTCCACATAATCCGGAAATTCCCGGAAGGAATCGGTGTGTGGATCGACGGCCCCCCGGAAGGTGCCCACTTCCACCTCATAATCATTTCGGGTGTCGATGAGCGTCACTTCGGGATCGGAAATGAGCGCGTTCCAGTCGGCCGGTTCCACGTAAGTGCCGACGCGTTTCGTCGGGTCTACCTCGGGCCGCCCCATCGTCACGATTTCCTTTTTGAGCCGCACTTTCATGCGGTAAAAGGGTTGTCCTTCGGCTTCAGACTCTTTATGGATCAAATCGGCAAAGCGGGGATCAGCCCGCAGGAAATCCAACACGGCATCAATCCCGGCCCGGCTTCCGGCAATGGTGCCATTGACGCCCTCTGGTGCCAGGAGCAGCGTGCCTTTCACATGATGCCGTTCACAACAATTGAGGAGCGGTTGCCGGAGCGCTTTATAATCCGGCAGGGCAGTGAATTTGTAGAGGGTGGCGATGGTTAGTGGTACGCTCACGGGATTGGTTTGGTTGATCGCATACGCGGTTTATGTTGAAGCCGTTCACTGGTTGTTAGTCGTACGTTGTGAAACACAACCTACAACCAGCGAACGAAGAGAGCGCTCAACTAACAACCAGCGCATGTAGTGCGCGTACCACTAACAACTAGAAAGCGGCCTCTGTTTCTTCCTTCTGGTACGATTCCTTTTCTGCGAGCTTTCAACCCACCACAAACGGGTCTCCGACACTGATTTCCCCTGCCATCAACACCCGTGCCCGGATGCCGGTGCGGCGTGAAGCCTGTTGCACCAGATCCGGAACGTCCAGCATCCGGGCCAGATACTTGCACGGCTGGCACCACCGTTCCCCCCGCAGCCGGACACCCCCTATCTGAAACTCCTGTTTGAGCAAATCGGCCAGGACCACGCCTCGCGTCAGGATGTTGCGGCGGAACAGCCGGGGTTCGATGTCCAGACCGTGGGTCTCGGCCAGCCCGTTCAGGTCTTCAATAGCAATGAGTGTCACATCCCGATGTGGGCCGGGCCAACGGGAAAAAGACCCTTGCTGATAAAAGTAGCGATCGCCTTCCAGCCCTTTACCAGGCACGGCGCGGAGCCGGTCATGGCATTGCATCTCCGCCCCGGCTTCGAGTGCGGTGTAAAGGCCGAGGATTTGGGGAAATGACATTGAAAAACAGTTGTTGAGAGGTTTTTTTGATATAAATCGAATCACCTATTAACTTATCTCATCAGGCTTCAGGATGTAGACGTGTAAACAAAAACCTGATGGAATTTGTTTATAGAGGGTGGTACAAGAACAATAGACACCAATGCCGCAAGAACAAAAGTTATATTTTGCACAATACCTCATCAATCACTTCCATAAAGTGCGTGGGGGCATTACAACTCCTTTATCAAGATATTCTGACTAACGCCGGCCAAGTTCGCCAAACAACCGATCCTAATACAGGCTATGTCGGGTTTGGTGGATTCAGAAGTCGCCACAGAGGCCAGCGGTTTCAGGGAACACTTCCGCTGCACATTGAACAAGAATTGCGTGCTGCTTTTGAAATGCTTGACGAGGACCAAGACCCAGTGGCCCAGTCGATATTATCACCAATCTTTTACCCTTCCACCGCTGCTTCCATCGGCTGGAGATCGATTTTGTGGGCCGGCTTTTCGCCGCCGGGGCCCATCAGGTAATGGTTCAACCAACGCATTGCCCGAAGGTTGTAGTCCAGGCGGGCACGGGCGCGGCGGTTGCCGTGTTGTTCACCCGGATACAGCACCAGCCGCACAGGCGCTTTGCCACGGATTTTGAGGTGCCGGTAGAGTTCACGGGATTGGCCTACGTTCACCCGGGGATCGTCCTGGCCGTGCAGAATCAGGAGCGGGGTTTGGCCGTTGCCTGCATGGAAAATGGGGCTGCGGTCCAGGAACATCTCCCAGTTGTCCCACGGGCGTTTGCGGGCATGCACATGGTATTCCTCATCGGGAATGTCCGTGGTGCCGACCTTCGAGATCTTGTTGCTGATCCCGACGAACATCACACCCGCTGCAAACCGATCCGAGTATTTCGTGGAGAGCCACCCGGTGGCATAACCGCCGTACGAGCCACCGGTGACGCCTACCTTGTCGCGGTCTACGAGGCCGGTGTCGATGAGGTAATCGACGCCGTCGACGAGGTCATCGAATTCTTTTCCGGCGGGGTCGCCCTGGCTGGTGAGTGCATATTCAAGCCCACGGCCCGTGCTGCCCCGGTAGTTAGGGTAGAACACGGCATAACCCTCCCCGGCGGCCATCTGGCCCGGTGAAGAGTAGCTGGTGAGCCAGCCGTTGCGGTAATGGGCTTCCGGCCCGCCGTGCACCACCATAATCAGCGGGACGCGGGTGCCTTCCTGTTTGTTAAGCGGATGGATCAACATGCCTTCGATTTCCAGACCATCGCGGGCTTCGTATTTGATGACTTCTTGCCGAGCCAGTGCCTTCTCAGCCAACCAGGGGTTGCTGTTCGTCAGGCGGCGCGGGGCCTCATCGTTGGCTCCCATCACGTACACCTCGGACGGATGCATCGGGGACTGGGCCACAAAGACCGTGGTCATGCCGTCGGCAGAGGTAGAGAAATTGGTCAGGACGGGACCGCCGGTACCCACGAGGTCCTTGCCGTTGCCGCCATCGGCATCGGCCGTGGCATAGCGGGTGTAGACCCCTTCATCGGCGATGTAGTGCAGGCGGTTCTTTGCCCAGCCGATGCGGCTCACATGGCCTTCGAGGTTCGGGAAGATGTCTGTGAAGGCACCGGTGCGGGAATCGGCCACCATCAACCGCCCCTCTTTGGGGTCGTTAAGGTTTGCCCCGGCAATGAGGGCGATGTGCCGCCCATCGTTGCTCCAAGCCATCGTTCCGAGTTTACCGGTGGTGTTGACCGTGGCACGCACCTCGCCGGTTTCGGCATTTACGATGTGGACACGGCGTTCCATGTACCGGTCATCGACCAATGAGGTGGGGGCCAGGGTGACGGCCAATCGGCTACCGCCCGGGCTCCAGGCCAAATCAAAGGCGGCACCGTCCAGGTTCAGCTTGCGCGGAGCGGCATCGGTGCCGGGGGTGGCAATCCAAACGGAACGGTCTGCGTTTTCCTCTTCATAGATGATCGGCGCATATTTTTCTTTGCTGCCGGTCGGTTTGCTCACGATCATCGCGACCTGGCTCGCGTCAGCATTCCATTGGTAGCTGGAAATGCTGTAGTCCAGGCCCACCACTTTCTGGGCTTCGCCGCCATTGACCGGAATGCGGTACAACGAGGTACCCGTATCCCCCTCGCGCTGGGTGAGGAAGGAGACGTACATGCCGTCGGGCGTCCATGCGATGCCGCTAACGTTACCGGCACCGGTGATGAAACCGCGCGAGGTCCCGTCGGCGACGGAGGCCACGTGGAGTTCGGTCCAGGCCGAGCCGTTGGGCTCATCGAGGGTACGCGGAACGGACAGGATATAGGCCACCTGCCCCCCATCGGGCGAGAGCACGGCGCTCCCTACGGAACGGATTTGTGCGACATCATGGGGGGTGAGCGGGGCCTGTGCAAAAAGGGCCGGGGCCATAAGCGCCATCAACAGCGCAACAAGGCCGACCTTATGGGTTAAGAAAAGCTTTTTCATGGCTATTCGGGGTCAGCGATAGGTGTAAGAAATGAACCCCGGTAATTTCCAGAATTGCCATGGTTGATGCAATGGGCGTGTATGAATTGTCAATGGTCAATGGTCGATTGTCAATGGTCAACGGATGCCCTTCATTGACAATTGACAATTGGCTATTGACCATTGACCATTATTCTTCTTCTATCGGCGCGTACATCCCATCAAACCACGGATTCCAGGTCGTTCCGCCGTCGTTGGATTGTTCGAAAAACTGCCGCACCCGGCCATCTTCATGCGGGGTCCAGGACCCACGGAACGGGAAGCTGGTGCCGTTTCGGTAGGAGATGGTGCCGGCCAAGACCATGCTTTTGCCTTCCAGGCCGCCTCTGATGTCGATGATGGCTCCGTTCGACACCCAGTTTTGAACCCACTCCTTTGTGGCGGGATCATAGTAGTTGATGCTCTTGCCTGTGCTGCCGCTGGCCCCGGTCCATTGTTCGTAGAGGATGCACCCGCTTTCAATGCGTTCGATGTGGTTTTGGCCAGCCTGGTTGCCGTTTTGTGTGCCCGTCACATTCCATCGGCCCACCCAGAAGTCGAATTGTCGGTATTCGGTGATGTATTCGCAAGGTTGGGCATTTTGCTGCACTTGCGTTTGGAGGGCGATGAATCGTTTCGATTCCCGTAGGGCTTCCAACGCAGGATCGGTGGTAAGCGCTTGCAGGTTGGTATAGTTGGTCTGGGCGGCTTGTTCGAGATGAGCAAGGGCCGCCTCTGTTTGCCCCATCAACGCATAGGTTTTACCCAATTCAAACAGAGAGAAATTCGGGGGTGTTGCACCGTTGGTCTGGAACCCTTTGAAAGCCACAATGGCTTCATCATACCTTTCCAGGTTACGCAAGGCCGTGCCTAGCCGGTACCATGCCCGCCCGTTGGTAGTGTCCGCATCGACCACGGCTTGATAGGCCGGAGCCGCCTGCGCCCAATCCTGGGCCTGATATAGTGAATCGGCGTGTGGCGTTGGGGCCGGTTGGGCGATGGAGCAGGTACAGGTCAGGCCAAACAGGAGCCCGACGCAAAGAAGCAAAGTGCGGTTCATGTGGGTTGCGGGTTAGGAGACAGCCAGCGAATGATGCAAGGTAGCAGACCCAGGTCCATGAAACCTGAAGACGACCTCACGTTTATGTGAGGATTGCCCGATTATGCACGATGCATTACGCACTGATGTTACGCATTACGTTGCAAATGCGCCTCCACCAGCAGCAACCCGAGCATGCTTTTCATATCCAGAATTTCGCCCCGGTGTACCATGGCTACGGCTTCGGTGAACGGCACCCGAAACGGATCCACAAACTCGGCATCGCCGGTCTGCATTCGGCCCGGCGTGAGGTCTGCGCCCACGTAGAGGTGGATGACCTCATTGCTGTAGCCGATACACGGATAGAATGAGGTAATGTGCGTCATGGTGCGGGCCTGCCAGCCGGTCTCTTCTTCGAGCTCCCGGTGTGCCACGGCCAGCGGGTCTTCTCCATCTACATCCAGCTTGCCTGCTGGAATTTCGATGAACTCGCGCTGCGGTGGATACCGAAACTGCCGCAAGAGCACCGTCGTCCCATCCGGAAAGAGCGGCACCACCGCCGAGGCTCCGGGATGGTCGATCCATTCCCGAATCGACCTCCCGCCATCCGGCAAGCGTACCTCATCCCGATAGGCCCGAAGTAATTTTCCATTCACCAGCAGTTGCCGACGTAAAAACGTTTCCGTTAATTCCATATTCATCATCAAGTTTAATGTAGGGTCCGGTCATCATCAAAGTAACAGTCCCATTGTGCCCGCACAAATCAACCCCGAATCCATCAAACCCCGATGGGCGTGCACGTACTTTGTTGATTCCCTTTACCTATCCCAATGGAGTAGACACTTATGGCTGAAGTAACAGATGCCACATTGGTACCCAGCGTAACCTCGGAGGTCGCGTTGTTGCAACAGGTATTGGTTCACACCCCGGGGGCCGAGATGTCTCTGGTCTCACCGGATAACCGGCTAGAGTTGTTGTTTGATGATATTTTGTTTGAGGATGTGGCCCAGAAAGAACACCTGCAAATGTGCAAAGTGTTTGAGAAGATCGTGAACCGGCCCGATGCCGTCTTGCAAATCAGCGATCTACTTCGAGAATCATTTGTGCAAGAAGAGGCACGATACTTTTTCATTGACACCTTACGCCGCAATGTGCCGGAGCGCAACTATACGGCGTATGCCAATGAACTCAAACACCTCTCTGCGGAGGAGTTACACGTCTTTGCTCTGACTGGCCGTTCGCCACTCCCCTTGCAAACCCTGCCATTGCCCAATCTGATGTTCACGCGTGACCTTGCCGCCGTCGTCGACGGCCACATCATCCTGAGCAATGCCGCCAAGGTGGCCCGAAAACGCGAAAGTGTCATCATTCGTACGGTGATGGAATATCACCCCCGGTTTGCTTCGGCGCGTGATCGAATCATTACCTTGCATGATTATGTAGATTTTGAAGGCGGTGATTTACTGGTAGCCAGTGAAAATATTGTACTCATTGGGCACTCAGAACGAACTACTTTCGGGGGTGTGACGGAGATTGCACGGGCCCTGTTTGCACGTACCCAGGTAGAACATGTACTGATGGTCAACATTCCCAAGCGGCGGTCCTGTATGCACCTGGATACGGTCTTCACCTTTGCCCATTGGAATGAGTGCGTCGTTTTCCCACCCTTCATTCAGGATGATCTAAACAACGTGGTTCACTTCCGGCAGGGCGCTGAAGAAGGGGAATTCATTACCAAGATTTTTCCTAACGTCCAGCGTGCCCTCGAAACCCTCCTGGAACGAGCGTTTACCTTTATTCCGTGTGGCGGTGATGACCGGCTCAACCAACAACGGGAGCAATGGACGGATGGCTCCAACTTGTTTGCCCCGGCGCCGGGTGTGGTGGTCGGGTATGCACGGAACGAACACACCTTTGCGGCCCTCAAAGAACACGGCTACCGCATCGTGGATGCACAAGGGTTTTTGTCGTTTTACAAAAACAGCACCTTCGCGGCCGATGAACGCATTGCCATCCGGCTGGACGGTCTGGAACTCTCTCGTGGCCGTGGCGGCCCCCGCTGCATGACGATGCCGTTGGCGCGCGTTCATAATGATTGATATGTCTTCCCTTTCTTCCTTATTGGCCCTAGACCGACGCTGGATGAAACAGGCCCTGCGGCAGGCGGAACGGGCATTCGATGCCGGTGAGGTACCGGTGGGGGCCGTGGTCGTCCACAAGGGCCAGGTGGTGGGTAAGGGATATAATCAGGTGGAACGACTTAATGATCCAACGGCACATGCCGAGTTGATTGCCGTCACAGCCGCCTGTGCGACATTGGGCCAGAAGTTTCTGGAGGAGTGTACATTGTATGTAACGCTGGAGCCCTGCCCCATGTGTGCCGGCGCACTCGTATGGGCCCGGCTGCCACGGTTGGTATTCGGCGCGTTTGATGAAAAAGCGGGAAGTTGTGGCACCCTGTATAATGTGGTTCAGGACCCGCGACTCAATCATCGCATGGAAGTGATTTCAGGTGTAGAAGCCGATGCTGCAGCCGGATTACTGCAAGGGTTTTTTCGTCAACGACGGACCTGATGTGCAATTATTAAAAGTTTACGTATATTATCGCTCCATTGCATCTCCTCCTTAACGTCCTTTTATCACAAGACTTCTCGCTTTCGGCGGCACTATCCGAGGCTTCTGATCTCGCCGAATAAGTGAATTATCATTAACCTACATTACTTATGGCAAAGCGGAACACCACAAAAAAACGCTTACTCAACCCCACGCAACGTGCAGGCTGCCGCCGGCATGCCGAAACGGAAGGTGTCAAGGCGCAACGCGCCAAGGTGCTGCTGGCCCTTGACGGCGGAGCCACTCGGAAGGCGGCAGGCGAAGCCGTCGGCATGTCTCCGGGGCAAGTGAACTATACCCTGTTGCTGTTCCAGAAAGGAGGCATGCGCATGTTCTCGGCCACCCGCAGACGCCGGCGCACCACAGCCGCCAAGACAACAACCCGGAAACCGGCCACCCGCAGACGCCGGCGCAAACCAGCCGCAGCCAAAGCAGCCACGCCAGTTGAAGCAGAAGCCCCTGCTTCGCCCGAGGCAGAAGCCCCCGCAACAGAAAGCCCCAAGGTGAAAGCCAAGAAAAAAGCCGACAAAAAGAAGAAGAAAAAAGGCGGCAAGAAAGGAAAGAAAAAAGCCGACAAAAAGAAGAAGAAAAAAGGCGGCAAGAAAGGAAAGAAGGGCAAAAAGGGAAAGAAGGGAAAGAAGGGCAAAAAGAAGTAGCCTTTCCCCGTATCAGGATAATTCCTGGGGCGTGTTAGGCCGTCTTGGCCCATTCGACCTTGTCGAAATGCACAAGATCAACGTCAAGCGGCGTAACATCAGTTCCTAAAATGGGCTGCATCATCTTGTAACAATTTATGGGGTCCGAACGTCGAAGGGGCATACACCTCACGTCTTCATGGTCATTGCAACACACAACATTATGTACGGCCGGTTTCTGGACCGGCTTCGCAGGGACTATGCGTCCCTGGCAGCGCGTATGCGCGTAGATGTTTTGTGTTTGCAGGAAAACGTCCACGCAGGCCATACCGACCATGCCGAGCAGATTGCCCAGACCCTTGGACCGAACTATGATGTGGTCCGGGATGATCACGATGCCAGTGTGGCCACGATCTACAACAAGGCCGTACTGACCGTCAAGGAATCCAACCTGATCCACCTGCCCCGCCTGACCTCACTAAGCCTGGTGGAGCGTATCTACCTGAAGGAAGGCCTCAACGAGCGCAAGTTTGCCCTCGCAACCACCTTCCAGCGCCGGTGCGGCCGGAAGGTACACATCGTCAATTTTCATCTGGAAGCCGGCGGTGGTAACCACCACCGCCGGAATCAGATGGCCACCATCCGCGACTATCTGCATACCAACAAATGGTCCGCGCCTCTGGTGGCCTGTGGCGATGCCAATGCCTTCACCGTGTGGGGCCGTAAACAGGCTGCTGTGTTGCGCTCCGTGCTGGCCCCCATTTTACCCTTCTGCCCCCTGACCCCCGGCTCCCACCCCACCCATTTCTTTGCGCGGCAACGGGAAGAAAACCTGATTGCCCGCCTGTGCGTCCTGTTCGGCAAATGGGGCATCGACCTGCCGCAACGGTTCGACGTGGTCTGCACCAACATGAATGTGCAACAACAAGGCCAACTCCGCACCTTCGGCTCGGACCATGACCTCGTCTGGGCTAAAGTGCAGATTTGAAGATACGGACCACGGACCAAACCCAATTCAACCATTTTTGGTTAAGCCTTTGGAACCCCTCCCCTGCTTCCGTGGTAGCGTCAGGTTTGAAATCGACCCCATTGCACACCCCGTTCATACTATTATTTTCATTTAAGTTGTGCCCCACCAACGGCACCGACCTGGATCGCTATGAACCCCAAACCTTTTGCCCTTCAGGCCCTTGTGGTCCTTTTGGTCTGCAACATCGTCCTTGTAGCCGCAGCCTCCTACATGGACCTGGATCAGCTCTTGCTTATCGGCCTCGGCATTGTACTGGCCCTGGTGGCCTGGTTTATCATTCGGCAACTCAGCCTCGGCCTGGTCCAACCTGCCCCGGCCCCGGTTGTCGCACCGGAACCTGCGCCCCTGCCGCCACCGTCGGATGCCCCTGCCATCCAGATGCTTTCGATCCTGCAGCGGAAGGGCCGGCTAATCGACTTTCTGCAGGAAGACCTTAGCCTGTACGAGGATGCCCAAATCGGGGCTGCCGTACGGACCATCCATGAAGGCTGCAAACAAGCCCTGAAGGAATACGTCACTATTGAACCCATCTTCTCGGAACAAGAAGGTAGCCAGGTAACGTTGGATGCCGGTTTCGATGCCCATGCCGTACGCCTGACCGGCAACATCGCCGGAGACCCCCCGTTCAGGGGTGCCCTTCGGCATCGCGGCTGGCGCGTCGCCAAAATCGACCTGCCCGAACGCGTCGGCGATCAAAACAAAGAAAAGATCCTCGCCGCCGCCGAAGTCGAATTGTAAATAACGTTCTACGTTTTGGGTTCTACGTTCTACGTTCCTCAGATTCAGATGTCGTGCGTTGGTCATAGATGTGATATGGTCTTGACTACACCAGGAATCAACGCGCGGCTTCGATGCAGGAGAAACGTAGAACGTCGCACGTAGAACCTTAAATAAAACCATGGATCAACCCCGATATATCATCGGTATCGACCTTGGGACCACGCATTGCGTGCTGGCCTATACCCCGGCTGATGTGCCGGAAGATACCGAGCCTGAAATAACGCTCTTCTCCATCCCCCAGGTGGTGAGTCCCGGTGAGGTCAAGGCGCAACCCCTGTTGCCTTCCTTCCTGTTGCTGCCCGGCCCCCACGATGTGCCCGAAGGCGGCATGGCCCTGCCCTGGGATGCCGAGAAAGACTATACCGTCGGCGAATTTGCCCGCAACCGGGGCGCCGAACTCCCTGCCCGACTGGTCTCCTCTGCCAAATCCTGGCTTTGCCACACCGGCGTGGACCGGACTGAAGACCTGCTACCCTGGGGCACCCCACCCGATGCACGACGCGTCTCCCCGCTCACGGCCTCAGCCTACTTCCTGACGCACCTGCGCAATGCCTGGAACCATACCATGGCAACCGATGACCCAGCTGCCCGGCTGGAAAATCAGGAAATCTACCTCACGGTCCCCGCGTCTTTCGATGCCGTTGCCCGTGAACTAACCGTCCAGGCCGCCCACACGGCAGGCCTCACGCATCTGACCCTGCTCGAAGAACCCCAGGCCGCGTTTTATGCCTGGCTCGAAGCACAGAAGGCCAACTGGCGAGACACCATCAGCGTGGGTGAGTCCATCCTGGTCTGCGACGTCGGCGGGGGCACCACCGACCTGAGCCTGATTGAAGTCACCGAAGACGACGGCAACCTGGAATTGCGCCGGGCGGCCGTCGGGGACCACATCCTGCTTGGTGGCGACAACATGGACCTCACGCTGGCCTATGCTGTGCGGGGGAAGCTGGCCCAGGCCGGTACCCAACTCGACAACTGGCAATTCCGCGGCCTGCAACACAGTTGCCGCAAAGCCAAGGAACGCCTGCTCAGCAATCCAGACCTCGAAAGCGAACCCATTTCTATACTGGGCCGAGGCTCGTCACTCATTGGCAGTACCATCCGTACGGAACTGACCCGACAAGAAATTGAAACGGTCCTGCTGGGCGGCTTCTTCCCGCCCTGTGCTGCCGATGAATATCCGCAGCGCAAGCCCCGCGTCGGGGTTCGGGAAATGGGTCTGCCCTACGAATCCGATCCCGCCATTACCCGGCACCTTGCCCAATTCATCGGGCGGCAGGTTAACCCCAATGACCCGGAAAACAGCGTCGCCTTCCCCTCAGCCGTACTGTTCAACGGCGGGGTGATGAAAGCCGACGCGCTTCGCGAACGCGTGATCGGCGTGTTGCGTGACTGGAACGATGGCAACGTGCGTGAATTGCCCTCTATCGACCTGGATCAGGCGGTGGCCCTTGGGGCAACGTACTACGGCCTCGCCCGTCAGGGCCGGGGCATTCGCATCCGGGCTGGTTCGCCACGTACGTATTACATCGGTGTTGAAAGTGCCATGCCTGCCGTGCCGGGTATCCCGACGCCCATCAAAGCCCTCTGTGTGGTACCCTTTGGTACCGAGGAAGGCACCGAGGCCCGCATCGAAGGCAAAGAGTTCGGGTTGATTGTCGGGGATACCGCAGTCTTCCACCTCCTCGCCGCCGGACTCCGCAAAACGGACCAACTGGGCGAAGTGGTTGAGGATTGGAGCGGAGAGATCCACGAAGTCGCCACCCTCGAAGCCAACCTGCCGGCCACCGATACCGATGCCGGCGGCACACTATTGCCGGTGTATCTGGAGAGCAAAGTGACCGAAGTGGGCACCCTCGAATTGTGGTGCGTCGCACGCGATGGTGATCGGCGCTGGAAGCTGGAATTCAACATCCGCGAACAGGTGGAGGATGCGTAAAGGGAGAAGCCGCCGCTACGTCATCGGGATCGATCTGGGCACGACCAACTCAGCCGTCGCCTACGTCGATCTGGCCGAAAAAAAATCGGCGGATGCCTCCCATCGCATTCAGTTTTTCGAAATTCCTCAACTGGTGGCACCGGGCGAATTGGCCCCGGAGCCGGTGTTGCCTTCGTTCCTGTACCTGCCCGGCACCTACGACCTGCCCGAAGGCAGCGCAACACTCCCCTGGGATGAAACACGCGATTACATCGTCGGCACCTTTGCCCGCGAGCAAGGGGCCAAGGTACCCGGCCGTGTGGTTGGTTCTGCCAAATCCTGGCTGTGCCATGCGGGGGTCAACCGCACCGCATCCATTTTGCCGTGGGGTGCTTCACCCGGTGTACCCAAGGTTTCACCTGTCGATGCCGCACAGCGGTACCTGCAGCACCTCCGCGAAGCCTGGAACCACCGCATTGCGCAAGGCCGTCCAGCCCACCGCTTTGAAGACCAACTGGTGATCCTGACGGTCCCGGCCTCCTTCGATGAAATCGCCCGCGAACTGACCATTCAGGCGGCCAACGATGCCGGACTGACCAACGCCATCCTGCTCGAAGAACCCCTGGCCGCGTGTTACGCCTGGCTCCACGACCACACCGATACCTGGCCGGACCAAATGCAGGACGGGCAGTTGATTCTGGTCTGCGACATCGGCGGAGGCACCACAGACTTTTCGGTGATTGCCGCCACCGACGGCGAAGCGGGGCTACAGTTTGACCGCCTGGCTGTAGGCGACCACCTCCTGCTCGGCGGCGACAACATGGACCTGACGCTGGCCCGGCACATCGAAATCCAGCTCATGGGCCGCCCCGGCAAACTCAAAGCCGACCGCTGGCACCAGCTGGTTCACCAATGCCGCAAGGCGAAGGAAACCCTGCTCAACACCCCGGATGCCGAGGCCTCAGCAGACATTACCCTCATCGGCTCTGCCGGACAACTCATCGGGGGGACCCTCAAGGCCCAACTGGCCCAGGCCGAAGTACAGAACCTGATTGTAGATGGCTTCTTTCCCAGCGTCGAAGCAGATGCCAAACCGGACGCCACCCTGCGCTCCGGCCTGACGGAACTGGGCTTGCCCTACGTACAAGACCCCGCCATTACCCGGCACCTCGCCGACTTCTGGCAACGCTTTGCCCCTATTCTGTGCGAAGCCACGGACCGGTCTGCACCCTATCCTGATTATCTACTCTTCAACGGCGGCACCCTCACTCCGGAAGTCCTTCAACAACGCCTCGTGCAAAACGTGAGCAGTTGGTTTCAGAAGGAGGCCGGAGCGGACTGGACACCCTCGATCCTCAGCAACCCTCGCCTGGACCTGGCGGTGGCACAAGGCGCGGCCTACTACGGCCTGGTGCGCCTCGGCGATGGCATCCGCATTGGTAGCGGGAGCCCGCGTTCCTACTATGTAGGCGTGGGCGGCACAGAAGGCCCGGCACAAACCGCGGTCTGCCTCATGCCACGCGGTCTGGAAGAAGGGGCCGAGGTACAACTTCAAAAGCCGGACTTTGAAGCCCGGACCAACCAGCCGGTGACCTTTGAACTGTTTAGCTCCATCATCCGCACCGGCGATGCCCTGGGCGATGTGGTAGAACTGGACCCGGACGAGACCACGGCCTTACCGCCCATCCAGACGGTGTTGCGCTACGGCAAAAAAGGCGTAGCCACCCAACTGCCCGTCCAACTGGCCGTGCGCCTCACCGAAATCGGGACGCTGGAGGTGTGGTGCGAATCCAAAAACAGCGACCATCGCTGGCAACTCCACTTCGACGTACGCCAGGAAGCCGATACGGCATCCACCGGTGGGCTCAGTGCCACACTCGATGAGGCCCGGATTGAAACGGCCCAGGCCATCATTCAGGAAACCTTCGTGACCGACACCCGGCACCCGGACCAACTGCGCAAAGCCATTGAAGCTGCGCTGGAACTCCCGCGTGCAGAGTGGCCCGTAGCCCTCATTCGCAAACTGGCCGACACCTTGTTGGAGGTGCCCCGTGGACGCAGCCCGCAGCATGAGGCCCGGTGGCTCAACACGTTGGGCTACTGTCTCCGCCCCGGCTACGGAGATGCTGTCGATGATTGGCGCATGGCGCAGGTCTGGAAACTGTACCTCGAAGGATTAAAATATCCCAAACAAACCCAATGCAAACTGGAATGGTGGATCTTCTGGCGACGCGTTGCCGGGGGATTACCCGCCGAGAAACAATCGCAAATCTACCACGAAGTACGCCGCGTGCTCCAACCACAACAACGCTCCCGAAGCAAAAAAGACGCACGGCGTGGCCCCTCTCAGGAATTACGGGAAATCTGGATGGCCCTCGCCAACTTTGAGCGCCTCGAAGCTACAGACAAGGCTAACCTGGGCCGCCAGTTGCTGCAACAGATGCGTCGTTCACGGCCCCGGCCTCAGGAGTTGTGGGCCTTGAGTCGGCTGGGCACCCGGCATCCGATGTATGGCCCCATGAACACCGTGGTGGATCGCAACGAAGTAGCCGGTTGGGTAAAAACCATGCTTACGATGCACACCGACCACAAGACCAGTAAGGCCCACACGCTGGTGCATCTGGCCCGGTACACCGGAGACCGTGCACGAGACTTACCTGAGCAGGAACGCAACCGGGTGGCCCGATGGCTCCGCAAGTTACCGGAAGGGAATCACTACCGCGACCTCCTCCTGAACCCGGATCATTTGCTGGACCAGAAAGAGCAAAACTGGGTCTTCGGCGAAACGCTGCCGATAGGGTTAGTGCTTTCGGACGGATGAGCCGCACTGCGTGCGGTGTTCTACGTGCAACGTTCTACGTTCCTTGGGTTCCGGTGTCGTGGGCCCTGGGTGTCAACCTCGACTGCGCCAGGAATCAACGCTCAGCAGCAGTACATGAGAAACGTAGAACCCAGAACGTAGAACGTCTCTCACAATTCCACCGCCTGCCCCTGCTCAGGTTGTATAATCTCGATGTCTGGGTAGAAGAAGCGAATGTTGTCCGCCATCCACTCACGGGCGGGTGGTTCGCCGTGGATGAGCGCGATCTTGCGGGGTTTCATGAGTTCGACAAGTTGGATCAGGTCGCGGCGGTGGCTGTGGCCGCTGAGCCGGAAACGATCCACGTCACATCGTACCTGTTGCGGACCATACATGGGGGCCAGCGTCACTTCAGTCCCTTCACCTTTTTGGCGGGCCTCCAGGAGGCGGTAACCGGGGGAGTCCTCTTTCATAAAGCCCACAAAAAACACGCCGTGCTTCGGATCTTCGATGATGCGGTGGGCCATCCGGTTGGACAGGGTGCGTTCGAACATCATCCCGCTGGCGGCCACATGAATGGCCGAGGTTTCCAGGACCTCGCCGATGCGGGCTTGGTTACGGGGCAACCGTTTCTGGCTCACGCCATAGACCTCAAATTTCGGATCGATCCGGGGCGAGAGGTGGCGGGTGCGGTCATAGACATCGGCAATGCCGCGCATAGAGCCGGTGGTATAAACCGGCGTATCTTCCGGAATGACGCCGTTCTGTTTGAACCGGTCGATGAGGGCGACGATCTCCTGGGCACGGCCCAGCGCAAACACGGGCAAGAGTACACTGCCGCCGCGGGCCAGCACCCGCTCAATGGCTTCCCCGAGGGCCTTTTCCTGGGTACGGCGGGAGATCAACTCGGCATCGGGATCGGCCCCGAGGGTCGATTCGAGCAATAGCACATCCACGGGACCTTCGGGGTACTGTCCGCCCGGATGGATGGTCTGGGGGCGCAGGTTGGTATCACTGGTGTAAAAGCAGGTGCGTTCCTTGCCGTTCTCCTGAAATTTCAGCAGCACACCGGCGGCTCCGAGCACGTGACCGGCATGGTAAAAGGTGGCTTCTACGGGTAGGTGGCCGTTGCGGCCGGGCAGTTCAAAGGGCGTGTCGAGATCCCAGGCTTGGTAGATAAAACTCAGGGCCTCGGCCTGTTCTTTCGTGAACAGGGGCGCGTGCAGGCTGCTGCCTTCCAGCATCTTGCGCTTTTGGAGACGGGCCGAGGCAGGCAACAACATGTCCAGCAAAAACTGCGTGGGCCGGGTCATATGGATTTGCGCATGCGGCATACGTTGCATGAATACCGGAAGTGACCCCATATGGTCGTGATGGGCATGCGTGATGAGGGCATGGTCCACGTGCCAGTCCGGCCTGTTTTGCAACAGATCGAACTGGGGGAGCCCGGCCGGGCCATCCGCCTCGGGATGCAAACCTACGTCCAGGACGATGCCGGTATCCCCGACTTTGAGGTAATGACAACTCGCGCCGATATCATCGGTGTCACCAAGCGGGACAAATAGCATAATTTGAGTATAAAACGATCGAATCCGTCGCCTCGGGCTTCATCCACAACCTGGTGAAAAAAATGTGGCGAAGGTTGAGGAAGCCATACGGTTAGAAGTTGCCGGTTTTGTACCTTTTTTCCAAGTGCCTGGCTTGAATCATGTGCAAATAAACCCGATGCCCGAACTTTTCCCACCCACCCCGCTTCACCCCACCCTTGATGCCGAACGGCGGCAGTGGCTACAGGGGTACCAATACGTAGCGGGCGTGGACGAAGCCGGGCGGGGATGCCTGGCCGGGCCGGTAGTGGCCGCCGCCATCATCCTTCCGCAAGACCTGCTGTTGCCGGGTGTGCAAGACAGCAAGACGCTCTCTCCCACCGGGCGGGCACAGATACGCGAAGCCATCGAGCGCCACGCCTTGGCCATCGGCATCGGACATTGTTCACCAGCCGAGATTGATGACCTCAACATCCTGTGGGCTGCCATGGAAGCCATGCGCCGTGCGGTCGAAAACCTGACCCCCCCGGCCGATTTCGTATTGATCGACGGCAACCGGGCCTTTCCGGGGTGCATGGTGCCACATCGTACCCTCATCAAGGGGGACCGACGCAGCCATAGCATTGCAGCCGCTTCGATTCTGGCAAAAGAAACCCGGGATGCCCTGATGGTGCAACTCGATGCCGAGTATCCCATGTACGGCTGGGCGCAGCACAAGGGTTACCCTACCGCCGCACATTATGCCGCCCTGAAAACCCACGGCCCCAGCCCTCATCACCGCTGTTCCTTCCGGTTATCGTAATCCACCCCTTACACACGTTGTGCAACCCCCATACCCCGTATCCACCGGCGGATGGCTGTAACGACGGTATCAACTGCGGTGCCCACCCGATGGTTCTGTAAATTAACCACCACGTCGGCTTGCAGGTAGGCGGGTTCGCGCGCATCAAGGAGGGTCTGGATGTGCCGTAGTAAATCCTCTGGTGCGCGCACATTGCCCTCGTTATCCAGTAACAGCGGGCGCTTTCGGCTGCGCATCAGGCGAGGCAAGAGGGCTTCTGCCGTGAGCCGTAAATAGACGAGTAAGCCTCGGCTCCGAATCCGTTCCAGGTTAACTTTGGACTTGAGTGCCCCCCCACCCAGCGAGATCACCAGTTCTTGTCCACGCGTGACCTCCATCAACACCTCCGCTTCCATTCGACGGAATGCTTCTTCCCCAAGCGTCGCAAAATAAACCTTGATCGACGTGCCGATCCGGGCCTCAATCGCTTCATCCAGGTCGATAAACCCATACCCCAGCACGTTGGCCAAAATGGGACCGATGGTACTTTTACCACTCCCCATAAAACCGGTTAAAAAAATCCGGGTCGGAAATTCCATAATGGTTTAGTTGATAATGAAGCGTCCGGCTACCTATCACATTTGAAATCCAGTGTTGAAACTTGTGTATTTCAAAGGGGATAGGTAACAAGACAGAGCGTTGATAGTTGATAGTTGATAGGAACTCCCTCCTAAATATGCAAATAACGATCCACGCTCCACTATATTCCTGTTGTCCGTTGAATGCGCTTAACCCCCAACGTCCTTGCCCACGTACCGTTTGACCCTTGAATACGACGGCACCGATTTCCACGGCTGGCAGATACAACCGGATCAGCCCACGGTGCAGCAAGCACTGGAAGACGCGCTGGCCATTGTGTTACGAACCCCCACGGCGGTTGTTGGCTCCGGCCGGACCGATGCCGGGGTACACGCCCGCGGACAAGTTGCCCATTTCAAAACCGATGCCCCGGTGGATACCTACCGGCTTCGGGCTTCGCTCAATGGACTACTTCCGAACACGATCGCAGTTCAAGATGTAACCCGTGCCGGGGAAGGGTTTCATGCGCGGTACGATGCGCGGGCACGCCGGTACCACTATTACGTGACCACGCAACCGTGTGCCCTGGAACGGACGTTTCGTTGGTACCTCCAGCCAGTCCCGGATTTTGAACAGATGAACGTGGCGGCACAAGCCCTGCTGGGCACCCATCACTTTGGCGCATTCTGCCGGACCCAATCCGAAACCGAAAACCGGGTGTGTCGTTTAGAACGCGCGTGCTGGATCGCTGAACACCGAATGGGAGACTGGCACTTCGAAATTGTGGCCGATCGTTACCTACACGGTATGGTTCGCGCCATAGTAGGAACCCTGATGCAGATTGGTCGGGGGCAACGCACCCCCGACGACCTTCCCCGAATCCTGGCCTCCCAGGACCGGCGTGAAGCCGGTCCGGCTGCACCGGCCAGGGGGTTGGTTTTAGAACAGGTGAGTTATGCGTAATCCCATTATTGCTCTTGCCTTCACCCTGGGTCTGTTGGTCCTTTGGGGTTGTGAGCGTCCGTTAATCGACCCCTCCCCACCCACCATCGAACTCCTCTCCCCGGACCCGAATGAAGTCCTGACCGACCCTAAGGTAACCGTGGCCCTGCGGGCAACGTCCTTCCGGGCCATACAGGAGGTTGCGTTACGCGGGTTGCCCATGGCGTTCGATTCGGAAAATGCCCAGTGGACCGCCACGCTTATCCTGGCCGAAGGCTTGAACCGGCTTCCCTTGACTGCAACGGATGTGGACGACGTGACGCAGGTGGACACGCTGGATCTGGTTTATTTCCCCTATCAGTTTTCTTCCTCTGCCCTCGCCTTACCGGAAGCCCGAGGCGGCCACACGGCAACCCTGCTGCAAGACCGGCGCATCCTCATCACCGGCGGAAGCGCCGCCCAGGATGTACCTGCCAGCCCTGACCTCTTCCTGGTTTCACGGGTGGACCCCACCATCTCCACAATCGACCAGACCCTCAACCGGGCCCGCACCGGCCACACGGCCTCGTTGTTGCCCGACGGGCGCGTCCTGATTGTTGGAGGTACCCGTGTTCATGCCGCCCCTGACCTCGGTGGACTGGATATAACACACCTTGTCGAAGACGTTGAAATGGTCGATCCGATTACCCTCACCAGCACCCTCATCCCGTTCGACGGCGACCCCGTCCGGCGTGCCCAACACACGGCCATGCTGTTTCCCCACCAGGATGCCGACGGCACCACAGCCATTTTATACCTCTATGGTGGCATCGGGGACATTCGCTACCGGCCCGAACCCCGGTTGGGCATCCGGCGGGACATGCGCGTGTTTCGCTTCCGCAACGACTCCCTCATCGCGGGCGGCCCGACCTTCGGCATTTTTCTGGAAACCGTCTCCGGACACAGCCAAACCCTCCTGGAAGGCATCGAACCCAATGGCGATGCCCGGTTCCTGGTGGCCGGAACGGATTTTGCCGGGGTAGACCAATTCCAGAGTGTTTTTTTTGAACTGGACTTCTCTGCAGCCCAGGGCCTTTTCCAAACTCCTGTCGCCCATTTCATCGAACCCCGCACCGACCATGCCGCCGGGCGGGTGACCAATCCCAGTGCCGTCATGGCCTTCGGCGGGCGACAATTTACCCAGGGTACTGCGCTGGAGAGCACGGAACTGTACCTTGCACCGCTTAACCGGTTTTTCCTTTTGCCCGAACAGCGTGCCATGTTGGAAAAAAGATGGAGCCATACTGCAACAAATTGGGATGACCGCCGAATACTTTTAGTAGGCGGCTTCAGTCCCAACGGCCGCGCACTCCGATCAGCGGAGTGGTTTGAAGCAGTACCCAATACGGAAGGGCCCATGCGATAGCATTCGCATTCAGCATACAAATCATGTTCAAGATTGACCAAATACTGCGGCTCATTGTCATCGCCATCGTGCTGATGGTAGCTTTCTCCCTGCTCGGCTTCATTCTGAAGATCGGGGCCGCGCTCCTGTCTATCGGTTTCAAAATCCTGATGATCCTGTTGATCATCGCGATTGTCCTTCGCTTCATCGAACTCCTGCGCCGAAGGTAAATCCCCGTTTCGCCGGTGCTGCCTTAGCACATGCTTCTTCAGGGTGTTCAACACGTAATACTCACGAAACCGGCTTTCCAACTCCCTCGTTGAACAGGGCTCTTAGGGCGCCTGTACGCCCTGCATCCATCTGCCTTGTTCTCATGCACGACGTTATCATCATTGGTGCCGGCCCTATTGGTTTGGCCTGTGGCATCGCGGCGCGCCGCGCCGGTCTCAACGCCCTGATTATTGAAAAAGGGGCGCTGGTCAACTCCTTCGTCGGCTACCCCACCGACCTCGAATTTTTTTCCACGCCCGAGCTCCTCGAAATCGGCGGCATTCCCTTTACCACACGGAACTACAAGCCTGTCCGCGCCGAGGCTCTGGAATACTACCGGCACACGGCCCTTACCGAGAACCTGAACATCCGGCTCTATGAACCTGTGGTTCGCGTTGACGGCAGCGACGGAAATTTCAGCGTGGCCACCACCAAAGCTACCTACCCGGCCCGGAAGATCATCGTGGCGACTGGCTTTTTCGACGTGCCCATCCGCATGAATGTGCCGGGCGAAGACCTCCTCAAAGTGACCCACTACTACCGGGAACCCTATCCCTACACGGCACAGCGCGTAGCGGTCATCGGGGCCAAAAACTCGGCGGCCAAGGCGGCGCTGGATTGCTACCGGCATGGAGCCGAAGTCATCCTGATTATCCGGGGATCGGAAGTCTCGCCCAAGGTCAAATACTGGATTCGACCGGACCTCCTGAACCGCATCCAAGAGGGCAGCATCAAGGTCCTCTACAACACCACGGTCGAAGCCATTACGGAGGATGCGATCCATCTACAAACCCCGAACGGCCCACGGTCCCTGGGAAACGATTGGGTACTGGCCATGACGGGGTATCAACCGGATTTCTCTTTTCTCCAAACCCTTGGCATTGCCCTCCAGGATGATGCCTTCCGCACCCCGGTCCACAACCCCGACTCCATGGAAACCAACCGACCCGGCATGTACCTGGCCGGGGTCGTCTGCGGGGGCATGAAAACCAGCGTGTGGTTCATCGAAAACAGCCGCATCCACGCTGACCTGATCATGCATCATGTCCTGCAAGACGAAGCCGTTTTACAGTAAAACGCCCCCTGCATCTTGTCATCACGAGGAAGGGCTTGTAGCCCTGACGTGGTGATCCCATTTTCAGCGCTGGTACTTGGTAAAAAATAGGTTCAGTGCCCGGAATGGGATGGCCACGTTGCCTGACCAGGGTCAGACGCCTCGCCATGACACAAACAAGCGTATCGTATTCCCCCTATCGCACGGCATCCAAAATCTGTTGGGCGCGGGCATCACCGGGCCGCACCTGCAAGGCTTGCGCTGCATACCGGCGGGCGCCGGCATCGTTGCCGGTTTGCACGTAGGCCAGGGCCAGGTTTACCAAACCGTCCAGGTGCCGCTCGTCTGCGGCCACCGAACGTTCCAAGAGGTCAACTGCGGCGGATAGCTTGTTCTGGTTCAGGTAGAGCGTGCCGAGGTTGCTCAGGGCAACAGGATCGTTGGGGGATGTATCCACGGCTGTTTTGAATTGGGCCTCGGCCTGCACCAGCTTGCCCTGACTGGCATATAATATCCCGAGGTTGCTTCGGGCCTGGGTGTAATTCGGCTTGAGTTCAATGGCGGTTTCCAGTGCATCCTCCGCTGGCGAGGGCTGTTGTTTTCTGATATAGGCCGTGCCGAGGTTGTAATGTGCCTCGGGCAACCAGGGACTTTCCTCTGCGGCCTGGCGGTACTGTACAATGGCCTCATCCAGCCGATCCTGTGTTTCCAAAAACCGACCATAGTTCACCCGTACCTTACCCAACGACGGCTGAATGGCCAGTGCACGTTGATACAGGTTACCGATGACTTCCGGCCCCCGCTGGTCCTGCTCATACGCCTGGGCCAGGGTGTTCAAACGCTCCGGCACATCAGGATCCAGCTTGACGGCCGTTTCCAGCACAGGAATGGCTTCGGTAAAGCGCCCCAGGTTATACAATGCAAAACCCAAAAGGTACTGAGCTTCCCCGAAGGTTGGCCGTTTAGCAACTGCTTCGCGCAACAACCTCACACTCCGGCCCAAGGCCAACGTATCTGCCTTGCGGGTGGCACGCACCGCCTCGGCCATGGCCCGATACACATCCCCTTCCGTGCCTTCATCCACGGGGAAATAGGCCTTGAGCAATCCGGATTGGACGGGGGGTGACGCTTGCCCTGTTCCTGTTTCCACCACCCGCACCTTGTGATCGGTAAAGGAGGCATGAGGGGCATCATTCGTGGCCACCTTTGGCATGTGACACATGATACAATTGGCCTCGGCGGTATGGGTTTGCCGGGCCGAAGCCGGAAGGGTAACCTGCAACGCCTCCGAGGTATGACACCCCATGCAAGTGCTGTTGAAATACGCCGGCCCAGCCGTCCGAAAGCCCTCGTGCGGATCATGACACGTGACGCAATCCATCGGGGCAGGAGTGGACCGCGTTTCGATAAAACAGGCGCTCTGCTTCATCCGGTCAGCGTGGGAGATCACGTTGATGGCTCCGGTTTCCTTCGGGTGATCTTCAGCGAAGAGGGCCACATGGGCAACCAGCGGTTGCGAAGGCCGGAAATCAAACGGGGTACGCCCTTCGCGCAAGATGGAGACCTCTCCGTTCAGGTGGCACTGCTGACAGACATCCAGCCGGAGGTCCAGAGGCAAGTGCGCTGGATTGACGATGGTCAGGTCTATTTCTCCCTCCGCCAGATCCGGGTTGGCGAGGCGTTCTTCGACGTGAAGATCACCCGGCCCGTGGCATCGTTCACAACCAATGCCGTCGGGTACAACGTCGTATTTGCCTTCAACAAACGCGACGGTTTGCGGGTAGCTGTTGTGGCAGGCCATACAACGGTCGGGGATGGTTCGGTCGAACCGACCATTGCGTACGTCATAGCCAGGACTAAAGGCCCAGGTTTCGGTCTGCGTGTACCACGTCAGGGGCAGTTCGTAAAACCGTTGGTTGGTTTCGGTGAAATACGTCCGCGCCGCCGATCCACTCCCGATCACCCATTTCATTTCCCGCACCAGTTGATGGGTTTTGCGGCCGGCAGCATCCAACCGGTATTCCTCCTGAAAAAAGCGATCCCCCTCCCGATAAACCCGGTAATAAAAACCGTCAGAAGGATGGGGGACCACCACGCCGGAAAAGTCTTCTACGGTGTTGTCCGGGGTGAGCCGGTACATGGACCGGGCCATGCCGTGGTCTTGATAACGCTGGTAGCGTTCTTCGTGGCAGGTGGCACACTCGGCATCACCGACGAAGGCCACCTCCGTGTTGGCATTTTGGAAGGCCAGCGCTTCCGGCGCAGGTTCAGCATCCGGGGCCGAGCAGGCCGCCAGGAAAATGCCCAAAAATATCCATAGGGACGCCATGCATCGTGTCCCCAATTCTACCCTAAACATAACCATAAAAACACATATAGGGACACGACACGTCGTGTCCTAAATAAAAAAACGGGGTGAGCCGTAGTGACCCACCCCGTTCAACGGTATACCGTATGAGGATTAGAGGCTAACCCCGACGGTGAACATGTTGACTGCGTCGAAGAACTCGGTCGGGCGGTAGGCATAGTCTGCCGTAATGCCCCGGCCACCCCAGTTGAGGTTCAGGCCGGCACCAGCGTTCCATCCTTCGTAGAACGTCAGGTCGAGGTCTTCTTGCCAGGAGTAACCGGCACGGAGGTAAACAACTTCCATCAGGCCAACTTCCACACCACCAGCGAGCTGGTCCTGGGTGAAGGAGTTGGAGGTGAAGTTGCCGAGCAGCGTCACGGAAGCGGCTTCACTGAAGGGACGCTCATAGGCGAACCCAACGTTGAGCTGCGAGGGCAGTTCGAATGCAGCGCCTTCGAGGTTGAGGGCGTTTTGCTTCGAATCAGCTTCCTGGGACGGGATCGTGGCGAAGCGCACGAGGCCAGTCCCGGTGAACTGCATCTTCGGGCCGAAGTTTTTCAGGGCCACGCCAAAGCGCAGGCCTGATTCACCGGCCACGTAGGTCATACCAGCATCAAACGCAACGCCTGAGGCGCTTACGTCATCGATGCTTTCGGACAGCCCTTTTACCGTGAAACCAGCAGCGATCCGGTCTGTGAACTGGCGCGCCAGGGAAACCCCCACGTTGACCGTGGAAGCCTGGAAGGTCAGTTCATTGATTTCCGGTGTGCCTTCGGTTTGCTTGGCGATGTCACCGAAGTCCCACGCGTTCACGTGGAGGGCGATGCTGTTGTTGCCGAATTTACGGGCAACCCCGAAGTAGTTGATGCCGATGTCGGCAACATACTCCTGACGGCTGAACAGCGCGCTCGTACCGGTACCGGCTACGAGGCCGGCCGGGTTCGAGTTCAGCGCTTCTAGCGCGTTGATGTTGTTCATGCCTCCCGTCAGCGGCGCGGAGAGCGCAGCCGTACGGGCGGTTACCGGCACCAGGAGGTAGCTCGCACCGGCCGTCCCGGAGCGGTCTTGTTCCTGAGCTTGAACACTTTCGGCCGCCCACCCTACGAGCGCAACAGCCAAAAGGCAGTAGATGAAGAATTTAGCTTTCATTGTTCGATCTCCAAAGTTGGGGATGATTTTCATTTTTCAGTCAATCAAGGTGGAGGGCCGGCGGCAAGACCGCCGGCATCTCTCGGTGCTTACAGGAGGTCAAGCTGGATGCGTTTCTTAACGACACCAAACTTGATAACCTTCTCACCCACACCGGGCACCTCAACGTGAATCAGATACATCCCACTGGCAATCGGCAATCCTGCCTCAGTGTTCAGATCCCAATCAATCGAGGTAGTCTGGCTGTTCTTAACGATGGTCTTGATCAGGCTACCATCAAGCGTGAACACCCGAATCGTGGCTTGCTCCGGCAAGTTGATGAAGCGGGCCACATCGGCCAGGTTGGTCGTTTCATAGTCCGATGCCCCTTTGTAGGGGTTCGGGCTAATGCCGATCAGCTCGAGCGCAGCCTTGGCCGTTGCGGCGTTGCCGCTTTCGGCACCCAAACCAGCGGTGCTGAGGCTGAAGACGTCACCGGGCAGGTTCGGCTTCGTGGTCAGGAAGCGCTGGATCGAACCCTGGATGAGGTCGATGGTCCCGTCGAGGGCACCATCACCATCGGCATCGACGTTGTCAACGAAGATCACCCGCTGGAGCGGACGGCCACGGCCGAAGTCGATGATGTTACTGGCTTCATCCGTTTCCGGTGAGACCGGGCAGCCATCAGCGTTGGCGTTGACGACCGGTTCGATGGCAGCAGCCCAATCAGCGTAGGTCGTGGTCGGGTAGTAGGCGTAGACCCGGTCCGTAGCAGGCCGGCCAAAGACAGCGTCGCCGGTGGCATCGCTGAGTTCGCCGTACGCGAATTCACATTCACCCCCGTTATCCGGGAAGTGGTTGGGAATCATCTGTACGTCGTCACTCGGGTCGTTTTGACCAAACGGACCGGTCGGGCCGATGTCCCATACTTCGTACGGTACCTTGAGGGCGGCACCCGTTGTGAACGGGAGGTAGGCGTAGGAGCCGGCTTCGGTGAAGCGGATCTCGTAGTCGTTCGGGGCATAGCCGCCGAGCGTGCCTTCCGGGCCGGTGCCCTGGTGGTACATGATGTACTCACGGGTACCGTTGAAGGAGCCGTAGATCCAGTTGCCACCAACTTCGGCACACCCAAAGGTGGAACCAGCAGGAGGATCACAAGGCGACACACCACCAGGACCTTGCACTTCAATGAAGGCCCAGGTTTGGGCACCGTCGATGTCCAGCGGGCCGGGGGCCGGACCGGAGATGGCCCAACTCAGGCCGTCGAGCACGAACAGGTCGGAGCCTTGCGGAGCCGGTCCGCCTGTGGCTTCAAGGGCATCATCACCATCAAAGACCGTTTGGCCGGTCGTCGTGTTGATCACGCGGTAGTTCGTCGCGTGGACGGGATGCTCGGGATCAGAGTCATCTACGATCGTGTCATAGAACTCAACGCGGTAGTCGTCGCCGGTGACGGCACCGGGATCAACCACGCGGGCGGCCACAAAGCCCCCGCCGCCACCTTCGAGTTTGGCAACGCGTCCGTTGGCTTCAGACAGGTCTGCCCCGCTGTTTTCGAGGTTGACAACGGAACCCCCATCACGGGCATCCACTCTGGACGGGCGCACCGTGACGCGGGAGATGGAACTGGCCTGGACACGCGGGTCCGAGAACTCGTTGTAGCCATAGGCCTGCACCCCGTAGTAGTAGTCGGCGTAGTTCGTCAGGTTGTCGAGCTGGATGCTGTGTTGCAAGCCACTGTCGCTGCCGTTGGCCGAGATGGCCGTCAGCGGCGTGGAGAGCGTAGCGTCCACGACGTCTACAACGGTGGTCACATTGTTGACCACGTCAAAGGTCGCAATCAGTTGCCCTTCGGCATCAGCCGGGGAGGCAAACCGATAGACGTTGTAGCCTTCGAACGAGTAGGTTTTGTCCGGCACGTCCACGTCAGCGAGGAACGGATTAAACACGTCGTAGCTGTCGAGGAAGTTGTTGTCGGAGGAGCGGTAGCCCCAACTCAGGATAACAGTACCGTCGAGTTCACTGACTTCGACGCGTGGCGCATCCGGCGGAGGCGGCAGCTCGAAGTTCACGTTGAACGCGGCCTGGGCGAGGGCGTCATCCGACTTCATTTTTTGCACGGAGGCAAAACGATCGGCGGCCTGGGCCCACACGATTCCATAGACGATTTCCTGAACAGCGCCCGGATCCAGCGTAAACGGACCGGAGGACATCAGGAAGCGACGGTCAGCAGGGGTGTTCCGGCTGCCGGCATCGTCAACGTTTTCTTCACTCCAGAACGCAGGCGGATCTGCGGGGAACATGAAGTTGGCAGGATCTTCCGAGAAGCCCCGGCCACTGCCCCCGAAGGTCACGGGCACGTCGTCCCGCCAGAGGCCGCGGAGGTACCGGTAGGCATCGTCGCCGGAGTCCGGGTTGCCTTGCACGGTGGAGTCGTTGTTGTAGTAGATGAACTTGGTCATCGCGATCCGTTCATCTTCTTCGTCAACATCACCATCTTCGTCGTTGTCCACGCCGTCGTTGTTAACGAGCGGGCCCTGGAAGAAGTCATAGCCGGTTGCGGGCGGCTTGTCGCCGTAGCCGCCACCGGAGCCGTCGAAGTCATCCCCGTTCCAAACGTAGCCGATGCCACGTTCGGGGTCGGAGCCGACGTAGTCGTCACCGGCGTCACCGAGGTCGGGGTCACTCCAGATGCCGAAGTAGGTTTCGGTCAGGCGCTGGCCCCCTTTGTTGATCAGCTTGTAGTTGAAGAACGTGGTGTTGTTGAGGGCATCGGCGCGTTTGAACGCAAAGGCCGTCACTTGAACTTCCAGGCCGATGGCCGGGGTGAGCGACCAGGAGTGCTCATTCCCGACGTCGTTCATAACCCACCATACGGTTTGGTCACCCAGGATTTCCGGGCGGTCACCACCGGCGAGGTTGTAGTTGTTCGGGTTGCCGTCACCGTCGACGACCGGGGCACCCAAGTCAAAGGGCCAGTCGGCGAGGTCCGGAGCAGCTACGCCCGTGTCTTCGAAGTCGAGGACGTCTTGCTTGTTGACTTTGAACATCCGGTCGAAGGGCGAGCAGTCGGCGGGGGCGTTCCCTTGATCGTCCAGCGGGCCGGGCCACAGTTCCCAGGGGCCGTAGTCGGAGGCGATCATGTGGAGTTGCCCGTCGATCAGGCCGCCAATCCAGATGCCGGAGGCAAAGATGGCGTTGGCCTGGGTGGTTTTGGGCACGGTGTAGATGTTACCGGCGCCTTTCCAGAAGAGTCCGCCGTTGTTAAAGAGCCGTCCACGGACGTTGTTGATGTCCAGGTCGGTAAAGGCATTACCCAGGGAGCAGGTCCCAGTTTGGAGGGCACCTTTGGCGACCGCCCGGGCTGCACGTGTAGCATCTCGTTGCTTCTTCGAGGCCGGCACTGGCTCATCAGCCATAGCAGCCGATGCGAGGCCGAAGACCGCAATGAAGAGCAGGAGAAAGAGTTTTCTATACGATAACATATCTGTAATCTCCTTTAGTGGAAATTTGGTTGAGCATCATGACGGTTGGCCCACCGCCGGTAAACGCCGGTGGGCCGACCATTCAGACCACATTAGAAGTTGACGCGGACGCCGAAACGGGTTTGACGCGGGATCCCGTAGTTGAACGGGTTCGTAGCGGCAAAGCCATAGACCTCCGAGGCAATGGACGGATCTTCGAGATTGCTGATGAAGTCCTGACCAGTGCCAACACTCAGGAATCCGTCATCGTCGGCCAGGCCGGTGGCCTGGTAGACGGTGATCACGTTGTCGGCATCCAGGAGGTTCTGGATCCAGAGGAACGCGGTCAGGTTGAGGTTGTCGCCCAGTTGGAACGCGCGGTCAACCCGGAGGTTGAGCAGCGTGGACCAGGGCTGGTTGTCCCCGTTGATGCTCCCCGCCGGCGGCAGGATAAAGCTGTTAAACAGCGGGTTCGGACCTTGAAGCCGCGTGAACGGCAGGCCGCTCCGCAGGTTGGCTATGAGGTTGATCCCGAAGTTTTCGAGGATGGAAGCCCCACCGACCATCGGGCCTTCGCCTTTACCCAGGCGGTAGTCGATGCCCAGGTTGATGGAGTGGCGGCGGTCGAAGTCCAGCGGACTGATGAAGTTCGGGAAGCCCGAGCCATCGGTCGGCCCACGCCAAGCGATTTGCGTGGCGGTGTTCGAGTCCGAGCCGGTGCCTTCGGCGAACTGCAGGGTGTAGTTGGCGTCGATGGCGACGTTGTTCGTGCGGCGGAGTTCGAACTCAAACTGGGCACCTTTGACGGTACCGAAGTCGTTGTTGCCGAAGAACGTGTAGCCGTTCGGGAAACCAAAGGCGATGGTTTCGAGCTGAATCAGGTTTTCAATCGACTTGTAGAAGCCGGACAGCGTAACGGCGGCCCGCTCACCCAAGCGTTGTTTGAAGCCCAATTCGTATTCCGTGGTCACGATGGGACGCAGGCCGGTGTTGTTCACCCGCTGCGAGCCTTCGGAGGCCAGGATATACTCATGAATGCCATCGTAGGCATTTTCGAATGGCCGTTGGCTCGTCACGTCATAGCTGGCGAAGAACAGTGCCTGGTCCGTCACCGGAAAGCTGAGGCCGATACGCGGCATGATGGTCACTTCAGGCTCGTAGTCCTCGAAGACACTCGCGTTGAGTTGGCCGTCACCTTCGATGTTCGGTGCACCAAGCACGTTGATGTCGGAACCGAGGGCAGATTCACCGTTGGTATCGAAGAAGTTGCCGTCGAGGTCACGATAGCCAACAACAGCGCCGCCGTTGTCGAAGTAGACCGCGAAGTCGTTGCCAACGTTGCTCGGGCGGTCAGCTATGGAGCCGGCGCGGACGATGGGCAACAGGGCGAACTTGTCACGCAGGACGAGCGAGTTGTTGTCAAACACGTCGACCCGAACACCGAGGTTCAGCACGAGGTCTTTGTACTCGATTTTGTCCTGAATGTAACCAGCATAGTAGATCGGCTCGTGGGGAGCGAGGTTCAGGTTGGAACCATTCACGAAGGCGTTGACGTCTTCGCTGTCGGCTTCTTCCGTACCCAGATAGTTGTAGCCGTAGTACTCAAGGTTGTTCTTGATGTCGGCATACTGGATTTGCTCCCAGTTTGTAACGGCGTTTTCGGTACCAGCTTCGACGTTCCCATCGTCAAAGAAGCGGGCGATGGACATGGCACCACCGCGGCCCCCGAAGACGCGGAAGCGCCGGTTGGTGCGTTGTTCGTATTCCCCACCGAATTCAACTTGGTGCAGGCCGATCTGCGTCGTAGCGCTGGCCGATACCCGGAACTGCTTGGTCGCATTTCGGGTGAAGGCGTTCCGGCTGGTGCCGGGCGACGAGAACACAGAGTAGACCCCACGGGTGTTGGGGAGGTTACCGTCTTCGAAGCGGCTGCTGTAGGTTGAGTCAGCCGCATTAAAGATGTAATACCCACGCGCTACCGCGTTGGCGGCGTTGTCGATGTCACCATATTTGATGATGTCCCGAACGTCATCCGAGAACAGCGGGTCATAGGTTACGTTTTCGGTATCGCTGAGGTCGACCTGGAATTGATAGAAGGTCGAGTTGCTCAGGTAGTGGGTCCAGCCCCCGAAGACACCCCAGGTGGTTTCATCACGCTGCGGGTTGCGGTCGCTGTTGAAGAGCGAGCGCAGGTGGCTGTAGTTGCGGCGATCGTCCTGGGCGTACCGGCCCCCAACGCGCAGGCGAATAGACTGCACGGGGTTGATGGTCACGTTGCCGTTCAGGGCGAAGTTGCTGCGGTCGTAGTTGCGCTTGGCCGAATCGAATTCGTAAGCACTCAGCGGCTGCACTTCGGCGCCTTCGACCGGAACCGGGCTGTCCAGCTCGAAGCCTTCCGGTGCGGTCACTTGGCCGAGCACGGCATCGAGGCTGGCACCATCACCGATGCCACCGGGCAGCGGGAGGTAGCGCACTTCGCCGGTCGAGGCGTTGCGGAAACGCAACGATTGCGGGTTGGCGAGCAGGGTGTTGAGCGCATTGTCGTTCAACCGTGCCGTCGGCACCGCACGCGGGTTGCGGTCGTCCTGGCTCAGCAATTCACCGGCCACAAAGAAGTTGACCTTGTCCCTGATCAAAGGACCGCCCACCGAAAAGCTACCCAGATTGTAGCCGAACGAATCCAGCACTTCCGAGGTCACCCCTTCAAGGCTACCAAAGAAGTTGGAACCACCGCTTTTGGTCGTCACCGAAATGATTCCTGAAGCAGCATCGCCAAACTTGGCCGGAATGCTCCCAATGAGCATCGACTGCTCCTGGATGGCCGATTGTGGAACCGCAACCTGGCCGACGACTTTGACGCCGTCGACAAAGAAGGTGACTTCTTCTTCCCGGCCGCCACGCACGAACAGATCGCCCGAGCCTTCGTCAGCAACAACGCCGCCTTGCAGCGCGGCCACTGAACCCACACCGCGAACAGGCAGGTTCTGGATGGCTTCACCCGAGACGACCTTCGGCACGCCGATGGCATCTTTCTGGATGATGGGCCGCTCATATTCAACGACCACTTCGTCGAGCAACTCGGTATCGCCACTCAGGGCAAAGTCCAGGTTACGCGTGAAGCCGGCGTTGATCGAGACGTCGTTGTAGACGAGCGACTCGTATCCGATGAACGAGGCACGAATGTTATAGGTGCCCACCGGCACACCAATGATAAAGTAGCTACCATTGGCGTCGGTTGCCGAGCCCAGTTGCGTCCCGTCGATGACGACGGTCGCGCCGGGCAGCGGCTCGTTGGTGGCCTGATCCGTGACGGACCCGGCCAATTTCCCCGTCTGCTGCGCCGATGCCACGAGCGGCACCGTCAGCAAGCAGAGAAATAGTATACCCCATTTACGAAACATATATGACCTCCGTAGGAGTGATGGTGGTGGTTAAACAGCAGAATGCCACCTGCTTATATGGGCCGAAGCCGCACACCGGTAGTTCTGCACGGTTATTTGGTTTAATGGTTTATGGACACAACAAGCATACTCCAAGGCAGACCTTGATGTATACAAGACTTGTGGCGGTTCAAGTGGAGCCTGAACGGGCAGGAATCAAGCAAGATCAATTGTATTGAGTGTGGTGTCGAACTAATCGCTTAGCCGTTCGCTTCATTACGGTGAGAAACGCAAAACAAAATAGGAGGTGCGTTCATGCTTTGTCAAGGGAGTAAATAAATACCCTGTGTCTGTGCACCTCCCACGGGCACGTTTGTACTAAAATTAACAATCCTGTCACAGGTAAACCACCTTAATATCGTCTACATCTTCAATTTGTGCGATATCATCCAGCACATGCTGGGGGATTTCCTGATCTACACTAACGGCTGTGAGGGCAATTGAGCCAGGTCCTTTGCGCCCAAGCGCAAGGGCTCCAATGTTGATTTCAGCCTGTGCCAGACGGTGTCCGACGGCGGCCAACATGCCGGGCCGGTCCTTGTTGGCATAGAATAAGATACAGCCATGAGGGTGGACTTCAAAATCGTAGCCGTCTACTTGTACAATGCGCACGTCTTCCCGACCGAAAACAGCCCCGGCAATCCGACGAGAGCGCTGGTCGGACTCCAGCGTGATGTCCAGCAAGTTGGTAAAGTTGCCGGCACTGGGTAGCAACCGCACCTCAATCTGCAAGCCGGCCTGCTCGGCCAGGGTTCGGGCATTGATGTAATTGACAGGCTCCGTATGCCAACGATCCAGTATGCCTTTGAGTGCACCGATGGTCAGGATCTCGGCATAGCGCTGGGTAAGCTCACCACAACACCGCACCGTCAGGCGCCGCATCGACCCTTCGGAAAGCTGGCTCAGGGCACTCCCGAGGATCTCGGCCAGGCGCAGGTAGGGTTGCACTTCGTGCTGAGCCGCCATTTTTATCGCCATGGAGTTGACGGGGGTTTGCACGGGCCGCCCCTGCAACGCATTAATCACTTGCTCCGTCACCTGCCGGGCCACCTTCTCCTGGGCCTCTTCGGTTGAGGCGGCAATGTGCGGGGTGGTAACCACGCGGGGATGCGAAACGAGTGATGCCAGCGCAGCCCCCGGCGGCTCCTGGGAATACACGTCCAGTGCAGCTCCGGCGACGTGCCCTGCTTCGATGGCGTCAAGCAGGTCTCCTTCATCAATGATCCCTCCTCGAGCACAGTTCACCAGCCGAATGCCTGGCTTGCACTGCCGAAGGGTGTCACGGTTCAACATGCCGCGGGTTGCGTCGTTGAGGGGGGTATGCGTTGTAATGTAATCGCTTCGCGCATACACTTCATCCAGGGGCACCAGTTCGATGCCCATTTTCTCGGCGGTTTCCTCGGACAGCACGGGGTCGAACCCAATCGTGTGCATCCCGAAACCCTGCATGCGCTGGGCCACGGCCCGGCCAATCTTGCCTACCCCGATGATGCCCAGCGTCTTGCCGTACACCTCAGCCCCCATAAACTTTTTGCGCTCCCATTTCTTTTCGGTCAGAGAAGCATCGGCCTGGGAAATGTGCCGGGACAATGCCAATAGCATCGCACACGTATGTTCGGCCGTAGAAATGGTGTTGCCGTCGGGGGCATTCAGGACGAGGACCCCACGCTTGGTGGCGGCCTCCAGGTCCACATTATCCACACCTACGCCTGCCCGGCCGACCACCCTGAGCTGTTTGGCCGCTTCCAGCAAATCGGCATTGATACGGGTGCCGCTTCGAATAATCCAGCCGTGGTACTGGTCCACGATTTCGGCGAGGGCTTCGGGCGATTGTTTTAATCGAATATCGACTTCAATGCCTTGCTCGGTGAGCAACATGGCACACACCGGCGCAATGGAATCCGTAATGAGTACCTTTTGAGACATGGGTTCAGAAGTTTGCATTATTAATCTCACATGTAGTGCTTAAAACGTATTGCGTAAAGGCATACTCCCCAATCTGGGCGACTTCCTTACGCAATACGCAATACTTAACAGCACACGATGTGGAGCAGTTATCGAAATCAAAGCACTTATGGCCGCATAATCCCCAGATCTTTAATCCACGACCAAACCGCCTCCCGGCCTTTCCCCTTTTCTGCCGAGGTCAACACCACGGGGGCTTCCAATCCTTGGCTTAGCAAAGTCTCATGGACCTTGCGTACATGTTTGGCGTGTGCGTTGCGAGACACCTTATCGGCCTTGGTAAGCAAAATGAGGTACGGCGCGGTGCCATATTGCACCCATTGCATGACTTTTCGGTCGAGGGCCGTCGGCGGATGACGGCCATCCACCAGGTGGCAGATCAGCCGGAGCGGTTCACGTTGGATCAGATATTCTTGAATGAACTTCGCCCACCGGGCACGCTGGGTTTTGGATACCTTCGCATACCCGAGGCCGGGTAAATCAACCAGATAAAACGCCTCGTTGACCAGGTAATAATTGAGTTCCTGGGTTTTGCCTGGCGTCCGGCTGGTTCGGGCCAGGGCTTTACGCCCAACAAGCATGTTGAGCAAGGAGCTTTTCCCCACGTTTGAGCGCCCGATAAAGGCCACTTCAGGTCGACCGTCTTCAGGCAACTCGGCCCAACGGGTCGCGCCTTTGACGAATTGAACCGTACGTATGTGCTTCACAGGCGGTGCCGGTTCGACAAGAGCAAGTCAAGCCACTTGTTCAAAATGGGCTTGGACGGCATCTCCGATGTGGGCCGGGTTTTCGACCACGGTAGCCCCGGCCTCACGCAAGACCCGAAACTTCTCGTCAGCCGTTCCTTTGCCACCGGAAATAATGGCCCCTGCATGGCCCATCCGGCGACCGGGTGGCGCGGTACGCCCGGCAATGAACGCAAACACGGGCTTCGTCATTTCAGCCTTGATGTAGGCCGCGGCCTCTTCTTCCGCCGAGCCACCGATCTCACCGATCATGACCACGGCCTCCGTGGCCGGGTCGGCCTCGAACAATTCAAGGGTATCAATAAAACGCGTGCCAATCACCGGATCCCCCCCGATACCAACGGCTGTGCTTTGGCCCAACCCTTGCCGCGTCAGTTGATCCACGGCCTCGTAGGTGAGCGTACCGGAGCGGGAGACCACCCCCACCGACCCCTTGCTGAAAATCATGGCCGGCATAATCCCGACCTTGGCTTCGCCGGGGGTCAATACACCAGGGCAGTTCGGCCCGACCAACCGGGCGCCCTTCTTCTGTATGAAGTGATAGGCCCGGATCATGTCTGCTACGGGTATCCCTTCAGTGATACAAACGATCACGCCAATACCGGCATCGGCGGCTTCCATGATGGCATCGGCCGCAAACGGGGGGGGCACAAAGATCACCGAAGTGTTGGCCTGCGTAGCCGCAACCGCCTCGCGCACCGTATTAAATACAGGACGGTCCAAGTGTGAGCGTCCTCCCTTTCCGGGCGTAACACCAGCCACCACCTGGGTACCATATTCAATCATTTGCCCGGCATGAAACGTGCCTTCCGATCCTGTAAAGCCCTGGACAATCAGGCGTGTATGTTGATCAACTAAAATGCTCATAAGTAAGCAAAGCGTAAATATCTAATCGAGTTAAGGGCGGCTAATTTAAAGGCTGCCTTTCTAAGGCGCTGCACTTCATGGGTAATTCGTGCGACGTTGTTCGGGCCCATAAGTCTTGCTGAGCAATGAACGAAGTGCCGGACCCTATGGGATGCACTGCCAACGTCCAGGTAAACCGAACGTAGAACCTAGAACGTAGAACCTAGAACGTAGAACCTATCACATTCCCCACCCGCATCAGTGTGGCCTCGTCGAAATGTTTGCCGAGGAGTTGGGCCCCGATGGGGAGGTGGGGGGCTTCGGGATGTTGGCCAATGGGCACCACCAGGCCGGGAATACCGGCCAGACTGGCCGAGACGGTGTACACGTCGCTGAGGTACATCTCCAGCGGGTCCTGGGTTTTGCTCCCCAACTTGAAAGCTGGCGTCGGAGTTGCGGGTGTGAGTAAGAGGTCTACCTCTTCAAACACCCGTTCAAAATCCTGGCGGATCAAGGTGCGGACTTGCTGGGCCTTGCCATAATAGGCATCGTAGTACCCGGCGGAGAGCACATACGTCCCGAGCATGATACGGCGCTTAACCTCGGGGCCGAAGCCTTCGGCGCGGGTCTGCGCATACCACCGCTGCAACAAGGCATCTTCGGCATCGGGATCGGCTTCCCATGCACGCCGGACGGCCTGTATATCCGCCCGATGACCGTAACGCACGCCATCGTACCGGGCCAAGTTACTGGAAGCCTCTGCCGTGGTAAGAATGTAATAAGTTGCTATGCCATAGCGCGTTAACGGAAGGGAGACCTCCTGAATCTCGGCACCGGCGGCTTTGAGGGCCATCACTTGCGCATCCAGTACAGCCCGAATGCCCGCATCAAGTCCTTCTGCATAATACTCTTGGGGCAGCCCGATGCGCAGTCCTGAAACACCCGCATTGAGCGGAATGGTGTAATCGGGTACGGCTACCGGGGCACTCGTTGAGTCCCAGGGATCGACCCCGGCCATGGCTTGCAGGACGACGGCTACATCCTCTACCGAATGTGCAAATGGGCCGATGGCGTCAAAGGAAGAAGCAAACGCCACTAGGCCCAGCCGACTGACGCGGCCATACGTGGGTTTTAAGCCCACGACTCCACAGAAGGCAGCGGGTTGCCGAATGGACCCGCCGGTATCCGTGCCGAGCGTGGCGTGGCACATCCCTGCGGCTACCGCAGCGGCGGACCCGCCGGAGGAACCGCCGGGCACATACGCTGGATCATGGGGGTTGCGCACAGGCCCAAAGTAGGAGTTTTCATTGGAAGATCCCATGGCAAACTCATCACAGTTGAGCTTGCCGATGAAGACGGCCCCGGCCTTGCGCAGGCGGTCAACGGCGGTGGCATCGTAGAGTGAGGTAAACCCTTCGAGCATTCGGGAACCACACGTGGCTTGTTGTCCCTGGATACAGATGACATCTTTGATGCCCATCACGAGCCCGGTCAGCGGGCGCAAATGCCCTTCGGCACGTTCCTGGTCGAGTTCGTGCGCACGTTCGAGGGCCCCTTCGGCATCTACCGACAGGAAGATATTGAGGGCCTCATTTTCGGCTTCGATAACCGCCAAAAAAGAAGAGACCAGGGCTTCGCAACTGGTCTCGTTTTGCTCAAGCGCCAAACGGGCGGCGGCATACGTTGGATAACGCATGTCGGACAAAGGCCTCCGGCCAAAACATACTTAGGGGGTAGAAAAACTTCAGGAGCCGGCATTCTCCGGTGGATTGACAGGCTGGGACTGCGCCGGGGTGCTGCGGGGCGTGGCCGGTTGATGGGGCGGCTGAATGCGCCGTGCAGCGTTGACCTCATTTGAGGCCGCATTAATTTCGTCGCTGATTTCGCGGGTGGCTTGCTTGAATTCACGAATGCCTTTGCCGAGGCCTTTCGCAATTTCAGGGATACGCTTGGCGCCGAAAAGCAGGAGGATCACCAGAAAGATGACCAGGATTTCCATGGGTCCGAAACTGCCCATATTACTTCCCGTTAGGTTTTAAAAAGGGGGATGATTTACGTAGGAATGGGTGAACGGACCGGAGCAAGAGCGGTTCCGACACAAGCGCACCAGACAGGATTTACAGGGTACCGTTGATGGCTTTGACCGGCTTGTTTTGTTCGGCTGTATAAATGCTGATGCTCAGCCGAAGCACGTCCATGTACGTGTAATCGATCCCCGGTTTGGCACCCAGGCTGTTGAAGGTATGCTCCACGCTGTGTGCAATGGTGGTCAGCTTTTCGGTAAGGCGCTGTTCTTCCAGCTCATGTCCTACCGGACGAAGCGCCTTGGCCTTGGCCTTTTTGCGCGTAGCAGCACGTTCCCGCTGGACCGGCTCCCGCCAAAGGTGGGCCAGCTTAATCCATTGGTCCAATACATCAATATTGAGCGTGCCGATAATATTGTTAACCGTTGTCTCTTCAATCTCGGCAAGGCCACTCTCAAAAGCAACATACTGATCCGTGGTAAGCCCAACTTGCTGGGCCACATCGGCTTCCGACATGTTCACGTTCCGGCGCGCCTTCCTGATGATCGTTCTAAGAACACGGGAAGGGGGGACTACTTTTTGCCCGTCTACCATTACTTACGTGAGGTTTCGAGTTTTTTGACTAGCTGAGGAGGGCTGCGGCTTGGCAACAACCGACAACCATCCAGGGTATACGAAAGAAACTCAATCTTTAGGTGCGCTGATGCAACCTTAGGAAGCCCACCCGCGCAGTTAAGAAGGCCCTATTGGATGCCGGGTTGCAAGGTAAATACACAGGATGACGCGTGGGATGAGCGGCTAAAGGACCGTATGCTACGACATTACTGAACAAGATACAAACCTATTTTATGGGAATTCAAACATAAAATATTTTCTTTTTATCCCGCTTTTGGCCCCTCATTCTTACGTATTTACACACAATTGGCATAGATCCAGCCTGCGTTCAGCTCCCCTCTTCTTCCCCAAGCAAACCCCGCTCAGCCAGTGAAGTATACGTTTTTCCGGCAATAATCAGGTGGTCATGCACGGGAATTCCCATCAGCCGACCAGCGGCCACCAACTGACGCGTGATCCGTATGTCTTGTCTGCTCGGCTCCGGATTGCCCGATGGATGGTTGTGCAAACAAATCAGACCGGCGGCATTCTCCAGCACTGCACGCTGAAACACAGCCCGCGGCTCGACGATACTGGAAGCCAACCCGCCTTCACTAACCGTAAAATCACCAGTAATAATGTTGGCCGTATTCAGAAGCACAACCTTAAATACCTCCCGCTTCAAATAACGCATCTGTGGCCCATACACGGCAGCTACCTCGGCCGGGGCGCACACCTGCACCCGCTCACGGGCCTCGCCGGCTTCAACCCGCCGCCCCATTTCGAAGGCCGCCGTCAGTTGCGCAGCCTTGGCCGGTCCAATACCCGGTACCCGCATCAACTCCCGCACCTCGCGGCGTGCCAGCCCGGCCAATGACTCATACGACTTCAGCAGAAGTTGCCCCAACTGTACAGCCGATATCGGCCCTGACGGCGTACGTAATCCACTGCCCAGCACCAACCCCAACAACTCACCATCAGACAAAACAGCCGGCCCTAACCGGAGCAGTTTTTCACGGGGCCGATCCGATTGGTGCCATTCTCGAATAGGTAAGGTATAGCGAACCCTTGGTTCGGAAGATGGGATCAGAGACATGAACGTGCGGTGTCATGAAGGTATAGGTATACCTAAGACACCTGAGCCGGGAGATGTGTAACCGGTTTTTATTCACAACTCCCTTAGCCCGGCACCAGTTCGTCGAGCAAGTCTGCGTTGGTGGGGGTTTGCTGGACGTGCCGAATCAAGGCTTGCATGGCTTCCATCGGCGAGCGGCTGTTGAGGGCACGGAACAACCGCTGGTGTTGAACGGCTGCCTCACCAAGCAACAATTCCTCGTTGCGGGTACGGCTCTTGCGCAGATTCAGGGCCGGGTAGATGCGCCGGTCCGCAATCTTGCGGTCCAGGACGACTTCGGCGTTGCCGGTGCCTTTGAATTCCTCAAAAATGACTTCGTCCATACGGCTACCGGTCTCAATCAGCACCGTACCGATAATGGTGAGCGAGCCTCCTCCTTCAATGTTTCGTGCCGAACCGAAAATGCGGCGGGGGATGTTCAGGGCACGGGCATCAAGGCCACCGGAGAGGGTCCGGCCACTGTTCGAGTACATGTTGAACGTCCGGCCCAGCCGCGTCAACGAATCGAGGAACAGCACCACGTCCCGCCGCATCTCGACCAACCTGCGCGAATATTCCAGCGCAAGCGTCGATACCCGTACATGGTTGTCCTGGTCCCGGTCGTTGGAAGAGGCAAACACCATGGCGGGCGTAGAACGGATAAAGTCGGTCACTTCTTCGGGCCGCTCATCTACCAACAAGGCTACAATGTCCACCTCATCGTGGTTGGTGGCAATGGCGGCAGCCATCTGCTTGATCAACACGGTTTTGCCAGCGCGGGGAGGCGCAACGATCAGAGCCCGTTGCCCTTTTCCGATGGGGGCTACCAGGTCCACCACACGCATCGAAATGTCTTTGGGCGATGTCACCAGCCGGAATTTTTCATTCGGGTAGATGGTCTGGCCGGAATCAAACGGCTTGAGCTTGACCCAGATCGGCACCGGAATCCCCATGACGCTGTCGATGTAGCTGACTTGCATCGCCTTCTTGCGGCCACGCCGCAGCGTACCTTCAATCAAGGCGCCATCCCGGAGACTGTACTTGTTGATCATGGCCGGCGGAACGAACGGATCATTGTCCCCCTTGGGAACGTCGGGGCGCAGTTCGCGCACGAAACCGAACTTTCGGTCCCCGATCAATTCCAACATGCCTGAAAATGGTTGATCCGACATAGAAATAGTACCGTGTTGTATGGGTTAATCTAAACCGATGCCCGGCATCGGCAGAGGGTGCGTAAAATGACGCACAGGACGGCTCCAAAGCCAGCCCAAGAGAGAATACGTTAATCATGAAGCCTGTCAGCGAGGGATACGCAGGGCTGTGACGGCCCTGAGGACGCGTCGACCTTAGCATAAAACGACGTCTCGCTGAACACCTCGTGGAGTGTGGCGGGTAAGGCCCTGAACCAATTGTTACTTTCCTCCTCTGAAGGGGTAGGACGATTGATCTGGCAATACGCCCTGACGGGCAAGGTACGGCTTAACCAGGTGTGTTACCAAATTTGCCGGTCATATGCATCCCGTTGCAACTTCAGACGCGGCGGGCAAATGGATTGTTTCGTGCCCCTGTCCCGGCTTATCCTCCAGGCCGGATCACAGCCTAATTTGTCAGGATCTTCAGAATCCTCATGTCCACCAGAGTGTACCGACCCGTAGTTTTAGGCTGGTTTCGTATGCGCACACCCACCCTTGCCCCATGCCCGCTACCTTCGAAGGCTTACGATACGACGTGTCCGGCCCGGACGACGCGCCACCGGTCCTTGTGCTCCACGGATGGGGAAGTTCGGCACGGCTGATGCAGCCCATAGCGCAGGCGTTGTCCGACCGCTACCGGGTGTACAACCTGGACGTGCCTGGGCACGGCCTCGCCCCCCCACCGCCCGAACCCTGGGGCGTCCCCGAATATGCAGCCCTGGTGTACCGCTTCATACAAACCAAAATCGGGCAGCCGGTGGCCTGGATCGGCCATTCCAATGGGGGCCGCATCGGCCTGTACATGGCAACCGAACCTCAAATGGCGGACTGCATTCATCGGATGGTGCTCGTGAGCCCGTCCGGTATCCCACCCATTCGCAAGTGGACGTACTACGCCCGAAAGTACACGGCCAAAACGCTCAAAGCCCCCTTCGAAATCCTGCCTGAACCGATCCGCAGCCATTGCCTCGACTGGTTACGGCACACCTTGCTCTGGAAAGCCCTCGGTTCCTCGGACTACCGTGCCCTGCAAGGTACCATGCGGGAAACCTTTGTCAAAACGGTCAATTTCTACGTGGATGACCGGCTGGATCGCGTGCGCGTCCCCACCCTGTTGTTTCGGGGCACCAACGATCCGGCCATCTCTGACCACCAAATGCGCGTGCTGGAATCCCGCATCCCGGATGCCGGGCTTGTAGAACTGGACGGGGCCGGTCATTACGGCTACCTGGATGCCCCCGCTACCTTTAACGCGGCCACCCGCTATTTTTTGGCCCATTAACCTGCCTGCCTGAAACCCTTGTTTACCCTCTACGCCCTTCTGATCATCACCGCCCTGTTTTCAGCGTGGCGGGCCTGGCGCAGACTGCGGTACTTCCTGCACATGTTTCAGCTTGAAGGGTACAAGACGAATGAGTTTGCCGGCTGGCTGGGCGCACGCCTCACCCGCATCGTCATGACCCGTTCCCACGTGATCGGCCTGATCACCCTGGCCCTGCTCACGCTGGGTATGTACATGTGGTCGCCATTTTGGGCGACTGTGATCGCGCTGCCCGTGTGGACCGTGACGTTCGCCTCCTCCCGGTACTACCGCAGCGAGCAACAGAAAAAGCCGCTGGCCTATACCCCCCGGCTCAAACGACTCCTCGGCACCGCTGCTGTTTTGGCCGTCGCCGCTTTCCTGGTTGGCCTCGTCTACACCCTGCGCCTCGGTCTGCCGGAAGGGGTTCTGCCATACCTCGCGGGCTTCTGGGTTGCCGACTTTGGCGCGCCGCTTTGGGTCATGCTGGCGGCCTACCTGATGAAACCCGTTGAACGCGCCATTCAAAACGGCTTCAAGCGCCAGGCCCATGCCCACCTGTTGTCCCGCCCGGACCTGACCGTCATCGCCATAACCGGCTCCTATGGCAAAACCAGTGTCAAGTTTATCCTCGCCGAAGTGCTGCGCCAGCGGTTTAATGTGCTGGCAACCCCGGCCAGTTACAACACCCCGATGGGCATCTGCATTGTGGTCAACAACCGGCTCAAACCCGAACATCAGATGCTCGTCCTCGAAATGGGGGCTCGCTATACCGGAGACATCAAGGAACTGTGCGAACTGGCTCCGCCGGACATCGGCATCGTGACCAGCATTGGGGTAGCCCACCTCGAAACCATGGGGCCGATTGAGAACATCGCACGGGTCAAAGGGGAACTGGTGCGCCACATGAAACCCGGCGGCCCGGTCGTCCTCAATGCCGATGACCCCCGTGTAGCCGCCCTCGCCACCGATGCCAAAGGAAAAGTCTGGACCGTGTCCGTCGCAGGAAAGAATGCCGACCTGACGGCCCATGACATTCGGTATGACCTGGAGGGTGCAACCTTCACCGTAAAGGAACCGGAAACCGGCCACACGCAGGTGTTCAAAACCAAACTGCTGGGCCGCCACAACGTGCTCAACATCCTGATGGCCCTGGCCGTAGGACGGCACCTGGGGTTACGCCTCCGGCAGATGGCCCATGCCGTGCAGCGGCTTGAACCCGTAGCCCATCGCTTGCAACTCCGGCAGGCAGGGGCCTTGACGGTTATTGATGATGCGTTCAATTCCAATCCCGTCGGGGCCAGAAACGCCGTAGAGATTCTCGGTCGGTTTACCACCGGGCGGCGCATCCTCATCACGCCGGGCATGATTGAACTGGGCGAACAGCAATGGGACGAGAATCATGCGCTGGGCCGGTATGCCGCAAACCATATCGACCTTGCCCTGCTGGTCGGCCCCCGGCAAACCGAACCCATTCAAGAAGGCCTCAAAGCGGGTAATTTCCCGGAAGATCGGATCCATGTGTTCCAAACGCTGTTTGATGCACAGAACTATCTGAAGGCACACGCACAGGCCGGCGATGTGGTGTTGTACGAAAATGATCTGCCGGACCAGTACGATGAAACGACTTAGTCGTACATCCTCTCCTCCTATCCTACCAACATGCTCCAGACCCTGTATCGGACTCCGGCAAGCGTCTTCCCTGTGCTCTTCCTATGTACCCTTGCCCTGAGTGCCTGCCGCCCTACCCCCGCCCAACAAGCCTTTGATGACGGCCAGCAAGCCTTTGCAACCATGAATATGATCGATGCGGTTCGGAATTATACCGAAGCCCTCGAACTGGACTCCACCTACACCGATGCCTACATGGCCCGTGGCAAGGTCTACTGGATGCAACGGGAATACACCAAGGCAGTCCCGGACTTCAACGAAGCCCTGCGCCTCGGCGGCGGCGACTCGTGGGGCTACTTCTACCGAGGCGCCAGCCACATGGCCTTGAATAACCTCGATGCTGCCATGGAGGACTTCTCCGTGGTTACCGAGCGCAACGATTTGCCAGATGAAGACCTGGCACGCGCCTACCACTGGCGAAGCATCGGTTTTATGAACATGAATCAGTTCGAAAAATCGATAAGCGAGATTTCCCGGTGTATTGAATTGATGCCGGAAGTGCCTGTACACTACTTCGAACGCGGACGACTCTACGAAGAACTTCAGCAAACCGATGCCGCCATGGCTGACTTTGAGCAGTTCCTCTCAATGAGCGATACTGAAAACCGCTTGGTCAACGAAGTCAAGGCCCGCCTCTCCGCCCTGCAAAACCCCATGCAGGAGAACATGTGATTTGTTTCAAAAACGCCAGATCACCTGCATCCTGACGTTTGGAACAACACGGCGGGTGCCCCTGCTGGCTGCAGCCT
The DNA here is from genome assembly GCA_965222505.1 of Rhodothermales bacterium. Lineage (GTDB taxonomy): Bacteria > Bacteroidota > Rhodothermia > Rhodothermales > DATKEJ01. Next base: position 3,770,942 of record OZ244956.1, on the reverse strand, counting down.
CTATTTCGGACACCTCGTCCTCCGGTAAATCCCCAAACAAGGCCTGCCGCACACGCTGCACCTGAAGCCACCCGTCTATCCGCAGTTCCGACCCTCCGGCCATCGGCCAAGTAAAAGCTGCCGTCGGGCCAATCTGTTCGATCCATTCCCGCCCGGACCGCGTGACCAACCCCTGCCCGCCCCCATCGGGTCGGTCATACCGTACCGAGACGGCCCGGTCAAAGTCGCGCCGGACGAAAAACCGCACCCCGGCCTCAGCCGTCCACCGTTGCCCCACCTGAAGCCGCACCCATCCGCTGGTCGTGCGCAGGGTGTCGAAGGGAATTTCGGCAAAGTCTTCCCACAACAACCGGCCCAATAACAGGTGCCCCCAGTTTCCCTCGGCCCGGAGTACCACTCCGTTTGTGAGGCGTTGCATCAAGGAACCCGTATACCGCAGTTCCCGCGCCGACTGGTCGTTGGGGGTCTGGTTTGGAAGTTCAAAGTCATCAACGGTATAGGTGGCCCGCACGGACGAGTTCAGTTGGACATCGGTATTGGGCGATGGTCGCCACCGAAGCGAGGGACGCAGGCGCAACGAAAACCGGCGGCTGTTCTCTGCCGACCGGGCCGCCCGGAGATAGACGGTATGATCATAGGTCCCGAAGACCTCCATATCCGCTTGCAGGGCCTCACTGAAGCGTGCGCGTACCCCAAGCTCGGCATTGTGGAAGACTTCGTCGCGGTCGTCCGGGTTACGGTCAGGCGTGTCGTGCTGGAGCAGGTTGGCCGTACCGGAAAAACGAAGGGTCCACCGCGTACCCAGCGGAAACAGGCTTCGGACCCGAATGCCCCAATCGCCCTCGTCGTAGTCGGCCTGTTGGAGTAAATCGCCTTTGGGTCCAGCCTGACTGAGCGGCAGATCCTCCCGATTAGCCAGTTGCCGCCGTTCCACGGCTGCGCCATAATAGACGGCAATCCGAGCATCGGCTGCGCCGTTCTGGTAGCGCGTAGCAATTTCGGCATCCAGTTCGCGCCGGGTAAAATCGGTATCGAAAAACAGGGCTTCTTTCGGCACCTTAAACGTCCGGATGAACCGGTGGTTGGTGGCAATGTCCAACCGGGTTTGCAATGCCCAATGCCGCCGCAGGGGCGTATCGAAGCTGACCTGCGTGAGCAGGGTGTCGCTGGTGGTCGCTTCAATGGCTTCGGGGCTGCGGATGGCCGAGGGGTCCCGGTTCAGGAAAGAAGTGGCCTGGTAGGCATCCCGCCGAAAGTTGGCATACCGGGCCGTCACGGTGAAGCGGGATCGTTGATACCTCCGGTGTAGCCCGGCATCGGCCTGAACCGTCCGCCCCCGGCGTGGATTAATGAGTTGCCAATGCCCCGCCAGATTGATCTGTGCCCGATATTCCCCGACTGGCACAGGCCGCGTCTCCAGTCGTATCCCAAAAGCCGGTCCGGCATCCAGACGCACCGGCGCATGCCCGAGCGAATCGGCCACGCCGAGCCGCCGGTCCCAAGCCATCCCCAGGGCCGGGGCAATCCATGCCAGCGGATGTACCTGATAGCGTAAGGCCCCGTATAAGGCTTGCCCGGAAGCCTGATTCTGACTGAACCATCCGGCCTGACCGTATACCATCCCAGCCGTACGCCCTCCCAGCGGGCGCATTACCTCCCACCGCGTAATGTTTTCATCTCGAATATCGTTGACCGTTTCGTTCAGAAGGAAGGCTTCGGAGGTGAACCGGTTCCACACGTTGATGTGCCACCCGCCGACCTGTTGATCCACCTGCGCCTGGGCCATCCATTGATACCGACTTACATCCGCCGTAAAACCCACCTGAACCTGCCGCGTCTGAGCCCTGGCCGGACCCAAAAGGCACAGCACCAGACCGAAGCAGCCGAGGATTCGATATGTATGGGAAAGATACACGTCCCGAGATGGTACGGCGATTTCCCTGTTGTTTCAATTCTAAAATGGAACACGAAGGGGGATGACTGGTTGGTTTGGGTCTTTTATCTTTGGTTCAAGCAGCAAACAATATATTTATAATTGTCAATGGTCAATGGCCAATTGTCAATTGTCAATGAGAGGCACCCGTTGACAATCGACAATCGACAATCGACAATCGACAATTCTCCCGAGACGATACCGTTTGGTTAAGACACCACACGTTCAACATACCCCAGCATTATGCCCCCCACAGCTACGCCGCCCCGCCCCAAGGCCTACGATCCTAAAGCCATCGAGGCCAAATGGTACCCGTACTGGATGGAAAACGGCTTCTTCCGCGCCGCGCCCAATCCGGACAAAGCACCCCACACCATCATGATGCCGCCACCCAACGTGACGGGCCGGTTGCACATGGGGCACGCGCTGCAAGGCACCGTCCAGGATGCCCTGACCCGCATCCGCCGGATGCAGGGGTACGAATCCCTCTGGATGCCGGGCATCGACCATGCCGGGATTGCCACACAAAACGTGGTCTCCCGCATGCTCAAAAAACAGGGCACCAGCCGGCATGAGATCGGGCGGGAGGCGTTTGTCGAAAAGGTCTGGGACTGGAAGAACGAGTACGGCGCGATCATCATCGACCAGTATAAAAAACTGGGTACATCCTGTGATTGGGACCGCACCCGCTTTACCATGGACGACGGGTTCACCCACGCGGTACAAACCGTCTTCGTAAAACTCTACCAGCAAGGGCTGATCTACCGGGGCAACTACCTCGTCAACTGGTGCCCCGTGGACCAGACGGCGCTCTCGGACGAAGAGGTGACCAACGTCGAACGCGACGGACACCTGTGGTACATCCGCTATCCTCTCGCTGACGGCTCCGGGGACCTGACGATTGCCACCACCCGCCCGGAAACCATGCTGGCCGATACCGCTGTGGCCGTCCACCCGGACGATGAACGGTATCAACACCTCATCGGCACATCTGTCATGCTCCCCCTGATGAACCGGGAAATCCCCATCATCGGGGACGAATACGTCAAAATGGAATTCGGAGCCGGGGCGCTGAAAATCACCCCGGCGCATGATGCCAACGATTTCGAGATCGGAACGAAGCACAAGCTGGAGGTCATCAACCTGATGAACCTGGACGGTACGCTCAACGAAAACGGGGGCGCGTATGCCGGGCAAGACCGGTTCGAGGCCCGCAAAAAAATCGTGGCCGACCTCGAAACGCAGGGTTTCCTCGTCAAAATTGAACCCTACAAAAACAGCATTCCGATCTCCAGCCGGTCCAAGGCCATCATCGAACCGCTGATCTCCCGGCAATGGTTCGTGAGCATGAAACCCATGGCCGAACGCGCCCTAAAGGCCGTACGTAGCGGAAAGGTGACGTTTTACCCGAAACGGTGGGAGAATGAATACTTCCGCTGGCTGGACAATATTCGGGACTGGACCATCTCCCGGCAACTCTGGTGGGGCCACCGCATCCCGGTCTGGTATCACCTAGACGAAAACGGCGAAATCGACGAAAACCGAGACTTTGTGGTTTCGGTTGAGCAACCCGGCCCGAATATGTTACAGGATGAGGACGTCCTTGATACCTGGTTCTCCTCCTGGCTCTGGCCGTTTGCCACCCTCGGCTGGCCGGGAAAAACCCCGGAACTGGACTACTTCTACCCGACCAACGTCCTGGTCTCGGGCTATGACATCCTCTTTTTCTGGATCGCCCGAATGATTATGGCGGGCGAACATTTTATGGATGAAGAGCCGTACGGAGACATCTTCATCACCGGCATGATCAAGGACAAGCAGGGCCGGTGGATGAGCAAAAGCCTGGGCAACGGTATCGACCCGCTGGACATGATCGACCAGTACGGGGCCGATGCCGTGCGGTACTCCCTCACGGTGCTCTGCGCACAGGGGCAGGACATCAAGCTGGACCCACTCAAGTTCGAGATGGGACGCAACTTTGCCAACAAGATCTGGAACGCCTTCAACGTGTTCGGTCAATTCATGGAGCCGGGCAAGGATTACCGCCACTCCCGCGCCTTCGAGGATCTTTCGCTCGTTGAAAAATGGATGGTCCACCGCCTCAACGAAACCATCGCTGAGGCGGACGAGGCCATCAGCCGGTACCGGCTCAACGAAGCCCTGATGGCGGTCTACGATGTGTTCTGGCGGGATTACTGCGACTGGTACCTGGAACTCATCAAACCCGCCCGTGGCGAATCCATGAACGAGGCCACCATTGCGCTGGCCGTGGCGTTGTACGAGAAGATGGTACAACTGCTGCATCCGTTCATGCCGTATATCACCGAAGAACTGTGGTGGAAACTCCGGCCGCGCGCCGAAGGCGAAGCCTGCATCATCTCAGCCTGGCCAACAAGCAACGCGGTCGAAACAGATCCCGCTGCGGGACGTGCCTTTGGTCTGATCCAGCAGATGGTATCCGGCATTCGAAACATCAAGAACCAGAATCAGATTGCCCCCGGCAAACCCGTAGACATGCTCCTGAACGTGGCTGCCGTTGAGCCGCATTTGGCCCCGGTGTTTGAAGCCCATGCCCGGTATTTTGAACGCCTGGCGAAGGTAGCCCGCTTGACCGTTGGGCAGAGCCTTACCAAGCCGGCAGCCAGTGCCACAGTGGTGGTCGACCGCCACGAGGTGTTCATCCCCCTTGCCGGTCTGATCGACCTGGATGCCGAGCGAAAGCGCCTGGAAAAAGAAATCACCCAAAAAGAAGGCTTCCTCCAAGGCATCCAGCGCAAGCTCATGAACGAGCAGTTCATTACCCGTGCCCCGGCCGCCATCATCGACCGCGAACGCAAAAAAGCCGAAGATGCCACGGCCGAGTTAAACAAGTTGCGTGCGAATTTGGCCTCGTTGGGACGATAAAGTTCAACAGATGCCCTCTCGGTCGACCCGGTTTGCAATGCGCACTTCCGCTTTCGGTGCAGATCGCTGCTACAAACGTACACCCCTGTACCTGTTGTGGTGCTGGGATGTTATATTTGATACAAACCCGCAACATGCCTCTACGCCATTTATCATGCTTACGCAACTTCGCATTCAACGCTACAAAAGCTTGTACGATGTAACCATCGACCTAGAGCCGTTGACCGTGTTCATCGGTCCAAATGGTTCAGGAAAATCAAATGTTTGCGAAGCTATTGAGATGTTATCTATTATTCAGAAACACGCTTTAAACATAGTGGACCCAGGTATCTTCGGTCAAGCGGTAGCTGAGTTGAGTGCATTGCGCTTCTACGATAAATCAACCCCCCGGACCGCTTTGTCAGTGACTGACAAATTCTGGCGGGGCTTGGCTGATAATATCAGTTTTACTGTGCAAGCAACTAATGACAAGGGAAAGGTCGATAACATTTCCCTCACCGTTCCTATAAAACCAACACCTCGTGCCCACCAACATATTCCTGACTCAATTAGCAATCAACTTAAGATGGTCCGGACCTATGACTTCAACCCGGCAGCTATCTCTCTTTCCTCCACACGAAATTTGACCTCGCGAGGTGAGGGCATCGCAAATAGTCTACGTGATATTCTACTTGATGACAGAGAGCGATTTAGCGAATTAGAAGAACGGTTGATAGAAATGGTGCCTAACGCCTCTCGGATATCCTTAAAACAAGGAGGAAAAAGTGTAACCCTAAGCCTGATAGATCGGTATTCCGACTACAGTGTTCCGATGACAGAAATCTCAGACGGCACCCTGCGCATTTTGGCGTTATTGACATCCCTTTACCAAACCCCTACGCCTACCGTTCTCTGTTTCGAGGAACCAGAGAACGGCATCCATCCTTGGCTGCTGCACAAAGTGATGGAACTCCTGCAAAAAGTTGCAAAAGAAGGCATCACCGGCCAACCTGTACAGATCCTGATCACTACTCACTCCCCCGTTTTGCTCAATTACGCAAAACCAGAACAAATTCGTGCTGTTGAACTCGACGACGATGGGAAAACGCAAACTCATGCCTTACCGACTGATTCCAAGCGATTTCAACTGGCCCTTGATGCCTATGAAGGGAAGCTGGGTGAGTTATGGTTCACGAATGTCATCGGAGGAAATCCGGCATGATTCGTATCGGTTTAATTTCCGAAGGGGAGGCAGAATTAGGTCCAAGTATACCCTACATCAAACCCGAGGAAGGTGGTAAACCCATCGGCCGATCTCGTGAAGGCGCGCTACATACCTTAATCCGCCGGGAATTGCAAACTGCTGGACTCGATGACTGTGTATTCATCCAAAGGCATCCGCAAATTGGCGAACGACAACAGCATGATCTTGATCGAGGTATTGGTACAGGACGTGTTTCACTTCGTCGAGGCTATGGAGTTAGTCAGCGGAATTACATTGCACAGCGAGTAATCGCGTGGAATTCTGACGAGATCGATCTCGTCGTCCTCGTGGTTGATGCCGATGATCAAGAAGCAAACCGCAGTCGTGATTTGGCACGTGCCCTTGATGCCATTAGGCAAAATCATTTAGATGCGAATGAGGAACCAATCCATGACCAATCTTTGACCGGCCTTGCCATCAAAAACTTCGACACGTGGCTTTTGGCCGACGTAGCACAAGTAGAAATACTACTCGGTATACCTGCAGCTACCCCTCTACCCCAGAACCTGGAAGATTTACCTGGAACCTCGAATGAAGGCGACACCGCCAAACAGATACTTAATGATTGGGTGCTGTCATCCCCATACAAGGAAGAAGAACGTCAACGCAACCTACATGTGCGATGGGACCTTGCACATGTAGTCGATCTCGAAACAATTAAGAAACGCTGCACCAGAGGCTACGTTAACTTTGTAGATCACCTTCTCATAGCAGCAAAGATTGTATATCCGTAACTGGCGTAGCATTATGTCCAATCCATTTAATCCGCAAGCCGAGCAGATGGCCGATGCGTCGATGGTGCAGACGCTGGCGTTTCAGGCGCAGGCCATCTGGCCGCAGGAGGGGCCCCTGTTTGACCGGTATGCCCTTCCGCAGGCCCCGCACATCCTGGATATCGGCTGTGGGACCGGGGAAATCACCTCCCGGCTGGCGGTTCATTTTCCCGAAGCCACCTTGCTGGGTATTGACATCCTGCCCGGCCCCATTGAACGTGCGCAAACCCGATATGCCGACCTTGCCCCACGGCTCCGGTTTGAAACAGGCGATGCTTTTAACCTGAAGGCTCCCGACGGTACATACGACCTCACCGTGTGCCGGCACGTCCTGCAATCCATCCCCCACCCGGAACGCGTCCTGGCCGAAATGATCCGCGTGACCAAACCCGGCGGCTACCTGCACGTGCTGGCCGAGGACTACGCGATGATCCATTTTCACCCCGTGGAACTGGACACCGACGTGTTCTGGCACGACGGCCCCATCCATTTCGGCGAAACCACTGGCACCGATCTGCGCGTGGGCAGGAAAGGGTTCACCCTGCTCTCGGAACTGGGCGTACAAGACCTCACGGTTACCTATATCATTGTGGATACCGTACGCGTCCCCCGCGAGATCATTATCGGCATCTGGGAAGCCTGGCGAGACGGATATACCGAAGCCATTGCTCAACATACCCGGTTCAGCCGGGAAGAAGTCCAGGCCTACTGGGCCGCCATGCTGGAATGCCTCCGCAATCCGGAAGGCTATGCGGTATGGCAAATCCCCATCTATGCAGGGCGGGTACCGGGTTGATTGGCAGAGCGGGAATGGATAGATTCAGGGTGTGTTGAAAACTGTTTCGTGGTGCGTTTTGAGTAAACGCACCACGCAATCCATCCCCTATGTCCCTCCACCCCATCGACCTGATCATCATTTTTTCGAAGCGAGCATCGAAGAACATCGAAAGCTACTTTCTGGGGGGCAACACCATTCCCTGGTATATGCTGGGCCTGTCGAATGCCTCCGGCATGTTTGACATCAGCGGGACGATGTGGATGGTGTATTTGTTGTTTGTCTATGGCCTCAAAAGCATCTGGATTCCGTGGCTCCGGCCGGTGTTCAACCAGATCTTTTTGATGGTCTACCTGTCCATCTGGCTCCGGCGGTCGCAGGTGATGACCGGAGCCGAGTGGATCAAGCGGATTAAATTGTCAATATTGCCGCGCAGGAGATCTCCCCTGGTGCTGAAGCTACACTCCGTTCGTAGCTCCAGCACCTGTCCCCTCCTCGGTTGAGGAGGGGACAGGTTGGTGCCCACAGGCGAAGCGTAGGTACCAGCCAGGGGAGGTCACCCGACCCACGTTCTCAACCAATAATGATGCCCCCCTTCACCGCCCGCCTCAACGCCCTCCAGACCGCACACGATGCGCTCCTGGCACAGCCTAACGCCCCCATCCTCCCCGGCAACGGGATTTTCCAGCGCTACCAATTCCCGGTGCTGACGGCAGCGCACACGCCGTTGTTCTGGCGGTATGACCTCGACCCGCACACCAATCCTTTTTTGATGGAGCGGCAAGGCATCAATGCCGTGTTTAATGCCGGGGCCATGAAATGGAAAGGGAAATACCTTCTGATGGCCCGCGTGGAAGGGTACGATCGCAAATCGTTCTTTGCCGTTGCCGAAAGCCCGAACGGCATCAACGGGTTTCGGTTCTGGGACCGGCCAGTGGTGATGCCGGAAACAGAGGAACCGGATGTAAACGTCTATGATATGCGCCTGATTGCCCATGAAGACGGCTGGATCTACGGCGTGTTTTGCACCGAGCGCAAGGACCCGAACGCCCCGCCCGGCGATTGGTCTTCTGCCGTGGCCCAGGCTGGCCTTGCCCGCACCAAAGATCTGGTGCACTGGGAGCGCTTGCCGGACCTCAAAACGCCCTCGGCCCAGCAGCGTAACGTAGTGTTGCATCCCGAGTTTGTGGATGGCCGGTACGCGTTTTACACCCGCCCGCAGGATGGCTTTATCGATACAGGCTCCGGCAGCGGCATCGGCTGGGGCCTGGCCGATGACATGGAAAACGCCGTCATTACGGAAGAGCACATTGTAGATGTCCGCGCCTACCATACCATCAAGGAAACCAAAAACGGTCAGGGTCCTCCACCGATCAAAACCCCGGAAGGCTGGCTGCACCTGGCCCACGGCGTACGCAACACCGCCGCGGGGCTTCGCTACGTACTTTACCTGTTCATGACTGATTTGGCCCAACCCTGGCGCGTCACGTATGCACCGGGCGGGTATTTCCTTGCACCAGAGGGAGAGGAACGCGTGGGCGATGTGTCCAATGTGGCCTTCAGTAACGGTTGGATTGCCGATGATAAACCTAAGGGCACGGTGTTCATCTATTATGGAGCCTCCGATACCCGTGTGCATGTGGCCACCTCCTCCATCGAACGCTTGCTGGATTACGTCAAGCATACCCCGCCGGACGGCCTACGCTCGGCAGCTAGCGTGGCACAACGCATCGTGCTGATCGATCAAAATTTGCACGACCGAGGCTATACCCCGTCATGACCACCGCCGATCAACTCGCCCGACTCCAAACCGAGGCTCGGCAGGAACTCACCGGTAACATCCTGCCCTACTGGTTGAAACACGCACCCGATACCGAGCGGGGTGGCTTCATAGGCCGGATAGATGGCCTGCACCAACGTTTACCCGATGCCCCCAAGAGCCTCATTCTAAACACCCGCATCCTCTGGACCTTCTCGGCAGCGGCCCGGATGACCCCGGACCCTGCTTACCGCGCCATGGCCGACCGGGCCTATGCCTACCTGACGGATTATTTCTTCGATGGAAAATTTGGCGGTGTGTATTGGATGTTGGACGCCAGAGGCTGCCCCCTTGACACACACAAGCGAACCTATGCACAGGCGTTCGCCCTCTATGCCCTCTCCGAATATTACCGGCTGACAGAGAAGCCGGATGTGCTCCGTCGGGCACGCTACCAATTTGAGGCCATGCAAGCCTTTACCCGAGATCAGGTTCATGGCGGCTACCTGGAGGTGTTTAGCCCATACTGGACCCATCTTCCGGAAGCCACCCTGAGCGAGAAGGAACCCGCCGGGGCCAAGACCATGAACACCCACTTGCACGTCCTGGAAGCCTACACCACACTCCTGCGCATTCACCCTGATCCATCGTTACATGCGGCCCTTAAAACCATAGTCACGCTGTTTCTAGATCGGTTGATCGATCCTGGAACCCACCATTTGTGCTATGCCGTGGACAAGGCATGGAAGCCGGTCTCCGATACACTATCCTTCGGGCACGATCTCGAAACAAGCTGGCTCCTCGTCGAAGCCACCGAGGTACTGAAAGACAAAGCCCTCACCAAGACCATTCACACGACAGCCCTCCAAATGGCACAGGCCGCGCTCGACAGGGGAGTGGATACCGACGGTGGCCTGATGAACGAAGGTACCCTTGCACAGGGCATCACCGACACCGACAAAATCTGGTGGTGCCAGGCCGAGGCCATGATCGGTAGCCTGAATGCCTTTCAACTTTCTGGAGAAGTATCCTACCTGGATGCAACGTTACGCCTCTGGAATTACATCCAACAGCACCTCATCGACCGGAAGCATGGGGGCTGGCTGTACAGCGTCACCCGCACCGGCAAGCCGATCCGCCGGGAAGACAAACTCGGCCCCTGGAAAGCCCCCTACCACAACGCCCGCGCCTGCCTTGAGTTGATACGCCGAACGAACAGATGAAACAGCATTCTGCCAATGGGGTATTATTTTTTTTGAGACGGAGAATATCCATGAAAAGCAGGGTTATCCTATTTATTGCGGTATGGTGTTGGGTGGCATGGTGGTTATGGGAAAAATAGGGTTGACATACTAATTTATTTTGATTAATTGCAGAACGATCGACACAAACCCGATTGAAGTGATGTTTATCTGTGCTTGCCATGTACAACGCCACGGCCCGTCCCCCGCTGCTCCTCCTCGGCCTTACCCTGTTGCTCGGGGCCTGTAGCACCACGGCTCCGTTGACCCCTACCCCCCGACCCGGCATGGCCCTCATCGATCCCGATGCCACAGAAGAAACCAAGGCCCTCTATAAAAACCTCCAGCAACTGGCCCCGGAAGCCGTCCTCTTCGGCCATCAGGACGACCTGGCCTATGGGGTAACCTGGTGGCGCGAAGAGGGCCGCTCCGATGTCAAGGACGTGACCGGGGCCTATCCGGCCGTCTACGGCTGGGAACTCGGCGATCTGGAAATCGGGGCCGAAGCCAACCTGGACGGCGTCCGCTTCGACGACATGCAGCATTGGATGAAACAGGGCTACGAGCGCGGCGGCATCCTGACGGTAAGCTGGCATATGAACAACCCGGTCTCCGGTGGCAACTCCTGGGACACCACCCCAGCCGTCGATGCCATCCTGCCCGGCGGCACCCATCACGCATGGTACCGGCAAGCCCTGGACCGCTTCGCCGAATTTGTGGACGGCCTCAAAACCGGCCCCATGGCATGGCTCGGCATCGGTGTACCGCCCCCCATCATTTTTCGACCCTTCCATGAGCACACCGGCAGTTGGTTCTGGTGGGGCAAAAAACACCGCAGCCCCGAAGCCTACAAACAACTGTGGCGCTTCACGGTCGAATACCTCCGCAATGAAAAGGAGTTGCACAACCTCATTTATGCCTACTCGACCGATCAGTTTAACACCAAGGAAACTTACCTTGAACACTACCCCGGAGACGAATACGTAGACCTCTTTGGCTACGACGACTACCACGCCCTTTCCTCAAAATGGACGGTCAAACATATGACCCAACGCCTCTGCATGCTCGTCGAGATGGCTGAGGCCCGAGGCAAACTGGCCGCCCTGACCGAAACCGGCTCCGAGGGCATCAAACACAAAGAATGGTGGACCAAACGCCTCCTGCGCGCCATTACCAGAGACCCGGTCAGCCGCCGCATCAGCTACGCGATGGTCTGGCGCAACGCCAACCAAAAAAATCAACCTGGTCACCACTACGCCCCTTATGCCGGCCACCCCAGCGCCCCGGATTTTATCCGGTTCTACGAACATCCCTTCGTACTTTTCGGCGATACCCTGCCGGAATTGTATAAATAATCCTCCCCCAATGCCCAATATCCTGATCGAACAATGTGCCACACCCAAGTACGGACACGACACGTCGTGTCCCTACGTATGGATTCCACGCGGCACCATTTCCTTGTATGGCCTTACCCTAATCGTACTGCTGATGATGACCTTTTCTGTATCGGCGCAGACGCCGGTGGGACTTTTTGATGGCCATACGGATGTGGGGATGGTCAACCATTCCGGCAATGCCATTTATAACGGCCATAGCCAGACCTACCACCTCTCAGGGTCCGGTGAAAACATGTGGTACGACCGCGATGCCTTCTCTTTTCTGTGGAAACGTATGGAAGGAGATTTCGTCCTCCGGGCCAGGGCACGCTTCCTGGGCGATGGGGTAGACCCCCACCGGAAGCTCGGCTGGATGGTGCGTTCGAGCCTTGATGCCGATGCCGCCTATGCCGATGCCACGGTTCACGGTGACGGGCTCACCTCCCTCCAGTTTCGGCGTACACCTGGTGCTGAAACAGAAGAAGTCCAATCCAGCGCGATGGCCCCCGACGTGATCCAATTGGCCCGAAAAGGCAAGGTCTACACCCTTTCGGTAGCGCGTCTTGGCGAGCCGTTTACGCGAGAAGAAATCGAACTGGACCTGGGCAATGCGGTGTACGTTGGCCTGTTCGTGTGTGCCCACAATGCGGATGCAGTCGAGGAAGCCGTCTTTGAAAATGTCCGTGTCATCCGGCAAGCCGCCGACGACTTCGTCGCCAACCGGGACCCGTTCCTGGGGAGCAACCTGGAGGTGCTCAACGTCGATACCGGCGAACGCACAGTCCTACACCGTATCTCTACCTCCCTGCAAGCTCCCAACTGGACACCGGACGGCAAGGCCCTCATCTACAACCAGGAAGGCTTGCTCTACCGGTTTGACCTGGAAGCCCGGCAACCGGAAGTGATCGATACCGGCTTCGCCGACCGTAACAACAATGACCACGTGATCTCCTTCGACGGACAAACCCTGGCGATCAGTCATCATGCCGAAGAACACGATGGGCAATCTGTGATCTACACCCTCCCCACCACCGGCGGCACCCCGAAGCAAGTGACCCCCACAGGCCCCTCCTACCTGCACGGCATCTCACCGGACGGCCAATACCTGACGTACGTCGCCCGCCGGGGCGAGGCCGACCACTATGACGTCTACCGTATCCGGACTGAAGGCGGTGCAGAAGAGCGCCTCACCGAAACCGAAGGGCTGGACGATGGGCCGGAATATACCCCGGATGGGAAATACATCTACTTCAACTCTGTCCGTTCCGGCAACATGCAACTCTGGCGCATGGGACCCAACGGTGAAACCCCCGAACAACTCACCTTTGACGAGCTCAACGACTGGTTTCCCCATATCTCTCCCGACGGCAAACGGGTTGCTTTCATCTCCTACCTGCCCGAAGTCCCCCCAGGCGCACACCCGTACTACAAACAGGTCTACCTCCGTCTGATGCCCGCCGATGGCGGCACCCCCCGCATTATCGGCTACGTCTACGGCGGGCAAGGCACCATCAACGTGCCGTCCTGGTCGCCGGATGGAAAATACATCGCGTTCGTGAGCAACGGATAAGGCAGGGCGTTCTACGTGCGACGTTCTACGTTCTACGTTTCTCGTGCCTAAATGCAGTGCTAGACACGGGGCGTGCGAACCAACCCGATCTTTTGGGATCCATTCCAGATTTAAGGGTCAGATAACGTAGAACGTCGCACGTAGAACGTCATTTCGCGTAGGCGTCGAAGAACCGGATGGTGGCGAGGATACCGTTTTTGAACCGATCCATGCCGAAGTGTTCGTTCGGCGAGTGCAGGGCATCTGTGTTGAGACCAAAGCCGAACAGGACGCTGTCCAGGCCGAGTACGTCTTTAAAATCAGCGACGATGGGGATGCTGCCACCGCCACGGGTAAAGACCGGGGGTTTACCGTAGACGGCTTCCATGGCTTCGGCTGCGGCTTGCATGGCCCGGCTTTTGGTATTGACCAGCACCGGCATACCGCCGTGCAATGCACGGAAATCCAGTTTCATCGTCGGCGGGGTGTTGGCTTCAAAGTAGGCCTGGATCTTACCATAGACCGTATCCGGGTCCTGATCCGGCACGAGGCGCATCGAGATTTTGGCCCCGGCTTTGGCGGGCAGTACCGTTTTGGCCCCTTCGCCCTGGTAACCGCCCCAGATGCCGTTGACGTCCAGCGTGGGCCGGGCCGTCCGGGCTTCCAGGATGGAGAACCCCGCCTCGGTCCGGGCGGCGTCTACGCCTACGGCCCCCAGCCAATCGGGTTCATTGAACGGCAGCGAGGCGTATGCAGCCCGTTCTTCGGGGGTGAGGTCACGTACATCGTCATAAAAACCGGGAATGGTGATGTGGTGGTTTTCATCGTGCAAGTCGGAGATCAGCCGGGCCAGGGCATTGGCGGGGTTTTCAATGGCACCGCCGTAGACCCCGGAGTGCAAATCCCGATTCGGACCGGTAAGCTCAACCTCAATGTAGGCGAGGCCACGCAGACCCGCCGTAATCGACGGCACATCCTTGTCAAACAGGGCCGTGTCGGAGATCAGGACGACGTCGGCTTTAAGCAGGTCTTTGTTGGCTTCCAGAAACGAAGCCAGATTTTCAGAGCCGACCTCCTCTTCCCCTTCGATAATAAACTTCAGGTTGAGAGGCAAGCCGGTGGTATTGAGATAGGATTCAGCGGCCTTGAGGTGCATGAACGATTGGCCCTTGTCGTCACAGGACCCACGGGCATACAGATCGCCGTTTTTGTGCGTCGGCTCGAAGGGGTTGGTTTCCCAGAGTTCGAGGGGATCGGGCGGTTGCACATCGTAATGGCCGTAGCAGAGGACGGTAGGCAGGGCGGGGTCCTCTTCATAACTGGCAAAAACAGCCGGATGGCCGCCCGTTTCCATAATCTGAACCGTTTGCATACCGATCCGGCGAAACTCGTCGGCCAGCCATTCGGCGCACCGGCGTACATCGCCCGCATAAGCGGAATCCGCGCTGATGGAGGGGATGCGCAACAGGTCTTCCAATTGGCCGATAAAGGTGTCGAAATGGCCCTGGGCGTAGGCTAATGCTTTTTGCATGGAGATGGGTAGCGTTAGCG
The DNA here is from genome assembly GCA_965222505.1 of Rhodothermales bacterium. Lineage (GTDB taxonomy): Bacteria > Bacteroidota > Rhodothermia > Rhodothermales > DATKEJ01. The sequence goes on along the minus strand of OZ244956.1, from coordinate 3,755,838 downwards.
CCCTTTTGAAAGCAGAAGCACATTCAAATGAGCGTATGTTTCTTTGTAGGTGAATACGTGTTGCGTGAACTTTATCCCTAATGTTGTGCCAAGCTTCAGATTATTGGCCTGCCTAAACGAGTATTCGGCCTGTAACATCCGAGCCAGCATCACGCAATACGCAATACGCCAAGATACAACCTTTACAACTCGCTTTCATCCCGCCAGCGCACCAAGCGCCACGCGGCGGTCGAATCTGTACGTGCGAGGCGAAAATTCACGTTTCCGTCACCCCGCAGCACCTCTCCGTCTTCCAGGGCAACCGTCAGGTTGAAAGAACGAATGATGCGGGCTTGCCGCTGTTGCTCCGTCACATCCTGGGCGATGACCTGATTCCATTGCAACCGGATAAAATTGGAGCCTTGAAACAGCCGCCGGGTCGATTGCAAGTCCTGGGCGAACCCCCATTGCCGGTCGATTTGGGCTTCAAAATCCCGATAGATAAACACGAATGCCGAATCCAGCAGGGGTTCATACAAGGAGATGTCCCGCAATTCGTACGCACTCTGAAAATTGGTAAAAAAACCAGGAATGGTTGTCGGATCTCCCAGCACTACCCCAAACGGATCACCCTCCTCCAACGATGGCGCAAAAGGGTTGCAGGCAGCCCAAAAGCTGGCGACCAATACCATAACGAGGTGATATGCGAAGGTGGTGGTGTGCATGAGTGGGAAGTGCGAGGTGCGAGGTGCGGGGTGCGACTCAGGTTTTAGGGGGGAGTCGCACTCCACACGCAGCACTCCGCACCAGACTTCACGTGTATAATTAGGCAGATACTTACTTGACGAAAGCGGCTTTGAGGTCGGACCACGACGGTTCGGTACCGAGTTCCTGATCGGTCCATCGGCGGAGTTTCCAGAGGCCGTCGCTGCCCTGGATGATTTCCCAGATCAGCCGTCCCTGCACTTCCACAGGCACACCCTCATCCGTACGGCTGTGACGCACCGTGAGCAAGTATGAGGCATCGAATACGAAGCGGTCGTCACTCACAATGGTACGCGTCACGTCGATCAACTCCAGGCTGTGCCCGTCAAAAGGGGCCGCCGCATCTTTAAGCCGACCGAAGTAGGTGTCTTCCTGTGCTCGGCCCCAACCGGTCCACAACAAAGGCTCACGGGCTTCGGCAGATACAGTGGGCTCAAATTCAAAATCCGTCGTTAGGGAACGAATATAGTTCTGGTCGCTGAGCTCTGCGATGGCATTCTGCAGATTTTCGGCCACGCGCTCCGGCGTATCGGGTTGCAACCAGGTCCCCCCCCCGGCATCCGGCGGCTCCGGCGTACGCGGATCGAAGAGGCCACAGCCGGCGAGGAGCAGGCAGAGCGATATGTAGAGCAGCTTGGGCATTTCGTTCTACGTTCTACGTTCTACGTTTCTCGAAGCCGAACGTAGAACGTAGAACGTAGAACGATGACAGAACCTCTTCAACAGACTTAGCGCCGGGGAACCAGCCAATCACTTTCAAGGCTACGTCGTCCAGAAGGGTGTCCGGGCAGGAGGCACCAGCATTCAGGATGAGGTCAAGGGGGCGCTTTTTATCCAGGAGGAGCCAGTTTTTTGTTTCCAGGTGCGTTTTGTTGCGCCAGTCAAAATGCCTAATCCAGGCTGGCGAGGCGATTTCATCGGGGCCGGAGATAAAATACGTGGGCATGTGTGCTTCGCAGAGTTCAACGAGGTGGCTGGTATTCGACGAGTTATACCCACCGACGACCAGTGCCAGATCGGCCCCATCCGCGATGAGGGCACGGGTGGCATCCTGGTTTTCGTTGGTGGCGTAGCAGAGCGTGTCTCGCGTGTCGGCGAAGTGGGCATCGATGTCGGCCTCGCCGTAGCGATAGATCATGGCCTGCCGGAGGTGTTGGGCGATGGCCTTGGTTTCGGTAGCCAACATGGTCGTCTGGTTGACCACGCCGATGCGGATGAGGTCCGTCTCTGGATTAAAACCTTCGGAATACCGGCCAGCGAAGCACTCGTAAAAAAAGGCGGCATCGGCATCACCCCGGATGACGGCGGCCAGGGCTTCGGCCTCGGCCATGTTCAAGACTACAACGGTCGGCGCGTGGTTCTGAGCGTGGGAGAACGTGGCACGGGTTTCCTCGTGGTAGCGTTTGCCGTGAATGACAATGCTGTAGTCTTTTTGGGCGATCTGGGCGCTTTTTTTCCAGACCTTGGTCACGAAGGGACAGGTCGCATCGTGGGTTTTGGTATCGAGGCCCAGGGCTTCCAGCACGGCCTGGGTTTCGAGAGACGTCCCGAAAGCCGGTACAATCACCACATCGTCTGGGGTGAGCGTCTCGAACGGGATGAGTTGTTCGCCCTTGGTGCTGCGCAGAAACTGTATGCCCCGTCCCTGAAGGTCCCGGTTGACATGCGGATTATGAATCATCTCGGACAGGAGAAACACCCGTTGGCCCGGGTGAGCTTCCAGCGTCTGGTAGGCAATTTCGATGGCATTTTCTACCCCGTAGCAAAACCCGAAATGCCGCGCCAGCTTGAAACGCACCGGCCCAAAGTCCAGCACCGCCGGCGAAAGGTCTTTCTTGCGGGGGTCCAATACCTGCCGAGCCGTTTTCACCCGGCCGACGATCGGGCTTCGATAAAAAGTGGGAATGTCAAAGGTTCGCATGAAACAGAGGATAGAATTCTTGTGTACGCCCTTACGCCGGTAATGGGTCTCAGGGTCCAGGACTGGACAATCCGGAGCAGGAGTTGGATATTTAACAAATGGAATTCAGGGAATACATACGCCCTAAGCTGAACAACCTCACCCCTGTAATCATGCGAAGCCGTACACCCCATCGCGTAGCTAAACTTAACCTTTGCTTCCTTTTAGCGCTTGCGTTGGGAGTCAGTGCTTGCAAAACAGAAACGGCCCCTGAACCGGGCGGCTGGATCTATCTTTTCGACGGTACCAGTACGGAAGGATGGCGGGCCTACAACGAAGAAGCCTTGCCGCCCTGGTGGATCGCAAAAGACGGCCTGCTCACCATCGACCCGGAGAAGCGACAAAACATGGATTATGAGGGCAGCAGAGATATTATCTATGGCGCTCAGGAATTTGACAACTTCGAGCTGTCGCTGGAATGGAAACTACCCGAAGGCGGCAACAGCGGCATCTTCTACCATCTCAAGGAAGGGTACAGCGGCCCGCCGGAAGTTGCGCCGGAATACCAGCTCATCGATGATGTGAACTACGCCAAACACCATGACCTGACCACCTACAACCTCAGCCTGGGCCACACCCAGAATCCGCGTGCCCTGCAACCCTTGCAACAGACGGGGGCCGACTATGCCATGTATGCCCCCGATTCAATGGAAAAGATCCTGTACCCTGTTGGAGAATGGAATACCACCCGCATTGTGTTCACCCCAGAGCAAGTAGAACACTGGCTGAATGGGAAGAAGGTGGTTTCGTTCGTCCCCTGGTCAACCGACTGGTATGAACGGAAAAACACAGGGAAATGGAAGGACAAACCGGACTACGGCAAATTCAAGTCAGGCTACATCGGGTTTCAGGATCATGACAGCCCCATCTGGTTTAAGAACATTAAAATCAAAGAACTAAAACCAGGTCCCCCTCCACAATCGGGCACGCAGCCCGCACTGAACCACCTCATTGCCCACTCCCACAACGACTACGAACAATCCACGCCCATATATCTCGCACTCGATAATCATTTTAACTCACTTGAAGTAGACATTTATCCGTTCAACAATGAACTCAAGGTAAGCCATGACGACGTAGACTTACCCCTGAAGCAAAACCTTGACACCGGCTACCTATCACCGTTGATTCAGAGGCTCAGCGAGGAGCAAACCCAAATCGTATTGCTGATAGACATCAAGCAGGATACCGATGGCCTGCTGGACACATTGCACAACACCCTTTCCATGTATGATGAGGTGCTGGTCAAAAACAACCAGGATGCCCATCCCAAAGCGTTGGTTCAGGTTATTCTGAGTGGCGATATTAACAGAGAAGAAGTCATACGTAACAAGGCGTGGACCTATTTCTTTATTGATGGGCGGCCTGAGTATATCAACAGCAACATTTCCAGCTCTATGATGCCGTGGATTAGCACCAACCTTGCCGATCACGTTGAATGGGATGGGAAACAGCCGCCGGATGAAAACGCCACAAACACCCTAAAAGCCTTGATTGATAGCGCTCATGCTAAAGGATTTAAGGTTCGTTTTTGGAACACCAATGATTCACCATCAACCTGGCTGGCCTTACTGAAGTTAGAAGTAGATATTATTGGCGTAGATGATATCCCCGGATTCAAAGCATTCATTACCACTTACCACCCGTCACACACCTAACCCCTATCCGCCCCCTTTGGATACCCAAACACGCGCTCTGAAATTATGAAGCCATCACCCCCTCACGCCGAAACCACAAGCGACCGTATCCTGCTCCCCCTCTCGTTCGACGCGAACAAGATGCTGGAAGAAGTTCAGGCATTCAGTCTGCAAAGTTTTATATACTACAATGTCTTACCCCTGAGATCCCCTGCCCACTTGGTGGACCCTACCCTGCCCGCGCCTCCTCCCGCAAAGGACTATGCCGACGGCTCCTGGGCCGAATGGATGGACATCCCCGCTCTTGAAGCGTCACCCTATTTATCAAGTGTGGTGGATACGTTCCGTCAACATACGAACGTCACACTGGTGCGGTTACTTCGCCTGGCACCCGGGGCTACGGTGAAAGAGCACACAGATCCCTCCCTCGGGCTCCACATCGAAAAGTCCGTCATCCGCCTGACCATCCCAATCCAGCGAAATCAGGATGTGACGTTTTTCCTGAATGGTACACCCGTCCCGATGAACCCGGGCGAATGCTGGTACCTGCGCCTGACGGACCCGCATAAGATCATCAATGCCGGAACAACCGAGCGCATCAACATGACAATCGACATGATCCCCAACGAATGGGTCAGATCCCTGATCAACGACGCGGTATGAAAAACACAACCTTCCTTGTCATCATTGCCGTTTGCCTTTGCTGGGGATGCGGCCCGAACAGCGCTGAACAAGTCCCTCCGGTTACCGCACCCTTTACGGGCCTGGACACCCTGGCGACCAACGATTGGTGGAACCGAGGACCCAATGAAATCATCGACCTGGATGTGCCCCGCGAAGAGGTAATTGCCTTCGGCCTCTATACCGTTTCGAACGAGACGATGAAACTTACGGCGCAACTGTTTCCGCTCTATCCGCATGAAACACGGGAGGTCCGGCTGGCAATCCAAAAAGATGGCACCTGGGACGAGGTACAAACGCAACAGATAAATGATATCGGCTGGAATGCCTTGTTCCAGGTGGATAACTGGCCCAATGATGAAGACATCCCTTACCGACTGTTGCACGGCGATCAATCCGCCTTTGAAGGACTGATCCGTAAAGATCCTACGGATAAAGACAAGATTGTGCTGGCCGCCCTCTCTTGCAACAGCAACAAAGACCGTGGAGATCGGGAAAACTATGTGCGCAACATCAACCACCAGGACCCGGACCTGGTGTTTTTCGCAGGAGATCAGTCGTACGACCACACCGAACACACTGCAGCCTGGTTGAAGTTCGGCATGCAATTTCGGGAGGTGTTCCGCAACCGCCCAGCGATTACAATTCCAGACGACCATGACATCGGCCAGGGCAACCTCTGGGGGGAATACGGCAAAAAAGCCTCCTCACCGGCAGGCAATGATGGCGGGTATTTCTACCACCCGGACTATGTTAAAATGGTAGAACGAAGCCAGACCGCCCACTTGCCCGACCCCTACGATCCAACCCCTATTCAACAGGGCATCGGCGTGTATTACACCAACCTGATCCTAGGTGGCGTTGATTTTGCCATTATCGAGGACCGAAAATTCAAGTCGGGCCCCAAGGACAAAATCCCTCAGATTGGCCCCCGGCCGGACCATATCCGGGACCCCAACTACGATCCTGCACAGGTCGATGTAGAAGGGCTTGAGTTGTTGGGCAGCCGACAGCTGGATTTTCTCAACACCTGGGCCGAACACGGGCCAAGCACCTTGATGAAAGCCGTTCTATCCCAAACCGGCTTTTGTGGCGGCGCCCATTTACACGGCAGTCAAGACAACCGACTCCATGCCGATATGGACTCGAACGGCTGGCCCCAAACGGGCAGAAACCTGGCACTCAACGCCATCAAAAAAGCCAATGCCGTCCATATTGCCGGAGATCAACATTTAACGACCGTTATTCAGCACGGGATCAATGATTTTGAAGACGGCCCGTGGGCCTTTGTGGTCCCGGCCATTGTGAATGACTACTACAGCCGATGGTGGTGGCCCGAAGATGAAAAACCCGGCCAAAATGCAAATGAGGCCTTACCCTGGACGGGCAGATACCTGGACGGCTTCAACAACAAGATTACCATGCACGCCTATGCCAACCCGGACAGCCCCTCAAACGGTGCCGGATACGGACTCATCCGTTTCAACAAAACCAACAAGGACGTCACGTTCGAATCCTGGCCCAGGTATACGGATGTAACCAAAGCGGAAGCCGAACAATTTACAGGATGGCCGGTACGGATAAATCTTGATCGTTCTAAGTTCTAAGTTCTACGTTTCTCCGCCCTAACGTAGTAACGTAGAACCTAGTAACGTAGAACGTAGTAACGTCGCACGTAGAACGATGAAATACGACTACGACTACATCATCATCGGTAGCGGATTTGGGGGCTCCGTAAGCGCCTTACGGCTTTCGGAAAAAGGATACAAGGTGCTGGTTGTCGAGAAGGGAAAGTGGCATACACCCGATGACTTCCCCAAAACGAACTGGAATCTGAGGAGATGGTTGTGGATGCCCACGCTGCGTTTCTTCGGCATCATGAAAATCACCATCTTCAGGCACATTGCCATCGTTTCGGGAGCGGGTGTCGGGGGGGGGTCGCTGGTCTATGCCAACACTTTGCCGATCCCCAAAACCACCTTTTACAACACCGGAAGTTGGCGTACGCTGGCCGATTGGGAAAACGAACTCCGGCCGTTTTATCAATCGGCCCTGCGCATGCTGGGGGCCGCCCCAAACCCCAGACTCTATGATGGCGATGTAAAGCTCAAGGAACTGGCGGCTGCACTAGGGCGGGAGGCGAAATTTGAACCCACCCAGGTGGCCGTTTACTTCGGAGAAGAAGGCGTCGAGGTTGAAGACCCCTACTTCGAGGGAAAAGGCCCAAACCGGACCGGCTGTACCTTTTGTGGTGGCTGTATGACGGGGTGCCGATACCATTCAAAAAATACCCTGGACAAAAACTATCTCTACCTGGCCCAACACCACGGCGCTGAAATTCTGGCCGAAAACGAAGTGTACAACGTCGTGCCACTGGACGACAAGGACGGAACTTCCGGGTACCGCGTGTCTGTAAAAACGAGTACAAAACTGCGGAAGCAACACCAGACGTTTACGGCAAAGGGTGTTGTGTTTTCGGGCGGGGTGCTGGGCACCATCAAGCTGCTCTTAAAACTAAAAGGCAAATCCTTGCCGCACCTCTCCGATGCTTTGGGCAAAGACATCAGAACCAATAACGAAACCCTGATCAGCGTTTCTACCCTGGACCCTACGCTTGACATGTCCAAAGGCATCGCAATTGGCGCTTTCCTGCACACCGATGAAAACAGCCATATCGAGATCGTACGCTATGCGGAAGGATCCAACTTTTGGAGGATGCTTCATGTACCCTTTACGAGCGGCAAAAACACCTTCATCCGGTTCGGCAAGATGGTCTTGAATTTTCTAAAATCACCCCTTCACTATCTGAAGATCTATTGGGTCAGTAACTGGTCCAAAAGAACGGCGATCCTGCTCTTCATGCAATCGGTGGACAGTACACTCAGGTTTAAGCGAAACCGTCTCGGGCGGATGGTTTCTGCCGTTGGCTCTGGAACGAAACCCACGCCGGACATCCCAGAATCCATTGAATTAACAAAAAAATATAGTCAAATTATTAAAGGCAAACCCTCCTCCTTTGTACTGGAATCCATCGCTGGTATTCCTTCAACGGCGCACATTTTGGGCGGTGCCGTTATGGGTCGAGATGCCACCCAGGGCGTGATCAATAAGAACAATGAGGTCTTCGGGTATAAGAACATGCTGGTCATAGACGGCTCCATGATCTCTGCAAACCCCGGTGTCAACCCCTCTCTGTCCATCACCGCGATTGCCGAATGCGCCATGTCCAAGATTCCGCCCAAGGCAGGCACTGTGAAGCAGGAGCCGATGGTACCTGGCCTACCACGCCACCTCGCCGGTTAACCGAATGTCACGGGACGACCGTCCAATGGCAAGGGTAAACGTACCCGGTTCGAGTACCCATTGCTTCTGAGTCTCGTCGTAGTATTTGAAGGCGTCTTCCCCCAGTTCCACGGTTACACGTGTGGATGCGCCCGGCTCCAGCACTACTTTTTGAAAGGCTTTCAGTTCTTTATCCGGGCGTTCCAGTGCGGATTCGTCGTCTTTGACATAGACCTGCACCACATCGGCACCTGCCATCTGGCCGGTGTTTGACACATCGAGGCTTAGGGTAACAACCGCATCCTTTTGATCTACCGCTAGGTTGCTGTAATCAAACGAGGTATAGGACAAGCCATGCCCAAAGGCAAAGGCCGGTTCAACTTCATACGTGTCGAAATACCGATAGCCGACGAAGATATCTTCCTTGTGATCAATGAGCAGGTTTTCATCCGGGTATTGGGCGACGGAGTGGGCCGGGCTGTCTTCCAGTTTTTCCGGGAACGTCATGGGTAGCTTGCCGGAAGGGTTGATCACACCGAACAGGATATCGGCCAGGGCATTGCCACCCTCCATACCGGGATACCATACCTGCAAAATGCCCCTGGCATCCTGCTTCCAGGCCCGCATGTCTACCGGCCCGCCACCGAACAAAACAATGAGCGTATTCGGGTTGGCCTCTAACACCGCCTGAATTAAGGCATCCTGTCCAAACGGCAAGTACATGTCAGGCTTGTCCAGTACCTCGGCATCGTGGAAGTTATCGTTCCAGTCGTCCGTATAGCCGTGTACGCCGCCCCCAATATAAATGGCAGCATCAGCGCCGGTTACGCTATTGACGGCTTCGGCAATAAGCTGGGCATTCGTGCCGCCGTCCCGTGCTATGGTATAGCCCGGTGCATAATCAATCGCCACGGCATCGCCCAGGAGGTTTTGCAAGCCCTCCAGCGGAGTCACTTCGTAGTATGCCTTGATCTGTGAGCTACCACCGGCTCCGGCGTGCTTGTGTACGGCATTGGCCCCGACCACGGCCAAGTTCTTGATGTTGTCCTTTTGGAGGGGGAGAACGTTGTCATTTTTCAGAAGGACGATGGCCTCATCGGCGATTTCCCGGGCGATGGCCTGGTGGGCCGGGGTATTGTAGGCACCCGGCGGACGTTCTCCGAATTTATGAATCCTGAACATGACCCGTAAAATCCGGCGCACTTTCGCATCCACGACGGCTTCGTCCACTAAGCCCTGATTAACGAGGGTAACAACGGTATCTCCCATATGGAAATTGCCGTAATCCCGTTCATCTTCCGGCATGATCAGGTCGGTGCCCATTTCTATGTCCAACCCCACATTGACGGCTCCCATCGTGTTTTTCACGGCATTCCAATCACTCACGACCAGCCCTTCAAAACCTATTTCATCGCGTAGGATATCGTCAAGCAAATAGCCGTTGTGGGCCACGTAGATCCCTCTAAACTTGTTGTAGGCGGCCATCACGGTCAGCACGTTTGCTTCCTCCACGGCAGCCTTGTACGCCGGTAAATAGATTTCACGAAGGGCGCGCTCGCTCATCTCCACGTTGACCTGTTCCCGATGATACTCCAGCGTGTTGGCGATGTAATGCTTGATGCTGGCGGCCACGCCTTGCTCCTGAACGCCTTTGACGTACCCCACAGCCATGCACGCATTCAGATAAGGGTCTTCCGTCAGGTACTCAAAATTCCGTCCGTTGAGGGGCGAGCGAATGATGTTCACGCCGGGGCCTAAGATCACATCTTTCCCCCGGAAATTGGCCTCGCTCCCCAGGACGGTCCCAAACTTGTACCCCAGGTCAGCATTCCAGGTGGCGGCCAGGGCCGTCGTGACCGGCAGGTAGGTACTGCTATCGGCTACGTTGGTATCTTTGGCCCAGTCCCGGCCATGCTCATGCCGCACACCATGGGGGCCATCAGACATAATCAACTCCGGAATCCCCAGACGCTCAACCCCACCGCTGGTGAAGGAGGAACTGGCATGAATCATATTCACTTTTTCGGCCAGCGTCATCTGGGCAAGCAAGGAATCAATCTGTACCTCTACATCGACTGAGGGTTCTTCAACGACAGGTTGTTGACAACCAACGATCAGCAGGGCACTAAAGGACAGCACAACGGTGCAGGTAAGGAGCGTTTTGGTATACATGAGTGGAGGATGTAATGGGCTATGCATTGAAAATGTAAACGCCCTATGACGAACGGGCTATGGCACCTTGTGTACCGGCCATAAACTCGGCGAGTTGATCCGATTGGGCTTCGGCATCGGCACGGCCGATTTCCATGACGTGGGCGATGTAGTCCGGATCGAACATGACCATACTGAGCCAGCGCGGCATTTTCGTCTTGCGCGACCCCAACACCCGGCCCAGCACACTGAACCCGCCGGTCACGTTGCCTTCGTACTCTTTGGCGAGCTTGGCGAGGTCGACGGAAGGCCGGAGCATCATCAGTTTGATTTCCCGGTATTGTCCGCGCTGGTGCCGGGGCAGTTGCCTGATGAGGGCATTGATACGTTCCATCGTTCGGGCATCGCGTTCGAGCATATCCAGAAAGATGGCATTCATCAGGATACCGAGGATCTGGGCGGCCGGCGGATAGCCGACGATTTCAGCCTCGCCTGCTTCTGCGGCCGAGCGATCATACCGGGTGGAAATCGCCAGGATATGATCGGCCCCAAGCCGAACGGCGGGTGAAAGCGGTGCGGCCAGCCGAACCCCCCCGTCGCCGTGCCAATCAGCCCCGATCTTGACCGCCGGAAACAGAAACGGCAAGGCCGCCGAGGCCATGATGTGATCCAGGGTAATGGCGGCTCCGATGCTGCGCCGGTTGGGGCGCTCGACCACCTTAAACGGTTTGCCCTCAATCCAGGTCACGTTCTGGCCGGTCTGGTAATCAAGGGTGGTAATGGCCAGGGCATCCAGGCGTCCGCGCCGCACATTGCGTTCGATGCCTGCCAGCCGTCCATCGTCCTGCTTTAGACTGCCCTCCAAAAAAGTGCGTAGGGGTGCCGTATCGAACAAACCGCCCTCAGGGACTTCATCATCGGGTTGGCCGGCACGTGCCCGGCGGATGACTTTCCAGGCGAGACTGAGGTTGTCTTCAAACTTGAAGACTTTGTCGGTTTCAACGCTGCGCCAGAGGGTTTCCAGGTCGACGAGGGCTTCTTTGAAAGAGCCGGGATGATTGGCAATGTGGGCTGCATTGATGGCCCCGGCAGACACGCCGGTTACAATCGGGAGATAGAGTTCGGGGAATTGTTGCGCCAGATGGCAGAGTACGCCTGCCTGATAGGCACCCCGCGCACCGCCCCCGCTTAACACAAGCCCGAGCTTTGAGGGCACCGGAGGCTGTGCCTCTGAAAGGCTGACCCAATCTCGAATTTTATTGATGAACTCACGCATACTTGATACTTACGGTGCCGCCTTCCGCCGTAGCGCACGTTCGATGGTCTGTACCAAATCCTTACGGGCAAAGGGTTTTCCCAGATACCCGTCAAACCCCATACTGAGGAAACGCTCGCGATCCCCTGGCAACGCATAGGCCGTCAGGGCAATGACCGGGGTACGGCCGTGCCCGGTAAGCTGGCGAATCACGTGGAGCACATCAATGCCGGTTTGCTGCCCCCCCAGATTGATGTCCATCAGGACGGCATCATACTCATGGTCGGCCGCATTCTGAATGGCTTCGTCCGGGCGGCCCACGGTGTCGATGTGATACGTGCTGCGCAGCATGTGTTCAAACAGCATCCGCGTTTCCCAGTTGTCTTCCACCACCAGGATACGCGGTAACACGTCATCGTCCTTGGCTTCACGTGGCTCAAAGGTCTCATCATACCGGGGCGGGGCGCTAACCTGCGCAAACGCGACGGTGAAGGTGCTGCCGATGCCTTTTACGCTGTTGACGGTGATCGTCCCGCCCATTAGATCCACCAGGCGACGGGTGATCGTCAGGCCGAGGCCGCTGCCTTCATAGGAGCGCGTCAGGCCACCGCTTTCCTGCCGAAACTCGTCGAACATGCGGGGTAAAAAATCGTCCTCCATCCCGATGCCGGTATCGATCACCTTGAGGTAGACCTGCTCACCGTCGGCGTCCACCTCGACCGTCACGCCGCCTTCCTCGGTAAACTTGACGGCATTGCCGATGAGGTTGTTCAAAATGCGGTGCAGACAGGCCTGATCGACTTCGGCGAGGGCTTCGGGTTGATGGCAGTTAACTTCCAGGTAGAGCCCGGCCTGAACCGCCAGGGGCCGTAACAGTCGGGCGATTTCTTCCGCCTGGATGTTCAAATCGAACACCCCCAGATGAATGGCCCGGCCACGGGATTCGAGTTGGGCGAGGTCCAACACAGAGTTCAGCGTTTCCATCAGCCGCTGCCCGCTTTGCTGAATCAACTGGATATATTCCAGGTGTTCGGTATCCCGCATTTCATCGGCCAGCAGCGATGAAAACCCCAGGATACTCGTCAGCGGGGTACGAATTTCGTGGCTCATGTTGGCAAGAAATGCCGACTTGATCCGGGCGGCCTCCTCGGCCTGTTCCTTGGCAGAAATCAACACCGTCTCGACGCGGCGACGCTCCAGCACATTGGAAAAAATCTCGGCTACACGCTCCAGCAGGGTATCCGAATCTGCAGGCCAGACGTGGAGTTCAAGCCGGGCATCGAATCGGATGTAGCCGGTGAGGGTCTCGCCATAAACCATGGGTGCGATGATGCAGGAAGCCACACCGCCCTGCTCCAGCGCCTGGCGCTCCACCTCGGCGTGTGCCGGGAGCATCGCCGGAGAAGTAATCTCGAACGGCGTTTTGTGGTCGAGCTGTTGCATCAGCCAGGGGACCAGCACCACCGGAAACTCGTGCATGTGTGGCGGCGGGGCCGTACCGCCCGGTCCCCATCGGTGGGTACACTGAATCACGGCCCGATCTTCAGAGAGTTGAAAGACGTACGCCCGGTCTGCACCAATAAAACTGCTGACCTCACCGAGTGCTTCTTGCAGGGCGGTATCGAGCCGGGCCGCAGGCAGGTTGATGAAGGTGATGGAGAGCTTGGCGATGAGTTCCTCGAACCGAACGCGGAGGGGGGTCATGACGGCCAGATCGCCCGCCATGCGTTGCGGCCGCACAATGCTGAACGTGCTGCCGTCGTCCATGCGAGACAGTGCAATCTCCTTGGTAAACGTACTGCCGTCCTGGTGCCGTCCCTTCAGGATCCCCCGCCAACGGCCCTGTTGTTCAAGGATGGGCACCACCTGTTGCTCAACGCGCCCTTGCTCGTGTTCATTGTAGAGCATTTGCCAATGCTTCCCGATGAAGACCTTGGGGGTTTCATAACCATAGATGGTGGCATATAGTGGGTTGGCGTATGTAAACAAGCCATCTTTATCGAAAATGGCAATCCCCTCTGGTGCAGCGTCCAAGGCGCTTTGCATCATTTGAATCGTGGCGACGGTGTGGAAGAAGGTCAAAGATGATCCCGGTGGGTACCAGAAACGGCGCGTCTATTGCTGGTGTGGACCCAATAGTTGAGACACAGCAGAAAAGGATGCATAGCGCCCGTGCGACGCCCGTTCTTGCGGCATCATGTCGGCCGTTTGGTGAAATGTCTTGCATTTATTTCACAAACTCAAAAAAAGTTGTCATAATTTTAGCTTTCACAGGGTCCATAGGCACCCTATTTTCGGGATTTTCAAACCATAGACAGAGAAAACCGGCACGCACAGCCCTCACGCGACTCATTTATTCACCGCCTGATGTCTTTTTCCCGGTGCACCACGCCCACTGGGCAGACACAATCCTCACATACATTCTCATGAAGGACCTTACGTCCCGCGCCCGGCATCTGTTGATGTCCGGCGTCCTCGGTTTAGTTTGCTTGGCCCTCTTTCCGGCGCTTGCCCAGGCCCAAACTGCCCGCGTACAGTTTATTCAAAACTCCCCGGACCCGGACAACCGCCTCGTTGACGTCCTGGTCCAGAATGCCTTGCTTCTGGACGATTTTATCTTCCGAAGTGCATCGCCCTACCTGACCTTACCTGCCGGAGATGCCGTCCAGATCGATATTGGCACATCCGACGGGTCCAGCACGCTGTTGTCCACGACGGCCTCCCTGGAAGGCGGCAGATCGTATATCATCATGCTTCAGGGTGTGAACAACACGTTCAATTTTCTACCCAATCCTGAAGGCCGCCCCAACTTGCTCTCCCTGTTGATCACAGAGGCCAAGCAAAACGCCCAATTGCCGAACCAGATCGAGTTCTCGTTCATCAACGGCATACCGGATTCTCCGCAGATCAACGCCGGGGTGGCCGGTGAACCGGCCCTCGCGACCGGTGTGGGGTATGGAGACGTAACGGAATACGTGGCCGATCCGAGTCTGATCTTTACCATGCAGGTGGCCCGTACCTCGGCCCCGTCTTACTACCAGGGATTGTTTGACCTCAACATCGGCTTCCTGCGCGGTAAGGCTGTAACCGTTATTACCTCCGGGTTTATCAACCGTTTCGGGAATGCCAACGGCGAGGGCATGGCCCTGATGGTCGTGCCCCCAGACGGCATAACCGGCAACGAAACCAACCTCATCAGCACCCTGCCCCTTCAAAACTCGGAACGCTTCTCCACCCTCCAGTTGATCAACAATGCGCCCGACGTCACCCATCGGGACTTCGACATCACCCTGGACGGCGGCGTGGCTGTAGACAGCCTCCGGTTCCGCACAGCAGCCACCATTCAGGTTGAGGCCGGGGCCACCCTGGACGTCGGCGTGGCCGATGGGGAAACCGGCGCGATCTACGCCCAGGAAACCATCACGTTTGCGCCGAACCAACGGTACATCATCATGGTCAACGGCGTGGTAGACCCTTCCATCTACGCGCCGAACCCTTCCGGCATCAATACGGCCCTGTCAATGACCGTGCGCGACAATGCCCGAGGCACCTCGACCAATCCGAATGTGGGCCAGTACGTCTTTTTCAATGGCATCCCGGACCTCCCGCCGATAGACTTGGCCATCGAGCAAGAAGGAATCCCGGTCGAGAACCTGCAATTTGGCGGGGTCACGGAATACCTGGATGTGGCGCAAATGAACGACGTCGTCCTGGAAGTTTTTCGGGGGGGTGTACAGTATCCGGCCCTGTTCCGGCATGGCCTGGACTGGCCGTTTGTGCTGGGGCGCTCCTTTGTCCTGTTCGCCTCCGGCTTCAACAATCCAGCCATGAACCAGAACGGCGCCGGTACCAAACTCCAGTTGGCTACAGCCGACGGTTTTGTGGTAGACATTCCCGACTTTGAAAAACCGGGGCTTGAAGAACCCCGCCTGCAACTCATCCATGCCTCGCCGGACCCGGTTGCCGAAACCGTCGATATCTACATCGGCAATACCCTCTTGCTGGACGATGCCAACTACCGATCGGCCTCGGGTTTCTTCCCGGTACCCTCCCGGCCCCTGACCTTTGGCATCGCGCCGAGCAACAGCAGCAGCGTAGCCGATGTGATTGCCACCCTTCCCTTGCCAATCCAGCAACGCTCGGACTCGCTTTACGTCGGCGTGATTGCAGGGGTGCTCAATGAGAACTTTTTCGCGCCCAACCCGGATGGCCGACCCATCACCCTGTCCCTCTTTGCCAAAAAAGCGCGCGAAGATGTGGAAACCCCGAACCAGGTGGAATTACTCCCCTTCAATGGCATCACGGATGCCCGCACCAGCAACATTATGACCATTGACAATATGCTGCTTGGCGAAAATGTAGGCTTTGGCGGATTTGGCGAATACACGCCGCTTGATGCCACCAATCAGGTTATCGATTACCAGGCGATAAACGGCTCCGGGCGGGTGGCCCGTACATCGGCCCTCCTGGAAGGGCTGAACAGCCTGCCGGGGGTACTCGTCGGAACGGGCTTCATCAATCCGGGGGCCAACCAGAACGGGCCGGATTACAACTCGTTCTTGGTGCTCACCAACGGCAGCATCATCAACTTCGGCTTCCACACCGTCGACAATGAAACAGAAACACCCCTGACAGTCACGGATTTTGCGCTGCACGGCAATTACCCCAACCCGTTCCGGCCCGAGACACAGGTCCTCTTTGACTTGCCTGAACCCGCCCAGGTTGCGCTGGACGTCTACGACGTAACGGGCCGCAAAGTACTGGCCCTGCCGCCCCGCACTGTGCCCGCCGGCGCCGACCAGACCCTGACGGTGAAGGCCGGTACACTGGCTGCCGGGCTATACCTCTACCAACTCCGTGCCGAGACCCCAAGCCGTACGTTCACGGATACGGGCCGCATGGTGGTGGTCAAATAACCATGACCCGCTCCCTAACCAGGGAAGAGGTTGCCGAACGCTGGCCCATGCTACTGGCATCGAGCCCGCATCGGACCCCGTTTGCCCAACCCGCCTACATCAACACCCTGGTGGAATCTCTGGGCTACACAGCGGAGCCCTTCGGTGTGTTTGACGGCACCATGCTTCTGGGGGGTATACACGGGTTCACCCGGCGCGTCGGGCCATACCGCATGGCCACAGTCCCCCCGCTGACAGCCTTTACCCCAGTCCTCCTTTCGGATAAAGCAGGACCAGAAACGGCGGATGCCCTCCTGGACCACCTGAAACAGCGTTACGGCATGGTCCATTTGCATCTGCACCCGGCCCTGCATGAACAGGTCCAGGCTACGGGGTGGGCCGTTCGCACGCTGTACACCTACTTCATTGACCTGGATGGAAGCGGCATAACGGACCGGTGGTCGGCCGGTGCGCGGCGGTTGTTTCGGAAGCATGAGGCCATCTATGAGGTGGAAGAATCGGCGGGGTGGATTCCGTTCCTGGTGGAACACTGCCGAAACAGTTATGCCCGGCATGGTCGTAAACTGCCGGTGCCGGCTGCGCGACTTACGCCGCTGGTGGGGTCTTTACATGCAGCCGGGTGCGTACGCGTCTTTGCCGCACTCGAACGGGGAGCTTTGAAACCGGATGCCGTGGTGGGCCTGTTACACGACGGCCAAACCGCCTGTTACTGGCTGGCTGGCAGTATACCCGGCCCGGCCATGACGGTCCTGTTGGGCAATGTACTGGCCCAACTGGATGCGGAAGGGTATACGCTATTCGATTTTGTAGGAGCCAACACGCCCAGCATTGCGGAATTCAAA
Source organism: Rhodothermales bacterium (assembly GCA_965222505.1). GTDB lineage: Bacteria > Bacteroidota > Rhodothermia > Rhodothermales > DATKEJ01. The sequence goes on along the minus strand of OZ244956.1, from coordinate 3,738,370 downwards.
CGCCGGTTCGGCGGTCAGCGCATTCCCTACACCCGCCTGACCCATACCCAAAGCCCCCTGGCCCGGTGGTGGGCCGCCGCCCTGCGTTTTCGTTGAATCTTTTACGTAGCGCCCCAAGTGCCTGTGTATCTTTTTGCCCCCTGCCCGGTTGGCGTACAAGAACCTTTGCGCACACACCGGCGTTTATGGGTCCCTTTACATTCGGGGTGTAGCGCAGCCCGGTAGCGCGCTTCGTTCGGGACGAAGAGGTCGTGGGTTCAAATCCCGCCACCCCGACATATTATGCGGCCAGGACTACTTCAGTGCTGGCCGTAAGTTTTACCCATATCAGCCTGACTGCGGGATTACACCGGCACCGCCACGGGTTTTTCGATGCGGCTTTCTAGTGTGGCGTAGCAGGTTTCGGTTTCGCGGATGGAAACGCTGATGTTTGTGATGCCGTGGGTGCGTAAGACCTCGCCGCCTTCCCGGTTCAGGTACTCGGCCACGTAGCGGCAGAGGTTTTCGGAGGTGGTATCGAAGGGCAGGATGTATTTTTTTGAATCCAGTAAATCTACGGCCTCCTGCAAGACCTCATCGTATTCGGCGATGAGGGTGGCATGGTCCCAGGCATCAACCAGCGGTTTGACGAGTTGCTTGAGGATCTTAAAATCCAGCAACATCCCGCGCGCATCCGGCTCGCCTTCAAGTTCCACCGTCATGCGGTAGGAATGCCCGTGCAGGTTGGCACAGCCCCCTTCATGCCAGGGTAGCCGGTGCGCCCCTTCCCAACGAAACTCTTTTGCGACCTTCATGAATTTGAATGTCTTTGTGAAACACCACAAGCCCGGTTAAAATAACCCTACCCGGAAAAAGTTGTTGTGATTTTTCCCCGACGACCTGATCCCTTCCACCTAACACGACAGCACCGGTATCCCATACTTCGTAAAGTATGGATCACGTGTTACGACTGTTAAGTCCTCTAACTGGGCCTGCGCGATGAGGAGGCGGTCAAACGGATCCCGATGATGAAAGGGCAATGTGCCAGCCAAAGCCGCATGGGTCATGCGGAGGGGCAACTCTGTTAGGCCAAGATCCACCAGGCTGCTTAACAAATCCACTGCTGGAGGAGCCAATTTGCCCAAGGCCACCTTCAGGTTAATCTCATAGATCGAAGCTGGAGAAACCAATACCGTATGCGCAGAATTCGCAAGGGCTACTCGGGCTTTCGGCCTTAGTTCATCTGGATCGGCCAGCGCCCAGATTAATGCATGGGTATCCAGCAAAAACCGCTCAGCCATCCAGCCCCTCGTAGAACATGGTTTCGAGATCCGGAGCCGGGCCGACCAATGCTTCCGGGGTCGGCAAAACCCACTGATGCCGAAGCAACCCTAGTGGGCGAGCAGTGGACGGGGCCGTATCATCCGGCACGAGCCGGGCCACCACCTCACCCCGGCGCGTGATGTGGATTTCTTCACCGGCTTCTACACGCCGCAACAGCTTTGAAAAATGCGTCTTGGCTTGATGAATACCGATTTGTGTAGGTGTACTAGGCATAGATCGAACACAGATTAAAGCAAACAGACTTAGTCTGTTTAAATAGAACGACCTCGCCCGCTCTACGTTCCTCAGGACTGAATGATCATCCGGCGGCTTTGCGATTGGGTGCCGGTTTCCAGGCGGTAGACGTAGATCCCGGTGCCTACGTGCCGACCGGCAGCATCGGTGCCGTCCCAGTGGGCCTGATAACTGCCGCTGGCAAGCACATCATCGACGAGCGTTCGGACGGGCCGGCCCAGCACATCATAAATCTTTAGGCTGACCGGGCCTGGATCACGGACGATGTAGCCGATCGTGGTTGAACCCTGAAACGGGTTGGGATAGTTCGGGGCCAGGTGGGCTACTACAGGTAACGCCGGTTCGGTCTCAACGTCGGTCGTGACGCGGCCTGCGAGTTTGTAGACCCGGCTCCCCACCGCGTATCCCAATGAATCCCCAAACATGCGGAAGCGGTTGATGATGCCATCCAGGGGAAGCTGCTCCCAGGTATCGCCGCCATCGGTGGTCATGAAGGTGGTGCCCCGGCCACTCGCCCACCCGACTTTCTCTGTCAAAAACCCGACCCCTTGCAGGGACCGGCTTCCTTCGATGGGCACTTCGGTCCATGTCAGGCCCGCATCGGTTGTTTTGAGTACCTTGGCGGTCGGCACATTGGGCCGGAAGTTCTCAATGGAGACATAGCCGATCTTGGGCGTCGGGAACGAGATTTTCCAGCCCCATTCGCCGTTGCCGGATGAAGTATGGCGCACCGACCAGGTTTCACCGCCGTCTTCGGTGTAGAGTACAACCCCTTTCGCGGTGTTCAGCGAGGCATCCGTGCCCCCGATGATAATCCCCCGGTTTTCGTCGAAGAAATAGGCATCAATGAGGGTTTCTGCCAGCGGAGACAGATCTTTGGAGGTCCAGGTTTGCCCCCCATCCGTGGTTTTGATGATGCGGGCCGGGCCATCGAAGCGCCCAACGCCATAGATGACCTGTTCGCTGGCTACCCAGAGGCCACATATGCCCCGGGGCCGGGGGCCGGTAATCCGGTTGGTGATGTCGCTCCATGTACGTCCCCCGTCTTGCGTTTCAAATAACAGTTGCGGGTCGGTCAGGCTCCCGATCCAGCCTTTTTGGGCATTGGCAAATCCGACACTCCGCAAGCCGATGGGCCGCCCGCCGGACACGGCCCGATGTTGCAAGCTCCAGGTCGTACCCCCATTGCGGGTAAAGTGGACTTCACCGCTCAGGTTCACCACCCACCCGGTTGTTGGACTGATAAAGAAGGCATCATCGTGCCGCCCCATCTGGCTCCGCATGGGTGAATTGGACAAAAGCGCCCAGGCGCCACCTATGTCCTGTGCGAATACATCCAGCGAAAAAACAAGAACAGCCAGAGCCATGCCGGAGAACCGGGCAAAAAGGGAACGCGGGCACATAAGATCGTACCGATGGTGTAGAAGAGAAAGGGGCGCGAACGAGTCAGAATAAGGTTGCCTCCCATAATGAATCAAGGTATTTTTCGAAGACTTCCTTCCTCGGCGGCACCCATGTGCAGCCCCCCTGATGCCCCGAGTCGATTCTGTTCGCCGTTTGCTTTTTTAGGGGGAAAGCCATACTTTGCCGATTGTTAGGAGGTATGAGGCACGAATCCGGCTCTTCTAGCGCTTTGGCAAGCAAACAAATAGGCATCTAGACCCCCGGACCCATGAAAGCTCCGCGTTTATCGCTCGGGGTATGTCTGCTGTTGAGTGGCATACTCTTGTTCTCACTTCAATCCGCATCGGCCCAGGTGGCCGTTAATGTATCCAAACCCGTAGCCGGGCTTCACATCAGCGCCCGAATTGGGATCTCCTATTACGGAGGTGATCTCGACGCGGCCAATGCTGATGTTGACCTGACGCGCCGGGCCATTGCAGCAGAACTGCTGTGGCATTTTTCACCCCATTTCGGCCTGATGGTCGGCTACCAGCAAGGGGAATACCCCCGCATTGTCGATCCGCTGGAACTCCGCTCGGCGCTGGTGGCCTTGCGCGTCGTCCCGACCTCCGGCTGGCTCTCCCCGTATTTTCAGGTAGGGTTTCACTCAACGTATGGTGGCCTCAAGAAGGCTACCGGCCCCATGGCGGGCATCGGCCTGAACCTCGCCATTACCAGCAAGCTTTACCTCTTCCAGGAAGCCGGAGTTAACTTCGTCTTCCCGGATGATGCCGTAGATGGCCTCACCGGCGGCTCCAACTTTGACCTCCTGGGCTTTGTAGGCGGTGGTTTACGCCTTGCCAACCTGGGCGTCCGCTATCCGAAAGGAGTCAAAATCGAAAAGGTCTATTACCCTGAGAAAATTGAGGCCGGGGCCCACATCGATTTTCGGGTTTCCCTGAATGAAAAAGCCTCCCGTCCGATTCTGGTGGCGTGGGAATTTCAGGATGGGGCAAAAATCTTGGGCAACCCCATCGTGCATCGGTTCCTGGAAGCCGGTGAACACACCATAACCGTGACCGCAGAAAACTCCGGTGGCGCCGACCAGAAGAAACTGACCCTCTATGTGGCCCCCATTGAGGGGATGCCTGCCGTAGCCGATACCCCGGACCCCATGCCGGAACCCGTCACGGCAACCACACCGCCCCCCCCGGCCATGCCGGAGCCCGAAACTGCACCGATGCCAGAACCGGAAGCCTCGACCATGCCCGAGCCTGTGCCGACCCCGACCACCGGCCCGGACCTGAGCCAATTGGACATCACGGAAGCCAAGGCCGAAGCATCCCTCGCGATTTCTCAAGCCGAGTTGGCGATTGCCCATGCCGAGTTAGCCCTCGCCCAGGCCAAAGAAGCCATCTCCCTGGCCCGTGAAGCCAGTGCCAGCATCGACCGGGTTAAACATACACAAGACATGCAGCCCGAACCGATGCCGGAACCCGTCACGACGACCAGGCCCGAACCGGCTCCTCAGGTAACACCCGAACCGGAACCCCTGCCGGAACCTGCACCACCGGTCATCACGACGTCTTCAGACGCGGCTCTCCTGAATAACGTGACCCGGCTCAACCGGGGGTATGCATGGGTTGTGAGTTCTGAGGAAGACCAAGTGGATGCCGAGCGGGCCGTCAACCGGTATCTGCAAGCCGGCTACCAGAGCGAAGTGATGGCGGCCAACGTGAACGGCAAGATGTACTACCGGGTAACCGTCGGCCAGTATGCCACGCGCCGGGAAGCCAATGCCGCACGCCAAACCAAACTCCCGCCGGATACCCCGAGCGATGCCTGGTTGCTGCGATTTAACCGCTAAGGTCTGATGGTCGCTGAAGCAATCACTGCAAACCCGTAATTGCTATATTCTGACCCGGAGGTTCATTTAGCCTCCGGGTCTTTTTTATGCCCCACCCTGCACGATGAAACACACCGCACAAACCCACCTTGCCGAGGCCGTCAAGGCTGAGGCGCTTCGGCTTGGGTTCGATGCATGCGGGATCTCGGAGGCAGGCCCCCTGGATGAAGAAGCTCGGCGGCTGGAGCAATGGCTCAACGAAGAACGGCATGGCACCATGCAGTGGATGACCGAGCATTTCGATAAGCGCATTGACCCCCGGTTGCTGGTGGAGGGGGCACGAAGTGTAATTTCGGTCCTGCATAATTATTACCAGCCGGTTGACCCACCAGAGGACCCGGCGGTCGGCAAAATCAGCCGGTATGCCTGGGGAGACGATTACCACTTTGTCCTGAAGGACAAGCTGTTTGCGCTGTACCATTTTGTTGAGGAAGCCGTTGGAGCAATTCATGGGCGGGCCTTTGTCGATTCTGCCCCGGTAATGGACAAGGCCTGGGCACAACGAAGTGGGCTCGGCTGGATCGGCAAGCATACCAACCTCATCAACCGAACCCTGGGCTCGTTCTTTTTTATCGGTGAACTTATCCTGGACGTACCCCTGCCCACCGATGGCTCTGTACCCGATTATTGTGGCTCCTGCACCCGCTGCATCGATGCCTGCCCGACGGATGCCATCTACCAACCCTATGCCGTCGATGCCAACCGCTGCATCTCCTACCTGACCATTGAACACCGGACCGACGATATACCTGCCCAGATCACGCCAGACCTGCTGAACTGGATCTTCGGATGTGACATTTGCCAGGACGTGTGTCCCTGGAACAAGTTCAAGCGCCCGACCACCGAACCCCGGTTCGATCCGCGCCCCGGCCTGCCGGATACGGAACTCCGCGAATGGGTGGAACTGGACCTCGAACAATTTCGGCAACGGTTTCGGAAAAACCCGGTCAAACGTACCAAATTTGAAGGCTTCAAACGCAACGTGCGCATTGCCCTGGACAACTTCAACCGCCCCGTCTAATGTTGCTCCTGACCCTAACATCTGGCCTCGCCACCATCATCGCCCACTACCGGGAGGCCCCAGCCTATGTGTACGTGTTCAAACCCCTTACGATGGTGCTCATCCTGATTCAGTTGGGACTGGCGATGTCCTCAACCCCTGAGCCCTATCAATACTGGATTGGGGCCGGGTTGGTGTTTTCGCTGGCCGGAGACGTGTTCCTGATGTTGCCCTCGGACCGGTTTATCCAGGGCCTGCTGAGCTTCCTGATCGCCCATGTGCTCTACATGGTGGGCTTTACCTATCTGGAAGGCATCCCTACGGGTTGGACGGCCGGTGTGCTGCTTGTGGTGATGGGGGTGATGCTATACCTGCTTGGGCCGAACCTGGGCAAACTGAAGATCCCCGTCATCATCTACATGCTGGCGCTGCTGGGGATGGCCTGGTTTGCGTCCAATGCCCTACATGGTCCGTACCCGTCCGCTGCAGCCTATGCAACTCTGGGGGCCGTGCTGTTTGTAGCCTCGGATGCAACGCTGGCCCTGAACCGGTTTCGGCAGCCGTTCGCTGCCGCGCAGGCTGTGGTCCTGGGCACATATTTTCTGGCCCAGTGGCTGATTGCGCAATCCGTCTAATTACTTCCGTATTTTGAGGCGCTGCCCGACGCGGATGCGGCTGGAGCGGAGGTTGTTCCACCGCTTGAGGTCAGAAACGCGCACACCGTTACGGCTGGCGATTTTACCCAGGGTATCCCCCCGTTTGACGCGGTACGTCGTGGTTTTGGCCGTCGACTTTGCCGAAGCCTTACCGGATACCTTGAGCCGTTGGCCGCGCCGAATGGTGTTCGACCTTAGCCCGTTCAGCTTCTTGAGGGTACGGACCGAAGTGCCATACTTCCTGGCGATCTTACCCAATGTATCCCCCCGGCGCACCACATGATAGACCGTCTTGGGTGCCGAAGATGACTTGCTTGATGCCGTGGCCTTGCCGCCGTAGATTTTCAGGCGCTGCCCAACGCGGATGCGGCTGCCACGAATGTTGTTCCAGCTCCGTAATTTCGAGAGGCTGACGCCATACCGTTTGGCAATGCCACTCAGGGTTTCTCCACGGCGAACGCGGTGTGTGCGGCGCGTACCGGAACCGGAGGAGGAAGAGGCAGCCGCACGGGTTTCGGCTTCCGTGGCAACGGATCGAATGTTGGCGGCTGGGCCGGAGTTAAGGTCTTCCGGCATGTCGGCAGCTACCGGGTACAGGGTCAGGGTACTGAAACGTACGCTCCGGGCCCCGCCTGCGGCGATTTCGCGGTTGGGGGTACTGTCATATGGCTTGACCGGTATGCGGAGGCGCTGGCCGCGCTGTAGGGTATTGCTACTCAGGTTGTTGGCACGCTTGATGGCCCCCGTCGTGACCCCGTACTTACGGGCCACTTGCCGAAGCGATTGCCCGGCGGCTACGGTGTGCATCAGGTCGCCCAGGCTTTGCTCGGCTTCCATGTGCGCATATTCTGCCAGAAACGAACCACTTGTGCCCAATGGGATGCGCAGCATGTACGGGCTGGTGGTGGGTGGAATTACGTCGCGGCGCAGTTCCGGGTTCATGGCCTTGATCACCGAAACCTCGACCCCGATCATCCGGGCAATGGTTTCGAGGTCCAGCATGTGCCGTACCGGCACGAGGTCGTATTCAAAACGAGGACCGGGCGCAATGGACTTCAGGTTGAAGGCTTCCGGGTTGGACACCATCAAGGCAGCAGCGATGAAGCCAGGCACATAGTTACGTGTCTCACGCGGCAGGTAAGGGTAGGCATCCCAGAAGGTGGCCTTGCGGGTTTCCCCCAATTGGGACTGGGCACGCCGAACGGCGCGTTTTACACGGGCGGGGCTGCAGTTGTACCCGGCCAGGGCCAGTTGCCAGTCTCCACCGAACAGGCGGTGCAGGTCCAGCAAGTGACGTATGGCGGCGCGGGTGGCCTTTTCGGGGTCCATGCGTTCGTCTACCCATGAATTGACATTCAGGCCGTAGGCTTTGCCGGTGGCAGAAATAAATTGCCACATCCCGGCGGCGCGTGCCCAACTCCGGGCCTTGGGGTTCAAGCCACTTTCGACCAGCGCCAGGTATTTGAGTTCATCAGGGGCTCCTTCTTCCCGTGCGATTTGTTCGATCATCGGGAAATACGTAGTGGCTCGGCTGCGCCAAATGTTGATCTTGTCGTCCTGGGTCCGCTTGAGGTAGGCGATGCTTTGACGGACACGACGGTTGACCGTCATGGGTACCGTCGTACGCATCGGCGGGATGGCGGGCATCACCACATCTTCCAGCAACGGATCATCGTCTTCCATTGCCGTAAACATGGCATTGTGGAAGGCGTAAATGTCTCCCCGCTGGATGCTCAGTGTATCGACCTCTCCATAGTACGTCTCATATTCCGTGACCACGGACTGATAGAGGGTACGGAGTTGAGGATGCGCCTGAAAATCTTCATCGGCCAGGAACCCGCGCAAGTCCAGCACTACCTCATCAAGGAGGTCCTCGTAGTGTTCCAGGTTGATTGCGGCTTTGGCATCAAGCAGGTTGGCGTGCTGGCGGTACAGCCGGGCCGTTTGCTGGAGGATGTAGGCTTCGGAGCCTTCCTCATAGACAGGGGGTGCAGCTGGGGCCAGCGGTTGATCCTGGGCAACGGTAGTCGTCGTGCCGAGGAGCAGAAGGAGCAGCGGGAGGATACGGTACATATGCGAAGTGGTCATACGAAAAAATCGAGCTCGGCAGGCACGTGCATCAATGAAACACGCAAGAGGAAACGCCGAATGAACGTAGGGCATGAGCTAGTTTACGGGCTTACAGCGGAATGTTACCATGTTTTTTTCTGGGGTTGGTTGCCACCTTGTTTTTGAGCATCTGTAACCCCTTGATCAGGATAGCGCGGGTATCGCGGGGAAGAATCACGTCATCGATATAGCCGCGTTCGGCTGCAACGTACGGATTGGCAAACTTCTGCCGGTAGTCTTCGATAAACCGATCTGCGAGAGCGACGGGATCATCGGCTTCGGCAATTTGCTTGCGGTAAATGATTTCAACAGCACCCTTGGGTCCCATGACGGCGATCTCCGCCGTGGGCCACGCGTAGTTCAGGTCTCCGCGTATATGTTTGGAGTTCATCACATCGTAGGCCCCACCGTAGGCCTTTCGGGTGATGACCGTTATTTTGGGTACTGTTGCCTCACAAAAGGCATACAGCAACTTCGCGCCATGGCGTATTATACCGCGCCACTCCTGATCGGTGCCCGGTAAAAAACCAGGTACGTCTTCAAAGACGATCAACGGAATGTTAAAGGCATCGCAAAACCGGACAAACCGCGCCCCCTTGACCGAGGCATTGATGTCCAGCACACCGGCCAATGAAGCCGGCTGATTGGCGACGATGCCCACGGGAAAACCACCCAACCGGGAAAAGCCAACCACGATGTTAGTAGCAAAATCGGGATGGATTTCGAAGAACCTTCCCTCGTCCATCACACACCGGATCACATCGTGGATATCATATGGCCGGTTGGGGTTTTCAGGGACCAGCGTATCGAGCCCGGCATCCGCACGGTCTTCAGGATCTTGCGGGGGCACGTACGGGGGCGGGTCTTCGCAATTAGACGGGAGGTACGTCATCAACTCCCGAATCTTGAGCAGGCATTCTCCCTCATTGGTACACGCCAGGTGGGCTACGCCGCTTTTGCCTGCGTGGGTATCCGCACCACCCAGTTCCTCGTGGGTAACGTCTTCCTGGGTGACGGTCTTGACCACATCCGGCCCCGTGACGAACATGTAGCTCGTCTGCTTGACCATGAACACAAAATCGGTAATGGCCGGGCTGTAGACGGCTCCTCCGGCACAGGGCCCCATAACAGCGGAAATTTGGGGAATCACGCCGGAGGCCAGGGTATTGAGCAGGAAGATATCGGCATACCCGCCGAGGGAGGCCACGCCTTCCTGGATACGGGCACCGCCGGAATCGTTGAGACCGATAAGGGGGGCCCCGTTATCCATCGCCAGCTTCATGACGCGGACGATCTTCTCGGCGTTGGCTTCCGAGAGGGAGCCTCCGAACACCGTAAAATCTTGGCTAAAGACATACACCAGCCGACCGTGGATGGTACCGTATCCGGTAACCACACCATCGCCGTAGGGCCGGTTCTTTTCCAGCCCGAAATCCGTACAGCGGTGACGTACAAAGGTGCCGAGTTCCGAAAAAGAATCGGGGTCGAGAAGCAGATTCAATCGTTCACGCGCGGTCAGTTTGCCGCGGTCGTGCTGGCGTTTGATGCGGGCTTCTCCTCCACCCAGATGGGCCTGTGCACGCCGAGCGTCAAGTTGGTCCAGCGGGGTCTGACTCATTCGTGAAACCGCATTTCGACAGCGTCAGTAAAGGCGACGGCCGGTTCGCTGTAAATGTTGATGTTGTATTTACGGAAGATGTCGGCTGCGATTACCTGAGAGGCTTCGCGCCAATTGGACGAACCGGCCAGCTTGCGCAGGACGCTTTCGTACTCTTCATACGAGCCCTTGAACAACTGACGCACAAACCAGGCCCGGCGAGATGCCCCGGCGGTACCGATGACGTACCGTTCAAGCTCTTCCAGTTCCGGACTGACCGTCGTACGCGTCTGTACCGGGGCAACCGCACGCGATGAGGTAGGCCCCTGCCGTTTCTGATACTGCATCCACAAGGGGATGGACTGTTCGGCAGTTGCAGGCTCGGGCTCAGGTTCCAGTTCCGGCTCCGGGAAATCATCTTCATCATCTTCCCAGGTGTCAGAGATGGCAGAGATGGTTTCCAATGCTTCATCCATCACCGGCTCCTCATCCACATCCAGTTCTTCTTCCGAGCCTAGCGCTTCTTCCATCACCGGTTCCGGTGTCCCTTCTGGATGTTCAGTCGTGACATCGGCCAACTCAGGCGGATCTTGTGGAAGGGATTCTTCTTGCACTTCAGGTTCGGGTGCCGAAACAACGGACACTTCAGCCGGTGTCTTCTTCTCCCCAAACAACGGGATGATTCGGGAACCGGTGGGTCGGGCAGGAATGCCCTCATATTCTTCTTCGTTTTCCTCCACCTCAGGTTCTTGCTGTACCATCGGAGTTGGATCATCGGTTGGGTGCAAATCGCTGGGTACCGGCGCACGGCGGCCAATACGGGCGCGGGGCGCGGTGGCTTCCTGCCGCTCAGGGGCGGCCATAGGCTCAGGTACTTTATCCTCTGCTGCATACGGTGCTTCATCCTCCACCACAGCATCCTCAGCCAGCGGCACAACGGCTTCCACTTCAGCTTCTACAGCTTCCTCTTCTGTCGATGCATCCATGATGGGCGTTTCTACGATCACAATTTTTTCTGCCGGATCGGGCAAGGCGGTGACAGGCGCTGCCGCATCAGCATCCAGCGCCGGTGCTTCGCCCTCATGATCCAGGGCCTGTCCTTTTTGATACTGCATCCAGCGCGGCATCGCTTCTACCGGTTCACCTTCAACTTCGGGTGCGGGTTCTTCTGAGACCGGGGCTGCTTCGACGGCTTCGGGTTCTGGCTCTGCCTCGGGGGGCTGCATCCGCAGCACGACATCGAGAATACGCTGAAGCCCATGGGGTTCAACCGACGTGGTCCCCCGCATGTCTTCCTCAAACTGTAACCTTTGTACGATTTGACTTTGTCCCTTGTGTTCAAAAAAGATGCGCAACAGGGCTGTCGGTGTGCCGGTCACCCGTTTAAGGGCGGCCAGATTCACCAGATCAAACAAGGGGTTGAGATAGGCCACCCAGTCTTCAGCTTCAAAGTCGGCGATGGTTTCCTGTTCTGCTTTGAACAGGACCTGTTCAAAAGTTTGGCGGTCCAGGCTGTCCGCTTCGCTGAGCCCCAGGGAATTGACCATTTCTGTGAGATGGGGATACGCCAGGAAATACCCCATGCGATCAGTAATCACATCCAATGCCAGGGCCTCCTCATCCTGCCCATACACAAACGTAGCAAGGGTGGACACCGGCTGGATCAGATGTAGCAGCACCAGCCGAATACCCTGCTCCAGGGTCCGTTGCCAGGCATGCGCCGGGATGCGGGCGGCATCATTGAGGGCTGCCCGCCAGGCGACCGTAGCCTCCTCCATATGGGGGGCACTGTAATCAAACCATTCCGGCTGAACCTGTACATCAACCCGGGCAATGCGTCCGTGCAATACATGTTTCAGGAAATGCCCGATTAAGGGGGGCATGGCCTCATCATCGAGGGCTACCTGTGGATAGGCACGATCAGCGGGGAAAGCATCAAATAGGCGCTCCTGGAGCGCTTCTGCTGTTTTTCGCAGCATAATTGTCTGTGTTTACGACGTTGGATCCGTGTGGGTCGCCTTGTATGAGGGACATCGGTGGCCATGCCTTAGGAAGCGAAATACGGGGGATATTGCTCCCTTTTTTCCTATGCCATTCCGCCGACGGCCATGCCAGCGAAGAAAAGGCTATAGGTTTAGATGCATGGGGTGGCCAAACCCGCTATTCCTCCTCGACCGGGGTGTATACCTCCGGCACAAGTTACGTGGACCACATAAGTGCTTGCCTGGTGTTGGTTAAGCTTGCGCGCGTGAATAATAAGAAATTTGTAGCTCAAGATCCCGAAAATTTACAGATTTCGTATTGTGCAAACGCCCGGTGCGGCACCGGGAAAGGAATGTGAAACCGTAAGGTCAACGAAGTAATTTCGTAATTCTTGTGCCCTTACGCCCATACCAACACCAAATCACTTCGTTTAAACCATCAGTGCGGTAAGCCAGGCGGCCAGGAGGATGGCAACGGCCAAGATGCCCATCCACCGTTGTGCGGGCCGTGCGGGCAGAGCATGGGTCTTGAGCCACAGGCTTACCCCAACCCCCAACCCCAGGCCTGCCAGAAATCCAAACAGATGGCCGCCCAAGTCGGTGCGTTCTCCCCCAGAGCCGAGCAGACCCAGAAAAATCAAGCCAATGGCAACGGGCAGCAAACGGTCTTTCCACCCGTACCACTGCGGCTCCAACATGCGCACACCGGACAACAACCCCACCGCCCCAAACACCGCTGTGGAGGCCCCAATGGCCCGATGTGCCGGATCCTGAAACCAGGCGTTGATCAGGTTCCCCAGAATGCCGGACCACAACACAAGGCTCCATCCGAAACCCGCCCCAAGTTGCCTGCACAACAGGGTGATAAAAAAACCACCAAAGGCGAGATTGCCCAGAATGTGGGCGGCATCGGCGTGCAGGGTGAGGGCCGTTGCCAACCGCCACCATTCCCCCTCCATAATGCGCCCGGCATAGGCATTGCCCAGTTCGACCCACCGGATTGGCGTATACCCAAAGCCCGAGAGGTAAAACCCGGTGACGGTGTGGAAGATGCCCAGGGCCAGACAGACCAGGGCCGTGGTGGTGGCATTGTCAAAGGCAGGGCCAGCAGGCAACTGGACTGTCCATCCGGCATTTTCTTCCTCGTAGCGGGCCAGTTGCGTGGTCGCCTCGACGTGGGCCGCCTCGGGTACCCACAAGGCCCAGGTACCGGAGGTACGATCCAGCCGGTGGGCAATGTGTTGCGACCGCAGCACCAGCGCCCACGTCCGGGCCTGGTCACCCGTGGGCGTGCCACGGGTGTACGCCGTGGCCAGCGCAGGGACCACATCTACCCAGGTTTGTATGTCACCCGGTGCTTGAGCCATACTGCTTTTTGACCCCGGTAAGGGAAATGGGGTTTCCAAGAGAAGGCAATAGCCGCTGGGTGGAGCGAGGAACAGACCTATCCCCCATATTTGGCGGCTTCTTCCGGGCGGCCCCAGGCTTCATACAAAGCCACCAGATGTTTCCGATGCGTTTGGGCCGTTGAGCCCGACGTTTTACCGCTGGCTACCAGGTCTTTATAATCGGCAAGGAGCAGGGCTTCGGCTTCCGGGTACCGGCCCTGGTGGGTTAAGACGGATGCCAGAAAACCGCGGTTGAGCCGGGTCATGGCGAAGGTTGGACCGAAATGCTTTTCGAAAAGGGCCACCGCTGCACGAGCATACCCTTCGGCCTGGGCGTAATCACCGGCGCGGGCATAATGCCGACCCAGTTCCCGGTAATGGCTACCCGAAGTAAACGCACCTTCGCCGTGTAGTTTTTTTTCCATCGCCAGTCCTTCCAACAGGAACCGTTCACCTTCTTCGTATTGTTCTAAAACCGAGAGGGTCTTGCCCAGGTGTCGCAAAGCCAGTGCAACCCGTGTATGTCCTTCCGGATGCAATTCCCGAAACAAGGTCAGTACCTCTCGTGCAACAGGTTCGGCTTCAGCGTGGCGTTGTTGGCGCGTCAGGATTTCGTGATAGGAAACGAGGGCCTCGCCAATGCGTACGTCCCGGTCACCAAACAGTTGGCGCTCCATCGCCATGGTTGGGTGGTGCATGGCCTCGGCTTCTTCTAGTTCACCTTTGTAGGTCAGGATAAAGACCATATCCCGCATGTTCTTGGCCAGGGTCGGATCGGCGGCATGCGGCGTAGCGGCAAAGCGGGTACTCCACAACGTAAAGGCACTGTCGGCGGCCTGTGCATTGCCCTGTACGTGCTGCATATTCCCAATTTGAAACAGGGCCGACAGGGCTTCATTGGACGTACCGCCAGAGAGCTCGTAGCGCAAATACTCCCGAAACAGCGCCTCGGCTTCCGTGTACTTCGCCAACTCAATCAACATACCGGCCAGCCCGTACCGGGCATTTTGCACCGCCGGATCATCAACGGGAAGTACGGCCTGCAAGCGGTCCAGGGCGTGCCGTTGTAACCGCACGGCGTCTTCGGACCGTCCGAGGCTGTAATAGGCCTGTGCCACCGCACCCATGGCTTCACCCTGCACTTCGGGTTGGCCGGCCAATTCGTTTTCGATCCGTGCTGCACCATCATCAAGCACCTCCCTCACCAACAATGAATCCCGCGCCTCACGGGTGGGATCAGCGCTTTCGAACAGGCTAAGAAGGAAGGTTTTAATCTCCTGCGCCTTGGCCGCTTCGGCCTGGGCACGGTCCCGTTCCTCGGCCACTCGCTTTGCCTGCCACGCGGTGATACTGCTGAAGGCCAGCAACAGCAACACCCCCAGTGTTGCCACACCAACCTCCCACCGATGTCGCCTTACAAATTTTCGCACTCGGTACCCCATTGTGTCCGGCTGCGCAGAGACGGGGAGCCCTCTGAGGTAGCGGTCCACATCTCCGGCCAGGTCTTGTGCCGTTCCATACCGGCGTTCGGATTCTTTGCGAAGGGCCTTGAGTACGATGTTATCCAACTCACCCCGCAACACCCGTTGCAATCGCTCTGCCGTACTCTGCCGTGCGGCACTTACCTCCGAGGCATCTACAGTCCGGGTGGTCCCGTCGGCCTGTTGTGTTTCCACCGCCTGGGTAACCGCTGTGCTGGGCCGGACGGGTTCTTCCTCGGCGATGATGCGCACCACTTCAGCTTCGAGTTTTTCACCCAGGGCATAGGGGCGGCGTCCCGTGAGAAGTTCAAACAGCAACACGCCCAGGCTGTACACATCACTGGAGGTTGTGATGGACTTTCCGAGGACCTGTTCGGGCGAGGCGTAGGCCGGGGTCATCACCCGGAGCCCGGTTTGCGTTTCCACCACCGATGGCCCCGTCTCCAACACTTTTGCAATCCCAAAATCCAACAATTTCACCCGGCCCTCGGAAGGCGTCGTACCGGCATGGGTCACCAGAATGTTCGAGGGTTTCAGGTCCCGGTGTACGACCAGGTTCCGGTGGGCATACTGTACGGCTTCACACACCTGGGCAAACAGGGCCAGCCGGTCTTCAATCGGCAGTCGGTGCTGGTCGCAGTAGTCCGTGATGGGTAAGCCATCGACGTATTCCATCACAAAGTAAGGCCGTCCATCCGAGGCTTGCCCAACATCCAGCAGGCGTGCAATCTGAGGATGATTCAGACTCGCCAAAATCTGACGTTCGGCCTCAAAGCGTTGCAGAAAATCAATGCGCCCGGTGCGCAGCAACTTGAGGGCCACGTGCTGGTTGGTGTCGGTGCGGAGAGCCAGATAAACCTCTCCCATCCCGCCTTGCCCCAGGAGCCGGACGAGCCGGTACGGGCCGATGTGTAGCGCGTCCTCAACCGCATCGGCTACGCCTTCGAGATCCATCACCGGGGTTTCGAGATACTCGGGGGCGGCCTCGTAGACTTCGATCAGGCTTTCGACCTCCCGGCGCAGGTCGGCATCCGCCCCGCAGCGCTGATCGAGAAAGCGGACCCGGGCCTCGGCCTCATAGGTCAGGGCTTCCTTGCACAGGTCGGCGATCTGGGTCCAGCGTTCGGGATTCATGCGGAGTGCGGGGGTTGGATTCTAAACTTCTACGGCGGGTTCCAGCGGAGCGTGGAATCAGACCCCTCTGAATCTGAGTCGCACCTCGCACACTGCACAAGCGCCTGAGCAACGCGAAGGCTCATCCGGTCCAAACCAAAAAAGGGTCGGCCCCCGATCCATGAGCCGACTCTTCGGTTGGGGCATCATAAGATGACACCCCAGTTTTAGTTTGGATTCCAGAGTTGAGCGGGTTGCACGCCGTAGCCTTTGGCCGCTTCGTTCATCGGCAGGGGAACGGCCTGGGGATTGAAGACCATCGCCGGGGCATAGTTGGCAATCGCCACGGTCCCACCGTCCTGGTTAAGGCCGAACAACCGGCGCACATCGTTCAGGACCGTGTTCTTGCGGTTGACGCTGTAGGAATCGGCGGCTTGCAAATCGGCGAGGGCCACCGGGACTTGCGGGTCCATTGAGACGTTGCCTTCGACGTCGTAATCGAAATCGTCTTCAAGCGTTTCGAGGTCCAGGAGCAGGTAGGTCGGGTTGAGCCCGAACTTTCCGGCAATGACGCCCGCTTCCGGCTCACCCTCGGCGAAGAGGCCCGCGTTCATGTAGAACAAGTTGTTGCGGATCGCCATGGGCGGCATGCGGTCTTCGGGCCAGTCATGTTGCATGGCTCCGCCGGGGTTGTAGGCAAACAGGTTGTTTTCGATGTTCACCTGCGCGGCCCCGCCGCTATGGTAGAGTTCAATGGCCGAGACATTGCTGCTGGTGGCATCCGGGTTGTAGGGCCAGCACGCAATAAACGAGTTGTGCCGCAGGTTGATCTGGCTGGCCGGTTTGGTGGCGGCCGGTTTGAGGGTTTTGATGGTGTTGATAAAGAAGTTGTTGGTGATGTCGACGACCCCCGGGCTGGTCGGGCTGATGTACGGGTCGAAGGCCCCGTGTGCGCCGTTGATAAAGATGTTATCGGCCACCACCAGATGCCCCACTTTCAGTTGGGAGAAACTGAGCATCGGATAGGTACGGGATTGCCCCTTGAGGATGCTATTGGTTTTGCTGTCATATTTGTTCGACGGGGCCGCATCGAACAGAAACCCACTGATCACCAACTGGGCCAGTTGGCTCCGTTTGGTGAGTTGCAAAAACGCGCCGTTTCGGCCCGGCGTGGTTACGAGGGCCGTCAGGTTTCCGAAGGGTTGTCGCCCGGTAAAATCATCATTGAACCCGCCGATCAGGCGGAGGGTGGCCTGTTGGTTGGCGATGGCCGGAATCACCCAGATGCCTTGTTTGGCCTTGCCGGTGTACTCGCCGGCGGCAACCAGCACGTTGACTGTGTGCGGGCCGGAAGCTAACAACTCTGAAGCCCGTTTCAGGGCGCGGTGCAATTTGCGTTCGGCAAAGACGAGTTGGTCATCAGCCTTTTCCTGGGCAACGGTATAGGCCGGGCTCCCTTTGGGGGCGACGTAGATGAGATAGGTATTGCCGGAGGTGGCAAAGGCTTCCGCACACAGGAAAAAGACCAGGACCGGGAGCCAGAAGAGACGTTTATACATGAGGGGTATCGCGGTTGGGTTGAAGGGGTTTTACAGAATATGGCGATGTTTATTCAAGATGTTGGACATAGGGTTTGTGCAGGGCTCAACTATGTATTCTGGAAAACGAGGAAAAACCGGACACGGGGCAGGACGTTCTACGTTCTGGGTTCTACGTTTCCTGGCATTGATCTCTTGCTGAACGAGGCGCGGAATGCCATACCCTGTGAGATGTGCCGCCAATATTCAGGTTCACTCAACGTAGAACGTCGCACGTAGAACGGTCCGGCGCAGCCGGACTATGGGACCTGAGACGCCTGACCGTTGGCCGGGAGCCAGACGTTGAGAAAATCAAAAGCCGTTACGTCACTGCTCAGGTTGAAATCACCGTAGGTGTAGCCTGCAGGCCCACCGTTTTCGAGGAGCCAGACGTTGAGAAAATCAAAAGCCGTTACGTCGCCATTCCGGTCGCCGTCGCCGCCCCAGAGGCCCTCATTGCCGTCACCCAGGTCCCGCACGGCATTGGTGCCGTACCATGAACCCGTCGGCCGCAGGTCAATCGTTGCACCGGCCATTGGCGTGAGGGGGTAGGGCAGGCGGCTCATCGCGCCGAGGTGGTTGCGGTGGTCCACTTCCAGGTAGTACATCTCCGGCCCCACGATGGCCTGCCGAAACAGGAAGGGGAAGCTCTCACCGTCTTCGTTGGCCAGTTCGCCTTCTTCAAGCATCACGGCGGCCCCTGTGGCTGCCGTTGTCGGTGGGGTCAGCGGTGCGCCCCGGCGCAGCTTGAGCAAGACCCAATCGACGGCCACATCCGGCGACGCATTGGTCTCTGGACCGGGGTAATTCCAGGGATCCGTGTTGTAGGGTTGGCCGACGGGCAGGACCGAGAGCAGGTTGGTGCCCATGCCGCCGCTACCGATGTAGGGTCCCGAGAGGAGCGCTTTGGCCCCAAACTCCAGGGGCAGGTATTCGCCATCGGCTTCGGCGGCCCCGATGTCACAGCCGTCGCTGGTGGGGAAGTTGCCGACCGAGGCCAGGTCGAGGAGGCGGTGGCGCAGCGTGCGGTCGCCCCGGCCCTGTTGGTCGTGCAATTCACCCGTGCAATGGCCCCTGTCAATGAGGGGGCTTGCCGGAACGATGCTGGGAAGGTGCACCTGGGTGGGTCCGCCATTGATGACCAGGGGGCCGAGCAGGGGATCGAGGGGCGCGATGTCGGTGCCGACGTAGTCGTTGTCGCCATTGGGGTTGCCGGCGGGAAACTGGGAGCCAGCCGCACCCTTGCGGTCCCCGATGAGGTTGAACCCTTCCGTGATGATCAACCCCGTTAGACTATTGTCCCTTATATCGACGAAAGCGCCGCTGCCGGTATGGGAATTGTCGGCAATGACGCTGTTTTTCAGCCGAAGCAGGCCACCAGAACCTGATATCTGTAGGCCGCCGCCGCCGGTGCTGCCCGTGTCGATGTTCCGGGTAAGGGTGCTGTGCCGTATGGAAACGAACAGATTTGCCCCGCCCCGAAATACAATATCTACCCCCCCTCCACCACTTGAGGTCGTGTTGCCGCTGAAGGTGCTATGCCGAATATCAATGTTTTCCGCCGGGCCTGGATCAGCGTGGCTCAAGATCTTTAACCCACTGCCACTGTTGTTGGCAATCAAGCTGTAGTTGATCTCTCCATCACAACGGTCCATTTCAACCGCAATATCACCCATACCGTCCCCGTTGTTTTCGATCCGGCTCCAGTTCATGTACAGGGTACCGCCTACACAGTGGACGGCGTGTCCTGTGCCCCCTAGCAGGTCTGCGTCGGCCACGCGCACGAAATCCATGTACAATATATCTCCGCCCACCTTAATCATGCCCGAGTTGACTGTATTTATCCCCCGGATGAGATTCACCCCCTGCAGCCGGAAGGTCTCCGTTGTACTTGTACTCGTCCCAAAAAAATTAAAGAAGCGATACAGGTCTTGCCCGTCAATGGTCAGAAAACCGGAGCCGGGGCCGATGATGTTTACACTCTCTGTGACCAGCGGCAGGTCTTGCGTGAGCATGATGGTGCCGCCCACATCGAAGGTGATCGTGTCGATGCCGTTCCCGGCCGGGCACTCGCCGGGCATCAGGCCGGAGGCATTGTCATTATTGGACGCTTCGATGGCTTCGTGAAAGGTACACTGGCCGTCGTCGGCGTCAGCATCGGCCAGGGTGTTCACGATGATGATTTCCGCCTGGGCCGGCAGGGTCCATCCAAGCAAAAGGAAAACAATCAGAAATCGGTACATCATTGGATCGGTTTGATGAAACGGGTCATCTATGTATTCTGGAAAACAGAGAAAAAGCGGACACGGGGCAGGACGTTCTACGTGCGACGTTCTATGTTCTACGTTTCTCATTCCTCTATGTCTGGCTGAACGTCTGGGGAGGTGTTTGGACCCTATTGGATTCAGCACAGGCGGTGAGATTGACACAAACGTAGAACCCAGAACGTAGAACTCCCCTAACGTTGCACTTCCCGGTGGATCCAGGACTTGGCGACGACCCAGTGGCGGCGCACCGTGCGTTCGGACATGCCCATGACCTCGCCGATTTCTTTCTGGGTGAGGCCGCCGAAAAAGCGGTATTGCACCATCTGGGCACCCTTTTCGTCGAAGGCGGCCAGGCGGTCCAGGGCTTCGTCCAAGGCGATGAGTTCATCGGCCCGTTCATCGGTGATGACGGCATGAATGTCTTCCAGGGGGACTTTCTGGCGACCGCCACCCCGTTTCTGCGCCCGGCGACGCTCGGCATAGGTCAACAGGATTCGGCGCATGACCTTCGAAGCAACAGCCATAAAGTGCACCCGGCTCTGCCAGGTGGTGTCCTCCTGTTTGACCAATTGCAGATACGCCTCGTGGACCAGGGCGGTGGTGTTCAGGGTGTGGTTGGCGCGTTCGAAGCGGAGTTTGTGACGGGCAATCCGGCGAAGCTCATCGTAGAGCAGCGGCGTCAGCCGGTCCAGGGCACGCCCGTCCCCGGCCTGTAGCTCACGCAGCAGGGCCGTGATGTCTTCCCCGGAAAATGGTGTGGATCGGGAGTCTCCCATCGGGCTGGCTTCCTCTAATCGCTTCGCTGGAATAATAGGGGGTGCACAGGCCCTTTGTCAAACGGAAGCGTCAGGTCACAAACCCCAAATCGATTTTCCGCTTCTTATTTCTTCCGTTTTCTTTCCACTTGATGATGACTTCACATGGGTAAAAGCTACCGTCTCGTACACCCAACGCCATCTCGTACCGCAGGGTACCCCGGCCCAAGGCATCCAACGCTACCTTGACGGGCCGTTGCCGACTCACACTTCCAAAGGAAACCTCGGCCCCCTTCAATGGTGCACCGGCAGTATCCAGCCCCATGATCCGTATCGTAAGCCGAGAGTCCCGGTGTTTGTTTAGATACTCCTTGCTGTCATATGCCGCATAGACGTAGGGCTTGTCCGGCGCATCGGTGACTACGGATTTGATGATGGCGTGGGCCGAAGCCGTATCCCAGAGTTGCCCATGCCCCACCGCCTTAAGTTTTTCTGGATAGATACCAGTAGGGAGGTGGTACGTCGTCACCGCTGGCCCCTGAAGCCAGGCCGCTGACCGGCGTGGGATGGTTTCATCTCCGTCCCGGCTCCCGGTGAAACGGAGTTTGGGGGCACCATCCTCAATCGAAACGCTGCACATGGTCAGGGTTTGTCCGCCCCATCCTACCACGTTCGTTACGGGAAACGCAATCCCGTTCGGCAAGGCGAAGGCCCGCGTCCGGCTTCCCAAACGCTGGTGGGCACTATTGGCCCGCCGCACCATAAAGTCGGCCCTGGCCGGGATCCACCGCTGATCCACCAACGGGGTGTTCTGTTGCCCGTTTTCGTCGATAAACAGACTTAATGGCCCGAGGTCATCCGTCATCGGGGAAAGCGCCGGGTCCGCAGGCATGAGATCGAAGGCCGCCCAGGAGTGTCCGATAATCTCAACGGCCTGTTTGGTACTGATCAACCCGCCCGCGAAGGCCTTGCGCCCCAGGGCAAATTCCAGGGATTTCAAGGTCCCCGCCCAGGGAATTCCCATAGAAAGCAAATGGGCAATTTTCTGTTTGGCCCCTAGATGAGCTGCATTACCGTTTTCCAGAAAGCTCCGGATCACCAGGCCACCCGTGGAATGTACCAGCACCACAATGTCGTCCCGCCCGGCACGGTTTGAGAGGCGTTCGATGGTATCGGCCACGGCTTGCTGGGTCTGCGGATCGTCTACGGGCCGCCGCCAGTCCCAAGCTACTGGCTCCAGGTCTTGCCCCAGGGCATACCCCAGTTTTTCCAGGTTCTCATAGAGCGTCTCGGCCTGCTTGCCGTAGTCAATCCCGATGATGTCTCCCACGGACCGAATGACATCAGTGGCCGTAACCCCATCATCAACCGATAAATCTTCCGGCCCCTTGAGGCCCTGTAATTCAGCCGGGAGCCTGGAGGTATCGCCCAGCAAGGCACGTCTGAGCAAACCCACAATGTTGGGCGGAAAGATCTGTTGGCCGTTTTCTTCCAGTATACAACCGGGAAAGCCGGGTATAAAGATGATCGGTTTACGTGACATGACGCAGCACTTGTATGACAGACTACAGGTGAAAGGGTAAGCGACAGGATAGGCTTAAGCGCTTACTTCTTAAGGATACAGTATTTATACCCTCTTAATCAATACCTTTTTCTCGTTATGACTGCTCGATTCCCGAATGCTGAGCTCGGAGACGTGCGGGGTGCGGGGTGCGGGGTGCGGGGTGCGGGGTGCGGGGTGCGGGGTGCGAAAATGGAATTTTGATTTTGTGGCCGGGTTCCAAACGTGCCGCAAAATCCGTGCCCCGTTGGGACATGGCATGCCATGTCCCAACAACGTCCAATTCAATTCGGCACCTGCGACGCCTGCCCATTCGCGGGCAACCACACGTTGAGAAAATCAAAGGCCGTAGCGGAACCATTCATGTCAAAATCCCCGGCCTCGTAGCCCAGGGGTCCCCCGTTGATGGGGAGCCAGACGTTCAGAAAATCGAAGGCCGTGGTGCTGCCGTTGACATCGCCGTCTCCGCCCCACATCGTGAAAAAGCCGTCGGCGCGGTCGCGCATGGCGGTGCCGCCACCGGTATAGGCCTTGGCGAGGGCATCCGTGAAATCATACGTCGCTGACCCGCTCGTAAAATCGACCGGTGTGGCACTCATGATACTCAGGTGATTGCGATGGTCTACGGCTACGTAGTACGCGCCCGGTGGAATGGCAAAGCCGATGGCGTCGGTACTTGAGGTACCCAGGGTGTTTTGAATAATCCGACCGTCGCTACGGAGGAGAATAGCCATTTCACCTTCCACCGTCATCGGCGGATTCAGCGGGTCCCCGCTGAGGATTTGGAGCAGCACCCAATCCACCACATCGGCGTTGTTGGTGATGAAGAACAAATCGAAATTCTCGGTACCAGCATAGTTCCAGGGAGCAGTGTTATACGGCTGATCGAAAGGCAGTACGTCATTGTCATTGAGGCCGGTGAGCATCGTGCCAGGATTGGCTCCATCGTAGGGGCCGTCGAGGAGGACGTCCAGCGTCAGATCGAAACCAAGGGCCGTGCCGGCTTCATCGGCTCCTTTGTACGGGGCACCCAGGGAGCGCGTGTCCCCGTCGATGTCGTCCGTTACATCCAGCAAGGGGGTACCGGCCAGATCGCTATCTCCGTCGGAAGCGCCGGTCAGGTGCAGGTCACCATTGGCCGGGTCCACAAACGTCACGCTGGTATTGATCGAGTTCAGGTCCATGCCACTGGCGTTTTGATACGCCGTCAGGTTGGCATGGTTGGCCCCGTCCCAGTGGACCAGCGTGCCGCCGCCGTCGTTTCTGATCACGTTGTAGTCGGTAATGTCTACATCGGCGGCTTCCTCTACATGCAGTGCCGCGCCGGTGGAGGTGTTGATCAGCATGTTGTTGAGGATCTCAATGTCGGCTCCGGTATCGGTGAGGTAGAGGGTCAGGTCCCGCGCACGGATGGTGTTGTGGTAGATCTTGTAGAGGCGGCTGTTGCCCTTCATTTCTACGCCGATGTGGCGGGTGCGGATGAAGTTGTTCTTCATCTGGGCCTGACCGGTGGTAAAGCCGTGGCTCTCCGTTAACTCGATCCCCTTGCTGTTGAGTCCGGTCAGGTTCATCTGGTTACCCACGATGATTTCCCGGTCAAACACCGAGCCAGCCTCTCCGCTGTTCACCTGAAAACCAATGGTATTGGCAAGGGCGCTGTTCACGATGTTATCTTTGAGCGAAATGACCTGATGATCAATATAGACGCCCGCCGTTTCCTGCTCGTTGAAGGTGTTCCCCTCGACCAGGGTTTCAGAACCCCGGGTACCGACGCCCCCCTGATCAGTCAGGTACAGCCCGTAACTGCCATCGGTAAGCGTGTTGTTCTGGAATGTGAGGTTGTGTTGTTCAAAGTCGCGACCGTAAACCAGTGCAGCCGATGTGCCAGTCTCGCCGGTGACGCCGGTGAAGGTACATCCGTCGAAAGTGATATTTTGCACCCCTTCCCCTTCGAGTTCGATGACGCGGCCATAGGGTGCCGGGCCGGTGGCCTGAAAATCCAGGTTATGGAAGGAGACGAAATCGACCTCCTGGAGACGCAGCACCCAGTTGTCTTCCGTACCGCTTGCCCCGTACTGGAGTGCTGGCCGGTTGGCCAAGTTGGCAGCCCGGAAGAGGACCAGTTCGTTGGCCTGTTCCTTGCCGTGGGCATTGGGACCGGTAAAGCGGGTAAAGCGGAGGTTGCGGTGGACGGTGTACGTGCCCGCCCGGATGCGGAAGGTGACTTCCCCCTTGATGCCGCGCTGGTGCAAGTTGAAGACGGCATTGTTGGGGTGAGGAAAATCCGGAGTGGTTCCGCCGACCGTGTAAAAGCCGCTCGCGGTATCGGCGTTGTCCATCGGCAGGATTTGCATACCCTCGTCGGCTCCTTTGTAGACGTTGTAGATGCTGCGGACGTCGTCGTCGAAATCGGTTGTGATCCCGGCTACCTGGGGCGTAAGTAGGGCCACATCGTTGTTGGAGGGCGCGGCGAGGTGCAGGTCGTTGGCACCAACGATGTCAACAAACGTCACGGCTGTCCCGGTGGAATGGTCGTCGTCCGTGCCGAGTTCGCCGTTCCGGTATTCCTCCAGCGTGGCGTAGTCGGTGCCGTCTACCCTGACGACCGTCGCGCCGGTCGTGTAGAAGTTGTTGTAATCGGCCTCGTAACTGTCTCGGTCACCGCCGATGTGCATGGCTATGGCTCCGCCGTCTGCGCTGAAGATGTTGTTTTTGATGATGTGGCCTGATGTTGAGGAACTCACAAAAATGGCATCGGCATCCGCGCCGGTGGTGCGAACCGTATTGTGGTAAAACTCGACATTGCCGGCGGCGATGTAGACCCCCTGATCGCCGAGGGAATAGCGCTGGGCGATGAGGTTGTTGGCCACATAGTTAT
The DNA here is from genome assembly GCA_965222505.1 of Rhodothermales bacterium. Classification (GTDB taxonomy): domain Bacteria; phylum Bacteroidota; class Rhodothermia; order Rhodothermales; family DATKEJ01. Next base: position 3,713,160 of record OZ244956.1, on the reverse strand, counting down.
CGCCTCCTCCGAAGAGCCAGAGGCCCGTCCCGCCGATCTGCATGTCGATCTCGTTACGGGTAATGCTGGCGTTCGGCCCACTGGTATCACTCGTACTGCCGGCCACATAGATGCCGAGGTAGTTCGTATCTGACCAGGCTGCACTGAGGACGTAGTTGCTGTCCACCACGGCATCTTCGACGGCTCCGAGATACGGACCGGCATCATATTGTCCTCCGAAGGTGTTGCCGAAGACCTGCATATCGAACGAGTTTAAACCACCGAGCGGACTCCAGTCGATCCCCCGGTACCCCCATGTAAAGGTGCTGGTCTTGAAGGTGTTGCCGGGGTAGTTGCCGGGGGTAAGGCTGTTTTGATAGACCAGCGAGCCGGCATCGCTGGTCACGCCGAGGTGCCCCGTGAAGGTGCAGTTGCGCACCCGGATGTGATGGGCATGGTTGTCGTAGACGAGCAGGCGGCCCGTAGGGCTGGGCGCCGTGGCCTCAAAGCTGATGCCCAAAAACCGGATGTAGGAAGCGCCATCCAGCCGTGCCACCCAGTTCGTCGCGGCGGTGGCAGCGGTGTACTGCCACGTCACGGTTACAGTATTGTTGGGCCGTTGGAAGGTGACGAGGTCTTCAGGATTGCCGGTGCGGGTAAAGCTGTTGATGGTGACCTGCTCGTCATAAGTCCCGGCCCGGATAATAAAGGTCACCGGCCCGGAGGTACCCATGCTGTTGAGGTCGGCCACGGCGACCGAGATGGTGGCATAATCAGGCGTAGTGCCGCCGATGGTGTAGGTGCCGTTGAGTTGGGCATAAGCCGGTGTGCCGAGCAGCAGGGTGAACAGAAGCGTTCGAATGAGATTTACAGAAGGGGCTGCGCGAGACATGGATACGTCGGGTTGAGGACATGAAGGTACACCTATATGACGTCAAAATGACCTGAATATGGACATTTACGTGCGGGGTGCGCCTCCTCCCTGGAACCTGAGGCGCGCCCCGTAGGGACATGGTATGCCATGTCCCTACAACGTTCAATTCAATTCGGCACCTGCGACGCCTGCCCATTCGCGGGCAACCATACGTTGAGGAAATCGAAGGCCGTGGTGCTGCCTGCCGTTGGCGTCCCCGTCGCCACCCCAGAGACCGAAGAAGCCGCCCCCGAGATCTTGCAGGGCCGTGCCGCCGCCGACCTCGGTGACGGAAACCACGGTGTTGCCGACGTAAATGCGCTCGGCCATGAGGGGTATGGTTAACTATTGAAAAGTGACATTTTTCGTTTGGCATTATCCTATTGACGACAAAAACCTTCTGTTTTGGTCATCCCTACCGGATTATTGTTGGCCGAAGCGCCGTTTTTTGAGGAGGAATCCCTCATTGACCATTGACAATCGGCCATTGACCATTGACCATTGATCCACGGAAACCGTACCTTTGGGCTTCTCCACCACGTGACAGGTTCGCCTGGGAGACGAATGTCCGAACCCGGAAAAGTAACACAGTATCTGGTCCGCCTGCGCGAAGGGGATGAAGAAGCCCTGGACCAGGTGGTGCCGCTGCTCTATGATGAGCTGCGGCAGATGGCGCGTTGGCATCTCCAGCGCATGGAAAAGCCCACGCACACCTTCAACCCAACCGACCTGGTCAACGAGGTATACCTGAAGTTGGTGCACCAACAGGAACTCCGCGCCGGGGACCGCAACCAGTTCTTCGCCATCGCCAGCAACACCATGCGGCGGATCCTGGTCGATTACGCCCGCGCCAAAAAACGCATCAAACGCGGCGGCGACGCGCCCAAAGTGCGGCTCGATGAAGCCCGGCACCTCCTCACCGAACGCGAAGCCGATGAAGTACTGGCCCTCGACGAAGCGCTGGACCGCCTCTCGGCCCTCAACCCGCGTGGCAGCCAGGTCATTCAGTATCGGTTCTACAGCGGCCTCACCCTCGAAGAAACTGCACAGGTCATGGACCTCTCCGTGAAAACCGTTCAACGCGCCTGGGTGTCTGCCCGCGCCTGGCTTCGAAAGGAAGTGTCTCAGGAGTTAAATCTGTAGTTCGTATTGCGTGAACCTAGCCCTGTCCATGGTGCTATACAATACCGTTTGTGCTAAGTATTAACCGACAATCCGGTTGACATGACCCGGAATCACGCATCATGCATCACGCTCCCCATGACCACTTTCACACCGTTTCAACGTCATAGTACCTGCACCCCTTTTCCATTCTCGCCTACCCCTGTATGGATCGCTGGACCCGCATTGAGACCATCTTCTTCGGCGCACTCGACGTCGACACACACCTGCGTGAGACCTATCTGGCAGAGGCTTGTGCCGACGATGCCGATCTCTGCACCGAGGTCGAAGCCATGCTCCATGCCCATGAGACGGCCTCCGCACTGGCCCTGGAACACCGGTTTGTGGGTGATGATGCCCCCGTCCTGTCCCAACTCACCGACCAGATCGGAACCCGCATCGGGGCTTATCGGCTTATCGAACACCTGGGGCAAGGCGGCATGGCGGACGTGTACCTCGCCGAACGAGACGACGGCCAGTACCGGCAACAGGTGGCCCTCAAACTCCTGCGCCGTGGCCCCCACTACGCTGATGTGCTGCAACGCTTTCGCGCCGAACGGCAAATCCTGGCCCGGCTGACCCACCCCAACATCGCCCGCCTCCTGGATGGCGGCGTGACGCAAAACGATGGGCCATCACCCGACGGGCAACCCTACCTCGTCATGGAATACATCGACGGGGTACCGATCACCGACTTCTGTGACCAACACCGGCTCCCGATTGCCGAACGGCTCGACCTCTTTCGGCAGGTCTGCCAGGCGGTGCAATTCGCCCATCAGAACCTTGTGGTCCACCGCGACCTCAAACCCTCCAATGTCCTCGTTATTCCCTCGAAAAACGGCGGTACTGGCACCCCGAAACTGCTTGATTTTGGTATCGCCAAGCTGCTCAACCCCGAGGTTTCGGACATTTCGGTGCTGCAAACGCGCTCACACATCCGGGTCATGACCCCAGCCTATGCCGCCCCCGAACAGGTCCGGGGAGAACCGGTGCAGACCACCACCGATGTGTATGCCCTCGGCGTGCTGCTCTACGAACTGCTCACCGGCCACCTCCCCTTCCAACTCAGCACCCGCATCCAAACCGACATCGACCGGATCATTCTGGAGCAGGACCCGGTTCGGCCCAGCACAGCCGTCTCCAAAGTGGTCGATGTGACGCAGGCCGACGGGCAAACCCGCACAATCACCCCGGATGAGGTCAGCCGCCAACGACATACCCAACCGGAAAAGCTAAGACAGCAACTCCGCGGCGACCTCGACAATATGGTGATGATGGCCCTACGCAAGGAACCGCAGCGCCGCTACACCTCTGCCGAACAACTGGCCGAAGATATCACCCGTTACCTCGAACATCGCCCACTGATTGCTCGAAGCGACACCCTAAAGTACCGGACACAAAAGTTTTTGGCACGCAACAAGATTGGGGTACTGGCCGGGACTGCTGTAGCCGTGTTGCTGCTCGGGTTCAGTGTGTTGACGTGGGTACAAGGCCGACAAGTGGCTCGGGAACGGGACCGGGTCGAGGCCGAGCGGGATAAGGCCGAACAGGTGGTGCAGGTGATGGTGGACCTGTTTGAAACCACCAACCCCGAAATTGTACCCGGTGGAGATACGCTACAGGTCGGCACCTTTTTGACCCGAATTAAGAACCAGTCGCTTCAGGCCTTGGCTGGGCAACCCGAGGTGCAGGCGCGGATGCAACAGGTGCTGGGCCGCATGTACACGGCCCGAAGCGATTTCGATGAAGCCCAGGCCTTGCTCGAAGAAGCCCTGAAAACGCAGCAAACCCACCTCGGCGCGAATGCCCCGGAAGTGCTCCGTACGCAACATCTGCTGGCGTTGCTTACGCGAGACAAGGAGGATCGTCCAGCCGCAGAACCGCTGCTACGGGCTTCCCTGGAACGCCATCGCCGTGTGCTGGGCAACCAGCACATCGAAACGGCCCGTGCCATGCATGACCTCGCCGACGTATTGGTCGCCAGTGACGAGGCTGAAGAACTGGCGTTGCTCGAAGAAGCCCTGGCCGTGCGTCGGGCTAAACGGCCTGCCCAACACCTGGACATTGCGCTAAACCTGTGGGCCCTTGGCGAGCATTACCGGTTTTTGGGAGACACCACCCGCACCCGGCACTATAAAACCGATGCCCTGGCGATGTTAACGGCCCTGCTCGGGGCCAACCACCCGCGCACCCTCGAACTCTTCACCGCACTACAAACCGACCGTAGTGCCCGTTTGGCTGCCTTGCGTAAACTCCTGGCCGTCCGGCGTAGCGTGTACGGGCCGGCGTCCATGCCCGTCGCGACTACCCTCAACAACATCGGCGTCAATCTGGTGATCGCGGGATCCCTGGCCACAGGGACCCCGCACCTGCAAGAAGCCCTGGCGCTGCAAAAGGGCATTTTGGGCAACGACCACTGGGATGTAGCCAACGCCGCCCGAAACGTCAGCATTGCCTTACAGTTTCAGGGACGGTACGACGAAGCGCTGCCCTACATGAAAGAAGCCGTGGAAATGGTGGAACAAGTGTATGGACCCGAGGGCCTGTCGACGGGCTACTTCAAGAGTCAGCATAGCGAGTTGCTACGGAAAATGTCGCGCCATGAAGAAGCCCTTCAAACCGCTCAAAAAAGCGTAGCTATTTTGCGTAACGCCGTGCCTGAAGACGGCGACTATCGATTCCGCGAAGCCCTCATGAACCTCGGAGCGGCCTATGTGGTTGGCGGGGCACCAGAGCAGGCAGAACCGGTCTTGCGTGAGGCCCTGCGCATCCAGAAACCGGCCCTGGGTGGCGGCGTCCCGGCCTTTGCCAGCCTGCAATACTGGCTGGGCCGCACCCTGGTGGCGCTCAATCAATATACCGAGGCCGAACCCCTGCTGCGGGAGAGTTATGCCGTCCTCAAGGATGCCCCTGCTCACAACGCCCCGCTCGCGGAAGAAGCCCGCAAACTCCTCATGGAGACGTATATTGCCCTCGGCCAACCCGAACACACCGCCCCCCTTCAACCCTGACCCGATCCATGCACGCCGACCGCTGGGCCCAACTGGAAACGATTTTCTTCCAGGCCCTCGACCAGGACCCCTCCCAACGGAGTGCCTTCCTGGATGAGACCTGTGAAGACGATGCAGACCTGCGCGCCGAAGTGGAAGCCATGCTCGACGCCCACGAGGACGATGCCCCATTGCACCTTGAAGAGAAACTGGTGCAAACTAAAGCCCAACCCATCCCGATGGGCGCGGACATTGGCCCCTACCGGCTTATCAAACGCATCGGGCAAGGGGGCATGGGCGACGTCTTCCTGGCCGAACGCGCCGACGATCAATATCAACAACAGGTGGCCCTGAAGCTGGTCAAAGCCGGATGGGCCTCTGGTGAAACCCTGCTTCGGTTTCGGGTTGAACGGCAAATCCTGGCCCGGCTTCAGCATCCAAACATTGCACGCCTGCTGGATGGTGGATTGATGGAAGGCGATGCCACTGCCCCCGAAGGCCGCCCCTACCTCGTGATGGAATACATCGACGGGGTACCCCTGAATACCTATTGCGATGACCATCAACTTTCCATTCCAGATCGGCTTCGCCTGTTTGAAACCGTCTGCCGGGCCGTCCATGTGGCCCACCAAAACCTGATCGTCCACCGCGACCTCAAACCGTCCAACATCCTCGTCACAAAGGGCGATGGCACATCGCCTGAGGGCCGGGTGAAACTGCTGGACTTCGGGATCGCCAAACTGATGGACCCGGACGAAGCCGGCGAAGCCCCCCTGACCCGCACCGGCTTTCAACTCATGACGCCGGAATATGCCAGCCCCGAGCAGGTACGTGGGGAAACCATCACCACAGTCAGTGATGTCTACACCCTCGGCGTCTTGCTCTATGAACTCCTGACCGGCCACCGGCCCTATCAGGTCCGCGCAACGGCACCCCAGGAATGGGTACGGATCATCTGCGAACAGGACCTGCCCCGGCCCAGTACCGCCGTCCGGGCCACCCAAACCCGCACCAGAGGCGAGGAAGAAAAAACCATTACCCCCCGCATGGTGAGTCAGGCCCGGAAGACCTCGCCGGACAAACTCCACAACCAACTCAGCGGTGACCTGGACACCATCATTCTGATGGCACTCCGCAAGGACCCGACCCGGCGCTATACCTCCGCCGAACAACTCGCCGAAGACATAAACCGACACCTGAACGGACGCCCGGTTCTGGCCCGGAAAGACACCGTTCGCTACCGGGTGCAAAAATTCATTGGGCGGCATAAACTGGGCGTAAGCATGACCGTGGGCCTGTTTTTGTTGATCTCAGCCTTCGGGATCACGATGGCGGTACAGGCCAACCGGATTGCCCGGCAATCGGAAGATCTGGCCTTTGAACGGGACCGTGCCCGCATCGAAGCCGAAAAGGCCCAACAAGTGACTGCATTTTTAACTGACCTCTTCCAGGGCTCGGACCCCACCAAGTCCCAGAATGCCTCCATCACAGCCCGGGAAATGCTGGACCAGGGGGCCGAAAAGGTCAAAGAGGAACTGGCCGAACAGCCCGAGGTCCAGGTAGAATTGCTGAACGTCATCGGCGGGGTGTACCGGCATCTGGGGCTCTACCCAGCGGCCCTTGAAATCCTCGAAGACGCCAACGCTATTGCCCAAGCCGATACGGTGCGCTCACAGGCTTATCTCGAAAACCTCCATGAAGCCGCCAAACTCCACTACCGCATGGAAGCCTTTGCCGAGGCCGAAACGCTAATGCAACAGGCCATGACCCTCTACCCCACGGTGCACCCGAACGAACCCGAAGACCCCGGCCTGCTGAATACCCTGGCGATGGTGACGGAATCCCGTGGGAATGTGACCGAAGCCCGGCGGCTATACCATCGGGTGATCGAACTGCGCCGGGCCAGCGGTATAAGGGACATGAACCTGGCCGCCAACCTGAACAACTTGGCGATGCTGCTGACGCAAGACGGCAACCTCGCCGCAGCCGATACCCTGTTTGAAGAGTCCCACAGCATCCTGCTCCAGGAAGTCGGGGGCAACCACCCCTACGTGGCCTTCCTGTTCGGTGCCCATGCCGGGGTCTACATGGAACAGGGCCGCTATCCCGAAGCCGAAACCAAACTTATGACGGCCCTCCAAATTGCACAGGAAAAACTGGGGCCAGACCACCCGTTCATCGATGTGCTACACAGCAACCTGACGCAACTCTACACCGCCTGGGGCAAACCGGAACAAGCACAGCCATTCGAATAGCCCTCCACGCGTACCTACCGCACATTTGGCGTGCAACAAACAAGTCCACATTTAGCTGACGCTGCTTTACCAAACAATGAACGGCAGCCCCGAGAAATTTGTATTTCTCAGAACTGCCGTTACCCCGTGTACCCAACAAGGATGCAATCAAGCAAGACCGTTGCGCCAGAGGAGGCGGACTGAAAACCTGCAGTCGGTCATTTTTTTATCCTCTGGCTCCAAATTTTTTTCTATTTTGTGCAATACACCACAGTACATGGCTTTTTTTCCCACATGGAGCGCAAACAGGCCCATCGACCTTGTCGAAATACACAAGATCAACGACAAGCGGCGTAACATCAGTCAGTAAATGGCCGGGGGAAACCGATACGCCGGGAGAGAGACTACAGAAGCGGATTTCCTGCTGACGAGCAGCAGGGCATGGTTCGCTAAGTGCATATCGGCTTCCCCCTTCATCTCACCACCAAATGAGATTTGGATAAGCCGTGTCTCTATACGTGCAGCCCAAACACAAGGTTACATCAACCTGAAAATTTTTTAGCACCTTTTTTTTTGCCTTGCTTTCCCGATTTTTTGCTGTGCTTGACAGCACACCCCTATGTGCCGGTGAACCTTCTTTTGTACCCATCGTAGGACCCTCCTTATTCGTCCCCTTGCTCTGTCCTATGACCCCTCCTGCATACAACAAACCCGAACGCCCCGGCATCTGGATGGGCTTCGACAACGTGGTGTCCCTGTACCACATCGTCAAGGCTGATGATACCTTCGATGATGCCGCCCAGGATGTCTTTGCCTTGGTCCAAACGGCACAAGCACAATATCCGGACTGGCCCCGCGTTTTGTACGTAGACATCCTGGGCCATACCGGAGACCGCGCAGGCTTCGATGCCGATTTCTACGAATTCCAGCAAGAGTTCGTGTTCTCGACGGTGGCCCCGTTCCTAACCGCGATGGACCTGCCGCTGCTCTCGGTCGTCAACCCTGAAACCCAACGTAACGACCTGCCGGATGCCCTTGCCATCGGCCCTCCAAACTGATTTCTGATGCGCCTGCTGCTCTTGTTTGCCGTTGCCTTTCTCGTGGGATGCGACAGTTCTGAACCGGACGATCCGACCCCAAAAGACACTCTCATTACGCAGCTCGATTTACGCGTCGGCACGGTTTACACCTATACCCTCACGACCACCATTTCCGATACTGCTGGCGTTGTTTCCTTCCAGGAGATCGACACCCTTCAGGTCCACATTGCTGCGGAAAATGAAACCCTGGGTGAACGCACGGACTTGATTCGATTGGACATCACCCAGGAAGAATTTCCTGAATGGACGGCCCGTTCATGGTACCGCAATACCGAGGGTGCACTTCAAGACATTGCCTATCAAAACCCGGGTTTAGGTTCACCCCTCCTCCTGAAAACCGGCCAACCGACCGCAACCTGGCCTTTGTTTTTCCCACAGACTGCACCCGCAGACACAGCCATTGTGATACGAGACATTACCCGCTTTGCCTTGCAATACCCACTGGAAGCGGGTTCATCCTGGGAAGTCTTTAATGAGGGGGTGTTTCGCCAAACCCGCACGGTGTCCGATAGCGCGCCCGTCATGGTGCGCGCCGGAACCTTCAATTGCACCTCTATCCTGACTGTAACCACCCAGCCCGCAACAAATGACGACTGGTCCATCTGGGTGGCCGAAGAAGGACTGATCCAAAGCACATTCCGTTCAACCAGCCAGGTGACAGGTCCCAACGGTGTACCGACCGGCAAAATTCAGGTCTTCGATCAACAGGTAGAATTGATTGACCTCACAGTACCCGTTGCGGCGAACATCCCGTAGTACATAATGCGTAACCGCTAGTACTCCGGCAAGAATGGGTCGGGTTGTGTATCTTGCGCTGCTCAATCTCTTACATCTGCCAATATTTTCCTATGCTCAGGTCCTTGTTTTATATCAGCCTGGTGCTGATTCTCACCCCTTCAGCCCTTACAGCTCAGACCTCCCCACTCACCGTCGAAACCATTATGCAGGACCCCGACACGTGGATCGGGGCCTGGCCTGGCACACCCTTCTGGACCGAAACCGGGGACGCGTTGTACTTTAACTGGAACCCCAAAGGAGCCTTCCCCGCCGATTCCCTGTTTAAAGTGCCCAACGACAGCACCGCGCCCCTCCAGGTCACCGCTGCCGAACGCCGCATGATGGCCCCGCGCTTCAACGGGTGGGACCACGGGGCCTCGGCCTACAACGCCGATTTCTCCCAGCGCGTCTACACCCGCGATGCCGACCTTTACCTGTTCAACCGCACCACGGGCCAATCCACCCGCCTCACCCGCACCGTCGATGCGGAGTCCAATCCCCGCTTCCTCGCCGATGGCGGCATTGCCTTCATCCGGGGCAACAACCTCTACCATCTCCATCCGGAAACCGGCCTGCTCACCCAACTGACCGACCTGCGCGGCGGCTCAGAACCCAAAGAAAAAAGCCCGGACGAACAAGATGCCTTCCTCGAAGCCCAACAGCTCGACTTGTTTGAGGTCGTTCGCCAGGAAGCTGAAGAAGAAGAAACCCACGAAGCCGCCGAGGAAAGGGAAGAAGCCGCCAAAGACCTGCCGCCTACCTTTTATCACGGCAAAAAACGCGTCGAGCGGCTGCAAGTTGACCCCACAGCCCGTTTCGTCACGTTCCGCCTCAGCGAACGCCCCAGCAACAACAAAGGCACCGTGGTCCAAAATTATGTGACCGAGTCCGGCTATGCCGAAGACCTGAATGCCCGCGTCAAGGTCGGCGCACCGGGGGCCAAATACAGTTTCCACATTCAGGACTTGCAACAGGACACCACCTATGCCGTCGATTTCACCACCCTGCCAGGTGCCTATGAAGTACCGGCCTTCCTCAAGGAACAGGATGTGGAAGCGGACGAGGATAAGCCCCGACATTTCATCCCGTTTGGCCCCTACTGGAGCAAGGATGGCGCACATGCCGTGATGGTCGTGCGCGTACGGGACAACAAGGACCGCTGGATTGTGCGCCTGGACCCCGAAACCGGCGATTTGAAGGTTCTGGACCGGCAGCGCGACGAAGCCTGGATCGCCGGCCCTGGCATTTCCTGGTTCGGTGGCGATGATACCGTCGGCTGGCTGGCCGATCAGCAGCGGTTTTATTTCCAGAGTGAGCGTACCGGCTACAGCCACCTGTACACCGTCGATGTGGCATCTGGCGAGATCACCGCACGCACCAGCGGCAACTTCGAGGTCTACAACCCCCAACTCTCGATGGACGGCAGCTACTGGACGTTTGGCAGCAGCGAGGTGTCTCCGTTTGAAGAGCATATCTACCAGATGCCGGTCGATGGGGGCAACCGGGTGCAACTGTCTGAAGAGGCCGGGCGGCACCAGTTTGCACGCTCTCCGGACGGCACCAAACTCGCCAAACGCTATTCCTACAGCAACCGCCCACCGGAAGTGTTCCGGCACAGCCTGGTCCCCCGGTACGAACCGGAGCAACTCACCCTCTCCCCTACAACGGAATGGGCGACCTATCCCTGGCGCGACCCTGCCATTGTCTACTTTGAAGCCTCGGATGGTGTACCCGTTCCAGCCCGTGTCTACACCCCAGATGCACCCAATGGGGCCGCCGTGTTGTTCGTCCACGGGGCGGGATACCTGCACAACGTCCACAAGTGGTGGAGTTCCTACTACCGCGAGTACATGTTCCACAACCTCCTCGCCGACCTCGGCTATGTGGTGATGGATGTAGACTATCGAGGCTCCGCCGGATACGGGCGCGACTGGCGCACGGCCATCTACCGCCACATGGGCGGACGCGACCTCGGCGATTACATCGATGCCTCCAAATTCGTGCAACAAACGTACGGAGTAGACCCGGAACGGGTCGCCATTTATGGCGGCTCCTACGGCGGGTTTATCACGCTCATGGGCCTGTTCACGGCCCCCGAGCACTTCGGGGCAGGGGCTGCGCTACGTTCCGTCACGGACTGGGCGCACTACAACCACCCCTACACGGCCAACATCCTGAACACCCCGGCGGAAGATTCCCTGGCCTATGCCCGATCTTCGCCCATCAACTTTGCCGAAAACCTGGAAGACCCCCTCCTCATTGCCCACGGCATCATCGACACAAATGTGCAATACCAGGATGTGGTCCGGCTTTCCCAGCGCCTCATCGAGTTGGGCAAGAAAGAGTGGGAGATGGCCGTGTATCCCGTCGAGGGCCACGGCTTCACGGAACCGAGCAGTTGGACTGACGAATACCGCCGCATCCTGAAACTCATCCAAACACACGTCGGCCCCGACCGCGTAACACTACCGAATCCGGATTAAGCAGACGCTCCGCTCACATCTGAATACATATCGTTTGTAGTGATCGCTTCAACGATCTTCTTCCATGTGGTGCAACACGCCCTCCCACGGCCCCACCTACTTTGTTAGCCCGTCTTGGCCATCGGCAGTTCCGGTTCGCGCTGGACGGGGCGTAGACGGCCTTGCTGCGGACTCCGGCTTTTGAACCGCTTCAACATGGAGCCCACGTGTTTGCGGTGGCGCTTGTGCTCGGCCACGGCTTGCTCAATTTCCTGCTTGCCATAACCGAGCAAGTGCAGGATCAGCGCACGGGTGCGGCCTTCGTCCGGAATAAAGCCGCGGTCGTCCAGATCAATCCAGACCTGCGGACATTCCCACAGGTACCGGCCGATCCCGAATTCCATCGCGGCCCGCTTGAGGCTATCGGTACAGGCGTTTTTGTGATCCTCGCCCGTGCCAATGTTTTCCTTGGTGATCTCCAATTCTCCTGCCCCATCTGCGCCTGTTGGCCCGAGGATGAGCCGACACTTGACGGAGGGGACTTCGGAAAGAATAGGCGTATAAGTGGCCGTCCAATGTTGAAAGCCCACAACGGCATCCAGCCGCTCGCGGATGGCATTGCCTTCCACATATGGCACAATGAACCCCTTGCTGCGGTCCTTGCTGCGCCCCTGCACCTTAATTTTGACCTGGCCCGGCGCAAATGGTGCCAGCAACGCCTGCCATTTCTCCTTCAGCAAAGGGTTTTTAGTCTTCTTGTTCGACATCGTATATCCTCCCGTTAGGCAGCTACGCGGTAAACCGACTGCTGGTGTTCAAATTCGGTGATGGCCTGCCCCAGAAAACTCAGTGCCAAACTGGCCTGAACCGGGTGCCCTTCCTGCACATGGATCACGCGCAACAAATGCACAGCCGCCCCCGTGTGCAACAGCGGGCCGAACCAGTCGGCATGACGCGGATCAACCACGCCTAGCCGATGTGCACCGGCATAAACGACTACACCGGCACCCGCCTCGTCGATACGCGCCGTCAGCGGCATGCCGCTCTCCGCCTGGGCCAGTTGATGACGGATCGCCAGGGTAGCGGGTACCCCTTGCAATTTGGCCGGAATGCAAAACGACTTGGGTTTGCGATCCAGACAAAAACCCAGCGCATCGAATGCGATCCGGTGTAAAAAGGCAGCGGGCAGTTCCGAAACTGCATGTGCATATTCGATCCACTGACGGGCTTGTACGTGCAAGTCCCGCCCATACCCAATCAACTGACGCTCGTCACGCCGATACAACCGGGCAAAGTGCTGCACCGCAGCCTCGGGGCTCCCCCATATGGAAGTAGAATGATGGTCCATAATTTGTGTTATCACGGTTAGTTACACATATGTTTTACATGTATAAGACATATATACACAAATTCATTCCGAAATGCAAGTTTTAGGTTTTTTTTCGTTCTACGTGCGACGTTCTACGTGCGACGTTTCTCGGTATTGATGTTGAGGGTGGCCTTGGCGGGGGCGTTTCGGGCCGGTCGAGACCTGCGGAATTTACCCTCGACATTCAGGTTGACTCTAACGTAGAACTTAGAACGTAGAACGTAGAACGTAATCCCGCAGCGATTCATGAAAGGCGCGGTTTTCCTCACGGTTCGTGCGGACCTCGATAAGCACAGACGTCCCGACGGCGCAGGCCTCCTGGTAGGCGGTAAGGAAATCGGCGGGGGTTTCCGGCTGGATGTAGGGCAAGCCAAAGAGTTGGGCGGCAGCCTCGAAGGTCAGGCCGTGGGGAGTACCGAAGTAAGGTTCGAAGACATCTTCGAATTGGGCGATGGGCAAGAAAGAGAAGATGCCGCCCCCGTCGTTGTTAACGGCTACCACCACCACCGGCACCTGCCGTAGCAGCGCCAGACTGTTGAGGTCGTGGAGCAGGGCCAGATCGCCAATCAGCAGGGTTACAGGCTGACCGAGGCCGGTGGCAAACCCGGCAGCGCTGGCAATCGTCCCGTCGATGCCACTGGCCCCCCGGTTGGCCGCCACCCGTGGGCGCGAACCAACCGGCTCGGCAAAGGCATCTACATCCCGCACCGGCATGCTGCTGGCCAGATACAAGCCGTGCCCGTCAGGTAAATGCCCCGCAACCAACCGGGCCACATCAGGCTCGGTCAGGGTGCCCCCCCCAAGGTGTTGCTTCAGGACCTTGGCTACACGCCGATCGGCTCCCAACCAGGCGGTATTCCATGCGGCGTTCGGGTGCGTACGCAACAAGGGCCGAACCGCCGCACAAAACGCCACCGGATCGGCCTGGACGTGTGCAGTGACGTGGTGCATCGGATCCTGCCGAAACGGCGTATTTTTGACGGTTATATAGACCGAGGGCCGCGCAGCCTGTAAATACAGCATCAAGCGTTTCGAGACCGACTTTCCGCCGATGTGCAACACCACGTCCGGTTTGTGCTTTTCAGCAAATCCTTCACATGCCAACACCTGATCATAATACGCCACCACCTGAGGCGCGGAGGCACCCACGCGCAACTGCGAAGTCACATCCGGCAACACCGGCCAATCCAACGCTTTGGCAAAAACACGCACGGCTTCGGCCTCCTCAACCGTATCCAGCCGACCCACCACCAAAAGCCCACGTTCGGCCGCGTTCAGTTGGGCAGCAACGATCGCACAGGACTGCGGATCAGGCGCCGGAGTACTGGGCACATAAACCGTATAGGGTTGGTCCGAGGCATACCAGGAGGCGAGCGAAGCGGTGTAGTCCGGCGGCAATGCCTGGGTTGGGGTCGGCGCGAGGGGTTCGCGGAGCATGAAGTTCAGGTGCACCGGACCGGCAGGCGCTTGTACCGTGCGGTACACGGCCTGGTCCAGCGTCGTCAATACAAAGGCTGGATCGATGGATGGCGAGGGACAGGGCAGGTCGAATTGCCAACGGACGTATCCGCCGAAGAGCTTGACTTGGTCGATGGCCTGATTGGCGCCGGTATCTCGAAGTTCAGGGGGCCGGTCTGCGGTGAGCATGAGCAGCGGCACCCCTTCGGCGGCAGCTTCAATGACAGCGGGAAGCCCGTTCGCCACCGCTGTACCGGATGTGGTGACCCATACCGCCGGGGTGCGCGTGGCCCGGCCATAGCCGAGAGCAAAAAACGCACTACCCCGTTCATCAAAGTGCATGACGGCTCGGGCCTGCAGATGGGCGGCGATGGCTGTTGTGAGGGGGGTACTACGGGAGCCGGGCGCGAGGCAGAATTGGGTGATGCCGTGGCGGATCAACGCCTCAACCAGCAAATCGGCCCAGAGGCGGTTGATATTGGGCGCGTCCGGCATCACGTCTGGATCAGTAGCTTGGTGAAATCGCTGATCTTCTGTTCGATTTCGTCCCATTCGGCCTCAGGCTGCGACCCCTCCACAATGCCTGCCCCGGAAAACAGGGCCAGCCGGTTCCCCAGGACGAGACCGCTCCGTATGGCTACGGCAAACTCGGCGGAATCGGCCCCGGCCCACCCGACCGGGCCGGCATACCAGCCGCGGTCAAACGACTCCAGCGCAGCAATCGAACGCAGGGCATCCGATGTCGGATACCCGCCAACAGCCGGTGTCGGATGCAGGGCACGGAGCAAATCGGCATCGGAGACTTCATCGCGGAGTGTGCCGTGAAACCGGGAGAGCAAGTGCATCCGCTGGGCCAGTTTCATCACCGAACGGTCAGAATCCTGATGGAATGACGTACAAAACGGTGCGATGGCGTGGGCGATGGACTGGCGTACGTATTCCTGTTCGCGGCGTTCTTTTTCACTTTGCAACAGGGCTTCAGCGAAACGGGCATCGGCATCGGCAGTTTCCCCACGGGGCCGGGTACCGGCTACGGCCTCCGTCTGCACGGTGCGTCCTTCCCGCCGGTATAACCGTTCGGGTGAGGCCCCGATGAAAGCGACCTTGGGTTCAGGCTGGAAGTAAAAGTGGAAACACTCAGGCGTGTTGCGTTGCAACCGGTCCAGCAATTCCAGCGCCGGTAAATCACGCGCGAAGGTAAACGTGGCCTTGCGGGCAAGCACCACTTTTTCAAGACGTGTGGCAGCAAAGGCATCCAGCGCCCATCCGACGTGCTCGCACCAATCGGCCGGGCCGGGTTCGTTGGATCGGCGCAGAAGCGTACCCAACATGGCCTCTGGGCCTTCGGGTTCAATGGGAAAATAGAGGTGATCCAGCCATTGTTGGATTTCGTCCAGCCGGCCGGCATCCCGAGGCAGGGCGAGGTTACAGATCAGCTTGCTTTGCCCGGCCTCGGTTTGCAGTTCAAAGCGAGGCAGCCAAAAGCGATATGCACCCAGGGGGCTCCAATCGGCATCGATGGCCTGCTTCCGATCAAACCGAATGCCACCATAATACCGAAGCCCTTCATCACCAGACAGAATGGCCGTCCGTACCTGGGCCAACAACGCATCATAATCGGAGAACCCCTCCTTGCTGAATATGTCGGCCACACCAATGCCGGCCACCGCCCGGTCGTCAGCACGACCGGACCAATACACCTGCACCGCATCCTGTTGGTACTTGAGCCAGCGGAGGGGATCGGTAGGGGGAATTTCGAGGGCCAGCCGCACGAGGCGGTTGGTCCCCTTTGGTGCAATACGGCGTACCATACGCGCCATGCGCTGCCCCAGGCGCAACCGAACCTGTGCAATCTCGGGAGAGGGATGCGTAATCAGTTCCACTTCAGATCGAAATTTAGCCTATCTTTTGCCGATGGCATCAGGCCCGGCGTAGTGAGGGAAACAAGCGGGAAGGCAGGGATTGCCAGTAAAATTAACAACCTGACCCGCAATTTTCAAATTTTACTGAAAGAACTGTATAGGGTTGCGTTTGATGCCCTAAATCCACGGTGATGCCATACGCCTACCCGATTCCATTATTAACCGTAGCCGTACCATGGCCGAACCCGACCAACCTACCGACATACCGGCATACCTGAGCACCCCCCGAGGCATGTTCACACCTGCGGGTACACAGTTTCACACTACTGAAGAAGACGTACAGGCCTTTGCCGGACCGGTTCTGGGCGTTGCATCATTGGGCGACCTCGTCCGGCAAGCGGAAGTGTGGTTGCATTCCCCGCGGACGCTTGCGTTGTGGCTCATGCCGCTCTTGTTGATGGTCTTGCCCGTTTGGGCTGCTGCCGTGGGTGGACTGGCGGTATATATCGGATGGAGCCTGTTGGCGCCCTCGATGGGCAATGCCACCGGCGCCCGACTGTTTGAGCATCTGGATAATGTGGGCTTTCAATTCATCCTGTATGTAGCCGTGCTGGGTTGGCTGGCGAGTTGGCCGGACTTTGCCAAGATTGCCCTCGGTTTGCTCTGGTTTATCCTCCTCCGCTGGCGGGTGATGAACCTCATCCTGACCCCCCTCCTCAAACCCCTATGGCAAGCGCTCTACCCCTTGCCGCATACTGATCAGATGCTGCGGGCCACCATCGTCAGCACCGCGTTGGCGCACAACCTTTCCCTCCCGGAAATCGACCGAATGAAACAAAAACTTGCCCAACGTGGCCCCCGTTTGCGCTAGGCCGTCTTTCCAAAAATACGGATGTGTTTGCTTTTTTCGGAAGCGCTTCCGAAATTATAGCCCCTAAAGGCAAGTTTTGACTGAGAAGCAACCCAACCTCTCATGGAAGCATCAGAGATCATCATTCAAGGCAGTCGTGTGTACCTGACCCCCTTGCAACTCGACAATATCCATACGCACTTCGCGTGGAACAACGATCCCGAACTCAACTACTACGACAGCGAAATCCCTCACGTTGAGGAATCGTTTCGGGAATTCAAGCAACGGTTTGAGAAGTTTCTTTTTCACCGGACGGCAGACCAGGACTTCGAAATCCATACCCTGGAAGGGACGCTTATCGGTGTGGCGTATCTGAGCAAAGTGGACCTGCACAACCGGCATTGCCTCGTCGGTCTTACCATCGGCGACCGCGAATACTGGGGCAAAGGCTACGGCCGGGAGGTGCTCACCCTCATCCTGCGCTATGCCTTCGACGAAATGAAGCTCCATCGGGTCGCGGCAGAAGCGTTCGAATACAATGATGCCTGGCGCCGTCTGATCCAATGGGCGGGCTTTGAAATTGAAGGAGCCGAACGGGAATACCTGCGCCGTGACGACCGGTTCTGGGATAAGGAAAATTACAGCCTGCTGGAACAGAAGTACTGGCAACAGACCTTACGCGAAGCCATCCGAACCTAAATTACCCTGCCTCGTGATGTTCCAGCACGGAAGCTACGCAGGAGAACAGGTCGCTCAAATCGAATGGTTTGACCAGGTGCCCGGCTAGCCGCTGTTGCACGTCTGGATACACCTCCAAGTACTGCGGCTGACCCGTCATCATGATAAAAGGAATGTCCTGGGTGGCCGGGTTGCGGTGCAGTGCCTGAAATAACTCAACCCCGTTGAGGCGAGGCATGGTCAGGTCCGATATGATGACATCCGGGCGGCTGGAGGCCACTTGGAACAACGCTTCATTCCCGTTCATGGCGGAAAATACATGGTAGTACTTGCCGAGCGCACGGGTTAGCATTTCACGAAGGGCATAATCGTCCTCGACGACAAGCACGGTGGAACGGCTGGAAGAAATGTGCTTGGGCCGGGCAGAAACAGTGTGTGCAGAAAAGGTTCGAAACATGAAAAGATGAGGAGCTTCAAGTCTGTGAACAAAGAGTGTAGCGTGCAAGGTGCTCCTTTGACTTCCCTTGAAACCAGTACTTTCCGATAGCACTAATATCATGCCAGTTTCCGGCAATACCGCTAAAAAACTGGCCGTTTCCCCTGTATCTTCCTCAGACCTTGGCACTACGCCGTCTCCATCTTCTCGAAACAGATCGTATTTTCCCCACTCTGGGTCTCATTTATGTCATTAGGGCCGTGCACAAGCAGGAATACGAGCCATTAGGAATTGTCGATAGTCAATGGTCAATTGTCAATTGTCAACGGGAGCCATCATTGACCATTGACCATCGACCATTGACCATTGACCATTCTTCTCACCCGTGGAGGCGGTTGATCCGACCAACGTTCTCCTGTACGCTGATCTTCTGCCTATCCCTCCTCTTCCTCACCGGCTGTACCCGCCGGGCGCAGCCGCCGGTGGTGCCGGAAACGGCCCAGAATGAAGGCTTGGCCCAGGAAAGCTGGGACGTGGCCCTTCGGATCAGCGGAAATGGGCAGCTCCGCATGTCCGTCGAAGCCGATTACCTGGCCCGCTATGAACGAGGGGACAGCCTTTATACCCACCTCAAACCAGTGGCCGACTCAGGACGGGTGCACGTGCAATTCTACGATGATCTGGGCCGCCCCCATGCCCGCCTGCGTGCCCAGGAAGCCTATTACTTCGACCAGGACCTCCGCTTTGAGGCCCGCGGTGATGTACAGGTCCAGACCCGTACCGGCCGGCGGCTGACCACAGAATTTCTCCAATGGAAGGAAGACGAACGCAAGATCCGTACCCCCGGCTTTGTACGCCTCACCACCCCCACCGAACAACTCCAGGGCTACCGGCTCATTGCGGACGAAGACCTGGAAACCTATACCATCTCCCGGATAACGGGCCGGGTTCAGATCGACGAAGGTTTTTAATTTGTGATTGGTGATCGGTAATTTGTGATTTGGCTCCCATAAATCACAAATCATCAATCAATGCGAATCAAGAGTAGAAAGCGAGCATGAACATGGCCGCAGCGAGCCGACCATAGACATGAACCATCAAGCCTTTGGTCGAACGCACTTTTGAGGCTACTTCAATGCCCGTTTTCTCATTGATCCAGTTGAATAAACTTTCTATCGGCTGTCGCACCCGACTCACTGCCGTTGATTCGAGTTTCTGATCAAAATACAAACGTTTCTGCCCCTTCTTTCGCTTGACGGGGGTATATAGCGTAACATTCTGTTCTTTCTTAAGTTGCTCTTTGAGCTTGTCGTCACTGTAGATCTTGTCAGCGAAGAGTTCGCAGTCTTGCAAATACCCAAACAAGGGCCGAGCAAAACTCAAGTCATTCTCTGAAGCTGCTGAAATATGCAGCACCTCTGGTAAGGGAATCGACTTGTTTTTCCGAGTGGCCAAGGCATGCACTTTGACACCATGATAATAGGTCTTCTTCGAGCTACAATAGCCCTTGTTGGCCACTTCACGGGCCACACGGGCACTACCGCTTCGACTGTTGTTTGCCAGCATCACCGGCATCGAATCCAAGATCTTGACCGATTCGACTAAGTGCTTACGCCCAGCTTGCCGGAGCATGGGTTCAATCAAGGCGTGAAAAACAGACCCGAGTGTGTTAACACGGTTTGCAAAAGCCTGATAACTCGGCAAGGCCGGAAACCAATCGAGTAGATGGTCCCGAGCGTAATCATGTATGGTTTTTATTTCTCTATGTTTACGCATAATGCCGAACAAGTAAAGCGTGATCGCTTCTTGGTCGCTGAACGCAGGCTTGTTGTTATTACTGAATCTCTGGGCGTGCACCCAAAGGCCGTCTTCAAGTTGATCAGAGACGAACAAAAACAGGTCAATAAGCTTATATTGCCAATCCATAGAGCGTCGATTTGGTGTTTTGAGTGAGGGTTTGAAGATTCACTCTTAACATCTCGGCGCTCTATCGGGTTCTCAACCCTTGATTCGCATAATCAACAATGCCCAATCACAAACGAGCCGAAGGCGACTCACGAAGTAAATCACAAATCTTCCTGACGCTGCTGCTTGTCTTCGGCTGTGCCACCGCATACGGCCAGGCAGACTCGACCGAAACCCGCGTGGTGATCATCGAACAGGCAGACTCATTGGCGGGATTGGTCCTAAATGGGGAACGGATACAGAAACTCATTGGACGGGTGCGGCTTCGGCAAGATGCCGCCACACTGGAAGCCCAACAGGCCATCGATTACCTGGACCGGAACGAAATCCTGTTCACCGGGCGCGTGCGCATCATCGACACGCCGGACACCCTGGAGGCCGACCGCATCCTCTACAACAGCCGCTCCAAAATCGGACGCGCCACCGGCCGGGTACGCCTCGCCGACGGCGAAGCCGTGCTCCGTGCCCCCAGCGGCACCTACAACCGGGGACGCAAACAGGCGACCTTTACCGAAGGCGTACAACTGAGCGATTCTACGAGCGTCCTCACCAGCCTGCTCGGTACCTATGACACCAACTCAAAAATTGCCGTCTTCTACGACAGCGTCCGGCTGGCCCAGGAAGACCTCACCCTCGCCGCCGACTCCATCGTCCACCGCCGCACAGAAGATTTGACGGACGCTTACGGCACGGTAGAAATTGAACAGTTCGAGGCCGAGCCAGACACGGCCAGCCCTATCGAGCGCACCTTCCTCTACGGAACGTTTGTGCAACACAACAAAACCGAAGGCCGAAGCCGCATCAAGGGTAACCCGCTCCTGATCCAACTCCGTACCGACAGCACGGGAACCGATACCCTGCTCGTCCGCGCCCGGTTGCTGGAAGCCTTGCGCACCGATACCCTGACGCACATCACAGCGCTGGATTCCGTGCGGGTGTGGCAGACGGAACTGGCCGCCACCGCCGATTCGATGGTCTACACCAAGCGCGCCCCAGTCGATTCCGGCCAAGCCCAGCCAGCCTGGCTGGAGCTGTACCGCCAACCTGTCCTCTGGTTTGCGCAGACGCAGGTCAGCGGAGACACCATTCGAATGGTCCTCAAACAAGAAGCCCTGGACTCGCTGGTGGTACGCGCCAATGCCTTCCTGGCCCAATGGGACAGCACCCTGGCCCGCGTACAACAAATCCAGGGCCGGAACCTCCTCGGCCAATTCGAGGCCGACAGCCTGCGCTCGCTGCTCGTCGGCCCCAATGCCGAAGCCCTCTATTTCAGGGCCGAAGAAGAAGACAGCACCCTCGCCGGAGCCGTCCGCCTCTCCGCCGATCAAATCCAAATGTTGTTTGCCAGCGACACCCTTGAGACCCTGAAGGGCCTCACCGGCATTGAGGGCCTGTATTATGAAAAAGAAAACATTCCCGAACTGCTTCAACTCTCTGGATACCGGTGGATGCCGGAGCAAAAACCCACGCGCACCGCTTTGCTTGGCCACCGGGAGAAGTAGTGACCTTTGCTGCTAGGATGTAATACTTTCCCGGCACCCTATTCAAAGAAAGCACTGCGTACAAACATCCCATGACACGTTTCCCACTGTTTTTACGCGTTATCGACAGAGGCTTCAAGGGAAAATAGCCTACTGGCGGGGTTTTGTGGACTCATTTATCCACGAAAAGCGTATAGCGTTACAAAGCGAGGGTTTCAGCCCCTATACATCCAACCGCCACGTGTTTATGACGGAATCGCCACTATCCCTGCGTGTTGAAGGACTGGTCAAACGCTACAAGCGCCGTACCGTCGTCGATGATGTAGCGCTGGCCCTGACGCAGGGTGAGATTGTGGGACTGCTTGGTCCAAATGGGGCCGGTAAAACCACGACCTTTTATATGATTGTGGGGATGGTCAGGCCCGAAGCCGGTCGGATTTGGCTGGGGGATGAAGACATCACCCGGCTGCCCATGTACCGGCGTGCGCGAAAAGGCATCGGGTACCTGGCCCAGGAAGCCTCCATATTCAGGCAACTGAGTGTGGAAGACAACATCCATGCCGTCCTGGAATTTCAGCCAATCTCCAAACAGAAACGGCAAGCCCGTGTGGACCGGTTGATTGACGAGTTTGGTCTGGACAGTGTACGAAAATCGAAAGGCTACATGCTTTCGGGCGGTGAACGTCGCCGTTGTGAAATTGCACGGGTCCTGGCGATGGACCCCAAGTTTATCCTGCTGGATGAACCCTTCGCCGGTATTGACCCGATTGCGGTGGAAGACATTCAACATATTGTGGCCGACCTCAAAAAACGAGGCATCGGCGTGCTGGTGACCGACCACAACGTGCATGAAACGCTCGCCATTACAGACCGGGCCTACTTGCTTTATGAAGGCCGTATTTTTACACAAGGCACCGCAGAGTTCCTGGCGAACGACCCCGAGGTACGCAAGCGCTATTTGGGCGAAAAGTTCACACTGGAACGCTACCGATAAGGCGTGTTTTGACGCCCCAATACCCGTTACCCGTTGACCGTATGATGCTCAAGTCCTATTTTGCGGCACTTATTGGCATGGAGGCCATATGTACTCTTCACTGTTCATCAGGGAGTTTGGTACACCGCAGGGTGTACATAGGACAGCCTTTCCCCGGTGGCGCGACTGTTAATTTATCCTCTCCCAATCCGACTGGAGAAGCATAGGACATCGTATCGGCTTGACCGAACCGCTTCGTCAACCCAACCAACCCTGATCATGTGTGGAATTGTAGGATACATCGGAAGCCGCGAGGCAAATGACATTATTCTCAACGGCCTTAAACGGCTGGAATACCGAGGCTACGACTCGGCCGGTATCGCCATCGTAAACGGCAGCTTGGACTGTTGGAAGAAGAAAGGTAAAGTGGCCGCACTGGCGGACACCCTTCGGGAGAAAGTCCACCCCGGCACCCTGGGCATTGGACATACCCGCTGGGCCACCCACGGCTTTCCGAGTGATGAAAATGCCCACCCCCACCTTTCGACGGAAGAGACGTTTGCCCTTGTCCATAACGGCATCATTGAGAACTATGCCACCCTGCGCGAACAACTCAAGCGCAAAGGGTATGCCTTCCGAAGCCAGACGGACACGGAAGTGCTGGTCCACCTCGTCGATGACGTTCGCAAGGAAACCGGTCTCCCGCTGGACGAAGCCTTTCGGCAAGCCCTCACCCAGGTAGTCGGTACATACGGCATTGCGATGGTCTCGGCAGACGATCCGGACCTATTGATTGCCGCCCGCAAAGGCAGCCCGCTCATCCTTGGCGTAGGCGACGATGAGTTTTTCATCGCCTCGGATGCCGCTGCCATCGTGGAACACACCAAGCGCGTCGTCTACCTGAACGATGGCGAAATGGTGGTCGTGAACCGAAACGAATTTGAAGTCCGCACCATCGAAAACGTAGTGCTGACCAAGGAGGTCCACCAATTGGAGTGGGACCTCGGCCAGATCGAAAAAAGCGGCTTCGACCATTTCATGCTCAAGGAAATCATTGAGCAACCTGAAGCCTTGTACAACTGCATGCGCGGGCGTATCCGGGCCGAAGACACCCACATCAAACTCGGCGGCCTGATCGACGTGATTGACCAGGTGAAAGATGCCCGCCGCATCATCATCTGTGCCTGTGGCACATCCTGGCACGCCGGCCTCGTCGGAGAGTACCTGATCGAGGAAATGACCCGCATCCCGGTGGAAGTGGAGTACGCCAGCGAATTCCGGTACCGCAATCCGATTCTGTACAAGGACGACGTGGTGATCGTCATCTCCCAAAGTGGGGAAACGGCTGATACACTGGCCGCCGTCCGTGAAGCCCAACGGCAGGGCGTCCTGGTGCTCGGCGTGTGTAACGTCGTCGGTTCAACCATCGCCCGCGAAACCAATGCCGGGGTGTACCTGCACGCCGGCCCCGAAATCGGCGTGGCCTCGACGAAGGCTTTTACCGCCCAGGTTACCGTGATGGCAATGATTGCCCTGCGGCTGGCCCAGAAGCGCGGCACGTTGTCCAACGCCGAATTGTCGGGCTACCTGCACGAGTTGGCCGCAATCCCGGAGAAAATTGCCACCGTCCTCAAAACCAACGATGAAATTGCCGAGTTGGCCCGGACGCATCGGTTTGCCTCGAACTTCCTGTACCTGGGCCGGGGCTACAACTTCCCGGTTGCCCTCGAAGGGGCCCTCAAGCTCAAGGAAATCTCCTACATCCACGCCGAAGGCTACCCGGCTGCCGAGATGAAACACGGCCCCATCGCCCTCATCGACCGCTTCATGCCGGTGGTATTCATCGCCACCCAGGATGCCACCTATGAAAAGGTGGTGTCCAACATCGAAGAGGTCGTGGCCCGGCAAGGTTTGGTGATCGCCATCACCGATGCTGATGACCCGCATCTGGATGAACTCTGCGAATACGTGATCCGGGTTCCCAGCACGGTACACTTCCTGATGCCCCTGCTGACCGTGGTTCCGTTACAACTGCTCTCGTACCACATCGCCGTCCTCCGAGGCTGCAACGTGGACCAACCCCGTAACTTAGCCAAAAGCGTCACGGTGGAGTAACCGCCGCACCAACCGAAACCGATCAGAAATGTTCTACGTTCTAGGTTCTACGTTTCTCATTGCATAACGTAGAACCTAGAACGCCGCACGTAGAACGTAATTATGATTGACCCTTCGGTACTGGAAGACATTAAGGAGCGCCTTGCGGCCGTCATGGCACGTATGGCGCAGCCGGAAATCGCCACGGACCCCAAACAAATGGCTGAACTGGGCCGCACCCATGCCCAGCTCCGCCCCATCGTCAAGGCCATCGGCCACTACGAATCCGTCCTACAGGAACAAGCCGATTTACGGGAACTGTTGACTCTGGAAAACGACTCTGAGTTGACCGAAATGGCCCAACGCGAACTGGATACCCTAGAAGCACAACAGCCCACCCTGGAAGAAGAACTGGAATACCTGCTGCTCCCCAAAGACCCCGAGGATTCCAGGAACGCCATCATTGAAATCCGTGCGGGCACCGGCGGGGATGAAGCCAGCCTGTTCGCCGGAGACCTGTACCGACTCTACAGCCGTTTCGCCGAATCGGCCGGATGGCGCATGGAAGTGATGAACACCTCACCGGGCACACAGGGTGGATTTAAAGAGATTACCTTCAGCCTGCAAGGCGAAGATGCCTTTGGCCACATGAAATATGAAAGCGGGGTACACCGCGTACAGCGCGTACCCGCTACTGAATCCAGTGGCCGCATCCACACATCGGCAGCCACCGTAGCGGTGCTCCCCGAAGCCCAAGACATCGATGTACAGATTGCCCAAGAAGACCTCGAAATTGATGTTTACCGGTCCAGCGGCCCCGGCGGGCAATCCGTCAACACCACCGACTCAGCCGTGCGCATTACCCACAAGCCGACGGGGCTGGTTGTGACCTGCCAGGACGAAAAAAGTCAGCACAAGAACAAGGACAAGGCCATGCGCGTCCTCCGCGCCCGGCTCTTCGATATGGAAAAAGCCAAGCGGGATGCCGAGCGTAGTGAGGCCCGGCGCAGCATGGTCGGCTCCGGCGACCGTTCGGCCAAAATCCGCACCTACAACTGGCCGCAGGGCCGCGTGACGGATCACCGCCTCGAAGGCGACCTCAAAAACTACGCCTTGCAATCCGTCATCAACGGAGATCTGGACCCCATCATCCGTGCCCTCCGCACGACGGACAATGCCAAACGCCTGGCCAGTCAGTAGTCGGCCGGGCGACCCTCGTGGTCGCCCCTCAACATTGCGGCAAGCTTTGTATCTTGAGCCGATTGCTCGAATGAACAGGTCGTCGGCCCAGACCGACCTCGGGATTTACTTTCGAAACATTCCAGATCGAACTCGGGATTTACCATTCGAAACTTCCCCGGCCGGGCGACCCTCGTGGTCGCCCCTCAACATTGCGGCAAGCTTTGTATCTTGAGCCGATTGCTCGAATGAACAGGTCGTCGGCCCAGACCGACCTCGGGATTTACTTTCGAAACATTCCAGATCGAACTCGGGATTTACCATTCGAAACTTCCCCGGCCGGGCGACCCTCGTGGTCGCCCCTCAACATTGCGGCAGGCTTTGTATCTTGAGCCGATTGCTCGAATGAACAGGTCGTCGGCCCAGACCAACCTCGGGATTTACTTTCGAAACATTCCAGATCGACGAAACCCTTTTTATGTCGAAGGGCCGGCACAAGGCCGGCCCCGCCTTGTGCTTTTTTGAAGCGCATAAATCGATCTCAGATCTTTGGAAATGCCCCAAGTCTTTATCGCCCAATCCCGCACGTATCTGCTGGATACGTACCACCCCAAAATCCTGCGTTGTGTTGACCAACTGACGGACGAGGAATTGTGGTGGCGGCCGAATACCTCCTCCAACAGTATCGGCAATTTGCTGCTGCATCTGGCGGGCAACATCCGGCAATGGATGGTACACGGCGTTGGCGGGGCCGAGGATGTGCGTGAACGACCGCTCGAATTCAGTACACAAGGCGATGTCCCTCGCACCGAACTTCTGCGTCGCCTGGAAACGGCCCTCTATGATGTGGATGCCGTACTGGTCAACCTGGACGTAAATACGCTGCACGAGATGCGGCGTATCCAGGGTAATGACGTGAGCGTGCTGCAGGCCATCTATCATGTGGTGGAACACTTTGGATACCACGTCGGGCAAATTGCCTACATTACCAAAATGCTGAAGGACGTAGACCTCGTGTTCTGGAAAGTGCAGGACGGCATTGCGGTCCCTAACTGGAAAACCTTGTCGCGCTGATGCCTCGCCCCTATCCCCTTCTGACAGCCCACGCCATGCAGCAGGCTGACCATCGCACCATCGAAGCGTTCGGTATCCCTGGTTTTACCCTGATGGAAACCGCCGGTCGGGAAACCGTGCGCGTCATGACGGCCCGCTACGGCCCCTGGACGAACCAACACATCCTGATCCTGTGCGGCAAAGGCAACAACGGCGGCGACGGCCTAGTGGTGGCCCGCGTCCTGTACGGCCTGGGCGCATACGTCCGCGTGGTATCGCTGACCTCCAAAACCAACACCACTCCGGATACTGCCCGTAACCTGCACCTGCTCACCCAATTGGCCGAAGCTGATACCGAAAACCGGCTCCATATCGAACCCTTCAAATCCCTTGACCAACTGACCGAAGGCCCGGTAGCGGACCTGCTCGTGGATGCCCTGCTCGGCACCGGCCTCACCCGTACCCTCCGCGCCCCGATTGACGCGTTGGTGGATTGGGTAAATACCCAGTCTGCCCCAGTCGTCGCGCTGGACGTCCCGACGGGCATCGACAGCGATACGGGTGGTGTGCATGGCACCGCCGTTCAGGCCGATTGCACCGTTACGATGGCGGCTGCCAAGGTCGGACTGTATATCAATGAAGGCCGCGCCCATGCCGGGGCCGTCTACCCTGTTGAAATCGGCATCCCAGCTTTTTTACTGGATGAAGCCGTTCGATTGCCGGGCTGTGCGTTACGTGCCCATGACGACCTCATTCGGTCCTGGTTACCCGTCCGGGATGCGGAAGCCCACAAATACAGCGTGGGATTGACCCTGGCGGTGGTCGGGTCACGCGGCTACACCGGTGCGGCGGTGATGGCGTGCCAATCGGCGGCACGCATCGGGGCCGGGTATGTAATCTGTGCAGCCCCGCGCTCGGTACAACCGGCCTTGACTGCCCATTTGGTGGATGTTGCCACCCATACCCTGCCGGAAACCGATGCAGGCACCCTTCATCCCGAAGCGTTCAGTGCACTGGAAGCGCCCTTGCAAAAGGCCCAAGCGTTACTGGTCGGTTGCGGGGTGGGCCGATCTCCTGAGACCCAGGCCCTCATGCGTACACTGTTCACCCAGACCCATCTGCCCGGCGTGCTGGATGCCGATGGCCTCTACGCCCTGGCTGGTCACACCCATCTGCTGGAAAATCAGGACACCTGCCGGTGGATCCTCACGCCGCACCGGGGCGAATTTAAACGGCTCGTGGACGATGGCGAGCTGGACCTGGCCGACCGTGTGACGATGGCTGCCACGTACGCCCAACGGTGGCGCTGTGTCCTTATCCTCAAAGGCATGCCGAGCGTGGTGGGGTGCCCAGACGGCCGGGTGTACGTCAACGACACGGGAAATCCGGCACTGGCCACGGCTGGAGCCGGGGATGTGTTGGCCGGGATGTGTGCCGGGTTACTGGCCCAGGGCCTCTCGCCCGAACAGGCCGCTGTGGCTGCACTTCATATCGGTGGAGTTGTGGCGGATGCCTATGTGGCCGACCACGATCCCCGAACCATGTTGGCTACCGATATGACCTACCTTCTGCCCACCGTTCTTCACCACCGTTTTGGAAGCAAACCTTTATGAGCCCTAAAGTACAGGCCATCGGCTGGACCCTGCTGATCCTTGCGCTGTGTACCGTACCGGGTGTAGACATCCCGTTCGAGGGACCGTCGTTTGACAAGGTCGGGCATGTACTCATTTTTGCCGGGTTTGGCTACCTGTGGCTTCGGGCAACGTCCCACCCGCACAAGTACCTGTGGGTGCTGTTGGGCGGCATCGCGTATGCCATCGGCACGGAATTATACCAGGGCCTATTGCCGTGGGAACGCACCCCGGACGTATACGATGCCCTCGCCGACATTTTGGGCACCCTCGTCGGGATGGGGGTTTATGCGTACCGACATCGTTGAGGCCGGATGGGTGCCGCGCCATTCGAATGACGCCGCGCCATTATTTAGGGGTGCGGTTGAATTTCCCGGATGAGTTGGAAGGCCTCAGCAGCGGCAAATCCGGCGGTGCTTCCCCATTTTCGGGCGATGGCCCGCAAGGCTTCCGAGGAACGGGGATGCGGATAGACCCGGCGTTCGCTCTCGTACACCTCCATTGCCTGAATCTTGCGTTCCAGTGTGGCCTCAATATCCACAAAAACGTTTGGCTGAAAAGCCGGTGCGAATTGTGCGAAGGCCACCTCCGTAGACGACGGCACCTCATAGGCATACAACCGCTGAACGGGGCACCCGGCCAGCGTCCGAGTGGCCGTGAGCGTGGCACGGAAGGTAGCAGCATGATCAATGTTGAGATCGCCCCCGTGCTGGGTATAAACCACCTCCGGCTGGAGTCGGTCGACCAGGGTTTCGATACACTTGACGATCTCCAGCAGCGGTACCGTATCAAACCGGTTATCGGGCAAATCATGTATAAACAGATCGGCGGCCCCCAGCAGTTCGGCAGCGCGGCGGCAATTCGTGTGCAACGCATAAAGTTCTTCTTGCCGGGCTTCTGCCCGGTCGGCATACCGAGAGGTAATCCCCTCGCCCAGGATGGCAATGTACACGGCATGACCGGCCTCCGAAAGCCGGGCGATGGTCCCGCCGCAGCCAAGGACCTCGTCGTCCGGGTGGGCCGCTACGATTAAAACGTTCATAAATCACTCAGAAAGAGTGAAAGAATTGTCAATGGTCAATGGTTAATAGTCAATGGTCAATGAAAAGGCGCTCATTGACAATCGACAATTGACAATGCGAATCAAGGGTTGAGAACCCGATAGAGCGCCGAGATGTTAAGAGTGAATCTTCAAACCCTCACTCAAAACACCAAATCGACGCTCTATGGATTGGCAATATAAGCTTATTGACCTGTTTTTGTTCGTCTCTGATCAACTTGAAGACGGCCTTTGGGTGCACGCCCAGAGATTCAGTAATAACAACAAGCCTGCGTTCAGCGACCAAGAAGCGATCACGCTTTACTTGTTCGGCATTATGCGTAAACATAGAGAAATAAAAACCATACATGATTACGCTCGGGACCATCTACTCGATTGGTTTCCGGCCTTGCCGAGTTATCAGGCTTTTGCAAACCGTGTTAACACACTCGGGTCTGTTTTTCACGCCTTGATTGAACCCATGCTCCGGCAAGCTGGGCGTAAGCACTTAGTCGAATCGGTCAAGATCTTGGATTCGATGCCGGTGATGCTGGCAAACAACAGTCGAAGCGGTAGTGCCCGTGTGGCCCGTGAAGTGGCCAACAAGGGCTATTGTAGCTCGAAGAAGACCTATTATCATGGTGTCAAAGTGCATGCCTTGGCCACTCGGAAAAACAAGTCGATTCCCTTACCAGAGGTGCTGCATATTTCAGCAGCTTCAGAGAATGACTTGAGTTTTGCTCGGCCCTTGTTTGGGTATTTGCAAGACTGCGAACTCTTCGCTGACAAGATCTACAGTGACGACAAGCTCAAAGAGCAACTTAAGAAAGAACAGAATGTTACGCTATATACCCCCGTCAAGCGAAAGAAGGGGCAGAAACGTTTGCATTTTGATCAGAAACTCGAATCAACGGCAGTGAGTCGGGTGCGACAGCCGATAGAAAGTTTATTCAACTGGATCAATGAGAAAACGGGCATTGAAGTAGCCTCAAAAGTGCGTTCGACCAAAGGCTTGATGGTTCATGTCTATGGTCGGCTCGCTGCGGCCATGTTCATGCTCGCTTTCTACTCTTGATTCGCATTGACAATCGACAATTGACCATTATACACCCATCAATATACATCGTTATCACAAACCGTCAGGTACCAAGTTTGAGGATCGGTGATAGACGATACAGGCAAGGCCGGGGCGTGGGCAACGAGCCATTGGGGAAAATCCAGATCCGGCATCAGGCCAGCGGCATCGAAATGCGGGGCATAGGGGTGATAAACAGGGTACCAGCCGGATAGCAGCGAGGCCCCTTGTGCCTGGGCATACAGGAAGGCCTGTGCGAGTAACGCTTGCATGACATCCGAGGCATTGGGCTCAACCAGCATATCGCAAAAGTGTGCCGACCGGCGGCCGTCCTCAGCTTGGTACGCTTTCATCATGATCCATCCCCGCAGCGTATCGGCGTGCTGGACCCCGAAGGCAGCGTATTCGGCACCGGGCCGATCGTGGAACCGCCAGTTCAGGTAATCGGCATCGCGCACGAAAGCATGCGTCAGGGCCGGGCGGCACCGTTTCCACAAGGCATCGGCGGAAGGACCGAACCGGGATATGGATTGCACGTCCTGTTCTGGCGCCAGCGGTGTGATCAGATCTACCGTCAGCCGGAAGGGTATACGGCAGGCTTGCACCCAGTTGTGTTTCAAAAAGCACCTCAACGTAGCACGCGCTTCCCGGGGGAAGGCATAACTCATGTGTCCGGCGGCAGCAATGGCCGCTGTGCCATGGGCCGTGAGGCGGTGCATCCAACCCTGGCCGCGATGGGCCGGGTCCGTCATGATGTCCTGCACGCGCCATGCCAGGGTTTTGCCTTGCCCGGTGTAAAACCGGTGCGGCACTGCAGCATACAGGGCCACTGGCACCCCATCGACCTCGACCACCCAACGACGGGCTTCCCCGGCAGGGTTGGCCTCATATTGCCACCGGAAATAGGCCGGGGTCCAGGGCAGATGCGGCTGGACCCGATTGATCAGATCTAAGACAGCGGATGTGTCTGAGGCACGGTAAGGCCGGATAAAGGCAGTAGGCACAGTTAAACTTTTAAACAGGCAGCGGGTTTATCGCAAGGCAATGTACAACCTACAACCAACCACCTACAAACACCATGTTTACCGGGATTATCGAAGAAGTCGGGCGGATCGTCCAGGTCCGTGACCTGGGCGGTGGCAAGCGGTTCACGATCCAGGCCAAGATGACCCCTGCGTTGGAATCCGACCAGAGCGTATCCGTCAACGGCGCGTGCCAGACCGTCGTGTCCAAAACCGCCGACACCTTCGATGTAGAAGCCGTCGAGGAAACCCTCAAAAAGACCACCATGGGCGCGTTCAGCATCGGCGAGGCGGTGAACCTGGAGCGGGCCATGCGCACAGATGGGCGGCTGGACGGCCATCTGGTACAAGGACACGTGGACGACGTCGGCCTCATCACAGCTGCTGAAGTGCTGCAAACCAGTTGGCTCTACCGCATTCGTTTTCCCGAACGATTCAGGCCCTACCTTATTCCGGTGGGTTCAGTCACGGTAGACGGCATCAGCCTGACGGTGGCCCGGCTGGACGAACATGAACTGACCGTCTCCATCATCCCCCACACCTTTCAAAAGACCATCGTGCCCGCCTGGAAAACTGGCCGGAAGGTCAATCTGGAATTTGACTTGATCGGCAAGTATGTGGTGGGTTGGCTCACCCAGGCCGGGTCGGATGCAGGAACGGCAAGCAAGCTCACCCCCGAATGGCTCAAGAGGCAAGGTTTTTAGACCCCATGCTTTCACAACGGATGACCCAATACTCTCAACATCTGGAAATTTACGACGCATCTTCATTTTTAACCATTAAATACACTCGATTATTAATATCAATCAAGTTCTTTATCCGAAGCTTTTTAGCGCATCCAGTGTTGAAAGAATCCTACGAATGTGGATAACTTGTGGATTACTTCATTTGGCGGAGACAGAATGCGATGCCTATGTTCTCGCTGGCGCACTGTAGTAGGCATATCTGATTGACAACGTGAGGGAGATCATCCACTACATCACGAATGGGAGTAATCTGTAAACGCCTATACCTTTTATTTGCTTTTTTTCAAGTCGGTTCAGTCAGTCTGCTTCAGGCTCAAACGCCCGGGACCATTACGGGCATGGTTCGAGCAGAAAATGGTTTGCCTCTACCCGGAGCCAACGTGGCGCTTGTTGACGCTGTTTTGGGTTCAACGGCAGACCTTGACGGGAGCTATACCTTTAGCGCACCGCCCGGATCGTATCAAATCCGGGCTACGTTTACCGGCTATGAAGTTGCTGAAGAGTCTATAACCGTACTCTCTGGTCAGACGGTACGGGTAGATTTTGTGCTGCTCGAACGCATTGCCGAATTTGGCAATGTGGTGGTGGTGGTAGGCTCTCGGGCTACCCGTACGGCCATCGAGACACCGGTCCCCATCGACGTAATTCCATCGGAGAGCCTGGAGGAACACGGGGTTGCCGAACTCAACCAGGCCTTGCGCGAACTGGCCCCCTCATTTAACGCATCCCATCAAACCATAGCCGACGGCAGCGACCATGTAAACCCGATCAGTTTGCGTGGTCTCGGGCCGGACCAGGTGCTGGTGCTCATCAACGGCAAACGGCGGCATTCAAGTGCACTCGTCCATGTCAACGGGACCTTCGGGCGCGGCACCGTGGGCGTGGATCTAAATGCCTTGCCCACCTCAGCCGTTGAAAACGTGGAAGTCCTTCGCGATGGGGCCTCTGCCCAATATGGTTCCGACGCGATAGCCGGGGTAGTCAATGTGGTGTTGAAGCGGCAAATCAGTGACCTGGAAATCAACGTGGGCACGGGTGTGACAGGCGCGGGAGATGGCGAAATGATTCAGGCTTCGACCAACTATGGCTTTCGAATCGGCGAATATGGTTTCTTTAACGTGACGGGTACGTTGGTCGACCGCAAGCGTACGGATCGTTCAGAGCCCTGGACGGGAGACATTTTCCCCGGCATTACCGGCACATCCGCCACAGATGCCGAACTGGGCCGCCGACAGCTGACCCGAGAAGACTTCACTATGAAAACCGGACAGGGGGAGGCCACCCTTGGGTCTGTGTTCTTCAACAGTGCCGTCCCGCTGAATGAAACGGCTGAATTTTATGCCTTCGGCGGCCTCACCCACCGGACCGGCGAAGCGACCGGCTTTTTCCGGCTGCCCAACAGCGAAGCCCGCGTCAACCTGGAGGTCTACCCCAACGGCTTTCTGCCTGAAATCCACACCCGCGTCCAGGATCAAGCCATCACGGCAGGTCTTAAAGGCATTCGGAACGGGTGGATTGTGGACCTAAGCGCCACCCATGGGGGCAATGGATTCCTGTACAACATCGAAAACACCATCAACGCCTCACTTGGGGTATCCAGCCCGACGTCGTTTGATGCGGGTTCACTCGGTTTCAATCAAACCACAGGCAACCTGGACATCCTGCGAGACCTCGACACGGGCGGGCGCTTTGATGCCCTCACACTGGCACTCGGCAGCGAATTTCGCCTGGAAGACTACCAGATCGAGGCAGGTCAGTTTGAATCGTATTCTCTTGGCGATGGCGGCACCATCCCCGGCGTGAGTTTCGACACCACCGCCGCGGGTGGCCCCAAAGCGGCAGGTGCCCAGGTGTTTCCGGGCTTTCAGCCACTGAATGAAGTGGGCCGCCACCGCTACAGCATCAGTACATATGCGGAAATGGAACTCGAAGCCAATCCGCGCCTGTTCCTGACTGCTGCCGGACGGTTTGAAAGCTATAGCGATTTCGGCCAAACCTTGAATGGCAAACTCTCCGGCCGGTATGAATTCACCCCCGGTTATGCCCTGCGTGGGGCCATCAATACCGGTTTCCGGGCCCCCTCCCTGCATCAGCTCTGGTTTAACAACGTCAGCACCCAGTTCCTGATTGACCCTGATTCCGGCGAACTGATTCCGAGCCAGGTCCTGACAGCCCGCAACAGTGACCCGATTACCCGTGCTTTTGGCATCCCCAGATTGTCCGAAGAAACCTCTCTCAACCTGAGTGGAGGCGTGACGGCACGGCTACGCCCCAACCTGTCTGTCACTGCCGACGTTTACCGCATTGAGATCGATGACCGGATTGTGTTGACCAGCCGCTTTACCACCAGCGATGCCCGCATTGGTGCCCAGGTTGCACAAATCCTTGCTCCGTTTCAGCGCACCGGCGCCAGTGCGGCACAGTTTTTTGCCAATGCCGTCGATACCCAAACGCAGGGTCTTGACATTGTGACGGCCTATGAACGCCGCTTTGGCGATGCGCGGCTTAGCCTCACCGGTGCCGTCAACTTTACCAAAACGGAAGTCAAAAACATCAACATCCCCCAATCGGTGGCTGACCGATTCGCGGGTGGCGACCTCGAAGCCGTCCGGACGACCCTCTTCAACCGGGAAGAACGTAACCGATTGGAAGACGCCCTGCCTCGTCAAAAGGGCTACCTTGCCCTACGCATCCTTCGCGGCCCGTTCAATGTGGCCGTCCGGACCAATTACTATGGGTCCATTTCCTATAAACCAACCAATCCGGACAACGATGAGACCTTCGGCACAAAAATCCTGCTTGATTTAAACATCGGGTACGAGATTGCCGATGGCATTGACCTCGTCGTCGGCGCCGATAATCTGTTCAACACCTTCCCGGACCAGCACCAAAAAGCAGTCAACCTGAGCAATGGCCGTTTCCCCTATAGCCGCCGCGTAACGCAGTATGGCATGAACGGCGGTTTTTACTATGGGCGCATCGTGATGAAACTTTAGGCCATGCATCTCCGGGCAAAGCTGTAACACGCTTGATGTTCTGAGACTGCTCCGCTAACGTATGAGGTAGATTATGAATTATACGCAGCATGAACGTTTGCGCCAGTTGCATCGGCTTTTCGATGAGGCGCGGCACACAGATCAAGCCAATCGTGCTGATTTTCTCCTGGATGCCTGCCCAGATGATGAACAACTTCGCAAACAGGTAACCAAGGCCTTGGACCGGTATCAAGCACCCAAACACCTGGAACAACAATCAGCCACCCCAAGCTTTGGGACCCTGACGCCGGAACAGCTACCACATCGCTACGTCGGCAAAAAGTTTAAGCGCTACCGGATCCGGGAATTTGTTCAAATGGACGACCTGGGTACCCTGTACCGCGCCAAAGACACGAACCTCGGCATCCAGGTCTGCCTCAAGGCCCTGCGCGAAGTCCGGTATACAGATTCCGATTTCCTAGCAACACTCAAACAAAAAGCAGCCGTCCTCCGTGACCTGCAACACCCCCACATTCTTCCCTTCTACACGTTTCGAGACGACTTCTCCATCCCGTCGCTTATTGCAGCCTCCGTTGAAGGCATTGGGATGCAAACCTACCTGGAAGCGCAGGGGCCTCTTCCCTGGCGGGAAGCCGTTCCACTCATGACCCAACTGCTGGAAGCCACAGCGTATGCCCAAGAACAGGGTGTGCACCATCCTGAACTCATGACGGCAGACCTGATCCTGGAGGAAGACGAAGAGGGCCACCCCATCTTGCTGATCCAGGACTATGGCCTGGTAAAACGCCCTTCTGCCGACTTGATGATCTACCAAGACGTTGAGCATTCCCCCCTATGCTACATGGCACCGGAGTACCTCAAAGATACCCCGCAAGTGGATGCCCGAACCGATATCTATACGGTCGGTATTGTGTGTTACGAAATGCTCACCGGCCATCTCCCTTTTACTTCTCAAAACCGACCCGATGCCTTGCGCAAGGCGATCCGCTCAGGGTCTGCCGTCTCCATTAGCCAACGCGATATTGAGCTACCGGGAGCGCTCAAGCACATCATCATGAAAGCCATTTCCCGGAATCCGGACCAGCGCTACCAGGATGCCGATGAAATGCGCCATGCCCTGGAGGGCCTTGATCTATTGGAAGAGGCCCCTGTGGAAGAGACCCCCGTGGAAGTGGTTACAGATAAACCGGATTCCCTCACTTCCGAACCTCCCGTCATAGACATCATAGCACCTGAGCACGTCCGGGCGCAGAGGGCTGCACCCGAAGGCGATGGTTCCATCTGGACCGAGGTTAGCACCGAAAAACAAGCGGCCTTCAATGAACAGGAACAACACCGCAAACAGGAAGCATCAGCGCCCATACCCCAACCCATAGCGGTTGCCACTGAATCCTCAGTCAAACCCGATGTCGATGCCGTTCTGGTGGTTACACCATCATCCCAACGCCAGGTAACTCCGACAATGCGACCTCCGGCAACTCCCCCTCCTGAGCCCAAGCGCAACCGACGGCCTGCCCTGTGGCTCCTCTTGCCACTGCTGGCCTTGGTGTTAACGGCACTCGGATTTTTCCTCGGGCGTCTTTTTTCGGACACCACGCCAGCTTCCCCTGCCGCGCCTGCCCAAGCAGATATACGCACACAACCCCAAACGACTACCAATACCGATAATCCGCCTGCGGCTGCGGTGCTGCCACAAGCCACCGCTCCAGACATAGAGGAAGTACAGCCTGAAGTGCAGCCTGAAGCACAACCTTTAACCGAAACGGCTGTGCCCCCTGTCCAGGAAACGGAATCACCTGCGGCCTCCACGCCTGAAGATAACCCCTCAAATGTCGATCTCCAGTCGGTACCCGAACAAGCGGTTCCAACACAAGAGGATGAGCAAACAGACCTTGCCCCTGCTCCAACAGCCGAGGAAGCTGCACCTCCTCTTGAGCCGGAAGCTACGAGCCCGGACCCACCCGTTACGGAACCAGAGACAACAACGCCTGAACCATTGGATACGCCACCGGCATCTGCAGCCTCCTCAGGTGAAACCCAGACCACCCCGCAAACCGAAACACCAGCCCCTCAGCCTCAAACACAACCGGAAACCCCATCACTAGATCTTTCGGAGATTTACACCCAACCCGATCAAATGCCGCGTCTCGCCGGAGGAGATGCCGCCATTGCAAACCGAATACGTTACCCCTCAATTGCCCGCCGTGCACGCATCCAGGGTACCGTTCGGGTGCGGTTCGTGGTGGACGAGAATGGTAACGTACGAAATCCCATCGTGGTTAAACCCCTTATGGATGCCCTCGATAAGGAAGCCCTTCGTGTGATTCAGGGCCTAAAGTTTCAACCCGGCCTTATAGACAACACCCCGGTCAAGGTCATGGTGATGAAAACCATCGATTTCCGTTTGTAGAAGCCGTGCGGGAGGCCTATCTATGACGACGTTGAGCGGCGTCATACCCATTCCTGATCGGCATAGTGGCTTTACATATCTATACCACCGGCCCAGCAACGGGCCGACCCGTGTTGTTCCTGCACGGCTTC
Source organism: Rhodothermales bacterium (assembly GCA_965222505.1). Classification (GTDB taxonomy): domain Bacteria; phylum Bacteroidota; class Rhodothermia; order Rhodothermales; family DATKEJ01. The sequence goes on along the minus strand of OZ244956.1, from coordinate 3,675,096 downwards.
ATGGGCAGCGGGCGTGATTGGGAGGCCACGGCACAAGCGTTGGGTGAAGGATGCTGCGTCCTTGCACCGGATTTGCCTGGGCATGGCCGCTCGGTTGGGCTGCCCACCCCAGCGCATTACACCATGGCCGGAGCAGCTGCGCTCCTACGTGACACCCTGGCCGACCGGGGCATTGAGGCCTGCCCCGTTGTGGGTTATTCGATGGGGGGACGATTGGCATTGTACTTCGCGCTCCACTACCCGAAACATTGCACAAAGCTGGTGTTGGAATCGGCTTCGCCCGGTTTACGCACATCAGCTGAACGCAAAGTCCGCCGCGGCCGGGATGAGGCCCTGGCAGCCCGGCTTGAAGCCGAGCCATTCGAGGACTTCCTGGCACAGTGGTACCGCTTGCCCCTCTTTGGTTCACTACAGCATCATCCTGAAGCACTGGACCGGATGTTGATGCATCGGCGTAGGAATCAACCGGCGGAGTTGGCACAATCGCTTCGACAGATGGGAACCGGCACCCAACCTTCTTTGTGGGAACGACTTCATGAATTGAACATCCCGTGGCTGGCATTGGCCGGCGCGCTGGACCCCAAGTTTGCCGCCATCGGCGAGGCCATGACGGCCGTGCATCCGCAGGGCCAGTTTGTTCAAGTGCCCCATGCTGGGCACAACATTCACCTGGAGTGTATGAACGCGTACATAGACCTGCTCCAACCGTTTCTTATCAATCCCGGCGATGCCCCGTGAGCACCGCCCGTTATCCCTACTGACACCCACATGCCCACCATCGACTGGAAAGAAGCCAAGACCTATACCGACATCAAATACCACAAGGCCGAAGGCATCGCCAAGATCACCATCAACCGACCCCACAAACGCAATGCTTTTCGCCCTGTGACGGTGGATGAAATGCAAGATGCCCTCCACAATGCCCGGTTTGACCCCGAAGTCGGCGTCATCATCCTGACCGGCGAGGGCAAGGAAGCCTTCTGCTCCGGCGGGGACCAGAGCATCCGCGGCGATGCCGGGTACACGGACCAGCACGAGAACAAGGGCATGATGCGCCTGAATGTACTGGACTTCCAGCGTCAGATCCGGACCTGCCCCAAACCGGTCATTGCGATGGTGGCCGGGTGGGCGGTCGGTGGTGGACACGTCCTGCATGTGGTCTGCGACCTGACCATTGCCGCAGACAATGCCAAATTCATGCAAACCGGCCCCAAGGTCGGCTCCTTCGACGGGGGCTTCGGTTCCAGCTACCTGGCCCGGATCGTCGGCCAGAAGAAGGCGCGGGAAATCTGGTTTCTGTGCCGCCCCTACTCTGCAGAAGATGCAGAGAAGATGGGCCTCGTCAACAAGGTGGTCCCCTACGAACAACTCGAAGCCGAAACCGTGGACTGGTGCCGGGAAATCCTGACCAAATCCCCGCTGGCCATCCGCTGCCTGAAATCGGCCATGAATGCCGATTGCGACGGACAAACCGGCCTACAGGAACTTGCCGGAAACGCTACGCTGCTGTTCTACATGACCGAGGAAGGCCAGGAGGGCCGCAACGCCTACAATGAAAAACGGCGGCCTGCCTTCGACAAATTCACCCGCCATCCGTAGGACGCGGCAGGTATCCGATGGCATCGCCTTCGAGGGTTCCGAAGTAGAGCCGCCCGCTGTGCTCCTCTACGCTCGTGACCATGTAAAACGCTGACCCGTTGGGGTCTTGCAGGTTGTGCACCACACGGCCCTCCGTATCCAGCCCCAACGCGAATGCATAGTGCACAGGGCCGGGTTGCAAGAACTGTGGCAGTCGAAAAACCACCTTACGTAACCAAGGCAAAGGGGCCAATCGATCCATCAACGGATTTCGGGGTGAGGCCAGGGCCAACCAGAACACGCCGCCGGTTCCTGTGGAAATGCCATCCGGGAAACCCGGCAGGTTTTCAATAAATACCTCGGCTGTACCGGCTTTAGGCCCCGTCAGCCAATACCGCTGTACGCGGTACATCCAGGTCTCATTGACCAACACAAAAGATTGATCCGGGCTGACCGCAATGCCGTTGGCAAAATAGAGGTCGTTCAACAAGGTGCGTGTGGTGCCCGTAGCAGGATCGTAGGCCAGCAACCGACCATTGGGCCGATGCTCCAGCGCATCGGCGCGGTAATCAATCTGACCGAACTTGTAGGACGCATCCGAAAAATAAATGGTGCCGTCTTTGGCGATGTCGACATCGTCCGTAAAGCCGAATGGCACCCCGTCGGCTTCGGTGGTGAGGACAGTGATTTCAGCATCCGGGGAAATGGAGAGCAACCCTTTGTGAGAATCGGCGACGATGAGATGCCCGAGGCTGTCGAAGGCCAGGCCCAGCGGGCGCCCAGCGGTATCGACGAACCGTTCGTGTGTGGTGCCTTCAGGGTCAAACCGGACAATGTGCCCATTCTGTAACCCCCCGTAGATCCGCCCCTGAGCATCAACGGCTACATCTTCTGGTCCAAAGCCCGGTCGGGTTTCGAGCCGTGTGATGGCGGCCAGGTGTTCATTCTGGGCATATGGACCGTCCAGTGCCGGGGGCGGGGGCGGCGTCCAGGCCACCGGATCGATGGGCACAGGCCAGAACAGGAGGTAAAGCAAGAGAACGCCCAGCAGGGCGAGGAAGAACTTGAGAAAGCGCATGGCAGATTATTATTTGCCCACGACTTCGCGGGAGGCGGCGGCGAGGATCTGATCGGTCACATCGGCCAGGGTGTGGCCCTGGATATCAGGCCGAAAGGCCAGGGTGCCCATTACCTTGCCCGGGCGGGCAACAAACGCACCGGCCCAGCCGACGGCCATGGCTCCGGCAATATCCCAGTCGTGGGCGGCCACCAAACGCAATCCATGGGGCGGCAGGCCCAGTGCTTCCTGAACCATACGGTAGGGCTCCGGTGCCGGTTTGAACCGCCGCACGGCATCGACCGAAAAAATCTGATCGAAGTATTGTACAAGTCCTGCAAAACGAAGTTGGGCCAGGGCAGCATCCGGCGTAGAATTCGTAAGGGCCACCATACGGAGCCCGGCACTTCGAAGTCGATCCAGGCTTTCGGTCACCTCTGGATGAGGCGGCAACTGGCGCATGGTGGTGCGGATGGCCATAATGTCATCAGCCGATAACGGTACATCATAGCGGCGAGCCGTCATATCGAGAGCTTCGGTAGCCAGGGTGGTAAAGTCGTAGTAAGTCTGGGTCAGGTTCGTCACCATTGCCAGGCGCAGCAACTGTTGGAACCACGCCATCCGGACATTCTTCGTGCCAAAAATGCGGATGAAGTAAGGATCAAGTACCTGGAGATCCAGGAGGGTCTCATTCACGTCAAAAACGAGAACGCGCGGCATAAACAGGGAAGATCGGGGTGAATGAACCGAAGGGGTTATAATTTATCATTTTTAGGCGGCATGTCAATGCCACCGGCCACGGTATGTGAGGGAATATGCTGGAGAAGCCGGTAATAAAAGGATTCTACCGTCCGGCAGAGGTCGTCTGGCCCGCCTGTGTTTTCCAGTACATAATCGGCGCGTTGCCGCAGGGTTTCAGACGGCAGTTGATGTTGCATACGTGCATGAACCTGTGCAGGCGTTACATCATCGCGCGCAACGACCCGCGCCACACGAACCTCCAGCGGCGCATCAACCACCAGCACGGCATCCAAAAACCGGTCTCCGCCCGATTCAAAAATGAGTGCGGCCTCCTTGGCCAGCAAGAAAATACCGGCCTGTGCCGCTTCCCCCTTTGCCGTTTCAAAGGCCCGATATACCCGCGGATGCACGATTGCGTTGAGCCGGGCCAGTTGATCGGCATCCCCAAAAACCCGCCCGGCCAGATAGGCCCGGTTCAGGTGCCCGTCCGGCGTGTAGCTGTCCGGACCGAAGGCCGCCCGAATCTCGGCACGGGCTTCGGAATCTTCCACCATCAACCGCTTGGCTTCAGCGTCAGCGTAAAAAACCGGCACCCCCAATTTTTCCAGGAGCCGGCACACGGTCGACTTGCCACTCCCAATGCCTCCTGTAATGCCGAGGGTAAAAGGAGAATTGTCTTGAGGGTTAAGAGGCCGTTTCATACCGGGTTAAAGTAGGGTGAGGAATGAAATCTACGTCTTTTTTTGAATTCGTGTACCTTGCATGTTCCGAATTGTTATCTTCTCGCGTTACCAAAAGCGCTTCCAGTTTATAACGATGATGACTGCACAGGATTCAACCCCACCGGTTCCCCTTGAACGCCGTATCCTGGTTACGGGTGCGCGCGGCCAAATTGGAAGTGACCTCGTCGATGAACTCCGGCATCGGCACGGTGCCGATTCGGTGTTAGCTACCGACTTAACCGTTGATCCGGCTGCGAATGGGCAAGGTCCGTTTGAAGTGCTGGATGTACTGGAGGCTGGCCGCCTGCGGGGTTTGGTGTCTCGATACGACATTGGCGCTGTGTATCATCTCGCCAGCTTGCTCTCGGCAACGGGTGAGCGCAAACCGGACCTAGCATGGCGTGTGAATGTGGAAGGGCTGAAACACGTTCTGGATGCAGCCCGGCGCTTTAACCTGAAAGTCTTCTGGCCCAGTTCGATTGCTGCCTTCGGCCCAACGACCCCCCGGAACAACACCCCCCAACATACCATCCTGGAGCCGACGACCATGTACGGCGTCACGAAAGTCTCCGGGGAATTACTCTGCCAGTATTACCATCAGCGGTTTGATGTGGATGTGCGCAGCATCCGCTACCCTGGTATCATCAGCTACAAGACCAAGCCCAGCGGAGGCACCACCGACTATGCCGTCGAAATCTTCCATTCCGCCCTGCAAGAGGGTCAGTACACCTGTTTCTTGAAGCCGGACACACGCCTGCCGATGATGTATATCCATGATGCCATCCGGGCCACGATGGGTATCATGGACGTCAATTCGGAACGCTTGACCGTTCGCACCAGCTACAACCTGACGGCCATGAGCTTCTCGGCCCAGGAACTCGTACACGAAATCCAATACCACTTTCCCGCGTTTACGTGTTCATTTGAACCGGACCACCGGCAAGCCATTGCAGACTCCTGGCCGTCCACCATCGACGACCGGCCCGCCCGTACCGACTGGAACTGGAACCCGGCCTATTCCCTCCAGGCGCTGGTCAATGATATGCTCGAACAACTCGCGCCACAATATGCCACCATTCCTTAACGTGCGACGTCAGAGCATGAGAAACGTAGAACCTAGAACCCAAAACGTCTATGTATCACACGCCCATCTACCAAGAGATCCTCGAAGACATCCGTAATGCCGGTCTGTACAAGGCCGAACGCATCATCACCTCACAGCAAGATGCCGCCATTGCCGTCCAGTCCGACGTTGAGGTACTCAACTTCTGCGCCAACAACTACCTCGGCCTCGCCAACCATCCAGCCCTCATCGAAGCCGCCCGCGAAGGCATCGCCAAATACGGCTTCGGCATGGCCTCGGTCCGGTTCATCTGCGGCACACTCGACATCCACAAGGAACTCGAATCCAAAATTGCCGACTTCTTCCATACCGAGGATACCATCCTCTACGCGGCCTGTTTCGATGCCAACGGCGGCCTGTTTGAACCCCTCCTCGATGCCGATTGCGCCCTCATCAGCGAGAGCCTGAACCACGCCAGCATCATCGACGGGGTACGGCTCTGCAAGGCCCAGCGCCACCGCTACCGCCACAACGACATGAACCACCTTGAGGATATTCTCAAGGAAACCCAGGGGGCAAAGCTGCGCATGATTGCCACAGACGGCGTGTTCAGCATGGATGGAGAGGTAGCCAACCTGAAAACCATCTGTGACCTGGCCGAACAATACGGCGCGATGGTCATGGTAGACGATTGCCACGGCACCGGCTTCTTCGGCCCCACCGGGCGGGGTTCCCTGGACCACTGCGGCGTACTGGGCCGGGTGGATGTGGTCACCAGCACCCTCGGCAAAGCCCTCGGCGGCGCAATGGGCGGCTTCACGACGGGCCGGAAGGACATCGTTGAACTGCTGCGGCAACGCTCCCGGCCCTACCTGTTTTCCAACACCCTCGCCCCCGGCATTGTGTATGCCAGCCTGAAAGTCCTGGAACTGCTCGATACGTCTTCGGAACTCCGGGATCAACTGTCCGAAAACACCCGCTACTTCCGCGCACAAATGACAGATGCCGGGTTCGACATCATTCCGGGCATTCACCCGATTGTACCGGTCATGCTCTACGATGCCAAACTCGCCCAAAACATGGCCGCCGACCTGCTGGATGAAGGGATCTACGTAATCGGCTTCAGCTACCCGGTGGTCCCCAAAGGCCAGGCCCGCATCCGGACGCAGCTCTCTGCCGCCCACACCCGCGCCCACCTCGACCGCTGCATCGAAGCCTTTACCAAAGTGGGGAAAAAGCACGGGGTGATTTCGGGGTGATGAATGACACCATCACCGTCCGGCCCGATGAACGGTTTGACGAAGCCCCCCTCGCCGTATATCTCAAGGACCGGCTGGCAGGGGCGGATCAACCGCTGACAGTACGCCAGTTCGGGGGCGGAGCCGCAAACCTGACCTACCTGCTGGACTACGGGACGCATCAGTATGTGCTTCGCCGCCCGCCCCTCGGCCCCATTGCCAAGTCTGCGCACGACATGGGCCGGGAATCCCGCGTCCTTAGTGTTCTGCACAACGCCTTTCCGCCGGCGCCACAGGCCTTGCTTTACTGTACAGATGCCTCTGTCATTGGATCGGTTTTTTTCGTGATGCAACGCCGCAGGGGTGTAGTGGTGCGCAAAACCATACCGGACGTGTTTGCAGACGTCCCGGATGCCCCGCCACGAATGGCCGAAGCTCTGGTCGATACGCTCGTCGATTTACACGCTGTGGACTATACCGCGCTGGGCCTGGCCGACCTCGGTAAACCCGACGGGTTCATCCATCGCCAGATTGAAGGCTGGTACCGGCGATGGCACAAGGCCCAGGCCCCCGGCCTCGCCGAGGCAAATGCCCGGGCAGATATGGAAACCCTCTACCAATGGCTCCTCGACAACCAGCCGCCCTCTGCTGCGCCGTCGTTGGTCCACAACGACTATAAGCTCGACAACGTCATGCTGTCCGCCGAAGACCCGGGGCACGTGGTGGCCGTCTTCGACTGGGACATGTGTACCCTCGGCGATCCCCTCTCCGACCTGGGTGCCCTCCTCACCTACTGGGTAACCCCTGCCGATCCGATGCCGCTTCAGATGATGGCCATGATGCCGGTCGATGCCCGTTTTCCCACCCGTGAAGCCCTGGTACAACGGTATGCCGAACGCAGTGGTCGCGATGTCTCCCACATGGCCTTTTATCACGCCCTCGGCCTGTACCGCCTCACGGTCATCCTCGCCCAGATTTACGTGCGCTACCTGAAAGGCCAGACGCAAGACCGGCGCTTTGCCGCCCTCGGCCAGATGATACCAGTTACCGTACACACGGCCCTGCAAACCCGGCACGACATCCAATGACGAGCGGGCAACCACGAGGGTCGCCCCGGCCCGATGGGCAAACACTTCCGTGTGGGGTGCCATATCCGATCACACCCATGCGCATGATCACATCCATTCGGTAAGGGCCGGTCTTGTGCCGGCCCCTCACCCCAAAAACCGTTTTGCCACACGCAGGCCAAGCACCACCACCAGTCCGACGGCAAAGGGTATGTAAAACGGGTCGGCGAAGGCACGCGGGATGTACGCCTGGGCGAATGCGATCCAGATGTAGTAGCCGCAAATCGTGTGGAGCAGCTTCCAGCGGCGTGCCCCCAGAAAAGCAATGATGCGATCCACCGAGGTCCCCGCCATGAGCACAATCACCCCATAGGTGACGGCACCAGCCATCAGTTCGTGCGGATCGCGCTCGGTAAAGACGGCGAAAAACTGCGTGTGCAAGGCATACAGGGACGCCAGGTGCAAGCCGTGGGCCAGGGCAAAGCCGATGCCCAGGGCACGCCGGTTACGCAACAGGGTCCGGGACAAACCGGTACTCCACATCCAGTTGAGGCCTGAGGCTCCGAAGGCCAGCAGAAACAACACCACGGCGGCCCGCGCCGTATTCCGAATCACCAGCCGCACCCCTGGCTCACCCCACCCGGTACTCCACAGGCTCCACCCGACCATCACCAACAACCCCAGCCCGATCCACCGTAACGTGGTTCCTGTTTTCCTTCTCTTCTTTTGCTTCGCCACGCCTCAGCCTCCTACGGCAATACCCACTTTCCCGAAATGCCGACCGGCTTCGAGGTACTCAAAGGCCGCACGGGCTTCCTCCATCGGGAAAACCCGATCCACGACCGGCCTGAGCTGGTGCAAGGCGATGGCCTTTGCCATCCGGGCGTGCATGGCCGCCGAGCCGACGGTGACACCCTGCAACCGGATGTTCTGCATCACGACCAGCGGCAAGACCACCTCGGCCACCGGCCCCCCGAGTACACCGATCATGCTGATGATGCCCCCCGGACGAATGGCCCGCAGGGATTGTTTGAGGGTGTCTGCCCCACCCAATTCAATGACATGATCAGCTCCGCCACCGGTGATTTTGCGGGCCGCTTTGCCCCAGTCTGGTATGGCTTTGTAGTTCAGGGTATGATCGGCCCCGAGGGCGCGACAGCGTTCCAGCTTTTCGTCGCTTTTGGAGGTGATGATGACTTCCGCCCCAGCCATTTTGGCGAACAGCAGCGCAAACAACGCCACCCCACCGGTGCCCTGAATGACGACGGTTTCGCCGGGCTGAAGGTTGCCCTGTTCAATGAGTGCGTTCCAGGCCGTGAGCGCAGCACAGGGGAGTGTGGCGGCTTCGGCATCCAAGAGGTGGGCCGGGGCCGAAATGACGCTATCGGCGCGGACGGTCATGTATTCGGTGAGGGTGCCGTCCAGCGGTCCGCCCAGGGTGATGTGCCGAAAGTCATTGGAGGCCACACCGGTGAGCCAGCCCTGCCCAAAAGTTGGTGTTACACGGTCCCCGACGGTCACCTTGCCGACTCCTTCGCCCAGGGCTACCACCTCACCTACGCCGTCTGAACAGGGAATGAGCGGCAGCGGTTGCCGGGCATTGTACTGCCCGGTGACCATCAAATAGTCCCGATAGTTGAGCGAGGCTGCTTTCATCTTCAGCATCACCTGGCCGGGGCCGGGCGACGGCGGATCAGGCCGTTCTACATATTTCAGATGGTCCAGACCGAAGCTGGCTTCCAGGGAGATTGCCTTCATAAGTACAGGGGTCAATAGTTATCGCAACACAGGCCCTGAAGGTACAAAAACATGCGACGTAATACGTTTTCTGTTCTCATGCCTTCCAGGCCCATCCCAAACCGCTTTGATAGGCGTCTACCCGGCCAGTTTTTGGTTACTTCCCATTTTTTACGTCGCACCCCGCACGTTCCTTCTTGTCCAGATTTTCCGTATCTTTGCGCTTGTGTTGATAGACGATTCGCATCCTCAGCCATCGACCTTCAACACACGGTGCTATGAAAGTTTTTCCCGTTACCCTCATGCCTAGTCAACCGGCCATTACACAGCTTTTGCATGACATCCGTGACGGTCACCGGGACGGGGTGCAAGACCTGATGCCACTGGTCTATGATGAGCTTCGGGAAATTGCACACCGCCGGCTATCCCGGCGAAGTACCGGAGACACCCTCAACACCACAGCGCTGGTCCACGAAGCCTACCTCAAAATGGTGGACCAGACGAATGCCAACTGGCAAGACCGCGCCCACTTCTTCGCTGCGGCTTCCCGCGCCATGCGGTTCATCGTGATCGACTATGTGCGGCGGCATATGGCTGCCAAACGCGGGGGTGGGCAGGCAAACTTGCCCCTGCACGACCTTCAGGTAGCGGGGGATCAGAAAGCCGAAGAATTGCTTCACCTGAATGAAGCCCTGAAACGCCTGGAAAAAGTAAGTTCACGCCTCGGTCAGTTGATCGAATACAAATTCTTCGGCGGCCTGACCTTTCAGGAGATCGGTGAAGTAATGAACATATCGGAACGCACGGCCAAACGCGATTGGGCACGGGCACGGCTGTGGCTCTTCAGGGAAATGAAGGAACCAACTTGAACCACCGTGCGGGGATTTCCCCTGCATCAAAAGCAAGGAAAACCTCCTTAGAAGATTCAAGTTGGGGGATTGAAATTTTCAGGGTAGCGCCTATTTTAAGGGATCACATTTGAAAAAGGCAGCAGCCCCATGAATACGCCCCCATCGAACAACGGGTATTCCTTCTCACTACCGGAGGCACGACCCGATCTGCATACCCTTCTGGTCTCCATCCGGCAACACCTCCATGCCCACCCAGAACTCGGATTCCAGGAAGTTGAGACCTCAAATTTTATCCGCCGTACCCTCGAAGCCTACGGCCTGGAGGTTCATGGGCCCCTTGCCCAAACCGGGCTGTATGTAGACATTGAAGGCGCACATCCCGGCCCCACCATCGGGTATCGGGCGGACATTGATGCCCTGCCCATCCAGGACATGAAATCGGTGCCGTATGCTTCCAAAAACGACGGCATCGCCCACTTATGCGGCCACGATGTACACACGACCATTGCCATCGGCGTGGCGTTGAGCCTGCACGAAATGCGGTCTCATCTCCACGGACGCGTGCGCGTCTTCTTCCAACCCAACGAGGAAGGCATGCCCTCTGGTGCACCGGAGATGATTAAGGACGGCGTTCTGGATGGCCTCGATGCCGCCTATGCCATTCATGTGGACCCCACCCTGCAGATCGGGCGGTTCGGCTTGATCGTCGGCCCCATCACGGCCGGGGCAGATTCATTTTCCATTACGGTCAAAAGCCCAACGACGGGGCACTCGGCGCGGCCCCATCAATCGGTGGATACGATTTGGGTCGCTAGCCAGATCATGAGCGCGCTGTACCAGATGGTCGGGCGCATCCATGACACCCGGCAGAGTGCCGTCATGAGCATCTGCCAGTTCCACGCCGGCTCCGCGTTTAACGTGATTCCCAGGCAGGCGAAATTTGGCGGGACGATACGGTGCATTGATGTGGAGGCCCAGGCCCAGCTCCGCGAACACATCATCAGAACCGCCCAACACATCGGGGCCTTGTACGGGGCCGAAGTTGATGTACAAATGAGAATGGGCTCCCCCCCGGTGGTCAATGACGAATCTCTCATCAAAACCGTCGAACAAACGGTGCGGGCGCTGCACGGGGTACAGGCCATCTTCTGGGTACCGGCCCCGAGCATGGGCGCAGAAGACTTCGCACACTACCTAAAACACGTACCGGGCGCATTGATACGTGTAGGGACTGCCAACAGCCCGGAAACCAGCTATCCGCTCCACGATGCCCGGTTCGACATCGCCGAGAAAGCCCTCACAATGGCAACGGAGCTTATGACCCACACGCTGATCCGCCTCCTCTGGGAACGCGCCTCCACGTATGTGATTGATGATCGGTGATTTACTGCGTGCGTCGCCTTATTGGCATCAGTCGGGCTAGGGCTACTCGTGTCGGCTCGTTTGTGATTGGGTGCCCGTAAATCATCAATCAAATATGCCCAATCAACAATCACCAATCATCCCTTCCGCTCTTGTACTGGCCGCTGGCCTCTCGCGCCGGATGGGCCGCCGGAACAAGCTGCTCCTGCCCTTTCAGGGCCGCGCTCTGGTGGTCCATACCCTAGCCGCGCTTCAGGAAACAACGGCGCGTCCGATCCTCGTGGTGACCGGCCATGAAGCCGAACAGGTGGAAACAGCCCTGTCTGATTTTGAGGTAACGTTTGTACACAACCCGGACTATGCCGAGGGCATGGGTACATCCCTCCGAGTCGGCATTGAGGCCGCCCCTCTAAATGCCACAGGCTACCTCATATGCCTCGCCGATTTGCCCCTCCTAAATGCACAGGATCTGACTTTGTTGATTGACGCGTTTCAATCGGCCTATGCCAAAGATCCAGACGTGATTGTGGTACCACAGCACCAGGGACGGCAGGGGCATCCGGTCCTTTTTTCGGCCAGATACCGGGTGGATTTGCTAGCGCTGCGTGGTGCACAAGGGGGTCGGAGAATCCTGCAACAAAACCTGGAACACATACTACCGGTGGATATGCCCAACGCGCATAGTTTTCAAGACATCGATACCCCCGAGGGGTATGAAGCCCTGCGCCGAACGAGTACGGTGCACCGTACTAGGCCGTGTTGACCATTAGATCAACAGGCGGTTTTGAGGTCGTTAGGGCCGTGGATCGGCCCAGGCCCAATCAAGACGCATTTTGACTGCAATGCCCCCGATCCATCATCGGGGATCGCATTTCAGGAGAAATGCAACGCAGAGTGGGCCAAGAGGGCCGGTTATCGGCCCGAAACGGGCCAAAAACGACGTTTACGCTTAATTGTCAACACGGCCTAAGTTTTCTCCTTAATAATGGCCCGGAGTTGATCCCAGAAACCCGGGAAAGACACATAGGCCGTCTCGGCTTTTTTGATACGGGTTTTGCCTTCGGCGACCAGGCCCGCGATGCCCATTGCCATAGCGATGCGGTGGTCATTATAAGTTGGAATGAAGGCTCCGTTCAAGGGCTGCCCACCTTCAATGCACATACCATCCGGCAACGCCTCGATGGCGGCACCCATTTTGCCCAAGTTGTTGACCATGGCCGCAATGCGGTCGGTTTCCTTGACCCGCAATTCGGCGGCATCCCGAATGGTCGTTTTGCCTTCCGCACAGGCTGCCGCCACGGCCAACACCGGCACCTCATCAATCAACAAGGGAATAGCCGGGCCATACACATCGACGGCCTTCAATGCAGCCGGACGCACAACCAGATCGGCCAGCGGCTCACCGCCCAGGATGTGAGTGTTGCTGATGGTGATGTCTGCGCCCATATGCTGCAACACCTTCAGGAAGCCGGTGCGCGTCGGGTTCAGGCCCACCTTTTCCATCCGCAGTTCGCCTTCGGGCACAATGGAACCGGCCACCAGAAAAAAGGCTGCTGCTGAAAAATCAGCGGGGATCCGGTAGGGACGTGCGATGATGCGCCGCCGCCGCCTGATGGTAAAGTGCCGCTTTCCATCTACAATGTCCGGTGTGAGGCCCAGCATACGTTCCGTGTGGTCCCGTGAGGGCACGGGTTCGATCACTGTTGTTTCTCCTTCGGCATACATGCCAGCCAGCAAGACACACGATTTTACCTGGGCCGAGGGCATCGGCAGGGGGTAGGTGATGCCCTTTAGTGGCCTTCCGGTAATGTGCAAGGGAGCATGGCCGTCTGTGGATTCGATGGTCGCCCCCATCGCCCGCAGCGGTTCGATGATCCGGTCCATCGGGCGGGTGCTCAGGGATGCGTCGCCGGTGAGCGTCGATGAAAAGGGTTGCCCGGCCAGAATCCCGGCCATCAGCCGCATCGTGGTGCCGGAGTTACCGCAGTCCAGTGGTTCAGTCGGTGGCTGCAATCCCCGGATACCCCGACCATGCACCAGGAGGCGATCCCCTTCGGCTTCGATGCGTACCCCCAGGGCACGGAAACAGTCCAGCGTGGAATGGGGGTCATCGGCATCCGAAAAGCCGATGAGTTCGGCTACACCGTCGGACAGGGCCGCAAACAGGGCGGCACGGTGCGAAAGCGACTTGTCGGCCGGCAGGTTGACCGTACCGTCTATCCGTTGGGCGGGGCGTACCGTTTGAATCATACGGGGGTGGGCACGACATGGTGGAGCAGCGACTCGAAGACGAACGCACCGTCGGCATGGCCCAGCAGGGCTTCAACGTGCCGCTCCGGGTGCGGCATCATACCCAGCACGTTTCCGGCTTCATTGACGATGCCGGCTATGTTGTTCAGCGAGCCGTTCGGGTTGGCGGCCGAAGTAAGCGCACCGTCGGGGTCGCAATACCGAAAGATCACCTGTCCGTTGGCCTCCAGCTGTTCGAGCGTATCGGGATCGGCCACGTAGTTGCCGTCGCCGTGGGCAATCGGGATGGTCAGGATTTGGTCTGGTTGCATGGCATTCGTGAATGCCGTATCCGTCCGTTCCACGCGCAGGTGGACCGGCTTGCAGGCAAAGCGAAGAGAGGCATTACGCATCAGCGCCCCCGGCAGGAGGCCGCACTCGCAGAGTACCTGAAACCCGTTACAGATGCCGATGACCAATCCGCCGGCGTTGGCAAACTCGACGACCGCCTGCATAATCGGGGAAAACCGGGCGATGGCCCCGGAGCGCAGGTAATCCCCGTAGGAAAACCCGCCGGGCAGCATCACCACATCCACATCACCCAGATCCGTATCTTTGTGCCAGATGAACCGGGCCTCCTGGTTGAACACATGTTTGGCCGCGTGGTAGGCATCATGGTCACAATTTGAGCCGGGAAACTGGACAATTCCGAATTTAATCGACATGAAAAGCAGGTGTATCGGTGGGGAGTAAAGACAGAACTTGCGTCCAAATATACGGGTTAGCGTCTTTGTAAGGGAATGGCGCGGTGTGCTATTCAGAAAGAATCCCTACATAATGGTCCATGGTTATTCTGTCTGAAATGGCAAATTGATCGCTGAAGCGATCACGACAAGCCTTTTATTTTCAAGCAGCAAGTAACTTATCGAAAAACAAGCCTTGCTAACGTTTACGCTATGCCTTCTACACTTACCTTCACCCTTGCACCGGCCCAACCGGCTGATTTTCCTGCCATTCTGGACTTGCTGGCCCAGGCCGAACTGCCCCACGACGGCCTCAAGGATCATGTGGAGACGATACTGGTGCTGCGTGCCCAGCATCAGGTCATCGGCTGTGCGGGCCTGGAAGTGTACGGCCAAACGGCCCTGTTGCGTTCGGTGGCGTTGGACCCAGCGTACCAGGGGCGCGGCCTGGGCCGGGACTTGGTTGCCGCTGCCGAACAACTGGCCCAAGACCACGGCGTGACCCACCTCTACCTCCTCACCCTTACGGCCCGCGACTTCTTCCTGCACCTCGGCTACACGGATTTTTCGCGTTCGGACCTGCCGGCCTCGGTCAAACAATCCGCCGAATTCGGGTGCTGCGTGTGTTCAGGTGCGTCTGCAATGAGGAAAATCAACCTCGGTCCGTAGTAGGGCCATGGCCCTACAGGGGTGCATACGTCAATTCCCGTCTGCGACGAAGGCCAGATGGGTGCCTTTGGGGCTCACGGCCAGACGGGTGATGTTTGAGATGCCGACGGTGGAGAGATCGGCCACTTGCTGCCAATTCTCGAAGGTGACCTCCCAGGCGTAAAGTCTGGAGCCGACGGCCATCAGGATGACGGCCCCGTTGGGAAGCCAGGCATAATCTTCAGCGCCTTCCAGCATATCCACGACCGGGTTGATGTGGTGCGAACGCAGGTCGTAGCGGTCGATGGACCACGGCTTGAAATTTTTCTGGACGAAGCTGATCGCGTTCTGCCGGGGCATACTCTGAAAGGCGCGCCCCACATTGTCCGCCACGAGCTTCACCTCCCCCGTTTCCAGGTTGGCGATCTGAAAGGTGTTAGGAGAACCCAGAATAAACACGCCCACCGTATGGGCATTACCCCATACATGGTAGCCTACTGGTTTCAGGTTGGACACAACGAGCCGCGGGGTACCGCCAGAAAGCGGAAACTGCCACAGCCGTTGGGTCTGGTCTGATTCTACCTGAACGACCGAGAACGTCGTGTCTCCCGGCATAATGGTCGGGGAGTATTCACTCTCAGGGGTGTCGGTGACCTGGGAGGTCACCCCCTGGGCGAGATCATATCGGTAAACATCCGTCTGCCCTTCACGCAAGGAAACATAGAGAAAGCCGCTCCCATCAGCCAGGAAAAAGGGCTGGTTGTCATACCCTTCATGATCCGTCACCCGTTGGGGCGTACCGAAGGTAAAAGAAGTGCCCTTCACCTGCATGTCGATGAGATAAATGTCGGTGGCCGGCTGGGCAAATGCCGTAAGGACAAGGCTTGCCGAAAACAGGCCCGCCAGGCCAAGGCCGAGAAGGTGTTTCATAAATGGAAATGCGAGGTCGGTTGTGTTTTATTTCCTCTACCCCCATGCGTATGCGAACGTTCCGGCACACCCGTTTTGCGCAGCTTCGGCCTGTGGCGTATTATGTGCGATGCGTGATCTCCTACCCCACCCACGGCGGTTCTCCAAGCACCACATTATGCCACGTTTCCTGATTATCCTTTTCCTTTTGCTGTTGGTCGGCCCCGTGCAGGCCCAGCCGACCTTGCAATCTCCATCCGAATTTCTGGGGTATGCGCTGGGCACACAATTCACGCCGCACCACCGGGTCATGGCTTATGTCGATCATGTGGAAGCCGCACAGTCCAATGTGATCACCCAATCCTACGGCTCCACCTATGAAGGGCGGCCCTTGAGGGTAGCGATGGTGTCCGCGCTGGCCAACATGAACCAACTGGAGACGATCCGCACCAACAACCTCAAGCTGACCGGCCTGCAGGAAGGTGCCATCGAAGGCCCTATCCGAAGCCTGGTGTGGCTCAGCTACAACGTACACGGCAACGAATCCGTCTCCACCGAAGCCTTTCTACAAACGTTCTACGACCTCGCCAACCCGGCCAACACCTGGACCCAGGCCTGGCTGGATTCCACCGTTGTCATCCTCGACCCCTGCATCAACCCGGACGGGCGGGAGCGGTATGTGCAATGGTACAAACGCACCCGCGGGGCCGAGATGAACGTTAACCCCGAAGCGTGGGAACACGTCGAGCCCTGGCCCAACGGACGCACCAACCATTACATGTTCGACCTGAACCGGGACTGGGCCTGGCAATCGCAACAGGAAACGCAGGGCCGCATTGCCCTCTACCAGCAGTGGATGCCACATGTCCATGTGGATTTCCACGAACAGGGCGTCGATGCCCCCTACTACTTTGCCCCGGCCGCCGAGCCCTACCACACGGCCGTCACCCCGTGGCAACGAGAATTTCAGGAAATCATCGGCAGGAACCACGCCCGGTACTTCGATCAAAACAACTGGCTCTACTTTACCCGCCAGGTATTTGACCTGCTCTACCCCAGCTATGGAGACACCTGGCCCATGTTCAACGGAGCCATCGGCATGACCTATGAACAAGGCGGCTCCGGCCGAGCCGGCCTCGGGGTGATCACGGCTGCCGGAGATACACTCACGCTGAAAGACCGCATCGACCACCACCACACGACCGGCCTCTCGACCGTCGAGGCCACAGCCTTGAACACGCGCCGGGTCCTGGATGCATTCAAGGCCTACTACGACCAGGCCCAACAAAACCCGGCGGGGCCATACAAAACGTTTGTAATCAAACACACCAACGCGCCGGACAAGCAAGCCGCCCTCAAGGCCCTGCTGGACCGACAATTGATTCGCTACGGTCATGCGCCGGATACCCGAACCTTACGAGGCTTCGTCTACAAAAATGCCGCCCTTGAACAGGTCACCGTGGAACCGCAGGATGTATTGATCAGCGTGTACCAGCCCAAATCTGTCCTCGCCCGCGTGTTGTTCGAGCCCCAGGCCGAGTTGGCCGATTCGCTTACGTATGACATCACCGCCTGGGCCTTGCCCTACGCCTACGGCCTGGAGGCCTACGCCCTCACCACCCGCATCGACCCCGTACAAGGCCCCACTACCGCACCTGCGCCCGACACCACAACCGTAGCAACACCCTATGCCTATCTCGCCCCCTGGGAAAGCCTGCAAGACCTCCGGTTCCTGGCAGCCGTACTGAAAGCCAAAGTGAAAGTCCGTAGTGCCGAGAAAGCCTTTACGCTGGGTGGCACAAAATATACCCCCGGCACCCTCATCATCACCCGTACAGACAACGCTGCACTCGGCGACCGGTTCGACGCCCTCGTCCGCACACAGGCCGAAGCGACGGGTCAAACCCTCACGCCGGTAGCCACCGGTCTGGTCTCCAGCGGTGCCGATTTTGGATCGCGCAATGTGCGGTTCGTGAAAGCCCCTCGCGTAGGCGTCCTGTCCGGTGATCCGCTGTTTTCGTACGCCGTTGGGGAGGTCTGGCATTATTTTGATCAACAAATCGGCTACCCCGTTAGCCTGCTCAACGCCGACCGGTTCAGCAGCCTCAAGCTGTATGAATACGACGCCCTGGTGCTGCCCAACGGCCGCTATAGCACCGTCCTCAAAGATGCCGACCTGACCCGGCTGAAAGACTGGATACGTGCCGGAGGACGGCTTATTGCATTAGAAGAGGCCGTCCAGTTTCTGGCGGGGAAAGAGGGTTTCTCGATCAAGGTGAAGGAAGAAAAAAAGCCGGGCGAAAAAGACGCGGCCCCCAAAGCAGAAGTGCCCATTAAAGCGTACGGAGACCGGAGCCGGGATGCCGCGGCCCGTTCGATCCCCGGCAGCATCTATGCCGTCACGCTTGATGCCTCCCATCCCCTCGGTTTCGGCTATACCTCGCCCTATTATACCCTGAAGCGCAGCAGCCGGACGTACGCCTACCTCAAGAACGGCTGGAATGTGGGCGTATTACAGGACGGTGCCTACCGCAGCGGATTTACCGGCAACCAGGTTAAACAAAAGCTAAGCAACAGCCTGGTGTTCGGTGTCCAATCCCTGGGCCGGGGCCGCATCGTGTATATGGTAGACAACCCGCTGTTCCGTGCCTTCTGGCACAACGGGAAACTCTTGTTTGGAAATGCAGTTTTCCTGGTGGGGCAATGAGGGGCGCAAGTGGCCTGGGGTTGGCTGGCCGCAATGCGGAAGAGTGTTCCACTCTGCTCGTGCGTCCGTTGTACGCTCGCGGACTCTGGTATGTGGGCCACATTGTGGTAAAACGGTGGGGCCGCTCGCTGTTGTCCGTGGTCCGTTGTGTACTTCAGGAATAACCCTGCAACGGACTACGGACCAATGACTACGGACAAAATAATGCGTCAACTTGAACCGGCCATCAAGAAGGTCTGGACCATCCAGGCCGTAATCATGACGCTCGTTGCGGCAGCGGTTGTCTTTTTCTTCTACGACCTGCCGGACCTCTTCCGTGACAATCCCGTCCGGTGGCTGGGCATCCCGGCAGGATTGCTGAGCCTGCTGATTTTCGTCTTGGGCCTGACGGCGAGTTTCGCCCTCCCCCGGTTGCAATACCGCTACTGGCGGTTCGACCTGCGGCCCGAGGAATTGTACCTGGAACGCGGCATTCTGACACGCGTCAAGACCATCGTCCCCTTGCGCCGCATCCAACACCTGGACGTTTCCCAAAACATCATCGAACGGGAATTTGAACTGGGGCGACTGGTGGTCTATACCGCAGGGACACAAAGCAACAATGTGGTATTGCCCGGCCTGAAGTATGAAGAAGCCGAACAACTCCGCAATGAAGTCAGGCACTACATTCTGGAGGATGCCGTGTGATGGAGGGCGAGGCTACATTTAGTACGTTTCAACGGCTACATCCGCTGACGTTGGCCTATCGGCTGATGGTCAGTTTACCCGGTTTTGTACTGCTGGTGCTGCCGGTACTCCGGCGCGGCGGAGACATCCAGACGTGGATTTCATTGGTGCTGGCCGTTGTGTATGGGGTGTTTACCCTGCCGTGGATTTTTCTGTACTATTACCGCTTCACGTTCCGCATCACCCCCAAGGAAGTCAATATCCACAGCGGCGTACTCACCCGCCAACGGCGCAGCATCCCCCTGGAACGGATTCAGAATGTGGAGATTGAGCAGCGTCTGCTACAACGGATGTTGGGCATTGCGCGGGTCCGCATCTCAACGGCAGGCAGCGCAGGTGCCGAGGGGGTCCTGGAATCCGTAACCGTCGAGACCGCCCGGCGCGTACGCCAGGTCATTCGCGGATACCAGCAACAAGCCGCCACGCATCAACCGACCGCTGAAGCCATACCGCCTGAAACAGCGTTGGCCGGGGGGACCGATACCCAAACCACCGAATCCGAAGCGTCGCCTGTTCCTGTAACATCGCCCGTCTCAACACCGTACGCGGAACCGGACTGGTTGCTCCAGATGCCGCCCAAACAGGTGATGCTGGCCGGGATGTTTCGGTTTTCCCTGTTCTACATCGCCATCTTCTTTTCGGCCCTGCAGTACCTTGACATCGACCCGGAGGTCGTCGTCGACGGCATCATTCGATGGGTGAACCGGGGCGGACTGGACGCGTTCCAAACGGAGCAGGAATTGCCGGGCTGGGTGCTGGGCCTGATCGGGTTGGTGCTGGCTACGGTGCTGGCTTGGATATCCAACATCGCGACGACCTTCAACCGGTACTATGGCTTCAAGGTAGGCCTGGACGAAGGCAAAATTCAGAAGCGGCATGGCCTGCTCACGCTGGCCGAGGATACCATTCCCCTCAAACGGTTACAGGTGCAGATGCTCTGGGCCAACCCGCTGATGCGGCGCTTCGGATGGTACCGGCTGGAACTCCAGACGATGGGGGTGCAATCCGGGCAACAGGGCCGCAAGGTGGCTGCCCCCCTGGCCCAACTGGACGAGGCCCTGGCGTTGGCCCAACACTTCTATCCGTTCACGGTCCCTGAAACCTTTCAATTGGTCTCTCGCCTCACCATTCGCCGGGCGTTTGTCCGCTACACGGTGGTCTGGGTAATGCTCCTGGGCCTGGGGGCCTATCTGTGGCCGGTAACAACCTGGGCCTGGGGCCTGTTGATGGTGCCGGTGTGGTACTACTTCGCGGTACTCCGTTACCGCAACCATGGATTTGCGCTGGAAGGTGATGTGTTTTTCGTACGCCGGGGTGTGTGGCGGCACCGCATCTGGATCATTCCGCTGGAAAAAATACAGGTATTGAACACGACGGCCACCATTTTCCAGCGGCGCCTCGGCCTCCAGACCCTGCACATCGACACCGCCGGGGCCTCCGGCTCTACCATCGCCATGCTCATCGACCTGAGCAACGAACAGGCCGCCTACTGGCTCGATACCCTCTACACCCGGTTTCAGGAGCAGTTTACCCCGTCAGGCTGAAATCCACGCCACCTCATACTGTTGAATACGCGCATCCTGAGTAATGATGGTGAGCCCCTCCAGTTGCGCCTGCACAATCAACATGCGGTCAAAGGGATCTCGATGCAACAGGGGAAGCTGCGAAACCGCAAGGGCATGGGCTGCCGTAACAGGCAATATATTCATCTGATTGATACGCAGTTGGTCCTCCAAATCATCCGGCATTTCCAATTTGCCGATGGAAACTTTGATGGCCATTTCCCAGATGCTTGCCGTGCTAACCCAGATCGTATTTTGTGGATTTCGGATAAGCGCATAGGCAACATCATCTAAACGTTCCGGCTCTGTCAAGCTCCAGAGCACCACATGCGTGTCAAGCAGAAAGGCCCGCATTAATCGCCTTCAGGTTCAATGCGCGAAGTATAAAACGCCTGCATCAAATCATCCGGCAAGACATCAAAATCATCAGCGACCTTGACACGACCGCGCCAGGTACCAAGCGGACGAGGAGTTCCCCCTTCAGGAAGAATGCGCGTCAGACGGGCTACAGGTTGGCCAGCACGGCCAATGATAATATCCTCACCTGCTTCCACGCGGCGTAATAACCGGGAAAGTTGCGTCTTGGCCTGATGAACATTAACGAGCGTAGACATGATTTTTATACAGGTTAGCTAACCTTAGTTTATATCAATATACGAAATGCAATTCTTTTTGTTTTCGGGAAGAATCTGGTTTGTGTACCGCCGTTTGGTATCTTCCCCACTGAAACGGTGCGCCCCCTTTCTCGTACCACCTAACGCGTTTCGATTTTGCGGCCTTGTGCCACGCTTGTCTTGCACCAATACCTATGCCTGTGTCTCTACATATTCTTGTCGTGGATGATGAACCGGACCTCGCCGACCTTGTGCGGCAGAAGTTCCGGCGAAAAATTCGCACGGGCAACTATACCTTTACCTTTGCCCACGATGGCCTGGAGGCCCTTGATCAACTCGATGCCTCACCGGACATTCGGCTGGTACTCACCGACCTCAACATGCCGCGCATGGATGGTATGAGCCTGCTGACCCACCTCGAAGAGCGTGAATATGGACCCAAGGCCATTGTGATCTCGGCCTATGGGGACATGGTAAACATCCGTGCGGCCATGAACCGGGGATCGTTTGATTTCCTGACCAAACCTATCGACCTGAACGACCTCGAACGCACCATTGAGAAAGCCTACCATACCATCATCCAGCAACAGGAAGCCGATCTGGCCCGGCAGATCTTCGGCCGGTACCTCTCCGACGAAGTAGCCTCGACCCTCCTCAAACATCCGGGCCGTCTGAAATTGGGCGGAGAGAAGCGCAAAGTGACGATCATGATGTCCGACTTGCGAGGCTTCTCTACGATTTCCGAGCGGCTTCCTCCCGAACAGGTGGTGGACATCCTCAACATCTACCTCGGCAAGATGGCCGATGTCATCACCGCGTACAAGGGTACCATCGACGAATACATTGGGGATGCCATCCTGGCGATTTTCGGCGCCCCGATTCAACACAAAGATGACCAAGATGATGCCGTACGCGCCATTGCGTGCGCCCTGGCGATGCAACATGCGATGACGGACGTGAATGACCAACTTGAGGCCCTCGGCTTCCCCCGGCTGGAGATGGGCATTGGCATCAACACGGGCGATGTGGTGGTCGGCAACATCGGCTCGGAGAAACGAACTAAGTATGCCGTGGTCGGCAGCCACGTCAACCTGACTTCGCGGATCGAATCGTATACTGTAGGGGGGCAGGTGCTGGTCACGGAATACACCCTAAATGCTGCAGGCCCCGAAGCACAGATCGGCCGGGGAATGAAACTCTCTGCCAAAGGTTTTTCTGAACCCATCAACATCTACGAAGTCGAGAGTATCGGCCCACCGTACAGCCTGACGCTCCCCATTGCCGAGGCACAACTGGTGACGCTGAATCAGCCGTGGACCTTCACTTATTCCGTACTGGACGGCAAACACCTGACCAGCCTACGCGAAGAAGGGACCATCCAGCGGCTCGGCACAAGCGGTGCCGTCATTCAGACCACCCAACCGGTGGCCGTGATGGACAACCTCCGCATTGTGCTCACGGAACCAGAACAACCCTCGAAACATATCGGCGATCTGTACGCCAAGGTCATTGCCTGCCCGGCGGACGGGGTACACATCCGCTTTACGGCTGTACCGGAAGATGTAGGCGCGGCCATTCAACGCCGATGTACCTCCTGAGTCTAACCTGCACACCCCCCATGAAGGACGCTCGTTTTGCCCAGGTTGACCAGTACTTGCAGGACGCCCTGCCCGTCGGCACAACGAAACCAGCACAGGCACTGGAACTAAGCCGAGCAGCATACACGCTGGCCCAGGAAATCGACTACCCTGAAGGCATAGCCCGTGCAGCATTGTACAGGGGCTATGCCCTGTACATGCTCTCGGAGCACGACGAGGCCCTGGTGTACGCCAAAGAAGCCGAAACCCGGTTTCAGGCCCTGGAAGATGCGGAAGGTGAAGCCCGCGCCTGGGGCACCATTGCCGGCATTTCATTCAGCCTCGGCCATTATGATGAAGCCATGGCCTATGCCCTGAGAACCCTGAAACGGGCACGCCAACTGAACCAACCGGTATCGGAAGCCTGGTGCCTTCAGGGGATGGGAACCGGATACTTTCAGATGGGTGATTACGAAGCAGCCCTTGCACATTTTCGAAAAGCCGAGGCACTGTTCACCCCCCACCAACACATCCCTGGCACCGATGACCGTCCGCGGGTCGGGCAGGCACGCTCCGTGATCGGCATCGGTAACGTGTACCAACGCACAGGTAAACCTGACAAGGCCCGCGAAAAGTATATGGAGGCACGGGCCTTGTTTGAGAAAACGAAAGACAACATCGGTCTGGCCCGTGCCTTGAACGACCTGGGCACATTGGCCCAGGAAACTGGTCAGTATGAGGAGGCCCTGGCACTTCATCGGGAAAGCCTCACACTTCGGAAGGCCCACGGCAATGTGCAATCTCAGAGCACCAGCTTGCTCCATATCGGTCAGGTATACCTTGCCCAGGGCTGCACTAAAGATGCCGAAACGACCCTGCATGAGGCCCTGATCCTGGCGGAGCAAACCAAAGCAAAACTCCGCATTTACCAGATCCACGAGGCCCTGTCGGAGATCTATGCCTTAACCGGTGATTATGAGCAAGCATTGACACATTATAAGACCTACCATGCCGTCCAGGAGCAGGTGTTGGGCGATGCAACCCGGTCCAAAATCAAAAATATACAAGTCCAGTTCGAGTTAGAAAATGCTGAAAAGGAAGCGGAGATTGCCCGGCTCCGGAACATCGAACTCAAAGAAAGCAACGACCGGCTCGAACGCCTCCTGGATACCCTGCACCAGACGCAGGGCCAGCTCATCCATGCCGAAAAAATGGCCTCGCTCGGCCAGTTGGCCGCTGGCATCGCACACGAAATCAAAAATCCACTCAACTTCATCAACAACTTCTCCAGCCTGTCCGTAGAACTCGTCAATGAGTTAATGGAATGCTTGCAGGACGAGGAGGGTACAGCCGAGGAAACGCAGCAGATCCTTAACGACCTGAAGGCCAATCAGGACAAAATCCACGCCCATGGCCTCCGTGCCGATGGCATCATCCGGAGTATGCTGGACCACTCCCGCGCCACCGCCTCCAACCGGCACGCCGCCGACGTAAACGCCCTGCTTGATCAATACCTCCACCTGGCCTACCACGGCATGCGGGCCCAGGATGCCAGCTTTAACGTCACGATGCACACCGATTATGACGAAGCCGCCGGCGCCGTTGAAATTATTCCACAAGACCTCGGACGCGTCTTCCTCAATCTCCTCAACAATGCATTTTATGCGGTGCATAAAGCCGGAAGTACCAATCCTTCGGTTTGGGTAAGTTCACGGCGACAAGGCGACACGGTGGAAATCTGCATCCGGGACAACGGCCCCGGCATACCCCCGGAGGTTCAGGCCAAAATCTTCGAACCCTTCTTTACGACTAAGCCCACCGGCGAAGGCACCGGCCTGGGCCTCTGGCTCAGCTACGACATTGTCACCAAAGGCCACGGCGGCACCCTGCACGCCGAAAGTACGCAAGGCGAAGGCACCACGTTCATCGTGCTGTTGCCAGCTTGAAACCGGCCTTTCGCCACACCCTTACCGCCCGACACATTCACCACGATTGAAGCATTCGAACATTGAGGGCGGCCACAAGGGTCGCCCCGACCCGATGCCGCGCCTTACCAAACGTTGTGCCATTCCCCCAACGCGCCAATGGGATCCATCGTGGCATTACCGGATCAACCCGTCATAGATGCTGGAGCGTGAGGGGTCCACATCGAGGAGGATACCGTAGGCCTGAGAGCTGAGGTCAGAGTCCTCGAAGATGGAGACCAGTTCCTGGTTTTTGGTCGAGAAAAATAGATCCATGACGTACTGATTGGAAATCTCGTTGTAGACCCCTTGCATGGCTTCGAGTACGCTCATGGCATCCTGCCGGGCCTTGCGGGTATCGGCGATGAAATGATCGAGGCCACCGTAGTGGTAGGCAAAGTACCCCTTGCGCACCGGTTCCAGACGGGGGTCCAACAGTTGGGTAATGAGCACGGCCCGCCCCTGATCGTCGACCTGGCTCCAGCCGGCTGCCCCTTCGGCCTGCGCCAGTTCCATAATGCGCCGAGCCTTCTGAAAGAACGGCGTTCCGCCTAGTTCAAAAAAGGTATCATAATCGTACCCCAGCACCACGAAGGCATAAAAGTCGATGACGGAAGTCATGGCATTAAACCGTTCGGGATCGAAGATGAGGCTCTGGTTACGCTCGTAGGGAAACTGCCAGCTCGTATCGACAACCTGAAATACGTTGGTGGTGGCCGGGGTGCCGTAAATGGGGCGTTGGCTGCCCACACTGATCTGGGCCGTGTACCTGTCTACCCCTGCCGTACTAACCTCCCGGAACGTGATCCGCATGCTGCAATCGATCCGCTCGTCCTGCCGATAGCTGTCGTTGGTCCACGTGCGGTCGTTGAGGTAGCGCTCGAACTGGTCCTTGAGTTCGGTCAGGTGATTAAACTCTGTGCCCGGTAAAGAGGAAATGTCAATGGTGACTTGGCAGTTCAACTCCTGGGCCGCAACCGGCATCACCCCGAAAGTCAGGATGCAGAGGACGAATAAAAACCGGGGCAAGGTTACGTTATTCACCATTCAATTGTCTTTATGGTTGAAAACGCGCATATCGCTCAACCCTGTTTAGACTTGCATTTCAGAATGGTCGATTGTCAATGGTCGATTGTCAATGGTCAATGATTGGCACCCATCGACAATCGACAATTGACAATTGACAATTGACAATCTTACAAAAAACATATCTTGTAACCGGCTTGCTTTTGCTCGGTTTCGTGCCGGCCCGAGGGCAAACACTTACCGCGGGTGCCCGGTCGGCCAGCATTGGGTTTGCCGAAACGGCCCTTTCGGGTGAACCATCCTTCGCGGCCAATGCCGCAGCCCCGGCCATGCTGGACGGCCCCATCTTCTCAGTAAGTACCCGTCGGCCTTTCGGGCTGGCCGAATTACAAACCGCGCAATTCTTGTATGCTGGACCACTTGGGCGGACCCACACGACCCTCGGCATGCACACCTTCGGCTTTGCCGCCTACCGGGAGCTTCAGGTCCGTGCAGGAGCAGCCCATCGCATCCGGCCCTGGTTCGACCTCGGGCTGCACGTACAAGTCTACACGGTACGTATCTCCAGCTACGGGAGCGCTCAGACATGGGGCCTTACCCTGGGCGGATTGCTCCGTCCCACCCCTACGCTGCACTTCGGGTTCCAGGCGGTCAACATGAATCGACCGGCATGGGCCGGGACCGAAGCTCTGCCCCGCCGCCTGGCCGTAGGCCTGATGTACCAACCCACCTTACACACCCGGCTTTTGCTGGATGTGGACAAAGCCGTGCAGTTCCCGGCTTCGATACGGGGTGGCCTGGAGTTTGAGCCGGTGCCAACGTTGGCGCTTCGGGTCGGGTTTTC
Source organism: Rhodothermales bacterium (assembly GCA_965222505.1). Taxonomy (GTDB): domain Bacteria; phylum Bacteroidota; class Rhodothermia; order Rhodothermales; family DATKEJ01. Next base: position 3,648,131 of record OZ244956.1, on the reverse strand, counting down.
GACGGCCCCCCACCGGTTTACCGCCGGGTTTGGCTTGCAGTTGGTCGGTATCCGGGTGGATGCCGCCGCCGTTCGGCATCCCTACCTGGGATGGACGCCCGTGCTATCCCTCCGCACGCATACCTAACGCCGGGGTCCTATGCTTTCGTATGGCGTTAGCCTCATCTGCCTGTTCTGTGCATGTACGCAAGCCTGGGCACAGGTGGATGCCGAACGGTTACTGGAGTCCCTCACCGACGCTGAAGCCGATCCGACCGCCCTTCTGGAAACCCTCGAACACCTCGCCGACCATCCTCTGGCACTCAATACCGCACCAGCAGAGGCGTTGGCCCAAATCCCGATGCTTGGCCATCGGCATGCTGTAGCCCTGGTTCGGTTCAGAGACACCTTCGGCCCCTTTAAGCACCTCACCGACATGCTGGCGGTCGAAGGCATCACCCAAGCCTTGTTTACGTCCATCCGCCCCTATCTCATCCTCAATACCCCCGAACCCGAACGCACGGCTGAAGCCCCTCGAAAACCCCTCCGGTTCCGTCTTCGCCAGCGCTACGCCCGACGGCTAACCCTGGGCCGAGGCTACACGGACACCACCCGTACCACCTACCTCGGCACACCGGGCCGGGTCTACACCCGCCTTCAGGTGGATCATCCGCGCCTCCGCCTGAACCTCACCGCCGAGAAGGACCCGGCAGAACCCTTTGCCTGGGCACCCGGCACCCGCACCTTCGGCTTTGACTTCACCTCGGCCCATGCCGCCGTGCACAACCTGGGCCGTCTCAAAACCCTCATCCTCGGCGACTATGCCGTTGCCTTCGGTCAGGGCCTTGTGTTCTGGCGAAACAGTGGATTCGGGAAAGGCCGGGACCCCGTGCGGCCCATCGTGCGCTCCGGTGCCGGGCTGATCCCGTATGGCTCATCCAACGAAAACGCCTTTTTCCGTGGCATCGCCAACACGGTTGCCCTCACCCGAACCCTCTCCCTCACCGCCCTGGCTTCGCGGCGCACGCTAGATGCCACACGAGACACCGCCGGCTTCATCCGTACATTGGGCACCTCCGGTTTGCACCGCACCCCGGCGGAGGTCAATCGGAAAGACCAGTTGCTCGAAACGCTGATCGGCGGCGCGCTCACGTTCCATACGCAACGCCTCCACGCAGGCCTCACCGGCTACCGGAACCGTTTTGATATGCCCCTTGCATTCCGTGATGCGCCGGTTTCAAGCATGCGTATGGTCGGGATTTATGGGACGATGGTCACCGGTCCGCTAACGTGGTTTGGCGAAGGGGCTACCAACAGCAAGGGGTATGCAGGCATCGGGGGGGTACAGGTTCAAGCCGACAAGACCCTGGAAGCTGTCTTTCTGGTGCGGCATTATCCGCAACCCTTTTCCAGCCTGCACGGCTATGGCTTCGGGGAGCGTAACGGAAAGATGCATAACGAGACCGGCTGGTACCTCGGCCTGAAACTGCGCTTGCCGGGGCCGTGGCACATGGCCGCGTATATGGATCAGTTTCATTTCTCTGATGCGGGCAACCCCTCGCCCCGGCCCGGCACCGGCTATGAAACCCTGGCGGTGGTGGAGTACGACCCACCGGGGAATCGGACCAGCGCCTACCTGCAAGTTCGGCATGAAACCAAATCAACACCTGCTGTCCACGCCAACGTGCGTGGGGTTCTGTTTCGGGGTGTGCAGTCCAAAACCCGGCAATCGGTTCGCTTGCATGGGTCCTGGCAACCGGAGCCACGCCTTCGGTTTCGGGGACGCATTGAAGGCACCCGATCTGTTGAAGCAGCAATGCCTTCGGAAACTGGCTTTTTGCTCTACCAGGAAGTCCGCTGGCAGCTTCACCCGCGCCTGTGGACTGAAGGTCGGATTACTTTTTTTGATACTTCGGCATTTGATGCCCGTGTGTATGCCTTTGAAAATGACGTGCGGTATGTGCTTACCAATCCGGCGCTATCCGGCCAGGGCCAGCGCACCTACCTGCTGCTACAATACACGCCAACACGCCACCTGACGTTCTGGCTCAAATGGGCCGAGACGCAGTACGAAAAAGTCCGAAGCGTCGGGAGTGGACTCGACGAAGCACCGGGTAACCGACTGCGGGATATTCGGGTGCAGGTGCAATGGACATGGTAACCCATCGAAATGTTGAATTTCGGACAGATGCTTTGATTTACTTGCTGCTTACGCTTGAATGTCACTACGCCCTAGATTAGATTGGTGGCTCGCTCTTTGCATAGGCCATAGGTGTCCCGAGTGGAAGTCCACGACGGATGAAAAGGGAATCCGGTGCCGCACCCCAGGGTGCTATTCCGGAGCTGTACCCGCAACTGTAGGCTACGTACACCTGCCCCACGGCGAGGCCGCCGGTCACTGTTCTTGAGGAACGGGAAGGCCGGGCAGCCGAGTGGAGCCTGGTACCACGTAGCAAGCCAGGAGACCTGCCTGTAGCCATGCCCACAACCTCCGGGAATCAGCGGTTCGTGGCGTGTTACGTAGTGTACCTGCGTACCCCGGCCCGAACTTCGCGATGAGGTTCAGGCTTTTTTTATGTCCATACGTACGCGCCTTTTTACTTTCCTCCTGCTGCTCTGCTGGAACCTGCCTGCCAACGCACAGGTCGATACCACGATGACCCTCCCGGCCGTCACGATAACCGCTACACGCGGGGCCATTACTACGGCCGACGCTCCCGCACGGGTTACCCTGCTGAATGCCACCGCCATCCGCGATGCCGGGGTGCAAAACGTAGCACAACTCCTCGAAACCCGTACCGGCTCCTTCATCCGGCACTATGGTGCTGGAGGACTGGCCTCCCTGTCCCTCAGGGGTACCAGCGCTTCTCAAACCCTGATCTTGCTCGACGGCCACCGCCTCACCGATCCGCAACTGGGGCAAGTCGACCTCTCCTTGCTCCCAACCTTGTTGTTTTCTTCGGTCGAAGTGATGCACGGCGCAGGCTCAGCCCTGTACGGTTCCGAAGGCATGGGCGGGGTGGTCCACCTGCGCACAGAAGCGCCGGAGCACACCGGCCTGACGCTTCAAGCCGGTTACGGGGCATTCGGCACCCGTAGCACCAGCGCGCTGCTTGCGCGACGCTGGAACCACCTGACCGGCAGGGTGGTGATCGATTATGCCCGTTCAGAAGGCAACTTCCGATACCTGAATACAGCCCTGTTCCCGGCACGGGAAGTTCCCCGCACCAACGCCGACCGGGAACGGTTTTCGCTCTACGCGGCATTGCAACACACGGGCACCCGATACCGCCTCCAAGGAGCCGGATGGTGGAACACCGCTGAGCGGGGATTACCCGGCCCTGGCACCCGTCTCCCCATCGGAGAGCGGCAATGGGACCGGCACCTGCGCTCCTGGATGCATGCTGAGTTTACGCCAGATTGGGGCCGATGGAAGATCGGGGGAATGTGGCAGCGTAGCCACCTGCGGTACCTCAATCCGCAACTTCGTCTGGATGAAACCGGTCGGCGTTGGTCGGCCACCCTGGATACGGAAGTGCACGTCCCCCTGCGTTCCTATGCCCTACTCAATGCCGGGCTGACGACGGCCTACAGATCGGCCCAACACCCCAGCCTTTCCGAAAAAGCGAGAGAACGGCAGGCCGGGCTGTTCCTGAATGGCACACTGCACAAGCACGGCCTGCGCATCTACCCGTCCGTGCGGCTCGATACATACCGCCCTACAGGTGCTGCCAACCAGGCGGCCTGGAGTCCGCGCCTGGGCCTGAACTGGCAACCCTGGGCGGCCCAGGCGTTGCATTTCAAAACCAGCCTAGGCCGCGCCTTTCGGGTCCCGACCTTCAACGACCGCTTCTGGCAACCCGGTGGCAATCCGGCCCTGCGCCCCGAGCAAGGCTGGACGCTCGATGCAGGGGTCGTCTGGCACCCCGGCCCTCTGCAACTGGAACTGACAGGGTACACCTCCCGCATCCGCAACCAGATTGTCTGGCAACCCCTAGGCAGCCTCTGGATACCGGAAAATGTGAGCCGGGTCCGATCCCGAGGACTGGAAACCTCCATGCAAGGCACCCTGGGCCAACGGACCGGCCTGCACCTCCACGGGGGTGTCCTCTACACCCTGACCGATGCCATGGACCAGACAACCGATGCGCCGTCCTTCGACCAACCGTTGCGGTACGTCCCCAAGCATCAGTTGAAAACGTTTGCAGGCTTCGGATGGCGCCCGGTTCGGCTGGACCTGAGCGGGCGCTACATCGGGCAGCGGTTTATCACGACGGATGGCCGGCAAGCCCTGGACGGTCACTGGACGATGGATGCACAGATACGCGTCCAGCACGCCATTCGCAAGGGCACCCTCACCTTGAGCCTACAGCTTAAAAACCTGCTGGACCGGGCCTATGCCGTGATCAAGGACTACCCCATGCCGCCCCGGCATGCCCGCGCACAACTCACCCTTACCTATTGAACTTTACACACCTGAAACCTATGCCCATGCGCACCCTTCACCTGATTCTCTTCTCGGCTTTTTGCCTTACAACTTCCCTCGCGGCGCAACCCACCGTTTCACAGGTGATTGTGGCCAACCAGGGCAACTTTAGCGATGCCAACGGCTCCATCACCCTGTATGACCCCGGCACGGGCACGACCGTGCAAGACGTAGCCTCAGACATCGGCTCGATCATTCAAAGCGTAGGTATTTTCGAAAACCGGCTATACATCATGTCCAACACAGGAGCTGGGATCGATATTGTAGACCTAAACACGCGTGAGCGCGTCGGGCAAATTGCAGGCATCACCGGCAGCCGATATATGGATGGTTCCAGCGGTAAAACCCTCTACATCACCAGCCAATCGTTCACCTCACCCGGATTTCTGACCGTGGTGCAAGAAGATGCCATCGTCCAAACCATTGAGGTAGGCGGTGCCCCCGAGGGTGTTGCCGTGGTAGGTAACCGGGCGTACGTGGCCAAAGGTGGCTTCGGCACAGACAGCACCCTGGCCGTCATTGATACAGCCACCTACACCCTCCTGGAAACCCTCGATGTGGGCTGCGGCGGTCCGCGCAGCCTTGCCGTCGATGCCGAGGAGGAACTGTGGGTTTTCTGCACGGGTGCCGATAGGTATGATGAGAACTTTAACCTCATTGGCCAGACGAACGGCCAGGTGGTCATTCTGAACGGCCCCACCGGCGCCGAAGTAGATCGTCTTTCATTCCCCTATCAACTCGGCGATGCCAGTAAAGTGGGGCAGGATGTGTTCTTCGCCTCTGATGCTGAAGAAGTATACGTGCTGGCCGCCGGGCAAGATCAAATCCTCCGGTTTGACACCCGGACGAACACCCTGTCCGATTCGCTTCAAATCAATAGTGCCGACACCCCCTCGGCCCTGGCGTATGACGGTACCCATGAACACCTTTACATCGGCCATACCACAGGCTTTACAACTGCAGGGTATGTAACCTTCCACGACCGGACCGGCGCCGAAGTGGGCCGGTTTGATGCCGGTGTTGCCCCCGTCTTCATTGCCCCACAAACCGCCACCGAAACCGCCACGGAGCGCATCGAGGGCAACATTCCCAATGGGTTTGACCTCGCGGCCCATTACCCCAACCCCTTGAGGACCGGGACAGAGACCACGTTCCAATTCACCCTGCCCGAACCAACAAATGTGACCCTGAGGATTTATTCCGTCCTCGGCCAGGAAATCGCAACCCTCGTAGAAGAGGCCCTCCCAGCCGGGACCTACCAGACCACATGGAAAGCTGGGCGCGTAACGGGTGGCACCTATTTTTATCGCTTGGAAACCGGAGGATATGCGCAGACCCGCACCATGACCATCACCCCGTAGGGTCCAGCATGTCCGACTCTAGTCATTAGTTTAGCGAAAAATGGCGCTGCTTTGATGTAAAAAAGAAACACGACGGCACTTGAGAAGTGAGGGAGTTGTCATCCTTCAACCTCACCTTCAGAGCACCGCCGTGGATTCGTTTATACGTACTGACTTTGGTTCGTTCCTTGACACCGAGTTTGCCGACCTGTTCAACCAACGTGCGCGGCAAAGCTTTCTGATACTCGCACTCGGATTCTGTCTGTCGCCGAGTCGACACACCATTGCCAACTACCTCTGGCGTAGTGGGGCCACGGCCGTGAAGCACTTTACCCGTTTCTATGTCTTCATCGGTGGTCCACTCTATGACAAACTCGACTGGCTCTGGATCACCGTGATCACCATCGCGGCCCGTTTTGTGCCCGAACATGAACCGGTACGTGTCCGCTTTGACGAGACTACATGTAAGAAAACCGGCCGATCGATTGACGGCTGTGCCGCTTTTCGCAACGGGGCCGGCACGGCGCGCCAGGAATATCGTACGCTGTGGGGCTTGCAGTTCATCATAGCTGAAATGTTGATTCGACTCAAGCCCTGGCCTGACCAGTACATCTCGGTGCCCATCGGTCTGGCGTTGTATGTGCGTTCGGACCAGGCCCTTGATGTGGTCTATCAGAGCCCGAGTGCGTTGGCACGGGCCATGCTCGACCGCGTTGTCGGCGTCGTGGGCACCGATAGAGCCGTTTTATCAGTTCAAGACGGCAATTATGCCACGAAGCAGTTTTTGCGTGATCTGCCCGGTCAAGTCGATGTGATCGGTCGTTTGTCGAAGAACAGTCCGTTGTACGCACGGCCTGTGCCGCGTCGTGGTCGGGGTCGCAAGGCCAAGAAAGGGCCTCGTTTGGGAACGCCTGAACAGTTGGCGCTGGCCGAAGACGACTGGCGTGAGCATCAACCCGGCGTTGAGGTGTATCTGCTTCGGTGTCGCTGGCACAGTGTGATGCCGGAAGTGGATCTGCAAGTGGTCTTGGTACGCCGTCTCGCCTGGCGGCAAGCTAGCCGTAAATGGAAACGCGATCGCTGGATCCAGGCTTACTTCACAACGGCGCTGAATCTGGATGCTGAACAGGTGTTGGATGAATACAAGGCCCGGTGGTCGATTGAGATCACGATCTGGCAGGCGCGTCAGAGCCTGGGCTTGGGCCAGGATCGGTGTCGGCGGTATCGTCGCATTGTCTCAATCAATGCCTTTCGCTTGATCGTCACCGCAGCCCAGGTGCTGTTTCTGGCCCGTCGGCTTGAGCAGACCGAAGCCGAGGTGAGCTTGACGCGTTATCGGCCTTGGTACCTGAGTAAACAGGGGCCGAGCCTTCATGATGTGACCTGGATCACCAGAGAGCATCTGTACCAGTGTGGAATTTTACCCAAAGTGGGTTTTTGGTCCACTTTGGCAGAAAAACATAGACAACATCGCGGTTCTGCGGCCTCTAACAAGACAAGAGCTGCCTGAAACCGCTAAACTAATGTCTAGGCCGTGTTGACCATTAGATCAACAGGCGGTTTTGAGGACGTTAGGGCCGTGGATCGGCCCAGGCCCAATCAAGACGCATTTTGACTGCAATGCCCCCGATCCATCATCGGGGATCGCATTTCAGGAGAAATGCAACGCAGAGTGGGTCGAAAACGGGCCAAAAACGACGTTTACGCTTAATTGTCAACACGGCCTAGACATTAGTTTAGCGGTTTCAGGCAGCTCTTGTCTTGTTAGAGGCCGCAGAACCGCGATGTTGTCTATGTTTTTCTGCCAAAGTGGACCAAAAACCCACTTTGGGTAAAATTCCACACTGGTACAGATGCTCTCTGGTGATCCAGGTCACATCATGAAGGCTCGGCCCCTGTTTACTCAGGTACCAAGGCCGATAACGCGTCAAGCTCACCTCGGCTTCGGTCTGCTCAAGCCGACGGGCCAGAAACAGCACCTGGGCTGCGGTGACGATCAAGCGAAAGGCATTGATTGAGACAATGCGACGATACCGCCGACACCGATCCTGGCCCAAGCCCAGGCTCTGACGCGCCTGCCAGATCGTGATCTCAATCGACCACCGGGCCTTGTATTCATCCAACACCTGTTCAGCATCCAGATTCAGCGCCGTTGTGAAGTAAGCCTGGATCCAGCGATCGCGTTTCCATTTACGGCTAGCTTGCCGCCAGGCGAGACGGCGTACCAAGACCACTTGCAGATCCACTTCCGGCATCACACTGTGCCAGCGACACCGAAGCAGATACACCTCAACGCCGGGTTGATGCTCACGCCAGTCGTCTTCGGCCAGCGCCAACTGTTCAGGCGTTCCCAAACGAGGCCCTTTCTTGGCCTTGCGACCCCGACCACGACGCGGCACAGGCCGTGCGTACAACGGACTGTTCTTCGACAAACGACCGATCACATCGACTTGACCGGGCAGATCACGCAAAAACTGCTTCGTGGCATAATTGCCGTCTTGAACTGATAAAACGGCTCTATCGGTGCCCACGACGCCGACAACGCGGTCGAGCATGGCCCGTGCCAACGCACTCGGGCTCTGATAGACCACATCAAGGGCCTGGTCCGAACGCACATACAACGCCAGACCGATGGGCACCGAGATGTACTGGTCAGGCCAGGGCTTGAGTCGAATCAACATTTCAGCTATGATGAACTGCAAGCCCCACAGCGTACGATATTCCTGGCGCGCCGTGCCGGCCCCGTTGCGAAAAGCGGCACAGCCGTCAATCGATCGGCCGGTTTTCTTACATGTAGTCTCGTCAAAGCGGACACGTACCGGTTCATGTTCGGGCACAAAACGGGCCGCGATGGTGATCACGGTGATCCAGAGCCAGTCGAGTTTGTCATAGAGTGGACCACCGATGAAGACATAGAAACGGGTAAAGTGCTTCACGGCCGTGGCCCCACTACGCCAGAGGTAGTTGGCAATGGTGTGTCGACTCGGCGACAGACAGAATCCGAGTGCGAGTATCAGAAAGCTTTGCCGCGCACGTTGGTTGAACAGGTCGGCAAACTCGGTGTCAAGGAACGAACCAAAGTCAGTACGTATAAACGAATCCACGGCGGTGCTCTGAAGGTGAGGTTGAAGGATGACAACTCCCTCACTTCTCAAGTGCCGTCGTGTTTCTTTTTTACATCAAAGCAGCGCCATTTTTCGCTAAACTAATGACTAGGGTAAGAGAACCTTCGATAGCCCTTATATGGCTTCCAACACATACAGGAAACCACCGCGCCTTGCGGTTCGTTTTTCAGGTTTGCGCTTATATGAATATGCAGACGTGTTGTTCAACCTCAGCGAACGTCGCACTCCGGATCAAGTCCAGGGCAAGCTGTAGTACGTCGCACGCCGCACGTCACACGTAGAACGTCTATGGATTTCAGCCCTGTTCTTATCGCCATACCCGTCTTTTTCCTGTTGATGGGCATTGAGCTGATCTACGAGGCCTTCACCCACCGGAAAACGTACCGGCTCAACGATGCGGTAACAAACATCAACCTGGGTACGCTGGATCAACTGACGGGCACGTTTACCAAGGTCGTCAATATTGGGATCTATACGTTGGTCTTCGAGCAGCTTGCCTTTTTCAACATTGAGGCCAACTGGACCAGTTTCTGGGTGCTGTTCGTGCTGTATGACCTGTGCTACTACTGGAGCCATCGTATGGCCCATGAGATCAGCCTGTTCTGGGGCGGGCACGTGGTCCATCACCAGAGCGAGGACTATAACCTCTCGGTAGCGCTGCGGCAAAGTTCAACCTCGTTTTTGTGGAGTTTCCCCTTTTACCTCCCGCTGGCACTGATGGGGTTTAGTCCGGTGCAGATGGTGTTTGTGGCAGGCTTCAATTTGTTGTATCAATTCTGGATCCACACGGAGCACGTCGGCAAGCTGGGCTGGTTCGAGTGGGTGATGAATACACCGTCGCACCACCGCGTCCACCACGGCCGGAACCCCAAGTACATCGACCGCAACTATGCCGGGGTTTTCATCATCTGGGACCGCATGTTCGGCACATTTACCGAGGAAGAAGAACGGCCCACCTACGGCATCACCAAACCCCTCAACAGTTGGAATCCCCTGTACGCGAACGTGGCCCATTACGTGGACCTGTGGCAGACCATCAAAAAAACCCGATCCCTGGGAGATGCCCTGCGGGTACTGTTCCGGCCACCCGGCTGGATGCCCGCGTACCTCGGCGGCCCCCAAAAGCCGGGTGCGGTGGACCCCGCCTATCATAAGTACAACGCGGATGCGCCCCTGCGATGGGCCAAGGGCTACATCTTCATTCAGTTTTTGGCGGCCCTGGTGATCGTTTCCTTTTACCTGTTCAATGTAAGCACCCTGCCGCAGGGTGCACAGGTTACATTGGCCGCCTGGGTCATCGTCACCACCCTGATGTTTGGGTTTATGTTTGAGGCCCGCGGCCTGTGGGTGGCCGTGTTGGAAGTGACCCGGCTCCTGGCGCTACCGGTTGGAGCATATCTGCTGGTACAAGCGGAGTATGCCTGGCCTTTATGGACCATCGGGTCCGTGTGGGTTTTTGCGGGCCTAAGTATTCCAGCCGGGTTGTATATCCTGCGCCGCGTCAACCAGATCAGCAAAATACCAACGATGCAGTTGGAATAGGCCTGAGCCGGATTTACCGGCGTTGGGTCTACCGACGGCGCACCAGCCAGAAGTGAATCCAGAGGCCTCCGGCCAACACGCGCCCCCTGCGGTGCACCCTGAACATGTGGTACCGGGCCAGGGTCTTCTCGAACAGCTTTTTGTTGCGTGCATAGAACAGGGCCTGCCCATTGGCACGTAGCCGAAGGTCAAGATTCTGCAAGAGGGCCTCATAAAGTTGCCCCAGATCCATCTCGGCGCGGGCCGTGCGGAGGCCGAACGGCAGGTTGGCAATCACTTCATCACATGCTGGCCAATGGTCAACCTCAACCGCATTGCCCTGGTTGATTTTGATATCCGGTATGCCAGCCGCCTTCACATTCGTGCGTGCAGCGCGGATGGCCGTCTTGCTCACATCCAGGCCACGAAGGTGTAGCCCATCAGCCCCGCCCAACTTCGCCCGTTCGATGAGCAGGGTGGCGCTGCCGCAGGTGGGATCAAATACGGTAGTGCCGTGGGGGGTCTGCACCATCCGCGCCAGGCCTGCTGCAATGACGGGGTTGATGGAGGCTCCCACATCTTTCACCCGATAGGCGAACCGCTCATCCGGCGTTACATACGGCTTGATGAACAGCCGCACCTGAACAGGTTCAATCACGACGCGAAGCGCTACATCATAATTCGAGGGACTATCCGTCCATCCCAATGGCCCACAGACCTGGCGCACCTCTTTCAGCAGCGCTTTCTTGAACCCGCGCAACCACCCTTTCTTCAGCGAAGCGTCCGCAACAGCAAGACGATACCTGATGGGCTGATCTGACGGTTCTAACCCGTGCCGAAATGTTTGAAGCGCATGACTTTCAGCCAGTAAAGCAGCTACCGTCTGCCGTTTTTCCAAATCGTCAGCGGATGCCGAAAGGGAAGCCCGCCCGGCATCAAGAAGGGTGCCATAACAGCATCGCAAAGAGGCGGCTTGCCAGGGTTGCGTCCCGGAAGTACACCGCACCAAGCCGGGACCTTCACGCCGAACCGGCCCCAGGCCGGCAACTTCAGCCTCCTCAGCGCTGGCGGGTTCAAGTCCCAGCGGGGCCTCCAGGTAGACCACAGTTGCTCCAGCCCAATCTGTGTGCCAGGTAAACCGGTGTTGGTGCAACTGGACGTGGTCCAGGGCCTTTCGATGTGCAGCTTTTTCAGCCTCGGTTTCAGGGGTAAGCACGGCAAGCACAGGGCGGGCAACTTCACCGAGGGCGCCGAGCGCAAGAAGAATGGAGGGACGGACGTAGCTGTAGGTTTCCTGTCGGAAGGCCGTCCCCAACGCGTGTACACTTTCGGTGGCCTGCAACTTGCCCAGGGTAACCGCCGCGTTTTTCCGAACCTTGGGTTCCGTATCCGTTAGCAGGGTCTGTTCGAGGGCGGCCAGGGTTGCGGCTTCCGAGGGTACGCGCCGAAGCAAAAAGGCAGCAGCTTTGCGAAGGTGCGAAGATTCAGCCGCAAGCGCCTCTTGCAGGACTGGTACAGCCCCGGCTCCGTAGCGCACAATCTGGTCACCGGCGGCCCGCTGGGTTTTGGCGTCCGGTGTATCAAGGGCCTGGATTAAGTCGGAGAGGGAGGGGGTGGTCATGAATGGATTTAGGTTACATCAATAGTGAAAACGGCACTGTATGATCAGGATGGTCTCATCGTCTTCGAGACGATATACAATGCGATGTTCACTGGTGATGCGGCGAGACCAGAAACCGGATAATTCGTGCCTGAGGGGTTCAGGCTTGCCGATGCCTTGATACGGCTGACGTGCAATATCGGCAATGAGTGTATTGAGATGCCGGAGCGTCTTCTTATCGGTGCGTATCCAGTACTGATAGTCTTCCCAAGCCCTGGCCGAAAACTTAATCTTCATACCGTTTCAAGGCATCCAGCGTGGTCTCTACAGCAGGTGCATCGGAGGGATCAAGTAATCGTTTTCGATTTGCCTCCGTGGAGAGTAGATAGGCTGTTTCCTTTTCGCTTAGGAGATTCTCCAATTGTCGTTGCATCGCATCATAGGCATGCTTGGAGACAACGACGGCTACAGGTCGACCTTTCTTCTCAATGGTTACAGGTTCACGTTGAGCGGTATCGAGTAGCCTGCCAAACTGATTTTTAGCTTCCCGGGCAGCAAAGATTTCCATGAGTGCATGCTATAAACGATCCAAAAGAGCTACAATGGCTCTTATAGCTATTGCCAAACCAAGTTCCCTGCTTTCTATGATATCTTATTACTGATCATTATCGTTTTCCTGGGCGCGCTCAATCTCGGCCTCGGCTTCTTCCTGGGCGCGTTCGATCTCGGCCTCGACCTGTTCCATAGCGGCCTCTACCTCTTCCATGATGGATTCCACGTCTGCTTCGGCGGCCTCCAGGGCGGATTCGATGACGGTCTGTAGGGAATCGGCATCAAAGGCGAGGCCGACGCCGTTGACCTCCAGATGGCGGAGGGCTTCCAGCCTCTTGAGTTCCGCCTTGTGTTGTTGCTTAATCTGCTTGTGCTTCAGCTTTTCCATATTCGCCATTGCCTTGGCGAGGTGTTTGTCACGGGCTTCCATGGATTTGGCAAAATCCCGTTCCCAGGCCACCATGCGCTCGCCTTCCATTTTGGCCAATGCGGCTTCGAGGTGCGTACGGTGACGATCACCCACTACCTTCGGCATATCCATATCTACCTTGATCTTCATCCCGTCCCGAAAGTCATAGCGCATCTGCTTACGAAGCTTTTTGCGAAGGTCCTCATCGTCTTCGCAGGCTTCCACCAGGGCTTCGTCAAAGGCGAAAACGGCCTTGAGCTCATGCCCCAGTTCCTCAAGCGAGGCGCGGGCCACGGTATGCTCACGCTGCGCTTCAGCAGCCTGCTCAATCTGGATAAATAATTCCTCAGCCTGCTCCGGCGTGAGGGTGGCCCCGGCATGGCTTAAGTTCAGGATGTGCACCGCCATTTGCTCAACCTGCGCTGGCGGAATTTCCTGGTTCATCACCCGTTTCTTGAACTTCTTGAACAAGATGCGGGCGTGTTCCTCGTCGGAGGGGTTGTCTTGCATCAGCCCATGAAACCGTGCTTCGATGAGGTCGAGGCCATAATCCACGACGTCCTCACTGTAGGTTCGGTAGATGACAGTTACCACAAGACTGAGGATAACAGCAGACAACAAGAGGCCGTGGTCACGGAATAGCGTTTTCATGATCGGAAGCGCATTCGATGGAGAAGAGGCATGGTGTGCATGCTAATTTTTTAGCAACTTACGAGAGAACGAAGATACAGGTTTCATTATTGTGTTCAACAGCCAGATGGTGTTACAAAATGCATGTTGTGGGCTACCAGCGTCCAATTTCCCCGGTTCTTCCACTTCGGGTGGGATCCGGGTGGAGTAAGGTGCATTAAATTGCTCTTTTTCTGATAATTAACCCCCGTGCGCGGATCGGCACGGCCATCATGGAACCCTCAACTTCCCTTATCACGACTGCTTCGCAACACAGCTATCGCACCCATACGTGCGGTGCCCTCGGCCCTGAACACGTGGGCCAGGAAGTCACGCTCAAAGGCTGGGTCGATACCCGGCGCGACCTCGGCGGTATCACCTTCATCGACCTGCGCGACCGCTTCGGGCTGACGCAAGTCGTCTTCTCGCCCCAGTATGACATCGCCGCACACAACCTCGCCGACCGACTCCGGAACGAGTACGTCATCTCGGTCAAAGGCAAGGTCTTCCCGCGCTCCGAGGATACCATCAACCCCAAATTACCCACGGGCCAGGTAGAAGTGCACGGCACAGACCTGGAGATTCTCAATACGTCCGAGTCGCTGCCCTTCATGGTGTCCTCGCATGAGGAAAAACACGTCCAGGCCAACGAAGAATTGCGCCTGCGGTACCGGTACCTGGACCTGCGCCGGCCATCCCTGCAACAGAACATCATCCTGCGGCACCAGCTTTACCAGAGCGTGCGTCGGTACTTTGCGAGTCACGAATTTGTGGAAGTCGAAACCCCGGTCCTGATGAAAAGCACGCCGGAAGGCGCACGCGACTACCTTGTACCCAGCCGGATCCACGAAGGCAAATTCTACGCCTTGCCGCAATCACCGCAAACCTACAAGCAGATTCTGATGATGGCCGGCTTTGACCGCTATTTTCAGATCACCAAATGCTTCCGGGATGAAGACCTCCGCGCCGACCGGCAACCGGAGTTTACCCAGATTGATGTCGAGATTTCATTTGCGACGGAAGAACTCGTCTACGAAATCATGGAAGGGTTGATGGCCCAGGTCTGGAAAGACCTCAAAGGCATCGACCTGCCCACGCCGTTCCCGCGTATGCCCTATGTCGAAGCCCTCTCCCGCTACGGCGCGGACAAACCCGACACCCGCTTTGGCCTGGAACTGCAAGACCTGAGCGCTGCCTTCGATGGTTCGCCGTTCCGCGTCTTCCAGAACGTGCTGGATAATGAAGGCAGAATCGTCGGCATTCGCGTGCCGGGCGAAGGCCACCGGGGCCGAGGGGCCATGGACCGGCTGGACAAAGACATCGTGCGCAAACGCATCGGCGCGGGTGGACTGGTGTATTTCAAACTGGCCGAAGACGGCAGCGTGTATTCCTCCGTCAAGGAGGCGGTCTTGCCTCAGGCGTATGTGGACCAGGCCGTGGCCACCATCGGTGGCGAACCCGGCGACCTGATCCTGATCCTAGCCGGCCCAACGCCCAAGGTATATGAACAAATGGGGGCGCTGCGCCTCTACATGGGCAAAGATTTAGGATTGATTCCTGAAGGGGCGGATGGGCCGTTCAACTTCCTTTGGGTCACCGATTTTCCCTTACTGGAATGGCATGAGGACACGCAACGGTTCGGCGCGATGCACCATCCGTTCACCTCGCCCCAACCGGAAGACCTGCCGCTGCTCGAAACCGATCCGGGCAAAGTCCGTGCCCGCGCCTACGACCTTGTGCTCAACGGCATGGAACTCGGCGGGGGCTCCATCCGGATTCACCAGCGCGAAATCCAGAACCTGATGTTCCGCGCCCTCGGCATCGACGCCGAGGAAGCCGAGCAACGGTTCGGCTTTTTGCTGGATGCTTTCCGGTACGGTGCGCCTCCGCATGGCGGCATCGCCTTCGGCCTTGGCCGCATGGTCATGCTCCTGACCGGGGCGGACTCCCTCCGTGAAGTTATCGCCTTCCCGAAAACCCAGAGTGCACAGGAACTCATGGTGCAATCCCCGGACGAAGTGGACGAGCACCAGTTGGAAGAGTTGCATATTCGGGTGGTGCGCTCGCAGAAAGAAAGCTAAGGCCGTTTTGTACCCTCGCGAAAAGTCAAGCAGGCCGCAAAGCGGAACAGCGTTCAGGCGCTCGCTGGTGGTTAGTTGAACGCTCGCAGGAAAGCGTTTGCCCCAAAGAAAATGCAGGGGCTGCTCGCTGGTTGTAGGTCGTTAAGGCTTCTTGTACCTTCCCCAACCACTAACCACCAGCCCGCAAAGCAGGCGTACAACGATCAACGAGCCTGCGCAGCAGGCGTACAATGAACAAATCCTCATGGCCCAACAACACCCAGGACTCAACGACCGGCTTACCGCCTTCATCGCAGCCCAGAAAATCTTTTTTGTAGGTACGGCTGGCGTTGAGGGAAAAGTGAACGTTTCGCCGAAAGGAATGGACAGCCTTCGGGTGCTTGGCCCCAACCGGGTGCTGTGGCTGAACCTGACGGGCAGCGGCAACGAGACCGCCGCGCACCTCCTGGAGAATGGCCGCATCACGCTCATGTTCTGTGCCTTCGAAGGCCCACCGCTGATTTTGCGCCTCTACGGCACGGGCCGGTCCATTCATCCCCGCGATGCCGAATGGACGGAGGCGCTGGCACACTTCCCTCCAACCTCGGGTGCGCGTCAGGTGGTCGATGTACATGTGGACATGGTGCAAACCTCATGCGGTTTTGCTGTGCCGATGTTCGACTACCAGGAAGATCGAAAAACCCTCCTCACCTGGGCCGAGAAAAAAGGCACCGACGGCCTGGAAGCCTACTGGACCGAAAAAAACCAGGTGAGCCTGGACGGTAAACCAACAGGCATATTCGAATAGTGGATGCAGGATCAAAAAAATTTTGCATCTGTACATGATGCCACAATTCCTCCTGAACCCTCATGCCTCTATGCGCCCCATGCGTATCCGAATGATTCCGCTAGTGATGCTGTTCACCGCTTACAGCATTGCACATGCCCAGGTCCCCGAAGCCATACAGTTTCAGACGGCTGACAGCCTTACCATCTACGGCGACCTCTACCGCGCCGATGCCCCGGCTGATGCCCCCATGATCCTGCTGTTTCATCAGGGCGGCGGCGATGCCCGAGGGGAGTATGGACCATTGGTGGACCGGCTCACGGCCATCGGGTACCATGCATTAGCGATTGACCAACGGCGCGGTGGTACCCGCTTCGACAATACCAACCGCACCGTAGAAGCCTTGCCCGAAGACATCGAATATGGCTACTGCGATGCCTACCCTGATCTCGAAGCTGCTTTGGCCTTCGCTAGGGCACAGGGCTTTACCGGCCCGAAAGCCGCCTGGGGCAGCAGCTACTCGGCTGCGCTGGTGTTTCAACTGGCGGCCAAGTACCCTGAAGACATTGCAACCGTGTTGGCTTTCTCTCCTGCCTCCGGAGACCCCATGAAAGGTTGCGAACCTGGCCGATACAGCGGCACCCTTGAAGTGCCAGTGTTGGTATTGCGCCCGGCGCGTGAGATGGAAATTGAACGCGTAGCCGCCCAACTCAAAACCTTCGCAGACGAAGGCCACGCTACGTACGTCGCTGATCCCGGCGTGCACGGCTCCTCTATGCTCAACCCCGATCGCGTCCAGGCCGATACCGAGGCTACGTGGGCCGTTGTTCTGGACTTCCTGGCCGAGGCCCTGGACCATTAACCGGGAATCCTTTATCCGGCCATTGGGTTGAACCTCACTCACTTTTGCCCCCTTCGGTATGACCCTCGGTATTCTTTCGGACACACACCATTATTTCCACCCCAACCTTCCGAAAGCCCTGGCCGGTGTGGACCTAATTTTGCATGCAGGGGACCTTGGCAAGGTGGAGATTCTGGATCAACTGGAAGCCCTGGCCCCGACGCGGGCCGTATGGGGAAACATCGACGGGGCGCTCGTCCGGCGCAGCATGCCGGAACACCAGCGGTTTACCCTGGAAGGACTGAATTTCTGGATGACGCACATCGGCGGGAGACCGGGGCGGTGGGCCAAACCTGTTCGAGAGGAACTGCGGATGCGCCCGCCGGATGTGTTTATCTGCGGCCATAGCCATATCTTACGGATCGAACGGGTGCCCGACCTTGGCAACATGCTGTACCTGAACCCGGGTGCTGCCGGCCAACAGGGCTTCCACACTGTCAAGACTTGCGTCCGCCTCACCCTCGAAGCCGGTCGCCTTCACCAGGCCGAAGTGATCCACCTGGACGAACCACCCCCCGCAGCAGAAATGTTAAGCGATCAATCAAAACCCCTATAATTGGTGATTGGGCATTCAATCACCAATCATTAGCCTCTCCATGCCTGCATCCAACGCTCCCAGCACTGACCGTTTCGCCCTCCGGGCGTTGTACGAAACGAGCCAGATGTTGAATACCTCGCTCGATCTGGAGTTTGTGCTCAACAACCTGCTCCTGATCGCGATGAGCAAGCTGTTCGTCACGCGGGGCGTGGTCTTGTTGCACGACCCAGTCAAGCAAAATTACCGGTTTGCAGCCGTCAAAGGCATCCGGGCGTGGGAAGCCGGCGATGAACTCGACCTGGGTGATCCACCTGCCGAAAACGTGGAACTACGGGGCACGGCCATTCCCCCCATGCTGGCCAAGGAACGCCTCGGGCTGCTGATTCCGATCACCTACCACGACCGGCACATCGGCTTTTTGGGTATCGGGCACAAGGTAAATGGACAACCAGTCGCCGGACCAGAACTGGAGTTTATCAAATCGCTCGTCAACATCTCCTCGGCGGCAGTTCACAACTCGCTGATGGTGCAAGAACTCAAGCAGGCCAATCGGGACCTGGACGCCAAAATCCAGGAACTCAACACCCTGTTCGACCTCTCCCAGGAGTTTAATGCCACCCGAGACCGCAAGCGGCTGATCCGGTTATTCTCTTTTGCCCTAATGGGCCAACTGTTGGTACAACGCCATCTGTTCCTGCTCCGCAAACCCGGAGCCGATGATGACAATGGAGCCAACGGGGTACACGAGCCGATGCAGGTGGTGGCCTCCCAGGGGATCACCGCCGATACCCTCACCGATGATATCATTCAGGAACTCAGTACCCTCGGTCACATGGTCCTCGTCCGCGAAACCCCTGCCGAAGAACTCAGGGAGTTGGGCACCCTCGGGCTAAACATCATCATCCCCCTGAGTGTACGCGGCCGTACGCAGGGCGTCCTCGGTCTCGGCCCAAAACTGACGGGACAGACCTACACCCAGGAAGACCTCGAATTCCTGTACGCCCTCGGCAACCTTGCGCTGACCTCAATTCAAAACACGTACCTCGTCGAAGAACAGATCGAGAAAGAACGTATGACCCAGGAAATGCGCCTCGCCCGCGATATCCAACAGCGCCTCCTGCCCCAGGACCAGCTTGGGTGTGACACCCTCGACGTGGCGGGCTACACCACGCCGAGCCAGGATGTCGGTGGGGATTACTTCGACATGTGTACCCTGGAGAATAATCGCCTGATGGTGGCCATTGCGGATGTAACCGGCAAAGGAATGCCCGCTTCCCTGCTGATGGCGAACATCCAGGCATGCTTGCGGGTGCTGCTGCCACTCAATCTCTACCTCGAAGAAGCCACGGCACGCATCAACGGCGTGATCCACCAGAACACCGGCTTCGACAAGTTTATCACCTTCTTCTGGGGCATCTACAACGCTGAAAGCCGAACCTTCGATTACGTCAATGCCGGGCACGACCCCCCCATGCACTTCGCAGGAAACGGCACGCCGCAGCGCCTGGAAACCGGCGGCCTCCTGTTGGGTGTCTTCGGCCAGAGCAATTATGAACGTGGTCAGATCACCCTTGGCCCCGGCGACGTGGTAGCTATGTTCACCGACGGTGTCACCGAAGCCATGAACCCCGCCCACGAAGAATATGGCGAGGAACGCCTGCAAGCCGTGCTGGAAGCAAACCTGGACGAACCCGCCCAAGGCATTCTGGATGCCGTACTGGAAGACGTCCGCACCCACACCAACGGCGCGCCCCAAAGTGATGATATTACCATGATCGTGTTAAAAGGGCTGTAGATTGATAATTGGGCATTTGTGATTTTTGATTTTCTACTCCCCAATCATCAATACCTATGCGCATCTTCCTCGTCCTTGCACTCGTCCTACCATCCTGCACCGCTTCGGATGCCCCTGACCCACGCAGCAAATCCGAAGCCAGCCAACGGCACTACCAGAACAAAACGGAACAACATGCGATGCTTCCCCTTGATAGCACGGCGGTTGTGTTTGCCGGAGACAGCCATGTGGAATATGGACACTGGACCGAATGGCTGGGAACCCCCGTTCTGAACCGGGGCATCGCCGGGGATGATGTGGCCGGCCTGCAAGCCCGCCTCGGCCCCATCCTGGATGCCGTCCCCCAACACGTGCTCCTGCTCATCGGCTTTAATGATGTGCTGTATGGCCGTACCACCGAGGCCATCCTGACAACCTATGCCAATCTGATCACAAGCCTTCAAACCCAACAGCCGAACCTGAAACTTACCCTCGTCAACCTGCCCCCTTTACCAGACGAAAAGGAGGAGGATCGACAACGAAACCGGACCATCGAAGCCGTTAATGCCGGACTCGCCGACCTCGCGGCCCAACACAACCTGACGTGCATTGACCTGTTCTCGGCGGTTGCGCTGGAGGATGCCCTGAACCCGGCACTAACGTATGACGGTATCCATTTTAATGGAGCCGGGTACCAGCGTTTTGCCACGCTCCTGCGTCCACATCTTGCAAAATAATTGAAACGGTAAGACGATATTGCTTACCTTATTGGCCCAAACCCAACGGTGCTCCACAAGCGCTGGACCCCTTTCCACCTACTTCTCCGGGTTTGCATACCGGCCCTCCTGCTGGGAAATGATCCATGAACCCAAAGGCCGACAACCAGAATACCCTGCCGAATCGCACGATTCCGCTTTCCGACCGGCCCCACACGGAACCGGGCGACTTTGATGCGGATGACGTGGAACGATTTGTTCAGGCGGTACGCAAACTCCCGACCAGCGCCCGATCTGTCTATCTGGATGATGCTTGTGCCTCCACGCCAGCACTCCGGCAAGCCGTTGAGGCCCGGTTAGCCGCCGTTCAAGCACAAACCGAAGCCGTCCGCGAAGCCTTCGATCAGCTCCCGGCCGTCCAACCCGACCTGCTCAACCTGACCGGCCAAACCATCGCCCAATATGACATCCTCTCTCCCCTCGGCCAGGGCGGCATGGGTGTGGTGTTTAAGGCACATGATACCAAACTGGACCGCACGGTAGCCCTCAAGTTTTTACCCCCCCGGTCACACACCTCTGATGAACACTCGGCCCGGTTTATTCGCGAAGCCCAGGCGGCGGCAGCGCTGAACCATCCCCACATCTGCATCGTCCATGAAATCAATCAGGTAGATGGACACACGTTCATCGCGATGGAGTGGATCAATGGGCCGAGCCTGAAAGATAAACTGGCGCAGGGCCGTCTGACCGGCGCAGAATGCCTGGATATTGCCCTCCAGGTGGTTCACGGCCTGGACGCAGCCTACCAGAAAGGCATCATACACCGGGACGTCAAGCCCGCCAACCTGATGCTCAATGCCCGGAGCCAAGTGAAAATCATGGACTTTGGCCTGGCTAAATTGACCCGGCAGGCATCAGACCTCACACAGACGGGCAATGCCGTCGGGACGGTTGTCTATATGTCCCCGGAGCAGGCCAAGGGGTTCCCCCTGGACCACCGCACCGACCTGTGGTCGTTCGGGGTAGTGCTCTATGAAATGGTGGCCGGGCGACGGCCATTTGAAGGCAACTATGACCTCGCTGCGCTGTATGGCATCCTGAATGAAACCCCTCCGGAAATTCTCGATCCGGTTGATGAGACCGCCCGCGCCCTGCTGCCCATCATTGACCGGTGCTTGCAAAAAGACAAGGAGGCGCGCTATCAATCTCCGGCAGAACTGCTCACAGACCTGAACGCGCTTATCCAGGGCACGGGACCAACCCTCATGCCTGCGCCGCCGCCAGCACCGGCCACGCCCACATCAACGCAACCAACACCCGCACAATCAATACCCACGCCCGTCCAACCGACCAAACGGACATCCACCTGGCTGGGACTTGGACTGGTAGCTACCGCTGTTGTCGTGGCCCTGTGGATGTTTATGCCCTCGGGTACTGACGAGAAACACCTGGCTGTATTACCCTTCCAGGGCACCGGCCTCGATCCGATTCTGATGGATGGCCTGGTCGAAACCGTGACCAACCAACTGGCCCGTCTGGAATCGTTTCAGGAAAAGCTCTGGGTGGTACCGGCCAGCGAGGTCCGGGATTTGTCCAGTCCGGGTGAAGCCTATGACCGGTTCCGGACCAACCTTGTGGTCAAAGGCACCTACCTGACCAATGAAGAGCAAATTCGCCTGACGCAATCGCTCAATGATGCCAAACAGGCCAGAATTCTGCAATCCAGTTCCTTCGATGGGCGGGTAGACAACCTGTTGGCGTTTCAGGATCGGGTGCTGGACAACCTGATCGAAATGCTCAACCTGGAGATCAACCCGGAGATCAAAAAAACCCTGAACGCGGGCGGCACCCGCGAGCCGGGGGCCTATGAACTCTACATCCAGGGCCGTGGCTATTTGCAACGGTATGAGGACCCCAAAAACATCAACACGGCCATCGACCTGTTCACACAAGCCATTGCCGAGGATCCCAACTATGCCCTGGCCTACGCTGGCCTGGGGGAAGCCTACTGGCGCAAGTTTGAGGTGGATAGTGACACCCAGTGGGTGGCCCCGGCTCTTGAAAACGCAAGACAGGCCGAGTCACTGGACCGCCGCCTCGTACCGGTGCGCGTGGTGCAAGGCCGCATCCAGACCGGCACAGGCCGCTACGACGAGGCCATTGCCACGTTCCGCGGGGCTCTGGCCGTCGAACCCAACCACACCGATGCCCTGCTGGGCCTGGCCGATGCCTACTACCAGAACGGAGATGTGACACAAGCCGAGCCGCTCTACAAACGCGCCATCGACACGAAACCAGACTACTGGATCGGCTACAACCGGTTGGGTAGGTTTTACTTCCGTATCGGGCGCGTTAAGGAAGCCACCCGGCAATTTGAGCAGATCATTCGGCTCACCCCGGACAACCCCTACGGCTTCATCAACGCCGGAGCCGCCTACTGGAACGACGGCCAGGCCGACCGGGCCATTGAAATGTTCGAAAGATCCCTCAACATCCAACCTGAATATTCCACCTACAGCAATCTGGCCGCCGCTTATTTCAGCGAAAAACGATACGAAGCCGCCGCCGAGGCGTACCTTAAAGCGCTGGAAATCAAGGACACCGACTACCAGACCTGGAGCTACCTTGCTACCACATATGAAAACATCCCTGGCAAAACCGAAGATATGAGACAGGCTGCCCGCGAAGCCATCAAACAGGCCACGGCAGAACACAACGTCAACCCCAAAGACGAAGGGGTCCTTTCGTCACTCGCCAACCTTCACTTTATGCTCGGGGACCGCACCCAGTCCGAACAGTACCTGGAACAGGCCGTTGCCCTGAACCCGACCGATGTCCAAACCCAACACTGGATCGGGACGCGGTATATTCAACTGGGCAACCTGGACACCGGCCTCTCCTGGCTGGACCGCGCCCTGCAACAAGGGTTACAGGTTTCCGAACTCGAAGAAGATCCTGAGCTGGATGCCTTCCGGCAAACTTCGGCATACCAAACCCTTATCTTTCGCCACACCAATCCCGATGCACCATCGCCGGGTTAATGACAACACCGCACCCCAACACCTGGATTCTTCTCCACCAACCCCACACAAAGGTATCCACTCATGACACAACCTTCCCTTCAAAACCTGTTCTCCGCTGCCACCGCACTGGCCCTGAGCCTCATGCTTGCTGCGTGTTCCGGCTCAAGCCCCCGAGTGCTCCCACCGGATGCACCGACCAGCCACACCTATATGGTCGATGACGACGGCAACATCACCACCGACGGCCTGGATACGGCCATCGGCCACACCATCACATTCCAGAGCGCCGGTTCCGACGTAACCATCTGCGTATATGACGAAGTAGATGCCGATACGGAAGTCCTGACCGAGGACCTGTTCGGTACCAGCCGCATTGACATTGCTTTCGACAGTTCGACGGATGTGATCATCACACCACCCGCCTCGGGTCGGTATGGCTTTCTGGTACAGGTTAATCCAGAAGACGACTTCATATGCCCCGGCGATGATGACAAGGGAGACAAACCCGGCGTTAACGTCGTGCCCTAATGATACATCATCCGGTCCACCTGCAACACGGCGCATTGCTGGGCCTGCTGTTGCTTATCTGCTGTTCGGCCCAACCACCGACCCCGGCCTCGGTACCGGAAGCCCCTTCGGTTACGCTGCCCGACCACATGGCCGAGGCTTCGGCTCACGCTCAGAAGCGTGCGCTCATCGTGGGGGTTTCCAGGTATGCCGATCCCGGCCATGACGAACTCCATACCGAGGGGGACGCCCGCCTCATGCGAGAAGCCCTCACCCGGCACGGGTTTACCGATTTTGATGTACTGCTCAATGAAGCCGCCACCTATGACGGCATCAAGACGGCCTTCAACCGGATGATCGCCCGGTCGCGCCCCGGCGATGTGGTGGTGTTCCACTACTCCGGCCACGGCGTACAAATCACCGATGGGCTGTTTGACACCAACCCCGGCGATGAACCTGACGGCATGGATGAAGCCCTGGTCCCTCACGACGCCCCCTTCTTTCGGAAGAATGAGATGTCGGAGGATCAGCTTCAGGAACGACTCAAGGATGTTAAGCATCTGCGCGACGATGAAATCCACACCTTCCTCGAAGCGCTCCGCCTCAAACTCGGCCCGGACGGCAACGTAGCCGTCTGGTTCGATGCGTGTTACTCCGGAACCGGGGCCCGGCTGGCGTTCGAACCGGCCTCCCGGGGCGAAGACCCCATCGGTCGGCCCGCCACTGTTCAGACCATCAGCCTGAGTGGCGAAAAGGGCTTGTTCGAGACGCGCAACGCCAATGACTCCGGCGATGCCACCCAGAAAGCCGCACTGGTGGTCTTTTCCTCCTCCCGGCACAACCAGAAGAGCTTTGAGATGGAACTGCCCGATGGCACCAAAGTGGGGCGGCTCTCCTATGCCCTGCATGATGCCCTCAGCAGTGCCGGTCCCACGACCACCTACCAAGCCCTTTTTGACGAAATGCAGGTCCGGATGGCGAACATCGGCGGAAGCCAGCAAACCCCGCAACTGGAAGGCGCCGCCCAGAACCTGATGTTTAGTGGGCAAGCCATCGCCGCGCAACCGCACTTTGAGGTCAAAAAGGTCCGTAGCGACCGGCAAGTCCAGATCGAGGGGGGTATGCTCCTGGGCCTGACCGAAGGCACCCGCGTGGCGTTCTACCCCATCGGCACCCACAACCCAGATGCCAATGACAGCCCCATCGCGATGGGGAGCGTCTCACCCGATGCCACACGGGATGCGAACGTCCTCACGACGACCGTCGACGTCAACCTGGATCAACCCGCCGATAGCCTGGCCCTGCAAAACAGTTGGGCCTTTGTGACCGTCCAGGGCGCAGCCAACCTGACGCTGGACCTCCACCTGGCCCCATCACTCTCGGCCACGGAACAGCAAGTGTTAAGAGCCGAGATGCAAGCGCTGGCCTTTGTCAACTTCAGGACCGCTGCAAATCAGCCATTTGATCTACAGATCGGCAAGGATGCAGCCGGTGCTTTTCTGCAGGTACCGCGTGCCCCCACACGGCTGGGTCCTATGATTACACTACAAGACCACCGGATCTCTACCGCCATTGCCCGGCAGCTGGCGGTACGGGTATTGGACTACGGGCGGCTGTTGCACCTCAAACGCATTGCCTATACCCAGGAGAACACCGGTGTCAACGTCGAACTCTCCGTCGTGCACCCCCGCGAAGCCCCAATCGGCTTATGCAATTACGAGGCCGATCAGTTCGGTACCCAACGACAGGGTGGCGTCTGGACGCTGGACCAGAACGACGGCTTTTTGTTGAAACTGGAAAACAAGGGCCGCGCCACGGCTTTCTTTACCGTATTGGCGCTGTGGCCGGACGGCGGCATCTATCAACTGTACCCCCGCGATGCCGAAAGCAGCCTTGCCGAAACCCGCATCCGGGCGAACAGTTCGCTGCTGCTGCGGGAGTGCTATGTGGCCGGTCCACCTGCCGGTGCCCCTGTCATCAAGGTGTTTGCCTCCCGCAAAGTCCCGATCAACTTCCGCCCCATCCTGACGCAAGGCGACCGCAGCCTCGGCACGGATGAACCAAACGTCATGGACCTGCTCTTCGGCGATGAAGATACCCGAAATGTAACCGGCCAGATGAACCTGGAACGAGACCTCAACACTCACGCCGTAACCCTCACCATCACGGAATAATATGGCGGGAAGCCGCACTCCGCACACAAGCCTTTATGTTTCGTCTTCTATCCCTATCGCTACTTACCGTCCTGCTCATCGCGGGGTGCTCAGTTCATCCACCGGAGCAAACGACGCCGGTTGATAGGACGGATAATACATCAAGAGACACCCGCACAGACACGGTCCTTGCCACATTTACACCTGCCGATGGCCCCGTGAAGCGGGCGCTGCTTGTGGGCGTGTCTCGCTATCTCAATAACAACTATGACGAACTCCACACCGAGGAAGACATCCGCCTGATCCGGGAAGCCCTCGCCGGGCACGGCTTTACTGATTTTATCGTCCTCCAGAATGAAGACGCCACCTACGCCGGCGTCAAAGCCGCATTTGACGACCTCGTCGCACGGACCGGACCGGGCGATGTGGTGGTGTTCCACTTCTCCGGCCACGGCATCCAGATCACCGATGGCCTGCACGACACCAACCCCGGCGACGAGTTCGACGGCTACGATGAAACCCTGGTCCTGCATGATGCCCCTGCGGTTTCCTATAGAACACCGCTTGACGCACTGCCAGCGATTCTCGAAGATGTACGCCACCTGCGCGATGACGAGATCCATACCTTCCTCGAAGCCCTCCGTCAGAAGATCGGACCAAAAGGCAACGTCGCCCTCTGGGTCGATGCCTGCTATTCGGGATCGGCCGCATCAAATTTCTCCATGCGCCTTTTCGATGGCCCACATGCCGACTCGCTGAATGCAATTGAACAGCAGAGGTTTGATTTTTCGGTGGCCAAGGCAACAGAGCGCAGCCGGGGCGACTTTCCCGTCGGTATACCGGCACCTTCTAGCAGTGGTCGGCGAGACTCCGTCGGCAGTATGCTGGAGGCCCCCGCGCTTACCGCCGGGGCAGAAGCGAAGGCCCCGTTGGTGGTCTTTTCTTCCTCCCGGCCCAACCAGAAGAGCTTCGAGGTCAAACTGCCGGACGGAACCCAGATGGGCCGGTTTTCCCTTGCCATGTCCACCGTCCTGCGCAATACCAAACCGGGCCTGACTTACAAGGCGCTCTTCGACCAAATGGTGGTGCACATGACCGAGGTGGGCTATAACCAACAGACCCCGCAACTCGAAGGCCAGGATCAACTGATCGTGTTTAGCGCCGAGACGGCCCCCTACACCACACCGCACTACACGTTGGCCAAAGTCAAAAGCGATACCCTGGTGCAGGTCGACGGCGGCACCCTCCTCGGGCTGACCGCCGGCACCCGCATGGCCTTCTACCCCATCGGCACAACCTCCCCAGACACCACGGCGGCACCCCTCGCCACCGGAACGGTGCAAAACGCCACAGGGTCTGCGCTGGCCAACCACGTAGACGTCCGGCTCGATGCCCCAACCGACCCCGCCAACCTCAGACAATCCTGGGCCTTTGTAACCCGGTACCAGATCGCTGACCTGAAGCTGAAAGCGGCCCTGGCCGACGACCTTCCCCAAGCGGCACAGACGCAGATCAAAACGGCCCTGGAACCACTCGGGTTCATTGAAATCGTTGACGCGGAACCGACGCTTGACTTGATGATCAGTGAGCAATATGATGGGCTGGTGGTAGAGGCCACGCCGAGCACCCGGCCCTTCCGGAAGCGGGTGCTGCTGCCCAGTGATCGGGTAACCCCTGCCGCCGCCCAGGGCCTTGCCGAGCGTATCCTCGATTATGGCCGCCTGCTGCACCTGGAACGTATCGCGCAAACGCACGACAACACAGCTGTAGCCGTCGAACTCTCCATCGTACCGCCCGCAGCGGCTCCACCTGGACGATGTACGTTTACCGACGATCAGTTGAGTGCCCGCCAACAGGGCAGTACCTGGTTCCTCGACGAAGATGACGGCTTTCTGTTGAAACTGGAAAACAAAGGCCGTGCCACGGTCTACTTTGCCGTGCTGGCCCTGGAGCCGGACGGGCGCATCACCCAACTCTACCCGAGAGACAAGGAAACCGCTCTGGACGCGGTAACCCTCTCGGCCGGCAAAAGCGCGGTGCTCCAGGAATGCTATACCGCTGGCCACCCCGCAGGTATGCGTACCCTCAAAGTTTTCGCCTCCCGCAAGGTACCGCTGAACTTTGAACCCATCCTCTCCCGGAACCGCCCCGATGTGCCCCTTACGCAGGTCATCGCCCGGGACCTCCCCCCTCGGCCCGAGCAACCGACAGGCGAAATGATCGAATCACAAACCGCTCCACCGCCCCGTCTGATCATGGCCGCACCGCGCAACCTGGACCCCGATCTGAACACCCATGCCGTGACCCTGATCGTTGAGTAATTTGCCATGCGCCGCATCTGTTTGTTTTCTCTACTCATCGGCCTGTTCGCCCCTACCATGGTGCAGGCGCAACCCCGTTTTGCCACGCAACGGCAAGGGGTCACACCGCCAAGCGCCGGGTTGTTCGTAGGCATCAATGAGTTCACAGAAGACAACACCATTCAGGACCTCAACTATGCCGTGAATGATGCCATAGACCTGGCCCACCTGTTTGTGTTCGACCTGCGGATGGTCTCCCCCGACAATGCCAGACTGATGCTCTCCGGCCACCCTGATCCCGACGATGCCTCCCGCCTCGCCAAACTTCAACAACTGGAAGACGTTGGCATCGTCCCGGTTGATGCCACCAAGGCCAAAATCCTAAAAAGCCTGCGCGAGGTGGTGGATGTAACCAAAACCACCCAGCCCACACCAGACACGCTCAGGTCAGACTTTCTGGTGATCTCAATAAGTTCGCACGGATTTCAGGAATCCAATGGCCGCAACTACATCATCCCCCAGGATGGATTGCTCTCGGACCTGGTCGGGATGGGCATCGACTTGAAGGCATCCATTGAGTCCAAAGTCAGCGATGCCGGGGCCTCCAAAAAGCTGATCCTGATTGATGCATGCCGGAATGAAGTGGAAGCCGAAGACAGCCGCCGCGCCGTCACTGGCGAATCGACGGGCCGGGTGGTGACGGAAGCCTTTGTCCAGGCGTTTGAACAAGCCAAGGGCCTGATGGTGTTTTATTCCGGCTCACCCGAACAGGTCTCGTATGAAGACCACACCCTGCAACAAGGCGTGTTTACCCATTACCTGCTTGATGCATTAGGCCGGGAAAGCCCCCTCTCGGGCAATAGCAACGGCATTATCACACTCGGCCACGTCGTGGAACACGTCCGGGATGAGGTGCAACAATGGGCAATCTCCAATCAGAAGCCAACGGTTCAAGTCCCCTTTGCCGGGGCAGGGAGTGCCTTCAATATTCCTATCGCCCAGTTTCATCAGAATGGTATCCTCAACCTGCATGAGCAGTGGGGCGGCACGCATATTTATATCGATAGCCTCCTGGTGCACGTCATTGAAGGTGATACCGAAGAGGACACCACCCTCTTCTCCATGCCGTTATCGCCGGGGCCACACCATCTTCGGCTCCATTTGCCACCGGTGATCGTCGAGAATGAGACCCCCACGGTGCTGGATACCCTCCGGTACATCGACCATGAAGAGATTATTGACATTCCGCCAGGCCGTATCCTGGACACGGGCGGCGATCCGTTTTCCAATTTTGGCTTCCTCAACCTCACCGTCTCGGCCCCGGATGAACCGCCGGATGCAGAGGTGTTTATCACCCCCGGCCTGAACCCGGCCCGAAGTGTAGTTATCGGCGAGGCCGGTGGGCACAATCCAGACCCGGAACTGCCGGCTCAATTCCTGGACGACGAATCCCTGGCAGGGCTGCGGCCAGGGGAAATTCCGCTGGGACGCGCCCCCATCTTCCGGGCGTTGCCTGCTGGCCACTACGACGTCCGCATCGACGGCGGGCCGAAGTACGCACCCTTGATCGAACCCATCGAAATTCCCATGGATGAAGAAGTCTGGGCCATGTCGCGGCTCCTGAAGATCGTCGCGCCTCCGCGTCAGCCAACGGTAGACGTCACCTTCACGGGCGCGACAATTACCCAGGTCGTACGTGCAGACAGTTTTAGTTTTAATATCCTCTACAACCTGGAGGGCCTGCCGGAATCCTCGGCAGACCTCTACAAAGTGGAGTTGACGTACATCACCGGTAGCCAGCCAGCCCGCGTGGCGGAAGGGGCCAGTGGTCAACTGGGCCTACAACGCGTGGGTGACCATAAAACCATCACCTGGGCAATCCTGAATGATGTACCCAATGCCCATGCCAGAAACGTAACCATGAGCCTGACGGCCAAACCCGTCATCGGCTTCTGGAAACGCCCCCGCAATATTTCATTCGTGGCCGCCGGCGCGATCGGCCTAGCCGGCATCGCCTACCTGATTTTCCGGGACGGTTCCACCGAACTGGGCCTCGCCGGTCTTCCCGGTTTACCCCCACGCTAACCTCTTGAGCCGACCGCATCCACACCCATGAAAAGGCCGTTCTCATACTTTCTGATCGCCCTACTGCTCTTTGCCGCAGGTTCGGCCCAAGCCCAATGGCGGCAACTCGGTGGTCTGGTGTCGGCGGAGGTGATTGCGATTGTTGAGGGTGCTGAAGGGGTCATGCTGGCTGGCGACCGGTGCGGCCAACTGTACCGCTCCGAAGATGGCGGCGAGACCTGGCAACCCGGCCCATCGCTACCGCAACCCACCATTTTTGGACAACTCGATACCTGCGAGCGCGATCTGGTGGGCCTCTGGTACCAGGCCTCAACCCAGACGCTTTGGGCAGCTCAAACACCGGAGCTTTTTCGGTCTACCGACAATGGGCGATCCTGGACGCGGGCTGCCTCAACGCTGGAATCCAACTTCTGTTATCAACTGGACCAAGGCGGCTGTTTCCAACGGCCCGCCCTACTGGATGTGCTGCCACAAGCCGACGGCACCCTGCTCATCGCCCACGAAGCCGGAGTTGTTCATTATGATCCGGCCAACCCCGTCATGGACCGGGCACCTACGTCCGGCATCCCCTGGCTGCTTGCCCAACCAGAATCCAACGCTGGTCTCCCCGCGCGCCTCACATGCACGGGCGATACCCTCCAGGGCGAAAATAGAGACCTCCCCTGGGAAGGCGGTGTACCCAGTCTGGACGCAACCGTACGCGACCTCATTGCCGATGAAACCGGCCAGGCCTTTGCTGGCACCCGAGACGGCGTTTACCAATGGAACCCCGACCAGACCTGGACGAACCTTCCCCTCAGCCGAACAGACCGGCTCGGCCAACCCCTTCCGATACTGGATACCGGCATCGGCGGGCTTGCCATACGTCCGGCCTCTGGTAATCTCTATGCCGGCATTCGCGGGAGCACCTGCACCGATACCCTCCGGGCTACTGAAAGCCAAGTGTATGCCCTGTTCGGATCAAGCCTGAGCCAACAGACCACCGGCGATGCGCGTCCTTTGCTCAAACTTGACTTCGATGAACAGGGTACCCTTCATGCCACAACCGCATCCGGCCTACTGCTCGAAAAAGAATTCGATAGCAACACAAGCCTGGTGCCGGTACCCGGCCTGCCCACCATACGATATAATGCCCTGCTTCGTAACAGCGAGGACCGGTTATTTGTCGGTACCACCGGCGGAGGGGGTATCTACCGTCGGCTGCCCGGCGGGGCATGGAATAACGTGGGCGGCGGACTGGCCCAGACCGAGATCAACTTTCTGGTTACCGGGCGCACGGGGGAGATTGTGGCCGCCCAAGCCGAAGGTATCTTTCGCTCAACCGATAACGGCACCACCTGGACCAACATCACTCCGCAAGGGGTAACCGGCACCTTGCAAGATGCCGTCATCGATACCACCCGCAACCTCATTCTGCTCCCCTACGACCGTGGCCAGATTTTACGCTCCCGCGATGGCGGCGCAACCTGGCCAGACATCCTGACGGGCCTCCCCGGCACGTTTGAACGCATGTTCAGTACACCGAACGGCGACCTGTATGCCCGCATAATGGGCACCCTGACGCAGGAGGTTTATCGCTCCCAGGACGGTGGCAGCACATGGAGCCCGTACCAATTACCCGGCACCAATCAGAACCTCCTGATTTCTCTACAGGGCCGCGCCGATGGGGTACTCTTTATGGGCGCAGCAGAGGGTGTATTTCGGTCGGCAGACCAGGGACAGAACTGGACCAAGTTACCGGATGGGCCATTCGGTTGGGTGGAGGATTTTGGCTTTTTTCCGGGCAGTGAAGACTTGTATGTGCGCGATTTTAGTGACGTGTATTATTGGTCGGATCAAGAGGGCTCCTGGCAGGAAGCTACACCTGATATTCCAATAGAGCGTTTTCGCAATGGGCCGCTTACCGTAAACGAAAGTGGGGATGTGTACATCTCTATTCCAAGTGCCGGGTTACGGGGAGACGTTAACATCGGTTTGCTCCGGCGTAAACCGCCGCATGGCACAGCCACAACCATGGAAAGCTGGGAACAGGTGTGCGCCAGCCTGACATGCAGAACTGCACATCTCAAGGTGACCCCACAAGGAGACCTACTGGCAGGCACAGAAGATAATGGCCTGTTTATCCTGGAAAACCCTGACCCGCCCCGTCTACGCTTCCCGGCCAAAGACCAGATTAGCGTACCGGCCAACCCGGTCTTTGGGTGGAATGCCGGGGCCAATGCAGGCCCAAACCCAAACTACCGGTTCCAACTACAAACTCGGGAAACTTTTGAAACTGAAGGCTTCACCACCCCCCTCTTTGAAACCGATGAACAAACGGACACCCAACTGACCCTCAGCGACGTTACGCTGGAACAAGGCCAATCTTACTGCTGGCAGGTCACCCTGGACACCGGCTTCATCTCCAATCGGGCTGTACCACAGTGCTTTGCGCTCTACCCTGAGCAGTTTGACCTCCAGCACGAACGCACCTTTGGGGATGCCACACGGGCAGCCAGCTTTCAACTCGTCTCGCTACCAGGCCAGGTAGACCTCTCCATCGCCCCGCTCCTCCAGGGCACCCAGGATGAGGACTGGCGCGTCTACCTCGAAACCGGTGCCGAAGGGGATGACCACGCCATTGCCTACCGTTCGGGCGATGACCGTTTCAACTTCCAACCAGGCCGCGCCTTTTGGCTGCTGAGTAAAAACACCCTCAATATTTCCCGCAATGCCGTCGAAACAGTCCCCCTGAGCGAAGACGAAGCCCGCGTCTTTTCCCTCCCGCTTCATGACGGCTGGAATCTCATCGGCACACCGTTTGAGATTGCCGTACCGTGGAACGCCGTGCGGGCTACCAATCCCGGTGCCGATCCGGCCCTGTGGGGTTTCCAGAGAGGATGGGTACCGGCCACACAGATAGAGCCCTACCAGGGCTACTACTATTTCAACGCCTCGGGTGCAGAAACCCTGAACATCCCCTACACCCGCACCACCCCCGCCGATGCCCCGCAGCTTCAGATGGGTACCGGCCATACTGCCCCGGAAGTGGCCTTGATCCCAACTACCTTTACCCTATCATCTCCCTATCCGAACCCGTTTCAGGACGAAGTACACCTGACGTATGAGATGGGTACGGAGGGCCGTGTAACATTGGAGGTCTATGATGTGCTGGGCCGCCGGGTGCGCCGTTTGGTGGATGGAGTACAATCGGTAGGTCCGCATGTTGCCATGTGGGACGGCAAGGACGACCTCGGCCGATCCGTTGCCAACGGGCTTTACCTTTTTAAACTGAAGGCCGGGCGGCGTGCCGAGGTTCAAAAGACGATTTATCGTAAATGATGGAGGTTGGAACGGTCCGGGCGAGACCGGGCTCTACGGATGCCTTACATTGGCCATTGACAAACGAGCCAAAGGCGACAAACCGTTAGGTTCACGTAGTAAACGTAATAATTGACCTTTAATTCCCTCCCCTTATGGCCCCGACCATCGAACACCAACGCCTCCTCGACTCCAAAGCCCGCAAAGCCGATTGGAAACACTGGGGGCCCTACCTCAGCGAACGCGCCTGGGGTACGGTCCGCGAGGACTACAGCCCCTACGGCGAAGCCTGGGAATATTTTCCCCATGACCATGCCCCCAGCCGGGCCTACCGGTGGAATGAGGACGGCCTCGGCGGCTTCTGCAACCGATACCAAAACCTGTGCATGGCCGTCGCCCTCTGGAACGAGCGCGATCCCATGCTCAAGGAACGCCTCTTCGGCCTCACCGGCAACGAGGGCAACCACGGCGAGGACGTCAAGGAATATTACTTCTACCTGGACAGCACCCCCACGCACAGCTACGCCAAAATGCTGTACAAATACCCCCAGGTGGAATTTCCCTACGAAGACCTGCGCCGCGTCAACCGCGCCCGCAACCGGCACGAGCCGGAATACGAACTGATTGATGCCCTGCACGGCGCATTCACCGAAAACCGGTACTTCGACGTGTTCATTGAATACGCTAAAGCCGATCAGGAAGACATCCTCTGCCGCATCACCGCCATAAACCGGGGGCCCGATGCTGCGCCGCTGCACCTGCTGCCCCAGGTGTGGTTTCGCAACGGCTGGTCGTGGGGCTACGACCGGCCCAAATGCACCCTCAAGGATGCGTCTACCCAAAGCCAACATGCCGTCCACGCCTGGAACCGGCACCTCGGCGACCGCTACTGGTACGTCGAGGCCGAGGCTCCCGTCCATCTTCTCTTTACTGAAAACGACACCAACGTCGAACGACTCTACCAAGCGCCGAACCCCACGCCGTACGTCAAGGACGCGTTCCACGAAGCCCTCGTCCATGGCCGCACAGACCGCACCAATCCGGACCGCACGGGCACGAAAGCCGCGGCACACATTCAAACCGTACTGGCGCCGGGCGCCTCCCTCACCATCAAGGTGCGCCTGACCAACACCAAAAAAAGCACACCTTTCAAGGATTTCGATGGCGTGTTCGACCAGCGCCTTGCTGAGGCCGATGCGTTTTACGCCCACATTCAACCCGATAACCTGACGGATGAGACCCGCAGTATCCAAAGACAAGCCTTTGCCGGCCTGTTGTGGAGCAAGCAATTTTACCACTACAGCATCGACCTGTGGCTTAAAGGAGATCCGGCCACGCCAGCCCCACCAGAGAACCGAAAAAACGGACGTAACTCGGACTGGACCCACCTCTACAACCTAGATGTCATTTCCATGCCGGACAAGTGGGAGTACCCGTGGTATGCCGCCTGGGATTTGGCCTTCCACATGCTACCCGTCGCTATGATCGACCCCGAGTGGGCCAAACGACAGATGGTTCTGATGATGCGTGAGTGGTATATGCACCCCAACGGCCAGATGCCGGCCTACGAGTGGGCCTTCGGCGATGTCAACCCGCCGGTACACGCCTGGGCCGTCTGGCGCGTCTATAAAATCAGCCGAAATGCCACCGGCTATGCCGATCTCGTCTTCCTCGAACGGGCCTTTCACAAGCTCCTGCTCAACTTCAACTGGTGGGTCAACCGGAAGGACAAGGACGGACACAACATCTTCCAGGGCGGCTTTCTGGGACTGGACAACATCGGAGTCTTCGACCGGAGTGCAGAACTCCCCACCGGCGGGCACCTCCACCAGGCCGACGGTACGGCATGGATGGCGATGTTTGCCCTGAACATGCTCGCCATCGCCCTGGAACTCGCCCGCGAGAAACCGGCCTACGAGGACGTCGCCACCAAATTCTTTGAGCATTTCGTCTACATCGCCGATGCCATCAATACGGCCTTCGGAGACCACGGCCTGTGGGATGAGGAAGAAGGCTTCTACTTCGACATGCTCCACACCCCGGACGATCGGCACCTTCCGCTCAAGATCTCCTCCTTCGTGGGCTTGATTCCGCTCTATGCGGTCGAAACTTTGGACGGTGAACTCCTCGAAAAACTCCCGAGCTTCCGCCGCCGGATGAACTGGTTCATCAAGTACCGGCCCCATCTTCTCGAAAACATCTCTCTGTTAATGAAACCGGGCGCCCAGGGCAAGTGCCTGCTCTCACTGGTACGCAAGGAACAACTCGAACGCATCCTGGAACGCATGCTTGACCCCGATCAGTTTTTGTCCGATTACGGCCTTCGGGCACTTTCCAAAGCCCATGAGAAGGAACCCTTCCACATCAAGATAGGCGGACAAGTACATGAAGTGCGCTATGAGCCTGCGGAATCCACAACCGGCCTCTTCGGCGGCAACTCGAATTGGCGCGGGCCGATTTGGTTTCCGGTGAACTACCTGATGATCGAATCCCTCCAGAAATTTCATTACTACTACGGCGAGGACCTGCAAGTTGAACACCCCGTCGGCTCCGGACAACAGCAGGACCTCGGGGCCGTCGCCGATGACCTCGCGGCCCGCCTCACCCGAATTTTCCTCAAAGACGAGCAGGGTCGCCGTGCCTTCTACGGCGGCATCGACTATTTCCAGAACGACCCCCATTGGCGGGACTACATGTTGTTCTACGAATACTTCCATGGCGACAACGGTGCCGGCATCGGCGCAAGCCACCAGACTGGCTGGACTGCCCTGGTGGCCAAACTGATTCAGTAACCTATGCTTGACGTTCCTTTCCTCACCACGGCCCAGATGATTGAAGTGGACCGGGCCATGATGGAAGATTACCGCATTGAACTCATTCAAATGATGGAGAATGCGGGGCGCAACCTGGCCCATCTCGCCTTGGCCTCAACGTCGGGTCGATCTTTGCCCAGGACGACATCATTCGGATTCGCTAGACAACCGCGACATTCCTCCATCGGGGCGAGCCTCATGCCCGCCCCACCGATCGAATGCCTCGATCTCCATCAATCAAAAATTTCCATCCCCATGCTCTCCCTTCCTCGTCATCTCTGTAGCGATGAAAACCGTGCTGGTCAACATGAATGGCTGGTGGCCAACGGCATCGGGGGGTTTGCCTCCGGTACGGTCAGCGGCACCCTGACACGCCGGTACCACGGACTGCTCGTTGCTGCGCTCAAACCACCGCTGGGCCGCACGCTCCTCGTGGCCAAAGAAGACACGACAGCCCGGTACGACAACCGCACGTACGCCCTCTCGGCCAACAAATGGGAGGGCGGCCCGATCGACCCGCGTGGTTTCATCCACCTCAACAGCTTTCACCTGGACGGGAGCACACCGGTCTGGACCTTTGCCTGCGCCGATGCCCTTCTGGAAAAACGGGTCTGGATGACGCCTGGGGCGAATACCACCTATCTGCAATACCGTCTGATTCGGGGTACCCAACCGCTCACCCTCTGGATCAAAACCCTCGTCGACTACCGCGATTTCCACGGCACCACCCGTACCACCCACAACGGCATGGACATTACGCCGGTCGATGCGGGTTTACAGGTGATCGCCTATTCCGGAGCGACCCCGTTCTACCTGTTAAGTGCAACCGCCGAAGCCCAACCCAAGCACGATTGGTATCGGGGCTATGCACTAGACATCGAAGCCTACCGGGGCCTGGATGCCACCGAAGACCATTACCATGCCGGCACGTTCACCGCTACCCTTCAACCCGGCAAACAAGTGACGCTGGTCTGTAGCACTGCGGCCAACCCCTCACTCGACGGCCCCCGCGCCTATCAGACCCGCCAGATCTACGAAGCAGGTTTATTAAAACAAGCTGCGCTGGAGGATGAACCCGAGACCATCCAACATCTTGTACTGGCGGCCGATCAGTTTGTCGTCCGCCGCACGGCCCCAACAGTTGATGACGGGCGAAGTATACTGGCAGGCTACCCGTGGTTTGGCGATTGGGGTAGAGATACCATGATCGCCTTGCCGGGCCTGGCACTCAGCACGGGCCGCCCCAACGTCGCAGCGCGTATCCTACGCACATTTGCCCACTTTGTAGACCAGGGTATGCTCCCCAACCGCTTCCCGGATGCCGGTGAACGCCCGGAGTACAATACCGTCGATGCGACCCTCTGGTACTTCGAAGCCATCCGGGCCTACCATGAGGCGACCGAAGACGACGCCCTCCTCCAAGACCTGTACCCCGTCTTACAAGACATCATCGACTGGCACCACAAGGGCACACGTTACCACATCCATGTGGACCCACAAGACCATCTGCTTTATGCCGGTGAAACAGGCATCCAACTGACCTGGATGGATGCCAAGGTTGGCGATTGGGTCGTGACGCCCCGCATCGGAAAGCCGGTGGAGGTGAATGCGCTCTGGTACCACACCCTTTGCTGCATGGCCGCGTTTGCCCAACGGCTCAATACAGGTGATGCCAAACGATATGCCAAAGACGCACGCGCCGTCAAGAAAGGCTTTGGCCGGTTTTGGTCGGAGGCGCTGGACTATTGCTATGATGTGCTGGATGGCCCCGACGGCCATGAAGCCCGCCTGCGCCCGAACCAGCTCATAGCCGTCTCGCTCCGGCACAGCCCTCTATCCAAAGCCCAGCAAAAAGCCGTCGTCGATGCCTGTGCCCGGCACCTGCTCACACCGCACGGCCTCCGCAGCTTGTCCCCGGACGACCCCGACTATGTTCCAACCTATGGTGGCGATGCCCGGCAGCGCGACGGCGCGTATCACCAGGGCACCGTCTGGGGATGGCTCATCGGCCCATTCGTAGAAGCCCACCTGCGTGTCTACAAAGATCCAGCCACGGCCCGGTCTTTTCTGCGCCCCCTGCTGAACCACCTCGGCGATCATGCCGTTGGCAACCTGAGCGAAATCTTCGACGGGGATCCCCCTTTTACCCCACGCGGCACCTATGCCCAGGCCTGGACCGTGGCGGAAGTGCTGAGGACATGGATGCTGACACAAATAATAACTAAGGGTTGAGTCTGAGTTTGAGGAGTCCACCCCTGTCTTGGGCGAGGTAATAATAGCCATCGGTATCCATAGCTATACCTTCTTGGGTGTCACCGGGTAACGAATGGGTCGCAATGATTTGGCCTGCCAAGGTCACCTCAAAAAAGATATCCTCTTGGTCGCTTATGACCAGCAAGTGTTGGCTGCGGGGGTCATAGTACAACCCCGATAAATCAAAATGATCGAAGAGCAACGAGCTTTGAATCGTCGCCACACGTTCATTCGGTTGCGAGAGTTGGGCAACGACCTCAAAAAGGCCTGACAGATCTTCGGGGTCACTATTGTCAAGGGCTTGGTTGGTCACCCAAAACGTCCCTCCCTCTGGATGAGCAGTATTCGGCACAAAGGTAATACCCTCAAAGCCTTGATTGTTTTTCTTGAGTACCGTTTGCCCTTGATAGGTGCGTTTTACATCGAAGGTCCGGCGTAATTCAAACGATTCAGGGTCCACTTCAAGGATGCGTTCGAGTCCTTCGATAGCGATATAAAGCACGCCGGTTACCGGATTTAAGGTTAGGCCTTCAAAGGACTGATTCATCAGCCGTTTCTGGCGGAGGAGCGTACCTTCTAGATTGAATTCGCCCAGATCGCCTTCGTCCCCAACCACGAAGAGCGTTTGGCGCTCAGGATGAAATATTAACCCAGAGGGCTCCCGAAAAGCGGGAGCCCCAAAGGTCGCTACCACTTCAAAGGGACTAGGCACGGAAGCGCCGTCGCACCCCAAATCGGTCATCAGGAGTACCGCTACTCCTACGAAATGAAGAGCGAATCGGCATTTCCTGTTTTTGAGAAAATGATTCCTCATAACAGTTTAATTCAAATGGTCTTCAGGGAAGACGAACGGAAAAGGACTCGAAATATTGACTGCGCCGAACACCCCAATGGCCCGGTCGAAAGTGGAATACAGAAAAACGGGTTCTGAAAAGGGATTGACGTTGGCTGTGTGCTGACGATCTAGCGTATCATAAAAACGCGCGACTTCCTCATCTAAGCTTTGGATATAGATGGTGGCTTCATCACCCATAAATTGGGTGTACACCGGCTCGGCCACAAACCGTACCGGTGCACCATCGAGCTTGTTATCGAAGTACACTGACCGGCCAAACTCTGATATCTCAACAAATTCTCCATCAGCCAAACAGGTACTGGAATACTCTAAGTCGTCGGTGGTTTGATGTCGGTTGTGCAACGGCCGCGTGATCAACGATCGGTATTGGTTGGGCTGATTGGGCAAGTCCGTGAAATCCATGATAACCCCCTCATGCCCGCCAAAAATATCGGTAAAGTTTGACGTATAGGAGACACTATCCAGGTTTACAGACGGCACGTTTGTGACCGTCGTGGCCGTGTGCACTTGGCCCTCGTGAGTCACCCGAAGTTCGTAGGTTGCATTCGCCAATATCTCGGCCGACCCGATGTAGAACGGCTCCCATCTACAGAAAAACTGATTGTAGCTAGAATCGGGCCGGAGGGTTTGCATCGCCCCGGCGGAGAGTAACTGGATTTGAGCATCGCGTATGAACATGTTTGAAGCCGTTTGAGACGCGATGTCGGTAAAGAAAGGCGCGGTCCGATTGACATAGATTTGGGGCACTTCTCCAGGTTGGAGTAACCCTTCAATGGAGATCTTTTCTGCATAGGGTTTTTGCTCAACCGTGATGGTCTTTTGACAACCGATAATCCATACTGAAAGCAGCAAGAGATAAAAAGAATAACGCATGGCTAGAACTTGAATTGATAAGCAACACTAGGAACGATCGGGAGCAGGCTGACCTGCCGAAGCTCGGGGATACCAGAGGCGGTATCAATCGACACATGGACGAAATACGGGTTCTGACGGCTATACACGTTGTAAGCACTCAAGACCAGGTTATGCGTCTTCTCAGAATCCCTGGGATTAAAATGGTAGGTAGCAGAAATGTCCATTCGGTGATGCGCCCCCAGCCGGTATCCATTGATGCCTTCATAGTCGAAATAGACCCCTTTGTATAACTCTCCACCTTGGCTCGCAAATAACCGTCCTTCGGCTAAGGTGTACGCAGAACCTGTGCGGTAAACGAAATTACCAGAGAGGGTCCACCGGTGGTTCAGGTCGTAGGTGCCGACCAGCGCTAAGTTGTGCCGGCGGTCATACTTAAAGGGAAATTTTCTGCCCTGGTTTAATTCAGGAAAGCGCTGGTCAGTGCGCGACAAGGTGTAGGACACCCAACCTGTGAGCCGGCCATACTTTCGTTTGATCAAGAGTTCGGCACCATAGCTCCACCCCCTCCCAAAGGTCAATTCGTTCTCGATGGCTTCATAGGCCAAAAGCTCGGTCCCCTCCTGGAACAGGACCTGGTTGTCCATTTCCTTGTAGTAAAACTCCACACTCGCCTCATACACATTCTCTCGAAAGTTTTGGAAGTACCCCAAGGCATATTGCTGGGCATGTTGGGGTTTAATCACTTGGCCGGACAACGCCCAAATATCCGTCGGAATTGAGGCTGTGGAGGTCGGAATGAGATGCACAAACTGATTCATCACGGTATAAGACGCTTTCAAAGAAGTTGACGGCGTCAGCCCTATCTTCATCGACACCCGAGGTTCGACCTGTAGATAGGATGTATCCGTAACTGAGAAATATGGAATCCGTACCCCAATGTTCAGTCCGAATCGATCCATCATCTCCCAACGGTCGTTTAGGTAAAAGGCCGCTTCGGTGGCCCTGCGCTGGGGAATGATGCTGGTATCCAAACCGGGTACACCACCATTTGTGGGCACACTACCCTCATTGCCGGTTGAATGAAACCGGCGTCTCGTCACGACTGTGCCGGCGTGGATATGGTGCGCCGGGTTGGGATCAAACTCAAGTGAGGTTTTCGCCGTGTAATCTTCAATGGCGGACAGATTCTGGGAGAAAAAATCACCCTGGGTATTGTTGACCCGTATGAAGTACTTATTCCAGATAAGGGACGTATTGGCGAAAAGCCTATTGCCGAACAGATGATTCCAACGGAGCGTGCCCGTGCTGTTGCCAAAGCGAATCCCATACCCAAAGCCACCGGGTGAAACAAATTCGGCATTGTCTCGGCCGGTGAAGATACTGAAATAAACCCGGTCCCTTTTCGAGGGTTGATAGTTGACCTTCGCATTCAGGTCATACAAATAGTAGATATTTTTATTGCTGCCCGTTTTCCGAAACGGTCGGAGCAGAAGATCGAAATAGCTTCGCCTACCGGACACAATGAAGGAGCCTTTTCCGCCCCCTATCGGACCTTCTGTCGTTAAGTGCGTCGCCAACAATCCAATGCCTCCCTGGGTTTGGTACTTTTGGCGGTTGCCTTCTTTCATGCTAATGACCAACGTCGAGGATAAGCGTCCACCGTAGTTGGAAGGGAATCCCCCTTTAATCAGTTGCACATTATTGAGTGCAGCCGTGTTGAAGGTGCTAAACAATCCAAACAGATGGCTCGGGTTGTAGACCGTGGCCTCATCGAGTTGCACCAGGTTTTGGTCTGCTGCCCCACCTCGGACATGAAATCCGGCGGTACCTTCTTCTCCTGATTGTACCCCCGGCAATAGCTGGATCACTTTCAATACATCCTGTTCACCTAGAATTGCCGGTAGCTTCTCAACTGCCTGAATCGGCACATCCACGACGCCCATGCGGGTTTGCCTGACATAGTCTGCATTGGCTCGTTCGGCAGTGACTGCAATCTCACTTAAGAGCGTAGAGGAAGCTTTAAGCTGAATATCGAGTGCGACATCTTGTGTCAGATAGATTTTCTTAAGCTGAGGTTGATAACCGAGAAAAGAGAATAGGACCGTCAGGCTGTCTGTTTTAGGCAAGGTCAGCGAAAAAAAACCATAGGTGTTGCTTGCCGCTCCTCGATCCAAAGTAACGGCCAAGACGGTAGCCCCTATCAAGTCTTCTCCACTTTCGACATCCGTTATATGTCCACTCAGGGTATAGTTCTGGGCTACGCTTGGGGAAGAAACTGCAAACACCATCAGGGCAATGAGAACGGAGAATCGCGTGGTCATCATCATATCCGGTTGAGGTTATATGATGATGACCCTCGACGGCGATTTTATGCGTAAGGAGCCGAAGAGATGGATTACCAGTTTGCCTGGACAGAGAGCAAAGGTAGAAATGGCGTACCGGATCGAGAGATGCGCTGGAAAGGTGCCCCGCTTGCAGCAGGGGTCACCAAACTCCAATCGGTTACGTTCCGCCGGCCCAGTACATTAATGATGTTGAGCCGCACTTGCGTCCCAAGTGTCCCAAGTTGACGCGTGTAAGCCAATCCAACATCGACACGGGAAAAAGCCGGAAGCTTGTGGGCCTCTGGTTCGGAGAGGTCATACGTGCCCCAGAACCGGGTTTCGATATCGGGCTCTAGGTAATCATAGTACGCACGCCGAAACCCCCAGCTTCGGCCCCAAATACCTTTCCAACGCAAGGTGACCGTCCAGTCTTTGCGTGGAACAACGTCTAGTGTGAACCGGACCTGATGTGGAGCTTCCCACGGGACCGAAATGCTTTGCCCCCCAAACCGGTTTGCAATGCGGCTTTTGGCCACCGCGTACTCATACGACGCCTCCACCTGAGACCGGGTCGTCTTTTGACGCACCGAAAGGCCGCTTCCATAGGCATACCCTTGACCATGCACCAAGACATTGGCCGTTGGACTGGTCAACCCGCCATAGTTGAGAACAGCCCATCGAGGGTGGTGTTTGTAATAGGTCTCCCAACCAAATTCCCATCCCCCCTCTTTCATCAGAAGCACCTCTCCGGCTACATGATAAGCCGTAGGTGGACGCTGCCCTTTCCCAACGGGCACCCAAAACCTGAAGCTGGGGAGCAACGCAGCGATGTTGTAGGAGGCTACATCAAACTGGTTGGTAAATTGGCGATACAAACCAGCGGCTCCCCGAAAGGCCCAAGCCCCGCCCAGGCCGTTCGGCTGATCGTACCGAAATGCCAGCCGAGGTTCAACGAACAACCGGCGCTGGGCGTGCAGGTAAGAAAGCCGACTCCCTAGCGTGAGTTTCATACGTCGATTCAAGGCCACCACATCCTCCAGGGTCGCATGCCAACGCCAACGGATCGGCTGAAGTACCTCGGGAGTGGCTACAGGAATCCGGCCTAAAGGATCAATGGTGAGGGCAAAATCGCTTTCTGTAACCAAGGCTTCCAAGTTACTGGTCAAGGTATGCCGCGCCGAAGCAGCATAGTCGAACCCTGT
Organism: Rhodothermales bacterium; assembly: GCA_965222505.1. Taxonomy (GTDB): domain Bacteria; phylum Bacteroidota; class Rhodothermia; order Rhodothermales; family DATKEJ01. The sequence continues at coordinate 3,604,003 of OZ244956.1, read as the reverse complement.
CCTGAATCCAATTTCCTTAATCTGATTGAGATCTTGCAATCTCGCCGGTGGTGGGGCGTCTTCTTCAGCAGAATGGCTGGATATTGTAGCAAAGGGTGATCCTGTAAAAGGATGTTCCATACGGTAGTTGCTGACCCACATGCCGGCATGGGCAAAAGCCCGGTGGCCTTGGACCCATTCATACCTAAGCTGTGCGGTTTGATTGATCCAAAAATATTCATCCGAGAGGGTGCCCAAGACGCTCCGCTGGGTTTCCAATGCCTCGCTTCCGAAGGTGTTGTGGCCCCGATACACCGAGGCGTAGAGGTTTTTCAAACCTTCCCTCTGCACATGAACTGCGGCATGAATGTCTGAAAACCCAATATCAACCGGACTTCCGACCACAGTATCATCCAAGGGCTCAAAGGTTTCTGTTTCTAGCGCCTTGAGTAAAAATAGATCGGGTCGACTCCAACTTTGAAATCGGTCTTTGAGACGGGTTGGTTTACTGATCCCCCAGAGGCCATAGCGGCCGGCCACCATCCATTGCATCCGGGTACCCTGTTTCGTTCCGAGGGTGCCATTAAGACGCCCATTAAGATGTAAGGGGTCGATTTGTACCTGGGCCGATATAGTCTCATCGGATGGTGCTATATCATGCTCTACCGCAATGACACCCGAAAGATGGCTACCATGTTGCGCGCCGAAACCCGCTTTATGTATCGTAATCTGCTTTAATGCAAATGGGCTAAATGGCCCAACAAAGCCGCCGTTTTGGATTGGGACAAAAACATGGACCCCGTCTAGTAAGTACTGATGCTCCCCGGAAGCCCCTCCTTGCACGTGAACATCCGACATTGCATCGCCGACTTGAACGCCGACGATGGTATTGAAATCCATCAAAACCGGTGTGGGGGCGGATAAGAGGGTTTGGGCATCACGCTGACTGGTACCAAGATTTTCTGACGGCAATCGCCGGGTGAGGCCATTAATCACCATAGGCGCGGTCACCACGGTCCGAGGCTCCATCGTCAATTCAAACCTGCTCGGGGTATCGGGGGCTACCCACACGGTGTCGGCCGCATCATGATAGGCAACATGGGTGGCGATCAGGCGATACGGCCCAGGTTTGAGCCGGGTAAACCCAAACCAGCCCGCTCGGTTCGTGGCCATGCCTGCGTCCGCTTCGAAGAGTAAGACATTGGCATCGGCCAACGGAACTCCCGTCCTGGCATCAAGAACTCGACCGGCCAGGTCACCATACGCTGGTGCCCCAAGTGGCCCCTCGCTCAAAATGTAGGTACCCGATGAAAGCCGGTAGTAGTCCAACCCCGTATCTTGGAGCAAACAGCGCAATACGGCTTCTTGGGGTTGATCCGAAATGGTACAATAGGTGCGTTTTCCGATGACCAACTCGGTCTCAAAGAATATATCGACCTGTGTTTGGTCCATCAGCATACCGAGCGCTTCTTCAAGCGGTACGCCGATCAGCGAAAAGGTATATGTGGGTTGCACTTGTGCCCACACGGAAGCCGAGCAGCCCAGTATCCATAGGCATGCCACCCCAACATGCCTTAGGACCTTACTTCGACAGGGGCTCATAGAGCATATATCCAGTAGTCGTCTCACGGTATTGCAATCCTAGCGGGATACACAAATTCTCGATTACAAGGGCCGCACTTGTGGGACGACGCAAGGCCAGACTGATCCGCCGCGGTTTTAGGGTTTGGGCATTTAACACGACCTCCACATCAAACCGCCGTTCTACCTCTTCGAGTATCGTGCCCAACTTTGCGTCCTTAAAAATAAGTCCGCCCGTGCGCCAAGCTGTTGCAACATGAACCAAAGTGGTATCAGCCAAGCTAAAGGTTTGGTCCGCTGCACCCAGGCTCCGTGTTTCACCCGGCATCAGTTCTGTTCCTTGCTCGGGCAATACACGGGGAGCAAGTCGTACACGACCCGATTCGAGCGTTACCGTGGTGGCTGGTTCTTGCGCTTCCGGCCATGCCTTCACATTGAAGCGTGTGCCAAGGACTTGCACGGCTGCGTTGAAGGTTTCAACCACAAAGGGATCAGTACCATAAACCACACTAAAATAGGCCTCGCCCTCAAGCGCAACGGTTCGGGTACCTTCAAATCGCCGCTCATAACGAATCGTTGCACCACTGTTTAGTTCAACGGTTGAACCATCCGGCAGTGCAACCGTGAGTCGTTCGCCCAAGGGGGCCATTTGAGATACCGGTAGACTCCATAGAAAAAGCCCAAAGGCAGCAATCAATATTGACGCGGCTACGGCTCCCCACCACAAGTTGCGCCGCTTTGGATGGTTTGAAATGTCGACCGCAAGCGATTCCAAATGTCGTAAAACCCGTGTTTGGGCTTCAGGATCAGAGACCTCTGGTTCAGGTACTGTACCGGCCAAATCCCAAAATGCCCTTAACGTGGCCTGTTCTTGCTCGGGTACACTCGCCCAGAAGGTATCCAGATCTCTGTGTTTATCAGATTCAGGTGTTTCCACGACAATCACACTTGTTTTTGTAGAGCGACAAACCTTTTGCGAAGATCGCGCAAGGCGTGTAAAATGTGTGTATTGACCGTTCGTTCTGAAAGCTCCATAATGTCGCTAATTTCACTATGCTTAAGGCCATGATACCGACTCAACACAAAGGCTTCGGCCCGCCTCGGTGGCAATTCATTGATCCACTGATGGAGATACTTGGCTAAATCCTTGGCGACGAGTGCTTCATCACTTTGAGGGTCTACTGCATGAGGGACTGGCATCTCAGTACCGACGGTCACTCGGGCCATATAGGTTTTTTGTCTGTTCATATTAAGCGCCCTGTTTCGGGACATTGTATAAAGCAGGGCTTTAATGGAAACCCTAACCTCCAAGGTGGCCCGGTCTTCCCAAAGCTTCATGAAGACATCTTGCAGCACATCGTAGGCGGCTGAGGTATCACGCGTGATCCGTTGGATGTAGCGCACCAACGGCTTTTCCATCCGACGATAAAGTTCTGTGTACGCATCAGCGTCTGAATCGGCCAGCCGTTGAGCGAGTTCTTGTAAGGTATTTGTCTTCCGATGCAAGCTGTCCCTACGTTTACCCATGAGACCCCGTATCCTAAAGATATGCGTAACATTACTGAAAAGATCAGATATGGTCGACCTGGTAGGCCAGGTGACATAATGTAATTAATCGATATTATCTTTTTTACGGTCTCAGTTGATTGTCGTATAAAAAGGCTGTAATGTATGTGTTTACTGCGTGATTGCACCCCTACACCGCACTTCATATGCCCGACGTTTCTCTCGCACAAAAGAGCATCAACACCATCCGCACCCTCTCGATGGATGCCGTGCAGGCGGCCAACTCCGGCCACCCCGGCACCGCAATGGCAATGGCCCCCGTGGTCTACACCATCTGGCAGGACTACCTGAATTTCGATCCAGACGAACCCATCTGGCCAAACCGGGATCGCTTCGTCCTCTCCATCGGCCACGCCTCGATGTTGCTCTATTCGATGCTGCACCTGACGGGCGTTAAGACGGTTAATCCCAAATACGAAACCCTGGGGCAACCCTCCGTCAGCCTGGACGACATCAAAAACTTCCGGCAGCTCGACAGCCGCACCCCCGGCCACCCGGAATACCGCTGGACCTCCGGCGTCGAGACCACCACCGGCCCCCTGGGGCAAGGCGTAGCAACCAGCGTCGGGATGGCGATTTCGAGCCGGTGGATGGCTGAATATTTCAATCGGCCAGGCTATGAGATGTTTGATTTCAACGTTTACGCCCTCGCCGGAGACGGGTGCATGATGGAAGGTGTAGCCAGTGAAGCCGCCTCGCTGGCCGGCCATCTGCGGCTCTCGAATCTGTGCTGGTTCTACGACAACAACCGCATCACCATCGAAGGCCACACCCACTGGGCCTTTACCGAAGACGTTGCCACACGCTTCATCGCCTACGGCTGGAACGTCCTCCGCGTCGGCGATGCCAACGATCTGGACATACTGCGCCGGGCCATCGACACGTTCCACAATACCACGGACCGGCCCACCCTGATTGTTGTAGACAGCCACATTGCCTACGGGGCCCCCAACCTGCAAGACACGCATCAGGCGCATGGGAGCCCACTGGGGGATGAGGAAATCCGCCTCACCAAACGCAACTACGGCTGGCCGGAGGAGGCCAAATTCCTGGTACCAAACGATGTGATTGACCACTTCAAGGGGGGCATCGGGCGGCGGGGCGAAGCGGCCAGCCGGGCTTGGTTCAAACAGTTCGATGCCTATCAGCACGACCACCCCGATTTGGCTGCGCATTTGTTGGCAATGCAGCGCCGCGATTTGCCCGAAGGCTGGGAAGACGGCTTACCAACCTTTGAACCCAATGCCAAAGGCATCGCCAGCCGAAATTCCTCCGGCACGGTCCTGAATGTCCTGGCGAAAAACGTGCCGTGGCTCATCGGCGGTTCGGCAGATCTTGCGCCGTCTACCAAAACCCGCCTGACGTTTGAAGGCGCTGGTGATTTTGGGTCCGGGGCCTACAGCCCATCCAGCTATAGCGGACGCAATTTCCATTTCGGAGTACGCGAGCACGCGATGGCCGCGGTATTGAATGGCATGTCGCTCTGTAAAATCCGCCCTTATGGCTCCGGCTTTATGATCTTCAGCGATTATGCCCGACCTGCCATTCGGCTGAGTGCCCTCATGGAAATCCCTACCATCCACGTCTTCACGCACGACAGCATCGGCGTGGGCGAGGATGGGCCGACGCATCAACCCGTTGAACACCTGGCCTCCCTGCGGGCCATCCCCGGCCTCATTACCCTGCGCCCGGCCGATGCCAATGAAGTCGTCGAAGCCTGGCGCGTGATTATGCAACTCCGGCACGAACCGGTTGCGCTGATCCTGAGTCGGCAAAACCTGCCCACCCTGGACCGCACCGAATACGGCAGTTCCGAGGATGTGGCGCGGGGCGCCTATGTCCTGGCCGATGCCTTTGATCCACAGGTCTTGCTCTTGGCCAGCGGTAGCGAAGTGAGCCTGTGCGTGGATGCCTATGAACAACTCAAGGCCGAAGGCATCGCCACACGTGTAGTGAGCATGCCGTCCTGGGAATTGTTTGAACACCAGAGTCAGGAATATAAAGACGAGGTTTTGCCGCCGCATATCACAGCACGCATCTCGGTCGAGCAAGCCTCCACCCTGGGGTGGGCGCAATACGTTGGCCTGAACGGTGTGAGCATCGGCATGCATACCTTCGGTGCTTCAGCTCCCCTCAAGGCCCTGCAGGAAAAATTCGGATTCACCGTGGACCACATCGTCGAAACCGCCCGGCAATTGACCCGGGAAAATTGATGACCTATGATCGTACGGACATGGCGTGCCATGTCCCCACGTCGATTTGGACACGGCGTGCCGTGTCCCTACGAAAACATGAATGAATACCATGTCACATCCCCATATGACCGCCCGCCTCGGCACCTATGCTGCCGATGTGGAAACCGCCATGACCGCCCTGCTGAAAAACGACATCATCCGGCGCATCTGGCGGCATGACCATACCGTCTGGCGGCCCGATCCTGATGAAATCACAAACCGGCTGGGCTGGCTTCATACCCCAGTCCATATGACCGCAGAGATGGAATGCATCGGGGCACTGGTCGAACAGGTCCAGGCCGATGGATATACGCATGTGCTGCTTCTGGGTATGGGTGGCTCCAGCCTTGCCCCGGAGGTCTTTATGAAGGTGTTCGGCCCGAATGCAGGATACCTCAACCTCGCCATCGTGGACAGTACCGACCCGGACATGATCCGCGCCCGCGCAGAAGGGTTGGACCTGCGTAAGACCCTGTTCATCGTGGCCACCAAATCCGGCGGCACCGCCGAGACCCTTTCGGCCTACAAACATTTTTACAACGCCACGCTGGCCACCGTTGGTGCCGCCAAGGTAGGACAGCATTTTGTAGCCATCACTGATCCCGGCAGTCGCCTCGTCGACATTGCCAAGCGGCGGCAGTTCCGTGCCCTGTTCCTGAACGATCCGAACATTGGGGGGCGCTATGCGGCCCTCTCGCTGTTCGGTATGGTACCGGCGGCACTCGTCGGGGTGGACATAAAAACCCTCCTGGACCGCGCTCGGGCCGTTGCAACCGATGCATCCGAAAGGGATGCCCCGGTCAGTGGCGCAGGCAGCGGCGGGCGTATGGGGACCATCATGGGGGCATTGGCCAAGGCCGGGCGAGACAAAATCACGTTCTTTGCTTCACCGGCCATCGCATCCTTCGGCGATTGGGTCGAGCAGCTCATCGCCGAAAGTACCGGCAAGGAAGGCCAGGGCATACTGCCCGTCGTGGGTGAAGCACCGGCTCCCCCCGATGCGTATGACAACGACCGGCTCTTCGTACACCTCCGCCTCGATGACACCTACGATGCCGCCCTGGATGCCCTGGCCGATGCAGGTCATCCGGCCGTGACCTGGCACTTGACGGACCGGTACGATCTGGGGAGTCAGTATTTCATGTGGGAACTGGCCACAGCGGTGGCCGGGCATCACCTGAACATTCAGCCGTTTGACCAGCCCAACGTGGAATCGGCGAAGGTGTTGGCTCGTGCAATGGTGGCCGCCTACAAGGAAAACGGCGCCTTGCCGGAAGGACATAGCGCGCCGGTTAGCGCGGGTGTATTGCACAGCTTTCTGGACGATACGGCCCCTGGTGACTATATTGCGATCCACGCCTATGTTCACCCCACCGAAGCAACAGATGCAGCCCTGGACGCGCTGCGTCTGATGCTTCGTGACCGCTACCGCCTCGCCACAACCGTAGGCTACGGCCCCCGCTTTTTGCATTCGACGGGCCAATTGCACAAAGGCGATGCCGGAAACGGCTGGTTTATCCAGTTCGTCTCGGACCCCGAGCAGGACATCCCGATCCCGGACGAAGCTGGAGAGGCCGCCTCAGCCATGTCGTTCGGTGTGCTGAAACAAGCCCAGGCCCTCGGTGATGCCCAAGCCCTGGAAGACGCCAACCGAAGCGTCCTCCGCATGAACCTCGGCACGGACGTTGTGGGTGGCATCAACGCCCTCGTCCATCCCCCTAACTAACCTTCACAACATCACACGTCGCACGTAGTACGTCGCACGTCGCACCTACCCCGAATATTATGAAACTGGCAATGATTGGCCTCGGCAAAATGGGGGCCAACATGACGGAACGTCTCCTTAAAGGCGGCCACGAGGTGGTCGCGTACGACCTGAATGAAAGCGCCATCACCGACGCCGAAGCCAAAGGCGCAGAAGGCGCACGCAGCCTAGACGAGGTGGTCGCCCGGCTGAATGCCCCCCGGTTCGCCTGGGTGATGGTCCCCGCAGGTAAACCCACCGAACTGACCGTACACGCCCTGGCCGAACGGCTCTCGCCCGGCGATGCCGTCGTCGACGGCGGCAACAGCAACTTCAACCAGACCCTGCGCCGGGCCACGATGCTCAAGGAAAAAGGCATCGACTTTATCGATGTAGGCACCAGTGGCGGCATCTGGGGATTGACGGAAGGCTACAGCATGATGGTCGGCGGTGAGAAAGCAGCCGTCGACCGGCTGTCACCGGCACTAAAAACCCTGGCCCCCGGACCAGCACAAGGCTGGGGGCACGTTGGCCCCTCGGGCAGCGGACACTACGTGAAGATGGTCCACAACGGCATCGAATACGGTGTGATGCAAGCCTATGCTGAAGGCTTTGAACTCATGCAAAGTCGGGAAGACTTCGGGCTGGACCTCCACCAGATTTCCCAGATCTGGCGCTACGGCAGCGTCGTACGGTCCTGGCTCCTGGACCTGACCGCCAACGCCCTCAGCGAAAACCCGACCCTGGAAGGTATCGACGCATGGGTACCGGATTCCGGCGAGGGACGATGGACGGTCATTGAGTCCATTGAGCAAAACGTGTCGATTCCGGTCATTACCGCAGCCCTGCAACGCCGCTTTGCCTCCCGCAATGACGAGCCCTTCAGCGATAAGCTGCTGGCCGCCATGCGCAACCAATTCGGCGGGCATGCCATCAAGAAAAAATAGCCACGGCCCACTCGTATGCGTGACCAAAAGAAAACCTCCATTGCCATCCTCGGTGCTTCGGGCGACCTCACCCGGCGCAAGCTGATTCCTGCTTTCTATAACCTGCACCGCAAGGATCGACTGCCGGATAACGTCAACATCATCGGCTTTGCCCGAACAGATTGGGACGATGCCGCCTTCCGCCAGGAAATGGAGGCAGGCGTGAAACAATTCAGCAAGGCCTTCGATGAGAAAGTGTGGAAGTCCTTCGTCTCCAAACTGCATTACTGCCAAGGCGATCTGACGAAGGAACAGGACTTTGCCGATTACAACCAGCGCCTTGAAACAATCGAAGACGGCCCGGCCAACCGGCTCTATTACCTCGCCATTGCCCCCCGGTTTTTTGCACCCACCGTCAAACAACTCGGCAAACAAAATATGGCCGAAGAATCCGAAGGCTGGCGCAACATCATTGTGGAAAAACCGTTCGGGACGGACCTCAAATCCGCCCATGCCCTCGGTGAGGCCATCCATGAGGTATTCAAGGAAAGCCAGGTCTACCGCATCGACCACTACCTCGGCAAGGAAACGGCGCAAAACATTATCACCTTCCGGTTTGCCAATATCATCTTCGAACCCATCTGGAATCACAACTACATCGACAACGTCCAGATTACCGTTGCCGAAAGCGTGGACGTAGGCCGCCGCGCCGGATACTATGACAAGGCCGGGGTCATGCGAGACATGTTCCAGAACCACATCCTGCAACTGCTGACACTGGTGGCAATGGAACCTCCGGCACCCTATAACGCCACCACCCTCCGCAACGAAAAGGTCAAGGTCCTGAGCGCCATCCGCCCCATCGACCTGCAAAATACCATCCGGGCCCAGTACGACGGCTATCTGGACGCCCCCGGTGTGGCCTCGGATTCGCAAACCCCAACCTACGCTGCGCTTAAGATCTATATCGACAACTGGCGCTGGAAAGGCGTGCCGTTTTACCTGCGCTCCGGCAAGGCCCTGCCCAAAAAAGCGTCCGAGATCACCATCGTCTTCAAACGACCTCCGTTTGTGATGTTCGGCGCCTTTCAGGACCCTACGCCCAACATCCTGTCCATCTGCATCCAACCGGACGAAGGCATTCACCTGAAGTTTGATGCCAAAGTGCCGGACCAGCTCAAACATACGCGGTCTGTGGACATGGACTTCCATTACCGAACCTCGTTTGACCTGCATACCCTGCCCGACGCCTATGAACGGTTACTGCTGGATGCCCTGCTGGGCGATGCAGCATTGTTCGCCCGCATTGACGAGATCAAAACGGCCTGGGGCCTGATTGATCCCATCATTCAGGACTGGATCCATGACCCGGATGCCCCACCGGTTGACAAGTATGCACCGGGCTCCTGGGGGCCGCAATCGGCAGACAACATGCTTGCCCGTCATGGCCGCATTTGGCATATGGGCTGCGGAGGGCACGACTGACATGCCGGGCACCATTAAACGATACACAGACGCAGATGCCCTCGCGAAAGCCGCTGCCGAACTTTTCGTTGAGCAAGCCGAACATGCCATTCGGGAGCAAGGTGTGTTTCGGGTCGCCCTTTCCGGGGGCGCTACCCCGGCCCGGTTGTTCCGGTTGCTCGCCGATGCATCTTATGCCGAATTTACCGACTGGTCCCGGATTCATCTATACTGGGGAGATGAACGTTGCGTCCCACCAGACCATCCCGATAGCAACTACCGCATGACCCGCGAGGTACTGCTGGATCACGTGCCCATTCCAACGGAAAATGTCCATCGCATGCTGGGGGAACTTCACCCCCCGGTGGCCGCGGCCCAATATGAGTGGCTGCTTACCCAGCACCTCACTGAGACCGGGTGCTTTGACTTGGTCTTTTTGGGGATGGGCGAAGACGGCCATACGGCCTCCCTGTTTCCCAGATCGGACGCTGTGAAAAAGGAAGTGCTGGACCATCCCAAACGGTGGGTAATGGCCAATTTTGTGACCACAAAGGATGCCTGGCGCATCACGTTAACGCCTCGGCCCCTGAATGCGGCAGCCCAAGTGGTCTTTCTGATTGCCGGAGCCGGCAAGGCCGAGCGTTTACTCGATGTATTGCATGGCCCGTATCAACCCTACGTCTGGCCCGCACAACTCATCCAACCGGAACCGGGCGAATTGATCTGGATGGTCGATCAGGCCGCCGCCAAATGGCTTCCCAAGGATGCTTGACAGCACCACACCTGTTTGTCGTATCTTACGCGCACGTTCCAGAGGATTCACGTATTTCGTTCATCATCCACCGCCTTCGCGCTCAGGACATTCACGCTCCGTGTCATGCGCTTTGTTGTTACGCTACTACTCTTTGTCCTTGGATACCCCCAAAGGCTCCCCGCCCAGGACGTCACCCTAACGGCCTCGCCTGGTAATCGGTCCGTCCGCCTCACCTGGACAGCCGGAACCGACGGGCTCCTGTTCCGGCTCTACCGACAAGATCCTGAGCACACACATTTTACCCACCTCCGTTCTTTCCCGGCCACCATCACCACGTTCCAGGATCCGGTGGATGCTGCCGTCGAAGGGCCGTTTACCTATTTTGTCACGCAGCATACCCAGTCGCTCGATACGGCATTCTCCAACCAGGTGCGGCTTGCCCCCAATCCCCAGGGCGGATTGCCTCAATCCGAGGCCCTGCCACCACCACCACCCGATGCGGTAACCCCGGCGCTTCCGCAAAGCACCGCTTCAACGGCAACGGCTACCCAGCTCCCACTTGCGTTGGAACCCCTGGCCTGGGAAGGCCCCCGCTTGAACACGACGTCTACTATCACCTTTTCGCCGGACGGGCGGCAAGTGGCCGTGTCCACGATGGATTCGGTACACATCCTTGCCTTCCCGTCACTCCAACCTGTATCCCACTTCAAGGTCGAGAAAAAACAGACCCCGGCGGACATCCAGTTTAGTCCCAACGGCAACCAATTGGCCGTCCTCAGCTACCGGGATTTGAGGCGGCGTCAAAAAGGAAAGATGGTGCTCTGGGACTTGGAAACCGGAAAACAGGCACGTAAAGAAGGCCCTCCGGATGAAGGACAACGCCTCCGGTTTAGCCCCTCGGGCCGATACCTAGTCATCACAGCAGAAGACAAGGACTGGGCACTGTGGGACCTCGAACGGGGTAAAAAAATGAAGCGCCCCTTCAACCGATTTAATCGGGTGCATACGGTCACGTTTAGCCTGGATGAGCAGTACATCGCCTTGAGCTACCGGGAGAAACAGAAGGATCAATACCAGGAGATGATCGCGGTGCTGGCCTTTCCTTCCGGCGATATCGTCCATGAGATTTCTTCCCCGGCTACCCCTTGCGCTTTCAGCCCCGACGGGCTGGTGCTGGCCTACGGTACCAAGGTCGGCAACCGCACCCAGATGAACTTTCTGGATACCGTAACCTGGACAACGACCAAAACGCTCGACCTGCCCCATACCTTACCGCAAATTGTCACGTACAGTCCCAGCGGGATGTACCTCGCCACCGTGGCCCTATCCGGCGTGGTCTTCCGAAATGTAACGGCAGACACGTTGCACTTCTCCTTGCCTGGCCCGGCGCCGATACGTATGGCCTACCCGGCACAGCCCCGCTTGTTGGCGAGTGTAAATCCAGCCGGAGACGTTGCATTCTGGAAGTCTCCGGAAACAATGGTTTCAGATATGGCCCTGGAAGCCTGCACGACCCTGGCCGCGTGCATCGACGGGGTCCGGGTGTTCCCACCGGTTCGCACGGAAGTGGAAGAACAAGCCTCTCGGCTCCTGACTTCCCTGACCGAAGCCCAGACCTTTGCCAGCTTCTTCAGGAGCAGCCGCTACAGCGATCAGGCCCTTCGGCTAACGATGAGCCGGATCCCACGTGAGGACGTGCCCGCCTTACTGGACTTGTATACCGACAGTCCTGAAGTGCCGCTCCTCCAGGCCGCGTATGCCCAACGGAGCCAAACCGTAGCCGAAGCCGTAGACGCAGCCCAGCAGTTCCCCTCTGTTCGTGCCCTGGCCGAAGCACGCGCTGCGCCGTTGGTGACAGACCTCGCCGAAGCCACAACGTTCGCCCGGTTTTTCACAGAGAGCACTTTCGCCGACGCAATTCTGAAACGGCTCCAGCCGGAGATGCAACGGATCAACATTCCAGCTTTTCTAGCCCTGTTTCCGCACAGTACGCTCGTCCCGGCCCTCCAGGCCACCTATGTCATCGCCAGCCCGTCCGTTGCCGATTTTCTCGAAGCCACCCAACGCTTTCCGGGCCAGGTCCCTAACGTCGAGACCGAAGCTGCCAGGCGTGTACGGGATGTACCAGATGCACGCGCCTTTATAACGGCTTATCCCCAGAGCACCCTGGCCGATACCCTGGCCAAACACCTGTCCATTGCCCTGCCCCGCACATCGCTCCCCGAGCTGGTGCCCCTGTTTACGCAAAGCGCACCAGTCCTCAAACAAGCCTATCTGGACCGGAGCCAAACGCCCCAAGCGTATGCCGATGCTGCCCTGCGCTTCCCTGAACTGGCTCCACAGGCCGAAGTTGAAGCCGCAAAACTGGCAAAGGACGTGGACGGCTATATTGCCTATTTAATGGCCTTCCCCGACGGGCAATCAGCCCAAACCATCCGCCGTGCACTGGACAAAGCCCCCTCAACCTGTACCCTGCAAAGCCTTAGCCAACCAGAAAATCTGAAGGCTTTCCTGGCTTTCATTTCCCATGCACCCGAAGAGCCAAACCCTTCCCCTTCCTTGTTTCAAAAACCCGTCCTCGGCCCAGTAGATTATGTGGAAATGTACCTGAACCACCTGGAAGGAGACCTGTGGACTGGTGAAACCGTCGTGACCGATTCGGCCACGCAAGCCATTGCCACCCAGATTCAGCAACGGTCTACGGAAATCGACACCTATCTGACGATTGCCGCACCCAAGTTCAAACAGTGTACGGTACCCCGGCTTACGTACCACATGACCCGCAAGCCGTATGATATCGTCCATGAGGGCTTCCCGGTGATGGCCTCCTATGCGCTGGACAACACGGCCACGCCGTCTGACCAATTTTTCTTTGCCTCAATGGGCCTGGATCTCTCCCAAATACCCCTGCCCACCGACTCGTTGTTCCTGCACGTCCCCAACCGAAACACCGCCGATATCTTCGCACGCATTCAAGCCCCGATCACCGGTACCCTCACCGGCCCCGTCACCCTGACAACCACGCGTGCGGTGATTCCCTATAAGGAAGACGGTAGCCGCTCCCCCCTCATCCTTTCCCTGGGTTTCGCCGAACCCTTCCCGGATCCCCTGCCTACAATGCGCACCCAACTCTATAGCATCTACCCCTACCTGCAGGACGCCTCAACGTTATCGCGGTGAGCAGTTTGTAGTGACTCAATCCTCAATACCCGAGTGCATCCTGAGACCATTCACTCAGGTTCTCAATCCGGGGCTGAATGTCACCGGCGGTAGGACCGGGGCACGACGGCATGCGCCCGATGGCCCCCATCATGGCCAGACTTGACCCCCGGTAGCCACCTGCAGCAATGGCCGTGTTGCCACTCGGAATGGACTCCACCTGCAAGGCCAACCACGTCGCACTACTCGGCATCGTCAGCGTTTGCTCGTACACATCCAGACGGCTCCCCCGATTCGACAGAAATGCATACGGCTGCGGCGGAAATGGACCCACGCAACCGTTCCCATTGCCCTTGGGTGCACACGCCCCATACGGCTGCGCAGGGTGCGGCGGTGTGGCCTCTGGTGCCACCAGTGGATCTGGCACGAGGCGTTCTGCGTTGCCTTGCCATATGATATCCGGCCAGCCGTCACCGTCAGTGTCGGGAGCAGAAAACGGGCCGCTGCCGGTCTCGGCCCAGAGAGCGTTGAGGCGCGTCGGCTCGTTGACATCGGTCACAAACAGGGAGAACGAAAACGGGCGGTCGGCTTCACAGGCGCTTTCGGCTCCGTAATCAAACATGAAGATCTCAGGGTCGATGCCGACGGGTGCGCTCTGGCCGAAGTAGCCGTAATCGGCCCCGAGGCAATAGCGTATATCGCCTTCCGAGAGGCCGGAGTCCTCGTAGACGACGACGATACCAAAGCCTTCCTGGTACCCGGCATCGTAGATGTTGCTGAGGGTATAGCTGTGGGTACCCAACTGGACGAGTGCTGTTACATCGGCGGCATACCCTCGGATGCTACCGTCCATCTGCCGATCCCCCGTCACCAATACCGGGGCGCCGCTATCCACTTGAAAGTTGACAACGTCTGTCGTACTTCCGGCAGCTCCTCCCTTGGAAGCCCAAAATATGTGCGCGGCTACAACGCTTGAACCGGGGATGTTAAAGCCTGCGAGTGTCCCGGAGGTCATATCGGCCAGGCCCACCCCATCGGCGACGTACCCGTAGCGCCCCGTAAACGCAGAACAGTATGGCATAACGGGAGAAACCTCCTGTGGCACTGGTGGCTCAGGCCGTACCACATCGAACATTACCGTATGATCTTTGAGGCCGGTGTGCCCCTTGATGGCCAATGCAACACGTTCAGCCGGCGGGGCCGGAGTGTGCACAGCGGATTCGACGACGAAGTAGCCCGAACTGTACGCGATAGTATCGGCCACCATGGCCGTCGCAAGGCTGTCCCAATCGGCATGCTGGGCAAAGCTGTTTACGGCCAGGTTAAAGCCGCTCTGGGCAATTTCGCGGGCTATAACCTCCTGGTGGTAATCTGCCACATTGGTGGTCGTTTCATGCGAACTCATAAAATGATTGATCGCAAAGATGCCTCCAATCAAGAGCGCAGCAATGACGCCGAGTATATTCTGCAAACCCATGACAGTCTCCTTGGTTTGTCATATAGAAAACTTGGACCTCCTCAACTAGGTATTTCGTACCTTTGCCTATCCCTGCGGAAAAACAGCCGAGATTTTTTTTGTATGCCACAGTTTGAACTTGAACAAAAAGTGCCTTCAGCCCGGCAAGGCGTGATCCGGGGCCGCAATCCGGAAGACGCTGTTCGGCGCTTTGCCAACCTGCCCACGAATGCCGTCATCGCTTTGCAAGACCGCACCGGACCGGATCACCTGATGGGATGGCAAACGTTTCACGTCGACGGGCAACCGGCCGGCCGCATTCGGCCCCATCACCGCATGCGTTTTCGCAGAGATTGACCCACCCCTCATGTCCGAAAAACGTTGGGAAACCCTGCGTAGCCGCTACCTGATCAAACGCTGGTGGATGAACCTGCGCGAAGACCACGTCCGCATGCCCAATGGGGTCGAGATGCCGGAATACCACATCCTGGAATATCCGAACTGGGCCTGTGTTGTAGCCCTGACGGATCAGGATGAGGTCGTTATGGTCGAGCAATACCGCTACGGCATTGATGAAATCACCCTGGAATTACCCGGCGGCGCACTGGAACCCAACGAAGACATCCTGTTGGGCATACAAAGGGAGTTGCTGGAAGAGACCGGCTATGTAGCCGAGAACTGGACCTACCTGGGCCCCTGCGCCCCGGACCCCTCCCGGCATACCAACAATGCCCACTTGTTCTTCGCCCGGCAAGCCCACCGGGTACAACATCAAACCCTGGATGAAAGCGAAGACCTGTATGTACGCCTCGTCCCTGTCCAAACCCTGCTCCAAAAAGCCGATACCGGCCAAATCCGTCACGGCATCCATCTGACGGCCATTTTCTGGGCAACCTATCGTGGATGCCTGGCCAAAGTCTCCCCCGACACACCCTAACGGCAAATGCCACATACAACTGCACAATGTGTTGAATTTGTGTTTTTCCATCCGTTTAACGTATATTTCATTCTATCGAGGAAGGCTATGGGAGGCCTGAGGCACGGTTGGTTAACGAGGCATACATGACCACCGCTACATTTACATACACGATAGACCAGGGGTGGTCTGTTGATACATTTCCCCTGCTCGATTCCCCGCACACTTTTGTTTTAGTCTTTGGGCATAGCCGTTATCTGGACCATGCCCAGCCCTTTGATGACTTGGCTGCGGCGTATCCGCAGGCCGTTCGTCTCGGCTGTTCGACTGCGGGAGAAATCCTGGGGCCCTCACTACAGGACGAATCTCTGGTTGTAGCCGTCTGCAAGCTGGTTCACACGCCGTTGCGGATCGCCTCGGTCCCCCTTCCGAAACCTGAAGCCTCTTTTGAAGCCGGCGTTGCCATTGGCGAGCAATTACGGGCTCCAGACCTCAAAGGCATATTTGTTTTATCCGAAGGTTGCGGTGTGAACGGATGCCAACTGGTAAACGGCCTCAAATTTGCCCTCTCCTCGGACGTGACTGTGGTGGGCGGATTGGCCGGAGACGGGTCCCGGTTTGAACGCACCTGGGTTTTGGCCAATGAACAAAGAGACAGCGGCATGGTTGGGGCGATTGGTTTTTATGGTGATCGCATCCACCTGGGCAACGGCAGTGGAGCCGGATGGAGTGTATTTGGACCGGAACGAAAAATCACCGCCTCTCAGGATAACGTACTCTACGAGCTAGATGGCAAACCGGCCCTGGAGTTGTACAAAAACTACCTCGGGGACCATGCCAAAGGCTTACCCGCCACCGGATTTTTCTTCCCCTTAGCGATAGAAACAGAACAGTCCAAAGGCATTATCCGCACAGTCCTCGGCGTCACCGAAGCCGACCAGTCACTGACTTTTGCCGGTGATATGCCCGTGGGCGATCATGCCCAATTCATGATGGCGAACATCGACCGGCTGATTGGGGCTGCCTCCAAAGCAGCCTCTAAAGCCGATCTGTCATTGACACATCCCCCTCTATCGGTGACCATAAGCTGTGCCGGGCGGCGAATGGTTCTGGGTGAACGCGCTGAGGAAGAACTGGAAATGACCCTGGATGCCCTGCCTGCCGGTACACAACAAGTGGGGTTTTATGCCTATGGCGAAATTGCTTCCGATGGCTTTGTGGATCATTGTGGCTTACACAATCAAACCATGATCGTCTTTACCATCGCTGAGATTTAGGCCATGCACTGGGTCCTCCAACGACAACTAAAAAAGCTCGGACTGGATAAGGATACGCCCCCTTCACCGGAAGCGTGGTCCAGGCTGCTGGATCGTATTTGCCATACGTATACCCAGACGGACCAGGAGCGGTACCTGCTTGAACGCTCCCTCCTGATTTCGTCCAGCGAAATGAAGGAACAGTATACCCATTTACAAGAAACCTCGGCCACGACGCTCAAGGCCGAGCGAGACCGGCTTCAAACCATTATTGATACCCTGGCCCTTGGTTTTTGCCTGCTCTCTCCCGAAGGCATCATCGTGTCGATAAACACAGAAGCGCAACGGCTCTTCAATTGCGAACCCGAAGCGCTGGTTGGCTGCTCCCTGGACAGCCTGATGGTGGACGAGGACCCCGCTCCGGAAGCCAAGACGACCAAAGTGGTTTTTCATGCAGCACTGACCAACGAGGTTGTACTGAAACATCGAAACATGGTCTTGCAATGTGTGCATAGGCACCCATTCTTGGCTTCATGTGCCATGACGCCGGTTTATGAGGAGGATATACTTACCGGGTTTGCCTTCGTTTTTCAGGACGTGACGGATCGGCGCGCCGCAGAGGAGGAGATTAAAAACCTGAAAGAGTTCTATGAGCAGATTATAGAGGAAGTCCCGATCGAGCTGGTGGCCTTTGACCGGCAAGGCCGCTTTGTCTACGCCAGTAAACAAGCCATCTCCAATCCAGAACGCCGAAAATGGGTGGTTGGTAAAACCCAGATCGAATATTACGAACGCTACAACAGGGATGTGTTTAACAGTAAAAATCCCAATGCGGCTGCCCATAAAAAACGGTTGGCGTTGGTGGGAAAAACACTTGAGCAAAAAAAGACCCAGCAGATTGAAGAATCATTCATTACACCGGATGGACGAACACTGCATTTCATGCGCTACATGACGCCCATCAAAGATGAACAGGGGAACGTTCGCCTGACCGTCGGGGTCGGCGTCAATATCACAGAACAAAAACAGGCCGAAGAAGCACTACGACAAAGCGAAAAACTGCACAGCATTGTAGCCAATAACTTCCCCAATGGAAACCTCTACATTTTTGATCGAAACCTGCGCTATAAGTTTGCCGACGGAACCATGCTTGCCCGTTATGGGCTCAGCAAAGAGCAAGTAGAAGGAAAAACCGTGCATGAAGTATGGCCTGAGGATGTGATCGAAGACCTCTCTACCCTCTATCAAGCCGTTTTAGATGGGGAAACCCTCCAGCGTGAACGCCAGTACCTGGGCCACATTATCCATCTCCATTTGCTGCCCATTCGGGATGAAAACGGGCACATTTACGCCGGAATGGAAATCGCGCAGGATATTACGCACCAAAAACAGTATGAAAAGGCCCTGATCGAAGCCAAAGAGCGGGCAGAAGAAGCCGCCCAACTCAAATCAAACTTTCTGGCCAATATGAGCCATGAAATCCGCACGCCGCTCACCAGCATCCTGGGGTTTGCCTCCTTACTCAGAGACGAAATAACAAATGGCGAAGTCAATGAATACGCCGACTATATCATGAAAGGCGGCAATCGCCTCATGGGCACGCTCAACTCTGTCCTGGACCTGGCTCAACTGGATTCAAAAACCCTCACCTTGCGCCCTGAATCGGTCGAACTCAGTGCCTTGCTGTTGGAAGAAACCAACCTGCTGCTATCCATATGCGAAAGCAAAGGCTTGACGATGCATGTGGCGTGTGCAGATACCCCGGTCTATGTAGAACTTGATCGGGGGTGCTGGCACCGCATCATTCAAAATCTGGTGAGCAACGCCATCAAGTTTACCTCCAAAGGATTCATCCGGGTCTCATTGGACGCAACGCCGGATCAAGCCATCATTCGGGTACAGGATACCGGACAAGGCATCGATGTACAGTTTCTGCCCCACTTATTTCACGAGTTTGAACAAGAAAGCAAGGGATTCAACCGATCCCACGAAGGGGTCGGCCTGGGGCTCACCATTACCAAACGACTCGTCGACCTCTTGAAGGGCACCATCGAGGTGGAAAGCACGCCCGGCATAGGAAGCACGTTTACGGTCAAACTACCCCGCAAACCTGCCGAACACCATCCCATGACCGCTACAGAAAAACGGCCCCACCCCAACCACCCCCAGGAACTCAGGAGAAATGTTGATAGCCTTGCGCCGCCAGCGGCATAAGTTCACCCGATGGCGTTTCGACCTGTATCCCTGCCTCGGCTTTTGTACATGAACCAATCACGACAAAATCAGCCCCTGCAGCTTCCAGCTTCGGTAATGCCGTCTCAGAAATCGCAAACAGAAGCTCGTAGTCTTCTCCACCGAACAACGCATAAGTGTCCACGTCTTCCCCATACCGATCAGCAACCTCACGGGTTTGCAGCGCAATAGGCAGGGTGGCCGCCCGAATTAACGCCCCACACCCGCTCCGCCGACAGATGTGGTTTACCTCCGAGGCCAATCCATCAGAAATGTCAATCAAGGCATGCGGAACTACACCCATTTGTGCCCATTGTGCGACAATATCCGTCCGGGCCTGGGGACGGAGTTGACGCGCCAAAACATCGGCATAACGTTCGAAATTCGGCTGGTATCCTTCCCCAGCCCGCTCTGCCTGATGCTTCTCCCAGAGTAACATCTTTAGGCCAGCATAGGCCCCGCCCAGATGACCCGTTATGCACAACAGGTCTCCCGGACGTGCCCCGCTTCGGTACACCACCTGTCCGTCTGCCGCTTCTCCTACAACGGTTACCGCTATAGTCAGCACTCGAGCTCCGGTTGTGTCTCCCCCGACCAGCGCCAGACCGTACGTTGCACAGGCTTGTTGTATCCCACTGTAAAGGGCCGTCATCATCTCGACGGACATGTTGTGCGGAATGCCCAGCGCTACGGTCGCATAACGCGGGGCGCCATTCATGGCTACAATATCACTCACGTTCACGGCTATGGACTTAAACCCCAGATACCCCATCGGCACATAGGTCCGGTCAAAATGAATACCTTCGATGAGGGCGTCTGTCGTGATCAGGTGCAGCCGGTCTTCTGAGATGAGGTACACGGCGGCATCATCTCCGATGCCCTGCACCACCGTCTCATCCGCAATATCCCCGAGTATGTCCTGCAAGTGATCGATTAGGCCGAATTCGCCGAGTTCAGAAAGGGGTGTAAAATCAGGCATCGTTTACCCTGTATTTTTAGCGCTGTTTCATTTCCAGTACCTCCTCCTGCTATGACAATATTACGCTTCACGCTGGGGCTAAACACCTCATCATACGCAGGGCCGCAGAAATGAATATCAGCCACCAATCTGCCACCCGATCCACACGAAGAGTGCAATCAGGGCAACAAGAAGCAGAAGGTAAAGGTATGTCGTGAGGTCTTTCACGCAGGCTATCCTTTTTCGACCTGGTTCCGAACGATGGCAAAGAATAATCGTTCTGGAATGAGTCGACGTAGCAACAACAACATGGGGGCAGGCGCGCCCACCGGATACCGCAGCCTGCCCGAGCCATCTGTGGCCTTGGTCCGAAAATCCGTTCAACGACCACTTGGTCGCATGATAGAGGCTATAGAGTGGAAATGTCAACCACCCACCCATTGAACCAACATTTACAAATACGCCGCGCTGCTGCTTCCGAAAATGCGGCAATACTGCACGGATCACGTTCATCACGCCAAATACATTGGTTTCAAACTGCCGCCGCACTTGCGCATCCGAGGCCGCCTCGAACGGGCCTAGGTATCCCGCATTGTTCACTACCACACCAAGCCCACCAAAGATGTCCAGGGTGTCACGCAATGCTGCTTCGATGGAATCAGGCGCTGTGACATCAAACCGATAGCAACGAACGTTGGACCATTTCGGCAACTCGGTTTCTGCTTCCGGTTTGCGCATGGTGGCAACCACTTGCCGGCCGCGGTCCTGAAAATAATGGGCGGCAGCACGTCCAATGCCGGATGAGGCACCGGTAATCAATACGGTTTTATTCATGGATGGATTGATGCTTTATGCCATACAGCATAGCTGAGAGGAGGGTACGAAAATGTTTCTCAAAATCGACACGAAACACCTGAAGATCAGGAAAAACCAACGCTTGCCGAATAACAGGAGCCGGCTCGGAAAGGTGCTGCAACCCAATCACAAGGACCTGAACATATTGCAGCACATCGGCCCCGGTACCGGCTTCCAAAAACGGGAGCCGCGCCTCAAGTAAGGCGCCGGTTTCCAGCAACTCAGCCCGCAACATGCGTTTGAAGGCAACGGCGGTTCCCAAATCCACATTATGCTCCAGCACCGTATGCATTATCGCAATAAGCCTTATAAAAACAGGGCGATTAAGCAGCGTCTGACTCAAGGTATCCACAACGGCTTCAACCGACTGTTTACCCGCCTGATGGTGCCAAATGGCCTTGACCTCTGCAAACCAGGACCGATACGCCTCTGTCTGTAAATCCAGAAAGAGGGCTTCCTTGGTCCGAAAATACAAGTATACCGTTCCCTTGGCGATGCCAACCTGACGCGCAATTTCATTCATACTTACCCCCTCATACGACGATGCCATAAAACACCGCCGGGCTTCTTGCCGGATTGCCCGCCGCCGAGCCTCTTTTTGCGCAACACTAACCGCCCGCTTCCGTTGTGTCATTTTTTTCACCCTTTTCAATATAATGACCCTTGGTCATTTATTTATGACTTAGGGTCACTTGCAATTTTGAATATACCACACCCAGGGTTACAGCACAAGGATACGGACCGAATGCAAGCTCCCGTCTCCTACGGCACGTATGCTGTACTCCATCCCAAGCAATATCCTTTACTTGCTTGAGTCCTCACGAATCCTGGGAGCAGCAAAAAGTGTGGCGAGACCTTCCTGAAGAGCAAAACATAAAATGACTCATGGTCATTTGTAATTGACCTGCGGTCATTAATAGTCCGTGGTCACTGGCCCGTGATCCGTTATGGCTTCGACTCCAACCTTACAACGGACTGCCCCTCCGCAGGCAGGGGGGCAACGAGCACGCGCCGCTGCGAAGAAAGTGGGCAACCCGTGTAAAACGACATATATTTCATTAATTATATATTTATAAGATGTGTATTAACAATGTATTACAACTAATATATACTTATACTTTAATAAATAATCCAAGTGGTGTGCTATTCGTTGATTTTCAAATCGGGTAGTATTGCGTCCGCCGGTGCCCGGCGGACGCAACAGTTTATGCTTCTACGTGCGGGAATGGCACAACTTGAGTTAAATAAGAATTATCGGGCAAGGCGAATACCCATAAATTGCCAACGGGAATAAGAGGGCAAGAAGTTACGATAGGTTGGGCGAATGTGTGATTTCGATGTTGCACATGACCCACCTCTTAATACATATTGATTACACATAAACTTGCCGTTGTACTCACCCAATGTATCGCGTGCCGGTTTATAGCCGGGGTAAGGGGCGTAACTGCTTTGTGTCCATTCCCATACATCGCCATAAAGCTGGTGTAACCGGCCTGGTTCAGCCATTCCACTTAACGGACGTGGATGCAAGAGGCCCTCATCAGCAAAATGTCCGGCTATGGGAACGTTATGCGCGGCTACTTCCCATTCAAATTCAGTGGGGAGGCGTGCATCTGCCCAACGCGCATAGGCATCGGCTTCGTAGTGACTCACATGACAGACCGGCGCATTGGGATCTACCCGCTTGTTTCCACCCAGGGTAAAATGCCACCATTTGCCGTCGCGTTTCGACCAATACAGAGGGGCTTGCCATCCTTCTCGTTCAACAATTGCCCACCCTTCAGAAAGCCAGAGTTCCGGCCGGGTGTATCCCCCCTCTTCGATAAAGGTGCGGTATTCTCCATTCGTCACCAGCCTGGAAGCCAACGCAAAGGGCTGTAAAAACACCCGATGCCGGGGGCCTTCATGGTCGTAGAAAAAACCA
This sequence comes from Rhodothermales bacterium, assembly GCA_965222505.1. GTDB lineage: Bacteria > Bacteroidota > Rhodothermia > Rhodothermales > DATKEJ01. Next base: position 3,580,999 of record OZ244956.1, on the reverse strand, counting down.
TCTCCTTCATACCCCACTTCATACACCCCTTCCTCAAAGGCAATCCATTCCGGTGCAGGCGGCATCATCATGGCCTGGACGTCTTCTCTTTCTTGGTAAACCGGGTACAGCGGATTGACGGAAAACACGTGCTTTATGTCCGTTACCATCAATTCCTGGTGCTGCTGCTCATGGTGTAGCCCGATTTCAATCACACCGGCCACGGTTTCAGCATCTTCCCTACCGTCAAGTTGATCAATCAACACCAGCATGTGCTTATCGACGAAGGCCCGGTATTGATAGACCGTTTCCACTGTGGGACGGGTAAGTAAACCCCACTCGGCACGGATATGCCGTTCCCCGGCTTGCACGCCGTAGGCGTTGAACAGGTTTGCAAACGCCGGATGCATGACCGTGTAGCCGCCGAGGTAAGGCTGTAATACAAACGTCTCAAAAAACCAGCTTACATGGGCCAGGTGCCACTTCGCCGGGCGCACATCCGGCATCGATTGCACCACGTAGTCTTCCGTGACCAATGGGGTGCACAACTGTCCTGAAAACCGTCGAATCTGTTGATACCGTTCAGAGAGGGTTAAGGGAGGTGCATCCGCTAAGGGGCTGTGCATACATCCAGTAGTCAAGCGTGAAAATAGAAGCGGGATTGTGAAGCGATGAGGAGGATGCTAAGCAGCTCGCTTTACATACGTTTCACATAAAGTTATCCCTTCCAGAATTGTTCCGAAGGTTTTATGGCTTGGGCTTACAATTATCCAGATATGAAAACCCGCCCCGTGAACCGTATATTGCAACCGTCTTCCACCGCACCCGCCTTTTCCTGTACGTATCCCGCCACTCATGTTCGAACGTATGCCTTTGCGTCTGTTCCTGATCCTCTGTATCCTGACACTCCCTTGTGGACTCTCTGCCCAGGATGTACCCCCACCCGACCCCTTGTTTTTCGAGGGCCTGGACTTCCGGCACGTCGGCCCCTCTCGCGGCGGGCGCGTCACGACGGTAGCCGGCCATCCGGCCCATCCCGGTACGTTTTATTTTGGCGCAACCGGCGGCGGCGTCTGGAAATCCGCAGATTACGGCCAAACCTGGAAACCAATTTCAGACGGCTTTTTTGAGACGGCCTCGATTGGTGCAATCCGTATAGCCCCGTCAGACACCAGCATCGTATACGTCGGCACCGGATCGGACGGGATTCGGAGTAATGTGATCATCGGGCGGGGCCTCTACAAATCCACCGATGCCGGAAACACCTGGGCGCATATGGGCCTTCGGGAAATGGGGCAGATAGGCAGTGTGGAAGTTCATCCCACCAACCCCGATGTGGTGTATGCCGCAGCCCTCGGCAACCCATTTAAACCCAATCCGGAGCGCGGCGTGTACCGGTCCCAAAACGGTGGCGAAAGCTGGGAGCAGGTGTTGTTCGTATCGGACAGCACCGGGGCCATCGACCTCGAACTGAACCCTGACAACCCCGACGAACTCTATGCAGCAATGTGGCGGGCCGAACGCAAACCCTGGACCATCATCAGCGGAGACACATCAGAAAGCGGGCTCTACAAATCGACGGATGCGGGCGCAACCTGGACCAAACTCGAAAACGGCCTGCCCAACACAATGGTGGGCAAAATCGACCTGGCCGTCTCTCCCGCAGATCCCAACCGGATCTATGCCCTCGTCGAAGCACCAGACGAAGAAGAAGGCCTGTACCGCTCCGACGACCGAGGCGCAACCTTTGAATTCATCAATGAGAAGGGGGCCTTAATGTCCCGACCCTTCTATTACACCAACGTTGATGCCGATCCTTCGAATGCTGACATCGTCTACGTCAACAACCTGGGGTTCTGGAAATCCACCGACGGCGGCACATCCTTCAACCGCATCTCCACACCACACGGCGACAATCACGATGTATGGATCAACCCGGACGACCCAGACTTGATGATTCAATCCAACGATGGTGGGGCCAACGTCACCCGAGACGGCGGCCAAACCTGGACGACCCAGCACAATCAGCCTACAGCTGAACTCTATCAATTACATATAGATGACCGCTTCCCCTACTGGCTGTACGCCGGACAACAGGACAACTCGACCATCGCTGTGCCCAGCTTGCCTCCAGCGGAAAGCGCCATCGGCGGACTAGAAAGCTACTGGAAAGCCGTAGGCGGCTGCGAAACCGGCCCAGCGGTCCCCAAACCCGGTGATTCGGACATCGTTTACAGCAACTGCAAGGGGCGATTTGGTCGCTTCAACCAGCGTACCGGACAGGAACAACAGTACTATGTGGGTGCCCAAAACATGTACGGTCGAAACCCTGCCGAGTTGATCTATCGCTTCCAGCGCGTGGTACCCATCGAAGTCTCGCCCCATGACCCCAACACCATCTATCACGGCTCCCAGTTTGTACATCGCACCACCAATGAGGGCAAAACCTGGGAAACCATCAGCCCCGACCTGACCGCACAGCCACCAGGAACCCAAATCGTTTCAGGCAGCCCGATCACGCGAGACATCACCGGAGAAGAACATTTCAGCACACTCTACGACATTCAGGAATCTCTACTGGAAGCGGGTGTAATCTGGACGGGTTCGAACGACGGGCCTGTCCACATCACCCGCGACGGCGGCACCACCTGGACCGATGTGACCCCGCCCGAATGGCCACCCATGGGCCGCGTGCAGCACATCGAACCCTCACCGCATCTGCCGGGTAAAGCCTATGTGGCCGGATATCGGTACCTGCTCGGCGATTTTGCGCCCTACATCTTCAAAACCGAAGACTACGGCCAAACCTGGACAAGCCTCACCAAAGGCACCAACGACATCCCCCCCGACTATACCACACGGGTCGTCCGCGAAGACCCCGACCGTCCCGGTTTGCTCTATGCCGGCACCGATTTCGGCCTGTTTATCTCCTTCGATGATGGTCAGCACTGGCAACCCTTCCAACTGGATTTGCCCGTCACGCCCATCACAGACATTCAGATACACCAAAAGGATTTGGTCCTCTCGACGATGGGGCGCGGCTTCTGGATTCTGGACAACCTCACCCCGCTGCACCAACTGGATGCTGATGTTGCCACCGCCGAGCTGCACCTGTTCCAGCCGCGAGAGGCCTACCGGATGCGGTACAGGGTCTTCCAACGACACCCCGGCGACCCTGAGTACCGTCCCCCTGGTGCCCTAATCGACTTTTATGTGGCCGAAGCCCTGGAAGGCCCGTTTACGCTGGATATTCTGGATGCCGAGGGCGAATTGGTGCGGCGTTTCCTCCATACCCCGGCACCGGATTCCGTAGAAAGTGAAACAGCGCAACCGGAAGAAGCCCCCATGCACACCCGAGAAAGCCACGTCGGCCCCGTACCCCAGGAATCCCTGGACGTTACTGCCGGCCATAACCGGTTTCGGTGGAACTTGCGCTACCCCGGCACCTGGGATAAGGACGAAACCGAAAGCGGTAACGGCCCCCTTGCTCCGCCAGGCACCTACCAGGTGCGCCTTAGCCATAACGGAACGGAAACCACGCAATCCTTCTCCCTACTGATTGATCCTCGTGTAGCTGAAAACGGCATCACCCAGGCCGACCTGGAGGCCCAATGGACTTTAAACCTGAAAATCCGGGATGCCATTAGTGAAGCCAAACAACTGGCTGAGGATGTAGAGGCCACACGTGCCGCAGCGGAAGAAGACGAAGATGTATCGGAACTGGACCGGCTACACGCCGCCCTCGTAAATACCAAAGAAGGTAGCTATCCCCCACCGGTGCTGATTAGCCAGTTGCAATACCTCTACGGCATGACCTCCCGCGCCGATCAACGCCCCGGTGCGGATGCCTATACACGGTATGAGCGGCTAAAAACAGAATTGGAAGGGTTGAAAAAAAACTGGGCGGAGTTAAACTGAGAAAGACTCACCGCAGGCACACGTGCGGGAGGCCTGGGGATTGTTGAAATGAAAACCCTGACCATCAAGGCCGTCTGAAAAGTCGAGCGTGGAGCCGTCCAGATAAAGCAGGCTCTTCAGGTCCAATAACACCCGCAACCCGCCGAATTCAAAGTGGTGATCCTCAGGCTGTTGCGTGGTATCCCATCCCAGATCATACGTCAATCCAGAACAGCCACCCGGTACTACACCGATGCGCAAAAAGGTATCGGCAACCGGAATACCTTCCTGTTCAGCCGTCTTTTGAATACGGGCCAACGCCCGGTCCGTCATCAAAATTTCCATCATTTTTATCGTGCGATGTGCAACGTACGGCAGCTTGCCCTGGGCTTGATCCGGGGTACGACGTTTTTCGTGCCTGCGCTACGTACACTGCTAGACATATCTGTTGGCTTGGGGGTAGATAACCGAGAACCCGGCGGTTTTGTTCACCAACGTTCGCTTCAAGAAATCTTTAGACAAAATCAGCGGTTTTCTTCTGTAAACGAATGTTTACATGAATCTAATTTCGTAAACTCATGTTTACACTTTTAGATTCAGTCTAAATTAGAATCTATTCACAAACCTACGCTGAAGCACACCATCTTTTACCCTGCCTCGACTATGCAATACACTGAAGTCGAACTTGCGGCCGACCTGAAGCAGAGCGACTATAAATACGGGTTTTACACCGATGTGGAGGCTGAACGTGCCCCTCTCGGGCTGAACGAAGACATCGTTCGGTTCATCTCGGCCAAAAAGGAAGAGCCCGAATGGATGCTCGCATGGCGGCTTCGCGCCTACCGGCACTGGCTCACCCTGACAGAGCCCACCTGGGGCCATATCAACTATCCACCGGTCGATTTTCAGGCCATCAGCTACTTCGCAGCCCCGAAAAAACGCCCCAAGTACAACAGCCTCGATGAAGTCGATCCAGAACTGCTCCGCACATTCGAGCGCCTGGGCATTCCGCTGGAAGAACGCAAGGTGTTGGCCGGTGTAGCCGTGGATGTGGTCGTGGACAGCGTTTCCGTCACGACCACCTTCAAGGAAACCCTCGCCGAAAAGGGCATCCTCTTCTGCTCCATGAGCGAAGCCATCCGGGAGCATCCTGAACTGGTCAAGAAGTACATCGGTTCAGTCGTACCATATACAGACAATTTCTATGCTGCACTCAACGCGGCAGTCTTTAGCGATGGGTCATTTTGCTACATCCCGGAAGGCGTGCATTGCCCGATGGAACTGAGCACCTACTTCCGCATCAACGAAGCCAACACCGGCCAGTTTGAACGTACCCTGATCGTTGCCGAACCGGGCAGTTACGTGAGCTACCTCGAAGGGTGTACCGCTCCCATGCGAGACGAAAACCAGTTGCACGCAGCCGTGGTGGAAATCGTGGCTGCCGAAAACGCCGAGGTCAAATATTCGACCGTGCAAAACTGGTATCCGGGTGATAAGGAGGGCAACGGTGGGGTCTACAACTTCGTGACCAAACGCGGCCTCTGCGCTGGCCGGCATTCCAAGATTTCCTGGACGCAAGTCGAAACCGGCTCTGCCATCACCTGGAAATACCCGAGCGTCATCCTCAAGGGTGATCACTCCATCGGCGAATTTTATTCGGTGGCTGTCACGAACAACTACCAGCAGGCCGATACCGGGACCAAGATGATCCACATCGGGAAAAACACCCGGAGTACAATCATCTCCAAAGGCATCTCAGCCGGGTCAAGCAACAACAGCTACCGGGGCCTCGTGAAGGTGAACAAAGGGGCCCAAAATGCCCGCAACTTCTCCCAGTGCGATTCCCTTCTGCTGACGGATCATTGCGGGGCGCACACTTTCCCATACATCGAGGTGAACAACCCGACAGCAATGGTTGAGCATGAGGCTACCACATCGAAGGTTGGGGAGGACCAGATTTTCTACTGTCAGCAGCGCGGCCTCGACGAGGAGCAGGCCATTGCCCTCATCGTCAACGGCTACTGCAAGGAAGTCTTCCGCCAACTGCCCATGGAATTTGCCGCAGAAGCCCAGAAGCTGCTCACCATCAGCCTCGAAGGCAGCGTCGGCTAACCGAAACCGCACCCTTTTGAATATCCCAACTTGAAATAGAACAACAACATGCTCTCCATAAAAAACCTGCATGCCTCCATCGAAGACCTGTCGATTCTGAACGGGATCAGCCTGGACGTGAAGCCCGGCGAAGTACACGCCATTATGGGGCCAAACGGCTCCGGCAAAAGCACCCTCGCCTCAGTCCTGGCCGGGCGTGAAGACTATGAAGTCACCGAAGGTACAGTCGGTTTTCTCGGCGAAGACCTTCTCGATATGGCCCCCGAGGAACGCGCCCAGGCCGGCCTCTTCCTGGCCTTCCAGTATCCGGTCGAAATTCCCGGCGTCAATATGAGCACCTTCCTCAAAACGGCTGTCAACGCTGTGCGCGAAGCCCGTGGCGAGGAGCCGTTGGACGCCGTTGCTTTCCTGAAGTTGATGCGGGCCAAACAGGAAGTGATCAAGATCGACAAAAACCTGACCTCACGCGCCGTCAACGAAGGCTTTTCGGGCGGGGAAAAGAAGAAGATGGAAGTCTTTCAAATGGCGATGCTCGAACCCAAGCTGGCCGTGCTGGACGAGACCGACTCCGGCCTGGACATCGACGCCCTGCGCGTCGTCGCCGACGGTGTCAACAAACTGCGCGGTCCGGCCCGGTCTTTCATCGTCATCACCCACTACCAGCGACTGCTCGACCTGATCGTGCCGGACTTCGTGCACGTACTCTACGAAGGCCGGATCGTAAAGTCCGGCGGCAAGGAACTGGCCCTCGAACTCGAAGAACACGGCTACGACTGGATCAAGGAACACTACGCCACCGTCCCGGCCTAACCCGTACGCGCCGAAGCGCCCCCCGGACGTGCGACCCTCGTGGTCGCCCCGACCAAAGGCCGAGCACAAGACCCAAACAAAGCGCCATCCCGGACGGGCGACCCTCGTGGTCGCCTTGATCAAAGAATTGTAAATTTTTATGACTCCAACCCTCGCCCCCCCGGCCCTCGAAGCCGCATTCCTCTCGGCCTTTGAACAGGCCCGACCCACGTTGCTCAACGGCACTGCCACGCCCAAAATTCATGCGAAGCGGAAAGCGGCCATTGCCGAGTTTGAACGGCTGGGCCTGCCCACGCGGAAATCCGAAGACTGGCGGTATACCAACATCGCGGCGGTACTCAAGAAAGGCTATACCCACACCCCGGATCTGCGCCCTCCGGCTACCCTACCTGACCTATCTGCTTACCGTATTCCGAACCTGGATGTCTATCAGGTCGTGATCGTCAATGGACAATATGTAGAAGCCGGTGCACAACTGGACGACTTACCCGACGGCGTGACAGTCAGCAGCCTCAAACAGGCCATGAAAGACCACCCGGACATCGTGGAGGCCCACTTCGGCCAATATGCTGATACATCCAAGGCCCCGTTTGTGGCCCTCAACACAGCGTTTGCCACCGACGGCTACTTCATCCACGTCCGGCGCGGCGTACAGGTTGACAAACCCATCCAGGTCGTCCATCTCACCCAAACCGACGATACCCTGATCTTTCACACCCGGAACCTGCTGGTGGCCGAACAGGGGGCCTCGGTAAAGGTGATCGAAAGCTACCATACGCACACCTCGGATCGGACGTTTGCCAACGTACTCACGGAAGTTTTCACCGCTGAAAACGCCCACGTGCAGCGCTATAAAATTCAGGATGAAGGCCAAGACGCTTCGCAGGTGTACACGACCCACGGCTACCAGGAAGGCAACAGCACCTTCCTGACCTTCAACGCGGCCTTCGGCGGTGCCACGGTACGCAACAACCTGTACCTGCACCCCGACGGTGAACATTGCGATACCCTGCTGCATGGCCTGTCCCTGATTCGAGGGCGGCAACACGTGGACCATCACACCTTCGTGGACCACGCCAAGCCGAATTGCCACAGCAACGAATTGTACAAAGGCATCCTGGATGAACGGTCAGCGTTGGTCTTCCGCGGCAAACTGTTTGTGCGCCTGAACGCCCAGAAAACCAACGCCTACCAGACCAACCAGAACCTGATGCTTACCGAGGATGCCTCGGTGACCGCCCAGCCCCAGCTCGAAATCTATGCCGATGACGTCAAGTGCAGCCACGGGGCCACCACCGGCCACGTAGACGACGATGCCGTGTTCTACTTCCGGGCACGGGGCATCCCTGAGAAAAAAGCACGGGTATTGCTGATGCAAGCCTTCATCCATGAAGTGACCGAAGAAATCCGCATCCCGGCCCTCAAGGATCACCTGAACGCCATCGTAGATGAACGACTCAACGCCCTGGTTTGATGGAAACAACAACCCTGAAAACAGCTCCGTTTGATGTGGAGCGCATCCGGGCGGATTTTCCGATTTTACAGGAAACCGTCAACGGCCATCCGTTGGTCTATTTCGACAACGGTGCGACGGCCCAGAAACCACAGGCCGTACTGGATGTGCTTGATGCCTATTACCGGAACCTGAACAGCAACGTCCACCGAGGCGTGCACACCCTGAGCCAGACCGCTACGGATCACTACGAGGATGCCCGCCGCACCGTGCAGCGTTTCATCAACGCCGCCGAGGAGCACGAAATCATCTTCACCAAAGGCACGACGGATGCCATTAACCTGGTAGCCGGGAGTTTTAGCCGGGGTGTGCTGAAGACCGGAGACGAGGTCCTGATCACGGGGATGGAACACCATTCCAACATCGTGCCCTGGCAATTGGCCTGTGAAACGACCGGCGCTACCCTGCGGGTGATCCCCGTGGATGAAACCGGCGAACTGATCCTGGACGACCTGGACACCCTGCTCAACGACCGGACCCGGATAGTAGCGGTGGTACACGTGTCCAATACCCTCGGCACGGTCAACCCCATTGAGCGCCTCATCGAAGCCGCACATGCCCGCGCCGTGCCGGTATTGGTCGATGGCGCACAGGCCATTCCCCATCAAACGGTAGATGTACAAGCCCTGGATGCCGATTTCTATTGTTTTTCGGGCCATAAGGTCTTCGGCCCCACAGGCATCGGCATTCTGTACGGGAAGGAGGCATGGTTGGACCGGCTGCCGCCTTATCAGGGGGGTGGGTCCATGATTCGAACGGTATCGTTTGAAAAAACAACCTACGCTGAATTGCCCCACAAATTTGAAGCCGGCACCCCGCACATTGCGGGTGGATTGGGGCTGGCGGCGGCCCTGCGGTACGTCTCCAACATCGGCCTGGATGTCATCGCCGCGTATGAAGCCGATTTGCTGGGATATGCCACCGAAGCCCTGGAAGCGCTTGGATCGATCCGGATTGTAGGCACCGCCCCACACAAGGCCGCTGTGCTCTCGTTTTTGGTCGATGGCATGCACCCGTATGATACCGGTACACTGCTGGATCAGATGGGTATTGCCGCCCGCACCGGGCACCACTGCACCATGCCCCTGATGGAACAGTACGGCATCCCCGGCACCGTGCGTGCCTCGCTGGCATTCTACAATACCAAAGGTGAAATCGACCGTTTGGTGGACGGTTTAAAAAAAGTCATGACCCTGTTTGCCTGAGTATGCCCCCATCAATTGCCGACATAGAAGCCGAAATCATCGACGATTTCTCGCTGTTCGAGGATTGGATGGACAAGTATGCCTACATCATCGACATCGGAAAATCCCTGCCGCCGCTGGATGAAAAGTTTAAGGATGAACGCCACCGGGTACACGGCTGCCAGTCCAACGTCTGGCTTCGTGCCGCCCAGGAGGATGGCCGTATGGTGTTTGAAGCCGATAGCGATGCCTTCATCTCGAAGGGCCTGATTGGGCTGCTCATTCGGGTGCTCTCCGGCCAGAAACCGGAAGCCATCGTAGATGCCGAATTGGGTTTTGTTGATGCCACCGGCATCCGGCAACACCTGTCCGGGAACCGCTCGAACGGTTTGCGTGCAATGATCAAAAAAATGAAAGCCTACGCCCGCCAGTATGCGTCGGCCGAAGCCTAACCCTCTCTCCTATGGAAGATGTACAAACTCCAACACCCGAAGCGCCTTCAACCAATGGGCTGAAGCTGGTCACGGAAGAAGAAGTGATCGAGGTGTTGAAGACCGTTTACGACCCGGAGATTCCGGTGAACATCTACGATCTGGGCTTGATCTACAAGATCGACGTCCGGCCTAATGGTGTGGTCCACATTACGATGACGCTTACGGCACCCGGCTGCCCGGTAGCCGGTACATTCCCTCGCGTCATTGAGGAGCGCGTCAATTTTGACCTGGAAGTACCAGATACCATTGTAGAACTGACCTTCGAGCCCCCGTATACCATGGACATGATGTCTGAGGCGGCCAAGCTCGAACTGGGTTTCCTGTAGGATACCGAGAACCCCCAGCAGACCATGGAACCAAATTTGAACACGGACCAAATCCGCCCGGCCAAAGCGCCGCTGAACGAGGCCCTGGCCCGGACGGAACGCGCCTTGATTGAAAAGGCGCTGCAAACCTGCCACGGCCACGTGGCGGCTGCCGCAGACATGTTGGACCTGTCCCGGCAAGGCCTGTACAAAAAGATGAAACGCCTCGGCATCGACCCGGATGCCGTACCCAGATCGTACCCGACCGCTCTGACCGCAGCCACCCGCCCGGCTACCCATCTCAGCCATGCCGCCATTTCCACGGCCGACCTCGTCAAGTCGCTTTCATTTTATACCGAGATTCTCGGGCTGCACCTCTGCGCCATCGAACCGGACCCGATCCGCAAAGGACGGCGGCGCGCGATGCTCTATGACGATGCCGGCAATGCCGTCATGGAATTCATCGAACTGCCCGAACTGGAATACCCGACCATCCCTGGCCGAGGCAGCATACACCACCTGGGGTTCACCCTCTCGAAAGCCGATTGGCAAACCCTCCGCAGTCGGCTCAATGCCCTGAACTATGGCTACCTGGAAACCCAAAACCGCCTGTTCGTCCGGGATTCCGACGGCCTCATGCTGGAGATTGAACAGCAATAGAATCAATTCCTTGATAGGACTATGTAATATCCGTTCTTTGATTTCTGTGTGCAAGATTTACCCTATCGTTTTCCTCAACCTTTGCACAGCAAAATCAAAGAACCATTATAAGTCTTCCGGTTGTGTGCTCCTTTTTTTAGCATGCCTGAAACCTGGTAGATTCTTAAACGTAACAATTGTCGTTACATTTAATTGAAAGGTTTCACCATGCACACCAGCACCCGGCTTTCTGTGGCTACACACATCCTGGTCGCGCTTGCGCGAGGTGGGGACGTGGTGTATTCTTCAGAGCGGCTGGCCCAAAGGGTAAATACCAACGCCGTTGTGATTCGGCGGATCGTGGGCAAGTTGCGCGAGGCTGGGCTGGTGACGTGTCGAGCGGGTGTCAAGGGTGGTGTCCGGTTGCTCCGCCAGCCACAGGACATTACGCTGCTGGACATCTACCGGGCCGTTGAAGAGGGCCACCTGTTCCGGATGCATGATCCCAATCAGACCTGTGCCCTCGGCTGTACCGTTGTCGAACTCTTACAAGAGGTGTACAGCAGTGCCGAGGATGCAATGGAAACCGCCCTGGCCGGTACCACCCTGGATCAATTGGCCGAAGCCACACGCGAAGCCGTGCCTGTCTTGGCCGTCTGATTTTTTGATTTAACAGGTCATGTTAGGCCGTCTTGGCCCATTCGACCTTGTCGAAATGCGCAACATCAACGACAAGCGGCGTAACTTCAGTTCAAATCTGTGGTCACCAACCGCCGGAGGCACCGCCACCGCCGAAGGAGCCACCGCCACCGCTGAAACTGCTCCCACCACTCCAGGATGAACCGGAACTCCACGACGAGCCCGAACTCCAGGAACTGCCACCGGACGAGCCACTCCAGGAACCGCTCGTCGTCATGTGTTTGGCCCAGGCCTTCCGTTTTTTCTTGACCCACGGCAAAGGGTAAAGCAGGAAGTGCCCGCCCAGGTGCAACACCAAACCTAAAAGCCCTCCCGCCCTGGAAAGAAACAACACGCCAAACCCGGCAGAGAAAAACGGGATCAGAAACAGCAACAAAAACCACCGGATGCAACCCACCATAAACAGGTTGATACAGGCAAAGATGGAAGCGACGCCAATGAAAATGACCGAGAACAACAAGCGATCGGCGAAGCTGTCAAAATCATCCCCGGCGGCCTCATCCACGGTATAGGTGCCGTCGATGGCCCCAATGACGGCCTGGGTGCCCGCCAGTACCCCAAGGTCAAAATTTCCCTGTCGAAAGTGTGGGGTTATTTCATTGCGAATGATGCGCCCGGCCAGCACATCCGGCAAACTGCCTTCCAGCCCATAGCCCACTTCGATACGCATCTCCCGATCATCACGTGCGATGGTAATCAGCACCCCATTGTCTTTATTTGCCTGCCCCAGTTTCCAAACCTCTACCACACGGAGCGAAAAGTCCTCAATGGCTTCGCCCTGTAAATTCGGCACGGTTAGGATGGCTACCTGATTGGTGGTCGAGTCCTGGTGCACCTTGAGCATCACATCCAGCGCATCCTCGGTGCCCTCGGAAAGCATATCAGCCAGATCCACCACGCGGCCTGAAAGGGCCGGTACAGGTTGTTGGGCATGGGCCGTGCTGCCCAGGAGACACAGGACTCCGATGACGAGATAAGCCAGAAACCGCCGCACTATTCCTTCCGCACCCGGACGGTGTTGGGAAGTTCGTCGGTGTCGTCGGGTTGGATGTCTACACCTTTGCGTTCGAGCAATTCCCCACACATCTCGATGGCTTCGATGAGCCCTTTGGCGAGGGCGTCTTGCAGGATGCCTTGCCGGATGCGTTCAACAACCTCAATCCAGTCTTCCGGACTTACCTTCCGGTTGATACCTTCATCGCCAAACACTTCGATGCGATGCTCCAGTAGCGAGACAAAGAGCAGAATGCCCGTCCGGTCTTTGGTGTTGAACACTTCCTCCTCGACGAAGGCCCGCATGGCCCGCGCATGGACATAGGCCGCCATCGTGGCGGGACCTGTCATCCAGCGTTTAAGGGGGGGAACATAGGCCGTTAGCAACGCACCGATGGTGCCCGCCAATACGGTAATGATCCCGGCTCCCCATTCGGTGAACATCCATCCAAAGGCCCAGCCGTCGTAGAATTGATGAAACAGAAAGAGAAGAAACAACGCCAGCATGGCAAACCCGGATGCGGCCCGCCACACAGCGGCATCATACCGGCCACTGTGCATCACGATGTAGGGGACGATCTCCCCTGCCGTTCGGGCCTCGGCTGCCGTCACGGCTGCCTGAATCTGCTGCTGCTCTTGCTCGGTAAATAGGGCGATCATGGCATTTGCGTACATTAAGCGCCAATCCGAATCGGCGCTAAACCGGGTGATTTCCCGTAATGTAACGCACGTACTGCCTTAACTCAAAAGTACGCCCTCTCCATTACTCGAATACCACATCAATCTGCTCCTGCACATCGAACGTGAAGCCTCTTTCGGCCAGTTGTGCCAGAAGTGCGGGGGTCGGCCCCTTGGGCTGTTCGACCATCATACCCATCAATTCCTTATCGGCCATGATCCCATTGAAATCCAGATCAACCAGGGTGACGGTCGATTCTTTGTGATGGATGGCGTTGGTTTCCAGGATGTTTCCCTGAAAGGCCAGTTCAAAGGTAAAACGGGCATCGGCCAGCATGGTTTGAAACTGACGCTCGTTTTCGGCGCGCTCTTCTTCGGTCATTTCGGCCGGTTCGCCGGGGTCGGAGATGGGCATGGCAACGGTCAGGTGGGCCGGTTTGCTGGCCTCAAAGCCCATCGTGAGGTATTGAGCATCAGACGAACTTGAGGTTACACCTTCGGGCGCAATCAGGTCTGCCGGACTGGCAATCTGGACCTTGAGTTGCGATATATCCTCAAATTGATACGTTGCCTGGATGGCATCACCATCGTCCAACAGTTGGTGTGAGGCATACGCCACACCTTCGCCGAGGGAATCAGCGAAGGCCCTGAGTTCTTCCTCATCCATAAAGATCTTGTCCGTATCACTCATGGCACGGAGCAGTTCGAGGGTATCGACCGTCGGGCGCAGCAACAATTCGAGCATACCGCTGCCGTCCGGATTAAGCGTGATGAGGGTCTTGAACTGGACACATCCCCCCAACAGAACGGCACAGAGCGCAAGCATGGCTACGCCGGACTTTCGAATGATCATTGGATGTTCTCTCTCGGTTAGTGGAGCAAAACGACACGGCGGCTTTCACTAAATCCTTCGCCGGTGACCCGTACCAAATATAAACCCTTCGGCAAACCGGACCCGTCCAGTATAAACCGATGGTTGATCTGCGTCTGAAGCATGCCGTCATGCACGGTGCGGACCTGGCGACCTACGGCATCGAACACCTCCACGGCCACATGCTGATCCCGCGCCAGCGCCAGTGTAAATGCCGCACGTTCGTCCGCCCCGAACGGATTCGGGTAGATCGCGCCCAGCACATGTGAACCCGGCACTTCGTGCACGACTTCGACCTCCGCACTGTATTCAAATTGCCCATCGAAATCAATTTGTTTGAGACGGAACCGATGGGGGCCGGGGGGCAGGGCCGAGACGCGATAGGTGTAGGATTGGGGTTCGGTTGTAGTGCCGTGGCCTTCTATGAACGCGAGGGTTTGCCAATCCGACGGGTTCGCCACATCCGAGGCCACGGCATGCCGTGGCCGTACGGCATCGCGGTTCATTTCGACGTAGAAACCGGCATTGTCCGTTTCGCTGGCCGTGGCCCACCGCAGGATGACATCATCCCCATCCACCAGGACATCGAAAGCCGTCAGTTCGACCGGCAACTGGACCTGAAATTGTGCGAGGCGGCTCATCGGCGCACCGTTGCCGCCCTGGGTAAACGTGCCTCCGGCAGACAGTATGGACACATCCACCAGACTCCCATTGGGCAAGGTGATGCTGGGTGCAAATGCGATGGCCAGGGCCGGTTGGTTGAAGCCGAGTTCCAGCGGCAACCACGCCCCGATGCCCAGTACTGGCGAGGGGGCCCATACGGCAATGCGGTCTGCCCCATTGTTGGGATGTCCGATGGGGCAAAACGAGTCACATCCGGCATCCGAGAAAAACCCGCCAGCCACGATGGCACCCGTCAGACCCAGCACATCCGCCACGATCAGGGTACGCACGGTGCTGCTCAATCCGTTGACGAGGAATGGGGGTTCGGTGACGGCATCAACCAGGCCTGTCCAGTTGGCCCCATCCCACACGGCGATGCTGTTTGCCTCGACCGGATTCGAGTACGTGTTACAATTGGAATCGAATGTATCCGAGGCATCATCGAAACCGCCCCCAACGTACAGGTTACCGAAAGGATCAAACACGAGGGCGTCCACGTCCCCGTCTACACCCGCCCCGAGTGCAGACCAGGTCCCGTCGTATTTAGCCACCCGGCACGCATCGACCGTTCCGTTGGCAACGCTTACGAACGTCCCCCCCACGTACACGTCGTCTTGTGCATCAATTACGATTTCCTTGACGAGGCCATCCGTACCGAGGTTCATCCCCGTACCCAGCGCCGACCACGACGAACCATTCCACATGGCGATGTTGCTCTCATTGACCATGGGCGTAGCGGGGATATTGAAGGAGCCTCCCACGTACAGGTTGCCGTTGGAATCGAGCGCGAGGGCCTGTACATCACCGAAGGTCCCTTCTTCGCCGTTGAACACAAGGGCGGACCAGGATGAGCCGTTCCACTGAGCGACCCCGTTAAATTCGGTCACCCCCCCGCCGTCAAAATCGAAATTTCCCCCGGCATACAGATCTCCGGATATCGGGTCCAGTACCAGGTCCGTCACTTCACCGTCGAACCCTGTGCCCATCGGGATCCAGAGGCCTGTAATCAGGTTGAGGGCACCGATGTTGTTGAATCCGGGCGTACCCCCGGCTTCGTCGAAAATACCGGCCACGTAGAGCGTAGGGCCGCCGGGCCCTAGCGGATCGTACTCCAGGGCCTTAACCTGAACACCCAGGCCGTCCACGCCACCGCCGAGTTCGTCCCACATCTGGGCCTGCACAGGCACGGTGCAACATAGGAAAAGAATAAAGAGAGATAGGAGAAGCTGAGTTTTCATGACAGAATGAACCTGTAGGTTGAGATGACATAGGATGCGATCATCCCCCTATATGACAAAATACACCATATCGGATCATTGTGGCTCATTATCCTGTCCGTCTTCCCTGTAGAACTGCGCCTATTTCAGTATCTTAGCTCGTGCCCAATCTAATGCTGCGCTATGGAAGTCCAGGAGCCCAACGTATCGACCCAGGCCTTGCTACAAGCCGTCCAGGCCGGCGAGGACGGCGCGTTCGACCACCTGTTCGAACGGGTCTATGAGGAACTCCGCCGCCTAGCCCGGCAAGTTCGACGGGGACGCGCAGATGCCACCCTCAACACCACGGCCCTCGTCCACGAAGCCTACATCAAACTGCTGCCCTCACAAACCCTGGCGTGGCAGGACCGTGCTCACTTCCTGCGAGTGGCAGCACGGGCCATGCGACAGGTCTTGGTACAGGCTGCACGGCACCGGATGCGTCAAAAGCGGGGCGGAAATGCCCTCACGGTTGCCTTTAATGAGCAACTCCATGCGGCCACCGTGCAGGCTTCGGAGTTGCTCTCGCTGGATGAAGCCCTGAACCGACTTGAACAACTCGACGCACGGCAGGCGCGCATCGTGGAGTGTCGCTTTTTTGCCGGACTGACGGTCGAAGAAACTGCTGCCGTACTGGACATTTCGACCCCGACTGTAAAACGGGACTGGCGGGCTGCCCGTGCGTGGCTCGCCCGTGCGCTGAACAACCCTTGATCCCTTGGTGGTGTATGATTTATCGATGCAACCGGCGTGTGAGCCAAGCGTGGGCGATGAGACTAGCAATGGAGAGCAGGATGGCGATGGCCACCAGACGGAGGGCGGCTACATCCCCGCCGGGTTGATTGAGACGGGTGAATATCGCCAGGGGCAAGGTCTGGGTCTGACCAGGGATGTTGCCGGCCAGGATGATGGTGGCCCCAAACTCTCCTACGGCCCGTGCAAAAGCGAGAATCAATCCCGCGGCCATGCCGCGTGCGGCCAGCGGAAACACCACCCACCGAAAGGCTGCCCATCGCCCCCCCCCGTCAACCAGCACCGCTTCGGCCCAGCTTGGATCAATCTGTTCGAATGTAACCCGTACGGTCTGAACCAATAATGGAAAGGCCACAATCCCAGCCGCCAGGGCCGCACCGAACCAGGTAAAAGCCACGCGTATCCCCATCGTTTCCAGCATACTGCCGATGGATCCTTGCGGACTAAACAGCAGCAGTAACACATAGCCGATGACCACCGGCGGCAACACCAACGGAAGCTGGACCAGATTCTCGATCATAAACCGAAGCGGCGTATGACGGCGGGCCAACCCATAAGCCAGCGCAACTCCAAACGGAAAAGTGACCATGACGGCCACCAGGGCTACCCGAAGGGATAGCATGAGCGCGTCCCATTCGTAGGTGGTCAAAAACGGAGTGGCTATTGGATCAGGCGTCATAGAGACTGCGGTGATGATGCCTGTTCAGACCCGGAGATGGACTGTCCGAGCGACGCAAAACCGAATTGTTGCCAGACGTGCTGTTGGTCTGGGTGCGTAGCAAAAGCCAGAAACCGCGAGGCCCATTGGGTCTCGGCCCCATTCCGAACCCGGCCAGCCGTGTACGTAACCGTCGGCATACACCCTGAAGGCCAAACAAACGCGAGCTGTGCCCCTTTCAGTTGAAGCGTATCCGTGGCATACACCACAGCGGCATCGGCTGCGCCCGACTGTACCGTCAGCAGTGCCGCACGGACGTCCAGCACCGGAAGGATGCGGGGCATCAACCGGTCCCATTGGCCGGAACAGGAAAGGGCTTGCCGGGCATATTGTCCGGCGGGTACATGGGACGGATCCGCGAGGGCAAGGCGCTCAATGGTTAACAAGTCGGCCGGCGTGTTCAAAGGGGCCGTTTTGGAGCGCTGCACCACCACCAGGCGGTTGCCCATAAATGCCAGGGTATCCGTCACCTGATCTTTGGCGGCCAGGTGATCCATCCAGCCCGGATGGGCCGAGAAGAACAGGTCGGCGGGTGCACCGGCTTCAATTTGCCGGGCCAATGTAGAGGTAGCGGCCAGGTTGAGGGCCAGATCAACCTCCGGGTGTGCGGCTTCAAAGGCTTCTTCCAGTGCGGTAAGGACATCGGTCAACGACGCGGCACCGTACACAAGCACCTTCGGACGTTGGACCTGCGATGCACAGCTCAAACCGACGATCAACAGGCCGAGTACAACACCGCTTCGGATAGGCATGGCACTCCGAGGTATCAACCGTTGCCCCGCTGGCGGACGAGGTTTTCGAGTTCGGTTTTGTACTGCTTGGCCCGCTCGAAAGGTTGAGAGCCAGGTTCGGCGAGGGTCATCACCCGATCAAATTGCATAATCGCCTGGTCCAGTCTACCGATTTGACCCAGCATCACCCCTTTGTTGAAATTGGCCTGGAGGTGATCGGGGTCCTGCTCAAGCACTTTATTGGTCTGTTGGACGGCTTCCATGGGATTGTCCGGATCGTTGAGATAGGCCACAGCCATATCGGTTCGAACATCCAGGTTATTGGGCTCCATCTCCAGCGCCTTCTGATAGGCCGCAATCGCTTCTTTGGCCGCGAACGTCCGGGAGGCGCCCTGCTGTTGCTCCATCCAGTCGTAGTACATGTTGCCCGCCATAGCCCAGTTTTCGGGCGTAGGATCGGCTTCGGCAATTTGGACTTGCACTTCGGCGGCCTTGTCGATCCGACTGTTGCTGATGTAGAGGTTCATCAAGTCCTGCCGGGCGGCCAGGCGAGCCGCATCATCTGTGGCCTCGGCAATGGAGGCTTCGGCGGCTTCGACCTGTGCCTCAACCGCAGCGGCCAACGGAACAGTCGGGGGTGCAACGGTCTCATCGGAGGCACCGGATTGGGTATTGGACAGCGGGCTGGAAGCCGGGGGCGTACTCGGCCCATCCTTGCTCCAGACGGTAATCAGAAACAAGCCCACCACCACCAACAGGCTAACACCGACGAGGCGAAACACTTGCTTATTGACGGCAGGAGACCCTGGCGCCCGCTTGTGGTCCGGAGATGCCATTTCTGGCGGCAGAACCGGCGTGTCGGTTTGATCAGCCGATGCGGCTCCCTGATCGACAGCAACAGCCGTGGAAACCGCTTCAGCAACCGGATGAACCTCCGGCTCGGCTGGTGTTTCGTAAAAGGCCGAGCCACATTGGTTGCAGAACCGGGCAGACAAGGCATTGTTGTGCCCACAGCTACCACACACAATGTAAGAGCCCTGAACCGGTGCGGAATCGGCAGCCCCCTGGGGTTCGGGCGAAGGCGCTGTTTCAACACCAGGTCCTTCCGGTTCGGCGGCTGGGGCAATCGGTTCGTCTGGAGCCACACCGACCGGCAAACCGCATAAATCACATTGCATAGCTTCCGGGGCCAACCTAGCCCCACAGCCCGCACACACCACATGGGCTTTCATTGTCATAGGTATCCAAAAATTTAAGACGCACTGCTTCGTACGGCATCATCCACCGCATCACGGAAGGAATCCGACACGCGGAAGACCGGGACGTAGCGCTCAGGCACAGGGACCACCTGATTGGTGCGCGGGTTACGGGCCACGCGAGGTGCACGTTTTTCAACCCGGAAGGAACCAAATCCCCGCAATTCAATGGCTTTGTTTTCTTTCAATGCGTCAATGATGGTCAGCATAAATGCATTGACAACGGTATCGGTTTCCAATTTTGTCAGGCCTGTGGCACTGGCAATGCGATCCACAATATCGGCTTTGGTCATAACATACCCTGCTTGTATGGTAAAGGACGCGGCTCCAGGCACCCAGGTGGAAGGGCGCACGCACGGTAATATAACTATTTCTATTTGTGATTGGCGGTTGGTGATTGTTGATTGATCATTTATTCAGCAGCAATTACCAATCAAGAATCACCAATCAACACTCTTTTTTCTTTTGCTTGCCGAAATCGAATTTCGTTATTTCACGCGGCCTGCTATAGACCTTCGTTGTTGACAAACCTATTCCTTCCCGCCGAACCGTTTACCCCATGCCCATCTCTTCTCTCTTGCCTGTTTTCGACGGCCACAATGATACGTTGGTCCAGATCTACATGTCGCCTCGGGCCGCCGGCCGGTCGTTCTTTGATGAAGCCGATGCCAGTAAGGGCCACATCGACCTGCCCCGTGCCCGCAAGGGCGGGATGGGCGGCGGGTTTTTCGCCATTTGGACCCCCCCCGAAGGCCCTCAACAACCCACCAGCCGGTCTACCTTTGGCGCCCCTGCAGGCGGATATGCCATGCCGCTGGCTCAGCCCGTGGACCCAGCCTACGCACAACGGTTTGTCATCACGTTAATGGCCCGGCTTTTTCAGTGGGAAGCTGAATCGGAAGGGCAACTCCGCGTTATTCGCTCTCATACCGAACTAACCCGCTGCCTGGCCGACGGCACGTTTGCCGCCATTCTGCACCTGGAAGGGGCTGACGCCATCGACCAAGACCTGGATGCCCTGCACGTATTCTACCAGGCGGGCCTGCGATCCCTTGGCCCCACGTGGAGCCGCCCAACGGTTTTCGGACATGGCGTACAATTCCGGTATCCTCACACGCCGGACATTGGGCCGGGCCTTACCGAGGCTGGCCTACGGCTGGTCAAGGCCTGCAATAATCTGGGCGTGATGCTAGACCTCGCCCACTTGAACGAGAAAGGCTTCTGGGATGTAGAACGGCTCTCCACGGCTCCGCTGGTCGTGACCCATACGGGTGCCCACGCCCTCTGCCCCTCCAGCCGAAACCTGACAGATAAACAAATCGATGCCGTCGGCACCTCAAATGGCGTGATCGGTGTCAACTTCTTCGTGGGAGACATCCGCCCCGACGGCCAGGCCAACCCGGACACTCCATTGGCCGAACTCATCCGGCATGTCGATTACATCGTGGACCGCATCGGCATCGACCACGTCGCCTTCGGCTCCGATTTTGATGGAGCCATGATTCCCCAGGCCATCGGAGACGTTACCGGCTACCCCCACCTGATCAATGCCCTGCGCAAACATGGTTACGACGACGATGCCCTGGGCCGCATCACCCATCAAAACTGGATCCGCGTCCTCGCCGATACGTGGAAATAGTCGTATCGACGGACTGGGCCGACCGCTTGGTTGGGAACCACGTCATTCCTTCATGCCGAAAGTGATTTAACGTTGAAGGGCCGGCACAAGACCGGCCCCGCCAGGATGCATTCATCGAAAAAATGGAGCAAATCCAATTCGCTCATCGGAAAGGGGCAAAACCCGGAGGGGCGATCCTTGTGATCGCCCCCGTTCATCGAATGTCTCGACATCATCCGCCTGCCCCCCGCAACATACGCACGGTCTCCGGGCCATAATTGAAGAGCAAATCCAAAATCGACAGCCCCGGCTCAAACCCGGCAAAGTTCTGCCGATACACGGGCTCCGTGAACACGAACGGTTGTACCTCACCCCAAATTTGGACATCTCGGTCCAGAGAATCGGGCAACGCAAGCAAAGACTCATTTCCAGCTTCTCGAAAGATGGCTTCCAGCGATGCCGGAGCACCTGGTAGCGCAGAGGCCTTTACCAGTGGCGTAGACATCCCCAGCAACCGATGGGTCAGCTCGATTGAAGTGGTGGTCAGCGGGCCGAGGTGGGTCCAGGGTTGCACATAAAAGACCTCCAATTCGTCCTCATAGAACTCATAGTAGGGCGTGGTCCGGTAATTGAATGCGAGCGCCCGGCGATGTTTGCCCACCCACGGGGCCTGGGTGTCGATGGGCACCTCCGCAATGGCCGTTCCGCGATGACGGCCTAACAGTGGCACACTAATCCACTGGGTACCCGTCGGGTTACGCAACCGCGCCCGGTTTTGAAAAGACTGCCGGCTATAGGGTACCGTATCGGCCAGGATGAATCGGTCAACATGCAACATTAAAGCCCAGTAAGCCAGGCCGGGGAAGTAGGCAGGGGGACGAATGGCGATCACAAATCGTGCACTTGGGTTAGGGCGAAAAAACGCATCAAGGATAACATGGAAAGCATTAGGGCGTGTTTACATTCAGCAAATTGAGGGCTTATTTAGGCCATTTTGGCCCTATCAAGGCATTTTTTGAGTGCAATGCCACAGTATTGGACGAGAAAAATAACGCGGAGAGGGGCGAAATGGGCCAAAAAGCGCCGAATAGGATTGATTGTAAACACGCCCTAACTTGCCAGCGTGAAACGCAACCTTTTACATCGTACGCTCTCGGGTGGGGTGCGCCGACTGGTAATTCGGGATCTGCGCAGGGCATTTAGGCAGGTATGTTGGGCCGGACCGCTGCCGGACATCCCCCCTGACGTCCCCCTCGTGCTTTATGCCAATCACCATAATTTCTACGACGGCTACCTGATCTGGTACCTGGTCCATGAAGTGCTCAGCCGTCCCCCCCTGACCTGGATGGCCGATTGGAAAAAATTCCCGTTCTTCGCAGCCCAGGGGGCCTTGCCGTTCCCACCCGATGATGCTCAGCAACGCATGGCGACCGTCCGCCAAACAGCCGCACAGTTTCGGGAAGATCCCAATACGGCGCTCTTTTATTTCCCGGAAGCGGAGTTGCGCCCACCGGAGACCGGCATTGGTACCTTTCCGACGGCTTCATTTGCCAAACTGGACCGAATATTTCCACCACATTACTGGTGGCCCGTAGCAATCCACATCACCTGGTGGGGGCACGCTCTCCCTACGGCCTTGTTGATGGGCGGTACCCTGCGCAAGCAGAGCGACGGCCAGGAGCAACACCACCTTGCCGAGTTGTTGCATACGCTTCAATCGGCAGTTCCCGAGGAAACCCATACGTTGCTCGAAGGCCGGAAAAGTCCACATGAAAACTGGGACCTGTCCTTCACGGCCCCGTTTTTTTCGCGTTTGCTTCGTTGATTATTTCGTTGGCCCGGGCCGACCGCATGTTTGAAGACAGTGCACGACATCACTGTTGATATCATTGTGACGTTGAAGGGCCGGCACGAGACCGGCCCCTCCGGGGTGGGTGCGACCTTTTTAATGATGCAGTTGGAACTGGCACAACGCTCCATCAGACGCAGCGTTGGGGCGGGGCGATCCTTGTGATCGCCCTTCAACATTTGATCTTGCGCCAACATCGGAGCTGTTTGCATCTCCCAAACCATACACCAACCCGGGCCAATTACCCACATTATGATCCTATTTTTAACGGTGGCGTTTGCCATCCTCTTCCTGATCCTCCTCGGCAACCTAGTCTTTGTGCGCGGATGGCAGGGCACAGACCCGCCCATGTGGCCGAAAGTCTCCATCCTGATCCCGGCCCGAAACGAAGCAGCAAACCTGCGGCGGCTCCTCCCCTCCCTGTGCAGCCAATCCTATCCCGACTTTGAAATCCTGGTCTACGATGACCGTTCGGAAGACGAAACCTGGGCGGTCCTCCAGGCACACCCCAACCCCCGACTCCGGGCCCTACGCGGGATCCCACTGCCGGACGGATGGACAGGAAAGGTTCATGCCTTGCATCAGGCGGTGCAACAAGCCCGGGGCGACCTCTACCTGTTTCTGGATGCCGACGCGGCCCTCAAAGATGCAGAGGCCCTTCGTCGGCTGGTGCGGCGTTTTTCGGCCCTACCCCCGCGCTCGGTCCTCACGGGGTTTAACCACCTCAAAGGCGGCGGTGGGTTGCTGGTGAGCATGGTCCCGTTTGTATTGATGACGAGCCTGCCGTGGCCGTTGGTCCGCCGGGTGCCGTTTCCCTCCCTGAGCGCCATGAATGGCCAGATGTGGATGATTAAAAAAAATCTGTACGATCCCCTCGAACCGCATGCGCAACATCGAAAGGCTGTATTGGAAGATGTCGAGATTGGGCGGTACCTGAAGCGCAACGGCGTGATGCCCTACATGCTCGATTTGCATAATGAACTGGCCGTGTGGATGTACGAAGACCACCGGGCAGCGTGGCAGGGGTTCCGAAAAAACGTCTACCTGCTGATGGGCGGTCACCCGGTGCTGTACCTCTTGATTCAGGCGTTGTTCATCCTGATGTTCATCCTGGCCCCGTGGTGGTCGTTCTGGTTTCTGGGCACAGCCTGGCTGGCAAAGGGATGGGTAGATCGCTGGGGACGGTTTCCGTGGTGGATCACGTTGCTCACGCCTGTAGTGTTTGTGCTGGCGATAGCGATGCAATGGACCTCAGCATGGGCGCACGCGACGGGCCGGGTGACCTGGAAGGGCCGAGCCGTCGGACGCTTCACCCCACGTAACCAGCGATGAGATTTTTCAGACACGGCCCAATTATTCGTATCTTGCGAAACTTGCCGTCTACACCACCGGCCGTTCTAACCTTTGCGTATCATGCGTTATCCCCTGTTTATCTCACTCTCGATTGCGGTTCTGGCCACCATGTTTGCGTTTCAGAATCTGCAATATGTTCGGGTTCGTTTCTTGACGTTCGACCTGGATGGTCGGCTGGCACTGGTTATTTTGATCACACTGGCCCTCGGCGTCTTTATCGGGTATATGGGCTCCTTGCCCAAGCGGTGGAAAGCCCGTGGCGAAATCAACAGCCTCAAGAAAAAAGTACAGGATCTCGAAGCCGAAGCCGTCGCGCCCCTCCTTATGGAAACCCCAGCTGAACTGGAACAGCTTGCTCCCCCTGCCAAGCCGGAACAGGCGGCATCGGAAGCTGAAAGCGCATCCTCCACGAAATGAGTGATTCCCCTCCGCAACCCGCTGCCGGCAAACGCCTGATCTCACTTGACGTCTTTCGGGGCGCAACGATCATCGGCATGATCCTCGTCAACAACCCCGGCACGTGGTCGGCCGTGTATCCACCGTTTCTGCATGCCGAATGGCACGGGTGGACCCCCACAGACCTGATCTTTCCCTTCTTCCTTTTTATCGTGGGCGTCTCCATTACCCTGGCCTTTACGAAATACCTGGAACGGGAGACCCCGAAGAACGTGTTGGTCCGCAAGACCTGGGCTCGGGCAGCCACCCTGTTCGGCCTGGGCCTTTTTATGGCCGCGTTTCCGTTTATCACGTTGGTGCCGGAATTTGGCCTGCACCCTGGCCTGGCCAAGCTACGCATCATGGGGGTACTACAACGCATTGCGCTATGCTACCTCGCGGCGGCCTTGTTGTTTTTGTATACCCGTGCCAAAACCCAGCACCTCATCATCGCCGTCATCTTGCTCGGGTACTGGGCGGCCATGATGCTGATTCCCGTCCCTGAATATGGAGCCGGTCAGATCCACTTGAAAGCCGGTAACCTGGGGGCCTACCTGGATCGCCTGATCCTTGGTAGCGATCACCTCTGGGTCGGCGCCAACCGGGAATGGGATCCGGAGGGCCTGTTCTCGACCCTGCCGGCCATTTGTACGACGCTCCTCGGCATCTCGGCAGGTCGTATCCTGCTCGGCCAGGCCGATCATGTGCAGCGTACCGCCCGGCTGTTTGTCTTCGGGTTTGTGCTGCTAACCATCGGGTACGCCTGGCACTGGGTATTTCCGCTCAACAAAGCACTCTGGACCAGTTCCTATACCCTGTTTACTGCGGGCATTGCGGCCTGTCTGTTGGCCTTGTGTTACTGGTGGATCGAGGTGCAAGACCGCCGCCGATGGACCCGGCCTTTTGTGATTTACGGCGTCAATGCGATTACGGTCTTTTTCTTTAGCGGGCTGGTCGGCAAGGCGCTGTTTCTGATCCGGGTGCCCGGAGAGAGCGGCATGGAAGGCATCCAGAGCGTATTGTTCAAGACGGTGTTTGCGCCGTTGGCCTCCCCCATGAATGCGTCCTTGCTGTATGCCCTGGTCTGGATCACAGCCTGGTACGGCGTGCTGCACATCATGGACCGCAAGAACATCCAGGTCCGCGTTTGACCTTTCCGCGCAGGGGATATGCAATGCCCTTGATTATTTTTCCACGATCTCGTTTCCTGTGCGGTCGGATCTTCCCTTGTTGATCGGTTGTTAGCTTTATGCTCCCGAGGTTCATCGAGGGAACTGTATGTACTATTGAATTCTTCTGCCAGTTATAGATCATGCGCATTTTTTACGCGACGCTCCTCTCCGGCCTGATGTTCATGCCCGCACAGGGATGGGCTCAAGCGCCGAACATAGACCTGGACTATGCGACCTTCTCCTACACCGACGAATCGTCTCTGCTGGAACTGTACTTTGCCTTTGCCGCCGAGGCCCTGGCGTTTCAGGCAGACAGCCTTGGCTTCATGACCAGCTTGCCGATGCACCTGGTCCTGACCCAGAGCACGATCACTCAGCTTACCGATACCCCGGCTGGGCCAGTCTGGGCCGATACCCTGCACATCCAATTCGCCATTGCCGATACGCTGATGATTCAGCCCGGCCAGCACTTTGTCCATCAGACCCGTACGCAGGTCGTTCCCGGAGAATACGAACTCACCGTGACCATCCCGGCAGATGGGACGCGCCCGGCCACCACACAATCCCGCGATGTGGTCGTGCCGGACTATCAGATTTCCGATCAGGCCCGGCTTTCCGATGTTACGCTGGCCACCTCGATCCGGCGCTCCCAGGACCGCAACAGTCCGTTTTTCAAAAACGGCTTGGCCATCCAACCCAACCCGAATCTGCTCTACGGAAGTGGCCTGACGAAGCTGTATTATTACATGGAAGCCTATCACCTCGACCAAACGGTCACAGATTCTTCCTACACGGCTTACGTCTTTATCGCCGATGCCAACCAGTCTCAGCCATGGCCGGGCTTACAGAAACGCGCCATGCGGCGGGTCCGACACCCCGATGTGCTTGTTGGATCGTTCGATATTGGGGCGTTGCCCAGCGGCTCCTACGTCCTGTACGCCCTGATGCTGAATGCAGACAATGAAGCCGTGGTTGAGCAAAACCGGAAGTTTTTCGTTTTCAACCCCGCCGTCCAGTCCAATGCCGACACCCCGGATATCGATACCGAGTATGAGGCCAGTGTCTATGCCGCCATGACCGAGGAAGAGCTTGAAGAAGGCCTGGACCACATCAAAGTGATCGCTACGGATCAGGAGCGCAAAACAGCCAACGACCTGGAGAGCCTGGACGAAAAGCGTCAATTCCTGATGAGCTTCTGGCGCAAACGGGACACCAGCCCGGAAACCCCGGCCAATGAGTATAAGCAGGAGTATTACAGCCGGCTCCAGTACGCCAAGGAGCGCTACGGCAACAACTTCAACGAAGGATGGAAAACAGACCGGGGCCACATCATCCTGCGCTACGGCATTCCTTCCTCGGTCGAGCCCCGACACTACGAGCGAAGCCTCGCCCCACATGAGATTTGGGAATACAACAACATCCCCGGTGAAGGCCGCTCCACGTTTATCTTTGCCGATGTCAGCGGATTTGGCGAGTATGAACTGCTCCATACCAACGTCACCGGCGAACGCAAAACACCGGACTGGCGGACCGTACTCCAAAACCGCCGTCGGTAAGTGTACCCCCTCAAAGCAGATGTTGAGGCTGCTGTGACCGCTGCAGCCGCCTGCATACGGGATGGAGGCGTTCTGCTCTATCCCACCGCAACCGTCTATGGCCTCGGCGCAGACCCGGCCTGCGAAGCCGCCCTGCACCGTATTCATGCCATCAAAGGCCGAGATGCCGGTAAACCCATCCTCGTCCTCACGGACACCTGGAACCGCATGACGGACTGGATCGCCACACGTACGCCGTTGCACGACTGCTTAATGGCCGCCGATCTCCCCCTGACCATTCTCTTTGAAGCGACCGATACCGTCCCAACGTTACTGCACGGTACTTCACCCTACATCGGCATACGGCGGACGCGCCACCCCTTCTGCCGTGCCATCATCAAAGCCGCAGATCGTCCCCTCTGCTCCACCAGTGCCAACCCTTCCGGTATCCCCCCGGCCAACCGTTTCGAAGGACTTGCCCCGGCATTGATTGATGCGGTCGATTGTGCCGTTGATGCCGGTGAACCTTTGCACGGCACCCCGTCTACCGTCGTGATGGTGGAAGGCGAAGACCTGAAAGTCCTGCGGGCCGGTGCCGTCTCCGAGGATGACTTGCGAAAGATGGTGATGAAAAGATAATCCTACCACAGAACCGGCAAACCATAGGGATGGAATTCCGGATCTAGCGAGATCAGCGTCATTTGCTCGGCCTGGGCCTGAGACAGCAATAACCGGTCAAAGGGATCGCGATGATGAAATGGCAGCAGCTTGTACACCTCAAGATGGGCTGGCATGATGGTGAGTACCTGCATCTGATTGGCTTCAACGTGATCATTGACCAACTGGTTGAACCCCATGCCCAGATTTATTCGACCCAAACCCTCCAGAATTGCAATTTCCAGTAAGGTACCTGTACTAAGGAAAATAGCGTGACGGAGGTCTTCAATCGCTTCATGTGCCGTTTGGCTAAGTCTCGCATCTCCTTTGATATACCAGAGAAAGGTATGCGTATCGAGGAGAAAGTTCACGAGATATAAGGTTCAAGTCCGGGAATAGGATCTTCCCAGTTATCGGCCATTTTGATTATATCTTTGGCTTTTCCAAACCCATCCCGTGCCTGCGGTGCCTTTGCGATATTCTGATCAACCGGCATCACCGTTATTTTGTAGGCGGCTCCATCACCCGTTATCACAATATCCTGCCCTCCCTTGACGCCTTCATCAAGAAGTTCTAAAAGATGGTCCCTGGCTTCTTTAAGACTAACGGTTTTCATGGCTTTATCCCGGCTTCGGTTGAGGGGCATATACCCTATGTGCGTAAAAAGGTTTGTGTTGGTGCCATCCGCAGGGTTGTTTGTCTACGCTGGTGTGCGGATATTATGCGCCTGCTATTTATTCTTGAACACCACGCTTCATGGCTGATTCCCACGTATACATTGAGGCCCTCGCCGGCCACGTCGGCGAAATCGTTACCCTCAAGGGCTGGCTCTACAACAAGCGCAGCTCAAAAAGTCTGCACTTCCTGATCCTGCGCGACGGCTCCGGCCTCGCACAATGCGTCGTGGCTGCCGATACCGTTTCTGAAGAAACCTGGCAGGCTGCCGAGGCCGCCACGCAGGAAAGTGCCCTGTCGATGACCGGCACCGTCCGGGCAGACGAACGCCAGGTGGGCGGCTATGAACTGGAAGTACAAAGTGTTGAACTTATCAGCCTGGCCGAAGCATACCCCATCTCCCCCAAGGAACACGGCATCGAGTTTCTGATGAACCACCGGCACCTGTGGCTCCGCAGCCGACGGCAGTGGGCCATCATGCGGATCCGAAACCGGATTATCACCTCCATCCATCAGTTCTTTCAGGAACAGGGGTTCGTCCAGATGGATGCGCCGATTTTTACCGGCAACGCCGTCGAAGGCACCACGACGCTGTTTGAGACCGACTACTTCGACCAATCGGCCTACCTGACCCAGAGCGGCCAGCTCTACGGCGAAGCCATGGCCATGGCGATGGGCAAAATCTATACCTTCGGCCCCACGTTCCGCGCCGAGAAGTCCAAAACCCGCCGCCACCTGACCGAGTTCTGGATGATCGAACCGGAAATGGCGTTCTTCGACCTGGCCATGAACATGGAACTGGCCGAGGACTTTTTGACCCGCATCGTACAGGATGCCTTGCGCGACTGCAAAGCCGAACTCGAATTACTGGGACGAGACACCAGCGCGCTGGAACGGGTCCAGAAACCCTTCCCGCGTGTGCATTACAACGATGCTGTCGAACTGCTCCGCAGTGATGCCTCCGCCGAGATGGTAGCCCAGCGCATCGAGGCCTGCCATGAAGAGGAAAAAACCCTTCGGGCCGAACTGGCTGAAAACAAGAAAATCTACGGCCAGTCCAAGAAATACATCAAACGCCGCCTGGATGCCCGGGAAATCGAGATCCATAAACGGCTGGACGAGATCGAAGAAGCCCTGCGCAACTTACCCAAGTGGGGCGAATCTGCAAAAAACTTCGAATGGGGTGGGGATTTCGGCGGTAGCGATGAGACCATCCTGACCTGGCACTACGACCGGCCCATCATCGTGCACCGCTTCCCGGCGGTTATCAAGGCCTTCTACATGAAACGAGACCCAGCAGACGACCGCCTCGCGATGGGCATGGACGTACTGGCCCCGGAAGGCTACGGCGAAATCGTCGGCGGCGGCGAACGGGCTACCGATCTGGCGTTCCTGGAAAAACAGGTCGAGGCCCACGGCCTACCCCCTGAAGTGTTTGGCTGGTACTTCGACCTGCGCCGTTATGGCTCGGTCCCCCACAGCGGCTTCGGCCTGGGCCTGGAACGCTGCGTGGTGTGGATCTGCGGCCTCCAACACATCCGTGAAGCCATTCCCTTCCCACGCCTGATGGGCCGACTTCACCCATAGGATGTATTGACTTTCAGGGATAAAGGATTATTTTTCTAGTGGTCACCCCCTCCTGAACCAACCCAAGGTGGACCATGCTTAGCCCCCGAATGAGGCCGCGCTTTGAACTCCGCGTGCCGCTTAGCCCTCCCAAAGTTCTGGACCGCCTGAATGAGTGCCTGGCCCGCCCGGATTCTCCGTGCGTCGGAGCCAGGGCCGGTAACCACCTGCACCTCAAGATCCGCAAGGCCGACCGGCGCATCTGGTCACCCCACCTCAACCTGGAAATCACCCCCCAACCCGAGACCGACCGAAAAGCCTCGGTGATCCACGGCCATTTCGGGCCGCGGGCTGACATCTGGACGCTCATCGTCGCCCTCTATGCCATCCTGGGTTTTGTCGGTGTAGTGGGACTGATCTTTGGGCTGTCCCAATGGATGCTCAAGATGCCGCTCACCGCGTTCTGGGTCAGCGGTGCGGCGCTCGTGTTAGGCGGCATCGTGTACGCTTTGGCCCTGACCGGTCAGATCCTGAGCCAGGGCCAGATGAATCAACTGTTGACCTACGTGCAGGGAACGCTGGAGGGATAAACTGGTCTGTGGTCATTGGTCCGTAGGCCGTTGTAGGGTGTTCCCCAAAAGTCTACAACGGACCACGGACAACAGTGAGCGGCCCAACTCCTGAGGCCGCGAGCGCCCTAATACGTCAACATCCCCATTTTGCCCATCTGGTAGTCTCGCATGGCTTCCAGGATCTCCGTTGTGGTGTTCATCACGAAGGGGCCGTGTTGGGTAACCGGCTCATCGATGGGTGCACCGGAGAGTACCAGTACATTGGCGGCAATGTCGCCCTGCAGCGTGAACCCGTCGCCGTCTTCGGAGAAAGCAACCAGGGTTCCCCCACCGACCGGCTCTCCATTGACCCGCACGGCACCGTCGAGCACATAGGCCAACGCGTTGTGACCAGCAGGCAAGGGGATTTCTGCCGTGCCGTCGGTTTGCAATTTCACGTGTATTGCTGTCACGGGGTGATGCGTCTGGGCCGGACCGGTGGTTTCCCCCACTGAACCGGCAACAACCCGAATCTGGGTACCCTCCGACTTAATGACGGGAATCTGGGTAGCCGGCAGGTTTTGATACCGGGGCTGCGCCATTTTGAGGGCTTTGGGCAGATTGATCCAGAGCTGGATCATTTGAAACCGCCCGCCTTCTTCAATGAAGGACTTTGCAGCACCCTCGCTGTGCACGATGCCCATACCAGCCGTCATCCACTGCACGCCCCCAGGCCCTACGATGCCTTCGTGCCCACGCGAGTCCCGGTGCGCCACAGCCCCATCGAACACAAAGGTCACCGGCTCAAACCCCCGGTGCGGATGCGGCCCAATGCCGAGCGGATCTATCCCGGCCTCTACATCAACATCTAAATGGTGTAACAACAGGAATGGACTGATCTGGTTGACCTCTGCCGCGGGTAACGGTTGTAAAATCGTCAAATGACCCATACGTACGGATCGGCTCGGAAGCCGTTGGGTGATGGTGCGCGGTTTCATGTTCAGGGTTTCGCTTAAAGGTGAGCAATATTTTGACTCTTAATACGATATAATTCTTTGTATGTTTCGACATTAAATGTTTAGACATTATATATCTATCGAAAAAAATATCCCTGGGATGCCACAAAAGCGTGTTGAATTTTGTATGGTATATTAAGCTGTTCTTTTTTCCTGACTCGATAACCTCTTATGACCATGTTTGCCATGCGTTTTCGTTTGCTCGTCCTGCTGCCCTGTTTCCTACTCACGACGGTAGCTACTGCCCAAATCACCATTGATCGCTCGGACTTCATCGCCGAAATCGGTCAAGTGCTTACTTCCCAAGACTTTTCGACGACCAATTCTGCCGGCCTCCAGGCCCTGATCGATGCCACAGGTGGAAACCAAACCTGGGATTTCTCCGGCCTGACCTTTGAAAGCAATGTGGGGGGTACCTTTGTGATCTTGCCCATGCCAGCGGATGTACCGGGTGCCAACGAGCCTGAGTTTGCCAATGCCACCCATGTGGCGGCGGTTGCCCTGGCTGAAAGTGGGGGGGCAGATCCAGATTCAACCCTCTACACCTACCAGGCTATTACCGATGAAGGCGTATTCAGCATCGGGGCCTTCTTTAGCTCCAAAACAGATCTTGACGGCGATGGCATGGTACCCGATGAAGGCAAATTTACCTACGATCCGCCCTTACAACAAGCCGCCTTCCCGCAGACCTTCGGCACCACATGGAGCACGACCACCTCACAAACGTTTACGGTTGGTGGGTTTGGCTTTTCGAGTAACCTCACCTCAGAATATGTGGTTGACGGGTTTGGAACCCTGATCACACCCGCAGGCTCGGCCGAGTGCTTGCGCGTTCGGAATACCTTGAGTGTGACCAACTTTGGGTTCACCATCATCACCACCAGTTACACCTTCCAAACCAAAGAGGGCCTGGCCGCCTCCATCAGCATCAATCCGATTACGAATATGCCAGCCTCAGCCGGTTACACGGTGCGAACGACGGGTGGCGGCGGCGGCACGGCTGTAGAGCAGATCGGCCTGGATATCCCCGACGGACTACGCATCGAAGGCAACTATCCCAATCCGTTCACCGCGTCCACCACCATCCGCTACGACCTCCCCGATGCGGCCCATGTACGGCTGGGCGTGTACGATGTGATGGGGCGCGAAGTGGCCGTCCCCGTGGACCAATTCCAAACACCGGGACAATACGCTGCAGATTTCAATGCTACTGGTCTGCCGAGTGGGACCTACCTATACCGTCTGGTTGCCAACGGACACGTCCAGACCCGCACGCTACATCTCGTGAAGTGAGATGGATTTACCGGGAGCCGATGAGTAGGCTAACCCCAGCCGTCAGGACGTGCCAGCCGACGTAGCTGTATTCTCCGTTGATGGAGATCGGCCGTACCGTCAGGCTGAACCCGGCGGCATAGCGAGTCCGGTTGAACCCTTTCATTTGCAACGCGACGGTTGCCGGTTCAATACCTACGGGAACTTCCTGCACCATATCCCCCAGGAGATCCACCGGATCATAGGTATAGGACAGGTCCACCTCCGTGCGTTCGCGCTGGATGGTCCAGTACGCCCGCCACACGCCGGTGGTCTTGCTGATGGAGAAGCCCTCGGCCGCGAGGTTTGCTTTAACGAACCCCGCCTCTTTGTCGTCCTCAGCCTCAACACGCTGCCGGGCGGCATAAACGGCCACATCGAAGGGGAGCTTTTTCAGGAAAGGACGCAGGTTAAACCGAATGCCAGCCCCCCGCATGGTTATACCCCCATAGTCGACGTGCGTCACACGGGGTACCCAGCGGAACATGACATCGAATCCCCAGAGCGTCCCGAGCCCCAATTGCGGAATCGCCCCCAGGCCGATGTCGGTTTTGAGCAAACCGGCAATAGAGTTCAGGGTAAGCGTCGTGTCTATGGGAAAAGTCTCGACGGTGCCGTCACCTTGCGTGATGGAAACCTCATCCTGCACGACAACCCGAACCAGGCCTGGCTCTCCCCCATAGAGCGTGGGGGCATCTTCGACGATAAAGGTGGCGGGCACCGGAGCCGTATACTGAACCCCCTCATACAACAACCCCAGGTTCAGGGTATCCTGAAAGGTGGTATTGAACCGAAGTCTCGGGATGGGGATGACTGTCGCAAACGCCCGCACACCAGCCACCATACGCGGAGCAAACCACTCGGTACCTGGGCTTGAGGGATGAAACAGGCTGGCGTTGAGGTTGCTGCCCAACACGTTGACGGCAGGTTGCAGATAGGGCCTTGCGTAGGCCGCCCCCACTTCGCCAAGGTTGCTTTGTAGGGCTTGCGCCTGAACCCCGGCTGGTGTGCCAATTCCGATGCCAATCCACAAAAGGGTTTTCACCCAAAGTGCCTGAATGATGCGTTGCATGGTACCTTGCCTCTCACGAAATTCCGAGCCATCCTGGGATGCGACGGCAACCGTTAAGGTAATGAAAAATCACCAATCTCCAATGCTATGCT
The DNA here is from genome assembly GCA_965222505.1 of Rhodothermales bacterium. Lineage (GTDB taxonomy): Bacteria > Bacteroidota > Rhodothermia > Rhodothermales > DATKEJ01. The sequence continues at coordinate 3,546,546 of OZ244956.1, read as the reverse complement.
ATTTATTCGAGGACTTGACGATTGCGAAACGTTTATCGCCGGGGATGAGACCATCCTCAAGGAAATCCTGCACCCGGACAAGGCAGATCTGACCTTGCGCTACAGCCTGGCGCATGCCGTCGTCCGCCCCGGCAACGCCTCACTCCCCCACCTCCTGAAAACCTCTGAGGTCTACTACATCCTCTCCGGCACCGGCTGTATGTTCATCGACGCCGACTCGGCGGAAGTCGGCCCAGGGCATACGGTTTATATTCCCCCCAATGCCGTGCAATACATCGAAAACACCGGAGACGAGGATCTGGCGTTTTTGTGTATCGTGGACCCGGCCTGGCAGCCGGAGGATGAGGAGGTTTTATAGTCGAGCCATTCGATAATCCGGGCGGGCACGAGTCGGATAAGCTACAACATCGACCGGTCTCGTGCCGGCCCCGGCCTTAATCTCCTTCAATCAGATTGAGTATTCGGCCAAACCGGGGGAGTTTCCGGTCCATATCCCAGGAGAAATAGATCAGGAAGGCACGGCCTACGAGGTGATCGTCCGGCACGAATCCCCAGGCCCGGCTGTCGGCGGAGTCATCGCGGTTGTCGCCCATGGCAAAGTAGTAATCCCGCGTGAAGGTATACTGGGTACCGGGTTGACCGTCGATGGTGAAGGCATTATATCCAGTCCGGGCTACGTTGCGGCCCTCAAAACGGTTGATGACTTCTTCGTAGAGGGTCCAGTTTTCGTCGGTCAGGGTGATGGTCTGTCCGGCTTTCGGGATGTAGATGGGGCCGTAGTTGTCTCGGTTGAAATTACTGCCCGCCGGGAAGATGGCAGTGCGTTGTTCCGGCATACCGGCGGGCATGGTTGCGGGCTCCACACGTTCCACATACGGCCACTCGGCGATGGCCTGGACCGCACCGGGGGTGGCCTGGATGATGACCTGGGACGGATTCCGGTTGAACGTGATGATGCGGGCGCCGAGTTCATCCAGCCGGGGCACCGGTAACTGGACCTGGGCACCAGTTTTGTGGACGATCCATTGTTGCTGCATTCCTGCATTCAGGGGATCGGGTACGCCATTGATATGCACCACCTTGTCGATGAGGGCCAGCGAATCCCCCGGTAGGCCGATGGCGCGTTTGATATAGTGCGTTTTGCGATCGATGGCCAGGTTTTCCGGCGGGTGGTTAAACACGATAGGATCCCCGTGCTGCACGTCCGTAAAGCCGGGAATCCGAAAGAACGGCAGTTCGAGCCCCTTGATGTAGATGTCGGTAAACGGGATTCCCAGGGTGATGGGCGTGCGGGGGCCGTAGTGTAATTTCGAGACCAGCAAAAAATCCCCTACCAGCAGGTTTTTCTCCATAGAGGGAGTCGGGATGCGAAAGGCCTCAAAGAAGAATGTCCGGATGATCAGAGCGGCGATGAGGGCAAACAGGAGTGCATCGAACCATTCCCGAATGCGACCTTTGCCGGAGGGTGCCCCCTTTCCGCCTTTTTGCCCATTTCGGGCTGCGTTCTTGGCCTGTTGGCGGGCTTTGCGGCGCTGTTGTGCTTTGGTTGCCTGGGAAGATGCCATGTCAATCATTCATCGATAATACGGCCAAGAAGGCTTCTTGGGGGACTTCCACCCGGCCGACCTGTTTCATACGTTTCTTGCCTTCTTTTTGTTTTTCCAGCAATTTCCGCTTCCGGGAGATGTCTCCGCCGTAACACTTGGCCGTGACGTCCTTGCGCATGGCTTTCACGGTTTCCCGGGCAATCACCTTGTTGCCGATAGCGGCCTGGATGGCCACCTCAAACATTTGCCGAGGAATCAACTGGCGTAGCTTGCGTGTCAGCTTGCGGCCCATTTCATAGGCTTTTTCCCGATGGACGATGGTGGAGAGGGCATCCACGGGATCGCCGTTGAGCAGCACGTCCAGCTTGACGAGGTTGCTGGGCCGGAATTCCAGGATTTCATAGTCGAGGCTGGCATATCCCCGGCTGACGCTTTTGAGCTTGTCGTAGTAATCGAAGACGATTTCAGCCAGGGGTAATTCGTACTGCAAATCAACCCGGTCTGTGCTCAGGTATTGGGTGTTGATATAGATCCCGCGCCGGTCCTGGCACAGCTTCATCAGGTTACCGATGTACTCGGTGGGCGTGATGATCTGGGCGAGGACGTACGGCTCATAGATGGCATCGATGTTGCCTACCGGCGGCATCTCGCTCGGGTTCTCGACCTCACATACGGTCCGGTCGCTCAGGTAGACCTTGTACTTTACGTTGGGGACCGTCGTGACGATGCCCATGGAAAACTCGCGTTCCAGCCGTTCCTGAATAATCTCCATGTGGAGCATCCCCAGAAACCCGACCCGAAACCCGAAGCCGAGCGCTACCGAGGTTTCCGGTTCAAACTTGAGGGCGGCATCGTTGAGTTGGAGTTTATCCAGCGAGGCCCGCAGGTTTTCAAAGTCTTCTGAATTGGCCGGGTACATCCCGCTAAAGACCATCGGCTTGGCCTCCTGGAACCCTGGGACAGCGGCATTGGCCGGGTTGCGCACGGTCGTCACGGTATCCCCTACCTGGGTATCCCGCACGTCCTTCACCGACCCGATGATGTAGCCCACTTCCCCCGCATGCAATGCATCCACGGCCTCCATACCCATACGCAGCACACCGATTTCTTCGGCAAAGTACTGCTTGTCCGTTGCCATAAACTGGATTGCATCTCCTTTACGCAGGGTACCATCGAAAATGCGGGTATAGACCACCGAGCCCCTGTATTGGTCGAAGACGGAATCAAAAATGAGGGCTTTCAGTGGAGCCTCGGAATCTCCGGAGGGCGGCGGTACCCGTTCGACGATGGTTTCGAGTAGTTCAGCCACACCGTCGCCGGTTTTGGCACTCACCGAGAGGATGTCCTTTCGTTCCCCACCGAGCAGGTCCAGGATGCTCTGGGCCACAACCTCCGGGTTGGCACTTGGCAGGTCTACCTTGTTCAGGACCGGTATGATTTCCAGGTCTTGTTCCAGTGCGAGGTAAACGTTCGAGATGGTCTGCGCTTCGATGCCCTGTGCGGCATCCACAACGAGGATGGCCCCTTCACAGGCATTGAGCGCACGGGACACTTCGTACGAAAAATCGACATGGCCCGGCGTGTCGATCAGGTTGAGGATATAGGGCTGCCCATCTGCACCGATATAGGACATCCGGATGGCGTGGCTTTTGATGGTAATGCCCCGCTCACGCTCCAGGTCCATGCTGTCCAGCACCTGATCCTGCATCTCCCGGCTTGAAAGCGTCCCGGTTACCTCCAGCAACCGATCGGCCAGGGTACTTTTCCCGTGGTCGATGTGGGCGATGATGCAAAAATTTCGGATTTGTGCCTGCGACGAGGACATGCTGGGCTCTACCGTTTAGGGCGTGCTGGGAGGGTAAGACCCAACACGCCCCGGCTATCATGAATGCAGAGCCTAATATCCGCCGCTTCAGACGGGGTTCCGAATGAAGGCGCTCAACCTTCTGCCTTTCGCCGATGCTTCATCATATACAGGCGTTTATCGTACGCGCAGGACGGATTGCAAGGCCTGAAAACTTTCGCTGTCCAAAAAGTACCATAAAAAAAGGGGAAGCCGAGTGCTCGACTTCCCCTTTTCTGCGGTGTTGAATCATACTTCGCGAGGAGGTAACCCGCGGAGCATGTGGACCGTGTATGGCGCTTTAGTGCGTGATCCGCATCCCACCTTGCATTACACGCGGCAAGCGTTCAGGCATACCTGGCCCATATACCACTAACCAAATTCCGTAACTACTGACCAGAAATGGGCGTGCCAGGTGTGTTCACCTGCCTGGGCGCAGTAGAACACACCACTTGGCACAGCTTCATTACCGGAGGGCCTCAGGAGGCGGCGAAGCCCAAACCAGTAGACGGAGGTAACAATATTTCAAATTCGAAAGGATTTAGTGCCCGGCGCCCCGGCGAATGGCCGCATCCCACCTTAATTAAATTGTAGACAAACGCAGAACGCCAGGCACTAAAAGATCCAGTAGAGATAACCGTCATTCGTACATGTTACTCGGAAGGCAATTTTCAGAGGCAAGCCCTCTTTCGTCATCATGTACACTTATAAAGGCACAGGATTTGTTCAAAGTCTGTCACGATCCGTGCATTTTTTTTAGAAAAGATGAGTTTCCCCCCTTAATTATGCGCTCATTTGAGAATATCCGTCGGGTTTCCCTACATTCCTGCACAGGATTCCCCCCTGTATTTTACCAGCTCGGCTGGAGGCTATTGATCGAGATCCCTTACATGGAACGTACGCACGCCGTTACCCAATTGCTGTCTGACCTGCGCGGTGGCCGCCCCGAAGCATTGGAAGAATTGCTGGCTGCTGTCTACGCAGACCTGCGTGTAATGGCCCGGCGGCATCTCGACGGGGAACGGGCGGATCATACCCTGAATGCAACCGCCCTGGTCCATGAGGCCTATCTTAAAATGGTCGATTACCGCAACCGGGACTGGAACGACCGTACTCATTTTTTTGCCGTGGCCGCCCAGGCCATGCGCCGCATTCTGTCCAATTATGCCCGAGACCGAAAAGCACAGAAACGCGGCGGTGGGGATCAAATCCACGTTACCCTCAACGAAGCCGCCGGCCAGGCGGTCTTCAACAGGGCAGATGAAATCGTAGCCCTTGATGATGCCCTGCTCACCCTGGAAAAAATCAATGAACGAGCCTGCCGGATTGTAGAATGCCGGTTCTTTAGTGGCCTGACCGTAGATGAAACCGCCGAAGCCCTGGGCATCTCCCCCGCCACCGTTGCGCGTGAGTGGCGCATGGCCCGAGCCTGGTTAAAGCGCGAATTTAAAAGAGACAGCAAAAGCTGAAGATTCAAGTTGTGCGTACCGACCGTTTCCTAGGGGAATGTGTGGAAACGTACCGTCCACGTATAAATTAAATCCCCGAAGTCCGAGTCATCTCCATTCGCTGCATTGGCCGAAACATGAATGATGACCGAATCGGCAATGGCCGGTGCTACCCAGGTGAAATGCCACCGGGCCGAATCGGCTATCCAGGGTGCGCGGGTGGGGCGTACATAGGCAATGCCGCCCAGGGTATCCAGCGCAATACCGTCGGCCTGAACAAAGCGACCGGCCTGCGTGCCGTCAGGGTACCGGGCGGCCAACTGAAACCCACTGCGCCGCATCTCGGGGTGGGTAAGGTAGACGGTAATCGGGTAGGTTTGGCCGAGGGTGAAGGCTTCCGGAAATCCCGCTACCCGAAGGCCTCCTTTGGGCGCATTAAGCGGTCCATCGAAGTGGCAGGTGTGACACGTCGGTTCTCCGAAGCCACCGGTATGCGCCGGAGGTGGCGGATCAGGATACCGGACCGCGAGCAGGCCGAGCAAGCCCAGAACCCCCACATACATCGTACGTGAGATCCTACGGGACAACAGCACGGCCTATAGTGTTGGTATCCGCCCCAAACCAGATTTCCCGTGTGGGGGGATGATAGTACATGTGCCGGATGGTGCCGCCGCCACTGGGAATGACGGTCTCACCAAAGAACTGCTCGGTCTCGGGGTCGAACCCCACAAGCGTGTTGGGGTCTGGACCGGACTGGGCGATCCAGATGCGCCCCTCAGCATCAGCGGCTGTGCCGTAGGGTCGAGAATCTTTCCCGGCCGGCAGGGCCCACTCCCGAATATCGCGTGTCTTGGGGTTAAGCCGTCCCAGGAAGCCCCCGGCATAGTCGACGTACCACAAACCGGCCGGCGTGATTTCGACGCGGCGGGGCCGGGCTTCGCTCCGGGGCAGTTCAATTTCTTCCAGGGCCAACGTCTCTGGATCAACCGTGGCGATTCTGTTGGTACCGAAGAGTACGACCCAAGGACGGTCCTCCGCATCCATTTTGATGCCGTAGGGCCGCGATCCCGGCTTCGAGACCGGTACCAGATCCACATCCCCGCTTTTCGTCTTCAACCGGCCAATGAAGTTACCGCCCTGAACGGTAAACCAGATATCCCCCGTTTTCGTGAAGACCAGCGTATGCGGATCGCGTGCGGCCGGGTCCGGCATCGGAAACTGAACGATCTCGCCGGTCTCAGGGTCGAGTTTGCCGATATGAGCGTTTCGGTTACCCGCGTACCATACGAAGTTTTCCTCGTCGATAATGAGGTTGTGCGGATGGGTACCCGACGGCAATTCATACTGTTTGAACCGGCCTGTTTTGGGGTTCAGGTATGCGATGTAGTTGGTACGCTGGCCGCAGAACCAGACGCGGCCCTCACCATCTACATACGGATCACGGGGTCGGCTTTGCTCCCAGGGGACATCCCATTCCCGGATGTCAACGTCGTCTACAATAGGCTGAGCCGGGGCCGGTATCATCAACCAAAATGCGAGGATGCCGATGAGGGTCGTCAAGCTGGTGTACATGAGGAGACCTTTGGTCTGGGTGGATAACAAGCCGGTGGAAAAGCGGCGACTGGATTAGCCGATGTTACGCCGCTTGTCGTTGATCTTGTGCAATTCGACCATGTCGAATGGGTCAAGACGGCGTAACAGGACTGATTAAAGGTAATGTCCACTCATGCATAGTGCAAGGTCGTGCATGACAGGCGAAACGCAACAGCCAGCGCCAGACCTGAACCCCGCGCAAACCCTGGGTGCTGTGGACCGCCTGGACCCGGCGCTGGACGCGTTGATCGCATCCGATGCACTCTCTCGCCCAAACGGCATTGCCTTTTCGCCGGATGAAAAGACGCTCTATGTGGCCAACTCGGACCCGGAACGGCCCATCTGGATGGCCTATGATGTGCAGGAAGACGGCACCCTTTCCAATGACAGGATCTTCCTTGATGCCATCCATCTGACAGCTGATAAACCCGGCATGCCGGACGGTCTGAAGGTAGGCCATCAGGGCAACCTGTTCGCCACCGGCCCCGGTGGTGTGCTGGTGTTTTCACCGGATGGTAACCACCTCGGCACCATCAACACCACCGTCGCTACCGCCAACTGCGCCTTCGGGAAGCACCCTCTACATCACCGCCGACATGTACCTCCTTCGCATCCCTCTATTGACACGCGGATAAAATACTGCGGAACAAGTGCGTTACGTAGTTGGTGTAAGGTATGCGTTTATCGCAATTCGTATCGTGCCGGTTCTTAGTAGCAATAAGGCTCTCTGTAGAAAGGTAGATCGTTTTACTGCCGTTGTACAGTGGGCCTTTTCTGTTAGTAGGACCACGCACATTCATTCAACAATTGAGGATAGTACTATGCCGACAGGCAAAATCAAATGGTTCAATGCCGATAAAGGCTTTGGCTTTATCGACCAAGACGACAGCCACAAAGACGCTTTCGTCCACTGGACCGCCGTAGAAGGACTTGGCAACTTCGAACCCATGAGCGAAGGCGAGCCCGTTTCTTACGAACTCGAAGAAACCGACCGTGGTCTCAAAGCCGTCAACGTCCAGCGTGGCTAAGAACCTGATAAGTCATGTTATGCCGTCTTGGCCCATTCAACCTTGTCAAAATGCACAAGATCAACGACAAGCGGCGTAACATCAGCTGATAAGTCTACAGGATTCATAATCCTGTGTAAGCAAAAAAGCCCGGTGCCTCCAAGGCATCGGGCTTTTTGTATGGGGCAATGTTTGCATGAAAACGTGCCGACGGCTCCAATGAGACCCGGCTCACCCATAACCCCGGCACCGACAATGGGCCGGCCTGCGATCAACTCTTGAGCGTCTCTGACCGCGGCGGCAACAACGACATCTACATCGTGCCGCTGGACGGTTCTGATCCCATTGCCGTAACGACCAGTCCCGGCGATGACTTTTCATCCTCCTGGTCCGGCGACGGTACGCGCATCGTGTTCGACACGGGTCCTCTCCACGGAACGAACCCTGGCGTACCTCAAAGGGCTGGATGCTGATTTCTGGTCGGGCGATGCCGCACAGCTCTTGCCCAACGAGACCTTTACCGACCGGCAAACCCTTACCATCGGTGCGGGCTAAGCTGAATGAATCCAGCCGGATGTCGAATATAAATCCCTGCTGAACCCTCGGCTCAAATGTCACGTATGAGAATTATGCCCTGTCAAGCAGCAGGCTGAGGAGGTGCATGAACTCAGGGCAGAAGCCTCACCACAATAGATGATCAATGAAAGGATTAACCAAAGCCGAAAACATGGCAGGAACCAACACCTTAGCCCTCAGACCGGCCCCCCACGCCGCAATTGTAACCCGGAAACACTTGGCCCCGTCGAAGCGAAGCGATAAACACGGCCTCGTCAAGGCAAAGACCGAGGCGGAGGCAGAAGCACCCGCCCTCGTGACGCGGCAGACAGGCAGTCTGTTCAAGCGGCGGGGCAAACACGTGTTGATGGCCGTTGCGGTTATTCTGGCAGTCTTTCCACCAATGTGGGCCGTCTACCTCATCAGTTGGCTGGTCTGGCGAAGCCGACCGAAACAGCAGTCGATGCGGCGGGTACGCAAAGCAATAAGCGCGCTCAAAAAGAACCAGACCGGTGTGGCGTTGAAACACCTTCAGGATGCCCACTATCTGAACCCCTCTAACAGCGATGCCCTCTACTGGCTGGGCCTGCTGATGAGCCAACAAGGCCGTCATGATGAAGCCGTCGAAGCCCTTTCGCTGGTCGCGGAACGGGTGCCGGGTTTGCCGGAAGTTGAGACGGCACTCTCTGAGGCCTACGTAGCCATGAACCAACCTGAAGAAGCCGTCTACCACGCACAGCGGCTCCTTGAAGCCGCGCCGTACGCCCCTGAATCCTTGCTCAAACTGGCTAAAGCCTTAGAAGCCGCCGGTCGGCTGGACCTGGCGATTCAGACCCTTGAACAGGCCCCACTGCACAAACGCGTACTCACAGACACGCTCACCGAGGTCCATTATTACCTGGGCATCCTCTATGAACACCAGGACGACCCGGCCCAGGCCCTGCATCACTTCAACCGGGTCTATGCACGGGACATCAGTTACAAAGATGTTCGCAGACGCGTACAAACCCTGAAAGCCGGCGAAGAAACCACTCCAACATGAGACCCTTACCCCTCAAGTGTGATGTACGTTATAAGGCCGATTTTCTGACGGCGGCAGAGGCGGAAGCCCTCTTTTCCGAGCTTACAACCGGCTTTAATGTAACCAACAAGGTGGTGAAGATGGCTGATGGAAACGAAGCCATTGCAGAAACCGGCACCTACCTGTTCGCCGATTCCGAACTGACTTCATTTGAGGCTTTCCCTGAGGTATGGGGTGGCCGTTCGCCCTGGCCTGCTTCCCTGGCCCGTGTACGAGACCGGATCAAGAACCTGATCGGTATTCGATTCCATGTGGCCCGAAGTGTCTTCTACCGCGATGGATCCGAGGGGGTCATGTTTCACCAGGATTTGCCAGCCTATGGATCGACTGCGGCCATCGCCTCCCTGAGCCTGGGGGCCGAACGCGAATTCGTCCTCCGCAGCGTATCTGATTCCACCGAGCGCTTCAAGATCCGGCTGGCTTCCGGAAGCTTGATATTCATGGGCGAGGGATGCCAGGACCTTTACGAACACGCCATTCCCCTTGACCCGGACTGTACGGAGCCCCGCCTGAACCTCACCTTCAGACGATATGGTTGGGAACCCTTCTGATTATGTACTGCGCAATCAAGTTATGCGCGATAGTGAAGCGTCGTCAGCATGCAAGTTTCGTTGTGAAAGGCACAGGATTGACCTCGAACAGCGCCTATTTCACCATAGGTGAACAGACCGACCATCGGAGCTTCCCAGACACTACGTACACCGGCCACTTCATCAACCATCATCGGTCCCAGCGCATAGTGCCGGGCCTTGCAGGAAAACATGATCAAGGCATCGACCTCTGGTACCCGCACTTTTAAAGATTCAGCATCACCAATAACATCTTGAATGACATCTGGTGTTGGCGGCAAACCAAATTTGACTTTTGAGCCCTGGGCTACGCCTCCAGCACAGATGATGGATCGCTTTTCCGCGCACCCTAACAAAGGGGCTCGCATTACGGTTGATCCATCAGCACGGTATACAAAGAGGGGATGTTGTACACCAAACGTCTCGACGATGCCCCTGTGCATGTCAATGTTCTCATCGATACCAAAATACTTGATCATTACGTCCAGGGCAGGTTGATTGTCTATGCGGTAGATCACATTGCCTTCAGACATGGTAATGGTTTTCTCTATGCCTACCGGTTGCCATCCACTTGTAGCCACGCCCCGAACTTGGAGTTTGCGTTGGTCAACCACGAGCGCGACAATACCATCATTGGTGACGTGCTCATGGGAAAAAACAAAGGAGTCGATCATATCGAAATCGTCCCCGGCAAGGCCACCGAAAAGCGGAAGATTGCGCTGTGCTCCTGCTGTAATGCCCTCCACCAATTCCTCCCCATCCCTGGTCAATCCTGCTGAGAGCACGAGGATGCCGGGACTGTCATAGATCAACGTGGCATAATGCCCTAAGGCCTTGCCTAAATTAAAGGTCGATTTTACACCCGACTCAGAAAAATAAATCTTGAAGGTATCCGGCGGTGGATCGAGCAACATAACAACAACACTAGCATCCAGAACCTTATCGTCGTGGATTTCACCGGCTGTTGTGCAGCCAAACACCTGAATACCGTACCGGCCCAGGAGCTGGGCAATGCTGGTATATGCACAGGCCGGAGACGAGAAGACCACCGCAACCGATGGTGAAAACGAAGACCGAGAGATTTGCTCCAACTGATCCTCAATATCACGCAAACCCGTCCCGTCTAGGGTACGTACCTCCATACTTTACCTCCATAAATACCCGCTGAGTTAACCAAAGCCAACGCAACAGAATATGTTTACAAGCCTCCCCAAGTAAACATTCACCTCTTTGGTAAGATAAATACTATGACCCAAAAAAGAAATCAAGGCCTGAAAAATTCTCAAATGCCAAACAACCAATTCCTGCGAGCGCACGGCCTGTGGTAGCCCTCGAACACACCGTCCCGTATCGACACATCCCAGGGTTACGAGATCTTTTTTTGTACCGGAGGTCGGACTCGAACCGACACGTCCGTAAGGACACAGCATTTTGAGTGCTGCGTGTCTACCAATTCCACCACTCCGGCAAATAAGGGCCGCTAATATAAAGCATAGCGCTCCGTTCAAGCAACTCAATCACCAATTACCAACCCAACCCTTCCCCCATCACCTCTAACCCGGCATAGCGTCCTGTACCTTCAAAAACCACCATGCCCGCTTGTGTGGCAAGCGTAACTTCGACCGTGGCCTGGACGGTTTCTTCCACACGCGGAATCATGTCTTTAGGGGTGGGCGCGTAGAGCATCGCGCCGGGAACACGTTGGGCACGGAGGTCTAGGCGGTGGGTGCGGTTGGTGAGGGTCCACTGGACTTCGGTGTCACCCACGTGCAGGTGTTCAACCTTGGCGCCGGTATAGGTGGCAAACCGATGCAAGGTGCCGCCGTGCCAGAACCCCACGATGAAACCTGGAAACGTGGTACGCCGCCAGGGAATCTGGGCGATGGAAGCCGTGAGACTGGTGCCCTCGGTTTCAAAATGGTTCGATTGCATCCAGACCCACGTCTTCGGAAAGTTCTGGCCCCAGTCCTTCTCTGTATACCCACGCCCACCTGTAAAGTCTACGGTTGCCTCGCCAAGTTGTAAGCGCCCGGCCAAGCCATGATCCAGGCTCACAACACCGTGGTAGCACTCCATCGTCGGCACCCAGGCATACCAGCCCATGATGCCGGGCGAACGGACCGTCACCGGCCAGGGCACCGGCTTGATGAGATCCACCGTTCCCTTAACATCAGGCAGGTCCAGGGTGATTGCCGTACGACTGAACCGATTCGGGCCGATGCGGATGTCAAACCCCTCCGATGTGGCTTCAAAGGCTTGCACCGGGTATCGGATGTGTTCGACGCGGCCTGTAGCCCCCTCGAAAATCTGTACGAAGGCATGATGCCGGTCCGGATCCTCTCCCAGAAAAATACCGGGAATAACAGCCAATGTGTGCGTACCCGTCGGATCGACCAGTTTGTAATACCATCCCTCGAAATACGGCTGCCTGGCCGTAGGCCCGTGATACCTTTCAGGGTTGAGGGTGGTTTGCCACCAGCGTTTCAGGCTCATAACACCTCTACCTCCCCTTCTACGGCCAGATCAAAACCGGCAGCCTTGATCTGCTGCTGAACCTCACGCTCGGGCAACAGGGCCGGATTGCTGTGGTTCAGATGGATGAACCGCACCTTGGCCTGCTCAGCCGCAGGCAACGCTGCAAACCGCATCATGCTCTCGACGATGAACGGGTGCGGAATATCCGCCATGTTTCGGCCCGGCAACTCGTCGCCATTGTAAAATGTGGCATCCAGATAGGCCACATCAACCGTAGCCAGCACCTCTTCGATGCGTGTGCCCTGTGCGTCCCATGCTGCCCACTTGTTGACGTCCGGAATGAACAACACCGACCGGTTCGGCCCGGCAATATGGTAGCCGACCGTCTCGGAATACTCTTCCCGATGCGGGACGAGAAACGGCGTGACGTTCAGGTTTTCATTCAGCACCACGGTGGAATCGGCTTGCAAGGGTTGAAGGGAGATGTTCTGATAGCGCACCAGTTGGTCCCAGGGGCCGTTGGTCCGGAGAAAGTCTGTCATGCGCGGCATCGCATAGACCGGCACTTCTTTTGCCCCCATCACCTCGTGCCCGAAGTGCATCAGGCCGGTGTAGTGCCCGATGTGGGCATGCGTCAGAAACACCCCATCGAGGCCCGGCACGGCTTCGGCAGGGGCAAGCCTATCAAGGGCGTGTAACTGGTCTTTGATATCCGGCGTCGCCTCAAAGAGCCAGCGTTGGCCGGTTGTTGGGTCAACAAGACCGAGGCTGACCGTATACCGGCGCAACGTCGCATCGGCCCAGGCCGGGTGCGTGCGGTTGCCCGCCTGTGGCACCCCCGCATCCTGCCCGATGCCCAATACCACAAGGTAAGGGGCGCTGGGCGGTGGCGTTGGTGCCGGGGTACAGCCGGTGAGGAGGAGTATGAGACAGAGATAGCGCATGAGGTTTACTTTGTTAGTCGCTACGCTCGTTTGTGGTACGCTCACGGCCACAAGTCTTGGGCCGCAATGCGGATTTATGTGCGGGCCGCTCGCTCGTTGTTAGTGGTACGTGGATTGTGATGTGAGAACCAACTCACAATTAACCACCAGCCCGCATAGCGGGCGTACAACTAACAACCAGCCTCCGCAGGGGGCGTACAACAAACGAGCGTAGCGACAAACGAGCCAAAGGCGACTCACGCTAGAAGTAAACAACCCCTCAAAAATCCACCTGTACCTGCAACTGGTAATGCCGGGGCGGAGCCAGCAAGGCCGGGCGGGCGAGGGCGTAGTATTCCAGGGCGTTTTTGACGTGGAAGGCCACGCGCACCCACCGCCACCGGGTGCCGATTCGGGTATCGACGATGTGGGTCTCCTCCAGTACATCGGCATCCGGGACGAAACTGACGAAGTCCGAGTCGATGCGCTCCGGGGCGGCGGCAAAGCGATAATCCAGGCCGAGGTCCAGATGGCCGTAGAGTTGCGCGTCGAAACCGGTTTTGATGAGGTGAGGTGGGCGGAAGGACAGCGGTACATCCAGTTCTAGGTCGTCGCCATCAAGAAAGGTGTAGCCGAAACGAAGTTGGAGTCGGTCAGCCAGGAGGGCTGCGTCCAGCGCGACTTCAAACCCGCGCACGCGGGCACGGGTCAGGTTCACAAACTGGAAGGCCGACTTTTCCGGAATGAGCTTCGGCTCGACGAGGTTTTCAAACTCGTTCCAGAATAATGCTACATCGGCTTGCAGGCCGTCTTTTTTGCCCAAAAGCACCAACCCTCGTACCCCCACTTCGTAGCTGGTGCTTTCTTCCGGCCGGATCGTCGGGTTGCGGACAATCGGGAAGAAGTCCTGATTATCCGTAAACCGCTCGGCCAGGCTGGGCACCCGGAAGCCCTGCCCGAAGGCCGCACGCAACGTGAAGGCATCCGTGGCCGCATACGCCACGCCGATTTTCGGACTGAGCCGGGAAACGCTGGTCGAGGCATCAATGCGGTATCCGTCGAAGCGCAGGCCAGCCGTCAGGTTGACCGGGCCGAGGGCTTGCTCCCATTGCGCAAAGGCTGCACTCTCCGGCTGACTGCCAAGTTCATCTCCGTCGGTGGTTACATAAAATGACGAGCGCGTGGCCAATGCATCCCCGGTCACACCCGCCACCAGGTATTGCCCCTCCTTACGTTCCCAGTTGACCTGCACCTCGCCCCCATACCGAAACCCGACCGTGCCATCGCTAAAATCACGCGGCTCTCCCGTGGTGTCGCTGATTGGCCGGATAAGCGTCCCGAAAAGCCGGAGTTTGGCGCTGTAGAACAGATTTGGTCCCAGCAAATGCGTGAAGGTCGGCATGAGGCTGACCTGGTTGGTGTTGTTGTCGCTGGTGCCGCTGGGAGGCTGGTTGGGATCGCTGCTTTGCCCCAGAACCACATTGCCCGGCTGAAGCGCATCCCGCGCCCCGTTCCAGAACAGGAAGCTGTCCTTCGTGCGGGACATCACCCCCAGGAGCACATCGAAGCGCTTCGTCGGGCTTGGCGCATAGCCCAACTTGGTGTAACCCTGCATCAACTGGGTCTTGTTGAAGTTCATAAACCCCTCGTCTTGCCGATAGGCCAGATTGACCCAATACCCGAACTTCGCGCCCACCCGCTGGGCATGGGTGACCGTTACTCCGCCAAACGGACGAAATGCATCGCCATCCGGCCAGTGCTCATACCAGATCGGGTAGCGGGCCGGTTCATAAACCCCGCTGAAAGCCCGCACGGAGGTTTCCGGGGTGGACGGGAAGTCTTTGGTGATGATGTTGATCACGCCGCCCAGCGCGCCGCTGCCATACAAGGCCGAGCCGGGCCCCTTGAACACCTCAATCTGTTCGATCTGTGCAAACGGCAGGGCATCGAATGGGAAACCATCGCTGTCCGGTGTCAGCAGCGGGATGCCGTCGAGGAGCATCAGCACCCGGCTACCGGTGTTGTACGAAAACCCGGACGAGCCGCGTACATTCACCTGGCTCCCCTGCAACTGCACCCCCGGTACGTATTGCAACGCTTGATCCAGCGCCACGATGTTGCGTGTTT
Organism: Rhodothermales bacterium; assembly: GCA_965222505.1. Taxonomy (GTDB): domain Bacteria; phylum Bacteroidota; class Rhodothermia; order Rhodothermales; family DATKEJ01. The sequence continues at coordinate 3,531,378 of OZ244956.1, read as the reverse complement.
CCAGTTCACGGGGCGAGACCACCGTCAGGCTTACGGGTACATCCTGGGTCAACTGGGCACGCCGGCCGGCGGTAACGACCACTTCGCCGGATTGCACCACCAATTCCTCCAGTGTAAAATCCAGCGTACGCACGTCTCTTTCCGCCAGTCGGACCCGGGCCCGACCTTCCCGAAACCCGATGAATGATGCAATAACGGTATACGTACCCGGCGTAATGCCGGTGAGGGTATAGCGTCCATCCGGATTGCTGGTGGTGCCCTGTGTGGTGCCATCAAGCCGGATGTTGACCCCGGCCAGGGCGAGGCCCTCGGCATCCCGGATCAGGCCGTTCAACTCGGCCGGTTGGGCCAGGGCATCCAGGGGCAGGGCCAGCACACCCAGTATCCAGCAAAAGATGGAAAAGCGCATGGGCTATCGTGGTTCGGGCGGAAAAGGCGGGGGGTTGCGGAAATCGACCTGTACGGTGAGGTGCACCCGTTCTCCGGCCCGTACGGTAAAAATCCCGCCGTTGCCTTCATAGAGGCCCACCGGCCGCCAATCCAGAATGAACGAAGAGAACTGTTGGGCCACGCCACTATACGGATAGAGACCCGGTTCAACCTCGGTGAGCAGTACGGTATCCTGCGCTGTACGAAAATCGGGGCGGCGTTCCAGCGGATCACTGATGGCCATGCGGTTGAGTTGGAAAAAGTCGGTGGTGTCCTCCGGAACAAATTGCATGGCCACAAAGCGCAGGTCGCGGAGGGAATCCTGCGTGGTGGGCCACGCTTCCGGGTGGCCGAGGTAGGTGATGGCTACCTCAACCTCACCGACGGGCGGCTCGGCGGGTGGCTCGAACCCGTGGGTACAGCCCAGCATCCCAACCATCAACCCCAACATCGTGTAATGGAACAAACTTTGCATACGGCAAAGATACACGATGGAAGCCGATCCCGACACCCTTTGGCCGGAAAAAAGACAGCGGTCTCCTCCCCGGCTCTGCACAAGAATACAGGGTGCGTTTTTGATTAAGCTAAACTCCTTAGTCAAAAATACCGTATTTTACAGGGTCATAAAACAATGATTCGTGTTTTGTCTGTGTTACAGGTTGCAACCCTGGGTGCGTAATTGTGCGCCCCATCCCGAGGCCAAACCCTCGTTAATTTTTTACAGCCTGAAGCCGGACACCTGGATCGAGCGTGGGGCCATCAGGGCCGAGTATCGACCTTTAAGGGTCCGCGCATCGCATCTTTTTTCAGGCGCATGTTGCGCCACCTTGTGCTTTTTTTTGACCCTGGCTCACACGAGCCGGATTATCTGAACCGGTCGCAACCGGGTGCCATTAGGCCGATACAGGCTCCAGGTCTGTGTATGTCTACCCCACTCGACCGGGTCCGTTTGAGACACAGGCTTCCAACATCCGTTACCCTGCAGCAGGCCATGCGGTATCTGCCGACGCAAAGGCTTCGGTAGCCCCCAAGGCAACATGGCTTGCTCACGATTCAACCTGATTAGGGCATCAGGTTTTTGGGCTAAGTCGGGATTTCCGGGCACTTAACGCCGGTCTATCCGGCATCATTTAACGGATACGCCGATCTACAGTAGACCGGCCAAGCCTATGCATTTCAGGTGATCGCCGTGGGAGCCATTGATGTAATGGCATGGCAAAATCCAAAAAGGAAATCATTATTCATGCGAGTAAGGATCAGGCCCGAATAGCGATTGTCGAAAATGGTGATCTCGTAGAGCTCCATATCGAAAACCCGGAGAACACCCGTACCATCGGGGATATTCACTATGCCCGGGTACGCAACCTGATGCCCAGCATCCAGGCCGCTTTTGTTGACATCGGCATGAAACAGGATGCATTTTTGCATTTCTCCGATGTAAGCGAAACGTTACCCGCCCTGCTCAAATCTCTCGGCGAACCGGTTAAAGCAGCCGACTTCACCGTATCGCTGCGCATGCGCAAGCGTACGTCCATTACCCTGGACAACGAAGAAGCCGACACCGACCTCGACGACCCCGCCCCGGCGAAGAATAACAGAAACAACCGGCACGGCGGGGGAAAAAAAAGGAATGCCCAAAAAGGCAAAACCCAGGCAAAAGGCAAAACCCAGACAAAAGGCAATCAAAAGAACGCCCAGACCAACGGTAAAGCCACCGAGGATAAATCTGCCGCCAAGGAACAGACTCATCCGGCACGGTACCTGCGTAACAACCAGCGGGTGCTGGTCCAGATCATCAAGGAACCCATGGCCTCCAAAGGCAGCCGCATCACGACCAACGTGGCCCTGGCCGGCCGGTTTATGGTCCTGATTCCTTTTGGGGATTATGTGGCCGTCTCCCGGCGCATCTGGTCCATGCGGGAACGCCGACGGCTACGCGCCGTGGCCCAAAGCCTGGTACCGGACAACTTTGGCATGATCGTCCGCACCGTCGCCGATGGACGGGATGCCAAGACGCTGGACCGCGACCTGCAGGTGCTCCTCAAAAAGTGGGAAAAGATCCAGGCCAAACTGGACAAAAAGCCCAACCCGCCCCAACTCCTGCATCAGGATGTAAGCATGGTCTCCTCCGTCGTGCGCGACCTGTTCACGGAAGATTACGAGCGCATCCTGATTGATGACCCCCGGCTGTTTCGGAGCATCAAAAACTACGTACAGGCCGTCGCGCCAGACATGGTGCCGGCCATCAAGGAATACAAAGGAAAAAAACCGATCTACGAACACGTAGGGATTGACGGCGCGATGGCAGAAGCCTTTTCCGACCGGGTCAACCTGCCTTCCGGCGGCTACATCTTTATCGAACATACCGAGGCCATGCACGTTGTGGATGTGAACTCGGGCCGGGCCGGGCATGGCCAGGGCAAAAGCCAGGAAGAAAACTCGCTCAAGGTCAACCAGGAAGCTGCCCGGGTCATCGCCAAACAACTGCGGCTACGCGATCTCGGTGGCATTATTGTGGTCGATTTTATTGATCAACGAGACGACAAGAACCGCCGCAAGGTGGTCGATGAACTCAAACGGGCATTCCGAAAAGACCGTGCCGTAACGAAGGTGCTGCCCATGAGCGACTTTGGGCTCGTCCAGATTACCCGGCAGCGCCTCCGGCCCAGCATCACACGGGATGCTTCCCTCAGCGAAGAAGTGCTCCAGGCCCAGGCTGAAAAGGAAGCGAATGAACCCAAACCAACGGCCCCAAAACCCAAAGAGCGCCCAGCCCGGAAACCCCGCCAACCCAACCACGAGCGCGAACAGGCCAAGCCGGACATGACCCGCAGAGCCGATGTCAATACCTTTATGCGGGACATCGACCAGTGGCTGGCTGTGTACCGTAAAAAGACCAAAAAGAAAACGGTCAAGTTGCGCGTCAACCCCTTTGCTGCGGCCATCCTGAAACGGGGCCTGCCAAGTACGCTCACGAAGTGGTACATCAAACACCGCATCCGCGTCGAACTCGAAATGGACGCAGCCCTGGATCCAGGGCGTTATGTGTTCAAGGACCCCACTACACGCAAGAACATTACCCGACAGTATGCCAAAAGCGCCTGACAGCACCCGGCGGTTGCTTATCCCCCGGACGATGCGGCTACTGGAGCACCGACGTCCTGGTAACCGCTGACCTTTGCCTCTGCATGTTGATGTCCCGCCTGTTCCTGTTTGTTCTGCCCGTTGCCCTGCTGCTGCCTTGCGTAGCCTCGGCGCAAATGTTCTCCTATGAACCCTCCTCCTCCCGGTCCCTGACCACCCTCACCGTAGGCTACACCCCGCTGGCGTTCACCTACGCCGGCTCCGGCAACCCGGACCCCCGCCTGGACTTTGAGGGCCCCATCTACAGCCTCCGGTTTGGCCAGGCCAATTTTGACTTTAGCCTCGCCTATGGCCAACAAAGTGCCGATGATGCAGCTGTGCCTGGGCAATCTGAGCTTAAGTTGCTTGATGTGGCCGTCTTTGGTGGGGTAGGCATACCGGTGGTGCGCCGCCCCAATGTGCGCCTGTTCATCCCCATCGTCATCCACACCGGATACCGTGTGGTGGGGCAAGACCTGCGGGATGGCCTCACCAACGAATTGTTTAACTTTACTGTATTCGGCATTGGGACCGGCCTGGGCGCAGGCGGTTCACTCGCCGACGAACGGGTTCAGTTTGATGTACGCGCCACACCAGCCGTCGGACTGGCCCTCCGCAGTTTCGAAGGGCTCGCCGGCAACGCTAATATGTTTCGGGCGCGTGCCCAGGTCAACATCCGCGAACTGTTTGGCAACCTGGGCCTTTCTATGGGGTATCAGTACCGAGGCCAGGCATGGAATATCGACGGATCCGATTTGGCTCCCAACCTCACCGACGATGTATTTGATTACAAGAGCATCGGACACACGATTTTGGTGGGCGTGAACTGGTGAGATTGTAGAACATATAGCATCATGAAAACCGAGCGTATCGTCAAGGAACTCGAAGCGCTTACCGAACAGCTTGGCATCAAGGTTCGGCGTGAGGCCGGGCGTTTCCGTGGTGGGCGCTGCATCGTGCACGGCGAGGCATGCCTGTTGCTGAACAAGCAACATCCTGCGGAAATACACCTGAACCTCCTGGCCGAATGCCTGCGGACGCTCCCGGTCGACACCGTTTTTGTGCGCCCGTCGGTTCGGGTGGCCCTGGAACATGCATGGGTCGAACGTGGCCTGGAAGCCCCCATCCTGACGTTTGATGACGCCTGACCCCGCTGCACGCCCCATCCACATTACCCTGCTCGGCACCGGTACCTCCACAGGCATCCCCGTCATTGGATGTACCTGCAGGGTGTGTACCTCCACCGACCCACGCGACCAACGCACACGCTGCGCTTGCATCGTCCGCGTAGGCGATGTGCATTTGCTGATTGACACCGGCCCCGATTTTCGCATTCAGGCGCTCCAGGAATCCATCCCGCGTATTGATGCCGTACTCTACACGCATCATCATTTCGATCACGTGGCAGGTATCGACGACCTTCGGCCTTACTTCTTTCAAAATCGGGCAGCCTTGCCCTGTTATGCCCGGCCTAATGTGGCCACCGAAATGCGGCGCATGTTCAGCTATATTTTCCTGGACGGGAGCTATCCGGGCGTTCCGCAACTCACCATGCATGATGTCGATGCCCCCTTTAGCATCGCCGACCGATACGGGGATGCGCCACCGGTCCTGGTGGATCCTGTGGATGTGTACCACGGTACACTGCCCATGTACGGCTTTCGGATTGGGCGTTTTGCCTACTTGACCGATACCAGCCACATTCCGGAGGCCAGCTTTGCCAAATTGCAAAATCTGGATGTACTGGTGTTGAGTGCCCTGCGTCATACCCCCCACCCGACGCACTTTACCTTTGCCGAAGCGGTCGAGACTGCCCAACGCATTGGAGCCCAACGTACGTATTTCATTCATATGACCCACAACGCCACGCACGCTGCCGTCGAAGCCGAACTGCCCAAAGGCATTGCCCTCGGGTATGACGGCCTGACGCTGGAGATCGCCCCATGAAATTGCTCGTGCTCAACGGCCCCAACCTGAACCTGTTGGGCACCCGTGAAACTGACATATACGGCAAGGACTCCCTCGCCGACCTGGAAGCCGACCTCACCACCACCTTCCCAAACGTGGCCTTCACCTTCGCCCAGAGCAACAGCGAAGGCGGACTCATCGACCGGTTACATGCCGCCGAGCAGGAAGGGTTCACGGGTATCATCATGAACCCTGCGGGATACACCCATACGTCGGTCGCCCTGCACGATGCCATTGCCCCCCTGTCGGTACCGGTGGTGGAAGTCCATATTTCCAATGTACACCGCCGTGAAGCCTTCCGGCACAAATCCCTGACAGCTGCAGCCTGCGCCGGGCAGATTGTAGGCTTTGGATTGGCCGGGTACCATCTGGCGGTGAAATACTTTACTGACCTTCACTAACACGTGTATCTCGTGAGTCGCCTTAGTTACATCCGTCAGGCTGTGCCCTCGCGCTGGCTCGTTTACTTCGTTAGTCGCCTGCGGCTCGTTTACTTCGTTAGTCGCCTGCGGCTCGTTTACTTCGTTAGTCGCCTGCGGCTCGTTTACTTCGTTAGTCGCCTGCGGCTCGTTTACTTCGTGAGGATCTAGATGGCTGGATACCGTGGACACATTGCGGGGGCAACGGCCTTCTTTGTCCCCTACCTGGCCGGGTTACTGTACCTGTTTTCTGTGGATGCAGCCTACCAGCAGTTCACCCAAATGGAACTGGTGGCCTACCCCCTTGCCCTGTTTGGCCTGTGCCTGATGTTTGGCCTATGGCCGGATGTGGACACCAACTCAAAAGGACAAAGCCTCTTCTACACGATCTTTTTTCTAGTCGATGTGGTGTTGATCGCCACCCGGCACTTTGAGGAAGCTGCTTACCTGGGCCTGTTTGCCATCCTGCCGATCCTGGGCAAACATCGGGGGTGGACGCACACCCTCTGGGCCATGCTGCTCATCCCCTCCCCCCTCCTGATTCTGCCGTATATCTTCTTTCCGGAACGGCCCCTCTCTGGCCTGCCATTCTACGGAGCTGCTGTACTCGGGTACTTCAGCCACCTGTTCATCGACGGACTGATCCTGAATTTCAAGCGCAAACCTGCACAGCGCTAATGGGGTTTGCACAGCGCCTACGCAAACTCGCCTCCGAGACGGCCATCTACGGCATCTCGTCCATCATCGGGCGCGCCGTACAGTTTCTCATCTTCCCGTTTTATACCTGGTTTTTTGCGCCGGAGGAGTTAGGGATTTATGCAGCGGCCTATGCCGGGTTTGTGGTGTTCAACATCATCTATACCTACGGCATGGAGGCAGCTTATCTCAAGTTCGCCTCCGGCAAAACCGGACGGAAGCAGGCCCATGCGGTCTTCAGTACCATTACCTGGATGCTGATCGGCTCCTCCCTGGCGCTTTCGCTGGTCTTTCTGCTGTTCAAGTCCTCCATCGGGAATGCCCTGAACCTGGACGTGGCATGGCACCGTCTGCTCCATTACATCGTCCTGATTCTGGTGATGGATACGCTGTGTGTGGTGCCTTTTGCCGAGTTGCGCCTTTCGAACCAGCCCATCCGGTTTGCCGTTATTCAACTGACGCACATCTTCGTCAACGTAGGCCTGAATGTGCTGTTGATCGTGGCCTTCGGGATGGGCATTGAGGCCATCTTTATGGCCAATGTGGCTTCCTCGGCGGTGAAGCTCGTGATGCATACGCCGACGTACCTACACATGCTACGCTTGCATTTCGACGGAGGTTTGTGGCGGGAACTGTTGCACTTTGGCCTACCCTTTCTGCCCAGCGGTCTGGGCTATGCCGCCACGGAAACCATCAGCCGGGTCTATATCGGGAAGATGGACGGCGTGCAAGTTTTGCGCCTCTACAGCGATGCGATTGATACTGAAGACCTGGCCCAAAAAGCAGCCGATGCCTCGGAACTGGCCCGCACCACCGGCGAAGCCTCCGGCCTGGGTGCGGCCGATCTGGCCCAACAGGTATCCGATGCCGCCGATGCGGTCTATGGGTCCTACATGATGGGGGTGCTGGCCGCCGGGTTCAAGATTGCCATCTTCATGACGCTCTTCGCACAAATGTTTCGGTTTGCATGGCAGCCGTTCTTTTTGCAACACGCCGAGGATGAGGATGCCCAACCCCTCTTTGCACAGGTCTTCACGTTGTTCACAGCGGTGGGCTTAGGGGTATGGCTCACCCTTTCATTTTTTGTGGATGAGTTGGTGGCCCTGCCCCTGCCCGGCGGGCGTAACCTGATCGACCCAGCCTACTGGCTCGGCCTGCGCATTGTGCCGATTTTGCTGCTGGCCTACCTGTTGCAGGGCTGGTATTATAATTTTGCCGCCGGGTTGTACATCACCAAAAAGACCAAATACTTTGTGTATTGCAGCGTGGGGGCCGCACTCATCACGATTGGCATGAACGTGGGGCTGGTGCCCCGCTATGGCATGACGGCGGCAGCCTGGGCCGCGTTTGCGGCCTATGCCACCATGGCGGGCATGTTGTTCTTCATCAGCAGGCACTTCTATCCGGTGCCGTACGCCTGGGGGCGGGTTGCGCTTACGACCCTGCTGGCTGCGGGGTTGTTTTTGCTCTGGTGGCAGGTGCCGGGAGCACAAGTTTGGTGGGTTGAGCTGTTACTGGTCGGGGTTTATGGGAGCGGATTGGTGGTGTTGGGGGTGGTGCCCAAAAGGGTATTGCTTCGGTTGCTACGGCGATAAGGCGCGTTTCAGCTACCTATCGTTTGTAGTGCGCACTTTGGTGCGTTTATTGACGGGGCGCCGCAGCCAGAAAGGCATTTTTCTGGAAGATCAATTCCCCATTGGCTTCATCCAGATCAATACCGCATCGCCCATCTTGGCATCAAAGGTGATGCCGTCTTCCATGTACATCATCACGCCGGCTTCGGCAATGACGGTTTCACCGGGATCGAGTTCGACTTTAACAAATTGCATGTCGTCACCAAAAATCCGGTAATCGACTTCGTGGCTGTGCCGGAGCATCGTTTTCCTGTTTGAATGGATGAATGAAGCGCTCAACTGAAAACTATGACTGCGGACCGAGAGTCACCAGCGAAATTGTTGTCCCGCACAGGATACGACCTAATCCATGAAGGTAACGCGGCCGGTTTCGACGTCGTGCATTGCGCCGACCACCATCAGTTCACCCTGATCGACGAGTGTCTTCATCACGGGGCTGTGCTCCAGGATGTTGTCTACGGTGAACTTGACGTTCATGTAGGCCACGGCTTCCACGAAGTCTTTGTTGCCCGAATTGCGGTCCCCGTCTACATCATCGACGGCGTAGACGGCCGGCATCAGGTGGGACAGGGCGTGGGTGAGGTTGCCAAGCTCGACGTGGTCGCAAGCTCCTGTGACGGCACCACAGGAGCTATGACCCAGCACCACCATCAGTTTAGCGCCGGCCACTTTCGTGGCAAATTCCATGCTACCCAGGATGTCGGTATTGACGAAGTTTCCGGCAATACGAAGCGTGAAGATATCACCGATGCCCTGATCGAAAACCAACTCCGGCGGCACCCTGGAGTCTATGCAACCTAATACCGCAGCAAAGGGGTACTGGCCTTTAGCGGTCTGGGCCACCTGCGCCATTAGATCGCGCTTGACCATCGTGCCGTTGACAAAACGTTCATTGCCGACCTTGAGCATTTCGAGGGCTTTGGCAGGGGTAATGGCGGCCTGGGTTTCTTGGTTTAGTGCGTGAGTATGTTGTGCCAACATGGAGGTTGGTAAGGTCAGTGCAAGGAGCATTATGACAAGGTTGCAATGCCTACGTCGGTTTTCAACGAATTTCCAGTTTTTCGAGGGTTGCTTTGGCCTGCATCGTCAGGGCGTGATCGGGGCCGCGTTCCTGCTCGAAATAGGTATAGGCAGCTTTGAGAAGGGGTTCGGCTTCTGCGGGACGCTCCTGGCCGATGAGCGCTTCGGCGAGGTCAATGCGAGACCGTTCGGCGCGCCAGTGGCCGTCCGGGTAAGCGTTGGTGTAAAGGCGGATGATTGCTCTGAATTGGGCCTCGGCTTCCCGGTACTGTTGCCGTTCCAGCTGGATCAGACCGATGCGCCGCAGGCTCCCGGCCTGACTGGTATGGGTGGCTCCGTTACGGGCGCGGTAAAGCGCGGCAGCACGGCGAAACAGGGCCTCGGCTTCATCGATGTTGCCTTGCCGATACCGAACAGAGGCCAGGTTATGAAAACCGAGGGCCACAAGTGAATGGTCGTCTCCGAACAAGCGGCGGCGTAAGGCCAGGGCCTCTTCAAAGTAGACCTCGGCCTCGGCATTGGATTTTTGGCTGTAATGCACCAGCCCTAGGTTGTTCAGGCTGGTCGCTACCAGAGGATGTTCATTGCCGAGCAGTTCCCGGCGCAAATCCAGCGCCTCCTTGAGTACAATGAGGGCTTCCGGGTAATCGCCCTTGTCGTGCAGGAGCAAACCGAGGTTGTTCATGGTGGTCACCACCAGGGGGTGTTTGTCCCCCCATTGTTTTCGGCGGATGGCAAGGGATTCACGGTAAACGGCCTCCCCTTCATCATAGCGGTCCATCACCCAGTACAGGGTGCCGAGGTTGTTGAGGGTGCTGGCAAGGTCCAGGTGGTCGTCCCCCAATGCATCCCGGCGCGTCGAAAGTACCTCCTTAAAGAGCATTTCTGACTCGGCATACGCGCCTGTAGTCCGTAGCATCCGGGCCATGTCTTCCTTGCTTTCAGTGACGTCCAGGTAATCTGGCCCAAGGAGTTCTGTATGGATATCGAGGGCTTCGCGGTGTAGCGCCAGGGCTTCGTCGGTGGCATCCTGATCTTCTCTGACCCAGCCCAGGTGCCGGAGGCTTTCGACCACCTCAAGGTGCTTCTGCCCAAAATGATCGCGCCGTACGGCCAACGCCTCTTCCAACAAGGGCTCGGCCTTGGTCAGCACGCCCATCTCATAGTAGACCCGGCCCAATACATCAAGCAACCGCCCGCGTAGCGCTGGCTGATCGGCCAGTTCTTCCCGGATGCGGTCGGCTCCCTTGTCCAGGACCTCCCGTGCGGTGAGCGTATCTCCCAATGCTTCACTGGGGTTGTTGACCTCAAACAAGTCCACCAAAAATTCTGTCACTTCCTCAGCCTTGTCCCGTTCCAATGCAATCTGCGCGGCCTGCCGTGCCGTCTGGACGGCAAACCCGACGGCCAAGGCCGCCACGGTGATCAGCAGTGCAACCACCAGGGTGGCCACCCCCACGCCCAACTTGTGACGCTGCACAAATTTGCGAACCCGGTACCGTATCGTCGCCGGGCGTGCGAGAATTGGGAGTCCATCCAGGTGACGGCGCACATCTTCCCCCAGCTGCTCGACTGAGGCATAACGCCGGGCCGGTTCCTTGCGCATGGCTTTCAGAACGATGTTGTCCAGGTCGCCACTGAGGGTGCGTTTCAGGCGGGCTGGTTCGGTGCCGCGTGCCGCGCTGACGTTGGCGGGTGTGATGGTTTCGGTGGTGCCGTCTTCCCGTTCCGTCGTAACGGATTCGCTCACCATTGTACTTGGCCGGGTGGGATCTTCTTCCAGAATGACGCGCATGACCTCTTTTTGCACCCGATTCTTAACCTGATAAGGCCGGTGGCCGGTGAGTAGTTCGTAGAGCAGGACCCCGAGGGCATATACGTCGCTGGCGGTAGTCACCTGATCCCCGCGCACCTGCTCGGGGCTGGCATAGGCTGGCGTCATGAGCCGAATTTCGGTGCGGGTAAACGCGACTGTAGCGGCCACGAGTTGTGGATTCAGCACCTTCGCAATCCCGAAATCCAGCAACTTGATGCGCGCCGCCGTGCGGGTTCCGGAGCCGGGAGAAACTACCAGGATGTTGCTCGGCTTGAGGTCCCGGTGCACGACCAGATGCTGGTGGGCATACTGCACCGCATCGCACACTTGCCGAAACAGGGCCAACCGTTCGGAAACGGAGAGTTTGTGGCGGTCACAGTAGGTGTCTATGGGAATACCGTCGACGTGCTCCATCACGAAGTAGGGCCGGCCATCGTTGGTCATCCCGCCGTCCAAAAGGCGGGCAATGTGAGGATGATCCAGCGAGGCCATGATCTGGCGTTCGCTACGGAAGCGGCGGAGGATGTCTTCGGTATCCATCCCGCGCCGTACGACCTTGACGGCCACGTACTTTTTGAAATCCTCTCGGGCGGCCAGATACACGCTGCCCATGCCCCCCCGGCCCAGGCGTTTGATGATTCGGTACGGCCCGATGTGCGTATCAGCCGGCAGGGGATAATCGGGTTCTACATCCGGCAGCGGCACGCCGAAGCCGGTCACAGAATCGCCGATGGCATCGGCGGCCTCATCCAGGTCACTGAGCAAGTCCTGAAGCTCGGCCAGCAGGGCCGCGTCCTCGCCACAGGCGTCCTGTAAAAACGCCAACCGCTGATCAGACGTGCGCGTCAGGGCTTCGGCCAGCAGTTCATCCAACTGTTGCCATCGATCTGAAGGGGGCGTAGGCATGAGGCTTCCTCGGCCCGGTTATGAAGGGGGTGCACCTTAGCCGGCAGCCCCAAAAATATCTTCCCGCAGCGTTGCGGACAGGTCTTGCACCACATCCCGGAAACTATGGGTGCGGTGGTACAAGTCGCGCTGGCGTTGGTAGGAGGCCCCCTTGTCCAAAATCGGAATAATGTTGGCGAGGTGGTGGGCGCTCCCGAGGGGTTCAACGATGGACATCAGGTCTTCAACAAGGGCGGCAACGGAGTCACGGAGGGCCATCTGGGTGCCTTTGTTGTCCACGATCAGCTTGGGTTCAAGGCCGTAGCGGGCCGCACGCCATTTGTTTTCCCGGACGATCCACGGGTTGAGCAGTTCTGGCATAATGCCGTTATCGTAACACTGATCCAGCCAGACCACCAGGCCCTGAATGAGGGCCGTAAGGGCACAGGTCTCGGTGAGCGTGGAGGGGCAATCGCAGATCCGGATTTCCAGGGTCCCGAAACCGGGGTGTGGCCGGATGTCCCACCAGATCTCCCGAATACTTTTGATGGCCTCGGCATTCAGGAGCGAGTTCATAAACATCTGAAATTCGCTATAGTTGCCCAGCCGAAACGGCAAACCGGCCGTCGGCATGGCCTCAAAGATCTTGGCCCGTGCCGAGGCCAGGCCAGTATCTTCAAAATCGATAAACGGGGATGAGGCCGAGAGGGCCAACAAGTGCCCGAGGTACGCCGTGAGGCCGTTGCAAATGGCAATGGCTTTCTCGCCCGAGGCGACGCCCACGTGTACATGCAACCCGTAAATCATCAACCGGCGGGCCGGCCATTGGATGCGATCCACCAAGTCCTGATAGCGCGCATTCGGGAAGATGGATTGCTCCCGCCACTGCGCAAACGGATGCGTACCGGCTGCGGAGTACAGGTACCCCAGATCGTCTCCGGCAGCATAGAGGCGGGTGAGCGTGGCGGTCAGGTCCTCACGCACATGATCCACATCATTGCAAATACCCGTGATGACTTCCACGGTGGACTGGGTCAGCTCCTGTTTGACCGGGTCATCTTCTGTAAACCGTTCCAAGATTTCGACCGAGCCAGAGGCCAGGTTGTGGGTGCGCGGGTCTACGATTTGGTATTCAAGCTCAACCCCAAGCGTCGGGTTGGGCGAGCCGTTAAACGGGATAGGCGTGGTCTTGTGCATAGGGAATGCCGAAGCCGTGAGGAGAGATGGTGATTTAAGGGATGAATGGGAGGAATATACGGAGCCGGGCAGAATTGTCAATGGTGGGATGTGCGGGGTGCGACTCAGGTTTTAGGGAGGGAGTTGTACTCCGCACGCTAAACCATACCGCTGCGTTTGCGCAGGAACCATTCCAGGGAGAGGAGCAGAATGATGGCAATCAGGAAGGCGTAGCGCCGCCAGAGCTCGGTTTCCTGTTGGTGGGCCACGATGGTGGGTGTCAATTGCCCCGTGGCATTGAGTTGATCCGGCAGTGTGGTGGCCGCATTGGCCGTGAGAAACATTCCGTTCGACCGGCGTGCCATCTGGCGCATCAAGGCCGCATCGGCACGGGTTTCCCGAAACTCCAGCGTCAATGCTCCCACGGCGAAGCTACCGGCATCCTGGCCGAGGGTGTTGCCGGACTGTGTACCGCTGGCGCTGAACTGATAGGTCCCTTCTGGAAGGGCTCCGGCGTTGAGGATATACCGACCGTTGCCGAGGGCTTCCATCTGATAGTCGAGTTGGTTGCCGTCTGGTGTAGACACCTGCACCGCCACGGATGCGCCATCCACCGGGTTCAGGCTTTCATCATAGACCTGCCCGGAGAACTGTACCGGCTCTCCCCCGCCGAACAGATCACGAACCGGCCGCACCCGAACCGGCCGGGTATCTTCACGGGTGGTAATCCATTGGAGCAGATTGGAAAACAGATCCGGCCAGAAGGGCCGGAGGTCGTCCAGGTCATCCGGCATATTTTTCCATCGCCAGATGCCAGCCCCCAGCAAGGCGGCGGTACGCACCTGGCTCCGGCTACGTACAATCAGCAAAGGATCATCCAGTGCAATGCCACGGACTTGCACGGTTGCCAACGTCCGGGCATCCGGCGATGCAGTCCAGGCACTTTCGCTGTAGGTCAGCGGGGGCAGGCGACGCCACCCATGGTCCGGCACCTGTTCCATGTCCAAGATCGGGTGCACCTGGCCACCGGCCTGCACGTCCAGGGCGGCTTCGATAAAGCCGTTGCGGATGGTGCGTGGCGTGGCAGGGAGGGCATCGGCGAAGGCATCCCGCACAAGGTTCAGGTTGGTCTGCCGCCCCATCAGGAACAGCAAGGGGCTTTTGCTTTCGGTGACGGATGTAGCGATGCGGCGCACTAGGGCCGGATCCGAGCGCGCACCGGGGTAACCGGCCAGCACCAGCGCATCAAAATCTTCGAAGGTGCTGGGGGGCGTGCCCTCGTAAAACCGGCCACCGGCCTGCTGCGTGAAGGTGGTCACTTCAATGTCGGGGTCCTCAGCCAAGGTTTGCCGAAGGGCTGCCAAATCGGGTGTAGGGGCACCGGCAAAGACCAGGATGCGTTGCTTGCGCTTGAGCACCCGCACGGTGAAAGCCGTAGCATTGTTTTCGTAGGTGACCTCCCCCGGGAACCGGTTGACCGTCACGGTAAAGCGCTGCAACCCTTCGGCACGGGGGATGACCGACAAATCCACCGGCAATTCAGCCACCCCGGCGAGGAGGGTCACGACGCTGGACATCAGCCGTTCGCCTCCCTGAAAGAGGGTCACCGTAGCCTGTTCGCCTGTATATCCTTCAGCCCGCAAACCGACCTGTACCGGCAGTTCGGCATCCACATAGGCGACCTCGTTGGTTGTCACGCGCCGGACCTGCACATCGCGCTGTTGCGTGGTGTCTCCCACGACCACCGTATGTACCGGCACCGGAAACCGTTCGGCCACATAGAGGGGATTCCGGCCCGTGTTGTACTGGCCGTCCGAGACCAAGATCACACCTTTGAGATTATCGTCACGGAGTTCATCGGCCATGCGGGTCAGGGCTTCGGCGATGTTGGTCCGTACCCCGTCAAACCGAAGCGAATCCAGCGATTCGACCGCTGCCACATCTTGCCCAAAGGTATAATAGCGCACCTCGCCGTTGAGGGCATTGAGGGGCATCTCACGGAGGGTGCGGCGAACGGTTTCGGCGAGGTTGAGGCTATCGTGCACCAGCCCAAGGCTCTGGCTGTCATCGACCAGCACGGCCACCACCGGCGGTTTCGTTTCCTGCTGGAGCCACCGCAACACCGGCTCGGCCAGCAGCAGCAACACCAGCGACAGCGCCAGAAAACGCAACCCCATCAACAGGTACAACCGCCCCCGTGCGACCTGCGGCACCGTCCGCCGGTACGTCCAATAGGTCAGCGCTGCTGCCGCCAACAGGCAACAGAGCATGACGAGGGGGTGATAGGTGAACGTTAGGGTCATTTTTGGAGTGCGGGGTGCGGAGTGCGACTCTACATTAGAACCTGAGGCGCACTCCGCACTAATGTCTAATGTCTTCGGATTAACTTATGCGTTAAAGTAACCCCTGGGGTTTCGAGGCGGACGAGGTATAGGCCCGGCGGGTAGGGTTCCATGTTGAGCGGGAACGTTTGAGGAGCCGTTTGGGCGCGGCCATCGAACACTTCGGCCACCTGGCGACCCAGTACATCGTAGACCCGCAACTGGACGGATACACCGGGATGTTCGGAGGTGAAGGCGATGGTAGCCTGCCGTGCCGTGGGGTTCGGGTAGGGGGCCGAGAGGGTAAACCCGGCGGCTTCCGGCGTTTCGGTGGGCTCTTGATCCAGTACGACGGCGGATTGCACGGCGGCGGCGGCATCAATGATGCCCCAACCCAGGAGGGTATCCGGTGCCGTGGCCTGGCTGGCCGTTTCCCGGAGCAGGTCGCGGACCTGGATCGGGTTGAGGTCGGGGTTGGCTTGCAGGATCTGGCACACCACACCGGCTGTGAGAGGGCTGGAGAAGGAGGTGCCATTACCAGACCCATAGGCGGCATTGGGCCGGGCCAGAACCACACCGGAGCCCATCGCAGACACATCCGGCTTGATACGGCCATCGGCGGTGGGACCGAAGGAGCTAAAGGCAGATTTGCTCCCGTCGGCGCGGACGGAACCGACGGTGATAACGGAATCGGCATCGGCGGGCGAGGTGATTTTTTGCCACGCGCCGTTGCCTTCATTCCCGGCGCTGGTGACCACAACGATGCCCCGTTGGGCCGCCCAATCGGCGGCGCGGGTGGTAATGGCGGTATCCCCATCAAACTCGGCAAAGGTGTAGCTGCGCTGGCCGGCGTCGAAGATGTTGTATCCGAGAGAAACGTTCACGACATCGGCCCCCATGCTTTCCATGTATTCCATACCGGCCACGAAGGCGTCTTCTTCCTGGTTGGTTTCGGTCGGCGCATATTCCGTGCTGGCGGCCAGGACCTCGCCCCCGTAGCAGGGGCCGACCAGTTGCCCTTCGAAAAATCCGACGGCGGTAGAGGCCACGCTGTGGCCGTGGGTGTTGGTTTGCGGCGGCGTTTGGCCGGTCAGGTCCACGACTTCAATGAGCCGCCCTTCATCGACGAGTTGCGCAAACACGGGATGGTCAAAATCGAAGGTTGTATCCAGAAAGCCGATGCGTACGCCAGTGCCGTTGAACCCGGCTTCGAGGGGTTCGATGGCATTCATGACTTCAAGTTGGGTACGAGAGGGACCATAGTCGATCATCATCGGCGGCACGGCAGCAGACATGGACGGTGCTGGCGTTGCTTCTACCACGCGTCGACCTACAGGGCGGAGTTCACGCACAAAGGGCAGATTGGATACAACACGGTATTGTGCCGGGGTGAGGTAGGCACTGACGGCATTGAGCCATCGGCTTTGGATGATGGGCGTGATGTTCATGGCCTCAAGGGCGGCCAGGTAGGCCGGGGCCAGCGGGGCATCCTGGATGGGGTTGACGGGGCGGCCGCGTTTGGCACGGCGTTCCACGGCACGGGGGTGGAGGTAGCCGGGTTCCACCGTGGGCGGGGTTTTGGCGGTGGCCGTTTTGTCTTTGAGGAAGATCCAGTATTTGATCGGGGGATCAATGGAGGTTTGGGACTGGGCCACAAGGCCGGTGCACAGGAGGATACTGAAGAGAAGTGTGCAGAACTGTGATACTGGTGTCATTGGGCAGGTATTATGATTGAATCAATTTTTCACGAGGCTCGTGGGGTCTTGTTCTTTTTCTTGACAAAAAGAACCAAAAGTCAAGACTCGACCCGCTGGGCCTGAATTACGCTTCGGCGTGCGGAAAAAATTCAAACTCGCCGCAAGCGGCTCAAACAGGAATTTTTTCTTTTTCGCTCGCCTGCGCTCCATTCTTTTCGGCCCACCGGCTAAGGTCGGGGTTGAAAGACTCAAGGTTCGGTATGTCGCTCAACAATGGACAACGAACCACCAGCGAGCAGCCGACTTGATCTTCCGCATTTGCGGACGAACACCCTTTCCTGCGAGCAGACCACCCGCGAGCAGCCATTACTTAAACCGCATTTGCGGCCACGCAAGTAACCCTGCGAGCAAACTACCCGCGAGCGCCGCTAAGCTAAATCCGCGATGCGGCCCTAATCCGCCCTCCGCGAGCGCACCACCGACAACCCATCAAAATATCCCGGTAACAGCGCCGGAGGATACGTGTCTTCCGGCGTGTGGTTTCCCCGGTCCATCCAGAGGCGGAGATTGGGACTGTGTTCGACCAGCACTTGCCGGCATGCGCCGCAGGGGGTGGCATTGGGGTCTTTCAGGCACGTGAGGTACAACCGGTGCGGGTGCTGGATGCCATAGGAGACGGCGGTGCCCAGGGTATTGCGTTCGGCGCACAGGCCGAACAGCCACTGAGCATGTTCCACATTGCATCCCGGAATCAGATCGCCATCTGTGGTTTCCAGGATACATCCGACGGGGAAGTCTGAGGCCGGTACATGGGCACGCTCGGCGATCTGCCGGGCCAGCGCGATGCCGTCGGCTACGGTATCCACGGCGACCTTCAGAAACGGTGAAAGCCGGCCTTTGACTTCCGGGAGTGGATCGGTGCCAATGGCGGCGGCATCATCGGCCAACAGGGTGGCTTCCGGCCAGAATGCGGCCTGCAAGGCGGGCGCGATGGCCCCGGCAATGGCACATACATCCGTCCGTTGCAGGGCAATGGCCGTGGTGTAAGCATTCAGCATGGCCGGGATGACCAGCGGGAAGGAGGCATTTTCGACGCGTACGCCGGGGATCCATTGGCCGTCCGAGAGCAACAGCGCCACCGCAGCCGGTTTCTCACTATATGGTACATATGCTCGCTCTGCTGCTTCGGCAGCAAGGATACGCAGAACCTGGAGAGTATCGGCACGTTTGGACATAGGGCATTCGGCACAAGAATCGGGCCTCCTTCAACAGTCCACAGCCGAATTGGGTTGCAAATCCTTAAAAAAGCATTCACCTCCCGCTTGACTCGTCCCCCTGCCCGCCCTAGTTTTACGCCCCGTGTCAATCCATAATTGACCATTCCGTTGGGGATGTGGTGAAACTGGTAAACACGCCGGACTTAATGAAAAATTGAGTGCCCTTGCAGAAATGCAAGGTGCAGAACCCATCAAATTCGGGGAAACCTATGTGCCGGATGGCATAGGGCAATCCCGAGCCAAGCCCTGCCTTCAAGTGCGGGGAAGGTGTAGAGACTAGACGGTGGGCATCTACGTCCCAAATGCTGACACAAAATCAGCGAAGGGATACGATGAAGGGATAGTCCAGCGCACAAACTCCTTTGCCGATACGACATCGGCCGGAGGCGGTGAAAGCCGAAGTGTGAAGAAAATCCTGTGGCGCGTAAGCGCCTTGTGGGTTCGAGTCCCACCATCCCCACAACCGCTTATGCGGTTCGCAGCCGATGCGATACCGGCTTGGGAATGGACTGGCCGAGTCACATTTTGTGCAAACAAGACGTCGGAATGAACTGACTACTAAGCTCCCTTAAACAAAGTGCCAATAGCCAGGATCGCGTAGCCGATGACGGCCACCCAGAAGGCGTTGCCTGAGATAACGGGAATGGCCACCAAGGTAGACAAGATGGCGAGTACGACCAGAACGAGCGAGATCAGGAAGACGACCTGGGTTGGAGCGCTGAGATTCATGATGAGATGGGTTTGATGGGTGAGATGTCACCGGGGATGGACCGGAGCCTTCTCCGGTGGCGAACATCCAAAAATACAACGTGCAGGAATAGAATCAAACCTATGCCCATACGGAACTGGGCAAGGGCCGTCAAAACCAGCTACACCCTCGGCTACGCCAACTGGACCCCTGAAGGACTCATCAACGGTAGAGTTGATGTTCTCAGCAAAAGCAGAACCGGCAAAACCATGATCGATTGCTTGTACAGACCAATAATACGTGCCCAGCGGTAAATCCTGAAGAATCCAGTTAGTATTTTGGTACACATTTCCAATAGCAGCCACTTATCAGAGCGATTAACCACGGCCTCATACACCCGCTCCCACACTTTGGACGCCGCTCCTCCCTCACGGTACATGTTCTCGGCAATCGAAACAAGCTCAGTGACGGCCACCCAGAAGTAGGCCCAATGGTCCAACTCAAACATCAGTGACGGTCAGAGGCTAAGAAATTACATATATGTTACGTAGACGGATTACGCACTTCAGCCTATGTCTACGCTGCTTCACTGGCCTTTACCGGATCTGTGCCCATAAATGTGAACCAGTTTGAACGCTAAGATACGCTAACGTTTTCCAGTGGTATTTTCTCGACAAACCAACGAGAGTATCATGGCTAAACACAGCAAACGTTATACCCCCAAGTTCAAATTCCAAGTCGTGCTCGAAGCCATCAAGGACAACCGAGCCGATGCCGAGACTGCCCGAGCCTTCGGCGTCCATCCAGTCACGCTGTCAAAATGGAAGCAGCACTTCCTCGAACGCGGTGCCGAGATCTTCTCAGCCCCTGAGGTGATACGCCAATACGAAATCGCTGACCTCGAACGGCTCTGGGGCCAGAAATGAGGTGGAGTTGGCGTTGTTGAAAAATTTTTTGGCCGGGCGCTGCTGACTTCACCCTTTGGAACGTAATTCCAGTCAAAAACCCCTTAAAAATGTACTTAAAATGACCGTGCCCAAGAGAGGACTCGAACCTCCACGTCCTTGCGGACACATGACCCTGAATCATGCGCGTCTACCAATTCCGCCACTTGGGCTGCTCACGCCTTTTGAATCGGCGTTTTTTACAGGGCCGCAAATTTAGGGCATTCCGACCCACCGTGCAACTGTTTGCCGGATCTTGACTTAATCTTTTGCGTTTGCCCTCCATCTTTTTCACCAATATGTATCTCATGCCTGCCTCCGTTCGACTCGGCCTCTTTCTCGTACTCTGTACCCTCTCGTCGGCCTTCGCTCAAGCCCCGCGCCCGGTTCCTTATCCGGTCTTTTTACCCGGCCCCTTCCAGCATGCCATCACACAAGGCACCCGCACCCTGACGGGCGAACCCGGCCCCAAGTACTGGCAGAACCATGCCGCCTATACCATTGCGGCCACTTTCAATCCGGCAACCAATCAGGTAGACGGACAGGTACACATCCAGTACACCAACCATTCCCCAAATAACATCCCTGAACTGGTGCTGCACCTCCGGCAAAACGTGTATGCCGAAGGGGCCGTGCGCAACCGACCCGTCGAAACCACGGGTGGCGTCAACCTGCTCAATGTACGCCTTGGTGATTCAACCCTGACGGCCATTGAAAACCCCCGCACATTCCGGCAATCCCCTGGGTATTTCCTCAACGGTACGCTCCTCTATATCAATCCAGGTGAACCCCTGGCCTCCGGTGCCTCGGTCGATCTGCATCTTGGCTGGCACTACCAAATGCCGATCCGCAGTTTCCGCAACGGACAAGACGGCGAAATCTTCTATGCCGCGTACTGGTATCCCCAGGTAGCCATGTATGACGACCTCACCGGCTGGCACGCCGATCCCTACATGGGCAACGGCGAGTTCTACATGAGCTTCGCCGACTATGAGGTCTCGCTCACCCTCCCCGAAGGCTGGCTTGTAGCCGCCACCGGCACCCTCCAAAACCCGGAAGCCGTTTTGAGCCTCCAAACCCGGGAACGCCTGGCCCAGGCCGCCCAAACCAAAGAGACCATCCGCGTGGTTGAGACCGATGACCGGCAACCAGGCCGCTCTACCGCCGACAGTGATTCCGGTATGCTCACGTGGCAATTCAAAGCCGAACAGGTGCGGGATTTTGTGTGGGGCACCTCGGATCAATACCTGTGGGATGCCACCTCCACCAACGTCGGCGACCGCGATGGAGACGGCACCTCAGACACGGCCCTGATCCATGCCTTCTACCGCCCCGAATTTGACGGCTGGGCCGAGGCCGCCGAAGTGGGCCAGTTTTCAATCGCCCACCTTTCCGAGACGTTCTTCCCGTATCCGTATCCACACATGACCCTGGTGGAGGGCTTGCGCAGCGGCGGCATGGAGTATCCCATGATGACGTTCATTTCCGGCCCCCGGGAAGGCAGGCGGCTCTTCGGGGTCTCCTACCATGAAATCGCACACATGTGGTTTCCGATGGTGGTGGCCTCAGACGAAAAATCCTACGGATGGATGGATGAAGGACTGACCTCATTCAACACAAACCTGGGCAGCCAGGCCCGCTATGACGACGATGCGGTATGGGATACCCGTCGGCAAGGCTATTACCGCATTGCCGGAAGCCAGGTTGAGCATGAAATCATGCGCCACAGCGATCAGTTTCCCCTTGACTCCCCGGCCCGAAGCATTGCGCTCTACAACAAGCCGAGCGTGGCCCTGCATGCCCTGCGTGGCCTCTTTGGCGAGGAACGGTTTATGGAGGCCTACCGCACGTATGCCCAACGTTGGAGGTTCAAACATCCGCAACCCTACGACCTGTTCAATACCTTCGAGGATGTCCTCGGCGAAGACCTCGACTGGTTCTGGACCCCCTTGTTTTTCGAAACCTGGACCCTAGACCACGCCGTGGCAGATATCGACCGTAACCTGGAAACCCTCAACGTAACCATCGAAGACCGGGGCCTCACGCCGATGCCCACCTCCGTCCGCGTCACCTACACGGACGGCCGCACCGTGGAACAAACCATCCCCGTCTCAACCTGGCTCAGCGGAGAACGCGCCGTAACACTGACTTTTGAACCAGGATCGGCCGAACGGGTTGAGATTGATCCGGAAGGGGTGTTGCCGGATGTAAACCGCAGCAATAACGTGTGGCCAGGGGAATGAGCGTTTTTTTAGGGAGCGTCCAACAACGGACCACGGACAAAGGACTACGGACCAAGTATATTGAAAATTGACAATCGACCATTGACAATTGACCATGATCTCCCCTATTTTTGCCGCCCTTATTGATTCCTCGGTAGCTCAATGGTAGAGCATGCGGCTGTAATTTGTTGCAGCTTCCACAGGCGACTGTGGTCGAACAATCGGGTGAATTCAGGGAACCCTACCTTGCCTACACGGCAACACGGTAACCCTGAGCGAAGCCTACCGAACCGGCAGGCCCCTAAAATGGGGTCACGTAGGTAGGAACGTGCAGAGACTAGAGGTTGAGGACGCCGATCCGATAATACCTCACCAGCGCCCGACAACTCATGCCTGAGTTGATGAGATAGTCCGCCCCTGTGTGAAAGCATGGGATAAAGCGTAACCGCAGGGTTGTAGGTTCGAGTCCTACCCGGGGAGCTTCTTACGTAACCATAGAAAACCGGACATGTCCTTATATGTCCGGTTTTTTGTGGTTTATGCCAAGCATCACGTCTTACGTAACCCAAGTTGTGAGGTATAACTTTATGTGGCAAAAAAGATGTCCATCAACGATGTTGTTGAGATCCATTAACCCCTCAACAGCCAAAGCCAATGGACATCCAAATTACTACCATATACTGCCTCACCGACGATTGGCTCCGATGCCAAAATCATCGCGAAGAGAAGCACTGCAAACTCTCGAATGCCGAAGTGCTCACCATCGCCATCGTCGCAGCCCGATTCTTCAAGGCTAACTTCGAAACGGCCCATGCCTTCATGCTCGAATACGGCTACATCAAACAACGTCTCAGTCCCGGGCAATTCAACCGACGGCTGCATCGGCTCACGGGCATACTTGAAGTCTTGTTCGAACGCCTGGCCCAGGTCTGGAAACAGACAGAAGATGAAACCATCTTTGTACTCGATAGCTGCCCGGTATCGGTCTGCGACAACATTCGCATTCCGAGATGCAAAATCTATCAAAATGAGGCCTTTAGGGGTTACTCTTCGAGCAAGAAGCGCTATTTCTATGGACTCAAAGTGCATATGATGGTCAATCAATCCGGCAGGCCGGTTGAGGTGTTTCTTACCCCTGTCAGTGCCAGTGATACAGCCGAGTTGAAGAACTTTCATTTTAACCTTGAACGAGGCAGCACCGTCTATGGCGACAAGGCTTACAATGAGTATGAGACAGAGGATTTACTTAACGAAGTTGAAGGCATCAATTTATTGCCGATTCGCAAGAGCAATTCAAAGCGAAAGCTTCTGCGTTTGTCGAGTATTTGCAGTCGTATTATCGCAAGCGCGTTGAGACGAGTTTCAGTTCCTTTGAACGGCTGTTGCCGAAGTCGATTCATGCGGTGACGGCGCGTGGTTTTGAGTTAAAGGTGTTTTTGTTGGTTCTGGCCTACAGCTTTGACGGACTCCTATAGCACACAACTTGGGTTACGTAACCATAGAAAACCAGAGAAACCCAGATTAGAAGCACACAATTGAGCACACACAACTCTATTTATTGGGCAATTCGATCTCTCTAGGCATACTGTATCTAAGGTGGCATCACATGACGGAGAGATATTTCCAAATGTTGTGGATGGGAAGGGTTTCCTGATGGCATGTGGCGATAGCGCATCGCCATTCAAGCAGCTCTTGCTGTTTCTTCCCCATCCTCATACCGTACACCGACGAGTACTTTGGGGATTAACCGATGGCCGTTGAGGCGCCGCCAGCGCTTCTCTGCTTCCCGGCTCAGAGCGGATTGAACATCCGCCATGTAGACCATCATCAGCGTGGCCGCTCGTGAGCCACAGCCTTTCGTCTGACGGGTGCGGTGACGCACCGTGGCAAACGTCGACTCAACTGCGCTGGTACACAGCGCTAGGTTAGTCGTGCGTAGATGCTGCCAGTGGGCTGCTGGAAAATCGTAAAAGGTGAACAGCACCGAGCGGTCTTTGAGCAAACACTGAACCGCTTTGGGGTATTTGGCCGAGAAAAGCGACTCGAATTCACCCAGCGTTTTGAGGGCCTCCTGGCGACTTGGAGCCTGGTACATCTGGTGCAGCTTCGACTTGGCCGTTGCATGGAGTGATTTGGGGAGCTTGTCCAGCACGTTGGCGATCTTGTGTACCCAACACCGTTGCTGCCCTGTCTCGGGGTAGACTTCTTCCAAGGCCAGCCAGAAACCCAGACCGCCATCAGCCGTAGCCAACCGTGGAGCCTGATTTAATCCGCGCCGCTTGAGTTCAAGCAGCAGGGCCTTCCACGACAGCTTGCTCTCGCGCTCCCCGTCGAGCAGTCCGATCAACTCCTTTTTCCCCTCCGCCGTGGCTCCCATCAAGACCAGCATACAGGGACGATCCTTACTCAAGCGAACATTGAAATAGATGCCGTCGGCCCAGAAATAGACATACTGCTTGCCCGAGAGGTCGCGTTGCTGCCACGCTTCGTATTCGTCTTGCCAGCCTTGTTTGAGCCGCACGATGTTGGCCGGACTCAGCCCCGGCGCGTTTGGCCCCAACAGGGCCTTGAGGGCCTCGGTGAAGTCACCCGTTGAGACGCCCTTGAGGTAGAGCGCCGGAATGAGCGCGTCAAGCGATGGGCTGCGCCGCATGTAACGTGGCAAGAGTGAACTGATGAAGTGGTGTCCCGGTCGCTGGTCATCGATACGGGGCTTTTTGATGCAGAGCGCACCGGCCGGGGTGAGGATGCGCCGAGCAGGTTGGTGGCCGTTGCGCACGACGCGTCGGTGTCCGTTTTCATCGTGCATGTGGGCAAATTGTTCAATGTAGGCGGCGACTTCGGCTTCGAGTGCGGCCTGGAGCATACGTTGCGCGCCTTGTCGCACGATTTGATCAAGTGGGCTTTGTAATTGAAGATCGCGCACTTTAGCTTGTTGCCGATTCATGGCGTGTCCTGGTTGTGCCCTTGGCAATGTAGCGTTGCCAACAGGCGGTTGTTGTTGTCAACAATCAGGATACGCCTTTTTCGTGCCCGTCCACAACATTTGAATATACCTCC
The DNA here is from genome assembly GCA_965222505.1 of Rhodothermales bacterium. Classification (GTDB taxonomy): domain Bacteria; phylum Bacteroidota; class Rhodothermia; order Rhodothermales; family DATKEJ01. The sequence goes on along the minus strand of OZ244956.1, from coordinate 3,506,003 downwards.
ATGACGGATCGGCGCTGCCGCTCTACAAACAGGGCTGGATGCTATTCCAGAATGGGGGAGGGGAGTATCAGCTGAAGAATCCGAAGCTCGCTCTCGCCAGTCAGACGTCGGCCGAGGTGGGGACGTTGATGAAGTGGGCTGCTAATCAATAGAAATGTAACATGGGAACCTACGCCAACAAAACAGAAGTCTCGGCCTCGAAATCCAGAGACGAGATTGAACGGACGCTGCGCCGGTATGGTACCAGTGGTTTCATGTACGGATGGGACGACGGCCATCCTGGCGACAATGAGAGAAACCACGTGCCGGCCAAGGCCATGATCCAATTCCGGACGGATACGCCTGCCGGTTTTCGTCAGGTCAAGATCGTCATCCCCATGCCGGACCCGAAGGCCGCTGAGAAAGCGTACGAACAGGCCACAAGGCAGCGATGGCGAGCATTGGCCCTGGTGGTCAAAGCAAAGTTGGAGGCCGTAGAGAGTGGCATCACGACGTTTGATGAGGAGTTTCTTGCCCACATCGTAATGCCCAATGGCCGCACCGTCTACGAAGAAACCAGGCCACAGATTGCGCAGGCGTATGAGACTGGAGAGATGCCCAGGCTGTTGCCCATGCCGGAGTGATGATGTCGACGGCTGCCGTTGTCGGCTACTGGTTCACTATATATCCTCATGAATCCTTCACGATACTTACCGCTGACTTGTATGGCTTCAAAAAAGAGATAGTCTAATTTTCTTTTTGTTAGAATTCTGAGAACAACGTATCATAACAATACATTCACCACCGATCGATTCCTCGGTCCCCACCGACTAAGAAGTGCAGAAATCCTTACTTCTATTACCAATTCTTTTTGTCTGTTCTCCGGCAATGGGTTCTATAGACGTTTCCCAACTCTATCAGATTGACCAGGACTCTACCCTGTTGTACTATGATGCCGTTCGGTCCTTTGAGTATTTCGCCATGAGCGCTGAGGGTGAGGCCTATATACGTGCTCATGCAGAAGCCGACTTCAAGTTACGCGGTCTGGTTCTCGAAGAGCTCAACATCAGGGTTCGCGAGGCCGGTGTGTTCCACCAGATCGGCATCAATATTTCTTTTCAGGTCGAAAATCTGAGTGAACATCCTCACCTAAATGCCTATCCCGAGCACTCCGTTACTGGACATACCGCGTGTTACTGGGACAAAACTCCGGGCCAGGAACTAGAGCCATGCTTTACAGTGCTTGGGACTATTCCGGTATCCAGCAACGGAGGAGGAAGACCTCGCCGGAGAGGACTAGGGACCATCTTTACCAAAAGAGATCTGGACAAGCTCCGAATCGTGCTAACGTTCGATCAGAAGGAAGAGAGGTCCCGTGACATCAGACACGTAGCAATTGATGTTGACACATGGTTTCATGAGGTAGCCTACCACGGGGCCATGTACGAACTGGCTTTCATAAGAAACAGACAACTTTTCGAGTCGGAAAGCATACCCTATCCCTTTAATCGCGACGAAGTCACCCAGGACATGCTTGAAGACATGCTCTACCGTGCGGCCAGAAACAGGCACAACAAGACGCTCTTCGAAATGCGCCCCTATGGCAGTTGGGACGAAACAAATTACTGGGTCTATTTGAGTCGATATGGTCCGCCGGAAAACATACCCAACAGCGTAGAGCCGGCGGTCTCCGTGTGCCTACAGGCCGGTCGACTGAGGGGATACGTTTTCTCTAGACGATTTTGTCAAAACGTAGTCGAGGGAAGTATGCGAGACTGGTCGATTTACCCCCAATAATGGCTTCATTCAGGTACCCAACGCCTTATTCCCCTTGATTTTTCCGCCAAAAATTGTTAGTTATAGTAGCCACTTGATAGTTATGCCTCCAAATCTGTTTTTATAATGTATATCAACTCTTGATAACATCGTGATTTGAGGCCTCGTCGTATGAAATCTGACCCCACCCCAGTGGTCCCTTTGACCATCTCGCTCATTTTGTCGGCCTCCGTTTTTGGCCTGGCCCTCCGACCAGAACAACCAAAAGACCAAACCCGGTATCTCACCTGGCTGGCCCATGACCATGCCGAGCGGTACCATGAGCCAATCACGGATACAGTTGAGGGCGTCTTACGCGAAGACATCTGGATCCGGAAAGCATCGGGAGAAGCCGACCCCTTCCCTCTGCTGGACAGCCTCACCGCGCTTGACTATTTCGAGGACAGCACTGTTTTTGAAAATAAGATGTTTTTAATTGAACGCGGAAAAACCTGGCCCGTTGGGGTAAGCGGAAAGCCTGATAGAATAACAGAACTCTGGGTGGGTTATGAAAATGGTGTGGAAGATCGGATTGTCTATTCAAGAGAGCGCGGTATTTTTGCCGTCGCGAGGTATCATGGTAAGCTAAGAATTCTCCTCAATACAAAGTGGTTCGGCAAAAATGAATTTCCCGAGTGCCGGGACAACAAACCCCTATTACAGGCCATCAGCGAACAAATAAGCGACTTTCCATTTCCCATTCCGTTTATCCTGCCCAACAGCACTGAGGTATCTCTTCCTTCAGGATCGACCTTGCAGACAGAGATTGGCGCGGATCGGCAAATCAATGCCTTCATCAAAAAGAATAATCAATGATACCGGCTCTGGTTCATTGCTATTCTAACGACACACCCCCGTGCGCGTGGGGAAAACGTTAGACCGGAGTATACGGCGAGATACCTGCTGGTCACACCCCCGTGCGCGTGGGGAAAACGTTTTTTGACCATCCGGTTGATACGGTCGCGGGCCCACACCCCCGTGCGCGTGGGGAAAACGGGGCGCTCACCATAGGCAATCCCCTTTATGGTAACACACCCCCGTGCGCGTGGGGAAAACGGGCTCGTGCCATCTCCCGCCACGCCTTAATCACCCACACCCCCGTGCGCGTGGGGAAAACGTGCTGATTTCAGCCGCTTCTTTTGGAGTCATGGGCACACCCCCGTGCGCGTGGGGAAAACGTTATTGATTGTGGTCCCAGTCCTCTAAGTAGCCCCACACCCCCGTGCGCGTGGGGAAAACGGCAAGGTCACCGCTTCGGTGGAAGCATAAACCCCCACACCCCCGTGCGCGTGGGGAAAACCTGGCGATCTTCTTCGTGGCCTTGATCGTGTTCCCCACACCCCCGTGCGCGTGGGGAAAACGTGAAGCAAAAAGATGTAGTCGAACAAGCACTGGCCCACACCCCCGTGCGCGTGGGGAAAACGTGTCATAGCCGACCGCATGTGTCGAACGATAACCCACACCCCCGTGCGCGTGGGGAAAACGAAGGCAAGCCGTTCTGGATATGATCGCCTTTCCCCACACCCCCGTGCGCGTGGGGAAAACGCCAGGGCAGGTGGTGCGAGTAGGGCTTAAAGACCCACACCCCCGTGCGCGTGGGGAAAACGTAAGGGGCAACCGGATGAGCCGAAAGGATTGGCCCACACCCCCGTGCGCGTGGGGAAAACGCCAGGGCAGGTGGTTGTCAAGCGACACCCACTCTTACGCATTACGGCGACACCTTCTTTTACGCACTCCCAAGTCATTTATGTGGCCGGTGAGTGATTGTTTAGGGGGTTACGTTTTCAATCTCAGTGTCTCTTCCAGCTCCCGCAATCGGTAGCTTCGGCCCTTGATGTTGATCACATGGGCATGGTGGAGCAGTCGGTCCAAGATCGCGGTGGTCAGCACCTCGTCGCCAGCCAACAACTCCGTCCATTCGCGCACCGACTTGTTGGTAGTGATCATCACTGCACCCCGACCGTAACGGTAGCTGACCAGCCGGAAGAACAAGCTGGCCTCCTGCCGGTCCATCGGCTCAAAGCCCAACTCATCGATGACGAGCAGCATCGTCGAGAGGTACTTCTTGCGTCTGAGCTTCGACGGCGGCAGATGCGCATCACGCCTGAGTTGCATCAGCAGTTCATCGAAGCGGTAGAATTGCACCGAGAAGCCCTGCTCGATTGCCTTGATACCCAGGCCGATGGCCAGATGCGTCTTACCCACTCCGGGCGGACCCTGCAAAAGCACCGTCTCTGTGCCGCGTACCCAGGCACTGGTGGTCAGCGTCTCGATGCGGCTGCGCTCGACAGCGGGTTGGAAGGCAAAATCGAAGTTGGCGATTGTCTGCCCTGTCGGCAGATTCGACAGCCGGAGTGAGCGTTCGATGCGGCGTTCTTCGCGACCGGCCACTTCATGTCTGAGCAATTGGTCCAAGAACAGATGCGGAGCCGTCTCCTGCTTGACGGCTGCCGAGAGCAGCGTGTCGAGGTGCGCTGCGGCGTAGCTCAGTCCCAGCGCCAGCAATCGTTCTCGGGTGTGATCGACCTCAAGCGTTGGTGTTGTTTTCTTACTCTTCATCGTGCCACCTCCGCCAGGGCCTGATAATAGTCGATTGAACGGCGTGCCACCGGCTCATTGGCCAACTCCAGCATGCGTCGGCCCATACGGCCCAGCGGCATCGGAGCCTGCACGCGTGGCGTCGACAGCCCGTCGTAGTGTCGGGGATCGATCACGAGCCGCTCAACGGTGTGACGCGGATGCATCGCGATGATCTCAATGTGATGAAGCACCTGCACCGTCTGAGAGCAGCCTCGCACTTCGACCTCCAGGCCAGCGAAGACAAACGGGACGCTGTATTGTCGCCCCTCGAACGAGACCAACGCGTCGTGTGAGACCCTGCGTGTGGCCACCAGGTCGAACGGCTCCCACAGCGGATCCGGTAGCGGCGTCAACAACGCTCGTTCAACTTGCCACGTCTCAAAGACCGAAGCCCCCGTAGCCGGACACCGCCGTCGCTGACTCTCTACCTCCACGCGTTCGTCACTGAAAGCTTGTAACTCTTCAAGATCATCCCAGGCGCGCCCACTCGGATCTTGACCGAAGCGTTGGGTGCGGATGCTGCGCTCGACTTTTCCTTTAGCCCGTGGATGTCGGGGCAGGCAGGCACCGACGTGGAAGCAGAGCATACGGGCATAGCGCCGATAGGCGGCATTGATCACCCCCCAGGGGCCAGCTCCCCGGACAACAGCGGTCTTCTCGTTATCGACGCGCACGGTCGCGGTGACGCCACCGAGTCGGCGAAAGGCTTCGTTATGGCAGTGGTGCCAGGCCAGTTGATCCTTCGTGTGCGACCAGATCACGGCCGGATATCGACTGTGGCTGAGCACCATCCGGAAAGCAAGCAGATCCTGGTGCTGACCACCCAGGATGATGCCAGGAAAATGGGCCCAATCGACCTGGCTCTGTGCACCCGGTGGAGTCTCAATGCGCCGGCGCGCCCGGATTCTCGGGGCCGGATAGGTCTTCTTCCAATAGCGTTGGATGGAGCGCAGACTGCCGGGATAGGCATGTTCGCGAACCAACCACTGGTGCAGGTCGGCCAGGTTGACCGCGTCACGGTGTTGCCGCCAGTGTTCAATGGCCTCAGCGAAAGCCACTGCCCGACAAGTCTGACGGGATCGGCCATCGACTAGGTTGGCTTGCATACGTTTACGTTGATAGCGTACCGCGCCCTCGGTGACACCGATCAGTCGGGCAATCTCGCGGTTGGATACGCCCTTGTGGGCGAGTGTTTTGATGGTCATACGAGCATCCTCGTTGAGCTTGGCCATGTCTGCCTCCGATAGATTGGTGTATCGGAGACAGAACGCATAAATGCCCGGTGAGGTGCGTAAAACTGGGTGTCGCCTTAGCTATAAGATATGATGTCGCTCTACAGTGGTGCGAGTAGGGCTTAAAGACCCACACCCCCGTGCGCGTGGGGAAAACACACTACAGCGTGGGTCAAGGCTTAGTCCTCCCACCACACCCCCGTGCGCGTGGGGAAAACGCGACTTTGCCGCCGTGTTCGATGACCCGCTGCTGCACACCCCCGTGCGCGTGGGGAAAACGCAGGACAGGGCGCGGTGAGCGACCGCGAACTCACCACACCCCCGTGCGCGTGGGGAAAACAATACATTGGAAAATGCTTCAGCGTAATGCGCGACCACACCCCCGTGCGCGTGGGGAAAACTTTGTACCTAATAGGCGGCTCCCGCATGGCATCATCACACCCCCGTGCGCGTGGGGAAAACTTGCAGGTGGGAATCATTCTCAGGGGTGATTACACCACACCCCCGTGCGCGTGGGGAAAACTTCGGAAAGAATGGTTTTTGTCCGGGGTTGCTCACCACACCCCCGTGCGCGTGGGGAAAACACTCAGGTCTATACCCAAGAGGTGCATCTGCTCCCCACACCCCCGTGCGCGTGGGGAAAACGTAATCAACCCCATGCCAGCCATTACGTTGTTCCCCACACCCCCGTGCGCGTGGGGAAAACGTGAGGGCGCATCTAAATAATGTTGGTCAGAGCCCCACACCCCCGTGCGCGTGGGGAAAACCGCTTGATCATGGATGACGTGCAGGCCGAAATACCCACACCCCCGTGCGCGTGGGGAAAACTGAGATGGGGGTTATTGGGTTTGTGCTCACTATCCCACACCCCCGTGCGCGTGGGGAAAACGTTGGTTTTCGTACAGCCCACCATTGCGTTGCCGACACACCCCCGTGCGCGTGGGGAAAACGGACAGGTCTCGGCGAACGAGATGAAAGAAATCGACACACCCCCGTGCGCGTGGGGAAAACGGCAAGGTCACCGCTTCGGTGGAAGCATAAACCCCCACACCCCCGTGCGCGTGGGGAAAACAACCTCCACACGCGCACGGGGGTGTGTCCACGTCCGGTGGTTTGCATACAGACGGGTACACAACCTCCACACGCGCACGGGGGTGTGTCGACGTGCAATAACTGTAAAAGCCGATATACAATCGGCGGTCAAGTCAAAGAACTACCGCTCAACGTCCGAAATTGGACCTGTGAGCGGTGCGGCACTACCCATGACAGGGATGTAAATGCCGCTATGAATATCCTTGCCGTCGGGCTGACGGAAAGGCTAAACGCTTGTGGAGAACATGTTAGTCTGTCTACATCCTCGGATGGATTCAGCGGTGTTCGTTGAAGCAAGAATCATCGGGCCTTTAGCCCGGTGAGTGTCAACAAACCGGTCCAGCGGAAACGTCGGCTGGGGCCGTGTGCGGGGGTGTGGGAGCAAAATGTTTTGATTTGCAGTGCAAAAAAGTATATTGATTTGCAATGCAAAAATAGTACATTTACACTATTGAATGTACTGACTGCACAGACCTACCATGACGGTATCTGCTCGCTCTCGTTTTTCAAATCCTCAAATTATTAAGAAAATGAATCCTCAATTTTCTCTGTGCCGCGCTTTTACTTTGCTACTAATTGGCGGTCTTCTATTGGGCTCCTTTTCTCAGGCTACCGCTCAGTGCTCAACCAGTAAAAGCGAAGAACTTGCTGCGCTGGGGTTGGTTGCTGACTCGCTAACAGCCAAGCTATTCAAGGGCAATAAAAAGCCGGGACGAGAACAAATAGTAAAAAGTCTAGACGATCAACGGTTGTATTTACTACAGGCATCCTTGATTGGAACTGCCGTTGCATGTCTTCAGCCTCATCAGCAACTATTCGAGAGTGCTGCAATAGGAGCTTTAGCAGAAAAGGAGTCTTACAGCCCCAGGGATGTCCGTCTAGCTTTAGCCGAGGCGAGCACAACCGTGCTCGAACAGATTCAATCCAGGGATAGAATCCGTCTTATGTTCGGACTGGGGTTTAATGCCGTTTTTAACAAAGAGGACACACAAACCTTCAAACTGGTATCCCGTCAAGATACGATGGGTCAAACGCAACAGTTTATTGCTCTAGAAAGCGATAGTGGTTTCTTTCCAGGTGTTTCAACGGGAGTTGTAATTAATCTGAGAGAACGAGCTGATTTAAGGTCTACTCGGAGAGGTTTTTTAGGAGGGATGCTTCGATCATTAAATGTATTAGCGCCAACCTCTTTCTATGGTTCAATTCAGTTTACTGGAGAAGGAAATACTGGCCCTATCAACGGAGCAACGTTAGGTGTAGGTTGGCGATTGGTTCGCGATGCCCTGTTGCTCGTTGGCATCAGTACGACAAGGTTTAAGACGTTGCGAGCAGACCTACGGATGCAATGGGAAGATGCTGAAAAGAAACCTATTCTTCTTCCCGCAGGAGAATCGGGGGAGTCGATGTTAGGCATTGAGGGGGCTGATGCAATATCAATTACCTTGGCAATCCCAATTTCTTTTCAAGGAATTTTGGGGCGCTAATTCAGTTATCGGTCCCTGCCTCCCCATTTCCCTATGTTTTACTTCAAGTATATCACTTTTTTGACCGGAGCATTTCTGCTCTTCTCGCCTGCCAGGGCTCAAACCGGGGCAGATACAACATATTTTAACAGGCTTGTTTCTCAGAAAACTTCAGACTTGAGCTTTATCACGGCACTTGGGGGGATTGGTTCAATTGACAAACTTTGGCTTGAAGGTAGGTTGGTACCTTGGGTGTTCGTAATTCCGCCAGACAACGGGCAAGAACTAGCAATCGCGCCCCAAATTGTATTAAGGCTATTTCAAGGGAATTCAGCTCCCGTAAGAGCCCCAAGCTATATGCCCCGCATTCGTTATCGTCATTACAATGATGAGAAACAGCGAATTCTATCAGTTCTACTTAGTCATCATTCAAATGGTCAGACTGGAGATTTTATTCAAGGAGACTCGCTAAACCTAAACTCAGGTAGTTTTTCGAATAATTTCTTGAAGTTTGGTCGCTTTCGATACCGAAACTCAAGCAAAGGCGGCGAAGGGTACATCTGGGGGATAAAGAAGCTTGAATGGTGGAAAGCTGAGCTGGAAGTTCCTCTGTATATCTTTTGGAAAGATAAAGAGGACAACAACAAGGTTAAATGGTTACCGATAAACCGAGAGCCTGGTCTTGAGGGGTTGTACAGTTTTTGGCGGGTGCACACCGCTTTTCAACTTGATAAGACCAGTATCCCCTTTCCCTTTTTTATCTACAGAAATGGCGCCTGAAACACTGTGGATCTTTAGCAACATCACTCAACGAATAGAAGCATCCTGGCGACTCCCTTTGGGGGTAGAACACCCTGGCAAACTCTCTAGTCAACTCGATCTATCCTATACGTGGCTCGCTAATATTTTCGGACTTGATGATTTCCAAGTATTCGTAAATTACTACAGCGGGGAAGATTACTATAATATGAGGTTTCAGCGCAGGCTCAACGTTCTTCGTTTTGGCTTGAAGGTTAACCTAGGGAATTTTAAGCTTCAACAAAGTAACATACCTTTGCCTGCACCATTGTGAGAAATAACCCCCGAAGGGTGAGATGGGAAATATATCCAATCTAATTAAAGCAGCAAACCGGCAACCACCCGCAGGCAATCACCGGCTTCCCAGTTGAGTACAGCCTGAGCTGAAGAACCCCTACTGTTCCCCGACATAGAACGCTTGAATGGCCTCAATGCGCTCTCTGATAATGCCGCAGAGGTACCCCTGCCCAGGAGAACCGGAGCCGGGTGCAGATGAAGAAGCTTCCCGCCCTCCCGAATGGCTCCATTGCGGGCATGCCAAAGGCCAATGGTATGCGCCAGCCCAATTTATTGATCCTCGGGTGCCGGACTGCGAGGAAGCCTTCACGTATACGACTGTCGGTCAAATCCGGGTCAGTCCAGCCGCCCCTCGTCCGGCAGCCGCGCACACTACGCTGGAACGGCTTAACCTGGACGGCCGCGTCCTCCGCCGTCGGCGTGCCGGGGCCATCGGGGTAGAACTGGACCATTTGGCCGAGGTGCTAACGACCCGAGGCCGCCTGTCGCGCGCCGACGTCGAGGCCCGCATGGACCGCCTGCATCGGCGCGATGCCCGGGGCCGGTATGCCCCTTTTGCGCCGGCCTTGCTGGACATCCTCACGCAACGCGCCAAAACGCTGCCCTGATTTAGAGCCTATCCGGTAACCTGCTCTGATGGCCCGAGCATGACCGTTGAAAAGTCGCTACAGACTTTGATCGAACGCCACTTGCAGGCTTTCTCTTTTCATACCGTTTCTTATGTAAATTATCTGGTTTTTTTTTACATTAAACGATCCATGTATAAAGTAACCCACCCTCTTTCACCCTCCGGATGCACCTCAACGACTACATTGCCGGGACGTACACCAAGCAGTACCAATACGAGGCGTTCATCCCTTCACCCGTCAACCAAACCTGGACGTGGGACGACCCGCGCATCAACACACTACTAGAGGAAGCCACCCAGGCGCTTGGCGAACTCAACGCCTTTTCCCTCATCGTTCCCGACGTAGATCTGTTCATCCGCCTTCACGTCGTCAAGGAGGCCAGCGAATCCAGCCGCATCGAAGGCACGCAGACCCAGATGGACGAGGCGCTGCGCCCTAGAGAAGAGATCGCCCCCAAGCGACGCGACGACTGGCAGGAGGTGCAGAACTACATCCAGGCCATGAACGAGGCCATCGATGCGCTGGTGCATCTCCCGCTCTCCAACCGCCTGCTCAAAGACACCCATCGCACACTCATGCAAGGCGTGCGCGGTCAGCACAAACTGCCAGGCGCGTGGCGTGCAAGCCAGAACTGGATCGGCGGAACCAGCCTGCAAGATGCCGTCTTCATCCCTCCACCGCATCGTGAGGTGCCGAAGCTGATGGGCGACCTGGAGAAGTTCTGGCACAACGAGGCTATCAATGTACCTCACCTCGTCCGAATTGCCATCAGCCATTATCAGTTCGAGACGATCCACCCGTTTCTTGACGGCAACGGGCGCATCGGGCGGTTGCTCATCCCGCTCTACCTGATCAGCCACGGGCTACTGAAAAAGCCGTCGCTCTACCTGTCAAGCCACATCGAGAAACACAAGGCCGCCTACTACGCCGCGCTCACCACCGTGCGGGCCACAAGCAATATGGGCCAGTGGCTGCGCTTCTTCCTGGTCGCAGTGCGCGAGACCGCCCGCACGGGCCGCGATACGTTCCAGGCCATTCTCGCCTTGAGACGCCGCACCGAGCAGCAGATGCTCAGCCTGGGCCAGAAGGCCGGCAAAGGCCGCGTTCTTTTGACGCTGCTGTACCGACAGCCCTACGTTACTGCCAACGAGGTGGCCACGCATCTGGAAGTCACGCACCAGACGGCGATGAGCCTCATCCGCGACTTCGTGCGACTCGGCATCCTGGAAGAGACCACCGGCTTTAAACGCAACCGCCGCTTCCTTTACCGCGAGTACTTCGATCTCTTCGTAAGAAGCTGAACGTCAAACCTTAACTGGCGCAGTCATCAACGCAGACAGGGAACGACTTTTTTATTTCGGCAAAACGACGCACCGGCCTCAGTATTTCCAGGCCTGGGTATCCGTGCCGGACGGGGCGTTTCGGGTGATGTGCGCAGCCATGATGCGCAGCAGTTCATCCGAAGGGTAAGGCCGCCAGCCGTGGCCACCCCGTTTGCCGTAGGTAAAGGACCCGCCGTAGTACGGGTTCGTGGTGGATTCCAGGAAGTCTTCCATGTAATAGACCCCCCAGTTCAGGTTGAAATTGTCCATGTGCCCGACGATCACGTGCAGCTTGCCGACGAGCCTCGGGCCGAGCGTGGCCCAATCGCGTTCCAGGATGTGGCGCAGGTCGTAGTTTTCCTTCCAGTACGCGGCCACTTCCGGGTCGATTGCACCGGTACGCTTATCGAAAAGGGGTTTGAAATACCCATCCTCCCCCAGCGGACCGAACACGGCACTCCAGATGTCGAGTTGTTCGCCGGAGCGGCCTCTGGTGCCGTTGACCAGTTCCATCCGGTTGCGCTGTTCGGAGGTCAGGCGCACGGCACCCGTCCGGTGATCCCGGGTGTTGGTGATCGGTGCCTGGTACCATGTGTACTGTTTGTAGAAGGCGTTCTCATCCTCGTAAATGTTGATGCCCTCCACATTCCTGAAATCCAGCGGATCGGGGGCGAACGCCCAGGCCCCACCGTAGAAATCGGGATAAAACACCTGGAGTGCGAAGGCTTCCCACCCCCCGGTGGAACCGCCGGTCAGCACGCGTGCCCAGGGTTCGGGAATGGCCCGAAACTGCCGTTCGATTTCCGGGATCAGTTCTTCATGAATGGCGTCCCCGTACGGCCCGTTGTTGACCGAATTGACCGCATAGGAATCATCGAAATAGGGCGTCGGGTGCTGAATGGTAACGGCTATGAACCGGGGAAAATCAGCCGATACCCAGGCCCGGTGAAAGGCATTCCCTTCGGCAAACCGGAACGGGGGCCGCAGCGAGAAATGCCCCTGCTGATACACCGTCGGGTACCGTACCTCGGGGTGTTCGTCATAGCCGTACGGCAGCAGAATGGTGGCCCCCAGGTAGATAGGCCGGCCCCAGAAAGCCGTCAGCTTTTCACTCTTGATCTTGATGCGCTTGACGAAGCGGGTGTCCGGCGGGACCTCAATTTCGGGAAGCACCATCGAGGTTTCCAGACGCACCGGTGCCATCCCGGCCGGATCGAAGGTGATGCGCTGCACCGGGCTGACCAGGTTGCCCGGAGACCGCCGCCAATCCTGCCCCTCCCATTGGTCCATGTGCATCCAGACCGTGTGCCCGTCGGACCGGTCGAAGCGGGTATAGATGCTCAACACGGCCTGCACGCTATAGGTGCCCGCGGGCAAGGCAGTCAGGTGTTCGACCGGATACCCGAGGGTACCGCCGTCGATCACAACCGGTTCGCCGGGTTGCAAATCCTCAAAATCGACCCCGAAAAACGGTACGCCGTACCGACCTACCTGCAAACGGGGTTCGGAACCATCGTCCGGGGTAAAGGCCAGAAACATGCGGCCGGTCAGAGGACCCGTATGCGCCGAGACCGGGAAAGAGATTTCAAAGTGATGGGTGGACGGATCGGCGGTTTGCGCCACGCCCTGCCCGGGGTAACACACCAGGAAGAGCAAGGCCGAAACAAGTAACTTTTTCATGATTGATCCTCAGGGCCGGAGCATGGTGAGCATCATCTTGAACCGCCGGGAGGCGCGTACCGCATGCGGTTGGTGGCCCGGCAGGATGAGCGCATGGCCGGTGTTTAGATGATGGGGGGTACCGGAAATGGTGAGCTCGGCTTCGCCGTCAAGGATATAGACCAGGGCATCGTGTGGGACCGTGTGCTCGCTCAACTCCTGCCCCTGATCGAATGCAAAAAGCGTAACCGAACCCTTCGGCTGCTTCAGCAAGATTTTACTGACGATGGCGCCGGCCTGATACCCGACCAGGGCGGCCAGTTCATGCGCATGGCCGTGTAGTGTATCTGTGCCCATACCTGTGCCTTTCGTTTTGTCAAACCATTCAGAGATGCCAGGGGCAATCTACCGAAGGCGCACACGAAAGGCAACGCATGGAGAACCTTATGGGACGCGTGGGATAGAAATTGTTGGGAATTGCTTTCATCTCTCATGCCCTCCTCACTTCAACATTAGGCCAGCACCGTAGACATCAGCAACTTCCTTGCTGATCCTGACGTTATTGGTCAGGTACCAGGCTTTTCCGCATTTACATGAAGTCCTATGTCGACGACTGTTACCCTTGACCTTCCAGACAGCGTGTTTTCTATTCTCCGTACATCCCCCGAAGATTTCACGCGCGAGTTGCGGCTGGCTGCAGCTGTCAAATGGTATGAAATCGGTCGGATTTCACAATCAAAGGCTGCAGAGTTGGCCGGAATGAGTCGGCAGGCTTTCCTTGACGCACTAGGACAATTTGAAGTCTCACCCTTTCAGGTAAGTCCTCAAGAATTGGAAGAGGAGTTTAAGCGTGATTAGACGATGGGTGACAAACGCATCTCCCCTTATCGTGCTATGCAAGATTGGCCGGGTTAAACTGCTCATTGAGCAAGTTCAGCCTGTTATTGATGAAGTGATTAACGCAGGACTATACGTGCATCCAACCTTGCGAAGGATGGCCTTACATCTTGTTGACGAATCTACCTGACTCCTATATCCGATGCACCGGCCAATCGATTAGGCAAGCGCTTCGAATGCGTCGACGAGGCGTTGGACTTCGGGGCGGTAGGTCTTCCAGATGTGGAGTTCGACAGCCCCCTGATGTTCACCCGGCATCAGGTTCAGTAATTCCATTTTCCGGGGAGCGACGACTAGTTTATCCTTAAAGATGCCCGGCTTGACGTAGATGGCATCCAGGGCTGCCGGCTCAATCTTGATGATGTCCTTGTCCGAGTCGAGTATACCGAGCAAGGCGTCCTGCACCTTGATGATCAGATAGCCGTCTTCGACGGAGACCTCGCCGGTTATTTCGCGCAAGCCCATATCCGGGAGTTTGAAAGGAATGGGTTTCATAACGATATTTACGAGAATAGCCGGGGTTTAGTTTTGGATATAAGTGTGAAGGCCATGATATTTGCAGCACTAATCCTGACCAATCCGCCCACACCACAGCGCTCATGTCCGACGAAACATCCCCTGCCGGAACACCCCGCCCCGTTACCCGCCGCGCATTTGTCAAGGCCGGGAGCAGCACCCTCGCCGCCGGCCTCTTTTTCGGGCACGGCCTTCCCGCCGGTACCCGGCCTACCGAAACCCCTGAACAAGACCCTCTGCCTCCCCCACGCCGTGCCCCCTACCGCGTGGCCCTCGTCGGCACCGGCATCCGGGCCATCGGCATGTGGGGGCGGGACCTGACGAGCCGGTATGCCGACTTTGTTGAATTCGTCGGACTCTGCGACCCCAACCCGGGGCGGCTGGCGTATGCCAAAGCCCGCATCCAAGCCGATTGCCCGACGTTTACCGACTTCGAGCAGATGATGGCCGAAACGAAACCGGAAATGCTCATCGTGACCTCCGTAGACAGCACCCATCACACCTACATCGTACGCGGGATGGAACTGGGGTGCACCATCATCACCGAAAAGCCGATGACCACGGACGAGGCCACCTGCCAGGCCATCCTGGATGCCCAGGCCCAAACCGGGCAGGATGTGATCGTCACGTTCAACTACCGGTATTCTCCGCACCGGCAGCGCATCAAAGAGATGCTGATGAACAACCGGATCGGGACGGTCACGTCGGTCGATTTTCACTGGTACCTGGACGTCTACCACGGCGCGGCCTACTTCCGTCGGTGGCACGGTAAGGAACGTTTCAGCGGCGGACTGTACGTCCACAAATCCACGCACCACTTCGACCTGCTCAACTGGTGGCTGGAATCGGAGCCGGAAGAGGTCTTCGCCTACGGGGCGCTGGAACACTACGGCCACAACAACCCCTTCCGGCACACCAACTGCCGGGGCTGCCCGCATCAGGATAAATGCGATTTTTTCTGGGACATCACCCAAAGCAGACGGCTGACGGAGCTGTATGTGGACCATGAACACCACGACGGCTACCTCCGCGACGGCTGCGTGTGGAGTGAAGAAATCGACATCTTCGACAAGATGGCCGCGCAGATCAAATACGCCAACGGGGTTTACGTCAGCTACTCCTGTACCACCTACTCGCCCTACGAGGGCTACCGTATTGCCTTCAACGGCACCCAAGGACGCATCGAGGCATGGATCAAGGAACGCCAACCGTGGGACGTCGAGGATTACGATGAAATCCGCGTCACCGACAATTTCAGCGGAACGGAATTGATCCACATCTCGAACACCGAAGGCGGCCACGGCGGCGGAGACAACCGCCTGCGCGACCGTATCTTCGTCAACCCCGACGCCCCCGATCCCTTCCGGCAGGCCGCGGGCGTGCGGGACGGGGCCATGTCCATCCTCCTGGGCATCGCCGCCCGGAACAGCGCCAAAACCGGCCAGCCCGTCAAAATCGGCGACCTGACCACCCTCGACCCCCAACCTGTGCGGCCGGAATGAAACGCCACACTCTACCTACAATTGGCACGTGCGGACGGGCGGGCCTCGTGCCCGCCCCGGCCTTCGAAGGCCGCCGCGCCAACCGGCCACGGCGGGCCGCGCCCCTTTCGAACGGGCGCGAAGAGGCAGGGCGGGCCTCGTGCCCGCCCCGGCCTTCGAAGGCCGCCGCGCAAGGCCCTTGTCCGGGCCGGCACAAGGCCAGCCCCTCCTGGGCCGCGCCCGTTTGGATCTTGGCAATTGCCCTTTTCCTCCTCCCCGCCTGCCGATCCGGCGGGGACGTTACCGTCCTCAAACTCGGGCACGGCCTGGACCCCTCACACTCCGTACACCAGGGTATGGTCTATATGGCCGAGGATTTGGCCGAACGTTCCGGGGGAACGATGCGGATAGACCTCTATCCGAGTGAGCAACTCGGCACCGAGCGGCAATGCCTGGAATTGCTGCAAATCGGGAGCCTGGCGATGACGAAAGTCTCGACCAGCGTGCTGGAAAATTTTGCACCGAACTACAGGGCCCTGGGCCTGCCGTTTATCTTCCGGGACGAAGCCCACCGCTTCCGCATCTTTGAAGGCCCCATCGGCCGGGAATTGCTGCAACAGGGAGAACGCTACCGGCTCCGGGGCCTGACGTTCTACGATGCCGGGAGCCGCAGTTTTTACTCCGTGGACCGCCCTATCCGCCACCCGGACGACCTCGACGGCATGAAAATCCGCACCCAGGAAAGTGCACTTTCTATGTCGATGGTCAATACCCTGGGCGGGGCCGCCACCCCCATCTCCTGGGGGGAACTGTACACGGCCCTGCAACAGGGCGTGGTCGACGGGGCCGAGAACAACCCCCCGTCGTTTTACCTCTCGCGTCACTATGAGATCGCCCGGTATTATTCGCTCAACGAGCATACCGGTGTGCCGGACGTGCTGATGATCAGCACGATCATCTGGGATGCCCTGACCCCGCAACAACAGACGTGGCTTCAGGAAGCCGCCGATGCTTCGGCCCAGAAACAAAAGGAACTCTGGCGCATCGCCTCCGAGGAAGCCCTGACCGCCGTAAAAGCCGCAGGTGTGGAAGTCATCTATCCGGACAAGACCCCTTTCATGGAACGGGCCGCCCCCATGCTCGAAGCCTACCGCGAATCCGATCCGGCCCTCTACACCCTCATCGAACGTATCCGTGCCACCGATTAAACCCTGCCTATGTCAACCGCCCTGCATCGTTTGAAACACACCGTGGACCATGCCCTCGGCTGGACCCTGGTGTTCATCATGGGCTTCGCCGTCCTGAACGTCCTGTGGCAAGTCTTCACCCGCTTTATCCTCGGGGACCCCAGCTCGTTTACCGACGAACTGGCCCGGTACCTGCTGATCTGGGTCGGCCTACTGGGAGCCGGGTATGCGACAGGCCAACGGTTGCACCTCGCCATCGACCTCCTCCCGACCAAACTCCAGGGTACCCGCCGCGCCTGGCTCATGCTGATTATTGAGGGACTGGTGTTTGTGTTTGCGCTGGTCGTGATGGTCATCGGGGGGTTCAAGCTGGTTTCGCTGCAGTTGTTGCTCGGCCAGACCTCGGCGGCCCTGCAACTTCCGCTCGGGTACGTCTACCTCGTCCTGCCCCTGAGCGGCGTGCTGATCATGTTCTACGCCGCGCTGCAAATGCTCGACAACCTCCACCTCATCCGCAGCCCCCAAACCCCGTAAGCCATGGAGTGGATCAACGTCTTCGTCCTGGTCGTCAGTTTCGTCATTCTGTTGCTGATGGGGGTGCCGGTGGCCTACAGCATCGGCCTGGCGACCGTTGGCACGATGCTGCTCAGCATCCAGTCCGGCCCGGCGGTCACCACCATTGCACAACGCATGGCAACGGGCCTCGATTCGTTTACCTTGCTTGCCATCCCGTTTTTCATCCTTGCAGGGCAACTCATGAACAGCGGGGGCATCGCTCGAAGGTTGATTGATTTTGCAAAGAGCCTTTTGGGGTCACTTCCCGGCAGCCTGGCCCACGTCAACATCGTAGCCTCGATGCTGTTCGGGGCGATTTCCGGTTCGGCGGTGGCAGCGGCTTCGGCCATTGGCGGGGTGATGGGACCACGCATGGAAGAAGAAGGCTACGACCCCAACTTCAGCGCCGCCGTCAACATCACCTCTTCAACCACCGGCCTGATCATTCCGCCGAGCAACATCCTGATCGTGTATTCCCTGGCCAGCGGAGGCGTCTCGATTGCAGCCCTTTTCCTGGCCGGCTACGTACCCGGCTTGCTGGTAGGACTGCTGTTGATGAGTGTGGCGGCGGTCATCGCCAAGCGCCAGGGCTACCCGGTGAGTCCGCGCATTCCGCTTCGGGAGACGTTCAAGCGGTTTCTGGAGGCGATCCCGAGCCTGTTCCTGCTCGTCGTGGTGATCGGCGGGATTGTGGGCGGCATCTTCACCGCCACCGAAGCCGCAGCCGTGGCGGTGCTGTATGCACTGGTGCTGGCCTTTATCTACCACGAAATCAGCGTCGGTGACCTCCCGAAAATCCTGCTGGACTCGGCCGGGACCACCGCTGTTGTGATGCTGTTGATTGCAACCTCCGTCGGGATGTCGTGGCTGCTCTCCTACGAGAACATTCCGCAGAACGTCAGCGCCACGCTCATTGCCCTCAGCGAAAACAAGATCTTGATTCTGTTGATCATCAACGTGATCCTGCTGGCCGTGGGTACCTTCATGGATATGACCCCGGCGGTACTCATCTTCACCCCGATCTTCCTGCCGATTGCCATTGAGCTGGGCATTGACCCCACGCACTTCGGCATCATTATGGTCCTGAACCTGTGCATCGGGTTGTGTACACCGCCGGTGGGGAGTGTGTTGTTTGTGGGCGTGGGGGTCGCCGGGACCTCCATTACCTCCGTCATCCGGCCCCTGCTGCCGTTGTTTATCGCAATGCTCGTGGCCCTGCTCCTTGTCACGTACCTCCCCAGTCTGAGCCTCTGGCTCCCCGCCGTGTTCGGCTATTGACCACCCCTGAGCCCGCATCCGTGAAGCCGCCGAAGGATAACCCCGCTGCCATGTACACCCTGGACAACAACCTCCTTCGCACCAGCCCGGGCCCCACCGGCATGTTGCCGAACCCGGCCCTACAGGACCTTCCAGAAAAAGTCTTGCAGTTCGGCACCGGCGTATTTTTGCGCGGCTTCATCGGCTATTTCATCGACCAGGCCAACCGGCAGGGAGTCTTTGGAGGGCGCGTGGTGGCCGTCGGCTCAACGGGCAGTGGACGCACACAAAAGCTCAATGCCCAGGATGGCCTTTACACCCTCGTGGTACAGGGCATGGCCGATGGACAAGAGGTGGACGAGGTCCAGATTATCAGTTCAATCAGCCGGGCGCTTTCAGCACGAGATCAATGGGATGAGGTGTTGGCCTGTGCGGCCAACCCGGACCTGTCGGTGATCGTATCGAATACGACGGAGGTCGGTATTGTCCTTGATCCAACCGACCACCCCGACCTCACCCCGCCGCATTCGTTCCCCGGCAAACTCACCGCGTTTTTGTACGCCCGCGCCCTGGCCTTCGATTTCGATCCGGCCCAAGCACCCGTCATCTTGCCATGCGAGTTGTTGATAAGCAACGGCGATCGGCTCCGGGGTATCGTCGAAACTCTGGCCGGGCGGTGGTATGGCGAATCTGCGTTTGCCGAATGGCTCGGAGCGTGCCGGTTCTGCAATACCCTCGTCGACCGCATCGTACCGGGTACACCCGACGCAGAGAAGCAGACCGCGCTGTTTAAGCGCATCGGCTACCGGGACGATCTGCTCATTACCGCCGAGCCATACCGCCTCTGGGCCGTCGAAGGAGACGAAGCCCTCATCGAACGACTGCCCTTCCTCAATGCCGACCCAGGCATCATCGTTGACGAAGACATCACCCCCTACCGCGAACGCAAGGTCCGCATTCTCAACGGGACGCATACGGGCATGGTCCCGGCGGGCATGCAGTATGGTTTGGAGACTGTGCGCGAGGCCGTTGCCGACCCGGTCTTCGGCCCATTCGTTCGCCGCATAATGCTGGACGAAATCGTGCCGAGCCTTGATGTGGACCGTGCCGGTGCAGAAACCTTTGCCCAGGAAGTCCTGGACCGGTTTTCAAACCCCTTCATCGTGCATCCGCTCCGCAACATCATGCTCCAGGCCACCATGAAAACCCGCGTCCGGGTGGTGCCGTCCATACAAAGTCATCTTGAAAAAACCGGCACCCTCCCCCCGGCGCTCACCCTCAGCTTTGCGCTGTTCCTGCTCCTCCGCCGGGATGATGACCCGGCGGCCTTTCCTCCCGACGACCAGGCCGACCGCATCCGGCAGGTGTGGCGCAACACCCACTTGACAGATGCACAAGCCGTGGACGCATGCGTTCATCAACTTTTGGCGGATGCCGACCTCTGGCATACCGATCTTACCGCTATGCCGGGCTTTGAAACCGCCGTTCGGCAGCACATTGCCGCCGCCCTGCAAGACGGCGTCCCGGCTGTCCTCCAAACCTTCGTAACCGCTCATGCCGCCTAGCGCCGAATCGATGGGCACGACCCGGCCAAGACCTGTTCCGAACAAAACCCAGCACGTAGTACGTAGAACATCATGTACCTGACCTTCCGCTGGTATGGCCCCGATGACCCGGTGACCCTGGCACACATCCGGCAGATTCCCGGCGTATCGGGCATTGTAACGGCTTGCTTTGATGTGCCGGTGGGGACCGCATGGACCATTAAAGAGGTGAAGGCCTTGCAACAACCCGTCGCCGATGCTGGCCTCCACATTGCGGTGATGGAAAGCATTCCGGTGCATGAAGACATCAAGTTGGGCCGCCCCACCCGTGATCGGTACATCGAGGCCTTTGTGGAGAGCATCCGCAGCGTGGGGGCCTGCGGCATCCCCGTCGTCTGCTACAACTTCATGCCGATCTTCGACTGGATGCGTACGGACCTGGCCTTCCCGATGCCGGACGGCTCCACGGCCCTGCATTACGACCATGCCGCCCTCGAACGTATCGACTTGACCCACGGCACCGGCGACCTCCCCGGTTGGGCCACGGCCTACACCGCTGCTGAACTGACCGACCTCCGCACGGCCTATGCCCAACTGGCCCCGGAGCAACTCTGGAATCATCTGGCGTATTTTCTGGAACGCGTGGTCCCGGTGGCCGAGGCCCACAACGTTCGCCTCGCCATACACCCGGACGACCCGCCGTGGCCCATCTTCGGGCTCCCGCGTATCATTACCAGTCTGGACGCCCTGGCCCGCGTCTGTGGCCTCGTGGACAGTCCGGCCAATGGCGTCACATTCTGCACCGGCTCCCTGGGGACCCGCCCTGAGTTGGACCTGGCCGAGGGGGTACGTACCCTGGCCGGTCGGATTCATTTTGTGCATGGCCGAAACGTCAAGACCATTGCCCCCGGTGTCTTTCATGAAACCGAACACCCCTCCCGTTTTGGCGACGTAAATTTACGTGCCGTCCTGGCTGCGCTCAAGGAGATCGGCTTTAGCGGCCCCCTCCGCCCCGATCATGGCCGAATGATCTGGGATGAAACCGGCCGCCCCGGCTATGGCCTCTATGACCGTGCCCTTGGAGCCATGTACCTCCAGGGGATGTGGGAGGGTATAGGTTGAAACTTGAGGCGAAAATCACCAATACTCACCATGGCTATTCCTACCCTTACTGTTGTTGATGAATTGATTGAAGCCGGGGCCGTGGCCGTCCTGCGTGTGCAGGATGCGGCAAAGCTCCTGCCCGTCGTGGAAGCGATTGTGGCAGGCGGCATCCGGGGCATTGAGGTCACGATGACCATCCCGAATGCCATCGACCAGATTGCTGCATTGCACGAATTGATGGGCGAGGATATTCTGCTCGGCGTCGGTTCGATCCTTGATGAGAAAACAGCGATAGCGGCCATTGAAGCTGGCGCACGGTACGTGGTGAGCCCGGTATTTAAGCCGGAGTTGATTGCCGTCGCCCATGCCCATGGGGCCGCAGCCATACCGGGCTGCTTTACCCCTACCGAGATTCAGACCGCCTATGAGGCGGGGGCCGACGTCGTCAAGGTCTTCCCGGCCAACATCGTGGGTATGCCGTTCTTCAAAGGCGTGCTGGCCCCCATGCCGCACCTGCGCTTGATGCCCACCGGCGGTGTCACGCTGACCAACGCCGGGGACTGGCTCCGGGCCGGAGCCTGCGCCGTGGGCGTCGGCAGTGCCTTGCTGGACAAAGCCGCCATCGCCAAAGGCCAGTACAACATCCTCACCCAAAACGCCCAAACCCTGATGCGTAGTATCTCCGAGGGCCGTATCTCCTAAGGACACGGCATGCCTTCGTAAGGACACGGCATGCCGTGTCCCTACGGGGAAACCTGCTCAATGGCTTCACCGGCTTTGTTCAGGCCCAATATTTCAACCTGGCTTCGATAACCCTCACGATCCTTCAATGTATTCCTGGTAGGATTGGGTGCGGTACGCGTCTTCGGCGATGAACTTGAGGACGGTCAGGAAGCCATCGGCGGGCATAAAACCGGGGAGACGGGTGATGTATTCGCCTTTTTCATCCAGGAAGACCGTTGTGGGAAACCCTGCCGCACCGAGGGCCTGAGCCAGTTCCGCCTCGGTGGCTTGCTGTTCATCAAAGGCAATGGGTTCCATACTTTCGGCATTGAGACGGGTGACCGTGTAATGCGCCTCCAGGTAGGTCAGGATGGCCTCATCGGTGTGAACTTCATTGGTCGTCTTTTGGCAATAGGGGCACCAGTCGGTGTAGATAAACACCATGGTTTTTTTGCCTCCGGCTTTCGCGGCCTCCAGGGCTTGACCGAAAGCGGCCCAGGCCGGTTCGGGCAGGACTTCCGTGGTCTCCGCTTCAGACTGGGCACAGCCTTGCGTGACGGGCAGAAATATGAGCAGCGCCAGTAAAGTCAGGCGTATGGAAGAGGTCATGGATTGGTCTTCTTGAGTAGCCGCGTATAGGTTTTTTGCAACCGGTGAGATGCACGGGCCCAGTTAAATGTTTCAAATACGCTGGGCGCATTGACCCGCCACTGATCCCGAGCCGCCTCGTCATCGACCATCCGTTGCAGTACCCGAACCAGTGCGGCACGGTCAGCAGGATCAACCACACACCCAACCTCAAAGGACCGCACCACATTGCCGATTTCAGGTAAATCACTGGCCAAGACGGGCACCCCAGCCATCAGGTATTCGAACAGTTTGTTGGGCAGCGCCAAGCGGTGGTTGAGGCAGGTGTCTTCCAGCAACGTTACGCCAATGTCTGCCGAAGCCGTGTAAGACAGCAATACATCCGGCAGGACGCGCGGGACAAACCGGACCCGGTCGTGCAAGCCCAGAGTCTCCACTATCTTTTCGAGTTCAGGCTTCAGTGGGCCGCCGCCCAGGAACGCCAGCACCGCCCCTTCTACCTCCTGCATAGCCTCTACCAGCAGCGTACATCCCCGGTCCTTTCTCATCTGCCCCTGGTGTAGAATCAACACCGGCTCAGGCGGTAGATTCAAGATTGTGCGGAGGCGGCTGGTGCGTTCGACCGTTTGATAGGCGGGCACGTTGTGCAACACCATCGGAGGTGTAATGCCGTGGGCCTCGGCCAATCGGTCGGCAATGCTATCGTTGACGGTAAACACGGCATCGGCGTGGCGGATGTACCGCCCCTGGAGGATATGCCAAAACAAGGACACCCAGGGCCGCCCGGCGGTGGAGGCCACATAGGGGTAGAGCTCCCGTGCATCGTAGACCACGCGTGCACCATGCTGCTTTGCCGCCTGGACCACGGCGGGTAAAACGTACAAATCGCTGGCATGGTATACCCGCGCCGGTAACTGCCGCACCGCTGCCCGATACCGCCGGTGCAAGTGCCAGAAAAAACGGAATCCGCCACCCTTCGGCGCCGCCACCGGCTGTGCCTGCCCCACCGGCAATTCTTCAGCCGTACTGTAAGACAGCACCTCCAACTGCACCCCCAATGCGTCCAGGGCACGAAGTTGTTTCAAGGCACGGCTGTTGCGGTGTGCCGCGCCGGTCATGGCGAATACAACGGTTGGCGTTGACATGGTGAGAAGTTACGAGTTTGAGAGATCAAGGGTCTAGATATTATATAAGGAAACGCTCATGTCTTCTTTACGTAACACCGCCTGTCCTCTGCCGCCCAACCGGATGCCCGATGCCTAATGTAGCTTCAAAAACCTGGACCTATCAGGACTACCTGGAACTGGACGATGACCAGCGTTACGAAATTTACCGTGGCGAACTGATTATGTGTCCTGCCCCCAATACCCATCATCAAGGTATACTGTCCGAGTTACTCGGGCAGCTATACACCTTCAACCGGTCCCATCATTTGGGCGTCTTGTACCCGGCCCCTGTTGATGTTATTCTGGACGAATCTACGGTCGTCCAGCCGGATATTGTGTTTGTCTTGAACGCGCACCGGTCCCGAATTGAAAAGCGGGGCATTTTTGGTGCACCGGATCTGGTGGTAGAAATCATCTCGCCCGGCTCCATCACCCATGATCGGTACACGAAGCAGGCGCTGTACAGCGCGGCTGGCATTCCCGAGTACTGGCTCCTGGATCCGGCCAACCAGACGCTGGAGGTCTTGCACCTGGAGGATAACGGGTATACCCAGGCCGACTTCGCAGCGGAGCAAGGCCCGGTCACCTCAGCGATCCTGAAGGGCTTTTCTGTTGAAGTTGCCGAATTGATGGCCGCGCTGTAGATTCCAAACGTATCGCGTATCATTCCTCAACCCGCACTATTTTGGACATCTTAGGCATCGACATTGGCGGCTCCGGCATTAAGGGAGCGTTGGTGAATATTAAAAAAGGTAAACTGCTTACTGAACGGCATCGCATCCCCACCCCTCAACCTTCCACACCGGAAGCCGTAGCGAATACGGTGGCGAAACTGGCCAAACACTTCAAATGGAAAGGCCCCATTGGGTGTACCTTCCCGGCCATCATCAAAAAAGGGGTAACCCTTTCAGCATCTAACGTGGATAAGACATGGATCGGGACGGATGCCGATGCCCTGTTCGAAAAAAGGACAGGCTGTCACGTCACGATGGTCAACGATGCCGATGCCGCTGGCATTGCCGAAGTGACCCATGGGGCCGGAAAAGATGAAGGGGGGCTGATTATCATGCTGACCTTCGGGACGGGCATCGGGAGTGGCATGTTCGTCAACCGCAACCTCATTCCCAATGCCGAACTGGGCCACCTCAAGTGGAACGACGGCAACAAGGCCGAAGCCTGGGCCGCGGCCAGTGCCCGAGAACGCGAAAACCTGGATTGGGAAGTCTGGGCTGATCGGGTGAATGCCTACCTGCAACATGTCGAATTCCTCTTCTCCCCGGACCTTTTCATCCTGGGCGGGGGTGTCAGCAACAAGAAGAAAAGGAACCTATGGATGCCCTATCTCGACCTCAAGACGAAAACGGTCGCGGCCGAATTCGGCAACAATGCCGGCATTGTTGGGGCCGCAATGGCTGCAATGAACAAAGAGAAAAAGTACAAGAAGAAAAAAAAGAAATAAGTCCTGTTACGCCGTCTTGGCCCATTCGACATGGTCGAATTGCACAACATCAACGACAAGCGGCGTAACATCAGGAAATAATAGCTACCGCATGGTATTAATCTCATGGGAGAGCCAGGCTTTTGCCATGTTCCAGTCCCGGTGCAGGGTGCGAACCGATACCCCCATGACATCGGCCGTCTCATCAATGGTAAGCCCGGCAAAAAACCGATACTCCACCACCTGGCTTTGCCGGGGACTGAAAGTGGCAAGCCGGTTGAGGGCTTCGTGCAAGGCAATAACCTCTTCGCATTTCTCATCGGGGATGAGTTGTACCTCGTCCAGCGAGACTGGCGCTTGCCCGCTGCCCCGCTTCTGGGTCATGCGTTTTTCGGCATACCGAATCAGAATCTGGCGCATGGCCCGAACGGCGATCCCAAAAAAATGCGCCCGGTTTTCTACGGTTCCTTCTCCAGCGGGCATCATTTTGAGATAGGCTTCATGTACGAGTGCCGTGGTATTGATGGTATCGCCCCCTCCTTTTTGACGCATGTGCCGGGCCATACGTTGCAATTCGTGATATACTTGGGTAAAAGCGGCATCAAACGCACCGGTTTCACCCCGCTGTGCAGCCTGTAACAAGGCCGTCAAGTCAGGATTGGGCTGGCCGGACATGATCACCCCTCCTAATATGCCAACACCGCCGATATGCGGTCGCGGAGTTTGGCGCGGGCGGAGTAAATTTCCTTTTCGAGGTTGATCGAAAACGGAACCGGCAAATCCTCGGAGGCCACCCGAACAACCGGCGCATCCAGATCCCCGAAGGCCGCATCGGCAATGGTAGCAACCACCTCGGCCCCAAAACCGGCGGTAAGGGCCGCTTCGTGCAGGACGAGTGCCCGGCTGGTCTTACGTACCGACGCGAGGACCGCCTTCTGGTCCCAGGGCACCAGGGTCCGCAGGTCGATGACTTCTACATCGTAGCCCTGCTCGGCCTGGTAAGTGGCTTCTTCCAGCGCCCACAAAACGCCGATGCCGTATGTTATGATGGTGGCATCCGTCCCTTCCCGGATCACGTGGGCACGGCCCAGCGCAATGGTGTAGGGGGCATCCGGTACCTGACTCCGTTGCGAGCGATACAGGTATTTATGCTCGAAAAACAGGACCGGATTGGGATCGTTGAGGGCGGCAATAAGCAGGCCCTTGGCATCTTCCGGAGTACTAGGGATCACCACTTTTAAACCGGGCGAGTGGCAAAACCAGGCTTCGGGCGATTGGGAATGGAACGGTCCGGCGCCGATGTGTCCGCCAATTGGGGCACGGATGGTTACGTTAACTGGTGCCCCCCAACGATAGTGGGTGGTGGCGATGTTGTTGACAATCTGGTTGAATCCGCAGGTAATAAAATCCCCATATTGCATCTCGACCACCGGTTTGAAGCCGTCGAGGGCCAACCCCAGGGCCGCGCCGAGGGCTCCGCTTTCGATGATCGGTGTGTTACGGACGCGCTCAGGCCCGAAGGCTTCCAGAAAACCGGCGGTTACCTTAAACACGCCGCCGTATTCTGCAATGTCCTGCCCCATGACCAGCACCTTCTCATCCTGTTCCATGGTCTGCCGCAAGCCGTCGGAGATGGCATCGATAAACCGTTTTTCGCTGGCCGAGCCATTGGGCGGCACAGCCGGATAGGAACCTGTGGCAAACAGGGCCGCCCGTTCGCGTTCAGGTGTACTTTCCACCTGGGGCGCAGTTAGCGCATACGCGGCGGCCTCGTCTATGAGGTGGAGGAGTTGCTGGTCGGTGTGCGTAACGGCTTCCTGTTTCAGGTGTCCTGCCTCAAGCACGTGTTTCGTGAACCGTTCAACCGGGTCTTTCTTCTTCCAGGCCGCGATGAGTGCTGGCGGTACGTATTTGGTGCCGGAGGCTTCCTCATGTCCGCGCACCCGGAAGGTCTTCATTTCGAGGAGCGTTGGACCTTCGCCGTTTCGGGCCCGTTCGGCGGCTTCCTGTACGGCGGCAATGACGGCCAGCACATCATTACCATCCACGATCCGGCCCGGCATGCCGTAGCCGATGGCGGCATCGGCAATGTCTGTGATGGCCATAATCTCCGATGTGGGGGTAGACAGACCGTAGCCGTTGTTCTCCACCACAAACAGCACCGGGAGTTTCCAGACGGCGGCCAGATTGAGGGCTTCGTGGAAATCTCCCTCGCGTGTGGCACCATCGCCGATCATCGCCAAGGCTACCCGTTGGTCCCCGTTCAATTGGGCCCCAAGGCCAAACCCACAGGCGACCGGGAGCATGGCCCCCAGTTGGGAAATCATGCCAACGATGTTATGGGAGGGTAAGCCGAAATGAAAGGTCCGGTCGCGGCCATTGGTGTAACCGCCATCTTTGCCCATCAACTGACAGAACAGAGGAGCTAAAGGAACGCCGCGTGTGGTCCAGATGCCCAGGTTGCGGTGCATGGGCAAGAGGGTGTCTTCTGGTTCCAGGGCCCATGCACATCCTACGGCAATGGCTTCCTGTCCGTACCCGCTAAACCATTTGGAAATGCGGTTTTGCCGGATCAGGCGGAGCATCTTCTCCTCAATCAGGCGGGGTAGACGTAATGCGCGGTAGAGGGCCTCCCAGTCCAGGTCCGGCGGGGCAGAGACCACAGAGGGGGTGGAAGGTGTGGACATGGGGGGAGTGATTAATTGTCAATTGTTAATTGTCAATTGTCAACGGGAGCCATTCATTGACCATTGACAATCGACCATTGACCATTCTTTTACTGTCCTTTGCCCAAGAGTGCCGTACGTAGGGTCGCGAAGAGCAGTTTGAAGTCCATGCGCAAGCTCATGTTGCTGATGTAGGTCAGGTCATATTTGACCTTTTGCCGCACGTCTTCGATGCTCTCGTCATACTTCCATTTCACCTGGGCGAGACCGGTAATGCCCGGCTTGACCCGAAGGCGACGACGATATAGTGGGATTTCCTTGACCAGTTTCTCGACGAAGAAGGGTCGTTCGGGGCGGGGGCCGACGAGGCTCATCTCGTTTTTGACTACATTCCAGAGTTGCGGAATTTCATCAAGGCGGGTTTTACGCAACCAACGGCCCAGGGCCGTGTATCGGGGGTCGTCTTCCGAAGCCCAGACCGGGCCACTTTCGACCTCAGCATCCTGCCGCATGGTGCGGTACTTATACATCATAAACGTCTTGCCCTGTTTGCCTACCCGTTCCTGACGGAAGATGGCCGGCCCCGGCGAAGACAACCGAACCATGATGCCGAGCAAGACCCACAGGGGAGCCAGCATGACCAGCACCAACATCGACACCACAAGGTCGATCAACCGCTTGGTATTGCGCTCCCAGTGCCGCATGGGCTCGGGCAAGGCTTCAATGACCGGCAACCCGTAGATCTGCTCTGTCCGGGCCATCCCGTTCAGAATATCATAGTAATTGGGAACCAACTTGAGGGTCACCGGCCGGCCGTCGCATACCCGCAGAATTTCGTTGAGGTAGTGGTGGTCTTCCGGCCCCAAAACCAGCAGGATGTCCTGCACCTCCAACCGGTCTACAATGCGCGGCAAGTGCTGTACAGAGCGGAGTTCATCGGTACTAAAATCATCGAGTGAGGCCGTTCCTATTTCCGGGGCTTCTTCCAGCAACACCCCCTGGGTCCCATTCCCATCCGCACGGACCTCTACCCCGGCCGGTACCGGCACAAGGGCCTCATCGGCCATCTGAATGGCCCCAACGAACTTCAGGCCTGTGGATGGATATTGGGTGACTTCCTCGTATAAACTCTGAACCCGTTCATTCCATCCGAGAATCAGGGCTTTTCGGGTGCCGTAGCCTCTTTCGAGCAAGGCAATCTGCAAGGTACGGAACAACATGCGCCCGGTCGCCACAAACCCCAGCACGGATCCCCAGAACAGAAGCAGGTTGGGGCGCGCAGAACCGGCCGTAAGGGCCTCACTAAAGAAAATGAAGAAAAAACCCAGGCTCCCCACCGTCACTATTTTAATCAGCAGGGTGACTTCATCGAACCGGCTGGGGGCAAACTGTTCACGGTACAGCCCGGCAAAGAGGAAAAGAATCATCCATACCGATGTCACGAAGAGCATGGCCACAAAGGGATTGGGTGGCTCAGGCCCCGTGGCTACCCATCCCCACCGAAAGCGTGCCATGTAGTAGAACAGCATGCCCAGACTTAGAAAAAGAAAGTCGGTGATGATCAGCGCTGTTATTTCGACTTTACGTAACACGGATTACTGCAGATAAGATGGGTTATACCAGTAAGTCGGAAG
The DNA here is from genome assembly GCA_965222505.1 of Rhodothermales bacterium. Taxonomy (GTDB): domain Bacteria; phylum Bacteroidota; class Rhodothermia; order Rhodothermales; family DATKEJ01. The sequence goes on along the minus strand of OZ244956.1, from coordinate 3,476,381 downwards.
GGTACGTGTGCGAAACGTTTTGCGTCGGAAGGATCGGAATGATTCAGCGAAACATGCCGAAAGCTATCTATTACCCGGTGAAGAAGCAACCCCACACACAGAATCTCCATGGAAGGACGCTTTACTCTAACCGGAAGCGAAAAGTAATCGTCCCCGTCTGGTTCTCTTGCGGAACATTGGGGGCGAGTGGATTAAACTGCCAGCGCTGCAAAAGGACCTGCGTGACGGCCCGTTCCAGCGAGGCATTGCCCTTGCGTACGGGAATCACACGGATGATGCGTCCTTTCGGTGAAACCGTGATTCGGACCTGAATGATCGCGTTCACCTTGTCGACATACTGGGGCAACGTGGTTCGGAGCGGCACCCGGTCTATGCCTTCGAGCACGAAGGGGGCTGTTTTGGCTTCCTCAGCCCCGGCCCCATCCTGCCCGGACTCATCACCATCGGTACCTTCGGGTTGACCACCGCCCGTGGATTCCGTGGACTCGTTTTGCGTATCGGAATCCTGCTGGACCTCATCGGGCTGCACCTGCTCCGGCGCAATGACATCGGTTTCCGGGGTATTGATCACCTCTTCTTCTACAACCGGCTCGGGCTGATCAGGCAAGTCTACGGGCTTGGTCTCCTCATCCGGTATTTCCGGCGGCGGGGTTTCCTCGACCTGTTCTTCGGCCTCGGTTTCAACATCTTCCTCCCGCGGTTCCGGCGCTTGCTGTACGGGCCGCCCCTGCGCCAACGGACCAAATTCGACTTCCAGAAAACCAGCCGTAACGGGCTCCGGAGTGGTTGTGATAAACAAAAAAGTGACCAGCAACAGGGCATGTACCAGGAAACTGGTGAGCAGGCCGATCCAGTCGTTTCTTCTCATCGCTGTACCGAAAAAAGTGCGCTATGCAACACGCGCCTCATGTTACCGTCTCCGGTGCGTTAACGGGCAGCAACAAGCGCATGTTTCGATCGCCTATACACTATCTACTAATCATTTAGACCACCCAACGCCTGAATTTCTTCCATAAACCGCCCGGCCAGGGCTTCAGCCTCGGCTTCAGACCGTCCTTCGGCATAAATCCGGATGATGGGCTCGGTATTGGACTTGCGCAAATGTACCCATCCGTCCTCAAAATCAACCTTCACCCCATCTACCGTGGAGATCCGCTCAGCCTTGTAGGTCTCGGCCATCTGGCGCAACACGGCATCGGCATTCAGTGTGCCGAGCGGGATTTTGTTTTTGGAAATCACATAGCTCGGGAACGCGGTCCGGAAATCGGACAACGCCTGCCCCGTATCTGCCAGATGCTGAAGCACCATCGCCACGCCGATGAGGCCATCGCGCCCGTAATGCAAATCGGGCAAAATCACTCCGCCATTGCCCTCTCCTCCCAGCACGGCATCGACGGCTTTCATGCGCCCAACCACGTTGACCTCCCCCACCGCCGAGCGATGCACATCTTGTCCATACCTGGCCGCTACATCTTCAATGGTACGGGACGAGGACAGGTTGGTCACAAACGCGCCGGACCGAAAGCGCCACATGAAATCGGCTGCAATCACCTGGGTGAGTTCCTCGCCGAAAAACCGACCGCCATTTTCAACCAGCGCCAGCCGGTCCGCATCCGGATCGACGACGATGCCCAGATCGGCGCCGGTCTCGCGTACGGTTTCCATGATCTCGTTCAGGTGCGCGGGCAAGGGTTCGGGGTTGTGGGCAAAGATGCCTGTGGGTTCACAGTGTAACCGGATGATGTTTTCGGGGGCTACTCCAAGCCGTTCAAGCAAGACCGGAATGGCTACACCGCCGACGGAGTTGATGCCGTCTACGGCCACCTTGAAGTTTTGAGCCGCAATCTGCTCCGGATGGATGTACGGCAGGGCCAGAATGGCATCAATGTGCGCGTCTAGATAATCCTGCTTGCGGTACGCCCCGATCTGGTCGTATGCCACGGCATTGGCAGCCTCGGTATCCATGAGGTCCAGCACCATCTGCCCCTGCGCTGCCGACAAAAACTCGCCCTTCTCATTGAGCAGCTTCAGCGCATTCCACTGGGCCGGATTGTGCGAAGCGGACAGTACGATGCCGCCAACAGCTTTTTCAAACAATACGGCCATCTCAACCGTTGGCGTGGTGGCCAGGCCCGCATCAATTACATCACACCCCACACTTTGCAACGTGGCCATCACGATGCGGCTGCACACATCCCCGGTCACCCGCGCATCCCGACCGATGACAATGCACGGGTCATGCCCGATGTCTTCGGCGCGTTTCCGGCACCAGGTACCGTAGGCAGATGCAAAAGAAACCAGCACCTTCGGGTCGAGACCGTCGCCGAAGATGCCCCGGATGCCCGAGATGGATACCATTAACGGCATAAATGTGCCTCTCTCGTTTTTTTTCCAATTGTTTACGTAGGGACACGGCATGCCGTGTCCCTACGGGGGTTACATTGGGGGTGAATCTACGGCATGGCCTTCAACAACCGATGACCGGTATTGGGCTTGATACAATTTTCAATCGGAATTGAAATCGTTTTATGGAACTGTGTCCGATCCATGCCGTAGCTTGCGTCCGATGTTTTGACCCGCCAATCCCTACTCCATGCCCGCACCGGCCTCGTTACCAGAAACCCCGCCCCTCCCGGCCCAAACCGGCACAGTCGCCCCGCGCACTTACTTGAACCAGCGACGGCACTTGTCGGCCAATGAGCGGACGCAACGTTCCAAAGCGCTCGACTACTGGGACCTCATCAAACCGGAAATCACGTTTCTGGTGGGCATTTCCGCATTGGCCGGGTTTTTTCTGGGCACGGAAGGCAGCGTATCCGCCGTCCGCCTCTTCCACACGCTGGTGGGCGTGACCGTGGCGGCTGCCGGATGCGGTATGCTGAACCACTACTTGGAACGGCACCTGGACCCCAACATGCGCCGGACGGCCAATCGCCCCCTCGCTGCGGGCCGGGTATCAGCACCGGTCGTTTTGATCCTCGGCGCCGTGCTCATCCTGCTTGGCACGCTTCAACTGTGGGCTTTTATCAACGGCCTTACGGCTTTTCTGGCCGCACTCACCGCCGTGACCTACCTCGGCATCTACACCCCATTGAAACGGGTCTCCAAGTACAATACCCTGATCGGTTGTATCCCCGGTGCGCTTCCGGCCCTCGGTGGCTGGACGGCAGCAACGGGTTCGCTGGGCGCAGGTGGCTGGGCCTTGTTTGCGGTACTGTTCTTCTGGCAAATGCCGCACTTCCTGTCGCTGGCCTGGATGTACCGCAAGGATTATGACCGGGGCCGGTTTGCGATGTTGCCCGTGGTTGAGCCGGAAGGCCATTCGACAGCACGCCAGACGGTGCTGTTCACGGTGTTGGTGATTGCAGCCAGCGTGGTGCCCTTCGCGCTGGGGCTGTCCAGTTGGCTGTACCTCGCAGGGGTCTTGCTCCTGGGGGTTGCGTTCCTGAAACCCGCCATTGCGTTCTATCGCTCCAAATCCAACCAGGCCGCCCGGAAGGTCCTACTGGCCTCCGTCCTCTACATCCCGCTGTTTGTGGTCTGCATCCTGATCGACCGCTTCATTTAGGCCGTGTCTGACCTGCGGCTCCGGGCAGGCACGGGCGCATTGCGCGCCCAGAACACTCCATCGGCATACCCCTGAATCGTGGGGTCTGCGGCGGCTTGTGCCAATCGTTTTTCGGCGAGGCACGCGTACACTTCTTCTCGCTCTATGCCGATGTAGTGCCGCCCCAGCTTCCGTGCAACCACCGATGTGGTGCCGGACCCTAAAAACGGATCAAGCACGACATCCCCCGGATTGGAACTGGCCAGGATGAGCTTGGCCAACAGCTTCTCTGGTTTCTGGGTGGGGTGGTCCGTGTTTTCCGGCATCGACCAGAACGGCACCGTGAGGTCTGTCCATAGATTGGAGGGATGCGTGAGCCGGGTTTTGCCTGCTGCTGTTTCTTCCCAGTCCTTCGGATAGCCCTGGGCATCAGTGTACGGGGCATGGACCCGCTTACGAAGTTTGACGGCATCCACATTAAAGGTGTATGCTCCGGAACAGGTACCAAACCATACATCTTCACTGCTGTTTTTCCAGTTGGTTTTGGCCCCGCGTCCCTTTTCACGCTCCCAGGTGATGCGGTTCCGGACCTTCAGATACCGGCCCATCACCTCCTGCACAGCTGCCCCGGAGCGCCAATCGCCACAGATGTAAACCGATGCCGTTGGTTTGAGGACCGGCATAAGGGGTTGCAACCAGGTATCGAGCCAATCGGCATAGGCCGGAAGCGAACGGGCATTGAAGGGTTTCCCGTTGAAGGATTTGTAGAGGTTGTAGGGCGGGTCGGCGATGAGTAAATCGACCGTGCCGTGCGGAAGCCATTCCAGTACCGTGAACACGTCGGCCCAAAGGGTGCGGTCCAGGAGGTCAGGCAGGATACAGGGGCCGCACGGGGTGAACAGCCGCTTGCGGTAGGTGCGCCGTTCTGCTGCGGTGAGGGTGAGCGTGCGGTTGCGTTGGGCGCGGGTCGGGGGCATACGTCTACGTCTGGGTGTAACGGACGCTGCCAAAGATACGGGATAAGACCTCTATGGTGTGCTCATCCAGGGTTTTTTCTACAATACAGGCCACTTGCTTGCGCACCATCTCCTCGGTGGCATAATCCACCTGCGTGGCAAACCGCATCACCGCCTCGTCCGATCCGGCCCGAATCACCACCCGGTCCAGCGTATCCCGCAGCCGAACCAGAAGCGTACCGGCATCACGCACGACGGGCCAGTTCAAAGACAACACCCCCGCCTCGCAAGTGTAGGTAGACCCGGCCTCTTCGGAGAGGATCAACTCCACCTCCCGGTTGCCCTGGAGCAGTTGCCGGGCCATGAAATAGGACCACACATTCGGGCTTCCGAGGCCGTCCAGGACCCGGTCCACCGGACCAGAAGCCGCCCGGTGCTGTTGCACCTCGTCCAATACGGCATCCCATCCCGGATGCTGGAGGGCACGTAAGGCGGCTTCAACCGCTGCCCCCGATGGCCGTCCTTTCCACCAGGTGATGCGCGACCGGCGGTCGACCGGCCCACTCAAATCAAATGCCGCCGCATACCGAAACAACAAATGGCCCAGCGGAACCGACCAGCGGTACATGACCCCCCAGGCAAATGGCTGAATCAGGCCGGCCAACAAGAACAACCCAAAGGCCAACCGATAGGACGGTACCACGGTACACAACGTCAGGATGCCGTACCCGACCATAAACCCATGTGCCAAAACCGGCACTAGGATCACCATAAAGTGCAACACCAACGGCACCGCGAAAGCATAGGCCCACCACAAGGGTTTCACAGGTCCATAAAAGGATCGATACCCAAACAGCACATCCTGATACCCAGACCACCAGCCACTCCCGAATTGCACCAACGCCACCCCAAGCCCTACCGCATACCCCAGCACCCAGAGCTTATCGAACCGGGGATACCGGTTGGGCGTACCGGGCTCCCCCAACCAACTGTGCCACGTCCGGGCATAGGTCAGCAGGTAGGTAACCCCGACGAGGGCCAGCACGCTGTACCCATAGGTAAGCGCCAAATACTCCAGCGGACACGGCCATTGTAAAAGCAGCGTCGCCAATGCCAGAAAAATATAAAACGCCCCCAGCCCCTTGACGATCTGCCCCGCCTTGCGCCACCCGATGCGAGTGCCGGAAACCAGGGCATAGAGTTGATCTGTGTACCCCGTGTGCCGGGCTACACGCCACTCGCGCCAGAGTACGTCGGTGTGGTGGGTATTGGACATTGGTAATTTACTACGTACAGTCGGCTTACGCCTCGTGTGGTAAGTGGTGATTGGTGACTTTCGAGTTTGCAATCACAAACGAGCGTAGCGACTAACAGAGTAAATGCCCAATCATCAATCACCACTAATCTTCCTTCCAAGGTACGGCTTTTCGGAAAACACATTACCGTCTGGCACAAATCTTCCCCCATCGAAACCCCAACGCAGGGACGGCATACACCGTTCGGTCTCTTATACTTGCTAAATCCGCCTACCATGTCTCGACTGCCCCGCACCGTTTGGGTCCTTGCCCTGAGCCTCGGCCTCTGGGCCTGCCGCTCGCCCCGTACCATCACGACCCTCCCCCCGGCCCCACCGGATGAAACCACCGAGGTACACCCGGTCCCGACGCTGCCGGATACCCTGGATCGGCTGCCCCTGGACCCTGCGGTCCGGAAAGGGACGCTGGTCAACGGACTGACGTACTACATCCGTCCCAATGAACGCCCCCGGAACCGGGCCGAATTGCGGCTGGTGCTCAATGCAGGTTCCATTCTGGAAGACGAGGATCAACGCGGCCTGGCCCACGTGGTCGAACACATGGCCTTCAACGGCACCACGAATTTTGAGAAACAAGCCCTGGTGGATTACCTGGAATCGGTCGGGACCCGCTTTGGACCGGATTTGAACGCCTACACCAGTTTCGACGAAACGGTCTACATGCTGAAGGTCCGCACGGACAGCACGAAACTGCTGGAAACCGGCTTCCAGATTTTGCGGGATTGGGCGGGTGAAGTCAGCTTTGAACCGGAAGAAATCGACAAGGAACGCGGGGTGGTCGTGGAAGAATGGCGGCTCGGGCGCGGGGCCGATGCCCGGATGCAGGACAAACAATTCCCCATCCTCTTGCAAGGCTCCCACTACGCCAACCGTCTCCCCATTGGCACAGCCGAAAGCCTGAAATCCTTTACCCACGAGGCACTGGTGCGCTACTACCGCGACTGGTACCGGCCCGACCTGATGGCCGTGGTAGCCGTTGGGGATTTTGACCCGACTGACATCGAGACGTACATCAAAACCCTCTTCGGCGACCTGGTCAATCCGGCCACGCCGCGTCCGCGCACCACGCATCCGGTGCCGGGCCACCCGGAAACCCTCTTTGCCGAGGCCACAGACCCGGAAGCCGCTTATGCCTCCATCGGCGTACTCTACAAGCACGATGCCAAGCCCGACCCGACCACCAGCGGCTACCGGAAATTCCTGACCCAGATGCTCTATGATGTGATGCTCAACACCCGCCTCGGTGAGCTGACCCAACAGGTCGACCCCCCATATCTGTTTGCCGGTGCCGGCCTGTCTTCCTTCGTACGGGGCAAAGACTTCTACAGCCTGAACGCAGTCGCCCCGGAAGCCAGACTCATCCGTGCCCTCACCACATTGCTCACCGAAGCCGAGCGTGTACGTCGGCACGGTTTTACAACCACAGAACTGGAACGGCAAAAAGCCGAACTCCTCCGCCAGTTCAAGCGGGGCTATGCCGAACGAGACAAGACCGAATCTGCCCGATATGCCGGCATTTATGTCGGACATTTTCTGGAGGAAACCCCAACCCCAGGTATCGAACGGGCGTACGCGATGGCACAAGACATGCTGCCTTCCATCACACTGGAAGAAGTCAACGCCCTCGCCAGCCGCTGGATTACAGACGAAAACCGCGTGATCACCGTTGACGGCCCTGAAAAACCCGGTGTCACGCTGCCTACCCAGGCCGACGTATTGGCCGTGTTCGACAGCATCGACACCCTGGCTATTACGCCCTATGAAGACGCCGTCTCCGATGCACCCCTGGTGCCGGATGTACCCGTCCCGGCTGCCATCATTGAAACCCAAACCGACTCCGTCCTGGGGGTCACGCGTATCACATTGGAAAATGGTGTGCGCCTAGTGATGAAACCCACCGACTTCAAAAATGACCAGGTGATCTTTTCCGCCACCAGCCCCGGCGGCAACTCTTTGGCCCCGGATGAAGGCTACATCCCGGCCCTGTTCGCCGATGATCTCATCGGGCAGAGTGGGGTGGGAACCTTCGGGCCGATTGAACTGGAGAAAAAACTGGCCGGCAAGGCGCTGAACGTGAGCCCGACCATTGGGGCCTTTTCCGAAGGTTTTAACGGCTCGGCCTCGCCGGAAGACCTGGAAACGCTGTTTCAGTTGATCCACCTGTACGTCGTGGCCCCCCGCGCCGATTCCACCGCCTATGCGTCCTATAAGCAGCGCCTGGGTGATCTGGTACTGGGATATAAAGCCTCGCCGGAAAATGCGTTTCGGGACACCATCACCGTCACGATGGCGCAATACCACCCGCGCCGCCGCCCCTTCACCCAGGCCACCCTGGATGCGATGGACCTGGAAGGTTCCCTACGCTTCTACCAGGACCGCTTCGCCGACCTGAGCGATTTTACGTTCTACTTCGTCGGCACCTTCGACGTGGATCAACTCCAAACCCTGGCCGCTACGTACCTCGGTACCCTGCCGGACATAAACCGGGAGGAAACCTGGCGGGACACCGGCATCCGCCCCCCGGACGGGGTCATCGAAAAAACCATCCGCAAAGGGCTTGAACCCAAGAGCCGGGTCAATATGGCCTTTACGGGGCCGTTTGAATGGGGTCGGGAACAGCGCCTCGAACTGTTTGCCCTCACGCAAGTGATGAACATCAAGCTCCGCGAGGTCATGCGGGAAGACCTGAGCGGCACCTACGGGGTACGGATCAGCGGCTCCTCCGTGCGTGATCCAGAGCCGTTGTACCGCATCAACATCAGCTTTGGATGTGATCCGGAACGGGTAGAAGAACTAACCCAAACCATCTTCACCCAGATCGACAGCCTCCAGACCTTCGGGATTGACGTATCCTACCTCGAAAAAGTCCGAGAAACCAGCCTGCGATCACACGAAACCAACCTTCGGGAAAACGGCTACTGGCTCCGCTCCCTCCAATACGCCGACCGGTACACCCAGGACCCCCGCCTGATTCTAGAAGGCTCCGCCAACATCCTGGCCACCTTCGACGAAGAAACCATTCAGCAAGCCGCCCGCGCCTACCTCAACCCACAACGCTACGCCCGGTTTGTGCTGATGCCGGAGTGACGTGCGGGGTGCGGGGTGAAATGTAATTTTTTTGCGCCTAGAGGAGCAAGGATTACGGTGTGTTTGCACCGGGTGGGGGAAACAGGCCGAGTTGCGCAAGGACCGCTAGGTTGTCCCATCCCACCCACGTCTCGGCGATCTTCCCGTTTTCGATGCACTGGACGATGTAGTTTACCACTTTTACCTGCTTCCCCGTGGGTGGGATATCGCCCATCGGACCGGTATGGGTGCCGGTGCCCGTGGTGATGTACGCGACCTTGTCGCCCTCGGCAATCATGAGTTCGATCTCTTCATGCCAGTCCGGAAACGCGGTGAACGTGGCCTGAAGGAAGGCCAACATGGGTTCCAGGCCATGAAGCTCAGGCATCTCCGTAGTGGCCTGGCTATGGCGGGCATAGTTGGGTGCCAGAAGCTCCCGGAAGACCTCCAGGTTGCCGGTGTTGACTCCTTCATTCACAATTTGGCGGATAAGTGCTTTGTTTTCTTCCGGCGTAGTCATCACATTAACGTTTTTTTCAGAGGCTTCACAGCCCATGATGATAAGGGGTAAGATAGCCACAAAAAGCCACCCTACATAGCGGTGTATCGGTTTACGTTGCATATTCCACCTTCTCAGGTTAAGTGCGTTAAATCAACATCGATTGTCAAAGTAATCGAGCGGTCTTTATCTTCTCTTATCAAGGTCTTACCAGCCTGATAAGAACAGCTTCTTTCTAATGACCCGGCAATGATTCAACTTCGAATCCTTGGCACTCCCAACCTTCGGCGTACGGCAAGCGAAGGGGCCAACAGGGTGCATCTGCAACCCAAGCGTCTGGCCTTGCTGGCCTACCTTGCCCTGGCGCCAACGGGATCTTGCCGACGCGATACGCTGCTGGCCTTGTTCTGGCCAGACCTGGATGAGGCGCACGCACGCAACGCGCTAAGTCAATCCGTGCATTGGCTCCGGCGCACGATGGACAAAGCGGTAATCATTAGCCAGGGGGCTGAGGAACTGCGTTTGTCGCAGGAAATCCTTTGGTGCGACGTCTTGGCTTTCCAGCAAGCCCTTCAAAACGACACCCTCACGAAGGCCCTTGAGGTCTATCGAGGCCCTCTGCTGGACGGCTTGCATGTCAGCGCGGCCCCTGCTTTTGAGTACTGGCTGGAGATAGAGCGCGAACGCCTCCACCATCAGGCCACCGAAGCCACGGCTTCTTTATCAGAACGAGAGGAAGTTGTGGGCAATCCAACCGGAGCTGTACACTGGCTACGCCGTCTGCTTGAACTTGCACCGGATAACGAAGTCGCGCTAAAACGTCTCATGAATCTGCTGGACGGCCTCGGCGACCGGACCGGGGCACTCCGGGCCTATCAAACATTCACACGACGGCTGGCGCAGGACCTCGACCTCACCCCTGCTAAAGAGACCCAGGCATTCGCTGCTCGCCTCCAGGTCCCAACCGCCTCGGTTCTGCCTCCGGGTGAAAAGACCCAACCGTCGGTGGCCGTACTGCCCTTCGACAACTTGAGCGCGGACCCGGAGCAAGCGTACTTCTGTGATGGCATGACCGAGGAGATCATCAATGTCCTGGCGCAGAATAGAGGGCTGCGCGTGGCGGCCAGAACAACCGTCTTTGCTTTTAAGAACCAGTCGCTTGATTTTCGAGACCTGGCCCAAAAACTGGGCGTAGATTTCGTGATTGAAGGCAGCGTACGCCGGGCGGGCGGGCGACTGCGCATCACAGTCCAGTTGATCAATGCCACCGATGGCTATCACCTCTGGTCTGCACGCTACGACCGGGCGATGCACGATATCTTTGCCATCCAGGACGAAATTGCGCAATCCGTCGCTGAAACCTTGCACGTAGCATTGCTCCAGGCACCCGAGCAACGGGCATTGCCTCCTACGCAGGATATGGAGGCTCATACGTTGTATCTGAAAGGACTTTTCCTACGCCGCAGGCGTACGCCAGAAGACATTAAGAAAGCCTGTGCGTCCTTCCAGCAGGCCATTGCGCGTGACCCCAACTACGCGCAGGCCTATGCTGCGTTGGCCTTTACCTATGCCCTTGGGGGCTGGTTTCTTTACGATGTGTTTGCGCCACACCACGCCTACCCACTGGCACGAGACGCTGCCGAAAAGGCACTAGCCTTGAACAACCGACTTTCAGAGGCACACCTAGCGCTCGCCTACACATACCTTGCCTTTGAGTGGGACGGACCGGGAGCCGAAGACGCTTTCAAGCAGGCGTTGGCCCTTGATCCAGACAACCTGGATACCATCGGCAACTATGCGAGCTACCTGGTATTAAGAGAACAATCCGAGGAGGCCCTCGCGCTCACCAAACGTGGAGAGGTACTGGATCCCTTCTGGATCATGCCCCGTGTGGCTAGAGGGATCTGGCTGCTGGCGGCGCGACGATATGAAGAAGCCATCGATCTGTTCCTGCAAACCCATGAGATGGAGCCCCGTCTTTATATCGCCCCCCTCTTCCTCGGCGATGCCTACCTGTTTACGGATCGCCTCAACGAAGCACACGAGGCATACCAGTGCGTACGCAACCTGATTGGGCGTCGGCCGATTATTCTCGGACGCCTTGGTGCACTCTATGCCAAGCAACACCAGCCCGATGAAGCGCACAAGGTCATAGCGGAGTTGCACGTTCTTGCTGAAAAGCAACACGTCCTGTCTTCTATCGTGGCAGGTATTTACCTGGCCCTGGAGGAGCAAGATCAGGCCTTTCGCTGGCTAATGCACGCCTTCAACGAGCGGGATACCGCGCTGGTCCTGTTGCACCTATGGCCTGCTTACGATCCGGTACGCGCCGATCCGCGGTTTCAGGCGCTTTTGGATAACGTTGGATTGTCCGCCTAAACCCGGTAATCCCTTACCTTCTGCGTGGTCAAGCCGGTTTTGGTGAGGTGCACTTCCACATTTCGGCAGGCGGGGCAGGCGATCTGTTTGATGCCTTGCGCGTCGGTGTGATGGGCGGGGGTTTTGAAGTAGGTGCCGCACGTGCTGCAGAAATACTTTCCCTTCCGCATGTTCAGTCCCTGGATGGGGCCTGGCAGGGTTTGCAGGGCGGCGTAGTACCGACAATATTCCGGCAGGGCACAATCGGTACACTTGGGCTTACGGGCCGTGCAGGTGTACCGACCGTGTAAAATCAACAAGTGATGGGCATCGCCCCACTCCGCCTCGGGAATGCGGGCCTTGAGTTGGCGTTCAACAGCCAGCGGGGTTGGGGCTTCATCTGCGAGACCGATGCGGTTGGCCACCCGGAACACGTGCGTATCCACCGGCAGCGCCGCAATGTCGAACGCGACCGAGGCCACCACCTGGGCGGTCTTCCGCCCCACCCCCGGTAACTTCACCAGATCTTCCAACGATGAAGGCACTGCCCCCTCAAAATCATCCATCAACATGTGGGCCATACCGGCCAGATGTCGGGACTTGTTGTTGGGATAGGAGACCGACCGAATGTATGGAAAAATGGCTTCCGCCTCGGCCTGCGCCATGACGTCCGCTGTGGGAAAGGCTTCGAACAGCGCCGGGGTAACCTTATTGACTCGCTCGTCGGTACACTGGGCGGAAAGAATGACGGATACCAACAACTCAAACGGGGTGCCGTAGGTGAGTTCGGTTTCGGGCTTCGGAATAACCGTGCGCAAGGTGGATAAAACGTGCCGGGCGTGGGTTTTGGAGCTCATGCAGGAAATAGGTTCTGGATAGATAAGTCCTGTTACGCCCTCTTGGCCCATTCGACCTTGCCGTATTGCACAACATCAACGACAAGCGGCGTAGCATCAGCAGATAAGTTTAAGGCTATACCCTGTCAATTTGCCGTCGTTCCGGGTTTTTTTATGCCGGTGTCGATTATCTTTGGGACATGCGATTTTTGCTCTTGTTCCTCCTTATCCTGCCGGCCATTGGTCTTGCCCAACCGACGCTTTCCCCTGAGGCCGAGGTCTCCCTGCTCACCGTCTACCCCGGCCATGCCTTGTACTCAGCATATGGACACACGGCCTTCCGGGTACGAGACCCGGCCTTGAACCTGGATATGACGTACAACTACGGGACGTTCGATTTCGAGACCAAGGGATTTTATGTCAAATTCCTCCGGGGGCAACTGGACTATATGCTCTCGCGCCCACCTACGGTACCGTCGTTTCGGCTGTATACCCAACGCGGCCGGTCCATGATTGAGCAGGTATTGAACCTGTCGGCTCCCCAAAAGAACAACCTGTTTGCCGCCCTCGAAACCAATTACCTACCCGAAAACCGCGCCTACCGGTACGACTTTTTTTTCGACAACTGCTCAACCCGCCCACGAGACGTTCTGGCCGCCACCCTGGGTCCGGCCCTCCGGTTTGATGATGCCGCACCCCCAACGGAATCCTTCCGGCAACTCCTGGCTCCCTACCTGGAAAACCAGCCGTGGACCCACTTCGGTATCAACCTGATTCTGGGTGCCCCTGTGGACCGGCTCGCCACCCGCCAGGAAACTCGGTTTTTGCCCCTCCACCTGATGCACGCGCTTGACGAAGCCCGTGTGCTGAACGGCGAAACCGGAATGCCCCTCGTGGCGCGCACCGATACCCTTTATTGGGCGGACCCTTCCTTTTGGCAGAAACCGGCCCTCCCCTGGCCGTCCTGGGTTCTTATGCTGGGCGCAGGCATCTTGCTATTGTTGACAATTCGTGCTATGCTGAAAGGGCGTACCATACCCCGCCTGTGGGATGTGTTGCTGTTTGGATTGACCGGACTGATGGGCCTGCTGATGGCCTTCCTGTGGCTCGGCACCGAACACGTCGTGACCGGCCCCAACTGGAACCTGCTATGGGCCTGGCCAATGCACACCCTCGCAGCCTGGATTCTGTTCAGGAAACAACCGCCAACGTGGTTCCGCTATTACTGGCTGCTCACCGCTGTCGTGACCGGCATTGCCGTCATCGGCTGGGCGATGTGGCCGCAGGTACTCCCGTCGGCAGCCCTCCCCGTGGCCGTTTTGCTGGCGGTACGCGCTATACATCTTATGCACCCCTCAACCCCCGCATAATTTATGGACTTCCAACAGATTTTTACCCAGGTCGGCGAATTGATCAGTCAGTTCGGTATGCGCATCCTGGGTTCCATTGCAATTTTTATCGTGGGCCGATGGATTGCCCGCCTGATGAGCCGTTTCATTGGACGTGCCCTTGAAAAAAGTTCGCTGGAACGCACGCTTCAACATTTTGTGGCCAACGTCGTCTACTATTTGTTGCTGGCTTTTATCATTCTGGCTGCCCTCAGCAATATCGGTGTAGAAACCACGTCCTTTGTGGCCCTGTTGGGCGCAACCGGCCTCGCGGTGGGGCTGGCGATGGAAGGTGCGCTATCCAATTTTGCTGCCGGGGTGATGATTACTTTTTTTCGGCCGATTCGCGTGGGCGATTGGATCAGCGTCGGGGACCATGAGGGGCAAGTAGAGAAAATCCAGTTGATCAGTACGGTGCTGATTACGCTAGATAATGAGACGGTTATTCTCCCCAACTCTGAAGTGACCAGCGGCACCATCATCAATTATTCCCGGCAAGGATTCGTGCGGGTCGAGATTCCGATCACCATTGACCATGCCGCTGACTATCCCCGTGTAAAAGCCATTCTGAATGAAGCGGCCTCCTCCTCCGAACGAATCATACCCGAGCCGCCCGCAGAGATTCAGATTCGGGCGCTGGATGAGGTTGGGGTGCAGTTGCAGCTAGAAGTAACGGTGGCAGCCAAGGATCGGGAAGATGTGGTGTTCGATGTGTCTGAGTTCATCAAGACGAAATTTGACGAGGCGGGGATTCGTATTCCCCACCGCTGGATGGCTGTACGCCTGGAAAACGGGACGAAACTTACAGCATAAAAAAGGCCACCCTAATCGACCACCTCCATGCGGGCCAATCGGGTGATGCGGACCTTGAACCGCCAGAGGAGCAAGAGACCGGCACTGGCCAGGCCCAGCACGAGACCCCACCACAGGCCCTTGCCGCCCCATCCCCAATGAAAACCGAGGAAATAACCCGAGGTCATACCGATGCCCCAGTAGGTCACCAAGCCTACCAACATCGGGATACGGGTATCCTTGAGGCCCCGTAAGGCCCCGGCGGCGGTGACCTGTAACCCGTCGAAGACTTGAAAAAAGGCAGCGATCCCCAGCAAAGCCACAGCCATCCGGGTGACCTCAGGGTTGGTTGAGGTGTTGATGTACAGCGCCACAATGGGCTGTGGGATGAGCCAGAAACAAAGGGCCGTAATGGACATGAAAACAAGGCCGAGCCCCATGCCCACGTATCCGGCCCGACGCGCACCCCGCACGTCTTCCCGTCCGATGGCTTGCCCCACACGCACCGTGGTGGCCAGGGCCAACCCGACAGGCACCATAAACGTAAAGGCTGCACATTGAATGGCGATCTGGTGGCTCGCTAACACATTCGGCCCCAGCAGGCCCATCAACATGGCCGTGGCCGCAAACAACCCGACCTCGATCCCGAACATCACACCGATGGGCCACCCAATCCGAAACAGATCACGGAACACCGTGGGATCCGGCCGGCCCAACCGGGTAAACACCCCATAATGCCGCAATGCGCCCTGGCTTCGGATGTAAAGGACGGCCGCGATGAACATGCCCCAGAAGACCGCCGTGGATGCCCAACCCGTCCCGACCACCCCAAGCGCCGGAAACCCGAACTTGCCGAACATCAGGGTATAATCGGCGATGATATTAATGCCCACACCGATGAACGCGATCACCATGACCGGGCGAGGACGGGCCAGCCCTTCCAGAAAATTCCGAAGCACCGCCAGCCAGAGGGCCGGTGGGAATCCCCAGGCGATGGCATGCAAATAGCCCGTTGCGAGATCAACCACCTCGTCTTCCTGTCCCATCCCCCGCAACAACGGCTCCACGTTAAAGACCAACATCAGGGACAAAACAGCCAGCATCGTGGCCAACCATAAGCCTTGCCGGACCGTCGGCCCGATTTCCGCTTCACGCCCGGCTCCGAAGGATTGCGATACCATCGGACTGACCGCTGCAATGAACCCCATACAGATCAGAAACAATGGAAAAAACACCGCACTTCCGAGGGCCACCCCGGCAAGGCTGAGCCCTCCCAACCGCCCCACCATCACCGTGTCGATGAAACCCAACGAGACCTGAGCGAGTTGAGCCAAGACCAGCGGCCCGGACAACAACAAAGCCTGCCGGATTTCGGTTGCGACTTTCTTCTGTTTGGGTAACACCGGGTTTTTGGTTTATATACTATGGAATCAGCACATAACTTTTGAGAATAGTCAATTGTCGATTGTCGATTGTCAATGGTCAATGAAAAGACAAATTGACAATTGACCATTGACCATTGACCATTGACCATTCAAGATTGCCCTTCGCTTCCCCCACATCGCCCCCTCAATCTCCGGTTGCTACGGAAGCCCCGGTCCTGGACCTGTCGGTGGTGATTGTGAATTACAACGTGCAGGAGTTCTTGAAGCAGGCGCTGGACTCCGTGCTGCGGGCAGGAAACGGCCTCACAATGGAAGTGTTTGTGGTGGACAACAACTCCGCCGACGGCTCCGTAGACATGGTACGAACGATGTACCCGGACGTACACGTTATTGCCAATACCGACAATGTGGGCTTTGGCAGGGCCAATAACCAGGCCATCCGGCAGGCGCGGGGTCGGTACCTGATGATCCTCAATCCGGACACCATCGTTCAGGAAGATTCCTTCACCACCATGATCGACTTCATGGAGGCCCACCCGGATGCCGGAGCCACAGGATGCCGCATCCTGAACCCGGACGGGACCTTTGCCCGCGAAAGCCGCCGGGCCTTCCCGACCCCGGAGGTGGCCTTCTACCGCATCAGCGGCCTGAGTCGGCTTTTTCCCAAAAGCAAGCGGTTCGGGCGGTACAACATGACCTATCTGCCCATCGATCAGGTGGCCGAGGTGGATGCCCTCAGCGGGAGTTGTATGATGGTCCGCCGCGCCGCCTTATACCGCAACGCCGATCATCCCCGGTTCGATTGGGAATCTTCCGATGCCGAATCCGCTACCCCACCACAGGCACCGCCCGGCGGAGCCGGATTGTTTGACGAAGACTTTTTCATGTACGGTGAAGACCTGGACTGGTGCTTCCGCATCAAAGAGGCAGGCTGGAAAATTTACTACACGCCGGATACCCAGATCATCCACTACAAAGGCGAAAGCACCAAACGGGGCGAGTTGCGCTACGTGCGCCTCTTTTACGGGGCCATGATCCAGTTCGTCCAAAAACACTTCCACGACCGCTACTCGAAACTATTTGCGGCCACCCTGCACACCGGCATTCTGCTCCGTGCGGCCCAAACCGTCATGGCGAACACGGTACGTCGGCTGCGTATCCCGTTCTGGGAGGGCCTCCTTGCATGCCTGGTCATCATGGTGGTCGCCAAAATCCGATCCTTGCCGATCAACTTCTCCTTTGCGCCCTTTTTCTATTATGCCGTGGCGCCGGCCTATGCGCTCATCATTGTAGGGTGCATTGGGCTGGCCGGCGGGTACCGCCGACGGGTACGCCGAACCTTTCAGCCGGTGATTGCCGGTGTGGGCATCGCGTTCCTGCTGGTCACGACCTTTTCGTTCTTTGTCAAATCCGTGGCCTACTCCCGTGCGGTGGTCCTGTTTGGCTTTCTGACCGTTGCCATCGGCCTGTTGATCTTCCGGTGGATCCGGCGCGAACGCACCGAACGCCGCATCGGCCTTCGGCAAGCCCTGCTCATCGGGGCACGCGCCGATGTTCGGCGGTTGCAACGCCACTTGCAATCGATGCCGCAACCTCCCTTTGACCTGATCGGCTATATCCCGCCGACCTCTACAGAGGCGAAGCCGAAGAGCAAAGTCCAGACTCTGGCCCTGCTGGGCCATCTGGATCAGTTGCGAGACATCGTTCGGCTTCGGCACATTGACGATGTGATCTTTACAGCCGGGCGGCTCCCGAATGAGTTGATCTTTCAGGCCATGCACAACCTGCAGGATCTGCCCGTCGAGTTCAAGATGTTACCCGAAGACCAGCAGTATGTGATCGGCAAAGCGTACATCGGGGATCTCGGGGGACCATCGCTGGTGGAGGCCGAGCAAACCATACACTTGCCCCGGAGTGCCTGGACGCGGCGGTTGGTCTCCTGGCCCATTGCCATTTTGGGGCTGCTTTTGTATCCGATGTTGGCCGTGCTGGCCCGTGTACCCGGTGGCCCACGTTTCGCTCGCCTGAAAGCCTGTGCCGCCCAGTTGCCCAAGGTTTTGACCGGGCGAAAGACACTCGTCGGCTACGATGCCGATCATGCCTACCGTCCACCAGAAGAATGGGAATTACGCCCCGGCGTGTTTCCCGTGGTCCCCGCCGCTGAGTCCATGGACGAGACCGCACTCCGCCGCGCCTACTGGGAATACGCCCAACATCAGTCTGCCGGGTTGGATCTAAAAATACTTATGCGGCATATTCCCTCCATGTCCAGTTTACCTTGACTTTGTCGCCAATCAGGCATACCGTGATCCCTCGCCACCCAAGACCGAGGGATGATCCAAACGAACCTGTACCGATATGCGACGCCTCCTCTGCCTGCTTCTAATCCTGAGCACCCCGGCCTCGGCCCAAACGATCTGGGTCACCCACCTCACCGACGATACCAACACGGCCAACGGCTCCTGCAACCTGCGTGAGGCCATCCTGGCGGCCAACACCAACACACCCGTCGATGCCTGCCCGGCTGGAGACCCCCTGAATGCCGACGACATCTTCTTCGCCAAAACGGGCACGATCACACTGATTAACACCTTGCCCAAGGTCGAACACGACACCAACATCATCGGGCCGGGGGCAGCGCTTTTGACCATTGATGGAAACACTCTGGGCTCGGTGATCGAGTTTGAGGATACGGCAGGCAGCCCTCAGTTTTTCACGCTCAGTGGTGTCACGATCACCGGGGGAGATACCCCCCTCCGTGGCGGTGGCATTGATGCAGAAAACGTCTCCGGTTTGCTTACCGTATCCGATGCCGTCATTACGGGCAACATCGCCTCAACGAATGGCGGCGGCATTGCGGGTGGTAACCTGAGACTGGAACGGGTGAGCGTCACCGGCAATATGGCCCGCCGTGGTGGGGGAATCTTCACCACAACAGGCACAAGCCTGGTCATCCTGGAGAGCACCATTTCCGGCAATACAGCAACAGGGGGCGTATCGAATTTGGGAGGAGGGCTATATGCCGCCGAGGGCAGTGTGACGATTCGGCGCTCAACGTTGAGCGGCAACAGCGCAGATGGTGCCGGAGGAGGCATCTATTTCCAGGGCATCAATGGTCACACCCTGGATATCAGCCACACGACGATTACCAACAACACTGGAGGGGGGGCAGGTGGTGGAGGTCTTTTTGCAGGCATCACCACCAACTACGATTTGAAGATGCAGAACAACATCGTCGCCGGTAACTTCGACCTGGGCGGGAATAACCATCCAGACGCCCTTATATATCCAGGTGCGACGTTTACATCCTTTGGGTACAACCTCATCGGCATTAACAATAGCGGAACCACATACTTCCCAACAGGCAATCCGAATGCCAACAACGACTACGTCGGCACCGCTGCAGCTCCCCTCGTGGCCAACATCGATGCCTTGCAAGACAACGCAGGACCCACACACACCCATCCCCCTACAACGACCATCACTCCCAACACCGTCATCGACATGGGTAGCTGCCTCGGCCAAAAACACGACCAGCGCGGAACCGCAGGAAACACCAGCACTCCCCTCAGACCCAAGGACATCGCCGCCTTCGCTGATGCCGACGACGGATGCGACATCGGGGCCAACGAACTCGGCGCTACCGGCCTTGCCAGCACCTTTGCCCTCAAGGTCCTCCTCGACGGTGCCTACACCACCGGGGCCATGCACACAGACCTCAACACGGCCGGCCAAATTCCGCTCACACAACCCTACAGCGCCCCCCCATGGAACATCCCCGGCAACGTGAGCATGACCACCATTCCGCCGGAGATGGTCGACTGGGTCTACGTCGACTTCCTGCAAGGCGGCCTCATCGATGCCGGGGGGCCGAGCCTGAAGTTTCGCAGGATCTATGCCCTCAATGCCAACGGTTTGCTTTTTGAGCCCGATGTGGGGTTCACCGCGATCAAGGTCGATCCGGGCTGGTACTATGTGGCCGTACACCACCGGAACCACCTGGCGGTCATGTCGTCTCGTCCGGTCTATGTGAAGTGGGATGAAGTGGTGGGCAGCTATGATTTTGGTACGGGTCTGGCGCAGGCCTACACGGGAGGGGGAGCGGCCATGCGGGATCGAGGGGGTTGGTTCACGCTTTGGGGGGGTGACGGCGATGTGAGTGGTGCGGTGACGGCCTTTGATTTCTTGAACGTGTGGTTGCCGGTCAATGGTGGGCCTTCGGGTTACCATAGTGGTGATTTTGACATGAACGGCAGCCCCACGGCGTTTGATTTTCTCAATGTCTGGCTACCGGCCAACGGACAACAAGCACAAATGCCGTAGATGTGCGGTGTGCCTTTTCTGCTTTTCATTCCCCCCATCCCGCCGTATCTTCCCCGTCCCTTTTTCCTGATGTCCACACGCGCATGTACCTACTCGATTTTGAAAAGCCCCTGGTTGAGCTGGAGCAGAAGCTGCATGAAATGCGAGCGCTGGACCATGCCGATGCCGCCGTCGATTTGTCCGAAAAAATCGACGACCTGGAGCATCGGCTGGAGTCCCTTCGTGTTTCAATCTATGCCAACCTCACCCGGTGGCAACGGGTTCAGATTGCCCGGCACCCCGAGCGGCCCTATACGCTGGATTACATCAGTGCGCTCACACGTGGGTTTGTGGAACTCCACGGAGACCGGCTCTACGGAGACGACCCGGCCATCGTCGGGGGCCCGGCCCAGTTTCGGGGCCAGCAGTATGGCTACCGCAACCGGACGGTGATGGTCATCGGCCACCAGAAAGGCCGAGACACCAAGAGCCGAAAGAAACGGCGCTTCGGTATGCCCAACCCGGAGGGCTACCGGAAAGCCCGTCGGCTGATGCAAATGGCCGCCAAGTTTAACAAGCCGATCATCACCTTTCTGGATACCCCCGGAGCCTACCCCGGCCTCGAAGCCGAAGAGCGAGGGCAAGCTGAAGCCATTGCCCGCAACCTCATGGAGATGGCCGGTTATCCCGTACCCATCATCGTTGTCATCATTGGCGAGGGTGCTTCGGGCGGCGCGTTGGGCATTGCCGTAGGCGACCGTATTCTGATGTTGGAGAACACCTGGTACTCTGTGATTTCCCCGGAAAGCTGCTCTTCGATTCTGTGGCGCTCCTGGGATTATAAGGAGCAGGCCGCAAGCGCCCTCAAACTAACCGCGTCTGACCTCATTCAAACCGGCATCATCGACCAGATTGTTGAAGAACCCACCGGCGGGGCACACCGCAATCCTAAAACGGCCTTTGCCCACACCGGCCAGGCCATCGCCGATGCACTAGCAGCCCTTGATGACCTGAGCGGAGCGGCCCTGATTCAGGAGCGCCTGCTCAAGTTTGAGCGTATGGGCGCATGGCAGGAAGCTGAAAACCCGATGACCTAAGCGGCCATGCTCACGTACATGTACTACCACCGGGTGCGCTACCGTGAATGCGATCCCATGCGGGTGGTGTACCATACGCATTACCTGGACTTTTTCGAAGCCGCCCGTACCGAAGCCCTGCGTTCGTTCGGCCTCCCCTATAAAGCGGTTGAAGATGCAGGCATCGTCATGCCCGTCACCGACGTACGCCTGAAATACCACGGCTCAGGGTTGTATGATGATGAGTTGCAAATCAAATGCCTTTTCCCCGAAATGCCAACGGTGCGCATTCCCATCGACTATGAAGTGCGGCGGATGGTCAACGGTGTGCCTGAACCCAAACTGTTGGTTGAGGGACGAGTGACCTTGTGTTTTGTGGACGTCAAACGCCGCCGCCCGGTCCGCATCCCGGACATGATAAAATCCGTTTTTGAATCTGCTTTTCTTGCCCAATAGGTATGCCCCTCACCATTGATGCCCACCATCTAAACCGGCTGCTTCGGCAGGCCCTTGATGAAGACCTGGGCACCGGCGACGTCACCACCGAAGCCACCATCCCCTCCGAAACCCAGGCCACCGCCTATTTCCTCGCCAAAGCCGATGGTGTACTGGCCGGATTGCAGGTTGCCGAGCGCGTATTTGCCCTCATGGATCCTGCCGTTGAGATCACCTGGACGCAACAGGATGGCGATGCCGTGACCACCGGCACTACATTCGGCACCGTTACCGGGCCAGCCCGTGCACTACTCATAGGGGAACGGCTGGCCCTGAACCTGATGCAGCGCATGAGCGGGATTGCTACCGCAACGCGGCGCATGGTGGATGCCGTCGGCCCACACCCCACCCGCATCCTGGACACCCGCAAAACCGTGCCCGGCCTCCGGTACCTGGACAAGGCCGCTGTGGCTCTCGGTGGGGGCAAAAACCACCGCATCGGGCTGTTCGACATGATCCTCATCAAGGACAACCACATTGCAGCAGCCGGGGGCATCCGCCCGGCCATTCGAGCGGCACAGGCATACCGCATCCAGCAGGACCGCCCCACCCTCTACATCGAAATCGAAACCCGAACGCTGGATGAGGTAGACGAAGTGCTGGACGTATGGGCCGAAACCAACGGTAACATCGAAAGGGTCTTGCTGGACAATATGGCCCAGATGCAGGAAGACGGCACCCTGGACACCTCGATGTTGCAAGAGGCCGTTCAGCGCATTGACGGACGCATCGCCACCGAAGCCTCCGGCAACGTCACCCTCGGCACCGTACCCGCCATTGCCGCCACCGGTGTGGATTTCATCTCCTCAGGTGCCCTGACGCATTCCGTCACCGCCCTCGATATTTCCATGAAAATCCGGTTGCAAACGGGAGCCTGACCTGTTTCGGGTTGAACCATCGCGATATATGGCAAAGGCCGAGACATTCCCATACCCGGGTCGGCACAAGGCCGCCCCCTCCTGGGGCGCGATCGTTTTGATGGGCAAATGGGGACGGGCAGGTCTTGTGCCCGCCCGGTCATTCGATGATCGCTGCATCCCCAAACTCCGCACGAAAATATGCTTCGTTTTCTTTTATTCTTGCTACTTGTATTGGGTACAACACCCCCCCTTTCGGCCCAGGTCAATACGGAAGCCATGCGTGCGCAGGTTGAACGCGGCGTGAACGGCTCCCTCGGTACCGCCTTCACATTAAGACAGGGTAACACGGAGTTGTACATCATCGGGCTAAACGGTCGGCTGGACGTTTTCAAGGGGAAACATAAGGGGTTCGTGATCGGCAAGGTTCAGTTTTTACAGAGCACCAAAGACGTCCTGGTCAACAACGGCTTCGGGCACATTCGGTACAACGGCTTCCTGAAAACATGGCTGATTTATGAGGTATTTGGACAGATAGAATATGACGAGACGCGCCTGCTCAACCGGCGGCTGCTGGCCGGTACAGGGGTGCGGTTCAAACTCTTTAAGGACGAAAAATCCAGCATCTACCTCGGCACCACACCGATGCTTGAGAATGAGGAACTCAACCCCAAAAAAGTGACGACCGAAAATCCGAGTTCCACCGTTGTGCGCTGGAGCAACTACTTTGTGGGCCAGACCGAAACCAAAAACAACGTCACCCTCGGTACCACCTTCTACATACAGCCCCGCGTTGATGATTGGAGCGATTTGCGTATCCTCAGTGACCTAAGCATGAACGTGCTCCTCAATGATCATATTTCCTTCGGGGTGACCATGACGTATCGCTACGACAGTGAACCGCCAGTCTCGCTCAAGTCCTATGACCTGCTGTTGCAAAATTCGTTGACGGTTTCGTTTTGAGTGATGAGGGTATTTTAATATCCGGGCAACCACGAGAGATTGCGGGTTCGTTCCACATCCGGGGTGTAACGTTTTTTAGGGGTGAGGTATCGAATCCGTACATGTTCACGTATGAGATCGATATATGGGTTTTCGCCTTTTGCTATCCGGTTTATTTTTGATGATGGCGGGACCGGCCGCCGCCCAATCCAACTGCACCGATCCTTTTGCCGGGATCTCCACATTGGGTTTTTCTTCCGCCGGTTGGGCTACAGACTTCTGTAAACATAGCATCCCGTACGACGAGATCCGCTCCGGCGGCCCACCCCGCGACGGCATTCCCCCCATCGACCAGCCTTCCTTTGTGTCTCCCAAGGAGGCCGATGCCTGGATCGAAGACCAGGAGCCGGTCCTGTTCCTGCGCATCGGAGACGATGTGCGGGCCTACCCCCTCCAAATTCTGACGTGGCATGAAATCGTCAACGATGACGTGGGCGGGGTGCCCGTGACGGTCACGTTTTGCCCGTTGTGTTATGCGGCCCTGGTCTACGAACGTCCGGAAATTGAGGGCCAGCGGCTCACGTTCGGCACCAGCGGAAACTTGCGCAACAGCGACCTGGTGATGTGGGACCGGCAGACGGAATCCTGGTGGCAACAGTTTAGCGGAGCGGCCATTGTGGGCAAACTGACCGGTACGAAACTCAAAGCCGTTCCCGCCGCCCTCATTGCCTGGAAAACCTTCAAAACCGAGCACCCCGACGGCCAGGTCCTCTCCAAAAACACCGGCCACGCCCGCCCCTATGGCCGCAACCCCTACAAAGGATATGATGATGTAGATCAGCGCCCGTGGGCCTATGACGGCGAAACCGACAATGCCCTCCGCCCAATGGAACACGTGGTGGGCATTGAAGTCGGTGAAACCGGGCGTGCTTACCGCCGCCGGACCTTACGCAAGGAAAAGGTCTTCAACGATACCCTGGCCGAAACGCCCGTGGTCTTGTTCTGGACCGAAGGCACAGCCTCCGCGCTGGATGCCGAACAAATCAGCCGGGGCAAGGACATCGGTACCATTGGCGCTTTTCAGCGCACCCTGGACGGCCAGACGTTTACGTTTGAACGCGGCAAAGACGATCAATTCACCGATCAACAAACCGGCTCGGTCTGGAACGTGCTGGGGGAAGCCGTCGAAGGCCCAATGCAAGGACGTCGGTTGGCGCCGGTGGTACACCACAACGTATTCTGGTTCGTGTGGTCTGCCTTCAAACCCGACGGGACCTTGTTTAAGCCCTGAGAATGTTACCGGAAGATGGCATCGACGCCAATCATGAAACTATTCATTAACCAAATGGTTAAACAAGCCGTTTAAGTCATAAATTATACGAACCACCACGTTTCTAATTGGCCGACGGCCTCTGGGGTATGCCACAGGAGACGATTCAAGCGCCCGATGATCAACAGACCGAGAACCGCATTCTGGCGGCGGCGCAGCAGGTGTTTGTGCGCCGGGGCATTGCAGGAGCACGGACGCAGGACATTGCCGAAGCAGCCGGGGTCAACCGGGCGCTGATCAACTATTACTTTCGCTCCAAGCAAAAGCTGGCCGAGGCCGTGTTCATCCGGGCTGCACAATCCCTGTTTCCCCGGCTGTTGCAAACCCTGGCCTCTGATCTCCCCCTTCGGGAAAAGCTGACCCAGGTTGTAGATTTCGAAATTGAAACCCTCTCAGCCAACCCTTTTTTGCCGCTGTACGTCCTGGCCGAGTTGCAATACCATCCGACCCGCCTGAAGACGTTGGTCACGCAGATCGTGCCGCTTCAACAGATCCAGTCGGTGGTACTCGCAAAGCTGCAACACCAACTGGATGCCGAAGCCGAGGCCGGGCGTTTGCGCCCCACAAAAGCCGAAGACCTGATCGTCCTGTTGATGTCGACGCTCGTCTATCCGTTTGCCGCTGCCGGCATGATCGAACTCATCCTCGGCCTTGACGAAACCGCCCGTGCCGCCATGCTGGACCGCCGCCGTGAGGATCTGGCCGACTTCATCCTGCGTGGCCTCAGTCTGTAAACCATCCGTATTGCCATGTTTTTCTTTGCCTTCTGCGTGCTCCTTGCATGCGGCCCCGTATCAGACGGACCACCGACGCAAAGCGGGATGCAAGCCGATACGCTCAACCTCTTTGAGGTCCGAACCCTGGCGGCTGAGCAGGATCCGCGTGCCATCCAGCCGTCCCTGCTGGCCGAGGCCTCGCGCCTGCGTCGACAAAACCTGAAGATGCAGCGGCTGCCCCAGGTGGCCGTCACGGCCCTCGCCACTCGGCAAAACGAAACAATCTCCATCGACTTCCCTACCGGCATGACGCTGGGTCCTCCGCTGTCCCAATACCGCGTCCAGGCCGAAGTAGACTGGCTGCTCCTTAGTGGAGGTCGGCCAGGACGGGAAGCAGCAGCGGAACGGGCACGGCTGGCCGAGCAGATCGCCGGGGTTGAGGTATCCTTGAAAGCGCTACGCGATGGAGCTACCGAGACGTACTTCGCCGCCCTGCTTTTTCAGGTTCAGGCCGAAGCGCTCAGACTATCGGTTGAGGATCTGGCAGCCCGGCTCAAACTCGTGCAGGCACACGTCCGGGACAGCGTGGCCTTGCCTTCGGATGCCGCCGCGCTGGAGGCCGAACAGATCCAGCTTCGCCAACAAATTGAAGAAGCCGAGGCCCATCGGCTGGCGGCGCTGGGTGTACTGGGCGGATTTCTGGGCCAAACGCTTCCCCCCACAACGGTACTGGCCGTGCCAGACCTTACCGGGCCTCTGTCTGCCGTCCATCCCCCCTCCGGCTCAACTTCGGAGGTCTCCATCCAGACGCAAGAACTTCAGTTGCTGGATCAACGGCAAGCCCGCCTGGAAGCGGAGGCCCGCGTAGTTACCACCAAGTTGCTTCCCCAGTTGAGTGTATTTGGGCAAGCCGGTGTGGGGCGGCCAGGGCCTTTTAATTTCCTGAGTGATGAACTGAACGAATTCGGCATCGCCGGGGTACGGCTGCGGTGGAATGTATTCGATTGGGGCCAAGCCCGCCGCACGGCCCGCGTCTTGCGGCAACAGGCAACGATCACCGCACACGATGCCGATGCCCTCAAGCGCCGCATCCACCGTGACGTTCAGGATGAACAGACCACCCTAAAACGCCTCAAACGCACCCTGACCGACGACCTGCGGCACATCGCCCTGCGGGAGCAGATCCTGGAAGTTGCCCAGCGGCAACTCGAAGAAGGCGTGCTCCTGCCCGCCC
Organism: Rhodothermales bacterium; assembly: GCA_965222505.1. GTDB lineage: Bacteria > Bacteroidota > Rhodothermia > Rhodothermales > DATKEJ01. The sequence goes on along the minus strand of OZ244956.1, from coordinate 3,449,287 downwards.
TGTATGCCGACCGGCTCTCCGACCTTGCCGCTGCCCGTTTGTCCCTCCAGAGACACCGCATCGAACAGGCCCGTGCCCAGGCCCGGCTGTTGTCGGCACTCGGCCATTTTCCGGGTGAAACCCGCACCGATACCTCCACCCCCTAATCTGCCCGTCATGACCCTACGTCATCTTCTTCTGTCCCCCCTCGTTGCCCTGTCGGCTGTGTTGGCAGGATGTGGGGATGACCCGGAGGCCGATGCCTACGGCAACTTCGAGGCCACAGAAATCACCGTCTCCGCCCAGGCCAATGGCCGTTTGCTGGACTTTACGCTTACCGAAGGCGATCACCTGGATGCAGGTGCCGTGGTAGGGTTAGTCGATACCACGCAGCTTGCTGCCCAACAGGACAACCTGCTGGCCCAGCAACGCAACCTGAAAGCCCAGCAACAAGCCCTGTATGCCCAGGAACGGGCCGCACGCGCTCAAATTGCCGAAGCGGATGCCCAGGCCCAGGCGTGGGCCGTCCAACTTGCAACGGCGACCACAGAGCGCGACCGTACCCGTCGCCTCGCCGAAGCCCAGGCGGCGACCGCCCGAGAACTCACCCAACGCGAGGGCACCGTCGATCAACTGACCGCCCAGGTGCAACAAGCCCAGGCCCGCATCCGAACGGCCCGTGCCCAAGCCCAAGTGTACACCGCACAGGCCAATGCCCTGAATGCCCAGATCGCCGCCTTCGATGCCCAACTCCGGCAAATCGCAGACCGGCTGGAGGACGCGACCCTGACCAACCCTCGCGCCGGTACCGTGCTGACGGTCCTTGTCCGCGCCGGAGAGGTGGTGCGTACGGGCAGCCCCCTCTACACCATCGCCGACCTCGATCCGTTGACGCTCCGCGCCTATGCTACCGGTAACCAGTTGCCCCGCCTCAAAGCTGGCATGACCGTTGAGGTCCTGATCGACGACGGCAGCGGCGGGCTGGAAAGCCGGCAAGGCACTATCACGTTCATCGCCCCGCAGGCTGAGTTTACCCCGACGCCCATTCAGACACGGGACGAGCGGGCCGAGTTGGTCTATGCTTTTGACGTACGTACCCCCAATGTCGATGGCCGCCTCAAAATCGGCATGCCCGGCGAGGTGCGTTTCCCCGATACAACCGAAGAGTAGCACAATGCCCAGCCCGGTTACCCGTATCGAAAACCCCGCGTCGATTCAGGTCTGCGACCTGGTCAAGCGGTACGGCACCACCGAAGCCCTCGGCGGGATCTCGCTTGATGTGAGGCCCGGTGAGTTGTTCGGCGTCATCGGGCCGGACGGGGCCGGTAAATCCACCCTGTTTCGGATTCTGGTAACGGTCATTACCCCGGACCAAGGCTCGGCCACGGTGGATGGTCTAGATGTGGTACAAGACTACCGCACCATCCGCCAGCGCATCGGTTACATGCCCGGACGGTTCTCCCTTTACCCGGACCTCACCGTGCGGGAAAATCTGGAGTTTTTTGCCTCGGTATTCGGGACAACCATCGCGGCTGAATACGACATGATCGCCCCGATCTATGCACAGATCGAACCGTTCGCCACCCGCCGGGCCGGTGCGCTCTCCGGCGGCATGAAACAGAAACTAGCCCTCTCCTGTGCCCTCATTCACCGGCCCCGTGTACTTGTGCTGGACGAACCCACGACCGGCGTAGATGCCGTCTCCCGTTCCGAATTCTGGGACATCCTGGCCGCGTTCAAGGCCGGCGGCATTACGACCATCGTGTCCACCCCTTATATGGACGAGGCAGCCCGGTGTGACCGCATCGCCCTCATGCAAGACGGTCTTTTGCTCGGCCCACCGGATACCCCGGATGCCGTAGCTGCCAGTTTCACGGCACCGCTTGCCCGCGTGCAAGCGCCGGGCCCACGGATCAAGTTGCTCACGGCCCTGCGCCAACTCGACGGCGTGGCCCGTGCCGAAGTTTTCGGGGCGTGGATTCATGTGACCGGTGAAACCGCCCCTGCCCAACAAACCACATGGATGCATACACTCCGGCAACAACTCGCCGAACAAGGCCGGCCCGAGGCTCGGGTTGAACAAGCCACCCCCTCGATCGAAGACGTCTTCATGGCGAAAATGACAACCTCGGAAGAAATCAACACCTGATATGTCTACCATATTCTTATTTCCAGGTGATCACGAACTTCGGTGTAGCCAAGGTATAGCGCTCTCATCCAGAGCGCGTCCGGTCGTAATGGGGCGGCCACGTCATTTCATTCCTCGCCGTGACAAGTGGGAAGGTCTGTGCCATTTCCTCGTGTCATCGCGAAACCCGGTTACACCGGGTTGTGGCGATCCCATTTCGGGCACGACCATATGGAAAACGTTAGCGCTGTCCAACCTCAAAACCAACGAATAATTGCCTGCCCTGAACCATACCGATGCCGCCGTTTGGGCCGAGGACTTAACCCGGCGATTCGGCACCTTTACGGCGGTGGACCGGATCTCGTTTGCAGTTGCACCCGGTGAGGTCTTCGGCTTTCTTGGGGCCAACGGGGCAGGCAAAACAACGGCCATCAAAATGCTCACCGGCCTCCTTACCCCAACGGAAGGCGATGCCGGTGTGTTAGGCTACAGCGTGGCCGAAGACCCTGATGAAATCAAGCGCCGCATCGGCTACATGAGCCAGCGTTTTGCCCTGTACGACGACCTCACCGTGGCCGAAAACGTCCGGTTTTATGGCGGGGTGTACGGCCTGAAAGGCAAACAGCTTCGTGCCCGCCGGCAGGCCATGCTGGAACGCCTCGGGTTTGAAGACCTGTCCGATGAACGCGTCGGGCGGCTCCCGCTGGGCTGGAAGCAAAAGCTCGCTTTCTCCGTGGCCCTGCTGCATGAACCCGGCGTCGTTTTCCTGGATGAACCGACCGGTGGTGTGGACCCGGCCACGCGCCGAGAGTTCTGGGAATTGATCTATGAAGCCGCCGCACGGGGCACCACGGTTTTCGTAACCACACACTACATGGACGAAGCCGAATATTGCGACCGGGTCTCGATCATGGTCGACGGCAAGATTGCCGCCCTCGGCTCTCCTGCTGCCCTTACTCAACAGTTTAACGTAACCTCAATGGATGAGGTATTTGTTCGCCTCGCCCGTCCCAAAGAATAACACCTATGGGTACGTTCCGAAGCTTTGTGCTTAAGGAAACCCGCCACATCCTGCGGGATCGGCAGACGCTGACGGTGCTGCTGATGCTGCCGGTGATTATGGTGTTGCTCTTCGGCTTTGCCATCCGCACCGACATTGAAAATGTGCGGATTGTCATTGTGGATGGTGCACAGGATTCCCGCAGTGCCGACCTGATCCGTAAGCTGCACGCAACGCCTTCGCTCCAACCTGTTGCCATTCAAACGGCAACCGCAGGGGTGGAGGCCCTTTTGCGCCGGGGCGATGCGGATGCCGTGCTGCTGTTGCCCGAAGACTTTGCCCTTCAGTTTGCAAGAGGCACCGCTGATGTCCTCATCCTGACCGATGGCACCAACGCCAACTTTGCCCAAACCATTGAGGCGTATATCTCTGCCGTCATTCAGGGCTGGCAAGCGGAAACAGCGGGGGGCCACGTCCTCATTCGCACCTCCACACGGATGCGTTTCAACCCGACGCTCGAAAGTCAAAACCTGTTTGTGCCCGGCTTGTTGGCCTTTGTCCTGACGTTGGTTTCGGCACTAATGACGGCAATTTCTATCGCCAAGGAAAAGGAAACCGGAACGCTGGAACTGTTGCTTGTTTCACCGCTTCGGCCGCTTCAGATTGTGGTCGGCAAGGTAGCCCCGTACCTGATGCTGGCCTTCATCAACGCCGTCACAACACTCATCGTAGCGGAGTTGGTCTTTCAGGTGCCCATCAATGGGAGCCTGCTGCTGCTGCTGTTTTGTTCCCTGCTCTACGTACTGGTAGCGCTGGCCCTCGGGGTGTTGATCTCGACCAAAGCCCCGGATCAACGGACCGCCATGATCGGGGCCTTGTTGGGCTTATTGCTGCCCACGCTTGCCCTGTCCGGCTTCATCTTCCCGATTTCGAGCATGCCCGTGTGGTTGCAGCCGTTTACCAACATTGTTCCGGCCACCTGGTTCATCATCATCGTTAGGGGCATCATGCTCAAGGGGGTCGGCCTGTCCATCCTCTGGCAAGAACTCCTGATTCTCGGCGGCATGGCTGCCGTACTGCTGGCCCTCAGCGCCCGCAACTTCCCCGACCGCATCGAACATTAATAAACCCTGACGAGATGAAATCACTCCGCACATAAATGAATACCGTTGGCTTTATCATACAGAAAGAGGTGTTGCAGGTCCTGCGCGACAAGCGCATGATCTTCCTGATCTTTGTGCCGCCGTTTATTCAACTCCTCATCCTGGCCCAGGCCATGACGTTCGAGGTCAAACACACGGACCTCGTTCTCGTCGATGCCGACCGAACCCCGGCGGCCCACACCCTCGTCGATGCCTTCACAGCCACGGGCCGGTTTGATGTGGTGGTGCGGACCGTCTCGGGCGATGTGGCCGATGAAGCCCTGCTCACCCGCACGGCCAACGCGATCCTCCGCATCCCGGAAGGCTTTGAACGCGACTTGCGGCGCGGCACCTCCCCCACGATCCAACTGGTCCTCAATGCCGAAGACGGCGCTGCGGCAGGCGTGGTCCAGTCGTATGCCAGTCAGATCATCAACACCTTTGCCCGAACCGAGGGGGTACGTCTGGCGGGTATGCCCTCGGGACCTGCCGGTCGGCCAGGCGTGACCATTCGTACCCGCAAACTTTATAATCCCGAAGGACAGTATCTGGGCTATATGGCCTTCGGGTTGTTGGCGGCCCTCTTAACACTCGTCGGCGTGTTGCTCACGTCCCAAAACATCGCACGGGAGAGAGAGATCGGCACGCTGGAGCAGTTGAATGTAACGCCGATCACCAAATGGCAGTTTATCCTCGGCAAGTTGATCCCGTTCTGGGTATTGGGTTTGATTGAATTGACCCTTGGATTGGCGATTATCCGGTTCGGGTTCGGCATTCCATTTATGGGCAATGTGTTGATCGTATATTTAGCCGTGGCCGTCTACCTGCTGGCCGCCCTCGGCCTCGGCCTGTTGGTTTCTACCGTTGCCACCACGCAGCAGCAAGCCCAGTTTTTGACGTTCTTTGTGATGGTGACCTTCCTCTTTTTGGGCGGCATTTTCACCCCCACGCAGTCGATGCCCGGCTGGGCACAAACGCTGGCCGAATTCAACCCGATCAAACATTTTGTCGTGATCGTGCGCGGCGTCCTGATGAAAGGTACCACCTTATCTGAAATCGGCTACCCGCTGGGGGCTATGGCGCTGTTTGCCGCTACTGCCCTGAGCCTCGCCGTGACCCGCTATCGAAAGACAGCGTGACGCATTGCATAACGGACATTGTCCATGCCGAAGCGACTTACGTCGTGAACCTCACGGTTTCCCTTACGCATTATGCAATACTTTCCCTGCATGCCATTATAGACATGGCTCAACATAAACATACATGAAACGCTTCCTCCGATTCCTTCGCAACCTGCTCCTCATACTGGTCGGCTTGGTCCTGCTGCTCTTGATCCTGGGGTATACCTATTTCGGCATCACCTCGTCCCGCAACCTGGCGAAGGTGATGGATGCAGCGCCGGTCTTGACGGTCGATGGCGCATCCTTCCGCGATCTGAACAAAAACGGTGAGCTTGATCCGTATGAAGACCATCGCGTACCCACAGAGGCGCGGGTTGAGAATTTACTCGGGCAGATGACGCTTGAAGAAAAGGCCGGACAAATGTTTATCACGATGATTGCTACCAGCGAAGAAGGGGATCTGGTGGAACGACCAACAACGTTCAACCCCTTCTCGTTTTTTAGTCCAACGAACTCTGAGATGGTGGTCAACCGGCACATGACGCATTTCAACGTGACGTTCATGTCCACCCCGGAGGCCCACGTCAAATGGCACAACACCATGCAAAAACTGGCCGAGGGCACACGGCTCGGTATCCCCATCACCATAGCCTCCGATCCCCGGCACGCCTTCACCAACAACCCGGCGGCGGCCATGATCTCCGGAGCCTTCTCCAAATGGCCGGAACACCTGGGGTTGGCTGCCACCGGCGACTCCGCCCTGGTGGCCCGGTTCGGAGACATCGCCCGGCAAGAATATCTGGCGATGGGCTTCCGGCTGGCCCTGCACCCCATGGCGGACCTCGCCACCGAACCCCGCTGGGCACGGGTAAATGGCACCTTCGGGGAAGATGCCGACCTCTCGGCGCGGATGACGTACGCTTACATCAAAGGCTTCCAGGGCGATACGCTGGGCCCGCAGAGCGTAGCGACCATGACGAAGCACTTCTCAGGTGGAGGACCACAGAAAGACGGGGAAGACGCACACTTTGCCCACGGCAAAGACCAGGTGTATCCCGGCAACAACTTCGACTATCACCTGATCCCGTTTGAAAAAGGTGCTTTCCCGGCCCACACGGCCCAGATCATGCCTTACTACAGCATCCCGGTAGGGCAAACCAGTGAAGAAGTCGGGTTTGCCTTCAACCAGGAAATTATTACGGGGATGCTGCGCGAACGGTACGGCTTCGATGGCGTGATTTGTACCGACTGGAGCCTCCTGACCGACAAAGGTTTTCTGGGCTTCACGCTCATCGGCGCAACCGGTTGGGGAATGGAAAATGCAACCCCACTGGAACGCGTCAAAAAGGCCCTGGATGCCGGCATCGACCAGTTCGGGGGCGAAGCCTTGCCGAGACTTGTGGTCGAGTTGGTCCAAAGCAGACAGATAAGCGAAGCCCGTATTGACCAATCAGTGCGTCGCCTCCTGCGCGACAAGTTCACGCTGGGCCTGTTCGACAACCCCTATGTGGATGCAGGCCGCGTACACGAGATCGTCGGCCGGGCGGATTTTATGGATGCGGGGCTTGAGGCACAGCGTAAATCCGTAGTCCTGCTGAAAAATGACACCACGGCCACCGGCCCCATGTTGCCCCTCCAAGGGAAACCCCGCCTCTACATCGAAAACATAGATCCAGAAGTAGCGGGCCGGTACGGGACCGTCGTGGACAGCGTAGCCGATGCCGACGTAGCGATCCTTCGGCTCAGTACGCCATACCAGCCCCGCGACGGCTTTTTCGAGGGGTTCTTTCACCAGGGCGATCTGGATTTCAAGGAGCCAGAACGCACCCGCATCCTGAACATTATCAACACAATACCCACCATTGTGGACATCTATTTGGATCGGCCGGCCGTCGTCCCGAAAATCGCGCAGGCAAGTGTCGGAATGCTCGCGAACTTTGGGGCACAGGATGCCGTGATCCTTGATCTGGTCTTCGGCAAGTATGCGCCGCAGGGCAAGCTCCCCGTGGAGTTGCCGTCTTCGATGGATGCGGTCGAAAACCAGAAAGAAGACCTGCCCTATGATTCGGAAAACCCGGTCTTCCCCTTCGGCCACGGCCTGACGTATGGGGAGTGATCAATCCTTCCCTGGCATTCTCGTACGAAATGGGACGGCCACGGCCCTCGCCGTGACATGAAGGCATGGTTGCACCACCTCCTCAGTATCATGGCACGGAGCCGGTTACGGCGACGTGGCCACCCCATTTCGAGCACACTTGCCCGTGCATTTATCCTTCCCGCAGAAGCAGCCACCGTTCCCGGCTTATCTCATAGTAGGCGACCTGATCGGTGGGTTTCCACTTCGGAAACGGATTGGGACGCAGGCCCGTCCGTTCGAACCCGAGCTTATCCAGCACCCGGCATGAGGCCTTGTTCCATGACAGGGGTTGGGCAAATACATACTGTAAGTTCCATTGTTCAAAGGCAATGGCGAGCGCCAACCGACCAGCGGCGGTGGCATATCCCCGGCCCCAATACGGACGCCCGATCCAGTAGCCGTACTCGGCCTCACCCGCGGTTTTGCTTACGTCTTTGAACCCGCATCCGCCCACGGCTGTGCCGTCGGCACGAATCAGGAAGGGGCGTGCGGCCGGGGGATGCGCCTGACAGAGGATGTGCCGGACCCATTCCTCGGCCCCATTGGGGGGGTATGGTTCGGGCAGCAGCGTGGTGGCTGTCACCTCGGGGTGTGAGGCCAGCGGTTGCAATTCTGGGGCGTGATGCAATGCGATGGGTTCGATGGTCACCATATGGCCTCGTTATTTTAGCCAGCCGTGGGTGCGATACCAGGCAATGGTTTCCCGAATGCCGTCTTCGAGTCCTATGCGGGGCGTATAGCCTACTTCAGACTGGGCCTTCTCGCTGCTGCACATCTTGCAGGTGTAGCGAATTTCCCGCGCCTTCTCTCGGGTTAGCGGCGGATACTGATCCATCAAGCGCCCACCAAATTCAGCCACGGCCCCCACGACACCCAGCAATGCCGGAGGCACAGGAATCGTCATCGCCTTCCGCCCTAACGCGGCACAGGTAGCGGCCTTGATTTCCGCCCAACTGTAGGGCCGTTCACTCCCGATGAAATACGTCTGCCCGATGCTTGTTTCGGCATTGGCTGCCTGGATCATCCCGTCCACCAAATCCTGCACATGCACCAGACTCAGGTCCGGCGTCTGGGCATCGCCCACCACCGGACAAACCCCCCGGCTGACGGTGCGAAAGAAGGTGTAAATATCGGCTTCGCGCGGGCCATATACAGCGGGCGGGCGCACCACCGTGATCGGGAGCCGGTCGTGCCAGGGCACAACGGCTTCCTCCATTTCTGCCTTGCTCCGCCCGTATCGGCTAATGGGGTTAAGCGGCGTCTCCTCTGTAGCCATTCCACCGGAATAAGGCCCCACAGCGGCCAGGCTACTGGTAATGAGTACGCGCCTCACGTTCGGGGCCGTTTCGGCGGCGGCTTCCAGCACGTTCAACGTGGCCTTGATGTTGCCCGCTTCAAACGTATCCCACGTTTTCGCCCGCGTGACTCCGGCTACATGGTAGATGACATCCGCGTCTTTACTTCCCTCGCGCAATGCTGCTAGATCCTGTAAATCCCCCTGCACCGGGACCACATCCAACCCATCGAGCCACTTCAGGTTGTTCCGTACCAAACACCGCACCCTGTAACCCTGGGAGAGCAGGGCCTCAGCGAGGTGGCTTCCGATGAAGCCGGTGCCGCCGGTGATGAATGCAACGCTATTGGTCATTTTTGATTGGTGGTTGGTGATTGGTGATTTGGGGTGCAAAAAATCACCAATTACCAATGCTCACACGAGGCGTAGCCGACTGTGCGGAGCAAATTACCAATCTATTGTGCAGGCCCCGCTTCCGGCATATACTGATCAAACCACTTTAGAATCCGTTCCGATACGTCCATCAGCAACTTCGGTTCACGCGGTCCATGCGGCGTACGGGGGTAGACCACCATTTCGGTTGGTACGCCGAGACGTTTGAGGGCGACGTAAAACTCCTGGCCCTGTGTGAAGGGGACGCGCGTAGAAATCGACCCACATTTCGGTAATCAACTCAATGTTGTGGGGCGATCACGAGGATCGCCCCACCGGAGTTATGCGTTGACAGGTTGTTGATTCAAAAACTCGCGAAGTACGAAGTGGAGGATGCCGCCATGGCGATAGTAATCCACCTCCACCGGCGTATCGATACGGCAGCGGGTTTTGAAGGTCAGCGTAGAGCCGTCGGTTTTAGTGGCGGTCACTTCCACTTCCTGCCGGGGCTGAAGTGAATCGTCAACCGGCACAGAGAAGGCTTCGGTGCCATCGAGGCCAAGGCTTTCGGCATCATCGCCATCCATAAACTCAAGCGGTAGCACGCCCATCCCGACGAGGTTCGACCGGTGAATGCGCTCGAAACTCTTGGCAATCACCACTTTGATGCCGAGCAGGATGGTGCCCTTGGCGGCCCAGTCGCGGCTGGAGCCCATGCCGTAGTCGATGCCGGTGAGCACGGCCAGCGGGGTGCCGTCGGCAATGTAGCGCATGGCGGCATCGTACATCGGCATGACCTCATCGGTGGGCAGGTACCGGGTGTATCCGCCTTCGGTGCCGGGGGCCATGCGGTTGCGGATGCGGACGTTGGCAAAAGTGCCGCGCATCATCACCTCGTGGTTGCCCCGGCGCGAACCGAACGAGTTAAAATCACGCCGTTTCACCTCATTGTTGACGAGGTATCCCCCGGCCGGGCCGTCGGCGGGGATGGAACCGGCGGGCGAGATGTGGTCCGTCGTGATCGAGTCCCCGTATTTGCCGATCACCTGTGCCCCGTTGATGGGCTGGATGGTGGGGGTTTCCGGGGTGAGGTCCAGAAAGAACGGCGGCTCCTGGACGTAGGTAGAGGATGGGTTCCAGTCGTAGATGGCTCCGGTTGGCACGGGGATGGCGTTCCATTCTTCATTGGATTGTTCGATGCCGTCGTACTGCTGGGCGAACATTTCCGGGGTGACCACTTTGGCGATGAGTTCGTCAATCTCGGCCTGGGTGGGCCAGAGGTCTTTGAGGTAGATCTGCTCGCCCTGGTCGTTGGTACCGATGGGGTCGTTCATCAGGTCGATGTCCACGGTACCGGCCAGCGCGTAAGCCACCACCAGCGGCGGAGAGGCCAGGTAATTGGCCTTCACGTTTCGGTGAATCCGCCCTTCAAAGTTCCGGTTGCCGGAAAGCACACCGGCCACGATCAGGTCACCCTCCACGACGGCCTTCTCAACCGGCTCCGGCAACGGCCCCGAGTTGCCGATACACGTGGTACAGCCATACCCGACGAGGTTAAACCCGATCTGGTCCAGGTAGGGCAACAGCCCGGCCTCGTGCAGGTAATCCGTCACAACCCGTGACCCCGGCGCAAGACTGGTTTTGACATACGGTTTAACGGTCAAGCCACGCTCGACGGCTTTTTTGGCGACCAGCCCGGCCCCGACCATCACGGACGGGTTACTGGTGTTGGTGCAACTGGTGATGGCCGCAATCACGACGTCGCCGTGGTGCATTTCCATCGTCTCGCCGTCGTTGACCAGGGTGCCGGAACGGTGCAGGGCTTCCTCGTCGAGCCCAAAACCCAGGGGTCCGACTTCCCGCAGCAGGGAGCGTTTGAAGTCTTTTTTGAGGTCCGGGACGAAGATGCGGTCTTGCGGGCGTTTCGGCCCGGCCACGCTGGGCACGACCGTGTCGAGGTCCAGCGAAAGGGTGTCGGTGAAAATCGGGTCCGGCGTATCGTCGGTGCGGTAGAGGCCCTGTGCTTTGGCGTAGCGCTCGACCATTTCGGCCAACTCGTCGGGGCGGCCGGTACGACGCAGGAAGGCAATACTTTCGGCATCGGTTGGAAAGAAGCCCATCGTTGCGCCGTATTCGGGCGCCATGTTGGCGATGGTGGCGCGGTCCGGCAGGGACATGGAGGATAGGCCGGGACCGTAGAATTCAACGAATTTGCCGACCACACCTTTCGTGCGCAGCATCTCGACAACGGTCAGTGTGAGATCCGTGGCCGTGACGCCTTCGCGCAGGCGGCCGGAGAGCTTAAAGCCGACCACTTCAGGGATAAGCATGTAGATCGGCTGATCCAGCATGACGGCTTCGGCTTCGATGCCCCCCACACCCCAACCGACAATGCCGAGGCCGTTGATCATGGTCGTGTGGCTGTCCGTGCCAACCAGAGAATCCGGGTACACTACATCCAGCCCATTTTCTTCGGGACGCGTCCATACGCCACGGGCAATGTATTCCAGGTTGACCTGGTGGACAATGCCCCGGGCCGGGGGCACAACCGAGAAATTCTCGAAGGCCTGTTGCCCCCAGCGCAGGAATTCATAGCGTTCGCGGTTGCGCCGAAACTCGATGTCTTTGTTGATCAAAAACGCTGCTTCGGAGCCGTACTCATCAACCTGCACGGAGTGGTCGATGACCAGATTGACCGGCACGCGCGGGTTGATCATATCGGGATCACCCCCGAGGCGGGCCATCGCCGAGCGCATCGCGGCGAGGTCCACGACGGAGGGCACGCCGGTAAAGTCTTGCAAAATCACCCGGGCCGGCTTGAAGGGAATTTCTTCGGTGGTGGGTTCTGCCGGGTTATAGGCCGCGAGTTTGCGGACGTCGTCCTGGGTCACGACGTGGCCGTCGCAGTTTCGCAAGAGGGATTCGAGGAGCACCTTGATCGAGAAGGGCAGCTTGCTCACGGGGCCGAGACCCTGTTCTTCCAGGGCGGAAAGCCGATACAGATACGCGTTTTGGGTGCCGGTATTAAAGGTGGCGCGTGCGCCGAAGAGGTTGGGTTTGTTGGTGGTATTGCTCATGGGCAAAAGGTCAGAGAGCGTATTGCGTATTGCGTATTGCGTGATCTTCGGCGAATGGTGTATGTGCCCACGCCCCGACGTCGCGTTTACGCGGCACGTGCATGTAATTTGCCGAACCACGAAGGAACAGGCATTATCCTGGAGCCCGAGATCACGCAGCACGCAACACGTATCACGTCTGCGTGGTCATTTCAGTATGTATTTCTGTCCTGACCAAAATACAAAACCGCCCCCCCTTTTGCTCCCGTGTCCCCTTGAAATTTGAGTACAGGTCGGCAGGGCGTTGAACCCGAGGGGGCCACCGCCGTATATTTGGGACACGTTGTGCGCTATCCAGATGTTGTGCCGGGAACGTATTGCGAAACAATCGTAGCGACAAACGAGCCAAAGGCGACTCACGCTAGTAAACCGAAGTAAAGGGTGCCCGTCCATATGCGGACAATTTCCCTTACGCATTACGCAACACGCTTTAGGCAGGCCGTTCGGGGCTTCGCACACAATCGGGGCTATAGCTCAGTTGGTAGAGCGCTGCAATCGCACTGCAGAGGTCAGCGGTTCGACTCCGCTTAGCTCCACGGTGAGGTCTATCGTCATTGATCCGCGCTACAGCTTTGGCTATCCAAATGTTGGGGGCGTACTCACCAGCGCCATCGCCCGCAGGTTCAACGCCGGCGAAACGATTGCCGAATTGGCAAAGGACTACAGCTTAATACCTGAGCAGGTACACCATGCCATCATCTACGAAGGCGTCTGCTGAGCCTGATGCTACATCAGGCCCCCCGGTATTCTTCATTGACCGGAATATGGGCGGGATCATCGCGGATTTCATTTCCGCATTCGCAAAGATTCTTCGTGAAGCCGGCATCCAGGTAGAACGCCATGATGATCATTTCGAGCAAAACACGCCGGATGAAGTGTGGCTTCCTGCCGTAGCCAAGCAGGGTTGGTATGCCGTTGGACTCCTCACCCCTTCTATCTTTCGGCACGTCCACCCTACAGCGTCATACCCCATGTCCAACACCGACCCGGCCGGCCTCGGCTTTGAAAACAAACTCTGGGAGGCGGCAGACCTGCTGCGCTCCAACATGGACCCGGCCGAGTATAAACACGTTGTCCTCGGCCTGCTCTTTCTGAAATATATCTCGGACGCCTTCGAAGCACGCCGCGCCACCCTCACCACCGCCGTCGCCGAACCCCAAAGCGAATACTACGTCGATGACCCGGCCAGCCGGCAACTGGAACTGGATTTCCTGCTCGAAGAACGCGACGAATACACTGCGGCCAACGTCTTCTGGGTCCCCCCCGAAGCCCGGTGGGCCAACATAAAATCCGCCGCCAAACGACCCGACATCGGCGTGATCATAGACAACGCGATGGAGGCCATCGAACGGGAAAATCCCCGGCTCCGGGGCGTGCTCCCCATCATCTACGCCCGGCCTGCACTCGACAAACAAAGCCTGGGCAAACTCATCGACCTGTTCTCGGGCATCGACCTGCACGCCGGAAACGGCCACGCCACCGACACCCTCGGACGGGTCTACGAATACTTCCTGGGCAAATTCGCGAGCGCCGAAGGCAAAGGCGGCGGCGAGTTCTACACCCCGGCCAGCGTGGTACGCGTACTCGTCGAAATGATCGAACCCTTTACCGGCCGCGTCTTTGACCCCTGCTGCGGCTCGGGCGGCATGTTCGTGCAATCGCTCAAGTTCCTCGATGCCCACGGCGGCCAACGGGACGAGGTCTCGATCTACGGCCAGGAATACAACCCGACCACCTGGCGGCTCGCCAAAATGAACCTCGCTATCCGCGGCATCGAAGCCGACCTCGGCGAACGCCACGCCGACGCCTTCCGGCAAGACCTCCACCCCGACCTCCGGGCCGACTTCGTCCTGGCCAACCCGCCCTTCAACATCAGCCAGTGGCACGGGGAGCGCCTGCGAAAAGACGTACGCTGGAAGTACGGCGTCCCCCCCGTGGGCAACGCCAACTACGCCTGGATGCAACACTTCCTGCACCACCTGAGCGAAACCGGCACCGCAGGCTTCGTGATGGCTAACGGCTCCATGTCTTCCATGACCGGCGGCGAAGGGGACATCCGCCAACGCCTCGTCCGGGCCGACCTAGTCGACTGCATCGTGGCGCTGCCGGGCCAACTCTTCTACACCACCCAGATCCCGGTCTGCCTCTGGCTGCTTACCAAAAGCAAAGCCCACCGCCAACGCGGCCACCATCAACCCCCGCTGCGCGACCGCAAAGGCGAAACCCTCTTCATCGATGCCCGAAACACCGGCCGCATGGACACCCGCGTGCACCGCGTCCTGGACGACGCAGACATCGACCGCATTGCCGGCACCTACCACGCCTGGCGCAACCAGGACGGCGCATACGAAGACATCCTCGGCTTCTGCAAAAGCGCCACCCTCAAAGATATTGAACACCACCAATTCGTCCTCACCCCCGGCCGGTACGTCGGCATCGAAGCCGCCAAAGACGACGAAGAACCGTTTGAGGAAAAGATGGAACGACTGACGGCCGAGTTGGCCGAGCAAATACGGATCAGCCATCATATCGAGCATCAGATAGACTTTGTATTAAGAACTCTTGGCTATGCGGATTGAGACCATTGATACGGAGATGCCTACCTACTGGTCTTGGAATAGACTAGACTCAATAGGTACGATCGTGACAGGGAGAACACCTTCTAAGGATCAAACAGACTGCTATGGAGAAGATGTACTTTTCGTGACACCACGCGACATGGATGACCATAGAGATGTTCTAGTGACAGAAAGGGGTTTATCATCAAAGGGAGCAGAGATTTTAAGCAATGTATTGGTACCGGCTGAATCTGTTGCGGTCTCTTGTATTGGATCAAGGCTTGGAAAAACGTCCTTCATTCGCAAACTTGCCGTAACTAACCAGCAAATCAACACTATAGTCGTCAATGAAATTTATGATGTTGAATATGTGTATTACGTTCTTTCAAACCAGCAAGACTTTCTTCAAGGCATAGCCGGAGGGTCGGCACAACCAATATTAAACAAGAGTACATTTTCTAGAATCGAGATCCCTATCCCCCCCCTTGAAGAACAACGGCGGATTGCCGGCGTCCTCGGCGCGTTGGACGACAAGATTGAGCTCAACCGGCAAATGAACCGCACATTGGAGGCCATCGCCCAGGCGCTCTTCAAAAGCTGGTTCGTAGACTTCGACGGCCACACCGACTTTGAAGACAGCGGCACCGATCTGGGCCGGGTGCCGGTGGGGTGGACGGTTGGTAAAATGTCTGACCTGGCTAATCTGAATCCCACCAAGTGGACCAAGAAAACATCACCCGAGACAATCCATTACCTGACACTGACTGATACCTCTTGGGGCGAGTATCAGAAACCTGAGAAAATGAGATATGAAGACGCTCCAAGTCGGGCGAGGCGAATCCTTCAAGATGGTGATACAATCTTCGGACGTGTACGTCCAGCAAATGGTTCTTACGCATTGATCCAGGATCCTGAATCAAATCTAACGGGAAGTACAGGGTTCACGGTCCTACGGCCAAAATTTGAATCTGCACGATATTTCAACTATTTGTGGATCACCCAACAAAGAGTGGTAGAATATTTGGCTGCAACCGCACATGGAAGTGCTTATCCTGCTGTTGCCCACGAAATCATTCACCAAGTTCCAGTAGTTCTACCCCCGAGAGAGAAGATGAATGATTTTCATCAAATTGTCGAACCGCTAATTCTGCGTATTTCCGCCAATAGAAAACAATCCCGCACCCTTGCTGAACTGCGCGACACATTATTGCCGAAGTTGATCTCCGGCGAGGTTCGGGTGCCGGCGGCGGTCGATGAGATTGAGGGGCTACTGTGATTGCCGGGGTGTCATCACGAGCGAAGTGTAGTCATCCCCCTGGGCATATCCCAACGGAGAACCGTGCCCAACCCCAGGAGCCTGCTTTGCTACGTGCGCAATGTCCGTCGCAACCTGTTTTGGCGGATCGAACCGTTCCAACTTCCGTGCGTATCTCTCCAACGTAACAGATTTACCGCACCAAAACATCGACCTGATTATGCCTGCTACCATCTCCAAAGGCCACATCGTCGAGGCCGTCGCTGGCTTACCGGAGGACGCCACGATTGAAGATGCCATTGAGCGGCTGCTCCTCCTCAGTAAGATCGAGCAAGGACTGGCACAAGCCCAGCGCGGAGAAACCATTTCTCACGAGGAGGTCAAACGTCGGATCGAAGCACAGATCACATCATGGCAACCCTAGTTTGGACCCCACGTGCCTATGCAGATCTCGAAGCCATCGGTGCCTACCATGCGCAAAACGCTCCGGGTTATGCTGAAGTGCTGGTTCGCAAACTTATGCATGTCACGGAGCGTCTGAAAACATTTCCTGCATCGGGCCGTGCAGTTCCAGAAATCGGCGAGAAAAACATGCGGGAGATTATTCACCGCAACTACCGGATCATTTACATCTACTTACCCGAGGAAGGCAGGATCGAGGTGCTGACGGTCTTCCACGCATCGCGTCAATTTGGTGCGTTGCCCGGTGAGATCGGTTAAGGCCCATTGCCCATGCGAACCCGGAAGTGCCATGAGCAAGTTTAACGAAGCCGTCGTAGAAGAGGCGGCCATTGAATACCTGACCGGCACGGCCGCGCTCTCGGGCCTGGGCTACACCTACTGCCACGGGGACGCGCTCAAGGCCGAGCGTGGTGGCCTGGGGGACGTGATCCTGGAGCGTCGGTTTAGGACGGCGTTGGGCCGGATCAACCCCGGCCTATCGGCGGCAGCGCTGGACGCGGCGGCACGAGCCGTGCTACACCTCAACAGCCCCTCGCTCGAAGAAAACAACGTGGTCTTTCACCGCATGCTCACCCGGGGCATCGAGGTGGAATGGCGCGATGCCAAAGGCCGCAACCGGGGGGATCTGGCGTGGCTGATCGACTTTGAGCGTCCGGACAACAACGACTGGCTGGTGGTCAACCAACTGACCATCGTCGGCTTCCAGACCCACCGCAACGCACGCCGCCCGGACCTGATCGTCTACCTCAACGGCTTGCCGGTGGCCGTCTTCGAACTCAAAAACCCCACCGATCCCCAGGCCACCCTGGACGGTGCGTGGAACCAGTTGCAAACCTACAAGCGGCAAATCCCCCAGCTCTTTTATACCAACGGCGTGCTGGTCATCTCGGACGGCACCGAGGCCCAGATGGGTAGCCTCACTGCGCCGCTGGAACGGTTTGGCCCGTGGCGCACCGTCGATGGCACCACCCCTGTCCCCGAACATGCCCCGCCCCTGCGGACCCTGCTCGAAGGGTTGTTCGACCGGGGCCGGTTTCTGGACTACCTGCGCTACTTCGGTTTCTGGGTGCAAGATGCCGATACGGGCCGGTTCATCAAAAAAGTGGCCGGCTACCATCAGTATTACGCCGTCAACAAATCGGTCGAAGCCACTGTTGCGGCTACCAAGCAGGGCGGCGACGGGCGGGCCGGGGTGGTGTGGCACACCCAGGGGTCCGGCAAGAGCGTGTCGATGGTCTTTTTCGCCGGCAAGCTCATCCAGCACCCGGCCCTGGCGAACCCGACCCTGGTAATCCTGACCGACCGCAACGACCTCGACGGGCAGTTGTTCGGCCAGTTTACCACCGCCCGAGACCACCTCCCCCAACCCACCCAGGCCGAAAGCCGGGACCACCTGCGCGACCTGCTCCAGGTGGCCAGCGGCGGGATCGTGTTTACCACCATTCAGAAATTCGGCACCCGAAAGGGGGAGCGCATGCCCACGCTGACCGAACGGCGCAATGTGGTGGTGATTGTGGATGAAGCCCACCGCAGCCAGTACGAATTTATCGACGGCTTCGCCCGTAACCTGAGAGATGCCCTACCGAAGGCCACCTACATCGGCTTTACCGGCACGCCCATTGAGTTTGAGGACCGGTCCACGCCGGAGGTGTTCGGGGACTACATCGACACCTACACCATCAGCGAGTCCATCGAAGACGGGGCCACGGTGCCCATTTACTACGAAAGCCGCTTGGCCGCCGTCGATTTGCCCGAGGCCCGGCTGCCGGTGCTTGACGAAGCCTTTGAGGAAGTGACCGAGGATGAAGAGGCTGCAGAAGTGGTGAAGCTGCAAAGCTCCTGGAAGCGGATCGAAGCCATCGTCGGCCTCAAAAAGCGCCTGAAGCTGGTGGCCCAAGACCTCCTGGACCACTACGACCGGCGCACGGAAATCCTGGAGGGTAAGGCCATGATCGTGTGCATGAGCCGGCGCATCTGCGTAGACCTCTACCGGGAGCTCATCCGCCGCCGGCCCGAATGGCACGCCGACCAAGACGAGGCCGGGCAGATCAAGATCGTCATGACCGGCTCCGCGAGCGACCCGCCGGATTTTATCCCGCACGTCCGCAACAAACCGCGCCGGAAACTGATCGAAAAGCGGTTCAAGGAACCCATCGAAGAAGCCGAGGCCGACGGACGGGACCCCCTTCGCATGGTGATCGTGCGGGACATGTGGCTGACCGGCTTCGACGTGCCGAGCGCCCACACGCTCTACCTGGACAAGCCCATGAAGGGCCATTCGCTGATGCAGGCCATCGCCCGCGTCAACCGCATCTACAAAGACAAGCCGGGCGGCCTGGTGGTGGATTACCTCGGCGTGGCCCAGCACCTGCGCGAAGCGGTCGAGGTCTACGGCGGCAAACGGGAACGCGCCGCCCTCCCGACCGAAGAAGCCCTGGCCGTGCTCCGCACCGAGTTGGGCATCGTGCGGGACCTGTTCTTCGGGTTCGACTACAGCCGCTACTTCACCGGCGGAAACGCAGACCGGTTGGAGGTTTTACAGGCGGCGATGGACCACGTGCTCGGCCTGGATCCGGTGGGCGACACACCGGGCGAGCAGCGTTTCAAAGAGGCCATGACCCGCCTCAATAAAGCCGCCGCCCTCGCGGTCCATCTGGAGGGGGCACGAAGTTACCTGGACGAGATCGGCTTTTTCCAGCAAATCCAAAAGAGCCTGCGCAAGCCCAGCCCCGGTTCCAAACGAACCAACCAGGAAGCCCTGGGCCTGGCGATCAAGCAACTCGTCTCCGGGGCCGTGATCACCGATGGCGTGATCGACGTATTTGCCACCGCCGGCATCGATAAGCCGGACCTGTCGATACTCTCCGATGCGTTCCTGCAAACCGTACGCACCCATCCGCATAAAAATCTACAGGTCGAGTTACTGCGGCGTTTGCTCGAAGATGAGATTCAAACGCAACGGCGCAGAAATGTGGTGCAGGCCGCACGGTTTTCAGACATGCTCCAGGAAACCATTCGCAAATACCAGAACCGAACCCTTGAAGCCGCCGAAATCATTGCCACCCTGATCGAAATGGCCCAAGAGATGCAGGCGGCCAAAGGCCGGGGACAACAGTTGGGTTTGACCGACGATGAACTGGCCTTCTACGATGCCCTTGTGGCCCAGGAGGGCGTGCAAGAGGTGATGAATGATGATGTCCTCGGCGCCATTGCAGCGGACCTGGTTAAAACCGTACGTAACTCCGTTTCCATTGATTGGTCCGAAAAGGAAGCCGTCCGCGCCAAAATGCGGGCACGGGTCAAGCGCCTGCTCCGCCGCCACGGCTATCCCCCTGACCAACAAGAAGAAGCCGTCCAAAAAGTGATCCAACAGGCCGAAACCCTCGGCTGGTCTTGGGAGGAGCGTCTATGATTTATCTTTTGAAGCGTTCAGGATATTCACTCGTCTCAAGCCAGACCCGTATGTCCTCGGAGGTCTTCGGTAGATGCGCCAACACCACACGTTCAAACAAGGCCATGTCTAACCGCTGGAGGCTAAACAGCTCCTGTGCAAACCGGAAAAACGCTTCTCGGCCCATGCCTCGGCGTAAGTAATCAAAGAAGAGAAGGGCGCGATCACTGAGTACGAACCGGTCTTTGTAGACACCAATATCTCCGTCGGTGAGCGAGGTTAGGGGTTTCTCTGGAGGCAACGTACCTCCCCTCCTCCCCTTCCCTGTTGCCCTTTTCTCTTGGTAGATACGTTGTACCCGGTTCAGGTATGCCTCATAGTAGGCCTCGCCCAAAACCTCGGCCATCACAGGAAGGTGAAAGTAGCTTGGGAACCCCTCAATGACCAGCGCCCGGATCGGGTCACCTGGGGCAGTCGCAACAGAAACAAAGGGGTGAACGAATTCATGTGCCAGGGTGCGCTGGGCATATTCTGACGCTTCAAATTCATGCCACGTCTGAGCAGAGAGACCCACGACGTTGCCGCTGGAAATGTCACCGTAGCGGGGCATCTCGGCGATGTGTACCTGTCCGGAAACCACATTGCTACGGTAGTATGTGCGCATAAGCTCAATCAAATGCTCGGCAAAACGGGCCACCTTGGGCGCGGCTTCAAGGCCGTCCGGCAACGCATAGATGAAGTAGCTGCCCTGCTGAACGACCGTGAACCGACTGGCCGTGCACTGGGCGTCAAAGAGTGAGACATCCTCAGCTCGCCACTCGGATACCCGCATGCCATCCTGGACGGTATCGCTGAGGCGCTCGCCTACGAAGACTGTGGTAAAGTCCTGCGGCGTGCGCAGCGTGACATGGGTAAACGTTACCCTGGGCGCATCATCATGGTCCTCCAAGAAGACCGGAAACCAGAGCGAGTAGCCGTAGGAACGAAGGAATACGCCCCTGGAGCCGATGTGCATGTAGTCTGAGGCACTGCGGGCTTTCGAAGGGTGAAAGTAGCCACTGTAGTACACAGTCAACGTTGGGCTGGTGTGGCCCGTGACCGTGACCTGGGTAGCAAGCATCGAGTAGCTGTAGTCATAGCGCACTTTGCGCTGCCCAAACGCACCTGTCGAGAGCGAGTCAACCCGGAGTTCGCCGTGCAGGTAGAAGGTGCGTTCATCCTCGGCTACGGCATCAAACGTAACCGTTGCTCGGCCCTGCATCCGACTTTCCTCAGGAAAGAACGTCACGTCAAGTTCATAGGCGACGGGTTCAGCCGCCTGGCGAGCAAAAGCATTTTGAGCAAGCGTGAAGGCCAGGACCACAATGAATATGCGCATGGATCTCATCATTTGGTGTTGCTGCACAAAGAAATTAAGACCTTTTATCGACTAATGCTAATTTTTTAGCACTTCTTCTTTGGGCCGGCAATAGCCTGAATGTGTTTTTGCGCCCCCGCTGCATATAGCACCCACCGCGCATATTCCTCCATCAGCTGTACGGTTCAAGTCACCGGACACCTGCCTATCAAAGCTGGATCTGTAGCCCAAATTCAAGGCCAGACCAATTGACATTGTTACCCAGAAAATGAACAGCCCGCAGTTCTGTGAATAACATCAACCAATCGACATGAATACCGAGGCCAGGAGCCGCCCAGACCACAAGATCAAGCCGATTTTCAAACAGAGAATAACGAGGCGTGTGCACGGCATAATAGAGCAAGCCTGTTCGTACATGCACCCGCACCTTGCCATGCCCCACTATCGCCTGCCGGATATACGGATACACCCAGCTCTGCCCATCGTATTTGATCCACTGGTACCCGAGGCCGATCTCCGTTCGAGGGTGCACTTGAAACCCAACACCAAAATGCCGGGTGGCAATGTAATCATCATCAATTGAACTGCTAAAAATTAAACCGCCGGACGCGAACACGTTTTGTGCCTGAACCGGCCAGACCAACAGCACCAAAAAGGATATGCCAAGTGGGACGTACATGTGGCTAAAATACGAAACCTATAGGGTCCCATTGCACTTATTCATGGGCTTCGTTAGAATGCATGATCCTCACCACCCTAACCGGTATGCCCTATGAACCACCACCACGCCTTTCTCACCACCGGCCTGTGCCTACTCCTCATGGCCGGCAGTTTCCGCCCCGCCCCAGCCCAGGATGCCGACCGGCCCCTGCGCATCATTGCCTTTGGTGCCCACCCGGACGACTGTGAAATCAAAGCCTCCGGCGTAGCCGCGATGTGGGCCAAAATGGGCCATCAGGTCAAATTTGTCTCGGTCACCAACGGGGACATCGGCCACTACGAAATGGCCGGTGGGGTTCTGGCCCAACGGCGCACAGGCGAAGCCGAGGCCTGCGGCCAGCTGTTGGGCATTGCGGAATCCGTCGTGCTGGACAACCACGATGGCGAACTCATGCCCACCCTCGAAAACCGCAAAACCATCGCTCGGCTCATCCGGGAGTGGCAGGCCGATATCGTGCTCACCCCCCGCACCAATGATTACCACCCGGACCACCGCTACACCGCCATCCTCGTCCAGGACGCCGCCTTTATGGTCACGGTACCCTACTTCACGCCCAACACGCCCCGCATTCCCAAAAATCCGATCTTCCTCTACTACGCCGACCGGTTCCAGAAACCCTACCCCTTTGAACCCGACCTCGCCGTAGACATCGGCCCTGCTGGAGACCAAAAATGGGCCTGCATGGCTGCCATGCGCTCGCAATTTTCCGAGTGGAACGCCTGGCTGGATGGCTACGATCACGAAGTCCCCGAAGACGAAGCGGGCCGAAAAGCCTACATTGCCAGCCGCTTTCAAGCCCGAGACCGGGGCGTTGCCGATCAATACCGGGATTTACTCATCGAACTCTATGGCGAGACGCGCGGCCAAACGGTCGAATATGCCGAAGCCTTCGAGGTCTCCGAATACGGTAGCCAGCCGGACCGGGAAATGCTGAAAAGACTGTTCCCGTTTTTTGATTAAGGAAGCGGCACCTGTTGGGTGGTTCTGAGGTAGGCGATCAGGTCCAGGACTTCGGTATCCGTCAAGGTATTCAGCAGGCCCGCAGGCATCATGGATACCGTGGTGGTCTCGCGGGATTGGAGGTCTGCGGTATTGATGACCACGGCCTCTGCACCCACCACCCGAAGCGTCACCTGCCGATCGGTTTCCGAGGCGATGTTACCGAGGTAGGTGCGCCCGTCGTGGGTGGTGAGGGCCACCATCCGATAATCGTCCTGAATCACTTCGTTGGGACTGAGGATGTTGCTGAGGAGATAGTCCAGGTTGGCCCGGTTGGAACCGGTGATGTCCGGCCCCAGCGTGCCGCCTTCGCCATACAGGGTGTGGCACGCCGCGCAAGTCCGTGTGAACACGTCCCGACCCTTGCCCGGGTCGGCTTCGTCAACAGCGGCATCGGTCAGGAGAGCGCGGTATTTGACGTAGTCCGCATCGTTGCCCGATTCCAGTTGATCAATCGGCCCCCATACCTCCACAAACCCGTTGCCCACCACCCGCCGCAACTGCCGGGCCACATACGCCGGGACGTCTCGCCGCGGAATACGTTCGGTTTTCAGCGCCTCTGTCAGCATCCAGCCATAGTTTGGCCGGGAAGCCAGGGCTTGTACGGCCTCGGTTTTCTGTGCCGGGGTGAACCCATCATACCGGTCTAGCAATAGCTGACCCAGGTCTTCTTCGATGAAGGCTGCAACCGCCCGAATGGCGGGAATCTCCAGACCGGGTGTATCCAGTAAGCCGGGGAGTTCGGCGGCCAGTTCGGCTTGTTGCCGGGCGGCGAGCCGGTTGACGGCATTCCGCCGGGCATCCAGGTCGGCACCGGGGTCCTTCAAGGTGGTCAATAGCTGTAAAGCAGCTTCGGTATCTCCAAATTGTTGGGCCACATCCAGCGCAAGGGCGGCCGTTTCTTTATTGGCTTGCAATTTGGGATAGAGGGCGGCCCAGCGGGCCGGGGTTTCGAGGTCGCCACGGCCTTCCAACCCGGCCAACAGGCCTTCGAGCAAGAGAACCTGCGCCTTCGGCTGGGCTTCGATGCCGGCCAGCAAGGGGTCCACGGCATCCGCGTCCAATGCCCGGCGCGCAATGTACCGGGTGATCATCGGCATGCGGCTGTGCTCGGCCAGGGCAATGGCCCGTTCCGGGTCTGCGGCCACCAAAGACTCCATGCCGAACCAGGTCATCTTGGGGATGTTGTGGTCCGAAGCATCCTCGGCATGCCCGATCAAGCCCTGCACAATGCCCCACCGTGCCTCGGCTGGAATGCGTTGAAGTGCAGCGGCCAGGTATTTGCGCACCACGGGCGAGGCATCCGATTGGGCCATCTGCTCAAATTGGGCTACCGTTTCGGGGGAAGGGTTTTGGTCTTCGGAAAGCAACTGTACCGCCCACGCACGAATGTATGCGTCGTCGTCTTGCAAGGCCGTCTTCAATTGTGCGTCGGTCATCAAACCGATCACATGAAGGCTCCACATGGCCCGCAGCCGCAGGTCCACGGTGCCGGCTCCTTCAAACTGTTCACGAAGTTGCGCTGCTGCTGCCGCGTCGATGGGCCGCTGTGTGGCACGGTGTTGCAGGATGACCCGTGCCCTTCGGGCATGCCAATCGCTCTTGCTTTGTTGGAAGGTGGCCAGTTGCACATCCGGCATGGCCCCGAGGTCGGCATAGCGGCCGGGGAAATCCTCGGCGAGGGAGGTTTCCGGGGTGATACGGAAGATGCGCCCGGTGTCTTTGTCGAGCACCTCCTTGCCACAGATATCGGCATCGTGCCAATCCAGAACGTACACGGCCCCCTCCGGCCCCACCTCCATGCTAAACCCGACCCACTGGGCATTGTTGGCCATCAAAAAATCGTCGCCGTGCCGGGCCACAAAGCCGGACCCCTGGGGTTCGAGCACATCGGACAAGACGGCATGTTCGTGGATATTCGCCATAAACAACCGGCCCTGATGAGCCTGGGGAAACGCATCGGACTGGTACACCCGCGCCCCACCATGTGCCGAGCGGTGCCGATGGTCCACAATGGTGCCGATGTCGCTGTAGAGGTACGGGTTAAAATGGCGTCCGCCCTGCCGCTGGTAAATGCCGCCCGGAATGACGTGGAACAGGTGCGGAATGACACAGGCACTGATAAACAACTGCCCTTTGGCATCATAGTCGATGCCCCACGGATTGCTGAACCCGTGGGCGACCACCTCAAATTGATCTTTGACGGGATGGTACCGCCATACCCCACCGTCAATGTCTACCCCTTCCGCGTCCAGGAGGTCTTTGGGGAACGGGTCTTTAAACTTGTACAACCGGGCGGTATGGTCCGGCTTGCGGATTTTTGAGGGCGTGGCAAACCCTTCCAGGCCGTACAGCCAGCCGTCCGGCCCCCAATGGAAACTGTTGATGGTTTCGTGCCGGTCCCGAATGCCCCAGCCGGTCAGGCGGATTTCAATGTCGGCCAGATCTGCCCGGTCGTCACCGTCGCGGTCGGGGACGAACAGCAAATGCGGGGGGGCTCCCAGGAACAACCCGTCGAAGCCGACGGCAATGGCCGAGGGGAAGGGGATACCTTCCAGGAATACCTTCCGACTGTCCGCCACGCCGTCCCGGTCTGTGTCTTCGAGGATCAGGATACGGCTGTCTCCGCCGTTGGAGAACCCATCGCTGCGCGATTCATAATCCCGGTTTTCGGCCACCCACATCCGGCCACGGTCGTCCCAGGCAAAGGCCATGGGTTGCGTGATCATCGGCTCGGCGGCCCAGGCGTTGACCTGAAAACCATTGAGCAAGGTCATCTCGGCGACGGCCATCTCGGGGGTCAGAAACTCGGCCACCCTGGCTTCTTGCTGGGCCAGGTCCCAGAGGGAAGACGTGCTATACATCGCGTCTTTGCCGCTGAACTGTTCCCAGGCTTCGCGAAGCGTGACGTCGTTGAGTTCGCCGGTATAGAGCACCAGTTGATGGCGGATGATTTCCGTTTCGCCTTGTGCGATGGTCCAATCCCCCAACCGCGCCCGCACGGAGCCGACGCCCATCTGGTCGTCCACCCGCCAGGGTTGTGGAAAGCCTTTGTTGTCTGGGTGGTCAAAGAAGGCCACATGGGCCCAATCGTCCCGCCCTTCCACCTGCAACCCGACGTCCAGCCACATCGCCCGCCGGCCTTCGGCCGCCGCGTTACGCTGCCGTGCGGCATTGACCACTTCACCCGGCATGCCTTCGCGCCAGGGCATCCGCAAAAACAACCCGCCGTAGTCATATTCGCCGATGGTGACGTCCGTTTGGGCGGTGCCCCGCCATTCCAGGTCCAGGATGAACCGGTCATGGTGGGCCTGCATGGCCCATTTTTGGGTTTCTTCCAGGACCGGCGCACCGCCTTCATCGAGCAAATGATAGACCGTCTGCCAGGACACCCTGGGGCCTTCGGCTTCCAGGACTTCCAGCGCTACGCGTTTCCAGTAATCGCCTTCGGGGTGATGAAAATAGTCACGCCCATTGACCTGGGTAAAGCCCCAGTACAGGCCGGTTTGATGTTTGTGGTGGCCCGGACTAAACTCGGTGAATACACCCCGCCCATCTGGTGTGGCGATGGGGTGCAGATAGGGCCGGAAATCGGCCTGGGCCTGTTGCGTCAGAAGGGGTGTGTCCGTACCGGTGCGGAAGACGGAGAGGCTGGCTTCGTCCTGCCGAATCTGTAAGGGGGTACCTGGGGCATCAGCGTCCTGTGACGTGGGCCGGGGGCCACAGCCAAAAGACAAGAGGAGAAGACCTGTGAGGCAGGCCACGGTTGTTGTACGCATGGTGAGGCTTAGGGTGGAAGGGATTCGGGGGGGGGCTTGGTGTGACCGGATTGGTACACCTCTGCCAGGCGTTGGGCCAGTTGAGCAGAATCGTTTTGGGCGAGCAGGTCGGAGATGCGCGTGATAAGTTCGGCGGTGAGGTGGGCAGTGCCGTTTTCGACGGCTTCCATGAACGGGACCTGCACATCCAGGGCCTTGCTCAATTCCTGAAGCGAAAGGCCCGCATGTTGACGCGCCGCCCGCAAATGCGACCCGGCCTCAACAAATGATTCAAACGAGGGCAGCATACCCGCCGAGGTCAAGGTCTGGGCCCCCAGGTTGACCACCTGGCCGGTGAGGCTGATGGCTTGTCCAAGTAACCCGGCCAATGGCGAGGCTTCTCCTCCTTCGGGCTTGGCTTTAGGTGCTGCCTCAGGTTCGAGGGGTTTTTTCTCCGATTCAAGCAAGGCTTCGTCAATACGGCGCTCGATCTCCCGGCGGAGACCCGCTTCCGAAATCGGCAAAAACGGACTGGTTTTGACGTGTACATCTACGATGCCGGGGTGGAGATCAATCGATCCTTTGGCCCCCCAGCGTTTGAACAACAGCCGGTCCCCTTCCCAATGGTAAGTCAGGCGCATCTCTTCGGCCAGGGTTTGTGCCATGACCTGAACGCGCTGCCGTGCCGCCTCCGGCGACAGATGATGGGTCCGCGTGATGTGGATCATAACGTATTGTGTATTGCGTATTGCGTAAGGACGGTGTTCTTTACGCAATACGCAATACGTACTACTTTATGGGGCGTTGTAGTAGAACCGCTCATGAATGATGTGGTCCCCTTCCCAACGTTGTACGGCGACCTGTTCCAGCTTCATGCGGTTGCCATCCTTGAAGGTGACTTCCATCCAGCTTTCGCACATCGTTACCTTGTCCTCCTCATTGGCCGTGGTGGCGGTGTGCCCGAAACCGTGCATCTCCTGCACATTTTCCATCCACTTCATCTCCCGCTCGCGGTTGGCGGCTTTGCCTTCCGTGGTTTCGCCGGTGGCTTCGATCATCACCACATCGTCGTGATAGTATTTCTCGAAAGCATCCATCATTTTGCCTTCGCCGCACATGGCGTACAGGTCCTGGGCTTTCTCCAGGTAGCTGTCGCCCCCGAAGGCATCACTGGCTTTTTCCTTCAGGTTGTCTGTCCATTCCCCGGCCTGATCCATAGCAGCTCCGGCTTTTTCCTTCAGGTTCTCCGTGAGGGGTGCAACGGATTCCATTGCGTCTTCCGCTTTTTCCTTCAGGCTATCGGCCAGTTCGTCGGCCTTTTCCATGCCCTTTTTTACATAATCAGAAATTCCCATGTTGGTATCAGCATTTTGAGGTTAAAAGGAGATAGATATCTAGAGGATACCCATACATTTTACATATGTTACACATTCTAATGGTCAATTGTCAATGGTCGATTGTCAATTGTCAATGATCATTGGTGATTGGTCATTGATTTCGTTTCCCCCTAAATCACCAATCACAAATCACCAATTACCAATCAAACCCCTCCTCCACCAAACACCCAGAACAGTTGGGCCAATCCGGCTCCGAAACCGAGCAAGGCGCCCATCAGAATGAGTTTGAGTTCCTCTTCCTCGAATGCCGGGCGGAGCAGGTATTGAAATTCTTCGGAGGAGAGGGCTTCCATACGGCCCTGCATCAATCCCTGCACCACTTGCGCACGGTCCTCATTAAACTGGGGATCGTTGAAGGCCGTGGACGTAAGCAGCATGGCCTGCTCGGATACGGACTCTTTCAGGTGTGCATACGCCTTGGACCCAACGGTGAATTGCACCACGGGCCGGGTGATCCCCAGCGATTCATCCACCACTTTTCGGATATGGCGGCGCACCACCCCACGGGTATGTTCGGCCCGGCTGCCGTGCAACATCGCTTCGATGATGTTGTGTATGGTCAGCACTTCCCGTGTGACGATGCCGCACCATACGCCAGAGACTTCCTTTTGCCGTTTCAGAAACAAGCCTTGCACGATAAACGGCCCGATCTTCCGGGGCCGAAGCGGCTGGAAGACGATCCGTAGCGCGATCCAGTTGGTTGCATACCCCACAATCACCCCGAACAGCGGCAGTATCCACCAGGCCGGGTATAAAATCCAGATGCCCATCTGAATCAGTCCGAACAGAAACCCGAAATACAGCCCGGAGCGGATGATGAACTTAAACTCGGCATCGCCGCATTCCAGAAAGATTCGGTTGACGATCTGCGGATGGGCTTCGAGGTGTTGCACCACCATCTCCTTGAGGTCCATCATCTCCTCGATATGCACACCCACATCGTGCATCATCTCCCGAATCGCTTCCGGTAGCCGAATCCGCACCAGTTCATGAATCACCAGCCGGGCGGTGTGCGGGACCAGGTCCCAGACCTGTGGGTTTTCCTGCTGCATCAACTCGTCCACCAAGGTCTCGATCTGGGGGTTGATGGTGTCCACCAAATGTGTCGCGATCAGGTCCGGCTCCATCGCCCCGAACATCTCTTTCAAGCTGCCGAGCTTGCTGAGTGTGGTATCTGTGGTAATGGCTCCCATTTTGCCCGCCTTCGAGGGAATGATGCCGTGCCACCCGAAGAACGGCGGCCATCCCAACGGCTTGACCGGAAAAAACAACAGTTTGATGGCCACCCAGTTCGTAGACCATCCTACCAACGCTGCAACCACCGGGATGCTGGCATACTTCCAGAGGGCAATATCGGACAAGACTTCTCCCATCATACACCGCATCAATCGGCTGGCTCCTCCATCGGCAGGGGACGTTTTTTGAGGGACCACCGATAACTCCCCTCCCGTACCCGGCGCTCTTGTTTCGAGAGGCCTCGGTACCCATAGGGCGGTTTGCGCAACCTACGCAACAGGGCCAGCACAAACCAGCCGAACGGTAGATAAAACGCCAGAATGTCGAGGTCGCGCAGCGCGGCATGCAGCTTGTTGCGGGCCGGAGACCGCTGAAGGTCGCGGTCGTGCTGAACAAACGCAAACGGCCACCCCAGCGGTATCGCCTTGAACAGGCCCCCTTCGCGCTGTTTCATCGCCGCTTTCAAGCCCTGCCAATCGTAAGGTTTTTTACCGTAAGTCTCGACGGCACGGTCAAGTTGCTGCTGGGCATACACCCGAATGCGCTCGGCCACTTGCTTTACGGTCTCACGTCCGGGGCGCTCAAGGTCCGTACATCCGGCTTCGGTGAGTAATGGTTTAACGTCAATGGGATCGCCAATGACAAACACCATTCTGGACGGAAACCCCAGGTAAAAAATGAAGGGAAAGAGGAAGGCCAGAAATACAATCGGGACCGGAAAAAAGGGCAACCCAACCTTATGAAATACCCGGTCCAGCCATTTGAACGTAATACTGGTGGGGTTGACCCATTCGGCATTGACCACGCTCACCGGGAAGATGGGCGCATTGTGCCGGGCGGCCAGCACCACAAAGCTGGAATGGTAGTGTTGCAGCTGGTACCGCCGGGTAAACCCCTTGCCGATGCCGGGCACCCCCTCCGGGTAATAGATGACTTTTCGGCGTGCCGCCAGGAGCCGGTCGTAGTTGGAAAACGTCATGTCTACCCCGCCGCATCGCCGCCACCAGTTGTCGAGGGTGTAGAGCCGCATCCACCAGGTCGCGGCCAACATGGGCGAGAAGACAGACCGAAGTTTGGCGCGTTTGCTGAATCCGTTGTGCCGCCACATCAGACCGTCCAGCACAACGGCATCATGGGGAAAGGCGTTGCCACTGTGGTTTGGCGCCACAATCAGGGGGCCGTCCAGCGGAATTTTGTCTGCGCCAACGATTTTCCCTCGGAAGTATCGCCGGAGGATGTCATTAAAAAACGGCTGTTTGCGGATGTCATCCAGGTAGGTCCAGTCAATCGGATCAACCGGCTCGATGGTGGCCCGGAGTTCCGGGTACCGGTGTTCCTGCTCTTCATCCACCTGCATCGGATCATAGGGATCGAACAACGATTCCAGATCCGACGCATCGAGGCTGAGATCAAACAGCAGCGAATCCGATTTCTTCTTGGACATGAGGTATCTGTTGCGTGATGCGTGTTGCGTGATCTTGTTCCCAATCCTAAAGGCCGACAATGCAACCTTTACTTGTCCAAGGTGGAACGTGCTTCAGCTGGCTCTAGATCAGGGACCTGCTTCCTCAGGCAACACGCATCATTTTTACCGATTCCGACCATACTTTTCATGGCTGGACACCCAGTCGTTCGAGGAGATGGCTGCCGACAGGGATAACTCGCCCGCCAATGCGGCACCGGCTACGATTTCGGCCAGCTTGTTGACCTTGCCCCGGCCGAGGCAGCCCAACACGTTCAGACACTCGCGCTGCGTACCAATACCGGTTCCTCCGCCATACGTAGCCACGATCAGCGAAGGGATGGTAATGGACATGTACAAATCGCCCTCGCGGGTAAGATCCGTATACACCACGGCAGCCGAAGATTCCGACACGTTGGCCACGTCCTGTCCTGTAGCGATGAACATGGCGGTTACCAGATTCGGCGAATGGGCGCCGTTGTTGTTCGCGCCGGACATAAACGAGCCGACGTTGGCAATCTGGGCATGGTAATGCAGGTTCTCCGGGGTGACCCGCATGCGCTGTTCCAGCACTTCGCGTTTGATGACGGCCTCAGCCGTTACGCGCTTGCCACGGGTGCGCATGATGTTGACCATCGAGGCTTTTTTGTCGGTCGCAAAGTTGGATTCCAGGTAAAAGTGCCGAACATGTTGTTTGGCATAGTCCTGTTCCAAAATCCAGCTACAGGCTGCGAAGGTGGCGCGGCCCACCATGTTTTGCCCGGCAGCATCACCCGTCGAATAGTTGAACCGCAGAAAGGCAAAGCGATTGGACAAGTACGTGTCGATATCAAGCAGTTTGGCCACACTAGACGTCGCCTCCGCCGCCTCACGCACCGCGTCAATGTTCATCCCCACCCACAGGCTAAAATCCCGTGCTTCCCGTGCCGATTCAAACACAAACACCGGGGCACGCTGCATCCGGTCGGAGGAGACCGTACACTTGACGCCCCCGCTCAGGTTAACCACCCGTATGCCCCGGTTGTACGAAGCCACCAGTGTACCTTCGGTGGTGGCAAGGGGAATCAGAAATTCGCCGTTGGCGTGTTCGCCGTGGATGCGGAGTGGCCCGGCAAACCCGAGTGGAATTTGTGCCACACCCACAAAGTGTTCGATGTTCCCCTGCAGCGTGCTCGGCTCAATCGAATACTGGCCCACATGGTCCAAATCGGCACCCGTAAATTCGCCAACAAAGTCGCGTCGTTGGGCAGCGGCCTCCCGCGAATAATCAGCTTCCCCATCCATGCGGGGGATTTTGGCGATGCTATGCTCAACGTGTTTGGCCGCCCGAATGGCATCCTTCACGCTGAAGGCCATCTTTCCCCGTCCCTCGGCCACAAAACCGATGCGCAGTTTGTGGCTCCCGGTCTCCAACGGACCAGCCGGCACATGAAACTTAACGATCCGGCGGAGCGGAAACGACAAGGGGCGTTCAAGGGATAAATCGCTACTGTGCAACGTCGTGCCATCCTCGAAATGAAGTTGCACGCGGTCCAGCGGGACGTCCACGCCGTCTACGGTCACCTGCGTGAGTCCGGCAAGGTTGACGTCGGTGAGGCGGTTTTTCAGGCTGAAGGAGAAGCCGCCGTTTTCATTGGTCAGGCTTCCGAACGTATACAGTTGCCGAAGAATGAGTTCTGGAATTTTCATGAGGGTTACGTCTGGGTATTGGGGGGGGTCGAGAGGCGGAGAAGTCAGCCGGGCAGTAAGTGACCTGGAGAGAACAGAATACAGGATTTTGTCCTGAAATAAAACAAAAAGATCCCCCATCAACCTGTGCTGTAGAAACGTTCCCTTTAGCTGTTTCGTTTAATAGTGTGCCATCCAAATCTGTTCAAGCTATGGAAACTGCAATCATCCAGCGCCCCTTCACCGTCGAGGAATACCTCAAAATGGCCGAATCTGGCCTGTTCCACCCCGAGGAGCGCATCGAACTTATTGATGGTAAAATTATGCTCATGCTCTCCGCCGGAAGTCCGCACATCATGTGTGTCAACCGGCTTACACGTCTCTGCATCCTACAAGTGGATGCGGAAGCCATTGTCAGCGTTCAAAACACGTTTCGCCTAGCCGATCATTCCGCTCCCGAACCGGACCTTGCCCTGCTCCGCCGCCCAGACACCCGGTATGCCGACCGCCTGGCCGAGCCTGAGGATGTGTTTCTCCTGATCGAAGTATCGCATTCTACCCTGCGGTACGACCGGCAAACCAAAGCGCCGCTGTACGCCAAGGCAGGCATTCAAGAGTTTTGGCTCGTCGATGTCAAGGATCGCACCATCAAGGTGTACACCCAACCTTCCGCAACAGGATATCAGCAAGAAACCGTATACGGCACCGGCCAGACGCTACAAGCCAGGGCCCTTCCAGCTCTGCAAATCCCCCTGGCCGAATTGTTCGCCTGAGGTATCATAGATCAATCACCCAGATTAATATCCCGTCGGGCCGTGGAGAGGGACACGGTGAAGCCTGCAATCACATCCAGCAGAGCCATGATGGTGAGGATGAGAAAGGTGGCCGTGCCGGCTTTGGCCATCACAATAAACTGGATAAGAAATATCACAAACACAATCATGGAAACGGCATGATCCACGACGGTATCCAGGGATGACTTGACAGCCGCCACGATTTCCAGAAAGAGGGCCACCAACCCGAAGATGATGAACAGATGCCCGACCGTCAACGTGAGCTGTGCCCCGGAAATAAGCCGCGCCGAAAACACCGTGGCCCCCAATTCATCCACTGCAGAACTCCCGCTGGCGATAATCAAAATGTTGTAAGCGATCAAGATAAAGCCGAGGTACGGAATTTTTTTGAGGATACCCATGGAGACTGACGATTGGTGATTGGTGATTGGAAAGTTACAAATCCTCTTTCTTCTGGTATCCCGGCCCACGAACCACGCGGCCGGGGGTGGCGCCGGTGTGTTCCCCGTCGGCGAGTACGTGTACGCCATTGACAAACACATGCACCATGCCCGTGGCCAATTGGTGGGGTGCTTCGTAGGTGGCATGGTCGCGGATGGTGGCCGGGTCAAACAGGGCCAGATCGGCATAATAGCCGGGCTGAAGACGGCCCCGACGGTCCAGGCGCAGGTTCTCGGCAGGTAGGGCCGTGAGGCGGCGGATGGCTTCTTCCAGCGGCATCACCCCTTGATCCCGAACGTATGGCCCGAGTAACCGGGCGAAGTTG
The DNA here is from genome assembly GCA_965222505.1 of Rhodothermales bacterium. Taxonomy (GTDB): domain Bacteria; phylum Bacteroidota; class Rhodothermia; order Rhodothermales; family DATKEJ01. The sequence goes on along the minus strand of OZ244956.1, from coordinate 3,415,174 downwards.
CCATAGGCCCGAGGGTGTGTACTGGTGTTCAGAAATTGACCTTCTGGGGCCATGGAGGCCGCGTCCGATCCAAAACTCATCCACGGCAACTGCATCTGCCGCCGTACATTGTCTTCGGTCATCAGGAAATACACAGACTCTACCCGGCTGCTGTCTTCGATCACCAGATCGACGGCCGTTTCTGCTGGGGTTTTCCCGCGCATGAGCGCCACTTCAGCCAGGGTCTTCCCGATCAAAGACCGAAGGGCCGGGTTCCGTAATCCGACCAAAAGTACATTCTCTGCCCCTGCCGCATAGTACAGGTTTTCCCAGTCATCAGAGGGGGTGTCCATGGCCTTGATAACCTCGGCACGGATTTGTTCATCCATCAGCCGGGTACGCCACATTCCAAATCCGCCCTCCTGTACCTCGGGCGGCATAGCCGCGTCGAGGCCGGTGGAACCTGCGGTGTAGGTGTACATGTCGGTCGTGATGTCCAGGCCTTCTGTGCGGGCGGCTTCAATCCGTTCGATGACGGCATCCAGCTTGTCCCAATTGGACTGCCCAGCCGCTTTCAGGTGATATATCTCGGCACGGATGCCGGCGGTGCGCGCAATGCTAATCAATTCATCGACGGCTTCCAGGAGTTGGTTGCCTTCACTCCGCATGTGCGAGATATACATCCCACCATAGTCAGCGGCAACCTGGCACAGGGCAATCAGTTCGTCGGTGTCCGCATAAAACGCGGGAGCATAAATCAAAGAGGAACCCACACCCAACGCGCCTTCTTCCATCGCGGCACGTACCAGCGCCTGCATCCGGGCCAATTCCTGAGGGGTTGGGGCACGGTTTTCATAGCCGAGTACATGGATACGCACGGTGGTGGCCCCAACGAATGAGGCCACATTGGGCGAGACCCCACGGGCCTCTAAAGATTCCAGATACTCCCCAAGCGTGGTCCAGTCGATCTCATACTGTATGTCCCCCTGCCCGACTTTCATTTCCGTCTTCATGGCTTCGTTGAGCGGTCCCAAGGACCACCCCTCGCCGAACACCTCAAGGGTCACGCCCTGTTTGATGTCGCCGAGGGAACGCCCATCGGCAATGAGAGAGGTGGTGGCCCAACTGAGCATATTGATAAAACCGGGGGCTACAGCCAGGCCCGTTGCATCAATTTCGGTATGCCCACGTGCCTGATCAAGGGTACCGATTACGGCGATGGTATCGGCATTTAGCGCTACATCCGCTACGTAGCCGGGTGTGCCACTGCCATCGTAGACCGTTCCGCCCCGAATGACAGCGTCGTAGGTGTCTGTGGTAGAGGTGCATGCACTGCCGATGCATAACAGCAGCAAGAGGCCGTGGTAGGATAAGCGTCGGGTCATGAACCAAAGGTACAAATCCGTTTCGAGAAAAGTACGTCAACCTCCTACCCTTTTGACCATACGATACCAGGAGTCGGTACCATCGGGGTAGTGGTGATGGCTGCGTACGGTATACCCCCGTTTTCGATAAAAGGCGACATTCTTCGGCAATGAAAGCCGCACCTCAACGCAGATGACGGGAGGCGTTTGTGCCCGAATGAACCCTTCCAAATAACCCAGCAAGGCCGATGCCACGCCGGTGTTTTGATGGGCTGTGCCCACCGCTACCCGTTCCACCCAGTAGTGTTCAGGCGTATGCCGGTAACGGGCTACCCCTACAGGGACGGCATCGCGCAAGGCAAGCACAGCGCCACCGGTTTCAAGGTAGGTTTTTACAGCCTCAACGGTTTCGCCCTCAGTGCCAGACGGCGGACTAAGCCGCCCGAAATAAACGGCGTAGGCTTCCTGGGTCAGTCGGTGCACGACTGCTGCATCGGCCGGGGTGACGTGGGTAAAGTGCAGCAGCCGGGTCATTTACACATCCAGATCATCGACCTCATCGGCATGGTGCATGATGAACTCGTACCGGGCCGAGGCATTTTTGCCCATCAAATCGCTGATGGTGCGTTCGGTCAGCACCCGTTCGGTATCTGGAATACTCACTTGTAGCAGCCGCCGTTTTTTGGGGTTGAGGGTGGTCTCGTAGAGGGTTTTCGGCATCATCTCCCCCAGCCCCTTGAACCGCTGAATTTCGATCTTGGCGTTGCGTTTTTTCTTCTGAATGCGCTTGACGATCTTGGCCTTATCCCCGTCGTCCAACGCCCAATGGGTTTCCTTGAGGGCATCGACCCGGTACAGCGGCGGTTGCGCCAGATACACATAACCGTGGTCGATGAGGGGCCGAAGGTAGCGGTAGAAAAACGTGAGCAACAATGTGGCAATGTGGTGTCCGTCGGAGTCGGCATCCATCAGCAGAATGACTTTGTGGTACCGGAGCTGATTCAGGTTCAGGTGATCGCCCATCCCACAGCCGAGGGCCAGGATGATGTCGCTCAGTTCCTTGTTGGCCTGTACCTTTTTGAGACCGGCCTGCTCGGCATTGAGCACCTTCCCCCGGAGCGGCAGGATGGCCTGGGTTTTTCGGTTGCGCCCCTGCTTTGCCGATCCACCGGCACTGTCCCCTTCCACAATGAACAGTTCACTATCGGAGGGGTCGGTAGAAGAGCAGTCGGCCAGTTTTCCGGGGAGGTTGAGCCGGTGGCTGACCTTCGTTTTGCGCCGGGCCATTTTGGCGGCGGCCCGGCTCGCCTGCCGGGCCTTGGCGGCCTGGATCACCCGCGCAGCAATGGCATCACCTGTACTGGGGTGTTCGTTGAGGTATTGTTCCAGTTCCAGCCGGAAAGCACCGGACACCACGGAGCGTGCCGAAGGGTTATTGAGTTTGTCCTTCGTTTGCCCCTGAAACTGGGGTTCGACGGCATACAGGTTGATGATGGCAAAGATGCCTTCGCGGATGTCGTCGGCGGTGATTTCGAGTTTTTTCTCGGTCAGGTTGTGCGTCTCCATGTAATTACGCACGGCCTTGACCACACCGTCTTTGAATCCGGAGACGTGGGTTCCTCCGTCCTGCGTCGGGATGCCGTTGACGAAACTCTTTACGGCATCGCGTGGCGCTTCAGTCCACTGCAGGGCAATCTCGATCCGGTACCCATCTTGCAAATCGTCTTGCTTGACGGAGAAGACATCCTCATGTACCACACGGGCCTGCTGGCTTTGGGTCAGGTGCCCCAGGTACTCGACAATACCGCCTTCATGGTGAAAGACGTATCGTTTCCCCTGGGTCTCGTCCTTAAAGACAATTTTGAGCGCCCCGTTGAGGTAGGCTTTCACATCCAGCCGGTCGGCAATCAGTTCGGCATCGAAGGTGATGGTGCCAAAAATCTCCGGGTCCGGCTGAAAGAAAATGGAAGTGCCGGTCCCACGCCCGGCCCCTTTCTTGCGCAACTTGGTCAGGGGCACACCGCGTGCATACCGTTGCTCATAGACGCCGCCATTGCGTGTAACGCGGGCCACCAGCGATTCGCTGAGGGCATTCACCACGGAAGAACCAACGCCGTGTAGCCCACCCGAGGTGATGTAGTTGCTGCCGTCAAATTTACCACCGGAATGCAGCGTCGTCAGGATCAGTTCGAGGGTCGGGATTTTTTTGACAGGGTGTTTGTCGATGGGAATACCCCGCCCATTGTCGATGACGGTACAGCTGTTTCCGTCTTCATGCAGAATAACTTCGATGAGGGAGGCATAGCCGTTGGTGGCCTCGTCTACGGCATTATCTACCAGTTCCCACAACAGATGGTGCAGCCCGGCCTTACCGGTACCGCCGATGTACATGCCTGGCCTTTTGCGTACAGGAGCGAGTCCTTCGAGAACCTGAATGTCTTTGCCGGTATATGTGGTGCCGTTTGCCATGAATCTGAAAATTGGGTCTAATGGGTTTGGGTATTCCTAGTGCGTTATCCATACCTGCGTATTGCGTATTGCGTAAGGGTAACTTCCCTGATGAGGGTGACTTCCCTTATGCAATACGCATTATTTTCCAGGCACAGCCATGTGATGTAGCACAACATTGGGATCACGGTAAGGGGCGTTCTACGGTTTCGGGTATAACCGCGCTGAGGGTGCCGCGTTGGATGACATTTTTGCCCTTGTTGCCCCGGTTAGAGATTTCAAACTTTGTGGGGCGGACAATCTCGGACCGGCCCCGGCTGGTGGCCACTTCCAGGCCCTTCCGGGCAGCATCGGACAGGGCACACCCGATCACATGATCATCCTTGTTGAGCCGCATCGCAACCACCCCCTTGCCGGCCCCTTTAAAAACCGGCACCTGATACACAGGGAAGATCAGGGCCCGCCCCTGGCGTGATGCGGTACAGACGTTCTCGTCCCCCCGGCTGATATCGGCCAGCACCACCTGATGGCCTTTACCCGGACGAATATAATACCGCCCCGTGCGGGTGGAGGGATCCGTGTATCCGGCCAGCGGCAGGCGGACGCAGTACCCGGCATCGGTGAGGGCAAACAGGTACGGCCCGGTAGAATCGTGGGATTGCCCGTTGCCGTTGGTAAAGAGTTCCGGTTCCAGGTCCGGCTCCTCAACAGGTTTGGGCAACAAGCGGGTATCGAAAGAAATCACCCCGACGACGGCTTCCTTGTCCGAGAAATCGAACAGTTTCTGGACGGGTACGCCATACCCCGTGGTACTGGGCAACTGATCAATCCGAATCGTATAGGCTTTGCCAAATGAGGTAAAGATACCGATGGTATCCCGGGTAGAGCCCCCGAGTGCCCAACCTACACTGTCCCCTTCCCGAATACGAATGGCCGAAACATCCGTGTAGGAACGCTGCCGCTTGATCCACCCATCTCGGGTGACGATCACGTAGACATCTTCCTTGATGATGTAATCTTCCGCCGAGAAGGTCCGTTCGGGATCCGGGCCGGTAATCTTGCTGCGCCGTGCATCCCCGAATTCAGCCTTGAGGGCTTTGAGTTCCTTGCGCACCAGCGTCCACCGTGAACTTTCGCTGTCGAGCAATTTCTGAATTTTGGCGGCCTGCGTTTCCTTGTCTTTTAGTTCCTTGAGGATATCGTCAATCTCCAGGCGCGAGAGCCGGTAGAGCTTGGTTTCAAGGACGGCATCGGCCTGTATATCATCAATGCGGAACCGATGCATCAGGCGCTGGGCGGCATCGGATTTATTGGAGGAGGCACGGATGATCTTGATGGCCTCGTCCAGTCCGTTGAAAATGATGGCAAACCCTTTCAGGATGTGGATGCGCTTCAGGAGTTGCTGAAGTTCATGCTCCAGCCGTTTGGTCACCACCTCCAACCGAAAGTCGAGGAAGTGCCGCAGGGCCGTCTTGAGATTGACCTTCTGCGGAGCACCCACTTGTGGATTGGCCGTCGGGACGAGGCACGTGAGGTTGACGTGGAAGCGCGTTTGGAGCGGCGTATACTTGAACAGGTAGGCCATGGCCGCTTCCGGATTGGCACTCCGTTTGAGTTCGAGCGCAATGCGGATCTCCTCCGTGGATTCGTCCCGTACATCGACGAGTTGTGGCAACTTGTCCGCCCGGATATGGTCGGCAATTTTTTCGATGAGATCGCTTTTGTTGACCCCGTACGGAATAGACTGAATCAGAATGCCGCGCTTGCCGTTGTCGAGCTTTGCCAGCCGATATTCGCCCCGCATGGAAACGGGGCCTTCACCTTTCTCATAAATCTTCAGCAGTTCTTCGCGGGTGTTGAGGATGCGTCCGCCGGTCGGGAAGTCCGGGCCTTGCACGTGTTCCATCAGGTCGGCCACGGTCGAGCGCTTCCGTTTGCTGAGGGCAATGAGTGCGTCGATGATTTCGACCACGTTGTGGGGCGGGATGTTGGTGGCCATCCCAACGGCAATACCACTGGCTCCATTCACCAGCAGGTTGGGTACCTGGGCAGGGAGCACGACCGGCTCGGAAAGGGTGCCGTCGTAGTTGGGCCGAAAGGGGACGGTTTGCTTCCGAATCTCTTCGATAAACGAAACCGCCATTGTACGGAGTTTGGCCTCGGTATAGCGCATGGCCGCCGGGCTGTCCCCGTCGATGGAGCCAAAGTTGCCGTGGCCGTTGACCAGGGGATACCGCAGGGAAAAATCCTGGGCCATCCGGACCATGGCATCATAAATGGCAGAATCCCCGTGGGGGTGGTACTTCCCCATCACTTCACCCACCACCGTGGCACTCTTGCGAAAGCGCCCTTCCGGCATCAACCGGAGGTTGGTATACATGGCATAGAGAATACGGCGCTGCACGGGTTTCAGACCGTCCCGCACATCCGGCAACGCCCGGCTGGTAATGACCGACAGGGCATAGTTCAGGTACTTTTCCCGTGCGGTTTCGTGAAGGGGAATGACGTCTACTATGGGCATTGGTGCTGAAGGAATTATCAATGGTCGATGGTCAATAGCCAATGGTCAACGAACAAGAATCATTGACAATCGACCATTGACAATCGACCATTGACCATTATCAAACATAGGGGTTAGCTGTGCGCATGGGCTAACCATTCTGGTACAAGGGGGAGACAACCCAAATCGGCCTCAATCGGCACCGATGTCCAAACGCATTTGCGCTTCCATTCGGCGCTTCAGTTGCTGAAGCCGCTCGCGTTCGGCCAGCAGGGGTAACCAGACCGATCGCTGTAGGTAGCCGGCCGGGCCGTCCTCCAAGTGCTGTAGGCGCTCCACGGTGCCTCGTACATACGACTCGGCTACAGTCGTGTACTCATCGAGCAAGGTTAAAATCGGCTCGCTACACACCAGCCGAAGCCCACTGAGTTCCTCAAGCGCCTTATTGTGCTCCTGACCCCAATGTACGACGAATGTAGCAACTTTGCGCCCCGTTTTTTCCGGGCCTGCATCAGCAGGCGCCCGAATGGGTGGAGACACAATGGCAGCATGGATCCGGTCCAATTTGCCCAGATACTCCCGATACGCTGCAAACCGCTGCTCCCGCATGGTGGCCGCTTCTTCAAAATGATGCCGCATCTGCAATTGTTCCACATCGGCCTGCTTGCGTAACCGAAACTGAAACAACGCAAATACAAAACCGGCAAGCGCCAGAATGTACCCGGAAAACGTAACCCAAAACGACTCCATATAAACGACGGCATTAAGCACCGAACGCCAGAGCACAGCGTCCAAGGCCTGCGCCGCCACGCCCGGAAAATACGGTATGGTTCGATATTCTATATTTCGCCTACACATCTGATTTAATATATGTAAAACATATGTAATAGTACAGAGCTTTTTTATTTTTTTGTGGGTTGTACGCCCGCTGACGCGGGCTCGTTGTTAGTGGTTTACTTCGTTTACTAGCGTGAACCTTATGGTTTGTCGCTACGCTCGTTTGTTGTTAGTTTGTTGTGCCTAATGCCGTATCTTTCAACGTACAACCAGCGAGCGGCCTCGGCCTTCTCCCGCGCTGCGGCCTGAAACCTGCGACCGCGAGCGTACAACCCACACTCCTTGAACTACATCCTTGCCCTGGACCAGGGAACCACCAGTTCTCGGGCCATCCTCTTTGATGCCGACGGTGCCATCCACGGCGTGGCCCAACAGGAATTCACCCAGCATTTCCCGCGGGCAGGTTGGGTCGAGCATGATGCGCTCGAAATCTGGGAAACCCAGTGGGCCGTTGCCCGCGCCGTCCTGCAACAAACCGACACGCCCCCCTCCGACGTCGCCGCCATCGGCATCACCAACCAGCGTGAAACGACGGTCGTGTGGGACCGCACCACCGGCCAACCCATTCACAAGGCCATCGTCTGGCAAGACCGCCGCACCGCCGCCACCTGCGATGCACTCAAAGCCCAGGGCCTGGAACCATACGTCCGGGAACAGACCGGTCTCGTACTGGATGCCTATTTTTCCGGCACCAAACTGAAATGGATACTGGACCATGTAGATGGCGCACGGGACCGGGCCAGGGCCGGGACCCTCTGTTTCGGCACCATCGACACCTGGCTCCTCTGGAACCTGACCGGCGGTGCGCAGCACGTCACAGATTATTCCAACGCCTCCCGCACTTTGCTCTATAACATCCGAAACCTGGACTGGGATGCCCGAATGCTTGAGACCCTGGACATCCCCCAAACGGTCTTGCCCGAGGTGCTACCTTCAAGTACCCACTTCGGCCAGACGATACCCGACCTGTTCGATGGCGTCTCTATTCCCATTGCCGGGATCGCCGGAGATCAACAAGCCGCCCTCTTCGGCCAAACCTGCTTCGATGCGGGCATGGCAAAAAACACCTACGGCACGGGCTGCTTTATGCTGATGAACACCGGCGCCGAAGCCGTTGCCTCCCATGAAGGACTGCTCACCACGATTGCCTGGGGGCTGGATGGCCGGGTCGAGTATGCCCTGGAAGGTAGTGTTTTCATTGCTGGTGCCGCCATTCAATGGCTGCGTGATGGCCTCGAACTCATTCAAACAGCACCCGAGTCTGAGACGATTGCAGGCCAGGTGAACGATTCGGACGGCGTGTATGTGGTGCCCGCCTTTGCGGGCCTGGGTGCCCCCTACTGGGATATGTACGCCCGTGGTGCGGTCTTCGGCCTCACACGCGGCACCTCCAAAGCCCACTTCGTCCGGGCTACCCTGGAATCGCTGGCCTACCAAACGCGGGACGTCCTCAGCGCCATGCAAAAAGATGCCGGTATTGCCCTCTCGACGCTGCGCGTAGACGGCGGGGCCACGGCCAACAACCTGCTCATGCAATTTCAGGCCGATGTCCTTGGGGTACCCGTCGAACGTCCAGCCTTGCTCGAATCTACCGCCCTGGGGGCGGCCTACCTTGCCGGATTGGCCGTCGGGTTTTATGACAAGGACGTACTGGCCCAAAACCGGCACATCGACCGCACCTTTACACCCACCATGACCCCAGACACCCGTGAAACCCTCTATGCGGGATGGCAAAAGGCCGTTGGGCGCACCAGGGGATGGTTAACACCGAAGTCCTGAGGGTATTTTGAGGGCGTTACATCCAGGAGTTTGTATGCGGCCTTGAAAGAAATAAAAGTATTGACCATTCGACATCCCATATCTATTGCGAGGGTGGTGTTGTGCCTGGGTTTCATGATCCAGGGGTGCGAAGTCACTGAACCGGACCTGCCAGCGGATCTGGATACCCAATTCCCCCATGCCACCATCGCACCAGGCGACGTGAACGTGGCCGACGTTTTCGGTTCACCCATGGACCTAGACGGCAACCGGCTCCTCGTAAGTGCCATCGGCAAATCCAACAACCAGGGGGCCGTGTACGTCTTCGAAAAGGATGGAGCCCTATGGTCCCAGACGGCCAAACTCACCCCCCCGGAGAGCACGGGCAATGAATGGTTCGGACGGGCCGTTGCGCTTGAAGGCAACACCATCGTTGTTGGCGCCCCCCTGAAAAACAACATCAGCGGCGCTGCTTACGTATTCACCCAAACGGATTCTGCCTGGGCGCTGCAAGCCGAGTTGGTCCCCTCAGATCCTCAAGTGCGCGACTTCTTTGGCTGGACTGTCGGCATTACGAACCGGTTTATTTTGGTGGGTGCGCCCAATGAGGTCGAAAATCCGCAACGGGAAGGCGCGCTGTATGCGTTTGAACGCACCGGCGAAACATGGGTCGAGACCGATCGCATCGTTGGCGAGGCCGCCCAGCCGGGCGATGCCTTTGCCATTGCACTGGATGTAGACGGCCCGCAAGCAGCAGTAGGAACAGCGTCTCTGACCGGAGGTGAACGGGCGGCTTATATCTACACCCTGGAAGGCAACCGATGGCAACGCCAGGCCCGCCTCCGCAGTCCAAACAACAGCAATCAGGACACGTTTGGCTGGTCTGTTTGTCTGGACGGAAATCAAATGGCCGTCGGTGCACCCAATTCTACACGGAACGGCGGACTGGTGTACCTTTACCAGCGTAGTGGTTCCTCCTGGGATCGGCAAGCCACCATCGCACCCGGTGCAGCGAATCCAGCGCCTTATTTCGGATGGGCATTGGCCCTGCGGGGCAATCAGCTTGCTGTAGGTGCGATTGGGGGGACGAGTACTGCAGCCGGCGGCATTGGCTATGCCTTCGCGTTCCAGCAATCCGGGGATGACTGGACAGCCAAGATGCGTTTTGCGCCGGATGCCCCTGAAACCCGCAACGTTACGGACCGCTTCGGCCACGCCATCAAACTGACCGATACCGAACTCATCGTGGGTGCGCCGGACGTTGGTTCCATGCAAGGGGCCGTCTTTGCCTTTGACGCAATTCCTTAATCCCTACCCGCCCTGTGCGGCCTGTTCCCTTCGGCGCTGGCGCATCAGGCGGCGGTAATCGGCGGCGGCCCGGTTGTGCTCAGCAAGGGTACGACTAAACCGGTGCCGCCCCGATCCATCGGCTACGAAATACAGATAGCTGTGCGGTTCCGGCTTCAGCACGGCGCGGATGGATGCAGGGTCGGGGTTGTTGATCGGCCCCGGCGGCAGCCCCCCATAGCGATAGGTATTGTAGGGATGGTTGACCTCATAATCCCGAAACAGCAGCCGCCGCATGCGGCCGCCGTCCATTTGCATGAGTGCGTACTGAACGGTCGGGTCTGCCTGAAGGGGCATGCCGATACGTAGCCGGTTGAGGTACACACCGGCCACCCGTGGTTTCTCTTCCTCAATCCGGGCCTCCCATTGCACAATGGAGGCCAGCCGAATGACTTCCGGAATGGTCAGGTTTTGGTCGGCGGCTTGCTGGCGCATCTCGTCCGTAAAAAACCGCTCGAATTCCCGCTTGAGGCGTTTCACGACGGCTTCCGCGCTGGAGCCCCAGTAGATCTGGTAGGTTTCCGGGAGCATATAGCCAAAGAGGTGCAACGAGTCTGTCTTCAGTTCTTCCAGCACCTTGGGGTTACGCAAGGCTGCCCGAAAGGCCGTTGAATCCACATCAAGGTCCCGCCGCAGCACGGCAGCCACTACGCCGGGGCGCGTGCCGGGTGGAATGGTAACCCGGACCGGCGTTTGCAGCCCCTTCCGAATCCGATCCAGCAAATCGTAGGTGCTGGTGCCTGATTCAAATGCGTAATAGCCCGGTTTCATCTGGCGTGCCCAGCCGGTTGCATACCCCATCACCTCGAAGGCTACCCGGTTTTTGAGCAGCCCGGCAGATTGCAGCGAATCCGCTACCCCTTCAAAGCTGGTGCCCTGTGCAATTTTGATGCCACGTTCACCCTCAAAGTCGGGCGTGTTCGAGGCATACCGTAGCCAAAAGGCGGCCCCTGCCCCGATCAGGCCAAGTACGACCAGAAGGCTGAAGATGATTTTTATTTTTTTACCCAAAGAACTTCCAGATCATATAGCCAAATTCGGCTGTGCAGACAGGGAGAGCGGGCTGGTGTGGCCTGCCTTTCCCTTAAAATAACCCGTCATGGCAATCATGGCGGCGTTGTCCATGCAATAGGCCAGCGGCGGAATATACACTTCGAACCGGTCCTTTGCTGCATACTTGCGAGCACGTTCCTGCAAGGCCGAATTCGCCGACACACCACCCACAATGGCCACATGCCGGATACCGGTTTCACGCACGGCTTTGCGGAGGGCACCGATGAGCACATCGACAATGGCCGCCTGGAAGGAGGCACACACATCAGCCAGATGATCCGCCAGGAAGGCCTTGCGCCCGGCCTCATCAAACCGGTTGAGGTAATACAGCACCGAGGTCTTGATGCCGCTGAACGAAAAATCGTACGCGCCAAGCCGTGTACGGGGAAACCGGTGAAACGTTGGGTCTCCCTGTTTGGCGAGCCGGTCAATGACGGGTCCGCCAGGGTAGCCGAGGTCCAGCATTTTGGCGACCTTGTCGAAGGCTTCCCCTGCGGCATCGTCCAGGGTCCGGCCCAGCAGGGAATGTTGAAACCCCTCTTCCACGACCCCCAACTGCGTGTGCCCTCCAGAAACCGTCAGACACAGGTAGGGAAAGGGCGGTGCCGGTTCCTGCAAAAAGACCGAGTAGATGTGACCTTCCAGGTGGTTCACGCCGATTAGGGGTACCTCCAGTGCAAACGCCAGCGCTTTCGCAAAACTGACACCCACCAATAACGAACCAGCCAGGCCAGGCCCATAGGTAACCGCCACGGCATCCAGGTCCGTGCGCGAGACCCCGGCTTCCTGTAACGCCCGGTTTACGACCGGCACAATCAGGCGCTGGTGAGCGCGGGAGGCCAGTTCCGGCACGACCCCGCCGAAATCGGCATGGTCGAGTTGGGCGGAGACGACACTTGACCGCAAGATGCCATCAACCAGAACGGCAGCAGCAGTGTCGTCACAGGAGCTTTCGATGCCGAGGAGTACGTGAGGCGTCAAGGCCGTTGGATAAGCAGCGGGGAAACATACGTTCGGCCCATAAACGGCTGCGCCTTAAAAAAAGGTCCGAAAAACTCAGCCGGGTTTTACACACCGAAAGCCGATGTTATCGGCGCGTTCATCGCGGAGGGTCCCCATGCGCCAGAAGGTCTGGGTATAGTCGGCGAGGCCGTCGTAGCTGCCGCCGCGCAGGATGCGGATGCCGGAGGTTTCGAGGTCGCTGTATGCGGGTGCTTCGCCGGGTTTGGGATAGAATTGATAATAGGCCCCGATCCATTCGTGCACGTTGCCACTCATGTCGTACACCCCGAGGGCATTGGGGTGTTTTTGGCGCACAGGAATGCCTTTAAACACCCCCAGATGGCTGTTGTCAAACCAGGCATAGGCAGGCAGAGTGCGGAGGGAATCCGTTCCGGCATACCGTTGGGGCTGTCCGCCACTTCGGGCGGCATATTCCCACTCTGCCTCGGTCGGCAAGCGCATGCCGTGGGCTTCGCAATACGCCTGGGCTTCCTCCCAGTTGACGGTCACTACGGCTCGTTCTCCACGGCCCTTGCCATCGTCTTCCGGCAGGGGCCGTTCCACCGCACGGGCATAGGCATCGTATTGGGCATAGGTCACCTCATGGGTCATGATTTCGAAACCGGGTACCGTGACCTCATGCACCGGCAGGGCATCGGTATTGTCAAAATCGAAGACATCGCCCATCAGAAAGGTCCCACCGGGCACACGTACCAGTTCGGGCAACGGCAAGTCTGGCGTGGAACGAAACAGGGCACAGCCGGCAGAGCCGGCCATCAGACAGAAGAAAAGAAGACGCATGAAGGTGCTACGTGAAACAGGGATCGTTTCAGCATAGACACACAGCAACGGCCAAGGTTGCTTCGGCCAATCGGGACAGGGTCTAAATCAGCGTTTAGATCACGGTGCCGTTGGGCACGACGGCGTTTTTGGGAATGATGACAATGCCGTCCCGGATGTAGTAAAAGTCGCCATCGGCTTCATGGACCTTGTCCTGGTTTTTAATGACGCAGTGTTCGCCGATGCTGGCGTTGCGATCCACGATGGCATTTTCGAGGTAGGTCTCGCGACCGATGCCCGGCAGGTTGGGGCCGTCCACCTCACGGGTGCGCATGCTGCTGTCATGCCAGTTGTAATAATCGGCCCCCATGAGGATAGAGTTACGAATGGTCGTGTTATACCCGATGAACTGCCGAATACCGATCACGGAGTTCGAGATGTGGCTATTGACAATGATACAGGCTTCGGCAATCAGGGAGTCCTGGATGTAACAACTTTCGATCTTGGCCGGCGGCAGAATCCGTGCGTTGGTGTAAATCGGCCGCATCGGGTTGTAGGTGTCGAAGGCCGGCTTCCGAGCGGCCAGCCCGAGGTTGGCATCATAGAACGAGCGAATGGTACCAATGTCACTCCAATATCCGGTAAACGGATAACTGACAACGGCATGATCCTGAATCGCCTTGGGAATGACCTGCTTTCCAAAGTCGGTAAAGTCCTGATTGTCTTCGAGATCCTTGCCCAAGACGTTCCGGTTGAAGATGTAGATGCCCATCGAAGCCAGATAGATCCGCCCCTCGGCTTTCATCTCATCGGACACTTCGCTTTCGAGCCCGTCCAACGCATCAAGCGGCGGTTTCTCGACGAATTTCTCGATAAAGCCGTTCTCATCCGTCTTCAGGATACCAAACCCGGTGGCATCCTCTGCCGTTACCGGAATCGTGGCAATGGAGATGGCCGCCTTCTTTTTCTTGTGCTGCGCAATCATCGGGCGGTAATCCATCTGGTAGAGTTGATCTCCGGACAAAATCAACACATACTCATGGCGGTGCCCTTGAAGGTGTTGAAAACTCTGCCGCACGGCATCAGCCGTGCCCTGAAACCATTCTTTGGAGTGGATGGTCTGCTCGGCAGCCAAGACGGTAACAAAGCCGCGCCCAAACCGGTCAAAGCGGTACGCTTCGGACACGTGTCGGTTCAGGCTGGCCGAGTTAAACTGAGTCAGGACCAAAATCCGGTTGATGCCGGAATTGAGACTATTGGAGATGGGAATGTCGATGAGCCGGTATTTACCAGCGAGCGGTACGGCCGGCTTGGAACGGTGCTGGGTAAGGGGAAAGAGCCGAGAACCGGCTCCACCGCCCAGCACAATCGCAATGATGTCCAGCATGGAGACCAGGGGTCAATAGTAGAAGACAGGTGAAACGGACTCAAATATAGGAATCACAACGATGGGTATGGTGAAAAAGCTATTCCATTACAAAATAGTAACATCAAAACCCGGCTGGTGGCCTGGTCCCCATCAAGGGGTATGCAATACCGGGTGGGATGCGACGCTTTATCCTTAAATTACGCGTTTACCATATAGGGCTGTTGCTAATGGCAGGGTAACGTGTGTGCATCTTTCATGCATTTGGAACCATTGCTGTTTATTACGTATAGCAGGGCATACACCACGGGTCGGCGTGTAGGGCCGGTTCCCCTAACCCCTCGGTATGGGTAATCTGATCGCACAAACTTCGAAGGCGTTTTTTACGGAAGTGGGGCAATACGGCTTGCTGATTTTCCAGTCGTTTCGCTCTGTTTTTGAGTTCCGTACTTATGGCGCCAATCTACTGACCCAGATGGTCCGCATCGGCGTGGACTCCCTGCCGATTGTGGCCCTGGCCTCCGCGTTTTCCGGCATGGTGCTCACCGTCCAGACGGCCTATCAACTCGTAAGCCCCTTCATCCCGAACAGCATCATCGGCGGCGTTGTGGTGCCGTCCATCGTCCTTGAACTGGGCGTGGTCACGACGGCCCTGGTTCTGGCCGGGCGCGTGGGGGCACGCATCGCAGCAGAACTGGGGACCATGCGTGTAACCGAGCAGGTCGATGCCCTGGAAGCGATGGGACTGAATTCTGTGGCCTACCTGGTGGTCCCCCGCGTGCTGGCCGGTATCTTGATGTTTCCGGTCCTGTACGCAGCCGCCTGCTTTGTTGGGATCAGCGGCGGGATGCTGGCGGGAAGCCTGAGCGGCCACGTGTCGATTCAGGAATTTATCGAAGGGGCACGGGAATGGTTCAAGCCCTACGATGCCGTGTTCGGTATCATTAAATCGCTGGTGTTCGGCTACCTGATTACGTCGATTTCCTGCGCTAAAGGGTTTTTCACGACCGGCGGTGCAGAAGGCGTAGGCCGCAGCACCACGCAGGCCGCCGTGACGAGCTGCGTGATGGTCCTCCTCGCCGATTACGTCCTGGCGTTGTTGTTGCTTTGATCCAGACGATGTACCATGCGAAAGTGTTCTGCAAATATTCAGGGCTCAGTAGCACGTATTGCGTAATGCGTAAGGGCGGCCTCCCTTATGTGGGCTACCTCCCTTACGCAATACGCAATACGCAATAATTTCCCCATGATCGAAGTCCGTAACCTGACCAAGCGCTTCGGGACCAAGACGGTCCTCACGGAAGTCTCGCTCTCTATCGACGAGGGTGAAACGTTTGTGGTGCTTGGGGCTTCAGGGTCAGGGAAGAGCGTGTTGATGAAACACATGATCGGGCTGATCCAGCCGGATGCAGGACAGATCCTGGTGGACGGCACTGACATCAACGCGATTTCCTACGGCGATTTGCGCAAACTCAGGCGGCGCTTCGGCGTGTTGTTCCAGGGTGGTGCCTTGTTCGACTCCATGACGGCCTTCGACAATGTGGCCTTTCCGCTGCGCATGCTGTTGCAAAAACCGGATGACCAGGTGGCAGAACGGGTCAATACGTGCCTGGAAATGGTCGAGCTTGAAGAGGCCGGGCACAAACACGTGTCCGAACTCTCCGGCGGGATGCAGAAGCGAGTGGCACTGGCACGGGCCATCGCCCTGGAACCAGAATACATCTTTTACGATGAACCGAACAGCGGCCTGGACCCGTTGACCTCGGCAACCATCAACGAAATGATAACCAACCTGGCGGACCGGCTGGGCGTAACAAGCGTCGTCATCACGCATGACATCCGGGCTGCGCTTGACATCGCCGACCGTATCGCGTTCCTCTACAATGGCCGGATCCATTGGTCCGGAACCGTGAAGGAATTGCACCGCGCCAAAGACAAGGTACTGCTCGATTTCGTTCGGGCCAGTGAATACCAGATCGGACCCCAAACGCTTCGGCAAACGGGTTCGATGTCTCCCAACGTAACGTAAACGGTTGTGGACAATAAAAAGAATGCTTTTAAGGTAGGAATAGCCATCGTGGTGGCCGTCCTCGTGATCATCTTCGGGATCCGGTATTTTGAGGATATCCCGCTGGGGGGGTCCTACGAAATCGTATCCGAGTTTGACCGCATTGACGGCCTCATTCCCGGTAACCCTGTCCAGATCCGGGGCGTCCGGGTGGGTAGCGTAAAGTCTGTCGAACTCAACCAACAAACCGGGCGCGTCCAGGTGCGGATGCGGCTGGACAACGGCATCACCGTCCCCTCGGATTCCTATGCCGAAATCACCGGTTTCAGCGCCCTTGGCGGGGTCAAGATGCAAATCGAACCCGGCCAGTCGAGCACCCTGCTCCAGGCTGAAGACGCCATCGCAACCCGGGAGGTGAACCTCCTCTCCAGTGCCTCTAAAATTGCCGAGCCGTACGTCGAGCAAATCGACACCATCCTGGCAAACCTGGATGCGACGCTCAAGGCTATGCAGTTCCAACTCAACACGCCCAACAGCGATACCCGCCAGATGCTGACGTCGCTCAATACCCTGACCGCGACGCTCAACGAAACCATCCGGGCCGAGCGGCAAAACCTGTCCGGCGTCCTGATCCGGCTGGATACCACTCTGGTCAGCTTCAACCGACTGGCCACAACCGGCTCCGACTCGCTGGCCCGGACCATGCACGAAATGAACCTGACGCTGGCGCAAACCCGCACCACGCTGGACGGCCTGGCCGGTGTGAGCAACAACCTGAACAGCTTGCTTGCCAAGGTCGATGCCGGGGAAGGCACCCTCGGCCTGATGGCCAATGACCCCGCCCTCTACCACAAGCTGGACTCAACGGCCACGCAACTCTCTCGCTTCCTCGCCGATTTCCAAAATAACCCCAAACGCTACCTCGGCCACCTGAAATTGGTGGATTTGTTTTGACGGAGCCGGCACAAGATCGGTTTACGCTGCGGTATGAGGGGCCAGCACAAGACCGGCCCCTCCGATTATGCCCCATTTGAAAGAATCATCATATCGCGCTCCTCGGTGGTTGCACAACGGCCATTTGCAAACCATTTACGGGGCCAAACTCCGGCGCTTGCCGGAGGTCCCCTACATGCGGGAACGCATCCCTACACCCGATGACGATTTCCTGGACCTCGACTTTGCCCGGGTGGGTGCCTCGCGTGCAGTGTTGCTCACCCACGGCCTCGAAGGCCACAGCCAACGGCCCTACATCCTCGGGATGGTTCGTGCCTTTAGCCGCAGAGGCTGGGATGCCGTGGTGCTCAACTTCCGCAGTTGCAGCGGCGAAATGAACCGGCAGGCCCGAACCTACCACGGCGGAGCCACCGACGATTTGCACACCACCCTTTCGCATGTCCTGGCATCAAACCCATATGATCACCTGGTGTTGGTCGGGTTTAGCCTGGGCGGGAATATGATTCTGAAATACCTCGGTGAAAAGGCCGAGGACTTACATCCAGCCATCAAGCGGGCCGCCGTTTTCTCCGTCCCAACCGATTTTAAGACCAGTGCAGAACACATCAACCGACCGGCCAACTGGATCTACCAGGAACGCTTCATCCGCTCCCTCAACCAGAAAGCCCGCGCCAAGCGCCAACAATACCCCGGCCATATCCCTCCCGTCAAACGCCTGGCCCCACGTACCATTGTTTATTTCGATGATACCTTCACGGCCCCGGTGCACGGCTTTCAGGGTGCCGACGACTACTACCATCAGGTAAGCAGCAAACGTTTTATTCCGCACATCCGCATCCCGACCTTGCTCGTCAATGCCTGGGATGACCCCTTTTTGCCGAAGGCCTGCTACCCGGTTGCCGAAGCAGAAGCCCATCCCTACCTCACGTTTGAAACCCCTGCATCCGGCGGTCACGTGGGCTTCGTCACATTCAACGCCGACCACGAGTATTGGTCGGAAACCCGTGCCTGTGCCTTCGCCGAAGCGGTGTAACGAAAACAGGGCTTGCAACGTAACAGGC
Organism: Rhodothermales bacterium; assembly: GCA_965222505.1. GTDB lineage: Bacteria > Bacteroidota > Rhodothermia > Rhodothermales > DATKEJ01. Next base: position 3,396,717 of record OZ244956.1, on the reverse strand, counting down.
TTTGTGTATCTTTCCTCCGGGATTTCTTCCCGTTCCTTGTCACCACCAATAGATCAAACACATTATGACACCCCTATTTTCTCTCCGTACCTCTGGTTTACTGCTCCTCGTTTTCGGCTTTCTGATCGGCTGCGCCGGCACGAAAAAGTTGTCCCCCTATGCCGCCGTACTGGGCGATTGGGACTACACCGTCATGAATACCCCGCAAGGAGACATCGGCGGCACGATCCACTTTGAAGAATCCGAAGACGGCACGTTGATGGGTTACATGACCAGCGAATTATCCTACGGCCAGGCCGAACTGAGAAACCTGGTGATGGAAGGCAACACCGTCACGTATAACGCCACACTCGACGTCGATGGTCAGTCCATCGAGTTGACCAGCACGGCCAATGTTGAAGGGATGACCATGACCGGCTCAACCGATGCCACAGGATACGGGACCTTCGAAACGAAAGCCACGCGGAAGCCGCCAGCGGAAGTCGAAGAAAGATAGGCTCACTGCGTTCGCGGAGGTTGGACTCGCTGACGCTCGTCGGGGGTTGGCTCGCTACGCTTGCGGTTTCTCCTACCCAAGGGTCGAACCATACCGTAAGCGAACCGACTCTCCTAACGACCAAAGGGAGCCACAGCCATCACTGAGCGAAACCATGCCCCTAAAACTTCAGGATGGCGGCTGCCCAGGACAGGCCCGCGCCAAAGGCCACCATTGCGACGGTATCCCCCCGCTTGAGCCGCCCTTGCTCGTAGGCCTCACAGAGCGCAATCGGCACGGACGCAGCGGAGGTGTTGCCGTATTTATCAACATTGGTAAACACCTTCTCGGGCGCAAGGCCGGCCCTGCGTGCGGCGGATTCGATGATGCGCAAATTGGCCTGATGGGGAATGAACAGGTCGATGTCTTCCACGGTAAGATTTGCCTTTTCAAGGGCTTCGCCCAGCGCACGGCCCATCACACGGGTAGCGAATTTGAAGACCTCCCGGCCGTTCATCTTGAGATAGTTCTGACCAGCCGCCAACGATTCGCGACTCGGCGGAATGGCAACGCCCCCACTCGGTAAAATCAGGTGCTCGGCCCCTGAACCGTCGGACCCCAATACGAAGGACATGACACCGCCGGGTTCCTCACGGGCCGCCATGACGGCGGCGGCGGCACCGTCCCCGAACAATACGCACGTGTTGCGGTCGTTCCAGTCGACCATGCGGGAGATTAGCTCGACGCCCACGACCAGAATCCGTTGGGCCGTACCCGCTGTGATGAACTGCTGGGCCACCACCAGCCCATATACAAACCCCGGGCACCCCACCACGAGGGTAAAGGCCCCTACATCGGTGGCCCCCAACTGGTCCTGTACCTGGCTGGACACCGGCGGCGTCAGGTAATCCGGACTGGACGTGGCCACAATGATCAGGTCCAGGTCCTTGGGATCGATACCGGCCATTTCCAGGGCCTCACGCGAGGCGTTGGTGGCCATGTGCGAGGTATGCTCCCCGTCGGCGGCCAGATGCCGGGCACGGATGCCGGTGCGCTGGGCAATCCAGGCATCGCTGGTATCGACCTGTTTTTCCAGATCAACGTTCGTCACAACCCGTTCAGGGACGTATTTGCCCCAACCGGCAAGGTATCCGTGCATGGTCGGCATGGGTTTATACCTTTAGTCATTCAAGTTGCGTGTACGTAATCCGTATTGCGTAAGGAGCTTGTTCTTCATGTGGGAGATCATCCTTACGCATTACGCATTACTTCGATGTGTGTGAAGTTTTAGGCAAAGGACGTTACCTCCAAGCTACACCTTCCGGCTTCGGAACACAAATGCATGCCCATCATAAATGGCTCTGGTATACACCACGCCCCTTCCTTTTTTCGCTGAACGGACACTGTGTAGATGAAACGTATCCCTTGGCTGCCCACCCTTTTACTCGCTGGTCTCCTCATCTGGAGTGGCTGCGACAGTTCCGACGATACCCCCCCGCCCGACGACGACCCGTTTCTCATCGTTGACCTCATTGAAGGTGAGGGCGCGTTGGCGGCCGATAGCCTGACCGTTACCCTCCACATCGTCGGCACCCTCAAAACCGGCGAGGAATTTCTGAACACCACCAACGGCGATCCGGTGAAGCTGTTGATGGGGTTCGGCTGTACGCTGATCGGGCTGGAACAGGGCCTGCAAAACATGAAGGTAGGCGGTAAACGCAAACTCACCATCCCGCCCAACCTGGCCTATGGAATCACCGGCTCCGCAGACGGATCCGTTCCCCCCAACCGGACGATCATTCTTGAAGTGGAATTGCTGGATGTGGAGCGCGACTTCATCATTGAGGACCTGGAAATCGGCACCGGCCCGCCTGTTGTGCCCGGCGCACGCCTTACAGTTAACTATACCGGCAGCTTAACCGATGGCCGGGTCTTTGACACCTCGGAAGGTAGACAACCTCTGGTATTCACCTACAAAGTAGATAACGTCATCCAGGGATGGAATAAGGGGTTCGATGGTATGCTCGGTGGCGGCACACGCCGACTTACAATTCCTGCTCACTTGGCCTACGGAAATCAAGGCCGTCCAGATGCCAATCCACCTATTCCTCCCGGCGCAACCCTCATCTTTGAAATCAGCCTCGTTGAGGTACGGTAATCCTGGGACATGGCACCCCCATTGGGACATGGCACCCCCATTGGGACATGGCATGCCATGTCCCTACGGTGGGGCGGCGTTATGGGTGGGACGATGGGTTATGGGTGGGTTTGATGGTGGACGGTGAACGTTCGGGATGGGTTATCGTTGGGAAAACCCTACGGCCTCCCCAAAACGGCGGGCGTTTTCGGGGGTAGGGGCGATGTGGTAGGCGGGTCCGGTAGGTAACTGGCTGTCAAACCATTGTTTGGAGAGGAGGAGGCCCAGCCCGAAACAAAGGGCATCGTGCCCGGCAGCAGGGGCCGGATCGGTGAGGGTAACCTGCGCGCCTTTGGCCTGGAATTGGGCCAACGCGGTTTCGGAGTTTACGAACGGTACCAGCTCATCTGCGGCACAGTGGTAGAGCCGAACCGGAGCGATGGGCCGAAAGTCGTACAGATCGTTGTCCCGCATGGCCACCCGAAAGGGGTGATCTGGATTGGTTTCAATGGCATTCATGACCTGGGGAATGATTACATCCCTTGGGACTTCCGGGAGCAAGTCATTGATGGCCCCGGCTCCTAACGACCCATCAAACAAAGGCGGCACCGTGGTCGAAAACGGATCGGCGAAAAAATCGGTTGGGCTGTCAAAAACATCGTAGATGGCATTATAGCTCAAGGCGGTGTAGGGGAGGTAGTAGGGAGCCGGATATGGCGCGGTTTGCCGTACGACATCGAACATGGCCCCGGAGATGTCATAGGGGCCGGACAGCGAGGAAACCGCCGTGACGGTAAACGCATCAGTATGATCGGCTTCCAGGCTACGGAGGGCAGCCATGGTGGCGTGTGCCCCCTGCGAGATCCCGACCAGATACAATTGATCGGTGGTAGCGATGTTTTCATTGGCCAGAAACTGCCGGGTGGCCCGGAGCATATCGACGGTTGCGCTGGCTTCCGAGGCGGCGTGTACAAAGGGATGTAGCCCCGGCCCATCACCCAATCCCAAATAGTCTGGTAATACACTAATGTAACCCGCCGTCGCGAACAAGCCGCCAATCAGGACTTCTCCTTCCCGGTCGGCGGAGGGGGCACTGGCCTTCCGTACCAGCGTGCCGTGTTGATAGCTGAGCAACGGTGCCGGACCGGGGAGGTCTTGCGGAATGATGAGGGCGCCGGAAGCCGTCGTGGGTGCTCCGACCGGATCAATGGTTTCATAGACCAGCTTATGAACCGCCACGGCATATTGCGCCGACAGGCCCAGGACGCCGAGTGCTGCGTTGGCCTCCTCCTGCGTCAAGGTGTATAGCGATGTGGCCGAAACCAGTGTGCCACTTACAGATTCAGGAGCTTCGACTTCCGATGGGGCATCACAACTGGCAACAACCAGCCACAAGACGAGCATAAAATACCGTACGTACATAAGCATATAAAAAGGAAATAGAAAACGAGGACCTTGTTGTAACCACGCAAATACCTGAATGTCACTACGCCCTACTGTTCTGCGGGCAGGGTCTCGGCCCAGACCTCGGCCAGGGTGCGCCACTCGGCCAGCGTCTTGGGGCAGGCCTCTTTGAGTTTCCGCCGAAAATAGGCCTGTGCCCCTCTGGCGCTTTTCCAGCGGTGATCTTTCTTGGCCAGGTGGTGGAAAAAGGCGGACAGGTCGGTCTCTTCGATAAATTTCTCCTGCGTCAACAGGGCTTGCACAACAATGCGTTGCCGTTCCTCAAAAAGCAATGCGGTGGCCGTGCGCTGTTTGAGGTGCTTCCCGTTCTTTTGCCCGGACTTCAGGTCCGGTTTGACGGCAGCTTCAGCCTCCGGTTTGGGATCTTCGTCTTCAGGAACCGGCTTGGGGATAATCGGCTGGGGCGTGGTCATGATCATCGCCATGGGATTGAATGGCCGAGCCCGGTTTTGGGCAATCTGGGCAGGCCGCAACACGGTCATACGCGCAGCCAAGAGGCCCATCACGAGCCAAGTCTGCTTGGTATGCTCCCAGGTCAAGAACAACCCCCCAACGGTGTAGGTGAGCAACACCATGAGCCAGAAGACCCGCTCGGACCGTTCCATGTAACGAGTGGAAAAGCCCAGTCCCAACAGCATGACGACAAACAAGACACATCCGATCACCCCCAGTTCAACCAGAATCGAGACGAACACATTGTGGGCCACAAAACGCTCACCCCCCACAGGGCTGACCACGTTCACAAACCCGCCGGCCCCGATCCCGAGCACCGGATGCTCGGAGAACACTTCCATCCCGGCCTCCCAAATGGCGAGGCGCATGTTGTTGCTCCGCAGGTTTTTGACGTTTTCCCATGACCAGGTGGCCTCGGCATTGTCATCGAGTGTAGCCACCCGCTCCCAGGACGTTTCCGGCACAATGTAGGCCGCAGACACAATGGCAAGCCCGGCCAGAATGAGCACACTCATACGCTTGAGGCGGGAAAGCTGAAGCAAGGTGAACGGGATAATGAGCATGGCCACCAGGGTAGCAATGGCCCCCCCACGCGATGCCGAAAGTAAGACCCCGAGAATGGCGACCGGCCCATAGAAAAAACCAAACCATCCCCAAAATCCCGTTCGCTTCACAAACATATGCCAAGCAAACGGCACGCCCAGGGCCAGCGTCAACGCGAGGTCATTGGGATTGTAGCCGAGCGACGTGTACCGCCCATGAAAGGCAGCCGTATTGCTACCCAATACATAGCCCAGAATCAGACTCCCACCCACAACCATCGCCCCGGCCACATACGCAGAAAGCAAGTGTACCTGTGCCTCCTGATCACTGGCAAATTGGGCAATCAGCCAGACCATCAGAACCAATTGTCCATAGGTCAGCGCACGCACAATAGATTCGTCGGGGTACAGACTCCACAACCCACTAATCCCGGCCCATATCATAAACCCATAGACCAGAACATGCATACTCCCCAACCGCTGCAAACGCCCCTCAAAGAGGGTCAGGATCGCCCCCACAATAAAGGCGACCCCCCCTACGATACGGGTAATCGTACCGGCAATACCTGCTCCCGCCAATTGATCCAGATTCAGCCGGTCCAGCGGAATCGTGAATACAAAGAGCCAGAGAAAGGAACTAGCCACCTTGCGCATAAGCTGCGTATTGTTCGTTTGCTGTTTGCTCGAAGACCTGCTACCCAGGCGCTGCACGCCAAGTCGGCAGCGCATACCCCACGTTGGACAACGCGACCCCTCAGGTTAATCCATACCCCGCGCGAACGTGCTGGCCTAAGGATCGTATTGCTTTAGCGTTTAACTTACGAACATACGGAATGATTTCATTTCCCGAAAACCAATAATTTCTCATATTTTGCGTTTTAGCACCAAGTTAACTCTGTACACCCCCTTTGGCCCACCGGTATTCCTATGCATGTAGCTGATCCTCCTCCCCGTTGGTATATCCCCATCATCTTGTTCGCGTTGATGTGCCTGCTGCGTACACCTGCAACCGGACAATCGCTCGACTGCCCCTACCCCATCCTCTTTGCGCACGGCTTCACAGGCAGTCAGTTTAGCTGGGATGATTTTTATGCCGATGCCCGTATCGTAGCCCTCTGGGGCCAGACTGAGGTATTCCATGCCGTTATCAATGCGACCGGTAACACCCATATCTTCGGAAGCGATCAATCCCCCAATACGCCGGATGACGATGTATTGGTGCAATTCGTCAACGAAAACAACATCCTCGCGCCCGGTTGCCTGTATGCCTACAACTGGGAAAACTACTGGAACGAAGAGCCCAACAACCCGGAAATTATTATCCAGGGTGGAGGGTCCCCCAGCTTTTTCGACTCGGACAGCAACGAGTCCGCGTCCTATAAACAGGGGTATACCCTGGGCCGCATGATCGAACGCGTACTGGCCGCCAACCCCTCCAAACCAAAGGTCGTGTTGATCGGGCACTCAATGGGGGGCCTGGCCGCACGCGAATACCTGCAACGCCAGGAAGGCGATACGCCGAAATGGTGGGTCGCCCCAACCGAAGCCGACGGCCATAAAGTGGCCAAACTCGCCACGGTGGCCACCCCGCACCGCGGCAGCAACCTGTTGGGCAACCCCTGGCCTGTTACCGACGGCGAACAACTGGACGGCCTCCCGGACATCAACAGCGAAGCCACCCGTGACCTTCGGTACAGCTACACCTGCTTTCTCTTTTTCTCCTGCCGCGCCCCCTACCTGTTCAGCGGCAACGAGGAAGATGACATCGCCAACGGCTTCTGGAACAAGGATGTCAATGCCAACGGCTCCGAGAACGACGACATCACCGGTCTGAATGTAGACGGCACCACCACCGGCGGAGACGACCCCTGGGACGGCACCTACGACAACCCCGCCATGCCCCTGCCTACCAACGTACGCTACACCTGGGTCACTTCCAATTCCGAAGGCAACGGAGATGGCGTGGTCAGCCTGAGCCGGCAATGGCTTTTCGATGGTTCGACCCCCCGCCCACTTGACCCGGGCAATATCACCCCCCACGTCCTGACGGATACCTTGCTCATGGATGACGGCCACCTGTCCCTAACCGACGAAGTCACCGACCTCATCCGCGCACTCGACGAAGGCGATTACCCGGCCTATGCCTGGGACGTCCAACCGGAAACATACTATGCCGGCCTAGCCCAGGTCCGTTCCCAAAGCGCACCGGACGGCCCGGCGACTACCGATGTGGACTGGTTTGTTTTCGACCATACCGGCGGCCCCCTGTTCGTGGAAGTGACCCCCACCCCGGGCCTGGGAGGCCGTATCGATTTCTACGATACCCCGGCCCCCTACACCACCGCCAACGGCACCGCCTCGACCCCCTTTGCCCCGAGCATCGCTCCCGTCGTGCTGGATGCCGGGACCCACGCCGCCGGAACCTACCACGTGCGCATCACGCATGAAGCCGTTGGCCCGAACGATTGGGAGACCCCCTATGCCCTGCGCATCGCCGGACCAGCCCGCGCCGCCGTCAAACTGATGCTCCACGGACCATTCCAGGAGGGTACGATGCAAACCCAACTGAACATCGGTGACCTCCTCCCCGAAACCCAACCCTATGCCGATCCGATCTACGACGGCACCCCCCTGGATTACGACGGTCCCGAAAGTGTACCGGCCGGCTTCTTCGATGCCCATCCAGACCTCGTCGACTGGGCCTTGATGGAAGTCCGCGCTACAGCCACGGGGCCACCCCTCGCACAACGCGCCGTGTTCCTCAAACAGGACGGACAAATGGTGGACCTCGATGCCACCAGCCCGGCTACGTTTTCCACCCTTATTTCAGGGTCGTACTTCGTGGTGATCCGGCACCGCAACCACCTTGCATTGATGAGCGCAACAACGCTGGACTTGACACCTTCAGGGACTTTGCACGATTTTACGGGTTCGCAAGCACAAGCGTACGGTATCAATCCGATGCTCGCCCTGGACGGCAGCACCTTTGGCACGTATGGGGGCGACGGAAATACCGACCATCAAATTACGGCCTTCGACATGCTTCAGGTGTGGCTCGCCGAAAACGGCACAGCGGGCTATACCCAGGGGGATTTTAACCTCAACGGGAGTGTAACGGCCTTTGACATGCTTCAGGTGTGGCTTCCCGCCAATGGACAAAGCAGTCAGGTACCGTGACGTACTACAGCTTGCCCTGGACTTGATCCGGGGTGTGAAGGGGCCTCATTGACCGCTATTTCAGATCGAAATTGTCTACTAACGCTATGTCTCATTCCCGTCTGATGTGGATGTGGGTCCTTTCCCTGGGGGCAGGTCTTGGATTCGTCGCACCGGTATATGCGCACACCGGCATCGTGCAGGATACCGTTCGGGTACATATTCTGGAGTTGGAACGGCCTACTTCGGCCAGGATCTGGGCCAAGAACGGCCCCCTGTTTATCTACACGCATCGGCAGCAAAAACTCATCGGTGGAGTGAAGGCGAACGAGCAGGTGTCGGTAGAGAGTTGGGTGCCGGATTTGCAAGTGCGCTGGCATCGGGGGGGGGCTCAGATTTCCCGTGCCGAGTTCAGGGTGCCGCCGGGAGCCTTGTTGCATATCGAACTGGACGGCCCCAATGGCCGAGAAGTCCGGGCTTACCGGGGTTGGCTGGAAATACTGGTTAATCCGTCTGACCACGCCGGTACGTTGCGCCTCATCAACCATGTCCATCTGGAGGATTATGTTGCCGGTGTGATTCCTTCGGAGTACGATTTCCCGGACCTGGAAGGCGTGAAGGCCCAGGCCGTTGCCATTCGTACCTATGCCATTCGCTCAGCACGGAACAACAGGAATGAGAGCTACCACTTGTCTGACCACGAAGCTTCCCAAAAGTATGAGGGGGCCCTCAAGGAAACCGGCATCTCCCGGCACGCCGCCCGCAGTACCCAGGGGCAAGTGCTCCTGCATCGAGGTCAGTTGATTGAGGCGGTGTACTCCTCCAGTTGCGGCGGTCATACGGCCAACAATGAAGACGTCTGGAGAAGCCGTCCTGTCCCGTACCTCCGGGGCCGCCCAGACCCCTACGAGACCCTGTCACCCCATCGGGAGTGGAACAGCAAAGTGGCCAAGAACTGGCTATTGACGCATCTCTCACGCCGCTATAAAACCACCGTTACAGGGATCCAAATTGGGAAACGTGGGAAGGATGGGCGGCTCAAATCCGTTGTACTCGAAACCAAATCCGGCCGAAGTAAAACGATATCGGCGGCCTCCTTCCGCAACCTGGTCAATCGGAAATTTGGCCCCAAGGTGATCCGGAGCGCCAATTTCGGGTTTACCCTAAACAAAAAACGGGATCAATACCTGTTCAAGGGACACGGCTATGGGCACGGGGTGGGCTTGTGTCAATGGGGCACCGCCGCACAGGCCAAGGCCGGGCGAAGCTATCAAAAAATCCTCTCGTTCTATTACAAGGATACCGAACTCCGAGAAATGTCTGTTGAACCGAAAATGGTAGCGGTAACCCTTGCTGTCCCCCCCGAAACCCGTCGCCCAAAATCCTATCCCTCAGAACCCATATCGCCTCCTCTCCCTCCACCGCTGCACCCAAGCCAATATGCCGATGATGTGGCCGATACAAAAATCCGGGGCATTTCCAGCAATACACGCCTCAGCCCCTATGCCGAGGTCCCCCGAATTCCCCGGCCGGCCGTCGCACACGAGGTAGAAAGTGTACGCCCCCCAAAGGTTAAAAAACGCCGCGTGGGCTGGTAGGGGGAACGTATCCATCGGAAAGGGGTGCGTCCGGGAGAAATCCTATTCCGGTTGCCCTCCCTGCATGTTAAGGGGCAACCATGAAGGTCGCCCATACCGAGACTATGAAATTAAGTTATACCGCCATAGGCTTTCTTCTGTCAGGAATGCTGGGCCTTATGCTCCCTGTCCAGGCCCAGGACGATACCCTCTCCGTAGCCTTGCCGGAAGTGGAAATTGAAGCCGGCCGATCCGGGGCCACGGCGGCCACCTTTCCGTTTGCCGCCACCATCTGGACACACCCCCCGGCCCAATGGTCTACCGAGCCGCTGCCCACCCTGAGCCAGACCCTCGCAGCCTTGCCCGGTGTTCGGCTCAGCGACCGAAACAACTTCTCCGTCGGAGAACGCCTCAGCATCCGAGGCATGGGCTGGCGCTCGGCCTTCGGGGTACGCGGCATCCAGGTCTATTTCGATGGCATTCCCCTGACCATGCCCGACGGCCAGGCTGTCCTCGACCTCGTCGATCCCGCGCTGGTCCAGCGCGCCGAAGTACTCCGTGGCCCGACCTCTACCCTGTGGGGCAATGCCGGGGGCGGCGTTTTACTGCTCTCCTCTGCTCCTTCTGATTCCCTGACCGGCACCCACTTGCGCCCCATTTTCGGTGGACTGGGCCGGCGAGGCTTTACGGCATCGACCCGTACCACCCTGGGCGGCCAGCAGGTCCATCTGGCCGTGTCCCATTTAAGACTGGACGGCTACCGAGACTACAGTCGAACCGTCCGCACCCGCGCCGTACTGACCAGCCGCCGGGCCTGGCGGCGCACCACCCTGAACCTCACAGCCGCCTGGATCGGTGCACCCACGGCCCAGAACCCAGGGTCACTCACCGAAACCCAGGTGCATGAAAACCCCCGGCAAGCGGCAAGCCGCAACGTGGATGCCCGTGCCGGGAAAGACAGTCAGCAGGGACAAGCCGGGGCAACCGTGCGGGCCCAGACCGCCTACGGGCTTTTTTCGGGCACGGTGTACGGCATCTACCGTAACCTCGATAACCCACTGGCCTTCGCCTACATCCGGCTCCGTCGGCAAGCCGGGGGCACCCGGCTTTCATGGCGCACCCAAACCGGCCCCTGGCACTGGACCACCGGCCTGGATGCGGCCCGCCAACGGGACGACCGCCTCAACCGAAACAACGAGGCGGGCCAACCCGGCCCCACGAAAATCCTGGACCAGATCGAAACGGTGAGCAACGTCGGCCTGTACGGCCAGGCCACACGCACCCTGCACCGGCTCAACCTGAATGTGGGCATCAGGTACGACCGGGTCCGTTTTACCGCCGAGGATGCCCTATTGGAAAATGGTGATCACTCCGGCAGCCGGACGTTCGGGGCCTGGAGCCCGTCGGCGGGCCTCTCGCTATCCCTGGCATCTGCGGTTGTTTTTGCCAATGTCCGCACCGCATTTGAAACCCCCACGACCACGGAACTCGTCAACCGGCCCGACTTGCAGGGCGGCTTCAACCCCACCCTGGCCCCGCAACGAACCTACGGGTATGAAATCGGCATCCGAGGGAAGGCGGACCGGATGCAGTTCGAGGTGGCCCACTATCACATGGAGGTCGAAGACCGTCTCATCCCGTTTCAAACCGAAGCCGGTGGAGACCGTACCTTTTACCGCAACGGGGGCAGTACCCTCCACACCGGCATCGAAACCGCGCTCACCTGGAGGCCTACCCCCCAACTTGAACTGTCCGGAACCTATAGTGCAGGCCTGTTCCGCTTTCGCGATGGGCATCTCCTCGGAGGGCTCAAACTTCCGGGCCTCCCGACGCATCAACTCTACGGCAGCGCCCGATGGACCCACCAGGGATTTCAACTCCGCACACAAATGGAGTTTGTAGGCACCTACTTTGCCGATGACGAAAACACGACCCCAAACGACCGCTACGCGACCATCCACCTCTATCTGAGCTACACCAACATCGGCCTGGGCAAACAGGTACACCTCCAACCCTTCGTCCATGTCTACAACCTGACCAATACCCGATACAACGGCTCGGTCGTGGTCAATGGCTTTGGTGGGCGCTACTTCGAGCCGGCCCCAGGGCGGACGTGGCTGGCCGGGGTGGCCTTCCTCGTTCTGAGGCCAGCCGTCAACCCCTGATTTGCATGGTTAGTTGGTAATGAATCAGGGATTCAAAACCGGGTAGGTCCCCCTTTTGGCTTGGCCTGGAAGTGGCCGAGAAACGTCGGGTTACTCAACGCTTTTAGGGCGTATCCTTCCTCAAACCATCGCCCAGATCTCCCTCCCTTCGGCCCATCCGGCCCGGGCCATCCGAGGCGTAGTATAGGCCCATGCGCCCCGACCTATTCGGTCCAGCACAATCAGTCCTCCTGTGGCTCCGGTTCCGGCTTGATTGCGGACCTGTTGGTACATCTGCGCCAATCCAGCCTGGGCCGCCGCCGCTGGTGATTGTCCGGCAACGATACGATCAACGGTGCGCCCTGCCAACAGAACCGTGGCGATGGCCTCGCCCCAGCCGGTGGTGCTTATGGCGGCATGCGGGGTAGCATAATACCCACATCCAGGCAACGGAGAATCTCCTACCCGCCCCGGCAAGGTATAAGGTGCACCGCCTGTAGAAGTTGCAGCCGCCAGCCGTCCTTCCCGGTCCCGGCACACACAGCCCACCGTACCTCGTGGCCCCTCCGACGGTAAAAAGGCATGGCTCGTATGAAACCGGGCGGCCTCCTGAAGTTGCCGGAAGCGAATGCGCTCGCGTGCTACCATCAGGGTCTCATTTTCGATGAGGGTGAACCCTTCAGCGGCAGCAAAGGCTTCGGCCCCCTCGGCAATCAGGAGCCGGGCCTGTCCGGCTGTGCGCTGCAACAGTCGGTGCGCCACTTGAATCGGATGGGCAATGCGCTTGACCCCGGCCACGGCCCCAAACCCCAGGGTCTCCCCACACATCAGCCCGGCATCCAGCTCGACCTCGCCGGATTGGTTGAGTACGGCCCCGTACCCGGCATCAAAGGCAGGATGGGCTTCCAGTACCGCCACCACTTCCATGACCACATCCAACGCCGAAGTGCCTTGTTCCAAGCGTGCGCGTCCACGGTTCAGGGCTTCATGCAAACCACCCTTATGGGCCTCCACCTCGCCGTCTGGAATGTCCCATGCCCCACCGTGTACCAAGAGCGCCGCACCCGAAGCTGATGGTGCCGGAATAGCATTGAATCGCAGATTCATATCTGTACCATGCGTACGTTTTTATGCCGTAAAGGCGTTTTCGAAGTGGCGGATTTCGGGGGTGGGGTGGCGAAGGATGATGCCGATGACATCGAAACGGCACCATTGATCGTGTTGATCCGTTTCCCGGAGGTAGGCACGGGCAGCCCGGATGAGGTGCTTTTGCTTTTGAGGCGTGACGGCGGCTTCAGGCAGGATCATACCAGACCGTTTCCGGGTCTTGACCTCCACGAAAACCAACTCGTCCACCGGATGCGAGGCCGAGGCCGGATGCCGGCAGATCAGATCGATTTCGGTATGCTGAAACCGATACCCCTGTTCCAATACCCGGTAGCCTTTGCGCGTCAGGTAATCGGCGGCGAGGGCTTCGCCGTGGGCGCCGGTGTCCTGCGGGTTCATGCGTCGTTTTTGGTGCGGCGCATACTGGCCGTCAACTCGATCAGTTGTTGGATCGTCTTCATGTCCTTCGCCCCGAGGAAGGGCAGCAAGGCCGTCGTGATGTTTTCAAACAACTGGATCATATCTACCAGATTCCGAATGCGGACGGCAAACTGGCCCGCTTCTGTGGTATTGGGCGCATCAGCATCCTGAACTTCGGTCTCCAGCAGGGTCAGGCAGTCGGTCAGGGTTTGTTTGACCGGCGTGACCTCCCGGCGGTTGCGTTCCTGAATGACGCGGGCACAGATCTTCCAGACATCTTTTTCGGAGGTGTAGTAGTCTTTTCGGGATCCGGACTGATGTACCCGGCGGACGAGGTTCCAGTCCACCAGCGCCCGGAGGTTCATGTTGGCGTTGCCCCGGCTGACCTGCAACCGTGCCATGATTTCATCGGTGTCCAGCGGTTGATCCAGCGCGTAGAGCAACGCATGAATCTGGGCCATGGTACGGTTGATGCCCCACGACGATGCCATCTCGCCCCAGAACAGCACAAAACGTTCCAGGGCTTCTTCATAGGCATTCGCCGGAATCGGCATGGCCGAGTCGTTGGAAGAATTGGACGGCATAGGGTGCGCGCTGGTGCAGATTGATATTAGGGCGTGTTGGCTAGGGCGTTGCAGACACGTAACGGTGTAAACTGCTTCCGTTTTCAAAAGATTCGGAATTTATTGAAAGTCCAGGGCATCGTGCCATGGCCCTGATCGGCTAAAAACCATCAAAAAGCAACAGGAAGCCCCTTCGGCAGGTTGCATCGAACCCTTGAGGCCGATATTATGGATGGTACCCTGGTCCACTGATAGATCTTCGATTTCTGCCGTGTCTCGTTTGCTTACCTTGACCACCGATTTCGGCACGCGTGATGCCTATGTGGCATCGATGAAAGGTGTTGTGCTTAGCCTGGCCCCCACCTTGCAGTTGATCGACATCTCTCACCAGATCGCGCCGCAAGACATCATGGAGGCCGCTTTCGTCCTGAAAGATGCGTTCCCGTTTTACCCTCGGGGTACGGTTCACCTTGCGGTGATCGACCCCGGCGTAGGCACCGAACGCCCTCCGGTCGCGCTTGAAAAGGACGGGCATTATTTTGTGGGGCCGGACAATGGACTCTTTCCCCTCATTCTGAATACCTGTGAAGGCATGGAGCCGGACCACGCCGTTGTTTTGGACAACCCGGCCTTTTGGAGAACCCCTACGCCCAGCCCGACGTTTCATGGGCGGGACGTGTTTGCCCCGGTGGCTGCCCATCTCGCGATGGGGACCCCCTTGTCCGAGTTCGGCACTTCGGTTTCACACCTGAAGCAACTGCGCTGGGCCTTGCCCATTGCCGATACCCAGGGCATTCAGGGCTGGATCGTCCACATCGACCGTTTTGGAAACTGTATCACAAACATCGCCCACAGCCTATATACCCGGCATGCAAAAGGACGGACGCATAAATCGTACGTCGGCTCTGCCATTGTGCAAGGGCTCCATCCCACTTATGCCACCGTTTCACACGGAGAGCCGCTGGTGTTGTTCGGCAGCAATGGATACCTGGAAGTAGCCGTCAACAACGGCAATGCGGCCACCTTGCTCAGCATACGCAAAGGCGACCCAATCAACATTGTATTTTCCGATTGAGTTATGCTGATACCGCCGGTCACATTCCTGCACCTAGCCTCCGATCCCCCAGGTGACATTGAGCCGCCTGCCGATCCGCTATCGCCCCTAGATCCTGCCCCTAAACCGGAACCCGTTGCGCAAAGTGTGCCGCCTGTGCAACCGGAAACCACAACATCCCCGGCAGCCTCCGAAGGTCCTACCAGCCGTCATGCGCGTCGGCTCCAGCGAAAAAACAAGACCGATGCCCTGAAACGCCTGTTGAGCATGGCGGTCCTGGCCGGACTGGTAGGGCTGTTGTTCTATTTCATCACCCCCAAACCTGAAGCCAGCCCGGAAGGCAACCTGATCCGCCTAGCCGAGCGCAGCTTGCCCGAATTGCGCTTCGCGCTGGAATCTTCGGATCCGGCCGAAAACTCGCAATTCATCGAAACCCATTTCGGTTGGCAGGTTGACATTCCAGCGATCCAACAAACCCGACTCGATGGCATCGCCCTGATCGACGTAACACAAAATGCCCAACTCCCGGCCTTCGTATTCACCGACCAAAGTGGAGAAGAGTTGGTGGTGTTTGTGCTGAACTATGCCTTTCTGGACCGGTACCGGCGGCAAGGATTGTTCCTTGAGACGACCCTACTGGAAAGCCTCGAACAAGCCAATGCCTTTACCGTAGAACCACTCGACGACACCGAAGCCGTCGTCTGGCGCAGCCGGGCCAACATCTACCTGGCGCTGACCCGGGACCGTGCTGAACAATTGGTCCCTCGTATTCAGAATTAACCCAACCTGTTTTTACGCCCTCCGTCTATGAACCTGTTCAGATCGCGGACGCCCGAAATCACCGTCCACGAACTCAAGGTCCGGCTCGATGCCGGAGAAGACTTTATCCTGCTGGACGTTCGCGAACCTCGTGAATATGAAATCGCCAACCTCGGCGGCACCCTAATCCCGCTCGGGCAACTTGCGAACCGGCTCGAAGAATTGGCCGATTACAAGAACAAGTCCATCGTGGTGCACTGTCGCTCAGGGGCACGCTCGGCCAACGCCGTCTCCTTCATGCGCGCACAGGGATTTAACGAGGCCGTCAACCTCAAAGGCGGGACCCTGGCCTGGAGCCGGGAAATCGACCCCTCCCTGCCTACTTACTAATCGGCTGATGGCTCCCTAGTGCACCCTTTACTACGCTAAAAAAATGATCGCTTCAGCGATCACTACAAACGAACCTTCTTCCCCACTTCTCGTCCTGACCGGCCCGACGGCCGTGGGCAAAACCGACCTGAGCCTGTACCTGGCCGAATCCCTTGGCGCTGATATTCTCTCTGCCGACAGTCGGCAAATTTACCGCCCCCTGACCATCGGCACGGCCAAACCTTCCGCCGATGAACTAGACCGGGTGCGGCATCATTTCATCAACGAACTGGACCTGGACGAACCCTTCTCGGCAGGCCGCTTCGAAGTGAACGCGCTGGATCGCATCGCCCAACTCCAGGCCGAGGGCCGCAGTGCCCTCATCGTGGGTGGGTCCACCCTGTACCTGCACGCGCTCATCCACGGCCTCGCCGATATTCCGCCGGTGGACTCCACCCTCCGCCCCCGGCTCATGCAACGCCTCGCCGATGAAGGGGCCGAAGTCCTCTACGCAGAACTTCAATCCGTGGACCCTACATTCGCCGCCACCCTCGACCCCTCCAAAACCCAACGGCTGGTGCGCGGCCTGGAAGTCTACCACGGCACCGGCCAGCCACTCTCGTCTTTTCAGCCACCTTCCCAGGCCCATAAACCGCCGTTCAAGGTTGTCGTCCTGACCCGGGACCGGACCCACCTCTACCGGCGCATCGGGGCCCGCGTAGACCAGATGCTGGAAGCCGGTTTACTCGATGAAGTGCGCGGCGTGTTGGCAGCCGGTTTTGCGTCTTCCCTGAACCCGCTTCGCACCATCGGCTATCAGGAGCCGATTGCGTACCTCCAGGGTAAAATTGATTATGACGAGATGGTGCGCCTGCTCAAACGAAATACCCGGCGGTATGCCAAACGACAACTCACGTGGTTCCGCCGGTACCCCACGTATCATTGGGTTGACCTGGATGAACGCGGATCTATTGAGGATGTGTTGGACCGGATTGATAGACCGGATTGATGGACCGATCTACCGCTATCGGTTTAAGCTACGTAGCTTGTCTACTTCGGGCTTGAGGTTGCGCTCGATTTCCGTTGCGCGGCGGTCAGCATCAAGTTCCTTGATCTCCTGTTCGAGTTTGCGCACTTTAGCGTCGAGGTCGTACGCCTCGATTTGCTGCTCGATTTCCCGAACCTTGCCGTCGAGGTCGTAGGCGTCAATTTCGCGTTCAATCGCTTCCGTGTTTGGACCAAGGCCGTAGGCTTCAATGCGTGCTTCGATTTCCCGAACCTTGGCGTCCAGATTATAGGCATCAATTTGCGCTTCGATTTCCGCGATGCGGACCTCGATCTCGGCTTTGCGCGCTTTGTACTTTTTGCGGTCGGCTTCGTCCCAGTTGTGTGAGAACCCACGCATACTGCTGAGCTCACCCCGAAGCGAGGAGATTTCTCCACGCATACTACTGACCTCACCTCGGTGTGAAGAAATTTCCCCACGCATGCTACTCACCTCGCCGTGGTGCGAAGAGATCTCTCCGCGCATGCTACTGATGTGCCCTTTGTGCGAGGAAATCTCCCCACGCATACTGCTGACCTCACCTCGGTGTGAAGAAATTTCCCCACGTAAGCTACTCTCCTGCCCACGCAAACGGCTGGCTTCCCAATAGCCATTCATCACAACGAACATCTGATCTCGCCAGGTCTGTGCCTTGTTGTCGAAGGGGCGTTCCTTTCCATCTACACGCCAGGTATATGTTATGCCACTGGCATCCTCCGTAATGATGAGTTGCTGAAGATGATGCTCTTCGGCTTCAAGTGCCACCCAACTATCGGCTCCTACCGCCCGAACGGACAGACCATCATTGGCCATAACCACCTCACCGTGGATGCGCATGCACAACCGAAGGTCACCGTCGTATTGCTGGATCATGCGGTCGCCGTTGAACCAGCCAGAACGCGCTTGGCGGGTTTCGCCCCCTTCTTTCGTTGTGCTGATGGTCCCGCTAAATGAACCCCGCATACCTTCGGCCCGGCATCCTTCATCAAGTACAGAAGTGGCCATGACCGGTGCCTCAACGGGCACTTCCAGGATCGGCGGGGTTTCCGCAATTACGGATGCGGCAACCGGGGCTGGGGGCGCTACGGGATCAGGGGCCGTAACCGGGGCTTCGGCCGGTGCAGGCACAAGGGCAGGGGTCGGCTGTGCGACGGCAACCGTGAGGCCGATGGCAGCAATGAGCAACAGCGTCATCGTATTGACAATCATATTGGCACGAGGCCGGTTGGGTTTGAGAATCGCCATAAGTCGTTCTTCGAGTTGGGTTTTTTGAATCATTGGAAGGGCAACGGGGGCCGGAGCGGCGTTGAGGCCGTCGGCGAGGGCAAGCAGGTGTGTGGCATACGCAGAAGGCCGTGCGCCAAGGGCCAGTACGCCTTCGTCACACGCCAACTCCCGACTCATCTTCGACAGGCGGGCCGCCAGCCAACTCAAGGGATGAAACCAGTACAATGCCAGCGTGGCATGACCGACCAGTTGCCGGAGGGCATCATGACGCTGGACGTGTACCAACTCGTGCGCCAGCACCACCTCCCTCCGCTCCGCCGACCAGGTTTGCGCCCCTTTCGGCAATAAAACCACAGGAGCACGCCAACCACCCGTCATCGGCGTTGAGATGTCTTCGCTCATCACCAGACGTACCTGCCGCCGGATACGAAGCTGGGCGCGGAGGGCATCGGTTGTTGCCCACCAATGGGGATCGGTCAGGGGTGTGGCGGCACGCACAAGGGTCCGGTACCGCAATAGGCCAATCAGCATAGACCACAACGCCAAGCCACACCCAACGGCCCAAATCCAGAATATGAGTGTTGAGACATGCAGCGTATCGACCAAGGTCGGTTCTTTTTCAGGCGTTGATAAGGGTGCAAAAGGACGTGCCGCTACCGGCTGTTGAGGGGCCGCCGCAGACTTCAGTGCTTCAACACCGAAAGGATGTACCGTTAAGGGTTGATGTACAGGCGTTGAGGCCACAGCAACCTCGGACGCGGGCAGCAAGGGCAGCTCCCACGTGGGCATCCAGGCCATACCCAATGGAAGACTGAGCAGAAGCACAAATGTGGCCGTCCACAGCAGGTGCCGGGTCTGGGCCGCCGATTTATGGAGGAGCCGGGTCAACAGCACAGCAGCCGCCAGCAAGACCGTAGCACGCAAGATCATCCCGATCCAGTCGGATTCCAATGTAAACAAGGTTTCCATCAGCGGCCCTCTTGGTCGGCTTGTTCGATCAATTGCTTGATACGGGCGCGTTCTTCGCCGGACAATTTGCTCTCTTCCAGATCAAGCAGCGCTGCCATTGCGCCTTCGACCGATCCGCCGAAAAATGTTTTGAGCACATGCTTCAGCGCAGACCGGCGGGCCGTCTGTGCCGGGGCCGTGGCGGAATAGACGTAGCGCGGACCATCCTGCTCGAAAGTGAGGTGGCCGCGTTCTACCAGAATGCGCAAGATGGACCGAACGGCGGCATTGGTAGGCGGCTCGGCCATGTGTGCACGAATCTGCTTGGCCGTAACCTGACCCTGCGCGTGTACAATATCCATCACTTCCCGCTCACGGCGGCTCAAAGGGGGTAGGTTTGACATCAACACGGAAGATTAATGAACGGTGACACCAACCAAGATAGAATAAGTATGTTGAAAAATCAACACTATGTTGATTTTTCTGCTCACGTGCGGTCGGCCATTTCGCGGAAGAGGGCATTACGGTCGCGGAGGACATCATAGGTTCCAGCATCCGTCACGCGGCCCGCTTCGAGTAGATAAATCACATCACAATGGCGGACGGTCGCCAGACGGTGGGCAATCATGACGATGGTAAGGTCCGGGGACAGGGCATTCAGGTTGTCCAGCACGGCCTGTTCGGTGACCCCATCCAGTGCGCTGGTGGCTTCATCCAGAATCAGAATTTGGGGCTGTCGGTACAGTGCCCGTGCAAGCCCGAGCCGTTGCCGTTGCCCCCCACTGAGCCGCACGCCGCGCTCGCCGATAGGCGTCTCGTAACCCCGCGGCAAGTCTGTGACAATAAAGTCGTGAATCTGTGCCTGTCGGGCGGCCTCCTCAATCCGGGCCTGCTCTACCTCGGCTTCCGACACCCCAAAGGCAATGTTGTGCGCCACGGTATCATCATACAAAAAGACCTCTTGCGGAACGTAGCCGATGTTGCGCCGCCAGGCGGGGAGGCCGGCCTCCGTAAGCACCATATCGTCTACGACCAGTCGGCCTTTTTGAGGGGCAAGCAAACCCAGCATCAGATCAACCAGCGTGGTTTTACCCGACCCCGTAGACCCCACAAACGCCACCCGGCTGCCCTTGTCGATGGTCAGCGAAAACCCACCCAGCAGAGGTACTTCAGCCCCATCGTACTGGAACGTGACAGCTTCCATACCGAATCGGGTGGTAAAGGACAACGGCTCTGGAAGCGTGGTGATGTCTGTGGGCGGATGTAGACCAGCTTCAAGCTCAGTATGAAAATCGTCGATTACTGGCCAGTTGTTGCGTAGCTTTGCGGCTGAGGCAAACACGCGCTGCAAGGACGGTAACAACCGGTACCCGGCCAGGGCATACAAACTTAGCAACGGCAAGGCCCCCTGTACATTTTGCCGGGTAATCAACAGATACAGCGTAATTCCCAGAATGCCCCCGAAGGCCAGAATTTCAATGAGGTACCGGGGCGTATTGGCAACCAGATACACCTTGGGGTGCGTGTCGTTGTGCATGTACGAAGCAGAGGCAAAACGCTGGTAAAAAAACAACTGGGTATCCTGTGCCTGAACGGTCTTGATGCCGGAAAACACTTCGTTCAACGTTTGGTAACGCATCAAATTGGCGGCCAGCCGCCGCTCGCCCAATCCATGCAGATACGCCCGGCGGGTCACGTAGATCAACCCATAGGCCCCGCCTAAAATAGAAAACGCGACCAAAGCCAAACGGGTATCCACATACAAAAGCAGCGCAAACAAAATCACCAGGATGAACGTCCTTGCGATGAGATCGACCAACGGCAACACAATGCCCGCGATCAGGGTACTGACCTCGGACAGAATCTTCTTCATCAGGTCGGCAGTATTGTTTTGCAAAAAGTAGGCATAGGGGTGCGTGATGTAGGTCCACAGCAGTCGGGTAGCAAGATCGTGTGCCGTATCCCAGGCAATCTTATATTGCCACCACAC
Source organism: Rhodothermales bacterium (assembly GCA_965222505.1). Lineage (GTDB taxonomy): Bacteria > Bacteroidota > Rhodothermia > Rhodothermales > DATKEJ01. The sequence continues at coordinate 3,375,287 of OZ244956.1, read as the reverse complement.
CACAAAGACTGAAAACAGATTGGCGACCGTCAGGAGGACGAGCACGGCAATACCTGCGGAGATCAGCAACTGTTGGTAGGTACTAAATCCCAACGTGGTGTATAGATCTTGTAACCAGGCGTTCTGCTGAATCACCTCGGGATTGGAGACCAAATTCATGAACGGAAAAATGGACGCGACCCCGAGTACTTCCAGTAAAGACATAACCAGTAGGGCTGGCAACAACCAACCGAACCGAAACGTTGCCTTGCGTCCGATTAACTCCCTGAGTTTCATGTGGTGATGAGGGCGGGTTTAACAGGGCGTATCACACGCCCTAACGTGAACCTTCGGGTTTACCTTGCTATATGCGTATTCCAGTGATGTTGTCCACCGAGACCGCTTCAAGGTATCCATCCTCGGAGTGACGCGACGCAGCTCGATTCTTCATAACGTAGTGGATACCTTGGTCTGTGTCAATGGGGAGGCTCAGCGTGGGGCAGGCTGTTATAGACCCGACGCATACTTTCCCCACTGAGTTCGATACGGTAGGCGTTGAACACCACCCGGTCGATCAGGCTGTCGGCCAGCGTCGGATCGGCCATGGTTTGTTCGTGCCAGTGTTCGACTGGGAACTGGCTGGTGATGATCATCGCCGTTCGGCCGTAGCGTTCCTCGATGAGTTCGAGCAGTTCATACTGCTGTTCACCGGTGAGTTTCTTCAGCCCCCAGTCGTCGAGGATCAACAGGTTGAACTTTGCCCGATGCCCACGACTACATGTTCCACGAACCGGCCGTGGTCCGCCTCGCCGAGATCCTGACGACGTGCCTGGAAGAAGCCCGGGCCACCTTAACCCCAGAGGATCAATAAAAAAGGACGTGAAGCGCCGTTCACGTCCTTTTTGAGACCATTTGGTAGGCCTACATTGATACCCAACCAAACCATCCCTGGGGGATTTCTGTTATGTTACTTCATCAGCAGCATTTTTCGGGACTGGGCCGGGGCGTCGGCGGTGTGCATCTTGTAGATGTAGAGGCCGGAAGACAGGTCCGTGGCATTGAAGACCTGCTGGTGGGCACCGGCAGCCAGCAGCTCATTGTTCAACAACGTGGCTACTTTTTGGCCCATCACGTTGAACACTTCCAGCGTCACACTGGTGGCACTGCCCAGTGCGAAATGCAGGGTGGTGCTCGGGTTGAAAGGGTTGGGATAGTTTTGCCCGAGGCTGAAGGCATCCGACACACCGGCTACATCTTCTTCCGTAGCCACGTTGATTTCCGGGAACCAGGCCAGGGAGCCAATGGGGTTGCCATTGTCATCCACCACATCGGTGATGTTGTGGCGCAAGTCTTCTTCCATCGGCCATTCCACGAGCAGCCGGTGGATAACGGGAAACATATTCACGTCGCCTTCGAACCCCCAGAAGTCCACGGTCCCCTGACCGGTCCGCACGGTCCGGATGTAGTCCAGCATTTCTGCGGTCGCTTCCTTACCACTTCTCCCCGGCTCGGTGAGGTTGGCAAAGGAGATTTCCATGTTGTGGTTGTTTTCCTCGACGAGGCCTGGGTAGCCGGCATCGTCATCAAACATGGCCTGGGTACGGTCGTTCATGAACACGCCGGTCCGCAGGGTGTCTCCCATGAAGGCGAGCAGTTCGGGGGTTTTGTACCACACGTTGTTGCGTACTTCGATTTGCCGGTCGGCTTCGGCCATCGGTGCATCTGTTCCGCCCGGCTCGTTACCCGCGAGGGTATCCACGTTGACGATGCTCCAGGTGAGGCCGTCACGGTCCTTGTCGCGGTGTTCGACGTCGTTTTCGCCGGAGGCCGTGGTGTTAAAGAAGATATTGTTGGTGATCTTCGCGTTGGTCAGTTCGTCATTGAAGATCGGAATTTTGAGAGCGTTGGCGATGGTCGAGTGGTCGATCTCCACGTAGTTCATGGGCTGCCGGGACTGCATGAAGAAGCCGTGCGACTGAAAGTACGTGACGTTGCGCACGATGAAGGTATCGATGGGCGCAAAGTTGAGGATGTAGAAGGGGCTGTTGAAGTCGCCCGGGTTCTGTGCATTCTTGACGTACACGTTGTCCGAGATGTAGGATACGCCCGTGATGTCACCATCCAGGTTGGTCAGCGTGGACCAGCCCATGTAGTCGATGATGAGGTTTTTGAGGTGGATGGTGATGTCCGGTGCGGCGGGCCGCAGGAAGTTGCCTTCGAGCCAGGCATCGGCGGTGGTCATACCGCTGAAGTAGATGTTGGAGACCTCCACGTTGGCGCCAGGCCGAACCAGTACGAAGTTCACCGAAGGCTGCGATCCGTCGGCGTTGGCCTGCACCCGCACTTCGGGCGGCTTGGCATCGGCATTCATGCGGTCATGCGGCGGGGCGGTCAGCGTGGCCGGGCTATTGAGCACGATGGAGCTGGTGATGGTGTAGGCTTCGTTGAGTTCGAGCATGTACACATCGTGCAAGAGCGCGCCGGTATCGCTAGTGTCGGCGTTGATTTCGTTGATGAGGACGTCGGGAACGGGGAAGCCGTCGGCGTCATACTGTGCTTCAACAACCTTTACGCTTTGCGCGGACAAGCCGGTTGCCACAAAAAGGGCAAGCGTGATGGATAGCAGCAGTTTGTTCATGGTCTATTTCCCTTTGTTAGTGGTAGTGGTTTGTTTGGGTGGAGTATCGCGTAACACGCAGCATTAAAACTTGTAGCGCACCCCAGCCTGGCCCGTTAGGCCATAGAACTGTTGGCTTGAGGCCCAGCCGGTGCCCTGGTTGGTGTTGGTGTCGATGGCCTCGGTCACGTTCGAGGCATTCAGGAACAGGTTCAGGCCCTGGACCGGCAGCTTCTGCGAAACCGACAGGTCGAACAACGTGAGCGCTTCCGTCTGCTGCCGCAGCTCGGGGAAGAAGTTGGTGGCGCGGAACACACCGGATTTCATCCGCATCGACCCGCGGATGGACAGGCCCGAATAATCAAACCCGAGCGTGATGTTGAGCGCATGGTCCGGCTGATCGATCAGGCGGTCTTCGTAGGAGGAATCCTCGCTGCCCACCAGACGCCGGGCAAAGCCGACGCGCTCGAAGAGCGGGTTGGTCTGCGGATAGATTAGTTCCGAGAAGGTGTAGGTGTAGTTGATGCCGAACACCAGCCCACTCAGCGCCCCCGGCAGGAACCAGAAATTGGATTGCCATTCGAGTTCGGTGCCGTATAGCGTGGCATCGTTGGGGTTGTTGACAAACCCGAATACGGTGGCGCCGGTGGTAATCACGTCCGGGTAGGCATCCAGCAGTTGATCCTCTTCCACGACGAACGTCCGGTCGCTGAAAATGAAGTTCGAGATGTTCTTGTAGAAGCCCCCTACGGTAAACAGGCCGATCTTGCTGGAATAGAGCGAGAACGAGAGGTCATAGTTGTCGGACTCGATGGGGAGCAAGTCCGGGTTGTTCCAGGCAAAAACCGTCGGGTTGGTCAAGATCCAGGAGGGAATCAGCAGGTTGAAGCTGGGACGAGACAACGTCTCGGTATAACTGGCCCGCACATCGAAGCCGTCCGTCACATTGTACCGAAGGTGCAGCATCGGCAACAAGAAGCTGTTCTTCCGCGTGTGCCGGACCTCATCAAAGGCAAACGGTTCGTCCCACTGCCCGAGGGCCTGCGTGCGCACCCCGGAGTATTCCGTCTGGTTATGCTCGTATCGAAAACCGGGGATCAGGGTGAGCTTCCGGCCGATTTTCAGGATGGGCATGGCATAGGCCGCGTAGTAGTTTTCGTCCCCATCGTAGTCGTTCGGTACCGAGGTATTGAAGTTGCGCTGCATCCCCAGTACGAACCCTTCATCGGTCCGAGGAATCATTTCGATGAATTTGCGGGCGCGGTCAACGTCCAGGATGCGGTTAAGCTGGCCGTCGAAGAAGTCTTCCGGGGAAAACGAGGAGTCGACGAAGGGTGTGGCCGGGAAGTTGGTGTCGCTCGGGATGTACCCTTCGATCAGGGGTGAGCCTTCCAGTTCGTCGAACCAGGTATCCCGCACGATGTCTTGCGTGACCCACCACATCGGATGCTCAAATGAGTTCAGGTCGAACTCGCGGAACTGACGTTTGTACTTGCCGCCGATCTCGAGATCGGCATTGAAGTTATCGGAGACCTGGAATTCATACCGGGCGTTCAGGTCGGCTGCGTACTGGTTCTGGAACAGTTCGGAATCGTAGTTGAAGATCCACTCAACGAACGTCGCATCAAGGTCATTGTTGGATTTCCGGACGAACTCTCTCGGATGCAGGAATCCGAGTTCGCCGTCTATCAGAAAACCGTCCAGGCCGTTGAGGTTGGTCGGGGTGGCGTGGCTGAAATTCGTCGGGAAGGCATTGTTTTCCTGAGCGTTCATCTGGACGCCGTTGGGTACCTCCCGGCGCGAGAAGTTGTACGACACCCCGCCGGAGAGCTTTATGTTGCCCAACAAGTGATCGACCCGGAAAGAGGAGGTCATCATGGACAGCTCATCCCGGGAATCGTCCAGGAAGAAACGGTGGGTGGTAGCGGCCGGATTGATGATTTCCTGGAACTGGGTTTCGTCCTCGTTCACCTGGTTGTACATGGTGAAAAACTTGAACTGTGTGGACGGCAGCCGGTAGTCCAGCACTACGGAGCCGCCGTACCGGTTTTTGACCCGGTCTGTGTCGAAAAACGAAGTGCTGTTGGCAATGGCAAGGGTATCTCCGCGGATTTCATAGCCGGCGAAGACGGAATTGTCTCCCCGGTTGACCCGGTCGAGGTCCATGTTGGCGAACACGCCCAGTTTGTTGTTCAGGAACCGGCGGCTCCCGCTTACGACGATCTTATAATCCCCGGCCTCATTGCGCAGGTTGTTGTAGCCGCCCTGGAGGATGACGTTGAGGGCCGGCTGATCCGGCGCTTCTCGTAATTTGAAATTGACCGTCCCGCCCAGTTGATCGGCTTCTTGATTGGGGGTGGCGGCCTTCGTGACTTCGATGCCGTCGAGCATGTAGGAGGAGATCATGCTCAGGTCGGTGCTACGGTCTCCGGCATCGGTGGAAGACAGGCTCACACCTTCCATCTGAATTTTGCTGTACCGAGGAGAGAGGCCGCGGATCACGACCTTGGTCCCTTCGCCCCCTTCCCGCTCCAGCGTCACACCTGGTAGCCGGCCTACAGCCTCGGCGGCGTTGGATTCAGGCAGTTCCTGAATTTTGATGGCGGACACAACATTCTTCGCCGTGAGCGAGGCCACCTGCTGGTTGATGGCGGCCCGTTGTCCCTGGGCCTGCACACTCACCACCACTTCTTCCCCTTCCACGACCATCGGCTCCAACTGCACATCAACGTTCGTTGACTGGCCCTCCCTGACGATGACGGGCAATTCGAGGGTGTTGTACCCAAGGAAGGTAACGGTCAGGACCACATCGCCGACGGGCACGCGCGTAATGGTAAAGGTCCCATCGAGCCCAGAGGCAGCCCCCAGGACGGTGCCTTTTACCACCACGTTGGCCCCCGGCAAGGGGTCGCCGGTGAGGACATCAATCACCTTGCCCTGAATCCGGCCGTCGGCCGAAGCAAAGGCCGGTGCGGCATACAACAATAACATCCCCATCAAAACCAGAACAAGATGGAGAACCTGAGAAAGGGGGGGGCGTGGTGTACTGATCGACACGTTGTTTTCCGTACGGCTCATGTCCACATGGAGAATTCGGTGGATATGCACAAGAACAAGACAGCAGCTTGTTTGCGTTTCTGCGATACTATTTTAATAATTCAATCTCCCTTTTGCAACAATTATTTTTATTTTTGTTAATAATTATTTGCAACTTTTCACGATTTCCGTGTGAAACGCGGCAATTTTTTCGTTTTTTTGGATTATATTCATTCGAACGCATTCATTTAGCCCCACCCCATGAGACCAACTTTAAAGGACATTGCCGATCGCACCGGCTTGTCCATCTCCACCGTATCACGGGTATTGCGTGGCAAGGCCAAACGAAATTCCGACAACGTTGAAGCAATCCTTGAGGCCGCGCAACACCTGAATTACCCGCTCTACCATGATGATGTGCTGGATGCGGTCAAGCACACCAAGAAGTTGTTCGTGGCGCTGGTGGCTTTCACGCACGTCGGCGAGTTTTACTCTTCGCTGTACCACGGCTTCAGCCGGGCTGCAAAGGATACCAATGTTGAAGTGGGGCTTTTTAGTGCCAACCCAAACGTAGACGACCTCATCGACGTATTGCATCAGTTAGCGTCCAAATCGTACGATGCGGCGGTACTCTTCATGCCGATGCTGTCCGAGCAAGATTACCATAACCTCCTGGCCCATGCCCCCCGGCAAATGATCCTGATCTCGGCAGCCACGGTATTTAATCCGGTATTGGACACGGTCTCCTTCGACTCCTACCGGGGCGGGCACCTGGTAGGCAAGCACTTCCATGACCGAGGCTACAAGCAGGTGGGCGTTGTCATCGGAAACACCAACCGAAACGAATCCCTGCTCCGAAAAAGCGGCTTTGCCGACTACATCGAGCACCATTCGGACATGGATCTGATCTGGCAGTATGAAGGGGACTACAGCATTGCCTCCGGCAAGCAGGCGTTCGGGGCCTTCAAGCAACTCAAGAAAAAACCGCGCGCGGTCTTCCTGATCAACGACAACATGTGCCTCGGCTTTATGGAAGAGGCCCGCCGTAACGGACTGGGCATTCCTAAAGACATGGCCCTGGTCGGCTACGACGACCTCCCCATTTGTGAATACCATTTTCCCTCCATCTCCTCGGTCCACACGGATTACGAACAGTTGGCACGCCGCGCCATCAACATGATCAAGGAAAAACTCAACGATACCGCACCGCCCCATCAGGGCCTGGTCAGCATGGTGCCGGTTTCCCTTTCGGTCAAAGAGTCTTCCTAGGTTGCACGCATAATGACCTTGTCGAAGACGCGGTCCCCGGACCACTTGCGTACGCAAGAAGATCATCAGCTTGGCGCAAAGCGTGCCGTTCAGGCCCAGGCTTGAGGCCCGCTTGGACCCGACGACAGGCCATCACCACATGGGCACCCTGGCGTACGAGTTGGCGGGTCGTCTCGAGGCCAACACCCGAGTTAGCGCCGGTGACCAGGTACGTCTTACCAGCGAGGTCTTTCTCGAAGAGTACGGGATTGCATCGAAGTGTCTTGTACATCAGCTTTGCTATTTTATCTATCCACCGTCTAAGGGCTTACTGGGCGACGGCCCCTTGCATGCGGCTCATCAGGCTGCGCACGTCGAACTCCTCGTCGCCTTTGTAGCGAGGAGAGTACCGACTCTCGAATTTTGCTGCACGCCGATGTACCATCGGCGTTGTTTTCAGCCAGCCATCTGGCTTTTCATCATCGCTATGTATTCGGCGTCATCCATCTGTTTGCGTGCCGCGATGAGCTGTTCGGCGTCTGGGCCGGCGATATAGCGCATCTGATCCGAGCCGTCGGTTGCCGCTTGGTAAATCGCTTCGGCCACGATAATGGGGTCTGACCCCTGAGCGCCTGCGGCTTCCATGCCTTTCATCATCGCATCGACGAACTCCCGGTATTCGGTTTGCTCGGGATCCACATTCAGCAGGCTTGCCGTAGTTGCAGCAAAACCGGTGTTGATCATGCCCGGTTCGATCAGCTTGACCTTTACACCGATGGCTTCTAGCTCGTAGGACAGCGACTCGGTCATGCCCTCAACGGCAAACTTCGAACCGTGATACAGCGTGCCCATCGGGAAGGTGATCTTGCCGCCCATGGACGAGATATTGATGATGATGCCTTCACCTGCCTTACGCATATAAGGCAACACGTTCTTGGTGACCAGTAATGTGCCGATGACATTGACGTCATATTGCATTCGGATGGCTTTTTCCGGTGTCGCCTCTAGAATGCCATAGGATCCGTAGCCGGCGTTGTTCAACAACACGTCGATCTTGCCGAACCGCTCAATGGTCTGCGCGACCGACGCTTTGATTGTCTCTTCTTTGGTCACGTCAAGCGCTGTCACCAGCACGTTATCGAGCGCATTGAGTTCAGCGTCGTCCTCAGGGTTGCTGCGAACGGTGGCTGCGACGTTCCAGCCTTTTTCGTGGAAGAACTTGGCAGTCATCCGGCCAATGCCGCTGCTGCATCCTGTGATGAGGATTGTCTTTGTCATGTGAGTTTTCCTTTCAAGAGATTAGTTTTGGCGAAGCGCCCAGAAAGTCCAGAGCGCCACGCGCCGAAGGCAGCACCGCTCAGGTTTTCAAAGAGTTCCATCTTGTATTTGTCCATTCTATTGCGGCCAGAAGTTCTGGCGAAGCAACAGGTTTGTGGGGTCCGAAACGGGTGGATCAGAAGTCCCTTTTGTGTATGCCGTCGATCACCATTTGCCCGGCCAACTTGACGAAGCGTCCCCAGCTTTGATCGACGGAGAATTTCGAGGCGTTGACCAGCAGATTGTCAATCTGCTTGCGATTGGTCAGCGCAAACGTCTGAGCAGCGAAATCATCAATGATGGCCGATTTCACCACATTCTCGAAATTCAGGCCGTTGCCGAAATTGCCGACGCCGGAGACGAAGTTCTCGGTGGTTTCGCCACAGCCGCCCCAGGTGAGATAGGCGTTCAGCCAGATATTCGGCGGGACGTTGTTCACCGCGATGCCGCCGTAGTTCAACTCTCTCACGGCGCGATAGACCCGTTCTTCGTTGCCTTTGAACGTCTCCGTATCGACCAGCAGCATGCACCCAAGCGAGCCAAGCAGCCGATCATTGCAGAAAGACGTAGCCTTGGTCAGGAAATCCTCTGCGTCATCTTCCGTATCCAGCGGCAATTCGCTGAAGATCTGGCAAAAGGCCTCGTTGTGCACGGCGAAGTCATCCGCGCCGATGCCGGGAATGAAGACGAAATCGCTCTTGGGATGTTTACCGCCCTCGGGTTTCAGGACTTCGGCAGTCGGATGGTTTTCAAGGAATTGCGCCTTGGTCTTGTCCACGCCGGGGTAGTAAGTCGCGGTACCGAAGGTATCCTCGGCAATGGCCTTGCGCAGCGCGGCAATAAACTGCGCGCGCTGGGGCCAGTTTTTGGAGGTGATGATCGTCTGCGGGCGTCCACAAACGGCACCGCCATTCAGTTTTCCAACCGAAGCAATCTGAATCGCCCAATGCTCGATCTCTTTGTCGGTCCAGTTGCCCGGCACGATGAGGCACGGGTTGTTGCCGCCACATTCGGACACTAGAGGCGCACTTGCCGCGCGCTGAATGGCGTGGGCAACGCCGGTGGACCCGGTGAAGTAGATCGCGTGCAGCCCTTCAAGCGCCGACATCTCGCGGCCTTGATCAGCGTCGATGAATGCCAGGGCCTTGCGGTCGATCAGGGGAGCAAAGATTTTGGCCCAGACCGCATCCGAAGCCTCGTTCAGCTGATGCGGCTTGTGAATGACGGCCTTGTTTTCGAGAAACAGCGCCATGGCCATCTCGATGGAGGAGCTGTAGTTGCCCGCCCCCGAGACCGCGATCACGCCGGCCGGCTTGTCGAGCGGGCTGATCTGACGGGGCTCGCCCTTCACATGCAAAAGCCCGCGCGCCTTTCCCGCCAACATCTTGTCCTTGCGGTGAATGGGGAAGACGTCGACTTCGAAAAGGTCTTCCTCCATCTCGCGGACACTGTTTGGCGCGGGCATCTCGCCATGCACCAGCGATTCATAGAGGTGCCGGATACCCATCAGGGTGTTGCCCATCGCGTTGACGGTCGTGGCGATCCCTTCGGCCTGAGACACCGCGCCCGGCCCGGCAAGGTCGTTCTTCATTTGAGCATCGACGGCTCCAAGCTCTTCAGCGTGTTCCAGGAGGTTGTCCTGCAGCGCCTCGATCAGAGCCAGGCGTTCCGCCGGCGCGGTTGCGGCCCATTTTTGCGGATCCAACCGGTCAATGGCTTCTTTCGCTTTCATTGTCATGGCCCCTCAAGCTGTAGTTTCTTCCAAAAGCCCGAACTGCGCTTTGATGCCGTTCAAAAAGGTCGCGTCGTCTACTGCTTTGAAGTGGGCGACGATCTGCATGGTTTTACCGGCGTGAATCTGCGATTTCATGATTCTATCGGGATGATGATGTCGTGTAGGGTGTTTGAAAGCGCACAAGGAACGAACGCTTGAAGGAAATTTACGCCGCCACACATCTGCTGCCACTAGCGAAGTGTGCCAATACTCTAGCAGATAACGCCAATTGTATAATTCCGCCGAACTAGGCTAATCCTGAGCTAAGAACCGTCCAACCCGAACCGGCTAAGCCAATCTGTACACCCCAACAGGTCGTTCTATACCCTTCAACGTCACATCGCCCAGATCCTCCACTGAACGCTCAAGCTCCATTGCGCGATACACGCTTTCGGATACAAGGAATTGACTCTTATGTCCAGAAACATGACGGTGAGGTCAAAGGTCTTGCTGTCGATTTCCGATGGGCTCTGAATCAGTTCGCGTGCCACTTCCTGAGAGACCTGTTGGCCGAAGAGCGATTGGATCTTGCCGAGCATCCGGGCTGTCTTGTCCTGCTCAATGACCAGCGCTTCATGCTGATTCGTGAGTTGGATGTTCTGCTGCTCCGTGATGGCTTTTTCATCCTTGAGCTTCTGCTCCGCTTCGTAGGCCAATCGGGCGTAGTAGTTGATCAGCAGGGCCAGCAGGACGATCACGATGACCAGGTTTTGCGCGGTACTGAAACGCAGAAAATCTGGCGACAGGTCATAGACGCCTTCCTGGGCGAAGAAGAAGAGACCGACCAACCCTGCCGACACGAGGGCTAACATCCAAAAACGGCCATAACGATTCCAGAGCGGGTTAAAGAAGCTGAGGCCCCCCAGATAGATGAGCCAATACTGGAGGCCGAAACCCCAGCCTATGTAATAGGTGCCCAGCACCTGGTGTACAAACAGTTCGAAGAATGCAAGGGAAAACGCAATGCTATGATGACCGCGCCGGTTGATGAACAGCGCGATCAAGAAAAATGGAACGCTGATGAGGGCGTTGAACCACATCATTTCGCGGACGCCCAACGACCAAAACAAGCCCACGGCCAGCCCATGGCTTACGGCTCCAATGACGTAGGCGATCTGTGTGATCCGGAAAAACTTCAGGTCTTCGTCACGGATGGGAGTATCGGGTTGCATGACATCTTTCTCCTTGGCTCTTCCCTCAAGCTTATCATGGACTCGAAACCGTCATTCTCGTAAACGAGGCCCGGAGGCTTTCTGGCGTCTGCCCGGTCCAAATGCGAAAGGCGCGGAAGAACGAGTTGGGGTCGTCGTAGCCGAGAAGGAATGAGATCTCGGCCCCGGTCATCACGGAGTTTTGGAGGTAGTGGCGCGCCAGCCGTTCTCGGGCTTCATTGAGGACGTGCTGGAAGCTGGTGTCTTCCCGGCGGAGGTATCGTTGGAGGCTTCGTGTGCTCATGCCGAGCATCGTTGAGACCTCGTGAACTGAACTGCGTCCACTCGGCAGTAATTCGAAGAGGGCGGCATGGACGCGTTCGGCAACCGTGGCATCCCGGTTGATCTCGGCGAGGCGTTGATTGAGAACCGGCTCGAAGAACTTCCACATGCCGGCGTTGGCCGTCAGAAATGGCCGCCTCGCATCGAGGGCCGAGAAGGCCACACTGTATGTCGGTCCCCGACGCAGACGCACGCCGAAAAAGTCCTCATACGGCCCCTCAGGCGTAAGCGGCTCAGGCGTCATGACCTGGAGTGGATAGAGATGCGTCCGCGTGGCAAGCCGGGCAAAATGGACGAGAAAGACGAGTTCCGTCGTTCCGAGCGAGACCGGGAGGGGGCCGGCTTCCAGACTTCCATATGCCAGGACGGTCTGCTCCAGGCCTATGGTCACGTCCAGCGTCAGTGGGCCGATGAGGGGTTTGAACTTGCTGAGGCGTTTGGCGGCGGTGTTGAGATCGGGGCTGCACAGGGCCGCAAAGATGGGAGGATCGAAGGCCTCAACCGAGACGCCCTGTCCGCCTTCAAGGGCCAGGGAGCGGTCTCCCATCTCCTCTTCCATTGCTCTCCACAGGCGGAAGTACTCCTCTGCGGAGACCGATGCACGCTCACGAGCAAAGAGATCAGTGGGCAGCCCAGCACGGCGAAGGACATCGCCGGGTCGGAGCCCGAGGTCGCGCAGGATAATTTGCCAGTTGCCAGAGAGTTTGAAAGCCTGTGCCATGTCTCACTACCGTGTGCCACGTTGATGAAGATAAAAATACGGGGTTTTCGGCGCCTCATTACTAACATAACGCGCCAAATCACATGTGGATCACGCCACGCGAGATCGAAACATTAAGTCTAGAATATGAACTGCGACGTGGAATATCTCCGACGTGGGTAGCGCCTGTTATTACGCCAATCCGCAACCAGATCACCCATCCCCCAGGAATCCTTCGCTGAACAGCACCCGCGTATCCCGATCCAAACGGAAGAAGGGTCCGGGTACGATGGAATCTGTATTTGCGGCCTGGCCGAAGAAATCGCGGGAGACCTCGTCCAATCCGGGGACCTTCGGCACGGCCGATGGGGTTGTCCAACTCAGGTAGCCGGTTTCCGGGTGGAAGGTGACTTCGGCAGGCAGGGCAGTGCTGTGCTGGTCAACCCCGGAGGCTTGCCAAACGGCCAGATCAACAGACGGCACGGCCGCCGTGTTGACGTAGAGGTTGTAATCGGCGGTGTTGGACGCCGTATCGAGGTGCATCGGTTGGCCGGCATCGATGAAGAGGTTGTTGAAGACCCGGTTCCGGGTGGCCGTGAGCCAGCGCCCGTTCAGTTTGCGCCGGGTGGCCACGGTAGCCGTTACGACCGGCCCCGTCGTGCGGGCAACGAGGTTGTGGTAGATCAGTACCTCATCGCTGTCGTTGGCGTAGATGCCGCTGCCGTCGATGTCCCAGAGAATGTTGTTGTCCACCAGATTCGGCACCTGGGCGGCTTCCACAAAGATGCCCCCCTGGATGGTTTGGACATCGTGGATGATATTGGCCGTGACGCGGGTATGCCGGATGTCCCAATCCATCCAGATGCCGTTGCCTGCCCGGATGTGATAGATGTGATTGCCACGCACCAGCGTGTTGAAGGCGCGCAATATCTTGATACCTGAACACTCCCAGTAATTCTGGGCATCCTGCCAGCCGATGTTCCAGATGGTGTTGTTCTCAACGATCCCCTCCTTGACCGAATAACTCCGAATCCCGGCCGTGCCGGCATCATGAATTCGGTTATTGCGGACGATCACCCCTCCCAGGTCGGGATCGGGGCGGGGCTGTACGTTTTCCGGGTGCGGGTCCCGAAACTCGAAGGCGTAGTAGCCGAATTCCAGTCCGGAAGAGTTGACCTGGCTGATCTCGTTGTCCTCGATAATCCAGTGGTGCCCCCCCATGATTGTTACAGCGCCGGTGCTGGTCCGCAAGAATCCGTTGGGGCAGTGCGTGAAGTGCAGACCGCGGACCTGAACGTAGCCTAGCCCCAGCGACTGCGGCCGGAACAGGTGTTGCCGGACCCCCACCTCAAAGAGGTCTGTGTTGGGATTTCCGCTGCCGTAGGGGTGGATGTGGACCGTCTTGCCGTCGGCATCGACCCAGAAGGAACCGGAGAGACGGGTCAGATCCCCATAGGCTACGACCTGGGTCAATCGCTCACCGTTTTGAAACAGCATCCCCCGGGTAGCGGTGTACGGTGCGCGTTCCTTGACCAGCCGCGCCCACGGCATGAGTTGGTGTTCTTCCGGCAAGATGTTCGGGAGTTGAAACGGAAAGTAGCCGTCTTCGAAGAGGCTGTCCGGGAGTGTGGTCATCCAGAGCTTGCGGGACCAGGTATATTCCAGGGTCGAGTCCGGCAAGACATCCGTGTACACGCTTCGTTGCACCCAGGGGGCAGGCAACACCTCCGAGCCCTTGATGATCACCTCGGCCCCCGGAGCCGCCTCGTAAGCAATCATTTGATCCGCCGAGGTCCCGCCGTGCAGGGGCCGGACGGTTTCCCGATACACCCCGCTGTGAATCAGAACCCGTTCCCCGGCCTGCACCATTTGAGCCGCCCGGTTGATGGTGCGCAAGGGCTGCCCGGCCGTGCCCGGATTGTCGTCAGAAGCCGCTGGATGGCGTTGGTTTACCACATACGTCCGGGTATAAACGGTTGTATTTTCCCACGCAGCATAGCCGTCCCAGTCCACCTCCTGGGCGTACAAAACACCACACGGCAGGCAAAGGCATAACAAAAGGAAAACAGGTATATTGGCCAACGCAATCGGGCGACGATGAAAAAGGCGCATGGGAACTGCAGACGGGTTGGATGACAGAGGTGCCGTATGCGTCTAATATATTGCAATTATTTTTAACTTAATAGGAATTAATTTCATTTTTATCTCAATTTATTCTTACTATACGCCAGTAATTTTCGGCGGCTAACGCGAGTGCTATGGGCCATTTATTTATCGGTATCGACGTGGGAAGCTCTTCGGTGAAGACTTCCATTTTTGATGCGGCGCGCGGCGTTTCCATCGGCAAGGCCACCTATCCGCGCCACGAACAGCGTATTGATGCACCGCAACCGGGCTGGGCAGAGCAAGACCCGGACATGTGGTGGGCACACTTTCAACGGGGCTATGCCGAGATCGTCCAAACTCACAACATTAACACCCGGGATATTGACGCCATCGGCATCTCCTACCAGATGCACGGCCTGGTCCTGGTGGACGCCGATGGGCACCCCCTTCGGAAATCCATCATCTGGTGTGACAGCAGGGCCGTCGACACGGGCGCGGCGGCCTTCGCCGAACTGGGCGAACAGCAGTGCCTCTCCACGGTCCTCAACTCCCCCGGCAACTTTACGGCCTCCAAACTGAAGTGGGTCCAGGATCACGAGCCGGCCCTGTATGACCGGGCCGTCCGGTTTATGCTACCCGGTGATTACATCGCTATGCGCCTCAGTGGTGAGACCACCACCACGGCCACGGGCCTGTCTGAAGGCGTCCTGTGGAATTTCCCGGAACGGCGCATTGCGGATATGATCCTGAACCACTACAGCATCGACCGAACGCTGGTGCCGGACCTCGTCCCGGCCATCGGCGCGCAGGTAACGGTCTCTCCGGATGTGGGTTATACCCTGGGCTTGCGTGACAACGTGAAGGTGACCTACCGCGCCGGCGACCAGCCCAACAATGCGCTCTCACTGAACGTTCTCCATCCGGGGCAGATCGCGGCAACGGCGGGGACCTCCGGCGTGATTTACGCCGTGACGGATCAGGATGTGTACGATGATCAATCTCGCATCAACACGTTCCTGCATGTCAATGATACTCCGGTACAAAAACGCAACGGCATTCTCATTTGTGTCAACGGTACCGGCATCCTGTACAGTTGGCTCAAACGCCTGCTCTCCCGGGATACCGCGGCGATGACCTACCCTCAGTTGAACGCCTTTGCAGGCAAGGCCCCGGTTGGCTCCGGCGGACTATGCTTCTTTCCCTTTGGCAACGGAGCCGAGCGGATTTTTGAGAACCGGCAACTCCAGGCCAATGTGCTGAACCTGGATTTCAACCGGCATGAAACGCCGCACCTGATCCGCGCCGGGATGGAAGGCATCGTGTTTGCCCTGAACCTGGGATTCGACATCCTCAAAAGCAAAAACGTCCCCTACGAGACCATCCGGGCCGGCCACGCCAACCTGTTCCTGAGCAAAACGTTTCGGGAGATTTTCGCCAACGTGACCGAGTCCGTCGTCGAACTTTATGAGACCGACGGGGCCGAAGGAGCCGCCCGCGCCGCCGCCCTCGGGGCCGGTTTCTACACCACCGAGGGAGAAGCCTTTGCTTCCCTCACCCAAATAGACGCCACCGAACCCCGGCCAGCCCTTGTGGATGCCTACGCCGAAGCCTACGGGCACTGGAATGAAAACCTGAACCGCCTGATCGCATGATATCCAACATGTTTTTTTGTCATCGCGAGGAACCGTGGGCCGACCGGCCCAGGTGACGCAGCGATCTCATCCCAGGCAAATCCGCTCAAAATGAGATCGCCACATCCCTCGCGCCGATACTCGGCGCTACGCCAGGGTTCGCGATGACATGCTCTTTTCTTCGATACGCAACACCCAATACCCATGTCAAATACCTCCTACTTCCCCACCCTCTCCCCCATCGCCTTTGAGGACCGGGACACCGACAATCCCCTGGCCTTCCGGTTTTACGATGCCGACCACGTGGTGGCTGGCAAAACCATGCGGGACCACCTCCGGTTTGCCTGCGCCTACTGGCATACGTTCTGTAATGTGGGGGGCGATCCCTTTGGCCCCGGCACCCGCACCTTCCCCTGGGATACCGGCACCGACGCCGTTGCGCGGGCCAAACAAAAAATGGACGCCGCCTTCGAGTTCATGTCCAAAATGGGACTGGAATACTTCTGCTTCCATGACTATGATATGGTAGACGAAGGGGCCACCCTTGCTGAGTCCGAACAACGCCTGCAGACCCTTACGGATTATGCGCAGGAAAAAATGGCCGCCACCGGCATCAAGCTACTGTGGGGCACGGCTAACCTGTTCTCCCATCCGCGCTACATGAACGGAGCCTCCACCAACCCCGACTTCAACGTGGTCGCCTACGCCGCTGCGCAGGTCAAGCAAGCTCTGGACGCCACCATAAAACTGGACGGCGAGAACTACGTCTTCTGGGGTGGGCGTGAAGGATACATGTCGCTGCTAAACACGAACATGAAACGGGAACAGGAGCACCTGGCCCGCTTCCTGCACCTTGCCAGGGGCTATGCCCGCAGCGAGGGGTTCACCGGCACGTTTTTCATCGAGCCCAAACCCTGCGAGCCGAGCAAGCACCAGTACGATTATGATTCCGCTACGGTCATCGGCTTTTTGCGGCACTACGGACTGGACCAGGACTTTAAGCTCAACGTCGAAGTCAACCACGCCACGCTCTCCGGACACACCTTCCAGCACGAATTGCAAGTGGCTGCCGATGCCGGAATGCTCGGCAGCATCGACGCCAACCGGGGGGATTACCAGAACGGCTGGGACACGGACCAATTCCCGAGCAACCTCTACGAACTCACTGAGGCCATGCTGGTCATCCTCAGGGCCGGGGGGTTCCAGGGCGGCGGGATCAACTTCGACGCCAAACTCCGGCGCAACTCCACCGACCTCGTCGACCTCTTCCACGCCCACATCGGCGGGATGGACCTCTTCGCCCGCGCCCTCCTGACGGCCGATCGTCTCCTGAACGACTCCCCCATCGAAGAACTGCGCACCATGCGCTATGCTACCTTCGATTCAGGCAACGGTCAGGCGTTCGAGGCAGGCAATCTCTCCCTCGCCGACCTGCACGCGCTCGCCTCCGCCAACGGCGAGCCGGCCCAGATCAGCGGTAAACAAGAGCTGTTCGAAAACCTCCTCAACCGCTTTATCTAAACCGCTACGCTGCGGTCTACAACGACTTCGCTGGTCGAGAAGCGGTAACGCATGTTGCGGTAGACGCAGATGTCCGTCACGTCGTCCGGTACCCCGTGCGGGACGGCCCGGAAATTGACGGACAGCCGGTAGGTCCCCTTGATGGGTTTCACCTTATGCCACGCATGGCCATGTAAAATCACCAACGTGCCCTTTTTCGGGTAGAAGGTAAGCTGCCCTTCCAATTCCTCGTCCGGAATACCGGCCGGCAGTTCGCCCAACTTGTGGGAGCCGGGCATGACGCACAGCTCGCCGCCCAGTTCAGGAGAAATGTCGTGGGTGTAAACCAGCCGGTTCAGGTTGTATACATTGGGGTCCTCCGGCGGGCAATCCTGATGCCACGCCTGCCCTTTGGTGCCCTGCTTGGAGAACATACACATGCAGTACAAGTTGGCCCAATCGGCACCAATGACAGCAGCGGTCATGTCATTGAGAAAGGCATCATCGTTGATGACATCAAAATCTGTATTGCCTTCCCGGTATGGAAACCACGGCACCACTTCCGTAGCCGACTTCGTCACGAACTCATCGGTGTGTTCCCAGTCCGGCGTCAGGCCGTAATGGTTCAGGATCATGGCGTTGCACTGGTCCATGAGATCTGCATCGAAATAGTTTTCGAGGATGATGAAACCCTGGTCCCAGAATTCCTGCGCGTATTCGGAAAGTGATTTCATGGTCTACTTGTTGGGGTTAGAGAGGTAGGCAAACAGATCCGGCGACGCTTTCAGATATTTGGCCTGGCCCGTTTCGGCGTTCCACCGCTCGGTGATTGTTTCGCTGAGGTGGAGCCGGGCGTCAATGTCCCGAAAGGTGGGATTGTCTTTCCACATCGGGCGCGATTTCCAGTGCGCGTTGATGTAGCTGATGGCCTTTACAACATCCGGGTTGTCATTGACGATATTGAAAAACGGAACAAACCACTTTTCCCAGGCTTCCTCGGCTTGTTCAGGGTTGGACAACAGGGTGGTTTTGGTGTCCCCGTCAAACTTTACCGTATGGTCCGAGATCGTGGGCGTCGCTTCGGCAATGAACACCGGTTTTCCCTTGGCGCGGGCAAATTCGACCATCTTTTGCTCATCCCACCTGGCAAAAAATGAGAAGCTGCACCAATCGACGTACTCATCGCCGGGGTACCATTCTTCCAATTGTTCGAGATTGGAGACCCAGCCGGTAGATTGCCAGACGTAGGCCACGTTTGCCACGCCCTGCGCGTCCAGCTTGTCCTTGATCCGGCGGTAGGCCGTTTTGTAATCGTCCAGGTCGTAGTGATTCCAACTGTGTCCATCGAATTCGTATCCGATCCGCAGAAATACGGGCCGGTCCCCGAGCGACAGAAAAAATTCCCCGAGGCGGTCGATGAGGGCATCGTGGGTGCCGTCGGCCACCTTGTCTTCCTGCCCCACCAGCCACAGGCCAATCGCCAGGGCCATGTGCCGGAAGTCTTCATCGGCGAGTTGGAGGGACATGTTGCTGTCGCCGTCGCCCCAATTGTCGGTGGTATAGACACCGTCCAGGCCCTTGTTAATCTGCCCGAACATCTCGTTGCCGGGGGTGAGATCGGTGTACATCGTAAAGCCGCCCGGGGCCGGGAAGTGATCCAGATAGCCGTCGTTGTACTCATCCAGTCCGCCAATGGCATCCAGCTCCTGCCCGATGAACAGGATAACTTCACCGTCTTTTGGCTCAAACTTGGCCAGCGGACGCGCCGGGGGTTTGGCTTGAGACTCCGGCGTCATAGACTCTCCGGCACAACCGATGAACAGGCATACAGTTAGTACATAGGATAAACGCTTGTAGCTCATATGCAGTCGGTTTCGTAGTATTCAAACCACGCAAAATCGGCGGGTTTGGCATGGTAGGCGAGGTCCTGGCAGCACATCCCGACGAAGCAGCCGGTGAAAGCCGGCCGGTAACGGTCGCTCCCGTCACGGACGTAGTCATCGGACAGGATGCTGGCGTCAAGCATCTCCCCGATGGGTTCAAACGTATGGCCGTCCAGGCTGTAATAGAATTGCAGGTGTGCACGGTCGAGCACCCCTTTCAGGACGACCGTTTCTTGCCCGGTCACATCGATCACCTGTTGCTGACGCCGGACCCGGAAATTGTCGCAGGAGACGACGGCCAATTCCTTGCGGCCTGTTTGTTCGTCGAAGGTGACGTGCAGGTAATGAAAGTGACCGGTGTTGTAGTAAAAGACCAGCCCGGCCATCTGCTGAAACGTCTCCGGCGCGAAGGACACGCACGTTGCCGCCTCCACCGAATGACTCTGCACGCGCCGGGCCAACAGGCTCTGGTGATGAATCGACGAAAGAGAATCCCGGCCCTGCAGCCGAAGGTAACCGGGCCGCGCCTTCAGGGAGCACCAGCTTTCCTCGACGGGCACCCGCAACGATTGGTACTGGATGGCGAGCGTATCAGAAGCAAAGGTGTCTCGTTTTTGGGCAATACCGTTGCTGTGCAACGCCAATCGCGGAGCCGGCACTTCGAGGCGAGGATGCGGGCTGCCGTGTTTGAGTACCGGCCATCCGTCTACCCAATCCACTTCTTCGATGGCCGTTTCCCGCCCCAGCGTACACCGCCCATGCGTCGAAAGCGGACGCCCCACCAGGAACGCGATGTACCAGTCCCCGTGCTGGGTCTCTACCATTGAAGCGTGACCCGCCTTTTGCAGAGCCAACCGGGCCTCATCCCGCGAGGTTACAATCGGATTGCCTGGATGGGCTTCATACGGCCCCGTCACGGACTGCGCCCGCATCACGGTCGCGGCGTGCCCGTATTCCGTCCCCCCTTCGGCCAGCAGCATGTAATAATAGCCGTCCTTTTTGTACAGGCGCGGGCCTTCGGTATACCCGAGGGCCGTGCCGAACGTCAGATGGTGCACAGGGCCAACCAACCGCTGCTGCAACGGGTCGTATTCCTGCAGCACGATGCCGCCGAAGAAGTTTTCGTTCCTGTGGTCGACGAGCATACTGGTATACCACTTCCGTCCATCATCGTCGTGAAACATGGCCCCATCGAAACCCGCAGAACTCAGGTAGATCGGCTCGGACCACTCCCCCAGAATGTCATCTGCGGTGACGAGGTAGTTGGGGGTGTCTTTCCACGGGCCGTCGAAAGACTTGACGTTGGAATAGACGAGGTAGAAGGTGCCGTCGGTATAGGACAGGCAAGGAGCCCATACCCCACAGGAATCCGGCACGCCTTTCATATCGAGTTGCGTTACCCGGCTCAGGGGCCGGGCCACGAGGTGCCAGTTGACGAGGTCACGTGAGTGATGAATCTGAACCCCCGGAAACCACTCAAATGTGGAGGTGGCGATGTAATAATCCTCCCCAACCCGCAGGATGGAAGGATCGGGATTAAAGCCACGCAATATGGGGTTTTGGATGGTGTGCATATTAACGATTCACTAACTCGTTTTCGATGGATTCCAGGGATTTCCCCTTGGTCTCGGGCAAGATGCGGAGCAAGACAAAAAAGCCGACGATGGCAAACAGCGCATAAATTAAGTACGTGAGCGCGTTTCCGAAATTGGAGAGCTCCCACGGGAAGATAAATTGCACCAGCCAACTGGTAAACGAATTGATAAACCCGATCACGGAAATGGCAATCCCCCGCAACCGGTTGGGAAACAACTCGGAGAGCATCACCCACATTACCGGCCCCAATGAAAACGCAAACGAGGCCACAAACCCCAGGATGCCGACCAGGATCAGGATCGGGTTCATCGTGACGGCGGCCTGGATGAGGGCCCCCTCATGTTGGGCATAGGTTTGCTCGCCCAGGGCCGATTTCAGGGCCTTCTTGAAATCGACATCGTTGTCATACCGCACATCCAGCACGGAAGCAAGCTGGGCTTCCTCAATCCCGGATACCGCCGCCACACTCTCGGCGGTGAGTTCATAGGTGGCCTGGTAAAACCCGTAGGCCGTGAGCATAGTGCTGAAGGCAACGCCGGCAATGCCAATCAGCAACAGCGGCTTGCGGCCCATCTTGTCGATGAGCGCCATCGCCAGCAGCGTAAAGACCACATTGATTATCCCGACCCACACCGCCTGGGCAAAGGATGCATCCGTCCCCACCCCCGACTGTTCGAAGATGGCCGTCGCATAAAAGTAAATCGCATTGACCCCCGTGATCTGTTGCAATATGCCGACCGTCAGTCCGACGAGCATCACAAAGCGCAACCTTTTGCTGAGCAAGGCCTTGATCGGGATCTTGTCCTGGTCTGTGGCCTGCCGAATGTTTTGCTGGATGTACTCGGCTTCCTCGACGGCAACGGTATCCCCGTGCAAACGCCGGAGGACATCCAGGGCTTCTTCGGATCGTTGCTTGACGTAAAGCCAGCGCGGGCTGTTCGGTACGAGGAACAGCAGAAAGAAATAGAGTACCGCCGGCACCATCTCTATGCCCAACATCCACCGCCAAGCGGTCGTCTCATTGATCAGGGCTCCGATGTCGATTTGCTGCAGCAAAAAGTAATTGCTGAAATACGCCACTGAAAACCCGAGGACGATGTTGAGTTGCTGCACCGAAACCAGCTTGCCCCGGTCTTCGGCGGGCGCAATCTCGGCGATGTAGACCGGCGCCAGCACCAACGCCGCACCAAACGCCGCCCCCCCGATCATCCGGGCAATGACGAGCATGATGTACCCGGTCGCGATGGCCGAAAGCAAGGCAGACAGGGCGTACAAAAAGGCCACGATGACCAGGACCTTCTTCCGCCCGATTACATCGCTGATGGCCCCAGCAATCAGCATGGCAAACATGGCCGAAAATGAAGGCGAACTGACCACCCAGCCCAACTGGAGATCCGTTAGGTTAAATTCCGGCTTGATGAATTTGATAACCCCGGAAATCACGGAGGCATCAAACCCGAACAGGAATCCCCCAAGGGAAACCACAAGTGCAATAAAAAGGGTCTGTTTGGATGTGCCTTTCATGGGTTCAGGTTATACACCTCATTCGTTGGGATACCGCAGGCCGGTTTTTGCCCGCACTCGGTCTACAATTTCGATCAGGTCGAGGCTGTGCTGATGGCCCCAGAGCATGCTTTCGGTTCGCCCCTCCCGGATGCAGCGATGACATTCCAGGATTTCGTAATAAAAGCCCTTGCCGGTTCGGGGCAGGTCCACCCGATGCTCGGTGTCGTCATCGTTGCGAAAGAACGAATAGGAATCGGTCTCATGCCACACCGGGTTCAGGACCAACCGGCCTTCGGTCCCACTGATGGTGGCACGCATGTTCGATTGCGAGGAAAAGCTGCTGTAGAGCAACGCCTGGGCATCGGGATAGTCGAACAGCATGGCCGTCTGGAGATCGGCTCCGGTGGGATAAAACTTGGATGAGGCCTGGATCCGGTCAGGAATGCCGAGGATGGTATAGGCCAGAAATATCGGGTAAACCCCCATATCCAGCAAGGAGCCGCCGCCGGTATCCATATTGTACATCCGGCTGCCGAGTTGATTATCGACACGGAAGGAGAAATCGGCATTGAGGTACCGCACCTGGCCGATAGTACCGGCACGCACGGTGTCAATGACTGCGTGCACGGAAGGGTTAAACCGAGACAAGAACGCTTCCATAAAAAACCGGCTGTTCGCACGGGCGGCCTCTACCATCCTTTCGGCCTGTTTGCGGTTCAGGGCCACCGGCTTCTCACACATAACGTGCTTGCCCTGTTCAAGGGCTGCAATGGTCAGGGTGGCATGGGAATCATGCGGGGTAGCAATGTAGACGATATCCACCTGATCATCTGCAAACAGTTCAGCATACGAACCGTACGTCTGCTCAAAACCGTATGTATCAGCGAAGGCTGCCGCTTTATTCATAGAGCGAGAAGCGGCCGCATAGCACACTGCACCTTCAACCAGGCGCAAGTCCTGTGCAAATTGGTGTGCGATGCTGCCCAAACCAACAAAGCCCCAGCGGTATGTACCGGTCATAAACCTATCGCGAGAGAATAAATGTATCGGCTCATGCATGAGCCGTACCTTCGATCAATAATTTTTCAAATATAAGAATTAATTTTACAAAAATTGAAAATTATTTTTAATTTTTTTGCAATTAATGCCTTGACTTGCTTCTCTGTTTTTTAGTGCATATTTTTTTGCACCATATGAAAGTGCATCCGATTTCGGTGCATTTCGTATGTTGATTTCATACGCCACACAACCGCTTTTCACTACCACCTGTTTTACCTACATCAACCTTTGATCCTCATGAAACAGTTACACCTTACTCTTTTTGCGGCCCTGTTTATGTTGGCTACCCTAAGCCTCACCTCCTCCTCGGCCCAGGCCCAGGTCACGACGCCCCAGGTGAGTCCGTATGCCAAGGTCTCCGAACAGCTTGGCCTGACGAACGTCACCATCAAATACAGCCGCCCTGGTGTCAACGGACGGGAAATCTGGGGCAAGCTCGTCCCGTATGGCCATGCTTCTCCCTTCCCAAACTTTGGCTCAGGCAACCCTGTACCATGGCGGGCCGGCGCCAATGAAAACACGACCATTTGGTTTGAGCATGACGTCCTCGTCGAAGGGCAAAAGCTGGCCGCCGGGAAATACGGGCTGCACATGGTACCGTCGGAAACGGACTGGACCATCATCTTCAGCCACAACACCGAATCCTGGGGCAGTTTCTTCTATGACGAGAATGAAGATGCTCTGCGTGTGACGGTCACCCCCGTCGAAGCCCCACACACCGAACGGCTGGCCTATGAGTTCACGGACCATGACGGCATCGGCAAAGCAGCCATTGCCCTGCGGTGGGAAAAAATGAAAATACCCTTCCGCGTAGAAGTGGACCATATGCAGGACGTCGTCATGAACAGCCTGCGCAATGAATTGCGCTCGCGAGGGGGCTTCGGCTTCCAGGGGTACACACAAGCGGCTAACTATGCCCTGAACAACAACTACCTGGATGACGCGGCCACATGGGCCAACGTGGCCGTGCAGCGCAACAAGAGTTTCAACACGCTCAACCTGAAGTCGCGCATCCTTACTGCACAGGGCAATACCGCCGAGGCTGAAGCCGTCATGACTGAGGCAATGGAGGTGGCAAACGAAAATCAACTCAACGCCTACGGCTACCAGTTGATGGGCCAGAACAAGATGGACCAAGCCCTCGCCGTCTTTAAGATGAACGTGAAACGCCATCCGGAGTCCTGGAACCCGAAAGACAGCCTCGCCGAATGCTACGCCAAAATGGGCGATGCCAAAAACGCCAAGAAATACTACAAAGAGGCGTTAAAAAAATTGCCGGAAACGGATACCTCCAACCGTGACCGCATCAACGGCGTCCTGGCCTCGATGTAATACCCTCATCCAATGTGTTCGGAATTGTTAATCCCCGGGGCCGATAACACCTCGGGGATTTTTTTATGCCGCGACCAGGATGCGCCGTGGACGGACACGGCACGCCGTGTCCCAACGGGGTTCATTTCAGGTATGTGGGCAAGATAACGTAGAACGTCGCACGTAGAACGTTATCTCACCAACATCATCTTTCGGGTCCAGGCGCGGCCTTTGGCTTCCATCCGGCAGAAATACACACCGCTGGTCAGGCCGGTCGCATCCAGGGTGGCTTCGTACGAGCCGGGGCGCAGTTCCTCATTGGCAAGGATGGCCAACTCCCGGCCCATGATGTCGTAGAGTTTGAGGACCACCTGGGCCTGCTCGGCCACGTCAAAGGGAATGACCGTCGTGGGGTTGAACGGGTTGGGATAATTCTGCCGCAACCCGAACACTTTGGGCACCTCAGGCGAGACTTCTGTGATGGCATCCGGGAACAGCAAGGTGATCATCACGACCGTGCTCGAATCCGCTCCGGCGCTGTTGACGGCAACCGCCTGATACGCCCCGGCATGTACCAGTTCTACACTTGGGAAGGCCAGCACATTGTCCGTCTGCGCCGGAAGGGCGGTGCCGTTGCGTAACCAGATGAACGTCGGCTCCGGCTCACCGGTGGCTTCAACAGCCAGCACGACGGCTTCCCCGACCTGCACCTCCACCCCGATGGGCTGCGTCACGATCTGCGGCGGTACGGCTTCCGGGTTTACAATCAGATTGGCGCTCCGGGTTGTGTCTGTGCCGCTGGCATTGGTGAGCAGGGCTTGGTACACTCCGGCATCATCCAATGTAACCGAGGCAATGGTCAGGGTGTCTGAGGTGGCTCCGTCAATGGCTGTGCCGTTGCGTTGCCATTGCACCGTGGGCGTAGGCACACCCGTTGCCCGAACCACAAACCCGACCCTCTCTCCGACGGTCACCACCCGATCTTCCGGCTGCCGGGCCACCACCGGTGGTGCCGAGGTTCCTACGATCAGGTTGGCCGAGGCCGTTTCGCTAAAGAAATAGTCATCCTTGAAAGCAACAGCCTTAACCGTCGCACTACTGGTCAGGGTAAACGGCCCGGCGTACAGCGTTGAGGTATCGTTTGGTTCTGTGCCATCGGTGGTATAGCGGATCTCACCCTCTTCCGTTTCGGAGGTCATGGTCACTTCTACGCCATCCAGGAAAGAACCGAGGGCGGGTTCGATTTGCGGAGTCGCCGCCACGAACCGAAAATCGGCAGAGGCGATGGCGCTGTTGGTGAAAAACGTCCGGGTGGCTGCGGCCTTGACAGTCGTGGATTCGCCCAGGTCGAACGGTTCGCTGTAGTTACCGGCGCGTTGGGGATCAATGACCGGGTCACTGGTATCCGTCGTGTAGAAAATCCGTACCCCCTGCGTCGGCGGATCAGTAGCGGCGGTGATGGTGACTTCAATGTCATTGTTGAAGGTGCCGCCGTTGGGTTCGATGCCGGTGATGGCCGTGGTCCCCAGGGGTGTAGAGACGTTGTAGTTGCGCTGCACCAGGTTGCTCGGCGGCAGACCGTTCCTAAACGCGATAACCCGTACAAACCAGTTGCCGAGGCCCAACTCCACCGGCCCGGTGTACAACTGCGAGTTCTGCGTCGGATTGTCCGGCACCTGATCCTTTGCAGTTGTGTACCGGATCTGGGCATCCTGCGTGGATGAGGTCATGGTGACCTGAACCGAAGGGGTAAACTGACCCGAGCCGGGGGTCAGGATGGGATCGGCCACGCGGTTGGCGGAGGCACTATAGACGGTAAACGTCTTGGTCACCACCGGACTCTGCGGAAACCCGATACGGTAGGCTACCGCCTTCAGGGTGTGCGTCCCAACGCCAAACTGGATCGCACCAGTATAGGGGATATCGTTGTAATCTGGATCACTCCCGTCGGTGGTGTAAAAGAGAGACGCACCTTGTGGCCCATTGATGTCTATGTTGACAAGCGTCGTGAACGCATCCAGATCGGGGAAGAACGTTGGTGCCGGTAATTGGGCATCAATGGTGTAGGCTTCCTCTACGGTAGCGCTGGGCACAAACGCCCCATCCTTGAAGGCCCGTGCCGCCACCACCAGTGGCCGCACCTGCCCCACAAACGGGGCAGAGAGCAGAAACGGTTGCTCATATTTGGTAGAACGCTGAAACCGCAGGGGGTCATTGGGATCGTTGGTGGGTTCCACCACCTGACCTGCATCGTTGATGGTGTAATAGACATCAACATCATCCCCGAGTTCATGGAATATCGTCACCGTGACGGGTGCATTAAACGTCCCACCGGGTGTAAGCGTTGGCGGCGCCAACCGGCTGGGACACGGAGCCAATTCACCGGCTTGCGCCTTGAACATTTGTGTGTACTGATCACACATCCCGAATACCATCTGCTCATTCTGAGTGTCAAGGAGCCACTGGTTGTCCTTGTCGATGCTGTCCAGAAAACCGAGCATGGCATTGTCCATAAACGGGCAGGTGGCGGCATCACAGTCGAGGTCCGTCCGCAGGTCCTGTACACTGCCCGCTGAGAGCAAGAGGAGCTTGTTGATCGTCATGGTATTGTAGGCCGGCTCAAAGTCCAACACATCCCAGAACCGGGTATCGCCAAATTCAAAACCGTCATCATCAATTCCCAAAAACTGCCGGTTGAGGGTGCCCATGTCGATGAGGGTCGAGGGTCGTTCGCAACCAAGGTCTTCCGACGCACAGGGTTGATTCATGATTTCAAAACGCAGTTCGGGGAAGCCGAGGATAAAACGCACTTCATCGAGCGAGGTATCAAACCGGGCCAGGATAAACTGGTCGATCAAATCATCCCGGATCATGTTGATCTGCTCGCGGATTTCCTCCGGGAAGAACACCTCTTTGATCTGTTCGATAAAATCGAGCGTCCCCCCTACCCCGTCCGGCACACCGTTCATCGCCAGAAAGTGCTGGTTTTTATAGGTGTTGAACAAGTCCGTAATCTCGTTGCGGTCTACGCTCCGTTCCACATTAAAAAGCAGCGCCTTGCCGACTTCGTGGTTGAGGTCTACCCAGGCTTCCAGCCCGATGCGGATGTCCTCGGCCCATTCCGCCATGAAGGCGGCCTGGGCACCGTTAGTGAGGATATATCCTTCTTTCTGGGCAATGATCAATACCCCCTGGGCAAGCTGTTCGGCACACAGATCGCCGGGGAGCGGCAGGGCCGGGTTGCACACCCCGGCATCGGCCAGGGCATCCAGGGAATCCTGTGTGGCTTCAAACGCCTCGTCGAAGTTGTCAACGGTACGGTTGAAATGATCTACCTCGGCTTCGAGGCCGTACCGGAGGGAGGAATAGATGGGTGGGATGGCAAACAGGGAGCCATAGCTGATCTGGTTTGGATCGCCATCGTCATTGGTCACATCGCGGGGATCGACGTTGACCATCAGTTGGGCCAGCCGAGAGCCGGGTTTGGCATCGACAAGGGTATCGAAGACAAAATCCTTCACGGCCGGATCGAGTTCCAGATCAAAAATGTCATCCGGCAGTTTCGGGGCGCGCTTGCCGATGTAGCCTTCAAACACCATATGCTTGAGGCCATTGACGGGAAAGGCAAACGCCCCCCCGGCAAAGTGGTTGACGAAGGTATGCATGAACATGTCCCCGGAGGCATGGGTCAGGTAGCCGGCAGCGAAGGCCAGGACCTGGGGTTGCCCATCGTCCAATGCCCGTTCCCAGATGTGTTCCAGCCACTCATTGGTCAGGATGCGGTGGCCGTTGTAGACCACATCGTCCGGGTGAATGCGCGTCTGCCCCGTCACCATATCCGGGTACGCGTCCGGCCCCAGCACTCCGGCAATAAAGGACGGCAGATGGTTTTCCAGCGCACTCACCAGTGCGGGGTCAACGGCGTAGGTGCCGATCAACGCCAGTTGCTCCCCTGTTTTGTAATCCACCCTGAAGATGCACAACTCCCCTGCTGCCTTATTGAACGTTACCGGGGCCGATCCATCACCCGGATCAAACGAACATGTAGTGCTCAGCAGTTCATCGACCACCTGAAGCGCCAGGTACACATGCGTCGTCGGCTTCCAGGCTTGTGCAGATTGCGCCGTCAGCGCGAACAGAAAGACGATCAATACCAATGGTTGCAATAACGGATAACGGTGCATGAGGATACAGGGTTGAGGTGAGATGTTCAGGATGCACAGGGCTGTGCCGACCTCTATGACAGGGTTGGCGAAAAGATAACACTTAAACGGACAGGACGATATCCCGCCAATGCGGGATTTTGCGACTATCGGCCTGGAAAACGGCTTGCAAACCAACCACATGCACCGGATATTGCAAAGCCCTTCCCCTGCTTCATACCAACTTCCTCCATGCCTGCATCCGATACGTATGACGTCCTGGTGGTCGGCTCCGGCCCCGCCGGGTCTACCACGGCCCGATACGCCGCGCTGGGTGGATTGCGGGTGTTGCTGGTCGATAAAAAGCAAGAGCTGGGCGCACCCATCCAATGCTCCGGAGCCGTCAGCGCCCACGCCCTGGAAGATGCCGAGGTCTCGCCAGACAATGAATTCGTTGCAACTGCCCTCTACGGCTTTGCCGTCTACGATGCCGAAGGCCACGCCACCAACCTGGACTACCGCCACCTCAAACCGGATGAATACGGCCCCAATCCAC
This sequence comes from Rhodothermales bacterium, assembly GCA_965222505.1. GTDB lineage: Bacteria > Bacteroidota > Rhodothermia > Rhodothermales > DATKEJ01. The sequence goes on along the minus strand of OZ244956.1, from coordinate 3,345,833 downwards.
TGGGCTATGTGGTAGACCGCCGCAGGTTCGACCGCTACCTGATGACCCTCGCCGAGCGAGCCGGGGTAGACGTCTGGCTCAAAACCGAAGCCCTCAACTACGCACCCCAACCCGACGGCACCGCCGAGGTTTATCTCAAACGGTTTGGCCAAACCGTTACCGTGCGAACTCGCATCCTCGTCGGGGCAGATGGCCTGCAATCACAAGTGGGGAAATGGGCAGGGCTGCGCACCCACATCCGGCTGAGTGAACTGGCAAGCTGTTTACAGTATGTGGTGGATGGGGTCGAAACCGATGGCCTGCTGGAACTGGTTACGGGCCGGGAATGGGCGCCGGGGGGCTATGCATGGCTGTTTCCCAAAGGCCACGGCTACGCCGAAGTGGGCCTGGGCATCATCCGAACCCTGACCGACAAGGATGCCCGCTGGTATCTGGACCACTTCATGCACCATTCGTTCATGGCAGAACGTCTCAAAAACGCCCGCATCCTGGAAGTACAAGGCGGTGGCGTCCCCCTGGCAGCGCCCCTCAAACAGATGCACGCCCAGAACATCATCCTCGTCGGCGATGCTGCGCGGCACGTCAATCCCATCACCGGCGGCGGCATCCATACCGCACTCCGGGGCGGGGTCATCGCCGGCCGTTTTTTGTGTAACTTCCTGCCTACCGGCCAACCCGCCGATGCCGACCACCTGACAGCCTATGATGCGCGCTGGCTGGACGAGATGGGCCACACCATGTGGAAACTCTACGATGTAAAACGGTCGATCTTCTCCCGTAAACGCACCTGGGCCGAACGGGACCGGGCGCTGTACGAAACCCTCGCCGGGTATTTTAGCCCGGATTCCCCATACCGCAAAGTCTAATACGTATGACGTACGTCAACCTACTGCAAAGTGTAGGCCTCATGCCTAAAGCCGTTCTACGTGCGACGTTCTACGTTCTACATGATTTGCTCTACTGCAAAGCATAAGCTGCCATGTCCAAAACTCGGCCTGTACGGTTTGAGATTGACTGGAACGCCTGCATCAAGTGTGGGGCGTGTGTAGCGGTGTGTCCGCATGAGGAGGTCTTTATTAGTCCATTCGATACCATTGCCATCGACCGGCCCTGTACGGTGGCGTGTATGATGTGTGAACGCATTTGTCCGGTCACGGCCATTACCCACCGTAAAAGCGTATCTTCAAAAGCAACGTCCTGAACCGTAATGCGAAACGAGCGTAGCGACTAACGCAGTAAATTGCCCCTATCTCGTAGGCTTCCCTTAAGCAATACGATATACCCTACCCTATGCGAAAACTGAAATACTACGTGGCTTGTACCCTGGACGGCTTCATTGCCCACCCAGATGGCTCCTTTGAGGGCTTTCCCTGGGATGATGAGGTAGTGGCCGATTTTTTCGCCTCGTACGACTGGTTCGATACCGTCCTGATGGGCCGTAAGACCTATGAGGTGGGCCTGGCCGCCGGAAAGACCAATCCCTACCCCACCCTCGATAGCTTCGTCTTCTCCCGGTCGATGCTCCAAAACCCGGACCCGGAAGTGACGCTGGTCTCTGAAAACGCCGTCAAGGTGGTGCAAGCCTTAAAGGAAAAACCCGGCAAACCCATCTGGCTCTGCGGCGGTGCCGACCTGGCCTCCACCCTGTTTAAGGCTGGCCTGATTGACGAACTCATCATCAAGCTCAACCCGGTCCTGTTCGGTGCCGGCATCCCCCTGTTCGCCGAACCTACGCCGCTGACCGCCCTGGAACTGACGGAACACAAGGTCTATGGCATCGGCACGGTGCTCTTGCACTACCGTTTACGTTCTACGTTCTAGGTTCTACGTTCGGCTACCCTATACGTATGAGATCAATCCTTGAAGGGATGCCTTCGAGCAGAGCGCAACACCAAGATCCTGCATAAGATCGAACCCAAGAAACGTAGAACGTCGCACGTAGAACGTCTTTAAGGTAAGCCGAGGGTTTCGCGGTATTGGGCGTCTTCGAGACCGTTGCGGCTCCAGTAATCCAGCATGATGCGTTTGTTGCGCTGGGCTTTCGTCGTCAGGACCTTCGCCCCCAAGCCGAAACCCGAAGGGTACGACTCTTCCCAACTTTCGATTTCATAGGGAAAGGCCGCGTTGAAATTGATGGTCAGCGTGCGGCCATGCTCCGGATAGGTCAGCGTGTAGGCGGTTTGGCCGTTGCCTCCGGTCGTCAGGGTTGCGGTGGCCGATTGGGCCTCGGCCCCCTTGTGGCCGAGACGTTGATACAGGGTGCCGGGAATCATCTGGAATTCGCCGGTCGGGAGGTCATCCGGATTGAGGCGGAGGGTGGTCCAAATGTCGTCTTCCAGGGCCACGTCTGGCAGTTGTGCGTTGATGTCGCCTTCGCTTTCAAAATAGGACCGGCTTTCCAGGGCATAGCCAGCTTCGTTGCGGTTGAGTTGGACGAACGTGTGGCCGCACCATTCCTGAGAAGTGGTCGTTACCTTCAGGGTGTGGGGATTGCGTTTACGGTAGACCGGCGTAAAGACGGAGGTCATGGTCGAATACGGGTATACGCCAGTGTTAAACTTCTTGGTGAAGTTCACCTTGAGCACCTTGGCACGGTCGTCTCCGGCCTCCGAAGGACGGTCGAGTTTAACCTGCTTCGATTTGGAGAAGTCTTCGGTAACGTAGACGAGCACGGCATGGCCGGGATGGATCTCGCCGTAGCGGGCCTGTTCGAGGGTATAGCTGGTCAGCTCGGCCTGGCCTTGATACCAATAATCGCCGAAGGCATCCATATCAGCGGGACCCGTGACGGCGGGAACCGTTTTGCTGAGTGCGACCGTCTGAGCGGCTGGGGCATCACCAACAACGGTTTCAGATTCAGGAGCAGGAGTACAGGCGGCAAAGGTGCCGAGGAGGAAGAGCAAGCAAAGCGTACGCATAGCCAAAAGGATGGTGTAACGTTAGGATCCGTTCCAAACGTGAGACGACGATGACCCTTCTTCGTTTCCTATACCCCCGAATTCGTTACGCCACCCCGCCCCCTATCTTCATCACAATTACACAAACCCCCTTTTGCATTGACTGCGTTTATTTTGTTTCTTATGTAAGCGCTTACAATTATCTCATCCCAGTAGCGCACATTTTGATGCCATACCACACACCCTATTCCGATTAACCCGTAACCGGAACCGCTTCCGATCAACATCTTCTTTCCTTTTTTGTTGAATCAGTAATGTAAGCGCTTACACTTTCTGTTTGCATTACTTTGACCTTGGAGACCCCCCATGTATCGATTTCTTACGGCCACGCTGGTCCTGTTCTTCTTTACCGGCCCCGTGCTCCACGCACAAGACGACGTTATGATGCAGGCGTTCTATTGGGATGTCCCGGTAGATGCCACCAACCTTAACGGCTCCTGGTGGGATACCCTCGCCACCCAAGCCCCCACCCTTGCCCAGGCCGGCATCACCGGCATCTGGACACCGGCCCCGTCGAAAGGCAACTTCGGCATTTACGACATGGGCTACGGGGTTTTTGACCATTATGACCTCGGCAACTATAACCAGAAAGGCACCACTGAAACCCGCTTCGGTAGTCGGGCCGAGTTGCTCGGCATGGTAAACGCCATGCACGCGCAAGGCATTGATGTCTATGCCGATATTATCCTTAACCACATCTATACCAGTGACGATGAGGAGGAAACCAATCCTGCCGTCAAGACCTACGTTTTCGACGAGGCTTATGTCAATGGCCAACAGTGGAACCCCTACCCCACCAACGAAATCAAGTGGCGCATTCCAAACGCCCAACCCGGCGACTATTACATTAAAATCAAGGGCTACAACCTGGATTGCAACGCTGCCCATTATGAACGCGCCTACGACCTGAACATCAACTGGACCGGCGTAGCAGACGACCCCAACTCGGTCTACTGGGAAAGCGAACCCAACAACGGCAACGGCCAAACCAACACCTTCCCCGGTGCCGGCAAACACCTATGGGGCCACATGAACACCTGTAGCGACATTGACGAGTACAAAGTCACTGTTTCCACCGCTGCCGACCTGATCCTGCAACTCCAGTCCCGGCGTGAAGAAAGCGGCACGCTCGAATGGGCCGCCCAGACCAACGGCTATTACCCCGTCGAGATCTGGTACAACGGCTCCAACCTCGCCACTTCTACTCTGCAAGCCCGCACCAACACCGGCGTGCAGTACGTCACCCACACCGGCACAGGTGAACCAAATTACACCTGGGACTACACCCACTTCCACCCGGTCGATAGCAATGACTTCCTCGGCTATGCCGGCAACGATGAGGTCATCCCCAACACCAAATTCTTCGGGAATGATTTCAACACGTACTACAACGTCGTCCAGGATCGGCTCGAAGATTGGGGCGTATGGCTCACCAACGCCGTTGGCTATGACGGCTACCGGCTCGACTTTGTGCGCGGCTTTCAGGAGAGCTTCGTGGCCGATTGGGTGAATGCCATGCCGCTTAAAAGTGGGAATCAGCGTTTCGTCGTGGCCGAATACTGGGGCGAAGGCAACACCATCAAAAACTGGCTGAACACGGTCGGTGGCCTCGGGGCCGATGTGGACGGGTTTGACTTCCCCCTGAAGTTCGCCCTCACGGCGATGGCCAATGGCAACGGCGGCTACGACATGCGCAGCCTCAACAACGTCGGCCTCGTGCGTCAATACGGGCTCTCCGGTACCTCCGTGGTGACCTTCGTTGACAACCACGACACCGGCAAGGAACACGACAAGTGGATCCATCAGGATTGGGACATGGCCTATGCCTACATGCTTATGGCCGAAGGCCGGCCCACGGTGTTTTACCCGCATTTCTACGGCATCGAACAGGTAGACGCACACGACAGCAATAACACCACCCAGGCCCCCACCAGTCTCCAGGCCGACATCAAAAAACTGATCCACGTCCGCAACACCTACCTGGGTGGCACGATGGCCGTACTGAGTGATACCGGCAACCCCTGGCCCGCCGGAGATGCCACCGATGTGTTCATCGCACGCCGCCAGGGCAATGCCTCCAAATCCGGGGCCGTTCTGGTGCTCAACAACAACGATTCCCAAACGAAAGGGTTGTGGGTAGACAACGATCCCGGCTCTGGCTATTCCAGTTGGGCGAACCAAACGCTGGTCAATGCCCTCGATGGCACCAGTACCACCCAGGTTTACGGCGATGGCCGGGTGTACCTGTCTGCACCTCCCCGAGGCTACAGTGTGTGGGTCCCACAGAGTGAATACGTGGCCTACACCGGCAAGATGGCCCCGAAAGATGTGCCGAATGTAACCTTCCACGGCGCCGAAGCCCTGACCGAAGAAACCCCGACAGCCTTCACGGTCCATGCCAACTATCCGAACCCGTTCAACCCGGCCACCACGCTATCGTTTAGCCTCCCCGAGGCCGGACCGGTAACGGTACACATTTACAACGGCATCGGGCAGGTCGTCGCTACCCTCGCCGATGGTGAACTGCAAGCCGGTACCCACCAACTGCGCTGGGCCGCCGCCGATCACCTCAGCACGGGACTGTATTATGCCAACATCACCTGGAATGGCGAGCGCCATATTCAGAAGTTGATGCTGGTGAAATAGGTTTTATTGGTGATTGGTGATTTACTACGTTAGTCGCCTTCGGCTCGTTTGTTATTGGATGTCAATAAATCATCAATCACCAATTACCAATCATCAATTATTTTATCACCACAAACCGTTGCACCTGTTGCCCAGTCGGGGTTTGCAACCGGCTCAGATTTGCAACCGGCTCAGATACACCCCGTTGGCGAGGGTCCCGGCACGGTGTGTTTCCCGGCAGTCATCACACCGTCATGTACCGTGAGAACAAGGCGACCCAGGGTATCATGGATGTGCAGGGTCACAGGTGTGGCTTCCGGGAGCGTAAAGGCCAGGGTCGTGCGCCCTCGGACGGGGTTGGGATAGACCTGCTCCAACATAAAAGCGGCTGGAGCAGGCCGTGTGTCGGACTCCTCATGGGTGGGCAATGTGGACGGAGTAAGCGCCATGTAGGGGACGGTCTGCTGCGGGGTTGACGGACTGCTCCAGAGGAGGTGGGCCTGGGCTGGACCTCTGGCATCAAAGTATTCCACCACAAGCGGGTAGGCGCGGCCCGCCTCCAGCGGTTGGGCGCGGCTGGCCACTTCCGTTACCGGTTGAACTTCCCAGTTGTCGATGATCAGGTTGCCGTCGAACCAAACCCGCATGCCGTCATCACTACGGGCATAGAAGCGGTAGTTTTCGTCATGTTCAGGGGCGACGGTGCCCGTCCACCGGACGCTGTAGGTATCCGCGTCAAAAAGCGAGACCGGAGGATCTTCATCCCAGTTGAAATTGACCTGGGCATCGACCTGTGTGATGCTTCGGCCCGTAAAATCCAGATCATTGAAATATTCGGCGGTCAGGCCGCGAGGCGGGGCATCCGTGTGGACCCCAGGCCCGTGGAAGTCAATCCAGTTCACATTAAACAGACCACCCGAAGCCCGTGGGTTTTCAAAGGCGAAAAACAACTCGTTCATGCCACCGGGATCTTCAATCGGAATGGTCACATCCCGGAACTGTTGCCAGCCTCCCGTGACTTCCACATTGGCCTGGCCGAGTATCGTGCCGTCGACCGAGCCCTCCCGGACCACAATGCGCCCCCCGGCCCCGGCCGAGGCAATGCGGAAGGTGAGCGCGACGATGTTGTGCAAGTCGATGGGGCTGATGGAGATGTAATCCCCGTGCTCAATGAATGCGATATGGACACCGCCGCCCAGTGGATCCTCGCTATCCTCCAGTTGAATGCCCTGTTGTGAGGTAAAGTGCTCGGCCTCGATGCGCTTGGGCTGTAAGAGGTGCTGGGCACGACCCGTCAGGGCACCCGCCTCACCGGTGCCCTGGTCGGTATAGGTGGCTTCCACTACATAAAACAGCCGTTCGCCTTCCCCACCGTGGTCTTCTTCGGCCACCACGAAGGTGCCTTGGCAATCGTTAATTTGATCCAGCGGGTGGGCGTGATCGTCGTGCCCCAGGAAGAGTTGCAGGGTGACGTCGGCACAGGCAATGGTGCCATCTTCGGTACTGCCGTCCTCGGGGTCCGTGACCTGCAACGCAAAGTTAACGGGTTCCCCCCACTCAAAGAACGTACCGGCAGATGGCGTCAACAGCGTCACGGTCGGCAGGGAGTTGCCGACCGTGATTTCAAAGGTTGTAAAGGCCGTGTTGCCTTCAAGGTCGGTGACGATCAGGCGAGCGGTGTAGGTACCATTTTCGGAGTAGGTATGGCTGGTGGTTGACGCGGTGGCGTCGATCGTCCCGTCGGCTTCGAAGTCCCAGGCAAATGCGGGGACGTCGCCGGGGTCGGGGTCGTAAGTGCCGGAGGCATCGAACTGCACCGTCAAGGGAGCCGGACCGGCACTAGGTATGGCATTGGCCACAATCACGGGTGCCCGCGCACCCTGCAGGTAATCGATCCGCACCAGCCGGGAATCGCGGTTGTCCCCCCCGAAGCCGGTCCCCCATTCCAACAGATAGATGGCCCCGTCTGGACCGATTTTCATGTCAATGGGCCGAAGCAGTTCAAAGTTGGGCACAAACGGTTGAATGGCCAGTACGCCACCCGCCTCGTCGAGCTTGACTTCATGAATCCAGCTGCGCGCCCATTCATAAATAAACAGGGTGTCGTCAAAATAGCGCGGGAGTTGGGTATCGCTTTCACGGGTATCATCGAAGCGATAGACCGGCCCAGCCATCGCAGCCCGGCCATTGCCATTGGTCACGCCGGGAAATTCCTCGGACGTTGCATAGGGATACCAGATCCAGGCCGGTTCGGCTGGCGGCAGGACCCGTACCCCGGTGTTGTTGGGCGAGTCGTTTTGGGCGCCGGCACAACCGAAAAGTGCACCGGAGGTACCCGTAGCAAAGTCATAATCGCGGTAGGGCTTATTGTCCGCAATGCAGTACGGCCAGCCGAAATGCCCGGGCTGCCGGGCCTGGTTCCACTCGTCGTAGCCGCGCGGTCCACGGTTGGACGCATTGCCTGATGCGTCCGGCCCCACATCCCCCCAGTACAACCACCCCCGTTCGGTATCCAGCGAAATCCGAAACGGGTTTCGCACCCCCATCACATACACCTCCGGCAGTCCCTGCTGGGGATCGGTAAACAGGTTGCCTTCAGGGATGGTGTAGGTCCCGTCCGGCTGCGGCGTAATGCGGAGGATTTTGCCGCGCAAGTCGTGGGTGTTGCCGGCGGATTTTTGGGCATCCCATGGACTCCGCCCCGGCCGTTCGTCGATGGGCGTAAAACCGCCCGACTCAAACGGGTTGGTGTTGTCTCCGACGGCGATAAACAGATTCCCTTCGGTATCGAATTGCAGGGCACCGCCCGTGTGGCAGCACTGTACTCGCTGCACCGGAATCTCCAGGATAACGACTTCGGAGCTCCGGTCGAGGGTATTACCGCTCATGGTAAACCGCGAGATGTGCTGTACGGACCCGCCGGTCGATGGCGAGTAAAAGAGGTATATCCAGTTGTTGTTTGCAAAATCCGGATCGAGGGCGATGCCGACGAGGCCGTCTTCGTTGGTGGTGATCACCGGCAAGGTACCGGCTGTGGTCGTGGTGCCGGTTTCGGGTTCGTAAATGCGCAGTGCCCCGGCCCGTTCGATGAAGAAGATACGGCCGTCCGGTGCGATGTCCAGCGCCGTCGGGTTTTGCGTGTTGTCGTCGAGGGTGACTTTGTCGTAGTTGCCCCAAACGGTCGCCCCACACTGGCCCGTGGCCTCTCCGGCGGCGTATTCGATCCCGAACAACAGGTGTTGCCGGTAGAGGGGCTCGGCATAGGCGGCGCTGGTGTGCCCGCCTGCCGTGTACCAACTGCGCCCGCCTTCATAGACGTGACACCAGGCAATCGGATGATCGGCCCCCATCGTACCGCCCCTGTAGGTCCCTTCATCGAGGGTGGCCAGCACGTGTACGTCACCCCGTGGGTTGCGCTGGAAGTTGTACCACTCGTCGGTACGTTGCCACCTCCCGGGCAACAAGGCCGTGGACGGGTGGACGCGGTCGACGACGTTCACGGTAGCCGTCGGCGTACCCGTAGGATGGCTTTCGAAGTAGGCTCCGACCAACCCACCGTAGAACGGCCAATCGTATTCGGTATCTGCGGCCGCGTGGATACCCACAAAGCCCCCGCCCGACCGGATGTAGGCCTCAAAGGCCGCTTGTTGATCGGCGTTGAGCACATTACCCGTGGTGTTCAGGAAAATGACCACGCCGTAGTCCATCAGGTTGGCTTCCGTGAACACGCTGGCATCTTCCGTGGCCTCAACCTCAAAATCGTGCTCGGTACCTAACTGCCGAATGGCAAGGATACCGGACGCGATAGAATCGTGCCGGAAGCCGGCGGTTTTGGAGAAGACCAGGGCTTTGAAGCCGTGGGCGGGTTCAGCCGAAGCCCGGTGCGCGGCCTCGCCACCCTCCACCAGAAACAGCATCACAAAAATAAATGAGAGCACACGCATAGGCCGTACAATGTCTTTGGGTTATTGTTTAACGAGATAGCCCTGCGCCACCACCTGGTCATCGGCCATGAAGCGCAGCAGGTAAAGACCAGCCGGCAACCCGTCCACAGACATCCGCTGGTTCCGCGCCGATAACACCTCGGTACGCACCCGCTGACCGAGCATGTTGAAAATGTCCAGGCTGCGGTCGAGGGCCGTATGATCGAACGCCACCTGGATGACCTCCTGGGCCGGGTTGGGATAAACAGCGAATGCGTCCTCCGGCACTTCACCCGGCGCGTTGGCCGTGGGGCTCAGCAGCTCAAACGTAAACTTGTCCACGTTGAAAGGCCGGGCCGTGAGTAATTCGAGGCGTAGAACCTGTTCCCCGGCTTCAAGGTCCATCGTGGTATTTACCGTCGTGAGGGTTTGCCAACTGCCCGTACTCGGTGGCACCAGGATGGGAGATCGGTTCCGCCCGATCCGGTACCGAAACCGCCCTCCGCCCTCCAATGAGGCAAGGTAGGTGGTGATGCCGTATGCCCCGGCCTCCTGCACGTCGATGGTGTATTCGAGCCATTCCCCGGATTCGATGTAGGCCACCTGATATCCCCCATCGTCCCGGGGCTCGATGTCCACGCCAACGTTGGGGCGGTAGACGCCGGGAATGTTGTTGGGATCAGTGTCATGATACGTCAGGCCCTCGCCGCCTTCGTCAAAATCTTCGGCTTCGATGGTGCCGGGAATAATGAAGGGTGCGCCCAGAAAATTAGTCCGTTCCGTTGGTGGAGCAAACACTTGCACCGGGTACCCGTACCGATCTCCGCCGCGCCCGAATTCCGAGACCACACGGTACTGATACCAGAACCCGCCTTCGGCCGTGGTATCGGCATAGGTGGTGGCATCCTTTGGCAGTTCGGCGATGGGGGTAAAGGCATCGGTCCCTTGCTGGCGGCGCTCGACGATGATCCGGGCGTTTTGTGTGGTGCGGTTCTCCCACGCCAGGGTTACCAGGGTATCTCCAACCACGGAGGCCGTCATATGCGTGGGGCTATCGAGGTAGGTGTTAAGCAGGGTGTCTTTTTCGTCGTTCCATCCGCGGGTGTCCCGCTGGTAGACCTGAAACATCCCGCCGTCGTCCCACACCTGAAAGGCAATGTTGTGTTTGATGGATTCTTCCACGTAGAGGGCATAGAAAGCCATGCGCGAGTTGTAATCCGTTTCCCGAACGGCCCCAAACTCGCTGATGTTGACCGGAATGCCGGTGTCTGCCGACCAATCGGCGACCTCCTGAAACATGTCACTTACCTCGGCGCGTTGCTGCTCCGTGCCCCAGGTGCCTTCGCCCAACCCGGCAAAATTCCACGGGTTGTAGGCATGGAAGTAGCCCATCAGGTAGGGGTCATTCGGTATGGCTGCCGTCATGAGGTCATTGGCGGCACTCCATTCCGCACCGGAATAAATCACAATGCGGGTCGGGTTGTTGACCCGAATGATGGACAGGATACGCACGTTGAGGTCGTCCACTTCCTCGCGCGTCATGCCTTTCGGCTCGTTGATGATTTCAAAGAACAGCTTTTCGGACTTGTCCTTGAACCGTTCGGCGATCTGCGTCCAGATGCGGTCGAACCGGATACGCAGGGTGTCATTGGCGTAGTCCTGTTTCAGCCAATCCTCGTGGTGGGCATTCAGTACCACGTACAGATCCCGAGCCAGCGCCCAGTCTACGACCTGCTCCACGCGATCCATCCAGGCGGCATCCACAGCGAACGGCGTGTTCCGGCCTGTGTGTTCGTCCCAGCGAACAGGAATGCGAACGGTGCCAAAACCTGCGGCTTTATAATCGTCGAAATAGTGTTCTTCGGCGGGGCCGTTGTTCCACCCGCCTTCCTGTGGCGGCTCCAGCGTATTGCCCATGTTGATGCCCCGGCCCATATCCCCAATCGCCACCTGCGGCGTGAGTTGGGCCTGTGCTGGAAGCGCTGCGCAGAAGACAACCAGGAGGAGGATCGGTATATAGCGTTTCATATGGATGTCATGTTACGTAGTGCGTAATGCGTATGGGAATTCGCTCACATGTGTGAGGTCGCCCTTATGCAATACGCATTACGAAATATTTGATTACTCCACCACGGCAACCGGCAGGCTACCGATGTGGCCGTTTGCAGTTTGTATGCGAACCAGATACAAGCCCCCAGCGAGGCCGTCGAAGGTGACGGGAATCCGGTGGCGGCCTGCGGGCTGCACCCCCTCGTGCAAGACCCGAACGCGGCGGCCGAGCACATCGTAGGCTTCCAGGTGCACGTGGCCGGGAGCCTTGAGGCTGTAGGCCACCGTGCTTTGGGTTGTGGCCGGGTTGGGGTAGACGGTGAGATCAAAATTGGGTGGGACCAGGGTGGCCTCGGTAGACACAATACTGGGGTCCAGTTCTACGACAGACACATCATCGAACCAGATACTGGCCGTGCCAATATCGCCCAGGAAAAAGCTAAACGCGATAGCATCGGTGGTATCGGCCATAAATTCAAACCCAAAGGTCTTGGCATTCGTCCCCACCCGCATATCTCGACGGTGGTAGATGCTAAACGGGTCGGTGGATTGCTGAAATATAACCGGCAGGGTGACGGCTTTGCTGGCCCGTGCCTGGAACACAATCCGATAGGTATTGCCCGACTTAAACGGGATGAACTGGCGTAACTGAACGTGCCAGTCGGTGTTGGTGCTGCGTTGCACATCGACGCGGCCCGCCGTAGTCGCGGTAAGCAGGGAATCGAACTCCGTTGTAAAGTTGGCCCGGTTCAGGTTATTGAAAACGTCGAAGCGCCAGTGGTTGAACCCTTTCTCAAAATTCCCATTCCGAATCCGTTCCAGTTGCAGGATTTCGACGGTTAGCGGCTCAGAGTGGGGTCCCGCATTACCGGCTCGGTCGATGGCCTGCACCTGGTAGGTGGTGGTCCCGACGGGGATATCGGCATCGAAAAACGCCGTGTTTAAGGTATAGTCTACCAGGACGTCATCCTTGTAAATGAGGTACCGTGCGAGGCCGGAGGGGTCAAAAACGGCATTCCACGCGAACGCAGCCGATCGATCACTGCCCGTCCGCCTGATGTCTGAGGGGGCCGGAGGCGGGGTGATATCATCGTAGCCGAGGCGTTGACGGAAGGTGAATTCATCCGTGGCATGCAGGTACTCAGGGGCCGATGTGGCCTCGACGTACCGCGAAAGCACCTCTTCGTTGACTTGTAACCGGGCATCTCCCCAATCGGCCCAGTTGATGCCCAGCCGCGTCGACCAAACCGGCCAGTTCCAGTTGATGTACCCGAACTGCTTGACCTCGGGCCGGGTGTGCATATACTCAAAAAACGGGACAAACCACCGAATCCAATCGGCTTCCCCATCCCGCACCCCTACCCGGCGCGGCGTGGTCTCCCCAATCATCACCGGCTTCTGATGCACATGGGCGCTGTCAAGAAAAGCATGGGCATCCGGGTGGCTGAAATGATTGAAGTCAAACAGGTCCAGGCCGAACCAGTCAACGTATTCATCGCCCGGGTAGAAGGCAAAGAAGTCGTGGTCGCCGTCCATTGCCCCGCACCAGACGGTGGCAACTTCCAGATCGGCTGCGCGGAGTTTTTCGGTGATGCGGATGAAGGCGGCCTTGTAGGTCTCCGGCTCATAGCCGTTCCACACCCGCCCGTTAAACTCATAGCCAATCCGTAGATAGGCCGGTGTTGCCAGGCGGCGAAAACCCTCGATGAGGTCGGCGATGCGATCATCGTACACGCCCTCGGCGACCAGGTGTTCGTAGTGGGCGTTCGGATTACCGTCCCGCGTCATCGACAGGCCGATCTGGGGCAAAACGAAGTGATCGGGATAGGTGCGGAGAGTGGCCTTGAGGTCGTCGGCCCAGTCTGCGCGCAGGTTGGACAGCCCGATGTAGTGCATGTACACCACAGGCTTTTGGTCCGCTGGCATCGCGTTCCAGTAGTCGTTGAAATCCTCGACGCTTTGCCCGGCCCCGTGCATCAACACATCGTCCGGTTCCAGCAAGGCCCCGTAGTTGTGGCGTGGCACCACGGTTTGCCCCTGCGCCGGGAGGTACACCCCGAGCAGTACGGCAACGGCTAACCAACGTATAAGGACTCTACACATCCTGATCACTTCACAGCCAGGGTTACAGTTTGTACATCAACTGAATTGGGGCCGACCATAATGCTGAACGTCCCCGTCTCGACCACCCGTTCCATCGCACGGTTGAAGAACGCCAGGTGATCCGGTGTAAGGGTGAGCGTCACGGTTTGACGCGCCCCAGGTTCGAGCGTGATCCGCTGAAATCCTTTAAGTTCTTTCACCGGCCGCGTCACCGAACTCACGTCGTCGCGAATATACAGTTGGGCGACCTCATCCCCCGCCCGTTCGCCGGTATTCACCACATCTACCCGTACATCTACGGAACCATCCGTGGCAATCGTGTCCTGGCTCAGACGCAGGTTCTCGAAGGCGAAAGTGGTGTAGGACAGGCCATAGCCGAATGGATAAAGCGGTGAGGTTTCCTCCACCAGATACACCCGGCGAGCCGTCGGCTTATGATTGTAGAACATGGGGAGTTGGCCCACGCTACGCGGAATCGTCGTGGGTAGCTTGCCGCCGGGGTTGACCTCACCAAAGAGGGCTTCGGCAACGGCTGTGCCGCCCTCCTGTCCGAGGTACCAACCATCCAGAATGGCTGGGACCGTTTCGGCGACGGCGTTGATGGCCAATGGCCGACCATGTAACATCAGGACGATGGTGGGCACGCCGGTTTTCAGGACCGCTTCCACGAGTTCATCTTGCTGGGCCATCAGGTTGAGACTGGCGCGGTCGCCGGGATGGCTTTCGGCCCAGGCTTCGCGGCTCGTCTGCTCATTGTCTCCGATGACGAGCACCGCAACATCGGCCCCTTGCACGGTTTCTATCGCCTCGGCGATGCGTTTGCGATTTTCCTCGGGATCAACAAATTGGACTTCATCGGCCCACCAGTTGCGGCTTTCCGTCAGCCGGACGCCCTCGGCATAGGCCACCTCAATGGCATCTCCCACATACGCCCGGATGCCATCCAGAACGCTGACTGCATGTTTGGGTTCGTAGCTGTATCCGCCCAGCATGGCTTCAGCGGCGTTCGGCCCGACGACCGCGATGCGGCTCAGGTCGGCCTTGTTCAGCGGGAGTAGGTTGTTTTCATTCTTGAGCAACGTGATGGCTTTCCGAGCCGCTTCCAGCGCCAGGGCGCGGGCTTCGTCATTGCTGGTGATGGCCTCGGCGGCATCGGGGTCGGCGTAGGGGTGTTCAAACATCCCGGCCATAAATTTCGCACGGAGCAGCCGCCGTACGGCTTGATCCACCAGGGCTTCATCCATCCGTCCCTCGGCAATCAATTCAGGAATGAGCCGGTACACATCCCATTCGGGAAGTTCAATGTCTACACCGGCTTCTACGGCCAACAGGGCAGCTTCAGCTTTATCGGCAGCCACATGATGGCGGCCCATCAGTTCGGGGATGGCGTAATAGTCGGCCACTACAAACCCATCAAACCCCCATTCTCCACGCAGTATATCCCCCAGGAGCCAGGTGTTGGCGTGGGAAGGAATGCCGTCGATTTCATTGTAGGAGGCCATTACACTGGCAGCATTGGCCTCCTTGATAGCGGCTTCAAAGGGTGGGAAAAACATTTCGCGCAGGGTTCGTTCGGAGATTTGCGCCGGCCCAACGTTGGTCCCGCTTTCCGGTTGCCCGTGGCCGGTCATGTGTTTGAGCGTCGCCAACACGCGGTCCTCGGCCAGTGGCATCGTCCGGCCCTGGAACCCATGAACCGCCGCCACACCAACCCGACTGACGAGGTACGGGTCTTCGCCATAGGTTTCTTCGTAACGCCCCCATCGGGCATCCCGCGCTACATCCACAACCGGTGAGAGTACGTGATGGGCACCCCGCACACGGATTTCTCGGGCGACGATGGTGTAGATTTTTTCGATGAGGTCCAGGTCCCAGGTACCGGCCAGGGCTATGGCCTGTGGAAAATGGGTGGCTCCTTTGGATTGCAGACCGTGCAACCCTTCCTCGTGCATCAGGACCGGAATCCCGAGGCGGGTTTCCTCAATGGCCCACTTCTGAATGGCATTGACCAGTTCGGCTGTTTCTCGCGCGCCCCGGTACAGGTCTACACCGGGTTCAGGCTCAAACCCCGTATTGTCCGAAGGGCGCGTGATGCAGCCGATGCCGTCCGGCAATAACGCGGATGCTTTCGCTGCATCAAATTGCCGATTCGCGTCCATGATGTCCGGCTTGCTGTTCCACAAGCACATCATTTGTGCGACCTTCTCTTCCAATGTCATGCGGGCCAACAGATCGTCGGTCCGTGCATCAATGGATTGAGCCGGGTCTTTGTAAAGCGGTAGATCCTGGGCAACAAGGGGAGACACCGACATAAAAACAAGGATGTAGATCAGGGGCGATTTTCGTTTCATTACAAACATTTTATTTGCATCACATTTGTCGTGCTCACTACAGATGATCACTACAAACAATAAAAAATGAGGTTTCGTTTTAGTACTTTGCGGCTGAACATCATGCCTGCATCAAACCGACATACCCTCGCGATTGCAGCCCTCGTCCTGGTGCTGGCCGCGTGCGGTTCCGAACCTGCGGAGCCGCAACGCCCGGCCTTGCCTTCGGCAGCGGTACAGTACATACAGCAGGCCCAACGGGCACTGAAGCAACAGGCTTATATACAGGGGTTGGCGCTGGCCGACAGCATCGTGGCCCTTGCTCCCTTTGCATCTGAAGGTCATTTCATCCGGGGGCGGCTCTACTTTGCCCTCAGACGATACGACGAGGCCCAGGCGGCTTACCTCAAAGCCCGGCAGTTCCAGCCCGACTACCCCGGCCTGGCCCACAACCTGGGCAATGTGGCGTTTCAGCAACGCCGCTACCGGGATGCCGTGGCCCTGTACATGCAAGAGGCCGAACGACGCAACGATCCGAACCCGTGGCACGGCCTGGGCGGTACCCACGAAGCCCTCGGCAATGCCGAGGAAGCCCGCGAAGCCTACACCAAAGCCCTCACCGCTGACCCCACCTATGCCCCGGCACACGCCAGCCTCGCCGACTGGCACGACCGCGAAGCCAATCTTCAAACCGCCCTGTCCCATGCTGAACAAGCGTTCGCGCTGGACACCACGAATTTTGCGTACCGGTACAAAGTGGGGGCGTTGCGGCATCGCACTGGCGACCACGCTTCGGCTCTTGGGCCTCTCCGCACCGTGCTGGCTGCGCAACCCTGGAATTACCAGGCTGCGTTTAACCTCGGGCAGGCCCTTCAAAAACTGGGACAAACCGAAGAAGCTACCGCCCTGCTCACCCAGGCCAACACCCTCCGGGCCGAACAGAGCGACGTAGACCGTGCCGGACGGGTCGCCAAGACCAACCCGGAGAACTTTCAGGTCCAGCTTGACCATGCCGATGCCCTGCGCCGCTCGGGTCGGCTGGAAGAAGCGCTGGCAGCTTATCACATTGCCCAGAGCCTGCGCCCCCAGAATCTGACGTTGCAAACCAACATCGCCACGCTCTTGGCGCAGATGGGGCAATACACGGAAGCCCAGGTCCGCTTCAATCGCGTCTTGCGTACCGATTCAGCCCATGCCGATGCCTGGCTCAACCTGGGCCTGCTCTACGTGCGCACCGGGCAAAACGCCAAAGCCAACGCCGCGCTGCAACACGCATTTCGGCACGGCAAGGGCAACCCAGCGGTTCAAGCGTTTCGCCGACGAGTGCAACAGCGGCGCTAAACGCATACGCCCATTATATCATGGCGAAGAGCACCACGCTTGCGACGTGTTCATCCCCAAGTGCAGGTGCTCGAAATGGGATCGCCACACCCTTGCTACGCAAGAGTTCGCGATGACATGGAAGAAATTGCTGAGACATCCTTTTATGTCACGGCGAGGAGCATTGGGCCGGTATCCGGCCCGGCGACGTGGCCGTCCCATTACAAGCACAGGTATAAGACGGCATCAGACAAACACTGGCCTTATTCGTCATTCAGCCGCATAATTTGTTCAAAGAGCAAGGTATCTGTGGCCACAGCGGCCTGATCGTACAGGCGTTGTAACAACTGAAATTCAGTATAACGCGGGGCAAGGGCCTCTGCGAGGGTGTCTCGTAGGGCTTCAAACGGCGGCGTTTCTACTGTGCGTTGTTCCACATACACCAGCGCCCACGTATCCGAAGCCTGACGGGCAAGGTTGACACGCTGCATTGGGGCCTGGCGGACCGTCCCGGACCATTCCGGCACAACCTGTAAGTCCTGGGCCGTGTAGCGCGAGAAATTTGGATAGGCCGCCGCCTGTGCCGGGTCCTGGGTGAGCTTTGCCTGTGCCGTTTCCGCATCGGCCTGGGTATCGAACGTGATCGTCCAGAAATCGGCGGTCCAGGATTGCTGGCGGGCCAGGGGGCTTTTGGCAAAAGCCGAGCGGAGATAAGGCTCCGGAATGGCTTCGGGCGGCATGGTGTGTAAACTGTCACGCAGGCGCACAGTCAACTCCCACCGACGGCCCCGGTCCATGTCGGCGAGGACTTGTGGGTCTGTATCCAGCCCTCGGGCCTGCCCGGCACGGTAGAGCGCTTCGTTGCGCAACGCGCGGCCGACCGAGGCTGCTGTACGCCCACGGGCTTCGGCAAAGGGCAACTCCGGGAGCCACAGGAAATAGTCAGCAGCCGTGAAGGTGAGGGGCTCACCGTTGAGGGTGTAGGTCGCCAGCGGCGTATCCGGCTGCAACGTAGCACGCAGTTCACGGACTTCTTCCGCGTTCAGTTTTACTTCAGTCCGGGTCGGATTGGCTTCATAGGTAATGTCCTGAATGGTCTGGGCCAGCATGCGGATGCCGTCTGCATCAACCTGTACTTCCAACCCTTCCATAAATCCGCGTACAAAACGATCTCCTTCCAGCCGACGGGTACGCAACGCCAACTGGGTCTTCATCCCCTCACGCCGGGTCTGAAATTCGGATTCGGCCAGGATCGTGGGGGCGTATTTCTCTTCCGCCCGAATGATATGAAACCCGAACCGCGAACGTACCGGTTTGGAATATTCCCCCACATCGAGCGCAAACGCAGCCTCGGCGAAGGCATCATCCACCTGAAAATAGCGGATCGGCCCCAGGTACCCGGCGGTGGAATCAATCGCGGTCAGGTTGTAACAATCAACGGCTTCTTCGAGGAAGGACCGACCGGCTTCGAGCCGGGCATAGGCGCTATCGGCATCGACCGGGTTTCGGTAAAACAGATGCCGGACCACCACCTGCTGCTTCGAACGGAGATAGGCGTTGCGGATCTCGGCATCTTCCAGTGGGGGCAAAGTCTCCAGAAAGGCGGTCTCGAAAAAGCGCCCTCCGATGGCTTGCCGACGCGTACGTTCCAGGCTTTCCTGAAACTGGGGATCGGTGCCGTAGCCCCGGCGGTCGGCTTCATCGGCCAGGAGGGCGGCATCGGTCATGCCGGCCAGGTGGAGATAGCGGTTCGTGGGGGTGTCGTTTTGGCCGGTACGGATCAGGAAGTTGACATAAGAGGCTTCAAAATCCCGTACGGAAATGGTGTAGCCATCGACCGTGGTAATGGCCTTCTTCCGTTCATCATCAGAACCGGCTGGTTCGGGGCGGCAGGCAAATACCGCAAACAGGAGCAAGCCGGGGATCAGCCATTTGTGCAGCGCAGCCATGATCAGGGAGCGGGTTCGCCTCAAAAATACACCCGGAAGTCGATCATCTGCGTATCACCGAGGAGTTCAAACGGGGTATAGGCATAATCAAAGCCGAACCGAACGCCGGTCACGCGCAGGTCCAACCCGCCACCAAAGGTGAAGTGGCTATCGACGTTATCCAGGGCGAGGTCTTTGTATCCGGCGCGCAGGCTCAGGTTGAATGTCCGGTTGCCGTAGTGCATCTCACCGCCCACATCGCCGTTGAGGTTGTTGTCATTGCTCTGGTTGGCATCAGCCACGGCCATCAGGCGGAGACCATTGGCTTCGTAAACCGGCACGGCAATGCCGAACTTAAAGAACAGGGGCAAATCCCAGGAATCCATCTCGATCCGGGCCGGGATGTTGGGGTTGTTGCCGCTGTTGCCGTCGTCGATGTCAACGAAGACCTGGCCGTTAACCCCACCCATCTGCATTTTGCCGCCGAAGTTCTGAATCGAGGCCGCCAGTTGGACACCCCGGAAATACTGCGTTTGCAAGACGAACCCGAAGTCGAACGCCACGGCATTGGCAGACATGTCCCGAATTTGCTGGCGGATGTATTTTACCGAGCCACCGAAATAAAACGAGGGGGTCAGCGGTTGGGCGTAGGTCAGGCCCAGGCTCAGGTCAGAGGACGAGAAGGTCTCGCCGGTACCTTCCGGGAAGGTGACGGTCCGTACATCCATGTCCCCGTAATCCAGGGAAGCTACACTCAGGCCCACCACAGCGGAACCCATCACGGGGACCACCACACCGGCCGCGTTGTAGTTGATATCGGCGAGCCATTCATGGTGGCTCAGCACCACCGAGCCACGGCTCCCTTCGTAGGGAATGGCTGCCCCGGCAGGGTTCCAAAACAGGGCATCACCGCCCCGCGCAAGGGCCGTATAGGCATGTCCTAACGACTGCCCCTTCGCCCCTGTACCCAACGTGAGAAAGGTAGCCGCCGTTGTACCGGTCCGGCTCTGTGCAAACGCATCTGCGCTGAGCAGGCCCACCGCGAGGAGGAGCATCCCGATCCGTGAAGTCATCATCATCTTCATGCCTGGTCACTTGATGAGGGCAAATTTGCCCACGTGCTCGCCGATGCCGGGGGCCTCGACGTGAAAGATGTATACCCCGTACGCCACATCCTGCTGGTCCGAGGTCCGGAGGTCCCACCACTCGGTCCCGTCTGATGTAGACGCATCGTGCTGGAGGGTCTGAACGAGTTCACCCCGAATGTTAAAGATCTTGATGGTGCACCGGGGGGGCAGGTGGATAAACTGTACACGCCGTTCGCCACGGCCTTCAATCTGCGAGCGCGGCTCAAAGGCCGAAGTCCCCACATACGGGTTCGGCACAACGGCAATGCGGTCCAGTTCATTCCGGGCCTGGTCTTCGTCAATGGCCGAACGGCGCAGCGTGAACTGGAAGAAATCGCCGGTGGCAAACGGCCGCGTCACACGGATGCGCAGCACACTACCGGGACCGGGAGGCACCGAATTGCCTTCCGGTGCAAGGAAACGGATCCGGTAACGGAAGCGCCGCGTCCCTGACCCTCCCGGACGCTCGTTGAGAATCAGATCATCCCCGGCATCGAAGGTACCATTGTCATTCCGATCCGAAATCAGCAGATCCACGAGTTCGTTGGTCGTGGTGTTTACCGCAAAGACCGGAATCGCCTCCCGCAAGAAGCCAAAGACGCGCGGCGGATTGTAGAGCGAATCATCAGGAGAGACCCAGCGCAACTCATAATCAAAGGGCGACTGGAAGAATGCACCCGTGGTATCTTCCCGAATATTGGCGACCCAGTTGGTCTGGTAGCCGTCCAGGGTGGTCGGGTCCGGACTGACCACCTCGTTGGGCGAACCCAGGTTTGCAACGTAGCCGGTCTGGTTTTCAATGATGCCGACGGTGGTCACATTGTTGATCTCAACCGTGAACCCTTCCGCCGGTGGGGTCACATCCACAAGCGTGGTCGGGTTGATGAGCGTTTCACCCGTAGTGGCATTGACGAGTTCATACCGTGTGGTCTCGTACAGATCAGACACCTCGCTCACCGGGTCGCTGAAGAAGTTTAAGCGGTACACGGCATCGAAATTTGCTTCCGGTTCGAGCAACAACTGAACATGCGCCGAGCCGGAGCCAATGCCACCCGTCACGCGGCTCAGGTCCTCGTTTGCACCACCTTCCACATAACCCACCGGCTGAGACCGGGGCGTAACGACGGCCGCATTGGGGGATACCCCTGACACCTGACCGGCCTGCGTCACACTCACATTAAAGATGTTCTCCTGCGGATCAATGGGGTCCTTGGCAGGATTGTTCGGGTCCCTGAAACCCCGATCATATGCAACCAGGGCATAGTAGTAGGTAATGCCGTTGGTCACCTCCTCATCTACATAGGAGAACTGAAGACCGGTATCATCTCCGAGGTTGTAGACGGCTTCTCCACCGAGGACTGAGACGGAACCCTTAATGCCGTCCTTGAGGTCCCATTGGGCAATGGGGCGGTAAAACGTGGGGGAACCGTTGATGTCTGTGATGAGCCGGGCATCGGTCAGCAAGGGATCGGTGCCCTTGTAGAGTTTGAACCCTTCGAAATCGAATTCCTGGGTAAAGCGGTCAAAGCTCGCTACAGCGGTCGTATCCCAACTCAGCACCACACGCCCGTCTCCCGGCACCGCCGTGAGTTTGGGCAGGAAGGGTGGCTGGGCAAAGCTGTAGTCCGCATTAAAGATGTTCTGGACCGTGCGACGGTTTTTGAAGAAGTCCTGCTCGTCATCACCGAATACCCAGGCCGTCGAGAAAAAGTCTGAGGTTCCTGGCGGCAACGTGACAGGCCCGGAGGTAAACAACAGGAACGGCTCAATGTCAGCTTCCTGGGCATCGGGTTTGGTGCCGAGGGGAAACTGGGCCAGCGCGATGCGGCCCCACAGCCAGGCATCTTCGCGGAGGTTGTCTCCGCTTTCATAGAAAGGCCGCGTATTGAGGTCAAACCCGGTGAGACCTACCTGATCCGATTCGTCTACATCGAGTTCATCGAAGTTGGGTTCGCCCAGCGTGGGTATGCCGTCCACCTCGCCGTCATCGGGGCCGGGGTAGCCAAAGTCGAAGGGGCCGAGCCCATCGCGGCCGACATCGTTGTTGACGGGTTCGCCATCATCCCACCGGCCGTTGTTGTTGTCATCGCTGAAACCGACCCAATCGAGGTTTTCATCCCCTGTCCACCAGCGGCCGGCCTGCACAGCGGGACGGTCGGCCAGGGGGCCGTTAAAGAGTTCGAAGTTGACGATATCGTACGTTCCGGATGCCGTCGAGAGGATCTGGGATTCGCCCTCAACGAGGGTGCCCGGCCCGGAAAAGCGGGATTCGTCGGTGATGCCGTCTTCGTCATTGTCCAGCCCATCGAACGAGCGGGCCGGACTTTCGAGGAAGGCAAAGCCGGTGTAGCCGAGGTCATATTCCCCACCTGATTGCCGGGTCCCGATGCCGTCTTGGTCCCAGCCGTAGGCCACGTCCTGCTGCGGGTCAAAGGCGGCATTTTCATCCCCTTCTTCGTTGCCGAGGCCGTAGTCCATAATCTGGGCAAAATAGAGCGCCTGATGGTCCCACCCGCCGATGTTGGTCACGCGGTAGAGAATGAACATAACGTCTTCGGCCAGCACGTTGGCCCACTGGAAGATGCGGACCTGATTTTGCAGGCCCATCCCCCCAATGGTTGGGTCGTTGGGATTGGCCATGTATACGCCGAACTCACTGTTGGGCCGCTCCGTGTTCGGGTCGAAGCCATACTCCATATCGGAGAGGTCATCCATCACATAGAAACTCTCCAGATCGGCATTGAACACGCCGCGTCCGAAGAACCCGTTCCATTGCCCCGGCCAGCCGGGATCATCGGGATTCATGAGCCGGTCCGGCCAGAAGTCGGGCCACGAGGTGGGGTCGTCGCTCAGGGCCGGCGTGGGGGTACGTTGCCCGGTAATGGGGTCGATGCGGTTTTCATTGTGGAAACCCGGCAGCGGGAGCCAGCCCCAGAGTTCACCACTCGGCCCCAGGCGTTTGCCCGCATCCCGGTACGTGAGGATCATGGGGGTGAGGGTGGTATCCCGCGTGGCACCAGGGTAAAACTCGGGATAGTTCACCCGTTGGCCCGGTACCTGCCCGGCCACGATAATGCCGATGCCGTCGATGTGCCGCCCACCGATGCCACGCGGCCAGATGCCCCAGGGTAGATCGTTCCACCGCGCCAGTTCACCGTGGTTGCGGTAGTTGGTTTCGATGAGGTTGCCATCGAGGATGCCCCGTGCGATGCGGTCCTCATCCCCCCGTAGGTCTTCGGGGATTTCGCGCTGGGCGTATGCCGTCGAACTGACCAAACCCAGCCCGACCAAACACAACAGAAGCCGTGTTACTTTCATAGGATTGCTTAAACGCATTAGAACCGATAATTAAGGCCAACGCTGATCTTGCGGGGCGCGCCGAAGAAGTCTTGCCGGTAGAAAAATTCGTCCAGGGTATTCAGGCCGCCGACTTGTGCACCAGTGCGCCGGAACAGCTCCAGCGTTACGGATTCGTCGGCACGGCCCGTGTCATCGTAGACGTTTACTTCCTGCTCTACATCAAAGATGTTCTCGACCTGGAAGAAGAGGCCGATGTCCGATCCCAGGAACGGGGGACGGTAATACGCACGCACGTCCGAGCCAAACAGCAGAGGCCGGTCCGCATTGTTCGGCTCGATGGATCGGATAAAGTTGCGCACCGTGGTATACGGCGTGCCACTCTGAAGCTGGTTGATAAACGTGACATCCAACCCGTTGCCCAGGTTCAACGTGATCGTGTTGTTGAGCACGTGGCGGCGGTCCCAGTTCAGCCGAACCAGCGAGAGAATGGCATCGAGCCCGGCCTGTTGCCGTCCGAATGCCTCATCGGGACTCGAAGCGGTCCCTTCAGCAAACTGGAGGGTATAGTCGAGCGTCCACGAAACCGTACCGCCGGGCCGCTGGAACAGCGAGAACGTAAGCCCCCGGATGGTGCCGTAATCCCGGTTGATCCACCGGATGGCAAAATCCCCCTGGGGGGTCCGCAGAATTTCCTGACCGGTCAGGTTCCGAATGTCTTTCGAGAAGATGGTCAGTTCCAGCCCCAGTTGATCGGTAAGGCCCTGCTGCAAGCCGATCTCGAACGAAAGCGTACGCTCAGGACTGATGCCGGGATTGCCGAAGGAATTTGAACTGGAAGCCGGGTTAACTTCGTACTCGGGGTTGGTGTATAACAGGTTAAACCGCGGCACCTGGAAGAACAGCCCAGCGGAGAACCGCATCACACCCGTGGACGAAATCGGGAAGGCAATGCCGATCCGAGGGCTCAGTTGGACTTCACTGTCGGCATCGGTCCGGTTCGAGATGGTCTGTGCCGGGTTGTTCGGGTCGGGAATCTCGGTGAGCGCGGCCTGTGCCCAGTCAATAGGGAGTTCGTAGTCAGGATTGAAGTAATCCAACCGCAACCCGGCGTTGACGATCAGGCCGGTAAATTCCATCTTGTCCTGCACATACGCTGAAAACTCAACCGGATTGGTTTGCAGGGTATTGTCGTTAAACTGATCCGGCGAAGGCTGGGGCAGGTTGCCGGTTCGGAAGGAACGCTCGATGCCAAAGTCGCGGTTGTCCAGGCTGTGCAAGCGGCTCTGGATGCCCGTTTTGAACAGGTGAATGCGGTTGATCTGCCAGGTGTAATCGGCAACGAGGGTATGCGTCTGCGTGAGTTGATCGCTGGTGAAGAGATCATTACCGGCTACCGAGAAGGCATTGGCGCCCTGGAAGTTGTTAAAGTCAGCACTCTGATAGCGCAGGTCGGTGGGGTTGTCGTAGAGCCGAACGTCGGTTTTATCCCGGAGGTAGCTGTACGATACGTTGGCGAAGGCGCTGGACCCAAAGGTAAACCGCAAGGCTCCGATGTGTGTCTGGTTAAAAAACTCGACGTTGTTGATGCCGTCCGGCACATACTTGCGGTTGTGGCTGAAGGGACTAAAGGTGCCCCCCTGGGTAAAGATGTTGTAATCAAACTTGATGGTGGAGCTGATCTTGTACCCGATGGTAGCATTGACAGACAACCGTTGGGTCTTGTTGCGCGCTACGAAATCGCCGGAGCCGGTCGATTCGATGTTCCACGCTTCGGGCGGGAGCCCTGTGTTCAGGCCCAGCGAAGAATCTGACGGCGCAAACAGGTCACGGGCAATGAAGTGGGATTTGTCTTCGAGATAACGTATGGACGCCTGAAGGCCGAGTTTCTCCTTCATCAACGGCCCACCAAAAGATGCCTGAATGTCTGTCAGGTTGGGGATGGACGCGGCTTCAGTGTAGGTTACCGTTTCAGATTCAAAATCAGCCGCCGACAAATTGGAGCCGGGTCCGGCGTTCCGCGTCAGGAATTCCAGTTCGCGGTTACTCACGATGCCCCCCACGTACCCCAAAAACGAGCCGGACCATTTATCCGGCAGCCCCTTCGTCACGATGTTGACCACGCCGGAAAGGGCCTGGCCGTACTCGGCATTAAACACGCCGGAGATGACTTCGAGGCTGGAGACCATGTTCTGTTCAATCTCGAACGAAGCCTCCTGAGAAAATGCGTTGTTGATCGGCACGCCATTGACGAGGTAGGCCACCTCGCCGGTACGGCCGCCCCGGAAGTGCCCGTCCACCACGCCGGCCTGTAGGTTGATGGCCTCGTTGACGCTGGTTACAGGCAGGGCTTCGAGTTGCTTCTCATCGACCACGGCCGTGGTCGTCGTGCGGTCGACTTGTACAATGGGCCGTTCGGCGGTCACCACGATCTCCTGGCCTTCGATGACCTGTTCGCCGAGGGTAAAGTCTACCGTCGTGGTTTTATCCTGAATAACCTTTACATCCTGAACCGTTACCGGGGTGAAGCCAATGAAGGTTGCCTGGACGGCATAGGTCCCCGGCTGTACGTTGATGATGTAGTAGTAACCTTCCAGGTCGGTGGTGGTACCTTGTGTGGTACCGGCAATAATGACGTTCACGCCGGGGAGTGCATCACCCGTCGCGGCATCAATCACGCGGCCGGCAATTTTGCCGGTCGGACCAAGGGCTGCTGCGGAAGAGGTGATAAAACACAGAGCGAGAAGACTGAAAGCGAGCCGAAGAGGCAAATGGCGGATCATGAGCAGCAAGGCTTAAGAAGTCCGACGAAAGAAGTGTAGCGCATCAAGTTACGTAGTGGGAGCAGGGACCGGGGGATGGGTCCCTGCCCCCCTACGCAACGGGGTCATGTATGCGGATTACTTGAGCAGCATCATTTGCCGGGTTTGTACAAACTCACCGGCTTCGATGCGATAGATGTAAGCGCCCGAGGCCAACCCGGTCGCGTCGAACGGCACCGCGTGCGTACCAACGGAGAGGGCTTCCCCATTGATCAGCGTAGCGACCCGGCGACCCAGGTGGTCAAACACCGTCAGCCGCACATTTTCCGGTTGCGTCAGCGCAAAGCGGATGTTGGTTGTGGGGTTGAACGGGTTCGGGTAATTTTGCTCCAGGGTGTACCCTTCGGGGACCGAAGGATCAACCGTTTCGATAGCCGTCGGCACGAACAGGTCACGGCCGGCCATTGCCACGGTGGGCCATTGGGCCGGCGTGTTCCACCATTGGTTCGTGACGTTGTTTTTGAGGCTCCACGTGATCTGGTGTTCACGGGTGTTACCATCGGCATCGTTGAGCGTGATGGTAAACGGAATCAGACGTACGGCATCAGCAGCAGGTGGATCGAGAACGGCATCGGCCTGATCGATGTTCTGGATGGCATCGAGCGGGATCAGCGCAAGCATTTTCCAGCCGATGGTGTTGCCGTCGCTGTCCGTCAGGACGTCATAGGCGGCACCACCACCCTGTACGGCGGCATCGATGCTCCAGCCTGCGAAGGCAAACGATTGGGTCACATCGCCCGCCGAGTTGGCATGGGCCGAGATGCGGAACTGGTAATCGGCAAAGTCGCCACGCTCCATATCGGTGTGCGGGGAGCCACCAATGATGGAACCGCCTTCAACGTCGCGCACGTCATAGTTGCCAAAGCCAAATTCGATGGAGTCGAATTGCCAGGCATCGCTCGGCGGGAGGTTTTCACCGGAGAGTTCGATCACATCGTCCCGAACTTCGGCGTACATCCAGAACTCGTTGAGGTCGGAGTAGCCAAGCCAGAACGTGCCCGAGTTGTCGTCATCCGTGTCCGGCAGCGGCAGGTTTTCACCGGCCTGGCTGTGGTTGGAATCCAGGACGAACGGCTCCAGACCTTCGGGGAACCCTTCAGGTGAGACCGTACCAGCAGAAAGGTTATCGAAGAGCAAGTTGCCTTCATCTTCGGTAAGCTGCACGATGGAGGGTTGAACCGGCAGGTTGGGGTTGGAAATGGTGCCGGAGCTAACGGCCACATCCGGGTTTTCCACACCGAAGGTACTCAGGCTGGTAACGGCATAGTGGGCGTCCAGCGGTGCAAGCGTGGCATGCGGAATCTCGAAACGGTGCTCCACGAGGAGGTTGCCGTCTCCAATATCCGAAGAAGAAACAGCTTGCAAAAGCTGTACACCTGGTGCCGTTACATCGGTGATGGGTGCATCACTAAAATACACGTTGTATCCACCAAAGGTGGGGTTATGAACCCATGAAACTTCGTTTGCATCGGTACCGGATCCAAAGGTCACGCCGGACATAGCTTCGGGTGCACCGTCTGCGACGGAGAGGTCCAGGCCGGGCTGGCCGATGTAAACATCATCCAGCCAGATGGAACCGCCGCCGGTGTTGTTGTCCCAGAAGATGCCTATGGCATGGACATTGCTCCATTCGAATTCCCGCCACAGGTCAGGGTTTTCAGCCGTGTTCGGGCCCATGCCGTCGAGGCCCACACCGAAGGCACCGGTGGACCAGCTCCCGCCGTATTGCCACGGTACGAGCAGCGGATCGGGGTTGTCAGCGGCTTCGGCATCAGCCAGTTCCTGGAAGGTGGCCGGCGGCAGGGGAATGTCGAGTTCATGCCACATGCCGTCACGCATCTCTTCCGGGATTTGCCATTGGAGGCGGAAGGGCAGGTCAGCGGTGCCATCGTTGGCGCCGCTATCGTCGGTCTTGTCCTCGAACAGGATGGTCACGTTTTGCTGACCCTGGTTGGCAGGATCGACGAGCAGTTTGAGGTGCAGCACATCGCCAGCATCCCGGTTGGCGGTCAGGTCCCGACCGACGGCCCGGTCAAACCGGAACGCCTGGAAGGCCCAGTTGCCGTAGTTGAACTGCATGACCTTGTTTTCCGGATCAGTCGGGTCATCGACAACCGTGCCATCAAAGGAGGGCACGAGGGTATTGGTCCCGTTGACGAAGAAGATAAAGTCTTCGCCGAGCGGTTCAGCATCCTGGGCATTCACACTTCCCATGCCGAGACCGACAAAGAGAAGAAGCGCCAACGCAAGACGCATGGTGGCTGATAGATTCATGGAGTGTGTGGTTGGGTTGAGTGGTACGCGCACAACGGCGCGCTCGTGATAGCAATAAGGTGGAGAATTATGTAAAGTACAGACAATGTGTCTAAAATACGCACGCAAGAAAACGTTTTCAATCACTTTCCGGGATTTCCTTCATTCCTGAACACGGCCTTCTTATTTCATCAGCATTAGGGGCCGCGTCATTTGGGTCTCAGGCGTAGTCAGGCGGTAATAATAGACTCCGCTGGGCAACCTGTCCGCCTCAAAATCCGTGTGGTATTTTCCGGCAGGCCGATGTTCATCAACCAGTATGGCCACCCGGCGGCCATAGCCATCAAATATCTCCAATATCACGGGACCCGCCTCCGGCAAGATGAACCCAACGCGCGTCTCACGGTCAAACGGGTTGGGGTAATTGGCTTCAAGGGCGAATCCGTCTGGCAGGTCCCTTGGCGCTGTGTTGGTGCCCGTCTGGGCCATAAAGGTCAGGTGGTTCAGGTTAAACCCGCCGTCCTTGACACGCACCCGCATCACCTGCTGCCCGGCATCCAGGTTCACGCTATCCACAGACACCGTCTGCCAGCGTTGCCAATCCCCGGTGGTCGGCACATTGACCTCCCCCGTTTTGTCCTCGCCGTCGAACCAGACCTCGAAGCGCCCTTCGCCGGAGGGTGAGGCCACGCGGGCCGCCAGGGTATAAACCCTGGCCTGCTGGACGTTTACCGTGTACTGGAGCCATTCCCGGCCTGCCGTCCAGCCGATGTTGTAGCCCCCGCCCTGGTCTGAGGTCGATTCAATATCGACGCCTTCATCCGACCGTATGGCCCCGCCCTGGTTGTCTCCATCGAGATCAACATATCCCACACCGGAACCGCCCAGGTCAAAATATTCCGCTTCTACCCGCCCCGGCAGCGTATGGGCCGCCATCAGATAGGGTGCCTGTTGGCACTCGGTCCCTACGTTCAAATCGGCGAGTTCCGTGGCCGTGGACCATCCCAATACATCCGTAGCCTGAACACCGACCTGATAACACCCCGGCTCGGCGTTATCAATGGTCAAGGTGTACGGGGCTTCTGTATCGACACCCAGCACACCGTCTCTTTGAAAAAACGTGACCGATTCAATCGTGCCTTCCGAGATGGTTGCCTCCGCTGTGAGGGTTACGGGTGTGCCGGGATCAAGCGTAGCGGGTGCATCAAGGCTTACTTCAGGCAAGGCCGTGTTTTCGTAAACCCGGACGTAGTCAACCTCCATGCGGGCGGGAAATATGGTGTCGTCAATACCTTGCTGCCCGCCCCACGACCCACCAATAGCGATGTTGAGCAAGAGATGAAACGGCCGGTCGAACGGCCAGGTCGTCCAGCCAGTATTTTGATTGAAGTGCCGAAAATACACGACGTCATCAATGTAGAAGTCGATCTGCACCGGTGACCATTCGATGGCGTAGGTATGGAAATCGTCAAGCGCATCCGATACGGGCCGGCTTCCCCCGCGCTGGGTCCCGATGCTGTGGTTATAGGCATCGGTATGCACGGTGCCGTGGACAACGCCGGGGTCAAACCCGACGTGCTCCATAATGTCAATCTCTCCGTTATCGGGCCAGCCGCCATTGCCATAGGTACCATTGGTCGGCAGCATCCAGATGGCGGGCCAGGTGCCGCGCCCGGCTGGTAGCTTTGCCCGTGCTTCGATGCGGCCGTACGTCCAGTCCCCTTTCTCCCGCGTCACCAGCCGGGCCGAGGTGTATTGATTGCCGCCGAAGGCTTCCTTGAGGGCTTCAATCACCAGCACCCCGTTTTCCACGCGGGCATTCTCGGTGCGGTTTTCGGTATAATACTGAAGCTCCTGGTTGCCCCAGCCGTTTCCGCCAACGTCGTAGCTCCACCTGGCCGGGTCCGGCAAACCATCGGTATCAAATTCATCAGCCCAGACCAGTTCCCATACCTGGCCTTGCGCATAAGGGACAAAAACAAAATGCCCAACGCAAAGCGTCAGGATGATGACGGAGAAACGATGCAAAGCGTTCATGCCAAAAGCCGTTGGTCTCAATAATGGAAATGCAAATCTTGGGAAAAGGTATGTCAAGGTACATGAAAAGGTTTTCATGGTCAAGCGTATTTTTGATGATCTCTTGGGAAGCGATGCATTGCAATCGCCCCCGGCGCATGCTTACTATTGGTGATCACCAATTACCAATCACCAATGAAAAAGGCTTTCTTCGTTCTGCTCACATTGCTCATCCCGGTGGTGCTGCTGCTTGCCGCAGAGGGGGTGCTACGTGTGGCCGGCGTGGGGGCAGAAGGTCGTGCAGTGTTTGTGCCGTTTCCCGGCCAGCCTTCGCACCAGGCACTGAACCCGGCATACGTGACGCGGTACTTCCGAGGGTTTGCACCGGCGGTGGCCTTGCATCCGTTTACGGTAGAGAAATCCGAGGATACCTTTCGGGTGTTTGTGTTGGGCGGCTCCAGTACAGCGGGATTCCCCTATCATTTCTACCACAGTTTTTCAGAAGGGCTTCAGTCATTGCTTCAGGATGCCGCCCCGGAACGCAGGATCGAGGTCGTAAACCTGGGCATGTCTGCCGTGAACAGCTATACGCTGTGGGACCTCCGGCACGCCCTCGTCAATGCCGAGCCGGATGCCATTGTGGTCTATGCCGGGCACAATGAATACTACGGGGCCTTCGGCGTGGGTAGCAACGTCTACGGCCTCGGCGGACAATTATGGCTCAAGCGGCTCACCCTCCGCCTCAAACATTCTGCCCTCTACACCGCCCTCGCAGATCTGCTGGCTTCCCCACCGGAAGCGGCCCCGCGGCAAACCATGATGGCGCACGTTGTTGGGGATGCGGCTATTGCCTACAACCAGGACCGGTACCACCTGGGCGTACGCCAGTTTGCGGTGAACATGCACGACGTACTCACCACCTTCGCCCATGCCAATATTCCAGTCTTCCTCGGCCTTACGGCCTCCAACCTCAAGGACCAGCCCCCCCTCGGCGATGCGCCCGAAGCCAAGGCCGCCTATGACGAAGGCCAGGCCCTCTTTGAAGCCGGGCGTCTGGCCGAAGCTGAAACGGCCTTTGTAAAAGCGAAAGAATGGGACGGCCTGCGGTTTCGTGCACCTGAAGCCATCAACGCCACACTCACCCAACTGGCCGAATCAGGTCTCGGCACCCTGGTCGATATCTCTGCTGTTGCGCGTACAAACAGTACAAGCGGCATCGCCGACAACGGTTTTTTTGACGATCACTTGCACCCGAATGCCGCCGGACACGCTGCCATTGCCGCCGCTTTCTATGCACAGATGGGCCAAAAATGGCCGTGGATGCATCCTGCCCCCCTACCAACGGCTGAACCCGATCCCATAGAGGCCATCTTCGCGGCCCTGCAAATCGGCGTGCTTGAAGCAGGCTATCCGTTTAACAAAACCCGCACGGAAGCCGAGACCGAAGCCGTAACCCGAACCTTGCTGCAACAGACCCGGCAGCGCTCCGTCTATGATTCCCTGGCCGTTGTCATGTCTACCCAACCGGTCCCTCCTCCTGTTTTACTCAGGGAAGGTCTGACCCGGGCCAAACAGACACAGGACACTGTGAAGGTCCTGCAACTGTATCAAGCCCTGCTTCACTGGAATCCATTTAATGCGGGCCTCTTGAAAGAAGCCGCCGGGTATGCCGTAAACTCCCCGGCCCATGCCGCCTGGAATGAGCCGATTGTGGCCTATGGATGGGCGCGCACCCGTTCGCTCGATTACCTCAATGCCTGGGCCGCCCTGAAATTGCGTAAACAACACCTCACCCAGGCCGACCGCCTGTTGACCCTGGCCGAGACGCAAGACCCCAATGCCCCGGTCATGCTGTTTAACAAGGCGCGGCTCCTGATTCTCCAGGGGGACACCACAGCCGCCCATACCTACTTCCAGCGGTATCGGGCACAGCAATAGCCTACCTATCCATGCTGCCAATCGCTCGGGTCGGCGGCATTGCCGGGAGAAAGCCCCAACACATCCCCTTCGATGGTCACGCCTAAACCCAGGACCGTCCGGTTGGCGTACGAGAAATAGCTCACTACCTGGTTGACCTCAAGGATTTCTCCATCGGTGAAGCCCACCCCACGCAAGGCCTCTACATCATCCTCCTGCATCTGTGCCGGGTATAACGTCAACTTCTTGGTGTAGTTGAGCAAGGCTTGCTCGCGTTCATTAAAAACCAGACGCCAGGACTCTGCTTCAAGGGCAGTCTGTATGGCCCAAAACCGGTTGTCATCCCCCAACAAGCGTTGCAATCCGGCAGCATGATGGGCCACGCAATACCCACACCCGTTGAGTTGACTCACGTAGACTCCCAACGTTTCGAGCATCCATTTGGGGACGGTATTATCGGCATGATGAAGTACGTTTTTGTACAACGCCATGTGGCCGCGCAGGGTGTGAGGCCGCAGACTGTGGACACGCAGGATATTATCGATATGTCCATCGGGGCCTGTTACGCGAGCATACAAGGTTTTTAATGCACCCGTTGCCTCGGCAGCGGACAGGGTTTGAATCCAGCTCATGGGTTTGCTCAAGGGTGGGTCCGTACCCGCTGCCAGGTGCGGACGTATTCGATTTGATAGGTGGCGGGCAGCGTCTTGAGATCGGGCAAACCAAACCAGTTGGGCATGGTTTCGCTGTCAAAGTTCAGGTAGAGTGGCTGATGCCAGTGCAGATTCTCCATACCGTGCACCAATTGGCCGTCCACATAAAACTTAAGGTAGTTTGCGTCCCATTCCAGTGCGTAGGTATGAAACCCGTCGGCAAGGCGGAACGGGGCTTCCCAGCGGCGGGGCCATTTTTTGTGGCGGTCGGATGCCGGTGTTCGGAAGACGTGCGCGTTGATATGCACCGATTGCTCATGCCCCTTCGTGCCCGCGCTGATTTCAAAGACATCGATCTCGGTCCACCAGTCCGGCTCGCTGTAATAGAGCCAGAAGGAACTGGATGTGCGGGCGTTCATGGGCTTTGCGAGGATCTCGATGTACCCGTACAAGATCCGAACCTTGCTGTTCACAGAGGCCGTGGTAAAGGTATGGTACTTTTCAGGGAGCCGTGTGATGGTTTCATTCCGGGCCGTGAGGTGCAACCGGCCCCCGTGTACGGCCACGTTGTGCCGTGCAAAATAGGCCGGTGCCCGCCCTAGCCAGTGTGGATTGTGGTCGTGCCATTTGGTGGTATCCAACGCGGTACCCTCAAACTCATCCGTCAGAGCCGGCACCGGTGCCCAGGTCCAGCCATTGGGCAAACCAGGAAGTGCCGATTGTGCCCAACTTCCTGTAGTCACGCCTAGGATGACGAGGCTCCACCACATGACCCGGCCGATCATGCCGAACGCCGAGAATCTGCCTGGGCCTGCAACACTTTGATGGCCTGCGTTTGGTCTTTGGGGCAAATCAGAACGGTGGTGCCGTCAGAGATGATAACCATATCCTCCAAGCCGATGGTCGCAATTTCAAGACCCCCGGCATGGACAATGTTGTTCCGGCTGTCAAGGGCTACATAATCCCCTCGGACGGCATTCCCGTCGGCATCCTTCGGCCACAGGTCGGAAAAAGCGGAAAAGTCACCGACGTCAACCCGTTGCACATCTGCGTGCACCACAGACAAGCGATCCGTCTGCTGTGCAATCCCGTGGTCAATGGAAAGGGCCGTGCACGCCGCATAGGCCGTGCGTAAAGCCTCCGGCTCACCTGGCGTCCCTATGGCGGGGGCATAATCCGCGAACGTGGCATGCAGCGCCGGTTGATGGATACGCACCGCTTCCAGCCACACATCAGCCCGCCAGGCAAACATACCCATGTTTCGCAGACAGACCCCGAAATTCATGAGTGTCTGTAAACGATCCGCGTCCGGTTTTTCGACGAAATTCCTAACCTGATAGACCGCCTGGCCTTCGATCGTCGGATAGGCTGCCCCGCACACCATATAGCCATAACGGGTCTCCAGGGGCTCCGGCGGCGTCATGCCGATGTTGACGATGCGCCGGTGTGTATCGGCATGCGTTGCTGCCGCCCGCATGGCGCGTGCCCAGGTGCTGCCCTTCCCGTCTTCGGGAATCTCATGATCGGCAGAGAGGGTAATGAGAACCGCATCGGGACGGTACCGCTGTACATGTAGTGCAGCGAGGGTGCTGCAAGGCGCTGTGTTTTTGCCTTCGGGTTCAAGCAGCAGGTTGGCGGCCACTAGGCTCGGCAGTTGCGTCCTGTACAGGGCTTTATGCTTGGCATTGCCTACCACAAGAATACGCTCCGGCGCGTCATGCACCAAACGGAATGCGCGTGCCCAGGTGCGCTGCAATGTGGAGGCACCATCAGCCAGGAGGGGTAAAAACTGCTTTGGTTTATGCGGACGGCTCAGCGGCCACAGGCGGGTGCCCTGCCCACCGGCCATGATGACCACGTATATTCGATCAGCCAGATCTTCAGACATATGCTGCAACCTCCATGAGACGGTCAATCACATAGGCAGCACCAGCGTCGTCAAGCCGGGCCCGATCTTCCGTACCTGTAATGCCGAAGCAAGCAATTCCTGCCCGTTGCGCCAGCTTGATATCGTTGATGTCATCACCTACGGAAGCCACTTCTGCCGCCGATAGATGATAGGCATCCTGTATGTAAGCGGCATGTTCCGGACCTTTGGAAAAGCCGGGCCGGGAGCCGAGCAATTCCGTGCAAAACGTGGACACCCCGAAATGCACGGCCAGGGGTTCCATCTCCTCCTGCACAGCCGAGGTCGATACAAAGAGGCGGCATCCTTTATCCCGCAAGGCAGCAAGGGCAGACAGGGTATCTTTGCGGAGTATCCCTTCCTTTTTGATCAGCGCCACATTGCCTGCGCTGAAGGCCGCACTTAGCGTAGGAAATTCGGCATCAGAAAGCGGCTGCCCTACACACGTCAGGGCAATTTTATCGAAGAGGGCACGGCGGGGAATGCCGGAATGGCGACGGTAGGCAGCCTCAACGTCTGCAGGGTCTACCCCATAGATGGCGGCAAAAAGCCGACCGGCGTTTTTGATTTTGAGGAGCAAGGATTCTATGAGGGTCCCGTCCCAGTCCAGAAGCAACGCCTTATAACGCACCGCTGAGTCCTTCATACGCGATGCCTTCGATTTGCTCTACTTCGTTCCGACCAAACAGGTGCCATCCATCGAAAAACAGACTCGGCCGGTTCATGCGTTCCAGCAAATCGTACAGGTCCAGTTTAGTGTACGAAGCATGGTTGTTCATGATCAGCACGGCATCTGCCTCGGCAAAGCCGTCTTCGAGGGCTTGCCACGTCACGTCCTGGGTGATGATGTCTTTAGCAGGCACGACGGGATCATAACCGTAAAGGTCAAAACCAGCCTCCTGAAGCATGGGCAGCAGGTCCAGTGTGGTGGAGTGCCGGATGTCTGAGGTTTCGGGGCGCCCCTTGAAGGCAAACCCGACGATGAAAACCTTGCGGCCTTCCGTGGGCTGGGCCAACCGTTTGAAAAAGCGAACGACCTTGTCCGCAACGCGCTCAACGATGTACTGGTTGATGTGGCGGCCATCGATAGGCAAGCGCGGCTCATAGCCTTTGTCGCGCCCGGCCCAGGCATAAATGATGGGGTCTTTCGTCAGGCAAAACCCGCCAACGCCGGGGCTGGGCAAGGGAATCCGGTTACGGGGATAGCCCATATTGGCCGCCTGGATCACATTGACGGCATCAATATTCCAGTGGTCGCAGATAATGGCAAACTCATTGGCGAAGGCAAACGACAGGTCCCGAAACGAATTATTAATCAGCTTGGCCATCTCGGCAGCTTCCAGGCTGGCCACGCGCACGATATTGGGGGCCAGTTGACCGAAAAACCGCGAAGTCACTTCCTTACAGCGCGAGGTCAGGCCACCGACGATCTGGGGCAGGGTACGCAGTTCATCCAGAGCCGCCCCTTCCACGGTGCGCTCCGGTGCAAAGGCCAGATGAAAATCTCGCCCACAAACCAGACCTGAGGCTTCTTCCAGAATCGGTAGCACGATGTTTCGAGTCGTACCGACCGGCACGGTGGAACGAAGCAGGACCAGATTGCCCCGTTGCAAACGCATCCCCACACTTCGTGCCGCAGCCTCTACACTCTCCAGCTTGGGGCGTCCTTCCGGCCCGATAGGCGTCCCGACCGCAACGATAAACACGTTGATACCGGTGGGCACTTCGGTATGCACTCGAAAATTGCCTTTGGCCAAGTGATTTTTCAATAGGGGGTCCAACCCAACTTCATGAAAGTGTGGCTGCCCCTTCTCGACCCCTTCGGCGATACGGGTATTGATGTCGATGCCATGCACCATATAGCCTACATCGGAAAGCGAAACGGCCAGCGTCAGACCCACAAAACCCAATCCCAGCACGCCGACGGTCAGGTTGGTGACATCTCCCTGAACCAGCAGGGACTGGGTGTCGATGATATCGACCGCGCTGCCATGGTCATTGGTGAGGATAAGGTATTTAACCTTGTTGTCCCGGATGTGCGCACTGCGCCGAACGCGCTCCTTCATCTCTTGCAACGTAGCGTCTACCGATAAGCCGGCGGGCACCGTGATCGGGTTCCGCGTCATGACCTCTTCCGCTGTGGATATCAGCGTGTGCCCGTGGGTGAGGGCATTCCGGATATCGCCATCTGTGACCACGCCAACCAGGCGATGATCGGCATCGACGACCAGGGCAATGCCGACCGGCGCGTCATGTTGCGGCGCCTCGTCAATGGTACGCATCACGTCCCGCACAGACTGGTCCGGGCGAACGGAAATGGAAGCGACCCGCTCTGCACGGAGGACTTCTGCCGAAACGGCCTGCTGCGCTTTCATAATTTTTTGGGCTGCTGATCAATCAATAGCGTGGCAGCGCCTCAGTTTTTTGAGACCTCTGCCGCCGAAACCGGGGTATACGTTACCGGAAGGGGCGCATAATGCGGACGACCGATGCTGTAATAGTCGAATCCTTGCAGGGCCATTTCTTGCGGATCATAGAGGTTCCGCCCGTCGAAAATGACCGGCTGTTTCAAGTATTGCTTCATGCGCTCAAAATCAGGCCGCCGAAACTCATGCCATTCCGTACAAATGACCAGCGCATCAGCACCTTGCAAACAGGCATAGTCGTCGGGCGCATAGCGAATGCGATCTCCCAACACGGCCCGGGTGGTATTCATGGCCTCTGGATCAAAGGCGGTTACGGCCCCACCGGCATTGAGAAGTTCATCAATGACCACATGAGACGGCGCTTCACGCACATCGTCGGTGTTGGGCTTAAAGGCCAATCCCCAGACTGCAACATGCCGACCGGCAAGGGTGCCGTTGAAGTAGTTCAGGATACGGGGCATCAGGATGCGGCGCTGGTCATCATTGACCGAAAGTACGGCATCCAGAATCTTGAAATCATAGGCATTTTGCCGGGCCGTGCGGTACAGGGCCTGTACATCTTTGGGAAAACAACTCCCTCCAAATCCGATGCCGGGATACAGGAATTTGTTGCCGATTCGGGTATCGGTCCCCACGCCGCGTCGTACGTGATCCACGTTGGCGCCGACACGTTCACAGAGGTTGGCCACCTCATTCATAAACGTGATCTTGGTAGCCAGGAAAGCATTGGCCGCATACTTGGTCATCTCGGCAGAGTACTCGTCCATGACCAGAATGGGGTTGCCATTCCGGACGAAGGGCTTGTAGAGCCGCTGCATGAGTTCTGTAGCGCGTTCACTGGAACTGCCGATCACGACGCGTTCCGGCTTCATAAAGTCTTCCACGGCCACGCCTTCCCGCAAGAACTCGGGATTGGAGACCACATCAAAATGTTTGCCGGCAATCAGACCGTTGGTTTCGAGGGCTACCCGCACTTGGTCTGCCGTACCAACCGGAACGGTACTTTTGTTGACGACAACCTTGTAGCTGTCAATCAGGGAAGCCATCTCATGCGCTACGCCGAGCACGTAGGAGAGGTCGGCAGAGCCATCTTCGCCCGGTGGAGTAGGCAATGCCAGAAAAATGATGGCACTTTTCCGAACGGCTTCGGCCAGATCAGTGGTAAAGCTCAGGCGTTTCTCACGCAGGTTGCGGTCGAAGAAGACGCGCAACCCGGGTTCATAGATGGGCAATTCACCTGCACGAAGGCGGGCCACGCGGCCCGCATTGATATCGACACAGGTTACGTCATTGCCCATCTCGGCAAAGCACGTCCCTGATACCAACCCTACATACCCTGCGCCTACGATGGCAATCTTCATGGTAGATCCTGTTTACTGCCCCGAATTATCGCGACAGTGTAATCATAATGTTGACCACCGTCAGGGCAAGCCCGGCCAGTGGGATACCAAAGTTTCGCAAGTTAAACTTTTGCCTATCGACCGTTCGAATGAAGATCACGTCCCCGGCCTGGAGCGTGATACCCCCCAGGTCCGTCACCTGAGAGAGTTCGGCATTGACGATTGTTTCCTGGCCCTGAAGGGTGTTGCGTACCAATTGTACGGTTGTCTCACGGTCAACACGGGTGGGGTCAAAGGTGTTATCTGATGGGCCACCCGCCAGGGAAATGGCCTCCTTGAGGGTGGCACCCTGAAGCAATTCATAATGCCCTGGGAAACGTACGGTACCCCATACATTGACGTCAACAACAACATCGCCCGATTCAACATACCGATAGAAGGCAGCCTGCCCCATCCGGCTACGGTCCATATCTGTTTCACCGGTAATGGGGTTCCGGCTCTGGGCATCTGCCGAGCTGTGCAACCCCAGCAGAAAAGCCAACAAACAAAGAAGTCTGTACATAGTGATTGTTAAAGTAAAAGCAAGGTGAATGGTTAAAGGTCTAACGTAACAGACCAACAACAGCCAACCTGAACTGTTGCGTAAGCAGGCATTTCAGGTTGGCTGTTGACACGTGAGCGGGGAACCGTACGTCAGGATTTTGACTTCGAGAATCGCTTCAAGATTCCGGTTTCCTCCTTCTTGGGTGCGCGCCCCGAATCCCCGTAGTAATCGTAACCGTATTTGCCATAGCCGTAGCCGTAGCCATAGCCGTAGCTGTAGCGGTAGCCGTAGTAACCGTAGGCCCGCTTGACGTTGAACCGGTTGAGGACGGTACCAGCTAGTGATGCATCGACGGCCCGGAGGGCTTCGACGGTACGTTGTAGCGAGTGGAAGTCCGTCTCGTTGGCCGAGATCACAACAACCGAGGCATCACATTCAGTAGACAGCAACACGGCATCGGTTACAGCCAACACGGGTGGCGTATCGATGATGATGTAATCAAACTCCTCGCGCAGGCGGTTGACCATATCCTTCATCTTCTTGGACCCCATCAGTTCCGCAGGGTTGGGCACCGAACTCCCGGCCGGAATGGCGTAGAGGTCGTCAATGCCCGTAGCGAAAGCTTCAAGGTCAAAGGGGTATTTTTCAAAGAGCAATTCTACCAGACCGGGTTCGCGCGGCAAGCCGAGCATTTTGTGACCCGTCGGACGCCGCAAGTCGGCATCAATGTAGAGGGTGGGTCGGCCCGCTTGCGCCATCGTGATGGCCAGGTTGGAGGCGGTTACCGTTTTCCCTTCCCCAGGGCCGGAGCTGGTCACCATGATGACCTGCACGTCGCGGTCGAGTCGGCTGAACTGGATGTTCGTCCGGAGGCGGCGGTAGGTCTCAGAGATGGGCGAAAGTGGGTTGAGCAGCGCGATGAGGCTCGTGCTGTAGGAACGTCCATCGCCGGTGATACGCTCGCGGCCATCGAAGTCGTCTTTCACGACTTTCATCATGTCCGGCACCACACCCAGGACGGTGACACCGATCTTGCGAATGTCTTCCGGCTTGCGGATGCGGTTGTCCATGGCGTTACGCAGGAACACCAGACACATGCCGAGCACGAGACCAAAGAGGGAGCCCAGAATCAGGTTCAGGGCAACGTTGGGCCGAACGGGTGATTTAGGATCTACCGCACGGTCGACGATGTTGGCATAGCCAATTTCGGATTTTTCGGCGATGGTCGTCTGGAGCAGGTTCTCCGTCAGAATGCCGTACATCTGGTCACGTGCTTCGAGTTGGCGTTCTTGCCGGGCCTGAGCAATGGTGTTGGCCGGAATGCGGCCGAGCAAGGCACGGTACTGCCCCAGACGGCGGTCGTAGGCATTCAAGGCCGAAGTATTGGCCTTAACCTCGATTTCCTTTTCGGCAATCTGGGTGCGGAGTTGGGACAAGTACACCAGCGGATTCAAGTTGCCGTCTGCGGTAGGGTCAATCCCACCCGCGCTGGCCACTTCCGAGGTTAGCTGATTTGCCAAAGTATCGAGTTGCTTCTGATACTCAGTCCGTTGCGCCAGTTTTTCGACCAGGGTGGGGTTGCTGGAGGGATCATTCCGCAAGCTCGGTGCCTTGGCATAGAAATCTTCGATCTCACTATCGACCCGGAAGATCTTCTCTTGTAGATTGGCAATACGACCTTCCACACCCGAGGTCATACGTTTGACCAAACCCGGCTCAGCCTGCTGAAGCCGTTCCCGAAGCCCAACCAGTACAGCTTTGTTGGCTTCGAGTTGAACAGAGGCTTCATCCCGCTTGGCTTCCAAGTCCCCGATTTGCCGAAGAAGCTGGGAGGCTTCCGCCTGAAGCGAAACCCCGCCGCCGCCCTGAATGGTCTCAATCTGGTCTTCAATCTCGGTGATGTCCGTTTGCAGTTCATCAGCCCGTTCCTGCAAGAACTCTTTCGACTCCTGCATCTGCACCCGGCTTTTCTGCTTGTTGTTGGCGATGTATTCGTCTGCGTACAGGTTGGCAATAACCATCGCCTCCTGCGGATCCGTACTGGTGGAAGTCACCCGGATCATGTCCACGTCCTTACTGACCGGACGTACATCGCTGAAGCGCCCCATCAACCGTTCAGAAACGCTCCGAAGCGTAGGCGGATTTTCGGCGACGTTCCCCAGCACCGAAAATGCTTCACCGGTAGCCTCGTATTGATCAATCATCCGTTGGGCCACCCGCTCGGCCAGCATCCGGGATTTGAGTACTTCTACCTCGTTGTACACGTTGCGGCTGGCCGTCCCCATCACCAAATCCTCCATCGTCTTTGGTGTGTTTTTGGTATCGACCATCAAGGTACTGTGGGCTTGATACTCCGGATCCTGCATGAAGGTGTACACCGCAACGGCGATGAACACAATGGAAAAGCTCGAAATAATCGACCACTTTCCCTTCAGCATGATGTCGAGGAACTCACGCAGCGAAAAGTCCGTGCTGGTATTGTCCTCATTGACAAATTCATTTTTTCCGGAATCCACGCCATTGTTCGACGGGGGCGTATAAGCGCGGGGGTAAGTCCCGTTTGTGTTTCCAGACAAGCGCATATCTCTTTGAAAGGGGCGGTTAGAAGGTTTCGAGGTTTAGACACAGGCTTGTGAATAAGACCTGTGGTACGCTTCCATTTTGCGCCGTTTGCAGGGGCAACCCTGCCCAGTGGTTGGGATTGTACAATACGTTTATGCCGGCGTCTCGCAGAAATCTCGCTAATATCTCCCTGCGATGCCTTAAAAGCAAAAACTGTAAATGAAATAACTACCAAGAAGCGTTGCCTTCGCTTCGCGCAGGCCCTTATACGCAACAAGGCAGGATTTTGATCTATAGGGAATGGTTTTCCTGATGTGTAACATATATTCTGACCAAAAGGAGCGTATCTTCTGTCCAATATTTGCTCAACCATCGCTTTAGCCCCCAAGGAAGGGATGCCCTCCCGGTTTGTACCACTCAAATATACCCTGGATCGCCTGCTGGCGCTGATCCTGCTTGTGCTTCTGCTCCCGGTCTTTTTGGTCATCGGGTTGTTGATCAAGATGCAGGACGGGGGAACCGTTTTCTTTCGCCAACAACGGGTAGGCCTGCAGGGAAAACCCTTTTTGATTTGGAAGTTCAGAACGATGGTCCCTCAGGCCGACACCCTCCTGGTGGACGGACGGGTACCCGAAGCCCACAACCGGGTGACCCCCGTCGGGCGTGTACTGCGGCTGGGAAGCCTGGACGAATTGCCTCAGTTGATCAATATTATCCGGGGCGAAATGTCATTCATCGGGCCGCGCCCGGTATTACCTACCCATCTGCCTCGCTACTCGCCTGCCCAAATGGGACGCTTTGCCATGAAACCCGGCATTACCGGACTGGCCCAGGTCAACGGTCGGAATCTACTGCCATGGTCACAGCGGATCGCCTACGACCTGGAGTACATCGCCACCTATTCTCCAGGACTTGACCTCCGCATCCTGTTTCGTACCATCGGTGTGGTCTTCAAGCGAGAAGGCATCAGCCTGGACCGCAACCCGGAGCAGGTAGACGACTTGCCCCGCCCCTAAGTTTAGCCACCCTCATGACCCAAGTCCCTCAGGCCGCTCCCCTTTTCCAAAAAGACCCAAAAGCCGAAGCCTTCCTGGATCGGCTTAACCGCCATCTGGCCCCGCATCAGGAAGCCGAATATGCGGACCATCCCGAGGCCTACCCGACCCTCTTTATTATTGGCACCCCCCGATCCGGCACCACCTTACTCTACCAGTTGATCTCCACCTATCTGGATGTGGGCTACATCAATAATCTGGCCGCTTCGTTCTGGCAGGCTCCAGTATATGGCATCCGCCTGTCCCAAAAACTGATACAGGAACCGAAACCTTCCTCTTTTACGTCTGAATTCGGCCGAACCCACGGTCTACACGAACCGCATGAGTTCGGTTACTTCTGGTCCGCTGCACTCAACAACAAGGCGCTGCGTTACCCAACCCCGGAGGAACGCGCCAGCATCGACTGGGGCAGGCTGAAGTATCTCTTGACAAACATGGCCCATGCCTTTGCCAAACCGGCCTGTTATAAAGTGAGTATCATGGGGTGGCATGTGGAACGCCTCCTAACTCTTATGCGACGGGCCTGTTTTGTACATATTCGCCGAGACCCCACGGACGTCGCCGTGTCTCTCCTCAGGTTTCGCATGAACATGCGGGGTTCGCTTGATCAATGGATCTCACTTAAACCTGCATCTTATGCATCCCTGAAAAATGAGCCCTACTGGGTGCAAGTAGCCGGCCAAGCGTTTCACCTCGAAGAAGAAATGAGCAAGCAGCTTCGCCGTGCGGATCCAGAGCGTACACTAGAAGTTACCTACGCCGATCTTTGCACGCAGCCCGGTACCGTCCTGCTAAAGGTACAAGCCCTGCTGGAACACACCGGATACCGTCCCGATATCTTGTTTATACCGCCGCCCTCGTTTCCATACACCACGTATAGCCCCCAGCGCCACCCTGACTATAACCGGGTAGCCGAGGCCATGCTTCGTTTTCAGCACTCATGACCCACACGGCCTCCATTCCCTGGGAACAGGGCAGTGCCTATCCCTGGATGCCGAACGCCGCTGCCCCCGGCCCGTCGGCCCTCCCCCCGGCTGCCGTGTGTTATGACTCAGGCCGATCCGCCCTCTCGGCATTGCTTCACCTGGGCCAAACCCACACCGGATGGAAACGTATTTGGGTACCGACCTACTATTGCCCAGACGTTGTTGCCCATATGCAGCGTACGGGCATCCAGGTCGAAAGCTATGTGGATTCACCGTTTCATACCGCTCCAGAACAACCCAATACGGTACGAAAAGGCGATGTAATCCTGATCGTGAACCAATTCGGGATGCGTGCCCCGGCAATCTATGCCGGCTTCTATGCCCTCGACCTCCCGATCATTGAAGACCACACCCATGATCCGTGGAGCGACTGGGCCAAACAAGGCACCAGCACCTACAGTATTGCGTCTTATCGCAAAACCCTCCCCATTCCAGATGGAG
Source organism: Rhodothermales bacterium (assembly GCA_965222505.1). Taxonomy (GTDB): domain Bacteria; phylum Bacteroidota; class Rhodothermia; order Rhodothermales; family DATKEJ01. Next base: position 3,301,253 of record OZ244956.1, on the reverse strand, counting down.
CGGCCGTGTGGTCACCGGCTGATGCCCCACTGCCGCACCCCCCGGAAACCGAATCCACAGGGGCAGCCCTTCAGCTACAGGGCATGCTCCTCAAGACCGCATACCTGGCCGACGGCACTCCCAAAAAATCTGCATACCTGGACCTGTTTCGACGTGCTGAAATGGTATTTGACACCGGCCCCATCTGCACGGCCAGTCCGGTAGCCCGGCACCTCCTCAACACCTTTACCTGGAAGGCGTGGCGCAACACCCGGCACACCAATCATGCGTGGCTGGCTACACGCATGATCGAAAACCCTGGCTGGCTTACCCTTCAACCACCGGTTCAGGTCGGTGTACCTTTCGCGTTCATCGGCACCGTCCCCAGCCGTGCCATTCGGGACCAGGTGCGGCAACACCTGATTGAGCAGTCCATCTACCCGGCCATTTTGTGGGACCTTGACCTAAAGACCCACTCCTTCACCAATGCCGAAGCTGTACACCACGCAGGCCGCATGCTATCTATACATTGTGATGGACGATACACAGAAATCGACCTCGCACGTGTGGGCGATGCCCTCCAGGCCGCTTTGGAGGTGTAGCTCCTCATGCATATTCTCGTCTTTCACCAGTACTACAACAACCCGGATTGTTTTGGGTCAGGACGCCATTACACCTTTGTGAAACAATGGGGTCTAAAACATAAGGTGACGGTAATTTCATCGACCGTACGCCTGAATGAACGGCGCACGACGCTTTTTCCTGAAGCACCACCTGGCGTCACGCTAAATCTGTTCGACGTTCCGTATACCAATGCCATGTCCAGCCGAGCACGGTTTCGGGCCTTTGCCCACTATGCCGCTGGTGCGGTCTATCGCGGCCTTCGGGTGCCGCAGCCCGATGTCATTTTTGGCACGTCTACCCCGCTGACAGCGGCCTGGGCTGCTGCCCAAGTGGCCCGCCTGCGCCGGGTGCCCTGGATGTTTGAAGTCCGCGACCTCTGGCCGGACTTTCCCGTTCAGATGGGTGCCCTAGGTAACCCCTGGCTTCAACGCAGGCTGTACGGAATGGAAAAAAAGCTGTACCGGTGGGCGGATCACATCATCCCGCTATCATCCGGCATGGACAACCATATCCGGAGGCATGGCATCGCACCAAGCAAGATCACTACCCAGTACAACGGTACCAGCATGGACCTCCTCAACCGATGGTCCGAAACCGATGTCGAAGCCCTCCGCCGGAAACATGGATTGGCCACCCGAAAAGTGATTTTATATGCCGGTACCTTTGGACGTGCCAACGGCATTCCTACCCTGATCCAGGCTGCTGCCCAACACGCCCACCGAGACGATTGGTGTTTTGTATTTGTTGGACACGGCTACCACACCCAGGCCTTGCAACAAGCTGCCAAGCAACAGGAAAACCTGATGGTGTTGCCTTCCCAGCCCAAATACCAGGCCTATGGCTGGTATCGGCTGGCGGACCTGTCTCTGGTCTCATTCATGGATCTGCCGGTTTTGGCAACCAACTCACCCTCAAAACTCTTTGATAGCCTCTCGTCCGGCACACCCGTGATTGTAAACACCCCCGGCTGGATGAAATCATTCGTTGAAACCCATGGATGCGGCTGGCATGTGCCAGCCGGTGATGCTGATGCACTGGCCAACCGTATCCAGCAGGCCCTCGATACGCCAGGCGAATTTGCACAAGCCCGAGCCGCAGGGCTTCATCTGGCTCCTACATTTGACCGAATCCATCTGGCCAACGAAATTTCTGCCATCTTTGAACAGCTGGTTGCCTGACATGAGTGGTACCTTTCACATCTGGGACCCGAGCCAAAATGCAGATCGTGAAGCATGGTTAACGGTATGGCAGCAGTGGCCTCAACGGGAAATTCAGGCACACCCGGCCTATGTGCAGCTTTTTGAAGACAGTCGCCGGGCCGTACCCCTCTGCGCAGCCTGGCTTTCGTCCCACTGTACCGTCCTCTATCCTTTCCTCCTGCGCGATTTAACCCGAGAGACGTACTGGTCCCCGGAAATCGGACCTGCAGCGGACCTTATCACCCCCTACGGGTACGGCGGCCCCTACACCTGGCCCCGCACAGACGATCCCAAGGTCTCTGATGCTTTCTGGGCATCCTTTGATGCCTGGGCGCAACACCATCATATTGTCAGCGAGTTTGTCCGGTTTAGCCTGTTTTCGGAAAACAGCCTGCCCTATCCGGGAACACGCATCGAGCATGGCCCCAACGTCGTGCGCCCCCTAGACCTAGACGACACCGCGCTCTGGCAAAACGTAGCACACAAGGTGCGCAAGAACGTACAAACGGCCCGGCAAGCCGGGGTGGAAATACAGTTTGACCCGGAAGCCTTCCTGCAAGCAGACTTTTGGAACGTGTACCACCACACCATGGCACGGCGTCAGGCAGAGACCGGCTACCACCTTCCGGCTACCTTCTTCTCGAAACTGAAGGAAACCCTGTATCCGCACTTCTGCTACGTACATGCCCTGCATGAAGGGCGGCTGGTCTCATCGGAACTGGTGTTGCTTTCTGAGCACGCGGTCTACTCCTTTCTGGGGGGCACCTACGCCGAGGCCTTCCCCCTACGGCCCAACGACCTGTTGAAGTATGAACTCACACGTTGGGCCAGGGAGCGTGGCAAACAATGGTATGTGCTCGGCGGGGGCTACCGTAAGGGAGATGGCATTTATCGCTATAAACAGGCGTTTGCCCCACATGACGTACGCCCGTTTTTTACCGGGCGGCGCATCCTGAATTCCAAGACCTACCAAGCCCTAACCATACGAAGCGGCCATCTAACAGATACACCCCTCACAACCGATTCCGACTTCTTTCCGGCCTACCGTGCCCGGAGTGCATAAGCACCAGGCCGTTCCTTGGGAAAAATGGTTTGCTTTCAAGTAGTTTTTTTCCGAAACTTGGGCAATCCTTCACCACATACACTTGCACTAATAATGGTTCAGTAAGTGGACAGCCTTACATTTGACTACTGTGTCATTAGTTAAATACGTCCGGATACTTCTTTGATTTTGCTGTGCAAAGGTCGAGCCAGACGTTCATGTGATGCTTACACACAAAAATCAAAGAACGGAAATGAGTTAATCAGTCCTGTTACGCCGTCTTGGCTCATTCGGCCTTGTCGAATTGCACAACATGAACGACAAGCGGCGTAACATCAGTTAATATTTACATTTTTCGGCATAAGGAGATGTAACACCGTTCTCGTTACAGCATGTATACAAAAACTCCCTATGAAAAAGACTGAACTCGGCCAGCCGGCACGCCTACTTGCATTTCTCCTGTTTGGAACCGACGTGGTCATTGTTTGCGCTGCTTACCTCATCGCCTTCCGCATCCGTACGGGATTGTGGGACCTATTCTCGTTTGATGCAGGTTTGGGCCCGGCGTTGGGGTTTGCCATCCTGGCCTACATGGCTGCGCTCTTGGCCAGTGGCATTTACACGATTTCGCCGCGCAAGATGCACCTGCCCCATTTTATGCGTGTAGCGACGGCTTTACTGATTGCCTGGCCAGCCTCGGTTACCCTGGCGTACCTCATGGCCCGCAACTACATCCCTCCTCGTAGCGTAACGGTCGTCCACTGGATGCTCTCCTTGATCGGGGTACTGGGGTTACGCGCCCTGATCCGCCGTGTGCTGGAATGGCGCAGACACCTCCAGCCCATTAACCCGTCCTCTACCACGGCTTCACCCATCATGATTTATGATATCTTTGACCGTGAGCCCATAGAGATCGACAAGGTTGCGATTCAGAACCACCTCTCCAGTCGTACCGTGCTCGTGACGGGTGCCGGCGGATCCATTGGTTCCGAATTGTGCCGTTTGCTTGTAACCCTGCGGCCCTTCCGCCTCGTGATGGTGGACGTGAGCGAGTATAACCTCTATCAGCTTGAAAATACCCTTCGGGACATTACCTACCCCGGTGAACTGGTATTTCGTATTGCCGATGTACGGGACGAAGAGATTATGCGAACGGTCTTTTCGACCTATCGGCCCGATGTCATTTTTCATGCGGCGGCCTATAAGCACGTTCCGCTCATGGAACGGCATCCCATTGAAGCCTTTCGCAACAATACCCTCACCGCCATTTCGCTGCTGCGCCTCTGTGAAACGTTTGAAACGGAGCAACTCATTTTCGTTTCAACAGATAAAGCCGTACATCCGACGAGTGTGCTGGGGGCTACCAAGCGGATCGCCGAATGGTACCTTCGGGCCGCCCACTCCCCGATAAAGCGCAAAATTGTGCGCTTTGGCAATGTCTTCGGTAGCCAAGGTAGTGTGGTAGAGCTGTTCCAGAAGCAACTGGCTTCGGGGGAACCCTTGACGGTGACGCACCCGGACATGGAGCGGTACTTTATGAGTGCCGAAGAAGCATGCGGCTTGATCCTTGAAACCATGCTGCTGGATTCCGAAGCACCGGTCTACATGCTCCAAATGGGTGAACCCGTGAAAATCACCAGCCTTGCCCAACGTATGGTTCAGCTTTGCTTGCCCCGGTCCAGTTCGGATTATCCGATGGTCTATACCGGCATCCGGCCCGGCGAGAAAATGAATGAGGAGTTGATGGAGGAATCCGAAAAATCCATTCAAACGGATCATCCGGCCATATTTGGATTGACCAGCCCTGCCCCTTACAGCCGATCTGAACTGGACACCTTTATCAATCACCTGGTACAGTTGTGCAATGAAAACAGAACGGAAGAACTGAGAAAGGCCCTCTTTCAGACAGAATTTGAACGTGTACAACGTACCTCACACTTCTGATGCCTTAATGGATGATCGGATTTTTCTTCTGCCTGGAACCTTTATTTGTCCTTCATACGTTGAATCGCTTTGTTTGACACGTCCGGCGTAGAGTTCATGGTTCGAAGCAAGCCGGCACCCTTAGCAGAACAGCGTGTCTCTTGTGCGAGACCAGGCTCCCAACCTTACCTGACCCGCAACACAACAGTGTAAGCCCCTAAGCAGCCTATGCGCCTAGGATACTAAATTTGAATGCGTAATACGCTGGTCCTTAACGACCCAAGCGTTTGCAACCTGAACGACGTGTTGCCAAACCTTTGAGCCAAACGCTTACCCTACCCCCTATGCTGCCGCCAGGTAGTCTCATCCTCGCTTTGTTGTAACCAGGAGGCACAACCCGATGATGACCCGTATCTCTGCTATACGCCCCAACTGTACCCCCCGCACCTATACTTCCATGCCAATTTTCGTTCGCACCTTCATCGTCCTACTTTTTCTTGTACCGGTAGTGGCTATGGCCCAACCGGCCTCCCTGTACGACACCTCGTGGTATACCCCAGGCCAAACCCACGTCAAAATCGGTGTGGTGGAGGACGGTGTCTACCGCGTACCGTTTAGCGACCTGCAAGCACTGGGCATCAACCTGGGCTCGATCAGTGGAAACACCCTCCGATTGATCGAGAATGGCAACGAGATTCCCATTCTCTACTCTGGTGGAGGTACACCTACCGCAAGCGATCACATCACCTTTGTCGGCAAACGCAATACCGGGGAAGATGAAGTGTGGGCCTATAACTTTGAGCCCACCCACCAGAGCAGCCCCTACCACAGCATCTACTCGGACACCACCCAGTATTGGCTCACCTGGGGTGGGGCCAACGGGAAACGGTACACGGGTACATCCGCCGGAGGGGGCCAAAACATTACGGCACGGCCAGCCGCAACCCACCTCGAAACGTCCGCCTTCTACTATGGCGGCAACACCACCGACTCCGGGAACCCCCTCTACACGGATGGGGAAGCCTACTACACGTACCGTTTTCGCCACGGCGGAACCACGATTAGCCGAAATTATGACCTTTCCATTGCAAACTTTGTCGATGCCAATACCGATACCTTGACGGTATCCGCCAAGATGCAGGGCGGCACGGCCTCACGGCACCTCCTCTACCTCTCCGCCGAACTCGATACCGATGACAACGGCTCAACAGAGACGGTACCCCTTGATACAGCAGACTGGAATGCATACGCCAACCGGACGCTGTTTGCCAAGATTCCGCAGAATCAACTCGTCGGCACCACCTTACGGGTCACCGTTACTTCAGACAACACCTTCGGGGGAAACCCGAACTGGTCATATCTGGACTACGTAGAACTTACCTACAACCGTACCCTGACGGCTAGCGCGGGTCAAACCTATTTTGATGCACCAGCTGCGGGCACGTTTGCGTACCAATTGGCCGGATTTGCCACGCCGCCCGTCGTCCTAAACCCAGACCGGGAAATCGGATTTACCGCGCCGGGTACGACGAGTTTTGGAGACACACCCGCAGCCGCTGGCGAGGCGTACTGGCTGGCCGAAGAGGGTGCGATGAAAACGCCCGTTTCACTCCAAATAGACATCCCCAGTACCCTGGCTTCTACCAACAACGCGGCCACCTATGTGATCGTAGCCGGTTCGGGTCTCATTTCATCAGCGAATGCGCTGGCAGCCTACCGCAGCAGCCCGGCCGGCGGTAACCACCAAACCTTCATCGCAGACATCACCGATGTATTCGATGAGTTTGATTATGGCCGTCCCACTTCCATCGCCATCCGGCGGTTTTTGGCCCAGACCCTCGAATGGGCTACACCGCCTGAGTACCTTCTGCTCTGGGGCGATGCGATCTATGCCAACCGGTCCCTTCCGCGCAGTTCATGGGAAGTACCCTCCTTCGGTAGATCGTCCTCCGACGGCTGGTTCGGTATGCAACTAACCGATGTCGAGGACTATACAGAACCCGTCGCCACCGGGCGGGTCAACATCCGTAATAATGCCGACGGCAACCTGTTCGTAACCAAAATCAGCCAGTATGAAGCAACGGTGTTAAGCGATTGGCAAAAAAACTTTGTTATTATGGCTGGTGGCACTACTGAAAGCGAGCGAGCCACCCTGCAAAGCCACTCAACCCGCTGGGGTGACCAGGCCCAGGGTGCCCCCATGGGAGGTGATGTAACGTACTACTTCAAAACGGAAGAAACCATTCTGGATGTTACCTTCCTGGACTCGGTCAACACGGCCATTCAGCGCGGCACCGGTTGGCTGGCTTTCTTCGGGCACTCCGCCGCAACAACATGGGAAATCGTTACCAAGGATCCACATGACTTTGACAATGCCGGGTACCTTCCGGTAGTCGTGTCACTCGGCTGTTTTACCGGGGCCTTCGGAGGCGGTAACGGAAGTGAAACCGATCAGCTGACGTTCGGTGAAGAATTGGTTGTGGGGTCTTTAGACGGAGCCATTGCACACTGGGGCGGCTCATCCTCCAGTTTCATCGGCCCGGCTGCCACGCTGGCCAATCCCGTCTATGATATCGTGCTGGATGAAAGTGAACGATCGCTGGGTAAACTCTTCCAGGAAGGCAAGCGTCGCTACATTACGGCGACCCCCAACCCCAGTGCCCGTACCATCGAAACCACCTTGCAATACAACCTGATTGGCGATCCGGCGACCCGCATCGATATTCCCACGCAGCCCGACCTCCATCTGGAAAACAGTTCCATCAGCCTCGACCCCATTGCACCTAGCGCATCGGTTGATACAGAAGTGAACGTACAGGTCATCGTTAAAAACCGGGGGACCGTACCGACCAATAACATCATGGTCGAATTATCGCACTGGAACCCTGGTGGCACCCTGGCCCTGCAAACCCAGACCCGATCTCCGTTTGCCCTTGCAGATACGGTAACCTTTGCCGTACCCCTTGATGAAGATGCTGTGGGCGACAACCGCTATGCCGTACGGGTCTTTATTGACGGAGCCGAAAATGAGGTTACGGATGCCAATAACCAGACCGAGAAAAACCAGATCGTTTTCTCAACCGGCCTATCAACCATTTATCCATCGGTGAATGGATTGGTCCCGTCCACCCAACCGACGCTGCGCGTCGTCATTGCGGCCCAGGATGCCATCGAAACGCCCGTTGTTTTTGAACTCGATACCGCTCCGACGTTCGATACGGGCAACTTTCAAACCTTTCAGACCACCACCACCTTGGCCGCTGAATGGACCGTACCCACCCCGCTACAAAACGGTCAGACCTATTATTGGCGTGCCCGCGTCGACGACCCCACCCAACCGGAAGACTGGAAAGATGCAGACTTCACCGTCGATACCAATATTGCCGAGGAAGGCTGGCTCCAACAAGGGGATCAGTTCAAAGAAAGCGAGGCCGGTCGGTTTATCACATATGAGAACGATGCCTGGAGCTATAAAACCTTCGAGATTGGCGTAGATATGTCCTCTAACCATTCCGGAGCAGCCTTTGCCTCCCAATACATTGTCGACGGGGTCATTTACCTGCGAAATGCGAGTGGCTTCGGCTTACTCACTATTGGCCTTGATGGTAACATCATGAGTGATACCCAACACTATCTATATGACAACACCGTTCCGGTCGATCCAGCTTCTGAGTTGACGGCCATGCAAGCAGCAATCGATGCAGTACCCACCGGTGGGACTATTTTCCTGAAAACGCGGTTCTTTCGCCAAGCTTCCGGAGCAACCTTGCTCCCTGCTGCACGTACTTATCTGGCGAGCCTGGGCAGCAGCGATATTAATCAGTTGGATCTGGAAGACCTCTGGCTCTTTGTAGGACAAAAAACGGATACCGGGGTCACCCTGCTTCAGGAATGGTTTGAAGATCGCTCGGTAACCGGCGTCAATGAACTTCAAGAATTCTATTCCTACGTGATCAACTTCCCGGAAAGCGAGGCCACGTCTCCCCTTATCGGCCCTTCTGCCGGCTGGGTTACAGCAGGTTGGGAAACCTCCCACAGCAATAGTATAAGTAACATTGAAGTAAAGGTCCTTTCTGCCGCAGGCAATGTGCTTCAATCCGGCATGGCCACATCAGCCAGTTCAAGCGGCTCCCTGGACCTGTCCAGCATTAGCTCTGCCCAACATCCTTTCCTACGGCTTGAAGCCGTCTTTAAGGACACCAGCCGTACCTCTACGCCACAACTGGACCGCTGGTATGTAGGCTATGCCCCTGTTCCAGAATTGGTGTTGGATCCTGCCAGCTTCCTCGTCTCAGCGGACAGCGTCCAGGAAGGCGAAACCATACGGCTGACCAACACCGTCACCAACCTGAGCCCACAAACCGCTGAAGGGGCCATCGTGACCTACACCCTCACGGATGCCCAAAATAATACCACAACACTCGGGATGGACACCTTAACGGTCAATGCCAATGCACCCATTAGCTTTAGCCTTGATGTCACTACACTAGGCCTTGCCGGGCTCAATACAGTCCGGGTGTCTGTTCAGCAACCGGGTGTGACCGAACCCATTACGTTCAACAACGCGGCATTCGGCCAGTTTTTCGTCTTCAAAGACAATGAAGTACCAGAATTCGAGTTTACCATTGACGGGGTCACCTACCCGAACGACCCCCGAGTGATCAACACCACGACCGATGCGTCGCTACCCTTTATCCCGGCACGCCCCACCATCGAAGTCGTCCTCCGGGATGAGAACCCCTTCCTGCCCCTGGCCGATACCTCACTCATCAGCCTGACCCTCGATGGGGAGCGCCTCAGCTTTGCCCGGCCTGACATTCAGTTCGAACCGGGTACACTGGAGGAAAATGAGGCACGCGTCATCTTCACACCAGAATTCGTGCGGGATACCACCCATACCATTGAACTCCGCGCCGAGGATGCCTCCGGCAACCGAAACCCCACCAACGACGACCCTTACCGGATTAATTTCCGGGTCTCACCGCAGGCCTCCCTGACCAGCCTGCTCTCCTACCCAAACCCGATGAAGAACTTCACCAACTTCGCGTTCCGCCTCCTCGGGGCCGATCCGTCGCTGGTGGAAGATCTGCGGATTCAGTTGTTTACCATCAGCGGCCGGCTCATCCGGGAATTTGACCTGCTTGAAGACCCCTCTCTGATCGATACCGGCGTGCTGCAAATCGGGTGGAACAAGGTCCCCTGGGATGGCACAGATGCCGACGGCGACCTCGTAGCCAACGGCGTCTACCTCTACAAGGTCTACTTCCGGGCCGAAGGCAAAACCATGGCCGTCAACAACAAATCCAGCATCGAAAAACTGGTGGTTATCCGATGAGCCAATACCCCTTTTTGCCACCAAGCGGTGCCCTGCTTCAAACCAGGGCACCGCTTTTTCTTTTTCCCCTCCCCTTCTTCACATGTTATCGATAGATATAGAACAAAATACTATTTAGATTTAATCTAAATAAAACATAGCCTAACGACTTATCATTGATGCCCTGGAAGATGCGCTTCTTCTCTTTCCTTTTTCTGTCCCTTCTTGTCCCCGGCCTTCTGCACGCCCAATCCAGTACTTTGCAGGGCCAGGTGTTTGATGCGGTCACCGAAACCCCCATTGCCGGTGTTCACCTCTACCTGGCGCATACCTCCTTGGGTACCACTTCAGCTGCCGACGGGACTTTTCACCTCCCTCTGGTTCCACATGGTACCTATACCCTTATCACCCGTGCTCTGGGCTATGCACCGCTTAGGCAATCGGTATCCGTTACCGAACAAACGGCTCCGCAATACCTGATGCTGGAGGAACACACCGTGGTGTTTGAGGAAATCGTTGTGGAACGCACCTCCCTTACGGGTAGGGCTGAAAATCGGCTGGGGCTACCGGGTTCGGCACACTATCTGGGGCCTCGGATGCTGGAAAAGTACAACTATACCGACATAAACCGCATGCTCCGAAGTGTGCCGGGTGTCAACATACAGGAAGAGGATGGCTACGGCCTTCGTCCCAACATCGGCTTGCGGGGTACCGGTGTGGAGCGGAGTTCCAAAATTACCATTATGGAAGACGGGATTCTGACGGCTCCTGCGCCCTATGCTGCACCTGCTGCTTATTACTTTCCTACGGCTGGCCGCATGCAAGGCCTAGAAGTACGCAAGGGGTCCAGCCAGATCAAATATGGCCCTTATACCACAGGCGGTGCTCTAAACCTCATTTCAACACCGATTCCAGAGTCCTTCTCGGCCCGCGCCCGCCTCTTTGCTGGCAACGATGCCAACCGCACCTTGCATGCCAGCGTAGGCACCACCGGGGAACACGTCGGCTTTCTGATCGAGACATATCAAATTCAAACTGACGGGTTTAAGCACCTGGATACAGGTGGCAGCACCGGCTTTGACAAGAAAGACTACCTCGCCAAGTTCCGGCTGAACACCCGGCCGGATGCCCGCGTCTACCAAGCCCTGAACTTCAAGATCGGACGTGATTCCGAGACCTCCAACGAAACCTACCTGGGCCTGACCGATACCGATTTTAAGCGTGCTCCCTACCGACGTTATGCAGGCTCGCAAGCAGATGTGATGGAGACTTCGCATGAACAATACGTACTCCAACATGTGATTCGCCCCACACAAACCATCGATATTACCACGTCGCTTTATCGCACGGAATTCAGCCGGAACTGGTATAAACTGGACCGGGTACGCGCTTCGTCGGACGGCCCACGCATCCCTATCGGAAACCTCCTCGCCCATCCAGAGACCTACGCTACCGAATACGCCATCGTGGCAGGAGCGGATAGCCCCAATGACAATGCCCTCGAAGTGAAAGCCAACAACCGGGCATACTATGCACAAGGCATCCAGACCGTCGCCGGCTTTGCCCTCAAACGTGGCCCCGCCAAGCATGACTTTGAAATAGGCTTGCGGTACCATGAAGATGAAATGGACCGGTTCCAATGGGTCGATGCCTACCGGATGAACCAGGGCTTTATGACGCTTACGCACACCGATACACCGGGCACGGAAAGCAACCGGATTGAATCAGCCAGCGCCTGGGCCACGTTCCTGCAATACCGGCTTACCCATGGCCGGTGGAGCCTGCTGCCCGGCTTGCGGTACGAAAACATCACGCTGAATCGCCGCGATTACGGAAAGACCGACCCCGACCGCACCGGCCTCAACCTCTCGGAACGCACGAATGCCATTTCAGCCTGGATGCCGGGTTTTGGCCTGGACTATAAGCTGAATGAAGGGCTTCACACCTTTGTTGGCCTGCACAAAGGGTTCTCGCCTCCCGGCTCACAACCCGGCACCCGGCCCGAAGAGAGCCTGAATTATGAAGCTGGCCTGCGGTATCGAAGCCATCCCCTTCATGCCGAGGCCATCGGCTTTTGGAACGACTATGCCAACCTCCTCGGTGCCGACCTAGCATCAAGCGGAGGGCAGGGCACATCGGATCAGTTCAACGGTGGGGCCGTTCTCGCCCGTGGATTGGAAACGGCACTGGGTTATAACTTTGGAGACCTGATCAACTGGCAGTTCTCTCTGCCGCTCAAGTTGACCTATACCTACACCAAGGCCACCTTTTCCCATACCTTCGAAAGCGACTTTGACCCGTGGGGTAGCGTTGAAGACGGGGATGCCTTGCCGTATATCCCCCTCCACCAATGGTCGGCAGCGTTTGGGGTGGAGCATACCTACTTCGATCTCGAACTCAGTGCCAAGTACGTCGATGCCATGCGTACCCAAGCCGGGCAAGGCCCCCTCGATCCTGTACAAAGCACAGATGCACACCTCGTCTGGGATGCGGCTGGTACCCTGCGTTTGTCCCACCACACCAAGCTGTTCGCCAGCCTGCGCAACCTGACCGATGCGGTCTACATCGTGGCCCGCCGCCCGGCCGGTATTCGCCCCGGCCAGCCCCGGCATTTTGTAGTGGGGTTGAAGTCGAGTTTCTAGGGCGTACGCTCGCGGGTTGATAAGAGTAGCCGCAATGCGGTATACTATGGAGACTGCTCAACCAACCAACCCCCACCATGCTCTTCCCTATCAGCGATGATGACCGGCACCTGGACGGGCCCGCCTATGTGACGTGGGCCTTGTTGATCGGCAACGTCCTCGTGTTTTTGTATCAGATGGTCGAGCCGTTGTTTACGTACGGCTGGAGCATGATTCCGTATGAAATCACAACGGGCATTGACCTGGTTGGCCCCGACTATATCAATGCGGGCGGGCAACAAGTCGAAATCGCGCAACAGCCCGGTCCCTTGCCCATTCAGCTTACGCTACTCTCATCCATGTTTATGCATGGGGGCTTCGCCCACATCGGAGGGAACCTGCTTTACCTCTGGATTTTCGGCGATAACGTGGAGCACCGTTTTGGGCCGAAGCTCTTTTTGTTGTTTTATCTGGTGAGTGGCTTTGCAGCCTCCTTCGCCCAAATTATCCTGGATCCCGGAAGTCATATTCCGAACCTGGGTGCATCGGGTGCCATCTCCGGCGTTCTGGGGGCCTACCTGGTGCTTTTCCCCCGAAACCGGGTGAACGCCATCTTTTTCTTTCGGGTGGTTGCCTTACCGGCAATCGTGGTAATCGGCGTGTGGATTGCGTTTCAGTTGCTCAGCGGCTTTGGAGCCCTGACGGCCACCAGCCAGTCTACGGGCGTGGCCTACGGAGCCCATGTGGGGGGCTTCATTGCGGGTCTGTTGCTGGCCCTCCTCTTGCGTGCCCAAACCAAAGAGCGGGATAACATCCTGACCCGCGTTGCCCAACGTGATCCCCGGTCTTTTCGCCTCTAATCCCCGCTGCTGAACGTTGCCAAAAAAAATGCATATTGCGTATTGCGTAAGGGAGCCCTTCTACATGTGGGCGATTACCCCTACGCAACACGCAACACGCACGGTTCCAATTATTGACCGCACCCGCAATGCATCAAGCAATCAGCGGCGCGATGACGAGGGCCACCACAGCGATGAGCTTGATCAGGATGTTGAGGCTCGGGCCACTGGTATCTTTAAGCGGATCCCCTACAGTATCTCCTACCACAGCAGCCTTATGGGCATTGGTGCCCTTACCGTAGGTCTGTCCGTCAATGACCACACCGCCTTCGATGCGCTTCTTGGCATTGTCCCAGGCCCCACCGGCATTGGACTGAAAGATGGCGAAGAGTACACCGGATACCGTTACACCGGCCAACATACCCCCAAGCATGCTTTTGTCGATGAACCCGATGATCACGGGCATGGCAACGGCCATGAGGCCGGGCAACACCATTTCACGGATGGCTGCTTGCGTGGAAATGTCCACACAGCGCGCAGCATCCGGGCGGGCAGTACCTTCACGCAGGCCGACGATTTCTTCAAACTGCCGACCCACTTCCTTGATCATGTCGCCAGCGGCACGGCCCACGGCCCCCATCGCCATAGCACTGAAGACGTAAGGCAACATGGCCCCGATCAGCAACCCGGCCAGGATAATGGGTTGGGCTACGTCGATGTTCTCGACACCGGCTTGTTGCATGTAGGCAGCAAACAGCCCCAGGGCCGTAAGCGCAGCCGAGCCGATGGCAAACCCTTTCCCGATGGCAGCCGTGGTGTTCCCGACGGCGTCCAGCTTGTCGGTCCGTTCGCGAACCTCCGGTGGCAATTCCGCCATCTCGGCGATCCCGCCCGCATTATCCGAAATCGGGCCGTAGGCATCAACAGCCAACTGAATGCCCGTCACGGAGAGCATCCCTACGGCAGCGATGGCGATGCCGTAGAGCCCGGCAAAGTAATGGGCCCCCACGATAGCCAACGCCAGAATCAGCGCCGGGATACCGGTGGAGAACATACCCACGCCGAGACCAGCAATGATGTTGGTGGCCGCACCCGTCACACTTTGGTCGACGATACCCGCCACGGGCTTGGTGTGCGTCGAGGTAAAATATTCCGTGACGAGGCCAATCAGCGTTCCGGCAACGAGGCCGATCAGCACGGCCCAGAAGACCCCGAGGGATGAATAGGTGAAGGTACCCACGATGGGTGTATCAGCCGTCCAGGACTCCGGCAGCATCATACCGATGATGAAATAGGACAGGATAGCCATGATGCCTGCTGCACCAAATTCGCCTGTGTTCAGGGCGCTTTGCGGGTTACCCCCTTCCTTGACCTTGACGAAGAACGAACCGGCAATCGAGACCAGAATCCCGACCCCGGCCAGCACGAGCGGCAAGACCACGGCAGAGATGTCGGCAAAACCGGCGGCCTGCATTGAGGGCAGAAAGGCCGCGCCGAGGACCATCGTCCCGATAATGGACCCGACGTAGCTTTCAAAGAGGTCAGCGCCCATACCGGCCACATCACCGACGTTATCGCCTACGTTGTCTGCGATGGTGGCGGGGTTGCGGGGGTCATCTTCGGGAATGCCTTCGTAGACCTTCCCGGCCAGGTCTGCCCCAACGTCAGCGGCTTTGGTGTAGATCCCACCCCCTACACGGGCAAACAGGGCAATCGAGGACGCGCCGAGGGAGAACCCGGCGATCACGTTAATGATCTTGGTCATACTCCAGCCGATGCCGCTATAGACCAGAAAAAGTGCCCCGAGGCCCAGCAAGCCGAGGCCCACAACACTCAGGCCCATCACCAGGCCACCAGAGAACGCCACGTTCAGGGCAGGCCCCAGGCCTTCGCGGGCCGCGTGGGTTGTACGTACGTTGGCCTTGGTTGCCACACGCATACCGATGAACCCGGCCAGGCCCGAGCACAGCGCCCCTACCATGAAGGAAACAGCGATGAGCCAGGAAGAATCGGCCTGGGTCGCATTGGCAAAGCCGAGCAAGACGGCCACCACCAATACAAAAATGACCAGCACGCGGTATTCCCGGTTCAGGAAGGCCCGCGCACCGTCGGCGATGTCTCCGGCAATTTCGGCCATACGTTCGGTGCCAACGTCTTGCTTGCCGATCCACTGCGTACGCACGAAGGCGTAGAGTAGGGCAAGTAGACCGGCTACCGGCACCAGGTAAGTAAGGGTTTGGATGTTCATATATGTAATCAGGGTTGATCCCGACCGTGCAGGCCCAGTGCGGTTCCTATACGGGTCGTTGCGTGGAGGTTTGGCCGCCTTGGAGGCGCTTCCACACTCCCCGATCGGGGTGTTCAGGATTTAAAAAATGCAAAAGGGCGGCGCTATCCGTCCGCCCCGGTCTTGCGATTATAACGATTCATGGCTGCCCCGACACCGTGCGACACAAACGTAAGCGCAGCATCCCTTGCACGTTGCACCGTCTCTTCCATGATCGGTTGCTCTTCCGCTGTAAATGGTGAAAGCACATACCGTGCTTGCCCACCACGCTCGAAGTTACTGCCCACACCTATCCGCATTCTTGGAAAATTTTCGGAATTTAAGCGGTTAGCAATATCTTCAAGACCGTTGTGCCCCCCGGCGCTGCCACGGGGCCGGATGCGAATGGCACCTACCGGAAGGTTGATATCATCCACAACAACGAGGAGATCTTCCGGCTTCAACTGGTACCGCCGCAAGATGGGGGCTACGGCCTCGCCACTCCGGTTCATATAGCTCAATGGCTTGAGTACAGCGAAGGATGCCCCGCTGAACCGGCCTTCGCCAAGCGTGTGGGCTCCCGGTGCCACACGGCCGAACCTGCGCAACCGGTCAAAAAAGCCTGCATCAACGGTAGACTGCCATTCTACGTTACGTTTCTCTGCCACGGCATTGACCACTTCGAAGCCAATGTTATGCCGGCTGCCGTCGTATTCCGGCCCCGGATTACCGAGCCCGACCAGTAGGCGTTTGATGCGTGCCATACAGACCAAAAATGCATCCAACCCCGCCGGCCGGTGCCCACGGGGTTGGATGGTTGAATAAAACGATGCGGATGTACGATTACGCCTCGGCGGTTTCGTCTCCTTCTTCGCCTTCGGCGGCTTCGCCTTCTTCCAGTGCGCCTTCTTCCTCTTCTTCTTCTTCTTCGATCTCGGCACGGGGCGGCAGAACCATCACCAGGGCAAGGTCTTCGCTATCCAGGAAGGTAATGTCCTCCTCCTCCAGATCAGAGACGTAAAGGGAATCGTGAAAATCGAGGTCTTCGATGTTGACGTCAATCTGGGACGGAATGTCTTTAGGCAAACATTCGACTTCCACGCGATTGGTAACGAAGCGCACGCGCCCTCCCTGGCGAACCCCAAACGGGGTGCCGATGAAGTGCACCGGTACACTAAGCTGGATCTTGTGATCTTTCTGAAGTACCTGAAAATCGGCGTGCAGCGGCGCATCCGTAACCGGATGGTAGGTCATTTCCTTCAGGATGCAGGACCAAGCATTGCCGTCCACTTTTACTTCCACCAGGTGGGCCTCATCCGTGTAGATGAGTGGGCGCAAGGCCAGTTGCGGCACATGGAAGTGCACCGGGTCTACACCGTTGGCATACAGCACACACGGTACATGGCCGGTTTTGCGTACCGCCTTTGCCGCTTTTTTGCCCGTCTCACGGGCCGTCGCGTCTAGCGTGATAATATCCATAATACAGGTACCTTCTAAAGTTTCGGTGCAGGCATTAGACCGGCGCCGTGTTTTGCTTCAAAATTCAGTTGTGCACGCGTTACAGTTCTGCAAACAGCGTCGATACCGAGGCATCGCTGTTGATGCGCTCAATGGCATCGGCAAAGTATTCGCCGACGTTGAGGACCTCTATTTTGTCCGAGGTACGGCGCAGCGGGATCGTGTTGGTCACCAGCAGCTTGGTAATCGGCGAGGACTCAATGCGCTCGTAGGCCGGCCCGGACAGCAACGGATGCGTACAGGCTGCTACAATGTCAAGGGCCCCTTTGTCACGCAGCGCCTGGGCAGCACGGGTCAGGGTACCGGCGGTATCGATCAGGTCATCAACGATCAGGACGTTTTTGTCCTTCACCGTACCGATGACGTTCATTATTTCGACCTCATTCTGCCGGGGTCGACGCTTGTCGATAATCGCCATGTCACAGTGGAGCAATGAGGCATACGCCCGTGCCCGCTTGGATGCTCCTACATCAGGGGCCACCACCACCAAATTTTTCCGGTCTACCTTGCGCATGTACTCAATGAACAAGCGGGAGCCGTACAGATGGTCTACGGGCACATCAAAGAACCCCTGAATCTGGGGCGCGTGCAGGTCCATCGTGAGGATGCGGTCGGTGCCGGCACGTCGTAACAGGTTGGCACACAGCTTGGCCGCAATCGAGACACGGGGCACATCCTTCCGGTCTTGCCGGGCATACCCGAAATACGGAATGACCGTCGTGATGCGCGCCGCCGAAGCCCGCTTGGCCGCATCCACCATCAGCAACAGTTCCAGCCAGTGATCCGCCGGGGGCGAGGTACTTTGAATGATGAACAGGTCGGTGCCCCGGATAGACTCTTCGTACTTGACGTAAATCTCGCCGTCGGCAAAATTTTTGATGGTGATTGCCCCGAGCCGCTTACCACACTGGGCAGCTACATCTGCCGCCAGGGACGGATTGGAACGCCCGGAGAAAATCGTGATCGGAGATCCGTGGACCTTACTTAGATTAATGCCACTCATCGGTGTGACCTGACCGCTTGGGCTACCCAAACAAAAGGGGACACGCGTCCCCTGAAAAAAAATGCCATATGATTACATATGCACCTGATTGCTGCCCGGGGAGGACTCGAACCTCCACGTACGGCTCCAAAGGCCGCTGTCCTGCCATTAGACGACCGGGCACCTGAAAAATCGAGTGATCCACGATTTTTTCGAGACCAGAAAGATAAGGGCTTAACCAACAGAAATCAACGACTCCAAATTTGGAAAAATGGCGAAGGGATGTGTTTCAGGCGCCTGGAACAAATGTAACGCTGGGCATTAAATGTGGAGCGCTAACAACAAGCCCACGCAAGTGGGCGGACTATCAACAACGAGCCCGCGTAGTGGGCGGACTATCAACTATCATGACCACGGTGCTTCTTACGGTCGGCCTCCTCGGCCTCGCCTTTGCCTTGATTGCCACACGGATCTTGCTCGTCAAGGACGGCGAATTCCGCGGCACGTGCAGCAGCAACAACCCCTATCTCAAAAACGAACTGGGCGAGTGCACCGTATGCGGTAAAAAAGCCGAAGAACCCTGCGCCTACGATCCAGAAAAACATGATGCACCTGCCCTGCAATTGAACTGATCCGTTTCAGCCACGCCCCACGCTGTTTGTAGTGATCGCTCCAGCGATCATTCTTACATTTCAAAAAGCGCACTAAAGTGCGCACTACGAACTTAGGGTAATACCTTCGCAGCATACCCCGGCGTCATGTACTCCACATAGTCGCCCCCCTCATCCCCCCCGATCAAGTACACGTCTAGGTCCGTGCGGCCTTCTACAAACGCCCGTGCCCCTTCAAACCCCATCACCATGAATGCTGTAGCATAGGCATCGGCGGTCATGCAATCGGCGGCCAGCACGGAGGCGCTCAGCAGTGTGCTGGCCTGGGCATAGCCGGTGTAGGGATTGATGGTATGTACATATTTGACGCCGTCACGCTCGTAAAAATTGCGGTAGTTGCCAGAGGTTGCCATGGCACCATCCTCCAACGCGACCACGGCCTGAATGGCCCGTTCCTCCGGCGTCGGACGCTCGACCGCCACCTGCCACGCACGGCCCACTGGATGCCGTCCTTTCGTCCGTACTTCCCCCCCAATCTCCACGAAATACTGCGCCACCCCCTGGTTTTCCAACAATTGCCCGACCGCATCCACCCCGTACCCTTTGGCAATAGCGCCAAAATCCAATCGGGCATGGGCCATGTTCTTTCGCAATACATCCCCTTCCAGGGTAAAAGCCTCGAAAGCACTCAGGTTCAAGAGTGAGTCAACGGTGGCCTTGTCCAGCGGCGTGGGGTCCTGGGTACCAAACCCCCAGGCTTCAATCAGCGGGCCGAGGGCCGGATTGAAAGCCCCGTCGGTATCGGGATGGATGGTCTTGGCACGTTCGAATACGGTCTTGAAATGGGTATCGACTTCGTGCCGGGCTGTGGTATCTGTGGCTGTGTTGATGCGCGAGATCAGGGCCGTATCGATGTAGGTAGACAGCGACTGGTTGATTTTCGCCAGGAGTACGTCTACGTCCGGCTGGAGGACCATCGTGGCACCATCCAGCGGCACATAGGTAACGCTGTAGGTCGTCCCCATCGTCCGGCCTTGAAACGATACGGCCTCTGGCAGCGGGGCTTGGCACCCAATGGCCAGGACCAGCCCCACGAGGCCCCACAAAAAAAGGGGCGGCCACATGGACATCCCCCTTTTGATGAATGCGAAACTGTTCATGCTGCGTATTAGCCGAAGTCGTCAAAGGCGATGTTTTCTTCCGGCACACCCAATTCATCAAGCATATTCCTGACGGCCTTGAGCATGAGCGGCGGGCCGCAGAGGTAGTATTCGATTTCTTCCGGTTCGGGATGGTCTTTCAGGTAGTTGTCGAAAACGACCTGGTGGATGAACCCGACGGGGCCATCCCAGTTGTCTTCCGGTAGGGGCTCGGAGAGGCCGATGTGGTATGAGAAGTTTGGAAACTTTTCCTCGATTTTACGGAAGTGGTCCGTGTAGAATAATTCCCGGAGGGAGCGGCCACCATACCAGTACGAGACCTTACGGTCGGTCTCCTGGGTATGAAACAGGTGGAAGATGTGCGACCGCAGCGGGGCCATCCCGGCTCCCCCGCCGATGTAGACCATTTCCTTGCCTGTTTCCTTGATGAAGAACTCACCATACGGTCCGGAGATGGTCACCTTGTCTCCGGGTTTCCGGGAGAACACATATGAGGAGCAAATGCCGGGGTTAACGTCCATCCAGGTCTTTTTGGCGCGGTCCCACGGCGGGCTTGCAATCCGGATGTTGAGCATCACGATGTTGCCTTCGGCGGGATGATTCGCCATGGAATAGGCCCGGAAGATGGGCTCGTCGTTTTTCATCACGAGGCTCCACAGGCCGAATTTGTCCCAATCCGGATGGTATTCTTCTTCGATGTCAAAGTCCTTGTAATGCACCGTGATTGGCGGAACGTCGATCTGGATATAGCCCCCAGACTCAAACTCCAGGATTTCACCCTCGGGCAGTTTCACCACGAACTCCTTAATGAAGGTCGCCACGTTGTGGTTGCTGACCACCTCGCACTCCCACTTCTTGATGCCGAAGATTTCCTCTGGCACCTTGATGTCCATGTCCTGCTTCACCTTCACCTGGCAGGCCAGCCGCCAGTGTTCCCGGGCTTCTTTGCGAGAGAGGTGGTTCATCTCGGTCGGCAGGACATCACCGCCCCCATCCATCACCTGGCATTTACACATGGCGCAGGTCCCACCGCCGCCACAGGCCGAGGGCAAGTAGATGGCTTTCTCGGAGAGGGCTGTAAGCAGCGTAGAGCCGGGCTGCACAATCATGGGGTCTTCCCCATTGATAATGAGGTTGATATCGCCACTGGGCACCAGTCGTTCTTTAGCGAGGATCAACAACCCCACAAGCACCAAAATGACGGCCACGAAGGCCCCGATGCTGGCGAGGGTTACCGGAAGCAAATTCAGAATATCCATAATGGATGGGTTCGTTTTCTTAGGTATAGTCTTTTTTTAGCGTATTGCGCAATATCCTCATCAACAAGGCACCCACGTATAGTAATGTATACACGTCAGGACCTGCACTGCACTACAACTGAATCCCGGCCAGGCTCATAAAGGCCAGCCCCATCAGGCCGGTTACAATGAAAGCTAGACCCAGCCCGCGCAAGGGTGCAGGAATGTGGGCATAGCGCAGTTTTTCACGAATGGCGGCCAAGGCCACAATGGCGAGGAAAAATCCAAAGCCGGAACCCAGACCAAACACCGTACTTTCGGCAAAGCTGTACTCACGCTCGACCATAAACAGGGACCCACCGAGGATCGAACAGTTCACCGTAATCAGCGGCAGAAAGATGCCGAGCGATGTGTACAACGGCGGGAAGAACCGCTCCACCACGATCTCTACCAACTGCACCATCGACGCGATGACTGCGATGAAGACGATGTATTGCAAAAACGTCAGGTCTACCGTTTCCAGTGCGGGCGAAATACCGGCTAAAGCGCCTTCTTCAAGCAGGTACGTATTGACCAGCCAGTTGATCGGCGCGGTAATACCGAGCACGAAGATCACGGCCAGCCCCAACCCGAAGGCCGTCTTGACCGTTTTGGAAACCGCCAGGAAGGAGCACATCCCCAGGAAATACACCAGGATCATGTTCTCAATAAAAGCGGATCGAATAAAAATGTTGACGAGTTCCATAATCAATTTCTGTAGGGTCCGGTGGAGGCCAACCCAAATGCGGTCAAGGCCTCAGGGTCAGGAAATATCGATCAGTTTGGGGTTCAGCGAGCGTTGTATCCAGATGATGATACCGATGATGAACATGGCTGCGGCAGACGTCAGCATGATGCCATTGTTGACGTAACCGAGATCATACATGAACTGCGGCATCACCTGGAATCCGAACAGGGTGCCCGATCCAAACAGTTCGCGGAAGAAAGCCACCACAATCAGGATCACGCCGTATCCGATCCCGTTGCCAATCCCGTCCAGCAGGGAGGCCCAAGGCTTGTTGCCCATTGCGAAGGCTTCCAACCGGCCCATCACAATACAGTTGGTAATGATCAGGCCGATGTAGACCGAGAGCTGCTTGCTGACATCAAAGACGAACGCTTTCAACACCTGATCCACGAGAATCACCAGTCCAGCGATAACGGTGAGCTGCACGATCATCCGAATGCGTGAGGGAATCCCTTTTCGGAGCGCGGAGATGATAACGTTGGCACAGGTAAGCACCACAATCACCGAGAGGGCCATGACCAGAGACGGCTTCAACTGCGTCGTCACGGCCAGGGCCGAACAGACCCCAAGGACCTGTACGGTGATGGGGTTGTTGTCGTCAAACGGATCGGTAACGAGCCGACGGTTCTTCTTCGAGAGCAAGGGCTCCGATACTTTGGCAGGTGCAGTTTGAACGGCTGTTTCAGCCATAGGTCACGTACGAGTTAAGGTTGCCTGGGCCAACGGTTCGTAACCAGCGTTACGAGTTGGTTTTCTGAAGGTAAGGGATGTAATTGGTCAGTTCGTCCTTGAACATTTTGGTTACCCCATTGATCGTCATGGTGGCTCCAGAGAGGCCGTCCACTTCATGCGGACTATCTACCAAATTGCCACTGCCTTTCAGCACACGGATGGAGGCAAACGACCCGGCGTCATCGAACAGCTTTTTGTCCTTGTAGCGGCTCTCAAAAGCGGTTGTATTGATTTCGGCGCCGAGGCCCGGTGTTTCGCCTCTGTGATCAAAGACAACGCCGTACACCGTATTCAGGTCTTTTTCCAGGGCCAGGAACGCATTGATCGGTCCCCAGAGGCCCTTGCCCTGGAGTGGCAGGATATAGTTGGTGCGTTCGTCTTTGGAAAAGATAAAGATCGGCAGCCGGCGTTCGGTGGTCGGTTTCTTCGACTCCTTGACGACATCCAGATCAAAAGCCCGTACGTTGTCTACCACATTTCCCTGCGCATCGACCACCACCTCCGTGATGAAATTGTTGTAGTCCGCTTCCAGGGTTTCGCGGTTGACCTCCATCACGCTTTCCAGGATGGCGCTGCGTTTGGCCTGGTCTTCATTGGCCTTCTGGCGTGGACGCAAGCCGGTGGCGGCCACAGCCAGCACGACGGCCACAATGGCCGTAAATGCAAAGGCGTAAAAGAGGGTATAGCTATTACTGTGTTGCACGGCTGAGTCTCCGTTTTATGTTCGATTGCACCACCATATGGTCGATGGTCGGCGCAAAGACGTTCATCAACAAAATGGCAAGCATCCATCCTTCCGGGTACGCAGGGTTGAGTACCCGAATGATGATGCCGAATACGCCGATCAGAAACCCGTAGATGTACTTTCCGAGATCGGTCTGTGCAGCGGTTACGGGGTCGGTAGCCATAAAGACGGCAGCGAACAACATGCTGCCCATAAAGAGGTGATAGTAGGCCGGTACACCGTTAAAGGGTGTAATGTCGAAGCCCGCCAGCAGGTAGGCCGTTGCCAGCGTCCCCAACAGCACCGAGGCCATAATTTTCCAACTGGCGATGCCGGTGGCCAGCAGAACCAACGCGCCGATGCCGATGGCAATGGCCGAGGTCTCTCCGATAGAACCCGGAATGGTCCCGAAGATGATGCTCCCCAGGTCGTAGGCCACATGTTGCATACTTGCCAGTCCCTTCAACCCGTCCAGGTAGGCGACTCCAAGGGGCGTTGCGCCCGAGAAACCATCCACAAACTGCGCAGCATCCCCGGCCACCCACACCCGATCCCCGGAAATAAAGGTCGGGTAAGCAAAGAAGATGAACACACGGGCCGTCAGGGCAACGTTGAGAATGTTCATGCCGGTCCCGCCAAAGGCTTCCTTGCCGATCACAACAGCAAAAGCGGTAGCCAGGGCCACCATCCAGAGCGGGACCGTGGGGGGCATGACCAGCGGAATCAGCATTCCGGAAACCAGGAAGCCTTCATTAACGGGGTGTCCGCGTTTGATTGCAAACCCGAATTCAATCCCCAGCCCGACGGCGTAGGAGACGATCACAATGGGCAGCACCTTGAGCGAACCATACAGAATTTTATCCCAGAAGCCATCCCACGTTCCAGTCAGTTCGCCCAGCGCCAGGTAGTGTTGATGTCCGGTGTTCCAGATGCCGAAAAGCAGACAGGGAATCAAGGCAACGACCACGGTAAACATGGTTCGTTTCAGGTCGATGCCATCCTTGATATGGGTCTGCCCCGGCTCAGTGGCATGCCCCGGTACAAAGAGGAACGTCTCGATGCCGTCGTAGGCGTAGTAGTACTTTTCGAGCTTCCCACCCTTCTCGAAATGCGGCTTGACCTTGTCGAGTAGATTTCTAAACAGTTTCATTCAGGTGTGGTAAAGGTGTCTTTTGGTTATCCTTCCTCGTGAACAAGGTCCAGGCCTTCGCGAAGAATCTTTTGTACTGGCATTTTGGAGGTACACACGAACTCGCACAGCGCGAGGTCTTCCTCTACAACCTCGTAAATGCCCAGGCCTTCCATCTGATCAAAATCCTTGTACATGATGGATTTAATCAGGTGTTGGGGGTACAGGTCCATCGGAACCACCTGTTCGTATTCCCCGGTCATCACGTATGCCCGAGGCTCCCCGTGCATGTTCGTATTGACCTCAAACTGTCTGTTCGGGCGCAGGTAGGCGGTAAAGGTCTTGGAGAGGCTGGGCCGGGCATAAGAAGGAAATAGCCACCCTAAAAACTCGGGATCCTTGCCTTCGGGAATGACGGTCACCAGATCGTCATGTATCCCCACAAAGCCTTCAGCGGCAATGCGTTTGCCGGTCAGTACATTGCCGCTGATGTAGCGTACGTCCTCGTCCTGCAGGTTGTCTGCCACCATCGTCTTGATCGACGCGCCGATATGGGTTTGGTAATACCCGGTTTGTTTGACCGATGAGCCGGCCAGGGCTACGATACGCTCGGCATCAAAAATGCCTTCGGTAAATAGCTTCCCGATCAGGGCGACGTCCTGCGGCTTGACGGTCCAGACCACTTCGCCTTTGTTGATCGGGCGAATATGGTGAATCTGGACCCCAACATTCCCGGCCGGATGCGGCCCGGAAAAGGCATGGATTTTCACGCCCTGCGCCTGGGTAAACACCACCGAAGACTGCGGCGAAACCCCAAGATGGACTGCACCATCGGTGAGTTTTGCGAGAACGTTGAGTCCGGCCTGAAATGCTGTTTCCCTGCCCTGCATGACGAAATTGTAGTCAGGTGCCAGAGGAGCCGTATCGAAACAGGAGACAAAAATGGCGCATGGGGTTTCGGCAGGATCCGGAATGACGTGGAACGGGCGGCGGCGAATAAGCGGCCAGGCTCCACTTTCAAGCAACCGCTTGATAAGTACTTCGCGGGAGACCCCGGCGAGGTCTACCTTGCCGAACTCCCGATAGCTCACCTTGTCATCGGCCAGCAGCACCACTTCGATAATGGAGCGTTTGGGGCCGCGTCGAATTTCGACCACTTCTCCACTAACCGGTGCACAATACATCACATCCGGCGCAGGTTTATCGAAGAACAGTGGATCGCCGGCTTTGACTTCATCCCCTGCTTCCACCAGCATTTTGGGAATGGGCGTCAGGCCGTGGAGGTCGGTGGGTTTCAGGGCAAACAGCCGAATGGAAGGATCGTTTTGCAGGGTCTGCGTGGCAGCCCCCTTGAGTTTAATGTCGTATCCTTTCTTTAGCTTATGGATGTTCTGCATCAGGGAGAGATCTAAAGTAAGGGCCGGATCGGTGGATCATTATCCAGCACATGCACCTGTTTCTCAAAACAGGTCAGGAACGAGACGCTTTCCCAAAAGTTGCTTGAGGGCTCCAATACCGGATGATTTAACCGTGGCTTTCAAAAGAATTTGAAAGTTAGCGAAAAAGGGAATCGTACACCACCAAACCGGGGGACCTCCCCTCCCTTTTTCATACGGTCTCCGTATGCTTTCAGAATATATCGAGTTGACCCGTCTTTGGATTGTGCATTGGTGATTGCTAATTTGAAAAAGCCACTTACCACACACCCGTCAGGAATGACCTATCAAGAAGCCCATCAATATTTGCTGGCCTTACCCAGCTTTGCCCACCTCGGCGATCCGGCCTATCAGCCGGGTCTGGCCACGATGGAACGCCTGATGGACGCGATGGGTGCGCCGCACCAGGCCTTCAAAAGCATCCACGTGGCCGGAACCAACGGCAAAGGCTCAACGGCCTCGATGGTGGCAGCGATGGCCTCGGCAGCCGGTTACCGGACCGGGCTGCATACGTCCCCGCACCTGTTCAGTTTTACGGAACGTATGCGGCTGAACGGTGTGCCTGCACCCAAAGCCTGGATCGCAGATGCCGTGCAGCGCTTCGCTTCTACCTTTGAAAAGGTCCAGCCGAGTTTTTTTGAAGCCTCTGCCGCCCTGGCGTTCCTCTACTTTGCTGAACACCAGGTGGACCTTGCCGTGGTTGAGGTGGGTATGGGCGGGCGTTTGGATGCCACCAATGTACTTTATCCCGAACTGTGCATCATTACCCATATCGGCCTGGACCATACCGGCCACCTGGGCACCACCCGCACGGCCATTGCCCGAGAGAAAGCCGGAATCATTAAACCGGGGGTGCCGGTGGTTACAGCGGTCCGCCCGGCGTATGTACGCGCTGTCCTCGAAGCCCAGGCCGAACGCCAGGCGGCGCCGTTCCATGATGCCATCGCTGAAACCCGCATCCGCCGAACCCGGAGTATGCCAACCGGTGTAACGATGCACGTCGAGACCCCTGTGCGCAGGTATCCCGACTTGCACGTGTCCCTTGCCGGCCGGCATCAGGCGACCAATGCCCGGCTGGCCCTGCGGGCTGTAGAACTGGCGCTGCCCACCCTCACTGAAACCACTATACGGCAGGGGATGGCCAAAATCAGCACCCGAAGTGGTTTGCGCGGCCGGTGTGAAGTCCTGCAATCCTTGCCCGTGATTGTGGCTGATGCCGCACACAATGCAGACGGCCTCCAAACCGCGCTGGCGTTTATGGATCAATGGCCGAAACCGACAGGCCAGCTGTTTGTGGTGTTTGGAACCCTGAGAGACAAAGCAGTGACCGATATGATGCACCTCCTCGCCGAAGCCGAGGCTATCGTATTGCCCGTTGCCATTCCCGGCCCGCGCGGCCTCACAATGGAGGTGTTACATCAACACCTCGACGGCCACCACATTCCGCGGGTACCTGTAGATGATGTACCCGCGGCCGTAAACTGGTTTCAAATGCATGCCCGGACGGCAGATCGGCTACTGGTAACTGGCTCCCACCGGGTGCTGGGGGCCTTGCCTCAATGCCTCTTTGCGGCGGATGCTGAATGAAAATCCCTAAAAGTTGGGTATATTTGATTGGAAAAAGAAACAAACCATTGACTTTCCGATAGAAACCTGCAATCTTTGAGGCCGGTCAACTCCTGTTACAGAACACGCCCGCCACATTACCTTCTTCAGCGCCCTCCTTTGAATATATCCTTTGCACCCGCCTCGTCGGGATGTCTGCGCTAAACTCCTGAATACCTGCCCTCCTAGTGCGCAGCTGGTTAATCCCTGGTTCTCAACGGAAGTCCAACGCTGCTTCCTCCTCATGTTTAATTAACCCCAACACCTTGCTTGTCGAGCCTTAGCGGTTCGATTATTGCAGACCATAACCATGAACATCGCTTCTCTTCAAGACAAAAAAGTTGCCGACCTGCAAAAAATTGCCCGAGCCGTCGGCATCACTGGCTACTCGCAACTCCGCAAACAAGACCTGATCTATCGGATCATCGATGCGGTGGCTGCTACCGAAAGCAGCAGCGGAGACAGCCCCAAGGAGACCCCGAGAGAACGTCCATCTCGAAAACCGCACCAAGGTGCACCCTCCCATTCACGTGACCAAGGGCGCCGACCCGGTGGAAACCGGCCTCGCAAAACGGCTTCCCAGTCCGATCATTCACGCGGTCGACGCGGCTCCAGTGGCTCGTCCGACGAAAAAGGAAACCGAAACGTGAGACCTCGAAAGCCTTCCTCCTCAAACGGTGGCCGCCGTCCGTCCCGGCCCGTCAATACCCCCTCAAACACTGGCCGCCGTCATGGCTCCCCCGACCGAGACCACCGTGATTCTCGCGACTCCCGCGATCGGCAAACGCGGGACCCCCGCCAAAAAAACCGTCGCTCCAAAAGCCGCCGACCGATTTCTCCGGACTACCCGGAATACATGCACACGCATGACCCCAACAAAACAGAACTCGAAGGCATGATCCGGAAAATCGGGGTATTGGAAATCCTCCCCGACGGCTACGGCTTCTTGCGCTCGTCAGAGTACAATTACCTGCCCAGCCCGGACGACATCTACGTTTCCCCCTCGCAGATCAAGCGGTTTAGCCTCAAACTGGGCGATACCGTCGACGGCGACGTTCGCCCCCCCAAAGAAGGCGAACGGTTCTTTGCCCTGATCCGCGTCAACACGATCAATGGCCGCGCACCGGCCGAGTTGTCCGAGCGGCCCAACTTCGATTACCTCACGCCGCTCTACCCTGAAGAACAACTGATCCTCGAATCCACACCGGACGAGCCCAGCACCCGTATCCTCGACATGTTCTCGCCCATCGGCAAGGGGCAGCGTGGCCTGATTGTGGCACAGCCCAAAACAGGTAAAACCATTCTGCTCCAGAAGATTGCCAACGGCATCACCAAAAACTATCCGGATGCCTACCTCATCGTCCTCCTGGTTGATGAACGCCCGGAAGAGGTGACCGACATGCGACGCAACATCGAGGGTGAGGTGATTGCCTCTACCTTCGATGAAGATCCGGAGCGCCACGTAGAAGTAGCCAGCATCGTACTTGAAAAGGCCAAACGCCTCGTCGAAGCCGGTCAGGATGTGGTGATTCTGCTCGACTCCATCACGCGCCTGGCCCGGGCCCACAACGCCGTAGCCCCCAGCAGTGGCAAGACGCTCTCCGGGGGTATGGAAGCCGGCGCCCTGCGCGGCCCGAAACGCTTCTTCGGCGCGGCCCGGAACGTGGAAGAAGGCGGCTCACTGACCATCATCGGCACGGCCCTTGTGGAGACGGGCAGCCGGATGGATGAAGTGATCTTTGAAGAATTCAAAGGTACGGGTAACATGGAACTCGTCCTCAACCGTGAACTCTCAGATCGGCGTATTTTCCCGGCCGTCGATGTAATCAAGTCCGGCACCCGCCGCGAAGAGATGCTAATTCCGGAAGCCAAACTTCGCCGGATCTGGATCCTGCGCAACCTGATGGCAGACATGAGTCCACTAGATGCCATGCGTTTCATGCAAGAGAAAATGCGCGGCACCCGCAACAACGAAGAATTCCTCGTGGTGATGAATTCCTAGCCGCCCCATAAGCGATACAAAAAAGGGCAGCCTCGTCGAAGGGCTGCCCTTTTTCAGTTACGACCTTCCCTGATGCGAGGAACACATACACAGTGTGTGCCTCAGTCAGGGGTGGTCACATCTTCGGCACCAGCACCCCGTCGGCAATCAGGGAAAGTTCGACCTTGGGTTCGGTGATAGCCGCAATTTCTTCCTCGGACTTGCCCCCTTCTTCGGCGTAGTGCCGGAGCATCTCCACGTCAACCGTGGTTTGCTGTAAGGTGCCTTCGAGCACCACATCACGGCCCCCCAGATCCTTGGGCACGAAAAAGCCGTAATCCCGGAAGGTGACCCGTATCGGCTCTGTATCGGCCTCGTTAAGGGTCAGCCAGCACCCTTTGTTCTGGCAAACCTCTCGTACGGTGCCGGAAATTTTAACCGTCTTCCCGATCAGGGCTTCGGCATCGGCCAGGACGGTAGACAAGGGCTGGGCGGCATCAGGCGTGACAGCCGCACCATAGGTGTCAAAGGCCGCCTCGGCGACCGGGGCCGGTTCAGCGGTTTGCGGAGCATCCGGCTGGCACGCGGCCAAGACAAAGAGTAAGAGGAGGATGGAGAGGTGTTTCATAATAATTGGTGATTGATGATTGAGCAGTTGTGATTTAAAACCAGCTGTTTTTACGCCTGCGTCTTCGGGTCGTTCGAATGCCGAGGGCACCGAGGAGGCCGCGCGTCACTTCCCGCGCGATGGTCCGGCCAATTTGCCGGGTCAAGGTGCTATCCATGACTTCTTCGAGCAGCCCTTTTTCTTCTTTCTGCCGGGTCTTGCGCACTTTGCCCTGGGCTTCGCGGTAGGCTTCTTGCTGCGCTTCGGACTGGGCCTCGGCAATCTTGGCGTTTAGGATTTCGTAGGCGCTGTCCCGGTCTACTTCCTCATTGTAATGGCGGACCAGGTCGGAATTTCTTACCACGGCTTTGAGTTCGGACGGCGTCAAAACGCCCATGCGGGACTGGGGCGCACAGAGCAGGGTGTGAACCAACGGTGTGGGAATACCCTTTTCGTTCAGCACCGTTACAGCGGCCTCGCCAATTCCCATGCTGGTCAGAAGTTCGCTGGTATCATAGAATGGCGAAATCGGATAGTTCTCTGCCGCCATTTTGATTTTCTTGCGGTCCTTGGCGGTAAACGCCCGCAGGGCATGTTGAACTTTCAGGCCCAGTTGACCCAGCACATCATCAGGAATATCTGCCGGAGACTGCGTCACGAAAAACAACCCCACACCCTTGGACCGGATAAGCCGAACGATGGCTTCGATTTGATCCAACAAAGCATCTGATGCCTCATCAAAAATCAAATGGGCCTCTTCGATAAAGATGACCAAGCGGGGTTTCTCGGCATCGCCCTGCTCGGGGAACATCGCATAGACCTCGGCCAGCAAGCTCAACATGAATGTCGAAAAAAGCTTGGGCCGGTCCTGAATGTCGGTCAGACGCATGATCGAGACCAGACCCCGCCCGTCTTCGTCAATCCGCACCAGGTCATCCACTTCAAAGGAGAGTTCACCGAAAAAACGTTCGGCCCCTTGCTGTTCCAGTTCGATGACTTTGCGCAGGATAGTGCCGGCAGAAGTTTTGGAAACTGTACCGTACTCGGCCTGGACCTCTTTCTTGCCTTCGTTGGTGATGTATTGCAAGACGCGCTTGAAGTCTTTCAGGTCCAAGAGCGGCAGTTTGCGGTCGTCACAATACTTAAAGACCAGGGCTACGATGCCCGTCTGGGCTTCGCTGAGGTCCAACATTTTCGAGAACAGCACCGGCCCAAATTCAGAGACGGTCGCCCGAAGGCATAAACCCGGTTCGTCCGAGATTGTGAGCAGTTCAACGGGATATCCATTCGGCTCAAAGGGAATGCCAATGCGGGCGTGCCGTTCGTCGATCTTGGGATGTCCGTCGCTGGGCTGGGCAAGGCCGCTCAGGTCGCCTTTGATGTCCATCAAGAGGACCGGTACGCCGTTGCGGGACAGGGCTTCGGCGAAGCCTTGCAAGGTTTTGGTCTTGCCGGTCCCCGTAGCCCCGGCGATGAGGCCGTGCCGGTTCAGGGTTTTGAGGGGTACACGAACAAGGCAATCCGGCACGGAGGCTTCATCCTTCATGGCTCCGCCCAATACAAAGGAGGGGCCTTTGAACGTATAGCCTTGCCGAATGGTATCTTCAAATGTGGTCATGGGGTTGCTTACTGTTGGGGTATTAAGACTCTAAATCGAAGGTCCGCAAAATGCACACCGGCTGCATATTATGCAAGCATGCTAAAATAATCGCTGGTCGACTTGAAGTGCCGTAACGGCTTTTTGTTGAAGCTGGCCCATATCGGCATGATGGGGATTGATAACGAGATTACGTTCGAGTGGATTAATGGCGGAAGGGACGGCCAACGCGAGGTACTTTCCCGCTTCCAGGAAATCCATGCCGAGACGTTGGGTGGAACGCGGTGGAGGCATTTGCCGCCAATCGGATGGCAACGCGGTTTCATCTAAATACAGGACCAGGACTTCCGGTACGGTAAAGGTGATTAACACATATGCCCGTTCAACAAGAAAGTGGTTGGTATGTACCCGCCATTCCAGCAAGGCAAGCGATGAGGTGAGCGCCCCGTATACCACCGGCGTACCCTGCTCGTGCCACCGCCCGGCAGCATACAACCCGCCCTGGCCCGAAAAAGCGGCCTGGGCAAACGTAGCCGAGGTTATCCGATACGCTGTCAGCACCAAACTCATACCGCCATGCCGTGCGTGATGGCCGTCAGGATGGCATGGACGTAACGCCGCCCCGCACTGGTCTGGGCATATTGTAACGGGGTGGAGCCAAGTTCAACATGGGATGTGCTCAACCATTGCCGGGCAGCCTTTGGGCCGAGGACTTCATCGGCATGCTCCACCAGACGAATGAGTTCCACTACACGATCCGAGACCTCAAAGGTCAAGGACTTGCCGGACTTGAGATAACGCTGAAGGGTGCGCTCGCCTACAAGCAACACCGAAGCCAGCTCTTGCCAAGTCACGCCTAACTGGTCGCGAAGGTCCTCCAAAACCGAAATCGGCACCCCGTCGCGGACGACCTCGATCGTCTTACGAATGTCTTGCACATCAAATGTCAACATGGGAATCAAGGTCTGGTTTTTGCCAACTGACATGTACTAATGCGACATTTGGCAAAACGGTTCCCCCGCTCCGATCAAGACTGGCCCCAAGATATGTGTTCTGTGCGGTCTTTACGCCATGTGCTGATCTGAGGTAGGGACAGGATCGGCCAGTGGTTTGAGACGGGCGGTGAAGTGCCGCAGCACGGGAGGTTCGTAGTCAAAGGCCATGCCCCGAATTTCATCGGCCCGTTCCAGAATGGTAATCAGGCAATCGGCAACGTAGTCCATATGGTCGTTGGTATAGACGCGGCGCGGGATGGTGAGCCGTAGCAACTCGAAGGGAGAAGGTTTTTGCGCGTGCGTGACCGGGTCCCGCCCCAGCAACAGGGAGCCGATTTCCACGCCGCGCACGCCGCCTTCGAGGTAGAGCGCATTGGCAAGGGCCTGTGCGGGAAACGCATCAGCCGGGATATGCGGCAGCATCTTGCCTGCATCCACAAAAACGGCATGCCCACCGGTAGGGTATTGAATCGGTAGGCCGCCTGCCCGAAGCCGGGCGCCGAGGTAGGCTACCTGTCCAATACGGTACTCCAGGTAGTCTTCGTCGGCACACTCCAGCAGACCGACCGTGAGTGCCTCCATATCACGCCCGTTCAGCCCACCATAGGTAACGAATCCTTCCATCGGCACACACCGCACCTGGGTGGCCCGGTACAGGTCTTCATCATCTTTGAAACAACACAGACCGCCCATATTGACGATGGGGTCTTTTTTGGCAGACATGGTAAAGATATCCGCATAGCTGAACATCTCCCGGATGACATCGCCGATCCATACTTCTGCATAGCCCTCTTCCCGCTGTTTGATAAACCAGGCATTCTCGGCAAACCGGGCGGCATCGATGATCACGTCGATGCCATGGGCTTTTGCAATTTTGGAAACGGCTCGAATGTTGGCCATCGAAACCGGCTGGCCCCCGGCGGAATTGCACGTGATCGTTATGATGATGCCGACCACATTTTCAGGGCCATGCATCGCGATGGTGGCTTCAAGGGCATCGAGATCGAAGTTGCCTTTGAAGGCATACCACGTACCGGTGTCCATGGCCTGCGGCGTCAGCACGTTGATGGCCTGTGCCCCGCTAAGTTCGACGTGGGCCGCCGTGGTATCGAAGTGGTAGTTGGAAATAAAGACCGGGTGTTCGACCTTCTTCCGTTCGACCATCGTGGGAATCAGGATTTGCTCGGCCCCACGCCCCTGATGCACCGGAATCACCTGCCGATACCGGAAGAGCTGCTGCACGGTCTGCTCCAGACGAACGAAACTACGGCTCCCCGCATAGGCTTCATCCCCAATCATCAAGGCTGCCCATTGGTTGGCACTCATGGCACCCGTGCCGGAATCGGTCAGCAGATCAATGTATACGGCTTCACTTTTGAGCAAGAAGGGATTGTAGCCTGCCTGCTTAAGCGCCTCCTCTCGTTCCCGGCGGGTGGTCATTTTGATGGGTTCGACCATCTTGATGCGGAAAGGCTCGGGAATACGTCTCATGGGAAGGATTACAGGTTTTCAATAAGAAGGATACGGCACATATTCATAATTTTTCGTCTTCCTCATACTCGATGGAGGGACGGTATTTCAGGAAGGGGATCTTGAGCATCGTCACGATGTCGTTGACTTCTTCCTCCGCCATATAAGTATCGACCCCGTAGTGTAATTTGGTGTTATCGACTTTGGCAAAGGTCCCGAAGAGGCGGTCCCACACCGAGAAGATGTTACCGAAGTTGGTGTCCGTGTACGGCATCCGGTAGTGATGGTGGACCCGGTGCATGTTCGGGGTGCAGATCACCCAGACGAGGGCATCATCCAGCCAATCCGGCATCTGAATGTTGGCGTGGTTGAACTGCGTCAGGACCACAGAGAGGGTCTGGTACAGAAACACCATCCACATTGGCGCACCAATGATCAGTACGGCGGCGGTCGTGAACACAAACCGGAAGACGCTTTCCCCCGGATGGTGCCGGTTGGCCGTGGTGGTATCCACGGTCTGATCCGTGTGATGGATCAGATGAAACATCCACATCCACTTGACCCGGTGCTCAATGTAGTGGATCAGCCACGCCGAAATGAGGTCCAGCAGGAGCAACCCGACCAGGGCATAGAGCCAAAGGGGCATCGCCACCCATTGAATCAGCCCGAAGCCGTTTGCGACCGCCCAATCCGACGACTTGACCAGGATAAACGCCATCGCAAAATTGACGATGACCGTCGTGAGCGTAAAGAAAATATTGATGCCCGCGTGCTTCCACTTGTTGTACCTGAACGAAAACAGCGGAATGGCGCTTTCGATGAGCCAGAACAGCGTGAGGCCGCTGACCAGGATGAACGTTCGGTGGGACGTGGGAATGTTCGCAAAATAATCGATCAGGGCTTCCATACAAATGGCTGTCGAGGTGGTGCAGATGATGCGTTAACGCCCATCCATACCCCAGCGTTTCCACGAACAATCAACAACCAGCACGCGCCGGGGCAATCATCCACAATGCGGTTTCCGCACCCTTCGCGTGCGTACAGCGCAGGATTAACAAAGCCCCCTCGTCGTCGGCCTTTCACTTGCACCTTAATATGTAATTACATATATTTATATGTGCAAACCTGACTGCATAGTCACTTATTGACGAAGAAGTCGTGAAGGGTGTTTTTTTACCCGCACCGGGTGTAACCCATACGATAAACCCGCGTAGGGGGACCGAATTCATGACCTCAACACGAACTCTATGATCCCTGTCCTGAACCGACGTGAACGAGAGCGCAAGATGCGCCGGCGGCTGATGCTTGAAGCTGCGCGGGCCGTTTTTGCCGAGAAGGGCTATGGCCGGGCTACGCTGGACGAAATCGCCCAGCGGGCCGAATTCGGCAAGGGCACACTATACAACTATTTCGAAGGCGGCAAGGAAGAACTGTTGCTGGCTGTGCTGGATGACGTGTATGAAGACCTGCATGCCCTGGCCCGGCGCGTATTTGCCGATGTGGGCCTGGCCTCCTTCCGCGACCGGCTCCATCAGTTCATCACCCAGATGCTTGGCTACCTGTATGCCAACCACGAGTTGGTGGCCCTGCTGACCAAAGAGGCCCACCGGATGGCTTTCGACGAAGACCCTGAAAAAGTGGCCTACTTCATGCGACAGCACCAACGGGTGGTAAATGTGCTGTTGCCGGCCTTCGAGCACGCCGTGGCACAGGGTGATCTCAAACCGCTCCCGGTCGAACCCATGGTCCACATGCTGATGGGCCACATCGATGTGTACATGCGCTTTCATTACATGTGCAGTCAGGCCGGCCCCAAAACCGCCCGGCCTATGCCGAGCGTCGCGCAGGCGGCCGACTTCCTGACGCGGGTGCTGGTGGACGGCATTGGCACGGCCCCCCCCGCATCGTCCCAAGCAAACCAAAATTCTCATGCATAGATTCCTTTCCCTATCACTCCTGCTGACCTTCCTGTGGGGGCTTGCGCCCGGAGTTGAGGCCCAACCGGCGTCAGACGAGGCGCTGCCTGTCGTCTCCTTGTCCCTCGGCGATGCCATTGCCATTGCGCTGGAAAACAACTATGCACTACAGGGCTCGGCCCTCGACCTGGAGACCGCCGATGCGCAAATCCGGGAAGCCTACGGTTCCGTTTACCCCAGCGTAGACCTGAACTCCAGCTATACCCGCAACCTGAAATCGCCGAATCCCTTCGCCGGGAGTAGCGCCGGGGGACTCTTCGGCGCCCTCGGGCAAATCGACTGGCTGGCCTACAATGAAGAAGCCCGCACCGACGGCGACGACCTGACCCTCCCCCTGGACCTCGGCGAATTTCGGCGGCGGCAGGGCGAAGGGCTGGACGCGGCCGGTATTGTGATCGACGGCTCGGACAACCCTTTTGCCGTTGAGAACCAGTTCACGAATTCGGTGCAAGTATCCCAGACCCTCTACGACGGATCGCTGTTCTCGGCCATCAAAGCCGCCCGGAGCGTGCGTGAGTTTAACCAACTGGCCTTCGACCGGCAGACGCAACAGGTCATCAACAACACGCGCCAGGCTTTCTATACGGCCCTGTTGGCCCATGAGCAAGCCGATGTGGTCGCCAAAAGCATGGCCCGTACGGCCCGGACCGTCGAAGAAACCCGCAAACGGGTAACCCAGGGCGTTGCTTCCAAATACCAGCGCCTCAGTGCCGAGGTGGAATTGGCGAACCTGCAAACCTCGTACATCCAGACCGAAAACATGGCGGCCTCTGCGCTGGACAACCTTAAAATGTCCATCGGCCTCCCCATTGAACAGCCGATAACCCTGCGTGGTACACTGGAAGCCGAACTGGATGAAGAACCGTTGCTCCAAAAAGTCTCTGCTCAGGATGCTGTGGCCCAGGCCATCGAACGGCGGCCGGACCTGCAACAGCTTAAAACCCAGGTCGAAATTCAACAGATTCGGCGCGGTGTGACGGCTGCCCAGCGGATGCCTTCGCTGAGTGCCTTTGCCAACTTTGGCTACACCGGAAGTGTGCCGAGCAACCGGACCAGTGTGCTTTCGGACCCGGAAGATCCGTTCACGTTCAGCCAAACCCAAAACGACTTCTTCGGCGATGCCTACTGGAATCCCAGTGTGGCCGTCGGCCTGAGCCTGCGCTGGAATATCTTTGATGGCTTCCAGACCAAAAACCGCATCCAGCAAGCCGACATTGAGATTCGGCGGGCCGAGTTGCAATACGAGCAACTGACGCAATCGGTGTACCTGGAAGTCGAGCAAGCCCTGCGGGACCTCGACACGGCCCAGGAAAGCATCCGAAGCCAGGAGCAGAACATTCAGCGGGCTGAACTCAACTACCGCTTTGCATCAACCCGGCTGGACGAAGGCGTGAGTAGCCCACTCGAAGAACGCCAGGCCTCCGAGTTACTCGATCAGAGCCGACTCAATTACCTGCAAGCCATTCACGACTTGTTGCGTGCACAAAGCAACTATGAAGCAGCAATTGGCTTGCGTACTGAAACCGATGATACCCTCCAGGTTACCCAACAAAGCCCCTGACTTGATTTCCCATCCGAACCGGACTCCAATGAAAACCTATCTTTCCCTGATACTTACTTTTGGTCTGCTGGCCGGAATTATGCTGGTTGGCACAGGCTGCAACAGCGCCAACGGATCTAATAGCGACGAAGCCGAAGCTGCGGAAACCTCGGCTCCGACCCGTTCAACCCGCGCAACGCAGGTCGAAACACTGGTGGCTACCTCCACGACGTTTGACGACATCATTGAGCTGACCGGCACCGTCGAAGCCCTAAAAGATGCCATGGTTGCCGCCGAGGCCGGAGGCCGCGTCGAATACCTGGCCCCGCTGGGTACCCGCGTCGGCACTGGGGCCGTAGTGGCCCGCTTCGACAGTCGACTGCTCCAAAGCGCCTACAACGCCGCCAAGGCCCAGTACGACCTGGCCGAAGACACCTTCAACCGTCAGGAAGCCCTGTACCGAGACTCCATTATCAGTGCCCTGGAATTCCAGAACATCCGGGCACAACGTGACCAGACGAAGGCCCTGTTCGACCAGGCCGCCAAACAACTGGCCGACACCCGGCTTCGGGTTCCGTTTGCCGGACGCGTGGAAATGCATCAGGTGGATGAAGGGGAATTTGTGGCCCCCGGCACCCCGGTAATGCGCGTCGTGAACACCCGAAAAGTGAAGGTCGTGGTCGGTGTGCCCGAACGGTATGCCAGTGACATCCGAAAGGGCACCACCGCCGAGGTGCAGTTTCGAGCCTACGGCAACACGGTTCGGAACAGCCAGGTCAGTTTTGTCGGGAGTGTGATTGATGCCGGCAGTCGCACCTTCCCCGTTGAAATTGAACTGGGTAACGCCAGCGGTGAACTCAAGCCGGAAATGGTGGCCGATGTGACCATCCTGCGCGAGCGCCTGGAAAATGCGATTGTGATTCCGCAATCAGCCGTTCTACGCGATGAAAGCGGCCCCAGTGTGTTCATCGCCAAAGCCCAGGGTGATGGACGCGTGGCCGCCCGCCAAAGCGTAACCCTCGGCCCCAGCTTCGCCGGAAAGACCGTGATCACTGAAGGCCTCAACCCGACGGACGAGGTGATCGTCGTCGGCCAGGCCAACCTCACCGAAGGTGATGTCGTGGAGGTGCAATCGAGTAACCTTGAATTGTAATGTATCGCCTGCTTCACTTGTATTGCCCGACAGATGTTGCGTGGTGCGTGAACTCAAGGTTGACTGTTTTGAATCGACGACGGCCAGATCATTTGCCTCAACCGAGTATTCGGCCGGTTTCGGTTGGGCCAAAATCACGTAACACTTTCCCGGCAGCCCATACGGGGATTTTTCTCCCCTGAACCCATAGCCTGTTATGAAAATTACCGACCTGTCTATCAAATACCGCACGACGGTGGTGGTGCTGACCCTAGTGCTCATAGTGGGGGGTTTATACAGCTACATCACGATCCCCAAAGAGGCCAGTCCGTCGATTGAGATCCCGCTGATTGTGACAACGACGGTCTACCCCGGTGTGAGCCCGGACGATATCGAATCGCTCATTACCCAGCAGATCGAGCGCGAAGTGCAGAGCGTCAATGGGATTAAGGACATCCGCTCAACCTCTACCGAAGGGGTAAGCACCGTGATCGTAGAGTTCACCCCGGATGTCTCGATGGACGAGGCGTACCAGCGGGTGCGGGATAAGGTCGACATTGCCAAGGCGAAACTACCCAGTGACGTTGAGGAGCCGATCATCAGCGAGATCGACATTCAGGAATTCCCAATCATGACGATCAACCTGGCGGCCAATTATTCTCTGAGCCGCCTCAAGGATGTCGGCGAAGATCTGGCCGAAGAGATCGAAACCGTGACGAGTGTACTGGGTGTGGATGTGCTCGGCGGCCTCGAACGCGAAGTGCAGGTCAACATCGATTTGAATGCCCTCAAAGGCTACAACCTGACGTACAACGACGTCATTGCCACCATCAGCCAGGAAAACACGACCATTCCTGGCGGTTCGGTTGATGTCAACCGGCTCAATTACCTGAT
This sequence comes from Rhodothermales bacterium, assembly GCA_965222505.1. GTDB lineage: Bacteria > Bacteroidota > Rhodothermia > Rhodothermales > DATKEJ01. The sequence goes on along the minus strand of OZ244956.1, from coordinate 3,261,332 downwards.
CCGTGTAAGTGGTGAATTTGATGATCCGGCCCAAATCGAAAACCTGGTGGTGAAGATGCCGGACGCCATCCCCGGTCGGCCCCGCCCGTCCCCGATTTACGTCCGCGATGTGGCCGAGGTGGTGTTCGGCTATAAGGACCGGTCTTCCTATGCCCGGCTCACGGTGCTCAAGGTCGATGGCGAAAATGAGGAACTGGTGCGGGTTCCCAAAGAGGAAGTACGGGAAGCGCAGGTGGTAAGCCTGAACATCAAAATGCGCGGTGGCGAAAACATCCTTGATACGGTTGCGGAAACGCGTGCCATCCTGGATGATTTTCCGATGCCCGCCGGTACGCAGGTGCAGATCACCGGAGACCAGAGCAAATACGTCCGCGATATGATCAGCGACCTCGAAAACAACATCATCAGCGGCCTCTTTTTTGTGGTTGGGGTGCTGTTGTTCTTCCTCGGGGTGCGGAATGCCACGCTCGTCGGCATCGCCATACCGCTGTCGATGTTCATCAGCTTCGGGCTGCTGCAGGCACTCGGCTACACGCTGAACTTCATCATCCTGTTCAGCCTCATCATTGCGCTGGGGATGTTGGTGGACAACGCCATCGTGATTGTTGAAAACATCTTCCGATACCGCGAAGAGGGGCACAGCCGTTTTGAGGCGGCCCGCCTCGGCACGGCGGAAGTGGGCGGGGCCGTGGTGGCTTCAACGGCAACCACCGTGGCCGCGTTTGCACCCATGTTGTTCTGGCCGGGCATTATCGGGGAGTTTATGAGCTACATGCCCATGACGCTCATCATCACCCTGATCAGTTCGCTGTTCGTAGCCATCGTGATCAATCCGGTTTTGACGGGCTTTTTCGTACGCATTGAAGATGAAGCCAAAGCACCCCGTGGCAAATGGGCCAAACGGGTGGGCTATGGCGCTGTGGCAATAACCGCCCTCATCGTCGGCCTTACCAATCCGCTCAGCCTCGTCGTGCTTATCGGGATGATTGTATTTCTGTACCTGACCCACAGGTTCATCTTGAAACCCATTGCGGATCGCTTCATCAAGACCGGATTGCCAGGACTGGTGGAACGCTACAAGGCTTTCCTGAAATGGGTACTGGAGCGGGATTATTCGATGCGGCGGGCCTACTTGCGAAACACCTTCAGTCTGTCCACCTTCACCGTTGGATTTGTATTGTTTCTGCTGGGTAGCTTCCTGACACCTATGTTGGGACAAGCGCCTGGTGCCGTCCTGAGTGTGCCCGGCATGGTGCTGTTGGGGATTGGGGCCGTCGGCATCCTGGTGCATACCTTTGAGTCGATGCTGCTGGGCCGGATGGGCAGTGTGTGGTTTGGCCTGGGCCTGGGCGTGATCATCACCGCTATCCTGGGGCTGATCTATCTGGCGGGCCACCCGCTGGGCCCTGCTGTGATGGGGGCCATGCTGGCCTTGCCGATCCTGATCGTACTCTTGGGCTTTATTGGCGCTACCTTTCGCGTGAAAGGCCCCTTGTTGCTTACCGACAACCGCGCCCGGCTGATGAACAGCGCAATCGGGGCGCTCTTCTTTATCATCGGCATCTTTACCGTGGCCCCGACCGGCGTAGAGTTTTTCCCGGAAACAGACCCGCAGCAGATTCAGGTGAAACTCAAGGCCACGCTGGGAACCAACATCGAAACCAGCAATGCCCTGGCCGAAGAAGCCAAACGGCGCATCGACAACTTGTTGACCGAACAGTCGACGGCTGAAGCCAACATCAAGAACATGCAAGTCGGCGTCGGTACCGGTGGAGACATCCTCTTCGGCGGCGGCGCGGCGCGGCCCGAAAACTCCTCGGTGACGCTGAACGTCGTGGATTATGCCGACCGGCCCGAGTCCAGCATGACCACGCTCAACCGGCTTCGTGAGCAACTGCAAGGCATCCCCGGCGTCGAGATCGAAATCGACAAGGACCAGCAGGGCCCACCCACGGGCTCCCCGGTGAATATTGAAATCTCGGGAGAAGACTTCCAGACCATCGTCAGCATCACCAACGATTTGCGCGAACGGTTGCAGGAAGGGGCTGAAACCGGGGCCATTCCGGGATTGGTCGATATCAAGGACAACCTGAACACCGGGCGGCCTGAACTCAAGGTGAACATCAACCGCGAACGCGCCGCCCGCTTCGGTCTGAACACGGCCCAGGTGGCCAGCACCATCCGGTCGGCCATCAACGGGACCGAGGCCAGCAAATTCCGGGACGGTGAGGACGAATATGACATTACCGTCCGCCTCGCCGAAGATTATCGGGAAAGCCTGGAAAGCCTGGAAAACCTGACCATTCTGTACGAAGGCAACCAGATCCCCCTGGTGTCTGTGGCCGACTTTGAGATCGGCGGTGGCCTTGGGGCCATCACCCGGCTGGACATGCAGCGCGTCGTGACGATCACCGGTTCCAATGCCCCCGGCATCCCCGGCCCGGAAGTCCTCGCCTCCACCCAGGCTTACCTCGCCGATTATGAGCAGACCCTGCCTCCCGGCTACACGCTGACGTACACGGGAGAGAGCGAAGACCAGCAGGAGAGCTTCGGCTTCCTGACGACGGCCCTGCTCATCGGGATTTCGTTGATCTTTATGATCATGGTGGCCCAGTTCAACCGCATCAGCGGGCCGTTCATCATCATCGTGGCCGTGGGCCTGAGCCTGATCGGTGTGTTGCTCGGCCTCGTGCTGACGCGCACGCCCTTCGGCCTGATGACCTTCATCGGCATCATCAGCCTGGCCGGGATTGTGGTGAACAACTCGATTGTGTTGGTGGATTACATCATGCAGCTCCAGGAACGGGGCCTCTCGAAAACGGATGCCATCATACAAGGTGGTGCGACGCGCCTGCGCCCGGTCCTCCTGACGGCCCTGACGACGATCCTCGGCCTGATCCCCCTAACATTCGGGCTGAACATCGACTTCATCGGCCTGATTACGGAACTGAAACCGGCTTTCCAGTTCGGCTCTGAGAACACCCAGTTCTGGGGGCCGATGGGGATTGCCATCATCAGTGGCCTAACCTTTGCGACGTTCCTGACGCTGGTGATCGTGCCGGTGATGTACTCGATCTTCGACTCCCTCGGCATCCGCCTGGGCCGCGCCTTCAAGGAAGCCCCGGCCACAGCGGTGACCAGCGGTAACGGCACCGTAGCCGGATTCGAACCCACACCGGTGGCCGGGTAACCCGAACGATATACAATAAAGGGGCTGGACGAGCAAGGTCGTCCAGCCCCTTTCGTTTTGAGGAATGATCCAATCTTGACAAGGATGGAACTCCCAGGTTGGTCTGCTCGTCTTCTGGGGGCGCTTTGATTCAGCAGATAATGAAACCGACAGCGGCTACACATTCGATTACTGAACTCCTCAACCGCCATAATGCTGGGGAAGCAGGAGCCTTAGAAAACGTGTTTATTGCGCTCTACGGTGAGTTGCAAGCTATTGCCGCCGGTTACCGGAAGCATGAGCGTCAAGACCACACGCTCGACACCCGCGCTTTAGTACATGAAGCCTTCGTCCGGCTCGTCGGAGATCAGGATATTTCTTGGCAGAACCGTAAACATTTCTTTGTCCTCTCTGCACGAGCGATGCGCCGCATCCTCTGCGATTATGCCCGGCAGCACAATGCCCGAAAGCGTGGAGGAGCGTATACCCGATTCACGGTCTCCTCATTTTCCGGCTTTGCGAAGCCGGAAAGCCGAAATGAGGAAGACCATGCTCACCTCATCCTGACCGTTGACCAGGCCCTAACCGAACTTGCTGCAAAGAACCCTACGCTTTCCCAGTTGGTCGAGCTACGATATTTCTATGGCATGACTATTGATGAGCTTGCCGACACACTCGAGATCTCGACGGCGACTGTCTCCAGGCATTGGCAAATCGCAAAAGGGTTACTTCAGCGTATGTTAAGCTGAGCCTCTGGCTACGATAACAACTGCCCCAAGGCAAAGCCTAATCCGCCACTGGCAATCCCCTTCCAGAATTTAATCAATATTGATTCCTGGGCACTCTGTAATTTTCGGTTGGTTCGTTTCAAAGTGAATCGGTTAAGTGCACCGGCGAAATCGCCTATGGTAGCGAACCTGTCACTGGGGTCTTTTTCGAGTGCTTTTAGAACAACTTGGTCCAAGTACTCAGGTAGTTCCGGACAAATCCTCCGCATGGAGGGGCAAGGACTTTGACACGTATGATGGGCATGTGCCTGCGGTGTTTCAGCATGAAATGGCCTTTGCCCTGTTAATAATTTATAGAGCACAATGCCGGCGCTGTAAACATCAGAGACTGGTGTACATACGCTGCATAGGATCTGTTCTGGGCTGGCATACCCGAGGGTCATAGCTTGAGTTTGGATGCGATCTACATCGTCTATGTATGCGGCAATCCCAAAATCGAGTAGCTTTGGCAATCCTTTACTCGGACCTTCGGTGGCAAGCGGGCTAGGTTGAACCAAAATATTGGCCGGTTTGACATCCCGGTGGATGATTCCGCTAGCGTGCGCGTGATCCAGTCCATTGAGTACACGCATAAACAGACCTATCCGCTGGGGCACCGTGAGGTCATGCGCTTGGCAATAGTCGTCAATCGGAATTCCATCGACGTACTCTAGCACCAGATAACACACACCCTCAGGTGTCAGACCAGCATCATAGAGGTGAGCAATGTTGGGATGGTTACATCGGGCCAGTATTTGTGCTTCGTGCTCAAAGCGGCGCATTCCTGACACCCCCATTGATCTGGTGCGAATCATCTTGATGGCGACCTTGCGGTCAAAGAAAGCATTCCGTCGCTCGGCCAAGTAGACTACACCCATACCTCCTTCGCCGATGGGCCGGAGCACACGATAAGGGCCGATATGCTTCGGCACCGGCACATCCGGCAAGACCAACTGCACAGGCCGATCCAGTAAAACCGAGGCTTGGGCACGGCCTGCGTGTATGGTTTGCCGGACTTCCTGTATGATTTCCGCGTCCATGCCCACCATGCGGCCCAGATAGGACATCTGTTCCGACGTGGGATGCTCAAGTACGGATTCAAGCAGAGACCATACTTGCGTCCATCGTTGATCTACAACCGGAGGAAGCAGGGACATGGGTGGTTGGTGTACCGGTTCCTATTCAAGTGTGCGGCGAGGTATATGCCGTTCCTTGGTTGGGTTAGCCGGAAAATCCAGGTCGCTATGTGTAAATCAAAGGAGTTGAGCAATGTCCACCGAGGAAGTGGTGATCCATCCTTTAACGGGACATGGGATATCCTTTAAGGGACAACAACGATAGCAACAGTCCCCATGAATGTCCGTTGTTCCTCCTTGAAGTGCCTTATTTCGCTGCTTCAGGCGGCCTCATTCCACGATGCAGATTCGAGGTCTTCCAACGGGTAGATTTGGAAATGCTGTAGCCAAGCCTCTGGAGACTTCGGCCAAGGCCATCCATGTTTTTTATATTCGCGCCGGAGGTAACGGCTGATCGTATTGTCCGGATCATTTTCGAACTGCCGTTCACCGTTCGCTTCTTCCAGTGCGCCAACAATCAGAAAAAGTTCTTTATTTCGTTTGATTTTGCCTGTATGAAGCACCTGCTGAAGCTGTGGGTCATCAACCACATGTTGATAGGTTTCCGGGGCGGTAAGTACCCTATAAATACGGCGCCGCCTTCGCGTAAGCAGCAGAGGGCTAACAGGGGGGGGCGGCGAGATCGCCTCAATGGTCGATCTTCTACCTTTGTGTATTTTCCATCCAAAGAAACCCAAGCCGATAAGCATGAGAAGGACGATCATATACTGCTGAAAAAGTTGCGTCTTTGCGTCTCTGATGCGGGCTTGGAGGTCATCACGCATGTGTTGTTGCCGTCCGGCCGTCAGCAGAAGGGCTTTTTCATAGTCCAGAAGCGCTGCACTCCATTGCTTGAGTGAGGTTCTGATTTCGCCTCTGTTAACCAACGCATAGACCTTGATATTTTTGTTTGGCCCCTGTCCGGCATATTGAACGGCCTGGTGCATGTCCAGCAATGCCTGCGCAGCGTCTCCGGAATGCCATTTAAGTTGCCCCAATGCAACAAGTGCTAATGCAGCCTCACTCCATTGGCGTTGCCTTCTAAACGTCTCTGTTGCCGTAACCAATGCCCATTCGATTTCTAACGGTGAACCGGCTCTACCTGACTGCATCATGCCGAATTCAGCCGTCCCACGAATGCGCGATGCTATGGCCCATTGGTAATGCAAGAGTAGGCTATGGCCTAACCGGCCTTCGAGTTGCATCATGGCGTGTTCGGCAAAGCCCATGGCCTCTTCAAATCGTTTTAAGCGAACCAGGGCATCGGCCACGATAAGTTCAAGGGTTGTTTGATCCGCCAGTGGCAGTGTATTTTTGAGTTCAAAAGCCAATTTGTAATTGGCGACAATGCCAAGAAAGTCGGCCTGATGTTGGAGGATTTGAAACCAGAGATAATAGATATGGGCCTCATGGGTTGCTTCTGCCCAGGGTCTATACTCCTCAAAATAAACATCAATAACCTGTTGGCCCTCCTCTAGTCGTTCCTGCTCAATTAAGGCCTCCAATTCCCGAATCAAAAGTGTAAAGAACCGTGCACGCTCTCCTGCTTCCAGGGGACTTAAACAATCTCTTGCATGCCGGAACTGTGCATATGCAGGCTCCCCAGGAAAGGCAGTTTCGAGTGCAGCTACAGACTCAACGCTGTCCAGATTGAGCATTGCGTTACAAGAAGAGGCCTCAACTTCTAGAACGAGGTATGACAGGTACAGTAGTGAAAAAATAAACCCACGCACCAACCAGGTATTGTGCATCCTTTTAAGTCTCCTTGTTTTGGCCTACGGATGTTAAACACGCGGACAAAACCATTACGTAACATGATGATCCACCTTTGCGTGCAAATCTTGCGTGTGCCTTGGTGCACGATCAGTTGACGTACACACCCAACCAAAGGTGGCTGACTCATACCGAACAGCAGTGAGATAACATTGATGCTCCTGCACGATCCCTTCGCTACATATGACTGCTTGTTCTGTATTAGTTCTCCATGTACATGCGTATTTTTTGTTGCTGTTGTGCCAGTATATCGATGTGGTGGTTACTTTGTACTGCCATACCATCATTGTGCCGGCCTTGAGAATACGGCACCGACTATCTATTTATGTTATGCGTCGATGGAAAATGTTGAATCTGGTATATAGAATCAAAGGAGTGGATTAGTCATTTTTATCGAATGGAATCATTCGATAAAAACATAAACCTAGAATATAAGCACACATCCCCCGAAAAACTTTTTCATTCGCGACCACTTGTCATGTAATTGTGTAATTGAATGCTTCCGTCGGATGGGCTTCAAAGTGGTAATGCCAATCGGATATGGTGCGAGGCCAGTCCCATTCACGCTTACGAAACTGTTCGGTGAGATAGCGGTGCATGGATCTGTATTCAATTTCCCGGTTGGTTTCTCCTTGCCGGTATTCGATTTTGGCGACCATCGTAAAAAGCATCGCTGCACTGGGCAGACCTTCCTCGATAAATGTCCAATCTTGTGGATCAAGCCATTCTTGCGCAAGGGTTTCAGGCCGTACCAAAATTTGATGCAAGGTCTTTTGCCGACGTGCAAACAGAAGATCTTGAGGCGTCGATTCCTGTTCAGCGCCATGAATAACGGTTACCGGCATACGGTGGCGCAGGGCATACATATACCCGCCGATGTAGCCCAGGATGAGTGTTGCTAGGGCGAAGGCCCCCAAGAGGTACTTCCAACGTTCTCCCTCTGCTTGTGCTACCCGGAGCAAGCCGGCACGGGCCATACCTACCTGTTCCGGATCTTGGGCCGTAGCAACCACTTCCTGATAAGCACTCCGGGCCTCTGCCAAACGTCCTTGTTCAAGCAGCGCATCACCGAGCAAAGTGAACAGCCCTGACCGAAACTCCTTGCTGCCGATGCTGTCCGAGCGGGCAATGCCCTGGCGGCTCAATTGCTCTGCTTCTGCATATCCTTTTTGTTCCAACTGAACCAATCCGAGCCGGTAAGCAGCGTAGATTTCGCCCCGGATAAACCCTTCTCCGGCTGCCAATTGCATAGCCCGCCGAATGGTATCTATGCCCTCCGGACTGCCAAGCGCGCGTTCAACCCTGCCCAACAGGGTTAGGGTGGTTGATATATGTTCACGTCCGCCATTTTCTTCATACAACGTAATTGCAGCGTTTAAATCTCGTTTGGCACGTTCCAGGCTTTGGCCTGCATCCAGCAAGGCTTCGCTACGCGATTGGAGAATGCGGGCCAGTGCGTAGCGTTCATCCCGTGTCATTTCAGTCGGGGCGTTCGGCAAACGCCCTCGCGCACTATCGGCCATAATGATGGCTTCTTCATAGTTCTTCATCCAATGGGCCAGGTGAAACCCGTTTAGCAGGTAGAGTGCCTGGGCGTGTCGGGGTAATGCTTCGATGTAGGGATACCCCATAGACCATGCTTGTTGCGCCTGAATGAGTTCGTCCCGATAGGTATGAAACAGATAATTGTCCATCCAAAAACCAGCCCGCCCCATATCGCCGGCATGTTTGTAATATTCATTTAAGAACACATCTATTTCACGCTTGGCTGCCTCAGGGTTTCCCCCTTTGACATAGGCCCAGATGATGTTGCGTTGAAGCCAAGCCGTTCTCGGCGTCTTTCGGTCTCCGTAACATTTGAGCGCTACGCGGGCAGAGCCGATCAGTGCATCTACTTCGTCCTGCGTATAGTCAGCCGTGAATTGGATGATCTCATATGCGTTTTGGGTGAGACGGTCGCAATTATTTTGCCCCCACGCGGGTCTAACAACTAAAAACAACAATACGTATATTATTGCCGAGGCAATACGAGGAGTGCCCTTTTTAACCGGCATGAGCCGCTGTGCAGAGCCATCCTTGCACCTACTGCGTGCTACGTTATGTGTCATATGGTAGGCTTGGCTCGCGCTCGTGCCCCAACCTAAGTAGGAATGAACCTTTTTCTGCTTCTGCTCGACTGGCTTGTTGGAAATTCCACTAGTGGTGGTAATGGAGGAACCGGAGGAAACGGGGGTCCAGACAGGGAAGGCCCTCCTCCCGGAGGATGAGTGTATGTAGTGATTTTCGCTATCCATACCTGTCCTGAAGCATTATTAGTACTGCGACCAACTTTCGTGCGTTGCTTCGATAAGTAAGACACCGTTAGGCGGGAAATGATTCCCTTAACCGCACGGTGCATGGGGAAGGTATGTCTTTACAATAGTGATGTCAAGGTAGTTCCATAGACCATCTTAACCGCTTTTTGCGGCGGCTATCTGTCCGCGCAATCCATCCATAACATGCCCCAAGGCCGACCAGACTCAACCTGATCGGCCTTGGGGAAGCAATGCCTGTACGCCGCTGTCGGCTTGAAACGGGCTGGATTATTGGGTGTCCTATTGTACGCCGTACGTAAGCATCCGGGTGTGTGGGCTCTTGCCAGCGCGCAGCACGGCCAGGTAGTGCCCATGTGGCAAGGCCCCTGGCGTCCAGCGAACGTGGTGCCGCCCCTCAGCGTAGTGCCCTTCGGCCAAGGCAGCCACCTTACGCCCTTGCAGATCGAAGACCTCCACACGGACCGGTACCGGTGCCTCAAGGGTGAACGAGAGGGTCGTTGCGGTGCTAAACGGATTGGGGTAGTTGGCTGCCAAGGCAGCAAGGGCCGGTACTTCTTCTTCCGCAGCTTTGTTCATCGGCCTGCCCGTAAAAAGGGCACCGGGGACGAACATTTCGCGGGATTTGCCGGGTTCCATCCATAGCAGTCCAAGGCTGTTGCGGATGCCGAATTTGTAGTACATCTTCCGTCCGATGAGGCTGTCCGGAAAGGTGAATTTGGCAACGTAGACCGTGCCCGCTTTGTCTTTGGGTTCGAGGTAGGCCGCGTCCCACTTCCAGGCCCCGAGCACTTCATGCTCGCCACGGAGCACAACCCGGTCGCCGTATTCAAGCTTCTCGCCGACGTACCACTCAAAAAGTACCGTCTGCGCAGATGCCCCGCCGGTTAAGAAAAAGACAAACAGCAGCGGAAGCCCGAACAACCATTTGGGGTGAATTTGTTTGGATCGTTTATACATAACAGGGTAGCCGGTTGAGTTTGGAGAAAACCCCATAGCCGTGCATGAAGGCACGAGCCAAGGGGATAGCTACCCTACATGCGTAAGCTGGTCTAAAAGTCCATCACCAAGACGAAACGACCTGCTGTTTCACACAGGACTAAAGCGAAGCATCTTTAGTTCGTTGAGGCTTGAATGAGGCTGTCGGCCGCAATCAACACGGGCCTCCAGATTGGGCGAAACTTGACCAAGAATCATCGGAATCGTGGGGCAAAGTGGCGGACATAGCGCGATCCGATGCGCCGAAGCCAGATTTGAGCATCAGGTTGCTGCTGTTTAAGTTGTGCAGAAGCTCTGAGTTCGCTTTCATCTATAGTGTAGGTGCCAGTTTCAATATCAATAGCGACGTATTTACCTTGATCCTGCTTTTTGAGGTGAGGCCGAATTTGGTCCTCAAAAAGGGCGTCACCGCGCTTGGCGAACTCGTGTTTGCTGTACCTTGCTTTGGACATATCGGCTGGAACGGTTGTTATGCAACATAGTCATGCGATCTAGTCTTGGCCGAGTTTAGCGGCACGCCTTGAAATCCGTGCAGGTCGACATCTCGTGCTGTTTCACCCTATCCTTTTGATCGCTACATACACTATGTCAGCAGCAACAACTGTTGATTTAACTTGATTTGGTTAACTGCGCGGTGTATTCTGTTGGCGCGTCGCTTAATCCAGAGACTCCGCAACCGATGCTGTTGCGCCCCCAAGAAAACCGGCTTCCAGAATGAGTGATCAAACTACACCGCGCCTTACTATGATGCGCAAGGGAAAACTCGAAGACCTGGATCGTTCTTTCGATCTGGCCTTCTGGCAAGCCCAAGATGATACTGCACGGTTCACCGCCGCATGGGAGTTGGTCGTCCTTGCAGAACACTTCCAGAAGAAACATGGCCATCAGCTCCGACTTCAAAGATCTGTTGAGACTCTTCAACGACTTCCAGGTTAAGTATCTTGTCGTGGGCGGCTACGCGGTCATCAAGTATACCGAGCCTCGTTACACGAAAGACCTCGGCCTATGGGTTAAAGCGGATGCCGAAAATGCAGAGGCCGTCTATAAATCCCTGCTTGCTTTTGGTGCACCGCTCGAAGATCTATCGGCTGACGATTTCGCCCATGAAGGCTACTTCTATCAGATGGGGATTGCGCCAGTGCGCGTCGACATCCTGATGTCTGTTACAGGATTGGACTTCGATTCAGCCTGGTCTCGGCGGGTCGTCGTGGACTTTGATGGGATCGAGACTTGGTTTATTTCGCGAACGGATTTGATCGCGACGAAGCGTGCCTTGGGCCGGGTGCAAGATTTACTTGACGCGGAGTTGTTGGAGCAAGCAGCCAAGTTTGATGAATCGCAGGGGGCAGAGGAGTAAATGGCAGTTAGGCAGACCCCGACCAGCGAGTGTAAGTGATCCAAAGTCAGCCGTTTCGAGCCGACATAGTGTTGCTCTGTGCGGTGGCCTCGGTGAAGTCGGCCTCGCCGTCAGTTTCACGCGTGGTCAGTTGTATTTACTACGTGAACCTTCGGTTTCGTAGCCGGTGGCGTCTTGAACGCTGCTCCAAGCAATGATGGGCACACTTCGGTCCCCTTCCATTTCGGTGATACGGCGCGGGGAGACGTTGGTGATGTCTTGCCGGATGCCCAGCGGCGTCGGAGCCGGACGGATAGGGCCGATCCACGGCCCTGATGTCGGTGGTGAAGCTAAAGACATTGCTCCAGGGGCCGATTTCGGTGTCGCCGTCTACGCACATACTCGGCCCGCAACCCCTCATGCGCCAGTAGTAGGTGGACTCAGGCAGGATGAGTCCTTGGCCTGAGTTTTCGGTGCGCTCCGTATCGTCGTAGGTGTACCGGCTCAGGCCGGGAGCGCTGCCCTGGGTGTACTGGCCGATGGGCAGGTAGAGCAGCACATTGTCGGCGACGCCGTCGCCGTTTTGGTCTTCGAAGGTGCCGGTGGTGTTGAGTTCAAGCCTGTAGCAAGTTATTCACACACTATCTCATAATGTAATTCGGAAGAGCTTGAAGCTAAAAACTTAATTGCTCTGCAATGACCATCCTCATTTTTCCCAAGCTCAGACAAGTCGATACTATTTTCTAGGCTTGGCTCAATGGTGTCATCCGTCAAAAAAAATCCATCAACCCCTAATATCATAATCCCTTCGTCCTGGCATAATTCCACAAAATCAATTGCATTTTCTCTTGAGAAGAGAAGTAAATTTCCCCTCTTTTGTGCGAGATGCAAAAACTTTTCTTCAACTGCATTCATAGGTTCCACTAGTTAGGAATGTAGGGGTTTACAATGGAAGAGTCAGGAATCCAGCCAGGATTCAATCGATCACTAACTTGAACAATTGTACCTGTGACATTGTCACGAACAACATATGCACCTTTTTCAGTAAAGTAAGCTGTTGCATTGTTCCCAGTTGCACGATTAAATGCTGGCCGAATTATACGAGACTCATTCACAAGTTCACGTATCATTTTCGCTGTCCACCCTCGCCTAGACATTTGCTTGGCGATTTTTGGAGTGATGTATGAAAATACACTAGATATTCCTTTAGACGCTCCACTAGACACTACAGATCCCGGCCCACCGATCGGTGGAAACAAATTGAACAAGGCTCGCTCCAGACGCCCATCTGACCCCGGCTCGATTTCTATGTGATGACTCGACGAGCGACCAATCAATGACCATCTCAAATTCGCCAAGCATAGCGTGCAACTCGGCACACTCCGTTCTGCCGTCACCTCCACTTCAGGCAAGCTCCCCATGGGAAGACCGGTTTTCTTGTCTACAAGCAATGTATCCGGCTCCAAACCGGTCGGATCAGTCAACCGGAGTGGATTGTTGAGCACATAGTTGTAGGAACTATGACTCGGATACTGATCGGCCAGCGGGTCAACGCTCAACCACCGGCCCAGAAGTTGCCCATAGTACCGCTGACCGGCATAGTACTGCCCCGTCTCAGAGTCCAACTCATGACCCGTATACCGCTCCAACGGCGCATCACTGATCTCCGTTCGTTCCGGCATCTGGAGACCAAACGGGTAGTAGTCATCGTAGTGCGCCACATTGCCATGCCCGTTGATCGTCGCGCGCACACTGCCCAGATGGTCCTTCAGGTAGTAGAAAAACTTCATCGATACCGGCGCCGTGCCAAACGTCCACGGCTCGCTCCAACGCCCCTGTCCATGCTCTCCAAACTCAGCCGCTACTCGCCAGTAGTAGGTCTCGCCACCGGCCAGGCCGTCAAGGAGATAACCCTCTGAGGTCAAAACATCGACCGGCGCGTTGTCGCCGAAGAGTTTGGGGTTATCACTGTAGAGGCTCAGTTCAGTGTCACTGAGTAGCGCCGTCAGGGCCAACTCAAGCACCATCGGCTCGGTGAAGTCGGCCTCGCCGTCAGTTTCACGCGTGGTCAGTTGTACCTCGTAGCCGGTGGCGTCTGTGACCGTCGTCCAGGCGATGATGGGCACGGCGCGGTCCCCTTCCATCTCGGTGATACGGCGCGGTGAGACGTTGGTGACGTCCTGCCGTATGCCTAGCGGCACCGGTGCTGGACGAGAGATATCGGTGGTGAAGCTAAAGACATTGCTCCAGGGGCCGATTTCGGTGTCGCCGTCTACGCACATACTCGGCCCGCAACCCCTCATGCGCCAGTAGTAGGTGGACTCAGGCAGGATGAGTCCTTGGCCTGAGTTTTCGGTACGCTCCGTATCGTCGTAGGTGTACCGGCTCAGGCCGGGGGCACTGCCCTGGGTGTACTGGCCGATGGGGATGTAGAGCAGCACATTGTCAGCGACGCCGTCGCCGTCAGAATCGGTGAAATCAGCCGTTTCGCTCAGTTCAAGCTCGAAGGTGGGGTAGGCCGTGTGTTCCTGCCACTCGAAGTCGATCACTTCGGGGGAGACCTCAATCGTGCCGTCGGCCGGGTGGACGAGCACGACCGTAGCCATGAATACCGTAACTTATTCTACTGCTTGACCGCATACAAAGCTGTCAGGACAATACCATCATTGTATAGTAAAGACATGTTCTCTCTTTTTCTATTCCATTAGCGTCATTCAGTTCGGTAGCGTATGATCTAATTCGAAAAGTAGTTCATCTCTGAATTTCAGTAAGACCAATCCACCAGAGCTCACTTCTACTAGCTCTAATGAAACATAGTCAATGGTATCCGTTTCATCCCTATGAATAAACCGACACTCATAGGATGACGGATATAATTCTTGCATATCGTTAAGTAATAAAGTCCTTGAAATTAATATTTCTGATTCAATAGAAACCGTAGGAACTTTATCAAAATCTATATTAGCTATTATGCTGTGACCAGGAAAAACATAATAACTTATCCCTTGATTTTCATAAAAGTAATAATCTGCGGATAATGAATCTAGAGTGTTTGACTTTCGAACCAAAATTGTATCTGGCTTTCCAAAAAAATCGACGAGTGATCGTACATCTGTCACTCCATCAACATCTCCGATTTTCCAATTAGTGAAGTCAATTCGGTCTGGAGAAAAGTTTTGCTGGTCGCATTTCACTTCTTCCTGCTTACAGCCAGAAACGCCAGCGACAGCAAGTGTGATCAGGAAAGTAAATATCAGATAGCTTTGTGCTTTGGCCATCATAGAAGAATGTTGAAAAACTCCTAAAGCAAGGCTAGGACGAAATGAGAAAAAGCCATGCATCCTAGCGAAAACCGTACCTTTTACTAAAGAGGATAGCATGTTCTGGTGCTAGCTGAATAAGCATAGCTCTTCTCGGAAAATCTATACTTATGTTACGCTGATTATACGAATGAAAAGTTAGATTCTCAACAGCTGTTTTTCCACGAATGATCACTTGATTATAATCGGGGCTTAGCAAAATATTGTTCATTCTTGAAGTAGTTAGAGGAAAATCTGACACCGTAACTCCAATAGAACTTCCTTCTATATTGACTGTACCCGATAACCTACCATAAACGCCAGTCCTGCTTTGATCCACAGAAAAAAAGTCTGTCAGATTAAGCCAATCAATGCCTTGATTTCTAACATAGTCGAATGCGAAAAGTAGTTGATTGAATCTTTGTTTCGGTGTCGCAGCATCGTAGTTAAGACGGAGAATGCCTGACTTTGAAATGAGTGCCGTACCACTTTCCAGAGTTGGATAGCTAGGACCCAATATCCAACCCCAGAGTCCTTCTCTCTTAGATGGGAGATAATCCCTCAATCCATGAGTTTGAAACCACTCTCTTGCTTCTGACTCGCTTAATCCATACTGAACCATAAAGGTTTCAAAGTTATCACCCTCTTCTGCTTCAACGACGGTGTTACCGTTCGCATCAACATATTGCAAATACAGACCATCGGGATCGATAATATTAAGAGGATTGTTTGACGCATATGAATATGAACTTAGACTAGGGTACATATGCGTCAATGGATCTCGGCTCGGCCACACCCCCGTCAACGACGGATAGTACCGGCCCCCGGCATAGTAGTGCCCCGTCTCACTGTCCAACTCATGACCCGTATACCGCTCCAACGGCGCATCACTGATATACGTGCGCTCAGGCATCTGAAGACCGAACGGATAGTAGTCATCGTAGTGCACCACATTGCCATGACCGTTGACCGTAGCACGCACACTGCCCAGATGGTCCTTCAGGTAGTAGAAAAACTTCATCGATACCGGCGCTGTGCCAAACGTCCACGGCTCGCTCCAACTCCCCTGACCATGCTCTCCAAACAAGGCCGCTACTCGCCAGTAGTAGGTCTCGCCACCGGCCAGGCCGTCCAAGAGATACCCCTCTGATACCGGGATATCATTTATCAAGGAGGATAAATACCACAATCAAGCTGTTGACTGTTGTTTTGGGGAAGCAGATCGTAGTTGTATATCTCTGAATTATATCCGCTATCAAGTGGAATTATCTTGTATCCTCTAACTTCAAGTATTGCGGCATTCTTGACAAACAACGCCTTATCATTAAAACCAAGACAATCACCTTCGATCAATATCTTGCTTCCAAGCTTCTCAACCACCAATTTCCACTTATTGTCTTTGTTTGACCAGTTGTATCTATATATAAAATAACTATCTTCGTTATACACAAAATGACCTGGTGCTAAGTATCCTTCGATATCTCCATATCTTTGAACATAGATGTTTACATCAGGAAGGTTCTTAATATAATAGTAAGCCGAGTCCGCCTTAACAATGGCCTCAAAGCCAGACTTTTGAGGTAAATGTAACGAGTCCTGTGAAGAAATTATACCACCATCAGGATGACTTGTCCACTCAAAGTTAGTCCAATAACTACTTCCCGGAAAAGATGTTTGACAAGAACAAGCTAGGGTCACTAATAACAGCAGTAGACGCTTTGAAAAGCGAATACCGCTTCTTGACTTATCTTTCATAAGATACCAGTCCTGGTATGTCTCTTGTGTGAAAAGTATACGGGCTGTTAGAAACGTCTAGTGCAGGCGATTTACAACATTTACTACACTGGGTACTCTTTGGGCATATAGCATTAACAACCCAGCTGCTCCAATACTCTGATAGCTGGAACTAGGGTTGGGCCTAAAGTATGCATTTGCGCGACCATTGTAAAGCGTAACTGCTGTTGTCGATGTGGCATCATGCGCTCCTTCAGGGTTAAACATCCTGAATAACCCTGACCCAATTGCCATGGATGGCCTTAACTGATTTGAAACCCTTACTTCTCTTGAAGTTATTTGCTGATTTATACCAGGGTGAACGGGTCCACGGTACCCTTTTGGTACTAAACTTGACCTGATGGTAAGGTTCGATAACATTCGATATGGGTTCCCTCCTGTAGCAGGTTTTGTCACATTCCCCCCAAATGTTGCTGAAAGCAACGCTGAAAAACCTATTGCTGTACTGGCTTGCAGTGTATGAGGAGGTAACTCAAAGGGATTTCGGCCAGTAGCTCCAATCTGAAGCGATGGAAATACGTCCATCCTCAAAATTATCCAAGGCGGCAGTCTTGTAATGTTACCATTTCTATCAATAACAGCCACATAATCAGGACCTAAGGGAGAATAAAAAAGCTCATTTGATCTTTGGTCATAGATAAGTGTATCTGCTGACTGAATCGATGTGAATCCACCGGCACAGTCGGAAGCACTTTCCCCCTCGGCCCCCCGGCACCCGGCCAAACCCGTCGGATCGACCATCGTCAGCGGATTGTTGCCAACGTAGACATAAGGACTCGCATACTGATCCAAAGGATCTCGGCTCGGCCACACCCCCGTCAACGACGGATAGTACCGGCCCCCGGCATAGTACTGCCCCGTCTCACTGTCTAGCTCATGACCCGTATACCGCTCCAACGGCGCATCACTGATCTCCGTTCGTTCCGGCATCTGAAGACCGAACGGGTAGTAGTCATCGTAGTGCACCACATTGCCATGACCGTTGACCGTAGCACGCACACTACCCAGATGGTCCTTCAGGTAGTAGAAAAACTTCATCGATACCGGCGCCGTGCCAAACGTCCACGGCTCGCTCCAACTCCCCTGTCCATGCTCTCCAAACAAAGCCGCCACACGCCAGTAGTAAGTCTCCCCACCGGCAAGGCCGTCAAGGAGATAACCCTCTGAGGTCAAAACATCGACCGGCGCGTTGTCGCCGAAGAGTTTGGGGTTATCACTGTAGAGGCTCAGTTCAGTGTCACTGAGTAGCGCCGTCAGGGCCAACTCTAGCACCATCGGCTCGGTGAAGTCGGCCTCGCCGTCGGTCTCTCGCGTGGTCAGTTGTACCTCGTAGCCGGTGGCGTCCGTCACCGTCGTCCAGGCGATGATGGGCACGGCGCGGTCCGGTTCCATCTCGGTGATACGGCGCGGGGAGACGTTGGTGATGTCTTGCCGGATGCCCTTGGGGATCGGAGCCGGCCTAGAAATGTCGGTGGTGAAGCTAAAGACATTGCTCCAGGGGCCGATTTCGGTGTCACCTTCCACGCAGACACTCGGCCCGCAACCCCTCATGCGCCAGTAGTAGGTGGACTCAGGCAGGATGAGTCCTTGGCCTGAGTTTTCGGTGCGCTCCGTATCGTCGTAGGTGTACCGGCTCAGGCCGGGGGCGCTGCCCTGGGTGTACTGGCCGATGGGGATGTAGAGTGGGAGGTCATCGGCAACGCCGTCGCCATCGGTATCGGTGAAGTCGCCGGAAGAATTGAGTTCGAGTTCGAAGGTGGGGTAGTCTGGATCTTCTTGCCACTCGAAGTCAATTACCTCAGGGGAGACCTCAATCGTGCCGTCGGCCGGGTTGACGAGTACGACCGCGCCCGGATCGGTGCAGGGGGCCGTGGCAAAATAGGCTTCGCTTGAGGTGCTCACTTCCTGATCTAGAGCATCGTAGGCCTTGGCCGACCAACTGTAATTTGCTCCACCAGCGGCACGAAAAAGTATAATGAGGCTACCTCAACCCGTTCGTACGACTTAGGTCCAAGGGCAAGCTTCAATTGAGATCGCGTGGAAGGACTACAGTCCCTCCTTGATGAATGACAAAGATCAATTCGTTGAGGGTTTTCCACGCAGACGGAGGTAGTGTGTTGTCAACCATCATGTCAGAAAGGCCATCGTCCCAATCTATTTGCAGGTGCCCCTTACCATTAACCCGAACTTCTGCATCAAACGAAAAATTCTGCTGATCATCACCAAAGGTGATTTCGTATACAGCTTCGATTGGAGCACGCTCTCTTCGAGACTCTACAAGTTCACCACATTCATCAGGAGTGAAGTAAATGTCGGTTTGTGGGCAGCGCTGAACGCTTTCAATCGATAATATCTTCATAGTCCTATGAGATTAATTGGATTTACGCTTCTGGCCGGAACGCGTCCTAATTCTGCTTGTGCCGATGCCAGTTTGAGCCTTATATAGTTCTCTTATATCTCTTTGGGTAACAGACCTATCAGGTCCTTTACCGAAAAAAACCCGACCTTCTGGACTGATGTTCCTCACATTCTGTGGAGTTGCGGTTGCCCTATTCGAGCCATGTCCCCGAGATCGAAGACGGAATAGATCTTGACCGCCACGCTGAACGGTCGGATTTCCTCCCATTTTATGAACTGCGGCATCCACTTGACCTTGGATTGTGCGTGTTCCTGCTCTGGGTCTAAATCCTCTAGTATAAATTCTACCTCCAGGAAGCCTACCTCTGCCTAAAACTGGTGGCTCACCCTGATTGAGCAGAATCACCTCTCCATCGGCCCCGATGAGATGAGGCATTATTTGCCGAGCATAGTAGTCTCCACTGCTTTGATCACGTGCATATTCGTATTCCAGACCCATCAACTCGTCGTAATAGGCATAGAGAAAGGCCGTAAAGGTAGAGCCGCTCACGTATTCCCATTCTCCAAAATAAGACGGCCTTTCATCTTCGACGACGATCTCGTCTAAACAGAATGCATCAATCTCTCCATCGCCATCAGTATCACAGGGATCCTTGCCCGTTGGGTCCGTCCATAACATTGGATTATTGAAGACGTAATTGTACGGCGACAGACTCGCATACTGATCGGCCAGCGGATCAAGACTCAACCACCGGCCCCCTAGCGGCCCATAGTACCGGCCCCCGGCATAGTACTGTCCCGTCTCACTGTCCAACTCATGACCCGTATACCGCTCCAACGGCGCATCACTGATCTCCGTTCGTTCCGGCATCTGAAGCCCAAACGGGTAGTAGTCATCGTAGTGCACCACATTGCCATGACCGTTGACCGTAGCACGCACACTACCCAGATGATCCTTCAGGTAGTAGAAAAACTTCATCGATACCGGCGCCGTGCCAAACGTCCACGGCTCGCTCCAACTCCCCTGTCCATGCTCTCCAAACTCAGCCGCTACTCGCCAGTAGTAGGTCTCGCCACCGGCAAGGCCGTCAAGGAGATAACCCTCTGAGGTCAAAACATCGACCGGCGCGTTGTCGCCGAAGAGTTTGGGGTTATCACTGTAGAGGCTCAGTTCAGTGTCACTGAGTAGCGCCGTCAGGGCCAACTCTAGCACCATCGGCTCGGTGAAGTCGGCCTCGCCGTCAGTTTCACGCGTGGTCAGTTGTACTTCGTAGCCGGTGGCGTCTGTGACCGTCGTCCAGGCGATGATGGGCACGGCGCGGTCCGGTTCCATCTCGGTGATGCGGCGCGGGGAGACGTTGGTGATGTCTTGCCGGATGCCCTTGGGGATCGGAGCCGGCCTAGAAATGTCGGTGGTGAAGCTGAAGACATTGCTCCAGGGGCCGATTTCGGTGTCACCTTCCACGCAGACACTCGGCCCGCAACCCCTCATGCGCCAGTAGTAGGTGGACTCAGGCAGGATGAGTCCTTGGCCTGAGTTTTCGGTGCGCTCCGTATCGTCGTAGGTGTACCGGCTCAGGCCGGGAGCGCTGCCCTGGGTGTACTGGTCGATGGGGATGTAGAGCAGCACATCGTCGGCAACGCCGTCGCCGTCAGAATCGGTGAAATCAGCCGTTTCGCTCAGTTCAAGTTCGAAGGTGGGGTAGGACGTGTGTTCCTGCCACTCGAAGTCGATCACTTCGGGGGAGACGTCTGGAGCAAGGTCGGCCGGATTGACGAGCACGACGGCGTTGGGATCGGTGCAGGGGGCCGTGGCAAAATAGACAACGGAAGAGGCGGCCAAGGCAGCCAAACCATCCGCTTATAGAGTACAGATAAAACAATCAACCCATCTACTTTGACAATTCCCTGTCCTTAATATGTAGCATTATGAACTCTACAAGAAGAGGAATCCCAATTAATACGGCAATGCCAAGGAGGTTAGAACCTATATTGTTAACGAATGAGTCAAGCGGTGACCCGACAATCAAGTATATACAAAATGCAACCCAGCAAGCAAGGAGAGCCGTGTACATATAGAAGCTCCATCGCCGGGAACGGAATAGCCCATATGAGACAGCGCCGCAGAAGACGACAAAGACTGCTGGAATAACTAGCATTATGAACCGAGTTTGCCACTCGTTGTTAACCTTACTAGGCCCGCTCACCACTAAATTATGAATAATGGTAACAGCAGCAAGCAGGGCTACCCCGGCAAACACTATAGCTAGAACTATCTTTATGGTTCTCATATTTATCTTCTACTGGTTGTATCGCACATGCAGACCAACGGGTTTGTAATGTACAGAAAAAATGCTGAAGAAAGCTTTGTTGTTTTCGCATAGGTCTATGCACCCTGCTGATCCTGGGAAGGTGCCGCCGTGGATAAAGAAATCTCCACGGTTCCTGTACTGATACGGCTCAATCGGAACTCGGTGTTCACCCCAAGCAATAGTTCCGCCCGGCCATTCCCCACGCTTCACCGATGCAGCGGCTTTCTGTAAGATAGAAAGATTATCCCAATTCTGCACATTCTCGGGGTCAACAATAAACCAGCCTTCAGGAATTGGCCCTACTCCTTCCTCCCATTGCCTGTTAACCTGAATATTACCATTCTCATCAAGTCTGCCCGAGTATGCTCGTAGAGATAAAGTTGAACCATCTTTCTGATGCCAACTCAGCGTTTCGCCATTGTAGAAGAGTAACTCAACCATACCCCCCTGAAGCTTCATTACCTTGTTGCCCTCTTCGTCGTACTCCCCACCCCAGACTACCATCTCGGGCGTATCTTCATGATAGTGCCATCTCTTTTCATCGTCACCATCAGCCTGGTAGTAAAACCACTCCAGTCCTTCAGGGTCAATGAAACTCAGAGGATTATTGGCAGCATAGCTATAAGGACTGTGGCTTGGATAATCATCTGATATAGGATCAACGCTCAACCACCGGCCCCCTAGCGGCCCATAGTACCGGCCCCCAGCATAGTACTGCCCCGTCTCACTGTCCAACTCATGACCCGTAAAACGCTCCAACGGCGCATCACTGATCTCCGTTCGTTCCGGCATCTGAAGACCGAACGGATAGTAGTCATCGTAGTGCACCACATTGCCATGACCGTTGACCGTAGCACGCACACTACCCAGATGGTCCTTCAGGTAGTAGAAAAACTTCATCGATACCGGTGCCGTGCCAAACGTCCACGGCTCGCTCCAACTCCCCTGACCGTGCGTGCCAAACAAAGCCGCTACTCGCCAGTAGTAAGTCTCCCCACCGGCCAAGCCGTCCAAGAGATACCCCTCTGAGGTCAAAACATCGACGGGTGCGTTGTCACCAAAGAGCTTTTCGTTATCACTGTATAGGCTCAGTTCGGTGTCACTGAGTAGCGCCGTCAGGGCCAACTCAAGCACCATCGGCTCGGTGAAGTCGGCCTCGCCGTCGGTCTCTCGCGTGGTCAGTTGTACTTCGTAGCCGGTGGCCTCTTGGACTGTGCTCCAAGCAATGATGGGCACGGCGCGGTCGGCTTCCATCTCGGTGATACGGCGCGGTGAGACGTTGGTGACGTCCTGCCGTATGCCTAGCGGCACCGGTGCTGGACGAGAGATATCGGTGGTGAAGCTAAAGACATTGCTCCAGGGGCCGATTTCGGTGTCACCCTCCACGCAGTCACTCGGCCCACAGCCGCGCATCCGCCAGTAGTAGGTGGACTCAGGCAGGATGAGTCCTTGGCCTGCGTTTTCGGTATGCTCCGTATCGTCGTAGGTGTACCGGCTCAGGCCGGGGGCGCTGCCCTGGGTGTACTGGCTGATGGGGATGTAGAGTGGGAGATCGTCGGCGACGCCGTCGCCGTCAGAATCGGTGAAGTCAGCCGTTTCGCTCAGTTCAAGCTCGAAGGTAGGGTAGGCCGTGTGTTCCTGCCACTCGAAGTCGATCACCTCGGGGGAAACGTCCGGAGCAAGGTCTGCCGGATTGACGAGCACGATGGCGTTAGGATCGGTACAGGGGACCGTGGCAAAATAGGCCAGGTCTGAGGTTGCCACAGCGGTTTGGCCGAGCATATAGAAGGCCTTAACCTGCCAGGAGTAATTGGTGCCGCAGGCCGCTTCGAAATCATAGGAGAGCACTTCCAGCCGGGGCGATGTGGTGGCCCCTCCGGATTTCTGGACGAAATTCTCGGTCAGTTCGCTGATGGTCACTTCATAACTATAGCCACCGGCCATTGAAGCTGCGGCAGTACTCCAGCCTGCGATGATGTCATAGTAGCTCTGCATCAAGTCAGGAGGATCATAACCTCCGCCAAGGGGAAAGTGAAAAGTCGTCAGTGTGGCATGTGAGGCCGTACCGGAGTCAAAGAGAATCACCTGATCTCCATCCGTGTCTGTCGTTATCGTCAGTTCCGGTGCGTGTCCGGTTATGGTTTCAATGCCGTGGCTTTGAGCGGAGTAAATCGAGGGAATGAGTGTGTAGAGGTCACCCATGTACCATGAATCCGTCGGAAGTTCGTCGTACCACCAGTACCACCGGTTAGTATACCATTTTCCGGGATCGTTTACCGAGCCGTTGCGAATGATGTCATAGACCATGGTGGCCGGATTACTTGTGCCACGCTCAAACGTGCCGACATCAACACGCGTGCTATTGATCATGTTATCCCGGTCGGTTTGGGTCGGCATATGATAGACCTGAAGACCCGGGAACTGTTCAAAAAGTGCCTTCCAGGCCCAGGGGTCATCGACCATGTTTTTGCCGTTATCGGTAAAGTTGCCCCCTACGTATCCCATACTGACCAGGGACACGATGACCCGATCTTCTGCGTCGCCGGTGGCTAGGTCAACTTGGTGCAGGGCTGAGACGATGGTCGAGAGCCGACCGCCTGCTGCAATGTAGCAGGGGTCTTCAGCCGTGCAAAAGGCCCCGATATAGCCTGCGAGCATGTTCACTGCCGTGCCAGAGAGATAATCTGTCACGGAGGTCATGTAGTCATTCTCGGCTTTGAGTACGCTCACGCCTGCCGCCTGAGCCTTGAGCAGGACCTGCCCGATGAGCCGGAAGCTGGCTTGTGCCGGGTCGTTGTCCGGGTCACTATTGGAGCCGTTATTACAGACAATGGGATGATCCGGATGCGGCGTCGGGCGTTCGGTCGGGCTCACACACCGATAGTTGTTCGCACTGGGCTCTGCGATCCAGTAAGCAACGTCGAGCACGTCGTTTGTACCGGGAATCGTCTTTCCATCAAGAGCAAGGGCCGACATAAAGCCCAGGATACCGTCGAAGTCGTCAAAACTATCGTCGGAGAGAATGAGGCGGCGCACACGCCCCCCCTCCGGCGGTGTCGTTGTACAGGGCAGTCCGGAAGACGTTGTACAATCCCAGGTCAGTGTCACGTTGCCGGGGTCGATATCGGTCGGGCCGTTGGGGTCAAGGTTTGAGAGGGTGACTGCGTTGTCCTCGGAAGTAAAATCAATCACCTGATTTGCGTAAGCCGTAACCTGAACGGGATTAAACGTATAGGTACCACTTGGATCTACGGCTGCTACGGTGCCGCTCCATCCGTAGGGAATGTATTCATTGCTGTAAGTGCCGGAGGCACCGGTGGTCTGGGCATCCGGATGGTCCGTGCCGGAAGACGTAGTAAAACGCACTTCTATCCCTGAAAGCGGTGCGCCGGCACCCGTGACGGTGCCGGAGATGGTCACGTGTGTTGGCGTATTGCCGAAGGAGAAGGCCCAAACCTCGGAGTCATCCCAACCATTGTTGCCGGGAAACGGAAATGAAGGGGCATCATCTTCCGTCTGGCCGGTTAATTCGCCGGCCATCCGCCATATGTAGCCCTCTGTAACATCAAGTGCTTCCGTCAATTCATAGCTATGGTGCCCGACTGACAAATTCCCAATATTAACTTCCCGGTATGCAATAAAACCGGCATCAGGATCATCGTCTGGGCATCCTACAGGAGCATCGTCATAACAGATAACCACAGCGACCCTACTGTAGGATCTTTTGAGTTCAAAGTGAAGGGTCGGTGTTGGGTCTGCATCACTGACAATGGCTCCATTTCTTGGACTTTCCTGGCAAACCGACCACGTACAGGGTGCGTCTCCTCCAACATTCAGACTCACGTCAACCTCAAGTGAGGGTTGGACGTCGTCATTGGAGTCAATAATGAAAGAGCCGGTATAAAGACCGGGTTCGAGCGTGGCTGCGTGGAAGGTCACCTCAACCTGAAAAGATGCACCGGGCGCAGCCTCATCCTGATAGTCGTTAAGGGAGAGCCAGGAGATCTGCTCTATGATATCCCACGTAAGCAATGCCCCACCAACATTTGAAATGGTAAGCGTTTGCACAGGGTCGGCTCCGGAGGTATAGGAGGCGCTAAGCTGGGTCGGGTTAATGCTTATCCGGGGATCTACAGGATCAACATCTTCTGTTGTAAAAGACCAAGCCGGCGTGCTGCTCCACGGTCCCCAGTCGATGCTGTTGCGTCCGCGCGCGCGCCAATAGTACGTCGTTCCCGGGTCCAGACTAATTTCCCAGCATAGATCATCAGAGAGCCAACACCGTTCCGTGTGGCCTGCCGTGCCGCCCACAACATTGGAGAAGGCTTCGTCTGTTGCCACCTGGACCTGATAAGATTCGGCCTGATCGACCGGCTCCCATCTCAAGGTCGGTTCAATCGCTACGGTCGTAGCATTGCCGGGCGAGACCAGTACGGGTGGATCCGTTGGAGCCTGAATAACGGTCAGGGTTGTAAAATATCGGTTTGGGAGTGTCCAATCACTGTATCCAGCCCCGTTCCATGAGCGCATGCACCAGTAATAGGTTGTGCCCTCCGCAAGTTGCGTCGGCCATGGATAGCAATACTGATCGCTACCGCAGAGATAATCGCTGTCGAGGTCGCTTGCGGTCTCGGTGTTTTGGTCAAAGTCTATGGATTGCGAGAGTTGCAAATCATACCGGATAGCTGTCGATGCTCTTTGCCACTTGAAGGTTGGTTTGAGCGCGACACCGGCCGCAGCATTGTCAGGCGAGAGAAGCCCTGGTCTTGGTGGCTCGGTCTCATCGTCGCGTGTGGTAAAACGCCGCCAATCGGTGAAGGGGCTACGGCCATAGTTGTCGGCATCGGCAAAGACGCGCCACTCATACTGGGTGTTGGGTTCGAGGTCATGGGGATGGGTATCGTAATCAGCCCCAAGCGTGATGCTGTTCGTAGCGCGGATGCCGGAATAGAAAAGGGTACTTGCATCCTCTTCCCTGACCTCCACGCCATATTCGGTCGCGTCATCCACAGGATCCCAAGTCAGCACCTGGCCGGAGAGGGGTATGTTTGTGGCATTAGGCGATGGCGTGTTCAGGCTGGGTGCAGCCAGAACGGCTTCAATCGGCTTGAAGGAATAGGTTGGGCTCCAGGCGCTAACTAACCCGGCGACGTTACGCGATCGGACTCTCCAAGCATACACTATATCATAATCCAGACCGGATAATGAGACCTGGGTCGTAGTGAGATCATCTTCATGGAAAAAGCAACCGGATGTGGAACTGCCCACACAAGCGCTCTCATCTCCGCTTTCCCAGACGCGCACTTCATAGAGCGGCCCCATATCGGAAGGGCCGTACCAATTCAAGTTAAGGGCCTGGCCCGGAGCCGAGACAGTTTGTACGCTGTATTCATAACCGGGAGAGCCGGACGTTGGAGGGGCCAGCCGAACGGTAAATGACTTCTCCACCCATCCGCTTTCCACCTCTTGACCGGATTGTGAATAGACTGTCCTCGCCTGCCACTCATAAGTCTTGCCTCTTGCAAGCGGCCCTGGGATGCGTACGGATGATGTCCGGTTTCCAAACCACTGCCACTGCGGATCACCAGCTTCATGAAACATGATATCATAGCTATACCCACTCTCCACGGCCCATGACAGGTCCACATTGGTCGTGTGATCGATGAAGCCGGACGGGTTGAGGTTGATCGGCTCCGTTACGAACGTAGCGGATGTTGAATTACATTCATTATCGGCATTACAACTCGAAATACTCCACTGATAGGCTGTCGAAGGATCTACATCCACATAACGTATTCGTTCTTGCCCGCTTACCGTTATCACCCCGGATGAGGCATTCGTACTTAGATTGACGTACTCCAGGTTATAATGATGAGGTGTAGGGCTGGTCCATTTTAATTTGTAGACCATATTGGACCCATAGGCATGCACTGTTGCTGAAAGGCCGGTAGGGGCCGGTGGTACCGGAAGCGATGTCGTCAACTGGTACGTTGCACTCCATGGCCCTGTGATCTCATCGGTTACCCCATCAATGGAACGTACCTTCCAATAGTACGTCTCTCCATTTGCTACTGTGATGGTAGGGGTTTGGGGAGTTGTTAGAATAGCCTGATAGACACAATCATTTTGCTGAGGGGTACCCAGAATAGCGCAATCCGGCGTGTTGGCATCCCAAAGCCGTGCTTCATATTTGGGTCCTCCCCCCTGCCAAATAAGCTGAAACTGGTTGGATTCATGCGAACTTCCAGTCTGACTGCCTGGCCCCAGGGGAGTGGGTTGCTTTAGCGTCGCATCTATGTTGATGGTCAGTTCGCCATCAATGTAATCAATATTTGAATTATACCCATCGAAGGTATAGTACTGATGTGTCGGTGAAATGTACCCTTGCCACCCAAGCGGGATACCACTTATCTCATAGTAACCAGACATATCCGTGGTCCCAAAATAATTGCTACCCCCAACAGTTGAAATCAACTCAATGTCTACACCCGAAACTCCTGTCGAGGTACCGGAAACCGTTACACATCCATTGATTGTCCCCGTCAAGGGGGTTGGCCCAGTGCAATCGGCCATTACTTCATTAGAAGCAGGCAGTAATCCCCCATCATAAGGGCCGAGATCGCGCATTTCTCTTGTGCCTTGTTCTACCGATGCATATGGCCCTGATTGTGCCAAAGCTGTTTCGTGTAGGTAGACTCCACCCACACACATCCATAGCATTACCAAGAAGGCTTTCACAGAAATATTCCGGCTAGTGTAGGTATACTTCAGGCTAGACATGGCTCTTTTCAGGCTAAATTCCAGGTTCAAAACGAGCACCTGTAGAAGGTGCCGGTTTAGTAAGCGATGAGATTGAAGGGGCTAGTTGGTACCCATCTCCGGCGGTTCAATCCGGCCGATGACTGAACTGCCGGAGAGCAAATTGTGGTACCTCAAACGTGCCCCATCGAGTGGGGCTTGGTCGTAGACGGCCAATACCTCCCCATTTGCCCCGCGTATGTAAAACGTCTCCACCAACCCTATTTTTTTGTACACCCGCATCCCGTCGGCATCGTAGCGATATTTTGTGGTTACATTATTGCTGGTAACCGTGTGCGGCAGGTTGAAATGCGTATAGTCGAACGTCTGCCCTAGGTGGTTTTTGGTCACGTTGCCGTTTGGGTCATAGACGTACGCGTTTTGGCTCGGGTCCGTGGTGTTACACGGCAGGCCGTCGAGGTTACAGAGCCGGTTGGTCCCGGCATAAGGGACGTAGGTGAAATCATCTTGGGGCCCCCCAAATCGATTACGAAGAAGACGCGTGATATTGCCGTTCCGGTCGTATTCGATGGGAGAGACATCGAAGTTGTTGTTATTCTGCCAAGGCACAGTGCCAATATCTTTATGTGAGAAGTTGGCCTCGGTAAGCCGGTTGAAATAGTCATAGTCAAAGGCGTAGCCAGCGATGCCTGCTTCGGTAGTTCCGGCGAAGCCCGTGTCGACCACGTGATTGCCCTTTGTACGCCAAGCCGTCCAGGAAACATCCCCGTTGTAGCGATCCACGGCACCTATCGGAGCATCAGAATTAAAGCCGAAGTAACCCAGGCGCATCGCAAAAAGATCGCCTCCAGACGCATCAATCGAATTGACAGTGGAAAGATTGATATGATTGATATGGGTGAGCCAGTCCCGCATGTGGTAGCGGTAATCAAGCGACTGGATGGGCGCTTGCAGGCTGTCTCGCCCAAGTTGGAGTTGCTTGACCTGGCCGGTAGCGGTATAACTATAGACGGCCACGGTGTGGGCATCCTCTACATCAGCCGAGGTGTTGACCTTGACCGAGTCCAGGCGACCGACCAGGTCATAGGAGTAAAAATGACAGAGCGCGTCCGCTTCGCCGGGTTGGTAATGAACTTCGGTGACGTTGCTCTGCAGGTCATAGATGTATTCGACCTTCTTACAAGTCAAACCCGTGTTGTCTTCTTTCCGCATGCCTTTGAGACAAATCTCAATATCACTTACCCGGCCTTCGGTGTCATAGCCATACTCATACCGGCTGGTCTGCCCTGATGGCGAAGTAAACGAGACCCTTGTAAGGTCACCCTGGGTATACTGGAAGGATCTGACTTCGGAGATGTCCTCACTTGGCCAGGTCTGGTCATCTACATTGGCCGTCGAGAACGTGGTCGTGCCCTGGTAGATACCACTCTCAATGGCCCGGTTGTGTACATCGTACTTGGTGTAGAGGAATCCATTGGCATCTTGACGGGTGGGATCGAGCACAAAGCGCAGGTTACCGTTAGCGTCATAACGGTACTGGTAGGCCCCGTCAATGTCCGGCGTGTTTTTCGCCGTAAGCTGGCCGAGCGTGTTGTAAGCGTAGGTCGTGTTGCCTATTACATACCGTTCCGGAGGCTGGACTTGGGTAAGGTTTCCCATCACGTCATGGGTCATCTTGGTAAAGGCATCACTACCTTGATTAGCAGCATGGTAAAGACGCGTGGTGTTACCGAAGAGGTCGGTGTAGGTATCATTGTAGACTACATTTTCGTCCGAGACGCGTGACAGGGTGCCCAGGTTCACATTGATGTCGTAATGAAAGAGAATGCGCTTCCTGTCTGCGGTACTACTGCTACAATAGGCCGGTGTGATACTAACAGGCCGGGCCAGGGGATCAGGTTTATAGAGGGTCTCCTCATAGGGCTTTAGCACTGTGTCACTCTTTTCACAGAAGACCGCTAGGTTACTCAGAGGATTATTGTCGGTGTTAGCTTGGTAATAGGCTAGTGGATCGGCAGCTGGAGGTTGCCCTATTGGTGGCGTGCTTCCCCGGTAGGGTTTCCACGCTTTCCACACCCTTCCCTGTGAGTCGTACTCGGTCTTGGTGAAAATCGAGGTGCCCGGCACTTCGCCAAGTTGGGTGTGTGTGGTTCGGCCAAGTCCATCGAAGTATTGGCGGCTCGTGACGTGACGGCTTCCCCCGTAGGCGTCATAGTTCCAGTTTACCGATTTGACGTACGTCGGCTCCGTGGCCGGTGTGTTCTTTATGTGATACAGATTAGTAGAGGCGATCACGCCCGCATCATTGACCACGCGCTTAAGGCGGCCAAAGGCGTCGTAGACATAGCTCTGCTCACGGCCACTGGGACCGGTGACCTTGCTGAGCAGTCCCCATCTGAGATCATATTCAAAATTGGAACTGAGTCCTTGCCGGGTGACTCGTGTCAGGTAGGCCCCATTGTAGCCTATATCGGTTCTATAATTGAATATGGTATTGACGCCGAGACCGTCTTTGACATTAGTCAAGTAGCCATTGTCGTTATAGCTTTGATTGGTCGAACTGAGTTGCCAACAGTCGGTGTCTTGCCCATCCGCGCATTTATTTGTTGTAACCACCCCTGTCCAATCAGAAAAAATCCTACTCCCGGAAGAGGGAACATTCGCACGCCAAGCATATGTCTGATAGGGATTCCATAGCCGGACCAATTCGCCCTCATCATTAAAAAACTCGTGCTCTTTCCAGGTGGTAATTGTACTCTGATGATATACCGAATTGCCGTCGCTGACATCTTGCCGAATAGTGGGATTTAGAATATTCAGGTCCTTCAATGCTGGATATTCCTCAAATGCATAGGTGTAGAATGTAACCCGCTCTTTGCTATTGATGGACTCGGACATACTGGTCAACAGTCCTGTCTCTTCGGTTGGATCTATATGATAGAAATATTGATTGATTTTTGTAATCGGGTCTGTCCTGCCTTCAAAAACTCGCTCATTGACGAAATTGATACGGTCAGCATATCCCCAATGCAGATTGAGTTCAAGTGAACCAACGGGAGGATCCCAGGCGATACCTAGCTTTGCTTGATTGGTATCATGTTGGGTACAGGTGTCCCGAATGACGCTTCCATTTTCAGCAAGGATTTGTGTATAGTAGGGGCGCCCCCACTCACGGTCTTCATTGCCCTGAATCAAGGTGAATCCATTACCACTCCTGGTATAGCGCATTGTGGTAAGTGGATCAATCTCTCCATCAGGCCATGAGCAAGCCGATACGGAAGCATTCGGCGTGGTATAGTATATCTCGGTTTTACCGCCATCAGGCAATGTGCGCCGCGAGATCTTTGGATAATAGACAGCAACGTGTCCTCGTTCGGTAAGTGAAAAGAAAGCCCCACTATACGTCCTACTCCAATACCTATTCGGGACGCCGGTTACACGCCCCGGTTCATCGTAGGTATACTCTATCTCAATGTCTCGGTCGGGATTTACACCGTCACTACGTACTATTTTTGTTACACGTATACCCCCTTGGGAATAACCATGGTTTCCAAAATTGTAGGTATGATCCCCAACAATCGGAGGGGATACGGTCATATCAAATGACTTATAGTCTACAGACTCCGTGCTGGATACTTGATCATTTGTGTAATAATAAGTCTCAGTACCACCGGTGGGATATTTGATCGTCTCCAGACTCCAGGACTTGGCATCATTGGTATTACTGTCTCGATCAGATGGTGCGCTCGAGAAACCGTCATCGTAAAAGCCGAAATCATCCTGATTCGACGTGCCTAGTGGACAAGGCGATTGTGAACAGCTGGTGCCGTAGTAGGTAAATTCATAGGCCGGCATTACAATTGCGCCGTTTTGGCCTTGCATTTCCAGCGCATCCAAAGCCAGTCTCGAGTTATCCAATGGAGACGGAAATCGCTGAGACTGTGTAAGATGTACTTCATTTACCGTATTTTGCGTATCATGACGTGAATAGAGTTTGATGGCCGTAAGGATACTGTAGATGCCAGACTCCCAATCCGGCCAATTCTCCCGTGGGCGACTTGACTTTTCGAATACCGCTTCGTGCGTAGGAGTAACTATCTTCTCTAGATAAGCTGTTTGAATATAGGTGGGATAAGGATTTTGCCCCTGTGTGCTCGCCATAGCAACTGGGGTATAATCAAAGCGAATCCAACTGCCACTTTCATCTCCCGTAGGTATGTCAGGTGCACCATTCTCGTAGTTATGCCCAAGAATGGCCACCAGTCGCCACGTACCCACATAATAATCAAACAAGAAATTATTACCCGTTTCGAGAAGCCCCTTATATGTTGCCAGTGTTGGGTGGGCAAATACGTACCGGACGCCTCCAAGCGTAGTAATGATGAATTTGCTGTAGTCATCCCGAGCCGTCGATTCCCCGGCTCGTGCCGTCGTTAGACTGCTGCCGCCGACCGCCGACACCGTTACTGGACCAACCGAGAACGCCTCTATTTTCCAAGCTCTCCAGTCATTAAGATAAAATCCAGAGGCGCTCGACCGATGCGGTGGATTGGTCGTAGACCCTTGCGTGGGTTGGGTTACCCGCATCATTGTACCGGTTCCATTGGGGAAAGAGACATAGTAAGAATCGGGTTGCCACTTGGGCTGCTCAACATAATCAGCACCGTGTGTTCCAAATGTGCCATCTCCATTGTTTACGACAAACCCGTGTGGATCTCTCGTGATACTGCCCGGATCAAAGCCCCATCCCATACCAATCCAGCTAGCCCGTTGATCAACCCGGATCCCAGAGCGGTAGTTAAAGCTGATATCAAAATCCAACCCGCCCCGGCCGGGAACGGTCATCACGGGAATTGTGAGCGTCAAATCTCCTTTAGCATCGACGCCGGGTTGGACTGGGCCATTGGGATGCCAAACATCAGGCTGCGAGGCGAACTCGTTGAATACCCCTGTGGTCTGTGCAAAACCATACTGTGGCATTGACAACATCAAAACAGCTATGAAGGTATTCAGGGATGCGAGACCAATCTTTTGGAGTCGGGTAATGACGTTCATGGCTTCTATCCAATGACGTTAATGAGGTCGAACATCGGCATGTACATCGCCATCAGGATGCTCCCGATGACGAGGCCGATTAAAATGATGAGCACCGGCTCAATGATTGAGGTCAGCCCTTCGAGAAAGGCTTCAATTTCTCCCTCGTAGTGTTGGCCGACGTATTTCATCATCCGGCTTAGTTCTGCGGTCTGCTCACCGACGGCAATCATCTGGACCACCATCGGCGGGAACAGACCGCGCTTTTGTAAGGTCTGGTGCATACTCGCCCCCCGGCTCACCTGTCGCGCAAGGTCCTTCACCTCCCGGCCCAAAACCTGATTGCCGGAAGTTCGGGACAACATATCCAGGGCATCGACCAGCGTGATGCCACTGCCCAACAACGTGCCCAGCGTCCGGCAAAACCGGGCCGTGAGACGTTTGAGTGTCAATTTGCCAAAGAGCGGCACCCGGAGCCACAACCGGTCCCAGAGCAGCCCCCCGTACGTGGAGCGGCGAAACACCACAAAGGCCAACCCAATGCCTGAAATACCCAAGAGCAGCAAGAGGTAATGTTCGGCTAAGGTCTCGCTGAGGCCAATGACCAGAAGTGTAGGACCCGGAAGTTCTGCACCAAACTGGGCAAACATTTCGGCGAAGGTGGGCACGATGGTCGTTAGGAAAAACCCAATGGCAAACACCGCGATGAAAAGAATAACGGCCGGATAGGCAAAGGCCGCTCGAATCTTGCGTTTAAGCGCACTCGTCTTTTCATAGTGATCGGCCAGGCGCAGGAGCACTTCATCCAGGATGCCGGCTGCTTCACCTACTTTCGTCAGATCGATGTACATGGCATCGAACACACCGGGATAGGCCGAGAGGGCTTCCGAGAGGCTTCGGCCCCGCTGCACTTCGGCCCGTACGCCCTCCAAAACCTGTTGAAGTGCTCGGCTGCTGGTTGCCCGCGTGGCTGTCTGCAAAGCGTCCACAATGGAAAGCTTGGCGCTGATCATTACGGCAAAGCTGCGTGTAAAATTCAGCAACGCTTTTTGCCGGACCCGCGTCCAGGGGCGCTGCACCGCCTTGGCCGGTTTTCGCTTATGCACAAGCGCCGGACGGCGCACCGGAGATGCTATGGAAAAAGCCCGGCTCATGCTGCCTCCTGATATTGCGCAACCCGAATGGCTTCCCCAGCGAACCAGGGTTTACCCCGGCCCTTCTGCCAAACAAGCGGCCAGGGGCGGTGTGGACGTAGCGCCACGTGGGTCGCGGCTTCTAACGCCAGGGACCACCCCTGGACCTGCAGGTTGACCTGCACTTGTACCAGCGCTTGCGCTTCATTTGGCTCCACCTCATGGCGCGTCCGGGCGTAAGCCGTCGGCGTCCGAGACGGAAAAAGCACAAATCGGGTCACAAGTACATCGGTGTGATGCATCCGTACCCCATTGCGGGTTAGTATGCTGTCTTGATGGGCGTACTGAATCTGTTTTTGGGCGCGTCCGCGCAACACCCAGGTCGAATCGTTCAGGACGATGAACTGCTCGGCATACGTCAGATCCTCGGCCACACGCTGCATCACCAGATGCAAATCGCTCTCCAGGGCCATGTTTCGTTTCCAACCCACCCAAGCCTTGCTTACAAACACATAGCTCGCGTACACCAAGCCGGTGATGAGCACCATCAGAAACAAGGAAATCACCAACTCGATGAGTGCAAATCCGGCCTCAGGGTGTCTGACGTGCGGCGTGCGACGTGCGACGTGCGACGTAGGGGGTCTGTCCTCGGTAAATACGAAGGGTCCGACGGAACGCGATATGAAAAACCGGGGCATCATGAGGTGAGGCGGATGGTGAACAGGCGGAGATAAGGGTCAGGATGGGGATGCCGATACACCTGTATGATGATGCGCACCTGCCGCCCGGTCCGGGTGACGGTCTTGCGCATCCGCCACTTGCGGTCCGGCGTCCACCGCTCTTCCGAGCCATAGCTTTCGAGGTGCAGCGTCTCTTCCATCAAAAGCCGGCCCAAAGCCAAAGCACGCAACTCGCGCTCGTTTCTACGCTCGCCGATGAACTGTACCGTAAAGCTACCCAGCGGAATGAGCACCGTCACCAACAAGGCCATCGCCACCGTGACCTCGATGATCGAAAATCCAGCTTCTACGTGCGACGTAAGGCGTGGCGTTATGTGATGGCGATGCTTCATAGGGCTGGGTCCTCTGGAAACAGGGACTGGGCGTAGCCCTCCCAGGCGATGATGTCTAACTCTGGTGTGGGGCTAAACCCCAGGGGGGTACGGTAGGTGATGGGGCGGCTCATGACATCGACCGTGGCATCACGCAACCAATTGACGTAATGCGTACCTGGGGTAATGGGGCTGGTGTAGTAGAAATAGGTCTGGTGCGTAATCAGCGAGCCGTGCAGTGTGCCATGCAACTCGGTCTCGTGCCGGTTGTAGACGGCTCCCCGCACCAGCGCCAGGGTATCAATCACCACGCGTCCAGCTGGTACCACGGGTTCGGGATCAATGGCCGTCTGGAGCAATGTGCCGTCCACAACAGAAGCATCTTTAATCCAAATTCTGCTCCCCCTTGCTTCGCCGGTCGAATACACGAGAGAGGGATAGCCGATCCGTGAGCCACCTTGAACCATCACCCCTCCTTGAGAAACAAACTGCCCCGAGAGACCGGCATTGCCCTCAATGATGATGCCCCTTCGGCCATAGAAATATCCCTGCCGCAGAGCGACCTCCGGGCCAATGCGCAACGTATCCCCTGAAATGAACCATGAGTTTTCTTCAATGTGCAACGGCCCTTCAAGCGAAAGGGGCCCTTCAGTAACCACCCGAACGGGTGAACGGAACTGAAGCGAATCAGCCACCGTGTAGCGGGACTGTGATGCGACCGTCGGCAAGTCGCTCGGTAAATACCAGGCCAGGGTGCGCCGCGTATACTCTAGTTCTGGCGGCAGTGTAACAGGATCCGTGCTAGGTTGTGCGAGGTACGCTTCGTTTAGGGCAACGGCCTGCACTAAAAGATGGGAATGAAAGGGCACATCGAAAGTCTCGAAGGTATAGGCCCGTCCTTCCAGGTCTCCTTCAAACCCAATACCATCGATGGTGGATAGGGTGTCCAACCCACGGCCTTCGGCAAGCAAGGCGATGTCTCCAGTGATCCGGGCATCTTTATTGAGACTCAACCCCGATTGGGTGCCCTCATCAAAAAGGGCTACCGCATAACTGAAGGTCGAAGTCGGCACCTCCCCTACCAATGCCCGTGTGGTGAACCGGCTCTGTCCCGACTCAGCAATGGAGCGAATGAAAACATACCCTCCAAACGGTTCCACAGTTACCAGACTCTGCATGCCTTCCGCAAAGGTGAACAGGCTATCCCGTACCTGCCAAAACGGCCGTTGCTGTAGTTCGTCCATTGCGGCGTAAATACCGGCCTCGGCTAGGTAGCGCGCCCGTACATGATGCACATCCTGGCGAATAGAGCGAAATTGTACGAGTTCCGTCGCGAGGGCGATGCCAATCAGGATCGTCACAATCGTAATCACTACCAACGTCACCAATAACGCCGATCCCGCCTCTGACGCCTCCCCAGCACGCTCCCACGGCGTACCGTGTCCGCATGGCGTGCCCACCGATGCATTCCGTTGACCGATATGTGGTAACCGTTTCATATCGGCCAGATCATGGTTACGGGAAGCACCGTGCTGCCGAGCACCGCACCTACCAGAATGAACGGCGCAAACGGCAAGCGCGTGTACCGGGTACATCGCCCAGAGGCCACCCCAAGGAGGCCCACAAGTGTCCCCACAACGGCTGCAAGGTAAATGACCCAGAGCACCGGCCAACCGATGAGAAACCCCAAGACGACAGCCAATTTTACATCACCCAGCCCCAGGCCCGGCCGATGGAGAAGCCACAGACTACCCAAGAAAAGCAGCCCGAGCCCCCCACCGGCCACACCGGCAGCCCCAACGTATGCGACTACGTCTGCCGGCTGGGCCAGAAGCAGGCTCCCACCAAAAACAAGACCGAGCCCCATCAACCGATCCGGGATGAGATGATGCCTGCGGTCTACTTCAGCAGCCACGCCCAAGATGAGTAATGCTAAGGCATAGCGAACAAAGAGTAACGTCCATCCAAATGCGGCAAAGAGGAGCACCCAGCCTATGGCCGTCAGCACCGTCTCAAGAATCGGGCGGTGTGGAGGAAGCCCCGGCCGCCTTACCCAGACCGCCAAACCCCAAGTAGCGCTCGTCGCCAGAAGAAAAAGGAAGATGTAAGGTAATACCGTCATGGGTAGCTCTGAAGCAGGATCGGTTAAGGCGTTGCAGGTACAGCGGTACCGTCGTCACGGAGGGTTTCACGGAGCAAACCGTTCTGGTCGATTTCCCACACGTTGAAGTTGCCGTCGTTGTCAAAATCGACCACGCTGGTTGCACGTGCGATGAACTGATTGCCCTCCGCGCTGACGACTTCAATCTGGTAATAAGCGTTACCGCCATCGGGAATGAGTGGGCGCTGCTCGAAACCGATCGAGAGCAGGTCAGGCGCGTAGCGGTCGTGCTCGAAGTAGTAGGTCTGCTGGAGGGTGTGCACGTTGCGCAGCATCAACTTGGCCTCCGAGGTCTTGGCCTTCGTCGTCACGTTCAAGAACCGGGGAATGGCCAGTAACGCAAGAATGCCGATGATGACCAGCACCACCAGCAGTTCGGTCAGTGAAAAGCCGGCCTCGGGATGTAGGGTACGAGATGTGTTGTGCGGTGGACAACAAGGCGGGGTGGCATCGTTGCCATTGATGGGGTGTTCTGATGTTGAGCGTAGCATAGGTTTGCGACTTTTGTGAATGTCCCTTCACCCACACATGCGCAAGTCCTAAAAAAACTCCATCACTAAAACATGTATTTTTTTCCTCCTTTGGTCATTACTCGTATTTTTTACCACCCTACTAACCTGTAAATAAATTACTTAAACAAAGAGCCCTACAGAAAAGAAAGTTCAAAAATTACCCCTTCAAAACGGATCAAGACACGGTCAGGGTCGATTTTTTCAATACGTACTTCTTCAAGCATTTCACCCCGACTCACCAAGTGTACGCCTCCTGCCTGATCTTGCAGAAGTGCCGTTTCATCCACTACTCCGATGAGTGTGAGCGGCGGTGGCTCCGGCTCTGCAGGTACAGCCTCAACGGCTGACGTTTCATCTTCCGGCGCGGGCTGTTCGAAAAGCGCCGCCGGTGGTAAGAATGGACTCCTATATGCATTCCCGGCCTCGGCTTGTGCCTCCTCAAGCACCGGGGTGACCTCTTCTTTCAAGTCAAATATGGGAAGTATTGATACTTCATCAGGCTCTTCACCACCCGAGGCTGCTAACACTTGGTACCCCACATAGCTCCAAATGCCGCCTGCAAGCAGCAGGAGCAGGACGGTAAGCGCCCTGTGGGGTTGAGACGTATTTGACGATGTATCCGTCACGATTCTTCTTTAAGGATAATCACGCGCAAGCCGATCTCTGCATGGAGTGGACCGGGAATCACCTCTGGAGCCAAAAGACTGAGTCGCTGGATCTTGATTAAGTACGCAGACTGCTCTACCTCACGGGCATAGGTTTGAATGCTGTGGTAGTCACCCGCTAGTTCAACTTCAAACGGAAGTTCATCATATCGGGCACTACGCAGACGCTCGGCCGGTCGAATATGGGTCAGGCGGACCCCAACGGAATCAGCAACTTGCTGCAACTCAGACAGGATAACCGACATTTGATCGCTCTGCGGCAAGCTCACGTAAAGTGCTTCATACCGCACACGAAGCATACGCTTGTGATGGCCGATTCTGACTTTCTCCGTATCCCACGTCTCGACATCGGCAATCCGATGTTCGGCTTCTTGCCACCGGGTGTACTGCACCCATAGTGCCTGCCAACGAGGCATTATTTCGGAGGAGAGCACCAGCCCGGCCAGTACAAGTACAAGGGCAGTCAATGCCATCCAGCGATGAGAAGTAAACCAATGAGATAGCGTTTCTACCATAGCCTTTACCTGACGACGTAGTCGAGAGCGATTTCAAACTGTGTCACCGTGAGATCCGCCTGAACATCGGCTTTCCGGTAAAGCCGGCCCGCCTGTTGTGCTTGTGAATAGACCAGTCGAACATTTTCCGTCCAAGCCAACCCCTCCAATGCGCTGATATAAGCCGCAAGGTCTTCTTCAAAAAAGGTCACACCATTTAGCGTAACCTCAAGAGGATCTCCGGGTTCAACATTTAATGCATCCAACCATAACTGCTCCGGCATCCCTTCGGCAACGGTCCGCAAGAGTAAAGCTACCTGGGTACGCTCAAGAACAAATTCTTCGGCTTGCTTGACCGCTCCCTCTAACGTCTTGAGTTCACGCCGGGCACGTTCGATCTCCCCTACCTCATCGCTGAGCACCAGGAGTTGCGCATCAGCCGCATCGTTTTTGCCTTCGAGGTAGAGACCCAGCATCATTGAAAACAGAAACAGAAACACCAGTACAGCACCCACGGTGAGAATACTCAACATGGCATCTTTTTTCTCTGCTTCCTGGCGGCGAGCAAATACGACGTCTTCCGGTAAAAAATTGACGGTGTCCAACTCCGAAAAGCAAGATGTAAGTGCAAGGCCTACCGACGGTATGATGCCCGGTGTTGACCATGCCGGATCTTCTACACGTGCTGGTACCTGGGCCAATGTTAGCGATGGACCGGACCAAGCCGCTGCCCGTGCTTCCAACAATATCGCATCTACATCATGGCCTACAAGGTAGATGCGTTCTACCTTGGCTCCGGCTTCCGCCTCCTCAGCAAGCTGATCCCGGAGATGGCTGATGATTTCTTTTTCGCGATGGACTCCCGCAACCCGTTCAAAACGATCAAAGACTTGCAGTATACCACTACTATAGCGCAACCAAACAACTTCTGAGGACGTGACATACAAGACAAGGGCTTCTTCTTCCAAAAACGCTGAGTCTACCAATAAGGTGTGCTCAATAGCCACATCAAGACTCCCTATACCAACGGGAACGAGACCTGCCTCTTGGATTATTTTTTCTCTGGCAACTACGGCTTCTTTCCGGGCCAGTACAATCAAGGCACGGGTACCCGCTTCCGTTTGTTCAAGCATTCGGATGCGCACTATATAGTCTGCTTCCCTTTGCCCCAGTGGCAGAAGCTGGCTGATTTCCCTTTGCAACCAAACCTCTACAGCCTCATCATCGTCAAGGGCCGGCCCTTGCACAATAGCATGGCGTATCTGGAAACGGTCCAGGTGCGAGGCGATAGGTCCCACAACCGCGTGCTTGGGCATACGCGCCTTCAACCGTTCAAGCGCCGATGTGGCATCCTGATCAACGATAGGCTCCTGGTCGACGTGCCGTACCCGGAGGCTTCTCGGAGATCGGCGTAGCACAACGCAGCGAACATCCTCACGTGTAATCACAAGAGCCGTACCGTCAACCTGTAAGAAAGGGATACGCATTATTCCTCCTGTATCTGGGTATGGCCGATGCCCTCGCCTTCATCACCGGAGAGATGAAGTGTACTTCGGAGGTGATTCCACTTTTCATTATCACCGGCATCTCCGTAGAAAACGTGAGGGGTAAGAAAGATCACCAGTTCGGCCTTCTGCTTGTCCCGGCGTTCACTTCTAAAAAGCCGACCTAAAAGCGGAATACTGCCAAGAATAGGTACCTTATTCATGGTTACCTCTTCTGATTCTCGAATCAGTCCCCCCAGAATGATTGTCTCTCCATCGCGCAAACGAACGGTAGACTCCAAAACCCGGCTATTGATCGTTGGCGGTACGTCCGGGTCAAAGTCTCCAATGGGCGAACTAAACTCAGGCCGGATCTCCGCCGTCACTTCGCCGGAGGCGCTCACCCAGGGCGTGATTTCAAGTTTGACGCTGGCCTCAATCTTTTCAAATCGCTGCGACTCCGATACCAGGGGTACCTGTCCCGTTTGCTGGAACGGTGTTAGCCGCTGGTTGAGCAGATAGTACTGCGTAGTGCCAATGCTGATGTTGGCTTTGTGGCCATTTAAGGTCGCCACTTGTGGACGGGAACGGATGTTGATCTTGCCGTCGCGATCTAGTGCGTGCAACCGGAAAAAAAAGTCGTCCGGCAAACGACCAATTTTGTGTATGCCGAGCAGGTTGCCTAGCGAACCAGGTCGGTCGAGGTGTTCCCGAATACGTTTTCCATTTGCCTGCCAGGTTAATCCGCCTTCCTGATTCTCTCCAAGCCCAAAGGTATATCGCCCACGGTGTACATCCTCCTCACCAGCAGTCTCTGGATCTCGCCCAAAAGTAAGCCCGAGTTCATAGAGATCACTGGTCTGAAAATCCACCACCAGTGCTTCTATCAAAATTTGCGGCGTGGGGTGATCGATCTCACGGATAAAGTGACGTACTTCCTGAATTACCTCGCTTGAGCCCGTTACCATGAGGCCATTGTGCTCTTTGACTACGCTGATGCCGGCCTCGGCTTTGATCAGTTCAGGCACCAGTTCAAGTGCCGCATCAGCCCGAAGGTGATTCAGACGAACGAGCGAGGTGGTTGCAATACCCTGGACCTGCTTACTGCCAATGCTGTACAACCGGCCCTGCTTGCGATAAGTCATCTGAGTGCCTTTAAGCAAGAGATCAAGCGCCTCCTCAAGCCCTAGTCCTTGCACACGGGCCGTTATTTTACCTTCCGGTACAGCATAGGCCACAAGATTGACCGTGCTCAATTGTCGACCGATTTCCCGAAGTACACGAGCAATAGGCACATCAGCCACGTCAAGCGAAACAAGAGCACTATCGACCTGTACCCAGAAGTTTCCGGTGCGCCCCTCCTCTTCGCCCATACTGGCTCGGTCTATATGGTAAACGTTCTCTTTCTTGCGAAGGGCAAATCCGTTGTTCGAAAGCAAGGCCTGTAGGCCGACTTCTAGCGACACCCTTTGTAACATACCTGTGAGGTGCCCTTTGACCCCTTG
The DNA here is from genome assembly GCA_965222505.1 of Rhodothermales bacterium. Classification (GTDB taxonomy): domain Bacteria; phylum Bacteroidota; class Rhodothermia; order Rhodothermales; family DATKEJ01. Next base: position 3,219,300 of record OZ244956.1, on the reverse strand, counting down.
CCGGATAACAATGTTGGTGCCTGTAACCTCCTGAATTTTGCGAACGGCACGTCCAAGATCGGCCTGCCGGAGATCCAAGGAAAGCAGGCTATCGGTAAACGAGACCTCAAGCGGAGGCGGAAGTGGAGGAGGCTTTTCAGGTGAGGGCAACACGCGTAGCACCCGACCCCGGCGTTGAAGCAAGAGTCCCTGTTCTTCGCATAAAAATGCGATGGCTTCTTCAGCTTCCATCTCGGAGAGGCGAACAGTGATGCGTTGCTCAATCCGATTATCGACAACAAGGTTGATGTTGTGCTCTCTGCCAATGCCGAGGAGCACGTCTCGCAAGTCGGCATTTTTGACATTGAGCCTTTGCAGCATTGCCGGTGCTTCTGCCTCGACCTGTGAAGACGGATCATCCTGAGCATACAGATCGCCCCTAAGCACCGCGCAGAGTAGAAGAGCTACGCAAAACCAATGCAAGGGTATTCGCGCCTGAGTCCAGACACGCATATATCGATAATCATCATGTCTTTCGGTGGCGTATTGAGCGCTTATCCGCAACGAAAGAAATAATCGCTGCGGACCAATACTCCGCAAATGGTCACACATTTCCTGGACCCCTCGGTCTGGTAAACAAGGTGACGGGCCGTCATCCGGTGCTAAATAATCACTTGTGATGATGACACCTCCACAACATGCAGGTCAACAAACAGACATGCGTAATTCAGACCAAAACCTCATCAGGCTGTATGTAGGAAGTAGATTTGTGCACATTAGGAGGCGGTTTCGCGGAGTACTTCCTCAAGGGTTGTTATCCCTGCAAAGGCCTTTTCGAGGGCGATTTGACGAAGTGCATGGCCCCCCTCACTTCTGGCCTGTAAGCGGATTTGCTGAAGTGGGGCACGTCCGGCGATGAGTTCGGCAAGCGACTCACTCATGGGCATCAACTCAAATAGTGCAGTGCGGCCACGGTAGCCGGTTTGGTTACACCGTGTACAACCGGTGCCCTTATATAGTGTAGTGGTGGGTTGGCCGAGTTGTAACTCGGCCAGCAAACCCGGATCGGGAGTTACGGGTGCTTTGCAAGCGTCGCAAATTTTCCGAACCAGACGCTGGGCCACGACCAACCGAATCGAAGAAGCGACCAGAAAGGGCTCAACACCCATATCGATGAGCCTGGAGATGGTTGACGGGGCATCATTTGTGTGGATTGTCGAAAGCACCATATGCCCCGTGAGTGCGGCTCGAATCGCGATGCTCGCCGTTTCCTGGTCACGGATCTCGCCGACCATGATGATATTGGGATCTTGGCGTAAGAACGAACGAAGTGCTTTGGCAAAAGTAAAGCCGATATCGGCCCGAACGTGAGTTTGGTTAATACCGGAGAGGTTATACTCGATAGGGTCTTCAATGGTGGTAATGTTTACATGTGCGCTGTTGAGCTCGCTGAGGGCTGCGTAAAGCGTAGTTGTCTTGCCACTACCCGTAGGACCGGTTACCAACATCATACCGTAGGGCAAGTGAATTGCACGGCGAAGCATCTTCAGATTTTGACTGGAAAAACCTAGGGCCTCCAAGCTGAGTTTGAGGTGGCTTTTATCCAAAATCCGGAGAACTACCTTTTCGCCAAAATCCGTCGGTAGTGTAGAAACCCGGAGATCAATGGTCTGCTCCCCCATCTGAAACCGGATGCGCCCATCCTGAGGCCTGCGTTTTTCGGCTATGTCGAGACCGGCAATTACCTTGAGTCGAGAAATTACTGCGTTTTTCTGAAGCAGCGATAGCTCACCTACATGGTGCAACACCCCGTCCAGGCGAAAACGGACCCGAAAACTAAACTCATAGGGCTCAATATGGATGTCGCTGGCCTGGCGTTCAATGGCCTGACGAATGATGTGGTCTACCTGTTGCACCACAGATCCAGAGGAGGTAATCGTTACCTTTATTTCCGGTTCAGACTGCTGCACAGCCTGCTCGGAATTGTTATTTGCCCCTGCACCTGCATATGCTTTCAGCAGTGCCTCCAGTTGCTCGGGCTCAACCATTACTGGGTCAATACGATAACCTGTCAGGAAAGAGAGTTCTCGCAGTAAAGCTGCTGTCGGCTGACGATGAAGTGCCACACGGAGGGTATCGGTTTGAATAAAAAGAGGCACCAGGGCATGCTCAAGCATGACTGGCCTCGGTATTAGCTTCAAGGCCGGTTCACTCGGAACCGAAAGGTCTATGTCCACAGAGGGTTGTTGATTCGTTTAAGCAATTGGCATTTTCAAATCAACATGCGCAAATACAACTGATTTTCTATCAATGCAATAATTGAGTCAGCATCGACACGTGTGATGGTCAAATGACGCTGGTGATCGTACCGGTGATGTACTCGGTCTTCGACGCCCTCGGCATCCGCCTGGGCCGCGCCTTCAAGGAAGCCCCGGCCACAGCGGTGACCAGCGGTAACGGCACCGTAGCCGGATTCGAACCCACGCCGGTGGCCGGATAGCCCGAACGATATACAATAAAGGGGCTGGACGAGCAAGATCGTCCAGCCCCTTTCGTTTTGAGGAATGAGGAGCCTTAGAAAACGTGTTTATTGCGCTCTACACAATACTGTTGACATTTTTGACATATTTGCAAACGAGTGAGCCGAGTGGCGAGATTGGTTGTGCTAACATCCAGTTTCACCCAAACGGCTCAACCGATGACGTACGTCTCTGATTATTCATATCGCAGAGATTCTACCGGGTTTGAAAGGGCGGCTTTGATCGATTGATAACCTACTGTAACCCAGGCAAGGATCAACGCCAAGATGCCGACCAACAAGAAAACTTCGATACCGATACTCACCCGATATGCAAACCCTTGCAACCAGTCGCGCATGGCAAAATAGGCTACAGGCACTGCAATCAGGAAGGCTATCCCAACAAGAATGGTAAATTCTCTGGATAGCAAAAAAACCAGTTGTAGCACAGATGCCCCCAACACCTTTCTTACTCCGATTTCTTTAGTTCGACGCTCGGTAATAAAAGAGGATAAACCGAACAATCCGAGACAGGCAATCAAGACGGAAAAGAGAGCGAAAGCAATAAAAATTACTCCTAAGCGTTGCTCGGCCCGATTGAGCGCATCAAAATCGTTGCCCAGGAAACTATACTCGAAGGGCAAACTCGGCGAGAATTCATTCCAGGTTTGCTCTATAAAAGTCAATGTTCCTGGGATATCATTAGGGTGCATGCGTACGGCGATATAGGGTAGAGGCTCATTTGCTATTTGTAAAGTCAATGCTCCTATATCCTGATGCAAGGAGGTAAAATGAAAGTCTTTAATCACACCCAGAACTTGGCCAGTGGTAATACTATCGGCCACCTGATCAAGCAATTGCCCTACTGGTGTTTGCAAGTTAAGTGTGCGTACGGCCGTCTCATTAATCAGGTATCCTGTGGAATCGGAAGTAAATGTACGGGAGAAGTCGCGCCCGTCGACAATGTCTAAACCAAGCGTCTTAACGTAATCATGATCGGCGAGGACGGGGGTCATAATATAAAGTTCTTCGCCTGTGATTTCTTTTGGCCGAAAGGCTGACCTGCCTGTAAATCCACCTGGAACAAAACTTGTGCTGGAAGCACTGGTGATGCCTGCGTTATTTCGAAGGGTTTGTTTGAACGATTCTGTCTGCTGGTTCAATTCCTGCGCTCTATGAATTACCACAACATGTTCTTTGTCGAACCCGAGATTTTTCTGGCTCATATAATTCAGTTGAGTATACACCACCAGTGTTCCGGCAATTAAAGCAATAGAAATAGCAAATTGGAAAATCACAAGTCCATTTCTTAGCCAGGGCCGTTTTGCATTTTGTTGCAAGGTGCCTTTCAAGACAAGAACTGGCCGAAAGGATGAAAGGAAAAAGGCCGGATAACTCCCGGATACCAAACCAACGCCCACAGTAAAAACCAATAATCCGAGCCACATCAAACCATTTTCCAATGATGAAATTGAAATACTGCGGCCAACCAGGTTATTCATACTTGGAAGCATGATCACTACCAGAACAATAGCCATCGATGAAGCCATAAAACTGAGTAGCATAGATTCTGTCAGAAACTGGCGAATGAGTTGTCCGCGCGACGAGCCCAGAGCCTTGCGGATGCCAACTTCTTTAGATCGGCCGAGGGAACGGGCAGTCGCCAGATTCATAAAGTTGAAGCACGCGATGAGCAGGATGAATATGGCGATAACTGAAAACAAGTAGACATATTTTATATCGCTATTTGCACTCAGTTCAAATTGCATATGCGAATACAAATGAATATCCGTCAGTGCCTGAAGGGAATAATCAAGACGATTCCCTGTCTCCAGGAATTTATCATACTCAATCCCCATAGCCTCAAGCATTTGCGGACCCGCATACCGCCTGAAAAAGGCCGGTAACTGGGCTTCAATAGCAGCTGGGTCTGCTCCTTGATCCAGTTCGAGGTAGGTGAAATAACTATTGGAAAACCAGATGGTGCTTCTGCTGTCTGCTATCGATTCCAATGAACCTAGAAAATCGAACTGAAGATGGGAATTCGGGGGGATATCAGCTAAAAGACCCGTAATATGATAGGTTGAGGTATCTGCCAAGACCAAGGTTTGTCCCATCGGATTCTCATCACCGAAATATTTGCGAGCCATCGATTCTGTAAGGACAAGAGAATTGGGCTTGGCAAGGGCCGTTTGAGGGTCCCCTTGAAGAAAGGCAAAGGTAAAGACATCAAAAAAGGTTGGGTCTACATAGTAAAATGATTCCTCAACAAAGTTTTGTTCGTCACGGTTGACCTTGATCTCCTCAATGAATCCGAAGATACGCGTACCTGATTTAATTTGAGGAAAATCGGATACCAGCTTTGCAGCCATCGGAGCTGGGGCCATGGGGGCGCCAATTTCAGAGCCGGCAAAGTTCCCTGTTATAACCACGCGGTAAATGCGATCAACTTTTTCATGGAATCGATCAAAATTAAGCTCGTCCTGAATGAAAAGGAAAATCAGTAAGCAGCACGCAACTCCAATCGTTAAGCCAGCCAGATTAATAGCGGCGTACATTTTTTGTTTGCGAAAATTACGCAAGGCTACCAGCGCATAATTCTTTATCATGGAGATACTCCAAATCACTTCATCTTTTAATTTTCGTTTACGCTTGAGCTTACCCCAATACACTTTCTGGTAAGCCGCTTTTGTTTCTTCATGTGATCCCATCGCTTCAAGCGCACATTGAAATGCACTCTGTTGATCATAGTCCTGCGATACCAGATACTCAACCTGATCCCGGATATGTTGCTCTAGCTCATCCAAGTCTTCCGAAAGCACAAAACGCTCATGTTGAAGCGATTGCCGCCAGGCGGAAATGGCAACGTCGAGTTGAAAATGATGCGTTTTTTTCATGACCATGCCAGATCTGGAGTGGGGCCCCACAACTTGGCCAACATTCGGTTCACATTCATCCATTGTTGCTGTTCCTGGTGAAGGGCTTTCTGGCCCTTGGATGTTAATTTGTAGTATTTCCGTCTGGGGGCATTTTCTACAGCCTGCCAATAAGAAACCACCAGACCGCCATGTTCCAAATTGTGCAAAAAGGGATAAAGTGTACCTGTAGTCCAATGTAATTGGCCGTCGGATAGGGCTTCGATTTTTTGAATAATCTGATAGCCGTAGCTATCGCCATTCTGAAGAATGGACAGGATGACAGGCTTAAGTGAGGCAGTTGCCAGGGCGCGAGAAATCATATCGAACATAGACTAAGTTGCGAAACGACATAGTCTACGTAGCAAACCAACATAGGTTTCGGTTCGTGTTTCTCCTCAACCCTTTCTTTGGGGGAAGGATCAGTCTCTGGCCACAGCGTGTGGTATTGGTCCATTCTGGCTTACTGATTGGTGCATAAGCTTGGAAAGTTTGTTAGCTGGGGTTCACTCGTTGAAGTGGAGAGATTGAAAAGCACTACCTTTCAGTCCTTCCACAACCAACGAGGAATCTACCATGGCAACCCGCAGAGAATACACCGCCGAGTTCAATTGGGCCGATACACGGCCCTAAGAGGCTGTTCGCCGGGCCGAGCAACGCGGCAACCGAAGCGCTGTCGCCCGCGAATTGGGCATCCATTTGAGTGTACTCCGGCGCTGGATCAAGGAGTTCAACGAGCATGGCGAACAAGCCTTTCCCGGCAAAGGCACCCCCCATGATGAGGAATTGGCCCAACTGCGCAGAGAACTTAAACGCGTCGAGGAGGAAAACGCCATCCTAAAAAAGGCTGTGGGTTAGCTGATGTCCCATCAGCCATTCACGAGCCGCCCTCGCTAAGATACCCGTTCATTGAAGCACATCGGGGGCACTTCTCGGTCACAGCCATGTGCCGCGTACTCCAAGTCTCCACGAGTGGCTACTACGCCGTCGGCCTGCGACTTCCAAGGAAGAGGACGAATGGCTCCTGGGGGAGATCAAGCTCGTCTATCTGGAGAGCAAACGTCGCTATGGCAGCCCACGCATTCATCGCACGCTTCGCCGGCGCGACATCCGCTGCGGTCAGAAACGGGTAGCCCGGCTGATGCGCAAGCACGGTCTGCGGGCCCGTCGTCGTCGCCGCTTCAAGGCTACGACGGACTCGAAGCATACGTTGCCAGTAGCTGAGAATGTGCTTGAGCGGCAGTTCGAGGTTGCGGTGCCCGACGCAAGCTGGGCTGCCGACATCACGTACGTCTGGACTCGGCAAGGATGGCTGTACTTGGCCGTCGTGATGGATCTGTTCTCCCGGCGCATCGTGGGTTGGTCGATGCGAGAGACAATGGAACGCTCGCTGGTGATCTCGGCGCTGGAGATGGCGCTCAGGGCACGGAGGCCCCCGCCGGGGCTGCTGCATCACAGCGATCGCGGCAGCCAGTACGCCAGCTTGGACTATCAGGAACTGCTGCGGCAGGCCGGCTGCAGATGCAGCATGAGCCGCAAAGGAAATTTCTGGGACAATGCACCCGTGGAAAGCTTCTTTTCCACGCTGAAAATGGAACTGGTCCATGAGCGCCGCTACCGGACGCGAGAAGAAGCTCGGATGGAGATTTTCGAGTTCATCGAAATATGGTACAACTGTCAGCGCCTGCATTCGTCACTTGGGTACCTCAGCCCGGCAGATTACGAGGCGAAGATGGTCGCCCTGAACCTACCCATTGCAGCTTAACTTCTATTCCGCTCCAGCGGGTGAAACCCGCCAGTTTAGCTGTGCAGGGCTGAGGGCACACGATTTCGACTGGTGGTGACGGATATTATTACATTCGGCGGAGCAACGAAACAACATCCTCAGGCAAAGACCAACCGATCGGTGCAATCCCGTCCCAGTTAAAACCAACAATCAGGTCTTCGGATCGGCAACCGGTGAGGGTATCGTGTAAACCCAATGAATAGGCAAGGTAACCGACGATCTGTTCGGGATGCACACCGGCCTCGCGAAGGGCACGCAGGGTAAGTCCGTCATCACGTTTGGAGAGTTTTTCTCCTGTGGCATTGACCACCAAAGGGACGTGGGCATAAACCGGTATGGTCCCGCCGAGGGCTTTAATGAGTTGGATTTGCCGTGCTGTGGAGGCCAGCAAATCAGAGCCACGCACCACCTCTGTGATGCCCATCAACAGGTCATCCACCACAACGGCCAGTTGGTAGGCATACAGCCCGTCGCGGCGTTTGAGTACGAAGTCCCCCGTCGTTTGGTCAACCTGTTCTGTCCGTTCTCCTTGAATACGGTCGGTATAGGTTACGGGGTTGACCTCTACCTTGAACCGAATGGCAGCATCGGGCCGAGGCATATGCGCGAGGGTATCAAACCAATCATCAGGGAGGTGTTCCGGACGCAAGGCTTTGGGATACGGTGGAAGCCCGCTCATACCGTGTGGGGCCGAGGCGAGTTGCTGTAAATCCTTGCGTGAGCGTCGGCAGGGAAACAGCCGACCGACCTCAAACAGGTGCCGCAAGGCAACTTCATAGTATCTGTACCGCGCCGATTGTACGTAGGGTGCGTACGGTCCACCCTGCCGAGGCCCTTCATCCCAATCCAGGCCGAGCCATGTTAGGTCGTCCAACGCAGCTTCGGCGGCACCAGGCAAAACGCGCGGCGGGTCCAGGTCTTCGAGCCGCCACACGAATGCTCCGCCCTGGCTGCGCACGGAAAGCCAGGCCACAAGCGCGGTACGGGCGTTTCCAAGATGGATAAAACCCGTGGGTGAAGGGGCATATCGCCCCCTGGGCGATTGATGATTGGGCATTTATTTCGTACCGTCGGCTACGCCTCGTGTGATGATTGGTGATTTAGGGCACCCAATTACAAATTACCAATCCTAAATATCCCCTAATTGGGGGCGGATGAGGAGTTCTTCGACGACGGTACGGTCACTGAGGTGGTAGCAACCCAAGAGGGCCTGGGCAATGTCTGAGGCTGGCATGAAGCGAGATTCGGGCAGATTGACACCGTCCCAACTGGGGGTCAGGGTGGCGCCGGGAAGCAGGGTCGTGACGCGGAGGCCATCGGTTTGGGTTTCTTCCCGCAAACCACGGGCCAGGCCCAGCAGGCCGTGTTTGGCAGCGGCATAGGCTGCCCCGCCAGCATAGGCTTTGATAGACGCGACCGAACCCATAAAAAACACGTGACCCCGACCGGCTTTTCGGAGGGCTGGCAGAAAGGCGCGGGTCACCAGAAAGGCACTGGTCAGGTTAACCGCTACCTGTTCCCTGAACATTTTGGCCGAGGTATCTTCGATCGTGCTGGGCACAAACAGGCCCGCATTATTGATGAGCACATCAGGAGCCCCCCATTGGTCGAGTGCAGTTTGGGCGGCTTGGGTGACGGCCTCCTCCTGCGTCACGTCACAGGGCAGGACCAGCGTCTCAGCACCCAGCGTGCGGCAAGCGATGGCGACGGCTTCTAGCCGTTCCACATGGCGGGCCAAAAGTACAAGGCGGGCATCGGATTCAGCGGCAAACGTTTTGGCCAAGGCTGCGCCGATCCCCTGACTGGCTCCGGTTATGACAACGGTGGGCATAATCAGGTAAGCGGGGGGATCAGCCGCATAAATTCCTCGCGGGTGATGGGGTTGAGGAATTCGCCACTCACGGCGCTGGTGGTAGTCACCGAGTTTTGCTTTTGCACCCCGCGCATCACCATGCACATGTGCTTGGCCTCAATCACCACAGCCACACCCAGGGGTTGCAACACCTCCTGGATGGCATCCCGGATCTGAAGCGTGAGACGTTCCTGCACCTGCAAGCGCCGCGCAAAGATGTCGACGACGCGCGGAATCTTGCTCAATCCCACAATCTTGCCATTCGGAATGTAGGCCACATGGGCCTTGCCAAAGAAAGGCAACATGTGGTGTTCGCACTGAGAATACATCTCGATGTCTTTCACGAGAATCATCTCGCTATAGTCTTCTTCGAACAGGGCCGAGGTAAGGACTTCCTTGGGGTCCAGTGTGTACCCGTGGGTCAGAAACTGCATCGCCTTGGCTACGCGTTCCGGGGTTTTGAGCAATCCTTCGCGTTCAGGATCTTCACCCAGTGCATCGAGGACGTCTTTCATGTGGCCCGCGATGCGTCTCGTAATATTTTTGCAGTAGAGTTCGCGCTTCTGGTATAGCAACGGGGTCACATTTCCCAGATCGTCGTCATCGTCGATCATATTGGTGGTATCCAGATGCTTGAGTTCGTAAGCGGTCATAGAAGGGTTCTGGTTAAGGGCAGGGTCTATTCACCCATGTATTCGGCTACATTATTTTCGGTCTCGTACAGACGCAGCTTGTGAAGCCGCCCGGAGGGCATGGCCGGAGCCAGTTCATTCCAAAACGCGACCACCAGGTTTTCGGTTGAAGGAATGACCCCCTGCAGGAAATCAACCTCCAGATTGAGGTTTCGATGGTCACACTTCGAGATAATCTTTTCCTCAATGATGCGCTTGAGTTCCCCCAGGTCAACAACGTAGCCTGTATCAGGATCAATCTCTCCGGCAACGGTCACTTCCAACTCATAGTTGTGACCGTGCCAGTTCGGGTTGTTGCAAAGGCCAAACATGTTCCGGTTCCACTCGGCGGACTTGGCCGGGTTGTGCAGCCGGTGGGCGGCATTAAAACGCATGCGGCGGCGCGCATAAACGGTAGGCATGGCAGTTTGTTGTCTGGTACGAATGTACGACGCTTAAACAGGGACAGCGTTACAACCCGACCTGCAATCTCGCGTTCCGGCTTCATCGCCCAGGCACGAGAAAGCGCGGCACCCGTAGACCGAATGCCGCGCCGTATGGATCCCTCCTGATAAAAAAATCGATTCGGACCTCCGGGTACAGTACACCCTGATCACACCTGAACCCGGAAGGATGTCTATTGGTGACCTTACTCTCTAGATTTGAGGAAATCATTCCGGAGTCTCGCGCTCACCCGGCTGGCCGTGTATTGGGCGAGGTGTTCGAGCCCGGAGGCCATTTCTTCGACGCTCATTTGGGAAAGGGCCCGTGCCGTCAGGACGTTACCAACCGTAGCCCCCAAACCGATGATATTATGGGTAATCGGTTCGCGCTCGCGAAGTTTGCGCGTCCAGATTTCCCGCTTGGTCTCGTTATCGAACAGAATGATTTCACCGTCTAGCACAAAGTACGTACCCGCCGTCCAGGATGCTGCAGAAATGCCATAGTCATAGATGCGCACGTCAATGACAAAATCAGCCGCTCGGGGGTTGCTAACGGCCTCATAACCAAGGGCGTTTTGGTTTTTGACCAGGACTTCCCGTGCCACCAGTTCAGCCACATCCACAAACTGCTGGGCGCTATCAAGGCGGGCCTGGGCCTGTTTCATTTCGGCGCGTTTGGCAAGGTAGGTGCCTACCCGAACCGCCGAACGTACCGGATGGTGCCGGCTCACCCACGCCTCGCCGTAACCGGACGAAATGTAGGCGCGGGGGGGCACGGCAGCGATCACAGCCGTGGTCTGGTCTTCAAAACTGTATTGGCCGAGGCGGCCAGTTGAGGCACAGCCAACGAGGCCGGTACCCATCAAGAGCACAACGGCCCACATGCGGGCGTGAAGTGTATTGGATGCAATCATCGTCTTTACCCATTTGCGGCAGTATTGCCAAAAGTGAAGCGTATAATCATGTAGAAGGGGTTTAACCGGAACAGGCACAAGGAACATGCCCATTTACGCTTGGCAGGCATTTTATCGACTTTCCGCGCCAAAAATTGGGTCTGGTGCCTTATAACCAAGGGCGGAGCGTCCTGTTTGATGGACACGCCATCTTCAGTAAAGAAGACACCCTGCGGGCCCGGCGGGTCTTGCACAGATCCACTTGTGCTTTCCATAAGCAGATCCTATCTTCCCAACCGTCCAAGACAACCGCTTAATCAACGCGTATAATGCCTTACATCGTAGCCGAACCATGCATCAACTGCAAGCATACGGATTGTGTAGAAGTTTGCCCGGTTGATGCCTTTTATGAAGGACCGAATTTCCTGGTGATCCACCCGGATGAATGCATTGACTGCAACGCCTGCGTACCGGTCTGCCCCGTCGAAGCCATCTTCGCCGACGACGAGCTGCCGGAACAATGGGCCCATTACGCGGAATGGAACACCTATCTGGCTGAGCAATGGGCGGACAAAAACATCGTTGAGTCCAAAGAACCCATGCCCGAAGCCGAAGAATGGGCCACCAAGGAAAAAACGGAGGAAAACATCCTGATGTGGGAGTGACCGCAGGTTGGATTGATCGCTTTCCGTATGCTGGCCTCTACCGGGCCAACATCGTTTCTGAACATAAACTAAACATAAACTAAAGAGGAAGACTATGTCTGTCGCAAAAGTTATAGAAGTCATCGGTGAATCGCCCAAGAGTTGGGAAGATGCCGCCCAAAATGCCGTCTCCGAAGTCGGCGAAACGGTGCACAACATCAAACACCTGTATGTCAAAGACATGCAGTGCCTGGTCGAAGGCAACAAGATTGTCACGTGGCGCGTCAACGCAAACATCACCTTCATCGTGGACAACAAGCGCTAGTTCGACCCAGTTTTTGCCTCCACTAAAAGCCGTGCCCGGCCATCCAGGCGCGGCTTTTCTTATACGGCCCCCTTTTCCCTGCTTTTCGACAGGGTATGTACGCACATCAGCCCGTTCTTCTACAGTACACGGGATGCCTTTTATCAAGAATCAATGTAGATACTTCATTACTTCCAAAAAGATACGCGTTTCGGCTCTTTTCATCGGATCACGCGTAGACTTTTCAGGTAGAAAGAGGCTGCTTATTTGGTGCATACTTCGTTGAACTTCACTTACACCCTGATGTTACGCCGCTTGTTGTTGATCTTGTGCAATTCGACAAGGTCGAATGGGCCAAGACGGCGTAACAGGACTTATACCTTTACATTGCAATGCAAACGGTAGAACTTCAAATCCCCTACAAGGTCAAAGACATCAGCCTCGCAGCATGGGGCCGCCGCGAAATCGAGTTGGCCGAAGCCGAAATGCCCGGCCTAATGGCCCTTCGCGAACAATACCGCGATCGTAAACCTCTGCAAGGTGCCCGCATTGCCGGTTGCCTGCACATGACGATCCAGACCGCCGTCCTGATCGAAACCCTGATTGAACTGGGGGCCGAGGTTTCATGGTCGTCCTGCAACATTTTCTCCACGCAGGATCATGCCGCCGCTGCCATTGCCGCTGCCGGCATCCCGGTCTATGCCTGGAAAGGAATGTCTGAAGAAGAATTCTGGTGGGCCATCGAGCAAACCCTTTATGCTTTTGAAGGCGGCAAACCCCTCAATATGATTCTTGATGATGGCGGTGACCTGACCAACCTCGTCCTGGATCATAACATCGAACTTGCTACAGGCATCAAGGGCCTGAGTGAAGAAACCACGACCGGCGTACACCGCCTCTATGAACGCGTCCAAAACGGCACCCTGCCGATCCCGGCCATCAACGTGAACGATTCCGTCACGAAGTCGAAGTTCGACAACAAATACGGCTGCAAGGAGTCCTGCGTAGATGCCATCCGACGCGCAACCGACGTGATGATGGCCGGCAAAATAGCCGTGGTAGCTGGCTACGGCGACGTTGGAAAAGGCTCGGTTGCTTCGCTGCGCGGCGCCGGCTGCCGCGTGATTGTGACGGAAATCGATCCGATTTGCGCCCTGCAAGCGGCCATGGACGGCTTCGAAGTCAAGAAAATGATCAATGCCATCCCGGAAGCCGACATTGTCGTTACCGCAACAGGCAACAAGGACATCGTCTCGGAAGAACACTTCCGCTTGATGAAAGACAAAGCTATCCTTTGCAACATCGGCCACTTCGACAATGAAATCGACATGGCCTGGCTCAATGACACCTACGGCGACACCAAAGTGACCGTCAAGCCACAGGTTGATAAATACACCATCGACGGCAAAGATGTGATCGTGCTGGCCGAAGGTCGGCTGGTCAACCTCGGCTGCGCCACAGGGCACCCGTCATTTGTGATGTCCAACTCCTTCACCAACCAGGTGTTGGCCCAGCTTGAGCTTTGGAAAAACAGCGAGAGCTACGAAAACAAGGTCTACATGCTGCCCAAACATCTGGATGAGCAAGTGGCCCGGTTGCACCTCGCCAAAATCGGGGTGGAACTCGAAGAGCTCTCCGATGACCAAGCCGAATACATCGGCGTCAAACCGGAAGGCCCCTACAAACCGGAGTACTACCGGTACTAGGGAAAGAATATACCCTCTTAACGGCCCGTGCTACATGATGGCGTGGGCCGTTTTTTTATGCCCTTTATCTGGTGACGACCATCTTTTCGATGCGTTCCTCCGTACCGGCCTGGAAATGCAGGAGGTAAAGACCGAAAACAAATCCTCCCCACATACGGTATACTTTCTGTGTACACCAGCCACCCAGGAATCTCACCGGCATTATGATGGACGCTTGGAAGCAATGTAAAGCCGTTGAACGGCACCCGGAAAGGGTCAGTGGGGCCTGGGTGTTTCAGGGAACCCGTATTCCCGTATCGGCACTGTTTGAACATCTTAGGGATGGTGGCACCATTGAGGAGTTTGTGGCATGGTTCCCCGGGGTTAAACAATCCCATATTGAAGCTGTGCTCGACCATGAAGCCGCTATGCTTGCCGAACAAACGGAAGCATGAAAGTCCTTTTTGATCAAGGTACACCCGTTCCACTCCGACGTTATTTGCTAGACCACACGGTTGAAACAGTCTATGAGCGGAACTGGGCTACCCTACAAAATGGTGTATTGCTCGATACTGCCGAACAAGAGGGGTTCGAGGTTTTTATTACCACGGACAAGAATCTGAAACACCAGCAAAATTTTTCAAATCGAGTCCTGGCAGTTATTGTGCTCGGCACCACTTCCTGGCCGCGCATACGACAACACGTGATCTCCATTGCTGAAACGATAGGGAGCGCAACGCCAGGCATCTATCAAGAGATACCTATCTGACCATCTACTTGGTGACAACTATCTTTTCGATGCGTTCCTCCGTACCGGCCTGGAAATGCAGGAGGTAAAGACCGGAAGAGAGGGTCGTGCCATTGATAGTGAGCGTATGGTTGCCGGCTTCACGGGTTCCTTCATCCAGGGTACGGACGGCCCGCCCCAACACATCGTACAAGACCAACGACACCGGCATCGCTTCCGGCAGGGTATAGCTGATGGTAGTTGATACTGCAAAGGGATCCGGGAAATTGGGATACAAGGCCAAGGTTCGCGGCGTCTCAAAATCACCGGCATTGGTTGATTGCACAACCTGTACGCTTTCAATCTCCCAAAACGCCCCGGCCTCCAGCGGACTGGCCGTAAAGAAATCAAACCGGAGCCAAATCTGCCGCCCCCCGAAATCGGAAAGTAGATAACGCGTCTGCACCGGCTCAGGCCCGGAATTACCGGTGAAAATAGATTCATTCGGTGCCTCAGGCAGGGTGCCATTATACCCATCAACCGGCCCAAAGAGTGTCCAACTTCCTCCGGCATCCTGCGAAATTTTCAGGTTGCCGCCCGCATCTGTACCCAACTGATACGCGTGCTGCACCAGCAAGTCGATTTGACGGGCATTTTCCGGCAAATCAATCGGAGCCAAAACCAGGCTCGACACGCTTGGCTGATCTTCCCTAGGCACTGTACGCCACTGCACATCATCCACCTGTTCCCAGTAACCGGAAGGGCGTACACCACCCAGGGCATCCCGAAAAACCTGTAGACGGTATTCAAACCGGTAGGAGCCCCCCAGGGCCTCATTCCCGGCAAAGTCGAGGATCCGGAGGCGGTAGGAAATGGCATCCCCAGCCCGGACTTGCGTTGGGTCCACAGGAATGGTGCCTTCAAACAGGGTCAGGTCGTCCGGCCGCATATACATGCGGGTGCCGCCCTCCGTTTCGCCATTTTCCGTGATGATGGTGTAAGTAAGCTGAATCTGTTCGATCCCAAAGTCGTCCATGGCCTGTACCCTCACAATGGGAGGCGGTTGCATGCCGTTGGCATCCAGCGAAAGCAGATCCGGCGGGGGCACCAGAATGACCGGTGGGCCTTCATCGACGGGGCGCTCCAGGGTAAAGGCTACATCGTCGATGTACCACCCGGCATAAGTATCGGACGGCTCGGTGTTGCTCTGATCACTCCCAAAGGCGAAACGCACCCGCACGTCGGCGGCTTCCGGTAAGGGAACAAGTTCCGGCCGCCATCCCCGGCTTGATCCGCCAAAGGCCGGTTGTCCACCAAGGGCATTGCCAAATCCGGCTGCGATGGTGCCGTCGTACCCCGTTTCCGGCATGGCTACCGTCCAGGTATTGCCGCCATCAATGGACACCTGAACATTACCCCCATCCCAGAGTACGGCTTCAACCGAACTACCGGGTTCGGCGGTGCCGTCGTGTTCGATATCATACCAATGCCAGAACGTGAGGTAGACTTGTCCCAGGCCAGACAGGTTAACCGACGGTAAGGTCAGAAAAGCTTCGGTGCTGAGGGCCGGGTAGGCGCCCCCCAGTACTGTACCCCATACCCGGCTGCCCGAATGTGCCACTTCAATGCCGAACATCGGCACCCCAAGCGCCCATGACGCGGTACCCTCTACCGCCGATGCCGGGCCTTCAAAGTCGAAGGTCTGGAGAACGCCGCTTGCCGTAAGCAAGAGGATAAAAGGATCTTCTGCGAGGTCTGGTACAACGGCTTCATTAGAAGCTGCGGCAACATCGCGGGCATAGATGCGGTACCGAACGGCATCCCCATTTTGAACACGATCTACAGGCACCGGGAACGTGCCCCTATAACTGTTCTCCCCGCGGGCCAGGCCAAATGTACCCGTTTCCCGAACCGAGCCAGCCGTACCAGTACGCACCTCAAAGGAGACAAAAACCGTATCAACCCCAAGGTTGTCGGTCACCTCGGCCAGAATGTCCAAAGGCCAACCGGCCAGGGCCACTTCACGGAGCGGTGCATGAGAAATTTGAGGCGCTTCTTCGTCAGGGCCAGCCTGAAAGGTGAAGACCTCTTCTCCGGCAGGCAACCGCGTATGTTGGCCTTCCGAATCGGTCACATCTATGTAATACGAAATCAGGGTCGGCGTATTGGGCAAAGGCAGCGTGGCCGTGTAGCGAGGCGCTTCTCCAAAAACCATCGGGACTGTCTGCGGGGCGTCCGCACCATACTGATAAACCAACTGCACGTCCGCGATGGAAAAGACCAGACCGATGACATCTACCTCAATGGCCCGGCTTCCGCCGAGTTGCTCGGTATCGGCGAGGGGGGTATGGGTGATGCGTGGCTGAAAGTTATCGGGGTTGACGAAACCCCGGTTGCCCAGAATGTCAATCAAGACCTGCGTGTGGGTACCACCGTACAGATCGACATCAGCCTGAATCAGGGCTTGCGCGGCCTCCGGCATGGTGGTCGGTGCTGCGAGGTAGAAATGCGATTGCAGGTTCAGCACATCACAAACCTCCCGCCCCACTGCATCATAGATCTCCATCATGGTGACGGCCCACAGTGTACCACTGGTGTACTGGTTATTCGAGATGCCGTCCGGGTACCGGGCCGTGGTCTGCATGACCCTTCCCTGAAAGGTGCTGGTGTTGCCATCCCACCGGAAGAGCCGCCGCCAGTCGTGGTCCGGCACCGTTCCGTTTTCGATGAGACTCCGGATGTAGGAGGCCGCCCAGTAGTCAGACCACCCTTCGTGCAGTGCTGCCCCTTCCGGACCCGCCCCATACAGGTTGGCCGAAGCCGCTTCGAGCAGGGCGTGTCCGTATTCATGCCAGATTACAAAGGCGTCTTCGGCATCATCGATCCCACCGGACCCAAAGGATAACATGTTGGCCCCAGGGTAGTACCGCGAGTTGTCGATGGTCCCTTCCCCAAACGGATTGGCCGCAATGGGATTGTTTTGCACATTGGTAAAGCCGAGGGCCTGCACATACCGTTGGCTGGCATCCACGTGGTAATAGACGTTGACCCCCTCGAAACGATCATCGGCTCGGGTGTATTGAAACGCGTTGGGATCGGCCTCGGCAGGTGGGGTATAGTTGACGATGCCATTGGCCCGAAAGGGTACGATCTCCACATGGGGGCCTTCGAGGCGATGCAAGCCGTCGGTGCCCAACGTCAGGTCCGGCAAATCGACCAGTTGCCGTTCCGCATCCAGTTCCGGCGTATCCGTGTTGTCATTATCGGCATAGTTACCGCCATAGGTTTGGCCGGAAGTGGTCAGGGGATCAGGATCGAAGACGAACCCCTGCCCGTTGACCTGTGCTACCGGCTGTATCGCCGGCCTATTGATTTCGGGTATGGCATGGTTGTGGGCGTGTGCCACACCCTTGCGGCGGGGCATGGACCGGTCCTGTAGGTGTAAGGCTTCGCCGGTCAAGGCATCCAGCACAACTTCCCACTCACCGGCCTGGGTATAGGGCCAGACGAGAACCCGCCAGGCCAACCGGGGTGCCGGTTCCGGAAAGACGATCAATTCCGGCGTGGTGGTCCGGCCCTCAGCTTCCAGGTGTTCCCCGGCGCGGGCACGGGCCTGGTCCGAGGAAAGACGGGGCGTAATGGGGAGGGATTGGGCACCCAGATGGGGTGTCGTTCGACCTGTGGCAAGCGTGGGCTGGCCCGTCTGGTTCAGGCTCACCCTAACGGAGCGCCCATAGACCGGTATCCCTTTATAGACCTGTTGAAACGTAACGTGGGTTCCTGCCGGGCTGGTTTGCGCCGCCACCACCCGGAAATCCTCTGGAGAACCGGCAAACCGGGCATCTGTTACCAGCACACGACGGGCTTCCGTTTCTGCTGCTACAGAAAGCGAAACGCGCCCGGTCTCCTGTTGAGCCGGGCGCGTTTGTGCATATGTAGCGGCTGGTCCAAAGAACAGTAGAACCAGCGCAAAAAAGACAAGGTTAGACCGAAGCCGACTGATACTGCTCGGCTGCAGCTTTGAGGGCATCCACATGATCCAGGGCTTCCCAGGGGAATTCGGAGCGGCCAAAGTGGCCGTACGCGGCTGTGGCGCGGTAGATGGGCCGGAGCAAATCAAACCGATCAATAATGGCTTTGGGTCTGAGGTCGAAAACGTCGGTGACGAGGCGGGCCAGATCAGCGTCGGGGAGCACGCCGGTCCCGTATGAATCGACATAAATCGATACGGGCTGGGAGACGCCGATGGCATAGGCCACTTGAACAAGGACTTCATCTGCCAGTTCCGCCGCAACGAGGTTCTTGGCGACGTGCCGGGTGGCATAGGCTGCCGAACGGTCTACCTTGGACGGGTCCTTGCCGCTGAAGGCACCACCGCCGTGTGCGCCTTTACCCCCGTAGGTGTCCACGATGATCTTGCGACCGGTCAGGCCGGTATCACCATGGGGGCCGCCAATGACGAAGCGGCCGGTGGGATTGACGTGCAGAATCAGCTCGTCATCCAGCAATTCGGCCGGGATCACACGCGGAATCAGGTGCTTGCGCATGTCTTCCTTGATGGCCGCCAGATCGACATCATCGTCATGCTGGGTGGACACGACGATGGTATGCACGCGGCGTGGGGTCAGGCCTTCATCGTCGTATTCGATCGTGACCTGGCTCTTGGAGTCGGGCCGCAGGTACGGCATCAGATCCGTATGTTTGCGGATTGCGGCCAGTTCACGGACGAGGCCATGGGCGTAGGTAAGCGCCATCGGCATCAGTTCGGGGGTTTCACGGCAGGCATAACCGAACATCATACCCTGGTCACCTGCTCCCTGATCATCATGGAGACCGGCTCCTTCGTCGACCCCCTGGGCAATGTCTTCACTCTGCTTGTGAATGCTGGAGACCACCCCGCAGGATTCGGCATCGAAACGCAGTAGCGGATCGGTATAGCCGATCTTACGAATGACATCACGGGCGATCTCTTGGACATCGACGTAGGCCTCCGTGGTTACTTCTCCGGAGAGCACCACCAAGCCGGTGGTAACCAGGGTTTCAATGGCAACGCGGCTCCGGGAATCTTGCGCCAACATGGCATCAAGCAAGGCGTCTGAAATTTGATCAGATACTTTGTCGGGGTGTCCTTCCGAAACCGATTCGGAGGTAAACAGATAGGGCATAAGTAGCGAACGTGTAGACGATAGAGGTTGTTAGGGCCTGTTGTTTTTTGAAGTGTGAAAGATAGGGTCGGCAGGATACGATACTCAACTTCTCCACCCAAACTTCGTGGTTTAAACACGATGGCTAGAACGGCCCTCTGTTTGCGTGTTGGAACCTGTAGCCGTACCTTACGTAGTTGAATTGTTCCTTGCAAAAGGCGGGAGGTGATACCGACTCTAGTGTTTGCCTGAAGGTTATCAACCTCGTGCTGCATGCGCCCCCACCCGTTGCATCGTATTTTTTGTTACGTCAACCAACAACAACCTCATGGCAGATATAGGTAACAAAGTCAGGGAAATCATCGTGGACAAACTCGGTGTGGACGAAGAGAGCATCGCCGATGAAAGCTCGTTTACGAACGATCTCGGTGCAGACTCCCTTGACACGGTCGAATTGATTATGGAATTCGAAAAAGAGTTTGACCTGACGATTCCAGACGAAGACGCTGAGCAGATTGCCACCGTCGGCGACGCGGTCTCTTACCTCTCGAAACGTATTGAGGCGTAACTTTAACGCCTCGCAGTACACGCAATACCCGGCAGTACCCTGCCGGGTATTTCCATTTTAGTTCTAGCCCTCCACCTTCAACACCCGCTCATCTATGCAGAACGGACAGCGCCGCGTGGTGGTCACCGGGATGGGTGCCCTCACGCCGATCGGGCTGACGGTTGATGCGTACTGGGACGGCCTCATGCGAGGCGTCAGCGGTGCCGCCCCGATTACCTACTTCGATGCCTCCGAGTACGACACCCAATTTGCCTGTGAACTCAAGGGATACAACCCGACGGACTATCTGGATCGCAAATCCGCCCGACGGCTGGACCCCTTCAGTCAATATGCCCTGAGTGCCGCCCAGGTTGCGGTTAAAGATGCCGGCATCCTGGATGCTGATGTCAACCGGGACGAGATCGGCGTCAACATGGGCGCAGGCATTGGAGGCATTCAAATCTTCCAGAACCAGACCGAGGTCTACCTCACCCAGGGCGTTCGGCGGTTGTCTCCGTTTTTCATCCCCATGCTCATTCCGGATATTGCCGGGGGACAGATTGCGATGGCGTACAAGTTCCGGGGGCCAAATTACTCGGCCGTTTCGGCCTGTGCCACCGGCAACAACAACCTGGGTGATGCCTTCATGCTCATCCGCCAGGGCTACGCCACCGCCATGCTCTGCGGCGGCACCGAAGCCAGCGTGTGCCAACTCGGCATCGGCGGGTTCAATGCCATGCGCGCCCTCTCCCGCCGCAATGACGACCCCGCCACCGCCAGCCGCCCCTTCGATGCCACCCGCGAGGGGTTCGTCCTGGGCGAAGGCGCAGGCGCGTTGTTTGTCGAAGAACTCGAACATGCCAAAGCCCGTGGGGCACGCATTTATGCAGAAGTGGCCGGGATCGGCTTCTCCGCTGACGCCCACCACATCACAGCGCCCGATCCAGAAGGCCGTGGAGCCGCCCTCGCCATGCGTATGATGCTGCGGGATGCGGGCCTGGAACCGGAGGAGGTGGACTACCTGAATATGCACGGCACCTCGACGCCTCTCGGGGACATTGCCGAAACCAAGGCGATCAAAGAGGTCTTCGAGGATCATGCCTACCACATGAACCTGTCGTCTACCAAAAGTATGACGGGCCACTTGCTGGGCGCTGCCGGGGCCATTGAAGCCATCGCCACGATCCTGGCCATCGTCCACGACCGCATCCCCCCGACCATCAACTTCACCACGCCGGACCCCGAGTGTGACCTGAACTACACGTTCAACGCACCCCAGGACCGCACCGTGCGCGTGGCCGCCAGCAACGCCTTCGGCTTTGGCGGACACAATACCACCGTCGCGTTTAAGAAATACGAAGATTAACGTGCTGAGTGCGGGGTGCCGCACTTTAACGAAAAATAATCTCCTTGATGGTCGGGGTGCCGAGGTGTGTGTTGACGCGGTCTTTCCAGGCCCGCCGGCTGAGGTGAAGTTCTTGCCGCCAAGCCGCCGAGGTTACTTTTACGAAGAGTTTGCCCCGGTCCATCCACACCGACTGCGTCACGGCGTTAATCTGTGGGCCAGCCACTTCTGCCCAGGCCTCTACGGCCCGCGAGTTTTCCAACCCCTCCCGCAACCCGAGCCGGTCAATTAACTCTTGCAGTACATCGCCCAATGCCCGAGGTTTGTTCGAAACCATGATCAAAACCTGTAATGGTGGCCAATGCCAAAGGGCTACAAGGTAACGGAAGGGATACCGACTATGCAAAGAAAAAAGGGAGCCGGCCGGAGGCGCCGGACTCCCTTTCGTATTACACACCTTGGGTTTGTATGCTTCCTGGTTCCCATCAAGAAGCAGGTGCGTCTTGCATACACTAGGAGAAGTAATTCCTTCCACATCTAAACGCGCAGTTCATCGGCCAAATGGATCAGAATGGGCGCGGTTTTTGTTCTTGCCTCCATCCGTACCGGAAAATCCAGCCCCCCTTTTATATATGCGGCCCTGAATATGGACCCTACCTTCATGAGAAAGAACTTCCTTGCTTCGGCCCTCTTCAGCCTGTTCCTGGCCGGGGTCCTCCAGGCCCAAACATCACCAGACACGCTGGCCCTCACGTTCGAATCCACCGTTAACGGGGCCTTGTCCGCCAGCCCCGAGGTACAACAAATGGACGCACGGGTCGCGTTTGCCGAGGCCCGGCACCGCCAAGCCCGGGCCAGCCGCTACCTGACCGAGTTTAACGCCAGCACCGCCCATGCACTGGCTCCCGGCCTGACGAAAACTAGCTTCCCGGACGATGCTTCATACCTGGACCCCGACCTGCGTAACGACTGGGAAAATGTGCGCCCCTTTAACCTGCTTGAATTTGAAATCCTACAACCGCTGTACACCTGGGGCCAGATCGGGGGCAACATCCGGGCAGCCGAGCACGGCGTTGCACTCGCCCAAGCCGAAGGGCAGGCGAAAACGGAACAGGTTACCCAACGCGCCGGGGAAAGCTACTTCAGCCTGCTGCTAACCGAAGCCCTGTTCCGGCTGGCCGATGAAACGGGCGATGCCCTCGAACAAGCTAAAACCGAAATCACCCGCCTGCTCGACGAAGGCGACGAAGATGTGGACGATGCCGACCTGTTTCAACTCCAGATCTTTGAGCAGGAATACCGCCGCCGCAAAGCCGAGGTGACCGAAAAACGCACCCTGGCCCGCTCTGCGCTGGTCCGCCAACTCCGACTGCCGCCGGGGGCCGTCGTTGTCCCGAAGTCCACGACCCTGGAACCGTTCGTGCACGAACTGGACAGTCTGGATACCTACATCGAACTGGCCCTGGCTCATCGGAATGAAGTGGCACAAGCCCATGCGGGCCTCGCTGCCCGCAACGCTCTGGTGGACGTGGCCCGCTCGGATTTTTACCCCAAGCTGTTCGTTGGCGTGAGCGGACGATATTCGTTTGTGGCGGGCCGCCGCCGTCAGCCAAACCCGTTTATCAGCGATCCGTTCATCGGGCAGAGCGTCCGGGCCGGGCTGGGGATGCGGCTCAACCTGAATTTTGCGCAGACCCGCGCCAAAGTTCAACAGGCCGAAGCCCAGCGGGACGAAGTCCGGTTTCAGCGCGATGCCGCAACCGAGTTGATTCGGTTTGAAGTTGAGGAAACCTACCGCAATGTGCGCATCGCACAGGAAGCCCTCTCGGCACAGGAGGAAGCCCTGCAACTGAGCAAGGAATGGCTCCGGACCGAACAGATCAATTTCGACCTCGAACTCGGCAACATCGACAACCTCGTGCGGGCCGTTCAAACCAACCTGGATATGCAGGCCAAACACCTGGAGGCCGTCCAAAAATACAACGTGGCGCTGCTCCGGCTGTTTAACAAAACCGGCACCCTCACCCAACAAATCCAAACCGGCACACTTGTTGAACCTTAATAAGGTAAAGCCTGTAGGATGGAGGTTGCCAATAGCAGCCCATCTTACGCAATACGAAATACGTACTATTTCACACACAACTGTCTGCTATGCTGAACACTTTTCGCGCCCTGATCCTGATTGCCATCGGTGGGATGGGCTTTAACCTATCCGCCGTCCTTGCTCAAACCGGCGATGAACAAACCATCCGGTCCATGCTTGAACAGCGCGACCAGGAGGTGAAGGCCGTCCTGAACAAGACGGAATCGCTCTCCGGCGATCAAAAAGAAGCGTTGCGCACCCTGGTTAACGATGTAATCGACTTCGGCGCAATGGGTCAGGTCGCGTTGGGAAAATACTGGGCCGGTTTGACAGAGGTGCAACGGTCGGAATTTGTGGACGTGTTCGGCCAGATCGTACGCGCCCAATCCCTCGCCGACCTGGATCCCTACCGAGCCCAGGTGACCTATGGACGCATTATGGTGAATGGCACCACGGCCAAAGCCAGCACCAATGCGACCTTTAAGGATGTGAAAACAAAGGTCGATTACGACCTTGAAAAACATAACGGGGCATGGCACATCGTGGATATTTCGCTTGATGATGTGAGCACAGCCAAGGGCTATGCCCGGTCGTTTCAGCGGGCCATTGCCAAACGTGGATTTGACGGCTTGATGAAGAGCCTGAACAAGCGTCTTGAAAAAATGACGCAGAACTAAGCGCTTTGATGCGGGAAAAGTTATCTTTCGGTCTTATGTTGCGTCCAACGACTTGTGAACGTGCTTCTGCCGAACCGTCCTCCGACGAGGCTTTTCTTTTTCCGGTCAACGTATGGGTAGGCTTGTTGAAGGTTATGTACTGAACACGTATGGGCCGGTTGAGTACCTGCACCATGCCGTAGCATCTGCCCTGACGATCCGTCGGCACGATGCGTACCGACCCATGGCGTTGTTCACGACCAAGGAGCACCGTACGGAATTGGAGCGGTATGGGCTGGATGCGCTGTTCGAGCACGTCGAGATCTTGCCGGAGCGGCATCGGTCTCTGGTCGGGTTTAAGCACCACATGCACCGGTTTATGCCCTTCGACCGCAACCTGTACGCGGATTCGGATATCGTCTGGTGCCGCAACCCGGACCCCCTCTGGCAACAACTGGCCATCTACCCCTTTACCTCCACCGGCCATGAACGTGCCGATTTCTTCTTCGGTGGCCCCAAAAGCCTGCAAGTGCTGCTGGACATCGTCTTAAACCGGCGGCGGCGTACCCTGAAACGCTTCGGCCTGACGCACCTGCCTCGCGTACAATCTGGCTTGATGTATGCCCAGGACCGTGACCTCACGCAAGCCGTGTGTGAACAGGCTGCCACCTTCATGTCGAAGCGACACCTGACGCATTTTAGAAGTCGACTGGACGAATATGGGCGCAGCCTGGAATCTTGTGAATGGTCGCTGGCAATGGCGATCAGTGCCCTGCAGATCGAGGTCTACCCCTGGTTCCAGGGCTACAACAGCCCGCAACTCGACTTCATCGAACCCATGACGAAGTTCGATCCCGATTTTCACCAAGTGAAGTGCTACTACCCCTGCGACCGCTTTATCTACGGCCTGCGCGGATTTCCCATTGAAGCCGTCCGCAAGTTTCTGATGGGCCTGTTCAGCCTCCTTCCCGGCAAAGGAGATCATATCTACGTGACCCCCTTCGCCCTGCATTTTGGATGGCTGCATCACAAGCAACCCTTCTACGACTTCGCCGAACGCACCTGGACCCGGCTGACCACTCAAAAGCCCGTGGAAATGATTGGTGATTGACAGGCACCAAATAACAAATGCCCAATTACCAATCAAAAACGAGCGTAGCGACTAACGCAGTAAATCACCAATCATTCAGGGCCGCATGACGCGGTGCCAGGCGAATGTCAGATCCGGCAATGCCCCCTGAGACAGCACAAATCCTACGAACAGCCCAAGGAGAATCAGCGGTACGCACCACCCGACCAACACCACCCGTAGCGGTGTCGAATGGGTGACCCGGGCAAAGTCGAGACAGGTTCTCGTAATGCCGGTCCAGGACGTGAGCAGCCAAAAACCCATCAATATGGCCATGACATACACGGCCCGATGATGCGGCAGGGTATACGTTACCAGCACCAGGATCATGATAAAGAGCAGAGGCCACCGGGGCCACAGGACAAGCATCTGCGTTGTTTTCAGCTTTCCCTGGCGGGGTGCAAGGCTGGTCAATAACACGGCCCAAAAGATCAGGATGACGACGTAGACCGACGCGCACAGCACAAACATCATCCAGGGGTTCAGAATAATGGTCAGGACGAAGAGCTGTACTGTTTCCGGCAACACATCGAAGAGGGTCGCAAAGTAGCGGGTTCGATAGAGGACCTGAAGGGCGGCGGTGCCCGTCACGCCGGCACACAGCGCCAGGATGAGCAACATGGCTGTGTTCAAGCTCTGTTCCAACTCACGACCCCGCCGCAACAGGTCGATGTAATTGCCGTGGTTGAAGAAATAGCGCCGGGTAAACAACTGAAACCGCCCAAGCAGCAGGGTCACACTGGCCAGCAATATGATAACGCTCCACCCAAACAGGATCAGCCAGTAGACGGTCTGCCGCTCCGTCGCGCCCGGCGCACCAAAGGCAAACACCGTCTGCTGCCCGGAATAAAGTCCGCCCACAACGTCGAAGGCGGGCCGCACCCCCATGGTCCCCAACAGTCCATACCGACGGGCATATGGATCTCGCAAATTATGCCGAATGGAGGGTTCGTCGGCCTGGTCGTCACGCCAGCGCTCTACAAAAAAAGCCATAGGACCTGGACGGGCCGTCAAAAGTTGCTGCAAATGGGTCTCCAGATACCGGGCCTGGTATTCCGGAGAATTGGGAACCCGGTACCCGATCAAAGCCGTCGGATCTACCCATGTGCCAAGGTTGGCCAAACCAACGGGTGTCGTATGCGCGGCCTTCCATCGCGTGAGTAAAACCATCGGGTCCGGCACATCCCGCGCATCCAACAACACGAAGTCGACCTGGCTACTACAGCAATCCGATTCAATGAAGGGCGTGACGTAGTAGGCGCGGCTCCCCGGCGGCCCCAGGCGTTGAATGATTTGAATCAGGGTGGAAAGATAGTTCTTGGCTTCCGGTTCACTCATGTCACATCCGACGGCCAACCCAAAATCTCGCACGGATGGATGTTGCCGAGCCCGTTGCAAAGCGGCAACCAGTTGACGTTGGGCATTATCCAGCATATCCGGCAGCCGAGAGGCCGGCACATCATCCACGGGCAATTCCTGGAAGATCCGCAGCCCCAGGGTATCGGCCATCAACAACAACCCCTCCCGCCGAATGAGGCTACTCCGAACGGCCTGTACACCCATGCGGTGCATCTGCAAGAGATCCGCCTCGGCCTCAGACAAGCTGCCCGGCACGCGCCAGACCATACCCTTTAGCGGAGCCGTCTGCTGGGCAAGCGCAGGACTTACCAAGCATCCGAAGATGCTCAGCACGCCGAAACACCACCAGGAAGTTCGCATGGCAGACCGGGTCGGATGGGATACGCAAGGGCTTGTTGAGGTTGCCCTAGAAATTCGTGCGCACAGCGCTAAAGGACCAAGAACATTGTTTTAATTGGTGATTGGCCTTGTTCATTTTTCCTGCATCAATGCCTGGATCATGGCCGTTAGCGCTTCGATTTGTCTCACGCCAATTGGGTCAAGCCATATCAAAAAAGGCCCACCGGGTCTACATCGACAGCAATGCGTACATCTTTCGGCAACGTTCCGGTTTGCCGGGTGGTGGCCCGGATGGCGGCTTTGATCCCGGCAAAGTCGGTGCGCAGAGGGATTTTCAGGATGGTATGCATCCGATACTGCCGCTTCACCCGGCTGATGAAGGCCACCTCCGGCCCCAGTACCGAGGTCTGGTGTGCGATGCCATCGCGGAGCCGCTGGGTCCACTGTTGGGCCACCTGTTCCAGTGCATCCCGTTTCGGCCCCCGAAACTCCACCCCAATGAGCCGTCCGAACGGCGGGTAGCCGAACTGTTTACGGTCCGGTAAATCGGTTTCGATGAACCCCAGGTAATCGTGGTTGCATGCAAACCGGATGACGGCATGTTTGGGGTTGCGAGTTTGTAGAATCACATCGCCGCGTAACTGGTCCCGGCCAGCCCGACCCGCCACCTGCGTCAACAGTTGGAACGTGCGCTCAGCCGCCCGGAAGTCCGGCATAAGCAGGCCGGTATCGGCATTGATGACGCCCACCAGGGTGACCTGTTTGAAGTCCAGTCCCTTGGCAATCATTTGCGTCCCGATCAAAATATCGGCCTCACCTCGGCCAAACTGTTCAAGGATACGGCGGTGGGCTCCTTTCTTGCTGGTGGTATCCAGATCCATCCGCAGCACTGTGGCGCTGGGAAAACGGGTATGCAGTTCTTCTTCGACGCGTTGCGTACCGAGGCCGTGCATTTCAAGTTCATAGCCGTGACAGACCGGGCACCGCGCCGGAATACGTTGTGTGAACCCGCAATAATGGCACCGCAGGTGGGCACGCGGCTTGTGGTACGTGAGCGTGACGGCGCAATCCCGGCAATGGGGCGCCCATCCGCACGATTCGCACTCCATCACAGGGGCATACCCCCGTCGGTTTTGCAACAGGATGACCTGTTCCTTTTTGTCGAGCCGGTGCTGTATGGCTTCCTGTAACGGTCGGGAGAGGGTCCCGTCGAGTTGATGTTTCTTTTTTTCAAGCGCCAGGTCTACAATCTCCACGACTGGCATCAGGGCCGCCGACCGGCCGGGCACCGGAACCCGATGCGGCATCGGCAGGAGCGTGTACTTCTCCCAAATCGTGTTCATGTAACTTTCGATGCTGGGCGTGGCCGAACCGAGGATGCACACCGCCCCGCTCAGGTAAGCCCGCATCACGGCTACGTCGCGGGCATGGTAGCGCGGAGCCGGATCGAATTGTTTGTAGCTGGATTCGTGTTCCTCATCTACCACAATCAACCCCAGGTTCTCGAGGGGGGCCAGCACAGCCGAACGTGGACCAATCACGACGCGGTATTGCCCCTTGCGTAACTGCCGCCATACATCATACCGTTCGCCGGGACTCATCTGGGAATGTAACACGGCCACCTGGTCCCCGAAGTGCGCCCGAAAACGCTGGACCGTCTGGGGCGTAAGCGCGATTTCCGGCACCAGCACAATACCCGTCTGCCCCCGATTCAAGACCTGCTTCAGGGCCGCGATGTAGACTTCCGTTTTCCCGCTCCCCGTTACGCCATGTAACAGAAACGTCTGAAACCGCCGGGCTGTTAAGGCTTCACGGATGGCATCCAGCGACCGCTTTTGGGCCTTGTGCAAGACATAGACCGGCGGTGGTCCAGCCTGCACGGGCAAATCACCAAGGGGCGTCCGAATGACCTCCCGTTCCACCAATGCCAGCACGCCTTTCCGGACCAGACTCTGCGCCGTAGCGACCCCTGCCCCAATGCGCTTCAATACGTCTGTCTGACGGGGATCCGTTTCGCCCTGGGCAAACAACCGGCCGACCTCGGCGAGCAGCGCTCGTTGTTTTCCCCCCCGAAGCAACAGCAAGGCTGCCGCCAGGGCCTCCGGTGCATGCAGGTCCTCGACCAGCCGCAGCCGACGTTCGGTTTTAATACGAACCCGGGGTGGCATGATTTCATTTTCGATCCGAAGCCATCCGGCCTTGGCCATGCGCCGGAGCCGGTTGAGCGAGAGGGGTGCATCCAGGGTGCGGTTGAGAAATTCCAGCGTGGCCGGGGTTTTGATCGCCAGGGCTTCTAACACCTGCCGGGTCTGCGGATCAGGAGATGTGGACGGGAGCGGCGTGGCTGGATACACCCGCCTACGGCTTTCGACCTCAATGCCACCGGGCAGCGCAGCCCGAACGGCCTCGCCCCAACTGCACGCATAATAGGAGGCGATCCAGCGCGTCAAGCGCAACATCTCGTCGGTGAAGGCCGGGGTCTCGTCCAGCACATCCCGGATGGACTTGAGTTTGTATTTCCCCCGCTCCGTTGTGGTGCCCACCACGAGACCCGTCAACACCCGCGGGCCGAAAGGCACGACCACCCGGCTCCCAATCGCTACACTGCCACGCAAACCCTCGGGCACGCTGTACGTGTAGGGTTTATCGACAGGCAGGGGAAGAACAACTTGGACGTAGGGAGCCAAAAGTCAGGGTTGGTGGAGTCTGAAGGCCATAGGTCGGGAGATACCCGGCCCGCCGTCTTTTGATTCCGAAATTATATTGGGATCAGGCACATGGATGGAATCCCCCCCTTGCACACCGGCCCAAACCAAAACATGCGGACGAGGAAACCCCGCCCGCATGCCAAGCGCAAATGTCATTGCGCTGAGGTACGCCACATTCTTTGGTGGCATCATTTCGAAAAGTGTTACGGGGTATCGGCAATTTCGGCGATGTGGGCCATGAAGCGTTCCCCAAAATCAGCCAGTTTCTTTTCACCAACACCGTGGATGGCCAGGAACGCCTCCGGCGTGGTCGGGCGTTTTTGGGCCATGTCCTTCAGGGAAGCATCGTTGAAAATAACGTAGGGCGGCACCCCGCGCTCCACGGCCAATTCGCGCCTAAGGCTCCGAAGGCTGTCGAACAGGCTGCGGTCGATGCCGGTCCAGGCCACTTCTTCGCGTTGGGTCTTCTTGACCTTTTTGGACTTGATCGGCAGAAGCAACACGGATTTCTTACCCCGCAAGACCGGCCAGGAATCCTCATTAAGCATCAGGATCGGGTATTGCCCATCCGTACGGGTGAGCAACCCCTGTTCGATAAGCTGAAAGACCGTGTTGTTCAGGGCACGTTTGGGGGTGTCTTTCATCAAACCGTAGGTGCTCAGGTCGTGATGCCCCAAGGAGCGGATGCGGTCCGTCTCGGCCCCGCGCAGCACATCCACCACATGCCCCATCCCGAACCGCTGGCCGACGCGGGCCACGCACGACAGGATCATCTGGGCCCGCCGGGTACCGTCTTCCAGGTTGTGGGATTCGCCGAGGCATACATCGCAGGCCTCGCAATTTGCGCGTTCGTACGTTTGTTCGAAGTATTCGGAGAGGGTTTTGTGCCGGCACTGGGTGGGCATACACAACCGCCGCATGTGCTGAAGCAGCGTCATGAGGGCTTTCCTGCGGCGCTCGGACTGGGTGGTCTTTTCGGCGAGGGATTGCCAGCGAAGGCCGTCGGCGGCAGAATGGAACAGAATGCACTCGGCCTCCAGGCCATCGCGCCCGGCTCGGCCGGTTTCCTGCTGGTAGTGCTCAATGGATTGCGGCATTCCGGCGTGGATCACGCAGCGCACATCGCTTCGGTCAATGCCCATGCCAAAGGCCACCGTAGCCACGATAATGTTGACGCGTTCATTGATAAAAGCCTCCTGCGCCCTACGCCGTTCACCAGCCGAGAGTCCTGCGTGGTAGTGCATGGCTTCATGCCCCCGGCCTTCCAGATAGGTGGCAATGCGCTCCGTCTCGTCCCGGGTGATGCAGTAGATGATGACGGCCTCGTCCGGATGGCGACCCAGCACATCTTCGACCTGCCGCTTGAGGTTGTCCCGTGGGACGATGCGATAGACCAGATTGGGCCGGTCGAAGGTGCCCACCAACACCGCAGGGTTCTCAAGTTGGAGTTGCTGGATGATATCGTCCCGCACTCGCTGCGTAGCCGTAGCCGTGAAGGCATGGATACCGGCCTCGGGAAACCGCGTTTTGAGCTGCGTCAGTTGGCGATAGCTGGGCCGAAAATCGTGCCCCCAATGGCTGATGCAGTGGGCTTCGTCGATAGTGAAGGCGTGGATCTGGAGCCGATTCGAGAGGGCATCGAACCAGGGCGTCAGGACCCGTTCCGGGGAGAGGAAGGCCAGGCGGCACTTACCGGAAGAGATGAAGGCTTCAGCCGCCCGGCGTTGCTGTGTGGTCAGTCCACTGTGGATGGTAGCGGCAGGCACCCCATTGGCCTGCAAGCCGTCCACCTGGTCTTTCATCAGTGAAATCAGCGGCGAGATGACCACATCCATCCGGCTCGCCAACAGGGGAGGCACCTGATAACAGAGGGACTTGCCGCCGCCGGTCGGCAGGACCACCAATGAATCCTGTTGATTCAAACCAGCCCGAATGGCCTCTTCTTGCAACGGACGCAGGGTATCATACCCCCAATAACGTTTGACAACGTCCAGGATATCGGAAAGGGCATAGCCGGTTCGTTGCACGGCAGAGGTCATGCGGCGGGGTGTAGGTTAAGTTTTAAACACATATGATTTACATAATACTAAATGGCGGCGCAAACTGTAAAGTGCCGCTCACCCTATATACCACAACATGCGTAAAATCACCCCATATTGTACCTACCACTTGGTGCCGAGATATTGGGGACCACCGGGAAAATCGGCGCGGGCATCTTCAGGCAAGATGTCAGCCAGACCCTCCGGCAGCACATCGTACCCCGGCAATTGATCGAAGGGGATGAACCGAACGTGCTGAATCAGCTGCGCTTCGGATGAAAGTTCAGGATCAGTACCGGTTTTGAGTTGACCGCCAAGCATCTCGCATTTGAAGTAAAATGAGACGGCATGCAACGGCGGGCGCACGAAATCGAGCGTATAACATAGCGGGCCAACCGCTACTTCCAGGCCCGTCTCCTCCAGCACTTCTCGTTTCACCCCCTCTGTCAACGATTCGCCAAAATGCAACGCACCCCCTGGCGGGGCCCAGACGGTACGGCCAGCATACATACCGGTGTGGGCCACCAGCAAAACGGCCTCCGGGACCTCCGGGGTATTAAACACCAAGCCAGCAACCCGCACCCGGATGCGGTGTCCATACTGCCGGATCATGGGCTCAGAAATAGGTTCCATACATTTAGGCAACCAACACCGGTGCCGGATCGGCACGGGTACATTCGATTTCTTCTTCGAGGACGCGGTTGTGCCGGTTTTGACGATACAGCGTGATGACCAATACCAGATTAAGCACGATCAACTCGAAGGCGAAAAATAGGGGTATGTTCGGGATGAAAAGGACGATGTAGAGTACCACCATGCGGGTGTTGGTGGTGAGGGCGTTAAAGTACTTGAGCAAGGGTCGGTTCAGCCGCCGGTACCCCGTCTTGAGCCAATCCGGCAAGTTGGTGCCGTACCGGCCCAGGGCTGTGCGTTGTAATTGGAGCAGGCTTTTTGCCCAGCGTTCCTGACACAACGTATAGGTGACGTATCCCCGCATCAGGAATTTCTCGATGAAGTTCGTCCGCCAATCCAATGCGGCATAGGCGTGCTGAATCTTGTCAGATTTATCGAGTTCACTTTTTTTAGAGACAACTGCAAAAAAGAGATATGCGTTTCGATAATAATCTGCAATGGCGCTTTGAAGGGAATGGCAGAGGCCAGCGGCCAGCATCACGCCGAACATCCACCACCAGCCGGTTTCGAAATACACCCGGAGGCCCAGGTGCAGGTAAACGCTGAAAAACTTGATGTTATCCGCGAAGCCGTCGAGGATCCGGCCGATGCGCGAGCGCATGTCGGCCATGCGGGCCAGTTGACCGTCCGCACCGTCCAGGGCTTGTCCGGCCATCCAGCACAGTACCCCGATGCCATTAATCCACGGATCGTTGTAAAAGAATAAATGCCCGGCCAGTACACCGAAGATCATGCCGATGACCGTCACCGCATTGGGGGTCATGCCCACTTTCCAGGCCCCTATGGCCAGGACATACCCCAGGGGGCGATAGAAGTAAATGTCGATTACTTCTTCGACGTCTCGATCCTTATACGTTTCCTCAATACGCATTACATCCTACACAAACGTTCCCACGAACTCAATTTCCGGTTCCAGATGATAGCCTTTCTCTCGTTCTACTGTTTCTTTCATCAGGGTGATCAAGGCCCGAACGTCGGCTGCAGTAGCTCCCCCCCGGTTAATTACAATGTTGGCATGTCGGTGGGTGATCTGTGCACCACCGATGCGGGTGCCTTTTAAACCACATTCGTCGATGAGGCGTCCGGCTCCAATGCCTTCAATCTTCTTGAAGATCGAACCGGCACTGGGTTCGGTCTCCAGGGGTGGATGCCGTTTCTGCCGCCACGCCAGATTGGCCGCCATGATTTCGCGCATTCGGACGATGTTGCCGGGGGTCAGTTGAAAGGTCGCCGCCAATACGATATCCTCCTGAACATGCAGGATCGAGGTATCATACCCGAAGTTAAAATAATCCGCCCCCACCGTGCGCCGTTGGCCATCGGCCGTGAGCAAGTCGGCACTGTGGAAGACTTCCTCAATAAACAGGGTGCGCTCCCGTTCCGGCGGAGGTGATAAAAAATGCAGGTTTTGCCAGAGGGCCCCTCCGACCGTCGATGGAATGCCCACGTAATGTTCCAGGCCGGACAGGCCATGCGAGACGGCCATTTCAATCACATCTGGATAGACGATGGCTCCGCTTTCCGCCGTGATGCGGTGTTGACCGGAATGGACCGTGATACGATTGGCGCGGTTTCGGATAACCAGGCCCTGAAATCCCCCATCGCCGACGAGGATGTTGGCCCCCAGACCCAGCACGAAATACTGAAGGTCCATTGAGCGAGCCAGCGTGATGGCCGAGGCCAGGGTCTCGGCTGTGGTAGCCTCGTAGAAATAATCAGCAGGGCCACCAATCTTGAAGGTGGTATAGGGTGACAGGGGAACGACCTGCCGGACCTGCGTCTCCCCCAATGCCCCACAAAGCGTGGAATAGACAGATGCGGATTGAGCCAGCGTCAAACGGGGAACCGATTAAAGGTGAAAACCATGTATAAATCGGGCCATTGTACGGTGCAACCGGAGTGGCGGTTCTTGGAGAATTCGGCAACTTGACTGCCGTTCTGTTCGTACGAGGACCTATGCGGCTTGCTTTTTTAAGTAAATGCTCGTAATAACCAGAACAGCCAATAAACCTGCACTTTACACCTTAGACCCTTGACCTCTATGGCCAACAATCAATATCCAAATATTGCCAAAGCATTGTCCCGCCTGGGCCTTCTGGGTGTCATCTTCCTTGTGGTTGCCGTCATGGGCGCAGGATGCATGACCAGCACCATCGGCGCGGGTGAGGGCGGTGTCAAGTTCAGCACCTTTGCCGGGACGGACCTCAGCGGCACCTACGGGGAAGGCTTTCACCTGCACGCCCCCTGGGCCAACATCATTAGCTACGACGTGAAGATTCAGGAGCAAATGGAGCAGATCACAGCCCTGTCCTCTAATGGGCTATCTATCCGGATGGACATTTCCGTGCGCTTTCGACCCCTGGCCTCTGAACTCCCCCAACTCCATACCACATACGGTAGTGATTACTTCCGCAAGCTCGTCCAACCTCAACTCCGGAGTGTGGCACGCGAGGTGGTAGGCCGGTATACGCCGGAAGAACTCTACTCCACCAAACGGACTGAACTCCAGGGTGAAATCGAGACCGGTATGCGCGAAGGCGTAAACGGCCAGCACGTGGTCCTGGAAGCCGTACTCATCCGTGACGTCCAGCTCCCGGACCAGATCCGCATGTCGATTGAGCGTAAACTTCAGGAAGAGCAAGAAGCCGAACGCTACAAGTTTACCATCGACAAGGAACGGCTAGAGGCCGAGCGCAAGAAAATCGAAGCCGAAGGCCAGGCCGAATACCAGCGGATCATCACCGCAAGCCTGACGCAGCAATTCTTGCGCTTCAAGGGCATTGAAGCCACCCGCGAACTGGCCAATTCCCCAAATTCCAAAACCGTGGTCATCGGCTCTGGCGGCGATGGCCTCCCCTTGATCCTGGGGAATCAATAGGCCCGTTAAAACATGAAGTACAAAAAGGGTTCGGCTTACGGCCGAACCCTTTTTTCTTGTAGCCTACTCTTGTTTTTTGGCCTCAATACGCATCGAATTCATGCCCGGCATATTCATCGTCCCGGCCAGGGTATTGCCCGTAACCACGGTGGAAAAAGTTTCCCCACTGGGCAACGCAAAGGTCAGTTTGGGAGCATTGTATTCGACATGCTGAAGGGCATCGCTACCAGCCTGATTGGCCATGGTCCCCGTCAGGGTCTGGCCGGTACCGGCAAAGAGGAGTACACCCTTGATCTGGCCCTGGTCTGAATGGACCGTATAATCCCAGGCGCCGACCACCGCGTTGATGCCCGGATCTGGCACCCGCTCGACAGGCGGCGGCGCGCTTTCGTTGGCTACGGCCTCGGGTGCGTCTGGCGCAGCAGGGGCGTCTGACGACTTATCCGCCGTGACAATGCGATAAATGAGAATAGCGCCGACAATGATGAGGGCCGTCAGCAGGATAGAGCGCAGTAACTTGGTCGATTTATTCATGGCAGTGGTAAGCCGGTGGGATGAATGGTGTCTGGGTGAAGACTAAAGGTAATCACGAAACCTGTATCCTACCAATCGAAAATGGAAAATGCGAGTGCCCACAGGGCAGGAACCCACCACTTGACGGTTCGTTTTCCTGTTCCCAAAGCGTGTCTAGAATGATCAGATATATCCTCAGCGTCCTGCTTGTCAAGGTTTTTTTCCTAACGCTATGCCAAGCCCAATCAGTATCATGGATGCAAACCAATGGGCCGGGAGGCGGCGATGTACTGGGGCTGGCATATACCGAGGACGGTACCTGGTTTGCGCTGGTCGGCGGCCTTTCGATTTTTTCCCCAAGAACTCTTTATCGTTCCGATAACCAGGGAACATCATGGGTTGCGCTTCGCGCACCGGCCGATGAGCTCTACCGACTTGACACCACACCGGATGGAAAGCTCTGGGTGGCCCGCGAGCGAAACGGACTCTTCGTATCCACGGACCGAGGCACAACCTGGACAGAAGTGACACTGCCCACAGCGTTTGTTTTTTCGATCAACTTTGCCGACGGCACCCCCCTGCTTGGCACAAGCAATGGTGTTTTCCGCACAGAAGATGGTGGCTCCTCCTGGGTCTCGGCGGGATTAACCGATCAATGGGTCGAAGCCATTGAAGTCATTTCACCTGATTCCATTTATGCCCTCGCCCACCCCGCACAGGGCACCCGAAAGCTATTCCTTTTTGATGGGAATGCCTGGGTACCCGTGCTCCCGGAAACCGATACCCGTTTGCAGTTGGCCTTTTCTCTCGCTGCACACCCTGACGGATATCTCTTCATAGGTACACAAGGAATTGCCGGCTTGGCCGAACACCCCATAGGTGTATTCCGACTTGATTCGGAAAAACAGATCTCTTTTGTTGGGCTAGACGAAATCAGCATAGGAGACCTCCTGGTGATGCAGGATAAAAAGCTCCTTGCAGCAACCCTGGGCCGCTGCAACGGCACGACGTGTCCTGCACCAGCCGGGATCTACCTTTCTGAAGACGCGGGCACATCCTGGAAGGAATTTGGGCTTCACACCACAAGCATTAACCATCTTGCATCCGGACGGGACGGCCAACTCATGGCCGGCACAGCACGGCTGGGTACGGATGTCCTTTTTGGAGGAGAACGATGGTATGGACGAGGGCTGCACCAAAGACACCCTGCCGATACCACCTGGCATGCCGTCAACAGGAATGTTGTGCATTCTACCCCGTACGAACTTGCAGCCTCGAAGACCGGTACCCTGTACGCCGCAGCCGATCAGGAAATCTACAAAAGCACAGATCAAGGCCAAACATGGGCGGTGGTTTTCCCTAACACGCCCGCCCCGTCTTTTCCGGCACCGCCTTTTTACCAGTTGTCCACCTGTGCCGATGACCAAGTATTTCTCCTGGTTTTTGATGGCGATCGCCAGACTACGTTGTACCAATCAAAGAACCAGGGACAGACCTGGACCAGGCTTGAGGTTGAAGCAGCCGGCATCCAACTCGACCCCCGGTATCCAATCGCTTGTGCAAACCAAACCCTCTTGTTGGGCACCTCCCAATCCGGTCTGTGGCGCTCAACCGATGCCGGCGCAACGTGGTCCAGCATCCAGGCGAACCTCCCCAACTCACCGGCCATTCGACTTACCAGCGCCGCAGGGTATACATACAGCGGCTTCCCGGAACAATCATCGGCCATGCTGGATGTGTTTTTTTCCAATGATGACGGGGTTACCTGGGCATCTGCCTTTTCCGTAGACATCGGTACGGGCCTCCTTCATTTTGAGGCCAACCTGGACGGCTCCCTGTTCATACTCACCGGAGACGCCCTGCATCACATGCAGATGCATGCGGGCCAGTGGCAACAAATTACCCTGCCCAACGGACCGGACATGCAGGCTCGGCACATCACAAAGGATGCCCTGAACCGGTGGTTTGCCGCTACGCAATCGGAAATTTACACCCGCACGCCAACACACTCCTGGGAAAAGGTCGATAGCGGCCTGCCCACCGGGGATTTTGTAATCTGGGACCTGTTGACAAGCTCAGATGGCTACCTGTACGCCGCCCTGGACGCAGCCGGTGTTTACCGCAGCCAACTGCCGATCCACGTCCAGGTAGAGTCAGGTGCCCGGCCTGCCCCTTCAGCCTTTCACCTCAGCTCCTACCCAAACCCGGCCGGGGGCCCAGTCACTTTTCAACTTGAACTTTGGAACACCGCACGGATTTCACTGCAGATTTACGATACCCTGGGACGCCCCGTAGCCGCCCTGGTCGAAAACCAGCCACTTGCTGCCGGGATACACCATTACACCTGGGATGCGGAAAATGCGGTACCTGGTCTGTATGCCTATTCGCTTGTGATGGAAGAAACCCTTGAAACGGGCACATTTATAGTCACGCGATAACCTGTGCCGACGAGGTTGTGATGACCGGCCAATGCGTAAACCTCATCCTTATTTTCCGTTTACTATATAAATACATATATTCACTTATTCATTCTGTGTGAAGGCACACCCTTAGAGCAAGCACGAAGAACACGCTTCATGCGTGCCGCAAAACTTCTTTCACCTCTTAGCGACCCATTTTTTATGAAACAACGATACGCTCCTGGGATCTATCTGCTCGTTATCGGCCTGATATGGATCCTCTCCGCTACCCCAACAACCGCCCAGTCCCTTTTCTCCGAGACTTCGTATGAGGGCCGAAATGCAGATGTCCAACTGGACGAGCAGCTAGGCGCACAAAGAACCCGGTACGCCCAGGTCAACTTTGAAAACCTCGGCGAAACCACAACCCTTAACCTCTTTCCGGGTGAGACCTATGTGGCCTCACGCACCAGACAATGGAACGAAAACGGCTACATCAACTGGACGGGTAACCTGCCCGGTATTCCTGATGCAAATGCCATTTTTACCATTGGCGATAACCTGATGCACGCCGTCATCGGCCCAATCAACGGACATGTCTATGAAGTGATCAAGCGTACCGATGATCTGCATGTGATTCTCGACCATGTTCAAGGGAATTCGCCCCAGGAAGAAGAACCCCTGGTGCCACAACAGTCTCCGGTGGACAAATACGATCTCGGAGACGGCACCCACACCAAAGTGGTGATGGACGACCCATGTACGGTGATCGACGTGTTGATCGTGTGGACCCCCTCGGTTACCACCGCACGCGGTGGCATGGCGAATGCCCTGGCATGGGCCAATACAGCCATTACGGTGACCAATACCGCGTACACCAATAGCAATGTTGCCCAGCAACTCCGCCTGGCACACGCCGAGGAAATCACTTATACAGAGGTGTCAACCGCGACGGATTTGCCGCGCCTGTCAGGTACAGCCGATGGGTTTATGGATAGCGTACACGCGCTACGTGACACCCATTTTGCCGATTTTGTGGCATTGTTTGCCACCTATGGCACAACTTGTGGCCGGGCCTATATCCAGGACCCCATCAACAATGCAGGATTTGCAACAGGCGCGTTCAGTATCACAGAGCACACCTGCGTCTCACCCAACTGGAGCTTTTCACACGAGCTGGGCCATAACATGGGCCTGAGACACGACCGCTATGTTGATGCAACCAACACCCCTACGCTGGAGGCACACGGCTATGTAAACCAATCCGTGATTCCCGCCGGCACCCCTATCGCCGACCGTTGGCGCACCATCATGGCGTACAACAATGAATGCAGCGACAACGGGTTTGGCTGCACCCGGCTCCAGTACTTTTCCAACCATGCGATGAATTACTCTCCAGCCGGAGGGACAACCCAACCGATGGGAATTGTAAACAGCGCCTCGAGCCGGAATGTGCTGGATGCAGGGAATTGCACCAACGCCAATTTCAGAGACGATCCGGCGCTTCCTGTCGAATTAATCTCCTTTGAAGGCGTTACCATCGACCAGCAGGTGAAACTGGAATGGGCAACCGCGTCGGAAGATAACAACGCCGGGTTCTACATCGAGCACGCCCACCTCAACGGCACGTTTGAAGAACTCGACTTTGTAGCCGGTAAGGGCACAACAGCACAAGCCCAGTCTTACAGCTACACGACGGAGGACCTGAGCATCGGACGGCATCGTTTTCGGCTTCGCCAGGTGGACTTTGACGGCCAGTTCGAATACTCGCCCATCATCGAGCTAAACATTGACTTGCCCGGTCAGTTTGTGCTTGAGTCTCCCTATCCCAACCCGTTCAATCCGCAGGCTACATTTGGGTTTGCCGTAGCGGTTGAACAACACGTCCGCATTGAATTGTACAATACACTGGGCCAAGCCGTTCGCTTGCTGTATGACGGCACACCAACAGCCAATACGTATCACAAAATCCACATTGACGGCTCCGACCTCTCCAGTGGAACCTACCTGGTACGCATGCAGACCAATGAATTTGCGGCCTCAAATACAGTGACGCTCGTCAAATAACACCGAACCCCCGTATTCAGAATAGACTGAGGGGTCTAGCTCCATACATCTGGGGCTAGACCCTTTTGATTTATCCAGTTCAGGCCAAGGCTTCGGCGAGTTCCTTTTCGCGCCTGCGGTTGGCAACGCCCGATATCCAAATGGACCCTTCATAGAGTAGCGAAAGGGGAATGGCCATCAAAACCTGCGTAACGGGGTCCGGCGGTGTAAGGAAGGCCGCAATGACGAGCACCACTACGAGGGCATACTTGCGCGACTTGCGCAGCAGGTCCGGCGTGAGGATGCCGATTTTGGAGAGCAGGTAGACCACCACCGGCAACTCAAACAACAACCCCGCCCCAAAGGCCCAGAGCGTGACCATGCTGAAGTAGTTTGTCACATCGAACTCATTGGAAATCAGTTCTGACAACTCCAGATTTGAGAAGAAAGAAAGGGCGACGGGTGTCAGCAGGAAGTAGCCGAATGAGACACCCAGCATGAAGAAGCAGGTGGCAAACAGCGCAGTGAAGCGCATTTTGGCCTTCTCGTGCGGATACAGCGCGGGCTCAATAAATGCCCAGAGTTGGTAAATCAGGATCGGAGCCCCCAGGATGAGCCCCACGACGGCCACCGTGCCGATGGCCACAAAAAACTGACCAGGGACGGTGCGGTTCTGGATGATGAAGGGTTTTAGTTCCAGGTTCAGGAACTTGTACATGAAGTAGTTGGGGTCCACCGGCCCCAGCAAAATCACGTCGATCACCCACTGATAGAAGAACATGCAGACGATGGCCCCGACCAATACGCCCAACAGCCCCTTGATGATGCGCCACCGGAGTTCTTCCAGATGATCCAGAAACCCCATTTCGGCCATATTGAGATCAGCCGGGGTGGCAGCTCCATCTCCGGAAGCGCCGACGGGGGGCTTTCTCTTTTGGGACTTTGAAAAGGTGCGCAGTCCGAACATGACAACAGGTTAGCGACGTATGGAGCGTGTGGATGGACGGGCTTGATCACCGGAATGCCCTTGCTCGCGCAGGTTGAGGTCCAGCAAGGCATCGACCCAAAGCCCTTCAGCTTCGATGCGGGCACGCCCTCCCCCCCATGTAAAATTGAACAAAGTCAGGACACCTGCAACCCGGAAGCCGTCGCTACGCAGCAAAGTACAGGCCTTGACGGCACTCCGGCCACTATTCAGGATATCGTCCAAAAGGGCAACGGGCTTGGACCGGTCGAGGGGTCCTTCGATGAGGCGTTGCCGCCCGTGTGGCTTGCGTTGTTCTCGGATAAAGCCGCCAGCGCAGTGGATCATCTCCGGCGCGGAGAGAACGGAACATACGAGTGGAAACGAGCCATAGCCATAGCCAGCCACCTGTTGGATCCCTTTGGCCAACAACTTGTCCGCCAGGACCAACCCGACTTCCCGAAAGATGTCGGCTTCCAGCATCGGGATACGGGTATCGAGCAACCAGCCGATGGGGTTGCCCCGCGGGTCGATGATGGGTTCATCGGTATGGCGGACCAGGGCTTTTTGGTACAGACGTTGCCCGAGCCGTGCCAGGTCCGGACTCGCTTGTATGATGCGGGATGTACCAGCCATGAACTCCGTTTGGGATTCCTTGAGGGATGAAGGTCCAAACCCACACCGCCCATTTCCGTTCCTTTACACGGCCACGAGGTCGTAAAGCGGGAACTGACGGCAGAGGTCTTCCACTTTTTGTTTGGCTTGCATTGGGGTTGCAACCCCTGTCAATACGGCATCGATCAACTCGACCAGATACACGAATTCGGCTTCGCCCAGACCCCGCGAGGTCATCGCCGGGCTACCTACACGAATGCCGCTGGTCACGAAGGGGCTTCGGGTATCAAACGGCACCATGTTTTTGTTGACCGTGATACCTGCTTCGCCGAGCAGATTTTCGGCATCCTTGCCGGTCATATCCTTGTTGCTGAGGTCAAGCAGCATCAGGTGGTTGTCTGTTCCGCCGGATACCACATGGTAGCCTTTGTCCATAAAGGCGGCAGCCATCGCTTGGGCGTTGGCAATCACCTGCCGGGCATACTCCTTAAAACCGGGTTGCAAAGCTTCGGCGAAGGCGACGGCCTTGGCGGCCACCACGTGCATCAAGGGTCCGCCCTGGATGCCGGGGAAAACGGCACTGTCAAACAACTCTGACATCCGTTTTACGCGTCCGCTTTTGGGTGCGACCTTGCCGAGGGTATTTTCGTAATCCTTCCCGATGAGCAACATGCCGCCTCGTGGGCCGCGCAGGGTTTTATGCGTCGTCGTCGATACGATGTGGGCATGCGGCATGGGATCGTTGAGCAGTCCGGCCGCGATGAGGCCTGCGGTATGGGCCATATCCATCCAGAGAAACGCCCCAACTTCATCAGCGATGGCACGGAAGGCGGCATAGTCGAAGTCCCGCGCATACGCGCTGGCCCCGATGGAAATCATACGGGGGCGAATGGCGAGGGCTTTCTCCCGCACCTTGTCCATGTCGATTCGGCCTGCCAGGGGACCCTCTTTCTCTACCCCGTAAAATTCAGCCTTGTACAGCAAGCCCGAGAAATTGACCGGGCTCCCATGGGTCAGGTGCCCTCCATGTGCAAGGTTTAATCCCAGAAGGGTATCGCCCGGGTTGAGGAGCGTGAGGTAAACCGCCGCGTTGGCCGAGGCCCCCGAATGCGGCTGTACGTTGACCCAATCACATCCGAACAGCCGGCAGGCCCGTTCTCGTGCTATGTTCTCTACTTCATCAACCACTTCGCAACCGCCGTAGTAACGCTTGCCGGGAAGCCCTTCGGCGTATTTGTTGGTCAGGACCGAGCCGTTGGCTGCGAGCACGGCTTGAGAAACAAAGTTCTCCGAGGCGATCAGTTCGATCCCGTCGTTTTGCCGTTCCACTTCCCGGTTGAGAATGTCGAACACGGCGGGGTCGCTGGTACGCAAAGGCTGATTAAACGAGAACATGCATATGCAAGGTTAAAGGCGCAAAACACCACAATGGTAAATCGTTACAAACGGGACCAGGGACGGAGATGGGACTCCGTTATTCCTCTTCCAACCCCTCAGGGCGGTCCCATTCGAAAAATTGTCCGGCCACGCCGACGAACCGCCAGTCGTTTTCGTCCTTTTCCGATCCATCCAGATCGATGGTGTAGGTACTAAACAACAGGTAGTTCTGCCGCTCCGTCGCCTGGGCGGCGAGGAAGCGCGTGACGTCTCCCCCCCACTGGGCCAACAGATCTCCTAATTTAGACTCGCCGATCTCATTTTGGAAGTACGTACTACTTTTCGATTCGATAAATTCATAAAAATCGTCTTGGCCGGGATTAAATAAAAACAGCACAACGGCCAGAATGGCAAGGAAGAGCAGCGTACGCATGGGAGAACCGTAATCAGGATGGGGGTTGCAGCATGGCGTACGTCAGAATGTTGGTGCCCATTTGCAAGGCTGCCGTACGCTTTTCGGGTGGATTATCGTGCACGGACGGCGGCTCCCAGCCATCGCCCAGATCACTTTCATAAGAATAAAATACGACCAACCGGCCCTCATACACCAGGCCGAAGCCCTGGGCAGGCTTGCCGTCATGCTCATGAATCTT
The DNA here is from genome assembly GCA_965222505.1 of Rhodothermales bacterium. Lineage (GTDB taxonomy): Bacteria > Bacteroidota > Rhodothermia > Rhodothermales > DATKEJ01. Next base: position 3,175,396 of record OZ244956.1, on the reverse strand, counting down.
GGGCAGCCCATTGGGGAAGCTGTAATGCACGTGGTAAATCGGGTGGGTGAACGGAAGTTCAACAAAGTCCAGTTCGGGAAACACCTTCTTGAGTTCGCGCCGGATGGCCTTGTCCAGGCCGTAGTTGTCGTCGATGTGTAAAAACCCACCACCGGTCAAATAGCGCCGCAGGCGGGCGGCCTCCCGTTCGGTAAAAAAGACGTTGCCGTGGCCGGTCAGATACAGGTAGGGATAGGAAAACAGTTTGTCGCTACTCAGCTCGACCACATCTTCGCGCGGGGCGACGTCCAGGAGGGTGTTTTGCTTGACAAACTTGAGCAATTCCACCAGTGATTTTTCATCGCTGTACCAATCTCCGCCGCCGCCATACTTCACCCGTGCGATGGGTATGGTGTAGGCATCAACATTTTGCGCCGCAACCGGCGTGGGCATACTACAGGCCCACACAAGCAGCACAACGATACATAAGGCAGGATGTTTGAACATAGTTGCACCTCTCGTTTCCAACGCGAGGCCAAGGCGTGCGTTCCGGCAATCCACCCCTTGTATTTGTCCTGCTGGATACGGAGTTTTCTGCCAGACCATCCTACGCTAAGACATAAAACGCCAACCCCATGAAACGCCTCCTCCTCGTTTGTACCCTCCTGCCCTGCCTGTTTCTGACAGGAAAAGTCCAGACCACACCGGATGCCCCCCTGGTCTCCACGTTCTCCATTGTCGGGTTTGACCCGGTTACCGGGGACCTCGGCGTGGCCGTGCAATCCAAATTCCCCAACGTACGCCCCATTGTGCCCTGGCTAAAGGCAGGGGTCGGGGCCGTAGCCACCCAGAGTTTTGCGGAACTCGATTACGGCATCAAGGGACTGGAACTCATGGAAAACGGTGCCACCGCCGAAGAAGCCCTGCGCATCATCTCACACGGAGATGACGGGCGACAATCGCGACAGGTGGGGATCGTAGACGCACAGGGCAATGCCGCCACCTGGACGGGCACGGAATGCTTCCAATGGGCCGGGGGACGCATAGGGCAAGCCGATGGTACCCGCGCAGCAATGGGGCCGGAACAAGGCAACGTTGGCACCATCCTGACCGGCAAAGGCTACACGGCCCAGGGCAACATCCTGGTCTCTGCCGAAACGGTCGAGGCCATGGCCGAGGTCTACGAACAAACCGAAGGCCCCCTCGCCGAACGCTTGCTGGCCGCGCTGGTGGCCGGGGGCAAGGCCGGCGGGGATCAACGGGGCGAGCAAAGTGCTGCGCTCGTCGTCGTGCGTAAGGACGCCGGCTACGACGGCCAGGATAACTTCATCGACATCTCCGTCTTCGACCACGTGACCCCCATCGCTGAACTCGAACGGCTCTACCAACTCAACCAACTCTATTTCACCGAAGGGGACCCCGGGCAAATGATAGAAATCACACCGGATATCGCCAAGGAGTTACAAGAGATCTGGACCACCAGAGGGTTCTATTCCGGCCCCATCGACGGCGTGGTCGATGCTGAGTTCCAACAACTGCTGGTCGATTACATGGGCTGGGAGAACTACGACATGCGCATCCCCGCCGTGCAAAATGTAGACATCGAAACGGCTCCGCTCTACCTGGACCGGGAAGTCCTCGAAGACATCCGCACCGTCTTCAAGGAAGGCCGGTGGTTGCCGAAGCGAAACTAGGGGTATCCAAGGCTTCGCGTGTTACTTCAACAACATCATCTGGCGGGTTTCTACAAAATCACCGGCTTTGAGACGGTAGAGGTAGAGGCCACTCGGGAGACTACCGGCTTCGAAGGTTGCCGTATGAGACCCTGCCGGCAGTAATCCATTCATCAGTTCAGCCACCATCCGGCCCCGAACATCGTAGACGGCAAGGTAAACATGCGTGGCTTGCGCAAGCTGATACGCAATATTGGTGGCCGGGTTGAAAGGATTCGGATAGTTTTGGCCCAGGAAGAAACCCTCAGGTGCCGTACCGTCTTCATTGGCCGTTGCCATGGCGACTATAAGCGTCACGTTGGCCGTTGCCTTTACCTGTCCATCGCTGATTTCATAGGTGAACTGGTCCGTGCCCACAAACCCGGCATTGGCCGTGTACGTGATCGTCTGGTCGTTGTTGAGGGTGGCCGTACCGTTCAAGGGGGCCGATACAATGCCGAGTACCGTCAAGGCATCTCCATCGGCGTCATTGTCGTTGGCGAGGACGTTCAGCGTGACGGATGCACCGGCCATGACCGAGGCCGAGTCCGCTTGCGCCACCGGGGCTTGATTCGGCGCACTGCTCACCGTTATGGTCACCGTGGCTTCCGCGGTGGCCTGCCCGTCGCTGATCTGGTAATTAAACACGTCTTGCCCCGAAAAACCGGTGTTGGGGGTATAGGTAACCTTGTTGTTGGCGATCTGTGCCGTACCACTTGACGGTTGTTGGGTGATGGCCGCAACGGTGAGCGTGTTGCCGTCCGGGTCACTATCATTAGCAAGCACATCGACCTGCACCGGCGTCTGAAAAGCCGTGGTCGCGTTGTCATTTTGTGCAACAGGGGCCTGGTTGGGCGCACTGCCTACACTGACGTTTACCTGGGCTGTGGCCGTGGCCTGACCATCGGAGATTTCGTATGTGAAGGTGTCACTGCCCGTAAACCCATTGTTCGGGGTATACTTGATGGTCTTGCTGGACTCAATGTTGGTACTTCCATTCCCCGGCCCACTCACAATCCGGGTGACCGTCAAGGCATCCCCATCGGCATCACTGTCATTAGCCACTACGTCAATGATGATGGCCGTCTGAAATGCTGTGCTCGCGTTGTCATCCGAAGCGGTAGGTACGCTGTTGGGGTTGGTGACTGTTACCGAAACCGTGGCGGAGGAGACGGCCGATTCCTGATCCCGCACCTTGTAGGTAAAGCTGTCGCTGCCGCTGAACCCGGCATTGGGCGTGTAGATCACCTTCTGATCCGCGTTGAGACTGGTTGTGCCGCTCGACGGATTACCGACTTCAAACACCACCAATGCGTGTCCGTCGGCATCGTTGTCGTTGGCCAAAATGTCGATGGTGACGGCATTGCCTTTGGTGGTGGTGGCGTTGTCGTTGGCAGCCACCGGCGGGGTGTTGACGGTGATGTCTACGGTGGCATCAACCGATGCGTGGTTGTCTGCCAATCCATACAGGAAACTATCTCCTCCCACAAATCCCGAATTTGGCGTGTAGGTGATGGTGTTGTCGTTGTTAGCAACAGCCGTTCCATTTGTGGGCTGGGAGGCGACGAAGACGGACAAGGGGTCGCCGTCGGGATCGCTGTCATTGGCGAGCACGTTGATCGTGACGGCCTGACCCGGCAGGGTATCGGCCTGATCATTGTTAGCAACCGGCACCTGGTTGGCCGCGCTCACAGTGATGGTTGCCGTGGCATAGGCGGTCGCACCATTGCCATCATTGGCCCCATAGACAAAATCGTCCTGGCCGGTAAAACCAGCATTGGGGGTATAGGTCACGGTCATGTCATTGTTGACTGCGGCTGTGCCATTGTTGGGATGAGCCGAAATGAAAACCTGAAGGGCATCGAAGGGGTCCGGGTCCGAGTCGTTGGACAGCACATCAATGGTCACGGCCTGACCTGCAGCGGTGGTGGCCGCATCATCATTGACGCGGGGAAAGGCATTGACGGTGATGTTCACGCTTGCCTCTGCCGTAGCACCGTTCGCATCTTTGATGCGGTAGGTAAAGTTGTCGAGGCCGTGGAAAAACAGGTTGGGGGTATACACCACCGTATTGGCCGGAAAATTCTGCACCGTTACCCCGCCGTTATCCGGGGGGTCCACGATGATGTCAAATTGTAGCGCATCCCCGTCCGGGTCCGTGTCGTTATCCAATGGGCTGATGACAATGGATTCGCCTTCCTGGGCCACGACGATGTCGTCAACGGCATTGGGTGCGTTGTTAGGGTCCACGACGATGATGCCGACGGTCGCCGTATCAAACAGCGTACCGGGATCGACGGCGGAATATTCAAAGGAATCGTTACCCACGAACCCGGCATCGGGAGTATATGTGACCGTTTGGTCTGCATTGACGACTACGCTGCCATGCGTCGGCCCATTTCCAATGAACACCAGAAGTGGATCGCCATCGGGATCGCTATCATTGGCCAGCACATCAATGGTGATGGGCGTGTTTTTACTGGTGGATACCCCTTCATCGTTAGCCGTAGGCCCCTGGTTGGCGTTGGGCACTGTGTACTGGATATCTACCTGGAAGTAGTCCAGTTGTCCGAAATCATTCGCGGCATGATCGCTGACTTCGACGCATGCCCCCGATGGTGCACCGTTAAGAACAATGCTGGAGCGTTGATCAAAAAAAAGATCGGCATCGTCTTCCGGATCGTCGTCGGTGCCGTTGTCCGTTCGGCTGCCGTCGCGGTCGTAGAGGATATCCGGTACGCCCGTCCCATCTTCCCGTAAAACCACCACTTTATAATCGCCGGCGAAGAACCCGGCACCCGAAGGCAGGGGGCTGATTTGCAGGCTAAAGGTGGCGTTGGTAATCGTGGCATTGGCAGGCAAGCCCAGGCTGCCCTCACTAATGCACTGGGTCACCTGTCCATTGCCCACGTCCGGAATTTGCCAAGGCCCATCGATACGTATGGATCCACTTCCATTGGTTTGGGCCTCTGCCGGCGTTACTATCGCAGCCAGGATAAGAAAGATAAAGGCCGATTTCAGAATTTTATGGGTCGATTTCATGACATTGTGGCGTTGCTGAAGAGCGTCGTTGTTTACATCCTTCTCGCAAAACCCGGTCACAAAGGGCCAACCCGAGAGCAGAATTTCAAACGAGGATCACCGCGCCGGAAATTCCACCGTGATGTTCTTTAAGTCAATGTCAGATATCTTTTCCAGGGTGCCAGCTTCGAACAGTTGGTCGAAAGTGGCAATGTCAATGCTGGGATTAGGGTGGGTGAAATTGTGATAATCGGCGAAGCGAATGCCGTTGATGGTCCGCACGTTATACGCCTCCCGGAATCGGGTGCCGCCGTCGTTGACGTGAAACCGATAGGCGAGATAATCCATCGTGTGCTGGTCCTGGTGAATCCAGTAGATAAACCGATCTTCCCAGTCTCGCCCCCCGCCTTGCTGCTCGAAGGTTACCTCTATCTTGTGGTACGGCTCGCCCCGGAACGTCACGTTGCCCAGGTATTTTTTGTGCACCGCTGGTCCGTTCAGGCCATAGGGCAGCAGGGCGAAGTAAATCGGCCCGTTGATGCCGGTTTCGATGCCAAGGGCCTTCTCCCGCGTGATCAATACCCGCTTGCCCTCCCTTGACCGATACAACTCCTTATGGGTCAGGACATCCTTGACGAGACCGAGGGAATCCGTCATCGTGCGGGTGAAGGTAAACCGCCAGCGGTCACGTTCGGCCCGAAAGTGCCGATCCCGGAAATCGAAATCCACCGTGGCCGTCCGGTACAGGTCTCCCCCGTGCACGGCGATGGCTTCATCAATAATCGCTTGGGGGTCCGGGGAGACGCATCCAAACAGAGATGCAGAAAAAATTACACCTGAGAGAAGATACAGGGTACGATAAGTTATGTACATGGCAGGGAAATTGGGATCAGCGTGAGACGTTCAATCCAGACCTGTGTGTTGGTTTAACCCGGCGGCCATTTCATTTGCCGCCCACCTATCACATGAAGGTGAATGTGCCGCACAGTCTGTTGGCCGTGGGTGCCACAGTTGAACACCAGCCGGTACCCATCCTGCAAACCTTCCTCTGCGGCGATCTGTTTGGCGACAACAAACAGGTGCCCCACCAACGAAGCATCTTCGGCTTCCAGGTCATCAATGCTGGGAATGGGCTTACGGGGGATCACCAGAATATGCGTCGGGGCAACAGGGTTGATGTCCCGAATCGCAAAACACTGGTCGTCCTGGTACACAAAATCGCCCGGTATCTCGCCGTCGGCGATGCGTTGAAAAAGGGTTTTGTCAGACATAGCTGTTTGTGTAATGTACTCAAAAAGCGCGGCCCAGGAAGATGGCATTCATAAACAGGCCGTTGGTGCCGTACCAGAACGCCCGGAAGTTCGGGTTGTCCATAAACAGCACAGCCCGACCGCGCCCCATGCGGCGTGCAATGAGGGCAGCCGTACCCCGAAGACGCTCAAGCTGTTCATTGGAAATATACCCGCTCAGCAAGGGCGCGTCTGTGTACTGCCCCACGTTTGCACCGGCTTCCTCGGAAGGCTCCAGCATGATTTCATGGGCGCGAAAAACCGGCGTGCGTGTGCCGTATCCGAAGGCTAAGGGGTGCGTCGTATCGAGTTCCACCTCAAAAATGGACCCGCCGATCTGCTGGGCCCCCTGTGTGGCCGGGACGTCGCCGTACGGAATGCGTACGGTATCCGCATCCAGATCCTTAAAGGTTTCCGGGACCAGCTCCTGTTGTACAGCCCACCGAGCGCCGGCTTCCAGCGCAATAAGCGTTCCGCCGCCCTGCATCCATTGTTTGAGTGCATCCACAGCCCGATGGTCCAGGCTGTTGTAAAAACCGTGCCCGACAATGAACGTATTGTACCGGCTCAGATCGGCGTTGGCCAACCGGTCGGAATTGAGGAGTGAGACCGGCATTCGCATCCGCTCCGTCAGCAGGTGATACATTTCGCCGACGCGGTAGGATGAAGTACCAGCTCCGGCCAGAATCGCTACGCGGGGCATGTCCAGCATCCGCGTCGACGGGCTACCCAGGTCTCCTCCACGCGGTGTCAAGCCGGTAGACACGGCATGGACCCGCACATGGTCCTGGGCCACCATCTGTTCGACCAGCGCATGCACCTCAGCGGGTGTGACGGTTGCATCCGCATCCCGCTGGGTGACAGGAATGACGATCGTGCCTGCCGAAAATTCGTGTATCTGGCCCCCCACTTCGGAGGCAAAGGGTTTCATGGCAACCCGTACCCGAATGCCTGCAGCTTGCAAACGGTACAGTGCACGCGGCGCATAATACCGACCCCACTCCATCAGGTAGGCATAGGGCGCTTCGCCACCGAGCCGCACGCCGCCGTCCATCACCGGATCGGTCCATTCATCCCCCAGCAAAGCGGCAGGATCACGGCGGAGTTCAGCATGCGTGACCCCGAAGGCCAGCGGCATCGTCCAGGCCGAGACATCGTAAAAAAGGGAGTCCTGGAACGTCGTAACCCGTTCCATCATGGCTTTCAAAAGACGCGTCTGCGGCTGGTTTGTCGGGATGATGTACGCATCACCAGCCTCAAACCGTGTACGCCCGGCATCGACTGAACTTGCGAGATCATAGACCCGAATGCGGTGCCGGTGTAAAAGCTGTGCCAGGGCCTGGGCACGGGTGCGGTCGCCGTCCAACCCGACCAGGTAGGCCTTGACCGGATTTGCTGCTGATACCGCCTCAGCCTCCCGATAGAAATCACGTTGGTGGCGTAAAAACTTGGTCCGCATGGCTACTGCCCCTTTCACGGTAGACAACGACGTCGCCAGTTGATTGCGTACCGTAAAGCCGAACGTCAGGACGCCGTTGTTGGTCTCACGCAGGAGGGCACGGGACGAGGCCTGCTCGAAGAGAATCCCCACGGCCCCATTCACATCGGGGTACGTCGAGCCTTTGCCATAATAGAAATCATCGAAATCCTCTTCGGAGTAATAGAACGAGCCAAGGCGATCCAGGGCCTGGGCATGGTAGGTGGCCAGTTCCTTTGTCAGAACGTAGGCTTGTTGTGGGGTGTTGGGGTTGTTCCGGCTTGGAATACCGGGCTGGAAAAAGTAGGTCGCATTGCCCCCCATCTCATGCACATCGACCAACAACTGGGGCCGCCACATATGGAACAGGTTCAACCGACCCATCGACTCTGGATGTTGCATCGGCATCCAGTCCCGGTTCAGGTCGAACCAATAATGGTTGGTACGCCCCCCTGGCCAGGGTTCGTTGTGCTCGCGGTCTTGCCCATCGCGGGTGGCCACACCACCCCGGTTACCGTTCGCCCAATCCACAAACCGATCCCGCCCGTCGGGGTTAATCACCGGGTCGAGGATCACCACTACACTATCCAATACCGACTGCACCGGTTCGCCGCTTCCGGCAGCGAGGTGGTACAAAAACAACAGGGCGGCTTCGGAGCCGCTGGATTCGTTGCCATGGACGGTATAGTGCATGTGCACAACGGCAGGCATCGCGGCCAAATCAGCATCGGAGACGTTTGCCGGATCATCCGAGAGCCGCAGGTTTTGCGTGCGGAGGTCATCGAGCCGGGCATGGTTGGACGGCGAGGTAACGATGGCATAGATCACCGGGCGCCCCTCATAGGTCGTGGCATACTGACCCATCACCACACGATCACTGGCGGCAGAAACGGCTTCAAAATAATCCACGATCTGTTCCGGCCGGGTATGGCGGCTCCCGATGCGGTGCCCCATAACGGCATCCGGGGTCGGAATGGCGGCATCATAGGTAACCCCCGGAACCTCGAACGGCACCGTGAGCGGAAGCGGCTGGCTCATGGATGGAGCCGTTAGCCACACACACAACAGTAAACCAAGCGAAAGCAGACGAAACAACATAAAGGTATCGGAATAGATGGTGGATTCAAGAGGGCAAGGGAGATTCGAGGCAGGCTTTCAGGGTACTGGGCTTGATGAACCGGCCTTCTACGGTGAGCCGGGGTACACCGGTAAAGCCGAGTTCACGAATTTTGAAGTGTTCTTCCTGGATCCGCCCCCGCTGGGTACCCTGTTGCAACCCTTGCCGGAAGGCTTCGGCATCCATATCCAACTGCCTGCTTAACGCAACCAGGGCATCAATGCTTAACCCCTGGCCCGGTTGCTGGTTGGCAAACTGAAGGTCCAGCATCTCAAAAAATTTGCCTTCATCGGCGGCCAGATACAGAGCCTCCACCTGAGGTACAGAATAGGGCCAGATCGGGAACGGTTGGTAATAAAAGCGTGCGGTGGAATCGTACGCTGTGCTGAACGATTGCAGGTACTCGTGCAGGGTTTTGCAGTGCGGACAGTTCGGATCAAAAAATTCAACGACGCGCAGCGGTGCTTCGGCATGTCCCTTAAAGGGTAAGGCATCGGTAAATACGCCAACATCGGCGATGGGGGCCAGATCGCGCTCAAGGTAGGTACACACCAGGTCTTCTTCGGGTGCATCAACAGCAGCAGGAGGCGGCACCGGGGCAACAGCCTCCTGGGCCTCGGCAGGTGCAGCGGGGGCCAGCCGGTTGAAATAGGTAAAATCGGCTGCGATGAGGGCGAGGCAGGCGGTCAGGGCAAGGCCAAAGCGACCGTGTTCCTTATTGCGGACGGGCCCCTCCTGTGGCCAAACCTTTTGCCGAAACGCCAGCAGGTGCAGGATAAACAAAATGAGCGTCACCGTACCGGATATCAGACACAATTTGCAAAATTGTCCCAATGCAAAAACCTGATATAAAAATAAATACAAGGCATAGACAAAACCGGCCGTGACCATCGCTGTACTCAGCCGATGCAGGGTCCGGGTTTGGTCCCCTTTGGTCCAGAGTTGAGCGAGGCTCAAAGCGGCGATAGACGCAAAAAATAATAGACCCCACACGGCGTTGGAGATGCCGAACAGGGTCCCGGCATCGCTTTGAACGACAGCGGTGCAGCCGACCGTATCCACATCGGCCGGATCGTTGAATCCAAAACAGCCGCGGTCAAATCCACGCCCCGTTTGAATCCACAGGTGGACCACCACCAATACACCCAGCAAGGCAAATAAAAAAATGAGCCGGTTAAGCCGGACCCCGTTGGGGTGAGCAGAGGCCTGAGTGGACGTATTCTTCATAGATCCGGGGGACACATGCACGATTCAGGGTTTGCATTTTTGGTGTGGGAATATAAGTTTAAGGATTGTCACATGTTTGCATCTACCCGATTTTCCAATGATTCGAAAAAAGTCCTTGATCCTGCTAATCCTCATTGTGGGGGCACTCTTCTGGTTTAGTCAATCGGATGCGCGTAAGGGATCGGTTTCGCCCCCCAACACCACGGGTGCTGAGAACCCACTACCTCCGTGTCCGGAAAGCCCAAATTGCGTACGGGCCTCCAAACATATTAACCAGAAACCAGACGACCTGTTGGAAACGGCAGAAACCGCGTTACACAAAATGCGGGCCGTTGACGTACAGGTCCATGTCGATCAGCAGACGATAAATGCTGTGTTTGAGGTTTTCGTCTTCAAGGATGATGTGACGCTTGCCATCCGGCCCCATGAAGCCGGGAGTGTCATACACGTACGCAGCGCCAGCCGTACCGGCTATAGTGATTGGGGCGTAAACGGCAAACGGGTGAACGAACTCTGGGAAACCCTCGGCACGCTCCAGTAAGGACGGTAACCTGGCTTAGATCGACAACCCTGGAAACATCCACGCGGCCACCAGGAAATACACGATGAGGCCCAGAATGTCGTTGCTGGTGGTGATGAAGGGGCCGGTCGCAATGGCGGGGTCAATCTTGAACCGGTCCAGCAACAAGGGCACCGTAGCCCCGATGGTCGTAGACAATACAATCACGATCAGCAGCGAGATGGCGGCTGTGAGGGCCATCGGGATTGCATTTGCACCGGCCAGCTCCGTACCGAACATTTGAAGGGCCTCCTCCAGCACCAGCACCAGCACCCCCAGGGTAACCGCCAAAACCAAGCCGTTAAGCAACGAGACCAGCAGTTCCTTGCCGATGCGGGACAGCAAATCCGTGGTCCAGAGTTCACCAGAGGCCAGCCCCTGTACCGCAATCGATGAGCTTTGAATACCGGCGTTGCCAGCCATAGCCATCACGACGGGGATGAACATCGCCAGCACGACCACCTCTTCCAGGACCGCCTCAAAATTTTTGATCACCAACCCGGAGAGCAACGCCCCGACGAGGCCGATAAACAACCACACCAGCCGGGCCTGACTGATCTTGAACACCGAAAAGGTGAGTTCCTCGTCCGAGGTCCCGCTCATGCGCTGCATGTCCTCTTCGGCTTCTTCCCGGATCACATCGACGATGTCATCGATGGTAATCCGACCGACCAAACGGTTCTTATGGTCTACAACCGGGAGAGCCACAAAGTCGTACCGTTCCATAACCAGTGCGACTTCCTCCTGGTCCACATCCGGCTTGACGGAGACAATATCCGTCTTCATCACTTCACGAACCCGTGCCGTGGGTGCGGCAAGCAATAGCCGTTTGAGCGGCACCAATCCCACCAGTTGTCCCTCATCCCCGATGGCATAAACCGAATAAATGGGATCGACTTCCTCGGCATTGCGGCGGATTTCTTCCGTGGCCTGCTTCACCGTCATGTGTTCCCGGACGGCTACGAAATCCGTCTCCATGATCCCGCCGGCCGTCTCCTCGTCGTATTTGAGCAATCCCCGAAGATCCTGCTCATCTTCAAGTTGGGGCAATACGTCCTGAACGACGGCATCGGGCAAATCGGCCAGAACGTCGGCGGCATCGTCGGTGTCGAGTTCATCGATCAGGGCCGAGATACGGGCCGTGGAGAGCACTTCGAGGAGGTCAGCACGATACTCATCATCCAGTTCGGGCAGCACATCGCCGGCCTGCTCTTCGGGGAGCCAGCGAAATAGCTGAGAGGCATCATCAAAGGCCAGGTGCGTAAGCAACAGGGCGAGGTCGGCCGGATAGAGATCGGCCACAATGTTCAAAATGGAGCCTTGTTCTCCATCCTCTATGAGGGTACTAATGTCCTCAACCAGATCGGCATCAACTTCAGTAAGATGTGAACGACTGTCGAGGTCCTCTTTGAGAGGCAGATTCATGACACTGCGACCGGGGGTTGCGGGGTGGATCTTCAAGAAAGGCGTAGGGGGAACAACTATAATCTAAGCCCCGGTCGCCTTAACTCTCAAACGGCAAGGTCGGTTTCACCCGGTCATGGATTCAGCCAGTGCAATGAATGCTGGCGGCGTCAGTTCTTCGGCACGGCATCCAGCCCAGGAGTCGGGCACCGAATGTCCGGTTTCGATGGTCCATCGCCGGAGGCTGTTGCGCAAGGTTTTACGCCGCTGGTTAAACGCCATCCGCACCAGCCGACGCAGGGTTTCTACATCCAACCCATCGGGCAAGTCGAGATGCGGTTTGAGCGTGAGTCCAACAACGGCACTGTTCACATCGGGCTTGGGATAGAAAACATGGCGAGACACCCGAAACAGCAGTTGAGGTTCGGCGAACAGTTGCGTCATCACGCTCAGGATGCCGTAGGCTTTGGTCCGGGGTACAGCCACCAGTCGCTCCGCCACTTCGCGTTGCATCATGACAACCGCCCGCCGGATATGGACATGCCCGTCCAGCAGCCCGAACAGGATCTGACTGGTGATGTAATACGGCAGGTTGCCCACCACGTACAGCGGTCCGGCTTTTTCAGCTGCAAGGGCCGCCCAGTCTGTTTCCAGCACATCGGCGTGGCGTACATCGAGATCAGGGAGGGCCGTCTTCAGATGCGCAACCGCCCGCTCGTCTACTTCGAGGGCAATCAGATCCGGATAGCGGGCCAACAAAGGCCCCGTGAGTGCCCCCAGGCCGGGGCCGATTTCAACCACCGATGCGCCTGCCGGTGCACCAGCGGCTGCTACGATCTTCCGGATCGTGTTGGGGTCTCGCAGAAAGTTCTGCCCCAGACTTTTGCGTGGCGTGATCACAGGGTCACCCGTCTGAGTCAGAGACATCCCGAGGCGCACTATTGGCTTCAAACCACTTGGTCAATGCCTCTTCGCTTACCAACCGACCGGCCAGTCCCTCAATCATCTGGACGGTTTCGAGTTCATCAGGGTTGAAGTGGTACCCGTTTAAGAACAAGAATGCCCGTGCTGCAAGTAACCCGGCACGTTTGTTACCATCTACAAAGGGATGATTGCGTACGATACCGGCGCAGTAGGCTGTGGCCAGTTCATAGATCGTTGATTCTTCCTGATAAGCATACAGGTTTTGCGGACGTCCGAGGGCACTTTCCAAAAGGCCCTGATCCCGCACACCTGCCGAGCCACCAAAGTGCACCAGGGATTCGTCGTGCAGTGTCATGACCAACTCAAGACTCAACCATTTGATCGATTTTCTCATTCGGCCAATTTCTTAAACGCATTTCTATGGGTACGCATAAACTGCCGGGCATCTTCAACAGCCTCGGCAAACTCTGGATCGTAGGGTGTTAGCTTGATACCGTCCCGGGTTTTAGTGATATACAGTTGATCCCCTTCCTTCACCATCAACAATTCGGTCACAGATTGCGACAGAATGAGTCCTAATGAATTGCCCACTTTGCGTACTTTTAGCGTATCAGCCATAACAGGTATTGATTTATGATTGTATTACAAATGTTATAACATAAATACTAAATCTTGTTCCTACTGAGGATTGCTATCGTATTAAGCGTAGTCAGGGCGTTTTCCGACTTGACCTGCTGGAATCTGACGTGATCCAGATAAAAGGGACAGAGCATATAATCCTGATCGGCCGAAGCCTGAGAAACTGTTTGTTACCGGACGTTTTTACGGCGGTTGCGCACGTAGTCCTCAAAGATAAAGCTTCCGAGTTTGTCCAGTCCGGCAAAATATGCCCGGCCCTGATTGGCGGCCGTGAGTTGGCGCACGAAGTTCTGGAGATACGGGTCTGAGGCAATCATGAAGGTGGTGATGGTGATGCCCTCGCGGCGGCACACGACGGCTTCGTCGAGCACCTTGTTTACAATGCGCCGGTCCAGGCCGAAGGCGTTTTTGTAGAGCCGCCCGTTGGCTTCAAACTGGGCGCTCGGTTTGCCGTCGGTGATCATAAAGATCTGCTTGTTGCGGTTCTTCCGACGGTGCAAAATGGTCCGCGCCCGTTGCAGGCCGGCCCGGGTATTGGTATGGAAAGGTCCAACCTGCAGATAGGGTAAATCCTTGACACTCACCTCCCAGGCCTCGTTGCCAAAGGCCACGATGTCCAACGTATCCTTCGGGTAGCGCGTCATGATGAGTTCCGACAGGGCCATTGCGGTGCGGCGGGCCGGGGTGATGCGGTCTTCCCCGTACAGCACCATCGAATGCGAAAGGTCGATCATCAAGACGGTTGCCATACTTGAGCGATGATCCGTCTCGTAGACCTGAAAGTCGTCTTCGGCCAGGTTAAAGTCGGAGATCCCGCCCCGGCGGAAGGCATTGGACAGGGTGCCGGTAACATCGAGGTTGTGGATGTCATCCCCAAAACTCCAGGGGCGGGTTTCGGGCATGCGTTCATCGCCGGCCCCAGCAAAGTTGGTCTTGTGATTGCCCTGGTTGCCCTTCCTAAGTTGGCGGAAGATCTCTTCGAGCGAGCGTTGCCGAAGGGTACGTTCAGTCCGGGCCGTGATCTGCATCACGCCGTCGATATCCTGCTCCAGGTATCCCCGGTTTTTGAGTTCCTCAATGAAGTCCCCGATACCCATCTGCGCATCGGTGAGGCCGTACTGTTCGTCGAGTTGCGTGAGCCAGCGCAGCGCCTCACCCGCATCCCCGGCGGTATAGTTGAGCAGTTGTTGGAACACATCCAGGAGTTGTTCAAACGTGCTCTTTTCCACGCCGTGGCGCTTGGGGTCCCATTCACTATAGCGGAAGATCATAAGTGATACGTGTTGCGTGTTGCGTGAACCACGCAACAACCTATTTTAACGCCGGGGCTGGCCGTAGGGGTGCTCCAGATACCGTTTGGCGCGGTCTCTCGATCCACTCCAATCTTTCATATTGAGCACCTGGTTGTAGCGCATGACGGCCCCAGAACGGTGGCCCAGTACGTCCAGCACCATACCCTGCCGCAAACGACCGAGTACCCGATAGGGGGTGTCTTTGTCCAGCCGGGCGGAGAGTTCTTCGAGGTGTTTCAAATAGGGGATGGTTGCGTCATACCGGCCATACCCCATTTCGGTTCGGGCCAGGTAGTACAGCGCTTGTTCAGCGAGGCCGTCGCTGTAGCCCGTTTGGCCTGCTTGGTACCGGGCGAGGATATCTTTGAAGATGGAGCTAACGCGGTCCCACCGCCCCCAACGAGCATACATGCGACCTTCCAGGGTGTGAAAGTAGGCATTGCGGGGATAGGTCACGCGCAGCCAGGTGATGTATTCCACGCTCTTGGCAAAATCCCGTTCGTAGAAATAATAGATCTGAAACAGAAAGTATGCCGCCTCGGCCCGGAGGAAGCGGCCATTGCGGAAGGTGCGGTGGAGTTCATTCAGGCCCCGCTCCTTGTCGCCATTGGGAAAAAACCAGGAAAAGAATTTGACGATTTTCCGGCGCTCGGCCATCACGTCGGCGTAATAATCGTAGACGCCCCAGCCGAAGTAAAAGTCGTCGTTTTCGGCATCGGTTTCGGCGAGGCGAATTACAAAATCGAGTGCAGCTTTCCCATCCTTGGCTGAGCGAATCCAGTGGCTCCGGTTGGCGTGGAGCCGGCTTTTGAAACTCAGGGCCAGCCCCTTGAAAAACAGCGCGTCGATGTTCTGGGGGTCTTGCTTGAGTAAGCGGTCGGCGCGTTTGACGGTCTCGTCCATGGCCCGGAAGAAGGATTTGTCGTACGCCTCATTCTGTAAATCGACCAGGATTTTCCACCACACATTCAGCGCATCCAGAAACGGCCCGACGGGATGCCCCGGACGCTGGGCCTGAAGTTGATCAAATGTAGCCTGTGCCGCATCATACTCCATGTTGTAGAGGTGCTTCAACCCCCGCTCGGCCTTGGCGAGAAACACGGAGTCTTCGAGGACCGAGGCCGGTTGGGCCTGGAGTGTGACGACACTCAGAAATCCACAGAAAACGATATGTATAATTTGCCTCATCATGATGGTACGCTCGCGGCCACAGGTTTCAAGCCACATTGTGGACACACACCTGGGCCTTCGCGAGCGTACAACGAACAACACGCCCTGTTCCGGCATCCGAACCGGACCCGCTTCATCGGCGTTATATCGCCAAAATCGTTCCCTTTCATCCTTACAGACTCCCATGCAGGTTCGGCAACTCAGCGTTATCCTCCTGATTTTATGCTGCTTGGGTGTGGCCCTGCCCGATAATCAATCGGGTGTTGCTTCTCCCCCCATGTCCACGGATATACACAGGGCGACCTGCGATGTAGGCGGCATCACACCGGTATGCGCTGCAACAGTTGACGTTACTGCCGGGTGGAACCTGATTTCCATCCCTTGTCAACAGGCAGACATGACCCCGACCGGCCTGTTCGGGACCAACGTCATCGGAGACGTTTTCGGATACACACCGGGGACTGGCTACAGCGCCGTCGCCATGCTGGAACCGGGACAGGGCTACTGGGCCTTGTTTCAGGTTGATTCCACCTATACGCTTACGGGTACCGCACCATCGTCTACCTCAGCGACGGTGGCGTCCGGCTGGAACCTCGTCGGGCCAATGCAAATGAGTGTGTTGCCGGATGATGTGATGGTTACGGGCAGCACGGTCTTGTCTTCCTACTTCGACTTTACCGACGGCCTTTTCACCCCAGCGACGGCACTAGAGCCCGGACGCGGCTACTGGGTCCTGACGGATGCCGCTGGGACGCTGGATTTCGATAACCCGAGTTCGGCCACCTATCTGGTCGAGTTTGTGGCCACGTGGAGTGCAACAACGCACCCAACCGATTTTCCTGCCAGTGCCCATTTCTCCGCCCTTTTCGGCGGTACACACAACGCGGCGGTTTCCTTCTGGGACGTAGACAGCCTGGCCTCCGAAGGCATCGAACGCATGGCCGAAATGGGCCGGCGTGATACCTTGCAGGCTGTGATCAACCGGGCCATTGACGTCGGTACGGCCTGCAACTACATCCTCGCCAGCAACGTCAACCCTTCCCCGGGGACCATGACACCGCGCACCCTGGACGTAGATACCAACTTCCCCCTCGTTACGCTGGTCTCGATGATTGCCCCCAGCCCCGACTGGTTCGTAGGCACCACCGGCCTGAACCTGTTTGAACAGGGAGCATGGGTAACCCAAAAAGCCGTGACCCTCTACGCTTACGATTCCGGCACCGACAGCGGCACCACCTACACCGCCCCAAACGACGATACGCAACCCCCGGAGCCCATCGCCCGCATTGAAATATCCCCGTTTGAAGTCAGCGGCACCGTTGTCCCCGTCGGCACCCTCACCCTGACCTTGCAATAAAACGTATTGCGTATTGCGTAAGGATGCCGCATTTTAGGCGGGGTATTGAGTTCTGTCACGTCGCCCCTTCGCAATCACACGGGGCAGGCTGTAACACCACACGTAGAACGTCCCCCCTTATGCCTCAAGTTAATGAAACCCACCGCCTTCAGACGGCCCAGCTGGACATGCCGCCCCGGCTCTTGCTTGGCCCTGGCCCGTCCAATGCCCATCCCCGCGTGCTCCAAGCCCTCGGTACCCACCAAGTTGGCCACCTGGATCCCACCTTCATCGCCTTGATGAACGAGGTACAATCCCTGCTCCGCTATACCTGGCAGACCGACAATACCCTGACCATTCCCGTGAGCGGTACCGGTAGCGCGGCGATGGAGGCTACCCTGGCCAACACGGTCGAACCCGGCGATGTGGTGTTGGTCGGATGCAACGGCTACTTCGGTGAGCGCTTGGTGGATATGGCGGGCCGTTACGGAGGTGACGTACGCCGGATGGAAAAACCCTGGGGCCAGGCCTTCGACCTGGATGAACTCCGCATCGGCCTTGAAACCCACCGCCCGGCGATCCTGACCCTCGTCCATGCCGAGACCTCAACCGGGGCGCGGCAACCGCTGGATGGCGTAGCGGACCTGTGCCGGGCACACGACTGCCTGCTCTTGATTGATACCGTCACCAGTCTCGGTGGGGTACCGCTTTTCCTGGACGAATGGGGGGTAGACATGGCTTACAGTGGTACCCAAAAGTGCCTGGGTTGCCCCCCTGGCCTCGGACCATTGACCCTGGGACCCCGGGCTGTCGAAAAACTGCAACGGCGCAAGACACCCGTCGCCAACTGGTACCTGGACCTGTCGCTGGTCGGGAAGTACTGGGGGAGTGCAAGAACGTATCACCACACGGCCCCCATTAACATGAACTATGCCTTCCGCGAGGCGCTTCGGCTGGCGGCCGAGGAAGGCCTCGAAGCCCGATGGGCACGGCATCAGACCACGGCAGAACTGTTTTGGGACGGACTGGAAGCGATGGGCCTTTCCTGCCACGTCGACCGTGAAATCCGCCTGCCCAGCCTCACGACCGTGCGCGTACCAGAGGGCGTGGATGCCAAAGCCGTCGCGCGGCAGTTGTTGCTCGAACACAACATCGAAATTGCCGGGGGCCTGGGTCAGTTGGCCGGTCAAGTCTGGCGTGTGGGCCTGATGGGCTACAACAGCCGACCCGATAACGTACATCGCCTCCTGCACGCCCTGCAAGCCACCCTATCCCGCTAATCCGATGCCTCGAAACCCCGGCCTACCGGCGCACGACTTCGGCTTTCAAACCCTGACGCTGGCCTCTCCTGACCGGCATACTGGATATGCAACTCGACGATTTTTTTGCTGAACTTCGGCCCCGCATCACGGGTGATCTACGGACCGATATCTACAACCGCACCCTTTACAGCACCGACGCCAGCATTTACCGGCAGATGCCATACGGGGTGTTGCTTCCGAAAACCACCGAGGATGTGCATGCTGCCGTCGAGTTAGCGGCCAAACATGGGGTACCCGTTTTACCGCGCACGGGCGGCAGCAGTCTGGCCGGACAGGCGGTCAACGAAGCGCTGGTCATTGACATGACCCGGCACCTGAATGCAGTGCTGGAGTTCAACACAGATGACAAATGGGTCCGGGTTCAGCCGGGGCTGGTACTGGATGAACTCAACCTGTACCTCCGGCCCCACGGGCTACAGTTCGGGCCGGACCCGGCCAGCAGCAACCGGGCGGCGATGGGTGGCATCGTGTCCAACAACTCCACCGGCAGCCACTCCATCGTCTACGGCATGACCGCCGACCATGTCCAGGCCACCAACGTCATCCTCAGCGACGGCTCCACGGCCACCTTCGAATCGCTGAATGCCGACCAGTTGGCCCAAAAACAAAACCTCACCAACTTCGAAGGAATGCTCTACCGGAACCTGGTCCAACTGGTGCAAAACCCGGCCCACCAGGAGCGTATCCGCACGGCCACTCCTCGGCATTGGCGGCGCTGTGGCGGCTACAACCTGGACCGGTTGGTGGACGGCTGCACGTTCCACACCCCACGCCCTCCCCGGTTTAACCTCGCGGACCTGGTTTGCGGTGCGGAAGGCGGCTTTGCGGTGATGACAGACGTGACGCTTAATCTGGTGCCGGTACCCCAACGCACCGCCTTGGCCGTCATCCATTTCGATGACTTGTTCAAGGCCCTGACCGCTGTGTCCGTCGTACTGGAGGTCGGACCCTCCGCTGTTGAACTTTTGGACCATCTGGGATTATCGCTTTGCCGGGGTGTGCCCCAATATGCCCGCTTGCTGGACACCTTCATTGAGGGGGATCCCAACTGCCTCCTCATCACCGAGTTTTACGGCACCTCTCAAGCCGAACTTCGCACCAAAATTGATCGACTGAAGGCCCACCTCAAGCAACAAGGGGTTGGCACAGGTGCCGTGGTTGCGGCCTTCGATCCCCAACAGCAAAGCAACGTATGGACGGTCCGCAAGGTGGGCCTCGGGCTTTTGATGAGCATCAAGGGAGACCACAAGCCAATCCCCTTTATAGAGGATGCTGCCGTGCCGGTTGAACACCTGGCCGAGTACGTCACAAAGATCGAAAATTATTGCACGGACCGAAACATCCGTGTAGCCTATTATGCCCACGCCAGCGCCGGATGCCTGCACATCCGCCCACTCATCAACACCAAAGCCGCTGAGGAAATCCGCCACCTGCCGGAGATTATATCGTTCGCTGTGGACCTGCTCAAAGGCTACGGCGGCTCGCTCTCCAGCGAACACGGCGATGGCCGCGCCCGCTCCTGGGCCAATGCACAATTCTTCGGCCCGGAACTCTACCGACTCTACCAACAGACCAAACACACCTTTGACCCCCAGGGCATCCTCAACCCCGGTGCCGTAGTCAATGCAGGCCCCATGACGGAAAACCTCCGCTACGGTCCAAATTACCAGGTGGTGCCGCTGGAACTGCACCTGGATTTCAGCAAAGACCAGGGCTTCGACCGTGCAGTCGAGATGTGTAATGGGGCGGGCATCTGCCGAAAACGAACCACCGGCACCATGTGCCCGAGCTTCATGGCCACCCGCGAGGAAGAACACAGCACCCGAGGCCGTGCCAACTTGCTCCGGGCAGCCCTTTCGGGTGCGTTGCCGGACGGGGCGTTCACGGGATCCCGGCTGTATGAAGCCATGGACCTGTGCATTGCATGTAAGGCTTGCAAAGCTGAATGTCCGTCTTCGGTGGATATGGCAAAAATCAAATTTGAATACCTGGCGCAGTACCACAAGGCCAATGGGGCACCGCTCCGGGCGCGCACCTTCGGACAAGTGGCCCGGCAAAGCCGCCTAAGCAGCGGGGCACTTGCGCCCCTCGTTAACCGGAGTCTGAATAGCCGTCCCATGCGGGCACTGCTGGAAAAAACCCTGGGCATCACGCCCATGCGCCCCCTGCCTACCTTCGCCCGACAGCCGTTTACCACCTGGTTCAAAAAGCATAAGACCCCAAAGACCGGCAAACAGGTTGTGCTGTTCAATGATACCTTTAACACGTACAATACCCCGGAAGTGTCCATTGCGGCCACGGAGCTGCTGGAGGCTGCGGGTTACGAGGTGGTCCTGCCTGGACATGGCTGCTGTGGCCGCCCCATGATGTCGAAGGGCCTGTTTGATGAAGCCCGTGCAGCAGCGCTGGATACCGTGGTGCGCTTGGCGCTCTTCGCTAAACAGGGCATCCCGATTGTGGGCCTGGAGCCGAGTTGTCTGTTATCCTTCCGTGACGAATACCACAGCTTGCTCCCCGGCGATATACGTGTAGAACAGGTCGCGGCGCAGTCGATGATGCTCGAAGAATTCCTGGCCCGAGAAGCCGAGGCAGGCACCCTCAACCTGACCTTTACCGATACCGCCCGGCACCTGCTGTTGCACGGCCATTGTCATCAAAAAGCCCTGGTCGGCACCGGCCCGAGCAAGCAGAGCCTTACACTCCCTCCGCAGTATACCCTGGAAGAAGTCGATTCAAGCTGTTGCGGCATGGCCGGCTCGTTCGGCTATGAAAAAGAACACTATGATCTGTCGATGCAAATGGCTGAGCGCCGGTTGCTCCCGGCTGTTCGTGCGGCCGAGGCCGATACGGTGATCGTTGCGGCAGGCTTCAGTTGCCGGCATCAAATCGAACACGGCGCCGGCCGCCTGCCCCTGCACCCCGCCCAGGTCCTACGAGAGGCCTTAGTTTTACCGAATCCACCCAAATAACCAGAACGTCGCATCCCGCACTCCTTTAGCATTGACATTGGAATCTGATTTTGGTACCCTTATGCATTCAAGGTCGGCGGTCTTGAGGAGTGCGGGCGATCTTGCCCACCCTGAACCATGTACATGATGACGTACTCGGGCTTACGCGTTGCAGTATGTACCGTGCTGGTAGTTGCAAGCATGGCTCCGCTGCATGCGCAACAGGCCGCCTCCCTCGCCGATCTGGATCTCACCTCCGGCATCACCGGTACCCGGCTGATCAACCCTGAAAAACGCGGTACCATCTGGTTGGATCAACCCCCGAATCAGGTGAGTGGCATCTTCTCGGACCTCGACTGTGGTGCCTGCCAACCGACCTCCCTCCAACAGGTGGTTGCCGAGAACTTTATCCTCGATACGCCCAATGCCATCGCCCAGGTTGTGGTCTGGGGCGTGTACGCACCCAACAATACCATTCCCGAAAAAGATACCTTCACCGTCACCTTCCGAAGTGACAACAATGGCGAACCGGGCGAACTCCTCTCGACCGAAACGGACGTCCCGCATGAACGCGTCGATACCGGCCTGAACCTCTTCGCGATGGACGAGCACATGTTCACGCTCACCCTCACGAGTCCGATTACCCTGACGCCGGGCCGCTACTGGGTGGAGGTCTTCAACAACACGACCGAAAGTCCGGATACCTTCACCTGGGAAACCGGCCACCCGGACCCGGTCTATGGCCTCTTCAATGCGGTCTTTTCCGTCTTCTACCCGAACCCAAGCTGGCGCACCGGCAACCCCGTGACCGATTTTGCGCTGCAACTCATCGGGCCGGATGCCCTCCCGGTTGAGCTGACCCGGTTTACCGCCACCGCACTGGGATCTACGATTCGGCTGCAATGGACCACGGCCTCTGAAATCAACAATGCGGGCTTTGATGTTGAAATCAGCACCGACGGCACCAACTTCATTCAACGGGGGCATGTAGAAGGGGCGGGTACCACCACCGAGCAACAAACCTATACCTACGACCTGGATGCACTTGTACCCGGTAATAATTTTGTGCGCATCAAACAAATTGACTTCGACGGGACGTTCTCCTACAGCCGCGTCGTAGAGGTCAATACGGACATCCCGCTAGACTTTATGCTGGAAACGGCGTACCCCAATCCGTTCCGCGTATCCGTCACCATTCCCTTCGTCACGGAAGCCGATCTACCAGTACAACTGGACCTGTTCGATGCCTTAGGCCGAAAGGTGGCCCGGATCTATGACGGCATTGCTCCGGCAGGCGTGATCCAACACGTTCACCTGGAAGCCGATGGCCTCACGGGTGGCACCTATTTCTACCGCCTCACCACCCCACGCGGTACCGCCTCCGGCCTCCTGACGCTGATCCAGTAATGCCGGATGCGACATCCCCACCGGGCTTTGGTTTCACATGGCTCGGCAAAGGTCAGGCCTCCACCGTTTCCAGTTGCGGGACGGTAACGAACACGAGGCCATCTTGTCCTTCGGCGAGACCGATTTCGATGGTCTCGCCATCCTGGACCCAGCCGGAGAGGATTTCCTGCGCCAGCTTGTTGGCAATCTCGCGCTGGAGCACCCGCTTCAGGGGCCGCGCCCCGAAAACCGGGTCGAACCCTTTGTCGGCCAGCCAATCCTTGGCTTTGTCTGTGAGCAACAGGTTCAGGTTGTGGCTGTTTTGGGCCAGCGTCTGTATGCGTGCAAACTGAATCTCGACGATCTGCCGGATCTCGCTACGCCCAAGGGGCTGGAAGATCACCGTCTCGTCAATCCGGTTCAGGAATTCCGGACGGAGGCGAGACTTGAGAAGGGTGAGCAGATCCTCCCGCAACTTGACCTCGGCCGGTTCGGTGAGTTCGCCGTCCAGGGCCTCCATGCGGCTCTGGATTACGTCTGAACCCATGTTGCTCGTCATGATGATGATGGTGTTCTTGAAATCTGCCACACGGCCTTTGTTGTCCGTCAGCCGACCATCATCCAGGACTTGCAGCAAGATGTTGAACACCTCAGGGTGGGCCTTTTCGATTTCGTCCAGCAGCACCACGGCATACGGGCGGCGGCGAACCGCTTCGGTCAACTGCCCGCCTTCATCATAGCCGACGTAGCCGGGCGGTGCGCCTACCAGCCGGCTCACAGTGTGCCGTTCCTGGTACTCACTCATATCAATGCGGACCATGGCCTGCTCATCATTGAACAGGAATTCAGCCAGGGCTTTGCCCAGTTCGGTCTTGCCAACGCCGGTTGTGCCCAGGAAGATGAACGAGCCGATGGGCCGGTTGGCATCCTGCAAACCGGCACGGCCCCGGCGTACGGCATCGGAGACCACCTGCACGGCTTCGGGCTGCCCGACCACGCGCTGCGTCAGCTCTTCTTCCATCCGCAGCAGTTTGGCGCGTTCGCTTTCGAGCATCCGGGATACCGGAACGCCGGTCCACCGGGAGACGATCTCGGCGATGTCCTCGGCATCCACTTCTTCCTTGAGCATCGCCCCGTGTTCCTGCACCTTTTCCAGTTCACCATTGACCCGTTCCAACCGCTGTTCCAGTTCAGGAATCTGGCCGTAACGGATTTCGGCTACCTTGCCGAGGTCACCCTGGCGTTCCAGCGTTTCGGCCTGGAACCGCAGATTTTCGATGTCTTCTTTCGATTGCTGAATCTGCTGGATCAGCTCCTTTTCCTTGGTCCACTGCGTGTGCAAACGGGTTTTTTCTTCGTTCAGATTGGCCAGTTGCTCCTCGATCCCGCCAAGTTTG
The DNA here is from genome assembly GCA_965222505.1 of Rhodothermales bacterium. Lineage (GTDB taxonomy): Bacteria > Bacteroidota > Rhodothermia > Rhodothermales > DATKEJ01. The sequence goes on along the minus strand of OZ244956.1, from coordinate 3,151,197 downwards.
CCCTGGTCGTCTTCCCGCTTGATGGCTTCACGCTCAATCTCTAGTTGCCGGATCTGCCGTTCGAGTTGGTCCAACGCTTCCGGCATGGAGGCGATTTCAATACGCAACCGGGCCGCCGACTCATCAATCAGGTCAATGGCCTTGTCTGGGAGAAACCGGTCGGTGATATACCGATGGCTCAACTCAGCAGCCGAAACGATGGCCGCATCGGTAATGCGAATGCCGTGGTGTACTTCATACCGCTCTTTGATGCCACGCAAGATGGAGATGGTATCGTCCACCGAAGGCTCATCCACAAAAACCATCTGGAACCGACGTTCCAGCGCTTTGTCTTTTTCGATGTACTTGCGATACTCCTTGATCGTAGTGGCACCAATGGCGCGGAGTTCGCCGCGTGCGAGGGCGGGCTTCAGAATGTTGGCCGCATCCATCGCCCCCTCAGCCGCCCCGGCCCCGACGAGCGTGTGCATCTCGTCAATGAACATGAGGATCTGTCCGTCAGACTCAGCCACTTCCTTCACGACGGCTTTCAGACGATCCTCGAATTCACCTCGGTACTTGGCCCCGGCAATCAATGACCCCATGTCCAATGCCACAACGCGCCGGTCCTTGAGGTTTTCGGGCACATCCCCCTGTACGATGCGGATGGCAAGGCCCTCAGCGATGGCGGTTTTCCCGACGCCGGGTTCACCAACCAAAACCGGATTGTTTTTGGTACGGCGGGACAGAATTTGCAGCACCCGACGAATTTCCTCATCACGCCCGATGACGGGGTCAATTTTACCTTTTCGGGCGAGGTCGTTCAGGTCTCGGGTGAAGCGTTTGAGGGATTCATACCGGCTCTCGGCGTGCTGGTCGGTCACGCGCTGGCTTCCCCGTACATCTTTGAGCACATTCAGCACGGCCTCCTTGGTTACCCCCTGATCCTGCAGGGCGCGGCCAATGGGGTCTTTGGCTTCAGCCAGGCCGATGAGCAAATGTTCGCTGGAGACGTACTCATCGCCCAGGAGCTCGGCTTCGGCGAGGGCACGGTCAAAAACCTTGTTGAGGTCTTGCCCCACATACTGCCCACTGATGCTCGCCCCCGAAACCACGGGGAGCCGGTCAAGGGCTTCCTGGGCTTTGGTTTCGAGCAGCATGGCATTGGCCCCCAGCTTCTGGAACAGGGAGCGCACCACGCTGTTGGGGTCTTGCAATAGGGCTGTAAGCACATGGCCCGACTCTAACCCCTGATGCCCTCTGGATGCAGCCAACTGGGCCGCAACCTGCACCGCCTCCTGTGCCTTGATGGTAAATTTGTTCAGGTTCATAATGTAAGCCTCAATAAAACGTGCAACTGATGTCTCGGTCTGAAGAATGCCGTAACGGCAGATCCACAATAAGATGGTCGGACGTTACCATTTGATGCCCTAGAATACGAAAAGCATACCACGCCCCAAATGTACGTCAGCCTGTCAGAGAATCTGGAAAATGAAGGAAAAACCGAAGGCCAGATCGTCATATCCTCGTTGGACCGGGTTTCGACTGGCCGGAAATAACGTACCAAACCCGTTTAAAACGGCAGACCCCACAACTGTGGGGCCTGTCTCTTCTTGCTGAGGTGGGATTCAGGGCTCAGACAATAACGACCTTTTACGTGGAAGGGATCCCGACTGGGTCGGGCACAAAACGGTGCTTGAAAATCATCAGCACACTTGCCGTCCTTGGCCGTCTTAGGACGTTGCGTCGCTAATATAAGCAATTGAACCCTTGAAATGAAAGCGTTTTCATAATTTTATTTATCTAATGCCGTCCATGACTTCTCCCCATTGCTTCCAGGCCGTCAATGCGTTTAAGGGCAACACTTGAAGTGGATAATTTTTTAAGTTCTGGACCAGGTTTTTCATAAATAAATTATCATGCGTCGGCCAATCCTTGATGCGTTGGTTAAATGCAGTGCGCCAGGGCACTGGGCCGAGATACATGCCGTAGCGGCGGTAATCCAGGTCGCGCACCCGGCGAAATTTTTCACGGAGGCCGGAGACGGGAGGCGGGATGAACGAAATCTCATACATCGGCCCCATCAGCTTCTTCAGGATCGCCAGATAAAGGTGTTTCCTTTGCCGATCCGCCAGCGGGCGTTGCGGCCAGAAGTTCATAACGGCAGTATCCCAGAGCGGCACGCGCCAATCGAAGCCGTGGTGTTCATAGGCCCGTACGCTGTTGACGATCATTTTGGCCTGGCGCTCCTGCCAGCCATACTGCTCAAACATCTGCGCCGCTTCCACGGCATCGGACGGGGTTCGCCCATCCCAAACCGTGCGGATTGCATCCAGAATCTGCGCCCGAACTTCGGCCTGGATATGCGCCTGCGGAAATAACCGAAAGTACTTGTGCCAGATCCAATCGGCCGGGTCCAAAGCGGCTCCTGAACGAAACACGGCTGGAGGGAGATGACTACCGGCTACAAAATCCCCCGAATGCCCTGGCACAAAGACCGCCCCCTCGGGCAACACCCCTTGCTGCTTGAGTTCATACACAGCAGGCCAGTCCTGTTCATGTTCAATGGCTGCCAATTGCGAGGCTTCTTCTCGATACTGCTGATAACCGGGCGTATAATACCAGTGATGCCATTGCCGGTTGGTGTAGGGCACAAATGCCCAGCGCAACCCCAGCGCCTCGGCTACATGTTTGCTGGTCTGTGCCTCAAACCCGCTGCGCCGCCCATAGCTGAAACACACGGTATCCGTCCGTCCCAAACGTGCCAACATGAACGCGACCAGCCGAGAATCCAATCCGCCACTCAACGGCACCACCAGGGGCCGATCCTCAACCGAAACCAACATCCTTTTGAATGCATCCTCAAAGACGGCAATTCCGGTTTCAATTGCATCCGAGCCCTCAATTGGGTGCGTATCTCCGTACCGGAAATACCGCCTGGCCGTCCATTGCCCATCCCTGAATGAAACCACTTCACCGGCCTGTACCTGTTGTACGGTATTCACCAACGTAGCCGATCCCATCACCTGGCCTTGCAAGAGAAAGGCTGCATTCGCAACCAAGTCTCCCGGCTTTCCGCTGGTCTTTTCCGCGATCCAATACGCATCATCACTCAGACACCCATCACCATAAAACAGCGGGCTGCTGCGAAGCCGATCCACAGCAGCGTGGGTGCGGCTGGTCTCCGGATCGCTCCAAATGACCGCAAATTCACCTGTGACGCCCTCAACCCATGAGGGCAGGGATTCAGCAGCTTGATCTACGGCCTCTGCCAGCGCCGATCCCTGGAGCAGCACATCACCCCGAAACGCAAAACCTTTCGCGGCGGCAAACCCGTGCTGGTACCACGCACGGCCAGCAGATCGAACCAGATGAAGATGGAAGCTCATGCTGTTGTACGCGGTCGAATCCAGCCGCCTTCTTTCCAGAAGACCAGGCCGTAATAAACAAGAGCACACCCCACCACGGCTGCACATATCCAGCCGGGATGGGGGCCCAGGTACTGGACCCAGACCAGCATCGCCAGCGGCAACACGGCATAGGCAGCATACCGAAACAAGACGGCAAACCCGTCGCGCAGGGATACTCCGCCGAACCGAAGCATCCAGAGGGTATGCAACAACCACAACACGGCTCCGGAAATGCCAAACAGGGCAATGGCCAACACGGCATCTCCTTGCCATCCGCCGATCAGCAGGGAAGCGGCACGGGTTACAAACAGGGCGATGTTAAAGAAAAAGTTCTCGCGTTGTTTTTCCAATACGTCGAACAACCGCGAAAGGGGCGAGGACACCAGTACAAAAAATAGCCACGCCGATAAATATTGAACATATACCCCGGCCTGCCGCCACAGCGGCCCCAGCACAAATTCAAACACATCCGGCCCCGAAACCGTGAGTGCCAGGGCCGGGAACAGGCCAAGCATCGCCAATTGGCGGTAGACCTTCATCGTCAAGGGCTGTAACCTACCGGCGCGGTGCGCCTCGGCGGCATTGACGAAAAATACCCGCGCTACAGAAACCCCCACCAGTGAAATCGGAATGCCCAACACCCCATAGGCCTGCGCATACCATCCAATCACCTGCGGATCAAAAAAGAAAAGCAACATCAATTCCGGCAAGCGGACCGAGGCAATGTTCATCAGGGAAGAGGGCATCCCATAAGTCGCAAATTCCTGATACCGCCGGGCCATACGACGCATCTGCATCCCGTTCATCCCGGCCCACACCAGGGCCCCCGATTTTTGCAGCACGTTCATGAACAACACACCCGCCGATGCCATCTGTCCGGCCAGCAGTCCGCCGATCAGTCCACCTGCGCCCCATTGCATCCACCCGGCCCCGAGTTGGACAGGTACGCGCACGGCATTGTGCGTCACCTCACCCACCGAAACGGACGCGAACCGCTTCCCTCGTGTGAGCCAGGCCTTGGTCACGCGAATCATACCACTGGCAAACACCCCCAGCGGAACCCAGGCCAGGTAGGGTGCAACTTCCGGTTTATCAAACCATCCTGCGATGGTATACCGCCCTCCCACAAAAACGAAACTGACGAGGGTCGTTACAACCACCAGCCATAGACACAAAGCCAGCAGACTGGCCCCCTCCTTTTCATCCTCGGGTAAAACCAATGCGTCTTCATAGCGCCACGCCGCGGCTGCCGAGAGCACAGCCACCAGCGCCACAAAGAACCCCAGAATACCAAACTCGGCAGGGGTAAAAAGCCGTGTCAGAATGGGCCGGGCGAGGTAGGCGAGGCCGAGCGCGACGGTTGTGCCTGAAAGCAACGTGAGTACATCCGGCACAAACCCTTCCCGGCCGGAGATGCGGGCCATGTGGCGTGTAAACCGATTCATGGCTCGGCCTCCGGTATCCGGTAGACCACCCACGGCCCTTGCGTGTGCAAACGTTCAAACGGCAACGGCTCCGGGCGGGCGCGCTCATTTACCAATAGATGTGTAATCTGATACAGCACCTTGACCTGCTGCCAGTCTTCAGCACTTTGCATGTGGAAGGCAGCATCCAGCATCGGCTTGAGGCCGAGCCCCAGCGGTGGCGGTTCAATGGGCGCAATCGTGATAAGGCGGCGGTACCATGCCTGCATGTCATGGTCGCGGTACGGATAAGCGGCATAGTTGACCACGATGGCCCGATGGGTGTTCGTACGGAATGAACTGATGGAGGGTGGGATGGCAAATACAGCATCGCGGGAGGTTTCGTGCCGAATCCACTGTTCGATCCGCCCGAGGTCAGTTTGGGCATGGACGAAGGAGGAGACCCGCTCGGCAGGGCGGCCGATTTGAAAAAAGATACTGACGCCCACCCCGATCCAGGCCAACGCCACAACGGCGGCAAAGGCTGTATGGTCCATCCCTCGCTCGATCCAGAGCTGCCATCGGGCCAAGCCGTACCGCACCACCCCGGCACACAGACAGATGACGACCAACAACTTGAGCCAAACCGTCAGCTTGAAGAACTGAAATTTTGCCAGGAAGAGTATGGGATACACATCGGTCGATATGGCCGCCACCAGGCAAAGCAGCAGCATCACCACCACCAGGCAAAGCAACATCCCGGCATGTTGTACCACACCGGAGCGGTGCAATCGGTAAAACGCGACGGTCCCCAGGAGCATCAGCACAGCAAATCGAATCATGGTGCCGGTGCTGAATCCAGAGAGCATGTAGTGAAACGGATTCCGAAATGGTCCGACAATGTAGAAGATCGACGGCTCGGCAACCAATTGGGTGGCTTCGAGTTGTTGCAGGCCCAGCGGAATGAGCGTAGGCAAGGCACACCCCACAAAAATCAGCCCAAACAGGAGGACCTGTTTCCAGGTGACGCCTTCAACCTGGCGCAGGGCCATCCAGAGCATCACAAGCCCCAACACGCCCCCTGTGTGCAAGCCGACCAACACCTGAAACCATGCCGCTACACCCAACGCCACGCCTGCCCACATCCATCGTGTTTCCAGAAACCAAACTACTGCGAACAGGGCCAGCACCCAGGATATCATTTCCGGGACCAGCATGGCATAGACCAGATCATTGCTACCGAGGGTCCACTTGTGGGTTATGGCCAGGGCCACGATCACACTCCCTGCCGCAGCCAGCCGATCCGGCACAAGGGTCAGGGCCAACCGGTACACACCCGCCGCAATCCCGATCCAGCAGCCGATGTAGAGCCCCAGGATGGCCAGCCACGGCGGTAACACGACACACAGGCCCCGAAGCAGCCAGACAAAATAGGTGCGTACCCCAAAGGCTCCCGACTGTGTTTGGACAAACCAGTCCTGCGCCAGAATATCCGGGTTCAGCAGGTGCCACAGGTAAGGCAGCAATTCATCCTGATCTCCGGAAGCATAGCCGTACCCATAGCGCCAGAAGAAGAGAAACAACGCGCCGAAGAAGAGCGCAAAGGGAAGGCGGTGGTTTGGTTTCGGCAAAGCCGTATGGTATTCGTAGCGCGCACTGTAGTGCGCAAAATCGGTGTCATGAGGCAGCAACGGCTTCGCGAAGGCGGGCCTTTTGATCTGGGGATAGGTCCGCCCAGTGCGCATCCTGCAATGCGCCGGCCATGGCATACAGCAAATTCAGGCTCGATCCATAGCCCAGATCCTGAACCATCCGGTAGGCCATCACCGGGCCGATGTGTTCCAGGTCCGCACGGGTATAAATGCCGACCGCGTTCAACATGACGGCGGAACGGGGTCCCAGGTTGCGCAACTGCGCGATTTCGGCGTGCGGATCAGGCATCGGTTACGTGGCGAAAGAGAAGGAGGCATAGGCCCGTTCGGCCAGACCAAACCACTGATAGGCGGCAGCACGGGCTTTTTTCCACTCGGTGTACACGTTGTTGTAGGCCGCGTCGGCGGCAGCCGTTTCTTCCATCAGGGCGAGGGATTCTCGTTGGGCAGCCGCCATGATCTCATCTGAGAAAGGCCGGAACTGTACGCCCTTTTCCCGTAGCCGGACGAGGGCTTGCGGGTTTTTGGCATCGTAGTTGGCCAGCATGTCCAGATTGGCCTCATAGGCTGCCCCTTCAAACGCCTGCTGATACGACACGGGCAGCTTGTCCCACGCATCCTGGTTGACGTAAAATGACAGCGTGGCCCCCGGTTCCCACCAGCCCGGATAGTAGTAATAGGGCGCGACCTTGTCGAAGCCGAGCTTTTCATCATCGTACGGCCCGACCCATTCGGCGGCATCGACAACGCCGCGTTCCAGCGCTTGATAGATTTCGCCGCCGGTCAGGACTTGCACGGTGGCTCCGAGGCGGCTCATCACGCGCCCGCCGAGGCCGGGGATACGGACCTTCAGGCCGGACACATCCGAGGCGCTATTGATCTCCTTCCGAAACCAACCGCCCATCTGCGTCCCGGTATTCCCCCCCGGAAAGTTGATGACGTTGAAATCGCTCAGGAGCCCGCGTATGAGTTCAATGCCCCCGCCATGATACAGCCAGGCATTTTGCTGCCGGGCAGTCAGGCCAAAGGGTACGGCACAATCGAAAGCCAAGGCCGGGTTCTTGCCGACGAAGTAATAACTGGCTGTGTGCGCCACCTGGATGGTTCCCTTTTGAGAAGCATCCAATACTTCAAAACCGGGGACCAACTCACCCGCCGGATAGACGCGAATCTGAAATTTACCGCCGGTCAGCGCTTCGATGCGCTTGGACAGGGTTTCCGCCGCCCCGAAGATGGTGTCCAGACTCCGGGGGAAACTGGAGGCCAACCGCCACCGGACCGTCGGGTTGGTCTGCACAGCCGGGCCGCTGCCCTCTGCTTCCGAGGCTCCGCCGCCACATCCTACCAATACACTACCGGCTGCTGCAGCGCTTAAACCGGCCCGTCGTACAAAATCGCGTCGTTTCATGTTTTACGTGATAAGTGTTGCGTGTTGCGTGATCTCGATTCATACCAAAATGGCCGAATACTCGGGTGATCGGGCATAATACGCGTGGTTCCTGTAAAGCAAAACACAAGAACCCAAGTTCACGCAACACCCAACACGTTCCAGGCATTTACCTGTGGAAATAAAATGCTCCCTTACTTCAACAGCATCACTTTCCGTGCATCGTTGAAGCTCTCACCGGCCACGCGGATCACGTACAGGCCACTCGGTAAGGTGCCGGCCTCGAACGAGAAGCGGTGCTGATCATTGGCGGTTAGCGCACCGCTGTACAACGTCTGTATCTTCCGGCCTTGCATGTCATAGACCGAGACGGCTACGTTTTGCTCACGCGCAACAACCAGGTTAAATGTGGTGGTCGGGTTGAAGGGGTTGGGGTAGACAGATGAAAGTTCATAGCCATTGGGGACGGCCAGGTCCACTTCCACGCGTTGACTGTATTCAAAGGTACCGTCGAAGTCGACTTGCTTCAGCCGGAAGACCTGCGTACCCACACCGGGTTTATCGACGCGGAAGCTGTACTGCTTCGGCTCTACCGTGGTCCCGGCACCCTCCACAAAACCGACTTCGCGGAACACGCCGTTGGTCAGGTGTTCGACCGCGAACCCGGCATTGTTTGTTTCCGTGGCTGTGGCCCATTCCAGCACAATGCCATTCTGCGTGGCATAGCCGTCAAAGGCTGTCAGTTCCACCGGCAACGGGCCGGTGACCAGCGGGCAAGGATCAACCATCGCTTGCGCCATCTGGCCGGTCTGGGTATTCACCGTGGCGGTGTTGCAGAGCCGCACCGGGGCAATGACGGCAATGTCGTCAATCCACCAGCCGTTGGCATCGACTGACGAATCGGTGGCCAGCCGGAAACGGAAGCGCATCGGCACCAATGACAGGCTCACACCGCTCACATCAATGGAGGTCAAAATCCAACCACCACTGTCTCCGGTGAAGGCTTCGCGCCCACCGATTGGGCTACCAAATGACCCGGAGATGGTCCCATCGTAACCGTTGGCGTTGAATACCCCTCCGGCAGCAACAACGTCGGTCCAGTTTGAACCGCCGTCGGTAGAGACTTCGATCACCCCACCGTCAAAATCGGATTCCATGTCGTAGGCGTGCCAGATTTCCAAGGCAGCCGTACCCGAAGGGTTCACGTCCATGTTGAGGTCAAGGTACTGGTCCGTGACACCGGCCACATCTTGACCGAACCAGCGGTTGCCACCACTGCCAGGGCTCGGTGGCTGGGTCCCACCGTCGGGGCCAGTACCGTCTGTCGTGAGTGTCCAGGTATCACCTGTGCCACCGTGCATCCAGTTGGCCGCCGTATCCATATTGTCCTCAAAGTCGATGCTACTAAACGGCGTGGCCGGTAGTTGTACGACGAGGTCGCAGTTCTGCACGTCGGCATCCGGCATGGTGCCGATGTTCCAGGTCCAGGTGCCGCCTGCTTCGCCCCCGCCGCAGGTATCGCTGACGTACGTCACAGCCCCGCCGGCTAGTGAAGGTGTAGGCAAGGGATCCGTGACGGTTACACCGTTAAGCGTGCTGCCGGTGGTATTGGAGACCGATATCGAGAAGGTCAGGTTTTCACCAGCTTCGACGGGGTCCGGGGCAGCCGTCATGGTGATGGCCAGCACAGACAGGCAAGCCGAGGGAGGCGTGCTGGTATTGAAGTAGCCGGTGTAATCGAAGGCGTCACAGATGGCCGTTACTTCGGAGGTCGGGAAGCTCATGTCCACGGCAGCCTGAATGACAGCGGCCACGGCATCTTCATGGGTGGCGGAACCGCCGGTCATCTTGACACCTTCCCAGTGTGCCCGTTCGGCCTGGTCCCGGCCAATGGCTTCCGAGATGTCCACGATGGACGAGGACCAGTACTGACCGCAAGTATGCAGGCAACCACCGCCGGTACCGGCAGGCCAAGTGTTGGTGTCATTCCAGTTGCTGAGACGCCCGGCCCAGAATTCGTTGTGGCCGTCCCAGTCGAATACCCAGTTGTACTGCATATCGCCCGGCCCCCATTGGCCCAGGACATGGCTGTAGGACGAAGCTGTCCAGTCCCCGATGCCTTCGCTGAGACCATTGCTTTGCGAGATGGTGCCAGCGGCCCAGTCATGCAGACCGTGGCCCAGTTCGTGAATAACCACATCGGCATCCTCGGCATCATCCACACCACCTTCTCCGAAGGCTACTTCTCCTGTGGAGCTAATGTAGTGTGAGTTATCGGCACCGCTGAGGCCGTGCGGGTCAAACCGGACGCCACCTGCGTACTGCGTCGGTGTGATGGCAAGGCCGAGGGTATTGTTCAGATACCGCATGTACTTGTCGATATGATAGTACGTGTTGACGGCCTCGAAGGCATCATCATTACGGTTAAAGTTGAACACGCTACCCGCTTGTGTATAGAGGCCGTTGTTGGGCGCTTCAGTATCCACGATTTCGGCGAAGGGGCCGATGAGGGTAAAGTTGCCGCTGGCTTCCATAATGTCCAGCAAAGTCACGTTGAACCGTTCACCGTCAAGGTCCGCGTTGGTGGCATCTCCGCCATCGGTAAACCCACCGGTGCCGTAGGTGGTCATGGCCGAAGAGAGCGGGTCGGGGTCGAAGACGTTGCCGGTGCCATCCACACGCATCGGGAGGGCATAGGGCGCAATTGCCTGGGCTTTGCGTTTCTTTTTGATGTCTTTGTGGTAGGCGGCCCGGTCGCGCACGCTGTAGACCTGCCCGGTGTTGGCATCGGCCAGTACTTCCCAATCGCCGTGCGGAGCCGTCTTGGGCACCATCCGGGTGCGGTAGACCAACCGCGAAGTGCCCCGGTTGTAGTAGATGACCAAGTCGGTTTCATCGAAGTTCAGATTGCCCTGCAGGTTCAACCGGTTCTGGCTGATGGACCGGGCTTGTGACGCGGAAAGCGACGGCGAGACATTATTCACAGAAACATCCGGGTGATAATCACTGGCTACAAACGTGACCTCGTTCTGCCGGTTGATGCTCACCGCGATCCGGGTGTTCAGCACCGGCACGCCTTGCACGTGCTGCTGGAACCGAACCGTATGGCCGCGCAGGGTGCGCAACGTTTCGAGGTGTTCGAGATCGCTCAGATCAGCCCGTTGCAGATTGAGGGTTTTGGAATAGTTACTCAGAAACTGGCGGGCCTGCTGTTCGGGGGTACTGCCAGACACGGGCACTTGAAGGCTAGACCACGACCGAACCGCGCCGGTACGGGTTTCCACACGCTTCAGACCATCGTAGTGAAAGGGTTCGGCGGATTCATCGGCCCGAACCTCGAACGATTCTGGCGCCTTGGGCTTTTGGGCCTGAGTGGCCGTTGCGGTAAAGAGCAACAGAAAAATGAAGATCAAAAGTTGGTAGAGTACTCTCATAACAGGATGGGTTAAAACCTAATGCACGGAGCGGTAGGCACGGTGTAGGATAAATAAACAAGACGTGATGCGATGAGGCGTGGTGTATCTTTGGAATATAGAACCTCAGCAGGTATCGTACAACCGAAAGTACCGGGCAACAGAGAACTCCGACTACCACACGCGATTGGCAACAGGGCATATGCGGCCTACAACATAAACTCTGTGTTTTCAAAGGCGATGTCCTACCTTTCGGGTTGTCATCTGTCAAATTTCTCGACACGCCACCAAACGGCCAACCCATTCCCTGGCATTCCCCTTGCCCTTGATCCTCTGTAACCCTTGCACCCAATGATTGCACACCCCACGTACACGGCACGGCTCCGTGGATTCCTCTGTATCGTAACATTATTTTGCATCGTTACCTCCTTAACCGCTCGCCCAATTTTTGTGGCCCAGGCGGATACTGCTCAGGCAGACAGCACCCAAAGCGATAAGCCGGCCAACAAGGATCTGCCGCTGAAAGGCGAGCGCACCGTCTCGTTCTCTACAGATGAAGCCTCGTGGATGTCGGTGGATATCAATCCGAACGGCGACCTGTTGGTCCTAGATGTATTGGGCGACCTCTACACCCTGCCCATCACTGGTGGCACAGCCACCCGGCTCACCAGCGGCATGGCTTATGACAGCCAACCCCGGTTTAGCCCGGACGGCAAGCACATCACGTTTGTTTCCGACCGTGACGGCGGAGAAAACGTCTGGATTCAATCCCTGGATGGGCAGGATACCCTCCAGGTCACGAAAGGCAAAAACAACCTGTACCACTCGCCGGAATGGACCCCGGACGGTCAATACGTACTGGCCTCCAAAAGCAACGGCCTCGGCCCCGGCAGGTTGTGGCTGTTCCACAAAAGTGGGGGCGCCGGCACGGCACTGGTTAAGGAACCCCAAAACCTGCGGATGTCCGGCGCAGCCTTCGGCAAGGATCCTCGCTATGTGTGGTACGCCACCCGTTCAGGCAGTTGGCAATACAATGCGCAATTCCCGCAATATCAACTCGCGCTTTACGACCGGGAAACCGGCAAACGGTACACCCAAACCAACCACTATGGCTCTGCCTTCCGCCCCACCCCCTCCAGCGACGGCACATGGGTGGTGTTCGGCAACCGACACGATGAGCATACTGGGCTGCGCCTGCGTAACCTGCAAACCAATGAAGAGCGTTGGCTGGCCTATCCCGTCCAGCGTGACGATCAGGAATCCCGTGCGACGATGGATGTGTTGCCAGGCATGACCTTTACCCCGGATAATCAGGCCGTAATCGCCTCCTACGGCGGGAAACTCTGGCGCATCCCTGTCGACGGCGGTGATGCTACGGAAATTCCGTTCACCATTGACGTGGATATGGAACTGGGGGCCGAACTGGATTTCGATTATCCCATAGAAGACACCCCCACGTTCACGGCCAAACAAATCCGCGATGCCGTGCCTTCACCGGACGGCACCCAACTTGCCTTCACCGCCCTGGACCGTCTCTGGGTGATGAACTACCCGGACGGCACCCCTCGCCGCGTTACCACTGCCGACATGGGCGAATTTCAGCCGACATGGTCCCCGGACGGCCTGTGGATTGGCTATGTGACCTGGAGCAATGACGAGGGACACATCTATAAAACCCAAGCCAGCGGTCAGGGCCAACCGGTCCAACTTACCGATACACCGGCCTACTACCGCAACCCGGCCTGGTCTCCGGACGGCAATCGGATTGTGATGGTGCGAAGCGGCGCGCAGGCGTTCAAGCAAGACGTTGGGTTTGTGGTCACCGGCGGACCGGGCGCAGAACTCGTCTGGGTACCGGCTGCCGGAGGGGCCATTACACGCATTGCCCCGACGGAAGGGCGCGGCAACCCCCACTTCACCGAAAACACGGACCGGATCTACTTCTCCAGCTTCGCCGACGGTTTGATTTCGATGCGGTGGGATGGGACGGACCAGAAGGCCCACGTGAAAGTGACCGGCAAAACGATGCCGGGTGCCCAACAGCCGATACGCGCCAGTTCCATCCGGATGGCCCCCAAAGGGGATCAGGCCCTGGCCCAGGTGGTCAATGATCTGTATGTGGTGACCGTGCCGTACGTCGGCGGAGACACCCCCACGATTTCGGTAGCCAACCCCAAAAACGCCGCTTTCCCGGCCAAAAAGCTGACCGTGATCGGGGGACAATTCCCGACCTGGAGTGCCGACGGGCGCAAGGTCCATTGGTCTATCGGCAACGCGCATGTGGTCTATGACCTGGACGCCGCCAAAGCGGCTGAAGACAGCGCCAAGGCCGCCGCCAAACTCCCGGCAGACACCACAGACACCGCCCAGGCCGATAGTACCGGTGCAGATGGTGTGGCTTCAGACAGCACCGCCTCGGACAGCACGGCCGTGGAGGAAAAGGAAGAGGATAAAAAGAAACCCGTCTACGAACCGAAGGAAGTCCGCATCGCGATTGAAGCCCAGCGAGACATCCCGCAGGGCAGGGCCGTGTTGCGCGGGGCACGGGTGATCACGATGAAAGGCCATGAGATCCTCGAAAATGCCGATCTTGTAATCACCAACAACCGCATTACAGACATTGGCCCGAGCGGAACCCTCACCGTACCCGATGATGCAGAGGTCATCGACGTATCCGGCAAAACGATCATTCCAGGTTTTGTGGACACCCATGCGCACATGTGGCCAGCGTGGAACATCCACCAGACCCAGAGTCAGATCTGGCAATACCTCGCCAACCTGGCCTACGGCGTCACCACCACCCGCGACCCACAAACGGCCACTACCGACGTCCTCTCCTACGCCGATCAGGTCGATACCGGCGTACTCACGGGTCCCCGGATTTATTATACCGGCCCCGGTGTGTTCAGCGCGGAGCAGGTCAAGGATGCCGACCATGCCAAAGACATCCTGAAGCGCTACAGCAAATATTACGACAGCAAAACCATCAAGCAGTACGTGGCGGGCAACCGGCAGCAACGCCAGTGGATCATTATGGCCGCCCAGGAGCAAAAGTTGATGCCCACCACCGAAGGTGCGCTCGATTTCAAGATGAACATGACCCAGGTAATCGACGGCTATCCCGGCCACGAACACTCCTTCCCGATTTACCCGCTGTACAAGGATGTGATCGAGTTGGTGGCACAATCCCGTACTGTCTATACCCCCACGCTACTGGTGTCCTATGGCGGTCCGTGGGCAGAGAACTACTACTTCACCACGGAGGAAGTCCATGACGATGCCAAACTCCGGCATTTCACCCCCCACGGAGACATCGATGCGAAAACACTGCGCCGCCCCTGGTTCCGCAACGAACAACATGTGTTTGAGGACCATGCCCGATTCGTGAAAGACCTCGTCGAAGCCGGGGGCCGTGCCGGGGTGGGTAGCCACGGACAATTGCAGGGGTTAGGGTATCACTGGGAATTGTGGGCCATGCAATCAGGTGGCCTCTCCGAGCATGATGCCTTGAAGGTGGCGACGTTGCACGGAGCCGAAGCCATCGGCGTGGATACGGACCTGGGCTCGCTGGAAGTCGGCAAACTGGCAGACTTGATCGTGCTGGACAGCAACCCCCTGGAAGACATCCGCAACACCAACACGATCACCCACGTGATGAAAAACGGCCGCCTCTACCTTGGCGACTCGCTGGATGAAGTCTGGCCTCGCCAACAGGAAATGCCGGACCTGTGGTGGTCCAATGTAGACCCCAGCGGTGTGCCCGGTATGTTTCAGGAATGACGCCTTATCCCTTTGGCCGGAGGGGCCGCATGACGACTTCGGAAATCAGATAATTATCCGGCCCCTGGAGTACGTGGAGTACAGTTTCGGCCACGTCTTCCGGCATCATTTTGTTGGTGCTGGGACTTGGGGCACCGGCCTGAAACCTGAAATCGGTGGCCACCGATCCGGGGCAGACGCAGGTCACCTTGATGCCGTCGGTGCGTAGTTCTTTCATGAGGGCTTCGCTGAAGCCGCGCAGGCCGAATTTGGTGGCGTTGTAAACGCTCAGGTTCGCATTGCCGATGATGGCAGCGATGGAGGCAATATTGATGATGTGTCCTCCAAAACCGGAAGCAGCGTTCTGGGCCTTCATGGTAGGAACGACAGCCTGGGTGCAATGGAACGCACCTGTGAGGTTGGTGTCCATTTGCACCTGCCAATCAGCGGTGGAGACATCATCGACAGGGCCGAAACGACCGAGGCCCGCGTTGTTGATGAGGCCATCAATACGTCCTTCCCGTTCCAGGACCTTGTCAACGGCAACCTGCACGGCCTCCCGGTCCCGAACGTCACAGGCCACATAGTGGAAAGCTGGGCCGAGATCGGCCTGGACTTTTTTGAGTTTCTCTATATTGCGGGAAAGGCCGTATACTTCGGCCCGGCGTCGGACGAGGCCTTCAGCGATGCAGCGCCCGATGCCCTGGCTGGCACCGGTGATGATGAAGATTTTATCGCGTAGATTCATGGTTTGGGATGGGTTCTACGTGCGACGTTCTACGTTCGGGAGCTGCCCCGAGCGCATGTGATGGGTACGACGTTTACGATAAGAAACGTAGATCGTAGAACCCAGAACGTAGAACGAAAAAACGACTAAACATGTCGGAAAGGCACTCTGCTCTATCTCGTTTCCCCCATACGGACCCACTGGACGTCGAAGGACGGGCGTATCGTGTGGAAGACGTTCTGGCGTACCTGGACCCGATGGTGTCTGAGGCGCGGCAGCGGCGCATAGCCGAGGTGGTGGCACAGCGCACGTATACGGTGGTGCCGGTGGTGGAGGGATTGTATGATTCAGGGAATGTGAGTGCTGTGATGCGCACAGCCGAAGGACTTGGTTTTCAAGGGTTTAACGTGATAGAATCCGGTGATGAGTTCCAGGAATCAAGCCGGGTTACACAGGGAGCAGACAAATGGTTGGACGTGGAGCGTTGGCCTTCGGCGGCAGCCTGTGTGGGGGCACTAAAGGCCAGGGGGTACCGGATTGCGGTAACGCATTTGGAGGCTGCGGTGCCCTTGGCCGAACTGAATTTTACGGAACCGACGGCATTGGTCTTTGGCAATGAGGCGGAGGGCATTTCGGAGGAGATGTTGGTGTTGGCGGATGTGCGGTGTGTGATTCCGATGGTGGGATTTGTGCAGAGTTTCAACATTTCGGTAGCGGCTGCGTTGGCATTGGCCCATGCGTATCAGGACCGGATGCAGCGCCAGGGTGTGCATGGAGACCTGAGTGCAGAGGAGCGGCGGGTACTGACGGCTTCATTTTTCGTGCGAAGTGTGCAGTATGCCGAAATGATCCTGGAGCGGAAGCACCGGGACGCGGGCGTTTAAACGTCAAAACGCCGATCTGCAAGATACAGACCGGCGTTTTGAAAAAAAGTCCTTGGCAACGACCTACTCTCCCACCTGTTGGCAGTACCATCGGCGCTGCGGGGCTTAACTACTCTGTTCGGAATGGGAAGAGGTGGTTCCCCCGCGCAATAATCACCAAGAACAAAACGATGATATGGTGCAAGTCAATTAACCCAAGTGTAGATATAAACCGTGATTCACAGCGTGTTTCACACCAAACAATGAATACCATCGGCGATGTAGCATCGCCGGGCGATATGATCGCCTGAACGGGTAAACAAAGAGTGAAGTGTGGAAGTCTCATGGGTAATTAGTACGGCTCGGCTGAACATGTTACCATGCGTACACCTGCCGCCTATCTACGTCCTCATCTAGAACGACCCATAAGGGAAACCTAATCTTGTGGTGGGCTTCGTGCTTAGATGCTTTCAGCGCTTATCCCTTCCGAACATAGCTACCCTGCGATGCAGCTGGCGCCACAACAGGTACACTAGCGGTTCGTCCATCCCGGTCCTCTCGTACTAGGGACAGATCCACTCAAGTTTCCTACGCCTGCAGCAGATAGGGACCGAACTGTCTCACGACGTTCTGAACCCAGCTCACGTACCGCTTTAATGGGCGAACAGCCCAACCCTTGGGACCTTCTCCAGCCCCAGGATGCGATGAGCCGACATCGAGGTGCCAAACCTCCCCGTCGATGTGAACTCTTGGGGGAGATCAGCCTGTTATCCCCGGCGTACCTTTTATCCTTTGAGCGACGGCCCTTCCATTCGGAACCGCCGGATCACTAAGACCGACTTTCGTCCCTGCTCGACCTGTATGTCTCGCAGTCAAGCACCCTTATACCTTTACGCTCTTCGCACGATTACCGACCGTGCTGAGGGTACCTTTGTGAGCCTCCGTTACATTTTAGGAGGCGACCGCCCCAGTCAAACTACCCACCTAACACTGTCCCCCAACCGGATAACGGTTGCGGGTTAGGCTCCAACCAAGACAAGGGCGGTATTTCAAGGTTGACTCCACGATGCCTAGCGACACCGCTTCAAAGTCTCCCGCCTATCCTACACATGCCTTGGCCAAAGTCAATGTTAAGCTGTAGTAAAGGTGCACGGGGTCTTTCCGTCCCGCTGCAGGTAGCCGGCGTCTTCACCGGCACCACAATTTCACCGAGCTCGTGGTTGAGACAGTGCGCAGATCGTTGCACCATTCGTGCAGGTCGGAACTTACCCGACAAGGAATTTCGCTACCTTAGGACCGTTCTTTATGTTAGCATCGACCAGTCGATGCGGCTCGAAAGCCCTTTATGTCGCCATAAAGATCGGACTATATCATCTTCTACTGAAGCTGCGGCTTCGGTATTGCTTCAAAGAAGCTCAGCGTGTAGTCTCTGGGGATTCTTTTTCATGTAGCCGGTGCAAGATTTCTTGATCAGAATACTTGCGCCGGTTGGCACCACCGTCGTTCATATCAGCCCGAATGCGGAGAATTTGCTCAATGCCAGCCTGTTGGAGATGTTGTCCATCTGCCATTAGGCCTGCAAGTTGTTTAAATTTGGCAAAGTCTCGTTTTTTCTTGGCCGATAAAAATCCGAATCGCTTAAAGAATGGAATCACATGTGCTTGGATGGCATGAAGATTGTTGACTTCATAGTACCACACGCCATCGGAGCGTTGTCGTAGTGTTCCACATTTCAAATGCTGCTTAAAGAGTGCCAGAATCACTTTATCTCGTTGAGAGACATTGAAACATAGCGACACTTTCCAAGGCATTGAATAGTCTTTACGCGAGCGAAATACGACGTTAAAACTGCCCTCTCCATCGGCAAAACCTGCAAGGTAATAGCCAATAGGAATGGGAATCTGTTTTACATTTAGTGCCATCGTGAAAAAGTCTTTCCTGCTGATTGTCCGCACCTCACACATTGTCACTGCCCATACGAGGGCGAGTAGTGGAGGATACTAACCGGAGTTTCCAGCATATAGCTGAGTTTATTTACGTAACTACAACGGTCAACTTATAGTTACGGCCGCCGTTTACCGGGGCTTCAATTCAGAGCTTCGCTTCCGAAGAAGCTAACCCCTCCTTTTAACCTTCCGGCACCGGGCAGGTGTCACTCCCTATACATCATCTTACGATTTAGCAGAGAGCTGTGTTTTTGTTAAACAGTCGCCTGCGCCTATTCACTGCGACCCCCCGCCGCTTTTGTATGGCAGGGGGCGCCCCTTCTCCCGAAGTTACGGGGCTAATTTGCCGAGTTCCTTAACCACGAATCACTCGAGCACCTGAGGATACTCTCCTCGCCTACCTGTGTTGGTTTACGGTACGGGCACCCTAAACATGCGAATGAAACATCCGCTACACGACGCTTTTCTTGGCAGTGTGCTTGGGGCCACTGTGGGTTCGCCCGAAGGTTCCCCCTACTGTCGTGTTTCAGCCTTCGCGAGCGGCGGATTTGCCTACCGCTCAGCCTACGCACTTCAACGTACATCCGTCTGTACGCGGACCTTACGCTACTGCGTCACGCCTTGTATTAACGTTTTCGGGTGGTACGGGAATATTTAACCCGTTTTCCATCGCCTACGCCCTTCGGCCTCGGCTTAGGTCCCGACTAACCCTGCTCCGATTAACGTTGAGCAGGAACCCTTAGGCTTACGGTGGACAGGTTTCTCACCTGTCTTATCGTTACTCATGCCTACATTTTCGTTTCCAGAAGTTCCACCGCGCCTCACAGCGCGGCTTCAGCACCGCTGGAATGCTCCCCTACCGCTCATGGATAAATCCTAGAACACGAAGCTTCGGTATCAGACTTGATGCCCGCAAATTATAGATGCCGGATCGCTCGACCAGTGAGCTATTACGCACTCTTTAAATGAATGGCTGCTTCTAAGCCAACATCCTGGTTGTCTAAGCAATCCGACCCCCTTTAATCAACTTAGCCTGAATTTGGGGACCTTAGCTGTCGTTCTGGGTTCTTTCCCTCTCGGACACGGATCTTAGCACCCGCGCCCTCACTGCTACGCATCATGTGACTGGCATTCGGAGTTTGTCTGGGTTTGGTACCCGGTGAAGGGCCCTAGCCCAATCAGTGCTCTACCTCCAGCACACTTGAGCCGCTTAGCGGCTCCGTAACGCTGTACCTAAATACATTTCGGGGAGTACGAGCTATTTCCGAGTTTGATTGGCCTTTCACCCCTATCCACAGCTCATCCAAGCCTTTTTCAACAGACACTGGTTCGGTCCTCCACGTAGTCTTACCTACGCTTCAACCTGGCCATGGATAGATCACTCGGTTTCGCGTCTGCCCCATCTGACTAAGCGCCGGTGAAGACTCGCTTTCGCTACGGCTTCGGCCCTGAGGGCCTTAACCTTGCCAGACAGGAGCAACTCGTAGGCTCATTATGCAAAAGGCACGCCGTCACCCCATTTGTCCCGAATGATCGGGACGAGGCTCCGACTGGTTGTAGGCACACGGTTTCAGGTACTATTTGACTCGCTTACTAAGCGTTCTTTTCACCTTTCCCTCACGGTACTGGTTCACTATCGGTCATGGGCGAGTATTTAGCCTTACCAGATGGTGCTGGTAGCTTCCCACAGGATTTCTCCGGTCCCGCGGTACTCAGGAACACCGCTAAGCCACATCTCTTACGCCTACAGGACTGTCACCTTCTATGGTGCGATTTTCCAAAGCGCTTCGACTTCGATTTGTGGTCTATATTGCAGGTCCTACAACCCCAGTGCGGCCGGAACCACACTGGTTTGGGCTGTTCCCCGTTCGCTCGCCACTACTTAGGGAATCACCGGCGATGAAACATCGCCTTTTTGTTTTCTTTTCCTCCGGGTACTTAGATGTTTCAGTTCCCCGGGTTAGCTTCCAATGCCTATCTATTCAGCAATTGGATGATACTGCTTCACAGTATCGGGTTTCCCCATTCGGAAATCTGCGGATCAAGGGATGTTTGCTCCTTCCCGCAGCTTATCGCAGCTTACCACGTCCTTCATAGCCTGCCCATGCCAAGGCATCCACCGTGTGCCCTTTGTAACTTTCACACTTTAGCCTTTGTTTACTCGTTACAATCGCCGTTGTGGACAACGACGACCCACCTATCATCTGCTTACGCAGACGATTGTTGCCCACTTTAACGTCCATCGCTGGACGTCCGTGGGCAGTGCGTTCGCTTTCGCAAACACACAGGTAGTAGGTACTCATTGCTCGGTTTTTACACCTAACTTGAGTTAATTAACTTTACACCATATCAAAGAACAATTCCCTACGAGAGGGAGCGCCCGCATAACGGGCTTGTGGAGTTAGTCGGGCTCGAACCGACGACCCCCTGCTTGCAAAGCAGGTGCTCTACCAACTGAGCTATAACCCCGCCTGATAAGACGTCAACACTGCTTAGCCGGCAGTGTGTGTGGGGCTGGGAGGAGTTGAACCTCCGACCTCACGCTTATCAGGCGTGCGCTCTAACCACCTGAGCTACAGCCCCGCTCAGTAGCGTTAGCACAGAGAAAGAGAGACATAGCGAGCCCAGCGTAACAACCGTGGTTTAACCTACACGATCTTTGTAAGACGCTAGAATAAACTCTTTAGGAGGTATTCCAGCCGCACCTTCCGGTACGGCTACCTTGTTACGACTTAGCCCCAGTCACCAGATTTGCCTTCGGCCGCTCCCTCCCCGAAGGGTTAGGTCACGGACTTCGGGCACCCCCGGCTTCCATGGCTTGACGGGCGGTGTGTACAAGGCCCGGGAACGTATTCACCGCGTCATTGCTGATACGCGATTACTAGCGATTCCGGCTTCATGGAGTCGAGTTGCAGACTCCAATCCGAACTGAGGATGATTTTTAGGATTCGCTCCTGCTCGCGCAGTGGCTGCCCATTGTATCACCCATTGTAGCACGTGTGCAGCCCTAGGCATAAGGGCCATGATGACTTGACGTCATCCCCACCTTCCTCACTGCTTGCGCAGGCAGTCTCGCTAGAGTCCCCGGCATGACCCGCTGGTAACTAGCGATAGGGGTTGCGTTCGTTGCGGGACTTAACCCAACATCTCACGACACGAACTGACGACAGCCATGCAGCACCTCATTACCAGCCCGAAGGAAACCCCTTTTCGGGGGCTGTCCGGTAATGTTCGAGCCTAGGTAAGGTTCCTCGCGTTGCATCGAATTAAGCCACATGCTCCACCGCTTGTGCGGGCCCCCGTCAATTCCTTTGAGTTTCAACCTTGCGATCGTACTCCCCAGGTGGGATACTTAATGCGTTAGCTTGGGCACCGCCCCAAAAAAGGGGCGACACCGAGTATCCATCGTTTACAGCGTGGACTACCAGGGTATCTAATCCTGTTTGCTCCCCACGCTTTCGTGCCTCAGCGTCAGTACCTGTCCAGTCATCCGTCTTCACAACGGGTGTTCCTCGTGATATCTACGCATTTCACCGCTACACCACGAATTCCGATGACCTCTCCAGGACTCAAGACATGCAGTATCAAAGGCAATTCTGCGGTTAGGCCGCAGGCTTTCACCTCTGACTTACACGCCCGCCTACACACCCTTTACACCCAATAAATCCGGACAACGCTTGCACCCTCCGTATTACCGCGGCTGCTGGCACGGAGTTAGCCGGTGCTTATTCGTGTGATACCGTCAGTCCCCGACACGTCGGGGGTGTTCTTCTCACATAAAAGCAGTTTACGCCCCATAGGGGTGTCATCCTGCACGCGGCGTGGCTGGATCAGGCTTTCGCCCATTGTCCAATATTCCTTACTGCTGCCTCCCGTAGGAGTCTGGCCCGTGTCTCAGTGCCAGTGTGGCTGATCATCCTCTCAGACCAGCTACGGATCGTAGCCTTGGTGAGCCGTTACCTCACCAACAAACTAATCCGCCGCAGGCCCATCTCTAAGCACCGAAGTTTTGATCCCGTCGACATGCGCCGTTAGGATATTATGCGGTATTAGCCATCGTTTCCAATGGTTATCCCCCACTTAGAGGTAGGTTGCCTACGTGTTACGCACCCGTTCGCCACTTTCCACCAGAGCAAGCTCTGGCTTCACGTTCGACTTGCATGTATTAAGCCCGCCGCCAGCGTTCGTCCTGAGCCAGGATCAAACTCTCCGTAGTATATATAATACAGTGTGTTTAATTCCCGGCCTTACAATTTGCAGACCGGTGTTACCTGTCTGCGGTACAATCATAGTAGGTCGATAAACCCAAGTTATTAACTGGGCTCGCTATGTCTCCAATCTCATCAAAGAACACTACCTAATCGGTCCCATCCGTATTTTTGGACGGACCAGCAAAGTACGACGCTTTTTTTCACCAGTCAAGTACGTCGTGCCTGTTTTTTTGTGAACAAAGAACAAAAAACCAAGACCAAAAATGAAGGGTGATGGGTGGTGATTCTACCAAACCATAGTGCGAAGCAGCACGTTGCTGTGTGGCCACTTCATGCGCCGAGATCCATGCGTTTCAAAGCTGGTCGTTACAACCAAACGGCACCCTCCAACCCAAGCCCTCTCGTTAGGTTTCCCACCCCCTCGGTTTTTTTTCTATTTCGCAGAAACTACAAAATCGAATGGGAATCTAATCTTCTGTTCCCGGTTTACCCTCTGGTGCGCACCTTACCTTACCCCAAGTTAGGCAGCATTCCTCAACGTCCATATTTCAGCTGTGTTGCGTGACTCGGGCTAAGATCACGCATCACGTTCGTGCTTCAACACACGGGTACGGCACAACTTGAGTTACCTTCCATGACCCCCTTTAAACGTGCTTACCACTGGCTCAAACCCGTCGTCCTGAGCCGGTACCTCTGGCTTGGCTCCCTCGCCCTGCTGACCGCCTGCTTCCTAGCATACCTGGCCGCTGACCACCTTATTATGCCCGCCTATACCCGGCATAACGTCACCGTCACCGTACCCGATACCCGGAACCTGGACTTCGCCGAGGCCGAACGTATCCTCCATCAAGCCGACCTTCGCGTTAAAACCGTCGTCGAACGTTTTCTGCCCAACCTGCCCCGCAACATCGTCCTTGCCCAGGACCCCCCCCCCAGTGTTAAAGTCAAACCCGGTCGGCAGATCTACCTCACCGTCAACAGCGGGCGGCAAATGATGGTCGCCGTACCCAACCTGAAAGACCTGTCCCTGCGCCAGGCCAAACACCGAATCGCCGCCAGCCGCCTCACCCTGGGAGCTGTACAACGCGACACCCTTCCGTCACCCTACCAAAACATCATCACGCGCCAAAGCCCTGAACCCGGCGACTCCCTCGCCCCCGGCACCGCTGTTGCCCTCTGGATCAGCGGCGGCCTCGGGAACCAACGCATTCAGGTACCTGACCTTGCCGGGCTCCATATCGACCAGGCGGAACGGGCCCTGCTCCAGGCCAAGCTGCGCCTGATCATCCTCACAGACCCCAATATTCCCGAAGCCGCAGTCGATACTGTACAGCGTCAGATTCCCCCACCCGGCGTCTCGGTACCTGAGGGTTCTGAAATCCGCGTCTTCGCCCGCCTCTCCGCCGATTCCCCCACAGCACTCTAAATCAAATGGTTCACTAGGCCGTGTTGACCATTAGATCAACAGGCGGTTTTGAGGTCGTTAGGGCCGTGGATCGGCCCAGGCCCAATCAAGGCGCATTTTGACTGCAATGCCCCCGATCCATCATCGGGGATCGCATTTCAGGAGAAATGCAACGCAGAGTGGGCCAAGAGGGCCGGTTATCGGCCCGAAACGGGCCA
The DNA here is from genome assembly GCA_965222505.1 of Rhodothermales bacterium. GTDB lineage: Bacteria > Bacteroidota > Rhodothermia > Rhodothermales > DATKEJ01. The sequence goes on along the minus strand of OZ244956.1, from coordinate 3,126,824 downwards.
AAAACGACGTTTACGCTTAATTGTCAACACGGCCTAATATTACGCAGGTTGGCAGGAGTTACCGATGCCTCGACATCGGCCTGTCTGGCTTCCCGTTTTCATTGCGGGAGGTATTCTTCCAGGTAGACGGCTACGGTGTCATCCACTTCAACGACCACCCGTTCCTTGTGTTTGGTGGGAATGATGCATCCGGCATAGTCCGGCTGGATGGGATACTCGCGGTGGCCCCGGTCCACCAGGACCATCAGTTGAATGGATTTGGGGCGGCCATAACGGACTACGGCATCCAGGGCTGCGCGTGCGGTTCTACCGGTGAAGATCACATCGTCGACCAACAGCAAATCCCGCCCAGCGATCTCGACGGGCATATGCGACTGGCCCGCGTTGGGCGAGGTATCGGACCGATCATCCCGATAGGCAGCTACATCCAGCTTGCAGACCTGAAATTCCCGCCCTGAAACGGCGGCAATGCGCGCCGCCAGCGCCTCGGCCAGGGCAAGTCCACGCGCCCGGATGCCCGCTATTTCGAGGGTGTCTGCACCCCGGTTACGTTCAATGACTTCGTAGGCCAAACGGTCCAGTACACGGCGTGCGCGTTCAGCGGGGAGAATAGAGATGCGATACGGAGGGGTAGCCAAATTGACCACGTCGGTTACTGGAACATGGCTTTGATACTGCCCCAGGTGCGCCGGATGGCCGTCGGGGTATAATCGACAGCGATGGGATCGGAATAGATAAAGGACCCGTCCAGGAAAACAATACGCAACCGGTAGTGCATTTGCTCGGCGAGGGGCCCCTGATTGCCCTGGCCGTACTGGGCTTTGTAGACCCGCTCGTCCCGGAAGGCGTACGGCTTGTTGACCCCCTGGGCCTGCAAACGGGTCATTTCCTTAAAGACCGGATCAAAGTTGCTCTTGCGCTCCAGGATGTACACCTGCACCTCGGCCTCAACGCTGGACTGCCACGTAACGATGATGTTCTGATCTTCGGTACGTGCATCAAACCGGCTCAGTACCACATTGGCGGAGGTAAAACCGACGGCGAAGAGCACCAGGAGGAGGATATGAATGGTGTAACGGCGCATGGCGACCTTGCAAGATACAAAAAAAAATAGCCGGGATCGACCCCCTTTCCGAGTTTTTCAGGATGCCGGGGCGGCGGCTTTTCGGTACTGACAATCTGTTTGCCGACAGTGCCCGTACATTTCCAGGGAATGGTGCTTGATGTTGAATTGATAAATCTCAGCGACCATTTCTTGAACACTCTGGAGACGCGGATCACAGAATTCAAAAATTTCGTTGCAGTCGATGCAAATCAGATGGTCATGCTGCCAGTAGCTGTAGGCCCGTTCATACTTGGCCTGGTTGGCCCCAAACTGGTGTTTCCCCACCAGGTTACAGGCCAGCAACAGATCCAGCGTGTTGTAGACCGTGGCCCGGCTTACCCGGGTCCCCTTGGCCTTAAGCTGAATGTAGAGCGCGTCTGCATCAAAATGTCCTTCCGAGCCATACACTTCGTCCAGAATGGCCAACCGTTCGGGCGTCTGGCGCAAGTTGCGGGCCTTCAGAAACTCCCGGAAGATACGCCGGACTTCATCCAGTTGGTTGGTATGCATAAGTACGGGCGGAGCCTCTTTTTGCTGATCCATAAAGTGCGATGGCAGATGAAAAGGTATGAACCTAAACGGTAGCAGAGAAAGCAGGGTTCCAGGGTGCGAAGGGCGGAGGGCGGATTTGGCTCGAATGCCAAAATCAAATCACGTTGGGACACGACATGTCGTGTCCGTACTGGTTGGGTGCAGGGTGCGGCGTTAAGGTGGGCAGCAATTCCCGAGGCGGAGCTGAGGGAATCAGTGCTCGTCTTTAGGCAGCGCAAGGCGCTCGGACAGGTCGGCCCAGATTTGTTCATGAATGTATGCGCGGGGCAGGGTGGCGTCCAGGGTGAGGATGCGGTCTGGCTCGGTCAGGGCGATGTGTTGATAAGCCGTGGCGATACGCTCGAAAAAGGCGGTTTCGGCGGTTTCCATGCGGTCCTGGGGGCGGTCGCCGCGGCGGGCCAGAGCCACATCCGGTGGGAGGTCCATCCAGTACGTCCGGGCCGGAACCAGGCCTCCTGTGACCTGGCGGTTAAAGGCCTGAATCCAATCCTGGGCCGCTACATTGCGGCCGGCTCCCTGGTAGGCCGTTGTGGAGTCATAGAACCGATCACTGATGACCACTTCCCCCCTTTCCAGCGCCGGCTTGATTTCTTCGGCCACCAGTTGTGCCCGTGCCGCCGAGAACAACAACAGTTCGGCAAACGGGACGATGTGCATCGCCGGGTCTAACAGAAGCGCCCGTATCCGTTCGGACAGTTCGGTACCGCCCGGCTCGCGCAGGGTACACACCACATACCCGGCGGCCGTCAGCCGTTCGGCGAGCAATTCAATCTGCGTACTTTTTCCACTTCCGTCGATGCCTTCGAATGTAACGAACATATAAACGCGGTTGCGTCCGGGTTATAGCCCCCATCCTGCGCATGGCTTTTGGGAACCGAATTATGTATTCCAGGGTCGCAGGGGCAGCGTACACCACCCCGCGCAAATTACGACTTGCATCTTCAGCCCGTCGATTGCTATTATAATGATGCAGATCCAAGCTCCGCAAACCGCATTTTTTGATGTTGTCTTAACGTCGCTTCCTGTATGGACTACACCGGTTTTGATGACCCCATAGGCAAGGAGCACCCGAATGATGCGGTGGCAGCCTACGAACGGAGTCTGAAAGAACAATCCGACTCCTACTTTGACTCGGATACGCTCGATGATATTGCTTCCTACTACTTCGAGCATGAACGCTTTGATGCAGCACTGGAAGTCATCGAACGGCTTGTTTCCACCCATCCCTATTCGTCCGATGCCTGGCTCCGGCGTGGTATTCTGCTGAACCACCTGGACCGCCACGAAGAAGCCCTCATTTCTTACGACCGCGCTCTGGCCCTCAACCCGATGGACAGCGAGACCAACCTCAACCGAGGCATCACGCTGGACCACCTGAAATGCTACGAGGAAGCCCTCGAAGCCTACGTCGTGGTGCTGGAAATAGACCCCCTCAATGAGGATGGCCTGTTTCACAGGGGCATCACCCTGTCCAAAATCGGCCGCATTGAGGAGGCCAGCAGCCTTTTTTCCCAGTGTGCCGAACGCAATCCGGAACACCCCGATGTGTGGTATGAGCTGGGCTATTGCTACGATTTGCTTGGCAAACTCGATGACAGCCTCATCTGCTACGACCGGCAAATCGACATCGACCCGTTCTCGCAGAATGCGTGGTACAACCGGGGAATCGTCCTGAGCCGACTGGAACGGTTCGACGAAGCCATTGACTCCTACGATATGGCGATTGCCATTCAGGACGATTTTGCCTCGGCCTACTACAACCGGGGCAATGCCCTGGCCGGACAGAAAAAGTATGAGGCGGCCATCGAGAGCTATAAAAACGTCCTCCGCTTCGAACAGGAAGACGCCGCGACGTACTACAACATCGGCTCCTCCTACGAAGAACTGAGCCAGTACAGCAACGCCATTGCCTTCTTCCAGCGCGCCCTCCGCGTCGAACCCGAATACGCCGAAGCCTGCTACGGGATGGGTTGCTGCTACGAAGCCAAAAACGAACACGAAAAAGCACTCCATTGCTTTGACGAAGCGGTGCGTTTGCGCCCGGACGACAGCGAGTTCTGGTATGCCCGCGCAGACAGCGCCTACAACGCCGGTCTGTTGGGGCAAGCCGCGGAAGCCTACCGGCAGGTCCTGAGTCTGAATCCGGACCATGTAGAAGCCTGGACGGACCTGGCCGAAACCCTCGTCGAATCCTGCGCCTACGACGACGCCCTCGAAGCCTATAAAAAAGCCCTGGTCCTGCACCCAGAAAACCCAATGGCCTACTTCGGCCAAGGCCGCGTATTGCTCATTTTGGGTCGGTACCAGGACAGTATGCGGGCCTTCCGCCAGGCCTTTCAGCAGGATGCTACCCAATGGGATGTGTTCTCCCGGCTGTATCCTGACCTCGCGCGGGACACCTACGTACGCCATTCCCTGGGCGTATAGTGTTCTGTCAAGCCCGATCTGTCGGGTTCTTGCTGGCCCCGTTCCGCGCATACGGCGTTACCCTCACTCGCCATAGCTACTGCTATGTCTCGCTCCGGTGCCTTGTCTGCCCGAAACGTTGCACGGCTATTGACCCGACATGATGAACTTGACAGAGCACTAGTCCGCCAGCCATGCCCATTGATGCCCATACCCGGCTGGTCACCTTGCTGGGCTACCCGGTCTCCCACTCCCTTTCGCCCCTCATCCACAACACCGCCTTCCAACACGACGGCCTCAACCTGTGTTATGTGGCGACCCCGGTCCGGCCCACCGACCTCCCCCAGGCCATCGCCGGATTACGCGCCCTCCAGTTTGTGGGGGCCAACGTCACGCTCCCTCACAAGCAAGCCGTCTTGCCCCTGCTCGACGCCCTAAGCCCTGAAGCCGAGGCTGTTGGCGCCGTCAACACCATCGTGCAGCGGCAAACCGACCAAACCTCAATCCTCTACGGAGACAATACCGACGTGGCTGGTTTCCTTGCGCCACTCTCTCCTTTTCTCGATATCCTCCAGGGCGAAGAGGCCGTGGTTTTGGGGGCCGGTGGGGCCGCCCGCGCCGCCGTGTATGCCCTCCTGACACAAGTCCGCCCCAAAGCCCTCCACATTGCGGTACGCCGAACGGCCAGCGGCGAAACCCTGGCCCAGGATCTGGCCGCCTTTGATCTCCATACCGCCCTCTCTGTCGTTCCCCTTACTGAGGCCGAACCGGCCGTACGCAACAGCCGACTTGTGGTCAATGCCACACCGGTAGGGATGCACCCGAGGGCTTCGGCCTCCCCCTGGCCGGAGGCCAATTGTTTTACCTCTGAACATGTGGTCTACGACCTCATCTACAACCCTCGTCGTACGCGACTCTTGGATGAAGCCGCCCACCGGGGAGCGCACATTCTGGGTGGCTTGCCCATGTTTATCGCCCAGGCCGATGCGGCCTACCGGCACTGGACCGGCCACGCCATGCCTGTGGAACCAGTCCGGCATGCACTGGAAGCTCATTTTACATCGTCCGGTGCCTGAGTTATGTCTATGCCTGAGCCCGTCTGGCATACCCCCCATCTGATTATGGCTGTACCGGGCATAACCGGAGGATTCACCACCCGGCACGGGGGCTTGGAGCAAGGTAAAACGGGGCGAATGTTTGGGTTTATTATGATACGTGGTGTGTGATATGGCTTTTAGTACCCTGACGGCGGCTGTCCTCGGCATTGTCTTTTTCGCCGCGCTGATGCGCTCGGCCATCGGGTTTGGGGATGCCCTGTTGGCCATGCCGTTGTTGACGCTCATCACTCCTATGCAAACCGCCGTGCCCCTGGTGGCCTTGCTGGCCTCCACCATGGCCGTGTTGATCCTCTTTGGCCAATGGCGAAAGGTAAATGTAGGCGCGGCTTGGCGGTTGATTGTGGCCTCCGTAGTGGGGATTCCGTTTGGCCTTTATGCGCTCATTTACATTCCGGAGCGTATGCTCAAGATCGGCCTGGGGGTGTTGCTGGTGTTGTTTGCGCTGTATGAACTGTTTATGCCGCGCCTCAAGCTCAACCACCCGAAGTTGGTCTACCTGTTCGGCTTCGTGGCCGGCATTTTCGGGGGAGCCACCAGCGTAAACGGACCGCCGATCGTGATGTATGGGGCCTTGAGCCAGTGGCCGCCGGCTACCTTCCGGGCCACCTTGCAGGGGTATTTCTTCCCGGTTGGGCTGTTTATCCTGGTCGGGCATGCCGTGGGCGGGCTCTGGACCCTTGAGGTCGTGGGCCTGTACCTCTGGGCCTTGCCGGTGGTCGTGCTGGCTGTTTACCTTGGTGGCCTGTTGCACACCCGGATTCCATCCGGGGCTTTTGACCGGGCTGTGTACACTTTGCTACTGGTGATGGGAATCTTTCTCATCATCAAATGACAAAGGGTTCTGAAACATTCCTTTTCATTTCTTACCTTCCGGCGGTGCAGCATGCCCTTTCCCACGTTACATTGTCTGTTGCTGCCGGGTCTTTAACATATTGAAAAAACAACGATTCATATAGATCTACCCACCTAAACCTATGACCTATCGCTGGATTCTGCGTTCCGTTGAGGAGAAACGGGATACAGTTGCGCGGCTTCAACATGAACTAAACAACCTCCCGGAACCCCTCGCCCGATCCCTCGTCCTGCGTGGCGTGGAGACGTTTGAACAAGCCCGGCATTTTTTCAGGCCCTCGCTGGAAGCCGTGCATGATCCGTTTCTGATGTGTGACATGCACGAGGCCGCCAACCGCGTGGTCCAGGCCATCGAACGCAAAGAGCGGGTGCTGGTGTATGGTGATTATGACGTCGACGGCACCACATCCGCGGCACTTATGGTCACCTTCCTGCGGGATATGGGGATCGATGCGTTGTCTTTCATCCCGCACCGGTACCGCGATGGCTACGGCCTGAAAAAGATCGGGATGGACTATGCCGTCAATGCGGGGGTAAGTCTGGTGATTGCCCTCGACTGCGGCATTACCGGCCATGAAGTAGCCGACTATGCTCAGAGCAAAAACCTGGACTTGATCATCTGCGATCACCACACCGCCGGGGATACCATCCCCAATGCCGTGGCCGTCCTGGACCCCAAACGCCCCGGTTGCTCCTACCCATTCAAGGAACTCTCCGGCTGTGGCGTCGGCTTCAAGCTGGTGCAAGCCACCCTGCACAAACTGGGCGAACCCGTCGAACGGGCCTATCCCTATCTGGACCTCGTCGCCCTCTCTATTGCCAGCGACATTGTGCCGGTGCTGGGCGAGAACCGGTTGCTCATAACCGCAGGTCTTGACATGTTGCGCAATAACCCGAGGCTCGGCATTCGAAAACTGGCCGAGAAGGCCCGGCTGGACCTCCGCAAGTGTAGCACCAGCCAGATCGTTTTTGCGATTGGCCCCCGGATCAATGCCGCTGGCCGCCTAGATCATGCCCGGCTTGCCGTCGATCTGCTAACCACGACCAACGCCGGCGAGGCACAAGCCCTGGCCAACAAAATCGAACAGATCAACCAACGCCGGCGAAAACTGGACCGCTCCACATTTAAGGCCGCCGTTAACATTGCCGAGGCTTCCTGCGATACCTGCATGCAACATGCCCTGGTGTTACACCACGACGACTGGCACCTGGGCGTGATCGGGATTGTAGCCAGCCGCCTCGTCGAACGCTTTCATCGGCCTGCCATCATGTTGGCTACGGTCAACGGCACCGCCAAAGGGTCGGCCCGGTCCATTCTGGGTTTCAACGTCTACAATGCCATCAAAGCCTGCGAGCCCCTCTTGACCCAATTCGGCGGGCACAAATATGCCGCTGGCATGGAATTGCCCCTGGAGAACGTCGAGCCGTTCCGGGAAAAGTTCAACAGCGTCGTCAGTGACATGATGCGACCTGAACTGATGGAGCCGGAATTGCCGGTCGATGCCCCGCTTGACCTGGGCGACATTACGCCTCGGTTCTGGCGGGTGCTGGCCCAGTTCGGCCCCTTTGGCCCACAAAACAACAACCCGCTGTTCCTGAGTCGAAATTTGCGCGTGGTGGGCCACCCGGCCATCGTCGGCGATGGTCACCTGAAGTTCAGGGTTGCCCCTGCCACCAACGGTATGCCCCCCTTCGATGTGATCGGCTTTAAGATGCATCACCACATGCCGACGGTGCGCGCCAGCGTGCAACAGGGCACGGGCCTCCAAATGGTCTTCTCGATTGAAGAAAATACCTGGGCTGGCAAGACTGCCCTTCAACTGAAACTGAAGGACCTCCGACCTGAATCATGATCCGCTACGGCACATCCATCCGGTGGATTGGGCTGCTCTGGGGGCTTAGTATCTCCGTAGCCTTTGGGCAAGTGGGGGTACCAGACTTCACCCTTGTCCCGGACGATACTGTGCCCGAAGACCTGTTTGGCTTTTCGGCTGATGCCACCCCTGGCTTTCTCGTAGTAGGAGCCTACGGTCAGGACGCCGCTGCCGAGAATGCGGGGGCCGTGTACGTATACCGAAGCGAAAACGACATCTGGAATCCCGCCCCGGCCAAGCTCACGGCCCCGGAAGCCCAACCAGGTGCCCGGTTCGGGTGGGCCATATCGGTTGATGCACCACATCTGGCCATCGGTGCACCGGAAGCAAACCGCGCTGCCTTTGAGGGCGGCACCGTACACCTGTACCGTTTTGAAGCCGAGGTATGGACACCCACTACGGTGCTTACCGCCTCTGATGCCCTGCCCGGCGACGAGTTCGGATCTGCTGTTGCGCTCCATCAAGATGTACTCCTCGTCGGGGCACCCGGTAGCCCAGGGAGCGCGGTTGGGGGTGCGGTCTACGTGCTTCAACAAGATGCCGCCTCAGGCACCTGGGTGGAACAAGCCAAGCTGGTGCCGGACGACGTGATGCCGGGCGATGCCTTCGGATGGTCCGTTTCGCTGTATGAAGACGTTGCGCTTGTCGGCGCGTTATACCATGGGCGAGGCGGCGCGGCCTACGTGTTTCAACGCGAGGGTAACACGTGGCGGCAGACGACCAAACTGAGCCCACCTGACGAAGCCCCAATGGATCTGTTCGGCTATGCCGTCTCCACCTATGAAAACCTCATTGCCGTCGGCGCCCCCAACCGGGACCGTCCCAGCACGAACCTGTTTGACGATGCCGGGGCCGTCTATGTCTATGCCCGAGACCGCGACGCCTGGGCGCTAGAAACCGTCCTCACCCCGGATCTTCCCGAACCGGGAAGCCGCTACGGCCACAGCCTTGACCTCGGGGGAAATAATGAAATTGTTGTCGGCGCCCGCTATGCCTCGGCCACCACTGACCGGGCTGGCGGGATATTCTGGTACCGGCGCAGACCGGAAGGCTGGATGCCCCGATTCACGCTAGTCCCACCAGATGCTCCGCTCGGTTATGCCGGCCATGCGGTGGCCCTGGACCATCACACGTGGGCCTTTGTGACGGCTCCCTGGACCGCCAACGGCCAGGGCCTAGTTTATGCCTACAATCTGCTCTCCTTTATCCCCACCATACCGGACGTACCCCCGGAGACCGCCTATCGTCTCTCGCTGCCGTTTCCCCACCCGGCCATATACGCTACCGACCTGGTGCTGGAAATTGGAAAAACCCAGCACGTCCGGGTAGCTGCCTACGACCTGCTAGGCCGCCCTGTGGCCGTACTCTACAACGACTATATCACAGCCAAAGCACCGCAGACTATACGGTTCGATACCCACCGTCTTCCGGCTGGTACATATCTCGTCCAAGCCATCGGTACCACCTTCAGGACCCAACAAACCGTGCTCCACACCGGGCTTATCCCATGAACCTGCATCATTTTCGAGTCGCCCGAACGGCGCGATATTATATGCTGGGGTCGCCCTCCGAGGCGATCCGGGAAGTCTGGTTTGTGTGCCACGGCTATGGCCAACTGGCTTCCTACTTTGTCAAACACTTTGAACCCCTTGCCGATGGCACCCGGTTGATTGTAGCCCCCGAGGGCCTCTCCCGGTTTTACTGGAACCGGCACACCGGGCAAGTGGGTGCATCGTGGATGACCAAGGGTGATCGGGAAGCTGAGATTGAAGACTATGTACGCTACCTGGATGCCCTGCACGATCACATCCTGAAAAACCTCGACCGAGACCAGATTCAGGTTCGGGTACTGGGCTTCTCTCAGGGCGCAACCACGGCCTGCCGGTGGGTCTGTTGGGGCCGGGTCCATGCCGATCAACTGGTGATGTGGGCCGGGGGCTTTCCCCACGATCTGAAGTGGGAAACCGATACGGCGGTATTGAAGCGGCTCCGGCCCATCGTTGTGATCGGTACAAAGGATGAATACATCTCTGAGGCGCGGGTGAAAGAGGAACTGGCCGTGCTGCAAAAACATGAGGTCCCCTTTGAATACACCACCTTCGAAGGCCAACACCGCATGGACCCCGATGTGTTACGCCGTATTGCCGGGTGATGCCCCTAGCATTTGAAGGACGGCCTCTGCAAGTTCCCGGTCTTCCCGCATCCGGGGCACCTTGGTCTGGACCCCCACGCGTTTTCCTGAAACCTCCATCCATCGGTAAAAGGTACCGGGCGGAATCGGCACGACGTCCGGAGGACCAAACGCCAACCCCTCTCGCCGGTCCTGGTAGTGGTGCCCGGCAGCGGCCAGCGCGGCATCCAGGGTATCGGCAAACGTTTGAAGGTCCGGCGGCAAACGGTCAAACTCAATAATCCATTGATGGGCCGGCGGCTGATTGGCCTGTGTGACCTTCGTATGGGTGATGTGGTATTCCAGCACCCGCACCCCGGTTTGGGCACAGGCCTTTTGCAGGGCCTGATGGGCTTCTTCGCCGAATACAGCCTCGCCGTACTGGTCCAGCATTTCTGTGGTGCGTCCTGCCACCAGGATTTTGTGCGGATCCGCCTGGGTAAACCGAATCACATCCCCGATTCCGTAGGCCCACAGTCCGCTGTTGGTGGTTACAAACGGGGCATAGGGGACCCCCACTTCCACCTCCCCAATGTGGTACCGGCGTGGTGCCTCCTGCCCCAGATCCGCGCGGCGAACGTATTCCAGAAACACCCCACAATCAAGGTGCAACAACATGGCCGGATCGGCCAAGTCGTTTTGGAAGGAGAAAAACCCCTCCGATGCCCCGTAGGTCTCGACGAGGTCCACCCCGTCCAACCCGATCTGTGCCGACAGAATCTCCCGATACCCGCTCAACGCCACCCCGCCGGTAATGACCGCTTGCAGGTTCGGCCAGATTTCGCCGACGGCCTGAATCGGTGTGGGGTGTGTGGCATTGTACCGCGCGATCACTTTCCGAAACAGCACTTGCCCCCAACTGGGGGCCACGGCCACCAGCCGGATATCCTGAGGAATAACATGATCGGCGATGGTTGCCATTTTGGTTTCCCAGTTTTCGATAAAGCCGAGCGTGTTGGGAATGGCCTGCCAGGGCCGTGTGGTGCCGGCCGCAAATTCCGTCAGGAGGGCACTAATCTGGGCGATGCGGGTGCCGGGGCGGCGGTCATCTTCGATCCAGCCGGGCAACGTCAGGTGCTTGCCGAACAGGATGCGGGTCCGGCCCGTGGCGGCGATGTAGTTCAGGGCCGTGGCAAGGCCAAAGTCACGATCTGCCCGTAACATGGCTTCGCTGACCGGGATGATACGCCCGGTGGAAGTTGTGCCGCTGGAGGCGGCAAAGTACTTAAACCGGCCCGGCCAGATGACATTGGCGGTGCCGTCCCGGATGCGTTCGACATCGGTACGGAGGGCGGTGTAATCGCACAGTGGTACCCGGTTTTGGTAGGCTTCAATCACGTTGGGTACCTGTGCCAATTCGGCAAAGCCGTAGCGCCGCCCCCATTCGGTATCGGCGGCCTGACGGAGCAGATTCCGCAGTAAATTCGCCTGTGTTTCAACCGGATGTTTCAGAAATTCCCGAACCCGGCGCAAAGGACCCACGGGCATGCTGCTTAGGATGGGGCTGATCATGCAGCCTCCGAATGGTGCGATGTGTATTTGAAATTGAGCATCCCACAATCCCTTTATTTCGTATGTTCCGAGGCAATCCCCTTACCCCAAATTAATACCATTTATGCCCGATTCCCAACCCTTCGATCCGTTTGTCCTGCGCTGGGCGCACGGGGAACTGGATTGCCGAGCGGGTGCTGCACCGCAGGTGATGGGCATCCTGAACGTGACGCCGGATTCCTTCTCAGACGGCGGACGGTACACCCGGCTGGATGCAGCTTTGCATCGGGTCGAGACGATGCTGGAAGAGGGAGCCGTACTGATTGATGTAGGCGGAGAATCCTCCCGGCCTCAAGGTGCAGTTTATGGTGAGGGTGCAACAGCGCTGGGTGCCGAAGCAGAAAAGCAACGGATCTTACCCATTATTGAGGCCATTGCCACGCGCTTCCCGGAAGTCCTGGTCTCGGTCGATACGTACAAGGCCGATGTGGCCCGTGCCGCACTGGATGCGGGGGCGGCCCTGCTCAACGACATCACCGGCCTGCGCTTTGATCCCGGCCTGGCCGATGTGGCTGCCCGGTACGAGGTGCCCCTCGTGGTGATGCATTCCCTGGGTACCCCCGGAGCTATGCCCCACAGCCATGCCTATACCGATGTGGTCGAGGAAGTCAAAACGTCGCTGGCCGCCTCGGTCCAACAAGCGGAAGCAGCCGGTGTGCGGTATGTCATTACAGATCCCGGCTTCGGCTTCGGCAAATCGGTGGAGGAAAACCTGAAACTGCTGGCCGGTGTACCGGAGTTGCTAAGCCTCAACCGGCCCGTGCTGATCGGGATCTCCCGGAAAAGCACCATCGGGGCTATCCTGGGCGCAGCGGGTAAACCGGCCCCTGTCATGGACCGCCTGTTCGGAACGTTGGGCGCAACAGCTGTTGCCGTCTTGCGTGGTGCAGCCATCGTGCGGACCCATGACGTGCGTCCGACCGTAGAACTGTTGCGCGTGCTCCATGCCGTGCGGGAAGCCCCCCTCAATCAAGCCGATGAGGTAATTGCTTGACGCTGGCCCTCGATCTATACTTTATCCCGATCCGGCTGGTCGATCTGGTAGAGATCGCCATCTTATCGTTCGTTCTGTATCACCTGTACCGGCTGATGCGGGGGACCGTTGCGTTGCAAATCCTGTTTGGGCTGCTGGCGTTGTCGCTGCTGGAGAACCTGGTGACGGCCTTCAACATGCGGGTCCTGCGTTCGTTGTTCAGCACCGTCAGCGAAGTGTTTGTGCTGGCCATCATCATCCTGTTCCAGCCAGAGATTCGGCGCGTACTGCTGGTCATCGCCCAAAATCCGTTGGTGCGTCGCTTCGTCCAAACCAACAGTAATCAGCCGCAGGTCGTGGATCAGGTGGTGACCGCCGTTATGGAAATGAGCCACAAGCGCATCGGAGCATTGGTGGCGTTTGCCCGTACCACCGGCCTGCGCACGTACGTTGAAACCGGTACCCGTCTGCATGCTGAAGTCACCAGCGAACTCCTCATCCAAATTTTCCTTGCCAAAAGCCCGCTTCACGATGGGGCCGTTGTTATTCAGGATGGCAAGCTGGAAGCCGCCCGGTGTATTTTGCCCGTTTCCCAAAGCCGACGCATCGATCACCACCTGGGGCTTCGGCACCGGGCGGCGGTCGGCCTGACGGAACAGACGGATGCCCTGGTCGTCATCGTTTCTGAAGAGCGCGGCACCATCTCCATTGCCGAAAAAGGCACCTTGACGCTCAATGTGTCCGAAGCCGAATTGCGGCAACGCCTCCTGGCCGGACTGGCCTCCGATGCCACAACCACCACACCCATTGCCGCCCTTGCCGATGTCTAACCCCTCTGATCCCCGGTACCAACGCCGTAGCGCCCGTCTTGTAGCCGCCCTACGCAAAAAGGGCATCCACGACGAAGGTGTGCTGGCCGCCGTCCGGCGGGTTCCGCGTCACCAGTTTGTAGAGCCCGCGTTTTTGCATCGGGCGTACCGGGATGAGGCCCTTCCCATCGGCATGAACCAGACGATTTCGCAGCCGTTCACGGTCGCGTTTCAAACGATGTTCCTGGCCCCAAAATCGGGAGAAAAGGTGCTGGAAATTGGTACAGGTAGTGGCTTTCAGGCGGCAGTACTGTTTGAGATGGGGGCCGAGGTCTACTCCATCGAACGCCACCAACCTTTGCTGCATCGTGCTAAAAAAATATTCAGTACGTTACGCTACCGCATTCGCACACGCCTCGGTGACGGTACCCAGGGGTGGCCTGCATTTGCCCCATACGATGCCATCCTGGTAACCGCTGCCGCCGCCCGTATCCCGGAATCCCTCAAGGTCCAGCTCCGCGAACCAACGGAGGATACCCCCGGCGGTCGGCTGGTCATCCCCGTGGGAGGCCTTACCGGACAAACCATGTACCGCGTTGTCCGTACCGGGCCAGATACGTACGAAACCGAACCCCTTGGTCAGTTCCGCTTTGTGCCGTTGATCGGAGAAGACGGCGGCCAGGTTGAAGTCCCTTAACCCCCCTTGCCCCTCCCCCGCTAACCCTGTTCATGGAAACCATTACCTCGCAAAACGTACCCAGTTACACCGGCCTTTTCGGCTGGATTCGCCGCTTGAAGGATTGGGTCGAAGGCATTGCCGACAAGCCCTATGCCATACCGGCCCTGCTGGTCTTGGCACTCGCTGAATCGATATTCTTCCCCATTCCCGTCGATGTGCTGTTGATTGCCCTCTGCGTAGGCCGCCCCCGGAAATCGTTCTGGTTTGCGACGCTCTGTACGCTCGGCTCTGTTGTTGGCGGGGCGCTGGGGTACGTCATCGGCTATTACCTGTGGTATAATACCGGTGGAGATGGCGTGACCTTCAGCGCGCTGGCCCAGTTTTTCTTCGACAAGATCCCCGGCTTTACACCGGAAACGTTTGCCCGTGTGCAGGAGGCCTATGAAGCCTATGGGTTCTGGACAGTCCTCGTTGCCGGATTCACGCCGCTGCCTTATAAGGTCGTGACCATCACTGCGGGGGTGTTCAACATCAACTTCGTGGTCTTCTTGGTGGCCTCTATAGCCGGGCGTGCGGCACGCTTTTTCCTGGTGGCGGCCCTGTTTTTCTTTTTTGGTGCGCCTATCAAGAAGTTCATCGACAAAAACCTGGAAGTGCTGTCCGTGGTCTTTGTGGTCTTGTTGATCGGCGGCTTCCTGGCGCTGAAATACCTCTTCTAATACCAGTTCTTCAACATAGTTGTGCACTTTTCTGGTTAGTGGTATGCTCGCGAAGCGCATCCCTACGTCCAGCCCAGCCGATCCCGCAAGATTGGCTCCACGGCATCGGCGATCTTCTGATGCCCGCGCACATTCGGGTGCCAGTCCGATCCAAAATCCGCCGGGCGGTCCAGTGCAAGGCGTAAAGGCACCACGTTTACATTCGGCAGGCCTTCAACCACCCGCTGAATGTGTCGATGGTGGGGATCTCCAATACGAGGTACCGTAAGGCAAAAAATCGGTACGCCTGTATAGGCCTGTTGCAAACGTTCGAGAAACCGACGCATGTGCCGACGGAACACCCACCCCCAGGGGCGGGGCCGCGTTGAGAAGTCGTTTCTGCCCAGCCGCACGATTACAGCATCCGGGTACCAAGCTGACGGCACCCACTGCAGATCGGCATCGGCCTTACAGGTTTGCCCGGCAAAGACCGGGAAGGGGTCAGGGGTGCGGCGCTGGGGCGCACCATAGTTACGCACGACCCCACTGCCGGATATGGCCACCAGATGATGTGCGGCATCCAACCGGCGGGC
Organism: Rhodothermales bacterium; assembly: GCA_965222505.1. Classification (GTDB taxonomy): domain Bacteria; phylum Bacteroidota; class Rhodothermia; order Rhodothermales; family DATKEJ01. Next base: position 3,111,444 of record OZ244956.1, on the reverse strand, counting down.
CAGCACGGGCCCAAACGCCAGATATGCATTGGTATTCGCGGCGGAAAACGGCGCTTCGGGACCTGCGGCTTCATTGCCATACCCGGCCACCACGGAATCTCCCAGGAACAGCAACCGTCGCGATGACGGCGGCGGCAAGGGCAAGAGGGTTTTGCCGGGGGCCAGCAGCACCCCTAAAAATGTAGCCGGGGGCGTATTCGCTTCCGTGCGTTTGTAAAGCAACAGGGTGTGCGGCCCATCCGCCAAGCCCTCGGCAATGGGATAGACCACCTGCACCGGACTTGGTGCTAACACCATGTGATGTAGACCATCAATGACCACATTGTAGGTGTTGCCGGCATCTTCAAACAAGACCGCACATCGAGGCCCCTGGAACCGGACCTCAATGTGTACCCCCGGCCAATCGAACGTGGGCCGGGCCGGATCGCGAAGGTCCACGCGGCCGGTGTACCTAAACCCCGGTGCCTCGGCTCCTATCATGTGGGTTGCTTCCATGTCTTTCTTGTGGGATGGGGCGAAAATAACGCATTTCCCCTCCTGTAACCATATTTTACCGGGACTCGTATGGGTGTTGATCGTGTCGTCGGCCCAAGCCGACCGCATGATTTGATCTCCGCATTGCCTGAGATCGATTTTAATGTCGAGGGGTCGGCACGAGGCCGACCCCGCCAATCCTGCTCCTTTTATGAAATACCTGACCGTCTTCCTCTTGTTTGCCTGGATCAGCACCACCTGGGCCCAACAAAAACCCACGATTTACGAAGAGCCCCTGAGCGAACGGCGCGTGTCCTACGACATGCAGGTTCAACTCGAACCCGAAAGCCGGAACCTCTCGGGGCTGCAACGCATCACGTGGCGCAACCCGGGTCAGGTACCCGTCAATGAACTCCAGTTTCACCTGTACCTGAACGCCTTCAAACCGGGCTCGACATTCATGAACGAAAGCGGCGGTAGCCACCGGGGCTTTGAGGCCGAAACCGACGACCAATGGGGGGGCATCAACATCACCCGCATGCGCATCGCCGACCATGACCCGCCCCTCCACGGGGACCTGACAACCCTCCCCCCACTTACCCCCACCACCGAAGGCACCGACCTGACGGAAAACATCTCGTTCATCCGCCCGGACGACAATAACCCGAACGATTACACGGTCATCTCAGTGCCGCTTCCGGAATCGGTTCAGCCAGGTGAGACCATTGCGCTGGATGTGGAATTCGATGCCAAGATGCCGGAAATCATTGCCCGGACCGGCTGGAAGAAAAAGGCGGACGGCTCCGATTTTTTCCTGGTGGCACAGTGGTTTCCGAAGCTCGGCGTGTATGAGGTACCCGGCCAACGGTACGTCCCCGCCGATGCCCCAGAGGGCCAATGGAACACCCATCAGTTTCACGCCAACAGCGAGTTTTACGCCGATTACGGCACCTACCGCGTCCAGATGACCGTCCCGGAAGATTACATCGTCGGCGGCACCGGCGTTCGGACCGATGCCGCCACCGCCGACGGCAAAAAGACCCTGACCTACTGGGCCGAGGATGTGCACGACTTCGCCTGGACGGCCAGCAACGCCTACGAGGAGTTCACCGACGAATGGCGGCACGTCAAGCTCCGCCTCCTCATCCAACCCGAACATGCCTACCAGGCCCAGCGCCACTTCGACGCAGCCAAGATGTCCCTCCAGTACTTCGACGACTGGTACGGGGAATATCCCTACTCGACGCTCACGCTGATCGATGGCGTGGGGGGCAGCAACGGCATGGAATATCCCACGATGATCACCTGCGGCACCGTCTACATGCTGCCGGAATGGGCGCGTCCTCTTGAACTCGTCACCCTCCACGAATTTGGCCATCAGTACTGGTATGGCTTGTTGGGCAGCAACGAGTTTGAAGAAGCCTGGCTGGACGAAGGCATCAACTCCTACACCGAGCAGCGCATCATGGATGCCGCCTACGGCTACGGTTCGGCCATCAATGCCCCCGGCTTCCCGATCAATGATAGCGATTTTCAGCGCCTCGGCTACACCAAGAGCAACCCCAACCGCGGGGCCATGTACACCCGAAGCTGGGAATATGACTTCGGCGACTACTCGAAATGCTCCTACCCGAAACCGGCTACCGTACTGGCCACACTGGAAAATTACCTTGGCGCAGACACCATGTCTGAACTGATGCGGACCTACTACAGCCGATGGCGCTTCCGCCACCCAACCACGCGTGACTTTATTCAGGTGGCCGAGGACGTGTCCGGCCAGGACCTGAGTTGGTTCTTCGACCAGTATGTTTACGGCACCGTGGCCGTTGACTATGCCGTGAACCGCATCCGGCGCAACCGTATCTCGGGTTCGGCAGACGATGGCGATGCCGTCTATGAAAACAGCATCCGCGTCCAGCGTAAGCAGCAGGGGATTTTCCCGCAAACCTTGCTGGTACGGTTTGAAGACGGCACCGAGGAGCGCCTGACCTGGTCCGGCGAAGAGGAATGGAAAGACTTTACCTTCGAGCGCTCGGCCCGGGCCGTAGAAGCCTTCCTCGATCCCGAGAACAAGGTGAAGCTGGACATCAACCGGCTCAACAACCGCCAGACCCTTGAACCGGACAACAGCACCCCCCGCAAATACAGCTTCAAGTTTATGGTATGGGTGCAACAATTCTTCTACCTCGTCGCCAGTCTCGCCTAACCCCCTTTCCCGCCATGTTTGGATCTTCTATTCGCGCCGGTTTCGGCCACATCAAAGCCCGCCCCGGCCTCAGCATTCTGCTCTACGCATTTAACATCGGCGTCGCGGCCCTGCTCGCGATTCCGGTCTTCATGATCCTGTCCAATGAGTTTGCCGGTTCCGGCTTCTCTGCCGATTTCGCGCAACGGTTTGACATTGTATTGCTCTGGGATGCGATGGAGTCGGCCGGCTCGGCCTTGCAAGCCATCATCCGGCAAGCCCTCTGGGCCATCCCGCTTTTCATCCTGTGGAAAGTTGCGAGCAGCGTCGGCCTCATTCACGCCTTGAGTGGGAATGGGCAAGGGGCGTTCTGGACCGGCGTGGGCCGTCACACTCTTCGTGCCCTTGGTCTGGCCGTGCTCTACCTCCTCCCCCTCCTGATTCTGGTCGGGATTGTGAGTGTCATCATTGGGATCGTGGCCGAGGGGCAAGGGGAGGTCGGGACGTTCTGGATACAGTGGGTGACCTGGCCCGCCATCGTCATTACCCTGGTGGCCATCGTGGATCTGATGCATGACTATGGCCGGATGCACCTCGTCCTGAACAAAAACACCATCCGGCAATCCTGGTGGCGTGGTATCAAGTGGCCGTTTGTAAACGGCACCGCCAGTTGGATCTACGTGTTCTGGTTTGTGATTGCGGGAGCCCTGTGGTTTGTGCCGTTTGTACTGGACACCAACGCCGCCGCCGCAACTGCCGGCGCAATGTGGGGCTTGCTGCTGCTGCAACAGGCCACGCTCTTTTTCAGAAGTGCAGCCAGTGTGGGATGGATGGGGAGCGAGGTCGCGTTCTTCGAGGCCAAAGGCCCGCTGGAACCGGCCCCCGATTCGCTAGATGCCCCCCTCGAACCGACGGAAGCGGAACCCGTCATGGAAGCCCATGTGCCCTCGGAAGAAGGACCGGCAGCTACACACAACCCGGAATCCGTCGCCTGAATGGTTCGGACCGGCCTGCTTCTGCTCCTCTTTCTCTCGGCTTGTTCTTCGGAGCCGCCCCGATACCCGATCATCGACATGCACCTGCATGCCTATGACATGGGATGGTCCGGTGGGCGCGTGCTGGGGCACCCCCTGACGGGCAAAGCCTCGGCAGCCCGTACAGACGAAGCCCTGCTCCGGGTGACGCTGGAAACGATGGACCGCTATAACATCGTCCGCGCCGTGGCCAGCGGCCCCCTGGATGTGGTGCGTACCTGGACCGAGGCTGCCCCGGATCGGTTCATCGGCGGAGCCATGTTTACGGGAGGCCCTTCCACGTATACACCAACCCCATCGTTGGATGCACTCCGGACCGGGGTCCGCGATGGGGCCATCGGTGTGATCGGAGAACTGGCAAGCCAGTATGCCGGCCTGGCCCCGGATGATCCGGCGCTGGAACCCTACTTTGAACTGGCCGAAGACCTTCGCCTCCCTGTGGGTATCCACATGGGGACCAGCGGCGGCCATGCCACCTACCGATGCTGCCCCGGTTACCGCATGGCGCTGGGCAATCCGCTCCTGCTCGAAGACGTGCTGGCCCGGCACCCGAAGCTGAAGGTCTATGTGATGCATGCCGGTTGGCCGATGGGCGATGCCATGCTGGCCCTGATGCACGGCCACCCCCAGGTCTACGCCGACCTTTCCTCCATTAGCTGGTCCATTCCCCGCGCCGAATTTCACCGGTACGTGCGCCGGTTGGTGGAGGCCGGGCTCGGCAAGCGCCTGATGTTCGGCTCAGACCAGATGGTGTGGCCGGAGCTCATCGAAACCGCCATCGAAAGCATCCACACCGCGGATTTCCTCTCAGAAGACCAGAAAAAAGACATTTTCTACAACAACGCCGCAACGTTTTTGGGGTTTTAGTATCGCACTCCGCAGGTAACCCAGATAACAACTTCAACCCCCTCTGTCCTACGGACATCTCCCCCTATCCAGGGGGAGAATTCAGCGCCGGGGAAGGCACTTACGACATCTACACATCTTGCCCCTCGATAACGGAGAATTCAGCGCGGGTAGGGCCATTACTTCAATGGACATATTCTTCCCCTGGAAAGGGGAAGTCCCGGAGGGGATGGGGTTGAACAAGTAAATACAGTGAGCATATCACATAGTCATGACACGACGACAACATAACTTGAAGCGAGCAAAGCAACATCGACGTGCTTTGAGAAAGCAGGCCACACCTGCTGAAGCCCGGTTATGGAGTCTAATCAGAAACCGACAACTCAAAGGTCGAAAATTCCGAAGGCAATACAGCATTGGCCTTTATATCGTTGACTTCTATTGCTCCGATGAAATGCTAGCTATTGAACTTGATGGTAGTGTACATGATGATCCCTATCGGCACCAATATGATGGAGAACGTAATGCCTTTTTGAATGCACAAGGTGTACACGTTCTTCGATTTGAGAATCAATTGGTTTTCGATCACCCCAATGCAGTGCTTGAGCACATTGCTTCGCATTTTATACCTGATGAATAACCCGGGATTTCAACCCCCTCTGTCCTACGGACATCTCCCCCTATCCAGGGGGAGAATACGGGGTATGGCATGAGCGACTTGCGATGATGACACCCTCTCTGTTTAGGTATTTTAATTCTTCCCCTGGATAGGGGAAGTCCCGGAGGGGATGGGGTTGAAAAGCCGTGCACTCATTTCAGCGTTGAGGCCTGCTTCATCAACTTACAAACGAAAAACCCCTCCATCGTGGGCGTCGGCAGGATGCGGCGACCGTGGCGAACCAGGGGATTGAATTTCTGGTTGCCCCATTGCCGAAGCACCGGCTGTGTGTTCTTAAACCCGAGTTGCACCGGCACCGGCATCAGGGCCTCGCCGAATTTTTTCAGGGCATGGTGGATGATGGCCTCGTTTTCCTCCGGGGCAAAGGAGCACGTCGAATAGACCAGCGTACCGCCCACCTTCAGGGATTGCACGGCCCCGTAAAACAGCCGCTTCTGCTTGCGTGTCATCTCCTTGATCTTGCGCTCACTCCAGTACTTAAACGTGCGGGGGTTGGACGCATGAAACCGGCCCTCGGTGGAACAAGGCGTATCCAGCAAGACACGGTCGAAAGATTCCGGCCATTTTCGCCAAAGCCGCTCCCCGTTCTGCTGCATCGCTTGCACATTTGTTACACCCTGCATTTTTAAGTTAGAAAGCAACTTAAAAAACCGAGGGCGTACCAGCTCGACGGCCACCAGTTCACCCGTGTTCTGCATGAAACCGGCCATCTGAAGGGTTTTGCTGCCCGGAGCCGCCGTGAGATCCAGAATACGCTCTTCCGGTTGTGGATTCACCACCAGCGGCGGGACCATACTGGACAGGTTCTGCACGTAAATCTGCCCCTCCTGGTAGGGTGCGGAATGCAGCAGCGCCTCCCGATCCCGTTCATGAATCCAGAAGGCCTCCCGGTTCGGATACCACGCCAATGAATTGAGATGAATGCCGGCCCGCTTCAAGATCGTCACGATTGTTTCCCGCTCCCCCTTCAACGGGTTGATCCGAAAACACGTGGCCCTGGGTTTGACGAAGGTATCCAGCACCCGATAATACTGGTCCGGCGGAACGATTTTCTGAAGCCGTTCCAGAAACAACGGCGGCAAGGTATGGATGGAGTGGGCCATGTGGATAGGCACAGGATATCCAGGGGTTTTGTTTCCCTGCTGATTGCTTGGATGATGAAATTGGCTTAGGTTCCGGTGTAATGGTCAATGGTCAATGGTCGATGGTCAATTGTCAACCGAAGCCCCTCATTGACCATCGACAATTGACTATTGACAATCGACAATTAGATTGCTGTGTACCGAACCACCTTCACCTCCACCACCCAGGGCCTGAACTTCGATTCCTTTCCCATGCGCCTCTGGGCCAAGGCCAAGAAACTCGGCATCTGGAACCCGGCCGATATAAATTTCACCCAGGACCGCGCCGACTGGCTCGGCCTCTCTGCGCAAGAGCAAGACCTCTTGCTCCGGCTCACGGCACAGTTCCAGGCCGGCGAGGAATCCGTCACCTACGACCTCCTCCCCCTGCTGATGGTGATGGCCGAGCAAGGCCGGATCGAGGACGAGATGTTCCTCACGGCCTACCTCTGGGAAGAAGCCAAACACGTCGAAGGCTTTGGGCGCTTCTTGCAGGAGGTGGCCGGGGTGACCGAAGACCTGAGCCCCTACCTCACCCCTACCTACCAATTCCTGTTCAACGAAGCCCAGCCCACTGCCATGAACCGGCTCCGCACGGACCAGAGCCCCGAAGCCCTGGCCGAAGCCGGCGTGACCTATCAAATGATTACAGAAGGCGTCCTGGCCGAAACCGGCTACCACGCCTACTACACCGTCCTCAAGAACAACGGCCTGATGCCCGGCATGCAGAAACTGGTGCAAAACACCCAGCGGGACGAAAGCCGCCACGTGGCCTACGGTATCTACCTGCTCTCCCGCCTTGTGGCCGAGCACGGGGACCCCATATGGAACGTCATTGAGGCCCGGATGAACACCCTGTTGCCGCACGTTTTGACCCATATCACCGAAACCCTCTCCGGCTACGACCCCATCCCGTTTGGCGTGACCATAGACGATTTTGTCCTCTTCGGCATGAGCCAGTTTCAGAAGCGCTACGCCCGCATCGAAAAAGCCCGGACGCAACCCCTGGATGCCGTACTTGACGACATCAACACGACTTAATATTTCATTTTGCATCTACATACATATTTTATTTTGATTTTTTATATCTTGTGGCAAGCTATGTAACATGAACCGTGCATTTGCCGCTCACCACTCCTTATGTGTGACTGCACGGCGTGACCTCTCCTTCCATCGGTCGTGGCTTTGCTTCCTGTCCGCGAAATAGCGTGAAGCATGATACTGGCTGATGTGTTTTTGCCTCACACTAACCTCCTACACCTCATGAAACAAACCCTCACTATTCTTTGCACTGTTGCCTGCTTTGTTGGCCTAACTTCTTCTTCGGCCTTTGCGCAAAGCCCAGTTGCAACTGGGAAGGCACCAGCAACTACCATTAGCGCTCCGCTCGGCGGCTGTGCACCAACAGCCTACGACCAAACCGCAAGCCAACACACCTTTGGAACCGCATCCCAGTTTTTTCCGGATTTTGCCGGACGGGCTGAGGCCTCCGATAATTTTGTTGTCCCGCCTGGGGTAGCTTGGGACCTGTGCGAAGTGTTCATTGCCGGGTTCTTGAATGCGGCCGGTGTTCCGCCCCCTAACTATGACATCAACATCCGTGCTGACGCCGGAGGCGTACCGGGTGCCATTGTGTGCTCCAGTTTAGCGGCCGTACCTATTTCCGGCGCAGCCACAGGCGCAGTTCTGCTTCCGATGAGTCCGGTCTGTATCCTCAATCCGGGAGAATACTGGATTGATGCGGTGGGTAACCTGGCGTTCAACGGCGGGCAACAATGGTTCTGGTTCAACAATACCGCAACCGCGTTTGCCCCATTTCCTGCCAAATGGCGGGACACCGATGGACTCTTCGGAAGTGCGACGTGTCCGCCACCCCTATGGCGTGATCGTGAAGCGGTTTGCGGCATCGGCGACCCGGCCGTCGTTGACCCCGACCAAAGCTTTACCCTGTTTGCCAACGTCATTCCGTTGCCCGTCGAGTTGGTTGATTTCACGGTCTTTGTCGAGCAGAATGAAGTTACCCTGAACTGGCAAACGGCCACCGAGACGGACAACAGCGGCTTTGAAGTCCAGGTCAAACAAGGCGATACCTTCCAGACCCTCGCTTTCGTGGATGGCTACGGCACCACACTCGAAGCCCAGAACTACAGCTACCGCGTCACGGACCTCGACCCCGGCACCCACACCTTCCGCCTGAAGCAAATCGACTTCGACGGCCAGTTTGAGTACTCCCCCGAAGTTCAGGCCACCGTCGAAGTGGTTGACCATTACTTCCTGACTGAAGCCTATCCGAACCCCTTCAACCCGTCGGCCACCATCCGCTTTGCCGTGGATGAGTCCCAGCCAGTGGTCATGGCCCTGTACAACATGCACGGCCAGCGCGTCCGGACGGTCTACCAGGGCGTTCCTGCTGCCGACGAGATGCAAACGGTGCACATCAACGCCGGCGGCCTGCCCAGCGGGATGTACATGGTCCAGCTCGTAGGCAACACCTTCCGGGCCAGCCAGAGCGTAACGTTGCTCAAGTAAGCCTTGCCTGATCAATAGCACGCATAGGCCAGCAACCACTGAGTCTGTAGTGCTGGATCTGTTACCGGCTTACGCTTTCTGCCTCACACTTAACCTAGCATCTCATGAAACATACGTTACCCCTCGCTCTCGCGCTCTGTGCGCTGATCGTCCTCCCGGCACAAGCCCAGGAACTCACCAACGGTGGCTCCGGCGGAGCCGTCTCCATCGGAGAATTGCCCCAATCGCTCGCACCGGTCTCAATCACCCAATCCAATGACCTAGCGACCATTGTCCAGTTCAACTCCGTCTCCTGTAATAATGGAAGCCCCACCTTTAACCATGCCGACAACAGCTACATTCGCGTATTCGACCTTGATGGAGACCACGGTCTGGTATCATTCAGGGTCATTGATATAGACTGGGCCGTTGAGAGCGCAGCGTCTTCCACAGGCGGCGGACAACCCATTGTCATCAACGTGTACCAACTCGCCAATGGCCTTCCACCTACGTTTGCCAACCTCGGCGCACCGATTGGTACGACTGGCACAATCAATTTCCCTGACATGGCCCTGGCGCTTGTCAATACGCCTGTAGCAAGCCCAGATATTGACGCGACGACCCATGATTTGGTCGTAGAGGTCTTCACGCCCGATGGACAAGCAACCGGCGAAACCTTTTTTATCGGGTCCAACGCTGGCGGGCAAACCGCACCGAGTTTCATCGCCGCAGCAGCCTGTGGCATCGCTGATCCAGCAGATATTGGCGCGATTGGCTTTCCCAACATGCACCTTATCATGCAAGTTAATGGGGATGACACTCCCCTACCTGTTGAACTGGTTGATTTCACGGCCTTTGTCGAGCAGAATGAAGTTACCCTGAACTGGCAAACGGCCACCGAGACGGACAACAGCGGCTTTGAAGTCCAGGTCAAACAAGGCGATACCTTCCAGGCTCTCGCTTTCGTGGATGGCTACGGCACCACACTCGAAGCCCAGAACTACAGCTACCGCGTCACGGACCTCGACCCCGGCACCCACACCTTCCGCCTGAAGCAAATCGACTTCGACGGCCAGTTTGAGTACTCCCCCGAAGTTCAGGCCACCGTCGAAGTGGTTGACCATTACTTCCTGACTGAAGCCTATCCGAACCCCTTCAACCCGTCGGCCACCATCCGCTTTGCCGTGGATGAGTCCCAGCCAGTGGTCATGGCCCTGTACAACATGCACGGCCAGCGCGTCCGGACGGTCTACCAGGGCGTTCCTGCTGCCGACGAGATGCAAACGGTGCACATCAACGCCGGCGGCCTGCCCAGCGGGATGTACATGGTCCAGCTCGTAGGCAACACCTTCCGGGCCAGCCAGAGCGTAACGTTGCTCAAGTAAGCCTCGCCTGTTTATTAACCATGTCTGCATACGCGAAATGCCGGCCGGGGACTTTGCTTCTCGGTCGGCATTTCTTTTTTCGCGACGTCATTGCGAAGAAGGGTCCCTGGCCCTAACGCGGCAATCCCATTCCGAATGCCTTCGCTTGAAATGGGATTGCCACACGCGCGTTGCGCGTTCGCAATGACACGTTTTGATGTATTTTGCAGGACTTCGTAGAACGTCGCACTTGGAATGTAGAACGTTATGAACCAACATATTGCCGTGATCGGCGCTGGGGCCTTTGGGGGGTGGACGGCGCTCCACTTGCTTCGCCGGGGGGCACAGGTTACGCTGATCGATGCCTGGGGGCCGGGGCATACGCGGGCCAGCTCCGGCGGGGAGTCCCGCGTGATTCGGGGCATCTACGGGCCGGACGGGCGATACACCCAATGGGTTGCCCGCTCCTTCGACCTCTGGGCCGAACACGAAGCCCGCTGGAACCGCCAATTCTACTTCCCAACGGGTGCCCTCTGGTTTTTCACCGTCGAAAACGACCACTACGCACGGGCCGCCCTGCCTCATCTTCAAGCCGCCAACCTGCCGGCCTATGAATTGCCGAAAGCGGATCTGCGCCGCCGCTTCCCGGCTGTACACACCGAAGACCTCCACACCACCTTCTACGAGGAAAAAGCCGGTTACCTCCTGGCCCGCCGGGCGTGTGCCGCCGTACGCGATGGCTTTGTGGCCGAGGGGGGCACCTACATTCAGGACTGGGTCCGCCCGGAAACCAAGGGGGATGAAACCATTGCCCTTTGCCGCACCAATGGCACCCGCCTCCACGCCGATGTCTACCTCTTCGCCTGTGGTCCCTGGCTGGGCACCCTGTTTCCGGATGTGTTCGGCAGCACCTTGCAGGTAAGCAAACAACCCCTGTATTACTTCGGCCTGCCGCCTGGAAATGCCGGACTCTCAGCCTTACCGGTATGGGTCGAGTATGGGAAACGCATCTATTACGGCATCCCCAATAGTGAATACCGTGGATTCAAAGTGGCCGATGATACCCGAGGCCCGGACTTTGACCCCACCCACAGCGAACGACAGCCCCCCACAGAAGACCTCAACGCAGCCCGCGCTTGCCTCAAACGCCGTTTTGTGGGTATGGGAAACGCCCCCTTGCTGGAAGCCAGGGTGTGTCAGTACACCAACACACCGGACGGCCACTACCTCATCGACCGGCATCCGGCATCCGAAAACACATGGTTCCTGGGCGGCGGTTGCGGCCACGGGTTCAAGCTCGGCCCCGCCCTCGGTGAATACGCTGCCGATCTACTCCTGGCCGACGGCACACCCAATCCGCTCTTCTCACTGAATCGTTTACAAGCACCTCATCCCCGCCAAACCCAGTTCCAATCCACCTGACCATCGGCCCCTGTGCTATCGCAATCGCATAAGGGGCAGGGTGGCCGTGTGGTTGGGCGTAACAATCCGGGCGAAGTACAGACCGGAGACAGCCGGGAAGCCGTCGGCACGGCGCCCGTTCCAGGTTACGCGGTGTAGGCCGGGATCAAGGGGTTCATCAATCAGCCGTTGCACGGCCCGGCCGGCGGCATCGTAAATCGTCAGGTTCAGATGGCCCGCTTCGGGCAAGACGAAGGCGAAATGGACCGTGCGGGCAAACGGATTCGGATACGGCGGGTCCAGACGGAAGGCAGCCGGCAGCACCGTCACTTCAGTCCGGGCCGTATCCGCCGATACAGAATCCTGCACCACAACGGTAATCCGCTGCACCCCCACCTGATCCTCCGCCGGGGTGAAGGTAAACACCCCCCCAACAGGATTGATGAGCGCATTCGGCGGCGGCTCCAGCAGACGATAGGTAACGGCTTCCTGATCGGGGTCGAGACCGGCATAGGTGAAGCGCAGGGGCTGCCCGACGAGCGCAGTGGTATCGGGCAGCACGCGGGTGAGCCGGGGGGGCCGGTTGGTGCGGATCACGCGCAGGGTGGTACGGGCAGTATCTGTTGCGAAACCGTCCGTGACGGAGACCGCCAGGTCGTACAGGCCAGCCGCCCCGTAATCGGGGGTGTAGGTGAGGTGCCCATTGCGTTCGCCAATTATAATGCCTTCAGGGCCGTCCAGCAGGCTAAACCGCAGTTCGGCGCAGGCGTCGGGGTCGTCTACTTCAAAGTCGAAGCGGAGCGGGATTCCCTCAGCGGCGGTGATTTCGTCCGGGAGGTTTACAAACACGGGCGGCACGTTCCGACCGGTTTGACTGATGGTCTGGTCCCAGAAGGCACGGGCACGATCGGCGGCGGCAGTGAACCGGGCCGGATCGTCTGTGACAATGACGGCGAAGGCGACTTCGGCGGGGCATCCGGGATCGAGCGCGTAGGGACCTGAGGCAATCAGCGTGGAGACGTCCACTTCGTCAACCTGGGGATTCCGTACGCCGCCACTCAAATATTCCCATTTCTCGGCGGGCGTGAAGCCGTTGCCCGCATCGCCGCCGAAGAGTTCACTGGCATTGTCAATGGATCGATAGGATACCGGTGCGCCGGTGGTCAGCAGACTGGTCCCGGCCAGCAGCGTTGGGCTACCTGACGTGTTGGTTACAAACCCGAGCCGACGGTCGGCATCGTAGTTGGCGAAATCAGCGGCATCGCCGTTCAGGTCCCAGTCGAAAAATAGACCCGCGTGGAGTTCGGTGACCGGGTCGGGGGATTCATTGATGAGGGTGTAGCGGAAAATCACAAAATCCTGTAGGCCGGAGGCGGTGTCCGCATAACTTTCCTGGATGATCGAAAGACCGATGGGGTCCTCGGCGGGTTGATCGTGAAGTACCACGGAACCAAACTCGTGCGTCACCTCACCCGGTTCGGCAATGAGCAGCGGATCTTCGGCAAATGCGGCAAAATCGGCCTGTTGTTCGGCATCCTCTCCTTCCCGAATACAATCGCTGATTTTGGGGGAGGCCAGTTTGAAGGGCGCGGTTCCGACGAGCAGCCCACCTTCATACAGCAGGTTGGCCCCGTTGAGCGAAATACCCTCCCCGAACGAACCGTCGGCAAAGCCGGTCCACCCGATGTTGCCTTCGGCAGTAATGGAGATGGAGAGCGGCCCGGTGTGATGCGTAAGCACCGCAGGCGGGTTGGCAAAGAGGTCAAAGTTGTCCCGGTCTGTGTATCCCCCGTCCGCCACAAAATCTACGACAAACCGCACCGTGTGCGCCGTCGGTACACCGGAGGTAACGGCGATGTCAAAGTCGAGTTGTACTTGTGTTTCACTGGGCAAGACCGAAACCACTTGGGCGGGAGACTGGACCGTCACGAAGGGGTCCGGGGTGGAAAGGGCTACGCTGATGCCGGTCGCGTTGGCGAGAAAATTGGTCAGGGTAAGCGTGAGGGTGGCGGTTTCGTTGGGGTCCAGGTATCCATCATTGCCACTGTCGACAAAATTGACATCGGTAACCCGGATGGACGGCCGTTCCTGCCCGGTGACGGCGAGGAAAGCGTTGATGCGCCCCCGGCCGAGCAAGCCGTTGAAGCGGGCATCATTGACAGCATCGATAGATTCAGCGGTGGCCCGCAGGTGCGCCCGAACCTGCTCGGCAGACCAATCGGGGTGCAGCGCCCGAATCAGGGCCACCACGCCGGCGGTCAGGGGTGAGGAAAAGGAGGTGCCGGAGATGCGGCCATAGGTATTGTTGGGGAACGTCGTCAACACCTCCAGGCCGGGGGCGAAGACGTCTACGCTTACCCCGTAATTGGTAAACCCGACGATCTGGTCTGAATCGTTCCGGGTGGCCCCGACGGCCAGAACTTCCCGCAGGCTGGAGGGGTAATGCGGCTCATCGTCGTTATTGTCTCCTACGCCGTCATCGCCGCCGTTGCCTGCAGCGGCTACGGTGAGGGCATCCTGATCCTGGGCAAATTCAACGGCATCCTGAAGCACCCGCGAGGGCGGTCCTGTACCACCCCAGCTACAGTTGATCACGTCTGCCCCGTTGGCTGCAGCATAGACAATGCCGAGGTATCCTTCCACGATGAAATCATCATCGGCGGCCCGGCGGCCACCCACGTTGATCGGCATAAAGGCTGCATTGAAACTGGCCCCGGCTACGCCAATGCCGTTGTCGGTAACGGCGGCGGCTGTACCGGCAACGGCGGTGCCATGCTGGGCGTTAGAGGGGGTGATGGTCAGACCGGTGGGGTCGTTGGTATCGTTGGCAAAATTCCAGCCCCGGACGTCGTCAATGAATCCGTTGCGGTCATCGTCAATGCCGTTGTCGGGGACTTCATCGGTATTGATCCAGAGATTATCCAGCAAGTCTTCATGCCGCCAGTCGGTCCCCCCGTCAACGATGGCAACCACCACGTTGCGCCCGGAACGGACGACGTCCCATGCCGCCGGGGCCTCGACCTGCGGCAGGTGGCGTTGCTCGCCGAACCGGGAGTCATTGGGGTTATACACGACGTTGGCCTTCCCAAAGCGGCTGACCGGGTATTTGCGTACAGGCTCGGCGTAGTCCACCTGCGGATCGCGCGCAAATGCAGCAGCTATTTTTTGCGGCCGTGCAGGGCCGGAGTACCGGAAGTAATAGATGCGGTCCAGGGTAGTGGATTGTTTCAGGGGCATCCCGTCCAGAAAGGAAAAGACGGGTTCTACGGCATAGACCCCATGCTTCTCGATCAAACCGTCGACCGTTGCGATACCGGTTTTGGACAGGCCCGATGGAGCCGAGATTGACATTTTCAACTTGACGAGGACAACGCCGGGCACCGTTCGGGTGGATGTGGCAAGGGGAGGTTGCGCCGCCGTGTTGCGTGGCACAACAAGCCAAAAGATCAGGAGTAGAAGCGCACATGCAATCGTCCGCGGTTCGTACATTGCGCGTGCCCCGTATGATCTGAACCTTTGCATGGCCCGTCTCGCATTTATATTCGCATGTACTGTTGGGGGCCTGGGGTTTGCATTACCTGAGGTGTCGGCCCAAGCTGCGCCGGAACCCCTCTACGTCCAGAACGAATTCCCGCCGTTTCTGGGCGTGGCCGCACCACCGGTGACGTCCGCTCATCCGGCGAATACGCTGGCCCTACACCTTGGCTATTCGAGTTCCTACCTGGTACGCGGGTCGGCGGCCTGGAGCTTCGGGGTGGACCTGGAATCGCTCATGGCCGAGTTGATCCTCCGAAAGCGGCTGGGCGAGCGGCTGGAGGTCGGACTGGCCGTGCCGTTCGTGCGGCATACGGCGGGTATCCTTGACGGCCCCCTTGAGGCATTTCACAACTTTTTTGGATTCAGCGATTACGGCCGGAGTGCTCGCCCACACAACGCCTTTCTGCTGGCTATCGACCGGGAAGACCAGCCCGTAGTTCGAGGCACGGCAGGAGCGCTCCGACCAGGCAATGTGTTGCTTCATGTAAAGCGTGTCATCCATACGACCGGCCCGACCGTGGGCGCAGCCGGGTTTCTGGCATTGCCCACAGGTGACCCGGATCAGGGGTTCGGAAACGGAGCCCTTAACGCGGGTTTGGCCTTACTGGCCACACACCGGCTCGGCACGCGGTGGACCACCCATCTTAATGCAGGCTGGATGGTGCCCAAATCAGGGCGTACCGATCGAGCGGACCGGCTTCGCACCTATCCGTTTGCAGGAGCCGATGTCGCGTTTTCGTGGATGCCTGGGCTTATGCTTCATGGGCATGTCCGCATCCAGCGTTCTCCCTTTCGGCGGACCGGCATACGAGAGGTTGACCTCACGTCTGTGATCCTGGGTGGAGGGGCCACCCTTCCCATCGGCAAGACCACCGCACTCGTGGTCAGCTTCACCGAAGACCTTTTCGCCGCAAGCGCGCCGGACTTTGCCCTCAGAGTGGGCATACGCCACACCCGGACGGTCGAATAGTTTGCGTCCTTCACACTGCGCCGCCACAACCACCGCCGATGCTACTGAATGACAAACAGCCGGAAGTTGTTGGTCGCTACATTACAGGCAGCAATCTGAAACGGCGTAGGCTGACCCTGTGCGTCGGCCTGGAACACGCCAGCGAGGTCACCCGAGTTGAACGTGCCGCTGTTGTCAACGTCTTTCCAGGCGTCCATATAGTAGGAACCCGGCACTATGGGACTCATGTTGTATACCCCATTTCCGCCTGCTGTCGTTTGCACGGCCACGCGGTCATTATTCCAGTCGGCAAAGTCATTATAAATAGCCACACGCGTGTTTTGCAGGTCACCGGTTGCGCCAGGTGCCAGGGTAAGCGTACCCGCGATTGTACCCGTGGTCTCCGTAGAGCCACCTGGGCAGCCTGGGTCCGGATCCGGGTCCGGTCCCACAGGATCACTACTCCCACACCCGGCAAAAACGAAGGCCACCATCAGGAAGCAGGCCCACACCAGGCGGGTGTGCCGGGTCAGGGCCGCAGGAGAGATATGGCGTTTTTTCATGATCATATCCGGTTTACTCGTTTGATTATCCCAATGAGTGTGAGCAAGGTACCGGCACGGACTATATAGGGTCGAGCGTGTTTCAGAAGACCCCTTTCTCCGCCTAGGCCTGCGGTTAATCGGTGCGGCCAGCTTCTTGCATATGGAATAAAGTACTGGAATCCCGACCGTAACGCAAAGTATAACACCGACTCCGGCAGAAATTGACGTAGATTTTCACCACTCCTTGTAGGGGAAAACGAGTACCCGCTTGTAGGGGATTTCCCTACACCCTTTTCATTTGCCCTTAAAGCACTCCCTAACAAGCCGCTAGAAGGCCTTTTTTCGGTTAGTGCCACCATGGTGTGAGGGATACCCCTATAGATAAGGGCCTGGTTCATGCTTACATTATTCGTGTAACCGCACACTTCTGGAAGCGGCACAACAATCCAGCCGGGTGTAAATCCATACAAGATGGGAGATCGTTATGTACACTAAGCGCATTATCTGGCTTTTTCTCTCACTAATCTTCGTAACGGGCCATGCATGGGCCCAGCAAAATGGCCGAGCGGGTATCGCCCTCGAAGCGACCGAGACCGGTTGGGCGGCCAAGACGGTAGACCTGCAGGCCGAATATGCCATTGAACTGTTGCCCGGCCAGGTCTTTGACGGCTACTGGTACTTCTGGGCAAACGAAACTTCGCAAAGCGGTGCCCTGAGCCTCTCCCCCGGTGTGGGCTGGCTCAACCTATCGCAGTCCTCCTTCACCTCCGATGGCTGTGAAGACATTCAGCCCATCAGGCTCCAGTTCACGGCCCCCCAAAACCCGGGTACGTATACGACCTCCGTCGTTGACGGTAACGAAAATTGGGAAGCCATCAACGTCACCCTGACCGTTACAACCTCCCCAGGCGCTACGATGGTCGGCCCCGTCGAACTGGGACCGGGGCAATCAACCTCGTTGACCTTCGGGCCGTACACCTGGAGCGGGTTTGACATGGGCTGCGTTGACCCCTTCGTGCCCGGCCCCAGTACCTGGACCCTGTCGACGTACCCCAACTTGCCCTGGGTCTCTACGTCGCCACCCGGCGCAACACTCAATGGCGGCGAGAGTGTGACGTTTGAACAAACCGTCATGGCACCTGCCAGCGGGCCAACACCCTTCCACTCCATTCTGGAGGCCCAGTGGTTTTCCTTCCCTGGTTTCTTTTTCTGGACCTTTACGGCCCCCCCCATTGACCCGCCCGGCGTTCCACAGCTTGCATTTCCCCTAAACAATGCCACCGGGATCTCAAACACGCCGACCCTTTCCTGGAATGCCCCAAACGAAGGCGGACCGGTGGATACCTATATGGTCCAACTCTCCACCCAGTCTGATTTTCCACCCGGCAACGTGATGTCCGCGACAACGGCCAGCACGCAACATGCCCCGGGCGAACTCGCTGAGGAAACAACCTACCACTGGCGGGTCAAGTCGATGAATGCCGGAGGGGAAAGCAATTGGTCCACCCTGTTCACCTTCACCACAGCCGCAGCCACCGACGTTTCAGTCGGGAGCACCGGCGATGAGGGAGATCACGACCCGAACGACGGCGTCTGCGACACTGATCCAGACACACCGGGCGAGCAATGTACCCTGCGGGCCGGCCTCGAACATGCCAATTCACAGGGCATGGAAGATCCCATCCGGCTGATGCTGCCGCCCGGCCAAATCGAACCCACAGAACCTTTGCCGCCCATCAACCACCCGGTCGTGATAACGTCGAACGACCCGGAAAACCCGGTTGAAATCAAAGGGGATAACCTCCCCGACGGGTCGGGCTTGGTCCTCATGGGGGGCAAAAGCAGCGTGACCAATGTCATGATTACCGGTTTCCCCAAAGACGCCATTATGCTGGAAGGAGAAGGCGAGAACGTGATCGACGGCGTCACGATGAAGGACAACGGACGCGACGGGGTCTGCATCGTCAACAGTTCGGGCAATACGGTCAAAAACAGCACCTTCTCCGGCAACACCCGTTCCGGTATCACCATCGAAGGAGCAGACTCCGAGAATAACGTCATCGAAGGCAACAAAATCGGGACCGTCGACGGCGGCAACGCCAACGGCAAAAACGGCGTACTGGTGAACGGGGGATCGAATGCCAGGGTCAAAAGTAACGTCATCTCCGGCAATACCGAACACGGTGTCCTGATCGATGGCGGTTCACGGGACGTTACGGTTGAAGAAAATAAAATTGGCGTCGGCGAAGACGGGACCTCACCTGCAGGCAACAAGGGCGACGGCGTCTGTATCGTGAATGCCTCCGGTGCAACCGTCAAAAGCAATGTGCTCTCCGGCAATGACGGCGCAGGCGTGGCCGTCGAAGGCCGGGATGCCACCGGCGTTACCATCGAAGACAACAAAATCGGCGTCGGCGAAGACGGGACCAGTACCGCCGGCAACAAAGGCGACGGCGTCAAGGTATCCAATGCCTCAAACACCACGGTCAAAAGTAACGTCCTCTCCGGCAATGAAGGAGCCGGGGTGATGGTCACCGGGCGCGACGCCACCGGCGTTACCATCGAAGATAATAAAATCGGGACGGGTGAGAACGGCACCGGTGCCGCCGGCAACAAGGGCGACGGGGTGTGTATTGACGGGGCCTCGAACACGACCCTCAAAAGCAACGTCCTCTCCGGCAACGAAGGCTCGGGGATCATGGTCATGGGAGACGGTTCCGGCAACAAGTTCACCGACAATACCATCGGTACGGACGCTTCCGGCAACGAGCCGATGGGGAACGGCAAATACGGAATCCACGTCGAGAACGCACCCAACACGACGCTCAAAAATAACGTCATTTCCGGTAACACCGAAGGCGGTATTGAAGTCAAGGGCAGCGGCAGACGTACCATCGAAGGCAACAAGATCGGTACGAATGCAGCGGGCGAAGACCCCGAAAATAAAATGGGCAACGGCGGCAATGGCATTCGTGCGCGGGATGCCGTGGGCGTCGAGGTCGCAGAAAACACGATCAGCTCCAGCGAACGCTCCGGCGTGTCCGTAGAAAATTCGACCGGGGTAAAAGTCTCCTCGAATACCGTCACGAAAAATGCCGTCGGCGTCAAGATTGAGGGCGGCGGCGACCATGCCGTGCAGGACAACAAGTTTGGCAACAATACCGATGCCGGTGTGCAGACCCGTAACACAGATCCTAACAAACAAATCCTGATCGGCAACAATGACATCTCCGGTACCCAAACGGGCATCGACGTCGAAGGCGGTAAAGCTTCCGCGTTCGGTAATACCGTGTCCGGTAACACCGGCGACGGCCTGAAGTTCGGCAATGGGGCCACGGCGGATGTCAACAAAAACAACATCTTTGGGAATGATGGCTTCGGGGTAAACAACACGGACCCCAATAGCACCGTGAACGCCAAAGACAACTGGTGGGGCGATGCGACCGGCCCGAGCGGCGATGCCGCCGGAAATGGCGACGGCGTCAAGGGCAACGTGGAGTATGACAACTTTCGCAACAAAACCGTTGCCGTCGTAGCCACGGCCGAAGGCGATGCCGTGGGGTCCCTGAAAGGACAAACCGATTCGGTAACAGTCTACGTCAAAAACTGGGACCGCCCGGATGATCAGGTCAACTTTACCGTCCGCGACCAGCGCGGCTGGCTGACCGGCCCAAACACCTTCACGTTTCAACTCAAATCCGACGGGCCGAATGCCGCCAAACTGCCCATCGCCGTGCCAGGAAGTGCACCAGATGGCGAGCGCAACGTGGTGGACGTCACCGTTACCTCCCAGACCGACCCGAACGCCACAGACGCGATTCAGTTTAGCATTGTGGCCCAATCCTCCGCGCTGGCCCAGGTGATCGTCAGCCCAGGGTCCGTTACCCTCGAACCGGGGCAAACCCAGCAATTCGACGCGATGGGCCTGGACGGCTCAGCCAACCCGGTACCCTTCGCACCCATCTGGTCTGTTGAAGGCGGGGGCATTGACGCCGGCGGGTTGTACACGGCAGGTGTGGTGCCGGGCGTGTACACCGTCACGGCTACCGATGCGGCCGGCACAGTCTCCGGCACAGCCAGCGTAGAGGTCGTTCGCGACTTCTCCGGGCCAACGCTCTACCTCGTGCGTGAAGGCCCAAGCCGCCCCGGCACCGGGTTTGTCATTCGTGTACTGGCCGCCGAGACCACCGACCTGTTCGGGGTCGCCTTTGATGTGGTCTATACCCCCACAACCCACCTGGAACCCGTCGATGCGGTACCGGGCGACTGGATCGGGAGCGATGTCATCTTCCTGTCGAACGTTGACGCGGCAACCGGGCGGATCTCAATTGGGATTTCCCGCAAAGCCGGTCAGGGCGGTGTGAGTGGCGGAGGCGAAGTCGCACGGATCCGTATGCGCACCGCCGCCGGGGCAACCCTGGGCAGCCTGACCGACCTCAGTCTGACAGCCGTTACGGCCAATGATCCCAACGGTACCCCCCTCACGCTTGAGGTGCTAGGCGAATCTGTAGCCGTAAACGTCGAAGCCGATAACACCGGACCTCCAGATCAGTTTGCGCTACATCCTGCTTATCCGAATCCCTTCAATCCGGCGGCTCAGATTCCCTACGACGTGCAGACCCCCACCCACGTGCGGCTCACCATATACTCCGTGCTCGGACGTACCGTACAGACCGTAGTGGATGCGCTGCAACCGGCCGGGCGGTACACCGCCACCTTCGATGCCGGCAACCTGCCCAGTGGGGCCTACATGGCCCGGATCGAAATGGGCGGTTTTGTGGCTATCCAAAAGATGATGCTGGTCAAGTAGCCGACCGGCTTTTTCCGTGAGGTCTCCTATGCGTACCCTCCGTATTCTGCTCGCTCTACTCCTTGCTGGCCTCGCCTCCGAAGTCCAAGCCCAGGACCCGCCGACCAACCTGAATGCCACGGTATCGGGCAACTCGGTTCAATTATCGTGGACGGCTCCCGGCGGCGGCACCCCCAGCGACCGGGGCGAAGGCACCCTCGGCACAGACGGTGGCCGGGTACGTACCCCCAGCGGCACCATTGAAGTGGTGATCCCACCCGGTGGCCTCGAAGCCGATACCCGCGTTCGGGTCACGTCCATTGAGCTTAATGACTTCGAAGAGGAGGTCCGCTCCCGGGTACCCGACCCGGTAGGCATCCCCATTGCACGGGCAGCAGTAATAGAAATCGAGACGAACCGGCTCAAGCTGCCGGCCCAGGTGGAAGTCAGCGCCCCGTCGGATTTGACGCAGAACGACAAAACCGTTTTCGC
Source organism: Rhodothermales bacterium (assembly GCA_965222505.1). Classification (GTDB taxonomy): domain Bacteria; phylum Bacteroidota; class Rhodothermia; order Rhodothermales; family DATKEJ01. Next base: position 3,089,520 of record OZ244956.1, on the reverse strand, counting down.
CCAGTTATTGCCGGACAAGCTGCGATTTTGGGGCGAAGGCACCCTCTCTGAAGACGGGACCAAGCTCAGCGCCATTATGCCCATCAACGCCAACGCCGGGTTGCCTAAGTCCGGATCAGGTAAACACGATCCCTCGAAAACAGCCCAGTTTTTCCGAGAGGTTCAAGGCAACGGCGTTGACGATGACGGAGATGGGCTCATCGATGAAATGGAGTTGTACTTTTATCCAGACCGCGTCACGTTCGAGCCGTGCATCGTGACGGGGTCCGTCCTGTACCTCGACGGCGCGCCCGCAGTAGGTGCAGACGTGAGAATCACAAGCGGCAACGGCCTGCCGGTCGTCTCGGTCACGGATGCGTTCGGCAACTACGCGCTGCCCATCAATGCACCAACGGCACCGGGTACTGCGGCCTACACCGTCACGGCTACCGATGCAGACGGTTTGCAGGGTTCTAACACGGGCACGTGCAGCGGCAACCAGACCATAGCCACCAACATCGTCATTAATGCCGGTAGCGGCTCATCCGCCGTCGGGGTTACCATCACCTCCCCGGCAGACAACCAAGTCCTGAACACGCAGGTGACCAACATCGTCGGCACCGTAGACGACCCCACGGTTGAGCAGGTCGAAATCCTCGTCAGCGGGCAATACCCGGCCATCACTGGTACCGTCAACAATGGCAACTTCAACGTGGCCGTATTTCTGCCGACGACGTTCAACTTCATTGTGGTGCTGGCCCGAAACGCCGATGATGCCGTTGGGGCAGCTTCCATCATCGTCCGGGTGGGCGAAGGGGCCGAGGAACCCCCGGATCTTCAGATTGCCCTGCAGTGGGACAAGAACAACGACATGGACCTCTACCTGGTCACTCCCAATGACAACGTCATCTATTTCAGCAACCGCAATGCCGATGGCGGGACCCTGAACATTGACCAGACCAGCGGTACCGCCTCGGGGCCGGAGGTCATCAGCTTCCCTGCCGGCACCGCCCAACCCGGCCGGTACGGCATCGCGGTACAATTCTTCAACGACCGAGACCTCGGGAACACCAAGGCGACGCTGAGCATCTTTGCCCGGGGCCGCACCCTGGGTACGTTTACCCAGACGCTTTCCGAAAGCCAATCCATTTTTGGGGCCTCGTCACTGGCCGACCTTCCCCCGGCGACCGTCTGGAACGTCCGTTCCATTGACATGCCTGCAGGCTCACTGGCCCCCACGCGCCCGCTCAGTGAATTCGACCTGAGTGGAACCGCCCACGCCAAAACCTGGCCCGGAAAAGACCCCGGTCCTCCGCTTCCTCCGGTAAGCCTTGATCCCCCAGCACCGGTTTATCTCAACGGCCTCGACCGGGGCCGCGCCGTGGACCTGGCCCGGTTTGCACCGGTTCGCAAAGCCGAAACCATCCTCGTCGATGAGGTAGAACCCAACAACACCGTTGCCGAAGCACAGACCATCCCCGGCCCGTCCCCGGCCACCCTCAACGGAAACGCCGAATCCAATGATGCGGGGGCATTGAACATTAACTTTAGTGACGGCACCCAGGACGACCTCGAAGACCTCTTCCTCGTCACGACCACGGCACCCGGCTTACGCCTTGACCTCGGCAACTTCACCTCAGACCTGGACCTTTACCTGATCTCCGCCGACGGCTCGGCCCTCATTGATGGCGGGCAATCGAACACAGCCGGGGCAACCGCACCCGAGCAGGTCGATTTACCGTCCCTTGCGGCAGGCACCTACCTGGTAGGCGTCTCGATCTTCGACGCCGATCCCGGCGGGGGACCAACAACGTCCTATGCCCTGACCGTGACCGGTGCTCTTGAAGGCAGCGGCGGAGGGGGTGATGTACAGAGCTACCGGGTCTACCGATCAACCTCCCCCAATGCCCGGCAAACGGGGACCGTTGTGGCCAACGTAAACGCAGCCTCCACCAGCTTTGTCGATTCCGGCGTGGCACCGGGGCGGTATTTCTATCAGGTAACGGCCGTCTACACTTCGGGTGAGAGTAGCCCATCGAATGAGGCCGTGGCCGACGTATCGGGCGGTACGCTCAATCCCCCCCTTGCCCCGACGGCAAGCTCCACGCAAGGCATCGGCCAGGAGTTTACGGTCGATCTTAACGTCGGCTCGGCGTCTGATCCCGTCTCCAACCTGTTCGGCGTCAGTTTCGTGCTGAATTACGACCGGACCGACATCCTCGACGTGGTCAGTCCAACGTCCAGTAACGTGACGGCCGGACCGTTCTTCGGGTCCAACCCGGTGTTCCTCCCGACCATCGATGATCGGGCCGGAACAGTCAGCATTGGCGTGAGCCGCAGGGCCGGTGAGGGCGGTGTTAACGGGAATGGCACCGTAGCACGGGTGCGCTTCGTCTCCTCGGCCAACACGCCGGAGGGCACCCAGGTCACCTTAACCCTGACCGACCTGACGGCCTTAGACCCCTCGGGTGCAGCTGTAGCCCTGAGCGCCGTGCCCCTGACCATAACCCTGGGCTCAAGCGGATTGACCGTGTGGCCGGGCGATACCAACGACGACCGCCTCGTCAACCAGGCCGACGTACTGCCTATCGGCCTCTGCTTCAACCAATCCGGCCCGGCACGCGCCAATGCCACCACCGCATGGACCCCGCAACCGGCCCAACCCTGGAGCCAGCAAAATTGCACCTTCGCCGATGCCAACGGCAACGGTACCGTCAACCAGGCCGACGTACTCCCCATCGGCCTCAACTGGGGCCAATCTCACAACACAGCCTTCGATGGTAACCAGCCCGTAACCAAGACCACAGGCTCCGTCAGGCTCCGCCTTGAACCACTGGGCCGTACCCCTCAAGGCTCTTTCCGGGTGGCCGTCCGTGCCGACTCGGCCAAGGCCTTGTTTGGGGTGAGCTTCGTCCTGCACGCCGCACCGGCGCTTGAGGTGACAGCCGCCATGCCTGGTCCGCTCCTGGGCGAAGAGACCGTCTACCTGGCCCATCAAAACGCCTTTGCTGCAACCCGGAAAGCCGGACAGCAAGCCGTAAGCGAACCGGGCATCGTGGCCCTGTTTGATCTACAAGGTGCCGATGGGATGTTACCCGGTGCTACGGCTACGTTACGGCTTGAAGATATCCTCGCCGTCGATGCAGCAGGCCGTACCCTGGCGGCCTCAGCCGAAACGATCCTCACAAACCTGGCGGGCGCGGAAACCGAAGCCCCGTTGACCTACGGATTGTCGGTGAGTTATCCTAACCCGTTCACGCAGGAAACAGTGATTGGTTACGCCCTGGCTGAACGGTCGGACGTACGGCTAACCGTCTACAACCTCCTCGGCCAGCCGGTACGGGTACTCATCGAAGCCGAGCAAGGCGTCGGCGCACATCAGGTTCGGTGGGATGGCCGCCTGGAGAACGGCGGGTATGCACCCTCGGGGGTATACGTGTACCGGCTGGAAGCCGGACCGTTCGTCGCCGGACGAACCATGACCCTCGTGCGATAATGAGCACTCGTTTACTGACGTAAGAGGCTACGCTCGTTTGTAGTGATCGCTTCAGCGATCTTCCCCAGAATTGTAGCGCGAAAACTACAAACAAGGGGCTCCTGGTGTAAAAGCCAATCTACCGGCGCACCACCCGGCGCGTTCGAGCGTGTCCTCCAGCTGAGAGCCGGGTGAAATACACGCCGGCGGGCATCGTGCGGGCATCCCAGGTGGCCGCGTGCCGTCCGGCCCTGTGATGGCCTTCAGCCAGGGTTGCCACCTCGCGGCCTAATACGTCATACACAGCCAGTCGCGCCGCGCCCGGCGCATCCAACGCGTACGTCAAGGTCACGACCTCCCGAAACGGATTCGGATATGCACTTTCCAGCTCGATACGATTGGGAATGTGGGTCTCCGCTTCATTAGCTACCGTAGAGATAGAATCCGGGTTGACGAGCGTAAGCGAATCCAGGTAGACGCGGCGTTCAAACCCCTGGTAGGTGGCGCCCTCAGCGTCGAAAATAGGAAACACGTAGACCGGCACCAGATCGGCTTGCCAGCGGTTATCACGGAGGCGGATATTGACTTCCAGGTGGCCGTAGTGTTTGCCCCCATCGACCAGGCGGTTACCTTCCCAGACTTCCGGCACATCGGTATGCACCAGAAATTGTTGATTCGGATTTTCCAGTCCGTCCACCGGCCCCCGCAGGCCATCCCCACCAATGCCGAGGTCGTAAATGTGTAATTCATGATCCTGCAGGGTCCCATCCGAGAGGGTCTCCTGGCCGGCAATGGATGAGCGCTCCCACATCTCATCGTGACCGGCAAAGAGGGCATCCACACCATATTGCAGGAACATGGGCATGAGCGTTTGCACCGGCACACCCGAGAGGGGGTCTTCTCCATCGTTTTCGCCTGCCGGCCGGCCATGCGGCCCCGAGGAATAGGGTACATAGTGCGTCACGACGAATGTGAACCGGCTGTTTTGTTGGGCTTCCTGAAGTTGGGCCTCCAGCCAAGCGTGTTGCTCGGAACCGGGGCCAAAGTCAGGTGCAAACCCGCCTCCTGCGGCTTCGCCAAGGAGGAAAAAGTTGGTATCCTCGGAGGAATCTTCCGGGCTGTTGTTGCTCACATCCAAGCTGATGAGCGTCACCGGGCCGTAGTCAACCCGATAGTACCGTTCTTCGCGGTTCGGATTGGCGGCTCCGTTGGCCGGGAGTTCAAAATAGGTCAGGTACCGGGCGATGCCTTCTTCCGAATAGGGCTGGTTGTATTCCTTAGGCTCGGGCATGGTAGAGGCCCGGTGCGGGCTGGAGAAATATTCGTGGTTGCCCAATGTGGGAAACACCGGAATGTGACCGGCGAAGCTCTCTGCACCATCCGGGTTGGCGTTGTGCCGCCAGAACTCGTCCCAGTCCCGTTGCTCCCCACCGGACTCCACGAGGTCCCCGGCGATCACCACGAAGTCGGGTTGCCGGCTACGCATCACGGCCAGGTTGTTGGCATACCCGAGGGTCTGGTCAATCAGGTAGGGGCGATCCGGGGTTGCGCCGGTGGGATCGGCCCAGTCGACGGGAGGCTTGGTGGAGGATTCCGGCTCGGTTTCGCTATCGGCATAGACGATGAAGCGGATCTGGCTGCGGTCACGCTCGGGTGCCGTGCGGAACCGGGCCGCGAAGGTACTGCCGCCCTGTGTTACGGTGTACTGATAGGCCGTTTGCGGCGTTAGCCCTTCGATGCGCACGCGGTGCAGGTAAGGAACCGGCGGCGCGCCGTCGGGAAATTCATCCTCGTTCAGGACGATTTCAAACTGGGGATAATCCAGCGCATCCACCTGGACCGGCGTGGAGACCATGTTACCACCGGCACCGTTTTCATCAACGTAGGCCACGTCTCCCGGTGTTTCCGACGGACTCAGCCACAAAATGGTGATGCCGTCCGGCGTTGGATTTTGCAGATAGGGAGCCACCCGGAAGTCGACCTGGGCCATCACAGGGCCAAACGCGGTCATGGAAAAGAAGAAAAAGAGAAGACCTTGGGCTATGCGCCGTCGGGTGGATTGATTATTGTTCATGAATCCCCTAAAATGCAGGTTTGCAAGCATTCAAGTCAGTCACCGCGAATACCAGGAGCAAGCGCAGTATCGGCCTCCACCCCGTAACGCGATGGTTCGGAACGTTGATCTTGTACCCAAGGAGGGCGGGATCGGGACGGTATTCAAATTACTGATCTCTCATCAAAAAACACCTGAGCTACAAACATCTTATGACGAATTTCTTTGTCTCCCGCAAACGGGGATACACCTTGCTGAACGTGTTGATCGGTTTGGCCCTCACGGCCACCGTCGCACAGGCCGATACGTTCACCGTCATCAATACCAACGATGCCGGGGCCGGCTCGCTACGGCAGGCCATCTTTGATGCCAATGCCAACGCGGGGCCGGATACCATCGAATTTAACATCTCGACCAACGACCCCAACTACAACGGTCAATGGTGGACCATCACCCTGGTCTCTCCCCTTCCACCCCTCGGCGATAGTGGCACCGAGGTTTTAGGCTTTTCGCAAGCCACCAACCAGAGCGACACCAACGTCGGCCAGGTGGGCACGGGCGGTACCGTCGGGGTGGATGCGATGGCACTACCCATGTACGAGCGTCCGGAAATTGCCATCAATGCCTCCGGTTTCAACGGCCTCACCCTTTCCGGACTGGCTTCCGACCTCGTTGTAGAAGGCATCGCGGTCTACAACGCCACCGTCGGCGTGCAAGGGCTGGGCGTTGCCTTTGGTGAAACACCGGGCACCAACCGCGTCGTGCGCAAAATGTTTATCGGGGTCCTGCCGGACGGAAGCGACCCAGTAGCTGAGCGCAACACCAGCCATGGGGTCGAACTTCTGTCCTCCGAACGACGCGAAGGTGGAGACACCGCCCTGCCCGTAAACCTGACCGTCACGGAAAGCTACATCGGCTTCAATGGCAACGTCGGCATCACCGGAGACGTTGGGGCGACCATCCTGACCGTCACGTTCAACGAGGTCTTCGGCAACGGCTGGAACAGCGACGTGCACGATGGCATCGACCTGAACGGCATAGACAGCAGCGCCGAGTACAACCTGAGTCGGGACAACCTGAATATTTCCGGTGCCCCCACACCGGGTAGTGGACACGGCATTGAGTTGGGGTCACAGCTCATCGACGGTACCGGCAACCATATTGCCCGGAACAACACCGTGATCAATAACCTCGGCGCAGGTGTGGCTGCCCGGAACGGTGCCCGTGGCAACCTGATTACCAAAAACGTCATCACCGGCAACGGCGTCGGCGTTTCAGTGGCCAACGAAATCAAATTCAACACGGACCAAAACACCATCAGCCAGAACCAGATCTTCGGCAATACCGGCCTCGGCATCGACCTGAACGCGGGTACCGGTGTGGAACCGTTTGACGGCGTGACGCTGAATACACCAGCCGGTCCCGTCGCAGATGGGGCCAACGACCTGCAACCCTACCCCATCATCAGCGGGGTCTCGGTAGAAGGTACCGACCTGGTCGTGTTCGGGTTTGCACCAGCCGGGGGGACCATTGAAGTCTTCAAGGCCGATAACGATGCCTCCAGGTTCGGTGAAGGTGAAACCTATCTGTTCACCGCCGACGAAGGCGGTGCAGATGACCAGGACGGTGATGCGGGCAGCTACGGTCCTGACCTCGACGGCCTCGCCGTATCGACGGATGTGGTGACCACCAACCAGTTCCTGTTCCGCATGACCATGCCGGACGGCATCGAAAGCGGCGACTTCTTCACGGCAACCGCCACCGTAGACGGCAACACGTCCGAATTCGGACCATCGGCCGAACTCATCATTGTGGCCAATGAAGACGAGACCGTGCCCGAAGGCTTTGCGCTGTACGCCGCCTACCCGAACCCCTTTAACCCGACCACGGCCTTCACCTTCGAAGTACCCACCCCCATGCACGCGACCCTCACGGTCTACGATGTAACCGGGTCCGAAATCGCCACGCTGGTCGATGGTATAGTAGCCGGTGGCCTTCAAACCGTTACCTGGAACGCACAGCACTTGCCCAGCGGCGTGTACCTGTACCGTCTCCGGGCCAAAGGCCTGAACCTGAGCCGCACGGTGGTACTGCTGAAATAACGCCGCCGGTATCCGGCGGTACGTATTGCGTAGTGCGTAATTCTTGCACCTTACGCACTACGCAATACGCATTACGCCTATGATCCCCGAAATCAGCATTGTGATCCCGGCCTACAACGAAGCGGAGAACATCCCCCTCGTCGTTGAAGCCGTGGGGCAGGCGGTGAAGGGGCTTTCCTATGAAGTCATCCTGGTCGATGACGGCAGTACCGACGGCACACTCCCAGCCATAGAATACGCCGGGGAAGTACACCCAAACGTGTTCTACGTCGCCCTCTCCCGAAATTTCGGGCATCAGAACGCCCTCAAGGCCGGTTTTGAACACGCTCGGGGCCAGTGCGTGGTTTCCCTGGATGCCGACTTGCAGCACCCGCCCGACCTCATCCCGCAAATGGTCGAAAAGTGGCGTGAAGGCTACGAGGTAGTCTACACCCAGCGCCGGGAAGATCCGGAGCTGTCGTTCTTCAAGCGCAAGACGTCCTCCCTGTTTTACCGGTTGCTCAATTTCCTTTCTGAAGTGCGCGTGGACCCCGGTGCATCGGATTACCGGCTGGTAGACCGTGCCGTGGCCGATCTCGTCAAGGGCAGTACCGAACACAACCTGTTTCTGCGCGGTTTCTTTGCATGGCTGGGATTCAAGCAGTACAAACTGACCTACACGCCCAATCCCAGGAAACACGGCAAAACCAAGTATACCCTGCGCAAGATGATCTCCGTTGGCCTCAACGGGATCACCTCGTTCAGCATCAAGCCGCTCCGGCTCTCGATTTTTATGGGGTCCCTCCTTTCAGCCGGGGCGTTCGTGTATGCGCTCTATGCCATTTACATACGGGTATTCAAGGACATTGCCATTCCCGGCTGGGCTTCAGTACTGGTAAGCGTTTTGTTCGTCGGCGGCGTACAATTGTTGATGATGGGGGTTATTGGCGAGTACATCGGCAAGCTGTTCCTGCAATCCAAAGGCCGCCCCAGCTTCGTTGTGCGCGCCACCAATGTACCCCAAGACGCCGGACGATGAGCCGCTCCGCTGGATACTGCATGACCCCCTTCGATCCCGAAGATCCCCAACAGCTCGCGGACTCGACGGGCTTGATCCGGATGCTCTGGGGGGAAAATGATTTCTCCGAAACAGCCTATGCCAACTGGCAGTATCGTCAGAATCCTTTCGGACCGGTCTTCGGTCATCTGGTGTACGCCGAAGATGAACTGGCTGCCCAATATGTATCCCTGCCCACGCAACTGTGGGACACCGCACAACAAGCCGCTGTCCGGGCACTGCTCACGGTTAACCTTGTGACCCACCCGGACCACCAGCGCAAGGGCCTTTTTGCGACTGGTGCCTTAAAAACATTCGAAGCGGCAGCACAGGATGGATTTCGGGGGGTATATGCTTTATCCCCGAACCAGCGCTCCCTCCCCGGTTTTCTCAAAACCGGCTTTGTCACCGGTCGAGAGATGTACCTGCACCTGAAGGTGCGCTCCCATATCCAGCTGGCCAGCAAAGCCCTGACCCTGCTCCGCCACCGCACCTTTCCCCCTTTTGAACCGCTTGACCCCACCATCCTGAGCCATGCTGCCCCCCCTGAGGTCTGGGCACCGGCCAATGCCGAGCATACCCGCTATACACACGTCCCTCGGTCTTCGGCCTGGCTCCACTGGCGCTACGTGCAGCACCCAACCCGCCAATATTGCTTCATCGGAAATGCCGATGCATTATTTGTGATCCGGCCCATGACGCTGTACGGCCTTCGGGTGGCCTTGGTGATGGATGCAATCGGCGCCCCCACCCAAACACACATTGATGACGTGAAGGCTTTTTTGCGCCAACATGGGTTCCACTTACTGGTCGGGGTTTTTTCACCGGATGCGTATCGTATCTTCCCTCTCCTGAAAAAACTGTTTACGCTCCGCCTGCCCCGGCGGCTCTCACCCAAATCGTTCCATGTGGTGTACAAGGATGTCTCTGGGACCGGCCTCCCGAAAGCACCGTTCTTCTTCACCCTGGGCGATATCGACCTGTACTGACCTGCATGTCTAACCCTCAAACCCAAGTACGCTTCCTGGCCGACGACTTTGGTATGCACACCAGTATAGATGTTGCCGTGCTGGATTTGGCGGCACAGGGCCACCTTCAAGGTGCCAGTATACTCGTTGGCTCACCCAATTTCGACCTGGGCCGGCTTGACCAACTCCAGGTCCACGGTGTATGGACCGGGATTCACCTAGCCCTGACAGATGTGTACCCGGTCCGCACGGACCTATTTGATGCCCCTTGGGTCGATGCCCAGGGGCGGTTTATTCCCAACTGGAAACGGTTGATCGGCCCACTGCTCCGTAAACGCCTGCCCCAAGCCAAAGTGTATGACGAATGGTGTGCGCAAGTCGATAAGCTGCTCGCGTATGTTGATGAGATACACTACATCGATTCCCACCAGAATCTGCACTTATTGCCCCAGTTTGCCGATATCGCCCGGGCCGTACAACAACGGTACAACATCCCGTATATCCGGGTGTTCTACGACGGCGTGCGCCTGACCCGCCCCCTGTACGGCCTGATCGCCAAACTCGGAGACCGACTGTATCCGCGTCCGATGCACCTGCCCACCTATGGCCTCTACCAGAGTGGCAACCTGGAGGCCTCTGAACTAAAACGGACCATTCAGGGGGCCCGCCGTCAGCATCGGGACTTTGCCGTGATGTGCCATCCCGGAACCGGCCGGTTGGATCAGTTTCCGGACAAACTTGGTGTGGACTACGAACTGGCCTGGAAACAAGAATATGACCTGCTCCGGTCCAATGACCTTGCCGACTGGCTCTCCACCCAGAACATAACCCGCGCCACAGAGGACCCGGCCTTCCTGGCCCCCCCTCTGGCCTGATGCCCATGCCGGACGAGATCAGCCAGGAATCGTGTTGAACAGGCGTTCAACCACCGGATAGTCCCGAAGTAGATCAATGAAGGAAGCAACCAACAAAATGAACGTCCCGAACATGAGCGCCTGGGTGGGCACCATATAGGGCGTAAAGGTGAGGGCACTCAGGGCGATCGCGAGGATAAAGAGGTACTTCCTGTGCCACCCCAAAAGGAGAAAATACAGGAAGCCCAAAAACGCACTGACATAGGAGAGCGCTAGGCTGTCCATAAAGTACCCCAGCGAAAAGGTCTGAAAAACGTTGAGGACAGCATTGCGAAGCAACAACAGTGGATCCGTTTGGAGAATCTCCAGATAGGCGGTTTTGGTGAAGTCCCAGTAGGCATCGGACTGAAACTGCTCCATCACCAGCCCATCCTCGTCCCACATAGCGATGCCGGTCTCTCGCTCAAACGCTTGTATTCCGAGCGCATCTGTAATCCCATACCCTATATAGGGGTTCGGATAACCGGCAACACCTGTATAGGCTGCATACCAAGGATTTTTGATGTGGTCATTGCCGTTAAAAACAACGGTCGCGCTGATCAGAAATACCGCGATGCAAACCAGCCCCAACACCTTCGATTCCCTCAGCGCAACCAGCACACCGAAGAAGATGCAAATAAACAACACCGTAGGGCGCACGGCATACATCAACCCCAAAAACACGGCAATGGTGAGGCCACCCACCCAGCCCACTTTCAGGCGGCGGTCCAGCAGATACAAGGCCACCGGTGCCGAAGCCAGCGCCGGCCAGTACCGGTACCAGGGCATTGTGGCAAAATAAAGCATCAACGGGTTGAGGCCATACAAAAGAAAGAACAGGATTTTGCTGCTGCACCGTCGGAGCCGATGCATGAACAGAAACGTCAGGAAGATGTGCAGCACAATGAGCAACGTCTCCGCCGCCTGAACATCCCCTTGCCAGAAGAAGAGTTGCCGGGTCAGGACGTTGACATACATGAATCCGATGGGCTGGTAGTTATAGGGCACCAAAGCCTCGTCTTCGGCTTCCTCAAACCGATACGCCGCCCTGGCATCCTGGGTGGGCAGGGCTTCAAACCGCGCTACGTCCTCAGGATTGTACCGCCAACCCGCTCCAAAACTGTAGTTGGCCGCGCCGGAAAAGTAGGGCACACGCCACAGCGCATGGCCCATTCTTGTATTGTCTACCATCATGCTCATCAATACAATGAGCACCCCGGATAGAAAGTAGCCACCTATGACCAAGCTAATGCTGCGCTTTTTTTCCATCCCGGAAAATACAACACCCATCTTTGAAGATTCATTGGAGCATACCAGCTTTCACCCCGATCCACCGTATTTTCCCGCCCCCTTTTTATTGTTGACTGGGCATTGGTGATTGATGCCTGTAAATCACCAATCACCAATTACAAATCACCAATTACAAATAGCATGGGCGTTTCCCTAGACCAGATCGTTTCCCTGTGCAAGCGGCGCGGGTTTATCTTCAGCTCCTCCGAAATCTACGGCGGCCTGGGGGCCACGTATGATTACGGGCCGCTGGGCGTAGAACTCAAGCACAACGTCAAGGACCGGTGGTGGCAAGCCATGACCCGCCGAGCAGACATGGCCGGTGTAGATGCCGCCATCCTGATGCACCCGACCGTCTGGAAAGCCTCGGGGCACGTAGATGCCTTCAGTGATCCCCTCATCGACGACAAGGTCTCCAAAAACCGGTACCGCGCCGACCAACTCATTGAGAACCACATCGCACGGCTCCGCAAGAAAAAGCGAACAAACCGGGCCGATGCCGTCTACCAACGCCTCGTCCAGGCCCTGCATGCCGATGACATGCCGGCGGCACTGTACCAAATCATCCTCGACGAAGAAATCAAATCGCCGGATTCCGGCGTAGCGGACTGGACCGAAGTCCGACAGTTCAACCTGATGTTTACCACCCACATCGGCCCCGTGGCCGACTCGGACAGCCGCATCTACCTCCGGCCCGAACGGCCCAAGGAATCTTCGTCAATTTCCACAACGTGCGGGAGAGTGCCCGCCTTCAGATACCCTTCGGGATTGCCCAGATGGGCAAAGCCTTCCGTAACGAGATCGTGGCGCGGCAATTCGTATTCCGCATGCGCGAGTTCGAACAGATGGAGATGCAGTACTTCGTGGAGCCGGGTTCGCAGATGGAACACTACGAAGCCTGGCGAGACCAACGCTTACAGTGGCACCTCGACAACGGCGTCCGCCCCGATAAACTCCGGTTTCACATCCATGAAAAACTGGCCCACTACGCCGATGCCGCTGTGGACATCCAGTACGAATTTCCCATGGGCTGGCAAGAAGTCGAAGGCATTCACTCTCGCACCGACTACGACCTGCGCCGCCATCAGGAATACTCCGGCAAAAAAATGGAGTACTTCAACCCACAAACCCGCGAGCGCTATATCCCCTACGTGGTCGAAACCTCCGTCGGCCTCGACCGCACCATCCTCCTGCTGCTGTCCGAAGCCTACCGCGAAGAAGAAGTCAAGGGGGACAAACGCGTCGTGCTGAAATTCCATCCCCGCATTGCCCCAACCACCGTGGCCGTCTTCCCGCTGGTCAAACGGGACGGCATGCCCGAACGCGCCCACACCCTCGAAAAAGACCTGCGGAAACACTTCAACGTGTTCTACGACGAGAAAGGGGCCGTCGGAAGGCGATACCGCCGGATGGATGAAATCGGTACGCCCTACTGTGTAACCATCGACAGTGACACGCTGGAAAACGGCACCGTGACCGTCCGCGACCGAGACTCCATGGAACAGGTGCGCATCCCCGAAAGCAACGTCTCGGCCTACCTCACCGAACAAATCGCCAACTGGAAGCCGAGCACCTAACCAGTAGTGATCACCACAGGCCCAACCTGCGGAGCTTCATCGGTTTCACGGCCTTCCAGGGGGAGCCAGAGCAGGCCCTTCGGCAATGATGCGGCACGGGGCACCTCCGGGTAAAACTGGATGGTCTGGCCGCCCTTGCGCCGGCCGATGCCGATGAGTTGTCCGTCTATAATCTCTGCAAACGGCTCACCCTCGGTAAATCCACAGGACTGATAAAAGCGATGCGACAAACCGAGCAATCGCGGAGTATCCAGCGCGATGGCTTCCGCAAAGGTCTGCTTGCCCCAATGGCCGAGGAACTGCCCATCCCCTGCGTTCCAGATGCCATGTGCCCCGTAACAATGACTCACGGCCCCGGCCAACATGGAAGCCCAGTAGGCAAACAATTGATCGTCCGGCCCAAAGCGGCCAAGGATGCCTTCATACCAGGGTTCGAGGTTGATGTAGGGCTTATCGGATTGGGCCTGATAAAGTGCCAAGGGAATTTGCCAGATACGGTCGCGGACTTGTGTGTTATGCCCGGTCTGCGCAGTGACGGCAGCCAGCAATTCCGGTTGAAGTACGCAATCTGAACTGAGTTCTCGGGCTGTGGGATGGAGCAGAATGGGCCGTTGGGTACGCTCGTGTATCTCCATAAGTACTGCGTTCCACAACTTGCGCCGTACGGCCACCCGATGCGCAAACCCGATCCGTTGGTACCAGTCCTTGCTCTTTCGAAGCACCTCCAGAAACGGGTCGATCAGGGGGGCATGCGGCACCATGCGGCGCAGGGATTGGCCCGTAGATCGATTGGGCAACAGCCGCCTGGGCCGGTCGATCCAGAGGTTGCTTTCACCTGTCAAGCAGTAGATGACATCCAGGTCGTCCAGGGTATCGACTAGGGTGTGCCACCATGCCGCCATGCGGAGTACACCCATCCATTCGATCTGCGGCCCCCACGCCCCATACACAACAACCCGCAATCCTAAATCATTGAGTTGCTGGATACGCTGCCGGGCCGCATTGAGATAGGCTGTATTGAAGATTCCATCGAGATCCCATGCTGGCCCTTTGGGCCCCGCCGCACTCGGATGCGCTGGCCCAACCTCTGGTGGAATGCCTGCCACAAGTTGTACGGCGGTAAAGCCCTGTTGCACGCGGAGCTGGGCCAACCCAAGAAAGGCCCCATCATTCATACGGTGCGTCAGACCGTACCACCATGTATCGGCCAGGAAACCATAGAGGGCAGAAGAATCATGTGTTCCGGATTTCGACATACGCCATAATACGCCGTGCCCCCTATCTTCTGCCATATCCCAACCGGCTTTGACCGCTTATATTGATAGCGCATAGCGTTTGGAACTCGATCATGTGTTTGTAGTGATCGCTTTAGGGATCTTTCCCGAACTAGGGGAGCTTAGCGCACTACAAACGAGTGTCTATGACCCATCCCTACAGGTGTAAAGATCAATGTTCATTATTGATACCATTGAATCCGGCTTAAAGACCACCACCTTTGGCCGCACGCTACGCTATCATGAATCGGTGGGGTCAACCAACACGGTGGCCGCTGCGTGGGCCGAAGCCGGGGCGGCAGAAGGCAGCGTGGTACTGGCCGAATACCAGACGCAGGGCCGGGGCCGACTGGGACGCACCTGGCAAGCAGCGGCGGGCCTGAACCTCATGTTTTCGGTGGTACTCCGGCCTACGCTCCCCCCCGACCGCCTGGGCCTGATCAGCCTGGCCGCAGGGGTAGCGCTGGCCGAGGCCATCCGCGAACAGGTACCGTCCCTCGATCCCCAAATCAAATGGCCCAATGATGTGCTGATCAGTAACCGCAAATGCTGTGGCCTGTTGCTCGAAGCAAGCCATACTTCACCCTCCAATCCGACCATCATTCTGGGCATCGGGCTGAATGTAAACCAGATCGTTTTTCCCTCGGCATTGGCCCACACGGCCACCTCTCTGTGCCAGGAATGCGGGCATGAAGTACCCCGTGGTGCACTGTTGGCGACAAGCCTGAATCATCTGGAACGAACGTATGCCTCCCTTTCTGAAGACGGCGGCCGGGCCATGCAGGCACGGTATACGGCTGCGATGTATGGCATGAATACTGCCGTTCATTTTCGACGTTCATCCAACACCCGGCACATTACAGGAACCGTCCGGGGCGTTGATAAGACCGGGGCCTTACGGCTAGAGATCGGAGGAATAGAATCGACGTTTCACGCCGGCGAAATCTCTTTCTCATAGGGTAATCTTTAAAAATATCGACATTTCTGCCGAGCTTGCCTTATCTTTAGCCCCGGCGCACAATGGCCGTGGTGCACACGGCCTATCCTTTCGGCGAGGCAAGCACGCAAGGACGGCACCCCCGAACCACAATCCCAAACCTTTTTCGATGATGCCTACTCCTTCGTCGAATCCGGCTTCTATACGTAGCGCTCTACGACAGGTACCGGCATGGTCCGTCGTGGTAGGTGGCCCTCAGGCCTTCGAGGTTTGGCGTGCCCAACACCCCCTTACACCGCATCCCAACAAGCGGCAGTACCTTGCCCGGTTCAGAACAGAAGCCGATGCCCTGGTCACCATCAATACGCTGAACCAGATCTGGAACCGGCTTCGGACGTGCCGGGACGTCGTCCGGCGGCTAAAAATCGGCGACGGGGCTGAAGTGATCGCCTTGCGGTACCGGCAACTAAATACCCTGTTGCAAGAAGCTACCCAGGTGGCAGCCCGGGAATCCCAGCGCGAAATGGACGATATGCCGGACCAGGTGAGCCGGGTATTCAGCCTGTTGCACCGAACGGTGCGGGATTGCTCGTCTGTGCTGGTCCACTATCGCCATGAGAACAACCTGCGTGTTTCCTTTACCCGCCTGATGCACATCAATAAAACCATTGAAGCCACCAACCGGAAATTGAAAGCCCGCTAGGCCGTACCTAAACCTCGGACCGTATCCGCGTTTCTTCCTATATTGCCCGCCTGCGTTTTTTCCTTTCTTCCATGCTTCCCGGTTATCACGATGTGGCTCCTTCTGGACATCGGCAACTCGTCCGTTAAAGCGGGTTTGTACGCTGGCCCCAAACAGGTACAAACGTTCCGTATGGCAACGGATCCCACGGCCTCGGTCGTCACCTATCGGCACAGCTTGCGCCATCACCTGGATGGCACCACCCCGACCCGCGTTGGGATTTCCTCTGTGGTACCGGTGCTTACACAAAAAATTGCAGATGCTGTCCGTCAAGAGATGATGGTCTTGCCCGAGGTCTTGCATACCGGTCTCAAACTCCCGTTTGCCATGCACTACCAGACCCCGAAGACGCTGGGCATAGATCGGATGGCCGGTGCGGCTGGTGGGTTCAGCCGCTTTGGCACGGGTGTCGATGGACAGCCGCGCCCGGTGGTGGTCGTGGATGCGGGCACCGCTGTGAACTATGAAGTGATCGATACCACGCCCGCTTACCTGGGTGGTGCCATTGCCCCCGGCCTTGACCTGCTGATCAACAGTCTGTCCCGAGGAACGGCCCAACTTCCAAAAATTTCTCGGATTCATACCCGGCGCGCCATCGGCCGAAACACCCGCGAAGCCTTGCAGTCTGGACTGATCCTCGGTTATCTGGGTGGCGTTAGGGATATGCTCAACCGGCTGTGTGCCGCATTCAAGGATACGACACCGGTGGTCGTGGCAACGGGAGGCGACGGTCCCTGGCTTGCCAAGCAACTTTCGATGATAGATGCGGTTTCGCCGGACCTAGTCCTGGAGGGCATCCGCTGCCTCCTGACATTGAACGAATCCTAAACCCCGACCTTCAAACGGCCTGCCGCGAGTCCCAATCTGGTAGGGGCGGCTGGCCGTCCAGGAGCGAGCTAACCCGGGCCAGCACCATTTCGATGGCCACCCGGTTATGGCCGCCCCGCGGAATGATCACATCGGCACTGCGTTTGGAGGGTTCGACGAATTCGAGGTGCATCGGGCGTACAGTCCGCTCGTACTGCCGGAGTACAGAATCAATGGGGCGGCCACGCTCGTTGAGGTCCCGCCGAATCCGGCGCATGAGCCGCACATCATCCGGGGCATCGACAAAGATCTTGATGTCCATGCGGGCGCGTAGTTCGGGCTCGGCTAAAATCAGGATGCCTTCGACGATGACAACGCGGTGGGGGTACACCCGCAAGATACCCGGCAAACGAGTGTGTGTGGTAAAATCATAGGTGGGTTTATCGACCGGGCGGCCTGCGATGAGTTCATCGAGGTGTTGCACCATGAGATGGGTTTCCAGCGCGTCCGGGTGGTCGAAGTTAAACGTGGCACGAACCTCCGGCGGGAGGTGGCTCAGGTCGTGATAGTAGGCATCGTGATCGAGGAGGGCGATGCGATCCGCTCCGAAGGCATCGACGATGCGGCGTTGGACCGTGGTTTTTCCGGAGCCGGAACCCCCGGCTATGCCGATAACGACGGGGCGAGACATGCGGGTTTATTGGTGATTTACTGCGCACAGTCGGCTGCGCCTCGTGTGGGCATTGGGCATTGGTGATTTTGAAATGCTCAATTACAAATCACAAATCACCAATTACCAATAAAAAGGATTACTGATCACTGATCATGGAGATGGTACCGCTTTGGGCTTCGTCATCCCAGGTGGAGTTTTCTTCGTCGTAGTGGAATCCTTTCAGGTCCAGGTCATAGAGGGCTTCGGGCGATTCGGCGGCTTCGCGCACGATGAAGTTGACCAGTGCGCCCCGCAGGGGTTTGACGCCGTGGGTGACCGGTTTGCGCTCGCCACCCTTGACATAAAAAAACCGGACCTGTACCATGCCGGCATAGGTGTGGGCATCGGCCCACGCATCCTGGTGGGCTTTCGGAAGCAGGTTCCATACAAACCGGTCGGTGACCAGGGCGTTGAGTTCAGTGCTCAATACCTCCCGCCAGTAGGCAGCAACCTTGCCGATGCCTTCGAGATAGGCATCCATACGCAACCGATAGTTGGGAATAAGGTCGTCCGGCCGGAGTAAGCCAAAGAGGCCGGAAAAGATCACTCCGTGCTCCAACAACCGCCGCTGGGCCCCTGTGGGCAGGTTATTGAAATCCATTGCCTTGTACATCACCCCTAAGCTATACCGGTCGAGCGCGGACATCACAGGGCTCTCCATCACAGCGCGATTGGCTTCAAGGGCCGCTTCGAGATGGTCATGCTTGACCCCGAAGAGTTCGGGTAGGCGTTCGCCCCGGTCAATGACCCGATGCAAAGCCGCAATAAGGGTTCGCCGCTCCGGGTTGAGACCGGAGAAGTAATTGAACGTGGACGAGCCCCGGTCAAACATGCGGGGAGCAAACGGATTGCCTCCCGGCACTTTGCCCTCGGCGGGCGGCAAGAGGATGGAAAAACCGGGCATGCAGGTTGATATGAAATCTGGCGGTGGGTAGACGCCGCTTAGGAGGCGGTCCTGCCGGCTTCCGGGTTGCGACGCACTTCATTCATCAGCGCATCGGCCTCGTGCAGGATCTTCCGGGCTTGTTCAGTGGCCTCTTCGACCAAAGCAGCACCCTGCCGACGCGCTTCGCTATCTTCTTGAATGCGACTCACTTGTTCGACAAGGTCTGAAAGCTTATCGACCACGTTGTTCAACTGATACGCCAGGCGGCGGCGTACCTGCTGGCCCTTCTCAGGAGCAATCAACAAGCCAACGCCCACACCGACGAGTCCACCTATAAGCAGGCCGAACACCCCGGAAGAGACACCCGAACGATTATTGGATGTGCCCATTTCAAGGTAACGTTTATTAAATCGGTATACACCCCGCCCAATAATTCAGGCGATAAGGAACCTAAACCCGACGGGGCCGATCCTACCGATTCTTCTTCTTATGTCTGTTCTTGCGCAGTCTTTTTTTGCGCTTGTGCGTAGCAATCTTATGACGCTTACGCTTTCTTCCACACGGCATAGATGATGTTGTGTTTAGTATGTAATCGGTGTTGACACAATTTCGCAAAATAGGAAACTGTGCACTCTTATACAATCAGAACAAAGCCTTGGCTCCGCGTATAAAGGTGAATTTATGGCCGGTTTTACCCATAAGCATTTTCGAACTGCACCCGCATGACCCGTAGCGAATTTGAGGTACACCATCATCAGGGGTTCCGTTATGTGGATGTGCAGGAGCCCGATGCTCGGCACACCATCGTGCTGTTACACGGGATGTTGGGTGACCTCGGCAACTGGACGGCTACCGTCGGTGCACTCGCCCAAAAGGGGTATCGGACGCTGGTTCCGGTGTTGCCGGTTTACGACTTGCCAATGGCCGAAACCGGCGTGGAAGGGTTAGCCCGCTATACCCATCGCTTTATTCAGGCCCTCGGCCTGTCGGACACCCCCCTTACACTCGTCGGCAATTCGCTGGGAGGGCATGTGGCCCTGTTTTATGCTTTCTACCACCCCGAGGCCGTCGCGGCCCTGGTGCTCTCGGGTGCATCGGGTATTGAGGAGGTCGAAATGGGCTCGTCCATGCCCCGTCGATATGACCGGGCCTTCGTTCGCGAAAAGGCAGAAATGACGTTTTTTGACCCGGCCCACGTCACCGATGCCCTGGTGGAAGAGATGTATACCCTCGTAACCGACCGCGACCGGGTGCGCCGCTTGATCCGGATGGCCCGGGCCACACGCCACGCGCAGGTAACCCCTTTCCTGCCTGACCTACACATCCCGGCCCTGCTCATCTGGGGGACTGATGACCACATCACCCCGACCCGGGTAGCCCATATGTTTCATGCCCGAATGCCCCGGTCTGAGTTGCACCTGATCAAGAACTGCGGCCATGCACCTATGATCGAACATCCGGCCTTGTTTAATGCCCACATGCTCGCCTTCCTGGACCAGGCTGTACGCTAGGCTTCCAACCTCCAGGTGTAAAGAAACGACCAGCCCCTATTTTCTACTCAATTTTGGGATGAGCCATTTTTGGCACAGCATTTGCCGTAAGGGAGAATGAACTCTGGATGCCTCCTTGAAGCTTTGGAACAACATCTCCTCTCTTTCTGGGGTCGTAAATCTAGATTGCCTCCTTGACTTGCCTCCTTGACTAGTCTAGAAAGACCCCGAGTTCTTCCAAAGCCCAGAGCTATAAGAAGCCAAGCGGCCTGCCTCCCCGCTTGGCTTTTTTCTTTTTCTGAGACTTTTCACCCCCCATTTATCCCAAAACGAGACACAAATATCTCTATCTGATACACCTCTCTCTCAATTAGAGACATTTTCTCAAGATAATCTCAGATTGAAACAGAAATATGAGGCGAGGTGGAATCGGGCAAGGGGATTCAGGAATTTCTGGCGATCCGAACGTCCCAGAGTAACATGGTTTCGATGTCGGTGTAGTCTGTGCCTTCTTCATCGGTAAAGGCATAATCGCCGAGGTGGCGTTGGGACGCTGGCGTCCGCGCCCACCGGGTACCGGCATCATCGGTGAAGGTGCTGGGGAAGGGGCTGTCGATTCGATAGGAGGGGTGATAGGACCGATAGGTTTTGGCGGCTTCATACAAAGCGGCGCGGCGCGCACCGGGCCGGGTAGCGCTTCGGCCGGTAACCCGGAAAGGGGCAATCGTAATGACGGCCTGCGCGGTACCGTCTTCCATATCGATGTATTCGGGACGCATGACCTTAAAATCGTCCGGGTGCGGATAGGCGCTGCGTTCTGTATAGTCCATGCTCATGTCTTGTTATATCCGCCATCGTCACCGTCTGAGGGTGACGTTGTTGAGGGGCGGTGTGGAGATCAACCGTCAATCCTGCAAGGCGGGGCCTCGCGGGTACCCGGTAATGTACAACTCTCTTTGATGTTTCACATAGCGCCTGACGCCTTTCAATCTACACTTCATGGATTCATCTTTCGCCTGCTTCACCCAGACCTTTCCTAACCCATAAGGATGTCGTTTAAGGTACACCTTCCTGAAACCCTTCGATCAATTGCCGTTATGCAACGGGTTTACACGCATAATCCACACCCTATACGGCGTTTTCAGCCACTAAAGAACAACTTCTCCACATTTCCTGTGTATAAGGTACAATAACGGACTTGTAACATGGTTCAAGGGGGCAATTTCGTTGTAACTTCATAATTCACAGGTCTTAATATTTTGTGGATAACTTCTACTTGCAAAACGGCCTTTGGAGTGGTTTATTAGGCAGGCGCTAAAGTTTTGAACATTGTATCGTGAGAGGCAACCGACCTCCCCTCCCAGGTCTTTCGGCCCTCCTCGGCAACGATTCAGTATCGCATCGAGGCACGCCTATGCCCACTACATAGGTTTAGCATTGCCGTTGTAGCGCATAACTTTGTACTGTTGGATCCATCCTAAAATAACTACCATCCTTCTGCACCACTGTCAGATGCCACACCCTATGTCATCCACGCTCCCCCACCAAGCCCAACCTGAACGCGGATTGCACATCGAGCGGACCTTTTCCACCGAAGGCACTCATCCCTTTGATGAACTTACCTGGGTCACGCGCACCGCTGCTATCAAAAATCACAAAGGCGAAGCAATCTTTGAACAACAGGGGGTCGAATTCCCCGATACCTGGAGCCGCCTCGCCACCAACGTCGTATCCAGCAAGTACTTTTATGGTGATCTCGACCGGTCCGGTATTGATCCTGCCCAGAGCGGTCGCGAACACTCCCTGAAGCAACTGGTCCACCGCGTCACACGGACCATTGCCGATTGGGGCATCGACCAGCACTACTTTGCCTCCAAAGCCGACGGTGAACGGTTCTACGATGAACTCACCTGGCTCTGCGTTAACCAATACGGGGCCTTTAACTCTCCCGTCTGGTTCAACGTGGGCCTACACCACCAGTACGGCATCGTCGATTCCGGCAACCGGACCATCTCAGGTTGGAATGCCGGCAAGAAAAAGGTAACCCCCGTCGATCCCTACGCCCGGCCCCAAGCCTCAGCCTGTTTTATTATCTCTGTCGATGACTCTATCGACGGCATCTGGCAGCTTATGGGTGAAAGTGCCCGGCTCTTCAAATTCGGCTCCGGTGTCGGGGCAGACTGGTCCACGCTGCGCTCCACACAGGAAAAACTCTCCGGTGGGGGTACCCCCAGCGGCCCTGTGAGCTTCATGCGCGTCCAGGACGCGACCGGCGGCACCATCAAAAGCGGCGGCAAAACCCGCCGGGCTGCCATCATGCAGACGCTCAAGATCTGGCACCCGGATGTGATGGAGTTTGTCCAAGCCAAAGCCCAGGAAGAACGCAAAGCCTGGGCCCTGATCGAGCAAGGCTACGACGGCAGCTTCAACGGCCCCGCCTACGGCAGCGTCGACTTCCAGAACGTCAACCAGTCCGTGCGCGTCACCGACACGTTCATGCAAGCCGCCGCCGATAAGACCACCTACGGCCTCCAGGCTGTGACCACCGGTGAGGTCATCAAAGAACGCGATGCCGCCTCCGTGCTTCGGACCATCTCGGAAGGCACCCACATCTGTGGCGACCCCGGTATGCAGTACGAAGACACCATTCAAAAATGGCATACCTGTAAAAACTCCGGCCCCATCAACTCCAGCAATCCCTGTGTAACTGGCGATACCCTCGTGGCCACCTCAGCCGGCCCACGCCGAATCGACGCTCTGCTGGGAGAAACCCCCCGCGTGGTGGGCCTGGACGATAAGCTGCACCGCACAACCCGTGTCATCGAAACCGGTATCAAACCCGTCTATCGCCTCCGCACCCAGTCGGGCTATACCCTCAAGCTCACGGCAGACCATCGGGTCTGGACAGAAAACCGAGGAGACGTATCCGCCTGCGAACTGACCAAAGACGATGTCGTCCGGCTGATGCGGACTCGGTTCGGCCAAAAAAGCCTAGATCCTGATGTGGCCGAGTATCTCGGGCTGATGCTGGGAGACGGCTGCATCAGCGGCCCCGTGGCCACGCTGTCGATGAACAAACACCTGGAACATGCCGTTGCGGAGAAAATGGTGCAGGTCGTCAACCGGTTCGAGCGCCAACGGGGCACCGTCCACGCCACCCAACGCGATACCAGCGTCTGCGTAGCGACCAGCGCCCGCGCCGTCCGCGATCTGCTCGCTTCCTGCTGTATCTTGGATCAAGGCGCAGCCGGTAAACAACTCACCCCGGCCGGACTTACCCTGGACCGCAAAACCACAGCCGCGCTCCTGAGGGGCCTCTTCACTGCAGACGGCACGGTGGCCCACTACGGCAAAAAATCCCAATACGTGGCCCTCGATTCGACCTCAGAAACCCTGCTTGAACAAGTCCAGATTCTGCTGCTCGGGTTTGGGATCAAGAGCAAAATCTACCGCAACCGCCGCCTGATCGACCGCGCCCTGATGCCCGACGGTAATGACGGCTTGAAATCCTATCCGGTCCAGCAAGTCCACAGCCTGCGCATCAGCCGGTCAAGCCGCCGTCGGTTCGAGGCAGAAATCGGCTTCATGGCCGAGAGCCACAAGGCGAATGCGCTACAGGCACTCAACCGAGCGGTAGACACCTACATTGACCAGTTCACCGATCCCGTGGCGACCCTTGAATTGCTGGGGGAAGAACCGGTCTATGACCTGACCGAACCGGCTACCGATCACTTTGTGGCCAACGGCATCGCCGTGCACAATTGCTCGGAGTATATGTTCCTTGACGACTCGGCCTGTAACCTCGCTTCGCTCAACCTGCGTAAATACCAGCATGCCGACGGCTCGTTCGATACCGCCCGCTACCGCTCCGCCGCCCGCATCTTCATCACGGCCATGGAAATCCTGGTCGACAATGCCGGCTACCCGGCCCCGATGATTGCGAAAAACTCGCATGATTATCGCCCCCTCGGCCTCGGCTTTGCCAACCTCGGCGCCCTGCTCATGTCCATGGGCCTGCCCTACGACAGCGACGAAGGCCGTTCCGTAGCTGGCGCCCTCATGGCCATGCTCCACTGCGAAGCCTATGCCCGTAGCGCCGAAATCGCCGCCAACGAAAAAATTGGCTCCTTCGCCGGCTTCAAGAAAAACCGCAAGCCGATGCTTGAGGTGATGCGCATGCACCGGGATGCCGTGGCTGACATCCACGAAAGCTGCCCCACCTACCTGCGCGATGCCGCTCAGGCCGCCGCCGATGCCATGGTTGACCTCGGCGAAAAGCACGGCTACCGAAATGCCCAGGCCACCGTCCTGGCCCCCACGGGCACCATCAGCTTTATGATGGACTGCGATACCACCGGCATCGAGCCGGACATCGCCCTGGTCAAATACAAGCTCCTGGCCGGTAAAGGCGACGGGCTGATGAAAATCGTCAACCAAACCGTACCGGAATCTCTGGCGCGCCTCGGCTACGCCGCCGCCGAACGCGAAACCATCCTGGCCTTTATCGACACCAACGACACGATTGAAGGCGCACCCGGCCTCAATGAGGCACACCTGCCGGTCTTTGACTGTGCCTTCAAACCGTTTAACGGCACCCGGTTTATTCACCACATGGGCCACATCAAGATGATGGCCGCCTGCCAACCATTTATCTCCGGGGCCATCTCGAAAACCGTCAACCTGCCGGAAGACTGCACTACTGAGGACATCGCCGAAGCCTACAGCGCCGGCTGGTCCCTGGGCCTGAAAGCGGTAGCCATCTACCGTGAAAACTCCAAGCGGAGCCAACCCCTGTCTACGAGCAAGGACGGCAACACAAAAAACGCCGAGACTGCCGAGGAAACCCATATATCCGGAGACGGCGCCCTCAGCCTGACCGAGCCGGAAATCGTGGAAAAGATCATCGAAAAGGTGGTCTACAAACCCATGCGCAAGCGTCTGCCGGATGAGCGTCCCTCGATGACCCACAAGTTCTCGATTGCCGGCCACGAAGGCTACCTGCACGTGGGGCTCTACCCGGATACCCAACTGCCCGGTGAAATCTTCATCACTATGGCCAAGCAAGGCTCCACGCTGGCCGGGGTAATGGATGCGCTTGCCACCGCCGTCTCCCTGGCCCTCCAGTACGGCGTTCCCCTTGAAGACCTGATCAGCAAGTTTAGCCATACGCGCTTCGAACCGAGCGGCTTTACCAACAACAAACAAATCCCCATCGCCAAGTCGATTGTGGATTACATCTTCCGGTACCTGTCTGTCAAATTCATCGCCGATCCAGCCCCCAAAACCACGACTGACCCCGTCGCGGTTGAAGTGGCCCGCCAGGGCCCTGCCCTGGATGAAGTCCAAATGGCACTTGAATTTGATGACCCGACGGCTGAGGCCCCCACCCCCCTGGTGAGCACCACAGTAGAGCCCTACGTGACGGCTCCTGCCACCAAAGCCCAGCCCTCAAACGGCACGTTCCGGAACCAGGAAGATGCCCCAGCCTGCTCCAATTGTGGTTCGATTACTATACGCTCAGGCGCGTGCTACAGTTGTCCCAACTGTGGTGGAACGAGCGGATGTGGATGATCGACCAACCTGGCGCGAACAAACCCGGCCCCGGACGTGAGGGCCGGGTTTTTTTTGAAACTGGACGCCGGGTTCCTCGGTTGACCTGCACGACCTTGTACATGGCATAACACGGACATGGCCATGTCCCTACATATTTGACCCATATGACACGTCAGGATCTGCTGGCTCACCTTGCTGGTGATACACAACCCTGGAATTTTATTATTATCGGGGGCGGTGCAACCGGGCTTGGGGTTGCTGTCGATGCTTCCGCCCGAGGCTACCGGACCTTGTTGCTGGAACGGTATGATTTTGCCAAAGGGACCTCCAGCCGAAGCACCAAACTCGTCCACGGCGGCGTACGCTACCTGCGGCAAGGCAATGTTTCTCTGGTCATCGAAGCCCTGCGCGAACGCGGCCTGCTTCGGCAAAATGCCCCCCACCTCGTCCGCAATCTGGCCTTTGTGGTTCCCAACTACGACTGGTGGGAAGGCCCTTTCTACGGCATCGGCCTGAAGGTCTACGATATGCTGGCAGGCAAACTGGGTCTCGGCCCGTCCAAATGGCTCTCCCGTGAGGAAACCCTCACGCACCTTCCGACCATCGAACCGGACGGCTTGCGGGGTGGCGTGATTTACTACGATGCCCAGTTCGATGATGCCCGCCTGGCCGTCAACCTGGCCCAAACAGCCATAGACCACGGCGGCATACCCATCAACTACATGCACGTCACCGGCTTGCTCAAAGACCGGGGCCTCATGGAAGGGGTCACGGCCCAGGACCAGGAAACCGGAACCACCTACACCATCAAGGGCCGGGTGGTGGTCAATGCGACCGGCGTTTTTACCGATGCCATTCGACAAATGGATGCCCCGAACCGCCCACCGATTATTCAACCGAGTCAGGGGGTACACATTGTCCTTGACCGCGCCTTCCTGCCCGGAGACACCGCCATCATGGTCCCGGAAACAGACGATGGCCGGGTCCTGTTCGCCATCCCCTGGCACGATTGTGTGGTCATTGGTACGACTGATACCCCGGTGGAGACGCCCCGTTTTGAGCCACGCCCGCTGGAAGAAGAAATCGACTTTCTGCTTACCCACGCTGCACGGTACCTCACCAAAGACCCCACCCCCGCCGATGTACGCAGCGCCTTTGCCGGGTTGCGCCCGCTGGTCAAGGCCGAAGGCGGAGAAGATACCGCTTCCCTCTCCCGCGACCATACGCTGCAAGTCTCCAACTCCGGCCTCGTGACCATCACCGGAGGCAAATGGACGACCTATCGCAAGATGGCCGAAGATACGGTCAACATGGGGGTTACCGTCGGTATGCTGGAGCAAAAGCCCTGCCCGACCGAATCCCTCAACATTCATGGCTGGACCGAAGCAACCGGCGACGAGGGCC
This sequence comes from Rhodothermales bacterium, assembly GCA_965222505.1. Taxonomy (GTDB): domain Bacteria; phylum Bacteroidota; class Rhodothermia; order Rhodothermales; family DATKEJ01. Next base: position 3,062,342 of record OZ244956.1, on the reverse strand, counting down.
CCCTCGATGTCTACGGCGCTGATGCCCCTGCCCTCCAACAGATGATGGACACAGATCCCGAACTGGCGGCCTTGCTCCACCCGGACCTCCCTTACCGCAAGGTGGATGTGGTCTGGGCCGTCCGGCATGAGATGGCCCGCACAGTCGAAGATATCCTCGCCCGACGGACCCGCGCCTTGCTGCTGAATGCCCGTGCAAGCATGAAGGCTGCACCACAGGTTGCGGCTTTGATGGCCCAGGAACTCAACCAGAATGCGACCTGGGAGACAGAACAAGTCAAGGCTTACCAGGCATTGGCCGGGGGCTACATATTGACCTGAACGGGTGGACCACATCCGGCCCTTCGGCGTACAACGGCCGCACCGGCACGCGACCGGGGCCTTCCAATGCGCGACGCGAATACGCACCTTGATGAGCTTTCTGAATCCCCTGGTCCTCTTCGGCCTCATTGCCGTAGCCATTCCGCTAATCATTCACCTGTTCAATTTCAGGCGGCCCAAGCGCGTGGATTTTAGTTCCCTGGCCTTCCTCAAAGAATTGCAAAAGAGCACCATGCGGCGGGTCCGCATCAAGCAATGGCTTTTGCTAGCCCTGCGTACCCTCGTCATCCTGTGCCTGGTCTTGGCATTTGCCCGTCCTACCCTCGACGGCCCCCTGGCCGAGCCGCTTGGCCAACGGGCAAGCACGTCCATTGCCCTCATCATTGACAACTCGCCCTCCATGAACCTGCGGGACGCACAGGGGCGCTACATGGAACAGGCCCGCATCCTGGCCAGCGACATTGCCGGACAAATGGAACAGGGCGATGAACTCTACCTCCTCCAAACAAGCCAGATCCGCACCACCCCGGCGGAATCATTTACCAGCCGAATCCTTGCACAGGAAGCCATTCAGGACCTAGATGCCGAGTGGGGCCCGCTGTCCCTTGAAACGACCCTTGCAGAAGGCATCCGGCTGCTGGATCAAGCCTTCAACCTGAACAAGGAAGTCTATATCATCTCGGACTTGCAGCAGAACACCTTCCCTGAGACCCTGCCCCTCAGCATTCCGGAAGATGTTCGGCTGTTCCTGATTCCCGTGGGCCAAACCGAACCGACCAACGTGGCGGTGACTGATGTAACCGTCCAGAGCCGCATCGTAGAGGCGGGCCAACCGGTCCGGCTGCAAGCCAACGTGACCAACTTCGGCACAGAAGCCCTCAACGGATATGTGGTTAGCGTTTTTCTGGAAGGTGAACGGGTAGCCCAAAACACGGTGGATCTGGCTCCTGGTGCGACCCAAACCGTCAGTTTCACCGCCACCCCACAGCAACGCGGCTGGCTCACGGGCATGATCGAATCGGAAGAAGATGCCTTTGGCCAGGACAATGCCCGGCATTTCACGCTGCACGTCCCGGAACGCCGCCAGGTACTGGTGGTTCGCGGTGACGGCCAGCGAACCGATTTCCTGGACCTGGCCCTTTCGCCCGCGCTTACGCAGGGCCGGATACCCTTTGCCCTGACCACCATCCCTGAAGCCAACCTGCCTGCCAGCAACCTCGGTGGGTTTGATGCCATCATCCTGGCCGGGGTTCAGAACCTGTCCAGCGGGGAAATCGCCAACCTGTCCGGCTACGTGCAACAGGGCGGCGGTGTGCTATTGTTTCCCGGTACGCAGGCCACCGATGCCGATTATACGGCCTTGCTCAATCAACTGGGCGGCGGGCAGTTCGTCGGGTTCAGCGGCACACCTGGGGTAGCGCAAACGGTCGCGACCTTCGAAACCATCGACCTGGAGCATACCTTGTTTGAGGGTGTATTCGACCGCAACGGAGCCGACCGGCGCGTCGAGAGTCCAGCGCTCTACTACATGGCCAACTACCGCCCCGGCACCGGCGACGAGCAAACCCTGATCGGGTTGTCCAATGGCTACCCGATGTTACAGGAAGTACGCCGGGGCACCGGGCGCATGCTTGTATCGGCTGTTTCGCTCGCCCTTACGTGGAGCGATTTGCCTACACGCGGCCTCTTTATTCCGCTGATGTACCGGTCCCTGTTTTATCTGTCGGCGGGAGATGACGGCAACGTGACGGCGCTGCATGCTGGAGCGGGGGGCACCCTTCGGGTTGGCGGAGCCCCCGGAGGCGAAGCCGTGCGCCTCGTGGCATCGGGCGGTGCGGATGTGATCCCCGAGCAACGCAACCTCCTTGGAGCCGTGCTGCTTCAGGTACCGCCCACCTTGCGCGAGCCGGGTATCTTTGACGTACAGGCCGGAGCGACCCTCCTGCGCCGGTTTGCATTAAATCCGGACCCATTGGAATCGAACCTCAAACGGCTATCGGTACCCGAGGCCCAGACCAGCCTGAGGCAACTGACGGACCATGAAATCAGCGTGGTACAGCCGCTTCAGGCCGGACAAACCCTTGCACAGGCGATTGATCAGGAAAGATATGGCGTTGAACTTTGGAACGTCTTTCTCTGGCTTGCGTTTTTATTTTTGGTAACGGAGATGCTCGTTGCCATGCAGTGGCGCCCGGAGCCGGTACCGGCCTGATCCTCCTCGCACCCTCTGCTGATCTAATTTGCCCGCTTGCAGATTCTCATTGACGCCGTCGTCACGATGCCTAACCTATCCGAAGTGCTCCAGACCTTGCACCAGGTGCTGCTGGTGTTGTTCGTTGGCACGACGATGTTGCTCATGCTGGCCACCTTCATCAACCGGTTGCGCATCCGGCGTATCCTGTTTACCTGGTGCGCGGGCCGCCTGTTTGGCCTCCCCATCGCACCCACACTGTTCCTGCTGGTGGTCACACCCCTGCTGATTTACAGCATCATGGCTGGACACGCCCAGCCGCACACCCATCCCCTTTTGCTCGCCGGTTATGTAGCTGGCGGGTTGTTCTGGTACATTGCCGCTCTGCTTTCCAATTCGGTCGTTGTAACCGATTACGGCATCATCCGTAACGTCAACCGCATCGGCCAGGCCGTGGCCTGGGGCCAGATTGTCGATTACTTCTGCTGCGACCCCAAGACCCCCGGCCGGTACGTGTTTTTCTACATGGACAAACAGAACGAAAAGAAACGCCTCGGCATTACCGTCCCTCGGGCCCATCATGAACGGTTCAGGCAACTCGTCGAAACGAAGCTGGATGCCCGGTTCAACTTCTCGATGGAACAAACCTACGGAAAAACGGCCCTCAACTCCTGAACCGCCAGCCCTTCCACCAAACCTGCTGCTGTTGCAACCCACCGATACGCCCGCGCTTGAAACGGCCCTCCTTGTTGGTGTGGCCCTTCCATATACCTCCAAATGGGCCGTCGACGATGCCCTCGACGAACTGGCCCTCCTGGCCGATACCGCCGGAGCCCGTATTGCTGCTCGCATTACCCAGTCACTCCCCCGCCCCAACGTTGCCACGTACATCGGCAAGGGGAAAGTTAGCGAACTCAAGGCCCTCGTAGGACAGCACAACGCCGACCTCGTCATTTTTGACGATGACCTCTCCACGGTCCAGCTTCGTAACCTGGAAAAAGCCCTGAAATGCAAGTTGATGGACCGGTCCGGACTGATCCTGGACATCTTTGCCCGCCGGGCCAAAACCGCGACGGCCAAAACCCAGGTAGAACTGGCCCAGTTGGAGTACATGCTCACCCGCCTGACCCGGCAATGGACCCACCTTTCCCGGCAAAAAGGGGGGATCGGCACGAAGGGCCCTGGAGAAACGCAGATTGAAACAGACCGCCGCTTGATCCGTCGCCGGATTGCCGTGCTCAAAAAACGCCTGCGGCAGATCGATCAGCAACGTACCACTCAGCGAAAACGCCGCTCCAACATGAGCCGCGCGGCGCTCGTCGGCTACACCAACGCAGGCAAATCAACGTTGATGAACCTGCTGGCCGCCGCCAAAGTGCTGGCCGAGGACCGCCTGTTTGCCACCCTGGATGCGACTACGCGGGTCGTGCAGTTGGACACCAACAAGCCCATCCTGCTGACGGATACCGTCGGGTTCATCCGCAAACTGCCACACCGGCTCATTGAGAGCTTCAAAAGCACCCTGGACGAAGTCCGGGAAAGCGATGTGTTGATTCACGTGGTAGACGTCTCGCATCCCTGCTGTGAAGACCACATCCGGGTGGTGAACCACACCCTGACCGAATTGGGGACCCAGGATAAACCGTTCCTCATGGTGTTTAACAAAGTAGACACCGTGAAAGAAAAGGGGACCCTCCAGGCCCTGCGCGAGCAATACCCGGATGCCGTATTTATTTCAGCCCTCCGGGGCATCGGCCTGGACACCTTCCGGAAAAGCCTGTTGGCGGCTACCGAGAGCGACCTCGTGGAACGCATTGCGTACGTCCCGGCCCAGGCTGGCCAAGCCGTGGCCTACATCCATCGCCAGACCGAGGTGTTGAACGAGGAATACATGCTCGGCCAAACCACCCCGGACGGCCCCGCCGACGTGCCGATGGTCCGACTTCGGTTTCGCGTATCCCGTAAGCATGACAAGGACTTAGCCCAAATGCTGTCTCGCTATGCCGACTTGCGCCCGGCACCGTCTTCCCACCATAATGCTGATATCGTGGCCCTGCCCGGCTCGGAATCGGCAGCTTAGCCGTTCAATAGGTCCCGTTGAAAAACATAGGGCTTGCAACTCTCGGCGATTTTTCGTAAATCTTGCGAGAGCAAGGCAAGTTGTTAGGCAACCCAACGTTTCCACGTGTATTCACGATGTGCGCTTTTTTTACAAAAGCGGCACATCAATTGTATGCTTATCTCCTGTAACTTTGATTCGCTTTTGCGTATCATACGTCCAAACAGGCAACCGTCCCACACAGGCAATGCCTTATTAAAATGACCGTCCAGCACTTGATACAAGAGGATCCAACTCCGTTGCGCGCTTCCGACACGGTGGAAGCAGCAGTGGAACACTTCGGTACGTCGGCCTCCAGTATCCGGCACCTGCCCGTCGTCGATGCCGAGGGTCTGCTGCTGGGCATTCTGCCGGAACGGCAACTGCGGGATGTAGGTGGGGCCTTACCCATCGGCACCCTCCCCTTGATGCCACCGATTTTTGTACCGCCTCATGTGCATCCCTTTGAAGCAGCAGCTTTGTTGGCTACGCACAATCAGAGTGTGGTCGCGGTGGCTGAGGAAGACCGTTTGTACCTCGGCCTGCTGGTTCGCTCCGAACTTTTCGGCCGTCTCTCGCACCTGCTTTCGACTGACAAGGCCGGGGCCATCGTGGTCATCGAAATGCCGGCCAAGGATTACTCACTCAGTCAGCTCGTTTATGTGATTGAGCAAAACGATGTCAAGATCCTGTCGGTGGCTTCGGAAATCGACCCGGTCACATACGGCCAGGCCCGGCTAACCCTTAAACTCAACGTCAGCGATACCGCCCGCGTCCGGCACGTGTTGGCCCACTACGGCTACTACGTCACCGAATACTTTGACGACACCACATCGGAAGACTTGCAACTCCGCGTGCAGGAATTCATGCGGTATTTGGAAGTTTAAGGGCGATCTGCACGTAATCACCCACCTTGCATGTATGGCATCTGAAATTCACCCCTCAGTTTTCTTCGGAACACCCCTTTTTTTCATTTGATGCCGGCCGGAAAGAAGCCTATCTTTCATCCCTTTCGCCACCGCTAAAGTCGGCTTTCCCTGAATGCGTGCGCTCCTGCAAGAACTCCAAAGCTTCCTGGAATTTCAGCAAGCCTTGCACGGCCCCCTCATTCCGCTTCCGACCTCAGAGCCGAGCGCCCTGCCTGGCGTAAACCCTGTATCCCCCCAACCGACTTCCGCCGACCCCGGCGAAACGAACGACGGTATGTCTACCCTAGATCTTTTCGGCAAACAGGTCGATCCGACCACCGACCCCGCACAGTCACCCTACGAACGCATTGCCGCACACGTACCTGAGACGTCTCCGCTCCGGGAGATGCACACCCTAGAAGAAATTGGCGGCTACCTCAAAAATACCATGCTCGTCCCTATCGACGAGGTACGCCTGAATCCCGTACTCGGCACTGGTAACCCCCAGGCCGATCTGATGATTATCGGGGAAGCCCCAGGGGCCGAGGAAGACAAAACGGGTGAACCGTTTACAGGCCGGGCGGGTCAGTTGCTCAACAAGATCCTGGCTGCCATCCATTTTAAGCGGGAAGACGTATACATTACCAACATCCTGAAAAGCCGACCGCCCAATAACCGAGACCCCCTACCCGCCGAGGTTGAAGCGCATTTCCCCATCCTGATGCGGCAAATCGCGATCATCAAGCCGAAGCTGATCCTGTGCGTTGGGAAAACGGCCGGCAATACCCTGCTGGGCAAAAAATCATCGCTGGCCTCATTGCGCGGTAAGTTTCAGGATTTTCACGGCCTGCCCGTGCTGGTGACGTACCACCCGGCAGCCCTGTTGCGCAATCCGCACTGGAAACGACCCACCTGGGAAGACGTCAAGCTGCTGCGTACGCGCTACGATCAACTGGTGAAGCCATAATTCCCCACCGATTTTTCGCCCCCTTACCCCATGGCTGAATCCGAGGACCCCAAACCACGCCCACTAAACATCGACGACGATGGGGCCCAATTCCCGCTGGACAAGTTTACCCGGCGGCGGCAGTCCCATGGGCCGTCTTATCAACCAAACGCTTCGGAACAGGTCGGCAGGATCCCACCGCAGGCGGTAGACGTCGAGCAGGCCGTCCTCGGGGCGATGCTCCTGGAACCAGAGGCCATTCCCCAAGCCATTGAAGTGCTCCGGTCGGATGCGTTCTACCAACTCAAGCACCAGAAAATTTACATTGCGATGCTCAACCTGTTTGAGCGCGGCAACCCGGTGGACCTCATCACCCTGACCGAGGAACTCAAAACCCGGGAAGAACTGGAACAGGTCGGCGGGGCCTACTACCTGGCCGAATTGACCGCGCAGGTGGCCTCGGCGGCAAACGTGGAATACCACGCCCGTATCATTGCCGAGAAGTCGCTGATGCGGAAGATGATCGAGACGATGACGAAGCTCATCGGGCGGGCCTACGACCCCAGCACCGATGCCTTCGACCTGCTGGACCATGCCGAGCGGGACATCTTTGAGATCTCGGAAAGTCAACTCCGCAAAAGCTCACGCTCCATGAGCGATGTGCTCAAGGAAACCCTGAAACGCCTCGAAGCCATCCACGGCCAAGCCGGTGGCATCACGGGCGTGCCCAGCGGTTTCACCCGCCTCGACGACATGACCGGCGGCTGGCAAAACTCCGACCTGGTCATCATCGCCGCCAGGCCGTCTATGGGGAAATGCCTGAGCAAAGATGCCGAAATCCTGTGTGCCGACGGTAGTGTTGAAACCATTGAGTCTCTGTTCCACCGAGGTCAGGCCGATTTGCTTACCCTGACTAATGACTGGACGTTCAGGCTCACCCAACCCTCGGCCTTCGTTGACGATGGAATCAAACCGGTCTTCCGGGTAACAACTCGCCTGGGCCGAACCATTGAAACCACCCTCACCCACCCCTTCCTTACCATCAATGGCTGGAAACCCCTCGGGCAAATACATCCCGGAGATCACGTCGCCGTCCCCCGCCAACTGGACGTTTTTGGCACCGACCATCTGCCAGATGCGCAAATCAAACTACTGGCTTACCTGATCGGAGACGGGGGCCTCACGGATACCTGCCCCGAATTTACCAACCGAAACCCACGCCTGCGTGCCGACTTCCGAGATGCGCTCGCCAATTTCGGCGGCTTAGAGGCCACACTGGAAACCTCAACCGGCACCCGAACGGCCCACCACAAGTTTGTGCCAAAGGCCCTCTTCCGGCTGCCAAAACCGGGCACCGCCCTTTTCCTCAATCGCCTTTTTGCCTGTGATGGGTGGGCCTCTGTTTTGAAGTCTGGCCAATCCCAACTCGGCTACTCGACTGCAAGCGAACGCCTTGCCCGGCAGGTGCAACACCTGTTGCTCCGCTTTGGCATCATGGGCCGCCTCAAAAAACGACAGGTCAAGTACAAAAATGGCCGCCGCCCCCAATGGCAGCTCGACGTTACCGATGCCCGGTCCATTCAGACGTTTATCGATGAGATTGGCATCTTCGGCAAGGAAACCGCCCTGCTCCACGTTGCCAATGCCCTGACCAAACGCCGATATCAAACCAACCGCGACCTCATTCCCGTCGGGGTGTGGCCACAACTGCTTGCTGCAAAAGGCCAGGAATCCTGGCAAGCCCTTGGAAAACGAGCCGGTATGCCTGGCTATTCCAACCTGCACGTGGGTAAACGGGCTTTGACGCGGCAACGGCTTTTGACCCTGGCGCAGGCCCTCAGCCATCTGCGCCTTCAGCAACTGGCCCGGAGTGCGGTCTACTGGGACGAGATCGTCTCCATTGAGCCGATGGGCCTCAAACAGGTCTACGACTTAACCATTCCGGAGACACACAACTTCGTCGCGAACGATATTTGCGTGCATAACACGGCCTTCTCGTTGAGCGTAGCCAGAAACGCAGCGTTGCATCAGGACCCGGAGAAGCAGACCCCCATCGCCATTTTCTCCCTGGAAATGAGTGCCAGCCAGTTGGCCCAACGGCTCCTGACGGCTGAGGCTCGCATTGATGCCCAGTCAGCACGGACAGGGCGGCTGAAGGATGAAGATTGGCCCAACCTGGCACGGGCCGCCGGACGGCTCTCTGCCGCCAAGATTTTCATTGACGATACCCCGGCCCTCGGGGTACTTGAACTCCGCGCCAAGTGCCGTCGGCTCAAGGCTGAGCACAACATTGGCCTGGTGGTGGTTGATTACCTCCAATTGATGCATGGCCCCAAGGGTGGCCGGGCCCAGAACCGCGAACAGGAAATCGCGGCCATTTCACGGGCGCTCAAATCGTTGGCCAAAGAACTGGATGTGCCGGTACTGGCCCTGTCCCAGCTCAGCCGGGCCGTGGAAACCCGCGGCGGCGACAAACGCCCCATGCTCTCGGACCTTCGCGAGTCAGGCTGCCTCACCGGAGATACGTTAATCCCTCTTTCCGATTCGGGGCAGCGTGTTCCAATCCGTGAGCTAGTCGGCCAATCCGGGTTCAATATCTGGGCCTTGAATGGTCAAAGCCTGAAGCTCGAAGCCGCACCCATCAGTAGGGCTTTCTGCACCGGCAGAAAACAGGTATACCGTATCAAAACGCGCCTGGGGCGCACCATTCGTGCCACGGCAAACCATAAATTCCTGACGATCGACGGCTGGAAGCGCCTGGATGAACTGTCCAGCAACGAACACTTGGCCCTGCCTCGATCAATACCTGCAAGCTCCACCCAAACCATCACCAATGACGAATTGGCTTTGTTGGGACATTTGATCGGCGATGGATGTACGTTGCCACGCCATGCTGTGCAATACACTACCGTGGATGCCGACCTCGCAGAAACGGTTCTTCAGCTTGCGAATCGAGTCTTTGGCGAAGCATTACGACCGCGTATAAAAAAAGAGCGCTCATGGTTCCAGGTATACCTTCCGGCAACCCGCAAACTAACACATGGCGTCTACAACCCAATCCGCAGCTGGTTTAGTGACCTGGGTATTTGGGGACTACGGTCCCACGAAAAGCATATCCCTGAACGTGTTTTTTCACAACCGTCTTCGGCAATCTCAGTATTCCTGCGGCACCTTTGGGCGACCGACGGGTGTGCCCGTATGCGTACGAGTGGCGGCCGACCTTATCCTGCGATTTACTATGCAACAAGCAGCCCCCCGCTAGCAAATGATGTACAGTCGTTACTGCTGAGGTTGAAGATCAATGCGCGGATAAAGCAGGTTCCTCAAAAAGGAAAAGGTCGAGACCAATATCATGTCATCATTTCTGGGCATGCTGATTTATCCCGGTTTGTTGAAAACATCGGTGCTGTTGGTGCGCGCAAGATAGAAGTCCTCTCTCAAATTCAGGCCTTCCTCTCGGGAAACAGCCCCAACACGAACCGTGATGTTATTCCCAAAGCGGCGTGGATGAAATGGGTGGTGCCAGCAATGCAGGCAGCTCACCTCTCGCAACGTGCCATGCAAGCGCAGTTGGGGATGTCCTATTGCGGGACGACCCTGTTTAAGTCCAACCTGAGCAGATCACGTGCGCAGCGCGTAGCCACTGTCGTGCAATCTTTAAGGCTACAACAGATGGCCGAAAGTGACCTCTACTGGGATCAAATTAAAACGATTACCGAAGATGGCATCGAAGAGGTCTATGACCTGACCGTTCCCGGTTTGCACAACTTTATTGCAAATGACCTTGTGGTGCACAACTCTATCGAGCAAGACGCCGATGTGGTGATGTTTATTTACCGGGCGGAGCGCTACGGCATTACGGTCGATGAAAACGGCAACTCGACGGAAGGCATCGGTGAGATCATCATCGGCAAGCAGCGGAACGGGCCAATCGGTAATGTGCAACTGGCCTTTGTGAACCAGTACGCCCGCTTCGAAAACCTGACCACCTACTATGCCTCCCCAGACAGCGGCGGCGGCTACGGCGATCAAGACCCGACCGGCGACGGCTTCGACAGCCCCCCCCCATCCTCCTTACCCGATGCCCCGTTTTAACGGCCTTTGCCATCACGATCTGGTTGCTGAAGAAAGACAGGTACGATAGGCTGGAAGAAGATTGGAAGGTAACCCCCAGCTGTTCACTATAACGAACGGTTTGCCTCTCAGGATGGACAGTGAGATTGGTGATTGGTGGATTGATGATTGGTGATTGGTGATTTTATGCAACTCCTATGAGATTATTTTACTATTTGTTATTTAAGGCCCTACCTATGATATAGCAACATTATCGTCGGGATTTTTATGGGATAGAACAGTTAAGCGGAGATGTGGCATGTTTCTTGGCTTTGGGGGAGAGCAATTCCTTCATGCGTTTCATCTTAACTGTTCAAGACGTCATGCTGCTGTCTATCAAGCCTTTCTGGACACGTGCGCTCTTGCCTGCACTTCTGCTTTTTTCGTTTCTGTCGGCCGGTTGCGAAGTGGTCGCTTATCTGGACGATGACGACTACTGCTACGGCGAACCTGAAGTCCGCCATGCGATTCCCCGTGTGACCCTGGTGGTCAACGCGGAGCAATACGTGCGAGATTTGTATGCACGTCCCCGTGTGTTTTTCCACACCGATGACGAGCACATGTATTTCGATGCCTATTCCCGCAACGAACGCATTGCTGAAGCGTTTGTTGATGAGGACGGCTACCTAGTCGTCATTCCCAATCGGGTCGGGGTAACCCGGGTGATTGTCGAAGCCGAGGATGCCTGTGGCGCGTATGTGTCTACCTCCTTCCGGGTGGAAGTCATCCCGCCGGGCGCAGCTTCGAAAACAGAATCGGCCAACCCGTTCGTTAAGCCGAAGGGAGCGCGGAAGTGAGTTAGTGGTGAAGGGTACGCTCACGGCTACAGGTGTTTGGCCGCATCACGGGACAGCGTTCAAATCGCTCGCTGGTCGTTAGTTGTAATTAAGTGAACCACTAACAACAAGCCCGTGCTAGCGGGCGTACAACTAACCAAGGTACTCATGTCAACACTTCGTTTTCTCACAGCCTTGTCCTTCGGCTTGTTGTGGTTTGGCCCGGTACAGGCACAGCACACCGTACGGGGAACCATCACCGACGCGGCTTCCGGCGAAGTGTTGCCTGCTGCAACTGTTCAGGTAGAGGGTACGCTACGCGGGACCATCACCAACAGCGACGGGGCGTATGAGTTGCGCCTGAACACCTTGCCAGCCACACTGGTCGTGCGATACATCGGGTATGAATCCCATCGGGTGCCCATCTCTGCTGATGCCGAACAGTATGATGTGGCGTTGCACCCGGTTACCTACTCGCTTGAAACGGTCGTCGTGACGGATGAAGATCCGGCCCTGAATATCATGCGCAAGGTGATTGAACAGAAGCAACGGTGGCGTGCGGCGTTGGAGACCTGGAAGGCCGAAGCTTACAACCGGTTTACCTATGAGAACGATACCGGCATCGTAGCCATCGCAGAGAGTATATCAGAAGCATTTTGGGACCGCGAACGCGGGTTGCGGGAAGTGGCAAAGGGTACCCGAAAGACGGCCAACCTGGACTTCGAGGACCTGCTCCCCGCAGCCATTTTCATGCAGAACCTCTACGACGACGACATTGAACTGGCCGGATACACGTTCGTCGGCCCCACGCACCCGGATGCGCTCAAACAGTACCATTTCAAGCTGGAAGGCTATCGGTACCGGGATGATGAACTCGTCTACGACATTAGCCTGACACCCAAGAGCAAACTCCAATCGGCCTTTATCGGGAAAGTGGCTGTGTTGGACGATGCGTATGCCCTGCTGGAAGTGGAGCTTGTGCCCAATGAGTCCTTTATGTTTCCCGTCCCGATTCAGGGATTTGAGATTACCTATCAACAGCAGTTCAGCAATTTCGGGCAGAATTTCTGGCTCCCGGTCGATTTTCGGAGCCGGGGCACTATTAAAATCGGCATGGCCGGGCTGCAACTTCCGCCGATCACGTTTAATCAGGTGACGCAACTTTCGGACTATACGGTCAATGCGCCGCTACCGGATTCCCTCTATGCCAAAGACGACATCCTGACGGTGGACTCGGCAGCCGTCAAGGCCGATACCGCGTTTGCTGCCCGTGACCTCGTGCCCCTATCGGCGCGGGAAAGTGTGGCCTATGACACCATCGACAGCACCCACACGCTGGAAAAAGCCTATAAGCCCACCGGCTTTCTGGCTCGGTTCATTGACACAGAGGAGGACAGTGATGGCGTAAGCGCAGAAGCCGGAAGCGGAGGGCTCGGCATCAACCTTGACCTGCAACCCAAATTCTGGTTTAACCGCGTTGATGGCGCACACTGGGGCGGGCGGGTTACGGTGCCTGTCGGCGAATACGTGCGCGTCTATGGGGAAGGCGGCTACGCAACCGGATCGGACCGATGGTCGTACGGCGCGGGCACCCGTGTGCGCTGGGGACCCCGCAAGCGGGGCCATGTCTCTCTTTCCTATCGAGACAACACAGACAGCCGCGCCACCGTTACTGATGGCGACCTGACCCGGGCCAGCCTCCTCCCCCTGATCGGGGATACGGACCACTTCGACTACTACCGGAACGCCCGTACCCGTGCTGAGATCGGCTACCGAATCCGCCGCATCAACACGGTACTTACGATGGGCTTTCAGCACGAAGATCATACCTCGCTGGCCAAAACTACGGACTACGACCTGTTTGCCAACGATTTTGTCCAACGCCTGAATCCTCCTATTCAGGAAGGGACACTCCGTGCCCTTACCTTCGGCGTGGACATCGGAGATGAGTTTGTGCCGGTGGCGGGTAACCGCCGGGCCTCGTTGTTTGTGGAACACGCCCTGGAGGGGTTCTCGGGCGATTTTGCCTTTACCCGGTTCTCGGGGGTACTGGATTGGCGGGTGAACACGTTTTTCACGCGTCGGCTGATTCCCAACACGCTTGACCTTCGGCTGATCGGGTTTACCTCAACCGGAGATTTGCCCCTTCAGCGTTTCGGGTTCCTGAGTGCACGGACCATCGGGTTCACCAACTTCGGCACATTTAAGAGTCTGGATGAACGGCCCTATGAAGGCCAACATCACCTTGCCCTCTTCTGGGAACACAACTTCCGCACCTTACCCTTTGAAATACTCGGACTGCGTAGCCTCGCCGAAAAGGGCATCTACCTTTCCATTCACGGCGGCCATGGCCGGACGTGGATCGACGCAGACCGCCTGACGGAAATCCAGGGCGTATTTGAGCCAATGTATCAAGACCGACTCCACCATGAAATCGGTCTGTCGGTGCATAACCTGTTTGGCTTCCCTATTCGCCTGGACCTGACCCAGCGCCTGGACAAGAAGGGGTTTTTCGTCGGTTTTGGAGCCGCCAGGGTGTTTTAGGCCTTGTCTGGAAAGGCGTCTGTGGCTTGCACTTGATCTCACAAGTTATTTATATTTGCAATGCAAAGATCAGAGAGGAGTCAAGCTTTTTTATCATCAACGACACAATAACAGTCGCACACGTCTTCTCTGGCACCTGGGAAACTGGCATTGAGTTGGCCCTACGTTACTTTTATGTCGGTGTACCCATACCGTCAGGGCCTCTACACAAATCCATGTCAGGTGTCTCTTCCTCCAAGCGCGTGAACCGCGCAGCCTGAGACGACGATAGGAATCTAAATCATTATCATCTTGCCTTAAGGGCAAGCTTGCCTGATTTTACGAACACCTCAAGGATTTCGAAATGATAATCCGGGTAAAGCCAAATCAGAAATCCGCGTATCCGAACGGGTGCTCGATCCCAGAGGTAATGACCAGACCGGTTTGCGGTCGGCACTCAAAGGCGGTGCGGTAACACAGTTTCAAATCAAAGGCCGAGCGTAGGGAAAACCAGACGCATTAACCGATTCACAGAAAAAAGCCCATCGTACTTGCGCGTAACGACGATTTTGCTGCCCGACGCGGCCAAATCGGAGTCCACGTAGCAACTGACGCACGCTAACTCAAGCACATATTCAAAAGGAAACCAAGATGGCAAAGCGACGAAAGACCACCAAGGATACCCGCATGCGGCTCTATACGGTCGCGCAATATTTGCCCAGGAGTGCCAAAATAGAATTGGGCCTGGAGATTCCATTCGAAGTCTACATGCAAGACCCTTCGGAAGCGGAGGAGAACCCAGCCATTGGGTTTGACACTGAGTTCTACGTGCCCTGGGAACCCGGCATTACGGATGGGCCAACCAGTGCGCGGTTTGCCATTGTCGACTATAATGGTAACACCGAGCGCCTAGCACCAATGGCTACTTGGGATGCCAAGCAGGAATTGTTTCTGGACCCGGAGGGGCGTGTACTGAACGCCGAAAACAGGGCGTCGTTGCAGTTTCACCAGGTGAACGTCTGGGCGATTTTGCAAAAGGCTCTGGCCTATTTCGAAGCAGGACAAGGCCTCGGCCGGCCCATTCCCTTCGGTTTTGAAGGCAACCGGCTCATCGTCGTACCCCACGCTGGCTACGGACGCAATGCGTTCTATGACCGCAAGAGCAAGTCGTTACAGTTTTATTATTTCAATGACGAAGAGGGTAAGCGAATCAACACGTGTCTTTCAATGGACATCGTCAACCACGAGTTTGGTCATGCGCTGCTCGACGGCATACGCCCCTATTTCTTTGAGGGGACTCGGGTAGAGACCGCAGCTTTCCACGAATTCATTGGGGACTTGACGGCGATTCTGCTTCTGCTTAGAAACAACACCTTTCGTCGTTGGCTCGCTGAAACGACCGAAGGAGACATGACAAAGGCCAAACGCTTAGGCCACATTGCCGAAGAATTTGGCAAAGCCGTCTCAGGAAAACCTTACTTGCGTACGGCGTTCAAAAAAGACACCATGTCGGACCTCAAGGTTACCGACGGGCCGCACCGGGTCTCCGAGGTGATGACGGGTGCCATGTTCGACATCCTGATGGCCTTTTCGCAACACTACCTCAAGGCACGCAACAAAAAAGCAAAGTCGGCCTTCTGGAACGCGATTGACCGGATGCAGCGCACAGCGATTCAGCCCCTGGACTTGCTTGCACCGGTCGATGTGACCTTTAGAGACTACGCCTTGGCCGTACTCCGGGCCGAAGCGCTCTCCAACCCTACGGACCCATACCACTACTCGGCGATGATGCAAGAGATCTTTCTGGCTCGGGAAATTCTTACACCGGAGGACCTGGATGCCTTTAGGGAACCAGGATACCTCTACGAGCGCCTGCGCCTGAAGATCTTTCATGACATTGATGACCTCTCCCGTTCGCGGGCGGCTGCCTACAAGTTTCTCAATGACAACCGGGATCAACTCTCCATTCCTGCCCATCAGAACGTGATCGTCGCCGACCTCTACGATGCCAATAAACTGGGGCGGCAAGCACGGCGCCTGCCTCGCCAGATCATCTTGTCTTACATCTGGCGCGAGGACGTACGCCTTGAAGGCAAGCGATTCGGTGCTTACAACGGGCAGTACACAACCATGCTCTGTGGTGCAACCTTGGTCTTCGACGAGCAAGGCACCCTGCTCTCCTGGTTCCGAAAGCCCGGGACCGAAGGCGGAGACAGCGAGAAGTGGCGTGAAGAGATCGCTATTGGACAACAACGTCGGCAGACCCTGCTCGATGACCTGGCCAGGCGCATTCAGACCGGGCAGGTTGGGGCATCCCTTGGTAGCAGCAAAGGTCTGCTTGGCACCCACATGCCCCCCCTTACTGTAAGGGAGCAGGAAGGCCAGCTACGATTCGAGTTGTCTCCGCACATGAACCTCGTGGGTGAAGACCACGAACATTACGATGGAGGACCAAGATGGGAAGTAAGCTCTTAGTACGCAGCTACAACGTCGGGTGCGGCGATTGTATTTACGTGCGTATTCCGAACCGGGATGACCATTTCCACATGCTGATTGACTGTGGCTCGAAAGAGGGAGCCGGCAGTGGCGTAATGGAACGGGCCATCAATCATATTGAAACGGAGATGTTGCCCGATGACGGGAACGGAAAAAAACGCCTGGATCTGATCGTGGTCACCCATCGGCATGAGGACCACATTAAAGGATTTGATCCCAGGTTCTTTACGAACATTGCCGTCAAAAACATCTGGATTACGGCTGCTATGGATGAGACGCACCCCCAGGCCAAGGGTGCACGGGCACTTCATAGCTTTGCCACGAAAGCCATACAGGCCCTGGCCCACTCCGGGGCCGCGATGAGTCCAGAACTGCATGATCTTGTAGCTCTCTACGGGATCGACAATCAGGGCGCCACAAAAGCCCTGACGGAGACGCTGCCCCAGCAAAACGGCATAGAGCCGACCTATGTCTTTGCCGGCCAAACCTCCGCCGATTACAATATTGACATTGAGCATACCACGCTGCACATCCTGGCACCCGAACGAGACATTGACGGCTTCTATCTCGGCAAGGCAGCTGACGAAAGCCTGCGGGGTGTAAAGTCAGCGAATGCCTATTTTGCGAACGCTTCTGCTCCGGCAGCAGATGTTGTTCCCGCAAATATCAGCCGTAGCGACTTTCTTGGCCTCCAGTCTCGACTGCTCTCCTCAGCTCTGGCTTTTGCTGTTGACGATAGCGAAATTCAGAACAATGTCAGCACGGTATTGCTTATTGAATGGGGCCCGCGCCGGCTTCTCTTTGTCGGGGACGCAGAATGGAAGAGTCGGTACCGGGAAGGCAGGAAGAATGGAAGTTGGAACGTCATGTGGCGTGAACGAAAAGCGCTGCTGAATAAACCGTTAGATTTTTTGAAAGTCGGCCACCACGGCAGTCACAATGCCACCCCCTGGAACCGACACAAGGATGCCGATGACGAAGTCAACCAGATCCTGGACGCGATCCTGCCGCTTCCCCCGGCGGGCCAACAGCCCGAGGCCCAGTGTGTGGTCTCGACCAAGCGCAAACAATACGACACCATTCCAGATGCAGCGTTGCTTGCCGAACTGGCCAAGCGGGTTCGTAACACGCGTACCTACCTCAACGTCTTTCAAGATGAAGATCCCCAGTTTAGTCCAAACCAGGACATCTTCAATTATTCCATAAGGAAGACCTATTCGAAACCGCCTTCTCCGCGAGAAGTAGGTGAAAAGGACTGGCTGGACAAACCCCAACCCCAGCGTACGGACATGGAATCGAGTGGAAAAGGAGACCGTACGCTGCCGACCGTGGTTGAGTTTGTCGATGTCGAAATTAGCTTTGACATTGACCCTTAGGTATGCACCCTGGCGGACCTGGCCCTATGCGCTACACCCCGGATTGTTGTAGTTGCGTGACTTAACCCGGCCGGGCGCGTATTTTCCCGGTGTTATGCCGACCCCGTACCACAACGATTTCTACGCCGCTCTGCCAATCCACGACGTATCCCTGAGTGCGTTGCTGGGCGAGGAAGATCATTTTGCGGTCGTTCCGGAGGCCTGGCATGTGGTCGTGACCGATATCCAAAACTCCACCGCTGCACTAAATAATGGCAGGCATGAAACGGTGAACCTCATTGCCACGGGGAGCATCATTGCCGCGCTGAACCTGGCGCATAAATCGGGCATCCACATCCCCTTTTTCTTCGGCGGCGACGGAGCCACGCTGATGATTCCGCCGGTCCTGTTGGATGCCGTTATGCAAGCCCTGACCGCGCATCAGGCCAACACCCGCACCAATTTCGACCTTGAGCTTCGGGTAGGGCATGTGCCGGTAACAGAGGTGTACGCAAACGCTGATTCCCTGCGGATTGCCCGGCTCAAAATCACAGCCCTCTTCTCGATCCCCATCGTACTCGGCGAGGGCCTTGCCTATGCAGAACGTCTCGTTAAAGGTCCGGCGTATGCCTATGAGGCCCCGGATGCCCGGGACGAAAACCTGGACCTGAGCGGTATGGAGTGCCGGTGGGACCGCGTCCCGCCACAGGAGCGTACCCATGATGTGGTGAGCCTGCTGGTACAAGCCCAACCGGGACACTCCCAGGCGACGGTATTCAAAAAAGTCATCGACGGGATTGACGCGATCTACGGGGGACCCGAACATCGAAACCCTGTCTCACCAGCCCGCATGAAACTGAAGGCCACCCTGGGGAAAATCGGGCTGGAAATGCGTACCCGATGGGGCCGGTTCAACCTGCCATATCTGCTCAAAACCTGGATTCTCACGCGCTATGGCCCGCTGTATTTCCGATTCCACGATACCGGAAAGCACTACCTCAACCAACTGGCCGACCTGACGGATACCCTGGTGATCGACGGCCGGATCAATACGGTCATTTCCGGCACAGCCACACAACGCACCCAACTGATGGAAGTCCTGAATCAACTGGAAGAGGCCGGGGAGATTACCTACGGGCTTTACGTCAGTCCGGACTCCATTATGTCCTGCTACGTGCGGGACCGAAAGGACAAACACATCCACTTTGTAGACGGCTCGGACGGCGGCTACACCCGCGCCGCGACGATGCTCAAACGGAAACTGGCGAAACCGTAATACCAATCACCTCAAGCAACCTGTGGGCTGCATCTTCCCATGTGTAGGAATCAGGCCGATCAGCCCAGGCTCCCCGGTACAGGAGATGTAAGTGCGCAGGATATCGGACAAGATCAATCAACCCGGTAGCCAGCGCCCCAACTGAATTAAAGACCCGGCCGGTATGACTGTCCTTGATGTGGTGTGCAACATACCCCCGGCCCAGCGCCAAAATCGGAAGCCCCATCACCCGCGCCTCATGCAGTGCCATCCCGAACGTTTCGAAGGTTGATGCCGAAACGAGCAGGTTAGCCGCTTGATAGTGGGCAATCAATTCGGCATGCGGAACCGCCCCCAGATATCGTACCCGTTGGTGCAACGCCGGTACCGCCCTTACCAGGTTGAGGCATTGCTGTGCATAGCTGGGGTCCATGTCCTCACGCCCGATCAGGGTTAGCATAAGGTCCCCAAGCTGGTCAGCCTGATCCGCCAGGGCTTTCAGGAAGGTCAACACACCTTTGTTGGGCACCAGATTGGCAACCATGAGGGCACGGACGGTATCGACCGGTGGCGGCTTGGACGACGGCACCCATGCACAGGCCGGGGAGATGCTCCATGTGGGCCGGTCTACCCCCAGGGTATGTTGCACATAGGCTTGGCTCAACGGACTGGTACAGATGATGCCGGTAAACTGACGGAGGACTTCGGCTTCCCGCAGGCGCTGGGCAGTATTGGCAGGGCCGAGCATGCTGGGGAGGGCGTGCAGCAAAAAGTACGCACGGACGGGCTGCAGTGCCGGTGCTAGATCATTCACAAACAAACTATCGACGAGGTAGATATCGGCGCTATCCGGCCTCGTATGTTGATAGATGGGCAACGAACAAGCTGACGTGCGTATACCCAGCGCCTTTAAGCCTTGCCGCAGGTAATGGTTGTAGAGGTTGCCGCCGGTTGGCCGGTCGGCATGGTCGGGAAGGACGAAGTGTAGCATCGGGGTTATTCTACCGGGCCTTCATAACCGGCCCATGCCACATGGGATTCGCCGAGGCGGACGGCAATGTGCCCCGTAAAGCCGGGCGAGACCGCAGCGGCAACCTGTTCGAATACATGGTGTGCCAGGAATTCCGTCGTGGTTAAGTGCCCTTCGAATTGCGGCAGGGCATCCAGATTCTGAAATTTCAGCGGAGCCAGGGCCGATTGCAGGATCTGCGTAGCCAGATCAATGTCGATGACGATGTTGTTTTCATCCAGCCTCGGGCTTTTGAAGGTGACATCGACCACGTAGGTGGCCCCGTGCAATTGCTGGGCCGGGCCAAACGCCTCACTCGGCAAGGAGTGGGCAATCAGCATGTGGTCTCGGATGGTGACGGAGTACATAGGGTACGCTCGTTGTTTAAGATTGGCTCGCTACGCTCACGGTAACGCATCTATAAAGGAATAAATATCCGTAAGCGCAGCGAAACACCCCTCGACCAAAGGGAGCCTGTTCCATTACTAAGCGAAACTACCGGATGCGTACCTCTTCTACAAACGACCAAAGGAAGCAACTCACACCAAAAAGCATCCCCCCACCGGGTGCGTAGCAATACGATTATCGAACGACGTGAGCCATCCACGCTACAAAGCATCCCCATACCCCACCACACACCCCACCGGCTGTACCGTACCCGCACGAAGTTGATCAAAAAATTCCGGCAGTTCTAGAAACGGAACCGTGTGGGTGAGACATAGATCAAAACGATCATCCCGAAGCAGGTCGAACACGGTCGCTTTTCGGCGGGCGTAATCCCACCGGCGGGCGCGGCGGGCTTCGATGGTGGACACCTGAGCACTCAAAATACGCTTACGCTGGTTGTGGAAATCATGGCCAAGGTGGAGCTCGACGGGCCGGGTGCCATACCAACTCAGTTCAACGACGGTCCCCTCAAACCCGACCCGGTCGATGCACAACTGAAGGCCCTCCGCCGAGGTGCTGGTATGAAAGGCCATATCAAATACCGGCAGGGCATCCCCCGGAGCCGCCGTTTCACAGCCCAAACTTTGGGCCAGCTTCCGTTTATCCGGGTCGATGTCCACCACTACGCATTCCACGGCCGGCATACGGGAGAGGATGCACGCCAGCATCGCCCCGATTACCCCGAAGCCGACGATTAATACCCGGTCGCCAACGGACACACCGGCATCCCACACGGCATTCAGGGCCGTCTCCACGTTGGCGGTCAGCGCTGCGCGTTTCGGCGGAATCCCTTCAGGCACGGGAAAAAGATCATCAGCGGAAATCCGGCACCAGTCCTGATGGGGGTGCATGGTGTAGACTGTTCGGCCTACCCAATCTGCCGGACCTTCCTCAACGGTACCCACCAGGGAATAGCCGTATTTAATGGGCAAATCAAACGTGCCTTCCATGTACGGCACAGCCATCGCCGTATACATTGACGGCGGCACCTGGCCAAGCGCCACGGTCCGCTCCGTCCCTGTACTGACCAACGAATACAACGTGCGCACCAGGCGCGCGTCCGTCCTGGCAGGGCGTAGCGGAGCCGTCACACATGTGGAGTGATCTATAGATTGATGCCAGAGCGAAGTTGCGTCCACAGGATTATGCGGGTTGGGCGAGTTCGCCGGTGAACAGGTATCCTTCTCCTACCGGGTAAAAGTCGCTGTGTACAAATTCGACGGCATCAGCCATCACCTGGGCACCCGAAAACGCAAAAGACGAGAGCCCCGCCCCCATCACCATCGGCGCAAAATGCAGTTGCAATACGTCCAATGCCCGTTCCTGAAGGAACGTGGAGGTGGTTTGTGACCCGCCCTCGATATAGACCGATTGCAACCCGCGCCGGTACAATGCCGCCAGCACGGCATGGGAATCCATCCGGCCATCATGCATTGGCATCTGCCGATATTGAAGTTGTCCGGGCAGGTCCTCCGGGCAAGGGGCCGTACCGAGTATCAGAATATCATCCGGGCAGCTTGCCATCAACGATTGGTAGTCCGTCTCGCTGGAGCACAAGACCACGCGCTGCGGGTGAGGACCAGGGACGTGCCGTACGGTTAGGGCTGGGGTGTCATGCTCCAGGGTCCCTCGGCCAATCAGGATCGCATCACAAAGGGCGCGCATCCGGTGGGCATGGATGAGGTTTTCGGCATCGCCGATCCACTTGGAATCTCCGGATGCCGTAGCAATCTTCGCGTCCAGCGTTTGGGCAAAATGCGACACGGCTACCGTCCGCCCAAACCGTGCTGCCCAAACCGATAACACCGCATACGGTAAATACTGCTTCAGGAATGCAACCGCATCTTCAGTCTGCCCACCTGTCTGAACCAGCCAAAAGGTATACACCGATTCAAACTTAAACACCGTAGCTGACGGGTCGATGTCTTCCGGCACAGGGTCCTCAAACATAACCCAGACATCATCCTGCTGTGCTTGCTTGGGGCGTACATTTACAAACACCCGCAGTGCAGGCTGCCATTGCAACACACAGGCTATAACCGGCCCGTCATGCGTCCGCAGGGCATCCCGCAGGGCCAGCAGACCACGCCATAAGTGTTCAGAAGAAATCATAGCAACAGGCAGCTAAGAAGAAACCCGACGGGCATACACATCGCCCGATTTTCGCCCGGTATACGCGCCCAGCCAGTCCTGCATTTCCCCCGCCGACATCCAACGAGGAGACCCCAGCCGAAGCGACTCGGTCATCGACCAATTGTAGGTATATTCCGATAATATTTCTAACAGTTTTATGCATATACTAGCTTTTAAAAGCGTCGTAGGATAAAACTCAAACGACAGGGCAGGTATTGGTTGGGTGAGGCCCTGCAGTACATCAATCTCGTAGTCTTCGACATCAATTTTGCAAAAGGCCGGCATTCCATAGGTGGCAATCAGTGCATCCAGGGTTACGAGGTTTACTTTGATGCGCGTATCCCACGCTTCGGGCCGGGAACTGAGGGCCTGAATGTCGTTTTGCCAGGCTTTGGAGAGTGTGCTCACGGCGGGATTGCCCGAAGAGACCAGCATCGTGGCGGTTCCGGTCCGGGCACCTACGGCCTTCTCGACCAACGTCCAGCCGTCTCGTCCGCCGAAACGGCGTTCAAGGTACCGGGCACAAGCCGGTTGCGGCTCCACACTCACCACCCGTGCGCCGAGGTCAAGCCAAGCCTGGGTTCGGTTGCCAACGTGTGCGCCCAGATCAAAACAAAGCACACCGGGCCGAATGAAGGGGGCATAAAACCGCCGGAGCCGAAGCTGATTGAACGGCTTCAGGTTGTAAATCAACACGGAGCGCCACAGCCCCATACGGGTCCGCATCGAGAAGGCCATACTATACGCCTTTGAACTCGATCAGCAGGGCATTTTTGCTCACGGCATCGCCGGGGGTTACATGGATGGTGCGAACGGTGGCCTCGGCAGAGGCACGAAGTTCATTCTCCATTTTCATGGCTTCGAGCACCACGAGGCCGTCCCCCGGATGGACCTGCTGACCGGGTTCGACCAACACCGACAGGACCAGCCCCGGCATGGGTGCATGCACTTCCCGTGCCGCAGCCGAATCGGCATCATCCATACCAAATTGCTCAAGAAGCAGCGCGGCTTCGTCCTTGACCAGCACATCGGTTTGGCGACCCCTTGGATGGGTGACCCGAACCTGGCCGGACGCCAATCGCTCGACCAGCAGTACGCGGGAGGTTCCCTCCAGCACCAGCAAATACGCAGCGGCACCAAGTGAAACCCATTCAAACGCCATCGGTGCACCATCAACCTGGAGCGTGGTGCCGTCATACGAAAGGTCGAACCGGCGGTCGCCTACCTGTGCTTGATAGGAACGGTCTGGCTTCATATAAATGCGTTATCTTAACTTGAGTAGTCCGCGCTTTCAATAAACCCCAGGTGTAGTTCGTATTGCGTAATTCTTGTGTCCTAACGCATTACGCAATACGCATTATTATCCCGGTAGATCACAGATGACAAGCACCTGACTTGAGTGCCCCGTAAGATATGAAATTTGTGGCTGCGATTCCCGCTTATGCCTGTTCCCTCTGATGCCCCGCCCTTCGCTGCCGATCTGGTGCTGCGGGCGTATACCATGGGGTTTTTTCCGATGGCGCATCCCGAGGAAGCAGATGCCATCTACTGGTATGCCCCGGACCCACGGGCCATTCTCCCGCTGGAGGATTTTCGCATCTCCAAAAACCTGGCCCGGCTCGTCCGGCGTGCCCCCTTTAAAGTCACCGTAGATGAGGATTTTGAGGCCGTCATGCGCGCCTGTGCCGACCGACCCTCGACCTGGATTTCAGAAGACATCCTTCGGGTCTACATGGCCTTGCATGAGGCCGGTTTTGCACACAGCGTGGAATGCTGGACGGAGGATAGGTTGGGAGGTGGCTTATACGGAGTGGCCATTGGCGGAGCGTTTTTTGGGGAGTCTATGTTTCATCGGGTCACCAACGCGTCCAAGGTCGCGCTTGTCCACCTGGTGCGTCGGCTGCAGGCCGGTGGCTTTACGCTGCTCGACATTCAATTCATCACCGATCACCTCCGGCAATTTGGGGCCATCGAAATTAAGCGGGCGGTGTATGAACAGCGCTTGGCCGAAGCCCTCCGCCAGCAGGCCACATTTTGACCCGGCATACGCTACCGAGTCCATCGTTCTTTCGATTTTAAGGGAGGCGTTCTTTTGTATCTTCCGGCACATCCTTAGGGGGTTGTTCTAAGGGTCAACACGCCCTAACCGATACTTCTCTAAGGCAACAACAAGGGTAGCGACCTACGAAGTAACGCATGAGTACATTAATCAACCGCATTGGCGTGTTTACCAGTGGTGGCGATGCGCCCGGCATGAACGCCTGCGTGCGGGCCATTGTACGGGTAGCCACTGCACGGGACATTGAAGTGATCGGCATTCGCCGAGGTTATACAGGCATGATTGAGGGGGACTTTGTCGAGATGGATCGGCATTCGGTATCGAACCTCTTACAGCAGGGTGGAACCATCCTGAAAAGTGACCGCTGTGAGGCGTTTCGCACGAAAGAAGGCCGCCAGCAAGCCGCCGACCAACTGAAAGCCGCTGGCATTGATGCCATCGTTGCCATTGGCGGGAACGGTACATTTACGGGTGCTGTGGTTTTCGATGAGGAGCATGGCGTACCGGTAGTCGGCTGTCCGGGCACCATCGACAATGACCTGTTCGGCACGGATGAAACCATCGGGTATGATACCGCCCTGAATACGGCCCTGGAAAGCATCGACCGCATCCGGGACACTGCGGACGCCCACAATCGCCTGTTTTTGATTGAGGTGATGGGCCGGGATGCCGGGTTCATTGCCTTAAACTGTGGCATTGGGGGCGGAGCCGAGATGATTATCATCCCGGAAACCGTAACCAGCATCAAGGAAGTCAAGAAGCATATTCTGTCCATCATGACCTCACACCGGCGCTCCTCGATTGCCGTTGTGGCCGAAGGGGACGATTTCGGCGGGGCCGTACGCATTGCCGATGCCTTGAAGGAGGACGAAAACTTCTCCGACATTGACCTCCGGGTGTGCATCCTGGGCCATACCCAACGCGGCGGATCCCCGTCGGCACGAGACCGGGTACTGGCGAGCCGGCTTGGTGCCGCTGCCGTCGAGGCCTTGCTCCAGGGACACACCGGCGTGATGGCCGGACTGGTGGCTGGAAAGGTGAAACTCACCCCCATCAAATTGGCCTGCAGGAAGAAAAAGAAGATCGACTACGAACTCATCAAACTCTCCAAACTCCTTAGTTGAGTGCGGAGTGCGACTCAGGTTTTAATGTGGAGTCGCACGCCGCACTCAGCACGCTGCACTAATGCACGTTCTTATGCCGCGAAATTATCCCCCTGTTGGACAGAAGCAAGGCAAGAAGGCCCAGGTTGAGGCCATGTTTGACGCCATTGCCCCCCGCTACGATACATTAAACCGGGTACTGAGCCTGGGTATTGACAGGAGGTGGCGCAAAAAAGCCATTGCGTGGGTACGTGAGCACAATCCCCGCCGCGTCCTAGACGTCGCCACCGGTACCGCCGATCTGGCCATTGCCGCCATCGAGTTGGAGCCGGAAAAAGTGGTCGGGGTAGATATTTCGGAAGAGATGCTGAACGTCGGGCGGGAGAAGATTGCCAAACTGGGGCTCAGCGACCGCATCACGCTACGCCGGGGTGATTCTGAAAAACTTCCCTTCTCGGATCGACAATTCGATGTGGTGTTGGTCGCTTTCGGGGTCCGCAATTTCGAGCATTTGCAGAAGGGCCTCAAGGAGATGCGGCGCGTCTTGCGGCCCGGTGGCGCGCTGGTGGTGCTGGAATTCAGTCGGCCACGCCGGTTTCCGATCAAGCAACTCTTCGGCTTTTATTTCAAACACATCCTGCCCCGTGTGGGCGGAGCCGTCTCCAAAGATGAGGGGGCGTATCAATACCTGCCGGATTCCGTGCAGACCTTTCCGGACGGCGAGGATTTCCTGGATGAGCTGCGCAAAACCGGATATGCCGACCCGAAGAGCCAATCCCTGACCTTTGGTATCGCCTCCTTGTACAAGGGTCTGGCCTGAGCCCTTGGCAAGTAAGGTTTGTAGTGATCGCTTCAGCGATCATTCCAACATTTGCACAAAAACGTGCACTAAAAGTGCGCACTACAAACAGGTTGCGCTATACCATTCACGGAACGGTAAATACCTCGTGTTACAGTCAATGGCCGTTGAGAACTTTTTCTTTGGGACTAGGCCGTGTTTTGGAGAGGCGGACTTCATTGTGGAGGCCATCCGAGTGATACTGCACCTCATCCATGAGTTTGCGCATCATGTAGATGCCGAAGCCTCCGGGGCGGCGGTTGCGGATTGAGCGGTTTAGGTCAGGGGATTGGTATTTACCGGGTTCAAAGGCCCGGCCTTCGTCTCGTATGGCAACGGTGAACACCTCCGGCTCGACGATCACGGCAATGTCGACGGGGCCGTTTTTTCGCCCCCCGTACGCATGGCGGATGACGTTGCTACAGGCTTCGTCGACGGCGAGGGTGACTTGTTCAACCACTTGATCCGAGAACCCCACTTCACGCGCATGCCGAGCTACGAACCGCCGCACCTTACCCAGGTTGCGGGTCGCACTCAGAATGCGGAGGCTATGAAGTTGATCGGCCACGGCGTCGGGTACGGTCAGGGGACGGGCTAGGCGGCCTCAAACTTGGACACGGCTTCATCTTCGGACGGGACGATCTCAAAGATCACCGGGAAGCCGAGCAGGTCGAACACATTGTAGACCTTATCTTGCAGGGCGGCTATTTTGATGTCTCCTCCTTGCTCTCGAATTTCTTCGATGTAGGCCATAAAAACCCCCAGGCCCGCACTGGAGATGTAGTCAAGTTCTGCACCATTGACCACAATGCGATGGTGCCGCGCATCAATACATTTTTCAATGGCCGCTTCAAAGTCGTGGGCGGTGTGGGCATCCAATTCCCCACGTAGCTCCAGGACGTGAACGGTGGTACGTTCTCGAAAGGTAACGCTAAAGTTGCTCATGCTTTTTTATCTGTAGTCATGTAAAGCACCGCCGGTTATGAAGCGCCGGACGATGTGTTTTCCAATTCGTGTTGACGTTCGTGAAGGCCCGAAGTTGCGGCTACGGCATTCCCTGCAGCATCTCCTACAGCCGATCCCTGCCACTTGAGGACCAACAGGGTCATGTCATCGTCATAGGCCGCCCCGCCGATAAACCGATTCAGGTCTTCCAGCAAGGCTGTATGTAAGCCGTAGACATCTTCGCCACAATGTCGGCTCAGCGCAGCCATCAGGCGGTCATAGCCGTACTCTTCACCGGTTTCACTTCGGCTTTCAACCACGCCATCCGTATAAAATACAAATGTATCCCCCGGCGAGAGGGCTATGCGTTCCTCAACCAGCACTTTGCAAAAGAGCGGCCCACGGTCTAGCCCCAGCCCTAACCCTGGTGTACGCAAGGAGCGTACCTGCCCGTCTGATCCGGCCATCATGGCTGGACAATGACCGGCCCGGGCCAGGGTTAAGGTGTTCGTCTTCAGGTCCAGTACCCCGTAAACTACGGAAATGAAGACGTTTTTTTCCATGGAAAGCGCAAGCGCTTCGTTGGCCCGGCCCAGAAAGTCGGCAGGGGACGTTGAGGACCCGCTCAGCGATTGAAAGATGCCCTTCAGAACGGCCATGTAAAACGCGGCAGAAGCCCCTTTACCGGACACATCTCCGACGATAAAAGCCCATCGGTCGGCATCGATTTGCACAAAGTCATAGTAATCCCCACCCACTTCATAGGCGGACACACTCGCCACGGCCAGGCCGCCTCCCGGTACATCCGGTAGGGCTTGCGGCAGCAATTTTTGTTGCACCTCGCGGGCGATGGCCCATTCCCGCGTGAGGCGTTCCTTCTCCAGCCGTTCCTGGAACAGGCGGGCATTTTCCAACGCCAGCGCCACCTGATCGGCGAAGGTACAGATGGCAGTCACATCATCCGGTTCAAACCCGAGACTGACTTCTTTGGAGACGAATAGTGCCCCCAGCATTTCGTTGCGCACAATAAGGGGGGCCACCAGCACGCTTTCGATGCCGTCACCGGGGCGTGCGCGCACGCGGTGATCGGCTGCTGCATGGTTAAGCAAGACTGACCCGCGCCGTTGCCAGGCTTCCTGGCACAGCGGCCCTACATCGACCAATTCTTTCACATGCGTGGGTGTCAGATTTCGAGTGGCGGCAATGCGGGGTTGTAGCGAACCCGTCTTGAGGTCCACCAGGGCCAACCAGGCGGCTTCCCCCATGCCCGTTTCCACCGGAGAGGCCACGATGGTCGACACCAGCCGTTCCATGTCCAGCACATCCCCGGCCAACCGGCTGACCGAATGAAGCGCTTCGACTTCACCCGCCTTTTGTTGGTAGTCGCTCGTCGTCGGCAAATGGAAGAGCAGCGAGAGGCACGTCGTGACGCTGTACAGAATGGCGAACGTGACGCTGAGCATCACAAACAGGTTCAGTGTGTAGCTGTAGGTACGGCCGAAGGCGTAGCTTTCCATCGGTATTAACCCACTCATGGGCATCCGGACCAGCAGCGCCAGCAGGACCACGGCGGCCCCGCTAAAAAGAATGGTGAAGAGCTTCTGTTGAAAGGAGAGCCGCACAATCCAGGACAGCCGGAAAGAGTTGGCGACCATCAGGATAATGGCGCCGGCCATAAACAGGGCCGCCATCCAATTCGGAGCGGCATTCGGCTTGGTCATCATCACACTGAGGGCCCCCAGCATGATACACCCCAACATCAGGTACCAGAGCCGTATGCTCCGGCGGGTCCGTTTGAACAACACCAGTTCCCGAAGCCGCACCAGCAACAGAATCCCAAAGGCCGTCTCCAGCAAACTCAGGATGCTCATCTTGACGACGGTCCACCCATTGAGTGGAAATCCGGTTTCGGCATCAAACTGGCCGGGCGCTGCCAATTGAGGTACCAGCTCCATCGCCCCAAGCAGAATGCCTGCCATGACGGTCATGCCCCAGAAGACCCGGAGGGGCCCCAGGCGCACACTGGTGTAATACCGGGACAAGGCCAGGTAGAGTAATCCGAAACAGATCAGGATCAGGATATGGTAGACAACCTCACCGGCCACCACCAGCGGCAGGCCAACCAGTGTCATAAAGGCATGATAACCGACGCTGAGGGCATACAACACCGCGATAAGCACAAGCACAACGATGCGCCGGGCACGGGTCTTGAACAGGTGTTCGGCGATGCGCTTGGGGAATTGAAGCACCCGAACAGGCATCGCCGGAGGAGATGACGGTGTTGCCATGGGTGGTGCTTGATTGAGTAGGGGGGAATAGCTGGGGGTATCAAAATACACAAGCCGTCCCCGCAAAAACAAAAACTCTATGGCAAGCGAAAGGCTAGCGATGCCCCCCGCAAACCGAGAAACGCAACGCGGGTTTGCTGCGCCTTTGTACTGATTGCCCCTGAAATTGTTACAGCCCTCCGATGGAGAGCAACCTTGTGCAATTCTTCCCGTACACGAGGCTACATTGATGCATTATGGTTATTTCGGACCCTCTGAAGTGCTTGCCCCATGAGCCGTAATAGTGTAAGTCGTGTGCTGTTGTTTGCCCTGGTTGGTGTAACCGGCATCCTCCTCTACCGCATGTTTCAGGATACAGATCATCCGCACGGCGTGGTGGTATTCGACGACGGGTTTGGGCTGGATTACCTGCGGCATACCGCCTTTGAAGTGGAAGAAGCCCCTGTCATGGTAACCATTGATGCCACCGGTTCGTTTCAGTCGGATAATGTGCTGGCGGCCTACGGCTGGATCGTCCGCCGGGATGACCGGGCCGTGGTCTGGACCATGCGCCCTGAGACCGTCACCCGGGACAAAGGCTCCACGGCAACCATTGACGATGAAGCCGAACTCGCGCCTGGCATTTATGACGCCTACTTCACGTCTTACGGAGACCCCTTGCAACCGGCTACGCAGGGTACCTCTTTCTTCGACAAGCTCTCTGCTTTTTTTGATGAGGACTTTCGGCGGTGGCGCACCGAATACAACAAATGGAAATTCCTGGTCCAGGCTGCATCGCCGGAAGAGGCCAGTCGGGTACGCCAAGTCTCCGGCACAGCCTTGCGCAACTTTGCATGGGCAGGCAACAATCTGATCTGGGAAACGGAACCCCTGCACAACAATGCCGCAAAGGAGTACCTATTCCAGACAGACCGGGACATGCTCATTCAGGTCTATGCCCAGGGTGAAGTCCTGGCGGAATCCGCCCCATCAGACTACGGCTGGATCGAACGTATCGACACCGGCGAACACATCTGGGAACTGAGTTACGACAATACCGAAGCCGCCGGCGGCTCCATCAAAAACCGAATCTACAACGAGGTCCTGCGCCTCCCAACGGGCCGGTACCGGGTCGTGTACAAAACCGATGGCTCCCATGCCTACCGGCGCTGGAAAGGCAACCCACCCTATGATGCTGCGGCCTGGGGCATCCGCCTCGTGACCGTCGATACCAAAGACCTGGCCGGGATCTCGGACTTTGACCCCTGGACCAGCCTGCCCCGTGTGGCTTCCCTGACCCGCGTGGGCAACAGCGAAATGCTGAACCAAACGTTTACCTTTGACCGGCCCATGCGTGCCCTCGTCCATGCTGAAGGTGAATTCACCTCCGGCGGCCGCTACGACTATGCCTGGATCATCAACAACCAGACCGAACGGCGCATCTGGGAAATGGAAGATGCCCACACCCAACATGCCGGCGGCGGCAAGAAAAACCGCTGGGTCGAGGAAGTCATCGAATTTGAACCCAACATTCCCTATACGGTTTTCTATCGCTCAGACGACTCTCACGGATACGGGAGTTGGAATACGGAAGCCCCCACCAACCCCGAACGCTGGGGGGTAACCCTGTTTGCCCTGGACCCCACGTACGTACCCCCGGTACCGACAATACCGGAGATAGAGGTCAATGAAAACGGGTACCTGATTCAGGAAACCGCGCTGGGCAATGATACCCGCATCCAGGTGCCGTTTACCGTCGCAAACCGTACCCCGCTGCACATCGTGGCCCTCGGTGAGTTTACCCGGCGGGACCGGTATGATTATGGCTGGATCACGCGGGCTGGATCGGACCGGGTGGTATGGGAAATGACGCGCAAGAACACGACCCATGCCGGCGGCAGCAGTAAAAACCGCAAGTTCGACGATGTGATCGTGCTGCGCCCCGGCGAATATGTGGTACACTTCGTCACGGACGACAGCTACGCCTTCGGTGACTTCGACAGCCATCCTCCGGACAACCCGACCGGCTGGGGCATCACCATCCGGCACGCCAATAGCCGGGCGCATCAGCGGGCTACCGGTCAAGAAGAAAGCGCGTGGTAATGGCCGCTGTGCCATATACTGATACCCATTCTCCAGGGATCAGGTACCTACGGCATGGAAACCATAGAACTGACCATTGGCATTGATGAGGCCTGCCAGGAACGCCTCATCGCCGAGCTTGACGGCCTCGGTTTCTCCGGCTATGTTCAGGAAGCCGACACCCTCAAAGCCTACGGCTCACCCGACTGTTGGACGCCCGCTCACCGCATCGCGCTCACGAACTGGCTCAAGGCAGAAGGGATCAATCCTCAGTTTGCCCTTCAGCACATCGCCCCACAAAACTGGAATGCCCAGTGGGAAGCGAGCATTCAACCCGTCGTGGCCGGTCCGTTCCTGATCAAACCCACCTGGGCCGATACCCCATCTGAACACGCCGCTCTGGAACAGATCCTCATCGACCCGAAGATGAGTTTTGGCACCGGCCAACATGAAAGCACCCGGCTGATCCTCAACCTGCTCCCCAAATGGCTCCAGATCGGGGACCGGGTATTGGATGCAGGAACCGGAACTGGCGTGTTGGGCATTGCCACCCTCCGCCTCGGCGCCACCTCCGTCATTGGCTTTGATGTAGACCCCTGGGCCCAGGAAAATGCCAACGAAAACATCCAGCTTAACGGCGCATCCGGCCAGATGACCGTCCGAACGGGCACGATCAAGGCCGTACCGGAAACCGGCTTCGACCTGATCCTGGCCAACATCAACCGAAACATCCTGCTGGACCTCCTCCCCGCCTTCGCCCGCAAACTCTCCCCAGGTGGCCGCCTCATGCTGGCCGGCCTTCTCTGCACCGATGCCGACCTGATGCTGGAAACCGCCCGCACCCACGGCTTCCACATGCAAGACCAGGCCCGAGAAGGCGAGTGGTGGAGCGTGGTGTTCACGATGTAAAACGTTCTACGTTCCTCTACCTTGATATCTAGCTGAGTACTTGTGAATGAGACCGTCTTAATTGAGCGTCAAGGACTCACCTCAGCCATACAGGCTACCCTAACGTAGAACGTCGCACGTAGAACGTTATTCCCTCCGGCGGACCAGGGTGAGGATGTCGTAGGTAGCAACCAGTTCATCTTCCTGATTGGTCACATCAACGTGCCATTCGACCACGCCCTGGGCTTCTTCGTCCTCGCGTTTTTCCTTCCAGATTTTTTTCTTGACGGTCAGCTTGGCTTGCAGGGTATCACCCGGCTTGACGGGTTGGGTGAAGCGCAGGTTTTCCAGGCCGTAATTGGCAAGCACCGGCCCCGGCGCGGGATGCACAAACAGCCCGGCGGCGGCAGACAACACGAAGTACCCGTGTGCCACACGCCCCTGGAAGATGGCACTCTCCTGCGCAGCAAGGTCATCCATGTGAGCATAGAAGAAATCGCCACTAATCCCGGCAAAGTTGACAATGTCTGCTTCGGTTACGGTGCGGCGGTGCGTCGTTAGCGTCTCGCCGATTTTAAGGTCGTCGAACATCTTGCGGAAGGGATGGGTGTCGGCTTCCGGACGAGCAGCACCGGTGAGCCATTCATTGCCGATGTGCGAGAGCATCGTCGGCGAGCCCTGGATGGCGGTGCGTTGCATGTAATGTTTGACGGCGCGGATGCCACCCATTTCCTCACCCCCGCCGGCCCGGCCGGGTCCGCCATGTACGAGGTGTGGCATCGGCGAGCCGTGACCTGTGTTTTCTTGTGCAGCTTCGGGATCGAGGACCAGAATGCGGCCGTGGTAGGCGGCTGTGCCCATCACCAATTCCCGTGCCACATCGGCATCGGTCGTTGCCAGCGAACCGACCAGGCTCCCCTTGCCGAGCTTCACCAGCGCAATGGCTTCTTCCATCGACCCATATGGCATCACGGTGTTGACCGGCCCGAAGGCTTCGATATCGTGCGGTGCGTTGTGATCAAAGGGCCGGTCGCAATAGAGCAACGTGAATGGAAAAAAGGCCCCTTTCTCGGGATCGGCCCCGACGACGTTCAGGCTGTCCATGCCGCCATAGACCAGTTCACCTACACCTGCCAGTTCGGCGACGCGCTCCTCTACCTCAGCCACCTGGCCCCGGCTCACGAGCGGCCCCATGCGCACGTCTTCCAGGGATGGATCACCCAGGGCCACTTTGCCCAACCGCGCCGAGAGCGCTTCAATGACGGCCTCGGTCCTGTTTTCCGGGACGAACGTCCGGCGGATGGCCGTACAGCGTTGGCCCGCCTTGATGGTCATTTCGCGGGAGACTTCCTTAATGAAGATGTTGAATGCTTCGGTGCCCGGCTCCACATCCGGCCCCAGCATGGAGAAGTTTAGTGAATCCGCTTCCATGTTGAACCGCACGGAATGGTTGACGATGCTCGGGTGGGACTTGAGCATCCGGCCCGTCACAGCGGAGCCGGTGAAGGTGACCACGTCCTGGCCCATCAGGTGATCGAACAGGTCGCCGGTGCTGCCGCAGATGAGTTGAAGTGCCCCCTTCGGCAATAGGCCCGATTCGAGCATGGCCCGTACCATCCCCTCGGTGATGTAGGAGGTCACGCTGGCCGGTTTCACGATGGCAGGCATCCCGGCCAGGAACGTGGGGGCGAGCTTTTCGAGCATGCCCCAGCATGGGAAGTTGTAGGCGTTGATGTGCACCGCTACGCCTTCAAGCGGCACCATCAGGTGATGCCCCACAAAGGTCCCGTTGCGGGAGAGCAATTCCAGGTTGCCGTCGAGCAAAAAGCGCTCATTGGGCAACTCACGACGGCCTTTCCCGGAGTAGACAAAAAATGTGCCGATGCCGCCGTCTACGTCCACCCAAGCATCTTTCTTGGTAGCCCCGCTGGCTTTGGAGGTTTCGTAAAACTCCATTTTGCGATCCAGCAGGTACTTCGCGAGGGCCTTGAGCATCAAGGCGCGTTCGTGGAAGGTCATGCGCCGCAGGTTCGGCCCACCGACGCTCCGGGCATAGTGCATCATCGCCTTGAAATCCAGCCCTTTGCTGGAAACCCTGGCAACGGGTTCGCCGGTCACGGCATGATAAACAGTCCGTGGATCGCCGCTGCCGGTCACCCACTGGCCTTGTGTATAACTTTGTACGTTCATGTTTTTTTCGTTCTACGTTCTACGTTCTACGTCTCTTGACCCCTAACGTCGCACGTAGAACGGATTATTTCTTCCAGGTTTGGTAGATTGCGCCTTGTGTCGGGCGGTCGGGTTCGATTTCCCGCAGGGGTTCACAGGGTTTGAGGGTGCCGTACAATTGGCCGGGAAGTTGTTGATACAGTTTGGTCCCTTCGGTTTTCCATGCCAGGCGCCGGTCGCTTACATCCTTGACGATCTTGGCCGGATTGCCGACGACGATCTTGCGCTCAGGGATCTGCATTTTGGCCGGCACGAAGCACAGTGCCCCAACAATGCTCCCGGCCCCCACCACCGCTTCATCCATGACCACCGCGTTCATCCCCACCAGTACATTTCGGCCAATATGGGCTCCGTGAATCACGGCTCCATGCCCGATATGAGCAGCCTCTTCGAGGCGTACCGTCACACCGGGAAACATGTGGATGGTGCAGTTTTCCTGAACGTTGCAACCGTCTTCAATGAGGATCTGCCCCCAATCTCCCCGGATGGCAGCCCCCGGTGCAATGTACACGTCCCGCCCGATGATCACGTTGCCGGTGACCGTTGCGTTGGGATGGATAAAGGCGCTTTCGTGGATGACGGGGCGGAAGCCCTCAAATTCAAAAATATTGGGCATGGCTGTGATGCGTATTGCGTGTTGCGTGTTGCGTGTTGCGTGGTCTTGGCTTTAGGGTTGACTGCTAATCTTACATCATTGAGATGATAAGAAGGTGAGGGTTCAAATACTTTTTCCGTTCGCTGCTTGGGAATTATCGTCAACAATAATCGGATCACACGTGTCAGGCTATCCATTCGGTTTGTGGTGATGGCTTCGCCGAGGATATGTCTTGGCATCACGTAGTCTCTCCCGGAAAATGTACCTTCTCCGTCCGATAGACCGTCCCCCGGAACAAGCCAACTTTCGTCCCATCGGCGCGGGTGACCGTGACGTCGTAGACGGCGATGCGATGACTGCGGCTCACTTCGGCAGCCACGGCCAACAATTCCTCACCTTCATGTATAGGAGCCGGATAGGTCATGGTGTTGTCCAGCGCAACGGCGATCCGGCCATAGCTGTTGGAGGCAAATGCAAAGGCGCTGTCGGCGAGGGCGTATGCGATGCCACCGTGGCCGATCCGGAAGCCGTTGAGCATCTCGGGCCGCACCGTCATGCGGAGCGTTGACGCGCCGGGGGCAATGGATACCACCTCAATGCCCAGCCATTGGCTAAAGGCATCATGTGCCATCATTTTCTGAACGACCTGTTCGGCCAGAGCTTGCGGGTCTGTTTCCGGGATACTCATGCGTTGTTGTAGAAGGTCTGGTGGGCACGGACCATCCGGCGGAGCAAGGGGCTGGGGCGGTACCGGTCTTCGCCATATTCTTCATGCAGTTTGATGAGGTAATCCAGAGTCACATCCACACCCAACTCATCTGCCCAGCGAAGCAGTCCTTTAGGGTAATTGACCCCTTTGGTCATCGCCAGGTCAATATCTTCCACAGAGGCGATATTCCAAAACACCGCATCAGCGGCTTCGTTGATGAGCATTGCCAGGATTCGGTCCAGAATGTCCTGCCCCAACTTTCGGTCCTTGTTCGGTTCAGGCCGTTTGGCATCCGGGCCATAGGCGTAATACCCCTGGCCGCTCTTACGTCCCAACCGACCGGCCTCGACCATGCGTTGCTGCGTAAAAGAGGGCTTGTAGCGTGGATCGTAGAAAAAGGCTTCAAACACGGAAGCCGTCACCTTGTAATTGATGTCGTTGCCAATCAGATCCATCAGTTCAAACGGTCCCATTCGGAACCTGCCCAGGTCACGCATTGCCCAGTCGATGGTGGCCGCATCGGCGATGCCTTCGTCCAGCATCCGCAGGGCTTCGCCATAGAATGGCCGGGCCACACGGTTGACGATGAAACCAGGCATGTCTTTGGCCTGCACCGTCGTTTTCCCCCAGAAATCCATCAAAGCCTGTGCTGTAGCCACCGTCTCCGGTGCCGTCGCTACACCCGGTACAATTTCGACCAAAGGCAACAGGGGTGCCGGATTGAAAAAGTGTATGCCGAGGACGCGTTCCGGTTTACTGCATCCCCCCGCAATAGAGGTCACAGACAACGAAGAGGTGTTCGTGGCGAGAATCGCCTGTTCATTGACGACGGCTTCCAGTTGTCGAAAGACCTCCTGTTTGATGTTCAGGTCCTCAATAATGGCTTCGATGACGAGGCCACAATCGGCCAGGTCTTCCAGCCCCATTGAGGTAAATTGAATCCGGCCAAGGGCCGCTTGAGCAACCCCATCCGTCAACCGACCTTTTTCGACCAGCCTATTCAGGATGCGGGTCAAAAACGCCTTCGCCTCCTCAAGTGCTCCGTCATGGGTATCATACAACCATACGGGATGCCCGTAGAGGGCTGCAATCTGCGCAATGCCACGCCCCATAGTGCCAGCCCCGAGGATGCCGACGGGCGTGTCTTTCGATAGCGTTAATTTCATTTACTGCGTACGTGGTGCGTGGTGCGTGGTGCGTGAACCTGGGCCTGTATGCTGTACCGGGTCGAAGGCCCTTCACCTAAATGAACCGCGCATGTGGCCGCTTTCATCTGAGCCGTAATCACGTAACACGCAATACGCAACATTATTATTTCCCCTTAAATTCCGGCTTTCGTTTCTCCAGAAAAGCTTGTACGCCTTCGTTGTAATCATGCGTTTGCCCGGCCTCGCGTTGCAGGTCTTCTTCGAGGTCCAGTTGTGCATCCAGGTCGTTGGTAAACGCAGCGTTGAGGCCCCGCTTGGTGAGACCGAAGCCGGTGGTGGGTTGCGTCGCAAGGTAGGCGGCCAGTTTACCGGCCTCTTCCATCAAGGTCTCCGGTGGATGCACCTGATAGATCATACCCATGTTGAGTGCTTCCTCGGCCCAAACCTTGTTGCCGAGCAGCATCATGGCCGTCGCCCGCGGCAACCCGACGAGGCGCGGCAAAAAAAAGGTCCCGCCACTATCTGGAATCAGGCCGATTTTGGAAAATGACTGGATGAACGAGGCTTTCTCTGAGGCCAACACCAGATCACAGGCCAGCGCGATATTCGCCCCGGCCCCCGCTGCCACCCCATTCACGGCACACACAAACGGTTTTTCAATCGACCGGATGGCCCGCACGATGGGGTTGTACACATCCCGCACAATTTCGCCGATGTCCGGCGGGGGCTCCCCCGGCTTGGGTAGTGCATCGGCCAGATCCTGACCGGCACAAAAGGCCCGACCGGCTCCGGTGAGCAGCACCACACGCACGGCCGGATCCGCCCCGGCGGCGGCCAGTACATCCTGCACCTCGCGCCCCATGGTTCGGTTGAAGCTGTTCAAGACGTCAGGCCGGTTCAGCGTGAGCGCCGCCACACTGTCGGCTACAACGTAGGTGATATATTTATAGTCCATAGGTCATGCCTTTGGGGAAAGGGAATGGGTCAGGAAGATATTGGTTCTTGGGGGCCAAATCATCCGTTCTGGAAGCGCTTTTCTTGAATTATTCGGGCGCGGTATGGCCTCACCCCGAAGCCATATCTGCTATATTGCCCGGACCACAATTCCAATGGAACAAACGGTTTCCACGTGACGCCTTTTACGACATCCTACCCAACCGTCGAACTGAACGTTGATGCCGCCGGCATTGCCTGCTGCACCTTCAACCGGCCCGAGGTGCACAACGCGCTCAACCTGGACATGGTGCGAGACATCCGCCGGGTCCTCCATGACCTGCATCTCCAACCAGAGGTCCGGGTGCTGATTTTTACCGGCGCAGGGGAAAAAGCCTTCATCAGTGGGGCAGACATTGCCGAGCTGCGCGAGCGAAGCCGCGTGGATGCCTTCCGGCGCATCAACAACAGCCTGTTTCGAGAGATCGAACAGTTTCCCGCACCCACCATCGCGGCACTACGCGGCTGGGCCCTCGGCGGCGGGTGCGAACTGGCCATGGCCTGCGACCTCCGCGTGGCCGGGGCAGGAGCCAAACTGGGGCAACCCGAAGTGGCCCTGGGTATCATTCCCGGCGCTGGAGCCACCTACCGCATGCCCAAACTCATCGGCCTGGGACGCGCCCGAGAGTTGATCTTCACCGGCCGCATCCTGACCGCTACAGATGCCCTTGACATCGGCCTCGTCAATCGGGTGGTGCCGGACGATGACGTCCTGACGGCTGCGCACGAACTGGCAGCCGAGATCGCCAAGAACAGCAATACTGCTGTGCGGCTTGCCAAACTGGCCCTGAATGCCTCACCGGAACTGAGTACCGATGCCGGCCTTGCCCTCGAAACCATGATCCAGGCTGTGCTGTTCGAAGACGGCGAAAAGTACCGGCGCATGACCGATTTTCTGGAACGAAAAAAAGCACGCGCCCAAAAGAAAAAACAAGCGTAGCCCTACACGCCCCTATGCATCCTACTCCTGCTCAACCGGAATCTGTAGCGTCCGCCCAATACTGGACACGGGTAGCTCGACTGGTGCTGGCCTCCCGCGCCATCGACCATACCGAGGAATCCCGCCTAGTGCCGGAACGCAAGGTGTTGTACCAGTTCTCCGCGCGGGGGCACGACCTGGCCCAGGTACTCCTCGGCACCCTCCTGACCCATCCGCACGACGGCGTCAGCGCCTACTACCGCTCCCGTCCCCTTCTGCTTACCCTCGGCTTGTCCCTGGAAGATGCCTTCGCGGCACCCCTTATGAAGACTGGCGGGTTTAGCAACGGACGAGACATCGGGGTGGTCTGCAATTTCCCCAATCCGGATGGCCCCACCGTGTTGCCCATGGCCGGGGACGTCGGCTCGCAGTACACACCGGGGGCTGGATGGGCACAGGCCGTCACCTACCACCGGGATGTGCTCGGCAATACGGATTACAACCATGCCATCGGGGTGATCCTCGGCGGCGACGGCTCGGTAGCCACCAA
The DNA here is from genome assembly GCA_965222505.1 of Rhodothermales bacterium. Lineage (GTDB taxonomy): Bacteria > Bacteroidota > Rhodothermia > Rhodothermales > DATKEJ01. Next base: position 3,022,447 of record OZ244956.1, on the reverse strand, counting down.
CGGGTTTTGGTCTTCCCTGACGATGGCAACTACACTCCAACTACCCGCCCTGTTTTACATTGAAGACAACGGGTACGGGATTTCCGTCCCGTCGGCCTTTCAAACACCGGGCGGTAACATCGCCCAAAACCTCGCTTCGTTTCAAAACCTGACGGTGCTGGACGGCGATGGCACTGAACCCGACGAAGCGGCACAGCTCCTTCAACACGCTGTAGCGTCCGTCCGCAACGGGCAAGGCCCCACCCTGCTTCGTCTGACCGTCCCCCGGCTCTCGGGCCACTCTGGGCAGGATACCCAAACCTACAAGTCCACCGAATATCTCGCGCATGAGCGCGCCAACGACCCCCTTCAAAAACTGCGAACTCATCTGGTCCCCGCAACACTCTCTGAAACCGAGTGGACCCAACTGGAAGATGAAGTGGAAGAAGAGGTCGAAATGGCACTCGAACGGGCATTGGCTCGGCCCATGCCGGACCCTTCTGGGGCCACCACACACGTTTTCCTGGAAACCCAACCGGATGGCACCCCGGACCTACAACAATGCGGTGGCCTGGCCCCGGAAGGCATCACCCTCCCTGCCGGTTCCGATGTTCCACAGCCTGAGCCAACACGGATGAACATGCTCACAGCCATCCGGCGCACGCTGGACCACGAGCTTCAAATCAACGACCGGGTGCTGATTTTGGGAGAGGACGTCGGCCCCAAAGGTGGGGTGCATGCGGCTACGATGGGGCTGCAAGAAACGTACGGCGCAGCACGGGTCTTCGACACCAGCCTGTCCGAGGAAGGCATCATCGGACGTTCCGTGGGGATGGCCCTGGCCGGACTGATGCCGGTGGCCGAAATCCAGTTCCGGAAATATGCGGACCCGGCGATGGAGCAACTCAACAACTGCGGCACCATTCGCTGGCGTACCCATAACCGCTTTTCCGCACCGATTGTAGTGCGGATGCCGGGCGGTTTCTTTAAGGTGGGCGACCCCTGGCATAGTGTATGCAATGAGGTCCTGTTTGCACACGCCGTAGGGTGGCAAGTGGCGTTTCCGTCCAATGCCGAGGATGCCGTGGGCCTCCTGCGGGCCGCCATGCGGAGCCATAACCCGACCATTTTCTTCGAACACCGCGCCCAACTCGACGGCGTATGGGCCCGCCGCCCTTATCCCGGCGACGACTACGTACTGCCCTTCGGCAAGGCCCGCATCACACAAGCCGGTACCGACCTTACCGTCGTAAGCTGGGGTGCCATGGTCGAACGCTGCGAAAAGGCGGCTGTGCAAGCCAAAGGATCTGTTGAAGTTATCGACCTGCGCACGATTCTGCCATGGGACAAAGAGATGATCCTTGACTCGGTACGCAAAACCAAGCGATGCCTGATCGTACATGAAGATGCGATCACCGCCGGTTTTGGTGCCGAGATTAGCGCCATCGTGACCCAAGAAGCCTTCTTCGATCTGGATGCACCCATCGAACGGCTGGCGATGCCGGACCTGCCAGTCCCTCACAACGTCGGGTTGATGGAAGCGGTCGTACCCAGCGTGGAAACCATTACCGAGACCATCACCAACCTGTTGACCTTTTAATCGGGGGCCTTATGCCTGAATTGGTAGACATTCGCATGCCGGAATCCCAGGAAGGGACCGAGGCCGTTGTGCTCACCTGGTTCAAACAACCAGGTGAGGCCGTTGAGATCCACGAACCCGTGCTGGAGATCAACACGGACAAGGTGGCAATGGAAGTGGCCGCCCCGGCATCCGGCATCCTGCACGAACAACTCAAAGGAGAAAACGACCCCGTCGTCCCCGGCGAGGTATTAGGCCGGATTGAAGTCGGCGTAACCGATGCCCCGGAGGCTCCCCAACCCGATACCGCTGCGGAAGCCTCCCCGGCCAAGGCCAATGCAGATCGGCGGCCCCGCCTGAGTCCGTTGGTGAAACGCATGTTGCGGGAGCACGAGTTGGATGCCAACTTGCTTCTGGGCACAGGGCGTGACGGGCGCATTACACACCGGGATGTACTGGCTCATCTGGAGCAAGCCCAAACCCCGACCCCGCCGTCACAGCCCGTAGCCGGGGGTAACCGGATGATCCCGCACACGCCGATGCGACGGCGCATTGCCTCGCACATGGTCGAGAGCATGCTGCATACGGCCCCGCATGTGACGGCGGTCTTTGATGCAGACATGACCGCGGTGGTCGGCCATCGTATGCTCAACAAGGGCCTCTTCGCCGAGCGCGGGGCACGGTTGACCTACACAGCCTATTTCGTAGCAGCCGCTGCCCAGGCCCTGCAAGCCGTCCCGGAGGTCAACAGCCGGTGGCATGACGATGCCCTTGAGGTGTTTGAGGATCTGAACATCGGCATTGCAACCGCACTCGGCAAGGACGGTCTGATTGTGCCGGTCATTAAGCAAGCGCAAAACCTGGGACTGTTCGGCATTGCCAAGCACTTACAGAACCTTACTGAACGCGCTCGGGCAGGCAGGCTCACACAGGCCGATGTGCAGGGGGGAACGTTCACGATTACCAACCACGGCACCAGCGGCAGTTTGCTGGCTACGCCGGTTATCAACCAGCCGCAGTCGGCCATCCTGGGCATCGGCAAATTGGAGAAACGGGTGGTGGTCCTGGAAGACCGGGGCCGGGACAGCCTGCACATTATGCCTAGGATCTACGTCACACTAACCATAGACCACCGGGCCCTGGATGGCTTCATCGCCAACCTGTTTTTGACCAAATTCGTTGAGGCACTGGAAGCGTGGTGAGACGTGCGACTTTGGCTCGAATGCCAAATCGAATCTCGTTGGGACACGACGATGACGTGCGGCTTTGAAACGAATGCCAAATCAGATCTCGTTGGGACACGACGATGACGTGCGGCTTTGGCACGAATGCCGAAATCGGATCCCGTTGGGACACGACATGTCGTGTCCGTATTGGATGGGTGCGGACTATTTGAATTAAATAATTGCAAAACATAAATAGTATGTCACAAGATAATTGTGTGCTCGTGCTGGGCGGAACCGGCCTGGTAGGTTCCCAGATCGTACGGGAGGTTGCCCGTCGGCTGGTGCCCAAGAAGATCGTGGTGGCCAGCTTGCACCGGGGTGAAGTCCGGGACTTTCTACGAGATGCCAAACGAGAATTTCCGAATATCGAGTTCTCGGGCACGTGGGGCAATGGATTTGTCCGTCGTGAATTTCAGCTTGAACGACGCGGCCGGTTGTTGGAACGCTCGGAAAACCGGGAGAAGTTGTATGAGGACCTGTTTGGCGATATTGAGGCCGCCTATGAACGGTCCGTGCTGGTACAACTCGTCCGGGAGGAGCGGCCCAATGTGATTATCGACTGTATCAATACGGCCACGGCCATCAGTTATCAGGATGTAGACCGTATCAGTAAAAAAACGCATGACACCCTTGAGGATCTGCACCATGCGGATGACGATGCCAACCGGGACAGCCGGTTAAAACGGCTGGAGCATAACGTAAGCATGTTGCTCATCTCGCAGGCGACGTCACAACTGATCCGGCACGTTCGGTTGTTCAACCGGGCCATGCGGGAAGTGGGCACCCGGCTGTATGTGAAGATCGGTACCACCGGCACTGGGGGCATGGGGCTGAATATCCCTTACACCCACAGTGAAGACAAGCCGAGCGTACAGTTGATGACCAAAACGGCCATGGCCTTTGCCCACACCGGACTGATGTTTTTGATGGCCCGTACGCCGGGGGGGCCGTTGGTCAAGGAACTGAAACCGGCGGCCATGATCGGCTACCGAAAAGTGAGCCACAAGACCATCAAGAAGCGTGGCAAAACCCAATACCTCTACCCGAGCAAGCGGGAGGTGTTATCCGGCCGGTTGGTGCTGCAAGCATCGGAAGAGGATTATCCACCGCAGGAGAAGTTCAAAATGGCCGGGGTCGATACAGGCGAAAACGGCTTTTTTGCCCGAGGCGAGTTTGAGACCATCACCTACATGGACCAGATGGAATTCCTGACGCCGGAGGAAATCGCCGAGCAGGTGATCCTGGAAATCAAGGGCAGCAACACAGGATATGATGTCATCGCCGGCATCGACAGCAACATCTTCAACCCGACCTACCGGGCCGGCGTCTTGCGCCACACCGCCCTGGAAAAACTGGCCCGGCTGGAAGAGGAAACCCAAGGCCACAGCGTTGCACTCGGTCAACTGGGGCCGCCTGAACTCTCGAAACTCCTGTATGAAGCCCATCTGCTCAAACGCAACTATGTGACCCTTGAGGCTGTGCAAGAATACACCCCGGAAGAAATGGCTGATGCGCTCTATGCACTGGTCCACCAAGACGAGGCCTTGCGCCGGACCATCATCTCCATCGGCCTGCCCATCCTGGCCCCGAACGGCACCGAGTTGATCCGGGGGCCGCGCATCAACATCCCGGAGCATATCTACCCGGAAATCGAAATCCACAATGGCGATGTAGAGCGCTGGGCCCACAAGGGTTGGGTAGACCTGCGGCCCAGCAACATGGCCCGGTGGCAAAAACGTTTCGCCCGCATGCAGCGAAGCCGGCACCAGCTCCACACGGAGGGCACATCCTCCATCACCCGTACGACCTACCTCTATGAAGGCATCGAAATCGGGGCTGTGGTGGCCTGGATTTTCATGAATGAAGACGGCGGCTACCGAATAAAGTGACCTACCAGACGGGATCATGCCCTGCCCCCATCGGGCCTCGACCCATGCATGAGTGACGAAGTTTAGGCACGCGTAGCAAAACGGTAGGCTTTGGCCGGATTATAGATGAAGATCCGATCCCATTGATCCTGCGTCAAGCCACGCACCTTGAGCTCATTGCTGAAACGAGTGAGCAAATAGGTTAGCCCCGGCCCGCCCCCATAGGAGCGCCAGTAGGACTTTCGGGCTGCATCCATGCCGAGCATGATCTGGTTGGGATAGGCTTCGATCAGGTTCAGGACCAGGTCCAACGTTGGGTTGCCCTGCCAGATGCGCCAGCGAAACGTGGAATCATACTCCACGCAAACACCGGTAGATAGGATTTCCTGGTGATAGGCCAGGTCCGGCTTGCGGTCCGTATGCGAAATGACCACATGCGCCAGGTTTACCCCATGGTCTTGCAGAATAGTAACCTGTTCGAGGGCGGCGGTGCCTTGCTCCGTGTGGGTCAGGATGGGGCAGCCGGTGCGCCGATGGGCCTCAGCAGCTACAGCAAAGATCTTTTTCTCGTACTCACTCAGCCGGTCCAGGCCGGAGGCTATTTTGATTAACCCGGCTTTGTAATCGGTCCGTCCGACGATGGGGCCTTTGTATTCGTATTTGTCAATGCCCTCCTCAATCTCGGCCACAAAAAGCTGAACCAGTTGGTCGTGTTTGTAGAATTGCCCCCAGTGGCCGAGGTCGTAGTACTTTTGCAGATGCAACCCCGTAGGTGCTACGATATGTACCCCGGAGCGCCGGGAGATTTCCGCCAGTTTTTTGATGTTGCGCCCGCAATCACACGGCATTGAGTCCACCATGGCCTGCCCCCCAGCCTCCCGAAAGGCGATCAACTCCTGGGTGCTTTTCTCCACATCGTTGATGAGAAAATCGGCCTCCTTGTTGATCGTAAAGCTGACATCAATGATGATGTGCTCATGCGCGTAACACACCCCCAGATCTGAAGGGGGAATATCACCAAGGACGGTACGGATGAAAGACATAGGGGCTCAGTTCATGCGCCAGGCACCGGCAGCGGTTTGGGCGATGGCATCCGGTTTTTCGAGTACGGCCCCCAGGGCACGCAGCCGGTCTTGCAAGACGGCTATCGGCATATCACGGGCACTGCAATCGTGATCCAGGGAGAGCACGGCGGCCAACCCTACAGCCTGCCCCATGCTCATGGTCTGGCCCATTGACCGGCATGAGGCGTGTGCGTCATGGGTAGCGCTAAAGCAACGGCCGGCCACCCACACCACGTCTTGCCCCCGGGGCACCAGGGTGCGGTAGGGGACATCGTAGGTGTTGCCGTCAGGCACGTAGGCCCAGACGGTTTCGTCTTCGCCATCCCTGTTCTGCCGATGGTCTTCAATCGGTGCCCCGCAAAGCAGGACGGCATCTTCAAACCGGGCGGCCGTCAGGCAATCGGCTTTGGTGAGGCGGTATTCGCCATAAACCCGCCGGGTCTCCCGCACGCCGATGTGGTGGGAGAGGCCGATGATGTTGGCGGCTTCATAGCCGGGGATGCAATCCCGGAAAAACGCCTCGTACACAAACGCCTGCCGCCGCCCTTCCATTTCGGCAGTGGTTAACTGCTCAAAATCGGTGGCATCTACATCGGCAACGCGTACGGCCACGGTGGCGATGCAGCCGTGTTGCGGCATGGCATGGGCACTCCCGGCTTTGCGTGGCAACGGATGGGAGCCTCGTTCCAAGGCCTCATCCATCCGGGCCATCAGCATGGTCTTGCCTCCGGCTTCCTTGTACCGGTTCAGATCCACGTTGGACATGCGGAAGGTGGTCGTCAGCGTCTGCGCCGGGTCGAGGGTACCGGCTTTTTCATACAGGATGCCTGCCCAGTGGCAGAGGTCGGCATCACCGGAGGTATCGATGTAGCGTTTGGCCCGGATGCGAAAGAACCCGCGCTTGGTGAAGATCACCGCCGAGGCCAGCGTACCGTCTGCATGGGTTTCGATGTTCACCAGTTGGGCATGCAAACAGACCTGTACTCCGGCTTGCATCAACAGGGTATCCCAGATGCGTTTGAGCAATTCCGGGTTATAGGTAACCCCTGTGCCTGCACCATAGGTATTGGGGCGCAAAAACATGCCCAATGCCGCATCCAGCCGATCCACTACCCGGTCGGGGATGCCCCCCACCACTTTCCTTGGCTGATCTCCTGGGGTAAAGAATCCATAGAACGTGTCCAGAATTTGCGTAGAGGTTCCGCCTAGAAACCCGTACCGTTCGATCAACATGACGCTTCGCCGACCGTCTTCACGGGCGGCCAGCGCCGCACAACACCCGGCACTGCCTGCACCGACGACCAGCACATCAACCTCGGCGAAGACGGGAATGGCTTGATGATTCAGTACTGTTTGCATGATGAAACTAACTTAGACGCCTATGCTATGTCATGGCGAGGAGCCTGTCCGGCGACGTGGCCATCCCATACCGAGCACCTGCACCTGGAATGGGATCGCCACACCCCGGCTTCGCCGAGGCTCGCGATGACACGGAGGGAAAATTTTTGCATAACGCTTGATGGCATGATCGTCAAAGCGTATGAACCGTGCGGTACAGGTATTGATCACCCCGGTAATAGCTGGTGGTGTGTTCGATCAACTCACGGTCGGCCAGGAAGGCTGCGGTCTCGACCCGCAACAGCGGGTGCCCTTCAGCGGCATTGAGTAAATGGGCCTGCTCGACATCGGCCAGGGCTACGCCGATGGTGTGTTCGATCTCGGTAACGGCCAGCCGATAATGCTGGGCCAGCACCTCGTACAACGAACAGGTGGCCCAATCGAAATGATGAATGCCGGGGCACCGGGCGGTAAAAATGGCCGCGTGTTGAATGGCAATCGGTTCATCATCTCCAAACCGGAGCCGGGCCAGTTCAAAGCGATTGTCTTCGATTTGCTTAGCCAGCACCTTGGTTCGAGCCTGCCACCCCATATCGGCCATTTGATGGGTGAAACTGCGGTCCAGGTAGAACGTGGCCGGATTGTCTTTCGGCTTGACGAACGTGCCCCGCCCGGCGCTGCGCTCCACCATCCCGGCCGTTTCAAGCCGGGCCAGCGCCATCCGAACGGTGTGGCGGCTCACCCCATACAACCGGCACAGGTCATGCTCTGGCGGTAAAAGTGCACCTTCTGGAAAGGCCCCCGTGTCCATCAGGCGCTTCAAGTCCTGCTCAACCTGGGCATACAGCGGAAGCGAACCGTCCTTGTCGACTGCCACAACGGACAACTCCGCATTTTTTTCCGGCATCACCCTTTCCTGTTGCGCGATAGGGACGTAGTGTGTATTATTTGTACGTACAAAATGTACGGACATTTCAAAATAATGTCAACGCCCGATAACCCTCAGCGCTGCACCTATGGATGCTTCCACCGACCGAAAATACCTGCTGGGCCTTGCCGTCATTGCCTCATTGGGCGGATTTCTGTTTGGTTATGATACCGCCGTCATTTCCGGCACCATCGGGTTTGTCAAGGGCAAGTTCGGCCTGGATGCCGTCATGGAGGGATGGTATGTGAGTTCCGCGCTGGTGGGGTGCATTGCCGGGGTAGCAGTGGCCGGGTACTTGAGTGACAAGTTTGGTCGGAAGCGGGTGTTGTTACTCTCGGCACTGCTCTTTCTGTTGTCGGCGGTGGGCTGCGCGATGTCTGGCAGCCACATGGCGTTGATTGTGTACCGGCTGGTGGGGGGTATCGGTGTGGGTGTAGCATCCATGCTTTCGCCGCTGTACATCTCCGAGATTTCCCCACCGCACCTTCGGGGCCGGATGGTGGCGCTCTACCAGTTTGCTATCACCATCGGCATTCTGTGTTCCTATTTTGTGAATGCCTGGTTGTTGAACATCGCCCAGGGGGCCTCCGGTGGTGGAAGCGGCTTGCTGCACTTTCTTTTTGTCGACGAAGTCTGGCGTGGGATGCTCGGTTCTGAGTCCATCCCGGCGCTGCTGTTTTTCCTACTGCTGCTGCTGGTACCGGAAAGCCCCCGGTGGCTGGTGGCGCAGGGCAAGGACTTGCTCGCCCGCAACATCTTGACGCGCATCGACGGCGAAGCCACGGCCAACAAGGAAATCGCCGAGATCAAGGCCACGGTAGAGCAAGAAGAAGCCACTTTGTCCGCCCTGTTTCAGCCGGGTATTCGGCTTGCCATGTTCCTCGGCATCGGCCTGGCCTTCCTGACGCAGGTTAGTGGGATCAATGCCATCATCTACTACGGCCCCAGGATTCTGGAAGAGGCCGGGTTTACCCTCGGGGATGCGCTGGGCGGACAAGTCATCATCGGCATCGTGAATGTGCTGTTTACGCTCATCGCCATCTGGAAAATCGACAGCCTAGGCCGCAGGCCATTGCTCATTGTGGGGGTTTCAGGGATTGTGGCCTCGCTTATTGTGGTGGGCTTGTTGTTTAAGTTCGATGTCACGGAAGGCTTCTGGTTGTTGGCCTTCATCCTGATTTTCATCGCCTGCTTTGCCTTCTCCTTCGGGCCGGTCATCTGGGTCCTGCTCTCCGAGATGTACCCCACGAAGGTCCGTGGCCGGGCCATGTCGATTGCGACGTTTTCCTTGTGGACCGGCACGGCCTTGGTCGGCCAAACGGTGCCGTGGCTGCTGGAGACCCTGCAACCCCACGGCACCTTCTGGCTGTTTGCCGTGTTGTGCGCGCCCGCTATCTACCTGGGCTGGAAAGTCCTGCCGGAAACGAAAGGAAAATCCCTGGAAGAAATCGAACACTACTGGCTCTCCCATGCCAAAAAATAGTGCTGCGGTGTCAGGACGAGGAGCCAAACGGCGACGTGGCCATCCCATTGCGGGCACCTGTGGCTGGGATGGGATCACTTTTATATCACCCTCAACCAAACAACGGAGTATTTGAATGGGCGCTGGCCTTGACTACTTTCATAAAACGACCCAACTTCTTGAACAACTGCGAGACACGCAGATACCGAACATTGAGGCTGCTGCCGAATTGTGTGCGGAGCGCATCGCGAAGGGTGGTCTGGTCTTCCTGTTCGGAGCAGGCCATTCTCGGATGATGTGCGAGGAAATGACCCCGCGCCAGGGTGGATTTGTGGGCTTTTACGCGCTGGTCGAATTGGCCGTCTCCAACCACTCGGCCATCATCGGGACAAACGGCCTGCGGGGGCCGTTGTACCTGGAAAAGTATGAGGGGTATTCCGAAGAGATTTTACGCGGGTTCAAATTTGGTCCGCACGATGCCTTTATCGTAATCTCTACCAGCGGTATCCGGCCGTTGATCGTGGAAATGGCGTTGGGTGCCAAGAATCGAGGTTTACCAGTCATCGGCATTGTCTCGCGGCCCCATTGCGAAAACTCGCCCCCGGCACATTCCTCTGGAAAAAAATTAATTGATGTTGCCGACGTCGTGATCGACAACCAGTGCCCGCCCGGCGATTGCGTGCTCGAACTCGAAGGCATGGAGTGGCGCACCGGCCCGGTCTCGACCGTCACGGGTGGCATGCTCATCAACATGCTGCGCGTCGAAGTGGCCGAACGACTCCTCCAGCGGGGTGTCAAACCCAACGTGTTGCCCAGCCATCAGTTCATCGGCAACACCAGCGCGGAAGAACAACTCGACCACTTTTATGACGGCTACCGCAAAAGCTTGGCCCACCTGTACCGATAAGATCACTTATGAGCGCTTCTCCTTACGTCATCGGATTTGACATCGGCGGTACCCGCATCAAAAGCGGGGCCGTAACACCCAACGGTTCGCTCCGCGCAGAGGGCGTTCATCCGTCGGGGTTTGCTATTGCCCCGGAGGCCATTTTGCAAGTCATGCTGGACGAAATCCAACGCATGACTGACGAACTGGGTGCACCACCGCAGGGCATCGGTATGGGCTTTCCCGGCGCGGTAGATCCGAATGTGGGCATCGTGATGCTGCCCGGTAAACTCAAGCTCGAAGGGTTTCCGATTGTGCCCCGGCTGCGGAAAGCCACGGGCCTCCCCGTGATCGCCAACAACGACGGGCACCTGTCCATTTTGGCCGAAGCGCATTACGGCCTGGCGCAGAACCACAAATGGGCCGTAACCATTACCCTCGGCACCGGGGTTGGATCCGGGGTGATGCTGGACGGTAGGATCTTGCGTGACCCGCATCTTCAGTTCGGCACACAAGCCAGCCACATCGTGCAGGAAGCCACCAGCAGCCGACGCTGCATCACCAGCGCGATGGGCACAGCCAACATCCTGTGCTCGGCCACAGCGCTTTCGATGATGGTACGGGACGGCCTGCAACGCGGCTTACCCTCGGTGCTCAACGACGCTTACTTCGAAGACCCGCACGGCATCGACTTCAAAGCCGTCATCGAAGGCGTGGAACAGGGCGATGCACTGTGCCGGGATGCGCTCGTCCATTGGACGACTAACCTCGGCTGGTTCCTCGTCAGTGTGGTGCATATGTATGCGCCCGAAATCATCATCCTGAGTGGCGGGGCAACCAATGCCGCGCATCATTTCCTGGAACCCGTAAAGGCGCATGTGAACCAACACATCTTCCGGTACCCACCGGGCGAACCGGTGTCTATCGTGCTGTCCAAACTGAGCAACCACGCGGGTGTGCTGGGCGCAGCCGCCCTTTCCTGGGAGCATACCCGAACCTAATCCCTTATCAATCCCGCTGTGCCCCGGATGGCATTGGTTGTGGCGTCCGGGTTGGGCCGTCAATCACCAACCGACCGCCCTCAAAACGTATTCGGTCTATGTTTACCGTGCGTTGCTGGTTTTCCGGGTGTGCAGGATCGGCATGGGTATGGTAGACGATGAACCGTTCGATGCCATCGGGTGAGGTGGTGAGAGAACTGTGCCCTGCGCCAGCGTAGCCGACCGTCAAATCGGTACCGGCAATGGGGTTTTCGGCAGCTTTTTCCCAGGGGCCGAGGGGCTGGTCGGCGGTGGCGTACCCGATGCCGTACCCCGGCCGGAAGGTGTGGTTGGCCGCGTACGTCATGTAGTACCGTCCATCGTGTTTTAGAACGAACGGTCCCTCATTGGCGCGGTTCTCGGCATAGTTGATGCGTTCCCATTCCTGCGAGGCTTCCAGCAGTACCACCGGCTCCGTCGCCAGGCTGGAGAGGCCAGGCTGTAACTGTGCCCCATAGATGATGCCGAAGGAATAGCCGTCCTGCATGCCGTTCTTGCTGAAGAAGACGTACGGTTGCCCGTCGTCATCCACAAAGATGTGTGCATCGATAGCCGAGCACCCTTGGTCGAACCACGGCGCATGCAGATCCTGGTAGGGGCCTTCGGGCCGGTCGCTGACCGCCAGCGCTGTGAGCAGCCGGCCTCGTTCTGGATGGCCCGCGCTATACGTCATATAAAACTTGCCCTGATAGGGTACCACCTCGGGGGCCCAATACGGCGGTGCCCCCCAGGAGGTCTCGTCTCGGCGGTAGGCAAAGCCGTGTTCCTGCCAATCGACGAGGTTTGTGGAGGTGTAGCATCGAAAGCCCATGCCGGGGTCCGTCGTACCAAAGAGGTAATAGTGTCCCTCGTGTTTCAACACAAACGGATCCCCCATCAAAAGCCCCTTGCCGACTGGATTGGTATAGGTTTCCACAGGATTAACCAAAGGGGCCGACCGGCAGGCTGAAAGAAGAAGTATGAGAACAAGAGGCCACCAACAGAAATACATAGGTAACTGATGTTACGCAGCTTGTCGTTGATCTTGTGCATTTGGACAAGGTCGAATGGGCCAAGACGGCGTAACATGATTGGTAAGCTGAATCAGTAGTCGAGGACACTGGTGAGCCAACGTACCGTGCTGAGGCAAAACTGGGCGTTTTGTGCCGCACGGGGGTGGTTCATGCCCATCCGCCCACTACGGTCTTCACCGTACACTTGCGCAGAACACATGGCTGCTTCACCGAGGAATACGACCCGGCCCTCGTCCCAAGTACGTGCGGCCCCATGCACCCAACCCCCGATTGAAAACACAGGCCAATCTTCTCGTCGCCCCTCTTGAAACGCTTGTCTAAGATTGATGCGGGCTTCGGCATCTGGACCAAAGACCAACAACGGGTCCCAGCCTTGCGTGATCTGAACGGCCTGCCCGACGAACGTCATCACGCTATCGATCTGTTCGGCTTTTGAACGTCCCTGAAGAATGAGATGGGGTTGCAAGGTGCCGTCGGCAATGCGGAACGCGTCGGGAAGGGACCCACCGCTTGCGTACACATCCATCATCACGAGGCCGAAGACCGCGCCCAGGTCTCGCGCAGCACCGGCAATGGGCGCATGATCGGCAAACAAGAGGAGGCGTCCGCCCCCACGCACCCAGGCCATCAAGACCTGGAGTTCTTCCTTTGTAAAGGCAGAGGGGTGGGGATAGCTCCAGTCCCCTTGATTCGCTTCGGCCAGGGGATTTGCAATGACCAACAGTCCGCAATCGGCCAGCGTTTCAGAAGTAAATGGTTGTGCAAATCCGGTGACGATGTATCCGTCTCCGCGCAACAGTTCGGCGAAGGGTTTATAGCGGCCGTCTGCCGTGTGGAAATTGTAGTGTGCTTCATCGATACACACGTGGGGTCCTTCTCCGGGTAAGAACGCCGGATTCGGGTTGGCAAACTGGAAGTTTTCGTCGCTCATCTGCTGTGCAGTAACGCACAGGGGAAAAAGCAGCAATGCACAGAAAAGAGGTCCTGTTTTGAGGTTCATTGGCATCCTCCCTGGATACGTTATGGGTAGCAACGTCTGGCCGTGTATCTAATAGACAACGCAAGGTCATGTTTGTTGCTACTGAACCTCAACCATTTGGGCACCCCACGATCAGCGTTATCGGTGCTCGATCGTGGAGGCCCTACAGGATGTGTTATTCGGTCTTACAATACCCCGTCGCTTCGATTTTTTCAATTTGACCGATCACTGCGAAGGTCTGTGACGTCCGCACGGGTTATACCTTCAGTACGCGTTTTTGCAACATCACCAGAATACTGTAGCAACCTGCCGCAGCCAGGAGATGTTTGATGGTATGCCCGCTCACCGCACTCCCTGTCCCCTGAAATACGACGGCATCATACAACTCGGCCACTTTGGCCAGGGCATACCACAACAGCGCCACAAGGAGAAGCCATTGGTGGGTATAACGGCTGCTGAATAGCATCATAAGGAAGGGCAGGATCAACAACGGGGTGAACTGAACCCATACGTAGGGGCGCAGGTCACCGAACCAGCGCCAATACAGGACGCTTCCAATGCCCACAAGGACGAGTGGGATGAGTAGCCCGGCACCCAAACGGCGGCTTACATATTCGCCCAGGAGCGCGGCCAGAAGGCCCATGAACCCGATGGTCATCGGCAATCGATCCCAGACGAGAGTTGCGTTACGCGGGGCCCAGTGATAATACGCCGAGCCAAAGCTCACCAGGCTGATCCCCACAAACAGGACGATCCACGCGCTACGCATGGGGCCGATATCATTCCTGAGACAGAACCCAACCCCCAAAAGCCCAACGATCAGAAAGGGCAGGTTGGAGACCACGTCGAAAAAGTGGGGCATGCCGAAGAATCCACGCGCATCGACAAAATTGTGGTAGGCATCATCCTGAGGAATTGGATCCTGGCTTAGCATCCAAAAAAGAGGGATGAGCGCAAGCAGCATCAGAATGAGATACCGCCGGTTGATATTCGGAATCAGATGCACTTGAAATGCTCGAACGGCTGATGACAGGTGTCACAGTAGTGCATGGCCTTGCACGCCGTAGAGCCGAACGCGCTGGTGAGCCGGGTGTTTTTGGAATCGCAGAACGGGCAGGGAACCTCTTTGCCGGATTCGCTAAAGGGTAGCCATGCTTCACCCGCTTTTTTTCCCGGCGGGGCGATGCCGTAGGCCTTGAGCTTTTGCCGGGCCTCATCCGTCATCCAGTCAGTGGTCCAGGGTTCGGCATAGACGAGGTGGACCTGGACATCGGCGAACCCTTTGGCATTCAGGGTACGGACGATGTCGTCCTGGATGGTCTTCATGGCCGGGCAGCCCGAGTAGGTGGGCGTGATGTCTACATTTACCGTTTCGCCGGTCATGCAGGCATCCCGGACGATGCCCATCGCGACGATGTCCAGCACCGGTACTTCGGGGTCCTTGACCTCGGCCAGATGGGCCAGGAGTGCTGTTTTGGAGATTTGTGTGGCGTGCATGTTGAGTCTCACCATTGGGCATCCGGGAAGGACCGGGGCAGGATTTGCATCTCGGCAAGCATATGGCCGAGGTGTTCAGTGTGCCGCCCGTTTCGTCCGCCGGTGTGCATGTACACCTCATCGGGCGGATGCGTGAGCGTAGCCTGTTCAAAGACCTGACCGATCATTGCCAGCCACCGATCCCGAAAGGCAGCCGCATCCGGTGCGTACCCGCCTTCGATCAGGATATGGTCCACGGCATCGGTTTCAAAGAGTTCGCCGATGTACCCCCACAGGGCATCCACGGCATCCTGTACCCGCTGATGACTTGCTTCGGTGCCGTCGCCCAACCGAATGATCCATTCGCTGCTGTGCCGCAGGTGGTACCGAATTTCCTTGAAGGCTTTTGCGGCGATGCCCGCCAGGGCCTCGTGGGTACTTTGCTGCAGGGCCTCGTAGCGCAAGTAAGCAAACGCCGAATAGAAAAATTGCCGAACGATGGTATACCCGAAATCTCCTTTCGGCAGCTCGGCCAGTTGAACGTTTCGATACTGGATGGTCGTGCGGAAGTAGGCCAGGTCATCCGCCGAGCGGTTTTGCCCTTCCACTTCACCCGCCAGATCGAGAAAGGCCTTGGCCTGCCCGACGAGATCAAGCGCAACATTGGCCAGCGCGATGTCTTCTTCGAGGGCGGGGCCGTGGCCACACCATTCCGAAAGGCGGTGCCCGAGTACGAGGCTGTCATCCCCAAGCCGCAAAAGGTATTCAAACAGGGCCGTATCGACAGCTGGATCGACAGTATTATCAGTCAGGGTTTGCATCGTAAAGCCTCATGTTTCGCAGTCTTGGCCAAGACCACGATTTCGTTTTCCATATCGTAAGCGCCAAGCTGCGTAACATCAGTTATAAATTCTTGGTGCCGTGGGGTACTTTGTAAAACGACGGGTGCCGGTAGGGCTTATCGTCGGCCGGATCGAAGAAGGGGCCGGCATCGTCCGGGGTGCTGGCCCGGATGGCCTCGGCGGGGACCACCCACATGCTCAGGGGTTTGTCGCGCCGCCCGTATACGTCGCGGGCATTTTGCAGGGCCATTTCGGCATCATGGGCGTGCACACTCCCGGCGTGGTGATGTGGGGCACCCGTGCGGGTTTGGAGGAATACTTCCCAGACGGTTGTGGTAGACTCAGACATGTCAGGCGACCTGGTTTACGGATGTGCGTTGGCTGTATTTTTCGGCAAATGCGGCAGCGGCTTCACGAACCCACGCGCCATCAGCATGCGCCTTTCGGCGGGCGGCCATGCGTTCCCGATTGCATGGGCCGTTGCCCTTGACGACCGACCAGAACTCGTCCCAGTTGATCTCGCCGAAATGCCAGTTTTTGGTTTCCTCGTCGTAGGCCAGATCCGGGTCTGGAATCGTCAGACCGATAGCATGGGCCTGCGGCACGGTAATGTTGACGAAGTGCTGGCGCAGGTCATCATTGCTTTTCTTCTTGACCTGCCACTTCATCAGTTCGGCACTATTGGGGGAGTTTTTATCCGAGGGGCCGAACATCATTAATGCGGGCCACCACCAGCGGTTCATGCCGTCCTGTACCATGGCCTGCTGCTCCGGCGTGCCTTTCATCATCGTGACGACGATTTCGTAGCCTTGCTTCTTGTGGAAGCTCTCTTCCTTGCAAATCCGGATCATGGCCCGAGAATAGGGGCCATAGGAGGCCTTGGCCAGCATGGTCTGGTTGACGATAGCAGCGCCATCGACCAGCCACCCGATCAGACCGATGTCTGCCCAGGTAAGCGTCGGGTAATTGAAGATGCTGGAGTATTTGGCCTTCCCGGCCAGGAGTTGCGCCTCCATTTCCTCCCGGCTGGTGCCCAACGTTTCGGCGGCGCTGTAGATGTAGTGGCCGTGACCACCTTCGTCTTGCACTTTGGCCAGGAGGGCCATTTTACGGCGCAGGTTCGGGGCGCGGGTAATCCAGTTGCCCTCAGGTAGCATCCCGACGACCTCCGAGTGGGCGTGCTGGGACATCATCCGGATCAACTGTTTCCGGTAGCGTTCCGGCATCCAGTCTTTGGGTTCGATCTTCTCGCCCTGTGCAATGCGGGCTTCAAAGTGTTCGTTGCGGGCCACATCATCCATAGGGGTATCCTTAAACGGTTACAATGTAACGTGTGAGTGGAAGCGCTTTTTTAATAGAGTCAAACAGCCGGTCATCGGCTCTTGTTTCCCATCTGAAGCCCCCTCACGTATCCTTCATCACGGCCATCGTGAGCGTTGCTTTGGACACGAGAATTTCCCGGTCGCCGGAGACGGAAAACACCTCAGCTTCTACGACGGTCGTCGTCCGTCCGGCCTTCAGCACATGGGCATACCCTCGCAATCGTTCGCCGGTGGCTGCGCGCAGCATATGGATGGTACAGCCGGTAGTGAGCGCATATTGGTTCGCCTGCATCACGGTCGTGGCGGCGGCCCCCGCACTGTGGTCAGCCACGGTGGCCTGTACCCCGAAGTGTACCACGCCGGTTTGCTGCAAATGCCGGGGCGCAAGCGTGAGCGTGGTTTCACACCAACCGGGACCGCAATCGACGAACGTCACGTCCAGGTCGCGAATGAAAGGGGCCTGGTCAAACAGGCCGGCAACGGTTTGCTTGTACGCGGGGTTGCGAATCTGCATAGGAATGGGTACCTGTTTCCCGAAATCACTGGAGGAGGAGCGGGTATAGATACGCGCAGTGCGCGCCGCTGTTGCCGGATAGCTTATTCACTAACGTTACGCCGCTTGACGTTGATCTTGTGCCATTCGGCAAGGCCGAATGGGCCAAGACGGCGTAACATGACTTATTCATACCGCAGGGAATCTACGGGATTGGCCAGCGCGGCCTTTATGGATTGGTAACTCACGGTTAGAAAGGCAATCGTCAGCGAAGACAAGCCGACGATAAAGAACAGCCCCAGGCCCAGGCCGATGCGATAGGCGAAACCGCCGAGCCACCACGCCATTGAGACGTAGGCAATAGGGGCAGCGATGATAAAGGCGACCGAGACCAATTTTAGAAAATCCTTCGAAAGCAGGCCCGTGATTTCAGCGACGGTGGCCCCCAGCACTTTGCGAATGCCGATTTCCTTCGTGCGTTGTGTGGCCGTATAGGAAGACAGGCCGAACAACCCCAAACATGCAATAAACAAGGACAGCAAGGTAAACGCGCCAAAAAGCTGGCCGATGCGTTCTTCCATGCGATACAAGGCATCGAATTGTTCATCAAGGAAGGCAATTTCTAAGGGACGCGCCGGATTAAAAGCCGCCCACGCTTGCTCCATGGCGCTTAATACGCCGGCAAGGTTGGCGGTGTTGAGGCGTACCGAGACGTAATCGTAATAATAGGTATCGGGAAACATGTGGATGAGAAGGGGGGCCACAGCCTGGTGAAGAGACTGATATTGAAAGTCCCGAACCACACCGACCACCGTACCCGTTTTGTTGATTTCCTGGTTGTACCAGAGTTGCAACGTCAGGCGTTTGCCGACCGGTTCGGCCCAACCCAGGAGTTCGGCGGCGGCTTCATTGATGAGAAAAGCTTCGCCGGCATCCGTCGCATAGGCTTCCGAAAAGTCTCGACCTGCAACCACTTCCAGCCCGTACGTGCGCACATAGTTGTGGTCCACGGTGAGCGTCAGGATCTCCAGGCTATCCGCCAGCGCGTCTTCTGGCCGAATGACAAAGTCATAGATGCCCCCATTGAGGCCGGGCATGCCCGATGAAGCCGTGACCGATTGTACGCCCGGAATTTGTTTAAAGGCCGCTTTGAGGGAGGTATGGTCGATCTGATTGTTGACGTCCCGAAGCTGAACCAGTACCATATTCTCTTTTTCAAAACCCAGCCGCTCGTTGCGCAGGTAATTCAGTTGTTGCTGTGCGACGACCGTCCCAATCATCAACACAATGGCAACCACAAACTGGAAAACCACCAACCCTTTTCGGAGAAACGCTGCACCAGAGGTCCCGGTTGAAATCAGGTTACCCTTCAGAACTTGTGCGGGTTGGAAGCGCGCCAGATAAAAGGCCGGGTATCCCCCGGCCAACAAGCCGATCAGGACGACCAGTACCAACGAGAACAGGGGAAGAAAGCGCTGTTCAAACAGATTCAGAGGTAGGGTTTTGCCCGAGACTTCATTGAAGACCGGCAACATCACCTGGGTTAAAACCAGGGCCAGCACCAGCGCGGCCAGGGTCATCAACACGGTTTCGCTCAGAAATTGGCCGACCAGTTCGTTCCGTTGTGCGCCAAGGGCCTTGCGGATGCCCACTTCCCGTACACGCCGTGCCGCCTGCGCAGTGGTCAGGTTGATAAAATTGATGCAGGCAATGAGCAGAATAAAGCCGCCGATGAGCATGAACAAATACACATAGGCAATGTGGCCGCTCGGTTTCAGGTTGGCTTCTCGGGCAGAATGCAGTTGGATGTCGGTCAGGCGCTCCAGATGTAAACTGCGGGTGCGCACGCGGTCTTCTCCCATGTGCTTCAAGGCAAGGGCCGGCAATAAGGACGCAACGTCGCCCGGTTCAACGTGATCAGCCAGGAGGGCGTAGGTATACATGGGCGGGTGTTCCCAGTTGTTGGGATCCAGGGCCCAGTGATACATCACGCGCACGCTGCCCATCGAACCCAGCATGTCGAACGTGAAATGGGTATTGCCGGGTACATCTTCCAGAACGCCCGTCACGGTAAAATCAAACCGCGCCTCATCATCCCATACCTGAAGCACCTGACCCATCGGATCCGCTGTGCCGAAATACTTTTGCGCCGTTGAGGCCGTCAGTACTACCGAGAAGGGCTGGTCCAACAAGGATGATCTATTTCCGCGAAGCAATTTAAAATCAAAGACTTCAAGAAACGTGGAGTCTACAAAGGCAAATCCGTCTTCCTGGTATTTCTCGGCCGGTGTCTGGGTCACCAAGACCGAGTAGGGAAAAAACCGAACGGCTTCCTCGACGGCGGCCACATCAGCTTGAAGCGCCGGAGCCAGGGGGCCATACGTTGTGGCTACCGTGCGGCGTGCGGCGTCCCGCTGCTGATCTTCTACCACGCGCACGATCCGATCTGCGTGTTCAAAAAAACGATCGTAGCTCCTTTCGTCTGCCACATACATCCCAATCAGCAGGCAACACGCCATGCCCACGGCCAATCCGGCAATGTTGATCAATGAATATCCGGCTTGCCGACGGAGATTGCGGAGGGCAATTTTAAGATGGTTTTTAAGCATATGCGTGAGGACTATTCGTACCGGAGCGATTCCACCGGATTGGCCGTTGCCGCTTTGACCGACTGGTAGCTTACCGTTAGAAACGCGATCAGCAGCGCCAACAAACCGGCCAGGGCAAAGACCGTGAGGGAGATCGGGGCTTGATAGGCAAATCGGCTTTGCCAGTAGACCATCAGTACGTAAGCCATCGGAGAGGCCAAACAGAAGGCAACCAACACCAGCTTTAAGAAGCCCGTCGAGAGTAAACCGACAAGGCTGGCCACCGATGCACCCAGTACTTTCCGGATGCCGATTTCTTTGGTGCGTTGATGCACCGTGAATGAGGTAAGCCCCAAAAGCCCCAGACAAGAGATC
Organism: Rhodothermales bacterium; assembly: GCA_965222505.1. GTDB lineage: Bacteria > Bacteroidota > Rhodothermia > Rhodothermales > DATKEJ01. The sequence goes on along the minus strand of OZ244956.1, from coordinate 3,001,989 downwards.
AGCAAGGTCAATCCTGCAAACGTGCCAAATAACCACCCAAACTGTACTTCGGCACGGTATTGTTGGTTAAAGGCCTCGTTCAGAAATTGATAGGTGAAAGGCCGGTGCGGAACCAACGCAGCCCACTTCGTTTCAAGCGCCGAAAGGGCTGCGGCATAATCATCGGTGTGGAGGCGAAGGGACAATTTGTTTACGTGCTGCGGATCAATACGCATCACGATAGGCTCAATGGGGCGATGCAGGGAAAAAAAGTGATAATCGGTAACCACGCCGATCACCTCATGCGTGCGGTCCCAAAAAACGCCTTCCTGGCCGACGGCATCGGCAGGCGCCCTAAACCCCCAGGAGGCGATGGCTGCCTCATTCAGAATAATGGCAGCCGTATCCTGGGTGAAACTTCTGGAATACCCCCGGCCGGCCACCATATGCATCTGGTAAACCTCAAGAAAATCGTGATCAACCGAGAGGATATAGGTCCCTACACTTTCTTCCCCTCCATTGGGTAACGTAATCGACCCCCCACCTCGGCTCAGGTTTTCGCCCGGTACTCTTCCTGATGCGGTGATCCCGGCAACCATAGGGAGGGCAGAAAACTCCTGTTTAATCACATCCAGCCGTTGCCGTACTTGCGGATCCCCACCAAAATCAACCACTAAAATCTGCTCTTTCTCGAAGCCTAATGGCTGGCCTTGTACGAAACGCAACTGGTTGTACACGATCAGGGTACAGGCGATTAACGCAATTGCAACACCAAACTGTACAATAACAAGACCCTTGCGCAGGCGCTGATGTGCTGGCGAAGTGGCCCGGTAGCGCAAGGTAGTTGCCGGACGAAAACGCGACAGCAGAAAGGCGGGGTACACCCCGGAGGCGACACCCACCACACCCGCCAGGAGGAGCAAAACCAAACTGTACATGCCGCGCTCGGCCAGGGTCGGCGTAATGTTTTTTCCGGCGATGATATTAAAGACGGGCCAAAGGGCCTCGATTAAGGCCAGGGCAAGCAAAAACGCCAAGAGGCTGATCCCAAGGGCTTCTCCTAAGAACTGACGGATCAGCTGCTCACGTTCGGCACCGACGGTTTTGCGGATACCCACCTCAACGGCACGCTCGGATGAACGCGCCGTGGTCAGGTTGATAAAATTGATGGACGCAATGAAAAGGACAAAAAAGGCAATCAGGGTAAAGAGATAGAGGTTCGTTAAACTGCCCTTTCGCGCCGCCCCCCCTCTCGTGGATTGCAGGTATATGGTGTGAAGCGGCTCCAGGTGAAAATCCATCCGGAGTTCAGCCTCCTGAAGACGTGGTCCGGCATGACGGCCTAAAAATGCAGGAAATTGCGCCGCCAGGGTTGGGGCCTGGCCAAGGTTACGGAGCAATACATAGGTAAGCATGCTCGTGTTCAACCAATTCTGAAAAAACCACGCTGGCCCCCCTGTTTCGAGGGTACTCAGCGAAAAAAGCACCTCATAGTGCAGGTGCGATTGGGCAGGCATATCCGCCATAACACCCACCACCACAAAGTCGCGCCCCTCTTCATCCTGCAATCGTTTTCCCAAAGGCGCATCAGTCCCGAAATATCGGGCGGCCGCGTTTTCGGAAAGGACCACTTGGTTTGGTTCTGCCAGTGCCGAAGCAGCATCGCCCACCAAAAGCGGGAAACTAAATACCTCGAAAATGGACGGGTCTACAAACGAAACAGCTTCTTCCTGAAAGGTGCGAACCGTACCGTCCGGGGCATCGTACTGTAAGAGGGCTTGGTCATTACGCAGGCGGACGACGGCTTCGACCTCCGCAAAATCAGCCGCCAGGTAAGAAGCCAGAATTGCAGGGGTGTACGGCTGTTCCCGTACCTGTCCCTCGACTTCAAAGTCGGTCACCACACGGTATACCCGGCCTCCTTTTTCATGAAACCGGTCGAACCGCCATTCATCCAGCACATACCATCCAATGAAAAAGCAACACACCAGCCCTAAGGCTAGTCCAGCAATGTTAATAAAGGAATAGCCGGGTTTCCGCCAGAGGGTACGAAGGGCAATTTTGAGATGGTTTTTAAACATAAGATCCACGCTTATTCGTACCGGAGCGACGTAACCGGATTGGCCGTTGCTGCTTTGACAGATTGGTAGCCCACCGTCAGCAATGCGATGAGCAAGACGGCGAGGCCGGAAACGGCAAAAACGTCCCAGCCAATCGTCACACGGTAAGCAAACCCTTCCAACCACCGGTGAATGGCGATCCAGGCCAGCGGTACCGCCACTACGAAGGCGATCAGCACCAACTTCAGATACTCTTTGGACAGCAAGCCCACAATCCCGGCGACCGAGGCCCCCAGTATCTTTCGGATGCCGATTTCTTTGGTGCGTTGTTGGGTGGTATAAGCCGAAAGCCCAAATAACCCGAAACAGGCAATCAAAATGGCCAGCACAGCAAATAAGCTGATGAGCCAACCCGTATGCACCTCGGCCTGATAGAGCCTCGCAAACGCATCATCCAGAAAAGTGTACACGAAGGGTTCCTGAGGCGCAAATTGCTTCCAGGTTGCTTCCAGCGCAGCCAACGTGGCCGGCACGCGATCTGGCTGAATGCGGGCAGAGACCAACAGGTTCGGACGGTTGGAATTGCGGGGATCTGGCCCCAGCAAAGCCACCGGTTCTATGGGGCGATGCAATGAGGTCACATGAAAATCGCGTACCACACCGATCACGGTGTACGTCGATTCCCCCCGCCAGTAGAGTCGTGTGCCGATGGGGTCTTCCAGGCCCAGTCTATGCACTGCCGATTCATTCAGAATCACGGCCAGGGAATCGGTCGGATAGGCGCGTTGCAAACTTCGGCCAGCCAGCAATTCCATGCCCAGGGTCTCCACAAAATCATAGCTGGCGTAGGTGTAACTCATGATTTCAAACGCATCGTCGGGCTGTCCAACAGGTTTGAATGAGGAGCCGTTCAGGTAGCGGCCCGGCACCTGCTCCGAGTTGGTGACCCGTACCACATTGGGCAATGCCCGTAAGGCGTTTCGGAAGGGCTCGCTTTGGGTGCCCATCACCTCGGCCCCTTCGATGACCACCACCTGATCCTTATTGAAGCCCAGGTCCTTGTTGAGCATGTAGCGCGTTTGTTGGTACACAATAGCCGTGCAAACCAACAGGGCCATGGCAATACCAAATTGAAGAATGACCAGACCATTGCGGAGTCGGCTCCGGGTGAGGCCTCCTTGCCGATCTTTCAGCACGGCGGCAGGCTGAAAGGCAGACAGGTAAAAGGCAGGGTAGGCCCCGGCGCCGAGGCCAACGAGCAAGGCCATCCCCAGCAGGACCGGCCCCCAGCGGTACAGGTTCATTTCCGTATGGAACATTGTGCTGCCAAACACCAGGCTCAAAAAGGGTTGCGCTAATAGCAACAGGACGATGGCCGGCCCCACGGCAACCAGACTCAACACCACCGACTCCATCAAAAACTGAAGGCCGAGTTGACGCCGGTTGGCCCCAAATGTTTTACGTACCCCAACCTCCATGGCCCGCCGGGCCGAACGCGCAGTGGCCAGATTGATAAAATTGATGCCCGCCAGCATCAGAATAAATAGCGCAATCGCCGAGAAGAGGTAAACCAGCTTGATGTCGCCCGTCGGGGCCATTTCATCGTCTAGTTTGGAATGCAGATAGATGTCTGTGACGGGTTGCAAGAAGTGTCGATAATAATTGCCTGCATCCGAGAATTCCGTGATCGAAATGCCGTATACTTCCAGCACCTGGGGGCCGCCATACTTTGCAAATAGCGCGGGCAGCTTGGCTTCCAGGGCTGCGGGCTGTGCATCTGGGCGGGTTTTGATATAGGTATACACCCCAAACCCCAGCCAGCTTTCCGATTGGCTCTGGCGCTGGGTAACGTAGGAAGCGAGAAAGTCGAAGTCCAGGTGGGTCTGTGCGGGCAAATCGGCCATGATCCCGGTTACGCGATAGGAAAAGATATCTCGATCAGAGGGTTCACGCAGGCTGAGGGTTTGGCCGATCGGATTTTGATCTCCAAAATACTTGCGGGCCATCGTTTCGGTGAGCACGATGGAGAAGGGGGCTTCCAACGCTGTTTGCGGATCTCCGTTGAGAAGCGGAAAGCCGAAAACGTCAAACACGCCGGCATCGGCATAGAACAGACGATCTTCGGCAAACGTGTGCTCGCCGTACCGGACCACGGTTTTTCCAATGGGGTCGTACCAGAGCCGGGTGGCCTGTTCAACCTCGGGAAGCTCCCGCTGCACCGCAGCCCCAAGCGGACGGGCCGTGTAAGCGGTCTGCAGGTCCAGGTCTTGTACGTGTACATCGAGGGCAACGCGGTAGATGTGATGGGCCTCCGGATGAAAGTCGTCATACGACAGCACGTTGAGCACGTACTGTGCAATCAATAAACACCCCGCCATACCGATCCCCAGGCCGAGGGTGTTGACCAGGGCATATCCACTATGCCGCCGGAGATTTCGGAGGGCTACGGTGATATAATTCCAGAACATATCGACTCTTGTTTTCAACGCATGAGGAGGCTCACGCCCGAATCGTATAGCGCTCGCGCATAAAATTCTCGCTCACCACGTTGCCGTCGAAGAGGTGAATAACCCGGTGGCTATACTCGGAATCGACCGGAGAATGGGTCACCATGATGATGGTTGTGCCAGCTTCGTTGAGTTCGGTCAATTGTTTCATGACCTCCTGGCCATGGGCCGAGTCCAGGTTGCCCGTCGGCTCGTCGGCCAGAATCAGTTTGGGTTGGGCCACCACCGCACGCGCAATGGCCACGCGCTGCTGCTGCCCCCCAGAGAGTTGCTGTGGAAAATGTTTGCGCCGGTGCATCATCCCAACACGCTCCAGCGCCGCATGGACTTTTTGTTCACGGACATCCGATGCCACCCCCAGGTACAACAACGGCAGCTCCACATTTTCGAATACATTCAACTCATCGATCAGGTTAAAACTCTGAAAGATGAACCCGATGCTTCCTTTGCGTAACCCGGCCCGTTGCCGTTCGGTATAGCCCGCCACTTCCTGCCCAAAAAAGTGATATTCGCCACTACTCGGGTTGTCCAGCAAACCCAGAATGTTCAACAGGGTCGACTTGCCACACCCGGAGGGGCCCATGATGGCGACGAATTCGCCGGTCTGAATGTCGAGGTTCACCCCGCCCAACGCCGTGGTCTCGATCTCGTCGGTTTGGTAGACTTTTTTGAGCTGTTTGGTTTGTATCATTTTTTCGTTCAGTTGCGTGCAAAGGGCTATTCCAGCACCAGCCGCTCGGCATCGCCGAAGGCATCATAGGAGGATGTAATGACCTGATCGCCGGGATTAAGGCCACGCAATACTTCAAAGTAGTCCGGGTTCTGCCGGCCCAGTTGGATGGTGCGCTTCACGGCTTCACCCCCCTGAACCACAAACACCCAATTTCCGCCTGTTTGCTGGAAAAAGCCCCCGCGTGGCAAGAGGACGGCTTCAGACAAATCGCCCAGTTCCAGGTCAAGGCGCAGGGTTTGGCCCCGTCGGATGTTTTCGGGGGCAGCCCCCTGAAATTCCATATCCACCTCGAAACGGCCATTCTGCACCTCCGGGTAGACCTTGGTAATCTGCATCTCGTAGGGCCGGCCCGCAAAGGTAAACGTACCCTGTTGCCCCACGCTGATACGCGGCAGGTAATGTTCATCAATGGGTACCTTGGCCCGAAATCCGTCGAGGCGGTCCACCTGCCCGATCCGTTGACCCGGCCCAATGCTTTGTCCGATCTCGGCGTCCAGCGAGGTCAGTTGACCGGCCATCGGCGCACGGATGACGAGGTTTTCCAGGCTTTGGCGCACCACTTCAAGGTTGCGTTGGAGCCGGCTCACCGAGTTTTCCAACTGATCGACCTGAACGCGCCGCATCAATGAATCCTGCCGGTGTGAGGCCAGCGTGAGTTCGCGGCGTTGCCGCTGGTAGATGAGTTCGTCCTGGACGGCTTCAAAGTCCTGGTCGGAGATCAGGTTTTTCTGATGCATTTCCCGATTTCGGGCGGCTTGCCGTTCCAGGCGGGTCAGTTGGTAATTGATTTCGACCAGTTGTTGGCGCAAATTCAGGGTGTTTTGCTCCATCGCCAGGCGGGCTTGCCGGAGGTAATTGACCGTCTCGTAAAATTGCGCCTCCCGGTTGAGCAGGTCCAGTTGCAGGTTGTTGTTGGTCAGTTTGAGGATCGGTGTACCCGGCTCAAGCATCAGACCTTCCTCGGTAAAAATTTGCTCAACGCGCCCGCCTTCAACGACATCCAGAAACACCGTACGAAGCGGCTCGATGGTACCGATCACCGGGATATATTCCTGAAAAGCCCCGCGCTCAACCGTGGAAACGGTCACCCTATCCTGTGCAATCCGTAACCGGGAGCCCCCTGTCTGCGTCCAGAGTCCATACCCCACGGCGCCGATGAACAGCGCTAGAACCCCATAGAGGGCCACCCGGCGCGGCGGCCATTTTCTCTTTTGGACGACCCGATCCATACCGGCACCACTACCGGGTACGCCCCCCTGATGGTTCGCCGCAAATGAGGTTTTTTGCGTGTCCGTTGTATCCATATATAAAACCGTTGCGTAAGGGTAACGTGTTCGGCCTGCAGGCCGAATCGTTGTGCGCGGTACCGTGTGCTTAGCTCAAACACTATGCCACACTGTGTTAATAATTATTTATGCTAGGGATAAGAAATTTTTCTGCCCTGAAACTTACCCTGCCGATGTTCGATATTAACACAGCAAGTGTTCGATAACGAACACTTTGAACCATCCCCATGCCTATGAAATACGGCACCGTACTCGTCGTAGACGACGACCCCGACATTCTACAGGCCGCCCGTCTTTTGTTAAAACAGCACGTCGTACAGGTAGAAACCGAACAACATCCAGAAGCCTTGCCCGCTTTATTGAAGCGCATGTCATATGACGTGATTTTGCTGGACATGAACTTTGCACGGGGGAATAACCATGGCCGGGAGGGGTTTTATTGGCTCGAACAAATTACCCAACTGGACCCCTCGGTGGCCGTCGTCTTGATTACGGCCTTTGGCGATGTCGAGACGGCCGTCCGGGCCATCAAGAAAGGCGCAACCGATTTTATCCTGAAACCCTGGCAGAATGAGCGACTGGTCACCACCGTTTTGAACGCCCTCCGCCTTCGGCATGCCCGAAAGGAATCGGATCAACTGCGCGACAAACAGCAGCAACTCAGTGCCGAACTGGACGCACCCCATCAAGCCTTTATAGGCACCTCACCAGCGATGCAACAGGTCTTTGACACCATTCGGAAGGTCGCACCAACGGATGCCAACGTGCTGGTGTTGGGTGAAAATGGAACGGGCAAGGAGCTGGTGGCCCGCGCCTTGCACCGCCAATCCAGCCGGGCATGGGATGTATTTATTACCGTTGACCTAGGGGCCGTGAGCGAAATGTTGTTTGAAAGCGAATTGTTCGGCCACGTCAAAGGGGCGTTTACCGATGCCAAAGCGGACCGCCCGGGACGGCTGGAAGTTGCTTCCGGGGGAACGCTCTTTCTGGATGAAGTCGGCAACCTGTCCTTGCCTCTGCAAGCCAAGCTGCTGTCGGTTTTGCAGCAGCGGGCGGTAGTGCGCGTCGGCTCCAATACCCCACGTCCGATTGATGTGCGGCTCATTTGTGCAACGAACATGCCGCTCTACGAGATGGCTTCACAGCAAAAATTTCGGCAGGATTTGCTCTACCGGATCAACACCGTCGAGATCAAGCTCCCCCCCTTGCGCGAGCGGAAAGGGGACCTGAAACTGTTGGTCGCGTACTTCCTGAAAGGGTATGCCCGAAAGTACCAGAAAGGGGCCGTACGGTTGGGGGGAGGCACCCTCAAAAAGCTTTCGGCCTACCCCTGGCCGGGCAACGTGCGTGAACTCCGGCACGCCGTCGAACGGGCCATCATCCTGAGCGAATCCCCGGTTCTGGGTCCTGAGGACTTCTTGCTTAAACCGCCCGAACCGGCCCCCGCTGCGGAACCCGCATTCGATACCTACAACCTCGAAGCAGTAGAAAAACACGTCATTCGGCAAACCTTGCGCAAACATGCGGGCAACATTAGCCACGCCGCCCGGGAACTGGGGTTGACACGGGCTGCCCTGTACCGCCGCATGGATAAGTACGGTCTGTAATCCTTCGCCCCATGTCCATTTCCTTTCGTCGTTTTCGGGTACAGCTCGTGATGCGGCTAGCCGTATTCGGGGTGGCACTGTATGGGTGTTTTCATTTTTGGGGGCCGGCCCAGAACCCGCTGTTGGGTGGCCTCGCCGCAGGCGTGGTGCTCTGGCAAGGTTATGCCCTTATCCGAGATATGGAGCGGACCACGCGGGATGTGGTTCGTTTTCTCGAAGCGATTGAATATGACGATTTTGTACAGTCCTTCTCAGCACCCTATCCTGACTCCTCGTTTCAGCGTCTGTACGGGGCCTTCGGCAACGTCATGCGGACGTTCCAACGGACCCGTGCCGCAACTGAGGCCCAGCGCCGGTACCTGGAGACCCTGGTGCACCATGTGGGTATCGGCCTGTTGTGCTTTCGGCCCGACGGGTCCGTTACGTTGATGAATACTGCCGCCAAACGCTTACTGGACCGGCCCTATTTAAAGAATACCATGGATTTAATGCCGGAGAACCCGGCCCTGGCAAATGTATTGTGGAAAATAAAATCGACCGAAAACCAGTTGGTCCCGGTACAAGTCGGCGATGATACCTTGCAGATGACCGTTTATGCCACCCGGTTCAAACTGCAGGGGGATGCCTTCACCCTGGTCTCGTTCCAGAATATTGATGCCCAACTGGAAGCCCGTGAACTGGACGCCATGCAACACATGACGCGGGTGCTGGCACATGAAATCATGAACTCCATCACCCCCATCGCCTCCCTGGCGGCCTCTGCACAAGATCACCTCCGGCACTACACCACAGCCGCCCTAGACACACGTGACCCCCAAACCCCCGCCGACTTGCAGGATGCGCTGCACACCATTGAAAAGCGAAGCCGTGGATTGATGCATTTCGTCGACGCCTATCGCAGTATTGCCCGAATCCCGCGTCCGAATTTTGAATTATTGCCAGTCAAGGGCCTGTTCCGGCGTCCGGTCCAGTTGATGAAAGACCGACTGGATGAAGCCAGCATACAGGTCCACGTCGAAGTTGAACCCGAGACGCTCAAGGTCCTCGGCGATACCGCTTTGCTCGAACAAGTCCTGATCAACCTCCTCACCAATGCGGCCGATGCACTGGTCAGCCATCCCGACGGCCAAATTGACCTTAAAGGCCAGCTGGACCGGCAAGGCCGGGTCGTCCTGACCGTCGCTGATAATGGGCCGGGTATGCCACCGGAGGTATTGGACAGCATCTTTATCCCATTCTTTACGACCAAAAAGACCGGCTCCGGCATCGGACTAAGCTTCTCCCGTCAGGTGATGCACCGCCACCACGGCCACCTCCGCGTCCAATCCCAGGTCGGCGGACCAACGACGTTTATCTTACGCTTCTAATACGCATTCTTATTCACAAATCCCCGCCAGAGGGTGAGCCACATGATCTTGAAATCGAGGCTGAGCGACCAGTTCCGGATGTAGTACAGGTCGTATTCAATCCGTTTTTCGATAGAGGTATTCCCCCGCCAGCCATGCACCTGTGCCCAGCCGGTAATGCCGCCTTTCATCTTGTGACGCATCATGTACTTCGGCACCCCATCCCGAAACTGCTCGATAAACACAGGCCGCTCGGGCCGAGGCCCCACGACTGACATATCCCCCTTCAACACATTGATGAACTGGGGCAGTTCGTCCAGCGACGTTTTGCGCAAAAACGCCCCGAGCGGCGTGGCCCGCTTCTCGCCCGCCTTGGCCCAAACCGGGCCAGAATTGGCCTCGACATCCACCGGCATCGACCGAAACTTGAGCATGTGAAACCGGTGCCCGTTCAGGCTCATGCGCTCCTGCCGATAAAATACCGGCCCCGGCGAGGACAATTTCACCCCGACGGCCAGAATCAGCAATACTGGAGAAAGTACGATCAACGCGCCCAATGAAAACACCATATCAATCCCCCGCTTGATGAATTTGCGGATGTCCAGCGGGGTCTCGTCGATGAGGTGGATGACCGGCATCCCGTCAACGTCACTCACGCGGCTGTTGAGGATGTCGAACTGGAACAGGTCCGGCACCAGATAGACGTGGGCCAGCCGGGTTGAGAGGGTATTGACCAGCGGTTCAATCTGCTCAGTGGCCTGGTAAGGCAAGGCAATATAGACGCTGTCGATATGGCGGCCCTCCGCTTCAAATCGATCCACCACATCCGGGAGTGCCGCTGTGGGGCCCAAAACCGCTGCCCCCTCGGCGGTATCGTCCAGAAAACCCACCATTTCCACGCCCATCAGCGGGTACTGCCGGAAGGCTTCCTGGAGCCGTTGCCCGACCTCCCCGGCCCCGATAACCAGCACCCGACGCAGGTTTTTGCCCTTACGCCGGGCACGCAGCCCGAGGCCGTACAGGCTCACCCGCAGCAGGACCATAAAGCCGGTCGTGACGATTCCAAAGAGCAACATGTGCAACCGGGAAAAGGAAAAGGCTCGGTAGAAAAAGAGTGCGGCAACACTGGCGGCCATCCCCATGAAAACCGCCCGAAGGACCCCGTACACCATGTCCGGCAACCGCTGCGCCCGCCCCGGCGCGTACAAACCCGAGCTTAAAAAGACAATCCCCCACAATGCCACCACCGGCAACAGGTAGGGCATATACCGCGAGAGGGGCCGCCACAGCGGCAACCCCACCACCGGTGCCAACACCTCGAACCGCAGGTAATACGCCACGATCCAACCCAGAGCAATCAGCCCAAGGTCTGCCACAAAAACGAGGCGCTGGAACAATCGGCTTTGTTCGTTAAACATGAGGTAAGTATTGCATAATTCGTAATGCGTAAAATGAGCATCAAATTCGCAATACGCAATACGAATTTACCGGCTTCAGTACAGGCCGTTCGAATGGCTCAAGTACCACCCCCGGCATTTGCCTCGGCTTCTTCCAAATGTTGCGCGGCGGCTTCCCAGCGGGTGTAGAGGTCTTTCAGCGTAGCTTCCAGCGCCGAGAAGGTCTGGATGGCTGCGGTAGACTTGGCCGCGTCATTGTAGAAGGCTGGATCGGCCAGTTGGGCTTCCAGGTGTTTTTTCTCTTCTTCCTTGGTAACAATTTCCCCTTCTAATACCGCAATCATCTCCTGAAGTTGGTAGGCAGATATGCCCTCCCATCCGCCGACGGTACCCTTCAGGGCATCTTTCTTCGCATCCTTTCCGGCGCGGTACCGGCGGTTCCGTTCCTCCGCCTCCAGGCGCTTCTGCGCCTTGGTTTTCTTGCCGCCACTTTTCTTGACCACCTTGGCCGCAGGCTTATCAGCGACCGAACGCGTTGTTTTTTCAAGTGAAACGGATTCCCCATTGCGGTGCATGGCCCAGTGGAAATCGGCGTAGGGGCCGATGAAGGGGCGCGTATCCTGATCGGCTACGTACCAAACATGGTTCACCACTTGGTCCAGAAAATGCCGGTCGTGACTGACGATGACGAAGGTGCCGCTGTATTGCTTGAGGGCCTCGATGAGTACGGCTTTCGACTGCATGTCCAGGTGGTTCGTCGGTTCGTCGAGGATCAGGAAGTTGGCGGGCGAAAGGAGCGTCCGGGCCAGGGCCACGCGGCTGCGCTCCCCACCGGAGAGCACCCCGATGGGTTTGTACACATCATCCCCCCGAAACAGAAACGCGCCGAGCAACGACCGGATCTGGGTTTCGGTTTGGCCCCGTGCGTCTGCCGACAGGGTTTCGAGAATGGTCTGCCGCCGGTCCAGCGACTCGGCCTGATGCTGTGCGAAGTAGGCCATTTCCACCTGATAACCGATCTCTCGGGTCCCGTCGAATGGCTCAGTGCCCCGCAGGATACGGGCCAGCGTACTCTTACCCGCCCCGTTCTTGCCGATCAGGGCGATTTTGTGGCCGCGCTCGATCTTGAGGGGCCGGGCGTTTTTGAACACCTGCGTGGTGGTGCCGTCGTCCTGGGTGTAAGTTTTGGAATAGGTAGACAGGTCCAGCACAACCCGACCGGAGCGCGGCGGCTCGGGAAACCGAAAATGGATGGTGGCTTCCTCAGTAGGGGGTGGCAGGAGGCGTACGAGTTTTTCGAGGGCCTTTACGCGGCTCTGCACCTGCCGGGCCTTGGTTGCCTTGGCCCGAAAGCGTGTGATAAACCGCTCGGTCTCCTTGATGTACCGCTGCTGATTGTCGTAGGCCGCCTGTTGCATGGCCCGGCGTTCCTGCCGCTCCTGAAGGTAGAAGGCATAATTGCCCGCATAGACCGTGATCTTGCCCTGTGCCAGTTCGGCGGTGGTCGTTACCATCCGGTCGAGGAAATACCGGTCGTGGGAAACCAGCACCACGGTACCCTCGTAATCCTTCAGGTAAGTCTCTAGCCAATCAATGCTTTCGATGTCGAGGTGATTGGTCGGCTCGTCCAACAGAAGCAAGTCCGGCTTTTGGAGCAGCATTTTGGCCAGCACCACCCGCATCCGCCAACCGCCGGAGAAGGTGTGTAGGGGGCGTTGCATTTCATCGGCCTCGAATCCAAGACCAGAGAGTACGGCTTCGGTATCGGACTGGATGCGGTAGGCATCGTAGGTGGCCAACTCGGCCTGGGCCTCTTCGAGTTGACGGAGCAGTTTTTGATACGCTTTGGAACTGTGGTCCGGGTGATGCCCCAGTTCGGTGGTAATGGTTTCGATGCGCTGTTCAAGGTTCAGAATGTGCGCAAAGGCCTGCATGGCCTCATCCAACACCGTCCGATCGGCATCAGCCTCTTGAACGTCCTGTTCTAGATACCCCACGGTTGTGGTTGCAGCACGGGCAACCGTTCCGGCATCAGCCTCCTGTTGACCGGCCACCATACGCAGCAGGGTGGTTTTGCCCGCCCCGTTCGGCCCCACCAAGCCGATGCGCTGGCCGGGCTTGATGTGCCAGGCGAGTTGATCAAAAAGCACCTGACCGGCAAAAGCCAGATCAATATCGTTTAAGTGAACCATAGCAGGGCAATGTACGAATCATATCGGCGGAGTGGTATACGTACAGACGTTGTTGATGCTCCACGCGGGAAAAATTACGCGACGAACAGGTCTGAAATCTTCGCCCATTGCATTGATCATCGGGCTATACGGCCATGTTTTTTAATCGTCTGTCCGGTTTGGTCTGCGTTTTGGGAATTACGGGTAGAGGCCTCGTGGAAAGCGTGGCCTCAAATCAATTCCGATCCATACACCCTTTCAGTTCACTCCTTCTCGATATCGAGAAGAAAAACCCGTGACCCCATGAAACGTCATATCCAAGCCGGAGCCTGTTTGCTCCTCTGTCTCTTGATGATGGCCCCTTCGGCCTATGGACAGAAGAAACACTACGACACCTGGCACCTCAATGTCCACTTTGTGGTCGGCGCCGCCGAGTACTCCAATGCCCGAGGCAAAGCCGCCATCGACCAATGGATTGCCCAAAGCGTCCAGGTGGCCGAGGATCTTTACGCCGAAAAACCCAGCCTCAAAATCGCCTATACCACCGAGCATAAGACCCGCGCCGGTGGCCGCAACCTTGCCCAACTGAATTTCGACTCATCAAGGGAATACAAGAAGTTCATGGACGATCACTTCGAGAATGTGGCGACCACCAAAACCGAAGGCCATTTGACCATCCTCGTTGCCAACGATGTGTGCTATGGCAAGGGCGATAAGAAGACGTGCATCGGTGGGCGGGCATGGTTCCCGCACTGGGTAGACCCAACCAGCCGGAAGTACGGCATCTCGCTCGCCTACCCCCATGACCAGTACGTCTTCTCTCATGAACTCGGCCACATGCTGAGCCTGCTGCATACCTTCGAACCCTACGTCAACGTAGACCCCAAGCTGAATTGTAACAAGGATTATCGCCCCCACGCCAAATGTGCCACTTGCGAAGGCGAGGTGGTTGAACATCCGGGCGGCGGATTTTCGTGCAAGGGACGCTCGAATGTGATGGACTACTGTGCCAGCGAAACGAGCAACGAATACATCAACCCATGCCAGGAACGTCGGACCGCCAATCAGCGGAAAACCTACATGACCAACAAGGGTGAAACCAATTACTTCAAGCTCAAGGGCACCCGCGGCGCACCGACCTGTAGCACAGACAGCGACTGCGATGCCGGACGGTATTGCAACACGGGCGTGGCCGGTATCGGACGCAATCAGTGCAAGGAACTCAAAGACCTCGGACAATCCTGTACCCGCGCAGGCCAGTGCGAGTCCGGGCGCTGTAATGCCGGGCAGTGCAAGGCCGCCAATGAGTGCACCACCGATGCCCACTGTGGCGCAAACGCCTATTGCGACACCGGCACGCTGGGCGTCGGGCAAAACCTGTGCCGAGACCTCAAACCCATCGGAGCCGGCTGTACCCGTGCCGACCAGTGCGCCTCGGGCCGGTGCAACACCGGGCAATGCAAGGAAGCCCACGATTGCTCCACCGATGCCGATTGTGGCCCCAATGCCGTCTGTAAGCTCGGCCCGCTGGGCATCGGCCGCAACGAGTGTATTGCGACGCAATCCCCGACCTGCCCGAGTGGCTGGACCTACGATGTGCGCAACCCCCTCAACAAGGACCGCTGTACCCGCACCACGACGCAAACCGCAGCTCTGAAGTGCCGCCTGCTGGTTACCGACAATAGAAACAACTGGACCGGCCCCCATGCCCAGGCCGGTGCCGACGAGTGCCGGTCGACAAAAGGCAAGGCCCCTAAAGGGGTGAAGTGTCCTTCGGGCTACACCTACAATCAGCGCTCGGGTGCTGATACCTGCACCAAATCCGTCACCAATCACCAGCCCCCAACCTGCCCCAACGGCTGGGATTACAAGAGCCAGAATGGCCGAGACATCTGCCAGGATAAGTAGCCATCGAACAACGTGTAGCGTGCGGGGTGCGACTCAGGTTTTAAGTGGGAGTCGCACTCCGCACCCTGCACCTCGCACTTCACTAAGCCCCAACATGAACCACCACCGTCCGGCGGCCCCGGTGCCTGCGGTGCTCCCAGAGATAAATGCCCTGCCACGTCCCCAGCGCAAGCTGACCGTTCAGAATGGGAATCGACAATGAGGTGGCTGTCAAGATGGCTTTGATGTGGGCCGGCATATCGTCCGGCCCTTCCATCGTATGGGTGTAGAGCGGATCATGTTCAGGGACGAGCCGGTTGAGCCAGGCTTCCAGGTCCCGCCGCGCTGAAGGATCGGCATTTTCCTGAATCGTCAGGCTGGCCGAGGTGTGCCGGATAAACACCGTGCACAACCCCTCCTGCACCCCGGCCTCCCGCACAATGCGTACGACGGCATCTGTTATCTCATGCAACCCCTGGCCGGGAACGGTGATGTGAAGCGTCTGAATCATTAATCGTTCTAGGTTCTACGTTAGGCCGTGTTGACAATTAAGCGTAAACGTCGTTTTTGGCCCGTTTCGGGCCGATAACCGGCCCTCTTGGCCCACTCTGCGTTGCATTTCTCCTGAAATGCTAAGGCATTGCAGTCAAAATGCGCCTTGATTGGGCCTGGGCCGATCCACGGCCCTAACGACCTCAAAACCGCCTGTTGATCTAATGGTCAACACGGCCTAGGGAATGCCAGGCCACGTGCGGGCGAATAACGTAGAACATCGCACGTAGAACGTCATTTCCCTTTCCCTTTAAGCATAGCGAACATCATCTCGACCTGTTCGCGGTCCATGCGGGCAAAGTCGTTGAACTGGCCAGCCATGTAGTTCATCTCGCCACCATCGAAAATGAGATGCTCGCCTGTCATGTAGTTGCTGAGCGGGCTCATCAGGAAGGCCGCCAGATTTGCCAACTCGTGCGGGTGGCCGACACGGCCCAGCGGTACGCGGCGTACCATTTGGTCTGCAATTTCCGGCGGGGCGAGGCGTGACCACGCCCCTTCCGTCGGGAACGGCCCCGGGGCGATGGCATTGAGCCGAATGCCGTACACGCCCCATTCCGAGGCGAGGGATTTGGTCAACGCCATGATGCCGGCCTTGGAGACGGCACTCGGCAGGACGAAGGCACAGCCGGTCTCGGCATAGGTCGTGGAGATGGACAGCACCACCCCCTTGTTTTTCCGCGAAATCCACCGCTGACCACAGGCCTGGGTGCAATAGAACGAGCCATACAGGTTCGTTTTGACGATGGCATCGAAGGCATTGGGAGAAAGCGATTCGGAGGTTGCCAGAAAATTGCCAGCGGCGTTGTTCACGAGGCCGGACACCGCGCCCTGGCGCTTTTCGGCTTCGGCGAAGAAGGCCTCTACGGCCTCGGGATCCCGGATATTACAGGAAATGCCCTCGGCCTTTCCCCCTACTTCCCGGATCTCGGCAACGGTCTTTTCCAACGGCTCGGTCCGCCGCCCACAGATGGTAACCACGGCCCCCAGTTCAGCAAAGCGAACGGCCATGGCACTCCCAAGACCCGTGCCCCCGCCGGTAATCACGATGTGTTCTTGGGCAAGCAGGTCAGGGGCATAGAATTTGGACATCAAGGTCAGAGGTTATGTTTGTGAATGGCATGTGGGCCGCAAGATACAACGTTTGGCCGAACCATTCATTTAGACCCCGCCCCAGCCTCTTTTTTTCCACCTCCTTGTCCAGATTTTAACACTTTTAGCGCCATGTATTTTCATACTGCGTTCCTTTTCATTATTCTATCAGCATGAAAACGCTTTTCACTTTTTGCTTGGCTGGACTGTGCGTAGGCCTGAGTTCAAATACGCAGGCCCAAACGGAACCGTTTATGTGGGCCGTACAGGCAGGCGGGCCGGGCTTCGACAAAGCCAGCGCGGTTACCACAGACCACGACGGCCACATCATCGTAACCGGATATTTTCAGGACACCGCCACGTTCGGCGCCCTCACCCTCACGAGCATCGGATTCAAAGACATCTTCGTGGCCAAGTACGATGCTAACGGGAATGCCCTGTGGGTAACCCAGGGACAAGGTGATGCCGAAGACGAGGGCATGGGCGTGGCCACCGATGCCGACGGTAACATCTTCGTTACCGGAGCCTTCTTCGAACAGATCACCTTTGGCGCGACCACCCTGACCGGCAACGGTTCCTACGACGTATTCATCGTCAAATACGACCCCGACGGTAACGTGCTTTGGGCCCTGTCGCAAGGCGGGACCAGCCTGGACCGGGGCTTCGCCATTGCCACCGATGCCGACGGCAATATTGCCGTAACCGGGCACTTCCAGGAGACGGCCCAATTCGGCACCGCCTCATTTACCAGCGACGGCGTATACGACCTCTTCGTGGCCAGCTACGATGCCGACGGCAACTTCCGTTGGGCAAATAAAGCGGGCGGCGCTTTTGTGGATGAAGGAAACGCCATCGCGATCGATACGGGTGGGCACACCGTCATTACAGGCAAATTCTCCGGGGCCGTCACGTTCGACGGCATTGCGCTGGCCAGCAGCCGCCTGTTTAATACCTTCATCGCCCGGTACGATCCCGACGGCAACCTGCAATGGGTCCGCAAAGCAGGCGGGCGCGACGACTTTGGTTCTGGCCTCGCCACCGATGCCCAGAACAACATTTTTGTGACCGGGTATTTCCAACGCACAGGGCGGTTCGAGGGCATCACCAATACCTTCACGCTGGAAAGTGCCGGTTCCGGAGATGCCTACCTGGCCAAATATGATCCCCTTGGGGAAATTCTATGGGTCGTGCAGGGGGGCGGAACAGACCTGGACCGGGGCCTTGGTGTAGCCATTGATCAGGCGGGCAACCCCGTGGTGACCGGTTTTTTTGCAGGTGCCTCTACCTTCGGAAATACCACCCTGACCAGCACCTTCCTGGACGCCTTTATTGCCAAATACGACATGCAGGGCAACGCCCTCTGGGTGGCGCAGGCCGGCGGCGGGGGCCTCAACGAGGCCTACAGCATCGTAGTGGATGGATCCGGCAACACCATCATGGCTGGCCTGTTCACGGAAACAGCCACCTTTGATAACCAGAACCTCACCAGCGTAGGCGAGGAAGACGTGTTTATCGCCAAATGGGGATCGGGAGCGACCACGGATACCGAGACCAATTATGATCTCGGGCAGGGCTTTATCCTGGCACAGAACTATCCCAACCCCTTCCGCTCAGACACTCGCATTGCTTTCCAGACACCTATCAACGGCCCGGTTACCCTGGAGGTACATACACTACTGGGTCGGAAGGTACGTACCCTGATGAACGGATACATTGCCGCTGGAAACCACACCGTCTTGTGGGACAGCCGAGACGATACCGGTCGCCCCGTAGCAAGCGGTGCGTACCTCTATCGCTTACAATCGGACCGCACAGTACGAACCGGACAACTTAGGGTACTCCGGTAATCGACAGCGTGTAGCGTCAGGCCATTACCGGTTGTGCCGTTGCACCGTCCCCTTCGGCGGAAACGCCGTACTTCGGGTTGCTGGTTTTCATGTAGTCGTCGAACGTGAACGAATCTACCTGGATGGCATCGTTGCGCAGGGCTTCGGCTTCTTGCAAGAGCGCAGCTTCGGCTTGCGTCAGGATACCGGCTTCGACGGCCTTGGGCACCAGCTTGACAGGGTGTATCTTCGGCAATTGCCTGGCCTTGATGGCTTTCTTGAGCTTCTTCACGATCCCCTCGGCTTCATAACATTTCACCATCGCGAATTCGAGACGGCCCAAGGCCTTCGCACGGTCTTCCGGGACGTAGGTGCCGGACGTATGACGGTCGCGCTGTGCCCCTGGGGTTTGCATCGCACGGGCGACCTGCCCACCGAGTTTGTCTGAGGGCATATGCCCTAGCGGGTTAAACCGGGTCCACGCGGCAATCGGCCCCCGAAAGGCCCATGTCAGACCCGGCACCGGCATGTTCTTGTACAACCCGTCGAATCCTTCCTGGATTTTTGCGAGCGCGTATTGCATCGACCAGTGCATGAACGGCAGGTCTTCTTTTAAGCGCCCCTCGGCTTCAAACCGTTTGAGCGTAGCAGCCCCCAGATACATCCAGGAAAAGATGTCGGCAAAGCGGCCAGTCAGTTTTTCTTTTCGTTTGAGGTCACCGCCGAGCGTCCCCATCGCCATGTCTGCCATGAATGCAAAGGTGGCCGATGCCCAGGAGAGTTTGCGGTAATATTTGGCCGTCGGGCCGCTCACAGGCGAGCCAGCCAGGTACCCCCGCGTCAGGCTCAGGGCTTTCGTGCGGAACAGGTTGCGGACCACATGCCCGATGTGCTTCCAGAACGCTGCATCGAACGCTTTCACGTCCTTGTTTTCGAGGGCCTGGATTTCCTTGAGCGCATACGGATGACACCGGATGGCCCCCTGCCCGAAGATCATCAGGGTGCGGGTCAGGATGTTGGCCCCCTCCACCGTAATGCTGACCGGCATGTTGGTATACCCATGGGCCAGGGTATTGCGCGGTCCCCGTGAAATCGCATTCCCGGCCACGATGTCCATCCCGTCGTTGATGCACTTCCGGGCCAGTTCCGTCGTGTTGTACTTCATCATGGCCGTCACCACCGCCGGCTTGGCCCCGGCATCCAGGCCACCGCAGGTGTACCGCCGGGCGGCTTCCATCAGGTAGGTAAAGCCCCCGATGCGGGCCAGCGGCTCTTCAATCCCCTCGAATTTGCCGATGGACAACCCGAATTGCTTGCGGATCAGAGCATGGGCACTCGCCACACGATAAATGCCCTTGGCTCCACCAACACTAGAGGCTGGTAGTGAAATGCCCCGGCCTACAGCCAATGATTCCATCAACATCCGCCAGCCCTTACCGGCCCATTCCGAGCCACCGATGATGGATTCTTCCAACGGGACCACCACGTCGTGCCCCTCAGTCGGGCCGTTCCAGAAGGGAATGCCCATGGGGTCGTGCCGTTCGGTGAGGACCACACCCGGCGTGTCCGTCGGGATGAGGGCACAGGTGATACCCAGGTCCGTCCCTTTGCCGAGCAGGTTCTCCGGGTCTTTCAGTTTGAAGGCGAGCCCGAGCACCGTGGAGATCGGCGCGAGGGTGATGTAGCGTTTATTCCAGTTGAGGCGCATGTACAGCTTGCCGTCATCGCCTTTGAAAACTTCCCCACGCGAGGTCATGGCCCCGGCATCCGAACCGGCATTCGGTTCAGTAAGGGCGAAGGCGGGGATGTCCTGGCCTTTAGCAAGGCGCGGCAGGTAATGGTCTTTCTGAGCCTCGGTACCGTAATGGATCAACAGTTCAGCCGGGCCGAGAGAATTGGGTACCATGACCGTGATGCCGAGTACCTGGGAGGCTGAGCCAAGCTTGGCGACGACCGCACTATTGGCCGACGGCGAGAACCCATGTCCGCCGTATTCCTTCGGAATGATGAGCCCCCAGAAGCGCTCTTTCTTGAGGTACTTCCAGACGGCATCCGGTAAATCCCGACGCTGGAAGACCTCCCAATCGTCCGTCATTTCGCAGACCTTCTCCACCGGGCCGTCCAGGAAGGCTTGTTCTTCGGGCGACAGGTCCGGGTAGGACTCGGCCAGAATCTTCTTGAAGTCCGGCTTGCCGGAGAACAGTTCGCCTTCCACCCATACGGTACCCGCATCGATGGCCTCTTTCTCGGTGGCCGAGATGGTCGGGAGGAAGTTGAGTTTCTCCATCAGGCTCATGATGCCGCCACTCAACACCCGGCGTACCGGTGGCACATTGAAAACCACGGCCAGCACGGCAAAGGTAATACCCAGCCACAGTGGCGCACCAGCGAGGTGCAAAGCCACCAGACCGGCCACGGCCCAGAT
Organism: Rhodothermales bacterium; assembly: GCA_965222505.1. Taxonomy (GTDB): domain Bacteria; phylum Bacteroidota; class Rhodothermia; order Rhodothermales; family DATKEJ01. Next base: position 2,981,121 of record OZ244956.1, on the reverse strand, counting down.
CCAGAGCGGTGCCCCCGTGAACCCCAGCACAAACAACACGACCAACACGCTCACAATGGATACAACCAGCGGAAGGCTCTCAAAAAAGCCATAACCCCATTCAATTAACATGACGAATACCTCGGTTTGGGTTAAGAATTAACTCGACTTAACACTGTTCACTAAACGCGTAAAAGAGAACCGGCCTGGAGCCGCCCTCGGGCAATTTATATCAAACGGCCAGGTTCTCGAAGATGCCGGCGGCACCCATTCCCCCGCCGATGCACATCGTAACGATGCCGTAGCGCACCTTGCGACGTTGCATTTCGTGCAGGAGAGAAGCGGTGAGTTTGGCTCCGGTACAACCCAGGGGATGCCCAAGGGCAATAGCCCCACCATTAACATTGACGATCTCGGGATCAAGGCCCAGTTCGCGAATGACGGCCAAGGACTGCGCGGCAAAGGCTTCATTAAGCTCAAACAGGCCGACGTCTTCCAGTTTCAGCCCGGCCCGTTTCAGGACCTTCGGCACGGCTTCCACCGGCCCGATGCCCATAATTTCGGGCGGCACCCCGGCTGCGGCAAACCCGACAAACCGGGCCATCGGCTCGACGCCGAGTTGGTCTACCATGTGCTTGCTCATCACCACCGATGCCGCCGCCCCGTCTGAGACCTGCGAGGAGTTGCCGGCCGTCACCGTTCCCCCTTGCCGGAACACCGGCCGTAGTTTGGCGAGGGCCTTCAGGCTGGTGTCGGCACGGGGACCTTCATCCGTGTCAAACGTCTTGTTCACCGTGGCCGTCTCGCCGTTCTTGTATACGGTCTCTTCGAGATTAAGCGGAATAATTTCTTCCGCGAACCGGCCGGACTGGATGGCATCCAGGGCGCGGTGGTGAGACTGGAGCGAAAACGCATCCTGGTCTTCCCGCGAGATGCCATATTTGACGGACACATTTTCGGCCGTATTGCCCATGTCCACATATACGTCGGGATCGGCATGCGCCAGCGTGGGATCGGGCGAAAAGAAGAAACCGCCCATGGGCACGAGGCTCATGGATTCGGCCCCGCCGGCCACCACCACATCGTTCTGGCCCACCATAATAGACTGGGCCGCCAGCGCAATGGTTTGCAACCCCGAAGAACAGAACCGGTTAACCGTCTGCCCCGGCACGGCATCAGGCAACCCTGCACGCTGGGCAATGATACGCCCCACGTTCATGCCCTGCGCGCCCTCCGGGAACGCACAGCCGATGATCACATCATCAACCTGTTCTGGCGCCAGGCCGTCTACGCGGTCCAGCGCGCCCTGTACAGCCACGGCCCCCATATGCTCGGGGCGCACGTTTTTGAGGGCACCGCGTTTGCCTTTCCCCACTGCCGTCCGCACACTACTGACGATATAGGCTTCTGTTAATTGCATTTTGTTAGTTGTTTTGGTTTGTCCTTAGTCCGTGGTCAGTTGTCCGTTGGGCTTCGCTTTGTGCGTTGTGCCTATCGAATTCAAGTACGCATTGAGTTTAGGGGCGAGTTCGTCCAACATTGGCTTGAGCCTGTTGATCTGATCATCGTTCAATAATCCACGATTATAAGCCCTGCGCAACCAGTGCTTCACTTCATTAAGCGAACTCCGAGCAATACGCACAAATCGCCGATTGTCCTGATAACTACCACGGCCAGCTCCCTCGGCAATATTAGCCCCAATGCTGTCTGCGGCCCGTACCAACTGTTGACCCACCGTTCGCTGAGGAAACCTATCCCAGGATCCGACAACGTCCCATACAGCATCGGCTAGCTGTTCAGCCAAGCGATACACGCGCAAATCTTCAAACTGTGTTCTAGACATCATACGTATCCACTTTCGCCGAAGCCACAACGGACCACGGACGACTGACAACGGACCTAAATCAATTACGCAACGGCTTATTCGTCGTCAAAATATGCTGGATTCGCGCCAACGTCTTCTCTTCGCCGAGGAGCGAGAGAAAAACTTCGCGTTCAAGTTCGATGAGGTAATCCTCGTGCACATCCGTCGGGCCGGTGAGGTTGCCGCCAGCCATCACATAAGCCAGACGCTCGGCCAAATGCTGATCGTATTCCGAAATGTAATTGCCCGACTTAAACTGATACAGCGCCGCCTCAAACAAGGCATGCACGCCTCGGCCCAATACCCGTACAGCACTGCGCCGGGGGGGCGGCAAGTAGCCCTGGTTCGAGAGGCGGACGACCTCTTCCTTCGCCACGTGGAACCGCCGGTCGGCATTCATGACAACCTTGGTGTGGGGCGGCAAGATGCCGAAGTCCTGCGCTTCACGGGCGCTGGTGGCCACCTTGGCCATCGCGATCATCTCGAAAGCCTGCCGCAAGAAGGGCTGGATGTGGCTCGGGAAATCGCTCGCGGCTTTTTCTGCTGCCCAGGCGGTCATGTGTGTGGTGCCCGTACCGGCCGGAATCAGACCGGCCCCGAGTTCCACCATGCCGATGTACGACTCGGACGCCGCCACCGGATGGGACGATGCCATCACCATCTCACACCCCCCGCCGAGGACCATCTGATGCGTACATACCACCACCGGCTTCTCGGCATAGCGTACGCGCTGAATGCCTTCCTGGAAACGGGCCACCATCATCTCGATCTGATCGAACTGCCCCATCATCACACCCATCGCCAACTCACCGAGGTTCGCGCCTACCGTAAAATTCTTCCCGGCGTTGCCAATCACCAGGCCTCGGTACGAACCATGTTCAACCAGATCAATGACCTCAAAGAGGCCCTGCATCACATCGGTGCCGAGGGAATTGGACTTGGAACGGAACTCATAGAGCACCACATCATCGCCCATGTCCAACAGGGCCGCATCGGCGTTTTTCCAGACCACCCGCTTGGGATCGGTCTTGATGTAGGGCAGACTGATCTCGTCGGCGTGCTGTTCAATCGGCTGGTAGGTTCCGAGTGCCGGGACGTATCCTTGCGTTGTGCCATCGTCCGACTGATAGAACGACGGGATGCCGTCGGCTTGCATCTGGTGTACCCAATCGGGCAGATCAGTACCTGCGGCTTGCAGATCGGCGTAGACCTTTTCGAAACCGAGCAGGTCCCAGGTTTGGAAAGGACCAACTTCGTAGCCGAAACCCCAGCAAATGGCATGGTCCACGTCGATGGGCCGGTCGGCGATTTCGGGGATGCGGCGGGCGGCATACGCCATGGTGTCCAGCATCACATCCCGGAAAAACTGCCCGGCCCGGCCTTCATCGGCATAGAGGGCATTGATGCGCGCGCCAAGGTCACCAGCGCGTTTGATGGCATCAAGATCGCCCAGGTTTTGGTCTTGTGCCGGTTCGTAGGCCAGTGTTTCGGGGTTGACGGACCAGATTTGCCCTGAGGCGCGGTCTTTGGTGTAAAACCCTTTCTTGACCTTTGCTCCGAGGGCGCCGGCTTCAACCAGCCGGTTCAGCAGGCCCGGTACCTGGAAGGTCTCGCGGCTTTCGTCGCCCGGCACAGCATCATATAAATTCGAAATCACGTGCCGGAGCGTGTCCAACCCCACCACGTCCGCCGTGCGGAAGGTCGCCGATTTGGGGCGGCCAATAAGTGTACCCGTCAGGGCATCAATTTCTTCAATGGTGTAGCGCCCCTCGATAAACTCCTGCACCGTCCGGGCGATGGCATACACTCCGATTCGATTGCCGATGAAGTTGGGGGTGTCTTTGGCGATGACCGCCCCTTTGCCAAGATGTACCCGGCCAAACCATTGGATGCGTTCGAGGATGGCCGGATCGGTGTCCGGCGTGGGAATGACTTCCAGCAGCTTGAGGTAGCGCGGCGGATTGAAAAAGTGGGTGCCCAGGAAGCGCCGCTTGAAATCCTCGGAACGGCCTTCGGCAATCTGGTTGATGGGTAGGCCGCTGGTGTTGGTCGAAATCACGGCATGGTCACTGGCCACAGCTTCGATGCGAGCCATAACCTGCTGTTTGATGTCCATGCGCTCGACGACCACCTCGATGATCCAGTCCTTGTCGGCCAGTTGGTCAAAATGCTCGTCGAAGTTGCCGAGTGTGATGCGCTTCTTGGCCGCCTCCTGAACAAACGGTGCAGGCTTGAGTTTGGTGGCCCGCTTGAAGGCGGCCTCCACGATCTGATTCTTCGGCCCCGCCTTGGAGGCAATGTCTAACAACAGCACTTCCAATCCGGCACCGGCCAGATGGGCGGCAATCTGGGCCCCCATCACACCGGCCCCTAAAACCGCAGCAGTTCGGAAAGGCTTGCGTACAACGTGGGTTTCAACCTGGGCTATAGCAGATGTGTCCATATTCGATGTTAAGTATGGGCGCCCCCTAAGTCGTGGCAGGCTAATTACTTTACGCTGTTAACTAAACAGTGTTAAGCTAATAAAGTTCAAATCCAGAGTCAACCCGGATGCCGTAATATACGACTTTACCGGAAGGGCTTCCGGGGAGACCTGTTATCATTTTCCAGAAAACTATGTCATCTCATCTGAATATGGCTATATTCCGTCAGAGACGTAAACCGCGTGTTTGCTATCCACTTACACCGATGGGATACGCTACGATTCACCAACACCCCTCGGTTTGAAGCGGCGCGTTTTTGTCCAAGTTCCCAGGTCGTCCGTCGGTACGGTTGTAGATGCGGACCTTTTGGAGATGGATTGTTACGGAAGTTGGAATCCGACAGACCTGTTCCTTACCACATAACCACCCCCTGCCATGTGTTTTATCCTCGACAAGAACCCCTTCATAATAAAGCTAGCCGTTTTCTTTGGTGTATTTCTGGGGTTTTCCTTGACCGCTTATGCGCAGATTACCACTTCCAGTTTGACGGGTCTTGTCCAGGACGCCAATGGAGAACCACTCTTGAGTGCGACGATCAAGGCTACGCATGTCCCTTCCGGTACGGTATACGGCGTGACGACGCTGGGTAATGGTCGCTACACGATACCCAATATGCGTGTTGGCGGTCCGTATACCGTTGAAGCGAGCTTTATTGGATTTGCCGTTGAGCCTCAGACCGGTATTTTTCTATCATTGGGCCAAAAACTCAATCTCGATTTTGTGATGCGCGAAGAAGGCATCGTCGGCCAGGAAGTGGTCATCACAGGGTCGGTAGATCCCATCCTGAATGGTGAACGAACCGGTGCTGCTACGTCCATCAACAGGGACTTGTTGGACAATCTGCCTACGATCAGTAGATCGGCAGAGGACTACACACGGCTAAATCCAATGGCCGCAGAAGGCGGATCTTTTGCCGGTCGAAATGACCAGTACAATAACTATTCGCTGGATGGCTCCATCTTCAATAACCCTTTTGGACTTGATGCCGCTACCCCTGGAGGACAAACCGCTGCACAACCAGTGTCCTTGGATGCCATCGAGCAAATCAATGTCTCAATAGCACCTTATGATGTGACCCAATCCGGATTTACCGGGGCCTCGATTAATGCGGTTACTAAATCGGGGACCAATGATATTCATGGCACGCTCTTTGGCTTTTTCAGGAATAAAGACATGACCGGTGGCTCGGTCGACGGCGTTGATATATTCAAGGGTGATCTCAAACAAGCACAGGCCGGATTCAGTGTCGGCGGTCCGATCATAAAGAATAAAGTGTTTTTCTTTGCCAATTTTGAACTAGAGGACCGCTCTGATCTGGGTTCATTCTTTGTGCCCAGTGGAGGCAACGCCACAGGAGGAAACGTTTCGAGGGTGAGTGCATCGGACATGAATTTGGTTTCCAGCCTATTGAACGAACGGTATGGATATGACACCGGTGCGATCCAGGAATTTTCGCACGAGGCGGATAATAAAAAGGGGCTTTTCAAGCTGGACTTCAACCTGAGCAACAGTCACAAACTTACGGCCACCTATAACTTTTTAGATGCCTTTAGAGATCTGCCGGCACACCCCTCGGCACTCGGCAGAAGAGGTCCGGATTTTCTAACCCTTCAATTTGAAAATTCTGGATATCGTATTAATAACGTGATTCACTCGGGTATTGTCGAACTCAAATCATTCTTTGGCAATAATATTTCCAACAAGCTTCAGGTCGGTTATACCGCCTTCCGCGATAAGCGGGATCCAAAGTCTGAACCGTTTCCCGTCATTAACATCAGCAAGGACGGCACGCGCTACATCGTGGCAGGGCATGAACCGTTTTCCATTCACAACAGGCTAGACCAGGACGCCATACAAATCAGTAATGATTTAAGCCTGTTTGCCGGTAATCATACGTGGACCTTCGGCACTGCATTTGAGCGTTTCAATTTTGACAACTCTTTTAACCTGGGGGTCTATGGGGGGTCGGCGTTTGCTCCGGATATCCCCATCGAGGATTTTGCGGATCTGATTAACAGTGGTGGACTTGATGAAACGGTTGATGCCGCACGAACTACCTTTGCGGCAAATGGCGGGGACGACGGTGTGAACGGAGAGGGTTGGGCCCTGGCCGAGACGAATTTGGGGCAATGGTCAGTCTACGGCCAGGACGAAATTGCCATCAATGAAAAATTAAACGTCACGCTGGGGTTGCGGCTTGATCTGCCCCTGTATTTTGATACGTCCGACAAAGTCCAGGAGAATCTTGATCGCCAATGTTGCTACGATCCCAGCATCGTGTATTCCGATGAAAATGGGAATCCGGTCACTTTTGATCAAACGGTCCTGCCTACGGGCAACCTTCTGATCAACCCGCGCTTTGGATTTAATTATGACCTGAAAGGGGATAGAACCGCCCAGCTACGGGGAGGTACGGGTTTGTTTGCCGGTAGATTTCCATTTGTCTGGGTAGGGAATCAAGTGGCCAATCCGAACTTTTTCTTTTATACCATGACCGATCCCGATTTCAAATTTCCCCAGGTATGGAGAACCAATTTGGGATATGACAGACAACTTGGCGATGGCTGGATCATCACAACGGATGTGCTTTACACCAAAGACATCCAATCCCACATGGTGAGAAATTACGGATTGAAATTGCCCACCGGCACCCTCTCCGGTCCTGATTCTCGCCCGATCTATACCTTAAACGACAGGGTCCTGGTATTTGACGCCCCCACGAATGCATACATCTTCACAAACGCCAGTGGTGGAAGTTCGTTTAACACCGCCGTTTCTGTTGAGCGGAACTGGAACGACACCTATGTGAAACTGGCCTATAACTATCTGAATGCAAAGGATGTCGCCTCAAATGACGCTGAAATATCCAGTGATGCCTATGACCGAAACCCCGCCAACATTCAACATACGAATGAAGCTGAAACAGCGCCTTCCCTCTATGGAAACAGACACCGAATATTGGGCGCAGCATCCAAAACATTTACGTGGCTTGGTGCTAATTCGCCAACGCAGATCAGTCTTTTCTTCGAATATGTCGAAGGCGGAAGATACAGCTATACCTATAGCGGAGACATCAATAATGATGGCTCGGGGCTCAATGACCTGATCTACATCCCCACAGATGGCGAAATTGATCAAATGAACTTTGCCGGTGATGCCGCTGCCCAAAGGTTGGCGTTTAAAGACTATATCGCCCAGGATGATTATTTGTCATCCCGCAGGGGAGCGTATGCTGAGAAATATGGTGCGCTTTCACCGTGGTACAATACCTGGGATCTGAGAATCTTGCAGGATATTGGTTTGGGTGGGGCTCAAAAGGTACAAGTGAGTATTGATTTGTTAAACGTTGGGAATCTCGCAAATTCAGGATGGGGCGTGCGGCAATTTGCGACGCAGACGGCCTTGGCTCAACCGATTGCCGTATCGGTGTCACCAGAAGGCGTTCCTACCTATAGTTTTGATACGAGTCAGACCGCTACCTTCTTCAATGACTTCAGCCTGTCAAGCCGGTGGCAATTGCAGTTCGGATTGCGCTACATGTTTTAACAGCTCCACTATACACAACTTCAAGCCCTGGTCTCTTGCCGAGGACCAGGGCTTTTCTGTTATCGGCATCTCCACGCCAGATGCAAATTGGGCTGCATATGCGGTTCTAATGAACAGCCGATGTGCTTATAATGAACTCCAGCCTGGGGTATCTTCCAATGCCTATTTTTGGGATCCCCAGACTTTATTTTGGGGTTCCATAGGCGTTGAACCTTAAGGACTTACGGTTACAAATATGGAACCTCCTGTCTATACGACGGATGCGGAACGCATCGTCGAAGCAACCATCGAACGGGTCGGACCGGTAATCAATCTGGCCGCCCCCCTCGGCATCGGTAAAGCGAACCACGTCATCAACGCATTTTACCGAAAAGCCAAAGCCGATCCAAGTCTCCAACTGAACATCATGACGGCGCTCACGCTGGAGCGCCCGAAAGGCACAAGCCTCCTCCAAAAGCGTTTCCTGGAGCCTTTTGTGGAACGGGTCTTCGGGAACTACCCGGACCTGGAATACGAAATAGACCGCGGCAAAAACGCCCTGCCGAAAAACATCCGGGTGATCGAGTTTTACTTTCCGGCAGGCAAGTATTTGCGAAATGCGCAGGCCCAGCAAGACTACGTGAGCAGCAACTATACCCACGTAGCCCGAGATGTCCTGGACCGAGGCGTTAATGTGGTCGCTCAACTCATTGCCCCTGATGGTGAAGCCGAGGCCGAGCATTTTAGCCTGAGTAGCAACTCGGACCTGACGCTGGACATAATCCACCTGATGCAACAGCGCGAGGCAAAAGACGGCACCCCGTTCGCAGTGATCGGCCAGGTCAACCCTGATCTACCGTACATGTACGGCGATGCCGTCGTTGACCCGGGCGTGTTCGACTTCCTGTTGGACGACCCCGAGTGTTACTATAAAATTTTCGGCCCACCCAAACAGCCGGTCCCGCTACGTGAGCACGCGATTGGGATGCATTTGTCTACCCTGATCCGGGACGAAGGGGAATTGCAGGTCGGCATTGGGGCTCTGGGAGATGCCTTTATCCATGCCCTGCTCCTGCGGCACACCGATAATGCAACCTACCTCAAGGTCTTGGACGTCCTCGACATCCCGGCCAAGTTCGGGGATGCCATGCAACGCATCGGTGAAACCGGACCGTTCGAGAAGGGCTTGTTCGGAGCCACGGAGATGGTGGTCGATGGCTTCCTGCATTTGTTCAAGGGGGGCATCCTCAAACGTGTGGTCTATGACGACCTACCGCTGCAACGCCTGATCAACGAGGGGCTGATTGACTATACCGTCACGAAGCGTACCCTGGCCCTGCTGCTGGAGCGCAAAGCCATCCACATGCATCTCTCGGATGCCGACTATGCCTACCTCGTCCGCTTCGGCATCTTCCGGGACGACCTGCATTACGCCGATGGCGTAATCACCACGGCAAACGGCCTGGAGATTCCGGCTGATTTCACGCGCGAAGAAAACAGAGCCCAGATCTTCGCCCATTGCCTGGGCACTAAATTGAAAAATGGTGCCGTCGTACACGGCGGTTTTTTCCTGGGGCCCACAGCGTTTTACGAGGCCCTGAAAGCCCTGCCCGAAGCCCATAAGCGGTTGTTCAACATGCGGAGCGTTCGACGCATCAACCAGTTGTACGGGCATGAAGCCATCGACCGTCTCCAACGGAAAAACGCCCGCTTCGTGAACACCTGCATGATGGCAACGCTCTCAGGCGCAATGGTGTCTGACGGCCTGGAAGACGGACGCGTGGTCAGCGGCGTGGGGGGGCAGTACAACTTCGTGTCGATGGCCCATGCCCTGCCGGACGGCCGTTCCCTGATTAACCTGCGAGCCACACGAGAAAGCAGTTCCGGCCCCCAATCCAACATTGTCTGGAACTATGGGCACATCACCATCCCGCGTCATTTGCGGGACGTGATCGTCACGGAATATGGCATCGCCAACCTACGCGGCAAAACCGACGCCGAAGTAGCCGCCGCCCTGATCCAGATTGCAGATTCCCGGTTCCAGCAGGAATTGGTCCAAAAGGCCAAAGCCGCCGGAAAACTCCCGGCCGATTATGAGGTCCCTGGGCCGTTCCGCAACAATTACCCGGAAGTGCTGGAACGGAAAATGAAGCCGTTCTCGGATCACTTCCCGACGTTCCCCTTCGGCACAGACCTCACCGATGAAGAGTTGGTCCTGGGTAAAGCCCTCAAAACACTAAAGAAAAAAACCAGCCGCAAAAGCACGATGGCCGGCCTCACAGCAAAGGCCCTGCTCACCACCAACATCCCCGAAAACCTGCACCCCTACCTGAGCCGTATGGGCTTCGATACGGTCAACGGCTTCAAGGAAAAACTCTACCGGAACCTGCTGGTGAATGAGTTGAAGGCGATGACATCATGAGATCACGCAGACATTCCCACGTGCCACGGCGAGGCCCAGTGGGCTGTGGCCGCCCCATTCCAAGCAATTACGTTTGGATCACGCCAGGGTTAAACTGCGGTACTTCCGGATTTAAGTCGGCCATTTCGATGCCGGTGGAAATCCACTGCCGGGTCTCAACGGGGTCGATGATGGCATCAACCCAGAGCCGAGCCGCGGCATAGTAGGGATTCGTCTGGACAACATATCGGGCCTGGATTTTGTCGAGCAGGGCCTGCTTGTCTTCGTCGGAGAGCACCTTGCCTTGCCGTTCCATTTTGGTCACCTGGATCTGCGCAAGGGTCTTGGCGGCCTGGCTGGCTCCCATCACAGCGATCTGGGCCGTCGGCCAGGCCAGGATCAGGCGGGGGTCGTAGGCCCGGCCACACATGGCGTAGTTGCCCGCCCCATAGGAGTTGCCTGTGATGATGGTGAACTTGGGTACCACCGAGTTCGCGACGGCATTGACCATCTTGGCCCCGTCTTTGATGATGCCCCCCTGTTCGGAGCGTTTGCCCACCATAAACCCGGTCACATCCTGAAAGAAGACCAGCGGAATGCGCTTCTGGTTACAGTTCATGATGAACCGCGCGGCCTTGTCTGCCGAATCCGAGTAGATCACCCCGCCGACCTGCATCTCCCCGCCTTTGCTTTTCACGACGAGGCGTTGATTGGCGACAATGCCGACGCTCCATCCATCGATGCGGGCATAGCCGCAGAGTAAGGTTTTTCCATAACCGGCCTTGTACTCGGTCCAGGAACCGGCATCGATGATCCGGGCCAGGATTTCGCGGGTATCGTAGGGCTGGTTTGAGGCCACCGGCATGACGCCATAGAGTTCTTCGGCGGGGTACGCGGGAGGTACCGGTGTGGCACGGTCCCATCCGGCCCGTTCGGTGTGGCCCAGGTGCGAGACGAGTTCACGGATGGTTTCGAGGCAGGTTTCGTCATCGGGCATCTTGTAGTCCGTCACGCCCGATATTTCTGAGTGGGTGGCAGCTCCGCCAAGCGTTTCCTTATCCACAACTTCTCCAATGGCCGCACGGACCAGAAACGGCCCCGCCAGAAAGACCGAGCCTGTGCCATCGACAATGAGGGCTTCATCACTCATGATGGGTAAGTAGGCTCCACCGGCCACACAACTGCCCATAATGGCGGCAATCTGCGGAATGCCCCTACTGGAGAGAATGGCATTGTTGCGGAAGATGCGGCCGAAGTGCTCCTTATCCGGAAAAATCTCGTCCTGCATCGGGAGAAATACCCCGGCGGAATCGACCAGGTAGATGATAGGCACGTGGTTTTCGAGGGCGATTTCCTGCGCACGGAGGTTCTTCTTGGCCGTAATCGGAAACCAGGCCCCGGCCTTGACGGTCGCGTCGTTGGCGACGATCAGGCACAGCCGCCCCGATACATGGCCGAGGCCCATCACCACACCGCCGGCGGGGCACCCACCCTGTGCCTCGTACATACCATCTCCGGCAAACAGGCCCAACTCCTGGAATGATGCCGGGTCATCAAGCAACCGGGCGATGCGTTCGCGGGCTGTCAGCTTGTTGCGCTGGTGTTCTCGCTCAATCCGTTTGGGACCACCGCCCTGCTGAGTAATCTGTGCTTTCTGGGCGAGGGTGTCCAGGCGGTCGCGGTAGTGCTGAACCCGTTTTGCGAACTTGGAATGGGCCGTCGCCGGTCGGCCGAGTGCTGTGGGCATGAGGGGTTGCTTCAAGCGTCTGGTGAAGTCGGAAGCGCTTCCGGAAAAACCAAAGAAAAGCCCGGCCAAACGACCGGGCTTAAGGTACGATTCGTGCCGGATCGCCAATTAGACGATGGCACTCATTTTCTGCATGATCAGGCTTGTGTCTTCGCCGGTTTTCTCGTGGATGACATCCACCATTTTGCGCAGGTTACCTCGGGCTTTTTTCAGATCTTTCTCGTCAAGATCGCCCCACATGTCCGTGATTTGCGTTTTCACACGTGCCCAACTGTCTTCCATGCGTTGGTCTGCCATAAATATCCTCTATTGGTTTGGACGTCAGTACCCTGGTTGATTGTATTATTTACTGATGTTGCGCAGCTTGTCGTTCACCTTGTGCAATTCGGCAAGGCCGAATGGGCCAAGACGGCGTAACATGACTTATTTAGATACCCGGCGTCCGGCGTCTCGGTTCCGAGGAAGATCTGGGCCTCCTACCCTTTTGCCCGTCGTGCATCCATGAAAGATTTGACACAAATGATGACGAACGCCAGACTTAAAACCGCCATTATCGACTGGCTCACGACAGCCAATGGACGGGCGGCTGTACCATCGAAAAAGGCGGGTAATTGAAACAAGCCTCGGAACGTACCGAGCAACCCAAGGACCCCCAACAGGACGGCCCCATGCATGGCGTGCTTGCGCCATTTTTCCTTACCGGCTACCCAGCCGAGCAACGCAAGGGGAATCCCGAAAAAGGCGGGGATGAAGGCGGTGACGCTGGAAGTTCCACTGGCAACGTATCCACCGATGCCTAACAGGATCAACAAAACGCCGTATCCGAGGGTAAGCTTGGGAAGCGGACTGGTCTCATTCATGGGAATACCGGTGAAGGAATAGGGGTGTCTTTTGGGGCTTGAGGGCTGGATGATTATTTTACACCGGACGGCCCCAGAACATCCACCAACCTGTTTCAGGTTCGCGTAAAGAATCCGGGGATTTCAGTTGACCTTCTACCGGCCCCTGCCTCATGCAAGAACACTCCGCTTTCCGTCCGGATCTGCTGAAATACCAACGACTGGCCGTGGTGCTCCTGGCTATACTGGTCGCGTTTGTCATCGGCTTCTTGCTACAGCAACTCCGGAGCGTGCTCCTTCCGCTGGTGTTGGCCGGCTTTTTGTCGTATATGCTGCGGCCGTTGTACGGCTGGTTGCGGTCCCATCGGGTCCCGACGATCATTGCCATCCTGATTGCCCTGCTCGTGGTATCCCTCGTGTTCTTTACCCTGGGGCTGATCGTCTTTGCCAGTGTCGAAGCCTTCATTGCGGCGTTGCCCCGCTACGAGGCCCGCATCCAAACCATGTTCGCCGATGGGGCAACCTACCTCCAGGGACTTGCCGAACGATGGGACATTGATGTGGCCTCGCTATTAAATCCCCAAAACCTGCAACTGTCCTCATTCACCTCGGCCCTCCAGTCTGGCGTAAGCTCCTTCGTCGCCTTCCTGAGCAACATCTTTCTGATCTTGCTCTACCTGCTGTTCATCCTGGCCGGCTTTGGCCAACTAAATGCTAAAATCCTGGCCGCGCTGGGCCGGAATAAAGCCTCGCGCATGGTGGTGCTGCTGGGCAACATCGACCGGCAACTCCGGCAATACCTCATCACCAAAACCCTGATCAGCCTGGGCACCGGCGCGCTCACCACGGTTATCCTGCTGATCTTCGGGGTCGATTTTGCGCTGCTCTGGGGCTTTGTCACGTTTCTGCTCAACTTCATCCCCAACATCGGCTCGATGGTTGCTACGCTGCTTCCGTTTACCGTTGCCATCCTGCAATTCGACAACTTCTTCACGCCCATCCTCGTCCTGATCTTACTGTTGGTGGCCCAGGCCACGATGGGGAACGTCGTTGAGCCGCGTCTTATGGCCACCGGCCTCAACCTGAGCCCCTTGCTGGTGCTGTTCGCCCTTATCTTCTGGGGGTGGCTGTGGGGCATCTGGGGTATGGTGCTGGCCGTACCACTCACCTCCACCATCAAAATCACCTTCGAAAACATTCCTGCCCTGCAACCCATCGCGGTGATGATGAGCGAGACCATCCCGCAAAGGCCGCCGCCTGTTCCAGCAGCGGACGTACCGGTAGAACCGGCCGATGCGGCGCTGACTGAAACCCCGGACGCACACTAGCGTTCTCAACGCATAGCATTGGCACACCCACGCTTCACCATGTAACCCAAACACGGGTACAACTCGATGGAAACCATTGAACAGCGGTCTACCTACGAGATTGAACGTGGCAAACCTATGCCCAGTGATAACCATAGCCTGGTTCAACTGAACCTGAGCTTGCTGCTCGCTCATTTCCGCTCTCAATTCTCGATCCGGCCTGAACTCAATCTGGAGCTAAACGGCCAACGCTACGTCCCAGACTTGTGTGTGCTACCCAAACGCACTACGGATTATCATCATGATACCATCCGCATCACGGATGTGCCTCTGCTAACCGTTGAGATTCTGTCTCCCACCCAGAGCGTAGACGATTTGGTTGAGAAGGCGAAGACGTACTTTGATGCCGGTGTGCAAAGTTGTTGGGTTGTTTTGCCTGTGGTGCAAAGCATCTACGTCCTCGAAGCCGGCAAACCCCCACGGATGTACACGGAAGGTACCCTTGCCGATCCCGCCACGGGCATTGAAGTAACCCTGGAAGACGTATTCCGAAAAGACTGAAGGCTCAACCGAGTACCACGTCCTGCCCGGCAAGCGCTGGGTTTTCGACCTTCACATCGGATTCCACCTGGCCGTCGCGGAGGCGGACGATGCGGCGGGCGAATTGGGAAATGTCGTCTTCATGGGTCACGATCAGGACCGTGTTGCCCTTGCGATAGAGCACTTCGAAGAGGTCCATGATCTCTTCGCTGGTTTTGGAGTCCAGGTTGCCGGTCGGCTCGTCGGCGAGGAGGATAGAGGGCTTGTTGACCAGTGCTCGGGCCACCGCCACCCGTTGCCGCTGCCCCCCGGAGAGTTCATTGGGTTTGTGGTCCATGCGGTCGCCGAGGCCCACGTTTTCCAGCGCTTCGGCAGCCAGTTCCCGGCGTTCGCTTTTGCGCAAGCCCGCGTAGATGAGCGGAAGTTCGACGTTCTGCAAGCAGTTCACGCGCGGCAACAAGTTGAAGGTTTGAAACACAAACCCGATTTCCCGGTTGCGGATGCCGGCCAAATCATCGTCGGTCATGTCCCCCACATTCTGGTCGTTGAGGTAATAGGTCCCAGCCGTAGGCGTGTCCAGGCAACCCAGGATATTCATCAGGGTCGATTTGCCGGAGCCGGAGGCCCCCATGATAGCGATGTACTCGTTGGCCTCAATTTGCAGATCCACGCCGTTGAGCGCCCGGACCTCGGTGCTGCCCATCTGGTAAATCTTTTTCAGCCCGGCAATGTCGATAAGGGGGCGGCTCATGATCGTTCAGGATCTAACAGGTTAATAAGGGGCCGACGGGTTAATCACCGCGCGGGACCGGGGCATTCCGTTCCTTCACTTTGGCCTCAGGCCGCAACTGACGACTAACGGCGCGATAAGGACCGATAATGACGGTTTCTTCACCTGACAGGCCGGAGGTCACGTGCACATGACTATCGTCCGAAATTCCGGTTTCTACCTCAATCATTTCGGCCTGTCCATCAACCATCACGAAAACCACCCTGCGCAGGTCTTCCTGCTCGGGCATGGCCGCCGTTTCAGCCGGCGTTTCTTCGTTGGCTTCGTCACCCTCGCTGCCTTCATCTTCGCCACCGGGCTTAACCTTGTTGAAATCCCGCACCGTAACGGCCTGAATGGGTACTGCAACCGCCTCATTGACTGATTGTGTGAAAACATCCACCGTGCCGCTCATGCCGGGCCGAAACTGCGGTGCAGACTCCGCCACGTTAACTTCCGTAGCTTTCACCACACGATCACTACCACCGGCCATAATGTTGTGCGGATCCAGAACACGGATCTTGACAGGGAAGTTAGTCACCTGATCCTGCGTGCCCATGCCGGTCACACGGGCCGAGTTGGCGATCTCCGTCACGACGCCGCGGAAGGCTTGATCCGGGTAGGCATCGATTTCAATGGCTGCCGTATCACCGAGGGTGATATTAACAACGTCGTTCTCATTGACCTCGGCTTCAAGCTCCATTTGGTTCAACAGGGCGATGCGCAGGATTTCGGTCCCCGTCATCTGCGTCGTACCCACTACCCGTTCGCCGACTTCCACGTTGAGCTGGCTCACGGTACCGGACATCGGTGCGTAGATGGTGGTTTTGGCGACCTGTTCGCGGGCCTCACGGGCACGGGCACGGGCGCTTTCGACCTGGAACTTCATGGCCTCATGGTTTGCTTTGGCAACGTCATACTGCGTCTGTGCCGTCTGAAAATCGCTTTCTGATACGGCGTTGTTCTCGTAGAGGGCCTTCTGCCGGTTCAAGGCCAGTTCAGCCTGGAGCATGTCTGCTTTGGCACGGGTCATGTTGGCCTGGGCCTGCGAGACACCGGCGGTGGCTTGTTCCAACTGGGCCGCATAAAAATCCGGCTTGATGCGCACCAAGAGCTGACCATTCTTGACCTGATCGCCCTCTTTGATATCCATAAAGATGATCTCGCCGGATACGTCGGGGCTGATCTTGACCTCTACCTCGGGTTGCACTTGCCCCGAGGCCGTAACGACCTGGGTAATGGTGCGTATTTCAGCCTGCGCGGTTTCGACTTCTATCCCGTCATCCCCTCCACCAAACCATCCTACCGCACGTCCAACAGCCAGAAACAGAATTAGTACGAGAAGCAGACCACCAATGATGAATAATAAGCGGCGGGTGGGGTTGCCTTTCTTCTTTGCCATAGGTACGGGGTTTATACTTTATTACTCAAACATGCGTTGGCTCGGGTCCAGTGTGCCGACGGCGTTTTCAATGAGCCGTCCGCGCAGCAGGAAGCGGTAGATCGCCGTGGCGCGGTCGCTGACCCCTTGTACATAGGTCGCACGAGCCTGGGACAGTTCAACCAACGTTGAGGCGCCCACGTTGTATCGTTCCTGTTCGGCTTCCAGGGCTTGCTCGGCTGCACGAACCTGCTTTTCGGTCACGTCCAACCGCTTGATATCACTCTGGTAATCCAGGTAGGCCTGACGTACTTCAACGGCCACGGATTGCTCCAGGTTTTGCTGGGTCAGCCGGGCATTGGCGAAATCCACCTTGGCGCGTTCGACCTGGGTTTTGGTAAGCAGCCGATCAAAGATCGGAATAGAAAAATTGAGGCGGATGTTGCCCCCCCGATTCTGATCCAACTGATCTCCAAAGCCCGCGAAGGTGTTACTGCTGGTGTAGGCCGAGCCGTATCCACCGGAAAGATTGATACTGGGCAACAGGGACGACCGTGCCCCGCGGATGCCTTCGTAGGCCGCATCGGTACGGACGCGGCGGGCCTGCAAATCTGCCCGCTTTTGGAAAGCTTCCTGAATCAGCGCGTTCAGGTCGTAGGCCTGCGGCGTAAGCACCACGTCTTCGGTAGCCGGAGCCGTAAAATCGTAGGCCTGGAACGGATCAAGTTGAAGCGTCTGGATCAGACGAGATTGGTTCAACTGGTAGGCCTGTTCGGCATTGAGCAGGGTAGCCTCGGCCTGGGCCACGAGGGATTGCTGCTGGTACAGATCCGAGACCGGGCGCGTCCCGACGCGGGTAAACTCTTCGATACGCGCAAGCAGTTGGTTTTGTGACTCCAGATTCTCTTCCTGGATACGGATTTGCTCTCGGTCCAGCAACACTTGTAAAAACTGGGAAATTACGGTGGCGATCACGGTCTGTTTGGACCGGTCGGTATCCAGCACGGACGCATCCCGGTTCAGTTCGGCCTGTTTCAGCGCAGAGACATCACCAAAGCCGTTAAACAGGTTTACACTAGCGTTGCCGCCGAAGCTGAATTGTTCAGTACGCTCGTTTTCCAGACGGCCCGTGGTCTGGTTAAACGCCAGCCCATAATTGACCCCCGGCGTAAGACCGAGGCTAAAGCTAGGCAGAAAGTTGGCTTTCTGACGCCGCACATTGACCCCTTGAAACCCAAGTTCATTCATGCTCTGCTTGAGTTGAATGTCTTGCTCCAGCCCGATCCGAATGGCATCATCCAGGGTGATCGACCGGACGGTTTGGGCCTGGGCCGGCAGGCTCAACAGGATCAGACTTACGAGGAGCAAAAAGAATGGCTTGGCGAAAGACAGCTTAGACATAATCAAAATAAAGGATTGATCCGGGTGTGCTAGGCATAATGGTACGGTCGATATTGACGGCTCGGCGACCAATTTGTTACGTATGCGCCCAAAATAGCACTTCGACCCCAGGGATACGTGGTCTCGTACCATGTGTGAATTAGACGAGGCGCACCACCTGCCAATTCCGTGCACCACCCGGTTGGTGCTGGCTAAAGCGGAGGGGGAGGGATTCGAACCCTCGATACCCGCGAAGGTATGCCGGTTTTCAAGACCGGTGCATTCAACCGCTCTGCCACCCCTCCGTATTGGTCCGTTGTACGCTCGCGAGAGCCTTGCAGACCGCATATCGGAAAGCGCCTAGACGCTCGCTGGTAGTCCGTGGTCCGTTGTAAGGCATAGGAACCATCATGCAACGGACAAAGGACTACGGACGAAGGACCAACCTACAAAAAAACCGAACGGGGGACGTCCGGCTTTTCGTGCGGAGAGGGCGGGATTCGAACCCGCGGTACGGTATGACCCGTACGCCGGTTTAGCAAACCGGTGGTTTCAGCCACTCACCCACCTCTCCAGCTACGTTTTTTATAGCGACGCGCAATATAAGATCCTGTTGGTCTTGAATCAAGCCGGATCCACACCGCGAATCAACCAGACCCTATCCGTTTTTCAGGGCTTCGGCTCCACTGACGATTTCCAGAATCTCGGTCGTAATGGCCGCCTGCCGGGCCTGGTTGTAGGTCAGTTTGAGCTCCTTGAGCAACTCGCCGGCATTGGTGGTGGCGTTGTCCATCGCGACCATCCGTGCACCCTGCTCTGCGGCGTTCGATTCGAGTAGGATGCGCCAAAACTCGAAGTTCATATAGCGGGGTACCAGCTCATTCAGGATGGTCTTGGCATCTGGTTCGAAGATGTAATCAATCTCCTTGCCGTCCACGACTTCCACGTGGTAGTCATCACTCTTTTCCATCACCGGCGTCGTGAACTCCTCGGTCGGGATGGGCAGGAAGGGCTGGACAATGCGGTTCTGGGAAATCGTGTTTTTGAACTCGTTGTAGATGACCTCCACACGGTCCCAACGGTCTTCCAGATATCCCTTCGTCATGACGCTCACGATCTCATTTGCCTTGGCAAACTCCAGGTGTGTAAACACACCCTGGTAGTCCCCGACGAGTTGATACCCCCGGCGCTTGAAATGCTCATGGGATTTCCGGCCCACGCACAACAAATGGAGTTTGCCATTGTCCCGAAAGGTCGCGTACCGCTCTTCGATGACCTGTTCGGCCAACTTGATGATGTTGGCAT
Source organism: Rhodothermales bacterium (assembly GCA_965222505.1). GTDB lineage: Bacteria > Bacteroidota > Rhodothermia > Rhodothermales > DATKEJ01. The sequence continues at coordinate 2,961,601 of OZ244956.1, read as the reverse complement.
TGAACGCACCAGCCAGGCCCCGGTCCGCCGTGACGATCACAAGCAGGATTTCATTGATTGCCTCGCGCACAAGAAACAGCGGATGTGCCGATGGGTCAACAAACTCTTTCAGGTGGTTGATGATCTCCCGTTGCTTGTAGGCATAAGGGCGCGTCATGAAGATGTTCTCTTGCGCCTTACGCAGCTTGGCAGCCGCCACCATTTTCATGGCGCGGGTCAACTGCTGGGTGTTGTTAACCGAATCGATTCGGGTACGTATGTCTCGTAGGCTCGCCATAGCAGCGCGTCCTTCCCTTTAGTTCTGGTTGTAGAGCCCGACCAGCCGTTCGGCGGTCTCATGGAGGGCAGTAGCCGCCTCATCGCTCATCTTGCCGGAATCCCGGATCGCGTCGAGGTGTGCACCGTGTTGCAGACGAAGTTGATCGATAAACTCCTTCTCGAAGCCCTTAATCTTGTCTTCGTCAAGGGTATCCAGTAATCCCTGGCCGGCCACGTAGATGATGGCAACCTGGTCTTCGACCTTGCGCGGTTCGAATTCGTTTTGCTTCAGAATCTCTACGAGGCGGGCACCCCGGTTGAGCTGGGCTTGCGTAGCCGGATCAAGGTCTGAACCAAACTTGGCAAAGGCTTCGAGTTCACGATATTGTGCGAGATCAAGGCGGAGCGTCCCGGCCACTTTTTTCATGGCCTTGATCTGGGCATTCCCTCCCACCCGGCTCACCGAGATCCCCACGTTCACAGCCGGACGAACACCGGAGTTAAACAGGTTGGACTCCAGGTAAATCTGGCCGTCGGTAATCGAGATCACGTTCGTTGGAATGTATGCGGATACGTCACCGGCTTGCGTCTCAATCACGGGTAGCGCCGTCAGGGAACCACCGCCTTTGACCATGTCCCGAATGGATTCGGGCAGATCATTCATCTGGGCGGCCACTTTATCACTGGCCGTAATTTTGGCTGCCCGTTCCAGGAGGCGGCTGTGCAGGTAGAACACGTCGCCGGGATAGGCTTCACGGCCGGGTGGGCGGCGCAGCAGCAGCGAGACCTGGCGGTAGGAAACAGCCTGTTTTGAAAGGTCATCGTAAATGATGAGCGCATGCCGCCCGGTATCGCGGAAGTATTCACCGATGCAAGCCCCGGCGAACGGCGCAATGAACTGCAACGGCGCCGGTGTGGAGGCGGCTGCGTTGATGATAACCGTATAGTCTAGCGCCCCGTTCTCTTCGAGAGAACGCATCACCTGGGCCACGGTCGAGCTTTTTTGGCCGATCGCTACGTAGATACAGTAGACCGGCTTGTCCGTGTCGTGCGTGGCTTTCTGGTTGATGATCGTATCGAGGAGCACCGCCGTTTTACCGGTCTGCCGGTCCCCAATCACGAGTTCCCGTTGGCCCCGGCCAATAGGGATCATGCTGTCGATGGCCTTGATACCGGTTTGGAGAGGTTCCGTCACCGGTTCCCGATAGATCACCCCAGGGGCTTTTCGTTCCAGCGGCATCGCGAAGGTTTCACCCTGAATGGCCCCTTTGCCGTCCATGGGCCGCCCGAGCGGGTCAATGACCCGGCCCAGCATGCCTTCGGAAACCTGAATGGATGCGATCTGGCCCGTGCGCCGGGCTTCGTCGCCTTCCTTGACTTCGTCATACTCCCCGAATAGCACCGCCCCGATGTTGTCTTCTTCGAGGTTGAGCACCATACCGCGTACGCCGCTTTCGGGAAACTCAATCAGTTCCCCGGCTTGCACGTTGGTCATGCCGTAGAGGCGGGCAATCCCGTCTCCCACTTGCAGCACACTGCCGACCTCGTACACTTCGGTTTCAGCCGTAAACCCACTTAACTCGTTACGGAGTACAGCGGTCACTTCATCCGGTCGAATCGCCGTTGCCATAGTTTTTCTATCGTTAGTTGTACGCCCGCTACGCGGACTCGTTGTTAGTTGTGCGCCCGCTACGCGGGCTGGTTGTACGCTCACACCGCCGATGCTCGGCAGTATTCGCTGGTCGTTGATCGAAGTTCTATCGACCTACCACTAACAACCAGCGAGCGGCCCCAAGCCTTAAAAATGGTAGCTCGATTATTCCGCGAGCGTACCACGAACAAAAGCGAGCGGCCAGAACCGTAATCCGCAATGCGGTCACATCCCTGAGACCGCGAGCGTACCACCCTTTCAATTATTCAAAAAAGAACCTTCTTCGAGCTGGGCACGCAGTTGACCCAGTTGGTGCCGAACGCTGCTGTCGTAGACCGTATCGCCGACGCGCACCACCAGCCCTCCGATGAGTGCCGGATCCGTCTTGACCTGGAGTCGAACGTCCTTGCCGGTTACATCGGCGAGGGCTTTGGTCAGCGCCTTGGTCTCGGCTTCGGAAAGGTCAAAGGCAGCCCGTGCTTCGGCCTGGATGATGCCGCGTTGTGCATCGCGCATGGCCTGGTAGGTCTGTACCACCTCCGGCACCACACCTTCACGGCCTTTGTTTAGCAGCAAGTGCAGGAAGCGTATCACGAGCGAGGGTACCCTTTCGCCGAAGAGCTTGTCGATGACGTTCCCTTTTTTGGTCTTCGAGACCACCGGGCTGGCAAAAAACAGCCGCAGTTCCCGGGAAGTGTTCAGGCTTTCGCCAACGAGGGCGAGGGCCGCATCCACATCGGCCACGAGGCCCTGGGCCTCTGCTTCGGCGTGCAACGCTGAGGCATAGCGACGGGCAACAGAAAGATTGCTCATGGCACGTTAGTTTTTCGGGAGGCCGTCGATGAACCCTTCCACCAGCTTGCGGTTGCGGACGGCATCCAGGTTTTCGCGCAGGATTTTTTCGGCAGCCTGGATCGCGAGGTCGGCCACTTCGGTGCGCACCGCGTTCAGGGCCGCTTGTTTTTCCTGCTCGATTTCGGCCTGGGCCTGCTCTTGCATCATCCGAATTTCGGTGCGGGTCTTTTCCATCTCTTCCTCCCGTACCGTTTCGGCAGCCTCACGGGCTTGCCCAACGATGTGCCGGGCTTCGACTTCCGCCTCGCGGCGGGCCGTCTCGTTGTCGGCAGCAATTTGCTTGGCTTCGGCCAGGGCCTGTTCGGCCCGCTGAATCGACGCGGCAATGGTTTCTTCCCGCGTTACAAGCGCCTTGCTGATGGGCTTCCAGGCGTACTTCCACAGAATGAAAAGTACCGGCAAGAAGACGATCATCGTCCACACGAAGATGCCCACTTTCGGCGAAAGCAACGCCGGAGCGGGCGGATCGACATCCTGCAACATCAGGCCGAGGGCAATCAGATGTAGACTCATGGTTGTTTGTAGCTGATGTTACGCCTCAGGGCAGGCCACGAAGGACCCGGACCGGGAGGGCGCAACATGACTTATAGAATCAGCGCCGGATATACGAATCCAGCAGCAGCGCGAATTGCTGCCGGTCCATGAGGGTAGACCGGCAGCAACCGGGCCTAAAAAGCATGCGGCTTATCCTGCCGAGGTAGCAAAGATGAGGAGCAGCGCGATAACTTCGCCGATGATGGCAACCCCTTCAATCAGCGCTGCCGCAATAATCATCGTGGTCCGAAGATCATTCACGGCTTCCGGCTGACGGGCGGTACCTTCGAGGGCAGAAGCCGCCAGGCGGCCGATACCGATACCGGCTCCCAATGCAGCGCCCAATACAGCGATACCAGCGCCCAAGTAGGCTAATCCAAGACTAGTCATGTTATTTACGGTTTGTTTGGCTTGTTCAGGGTATTAGAGGACGATAACGATGGGGCAACAACCGGCTCGATCAGCCAGCCATGGAAGGTTGAGCAACCACATCCGCCGAACCACTGCCGGTCCGTGCGAAGCCGTTTCCAGTCATCGCGCCTTTGGATTCAATCAAGCGTTCCTCATGATGCGCGCCGTGGGCGTGGTCATCATGGTGCTCGTGTTCTTCGGCCGCCAATCCAATAAACAGGGCCGAAAGGATAGTGAAGACGTAGGCCTGAATAAACGAGACGGCCAGCTTCAAAAGGTAAATAAAGATCGTAAGGGGTACCGACACCAAGGCCCCAATGCCGACGCCGGCCAACGAGCCGTACTGCGCGGTAAAGATGAAAACCAGCCCCAGAATACTCAGGATCACCAGGTGCCCGGAGACCATGTTGCCAAACAGACGAAAGGCCAGGGCCAGCGGCTTGGTGAACATCCCTAGAATCTCAATGGGGACCAAAATCACCTTTACCAGGAACGGCATCCCCGGCGGGTTGAAAATGTGCTTCCAATAGTCCTTGGTCCCGGCAAACTGCGTCATCACGAACGTGATCGTTGCCAGCGCCGCCGTGACCATGATGTTGGAGGTGGCCGTTACACCCATCGGGATGAGCCCGATCACATTACCGAAAAGAATGAACAGGAAGACCGTGATGAGGTACGGCATGTACTTCTCTGTCTTCGGCCCGAGGGTGGGCTTGCCGATCTCGTCCCGGACGAAGATGTAGGTGGCCTCCATGATATTCTGGAAGGTGCCCTTGGGCTCGGTGTCTCGCCCGATGCCGCGCTTGTACCGCCCGGCCAGCCGCATCCCCAGCCAGAGGACCAAAAAGGCCGAGAGGAATACAAACACCAACTGCCGACTGATGGAAAAATCGACAATCACTTGCCCCTGTTTCGGGACGAGGGGAAACTTGAAATGCTTATGTGCTGCGATGGCCTCTTCGGTCTGGGCCTCGGTCAGCGGAACCCCTACACCGGTGAGCAACTGATACCGCTCAGAGTGCAGGGCCGACTCTGTGGAGCCGAACACGTCAAACCCAATCCCGCCATCGGCCTTGCGAATCAGCATCAGGCGGGGAAGTTCTACCTTGCCGAAAGGAGAGAAATCGAGGTAGTATCCGTCGGCCGAGTGGCCTACGGCATCCGGGTTTCCTCCTTCATAATCGTCAGCCTGGGCAGGCAGGGCCAGTGCGGCCAGCAGGCCGAAGGCAAAGACGCAGTTCAACAAAGGCTTCACGGTAGCCATCCGGTTTTCTATCTAAAACGGTGCCAAGTAGCACCTGTTAGGGCATTTTGTCCTCGCCGGTCGGGTACGCCTTGAGGGTGCGCAGCAACAGCCACACCTCGACGACAAGGCCTAAAACCAACCCGGTAACCAGGGTCCAGACGAAGGCTTGCACGTGTACAGGCACCAGCCAAAGCACGAGTGCAACCACGACCAGGACGAGCAGCATACGAAAGCCCATCCCTTTAAATACGACAGCTGCGAAGCGCCGTACCGGCACATCAGCAGCCTGACGCAGGGTCCGGAAACTCAGAAGGCCGTTCGTGAGGGCAAGGGTGCCACCCAGTAACACCCCGAATAAAACGTTGCCTTCCATGCGTTTGTCGAGAACGTTTGCCTACAGTACAACCCCCGGCTTACGAGGGTGCGTATATTAAGGCGGAGCCAGCCTCTAAATCCCGTAAATGCAATGAAAAGTGAATGAAAGGTCTGCAAAGGAATGGGGAGGCTCCCTTCGGTCGTTGAATGGCGCGCTTCGCTTACGTATTGTTCACGCCTTAGGGTAGGGCCACCGCAAGCGCCAGCAAGCCAACCCTCGACGAGCCGCAGGCGAGTCCAACCCCGCGAACGAAGGGGGCTCCTTTATTGCTCTTTATCCCAGTCGTCTTTATTCCATTCATCTTCTTCCCAGGGGTCGGCATCCCAGTCGTCGGCTTCAGGAGGGGGTTGCGCCTTGAGGTCACGGTATCGGGCGCGGTTGCGTTCGCTTCTTTGATTGGCTTCCAGAACGAAGCGATAGACCTGCACGGCCATAGCGATCAGGCCAAAAAGGGCGCCGGCAATGAGAAACCAGGGGGAGGTGTCAAGCCAGGCATCAGCGGCAAACCCTAATCCGGTATAAAGGATCATAGACAGGGCCAATTGCCAACCGAAGGCCACTTGCGCGCCAGCCGCACCCAGGGGGTTGCGCCCTGCGCCCGGCTGGCGCGCATCATTCGGTGTAGGGGTCACACTCAACGCCGAGGCACGGTCGGTGCCGCCGGTTTTTTCACATTCAGTTGAACCGCCTTGTTGGCCCCGTCTCCTTTATTCGGGGACGACACGGTATCCTGGGGGGCCTTCGGCTGCTGAACGGATGCGGCCTTGGGAGCTGGTGGTACAGGTTTCGGAGCCGTTGCAGCTTTCTGCGCGGCAGCAACCGGCTTCGACGCAGCGGATGTTGTAGACTTGGATCCGGTGGACGGGCTCTTCATGTGGCATTGCCCCTCGAAGATGGCCCCGTCTTCGATGACCAGCTTGGCTGCTGTGATGTTACCGTGGACCACCGCAGACTTCCGAACGACGAGCCGATCCACAACCATGATGTCACCTTTGACCTGCCCGGCAATGTCGGCTTCACGGGTAGAAACCAATCCCTCAACCCGGCCCTCCGGCGTAATCACCAGTCGCCCCTTGACCCGCACTTCGCCATTTACCCGACCGCCTACACGAACGTCTCCACCTACTTCAAGCGTACCGTCGATCGTGGCCCCTTTCCCAACCATGTTAATCTGACCCGGTGGGGACTTTACGCTTTCGCTGTTTCCGCCTTTCGTATTCTTGGAGGGCTTTGCCGAGGCCGGTGGCTGAAAGGGGGTGGCGTGATTTTCGCCCGTCGGTGCAGCCTGATCCGCCTTATTCCCAAAAAGTGCCATAGTAAACCTGTCTGTTGTTCGGGTGATTCGGAGGTTTTCCTCCGGATAATGATTAAATAGGTCATGTTACGCCGTCTTGGCCCATTCGACCTTGTATTGGCCCATTCGACTTTGTAAATGTACAAGATCAACGACAAGCAGCGTAACATCAGTAAATATGTTACCTGATGTCGATGAAGAACTGTTTCGGGTCCTGGGCCAGTCCTTCATGCCAGAGTTCAAAATGAATGTGCGGGCCGGTGGTGACCTCGCCGGTGTTACCGCTGATGGCAATGGTTTCCCGGTCTCGTACCCGGTCTCCCACCTGTTTCAACAGCCGCTGGTTGTGCTTGTATACTGTAACATAGCCATCTGCATGGTGGATGGCAATCACAAATCCGGTGCTGTACGTCCAATCGGCAAAGATCACGTAGCCGTCGCCAACGGAACGTACATTGGTCCCCTGTTGCACCGCAATGTCTACTGCGTAGTGCCCGATCTGGGCATTGAATCCACGCGTGATCAATCCGCCATCAACCGGCGACATAAACGGCAAACGCAAGCTCGACAAATACCCACGCGTAGCCAGATCAGGATTGACCGATACGTACGCCACAGCCGGCATGCGCTCTACTGGCAAGGCGGGCTGCGCGTGGTCACTCCAATCCTCGGAAGGCAAAACGGATTCTACATACGAAGGGTCTACAGGCTCACCAATCGATGGTATCCCCTCGGCACTACCAACCTCAGCCGCCAAATTCAACTCGCCACCGACCAGGACTTCCGAAAGCTGCACAATGTACGCTTGCTGCACCGCCAATGAATCTTCCAGACTAGCAATACGCAAAGCCGTCCGGCGTGCATTGGACCGCACTTCTTCCATGCTCCGGCCCGGCAACCACTCAATGATGGGTGTAAGCACCAAAAGCAGGAAAACCACCAGCGCAACACCCGAAAGCGTCCCGATCAACGTATACCGTAACTGACGCGGCCTAACCTGATATTGAAGCGGGTCTTCGAGGCTATTTTCGTTCACCACCAGTACCGTCAGGACGTGCGGGGTGTTCTGAAGAATGTGCTTTAGAAAGTCCAGCATTGAATGGAATCAATCGAAACCGTGAAGGCTACAGAAGCTGATGTACGGCGTTGCGCGTGTGCGGGCGACGGTACGGTGCAGATGGACGGAAGCATACGGTACGCACAGGTGCTTTGATCCGCCCGATTTGCATGAGGTGGGGCGGAAAGGTAGGGGTATTTCCCAAATCTTCCAACGCCCCAGCCTAATTTTATGCTTCCCTCGCGCAGGAAGCCGTTGTGGGCCCGGTAGGATTCGAACCTACGACCAACGGATTATGCGTACCCGCTACGGTTTTCACCGCCCCTTTCGGGTTTGTGGTCTGGACTGTCTCTTCACTTTACGTGTCCGCCGTTCAGTCTCTACACCTCTCAATCCAAATAGATTGATTTGGCTCGGGATTAGCATATCCTTGCCGATGCAACATCGGCATTGGACTTAGCCTTCCCCGACTTTGACAGATTCTACTCAAATGCTAAGAGCACATTAAAATCATGATTGCTTTCAGGACTCATATGTTCTAACATAAGAGCAACCCTATTTCGGAAAGCCATATGACTAGTCAATGCATCATTTGCAATCGAGCCCTGACAGGGAGGCAGAGAAAATTTTGCTCTTTGAAATGCAAGAATGCTTGCACAAACAATAAGCATCAAGATTATTCTTCCCAGCAACGCCGAGGCTATAAGCGCAAACTAGAGTTGATAGCAATGAAGGGAGGATGTTGCGCTCGTTGCGGCTACTTTAAAAACGTTGCGGCACTTTGCTTTCATCATATAGACCCTTCAACAAAGTCTTTTCAACTCGACATCAGAAGGTGTTCAAACAATTCCTGGATAAGGCTGGTGCAAGAAGCTCATAAATGTGAGCTCCTCTGCCTTAACTGTCATGCCGAAGTACACAACCCGAGGTCATCACGTAGGCTTTGCGAACTTGAGTCCGCTGCTCTAACCGCTGAGCTACGGGCCCGACGGTCAAATTCTAAAATACGATATTCAGTCCCGCATGAAAACCCCACCCACCGGTACAACCCGTCAAATCTGAATGAATGACTGAACCTCCCCACAAGCCTGTCCGTATTTTTTTAGTCGAATCGTTGATACTCACATACTTTAGGGCGTAGCTTGTCGAAAACGCCTAAACTATACGGATATGACTGAAAAAATTGATGAGATCGACGTTCAAATCCTCAACCTGCTCCAGGCCCGGGGCCGCATCAAACGAAACAAAATTGCAGAGGACGTCGGCCTCTCGGTGCCCTCGGTGAGTGAACGCATGCGCAAACTCGAAGAACGCGGGGTCATTGAAGGCTATCACGCCGTCCTCAATGCCAAACGGCTCAACCTCGATGTCACGGCCTTCATCCGGGTCAGCATAGATGGCTCGGACAACTACCCGGCCTTCATTGAACGCGCAATCGCCTTTCACGAGATCCAGGAGGTCCACTCCATTACCGGAGATGGCTCCCACATCGTCAAAGCCCGCGTGCGCAACACCTCGGCCCTTGAAAAACTCCTCGCCCAACTTCAGCAATGGACGGGCGTACGCACCACCTCCACCAGCCTCGTCCTGAGTACCTACAAGGAAGAACGGGCCGTTCCCATCGCCCCCATGAATCTCTATACCCCTGAAGACTAGCGATCTACAAGGTCTTTCTTATTTATTTTAGCATTTCTTCTGATTTGAATTAATTTTATTGGTGATCTTCGGTAGTTATTAATATTATTATACCTTATCATTCCTTTGCCTGTTTAGGAAGGCAACCGTGTGAGCCTGTGGTTTTACCCTGCCCCGGCGGTCTCGGTACCCCCTGTTTACTCGCGTGAACCTATCGGTTTACTTGCGTGAACCTATCGGTTTACTTGCGTGAACCTATCGGTTTGCTTTTTGTCTCTGTTCATTACTCTAATTTTTGAGGTTTTTCATGACCCCGAAAGACGTTGTTGCTTTTGCCAAGGAAAATGGGGCAAAGGTGATTGATTTCCGGTTTACGGACCTGTTTGGCGCCTGGCAACACTTTTCCGTACCGATCCAGGAATTTAGCGAGGACATGTTCGAGGACGGCCTCGGCTTCGATGGCTCCTCGGTCCGTGGTTTCCAGACCATTGACCAGTCCGACATGCTGCTGATCCCGGACCCGAGCACCGCCTTCATGGATCCGTTCTACGATGTCCCTACCCTGAATGTGTTATGCAGCATCGAAGACCCCATCACGCGGGACCGATATTCTCGTGATCCGCGCTACGTGGCCATTAAGGCAGAAAATTACCTGAAGTCCACCGGCATCGCCGGTGAAGCCTACTTTGGCCCCGAAGCAGAATTTTATCTATTTGATGACCTACGCTACAGCGAAGGCCCGAACCATAGCTACTACCAAATTGACTCCCGCGAAGCCTCCTGGAACACTGGTGCCGACGAAGGCGGCAACCTCGGCTACAAAATGCGCATGAAAGGCGGCTACTTCCCCTGTCCGCCTGCCGACCAACTTCAGGATGTGCGTACCGAAATGATGTTGACACTGATCGACTGTGGCCTCACGGTAGAAGTCCAGCACCACGAGGTCGGCGGAGCCGGTCAGGCCGAGATCGACCTGCGCTTCGATACGCTGCTCAAGATTGCGGACGATATCCAGAAGTACAAGTACATCATCCGTAATGTGGCCTTCCAAAACGGCCTGTGCGCCACCTTCATGCCGAAGCCGATCTTTAAGGACAATGGCTCCGGGATGCACGTACACATGAGCCTCTGGGATGGAGATAAGCCGCTGTTTTACGACAAGGAAGGCTACGCGCTCCTCTCGGACATGTGTATCCACTACATCGGCGGCGTCCTGAAACATGCCCCGGCCCTGCTGGCTTTCTGCGCCCCAACAACGAACTCCTACAAACGCCTAGTACCAGGCTATGAAGCCCCGATCAACCTGGTCTACAGCCAACGCAACCGAAGCGCCTGCGTCCGAATCCCTACCTACTCGTCGAGCCCCAAAGCCCGCCGGATGGAGTTCCGCGCCCCGGACCCCGCGGCCAACCCGTACCTGGCCTTCTCTGCCATGCTGATGGCTGGCCTCGACGGGATCAAAAACAAAATCATGCCGCCGGAACCCGTCGATAAGGACATCTACGAGATGCCCCCGGCAGAGAAAGCACACATTGCCCAAACCCCGGGCAACCTCAAAGAAGCCATCGATGCCCTGGAAGCCGACCACGACTTCCTCCTCGAAGGCGGTGTTTTCACACCGGACCTCATTGAAGCCTACATCGAATATAAACGAAAGGTCGAAATCGACGGCATCAACCTGCGGCCGCATCCCTACGAGTTCGCGCTGTACCACGACATCTAGCCGCGCAATCCGTTATCGCGCAAACCGTCCGTTCCTGCGGGGTGCGGGGTGCGGGGTGCGGGGTGCGGAGAAGTTGGATTTTTATGCGCTATGGTGGGTTCCTAGCCTTCTCCTTATGATTGCTGAGGATCTGCCTGTTGATTAGGAAAAAGCCGTTCCTTTGGGCCTGAGTCGCACCCCGCACTTCACCTTACACGGTTACGTTTTCCTCGGCTTCAACCTCATCAAAGCGCACCCCGACCACACTCGACACACCGGCTTCTTGCATGGTCACGCCGTACATGCGGTCGGCGGCTTCCATCGTGAGTTTGTTGTGGGTTACCAGGATGAACTGGATGTCGTCGGCAAATTGCCGGATGAGTTTCATGAACCGACCGATGTTGGCATCGTCAAGCGGGGCGTCTACTTCATCGAGGATGCAAAATGGGCTGGGCTTGACGAGGTAAATGGCAAACAGCAATGCCGTGGCCGTCAGGGTCTTTTCGCCACCGGAAAGCTGGGCAATGGTGCTGTTCTTTTTCCCGCTGGGCCGGGCAAATATTTCTATTGGATCTTCCAGCGGATCGCCTTCGCCACCCAGCACGACGCTGGCCTTGGCCCCTTCGCCGAACAGGGTCTCAAACAGAGTGCCGAAGTGCTGTTGCACCTGGGTAAAGGTCGTCCGAAAGCGTTCAGCAGCAGTGGTGTTAATTTCCTCGATGGTATCCAGCAACGTGGCCTCAGCCTGCTCCAGGTCCCGCTGTTGGGTTTGCAGGAAATCCAGCCGGGTTTTCTCTTCCTCATAGGATTCGAGGGCCAGGGCATTCACCGCCCCCAGGTTCCGAATCCGTTGGCGGAGTTGGTTGATTTCACCCCGTGCCCAGACCACATCGAAATCGGGCGGTACGTCGATTTCAGGATCGGGCAACTGGCATTCCAGCTCGGTTTCGGTGCGTTCCATGAGATCGGCCAGCCGGGTCTGAATCTCGACCAGCCGGGCCGTGCGGGTGCCTTCCTCACGCAGGGTTTGTTCACGCAGACGCCGGACTTCACGCAAGACCAGATCCAGATCAGCCAGGGCTGATTTGACGTCAACGACCGCTGTTTCGGCTTTGCGTACCCCCTCATCGAGGTTGGCTTTTTCGATATAGGTTTCTTCCAGCTTCCGGTTCAGTTCTATCTGCCGATCCTGCGCTGCTTGCAAGCTCTCCTGCAAGGCCACGACCTCCTCAGCCCGTTGCTCGGCCCGCAAGGCCAGCACCTTTTGGTCGGTGCGGTTACGGGCCAGGTCCCGTTTCAGGTTATCGAATGCGTTCTGGGCTTGCAACGCAACGACGTTGGCTTCGCCGAAAGCCGTTAGCGTATCCCGGCTCGCGGCATCCGCTGTATCCAATGCGGTCTCGGCGGCTGCCCGTTCGGTTTCAAGTGTGCGCTGCGCCATCTGTGTTTCAGCCAGGACCTGGGTGAGGCGCTCAACTTCGGCCTCATCATTGAAGACCAATGTGGCGATGGCTTCTTGGCGTTCCGTGAGTTGGGCCTCGTCCTGACCAATGCGTTGTTGTTCAAACCGGACCTGTGCATGGGCCTGCATAGCCTGGGCCAGAGTCCGTTCGGCATCCCGCAGCGCCAGCCGTAAATCCGCAAGGGGTACAGCCTTCAGCGCCGTTTCCATCTCGGCCAAAGCCTGGGCCTGTTCATTGAGCCACGATTCCAGTTCCTGGGCCTGTTCATTGAGCCGGGCCAACCGCGCCCGCTGCGCCAGCCGGCGCACCACAGGGGAGGCATCCTCCTGGCCGTCCCCGGCATACATCCGCCCCTGCGCATCCACCCACTCTCCGGTTGACATGATATATCGGGCTGCTGGGTGGGTATCGGCATGGGTCGTCGCAAGGGCTTGTGCCGCTACCCAGGACGCTGCGAGGTAACACCCGTTAAACAGGGTTTCTGCGAGTGGAGCCAGCGCAGACGTTCCAAACTGTACCCGGTCGATCAGCGCAACAGCCCCAGACGGCGTAGGAAATATCCCCGGCGTAGGAAGCCGATCCAGAACGATAAAGCCTGCTCGTCCTTTTTGTTCAGTTCGGAGGTAATGCTGTGCCGCCTCAACGTCGGCGGCTGTTGGTACGACAAAGCAATCGGCATATGGCCCTAGAGCGGCTTCAACTGCCCTCCGGTCGGCTTCGGCGCAGGTGAAAAGGTCCATGACGGTACGCGGGGCGGAAGCGGTCCATTCTGTATGGGCGGCCAAATATTGGACGGCGGCTCCTGCCTCGGCATAGCTGTTGATGAGGTCTTCCAGTAAATGGACCTCTGCCACAACGGCATCCCGCTGCCGTTCTTTGGCCCGCTGATCCGCCTGGGCTTTTTGTAGCGCCGTTTGAAGGGTCTGGCTGCGGGTTTCAGCAGCATGTAACTCGGCTTCGGCCTGTTCGACCTGCGCCTGGGCTGTAGCACGTTCCGCCTCAGCGGCCTCCAGACGGACCTGCACATCGGCATGGCCGGTCTGTAGCGCCTGAATGCGTTGGTCGTTACGCTGGCGCTCCTCGCCCAACAGTTCGATCCGGTTCTTGATCCGGTCCAGCGCATTTTGCCGGACGTTGACCTCTGTCTGGCGCTGCTGTTCGCTACGCCGCAAACCCTGTACCACAGCCCGTTGCTTGTTCACGTGGGCCTGGGCCACATCCCGTGCTTGCCGGGCCACGGCACGTTCTGCCTGTGCGGTTTCGACGGAGGGTGCCGTTTCTGCGATTTGGGTTTCAAATTGGTCTGCCTCGGTGACCAGGGCCTGCTGACGGGCCTCGGATTCAGTCTGCTCACGCTCGGCCCGAACCAGGCCGCGCTCGGCCGACTCCATCCGTTCCTGTTCCAACCGCCGGTCGGTCTCCAGCCGACGCATGTGATCCAGATGGGCGTTGAGGGTGCGTTGATGCTCGGCCAAGGCCTGCTCGCGCTCAATCAGGATGGTACGTTGGGCTTCGAGCTTCGCTTCTTCAGCGGTCTGTTGGATGGTCAGGGCTTCGAGCCGGTCAGACAGGGTTTGATGCTCCTGCTGGAGAATGCCTTGCTCCCGTACAAGCCGGGTAAATTCGGCCTGGGCCACTTGCAAGGCCAGTATCCGCAACGCGGTACTCAAATCCTGGTGGCGTTCAGCTTTTTTTGCCTGCCGCTCCAATTGGCGGACCCGTTTCCCTATTTCATCTACGAGATCGCGCAACCGGGTGAGATCGGCCTGGGTGTTTTTGAGTTTTCGCAGGGCCTGGGTACGCCGCCGCTTATACTTCGTGATGCCCGCCGCTTCCTCAAACAGGCGGCGGCGGTCATCGGCATTCTCCGAGAGGATGTCCTCGACCATCTTCAATTCGATGACCGAGTAGGCCCCGGCTCCCATCCCTGTATCCATGAACAGGTCCTGAATGTCCCGCAACCGGCACGGAACATTGTTCATCAGATACTCGGATTGCCCCGAGCGATACAGCCGACGTGTAATGCGTACCTGTGTAAACTCGGTCGGCAACACGTTCCGTGTGTTTTCGACCGTCAGTGAAACCTCGGACAGCCCCAACGGCTTGCGGCGCTTGCCGGATCCGTTGAAGATGACGTTCTCCATGCGATCCGAGCGCAAGATCCGCACCCGCTGCTCTCCCAATACCCAACGGACCGCGTCGATGACGTTCGACTTGCCGCATCCGTTGGGTCCCACGATGGCCGTTACACCTTCGGCAAAATCAATGACGGTTTTATCCGCAAAGCTTTTGAACCCGTGGAGCTCGAGTTTCTGGAGATACATGGAGGGTGGGAACGGTTAGGGCGTGCCGATCAGGGCAGGCGCACAGGAACGACCACGCGCGTTTGGTCCCACATGAACGCAAGGTCGGTGCCCTCTTCGGCATCTTCCAGGGCGATGGTGAAGGCTTCGTACTGTTTGTCCGCCATCATTTCGACGGGCACTTGTACCCGAAGCACATCCATGTCTTCCTTGTAGTTGTTGGTGGCATTGTGCATCCGGCCCGAATGGAGAATGACCGTCCAGGTTTCGGCACCGGGAATGGTAATCAAGGTGTAGGTGCCGGCCGCCAGGGCTTGCCCACCGAAATAGACTTCGCCGGTGACGGTCAGTTCAGAGGCTTCATTGGCCGCTGTGCGCCAGAGCTTGTCAAAGGGTACCAACTCGCCGAAAATGGTACGGCCTTTTTTACGCGGCGAGCTGTAATGGACCTTGATATAGGTGTCGTTGTCGAGGGTTTTGCGGGCCAGGGCCATTGGGCTGGGGCGCGGACCAAAGCCGTCATGCCCCATGCGCATGATGGGCACCTTAACCTTGGTGTTCTCCCACAGCAGGACCATGTATGCGCCGTCGGTCACCTTGTCAAATCGGATGGTAAAGGCTTCGTACGTGGTCGGTATGGTATGGGAGGGGACGGTCGCCGTAGCCACATTGAGGGCCGGATCATAGCCGCCTGTACCGGACTGTTGCAATTTGGCGTTGAGCATGACATCCCACGTCTCGGTACCCGGCTTGGTAAACAGGGTGTACGTACCGGCGGCTACACGGGTATCGCCGAAATAGACATCTTGCGTAAACGTGATTTCCGAGCCTTCGTTGGCCGCTGTACGCCAGACTTCATCATAGGGCACCAGGCCGCCGAAGATTTCACGGTCCCGTTTGTGTGGGGCACTGTAATGAACCTTGACGTAGGTGCCATCATCCATCATCACCCGCGAAAGGCGGAGCGGACTGGGCCGGTCGTCCGGGGCCGGGACCATTTCTATGTCCTGGGCTGCCAGGGGCTGAACGAGCATTAAGGCAAAAAGCGCATACGCGCATACGTGGAGGAGATGCTTCATGGTTTGAGTACGATTCGGTGGTAAGGGAGGTCTGGTATGGGAATTTCTAAAATTTGAGCCGGGAACGCCAGTCCGGAAAGTGAAATCTCGACGCTGTATTCAGAATTATCGGCTGATTAGAGCACAAGCTATATCCTTTGATGGCTGAATAATGGTCAATTGTCAATAGCCAATGGTCAATTGTCAATGATTGGCACCCGTTGACCATTGACAATCGACAATCGACCATTGACAATTATACCCCAATCGGGTGCCACGCGGTTTTCATCTCCACAAACGGCGTAATGTGATACAGGCTCTGCCACGTAGCCGCTTGCCATTTTTTGGCGGGTGGGTCTTCAAAAGCCTTGAACCGCTTTACATTCTCGGCACCGGCTTCCTGTAAGGCTTTACGGGTGGTGTCTTCGCCGCCGAAACAGGAAATGGCATTCACATCCATATGCCCGCCAATGTGGGCAATGAGTTCATCACGGTGGCCGGTGAGCAGGTTGATCACGCCTGCGGGTACATCGCTGGTGGCAATCACTTCGGCGAGGTCGATGGCGAGGGTCGGGGCCGGGTTTTCAACGACGGCCACACACGTATTTCCACTCAAAATGATGGGAAGCAAACCGGAAACCAGACCAAGCAATGGCGAGGTTTGCGAAGCCAACAGAACCACCACCCCAGTGGGTTCAGGGGTCGAGAAGTTAAAGTATGGGGCTGCAATCGGGTTTACGCTACTGATCACCTGTGCGTATTTGTCCGCCCAACCTGCGTAATAGGCGATACGGTCGATGGCTACGTCTACTTCAACCTGCGCAGCACGGGTCGTATATCCGGCATGGTCGACGAGTTTGGTTTCGAACACCTCCCTGCGGTCTTCGAGCATTTCGGCCATACGATACAGGATGAGGCTCCGGTTAAACGCCGTGCGCGTGGCCCAACCGGCTTGTGCGGCCCGAGCAGCAACCAGGGCATTCCGCAGGTCTTTGCGCGTGGCCCAGGCATAGTTGGCAACGAAGGCTCCTTTTCGGTTCATCTGTTGCAGGTACCGCCCCCGTTCCGAGCGCACAAACGCGCCGTTGATGTAGAGTTTGTAGGTCTTCCGCACGGCGGGGCGTGCTGCCGTTCGATTCGATAAGGCCATGGATTCACCATAGAATTCCGTGGGCCGCCGGTCCAACACCCAAAAGGCTCGGCCCAGCGATCCCGCTGATTAAGTCATGTTACGCAGTCTTGGCCCATTCGACCTTGTCGAATGCACAACATGAACGACAAGCTGCGGAACATCAGTGGTTAAGCAACATCAAGATAAGGACGCAAGCCGTGCAGGCCGCCTTCCCGACCAAAGCCACTCTCCTTGTATCCCCCAAAAGGACTGGCCGGGTCAAACTGGTTGAATGTATTCCCCCACACTACGCCGGTACGCATTGCCCCGGCCATCCGGAAAAGCTTGCTGCCCTTGTCGCTCCAGATACCCGCCGAAAGGCCATACGGGGTGTTGTTCGCCTTGGCAATGGCTTCCTGCGGTGTGCGGAAGGTCAGCACGGAAAGCACCGGCCCAAAGATTTCTTCCTGTGCGATGCGGTGCGACTGGGCCACGTGCGTAAAGACCGTGGGCCGGTAGAAAAAACCGCGTTCCGGTAGGTCGCAATGGACCTGATACTTGGTAGCCCCTTCCTGTTCGCCGTGCCGGACCAGGGCCGTGATTTTGTCGAGCTGATCTTTCGAGTTGATCGCCCCAACGTCGGTGTTTTTGTCCAATGGATCGCCAACGCGCAACGTTTGCATCCGGCGCTTGAGCTTGTCAACGACGGCCTCAAACACGCTCTCCTGCACCAGTAGCCGGGACCCGGCACAGCACACATGCCCCTGGTTGAAAAAGATGCCGTTTACGATCCCCTCAACGGCCTGATCCAGCGGTGCATCTTCAAAAATGATGTTGGCTCCTTTACCCCCTAGTTCCAGAGTGAGGCGCTTGGCGGTCCCGGCCAGGTTGCGCTGGATGATCTTGCCCACTTCCGTCGAGCCGGTAAAAGCGACCTTGTTGATGTTCGGATGATTGACCAGTGCAGCTCCGGTGGCACCGGCCCCATTGACGATGTTGACGACACCGGGCGGCAGGTCGGCTTCCTGAATGATTTCGGCCAGTTTCATGGCCGTTAAAGGTGTGGTTTCGGCGGGTTTGAGTACCACGGTATTACCGGCGGCCAAAGCAGGGGCAATTTTCCAGGCGGCCATGAGCAACGGGAAATTCCACGGGATCACCTGGCCGGCAACGCCGAGAGATGCGATACGCTGTGCGCCCGGGAAGGCGTAGGCCCATTTATCCGCCCAACCCGCATAATACAGAAAGTGTGCAGCAGCCAGCGGAATGTCCACATCGCGGGTTTCCTTGATGGGCTTGCCGTTGTCCAGGGTTTCGAGCAACGCAAACTCGCGTGCTTTCTCCTGAATCATCCGACCGATGTGGTAGATGTATTTGCTGCGGGCACTAGGTGATAGTTTTTTCCAGTATTTGTCGTATCCGGTGCGGGCGGCTTGCACCGCCCGATCCACCGTTGCCGCATCGGCTTCGGCAACTTCGGCCAGCACCTCTTCTGTGGAAGGATTCACGGTTGGAAAGTAGGTTTCACCGTCTACAAACTGCCCGTTGATGAAGTGCCCGTACCGTTTTTCAAAGCGGACATGGTCCGGGGATTCCGGAGCCGGGGCATAGGCCCACAGATCACCGAAGAGAAGTTCACGGATCGGAGCGACGTGGCCGTTGCCACCAGGCGCTTTCGAAGCAGCCTGGGTACGGGCTTTGGACGTTTTCGTTGCCATAAGACCTGTGGTGTGAAGGGGTTAGTCCAGGCTAAAGTAATCTCCCGATTGGTACCGACCGGTTTTGAGGCGTTGCCATTGCATCAGGACGTCGTTCAGGAGCGAAGAAGCCCCAAAGCGGAAAAGGTCCGGTGTGAGCCAGACATCGCCGAGGGTTTCCTTGACGAGGCAGAGGTATTGCCAGGCTTGTTTGGCCTTCCTGATTCCACCAGCAGGTTTCATACCGATGAGGATGCCGGTACGGAGGTAATAATCCCGAATGGCCTCCAGCATGACCAGTGTCACGGGTAACGTGGCTGCAGGCTTGACCTTGCCGGTAGAGGTCTTGATAAAGTCGGCGCCGGCTTCCATGGCCAAGTCAGCGGCTTTGCGGACGAGGTCGTAGGTCTGTAGCTCGCCGGTTTCGAGAATCACTTTGAGGTGGGCCGGGCCGCAGGCAGCCTTGACGGCTTTGATTTCGTCAGAAACGTCATCGTATCGCCCCGAAAGAAAGGCCCCTCGGTTGATGACCATATCGATCTCATCGGCGCCAGCTGCGACGGAATCGGATACCTCTTTGAGGCGCAGGTCGGTGAAGGATTGTCCACTCGGAAAGCTGGTGGCAACAGCGGCCACTTTCACAGAGGAACCTGCCAGCGCTTGGCAGGCGACCGCAATCATGCTGGGGTACACACAAATGGCGGCTACCGAGGGCACCTCGTCATCGCCGACGAGGGGCGTGCGCGCCTTTTGACACAGCATCCGGACTTTGCCCGGTGTGTCCATGCCTTCGAGCGTCGTCAGGTCGCACATGGAGATGATGCGGGCCAGGGCGTCTTTCTTGGCCCCTTTCTTGATGCTCCGATGAGACAGGGCCTTGGCCCGGGCCTCAACGGCTACCTGATCCACGCTCGGCGATGTGTACATGTAAAAAATGCTTAGGCGTTACTCGGAATCGTGGATGGCTCGCCATCGCCACCAATGGTGGGCTGTGCTGTGGCCGTAGCGGCCTGCATGGCTTCGAGTTCCTTTCGTGAACCGACCACCATATCCCGGTACTTGCGTACGCCGGTACCAGCCGGTACCAGATGTCCCACGATCACGTTTTCTTTCAGGCCGTAGAGTTCGTCGGACTGGGCCTGAATGGAGGCATTGGTCAATACCTTCGTGGTTTCCTGGAAGGACGCGGCCGAGATGAACGAGTCGGTCGCCAATGCGGCCTGGGTAATACCCAGCAGGACGGATTCGGCCACCGCCGGTTGGGCCGGGCGAACTTCCATCTGCCGTAGGTCACGGCGTTTCATGTCCGAGTTCACTTCCCGCAGGCGACGCCGGTCAATGATATCTGCGACGTTGATATAGTCGGCATCACCATTGTCCGTGACCACGAACTTGTCGTAGAGGTCGTCATTGACAGACTCCAGCGAGAACCGGTCGATGAGTTTGGTTTCCAGGAACTGGGTGTCTCCGGGGTCTGTCACGCGGACTTTCTGCATCATCTGGCGCACAATCACTTCAATGTGCTTATCGTTGATCGTCACACCTTGCAGCCGGTACACTTCCTGAATCTCATTCACCAGGTAGGACTGTACCGCAAACGGGCCTTTAATCCGCAGAATGTCCTGCGGCGAGATTTGCCCGTCGGACAGCGGCTCACCCGCACGCACGAAATCGTTTACATAGACGAGGAGGTACTTGGACAGAGACACGAGGTACGATTTTTCCTCGATGCCGTCCCGGCTCCGAATGATCACTTCCTGTGCACCCCGCTTCCGCGTCCCGAAGGAAACTTCCCCGTCGATCTCACTAACCACAGCGGGTTCAGCCGGCTGACGCGCTTCGAACAGTTCGATCACGCGCGGCAGGCCGCCGGTGATGTCACGGGTTTTGGCCGATTGGCGCGGCATCTTGGCCAGCACCTGTCCGGCCTGTACCACATCGCCTTCCTGGACCTGAATCCGCGCACGCACCGGCATGGTGTATTCCCGGGCTTCGGCTTTTTTGCCCTTGCCGTGTACCAGCAAGGCCGGTGTAAGGCTCCGTTCCCTGGTTTCAATAATCACCTTCTCGCGGTAGCCGGTTTGTTCGTCGGCTTCTTCACGGTAGGTGGTACCGTCCATGATGTCCTGGTAGTCCACCTTCCCACTCACTTCGGAGATGATCACACTGTTGTACGGGTCCCAAGTGGCGAGGATGTCTCCCTTCTGAACGGTTTGGCCTTCCGTAATGGATAGGTCCGCCCCGTAAGGCACCGGATAGGAAATCAGACGGCGGCCTTCTTCGTCCACGATCCGGACTTCGCCGGAACGACCGATGACCACGGTTTTCTTCTCTTCCTCACCCTGAAACTGGACGGTCCGCATGTTGTCGAATTCGACCTGTCCGGCGAACTTCGTCTGGATGGTGCTCTCGGCGGCAATCCGGCTGGCGGCCCCACCGATGTGGAAGGTCCGAAGGGTAAGCTGCGTACCCGGTTCACCAATGGATTGCGCGGCGATGATACCAACGGCTTCCCCGACCTCAACCAGGCGGCCATTGGCGAGGTTACGCCCGTAGCAGAGGGCGCACACGCCGCGGCGCGACTCACACGTCAAGGCCGAACGAATCTCGACGGTTTCGATGGAGGTCTCGGCAATACGCCGGGCCACTTCTTCATCGATCAACTGGTTGGCCGAAACGAGCGAATCGCCGGTGAGCGGATCGTCTACGTCGTGCACGGATACCCGGCCGAGGATACGGTCTTCGAGGCGTTCAACGACTTCTTCATTGTCCTTCAGGGCCGAGATACGAATCCCGCGCAGGGTGCCGCAATCATGCTGGGTGACGGTCACGTCCTGGGCCACGTCGCACAGGCGGCGGGTCAGGTACCCGGCATCGGCAGTCTTGAGGGCCGTATCGGCAAGGCCTTTACGCGCACCGTGCGTCGAGATGAAGTATTCCAGCACGGACAGCCCTTCCTTGAAGTTCGAGATGATCGGGTTTTCGATGATCTCACCTGCCGAACCGGAGAGGCTTTTTTGTGGCTTGGCCATCAGGCCCCGCATCCCGCCCAACTGCCGGATCTGCTCTCGTGAGCCCCGGGCACCGGAGTCAGCCATCATGTAGATGGCGTTGAAACCTTCGTGATCGCCCTTGAGCGAATCGAAGAGCACTTCGGCGACTTTGTTGTTCGTGCTGCTCCAGATGTCGATGACGCGGTTGTAGCGCTCGTTTTCCGTAATGAACCCTTGCTCCCAAAGGCCAGCCACTTCCGCGACTTCCTCGGTGGCATGTTCAATTAGCTGGTGCTTGGCTTCCGGAATGACGATGTCTGCCACGGAGAAGGATAACCCACCCCGCGTAGCCTGACCGAAACCGAGGTCCTTGAGGTCGTCAAGGAACTGGGCCGTCCGGGCAAAGCCGGTGGCTGCAAACACGCGCGAGATAATCGAGCGCATGTTTTTCTTGGTCAGCACCTCATTGACATACCCGATCTCGGTCGGGGAGATTTCGTTGAACAGTGCCCGGCCCACTGTGGTATCGATGATGTCGTCTTCCAGGCGCAATTTGATCTTGGCGTGCAACGCCACGATGCCCTGGTCAAAGGCTTGCCGTACCTCGGCGATGCTGCCGAAGCGCATGTCTTCGCCTTTTTCCCCGGACCGGGCCTTGGTCATGTAATACATGCCGAGCACCATGTCCTGGCTGGGCACGGCCACGGGTCCACCGTGGGCCGGGCTGAGGATGTTGTGGCTGGACAGCATGGAAATCATGGCTTCCAGACAGGCATCGTTGCTCAAGGGTACGTGGACCGCCATTTGGTCGCCGTCAAAGTCGGCGTTAAAAGCGGTACAGACCAGCGGGTGCAACTGGATGGCTTTGCCCTCAATGAGAACGGGCTGGAAGGCCTGGATGCCAAGTCGGTGCAGGGTGGGTGCCCGGTTGAGCATGACGGGGTGCCCGTCAACCACTTTCTCCAGGATGTCCCACACGTCGGTCGTGCGGCGGTCCACCACCTTCTTGGCACTCTTCACCGTCTTGACGATCCCACGTTCAATGAGCTTTCGGATGATGAACGGTTTGAAGAGTTCGACGGCCATTTCTTTCGGCAGGCCGCACTGATGAATCTTGAGTTCCGGCCCAACCACAATCACAGAACGGCCCGAGTAATCCACCCGCTTTCCAAGCAGGTTCTGGCGGAAGCGGCCCTGCTTGCCCTTGAGCATGTCCGAGAGGGACTTCAGGGCGCGGTTGGAATCACTGCGGACGGCGTTGGCTTTCCGGCTGTTGTCCAGCAGGCTGTCTACGGCCTCCTGCAGCATCCGCTTTTCGTTCCGCAGGATGACCTCGGGGGCCTTGATGTCGATCAGGCGCTTGAGGCGGTTGTTGCGGATGATGACCCGGCGGTACAGATCGTTCAGGTCACTGGTGGCAAAGCGGCCACCTTCGAGGGGCACCAGGGGGCGCAGTTCCGGCGGAATGACGGGAATCACACGCAGAACCATCCACTCGGGCCGGTTTTCCATGCGCCGGTTGGCTTCACGGAATGCCTCAACCACAGTCAGGCGCTTAATGGCTTCGCCTTTGCGCTGCTGGCTGGTTTCGGTTTTGATCTGGAACCGCAGTTCTTTGGCGATCGATTCCATCTCCAGCCGCTTGAGCATCAACTCAACGGATTCACCACCGATACTACAGATGAACTTCTCGGGGTCATCATCATCGAGCCGGCTGTTGTCTTCCCGAACGTTGGAAAGCACCTCATAGTACTCGTCTTCGGTCAGGAGTTGGCCGGGTTTAAGGCCCAACTCCGACGCGGAGCCAGCCTGGACGACCACGTAGTTCTCGTAGTAGATGATCTTCTCAAGTTCCTTGGACTTGAGCCCGAGCAAGTGGGCGATCTTGTTGGGTACGCTGCGGAAGTACCAGATGTGTACCACCGGCACGCAGAGCGTAATATGCCCCATGCGCTCCCGGCGAACCGCTTTCTGGGTTACTTCAACGCCGCACCGGTCACAGATAATACCTTTATACCGAATGCGCTTGTATTTGCCGCAATGGCATTCCCAATCCTTGACCGGACCAAAGATTTTCTCGCAAAACAGTCCGTCTTTCTCTGGCTTGAACGATCGGTAATTGATCGTTTCCGGTTTCAGCACTTCGCCGTAAGAGCGTTCCAGGATTTGCTCTGGAGAAGAGAGCGAAACGGTGATGGACGAAAAGTTTTTCTTGATCCTTTGCGCTTTTGCGTAGGCCATATTTCTAATTGTCGATTACTACGTTTACTTGCGTGAACCTAACGGTTTACTTGCGTGAGTCGCCTTTGGCTCGTTTGTCAATGGGCAATGACCCAATCCTACTCAATTTTCACTTCCAGGCCCAAGCCCTGGAGTTCGCGAACCAGCACGTTGAAACTTTCAGGGACGTTCGGTTCGGGCAGGTTTTCTCCCTTGACAATGGCTTCGTACACCTTGGACCGGCCCTGCACGTCATCCGACTTCACGGTCAGCATTTCTTGCAGCACGTGGGCGGCACCGTAGGCTTCCAGGGCCCAGACTTCCATTTCCCCGAACCGCTGGCCACCAAACTGGGCCTTACCACCCAGCGGCTGCTGGGTAATGAGGCTGTAGGGCCCAATGCTCCGGGCATGAATTTTGTCTTCTACCAGGTGGCTCAGTTTCAGCATGTACATGTAGCCCACCGTCGTCTTTTGATCGAACGGTTCGCCCGTCATGCCATCGTAGAGCTGAATGCGGCCGTCATGTGGCAGACCTGCTTCGTCCAGCTTGGCGCGGATGTCATCACCGGTTGCCCCATCAAAGACGGGGGTAGCAAACCGAACGCCCAACTCTTTGGCGGCCCAGCCCAGCATGGTTTCGAAGATCTGTCCGAGATTCATCCGGCTGGGAACCCCAAGGGGGTTTAGCACGATGTCTACCGGCGTACCGTCTTCGAGATAGGGCATGTCCTGAACCGGGACGATCTTTGCCACGACCCCTTTGTTGCCGTGCCGCCCAGCCATCTTGTCTCCAACCTTCAGCTTCCGCTTACGGGCCACGTAGACCTTCGCGAGTTGTAGAATACCGGGGGGCAGCTCGTCGCCCATCTGAATCCGGTGTTTCTCGCGTTTGACTTCGGCTTCATAATCGTTATACAATGCCCGGTAGTTGGCAATCAGCTTGAGCACCAAGCCGTTGACCCTGGTATCGGCCATCAGGGAACGGGACGTTCCGATCCAGTCGATGGGAGCAATGCCCTTGAAGGCGTCTTCAGTAAGCTTATCCCCTTCGGCAACGACCACGCGGCCTTCCCGATCCTGAATGCCCTTGGCTTTCTTGCTACCGGCAAGTGCGACCAGCTTTTCGTAGAAGGCAACATTGAGGGCTGTTACCCGCCGGTCGAATAGCGCATCGATCTCAGCGACGGTCTCTTCATCCCGTTGCCGGGAAACAGGATCGGACTTGCGGCGGCTGAAGAGTTTGGTGTCGATCACCACACCTTTCATGCCGGGGGGTGCTTTCAGAGAAGCATCTTTAACGTCTCCGGCCTTGTCCCCGAAGATCGCCCGAAGCAGCTTCTCTTCCGGAGTGGGGTCCGTCTCGCCCTTCGGCGTAATCTTGCCCACCACAATGTCCCCGGCCTTAACCTCTGCACCGATCCGGATGATACCGGTTTCGTCCAGGTCTTTGGTCGCTTCTTCGGACACGTTGGGAATTTCCCGCGTCAATTCTTCCTGCCCGCGCTTGGTATCCCGAACCTGCAGTTCAAACTCCTCAATATGAACCGAGGTGTACACATCTTCGGACACGACCCGCTCGGAGATGACAATGGCATCTTCGAAGTTGTAACCGCGCCACGGCATGAAGGCCACCAGCAGGTTCTTTCCGAGGGCTAACTCTCCTTTTTCGGTAGAGCAGCCATCGGCGAGCAAGGTCCCTTTTTTAACCCGCTGCCCAACCTTAACCACTGCCTTTTGGTTGACGCTGGTGTCCTGGTTGGTCCTGCGGAATTTAATGAGCTGATAGGTTTTGAGGGGTTCACCGAAAGAGACGAGGGCATCCTTCTCACTCTGGTCGTACCGGATGGTGATTTGGGTAGCATCCACGGCTTCGACCACACCAGGCCCTTCAGCTACGATGAGGGCACGGGAGTCGCGCGCAACACGGCCTTCCAGGCCGGTGCCCACCAGCGGGGCTTCAGGACACAACAACGGCACCGCTTGGCGCTGCATGTTCGATCCCATCAAGGCCCGGTTGGCATCATCGTGTTCCAGGAACGGAATGAGACTGGCCGCAGGGGATACAATCTGGTTAGGGGCCACATCCATATACTGGATCTGCCCAGGCGTTTCAACAACGAAGTCGCCCTGATTCCGGCACTTTACAGACGGATTGATAAAGCGCCCCTTTTCATTGATGGGCGCGTTGGCCTGAGCGATGATGGCCTGGTCTTCCTCTTCCGCAGAGAGGTATTGAATCTCTTTGGTGACCACCCCTTTCTTTACTACGCGGTACGGCGTTTCGATAAACCCAAACGCGTTCACCTTGGCGTGTACACAAAGGGATGAAATCAGCCCGATGTTTGGCCCTTCAGGCGTTTCGATGGGGCAAAGCCGACCGTAGTGGGTGTAGTGGACATCCCGAACTTCGAACCCGGCCCGTTCCCGCGTGAGGCCACCCGGCCCCAGCGCGGACATGCGCCGTTTGTGAGTCAGTTCAGACAGCGGATTGGTTTGATCCATAAACTGGCTGAGCTGATTGGTCCCGAAGAAGGTGTTGATCACGCTCGAAATGGTCCGGGCATTGACCAGGTCGTGGGGGGTCAGCTTGTTGGCATCGCGGAGGTTCATGCGCTCCTTGATGGTCCGGGCCATACGGGCCAGACCGAGCGAGAACTGGGCGGCAAGCTGTTCGCCAACGGTTCGGACGCGCCGGTTGCCGAGGTGGTCAATGTCATCGACGGACGATTGTCCGTTCTTGAGCCGTACAAGCTCCTGAATAATGGCGACGATATCCTCGCGAGACAGCGTAAGCAACCCCGGATCCGAGTCCATCCGTAGCCGTTTGTTGATGCGGTAGCGCCCGACTTCGCCGAGATCGTACCGTTTTTCGCTGAAGAACAGCCGCTTCAACATCCCCCGTGCCGTGTCTAGATCCGGGGATTCGGTGCCCCGCAACTGAAGGTAGAGGTAAGCCAGGGCTTCCTCTTCGTTGTGGGCCGGGTCTTTCTTGAGCGTGCTGAGCAGGGTCGTCCGGTCACTATCGTCTTCGCCTTCTTTGGATTCTTTGGCGAGGTACAGTTCCGTGATGCCAATCTCGGCAAGTTTATCGTAGTCTTTCTCGACGAATTTGTGGGTCGCCGGGAAAATCAGATCCCGTTCCCGGTGCTCACCCAATACCTCACCCGTGTCCTCATCGATCACTTCTTCGACCCGCTCCACCGTCACGTTGGCGGCCAGCTTCCGGCCGACGAGCGACTTGGTAAAGGCGCTTTTGCTTTTCAGCTTAACCAGTTCGGCCAGGCCAAACAGGTTCAGGATGTCGGCATCGCTGGAGTAGCCGAGGGCGCGCAACAGGGTCGTGACGGGGAGTTTTTTCTTCCGGTCAATATAGGCCCACATCATGTTCCGCACGTCGGTCGAGAACTCGATCCAGGATCCCCGGAATGGAATCACCCGTGCCGAATACAGCAAGGTGCCGTTGGGGTGCACGGATTGCCCGAAGAAGACACCGGGGCTCCGGTGCAACTGGGTAACGATGACGCGCTCGGCCCCGTTGATAATGAACGAGCCACGCTCGGTCATGAAGGGGAGGTTGCCGAGGTAGACATCCTGCTCAATGGCTTCTTCCGGCTCGTCCTCGTCCTCGTCTTCCTGACTGGACAACCGCAACCGTGCTTTCAGGGGAACCGAATAGGTCAGTCCTTGCGCAATACACTCATCGACCGTATGCTTGGGGGGGTCCAGGGTGTAGTTGATGAATTCGAGCATGTACCGTTCCCGGCTGTCCTGGATCGGAAAATGCTCCAGGAAAACCGAGTTCAAGCCTACATCGTCGCGCTCGTCCACAGGGCTGTCCGTCTGCATAAATTCAACGAACGACTGAACCTGTATGTCCAGGAAATCAGGATATTCTTGTACTGGACGAATGCGTGCGAATGAGAGACGACTGTCGGTGGACAGGCCGTTCGATCTTGACATATCTTACCTTACCTGTTTATGGTGCACAGGGGTCGTGTATTACAGGGCGCGCCTCGGCGCGTGCAGAGGGAGGCCAAAGAGATTGCTTACCTACCAAGGAATGCGGCATTGCTGTACCCGAAACGTATAGCCTTTCTTACACGAGCCATCACACATCATGTTCCACCTGATACAGGGACGTATCAACGGGACTGAACACGTTCTGCGGGTGGGTGTGCAGGATGGAAGCAGCGAAAGCCGGCTCCTCGTCGGAGCATAAACTCCACCGAGCAAGCCGGCTCTGCGATCCGGGTGTTGCAAAAGAAACGAGCGGGTTAGGCGAGTTCGACTTCGGCCCCGGCTTCTTCGAGTTTCTTTTTGATTTCCTCGGCTTGGTCTTTCGGAATCCCTTCCTTGACCTTGCTCGGGGTGCCTTCAACGAGGTCTTTGGCTTCTTTGAGGCCAAGACCCGTGATGGCACGTACTTCTTTGATCACACCGATTTTCTTCGCGCCAAAGTTCTTGAGCACGACGTCAAATTCGGTTTTCTCTTCAGCGGCTTCGCCATCACCCCCACCGGCGGCGGGGCCAGCAACAGCGACTGCTGCTGCAGCGGGCTTGATGCCGTATTCGTCTTCCAGGATCTGGGCGAGGTCGTTGGCTTCTTTGATGGTCAGGCCGACGAGTTGTTCGGCCAGGGCTTTAAGGTCTGCCATGTGTATTGGGTTTAGGTTCCGGCAGGGGTCATAGCCCGAAGGCTGCCCTGCATATTAAGGAGGATGTACCGCGAGGGTACGGATTAACTTTCTTCGCGCTCGGCGAGGGTCTTCAGGGCACCGACCAGATTGGAGCCCGGTGCTTGCAGGCTGCCCATGATGTTGGTGACCGGAGCCATCAACAGGCCGATGATATCGCCAATGAGTTCCTCTTTGGACTTCAGTGCCGCAAGGGCTTCCAGGGAGTCAAAAATTTCTCCTTCGATTGAAGCCGCTTTGAACGCAGGCTTTTCGAGCTTGCTGTCCTTGAGGTATTTTTTGATGACACGGGCCGGTGCAGACGGGTCTTCGGAGAAAGCCACCGCCGTGGGACCATGCAGATGGTCGAACAGGCCGTCGAAACCGCCCAGTTTTTCCATGGCCAGGCGGACCATGGTGTTTTTGAGCACCTTATAGTCTACACCGGCACTACGAAATGCACCGCGCAGTTGGTTGGTTTGCTCAACGGTCAAACCCGAATAGTCGGTCAGGTATACGGCAGAGGCGTCTTCCAGGCGTTTGGTAATCGCTTCGACGGCCGCCGTTTTCTGTGCTTTATTCATGATCGCTTAAAGTCTAGGGGCAAAAGGCAGGTTAGCGCAGCGAGGACACCGCAGCGAGGTGATCCACAGGTACGGCAGGCCCCATGGTCGGGGCCAGCGAGACGGAGCGCACATATTGGCCTTTTGCGGCTGCCGGGCGCAGGCGTAAAATTTCCCGCATAAAGGTTTCGACATTTTCCAGGATTTGCTCAGGCGTAAAGGAAGCCCGTGCAATAGCCGTATGGATGTTTCCGAACTTGTCTACCCGGAAGTCAATCTTACCGGCCTTAACGGCCTTTACAGCGGCGGCAACATCTTTGGTCACAGTGCCGCTTTTGGGGTTCGGCATCAAGCCGCGTGGACCGAGGACGCGGCCCAGCCGACCGACCTTACTCATCACGTTTGGCGTCGCGATCACGACGTCAACATCGGTCCAGCCACCCTGAATTTTCTCGACGTAATCGTCAAGGCCGACGTGGTCGGCGCCGGCTTCTTTGGCAGCGGCTTGCTGGCCTTCGTCGGTCAGTACCAGCACACGGATTTCCTTGCCGGTGCCGTGGGGAAGGGCAACGGTGCCCCGGACCATTTGATCGGCACGACGGGGATCGACGCCCAGGCGCACGTCGATGTCAATCGACTCGTCAAATTTGGCCATCGAGACCTTTTTGACCAGCGTGGCCGCTTCGGCCAGGGTGCAGGGAAGTGTGGCTTCAGCCAACATTTCCTGTGCCCGCCGATAGCGCTTTCCTTTCTTTTTGGACATGGGTGTTTGGGGTTTTGCGGTTCAAGCGCCTGATGGATACAGGCTCCCGCATGTGGTTTTGGCGTTTCGGGCCGTGCGTGACCACGGGTTAGGCTTCTGCACCGGGCCGACCTTCGACTTCCAACCCCATAGACCGGGCGGTACCGGCAATCATAGCCGCACCCTGATCCAGGTCAAAAGCGTTGAGGTCTTTCATCTTTTGCTCGGCGATGTCCCGGCATTGTTGCCACGTCACGGTGCCAATTTTCTGGCGGAGCGAGTCGGGGCTGCCCTTGTCCAGGCCTGCCGCTTTTTTCAGCAAAACGGCGGCGGGTGGACTCTTGACGATGAAATTGAAGGATTTGTCGGCAAAGACGGTGATCACCACCGGAAGAATCAAGCCCATACGGTCTTGCGTGACCGCGTTGAATTGCTTGCAGAACTCCATGATATTCACACCGTGCTGGCCGAGGGCCGGGCCAATAGGAGGGGCGGGGTTGGCCTGACCGGCTTTGATTTGCAGCTTAATGAAGCCGTCTATCTTTTTTGCCATAACGTATTCGCGGTGCAAACGCATCATGCCGGGCTTCAGGCCCCATGATGCTCCCGCGCTGGGTTTGGGTTAATTTTTTGCAGACTGGGTTCTATCGACGTATCGAATAATGGTTCCGATGCGTTAGGGGTGCGTCGGATTTACTCTTCGCGTTCCACCTGCAGGTAGTCCAGTTCAAGCGGCGTTTTACGCCCAAAGATGGACACCATCACCTTGACCTTCATTTTGTCAGGGTAGACTTCTTCGATGGCCCCGGAGAAGTTGTTGAACGGCCCGTCGATGACCTTGACGCGGTCGCCCATGTTGAAGGGGATTTCCGGTTGTTCCCCGGCTTCCCGGGCTTCGTCCATGCGCCCCAGGATGCGGTTGACTTCATCCGGACGCAATGCGACCGGCTCTTTGCCCGCAGAAAGAAACCCGATGACCGAAGGCAGGCCCGTCACGACGTGGGTCAGGTCGTTATCCAGGAGGGCTTCCACGAGGATGTAGCCGGGGAAAAAGGTCTTTTCGCGGGTCCGCTTCTTGCCCTTTCGCATCTCGAAAACCGTTTCGGTAGGAATCAGGATCTGCGAGAGCCGGTCTTCCATACCCAGGCGTTCGACTTCACTTTCCAGGTATTGCTTTACTTTTTTCTCGTGGCCGGAGAGGGTACGCAGTACATACCATTTCCGAACCTGGGGTTTCTTTAGTGCCATGACATTGCTCCAACCCTTGTTGTGCCCGATGGATTACAACAGGGCATAGATAAACTGAAGGATGCGGCTGATGATTTGATCCTCACCGAAGATGACCAAGGCCACAAAGAGGGACGCAAAAAGGGTAAGGGCCGTGTTGTCGATCAACTCTTTGCGAGAGGGCCAACTCACCTTCCGGGTTTCCTTGTTTACTTCCTGTATGTAGGATACGATTTTACTCATAACAATAGGGTTGTGCTTAATTTTTATGGCACGGGAGGCAGGACTTGAACCCGCAACCTACGGTTTTGGAGACCGTCGCTCTACCAATTGAGCTACTCCCGTATGTGTACGTTCTACGTTCTATGTTCTACGTGGACGTCCGGTCGAATTAACGTAGAACGTCGCACGTAGAACGTAGAACCCTTTTCTTAGTCGAGGATCTTGGCTACCACACCGGCACCCACCGTCCGACCACCCTCTCGGATGGCAAAACGAAGCCCCTGCTCCATCGCTACCGGTACGATCAACTTCACCTTGAACTGCGTGTTGTCCCCAGGCATCACCATCTCTACACCCGAGGGCAACTCGATATCGCCCGTCACGTCCGTCGTACGGAAGTAAAACTGTGGACGATACCCCTTGAAAAACGGCGTGTGACGACCACCCTCTTCCTTCGACAAGACGTAGACCTCACACTCAAACTCCTTGTGCGGTGTCACACTGCCCGGCTTGATGACCACCATGCCACGCTCTACGGCTTTCTTGTCCACACCTCGAACCAGCAAACCCACATTGTCGCCGGCCTGACCTTGATCCAACAGCTTGCGGAACATCTCTACACCCGTACACGTCGTCGATATCTTCTCCTCCTGCATCCCGATGATGTCTACCGACTCGCCCACCTTGACCAAGCCACGCTCGATACGGCCGGTGACGACCGTACCCCGACCCGTGATGGAGAACACGTCTTCAATCGGCATCAGAAACGGCTTCTCCACATCGCGCTCAGGGGTCGGAATGTAGGAGTCAACGGCATCCATCAACTCAATGACTTTCTCTTCCCAGGCCGATTCGCCGTTGAGCGCTCCCAGGGCCGAGCCTTGAATGACCGGAATGTCGTCACCGGGAAATTCGTACTGCTCAAGCAGTTCACGCACTTCCATCTCGACGAGCTCCAGCAGTTCTTCATCATCGACGAGGTCGACTTTGTTCATGAACACGACGAGGTAGGGCACCCCCACCTGACGGGCCAGCAGGATGTGCTCGCGCGTTTGCGGCATCGGGCCGTCGGTAGCGGCCACGACGAGGATAGCGCCGTCCATCTGGGCAGCGCCGGTGACCATGTTCTTGACATAGTCGGCGTGGCCGGGGCAGTCGACGTGGGCGTAGTGGCGCTTGTCGGTCTCGTACTCGACGTGTGCCGTGGCGATGGTGATACCGCGTTCGCGTTCTTCGGGTGCGTTGTCGATTGAGTCGAAGGTGCGGACGTCGCCCGAACCCGAGCGCTTGGCCAGCACCGAAGTGATGGCCGCCGTCAGTGTGGTCTTGCCGTGGTCAACGTGGCCGATCGTGCCGACGTTGACGTGCGGCTTTGTGCGTTCAAATTTCTCTTTTGCCATGATGTTTACAATGCAAAAACGAAAACAGGTGAGTAATTATAATGGTTCTTTGATTTTGCTGTGCAAAGGTCAAAGAACGGATATTAGCCAGGGCGTGTGCCTACGCCGTTTGGACCGATGAATAAGGTCCGGCCAACCCGCTTCAGGAAGGCCAAGAGCCGCCTATCGGATTTGAACCGATGACCCCTTCCTTACCATGGAAGTGCTCTACCACTGAGCTAAGGCGGCCTCCTTGGGCACATGAGTTACGGCAAGCCGTGCCCTGGTGCCCGAGAGAGCGGGAGACGAGACTCGAACTCGCGACCCTCAGCTTGGAAGGCTGATGCTCTACCAACTGAGCTACTCCCGCAAACAAGCAGTGGGCAGGGAAGGATTCGAACCTCCGAAGGCATAGCCAGCAGATTTACAGTCTGCCCCGTTTGACCGCTTCGGTACCTGCCCAGTCGTTTCGGCTTGACTCTGAAGTCTGAAGAGCTGGCGGAGGGACTCGAACCCCCGACCTGCTGATTACAAATCAGCTGCTCTACCAACTGAGCTACGCCAGCTTGGCTTAACCCCTCCAAAAGGGGCAAGACTTCTAATTTAGCCAAATCGTGATTCGATTGTCAACCAGTCCCACCGATTCTTAGCAAAGAAAATAAGAAGAACCAAACATCGTCAGGGGGTGTTGACGGTGCGATCCTGGGGCTGGGTGTTGGCCTCGGATTCGGTTTTACGAGGTTGGTTCCAGCGCCAGGTCCAGTAAACAGCCAGGCTGGCGGCCATGATCCAGAACGTGATCCGGCCATAGAGGCGAAGCCATTCGCCGATGATTTGCCAGTTATCCCCAACCATATACCCGAGATAGGCAATGAGTACCGTCCATACCGTCGCGCTTAACGTCGCGTAGAAACAGACCGGCCAGGGGCGCATCCGGGCAATCCCGGCACTCAGCGCAATCACCGACCGCATCCCGGCCAGAAACCGATTGGCGGCAATGAGGCCATACCCATACTTCTGCAACCAGACCCGAGCCTTCTGCACCTGAGCCTTGGGCAACCACCGCATACGCTTTGGATCTACAGCAGCATTACCGGCTCGCCATCCGGGATAAAACATGCTCATGAACCCGAGGGCTCCCCCCAGCACACACAACAGCACCACCAACGAAAAACTCAGTACGCCACGGGCCGCCATGTACCCCCCGAACACAATCACCATATCCCCCGGAATAGGGGGCATGACGTTCTCCCCATACGCAATGACAAACAGCATCACGTACATCCAAACCGGCGGTAACGCCGCCAGCCAGTTGAAAAAGTCCGAAAACAGTTCGACCATGGGATGTGCAAATATTTAATCGGGTTGCTTGAACCGGAATGCGTGCTGTGTGTTGCGTGAATATTCGTCCCTGACACGACGTATGGTTTGGCCGAGAAGGTGTGTCGGGCTAACCGGTTGTTAATGCACAAATGGCATAGGCTGCCACACCCGCTTCTTGCCCTACAAAACCAAGGCGTTCCGTGGTGGTGGCCTTTACCGAAACCTGCGTTATGTCTATCTGTAACACCTCGGCAATGCGGTGCCGCATGGGGTCGATGTAGGGCCGAAGTTTGGGCCGCTGCATGGCAATGGTGCTGTCGATGTTGACGATCTCAAATCCCTCGGCCCGTACTCGTTGGGCCACTTCGGCCAGTAGCATCGCACTGTCGGCCCCCTTCCACTTTTCGTCCGTATCCGGGAAGTGCGCGCCGATGTCTCCCAGGGCAGCAGCACCCAACAGGGCATCGGCGATGGCGTGTAGCAGGACGTCGGCATCCGAGTGGCCGGCCAGACCTGTCTCGTGCGGTACATTGACCCCGCCCAGAATGAGGGGCCGTCCCTCAACCAGCCGGTGTACGTCATATCCTAATCCGACCCGCGTCATGTTTTGGGGGTTTGGGGTTCAGACCATAACACCTGGGCTACAGCCCAATCTGCTGCCGTTGTAATCTTGATGTTTCGTGCACTACCGGGGACCATTCGTACTGAATACCCAACCTGCTCAACAAGCGCCACCTCATCCGTCCCGACCCGGCCTTTGCGCCGTGCCGCGTCATGTGCCCTGCGCAACCAATCCACCCGAAAGCCCTGGGGCGTTTGCATCCGGTACAGTCCCTCTCGGGGCACCGTCTCTCTAAAAACCCCATCCGTACCCAGCCGAAGGGTATCGGTCACCGGCACGGCCAACGCTGCCCCGCCATGGGTTCGGGCTTCGTCAATGACCGCTTGCACCTGAGTTGGCTCCACGAATGGCCGGACGCCGTCATGGACCAACACCACAGCTACGTTTTGGGGGAGGGCTTCCAATCCTTTCCCGACGGACGCTTGCCGGGTTGCTCCACCGGCGACCACCTGAAAGGGCGTTTGCAGATCGTAGTCCGGTAAATGGGTGCGCATGGCTTCCACGGCATCGGCCGGACAGACCACAACGAGGTGGCGAACCTCAGGATGGCGGTCAAAAACCAGTAGGGTTTGGACCAGCAGGGGTTTGCCGCCCAACAGGCGAAACTGCTTACGTGTACCTCCCAGGCGCAAGCCCCGGCCCGCAGCCGGAATGATGACGGCAACGTTCCTGCGCACTGCTTATATGACCAACATCGCATCACCGAACGAGAACAGCCTGTATTCTTCCTTGATGGCCTCTTCGTAGGCGTGCAGGAGAAAGTCCCGATCAGAAAACGCCGCCACCAACATCAACAGGGTTGACTTGGGCATGTGGAAGTTGGTGAGGAGCCGTTGGGTAATCCGAAACTCATAGACCGGGTAGATGAACTTATCCGTCCACCCCGAAGCTGCCTTGAGCATACCGGCTGCCGAAATGCTGGACTCCACGGCCCGCACGACCGTCGTGCCAACCATCGTGACGTTGTTCCGCCCTGACGACAGGGCCCGGTTCACGTTCCGGGCCGCCTCGTGGCTGATGTGGTAATTTTCAGAATCCATCCGGTGCTTGGTGAGGTCTTCAACCTCAACCGGGCGGAAGGTACCGAGCCCTATATGAAGTGTGATTGGTACGATGTCTACGCCTTTGTCAGACAAGCTACGTTTCAAGCGGGGCGTAAAGTGGAGGCCAGCGGTTGGCGCAGCTACCGCACCGCGTTCCCGAGCAAAAATCGTCTGGTACCGATCCCGGTCCAATTCCTCAACCTCCCGCTTGATATAAGGGGGGATGGGCGTTTCGCCGATTTCATCTATGGCATCGTAGAGTTCTTCATTGTTGCCATCGAAGAGAAACCGGATGGTTCGGCCCCGCGAGGTGGTATTGTCGATCACTTCCGCCACAAGTCCGTTTTTGAAGTACAGCTTGTTGCCGATGCGAATCTTGCGGGCTGGTTCGACGATCACATCCCAGAGGCGGGTTTCCTGGTTCAATTCCCGAAGCAAAAAGACTTCGATGTTGGCTCCCGTCTTTTCCTTGTGCCCGTGTAACCGGGCCGGAAACACCTTTGTGTCATTGACGACCATTACATCGCCTGCTTCAAAGTACTCAGGCAAATCGGCAATGGTGCGGTGCTCAATGGTCTGGGTTTTCCGATTCAAGACCATCATCCGGGCCGTGTCACGCGGGGTAGCCGGGTACCGGGCAATGAGTTCCTCCGGGTATTCATAGATAAAATGAGAAAGCTTCATTGGAGCCGATGCGGTAAGAATGGATGGGGGAGAACTGACGTAGGTCATGGCAGGGCGAAGAAGAAATAAATACCGGGGGATCAGTGGGTGTGGTGTGGACCGGGCGCCGGGTGGAACAACTCGGCAGCCGTCAATGCCAAACGCTTTTGAGCGGCATGGATCAAATTCATACTACGGGTACGCTGGATCGGTATATGCTTCCGCTTCGGGAATATAGGCACGTTCCAAGCC
Organism: Rhodothermales bacterium; assembly: GCA_965222505.1. Classification (GTDB taxonomy): domain Bacteria; phylum Bacteroidota; class Rhodothermia; order Rhodothermales; family DATKEJ01. Next base: position 2,925,026 of record OZ244956.1, on the reverse strand, counting down.
GTGACCAAACAACCGACGGCCTGGTGTCTTTACATTCGCAGCACATAAACAGGGCTCCGTATCAATTCGGAAAGATTTAACATAAAAAATCAAGGCGCTTTGTGGTGCCTTATTTTTGCTCAACTTCCAATAAAACGCCTACGGGCTGCACGCGAGGCCTCCCCGGTCCCCAATCTGCGAATGCGGCCTGCCCATCTTCTGCCAATACATAACGCGTACGTCCACCCTGGTTGAGGCACAATTCGAACGGCACCGCGTCCAGCGTACCGGCATCCCCTCGAACCGTCCACTGTAACGTCCGCGTCTCTGCCACCCACTGCACGTCCAGGGTGGGTACCCCCCACCCATATACCCAATAGGCAAACAGGGCATCCAAATCCAAACCTGAGGTCTCTTCGAAGACGGCCTGTGCGGCTTCAGTAGACATGGGCCGACCGGAAAAACGATCATACAATGCTCGCAACGCCTCAAAGAACGCGGCATCGCCCATCTTCAAGTGCAACAGATGCAGCACGGCTGCCCCCTTGAGGTACGGCACCCAAGTGAGCCGGGCACCCGGATCGGGCGCAGCATCGGCCACCAGTGTTGTGCCGGTTGCATTGACCTGAAAGGCTTGCCGGACCAGGTCCACCTTACGCTGCCGTATAGCCTCTACGCCGTCCATCTCCCCATAAAAGAGCAAGGTCAGGTAGGTGGCCATACCTTCGGAAAGCCAGAGGTCACGCCAATCCTGCAACACCACGCGGTTACCAAACCATTGGTGTGCGGCCTCATGGACGGCTACCTGTTCCAGATCAGCACCCGTGCGAAACAGATCGGTATTGAGAAACGGGAGCGCGGCATTTTCCATACCGGCATTGTGGATTGGCACCTGCACGATCGCAAAGTTTGTATACGGATAAGGGGCGGTCAACGCAGAGAAATAGGCCAGGGCCCCCGGCACGCGGTGCAACCGCCGGGCCTGGTGGACATCGGGGGGCAACAGGTAGTACTGGATGGGCAACGTGTCAGCAAGGGTGGTATGCCGCACCTCAAAATCCGATACCGCAAAGGCAAAGGCATAGGTCGGCGCGGGTGCTTCCAGATGCCACATCGTTCGGACGCTGGCGCCCAGGGTATCCTGTGCCTGAAGCCGGCCATTGGCGACGGCCTCATACCCAACGGGTACCTCCAGCGTGAAGGAAAAGGCTGCCGGGTCCGAGGGATGATCCACGGCAGGCATCCACCCCCGGGTATCCTCCGGCCAGGTGTCCGTAAAGACTACCGGCTCGCCGTAGACGGTTTCGGTATGGAGCCCACGCGCAGGGATGCCGTGGTACCAGATGTCAATTTCCGTTGACGTGGCCTGCGTGCAAAGCGGCAGGTACAGATGCACGCCCGCGTGTTGAAAACGAACGAGCTGCCCGTCGACCCACATCGAGTCTACGGTTAAATCGGCCAGGTGCAGCCGGATGGTGTCCAGGGAATCCGGGCGGGTAAGACGAATATGCGCGTGGCCGTTGAGGTGCCAGGTAGCGGGGTCCAGGCGCAGGTGCAGCCTGTAGTGCTGCACATCCACGCCGGGTTGTACGGGTGGCGGTGCGTCCCGGCACCCCCAACACCAGGCGAGGACCAGCACCCCCAGCCATTTGAACAGGGCTCCAGGTACAGGTTTAGCCGTCTTGTTGCCCGAATGCGGCCCCAAGTGCTTCAATGGTTTGATCCGAGATGCCCATTGCATTAAATCCGCCGTCGTGGTACAGGGTTTGCATCGTGACCATGCGCGTCAGGTCGCTGAGGAGGGTAACGGTATAATCGGCGCAACTGGCAGCATCGGCATTGCCGAGGGGTGACATTTTTTCGGCGAACGCAAACATGGCATCGAACCCGGTAATGCCTTTCCCGGCTGTGGTTTTGGTAGGGCTTTGGGAGATGGCATTGATCCGAATCTTGCGTTTGCCCAAGCGGTAGCCATAGGACCGGACGATGGATTCCAGCAGCGCCTTGGCATCTCCCATTTCCGAGTACTCCGAGAAGATCCGTTGGGCACCGATGTAGCTCATGGCAACAATGGACCCGCCGTTGTTCAGGGCATCGGTTTCAAGAGCCGCCGTCACGACGCGGTGCAAGCTAACGGCAGAGACGTCCAGCGTGCGTTGGTACCAGTCGTACCTCAGGTTCTCATAGGCCCGCTTTTTGCGCACGTTCATCCCCATTCCGATAGAGTGTACGATAAAATCAATCGGCCCGCCGAAGTGTTCTTTGGCTTGCTCGAACAGGGACTGGAGGCTTTCGTCATCGGTGGCATCCGCGTAGATGACGGGGGCATTTCCGGTTTGGGCAGAGAGTTCTTCCAATTTGCCGAACCGTTGGGTCACGGGTGCATTGGACAGTACAAATTGTGCGCCTTCCCGGTAGGCGGCTTCGGCGACGGCCCAGGCGATGCTGCTTTCGACCATCGCGCCAAAAATGACGCCGCGTTTTCCTTGAAGCAAATCAGGCATGAGAATCAGATGTGGGTTAGGAGGGAAGAACGGAAGGCACTTCAGCCAGGACATCGCGCAAGGGTTGCACCATCGCTTGAAGGGGATCGTGCAAGATGCCGTTGGAGGCCAGGAACTGACGGCCAAACAGAAAATCGTCGGTGGTGCCGCTGAAATTGGAGACGCGCCCACCGCCTTCTTCGACCAGCAACCAACCCGCAGCAATATCCCACGGCGAAAGCCCAATCTCGAAGAACCCATCGCACCGGCCACAGGCGACGTAGGCCAGGTCCGCAGCAGCAGAACCGGGGCGGCGTACCCCCTGGCAGGTTTTCATAAAGGTACGCAAAACGTCCAGGTAGGCATCGACGTATGTGTAGGTATGGTCCCGGAACGGAAAGCCGGTGGTGACGAGGCTTCGGTAGATGTCCGCCTCTGTACTCACCTTGCACCGCCGACCGTTCAGGAACAGTCCGCTACCCCGTGTGGCATGAAACAACTCGTTTCGCCCGACTTCATAGACAACCCCGACGACGATCTCATCATCTTTCTGTAACGCAATGCTCACGGCAAAGGGCGGCAACCCGTGGATGAAGTTGGTGGTACCGTCAACCGGATCAATAATCCAGCGGTATCCGCTATCGGTGGTGACGTCGGTATCGCCCTCTTCGGCCAATCGACCATACGCGGGAAAAGCCTCGGTCAGTAAGCTCAGAATACGTTGCTGGGATTCTTCATCCACGACGGTAACGAGATCGTGGGTGCCTTTTTCTCGAATGGCACGGTCGCCGAGCTGGCCCACTTTCGACCGGATAAATGCGCCCGCACGCAGGGCCGCCTCAACAGCAGCTTCGCCTTCAGCTTCGTAGGGCATGGGAGTACGTAATGCGTATTGCGTATTGCGTAGGTGAGGTTTTCCTTACGCAATACGCAATACTTTCACGACGGTACATTTGGATATTGCACTGCCATGTATGTTTATATTCAGGAGCCGCAAGATAGTTAAATCCTCAAGTTGTGTGTGTGCCCCAACCATTTTTCACACAGCCTATCCAAGTCTGTATGTCCATCCCGCGATTGTGTGTCGTTTTTCTCTGTACCCTCGCCCTCTTCGGTCTGGGATGTGGGACCCCCGCCCCCAAGCAAGCAGCCGGGTTGCCAGATCAGGCCCAAGACTCCCTGATCACCTTGCTTGCCAACCTCGACCGTACTCTCCTTCGGCGTGCTTTTGCACAGCTCCCTGAGTACACCTACCGGCGCACCCGGCAAACCGCCTATTTTGAAGCAGCCGATGACCCGGCTGCCGTACAAACCCGCACGATTCTCTTTGCCGGATCCCCCCAGGCACGCACCCTGGAAATTACCGCCGAAAACAGCAGTGGCGCGTTGCCGGACGGCTTCAGTCTGGATGCCGCACAGGAGGATACGACCGCTCTGGGGGCCTACATGTTGCCCGAAGAACCAACGTACCTAACCCCCAGAGGACGTGAGGGGTATCGGTTTAGCCGCTTGCCAGACAGCACCCTGTTCGGCCAGGCAGTACAGGTACTCAATGTCGAAGCCCTGCCCGGCGCCCGTACCAAACTTCGCCAGGCCCGGCTTTATGTTGAACCGGGTAGCCAGGCCCTGGTCGGGCTGGACGTACACCGGACGGACGTTTCGCTGATGTTCGGGGAACAGAGCCACTTCCGCCTCTTTCTCCAACCCGGACCTCGCGCCGCATGGCTCCCGGCCCAGACCCTGGTCGATACCCAAATCAAGGCGTTCCTCTCCGCCCCCAAACGGTTTCGGACCCGGACCCTCTACACCTTCACTCGACCGGCCGGCCAGCCGTGACCTCGCTTCCCTCTTCATCGCATGCAGCTTCGCGTTCCGCCGCCTCGGGTGCCGGAACAGACCTGAAGTTCTGGCTGGGCTTTCTGGGGTTGAACCTCTTGCTTTTCCTGCCCCTCTACCTGCTCAATATCCAGCACAGTACGTTTTTTCCTCGGCTGGAGATGTTCTCCGAGGGCATCCTGACCACCTTAAAAAAGCTATTCAGCCGGGAAAATTACGATGTCTTCCGGCTCAACCTCGAATTGACGCTCCTGGTCGGGCTTGGAATGGCAGGATTTGGAAAACGCCGTGGCTTCCGATGGCTGTTGACGGGCGTGTTTGTGGCGTTGCTGCTCTATTACGTGTATGACAGTACCATCTGGTACATCTACGCCATGCCGCCCGTCCTCTACAATGACCACCTGCTGATTCAGGAAGGGGCCCGGCTGGCGATGGATGTGTTTTCCTGGTCGAACGCCTGGCAATACCTCTTGCCGGTACTCTTACTGATCGGCATCAGCTATGGAGCACACCGTCTGATGGGATGGATCGTGCAGGTTGAATGGCCCCGGCTGCACCCGGCCTCCCGCATGGTCTTCCTCGGGTTGTGTTTGGTGATGGGCCTTGGCGTATTCTGGTACAACAAACGTATGGCGTTACCCTCGGCGGCCCTGAGTTCCGGGGGGATCAAAGTCTACAAAAATGTGGTGGCTTCGCAGGAATTGGCCCGGGCAATGGCTGCTTATAATCCCGAGACCGTCGATACCACCTACGCCTATGCCGCCTACCCGCTCAGGAATAAGCCGAACATTGTGCTGGTTTTTGTAGAGTCGTACGGCAGTCTCTTGCTGACCCATGAAACCCTCCGCGAACCCTATACCCACCTTCTGACGGCACTGGACACCCTCCTGACCCCAAACGGGTGGCATGTAGCCTCTGCCCTCAGCAAAGCACCGATTATCGGGGGGCAATCGTGGTTGGCCTATACATCTGTGCTCTTCGGCTTGCACGTCGATAACCAGGGCACCTACCGCTTCCTGCTCAACCAGTACCAGGACCGGACCTACCCCGACTTCGGCCACTACCTCAAAACACAGGGCTATACCTACTACCGCCTCACAGCGCTCCCGGAACGACAAATCAACAAGATCCCCTGGGCCGCCTACACCAACCTGTATAACCTCGACCATTGGATGCACCATGCCGACCTGAACTTTACCGGCGCAGGGTATGGCTGGGGCCCCTCGCCCCCTGATCAGTATTCCCTGAACGCAGCCCATGCGCAACGCCGTGCCAAAGACGATCAACCGTACCTGCTCTTTTACATCACCCAAAACTCGCATTACCCCTGGACCTACATGCCGGAGGTCGTCGAGGATTGGCAAACCCTGAACACCCCCCATGCAAAAGGATTTGCCGCCGAGAATGTGCTCCACGAGGCCACGCCCGAAAACTACTTCGGCGCTATCGACTATCAACTTCGTTTTTTGACCGACTTCATCCTGCGGACCGGGGATGCCCACACGCTCTACTTCATCATCGGAGACCATCAACCTCCCCTTCTGACGCATCCCGGCGATGCCTACACCACCCCCATCCATCTGATCGGGCAAGATTCCACCTTTATCCACACCTTTGAGACATATGGCCTGTCACGAGGTCTGCATCCCGACCTCACGGCAACACCCCTCAAGCATGAAGGCTTGTACTCCATGTGGATGCAAGCACTCATCCAATCCTATGGCGATCCCACTCAGGTCCCTCCGGTTTATCGGCCGGAGGGCATACGTTTTGACATCGATGAATGAACACCTGGACACGCGGATTCGGACATGGTCCCAGTATCATGCCTGGCTGCTCCTGGCGACGGCTCCGTTGGTCTGGTGGGGGCAACGGGCTGAGCCTTTAGCAGCACTCGCCCTCCTATCCTTTATCCTCTACATCATCTGGCATGCCGACCACTGGCGCACCTTGTACCCCTGGGGCGGCTATGCCAATTGGATCTCTGCACTCCGACTGGCCGGGGTGCTGGCCATCGGCTTCGGGTATGCCATCTGGCCCATGGAACTCACCGCCGGGATGGCACTGGGCATTGTGTGCCTTGATGGTGTGGACGGCTATTTGGCCCGACGGTATCGGACCACCTCTACCTTTGGGGCTTATCTGGACATGGAGACGGATGCGCTATATGTAGGCCTCCTATCGGCCGTAGCCTACAGCCAGGGGCTCCTGCCGGCACCTATCTTGTTGATCGGATACATGCGCTACCTCTACATGGCCGCAATGACATTTCTGGGGGCTGGTCAAAAACCGGAACCGCGTTCCCGCTTCGGCCAAACTGTAGCCGTGTTGATGATGCTTGCGTTGGCCACCGTGTTTGTACTTCCGCCGGTGTTGTATAAACCCCTCGTCGGTGGAGCCAGCCTTTTGATTCTGTACTCGTTCGGGCAGTCGTTCTGTTCCAGATGCGCTACGTACTGAGGCCACGCTTTCCCAGGCTACCGGCAAGCCGATCACGGCCATGTCTGATGGGCGACCTCAACAGTCCAAGTCACCTCGACTTTACCGAAGGACGGAGTGCGCAGAATTGGGGATACCCGCCGATAGAGTGGCCAGTTACCCGTATGCAGTCGCTCGTCGTTGGGCTCTATGACCTGCTGGGCCGTCAAGTGCGCCAGGTGTACCGGGGCAGGGGAGAGGAAGGAGAGACCCTTACGCTCAGGCTTGACGCCCGGGGCCTTCCTTCAGGGACTTACTTTCTACGGGTCAGATCGAGCACAGAAGAGCGGAAGGTAGAGAAGCTCAACATCGCATCTTGACCACGCACCAAAAATATCAAAATGCCGATGTCGGTCCCATCCATTCCACATCGGCATCGCGGCTCAAGGGCCTGGCTGATCTTGAATCAGCGAACCGGCCCCTATCAGCCGCAATGTGCATGGCCGTTTATGCTAACCGCCGTACATCGGCGGTATCGGCCATGCGCCGTCGGTAGCAAGCGAACTGGCCCAGTTCGCAATTACCTCCACCGGATGGGGCCACTCCCTCCCCATCCGGTCTGAGCTGGTCATAGCCCAGCTACCGGCCAGGACTGTTCTGGGCCGCAGACGGCTAGCAGCCCATCTGAAAACAAACCGAGGAGAACCGTACTGCAAACCGACCTATTTCCGATGAGCTTAACCGCCGCTGTCCGCCGATACGCGGCGGACAGCGGTATGCATGCTGAGTTGCACAGAAGGCGGCTTAAAGCGTTTCTCGAACAGAAAAAGCTTTATGCATTCGCTATCGAAGGCTGCGATTGCAAACGTAGGGTAGCCAGCAAGCGCCGCTATGCGGAAGAGGACGTATTTTACCACGACACTTCGCTTGTAATTTTGGCTGTGATATAAAGTATATATAGCCAGTCAGCATAGGAGACCTCAAGAGAGGGTGAGGTATGTTTGGTATCGAGAGGTTACATCATCATAAATATTATTGGCCCGCAAATCCTGATCGGCATTTCGACCACATTTCAGTTGTGCCCAGGCTGACACGCGTTTAGAAAACATGTGATCTGCTCCATTTTGTAGGGATTTTTCCTACACCTTGTACAGCATTTCCCTGATACCCCCTGCAAGGTATTACCGGCATTTGTGCAGTTTGTAGAAGGCTATCCTTTACCCAACACAAAATGGGAATTACTCAATGCGGACTAGAAACAGCCAGTGTTGCCTTATTGGCCAATTGGGAATGAGTCGCCACTCTCTTCTGTCAATATCAATATTACTTCAGTTGTACTGCTAACTCAGGGAGAATAAAATGAAGGGGCTCAATCTGCTATTGGTACCGGTACTTAGTTTCACCACACCTGCTGGGGGGCAATATGAGGGGTTCAGTCCAGTTAGAGGAATACTAATTTTTTCTGTCTGCCATAGTATTCGGCTGTCCAGTATTCCGTTGATCCAAAAACTTGCTAAAATTCTGTCGATAATTGTTTGCGTACTAGTAATTAATATTGGTGAGGTTGCTGGGCAGGTTGTTGAAGATACCCTTGACGCAAGCCGATACTTCCCTATGGAAGTCGGCAATGAGTGGCACTACCGCACTGTCAATCAGCCGTTTGAACCAGATGAATTCGCTACTTGGAAAATTGAGGGCGACACCCTTCTAAATTCCCAAGATTACTTCATCTTCAGACGGGTCTTTTATCATTCTGATTTGGAAATTGGGAGTGATAGAATAACCTATATACGATATGATTCGCTGGGCGAAGTCAGGCGACATTCGAGATTTCCTGATGGTTCTATAGGGGAAGAGTGGTGGTCCTTCGTGCCTTGTGGACTAGATGCCGACTTTAATTCGAGTATTGAGTGTGGTGATAGGATACGAGTGATGTATGGTGTCTTTGGGGGCTATGATGCCAATGTGACCATTGGCAGAGACCAGTTCCCTGCGGCGGCATTCAAGGTCTTTGACTCTTTGGGAGGGGTCATTACGATGGTCGCAGACATCGGACGGGTGGAACGGTTGCCGGAAGGCTTTGCCTCCCCTGAAAGGCTGGAGTACGTGAAAATAGGGGAACTCACCTATGGCGCACCTCTCATTGTCGTCTCAAATGAAGAGAATCTACCACCTTCTGTTTCAGCACTCAGCGTCTATCCCAACCCCTTTTCAAGACAAGTTACCCTTACATATCAGAAAGATTCTTCAGAAGAAATAAGTCTGTCAGTTTTTAACACGTTAGGCCAAAAAATTAAAAAGCAACACCTTGGGCATCAAGCCATAGGCACTCATCGACTGGCAATTGACCTCGGTGGTTTTAGTGCCGGGCTTTATTTCTTTCATCTCACTTCTAACAGGGGGATGAATGTAACGATACAAGCCATGAAAACACCATGAGGTAATCTCATGAATGTCAAATATATATCAGCACTTGTCACTGTAATTACGCTTTGCTTTACTGTCAATGCGAATCAAGGGTTGAGAACCCGATAGAGCGCCGAGATGTTAAGAGTGAATCTTCAAACCCTCACTCAAAACACCAAATCGACGCTCTATGGATTGGCAATATAAGCTTATTGACCTGTTTTTGTTCGTCTCTGATCAACTTGAAGACGGCCTTTGGGTGCACGCCCAGAGATTCAGTAATAACAACAAGCCTGCGTTCAGCGACCAAGAAGCGATCACGCTTTACTTGTTCGGCATTATGCGTAAACATAGAGAAATAAAAACCATACATGATTACGCTCGGGACCATCTACTCGATTGGTTTCCGGCCTTGCCGAGTTATCAGGCTTTTGCAAACCGTGTTAACACACTCGGGTCTGTTTTTCACGCCTTGATTGAACCCATGCTCCGGCAAGCTGGGCGTAAGCACTTAGTCGAATCGGTCAAGATCTTGGATTCGATGCCGGTGATGCTGGCAAACAACAGTCGAAGCGGTAGTGCCCGTGTGGCCCGTGAAGTGGCCAACAAGGGCTATTGTAGCTCGAAGAAGACCTATTATCATGGTGTCAAAGTGCATGCCTTGGCCACTCGGAAAAACAAGTCGATTCCCTTACCAGAGGTGCTGCATATTTCAGCAGCTTCAGAGAATGACTTGAGTTTTGCTCGGCCCTTGTTTGGGTATTTGCAAGACTGCGAACTCTTCGCTGACAAGATCTACAGTGACGACAAGCTCAAAGAGCAACTTAAGAAAGAACAGAATGTTACGCTATATACCCCCGTCAAGCGAAAGAAGGGGCAGAAACGTTTGTATTTTGATCAGAAACTCGAATCAACGGCAGTGAGTCGGGTGCGACAGCCGATAGAAAGTTTATTCAACTGGATCAATGAGAAAACGGGCATTGAAGTAGCCTCAAAAGTGCGTTCGACCAAAGGCTTGATGGTTCATGTCTATGGTCGGCTCGCTGCGGCCATGTTCATGCTCGCTTTCTACTCTTGATTCGCATTGTCAATCTTGTTCACGCCCAAACAAATGAAGGATGTGGACACAACCCGAGTCCAGGTTCGCAAGAGTTTACCTCTACAGGCCTGTCTCCTACAGGAACCTATAAGGCACTTGCCGTCTTCGTTCGGTTCCAAGATGACACCTCTACTGGTAAACCAGACTGGCCACTTTCTAGGACGACGCCGCCTGATTACGCTGATAATATCCTTTCTTCTTCACCTACAGGGCCTTTCCACGAGGCCTCGCTGACACGGTACTTACATGACCAATCACTTGGAAATCTCACGATCTACGGGGATATTTATCCTAATGTGATTGTTACCGATAACCCGGAGTGGGATTATCATCGGGAATTTGAAAATGGCGATCCACAAAATAGTGGATATGGGGTATTGACCCAAGAAATACTAGATAAAATCGACACTCTTCCTGCACTTCCGATGTATCCATATGGTGTTGATTTTAGCGATTATAATGTCCACGATCCTACCAATAATGTGATAGACTATATTTTCATTATTGTTCGAAACAACCCGGAAGGCCGAGCTGAAGATGTAACCTTCTCGGGTGTGTCAAGCTTAGAGAGCGAGACCAATTTTACTCTTTTTGATACAAGATGGCCCGGCGGAGTTCGTCCAACGCTTGTATATGACGACGTAGAAGTCAACTGGACGTTAGGCTCATATATCTTTCATGACCGCGCCGGCAACCAGATTCCTGAAATTTGGTTTGGTAGATTGTTCGGCCACGAGTTTGGTCATGACATCTGGACAGCGTCTATTTTAGGTACAGCACATCTGCGATCCTGGAGACCCTTCCCCGATAATGATGTGCCTGCTGACCCCGATCAGCGTAATTCCATAGCATACGCAGCAATGGCTGGGGCAGGTGCGGCAAACGATTTTGCAGGTGACGAGACCATTTCAGCGTTTGAGCGAGACCTGCTCGGTGCCGGATGGATAAGTTGTTCGACCTTGAGCACCAATAGTGCTTTTGCTGTATCCGTAGATGATCTCTACACACAGAATACGTGTCGACGCATCCTTCTAGATAATGACTCCTCCGGCAGGAGCATTTATGTGACCAATCGGCAACGCGTGAGCTATTATGACCAACTACGTGATTTCACATCTGGCGGTAATATTGGACAAGAAGGATTGCAGACCACGGGGCTATTGGTCGGCATTAGAAGTGGTAATACATATGAAGAATTGCCTGCCGACAATACGCTTCAAAGCAGCATTTTTACTGGTCCCTATCAAGGAGACATGTACGGGCCAGGTACTAAAATCCAAATTACACCGTGGACAAGACCTAATATCAACGGTTTTACCGACTATGCAAATGCGCCTAGTGGCTTTAATACACCGAGTTGGCGAGCCATTGATAATATCAGAACAGGTCCAGGCACGCTATTCTATTTTGATTACTACCCTGATTATCGGCAGAGTCCGACGATTCGGGAAGATTCATGGATTGGAGCCGAAACGGCTGCCTTGACTGGTACAACGCTCATTACCAATGAGTCCGTTCTCACAGTTGAGTCCAACCTCACTATTGCAAATTTGACGATTGATCCGGATGCTGAGATCCGTGTGGAGCCTGGAGTCACGGTTACAGTGACAGGAAACCTTGTGATTCAAACCGACGGCCGGCTCCGCGTTCGTCCAGGAGGAACACTAACGCACAATGGGTTGAATTACCTCGGCACCACTGTCCCGGCGAACATCGATACATACCTCAGTGCTGAGGCAAATACCTCCAACTTCGGATTTGGCCCCGACCTCTTTGCTCTGGCTACGCAAGCAGCCCCTGTAAAGATTGCGGGCCTCGCTGAGACTGAACGTAGTGCTTTAATGCGCTGGGATGTATCAAGTATTGCCAGTAGTACCGTCACATCAGTATATCTAGAAATTGATGTGTCGAACCCGACCAACACAACCGGCTACGATATATACAACCTCAAAAAATCGTGGGATGAGACCGTAGCCACGTGGAGAAAAGCGACAAGTACAGAGGACTGGGATACATATGGGGCCAAGGGGCCTGGGGATCGAGATGGCACCTCTCTGGGTGTTCTGGCACCAACTGCCGGCGGCATTTATGAAGTTCCGCTCAATGATCATGGACAATCAGCTGTGGAATCTTGGCTTGCCTCGCCGACTGATAACAAAGGTCTCATCGTTGCCGGAAAAACATCCAACATAAACGATGATGAACTCTCATGGGATTCTAAGAACCACGGTGGCCAATCGACGCCACCAACGCTTGAAATCACCTATACTGAAGCTGCGGTTGGTCCCGTTACAGCTGACCTGAATGTTTTTCTCATGGGCCCCTATAGTAGCGGGCAAATGAGCACAGCCTTACAAGCAAATGGGCTTGTGCCTACAGCACAACCTTACGATGCAGCCCCTTGGAACTATACAGGCAACGAAACAGCCACAGTGCCGGTGGATGCGGTCGATTGGGTCTTGGTTGAGCTTGCAACGGGTGATCCTGCCAATCCTCCACTTACGATTCAGGCCCGGAAAGCAGCCTTCTTGAAACAAGATGGTACGATCACACGCCACAATGGATCGGGTACTGTTGAGTTCGGAAGCATACTCCAGTCAAACTACTATGTCATAGTACGCCATCGAAACCACTTGGCCATCATGAGTGCCCAACCCGTTGATTTTAGCAGTGGGTCAGCAACCCATGACTTTACAACAGGACTTACCCAAACCTATCCAGGAGATCCAAATATTGTATCAATGAGTGACCTTGGAGGTGGTCACTTTGGCCTTTGGGGGGGCGATGGCAACGCGAATGGTAGTGTGACCACATTTGATTACCTCCAACATTGGCTACCTATTAACGGGCAAAGCAACTTGTATGACAGCGGCGATTTCAATATGGATGGAAGTGGTACCTCTTTTGACTTCCTTCAGATTTGGCTCCCTTCCAATGGGCAGGCATCACAAGTACCTTCAACTACGGGCGGTGGATCGGCCCCGGCAATGAAAGCCGTGGCCAGCCATACCCGTTCGCCGATCAAGGCCCAGTTGCAAACCCGCGAGTTGGGCAGAGACGAGATTGAGCTTGCGCTTTCACTCAAGGCCGAAGAAGCCCTGTCACTCGGTACTTCGACTTTGTGGGTTAGTTATGACCCGAGGGCCGTTGCCTTTCCTTACCGACCAGGCGCACAGCAAGACTATACATTCCATGCCTTCAGCGCAGCCCGTAACGCGTTTTACAGTTCGACGGTTACGCACCCATTACCGGGTATAATCTCGGTCAATGTAGCGCTCTTGGAAGCTAATCGGGGCAGCGTCGTCCGCACCGATACCTATGAAGAGTCACTCGTACTCACGTTCAATGTACTCGACGGAGCGCGTAATCCGAATTTTGCTTGGGCACGGTGTGAAGTCAGCGATGACAACAACCAGGTGCTCGCAGACGGATGTAGCAGTCTCTCTGATGGCCTTGCCGGAGAGGGGTCCTTTATTGGGCGTTTGGAAAGTGAAGAAAATTCTGATGTCGAAGGTGCTATTGAAATTGGTGAGGCTTACCCGAACCCCTTCAATCCTCAAAGTCAGTTTACTCTTCGCTTGGCTCGGGAAGAGCATGTTCAAGTGGATATGTACGACATTACCGGCCGACAAGTTAGGATGCTGCATAGCGGTATTTTGAATGCCAGAGAAACGTACCGCTTCACCATAGATGGATCTGGGCTACCAAGCGGAACCTATTTCTACCGGGTAGCGGGCGAGGATTTCCAAGAAATCCGGCGCGTTGTGTTGCTGAAATAGCATCGGCAAGTCTGTTAGACGAAGCGAGCCTATACGCTTGTGGTATAGGCTCGCATTTCTTTTTTTGAGACAAGCTGATGCGTAGACAGTATGTATCGAGATGGGTGCTCAGCGTATTTCTTCTTCAAGTTGCGCTGGTGCAGCCGCAACTTCAGGCCCAACCCTTTATTCTGGTATCACCAACACCAGAGCAAGGAGGCGAATTCGGTAAAGTCTCGAAAGCCGGGCCATCTCAAATGCCGGCGATGTCAATGGGGATCAAGTGAATGATATTGTCATTGGTACACGATTTGAGTCCTTCGATTCAAGATCCCTCGGATCAGGCCGAGCCTATCTCTTCAGTGGTGCCGATGGTAATTTGCTTCGTGTTCTCATATTTTAGTGCGACGTGCGACTCCTCCCTTGAACCTGAGTCGCACCCCGCACGCTCCAAATAGTCGTTGCGTCATTTCATGGTCGTTGTGTACCTTATGCGCTGCTCCCATCTGCATTTGTGCATGGCGCCATGCCTTTCGAGTCCATTCCGTACCAATTCAAGCAATGGGGTCACCAACACCCCCATGCGCCCGCCTATGCTGTTAAAAAAGACGGCCAATGGATCACTACGACCTGGAAAAGCTACACCGCCGAAGTCCGTGATGTAGCCCTGGCCTTGATGGCGCTTGGGATTATCCCTGGCGACCGCGTTGCCATCCTCGGCAACAACCGGCCGGAGTGGACACTGTTCGACCTTGGGGCTATGTCTGCCGGTGGCGTACCGGTCGGGATTTATCCAACCAGTTCAGCCAAACAAATCCGATACATTCTGGACCATGCCGGAGTCAAGGTTCTATTGATCGAAGGCGAGACGGAGTGGGAAACCCTCAATGCCATCTGGGATACCTTGCCACGCCTCGAACACGTTGTGTTGATGCAGGGTGCCCCGGATGTGGATGCACCGCTCGTGATGTCCTGGTATCAGTTTCTGGGAATGGGTAGTGCAGCCTCAGAGGCCGACTTTCAGGAACGGCTGCAAAGCATTACACCGGCCCAACTGGGGGCGTTGGTTTATACCTCGGGCACCACCGGGCCACCCAAAGGGGTGATGCTCACCCATGGCAATCAGGCCACGGCAGCACTCATCGCGGGAGAGATGATCCCTCCTGGCCTCACCCGCCCCATTACCCTCTCCTACTTGCCCCTTGCGCACGTTGCCGAACGAGGGCTCAGCATCCTGGGGCCTGCGGCCTATGGCTACACGGTCTATTATGCCGAATCGATCACTCAACTCCCTGCCAATTTGCAGGAAGTGCGCCCGCATATGTTTTTGGGCGTACCCCGCGTCTGGGAAAAATTTCACGCCGCGCTCTCGGCCCGAATGCGCGAAGCCGAAGGTACGAGGCTGAAGTTGTTGACCTGGGCGATGCGCATTGGGCGGCAAGTGAATACCCTTCGCTGCCAAGCCAAACGGCCCTTGCCTCATCTATACCTCCAATACGCACTGGCCAACCGGCTGGTCTATTCCAAAATCAAGAAAGCCCTCGGTCTGGACCGCACGCGGCTTTTCCTCTCCGGTGCCGCACCACTTGATCTTGACATCCTGGTGTTTTTCACCAGCATCGACATTTTGATTCGGGAAGCCTATGGGCAATCCGAAAACTGTGGCCCCACCACCTGGAACGGCTATGAAGGAGCCAAGCTGGGTACCGTGGGCCGCCCCTACAAAGGCGTCGAACTCCGGCTTGCCGACGATGGCGAAATCCTTGTACGCGGCCCGAACGTGTTCAGGGGCTACTACAAAGACCCCAAAGCTACAGATGCCATCTTGACCGACGGCTGGCTGTCCTCCGGGGACGTCGGCACGATAGATGCCGAAGGGTTCCTGACCCTCACGGGTCGCAAAAAAGAATTAATCATCACAGCTGGCGGCAAGAACATCGCCCCACGGAACCTGGAAACCGCCCTGCGGACGCATGATCTGGTACAGGATGCCGTGGTCATCGGAGACCGCCGCAAATACCTGGTAGCAGTCATGACCCTGAATCCTGAAACCGCTGCCCCATTCGCTGCTGCACATCCCAACGGTACGGAGCCTTTAGCCCAGCATCCGAAGATTCAACAAACCCTGCTTCAACATCTCAATGCCGTCAATGCCGACCTCGCGCCGGTCCAGCGTATCAAAAAATTTCATCTCCTTTCTCACCCTTTTTCTACCGAAACGGGCGAACTTACACCGACCCTAAAACTCAAACGGCGCGTCATCGAAAAACGTTACGCCAAAGAAATAAATCAACTCTATGACTGAAATTGAACGCATTCGGGACCTGTTTCATCGTGCCATGTACGGCCAGGCTTGGCACGGCCCCGCCTTGTGGCCCCTCCTGAGCGACATCACAGCCGAACAGGCTGCCGCCCGCCCCTTGCCCAACGTACATACCATCTGGGCCCTGGTGCTGCACATCACAACCTGGCAAATCACCGTACGGCGGCGGCTTCTCGGGGAAAACCACTCCCCCTCCGAAAGCCAAAACTTCCCGTCGTCATATGAAGTCAGCCCCGAAGCCTGGCAGCGTACCTGCCACGCCCTTAAACAAAGCCACGAGGCCCTGGCCGCCGTCCTGGCCGACCTGACCATTGACCTGGACGAGTCGCCAACGGGTAGCACCTTTCCGGCTTATGCCCTCATCCACGGCACCATCCAACACAACCTCTACCATGCCGGGCAAATCGCGATTCTGAAAAAGAGCTTCGAACCGGCATGATTTCATTTGCGCCGGACATCAATGTGCCCACCTGGAAACAGAGCCTGGACCAGATCCGAAAATGGCAGCCAGACCGCCTCTTCCTGACGCATTTCGGCCCATCCGAAGGCGTGACACGGCATTTAAACGCCATGGAAGATAATCTGATGCTATGGGCTGAGACCGTCCGCACGTCACTTTCGGAACAGGGCACAGATGCCGAACGGGCCGCTATATTTCAGGAGTGGGCCATGGCACACATACGCGATGGCGTGCCCCAAGCGCTGTGGCCGGCATTTGAGGCGTTTGGTCAACCCGAGGGCAGTTGGTACGGCCTGGCGCGCTACCGGCGGAAGGCCCGCTCTAACACGTAACTTAGGATGTACTGACCTCTACCTAAAAGACAGATACCATGCCGGATGTTGCCTTGCCCAAGACCTACCGTAAGCTGGTTGCCACCTTCCTCACCACCGAATTCCGGGCGGCGGCCAAGCAGGTCGAGGTGGCCATGCCCACCCCCAGATCCCGCGAAGTCCTGATCCGCAACCGCTTTGCCGGGGTCAATGCCTCCGACGTCAACCTTACTGCCGGACGGTACTTTCCAAACCCCAACCTGCCGATGGACTTGGGGTTTGAAGCCGCAGGCGAAGTGGTTGCCCTAGGTAAGGACATCAACCACCTCAAGCTCGGCGATGCGGTGGTCACAACAGACATCGGCGCGGGGTACCGGGAATATTACCTCACCAAGGCGACCCGCGCCCTGCCGGTTCCGGTGGCCTCGCCCGAAGCCCTGAGCCTGGCCGTAAGTGGGCTGACGGCATCGGTTGCCTTGCACGAGGTGGGCGGCATGGGTTCCGGGGAAACCATATTGGTGACGGCCGCAGCAGGCGGCACAGGCCAGTACGCCGTCCAGCTTGCCAAACTGGCGGGCAACCACGTCATCGGCACGTGTGGATCAGACGAGAAAGCAGCGCTGCTCAAATCCCTGGGTTGCGACCGGGCCATCAACTACCGTACGGAAAACGTACGGGCAGTCCTCAAGAAAGAATATCCGGACGGCATCAACCTGATTTACGAAAGCGTAGGGGGCACGCTGTTTGACACCTGTGTTGGTGCACTGGCCCGGCGGGGTCGGCTGTTGAGCATTGGATATATCAGTGAGTACCTGAAGGGGATGGAAACCGTCGAGGCCCCACGCCTCTACCATCAGTTACTCGCCAAATCGGCCTCTGTGCAGGGGTTCTTCCTGCCCCATTATGCCGAGCACTTCCGCACCCACACCATCCGGCTGATGAACCTGATGAACCAGGGCAATCTCAAGGCGCTCATCGACCCGACTCCATTCAAAGGCCTTGATGCCGTAGCCGATGCCGTGGACCACCTGCACGCCGGTAAAAACCGGGGCAAAGTGGTGGTGCAATTATAGTGCGTATTGCGTAATGCGTAATGCGTAAGGATATTCGCCCACATCAGGGAGGCTACCCTTACGCAATACGCATTACGAATTACGTTCCAGGCACTACGGTGAAACAGGGCAAGGTGGTTTACTTTACACGTGCCGCTCGGCATGATAGGAGGAGCGAACCAGCGGGCCGCTTTCGACGTGTTCAATGCCTTTGGCTTCCCCCATTTCCTTGTACCACCTGAATTTGTCTGGATGAACAAAATCCAGCACCGGCAGGTGCATTTTGGTGGGTTGCAGGTATTGGCCGATGGTCATCACATTCAACCCGATGCCTACAAAGGCATCCATCAGGGCCAGCACTTCCTCATCGGTTTCGCCCAGGCCCACCATGATGCCGCTTTTGGTCCGTAGGCCAAAGTCTTTTGCCCGCTTTAGCACCTCCAGCGAACGCTGGTATTGGGCCTGCGGCCGCACCTGACGATAGAGACGCGGGACGGTTTCGACGTTGTGGTTAAATACCTCTGGCCGGGCTTCCAGCACAAGGTCCAGCGCCTCCCAAATGCCCCGAAAATCCGGCACCAACACTTCGATGGTACAGCCCGGTTGCATCTCGCGGATGCGCCGAATGGTTTCGGCGAAGATCGGGGCCCCGCCGTCCTTCCGCTCATCCCGGTTGACACTGGTCACGACGGCATGTTTGAGGTCCATATGTTGGACCGCCTCGGCCACGCGCCGGGGTTCGTCATGGTCCAGCCCAGCCTCGGGGCGGCCCGTCAAAACGGCACAGAAACCGCAGCTTCGGGTACAGACGTTGCCGAGAATCATGAAGGTAGCCGTTCCAGCCGTCCAGCACTCGCCCATGTTGGGGCACCGGGCGCTCTGACACACCGTGTGGAGCCGGTTGTCTTCGATGACGTTGACGACTTTTTTGAACTCGTTACCGTAGGGCAACTTCACCCGGAGCCAGTCGGGCCGGCGACCCTTTGTTGTCGCAAGCGAGGGTAGCGTTGGAAGTTCGAGAAAATCGGCGTTGCCATCGCCTTCTGTAGCCAGTGCCGGTTCCTTAACCCGCTTGAGGGTGATTTCGCCGGGGCGGCGGCCTTTTCTATGCGTGGGTTTCGACATGTAGTTTTTTTTTGGTGCCCCAAGCCAACCCCATCAGACAAAAAGCGTTCCCGCCCGGCATTCGTTTCTCACGGGCTCACCTTGGCGAGGCCAATGGGGACGTTCCGTTTGAAGGCCACGCCGAAGTCGATGAAGGTCTCGGTTTTGAGCACCTCGTCAATGCCGTCGATTTTGTCGTAGAGCACCTGCCGCATGTGTTCGCTGCTCCGGGCCACGATGCGGATAAATAACGTGTACTGGCCGGTGATGTAATAGCATTCCGTGATTTCGGGAATCTGCTTCAGCTTTTCGATGACATCCTTCGAATCCGAGTCCTTGCTCAGGATCACCCCGGTGAAGGCGCTCCACTGAAACCCTAGCGCCCGCTCGTCCAGTTGCAAGCCGATGTTGGCATACACCCCCAGGGCCTTCAACCGGGCTACCCGCTGGTGTACCATCGTGTTGGAAATGTTCAGATCCTTGGCAATGGCCGAGAACGCTTTCCGGCCATCCGTTTCAAGTTGCGCCAGAATCTGCCGGTCAAAATAGTCAAGCTGATCAGTATTCGCCATGTTCCACACCTTCCTGATGTCATTTTTTAGATATTATAATATATTTTAGGTCATATTTACGCACAATCTATATATACCGCGTCGTATTTGCAAAAATATCCCCAAATGAGTTACATTATAACGTAGACCCCTTAATGAATATAATCCTGTTTTGGAGGAAAAGATATGCAAGTAGACGTTCCGGCCCACCTGGTTGCTGACCAGGTCCACCCCACCCTCTCACGCTATATTTTGAACGATGGGTTGGAGATGGTACTGGACATGCAGAAAAGCCAGGGTGCCCATCTGGTTGACCGGCTGAGTGGCAAGACGTATGTGGACATGTTCACATTTTTTGCGTCGAACCCGTTGGGCATGAACCACCCCAAGCTCCGTAGTGACGAGCGATTTCTGGAGCGATTGATGGATGCCGCGCTCAACAAGGTCTCAAACTCGGATGTCTACACCCTGCACATGGCCCGGTTTGTGTCCACGTTCGGGCGCGTCGCCATGCCGGATTATTTGCCCAAGGCGTTTTTTATCTCCGGCGGTGCGATGGCCGTGGAGAATGCCTTGAAAGTGGCCTTCGACTGGAAGGTGCGGAAGAACTTCAAGAAGGGCTACCGCTACGAAAAAGGCCATCAAATCCTGCATTTTGAGCAAGCGTTTCACGGCCGCAGTGGCTACACCATGTCCCTGACAAACACGGTGCCGATGAAAACGGCCTACTTCCCCAAGTTTGACTGGCCGCGGGTGGTGAACCCCAAAGCCAACGTGCCGCTTACCGATGAGAACCTGGAACGAATCCTGAAGCAGGAAGCGAGGGCCGTGGCGCAGATCAAGCAGCATTTCCATGCGCGCAAGGATGACATCGCCGGGATTATCCTGGAGCCGATTCAGGGCGAGGGCGGAGACAACCATTTCCGGCCTGAATTTCTCCACACCCTGCGTACCCTGGCCGATGAAAACGAAGCCCTCCTCATCTTTGATGAAGTGCAGACAGGCGTCGGCCTGACGGGGGCGTTCTGGGCACACCAGAGTTACGGTGTCCGCCCGGACCTGATTGCCTTCGGTAAAAAGACCCAGGTGTGCGGCGTGTTGTGCAGCAACCGCATCGACGATGTCAAGGATAACGTATTCCAACTCCCCAGCCGGATCAATTCGACGTGGGGTGGCAACCTCGTAGACATGGTGCGCTTCGACCGCATCCTGGAAATCATTGAGGAAGACCACCTCGTCGAAAACGCCGCCGAAATGGGCCAGCACCTACAAACACGGCTCCGGCAGTTCACCGACAAGACCGACGTCGTTATGAACGCCCGCGGCCGGGGCCTGATGTGTGCCCTGGATGTGACCACCCCAGCCCTTCGGGATGCCATCAAGCGTCAGTGTTTCGAAGACGGCTTGATGATTCTGGGATGCGGCCCGGCCTCGCTCCGGTTCCGCCCCAGCCTCACGGTGACCCACGCGGACATTGATGAGGCCATGGACATTCTCGAACAAACCGTCCATAAGGTCGCGTAGGGACACGGCGTGCCGTGGCCCTACATACCATTTTTTTGTATGCACCGATTTATTGTTGCTCTCCTTGCCCTACTGATCGCTCTGCCAGCCTTTGCCCAGGATCGTTTTGCCTTTTCACCCGGCGTTACGTACGACGCAGCCATTCCGGCACCCGCCGATTTTCTGGGTTATGAACTCGGGGAACGCTTTACAGTACATGCCCGCATGCTGGATTACTTCGAGGCCCTGGCTGCCTCATCGGACAAAATCACCTTGCATGACTATGGCCACACCCATGAAGGCCGACGGCTGATTTATGTAGTGGTCACCTCCACCGAAAACCAGGGGCGCATCGAGGACATCCGCACCAACAACCTGCGCCTCGCTGACCCCTCGGATGCCGAGGCCGAAGCCCTCATCCCGGACCATCCGGCCATCCACTGGATGAGTTACAACGTCCACGGCAACGAACCCTCTTCCACCGAAGCCGCCATGCAAGTGGCCTATCGGCTGGTGGCCGGACAAGACGCCGAAACCCAACGCATCCTGAATGAAAGCGTCGTGATTCTGGACCCGTGCATCAACCCGGATGGGCGTGACCGCTACGTGTACTGGTACACCACCATGCACAGCAAACACCTCAACACCAATCCGGACGATGTCGAACACCGTGAGCCGTGGCCCGGCGGACGCACCAACCATTACTGGTTCGACCTCAACCGAGACTGGGTGTGGCTGGTCCACCCGGAATCCCAGGGCCGCATTGCCGCCTACCAACAATGGCTGCCGCAGGTCCACATTGACTACCACGAACAGGGCTTCAACAACAACTACTTCACCCACCCCGGCACCACCCCACGCAACCTGAACCTGCCCGAAGCCCACGATACCTGGGCCGAGCGCTATGGCCGTGCCGATGCCGCCGCCTTCGATGAACACCGCATCTCCTATTTCACCGGCGAAGCCTTCGATTTCTTTTACCCCGGCTACGGCTCCTCCTACCCTTCCGTGATGGGCGGCATCGGGATGTTGCGCGAGCAGGGCGGGCACAGTCGGGGCGGCCGCGCCGTGGAAACCAACGACGGGTACATCCTCAGCCTGCGCCAACGCATCTTCGACCACTACCTGACCTCTGTGGCCGGTATGAACACCACCGTGGAAAACCGTGAAGACCTGTTGCGCTATTTCCGAGACGCATTAACTCCTGCAAAAACAAATAAAAGTCGGACCCAGGCGTACCTACTTCCCAACCATAAAAGAAACTTTACCCACAGTGTGATTAACCTGTTGATAACCCACGGCGTTACCGTCGAGCAGGCCGAGGCCGATTTCTCGGTGCCGGATGCACGTGGATATCAAACCGGCCAGCCGGCCAACCGTACCTTCGAGGCGGGCACCTTCATCATACGGACCGACCAAGCCCGTCATTTGCTTATCAACACCCTCATGCAGCGCCGGATGGCGATAGAGGATTCGGTGATGTACGACATGGGCACCTGGTCCATTCCGCTGGCCTACAACCTGGATGCTGCCTGGACGGAGCGCCCCCTTTCGGTCAACACCGTCCGTGTGGAAACACCATTGCCGACCGCCGGTAGCGTCACGAACGCCGGAGCACATTATGCCTATGTGATCGAATGGAGCCAGCAGCATGCACCCAAGGCCCTTGCGATGCTCTGGAAGGCCGGGTATCAGGTCCGGAGCATCCAGCGCCCGTTTACCTCCGGCGAACAGACCTTCTCCCGAGGAAGCCTTGTGGTACTGATGGGCCGCAACCTGAAGCGTGTCGATCAGGCTGCGGCAGAGATGCAACACATCGCACAGGCAGCAGGTGTCGAAATCCTGGGCCTGGATTCCGGCTTTACCGAAGACGGCATCGACCTTGCCTCGGGCCGCAGCGTGCCACTTAAAAACCCCAGCGTGGCCCTCCTGATCGACCCGCCGTTTAATTCATACACCACCGGCCAGCTCTGGTTTTTGTTTGAGGAATGGACCCACTTCCCGATCAACCGCATCCGCCTGGACGACCTGCGCAGCCTCAAACTGAGCGACTACGACGTACTCCTCCTCCCCGGCAGTTGGGGCAATCTGGGGGCACGCATCGACAGCGCACAAGTGGCCCGGATCAAAGCGTGGGTCCACGAGGGTGGCACCGTCATCAGCACCGAAGGCAGTGCCCTGTTCCTCACCGCCGACGCTTCCGAAATGACGGGCATCGAACAAGCCAAGGCCCCGGAAGAGGAGGAGGAAGCCGAAGTGGAAGACGGTACGCTTGAAGATCCCTATGTGGGTTTTGAAACCCGGCAAGACCTGGAAGATCTGGATTACATCCCCGGTGCAGCATTTCTGGCCCATCTGGACGTCACCCACCCGTTGGCATACGGCATGCCGCCCCACCTCTACAGCCTCAAATTTGGCACGGCTGCCCTGGAACCGAGTACCGATGCCGAAGTGGCCGGGTACTACGCCCGTGAGGCCGACCAACTGCTGGTATCCGGATATACAGCCGTCAAGAATCGGGAACGACTGGCAGGGAAAGCTTTTGCGATGCAGGAACGCATGGGGCGGGGCAAGGTCATCCTGTTGCTGGATAATACCCAGTACCGGATGTTCTGGGTTGGCCCGGCACGCTTGATGCAGAACGCCGTGATGCTTGGGCCGTCGATGTAGGTCAGGACTGGAGGTTGCGCTTGACTTCCCGGCTCAGCCAGGCCCGGGCGATGCGCCAATCCCGCCGGACGGTATGGATGGATACGTCCAGTACCGTGGCAATTTCTTCCTGCGTCAATCCCCCGAAAAACCGGTATTGAACGACCTGGGCCTGCCGTTCATGCATGGCGGCCAATTGGCCCAGCACTTCGTCCAGGGCCACCAGTTCATCGGCACGGGTTTCTGTGTGACCGAAGAGGGCATCATCGAACGTAGCAACGGCCACACCGCCGCCGCGTTTGGCGGCCAGCCGCTGGCGGGCATGGTTGATCAGAATGCGCCGCATGGCCAAGGCGGCGACGGATAGAAAGTGCGCCCGGTTTTGCCAATCCACCTGGTCTTGCTGAATCAGCTTGATGTAGGCTTCATGAACGAGGGCTGTGGCGTTCAGGGTATGGTTGCTCCGCTCCTTGCGCAACTGCCGCTGGGCCATGTTGTGCAGCTCCTCGTAGATCAGCGGCATGAGCTTGTTTACCGCAGCTTCATCCCCATCGCCGGCGGCCAACAAAACGGCGGTGATATTGGGGTCTGGCATGTGGTACACACGTGGTTTATCAGATGAAACGCTAACTGCGGAATATACAACGATTGTTCGTTGTACGCCCACTGCGTACCAACCCCTAACCCAACACAATTTCCTTGCGCATGCGCGCCACAGGAATGCCGAGTTGTTCGCGGTATTTGCTGACGGTCCGCCGGGCAATGTGGAAGCCTTTCGCTTCGAGCATGGTGGCAATGCGCTGATCCGACAGGGGCTTGCGTTTGTTTTCCTTGTCGATAATGCCCTGGATGAGGGCTTTGACTTCCTTGTTGGAGACTTCTTCTCCGCTTTGGGTGGCCAACCCTTCCGAGAAGAAGTACTTCAGTTCGTAGATACCGAAATTGGTTTGTACGTATTTTCCGTTGACCACCCGGCTCACGGTCGAGATGTCCATTTGGATTTCATCGGCCACATCCTTGAGGATCATCGGCTTGAGGTTGCCGGGGCCGAGACGAAAGAACTCCGCCTGTTGATGAACGATGGCTTCCATGACTTTCGACATGGTTTGCCGACGCTGTTCGATGGAGCTGATGAACCACCGGGCCGATTCAAACTTGTTCTTCAGAAACTGACGGGTTTCCCGGTCGATGGACTCGGCTTTTTTACCGTTTTTCTGCTCGGCGGAGAGTTTGTCGAGCATGCTGCGATACTTCGAGGAGATGCGGAGCGGCGGCGCATTCCGCCCATTGAGCGTGATCACAAAATCCCCGTTCTCATAGTACACGGTAAAATCCGGAACAATGTAATTCTGGGCCGGGGCAAAATTGCCTTCCCCCGGCTTGGGGTCCAGCCGCTGAATCAGGGTAAAAGCTGTTTGAAGGTCTTCGCGGCTCAGATCCATCCGCCGCAGGATCTGATCGAAGTGTTTCATCGTGAAGGCCTTGTAATGCTTCTCCAGCATCTCGATGGCCACATCGCGCCCTGGTATATTTTCCGGCAGCACCTCCAGTTGAATCAGCAGACATTCGCGCAGGTCCCGGGCTGCGATGCCTACCGGGTCCAGGTGCTGAATACGGCTGAGGATGTTCTCGACCTCAGCCACCCGCACCTCGGTGCGTTGCATAAAAATGAGGTCGTCTGCGATGGCTTCCAGGTTGCGGCGCAGGTAGCCGTCCTCGTCGATAGAGCCGATGATTTGCTCGGCGATGAGGCGATCTTTCTCGTCCAGACCCAGGAGTGAGAGTTGATCCATGAGGTGTTCGCTCATGGTTGATTGGTAGGGCGTGGGCATCTCCCGTTGCTCTTCATCGCTGTGATCTACCCGAGCTTTGTATCCATAGGGGTCATCGGCACTGTTGAGGTAATCCCAGTCCCATTCCTCCTCTCTGGGTGCTTCCGCTTCCGGGTCATCGGTTGCAGCGGCTTCCGCGGTAGGGGTCTCTTCTTCGAAAGTACCTTCCTCAAGCAGCGGATTTTCTTCCATTTCCTCCTTGATCCGCTGCTCCAACTCCAGCGTTGTCTTGGCCAGCAACTTGATATACTGGATGACCTGCGGAGAGAGCCGTTGCTCCATCCGCTGGGTCTGCCGCTGGTCGAAGGAAAGTCCGAATTTTGCCCCCATAAGAGATCCAGAAGGGTATGTCTACTGTTGCCTCCCCATTTACAGGGGCATTGCCCAACCGGTCATCTGCCGGGCTGGCGTAGGCTTGGGAACCACTGACATGTCGTAGAACAAGCGCCGGGAAAGGCCCAGCCCATGAGCCGGCCTTAACCCACGCAAAATATAGGGAAACCCATAGTAGATCGGAAATCTAAATTTTGATCCCGTGCTGGCATGGGCACCAAAACCATACGCAGGCGTTTGGTTTTGTGTCCTGGATTATCTATTTTTACACATGATTTATACATATACCATCTGGTTGTGCGCCCATATCGAGAAATGGTCAATGGTCAATGAAATTTTCTCATTGACCATTGACCATTCTACAAAGTAACCGGCCCACAGCTCTTGCCCGACCTTTTGCCTTCATGGCTCTACACGAAGACCGCACCTTTCTCTCCGGCGCCCGCCACCAAACGGAAGAGGATTACGAGAAGCAGCTCCGGCCACAGTCACTGGATGACTTCATCGGGCAGCAAAAGATCAAAGACAACCTCCGGGTGTTCCTGACCGCGGCCCTGCAACGCGGCGAGGCGCTGGACCATGTGATGCTCTCAGGTCCGCCGGGGCTTGGGAAATGCATCACCGCTGACAGTCTGATTCTGACGAATGAGGGCTGGGTGCCTTTCCAGGATCTCCTTCCCGAGGATATGTCTCCAGATTCGAGCGCCCCGCTCGACCTGACCATTTACGGCGTTGATGGACCAGAGCAAACAAGCCATATCTATTACAGCGGTTTTGTACCTACACGCCGGATAACTACGCGCTCAGGCTTCGTCCTGGAAGGCACCCCGCATCACCCGGTATTGGTTGCCACACCCGAAGGCCCGCGCTGGAAAACACTCGGTTCACTCACGGCCAATGATCATGTCGCTATTGGGCGTCACCTTAACCTGTGGGGGTCCGTACGAACCGTATCCTGGCTACCTGACGCCAACACGGACCGTCGGCGCCACTCGGAATATCTTGTCACCCACTTACACCGCCACCTCACGCATCTGCTGGGGCGTGCACCTGCAGGCATAGAACTGCGTAATGCCTATCGAGCCTGGACCAACGCCGGGAATACCCCGACGCCTCAGCGAACGGCCAAGCGACTGGGATTACCCCTTTCCGATGGGCGCTTGATACAAACGTCGCAGCAGTCATGGAGCACACTAGCTCCTCCTAAGAAGCGACATCCTGAACGCCTGACCCTAGATGCTGATCTGGCCTATTTACTGGGCGTCCTTGTAGGCGACGGTCATTTTCATAAGGACGCATCTTTTGTCATCACGTGCGAAGAACCGGAACTACAAACGGAGATCCGTCGCATTAGCCGAAAGCATTTTGGCAAAGCACCGCGCGTACGAAAATATGGGGCTAAGGCTGCCAAGCTCGGCTTCAGTCAAAATCAGGGAAAAGCATGCTTTGCTTTGGGTCTGTCCCGTGCAAAAGCCGGTAGAAAAACCATACCATCTGCCGTATTGCAAAGCCCCCGGGAAGTGGTTATTGGTTTCTTGCAAGGACTGTTTGATGCCGATGGGTATGCACGAAAAGATGGGTATGTAGAACTGGGGACGCGGTCAGAACAACTTTCCCGGCAAGTACAATTACTCCTGGCGCAACTGGGCATAATTTCGCACCGCAAGTCTCAGATTGTAGCTGAACAGCCGTTCTGGCGCTTGTTTATCGGTGGTGCTGACGCGCTTGCATTTTATGAGGTGATCGGATTCAGGCTTTCGCGTAAGCAGTTAAGGGGTCAATCCCTTCCCGCCCGGCATAGAGGTTGGTCACGCAGTGATCTTGTACCTGGGGCTGTGCCATTGCTTTACACCTTGCTGCAAAAATCCAAGCCCCTGAGCCGTGCCATACACAAGAAGTTCTGGCACGTTACCAAAAAGGATCGTACGCCAACCCGTGCACAAATTGGGCAGTATCTTTCATTGTTGCCGGAGACCATTCGACAGGAACCGGAATACGAAGCACTCATGGCCCTCATGTGTCCCACGATTTACTGGGACCAGGTAGCCGATATCCAGGCTTCGGAAGCAGATGCCTACGACTTTGTAGTACCCGGTACCCATTCATTCATCGCCAATAGCTTCTATAACCATAACACCACTGTGGGCTACATTATCGCGGCCGAGATGGGCGCGGCGATTCATACCACCAGCGGCCCGGTGCTGGACAAACCCCACACCCTCGCTGGTCTCTTGACCAAACTCGAAGAGGGCGATGTACTCTTCATCGACGAGATCCATCGCATGCCGGCCAACGTGGAGGAATACCTGTACTCGGCGATGGAGGATTACCACATCGACATCCTGATTGACTCCGGCCCGAGTGCGCGGAGCGTCAAGCTGTCTCTACCGCCGTTTACGCTCGTCGGGGCCACCACCCGCAAAGGCCTCCTGACGGCCCCCCTGCGGGCCCGGTTCGGTATCGACTTTCGATACGACTATTACACCACCGATCTGCTCCAACGCATCGTCCTGCGCTCTGCCGGTATCCTGCAAACGCCCATTACCGAAGACGGCGCGTTCGAGATTGCCCGCAGGAGCCGGGGTACCCCCCGCGTGGCCAACCGGCTTCTGCGCCGCACACGGGATTTCGCAGAGGTCGAAAGTGACGGCACCGTCACCCGCCAAATCGCCGACCGGGCGCTGAATGCCCTTGACGTGGATGAATGTGGCCTGGACGACATGGACGCACGCATCCTGCTCACCCTGATGGAAAAATTCGGGGGTGGCCCCACAGGCCTATCGACGCTGGCGGTGGCCGTGGGTGAAGATGCCGGTACCATCGAAGAAGTGTACGAACCCTTCCTCATCCAGGAGGGCTTTCTGGACCGCACCCCACGGGGCCGGGTAGCCGCCCCAAGGGCGTATAAGCACTTCAACCTGACCGCACCGAGCCGGACCCGCGACTTATTTCAGTGATCCACCTGAATAAGTCATGCTAAACCGTCTTGGCCCCTTCGACTTTGTCGATTTGCACAAGATCAACGACAAGTGGCGTAACATCAGGGAATAAAAGTCCCGGCGAATTTTTCACTTTCCACTTGATTTGCGTCCCCCAAAAGGCGCATATTAGTATGCTTTTTCAATGGCGCACCCTACCCATCAGGGCGTTGTACACGCCCAAAAACAGAGCAAGACATTATGGCTAACCAGAACGCAACGGGCGAAGTAACCATCATCGGCCGCGGCATGAATATTGAAGGGACCCTCCACGTCCGTGGCGATGCCCGCATCGGCGGAAAAGTTGTGGGTCAAGTGAAGGTAGACGGGAAGGTGATTACCACCCTCGAGAGCCTGGTCGAAGGTGAAATTGTGTCTGCGACTGCTGACATCGCCCACCGGGTAAAGGGTGACATTACCGTAACCAAGCACCTTCTCCTGCGCAAAACGGCTGTGGTGGATGGAGACATCCAGACGCCGCGCCTGTCGGTAGAAGACGGCGCCCAATTGCTCGGTATGTGCAGCGTGGGCCGGCCTCCCTCCAAGAAGTAGTTTATCCGCCCAACTCGCGCCGAAGGGCCTCGAACGCGTCTTTCAGCGTCTTCAATTCTTCCTCCAGTCGGGCCACCCGGCGCTCCAGACCGGCTGACGTTGGGGCCTTGTCCTCGGCAAAGATAGCCGGGTTGACGTTGGGTTCACCAGCCAGCAGGTGGGCATACCGTGCTTCCTTGCGCCCCGGAATGGTGAGTTCCTTAACAAGCGGTTCTTCGCGCCCGATTAAACCGTCCAGCGTATCCTGGGCTTCGTGCAGGCTGCTAAAATCGAACATTCGGCCCGTGCGGGTACGTATTTCCCCTACGGTCTGCGGTCCGCGCAGCATCAGGATGCACAGTACGGCGGTCTCCCGCAAGGTTAAGGCAAACTGTTTGTTGAACAGGTGCCGGTACTTGAGCACGCGGCTGCCCATGCCACTATAGGTGCCGGCCAGCTTTTTGTCCCGCAGATCATCCAGCGCGTCCAACACGTCGTCTTCATCATACTTGACGATGGGATTGCGGTTGGTTTTCTGGTTGCACCCCCCTTTGAGGGCATTGACCGACAGGGGGTACTGCGCCGGTGTGGTGAGCTGCTTTTCGATAAGCACCCCGAGGACGCGCACCTCGGCTGCATTGAGTCTGATCATATTGCTTTCAGGTACGAAGGTATTTGCCGTGACTGAACAATTCAGCGCGTCGGTGAGCACGAGGACTGATGTTGCGTCACAAGGCACTTGAGGAACGCGATGCGGCGCATCGTGTGACGAAAGTAACGCGGTGAGGCAGCATTCAGGACCGTGCGTAACCAGCGATGATATTTTTCAGTCACGGCCTCTAGTTCTGCCACCCTTTCAACTCCTGCTCAATGTGCGCAAGTTCCACCTTGACGTTGTATTTCGAGCGGAGGTGCTCGGCGAGGCTGTCGGCACAAAATACAGAGCGGTGCTGGCCGCCGGTACAGCCGAAACTCACCATCAAATGCGTGAAGCCGCGTTCCAGGTAGCGCTCAATCGACGGATCAACGAGGGCATAAACCCGGCGCAAGAAAGCATCTATCTGGGATTGCTTGTTGAAAAACGTGATGACGTCCTCATCCCGGCCCGTCAGGTGTTGATATGCCGGGTACCGGCCTGGATTGTTCAGCGCACGGCAATCGAACACGAACCCACCGCCGTGATCGGAGGGGTCCTCCGGAATGCCGCGTTTGTAGGAAAAACTGCGCACGGCCACCGTCAGGCTTTGGCCGTTTTCGAAGGTTTTGGGAGCAATCTCCTTCAGCGTCTTGTTCTCCACGATGGCCTCCAGCACACCGGTTAGCGCTGGCAGCGAAACCGGGAAGCGCACATGCTCCAGGAGCCATTCGGTGTTTTTGATGGCAAAGGGAATGCTCTCCAGAAAATGATCCTTGCGCTCATAAAACCCCCGGAATCCGTATGCCCCCAAGACCTGGATCGTCCGGACGAGCACATAGCCGTAATAATGGTTGATGAACGTCTTGGGTTCGATGGCGGTCAACCGACCGGCGGCGGCCAAATAGTGATGTAGCAATTCCTCGCGTAGTTCGGGAGCCAGGTTTGCTTTGGCCTGAAAGAGTAAAGAGGCCAGGTCGTACTGCAACGCCCCTTGCCGCCCCCCCTGATAGTCGATAAAATATGGGCCTCCCTTGTAGAGCATGATGTTGCGGCTCTGGAAATCCCGAAACAGGAAATAGTCCGTTTCGGCCTGCATCAGGTAATCGGCGAAGGTATTAAAGTCGTCTTCCAGGGCTTGCTCATCGTAGGTGATGTGGCCGAGCTTGAGGAAGAAGTGCTTGAAATAGCTCATGTCCCAGAGCATTGACTGCCGGTCGAACTTGGCCCGGGGATAACACAGGCTGTAATCCAGACCACGCCCGCCCTCAATCTGCAAATGTGCCAGAGCCTCAACGACGTGTTTGTAGACCGGCGTGGGGAAGTGGCCAGCCTTGCGACACTCGGCGAGGTAGGAAAACAACGTCGAGTCTCCCAGGTCCTCTACGATGTAGACATCGTTCCGCTGGTCGGTCTTGTAGATGCGGGGTACGGGGATACCTTTTTTGAGAAAGTGTCGGGTGAAGTGGATAAACGCCCGGTTCTCTTTCTTGTGCGGGTTATAGGCCCCAATGGCCGTCCGGTTGGTGCTTTTAAGCCGGAAATATTCCCGCCGCGATCCTGAAGGTGGCAACGGAACGGCCCGAATGATTTTCTCGCCCGACCACTGCTCAAAGAGTTCGGTCAAGCGCTCAACAGGAGACGGTTTCAATTGGTGATTGGTGATGGGTGATTGGGAGCAAAAAATAAAAAGGGCCCCGTGTGCTGGAGGGGGCACACAGGGCCGAGGGCCTTGCTCAAGGGCCGCGGTTTGGAAAAGCCGTGCTTCGGCTCTCCGTAGTAAGGTCATGGGTGCATCCTAAAACAGCACGCACCGTGTTTGAACCGGTTTATTGGCTCAGCAAGCGTTAGTCCATCATTTTGCGCAGGAATGCGGGGGCATCCTCAACGCTGGGCTTATGCTCCCGGCGACCCTCCAGGTCGCTGCTACGCAGGGTGCGCACGGTGGCCCGTCTACGTGTGCTACCCTCCTGGGTCATGCCCGGTGTACCTCGGCGCTGGTAAGCGGGTTGATCCAGGGCTTTGAGGTTTTCTTCGCCCTTGTAATGACGTATACCATGTTCGATCTGCACCATCCGGCGTTTTTCCGGATCAATGCCGATTTCGTCGGCCAGGACCTTGTCGAAGCCTGTGGCGATAACTGTCACGCGCAGTCCTTCACCCATTTCCGGGTCGATGACGGTCCCGAAGATCACATCTGCTTCGGATCCCGATTCGCGGTTTATGATGTCCATGGCCGTGGTCGCCTCGCGGATCCCGAGGGTTTGACCGGCCGTGATGTTGACCAGCACGTTGCTGGCGCCAGCTATTGACAGGCCGTCGAGCAACGGACTGGAAATGGCTTCCACAGCTGCTTTTTCGGCCCGGTTTTCGCCGGTGGCTGTAGCGGCCCCCATGAGGGCTTTGCCGCCGTTCTCCATGGTCGTTTCGACGTCGGCGAAATCCAGGTTGATCAGGCCGTGTTCGGTGATCAGGTCACTGATGCCGCGCGTGGCGTTGTAGAGCACATCGTCTGCGACTTCGAACGCATCGATGAGGGTGGCATCAGGATCACAAACGTCCAACAACCGCTCATTGGGAATGACGATGAGCGTATCGACGTTCTCGGACAAGAACTTGATGCCTTCATCGCCTGCCATGCTGCGCCGGTTGCCTTCACATAGGAAGGGGCGCGTCACGATGGCAACGGTGAGGATGCCGAGCCGTTTGGCAATCGCGGATACAACCGGGGCCGCACCGGTGCCCGTCCCGCCGCCCATACCGGCGGTGATGAACAGCATATCGGTCCCTTGTAACGCTTGCTCAATTTCGGATCGGCTTTCCTCTGCCGCTTCGGCCCCGATGCCGGGGCGGGCACCAGCTCCAAGCCCCTTCGTCAGCGCACGGCCGATCTGGATCTTGGTCGGTGATAAATTGGCGTTGAGGGCTTGTACATCGGTATTGATGGCGATGAATTCGATGCCCTTGATGCCCTTACGGATCATATTGTTGACGGCATTGCCTCCGCCTCCACCGACGCCGATGACCCGGATTACTACCGGCTCCATCGTGTCGGATTCAAAACTAAAGTGATCACTTATCTTCGCTGGCGACATGGTGCCCTCCAAATTGTGGTTTTGTGTATGCATGTGTTCGGGGTGAGCAACCCCGCGATTAGTAGTGGGAATGACTGTGTTTTGTGTTTACAATTCCTCAAACCAGCGGCGCATGCGCTCGCCAATTTTGCCCATGCGGCCCGCCTCAGCCTCCGCCCCGATGCCTTCTTCGACCAACTCCTCGACCAACGCCGGCTCCAGCCGCGATGAAGCAGGCCTCCGTTCTTCGACGACGGGTTCAAACGTCTGAATGGGTTTGGCATGGGCATCCATCGGGGCATTGGCCAAGCCTTCGGGGCGCAGCCCGTACAGCACCAGCCCGACGGCTGTTGAGAATTTGGGATGGTTCACTTCCTGTACCAGGCCGCCCGAAAGTCCCATCGCCCGACCCACACGGGTCTCCAAACCAAGGATTTCGGTGGCCAGTTCGGCCGTGCCGGGGATCATTGAGCCGCCGCCGGTCAGGACCACACCGGCCCCGAGTTGATCGGCATAGCCGCTGCGCTTGATCTCGATCCCAACGATTTCCAGTATTTCTTCCATCCGCGGTTGGATGATCTGCGCCAGGGCAGACTGCCGGATCGACTTCTCGGGCCGCCCCGCAATGCCGGGAATCCCGACCTGGACGTCCTCTTCGATCAGGTCCACCAAAGCAGAGCCGTACTGGCACTTGAGCCGCTCGGCCTGATCCCGCATGATGCCGAGGCCCTTGCGCAGATCGTCCGTGACCTGGTTGCCCGCAATCGCGACGACGCCGGTATGGCGGATCATGTTGTCTTCAAACACGGCGATGTCCGTCGTGCCACCGCCAATGTCAACCAGGGCTACACCGATTTCCTTCTCATCTTGGTGCAGCACGGCATAGGACGAAGCCAGCGGTTCCAGCACGATGTCTGCCACTTCGTATTGGGCCTTTTCGATACACCGGAATACGTTCTTCGTGGCCGAGACCAGTCCGGTGATGACGTGCACATTGGCTTCGAGCCGCACGCCACTCATTCCGACGGGATCTGCAACGCCATCCTGGCCATCTACGATGAACTCTTGCGGGATGATGTGTAAAATCTTGCGGTCGGCCGGGAGGGCCACGTTGCGGGTATCGTCAAGCAGACGCTGTACGTCCTGCTTCGAGATTTCGCCCTTGCGGATGGTGATCACACCCCGGCTTTGGAAACTCTGGATGTGATCCCCGGCAATACCGACGATCACGCGGCGGCCATGCAGGCCGGCCATGCGTTCGGCCTCATTGACGGCGCGTTGCACCGCCTCGACCGTTTTGTCGATGTTGACGACGACGCCCCGGTTCAGTCCGTACGAGTCGGCGACGCCAACGCCGAGCACGTTAATCCGACCGAAATCGTTGGCGGCGGCCACAATGGCACACACTTTGGTCGTGCCGATGTCCACGCCGATTACAATATGTTCTTTCATGTTACTAGCCTCCGACGGTTGTATGGGTAGGTCGGTTATAGAAAGTAAGGTGGTGTACTTATGCCTTTTCGCGGGTTACGATTTGGCCGTCAAAACGGAGATCAATCCACTCGAACCGGGTGCTGGATTGCGGCAGGATGGCTTGATGCCAGAACGCCTGTAGCCGGGCCAGCTTCTCGCTGTATCCCCCCTGCCCCAGCCGCACCCGAATCGGACCTCGGTTCGGCGCGGGTGCCGTGTAGAGGTCTACATCCCCCGACGGCAACAGATCGAATTCAGAAAGCAAGGCATCGGTCTGTTCGTCCACAGTATCCAGGGTTTTGAGCAGAGCCAACAGGCTCTTGTTTTCGACCGGCTGTGCAGTCTTGACGGGCCCCTTCACCCCCCGCACCAGCGGGACGTTGTGCGCATCCATCGTATCGACAGGCATCTGGTACCCCTCCCGGTCCAGGTAGTAGGCCGGCGCACCCCGCACGTTGAGGACCAGGGCGACTGGCGTTCGCTCAGCGACGTGGATCGAAAGCGTACCCGGTGGGAGTCTTCTCACGACGGCTTCCTGTACCCACGGATGTTGCAGAATGCGCTCTTGTACCACTTGCGGGTCGATGTCAAACAACAGCGTGTCCTGCGGGATGCGTGCAATATGCTGCAACGTGATGGCTGTGGCATGCTGTTCTCCAACGATAGAGATTTTTTCGAGCGCCAAGCCGCTCAACCAGTACCACGTCAGTGCCACCGCCAGGATACCGATGATTGATACCCCTACCGTGGGGCCGACCCATGCCGGCGTTTGCTTTGTTTTGCTACGGCGTTTAGCCATGATCCGCTTCGTTTAATAACGCCCAACAATGTTTACTGTAGCGCCAGATGTCTCCGGCACCGAGCCAGAGGACCACGTCGCCCGGTTCGGTGAGGTCTACGATGTAATCCGGCAACTGCTTTTTGTCTTCGACGTACCGCACATCCCGGTGCCCGTACCGCACGGCCAGGTCCGTTACCAGTTGGCCGGTGATGCCCGGTACAGGCTGTTCGCGTGCCGGATAAATGTCGGTCACGACCAACACATCGGCGTCAAAGAAGGCGCGCCCGAAGGCGTCCTGAAAATCGCGCGTGCGAGAGTACAAATGGGGCTGAAACACAGCCACGATCCGGCGGCCCGGCCAGCCTTTGCTGGCGGCATCGAGCGTGGTCATGATTTCAGTCGGATGGTGTGCGTAGTCGTCTATGTGCAGGATGCTGTTGGCTTCGCCCCGGACCTGAAAGCGCCGCTGGACACCGGTGTATCCGGCCAGGCTTTCCTGGATGGAGGCAAAAGGAATTTCGAGTTCTAACCCGACCGCAACAGCGGCCAGCGCGTTGCGCACATTGTGCATACCGGGGGTGTTCAACGTGAGTACACCGAGGGCCTCTCCGTTCTGGGTGACGGTAAACCGGGTCTGCATCTGCTGCCGCTCGATATCCACGGCCCGAATCAGGGCCTGCCGGGCGGTGCCGTACGTGACCACGGGCCGGTCAATGTCGTTCAGGATGGCTTGCACATTGGGGTCGTCCAGGCAAACAATAGCTGCCCCGAAAAAGGGGACCGCATTGGCAAATTGCAGGAAGGATTGCAGGATGTCGTCGAGGTCCGTATAAATGTCCAGGTGTTCTTCTTCAATATTCGTAATCACCGCCAGCACCGGCGTCAGGCGCAGGAAGGTGCGGTCATATTCATCGGCTTCGATAACGATGATGTCCCCTTCCCCACTGACCGCGTTGGACCCAAACGCGGCCACCTTGCCACCCACGATGATCGTGGGGTCGTACCCCCCACCGCCGACGACCAGCCCGGTCATGGTGGTGGTGGTGGTTTTGCCGTGCGTCCCGGCAATGCCGATGCCGTATTTCATCCGCATCAACTCGCCCAGCATCTCGTCCCGCCGAATCAGCGGGAGGTGCCGGGCTTCAGCCGCGATGGTCTCCGGGTTCTCCAGCGGCCGAACCGCCGAGGAGTAGACCACCACATCGGCATCGCTCACCTGGGTTTCGGCATGGCCTTGGTAAATCCGTGCGCCAAGGCGGACCAGGCGCTCCGTCGTATCGCTCTGTTGCAGGTCCGAGCCCGTCACCTCATAGCCCCGCGCCAGCAACACCTCGGCAATCGAGCTCATGCCGATGCCACCGATGCCGACCATATGGACGTGCCGAATCCGGCCCAGGGTTTTTTGTCTACGGGGTGCGTTCATGCGTTGGGATGCCGCCCGGCTTCTCGGGCCAGGGTTAAAATGTCTTGGGCGATGACGTCTGCGGCCTGGGGCCGCGCCATGCGGTGGGCCGCCTCGGCCATCTGGTTTAAAGTTTCAGGTGTGTTCAGCACGCGGTGGATGGTCTCGACGAGTTCCGCGTCCATGTCCGGCTCTTTCAGCAGAACCGCCGCGCCGCCATCGACCATCGCACGGGCGTTGCTCGTCTGGTGGTCTTCTGCCACATTGGGCGAAGGCACCAGGACCGAGGGCGTGCCCGTCACCATCAATTCACTACACGAAATCGCGCCGGACCGGCACAGGGCCAAATCGGCCACGGCGTAGGCCAGATCCATGCGGTCCACGTATTTCAACATGCGGAGGCGCTCGTGCTTGAGTTCGGGAATCTGGAGCCGGTCGAAGTACCGCTTGCCGGTCTGCCAGATGATGTACAAATTCGGATGTTCAAGCAGGGCGTGGACCTGTTTCTTGAGGATACCGTTCAGGGCGTGGCTCCCGAGCGAGCCGCCGAAGACGAACAACACTTGTGCACCTTTGGGAAGGTCAAAGTGCCGCCGCCCCTCTGCCGCGTCAGCCGAGCGCAGTTCCGGTCGGGTGGGGTTGCCACTCAATCGGCACTTGTCTTCGGGGAAGTATGCTTTGGCCGCATCGAAGGCGATGTGGATGCGCGTGGCCCGTTTGGCGAGGAGTTTGTTGGTCACCCCGGCGTAAGCGTTTTGCTCTTGCAGCACCGTGGTGCGCCCCCGCAGCCCGGCCATCCAAAGGACCGGTCCGGATACGTATCCGCCCGTACCGACCACCACGTCGGGGTCGAAGGAGCCGACCAGGGACCAGCTTTGCTTCAGCCCCTGGGCCAGTTTGAAC
Organism: Rhodothermales bacterium; assembly: GCA_965222505.1. Classification (GTDB taxonomy): domain Bacteria; phylum Bacteroidota; class Rhodothermia; order Rhodothermales; family DATKEJ01. The sequence continues at coordinate 2,887,153 of OZ244956.1, read as the reverse complement.
GGAAACGTCAGGTTGCGCAACATTTGCTTGCGATGAAATCCACTTACGGTAATCGGATGGATCGGATAACCGGCTTTGGGCACGGCTGTCCATTCCAAACGCTCCTGCGTGCCGGCGAAGGCGATAACCACTTCGGGTATCAAGGCGCGCAAGGCATCCGCAATCGCAATTGCTGGATACACATGCCCGCCTGTACCTCCACCGGCAAACAGGACGCGAGGCCTCAGTGCGCCTTCCTCTTCACTCATCGATGCCTCGATATATTTAACAGAATGCCCATCAGTGCGCCATTGGCGATCAGTGCCGTCCCGCCGTAGGACACGAACGGCAACGGCAGCCCCGTCACGGGCAACAAACCGCAAGCCACCCCGGCATTGACAAACCCATAGAGTGCAATAGCCGCCGTGATACCCGTTGCCAGGAACAGGCCGAGTGGATCCGGGGCGTCCCGGGCCACCCGCATGAACCCGCGAAAGAGCAGAAACACAAACACGGCTAACAGGACGAGCGCGCCGACCAGTCCATATTCCTCAGCAATGATGGCGTAGATAAAATCGTTATAGGGCGCCGGCAGGAAATCCCGCTGGATGCTCTTGCCGGGGCCAACACCGGTGATGCCGCCCATCGCGATGGCGATCTTGGCCTGTTTGGCCTGATAGCCCTCGTCTTGCTGGGCAAACACCTGCTCGGCATTGGTGTGCGGGAAAATCTTGACGCCGAGCCAGGCTTCAACCCGTGCGGCCCGGTGGGGGGACATCATCAAAAAAAGCGTCGCGCAAAGTACCAAAATCAGCCCGAGGCCCGTCAGGTGCAAAATCCGCACCCGCGCCACAAAGCTCATCGCGAGCATCGTAAAAAAAACCAGCATCGCCGTGGACAAATCCTGCATGCCGATCAGGATCGTCACCCCCATAATCCAGAACAACAGCGGGCCGAACCCCCGCTCCAGATCCTGGATGTAAAGTTGTTTTTTGGCCAGCAACAAACCGATGTGCAGCAGCAGCGCCACCCGTGCAATTTCGGAGGGTTGAATGGTGATCGGCCCAATGCGTAGCCACCGGGCTGCACCGCCGGACACCACGCCGTTGATCTGAACCAGAATCAGCAGCCCGATTGAGACGAGCAGGGCCGGCATGGACCATTTTACCAGCTTCCGGTAGTCGATCCGGCTCAGCAACAGCATCACGGCAATGGCAAATCCCGTATAGGTCAGGTGCCGCCGCAGGAACGCGCCCGTGGCCCCCCCGGCTTTGGTTTCGGCCAGGAACGAGATGGCGCTGTATACCGCCACGATCCCGAGTGAGGCCAGCAGCCCGACCATCCAGAGGAGGTACCGGTCCGAGGATTTCCCGGCGGGATTCTTGAGTTGAGCAAGAAGCGCTTGCATCTGCGTGTAAAATTTAGAGGGTTTGCACCAGGTCTCGGAAGACGTCGCCCCGGTGCTCGTAGTTGTCAAACATGTCGAAGGAGGCGCAAGCCGGGCTGAGCAGGACCACATCCCCTCTTCGAGCCATGGCTCGGGCTTCCATGAGGGCTTCCTGCATCGTGAAGGCACGGGCCGTTTCGGTAGCCTGGGGGCCTAGTTCTCGAAGGACCTTTTCCCCGCTCTCGCCGATGGCAATCACCCCCCGGCACTTGTGCCGAACGAGCGGCTTGAGCATCCCGTAGTCGTTGCCTTTGTCTCGGCCACCTGCAATCAACACGATGGGTTGGTCGAAGCTTTCGAGGGCGTACCAGACGGCGTTGACGTTGGTCGCTTTGGAGTCGTTGATGTAGCGCACCCCATCCATCGTCCGCACCAGTTCGAGCCGGTGGGGAACCCCTTCGAACGCCACCAGGCTCTTGCGAATGGCTTCGCTACGCACCTCCATGACCCGGGCGGCTACGGCAGCCGCGAGCGAGTTGTAGAGGTTGTGTCGTCCCCGAAGGGCTAACTGTTCGGATTGCATAAGCACTTCCTCTTGTTGATTCAGACGAAGGACGAGGGCATCGTCACAGACGAATCCACCCTGGTCCAGGGTTACGGTTTGGCTAAAGCCGAGGGGCTGAAAGCCTTGAAGCTGCGCCTGCTGTAACACATGGTCGCGGACAGGCGCATCATCGTGGTTATAAATGACCGCGTCTTCGCTGGTCTGGTTTTCGAAGATGCGGTACTTGCTTTGCGCGTAGTGGTCAAAATCTCTGTAGCGGTCCAGATGGTCCGGCGTGATGTTGAGCAGGATGCTCACCCGGGGCCGGAAGCGATCAATGTGATCGAGTTGAAAACTGGAGACCTCCAAAATGGCGACGGCGTCTGGCTCCATACTTTGCACGGCATCCGAAAAGGAATAGCCGATGTTGCCGGCCACGACCGCAGGGCGATCTGCCGTCTGAAACAAATGCCCGAGTAAACTGGTGGTGGTGGTTTTGCCATTGGAGCCGGTGATGGCCAGGATGTCTCCTCTGCAAAACCAGGAGGCCACCTCGATTTCCGAATAAACCGGCAGACCGGTCCCCAGGGCCTGTTGCACCAGCGGACTCGCGGTGGGTACGCCCGGACTGATCACCAAAAAATCGGCAGCCAGCGCCTGGTCGGTGTGTCCACCGAATTCAGCGGCGATGCCAGACGCAGCCAATGCATCAGCAACTTCAGCCCGGCCTGGGCCGCGCTCCGTCACGAAGACGGTGGCGCCCGCACCGGCCAACAGCCGTGCCGCAGCCCGCCCGCTCCGGGCGGCCCCAACGACCGTGACCTGTTTCGATTGGAGTTCAGCCGGTTGCATGCTTTAGCGAATCCGGAAGGTGAGTAGGGTGAGGATGACCAGAATCGCCGTCACGATCCAGAACCGGATCACGATTTTCGATTCATGCACGCCCTGTGCTTCAAAGTGGTGGTGGAGGGGTGCCATGCGGAAGATCCGCTGGCCGGTACCCGTTTTGCGCCGCGTATACTTGAAGTAACTGGTCTGCATGATGACCGATAGGGTCTCGACGAAAAACGCGCCGCATAAAATGGGGAGTAGCAATTCGATCTTGATCATCAGGGCCACAGCCCCGATACCGGCCCCGAGGGCCATCGACCCGGTATCGCCCATAAAGACCTGTGCTGGATGCCCGTTGTACCAGAGGAACCCGAGGCAGGCCGCACCCATGGATGCCGCAAAGATGGTCATTTCCCCCGCGCCAGGGAGGTAGAGAATATTCAGGTAATCCGTAAAGATGGCGTTACCGGCTACGTAGCACAGCACCACCAGCCCCAGCGACACAAAGGCCGCAACCCCTGCCGCTAGACCGTCCAATCCATCGGTCAGGTTGGTAGCGTTGGACAGGGCCGTGACGATAAAAATCACGACAGGGATGTAGATGAGCCACCCCAGGTCCATGCCGGCGATTCCACTGAGCAAATCGTAATCGAAGGTGCCATTTGGAAGGAACGGCAAATTGGTAAGCGAGCGGGCCGAATCCAGCGGGGGATAGAAGTAGAGTACCGTGCCCAGCAGCAAGCCAAGGCTCACCTGACCACTCACTTTGGAACGTTTGCGCAGCCCGCCCTTGTCCTTTTTGATCACCTTGATGTAATCGTCGGCGAACCCGAAGCCCCCCATCCAGGCAATGGCCAGGACAGCGAGCCAGACGTAGATGTTGGTCAGGTCGGCCCAGAGCAGCGTTGCGCCCAGAATGCCCATGATGATGATGAGGCCCCCCATGGTAGGGGTACCGGCCTTGTGGGCATGGCTCACGACGCCCGCGTCTTTACCAGAGCGCACCAACTCGCGGAACTGGTGTCCTTCGAGCCAACCGATGAGGCGCTTGCCGAAGAACAGCCCCAACAACATAGCCGTGGCAGCGGCCAGCCCCGCCCGAACGGTGATAAAGTAAATCACCTGAAAGCCGGGCGGCTGGTAGGTCTTTTCCAAAAAATCGATCAGATGGTACAACATCGTCGTGTGGGTTAGCTGAACCAGGTTCGCGCTTCCTCTCGGTCGTCAAAATGGATCTTTTTGGTGCCCAGCACCTGATAAGGTTCGTGCCCTTTTCCGGCAATCAAAACCACATCAGCGGGTGCAACATGCGTAGCGGCGTACTGTATGGCAGCCCGTCGGTCGGCTTCCCAGACCGCAGCATCAGGGTCGGAAAAGCCGGGGCGAATGTCGGCAAGGATCGCCAGCGGATCTTCGGTGCGGGGATTATCGCTGGTCACCACGACGCGGTCCGCGTACTGCTCGGCGATGCGACCCATTTCGGGGCGCTTGGCCGGGTCCCGGTCGCCGCCACACCCGAACACACACCAGAGGGTTGCCATCGCGGGTTTAGTTTGGCGGAGGGTCTGGAGTACGTTTTCGAGGGCATCCGGTGTGTGGGCGTAATCCACAATGACCGAGATCCCTCGGGCACCAGCGATGCGCTCGAAACGGCCCGGCACAGGGGGGGCTTGCGTCAGCGCCGCCAAGATGGTTTTGATGGGATGCCCTAAGGCGCTTCCGACGCAATACGCTGCGGCCAGGTTGTAGGCATTGAATGCTCCGACCAGTTGAAACCGGTCTTCATACCCATCCAGGCGCAGCAGGAGTCCGTCCATGTCATTGGCGAGGATCTCGAACCGTACATCGGCTTCTGCCGATTGGCCGTAGGAGATCCGGCGCGCCGGGGTATCGGCAGCCATGTGTGCACCGGCCGGGTCGTCTGCGTTGTAGACGGCCACAGCGTCCGGCGGCAAGGTATCGAACAGGCGCTTCTTAGCAGCGGTGTACGCCTCGACCGTGCCGTGGTAATCCAGGTGGTCGTGCGTGAGGTTGGTGAAAACCCCGGCCTTGAAGCGCTGGCCGTAGACCCGTTTTTGGTCCAGGGCGTGCGAGGATACCTCCATAACAGCGGTGCTACACCCGGCATCAGCCATGCGGCGTAGCAGCGCGTTGAGGTCGAGGGCATCGGGGGTAGTCAGGGCAGATTCCAGAACGGTGCCTCCAACTTGGCACTGAATCGTACCGAGTAGGCCGGCCTGGAGCCCCATTGCCGTCAACACATGATGGGTGAGATATGCCGTCGTCGTTTTGCCGTTGGTGCCGGTAATGCCGACGAGGTCCATCGTCCGGCTTGGGTGGTCGTACCACACGCCGCTGAGTACAGCGAGCGCCGTGCGGGTATCGGTGACCCGAATGCAGGCTATACCGGCGGATAACTCCGCCGGTATAGCCTCGCAGACGATGGCGATTGCTCCGTTTTTAACAGCCTTATCAATGAACAGATGCCCGTCTGCCTGAGTGCCGCGAAGGGCAACGAACAGGCCATTGGGGCCGATCTTCCGGCTATCATGTGCCAGATGATCCACATTCAATTTTTCAATCGGACCCACCGGGGTACACAACGGATCAACGTTTTGCAACGCCGATACAAGCGCCGCTAACGGTATGCGGTGTTGGTCCATGGCATCCTCATCCCCGCTTGGCGGTCAATGCAACCCGCGGCGGTAAGGTTTGCCCGGCTGCCGGGTATTGCTTCAGCACAACCCCCCGGCCTTTTACTTCAACATGGGTACCCAGGGCACTCAGCCAAGCGACGGCCTGACGGGTACTCAACCCGACGACATCCGGCATGGTGTTGCCCTGTGCAGCATCGGCGGCAACCTCAAGTGCAACCGCACCACTGGCAGCGGTGAGGGTACCGGCCGGCGGCATCTGGACCGCAACAGCTTCGAATCCCTTGGCGCGTATATCATTCACGCTAAAACCTGTGGCAACCAACCGGCCAATTGCAACAGTAACCGGTTGGTTGACCACATCAGGTATCTGCACTTCCTCGCGCGCAGGGATGGGTTCGGACGGAGCAATCCGGGCGGCAATATTCGGGAAGGTGCCCACCCAGCGCTCCGTAGTTCTTTGAAAAATGGGGGCCGAAACGACACCGCCGTATCCGCTCGTCTTGGGCTCATCGAGCACGACGATCATCGCCACTTCCGGGGCCTCCACAGGGTAAAACCCCACAAACGTGGCCCGGTAGGCGCGGCGGTTGTATGAGCCATTTTTGGCCTTCTGGGCGGTGCCGGTTTTGCCGGCAATCCGCAACCCCTCAACGGCGGCCCGTTTGGCCGTACCGTCGGTAATTACTTCCTCAAAAGCAGGCATCAGCGTGCGGGCCGTCTCGGACGTGAAGGCGCGGCGGATGGAATCCTGCCGGGCACGCCAGACCCGTTCACCCCGTACGTTGCGGCGCTCGGCCACTACATGCGGTTGCACGACGATGCCGCCATTGGCCAGGGCGGCATAGGCCACCAGCATTTGAAGCGGTGTCACGTCAACTTCATAGCCGTGGCTCATCCAGGGCTGCGTCAGGCGACTCCATTCGTGTGGCTTCTTCAAGCGCCCGCCCACTTCCGCCGGCAGATCAATCCAGGTGTGTTGCCCAAACCCGAGGTCCCGCGCATAGCGGTACAGGGTCTCCGGCTCCAGCCGAAGCGCCGTTTTGGCCGTACCGATGTTACTCGATTGGGACAGCACCTCCCGGAACGGAATGCGGCCGTGCCCGTGGGTGTCGTACATGCCCCGCCCACGAATCACGGCAAAACCGGCTGCGGTATCCACCGTGTCTTCCATGCTAATCGCGCCGGTCTCGATGGCGGCGATGGCCGTGACCAACTTAAACGTCGAGCCGGGTTCAATGCGGTCAGCGATAGCGTGGTTGTAGCGATTGTCCTTCGGGAAGGCGCTGGGGCGGTTCAGGTCGTAGGTCGGGGCGTTGGCCAGGGCCAAGATGGCGCCGGTGTACGGATCCATCGCAATGGCTGTGCCCCACCGGGCGCCGGCTTCAGCTACACCGCGCAGGAGTTCTTCTTCCAAGATGGCCTGCCGTACCACGTCGATGGTAAGCGTCAGGTGCTCCCCGTGCTCCGGCTCGACGGTCGTGCTACCAACGTAGGCCTTGATGTACCCGCGCCGGTCCCGCTTTACGATGCGTCGACCGTGTTGGCCTTTCAGGACTTCATTGTATTGTTTCTCGACGCCGTCAATCCCCACGTAATCGGCATCAACGAGGCCCAGGAGGTGACTCCCGGTAGCACCGTAGGTATACCGACGTGCAAAACGCGGCGTCAGCATCACGCCGGGAATATCCCAGGTCTCGACAATTTCTTTATGGGCTTCGGCCAACGAACGCTCCAGCAAGGTGTACCGTGGGCTCTTGGACTTCCGTACCCGCTGCCGATAGACCCGTGCGCGGGTGCCGGTGAGGCGTTCGAGGTTTTTGTAGAATTGCAAAGCCTTCGGTGCAAAGCCTTTCAACCCTGGATCAACCGCCAATTCGTAGCGTGCCGTGTTCGTAGCCAGCACCCGACCCGCCCGGTCAAAGATCGTCCCCCGCATCGCCGGAATGGTTTGAATCGACTCGGCTTGCTGCTGTCCTTGTTCCCGAAGCGTTGGTCCCTCGACCCAGTGTACACGCAACAACTGCGCCACCACCAAAACCGGGAGCAGGGCCAGCAGCACCATCAGGGTGTAGAGGCGGGTCAATATTTGGGTGCGGGGTGTGGACACGAACGGGGAAAGAGGGCGAGGGCGGGTTGGGGTTTATTTAGGGTCTAAGTGGATGACGGGGCCGTAGGTGAAATCTTCCGTAAGCCCAAGGGTGCGTGCGCGTTTATATATGGTGTTGGGCCCGGTGGCGCGGTCGAACTCGCCTTTGAGCCGGTTGTGCTTCAAATGCAACCGCAGGTTTTGCCGACGCATCTGCTGGACTTCGGCGTACAGGTCCTGGGTATCATAAATGTGACCGACGTATATCGTACTCGCCGTCGCCACGATCAACAACACGGCCAGGAACCGAGCGGTCGACATGGGCAGGGGCACTTCCTTTTTGATGGTGCGAACCTTGCCCTTCCCCCGCCGACCTTTCTTTGGACTCAGGTCTGACCAACCCGGCAGGTGCCGGGCGGACGAGGCCCTGCGGTTCGAGGTATTACGCCGCCGTGCGACCGACGTCGAGCTTGCCGACTTGCGCCGTGCGGTGGATTGCTTCCGCTTGGGAGCAGATTTAGTACGGGTTGTTGCCATGGCCTGGAGCCAGTGGTTGGGTACAGTTAGGGGTGGTCTGGTGTAGCTGGCAGGTCTTGTTTTTCAGCAACCCGCAAGCGTGCGCTGCGTGCACGCGGGTTTTGAGCGACTTCATCGGACGTGGCCATCATCGGCTTGCGTGTAATGAGCCGCCAGGGGGTCAGCACGTTGCCGTAAAAGTCTCGTGGAGCGTGGCCTTCAAAGTTGCCGGCCCGAAGAAAGCGTTTCACCCGCCGGTCTTCCAACGAGTGATAGCTGATCACGGCAAGCCGACCACCAACGTTCAGAACGGCAAGTGCGGCATGCAGGGCCTGTTCAAGCACGTCGAGCTCGTCATTGACTGCAATGCGCAAGGCCTGAAACACCCGGGAGAGCGACTTGATGCGATCCCGGAACGGAACGCAGGCTTCCACCACGTCGACCAGCGCCTGGGTCGATGTAATGGGCCGGGCTTTCACAATCCGGTGCGCGATGCGACGCGCCCTTGGCTCCTCGCCATAGGCCCGAAGGATGTGCGCCAGATCCGATACGGTCCCGTGGTTAACGAGGGCTTCAGCGGTCTGACCGGAGGTGGGGTCCATGCGCATGTCCAGCGGGCCATCGGCCCGATAGCTGAACCCGCGCTGCGGTGCATCTAACTGGTGGGAGGATACGCCCAGATCCATCAGTACCCCATCGACACCCGCGCCCACCTGTTCGGCGGTCACGCGCTCCAGGTCGGCAAAATTGGCTTGAACGGCAATGAACCGTTCACCGTGGTGTTGCAACCGGGCCTGGGCTTCCGTAAGGGCTTCCGCGTCCTGGTCAATGCCAATGACGCGGCCTTCAGACTCCAGGACATCAAGGAGTGCTGCACTGTGACCGCCGCCCCCGAGGGTGGCATCAATATACCATCCGGCCGGGTCGGTGACCAATGCTGCTACAACAGCGTTACAAAGAACAGGCGCATGATAGCGGGTGGCATAAGGAGCCTTCTTGGCACGCCCCCGACCATCATGCGCATCCATCATTTATTCGGGTTAGGCATCAGGCGTGCGCGCCGGGCTTGGGGGTTCCCATGACGTTCCGAGCCAATGCCTTGGTGTCTTCCGCACTCTCCAGATAATTCTTCAGGGAATCAGGATTCCAGATTTCCAAGTAATCCAACATCCCCAGAATCGTAGCCTGTCCTTTCAAGTCAGCCAATTCCAGATGCAACCTGGAAAGTTTCAGCCGGCCCTGCCCATCGAGATCGGCAGTTTCGCACCCGTACAAAAACAGGCGGGTGAACTTGACAGCCTCCGGATCAAACGGATCAAGCGTAGTAAGCCGCGCCTTCAGCCCCTCCCACTTTTTCTCCGGGTACAACCGCAAGCAACGATCAAACCCGCGCACCAACACAAACTTCCACTCCACCTGGGGCAACTGATCCCGGAAAGGACGGGGGATCATAACCCGTCCTTTATCGTCTATGGCATTGGTATCTTGACCTAAAAAGTTCATGACCGACCATATGAGCCGAAACCCGGTGGAGTGTGTTGCCTAGTGTGCTTTACCACGATCTACCACCAAATTAGGGCATTTCTCCCCCCGTTACCACATGCTACCACTTAGTGTAAACCCTTGAAAACACTTTCACATATGAGTAAAATGCATGTGAGTGTAAATATTTACACCAAAATATGTATTTAAAACTTGTGGTGTAAATTTATACACCTTATATTACACACGATCCTATTTTTGTTTGCACATATAATTTCGAGGGCGGGTTTACCACATGGCTACGGGGCTTACGGAGCGTCAACTGGAGGCATACCACTTCATCCGCGACTTCATCCGCGACCGGCAGATGCCTCCTACCCTTCAGGAAATTGCCAACTACTTCGGGTTCAAATCCGTAACGGCGGCCGTCAAGATCGTGCGCGTTCTGGAGCAGCAGCAGTACATCAAGCGGGATAAAAAGCACCGCGCCCGGTCTATCCAGTTGTTGCGGGAAGAGGATAACCTGGAGACCCACACCCTGCCCATCGTCGGAGCCGTCTCCAGCCAGTACCCTACCCTGTTACGCCAGCGTCCCCTTGGCGCATTGGCTATCGACTTCACCCAGCAGATCCAGTACAAGCCGGACCGGTGCCTCGTGATGCGGGCCACAGACGAGGGGATGAACAAGGCCGGCATCCTGACCGATGATATGCTGATTATCGAGGAGGCCGACTGGAAAACGCTCTACGCAGATCAAATCGTGGCGGCCCTCGTCGGCGAACGGCTCCTGGTGCGGCGGTTCCGGTCCAACCCCTACCACAACCAGATCGAACTCATCGCCGATACCACCAAGCGGTACAAGACCCAGGCGTTCTCCACCACCGATCCCGGCTGTCACATCATCGGCCCCGTCATCTCGGTGGTCCGGTGCTACAAGCCACCGGTGCCCCAGCCGATGCCATAGCGGACATGTTGCGCCTTGCCTTTGAGCAAAGTGCCAAAATCGTGATGCGTGTTGCGTGATTCCGGCGTAGATCACAGAAACCGAATACTCGGGCCGTGGAACGTCTGGGACTGATCTCACGCATCACGCAATACATTCCCTACCCATCCACTTCTACACCCATTTCCTGAATCAACGGCGGAGCGCCGGCGAAGCGTAATGCGAACGTGATACGGTCGCCGGAGGTAGCCCCTCGGGCCAAGAGTCGGGCTTTTCCATTGGGGCGGAGGTCAATGTCTCCAACCGTTAACTGGCCGTGGTCGTTGAGGATTTGCTCGAAATAGCCGAGTAACCGTTCGGGTGTATTGCGTTCCACAACTTCAGGCGCGATGTGCTGTTTGATGAAGGCGAGGCTTCGGTCTTTGTTACCCGCGTTGATCGTGTCGATCATTCCCATTGCCACAACCTCCATGCCTGCCCCATCAACCGGCGGGCCATTATATTCACCGTCCTCTTCCTCGGCATCTCCCCGAAGCCTTCCGGCAATGCGGGTTGCAGTTTCCTCGGCCAACGGCGGGTCCAGGTTCGTCATGACAATCACGAAATCCCGTGGGCCGAATTCGAGTTCGGCACTTGCGTTCAAGCCCGGCGCACCCCCAGCAAGCGCTACGCTACCTTCAAGCGGACCCGCGTTTTCATCGAACGCCTCAAAGTCGTTAAACTGAAAGGCCACATACGGAAGCGGCACCAGCTTGCCGTCCAGGAGTGTGCTGTAGAATTCCAGCAAATCCTCGACGGTGGCATAGGCCGCCCCCGCCGCCGTGCCGATGGGCGGCAACACGTCCGTGTTCGGCATCCGGTCTTCACCGGTATAACCGATGGCCGTCTTTTCAGGAAGATGAACGGTTTCAAAGAAACCGGCCCCCTTCATGCCGGCGGGTTCAAAGATGTGTTCCTGAACATACGTCCGGTAGGGTTGCCCACTCACACGCTCGATGATGCTGCCGAGGAGTTCAAAACCAGCGTTGCTGTACTGTTGCCGACTGCCCGGTTCAAAGTCGAGCGGCATGTCTTTGATGAACGCGAGGTAATTGTCCATCGTGCGCAGGTCTGCCTTGTGGTTGGTGAATTGCGGATGGTTCCAATAATGCCCCAACCCCGACCGGTGCTGCAACAAGTGCCGCACCGTGATCCTGCTGCCCCGTTCGGCAGGAAATTCCGGCAGGTAGGTGATGAGGGGTGCATCCAGGTTGAGCTTGCCCTGATGCCAGAGTTGTAGCACTGCGACGGCGGTAAAGTCCTTGTTGATCGAGCCCAGATTGAACCGGGTATCGGGCGTATTGGGTATGGCGTTTTCCCGGTCGGCCATGCCGTAGGATGCGATAAAGCTGGCCTGCCCGCCCTGCGCCACCAGCACCACCCCTGAAAACTGATCCGCTTCGGCCTCAGCCTTTAGCGCCGCATGAAGGGCCTCCAGATCTACGCCGTCCTCGTCTTCATCGCCCAGCGCAATTTCAAGGCCGAAGGCCATCTTAACGAGGTCCTCTATCATCTTGGGGTCTTCCATACCGTCGTCGTCCGTGTTGGTCATAAACACGAGGGTGCCGTGCTCGGGGAAATCCATCAAGACGGCCACGTTGCCGTAGTTTCCTCCCCCGGCGGCAAACATTGGGCCAGTGGCCCCTTGTGCCCGGCGGTACTGCGCCCAGCGGTACAGATCCTCTGGCGGACCGGCGATACCGCCGTTGCCCATCAAAGCCCAGGTGGTTTCCGGCCAATCCAGGGGCGAGTTGCCTTCCGGGTAGCTTTCGTATCCATCGTACATCACCGCCACCTCCTCACGAGACCAACGAGGATCGCGGTAGAACCCCGTGCGTGTCATACCAGCCAGGGTCAGAACGTTGGCTTCGATGTAGTCGGGGTAAGACTGCCCGGACACGTTTTCGATCACGGCGGCGAGCAGGGTGTAGCCGGAATTGGAATAGCTTTCGTCTTCGCCCGGCGTGAACAACAAGCGTTGGCCGAGGATGCGTTGCAGGGTTTCCTCACGAGGCGCCGGCTGCAAATCCGGACCGTGATGATCCTGAAAACCGGCTTCATGGGCGAGGAGTTGTTCGAGGGTGATGGCTTGTTTATCGGCGGGGACGCCGTCCAGAAATTTCGACAGGGGATCTATTTTACTGAGTTTCCCGGCGGCTTCCAGTTGGTTGATGGCGATGCGCGTGAGGGGCTTGACGATAGAGCCGATGGGAAAAATGGTATCGCCGGTGTTGGGGATGTTGCGTACCCGGTCCGCCAGACCATAGCCCTTTTTGAGGAGGATCTGGCCGTCTTTGGCCACCAGCAAGGCCCCGGCCTCACCGGTTTCGGCCCAGGCCGTCATGTAGGCATCCAGTACGGCGGCGGTTTCACCGTCCACGACGTCGGTCGTCGGCTGGGCCGGGCAGGCCGTGTGTATCAACATAAATAGACTCAGGCAGCATACAAGAGCGGACCACTTCATGGAGGTATGGTTTCGGGTTAAGAAGGCAAAGCCTCAACTACGTACCCGGCTTCCATCAAGATGTTAAAGGACAGCTAACGATATGTTAAGGATGTTAAATCCATCCCCCCACCGAAACAGGGCCAATCGGGCAAGGTAGCAGGTGCTCACGCTGGAAACAGATATGAAATCAACAAATCCTGATCGTTGGATCCATTGGTTGGGCATCGGCCTATTGCTGTTGTTGCCGGCGTTGGCGGGCTTGCAGTACCGCTGGATTGGTCAACTCAGCTCGGCCGAAAACGCCCGGATGCAGAGCATGCTGGTCATGGGCCTGATGCAAATCGAGGAACGGCTGACGCTCCTTTTTGACGCGCACGCTTCCGAGGTCGGGACCTTAATGGAGATGGGTGAAACGCACCTTGCGAAACGATTTCAAACCTGGAAGGCCACCACCCCCTACCCGAATATATTTGCCGGATTATATCGGGTGCAACCTACCGCCTCAGGCCATCCCCGACTCGAAACACTATCAACCCAAGCGACCTCCTGGAAGACGATAGACTGGCCGACAGATTGGGTGGGTTGGCCTGCCTGCCTGACAGCACTGCTCCAACCCGATCTACACAAACCGCTCCCCTCCTGCAACACGGCTTCGCCGCCGGGTCTGGTGATCCCAAACCTGCCGGATGTACATGGGACAGACATCATACCGGTCACCATGCACCTCTTGCTCCTGAACCCGACCGCCCTGCGCACGCAATTGATACCTGTGTTGATTGATGAACATCTTGCCGCTGGAGGTACGCTGGACTATGAAGTCAAGGTCATACAGACCGAGGCCCCCGGTCACATCCTTTATACCTCAACGTCGGATTGGACCGGTTTTGGAACACCGGATGCCGCTGTCCCGATTGGCTCCTCGCGGGAGTTGGCCTTTTCCTACAAAAACACGTCCAATCGATCTATAGAACGTACGGTTACTGTTGACGAACATGTGGATATTCGGATACCGAATGGTAAGGCATTACGCCCCTGGAATGAACCGCAGCAATCAGACGATTTAGATCATGAGACCCTTCTGATTCAGGTCCCAACCCCACAATGGACCCTGCAAGCGTGGCACAAGGCCGGCTCGCTGGAAGCAGCGGTCCGGCGAAACCGGCGCGGCAACCTGGCCGTGAGTTTCGGGACCCTTTTGATCCTGGGTCTGGCCATCGGACTGGTCATAGCATCGGCGCGGCAAGCGCGGCGGCTGGCCGCCCAGCAGATGGCCTTCGTGGCGGGCGTATCCCATGAACTGCGCACCCCGTTAGCCGTCATCCGCTCCGCTGCCGAAAACCTGGCGCATGGCGTGATTCGGCAGCCGGATCGGGCACAGCAATACGGACGGTTAATCCAGGATGAAGAAAAGCGGCTGTCTGACATGATCGAACAGGTCCTGGCCCTGGCCGGTGCGGAATCGGGACAAAGCACCGCTGCGTTTCAACCTGTAGACCTCTCTGCGCTGGTGCACCAAACCCTGAAGGGGTGTCAACAAGCCCTTTCGGCGCGAGATATGCACGTGGTCCAACACCTACCGGACGGTCTGCCCCCGGCGTACGGCGAGGCCCACATGCTGGAGATGGCCTTGCGCAACCTGATTCTGAATGCGGTCAAATACAGCGACCCCGGCAAGCAGGTGTACATCGAAGCGGCCTATGACCCGGCCACAGCACACCTCATGCTCAACGTTCGGGATGAGGGCATGGGCATCCCGGCCCACGAAGTACCGCATGTGTTCGAGCCGTTTTTCCGGGGCGAAACCAGCCGCGCCCAACAGATCCGGGGCAACGGCATCGGCCTGAGTCTGGTGCAGCGTATCTTGGAGGCCCACAACGGACAGGTCACCGTGACGAGTGCCCTGAACCAGGGCAGCACGTTCACGCTCCATCTGCCAACCGCTATATGACCTCCGATGCCCAAACGAATCTTGCTGATTGAGGATGAACCGGGCCTGGTCCTGACCCTGACGGACCGCCTGACGGAAGAAGGGTACACACCGACCGCCGTGATGGACGGCGCGCGCGGACTTCAACAGGCCATTACCCAACCGTTCGACCTGATCTTGCTGGACGTGATGCTCCCCGAAAAGAACGGTTTTGACCTTTGCCGGGACCTCCGGCGGGCAGGCATCGACACCCCGGTCCTGATGCTCACGGCACGCGGCCAGGTGATCGACAAAGTGCTCGGCTTAAAACTCGGCGCGGATGATTACCTGACCAAGCCGTTCGATATGCTGGAGTTGTTGGCCCGCGTTGAAGCCCTACTGCGCCGCCACCCAACGCCTCCGTCCGCCGCAAAATACACCCGCTATCAATTCGGCACGATTCGTGTCGATTTCCAGCGGGCCGAGGTACACCGGGCGGGCCAACCGCTTGACCTCTCGGCCAAGGAATTCCAGCTCCTGTGCTACTTCATCGAAAACAAGGGCCTCGCGCTATCCCGCGATACCATCCTAAATGAAGTGTGGGGCTATGACGCCCTCCCGAGTACGCGAACCGTAGACGTACATGTGGCCTGGTTGCGTCGAAAGATTGAACCCCAACCCGCCAAGCCCCGATACATCCTGACCTTGCACGGCCTGGGCTACAAGTTTGTGGGATGATTTTCGGAGGGCCGTGATCCGAATTTTATCAACTGATGTTACGCCGCTTGTCGTTGATCTTGTGCATTTCGACAAGGCCGAAGGGGCCAAGACGGCATAACAGAATGTATCAAAATTGCGATAACATAGTAAAAGGGCGTATATTGATAAGGCAACGGATATCCCATCTTCTGCGCACGTGGGTGTCCGTATGGCCTGTTGTTCTACGCTCTTCTTCTAGAACACCATAACTATTTCTCTTGACCTGAAGCCGGCTCAGGGCGCTCCGCCGGCCTTTTCCCGGCCACCTCGGCCCAAAGCCGACCTGGCCGGATTCGCCCGTCCTTTCACAGGAACGCCTCCTGGTGTACCGATCTGCAAGACACCAGCGCGTACCACAAAATGATCTCGAAATGAGCATGCGCCTCTTTAAAATCGCTATGCTGTTTGCCTTGTTGACCCTGCCGGTCATTGCGAACGGACAGACCAATTCGATTCAAGCCCAATCCGGCACCCTGGGACCGGGTACCACCGTCCAGGCAGAATACACCAACGATCCGCCCTCACCGGAATCCCTGGCCGAGTTGCGGCGCGTCCAGGACGAACGCGCCCGCCGTCCCAAGCCGGAAACCCCGGTCACACCTGTGGTGCCGGGCACCGTTGTGGAAGGCCCGACCGGTTCACCGACCGAGGTTACCGGACCCAACAATGTAGCCCCCGAAGATTTTCAAGTCTACGAGAACAACGTCATCACCGCAGCACCGAACGGCTTTCGATCTACGGTGGGTGAAATTAGCGTGGGGGCCAACAGCAATGTCCTTTTCGCAACGGGAAACTGGTACGGCGCCATCTCTTTCGACCACGGCAATAATTGGCAATGGGTCGATCCCTTCAACACATTCCCGGCTTCGGACGGTGGCTTCTGCTGTGACCAGGAGGTCATCTATGACGATGCACGGGACATGATGATCTGGCTACTCCAATACAGCCACGATGGGGATGACAACCGGTACCGTATCGCCGTCGCCGTCGGGCAAGACAACCTTGCACAGGGCCTCTGGACGTATTGGGACATCCTCCCTTCGACCATCGGTATGTCTATCAATCGCTGGTTTGACTATCCGCATGTTGCCTTAAGCAATGATCACTTTTTTATCACCTACAACTCATTCCGAACACCCGATGGTACCGGAGGCTCAACCTCCGGCATCATGCGCTTTAGCCTGGACCAGTTGGCTGCAGGCGGCTCCCTGAACTTCAGCTACTGGGACCAGAGTACCCTGTTCAACTTCACGCCCGTGCAAGGGGCCACAACGACCATGTACTGGGCCTCGCACATCTCGACCTCGCAGATTCGGGTCTACCGGTGGGCCAGCACTTCCGGTAATATCTTCTCGGACGATGTCAACCACGGGGCATACACTTCCACCACCCGCGGTGATGGGAACTGTCCCGGCCCGGATGCCAAAGACCTGTGCGTCTTCTTCGATGACCGGGTCATGGGCGGCTGGGTGAGCAACGGTCGCATCGGATTCGTCTGGATGGTGGCCGAGGGCGGGGGCTTCCCTTACCCATACACACGGTACATCCGCCTAGTGGAAAGCACCCGTGCGCTCATTGATGAGCCACAGATTTGGAATTCCAATTATGCCTGGGTCTATCCCGCCGTCAGCCCAAACAGCCGGGGACACCTCGGCGGGATGTATACGATTGCAGGAGGCACCATTTATCAATGGCTCAACGCCTGGATTGCCGACGACTATAACACCACCCCCGACAACCCCCAAAACCCCGAGTTCATTTTCATCGCCAGCGGCACCGACGGCCCCCAGTGTGCCCGATGGGGCGATTACTACCGTTCTCGTCCCCATTCACCCTATGGAAACACATGGGTAGCGACGGGCCACACCCTCAACGGCGGAGACGGCGCCGCGTGCGGCTTCGGCTCCTCCCAGGTCACCCCGCGCGTGGTCTGGTTCGGCCGAGAACGGGACCGGCCACAGGACGACGTTACGATCTCTTCCCTCTGGGCCTCGCTCGACGGCCCCTACACCGGTGGTGGCAATTCCGACACGAGCCTGAACCCGTACGTCCCGCTTTCGCAACCGTACTGTACCAGCCCCTGGTTTTATTGTGGTGGTGAGAGCCGAAACCCCATGCCGAGCAGCGTGGTGGACTGGGGCCTGATTCGCCTCTATGCCGGGCACCCCGACGAAACCATGACACTCATGGCCCAGCGCGCCGGACTGATCTATGATGACGGCCGGGTGTTCGCCGCCACCGGCGGGGTGGCCCACTTCTTCGACAACATCTGGGGCGGTAAATACTGGATCGCCTTCTACCACCGCAATCATCTTGGGGTAATCACCGACACCGCAGTGAACTTTGAGTCCGGGGCTGGAGGCCACTCTTTCCGCTTTCACGGGGCCTTCGGAGCCAACGCGCTGCGCCCCTCTGGAGATGGCTACGACCTGCTCTGGGGTGGCGATGCCTCGGCAAACGGCAGCGTTACATCCGTCGACTTCACCACCTACTGGTTGCCCCAAAACGGGGGGCCGGCGGGCTATAGCTCCGCCGACTTCAACATGAGCAGCAGCGTGACCGCCTTCGATTACCTCAACGTGTGGCTGGCCGCCAACGGATTGGCCTCATACGCGCCTTCACCCTAACTCGACTTTCGGTGTTGACGCGGGCCGGTGTGTACCCGGGGAGACGGCCTCTGGGTATGCACCGGCTTTTCTTTGAGCCGGGTTTCAAGCTGCTCTACCCGTTGGACCAACTCGGCCTGTTGCTTCTGAAGTGCCTCCATCTTTTCCTGCCAATGCACAGCAGATGAACCAGCACCTGACGAACCAGCACCGGATCGACTGCGGCGGCTACGCCCGTGCCTGATGCGCCGCCGTTTGCGTTTTTGGCGTCCGAAATAGGCAATGCCAGCCAGGCTGGCCAACACAAAAACCATCGTAAGTAGAAGCCAAGCTTCGTCCGTCATACAGGTGTGAAGGTTAAATTTCGGGATCGAAATTGCCCTCTGTACGCGCAGCCGATGGTTCAGTTGCATCGACCGTAAACACAAATTTCCACCCGGCAAATCGGTCTAACACGTTGTTCCCCCGTTGATTCCGTGTGGGCCTATGGGCTATCTTAAAGCGGTCACGCCGGCAACCAGATTCTTCTTCCACATGGCTTCCGTGAAGCACAAACCGTCTACGCCCCAGGGTGCGGCAGGTACATCAACCGCCGTTGCTTCTCAAGGGTGGGTCGCGTTTGTAGACGCCCTTCGTACGCTTTTTCGGCGCCCCTGGCGTACCCCGGAAGAGCCCCAGCCGGTCTCCCGAGAAGCCATTCAGGCCCTTACCCACGCGCCCGTAAACGACCTTGGGCTGTACGAGCGTGCCCTCCGCCACCGCTCTCTCCTGCGCAATCAACCGCATCCATACCAACGCTCTAATGAACGACTGGAGTTTCTGGGGGATGCCGTCCTGGGCATGGCCGTCGCCGAATACCTGTTCCATCGTTACCCCGAACAGGACGAGGGTTTCCTGACGCGCATCCGTGCCAAACTGGTGAGCGGTAAGGCCCTGGCCCGATACGCCAAAGCCATCGACCTGAACGCGCTCATCCTCATGAGTGAGGACATGGAACGCGCCCAGGGCCGCCAGAACCCCAGCATCCTGGCCAATGCTTTTGAAGCGGTGTTGGGGGCCCTCTACCTTGACCAGGGCCTGCAAGCTGCCCGCCGGTTCACGTTGAGCACGATTGAAACCCATGTCGACCTCGACGACCTCATTACCCGACGGGAAAACTACAAAAGCCTGTTGCTGGAGTACGTACAGGGTCGAGGTTGGGATCAACCGTACTACCGGGTGCTCTCGGAACATGGCCCCAGCCATGCCCGCGAATTTAAGGTAGAAGTGATTCTGAACAATCGCCCCCAGGGGCGCGGCTCTGGTTCCAGTAAGAAAAAAGCCGAACAACGCGCCGCCCGCGAAGCCCTGAACCTCCTCCTCAAAACCGACGACACATCGAGCACCGGGTGAAAGCCTTCGTGCTCCCCCCCGAGCAGGCATTGGTCTGTCCTTGTGCTTCAGATCTCCACCTGAACCTGCAAGACCGCGCTATGCTTCTGGGCCGCATAAATGCGCAAGGGAGGCATGTTCCGCATTTCAATCTTTGACCGCACCTTCTCAAAATGGTGGTTGAGGTGGTCACTCAAGTGCCGGTCCGGCTGCCACGGCGTCTGATAGGCCAAGAACAACCCGCCCGGCTTGAGCACGGCATAGGTTTGCGCAACGATATGCTCCCGTACACGACCAGGAATCAGCGAAAAAGGAATGCCGGACACCACGTAATCCGCCTGTTCCAGCCCGGCTTCGGCCATAAAGGTCTGTACATCCTCGGCACTGCCTTCCCGAACGATCACGCGGGCGTCTGCATATTTCTGGCGTAGCATATGGGTAAAATGCGGATTGCGCTCAATAAGCAACAACCGGCTACCGGCAGACATCTGGTTAAGCAACCCCGTGCTGATGACCCCTGTGCCAGGACCATATTCGGCAATCACAATATCTTGCTTAAAATCAACCAACCCCATCAGGGTGCGCACACCGAAGGACGACGTGGGCGTAATAGATGCCACGCCCTGATCTTTCATGAAATGCTTGATGTACGTCCAGGTAGGCTTTTCAGCTTTGCGCTTCTGTCTGGGAGGGGCTGGCACGGAACAGGATGCTGTTGATGAACAGAATGAACCGATAGAGTATACTAACGATGGGATCATTTTTCCAGCCATTCCCCCTGCTTCCGCCCGTTTTCTTTGCCTCGTGTACCGGTATTTTTCCACGGAGGGAACCCGGCCCCTGCAGATCTGATCAATAAGACGTTTCCTCGAACCAACTGCACGTATTATGCGCCGCCTTCAAGTGCTGCTTATTGCCTGGATGGGATTGCTCATGACCCACTGCACACCAGATCCCACCACGGCCATCGACACGGCCCTTACCGAACTGCGCACAGCGTACCCCAAAGCCGAGATCGCCATTGCTGTCCGTGACGCATCCACCGGCTTCGTCTACAACCACCAGGCCGAGCGCGTCTATCACGCCGCCAGCACGATGAAGGTGCCGGTCATGTATGAAGTGTTCCGCCAAGCTGAAGCCGGACTGTTTTCCCTGGACGATTCGATCCGGGTCCACAACGAATTTCGATCCATCGTAGACAGCTCGGCCTATAGCCTGGACCTCCGCGACGATGCCGACGACCAGATTTACAACCGCATCGGCCAACCCATGTCTATCCGGGACTTGACGTACGACATGATTACGGTTTCGTCCAACCTCGCCACCAACATCCTCATCGACCACGTCGGTGCGGTGGCCACGCAACGCACGGCTCAGGCCCTGGGCATCAAAAAAATGAAGGTGCTGCGCGGCGTAGAAGACATCAAAGCCTACCGAAAGGGCCTCAGCAATACCGCTACCGCCGCCGACCTGGCCGTGTTGTTACAGGCCCTACAAAAGAGAGAAGTGGTCTCGGAAACGGCGGACCAACAAATGATCGACATCCTGAAGGATCAGCGGTTCAACGAGATGATTCCGGCCCTGCTGCCCGAAGGCACCCAGGTGGCCCACAAAACCGGCCAGATTACCGCCATCCACCACGATGCCGGCATCGTCTACCCGGCCAATGGCGAACCCTACGTCCTGGTCATCCTGATCGAAGGCCTCAACGACGATGCCGAATCGGCCAATCTGGGTTCAAAGCTGGCCCAGGCCATCCACGACATCCTCCGTTAACACGCCTTAAAACATAATCGCCACACCGACCTGGATCAGAAAGGTGTCGGTTTTGGAAAGGATCGGGTCAAACTGCACCTCACCCCCGTCCCGGCTGATAGAGCCTTCGCGCAGGTATTCCACTTCCCCCCCGATGATGTAGCGCGTCCGCAGGTCCAGCATGATGTCGAAGGGTTTGCCTGAATCCGATTCCGCCGTTCCCAACCGAATCATTACGCCTCCACCGGCCCCGTAGCTAAAGCCCGTATCGCTGAAGTTGGTAGAGCTAAAGACCCGGTCGTCGTCGAAGCTGTCCTCGTCTTCAACGGAGGTTTCGGTGGCCAGATGGTTCAGGCCGACGAACGCGTCGGCATAGGGTCGGATGGCTCCACCCTGCGGCTGAAAACGCAGCAGGGCATGCCCCAGAAAGAAATTGTTTGAGGTGGTCACTTCCACTGTCACGTCCGGGATGGTGGTGCTCAGGGGGACGCGGCGGCGCTCGGAGCCGTAGATCATCACGCCCCCTTCCAGGCCAAATTGAATGGGGATGGCCCCCGGGCCAATCGTGCCGAACAGGCTACCGCCGTAGCCGAGGTTGTCCACGTTATCGTCAAACTCGCCCTGGGGCAGGGCCAGCAAGAAATGGCCGCCGAAGCCATACTGTACCTGTGCAGTGGCTGGTGAAGCCGAGGCCAGCAGCCCCAGCAAGGTAAGACCGAGAACAGCGTTGAAGACGCGCATGGTAGGATAATCCTCAATAAGGTTGGAATGATCGAGCAATGTAGGTTAGGCAAGGTCCGGCTCAAGATCTGTGCCAAACCCGATCGGAGAACGATCCACATCATTCTCATGGCATACTGCCTACTCTCCTATACGCGCTTTGTCAACAAAAAGGGGCAACGGTGGCTCCAGGTGATGATCAAGACCGTCTTTGAGCCTATCAGCACCGCCGTGATGCGCCCATCCTGGACAACAATCGTGCGGGCCGGCATGGATTGTTCACTTACACCGGGGTGCGTCCTGAGCCGACGTGGAGAAAGAGGCCAGCAGGCCACACATCAATAAAAGAAGCAAGGAGAATCGCATAGAGGCGGAAGGCGTTGGTGGTGAGCAGGTAGGACGGGTCTGAATATAATTCAATTCATAGTCATTATTTTGATTGGTGATTTGCCACGCACAGTCGGCTACGCCTCGTGTGGGCATTTTTGATTGGTGATTCGAGGCACCCAATAACAAATCACCAATCACCAATGAACACCTTGCGTTTTCACCCACTGTTGACGCAATAGGTTTGTTCAGGAAGAACCCACCGGCGGGATGCGCGTAATATTTTGCTACCCTCACCGAACCGACTTCCGTGACTTCATCCGATGCCAGGCAAGACGGACATGCAGCCTCTACATGGTTGCTCATGACGATGCTCTCGACGCTGTCCGTGGCCGTTGATGTACACCAATCCATCCGGGCGCGCCGCGCCGGGCAGGACCCCTCCAGCCAGGAACCAACCGGGCAGGCCCGCGCCTATGTGCTGCGCATCCTCCCGGACCTGCACCACCGGCTGGCACGGCTCCGGACCAGCAAGGTAGCCGCCTCACTGGCCCGGACCCAACCCCTGATTACCGCACACCGGTTTCAGCAGATGATGATCCTGCGGCGGCTCAACCGAAACCTGCACCTGATCCACCAACGGCTCCTGAGCCTGTATCCCGCGATTTCCGAGCTCCTGGTCGAAGAGGCCCGGCTGCTCGAATCCGACTGCCGAATGCTGGTCGAAGAGGCACCAGATGATCTGGATACCCAACTGAACACCTTCCTCAACGACGGACTGGACTTTGCCATTCGTCTGGAAACCGAACTCATTTAACCCCTACCCCACCGGACCCCTTATGGAAACCCCGATGGCAGACGAAACCACCCCGACCCCAACCAACGGCAACTACGAAGCCTCCAGTATTCAGATTCTGGAAGGGCTTGAAGCCGTACGTAAACGCCCCGCCATGTACATCGGCGATGTGGGCATCCGTGGCCTGCACCACCTTGTCTATGAGGTCGTCGATAACTCCATCGACGAGGCCATGGCCGGCTATGCCGACCGTATTGATGTGACCATCGAAAAAGACGGCTCCGTTACGGTGGTCGACAACGGGCGCGGCATCCCGGTCGATATGCACCCTACGGAGGGCAAAGCCGCCCTTGAAGTGGTCATGACGGTGCTGCACGCCGGTGGAAAATTCGACAAGAACACCTACAAGGTCTCCGGCGGTCTCCACGGCGTGGGCGTCTCGTGCGTCAACGCGCTGTCCTCCAAGCTCGTCGCTACCGTGCGGCGGCAAGGCCACCTGTACGAACAGGAATATGCCACCGGTATCCCGGTCAAAGGCGTTGAAAAACTGCGTGCCCTCAAACCGGATGAAGAAAACGGTACGAAGGTCCGCTTCTGGCCGGACAGTAGCATCTTCATGACCACCGAGTTTCGGTTTGACACCCTCGCCGAACGGCTCCGGGAATTGGCCTACCTGAATCGGGGCGTCACGATCACCATTACGGACGAACGGGAAGAAGAAGCCCTCTTCGAATCCTACCAGTCCGAAGGGGGCCTGCGCGAATTTGTGGAATACCTGGATGAAGCCCGTACCCCCATCCACGAAACCATCGTGTACGTCGAAGGCGAAAGCCAGGGCGTACCGATCGAGCTGGCGATGCAATTCAACAGCGGCTACACGGAAAACGTCCTGAGCTTCGTCAACAACATCAACACCCACGAAGGCGGGACCCATATCTCCGGCTTCCGCCGCGCATTGACGCGCACCCTGAAGGCGTATGCGGACAAAAATAACCTGCTCAAAAATGTAAAGGTGAACCTCTCGGGAGATGATTTCCGCGAGGGCCTCACCGCCGTGCTCTCCATCAAGGTGGCCGAGCCGCAATTCGAGGGGCAGACCAAAACCAAGCTGGGCAACTCGGAAGTCCAAAGTGCCGTTGAGACGCTCATCAACGAAAAACTGGCCGTCTGGCTCGAAGACAACCCCAAGGAACTCAAGCGGATCGTCGATAAGGTCGTACTCTCCGCCCAGGCCCGCGTTGCCGCCCGCAAGGCCCGCGAACTGGTGCAGCGCAAAAACGCCCTCACCGGCGGCGGCCTGCCCGGCAAACTGGCCGACTGCTCCTCCAAAGACCCCGAACAGAGTGAACTCTACGTGGTGGAAGGGGACAGTGCCGGCGGCTCGGCCAAACAAGGGCGCGACCGCCACTTCCAGGCCATCCTGCCGATCAAAGGAAAAATCCTGAACGTAGAAAAAGCCCGCATCGACAAGATCCTGGAAAACGACGAGATCAAAAACATCATCACCGCCCTCGGCACCGGCCTCGGCATCGGAGAAAATGAATTTGAAATCGACAAGCTCCGGTACCACAAGGTCATCATCATGACCGATGCCGACGTCGATGGGGCGCACATCCGCACCCTCCTGCTGACGTTCATCTACCGCTACCTGCACCCGCTGATTGAACACGGGTACGTCTACATTGCCCAACCGCCACTCTACAAGGTCAAACTCGGCAAGGATGAGCAATACCTGTGGTCCGATGCCGAGTTGGAAACTGTGCTTACCGAGTACAAGGAATCCGGACGGCGTGGCAACGCCCATATCCAGCGCTACAAGGGCCTGGGTGAAATGAACCCGGAACAGCTCTGGAACACGACGATGAACCCGGAGACCCGCACCCTGCAACAGGTCACCATCGGAGATGCTGCCGCCGCCGACCGGATCTTCAGTACCCTCATGGGCGATTCCGTCGAACCCCGCCGCCGCTTCATCGAACTCAACGCCAAATACGCGACGATTGATGCGTGAGTAATACGCAATACGCTTGCCGTGTCACGGCGAGGAACGCCATCGGCGTAACGTGGCCGTCCCATTTTGAGCACCTGGATCACCACGCATCCAGCGCCGATACTCGGCGCAGTGGCTGCTCGTGATGACAATGAAGTGGTGGTGGAGCGGTCCCTAACTACTCATGCCGCAGGGCATCAATCGGATTTAGCGCTGCGGCTTTGCGGGCCGGGTAGAAGCCGAAGAAAATCCCGACGGCAGCCGAAAAGACCATCGCGATCACGACGGTGTTGGGGCTGATGGCGGTGCTCCAGCCCGTCAGGTTGGCAAGGAGGGTTGAACCGGCAAATCCAATCCCTACCCCGATCAGCCCACCGATGAGGCTCATGACGGTGCTTTCGATGAGAAATTGCGTGAGCACATCGGTGCTGCGCGCACCTGTGGCCCGGCGAATACCGATTTCCCGTGTGCGCTCCGTGACGGAGACAAGCATGATGTTCATGATGCCGATGCCCCCGACGAGTAGCGAGATACTCGCAATGGCCGCCAGAAGTAGCGTCATGACTTCCGTGGTGCCTTGCGCGGCTTCGGCGAGGTCGGTCTGGTTGCGGATGGTGAAATCATCCTCTTCCCACTCGGAGAGGCTGTGGGCTTCCCGCATGATGAGGCGGATTTCTTCCTGTGCCGCCGGAAGGTCTTCGGTGGAATAGGTACTGGCGAGAATCTGAAAAATGCGGCTCCATCCGCTGAGACGGTTTTGGACCGTCGTGTACGGCGCTAAGATCACATCGTCCTGATCGGTACCGCTGGCAGTTTGCCCCTTTTCGGCGAGTACACCGATGATGTCGAACGGCACGTTCCGGAGCTGGATCTGTTGCCCGACGGGGTCTTCACCGGGATACAGGTTATCCGCCACGGTCTTGCCGAGGACAGCCACCTTGCGCATTGTGCGTAGATCGCGCTGGTCAAAAAATAGACCCGAGATAACGGGCCAGTCCCGAATGGCCGGAAAATCGGTGTTGACCCCGTTGATAGAGGTGCGCCAGTTGCCCTGTCCACCGATGGCCTGGGTACGGGTAAACACCACCGGCGATACGCCCGACAGGGTTATTCCTTCGCGTTTGAGTTTATCGGCATCCTTGACGCTGAGGCGGTTGAAGGTCCCGCTCCCCCGGCTCACGCCGCCCTGGTTGCTGGACCCCGGCGTGATGACGATCATGTTGGTGCCCAGGTTGTTGATCTGGGCCTGTATCTGCCCCTGGGCCCCTTGGCCGATGGCCACCATCATAATCACGGCCCCCACCCCGATGATGATGCCGAGCATGGTAAGCAGCGTCCGCATCTTGTTGACCAGAATGCTCTCGACGGCCACTTTAACAAGGGTGAAAGAGGTCATGGATTTAAGGGTTGTCTGGTGCGGAGTGCGGGGTGCGGAGTGCGACTCCTCTCTTGAACCTGAGTCGCACTCCGCACCCAGGCTTACTAAAAACTTCCTGGGCGGCGACGGCCCCCCTGCTGGTTGCTCTGGAACGGATTGGTTGAGCCTGACGATTCAGCAGCCAGGGTCACGCCAGCGATGATCTCCATCCCGGCCTCAATGTTGCGGCCCCGGATTTCGGTCATCTGCCCGTCCGATATGCCGGTACGGACCCGGCTGGCCGCGAGGTTACCCTCCTCATCGAGGTACCAGATTTGGGTCGCATTGGGCCGTCCCCTTCCCTGGCCGCCAAAGCCGGCAAAACCACCCTGGCCGTTCCCACCGGCAAAACTGGCTTGGCCGCCCTGTGCTCCTGCACCCGGTTGGCCGCCTCCACCTCGGCGGCCTGCAAACCGCTGCCGTACGGAGTCCGGCATATTTTCTATCTGCTGCCTGCGGCGTTCGCGGAACGCGGCGATCATCTCCTGTGGCGGTCGGAAACGCAAGGCGGCATTGGCCACCTTCAACACATCGCTGACTTGCTCAATCAGAAAATCGACGGTGGCCGTCATGCCGGGGAGCAACCGCCCATCGTCATTGCGCACATCCACCACAGCGGTATAGTTGACTACATTTTCCACGATGGTCGATTGCAGGCGAACCTGCCGCACCACGCCGGTGAAGTTATCGTCCGGATAGGCTTGTACGGTAAAGCGCACTTGCTGGCCCTGTTTGATCTGCCCGATGTCGCTTTCATCCACCGAGGCCTCGATTTGCATCTCGGCCAGGTCATTGGCGATCAGGAAGAGCTGCGGGGCCGAGAAGCTGGCGGCCACGGTTTGCCCCACATCCACATTGCGCTCAATGACGGTACCGGAGATGGGTGCACGAATGGTGGCGTATTGCAGGTTCTTCTGGGCGCGGTCCAGGCTGACCCGTGCGGATTTAACCGTGGCCTGGGCCACATCCAGGTCGAACTTGGCCTGGTTGAATTCGACTTCGGTGATAAACTGTTTCTCAAACAGCGGCTGGACCCGCTCAAATTCCCGTTGGGCCTGGGCGAGCTGGGCCTCGTTGCGTTCCAGGTTGGCCTTGGCATCGGCTACGGCACTCAGCAACAGGGTCTTGTCGATGGTGGCCACCACCTGCCCAGCCCGCACCTTGTCGTTAAAGTCCACCATGATCTCATCAATCCGCCCGGACACCTGCGTACCGACCTGAACGGTGGTTACGGCGCTCAAAATGCCGGTAGTCGAGACGACCGATTCCAGGTCTCCGGCCTCGATGGTCACGAACCGATACGAGGTGCCGCTTTCATCGCCTGATCCAGAAAAATACCACCAGCCGGCCCCGACCAGGACGATGACGAGCAGGAGGAGTATCCACGTTTTCATAATGTGCGCTGGTGTGTACCCACAATGGGAGAGGTAAAACAAATCCGGAGCGCGTAACACACGCTCCGGGGAAAGATAAGGAACTTCAGGAGGACAAGGGTTAACCCCGACGCGGGCCGAACCGGCCCCGCATGCCTTTACCGCCACCCATGCCGCGACCATCCCGCATGCCACGGCCCATTTTTGCCGTCAGGGCGCGGTGGATCTGGACGATTTCCAGTTGGCGTTCGTCCAGAATATTCGCGAGGGCGGACTGATGGGCTTCGCGTTGGGCTTGCATCGCATCCCGGTCGATGGTCTCCCCATTCCGGATTTTTTCACGCACCATGTTGCGGGTGGCGTAGTGCGTATTCCGCAGGGCTTCGAGGCCCGTATGCTGCTCTGCCGTGAGGCCGAGGACTTCGGCGGCTACGGCCCGGTCAGCTTCGATGCGGGCTTGCCGTTCGGCGGCTTTTTCTTCGCGCTGTGCCTGGAGCTCGGCTTTCTGTTCATCGGTCAGGAGTGCCTGAATGTCATTACGCAGGGCTACCCGGAGGGTTTTGACTTCGGCACGCAAGGCTTCGGCGGAGAGGTTATCCTTCGCACGTAGCGCTTGCATGTCGGTACGAAACGTGCCGCGCAGGGCCGTGATGGCATCTTTTTGCTCCTGGGTCAACAGTTCATCCAGCGGACCGGCACCCATGCCGAAGGCCCCCTGTTCACCCCCCATGCGGGGCTCACGCATGCACCCTTGTCCGGCGCAGCCCTGGCCATTGCCCCGACCTTGCCCCATGCGGCCTTGTCCACGCATGCCACGGCCCTGGCCGCCACGCCGACCTTTTCCCATGCGGCCCTGTTGGCCTCTACGCCGTTCCATCAGTTTGGCTTTTTGTTCAGGGGTCAGGTTTTCTTGTAGTTCGGCAGCAACATACCAGAGGTAACCAGGGTCTTTGCCTTCATGTTTGGCAAAAGCGTTCATGACCTGATTGGAGGCTGCACTAGAGAGGCTCAAAGATTGTGTCAGTGCATTGACTTCGGTATTCAGGCTATCGTCCTGCAATTGGGCGTTTGCCGTACCACTGTCACATGCGGCCAGCACTGTCATGGCAATCACCAGGATGCCGGCGCCGAGGATATGATTCAAGGTTTTCATGGTTCGTCTCGTTTAATATTTCTACAGATTTATCCCACCGTAGGGAAAAGGCATGTCCCTACGGCGCCTAATTCCGACGGCTGCGCCGTGGGCGACGGTTGCGTTGTTCTTCCTGCATCTTGGCGTGTTCGGCCATTTGTTCTTCGGTCAGGATGGCCTTGAGCTTTTCGTCCTGGGCAGCCCGCAGTTTATCCATTTCGGCCCGCATGGCTTGCCGGGTCTCGGGGCCGAAGCCTTTGGCCTGGAGTTCTTTGCGTTTGGCTTGCCGTTGGGCAATGGCTTCTTCCAGAATGGGCGTCACCTGTGCGACCTGTTCATCGGTCAGGTTGAGGCGCTCCGTCATGCGGTCCAGTTGCTGTGTCAGTTGGTCCTCCGGGCTCAGCCGCTGAAAGCGTTGCGCCATCGAGAGGGCCGGCATCAGGAACAGGGCTGCCAACAGGGCGATGCCGAAAAATCGAGCGGTTCGTGTGTACATAATCGGTTCGGTTAAGGGGACTAATAATAATGGTTCTTTGATTTTGCTGTGCAAAGGTTGAGCGAGGCGTTCGGGTAAGGCTTGCACACAAAAATCAAAGAACGGATATAATTTTGTTTTCATGGATTGGACGAACCGGCAATCCCTATCATTCCGCCGAAAAGGTGTCAATTGTGTCACCATTGGAAACCCCCAAGGCAATCCCACCAGAAAACGACACAAGAATGGGTTGTGTTGGTTCGTTAATGGGAGATGAAACCTATGGGATCATTCCAAGCGTATATGGCTCAGTATTGACCTGTTTATCAACCAAACACCATGTCCAAGAAGTCCCGCACCCATAAAGGCAAGCAAAACGACCGCAAAGCCAAACAACCTGCCGCAGCTCCCAAAAAACACTGGATGCGCGAGTTGGCCGAAACGGCCGTGTTTGCCGTGGTTTTTGTGCTGACGGTCCACACCTTCATCTTCCAGCCGTTTATTGTGCCCACGCCGTCCATGGCGGGTACCGTCCTGGCCGGGGATTACCTGATTGTCTCCAAGCTACACTACGGGCCGCAGACCCCCCGCACGCTGGGCATTCCGTTTACCGATGTGTACCTGGACGGCTTCGAGCTACCGAACTGGCGGCTACCGGGCCTCTCCCAGGTCTACCGGGGCGATGTGGTGGTCTTCCACCTGCCGACGGACGACAAGCCGCTGGACAAACGGCAGCCCTACCTCAAACGGGCCATCGGCTTGCCGGGGGACACGTTGGAACTGCGGGACAAGGAGGTGTTCATCAACGGTAAGGCGTGGCAGATGCCGGGCGGTATTCGCCTCAACGACTGGCTCATCACCACCCACCCGGGCGTACCCCTGCCCTTCGGGAAACTCCGGGAGTTGGGCATGGATCAGATCATGCGCACGGCCAATCCGGGGCAGTTCCTGGTGCGGGAAACCGATCAGGCCACCATTGATGTCGTCGCTGCCTTGCCCTACGTGGCCGAGGCTAAACCCTATGCCTACCCACCCGGCGCGGGTGAAGACATCTTCCCGGCCAACCAGCCCTTCAACCGGGATCAGTACGGCCCACTGCACATCCCACAACAAGGCCAAACCGTCACCCTGACGGATGAAAACTGGGCCGCCTATGCCGAGTTCATCACCCGGCACGAAGGCCACATGGCCACACGGACCGGGCCGAACACATTCCAAATCGACGGCCAACCGGCCACAACGTATACCTTCACCCAGGATTACTACTTCATGATGGGGGACAACCGGGACAACTCCCTGGACAGCCGATTCTGGGGGTACGTCCCGGCCGACCATGTGATGGGCAAGGCGGTATTGACCTTCTTCTCCTGGAACCAGGAGAGCAACCGCCCCCGCCTCAATCGACTCTTGCACGTCATCGACTGACCGATGCGCTAAATCTCGGTAGGTACTGCCTTACCCTGAGCCTGATACCAAGAGCCTCAAGGCCGTCCTGGCCGGGGCCTACGACACAGGCCCCGGCCTGATGAAAACCGACCTCAACAGCGGCGGCTACCTCAACGCCCACGCCCTCACCCAACCCTACAGCGGTACACCCTGGACCTACACCGGAAGCTGCGACGCTTCCGTCCCCGCCGGCTTCTTCACCGCCCACCCGAACGTCGTCGACTGGGTCTACGTGCAGGTCTGCAGCAGCGACGCGCCCACCCCCGGCAGCATCGTCGATGCCAAGGCCGCACTCATCCTCAATGACGGCCAGATTGTCAGCCATACCGACGGTGCCAGTGCGCTCACCTTCCCCAGCCTCCCGGACGGTGCCTACTACATTGCCGTCTTTCACCGCAACAGCCTCTCCGTGATGACGGATGCCGCACAGGTCTTTGCCTCCGGCTTTGCTGGCTACGATTTCACCGACGGCAGCGCCTACGGCACCAGTGCCCAGCTTGACCTCGGCGGCGGCGTCTTCGGCCTCTGGGGGGGCGATGGCGACAACAACGATTCGGTCGGTGACCGCGTTTGATTTCCTCAACGTGTGGCTCCCACAGAACGGGGGACCAGCGGGATATCACAAGGGCGACTTCAATTTCACGGGAGATGTGACGGCGTTTGATTTCCTCAATGTGTGGTTGGTCTCTAACGGCCAGTCCTCGCAGGTGCCGTGAGGACCACCCTGGGCCGGTACGTCCATCAAAAAATAGGGCATGGCCGATTCCCCTTCACCATTCGTCCCTACTGTGCTCGCTCCACCTTCAGCACATACCGGCCATGCCCATTGGGTACGTTTTTAACTGATGTTACGCCGCTTGTCGTTCATGTTGTGCAATTCGACCAGGTCGAATGGGCCAAGACGGCGTCACATAACTTTTTAAGTTCCAAACGCCCGGAGGTCTCGAAAAAGTATTTGCATACGTTCAAAATCATTGAGAGAGCCGACGGATCGCTTTCCCCAGAAACATTGCCCTTCTACGTTTCATCCGCCGGCTCCCTCTTGGTCCATTAGCCGACGCGGATCTGCCCCCGGTCACGGACATACGGACCATCTGTAGATCTGAAGGTCTGAACCGTCCGGGGCGCAGCCCCAACCGTAAACTGCTGGGTATTTTTGTTTCCCTTCTTTGCCTCTCAACCTCGCGTGCGTAGCACACATTTTACATTTCTTACAATCCTTTTTCATGCCGCTAACCCTTGCTCCAGCCGAGGTTGCGAACTTGCTCGCACTTCTTTTATGATCCCGAATTGGTTTAGAAAACATGGCACCAGGCCCACAGAATGTCATCGCGAGCAGCGGCAAAGCCGTGACACGAAGGAACGACGCGCCCTCTCCATATGTCATCGCGAACCCCGGCTGCGTACGGCCCTGGGTGTTGTTCCTCGCCCTGATAAGTGGCCTCTTCAGCTTTGACGTGGGTATAGCCACGGCACAGTCCGGCAGTTATTTCAATCAGCGGGACGACCAATACCGGCTCCTCGGCCTCAAACGGGCCAAGGAAGCCTTCGACGCGGCCCGGGCCGAGCATGAACGCCAGGAACAACTGTTCGAGAAACAACTCATCTCGGCCCAAACGCTGGAAAAGAGCCGTCGTGATTTTTCAGATGCCGAGGTCAACTACCAGCAATCGTTGCTGGCTGTATTGTTTGAGCAGCAATATGTGGTGGTCTCTCAAGCCGTCAAGTATCAATCCACCCAAGGCCGAAAGCGGGTGCGTGTAACGCTGGAAAACGCTTCAGGCGGCGGCGAAGAATTTCAAAAACTGATCGGCATTGAGGATGAACTGTTTCGGTCGCTTCAGCCGGATGTGGTGACCAACCTGTACATCTCCCTGCTCAACGACGAAGGAGCCATCATCAGTCAGCCCTATGAGCGCAAGGTGGATCGGCTGCAATTCGGAAAGCCGGTAACGATAGACTTCGGGATGTTGCAGGACCTGGATGCCGTATCGGTCAACCTGATCTACGGCAGCGGTACCGAACAACGCCGCAAGATATTTTTGCAGAAGGATGCCAGCGTCAACCGGGCCGCCATCGAGGCTGTGCAGTTTTCGCAAGAGGTGGAACTGGGCAGTTCGACGGATTATCCGTTGAACCTGGAGCTTTTTAGCGGGGAGTCCAACACGTTCAAACTGGAGGTGGTCAACCTGCCGTCCGAAGTGAGCAGTTATTTTCTGGACCCGGCCTCGGGCAACCGGCTCAACCAGTTTCAATTTACCGAAGGCATCAATACCCGGCAGGCTGCCCTCCGTGTCTTTCTGCCGGAACGCCCCACCGTACAGGTCGACATGGATCAGCCGATGGCCTTTTATGCCCTGGCCGTCCCCCGGGAACGGGTCGATGAAATCGGATCCTTGCAGGAACGGACCCTCTCCACCACCGAAATCGAGGCCCTGAACGTGGGCTATGCCCGCCTGGAACTGGTGCCGCGAGGCGTCGGCGAGATTCAGGTACGGGTGCAGCAGTTGTTCCACACGATCCAACCCGGCGAGACCGTCACGTTCTCCTTCGACCTGCTCAATGAAGGCTCCCGGCGGCTGGATCAGATCCGCATCGAAACCGACCTCCCCCTGAACTGGCAGGATGCCTTGAACCCAGAGGTCGTACCGGTGTTAAATATCAACGGCGAGGAAACCGTCACGCTTCAAGTGACCCCACCCCCGGAGGTCTCGGTCGGCAAGTACGAGGTGCGGCTTCAGACCTCGGCCCTCTCGGACGAACAGCCGATCCGGGGGCCGGACAAGGTCATCACGATCTCCATCGAACAACCCACAAACGTGTGGGGCACGCTACTCATGGTATTGCTGATCGTGGGGCTGGTTGCCGGGATGGTCGTTTTTGGCATTCGGTTATCACGGCGGTAGGGAGTGCGGGGTGCGGAGTGCGAATGTTATGGAACTGAAGACTTGAGGGTCTATTAGGTAGCATCTTTCAATAACTTAGACCCTACTATTGTGAGACGATTTG
The DNA here is from genome assembly GCA_965222505.1 of Rhodothermales bacterium. GTDB lineage: Bacteria > Bacteroidota > Rhodothermia > Rhodothermales > DATKEJ01. The sequence continues at coordinate 2,853,161 of OZ244956.1, read as the reverse complement.
AGGACATGGTTGCCTGGCAAAAAGCACGGGCGTTGGTCAGGGATGTATATCGACTGCGTGAGCGGGAAGGAAATCAACCAAGTCGCACTCCGCACTTAAGGTATAAACTTGTACCCCATGCCGTGGATCGTGAGGATGTGGCGGGGGTGACGGGGATTGGCTTCGACCTTTTGGCGAAGGGCGGCCACGTGGACATCGACGGTGCGGGTGGTGGGAATGGCATCGTAGCCCCAGACTTCGTTCAGGAGTTCATCCCGGCTGAGCACATCTCCCGGATGCCCGATGAAATACCGCAGCAAGTGAAACTCTCGCGCCGAAAGCTCCACGGTTTCCCCATTGCGGTATAGTTCGGCGCGGCGGAGGTCCACCCGTACATCGCCGAACTGGTACACCTCGCCCCCGGCATACCCGCCCTGCGTGGCAAAACGCCGCAGCACAGCCTCAATACGGGCCAGGAGTTCAGCCATTTCGAAGGGTTTGGTGAGGTAGTCGTCAGCGCCCAACTTTAGACCCAGCACCTTGTCGATGGTCTGGCCGCGTGCCGTGAGCATGATGATGGGGGTGTGGATGCCATGCTGGCGGAGGTCCCGGCACACGTCGAAGCCATTCTTGCGGGGCAACATCACATCCAGCAGGATCACATTGAACGAACCGGATTTGGCCTTTGCAAGTCCTTCGGCTCCATCGCGGGCATCCTCGACGACGAACCCTTCACGCTTGAGACGGTCCGTGAGCATCAGCACGAGACCGGCTTCGTCTTCAACCAGCAGTACCCGATGGCTCATGCGTCCTCCAGAATGGGTAGATGAAGGGTAAATGTGCTGCCCTCACCCGGTGCGCTTTGAACGGATACACGCCCGTGGTGCGCCTCCATCACGTGCCGAACCAAACTGAGCCCGATCCCGCTGCCCTCCATCTGGGCTTCTACAACAGCCGGAGCGCGATAAAATGGCTCGAACAAACGAGGCTGCTCGTCCGGCCCAATCCCCATCCCAAAATCCTGTACACTGATATGCACCTCCTTTCCGACCCGTTCGGCCCGAACAATGATGCGCCCGGAACCCACGCTGTATTTGACCGCATTGTGGATCAGGTTTTCGATGGCCGATTGCAGCGCCGGGGCATCGGCACGTACCAACGTCAGATCGGAGGCCATATGTACCTCAAGGTCTATCCCCTCCGCATCCATGAGGGATTGATGCGTACCCAGTGCCGATTCCAGAACCTTTTCTATTGAGATCGGTGTCAGGGTGGCCGACCGTTGCCCGGTGCCGATGCGGGCCAGGGCCAGGGTTTGCTCAACCATGCGCGAGAGGCGGCGGCCTTCATCCCGGATGAGTTGGCCGTATTGCCGGGCCTGGCCGGCATCTTCCACCACGCCGTCGGCCAGATTTTCTCCGGCGGCATGAATGACGGCCAGGGGCGTACGTAATTCATGCGAAACCCCGGCGACGAACTCCATCTGTTGCTGCCCCAACTGCTGCGCACGGCGTGCCGAGACAACGAGCAATATGGCGCTCCCGGCCAACACCAGCATCAACCCAAAACTGAGGGCCAGATTGCGCCATCGGGCTTTCCGAACAGCCGCCTGAAGAGAGCCTGACCGGTGAGTAGCCACCAGTTCCCAGGTGCCCGATCCCCCGTGCAAGGGTGTGCGTACCCGCCGGTTGAGAACCCGGTCAATGGAGAGTGAATTAGCGGTACGAGAAGGGCCACGCCCTACAACGTACATGCCCGTATCGGTCGAATAGCTGTAGCTGAATCCGGTCGATTGCACCGTACTGTCCATCGTAACAGCCCAGGGCACATTGTCTCGGGTGACGGCCTGCATCTGAACCGAATCCCGATCCACATCCAGCACCATACTCACCATCACCTGATGACGGAGCGTATCCGAGCGCAGAGTAACGGCCACGTCGGGATGGGCAAAGACGGCTTCCGACAAGGACGGCGCAGAGGCATAGAGCACCTGTGCCGGGTCATCGGTTTTGCGCACGGCGAGGTGGTAGTCTGCGGCATCGGGAATGTGCCGCGCAATGAGGTCCGGAATGTACCGCTTGCGAAGGACTTCCGGGTTCAGGACCAACAATACATAGCCGATGTGCATACGGCCACCCAGCGGCATTACCGACCAGGACGATGAACCGGGCAGCATCAAGACGGGGTAAGGGTCCAGTTCAAGCCGGGGGGCCAGTTGTACCACCTGGCTGTTGGGCGATGAAGGTGTCAGGATCTGTTTCCAGGGCAACAGGGCCTCCGGCCAATTCGTTACGTGGAGCCGCCCCCCCTGGGGGTCTAGCTGGTACAATACCGTGGCGCTGTCGGCTGCGGGCTGTACCCAATAGATGGCATCAATAAGTTCGGGCGTGGCGGCCAGATTTTGCCATTGATGATAGCCCCGATGGAGATCAGCTTCCGGGAGTTGGGAGGTCTCTACCGGCACCTGAAAGAGGGTACGGGCCTGAGAAAATGTGCCCATGAACCCCTCACTGAAACGGGTGGCGGCCGTTTGCAACCGGTCTTCGAGCCGGGCCTGTTCCCCCTCGCTCAGCCGGTTCAGCCAATGGTATTGCAACCCGGCCAGCACGATCAACACGACCAGCACCACCCCCAACATGGGGTGGGTGGACCATCGGTTGGCGAATCGGTTCATGGGGCGTGGCGTAGTTGGTTTGGAGTGACACGGCCGATTACAGGGATCGGTTCTCGGAGGATGGGGGGTTTTTACAATTCTTACAATCCTTTTTCATCCCCCTAACCCTTGGTATGGAGGGGTTTTGCATTTTGCTTTCACACCAAACAGACCCAGTCACCCACTAATCCCCAAAAAAAATGAAAACCCTCTACCTGACCGGCCTGCTGCTCTTCGGCTTTGCGGCCACTGGCCTAGCCCAACAGACCCGCGCCATCCGCATCCAGGGAGATGCCTTCATGCTTGGCGAACTCGGCTTTATCCTAACCGAAACCAATGGCGGCATCAGCGTAAATGCCCAGATGCCGGGTTCACAACATACCGTCAAGCCCGACGGCCCCATGCTCCAGGCTGGAGATGAACTTCGCTTCTTCAACGGTGAACGCATTCGCACCGTCAATGCACTAATTGCGTGGTATGAAGGGCTGGACGCGGACACGCAGATTGAACTGGGGATACGACGCGGAGAGACCTCGCTCGTCACCCGTTTCCCCAAGTCCGCTGAACCCATCTCCGGCAACCTCGGTGAAGTCATGCAGCGCCAGAACAACGAAGGGGGTGGGCAACGCCGCGTCCGGACCTTCTCCGGCCCCCCCGGCTCTGCGCCAGACATCACCCCCATCGCCGACCTTGGCGCGGTGGTTGCAGCCCAAGGCGAGACCCTCACGGTTGACATGGCCTATGCCCCCGATCATCCGGCCAAGCTTAAGGAAGGCGATGTGCTCGTCAGCCTGAATGGCAAAGCCGTCAAATCGGCATCAGCCCTCGAAACGGCGCTCGGCGAACTCAAAGTCGGCGACGAAATCACGCTGGAATACAAACGCAGCGACAAGTTGGAGACGGTCACCTTCCCCAAACCGAACCCTGCCGATGCGCCGCGTGTCATGATCCGCACCAACCAGTAAGGCCCATGGAAACCACCCGACCCATGCTCGAAGCCCGCAACCTGTCCAAGCGCTATGAGGACGGCACGCTGGCCCTTGATGCCCTCTCCCTGACTGTACAGCCTGGGGAAATATACGCCCTGCTTGGCGGCAACGGTGCAGGCAAAACGACCACCATCAACCTCTTCCTGACCTTCATCGAACCGACGGAAGGCGAAGCGTTAGTAGACGGCATCGCAGCCCATGCCCGCCCCCTGGAGACCAAAGCCCGGCTGGCGTACGTGTCCGAGAATGTGATGCTCTACCCCAACTTCACAGCCTTGCAAAATTTGGACTTCTTTGCGCGGCTTGGCGGTCAAACCGACTACACGAAGGCCCAGTACCGGGATGTGCTTCGGCGGGTGGGATTACAGGACGATGCGCACGACAAACGGCTTAAAGGCTTCTCCAAGGGGATGCGTCAGAAATGCGGCATCGCCATTGCCATCCTCAAAAATGCCCCGGCTATCTTGCTGGACGAACCAACGTCCGGTCTCGATCCCAAAGCCGGCCAGGAATTCGTGCGGCTCCTCGGCGAACTCCGCAGTGAAGGCAAGGCCATCCTGATGTCCACGCACGACATCTTCCGGGCCAAGGCCATGGCAGACACCATCGGCATTATGAACCAGGGAAAACTGGTGATGCAACGCAACCGCGAAGCACTGGCCGGGGAAGACCTCGAAGCCCTCTACGTGCACTACATGGCGGGGTATATGGATGCTTAAAACACTTATCGAAAAAGAACTCCGGGAAACCATCGGCTCGACGAAGTTTGCGCTCACGTTTGGGGCGTGTGCTGTACTGCTGCTCCTTACGTTCTACGTCGGTGGACGCAACTATCAGGTGAGCCAGACCCAGTACGAGATGGCCGTCAAGGCCAACTACCGGCAAATGGCCGACCTCACCGATTGGCGGCAGGTCAACAACCACCGGATCTTTCTTCCACCGCAGCCCCTCGGCACGCTGGTCTCCGGCGTCTCAAATGATGTGGGCCGGGCCACCGCCGTGACGGGCCGTGGAGAAATTACCGCCACAGACAGCCGGTACGGCAGCGATCCCCTGTTTGCCATGTTCCGGTTCCTAGACCTGGAGTTTATGTTCACCATCGTGATCTCCCTGTTCGCCATCCTCTTCGGGTACGATGCCATCAGCGGCGAGAAAGAACGCGGCACGCTCCGGCTGGTGCTGTCCAATGCCATCCCGCGCGACCGGTACATTCTGGGCAAACTCATCGGGGCGTTTCTGGCACTGGCGGTGCCGTTGCTCATCCCCGTCTTGCTGGGGTGCATATTGCTCCAGGTCATGGGCATCCCGATCAACGCCGAAGGCTGGCTTCGGCTGGCCCTGATCTTCGGGGCAGGCTTCCTGTACCTCGGGGCCTTTCTGACCCTCTCGGTCATGGTCTCGGCCCTCACGCGCCGGTCTACCCATGCCTTTTTGTTCTTGTTGATGGCCTGGATTCTGGGCGTCCTGATTCTCCCGCGGGTGGCAGTGCTCCTGGCAGGCCGGGCTGTGGATGTGCCCACCGTTGATGCGTTGATGGCAGAGAAAAGCGTCCATGCTCGGCAACTCTGGGAAGAAGACATGGACCGCATGACCACGTTCGAACTCCCTCCGGACATTACAGAACCGCAAGAGATGATGGGGGCGTTTCAGTCGTTTATGAACGACATGGCCGATGCCCGCGAGGAAAAGATGAACACCTTTGCCGAACGACTCAATGAGCAGCGGCGTAACCGGCAAAAGGTTCAGGAACGGTTGGCCTTTAGGCTGTCCCGGCTTTCCCCGGCAGCGGCGTTCACGCTTGCGGCATCACACCTGGCCGGAACCTCGATCCGGCTCAAGGACCACTTTGAGGCCGAAGCCCTTGCATACCAGAATGCCTATGGGCAATTCATGCTCGAAAAAACCGGAGCCAACATGGGCGGCGGTTTGCGCGTCATGATGCATTCCAACCGGCCTGAAGAAGCCCAGCCCATCGACCCTTACGAAATGCCGGCCTTCGAGTATTCGGCCCCGGTGCTTCGTGAGGTGTTGCCGTCCGCGTTCATCGACCTGGGGCTGTTGGCCCTGTTCAATGCGTTGTTTTTCATCGGGGCTTTCGTGGCGTTTTTGCGCTATGATGTCCGTTAATTCTGCTGCCCTATGCTAAAGCTCCTCATCGAAAAAGAAATCAAGGGCATCCTGCTCAGTCCAAAGTTTGCCGCCACCTTTGCCATCTGCAGCCTGCTGCTTTTGCTGAGTGTGTACACCGGCATCCAGGAATACAACAGGGCCGTCCGGCAATACGAAGCCGCGACCCAACTGGCCGACCAGCAGATGCGGGAAGCCTCCTCCTGGGCCGGGTTCAGCACCCGAACCTACCGCCGTCCCTCGCCAATGTTGATCTTTACCTCCGGCGTGCACTACGACGTCGGGCGGATGTCGAACATCAACCGGTTCCGGCCGGTGAAACTCCAGAACAGCCCATACTCAGACGATCCCATTTTTGCGGTTTTTCGGTTTCTGGATTTCACGTTTATCGTCCAGGTGGTCCTGTCACTGCTGGCCGTGTTGTTTACCTATGATGCCGTGTGTGGCGAGCGCAAACAAGGAACCCTGCAACTCACTTTTGCCCATCCAGTCAAGCGATCAATCTATCTGACGGCAAAATGGTGTGGGGCCTGGCTGGGGTTGGTGATCCCGCTGTTGATCCCCATCGCGATTGCCCTCCTGCTGCTGTTTGTGATGGGCATTCCCTTCTCCGGAGATGAATGGGCACGACTGGCCTTGTTGCTGGGTGGCTCGTTGCTGTACTTCACCTGCTTTATGATGATCGGTTTGTTGGTGTCTGCGCTGATGCGGGAGCCGTCGGTAGCGTTTTTGATTTTGCTGGTGGGCTGGGTCACGCTGGTGCTGATTGTGCCTCGGGCCGGGGTGATGCTAGCCGGTCAACTGGTGCCCGTGCCGAGTGTAGGGGAACTGGAAAGCCAACGGGATGGGTTCGCCAACGCCACCTGGAACACCTATACCCAACAACTCTCCGAGCGTTGGCAAACCCGCAGTACCGAAATGAATAGCATGACGGAGGAAGAACAAACGGCCTACCGAGACCAGAACGAATGGGCCTGGATGCAGACCGATGATGCCCTGCGCCGGGAAACCGAAGCCGAAATCAGTGCCTACGGTCGCAAGCTGGAAGAGGATTTCCGCAACCGCCGGGCCGCACAGGCGCAATGGGCCTTTGTGTTGTCGCGCTTCTCCCCGGCCTCGGCCTATCAACTGGCTGCGATGCGCCTGGCGGGCACCGATGTAGCCCTCAAAACCCGCTTTGAAGATGCCTTGTTTACCTACCAGGAAGCCTTCGCCACACACGTAGCCGAACAAGCCGCCACCTCAGGCAGTGGCGGCATCCAGATTTCCATGAGCAGCGAAAACGGTAAAGGCAGCTTCTCGGTCGAACGCGCCAAGGAAGACGCCAGCCTGGATTTGCAGGGCGTGCCCACCTACGAACCCCCGGTTCAACGCCTATCCGATGCCGTACGAGCCGCCTTGCCGGATCTGGGCCTCCTGACCCTGCTGAGTTTATTCGCCCTGGCCGGCGCAATGGTCGCGTTTTTACGATATGATGTGCGACCCTGAAGTATTGGTGATTGGTTATTTAAAGGCATCCAATCACCAATCAAAACCCGCGCCCACGGCGCGCACCCTGCATTTCCTCCGCATCCAACACCCCGTCCCCGTTGGTATCCAGGCGGGTCATCATCTCACGCAAGGGCGCGAGAAATTCTTCCTGATCCACCACGCCGTCTTCGTTGGTATCCCGATTCATCCAGCCAGAACTACGGCCTCGGTGTCCTTTTCTCTTTCCACCCTCTTCAAACCGGCGTCCACGGCGGAACCGTTCTCCAAAGGCTTTGGTGAGCTTTTCGTGTTGTGCTTCAGTAAGCACTTCGGCCAGTTCAGATTGCAATGTGGCCTGTTGGTCGCGCACTTGATCCATCAATTCCCGGATGGATACGTGGTGCGTTTCCACCACCTCCCGGATAGCAGCCTGTTGGGCAGTATCCGTAGGCTCCACCGTCTTTTCAATGAACGCCACCAGCCGGTCTGACATGCGCAGGTTGGCGATCTGTTGCATACGGCGCGTGTGGAAACTGCTCCACACCAGCGCCCCCAGCACCATGCCGAGGATCAGCGTGCCGATAATGATGAGTACAGATTTATTGCGTGTGGTCATGGCAGGGGTTCGTATAGGTCCGTCAGGGCGGCATCAATGGTTACGGCCGGCACACCAAAGGCCACTTCGAGGGCGGATTGATCTTCGTTGAGTGACCCTTGAACAAAACTGTTATAGCCAACCAACAATCCAGCCAAGAGCATACACGCCAACGCCACGCGCCAAAACACCCAAATCAAGGATTGGCCCAGTGGCTCTGTGGCGGACGGCGGCGCGAGTTGCTTCATCAGCCGGTCTGTGAAGCCGTACGAAAAATCCGGCTCCGCACTTTCGGCCACCCATGTGTGGATTCTGTCCTGTGGTCGCTTATGCTTCATCGTTGTCAAGGTAGGGGTGCAGAAGCACTTCCAGCCGGTCGGTCGCCCGCGACAGGCGGGAGAGCACCGTGCCGGAAGGAATGCCCAATATGTCAGCCGTTTCTTTGGTCGAATACCCGTCGATCAGGCGGAGGACCACCACGGCCCGATGGTCCGGCTTCAACTTTTTCACCGCCCGGCGGACCAGCCGAATGCGCTCGTTCTGGTCGATCACCTGATGCCCTTCGATGGCAGGTTCCTCCAATTCAACGTCCGGTGCATCCCGGCTCAGGAACCGACGGTGCCACCGTTTTCGGCGGCGCAAGGCATCGATGCTCGCGTTGATCGCCATCCGCGTCAGGTAGGTGCCCACCTTTGCTTCTTCCCGAAACCGGTCCAGGCTCTGGTAGAACCGGATGAAGACTTCCTGGCCTACATCATCGGCTTCCGGACCCGACCCGAGCATCCCGTTAATCGTGGAGGCCACCAACGACCTGTACCGATCCACCAGAATCCGAAACGCAAGACGATCACCGGAACGGGCACGCGCCAGTACGTCCTGATCGGACGGCTCCTTCGCAGAAGGTCCACGCGTTTGTTCAACACGGGGCGAGGTTCGATTGACCAAAGCTGGCAAGGGGTAAACGGTTGTTTATCCGTTAGACGAAAGAAGGCCCGGAACGATTCCGGGCTTGGCCGTGGTCCATGGTGATTTGTCCGTTGGAAATTCGCCCGGACCAAGTTGCACGACCTTTTGCCAACCATTAGTTTTGAGCTTTGCACCTTATTACAGTTCTTGGATACTTCCGTGCTTTCTCTTCGTGTCATCGCGAACCCCAGACTTGCTGGGGTGTGGCCATCCCATGGCGTGCCGCACATAATGGGATGGCCACGTCGCCGGGCGAATGCCCGACTCCTCGCCATGACAAGGTGAGGGTACACAGACATTTTCAGGACTGAATTTATTACGGACCACGGATACACCCACCTTGAACTTACGCATCGGCTTGATTGGGGCAGGCGCACGCGGGCAACGGCGCGGGCAGGCATTTGACCTAGCCTCGGAAGCCAAACTGATTGGGATTACCGACGCGGATCCAGACCTGGCCCAAAATCTGGCTCAAACCCTGAATGTTCCGGCCTTTTCCTCCACCCCGGCCCTGATGGATGCCGCCGATGTGGTATGCATTGCAACGGCCACCATGGATCATTTCCTCCTGGCCGAAACGTGTGTGCGGGCCGGCAAACATGTTTTTCTGGAGTGGCCCGCCACAACGTCCACTCAGGAATGCGAAATGCTGGTCCGGCTTGCTGAGGAAGCCGGGGTCGAAGTGGGCGTGAGTGCGCCCCAACGGTTTCACCCGGTCGTCCAGGCCCGGCCCTCGGGGTGGCACCCGACGTGGATCGGGTATCAGGGCTACGGTTTCAAACAGGCCCGGTGGCCCCACCGGCTGGCCGAGGTCATCGACCTGTGCGCAATCCTGGCCGGAAGCAATAACATCCGACGCATGGAAGGCCATGCCACCCATGCAGGTACAGTGCGGCTGGACACGGTCTCTTTCGGCCTCCGTTTTCACAACGGGACCTATGCCCAGGCTTCGATCCGCCGTTACGCACCGAACCGGGCTGAACGGGTGTCGATGGCGGGCGGCGGCTACCAACTTGAAGCCGACCTGATTACCCCCCGCGCAGCCCTGCGTCATATTGCCACCACCCCAAATGCACCAACCAATGAAACATTTGAACCACTAGCCCTGACCAATACCGACCCCCTCAACGCCGAAGTGGATGCGTTCCTCAAAGCGCTTTGCCAACGGCGGCCCTGCCCAGTCTCTATCCTGGAAGCCCTCTACACCATGCGCCACGTCGAACGTTTACTGACCCTGCTGCGTTAGTGTCCTCCCCATGCCCTTGTCTCTCCCCTTTACTCCCCTGCTCCGGCGCATCGGTGCCGTGGCCGACGACCTCGGACTGACGGTCTATGCCGTCGGCGGGATCGTACGGGATGCGTTTTTGGACCGGCCCACGACAGATCTCGACTTCGTCACCCTTGGCCCGGGCAGCGGCATTCAACTGGCGCAAGCCGTAGCCGAGGCGTTGAGGACGGAGCCAGCCAACATCTACCCGAATTTTGGCACCGCCGCCGTGCGCGTCCCGGCCTCTGGAAATCACCCCGCGCTCGAACTGGAATTCGTCGGGGCACGCAAGGAAAGCTACCGGCGGGGATCGCGTAAACCCATTGTGGAAATCGGGACCCTCAAGGATGACCAACGGCGGCGCGATTTTACCATCAACGCGATGGCCGTGGCTTTGAATGGTGAGACGTTCGGCACCCTCCTGGACCCCTTCGACGGGCAAGCCGACCTCGCGGAGGGCCTGTTGCGTACTCCGCTGGCCCCGGAAACCACCTTCTCGGATGACCCCCTGCGCATGATGCGGGCGGCCCGGTTTGCCACCCAGCTTGGATTCCGCATCGAACCAGGTACCTTCCGCGCCATGCGGGCGCAGGCGAGGCGCATCAAGATTGTCAGCCAGGAGCGCATCACGGAGGAACTCCGCAAAATGGTCCGGGCCGGCACCCCCTCCATCGGCTTCAAAATGCTCTACACCACCGGCCTACTGAAACACATCTTCCCCGACCTGGTGGCCCTCGCTGGCGTAGATACCGTGGACGGATACCGACACAAGGACAACTTTTATCACACCCTGCAAGTGCTGGACAACCTGGCCCACGCCACCACCGACCGGCCCGGCGAAGATACCGAATGGCTGCGCTGGGCAGCCCTGTTGCATGACATCGCCAAACCCCAAACCAAGCGGTTTACCCGAGGTGCAGGTTGGAGCTTTCACGGGCACGAAGACCTCGGCAACCGCATGGTGCCACGTATTTTTCGGGCACTGCGCCTACCCAATGACGAGCGCATGCACCTCGTGCGCCTCCTGGTGAGGCTACATCACCGCCCCGTCGCACTGGTCGATGAAGAGGTGACGGACGCTGCCGTACGCCGGCTCCTTTTCGATGCCGGAGATGCCATCGATGACCTCATGACGTTGGTCCGGGCGGACATCACCTCCAAAAACCCGAAACGGGTCCAACGTTACCTTGGCCACTTCGATCTCGTCGAAGCCAAGATGGCGGAGGTTGAAGAAAAAGACCGACTCCGAAACTTCCAGCCGCCGGTGGACGGCCACGAAATTATGACGGTCCTCGGTCTGACGGAAGGCATCGCCGTGGGCATCATCAAGGAAAGCATCCGGGAAGCCATTCTGGAGGGCGAGATCCCCAACGAACACGACCCGGCTTTTGCCTACATGATGCAGATTAAGGACGATGCCCTGCGCCGCGCCGCCCTGTTCGACGAAATCATCCCCACCCTTCGGGGCAAAGAACGCGCCGCCATCCCGGCCCTCAAGGAAACCCTCTTCGCCGGTACCCTCCCCGCCGATCCTGAAGCCGCCCGCGCCCACCTGCGTCGTATCGTAGAAGACGTAGCCCAACCTTCTGACACCGAATAGGAACTTATCCAATCTCAACAGGTCCTTTGTACAAATATTCTGTACAACTATATGAAAACCGAAGTCTCTTATTCCGAAGCCCGGGCCAACTTCGCCAAACTGTGGGACCAGGTGGTCTCAGAGCGAGAACCATTGATTATTCATCGGCGTGGCAAGGAAGATGTAGCACTTCTTCCAGCCGATGAATTGACCGGCATTATCGAAACCGCCCATTTGCTCCGCTCCCCACGCAATGCCGAACGACTCCTGACCGCCCTTGCAAGAGCGCGCGAAGGACAAGGCGAAGCCACCACCGTCGGTCAATTGAAACAGGACCTCGACCTTGGCTAACACACGCTTCGAGGCTGTTTTTCAGCCGGAGCTTATTGATGACCTGAAATGGTGGGTGAAACACGACCGCAAGACCGCACTGCGGGCGCTGAACATCATGGAAGCCATTTTGCGTGACCCCTTTCGCGGTGTTGCAAAACCCGAGCCGCTGAAATACATGGGGTCCGGCATCTGGTCCCGGCGCCTAACCCAAGAGCACCGCATCGTCTATCTGGTAGGAACCAACCGTGTCGATTTTCTACAAGCCCGTTACCATTATTAACCTGGCCGCCCTCTTGCTGCTGGCCACCTGCACACAGGCCGTACCGACCACCGAACAACTCCTACTGGTCGATGCTGCACCGGCCACGACCGAGGCTGCCAACACGGTTGATCCCCTCCGGCCAACCGTCGATGTGGAGCTCCACGTCCGGCCAGGTCACCCACAGGCCAACGACAACGGCCCCGGTACCGCTGCACAACCCTACCAGACGATCCAGGCCGGGATTAACCGGGCCGTGCAGAACAAGAAAGGCAGCGTCAGCACGCAGGTCTGGATCCACCCCGGCACGTACCGCACGGAAGTCCGGTTCGATACCTACACCAACTACCCCAACAACGACCCGGACAACACCACCCCCATCTTCGTCACCGCCACCGTACCCGGCGAGGTGGTTATTTCAGGATCGGATGTGTGGACCGGCTGGCGGCCAGATACCACCGCAGGCGTATTCGTCCACGCATGGCCGCATGACTGGGGCCTGGTCGAAGACCCCTCGCGGGGCGTGCATGAAGTCGCTGAAATCGTGCGCCGTCGGGAGATGGTGTTTGTGGACGGCGTGCTCATGCGGCAAGTCATGGATTGCGCCGCCCTCGCCCCCGGCCAGTTCTGTGTCGATGAAACCATCAATGCGGTCCGCCTCTATCCCCCCGAAGGCACCAACCTGGACACCGCTCTGGTTGAGGTCGGTATGCGGGAGAACCTGTGGCACCAAGCGTTCGAGGATCATGTTACCATTCAGGGCCTTGTGTTTCGGCATGCCCCAACCCGCTGGGCGGACGCTGCCGCCGCTGTCCGGCTTAACGCGTGCCGCAATACGCTGCTGCTGGACAGCCGGATCGAATGGAACAACGGAACCGGACTCCACCTGACCAATACCGAAGACTTTACCGTACGCCGGACGACAATGAACCACAATGGCGGGGACGGATGGGGCACCTGGAAAATCAAAACCTTCACTGCCGAGGACACCGAAACCTCCTACAACAACTGGCGTGGCCATTGGGGCGAGTATTATGTATGGTCCGTCGGTAACAAGCTACTGGGCGCGCACGGCCTGACCCTCCGGCGGCACCAGGCCATCGGTAACCTGTCACGCGGACTGTGGGTGGATTATGACAATACCGATGTGCTTCTTGACGATGTGACGGTGACCCACAACCTCAGCGACGGCATTTTCATCGAAGCCAACCAGGGGCCGATCACCATCCAAAACAGCCGCTTCTCCGACAACGGCGGCTACGGCATCCGATCCGCCAACTCGGAAGGCGTACACCTTTTAAAGAACACCCTCAGCAATAATTTGCTGGGCGGGTTTGAACTCACCGGCGTGGGCGAGGGGCGGGCGATTACAGACTTTGAGACCGGCGAACGCCTAATCCTTTTTCTGAAAGACTGGACGCTACAGGGCAACATCATCACGGGTACCGGCGATGCGCCGCTCCTGACCACCACACTGGGGACCGCAGGCTGGAAAACCTTTGCCGAAAGCCTGACATCGGACGAAAACACCTGGATGCACCCGGATCGGGAAACGGTGTTTGAAGCAACCAACCTGCAAGTCTGGCGCCTCAAAATCAACAGCTCGCTCACCCTCTCCGAGTGGCAACTGCGTACCGGCCAGGATACCCGATCGCGGTTCCTAACTGCGCAGTAAGGTTACGCAGAGACCGTCCTGGATTTGCAAAAAAACCATTGATGCCGTATTATTGGTACTGAGGCATTCTCGCCTCATCTTATAAACAAGAGGAGGATTAGTCAACGAGGTGTATCTCGTACGGTAGCCTGAACATCCGTCAGCAAGGCAAGGCTGACACAGGCTTACGAGGCAAGTAGCCGTACGTTCAGATTCCCCGAGGCACCCGCTATCCACACTACATTCTACCGCTCCTCGATCAGAGGCTTTGCGCAGGAGTTGGTATGCTTGATGTGGGCGGAGGTGGTCTTGGTGTCCCCATTCTGGACAGGGTTCCCGTACGCACAGGTGCACCTTATGCAAAAAGGTGATGGTGACCTTTCTGTGCAAATACTAGGAGGCAATTCATGCGGTTTCCCTTCGCGGTGCTGCTCTGCATACTGTGCATATCGCTCGGCGGGTTCAGCCCCCAGGCCGATGTAGAACTGCACGTCAACAATCGACATTTATTGGCATCGGACGATAATCCCGGCACCGTTGACCAACCCTTGCTTACGATTGACGAGGCCGCCGACCGGGCCGTCTCGAACAAGCGAAATTACATCAGTACCAAAGTGGTGGTCCATCCCGGTACTTATCGGGAAAAAGTAGGCATGGAAACCTACACCAACTGGCCCAGCAACCAGCCGAATAACCAGACACCGATGTCGTTCGAGGCCGCCGTGCCCGGCTCGGTAGTCATTTCAGGATCGGATGTATGGTCGGACTGGACGCGCAACCCCTCAACCGGTATCTACGAAGCCGACTGGCCCCACAACTGGGGTATGGTGCCCGATCCCTCGGGCGGGGCACGGGACGTGCAAGACATCATGCGGCGGCGCGAGATCGTTTTTGTCGATAACATCCATCTTCAGCAGGTCATGTCGCTGGGCGACGTACGCGCCGGAACGTACTTCGTGGATGAAGGGGCCGACAAACTCTACATGAGCCCCCCCAACGGTACGCTCAACCCGCAATCCATTGTTGAAGTGGGTGTACGAGAGTATCTCTGGCGGCAAGAATGGGAATTTAACGTCACGATCAAGGGCTTCATCTTTGAAAAAGCCGCCACGCGCTGGGCCGATGCCTACGCCGCCCTCCGGTTCTACGGCGGCAACAACGTGCGGATTGAGGACGCGACGGTTCAATGGAACAACGGACGCGGCATCTACTTTACCGGCACCGACGACCCCTCACTGATCCGCGTCAAGATGAACGACAACGGCTGGGATGGCTGGGGTACCTGGAAGGTGCGGCGTTTTCTGTCGGACGGCTCTGAGACCTCGTACAACAACTGGCGCGGCCACTGGGGCGCGTTTTACGGCTGGTCCGTCGGCAACAAACTCCTCAATACCCACGGCCTGATCCTGCGCAATCATAAAGCCATCGGGAACTACGCACGAGGGTTATGGCTGGATCTGGACAACCGGGAAGTCGTGTTTGACAATGTGCAACTCATCGGCAACTGGAACGATGCCATCTTCATCGAAGCCAACCCCGGCCCCATCGAAATCAAAAACAGCGAATTTTGCTATAACGACGGCTACGCCATCATGGCGGCCAACTCGGAGAAGGTAACGCTGGAAAATAACCTCTTCTGCGACAACACCGACGGTGGCTTCCTCATGACCGGGCGGTCCGCCGGGCGGTACGTCCGCAACTGGCAGACCAATCAAAGCCGACGGCTCTTCAACGCAGAGTGGACCATTGAGCAAAACAGCATCAGCGCCTTTGGCGATGGTGACCTGATTGAAACGACCCTCGACACCAGCGGATGGAACATTCTGTGGGATGATTCTTCGTCCGACGAAAACGGCTGGTGCCATCTGGAGCGGCCTGATGTATTCGACGTACCGGGCAGCAGTACGAACCTGACGTTTAGCGCCTGGCAAAGTGCCACCAATCAGGACCAGCGTTCCACTTTTACCTGCGCCTCGCTACCCGTCGAATTGGCCGATTTCCGGGCCGAGACCGATGGTATCAACACGGTGCTGCTCCAGTGGCGTACCGAGACCGAAACAGACAACTCGGGTTTTGAAGTGCAACAGTACGCCTTCAACACCCAATCCTGGAATACCCTTGGCTTTGTGCATGGAGCCGGTACAACCAACGATCCACAGTACTATCATTTTCGGGTTGAGGATGTGGTGCCCGGCCTGCAATACTTCCGCCTCAAACAGATCGACGTCGACGGTACGTTTGCGTTTAGTCCCCAATTGGAGGTGTCCAGTGCATTCTTCGATGATTATCACGTTGAACCGGCGTATCCAAACCCGTTTGACAACCAGACGAACTTCAGCCTCACCCTGGCCAAAGCACAAAACATCGACATTCGGGTGTTTGACATCCGCGGCCGTCAGGTACAATCGCTACATACCGGCGTACTGGAGCAAGGCACCGCGTACCGGTTCCAGGTAGACGGTACCAAGCTGGCCAGCGGCATGTACGTGGTACACATCAATGGCGAATACTTCGGCGCCCATGTGCCGGTTATACGAACGCGGTAGGAATCGTCATGGCGAGAAAGCCCAGCAAGGGCTGACGCGGCAATCCCATTTCAAGCACCTGTGCTCGGGATGGGATCGCCACACCTCTCTTTGCGAGGTTCGCGATGACACATCCTAATGGATGATCTTTGTTCTGAATTGCCTCCGCCAAATTTCGTGCTAAACACACAAGCAGGGGCCGACGGTCGATGCGGAGGTGCCTATTTTGGAGCATCCTGCCCGTAGATACGACCCGCCAGCCCTGTGAATTCCCTGCGCCCCTACTTTCAAATTGCCCGTGTCGATCACTGGTTCAAAAACGTCTTCATGATCCCAGGCGTTGCGTTGGCCCTGTTGATCGAGCCGGCGACCCGCGATTGGGCCAACATCCCCATGTTGCTGCTGGCGCTGCTGGCCACCTGCCTGACGGCTTCAAGCAACTACGTGATCAATGAGATCATCGACGCCAAGACGGATGCCTTTCATCCGCTCAAGAAGACGCGGCCCCTGGCCTCCGGTCAAATTCAAGCCAAATGGGCCTACGTCGAATGGATCTTACTCGGCCTCCTGGGCCTGGGCCTGGGGTGGCTGATCTCGTTTCCGTTCTTTCTGGTGATCCTCGCTTTGTGGATTCAGGGGTTCTGCTACAACGTCCCACCGATCCGGACGAAGGAGGTGCCGGTGTTGGATGTGCTCTCCGAGGCCATCAACAACCCGTTTCGGATGCTGCTCGGCTGGTATGGTATCGGCGCCCTGGGCTTTCCACACAGTTCCATTTTGCTGGCCTACTGGCTGCTGGGTGCCTTTCTGATGACGACGAAGCGCCTGGCCGAATACCGCAAGATCGGAGACCCCGAACGCGCCGCACAATACCGGGCCTCCTTCGCATTTTATGACGAAAAACGTCTCGTGGCGAGCATGCTCTCCTATGCAAGCGGGTTCATGTTTTTCCTGGCGATTATCATCCTGAAATACCACCCCACGCTGGTGCTGGCCTGCCCGTTCTTCCTCGTCTACTTCGCCTACTACACAGCCTTGGCTTTCGAACCGGACAGCATCGTGCAAACGCCGGAACGGCTGGTCCACCACCCTAAAACCCTCATCCTGACCCTCATCCTGACGATAGCCGTCGGCATTTTTGCGACCATGCACGCTCCCTTTCTGGATGACTGGATCCGCGCCGGGGGCAGTGTGTGGTAAGTGGGGGTCATCACGCATCATACACGCACAACAACCTTTATCTAATGCTGCGGTAAATCCTGTACTGCTCCGGCACCTCCTTATCGACGGTATACTGCGTCTTTAGCAAGGCATCCAGCGCTGGAAAGGCTTCGATGCGGTCCATCGTGTGGGGCGGCAACCATCCCTTGTCCATCAGCACAATCAGGGGCGGCTTTCGATCTTTAAGCACGGTTATTATTTCTTGCCGGAGGGCTTGTACGACCGGGGCATCGGTGTGGTGGTAGAAGTGAAAATCGTACACAAAGCGGGATGCTTGAGGAATGCCCAACAGATATAAGGCGTGAATCCCGCCGGTGGTGGTGTCCAGTACTTCCACCTCTGAGCCCTCCGGGAGGGCATACCCTTCAAGATCGGCCATGAGTTGTGGTACCCAGGGCTTCACGTCGGCGAGGGCATACGAGGGCGTGGTGGCCCGTACGGCACGGAGCATCAGGGGCAAGGCCAGCACAAGCAGACCCAGAACCGCAGCAAAACGCAACCCCGGCTTCTGAAGCCACCGGCCCCAGACCTGCACCAGCAACAGAAACAGCCCATAAAAAAACGGATAGGTGTGATACGGCCAGGCTTTGCCCTGCATCACAACGTGAACCACGCCATAGAGCACCACCAGCACCAACACCACATCCGGCAGGTTCGCTTTTTGACGACGGGGCCACAGGGCATAAACCAGACCAATAACAAACAAGACGGGCGTCAGGAGGCTCTGGTTTTGAATAAGGACGGCCGAGAAGTGCTGTCCTTCGATCTTGCTATAGTAGGGAAAAACGTAGCCCGTCATGGCCGTCCAGAAGGCCTCCAATGCGCCGACTTGCACCAGCCAGAGTACAATCAACACCGGCACCACCATCCCACCGCCAATGTAAAAGAGGGCACCCTTGACCCAGGCCCGGCCTTCCACCCATCGTACCCGGATCCACAGCGCCAGCAGCCATGCCCCAAACAGGACTGCTGGGGGCTTAATGCAGGCCACCATACCGAGGAGCAACCCGGCGCTGAACAGCCACCCGTTGCGCGGAGCATCCGAAGTCAGGGCCTGGATGATACCGTATCCGGCCAGCACCAGAAACGGCACCATCAGAAAATCCCGCTGCCCCGCAAAGACCGGCCCATTGCCCAGGTGAAAAGTCATAAACAGCAACGCCGCTATACCGAGGAGAACGGGCGGCACACGCTGGTAGAGGTACCGGACCATCACCCCGGCGGCCAGGGCGAGCATGAGTAGATCGAACACCCGCCAGCCCCCATCGCCCGCGCCGAACACCTGCATCACCCCCATGTGGATGAGGTACGTGGCCGGCATGTTCATATCGAAAATCTCCTGATAGGGTACTGCACCGGACAGGATACGGGCCGTCATGTAGTGGATCGGAGGGATATCGTGCAAGATGGGCCAATGCAACGACCGAAACAGCGCGTAAACCGCCCCCCCCGCCTGCAGCAGCAGTAATCCTATCAGCCCCCGGTACCACCACGATGATTTGCCAATGGCAGAACCCTCATTGACCATTGACCATTGACCATTGACCATTGACCATTCCTGCCTTTAAAGGGGTTGCCGCAGCGCAACCCGTTTGATCCAGTGGTACGTTTTGAGGTACCACGGTTTGGTAAACACCGGCACACCGACCGGCGCTACAGCCTGTTCCAGTTCCTGCAAGCCCGAATATTTGGGATGCCCAAAGACACACTGGTAATAGGAGGGCTTGGCATCATCAAAGATGATCCACGGGATGGGTTTGATTAACCGGTAACCCCGGCGGGTATACTCGGCATAGGGGGCATCGGGGCGGCACCGGGTTTGCAGGATCACGTCCGGCTTGAATATATCAACGAGTTCACCGGCTGAGTGCCGGGGTTCCGACTCCACCACCTTTGGCGTCACCAGGCCCTGACCTTCGTACGTCACCCATTTTGAAAACAGCGACGGCCCGCCGATGTCATTGAAGGCCAGCAGCGTGCCTTTTTCGGGAAGTTGCCCAAGCGCCTCGCCGAAGGCCTGGTGAAAGCCTTTGGTACTGATGGCATTGTACCGAATCCAGTGGGTCGTCGGGATGAGGGTAGAACCCATTTGAAGCGTCGTCAGGCCGACCAGAAGCCAGACCCAGCGCGGCACTGCAGGACGCGCCAGCGTCACCAGGCCAACGGCCCCAATCAGCAGAGGCAGGAAAAACGGCAGTGTGAACCGATAGGCAAATCCCATAAACGGATTAAAAGGCGCGTAGCTGAGCGTGAGGAGCACCGCAGGGATGACCAGCCAGGCAAACTGCCGCTTCATGGCCGAATCCTTAGCGCGTACCCACCCGGTAATCGCCATTACGGCTGCGCCAAAGAGCAATCCGACAAGGGAAAGCGAAACATATCCCAACCCGGACTCGGACCATAACCCCGTCGATTTTTTCGCATAGAAGGTTAAAGGAAACAGCCGCCCGAAATAGGACCACCGCAGCAGAAAATAGATCGCCCCAGGCAACACGAAACTCCAGATCAACGTGCGTATCCAGAGGCGACGGTGATCGGCATCCAACTGGCTGTACGTCAGGGCAGCCAGCAGGAAACCGTACAGGACCAATTCGGGGCGCGTCATACCGGCCAGCAGCCAGACGACTCCGAAGGCCACCATCCGGCCACGCCTCCGGGACGCCTCAATCGCCGGGGTATGCAGCACCAAGGCCCCCGCATACAACATCGCAGAGACGACCAACAAGACCAGGCCGGTTTCCATCCCATTCAGGGCATGAAACACCATGATCGGTACGGCCATCATGATCCACAGGTTCTTTCGAACCGCATCCCCGCCCCACAGCAGGTGGATGGTGGCCGAGAGGCAGAAGAAGGTGGCCGGGAGGGTGAGCAGGCCGAGAATCTTGGCCCAGGCATAGACCTGATGGACGTCTCCGGAGAACGGAACCATCAAAAACGTCCAGAGCAGGGACGTCATCCCTTCGGCCGGGGTCTCCCCAATGTTCCAGGCCAAACCGTGCCCCAGATAGCCGTGGTGCGAGAACCGAAAGATGATAAAGGCATCATCCACCGTCAGCGGCCAGAAGAATACAGCCCACACACCGACCCAGACCAACAGGAGGATCATCCCGAGGAGCAGCGGCCGGTGAACAAACTGGGGGGGGGTCTCGAGCGCGGTTTTATTCATGAAAGAGATCGTTGCCAGATGCTATAAGATAACCCAAATAGTACCGTCTTCTTCTGTCGAAGTAAAAACGTATTGCGTGTTGTGTGATTCGGTCGAAGATCACACAACACGCAATACGCATTATGCTTCCGGCACTACATGGGGAAATTGCACAGAACTCCTGTTAAGATACAACGCATTGCAAGTGAAAATCATGCCTTTTGCAGTGCCGGCTTCGCGGTATATCGGGCGTAGCGTTTAAGGTCGTTGATCGGTTTTTCGAAGACATGCCAGGAGGCAGCCGCCAGGGCTACGGTACACAACGTATTGACGACAAAACCCATCGCACCCGACGGCACCGACCACCCCAAAGCAGTCGCGGCCTGCGCCGTCATCCAGGCCACTGGAAAATGGAACAAATAAATCCCGTAGCTGATGCGCCCCAGATAGACCAAAACCGAGCGCTCCAGCACCCAACCGACCCACCCCCTGAACCCGACGGCGGCCCGGGCGACCACCCAGACAAAAAACAACGACATCGTCACTTGTCGTAACACCACAGGCCCCAGGCTGATGCCGGGGTCTACAACGGCCCCACCGCCGCTGTACCATTCCCATGCCACAATGCCCACCGTAAGCGGCAGTCCGATCCACAGCCCGATCCGGCAAAGGGCTTCCCTAATGTCCTCCCGGCCAACGTGCATACACCAGGCCAGTAACCCGCCCAGACCCAACGCATCAATACAACCAGGGGTCAATACCATGACCACATGCGGCGTGAGGCCTGCCAGATAACCAACGGCCCGAAACGCAGGTCCCAACCCAATGGCTACCAGGATGGCCCAAAACAGGTGCCGGCGCGGCACCAACAGAATGGTCCAGGGCCAGATCAGATAAAATTGTTCTTCTACAGCCAGGGTCCAAAAATGCGAGATGGTACCCTCGAAGGTGCCAAGCAAGGCGTAGTAGACATTCGACAGGTACGTCACGTGCCACCAGATCGATTCACGCAAGGGCGGTACATCCAGGATATACAGAAGCACCAGAAACGCGTAGTACACCGGGAAGATGCGAAGGAAACGGCGGATGTAGAACCGTCCGGCAATGCCACCCACCGTCTGCCGACCGGCCAGAATGTGGTCTTTACACCGCAGCAGAATCAGGGTGATGAGGAACCCGCTGAGCACATAAAACAGCCGAACACCTGCATACCCCCAGGGAAAGATCCGGTTGATCACATGCGTCGCCTGGGCAAAATGCCGCACCAACACCGCGAAGACGGCAAAGGCGCGCAGGGCGTCCAGTTGAGGCATGTATCGAAGCATGCCTGTGTTAGGGGGCGATTGGCTCATACAGGTCTATACACCAAACCGGGCCGAGGCTTATTTTATGCAACCGGGGAAACTAACGGCCTACGCGGAAAAAAAACATGCCTTGGCACAAGACACACGAAAAATCAACCTAAACCGTTGTCTGTCAATAGGTCTAGTTCAATGAAACTTCAGGACAGACTGCCCAAAACGCGGAACCTCAAGGGGGGGTGATTAGAAAAAGAGGGTCGCAACCTATTATATTTGGTGTTCCCTTTTTATTTCCGACTTTCGATGCTAACACATATCGCGCATACGGGGGTTATTGTCCGCACAGGACCCCGATTGTAGCGAGAGGGAACGTGATACACCGGTATCGCTCTGCACATTAAAACTGCACGCTTCGGCCCCCCACCCACGCAACATTACTGGCGCATACTGCGAACCTGAAGACCGGTAGTCTCTCATCATTGCCGACTTTTTTAACCATTACCCATGAAAAACGGTAACGCCCCAAATCTTGCCCCCGATCATCGTGCGCCTGGAGGGCCTCCGCCGGGGTCTTATCCCCCGCCCTATCCCGGATACGGTTACCCGGACCTGCAACCCGGCAATTACCCTGGCGCATATCCCGGTAGCTACGGCTATGGCTATGGGTACGGTTATGGCTATGGCCAGCAAAATACATCCCGCGGGAGCATCAAGAAGTTTTTTTACGAGATCCTGCAAGTCATCCGGCAAAACAAGGGCCTCATCGGTCTTGTCTTCCTGATTATTTTCAGCGCCGTTCTGATCTACACCATCAAACGGACACCCCGGTACAACGCCTATGCCCTGGTCGGCCTGACCGTGGGCCAACAAACCACAGACAATGCCCTCTCCTTCGGGGTGGTGGACGGTTCCAACCTGGACATGAACGGTCGTACGGCCCAAGCCCTGTTCCTCCAGGAATCCATTCTGATTGCCGAACATACCATCCGGCGGCTGCAAACCCTGGGGCAAATCCCGGAAACCAACGAGCCCATTCTGGCCCTCCGGGACCGCGCAGCCCCGCCACTCCCTGTTCGCATCATTCAATGGTTTCGGGGTGAAACTGCTCAGGTTGGTGCCCTGAGTGTAACCGAGCTTGCACAGCGGCTGCAGGAAGACTATGTGCGCGTCCGGCCTGAAGCCCAAGGCTCTGTGCTACGCATTGTGGCCGAGAGCACCAGCCCGCTGGAAGCCAAACTGCTGGCCAATGTGTATGCCGAGCAGTACGTCAACTACATCGAATCTACCAGCCGCGATCGGATTGGCTCCTCGGTCACGTTCCTGGAATCGCAGGTTGAAAGTGCCCTCTCCGAAGTAAAACGCATCGAGGACCAGACCAAAAACTTCGTGCGCGGTGCAGGCGTCGTCTCGCTGGATGGCTCCACGCAGTACACCGTCGGGCAACTGGCCGACCTGGAAGCCCGCCGGGATGAAGCCCGCATGGAACAAGGTATGCAACGGGCATCGCTCCGGCAACTGGAACAGGAGTTTGAGCAA
Organism: Rhodothermales bacterium; assembly: GCA_965222505.1. Classification (GTDB taxonomy): domain Bacteria; phylum Bacteroidota; class Rhodothermia; order Rhodothermales; family DATKEJ01. The sequence goes on along the minus strand of OZ244956.1, from coordinate 2,829,559 downwards.
CTGCGGCCCAACCTGGCGGCGGGTGTCGCCTCGGGGCTGGATCAGGAAATCAAAAAGAACCAGGAAACCATCAGCGACCTGGAAATCCGGCTGGAACGCATCTATTCCCAAAACCCCAGCCTGCGGAACAACCCCAGCAGCCAACCACGCGTCGTGGAGATGGTCAACCAGATTGCCCAACTCAAGGGCCGGGTCATGCAGCTCTCTGAACAATATGTACAGGAATTGCTGACGGTAGGCGGTGGGGCCGCTGCGGCCACCGGCCAGGACGGCCTGAGCTATGCCACTGACCTGAAACGACGCATTGAACAAAAGCGCATCGAATTGGCTTCCCTGCAAGCCAAACAGCAAGCCCTCGAACTAAGTACGGCCCAATACGCGTCCAAATTGCAGGAAGTGCCGGAAAAATCGCTGGAACTGGCCGAACTCGAACGCGAACGCGATGCCGCCCAACAACGGTACCGCAACCTGGCCGACAACCTCCAGCAGGCCCGCATTGCCCAGCAATCTGAAATCGGCATTGCCCGCCTGATGCGTACTGCGCTGGAATCGGACCGACCGGTGGGCACCTCCGACCCGATCCTGCTCCTCTTCGGGATGTTCCTGGGCCTCCTGCTTGGCCTGCTGGGTGCGCTGATCCGCCACGCGGTCGATACCCGCATTCATACCCCTGAAAACCTGAAGGCCCAGGGCATGCCGCTGCTGGGGGTCATCCCGCTGGTGGGTAAACACACCACCGGCATGCGCCTGCTGGAACGCTGGCAGGGCGAACGGCTGGACAAGCAACCCAAGATCAACAAGGTGACCTTTGAAGGGCGGCAGATCAACAGCACGCTAGTCTCTCTGCTGGACCCGGTCTCGGTAGCCGCCGATGCCTACCGCCGGTTCTTCGTCACGCTGATGAACACCAAAGCGGATGAAACCTTGCAAACCATTCTGGTCACGAGCGCGGAGGCCCAGGTGGGCAAAACCACCGTGTCCCTGAACCTGGCCATTACCGCCGCCGCTAACCAGAAACGTACCCTGATTATTGATGCGGACCTGTACCGGCCCGCCGTGCAAAACTACCTGGGCCACTCCGGCAACCTGGAAATGAGCGACCTCCTCCGGGGTAAAGCCTTCTCCATCGATGACCTCAAGGTCAACGGCGTCGACTACCTCTACGCCCTCACGGCCCATCGGCCGGATGCCAAGGCCGTTGAAATGGTCTCCTCCCAGGCCATGCGTGACCTCATCAAAGGCTTCCGAAAGTATTTTGACGTGATCGTTGTGGATTCCCCCCCGCTGCTGCTTACCACCGGCTCCCGGTTGCTGTCGCGGGAATGCGACGCAACGGTTGTGGTGGTTGGCTCGGGCAAAACCGATGCCGAGGCCCTGCAACATGTGGCGGGCGAAATTCGGGAGGCGGGGTCCGAAGTAACCGGTACCGTACTGAACCGCTTCGACCTGAAACGCTTCTCCGGCTACAAGACGACCTACGGGTATCGCAACCAGAATTACAACGGCTACTACGCTAAGCCTCGGCACGAGATGGAAGCCGTTGCTTAACCCCCCCTGCCGCATCCCATCCCCAAGCGCAGCAACCTTTAATCTTCTATGATACAAAAACTCATGCCCTGGCTGGTCCTGGGCACCCTGCTGGTCGGTTTTTACGCACCGGTACATGCCCAAGAAGGGAGCCTGGGCCGTGTGGAGCAAACGGAATCCACCTCCAATGCCTACTTCACCCACGTCCGGCCAGGCGCACCTACCGTTCAGGTGCAAATCCTCGGCGCAGTACCGCTTCCCGGACTCTACGAACTCACCGCTGGCGCCAAACTCGGCGAAGCCCTGGCCCTGGCCGGTGGCCCCACAATGGGCACCCGGTTTCGGCTCAACCCCCGCACGGTTACCGTGCGCTTGTATCGGCCCGCAGCAAACCCGACGGCGCCGTTCTACGAGTCTGAGTTGGAAGCCAATATCCTGCGGCCAGGTGAACATCCCGTCCTGGAAGACGGGGACATCATGACGATTGAAGTGGTCCAGCGGCAGAGCATTGGCTGGCGAGACATTATTGCCCTGGTTAACACCGTTGGCCTCGTGGCCTTAGCCATTGAACGCATCCGGGGTTAATGCCGCTTTCACGTGGCTCCTGATTCTTCAAACCGTGCTGGCCTTGTTGCCAGAATAAAGAGCGGATTGTCCGGCGGCGCATGGACGCTGCTGGATCAGGTCCTGATTACCGGGGTCAACTTTCTGCTCAACATTCTGCTGGCACGCTGGCTCCCGGCTGCGTCATACGGTGCGTTTACCGTAGCGTTTACCGTTTTCATTCTGATCGGGATGCTCCATACCGGCCTCTTGACAGAACCCTTGTTGGTGTTCGGTCCCAGCCGCTACAAAAAACGGCTTCCCATCTACTACGCCACCCTATTGCGGGCGCACCTGCAGTTTTCGGTCGTCTGCCTCATAGGGCTGGGCCTGGCGGGTGGCGTGTTCTACCTGAACAACCAGACGGAACTGGGTATCGTCTTTTTCGCGTTGGCGCTGGCGCTTCCCTGTGTGCTCTTTTTATGGCTGATTCGCAAAGCCTGTTACGTACGCCTTAACATTCGTTGGGCCGCGTGGGGAGCTGGCATGTATTTCGTGACGGTGTTGGCGGGCCTTGGCCTATTGTACCAACAATCTGTCCTGACGGGCGCCACCGCCTGGGGCCTGATGGCCGCCGGTAGCCTAGTTGCCGGCTTGTGGATGATGCGCAAGCTCGGCATCAACCCACAGATGGCCCTGGACCCAACCTGGACGGCCTTCGTCCGCCGGCGGCACTGGGCCTATGGACGCTGGGCCTCCTCGACAGGGGTGCTGCACTGGATTCCCGGACAGGTGGCCTTCATCTTGCTCCCACTCTGGCATGGCCTCGAAGCCAGTGCGGGCCTGAAAGCCCTCATGAACCTGATTATGCCGGCCATGCAAGCCTACGCCGCCCTGACCCTGCCGATGCTGCCTCTGTTGGTGCAAGCCCGACGGGAAGGACGACTGAGCCGAATGACCCTGGCCTTCGTCGGAGGGATCTCCGGCGCGATGGTGCTCTACCTGATCCTCCTGGGTGTATTTGGAGACCCCCTGATGCACCTGCTCTACCGGGGACAGTACGACAGCTATGCCCCCCTTATTGTACTGGTGGGGTTGGTGCCGTTGTTTACCGGGGCCATGGCTGTGCTGGCGGCCGCCCTCCGGGCGTGTGAACAACCTCAGGATGTCTTCTGGGCCTACGTCGGTTCTGCCGTTATCTCGCTAACCGTGGGCCTGGCCCTGATGTATAGCCTGGGTGTTCGGGGTGCCATTTTGGGGTACATTGCTGCCAGTATCGTTGGTTTAATGGTGCTCGTTCTCTATTTTCTGCGCTCGCGCTCACGGCAGCATCCGCCCCCTAAAGCATCTGACCTGATATCTACCTGACGGCCCCGGCTCCTGGCGGTTGGCCCACGCCATGTTCTACTTATATAACCTGATTTTTTTCACTAAAACACCTATCACACGATAGACTTGTCCAACATGTCAAAATCTACCATTAGCCTTACCTGTTTTCTGCTGACCTTCTGTTTCTTCGGTCTGCAACCTATACCCGTATCGGGACAAGCCTCGCCACGGATTCAATTTGTACACAACTCGCCTGAACCCTTGCTGGATACCCTGGATGTGTGGTTCGATACCACCAAGGTGATAAACAACCTGCCCTTCCAGTCTGCAACCCCGTTCCGCAGCTACGCGCCTGATTCCAATTTTACCATCTCACTCGCCCCTTCCGGAAGCGAACGCGCCTCGGAGGCCATCGTGTCTTTTCCGAACTCCTTCCTGGTGTTGGGCACAACGTTGGTCATCACCGTAACCGGCGTTGACCGCCCTAGTGTCTACGCCCCTAACCCCAATGGCCGGTATATCGGGCTGAATTTGCATGTCAACAGCAACGCCCGGGAAGAGGCCCCCAATGACAATTCCGCGTTCTTCTCCGTCTGGAATGCAGCCACGGATGTAGAAGCCGCACGAATTTTCTTTCCTGAATTAAATACTGCGCTGAACGATCATTTTCTGTTGGGGGACTTTACCGGCTATACCGGCCTCGAAGCCCGACCCTACACGGTCATCTTTGAACCCGCTGACGACTCGCTCGCCAAGTCTATCCGCACCTTCGATCTCAACCTGACCGGCCGGGAAGGAACCGTCAGTTCGGTCTTTCTGACCGGCTTCCGGCGTCCTGCTGATAATCAGGGTGGGCCTGAATTGTCTTTGTTGGTTGTGGATACCAACGGCCGCGTGGAATCCCAAACGGTCATTACCGTCGATACGGAAGAGGATGACGTTACGCTGCCGGGCCAATTTCAGGTACAGGGGAACTACCCCAACCCGTTCCGGAATCGTACCACGCTTAGCTTCGATTTAGCCCAGGGTGCCGATGTTCAGGTTGAAGTCTTCGATGCCCTTGGCCGCCAGGTCTGGACCGCGCCCACACGCATGTACCCGGCTGGCCGCAACCACAGCGTAGCGTTGCATACCGCCGCCTGGGCACCCGGTCTGTACCTCTATCGGGTGAGCGCCCAGGGGCCAACAACCACCCACACGGCACAAGGACCCATGATGCTGGTGCGCTAACCCGCTATAGCATCTTCCCACTCCTGCCATGTATACCTCCCAACTTGGGCAAGTAGATTGGGCGTGGTTCTTTCCGAAGGGCACGCAGGTCATTGCCTTTCCTAGCTGGCAAAATCCCCGGCTTTTGGTCCCGGCCCGTGACGGCTGGCGCAAGGGAGCGTTGTACCCGGCCTCCAAGTGGCAGGCACGCCTGTACCGCCGGATGATGCGTACCGGGGCCGCGCTGCGCCTGTACCTCCCCCGGCGCATGAATACCCATGAGGACTGGGCACTAGAAGATTTCCTGGGCGATATCTTTCCGAATGCCATGACCTCGGCCGTGATTGTGGGTACGCCGGGACCGATCCAGAAGACGACTGTCGAAATCAGCGATACACAAGGGAAGGTGCTGGGGTACGTGAAGTATGGCGCCCTGCCCGGCGCACTAAACCGGCTCCATCAGGAGTACCACATGCTGAATGCTTTACCGGATGGCCTCGGCCCACACGCCCTCAAGGTGGGTCCCTGGCAGGATGGCGAAGCCCTGCTCCTAACCCCCCTGGAAGGTCGAGAATTTCCGGCAAAGCTCCCCCCCTCGCCAGAACTACACGCGTTCTGTGAAAAACTCGTAACCGGCCCGGCCGTACCTTTGTCGGCACATCCGTGGGCCATGCGATACCGCACCTTTCCTGCAACCGAGCCCTGGCTGGAGGCCCTGGCCCACCGGGCTTGGCCGACGGTGCTCCAGCATGGAGACCTGGCCGCCTGGAACCTCCGCGTTCATAACAAAGACCTGCAAGCCTTCGATTGGGAATACGGGAGTACGGATAGCCTGCCGTACCTCGATTGGGCCTACTTTATGCTGCAAACCGCTACACTTATTTACGATTGGTCTCCGCAGAAAGCATTCCTTTACACGACATTACACTTGACGCATCATGCGTTGCAACCATTAACCAAGGCGGAAGCCGACGCACTGGTCCGGCTCTCTGCCTTCGATGCCTACCAAAAAACCGTTGCCGACGGGTATCCCCCGAACTTTTTCATCCAACCCTGGAGAAAAGCCGTTTGGCAATGTCAACCCGCTGCATGGTAACCGCTCGACCTCGGGTCAATTTTGTAGAATTCGGTGCAATACCCTATACTTTGGGTTTGCGCATCCACGCCGAGCACACCCTGAATCGACCGGTTCATCTATAACTTATGATAGCGAAACAACTCCCTCTATTTCGCGTGCCGCTGCTTTGGCTTTTTCTGGGGCCGCCCGCCTTTCGGGCGTGGCGTTCCCGGTGGGCTATGGCCTCGGTTACAGAGGGGCAGGACTTCTGGAACATCCTCCGGATTGTGTACTGGTTGCTGGTCGGCTTTTTTATCCTTATCGAACTGACCCGCAACATTGAGGCGGTTAAGCATTTCCTGCGCGAAATGGGCTTTTTGCCGGTAGCCGTCGCCATCTGGATTTCCGGCTTGTATGCCTCGGCGCTGGTCTCCCCATCCGTGACCTTTACTGCGGGGAATGCCACCTTTATGCTAATCCTGGTGCTGGGTGCACTAGACCTTGGCGCCAAGTTGTACGCCGGCCAGCTTTCCATAAGGCGGTTGTTCCAGGCCCTCCTGTATATCTCGCTCACCATGTTGATGGTGGTGTGGGTCGCGTTTCAGATCGACCCGTATTACGTAGGGTTTTATTCCTTTGGCGGAATTCGCATTCGGGGAAACGCCGTGGCCTATGTGCCCATTTTAGCCCAGGTATTGTTCTTCGGGAGTTTGTATTTTCTGATTACCTCTCGCCGACGGGGCCGATGGTTCTTCATCGGGTTGATGGCGATGGGCGTGTGGTGGATCTCCATCGGCCAGACGCGGTCGTCGTACCTCGGATTTGGCCTTGGGGTATTGCTGTTTATCCTGCAAACCGGATACGCCAAGCAAGCCCACATGAAACTGACCGGCCTGTTTGTAGCAACCATGATCGGGTTGTGCTGCCTGGGCGTGTTGTACGGATCGTCACACACCATTCGCTGGAAACTCGACCGGTTGTACGACCGGTACGTCCTGCGCGATGCCCACGCCATTCAAAGCCAGGAATTGGCAACGGAACACATTATGTCCCTCAACGGCCGGACCCGTGTGGCGGCTGTCCTGTGGGAAAATGCCCTGTTTGAGCCGCTGGGCGTGGGCTACATTGCCGGCCCCCGTCAGTTGCTCCAAAGCGAAGATATCACAGAAATCCTGGACTCCAAATCCTTCGGGAATGCGCACAATGCGTTTCTGGAGATTTGGGCCGGCGCGGGTTTCATCACCTTCTTCGCCTTTGTCATCTTCATGATCTCGATACTCTGGCATTCGCGGAATATCCCTGGCGTGGCCGGCATCCTGATTCGGGTGCTCTTGTATATTCTTCTGATTGAGGGGCTGTTCGAATCCAATCTGGTGCTGCCGTTCAAGCAGAACTCTTCGCTGCTCTGGACCCTGACTGCCCTGATCATGGTGAGCCGTACCCATCGGAGGCTGGCAGTCTTTGGCCCGGAAATGCCCGCGCAATCCTTCCCCTTTGCCGGACCGCCGCCGCCGCCACCACCTACACCACGCCCGATGCCGCCGCCAGCCGGCCGACCACGACCGTTGCCCCAACGGCAACCCATACCTGTAGCCTGATGGGTGAATCCCTACCAATGCCCTACTCAAAACGAACCAAAGCGAACGCCTGGCTGGAAGTCCTGTGGAAACGGCCACAGGAAGCCCTGGACCGCGCCGTTACCGTGTTGGCCGTACAGTCCGACCGGCTGCTGCAACGCCCGCCAGCCTATGCCGTGGCGGACCCCAACGATTGCATGGATGCGCTATGCCAAACATTCGGGGCGGACGCAATGGCTTACATGGATGAGGTCAAAGCCCTGGAAGTAGCCGTTCAGGAAGACATTAACCGACACCGGACGGCCTCCCCAATTGCCGGACACCACAATGGGGATTTTGCACTGGCCCGGCTTTGCTACCTGGCCTGCCGTATGCAAAAGCCCAAACGGGTCCTCGAAACCGGCGTAGCCGCCGGCGTGACCTCCCGCTTCATCCTGACCGCCCTCGAAAAAAACGGGGCTGGCACCCTGAATAGCATCGACTTGCCCCCGCTGGGCCCCGAGGTGGAAAACCACGTCGGGTATCTGGTGCCGGATACCCTCAAAACACGCTGGACCCTGAACCGGGGCACGAGCAAACGCCTCATGCCCGGTTTACTGCACACGTCCCGCCCCATTGACCTGTTTGTTCACGACAGCCTTCATACCTATCGCAACATCGCCAGGGAGCTTAACCTGGTTACGCCGTTCCTTTCTAAACCGGCCGTAGTGCTCGTCGACGACATTGACGAAAACGCTGCCTTCCACGAATGGGTCAAACGCGCCCAGCCCACCTTCAGCGCGACGATCCAGGAAGAACAAAAACGTCGGCTCTTTGGTTTTGCCCTCTTTGCCCATGCGCATTCTTCAGATACATAATTTTTACCAGCAACCCGGCGGGGAAGATCAGGTGTTCCGAGATGAGGGCGCCTTGCTCGAAGCCCACGGCCATACCGTGATGCGTCATACGGTACACAATGATGTCATCAACGGGATGAACCGGCTCGTCCTCGCCAAATCTACCCTGTGGAACAGCACCTCCTATCGCACGGTGCGCCAACGGGTACAGGATGGCCGCCCCGATGTGGTCCATTTCCACAATACCCTACCCCTGATTTCTCCTGCAGCCTATTATGCCGTGCAACACGAAGGCGTCGGGATTGTCCAAACCCTGCACAACTACCGGCTGCTGTGCCCGAATGCTTTCTTCTTTCGGGATGGCCGCGTCTGCGAAGATTGCCTGGGCAAGCGGGTGACGTGGCCCAGCGTGGTGCACGGGTGCTACCGGGACAGCCGGACCGCCTCCAGTGTGGTTACCGCCATGCTGGCTTCGCACCGCATGATGAACACCTGGACCAAACAGGTCGATGTGTACATCGCCATGACGAACTTCGCCAAAGCCAAATATATCACCGGTGGATTACCAGGCGACAAAATTGAAATCAAACCCCACTTCATTTTCGGCGATCCGGAACCCGGCGACGGCGACGGCAACTACGTACTGTTTGTGGGTAGACTCTCCCGGGAAAAAGGAATTCAAACCCTGATTTCGGCCTGGGAGCAAATGCCGAACGGTCTGCCCCTCAAAATTGTGGGAGACGGACCGGAAGCGGCGCAGGTCGCACGGGCGGTGGAGCAAAACCCAAATATCGAATGGCTGGGCCATAAAGCGCATGAGGAAGTTTACAGCCTGATGGGCAACGCCCGCGCAGTTGTTATTCCCTCGGTGTGGTATGAGACCTTCGGTAAAGTCATCATCGAGGCCCTGTCCGTCGGGACCCCCGTGATTGGTTCCAACCTCGGGGCCATTGCCGAGTTGATCTCACACGGTGAGACCGGTTTTCTGTTCGCACCCAACAATGCCGAGGAATTGGCGGCACACGTCCGGTGGATACATGAAAACCCGGCTGAAGTCAAGCAGATGCGCCCGACGGTCCGCCAGACCTACGAGGACCTGTATACCCCGGAGCGGAACTATGAGCAGATGATGGAGATATACCATCGCGCCATGCGGCAAGTGGCACTCGTAGAACAATAGACAAAGAGGCAACGCGTTTTTCAAGGATGAAGGCACCAACCCCGGACGTAACCCCGACGGCCATCCATCCGCTGTACGTGGACCTGGACGGCACCCTGGCAGCAACGGATACCCTCTGGGAATCCCTTATGTTGTTCGTCAAGGCCCATCCCCTGATGGCCTTCCGGCTTCCATTTTGGGCGCTTCAGGGCCGCGCTGCGTTTAAACAACGCGTCGCAGACCACGTCCTGCCCAATCCGGCCCTGCTTCCCTACCGCCCAGAAGTGCTAAACCGCATTGAAGAGGCCACCTCACAAGGCCGTGAAGTGATCCTGGCCACCGCTGCCGACGTACGTATTGCACAATCCGTGGCCGAGCACCTCCAATGTTTTGATGCCGTTCTTTCGACCGAAAACGGCATCAACCTGATCGGCCCCCGTAAATTAGAAGCCATTCAGGCCCATGCCCCCGGCCCATCATTCGATTACATCGGAGACAGCACGCAGGACATCCCCATCTGGCAAGCAGCCCATCAGGCCCTCCTGATCAAACCGTCTGCAACGCTGCGGAAACGAGTCAATAAACCGAGTGAACAGGTCCAGACCATCCCCACGCAACGGGCTACGGGCCGAACGTTCTTCAGAGCCCTTCGGCTTCACCAGTGGATCAAGAACCTGCTGATCTTCGTCCCGCTCCTGTTGGCCCACCTGGCCACCGATGTCCAGATGCTCGGGCAGGCCCTATTGGCGTTTCTGGCGTTTAGCCTGTGTGCCTCCAGCGTGTACGTCCTGAACGACCTGCTGGACCTCGAAGCCGACCGGCAGCATCCCCGCAAGCAATACCGGGCTTTTGCCTCGGGCGCCCTGTCCATCCCGACGGGAATCGTGATGATCCCGATGCTCATCCTGATCAGCTTTGGGCTCTCCTTTGCCTTTTTACCCGCCGCGTTTACCGCCATTCTGGGCCTGTACCTTGCCATCACACTAGCCTACTCCTTGTACCTGAAGCGCGTGCTGATTGTGGATGTATTGACGTTGGCCGGGCTGTACACCCTTCGCATTTTTGCAGGTGGAGCCGCTGTGGACGTGCCGATTTCAGAATGGCTGGTCGGGTTCTCTCTGTTCTTTTTCCTGAGCCTCGCCTTCGCCAAACGCCACGCAGAACTCAAGCTGATGGTGCTCAACCGAATGCCAAACCCGGTTGGACGCAGCTACAAAATCAGCGACATGAACCTGCTGCAAAACGTAGGCCCGGCCTGCGGATACATCTCTGTACTCGTGCTGACGCTCTACATGAACAGCACCGCCGTGATGATGCTCTATGAAACCCCGCGTTTGCTCTGGCTCATCATCCCCATCATGCTGTACTGGATCACCCGGGTCTGGCTGCTAACCCAACGCGGTGAAATGAACGACGACCCGATCGTGTTCATGATCAAGGACAAGCCTACGTACCTCATCTTTGCCCTGATCGGCCTGATTGCCCTGGCTGCTGCATGACGTCGCCCCACATCGAATCGTGGGGCCGCTACCCCCGTGTAACCCATCAGGCCGTCTACCCGGTCGCCCACACCGATACCCTTACCTTTCCCGAAGGCTCCACCACTGTGTTGCCCTTTGCCCAGGGCCGGAGCTACGGAGACAGCTGTCTGAATGCCAATGGCCTCCTCCTGGATACCGGCCCGATGCGCCGCATCCTGGCCTTCGATACCGAAAGCGGTATCCTCCGGTGTGAGGCCGGGGCAACCCTCGCCGAACTATTAGACCTGATTGTACCAAAGGGCTGGTTTTTACCAGTCACCCCCGGCACCAAATTTGTGTCCATCGGTGGGGCCATTGCCAATGACATTCACGGCAAAAACCATTTTAAGGATGGAACCTTCGGACGGTACGTAAGGCAGTTCGAATTGGTACGCTCAACGGGTGAACGCTTCGTCTGCTCCCCGGATGAACATACGGATTTCTATCGTGCAACCATCGGCGGCCTCGGCCTCACAGGGCTGATCACCTGGGCTGAAATTCAACTCACCCCTGTCCCCGGCCCCTTCATCGAGGTTGAGACCCATCGTTTCGCGAACCTGGATGCCTTCTTTGAACTCGCGGCCACGTCGGATCGGGCGTATGCCTACACCGTGGCCTGGGCTGATTGTACCGCTCGGGGCAAGCACCTGGGCCGGGGCATTCTTTTCCGCGGCAACCATGCCGATGTCCCTACGGATCAAGCGCCGTCTTTGCCCAGTAGCCGGACGATCACGTTCCCCTTTAATGCACCAAGCTTCCTGTTGAATCGGTTTTCGGTGCAGACCTTCAACACGCTGTACTATCACCGCCCCATTCGGCCCGGCCTACCGCGCATTGTGCATTACGAGCCGTTTTTCTACCCGCTGGATGCCATCTTGAAGTGGAACCGGATGTACGGCAAACGTGGCTTTTTTCAGTATCAATTGGTAGTGCCCTTTGCCGAGGACCGATCAGCCATCCGACACATTTTCGAGCAGATTGCTGACTCTGGATTGGCTTCCTTTCTGGCGGTACTGAAAACCTTCGGGCCGGTACCCTCACCTGGGATATTGTCTTTCCCGCGCCCCGGCGTGACCCTGGCCCTCGATTTTCCCAACCTCGGCGAGCGAACCCACCGCTTGTTTGCCGCGCTGGATGCGCTGGTCAAGGAAGCGGGCGGTGCCATTTATCCGGCCAAAGATGCCCGGATGCCGCCTGCGCTGTTTACCACCTCCTTCCCGAACTGGCCCGACTTCGCGCCCTACATTGACCCCCGGTTCTCATCCAGCTTCTGGCGGCGCGTTACCGGCGAATAAACGCACGGGTCTGCGAAACGCCGCCGCCCTCGACGCGCACCCAGTACATGCCCGTCGGCCATCCAACTGTGGAGAAGCGAATGGGCTGCGCCCGATACGGCGTGATCCCCCCCTCATGCACGACGGCCACACGTCGACCAATTGCATCGTATACCTGAACCCGAACAGGACTTGGACTTGGCGTGGTGATCTCCATTTGCACCCAGTCCTGCGTTGGATTGGGGAACGGTGCCGTAAGGGTTAATCCGAAGGCATCCGGTGGTCTCGGAGCCGAAGCATCCAGCGAAACGATGTGTTGCAGAAAGGCCAGCGCTGTACATGCGCCCGGACGTAGCTCGTCAGTCCCGGCAAAGATCGGAAACCCGTGCTGGATATCGGGCAACCCGACCACCGTGGAAGGTACACCTGCATCCCACAAGACCGCTTGAAGATCCGTTGACTGTTGAAACGGGACGCGGTTGTCGGCCTCACCGTGGATCATCAACATAGGGGGTGGCGGGTTCTCTGCCCGTACATGGGTGACGGGAGAGGCCAATGCACCCAATGCCGGGTTATCATGGGGGGACTCCCCCAAAAATTGGATCAAGGCATTGGACTCCGTCGTGCCAAACACGCTGGGATCCCGCACATCGGTCGGGGTGTAGTAGGCCACCACGCCGGTTATTTGCGGCACGATGCCCTCCTCAGGACAGGTAGGCTGCAAATCCTTGACATCTGTGCCCATTGCCATCAGGGTAGCGAGGTGCCCGCCAGCAGAAGCCCCGATGACCAGAACCTGCTCCGTATCAATGGCATAGCGGTCTGCATCATTCTGGAGGTGTTGCAGGGCGCATTGAACATCATTGAGGGCAGCAGGAAAGATGTGCGCCGGGGACAGTCGATAATTGAGCGAAGCCGCCACATACCCGGCACGCGTGAGACGGAGCATGTCGTTCCGGAGGTCGCGTTTGTCCCCGGTTTGCCAGGCTCCACCGTGTACCAGAACCACCAGCGGATGTGGCCCAGCCCCCAGAGGCCAGGAAATATCAAAGGTCTGTGTAGGGTCGTCGGTCCCATAGGAAACGTCTTCGGCTAGATTGGTCTGGTCCAGGGCAATCGGCCCAGGGATCGAGCAATCTTCGACCACCTCAATAGCCTCAAGCTGCCGAGCCGCCCCTGTGCGTGGACCCATCCACACCATGAAAAGCAGCAAGAAGACGATACGGTTGCACCCTGATCGGTTGTACTGTGCCATGCCGCTAATGATAGTAAAATCTGTAGCGAAAAGGAATGGGGGTGGATGTTTCAGGTTATGCCATACCCAAAGGTTGTGCCCTAATAGTATTGCGTATTGCGTAAGGGAAACCGACCTTACGCAATACGTTTTACGCAATATGTTTTACGTCTCTCCTATGCCCGATCTGTTTGAAGCTGCCGGCGAACGACGCCGCTCCGCCCTGGCTCCCCTTGCCGACCGCATGCGGCCCCGCACATTGGACGAATTTGCCGGCCAGGCCCACATTCTGGCACCGGGCAAACTGCTCCGCCGCGCCATTGAGGCGGACCGGTTGCGGTCACTCATCTTCTACGGCCCGCCCGGCACGGGTAAAACCACCCTGGCCCGAATCATTGCCCGGACGACGGCCGCACACTTTACCGCCCTGAATGCCGTATTGGCCGGCGTAAAAGACATACGAACAGCCATTGAGGCGGCTACACAGCGGTTGAACCTGTACCAACAAGGCACGATTCTGTTTGTGGATGAAGTCCACCGGTTCAACAAGGCCCAGCAGGATGCCCTCCTCCCCCATGTCGAAAACGGCCGGATTACCCTCATCGGGGCCACCACCGAAAACCCCTATTTCGAGGTGATCAAGGCCCTTGTGAGTCGATCACGGGTGCTTGAATTGCACGCCCTCACGGATGCCGATCTGGAACAGGTGCTGGACCAAGCCCTGACCCACTCTGAACGCGGCTACGGAAGGCTGTCTATCACCCTGGATGCCGAGGCCCGGCACCACCTCATCTCCACAGCCAACGGAGATGCCCGAAGCGTACTCAATGCCCTCGAGTTGGCCGTCGAAACGACCCCACCAGATGCCGACGAACACCTCCACATCACCCTTCCCATTGCCGAAGACAGCATCCAGAAACGTGCGGTACTTTACGACAAAGACGGCGACATCCACTACGACGTCGCCAGCGCGTTTATCAAAAGCCTGCGCGGCAGCGATCCCGATGCCGCCCTCTACTGGATGGCCCGCATGGTGTATGCCGGTGAAGACCCCCGTTTCATCCTGCGCCGCATGCTCATCTTTGCAGGGGAGGACATCGGCCTGGCGGATCCACAGGCCATGCAAGTGGCACTCGCCTGTGCACAGGGCTTTGAATACGTGGGGATGCCCGAGGGCCGTTACATGCTGGCGGAGTGTTGCCTGTACCTCGCTACCGCCCCCAAGAGCAACTCGGCATCTGCCTTCTTCAAGGCATTGGAATACATCGAAAACGAACCCTCCGGCGACGTCCCCAACCCCCTCAAAGACGGGAGCCGAGACCGCAAGGGCCTGGGCCACGGTGAAGGCTACCTGTACCCCCACAACTACCCTGACCACCACGTCAAACAGCAATACCTGCCGGACGCAGCCGTCGGAGCCCGCTTCTATGAACCGGGGACATTAGGCTATGAGCAAGACATCGCCGAACGCCTGGCCCGCTGGCGCAACGCCCATCCGTCCGATACCGATTAGCTGACCGCTAACCAGCGCCGGGCATCGGTCGTCCTTAGCCGGAAACAACGGCCTCGGAACCGCAAACAGAGCGTCGTGGACCGTGCCGAGGGGCGGATCTCACAGACATGGACCTCCGGACCGAAGTTGGTATGCAGTACCCAGTTTGTACCACCATCCTCGGAAACCAGCAGTTGCCCGCTTGCTCCCACTTTGAATTGTTGGGATGCGTGTTGCGCGTTTGCACCAAATGGGTAGGCAAGGGTTAGCGCACCGATACATGCCGTTTGGGTCAGTTTCGTAACGAAATCACGTCTTTTCATATACAGCCTTTACTTATTTGGATATGGAACATCGTGCCTGATCCTCCCAGGGCCCGATGTGTATACTCCTAACCATCTTACCTCTTTACGCGTCAAGATACGGCAAAAGTGACAACACCATGCTATTTTTGCTAAAATAACGGGTTGGTGCAGCAGGCACACCACCCATTGTTCGTCCAGCAACAATCCATGCCGTCACGTCATTTAATGCATACTTTGACCACCGATGTTGCCAAAGCCTATGAATCCTGACCTCCAGACCGATCCTGCCACCTCCCCTCCTGTACCTGAACACGTGCTCGACACAGAAATTCAATTTCTGAAAGGCGTCGGCCCCAAGCGCGGGGAGGTGTTGAAAAAGGTTGGGGTCTCGACCTTCCGGGACCTGTTGTACTATTATCCCCGGCGCTACCTGGACCGGTCTACCATCACCCCTATCCGCAAACTGGACCCCAACGGCGGCGCGGTGACGGTGGTCGGTACCATCATGGCTCAAGGTATGGCCTTCGGGAGCCGTAAGCGGTTTGAGTTACGCGTCCAGGACGAAAGCGGCGCTGTACTCAAATGTGTATGGTTCAACCGAGCGGGCTGGATCGCCCGGTTGTTCAAGAAGGGCGAGCGTGTGGCGTTTCATGGCACCCCACAACAATACGGTCGGACGTTCTCGATGGTACATCCGGATTTTGACCGGCTCGATGAGGAAGGGGCTGCATTGGATACGGGCCGAATCATCGCTCTTTATCCCGGCGGGGCGGCCTTGGACAAGGTGAACCTCACCAGCCGGAGCTTCCGCAAGTTGGCCTACGGGCTCATCAAAACCCACGGCCTGGAAATTCCGGAGGTCCTGCCTGAATGGATCCGCACCCGCTATGGGTTGATGGATGGCCGGGTGGCCCTCCGGGCCATGCACTTCCCCAAATCCATGAGCGAACTGGCCAAGGCACAGCACCGGCTCAAGTTTGAGGAGTTCTTTTTCCTGCAACTCCTGCTCGCCACCACGCGCCAGATCCGGCGGGAACAAACGGTGGGGGTCACCCTCGAAGCACAACAAAACGGCTACATGTGGCGCTTCATCAATGAGGTGTTGCCGTTTACCCTCACCGGCGCCCAGGAAAAGACCATCCAGGACATCCTCCGGGATACGGGCAGTGGTAACCAAATGAACCGGCTCATCCAAGGGGATGTAGGCAGCGGAAAAACCGTTGTGGCCATCTCCGCCATGCTGCATGCCCTGGACAACGGCTATCAATCAGCCTTCATGGC
Organism: Rhodothermales bacterium; assembly: GCA_965222505.1. Taxonomy (GTDB): domain Bacteria; phylum Bacteroidota; class Rhodothermia; order Rhodothermales; family DATKEJ01. The sequence goes on along the minus strand of OZ244956.1, from coordinate 2,813,216 downwards.
CCCCACCGAGATTCTGGCCGAGCAGCATTACGCCTCGCTCAAAAACTACCTGGAGCCGCTGGGCGTGGAAGTCCGGTTGCTGGTGGGCGGGCAACGCAAACTGCTCCGGCAGGAGATTCTGGCAGACCTGGCCGAGGGCCGCGGACACATTGTGGCCGGTACCCACGCCGTGATCGAGGATACGGTGGTGTTCCAGAACCTGGGCATGGCGATTGTAGATGAACAGCACCGATTTGGGGTGATGCAACGGGCACGCATGTTCAGCAAAGGGCAACGCCCGCACATGCTGTTGATGACCGCCACCCCCATCCCCCGCTCCCTGGCGATGACGCTCTATGGCGACCTCGACGTAACCCTCATGAAGGAACGCCCGGCCAACCGCAAGCCCATAAAAACAATGGTGCGGTCGGAAAAACGCCGGGATGAGGTGTATGCCTTCCTCAAAGAACAACTCCGCGAAGGACGACAGGCCTATGTGGTGTATCCACTGGTGGAGGAAAGCGAAAAGCTGGATTTGAAAGATGCCGAGTCCGGCTACGAAAAACTGAAAGCCCTGTTCAGACCCTACCGGGTAGACCTCGTCCACGGCCAGTTGTTTTCCTATGAGAAAGAAGAGGCGATGGAGCGCTTCAAAAGCGCCGAGACGGACATCCTCGTGGCGACCACCGTGATTGAGGTGGGGGTCGATGTGCCGAACGCGGCTGTGATGATCATCGAACACGCCGAGCGCTTCGGGCTGAGCCAGTTGCACCAATTACGGGGCCGGGTGGGCCGGAGCGGCTACCAGAGCTACTGTATCCTGATGGCAGACTACAAACGCTCCAAAGAGGCCGAAACCCGCCTGCAAGCCATGGAAGAGACCGACGACGGCTTCAAAATCAGCGAAATAGACTTGAAACTGCGCGGGGCCGGCGATTTCTTCGGCACCCGCCAGAGCGGCCTCCCCGACCTCAAGCTCGCCGATATCACCCAGGACACTGAAGTGCTCGTCGAAGCCCGCGAAGCCGCCTTTGCCCTGATCGACCGGGACCCCCATATCCGCGAAGACGCACACCTGGACCTGCGCGACCATTTCCTCCGCACCGCTCCCCAGAGTTTGGGATTTGCCCGGATCGGGTAAGGATTCAGAACCCCCCGCCGCGCAACGCTAGATCTAAGGAACGGCTCACCAATTCCTCTGCTTGATGCAACTCCAGGATTATCTGACAAGAATAAACCGCTTGCAGGAGGAAATCAACGCACTTCGTCCTACTTGACGGCGTGCAAGAGGCACAACTGCTCCAGAAACTGAGAGCTGCTCCATAGCTGTGCAGGGCACTCCCAGACCGTCCCTGAGGCCTTCCTCCTGCAAGGGAAGACGACCTTTTGACCCTATCACCCCATGAATTCGGCATCGAAAATGCCGAGGTCTACGGAATCCTGTTGGTACATGCGGAACGCTTCACGGGCGTTTTCATCAAGCTGGAATCGGGGGTGGCCGAAGACATCCCCCCAGACGTAGCGGTGCCAGCCATAGGCAAGCAAATCTGGTACGGTGTTGCGCATACGGCGCAGAAAATGGTCGACCCCCCAAAGGTTTTCCCCGTGAAAACAGCGGATGTAGAGGTAGGCTTCCTCGATCGGCATCAGGGCATGTTTGTGTTCGCGCCAGGCATTGAGGTAGTAGGAATCACTGGTCCGGCGCAGGTCTGGGTAGCGAATGTCATCGTTCCTGCGGTGTATCATGGTGGGCGGTACACCGCCCTTGAGAATGCCGATGTAGGGCGCATTGATGTACGGCTTGGTATCGAGGTGCATGAGCGTGGCCGCGATGCTACACATGTCATAGCCGTCTTCCAGCACCATCACCTGCCGTGCGATGCGCTCCGGGTGGTACCAGTCGTCGTCGTCCCACTGCGGCACGATGATCTCGCCGGTGGCTGCTTCGAGGGAGATGTTGCGCAACCCGCCGATGAACGTCTCCGGGGTACGCTCGACCTTGAGAAACACCAATTCCTCAGCGGGGACATCCGCCAGCACGTCGGTCAGGTCCTCGGTGCCGTTATCCAGCACAACGAGTTCCTTATGGGGATAGGTCTGATTGAGGTAACACCGAACAGCGCGGCGGCAGAGCGCTTTGCGGTTGGCCGTCACCATCAGGCAACTCACCTTTGGCAGGGACGTGTTGGACATCGGGAAACGCAGGCAGTGATTTTCTACAAGGCGGTGCTTAACGGCACAGCCGTTTCTTCGTTCCGAGGATCTTTTCCGAATGAAATGATTAATTTATAGTATCATGTCTTCGTTTGCTACCCCTTCTCCATGATTGATCCCAAACCCTGTATGACGCACACGTACGAATCCCTCCAGGTGGGGGATACCTTTACCTTTTCCCGCACCATCAGCGAATCGGATGTCCGGCTGTTTGCCGATGTGACCGGAGACGATAACCCCATCCACATCGACCCCGAACACGCCGCAGCCACCCGCTTTGGCAAGCCAATCGTCCACGGGGTGTTGTTGCTGGGCATCATCTCCAAGGTTCTCGGGCGTGATTTTCCCGGCCCCGGCAGCATCGCCGTATCTATTTCCGCCAAGTTTCTCCGCCCCGTGCCGGTTGGCTCAGAAATTCGCATCGAAGCCAAAGTGGCCGAAAAAATTGAACGGTATAAGCACGTGAGGATGAAAGTCTTCGCCTACCTCGGTAAAAAAATAAGCGTCGGCGGTGAAGCCGTGGTCATCCCGCCTCCCAAACCCGAAAACTAGTACTCTTTTTTGGCACAACTTCGCCCAACCTTGCGCATGTCCTCTTGTACGGCTGTTCCCCGAAGCAGCCATCTGCCACCCAAACAAGAGAACCATGCGTTGCTTTGCCATCACCCTCTGTCTTTTTCTGCTGACCACCCAACTCTCGGCCCAATCCTCCAATCCTGATCATGATGTGGAACGGGTCCAGGTAACGGATACTGCCACATCAATACCTCTGGATGCTCCAATTCCGCTTTCCAATCGCTCTGCCGCAACCTTGTATGACAATGGCCCGCTGGCCAACAGCATCGGTACCGGCGTGGGCGGGGCCGATGAAAGCGTACTTCAACTGTCCCTCGGGCTTATCATTCTGGGCTATGGGCACCAAGTCGTCTTCGAAAACCGCCTGGCCGACGACTTCATTATTCCCCCAGGCGAAAGCTGGACGATCGACGCCATCACCTTGTTCAGCTACCAGACCGGTTCAACGACGGTATCACCCATTACCCGGCTTGCCCTTCAAATTTGGGATGGGACGCCGGGTGATCCCGGAAGTAGCGTCATTTTTGGCGACCTGAGCGGCAGCTGCCTCACAACATCTAGTTGGACCGGCATCTATCGGGTGAGCGAAAACAACACCGGTGTTTCATCTGAGCGCCCAATCATGGCGAATACCTGCTCAATAGGGACGACCCTCGGAGCAGGCACGTATTGGATCGACTGGCATAGTGAAGGCGATGTGGCCTTCACAGGTCCCTGGGCACCCCCCATTACCATCACAGGCGAATTCGCTACCGGAAATGCCGTCCGCACAAACGATGGAGGTCTGACCTGGTATGATGTTGACGACGGCGCTATTGTGGGGCAACAGGGACTCCCCTTCATCATCGACGGCACCCGCCTGCCGGTGGAACTCACGGCCTTCCATGCCCTCACCGACCAGACGAATGTACATCTCACCTGGACCACGGCCAGCGAAACCAACAATGCCGGGTTTGAGGTGCAAATGATGCACAACGCCGTAGGGACACGGCATGCCGTGTCCCTACAGATGCCCGACCAAGCCATAGTGGTCGATGAATGGCAATCCATTGATTTCGTAGACGGCCACGGCACAACCACCCTACCACAAACCTATACCTATCGCATCACGGATCTGCAACCGGGGCACTATGCTTTCCGCCTCAAACAAATTGACTTCGACGGGACCACCAGCTACAGCCCCATCGCCGAGACGCTGGTTTCCCTGCCCGATGGGGTCACGCTGTTGGAGGCTTATCCGAATCCTCTGGCCCCCGGCATGAACCTGTCTACCCTGGCCTTTGCAGTACCGGCTACCCAACAGGTACAAATTATTGTTTATGATATACTTGGCCGTGCAGTCCGCACCATATACACTGGGCGACCAGAGGCCGACATCCGGCATGTGGTTCCGTTCCAAAGCACGGGCTTGCCCGAGGGCCGGTATGCGGTGCGGCTACAGGGTGAAACGTTTAGTGACACCGTTTTTGTAACCCGAACCCGGTAAGACTGATGAGATTAATGAACCATTAGGAAGAGCAGAACCGCTCGGGTGTGCAGCATGATCGGTTTAGCGGGTGCGGTCTTCCATGACCTGCAACAGGGCAGGCAAGAAGAACAGTGCGGCCAACAGCACGGCCCCAATCCCAATGACGGCCAGTACGCCGATGGTGTTCAGGCCGGGATGGAAGGAGAACATCCACCAGGCAAACCCGATCATGGTGGTCAGTGCCCCGATGGCGATGTGCTCACCAGTAGAACGCAACACCCGCCGGAGCGACCCCGGCCCTTCCTCTCGGTAGCGATAAATGAGATGCACCCCGGTATCATTTCCAATACCCAAGACTGCAGGTAAGACAATCAGGTTGTAGAAATTGAGTTTCACATCGAACAGTTCCATGATGCCCATCATCCACAAAATACCCACCACCAGCGGGAGTGCCGCTAACATGGTCCACTGCGCCGACCGGAAAACGAGCAACATCAAAATTGCCAACACGATGGCCGTGAACAATACCATCCAGGGGCTTTCCTCCAACATCAGGCGAAGCATGTTGGCCGCCACAATGGGTGTCGAACCGGCGTAAAACGCCCGTCCGTCCGGGGCTGTGATGGTCCCTACGTCTGCGGCGAAGGCCATAGAGTTGCGCCCGTCGTCCAATCCAAAGGTAGGATAGACGATTACAAACTGGCCGATCTTGCCATCCTTGGAGCTAAACCGGGCCTTGAGGTACCCCGGCACCTGATCCTCGGAAATGGGGGCGCGGGTCTGTGCAGCCTGCCGGATGCGGGCCAAGTCCTCGGAATCAGAGGCTTTCAAGAAGGCATCATCCAACAACGCCCGAATGGTGTCGATGCGGGCCAACCGACGCTGCTGCTGGGCAGCATCCATCGGGAAGCGTTCTTGCAGGCTCTCTACATCCAGAATGGTCGGCGTGGAATCTGCCTCGGCGTGTGCCCACAATGCCGCAGTCACGACGGGGATGTCTTCTGCCTGATCCACCACCACGTAGGCCGGGTTGCGTTTTTTCGACGGCGGAAAGACCGTACGCACCTTGGCGTTCAGGTCGTTGTATTCGGTAAATACGGGGTCGAGCTTGCCGAATTTATATTCGAAGTGGATGTTGTTGGCAAACACCAGCCCAAGTACCACGGCCACCAGGCTCACGGCTACAATCGGCTTGGCCAGCGGGTACCGCCATCTCCCGTTTGCTTCTCTGACCTCGGTATCCGACGACGCCCAGACCCGAACCAACCCCCACCGTTCAAACAGTACGATGAGCGACGGCAAGATAAACAGCATCGCCAGAAGGGCCAGGATGATCCCGGTACCGGCGATGTAACCGAACTGGCTAAACCCTTTGAAATCGGCGAAGATCAGAACCAGCAGGGAAACGGCTGTGGTAAGTGCACTCACGGCAATCGGTGGACCGGTGGTCAAGAAGGTTTCCTCAATAGCGTCCGGCACGGACCGACCAGCGGTGCGCTCTTCCGCGTAACGGGCATAAAAGTGGATGCCGTAATCGACCCCCAACCCGAACAGTACGAGGACCAGAATCGAGGTCATCAGGTTCAGAATGCCGAAGGCGGCATAGGCCATCGCGAAGGTCCACGTCAGGCTCATTCCGAGGGGAATGGCAATCAGCAGAGCGGCGAGGGGCATACGCAGGAGGTCCAGCAGTCCTAATTTTTTACTGCCTCGCCCCTGATAGGCTTTGAAGGCAAAATAGAGCATGACGATGAAGAGCACCGTCGATACCCCCCCCATAAACGACCCCGTCACATCCCGCGTAATCGACCGAACCTGTGCCACCTGCCGCATGGGTCGCCCACCGAAATAGACCTTCATTTCCGGATGATAGGACGCCGGGTTTAGCTCATCGCTGAGTGCTTCGAAATCGGCGTACATGACCTCAACCCGGCCGATGTTGGTTTGGGCACCGCCGGGGTAGAGCTTGACGACGACTGTGGTGCTGTCCTCGGAGACGGGATATTCCTTGGGGACGATTTGCCGGTAGGCCTCATCGAAGTCAATGACCTCTTCACCTTCTTCCTCGTCCTCTTCATCTTCCAGATCAAAGAAAAACGGGTTGGCATCGAGCCGGGCGTTTTCGATTTCTTCGCGGAGGTAGGTTTCTAGTTCGTCCAGTTCATCTTCTGAGGCGAAGTACAGCGCGTTGTTCTTTAGGAACGTGACATCTTTGCGGAACTCAGCGCGGGTCAGGTAGGGATCGCCGCCCGCTCCGTGGGTGAGTTGGAAGGCACGCGGGAGGAATGCCTGAATGAAGGCCGTATCCGCTGCAAAGGATGGACTTTCGACAATCATATCCACCGTACTCTCGCCGCCAACAGTGGCACGCAGCCGTTCAAGGGCCTGCACGCTGACGTAGTCCTCAGGGAGCAGTTTCGAGAAGTCGGTGTCGATGCGCAAGTTTAGGGCTACCGAAAGGCAGTACGCGGAGAGCAGCAAGGCCCCGCCTACAACAAGAAGAGGCCGCCGAACGACGGCCCGAACCCACGGCCGAAGGGCCTGAAATATTCGATCCATATGCTGGTTTTATACCTGGTAAGTACCCGGACGTATTTAATTCGGCGGTCATTGCGAGGAGCCGAAGGCGACGTGGCAATCTTATACGTATTTAATGCCAATAAGATTGCCACAAGCACTCCGTGCTTTCGAAAGGACACGGTAGTTAAATGTAATGCTGTCCGCTTACTTACAACCGGGTTAACGCGCTATCGCGGGCCGGTTTCCGATTCACGCACAACGATCTGCCGGGGCAAAGCAACGAGGTTGTCGAAGTCTGCTTCGCTCTGGCTGTTGAGGGTATCGCTATCGCTCCACAAGGTTACCGACAGGGCTTCCTCTGGTGGGGCCTTCCCGAACAACCGGCGGTAATCGGCCACGACATCCCGCTCCATGGTGATCCACTCCCCCAACCCCTTCTCTCCTGAAGCCACGACCACGATTTTGAGCGAGCCGTAGGAAACCGTCGTGCCCACCGGCAATGTTGTACTGTGCACGTATTTAATACTACGGGGTTTACCCCACAAGTTAAATGAAAACGTGACGTATACGGCTGCTCCTGAATCATTGGTTCTTTCGCGCCGTTCGTTTGCGCCGTCCGGCAAGGCATGCACACGCCAGTCCCAACGCAGACGGGGATGGGTTTTTAGATTCCAGGTGTACCCCGCTTCACGCGGCAGAATAATGAGCATCGCCTGGTCTTCGGTGTACACCCGGGCGTATTGACGGGCACCCTCCCGTTCAATCACAAAATACTCGTCCGGCCTCATGTAGTCCGGGGTGATGGGGGCCAGCTTACGCCCGGCCGTGCGCATCCACCGGCCGGGAATGCCGCCGACCGGATACGCCTCAAAATCCTCCAGGACAAGCGGCGGGGGCTTCTGTGCAAGCGGTTGGGCCACAACCCCCTGACTCAGCAGCCATCCGATTCCCCATACAAGTAATGGTATTCTCATGGTCTTCCTCACGGATCAGCCTGGATCCGCGCAAACGCCGTGCCCAATCCGCTATTTCGAGGGGGCGTTGCGCCCTTCCCCTGAATTTATACCCGCATAGAGGGTATGAAACGCGCAAGGTGTCCAGCTTCGTATGCAACCCCGGCGTTTCGGTTAGTCAGCCAGCAGGAAGGTAAAGTCGGCCTCGGCACTCAGGTCTTGCACCGGATGGCCGTGCTGAAATAGCCGAAGGGGATGCCGTCCGAGTAACGTCAGGGTGCCCTCTTCACGACGCATAGCCGTACCCTCCGGGAGGCCAACGACCGTGGCCAAGGGATTCACTTCCAAAAATTCTTCAATCCGGTCTGACCGGGTTTCGCCCTGGTGGCCGGGAGGGTGTGCATCCGTGTAATGCGGGTTGATCTGAAATGGAATCAAGTTGAGGGCCCTAAAGGAAGGCGGCTCAATGATGGGCATGTCATTGGTGGTGCACAACGTGGGGCAGGCCATATTGGACCCGGCACTCCACCCGATGTATGGCTTCCCGGCCTCCACCGTTGCCTGAATGGCCTCAACTAACCCGAAACGGTACAGTTCATGCAACAGATGAAACGTGTTGCCGCCACCAACGGCCACAGCATCCGAGGCCTCCATCAGGCCCACCGGATCGTCCGTCTCATGGACGGAGGTGATGGTATAACCGAGCGGGCCAAAGCGGGCTTGCACCTTAGCGGCATACTCAGTATAAGAAAACCGAATGCCCGCGTACGGTACAAAAGCAACGGTGCGGACGTCTGAACCGAGGAAATCGGCAATCCAATCGGTGGCATGGGCCAGGTGTTCCCGACCCGGACTCGTAGAATTACTGAGCAGAAGAAGACGCATAGAGGCTACCGTTATATGGGCGGGTTCTGTGTGACGTTGCGTCTTCCCATCCCGGTCTTTGAGATAAACGTGTAACAATCACCGAAAAAAACACTCGTACTGACAATCAGTATGCATAGCCGTAAATTATAATCTGATGTTACTTATATCAGTTCTTTGAAATGACTGTGCAAACTTCCGTGCCGGCACCACCGCCGCGCCGGCCCGGAAGGGCCGTTGTACGCACGCAAATTACACGGTTGCCCACTTAGCGGCGCGTGCTCGTTGTCTCCCTGCCTGCGCAGGGGCAGGCTGTTGTAAGGCCAGCGTCAAAGCCACAACGGACGGCGGACCAATGACCACGGACCGGTGGCAGAGCGGCACCCCATGTACGCTTGCACAATGTTATCAAAGAACGCTTATTAGAATATATTGAACGAATTGGCCTATTTGGATGAAATGTTCATCTTGATTGCCTTAGCAAAAATCACAGGCGCTGGGAGTTGGTTGCCGGCTGGCTTGGGGAAGGAGCCGAATACCACTCCCAGCCTTGTGACCTTATAATGGCTGGCTTGGGGAAGGAGCCGCGATTTGCCCCTGCTTTTTTGCTCAGTTTCGGTGACAACTGCAGCCTATTCCATCGGCCTCAAGTGTACTTCCTCGCCAGATGAACCCATCCCGCACTTCATCCTTTTCCCAATAGAAGGGGTTACGTTCCCGCATCCGGTTGCCCACTTCGTGCATCGTCTCGGCATCAAAGAGGCGTCCGTTGATCATCACATGGTTTACCTGCTCAGTATGGTGAATATCGTGCAAGGGATTGGCCTCCAGGACCACCAGATCGGCCAGTTTACCGATTTCCAGGGAGCCCAGGTCTGCTTCCATGCCCAGGTACTCTGCACCGTACAGGGTGGCCACCCGCAGCGCTTCATGTGGGGTCATGCCGCCCTGCGCCATCATCCAAGTTTCCCAGTGTGCGCCGAGCCCCTGCAACTGACCGTGCACACCCATCTGGACCCACCCCCCCGGTCAATCAACTGTTTGGCCCCTTCTGCTACTTTTAGCGTCTTCGTCTTGGGCGATGCCGGGTGTGACCCAAATTAGACAGGCTGTGCAGAGGATCGTAAAGGCAAGATGAAACCGCATGATACGCTTGGGTGTTGTGTGGAGAGAAGTCGTTTCCCTGAAACTAGGGCGTAAACGTCGCACATCAAATGCCACACGCCGCATTGCATCGTTTATCCTGGGTGTTGCTCCTTACCTTGTGGATGCCGAGCCTGGGGTATGCCCAATCGGCAGGGTTTTCATTTGAGCGGCTTTCCGTGGAAAACGGCCTGTCCCAGTCCCTCGTCTACACCATCACACAAGACACACTGGGGTTTTTGTGGTTTGGCACCGGCGATGGCCTCAACCGGTATGATGGTTACACCTTTCAGGTCTATCAGTCCGATCCGTTCGACACCCACACCCTCTCCAGTCCTGCGGTCAGTTCGATGGCCTATGATGCTGCCGGACACCTTTGGATCGGTACCACCGTAGGCGGCCTCAACCGCATGGACCCGGCCACGGAGCGTATCGAACGCTTCATGCATGATCCGGAAGATCCAAACAGCCTGAGCAACAACCTGATTGCCACCCTGCACAGGGATCGAAACGGCAACCTTTGGATCGGCACCCTGGGCGGTGGCCTCAACCGCTACGACCCCCAAACCCAACGGTTTATCCGCTATCCCTCCACGCCCGGCGCTGAACCGTTTACGATGGGCAACATGGTCCGCTCGCTGGCCGAGGATGCCGAGGGCCGATTATGGATCGGCACAGACACGGGGCTGAGTTACCTGGACCTGGCTTCCGGGGCCATCGTACATTTCGAGCCGAGCACGTCTGGTGTTTCCGGCATCTCGGCACTACACACCGATGCCGACGGGACCCTCTGGGTCGGCACATGGGGCAATGGGCTGTACCGACGGGTGCACGGCGCGGATGCCTTCACCCGATTTGACCTGCCGCCCGAAAGCCCCTCCGACCTAACCATTGGGCGTATCCGCTGTCTGCGAAGCACCACCGATGGCACCCTCTGGATCGGCACATGGAACGACGGGCTGTATCAGTTGAACAGGCAGACCATGCGCCTCACGCATCATGTCTATGAACCTGGCAACCCCAACAGCCTGAGCAGCAACCGGGTGTACGACCTGTTCGAAGACCAGGTGGGCCGCCTCTGGGCGGGAACCACACGCGGCATCAGCATCCTGCAACCCGGTGCCGACCGGTTTATCCTGCGGCGGCATGAACCCGGCAACCCTAATAGCCTGAGCACCAGCGATGTGGTTTCGGTATTCGAAGATCGCACCGGGACGCTCTGGGCCGGGACCACGACCGGTGGTCTCAATGCGATCCACGCTGGCACGGAGCGTATCACCTCCTACCGGCATACCCCCGGCAACCCCACCGGGCTGAGCCACGATTATGTACTCTCCATCCTGGAAGACCGTCAGGGCAGCCTGTGGATCGGTACCTGGGGGGGCGGCCTCAACCGCTTTGACCGAACGCCCCAACAGTTCCGGCAATTATCCATCGAAACCGGTACCCCCGGCGACCAGGATGTATTTGCCCTCCACGAAGACCGGGAGGGCTACCTCTGGATCGGGGCGGATGGGGCCGGTGTAAAGCGCCTAGATCCGGCAACTGGACAAATCACTGCGTTTGTAAATCAGCCGGAGAACCCCCACAGTTTGAGTAACAACCGGGTCCGATTTATCCTCGAAGACCCGGAGGGCTTCCTCTGGATTGCCACCTCTGGTGGTGGCCTGAACCGGCTAAACCCGCAAACGCGCTTCTTTGAGCGCTTTTTGCACCATCATGAAGACCCTCATAGCCTGAGTAACAATGCCGTCTACGTTCTCCATTTCAGCCCGACTGATTCCGCCCTGTGGATCGGGACAGCTGGAGGGCTCAACCGACTGCAACCGAATGTATCCCCTCCACGCTTTGAACACCTGACCACGCAGAACGGACTGCCCAGCAACATTATCAAATGTATCCTGGAAGATGATGACGGTTTTCTGTGGCTCGGCACCAACCAGGGCCTTACGCGCTTCAACCGTACCAACCGCGAGGTGCGTACCTTCGATGCCGGGGATCGGCTCCAAAATCAGGAGTTCAACTTCGGGGCCTGTCATCGAAGCAGCTCGGGCACCTTGCATTTTGGCGGTATCAACGGGTTGGTCTCCTTTGAGCCCGGCAGCCTCCAGCCCAACCCCAACGTGCCTGCGGTTCGGATTACGAACTTCCTGCTCTTCAACGAAGCCTACCCGACCGAGCAACCGTTGTGGGAACCCCAGACCATTCAGCTTACGCACCAGCAGAACTTTTTCACCTTCGCGTTTTCAGCCCTGGATTATACCGCGCCCGCCCGGAACCTGTACCGGTACCAACTGGAGGGCCTGGATCCCGATTGGGTGGAGGCCAGCACCCAGCGCCGGGCCACCTATACGAGTGTACCGCCCGGCACCTATCGCTTTCGGGTCCAGGGCAGCAACAATGACGGGGTGTGGAACCGCGAAGGGGCAACCCTTCAACTCGTCATCAATCCGCCCATCTGGCAGCGGTGGTGGTTCCGGTTGGCCGCCTTCGGATTGCTGATTGGATTGCTTTACGCGGGCTACCGGTACCGGCTGAACAGATTTCTGGAGATGGAACGGCTACGGCTGCGGATCGCAGGTGACCTTCACGACGATATTGGGGCCAACCTCGGCTCTATCGCCCTGATGAGCGATATGGTCCGGCGGCGCGGAGCACTAACGGACCGAGACCGTTCGCAACTGGAAAAACTAAGCCAAGCTGCGCGGCAAACCGCCTCCAACCTGCGGGAAATCGTGTGGTTCGTCGATCCAGACCGGGACAAACTGGACGACCTCATCGTACGCATGCGCCAGATCGCCAAAGACCTGCTCGGCGATGTGCCCCATACCTTCGAGACCTCCGGCACGGCCGTAACCAGTCCCCTGGACATGCACTTCCGGCGGGATGTTCTACTGATCTACAAAGAACTGTTGCACAACATCACCCGCCACGCTCAGGCCAGCCGGGTCTCTATTCACGTGGGCCAATCGGAAGAAGCCTTCACCCTGGAGGTCCGTGACGATGGGGTCGGATTCACACAGCCGGTGAACGGTAACGGGAATGGCCTCAAGAACATGCAGCACCGCGCCCGGCAAGTTGGCGGGGTGCTTCGGTTCGACAGTGCGCCTGGAAAAGGTACGACGGCGCATTTTAGTGCCCGAATCACGTAAATGCGGGATGGTATTGCGCTTTTACATGCGGTATTCTTCGCGTGTGCTTCCCTCATTTCACCCGCCATTTGATGAAAGAAAAGTTTGAAGTCTGGCTCGTGGAGGACAACGATCTCTTCCGAGAGACCATCACCGAGTTGATCCGCGAGCATGAGGCATACCGACCGATGCCCTTTCGCTCCTGCGAAGACATGCTGGACGCGCTGGACAGCCACATCCCGCAAGTGGTATTGATGGACATTGAGTTGCCGGGTATGAACGGCATTGAGGGCGTGCGCCGCCTGAAGGCCCGCTCTCCCACCTCCCAGGTCATCATGCTGACCGTTCATGAGGACAACGAGCAGGTATTTGATGCCATTTGTGCCGGTGCGTCGGGCTACCTGTTAAAATCTGCCCCTGCCGAAGACATCCTTAATGCCATCATGGTGGCGCAGCGTGGCGGTGCCCCTATGAACGGACAGATTGCCCGCAAGGTGTTGCAGATGTTTCAGCGGTTTGCCACCCCGCAAACCGAATACGGCCTGACCGAACGCGAACTGGAAATCCTCCAACACCTCGTTGACGGCCGCACCAAACGCCAGATTGCCGATGTCCTTTTCATCAGCTTCTACACGGTCGATACCCACCTGCGTAACATCTACGCCAAACTGCACGTGCATTCCCGCAGCGGAGCCGTTGCCAAAGCCCTCAAGGAAAGGCTGATTTGATTGGGTCACTTCACACTCACCAGTCATCACGAGACCGGTAGATATCCATAAGAACAATACAAGAAGGATGAAGTGCTTCATAGCAGGGTCCGGTTTGAAATAATAATGGTTCTTTGATTTTGCTGTGCAAAGGTTGAGGAAAACGATAGGGTAAATATTGCACACAAAAATCAAAGAATGGATATAAGCAGGGACTTTCACCTTTTCATACAGGTACACCAAAAAACGACAGCACCCCGGAGCATTCCACCAATCCCATTATTCTGCCCTACCGAAACAAAACCGCCGACTTCGGGATCAGACGAGGGACCCTCTCTCATCTGGAAGTCTGGTTGTTGATATGAAGGCTGCGTCCTCCTCTTTTCCCCGCGTCCGCTGGTGGTCCGTGCTGGTGCTGGTCTTAAGCCTCGGCTTTGTGGCCGGCTTCTGGATGCCGCAGGATGATCTGTTTTTTGCCATCAAAAAGAACCTGACCATCTTCGGCACCCTCTACGAAGAGCTCTCGGTCGGGTATGTGGATGACATTGACCCGGAGCGCATGATGCGTACCGGCATTGATGCCATGATGGAAACCCTGGACCCGTACACCGTCTTCATCGACGAGGCAGACAATGAGGAAATCGACATGATGACCAGCGGCCGGCATGGCGACGTCGGCCTCAACATCAGGCTCCGCGAGGATGGTCGGGCTACGGTAACGGCCACCATCGAAGGCTATAGCGGGTTCAAGCAAGGCGTCCGGGCCGGAGACATCCTCACCCACATCGACCAAACCAACCTGCAGGGCCTCACAGCCGGTAACATCCACGACCTGCTCCGGGGAGACCCCGGATCCACCGTAGCCGTCCGCATTCTGCGGGAAGGCGAGGCCGAAGCCATCGACTTCGTCCTGACCCGTGCCGACATCAACATCAAGGATGTCACATTCCAGGGCCTGCTCAAAACCCCTGATGCCCGGTCCGTCGGCTACGTCCGGCTGGAACGGTTCTCTCAGGAAGCCACCCCGGAAACCCGGCAAGCCATCCAGAACCTGAGGGCGCAAGGCAACTTCGACGGTTTCATCCTGGATCTGCGGAATAACCCCGGCGGCCTGCTTGACGCAGCGGTTGACATTACGGGTCTGTTTGTTGAACAAGGCGCTGTGGTGGTTTCCACACGGGGGCGTTTGCCCCAAACCGAGCGCGTCTACCGGAGCCGTCGTCCACCAGTCCTTCCGAATGTGCCGCTGGTGATTCTGGTGAACGAATCCAGTGCCTCGGCCAGCGAGATTGTGGCAGGTGCAGTGCAAGACCTGGACCGGGGTGTCATTCTGGGCGAACAAACCTTTGGCAAAGGACTGGTGCAGATCGTCCGCCCCTTGCCCTATAATACGTCACTCAAAATGACCACCTCCAAGTATTACACCCCAAGTGGACGAAGTATTCAGGCCATCCATTACACCCACCAGGCCCAGGACGGCTACGCAGTAGAGATCGCCGATTCCCTGCGCGGTGCCTTTCAGACCTCTGGTGGCCGCACCGTTCGGGATGGAGGCGGCATTGAACCAGATCAGGAAGTGGCAGCCGCAGCCCTGAGCGAACTGGAAGCTGCGCTGGTCCGCAAGTCTGCCTTCTTTCTCTACGCGAACGCCTTCGCGGCCAAAACACCGACGATTGAGGCCGACTTCACCGTGAACGATGCCATTTACGCCGATTTTAGAGCCTGGCTCAGGGAAGCCCAATTTGTCTACCGTACCCGTTCCGAGCGTATGATCGACGCCCTGAGTGACGGCTTAACGGAGGCCGGCTACGCCTCCACCGCCGATGAGATCGAAACGCTGCGCACGGAAGTGGATGCCGAAAAGGAAGACGATTTCCGCCGCTATGCCGATGCATTAAAAGAGCGCATACGCATCGAAATCCTGGCCCGGTACTTCGGCAACACGGCCCAAATTGAAGCCTCCCTTACCCATGATCCGCAGGTGCAATCAGCTTTGGTGTTGATGGATCAGCCGGGGATGTATGTGCGGTATTTGTCGGAGTGACCTCCCCTGTTCTTCATCAAGATCAGATTTGACTTTAGGGCTGGCCCCTTGTTATTTTGCGAAGCTAAATATTTGCGCCTGAAACCTGATACAGGTTCTTTGATTTTGCAAAGAACGGATATAAACTAGAAACGTCTTTCATGGCTAACCATAAATCGGCCCTGAAGCGGGTGCGTCAAACGGCCAAACGCCGTGCCCGTAACCGGTACCAGATAAGCACCGTGCGCTCGATGATCAAGCAACTCCGTGCGACGGATGATAAGGCCGCTGCACAGACCCTGCTCAATGATACCAAGGCCCACCTGGACCGTCTGGCGCGTAAGGGTGTTATTCACGCCAACAAGGCTGCCAATTACAAGAGCCAATTAGAGAAGCATGTAGGCACGCTGGGATAGTATGGGCCGGTGCTTTTTTCGCACCGGTTTGTCCTTCCCTCGTATGTTCCTCTCACAGCTCTTTTCGACCCTTTGCAGGGTGTGCTTGTTCTGCGTTTGCCTTCTGGATCTGTAGGTATTTCCCCTACATATTTTTAATAAAGTCCACATTTGCAATTCCGGGCCATATTTCGGATTATTGAGACCGGGATCAGGCACATAAGATGTGCACTCAAAAGGGGCCGCATCCGCCTGCAAATTCACGACCTATAGCAACTACGGAGATTACATCATGACCACAAGCCTGCGTTCACTGCTTCTGACCAGCTGTGCGCTGCTCTTGCTTTTTACCACAGGAAGCAATGAAGCCCTTGCTCAAAGCAAGCGAGCAGATAAATCCCTCTTCCTGAATGCGCGTGTCGGTTTCTCGACCTATGGTGGGGACCGAGACGAGGAGCCGGGCGAAGATTTCACCAGCCTGGCGATTAGCGATCACCTTTCCGATGCCAGCTACTCACTTGGTGCTGAAATTGGATATGCCTTCACACCTGCATGGTCGCTATCCCTCGGCCTTCAGTTCGGGAACTATCCGGAAATCAACAATAACTTTGACTTTGACGATGGCTTAGTCCCGGTACTGGACGAGGACGAATCCTCAACAACCCGGCTCACCATTCCGGTGATGCTGCGGTTTATGGTACTGCCCTCCAAGCGGCTCTCGCCTTACGTGCATGGCGGGGTAAACCTCTCGTTTGCCTCCTTTACGCCAGTAGGCGAAAGCTCCCAGAGCGAAACGGCCTTTGGGCCAGTCCTAGGCTTCGGTCTGGACTACGTGCTCTCGCGCCAAACCTCTCTTTTCCTGGAGATGACAGGTTTCTACGGCTTCGGTGACGACAAGCTCGATGCCGCCGACCCCGGCGTTGACGGAGACGAAACCAACTTTGACCTGCTCGGCTTCTATGGCCTCGGCTTGCGGTACAGCTTCAAGCCCGCCTGCGAACCTGCCCGCATCCTCTCCATGGATGGTCCAGACCGCGTCGAACTTGGCCAATCCGCTACCTTCACGGCCACTATCAACGACGATGCCTGTGACCCCACAGATGTCGTATGGGACCTGGGCGATGGCACCACGGCCACCGGCCTGACCGTCACTCATACCTATACCGCCCCCGGCGACTATACAGTATCCGTGACGGCTTCGAACAGCGAAGGCTCGGACAGCCGCAGCAAAATGGTCAACGTGTTTGATCCGTGCCCGGACCCCGCTGAAATCGTCACCATCACCGCTGACCCGACGGACCTCGTCATCGGCGAAACGGTGACCTTCTCAGCACAAGTCAATGGGACCGAGCCGTACGCTTACCAATGGAACTTCGGCGACGGTGGCAGCGCCTCCTCTGCCTCAGCGACGCACTCCTATGATGACCCCGGCGACTATACCATTTCGCTGGAAGTGACCAACTGTAAAGGCTCCGACCGCCGCGACCTGAACCTGATGGTGCGCGCCTTCCGCTGCTCGGACATCACCGAACTCAACTCGGTCTTCTTCGAGAAAAACAGCGCCGAACTCACAGATGAAGCCAAAGCGCTCCTCGATGAGAACATCGAAAAACTCGTAGAGTGCGCCGAAATGCTGGTCCGCCTCGATGGCTATGCCGACCGTGGCGAACGCCGCCCGCGCCGCCTCTCCGAAGCCCGCGCTAAAGCCGTTGAACAATACTACATCGACAATGGCATCGCTCCGAGCCGCCTCTTCGCCCGTGGCCTCGGCCGCGATCCGCTCGCCGGAAAAGGGGTTGACGGCCGCCGCAACCGCCGCGTCGACTCCATCATCGTAGACAGCTTCGAGATGGACGAGGACAACTAAATCCTCCGCGCATCAAAAACGCTAAAAGGCGGCTCGGCTCAACGCTGATCCGCCTTTTTTGTGCTCTGTCATCGCGAACCCCGCGTCTAGCAGGGTGTGGCGATCCCATTCCAGGCGCATCCGCTCGTAATGGGATGGCCGCGTCGCACTGGAGGCGCTCCTCGCCATGACATGCTCTGCTGGTGCTGCTAAAACCCACCCTGATGCAACGCCGCACGCACTTCATCCGGCCGGATATGCCTCGGCCCTCCGGCAATCTTATAGGCCTTCAGGGCCTCATCCACTGCCGGGCGCTTGAGCGCGTCCAACTGCTTGCCGGTCTCCCGGTAGGCCTGCCGGAAGGGTATCCCCTGCTCCACTTGCTCCAGTGCATGCGCGGTGGCAAACAACGCAGGCGGACAAGCTGCTGCCATACCGGCCACATCAAACGTTACGCCGGGTACCACTTCCGATGCCGCCGAAAGCAAATCCTGGCCCAATAACACACTTCGCATTACCGCTTCCTTGGTCAACTGTAAATCGCGGTGGTACCCGGATGACATGTTCGCCGGAAGCGTCAACAACAGGTTACACTCAGCCAACAACCGATGGTAATAGGCCCGCGCCAACTCCAGCACATCGGGGTTCCGCTTCTGGGGCATAATGGAGGACCCCGTGCAAAATGCGACCGGCAAGGTCACAAACCCGTAGGCCGCCGTGTTGTACAATACCAGATCGGAAGCCATGCGGTTGATGGTACCGGCCACCTGAATCAGCGCATGTACCACCCCCAACTCTAACTTCCCTCTCGACAACTGTACCGCCGTCACATGCCGCTGCACACCCCGAAAGCCAAGCCGTTCAGCCACGGCATCGCGGGGCATATCGAGGTATGGCACCGCATACCCGGCTGCACTCCCCCACGGCGACACATTGATTTGATCCGATGCCGTCCGAAGATGGGCAAGGTCAGAAACCAACAACTCGGCATAACCCATTGCCCAAAGGCCCGCCGTCGTCGGCATGGCGGGTTGCATGTGGGTGTAGCCGGGCATCAAAGCCCCCTGATAGCGCTCGCCCAAATCACACAACGCCTCGCCCAGCTGACGGACCTGATCGGCAATATCCGCTATCGCATCCCGCAAAAATAGACGCAACGCCACCAGCACCTGATCATTGCGGGAACGCCCGGCGTGAATCTTCTGCCCCACATCGCCCAGATGCGATGCCAGGTGGTGTTCAATGACCGTGTGACAGTCTTCATCCGCCGTTGTGACTTCCACCTCACCGGCCTCATAGGCCACCAGGAGCGCGTCCAGGGCTTCGCCTATGGCTTCAAACTCTGCCGGCTTCAGGATACCCATTTCAGACAAGGCCCAGGCGTGGGCACGGGTACCCGCTACATCATAGGGCAGCAGGAGCGTATCCCAGCGGAGGTCTTCCCCTACGGTAAACCGGATCACCCAATCGGCAGCAACGGTGTCTTTTTGCCAGAGTTTTTTCATGATGATGACTCCTCAAAATAGGCCCGGATGATGCGTTTATAGACGGCAACCCCCTGTATCAACTGCGTAACAGGGACGTGTTCTTGTGGCGTGTGCGACAACGCGCTTTGGCCAGGACCGATCTTCACCGCCGGGACGTCGGCGAGGAAAATCCAGTCGGAGGCTGTGGGAGAACCGAAGGGTTCTGCCCCTGGCTGGGCCTTCAGACAGGCCTGTACAATTCGGGCATCTGCGGGGGTAGAAACCGGGATGATACGGGCGGACCGGATGCTTACCCCGGAGGACAAGGCTTCCCCGACCATCGCGGTAAGTTCTTCATGGGTATAGGCGGGCGTACTGCGGATGTCCAGGGTGAACCGGCAGCGGTCCGGTACCACATTTCGGGCCGTGCCGCCTTCAATGGTCGTAGCTGTGATGGTAGGTTTACCAAGGAACGGGTCTTCCCGGTGGAAGGTCATGCTCTCCACGCGTAGCAAATCCCGCGCAGCGTGGTACAGGGCATTGTCGCCAAGGTGGGCACGGGCGGCATGGGCCGTTTTGCCGTGCGCATCAATATTCAGGATGAGGAGTCCCTTTTGGGCCACACAGGGCTGAAGCTCCGTCGGCTCGCCGATCAGCGCGGCATGTACCGGAGGCAGATGGGGCCGTAGCGCTTCCATACCGTTGTCGATCCCTCCAGTTTCTTCACAGGTGGTGAGGGCTACCA
Organism: Rhodothermales bacterium; assembly: GCA_965222505.1. Taxonomy (GTDB): domain Bacteria; phylum Bacteroidota; class Rhodothermia; order Rhodothermales; family DATKEJ01. The sequence continues at coordinate 2,793,186 of OZ244956.1, read as the reverse complement.
TAACCTGCCCATTGGGGGGCGTATAGCCTTCTGATGCCAGTTCCAGGACAGCCTGCATCATAGTAGCTACACTCGCCTTGGCATCGACCGTGCCTCGGCCATAGATGTGGCCTTCATGCAGGGTGGCTTCAAACGGCGGAAAGGGATGCGTGGCCGATGGCGGCACCACGTCCAGGTGCGTGGCCAACAAGAGCCCATCCTCCCCGGTGCCCAATGTAAACCAGATGTTGTCCTCCATCCGATGCACCGGCAAACCCGAATCCTGAACATACGCCGCAACAAAATCAGCAATGGGGCCTTCTTCATGGCTGAGTGACGGGAAGGCCACCAGCCGCTTGTGCAGGTCCAGTACATCCCGGACATTGGTTGCCAAGGTTTCTTCCATCATGGGGATTTCTCTACGATTAGGGTGCCCTGTTCGGGGTTGAGCAATTGGTCGGGTGCCAGAATAAACACATCAGAAATGCCGCTGTCCAGCGCCTGAAAGGCAACGTTCAATTTGACCCGCATTCCCCCTGTGATCCAGCCTTCGGTCAAGCCCGTCTCAAAATCCTGCCGGGAGCATGTTGCCAACCGGGAGGCCGGATCTGCCGGACCCCGAAACACCCCGCCAACTTCCGTTACGAGGTACAGTTGATCGGCCCCCAACGCCTGGGCGAGCGTGACGGCCACCGTATCGGCATTGACATTGTAAATCTGACCTGCGGCATCACTCCCCATCGGTGCAACGATGGGCAAACGTCCAGCCTCCAGAAGCAAATAGAGCAGATCCACATGCCCCCCCTTTACATCCCCAACCCAACCGAAATCAACCCTTTCCCCGTCTATGTTCCACGGGGACCGACGCTCAACCTGCACGAGGCCGTCGTCTACACCAGACACCCCTACGGCTTGTATGCCGACGCTTCGTGCCTGGGCTGTAAGGCGGGCATTGAGTGCTCCACGGAGCGTCCACAGGATGATTTCCAGGTCTAAGTCGGTTGTCACCCGGCGGCCTTGCACAATGCGCGGCGTGTGTCCCAACCGCCTAGCTACCTGACTGGCATACCCGCCCCCACCATGTACCAATACCACCGGCTGTCTGGCCTGTACAGTACGCAGGGCCGTCCAGAGTGCATCGGGCGCTCCGGCTTCATCAATGAGTGCACCACCTATCTTAACGACAACCATAACAAGGCTTTATAAATCCCACACATATTCCAGCATGGCCTTCTGGGCATGCAGCCGAAAGCCTGCTTGTTGTAAATGGACGGTCTGCGGCCCGTCCAATACGGCATCGTCCACAACCACCCCACGCCGCACCGGCAGGCAGTGCATGAATACGCCCTGCCGCGTCCGGTCCATACGCGCCTGGGTCACGCGCCAACCGCTGTGTTCTCCCCGAAGAGATCGTTCTCGCTCTGGATCGGTGTAGGCCAGTGATCCACCCCATGCCTTCGCGTATATGACATCGGCCCCGACATATGCGGCATCAGGGTCATCCACTTCTTTCAGGTGGGTGCCTTGGGCCTCGGCATAGCACCGGGCCTGGGTCATCACGGCTTCGTCAAGTTCATAGCCTTCGGGCCGGGCGACGGTGACGTTCATCCCCAAGCGAGCCGCCATCAACAAGGCCGAGTTGGGCACAGCCATCGGGAGGGCCTTGGGGTGATATGCCCAGGTCAATACGAATTGCCGGCCTGCAACATCACCCTGAAATTGTCTGGCGATGGTGGCTGCATCGGCAAGACCCTGGCAGGGGTGGTAAAATGCCGATTCCAGGTTGACGACCGGCACCGAAGCTGCGGCCATAAGCTGCCGCATCCGGGCATCCTGCCGGTCGGGGGCGTAGGTCTCGAAGTTGGCAAACAGCCGAACCCCCAGTGCTGCATAATACTGGGAAAGCACCCCCATCGCCTCGGTGATGTGCTCGGCGGCGGTTCCGGCCATGGGCACCCCCTGCTCCCAGGCCATGCCCCATAGGCCCTGGGTCATGTTCAGGGTGGTCATGTGGGCACCCAATTCCCTTCCGGCCAGTTCCATAGAGGTCCGGGTCCTCAGCGACGCATTGAAGAACAACAACCCCATACTTCGCCCGTGCGCTGCATTCGTCCAACGACGGTCGGCTTCATGCTGCAAAGCCGATTCGAGGCACCGGTCCCAAACAGCCCGGTCCAGTTCGTGCCAGTTGAGGATATGCCGGGGGGTATCTGGTGTGGTCATACAGTTTCTACGGTCGAGAGGGCTTGCACCATCGCGGTACAGAAGTGCTCCAGTTCTTCGTCGGTGGTGTTCAGGGCCGGCATCAGGCGCATGACGTTCGGCGGCACGGCTCCACCGGCTAATACCCTTGCTTCCCTAAGTGCCGCCAATACCGGCGCAACCCGCCCGTGCAGTTCGACTCCGATCAGGCACCCCTTCCCGCGCACGGCAGCTACCTTGGTAGACAGCGCCGAATGAATATGGTCAAAAATGTGATGGGCCTGGGCCATTAAATCGTCTTCCTGTAACGTCTCTACGGTTGCCCGCACCGCCGCCATCGCCAGCATCCCCCCGCCGAAGGTGGTGCCCTGATCGCCGTATTTGACCGATTGGGCGATGGCATCCGATACAAACGTCGCCCCCACAGGTACACCCGCTCCGAGGCTTTTTGCCATCGTACTTAGGTCCGGAAATACCCTCAGCGATTCGGAAATCGAGAAGGTGCCCGTTCGGCCAACGCCGGTCTGCACCTCGTCAAAAATCAGCGCGGCCCCGTATTGGTCACACAGCACCCGCAACTGTTCGAAATATGACGTTGAGGCCACCTGAATCCCGGCCATGCTCTGGATCGGCTCCAGAATAACGGCGGCGATGTCTCCTGTTTTTAGTTGCTTGGCCACGGCCTCTGGATCCCCAAACGGGACGAAGTGCGTAGGGGGCAGTACCTCTGCATAAGGAGCACGATACTTGGATGCCCAGGTAGTGGCCAAACTGCCCAGCGTCCGCCCGTGAAAACTACCCTCCATGGCGATGATGCCGGTCTTGCCGGTCCATTTCCGAGCGAGTTTGAGGGCGGCCTCGTTGGCCTCGGAGCCTGAATTGCAGAAAAACACATGCTGCAATCCCTCCGGCATCATTTGTGCCACAGCCTTCGCCGCCTGAGCTCGAATGCGACTATAGGCCACATTCGAGTAGAACATGAGTTGGCCTGCCTGGTGCTGCACGGCCTCGACCACGCGTGGCGGACAATGCCCCAGCACCGTCACACAATGTCCTCCGTAGAAATCGAGATAACGGTTGCCGTCTGCATCCCACACATGCCGCCCCGCCCCCTTTTCCAGCGCCAGAGGTATTTTGTTATAGGTCGGGATTTGATACGCCTCTTCGAGAGCAATGATGGTTTCGGTCGTCAAGACAGGACCTCTTCGGTTTGCAAGGGGACCGGTAACAACCCTGCCGTTTCGGGTAAATCAAGCAACAGATTCAGGTTTTGGACGGCCTGGGAGGCGGCTCCTTTAAGCAGGTTATCCAGACCAAAGCCCACCACCAAATGCTGACCGGACGCAACCCATCCCACATCACAGAACGGCGTCCTTACGGACCACCGCAGTTCCGGTAACCGACCAGGATGACACCGAACGCATGGGGCCGATGCGTACGCCTCGGCATACCAGGTATCTATATCTGCTTGCGAAATCCCGTCAGGAAGGGTGAGGTGCGCCGTCCCCCAGATCCCGCGCGTCCACGGCCCGGAGACCGGCACAAAATGCAACGTGGCCGAGGTACCCAACAGTTGGCCTACCTCGCCTAAATGCTGGTGATTCAATACTTTGTACGCCCTCATATTTCCGTCGCGTGTGGGAAAATGGGTAGTGGCTTTGGGCCTTGCACCAGAACCCGAGGCTCCTGTACAGGCTGTTATGTGAGCCTCCATTTCTTGCAGGTGGCGGCTCAAGGGCCACAACGCCAGGTTCAGGCCGGTGGCAAAACAGCCGGGGTTGGCCACGTAGGATGTCGCGTAGGGGGCATGGACTTCCGGTATTCCGTAGGTAAAGGCATCCAGCAATGCTGGAGCTGGATGTTCAAACCGGTACCATGTAGGGTACTGTGCAGCATCGGCCAGCCGGAAATCGGCACTGAGGTCTACGATGCAGCCGGTAAAACCTACGTCCAGGGTGCGCTGCACGGTATGCACACCTTGTCCGTGTTCGGCGGCGATGAGGATGGCATCCAGCGAGGCCCACGGCACGGTATCTTCCGTCGTGAACGCCAGTGCGGTTTGTCCTTGTAGCGTGGGATGTACCGCTCCAACAGGTTGCCCGGCAAAGGTTCGGCTGGTAACGGCGGCCAGGTTGAGGCCCGGATGGCCGATCAGCAGGCGGATGAGTTCACCACCGGTATAGCCGGCTCCATGTAGGATTGCGACGTTTCGTTTCATGGGTTACACCGCTATTGTCCCTGCCGTGCCCGATGGGCCAGATAACCTTGCAGGCCGTAAATCCGGGTGAAGCCTTCGGCATCCCGCCCGTCCCAGAGTTGATTGGTTTCACCGTAGGCAGCCACCCGTTGGTTGAACAACGAAAACGGGCTGTTGCATCCCTGCACGCTGATGTTACCCTTAAAGAGTTGGAGTGTTACGGTGCCGGTCACGACGGATTGGGCACGTTCGAAATAGGCTTCCATGTCTCGCATGACTGGATCGAAGTATTGCCCTTCATGCAGCAGCATCCCGTAGAAATCGCCCAATTGGGCTTTTTGAAACTGTTGCCATCGGGTCAGGACGATCTTTTCCAGTTCCCGGTGCGCTTCAATCAGGATGATAGGGGCAGGTGCTTCAAACCCGACCCGGCCCTTGATGCCGAGAATCGTATCTCCTACATGAATGCCCCGCCCAACGCCGTGTTGTGCACCAAGGTTATTCAGGGTTTCAATGAGGCTCACCGGCTCCATGGCTTCCCCGTTGAGGGCTGTAGGAACACCCTGCTCGAACGCCAGCGTGAGCGTCTGAGGTGTATCAGGTGCGGTGTCTGGAGAGGCAGTATCCGGGTACGCAGCATCGGGCAAGGGCAACGCGCTGGTCAGGGTTTCCTTGCCGCCGATGGTGGTACCCCACAAGCCCTTGTTGATGGAATACGTGGTGGTTTCAGAGGCCACTTCAAATCCGTGTTCCTTCAGGTAGGCGGTCGTGGCAGATCGGCTCAGGCCATGGGTCCGGATGGGCGTGATAATTTCCAGGTCCGCAGCCAGGACGCGTAAGGCCCCGTCAAAGCGTACTTGATCATTACCGGCTCCGGTAGAACCGTGGGCCACCGCACGGGCCCCAAGGGTACGGGCTGCGTCAGCCACGGCACGGGCCTGAACGACCCGCTCTGGCCCAACGCACAACGGATAAACCTGCCCACGCAGAACGTTTCCCATAATCAGGTAACACAAATGATCGGTGAACAGGCGGGGGCGGGCATCAATGGTTTGGTGACTAGCCGCCCCCAGTTTCTCGGACCACGCGGCGAGACCATCCGCATCCGTAAGCCCACCCGTGTTTACAGTCACCGTATGGACCGGTTCATCGTAGGTTTCCTTAAGGTAGGGCACGCAGAAGGACGTATCCAATCCACCGCTGAATGCCAGAACAATGGCCATGAACGTACAAGTCAATGAAATAAAAAAGCGCCGATCCGGGTGGACCGACGCTTCGGTAAAAGTCTATGGGCGATGCAATCGCTATCCGCTAACAGACTCCGAGGTCGAGCATGGATCCACCTGGACAGACAGAATCGGTCGGCATCGTCGCGAGACCGGACGGAGGAGGACGTTATGAGCGGAGCATGCTTGCATGGTGTGCAAATGGATGCCAATAATACGGCTCCGCGACAGGCATCGTCAAGCAAATACCCGTGGTTTTGACAAAGCCTTCGCCATTTAATTCAGTGGAAGCGCTTTTCATTCTGCATAAAAAAGGAGGTACCACCGAAGCGGCACCTCCATGCATTGAACGACGGACAAGCTGGCTCGCCCGAAGAAGTTCTAGGCACGCTTGAGAACGGGCAGGCCGTTTTTGCTTTCGGATACCTGGTATCCGGCAGGTACGCTGTCGAGAGCGCCTTCTTTTTCTTCTTTCGCGAAGAAGTAGAGGGTACGCTGCGTTCCGTTCTTCAACGTTGTGTTTCTCGCGTGCAGGATGTAGGTCTTGCCACGGGAGTTGGTATGGTGATACGCCATGAATCTAGCAATTTGGTTAGACTTACCTTGGAAAAAGCCTGAGCTCTTTCGACTTAGTATCAAGCCATGATACGAAAACGCCCCCTCTCCTACCAACGTTCATACCGGCTCAAACGTGGAAAAAGCACGAAGGAAGATATGTGTAGCCCCTTATTTTCCCGTTTTTTTGGAAAATCGCGCTTTAAGCACGCTAGTTCAGTTTGAATACTTTGCGCGTGAGATGTCGGTTTTCCGCCGTTACACGCACAAAATAGGCGCCCACCGGGATGTGTTTCAGGGATATTTCGAACGCATGACGGCCTTGCTGTAAGGCCCGGGGGACAAGCTGCTGCACGGTACGTCCCAGTACATCTACGACCTCAACCTGAACGGTCGTCGCCCGCTCCAGTACCACGGCAAGACGGGCTATGCCCTGGGTCGGATTGGGGTATACTTCGGCATCGAGCCACCATGTGGGTATAACATCGGGTGTATTGGCTACCCCAGAAGTAAATACAGGAAGCGTTACAGCCCATAAACCGGGCTGTGGCGGATCTGTCGACCCCAGGGTGGTTTCGATGATGTACATCGTATTGCCCACCAGGGCCCCACTGACCGGCGTACTGAAACCACCCACAATACGTGTGGCATTCAGGGTATAGCCCTGGTCCGTCTTCGCCAGGTCCAGATGGAGTAAATCCTGGCTAGGGTCCAGAAAGGGGCCACGTCCGTTGGGGTCTTCGGGACTGCCCGGCGTAAAACTAAGGGTAAAGCCGCCTCCCCGAAACGGGTCTGCCAGCAAGCTATCCATATCAAATGCTAAGCCCAACGGCGACCGGTGCGGAGTGAAGCTGGAAATGGAGACACCCTCATCACTGGCATCATATACCTGCCCATCGGCCGGGTCTCGAAACTTGTCGGCATCCGGGCCGAAATTGGGGATGGGATCGGTGAAGACACGCCCTTCGGGTACGGGAGGATAGTTTGGATCGTCCGAGAAGTGGCCGGCCAAATAGTTGGCATTGATCATCAGATCGGCCTGGGGATCGTAACCGGGGAATTGCTGGGGGGTATCGTTGGTGCCCATGCGCCAGGGAAATCCATAGTGCAGTCCTTCGCGCAGCCAGTTGAGTTCTTCTTCATCATCCCGGTCGCCGGAGTTTTCAACGCCGAACAGGTCTCCGTTTCCAGCGAAGGCCAGCGCGTAGGTATTGCGTAACCCCCGTGCTACGCGCAGCCCGCTCGCAGCCAGGGCCTCTTCATCCGTCGGAATGATCAGGTTCTCGGCATTGGCGGGAATCTTGAACAGGGCGGCCGTGATGGGAAGCTCGCGCGGATCATCGGTATGAACACCCCGATTGTTCTGGACCTCCCCGTGGTCCGTTCGGGAGCCGCTATTGATATAGAGGTACTGATCATCCGGACTAAGCACAACGGCATTAAACAGATGGTTGTAAGCGGCGCTCAGCGGGTACGGCTCAGACTCGGCAATGGTGCGCCAGATGCGGTCATCCGCTCCTTCGGTTTGGGGCACACCCTTGCGGATCACCACGCGCGTAAAATTTCGCTGCTCATCGGCTTCGTTACTCACGAGGTATAGGACGCCATCTGGCCCGAAGGTCATGCCTTGCGGGGCAGACAGGGCATGATCCAGCCGGTCGTGTACCTGGCGTTCGTCCACCTGTCCGGAGTCCGGGATGGTCACACGCATCACCTCTCCGCTGATCGTCATATAATAGAGGTCGCCGGTGGCCGGGTCGTGCGCCAATCGCGTGGCGAGGTTGGAAATGGGAGCGACCAAATCGATGGTCACCTCCTCATGGAGGGCTTCAGGTTCTGAAAAACGGGATTGGGCCTGAATAAGCGGGACGGATACCCATAAGCCAACGGCCATCATACCGAGGCTTCTTGCAAGTGCGTTGCGCATGAATAGAATTTAGTTAATCAGAAGAATGAATTTGAAACTGGTCACGTAATTTACCTTCCATGCTGGCATAGAAGGCACTGATGGCGGCCATATCGGCCTCCAGGTTGCCCGAAGGCTTGAGCACCGGCCCGAAGCCCATCGCCCGCTCGCGGTAATCAATAAACGCCATGATAATCGGGACGTCCGCCCCCTCGGCCATGTAATAAAAGCCCGTTTTCCACCGCCCAACACGTTTACGCGTTCCCTCGGGTGCAATGCCGATTAACATCTGGTCCCGTTCCTTGAAGGCGGCGACGGTTTCCTGTACAATCCCGCGCTTGGCATCCCGGTCTATAGAAATCCCCCCCATGTACCGCATCAACGGCCCCATGGGCCCTTTGAACAGGGTATGCTTTCCCATCCAACTCAGCCGTATTCCCATCGCAAACAGGGCAGACATCCCGTACAAGAAATCCCAGTTGGATGTATGCGGCGCGACGATGATGACACACCTGGAAATGTTGGGAAGCGTCCCTTTCATGTGCCAACCCGTCAGCCGGAGCATCATCCGGCCGAACCATCGGGTCAGCGCATTGCCACGCTTCGGCACCGCCGGTCCTAATTCTGGAATGTACATGTACGTTTTCGTTGTGCCCTTACCTTCGCAACTTACTTGCTCCTCCTCCCGAATGCAAACACGCCGACCGCTCCAGCTATTTTGCCAGGTACACGGAATCTCCCCGCTTGTAACTTTTCTTACACTTTTTTTACTAACCTGCGCAGCCCTGACGGAGTTCTATTGTACATTGCGCGATCCCTTTTGAATCCAATCCTCGACCGATGGAAACCCTAACCCTAGAGCATGTAAAGGCTTATTACGGCCAGATCTTATCCAGTAACACCGACCTTAAAACCAACGCCTGTTGCACCACCGAGGCCATACCGCAACACATCAAGGACGTACTGGTCGAGATCGAAGACGAGGTCATGGCCCGCTTTTATGGCTGTGGCTCCCCTATCCCACAGGACCTCGAAGGCTGTATCATATTGGATCTGGGTTGTGGTACCGGGCGCGATGTGTATGTGGCCTCCAAACTGACTGGCCCTTCAGGATACGTCATCGGCATAGACATGACGGATGAGCAACTGGACATTGCGCGACGCAATGTGGACGCCCAAATGGCTCGCTTCGGCTATTCAGCGCCGAACGTGGATTTTCGGAAAGGCTACATCGAAGACCTCAAAGGGGCTGGCATCGCCGACAATTCGGTAGACGTGGTCATCTCGAATTGTGTCATTAACCTCTCGCCTGATAAACCCGCCGTCTTTTCGGAGTTGTTCCGCGTCCTCAAACCCGGCGGCGAGTTGTACTTCGCCGACGTCTTCTGCGACCGCCGCATCCCGGAAGAAGTGAAAACCGATCCGGTCCTGCTGGGCGAATGCCTCTCCGGCGCATTATATATGGAAGATTTCCGGCGGCTCATGCGCTCCTTTGATTGCCTGGACTACCGCGTGGTTTCCGAAGCCCCCATCGAAATTGGCGATCCTGAAATTGAGCGCAAGATCGGCATGGTGAACTTTACCTCCCGGACGATCCGCGTATTCAAGCTGGATACCCTTGAAGACCGTTGCGAAGATTACGGCCAGGTCGCCATCTACAAAGGTACCATCCCTGAGGCCCCTCACGCGTTTGTCCTGGACGACCACCACGTCTTCACCACCGGTAAGCCGATGCTGGTGTGCGGCAACACCGCCGCCATGATCGAAGAGACCCGCTTCGGCAAACACTTCCACGTCATCGGAGACCGCGCCATACATTACGGCCTGTTCGATTGCGAACCTGCCCCGGCTTCAGCCGAAGGATCAGATAGTGCATGTTGCTGAATATTTTGACCTTATATGTATCCATGGCACCTGCATTTTTTTCTAAGCGCAGGTGCTTTTTTTACGGGCAGGATACGGAATGATGTGGCGTTGTCGTTCTATCGAAACTGCGTATTCTTCTTCAACGTAAGATGGAAACGATAGCCTTTTCCTGGAATGAATCATACACGTATGAAGCGCACCCTTATTCTCCTCTGCATGGCCTGGCTCGCCATGGGCTGTAACGAAAGTGCCCAATCTCAAGAGGCCCCGCCTTCCACGCCCCAGCCTCAACAAGTGCAACCTATTTCTGATAGAGACACGGACCTGCAAACCGAGATCATGCGAGGCCGCAGTACCGCGATCACCCGGGCCGTCGAGGCCGCTGCACCGGCCGTGGTTAGCATCAACGTGACGGGCATCCAGCGCGTACAATATCGGGACCCTTTCTCTTTCTTCGACAACGATCCGTTTTTCTCTCAGTTTTTCGGCCGCCGGCCACGCTACGTTGAGCGCGAGGTCCATAGCCTTGGTTCTGGTTTTGTCACTTCGCACGACGGCTACATTGTTACCAATCAACATGTTGTAGACAGTGCCACCGAAATTATTGTGGCCTTCCCTGATGGGAAAGAACTCGAAGCCCTGATGATCGGAACGGATCGTGTGAGCGACCTAGCCCTGCTCAAGGTTGAGCCGGAAGAACCCCTGCCCTACCTGGCGTTTGAACCGACCGGGGATGTACTTGTCGGCGAGTGGGTCATTGCGTTGGGCAACCCCTTCGGCCTGTTTGAAGCCACCGACCCTACCGTGACGGTCGGCGTGGTGAGTGCCACGGGGCGGAACCTGCAACCCCAGGATGGCCGGGTATACCGAGACATGATTCAGACCGATGCAGCCATCAATCAGGGCAACTCCGGCGGCCCGTTGGTGAACGCGCTGGGCGAAGTCATCGGCGTAAACAGTGCCATCATCAGCCGGGGCGGCGGATCGGACGGGATCGGGTTTGCCGTGCCTGCCGAACGGGCCAAACGCATCCTTGAAGAACTCCGTACCAAGGGCGAAGTAGACCGCTCCTACTATACCGGCCTCAACGTGATTCGGCTCACCAATCGGGCGGCACAAGTGCTCCAACTCCCAAACACCAACGGCGTATTGGTGCAAGACATCGACCCCGATTCCCCAGCCGACAAAGCTGGATTTGAGCCGTATGATGTGATCATCGCCATCAATGGGGAACCCGTTTCAAACGGTACGGAAGCCAGTGCCCTCCTCTCTGATTTTCGGGCCGGTGACGATGTCCGTTTCACCGTGTATCGCGAAGGCACCGAGCAAAATCTATCGCTCAAACTTGGCCGTCCATCCTCTTAAAAAATATAGACCCGAAACGATCAGGCCGCTTCGGCCCAGGCCGCCTGGATCAATTCAACAGTCAATGAGCCATTATTAGGTCCTCAAGAACCCGAACAAATCGGTCGGCCACAGCCGGCCATGTAAACGTGTCCAAGGTGTAGTTCATCGCGCTTTCGCCGAGTTGATTCAGGGTTTCTCTATCCTCATCATATCCTTTTATTTTTTCAACATATGCACTTGCATCTTCTGTGGTGACCAGGTGACCGTTTACGCCCTCTTGAATGACATCCAGAATGCCCTCTATTCCGGCAGCGATCGCGGGGGTCTTGCATAATCCCGCTTCCAACATGACCACCCCGAAGCCCTCCATGTCTCCCGGCACGTTGATGTTTGGCATGATAAAAAGATCACTCCCCCGGTAAAGGGCTTCAAGTTGATCCTCACTTACCCGTCCCAACAGGCAGACTTGTTCTCCCAGCTGATGCCGGTCTACAGCGGCTTGGACCTCGGCGGTCATCGGCCCTTCTCCAGCAAGCCAGTAGTAAATATGCGCGGGCAACTGTGGCATTACGGCTTCGACAAACCAGTGAAACCCTTTCCGTTTCACCTGCCGCCCCACGCTGCATAGTACCAACGCATGGGTTGGCAAAGATGCCGTTTCCTCAGGAAACGCTCTGGCAAGCAGGATTCGTTTGGGAGCATCAGAGGTTGTAAGAAAGCGGTCCGGGTTGATGCCATTTGGAATGACATGCACCTTTTCGGGTGTGCATCCCCTTTGCCTGCACGCCTCACCTGTGGCACGGCTCACGGGAATAATCGCATCCAACACCTTAAACACCCGCGGCACAAACCGCTGATAGATGCCCAATGGCAGGGTTACATCTTGCCCATGCGCTATGGTTACCAGTTTCACATGAGCGGGCAACTTTGAGCGCAAGCGTACGGCTAAACTGGCCGTTACCATCGAGGAGAAAAGGACAACATCTGTATCCTGCTGCGCCACGAGAAGCGGTACCTGGCGCATTAACCGAACGGCAAATGGTATGAACCGCACATGGGTCATCTTCCAGGTCGTGCGCAAGACTTCGGTCTGCCACTGGATCTTTGGGTGCGCGGCCAGGGCATCGTGCAGATCCGTTGCTACACGCTGCATCCCGCCCATGTTTTCAAGCATTTGACCGGGAGGCGGAAAAGAATGTGAGATAAATAAGATGCGCAAGTATTTGTAATTGTTTGGCCTAGTCCTTCTCTAAAAGATTTGAATAGGCCTCAACGGCTTCTCTGTAGTAGCTGGAAATCCGGCCCATTACAGCATTCCATTCATAATCCTTGGCCTGGCGGAGTGCAGCTTTCGCCATCTTTGACCGAAGTGCCGGGTCACGGATGAGCTGAACCGTATAGTCCAGAAAGACCGATGCCTCGCGGGGCGGAGCCAGAAAACCCGTTACGCCATGTTCGACCAGACTTCGGCTCCCGGTGGCATCCGCACAAACCGTCGGTACACCGGACGCCATTGCTTCGAGGGTGACGTTGCCGAAGGTCTCGGTTTCACTCGGAAACAAAAAGACGTCTGAGGAGGCGTAGGCTTGGGCAAGGGCCTCGTCCTTCAAATACCCTGTAAACCGTGTATCAGGCAAAAGTTGCTCAAGCTCAGACCGGGCCGGCCCCTCGCCAACCACCATGCACCGATGGGCAATGCCTTGGTCTTTCAAGGCTTTGATGACCTTTACAAAGGTTTGTAACCCTTTCTCCCAAACTACCCGACTTACAAAGGTTACGACAACGTCATCGTCCGAAAATCCGAGCGATTGCCTCCATTTCTGCGAGCGCTTTGCAGGGTTGTACCTGTCCGTTTCCACACCGCGCTGCCATAACCGTATGCCCTCCTGTATGCCGTGTGCGCGCAAGACATCCGCCATCGATGCCGAGGGAACGTATACCTGTTCACACTGATTGTAAAACCATCGGACATATCTCCAGACCAGCGGCTCCACACGCTCCATATTGTAGAACTTGAGATAGGACGAAAAGTGGGTATGGTAGGACCCCACCACCGGTACCTTCCACTTGCACCCAAGCATCAACGCCCCACGCCCCAACAGATCTGGCGTGGCAATATGTATCAGGTTTGGGGCAAATGCTTTCAGCCGCAACCGGGCTTCTTCAGCCAGGCCTAAGGTAACCCTGTACTCTGGTCGGCCCGGTGCAGCCATCGAAGGGACGGCAATCATCCGACCCGCATGCTGGATCGGCGGGGCTTTCACCGTTGGACCAAACACCAACACATCATGGCCTTCGCGCTCCAGAAAAGCCACGAGGCGATTTAGTGTCATAGAGACCCCATCCAGGATGTGGTGGTAGTTCCCTGTAAACAGCGCAATCCGCATGGGATCCTGATGAGTTGGTGGGCTCATGAGGCGGGCAAGACCTTTTTCAGGTAGTGCCCCGTATGGCTCGTCGGATGTACGGCTAGTTCTTCCGGCGTACCTTCAGCCACAACGAATCCGCCGGCATGGCCCCCTTCCGGCCCCAAGTCAATGACCCAGTCAGCACACTTGATGACATCCAGGTTGTGTTCGATCACGATGATGGAATGCCCTTTTTCAATGAGTGCATTAAAGGCGGCCAACAGCTTTTCGATATCACTAAAGTGTAGACCCGTTGTTGGCTCATCGAATAAATATAGGGTATGGTCCCGTGCCGGTTTTGCTAAATGTGCGGCCAATTTGATGCGTTGGGCTTCTCCTCCCGAAAGGGTAGTTGCCGGTTGTCCCAGCTTAAGATACCCCAGTCCAACATCTTGTAAAACCTGAAGTTTACGAGCGATCTTTCGCTCCAATTTGAAGAAGGTCAACGCTTCATCTACGGTCAGGTTTAGAACATCATCAACGTTTTTTCCGTTGAAACGAATCTCCAAGACATCCTTCTTAAAGCGTCGTCCTTTGCACCCTTCGCACTCCAAATAGAGATCAGCCAGAAACTGCATCTCGACCTTTACGGCCCCTTCACCCTGACACACTTCACACCGCCCACCTGGCACATTAAAGGAGAAATACCCCGGTTTGAAACCTCTGATCTGGGCCTGATGAGTTCCTGAAAGTAAGGCCCTAATCTCATCGAAGGCCTTGATGTACGTGATGGGATTGGAGCGCGGTGACCGCCCGATGGGGCTTTGATCCACCATCTCTACTTGATCCACTAGCATGTGACCTCGGATGGCATCATGGACCCCGACTTTCTCTTCATATCCTCCTTTGCTGCGCTTTAGACCGGCATAAAGTGTATCATATACCAGGGTGGATTTCCCGGAGCCACTTACGCCGGTTACACAGGTAATCATGTGTAACGGAAAGCCTACATCCAGGCGCTTGAGGTTGTGGGCGCGTGCATTTTCCAGCCGTAGGACCCATTGTGGATCAACAGGCCGACGCGCCTCTGGCACGGCGATGGTTTTAAGTCCACTCAGGTAAGCCCCGGTCACGGAATCCTTATCCTTGCATATGTCTGAGTATGAACCTTGAAAGACGATATCCCCACCATGAATACCTGCCGCCGGCCCCAAATCCACGATATGATCGGCATGTTGCATGGTTTCTTCGTCATGCTCCACAACAATCACGGTATTGCCGATGTCCCGCAAGTGCTCCAAAATCCCTACGAGCCGGTCCGTGTCTCTGGGATGCAACCCTATGCTCGGCTCATCCAACACGTACAAAGAGCCGACCAGCGATGAGCCCAAAGATGTGGCCAGATTGATGCGCTGGCTCTCCCCACCTGACAAAGTCTGTGCCAACCGGTCCAGGGTCAGGTAATCCAACCCCACCTCGTTGAGGTATTTCAGCCGTTTCCTGATTTCCTCCAACACCCGCTCTGCTACTGCGGCTTCATAGGTTGTTAGCGCCAGGCCCTCAAAAAATGTAAACGCATCCTTGATCGTCAACTCACTAACCTCACCGATGTGCAACCCATTGACCTTCACATACAAGGCCTGTGGACGTAACCGGTATCCATCACATTTCGGACACGTGGTATACCCCCTGAACCGTGCAGCATAAATACGATAGTGCATTTTATAGTTATGCTTCCCCAAAAACTTGAAGAAGCCCCATATGCCGATGTATTCTCCTTGTCCTTGCCAGATGATCGACTTGTGTGCCTTTGAGAGGGCATCATAGGGTATATCGATAGGGATGTTAATTTCTGCAGCGAGTCGGATGAGCGCTTTGAAGTGTTCCCCCCATTGTGCTGTCCGAAATGGGGCAATGGCACCTTGACGGATGGAGAGTTCAGGATTCGGGATGATCCGATCATCGTCCAGCCCGGCCACCCGGCCAAACCCCTGGCATTCCGAACACGCCCCAAGCGGGCTGTTGAAGGAGAAGAGCTGCGGGGTAGGCTCTTCGAAAACCATGCCGTCTCGCTCAAAAAACTCACTAAATGCTTCTTGATGGGTATTCCCTCGCGTGATTGCCAGGATACGCCCACCGCCTTCCCTAAAGGCCATTTCTACAGAATCAGCGATTCTGGAGGCCGCCTCCTCATCCTCTTTCCGAACCACCAACCGGTCCACGACTACCCAAAGGCGGGACCGGGCGACGTTTACGTCGTCGGCTTTTTCCTCATTTAAATCTATGATTTCTTCTGTTTTACCTTTCTTTGCTGCTGTAGCTGTCGGTAGTGCCAGAACCCGATAGAACCCACGCTGCTTCAGGGCCTGAAGTTCTTCGGCCAGGGTATGCCCTTTGTGTTTAGGTACAGGAAAACAGAGATAGAACCGGGTGTTTTCCTCCCAATGCGCAGTCAGGTGGTCGGCCACAGACCGAGGGGTATCTTTTGTAACCTGTGCACCACTCACGGGTGAGATAGTTTGCCCGATGCGCGCATATAGCAATCTGAGGTGATCGTAGATTTCGGTCTGGGTGGCAACCGTCGAACGAGGATTACGGGTGGTGGTTTTCTGTTCGATGGCAATAGCAGGAGACAATCCAGAGATGAAATCCACATCTGGTTTATCCATACGCTCCAAAAATTGCCGCGCATAGGCGCTCAGACTTTCGACGTACCGCCTTTGCCCTTCAGCATAGATCGTATCAAAAGCCAAAGATGACTTACCGGACCCTGAGGGACCGGTAAATACGATCAGCGCGTTCCGAGGAAGATCGATGTTCAGGTTCTTCAGGTTATTTTGCCTTGCGCCACGGATAATGAGCGGGCGTTTACGCTTCAAAATGCCGTTGACCTTGGAAACGTCGGGTGCAACGGTTTGGAGACCGGCCATTCGGGTGGATGTGGGTAAACAGGTTTTACACATATGTTGCCCATCTTATACGCCCGGATGCATCATAGGATGCCGGGTTTCAACGAATGGTGCTTAGCGACCGTTTTATCCATTTTTCGATGCGCCTTATTGTTACCCTTCTCTGTATGTAATCCTGTATCCTTTTTATCTCTTCTAATCAAGCGATTTCATATTTCTCTCTTCCTCTCTAAATCTTTTGAATTTACAGAGGCTTACATCTGCTATTCCCTGAGCGAACCTCTTTATTTCGGCCTTCCAGATCGTATCCATACCCAGATTCGCGCTTTTTGAACACGCTCAGCGGGTTTTTTTGCCTCCTTTTTTCCGCTTCCAATCCACCTTAAATACCCGGACGTATTTAATTCGTTTGCAAAGACACGGTAGTTAAATGTATTGCTGTCCGGATGCTTATCAATTCCTGAATATAGTTGAGCATTCTTTTCGTGTCATCGCAAAATGGCACTTGTTTTTTCCTGCACCGTCCCTCTTTCACTTAACCGAATGGCCAGAATTGCCATGCCAGCCGATACCCCCGGATGGCGTATGCGTTGGAGTTGCCCGACTACGCTCCGGTCTAGTTTGACAATTTCTATGGCTTGTTCGGCTGGATTAAACAGTGACACCTGGTTGATCCATGCCCACCTTGACGCGGTTGAATGCTCCTTTTCAAGGCCCCACGCTGATTTTTCTGGTATTCCAATAAACGGTTCCAGGGTCCTTAATCGAGGCCACAGGGCTCGAAACATGCGCTGCTTTTCTTCCATGACTTCCTCCATGAGCGTCCACATTTGCTCAATATCATGCCGGTTTATCCTTGTCTTTTCTGCTGATTCAACTTGCAGCATGGCGACCTTCAGGTCCAGATTCGCGACCGTATGGACGCCCATCAAGACATGTTGTAGCACGATCGGACTCCATGCTGAGCTTGCTGAAAAGTAGTATTTCCAGGCATCCGATGGGATTGATTTGGTGTTTTTATAAGCATCAAACGCGATCAAATATCGGCCCACCATCCGCACAAACACCTGTTCAACCTCCGCTGGATGCTTGAAAGCACCTTGCTGAAGTTGCCCGTATACCCGCTGGGCCAGCGCCTGATACCAGGCGGCAAAATAGCCGACCTGGGAAGTGTTATCCACACTCCATGTCACCGCTTCTTCCAGCGCATTGACCGTTTCCTGAACCGTTTGTGGATGCGTTATCATGCGCTCTTCTTATTGAATCATCCTTCCAATTGTACCGGTATTTCTTCAAGCCATCCAAGCTCTAATACACCCCATAGCCCGATCAGTATGGCCTCCGCCGCATCGTGTCTAAGGGAGGTCGGGCGTCTACTATTTGACCATTGGATTACCTGCCGTGCGATTCGGTCTGCATGATACTTTGCTCGGGACCGGTTTCGAGGATACATAAGTTTCCGCCGCCAGATCCCGGCATCGATTTGGAGCACGTGTACACCACGGCGCCCAGCCTCCTTCTTCCAGACCTCAGCCAGATTCCCTCCGCCTTCCAGCACAACCCATTCTAGACCGGCTTCCTGTTTTATGATCCCGTACACGGCCCGCTTGAGACGCTCAATCCGGCCAAAGTTTGTGGAGCGATACCAAATCAGTTTCCCTGTCTCTTCGTACATCGCCAAGCCTGCCCTTAGCCCCAGATCAACAGCCAATAACCGCCCCCTCGGCAATCCTTCCCCTTCTGGATCATCTATCTGTAGATGCATCTTTATTATATGTGTTTAACCAAACAGTGTCGATACATTTTAATGTGTGTTTGAACACGATGATTATATCCCACCAACTATTGCCAGTCTAATTTATTTGTGTTTGAACACATATATCTATTTTCCTTCTTTTGCATACACTTTTGATGAGGATGTTGGTTTAGTTGACCAGCTTGAGGGCCGTCCCCTTTGCGATGTTGGCCGAGAGGGTTGTTTGGTTCAGAATGGCAAAGTCTTCGGCCTCGAACTGCCGCGGCAGGCTCCCTGAGACGAAGGTTTGGAAGGGGCCGCTCTTCGATGCGTTCACGATGTTCAAACGGTCGGGTTGGATGGTCAGGACCCGGTTGTCTGTAAGGGTTCGGAACCCTTGCATGGTATTGCTGAACAACCGTTCATAGCTTCTGTATTTCGCCGTTGTGGTGTAACCCAGGAAGCGAAAGATGTTGCCCTCGTAAGCGATGAAATACGCGAGCAAATCATAGGTGGTTTGTTCAGCCTGGGCCTGGGCCTGCACCATGTGGGCCGTGTAGCCATTGACGCGTGTACCCCGGTTTTGACGAACCGTTATGCCCTCCTGCCCTGCCAGTTTTGATGCGGCATCGGCAGGGCTTTCAGCATCGGCCACGAGATCAAAAATAATGACCGCTTGCACCTGCTCTCCCTCGGCATCAAACAGGGCCACTTGTGAGGCTCCGTTTTGCGTCTGCCATCCAGACGGTACTGGGAATTGAAACTTCATGTCCGGATGGTAAAACACATTGTTTTCCACAAATCCCTGGCGCGGATTATTGCCAAGCACGATACCATCGATGGCTTCGTAAAGGGCATCCCGATTGACCACCGTCATAGCCGTTCCTTGCTCGGCCCAACCCCCAGCCATTTGAATGATGCGTTGTTCCCGCTCGCCGGGATCCGGATGGGTTGAAAGAAAGCTCGGGATGTTGGCTCCCGCTTTTTCGGAGAGCCGCTTGAGCGTCCCGAAGAATGCTGCACCTTCCTCAGCCTTGTACCCCGTCATCGCGGCATACTCCACGCCCAGCTTATCGGACTCCCGCTCATTGTCGCGCCCATAACGCAGAAACAAAAGTTGGGCTGCTGTCCCGCCGACTTGCATGATCTGTTGTCCAGCCCCCCACATGACTTCCCCCAGGATTGCGCCACCGATCAACCCGATCTGGCCGAATTGGGTCTTGAGGGCTTGTTGTGACGAATGGCGCGCTGCGACGTGCCCCACCTCGTGACCGAGCACCATGGCCAATTGGGCCTCGTTCTCCATATGGGCCAGCAAGCCGCGGGTTACGTAGATATACCCCCCTGGAAGGGCAAAGGCGTTTACGACGGGGCTGTCCAGGACCCTGAACGTGAATTCGGTATTTCTGAATTCCTCGCGGGCATCCGGACGGCGCATGTGGCTCTCTTCCAGCACCCGTTGGGCGACGCGGTCTACGTAGGCCGCCAGCTCTGGATCGTCGTAGAGCCCGTATTGGGCAATAATCGAGGCATCAGCCTCTTTCCCGATCTGCACTTCTTGTTCCCAGGACCACGCATAGGCGCGTTTTTTCCCGGTTACCGGGCTCCGACCTACCGAACAACTTGCCACAAAGAGGGCAAGCGCCAGGATGCCGATACGGTTCATCCATTGGAACCAATCTATACGATGGAGATTGTTCAAGCGTACCATAACGTGTACTTCGAGTATTGAGGTGATTAATAAGTAGAGAATGCCATCTAAATACGAAGCGCGCAGGCTGAGGCCTACCTGCTTTTCACGGTGTGCTTACCGAAAGGGTTTCCACTTTCCCGGCATCAACCCGAATCTGTCTGTTTTCGCCCCCCGCAAAGGGCATGGCTTCCTCAAAGAGATGCGTTCCGGCTGCTGTAATCAGGGTTTGCCCGACCACATCCGTCTGGAGCAAGTCTAGAAAAACACGGGTCCGATGGGCATCCAGGTCTCCGAAGACGTCATCGAGCAAGAGCATCGGCGTTTCGGAGAGCCGTTCTTTGAGGTAAAAGAATTTTGCCAACTTGAGCGCCATGCCAAACGTCCGGTGCTGCCCCTGTGAGGCGTAGCGCCGCACATCAAACGCGTTGAGCTGGAACCGAATTTCATCCCGGTGAGGACCGACCAGGCTCCGGCCCTGCTCCCGCTCCCGCTGCCCATTCTCCTCCAATCGGCGCCGAAACAAAGCCATAACGGTTGCTTTATCGACTTCCTCCTTAAACACACCAATCGACTGGTATGTTAGCCGAGGCTCCTCTCCAATGGCATCAATTTGCCGATAAGCTTCATCCAGATATTCTGCAAACTTCCGTAGAAACTTTTGACGGGCCATGATGAGCCGCCCCCCAAGAACAACCAGTTCCTCGTTCCAGGAAGCCAACAGCCCAGGCTGGTACTGCCGCGTCCGTTTGGCTTGCTGCAGCAGGGCATTCCGCTGCTTCAGGGTACGCCGGTATTTAAGGAGATCATCCAGGTAGACAGGCCGGGCTTGGCTCAGCGTGTTATTCAAAAACTTACGGCGTTCTTCCGGTCCCCCTGCCGTCAAGGCCTGATCCGCCGGAGCGAGTACCACCACCGGCAACTGTCCTACAATATCAGCCAATCGGTCCAGCGGTGCCCGGTTGACGAAGATTCGCTTCCCCTCATCAGGCTTGTAGACGATCCGCACTTTCATTTCTGTCCGATGCGCGCCCCCAAACACACCTTCTACTTCAAAGTACGGGCTTCCCTTCCGAAGCACGTATGCATCTTGCGAAGCCACAAAACTTTTGCTCAGACACAGGTAGTGCACAGCCTCCAACAGGTTCGTTTTCCCTGCTCCATTACGCCCATAGATCAGATTGACCTTGGGCGCAAACGCCACGGTGGTGTCTTCATGGGCACGAAACCCTTGCAGACGTAACGAATGCAGGATCATGAACGATTATCGGGTCTAACGTATCTGCCAGATGGTACGGAAAGGCAGAATACACAATATCCATATCCCGACAAAGAAACCTCGTAAAAACGTGACCAAAAGACACTCATTTTTCGCCTTACGCCCTCCTTCCATTGTATGCCTTTCCCCGACCAACTATCTTTCCTTCCCCGCCCATCTGCGTAACATCAGTTACCAGATGTTTCACGTGAAACATTACCCCCCTTTATATGCCCATACCAGACCTCTTTCAAACCCTAAACACCCTGACAACCGAGCAACGGAATCCAAATTCAATGGAGATTGACACGGCATCGGTGGAAGAAATCCTGCACATCATCAATACAGAAGACCATCAGGTACCCATCGCCGTCCGCAAGGAAATTCCGTACATCGCGCAGGCTGTTCAGATCGTCTTAGAAGGGTTCAAGCAGGGGGGGCGGCTGATTTACCTGGGGGCCGGCACCAGCGGTCGGCTGGGCATTCTGGACGCCTCGGAGTGCCCTCCCACCTTCGGCACGGCTCCCGAATTGGTGCAAGGCCGCATTGCAGGAGGTCTGAAAGCGGTCTTTCGCGCCCAGGAAGGCGCTGAGGACCACGCGGCCTATGGCGTAGCAGACCTTAAGGAAACCGACTTAAGCCCGGTAGACGTCGTCTGTGGGATCGCTGCGAGCCGTCGGACACCCTATGTGATCGGAGGTGTAGCCTATGCGCAGTCCATCGGATGTAAAACCCTGTTTATCACCTGCAACCCACGCGATCAGCTCGATGTGGATGTCGATGTGGCGATCTGCCCCACGGTTGGGCCCGAAGTGCTCATGGGATCGACCCGTATGAAATCGGGCACGGCCCAGAAGCTGGTGCTGAACATGATTACGACCGCATCCATGATCCGGCTCGGCAAGGTCTATGAGAACATGATGGTGGACCTCCAACTCAACAGCGCCAAACTCGTAGAACGGGCGCGGCGCGTTGTGATGACGGTGACGGGACTGGGCTACGAGGCCGCAACGACGGCCCTGGACAACGCGGGAGGCCATGTAAAGACGGCCCTGGTGATGGTACTGGCCGAGGTCGATCAGGAAGAGGCCAAAAGCCGACTCGATGTGCACGACGGCTTTGTACGCCCGGCCCTTGCGGGTAGCCTATAGCATAGGGAATCCTTTTCGGTTGTTGCACGTTCGAGACCGCGCTTGCCAGACCCCTGATCCTCTATTATCTGCACCCGTGCCATTACAACCCCTTCTCCAGACCCTCCACCGTAGTCCGCTCTTCCAACACGTCCATCAATGGGCCGCATCGGCAACTCATCAGAGCCTGGCCTTGAAAGGCCTGGTAGGCTCTCTCCCCGCGTTTCTAATCCACAGCCTCACCGATACACGCGAGCTCATGGTTTGCGTGATGCCCGATGAAGACGCAGCGGCCTTCCTGTGCAGCGACCTGGAGCAACTCCTGGGCAGCACCTGCGCCGATCAGGTCATTCGGTTTCCAGCATCAGGACATAAACCATACGACCCAGAGCAAGTCGTCGATTCGATGCCGATTATCCAACGCACCGACGTCCTGCACCAAATCAACACCGGCCTCCAGGGCATCCTCGTAACCAGCATTGAAGCCCTGGCGGAGACCCTCCCCCCACCTGACACGCTGGAAACCGAAACCATCCTCCTCAGCATCGGCTCTATCATCGAACCCACAGCCTTCATCGAACGCGTGATCGATAAGGGCTTTACACGGGTTGAATTCGTGCAAGACCCTGGAGAAGTCGCCCTCCGCGGCGGCATTCTGGACGTATACCCCTTCGCAGGCAATTATCCCGTCCGCCTCGAATTTTTTGGCGATGAGATCGACTCCATTAGAGCATTTGACCCCCGCTCCCAGCGCTCCATCAGCCGAAGACAAACCGTACGTATCGTACCAGACCTTCAAACGACGGTATCCGAAGGCCCCCGGCAGAACCTGCTTGCCTACCTGCCTGAACAGACGCTGCTGATCCTATTCAACGCCGCCCTTCTTTACGAAACAGCAGCGGCCAATTATGCCCATGCAGAAGAAGCCTACCTGCACCTCCTGGAACATCAAAAAGGACTGAAGGACAATGTTTCACGTGAAACATTACCTCCTGTTTTACCAGAACAGCGCTATCTGGACAACACCCGGTTACAAGAGGTATTTGATGCACATCCCCGGCTCCTGATTGGATCGTTCACAACCGGTGCCACAGACACCCTTACGCTGGACGGAGTTCCGCAACCCCCATTCAATGGGAGCCTGAAACGCATAAAAGAGAAGCTCAGGAAACAGGACGCGAACGGTGTTCGGACGCTGATCCTTTGTGACAGTCAAGGACAGGCAAACCGACTGGCTGAACTGCTCGAAGGGATGCCGGAACACCTTTATGGCTTGCACATTGCCTCCTTGCATGAAGGGTTTGAGGTGTCTTCACTCGGATTGGCCGTCTATACGGATCATCAGATCTTTAACCGGTACCACCGTCCCACCAACCGCAACCGTGCAAGACGGTCGGGTGGATTGAGCCTTGAGGCGCTTCGCAGCCTTACACCGGGCGACTTCGTGGTGCATATCGATCATGGGATCGGGAAGTTTGCGGGGATGAAAAAGATCACCGTGCGGGGCCAGCAACAAGAGGTCGTACGCGTCTTGTACCGGGGCGAAGACCTGCTCTATGTGAACGTCAATGCACTATACAAGCTGCACAAGTATACCGGCAAGGAAGGCCATCAGCCAGCCCTGACCAAGTTGGGCTCTGGCCAGTGGGAACGCAAGAAATCGAGAGCGAAAAAGCGGGTGAAAGATATCGCCCGGGACCTCATCAAGCTCTATGCGGAGCGCCGCGCCGTAAAAGGGTTTCCGTTTGCGGCGGATACGATCTGGCAAAGAGAATTGGAAGCCTCCTTCCCCTATGAAGACACACCGGACCAGGCGACTTCGGCGAAAGCAGTAAAAACCGATATGGAAGAAGCCATACCTATGGATCGGCTGGTATGTGGGGATGTGGGATTTGGTAAGACAGAGATTGCGGTACGGGCAGCCTTTAAGGCCGTACAAGATGGGAAGCAAGTGGCCGTGCTGGTCCCGACGACCATCCTGGCGGCACAACATTACAAAACGTTTGCCCGCCGTATGGAGCCCTACCCGGTGAATGTAGATGTGTTGTCGCGCTTCCGTTCGGCCAGTGAACAAAAGGACGTGATTGCCTCCATTAAGGCCGGCAGAACAGACGTGATTATCGGTACCCACCGGCTGGTTTCTAAAGATGTTGTGTTCAAAGACCTCGGCCTGTTGGTCATCGATGAGGAGCAGCGGTTTGGCGTAGGGGTGAAGGAAAAAATCAGAAAGATGCGCACCAACATCGATACGCTGACCTTGACGGCGACGCCCATTCCTCGCACCCTTCAATTTTCGCTCCTGGGCGCACGTGATCTGTCGATTATCAACACCCCTCCACCCAACCGGCAACCCATCGTAACGGAAATCCATACGTTTGATAAAGACCTGATCCGGGATGCGATTCTGTACGAAGTGAACCGGGGCGGACAAATCTACTTCATCCACAACCGGGTCCAATCCATCGATGAAATGGCCGAGATGCTCCGTGCCCTGGTCCCGAATGTACGGTTCCAAGTCGGGCACGGCCAGATGAAGCCACGCAACCTGGAGCGGGTGATGATGGGCTTCATCCAACAGGAATACGACGTCCTGATCAGCACCAACATTGTTGAAAACGGACTGGACGTACCCAACGCCAATACCATCATCATAAACCGGGCCGAACGCTTCGGCCTCTCCGACCTGCACCAACTCAGGGGTCGAGTGGGTCGGTCAGACCGTAAGGCCTTCTGCTACCTCCTGACCCCGTCGATACACACCCTTACCCGTGAAGGGAAGCAACGGCTGCAAGCCATTGAGGAGTTCAGCGACCTCGGCGGGGGCTTCAACATCGCCATGCGCGACCTCGACATTCGAGGGGCAGGGAGTATGCTGGGGGCGGAGCAAAGCGGGTTCATCGAAGACATTGGATACGAAACGTACCACAAGATTCTGGATGAAGCCGTGCAAGAGCTTCGCACGGAAGAGTTCGGCACCCTTTTCAAGGATGCCCCCCGCCCACCGGCTGTGGAATCTACCGTGGACGTCGGGGCCGATGCCCTCCTGCCAGAGACCTACGTACGGGACGGCCTGGAACGGCTCCGCCTCTACCGCCGCATCAGCCAAGCCCAACAGAAATCCGAACTGACAGACCTACGCAATGAAATACAGGATCGCTTTGGCCCCCTCCCCATCGACGCAGAAAACCTGCTCACGGCCGCCATCCTGAAGTTTCACGCCGATGCACTACGGCTCAAGAAAGTCCAGTTCAAAAACCAGCGCCTGTTCCTCTCCTTCCCCCACATTGATGACGATCCATTCTTCTACCATACCTATTTTAACCCCCTGCTTGAACAACTCAGCACCCTCAACCGCCGTTACGTGCTCAAAGACACCAAAGGCAAACTCCGCGTAATCATCCAAAACATCCCTGACCTCAAAACAGCCCAAGAGGTGTTCTACACACTGCAAGTCCCGAAGCCTCAGCCTACTACTTAGAGCGGCAATGTTTCACGTGAAACATTGTGACAGGCAGAAATAGCGACTGGTATGGGGAATTGCCCTGCCCTAAGGTAGATTTCCAAATCAGGATCACCTATTCTGACAACCGATTACAAAAACCCGGAGGAAAAACATGAGAAAAGGGCTGATACTTGTAACAGGATGTGTACTGGGGCTGCTGAGCAACGCACCACATGTGCAAAGCCAATACATCGATATGCAATTCGGGGCCAAGGCTGGCTATGCCCAAATGAACATTGTAGGCGATGATGATCCAGATTTCCAGACCCGGAACGGCTTTACGTTGGGCTTTACGTTCGATTTCTACATGACCAATGCGCTCACCTTCAGGCCAGAGTTGTTGTACGTAACCAAAGGCTCCCAAACCCGAACGGAGGTAGAAGGCATAAGGGTACCGGTCGACTTGACGTTTGAAATCAATTATCTGGAAATACCCATATTGGTCAAATGGACCCCCCTCTGGTTGAACCGCGTAAGCCCAACTCTGCATGCAGGCCCCTATTTAGCATACAAAACAGAATCACGAATCACCATACGTGAAACCGAAAGCGGCACATCAACCTCGAACTCGGATAACAGCATCAGGTCCATCGATTATGGCCTGGCTGTAGGCGGAGGCATGGACATGAAAGTAAGCGACAGCAAACTTTCCCTAGAGGGCCGATATGCATGGGGCCGGTACAACCTCATCTCCAACCCAGATGACCCCAAATACAACGGCGTCTTTACAGTGACCCTCGGAGTAACCCTGTGATCAATACACCGTCAGGATCGTCTTTTCATTGAAATAAGAGGGGGACGCATGAGGAGAAAGAGGCCATTGGTGGACCGAGCATTCAGGGAAGACCTCCTTAATACCTGATATTTCTTCAGTTAAGTCACCTCCTTTCAAGCAAATAAGACCAGGATTCCAACACCGTTCAATAACGGCAGAAGTCCAGGGTTGACGGACACGGGCAAACCAGGACCACAGGTCTATCAGAGGTGCGGTTGCGCGTGAAACTGCATAATGGGCTTCACCCGGCCATTGATCGGCGCGGCCATGCCAGGGATGGACGTTAGATAAGCCGATTGACCGGGCCATATGACGGACAGCCTGGATCTTCTTTCCCGTGGCATCAACCAGATGGAATTGCACTTCCGGAAACAGGATGGCAAGCGGGATGCCGGGCAAACCGCCACCCGTACCCCAATCCACAACAGTAGAACCAGCCGGAAATGAATGCATGCCCAGACACAGGCAATGCCAAAGATGGCGTTCTCGAAACTGTGCCGTATCGGTGCGGGCGATGAGGTTGATGCGCTTGTTCAGGCCCAGTAAAAGCGTGGCATAGGCATCAAGCTGCCCTTGTTGATCGGGCGATAGCCGAACGAGGGGATGAGGCCACATCTCAGACTACCGAGGGCTTTGAGCGCTTGGGCTGACCGCCTCTACGCAAGAGGATCATCAACACGGAAATATCGGCAGGGCTGACCCCGCTGATGCGAGAGGCTTGTCCCAGGTTTTCAGGCCGGATCTTGATCAGCTTTTCGCGGGCTTCGAGGGTAATGTTGGTGACTGCTTCATAGTCGAAATCTTTGGGAATGCCCAACACTTCAAGCTGTTCCATTTTGGCGGCCATCTCCTGTTCACGCTCCAGATATCCCGCGTATTTAAACTCAATCTCTACAAGGGTTTCGGTCGGTTCAAGACCAGGGATAGGAACGATAAGATCATCGTGCCCCCCGGTAGCATCCAACAGATCAATCAAAATAACCTGGGGACGGGTAATGAGCCGATGGATGCGAACGGGCTCTGTGATAGGAGAGGTACCAACGGATTCCAGATAGCCATTCACCACAGATGGAGAAACGGCATGCTGTTGTAAGCGTTTCATGGTCTCTTCCAGGGCCTCCCGCTTGTGGAGCATCCGCTCATACCGTTCGCGGGAGGCCAGACCAAGTTGATAGCCACGTTCCGTCAAACGCAGGTCCGCGTTGTCCTGACGTAACAGGATACGGTGTTCGGCGCGGGAGGTGAACATGCGATAGGGCTCGTCGGTGCCTTTGGCGACCAGGTCGTCAATGAGCACGCCGATGTATGCTTCGGAGCGTTTGAACACGATAGGCTGTTCATCCCGGAGGTACTGCACCGCATTAATACCGGCCATGAGCCCCTGTACCGCCGCTTCTTCATAACCCGTCGTGCCGTTGATTTGCCCGGCAAAGAACAGACCCCGGACGTTTTTGGTCTCCAGGCTGTAGCCCACCTGATAGGGCGGGAAGTAGTCGTACTCGATGGCATACCCAGGACGCAGCATATGGACCGTTTCCATGCCGGGAATACGGCGGAGCGCCTGGAACTGCACATCTTCCGGCAAGCTGGTTGAAAACCCGTTGATGTACATTTCGTGGGTGTTCCGGCCCTCCGGCTCGATAAAAATCTGATGCCGGTCTTTATCCGAAAAGCGGTGGATCTTGTCTTCGATGGAGGGACAATAGCGGGGTCCGCGAGATTGAATGGTCCCGTTGAACATCGGGCTCCGGTCGAAACCCGTGCGCAGGGTCTCGTGAACGCCCTGGTTCGTATAGGTGAGCCAGCAGTTGCGTTGATCTGTGGTCAGTTGGTCCGTCATGTAAGAGAACGGCGAGGGGTTGGGATCACCGGGCTGGGCATCCAGGGTAGAATAATCGATGGTGCGCCCGTCCACACGGGGCGGGGTGCCCGTTTTCAACCGGCCCGTCTCGAACCCCAACTGCTGGAGGGATGCCGTGAGGCCCGTGGCAGCCCGTTCGCCAGCCCGCCCCCCCCCGTACCGGCGTTCACCGATGTGGATCAGCCCGTTCAAAAAGGTGCCGCTTGTCAAGATGACGCAGGGGGCATGGAAGGTTTGCATCGTTTGCGTTTGGACACCAACAATGCGCCCGTTCTCAACCACGAGGTCCGTTGCCATATCCATCCGCATGAACAGGTTGGGAATGGTCTCCAGGGTCTGACGAACGGCTGCGGCATAATCCAGACGATCCGATTGCGCCCGAGGGCTCCAGACGGCAGGCCCCTTGCGTCGGTTCAGCATGCGAAACTGAATCCCGGTAGCGTCCGTGACGATGCCCATCAAACCACCCAGCGCATCGACCTCCCGCACCAGTTGTCCCTTGCCGATTCCGCCGATGGCTGGATTGCAGGACATCTGGCCAATGGCCTGGAGGTTCATGGTGATCAAGAGCGTACGTGCGCCCATGCGGGCAGCAGCAGCAGCAGCCTCGGAACCAGCATGCCCCCCGCCCACAACGATCACCTCAAAACGAAACGGATCTTGCATAAAACGTATGTCTATCAATACTCAAGTGGTGAGAAAAAATCCGCTAAGATACCCTTCAGAAACGACGTAACTCATTGTAGCACAACGGGAAATAAACAACCACTTGAATAATTAAGTTTACCTTTGTAGATTAAAGCGCGCAGGCACCTAAACTTAAAGAGGCATTCTCAACACAGCGAGGAAGGCATGATGAGAACCAAGCTCAAGCTCAATCCTGGGCAGCGAGGTACAAAAAAGCTACACCGGGAGTACGGAGAACAACTGGTTTGTGTTCGGTATCGTTACGATGACCAGCGTAAACAGCGCTACAAAACCATCGAATTAATTGTCGATACCGTACCCTGGGAACCCAAAGGAAACGGCCCAACGCCAGATCAAGTGGTATACCTGAATGTGGATACGCACGATGAGCCGTTGCGCCGCCGTGTATCGCAAGCCGGAGGGCGTTGGAACCTGGACCGCAAATTATGGGCCTTGCCCTATCAACGCGTCAAGGAGCTGGGCCTGGAAGGCTACCTGGTTCAGTAGACCGCCCCACCGGGCCTAGTGTTGCGTCAACCCCATCTTGACGGGTCCTTCGGGGCCGTCATCTGGAGATTGGCGCAACACTAGACAGCCACCGGTGCCTTGATCGAGGGATGGTGCTGATAGTTCAGCAGCTCAAAGTCCTCATAGGCATATTCAAAAATCGAGGCGGGCCTGCGACGCAAGCGAAACGTTGGCAAGGGGTATGGCCTACGGCTAAGCTGCTCATCCACTTGATCCAGGTGATTCAGGTACAGGTGGGCATCGCCGATGGTATACACCAGGTCTCCGACATCCAGCTCACATTGCTGCGCCATCATGTGCGTGAGTAGCGCGTACTGCCCGATGTTGAAGGGTGCCCCCAGGAAAAGATCATTTGAACGCACGTACAGTTGGCAGGACAACACCCCCCTGCCGGACCCATTGGTACCAGCCGGGGCCACATGGAACTGGAATACCATGTGGCAAGGTGGTAACGCCATGTCTTCCAGATCTGCCACATTCCAGGCATTGACGATATGCCGCCGCGAGTTTGGCTTGGTACGAATCGATTCAACCACCTGTGCTATTTGATCGATCTCATGCCCATCCGGGGAAAGCCATTGCCGCCACTGCTTCCCATACACCGGCCCCAAATTCCCTTCGGCATCCGCCCACTCATTCCATATGTTGACGTTGTTGTCGTTCAGATACTTGATGTTTGTTCCGCCCTGAAGAAACCATAGCATTTCATAGGCCAACCCCTTGAAATACACCCGCTTGGTGGTCACCAACGGGAAACCGTCTTTCAGGTTAAATCGCATTTGATGGCCGAACACGCTGAGCGTGCCCGTACCCGTCCGGTCCGATTTACGAACACCGTGCAAACGCACGTGCCGGAGAAGATCCAGGTAGGACTGCATAGCCTTGAGGGTTGCAAGGGTGGGAACGCAGGAATATAAAATGTACGCCTGAGAACCGCATGAAAGATTGGGTGATATAGCTTGAAAAGCGTGTTTTGTGGAACGCAGCGCAGACCAATAAGGTTGGCGATGGGTCCCTCATTCACAAAACTTCATTTGGGTATGGATCCCGGACTACACGTAAAACAGGGGCTCCATCATTTGGAACGCGTCCTGAAGTATGCACCCTTTGTGGAAGAAGACGGCCAGGCCACCGTTCACCTTACACCGGAAGATTGGCATGTGGTGGCAGACACCCTATTCCATATGGACACTCCCAAATCGCTGATTCCGGAACCCGTCACCGGCTATGTCCTCTCCGAGTCAGGGGATGCGATTGAGATAACCACCACCGCGTACAGGATCAGCATCTGCATGTTTTAAGCCCGCACCACGGTTCTAGTTGGCGGCGGCCCGCAGCACAAAACGTGGAATATCGGCCCGAAACCGTGCCCCATTGGACCGTTCCATCATATACGTGCCTTCCATACTACCTTCGAACGACTCCAGCACACAAAAACTGCTGTACTCGTGGACGTCTCCGGCGGCAATAACCGGCTGCTTGCCGATCACGCCCTCCCCCTCCACTTCTTTCGTCCGCCCAGCACCATCCCGGATGACCCAGTGGCGACGCAGCAACTGGACTTCTTCGAGCCCTTCATTCTCAATACGAACGAAATAGCCGAAGACAAACCGTTTGGACATCAGATCGGATTGGCCGTCGATGTAAACGGGACTCACGGTAACACGGATGCCGGCAGTAACGGCGCTGTAGGTAACCATAACACTCCTTTCGAGGCTGCACAATGTTCATGTCGTGCAACCCGGCCCTTTTGGATACAGTTCCACATACATGATACCGGAGGAGGCAACAATCCTGTAAAAATGGATGGAAGGGCATACCAATAGTGGGTTAACCGGCGTATTTTGCAGCCTCAACCCTCTCCCTCACCAACATCAATGTTCATGCAACTCACTTTTGAGGATACTTACGTCCTGGTTACCGGCGGTACACGCGGTATTGGCCGAGCCATTGTAGCACACTTCGCAAACGCCGGTGCCCATGTGGCTTTCACCTACCGATCCTCTACGGAAGAAGCCCATGCCCTGAAAGCCGAACTTGAAGCCCAAGGAACTGCTGTGTTGAGCATCCAAGCCGATGCTGCCGATTTTGAAGCTGCCCAGACCGTTGTGGACCAGGTTGTGGAAGCATGGGGCAGAATTGATGTGCTGGTCAATAACGCCGGTATCACCCGGGACGGCTTGTTGCTCCGGATGGGAGAAGATGATTGGGATGCCGTTCTCACCACGAATCTCAAGGGGATCTTCAACTTCTGCAAAGCGGTCTACCGGCCCATGATGCGGCAAAGAAGCGGTAAAATTGTAAACATCTCTTCGGTAGTGGGCGTGTCGGGCAATCCGGGGCAGACCAACTACGCGGCTTCGAAAGCCGGCGCCATCGGGTTTACGAAAAGCCTCGCCAAAGAACTGGGCGCACGGGGGGTTTGCGCCAACGTTGTCGCCCCAGGATACGTAGAAACGGATATGACGGCAGCCTTACCCGAGGCCGCTCGGGAAGCCATGTTGTCTGGTATCCCCTTGAAACGTCCAGGAAATGCCAATGACATTGCACAGGCGGTCCTGTTTTTAGCCTCTCCAGCCGCTGATTATATCACGGGGCACGTCTTGCACGTAGACGGGGGCCTGGCGATGTAAGCAATGACGTGGCTAGCCCTAATACTGCCCGATGTAGAAACGAATGGTCTGAACGGTCGTGTTACGCACGTTATCCTCGACCCGGATCTGAACAGTATAGAGCCCTTCCAAAGTCAGGCCGGGCACAGCCCCATGATAGGCCTGCTCCGGCGCATCATTTATGGAATAATAAATCTGCCGGGTGCCGGAGACATCATCGGTAGCCCCCAGGTAGAGGGAGGTATTCTTGGCGTACACGCCGAGGGTTTCTCCCCCCTCCTGCCGTTGCGCATAGGGTGCCCGGCTGAAGTGATGAAAAACTTCGGGGGGCGTTTTATCTACGATGAAGCTGATTCGGTTATTCGCCTCCCGGTTGTTCACCTGATCAATGGCCCCAAAAACGAGCCGATGGAGACCAGGCTCCCGAATGCTGATGGGTGAGGTGTAGTCCTGAGCCGGTTCCTCATCCTTGGTATACCGAATCCGTGCCACACCGGATGCCCTATCGGTTGCTTCCAGCGCAATGGTGGTGCCGTCGGTGATGTACAGGGTATCTCTCAAATGGAAGGTTGGACCTTCGAGGGCATAGCGGCTCGTTGGAGCATCCAGGTCCATGACCATCGTCAAGGAATCCTGCACCTGGATATTCTGAACCAGATCCGTGGCCCGGTACAATAGCAAGTGGGCACCTGCGATCGCAGGTACGTTAAGCGAATCCGTATAGGTCTGTACTTCACCATCGTCCAGACTAAATTCAATGTCCTCTACCCCAACCTTGTTGTCGGAAGCCTGAAGATGAACCCGCGACCGGGTGGATACAAAGAGGGTGCCGTCCTCATTCCTGAACTGGTCACCGCCCAGCGCATACTCCACGACGGGAGGCGTTCGATCCAGGTAAAAGGGATGCGCCTGTACTTCGTCTGCATTACCGACAGCATCTTCGGAGTAGTAGTACAGCACGTGTTCGCCTTCATCCAGATCAAGCAAAAACGGCTCAGTATAAACCTGAAAATTAGACGGTTGGTCGAATTGGTAATAGATCGACCCTTCGCCGGAGAGTTCGTCCGAGGTTGAGAGCATCACCTGTGTGGCGGGAGAAACGATTGTTTTTTCGAAAGGTTTTTCCAGCACAAGGGTGGTTTGGGGCGGGCTTAAGTCGACAATAAAATCCTGAACCACCGGAATGGCCGCATTCCCCACCCGGTCGACGGCATAGTAGCGCAGGTTGTATCGTTTCTGCTTGCCGAAGTAAAGCGAATCCTGATATTCCTTGAAGGGTACACCGTCCACAGAAATATAAGAAGCCTCTACACTGGAGCGTTCATCCAGGCTGGATAACGTCATGACTAATCCGGGGCCGTAGTAGGTCATGCCTTCCCGTGAGGCATTACGAGCCCCCACCATGTGTGCCTCTGATACAGGAGGTGTGCCGTCGGAATAGAGGTAATACTCGTCTTCGCCGGAGCGTATGATCTGCTCACCGTCTCCACCCAGGACAAGTGGAGAGACCCGGTCGGGGATGCCGTTTTTATGTAAGATAAATTTAGGTGCATCTGGATCGGGTGCGGTAGACAGGTGCAGGTAAACCGGCAACTGCCCTTGTAGAAAAATTCGGCTTTGGGCATCGATATAGACGCGGGAGGGATGGGAAGGGGGCGCTGCAAGGTCGGCTGGGGGGATCGCCGCAAATGCAAATGGATCGGTAGTGGGCAATGTTGGATGCTGGGACTCGGTGCCCTTCCACCAATCCATAGCAGAGAACAAAAACCAACCAAGGAGCCCCACCACGGCAACAAGGGTAACCATAGAGAAAAGCCAAACCCGATTGGAAGAAGAGGTTTCAGGTTCGGGAGGTGTAACGGCTGGCGTTATAGCTGAAGGGGCAACAACGACGTGTTCCGGGGCAGGTTTAGACGGAGCATCTTTATCTTTCCAAATGTCGCCCTGGTCTTTCCACCCTTCCGGTTGTGAGGCTTGATCCGAAGGTGTATCGGGATGGTCAAGCTCATCACGCCATTCTTCTTCGGCAGTGGGCCGTTCAAAAATGGAATCGATATCGACTTCTACCTGCCAAAAATCAAGATTTTCAGACATATTTGGCCTAAATCCGTAATACCAGAGGGTTGGTTTAAGCGTGTGCCGGATGGCCCGCTACGGTGTCAGTTCTACACTCCGATGGCTGCATCGGTGCCCAAGTTCCCTACATTGCGCCAAGGAAAGGGGGAGAATCGGCACCATATTAGGAATTAATTCTTTGTGTGCCAACCACGTTTTATCCACATCTCCCCACACTTATCAACAATAAACAGATGATTTAAGGAAGATGGCGTAAGCAATTCATCGCATTTAAGCCCAGGCACGGAACGGTACCCCCTCTTATTCGTGCACAACGCCCATGAGCTCTCCGCTATACGCACCCTAAAATCACCTTAAATCCAACAAATAAAATATGATGCCTCATAAGACGCAAAGCAAGACGTATTCTCAGATTGGCAGGATGGGGCTCGTGGTACTGAGTGTAATGATGGGGTGTACGCCCAATCCGGAAACCCAGCCAGAACAAGATGCAAATCAGGTTCGGGGGCATCAATTGTATGTTGCCAATTGCCTTGCGTGCCATCAGGCCGAGGGCCGTGGAAAGGATGAGGTATTTCCGCCGCTTCAGGCCAACGCTACCGTAAGCGGGCCTAAAGACCGACTGATACGCATCGTGATGCATGGCCTCACCGGCCCAATAAATGTGAGGGGCCTGAGGTATGATTCCGAAATGCAAGGCTTGAGCCGTTTGGCGGATGAGGAATTGGCCATATTGCTCACCTATATCCGGCGAAACTGGAGCAATCAGGGCGAGCCGGTAACAAGGGAAGACGTGACACTGGTGCGGCGTACATACGCCCAACGAATACAGCCCTGGACAATGGAAGAGTTGGACCAGCTCAGTGTAGAATAGGCGCTTAATAAAAAAATGATAACGGGGATGATCACTTTCCTGTCACTTTCTTGCGTTATGAATTAGTACCATCTCTATATCTTGCTTCTCTACAAAAGGACTTCAGGACAGGTGGAAACCTGAAGTCCTTTTTTCTCCTCTGTTGGACACCTCATACGTGGAAATTGGAAAAGCCGGGTTGGTGGGACCGGGCTTTTCCATATTATAAGGGCACTTGCACCCTCATCATGCTTTGCGCCCATGCATATCCCTCATACGCTACGCTACGGACTCCTGGCCCTGGTGTTGTTCATCCTGGCCCTGGTACTCCTGGAATTCGGATTGCGCCGCCAAACCCAAACGCGTCCCGCCATCGACCAACCCTTGTGGGCAAAACTGCAGGCAAACCATGCACCGTTTTCCGTACAATACATCCATCCTTTCTATCTATTTTTTTATCCCCTGGACCCCCAAAGACGCCAAGCCCTGAACAATGAAACGTGCAGCCTCTCGGCAGACGGCTACCGGGGGGTTTCGCCCGCACAACGGGGAGGGCGGAAGCTGGCATTTTTGGTGGGAGACTCGGTCGTATTCGGGTTTGCCTCCAGCGACACCACCACGATTACCGGCTACCTGAACCAGATCCAGGAAGAGTACCTGTTCGTCAATGCCGGCGTACCGTCCTGGAACACCACCCAGGCCCTCAAACGGCTCGTGCTTGAAATTTTACCGCAAAAACCGGATCTGGTAATTGGGTGGGGTGGGTACAACGATGCTGCCCATGCCTACCAGTACTGGCAAACCGGCCAGCCTTTTCCTGCAGGTACCCCTGAAAGTTTCGACCGGCTCTACAACACGTTCGATGACCTCCGTGGTCCATTCCTGAATCCACCAACCTGGTACGAGCGCCTGTTGCCTGCATTGACCAAACGCCTCCAAACCCGCCTGACCCCCATACCGACACCACAAGAAGCACCAGAAGAAGCAGCAAAGCGGGGCGCACAACGATATGCGCAAAACCTCTCCGTAATGCATCGGGCAGCCCAGGGACACAACGCTGCATTTCTGGGCGTATTCCAGCCCATCCTAAGCCAACATACACACATCGACCCCGCCCTGGCTACCGACCCTCGCCCCGGCTTTACCGATTTTATCGGATCGTTTCACAACACCGTAAAGACTTCCCTCTCCGCGACGCTGCCCTTCGTCGATTACAACCAGTTTTTCGACGCATACTATGACAAGATCCCCGTCTTCACACCGGGTCAGGGTCCGGACCTGGATCAGCATGTATTTGTTGATCTGGTACACTTCTACGAGCCGGGTAACCGCCTCATTGCCGGGGCCCTTTGGAACGAGATTAATAACCACACCTCAGGCCGTTCAATCGCCCAACCATAGGGGGCTAAAAATATTCCAAAAGATGTGGCCTATACGTTGATAATATAGGAAGGGATATGTATATTTACATGTGTTTAAACATATGGTAACCTTTTTCCCTAAACCACGCAACGCACACAATGGAAATCACTGCTCACGCCCCCGGTACCTTCTGCTGGATTGAACTTGGCACCACGCATCCAGACGAAGCCAAATCTTTCTATTCCAAACTGTTCGGATGGAGAACAAACGACATACCCTTGCCCGAAGGGATGGATGGAATGTACACGATGCTCCAGATCAACAAAAAAGATGTGGCGGCCCTCCACAAGCTTCAACCTAGTGACATCGAACAAGGCGTTCCGCCGCGCTGGTTTTTGTACGTCGCCGCCGATGATGTGGATGCCACCACAGGCACCGTTATGGCCCTCGGCGGGACGGTCGTTGCTGGCCCGTTTGACATTGACCCGGCCGGACGCATGGCCGTCATCCAGGACCCCTCGGGGGCCATGCTCGGTCTCTGGCAAGCCAAAGCCCACATTGGCACGAAACTGGTAGACGAACCCGGCACCATTGGCTGGTGCGAACTGGCCACACGAGACACCGAAACGGCGGGGGCGTTCTACGCCAAACTCTTCGACTGGGCTGTCGAAACCGGCAATGTGACCGGTGTGGAGTACACCATGTTTTCTAAAAACGAAAAGCCCGCTGGCGGCATGATGGCGATTGATGAGAACTGGGGTGAAGTGCCACCGCACTGGATGATCTACTTCCGCGTGGACAACTGTGACGAGACCGTCGAAAAAGTCAAAGCCCTGGACGGCCAGGTCCTGGTCGATCCGATGGACATTCCAGGTACGGGCCGGTTCGCGATGGCTATGGACCCACAAGGGGCCAAATTCGCCTTCATTCAATACCAAGAGGACGCATGATCCCAACCAGCGCCGCCTTCCTCACGGCTGAGCCTCCGGGTCCAGCCGTTTTTTGTTTATAAAGAAGCCCTGCACAAATGTAGAGGGCCTTTCAGGAGTGGGCGATGTAGGATTCGAACCTACGACCTCCTGCTTGTAAGGCAGGCGCTCTAAACCAACTGAGCTAATCGCCCCAAAATCAATGCTGCTATACGGCGCAAGTGGAGCGGGAAACGGGATTCGAACCCGCGACCCTCAGCTTGGGAAGCTGATGCTCTACCAACTGAGCTATTCCCGCAAAAGGGTGCCTATATTACGGAATCGGATACCCGAAAGTCAAACAAAAACGGCGGCAAGCTGAGGTCCAAATGCCCCGCCTGCCGCCGTATTCTACGGAATTTTAAGCGCGTTGAACCGCTTTACTCGGCATCCTCGGCAGCAATGGCTTCCACTTCGATTTCGAGGGTCACTTCCTCGCCAACCACAAAGCCACCGGTTTCAATAGCGCGGTTCCAGGTGAGGCCATAATCGGTACGGTTGATCTTGCCGGAAGCAGAAAAGCCGACGCGTTGTTTTTTCATCAGGGTCGCCGGGCCGCGCATTTCTGCATCCAGTTCAACTGCTTTGGTCACACCGCGGATGGTCAGGTCGCCGACCAGCGTGAAGTTGCCACCGTCAACGTTCTTTATACCTGTGCTTTTAAAAGTGATCTCCGGGTACTTTTCAACCTCGAAGAAGTCAGGGGAGCGCAGGTGATTGTCGCGGCGATCCACACCGGTATCTACGCTGGTCGCGGCGATGGTAGCCGTGGTTTCAAGCGTTGTGGGATCATCCCCCACGGAAAGGGTGGCATCAAAAGTTTTGAAGTTGCCTTTGACGGTGCTGATGCCGAGGTGGCGCACCTTGAAGGCAATCTGAGAGTGGGCAACATCAATTTCGTAAACTACACCGGGTTTTTTATCGTCGTCAGTAGCCTGAACAGTACTGAAGAGGGCCACGACCAGGAAGGCCCCCAGGGCCGAGCGAAATAGGTCTTTCATAGTGAGGTTGGATTTATGTTGAGGTTATGGTTGTTAAGGGAATGCCCATTCACTGGGCTGATCGGTACGATGCAATTCCAGCAAAAGCGTTACAATCTACTCTTCATCATCCCCCAGGAGGGTGGTGCAAATGCGAACCAAAGCCCTTTGCTCCTCGCGCGTTAAGCGGGCAGCCAATGTACCCTGTACCCGGTCCATGGTGGGGTTTAAATGGCCCAGCAAGGCTAATCCCCTACCCGTAATGCGCGCCATGGAAAGCCGGCGGTCTTCAGCGGATCGATTGCGTTTGACCAATCCACGTTTCTGCAACCGGTCGATGAGCCGGGTAACATCCGGCGCACGAACCATCATGCGGTCCATCAGGTCACAACGCGGAACACCTCTGGGGTGGAACTCGCGAAGGATGCGCAGCACATTGTACTGACCGATCGTGATTCCATGCTCAGCGCAAGCACGGTTCAGTTGCGCACGTACTTGTTCGGCCGTGATCAGCAGGCTCAGGATGGCATCCTCGCCCGGCCCTCCAAATTCCGCTAAAGCGATGCGGCGCAGCAATTCGTTGGCCATAACACTCCCTCTACTCGGCATAGGCTTCAATGGGCAAGCAGGCACACACCAGGTTGCGGTCGCCGTAAGCATTGTCCACGCGTCCGACGGAAGGCCAGAATTTGGCCTCACGCGTCCAGGGGGCTGGATAAGCGGCTTTCTCACGGCCATAGGCATGATCCCAGGCATCGGCTGTTACAGCGGCTGCCGTGTGTGGGGCATGTTTCAGCACGTTATCTGCTGCATCGGCCAGACCCAGCGCTACTTCCTGAATTTCGGTGCGGATCGAGATCATGGCATCGCAGAACTGATCCAGTTCGGCCTTGGATTCACTCTCGGTGGGTTCAACCATCATCGTACCGGCCACAGGCCAGGACATGGTGGGGGCATGGTATCCGTAATCCATCAGCCGTTTGGCGACGTCTTCTTCTGAAATGCCTGTTTCTTTCTTGATCGGACGGAAATCCAGAATAAACTCGTGGGCCACCCGGCCATTTGGTCCACGGAAGAGCACGTCGTAGTGCGCTTCCAGGCGTTTGGCCATGTAATTGGCATTCAGGATGGCAACCCGTGTGGCATCGGTGACGCCATCTCGGCCTAACAGGGCAATGTAAGCCCAGGAGATGAGCAGAATACTTGCACTCCCCCACGGCGCTGCCGAAATGGGGCCTTCGGAGTGGTCCAGATCAACGACAGGGTGACCGGGGAGATACGAAGCCAGTTGAGCCGTTGCACAAATCGGACCCATACCGGGGCCACCGCCCCCATGCGGAATGCTGAACGTCTTGTGGAGGTTCAGATGGCAAACATCGGCCCCAATATCACCGGGGCGGCACAGGCCCACCTGGGCGTTCATGTTGGCACCATCCATGTAAACCAATCCACCATGCTGGTGAATGATCTCACAAATCTCCTGGATGGAGGTCTCGAAAACCCCATGCGTGGAGGGATACGTAATCATGAGGGCAGAAAGGGCCTCCCGATGGGTTTCAGCTTTGGCGCGCAGATCGTCTACGTCGATGTTGCCGTTCTCATCACAGGCTACCAGCACCACTTTCATACCGGCCATGACTGCGCTGGCCGGGTTGGTCCCGTGCGCCGATGTTGGAATCAGGCAGACGTTTCGGTGGGTATTGCCCTGGGCTTCATGGCAGGCTCGGATGGTCAGGAGGCCGGCATACTCGCCCTGCGCCCCGGAATTGGGTTGGAGGGAAACGGCGGGGAAGCCGGTGATTTCGGCCAACCAAGC
Organism: Rhodothermales bacterium; assembly: GCA_965222505.1. Lineage (GTDB taxonomy): Bacteria > Bacteroidota > Rhodothermia > Rhodothermales > DATKEJ01. The sequence goes on along the minus strand of OZ244956.1, from coordinate 2,752,818 downwards.
TTCTAGGTCCTTGAAAATGCGCTGATACCCTTTGGCTTGGTCCGTTGGTGCAAAGGGGTGCATCCGCCCAAACTCAGACCACGTGATCGGAATCATCTGGGTGGTGGCATTCAGTTTCATCGTGCATGAACCCAGCGGAATCATGCTATACGTCAGGGACAGGTCGCGGGCTTGCAACTTGTGCAAATACCGAAGCATCTCCGTCTCTGAGTGGTAGCTGTTAAACACGGGATGCGTCATAAAATCGGACGTTCGGGCGTGAGTGCCCTGATACCCTGGCTCCAGATCAGTAGCCAAGTCATTTACATCCAGCGCGTATCCGTTTTGCCCACCGAACACCACCAACAGCATGGAGAGGTCTTCTGCATGGGTGGCCTCATCTAGCGAGATGCCGATGGAGCCATCTGGATAATAGCGCAAGTTCATCTGCCGCTGTTCGGCGGCATGGCGAACGGTCTGGGCATCCATACCAACCGGATCGACCCGGAGGGTGTCAAAGAAATCGGCATGGCGGACGGTGTGCCCCAGTTTTTCGAGACCGAGGGCTAAAACGCGTGTGAGGTGATGCACACGAAGCGCAATGCGCCGGATTCCTTCCGGGCCGTGGTAGACGGCATAGGCACCAGCCATAACGGCCAGCAAAACCTGGGCCGTACAAATGTTGGAGGTGGCTTTCTCTCGCCGAATGTGCTGCTCGCGGGTTTGCAGCGCCATGCGCAGGGCACGGTTGCCGTTGGCATCCATCGAAACCCCGATGATGCGCCCCGGCATCTGTCGCTTGAAGGTTTCACGGGCAGCAAAGTAGGCGGCGTGTGGCCCTCCATACCCCATCGGAACACCGAAACGTTGGGAATTGCCAAGCACGACATCGGCCCCAAACGCACCGGGTGGCGTCAGGAGGGCGAGGCTCAAGAGATCAGCGGCAACGGCCACGTAGGCACCGGCTTCGTGGGCGGCTTCACAGAACGCCGTATAATCATGCACAGCCCCGTCGGTGGCCGGGTATTGGAGCAACGCACCAAAGACCTGATCGGAAAAAGAAAACGAGTGATGGTCGCCCACTTCCACCTGGATACCAAGCGGTACAGCCCGGGTTTTGACCAGCGCAATGGTCTGGGGATGACAGGCTTCGGAAACAAAAAATACCGGACGCTTGTGGCGTGTTTTGGCGTAAAACAACGACATGGCCTCCGCAGCAGCGGTGCCTTCATCCAGCAAAGAAGCATTCGCAATTTCCAGACCCGTAAGGTCGATCACCATAGTCTGATAATTCAACAGGGCTTCCAGGCGACCTTGAGAAATTTCAGCCTGATAAGGCGTGTACTGCGTGTACCAGCCTGGATTTTCAAGAATATTGCGGAGGATGACGGGAGGCGTGAGCGTATCCGCATACCCCATGCCGATAAAGGACCGGAACGGAGCATTTTCTGAGGCGATGGACCGCAGTTCAGCCAAAAGCGCATGTTCGGTACGGGCCTCAGGTAAATCCAAGGGTTGCCGTAGCCGAATGGCCTCAGGCACGGTTGCGTCAATCAATTGATCCAGCGAATCCAGGCCCAACACATCCAGCATCTCCTGAATGTGTTGTGAACCCGAGCCTAGGTGCCGACCGACAAACTGATCGGTGGCCCCCAAGTTGATAGAAGTGGTCGTTAACGCCATGAAATCTATAGGTGGTTAAGCGTTGTAAAGTGGGGTAAACCAAAGGTAACCAGAATCCAGCAACCCTTAAACACCTATCCCTTCGTGCCGTGCCCACAAGAATCGAAAAATAGGATAATACCGATCCATTGTTTCAGATCGACACGGTAAGCCCGGCCCGAAGCACACGTCCGGCAGCCGGATAGAGGAAAAATACGTCCGATCCGGCAGGGTCAGGGAAACCAAAGGAGCTGTATTCCTCGTCCAGCAGGTTAAACACATCCACATGCAGGTTCAATCGACCAATCTGATACAAGACCCGTGCATCAAGCGTGGTGTAATCCGGAAGAGAAACGGTGTTGACATCGTTGAGGAAGATGCGGCGTGAGGCATTGAGTTTTAGACTCCCTCCGAGACCCATGGGATGGACCCCATGAACGCCGGTACTGATGAAATCGCGCGGGATAGCACGGACGAAGTTGCCCTCAAACTGCCCGGTCTTGGCCGTCACGCCCTGATAGGTGTAATTGGCAAACACAGTAACCGCATCCGAGACAAACAGCTTCAGGCCGGTTTCAATGCCCCGGTGCCGACTCTCGGCAATGTTAACAAAGCGCAAGGTGTTAAAATCGAAATCAAGCTCATCCTTCATATCGATCTGGTAAACAGACAGCGACCATTCGGCGGTGAGTTGATCGGGCGTGAGTTCGAGGCGTTGGTAGAGGCCTGCTTCGATGTTGGTACCCGTCTGGGGCCGAAGTTCGGCATTGGAGATCGTGATGGGCGGGAAGTCCGGCGAAAACGGGTATGTACGCTGGTCATACAACTGATCCAGTGTAGCGGCCTTGAACGAGCGTGAGACGGTAGCATACACTCGGCCGCTGCCCTTCGGCCCCTCCATGTATTGTACGTTGATCCCTACTTTCGGGCTAAAGGCAGAGTTGGTTGATTCAGAGGACCCTTCATCAGCCGGAACGATGGGGTCGTAGGTGTCCTTGATCCAGTCGGCACGTGCACCGAGGGAGAGTTTAAAGATGGGTGCAGGCTGGAGATCCAGTTGGGCAAAACCGGCCATGGCGCGGCGGTTGGCCGTCCCATCCCGGTCCAATTCGGTAGGTGGGGCTTCGGGTAAATCATACGCCTCAGCCGGGCCAACCAACACGTTGGAATACGTGGAGTTGAGCCGCCCGAGTGTGATGTCACTTCCTACGGTAAGTTTACCCGAAAGTGGCAGTTGATTGACGGTGTACTGGGTGCTACCCAGCAGGCGCTGTGCATCGGTTACGCGGTTTTTGGTATCGGCAAAACCGGCGCTCAGGGGCAGGGTTCGGTTGATATCAGCATGGCGAAAATCGCCGGTCAGGGTGGTTCCCAAAAGGCCGTTGCGCCCAACGAGGAATGAGCCGTCCAGGGAAATGCGGTTTACGCGGTCATCGGTTTGATCGAACCGGAAGAAGGGGGATTCCTGGATACGGGAAACTGCCAATTCTTCCTCGGTAAGTGGACCGGGGTCATCAAAGGTGCGCCACGCATTCAGGGTGGACACGGTGAGGGTTTTTCCGGTAGTACGCAAAAGATCAAACGATCCACCAAAGCGTTGTTCGGTGCGTTCGGAGTGGTCCCGAAAACCGTCCAACCGGCGAAGTTCTCCGAAAATAGAATAGAGTCGCCCCTGGTAGGTACCGGAATGTTGAAGGGTACCATCAAGCATGCCAAAGGAGCCGCCTTGCAATCCAACCTGGGTGGTGGTTTGTGTGCTTTGGTCCGTGACGAGGTTAATTACACTTCCGATGGCGGCATCGCCGTAGAGTGCCGAGGCTCCGCCCCGGAGTACTTCGACCGTTTTGACGCGGGAGAGCGGCACCAGATTCCAGTCGACCAATCCCTGTTCGGCCTGGTTGAGGGGTTTGCCGTCGAGCAAGACCACCACATATTCCGTCTCCCCACCGCCGTAAAACCCCCGCACGGTGGCCTGTGGGTTGTACCCGAGGCCATCGATGTTCAGGAAGGCAAAGCCGGGGGTGGATTGGAGCGCGTCCTTGATGCCGAGGGCCGGTAGCCGCTGGAGTTCACGGGTTTGCAACACCGAAACCGAGGCGGTAGAAGCCGAGAGAACGCTCCGGGAACGGTCAGCGGTGACCACCACCGATTCCAGGTCGTACACCTTTGTGGTATCAACCCGCACGGCCTGCGCGTAGGCAAAATCAGGGGTGGCAAAAAAGAGGAGCAGGGCCGATAAGGTCAAAAAAAACAAGAACTGTTTCATCACAATCACCTGAATAACAAGCGCCACATAAAAAAAGCGCCGGTAAGCCCAGGGCCTACGGCGCTTGGCACCTGAAACAGGTGCCTGGAGGTGACGGGCGGATTCGAACCGCCGTACGAGGTTTTGCAGACCTCTGCCTAACCACTCGGCCACGTCACCAATACTTGCACGCCCGGCAGGGCTCGAACCTGCAACCTGCGGATTCAGGTTTGTGTTGGTTTCCCAACTCCCCGGACTATCCCTTCACCATATCCTGAACGGAGGTAGGTGGTGGCCGTCTAGTCTCTACACCTTCCCCACCGGTCGATGGGGCTTGGCTCGGGATTGCCGTAGGCGATACCGCCTCGAAGGTTTCCCCGAATTTGACCACTTACACGCTGTAGATTTCTCGACAGCGGCCCACAGGCATGGGTTGCCGCATGGGGCAGGCATGCCGTTGTAGAAGTCCGCTGCTCTATCCAGTTGAGCTACGGGCGCAGCATAAAAAGAACGGGGACGCGAACACGTCCAGTGGTCGGGGTGGCAGGATTCGAACCTGCGACCTTCTGCTCCCAAAGCAGACGCGCTAACCGGGCTGCGCTACACCCCGGGGAACATCGGCATTAAGACTGTGCAGCCTTGAGTTCGGCTTCGACGTTCTCCAGATTCACCATCTGGGTCCGATAGCTGAACTTGCCGTTGCGCTTACGTTGTGAAATGACCAATTTGGCCATTTTGACATCCTGCCGGTTTTTACCCCGGTCGGTCCGTTGATTCTTACTGACTTTCTTTGCCATGGGTCAACCCTCACGATACGATGAGTCCAAAGTACAACACCTGACAGGGTGTAGCCTACTTGATTTCCTTGTGGACAGTGTGCTTGCGGAGTACCGGATTATATTTACGGAGTTCCAACCGATCCGGGGTATTGCGCCGGTTTTTCATGGTCGAATACCGCGAGGTGCCGGGGGCTTCCGTACACTCCAGAGTAACCTTTAGGCGCACATCTTTTCCTTTAGCCATAACCTTAGATGTTTATGCCCTGCTTCCGAGCTTCCGCCAGAACAGCGCTGATGCCTTTTTTGTCAATGGTTTTGATGGTCTTGGCCGATACCCGTAACGTCACCCACCGATCCTCATCCGGAAGATAGAACCGTTTCTTTTGCAGGTTGAGGTTAAAGCGGCGCTTCACCTTGTTGTGGGCTTTCGAGACGTGGTTGCCCGTCCGGGGGCCACGGCCCGTAAGCTGGTCTTTCCGTGCCATTGGTCTTTCGCGTCAAAATGGTCTGCTACCCGCTATAAATGGCGCACTTCCATGTCTGTATAGTGCATTGTAGCATAGCCTTTTAAAATACAAAAATGAATCTACCAGAATCAAGTACCTAAACCCTCACCCCCGTAGAATGTCTCGTTCACGGCAGGGTTTCACAAAAATCAGACACCCACTACATATATGAACGCACGCGGGATCTATCCCTCCGTTCCTCCGGGACACCTCCTCTGCACTACTCGTTCCGGACCGCCTGAGCAGGCGCAATGGACGAGGCCCGCCACGCAGGGTAAGCCGCAGCCAGCAAACAAAGCGCAAACACGGCCCCTACGATCACCAACAGGTCTCCAACCTGCACAGACACCGGATAGGCGTCAATGATGAAAGCATCCGATCCGACGATGGAAATCAGTTCAAGCTGATGCTGCAGATACACCAACCCAAGGCCCAACCCCAGACCAATCAAAGACCCCAGGGTTGCAATCAACACCCCTTCGGTCATAAAAATACGATGGATGTTGTTTCGGGATACCCCCATGGCCTGTAAAACGGCCAGATCCCGCCGCTTTTCGATCACAATCATGGTCAGCGCCCCCACGATGTTAAACGCGGCTACCACAATGACGAGAATGAGAATCAGTGAGGCCCCCCATTTTTCCAGCCGCATCACATCGTAGAGGGTTTTCTGAATATCGTACCACGTGAGAACCTCAAATTGCGCAGCCGGCAACTGCTGCTGCAAGGTCTCCTTGACCGATGCTGCCTGCTCCAGATCGTCCAACCGCAATTCAATGCCGGTTACCCGATCCCGCAGCCGAAACAGCCGTTGGGCTTCCTTCAAGGAGACGAAGACGTAATTTTCATCGTAGACGGACTCCATGCTATACAAGCCACGTACCTCAAACAGGGTAAAAGGGGGAAATCCAACCACTTGTGTGAGCATACGCTCGATGCCTGCGGTGGAGAGCAAAGACAGGGTACTGGTCGATTTGAGGTCGCTCCCCGGAAACAGCCCGAGGCGGTCGGCCAGGGCCGCGCCGACCACAATGCCGGGTCTGCGCTGCCGCCGTTCCAGGTCAAAGGTGCCATACGTGATGCGTTCCGAGAGGCCATTCACTTCATCCTGGGTGGCCAGGTCAATGCCGCGAACGACCACCACCTTGTTTATATCGCTGCTACTGTTGTGGGTCAGGAGGGCTTTGCCTTCGACGTATGCCGTGGCCGAAACCACATGCGGGGCTTGGTTCACCGCTGTAATCAGACTATCTGCATCGCGAAAACCGCCCTCAACCGATACGATGCGAACGTGGGGATCGAAGGAGATCAACATATCTCGCACCAACTCGAAAAACCCGTTCATTACGGAAAGCACCACCACCAGTGCCGCCACCCCCACCGTGATGCCGGCAATCGAGATGCCTGTAATGATCGAGATCAAGGAGACCTTTCTCGAACTGAGCAAGTACCGGCGGGCGATGAGGAGACGATAGTCCAATGGTTTATAGACCTAGAATTTTGAAACGAATGGTAATCGGGTTGCGTGAACTCATTTTGGGTCGTGTTGCTCCGGCCTCAGGGGCAATAAATTCAGCTGTTGCGTTACCCTCCCTACGTTTCCTTCGGCTAATGTAACGAACAAATAGTAACTGATGTTACGCCGCTTGTCGTTGATCTTGTGCATTTCGACAAGATCGAATGGGCCAAAACGGCGTAACAGGACATAGGGATACAGAACAAAGTTTACGGGGAGCCGTTTTCAACAAAAAAAACCGAAGACACCATGATGAACACCGCTCGTTTCCGTTTTGGGATGATCCTGGGACTGATACTGGGGATGTCAGGCTTTGCTGTGGCGCAAGACACACCAACGTCGGCTGTGAAGAAAGAACGCATCAACCCGTATGGCAACGGCATCGGCCTGCATATTGCCCTGACCAACAGCGGCTTTGGCCTCGGGGGCTACTGGCAGCGCGAACTGTCCATGACCAGCTCGCTCATTGCCGAGTTTTCGATCATTGGCCTAAAAGATGAGCGTGAGCAACGGTTCTTTGGCTTCTTTGGGGAAAGCATTATTCCCAATAAACAAAACTACTTACACACCATTCCGATTCTGGTAGGCGTCCAAAAACGACTCTTCTCCGATGCCATCAAGGAAAACTTCCGGCCCTTCGCCCAGGCTTCTGTTGGCCCAACGCTCGGTTGGCTGGCCCCGTACTACAACGACCTGAATGAAAACCAGGTGCGTGAAAACAACGAACGGTCTTTCGATGTGATCAGTGCGTTTCCGAAAGGGGAATTGCGTATGGGTGTAGGGGGTACCATTGCCATCGGGGCCAACTTCGGCTTGAGCCGGAAAGTGACACAAGGCATCCGATTTGGGTACACGTTTACCTACTTCTTCAGCGACATCTCCCTACTCGAACCACGCGTCAAAGACAGCCAGCGCTTCTTCGGCACCCCCACCATCACCCTCACCTTCGGTCGGCTCCACCGGTAAAACGCATTAGACGTTAAACCGGAAAAGGATCACGTCCCCATCCTCAACCACGTACTCCTTCCCTTCCGACCGCATGGCACCGGCCTCACGCGCTGCCGCTTCCGATCCGTGTGTTTTGTAGGCCTCAAACTTGATCGTCTCGGCCCGGATAAACCCGCGTTCAAAATCGCTATGGATTATCCCGGCCGCACCGGGGGCCTTGGTGCTTTTTAGGATGGTCCAGGCTCGGGCTTCCTTCGGACCAGCCGTGAAATAGGTAATCAACCCCAATAGCTGGTAAGCAGCCCGGATCAGCCGGTGCAAGCCTGGCTGCTCCAAGCCGGCTCCTTGCATAAATTCCAGCCGGTCTTCCTCATCCAGTTCGGCCAGTTGGGCCTCAAATTCGGCACAGAACAGCTCTACGGTTGCACCTTCTGCGGCGGCAATTTGGCGCACCTGCTCTACGTAGGCATTGCCGTCGGGTAAATCATCCTCTGAGACGTTGGCCGCATACAGTACCGGCTTGAACGTGAGCAGGAAAAGATCCTTCATGCGGGTAGGTCCTTCACCGCTGAGTGGAAAGGAACGGGCCGGTTGTCCATCACTCAGATGGCCGAGGAGGGTTCGGTACCAATCCAGCGTAACCTGAACGGACTTGTCTCCTGATTTGGCGGCCTTCTCGGCCCGTTCGATGCGCCGTTCAAGGGTTTCCATATCCTTGAGCAGCAACTCGGTATGGATGATCTCGATGTCTTGTTCGGGACTGATGGTGCCGGAAACGTGGGCGATGTTTTCATCCTCAAAACACCGCACCACATGAATGATGGCATCCACTTCCCGAATGTGGGACAAAAACTGATTGCCCAGCCCCTCCCCTTTTGAAGCGCCAGCAACCAATCCGGCGATGTCCACGAACTCAATGGTTGCCGGAACCATCTTCTTGGATTTGGCCCAACCGGCAAGTTGAGGAAGCCGAGGATCGGGCACTTCGACAACGCCCACATTGGGTTCAATGGTACAAAAAGGATAATTGGCCGACTCAGCCCCGGCATTGCTCAACGCATTAAACAGGGTGGACTTCCCCACGTTGGGAAGCCCCACAATACCACATCGTAAAGCCATGATATAAAGATGTTTACAATATTCAGATAAGTTGTGCTAAAAACGTAATGCGTATTGCGTAAGGGTTGATTTCCTTGATCAGGGGGACAACCCTTACGCAATACGCATTTACTTTCGTGAACCTGAAGGTTTTTAATACGCTCAAATGCACGGGCCGGACGTGGGTTTCGGATCAGCGGAGGTACCGCGTGAAGAATGGCGTTATTCGCAGTAGTAGACGGGGATAAACTCACGTTCCGGCAGACGCACGGCAGTCAGATAGCCGTAGCCAGGGTAGGCATTGTACACGCAGCCGGTGTCGATGCAGATGAGTTCGGGTTTGTTGATGGGACGGCGCTGGGGGGTGTGTCCACAGACCACCGGTTTTTCCCAGACGAATGCGGTGGCTTTCAGATGGCTACGTTCCCAGAGAAAAACCTCCTCTGAAAACCGGTCCAGGTTTTCGGTGATGGTGAGGTCTGCTTTAATGCCAGCGTGGACAAAAAAGAAATCGGGATCATCGTGGTACAGCAATGTATTGCGAATAAAATTCTTGTGGACCTCGCTGATGTGGACCTCTCCTACCGTGGTATAGCTGTCGAGCGTGGAACCGCCTCCATTGATCCGCCACAGGGTGAGTTCATTGTTCTCGATGTAGTCCAACATCATAATCTCATGATTGCCCCGTAGAAACGTACACTGGCACCGGGTTTGCAGGTCCAGTAATTGGTCAATGACGTTTTTGGAATCCGGGCCTCGGTCAATATAATCGCCGATAAAAACGAGATGATCATCCGGGGTGGGCGCAAGGCGATCCAGGAGAGCAGCCAGCGTTTTTGCGCAACCGTGTATATCTCCTATCGCAAATAAGCCCATAGAACCCCGCCTATTGGACGTGCTAATCTACAAATTTGGTGGTGTTCGGCTCCCTATTCGACCTCGGTTACCTCAACGGGTGGTGTGCCTTCTGAGGCAGGTTGCATCCCAACTAGGCCTCGACCTGTTTTCCGCAGGGAATCTTCTTTTTTCAGGTCTTCGAGCACAGCATCCAGAATACCATTGATAAATTTACCACTCTGTGCTGTGCTGAACCGCTTGGCGATTTCGATCGACTCGTTGATCGAAACCTTGGGTGGAATATCCTCGAAGTGCAAAAACTCGACGATGGCCATGCGCAGCAGAATACGGTCGATGACTGCGATCCGCCCAACGGCCCAGTTTTTAGCATGTTCGGCGATGTAGCGATTGGCTTCTTCTCCATGATCCAAGGTGCGGGCCAGCAGACGAATGGCAAAATCCAACGCAACAGCGTAATCCTTCAGCTTGGGCCGAATAAGCGTCTTGATCACGTGGTCAACATCGCCTCCCCCCAGTTCATGCGCATAGAGGGCCTGAAGTACACGCTCACGCGCATCGCGTCTTCTATTCATGCTGAAAACGAGCAGTATTGGTCGGTAAACGGGGCCTGAGATTTGAAGATACATAATCCCGTGTAGATAAAATACGAATTCTTTTTTCGCCCGGTTATGTGACAGGTGTTCCAGGGGTCTATATCCAGTAAGCCCCCTCCATCATGCCGACCTCTCCTTTTCGGTCTCACCCGACCTTCATCATGGGCGGGTTATTTGCCGTGGGCTGTGCCCTGGCGGCCCTGTGGCGCATTCCAGTCATCTGGTGGAGTCTAGGGGTCGGCGGGACGGCAACAGCGGTTGTGGTATTTCTGCAGCGCGGTAGACGAAGGTTCATCTCTCCTTACCCTTTGCTTTACACGGCCACAGCTGGACTGTTAATGATGACCACGGGGGGGCTTCGGTACAGCACGTTTGTGACCCTGCCTCCATCCCATTTCTACCACATAATCCCCGCCCTTGGATTAAACGAAAGCACCATCACACTGGAGGGGCGTATTGCCGCCCCCCCGGTCATACAACCGGAACACACCACATTTGAGGTAGCGGTTTCCACCCTTCACCTCCCCGATCAGTCCCGCACCACCCAGGGCAACCTGCGGATTCGGGTGTACGCTGCCCTCTCTCTGAGGCGCGGCGACCTTCTTCAAGCAACAGGTCGGCTTCGGCTGGCCGGCCCTCGAAGGAATCCGGCCGACTTTGACTACGGGGCCTACCTCAAACGCAAGGGCCTATATGGTGCCCTCTCGGTATATGAACCTGAAGACATACTGGTTTTAGGCCATGACCTGCGGCTATATGAACGCCTCCTTGAGAGGGTCCGAGGGTATGTACGGGAAGCCATTGCTGAACGATTGCCCCAACCGAATACCCATCCTTTATTGCTGGCCTTACTCCTCGGAGATCGCACCGGCCTGTCTGCCGAAACCCGGTCGTGGTTTAGCCAAACCGGGTTGATTCATCTGCTGGCCATATCAGGGTTACACGTGTTTCTGGTCGGGATGCTGGTCTATCGGCTTATACGCCCTATGTTGTTGCGCATGGGGCTGCTATGGCACACGGTGGAAATCACACGGGCCACGCTGACGTTGGGATTACTGGGATTGTATATCCTCCTGACGGGGGCACCAGCCTCGGCGGTTCGAGCCGGTGTGATGGCGGCCGTATTTGTGGCTGGCCCGCCCCTGCGCCGCAGCACAAACGCACTCAATGCGCTCGGGCTGGCTGGCTGGGTACTGCTCATGGCAAGGCCCACGTTTTTATTTGACCCCGGCTTTCAACTATCGTTTTCGGCTGTCTTTGGTCTTTTGAAGGTATATCCGGTTCTCCGTGACTGGTGTCCTGAAGTCCTCCTGAGGCGGCCTTTGCTGAAATGGACCACCGAATCTGTACTGGTTTCTCTGTCTGCTACTCTGGCAACGATGCCGGCCTTGCTCTACTGGTTTGGGCAAGTGGCGTGGGCTGGACTGCTCCTGAACCTCGCTGCCATTCCGTTATCCGGTGGCTTACTCTGTAGTGGCTTGCTGACCGTGGCTACCCACGGCTGGTGTACCCCCCTGGCCGAGGCCTGGGGGGGTGCTGCAGCTACCTGCACAACGCTCCTCCTGCACATCGCACAAACCGGCGCAACGGGAGCATCCTGGATGGTTCAACAAGGGTACATTCGAGAGGGATGGAAGCTATTGAGCCTTGTGCTCGGTTTAGTGACCCTGGCAAGCTGGCCCATGCCCCGAATCCGATGGAAGATGGTGTCGGGCACCCTCACCATCCCGGTGTTGGGTCTCTGGGTTTTGCTTGCACAGGGTTTGTATGCGCCCGGACTGGAGGTTGTCTTTTTCGATGTTGGGCAAGGGGATGCCGCACTCGTGATGCTCCCCAACCGAAAAACACTACTGATTGATGCAGGAGGCATGGGGTTATACAGCGATCAGGGCAGCCGCACGGTGCTCCCGCACCTCAAACGGTACAACATCGATCATCTGGATGCCATCGTCCTCTCCCACCCACATTCAGACCACATCGGGGGCGTGCCAGCTTTGCTACGCCACGTGGATGTCGGGCGCATCATAGACAACGGGCAAAGCTATGACAGCAGCTTATACCGGGAGGTGTACCACCTGGCCGATAGCCTGAGCATCAAGGTACACTCGGTAACCGCAGGAGACACCTTGCAGATGGACCCCTCGGTACAGATTCAAATCCTTTACCCATTTCCTGACCTCCCGCCAGAAACCGATCCAAACGATGCATCCGTTGTATTGCGCATTCAATACGGACAAACGGCGCTTCTGTTTATGGGAGATGCCGAACAAGCTGCAGAAACCGAATTAGTGGAAAGATACCCTCCTGAATTGCTACGGAGCGACGTGGTGAAGGTGGGGCACCATGGTTCCAACACGAGCAGCACCCCAGACCTGGTCAATCGCACAACCCACAACGTCTTTGGCCTTGCCGTTGTAAGTGTTGCGGCACGTAACAAGTACGGACTGCCGAACGCGGAAATTCTCAGGCGATGGGCAGCACAAAACCGACGTATCTTCCAAACCCAATCAGCAGGAGCAATATGGCTGCGTACCGATGGCTACCAAATACACCAAGTAGAATGGAGGTAAATTGGTATACTATTTTAGATCAATTTTATTGATACATCTACGTGTACCAATTCTCTTTACCCACATCCTTTTATTTTTAAAAGCTAAATAGAAAAAATATTTTAAAAGAGCATAGTAGTAGTAGGGCTGTGCAAATGTGGATGGCGCGATTTACCAAGGGAACGCGTACATAATGTGTATAGATCAAGCGGTTTTACCCCCAAGTTATCAACATTTGGATTGAATTATAAGGTCAGTGAAATAAGGATTTAATTCATCTTGAATATAGTAATTCACATTTACACGCTAATCCACATTTCTTTTTGAGAAAATAGAATTTGACTTGTCCACAATTGGTATTAGTCCAAGATCAGGTTATGCACGGAAAGTGCGATGTGGATTACTTAAGGAAAGAATGTGGATGGCGGGTGAGTTATCCGCAATTGGATAGGGGCCCTTGGGTTTTCCCCGGATTCAACCCCATTCATACACATCGTTATCCACAGCGTGGACAACGATGTTTGGTCGGGTCCTATGGGTACGTTTTGGGGTTTGGCGGTTGAAATTGATCAGGCGATGGCGCCGCCACAGCTACTTCCGGAACCGGCTGTACATCCGTAGCAATGACGTGCGGTTTGGATGGTACGTTGGGCCAGCATATCGAGGTTAAAATCGGCAACGTGAGGTACAGAGCCATCGGGAAGACGGGCCTCAATTTCGAGCATCTGGTTGAAGTCGCAATCAAAGAGGCGGCCATCCCAGGAGACGGAGAGGGTGTTTCGGCACATCAGCCCGGCGATGGTGGCGGGGTTGAAGGCGTTGACGAGGCGTTCCATGTAGGCCTCCAGGTTGCCGGATTCCAGCAGCCATTCCAGATACCGGGAGATGGGCATGTTGTTGATGGCGATCAGGCGGTCGAAGGAAATGCCGTGGTTGCGGGCCAGCGCGGCCTTCCATTCGGCTTCCATGGTGCCCTGGTCTCCAGAGAGAAACGCACCGACCGGGTTGGTGACCAACGTGAGTATCCGGTTGGGGTCTCCTTGGCCGTATCCGGCTTCATTGAGCCGTCGGATGGCTTTGATGGATTTTTCGTAGGTGCCTTTGCCCCGCTGGATATCCGTGTTGCGTTTGCGGTAATGGGGTAATGAGCAGACGATTTCTACGTTGCGTTCGGCCAGCCATGCTGGAAGGTGCTTGTACCGGGGGACCATCAGGATGGTCAGGTTGCAGCGGTCAATGACGTGTTTGCCGTGCTCGACGCAAGTGTTGACTAGGTACTCAAAGTTGGGATTGAGTTCTGGTGCGCCACCCGTCAGGTCTATGGTGTGGGCACCGGAGATGTCTATGGCCCGAATGCAAGCCTCGACGGTTTCCTGGCTCATGTTCTCGTGTACCCGGTCCGGTCCGGAGTCGACGTGGCAATGGCGGCAGGTCATGTTACACAGTTTGCCCAGGTTAATCTGGAAGATTTCCAACCGGGCTGGCTGCAAGACCGGCCAACCGGCATCTTTCAGGTCTTGATGAAAGTGACCGGGGGCACGAGAGGTACCATTGAGGCGGACGGTATCCAGGGCCTGAAGTTGAAATTCGGGCGCGGCCAGAGGCAGGCGACGGGCGTGCAGACTGGTGGTTCCTTTCGGACCGGCTTCGGTAGAGGCCAGGACGAGCTCATCACTCAGTACCTGAAGGTCGATAAAATCCGTCTGAGGCATGTGTATAAGGGTAGAGGAAAAGGGGGCAGGGTTACATCATCATCTTGCGGGCATGTTCCATCATCTGGACACCGTGGACCAAAGAAGCCCCACCTCGGATAGCGGTTGCCACATGAACAGCCTCGGTCATTTCTTCGAGGTCTGATCCTTTTTCGAGGCAGGCACTGGTGTAGGCATCGATACAATAAGGGCATTGTACGGTATGGGCAACAGCTAGTGCAATCAAGGCTTTTTCGCGTGCGGTTAAGGCCCCGTCCTCGAATACCTTATTGTAATAGGAGAAGAAAGCACGCCCGAGTTCAGGGTTGCCTTCAGAGATTTCTCCAAACTTAGGCAGGTGCTCTGGCTTGTAATAAGTATCCATTGACGGTAACAAGTTGTTGATGAAGGAGGGTGTAGGGTGTATCTTAGTATGCGGCGTTACATCGCTCCAGAAACGGGATACGTCCAGGTGTAAACACACATTAGGATGCCATACCCGGCCATCCGTTACTCCATTAGCGCACAAAAAGATTCTTCCCACCTGTGAGGGCAAAGGGACCCGATCCCTGTGCGATTTTTAAGGAAGTTCATTACCGATTATGAATCGATTTTTATTTGTAGGGTTGGCCTTCGTCGCCGCCGTTCTTGCCGTACTCTTTGGATGGACGTGGATGTATTTGATTGCCGGGGTGCTTTTGGTTGTTGCAGGTGTGATCCTGTTGATGCAGGCGCGTAAACCGGTGGGTGATCCCCGGCGATCTCGCTCAGAGGTGCCGCCCCAAACCTCAGATGATCTACGTGCGCACGGAATTTTGGAAGTGCGGCCCAAAACCCGCCGCAGTGAAGAAGACGTCATAGGTTGGTCGGCCCCGGCGCTGCCCGCAGACGTCAAGAAGGAGACCTTTTCAAAGGCACCTCCTCCGGTTGCGCCCGAGGTCAAGACCCCGCCGCTCCCGAAAAAAGATACGCCGAGGAAAGACGCGACCACCTCTTCTGCGCCTGTCAAGGCTGGCCCCATGCCGCCCCGTGTCTCACCACTGGAAGAATATGACCTGCCCCCGGCAGGAAAGCAACCTGTTGCTGCCAAGCCACCGGTTAAAGAAGAAAAAACCGAAGTCCCTGCTCAATCATTTGCTGAATTTGTAGCCAAACCCGAGGGATTGATTGCGCCTCGTGAAAAAGAGGCTGTATCGAAAAAGGCAGACCAACCGGATGCCGCAACAATGGTCGATGAGGAGCCTTCCGAGGCCGAAGCTGCATTGGTGTCCAATGCCATCAAGGCCCAGCTTGAGGCCCTCAAGGTTACACTGAATGCCCACTCCGTCGTGATGATGATGGTGGATCAGGAGGCGTCGACCTACCGGGTTGAAGCGGCCATCAGCGATTCCGAATTCATAGACCAGAGCCGTACCTTTAAATTTGCGCATCACTTTTTGAGTGATCTGGAGCCAAGAACCTATGTATTGCAGGTTGGTGAGGACGTGGGCGAAGAGGAACTGACCCACTATGCTACATCCGTGCCGGTCGGCGAAGTACTAATTTCTCCGGTAAAACTGGCCGGGGACATGGCCGGATTTCTGCTCTGCGACCGGCTCAAGGGGGCCGAGGAATTCAGCGATGATGAGCGCTTTGTTGCCAAAGAGGCGGCCTACCTGCTTGGGTTTATGCTCGACCTTCACCACGGTGCCAAAATCATGCGCTGGAACCCGAGGCTGGTGCCCATTCGGAAGCAGTCGGTACGCCAGATCATCGGGGAAGAAATGACAGAGGCACGGCGGCAAGGCTATCCGCTTGGGTTGGCATTGGTTTTCCTGGATGAAGGGGAAACCATCATCCGCAAGGGCAAAGAGGCCCTGACCTTGGTCGAGCAACAACTCCGCAGCCGCCTCGCACGCACCATCACCAACGGGCGGATCGAACACTTCGGCCAACTCGGATTCGGCATTTTCCACTATGCAGATGTGCCCGAGGTACAGGAATGGATTTCTACGGCCCTGGATGCCTTCAAGGAACCCGACCCCATTCTGGACGGTGATTTGATGATCGGCGTAGCCATGCTGCAGGAAAAGCACCAGGAACCCACCGATCTCCAGATTGCTGCCGGCCGTGCCTTACACGAGGCTTATCGTACGGGAGAGAGCACGATTATTGTGGATTGAAAGGTATTGCGTAATGCGTAAGGGTCATTTCCTTAACGCAATACGCAATACAAGAAGCATATCGATTAACGAAACCAGAGTCGCGTTACCCGACGACTTCCTGTTTTACCTCAGCCGGAGCTGGCACCCACGTTAGCCAGCCATGTGGGTCGTTACCGTGGTGGACCACATCGAAGAAGGCATTTTGGAGCTTCTCCGTGATGGGGCCGCGTCGGCCACTGCCGATGGTGTGATGATCGACGCGTCGGATTGGGGTAACTTCGGCGGCGGTGCCGGTGAAGAAGAGTTCGTCGGCGATGTAGAGGGCTTCACGCGGGATCTGTTTTTCCTCTATCGAATACCCCATGTCGCGTGCCAGGGTAATAATGGCATCCCGGGTGATGCCGGGCAGGATGGACAGGCTCGTCGGGGCCGTGTAGAGGGTGTTGTCCCGGATCAGGAAGAGGTTTTCGCCGCTGCCTTCGGCCACAAAGCCATCCTTGCTCAGCATAATGCCTTCCGTGAAGCCATTCAGGATGGCATCCATCTTCACCAGCCCGGCATTGAGGTAGTTACCTCCTGCCTTGGCCATGGCCGGGAACGTATTTGGGGCCATGCGGCTCCAGGACGCCACTTGTACGTCCACCCCTTCAGCGAGGGCTTCTTCCCCGAGGTAAGCGCCCCATTCCCAGACCGCGATGACGGTTTCGATCTTATTTTTCAGCGGGTTTACACCCATACCACCGGAGCCCCGGAAAACCAGGGGGCGAATGTAGCAAGCCTGAAGCCCACTGGCCGATATGGTATCCACAGCGGCTTGCTGAAGTTCGTCAAGCGTGTAGGGCAGTTCCATCCGGTAGATTTTGGCCGAGTCGATCAACCGGCGCATGTGCTCTTGCAACCGAAAGACCCCAGATCCTTTATCGGTATGGTAGCACCGAATGCCTTCAAAAACAGAAGTGCCGTAATGAAGTGCATGGGTTAAGACGTGAACCGTCGCATCTTCATAAGGAACGAGTGAGCCGTTGAACCAGATTTTGTAATGCATAGGATCAGGAGGTTTTAATTGGAATAAGGTGAAAAAATTTAATTTTGTAAGGGGATCACATGTTAACGCCTTGTTTACATAAATAAAGTAAAAGTGGTTCCTAAAAAGCGAAAACCCGAAAATCAGGACCGGAAGCGCTTCCGAAAGATACGACATCTCCCGGAACGAAGCGCGTGAAAAAATGGAGGTTCCGCGTATAGGTGCCGTACATGGTTGATTCGTTTCAAGGGATACAGGTACCGGACGGGCCGTTTATAAGGCCGGGATTGGCTCGGGGCGTTCCAGCAGGAGGCTGAGTGAGGTATAGACGATGTCACCCATGGTTCGGCATTCGTCGAAGGCATCATTTTTATAATGATCGGCCAGGTTTTTGCGGAGGCGGGCCACATGGTCAGGTTTGGAGATCACATCTTCCCGCATGACGTGCATCAGGGCCTCGAAGCGCAGGCGGGACACCCGCAGGCGGTTGGCGATCAGCGCCCGTTCTTCTTTCTGGTATTGCAGGACTGATGCCGGGGTCATGTGCTTCATGCCCAGAAAAACAAAGGGGTTGTTCTGGGTGAAATACTGTGGCATGTAGACCTGTTTCCGCCAGTGGTGTGATTGCTGGTCAAAGTCGATGGGCCGGAGCCGGTATTGCCATTTTTCGAAGTCCCGAGAGATGTCCACCACAAAGTTGCCCGAGTGCATGTCTCCCAAGAGTCGCACGAAGCACCGTTCGTTAAACTTGACAAACTCCTTTGCCAGCCGGACCTGATCAAACCGGCTGCGCGGGACGTAATCCCGCATGAACACCTCGGCGGGGATGCCGATGATGTGGTCTTCGACGAGGGTATTGCCGTGGATGTTGTAATTGATCCGGTTGGGGGAGAGAATGTGTTCCAGTTCCAGCCCGTAAATCCGGTTGGCATCGACCCGCTTGACGTAGAAATAGTCGTGGTTGTCATTGAGCCGGTTCACGATCCGTATCCGAAAGGGCAGGGTGTTGCCGTAATTGCACAGGTCAACCCGGTCGATGTACAGGTGCTCCATCACAGACACTTCCCCGTCCGCCTTCAGGATGGCGTAGTTGAGCCGAAGGAGGTCGTGGATTTCCTTCATTTCGTTGTGGGCATAAAAGACGGTAGACCAGAGCGTATCATTGCCCAGTTCGTCGTACAGGGGCACGGCCTCGTCATACCGGCCCAGGTCTTCGTACTGGATGCCGTGGTTGAACATGCGGTTGTACTTTTCCAGATACCCCCGGAAGAGGTCGTCGATGGGGTAAATGTCCTTTTTTCGGCTGATGAGGTGTCGGATGCGTTGGGCCATAATCAGAAGCAGGATTAAGCGGCAGGAGCACGCAGGGCATGTTCAATCACCCGCTTGTAGTGGGCTTCATATTGGGGGACGATTTCCTGAATGTCGAACAGGGTCATGGCCCGTTTGCGGGCGGCGGCGGCCAGCCGCGTATGTAAGGCCTCATCCGTCACGATGCGTTGGGTGCACTGGGTGAGGGCATCGATGTCTCCAAGGTCGCACAGGTAGCCGGTTTCGTCGTCAATGTTGAGTTCTGGTAAGCCGCCAATGTTGGTTGAGACCACAGGCACCTCGCAGGCCATGGCTTCCAGCGCTGCCAGGCCGAAGGTTTCGGAGCCGCTGGGCATCAGGAAAACATCGGCGATGGAGAGGATTTCTTCCACCGGTTCCTGTTTGCCGAGAAAGCGGATATCCTGGCAGACGCCCAGTTCGCGGCACAGATGTTCCGTCGGCACGCGGTCTGGTCCGTCGCCGACCAGCAGGAGCTTCACGGCCAGTCCTTGCGCCCGGAGCCGGGCAAAAACGCGTACCACATCCTGTGCCCGCTTGACCGCCCGGAAGTTTGACACATGGACAATCACCTTTTCCCCGTTCGGACACAGCGCCTGTTTAAAATGGTTTTTGTTTTGCCGTTTGAACCGCGTCGTATCGACGAAGTTGGGGATGACTTCGATCTCATTTTTGATGTCGAAATGGTGATAGGTTTCCCGGCGGAGGTAATCGGATACTGCCGATACGCCATCGGACAGGTTGATGGAGTAGACCACGACCGGTGCATAGGATGGATCCTGGCCGACCAGGGTAATATCGGTGCCGTGCAGCGTTGTCACCACGGGGATGAAAATGCCCTCTGCTTGCAGGATGCTCCGGGCCTGAACGGCACTGGTTGCGTGGGGAATGGCATAATGAACATGTAGCAGGTCCAGCTTCTCGAACTTGACCACATCGACCATCTTGCTGGTCAGGGCCAGGGAATAGGGTGGATACTCAAAGAGGGGATAGGAATTAACGCTGACCTCATGGTAATACAGCCGCTCCGTAATGTGGTTGAGCCGTTGCGGAAGCGCATAGGCGATGAAATGCACTTCGTGCCCACGAGCAGCCAGGGCCTTGCCCAATTCGGTTGCCAGCACGCCGCTTCCCCCATAGGTGGGGTAGCACGTAATTCCAATTTTCATAGATGCTGATGGAATAAGGTGAATGAGATCATGTCAAACCATTCAGTAAGCATGAAGTTGCGCGGGCCTTCCTTTTCAACGGAACATCGAAGGTGTCTAGACCCTTAATGGCTTGAGGCGAAGGCATCTCATCCTGTTCTTTTGCAAGCACATACCAATTTTTGCTATGAAACAGATACTTCTGGGAATCATTTTGTGTGGCATGACGGCGCTACCGGCACAGGCACAACTTCGGTTTGGCGTAGCCGCCGGTCTTAATTACACAACCCTGAGCGACCTTGACCTGGGCTCCACACGGACGACCTACGACAACAGGAGCGGGTGGCATGCCGGAATTTTCGTGGATCTGGGTGCTGGCCCACTGGCCCTTCGGCCAGGGGTGTTTTACTTGCATGCAGGCCGGCTTTTCGAAGACGGTCTGAGCCCGGCCCTGGATGCGATTCAGGATAACTTCGATCTAAACTTCATCGTCGTACCGATCGATGTTCGCTTGCGTATGGCTACCCCTGTGATCTCCCCGTATTTTCTCGGCGGGCCGGAACTCAGGTTTCGCTCTGATGATGTGGATCTGGAAATCAAAGAAGCCCTGGACCTGCGCTCCTTCAACCTGGCCGGAAACGCCGGGTTTGGCGTGGAAGTGAGCCTGGGCGGCTACACGTTCATGCCGGAATTTCGGTATAGCTTCGATATAAGTGGCATCACTGGAGACACCGTGATGATCGGAGACGTGGAACTCAATGCCGAGGGCGAAAATAAAAGCCGGGCTTACATGCTACGCCTCGGCCTGGCCTTCTAACCCCGTCACCCTCATCTGCATCGATTTTCGTTGCCCAACCCCCCTTGCCTTCCGGATCTGGATACATCGTCGACGATACCACAGGAAAGCAAACCATCGGCGGCAGGCTATGCCGATAAACCCCGCGAAAAACGATGACCCAAACACAGCACATCCTCTGGGTGGACGATGAAATCGATCTGCTCGAATCCCATATCCTGTTTCTGGAAACCAAAGGCTACACCGTCACCCGTGTTACCAATGGGCCGGATGCCGTAGCCAAAGTGCAGGAGGAACGGTTCGATCTCGTGTTTCTGGATGAACAAATGCCGGGGATGGGCGGCATCGAAACCCTCGCCGAAATCAAGCAGGAAACCCCGGCCACGCCGGTCGTAATGGTAACCAAGAGCGAGGAAGAGGAAATCATGGAAAGTGCCATCGGCGCACAGATCAGCGATTACCTGATCAAGCCGGTACACCCTAAGCAAATCCTCCTGACGTGCAAGCGCCTCCTGGATCGCAAACGGATCCGGGACGAGCACGTATCCCAAAATTACCTCCGTGCCTTCCGGGAAATCGGTATGCAACTCTCAGGCCCGATGCAACCGGCGGATTGGGTGGAAGTCTACCAAAAACTGGTCCATTACGACATTGACCTCGAAGGCGATGAAGCCATTCGGCAGGTGCTGGAGGACCAGTTGCGGGATGCCAACCGCGAGTTTGGGCGCTACATCGAATCGGTTTATCCCGGCTGGATCGGGGATTCCGGTCATCCACCAGGTGCCGACCGACCGGTGCTCTCCCATGAGGTGATTCCTCAGTACGTCATCCCCGAAATGGGTGAGGGCCGCCCGGTATTTTTTATTCTGATCGACTGCATGCGGTACGACCAATGGTTGGCCTTCGAGCGGTTCCTGCACCCCATGTTCGAGATGGAGAAGAAGTTTCACTATGGGTTGTTACCTACGGCCACGCCGTTTTCGCGCAATGCCATCTTTAGCGGATTGTTACCGGGGGAAATCGCCAAACGCTGGCCCAAATACTGGCGCTCTGCCGAGGACGATGAGCACAGCCGAAACCGGCACGAAGAAGAGTACCTGAAGGACCTGTTCCGGCGCAAGCGGTTACGGGATTACCGGGTGCAGTACGAAAAAATCCTGAAGGCTGGCGAGGGGCGCAGCTTTGTCCAGCAGATGAAAAAGTACAAGGAAAACGACCTCACAGCCATCGTGGTGAATTTCGTCGATAACTTGGCCCACAGCCGGTCCGATTCCGCCGTTCTAAAGGAAATTGCCCCGGACGAAAAAGCCTACCGTGCCTTGACGGCCACTTGGTTCGAGCATTCCTGGCTGTATCTGGCCTTTCAGGAACTGGCCAAGATTGACTGCACCATTGTGGTGACCACAGATCACGGTGTAATCCGGAGCCTGCACCCGACGAAGGTGATCGGGGATCGGGAGACCTCCACGAGCCTGCGGTACAAATATGGGCGCAACCTCAAGTGTGACACCCGGCATGCCGTCCACGTCAAAGACCCGGCCCAATATGGACTTCCGGGCAACAGTATCACGACGCAGTACCTCATCGCTAAGGAAGATTATTACTTCGTCTACCCGACGAACTACAACTACTACGTCAACCACTACAAGGACACGATGCAGCACGGGGGCATCTCTCTGGAGGAAATGATCCTCCCGGTCCTTACGATGTGGTCGAAGGAGTAAAACGGTTTACGCTTGATGGGATGAGTATAAACTTGACCCTGTCCAATCTCATCGATGTGTTGGCCTTGATTCAGGGGTTGGTCGTGGGGGTATGGATTCTACTCATGCCGGGGGAGGCGCGGCGCGCCCAGGGGTTGTTGGGGCTGTTTTTGATTGTGGGTAGCCTGGAATTGTTGAATGCGCTGGCAGATGATATGGGATGGAATGAAGCCTACCCCGTTTTGCTATTCATGCCGGTCAATTTCTATTTCCTTTCGGCCCCGCTGTTGTACCGGTACGCCGAACACATCTCTGGATTGTTCAGGCCGTATGCCGGGCAGTACCGGCTGTATTTCCCTGGGGTACTCGAATTTGGATTGAGCCTGGTGCTTTTTTTGTTGCCCGCCGCCCGAAAACAGGCCCTTCAAGACAACATTTGGTTCGACGGCTTCTATTTCTTGTATGTCTTTGCCGGAATTGCCTTTTCGGTTTACTTTTTGGTTCGGATCTTGCGCTTGGTGCGGCGCATCCGGGCACAGGCCGAGGCACATTTCTCCTTTCTGCAAAACAAAACCCTGAATTGGGTACGCGGTGTAGCCCTGCTCATGATTGGTTTCTACGGACTCGCTGTGCTGGTGGTGATCGGGTTTGTGGGGTTTGATCAATTTGAAGAGGGCCTCTACTTGCTCCTTACCCTGGCCAATGCGGCGGTCATTTACATCACCACGCTCTCCGGGGTGCGGCAGACCTATGTGTTTCAGCCTCGCGAGGCCGAGTCTGTAGCATCTGAAGAGGCCGAAGTTCCCCCGCCTTCAAAACCTCTGCTGGCTCCTGCCGAGGTCGAAACCCTGTATGCC
This sequence comes from Rhodothermales bacterium, assembly GCA_965222505.1. GTDB lineage: Bacteria > Bacteroidota > Rhodothermia > Rhodothermales > DATKEJ01. The sequence goes on along the minus strand of OZ244956.1, from coordinate 2,729,393 downwards.
CGGCTCTTACAGGTGATGACCACGGCAAAACCCTACACCGACCCGGCCTTGTCTCTTTCTCTCCTGGCTGATCAAGTGGACCTTCATCCCAAGCAGCTTTCCTATGTGATTAACCAAAAGGCCAAAGCCAACTTCTTTCGATTTGTGAACCAATACCGCGTGGTGGAAGCCCAGCACCTCATCCGGCAAAACCGCCATACCTATCTCGATCTGGCCGGTGTAGGCTTAGAAGCCGGCTTCGGGTCAAAGTCCAGTTTCAATGCCCATTTCAAACGCATCGTAGGGAAGACCCCCAAAGAATTTGCGCAAGATGTCGTAAAAGTAGCATGAAGCCCCAAAGAAGCCCGGCTAAACCCACCCGTGGCTCACCCCCAAAAGGGGTCAACACGTCCGAAGTCATGATCTCGGACGTTTTCTGAACAACTTTTCCTCTCGAAATCCGATCAAGGTGATGTAGTACATCTACGGGCTGCCCTTGGGGCGGCTCCCTTTTACCTGACAACAAACAACGAGAGGTACATATTATGTATACGCAACACCTGTTTCGCTTGCCCTGTCTGGCCCTGCTCATCATGGGTTTATTCCTGCAAGCCTGCGATTCTAACGGACCTGAAGACAAAGATCCAACGCCGACGACCATTGACCTGAACAACCTTCAAAAAATTAATATCGAAGCCAGTACGGTCGCATTTGACGGGCAAAGCGTAAGGGTATCTGCCTTTGAATTAACGCCCTTTTTTATCGTGGCCTCCCTTGAGGCCCGCCCCGACTCTGAGCAAGTAATTGTTGGGTTAGATGATGATTTTATCCCTAGTGGCGAGGTGGTCGGCACCAACCTCTTTGGGCGCTCCTATTTTGGCGAAGGTCTAAGCCGGACCGTAACCGGAAACGGGGCCGGGAGCGACGTCGTTACGATCTCGGGCACCCTCGTCAATGTGCAAGACGAAAATGACACCCAGGATTTCCAGTTTCGTATTACCGAGAGCCAACTGACGGCCGGTAGTTCAACATTGGAAGTACGAGAAGGGAAAGCCTACCTGGAAGGTGATCTGGGCACCCAAACCTATAACCAGGTGATTGATCTGTACCAACAACACCCGGATGTCAAGACGATCGTCCTGACCGATGTGCCCGGCTCAATCAACGACCAGGTCAACGTCCAAACCGGACGGATCGTACGGGCGGCGGGGTATACGACGCATGTGCCCGCCGGAGGCCAGATTGCTTCAGGTGGGGTAGACCTGTTTGTAGCAGGCCAAACACGCATCCTGGAAGAGGGGGCTATGGTGGGGGTACACGCCTGGTGCTGTATCGACGGAAAAGGCGCGTCTGAAGTGTCCCGGAACCATCCGGACCATAATACCCAGATCCAGTATTTCACGGAGATGATGGGCAGTCGAGGGCGCGATTTCTATTTCTACACCCTCGAAGCCGCCGGTTTTGAGGACATCCACTATATGACCCCTTCCGAAATCGAGGAATGGGGGCTGCAAACCGGCTGACCCTTACCCCTTGATGCCTTCCAGATTGGGCCATTGGCCGGGCATAAAAAGATTGGATTTGTAGAAGGGGCGGGTTAAGTTAGATCCGTTCAAAGGATCACCTATCTCCAAACCTGTTTCCATGTCTATAGGAACCGTCGAACGCCCACTTCGGGTGGCCATTGTGGGGGCCGGACCGAGCGGGTTTTATGCCGCCGGCGCCCTCATAGGTAAAAAGCAACCGCTTGCCGTTGAAGTCGATATTTTCGACCGTATGCCCGCACCGTATGGATTGGTGCGTTACGGGGTTGCGCCGGACCACGCCAAAATAAAAAACGTCAGAAAGGTTTTTGAACGCACCGCGCTGGATCCCCGGGTGCAGTATTTCGGCCATGTCAACTTCGGCACCGACCTGTCCCCTGAGGATCTGTTGGCGCATTACGATCAGGTGGTCTATGCCGTGGGGGCACAATCGGATCGGCGGCTCCACATTCCGGGCGAACACCTGCCTCGGAGTATGCCGGCCACGGTGTTTGTAGGTTGGTACAACGGCCATCCAGACTATGCCGACCTCAACCCGGACCTGACCGGGAAAAATGTAGCCGTCATCGGCGTGGGCAATGTGGCCATGGATGTGGCTCGTATTTTAGCCAAATCCACGGAGGAATTGGCGGTTACCGATATTGCCGATCATGCGCTGGAGCATTTGCTTACCAGCCATGTGGAGCGCATTTACCTGTTTGGTCGGCGGGGGCCGGTGCAGGCCAAGTTTACCAACCCTGAACTCAAGGAATTCGGCGAACTCGAACACGCAGATATCATCATACGGGCCGAAGACCTGGAACTGGACCCAGCCAGCGAAGCGGCCCTGGAAGGCCATCGAACCGCTGGCCGGAGCCTTGAGCTCTTGCAGGGTTTTTTGGAAAAAGGCCCCACCGGAAAACCCCGGCAGATCCACTTGCGATTTTTGGAATCGCCCGTCGAGATTCTGGGAGATGAGATCAGGGGGGTCACCGGCCTTCGGGTTGAGCGGAATGAACTGCGCCAGTTGGACGACGGCTACATCCAGTCCTACGGTACGGGTGAATACGAGACGCTGGACATGCACATGGTGCTCCGCTCCGTTGGCTACCGGGGCGTGGCTTTGCCCGGCGTTCCGTTTGAAGTCAAGCGGGGGGTCATTCCCAACAAGGAAGGGCGCATTTACGAACCGGCAACGGGTGCACCGCGGCCCCACGAATATGTGGTCGGATGGGCCAAACGGGGGCCATCCGGGGTTATAGGGACGAACAAGCCGGATGCCCATGAGACCGTACGGCACATGTTGGACGATGTCGCTGAATTACCGGATCACCCCCTGCCTCCACGAGAAGCCATCAACGGGTTGTTGCTGGAGCGCGGTGTACATTTTGTGACTTTCGACGAGTGGCAGCGGCTGGATACCCTGGAGCTTGAGCGGGGCGAAAAGGAGGGCCGCCCCCGTGTAAAAATCTGCACGGTCAACGAAATGCTCGAACGCCTGGAAGAAGACTGATGAAGACGGCATGGGATGTACGCTTGCCGAAGGTCACGGCCTCGCCGGAAGAAACCCAGGCCCTGGGTGCACGCTTGGCAGCAGACTTGCACCCCGCTGATATTCTGGCGTTGTATGGCGCGTTGGGGGCCGGCAAAACCCAACTGGTTAAAGGCATCTGTACTGCGCTGGGCATTGCGGAGGCTGAAGTGAGCAGCCCGACGTTCACGCTGGTCAATGAATACACGGATGGGTCCTTTCCGGTGTATCACATGGATGCCTACCGCATTAAAACCGTCGATGAGTTTTTTGAATTCGGCTACGAGGAGTATTTCTACGGCCCCGGTCTGACAATCATCGAATGGCCAGAGCATGTGGAACCCCTCTTGCCCTCCGAAGTGCATCGCCTGCGCCTGACGCATCTTGCTGAAGGCCAGCGCCGTATCGAACAGTTTGAGGTTCACCCATGAGCCATCTTCCGAAAAACATCATCGGTGTTGTGGGTGGGATGGGGCCATACGCCGGCATCGACTTGGTCAAAAAAATTCATGCTCAGACCGTCGCCGAGACGGACCAAGAGCACCTGCCCGTGGTCTTGGCCTCCATGCCCAGTGCCGTCCCGGACCGGAGTGCCTTCCTGACCGGTCGTGCCGAACTGAACCCGGCCCTACCCATCGCGGAAATTCTGGACCAGTTGGAAGGCATGGGTGCGACCGTTGCCGGGATGCCCTGCGTGACGGCGCACAGTTTGCCCATCTGGCATGAACTCCAGGCGCGGCTGGCCGCACGGGGCAGTACCATCCAGGTGATCAGCATTATTGATGCCAGCCTGGACCACATCCGGGAAATTCGGCCTGCTGTGCAGGCGGTCGGGGCCTTTTCCACAAGTGCCACGTTTCGGGGGCGGTTATTTCCGAATGCCCTGCACGCAGGCGGGTTCACCGTGGTTGAGCAGAGCACCGAAGTCCAAGACGCGCTGGTCAATGAAGCCATCTTCAGCAAAACGTACGGCATCAAAGCCTTCAGCGATCCGGTGACCCAGCAGGCGCGGAGGCTGTTGGTGGATGCGCTGGATCACATGCGCGGTAAGGGAGCCGAGGCTGTGATCCTTGGCTGTACCGAGTTGCCGTTGGCCTTGCCGGAATCCGAACTCGGCGGCATCACCCTCATCGACCCGACTTTAGCGCTGGCGCACGCCTTGGTCAAAGCCGTAGCACCCGGCAAGCTCCGTCCGCTGGCCTCGTCCGTTGAGGCGGTTTAGGCGGAACGTATTGCGTAATGCGTAAGGGAGCACGTCCACATCAGCGCGGCTTCCCTTTACTGCGTTAGTCGCCTTATTAGCATCAGTCAAGCGATGCCCTCGTGTCGGCTCGTTTCGCAATACGTAATATTCTCCCGACACAAACTGAAAATTAATGGCTCAAGACGCATTTATCATAGACGGCATTCGCACCCCCATCGGCAAATTCGGGGGTACCCTTTCGACCATTCGCACCGACGACCTGGGGGCACATGTTCTCAAGGCCCTGGTGGAACGACAGCCCAATGTGCCCAAAGAGGCCTACGACGATGTGATTATGGGCTGTGCCAACCAGGCCGGTGAGGACAACCGCAACGTAGCCCGAATGTGTTTGCTGTTGGCTGGTTTGCCGTGGTCGGTACCGGGAGAAACAGTCAACCGGCTTTGTTCTTCGGGGATGTCTGCCGTGGTGCAGGCCAACCGCGCCATCAAGTCGGGCGATGGAGAAGTATTTATTGCTGGGGGCGTTGAACACATGACGCGGGGTCCGTGGGTGATCTCCAAGGTTTCCAAACCTTTCGGTCGCGATGCCGAGATGTTTGATAGCAGCTTCGGCTGGCGGTTCGTCAACCCACGGATGAGGGCCTTGTTTGGCGTCGACGGTATGGGCACCACCGCCGAAAACCTGGCCGAAATGTATCAGATCAGCCGGGAGGACCAGGATCGGTTTGCTTATCACTCCCAGATGAAAGCAACTCGGGCACAGGAATCAGGGCGATTGGCCGAGGAAATTGTATCTATTGAAATTCCGCGCCGCAAGCAGGAACCGTTGATGTTTGACCGGGATGAGTTTATCAAACCCTACACCACGTTGGAGGGCCTTGCGAAGCTGCGCCCGGCCTTCAAAAAGGCAGAGGATGGCGGGACGGTTACGGCAGGTAATGCCTCAGGGTTAAATGATGGGGCTGCGGCTATTCTCGCCGCTTCCGAGAAGGCCGTAAAAACCTTTGACCTGAAGCCCTTGGCCCGGATTGTGTCTTCGGCAGTGGTAGGGGTAGAACCTCGCATCATGGGCATTGGGCCGGTACCCGCCTCAAACAAGGCCCTCGCCAAAGCCGGCCTCACCCTGGCCGATATGGACCTCATCGAACTCAACGAAGCCTTCGCCGCGCAGAGTCTGGCCTGCCTTCGCGAATGGGGCCTCGCCGACGATGATCCCCGCGTCAACCCCAATGGTGGGGCCATCGCCATCGGGCACCCGCTGGGCGTCTCCGGTACGCGGATTATGTACACGGCCGCGCTGGAACTGCACAGGCAGCAAAAACGGTATGCGCTCGTCACGATGTGTGTGGGTGTTGGCCAGGGGTATGCGACCATCATTGAGCGCGTCTGACATCTCCCTCGGCCTTTACATGCTCTTGATTTGACATCGGTCGATGGATGTTCGTATTTTAGCCGCCCTGCCAAAATTGGGGCTATAGCTCAGTTGGTAGAGCGCTTGAATGGCATTCAAGAGGTCAGGAGTTCGACTCTCCTTAGCTCCACAGTACCCAACCCAACCCGGCCCGGTCGAACGTGACTGGCGCCGGGTTTTTTACTTCATCCCATGCGCATCTTGAAAATACATCCCAGGGATAACGTACTTGTTGCCTTGGATGATCTGCCTTACGGGATGGAGATCACGGTCGACGGCACCGTTTTCATGTTGCCCAAGCGGGTGCCGGCCAAGCACAAGCTCGCCATAGACGCACTGGCTCCGGGTGATGCCATTAAGATGTACGGTGTACGCGTAGGCAAAGCTGCTGAACCCATTGTCCGGGGAGGGCTTCTTACCACAACCAATGTTAAACACGCCGTCCGACGTTTTGGACGCAGGCAAGGGGGGCTGAATTGGAAGGCGCCCGATGTTGAATCTTGGGCGCACCGTACGTTTCAGGGCTATCATCGCGCTGACGGACAGGTGGGGACGGCCAACCATTGGCTCATCCTTCCGCTGGTGTTCTGTGAGAACCGCAATGTTGAGGTGCTCAAGCAGGCTTTCGAAAAGGCGCTCGGCTATGGGCAATCAGGGATGTATCAACACCTGGTAAAAACGTTGGTACAGCGCTATCAACAGGGAGCCTCGGTCGAAGAACTGCGCAGGTTGCCTCTTCCGCAAGAAGATCCCAGTGAACAACCCCCAAGGGTTTTTCCAAATATAGACGGTGTGCGGTTTTTGACACACCAGGGCGGCTGCGGAGGAACACGGCAAGATGCCCAGGTGCTTTGTGGGCTCCTGGCTGGCTACCTGCACAACCCCAATGTAGCCGGTGCAACGGTGCTCAGCCTGGGTTGCCAGAATGCACAGGTGGCCCTCTTGAGGGCGGAGCTCAAGCGGCGTAATCCCGGATTCAACAAGCCCCTCCTGATTTTCGAACAACAGCAATATACCTCCGAGGAGGATATGCTTACCGAAGCCATCCGCCAAACATTCGTTGCACTGGTAGCCGCCAACCAACTCGAGCGCCGACCTGCCCCCCTAAATAAACTCACGATAGGGATGGAATGTGGTGGTTCGGACGGCTTCTCGGGCCTTTCAGCCAACCCCGCCATGGGGCATGTTGCAGACCTGCTGACGGCCCTCGGTGGACGCATCATCCTCTCCGAGTTTCCAGAATTGTGCGGGGTCGAGCAGGAACTTATCGACCGGTGTATAAACGACGAAATCGCGGAGCGCTTTCGCATGATTATGCGTGCCTATGCGGCCCAGGCCAAAGCCGCCAGCTCAGGTTTTGACATGAATCCTTCCCCAGGTAATCTCAAAGAGGGTCTCCTTACCGATGCCATGAAATCGGCTGGCGCAGCTAAGAAAGGAGGTACCTCACCCGTTCAGGCCGTGCTGGATTATCCGGAGTATGCAACCGCTTCGGGCTTGAACCTGCTCTGCACACCAGGAAACGATGTAGAATCCACCACAGGATTGGCCGGCGCAGGGGCAAGCATTATCCTGTTCTCCACAGGGCTGGGTACCCCTACGGGCAACCCGGTTGTACCGGTCATCAAGATCTCCTCGAATTCCGACCTGGCCGTGCGGATGTCCGATTTAATAGATTTCGATGCCGGCGCGGTGATTACCGGAGACCAAACGATTACAGAGACCGGCGAAGCGTTGCTGGGGCGGGTGATTCAGGTGGCTAGTGGTGCAGTAGTAACCAAAGCCGAACGGCTGTGCCAGCATGATTTTATTCCCTGGAAACGCGGACCTTCGCTCTAGGCATTAGTTTAGCGGTTTCAGGCAGCTCTTGTCTTGTTAGAGGCCGCAGAACCGCGATGTTGTCTATGTTTTTCTGCCAAAGTGGACCAAAAACCCACTTTGGGTAAAATTCCACACTGGTACAGATGCTCTCTGGTGATCCAGGTCACATCATGAAGGCTCGGCCCCTGTTTACTCAGGTACCAAGGCCGATAACGCGTCAAGCTCACCTCGGCTTCGGTCTGCTCAAGCCGACGGGCCAGAAACAGCACCTGGGCTGCGGTGACGATCAAGCGAAAGGCATTGATTGAGACAATGCGACGATACCGCCGACACCGATCCTGGCCCAAGCCCAGGCTCTGACGCGCCTGCCAGATCGTGATCTCAATCGACCACCGGGCCTTGTATTCATCCAACACCTGTTCAGCATCCAGATTCAGCGCCGTTGTGAAGTAAGCCTGGATCCAGCGATCGCGTTTCCATTTACGGCTAGCTTGCCGCCAGGCGAGACGGCGTACCAAGACCACTTGCAGATCCACTTCCGGCATCACACTGTGCCAGCGACACCGAAGCAGATACACCTCAACGCCGGGTTGATGCTCACGCCAGTCGTCTTCGGCCAGCGCCAACTGTTCAGGCGTTCCCAAACGAGGCCCTTTCTTGGCCTTGCGACCCCGACCACGACGCGGCACAGGCCGTGCGTACAACGGACTGTTCTTCGACAAACGACCGATCACATCGACTTGACCGGGCAGATCACGCAAAAACTGCTTCGTGGCATAATTGCCGTCTTGAACTGATAAAACGGCTCTATCGGTGCCCACGACGCCGACAACGCGGTCGAGCATGGCCCGTGCCAACGCACTCGGGCTCTGATAGACCACATCAAGGGCCTGGTCCGAACGCACATACAACGCCAGACCGATGGGCACCGAGATGTACTGGTCAGGCCAGGGCTTGAGTCGAATCAACATTTCAGCTATGATGAACTGCAAGCCCCACAGCGTACGATATTCCTGGCGCGCCGTGCCGGCCCCGTTGCGAAAAGCGGCACAGCCGTCAATCGATCGGCCGGTTTTCTTACATGTAGTCTCGTCAAAGCGGACACGTACCGGTTCATGTTCGGGCACAAAACGGGCCGCGATGGTGATCACGGTGATCCAGAGCCAGTCGAGTTTGTCATAGAGTGGACCACCGATGAAGACATAGAAACGGGTAAAGTGCTTCACGGCCGTGGCCCCACTACGCCAGAGGTAGTTGGCAATGGTGTGTCGACTCGGCGACAGACAGAATCCGAGTGCGAGTATCAGAAAGCTTTGCCGCGCACGTTGGTTGAACAGGTCGGCAAACTCGGTGTCAAGGAACGAACCAAAGTCAGTACGTATAAACGAATCCACGGCGGTGCTCTGAAGGTGAGGTTGAAGGATGACAACTCCCTCACTTCTCAAGTGCCGTCGTGTTTCTTTTTTACATCAAAGCAGCGCCATTTTTCGCTAAACTAATGTCTAGGGCGTACCCTTGGTGTTAGCCTTCAGCCTGAATTTTTGCGGCGATGCGCTGAACCTCATCCAGCACGCGGAGCAAGTTGCCGCTCCATAGCTGTCCAATCTCTTCTTCGGTATACCCGCGGCGGACCAGTTCAAGCGTGACGTTGAAGGTCTCGGACGCATCGCGCCATCCCTCTACTCCTCCACCGCCATCGAAGTCAGAGGATATGCCGACGTGATCAATGCCGATTTTTTCGACCATGTAATCGATATGGTCTACGAAGTCGGCCACATTAACCGGCTGTGCTTTGATCTCGTCCCGGCGTGCATCCAGCGCTGCTTCTACCGGCGCAATGCGTTCGCGGTAGGCTTGACGATCGGCAGCGCTCATCTGGAAAAATTGCCGACGGCTGGTCACGAGTTCAATGTTCATCTCGGCTGCAATCACGCTCCGGATGGAATCCCGTTCTGCCCGGTAGGCGCGGCTTTTCTCGGCATTCACGTAACGGCTAAAGGCCACGGTCTGGACCACACCCCCATTTTTCTTGATCGCCATAAGCTCCTCATCGTCCAGGTTGCGGCTTACGTCGTTCAGGGCGCGGGCTGAGGAATGGGAGGCAATGACGGGTGCACGGGTCAAGGCGAGGGTTTGCATATTGGATGCCTTCGAGGGATGTGAGAGGTCGATCATGATCCCCCATTTGTTCATCTCGGCAACCGCCTGGCGGCCGAGTTCACTCAGGCCGTTGTGGAGCCACTCGTTGTCCCGTTCACCGGTGTTGGAGTCAGCAAACTGACTGTGGCCGTTGTGCGATAGAGACATATAGCGTGCACCGAGTTCCTGAAAGCGCTTAATGTTACCCAGGTCTTCGCCGACCTGATAGGCATTCTCCAGGCAAATCATTGCCACCTTCTTTCCCGAGGCTACAATCCGGCGCACATCATCGGAGGTATAGGCGATTTCAATGCGATCGGGGGCTTTTTCTTCGGCGAGCCAGTGGATGGCCTCAAACTTCGCCAGGGCATCCTTCGTTGCTTGCGCATAGCCTTCTTCCGTCAGGGGGCCCTGTCCGACGTAGACCACGAACCAGGCCACATCCAGTCCACCGGCTTCCATCTTGGGGAGGTTGACCTGCGTGGGTAGGTCCATCGTATAGTTGCGTTCCTCGGTAAAGTTGGACACACTGATGTCGTCGTGGGTATCCAGCGTGATGACCCGCTCATGAATGCCGCGGGCCTGTTCGATCAGTTCTGCATCCGGCACGTCCATCATGGTCGTTTTCGACGATCCACAGGCGCTGAACACGAGCATCATCAACAACAGTCCCATCGGTTTCAAGAATCCATTAAAAGTCATAAGAGTTGAACGGTTTGAGAGAAGAGGGAAGGGGATTGGAAAGCGGTGTTTTGAATTGTTATCGCATCCAGTCGGGGCGGCGATAGTTGACCGTTAGCACGTCGAGCCGGGACAGGTTTGCGGGCAGCCGTCCCTTGAACGAAAACCAGTTGCGGGCTTCTTTCTGAGACCAGACCACTTCAGACAGGGCCAGGATACGAGGGAAGATCATGTATTCCAGCTTCTGCTGCGTCTTGATGTATTCTGTCCATACATTGGCCTGTGCCCCGGTTACCTGCCTAGCTTCTTCCTCCGAGTAGCGCTCCGGCACGGGTTCATAGGCATAGACCTTTTCCAGCGTTACCATTCCGCCTATGGCCAGGGGCTCTGTTGCCGGGTTCCCCTGGTAGTAGTCCAGGTAAAGGGATTGGGTGGGTGTCATGATCAGGTCGTTGCCCTGTTCGGCGGCCAGTGCGAGGGCTTCCTTATTCCAGGTACGCCAGAACATCAGCGTTGCCGTCGGGCTCAGGCCACCCTCCATGATCTCATCCCACCCGATAATTTTCCGCCCGTGTGCATTCAGAAATCGTTCGATCCGTCGAATAAAATAACTCTGCAATTCGTGTTCGTCGGCGAGTCCTTCGCGCTGCATCACCGCTTGGGCCACCTCACTTTCCTTCCATCGAGTCTTGGGTGCTTCATCGCCGCCGATGTGGATATACTCACTCGGAAAAAGCGCCATCACTTCGGTCAACACGTTTTCCAGGAAGGTGAAGGTTTCCTCCTTGGGACAGTATATGTCTTCGTGAACGCCCCAGCGTCCGCTTACCTCGAACGGTCCTTCGGTGCAGCCCAGTTCGGGATACGATGCCAGCGCGGCGAGCGAATGCCCCGGCAGTTCGATTTCGGGGATAATGGTAATGTGGCGTGCCTGTGCGTAAGCAACGACCTCGCGGACCTCATCCTGGGTGTAGAAACCGCCGTAGCGCTGCCCGTCGAAGGCTTGCGGCTTATTGTCGTAGTGTCCTTTGAGGGTGGCCTTTCGATAGGCTCCCACTTCGGTCAGTTTCGGATACTTTTTGATCTCGATGCGCCAGCCCTGATCCTCGGTCAGGTGCCAGTGAAAGCGGTTCATCTTGTATAGTGCCATCAGATCCAGGGTCTTCTTGATGTCGCTTACGGGGAAGAAATGCCGTGCGACGTCGAGGAGTATCCCCCGGTACCCGAAGCGCGGCGCATCCTCGATGGTCACGGCCGGGATGGTCCAGGCGGTCATATCCTTTCCGCGCACCGTACCGCCGCGATCGACGGCCACCGGCATGAGTTGGCGCAGGGTCTGGGTGCCATAAAACAGCCCGGCGGGCGCGGTGGCTGTAAGGGTGACGGCCTCTTCGGATACGTTAAGTCGGTAGCCTTCCGGGCCGGTGTCGGCAGTTTCGTCGAGCGTAAAGGTGATGGTGCCGCCGGAGTCTGCGGGTGCATCTGCAATCGGAAGCGGGAGTTTGGAGGAGACGCGGACTTGGTCGGCCCAGAACTCGGCGGTGGCGCGGAGTGCTTCATGGGCCGGGTCGGACAGGATGATAAGCGTGTTTTCGTTGAGGGTAAACATTCCGTCCTGGGGTTCCAGGTGTTGCGGCCAGGGGATGATGGAATAACGGCTCAGGTCCTGGGCGGTTACGGTGTGAAGGGTGCTCAGGAGTATGCATGTGGTAAACAGAATCGAGAGGAGCTTCATGCTTTGGTTCGGTTGTGTGGAGGGTGGTGCGTGCCGCGCAAGGTACTTCATCGGGAAGGGACAAGCAAAATGACCGGTGTGCTCAGCGTATGTACAAACAAAAAATCCGGCCCGGTCTACAGCGACCGGGGCCGGATTTTTCGTCCAAGTTGATGAGATCAATCAAGCATGTTGCCTAAAGAGGCGGTTTCAACGGCTATTCCATCGTGGGGAAAACAACAACCTGAGGGTCGAAGCATTGCACCCCGAAAATGGGTCCCAAGTCAACGGCGTTGGCATTGGTATCGCACAGTCCCAGCATGGTGTGGGTCTGCTCATACAATTCCGTGCGATCATCGGAAGCCGGTCCGTGGTACTTGACCACCATGTGGACCTCCGCCCCCTGGGGATCGATCAGGCCATCGCCCAGGATCCACTGTTCACCCGGCGTACCGAGGTCGTCACCGACGCGTATTTCGGCCTGGAAATTACCGACACCGTTGGACTGAACCACCCGGCCTGTGGCCCATAACATCGAAGCGGCAGTGGCGGGATTGAACAGATCGGCAGTGTCTCCGCCGCACTGTGAGCCGGGATACGGCGCAGGAAATTGACACCCGTCGGGATTGTTGAAGATGACCCACCAGAGGGTGTAAGCACCGGGCGGCAGTCCGGTGGTGTGGATGTTGGTCTTGAGCCGGTCGCCCTTACGATGTAACTGGCCTTGGCTGCCCCGGCTAGGCGGAAAGAAGGTACCGGTGGCCAGGATGCCGCCTCCCACATCGCCGGCCGGCATGAAGGCGGACAGTTCAGATCGCTGAGTGCGTGCCCGCGGCTGACCGTTTTGGGCAAAAGGTGCACTGGGGGTCTGATCAATGGTCAACTCCGTATTCAGGTCGGCATTCACATCAGAAAGGGAATCTGAATCACAGCCGATTGCGAGGAGGACCCATACGAGAAGCAATAATTGCGTTTTCATAGGACGGTATACAGGTTGTAGGGATTGAGAAGCGGATTAGAAGGGGGCCTGCGAACCTGATCAGGTCCGCAGGCCCCGTCCCTGTTATTTTTGTGCAGATGCAAGGCTGCGGTTTTTTGCGCTACGGTGGTTGGCCAGCGCGGCTTTGGTTAGGGCGCGCACCCGTGGCGATTTTTCGCGCTGCACGTCCTGGTACAGTTGTTGCATAACGGCTTCGTCGCCGATGGCATGGAGTGCAGCAAGCGCCATGATGCGATACGCTTCCGAGTCATCGAAGCGGTAGATGCCGTACAGCGCTGCCATCGCCGGTTGATACCGGACCTTGCCCGGGTAGTGCGTCGCAAAGAAGATCACGTTTTGCAAGGCGATGTCCTTGCGCACAGGATCTTTGCTCTTGAGTTGAGCGGCATGACTTTCACAAAGCAGTGTCCAGGCTTCTGCATTGAGCGTCGTGTAATCGACATGGGAATGTGCGCCGGGGGGGCCATCGGGAATCGTTGGCGTGAACGGATTGGTTTTGGAGGCCGGGAGCGCTGCCTGCGCCTGTAAGTTCGATACCGCGCAGAAAACAAGAACGAGGGCCAGACCGACCATTCTGGAAATGAGGAGTAAAAGTTTCATGATATCCTCCCAAGGATAAAAGATGAGCGAATGTTCGGGTATCCGAGAGATGGAAAACCCGAGGTCACTATCCAAGGCGAAGAATCTTCGTGAAACCCTTCAAACGGTACGGTGCAGGTGGCCCGGCTAACCAAAAAACTTTCATTTTATATTCACATTGGCTACATTGAGAAAAATCCTGGACTTGCCATACTGCCATCAGGTATAGGCAAACAGCACGGGGCGTGCATGGACACCCAGTCTGACGTTACCAACCTTCTTGTTGCCTATGGTCGGGGGGACCGCCAGGCACTTGACCAGCTGGTCCCGCTTGTCTACGACCAACTCAAGGTGCTCGCGCATGCACGGCTCCGTAACGAAAGGTCTGGGCATACCCTGAATACGACGGGTCTTGTCAATGAAGCGTTTCTGAAGCTGGTTAACATCAACCGCATGGAGTGGCAGGACCGTCGCCACTTTTTCACCCTGGCTTCGCGCCAGATGCGGCGCATTCTGGTGGACTGGGCCCGGCGCAAAAATGACGCCGTCAAGAACCCCAGAAACCGGGTTCCACTCGATGAAGCGATGGCCTTAACGCACGAACAGGCCGAGACCTTCATAGACCTGGAAGATGCCCTGGAGCGCATGACGAAGGCGCATCCGCGCACGGGAGAAGTGATCGAACTGCGCTACTTCGGCGGGTTGCAGAACCAGGAAATTGCCGGGTTGATGGATGTCAGCCTTTCGACCATTGAGCGCGAACTCCGGTTTGGCCGAGCCTGGCTCACGCGGGAGTGGAAACGAGATTTTGATCTCAAAGAATAGCCTTCCAAATAAAAAATCATCGTACGCTGAAGGGTTAGGTCCACCTTTTCCGCTTTATACCACATAACCCTGTGTTGCGCACCTTCGCGTTGCAGATCTGATGGGGGGGAGTACAGAAGGTGTTCCGGTCAACGGTTTCTCCTGCGATCCATCGAATCAATCTGGTTGAACCTATGGGAGATCTTACTTCTTCCAATAACGACGTCCGCGTTCGCGAGCTGTTCGATGCTGTCCTTGATCTGCATCCGGACTCTCGCAGCACCTATCTGGAGAATACCTGCGCCGGAGACCTCAAGCTCTTGCAGGAAGTCGAGTCTTTGCTTCGGGCCTTTCAGGAAGCCCCGGATGTGCTTCAGGCATTGGACGACCTCGGCATCGGCAAGACCGAGGATGAAGATACGGATCCGTATCAACTCATCGGGACGACGTTCCGGGGGTATGCCGTCGTGGAAAAACTTGGCGGCGGCGGGATGGGGGTGGTCTACAAAGCCCATGACGAAAAGCTCGGCCGGTTCGTGGCCATCAAGCTCCTGCCCCCCCATCTGATTTCCAGCCCGGAGGCCCAGCAGCGGTTTGTGCAGGAGGCCCGCGCTGCCTCTGCCCTGGACCATGCCCACATCGCAACCGTCTACGACATCGGCAAGACCGAGGACGGGCTGTTCTACATCGTAATGGCCTATTACGACGGCGAGACCCTCAAGCAGAAGATCCGCCGGGGGCCACTACCCATGGAAACCGCCCTCAATTATGCGATCCAGATGGCCCGTGGGCTGGCCCGTGCCCACCAACACGGCATCATCCACCGGGACGTCAAGCCCGCCAACGTGATGGTCACCGAGGCCGGGGATGTCAAAATTGTGGATTTCGGGCTTGCCAAAGTGCCCGATGAAAGCATGACCCGCACGGGCACCATCATGGGTACCGCAGCCTATATGAGTCCGGAGCAGGCCCGCGGAGAAGAAGTGGACCACCGGACGGACCTGTGGTCTTTGGGCGTCGTGCTCTACGAAATGCTGACCGGCACCCAACCCTTCAGGGCTGACCGGAAGGAAGGCGTGGTGTACAACATCCTGCATGAGCCGTATCCGCCCATCCGCAGCCTTCATCCAGAGATTCTGTCCAAACTGGCAGCCACGGTCAATAAATGTCTTCAAAAGCCCCCGGCTCGCCGGTATGCCAGTGCCACCGCGTTACGCGCCGATCTAAAAATAGCCCGGCGGATATTGCGCCCGGAAGCCGTCCCGGCTCCTCCGTCCTGGCAGCGCTATTTCTTTGTCGGGACGACGGTCGTGTTGTTGGCCGCCCTTATGCTCTTTGCCATACCGGGCCTGCAGCGTGCCGCCCTCGGCTGGCTCGGCATCGGCGTCTTGCCCCAACAAATCGGCCTGGCCGTCCTCCCCGCATCCAGTGCCGATTCCTTACAAACGGCCACCCTGACCGAAGCCCTGACCCGCCGGTTGAGTGCCAGGAGTACAGGACAATCCACCCCATTCTGGGTATCCCCTGCCCATGAAGTGCGCGAGTTCGAGGTTGCGGATAGAGCAAAGGCCCATACCACCCTCGGGGCAAACCTCGTGCTGACGGTCGATGTGGCTGAGGAAGCTGACATGCATCGCATCGACCTGGCCCTGATAGAAGCGGCTACCGGCTTGCCCATCCGCACCGAAACCTTCACCGCCGATCCATCTGACGAACTTGCCCTGCGCCGCGCCGCTGAGACATTGGCCGCCGAAATGCTGGACCTGGAAGACGTTCCGGTGCGCCATACCATCTGGGGTTCAACGGCCCCGGCCCACCCCGATGCCTTGCTGTTCCATGAGGAAGGTCTGGACTACTTGCAGCGCTCCGATCTTCCTGCCGACATTGGTTCGGCGATCAATCTTTTTCAGTCTGCCCTTGACCTGGATTCCACTTTTGCCCCCGCCTATGCCGGGTTGGCCGATGCGCACTGGAAAATGTACGTAGCCACCAAAGAGGCTTCCCGGGTCCAGCAGGCCGAGCAGGCCGCAGAACAGGCGCTACGTATAAACGAACGATTGATAGACGCCCGGCTCGCGATGGGGCGTATCCGGGCAGGATTGGGCAAGCACGGTGATGCTCTGGCAGGCTTTATCGGTGTGCTGGATAATGGTGTGGAAAGTGCCGAGGTTTACCTGAATCTGGCAAAGGCCTACGACGCGGCCAATCGGGTGGGCGATGCCGAAGCCGCTTACAAAAAAGCCATTGACCTCAAGCCGGGGTATTGGATGGTTCATAGTCTACTGGGATCTTTTTACTACAGAAAGGCCCGGTATGAAGCGGCGCGTGAAAAATTTGAGCGGGTGATCCAGATTGCGCCAGGTAATCCTAGAGGCTATACCAACCTCGGGGCCACGTTCTGGAAGATGGGGCGCATGGAGGAGGCCGCCGAATATCTGGAAAAAGCGGTGTCGGTTGCCCCCAGCTATTGGGGCTATAGCAACCTGGCCACCCTGTACTTCTACGATAAACGTTATGCTGATGCCGCACAGGCTTATGAACAGGCCCTTGCGATTCAGGACACCGATTACCAGGTATGGGGCTACATGGCGGATGCGTACCGCTATGCCGGGCACCAGGCCAAATCGGAGGCCGCCAACCGAAAGGCCGCCGACTTGGCGGAGCGTGTGCTTGAAGCAGCCCCTGAAGACCCGGTAACCCTGGCGCGTCTGGCAGCCTATCGGGCGCAATCCAACGACCGCGTGGAAGCGAGCCGGGTGCTCGATAGGCTCATCGCGCTTCAACCGGAAAAACCTGAAATTCTGGGGCGGATCGCTATCGCCTTTGAATTGAATGGAAACAGGAGCCAGGCTGTTGCCTGGCTGGAACGGGCGATTCAGGCAGGATACACGGTGCCGAATATACAAAACCACCCCGGCCTCATCGGTCTATTTCAGCATGAGCAGGTACAGACCTTGCTCGCAAAAAACAACAAATAGCCGACGATACCAATACCCAACAAAAACCAAGAGGATACTATGGGACATCATACAATTACGATTGGCTGTGAAGAAAGCAATAGCAAAATGTGTTGTACCATTAAGCTACCCTCTATAGAAAGCGGTGGCTTTAAACTGATGCCTGGGGATACGCTGGATTTTGTTTTGATGGATACCTATCCCGGTGCAAAGGTAACCATTACAATAAAACCACGTCCCGAGACAGGGGCCCAGATGTCCTGTATTGCCCTGCTTCCGATAGTTACGGGGCCAACCCCTATCGGTCCGTTCGAGCTCGACCCCGAAGCTGTTGGTGCTATTAGGTGGTGGCCAGGGTGGAATCCACCAGCAGGGCATGCCTTTCATTTTGACAAACCCGTAGCCCCGTCTGGTCTGGTAAATATAAATAAGTTGCCGTTTTATGGTGTGTTCGACTTGGTGGCCCCTGCGCCACTAAAGCGTACCATTAGGCTCTGTTCCAATGCAGATAGCGAGTGGAGATATAGATTCACGATATCCTGCCACCATTGCTGCAATGATTGCGATCCCGGTGATCCTCCAGATATGGTTGTTGGCCCGTAGAACCCAAAATATCAGTCCGCAGAATAATGAATCGAATCTCCTATTTGTGTGTGTTGATTTTGGCGCTGCTTGCTTCAGGCGTAGATGTGCAAGGAAAACCAGTCAATGATTGTACCATTTTCCTGGGGGGGTACGGGGAATATTGCGCAGCCGAGTTTCTGACGGCTGCCTCTCTCTTCGGCATTGGACCCATAAGGCCGGGCTGCGAGGTTGAGGGATGTTGTCCGGGATGCTTCCCTGAAGAAGCTATTGATTGGGACATTACGTTGCGTGGCACAGGTGAGGAACGGTTCGTGCTCGTTTTTGAAGGACTAACTGTCGAAGATAGGGCTGCCCTCGAGCTGGACGGTGGGCTCGCTTGGCTTAACGATTCAGACTCGCTTCTCATTGAAGGAAGGGGGGGCGTTATCAGCGGATTTAAGCAGGCGTATGATGAAGAAAACTACCCGGCGGCACGCTTGTACATTGATGCCGATAGCTCAGCTTACGATGGCGAAACGGTTTCATTCAGCGTGGTGCAAAAGATTGCGGGATATACGGTGCAGCAGGGATCCATAACCGCCGTGCTGGCATCTTGTGGGCCGTCTTCAAGTCCGTATGATGAGGTGTATCTGTCAAACAACGCGGAGAGCCCTCTGTCATGTCTTATAGGTATCAGATCACTATTGATCGTCGACGGATATAGAGGGCCTTCGTTACCTGGGATCTATGCCGAGTATATCAATGATGAATCTCATCGCTTATCTCGGTCGATCCAAATAGAAAACCTCAAGCCATCACCCTATTCGTATTGGGGTGTCCCAACGTACCATGACCTTTTTGTATTGTCTAGATATAATGGCATGGCGTTAGAGAAAATGAACTGGACGACAAACCCTGGAGATGTCAAGATTATAAACCTGCCCAATCCGGCCCCCCTTCCCGTTACCATCTGGATCATACATGATAATGATGATAATCCTGATGATAATATTAATGACATAAAAACAGGGGCGGAAAACGATATAATATGGGCGAATACATATTACAACCTGGAGAAAACCGGGATCGTGTTTGACTACCGGATTATAGATTTGTCTGAGGATTCCGATGCCAGTACTGTCATTCCATCAGACATTCCATCAGACTCCTCCCTGTCTGATTGGTGTGAAACGGAAAGAAACAATATGGTTTTTCGCGACAACTACAGCCACTCCAAGGCCGTCAATGTCTACTACGTAAAGGCTAACGATACGGGTAAAACTTGTAGTCCCAATGAAGATGGCTATCCTGACTATAATGTTATTTTCATAGGAACAGGCAATACAACTCCAACCCTGGCTCATGAACTGGGCCATGCGCTGGGGTTGTATCCAGTAGATAATGGGGGGCATCCTGAGGCTACGAATAGCTTTTCCGATACAATCAAAGAAAAGTTCGGGTACTATAACATCATGAATGGGGGAGGAGCTAACCGAAAGCGGTTCACTGCAGGCCAAGCGATCCGGATGAACATCAGTGCTCGGTCCCAACTCTACAAGCTGAGGTGGGCTGGGCTGGGCTACGATTGTGGAGACCCACAGGATCATAGCAACCAGTGCCCCCGGCTATGGCTCGACCCAGGATGACCCGTGGTTTTCAAAAAAACGCTCAGGGTGACATGAACCAAAATTTTTATTTACAAACACTTTTCGCCTGTTGGATCCTGTTTTCCATCGGCGCGTGTGGCGGGCAAACAGCATCGGAAGAGCCCGTTGCGTTTTCCGATTCGGCCTCGACGCCGGACCAGGGTCGAACTTCGGCTGGGCAGGTCAACCTTGTGTTAAATCCTCTTACACCGGCTGAATCTGCGCGGGCTTTGAAGGCCGTCTCCGATTATATGGAGTGCGAAGAGTGTGTGGCGGGAGAACTGGACTCGCTGGTCGCCTGGGGGCCTGTGGTAATGCCAATGCTGGAGGCCATTCTGGAACGCGGTGCATCCAACGTGTGCGTGGCGGCCTATCGGGATTTTCTAAATGAATCGTACGATCAGATGGCGGCGTATCAGGACTCCCTCCCCATGACCAGGGCCGAGATGGTCGAGACGTATCTGGCGAAATACGAATTTCTGTACCGCATCCGTTCGGCACAGGCGTTAGGGGCCATCAACACCCCAACGGCACGGGCGGTTTTACAGTCCGGCTTGGACTCGTTGGATCTGGGTGAAGATGTCAACGCAGTCATCCGCGCGGCGCTGGGGCAGTAGCGGAATGCAACCCGGCCGGTCAGCGCCGGAAATGGGACTTTTACTTCTCCGTGTTGCATGCTCCGTTCTACGGCAGGTCACCAGGAAGCAAGCGCGTGGATCATGGAACGAAACGGCCCCGGATGCGTCCTGACCGCATCGCTAAATATGCCCTGTTAAACCCAGCCGGTTATGGATTCTCGTATACGTGCCGCCCTTGACGATGCCCGCCGTCGGCTCGCCGAAATATACGGCGACCGGATCGTGCGCGTGATCCTGTACGGCTCCCAGGCCCGAGGCGATGCCCATGCCGACAGTGACGTTGATGTATTGGTAGTCTTGCGGGGTCCGGTAAATATTTTGGCAGAGTTGAGGCGCATATCGCCCCTAAAACTCGATCTTCTCGGGCAATACAATACGCTAATTTCATTTCAGCCCTTTTCAGAGAAAATCTACCAGGATCATATAGGTTCGTTTATGGAGAATATCTATGAAGAGGGCATCTTGCTATGAGGGACGAACAGCAAGCCTTTCTCCAGAAAGCCGAGCGGACACTTGAAACGGCGCGCTTGAATTTGTCACATGACGACCCGGAAGCGGCGATCAATCGAGCATTCTATGCGGCTTATTATGCAGCGACGGCTGCGCTTCGAGAGGTGGGGGAAACACCCAAAACGCATAACGGAACCCTACGTCGTTTCTCGTTTCACTTTATTGAACCTGGGAAATTGCCAGTATCGGTGGGAAATATATTCGTCCTCGCGTTTGATGCACGGCAACGGGCAGACTATGATGCCTTTTCCATTTTTGAAAAGGGGCCAACGGCAGATCTGATTGAAGACGTGCAGCGATTTGTCGATACAGTACGGGAGATGCTAGGCCGTGTCTGAAAAATACCATCGCTGGTTACGCACGGTTCTGAATGCAATCTCACAAGGCGCTGAATTTTCAGACACGGCCTAGCCAACGAGAAGTAAAATATGTACACCACCCGATCCATAGATCCTATCACCTTGCCGGTGCCGGAATTGCACGGCTATTTACTGGCGGCGGTCGCCCCGCGGCCCATCGCGTTTGCCAGTACCGTCGATGCCGAGGGCCGGGTGAACCTGAGTCCGTTCAGCTTTTTTAACGTGTTCAGCGCCAACCCGCCGGTGATGATCTTTTCCCCGGCCCGGCGTTCGCGGGATAACACCACCAAGCACACCTACGAGAACATTCTGCAGGTGCCGGAGGCGGTGATCAACATCGTCAACTATCCCATCGTCGAGCAGATGTCCCTGGCCAGCACGGAATATGCCCGTGGGGTCAATGAGTTTGAGAAAGCAGGGCTAACGCAAGTGCCCTCGGACAAAGTCAAGCCCCCGCGGGTCGGCGAGGCGCCGGTGGCGTTTGAATGTGTGGTGGATGATGTGATTACGCTCGGTGATCAGGGCGGGGCCGGTAACCTGATCCTCTCGCGGGTGGTGATGCTGCATGTACAGGAAGCCTACTTCGACGCGAACGGCAAGCTGGATACCACCCAACTCGACCTCGTGGGGCGCATGGGCGGAAGCTGGTACACCCGTGCCAGCGGCGAGGCCCTGTTTGAAATCCCCAAACCCCTCCGTACCCGAGGCATCGGCGTGGACCAACTGCCTGCCAGCATTCGCAACAGCACCATCCTGACCGGCAACGACCTAGGCCGTCTCGGCAACGTCGAGCGCCTGCCGGAGGCGGCCTACGTGGCTGCCCTCAAAGTATATCCCGAGGTCCAGACCTTGCTCAACGACTCCGATCCGGAAGAAGCCTTGCACCGGATGGCCCAGCAAGTCCTCTGCAACGGACACACCCAACGGGCGTTGGCCCTGTTGCTCCTGGCCGATGAGAGTTGGGGGTGAGGGAACCCTTGTGCGGTGTATATTGACGTCTGAACGTTGCGTACACCAAATATCTTTTCCTCATGAGCAAAACCGATCTTCTCTGGCACCCGTCGGATTCTTTTATCGCCGGCTCCAACCTGAAGCATTTCGAAGCATGGCTGGCTGCTGAAAAAGGGCTCGCCTTCGACGATTACGAAGCCCTCTGGCAATGGTCCACCGACAACGTGGCCGATTTCTGGGCTTGCCTCTGGGACTATTTCGAGATCATCGCCCATACCCCATACCACACCGTCTTGTCCGGTGCCAGGATGCCGAACGTGCAGTGGTTCGAAGGGGCTACCCTCAACTATGCTGAACACATCTTCCGGCACAAAACCGCTGACCGACCCGCATTGTGGTTCAAGTCCGAACGGCAAGCGGCAACGGCCATTTCCTGGGTGGACCTGGAAGCGAAGGTCGGGGCGTTTCAACGGTTTTTGAAGGTGCAGGGCATCGGTCCGGGGGATCGGGTGGCAGCCTATTTGCCCAACATCCCGGAGGCCATCATCGCCTTTCTGGCCGTGAATGCGCTGGGGGCGGTGTGGTCGTGTTGCTCGCCCGACTTCGGGGTACGCACCGTCATTGACCGCTTCGCACAGATTGAGCCGGCGCTGTTGCTTGCCGTCGATGGGTATACCTACAACGGCAAACCCTACAACCGGCTGCCGGAAGTCCAGCAAATCGAGGTCGAAATCGGAGTTTCGCAAACGGTTTTGCTCTCCTATCTGGATGCCGAGACTGCCCTGCCGGGGGCGCTTTCCTGGGCAAACATCCAGGATGCATATGCGGCCGATGAACCGGTCACGTTTACGCCGGTGCCGTTCAGCCATCCCATCTGGGTATTGTATTCTTCCGGCACCACCGGCAAGCCGAAGGCCATTACCCATTCCCATGGCGGGGTGCTGTTGGAGCACCTGAAATACATGGTCTTCCACAACGATGTACACCCCGGTGAAAACTTTTTCTGGTTTACCACCACCGGCTGGATGATGTGGAATTTCCTCCAGGCCAGTCTGTTGGCGGGAGCCACGCCGGTGCTCTACGATGGCAGTCCCGGCTACCCGGACCTGAACGTTTTGTGGGGCCTGGCCGAGGCGCTGCCGATCCATCACTTCGGCACCAGTGCGCCTTATCTGACGGCCTGTATGAAACGCGGCCTGATGCCGGGCACAACATTTGATTTGTCTCACCTGCGCTCCATCGGCTCTACCGGTGCGCCTCTTCCGGCGGAAGCCTTCGATTGGGTGTACGGGCAGGTTTCGCCATCCCTCTGGCTTTGCTCAATGAGCGGCGGCACCGATGTTTGCACGGCGTTTGTGGGCGGGTGCCCCTACAAGCCGGTGTACCGGGGCCGGATTCAGGGGCGTGCGCTGGGGTGTGCCCTGCACGCCTACGATGAAAGCGGTACCCCTGTAACGGGTCGGTTGGGCGAGATGGTCATTACCCAACCGATGCCGTCCATGCCGGTCTTTTTCTGGAATGATCCGGACAATGCCCGCTACCGCTCCAGCTATTTTGAACACTATCCCGGCCAATGGCGGCACGGCGATTGGATTCATATCCACGAAGACGGCTCCCTGGTCATCCATGGTCGCTCAGATGCCACCCTCAACCGGAAAGGCGTACGCATTGGCACGGCGGAAATTTACGCGGTACTCAATGGCATCGAAGGTCTCAAGGACAGCATGGTGCTCAACCTGGAAAAACCAGGCGGAGATGATGTGATGCCTCTGTTCGTGGTGCTGGCCGAGGGCGTTTCACTTACCGATACCCTCGCCGATCAAATCAACCAGACCCTGCGGACGGCCTGTTCGCCCCGGCACGTGCCGGACCTGATCGTGCCGGTACCGGATGTGCCGTATACGCTGAGTGGCAAAAAGATGGAGGTTCCCGTCAAGAAGCTGTTGCTGGGGATGCAGGCGTCCACCAGCATGAACAAAGACGCGGTCCGAAACCCGGAAGCGGTTGCGTTCTTCGTGGAGTATGCCAAGACCTTCCGGCAGCAGTATCTGTAGATGGACTACACCTGGTATGATATTGCCGGATTGCTGGGGGTGGCGTTATATGAAACCGAAGCCTGAACCTATGGAGCCATCTCGTTCATATGCCTATGCCCTTGTGGCGGTGCAGTTTGCCTGTCTCGGCTACCTGGGGCTGACCGGGCCGGTTTGGGTACCGGGTTGGGGATACCGTGCGGTGTTGTTGGCGGGGGTAGGGTTGGGGCTCTGGGCGGTAGGTGTGATGCGGCTGGGCCGGTTCAACATTGCGCCGCACATCAAGCCGGGGGCTCAATTGGTAAGCCGGGGGCCGTACGCGATCATCCGGCATCCGATGTACACGGCCCTTCTGATCGTGACGCTGGTGTGGGTGGTCGTTACACCGACCTGGAATCGGCTGTTGGTGTGGGGCGTGTTGCTGGTGAACCTGCTCGTCAAGCTCCACTACGAGGAGCGTTTACTTACGGCACATTTTCCCGGTTATGCCGCGTATCAAACGCAGACCCGGCGGCTCATTCCATGGTTTTATTGATATGTTCCAGCAGCGCGGTGGCTTCGTCGCGGTAATCGGCTACGTTTTGATCGAGGCAGAGCGTGAGCCAGCGGTGTGCACCGACGGCATCGTCTTTCATGAGGTGGCCTTTGGCCAGGAAGAAGGCGGTTTCGGCCCGTTGGAAGCCATCCGTTGCGGCGGAATAGGCCTCCTGTAAATGGGTTAAGCCCTGGGCTACGTGCTGGGCATCGTAGTGCGGGAACAGCCCCAGGGTATTTTGATGTGCGGTGTTAAGGGCCGCGAGGCCCAGGTCGAAGGGGCGCGCTTCGGCTTCATTGCCTCGGGTTTGGCTCAGGGTATGTTCGAACCCTTCCAGGGAGGCCAAGGGATACGTGTCCGGAATCATGGATTGGCCGAGCCCCCACAGACCACCGTAGACGGCCAGGAGCAGGAAGGAGGCCACCATTGCCCAACGGGCCATGCGGGTATGCAACGGAATGATACGAGCCATCGGTCGGATGGCGCCGACAGCCGGGGCTGGACTGAGGCTGTTGAGGGGCAGGTCCGGTTGGGGCCACGGCACCGGGCGGCCATAGGCAGATTCCAGTTCTTTCCAGTAGGCTTGCCAACTCGGGTTGGCTTCCAGGTTGGTCAACAACCAGCGGCGCTCAGCGGGCGTGATCGGAACCTGGAGGTCGTGTTGGGTACAGGCCTCGAAGAACCGGCCCAGTAACACATCATCCGGCGGGGCTGTGGCCAACCGAAGCAGCGCATCAATTTGGGCTGCGTTCAGGGGGGAAGGTGTGGGTTGTAAGGGTTCAGTCATGCGTACAGCAGTTTATGGGCCACGCCTCGAAAACAAGGCTACATCATTGTGTTGCGGTCATATAGGGGCAAATATTTACCCCATGTAACGGTTTTTTTTCTGTTGAAGTGCGCGGGCATACCGTTTGCGTACAGCGCTGTAGAACCGGGAGACGCGCATCCGGATGGAGGTTTCGGAAGTTTTCAGCGACTTGGCGATGGCGCGGTATTCGACCGGCGGGTCCTTAAGCCGAAGGGCAATGACCTCGCGCAATGCCGGTTTGGCCTCTTGCAGCATCTGAAGCACGATGTGGTATTGGAGAAGCTCGTCGTCATCCCATTTTTCCCAGGGCTGGTCGGGGATTTCGGCGGCATGCCGCACTTCACCCTGATCGGCATCCTGCAGTGGGGCTTCCCGGCGTTTTTGCTTGTGCTTTTTTTCGCAGTATCGGATCCAATGGTTCTTGAGCAGGCGGCGTGTGTAGTGCGTTGCTGAGCGCATCCGGGGCCAGGCCAGGTCGAATTCCAGAAAAAAATCGTTGGTGAGTTCGTCTACCTGATCGGCGGCCAGCCCCGGTGTTTCATCGACCTTCCAGGTATAGTAGTTGCGCGCCGTCAGGTAGGCCCACTGCTGAAGTTTTTCCAGGGCTGCTCGGTTACCGCCGTGGGCGTGCTGGAGCCAGGCCTCCACTTCCGGGTCTCGGGCGGAGACCAACGCCTGTTCTTCGGGCGAGAGGTGCAGGTTCGGAGAAATTGCGGCCATGCGGAGATCGGCTTTGGTGCGGGCATAAGGTTAGGAACTGCGCGCATCGAATGCAAGACCGAATAAGTAGAGCAGGCGGGGGCGTCGTTTACAGGGAGGTCCCTGTGGTCGATCTCATCACGGCCCACTAAATCAATTATACCGGCGTTTTTCCATGGCCTTGTGGTACAGGTTGATGTAGCGTTTGGCCGAGACCGTCCAGGTGAAATCTTCCTCCATGCCGCGCTGCATCAGTAAGGTCCATTCGTCTTGATCGGCGTAGCGGTCCAGTGCCCGTTGCAGGGTAAAGTAGAGGGCCTGCGGGCTGAAATCGGCAAACGAAAAGCCGTTGCCTTGCCCCGGAAATTCGTGGTAGTCTCGCACAGTGTCGGCGAGGCCGCCGGTTTTGCGCACGATGGGCAGGGTGCCATAGTTGAGGCTGAACATCTGGTTCATGCCGCAGGGCTCGTACTGGGAGGGCATCAGGAACAGATCGGCCCCGGCGGTAATGCGATGGGCCAGCGGATTGTTGTAGCCGATGTACGTCGAGACCTTGTGTGGATAGGCACGGGCCACGTTTTCAAAAAATGACTCGTAGCGGCCTTCCCCACTACCCAGAATCACGAATTGTACGTTGCTCTGCAACACCTCGCCCATAATCGGGAAGAGCAGTTCGAAGCCTTTCTGGGGGGTGAATCGGGAGATCAGGCCGATGACAGGGGTATCGGGATGATATGGCAGGTGTAGTTCTTCGAGGAGGGCCTGCTTGTTTTGGGCTTTTCCGCGCAGGTCGTTTGCCGTGTAGGTGTACGGAATGTGCGGGTCAATGGCCGGATTCCAGTCTGTGGTGTCAATGCCGTTGATCACACCGAAGAGGTCTTCATGCCGCCGCCGGAGGGTATTCTCCAGCCCCGCTCCAAATTCTGAGGTTTGAATCTCGTGGGCATACGTCCGGCTGACCGTAGAGACGATTTCCGAGAACAGGATGCCGGTTTTCATAAAGCTGAAGGCCCCGTCTTTTTCGAACGGGCCACCGGGGTAGAAATAGTCGTATGAAAGGCCGGCAGCACCGATGGCCGAACCGGAAAACAGGCCCTGGTAACCGATGTTGTGAATCGAGAAAAAACAGGCGGTTCGGGCAAACAACTCATCCCAGTTGTAGGCCTGCTTCAACAGCGCTGGCATCAAGCCGGTGTGCCAGTCGTTGCAATGGATGATGTCCGGTGACCAGTGGTACCGTTGCATCACCTTGAAAATGGCGTGCTGCAGGAAAATGAACCGTTCGTCCTCGTCCCAGTCCGAGGTGTACAGGTGGGGCCGGTGGTAGTAGTGGGGGCAGTCGATGAAATAGACCTCCACCTCTGAATCGGGCAGCTTGCCATACCAGGTATAGAAGTACCGGGTGTCCTCGCTGATGGGAATGGACATCTCGCCGAGGTCTTCGCAGAATGTCAGGTTGTGGTCCAGGGTGTTAATGGACTCGTAGAGGGGCATAAACACCTTGACCGTACACCCTTCTTGGGCGAGGGCTTTGGGCAGGGAACCGGCGACGTCGGCGAGGCCACCGGTTTTGGCATAGGGGACGCACTCACTGGTGGCAAAGCAGATATTCATGGGAATTGGAATTCAGGCTTCTAAAAACGGGTTGCCAGGTAATGCGGCAACATTTTTCGCCAGGAGGGCCAGTCGTGGGGGATGTCATATCCCCAGAGGTCCAGTTCATGCGGGATGCCTTTGCTGTGCAGGATGCCGGAGAGCCTGCGGGAGGCGTCCGGGTTTTCGTAATCCCCCTGACCCGTCACGAGGTGAATGTGGTGCTTGGCGCGCAGTTGGTTCAGGACGTGCGCGTCGTGCAGGTTGGGCAGGTAGTCGATGGGTGAGTTGAAGTACACATCCTCATCGTAATATCCCTGGCTGTACGATTTGAGGTCGTAGGCCCCACTCATCGCGATGGTGCCGGCAAACAGGTCTGGGCGGCGAAACAAGGTATTGGCCGCGTGAAACGCACCCAGCGAGGCCCCCGTCGTGATGATCGGTACGCGGTTCCGGCAATGGGTATGGATAAAGGGCGCCACTTCCTCGGCCACATAGCCGTTGTATTGTTGGTGCCGGATGGCCTTGTCACGCGGGTGCATGTGGTCGTTGAGCCAGCTTTCCTGATTGATGCTATTGATCGAGAAGACCTTGCATTTGCCGGATTCGACCAATGGTTGGATGGCATCGATAAGTTGAAAACGCTCGTACTCCAGGAAATCGGCAGCGGCGGTGGGAAACATCAGAAGGGCGAAGCCATAGTGACCGTAGACGGCTACCTCCATATCTTTGTGCAGGCGGGGGCTCCACCAGGTATGTATTTCGCGGTGCATGTTTATGTGTTTAACGTTTGGTTTTCTTGATTGAGGTTTGGGACTTGGTCTTGCGTTTGGTGCGCGGCTTACGGGCCGGTTTCAAGGCGGCACGCAAATCCGCCACGCGGTAGGCCGATGCGGCTTCGGCGCGTTGCCAGGCCGCAATCACGTCGACGTGCTTGACGATGGTCTGGGCCACGCCTTTGGGTTTGGCATCCAACAGGCCGGTCGCATGGGCCGTACGGGCCAGCAACAGGCCGTTGCACATCAAGGCAAACCGCTCCTTGTTGAACCATACCACATCGTCAAAGGTGTTCACCTTCAGGAAGTGCGTCCACACAGGCGTTTCGAGGACCCGTTTCAGGGCGCGGCGCGGATTCAAGTCCTCCACGGCCGGACCTTCAGCAACAAGCGCACGCACCAACGCTGTTGCTTCGTGTGCGGCTCCTCCCGTAAAGCCCACGGATTCAAAGGTTTGTTGCAATACCTGATGAAGATTGAATAAATCGAAAAGCTGGACCGGATCGGCTATGATGGTTTCTTCTGGTTCCTCATCCTCAAGGGTAAAGCGGTCCAGGCTTCGCAAGATGATGGCGGCTGTGCACGCCACACGTGCGGCGGCAGGGTCTTCCCCGTACACGGCGGCAATCTGGCGGGTGGCCTCGGCATACCGTTTCGCACGCGGCCAGGGGAATGCCGTAGCGAGGTTGGGCAGGTGCAGGAAGGTATTGAGCCGGTCGATGGTCTCCTGCGCCAGGGCCTGCTGGTCTTCGGCACTACGTTCGTCCCCGGTCTGGGCTGCCACTTCATCGAAAAAGCCAATGAGTGCCTGAGTGAGCAGGGGTTCTTTTTCGAGCGGATGAACATCCGTTTCCCTCAGGACTTGTTTCAGGGCATGGGATACGGCTGTATGCAGGCCGCGCAGCAGGTGGCCCCGGCGGGCCTCGTCGATGCTGGGTACCCCGCGTCCGTGCAGTTGGGCGGTTAATTGGGCATAGGTGCCGGTGGCATCATCCACCACTTCCCTGAAATCCATATAGACCCGGTGGTCGTAGCCATTCAGGTGCAGGTGGAATCCTTTTTTACACAGGACGGCGCTGGGGTAGATGTACTCCAAGCCATCTACCTGTTCGCGGCAGATGACGTAGTGGTGGGTCGCGTCCGTCAAGGCGAGGCCCTCGCCCAGGGTTTTTTCTTCAAGGGTTTTTTCTTCGCCTTCTCCTTTAACAGCATATGGAGCCGATGTGCGGATCCAGCCATTGGCGGGCTGAAAGGCATTGTTGTAAAAGACCAGAACCCGGTCATCTCCGGCCCGGTTGGAATAGGCAAAAACGTTCTCGTTGATGCGGGCACCCTCTTCAAAATCATACAGAAAAAACTGCTCCACATCGGCAAAGAGGTGCCGTTTTTTCATGAGCGGAAACAGTTCGCGCTCGTGCCGTTCGATGAGGTGGGTATCCGGGGTTTCGTCCAGGTAGGCGCGGGCGTATTCCATCCCGTACTTTTCCTTGAAGCCCTGCACTTGTCCGTGGCCGAACATGGGTAGGCCCGGCATCGTGAGCATCATCATGCAGATGCCGAAGTATTTGTCACCTTTGCCAAATTGTTCAATCGCCGTGTCTTCATCCGGGTTGTTCATGAAGTTGACGTAGCGCTTCAGGATTTCCGGATCGAAGGCAATGGTGTTTTTGATGGTCTCCCGGTACTTGGCATTGTCCTCGTCCCGCAGCATGTGCATGAAAGCGCTGTTGTAGACGCGGTGCATGCCGAGGGTGCGCACGAAGTACCCTTCCAGCATCCAGAAGGCTTCGGCCAGCAAAAGGGTATCCGGGGCTTCCTCGGCCACACGGTCCACGACCTCCCGCCAGAATTCCTCCGGCATCAACTGGTCGAAGAGTTCTTTAGACAGGCTGAACTCGGTGCGGGACGATACGCAGTCGCCGGGGCCGTTCGGGGCTGGGTACCACAGGCGGCGGATGTGCCGTTTGACCAGCACCATTGCGGCATCGAACCGGATGATGGGAAACATCCGCGCCACCTCCAGAATGGTCTGGATGACGGCCTCGCGGACGACAGGTTTCAGGTAGTCCAGTTGGGCGGTATCATTCCAGGGTAGGCCGGTGCCGTCGTTGCCGTGGTAGATGTAGTGGGTCTTGCCGGTGCGCAGTTCGGTCCGCCGAAACACGACAGAAGCATCGCTGCGGTTGTAGTAGCTGTCCTCCAGGTAGATGCCGTAGTCCGGATCGGACGAGAGGTTGGGGCCGCTAAAGCGGTAATTGGGGTATGGGGGATAGCGCAGGTGCACGAACCATTCCGGGTGTTCACGCACCCATGTCGAATCCATGCCGGTATGGTTGGGCACCATGTCGCTCGCCAGCCGAAGGCCCCGGTCCTTGCACCGGTCGCGGAGGTTTTCATACGCTTCATACCCGCCGAGGGCATCGGCGATGGTGTAATCGATGAGGGAATACGCCGAGGGTTCGGCTTCGGGGTTGCCCATGCGGCGTTTGATGGCGCGGGAGGCCGGGCTTCGCTCCCACAGGCCAATCAGCCAGAGCGCGGTAAAGCCCCATTTGGCCAACTGATCCAGTTCTTCGTCCGGGATTTCATCGAGCCGGGTGATGGGCTGCTCATAGGTTTTGGAGAGTTGGTCTAGCCAGACGAGCGTACTCTTGGCGATCATCACCACATTCGGCATCCAGTCGAGATCCTCGCTATAGAGTTCGGGTTCGTCCTCCACCTCGGGCGTATAGGCCGGGGCTTCGATGGGGCCGTGCCCCCCCCAGTGTTCGTCCTGGGCTTGTTGATGCTGCCAGTTGAAGAAGGCAATCTCTCGGGTTTGTTCTTCTTCCTTGATGAAGCCGGTACCTTTTATTATGCGATCCGACCAGTCCGGTGTGAGGTGAAAGCCCCATGTGCCCTGCATATAGTTGAGTTGATCGACCAGCGAGTGGGGGGCTTCGCGTGCTGGCCGAAGCAGCAGGTCAATCAGGCTAACAGGGGTGGGCGGCGTGGCCGAAGGTTCCTCGGCTGGTTTCGTTGCCTCGGCATAGATGGGCGGGGCATTGGCCAGGAAGGTTTGCAGGGCGGAGACGAGTTCAGCATACCGGCTCTGGCCGCGTAACGCGGTGTCATCGAACAATTCCTGAAACGGGGCAAAGGCGGGGTTCTCGTTCGCCAGCCAGAGGACCAGCAGTTCCTCCAGGACCAACTCCCGGTTTGGTACGCCGTTGGTGGAGCCGGACAGGTAATCCTCGACGCTTTCGTGACCCCGGTACACCTTTACGGGCGGAAACGCCTCGGTGAAGGCCAGTAAGGTGGCCTGTACGGTTTCGGCACCCAGTTGGGTCTGTATCCAGGTCAGGGCATCAGCCATGACCGTAGGGTTAACCCCTTGCCGATACCGGTCGATGGCCTGGTGCAGCAGCTCATCAATCAGCCCCATCGCGTTGATATCGCCAGCCTGAATGTCGGTATGCCCGGCCTCCTGCATGGTAAGGGCAAACAAACGCGCCGCCCGGAAGTCGGCAAAAACCGCCCGTCCGGAAGCAGCAAAGAGCAGGTCTGAAAAGCCATACCGATCCCGAGCAGCGCGGCTAACGTGGAATTCTACATGTCGGTCTGGTGCAGGCCGGTGGACGGCTGGTGGCGTGAGAACGGCAAAGGAAAGCGTCATGCCTGAAGGTCAGAGTAAGGAGCAGGATACGGCTTCTCAAGATACAACAAACGCCCGGCACCGAATGGGGCACCGGGCGTAGGCTTTGAAGAAATTCAGGGGGAAACGGAAGGAGATTTGTGATTGATGATTGGGCATTTGTGATTTATGATTTTTTTCTCCCCAAATCACCAATCACAAATAGTTATCCTGTGGTCACGGTTTCACGGGTTCGGTTTTCGACGATCAGGGTTTTCAGGGTGGTGTTGAAGGCCGTCATCTCGGCCAGGTCGGTGAGGGGGAGGGGGATGCGGTAGGTCCAGTTTTGTTTGTCCACGATGCCGGGTACATTGAAGCGTTCGTCTCGGGGGTCTTCGGTTTGCAGGGCCGGTTCGAGTGCAAAGAGGTCCTGGATCTGGAAGATGCACAGCAGGGCGTTGGTTTCCAGGTTGCGTTTGAGGATGGCCGCGGCGATCTCCGGGGTGAGTTCGTCCGGTGGGGGTCCTTCAAAGCCGAGGCTGTGGTAGTAGCCGTCGCGGTTCCAGTCCGTTTCCTGCCACCAGCCCCGCAGGGCGCTGGTGTCGTGTACGCCGGGGGTACACACGCAGAGGCGGGGGTAGCGGTTGGGATGCATCAACGGCCCGTCTTCCTCCTCCTCAGCCGGAATCCAGCGCTCAATCTTGAGGCTCATGATGTGGAGGGCGTTCAGAACATCCGGTACGCAATCCGGTACGGCTCCGAGATCTTCGGCACACGGGATCATGGGGGTGGATTCACGGAGCATCGAGAGCAGCCGCAGGCCCTGATCTTCCCAGATCGCATTGGCAATGCGGGTATGCTTGTCGAGCAGGTCGTTGAGGCGTTCTTTCTCTTCGGTCGTCAGGGCTTGATAGACCGGCACATCTTCATAATACCAGAATGGGGCATAAAGACCGTCTTGTGTTTCGAGGAGAATGCGGCTACGGTGACTCTGGAGGAGGAACGCCTTAAGGGTTTCATCGGCATTCAGGGCAAAGATCGTTGGTTCGTGGGCAAAATCCGGGCGCAGCAGGTAGAACGGGGAATCAGGATCGGCCTGTTCATAATAGGTGGCCAGGACGTGCGCGGCGGCGTCCTGAAGCATATGGTCGGCGGCTTCCTGCGTGGTATGCGGCCGGGTAAGGTGTTGTAGTGTCACTTCATCAAAGCCGACGGCCCGCAATTCATACCGGGTGATAAAGGAGTTGGGCAGGTAGTGCGCCAGCAGGGCGGTGGATTCGGAACCGGGGATGCTCCAGATACGGAAAAATCCGAGTACATGGTCGATGCGGTAGGCATCGAAGCATTTTTCAGCCTGTTTGAGCCGGGCTTTCCACCAGTCAAATTTCGTCGACTCAAGGTGGGTCCAGTTGTAGGTCGGGAAACCCCAGTGTTGGCCGGTGGTGGCAAACATGTCCGGTGGTGCACCCGCTCGCATGCGGAGGTCGAAGTTATCCCGGTAGGCCCAGACATCGGCGCTGTCATCATTCATCAGGATGGGGATGTCCCCTTTGAGCAGGATGCCGTCGGTGTGCAACGCGGCCCGCACCTGATCGAACTGGGTTTCCAGGTGGTATTGAACCCAGGCATAGAAGAAAACAGCGGGTTGGGAGGCCTCCCAGTAGGCTTCAATTTCGGCCTGGGTAGTGGATTGGGCCCCATCGGGCCAGTAGAGCCAGCTTTGCCGGTCGAACCGATGTTTGTATTCGTAGAAAACGGCATACGCCTTGATCCACCCGTTGGCCGCGACCCATGTCTGGAGTGCGGTATCCTGAAGGATAGCTTCCCGGTTGGCCGCGTACATGCGCTGCAAAAGCCCCAGTTTGAACCCGAGCACTGCCTGATAATCGAACCGGGGTTTGGCATTGTAGGTCTCAGCGAAGGCCTCGATTTCCTTGTTCCAGGGCTCGGCTTCGGGGAGGCTTTGCAGGTGCAGGTACAGCGGATGCAGGGCGAAGGCGCTGTAGGCACTATATGGCGAGGCCATAAACCCCGTATCGTTGATAGGCAGCAGTTGAATCAGGTTCAGCCCAACCGACCGGCACCAGGCACTCAACGGGATCAGGTCCAGAAATTCGCCGACGCCGCATCCCTGCGCCGAGCGAAGCGACGAAACAGGAACAGTGATACCGGTCAGATGACGATCAAAGGAAACCGTGGGCATGGACGATAAGGACAAGATGTTACGAAAAGATATATTGCGAAACGAGCGTAGCAACTCACGAAGTAAATGCGTATTGCATAAGGGAGATCGGGGGCGCCCTTACGCAATACGCATTACGGCTCAAGATACGCCAAAATGAGTAATAATGAAAGCGCTTACATTTTCGGGGTATGCGTGCAGTCTGGTTACAAGACTCAGGCCGGGACCAGTGCGGCTCCGCGAATGAAATTCGGGATGACGGTTTGGTGGGTGCGCTCGATAAAGTCGGGGTCCATCAGGCGTTTCAGGATGCGGAGGTATTTTTCCTCGCCGTGGTGTTCAATGATGTGTTTGCGTCGTTCCGGTTGCCGGAAGTGGAGGTGCATCCCGACGGGGTCGGCCTCGGGATGAAACTGTACGCCCACCAGTTCGGGGGAAAGCCGGATGGCCATGATGGCTCGTTCATAGGGTACATAGGGCCGTTGCTTTTCCAGGGCCAGGATTTCCGCACCGAGTTCCTGCATCCGCTCCATGTTAGGTTGGATGACCTGCCAATCCCGGAAATCGGCCGCGTAGAACGGATCGGCCAGGCCCTCGAATAATGGATCAGTCAGGCCCGCAGGTGTTTGATGCACCGGGAAGATGCCAAACGATTGGGAGTAGCGGTTCTTCACCTCGGCGATGCCGAAGAAGCGAGCCATCATTTGGAACGAATGGCAGATGAACAACACATGCTTTCGGTACTCAGCCGGGGCCTTCAGGTTGTATTGCCAGATGGCATTGAGCCACGCAAAATAGCCCTCTTCCCATGTATGGCCTTCGCCGTCAAAAGGGCTTCCAGGGCCGCCGCTTGAGATGTAGAGGTCGTAGTCGAGGTCGGGGATTTCGGCCTTGGCTCGCACATCGAACACCTCATATTCGATGGGGCGTCCGTTCAGGAGTTGTGCCCCGTGCGCCAGCATATCGCGAATACAGCGCATGCCCTCGTTCAGCGTGTTGTTATACAGGTCGAGGACGGCTGTGCGTAGAGGCGGGATCATGGTATTGTTGATTGGTAATTGTTGATTGTTGATTGTTGATTTATGGCACCCAATGGCAAATCATAAATCACCAATGCACAATCAACAATCTTAATGGTATCTCAAGATAAACAGGGGCAACGTCCCTCCTCCGGCAGTTACGTTGGCCAGGTTCGTTGCCGAAATCCGGGTGAGGCAGCCGCCCATCAGGGGGCCATTCAGGTAGGGGTCCAGGTCGACGACCGTAGGTTGCATCTCCCAGCTTTTTTTTGTGCGGAGCAGGAACGGCTCGCGGTGAATGTCCACGGTTTCCTGCACCACAAAGCCTTCCCGTACGCCTTGTTCTACGGCTGCATCCCACGCGCTTTGATCGGCTGCGAAGCCGAGCGTTACGCCTTTGCCGCCGTACTCGTCATTGGGTTTGATGACGAAGTATTCCCGGTTGCGCTGCACAAAGTCGAGCAATTCGATGTCTAGGCCGTAGAAGCTGGTTTTACAGGCTTTCAGGCGGCGCGTCCAGGGGATGTGGTCCCGGATGGCTTCCAATTGCTGGTTGTTCAGGATGTGGGTATACCGCTCGTCCGTCAGGAAGGCAAAGAGGGCTTTTTTGTGGACCAGTTTCGTGCGGAACGAGTTCAGGTAACAGGTCTTCTGCGCTTTGTATCCTTCAAGGTAAGGCTTGCAGTCGTCCTTGATGGCATAATACTCGTTCATGAGGAGCCGGCGGTACAGGATGTCGATCTTGCGTCCGTTGGCGTAAATCCATCCGTCCCGGCATTCCAGCGAGCGTGGATCGGCGATTTCGCACGGCATCCCGAAGAACCCGAGGTACTCCTGGATCAACAGGAATTCATTGTACGTGGGCACGTCCAGATGGTCGACGATGGCAAAGGTCGGCTTTCGCTCCTTGCCATCGAACTCCTCATGATAGATACGCAGTAGACCCGCGACCAGATGCTCCAGCGGGGAGACGCTGCGCACCGGGTAGCGTTTGGTAAATGCCTTAAGCAGGGGTAGCTTCTGGTAGATCTCGGCCAGTTGATGCACGTAGGCCAGTCCGGCCGGAGACTCCCCGTTGACCTCCACAAACTGGAAGGAGTTTTTCGTCATAAAGGCGTCCATCCGTGCGGAGGCGGACAGCCGGATGACGTTCGTCGGGATGGCGATCAACTCGCGCTCCCATTCTTCGATGCCGAGCTCGTCCAGCGCTTCCTTTTTGTGAAAGAAGACGGCGGCAATTTTGAGGATGGCCTGGCGCAGCAGGTACACCGTGTCCTGGACCTC
Source organism: Rhodothermales bacterium (assembly GCA_965222505.1). GTDB lineage: Bacteria > Bacteroidota > Rhodothermia > Rhodothermales > DATKEJ01. The sequence continues at coordinate 2,692,840 of OZ244956.1, read as the reverse complement.
CCGGTACGAAGACTCGGCCAGAAAGGCCGGGCGCAAGCTGTTAGAAAGGGGGCGCTCACCGAAACAGGTCTTGTGATCCAGTTGAAGCTGAACCAGTTGTGCTTCCTGTTCCTCGGCAGTCCGCAGGTCCTTCGAGATCAGCGAATGGTAGTGGGCAATGGCTGCGTTGATGTTATGCATGGCAGGTCCTAGACATTAGGCGCCCATTGGCGCTTTCGTTTGCCCTGGCGGGCTTTTTTGACCAGGAATTTCGCCATGGTCCTGACGATCCACTCAAAATTCTCCGGGCCGACGGAGTGGTAGTCCGCATCCGGGGCCGGATTCATGAAGTCGATGGCGTAGGGGATGCCGTCGCGCACGGCAAATTCGACCGTGTTGAGGTCGTAGCCAAGGGCTTTACAGATGGCGATTACATCGCGTTCGATTTTTTTGCGCATCTCGGGGTCGGCCTCGGTCGGGACGTCATAGTAACGTCGGTGCGGTTCTGCATCCGGGTTGTAGGGCATAACCAGCACCTCCTTTTGGCCGACGCCGTAGCAGCGGAAATAGGCATCAAATTCGATACCTTCCTGGAGCATCATGCAATCGTCTCCGGATTCATCATAGGCCGCATACAGTTCGTCCATGTTCCGGACCTTCGTTACGCCGCGCCAGCCCCCGCCGTCGTGGGGTTTCATGAAGGCCGGGAAGCCGACGTATTCAGCCACGGCATCCCAGCTGATGGGGAAGGCGAGGTTGCGGAACGAGGTCTCGAAGGTGTTCGGGGGCCGGTGTTTGTGGGGCAAGATCACGGTTTTGGGAACGGCCACATTCGCTTCTTCTGCGATGATGTTGTCGATGAACTTGTCGTCGGCACTCCACCAGAAGGGGTTGTTGACGATGTAGGTGCCTTTCAAGGCCGCCCATTTCAGGTAAGACCGGTAGAACGGCACTTCGTGCGAGATCCGGTCCAGGATGACTGCATAGCCGGGGTCGGCATCCATGTGTACGGCATCGATTTCGACGAAATCGGCTTCCACGCCTTGGTCTCCGTATTCCGAGTTGATAAAGGCTATGAGGGCTTCGGGGAAGGTGGTCTCCATGCCACGCAAAATGCCAATCTTGCGAATCTTTGTTTGAGGCATTGCTTATCTATAGGTTCGCACACCAGGGCGGCATGCATATATACAAAGAAAAAAACAGCCCTAAAGTTAAACAGAAACAAGATACATACGCCTACTCTCTGCCGCTAATTCATACGAAATGACCTTAAAGCACCTCCGCCGGAAGGTGCGGAATTTTAAATGGGATTAACACGGGGTAATACTGGGTTAATATGGATGACCTATATTGGCAATGGTTGCTTCCTTATACTTATCTCCTTGTAGCTTCTCTATCCAATTGTACACATCTATTGGTGGGACAAAGGGTTCAGGTTTCGATCTGAACCCTCTTTTTTTGTCCAAACGGTACGCTCACGGTCACAGGTGTTTGGTCGCATTGCGGGATTACGTTGAAGCCACTCGCTGTTGTTCGTTGTGCGCTCGCGGAGGGAGTGGCAGACCGCATAACGGGAGAAAGGGTTTGGCGCTCGCTGTGGTGGTCCGTGGTCAGTTGTTTGGAGTTCGTTAATGGTTCAGGTATCCTTACGTGTCACGGCGAGGTCCAAGGGACCGAGGATCGGTCCTGGGCCGTGGCCGTCCCATTTCGAGCGCACAACGAACAAAATTTAAAAATGAAAAAGCCCAGACCCACCACAAGCCGGGCTTTTTCGAATCCCACCACAAAGGGTTGAAATGCAAAAAGAGAAAAGTCCAATCTGTTGAAGAGCATGATAGACGTGTGTGTTACGTCTATAGGGTGCTATACGGGAAAGATGTAACGACGTTGCGGTGGGAAGGGAAAAAAGTACGCTCGCGGTTTGGTGTGTTGGGCCGCAGTGAGCGTACCACTAACCTTAACGCATCAGTGTTATTTGCTGGCTCTCCACGAGTCCGTTGGCTTCGAGGCGGTAGAAATAGGTCCCACTCGGCAGGCCCGCCGCATCCCACCGAACCGTGTGTGCGCCTTCAGGCAGCATATCATCGGCCAGGGTGGCAACTTGTACGCCGAGGGCATTAAAGACATTCACCGCTACGTGTGTGGGGGCATCCAGGGTGAAGCCCAGGGTGGTCGTGCTGCGGAAGGGATTGGGGTAGGCGGCATCCAGCGCGAAGCCGGTGTTGGGGAGTTCTTCCGTTTCGTTAGCCACTTGCGTCTGCGGTTGTTGGACCACAAACAAACCCAGGCCGCCGGTTACGATCACCGTACCGCTTTCGAAGAACGGATACACGTTCCAGGCCCCTCCAAATCCTGCCCGGTCGGTGTCTGGCACCGTGTCAAAGAACCCCAGCGGCTGAGGATTAACGGGATCGCTGATGTCCAACAGTCGGAAGCCGGCGTTGTAGTTGGCCTGATAGAGCCGGTTGCCCACGACGTACTGGTTGTGGTCGATGGCCGGGACCGGGGCGGTGTATTCACCCGCCACGATGGGGTCGTCTAGGTCCGTCACGTCCCAGATCACGGTGCGGGTGTTGATGCCGAAGTTGGATTCATCTCCTTCATCCCCCAGATAGAAATACCGATGGTCCGGTGTGAGCCAGCCCTGGTGGGCGTAGGCGACCAGCGGATAGGAGGCCGAGGAGAGGGCTTCGGGGAGGGATTTATCGGTCACATCAGCGATGCTGAGGGCGTTTTCGTTGGCCCCGAAGCAAATTTCCTTGCCGCGGTGGGCCACGTCCGGGCCGTTGTAGATGACGCATTGGGCGTCGTGGGTGTAGCCTGTGCCAGAGAATCCGGTTTCAGGATCGGCGAAGCAGCCCGCGAAGGCGGGGGCCTCGGGGGTCTGAATGTTGATCATATGCAAGCCGCCGCCGCAGGTGTTGCCTGCACCACTTGATCCGACGATGTAGGCAAAGCCGGTATCTTCGTTGATGGCAATGTTATGTGCGCTCGAAATGCCGTCGTAGTGGGCCGTCTCGGCGAGGGTGACGGGTGGACTGGGAATCGACCGGAGCAAGGTCAGGTCAAAGATTTGCATGCCGTGCTGACCGGCGTTATCGGCCACGATAAAGATGTGGTCCTTGTAGACCTTCATGTCTCGCCAGAAATTACCCCGTGCGCCTGCGTGCAGCGGCAGATCCCCGAGGAACACCGGGTTGATCGGATCGCTGATGTCGATAAAAGAGGTGCCCCCCTGGCGGCCCACAATGGCGTACTCTTTGCCGGTTTGCGGGTCCTTCCAACCCCAACTGTCATTGATGTACCCCCCGCCAATGTCGTTGGCCACCAGTAGCGAAAGCAGGTTCACATTGCTACAGGAAAACTGATCGGCCTTGCCGTTTTCGCACGGGATCACCTGGCCGGTTTTAGATTGGGCTAGAACGAGGCCGGGTGCGGTTCCAAAAAGCAACAGGAATAAGGTAAGACGTTGGAGCATGGGTTTGTCTGTGTGACATGTGCGGAGTGCTGCGTGCGGAGTGCTGCACAGGTTTTAATCTTGAGTCGCACTCCGCACACAGCACTCCGCACTAAAAATCTTCCTCCCTAAGGTCGCGCCATTCATGGCACAAAGTAACGGGCAAAAAATTATCACTTTCCGATACAAAAACGGGAGAAGATCTCACCGAGAAGGTCTTCTGTCGTGATTTCACCCGTAATCGCCCCCAATTCATGGAGGGCCACGCGGAGGTCCAGTGCCAGGGTATCGCCGGAGGCTGTGGCCATCATGGCTTGCGCCCGGCGGACGGCTTCCCGTGCCCGGGTCAGGTGTTGCCGGTGTCGTTCATTGACCACCACCTTCGAGCCTTCAGCCCGGCTAAGACCCGCCGTGACGGTTTGTATCAGCATATCCAGGACCGGAGCCAGCAAGGCCGGATCAGCATTGGCGTCCTGGGCGGATACGTACAATACGTTCGGAATTTCTGGAGGCGGTTCAGGGAGCAAGTCGGCCTTGTTGCCGATGCGCAGAACCGGCAATTCCGGTTGGGTCTCGGCCAGGTGGTTGAGGAAGGCGGTTTCATCCGCATCCAGACCTTGCGTAAGGTCATAGACGTACAAGAGGGCATCGCTTCGGCCAATGGAGCGATGGGTCCGGCGCACCCCTTCAGCTTCTATGGCGTCCGAGGTTTCCCGGAGGCCTGCTGTGTCGATAAAGCGGAACCGCAAACCATCGATTTCGGCCTCGGCTTCAATTTCATCGCGGGTGGTGCCTGGTGTGGGGCTTACAATCGCCCGATCCTGCCCGACGAGGGCATTGAGCAGCGTTGATTTTCCTGCATTGGGTCGCCCGCCGATCACGACCCGTACGCCGTCGCGTACCAGTGCCCCAAGCCGGTAGGAGGCCAGGAGATCGGTGAGCAGGGTTTCGGTTTCGGTAAGCAGGGCCTTGAGTTGGTCCAGGTCCGCGAAGGCCACATCCTCTTCCGAGAAGTCCAGTTCCAGTTCGATAAGGGCGCAGGTCTCCAGGAGGCGTTGACGGACCTGTGCGATGGCTTCCGAATAGTGTCCCCGCAGGTGGGCCATTGAGACCCGGTGGGACAGCGAGGAGGTCGAATGGATCAAGTCGGCGACGGCTTCGGCCTGTGCGAGGTCCAGCTTGCCATTCAGGAACGCGCGTTGGGTAAACTCACCCGGTTCGGCCAGGCGTGCCCCGTGGTGCAGCAGGGTGCGGAGGATGAGTTGCGGGGCAAAATCGCCCCCGTGACAGGTGATCTCGACGACGTCTTCCCCTGTGGCCGAGCGAGGGGCAAGAAACAGCGTAACCACCACCTGGTCAATGGGCCGGTCGTTGGTATTCAGGATGTGCCCGACGTGGGCCGTGTGCGAGTTCGCGTGGAGCAGATCAGCCCCTTGAAAGCACCGGGCGGCAATGGTAACGGCTTCGGGTCCGGAGAGCCGAAGGATGGCCAGGGCTGCCCGGCCCCGGGCCGTGGCCGGTGCCGCTATGGTGTCCCCTGCTACTGCCATGACTGTGCCTAGCGCTTGGCTTTGGCCTTGGCCGGTTTGGCGCGGCCATTGCGTTTGGCCTTGCTGGCTGCACCTTTTTTGTTGGCCGGTGCCGCTTTGGTGGACAGGCCCTCGGCTTCGAGGGAGCGGTTGATCAGTTTTTGCTGAACAGCGGTAAAGACGTTGTACGTCAGGTAGTACAGGCTCAGGCCGGAGGCAAAGGAGTTGAAGATGAACAGAATCATGAAGGGCATGAAGTACATCATCATCTTCATCTGATTCGCCTGGGCACCCCCACCGGTGCTGCCGCCCTGCTGAATCTGCATCTGCACGAACATGGCTGCCGTCATGAGCAGGGTAAAGCCTGCGACGTAGTTACCGTAGAAGGGAATCGTAAACGGCAGGTTCAGGATGACGTCCGGCCCGGAGAGGTCAGTTGCCCAGAGGAAGCCTTGCTGGCGGATGTCGATGGCGCTGGGGAAGAACCGGAAGAGGGCGAACAGGATCGGCAACTGGAGCATCTGGGGCAGGCAACTCCCGAGGGGGTTGACGCCGGACTCCCGGTACAGCTTCATGGTGGCCTCCTGCTGCTTCTGCACATCATCCGCGTACTTTTCCTTGATCTCCTGCATTTTGGGTTGTAGCATCCGCATCTTCGCCATGCTGCGGAAGGACGACTTGGTGAGCGGAGACAGGATCAGCTTGACCAGAATGGCAAACAGAATGATGATCACGCCGTAGTTGCCGATAAACCGCCGGAGCGTCTGGAACACTGGCAGGATGACGTACTTGGCAATCGGGCGCGTAATCGTTTGCCCGAAGCCGTAATCAACCACATCATAGAGGTCCACATTAACGCCGGCCAACGTTTCATTATCGACTGGCCCGAGGTACAGGTGGAATTGATCCGGCTCGGGCGAGGGGCGGGGCAGAGAGATGCGGGCCGTATAGTCCTCGTGGTAATCCGGATTATCGGTTTCACCGATCTGGCGGCCTTCGATTTCAACACCTTTTGTGGTGGTGCCTTCTTCGGGGCGGACGAGCGCGGTAAAGAAGGCATTTTTGACGGCTGCCCATTCGATAGTACCGCCCAGCAGAAGGCGCTCGGTCGGCTCGGAATTGAGCAGGACCGATTCAACTTCTCCTCCGCTCCGGACGTAGGCTCCGGACATCAGGGCTTCCTGATTGGCTTCGCGTTCGGCAAAGGGGACGCCGCCATGCCAGACCACTTCATAGCCGTCTACGGTTGAGAACGCATCGGCGTTTGTCTGGGTAACGTCGTAGTCTACCTCATACGAGTCGGGGGTGAAGGTGTAGGTTTGTTGCAGGGTGCCGCCATTGAGCACGCTGGTAAAGGTCAGTTGCCGAGGGCTGCTTTGGGCATCCAGGTAATCGCTGGATTCAGACGCACTGAAAAGGAGCGTACGGCTGTCGACGGAGCGGCTGTCAGGCGTGAAGAAGGCCAGGGCCAGGGCGCCGATGCCGGTGGTATCGATGAGTTGGACCGGCGTTTCCTGATCGGATTCTTTGTATGCTTTCAGGATGAAGGAGGTGAGGGTACCGCCTCGGGTAGAGAGCTTGGCGGTGTAGAGGTCGGTCTCGACCGTGATTTCACGGGCGTCCCCCTGTTGTGCGGCCAGGAAGGTAGAATCGGAAAACGCAGGTGCCGGAACGGGAGCCACCTCTGGGGTGGGTGTTTCGACTTCCTGTTGTTGGGCCACCTCCGTTGAGTCGGTAGGCAGAGGAGTTGGTGGGGGCGGCGGGGCCGGGGAAAACCAGACCGTCCAGACCACCAGGATCAGGCTGATAAGGACGACGGCAAGGAGCGTATTACGGTCCATTACAGGGCAATAGGAGGAGAGAAGAAAACAGGCACAGGGCTCCGGGTGTGGCCTCCAGTACAAAAGCCTTCAGAGGGCTGTTCCGTGGTGCACTAAAGATTCATGGTCAGGCCGGGGCCTGTTGGGCGGCCAGGCGCTTGAGCAGCACCGGGAGGTCGCGTCGGATGCAGGGCGCTGCATGGGCTGCGGTTCCCCGAAACAGGATCATGAGCGTCAAGGTGCTCGGTTGAGTGATGCATGCCGCGTGCAGGGGGTGTTGGTGGACCCGGTAGGTTTCCCGCAAGAGCCGTTTGATGCGGTTTCGGGCTGTGGCCGTTCGGATGCGTTTACCGGGAATAAACCCGACCTGCACAGGAACGTCAAGCGCTACTTCGTCGGCAGCAGCCATGCGGTACACGAGCCGGATACAACCGTGCGCCAGGGTGTGAACGTCCGACCGGGATCGGTCGAACAGTGCACGGATCAGCCGCCTGCGTTTGAGGCGGCTCCGGCGGGGCAGCGTGTGGCGGGCACCCATGCGGGACAGGCTTACTTGCCCTTCTGCTCGTCGCTGACCGACAGGCGTGCACGCCCTTTGGCCCGACGTTGCTTCAACACTTTGCGTCCGTTGGCAGAGGCCATGCGGGACCGAAACCCGTGCTTGTTGGCCCGCTTACGGCGGCTCGGTTGGTATGTACGTTTCATGAGTTCACTACCATTAAAGTTCGACCGGCTCACATGGCCGATAGATAATTTCGGACAGAACAACTAAGGTAAGACACATCGCCATGAAAATCATGCGAAAGTAATGCGTACCCTGTCGAAAAGACCGGGTTATGCCGTCGATCGCATGGGGCAGAGGGAACGTGTGGCCGGGGAAACGCCGTTAGAGCCGCCCGGTTCTTTGGTGTCATATTGATGGTCGTCATTTCATGGACAATTGACTGTCTGTAATTGACCATTGATAATAATTTTACTAATTTCCTCTTCTGTCAAAAAATGAAATCCCTCTCCTGTGTGGAGGGATGCTCCGGGTCGTCCGGGGTACGTTTCAGGAGTCTATCATGAATGTAAACAGTTATAGGACCCCAAGTGCCAAGCCGGCCGATGTTCAGCGGGACTGGATCGTGATTGATGCCGATCAGCAGGTGGTGGGTCGTTTGGCCTCAACGATTGCGCATCGGCTGCGTGGCAAGCACCTGCCGGATTACACGCCCCATGTGGACATGGGCAATTTTGTGGTGGTGATCAATGCCGACAAGGTACGATTCACCGGCAAGAAAGAAAGCAAAAAGCAATACTTCCGCCATACAGGGTATCCGGGTGGGGGCAAGTTTACATCGGTCAAGGAAAAACGCGAAAAGCAGCCCACCTTCATTCTGGAGAATGCCGTCAAGGGTATGTTACCCAAAACGCGGTTGGGTCGGCAGATTTTCAGCCGCCTCAAGGTGTATGCCGGACCGGACCACCCGCATGATGCCCAACAACCTCAGCCGTTTGAGATTTAACCCCCTAGCCTAATGGCAGTACCTGTTCAATATCAAGCCCTGGGCCGGCGTAAGACGTCTGTCGCTCGGGTCTATCTTCGCCCCGGTAGCGGCAAGGTCGTGATTAACCGCAAGCCCATCGAAACGTACGTTCCGATTGCCTGGAAGCGGAGCGACATGCTGAAGCCGCTCACCGTCACCGAAACCACCGAGCAGTTCGACATCGTTGTGACGGCCCGTGGCGGTGGGGTCACCGGCCAGGTGGAAGCAATTCAGTTGGGTCTCGCCCGTGCGTTGGTCAAGTTCAACGAGGAACTGCGCAAGCCGCTGCGCGATGCCGGCCTCCTCACGCGGGATCCACGCATGGTCGAGCGTAAAAAATACGGCCAGCCCAAAGCCCGAAAACGCTTCCAGTTCTCGAAGCGGTAGAAACGTATTTCGTATTGCGTGTTGTGTGATTTTGACCCCATGGGCCGCGGCCAAATTTTGGGTTCGGATAGGCTAATGCCTTGAACTCGCCAGGTCTTGTGGGAACGAGTTCACGCAACACGCAATACTTTTCAGGCAGATGTTTAAAGTCTTGCAGTACCTTTACTGAAACCATCACGCATACGGCTTGATGTCACCCTGGGTGTCCCGGTTTGGCCGGGGTCGGGGAGGCAGATGAAAGCCGTAGTGGCCGCACGGTAAACGCCGTGCGGATTTAACCCAAACCCTTATCTCTTATGGCACGAGTATCCCTAGAGGATCTGGTGCGGGCCGGTACCCACTTCGGGCACCTGACCCGCCGGTGGAATCCCAAAATGCGCCAATTCATCTTCATGGAGCGTAATGGTATCCACATCATCGACCTCAAAAAGACCCAGGCCCGGCTCGAAGATGCCGCCCAAACGGCCACCCGCCTTGCCAAAAGCCGCCGCAACATCCTGTTCGTCGGTACCAAAAAGCAGGCACGGGACGTCATGAAGACGGAAGCCGAACGCTGTGGCATGCCCTACGTCACGGAACGCTGGCTCGGTGGGATGTTGACCAACTTTCAGACCATTCGCCAGAGCATCCGCCGGATGGAAAACCTGACCCGCCAGGAAAGCGACGGCACCTTCGAACAGCTTAAAAAGAAGGAACGCCTGATGCGCATGCGCGAACGCGAGAAGCTGGAACGCACCCTCTCCGGGATTTCCAAGATGGCGAAGCTGCCCGATGCCGTCTACATCGTGGACATCAACCGGGAACACATTGCCGTCAAGGAAGCTCGGAAGCTCGGCATCCCCATCATCGCGATGGTCGATACCAACTGTGATCCAGACCTCGTAAACCAGGTCATCCCGTCCAATGACGATGCCCTGAAGTCCATTCGGCTCGTCACCAGCGCCATCGCCGATGCCATCCTGGAAGGCAAACGCGCCGGGGAAGTCGAACGCGAGGCCAAACAGGTCGAGAAAGAAAAGCGCAAGCTCGAAGCCGCCGAAGCCGCCGAAACGGCAAAATCAGCGAAGAAGCCGAGGAAGGCTAAGAAAGACGCCTGAGTGGTACGCCCAATACAACAGGACCCTGAACGAAAAAAACGCTGCACCAGCAGCTTGTAATACTATGATTTCAGCCAAAGATGTGAAACGGCTCCGTGACGTAACCGGGGCTGGTATGATGGATTGCAAACGCGCCCTCATTGAGGCCGATGGCGACTTTGACGCCGCCATCGACATCCTGCGCAAAAAAGGCCAAAAGGTCTCCGCCAAACGCGCCGACCGCGATGCCAAGGAGGGCGTCGTCAGCCTCGCCCTGTCCGAAGACGGCAAAACCGCCGCTATGGTCGAGGTCAACTGCGAAACCGACTTCGTGGCCCGGAACGACGACTTCAAGGCATTCGCCCAGGAAGTGGCCGACCTCGCCCTGGCCGAAACCCCCGCTGACCTGGACACGCTCAAGGGCCTCACCCTCGCCAGTGGCCGGACCATCGGCGAAACGGTGACCGACCTGATGGGCAAAATCGGCGAAAAGATTGATGTGCGCCGCGTGGCCGTCGTCACCGCCGCCACCGGCCAGGTGGTCGGGTACATCCACCCCGGAGCCCGCCTCGGCGTACTCGTCGAACTCAACGGCAATGGCGCCCTGGCCACCGCCGGGCGCGACGTAGCCATGCAGGTGGCCGCTATGAACCCGGTCGCTGCCCGCGTCGATGAAGTACCGGCTGCCGTACGCGATAAAGAACTCGAAATCGGCCGTGAAGCTGCCATCGCCGAGGGCAAACCGGAACACATCATCGACCGGATCGCCGAAGGCAAACTGAAGCGCTTCTACAAGGACAACGTTCTGGTTGAGCAACCTTTCGTCAAGGACTCGTCCATGACGGTCGGCCAAATGCTCAAGCAATCCGGGGCCGAGATCGTCCGGTATGTACGTTTTGCCCTGGGGGACTAAGACCCGGGCCGTACACCAAAAAAATGAAGGGTGCTTCGCTTAGCGGGGTACCCTTTTTTGATTGATGTTACGCAGCTTGTCGTTTCATTTTGTACAATCCGACGCCTCTACCGCGCCTGGGGCAAACCGGATGAGGCCGCAATGTATTTGGAGAAGTAACTGGAAGATTCAAGTTGTTCACACATCCAGGGCGCGGTGATCGTTGCATGGAAGGCGGTGGGTGCCGTAGATTAGACGGCCCTACGCAAGCACCCCGTGTGCTTCCGGTTTGTCCTTCGAAACACTAGGTCCACACCGTTGAAATACAAACGCATCTTGCTCAAAATGAGCGGGGAAGCCCTGCTCGGCAAAAAAGCTTTCGGCATCGACAATGACGTACTCTCGGCCTATGCCCAGGATGTTAAAACAGTCGTCGAACGCGGCGCGGAGGTCGGCATTGTCATCGGGGGGGGAAATATCTTTCGGGGGGTGGCAGGCCAAAGCACCGGCATGACCCGTGCCCACGCCGACTATATGGGGATGCTCGCGACGATGATGAACGCGATGGCACTGCAAGACGTGTTTGAACAAAACGGGCTCTACACCCGGTTGCTCTCGGCCATCAAGATGGAAGAAATTGCGGAGCCGTTTATCCGCCGCCGGGCCGTTCGGCACCTGGAAAAAGGCCGGGTGGTAATCTTCGGTGCAGGCACTGGAAACCCGTACTTCACGACGGACACCGCCGCCTCTCTCCGCGCCGCCGAAATTGATGCCGATGTAATCCTGAAAGGTACCCGCGTAGACGGCGTATTCACCGCCGATCCTGAAAAGGACCCCACCGCCCAGCGGTTCATGTCGATCAGCGGCATGGAGGTCATCAAACGCAACCTGAAGGTAATGGACCTGACGGCAATTACCCTGTGCAAGGAATCCTCTATTCCGATCATCGTGTTCAACATGAATGAACCGGGCAACTTGCTTCGCATTGCACAGGGGGAGCCCCTCGGCACGACCGTACACTGGAACGAAGATGAAGCCGCCTCCGTACTTGCCCCTCGTTAGGAAGTGTGGCCGCCCGATCCTGAAGCCAACCAGCAACCCCTATGATCGACGAATTATTGCAACTGGTCCTCGAAGAGGCCAAAGACCACATGGACAAATCCATCGACCACCTCGGCCAGGAACTGCACGCCATCCGGGCCGGGCGGGCGACGCCGTCCATGCTGGATAATGTTCGGGTGGATTATTATGGCACCTCAACGCCGCTCAACCAGATGGCCAGCGTCAGTGCGCCGCAACATGATTTGATTGTGGTACAGCCCTGGGATAAATCCGTCCTCAGCCTGGTCGAGAAGGCCATCATTGCTGCCAACCTCGGCTTGAACCCCGGCAACGACGGGGCCCTCATCCGGGTGCCGGTGCCACCCCTTTCCGAGGAGCGCCGCAAAGACCTCGTCAAAGCCGCCCGCAGCCGGGGCGAAGAAACCAAAATTGCCATCCGCAACATCCGCCGCCACGCCAGAGACGAAATCAAAAAAACCCAGGAAGGCGAAAAGCTCTCGGAAGACATGCGCTACGAGGCCGAGGACCAATTGCAAAAGATGACGGACGAATACATCGACCGCATCGACAAGGGCCTCGACCGCAAGGAAAATGAAATCATGGAGGTCTAACTCCACCGCCCCCATGTAGGGACATGCCATGTCATGTAGATCCTGAATCCCTTGTGAAGAGCACCCAGTAGCGCTCAGGGCATTTCCAAATAAAGCCAAGCCCGGCGTATATTCCCGGTTTGTGTATTTCCCGGAGAGGTGCCTGAGTGGTTGAAAGGGCACGCCTGGAAAGCGTGTGTGCCGCGAACCGGTACCGTGGGTTCGAATCCCACCCTCTCCGCCCTTTAAGGGAAGGGTTACCTTCCGCGGCGGGCTGGCCGTACAGCCCACTTTTTTTGCCTGTCGAGGAGTGCTCACATGATTGAAAGCATGACCGGCTTTGGCCGGGGTTCCGCAGAAGTGGAAGGGGTCGTTGCCAGGGTAGAGCTACGGACCGTCAACAACCGGTTCTGCGAAGTCTCGGTGCATATGCCCCGGAACCTGGCCGAGCGGGAAGCGGACATTCAGCGCCTGATTAAAGCCCGCATCCATCGAGGCAAAGTGCATACCCGGATTCAGCTGGAGCAGCCCGATCAAGCCAACATGGCTGTGGCGGTAAACGCTCCTTTGGCCCGTGGTTATGCTGAACTGTTGCAGTCGCTCCAAACGGCTGCCGGCCTCCACGATGCCGTTCGGCTGGAACACCTGCTGACGTTTCAGGATGTGTTCACCACCGCCGAAAAGGAAGTGCCCGAAGGGGCCTGGCCGGCCATTCAAGGAGCCTTGCAAGCCGCCCTCGACGCGTTGATCGCCATGCGCCGTCAGGAAGGCCAGGCCATGCACACCGAATTGGTCGAGCGGGTCAATCAAATGGCGCACGAACTGGTGGCCGTCGAAGCCCGTGCCCCCCGCCGCGTGGAGGAGGGCCGTACCCGGCTGATGGAACGCCTACAAGAATTGTTCGATGACGAACGCATCGACGAAGTACGTCTGGCGATGGAAGTGGCCGTTCTGGCCGACCGGCTGGATATTACCGAAGAATGTGTGCGCTTGCGGTCCCACATTGCTGTGTTCCGCGATGCCCTTACGCTGTCCGAGCCTGTGGGCCGCAAGCTCAACTTTCTTACGCAAGAGATGAACCGGGAGGTGAACACCATCGGCTCCAAGTCCAATGATGCCGAGATTGCCCATCGGGCCGTTCAGATGAAAGAGGAGTTGGAGAAGATCCGCGAACAAGTCCAGAACATCCAGTGAAAATCGTCGTCGTCACAGCGCCCAGCGGGGCGGGCAAAACGACCCTGTGCCGCCGCGTTCTCCAGGCCTTCCCGGCCATGCGCTTCTCGGTGTCGGCCACAACCCGGCCCATGCGCGATTACGAGCAAGACGGTATACACTACCATTTTCTGACGGAAGAGGCGTTTCGGGAAAAGATTGCTGAGGGTGCGTTTCTGGAGTACGAGGAAGTCTATCCGGGTCGGTTCTACGGCACCCTGCGCAGCGCCGTCGAAGAAGCCGCACAGCACCACCCGGTTTTGCTTGATATTGAGGTGCGTGGGGCCACCAACGTCAAGCGCATCTACGGAGACCAGGCCCTGGCCCTGTTTATCAAACCACCATCGCTGGACGTACTCGAAGAACGCCTCGGCATGCGCGGCACCGAAACGCCCGAAACCCTCGCCGAACGCATAGACCTCGCCCGCTGGGAAATCGAACAGGCCCCAAACTTCGACCATACCGTGGTCAACGACGATCTGGAAGTAGCTGCTGCGGAAACCTTAAACCTCGTAGACTCGTTCTTACGGTCTGCACCATTGCAAGAACCGACCATTTAAGCAGATAGAATCATGCCCATCAAGACCCGGGACATCGACGAACTGGCCCACCAGGCCGGCACTATGTACGAAGCCATTGTTATTTTGTCCAAGCGTGCCCGTCAGGTAAGCACCAACGTTAAAAGCGAACTGGACGAAAAGCTCTCCTACTTCGAAGGGTTTGAATCCGATATTGACGATGCCCGCATGACGGAAGAGCAATCCCGGATTTCGCTGGAATACGAACGGCGGCCCAAACCCACGGAAGTCTCCATCAACGAGATGTTCGGGCACGAAATTTACTTTCGTCGCCCCGGCGAAGACCCCCAGGTCGTCTGACCCTGGGGGGCCCCACAGAAACGCGAAGCCGAATGCTGAAGGTGTACCTTGCCCTTCGCCATTCGGCTTTTTTATTGGAAGTTGGTTATGCTTAACGGTCGCAAAATTCTACTCGGCGTATGTGGCGGCATCGCAGCCTACAAGACCGCTGAACTGGTTCGGCGCTTTAGGAAAGCCGGGGCCGAGGTCCAGGTACTCATGACACCGGATGCCGGGCGCTTTATCACCCCGCTCACCCTGGGCACCCTCTCCGGGCGCGAAGTGCTCATCGAGATCTTTCCCGGCCTGGATACGGAAGGTTCATGGACTAAGCACATCGAACTTGGGCTCTGGGCCGATTTGTTTGTGGTGGCTCCCGCCACGGCCCAGACCATCGCCAAACTCGCCCACGGCCACTGCGATTCCATGCTGACCGCCACTGCCCTCGCCGTGCGGTGCCCGATGCTCGTCTGCCCGGCGATGGACCACGACATGTACCTCCATCCCGCTGTGCAACGCAACCTGGACCTGCTCCGCACCGATGGGCGCGAGGTTATGGAACCGGCGCACGGTGAACTGGCCAGCGGTCTCGTCGGTACCGGCCGCTTGCCCGAACCTGCCGACATTTTCCAGTGCGTGGCTGAAAAACTCGGGGCAGTCGCGCCCTTAAAAGGCCGCACGGTACTGGTCACCGCCGGCCCTACCCAGGAGCCGATAGACCCCGTGCGGTTCATCACCAACCACTCCACCGGTACGATGGGCTATGCCCTGGCCGCCGCCGCCGCCAAACGCGGGGCCGAGGTGACCCTCGTTAGCGGCCCGGCCGTGCTGGACACGCCGCCCGGTGTCACACGCATCGATGTGACAACGGCCCAGGACATGCATGAAGCCGTGCAGGCCCACGCGGACTCCGACTTCGTGCTCATGGCTGCCGCCGTCGCTGACTTTGCCCCCGCCGCTCCCGCTGATCACAAACTCAAAAAGGGCGATTCTGGAGACGCGCCCACCCTCACCCTGAAGCGCAACCCAGACATTCTGGCCGGTCTCGGGGCGCATAAACGCGAAGGGCAATGCCTCGTCGGGTTTGCAATGGAAACCGAAAAGGGGTTGCAGGAGGCCCAGCGCAAACTTCAATCCAAAAACCTGGACTGGATCGTGCTGAACAACCTTCACGAACCTGGGGCCGGTTTCGGCACGGGTACCAACCGTGTGACCTTGATTTCTGCCGACGGCTACACAGAGGCCCTGCCTGTGATGCCCAAAGCCGAAGTCGCCGAAGCCATCCTGGATCGTGTGATCTAGGGCATACTGACATGCAAGCGTAAACGGTGCTTTTTGCCCACTTTTGCGTGCAAAAAATCGTTCTTTTTTGATTTTCAGTACACCCTAATGAAAAATATAAACAGCAAAAATCACAATTGTTAAACGACGGCGTATCTTCCAGCATGCGCATCCACGAACCCCACGTATCCATCGTCGTCCCGGTCTACAACGAGGTCGAGTCGATTCCTGAGCTGGTTGGCCGTATTACGGACGCCTGTGAAACAGGCTCGCTTTCGTTTGAAGTGTGGCTGGTAGACGATGGCTCCCGCGATGGCTCCTGGGATGCCATCGAAGCGGCCCATACCGGAGATGCCCGATTTGCAGGCATTCGGATGCGGCGCAACTACGGAAAATCGGCGGCGCTGGCGCTCGGGTTTACGCACGTGCAGGGCAAATATGTAATCACCATGGATGCCGACTTGCAGGATGACCCGGACGAAATCCCCGCCCTCATTGCAAAACTGGAGGAAGGGTATGACCTGGTGAGTGGATGGAAAAAGGCGCGTAAGGACCCCCTGGAGAAAAAAATCGCCAGCCGGTTTTTTAACTTTGTGACGCGGGTCCTCTCCGGCATTCGGTTGCACGATTTTAACTGTGGCCTGAAAGCCTATCGGGCCGAGGTGGTGCAAAACGTGCAGGTCTATGGCGAGTTGCACCGTTACATTCCGATGCTGGCCAAATGGGCCGGGTTTAACCGTATCACCGAACAGGTCGTCAAACACCACCCGCGTAAATTTGGCAAGACGAAGTTCGGCCTGGGCCGGTACATCACGGGTTTTCTGGACTTGATCACGGTCATCTTCCTGACCCGGTTTGCTGTGCGGCCCATGCATTTCTTCGGGCTGTTGGGTACGCTGTCGTTCATGGGTGGGATCGGGATCAGCCTGTACCTTACGGTGCTCAAGCTGATGGGCCAGCCATTGGGCAACCGACCCTTGCTGTTTCTGGGGATGTTGCTCATTCTGCTGGGGGCGCAATCCTTCTTCACTGGCTTCCTGGGCGAGATGATTATCCGGCCCCGCATGGAAGATGCCGGCACCTATAAAGTGGTCAAGGTCTTACCACCGACCGGGCCACGTACCGGCCCTCCGGTCTATGCCCCGAACCCGTAACGCCATGGAACAGGGACCACACCGGCATATCGTCTCTATTGGGCCGGTATATCCCTACCGGGGCGGCATCGCCCAGTTTCTGGAAACGATGCATGCTACCTTGCAGGCCCGGGGGCATACGTCTGCATTGGTGTCTTTCCGTCGGCAGTACCCCGATCTGCTGTTTCCCGGCAAAACCCAGTACACCACCGATCCACCCACCACCCCCGTCGAAGCGCCCCGTTTGATCGACACCCTGAACCCGTGGAGTTGGTTCAAAACTGCCCGTGCGGTGATTCGGCAAAAACCGGAGGTACTGGTCTTCATGCACTGGATGCCGTTTTTTGCTCCGGCCTATGGGTTCATCGCATGGCGGGTACGCAAACAGGGCATTCGGGTACTGGCCGTGGTGCACAATGCATTGCCGCATGAACCGCGGCCTGGCGACCGGATGCTGAGCCGGTATTTTCTGAAGGCGTGCGACGGATTGGTTGTCCTATCCAGTACGGTCGAAGCGGAAATTGAGCAGTTGGGTATTACCGTGCCCGTCGTGCGAAGCCATCATCCGGTCTATGATCGGTTTGGTCCGTTACAGCCGCGTGTGGAAGCCCGTGACGGGCTCGGGTTACCTCAGGATGCGCCGGTGTTATTGTTCTTTGGGTTTATACGGAAGTACAAAGGGTTGCAGGTTTTGCTTGATGCGATGCCAGCCGTGTTGGCGCGCAGGCCTGATGTACGGTTGGTGATTGCAGGGGAGTTTTATGAAAACGAGGCCGAATACCGTACGCAAATCGACCGGCTAGGCTTGAAGGAAGCGTTGCATCTCCATGCGGAATACATTCCCGAGGATCAGGTGCCGGTGTTCTTCTCGGCGGCGGATGTGGTGGTACAACCGTATCTTTCGGCCTCACAGAGCGGCATTGCCCAAGTGGCCTACCACTTTGAGCGCCCGTTGATTGTGACGGCTGTGGGCGCGTTGCCGGAAGTCGTGCCCCATGAAGAAGCCGGGCTGGTGGTTCCCCCGAAAGCCCCCGGCGCCCTTGCCAATGCCATCGTTCATTTTTTTGATGGAAACCTGAGTCAACCCCTGACCGAAGGCGTACGGCGGCAGAAAAAACGCTACAGTTGGGCCGGGTTTTGCGAGGCACTGGAGGGCCTTATGGCGTAGGTTTGAACATTCGGGATTGTTCAGGGAAGAACAACCATGTGCGTCGTCAAGGTATGTCCCTCGGCGTGTAGCCAGCCGATATATAAACCTGGCGGAGACCCGTTTGTATCCCAATAGACCTCATGACGTCCTGCTGACATGGGCGTAGAAATAAGGGTGTCCATTTCTTGCCCGAGCAAATTAAAGACTTTCAGGGTGATGGTTGCCAGCTTGGGGAGATCGAATCGAATCGTCGCCCCAGCCGAGGCTGGGTTAGGGTATATGGGATACAAGGTATAACCCGCCTTCACGACGGTCGCATCGGAATCAACCCCTGTTGGCGTGAATGTTGGGCATAGGGCTTCTTGGTCTTCTGCACAGAATTGTACCTCGCCTCCTACCATTGTCATTAGCACGCTTAGGTCTTTGATCTGATCGGGGTCGATTGTCAAAGGATTCTTTGGAAGGATAACCAGGTCTGCGAATTTGTCTGGCGCCAAGCTACCGATCATCTTTTCCTGTCGGACCGCAAAGGCCGGCTCGATGGTCAGCATCCGAAGTGCACGTTCAGCAGGGATCGCATGCCGCGTAACCCAATCGAGTGGCTCGCAGATGGTGTCATCCTCCAGCAAGCGTTTTTTTGTTATCAGCCCATAAAGCGTGAGCAGCGGATCAATGGGCCGCACCGAGGTACGATCATCCGGGTCACGCGTCCAACCGAAATCGCCTTCGGCGAAAGCGTGAATGTCTAAACCGGCCAAGGCGTACCGATTGCCGGCCCAGGTTTTACGGTCTTCACCGAGTACATTACCCCAGTAACTGGTATCGGGCGTACAGATAGAATATCCACGGACGGAGGCCAGAACATCAAGGGCCTCATAGCGCGGCAACTGGTCGGGGCGCAGCATACTGTTGTGATGGATCTGGTGGCGGTAGGTTGAGGCTGGTTCGCCATCAAGGGCTGTTTCCAATGCCGCCAGCGCCGTCTCAATTCCTCGGTCGCCCATGGCATGCATGGCCACGATAAAGTTTTTATCTTGCGCATCGGTGATCACCGATGTCAGTTCGTCAACCGTTACATAGAGAGCCCCCCGTGGGGAGGCGCACACGTCAAAGATGGGATCATTTTGCAATAATTCCGGAAACGGTTCTGTAGAGGCCCAACAGCCGCGTCCTGGGGTAAAGGCCCCATCTACGAAGACCTTAACGCCAGGAATGCGAAGGCGGCGTTCTGGGTCAAGGATGGGTGCTTGGTCCGGGTACCATGCCTCGATGATGATGCTCGTATTGTCTTCGGCCAGAAAAGCGGCATTGTATCTACCAAACAGATTGACGCGGAGGCGCAGTCCACCGTTGGTCTCTTCGGCCAGTAAATCCTCGGCATCTTCTCGGCTTCCCGATAGTTCGTTGAGGGTGGTTAATCCAAAGCGTAGCGCGGTTTCCATCGCTTCCTGAAGCGACATTCCTTCGGGTCGGCCACGAAGAATATGCGAATGGCCCTCGACGAAACCCGGCAAAAGGGATCGTCCGTTGAGATCAACCAGTTCCGTTTCGCTATCTTGCATAGCCAGAACGTCGGTGTTGGTGCCAACGGCTAAAATTCGATCACCTGTTAAGGCAAGGGCCTGTTCAATACGTTGGTTTTCGAGGGTCAGCACCTGACCGTTATAAAAGATCACATCGGCAGGTTGTGCACCGACTGATGGAGCCGAAGCCATCAAGAAGGCAAGAAGGCCAACATTTAAACTTCGCATATTAGAGGCCTCATCCGGTGTTATGGCTTCGAGTTAATGGAATACAGGAGCGCGGCTGTTCATCATGGCCTTCAGATCGGCTGTTCAATTGGTTGGGCTTGCGATAGCCGGGTCGAACTCGGAAAAATGACAGGAAGAGATATGCCATTACCAATTTGGACGAGGGCCGGATCGAAGTGTTTCCGGCCATGTTGCACGCAACCCCGGTTTATCATAATATAACCCACGTTGTGCTGTTTCTGCTCGTTGAAGCATCACGCAACACGGCTCAATTTAGACCCTTTTGGATCGCACACCGCTTAGGTTAAATTAACTTGCATTACGACCCCATAAAAGATCGTCTGGGCCGGTATTTCTCCAAGCGACCCCTGCTGCAGCGGCTCTTTTTTGTGTTGTTGCAGGCCATCTTTTTGCGCAACTGGTACGTCCGGCGCACCATCAAGGCTTTGTTTCGGGAGCGGCCGCTCGAAACCATGCTGGATGCCGGGACCGGTTTTGGGCAGCACACCTACTTCGTGCTTAAATCCTTCCCGCAGGTACAGATTTTGGCTGTTGATGTGAAGCAGGATTACCTGGACAAGGCCCAGCGGTTTATGGACCAGACGCCGTACGGGAGCCGCGTCCGTTGGGCCTGGGCGGACTTGACGCAATTCGAAAGCGATGCGCGCTTCGACTTTATCCTGTCGGTGGACGTCATGGAGCACATCGAAGATGACCGGGGCGTGTTCCGCAATTTTGCCCGTGTCCTCCGTCCCGGCGGATATGTGTTGATTAACACCCCCTCGGACCAGGGCGGTTCGGGCGTGATGGAGGACGGGGATGAGCGCTTCATCGGGGAGCATGTACGGGATGGGTACAACCCGGATGAACTGGGGGCCAAACTGGTAGATGCCGGGTTGGAGGTCGATCACTACCGGTATTCGTACGGTCCGTATGGGTCTGCCGGGTGGCATTTGCTGGTGAAATGGCCCATGCAACTCCTCTCGGCCAGTTGGGTATTGCTGGTGTTGCTGCCCTTTTATTATCTGCTTGCCTTTCCCCTGGGGATGGTACTGAACACCCTCGATGTGCGGCGTGCCAATGCATCAGGTACCGGCCTGATGATGGTAGCCCGGAGGCCAGTATCGCCTGATGGTGATGCGGAATGACTTAAATCTGCACAAAGTCGGGATTGCGTCATTAGGCGGTTGCGCCGTACCTTGAGGTCCAGTTCTTCGGCGCATTTTGTGCGATTCCCCGCACCGCCTCCCCCATCGTTTCGCTCGTACAGGTTGGCAACCAATGCTGTGTGCCCGCGTACGTGGAAAACCGGACAAGACCGTGCAAACCAAGTACATCTTTGTTACCGGCGGCGTGACCTCCTCGCTCGGTAAAGGCATCATCGCAGCTTCTCTGGGTCGGCTTCTGGAAGCCCGTGGTCTCCGCGTCACCATTCAAAAATTCGATCCCTACATCAACGTAGACCCCGGCACCATGAACCCCTACGAGCATGGGGAAGTCTACGTCACCGACGATGGGGCCGAGACCGACCTGGACCTTGGCCACTACGAACGGTTCCTGGGCCGCCCGACGCACCAGGACAACAACGTCACCACCGGGCGAATCTACTGGGAAGTCATCAAAAAAGAACGTGCCGGGGCTTACCTGGGCAAAACCGTACAGGTGGTGCCGCATGTGATCGACGAGATCAAGTCCCACATCACCAAACTGGCCGATACGGGTGAATACGATGTGATCATCAGCGAGATTGGCGGGACCGTGGGGGACATTGAAGGGCTGCCTTATCTGGAAGCGATCCGGCAGTTTCGGCTGGAAGTGGGCCGGGCCAATACCTGCGAGATTCACCTGACCCTGGTGCCCTATCTGGCCGCCGCCGGTGAACTCAAAACCAAGCCGACCCAGCACTCTGTCAAAACCCTGCTCTCCTATGGTTTGCAGCCAGACATTCTGGTATGCCGTTCCGAACACCCGCTGGACGATGATCTGCGCCGCAAGATTGCCCTGTTTTGCAACGTCGAACGTCGGGCAGTCATTTCAGCGCTGGATGCCGCGTCCATCTATGAAGTGCCCCTGTTGCTTCGGGCAGAAGGGCTGGACGATGTGGTCTGTGAACACCTCCACTTGACCGACGCATCTGTGCAAAAGGAGCCCGTCCTGGACGAATGGATCGAGTTTTTGCGGCGGCTTAAGAACCCCAAGGGCAACGTCCGGATCGCGTTGGTCGGCAAGTACGTCGAGCATCAGGATGCCTACAAATCCATTTCTGAGAGTTTCATTCTGGCTGGGGCGGCGCTGGGGGTCCAAGTGGACGTGCAGGCCGTGCTTTCTGATGATGTGACGGGAGAAAATGTGGCCGAAAAGCTGGAAGGCGTTGCCGGGGTACTGGTGGCCCCTGGCTTTGGAGATCGGGGCATCGACGGTAAAATTGAGGCGGTACGCTATGCCCGTACCCACGATTTACCCTTCTTCGGGATTTGTCTGGGGCTGCAATGTGCCGTAATTGAGTTTGCCCGGCATGTCTGTGGCTGGGACGGGGCGCACTCCACAGAGTTTGCTGCCCAGACCCCCTATCCCATCATCGACATGATGGAAGACCAGAAAGGGGTAACGGCCAAAGGTGGCACCATGCGCCTCGGGGCTTATGCCTGTGAAATTAAACCGGGGACCAAAGCCTATCATGCCTATCAGGCGCTGGTTGCCAACGAGCGTCATCGGCACCGCTATGAAGTCAATAACACCCTTCGGTACAAGCTCCGCGAGCACGGCATGGTGTTCAGCGGCATCAATCCAGGCCGGGACCTAGTCGAGATGATCGAGTTACCCGAGCATCGGTGGTTTATGGGGGTCCAGTTCCATCCCGAGTACTGCAGCACGGTTACCCGGCCGCATCCATTGTTCGTCGCATTCGTGAAAGCCGCAACGGCCTATGCACAAGAGCAGGACATAATCGCCACGCCGCGCACCAAACGCCCGAAAAAGATGACCTCGCTGGCCTCGGTGGATGTTTGAGAACGTAGTTCGTAATACGTATTACTTCAGAAAAATCCGTTCGATATTGGCCCGGACGCGGCGGCGGTAATGCCGCAGTTGTTCCTGCAACTCGGGGTGTCGTGCGATGAAGGGGGCAACTTCCTCGCGGAAGAGTGCATTGTCCATCTCAACAAAAGCCCGGAGCATGTTGGACATCTCAACGGTTTTGGGACCGCCGTCGCCGAGGGCTTCCAAGTCGCTGGCCGAGGGAATAAACTCTTCTTCAACGTTGGCGTTGACCACCGGACGCGGTGCAGAGACCTCCGGCATCGCCAGGGTTGAGGTCTGAACATCGGATTCGGATGCGGGCACCACATTCAGTTCAAGGACGGGTTCTTCCCACGGCTCTTCTTCTACATGGTCCTTGGGTTGGGCGTATTGCAGTTGCGGTTCGGCATACGGCTCGTCCGCTTCAGCATCATCATATCGGATGTCTTCCTCCGCGTACTGGGCACGTTGGTCTGCATACTGCACATCTTCGTCTGCATACTCTGGTTCGGGTGTTGCATACGTAGGGGAGCGTTGTGCAGAGAGCGGTGCGTTCCAGTAGGGGTCGTTCACCGTCCGTTGTTGCCGCCGGAGCTGGATGTAGAGTCCGCCGAGCAGGGCCAGACCCAGCAGGCCGGCCAGCCACCAGACCCAGGCCGAGGTCCACCACGGTCCATCCTCACCGGTCAGTATGGGGGAGGGGCCACCAGTTGTGCCGGTTCTGGAGAAAATGCCCGCGATCACGTTGGCAGCGCGGTCTTCATCTTCTATCGGCGCCATCCGGAAAAAGCTGTTGTCAATGACCGTATAGGCCGGCACGTGCCCTGTTGGGGCGGGTGCAACGCTCTGGAACAGTTCACCGTTCGGCGTAAGCGCGTACATCAGGTAGGCCGAAGGATATTCTGCCGAGGTGGTCGGGAAGGTGAGGTCCAGGGCGGAGCCGTTGAACGTCAGGGTTGAAGTTTTGGCAACAGGAGCCGGGTCCTGGTTTTCCGGCAGGTCCCCATTGAGGTCGGCCAGTGGGATCGAGGAGAACCCGCTGCCGTTGGTTTGGGCCGGACGTTTGAACGCGACCACCTGGGTCCCGATGGGCAACAAGTGGACCTTGGGTCCTTCGGGCAGTTCCTCAACGTATTCAAGCGTCAACTGACGCAAATTCAGGGGCATGTTGGTATCGCCCGTACCGGTGTTCGCGTCCGGTTGGCTGGTGGTCCGGGCAGAGACCGGTTCCTCTGCAACCGGAGGCGGCGGGGTGTCAGCCGGGGGAGCACCTGTGCCGAAGTAGGCGGCCTTGACCTTGCTGATGCGGCTGCTGTTTTGGACGCGGCGCATGTTGAAGGTATAGTCGCGGCCCACCCGTTCATAGGCGGCTTCATGCCTTTTGCGTTGGGCGCTGTAAGCCACGCTTTCATAGAGGTCCCCATCCGGCGTGACCGCATAGGCAAAGTACACCGTGCGGGTGCGGCTGGTCTGTCCATATCGTTGCTCGGTGCGGCCTCGGCTTTGCAACACATCCGTCTGCTGCGTCAGGGTTGAAGCCGGGGTGTCTTCCGGCAGGCGAATGGATTCGCCGGGCAAAACACGCAGCCGGGCCCAAGTGCCCCGCGGGTCTTTCTTGCTCGTTTGCCGGGCCAATAGGGTGACCTTCGTGCCCTGCGGCAAAGGTGTTTTGTTGGTTTGCCGAAGGGTAAGTTGCTGGGTAGACTGGGCGTTTATGGCAGCAGGCACAAGCAGAAAGATGCCTATAGATAGCCAAACAGCCCGTAGGTAACGACCAACGGGGAGTCTCATGGTGCCTCGAATGTGTGCTTGGTTGATATTAAGGTGGTTTGGATGGTCCTCGCACCCTAATGATAATAAAACAAAAGGACATTTTCACCCATTTGGTGAAAACACCCTGGTTTATCCCTCGGAACCCCCGCCTTAACCGGGCCTTTGGGGTAGATGGAAAGCCGTGTAAATTATCGAATAATTACCCTCGGAGGAAGGGAAGGCGTATCGCCCGGTTGGGAACGGAAACAAGCATCTGGCGTGTGACCTCCCGCGTTTATTTGTACCCAAACACGCGTGCCGGCCCTCCCAAACGACGGAACCGGCCAATGCCATTCATCTATGCTGAATTTTATTGAGAAGGTCTTCGGAGGCAACAAAAACGACCGTATCGTTAGTCGGATGTGGCCTCTCGTGGAAGAAATTAACGCCTACGCAGAACAGTATACCTCGCTGAGTGATGAGGAACTACGTGGGAAAACCGCCGAATTTAAGACCCGTATCAAGGAGGCCGTTCGGGAAATCGAACAGGATCAGGCCAACATCAAGGCCCAATTGCTGGCCAATGCCAAGGAAGAGGCCCCCGGCGGGGACGGCCAACCTACGGCCACAGCCAACCTGACCCTCGATGACCGTCACGACCTCCTCGGTGAACTCGACGCGCTGGAGAAGGAATGGCTCGAAACCGCGAATGCCACCCTGAACGAATTACTTCCAGAGGCTTTTGCCGTCATTAAAGAGACCTGCCGCCGGATGCAGGGCAAACAGTGGGAAGCCGGTGGCGCAACCATTACTTGGGACATGGTGCCCTACGATGTGCAACTCATCGGCGGGATCGTGCTCCATCAGGGTAAGATTGGGGAAATGAAAACGGGGGAAGGCAAAACCCTTGTGGCCGTCGCACCCGTCTACCTGAATGCCCTGGTCGAACGCGGTGTACACCTCGTCACGGTCAACCCCTACCTGGCCGAACGTGATGCCGAATGGATGGGGCCGATTTTTGGCTTCCACGGCATGACGGTCGACTGCATCAACCGGCATGAACCCCACAGTACAGGCCGCCGGTCGGCCTACATGGCCGATGTCACCTACGGCACCAACAGCGAATTCGGGTTCGATTACCTGCGGGACAACTCTTTCGTTATTGATGCCGACCAACTGGTGCAGCGCAAACACCACTTCGCCATTGTGGATGAAGTCGACTCCGTTCTCGTCGACGAAGCCCGGACGCCGCTCATCATATCCGGTCCGGTACCCCACGCGGATGAAGGCCGCTTCGCCGAACTTAAACCGTCCGTTGAAAAACTGGTTACTGCACAAAAACGTTTTGTGGCCTCGCTCGTCGGTACCGCCGAACGGCTTTATGCCGAACGCCAGAAGATTCAGGACGACCGGAAAAAACTGGCCCAGATTGACGAAGAACTGGGCATGGCCCTCCTGCGTGCCCATCGCGGGTATTCCAAAAACAAGAAACTCATCAAGCTCAAGGCTGAGCCGGGTGTGGAGCAGATCCTGAAGAAGACGGAATACTTCTATCTTCAGGACAACGCCAAAAACATGCCCGTCGTCGATGAAGAATTGTACTTTGCCCTCGATGAAAAGCAGCGCAGCCTGGAAATGACCGACAAAGGGCGGCAACTCATTGCACAGGCCGCCGGTACCGACCAGAACTTCTTCATCATCCCTGACCTCGGCGAGGAAATGGCCCGCCTGGAAGGGGCCTATGCCCAGGGCATCGAGGATCTGGAAAAAAGCCTTCGGGATGATGCCTCGCTGAGCGATGAAAAGCGTGAAAACAAACTCCAGAATGACCGCCGCGTCCTCCGTAACCAGCTCGAAGAACAGAAGCGCGAAGTCTACAACCTCTACGCCGAACGCTCCGAGCGCATCCACTCCGTCAACCAGCTCCTGAAAGCCTATATGCTGTTCGAGAAGGACATCGAATACATCGTGCAGGACGGCAAGGTGCAGATCGTGGATGAACACACGGGCCGTGTGCTCTCCGGACGGCGCTACTCGGATGGTTTGCACCAGGCCATCGAAGCCAAGGAAAGCGTGAAGGTGGAACGTGCCACGCAGACGTACGCCACCATCACCCTGCAAAACTACTTCCGGCTCTATGCCAAGCTGGCCGGTATGACCGGGACCGCCGAAACGGAAGCGGCCGAGTTCTACGAGATCTACAAACTCGATGTCATCGTCATCCCGACGAACCGCCCCATCGTTCGGGATGACATGGAGGACCTCGTCTACCGCAGCAAGCGGGAGAAATACAACGCCGTTCTCGACCGCATTCGGGAGTACAACCGGAAAGGGCAGCCGGTGCTCGTCGGGACGACCTCCGTTGAGGTTTCCGAAACCCTGAGCCGGATGCTCAAGCGGGCCAAGATTCCCCATAACGTGCTCAACGCCAAGCAGGACCGGCAAAAGAGTGAAGCCATGATTGTGGCCGAAGCGGGCCGGAAAGGAGCCGTAACGATTGCCACCAACATGGCGGGTCGGGGAACGGACATCAAATTGGGGCCGGGCGTTAAGGAAGCTGGTGGCCTCGCCATCATTGGCACCGAACGCCATGAAAGCCGCCGGATCGACTTGCAGTTGCGTGGCCGGGCAGGCCGGCAAGGAGACCCTGGGGCCAGCCAGTTCTACGTGTCCCTCGAAGACAACCTGATGCGTCTGTTCGGGCAAGATCGCACCGCCCGCATCATGGACCGTATGGGATTGCAGGAAGGCGAGGTGATTACGCACAAGATGGTCACCAAAAGCATCGAACGCGCCCAGAAAAAGGTCGAGCAAAACAACTTCGGCATTCGGAAGCGCCAGCTTGAGTTTGACGATGTGCTTAACGCGCAACGGGAAGTTATTTATGACCGGCGCATGCACGCGCTCAAAGGGGAACGCCTCCGCAGTGATATCCTCGACATGCTCCGCACGGTGGTTGAGCAAACCGTCATACGACATTACGGGGAAGGTGACCTGGACAGCATTCGGGAAGAACTGCTCCGGACCCTGGCCTTCGACTTTGAAATTGACCGGGAGACGTTCGTCAAACTGGGCGAAGACGGCATGATAGACCGCGTCTACGATGCGGCAGCCGCACATTACATGCAAAAACGCCGGGCGCTGGCGCAGCCGTTCTTCAACTCCGTCCAGCAGATCGTCAACAGCGATCAGGAAAACAAGCCCGAAAAGCTGGTCGTGGACTTTACCGACGGCCGCAAGCTCCTGCGCTCCATCGTGACGGTAGAAGAATCCATGCAGAGCCACGGCGAAGCCATCAACGACGGCCTGGAACGGGTTGCCCTGCTTTCGACCATCGACGACCGGTGGACCGAGCACCTGCGCGAACTCGACGATGTCAAGCAGGGCATCGGTATGCGGGCCTTCGGGCAGAAAGACCCGTTGCTCGAATACAAAATGGAAGCCTACAAGCTCTTCGAGCAAATGCTGGGCGAGATCGCAGAGGCCGTCGTGGGTCTCGTCTTTCGGGCCGGGCCACTGGTGCCGGGGCAAGATGGCAAGAAGGACCGAGCACCTGTGCGTGGCCGGGGCCGCACCGGGCCGAAACTGGACCGCCGCCGAGCCAAGACGACGCACCAGACCAATACCGGCTATGGCGTAACCGGAGGAGGAAACAACCCACAGCAACGGCAAGACCCGACTGCGAAACGGCAGCCGGTGGTCGTCGGAGATCAAGTGGGCCGTAACGACCCCTGCCCTTGCGGAAGTGGTAAAAAATACAAACACTGCCACGGACGCGCCTAAGGCCCGTACGTTGTTCGGAGGGTAAACCCAGTCAGGCCCATGCTGCGCGCACTCTACATTCGGGATTACGCGGTCATTGAGGAACTGGAGGTCGAATTTGACAGTGGGCTAAACATCCTGACCGGCGAGACCGGCGCAGGGAAGTCCATCATCGTCGGGGCTCTCAAGATGATTCTTGGGGAACGGGCGTCCACAGAGGTCATCCGCACCGGCGCACGCAAGGCCATTGTCGAAGGGCAGTTCGACGGCACGCACAGCCCGAAAATCGTCGCTGTGCTGGAACAGCACGACATTGAGACGCAGCCCACCCTCATCCTTCGCCGCGAAATACGGGGCAGGCAAAGCCGGGCGTTTATCAACGATACCCCGGCTACGGCTCAGGTCCTTCGTACCCTGGCCGGCCAACTCATTGATCTCCACGGTCAGCACGATCATCAATCGCTACTCCGCACCGAGACCCACATAGAACTGCTGGACAATTTCGGGGGATTGGCGAATCTGGTTGCCACGTATCAGCAGCACTATCAGGCCATGGAACGGTTGCAACGCGAACGCCGGGACCTGGTGGCCCGCGAGCGTGAGTTGCAGCAGCAGAAGGAGTGGGTCGAGTTTCAATTGGGCGAGATTGACCGGGTGGCCCCCCAGGAAGGCGAAGAGCAAGCACTGGAATCAGAACGCCGGATTCTGGAAAATGCCGAGCATCTGGTAGATGCCACGCATCAGTTGTACCAGATGTTGTTTTCGTCGGATACCTCCGTGTACGACCAGTTGGTGGTGGCCCGGAACGAGTTGAACGACTTGGCCCGTATCGATCCGCAGTTTCAGGAGTTGTTCGAGGAGATCAAGTCGGCAGAGATCGTCATTCAGGAGGTGACGAATGTGTTGCAAGACTACAATGCCCACCTGGAATTCAACCCGGAACGGCTGGAAGCCATTCGGGAACGGCTCGGCGAACTGGACCACCTAAAACGCAAATACGGCGGCTCGTTGACGGCGGTGTTGGCCCACCGGGAAGAGATCGGGCGGACGTACCGGCTGGCAGCCGACTTTGAAGGAGCCATTGCGGCGCTGGATGAGAAAATCGAGTACACCCGCACGGCGCTTTCCACCGCCGCCCTGCGGTTGTCCAACAAACGCCGGGAAGTGGCCGGCCGGATCGAGGAAGCCATTGGGTCTGAACTGGCAATCCTCGGTATTGAAAACGGCCGACTGGAAGTGCATTTCGAAACCCGGCCTGATCCTGAGGGATGGATTGAATTGCACCATGCCAACGCCGAACCGGTTTTGCAGACGGCGTTTGCCAACGGCATGGATCAGGTCGAGTTTTTCATCACGACCAATGTGGGCGAGGCTCCGAAATCCCTGGCCCGTGTGGCCTCCGGCGGGGAGGTCAGCCGGATCATGCTGGCGCTCAAGACCATCCTTGCCAAAAGCGACCGGCTCCCGATCCTCGTCTTTGACGAAATCGACACCGGGATTTCCGGGGCGGTTGCGCAGCGGGTGGGGCACAGCATGAAAAACCTGGCCCAGTACCATCAGATCATTGCCATTACCCATCTCCCCCAGATTGCCGCACTCGGTGATGCCCACTACGTGGTCGAGAAAGTCGTGGAAGAAGGCCGGACCAAAAGCCGGGTTCGTCAACTGGACCACAAGGAACGCGCCGCCGAAGTGGCCGCACTCATCAGCGGTGCAGAAGTGACCAAAGCCGCCCTGAAAAGCGCTCGCGAATTAATGGCCGCCCGCCAGCGGTAGCAAAAAAGTACCCAAGGGTTGCATTTTCGGTTAGATGCCGATACCATGTGTAAACACACGCACTTGCATCCAACCCTTTGCGCCATGCCTGATTCTTCCAACCCCTCGAAAGTCTTTAGCCGAAATTTCCTCGTCGGCTACCTGTTCATCGCCCCAGTGGTCATGCTGGTCCTCGGGTATATCATTCCCAATCCGGATCAGGTGGGGAGCAGCCGGTTGTGGTCCGGCTTTCTGATGCTGGTCTTAATGGCGGGCTTTATCTTGATTGCGGGCCGCGTGGTCACCGGAGACTGGAGTGGTGCCTTTATTGATCAACGCAACAAGATCAGCCTGGCCCGTTTGCAGACGTTGCTCTGGACGCTGGTCATTCTGGTCGGTTTCGGAGCCATTGCCCTGGCCAATGCCGCCCTGGAATGCACGGCCGAAACGTGTGTCTCACCGCTGGCCATTCAGATTCCGCAGGAACTGTGGTTGTTGCTCGGTATCAGCGCGACGTCTCTGATCGGGGCACCGCTGGTACTCAGCACCAAAACCAACGTCCAGCCGGACCCGAACGAAGCCAACCGCAACCTGAACCTAGTACAACAACAAAATGAAACCGATGTCCAACCCACATCCAATGGGCTGGTGGTCACCAATCAAAAGCTGTCTGATGCCCGGTGGGTGGATATAATCAAGGGCGAAGAAACCGGCAACGGTCCGCACCTGGATCTCGCCAAGATTCAGATGTTGTTCTTCACGCTCATCATCGTATTGACCTATGCCGTCTCCCTGGCCGATCATATGGCTTCCGATGCCGTGCAGATCGATCAATTTCCAGCCCTGGACCAAAGCCTCGTCTGGCTCCTCGGCATCAGCCATGCCGCCTACCTGACCAACAAAGCCGTGCCCCACAGCAAGGAAGACAACGGGTAGCCCCGGATACATCAAGATTTTGCGTACCAAGCCACCAACGTGCAGTACCTTACGGGTTCATGCTGGATTGCTCCATACACCAAACGCTTGATCCTTCCTTATGAAACCTGCCATTAAATTCGGTACTGACGGCTGGCGTGCCATCATTGCCGATACCTATACATTTGAGAATGTCGAGAAAGTAGCCCAGGCCACCGGACGCTGGGTGCTGGACACCTACGGCGAGGATGCCTCCGTCGTCGTGGGCTATGATACCCGCTTTTTGGGGGCACAGTTTGCCACGCTTACCGCTCGGGTGCTGGCCTCTATGGGCATCACTGTGCATTTGTCCGACGGGTACACCACTACGCCTATCGTGAGTTGGGCCACCCTGGCCTACGGGTGCAGCCACGGCGTCGTGATAACGGCCAGCCACAACCCGCCCCAATACAATGGCTACAAACTCAAGGCCCACTTCGGCGGCCCCTCTACGCCCGATATGATCGCTGCCGTAGAAGCCGAGTTGCCGAACGTCATGGGCGCCGGGCAGGTGCTACATTCCCTGGCCGAGTTACAAGAAGCCGGGCGGATTCACCTGAAAGATTTTACGCCGGAATACCTGGACGTTATTCGGGACCGGGTGGACGTTGAGGCCATTCGCAACTCCGATCTGAAGATTGCCTACGATGCCATGTTCGGCTCGGGGCAAGGGTTGGCCTCGCAACTCCTCGGCGAAGACCGCGTCCTGACGTTGCACCACGACGACAACCCCGGCTTCCACGGCCAGGCTCCGGAACCCATCGCCCGTAACCTCGGCGAACTGTCCAACTTCATTAAGGCCAATGGCTGTGACGTCGGCCTCGCAACGGACGGCGATGCCGACCGCATCGGGCTGTATGATGAAAACGGCGAGTTTGTCGATTCGCACCGCATTCTGGCCTTACTGGTCGATTACCTGTACAACGACAAGGGCATGCGCGGGGATATCGTCAAGTCCTTCGCCGCCACCGATCTGCTGGACGTGATGGGCAATGCCTATGGCTTGACGGTACACACCACGCCCATCGGCTTTAAATACATCGCCGCCCGAATGATCGACGGCAACGTATTGGTTGGCGGAGAAGAATCCGGCGGATTGGCCGCGATGGGCCATATCCCTGAGCGCGACGGTATCTTTGTAGGGTTGCTGGTCGTCGAGATGATGGTCAAGCGGGGCAAAAAACTCTCCGAACTGGTGGCCGATCTGTTTGACCGCTTCGGGCCACACTATGCCTTTCGCAGCGATCTGCACATCACAGACGAACTGAAGCAGGCATTTATGAAGCATCTCCGCGAAAAGGGGATGGACGAAGTGGCCGGTCACAAGGTCGACCATGTCGATACACTGGACGGTTTCAAGTTTCGCACCACCTCCGGCCCGGGTCCCTGGGTGATGGTCCGGCCTTCCGGCACCGAACCGGTCCTGCGTGTCTACGCCGAAGCCGCCTCTGAAGAAGGGGCTCAAGCACTGGTGCAGGGGGTGGTTGATGTGATGAATACGCTGGACGTCTAGCCCGTGGCACGGCCTAAGGCCACATACCAGCTGATCTGGGCCTTGTTCATGTTAGGATGGACGGCTGAGGGTCGGGCGCAACAGATGGTTGTGCCCGGCCTCGGCTATGCCACGACGGTCGATTCGATGGCCGTTCAGGTGGCTCCAGTACCTCAGTTTCATCCGAAACGGTTCTGGGTCGGAACGGGCACCATCGTGGGGGTCGACCTGGCTGTGATGGTCGGGTTGAACCAACTCTGGTACAGCGGCTATGACCGCACCGGCTTTCACTGGCACAACGACTGGCCCAACTGGAAACAGCAGGACAAGATCGGGCACATGGTGACGGCCTGGCACATCGCACGGGTGTTCGGGGCCTACGGCAAATGGACGGGCCTATCACCCGGAAAAGCCGGGTGGTATGGCTTTGGGGTAAGTGCGTTGTTTCAGACGCAGATCGAGGTGCTGGACGGCTTTTCTGAAGCCTGGGGTGCGTCTTGGGGCGATGTGCTGTTTAACACCGTTGGCGGTGCCCTCGGAGCCATGCAAACCGCCGACCCCCGGTGGCACGCCGTCACGATCAAATATTCTTACCACCGCTCACCCTTCGAAGACCCTTCCCAGAACTACATCGGCAACGCCCTCAAGGATTACGACGGGATCTCGTACTGGCTGGTCGTGCGCCCCCACAACCTTGGGGCCACGCGCTGGCCGCGCTGGCTGGCGCTCTCCATTGGTCACAGCGCCGACGGCCTTGCCGTGGCTACCTCAACGGCTGCTTTTCCGCATCAGCGCGTCTGGTTTGTGGGCCTGGACCTGGACCTCCTCCGCACCGTGGATTGGCCGAAACCCTGGATGCGTACCGTCGCGGGATTTTTCTCTTTCATCCGGATTCCCATGCCGGCATTACAATTATCCCCGAAGCCGCGGTGGCATTGGGTGTATCATTAATCCCAACCCGCAGCGCAACCCCGTAGGGACATGGCATGCCATGTCCCTACGCATGCCATGTCCGCCGGTATGGGTGTAACATTTGCCGTGATCAATGTCCGGACACGACTACGGTGGGAATTGCCATGTCCGCCGGTATGGGCACACATTATGGCACCTGTGAGGCCTGGCCATTGGCCGGGAGCCAGGCGTTGAGGAAATCGAAGGCGGTGGTTGTGCCGTCCATGTTAAAATCGGCCGGGGTGTAACCGGGTGGTCCGCCGTTTTGGGGAAGCCACACGTTGAGGAAGTCGAAGGCGGTGATGCTGCCATCGGCGTTGCCGTCGCCGGGCCAGAGGGACCACACACCGGATTCAGGTTCGCGCATGGGGCTGGTACCATAGCCGCCGGATGTGGCAAAGTTGTATGCCCCGGAGCCATCCGAGAAATCAACGGCAATGGTGCTCATCGCCGCCAGGTGGTTGCGGTGCCGGGCCACCACGTAATAGGAAGCTGGAGGTACACCCACAAACCGGACCGGGCTGATGCCGTCCAGGTCTACCACAGCCCCATCGTCCGTGACCAATGCCGCGCGGCGAGCCAGAGCGGTGCCGGTTGAGGCATTCCGCAATTCCAGCAACATCCAATCTACAATATTAGGATGGGTGTCCAGGAAGTCCGGGTACTCGTTTTTTGGTGCGAGGTCGGTTTGGGGCAGGGCTTCGCTCCCGGCATAATGCCACGGGCCGGCTGTGTAGGGCTGATGGGCCGGAAGCAGTTGGGCGCTGTTCAGATCGGTACTCAGGGTGCCGCCGGGGGTGTAGGCCCCGTCCAGATAGACGTGGGCACTGAGCGTAATCTGGTCTTGTCCGGTGAAGCCTTGCAGCAGTTGACGCAAGGCTTCCGGTTGGTTTTGGACCGGGAGGTTCCCGGCTTGGTCGTAGGTGTTGGCCCCATGGCAGCCTGCACAAACGCGGATTTCCCCTGGCTGGAACGAGACCCAGACGCGCTCGCGCACGACGGCATCTCCGGCAGGGTCCTGAAGTTCCCACGTCATCGCCCGGCGGGCCGGGACGAACGCCGCCATGGAACCGTCACTTGCCAGCGCCACGCGGCCGGGGCCGCTCAGGGTATTTTGCCCACCGTCGTCATGCATGGGCTGGGCGAGGGGGCGGCGGCCAGGGCGGCTATTGTATCCTCGGATCAGGTCCCCCTGATAAAACTGCATATGGGCTACGTTGTACAGGATGCCATTCGTGCCCGTGGTTTGGGTAGAGGTACCCGCCACACGGAGGTTGTACGGCTGAAGCCGGTCTGCATCATCGCGGGTGGTGACGTTTCGGCTGACGACCAGGGCGAGGTTGTTGGCTCGTAAAAAAGCCTGGAGCGTGCCCACATCCACGTTTTCATCGGCGAAGACCTGGGCTTCAGGAGCCGGAAGCGGTGTGGTACGGCGGGGCGGCGGAGTACGGGCCACCACTTCCACGGGGTCGAATTCCCACATTGCCACAGTGTCCGTGTATGTGACCATGTAATCCGGGTCCCAGTAGTTCACCGGCTTGTAGATGCCGGGCGTCAGGAAGGCATCAGCGGCCCACAGGCCATTGCCCTGTGCCGTGAGGGTCCGCAGCCGAAACCGAAACGGGGAGCGTGGCTCCGTCGCCGTACCGAGGTTCTGCGTCGTGCCCGTAT
Organism: Rhodothermales bacterium; assembly: GCA_965222505.1. Lineage (GTDB taxonomy): Bacteria > Bacteroidota > Rhodothermia > Rhodothermales > DATKEJ01. The sequence goes on along the minus strand of OZ244956.1, from coordinate 2,657,780 downwards.
AGGTCGTGTATGCAGCGATCAAGGTGCCGTTGCTCAGGGGGAGCGGGTGCCGGTACTGACCATTCGGGTCGATCTCCCCGGTTAGCCAGTTGACCACCACAGAATCCGGGTTCTGACTTGGAGGGGCATACATCGAAAAGATGCGGCCCGAGGTGTGGTGATAAAACGTAGGGGAACTGATACCGTAGTACATGCCCGGTGTGGCGGGGCTTTCTTTTAACTGAAACGCGCCTTCAATACGGGTTGGGTTGTAGCCTTCGCCCAGCAGCTCGTGCAGATCCGGGTCATCGGTAAAGGAGTGGTTGGCGTATGAAATCAGTTCGTGCCGCCCCAGATGGTTCAGCAGTTCCTCATCGGTGCCGTCTTCGTTCATTTGCCACGGCATGAAGATCTCGATTCGGTGCCCGTTGAGGTTGCTGCCGGGTACCATAATGCGTGGCTCCGGGAAGACCTCATTGCTGTGCCCCGCCGGGACTGCCGTTGCCGATTCATCCGTCCAGTTGAAGGCGCTGGACCCGGCATAATTTTGCTGATCTTGTTGCAGGTGGTCCCATTTTGTGGAAAGCACCCGGCCGAAGCTGTCCAGCAGTGGCCGGAAGTTGCCCGAGGGGGCGTGGTTGAGCAAGAATAAATCCCCCGAAAGCGGGTCCAGGGACCACAGGCCGGTTACGGTTTCCGTCGATTCGTACTCATCGAGTTGGGGGTGTAGGTGCGGATCTTCAGAGCGGGGTTTATCCGACGAAAAGATGATCCGGTCGTCCGAGCCGTAGATCGGGCTAACGTTGTTATAGGATTCCGGTTGATGGGGTACTTTGGTGATGCCTGGTGTCTCGTTTTGCCCCAGTCCCGTGATCTCATAGAGTTGCCAGTAATAGGGGTTGTGCTGGTAGCGCTGCTCCGGTGACCCAACGACCATGCTGAACACGGCTTTGGTGCCGCTCCAGTGCACGGTGGGTTCGCGCACGGCGATGCTGTTGGCACCCTGGAAGCCGGTATCCCCATACCCCGCAGCAGCGGTCAGGTTTTTGAGGGTGCCATCCGGGTAGCGAATGTAGAGGTCCCCCCCGCGCACGGCATTGCCAATCAGCCCCATGTGGTTGCCAAAGGGTAGTGTGGGGGTCATCCACTCGGACGGGTTGGGGACCTGGGTGACGAACAGAATGGGGTTGTCAGGTTGGGCCTGTACGGGAAACGCCAGGAAAACCAGCAAGCCGACTGCGTAAAGAAGCCGCATGGGGAAAAGGATTTAGGATGCCGATCTGGCCGCCAAAGATGGGAAAGCTGGCGGACAATGATCTGAAATAAAGCCTCTACCTGAAATATAGGGCACGGTGTGCAGCGGTTGCAAATACCCATCTTTACATCAACCTCCCGAGGCCCTACCTTACCGGAAAGCAGGTGCCCCATCAACACCACACTCCAAATCCAGGTAGCCCTGAGTCGCTGACGGGTACCCGCTTCACCTCACATCATGATAACCGCTTGTATGATGAAGCATTCCTCTATGAGGACCGGCCTCCTCGGGCTGGCCTGTACATTGTTCCTCCTGGTCGATGCCCCGGCCCAAAATGCAGACCCCAAAGCCGAAGCCTTGAAACCCCTGGAATGGCGTGCGATCGGCCCGGCCAACATGGGCGGACGCGTGACGGATATCGTGGGTATTCCGGGGGACCCCACCACGTTCTACGTCGCCGGTGCCGATGGCGGGGTCTTCAAAACCACCAATGGGGGCACGACCTTCGATGCCCTGTTTACGGATCAACGCGCCTTTTCCGTGGGGGCGCTTGCCCTCGACCCGTCAGATCCCGAAACCTTGTGGCTCGGAAGCGGAGAGGGCGATCCCCGCAACAGCGTCGGCTACGGCAACGGCGTGTACCGCTCCGTGGACGGCGGGCAAACCTGGACACATCTCGGCCTGGATGCCGCCGAGCGCATCAAACGCATCCGTGTGGATCCGCGCAATTCCGACGTCGCACTGGTATGTGCAATGGGTCGGGAATGGGGGCCGAACCCTGAACGCGGTGTGTTCAAGACCACCGACGGTGGGCAAACCTGGGTGCATGTCCTCGCCATCGACGAAGACACCGGATGCTCAGACCTCGACATGGACCTGTCCAACCCCCGTTTTCTCTATGCCGGAATGTGGACGTTTCGCCGCAAGCCCTGGCGCTTTGACGATGGGGGCAAGGCCACGGCCCTTTATCGGTCCATGGACGGCGGTGACACCTGGGCAAAAATCCACAAAGGCCTGCCGGACGGCCCCATGACGCGCATCGGCGTGGCCGTGGCGCAGAGCCAGCCCAACACCGTCTACCTCGTCAGCGAGTTCAAGGCGGGCGGTACGCTGTTTCGCTCGGATGACCGGGGCAATTCCTGGACGCAGGTCAACGATGATCCCAACATCAATTTCCGGCCGTTTTATTACAGCGACATTCGGGTGGACCCCAACAACCCGGACCACGTCTATTCCCTCTCCGGCCGCCTCTACAAATCGACCGACGGCGGCAAGAATTTCGAACAGATCGCCCGGACGGTCCACGGGGACCATCAGGCCCTCTGGATCGACCCGATGAACTCCAGCCGGGTCCTGAGCGGTAGCGACGGCGGCTATCAGGTCTCGCTGGATGCCGGGGCCAACTGGGACATCATCAACAACGTCGAACTCTCCCAGTTTTATCAGTTGTACGTCGATGACCGGGACCCGTATTACGTCTGCGGCGGCTTGCAGGACAACGGTACGTGGTGTGGCCCACACCGGACGCTCAACACCTGGGGCATTCTGAAGCGGGACTGGTACCGGCTGGCCTATGGGGACGGCTACTACGCCCTTCCGATTCCAGGCGAGGAGCACCTGGCCTACGCCAACCTGCAAGGCGGGGTGATCTTCTTCGTGGACAGCCGCACCGGCAACGTGCGCAACATCCATCCGTACCCGAAAAACATCGGCTCGGCGGGGGATGCGATTTACACCCACAAGTACCGCTTCAACTGGGATTCCCCGATCCTCATTTCTCCCCATGACGTGGGCACCGTCTACTTCGGTGGCAACGTGCTGTTTAGGAGCCGGGACCGGGGCCAGACCTGGGACGAAATCTCCCCCGACCTGACCGAAGACGACAAAGCCAAACAACAAACCTCCGGCGGGGAGATCTACCAGGACAACACCGCTGCCGAGTTTCATAACACCATCCTGACCATCGCCGAATCCCCTGTACAGAAAGACGTGATCTGGGTGGGGACGGACGACGGCAACATCCACATCACCCGCAACGGGGGCAAGACCTGGGTGAACGTCAAGGACCGGGTGCGCGGCCTGCCGGCGTTTGCGTGGGTTGCCAAGATCCATGCCTCCGAGCACGATGCCGGTACCGCGTTTGTGGCCGTGGACCATCACCGCAGCGACGATTTCCGGCCCTACGCCTTCATGACCACGGATTACGGCAACTCCTGGACGAGTCTCAGCGCCGGCTTACCGCAGGACGATTACGTGAAGGTGATCCGCCAGGACCCGCGCAACCCGAACATACTGTACGTCGGGATGGAGCACGGCATCTTTGCCTCTTGGGACAGGGGGACGACCTGGACGGACATCGGCAACAACCTGCCGCCGGTGTCCGTGCGGGACCTGCGGGTGCAGGCCCGGGAAGGCGACCTGATCGTCGGGACGCACGGGCGAGGGGCCTGGGTCCTGGACGACATCCGGCCGCTGCAAGACCTGGCCGGAGCAATGGGTGAAGACCCGCACCTGTTCGAGGTACGCCCGGCCAAGCGGTGGCACCGGAGTACCCAGATCGAGAGCCTGGGGGACCGCACCTACGTGGCCGCGAATCCGCCCTACGGCGCGTACATCAACTACTACCTCCCGGTCGTGCCGGAACTGCCGGTGACGGCTACCGTGACGGATGCCGAGGGCACCCTGATCCGCACCCTGACGGATAGCACGGCACAGACCGGTGTCAACCGGATGGTGTGGGACCTGTGCCATGAGGGAGCCACCCCGCTCAATACGGCAACGGGCGGCGGATGGTGGTCCGGCCCGATGCGCCCGCTGGTACCGCCGGGGGCTTACACCGTCACGCTCAACATCGACGGCATCACCCGCACAACGGACATTGCGGTAGCTCCAGACCCCCGCATCGAGATGGCCGAGGCCGATTATGCCGCACAGGCGGGAGCATTGCTGGAACTTCGGACGGAACTCAGCCGGGTGCACGGCCTGCTCAACAGCACGGACGTCGTGGCCGAGCAGCTTAAAGCCGCCAAACAACGGCTGACCCTGACGGGTACCGTCCCCGCCGTATCCGATGCTGAATCCCCCGCCGCCGAGATGCCGAATGTAGCGAAGGAGATTGATGAGGTTCTGGAAACGCTCGAAGCGATGCGAAACGAACTCAAGCGCCCGCCGCCGTCGATGTCGTACCGGCAGCGCCCTCGGTTGCGGGAGGAGATTCGGAACCTGATGCGCGCCATCGATGGGGCTGCCGCCCCGCCGACGCGTTCGCAGTTGGAACGGGTGACCACCTTACAGGCCGAGACCCAAGCAATGGTAGATCAATACCAGCGCTTGCTGGATACGAAGATTAAAAGCCTCAACGAATGGCTCAAAGATGTGCCCCACATCGTGGGGATGGGAATCACTCCTGCGGAGTGAAGGACGTTCTACGTTCTACGTTTCTATGTCCGGAGGTTCAACTGAGCATTTCAGTCTGCCGAACGCCGAACGTAGAACGCCGAACGTAGAACGTTTAAAACAGTTTGTTCAGCGCATCACCGAGGCCGGAGGCGGCATCATCGCCTTTGCTGCCGAGTCCTTTGGTGAGGCCGCTGAGCAGGCCGTCTTCACCCATACCGAGGGCGCTTTTGACTTGTCCGGCGATGGGGGCCGGGAGTTTGTCGGAGAGGTAGTTGGCTACCGTTTCTATGGCGACTTGGGAGGCCATTTCAGAGATGTTGGCCTTTTGCATCACCATTTTCATCAGATCGTCCATATTCAGGAAACCAGGTTTAGGTTAGAAGGAGGGTTGCGTCCTTAATGTTTGGGAGCCGAGAAGGTAAGCTGAGCCGGAGAGAATGCCATAGCCGGTTATCAGAAATTCATGATGAGGAATGAAAAAAACCCTGCACATGCTGGACGTACAGGGCTTTTTTCTAGTGGAGGTGCCGGGATTTGAACCCGGGTCCGGATGGGCACCCAACGGGCGTCTACGTGTGTAGCCAACGTATTGGGATTTCGCCTGTGCCGTCAGCCCATTGGCAGGGCCAGGCTCAGGCTAGAATTGATAAGGTGGTGATGGTACATCACCATTCGCCGCGCTGGCTCAGTTCAGACCTTTGCGGCTAGCTCATCTAAGTCGATGCCTGCGGTAGCGCGGATGAGCGCGCCTCTACCGGAGACAGATGGGACCTTACGCCGCCATCGCGTACGAGTAGTCGTTCGCAGTTACTAGGTTCTCAGACTGATTTACGAGTGTGCTGAGCAACTCGACACGCAACCAGCGGTATGCATCCAACCGTCGAAACCATGTCACCCCCAGATTTTGAAAGAACAAGTGCACGTTATTGCGTGCTACCAGAAGTTTGCACGTTCCGGCGTTGAGATAGGTTCCATTTTAATGGTCGATTGTCAATGAAAGGCTCCCGTTGACAATTGACAATTGGCAATCGACTATTGACCATTATACTCACACTTCTGCCGGTTCTACCGTCTTGAGTTCCGGCTCTGGAAGCAAGGCCCAAACCACCCACGCCATCAACACCATCGAAACCGCGCCCATCAGGGTATTGCTCAGGTAGCCGAGGTACAGGTAGGCCGGTCCGGCTAGTGCGCCACTGACCCCAATGCCAAATTGCCCGATGCCCACGGCCAGGCCCATCAACATGCCCCGCCGTTCGGCCGGGACCAATTCCGACAACAGGGCTTGAAACGGGCTGATGCGCATCGCCATCAGGACCATCGCTAGGAAGAACAAGACGTAGGCAATAAAGATGTTTTGTACTGCGAAGGTAGTTGCGGCCATCAATAGGCTCAGGCCAAGGCAAGAGGTGATAATCAGCGGCTTGCGCCCGAACTGGTCCGAGAGCCGTCCGGCCATGGGACCCACCACCACGTTGGCGAGGCCGCCAATGAGGAACATCATGGCAATCTCTGTGCCGGAGACGCCCAGGTGCGTCTCAATCCAGGTCGGCATATACACGATGTAAAAGCCGATGCCGGCAAACATCAACACATACGTCATCGTTGCGGCCACAATGACGGGTTGCCGGAGCATGTCCTGGTAGGTGCGCAGGGATCGGCCGATGGAAAGCCGCTCGGTATCCCGCTGGACATCCGGTTGGGGCACAAAAAACCAGACCAGGAAAAAGGCGGCCCCCATCATCCCGCCAAACAGCAGGAAGGGAATTCGAAACCCGAAGGCATCGGCCAGGATGGTACCGAGGGGAATCCCGATAATTTGCCCGAAGGCAATGCCGCTCATGATCCAGCCATTGGCCCAGCCCCGGCGCTCGTATGGGAAATAGTCTCCTACATAGGCTACTGCGGCCCCGCTAAGCATCCCACCACTGGCCCCGGCAAACGCCCGCATCCCCAACAACAAGGGGAAGTTCACGGCAAACATGTGCAAGGCTAACGCAACCGTCATGGAAGCCGTACCGGCCAGGATCACGCGCCGCCGTCCGAACTTGTCTGAAATGGGGCCGATGATAAACGCAAACAGCCCCAGCATCACGCTGTAGGCCGTTACGAGGGTACCCAGGAGCGCTTCAGAAACATCCAGGGCGGTACCAATACGGGGCAGGATCGGAGAGATGATCATGATCTGGCTACTGGCTGCAAAGACCAATAACCAGAGGGCTAGAATAACAACGTATGGCTCCGCACGGGGGCTGAGTCTCACAAAGCAACGTGGTGTAGATGAACGGAAGCAACTAGGACGAGGCCTATCAGGATTAGTTTCGCACGGCGTGCTGAGGTCAAGGCGAGCACCAATTCCCGAGCGTTCGAGGGATCTCTTCAAGAATGGCTGTGCCGAACGACAGGTGATCTCTTGCAGACACTTGGGAATTGCTGTTCACCTATACCGCTTAACACTTTGATAACAGGACGATAATAAACAGGACATCAATTCTTAAATCCGCCGTAACCCGAGGTTGGTGAACGGACCGCTAGATTTCCATCGATCCCAATAAGACCCTCATATTGCCTCTATCGCTGGCTCTGTCTCCAGGCAGCGTACCCTATAGATTGCTCATGAAGCACCCTTTACTGGCGCTCCGACAGCCAATGCTCACCTTCTTGCTGATCAGCCTGATAAGCCCTGTCCCGGCCCATGCCCAGCAGGGCACCGTGACCGGCATTGTGCAGGACTCGAAATATGGCGATTCCCTGCCAGGAGCCAATGTCATTGTTGAAGGTATGGCTACCGGTACGGCTACCGATTTCGACGGCCAATATACCCTGCCCCTCGATTCCGGCACCTACAACTTGATCTTTTCCTATATCGGCTACCAGAGCAAGACCGTTCGCGGTGTAGAGGTAACGCCCGATGAAATCGTCAAACTCAATATCACCCTCAGCCCCGAAGCCCTGGAAATGGAAGGCGAAGTGGTCATTGAGGCCGCTGCCGTGCGCAACACCGAAGGAGTGCTCCTGCGCGACCGGCAAAAAGCCGCTGCCGTGAGTGATGCCATCAGTGCCGAGTTTATCGGGCGCTCGGGCAGTTCTACGGCCTCGGAAGCCATGCGAAAAGTAACCGGAGCCTCCATTGTGGGCGGCAAATACGTCTACGTGCGCGGCCTCGGCGACCGGTACATCAACACCCAACTCAACGGGGCCAATTTGCCCAGTGCCGACCCTGACCGAAATGCAGTCCCCCTCGACCTGTTTCCCTCTGGATTGCTGGATAACATCGTGACGGCTAAAACCTTCACCCCGGACAAACCGGGCAGCTTTACCGGAGGGACGGTCGATATTGCTACGAAGTCCTTTCCAGATGCGCTGACCTTTTCATTGTCCTCGTCGATGGCCTACAACACGGTCTCCAGCTTGAAAGACGGGTTTCTGCTGCACCAGGGTGACCCCGTCAACACCTTCGGCACGACCGACCTGGCCCTGCCCTCTGTATTCAACAACAGAACCCTGGAAATTCCAGTTCGAAGCATTGCCCGAACCGATCCCGAACAAGCGGCTCGGCTGGACCAACTCACCAAATCCTTCAACACCCCCTTTGGTCCCAACTTCGGCACAACACCCGTGGACCAGAGCTACAGTCTCTCCGTCGGTAATCAACTCCATTTTTGGGGAAGGCCGTTGGGGGTGATCGGAAGCCTGAGCTACAGCAACAAGGTCAGTGGCTATACCGAAGGCACCTCGGCCCGCTTTCTGCTCACGGACCCGAACGCCACGGGACTGTCCGAGAACTTCATGCTCAACGACCAGAAAAGCACGAGCGAAGTGCTGGCTGGGGGATTGGTCAATGTCTCCTATAAGGTACATCCCCGGCATGAACTGGGGGTCAACTACATGTACAACCAGAGCGGCGAAGCTGTGGCCCGCCTCCTGACAGGATTCGTGGACAACCTGGGCCGGGAGAATACCTACGAAACGCGTGTGCTGGGCGTAACCGAACGCAACCTGAGTGCCTTCCAGACCCGAGGTGAACACGCACTCGGCGGGCAGGGCCGCGTGAAGGTAGGCTGGAACGCCTCGTTCAGTACCTCCACCCAGAACGAGCCGGATCTGCGCTTCTTCACCAACCACTTTGACGAGCAGGACGGCCAGCGGCGCTATACCATCACCGCCAGCCAGTATGCCCCACCCACGCGCTACTTCCGCGACCTGGAAGAGTCCAACGAGTCGTTCAACCTGAACCTCACGATGCCCTTTCGCCAATGGGCCGGTCTCCCGGCCAAGTTTAAAGTGGGCGGGAGCCTAGTCAACAAGGCGCGAAATTTCAGAGAGCGCCAATTCCTGTACCGCTATGACGGTGCCCGCTTCCCTTACACAGGCAACCCCGACGAACTCTTTGTCAACCACCTAGGTATTGACGAAGACCGCAGCACAGACACCCGTACCCGTTTCGGCCTGTACCTGCTGGACCAAACGCAACCCAGCAACAACTACGACGGTGATCAACAGATTGCGGCTGGATATGTGATGGTGGACATGCCACTGATGAACCGTTTACGGATGGTGGGCGGGGTCCGCTACGAGACCACGGAAATCAACGTCATCAGCCAGAACCCGGAAATCGAACAGGGGCGGCTGGATGAAAAAGACTGGCTCCCCTCGCTGGGCTTGACGTGGGAAGCCACCGAAAAAATGAACGTGCGAGCCGCTTATGGCCGAACCCTTGCCCGCCCGACGTTTCGGGAAATGGCTCCCTTCTCGGCCTTTGAGTTTGTGAAAGACTTTATCCTGGTCGGCAACCCCAACCTGACACGCACCCTCATCAACAGCTATGACCTGCGGTGGGAGTGGTTCGTACGCCCCGGCGAGATCTACGCCGTCAGCGCCTTCTTCAAAGACTTCACCAACCCCATCGAACGCGCCTTGACGCCGGAAGCCCAGAATCCGGAGGTCCAGTTCGTGAACGTGGACAATGGCCGCGTGGCCGGGTTGGAGTTCGAGATTCGCAAACGCCTGGACCAACTGGGCCGTGTCTTTGAAAACGTCCAGGCCGGTGCCAACCTGACGCTGACGCGCTCGCAGGTCGATATCGAAGAAGGCGAGCTCGAAGTGATCCGGTTTACCAACCCGAGCGCCTCATCCACACGGGATTTCCTCGGGCAATCGGCGTTTGTGGTCAACCTGGACCTGGGGTACAACAACCCCGCTTCCGGCACCTCGGTCAACGCGTTCTATAACGTGTTCGGCCAACGCCTGATGGAAGTGAGCACCGGAGGAACCCCCGACCTCTTCGAGCAGCCTCGTAATGTGCTGGACCTGACTTTTGCGCAGCGCCTGCCCGCCGGGTTCAAGCTGAAAGCCTCGGCCAAAAACCTGCTGGATGCCGAATACAAAATCACCCAGACCTTCCGCGAGGTGGAATACCTAAAACAGTCCTACAGGTTGGGTAGGTCCTTCTCTCTCGGGGTCGCTTACAGTATCGAATAAAACCTTTACATTTTAATTACTTAGAAGGGTGGCCCAAGAGCCGCCCTTCGATGTTTCTAACCCGTGTTACCAAACTGTAACCATCCTGTTATTAACCCATGAACCTCACGACAACCATGCAGCGTGTACTCACCGCACTCCTGTTATTTATACCTGGCTTCGTCTTTGCCCAGACCGAAATCCGCGTCACGGATGCCGACATCGACGGCGACGTAACCTGGACCGCTGAAAACGTATATATCCTCGAAGGCCGCGTATTCGTTGAAGAGGGCGAGACGCTGACCATCGAAGCCGGTACCGTCGTCAAAGGCGCACCCGGCGAAGGCGAAAACGCCTCCGTGCTGATCGTCGCCCGCGGCGGACAACTCTTCGCCGAAGGCACCGCGAGCAACCCCATCATCTTCACCGCCGAGGCCGACGACGTCTCGGACCCGACCGACCTCACGGCCGAAGACAACGGCGAATGGGGTGGCCTCATCATACTCGGCCGGGCCTCGACGAACCTGCCCACCAACGAAGGGGCCGTCGAAGGCATTCCGACCACAGAGACACGCGCCCTTTTCGGAGGTGATGATGACGATGATAACTCAGGTGTGGTCCGCTACGTGTCGATCCGGCACGGCGGGGCCGTCATCGGTGCCGACAATGAGATCAACGGGCTGACGCTCGGAGGTGTGGGCCGGGGCACGACGATTGAGTATGTCGAAGTCTTTGCCAACCTGGATGATGGATTTGAGTGGTTTGGCGGTACGGTCGATTCGCGGTACCTGGTTAGCGCGTTCAACGGCGATGAGAGTTTTGACACGGACCTGGGCTGGCGGGGCCGGAACCAGTTTTGGTTTGCGATTCAGGGAGATGAGTCGGGCAACTGGTTGACGGAGAATGATGGTGGAGACAAGGACCTTGGCGAGACGAGTACGCCATTTGCGACGCCCGTGATTTACAATGCGACGTTGATCGGCTCCGGCGTTGGTGGCAACAACCCGGACAACGACGGCGCGTTTCGCATCCGAGAGAACAGCCGGATCAGTTGGATCAACAGCATCATCACCGATGTAAACGGGACGGGTGTGGATGTGCAGGACCGGGACAGCGGCGAGGACAGCCGTTCGGGTCTCGAAAACGGCGACCTCCGCCTGCAAAACAACCTCTGGTTCGGCTTTGCAGATGGGAATGGCATTGAGGCCATTGCCGGGCAAGATTTTGTGCAGACCTACCTGACCGATGTTGCCAACGGCAACCGTATCGAGGACCCCTTGCTGAACAACATCAGCCGTGCCGCCGACGGCACCCTTGACCCCCGCCCCAGTGCCGGTAGCCCGGCCCTCACGGGTGCTGCTGCGCCTGAGGATGACTTCTTTGAAGGCACAGAATACGTGGGTGCCTTTAGCACGGCGGACAATTGGGCCGCTGGTTGGACGGCCCTGAGCAACCTCGGATTTGTGGCAACGGCCGCCGAGGAAGACCGGGTACCAGGAAGCGGAGCCGTACCCGCCACGTTTGCGCTGGGCCAGAACTACCCCAATCCGTTTAACCCGAGCACCAACATCAGCTTTACCCTGCAACAAGCCCAGGACGTCCGCCTGACGGTACACGACGTACTGGGCCGTGAAGTACAGGAACTGTTCAACGGCCTGCAAGCTGCCGGTAGCCACACGGTGGCGTTTGATGCCATTGGTCTGCCCTCCGGAGTGTATTTCTACCGCCTCGAAGCCACCGGACAGTCGGTAACGAAGAAAATGCTGCTGTTAAAATAGGTCGCTTGTCCCGAGCGTAGCAAGGGACCTCCTGGGGAATACCCGTGCCATTCTCCAGGAGGTCCCTTGACGGGTCGGGATGGGTGTTCGTCCAGGGAATTAAATTGACCATGTAAAACATGAACACCGCTACCAATCCTCACGTGCCCATTACCCATCGGCGTCAAGACCCTCCTCCCAAATCGATCATGCGTGGAAAAATCATGCTGGTTGACGACGAGCCGGACCTCGTCGCGCTTCTGGAATACAACCTGCTTCAGGCAGGCTTTGACGTGGTCAGCGCCGGCGATGGGGCCGAAGCCTTGCATGTGATGGAACGGGAACGGCCCGACCTGATCGTGCTAGACATCATGATGCCTCGGCTGGACGGGCATATGGTTTGCCGATGGGTACGTCAGCACCCCGATCTTTCCAAGACGCCGGTGTTGATGCTCACTGCTCGTGTGGGAGAAGACAACCAGATCAAGGGGTTGGATGCCGGGGCAGATGATTACGTCACCAAACCGGTTTCGCCCCGGTTATTGATCAGTCGGGTTCGGGCTTTGCTTCGCCGCTCGCAACCCGATTCAGAAGAAGATGTGGGGGCCTTTCAGGTACATGATCTAATGATCGACAGGGAGCGGTACCTCGTCACCAGAAACGAGGACGGTAAGACGCGGAAACTTAACTTCCCACGCAAAGAGTTTGAGTTGCTCTATTTCCTGGCTCGCCGCCCCGGCCTTGTGGTTACACGCCAGGAACTGTTAGATCAAATCTGGGGGACTAACGTCTATGTGAACCCCCGAACGGTGGATGTACACGTCCGAAAGGTCCGCAACAAGATTGGCAGCACATACATCGAAACCGTCACCGGGGTCGGCTACCGGTTCAAGGAATAGCCGAGCCGCGTTCGATCAACGAACGGATAGGGCTTCGTGCAGGTAACACTTTGGTAATATGGAGGTCAAAATATAGTAGCAGAACCGTAAAGGTTTCTTGAGACTGTTACCTGTCCTTCAATCTATTATGGGTACGCACGAAAGCGAATAATGCTTTCCTTATTAGGACCCAAACGATTGAAGCAATGAAGACCTCTATTATGCGTTTAATGCGGCCATTGATTCGCGCTGCTTTGGCGGTAGCAATCTTGGTCATTCTGGCCTTTCTGGCTGGCTGTCAAACAGAATTGGAGCCCACGAGCACTGGCAATGCTCTTTCTGGCGCAGTCCAGATCGACGGTTCCAGCACCGTTTTCCCTATCACCGAAGCCGTTGCGGAGGAGTACATGAAAGTACAACCCCGTGTACGGGTGACGGTTGGGGTAAGTGGGACTGGCGGTGGCTTTGCCAAGTTTCTGCGGAAGGAAACTGACCTCAACGATGCCTCACGAACCATTAAGCAGAGCGAACTGGAAAAGGCCGCAGCGGAAGGCATCGGCTTTGTTGAATTGCCTGTAGCGTATGACGGCATCGCTGTCATCGTCAATCCCCAGAACGATTGGGTCGATTGTCTGACCACGGACGAACTCAGTACCATCTGGTCCCCCGGTAGCCAGGTCCACAACTGGAGCCAAATTCGTGCTGGCTTCCCGGATCGCCCCCTCAAACTGTACGGACCAGGCACAGACAGCGGCACCTACGACTATTTCACGGAAGCCATCGGGGGTGAAAGCGGCGCGAGCCGGTCAGACTTTACGGCCAGCGAAGACGACAATGTGCTGGTACAGGGCATCGCAGGAGACGAGGCTGCCCTTGGCTTCTTTGGCTTCGCCTACTACGACAACAACAAGGACAGGCTCAAACTGCTGTCCATTAACGATACAGGGCGTGGAACGGGCTGCGTGGCCCCGGACTTGAACACCATCAGCACGGGAGCCTACGCTCCACTTTCCCGCCCCCTCTTCATTTACGTCCGCGCCGACCGGAAGGACAATCCATCGGTGAGCTCTTTTGTCGAATTCTATCTCGATCAGGCGGCGGTACTCGCCGAGGAAGTGGGATATGTCGCCTTACCCCAGGAGGCCTATGTCCTTGTGCAGGAACGGTACCGTAACAATGTGACCGGGACGGCCTTTATGCACGCCGAGCCCGGCGTCACGACGGTTGAGATCCTCCAGCGCGCCGCCCCTTAGCCATTGCCCAAACCGGTACGTGTTGTGAAGCACTACGCTACCCATCCGTCTGCACCGATGCTCTCGTTTCGGGCACAACCCCGGTACGGGGAGCGGGTGATTGCGCTTTTGCTGGGGGCCTGCGCCCTGATCAGCGTCCTCGTGACGCTGACGATCGCCTTTGCGCTCCTGTATGAGTCGGCGGCCTTCTTTCGGGAGGTCTCAGTCATTCAGTTTTTGACGGAGGCGCGCTGGACACCGCAATTTACAGAGAAGCATTTCGGCATCTGGCCGCTGCTCAGCGGGACGTTGCTGGTCACCGTGATTGCCGCCCTGGTGGCGATGCCCATCGGTCTGTTTAGTGCGATTTACATTGCCGAGTATGCGGGGGAACGTGCCCGTCGGATGCTCAAGCCCGGCCTCGAATTGCTGGCGGGTATCCCCACGGTTGTCTATGGCTGGTTCGCCCTGACGTTTGTGACCCCTTTGTTGCAGGGCGTGCTCCCTGGCCTGGGGGTTTACAACGCGCTGAGTGCCGGGCTCGTGGTGGGTATCATGATCATTCCGATGGTGGCTTCCATCAGTGAGGATGCCATTCGTTCGGTCCCGCGGGCCCTCAAGGAAGGCGGCTATGCGCTGGGGGCTACCAAGTTTGAGGTGGTCACGCGCATCGTCGTACCGGCGGCCCTAAGCGGCATCGTGGCCAGCTTCATCCTTGCCCTGAGCCGGGCCATCGGCGAGACCATGATCGTGACCCTGGCGGCGGGGGCGACCCCGAACCTGACGATGAACCCGGCGGAGTCCATCCAGACGATGACGGCCTACATCGTGCAGGTTAGCCTAGGAGATACGCCACAGGGTACGATTGTCTACAAAAGTATTTTTGCCGTGGGGTTGATGCTGTTTCTAATTACGCTCTGCATGAACCTCTTCGCCAATTCCGTCATCCGGCGGTTTAAAGAACAGTACTGATGCCCCTTGTTGAAACCTATCTGGCCGAGCAACTCGCTACGCGGGTAGCCCCTAACCGGCGGCGGCTCGGGGACGCCATGGCCGTACTCTTTTTTAGCGCAACCGTGTTTGGGCTGTTGGTCCTTAGCGTGTTGCTGGTGGATGTTATCATTCAGGCGTGGAGTTGGCTTACACCGCACTTCCTGACCAACTACCCCTCGCGTTTTCCCGAGCAGAGTGGGATCAAGTCGGCCATCTTTGGTTCGTTGTGGATGATCCTGCTCACGGGTGCCATTGCCGTCCCGATAGGTGTAGGGGCGGCCATATATCTGGAGGAATATGCCCAAAACGGGTGGTTCTTGCGGGTGATTCAGGTCAACATTTCCAACCTGGCGGGGGTACCGTCGGTGTTGTATGGCATGCTAGGCCTAGCGGTGTTTGTTCGGTTTTTCCTACTGGGTCGAAGCCTCCTGGCCGGCGCGTTGACCATGGCACTCCTCATTCTACCAGTAATCATCATCAGTACCCAAGAAGCCCTGCGGGCGGTCCCAAACGAGATCCGTGAAGGGGCGCTGGCATTGGGGGCGAGCCGTTGGCAGGTCGTCCGGGATCACCTCTTGCCGATGGCTGCCACCGGTATCCTGACCGGTGTGATTTTGTCCTTGAGTAGAGCTATCGGTGAGACCGCACCCTTGCTGATGATCGGGGCCTTGTCCTTTGTGGCTTTTTTACCAGAGGGCGTGATGGATTCCTTCACGGTCCTGCCGATTCAGATTTTTAACTGGGCCGCTCGCCCACAACCTAATTTTCGCCACCTGGCTGCGGCTGGTATCGTTGTGTTGATGGTGGTGCTCCTTTTGATGAACGCGAGTGCCATCCTGCTCAGAAACCGCTTTGAACGCCGCCAAATTCACTAACATACGTTGATGCAGACTGATCCTGAAATACAAAGCCCGGCACTCGCCTATCCCCTATCAACCAATGGGCACTCGGGCCCCCAAACAAGCTCGAAGCCGAAGATTGAAATTGAGCACCTGAACTTCTGGTATGGCAGTAGCCATGCACTTCGGGACATTTCGATGAACATCCCTGACCGGCAGGTGACGGCCTTGATTGGCCCCTCAGGTTGTGGGAAAAGTACCCTACTTCGGTGTATAAACCGGATGAACGATCTGATTCCGGGTGCCCGGCTGGAAGGCTCGGTTCGGGTGGATGGACATGACCTCTACGGTGAGAGCGATCCGGTAGTGGTGCGGAAACACATCGGCATGGTGTTCCAGAAGCCGAACCCCTTTCCGAAGAGCATCTACCAGAACATCCTGTGGGGGGCCAAAATCAACGGTTACTCCGGCGACCGCGACGCCCTGGTGGAACGATGTCTCCGGCAAGCTGCACTGTGGGAGGAAGTCAAGGACCGCCTGGACGAAAACGCCTATAGCCTGAGCGGTGGCCAACAACAACGCCTCTGCATTGCCCGCACCTTGGCGGTAGAGCCAGGTATCCTTTTGATGGACGAACCTGCCAGCGCGCTGGACCCGATTGCCACGGCCAAGCTGGAAGAGACCATCCTGGAGTTGCGAGAAATGTACACCGTCATCATCGTTACACACAACATGCAGCAGGCCCGCCGTATCAGCGACCAGACCGCCTTTTTCTACCTCGGGGAACTCATCGAGATGAATCCGACAGAAGACCTCTTTGTGATCCCCGCCGAACAAAGGACCGAAGACTACATCACTGGCCGGTTCGGCTAAGAGCCTTGAAAGAAAACCCTCAAGGTGGCACACCGGCAAGGGTTGATTTTATGTATCCCCTGTTAGCGATTATAGGCGGGGATTACCTGTAT
Organism: Rhodothermales bacterium; assembly: GCA_965222505.1. Taxonomy (GTDB): domain Bacteria; phylum Bacteroidota; class Rhodothermia; order Rhodothermales; family DATKEJ01. The sequence continues at coordinate 2,641,023 of OZ244956.1, read as the reverse complement.
ACGTTTTCTTCGTACATCCCACTTCTTCGTACATCCCACTTCCTTAACCCTCGGTCAGGCCGAGGGGCTTATCAGAGGCCCCATCAGATCAGTGGTAAGCACGCCAGTCACCTATAAAAGAGACCCAGGAAACGTCGTCGGGATAGGGTGAGCCAAGCGTTGAAACGTCGCACGTAGAACTTCCCCACGCTGTATCTATAAGGTTTATAAAGAATTCAGGATTAACACTTTGGTAACATCTGGGTAACGTCTCCATAACATCCCAGATACATCCTAGAAATAATTTGATCACTTCCTGTTGAAGTCTACAACCAACACCTACCCTAATATTGATGCTGACTTACAAAAACGCGCTCACTTGTCTCCTGTTTTTTTGCGGGCTTATGATCGGTCAATCCGTTCAAGCGCAAATTACCCTAAAAGGTCGGGCCTACGTTGATTACCAGTACATACTGGCCTCGCCGGACAGCGACGAAGAAGGCGAAAACGGCTTTGAATATCGCCGTCTGTACTTAACCTCCAACTACAAAATTTCCGATACGTTTAGTGGTCGTGCACGGCTGGAAGCCAACGGCAAAGACGGTGTGCCGTTCGTCAAGGACCTGTACCTGAAATGGAAAGGCGCGCTCGGTGACGGGCACGACCTGACCATGGGGATTACCGAACCGCCGTCGTTCACCGTTGCCGAATCTGGATGGGGCTACCGGAGCCTGGAAAAAACCATTCTGGACCGTAACAAGATCGTCTCCTCCCGTGATTTCGGGGTGCGGGCCAATGGGAAACTTACCAGCGACGGCTCCCTGAAGTACGGCCTGATGGTCGGCAACAACACCCGGCTCAACGACTCCGACAAATACAAGCGCTTCTACAGCCAACTCGAATGGTATCCCACCGATGAAGTCTCTGTTACGACCGCTGCAGACTACTCCTCCAGCAGCGATGTGGACTTCCTCAACCTACACGTTTTCGCCGGTTTCAATCCGGGTACATTCCGGTGTGGCGTCGAAGGCTTCTTCCGGCAAGGGAATATGGACGAAGGCGATGAAAGCCTAGACACCTTTGGCGTGAGTCTGTTTGGCATTGCCCCGATCAATGACAAGTGGGAATTCGTCGGTCGGATAGACCGGGTCGAAAACGATTTTGGCGGGGTAACGGACAGCGAGAACTTTGTGCTGGCCGCGTTGGCTTACAAGGCTGAGAAAGGCGTGATGTTCATGCCGAATGTGCTCTTTAGCAAGTTCAGCGATGTCGATGATCCTTTCGTGGCCGGGCGCATGACGATGGAAGTCAAGTTTTAATCCATGAAGGTTTTGCACATGTCAAAGGATGCAAGGTTGACAGAGGCACTGCAAGTTTTGCAGCACTTGTTGACAGGCATGTTTGACCTCGTGGCCGATCAATTGGCTGATGCCTTGAAAGCGGCATCGGCCAACAATGTTAGGTTGGCTAATCAGGTGCGCAAGCGGGACGATCTGGTGGATTCAATGGAGATGAAAATCGACGGACAATGTCGGCACATTCTCACCGAACTGCGTCCTCGTGCATCAGACTTTCGCTTGTTGATGGCGGCCATTAAGATCAACACCGATCTGGAACGCATTGGCGACCACAGCAAGAACCTGGCAAAAGAAGTCGCCAAAGGTATACAAGTTTCGGATGCCGCCGCTAAACAGACCTTCAAAGCCCTGGGTGTTGCCACCCTCCGCATGTTATACCATGCCCATCAGGCTTTCGAAAACCAGGATGGCACCCTGGCCTGGTCTTTACTCAACCGGGAGGACGAAGTCCGCCAACTCCATGTCGAAAATGTGACTTGCATCGTGTCTCGGAGCAAAACAAACCACGCGGCCGCAGAGGCTGTGGCCCACCTGGTGGGCATGAGCAAGGCCCTGGAGCGGATCGCAGACCATGCGGTCAACATTGCCGAACAAGTCATTTTCTGGATTGAAGGTGTCGATGTACGGCACCCCAAACTGCAACGCTCCGGTGCCCACGCACGGGCCTGAGCGCAAAAACGTTTTTTCACCAGCCACAACAACCTCTTCAAACACAAAGCCAAGCCGATCATGAACCTAACTCGCACAACACTCCTTTGTATGCTCGCCTTCGTCCTTGCCAGCTGTGGCGGTGGACGTGGCGGCGAAGACGGCGCCCAGCGCGTCATCCTGGAAAACAAAGGCTCGGACACGCTCGTGAACGTAGCCCAAGCCTGGGCCGAAGCCTATCAGGAAATTAACCCGAACCTTGCGGTCGCCGTTACGGGCGGTGGCTCCGGCACCGGCATCGCCGCGCTGATCAATGGCACGGTAGACATCGCCAATGCCAGCCGGAAGATCAAGCAGAAAGAAATGGACCTGGCCCAGCAAAACGGCCAGAACCCCATTGAGCACGTTGTCGGCTTTGATGCCCTGGCGGTGTTCCTGCACAAAGACAACCCGATGGATGCCATCTCGATTGCCCAACTGGCCGATGTCTACGGCGAAAATGGCCCCATCGATAGCTGGACCGGCCTCGGCGTTGAAGTGCCGGGTTGTCAGGGTCAGGAAATCGTACGCGTCAGCCGGCAGAACAACTCCGGAACCTACGTCTACTTCAAGGAAGCCGTCCTGGGGAAAGCGCGTGACTATAAACTCGGCTCCCGTGACATGCACGGCTCGAAAGACGTTGTTGACCTCGTCGAGCACACCGCTTGTGCCATTGGCTACAGTGGTCTGGCCTACGCCATCGACGAAATCAAAATGCCCTGCGTCATGACGGAAGAAGGCGGAGACTGTGTAGCCCCCTCCATGGCCACGGCCATCGACGGTACCTACCCGATTGCCCGCCCGCTGTTCATGTACACCAACGGCGAACCGACCGGGGCCGTCAAGGAATACCTGGATTGGGTCATGAGCGACGAAGGCCAGTGCATCATCCAGGAAAAAGGCTACGCGCCGGTCCGCACCCTTGACTGCGGTGCTACCACCGCCTCGGCACAGTAAGCTCCTCTCTTTTTATTGCTGATACGCAAAAGGTCGGCTTCTACACACTGGAAGTCGGCCCTTTGTATGGATACCCATCGATATGAGTCTTTACGAAGCCCGTCTGGAACGCGACCTGAAGCAAATCCAGGCAGCGATCAACGAGGTGGCCGTGCAGGTCGACCATGCCCTGCAAGACGCCCGCAGGGCCGTCTTATTGCATGAAAAGGAACTAGCCTACCAGACCATCCTCGCCGACCATCCCATCAACCGCGCCTCGCGAAACATTGACCGGCTTTGTAACCGGTTCATTGCACTCCATTTGCCGAGTGCCGGACACCTGCGCTACATCTCATCGGTTCTGCGCCTGAATCTGGCGCTGGAGCGTGTCGGAGATTACGCCGTCACCATTTGCCGGGAGGTGGTCCAACTCACCAAGCCCCTGGAAGGTACCGTGCGCCGGGAAGTCGAACGCATTGCCGATGACGCCATTCAGATGCACAGACAAGCGATGCTGGCCTACAAGGAACAGAATGTGGAGCTTGCCAAGGGCACCATGGGCACCGCTTTGCAGGTGCGCCGGGCGTTCAAAGTCGCCTTCGACGATCTGGCCGAGGCTGGCGCGGCCGGGGTGTACCCCTTCAAGGACCTGTTCGCCATCCTGATCATCCTGCACCGGCTCAACCGGGTGGGGGATCAGTCCAAGAACATCTGTGAAGAGGCCGTTTTTGCCGCTACGGGTCAGACCAAGCAGGCCAAGGTGTACCGGGTCGTGTTCCTGGATGACCATAACGACCAATACGGCCCGATGGCCGTCGCCATTGCCCGGAAGCTCTACCCCGATAGCGGCCGGTATATCACAGCCGGTCGGAGCCCCGCATCCACCCTGCGCCCTGAGTTGACCGCGTTTCTGGAGCAACGGGGGTTTGAGACGGAAGACCTGAGTCCCACCGGGATCACATGGGCACCGGAAAGCTGGGATGATCATCACGTCATTGTTGCCCTGCAAGGCGCAGTTGAGGAATACATGGATGAGGTGCCGTTTCATACGGTGGCGCTGAACTGGAATATGGAGGCCGCCGCACCGGCTGAGGCCGAGGCAGAAGCCCAGGTCGAGGCAGAATACCGTACCCTGGCCGAAAAAATCAGCACCCTGATGGAAACCTTGCGTGGGGAGGACGCCCCCTGATATGGCTCAATCTTCCTTTGCCAACGCTGAAGCCCGGCTGGACGCCATAGATCAACGCGGTGCCGCCTGGTACCTTGACCGGATCGCACAGGCTGTGATGTTTATCGGTGGTATCTCTGCCATTCTCTTCATCATCGGCATCTTTGTCTTCATTACCAAGGAGGGCATGAGCTTCGTCTGGAATACGCTGGACGTCGGGGAATTCTTTACCTCGCCCCGATGGCGACCAACCTCGGAGCACAACCCGACCTACGGGGCCCTGGCCCTGATTGCCGGTACGGCCAGTGTGACGGGCCTCGCGATGATTGTTGCGATTCCCTTTTCCCTGGGCGCGGCCATCTACATCGGGGAGTTTGCCACCGGTAAAAAACGGGAATACCTGAAGGTGCTCGTCGAGCTCCTGGCTGCCATTCCCTCGGTCGTGTGGGGGTTCATCGGGCTGAGCATCATGAACGGGCTCATCATTGACCTGTTCGAAGTGCCCGTGGGCCTGAACATCCTGAATGCCGGGCTCATTCTCGGCCTGATGGCTGCGCCGATTATGACCTCCATCGCGGAAGATGCCCTCAAGGCTGTGCCGGAAACCTACAGGGAAGCCGCCGAAGCTATGGGGGCCACGCGCTGGCAGATCATCTTTCAGGTCGTGCTCCCGGCTGCCAAGAACGGGCTGGTCTCTGCCGTCTTGCTGGGTGTGGGACGTGGGTTCGGTGAAACCATGGCCGTGCTGATGGCCAGTGGGCACGCCATCACCATGCCGGGCAGTGTGTTCGACTCGGTGCGGGCGCTCACGGCCACCATCGCTGCCGAACTCGGTGAAACGGCCGTCGGCTCGGACCACTACGGCGCGTTGTTTACCCTCGGCATCTTCCTGTTTATCATCACCTTCTTGATCAACCTGACTGCCGACGTCGTCGTCCGCGGCATTCGCAAGAAATAAGGTTTAGCGCCCCTATGTTTGGAGCAACCGAACTCAACCTACAGAACGACAAGTCCCAGCAGCGGTACCGGCGGCTTTTCCTGACCATGACCCTGCTGCTGATCTTGCCGGTACTGATCATTCTGATCCTGCTCATCATACGGGGTGGGCCGATCTTCTCGATGGAATTCCTGTTCGAATTCCCGAAAAAAGGCATGACCGCCGGTGGGATTTTTCCAGCCTTGCTTGGGACCATATTCCTCGTGACGGTAGCCCTCGTTGTTTCTGTGCCCCTCGGGGTGGCTGCGGCCATCTACCTGAGTGAATACGCGCCGGACAACTGGCTCACCCGCGCCATCAACCTCGCCATTATCAACCTGGCCGGCGTACCGTCCATCGTTCATGCCCTGTTCGGCGTGGGGGCCTTCGTGCTCTTCTTTGGATTCGGCACCAGTATTCTGGCCGCAGGGCTGACACTGGCGATTATGACGCTGCCCGTGGTGATCGTAGCCACACGAGAGTCCTTGCAGGCCGTGCCGCAGGCCTTCCGGGAGGCGTGCTGGAGCATGGGGGCCACGCGATGGCAAACCATCCGCCGGATTGTGCTGCCCAACGCCGTCAGTGGGATCCTGACAGGTGTGATTCTGGAAGTTTCCCGGACAGCCGGGGAAACCGCGCCTATCATGTTCACCGGGGCTGCGTTCTTCCTGCCGTTCCTGCCGGAAGGCATTCTGGATCAGACCATGGCACTATCCCTGCACCTCTTCGTGATCTCTACGCAGGTGCCAAATGTGCCGGAAGCCCTGCCCTATGGTGTGGCCTTGCTACTGATCCTGATTGTGCTGGTGCTCAATGCCGTTTCCATCGCTTTCCGTATGTACCTGAGGGGGAAAAAGAAATGGTAGAACCACAAGCTCAAACCGCCGTGCGAAACGTTGTGGAGATCGAAAACCTTTCGATTTCCTACAGTGGCAAGCCCGCCCTGAGCGGCGTCAGCCTGAACGTGCGGGAAAACGAAATTTTCGGCATCATCGGCCCGGCCAACAGTGGAAAAACCTCCTTCCTGAAGGCCCTCAACCGGATGGACCAGTTCAACACGAACATGAACGTGCAGGGTACGGTCCGGTTTATGGGGCGCGATGTACGGAAGTGGAACAACCTGTACGCGTTGCGGCAACAGATCGGTGTGGTATTTCCGCTGCCGGTGGGGTTGCCCCTGAGCGTGTATGACAATGTGGCGCTCTCCCCCCGGCTGCGCGGGATCAAGGACAAAGCCCGGCTGGACGAAATCGTGGAACGGTGCCTGACACGGGCCGCCTTGTGGGATGAGGTCAAGGATCGGCTGGATGCCCTGGGCAGTCTGCTTTCCGGTGGTCAGCAGCAACGCCTGACCATCGCCCGGTCATTGTCCCAGGACCCTACTCTGCTGGTGCTCGACGAGTTTTCGATTGCCGTCGACCCCGTCACGACGATGCGCATCGAAGACGTACTCAAGGAACTGCGTCAGGAAGTAACCATCATCATGGTGACCAATCTGGTCCAGCAAGCCCAGCGCCTCGCCGACCGCACCGCCTTTTTCCTGAACGGGGCCTGCATCGAAATCGGCGAGACCGAAGACTTGTTTACCGGTAACGTCAAGAACGAACGCACCAAAGACTACATCGAAGGCCGATTCGGTTGATGCACAACATTAAAGACCCTCATGTCCACACAACCTACCAACGGCACCACATCTGACGCGCTTGCCATCCGTACGCAGAAATTGAATTTGTGGTACGGTACGTTTCAGGCCTTGTTTGATGTCGACTTTGATGTCAAAGACGGTCTGATTACGGCCCTCATCGGTCCCTCCGGCTGTGGCAAATCGACTTTATTGCGGAGCGTTAACCGTATCAATGAACGGCTCGGGTACGTGCGTACCGAAGGCGTGGTCGAGGTGATGGGGCACAACATCTACACGGAAGGCGTCGAGTTGGCGCAGCTCCGCAAACAGGTCGGGATGGTGTTTCAGCGGCCCAACCCGTTGCCCATTTCCATCCGAGACAACATCCTGTTCGGGCACCGCCTGCACATCAAGGGCAGCCGGAAACAAAACAAGGAAGCTGCCGACGAGATTGTGGAAACGGCCCTGAAAGAGGTGTTGTTGTGGGATACCGTCAAGGACCGGCTGGGCCGGAAAGCCACCGAACTCTCCCTGGAAGAACAGCAAAAACTTTGCATCGCCCGGCTGTTGCCCGTCAAGCCAAAGGTGTTGTTGATGGACGAACCCTGTTCGGCCCTTGACCCCAAAGCCACCGAAGCCGTCGAGGAACTCATCTGGCAACTGCGCGGCGAGTACACCATCCTCATCGTGACGCACAACATGGCCCAGGCCCGCCGCGCCAGCGACGAATGCGCCTTCATGCTGATGGGTAAAATGGTCGAACACACCGCCACCGGCGAGATGTTCGTGACCCCACAACACCAGGAAACCGCCGACTACATCGAGGGCCGGTACGGTTGATTTTTGCCTCGTTTCTTTGCGGCTGATTGCCTCCTCTTGTCGCGAGGGTGATCCTTTGTTCACTTCGGATTCACCCGCAAACGTTGTATTAATCAGGGTTTAGGCGTATCCTCTCCACCCCGCGAAAGCGGGGTCCAATTCATCAGCGGGTCAGGCTCGCCGTGATCCGCTTAACTACTGAGAGGATTGCCGTGTCTACGAACCCCCTAGCAAGCCTGTTCGGGCGCAACCCCTTCACCTCTCTCCAGGAACACATGCGCGTCGTGATCCGCGGCGCAGACTTGGTTCCGGCCCTGTTTGAAGCCCTTGTGGCTGAAAAACAGGAAGAGGTCGACCGCATAAAAGAAGAGATCTTTGCGGTCGAAGAAGAAGCCGATGTGCTACGAATGGAGCTACGCAAACACCTTCCCCGGAGCCTTTTTTTGCCTGTAGACCGCCGGGATCTACTACAACTCCTGAACATGCAGGACGGCATCGCCAATGTGGCGCAGGACATCGCCGGGCTTCTGGTCGAGCGCCGGATGACGATTCCTGAACCCATGGTGGTTCCCCTGCTCGAATTTGTTCAAGCGTGTGTGGACGTTGTCCACTTGGGCCATAACATCATTGAAGAGCTCGACGAACTTCTGGAAATGGGCTTCCGTGGTAAGGAAGCCGCCCGCGTCGAGGTCATGGTCACTGAATTGAACGCGGCCGAATCCAAAACGGATGTCATGGGGATAGAACTGACCCGCGTCCTATTCAAGCATGAGGACGATATCCATCCCGTGTCCGTTGTGTTCTGGTACCAACTCGTCCAATGGATCGGCGATCTCGCCGATTATGCGGAAAAAGTCGCTAACCGGCTGCACCTCTTAACGGCGCGCTAGTTTTTAACCTTTCCCCACTACAATCATGGAAATAATTCTACAAAACGGCCCATGGTTCATCGGCCTGGCTGCCCTCTTTGGCATATACATGTGCTGGGGTATCGGTGCGAACGATGTGGCCAACGCCATGGGTACCTCTGTTGGCTCCCGTGCCGTAACGGTTAAACAAGCCATCATCATCGCGGCCATCTTTGAGTTTGCCGGGGCCGTCCTGGCCGGTGGGCACGTCACGAGTACGGTGCGTAAGGGCATTATTGATCCAACAGGAATTGTGGATCAGCCGGAGATTCTTGTCTACGGCATGTTGGCCTCACTACTGGCAGCAGCCGTCTGGTTGATGATCGCGTCGTATAAAGGTTGGCCCGTCTCCACCACCCACTCCATCGTCGGGGCCCTCGTCGGGTTCGGCATGGTCGGGATTGGTGAAGGCGCTGTACAATGGGCCAAAATCTGGCAAATCGTTGCCAGTTGGATCGTCTCCCCGCTGACCGGGGGCACCATTGCCTTCCTCCTGATGATCAGCGTCCGCCGCTTGATTTTGAACAAGGATAACCCCTTCGAATCTGCCAAGAAGTGGGGACCGGTCTATGTGTTCCTCGTCGGGTTTATCATCGCGCTCGTTACGATCTTCAAGGGCCTGAAACACCTTGATATTGAGCTTACAGCCGGGATGAGCTTCTTCTGGGCTGTGGTCATCGGGCTTCTCATTGCCCTGCTCGGCTGGTATTTCATCCGCAAGCAAGAGGCCGATCCAAATGCAGAAAAGACCTTCCTCTACGCCAGCGTGGAGAAAGTCTTTGGGCCGATGCAGGTGTTCACCGCCTGTGCGATGGCTTTTGCACACGGCTCCAACGACGTTGCCAACGGCATTGGGCCGCTGGCCGCTGTGGTGAGTACCGTGCAAGCCGGTGGCGAAGTGCTGCAACAATCAGATCTGCCGATCTGGATCCTGCTGCTCGGTGGGTCCGGGATTGTGCTGGGTCTGGCTACCCTCGGCTACCGGGTGATGGCAACCATCGGTGAACGCATCACGGAACTGACCCCCACCCGTGGGTTCTGTGCTGAACTGGCCGCCGCCGCAACCGTCGTCGTGGCCTCCCGCACAGGGATGCCGGTTTCGACCACGCACATCCTGGTTGGCTCAGTAATGGGCGTCGGGATGGCCCGTGGGATTGGCTCGCTGGATCTCCGCGTGATTGGCAAGATCATCGTCTCTTGGGTGGTGACGCTGCCCGTCGGTGCTGGTTTGTCCATCCTGTTCTTCTACATCCTCCGCGCCGTCTTCGGCGGGTGATGAGCAAATCATATCCGTATGTTGTAGTAGGGGCCGGTCCAGACCGACCCCTACGTTACTTTTGGGACTCATCGGGTGGGGTGAAGACGGTATCCACCGGCTCCCACAGTTCAATCTTGCGGCCTTCGGGGTCCATGATGTGGGCAAACTTACCGTATTCGTAGGTTTCTATCTCGCCCACAACCGGCACGCTCGCCGCACGAAGTTCCGTCAACAAGGCCTCCAGGTCGGCCACGCGGTAATTGATCATGAACCCCGCTTTGGAAGGGGCATAGTAGTCCGTGTCGGCAGCCATGGGGCTCCATTGGAGGTGGCCAACCTTTTCGGGCGCATCAACTTCCCGAAATTTGAACAGGGCACCGTAGCGGTCCGTAGCCAGGCCCAGGTGTTCGGCATACCAGTCTTTCATGCCGTCAGGGTCCTTGCTTTTGAAGAAAATGCCACCGATGCCGGTTACTTTTTTCATGGTTTTGGGTCAGGTTCGTTGGAAAAGATGGGATTGGCGCAATATACTGACGGTTCTTTCGCCCCATAGATGCAACGGAACATGCCTCATAAAATACTCGTCGTGGATGATGAGCCGGATCTGCAATTGCTGATGCGGCAGAAGTTTCGCCGGTACCTCCGGCGCGACGAGTGGGCGTTTACCTTTGCCGAAGATGGCAAGGAAGCCCTCGACCGTCTCCAGGCCGATCCGGACATTGGCCTGATTCTGACCGACCTGAACATGCCGCGCATGGATGGGCTGACGCTCCTGCGTCACCTGGCGGACCTGAACCGGACCTTCCGCACCGTCGTGGTTTCGGCCTATGGAGACATGGCCAACATCCGGACGGCTATGAACCGGGGAGCGTTCGACTTCGTGACGAAGCCCATCGACTTTGAGGACCTGGAAACGACCATGCTCAAGTCGCTCCGCGAACTGCATACGTTTCAGGAAGCCGCAGCGGCCCGGCGGAAACTGGCCGCCGTGCAGCGTGAACTGGACATTGCCCGGCGGATTCAGGAAGCCGCCCTCCCGGCCCCGTTCCCGGATCGGGCTGATGTGGCCGTGTACGGGAAGATGATTGCTGCACGGGAAGTGGGGGGCGATTTTTACGATTACTTTTTACTGGATGACCACCGGTTGGGGGTCGTGATCGGGGATGCTTCCGGCAAGGGCATTACAGCGGCGTTGTTCATGACCGTCTGCCGCATGGCCCTCAAGACCCTGGCCTCGCAGGGTACCTCGCCCGATGCGTGTATCCGGGCACTCAATCGGCAACTGTATCCGGAGAGCCTCTCCGAGATGTTCGTCACGGTCTTTTTTGGGGTGCTGGACTTGCACACCGGACACTTGGCGTACTGTAATGCCGGCCATAATCTGCCTTTTGTATGCCGCACGGATGGGGCTGTGGTGCCCCTCGAACGGGTCGGGGGGATTGCCGTTTGCCTCCTTAAGGACTTTCCGTATCGGGCCGGTGCCGTGACCCTTGAACCCGGCGATGGCCTGCTGATGTATACAGATGGTCTCTCGGAAGCCCGCAACCCGGAGGGCCAGGAATTTTCGGAAGCCGGATTGCAACATGCCCTGACGGAAATGGTTAAGGAGCAGCCGAAAGAGACTGTATACCGGTTGATGGAACAGGTCTCCGCCTTTGCCGATCTTGTTTCCCGCACCGACGATATCACGCTACTGGCCGTTCGCTACCAGAGGCAAGATGGCACTTAAGGCCTGAGGCGCCGTACCTTCCGCACTCCGCACTACAATATGGGATTTTTTGATTTCTTTAAGGGAAACGTGCCGCCGCTGGTGCAAGATGCCACGCGGGATGTGACGACGATGCTGGAAACAACCCGCGAGATGTTTGTTGCCGCCACCGGCTTTTTGCTGGACAATGAGCCGCTCGAAATGGACCTCTACGCTGCTGATCGGACGGTGAACCAGAAGGAGCAAGACATCCGGCAGGCGGTATTCACCCACGTCACCGAACGCTCAAATCCGGAGATGGTCTTCGGGTTGCTGCTGATGACCATCGTGCAGGATGCCGAACGCATCGGCGACCTTACCAAATCCCTTGCCGAAATCGGCCAACTGGCCCAACATCCCCGGAAAAACACCCAGGTAAGTGTGCAACGCATCCTGCGGGACCGTCTCCTGACGATGTTTGACATGACCCGTGAGGGCTTCGTGCAGCACGATGCCGCATTGGCCCGGGGCGTGATGGCCGAAAGCGCCACCAACAAAACCATCATCGCAGACTACCTGACCGATCTCTCCGGTGCCGCCACCGTTCCGGTGAACGTGGCCGTCGTGATGGCGCTTGCCACACGCACCATGAGCCGGATCGGTTCTCACCTTTCGAACATCGCCTCGACCGTCGCCCTGCCCTTCCCCGAAATCCGCCGGTCAGCATCGGTGACCTTGCCGGAATGACGGTTTTCATTCCGGGACTTGGCTGCCTCGTCCATTCGACGTTAGCCATACATTGAGGAAATCAAAGGCTGTTACATCACTACTCAAGTTGAAATCTCCCTGCAGGTAGCCCGTTTGGCCGTTTTGGGGTAACCATATATTGAGGAAATCGAAGGCCGTGACGTTTCCATTGGCATCGCCATCCCCGCCGTAGAGTCCATAAGTACGTTCATCCAGTTCAACCATAGGATAATTTCCGAAAGCTGCCGTTTGGCTTGTCGTGAAGTCAATAGCAGGATTATTGAAGAACGAAAAGGCCAGGTTCGACATCACTGGGATATGGTTGCGTGGCTTGACCACCAGGTGATAGGGACCAAGCGCCTCTGGCGTGAACACGACTTTACTCATCCCATCGGTATCTACAATTTGGCCGTCTGCTTTGAGGAAGGCGGCTCTGGATGCAACCGTTTGCATGGGTGTGGCCTCGGGGTCTCCGGTACGCAGGTGCAGCAAGACCCAATCCACGATCTCAGGATGGGCATCGAAAAATCCGGAGTCTACCTGCTCCGGTCCAAAGTAAAACCACGGAAAATGATCGAAGGGCTGGGTAAGAGGCAGTACAGATGCTCGGTTAAGTTCGGTGTGCATCGTGCCGTCGGCGTAGGGACCTTGGAGCCACACGTTAACCTCTGGGGCAACGGGTTTGCCGCCGATGATACGGAAGACGGTGCCTTCTTCGGGCAGGGCTTGGTTGTAGGGAGGGGCCGTACCGCCATCGACATTGACCAGTACGGTTCGGGACAAGATCAATGAACCATCGCGACGATAGGTACGGTTGTTCATGGCTTCAAGATCGGCTTCATATCCACTTGTACCCGGTGAGTCGTCAGCCGGTACATACCAATAAAACCGATCCGTGTAGGGGTCATCCAGGCCATCCGATGCATCATGATCCGGCTCACTCAGGTTGAAGGTGCCCTCACCGTTCCTGTCCCAAACCCAGCAGGTTAGACGCACATCGTCCGAGGGGTCATTCGGGGTATTGGTGCCGGTACGCCAGAGCTCAAACGGCACAGGAATGAGGGGTTCAGATGAGTTGCCCGGGTAGCAATATCCCCCGTCGGTGGTAAAGCGCATCTCAAAGTCGTAGGGAGCCGGGAATAGGCCGTTGATCTCTGTTGGTACAACCCACGACTTGAAGGTCTCATAGGCGGCCTGCCCGGTGCCGTGGGTCGCAAAGGCCCACTTTGCTGGGCCAACCTGCTGCCGGTCCGTTAGTATACCCGACGTAAAAACGGTCGGAAACCCGTGTTCAGCGAAGGCCGCATATTCGGGCGGGTCCAGCACGCCCCCGGCATTTTCAACGACCAGAAAATCGAGGAAAGGCTCTAAACGTCCTTCTTCCTCGGGCAATACCGTGACCTCGAAGGTTTCATCGACGGAGAGCCCGCCTGGATCTTGCGCCGTAACGGTGATGGTGACCTGGCCCTGGTGGAGAGGGGATACGATCAGCACTGAACCCGCAAGTTCAGCGGAGGCCACATTGATCGGATCGCTGGATACGGTCTGGTAAGTAAGTGGATCGTCGTTGGGATCAAAAAAGACCCGGGGGGAGGTCTCCAAATCAATCAAGAGGGGAAGACCCAGCGTTTCCAGTATGTGATTCTGGATGGGATTAAGGACAAACGGGGCTGCGTTAGGGCCGGAAGCAACGGAAAACGTGTGCACATCCGACCACGGGTTTAAGGGTTCGTTTAGTGCAGCGGCGCGAACCCGCCAAGAATAGGTTGTGCCGGGCAGAAGGTTGGTTAGTGTATAGAGGGTATTGGCTGTGGTTGCCTGGTTCGGGTTTGAAAAGGTCGGATCGGTATCCCATTCGAGGTCGTATGCGGTGATGAGGCCAGGGACGGCAGCCCAGGTGAGCAGTACCTCAGTAGGTTGATCCGGAGCAGCATCGGGCGGGTTGATCTGGATGGGCGGGTACGCAATGGTCTGTGCATCAAAAGCGGCTTGTACGGTATCGTCTGCTATTTTAAGCGATTGAACGGACTTGAATCGGTCTGCGCCGCGTGCCCATACAATAGCCAGAATCACATCTCGCACCTCGCCGGGTTGCAGCATGGACGGGCCTGCAGCTACCACAAAGCGGCGATCAGCCGGGTTTGTTGCCGTTCCCAGATCATCAATGTTTGATTCACTCCAAAAGGCCGGTGGATCGTCCGGATACATGAAGCGCACCGGTGTGGCCGAATGTCCTCGACCGGTTCCACCGTAGGTAATCGGCACATCGTCTAGCCATCGACTCTGTAGATACCGGTAGGCATCTTCGCCGTGGTCTGGATTGCCCTGTTCCGAGGTTTCGTTGTTGTAGGACGTGAACATGGATACAGGTGTGCGTTCGCCTGCTTCATCGGTGGTGCCATCGCGGTCATTGTCTGTTCCGTCCATATCGGATAACAAGCCCTGTACAAAATCAAGCCCCACGGCAGGTGGGGTGTCTCCATACCCGGTATTCCCTTCATCGAAATCATCACCATTCCAGGCATAACCGAGGCTGCGCGTCGAGTCAGATCCTGTGTAATCATCAAAGGAGTGGCCCAGGTCGGTGTCTGTCCACATGCCGAACCAGAAATCCGTGATCGTTTGGGTGCCTTTATAGTGCAGGGTATACTTGTAAAATGTGGTGTTTTCAAAGGGGCCAGGATGGTCGTAGGCGAAGGCGGTAGCATGTATTTCCAGGCCAAGGGGTTCACCCAGGCTCCAGGCATGCCAATTGCCTCTGTCATTCATGACCCACCAGAGGGTTTGATCTCCCATCAGTTGGGGCAGGTCGCCGCCTGCGAGGTTATAGTTGCCGGGTACGCCGTCGCCATCAACAACAGGTGCACCCAACGCTACGGGCCAGTCGGCAAGGTCATCCGTGATCAAGCCTTTGATCTTGTAATTGATCAGGTCTTGTTTGCTGACTTTATAGATCCGATCGTAGGGTGCACAGTCAGTTGGGGGAGCGCCGGAGGCATCCAAGGGGCCGGCCCAAAATTCCCAGGGTCCATAATCCGCTCCGGAAAAGTGCAGCACATCCTCAACCATACCGCCTACCCACAGTGCAGCAGAAAATATACTGTGTGCGGTGCCTGTCTTGGGTACGCGGTACATTCGCTCTCCTTCTTTCCAAAATAATCCCCCGTTGTTAAATATACGCGCTTGCACATTGTTGATATCCAAGTCCGCCGTGGCTGTGCTTGGGCCACAAGTGCCGAGGGTTTGGGCGAAGGAGGCTGATGATGTGCAAAAGAGGAGGATGAGCCAAGTAGCCGCTCGCCCCCCTACAGGAGGTCGCTTCATTTTGTGCCTCTGCGTCCGTGTTCTTCTTTACTGTAAAACTTGAAAACTTGGAATGTGCCAAGTTACAAAAAAAACCCGTATTCGTGGGCGCGGAAGTTGTGGGTGACGTTCATCATGTCCAGGATGCCATAGAGGAAGGATGTAGCGGCCAGTTGCCGCATGCCGCCGCGCATACAGACCGTTTCCCCGAAGGTGGTGTTGATATCTTTGCGGATGTAGGGACCCGTCAGGCACGCGGGCACCGGATCTCCGGTATGCCGTCCCTGGCGTGAATCAGTCGTATGGTCGCCTGTGATGCCCATCACCAAACCCTGGTCCATCAGGGGGGCAAGGGCGGCATCAATGCGCTCCAGAAAGGCTTTTTTGGCTTCCGGGCTGTGGTCATGAGCACAGACATCGGTGCCTTTGATGTGGAGAAACACGATGTCGTGGGTTTCCAATGCGGTCTGCACGGCGGAGACTTTCGCTACAAGGTCCGTTTGGGGAGTCGCAGTGAAGTTGGGTGAAGTGATAACGTCAAATCCGAAGAGTCGTCCCAGGCCCACGACGGTGCCCTCACCGGTTACTACTGCTGCCCGCAGGCCCAGGTGCCGGATCAGGTTACGCAATGCGGTGCCCCGGCCCGCGCCCCGGGTGATGAGGCCGTTGGCCACCGGCAGATTGTTCGCGGCCCGTGCCCGGTTGACGGGGTGGGCATTCAAAATCTTGTAGCTGGTGCGGGTGAAGGTATTGATGGCCTCCGCTGTACGGGTTGCCGCAGCGTCACCGGGCACGTACGGGCGGCACCAGTGTAGCCCCTCGGCCTTTCGGCTGGCCCCGGGATCGGTGTTGGTAATTTTGCTGGAGAGTCCGGGGCCGGAGATGACCAGCACGGCGCGGTGTTGGGTGGCGGCCCGGAACCGCGTCGTTAAGCCGTTACCGAGGTCCAGGCCATTGATGGCCTCGGCGAGGACCTGGGTCTTTTCGGAGATACGCCCGGCCCGCCGGTCAAGGATGGAAAAATCATTGCCGTACGGCTCCAGTGTGGCAAAGTTGCAGCGCAGGGCCACATCGCCGTGGGCCAGGGGGAGTTCGACCCCGGCGGCCTCCACAGGGCCTCGGGCCAGCAGGGGAAGGTCGGCGCGGGCCAGACCGAGCAACAGCCCCATGCCCGTCTGGGTGCCGACGGGAACCCAGGGGGCAACCGGATACATCATGCCGGTGAGGCCCTCGGCAGCCATCCGGTCGAAGTTTGGGGTATGCGCAGCCTCTAGCGGTGTCTGACCATTGAGTGTGGTGGATGGGCGATCCCCAAGGCCGTCGAGAATGATCATTACCCCTTTGGATGTCTGCATTAGCTGGCGGCTCTGTCTTTAAAGATTTTTTTAGGGTCACCGGGGAATTCTTGAGAAAGGGTTTCGGCAATGGTATCCATCATCAGGCGGAGGGTATCCTCTTCATTGTTGGTATTCGGGATGATGGGAATATGGTACCGGTCGGCCTCGGCAATGAGGATGGATTGTAAGTTCCAGATGGCATCAAAATGTTCCATGTACCGCATGGCCCGGCGGGACGGCACCTGCTGCCCGCGCCCCCTGAGCCGCTGGCGCAACATTTTCTTTCTTAAAACGGCCAGCAACACCGGTACAACAATCGCATCCAGATCATCGACCAGTTTCGCTTGCAGTGCGGGATGAACGTGGATGCCTTCGAGAATGAGTGAGACCTGCTCTCGCTCGGCCCGTCTCAAAACCCCCTCAATACCAATGGTGACCTGGCCCGCTTGCGTATAATAGCCATCGGCGAGGTAAGTGGTGTCTTTCTCGCGGTAGGGCAGCGCTTCCCAGGCTTTGAAGGTGGACATGTGCAGGGTCGGGACCAGGGAGGCCGGGAGCATCAGGCGCATGACTTCGCGCAGCATGTCCGTGGACTGGGTGCGCACAATATCGAGCCGGTGGGCCAGTTCGGCACTGAGGGTGCTTTTACCGGTGCCCGTGGAGCCACCGATGAGTATAATCAAAGGCCGTCCGCTTCGGGTAAATTCGAGCCATTGTAGATAGCGATGGACGACCTCTGGATCTTTGGCCTTGAGTAAGTATTCATAGGTGAAATGCGCTAGTTCGTCGGCATCGAGCTGGACTTTGCCCTGGGCGTGCAACTCGCGCTCAATGCCCAGTGCAATGGTGTATCCGCTATCTTTGGAGAGGGCACAGAGTTCGAGAGACTGAGAGAGCCGGTTCTTGGAGAAGGGTACCGAACCTTGTTCATCGAAAATGATGATGGGCTCTAGGCCCAACTTGCGGTCTTTGTAGCGTTGCAGGGCTTCGGCGTGATCGGTCTTCTCCAGGTATTTGGCAACCACTTCGCTCAGTTCGCTCGCTGTGATTTCAGCCGTGTCTTCCAGGCTGTCCCGGATGCGTGAGGCGATGGCATAGGCTTCCGCGAACGGCAGGCCTGCATTTTGAAGGGAGCGCGTCATAATGCCGCGTAAAAACGGCACCCGGCTCTCCTCTTCCAGGTTGATAACGTACGTTTTGGCCATAAAATTATGAAGGGTTGCGTACCCGCAAGGTAGAATCCAGAGAACAACGAAAGCAAGTTTCAGTATCTTGAAAATGGATGCTTGATGCGCGATGCGTGAATTTCGCCGGGAATGAATGTACCCTTTTGAGGATTCGCAGCTTCTACGGTATTTGAACGTAATGACTCAAAAAAATCACGCAACACGCATTACGCAATACGTACAACGCACATCGTTTAGTTGTATCACCACACGCATTCCATGCAGGCCCTTGCCGATCAATTTCGTACCCACATCGCCCTCACCAGCGATTTTCCGCTCGGCCTGACGGTTGCACGTGCCGAAGGTCCGTTTATTGAACTTGCCGACGGACGGCGCTTCGTGGACATGATCAGCGGCATCGCGGTCTCCTCTCTGGGGCACCGGCACCCCCGCGTGGTCGAGGCCATCCATGCCCAGGTGGACCGCCACCTGCACGTCATGGTTTATGGGGAGTTCATCCAACAGGCCCAGGTGGACTTTGCTACGCTGCTGGCCACCCAGCTTCCGCCCCAACTTCAGGTCACGTACTTTTGTAACTCCGGCACCGAAGCCAATGAAGGGGCGCTCAAGCTCGCCAAAAAGTATACCGGGCGCACCCAAATGGTGGCCTTCGAGCGGTCCTACCACGGAGATACGCACGGTTCGCTTTCTGTCACGGGCCGTGCCGTGTACCAGGACCCATACCGCCCACTACTGCCCGGCGTTACCTTCTTGCCGTTCAACGATATTCGTGCCCTGTCGGCCATCACAGAAGACGTTGCTTGCGTCATCACCGAGCCGATTCAGGGGGAAGGGGGCATTCGCGTGCCCACTCCTGAATGGATGCTTGCCCTGCGCCGCCGCTGTGATGAAACCGGGGCATTGCTTATTTTCGATGAGGTCCAGACCGGCTTTGGCCGTACCGGGACGCTCTTTGCCTTTGAATCGTTTGGGGTGATACCCGATGTGCTGTGCCTCGCCAAAGCAATGGGCGGAGGTATGCCCCTTGGTGCCTTTGTGGCCGGGCCGGCATTGATGGCCACCTTCCGCTCAGACCCACCGCTGAGTCATGTAACGACCTTCGGGGGGCATCCCGTGGGTTGTGCAGCGGCCCATGCAGCCCTGTCGGTTTTACTGGACGAAAAACTGCCCGCCCGTGCGGTGGACATTGAACGGCGGGTCCGCACACGGCTTCACCACCCGCTCATCCGAGAGGTACGTGGGCGTGGGGCCATGCTTGGCATGGAATTGGTAAACCGTGCTGTTACCGAGCAGGCCGTCGCCCGGTGCCTTGAAAACAATGTATTGCTGGGGTGGACACTCCACTCGGACACGCTGGTCCGGCTGGCCCCCCCGCTGAATATTCCTTTTGATGTACTAGATGCAGCGTTGAACGTCATTCAGGCTGCCCTCAACGCCCAAACCCGATCCGCCCCATGAACATGCTTACCACCCGCCTTTTTCAAGCCTTCATTTGCCTCTGTCTGACCAGCACGCTGATTGGCTGTGCCAGCGCCAAGAAGAAATTTGAGGAAGGCACCAAACTCGAAGCAGAAGGCCGCTTTGCCGAAGCCGCCCGGCACTACATCGAGGCCCTGCGCAAAGACAGCGACCTCGAACCCGCCCGTATCCGCCTTCAGGAAACCGGTGACCGTGCCGTGGCCGAATACCTGGCCGAGGCTGACCGCGAGGCCCGCGCCGGGCGCTATGAACCGGCTGCCGAAGCCTACTTCGCCACTGATCGCCTCACAGCCGATGCCGCCTCCGTCGGAGTGAGCCTGGTGGTACCAGAGAATTATGATGCTGCGCGTCGAGGCATACTGGACAAAGCCATCGACGAACTCATGACGCGCGGCGTGGAGGCCGAAAACGATGGCCAATGGTCCGAAGCCGACCGCGCCTATGTAAAAATTCTGGAACGGTATGAACCCAGCCCCGAGCAAACGCAAGTGGCCGAGCGCTCCAGGTTCCGGGTGCTGGTCCGATGGGCCGAAGCCGATCTGGCCCGGCAAAATTACCGTGCTGCCTACGAGCGGGCCGGTGAAGCCATCGCAATGGCCGGTGGCCCGGACCAACCCGCCGCCGATGCTGCTGTGGCCGTCCAAAACCGGGCACTGGAAGAAGGCACCCTGTTCGTCGGTATCCTCCCGACCTGGCGCACCGAAGCTGCCGCTGATCTGATCCCACGCGATTTTATTGAAGACCTCGATGATGCCCTGCAACTCGAATATTGGTCGCAGCCCCCACTCTTCATTGCCCTGGCCGAACCGGCCCTGATCCGGCGTGAATTGCGTCGCCAGGGCTATCGTCGGCAACTGCTCTCGAACCGGCAGGTTGGCGATGTGGCCCGTGCCGTGGATGCCGACCTCGCCGTATTCGTCGAAATCGATCAGTTTACGATTGAGGAACGGGAAATCAAGACCCGGGAACGGGGCGTGGAAACGCGGGCCGGGGTAGATACGGTCTTCGTGGAAGAAAAAGGCAAGCTGCGCTATGATGTACGGATAACCTACACCCTCGTTGATGATCGGGGCCGGGAGGTCTACCAGGGCCGCGTCACGGACCGGGAAGAAGGCCGTTTTGAACGCGGCATCTACAACGGGGACCACAACGACCTCAAACTCAACCGGGGGCAACGTCGGTTGTTTGATCGGGATGAGCAGCGCGAACAAGAACGCGAAATCGAGGAAAAACTCCTCGTCAGCCTGACCGAAAAAATGGCGCAGGCCATCTACGAACACCTGCTGCGCGAGGTCGAATGAGCCCGTGCTGATTCAATACCACACCCTCGCCGCACTCACCCGGGAATGGCATGACGCATGGCAGGGCTATACCCTGACCGATGCTTTTTCTCCGTCGCGGGATGAACTCAGCCTGGCGTTCGAAGGGCCGGACGAAGCCGTTATGTTGCGGCTCTCCGTCGATCCGAGCCTTCGGTTTATGTTTGCCGCTTCAGGCTACAATCGGCCCCGCCGGAACGTCACGACCCTGTTTGACGATGCGCTTGGACGTTCGCTCACCGGGCTATCGGTGGCCCACCGTGACCGCGTTGTAAACCTCCACCTCAGCGGGGGCCTGCGTATTCAGGTACAGCTCTTTGGGCCTCGGGCCAACGTGTTGCTGGTCGATGCCGATACGGGTCACATCCTGGATGCCTTCCAGCAAGCCTCCCCGTGGATCGGCAAGATGGCCCCAGCTTCGCGGGCGGTTCCAGAGGTGAACACGGTTGAGGCTTTTTCGGGCCGGTGGGATGACAAACGCAAGACCCTGGAACAAGCCCTTCGGCGGGTATATCCGCTGTTTGATGCCACCCTGGCTGCCGAGGTCGTTCATCGAACAGGACGGTCAACGGTCAAACCGGCCGATGTTACACCCGATCAGTACCGGGCCTTTTTTGAAGCGGCGGGCATACTAGAAGGGCAACTCGCGGCACCGGCACCGTGTATCTACTGGCGTGGACCTGTGGCCGAGGCTTTCGCGCTGGTGCCGCTGGGTCATCTGGAGGCTTCCGGGTACACACGGGAAGATTTTGACACGGTGAACCATGCGGTCTCCGTATTTGCCCGCAAGCAGATGGCGCAACGACGCTTCCGGGCCGGGTTCCAGCCGTTGGAAAAAGGATTGATGGCTTCCGCACGGCGGCTCCGCGCCCAGGCCAATCAGATGCTGGAAGCCCTGACCCATGAAAGCCGCGCCGACCGCTATGAGCGCTGGGGTCACTTGCTGATGGCTTCCCCGAATGTCAAACCGACGGATAAGAAGCGTATCACGGTGCCCAATCACTTCGGTGAAGGGGAGCCGGTGGAGATTCCGCTTGATCCGCGCCTGAATGTGATCGAAAACGCCCAGCGGTACTACGAAAAAGCCCGCCGCACCCGCCAGGCCCGCATCCATGCCGAGGCTCGGCTGGAGGGCATCGCCCGTCACGCAGACGAGGCTGAACGACTCCTGGCGGCCCTTGGACAAATCACGACGTACGATGCCCTCGAAAGGTTCAAAACCTCGGAAGCAGAATGGTTGAAAGTGTTCTTGCGCCCCGAAGCCGTCGGCGAAGCCCGGCTGCCGTTCCGCCGGTATACAGTGGCACAGGGATATGAGGTATGGGCCGGGCGTAGCGCAAAGGAAAATGACCTGCTTACCCTCAAGCACGCCCGCAAGCATGACTACTGGTTTCATGCCCGTGGCGTAGGTGGCTCGCATGTGGTTTTGCGCCGCCCCAACAAACAGGCCCTACCCGGCAAGGAGGTACTGGAAGCCGCGGCATCCATCGCGGCCTTTCATAGTCAGTCCAAACACAGTAGTCTGGTGCCCGTCCAGTATGCCGAACGAAAATATGTAGTTAAGCCAAAGGGTGCCGCCCCCGGTGCCGTTCGCCTGCTGAAAGAGCAGGTTCTGCTGGTGGAACCCCGGTTGCCGGAACGTTCCGCCGAGAATCGGCGGAAAAAGATCGTATCAAAATTAGACAACGACTCCTGAAAACGGCGGAATTCCACCTTGGTTTTCGTACCTTGGGGCATATCCCGGTACCTGTCCTACCCGATTTTAACGTACCCGACCTGAATGAACTGGTGGCAAGCCGCCTTGCTTGGCCTCGTCCAAGGACTTACTGAATTTCTACCTGTTTCTTCCTCCGGGCACCTGGTGTTGGGGCAATACCTGCTGGGTCTGGATGCCGAGATGGCTAAAGATGTGACGTTTGAGGTGTATGTACACTTTGGCACAACACTCAGCATCATCACGGTCTACTGGCGGCGTATTCTGGACATTTTGAAAGAAACCCTGCAGGCGGTGTTGCACCCGACCGAGCTGGGCGTTCGGTACCGGGAGCAGGGCGAGTTTCGGGTGGCGGTGTACATTCTGTTGTCGATGATCCCGACGGCCATCGTGTATGTGCTGTTCAAGGATCAGCTGGAGGCGGCCTTTAGTGATCCTCGCCTGGTGTGTGGGATGCTGTTGGTGACGGGGCTATTGCTGATCTTGACCCGGCTGCGGCCCAACCCCAACGGCCAGCTGAGTCCGTTGAAAGCGCTGGTGATTGGTATTGCCCAATCGGCGGCGCTCATTCCGGGGATTTCGCGGTCCGGCTCCACGATTTGTACGGCGCTGTACCAGAATGTGAATCAGGAGGATGCGGCCAACTTTTCCTTCCTGATGGTGTTGCCGGTTATTCTGGGGGCCACCCTGCTGAAGACGCTGGAGATGTTTTCTTCAACGGGGTCTGATATTAGTATCCTCGCGTTGGTCATCGGTGCAATATTGGCCTATGTGTCCGGCATATGGGCCATTCGCGTGGTCATAAACTTCGTGAAACGCGGGAACTTGCAGTACTTTGCCTACTATTGTTTCCTTATTGGAACATTAGGGCTTATTTTCATTAAATTGTAAGTTATAAGTCATGTTACGCAGTCTTGGCCCATTCGGCCTTGTCGAAATGCACAACATGAACGACAAGCGGCGTAACATCATTTATAATGGTTCTTTGATTTTGCTGTGCAAAGGTTGAGTAAGGCGTGCACACAAAAATCAAAGAACGGATATTACGCATGGGAGCGGCACTACCGGGCGGTCTTAGGGGCTGTTTGCCTCTGGAAAGGCAAAGGCCGCCGTAAAGGCAGTACATAAAGGCAATAATCCGAGGGTTTTCCTGGGCATACCATACCGGATGAGGCTATGAAGTATAAGTTGTTTGTGGTCGATGATGACCCGCATTACTCGCGCTTGGTCAGCTACAAACTTGAAAAGAAGTATCCCGATTGTGACGTTCGGGTGTTTAACCGGGGCGAAGATGCCCTGGAACACCTGGATGAACATCCCGACCTTGTCTTGCTCGACGTGATGATGCCGGGCATGGGCGGGATCGAAACGCTTCGGCAGATCAAGGACCGCAAGCCGGACCTCCCTGTGGTGATGGTCTCGGCACAAGGCATTATCAACGTCGCCATTGAGGCGATGAAGATCGGGGCGTATGACTATATCACCAAGGGACAAGACGACCTGGTGAAGCTGGACACCGTCGTGCGGAACATCACCGAGAAGGTCTCCCTCACCCGTGAACTGGATAAGCTGCGGAGCGAGGTGGCGCAGCGGTATGGGATGAAGGAACTCATCGGGGACAGCCCGGCGATGGAGGAAGTCTACCGCACCATCCAAAAAGCCCTCCGGGGCGATCTGACGGTTGCCATTCAGGGCGAGAGTGGGACCGGCAAGGAACTCGTCGCCCGTGCCATTCACTACAACTCGCCCCGGCGCAAAGGGCCGTTTGTGGTGGTCAACTGTGCCGCCATTCCGCGGGAGTTGATGGAGAGCGAGTTCTTCGGGCATGAGAAAGGGGCGTTCACCGGGGCCTACGCCCGCAAGATTGGTAAATTCGAGCAAGCCCACCGGGGCACCCTGTTTCTGGATGAGATTGGCGAACTGGACCTGGGGCTACAGGCCAAGCTGCTCCGTGCGTTGCAAAACCGGGAAATCGTGCGCGTCGGTGGTTCGGAAAATATTGAGTTTGATGCCCGCATCATCTCGGCCACAAACCGGGACATCCGCATCATGATCCGCAAGGGCAAGTTTCGGGAGGACCTGTACTACCGCCTCTTTGACTTCCCCCTGAACCTACCACCGCTGCGCGAACGGGGACAGGATTCCATTTTGCTGGCGCAACACTTCCTGCGCGAGTACATCAACCAGTATCCCGATTTCAAGACGAAACGCCTCTCGGCCGAGGCCCGGCGGGCCATTCTGGATTACTCCTGGCCCGGCAACGTGCGCGAACTTAAAAGCGCCGTCGAACGCGCCGTCCTCCTGTCCGATGAAGACGAAATTCTGCTCTCGGACCTGATGCTTGACCGCCATGCCCAGATTGATCCGTGGACTGAACGGGTCAAGAATGAAGGTGGAGAGCATTCGCAACACGATTCCTCCTTTGAGGATGAGGACCTTGACGGGGCTCCCCTCTCCACGGATTTCGGGGACGGAAGCGCTAAGTCTGACGTGCCTCTCTTGCCGGACAACGATAAAATTCCGACCCTGGAAGACCTGAAACGCCACGCCGTCGAGATGGCCTACCGCCGGTATGACGGCAATGTAGACAAGGCCGCTGTCGAATTGGGCATTGGCCGGGCCACCATGTATCGCTTGATCAAAAAGTACGGCCTGATGGGGTAAGCACCGGCGCGGTGACGGGCTGAGCCAGCCGGAAGTCTTGCAACTTCACGGGTTTCGGCTACGTATCCGCACCTGTCCGGGGCGTGATCGACCACCAGATAGATAAGCCGTTCTCGCGCCCTAAATAAAAAGCAACCCCATGCGTCTCAACAAATACGAGAAACAAGTCCAGCGCGAAATTGAAGCCTGGCAACAGGGCGGGACCTCATTCTTCCAGCAAATGTTCGACTGGGCCATGAAGCCGGTCGACTGGGTGATGGAGCAGGTGGTACCGGAAGCCGTACTAGATCAAGCCAGCGAAGCCACCGCACAGGCCCTGACGCTCCTCAAAGATGCTTCGACGTGGACGTATGACGAAAAAGACGTCCTCCGGCAGGCCGAGGAGCGAGAGATTGAAGTAGCCAATCTGGAAGACCTGCGGAACCAGCCCCTGGAAACCCTGGATGCCTTCGCGCAGAGTTATTTCACGGAGAATGCCATTATGGCCGCCGTACAGGGCGGTGGGGCCGGTCTGGGTGGTGTGGCCCTGCTCATCGCAGACATCCCCTTGCTGTTCACCATTAACTTCCGCCTGATTCAGCAAATCGGCGGGGCCTACGGGTTTTCGATGCGTGGGCCGGAGTTTCAGCCGCTGGTGTTGGCCATCTACAACGTTTCCGCCTCCGGCAGCAAGGATGCTAAACACTATGCCATGCGTGAACTGAGCGTGGCCGCCGCTGCCTTTGCACACGACATTGAATACAAGGGCCGGCAAAGCCAAAATACCTTTCAGGAGCAAAATCGACACCTTCCCCGCGAAATCGCCAAAAACCTGATTGGCAACAAACTGGGTCAGATGATCCCCATTGCCGGCGCGGCCGTCGGGGCCGGGGTCAACTACTGGTTCACGACGCAAACCGCCGAAGCCGCTTTTATGATGTTCCGTGCGCTCTACATTGAACGCAAGGAACGGATGTAAACCGCCGAACATGGCAGATGTACGGACATGGCATGCCATGTTCCTACGGAGTGATTTGTGAGGGTGCCGTTTCCGTTCGCAACGCCGGGTCTGCAGCAATCCATCTCTCCAGCCAGGCTGTACACACATAAAACAAGGGGGTGTCCAGTAAGGCAATGGCGGCTTTGAACAGGTATTGGCCGATAATGATGCCCCATGTGGTTTCGCTGTCAATCGGGGTGGTGGCTGGATTTCCGTCGATTTTGGGCCAGAGGACCAGGGCGATAAGGACCACCAACGCGGTGTCGACCAACTGACTGAAGATGGTAGAGCCGTTGTTGCGTAGCCAGAGGTAGCGCCCGTCCGTGAGGGTGCGCCAGAACTCAAAGATTTGCACATCGATGTACTGCGCCACCAGATAGGCCGTCATGGAGCCGAAAACAATCCCCGGCAATAGGCCAAAGACCATGTTAAACGCTTCGTCTGTAACCGGCGATCGGTCGTAGATGGGTGCGAAATTTGCCAACCACACCACCAGCGTGATAAACACACTCACGGCAAACCCGACCTTGACCAGCGCAGTCGCCCGCTTGCGGCCGTACACCTCCGAGATCAAATCTGTAACCAGGAAGGTGATCGGGTAAGCAATAATGCCGCATGAGAGTTCCTGCCCGAACAGAACAAAAAATTTACCAGCGATGACGTTGGTAATCACCAGCGCACCCAGGAAAATACCGGAGAGCAGCATAAAGCCGAGGTCGGCCCGGTTCGGTGCGAGTTCGCGGTAGAGGGGAGTAGTCATTCATTCGAATGGTGTGGGAACGGCATCCAGCGTAAAGCTGAAGATGGAGCCGTGGCCGTAGCGGCTCTGGACGTCCAGTTTTCGTTTGTGGGCTTCCAGAATGTGTTTGACGATGGCCAGCCCCAGGCCCGTGCCGCCTTGCTGGCGGGACCGGCTTTTATCTACCCGGTAGAACCGCTCGGTCAGGCGGGGCAGGTGATCTTCGGCAATCCCGATACCATCATCCACTACTGAAACCTTGACCTGATCGGGCGGCAAATTGACGGCCACCACCTCTACGGTGTTGCCATCCTCGGAGTATTTTATGCCATTTTCGACCAGGTTCACGAGGACCTGCCGGATGCGCCCTTCATCAGCGAGGACGTAGGGCAGGCCGGGCAGCATGCGCTGGGCCAGGGTAATCTGCTGCTGCTTGGCTTGCAACTCCAAGCCGGTGATGACGTCCTGGACGAGGCTTCCCAGGTCGAAGGCTTCCATATTCATTTTCAGCGCACCCGTCTCGATGCGTGAGATTTCCGAGAGGTCGTTGACCAGGGCATTGAGCCGCCGGGCATGGCTCAGGGTTTTTTCGATGAACGAGCGATTGACCTTTTCATCCTCCAGCGCTCCGTCCAGCAGGGTTTCTGAAAAGCCCTGAATCGCAAAAATAGGCGTTTTGAGTTCGTGAGAGACGTTCCCCAAAAACTCCCGGCGGTAATTTTCCATTTTTTTGAGGCCCTCAAATTCCTGTTGCATAGCGCCACTGGTTCGGCGTATATGTCGAATCAGATGGTCCAGTTCATCGCCACGTGATGCGGGTTCGATGGAGGGTAAGGTATCAAATTCCCGTTTGCGGAGGAGGCCCAGCATATGGTTAGCGCGTTTTAAACGCAGGCTTATGAGGAAGTGGGCCACGCCCAGGGTGCCGGCACCGGTGATTACTGAAATGCCCAGGGCTGCTGCCCAGGTGGTCCATCCGGCCCATACAGCCAATATTGCTGCCATCATCGCACAAAGCAGGGATCCCATCGCGATTTTCAGGGCAAGCGTGTTCGGCATGGGCATCGGCCCCTTAGCTGTTGAATTTATAGCCGACACCTTTGACCGTGGAAATGTAACCCTCCCCCAGCTTTTCCCGAATTTTGCTGATGTGTACATCCACCGTGCGGTCCATTACGAATACATCGGTGCCCCATACTTCATTGAGGAGGTCTTGCCGGGAGAACACCCGGCCCGGATGCGAGGCCATAAAAAACAGCAACTCGAACTCTTTTTTAGGCAAGGGCGTGGTTAGGGGCGGTACGGCTTGGCGGTGGCGCACCACGTAGTGGTCACGGTCGATTTCCAGGCCGCTGAGGCGCAACAGGTTTGAGGTATGTTTCAGCGAGCCTTCAACCTGTTGGGAACGCCGAAGCAGGGCGCGGACGTGGCTCATAAGCCGCCGGGGAGCAATCGGTTTGGGCAGGTAATCATCGGCGCCGGCATCAAGGCCTTCCACTTCGCTGCTTTCTTCGCTCTGGGCGGTCAGGATCAGGATGGGCGTGCTGCGCAGGCGGGGGTTCTGCCGAATCCGTCGACAAACGTCCAGGCCGTTGAGGCGCGGCATCATAACGTCAAGCAAGACAAGGTCCGGAAGTTCGGCTTCTACCATGCGGAGGGCATCTTCCCCGTTGTTGGCCTTGGAGACGCGGTACCCTTCACGTTCCAGGATGTAACACAGGAGGTTCAAGATATCCTTGTCGTCGTCCGCAATAACAATCTTTGTTTGCTGCACACCTTGCAGCATATGTCCGGTTGTGGGCATATGGGGCCTCGGGTTACATACAAGTTGACGAGCATCCTGGGCGGACGGGCGTCAAACCGGTTTCGGGGGACCAGTTATAGAGGTGGGACGTCGCTGGCTCTTGTACCAGTTGGATGAAACCGGGTTTCGGCGGGATTGGGATTTTCACGCTTCGCGCAGGGCCAAGCGGACCAATTGCTCGCTCGTATGGGTGCCGGGGTTGTTACGCATGGCTTTCCGAAGGTTTTTCTCGGCCATCGCACGAGACAGGCCGAGGGTTTCCAGCGCGGCCAGGGCATCACCTCGAATCTGCGCCTGTTCCGGCGATGAACCCCCTCCTGCTGAGGTACCATGCGCCGACAAGTCAAGCCGGACCAACCGATCCCGCAACTCGACCACCAGCCGTTCCGCTGTCTTGCGGCCCACACCGGGGATACGGGTCAGCATACCGGCTTCGCCCCCAACGATGGCATTGTACAATTCGCCCGGGTTCATAGCTGAAAGGGCGGCCAGTGCCAGTTTCGGCCCTACGCCGGACACCCCGATCATCGTCTCGAAAAGTTGGCGTTCAGCCTCGGTGGCAAACCCGAACAGCAACAAGGCATCTTCCCGAACATGGTGGTAGGTCCGGAGCTTCACCGGCTTGCCTACAGGCGGCAACGTAGCATACGAAGAAGCTGGAATGTGCAACATATACCCCAGGCCCTGAACATCGACGATCACGCGGGTGGGTTTTTTGTCGGCCAGGGTTCCTGATACGTAGGCAATCATAGGGGGAAGGATTAGGAGAGAGATACAGGAGAGGGTTCCGGTACGCGGCGTGGACGCATCACAATGGGGAGCCGTCGCCCCATGCCGAAGGCCTTGGTGCTCACGCGTAAGCCCGGTGCAGCCTGACGTCGTTTGTATTCATTGCGGTCCACTTTGCCCAGGATGTCCTTGACCAGTGCCGGAGGGTAATCGGTGGCTTCGATGATGGCCTCGGCATCGTAGAAATCGACGATGTACAACCGGAGGATATGATCCAGAACCGGATAGGGCGGCAGGGAGTCTGCGTCCTGCTGGTCCGGTCGTAACTCAGCTGAGGGCGGTTTGGTGATGGTGTTACGCGGGATGAGGTCGTGCCCGGCCTTGGCATTGATGTACTCGGCGAGGGCATAGACCTCCATTTTGAACACGTCCGACAAGACGGCGAGGCCGCCGTTCATGTCGCCATAGAGCGTGGCATAGCCGACGGCCATTTCACTCTTGTTGCCCGTGGTCAGGAGCAGGTAGTTAAACTTGTTCGAGAGGGCCATCAGGGTAACCCCTCGTGTGCGGGCCTGAATGTTTTCCTCGGCCACGCCGGGGGTGGTTTCGGCAAAGAGCGGCTCCAGCATGGTGTCAAAGGCAGAGACCGCCGGGACGATGGGGATGTTGTAGAAGGCAATCCCCAGATTATCGGCAAGGGCCTTGGCATCGTCCACGGAGCCGGAGGACGAGTATTTGGAGGGCATGGTTACGCCGTGGACCACCTCCGGGCCCAGGGCCTCGACGGCCAGGGCACAGGTCACCGCCGAGTCGATGCCACCGGAGAGCCCCATCAGGACCCCGTTGAAGAACCCGGTTTTTTCGTAATAATCGCGGATGCCGCAGATGAGCGCTTGATGGACCTCTGCAATGGGGTGGGATTCAGCGACGGAAACGGCGGGTGCATGGGCATCAAAATCCCAATACACCAATGCTTCCTCGAAAGCAGGCGTGGTGCAACACCTTTCCGCATCAGCATTATAGACCACGCTGCCGCCATCGAAGATCAATTCGGTGTTGGCCCCAACCTGGTTGACCATCACGAACGGAACGTGGTGTTCCTGGCAATTTTCGGCAATGAGGCGGTTGCGGTAGGCGGGTCGTCCCTCTGCAAACGGCGAGGCGCTGATGTTCAGGAACAGGTCGATGCCTTGCGCGGCGATTGCGTCGATGGGGTTGGCATCGTAGAGGTAGAAAGGGGCCTCAGCCTCATTATTCCACATGTCTTCGCAGATGTGGAGCCCGAAGCGCAGCCCCCGCCACGTCACGACCGATTGCGGTGGCCCTGGTTCAAAGTGCCGGTACTCGTCGAATACATCGTAGGTCGGGAGCAGGCGCTTGTACACCGTGGCGATGCGTTGGCCGTTTTCATACCAGAGGGCCGCGTTGTGCAAGCGCTTGCCGATGGACTCCGGGTTGGGTACGGGCGCGCCGATGATGAGGCCCAGGTCTTGCGGTACTTCCGAGGCGATCCAGCGCAGGGCCTGATCGGTGGCTTCAATGAAAGAAGGGTGGTCCAGCAGATCCATCGGCGGGTAGCCCACCACACACAATTCGGGGAAGATGACCAGGTCTGCGTTGTGCGATTTGGCACGGTGGGTATAATCGACAATCTTTTGGCAGTTGCCTTTGAGATCCCCCACAACAGGGTTGATCTGAGCCAGGGCAATACGCATGGTAACGGCGGGTCTTATGGGCAAAATAAAGGGTGCTGGATTGAAACCCGAAGCCAGGTAAAGGTTTCGGGAAAGGCTTGTCCGTTAGCGGCCCAAGTGGTATACTTTGCGAGCTGTTCGCCCACCCCTAAAGTATACGTTCAACGCACCATGCTCCTGTACTATTGCGTCAAGAAGCTGAAGAAAAATACGCTGGAAAAATTGCGTAAACGTGGGCGAAAAAAACCAAAGAAACTCTGGACGGCCTGGGAAGCTGCCGAGGCCGCCTGTACATCCGGCACCGTGCTGGTGGTTGAAAAAAGTGCCCTGAAGGATGTCTATGTTCCGCCGCTGGTTCAGAGGGTAACGGTGCCCTCCATTCCTCCGTCGGCGTTTTTGAACCTGGATCCCTATCTGCCCGTCCGCCCGGTCATTGCCGGGGGCGGGTACGTCATGCGTAAAACCAAGTCTGGGCCGGAAGTGCTGATGATATTCCGGCGCGGCGTGTGGGACTTGCCCAAAGGCAAACAGGACCCCGGCGAGACCCCCGAAGCCTGTGCCCTCCGTGAGGTAAAGGAAGAGGTAGGGATCAAAAAACTCAAGCTCATTCGACCGCTCGGTAGAACCCGGCACGGATATCCGGAGGCAGAGGCCTATCGGGTCAAGACGACGCACTGGTATCTGATGTCCACGCCCGAGGCCTCCTTTACCCCGCAGGCCAAAGAGCAAATCGAGAAAGTGGAATGGGTACCGTGGGAAAAGGCCAAGAAAAAGGTGGCTTTCGAGAACCTGCGGATCCACATGGAGGCCATTGCGGCCGAAGGATGGCTGCCTTAGGGCATAAGCCTCGTTACAGGGCAACGATCCGAATGGTCCGGTTGGCCTTGCGGCCCTCGGCGGTATCGTTGCTTTCCAGCGGATGATAATGGCCCAGGCCCACTACTTCAAACCGGCTTGGGTCCATCTTGTGGGTCCATTGCAGGTGGCGTACCAGCATCCCGGCGCGCCCTGCTGAAAGCTCCCAGTTGCTCGGAAAGGTCCGTTTGGTCCGCTCGCTAAGGGGGGTATTATCTGTGTAGCCAATCACCCGAAAGCGCCGTCCCGGATAGTCTGACTTCAGGCGTGCAGCTACCTGCCGCATGTAGGCAATACCCGCCCGGTTCAGGCGCGCACCGTTGGAAATGAAATGCGGATCGGTGGGCATGGAAAAGATGACCTCGGCGGTGGCAGCTGTTGAGGCAGACGGCTCGGCAGTTGGAGACGTTGCCCGTGCGGTTTGAAGTTGTTCTTCCAGCGCGGCAATCTGTTGCTCAGCCTCATCTAGGCTTTGCCGGTAGCCGTCGCGTTCGGCCTGGAGGTTGCTTACCCGTTGTTCAATTTCTGGATCACCGGCAGTTTGGGCGGCCTCGGCCGCGGCGAGACGCTGCATGTAATCCTCACGTTCGGCTTCGAGGTCCTGAATGCGTTGTTGCAATTCGGCGGTGTTCGTTTGTTGGGCAGCCATGTTTTCGGCCGTAGCAAGCCGATCCCGGTAGCCGTCGCGTTCGGCTTCGAGGTCCTGGATGCGTTGCTGTAACTGGGCGGTGTCGGTTTGTTGCGTGTTCTCGGCCTCGGCGAGGCTTTCGCGGTAGGCCGCTTGCTCGTCTTCCAGCACGGCAATGCGTTGCTGGAGTTGTTCGTTTTCCGCCGATAGGTCGCTGATCCGCTGTTGGACCTCGTCCGGCGTTTGGATTTTGGAGGCTTCCTTCTCGGCCTCGGCGAGGCTTTCACGATAAGCGGCGTGCTCTTCTTCGAGTTCGAGAATTCTCCGCTGGAGTTGTTCGTTTTCACGGGTCAGATATTGAATCTCGCCCTGTTCCGGATTGGGGGGCAGGGTTCCGGATCCGGCACAACCGGCCAGGAACAGACCGGCCAAAAACAAGGATAGGGTGCGCATAAATAGCTCGCAATAATAATGTGTTGCCTGATGGATCTACAAAATCGTTCGGTCCCGTGTGAGTGTCAAGCCTTTTTCAAGGGCAATCTGGGTTTCCTTGCCGCACAATCATGCGGGTGCGGTAAGGAAGCCGCGCACAAGGTCGTGAAAGGGCTTGGGCGCATCGGCGTGAACCCAATGTCCGGCATCGGGAATGGTTTCCAGCCAGACATCGGGGAACTGCCATTGGATGTTGGGCCAATCGGCATCGGTGATGTAGGGCGAATTGCCGCCTTTGACGAACAGGGTGGGGCCTTCAAAGTAGGCTTCCGGGTCCAGGGCTACATTGATGGTGGCGTAACGGCGAAGGAGGACCGGCAGGTTGATGCGCCAGGTGTACTGGTCGGTATTGGGCACCAGGTTTTTGAGCAGGAACTGCCGGTAGGTCGCATCCGGGATGTCCGCTTTCAGGGCTGCACCAGCGGCTTTGCGGGTCTTGATGGTGCTCAGGTCCAGGTCGGCCAGGGCTTCGAGCATTTCAATGTGCCGTGGGGGATAAGCCCGTGGGGCGATGTCTGCCACCACCAGCCGGTGCACACGATCCGGGAAGTCGAAGGCGCATTGCATCGCCACTTTACCTCCCATCGAATGGCCGAGGAGGTGGGCAATGTCGATATCATGATGATCCATGAAACGAATCACGTCCTGCGCCATCACACCATATGCCATTTCCTCATGGTGGGGAGACCGGCCGTGGTTGCGCAGGTCTGGGGTATACACGCTGAAGCGTTGCCCGAACCGTTTGCTCAACATGCGCCAGTTTTCCCCCGAGCCGAGGAAGCCGTGCAGAATAATCAACGCCGGTCCGGAGCCGATGTGCTCGGTATGCAGTAAAACCGAAACCGTCTCCATATCCGGCTCCGTAGAAAACGTTTGAATCATGGGTTACCGATACGTAAGGATCGCGTTTGTACTCATCATCGTGTGCATGAACATCGGCTGTGAACCCGCGTCTCCCCCGCCGGATCCGGCGCACGTGGCTGAAATTGACGCATGGCACCGTCAACTCCTCGCCGATCTGACCGGTGAACAGGGGTGGCTAAACCTAGCAGGGTTGTTCTGGCTGGACGAAGGCGAGACTTCATTCGGCACGGATCCGTCTCACCGCATCGTTTTGCCCGAGGGCACGGCTCCGGCGACGGTCGGGCGGTTCGTGCGGGAAGGCGAAGCCGTACAGATGATCCTTGCGCCAAATGTAGCCGTTGACATTGATAGCATATCGGTACAGGGGGCGGTGGCGATGTACCCGGAGCCACCCGTGGTACGGTTGGGGCCGTTGGTGTGGTACGTGATTCAGCGAGGTGAACGGTTGGGCATTCGGCTCCGCAACCTGGAGCATCCCGCCGTGGCCCAGTTTGAGGGCATCGACCGGTATCCGGTAGACGGAACGTGGCGCGTACAAGCCCGCCTCGAACCCCATGCTGATTCTACATTCATCCGTGTACCTAACATCCTCGGGTATGTAACGGAAACCTACTCCCCCGGCGTCCTCGTGTTCGAGCGAGACGGTGAAACCCACCGCATCAGTCCCGTCATCGACCATGAAACCAATGACTACTTCCTCATCTTCGCCGATGCCACCAACGGGGTCGAAACCTACAATGCGGGCCGTTTTCTCCATGCACCCTTTGTGGATGCCTCCGGCCTGACATACCTCGACTTCAACAAGTCCTACAACCCGCCCTGTGCCTTCACGGAATACGCCACCTGTCCGTTACCCCCAGAAGAAAACCACGTGGCGGTTCCCATCTATGCCGGAGAGCAGAAATGGGCCGGGGACCTCCATTAGCTGTTCGCTTATTCCTTGCGGTGCAGTGTCATGCCGAAGAAGGGGAACCAAGTGGTGCCACCGTCGCGAGACATTTCGCCGTTTTCTTGCCAGCGGTTCGGATCAATCAGGTCCAGGGCATAGCGGATGATGCCGGCGTGCGGGGCTTCAAATTGCCAGACCAGGGTGCTGTCTGTCATCGTGACATCGGCATCGACGTATTGACCGCCGGTGCGGTAGGCACGGAACAGGTAGTTTTGGGTGGCCGCGTCGTAGCTGATGACGCCCATGGCGTTGTGGACGGTATGGGTGTCCCCGTTTTCATCAGTACGGGTGCCCAGGCCTTCGACCAGCAGGACGGTGCCGTCGAGTTTCCACTGGGCCGTTTCGATGACCTGAGAGGTACTCCGTTGGCCCCGGCCCATCATCATCCACCCCTCCCCTTCCCACGTGCCGACGAGAAAGGCTAAGGGTTGCAGGGCTTCTTTTACGGCGGTGTGGTCGGGGGAATGGGGTTGAGCAGCCACGGGCAGCATACAGGCAAACGTGAGACAGGCCGTCAGTATCGTTTTCATGTAAGGCACCACAGTTAAAAGTGGAAAGGATTCTTTATGCAGCCTTAGTGTTGCGTCAACCCCATCTTGACGGGTCCTTCGGGGCCGTTTTCGCTGCCGCCGGCGTTGCATGATCTCGCCATAGCTCTGGCTATGTCTGCGCTCATGCGCCTTGTCGGCAACAAAAACAACCTCCGAACCTACCCGTCATCTGGAAATTGACGCAACACTAGTGTACAACGGGCATACCGGCTTTCGATAGAAAAAAAACGACATCCTGGGAACGCATTACGCGATACTTTCAAGGATCAACGTCTTTGTGGTCGATGGTTCGGATGCGTTCGGCCAGGGATTTTGGGGAGAGGCCGGTCAGTTGCTGGAAATCTCGATTGAGGTGGGCTTGGTCGGCGTAGCCGTGTGAGGCAGCGATCGTACCCCACGCCTCTGGATCAGTTTTGAGGATGTTGCCTGCCGAAAGCCGAAACCGGCGGATGCGGGCGAATTGCTTGGCCGTCAGGCCGACGGCTTTGCGAAAGCGACGCTGGAACTGGCGGGGGCTCAGGTGTACGGCTTCGGCCACCTCCCGAATCAACCCTTTGCCCTGGGTTTGCGTAATGTGATCGACGGCAGTGCGGATGTGCGGATCGATTGGTGAGGCTTGGGCAATCAGGGGATGGAGCACAGCATCAAAAGCCTCAAACATAGCCTCGCGGCTTGTGCACGGGACCAGGCGGTTGAGGAGGGTTTGGGCCAGCTCAGGAAGAAACTGCCCGGCATCGGCCACTTGGTCCCGGAGGTCTTCCATCGGCACATGGAGCAAGGGAGATGCGGCACCAGGCCGGAAGCGGATGCCCCAGTAGGCGGCTCCGGCCGGTACGGGGATGGTGAACGCCTTTAGCCGAGGGCCGACGATGCGTAACTGGCCGGGTTCGGAGGGGTGTTCCAGGGCGTAGGCCAGACTCACACAGCCGTCGGGTACAATCCGATGCTGGTAAGGGCCATCGAAAGCCGCATCGACCGAGAAGGTCCAGTAGCTCCAGACGTAAGCCACCAGGGCTTCATCCGGTGCCTGTTCGGCATAGTGGATCACGGTGTGGGTAGGTACAGCGGTGCACCTGGTCCGAGTGGTGCACCAATGAGCAGCCAGATGATCAGCAAGACCATCCAGA
The DNA here is from genome assembly GCA_965222505.1 of Rhodothermales bacterium. Classification (GTDB taxonomy): domain Bacteria; phylum Bacteroidota; class Rhodothermia; order Rhodothermales; family DATKEJ01. The sequence continues at coordinate 2,604,462 of OZ244956.1, read as the reverse complement.
TCAACAGGAAGACCACGGTATAGGGCAGCATCGTAGCCACTACTGTGCCGATGCCGGCCTTCTTGTCGTACTGTTGCATGAAGGCGATAATCAGGGCAAAATAGGACATCATCGGGGAGATGATGTTTGTTACGCTGTCGCCGACACGGTAGGCTGTTTGCACCAGTTCCGGGGAGTAGCCCAGGAACATGAACATCGGAATGAAGACCGGGGCCATGATGGCCCATTTGGCTGAGGCACTCCCCATCGCCAGGTTAATGACTGCCGAAAGAAAGACAAAGGAGATCATCAACGGAATGGGTCCCAGGCCGGATGCCTGGAGCACGGCAGCCCCTTTAATGGCGAAGATGAGGCCCAGGTTTGTCCATTTGAAGTAGGCCACAAACTGGGCGGCAAAAAACACCAGCACCATATAGAGGCCCAGGGTAGACATGGCCTTCCCCATGCCCTCCATTACGTCAGAATCGCTTTTGAGGGTGCCTGCACCGATGCCGTAGGCAATCCCGGCAATGCTGGCGCTGATGAAGATGAAGGCCACAATACCCCGCATGAACGGCGAGCGTAAAATGGAACCGTCCATAGCGCGCAGCAGGCCGTTTTCCGGGATCAGGCCGAGCAAGATCAAGGCCGACAGGATGAGGATGGACACCAGCGCAAACCGCAGGCCCCGCTTTTCTTCAGCGCTGAGGGGGCGGATTTCCTCGGCTTCAACATCGCCGTGATACGACCCCAGGCGTGGCACCACGATCTTTTCGGTCACCCACGTACCGGCAGCGGCAATGAAGAAGGTGGATACAAACATGAAGTAGTAATTGCATGCCGGGTTGACAAGGTACTCAGGATCTACAATCTGAGCCGCTTCCTGGCTTAACCCTGCCAGCAGGGGGTCGATGGTACCCAACAACAGGTTGGCGCTGTATCCACCGGAAACCCCGGCAAAAGCCGCCGCCAGCCCTGCAATCGGGTGCCGCCCTACCGCGAGGAAGATGATGGCACTCAGGGGGACCAGCAGGACGTAGCCGACTTCACTGGCCGTATTCGACAGTACACCCGCCATCACGATCACAAACGTGAGCCACTTTTCGGGCGAGGAAAGCACCAGGAGCCGCAAACCGGCCCCGATCAGGCCGCTTCCCTCAGCCACCCCGATGCCCAGCATCGCTACCAGTACGGTGCCTAGTGGCGCAAAGCCGGTAAAGTTGTCCAGCATTTCAACGAGGATGCGGTGCAGGCCCTCGCGGGAGAGTAGATTCACCGGACGAATGACTTCATCGCTGGCCGGATTGACGGCTGAAATGTCCATCCAGCTAAAGACGCCAGAGAGCACAACCACAATGAGTGCAAACAGGCCGAAGAGGGTAGCGGGATGCGGAAGGGCATTGCCGATGCGTTCTACCGCACCCAGAAACCGGTCAACCCATGATTTTGGGGTAGCAGAAGAGGCAGCGTCCATGTGTTGAGGTGGGTGTTTTCTAAAAAATTGAAAAAAGAAACTACGCCTTCCGCTACGGAGATGCTACCCCCCACGTTTTTTTGCCTGCTGGTGCCTACTTTGGGTTTCAAATGGTTCAGGCTGTATCGTGTATTTCATAATCCTGTGCCAAACCCGAAAGCCTTGTCCTTACACGTAATGCGTACCCTATGATTCTCCTCGAAGATGTGACCCTTTCCTATCCGATTCCGGAACGGGGCCGGTATGCCGTGCTCCGTAACCTGTCGGTACACATCAAACGGGGCGAGATGGTGTACCTCGTGGGGCCGAGTGGGGCCGGCAAAAGTAGCATCATGCGGCTACTCTACATGGACCTCAAACCGGACAAGGGCATTGTGCGCGTCGGCCCGTACCGATCCGATGTGCTGACCAAGGCCGATGTGCCCTACCTGCGGCGTGCACTCGGCATTGTGTTTCAGGACTTTCAGCTCTTGCCCGACCGCAACGTATATGACAACGTAGCTTTTGCGTTATATGCCACCGGCAAAAAGGCCAAGGCTGTCAAGAGCCGGGTGTTGCACGTGCTGGCGCATGTTGGCCTCAGCCACCGGCAATCGGCGTTTCCGCATGAACTTTCTGGTGGGGAGCAGCAGCGGGTCTGCATTGCCCGGGCCATTGCCAATGAACCGCACATTCTGCTGGCCGACGAACCGACCGGCAACCTGGACCCACGCGTAGCCAACGAGATTCAGAACCTGCTCGTGGGCCTGCACAAACAGGGCATGACCGTCTTGATGGCCACGCATGATTACCGCATCATTCGGGAATTTCCCGCCCGGACCCTGGCCCTAGTTAAGGGGCAAATCATGGAAATCGACCCGAGTACCCTTTAATCCAGCGTCAATTCCTGATAAACCTCCAATAACCGTTCTTCCATAATCGACCAGTGAAATTGGGTTGCTGCTGCTGCTGCTGCTTGTGAGAGCCGGGTATAGCCCGCCGGATCCTCGGCCCAGGACCGCAGCACCCGAAACACGGCCTCGGCATCATGGGGTTGCACCACCGCCCCGCATTGGTGGGTTTCGATGAACGATTGCCAGCCGGGGAAATCGGAGCATAGGATGGGCAGGCCGTAGTAGAGGTATTCGTAGAACTTGGTCGGGATGGTATGGACGAAATTGGGGTGTGGGTCCAGCAGGGCCAGCCCGACATCGGCGGTGCGGTAATAGGGTTCCATTTCCGCCCAGGGGAGGTAGCCGTCCCAGCCGACGGCCTGTACGATGGGTTCCAGATGGGCTGCACGAATGCGTTCAAGGGCCTGTTCGCGCAGGGCCGGGCGGTAGAAGGCCCCGATCAGATGCACATGCCACGGTAGCTCCAGGTGTTGGATGCGTTCGGCGAGGTCCAGCATGACCTTGATGCCGCGCTTTGCGCCCTGGGTGCCGGCGTAGAGCAGGTAAAAAGGCGCTTCGGGCTGGGAACGGTACCGGGGCATGGGAGGCATATCGTCCAGCGGCAAGAAATAATTCAGGATGGGCGTGTGGGGTACGCGGGTGCTTTTGAGCATCGCGGTATAGGCCGTTTCAGCGAGGATCACGTGGTCCGCCCATCGGAAGCACCACCGTTCGAGGGTCTGTAACATGCGGCCTGTTGTACCGCCTTTTGCGGCATTGTCTTCGTGAACATCATAGATCACTTTTGCTTGGGTGGCCTGTTTGAGGGCACGGGCCACCGGGATCAGTTCGGGGTCGTGGAAATGGTAAACATCGGCGTTGAGGGCGCGGGCGGCCCGGTAGGCATGGCGCAGGCGCGGAAGCCGGTCTTTGATTTTTGGGAGGGCCGTAATGGGTATACCGTCCAGCGTCTCTGAAACGGGATGGGGAGCCACCAGGTGCACATCATACCCGGCCCGCCGCAGGCTCTGGGCCTGTTTGCGGAAGATGCGGGGATCCTGGACGTGGTGCACCGTTGTCAGGTGAACAATACGGGGCCGGTCGCGCATGGCGGTTTTAATCGGAACTTGGTCGGTTCCAAAGGAAGGACGTTGTATTTTGATCCTCAATATACACACCTTATCATTTCGCGTCCCCCCTCCTGCTGATGATTCGCTCCGTCAAGCGATGGTACCAACGTTCCCCGTTTTTCCTGGCGGTGCTGTCGGCCAGTAAGCAGCTCTGGACGCGCCGCTACGGGCAATGGCACCGCCGGGGGGTCATCCGGGCCTATCTAAAGGCGCACCCCGTCCCGAAACTGCATGTGGGGGCCGGTCCCGTTCAGTTGCAGGGCTGGCTCGATACGGACATCAAACCCCGTCACAAAGGGCAGATCTACCTAGATGCCAGCCAACCCTTCCCCTTTGAAGACGGCACCTTCCGGTATATCTACACAGAGCATATGATCGACTATCTGACTTTTGCCGAATGCGTCGAGATGCTGTGGGAGTGCCACCGTATCTTGCAACCGGGCGGTCGCATCCGCATCTCAACCGCAGACCTGAAGGTGCTGGCTAACCTCTACCAAGCCGATCCGCTTACGCCGGAGCAACAACGTTATGTGGACTGGTACAGTGAATTTTACTTTGGTGGGGATTTCAAGCGCCCGGCCTATGTGGTGGGCAGCATCTCGCACACGTGGAAGATGAAGGTGGTCCATGATGCCGAAACCCTTACGCACGTCCTCGAACGCGCCGGGTTTACCGGCATTGAGCAGGTGGAGATCGGCGAAAGCGCAGATCCGAACCTCGCGGGCGTGGAGCAGCACGGCACCGGCATCGGCAATGACATGAATGCGTTTGAAACCATCGTCTTCGAGGCCGTACGCCCGGCAAAGATCGGGGGCACCGCATGAAAGCCATGATCTTTGCTGCTGGCCTCGGCACCCGGCTGCGTCCGCTTACGAACGACAGGCCCAAGGCACTGGTTGAAGTGGCCGGGACACCCCTGTTGGCCCATGTGATTCAGCGCCTTAAACAGTTCGGGGTGCAGGACCTGATCGTAAACGTGCACCACTTCGCGGATCTGGTCATCGACTTTCTGGAAAAAAACAACCACTTCGGCCTGAACATTACCATCTCGGATGAACGGGACCACTTGCTGGAGACCGGTGGCGGCCTCAAAAAAGCCGCGTGGTTTTTCGATGACGGCCAACCGTTTCTGGTACACAACGTAGACATTGTATCTGATCTGGACCTGCACGCCTTGTATCAGCGTCACCTCAAACGCGGCGGATTGGCAACCCTGGCTGTCACGGAACGCATCTCCTCCCGGTACCTGCTCTTTGACCGGTACCATCGCCTGAAAGGCTGGACCAACGTCAAAACCGGCGAGGTCCGCATGGCCCGCCGCACCCGCGCCAGGTTAAAGCCGTGGGCGTTCAGCGGCATTCACATCATCGATCCGGCCCTACTCGATCTGGTCACAGAAACCGGGGCCTTCTCCATCATCGACGTGTATCTGCGTTTGGCCGCGACGCATACCATCCGGGCCTTTCCCCATCCGGCCGAGGGGTGGCTGGATGTCGGCAAAAAAGAAAATCTGGAGCCTGCTGCCCGGTTGTTGGCTCTGCCCTAGAGAAGCAAATGCCTCTGCCTCAACATCAGCAGGTGGCACGTAGAGATGGATATTCACGCATGTATCGTATGATAATCTACATACGATATGAAAGTCCGAGATGCCCTTCGGTTGCTCAAGAAAGATGGCTGGTACCTCAGTCGGACCCGTGGGAGCCATCGGCAGTTTAAGCATCCAATCAAGCCGGGAACGGTAACCGTTGCTGGCAAGCCCAGCCTGGACATACCACCGGGCACGTTGGGCAGCATTTACAAACAAGCTGGGTTAAAGTAAAGATGCGATTTGCTGTTGTAATCGAGCAAGGCCCTGACAGTTATGGGGCTTATGTACCCGATTTGCCGGGCTGTGTAGCGGTAGGGGAAAGCGAGGATGAGGTTCGGCAATTGATCGTTGAGGCCATCGCGTTTCATTTGAAAGATCTTCAAGCCTCCGGGGAAGATATGCCTGCTCCGCATACACAGGTCGAATATGTAGAAATCGAACGTGCTGCATAGCCCTCTCTTATTCTGTATTTACCAGATGTACTTGACCTATCCGATTTGGAGTGTATTGATCCTGAGCCTCGGGTTGGGGGTGTGTGCTCCCAACCGGCCCGAGCCTCGGCAAGCCGATGTAGCTCCTCCTGTAGATTCTCTGAGCGCCCCTCGGTACACCTTCGACAACCCGGACGCTGCCTTTACCTTGCCCTCGGTCCTCAAGGAAATCTCGGGCCTGACGCTCCTGGACGACCAATACCTCGGGGCCGTGCAGGACGAGAAAGGGATCCTGTACATCCTGGACCTGAACACCGGCGAAATTGCCGACAGAAAAGGGTTTGGCAAAAAGGGGGATTACGAAGGGCTGACGCGCCTCGGCAACGCCGTGTTTATTCTGCGAAGCGATGGGCGGCTGGTACACATTCAGGATTGGACGACGCAGCCCTTGCACGTGGAAAGTAAAAACACCCCGCTTCGTGCCCGGAATGATACCGAGGGCCTCGTCTATGATGCCGCCAACCACCGGCTGTTGATCGCGTGTAAGGAGTACGCCGGCAAGGGGTTCCCAAACAAGAAGACCGTCTACGCCTATGACCTGGAAACCGGCACCCTGGGCGAAGACCCGGTCTTCGTCGTCGATCTAAAAAACCTGCCCCGTACCGAAGACGCGCTCAATGCCGCCGTTCGGAAGTTCTTCGGGGCCGTTACCGACCTGAGCGGGTTCAAACCCTCCGGTTTGGCCATCCATCCCCAAACGGGCCAACTCTACATCCTCTCTTCCGTACGAAAGGTCATTGTGGTTATGGAAGCCGACGGGCAAATGGTTGGCGTCTGGCGTTTGTCTCCCGATCTTCTTCCCCAACCCGAGGGCCTCGCCTTTCTGCCCAACGGCGATCTATTCATTTCCAGCGAAGGCGATGGCAACCGAAAAGGCCGGTTGTTGCGGTTTAACCAACAATAAGACCAGCTTACACCGAGGCTTGTCCTTGCCTGGGTCCGCACAAGGCCGATCCCTACGGGTGCACGCCACAGGTACGAAGGCCGCCTCACGTCGCACCCTGCACTCCGCACCCCGCACTCCCCACATCCCCGGTGTAACCTTTTTCTGTGCGCATCCGTTTAGGGAATACCAAAAGATGACGTCATGCGCCGGTTCAAAACGCTGGTTGAACAACACAAAGACCGGATCTACACGTTTGCGTATTACTTCCTGGGCAATTCCGCGGATGCCGAAGATGTAACCCAAGACGTGCTGATTCGCCTGTGGCAACACCACGAGGCGCTCGAACCGGAGCGGCTGGGCGGTTGGTTGATGCGCGTTACGCGGAACGCCTGCATTGATACCTATCGGCGGCAGCAGACCTATAAGGATACGGTCCACGTCGATACCGATGGTCTTGCCTACCAGCAGGCGGCCACTTTGTATGAAGCACCGGACGCAACGGTGGAAGCAGGCGAGTTTCAAGCCCACCTGCAAGCGGCCCTCGCCGATCTGAAGGAGCCCCACCGAAGCATCGTCATCTTGCGGGAAGTGCAAGACCTGAAATACGAGCAGATCAGTGAACGGCTTGACCTGCCATTGAATACCGTGAAGGTGTACCTGCACCGGGGCCGCCGCGCTCTGCGCAAGGCCCTGCGAACCCGAGTAGACTATGAACTTTCCTGACGCCATCGACTGGACCGAACCCTGCGAAAGCACGGACGCGTTGCTCGATGCCTACCTCGACGGCGAACTGGACGCGCCGAACGCCGAACGCTTCGAAGCACACCAGGCCACGTGCCCGGCTTGTGCCGAAGCCCTGGCCTTCGCCCGGGACATGGGCGCTGCCCTCGCGGCGCTGCCCGTGCAGCCGTGCCCCGCGCCGGTCACCCGGTCTGTGTACCGCGAGGTACGCGCGCAGCAGCGTCACACCTGGCTACAGGATATGCGTGGCCGGGTGGTGCAAGGCTTCTTGCCCGCACTGCGACCGGCCCTGGCTGTTGCAGCCGTTGCCGTGGTGTTCTGGTGGGTACGGCCTGAAAATCCCCCGCCACCAGCGATTTCCGCAGCCGAACCGACCCAGGAAGAAGTGGACGAGGCGCTGGCGCAACTCAAGTGGACGATGGGCTACGTAAGCGATGTCGGTCGGAAGGCCGGGGTCATCGTCCGGCACGATGTTATCCAGCTGCATGTGATGGCCCCGATGCAACAGACCATGCAAGATGTGGTGGCCCAATAAATTGAAATTAAAAGCCTTAACCGATATAAAACGATGAACGCTCTACTGTTTACGCGCCTCACGATGGGGATTTTTCTGATCCTTGCGGTAGGTCTCTCATCGGCCCAGGCCCAGGCCCAACAGGTACCGGCCGATCTGTTAAACCATCCGGGGTATGCCCGCTTCGACCTCATTCCTGAGCAAATCGGCGAGGAGCCCAATGTGGAAGTCTTTCTGAAAGGTCCGTTGCTGCGCCTGGCGGCCGAAGCCAGCCGGTTTGAGGACCCCGCCCTGGCCGATATGCTATACAAACTCAAAGCCGTGCGCGTCTTTGCCTACGATCTGGAAGATTCCGCCAACCCTGAAGCCCTGGCTGCCGATTTCATCCAAACCAGTCAGGCCATCGCTGATCAACTGGGACAAGACACCTGGGAGCAGGTCGCACGCATTCGGGATGAGGGTGAACGCATCTACTTCTACCTGAAGACCGTAGAAGAGCGTATTGAAGGGCTTGTGGTGATGGTCATGGATGACCGGGAGGACGAAGCCGTATTTGTCAACATCGTGGGTGAAATCGATCCGTCGGACATCGGCCGCATCGGGCGGCGTTTCCGCATTGGAGCCCTCGACGATATGGGGTACTAAAAATGCCGAACCCAACGCTCCACCGCTATCGCGTCGCGGCTCTGGTCCTGATTCTGGCTCCGATGTTGGCCGGTTGCTTCTATTCTCGTGAGATTTCACGGGCCCAACGCGTCCTTGCCGAAGAACTGCCCCAAGCCCATTTCAAGCGCAAGGTGGTGGTGTCTGTGGGACCACTCACGCTGGGATTTGCCCGGTGGGTGACGGGCCTCATGGATGACCACGACCCGGATCTACAGATGGCTCGGTCTTACCTCAAGGAAGTCAAACGGGCCAAGGTTGGTGTGTACGAGATCTATAATGCACCGGACCTGCGGACCGTACAGACCCCGTATCGGTTACAGGACATGCTTGAACGAGATGGATGGGACCTGGCCGTGCGCGTTCGGGAAGCCGAAACGCTGGTGTGGGTTTTCTACCGCGCCGAACATGGCACCGTGCGCGATCTGTTTGCCGTCGTTTTTGAGGGGGACGAGTTGGTCATTGCACGGGTTGATGGCAACCTGGACCGGCTGGTCGCCAAGGCCATGGCCGATCACGTTCGAGATCCGGAACTGGTCGATGCCTGGTAAGATGATTGGTGCTACGCCTTACCCTGGGATCACTGCCAGAAAGGTAATGCGTATTGCGTAAGGGCAATCGCCCTGATGTGGCAGGGCTCCCTTACGCACCCCGCACCCCCTATAATTCCTCCCCACAGAACTTACAGTACTGGGCATCAATGTCATGTCCTTCGGCGTTGCAGGCCATGCATACCTCAGTCGAAACCCCCAGTTTCTGTGCATTGGAGAGTTCGACGCTCACAATGCCGGTTGGGACGGCAATGATGGCATAGCCCATCACCATCACCACGGCTGCAAGGGCTTGCCCGATGCTGGTTTGGGGGGCAATATCCCCATAGCCGACAGTCGTTAGGGTAACAATGGCCCAATAGATGCTGCGGGGGATGCTGGTAAAGTTGGAATCACAGGTGCTGTCCACCCCGTTAATTAGGGCGGTACACCCTTCGATCAGGTACATCAAGGCTCCCAGAATGACCACCATGGTCATGACGGTAAACAGAAATACCGTGATTTTGGGACGGCTGGCTTTCAGGGCACGGGCCAGTACCTGGCCTTCCGAGAGGTATTGCATCAGCTTTAAGACCCGGAAGATACGCAGCACCCGCAGCAAGCGAATCACCAATAGATATTGCGCGCCGGGCAGGAATAAACTGAGATACGTCGGGATGACGGAGAGCAGGTCTACAAGCCCAAAGAAGCTGAAGGCATAGTTGAGTGGTTTCGGGACGCAATACAGCCGGAGCAGGTATTCGAGGGTGAACACAATGGTGAAGTACCACTCTGCAATATAGAAGAGTTGGCCGAACCGTTGTTCGTACGCATCTACGCTTTCCAGCATGACGACCACCACACTGGCGACAATGGCCAGAATCAGACCCAGGTCGAACAGCTTGCCGGCCCGTGTTTCTGCTTCAAAAATAATATCATGCAGCTTCCGCCGAAGGGTATGCGGTGCAAAAGAGTCAGATTGCGTCATGGCTTAAAAATCGGCAGGAATGTTCAGGTAAAAAAATACAATTTCATGGGGTGAATCTACGGTTTCGCTTGCTTGACACCACCATTCTAGGGCCAAGTGCTTGATTTTTAATCTTCAAATTCATAATCTTAGTAAGTTGCCAAAGTGAGGCAAAACAGAGGCAATAAGAGGTAATCGAATCGTTTCACGCGCAAGATTGATGTCTTCGTCCCCCTTTTAGGCAGAAGGGGCTTGGGCCAAATCCGTCTTGGCGTAGCACAAGTGACATACACTTTTAAGGAGGCTAGGGCATGACGACTAGTAGTTCGGTCGCGGTAGGCAAGGCTACCCCGATCACACAACGCCCTTCTACAAAGGCTGAACCCGGCCTGGTACAACAAATCTGGCAGCAATGCATTGAGTTGGTCCCTGATCCCATTCTCATTGTGGATACGGAAACCGGTGCAATTGTTAAGCTTAACCGTCGTGCTATGGACTTGTATGGGTTCGAGCAGGAGACTTGGAAGCGTCAAAACTTTTGGGGTCTCGGCGACAACGAATCCGCCGCACGGCAAGCGGTTCAAGATGCCATTTCTGAGCAGCGAGCGCTTCAATTTGATACCCAGCACCATGCATTGGAAGGTGGCGCATTCCCTGTGCGCATTGATGGATCGGTGATGCGCTTCGGGCACAAAACGTTCGTGCTGTGTGCCGTGCGGGACCTGCGGGATCAGCCTGTGGCAGCATCAGCGCCGGCACCGAAAGCCGCCGATGATACGCTCGATATGCGCCTGTTGGCTGACCGGGTCAGTGATCTGGTTGGGTTGCACGGACTGGACGGCAATTTGGCCTACATCAGCGCCGCAGCGGAACGTATGTTGGGGCATGAACCCGGCAGCCTCATGGGGAAAACCCTGTTCGAACTGGCCCACCTGGACGACGCCGCCCAGGTGCAAGCCCGGTTTAACACCCACGTCGAAAAGGCTGAGCGTTCTTCGAAAATCACGTACCGTCTCCAGCACCGAAATGGTCAATACCTGTGGGCCCAGACCCGGCTCCACTCCATACTCGATCCGCAAGGGCAGCCGCACAACGTCTTGTCCATTACCAGCGACTTGAGCGAACGGATGACGTTCGAAGACGTCCGAGCCGGTAAGGAGAAAGCGGAGCAAATGTCCCAACTTAAGTCGGCTTTCCTGGCCAACATTGGGCACGAAATACGTACGCCGATGGCAAGTATCCTTGGCTTTTCCAGCATGTTGGCTGAGGAAGTTGAGGGCGAACTGCTTGAGTTTACAGAACTTATTCGCCGCAGTAGTAAACGGCTCCTAAGCACCCTGGACCTGATCTCGGACCTGGCTCGCCTTGAAGCCGGTGCCGTCCGGCTTGATTCATCTATTCTGGATGTGGGGGCTGAAGCCCGGCAAAGCCTTTCTCTGGTTGACATACAGGCGGAAGAGAGTGAGGTACGGCTCAAGTTTGTGCCGTCCACAGAAAAGCTGGAAGCCGAACTGGACGAGTCCGCGCTGAGCCGGGTGATGTATCACCTGTTGCACTTCGGCATCAAAATGTCGCCGCGGGGCCATGTAAGTGTGGAGGTCACCCATGATGCGAGCCACGCCCACATTCGAGTGCAGGATACCAGTACCGGCATAGACCAGGAATTATTGCCTCAACTGTTTGAGTTTTCTCAGCAGGAAGAAGGCAGCCTGAAACTGGCCTACGGGGGAGCCGGCCTTGGCCTGATGATCGCCAAGCGTTTCGTAGACCTCATGGGCGGAGCCATTTCCGTCGAAAGTAGTCCGCATACGGGCACCCGCTTTAGCGTTTCTTTCCCCCGCATCGTGAAGGATGCGCCGCCGCCGTCCGTCGTTGGTTCCGAACGTCTGAACTTGCTTCTGGTAGAGGATAACCGGGAAACCCAGGTCCTCGTCCCACGCCTCATGCGAGAGTTTGCAGATATCACTGTGGTGGCCACAATGAAGGAAGCCCTGAACCAGATTCAGGACCATGCCTTCAGGGCCGTCTTGCTGGATATCAACCTTGGTGAACAACACACCGGCCTCGATGTACTCCGGGCCATCCGTGCCGACGAGCGCAACCAGGACTTGCCCATCGTGGCGATGACGGCTTATGTGCTGCCGGGAGACCGCGAGCGCTTCCTGCGTGCCGGGTTCGATGCCTACATCGGCAAACCCTTCACGCGTGATGAGCTGCTGCAGGTGTTGACTGAAATCGTACCCTCGCACCAAACCTCATTTAATCCCGTCCCGTAACGGTACAGCCTTTTCTGCTTATCGGGTACCAGCCCCGGACCCCTCGACCGGTGCCTTGCGCGGAATTTTTTCGTCGCGTTGGGCGGTATGGTAGGCAAAGGACGCGATGACCATTGCGGCCTGCTTGAGGTCGTCTGGCATGAGTTGATCGTACACGTCCAGGCTGGAGTGGTGTGTGCGCGTCCCGTAGGCGATATGGTCCTGTATAAACTGGAAACCCGGTAAACCTGCATCGTCGAAGGGCAAGTGGTCTGTGCCCCCTGTATTGGCGAGTGAAACGGTACTCGCCTCCAAATCTGCAAACGGCCTGAGCCAATCCCGGAAGATCGGCCCGGCGGCTTCATTGCCCTGTAAGTGGATGCCCCGGATTTTGCCGGTGCCGTTGTCCAGGTTGTAATACGCAGATAGCTTTTCATGCCCCGGCTTTAACGTAAGGGGCGGTTGCCCCCAGTCTCCCAGCTCAGCAAAATGGGTATTCACATAGGCTCTGGAACCGAGCAGTCCCTGTTCCTCCCCTCCCCATAACGCCACCCGAATGGTACGTCTCGGGGCCGTGTCCAGCGAATCAAACGTAGCTTTCAGGATGCGCATGGCCTCCATCATAACCGCCACCCCGGCGGCGTTGTCCGTGGCTCCTGTTCCGGCATGCCAGGAATCGAAGTGCGCCCCCAGCATCACCACCTCCTGCCCCAGGTTTGGGTCTGTGCCCGGTAACTCGGCCAGGAGGTTGGCACCCATGAGGTCGGTTTCATGGTATACCGCAGACAGGTTCATTGCAAGCGAGACCGGCAGGCCCCGGTCCAGCAGGCGCAAGATCCGGTTGTAATCCTCGGCACCCAGGGTGGCCTGGGGTAAAACCGCCATGTCCACGTCCCAGGCACGGGCCTGCACATACCCGTCGCCCTCAGCCACCAGCGGCACGTCGGCGGCCTGGACGAAAACCGCGCCCTCGTCTCCCCGGCCACTCCGGCTAAGCAAGGCAGCCGGTTGCTCAGCGTAGAGGAACAGCATTTTATACTGGTTGAACCGGTAACGGGCCATGGCCTCTTCGCTGTAGGAACGGGAGGATCGGCCAGGTTTGCCCGCATTGGCAAGTTTTAACAACTCCTCGGCATCCCGCCGCCTGGCTGTGGCCTCAAAATCAGGGCCGGCCTCCTGAATGGGGTCCAGGAGTACAAATTTGCCGGCCAGTTGGCCGCGGTAGGCTTCGAGGTCGGCCTCGTTTTCGGCATTCAGATGGATTACGGTCCCGGTGAGTGGGCCGCCGGTGTCTGGAGACCACGCTTTGGGGTACGCCAGTACGGGGAATGGTGTGGGAGCCGTGACGTGCAGGCTAAACCGATCATAGGACCACCCCCGGCCAAACGGTCCCCACAATTCGCGATGGACCCGCTGTAGGCCCCATGTACGCAGTTGCTCCATTGCCCAGTCTCCAGCCTGGTCCGTGTTGGGAGAATTGGTCAGGCGCGGGCCGAACACATCCGTCAACTGACCGGCCACCGCCATGACCTGGCTGTATTCCAGACCCTGTTGCCGGATGAACGAAATGGCCGTCGTGTCTACCGGCTCCTGGGCCAGCATGGGAGATACGGCATACAAGTAGAAGAACGCGCAGAGAATCGTTTTGAGGGTCATGGCTTAGAGAATGAAAAAAGCTTGTTCTGCAAAGGAGACGGCGTAAAAAATGACCGGGTGGATTGCAATCCTGCGTGTGAACTAATACCATACCTCGATTGCTTGTTCCGCTGATCTGCACCACCGAAGCCCATTCGCCCATGTATCGTCTTCTCTTTGGATTGCTCCTGTGGGGAGCCGCCGGTTTCACTCACGCACAGTCCTATACCCCGGCCTCGGCCCGGATGGACGCCTATACCCAACGCAATGCGCTGCAAGCAAACTCCTTGCTTGGCGAGGTTGAATTTACGTCCGTCGGCCCGACGATCATGAGCGGGCGCGTGGTGGATATCGATGCCAACCCGGCTGATCCCTCTCACTTTTATGTGGCCTATGCCTCGGGCGGCCTCTGGAAAACGACCAGCAACGGCACCGCTTTTAATCCCCTGTTCGACGATCAGGCTGTGATGACCATCGGGGACATCGCGGTCAATTGGGCCAACGGTGAAACGATTTGGATGGGCACCGGGGAGTCCAATTCCAGCCGGTCTTCCTATGCCGGTGCAGGCCTGTATCGGAGTGCCGACGGGGGTAAGACCTGGACCCATCTGGGCCTCGAAGAAACCCATCACATCGGGCGTGTGGTGCTGCACCCGTCTGACCCCAATACCGTATGGGTGGCAGCCGTCGGGCACCTGTACTCCGCGAACCCGGAACGCGGCATTTTCAAAACCCGTGACGGCGGCCAAACTTGGCAAAAGGCCCTCTTCGTGGATGACAATACCGGCGCGGTAGACCTCGTCCTGGACCCCTCCAACCCCGATGTGCTGTACGCCGCGATGTGGCATCGCACACGCCGGGCCTGGGACTTTGTGGAAAGCGGCACCACCTCCGGTCTCTACAAAAGCACCGACGGCGGCGACACCTGGGCGCTGTTGTCCACCGAAGACAGCGGCTTCCCAACCGGCGCAGGTGTGGGCCGCATCGGGCTGGATATTCACCCGGCTCAGACCAACACCCTCTACGCCATCGTCGATAACCAGAACCGGCGGGACAAGGACCCCGACGAGGAGGAACCAGCCCTCACCAAGGAGATGCTGCGGACGATTTCAGCAGCAGACCTTCTGGCGCAAGTCGAAGAAACCGACCTCGCCGACTATCTCGAACGCAACAACTTTCCCGAAAAGTACAAGGCAGATGCCATCATCGAGCAGATTCGAGACGGTAGCCTGGCCCCTATTGCGCTGGTCGAATATGTAGAAGATGCCAACAGTCAGTTGTTTGATACGCCCGTCATCGGAGCCGAGGTATACCGTACCGATGACGGCGGCCAAACCTGGGCGCGTACCCATGAGGACTACATCGACGCGATGTACAATTCCTACGGCTACTACTTCGGCCACATGCGTGTGGCCCCCTCCGACGTTAATCGTATCTACCTGACCGGTGTACCACTCCTCCGCTCAGACGACGGCGGGAAAACATTCATAAACATCGACCAGGACAACGTCCACTCTGACCATCACGCCGTATGGATTAACCCGGCCCGGCCCGGCCATCTCATCAACGGCAATGATGGAGGGGCCAACCTGTCCTATGACGACGGTGAAACCTGGTTCAAGCTGAATACCCCGGCGGTCGGGCAATTCTACGCCATCGCCATCGACATGGCCGAGCCGTACAACATCTACGGTGGCTTGCAAGACAACGGCGTATGGACCGGCCCCAGCACCTACGAAGCCGGAGACGGCTGGCATCAGGAAGGCAATTACCCCTACGACCGGATTTACGGTGGCGACGGCATGCAGACAGCGGTCGATTTTCGGGACAACAATACCGTTTATACCGGCCTCCAGTTTGGTTTCTATGCCCGGATCGACAAAGCTACCGGCAAGCGGACCAGTGTACGTCCGCAACACGAACTCGGCGAACGTCCTCTGCGCTTCAACTGGCAAACCCCGATCCACCTGTCTCGCCACAACGAAGACATCCTCTACATGGGGGCCCAAAAACTCTTCCGCTCCATGAATCAAGGGGAAGACTTCGAGGCCATTTCGGAAGACCTCACCCGTGGCGGGCAAGCCGGAGACGTGCCCTACGGCACCCTCACGTCCATCGACGAATCCCCCTTCAAATTCGGGGTAATCTACGTCGGCAGCGACGATGGGTACGTGCACCTCACCCGCGACGGGGGTGTGGCCTGGACGCGCATCTCAGACACTTTGCCGGAAGCCTACGCCAACTACTGGGTGAGCCGAGTCGAAGCCTCCAAACATGATGAAGCCACCGTTTATGTCTCCCTGAATGGGTACCGCATGGATCAATTCGAGGCGCTGGTGTTTCGTTCTACCGATTACGGCCAAACCTGGGCACAGCTTGGATCAGACCTCCCGACCGAGCCGGTCAATGTGGTTCTGGAAGATCCTGAAAACACGAACCTGCTGTACGTGGGCACCGACCACGGGCTGTACGCCTCGCTGGACGGCGGGCAGACGTTCATGGGGATGATCAATAACATGCCCTATACGCCGGTGCACGACCTGCGCGTTCATCCGCGTGAACATGACCTGATCGTCGGTACGCATGGCCGCTCCATCTACATTGCCGACGTAACGCACGTGCAGCAGCTCACCGATGAACTGTTGGCCGAAGCGGTGCATTTCTTTCCGATAGACGAGGTACGTCACAGCGACCGCTGGGGCAACAAAAGCTGGGCCTGGGGCGAGCCGGTTGAGCCGGAGGTTCAGGTGGCCTACTATCTCAAAGCTGCTGGCCCTGTAACGGTTCGGGTCAAGACGGAAGGTGGAGATTTGCTGCACGAGTGGACCGAAGACGGCAGCCAGGGCCTGAACTACACAACCTATGACCTCGCCGTAGATGCCGAGGCCTGGGCCACTCATCAAAAAGCCCTTGCCGACGAAAACGACGAGGACCCGCCCAAAGCCGAGGAAACGGATACCGGCAAGACATACCCTGGACCGGGCACGTATACGGTGGAAGTCGAGGCTGCCGGGACCACGCAAACGCAGATGTTGACCATTCCCAACCCATGACTTTCTCTTTCCCGCATTGCGGCCTGATACCTGTGCTGGCCCTACTGTTCTCTGGCTGTCTGTTCAGTCGGCAGCAGGAACCGACGGAGCTCTTCCCAGCCGATTCCCTGTCGCGCACCGTGGCCTCGGCCCTTGTGGTCGATTCCCTGGTGTATCTCGGAAAGATGGACAGCACGACGACCGCTGGGCGGTACATCAACACACTCCAGAGTGATTCGTCCGGTGTCCTGTACGCGACTGATCTGTTAAGCAGCGAGGTGTTAACGTTAACAGAGGACGGCGCGGTAACGGCTACCGTCAAGGATACCATGTTGACCTATCCGTATTTGGTGGGTATGCGTGACGAGGCCGTGGCTGTCTTTAGTGCAGGTACCGGAGTCATTCGGTTCATCCGGGAAGGGCGGGTGGTAGATAGCCAACGTCTGCCGGAATTCACCTCGGTGGGGGCCCTCTCGGCCTACGCTGTTGTGGATGAAACACGGAGCTATTTCAAACACGTGAATCCGCCGGACAGCACCTATTTCCTGGATCTTGAAAACCCCAACGCTGAACAGGTCAAAATGGCGGGGCCGGGTTGGCGGCACCGGGGCGTGATGCGCTTCTGGAACGACCGGCTCCTGAGCTTTTCGGCCTATCGGCCGGTGGTCGATGTGCTTTACGCGGCTGGACGACGGGATACGCTGGCACTGATTGGGTTTGATTCCCCGATGTTGGCCCGAAGCCGGGCCTTTGTGTTGGGGGAGGAGGACGATGCGCCGTTGTTGATCTCTTCGGCGAAAGTCGTTGGAGACCATCTCTATGTGCTGAACTTGCGTCCTGGCATTATTCGGGTGGATGTCTATGATGAAACCGGGCACATCCGGCACATTCTGGAATATGCTGAACAAGGGTTGCTGTCGTATACCCCCCAGGATTTGGCGGTGTGGGAAGTGCCGGACGGCCCGGTTCATATTACGGTGGCTTCGGTGGAGACTGTGTATCAGATGGTCTCGCTGCAATATGTTTCCCGCCTCGATCGCTTCGTCTGGACTAGGGGAGAACAAAAATAGGGGGAACAGTACGGTCCTCTCTTGCGTGGTATCGACATCCTAAACAAGAGAGTGGAGATGCTAAAGAGAATCTACATAGACAACTATAAATGCTGCTCAAATTTTGACCTTGAATTTGAGAGGATGAATCTGATCCTTGGTTCCAATGGATCAGGAAAAACCACGATTTTTGAAGTACTTAGAGACATAAGAAGCTTGCTCATGGGTAAGGAGGTTTCAACACTTTTTTTCGCAGACACCCGAACACGTTGGCAGGTAAGCGCTTTACAACGGTTTGAGCTAGAGTTAGAGGGAAATGGAGGCACGTATAAATATGAGTTAGGTATAGAACATTATGATGTAAAGCAACTAGCCCGCATCTCATTTGAACGTCTCTATTACGAGCAAAAGCCACTGCTTCGATTTGAAAAAGGTGATGCTCATCTCTATCGCGACAATTATTCTGAGGGGCCCACATATCCATTTGACTGGACACGGTCAGCTGTCGCCACGCTTCCCGCTAGGTCTGATAACACCCTGCTTACTTGGTTCAAGGATAGAATCAAGCGTTTGATCATTGTATCTGTTAACCCTAAGTCAATGCTAGAAGTCAGTCGTAGGGAGGAATCAGAATTGTCACCGGGAATGGAAAATTTCACATCGTGGTATCGGTACATTTATCAAGACCAACGCAAAGCCATTGCCATAACAGAGGCGTTGAGAGAAATTTTGGTAGGGTTTCAATATTTCAATATCGAAGAGACGGGTTCAAATGAGCGTGTACTTGAGGTTAGGTATGCAACAGAGAATGGTAGAAAAAGCGGGCTTTCTTATCGCTTGAATGAATTGTCGGATGGCGAGCGGACGCTGATTGCATTGTACACCTTGCTCTACGCAGTCCGTGAAGAGGACTATACACTTTGCATTGACGAGCCGAGCAACTATATCGCCCTAGCTGAGATCCAACCATGGTTAACCACACTGTATGATTTTTGCGGAGAGGGGCCTTTGCAGGCCATTCTTATTTCTCACCATCCTGAACTGATTAATTATTTAGCCGTGGAATCGGGAATATGGTTTGAGCGGTCTATGCATGGACCTGTCCGAGCCCGGCGTATTGAGGATACAGATACAGGTTTGCCTATCTCAGAATTAGTTGCACGAGGGTGGATTGATGGGTAAACGTCGTATGGATTTGATCATCTTATGTGAAGACATACAACAAGAAGTATTTGCGCGAGCTTACTTGATGAGCATTGGTTGGCATCGGAGTAAAATGCGATTTAGAAAAGCACCGCAAGGCCGAGGCGCTGGGGAGCAATTTGTTCGAGACCAATACTCCAAAGAGGTTTATGCTTTTAGAAGACACGCAACTCAAAACCGAGGGCTAGTCATCATGATCGATGCAGATACGAAATCTGTCGAACAAACTAAAAGAGAGATGAATCAGGTGCTTGTTAAAGCTGGGCTAGCTCGACGTGGAGGCCAAGAACGGATTGCCCTCATCGTGCCGAAAAGAAACATTGAGACATGGATACACTTCTTGATGGGCAAGGCAGTAAATGAAGGTCAGACGTATCACAAATTCCGAAAAAAAGAGAGTCAATGTAAGTCCTATGTGAAAGATTTGGTCTCCAATGTATGTCCAATAGGATTATCACCTCAAGCGCCTTCTTCTCTTCATGAAGCATGTGATGAAATCGCACGAATTATATAATCTAACAGCATCCAGCATGAACCACGCATTGACGAAGCTTAAAACCCTGGGGGAACTCAAAACATCCGGCTACCACATTGAGTCTGTGAAGGATGAAATGCGGCGTAACCTGATCGCCAAACTCCGGGTCGGAGAGGACGTGTTTGCAGGCATTCTGGGGTTTGAGGATACCGTGGTTCCGCAGCTTCAGCATGCCATTCTGGCCAAGCACGACTTTATCCTGCTCGGCTTGCGCGGACAGGCCAAAAGCCGCATCATTCGGATGTTGCCTTCACTGCTGGACGAGTTCATTCCCGTGATCGAAGGTACTGAACTCAACGACCATCCCCTGATGCCGCTGTCTAAGACAGCCTGTGCCCTCGTGGCCGAGCATGGGGATCAAACGCCCATCGCCTGGCTTGCCCGCAAAGAACGCTACGGCGAAAAGCTCGCCACGCCGGACACCAGCATCGCCGACCTCATCGGAGACATCGACCCCATCAAGGCTGCGACCCGCCGCCTGACCTATGCCGATGAGGAAGTGATTCACTTCGGCATCATCCCACGTATGAACCGGGGCATCTTCGCCATCAATGAATTGCCGGACTTGCAGCCGCGCATTCAGGTGGGCTTGCTCAACATCATGGAAGAGCAGGACATCCAGATTCGAGGCTTCAACATTCGGATTCCGCTGGATGTATTGATGGTCTTTTCGGCCAACCCGGAAGATTATACCAACCGGGGCAGCATCATCACCCCGCTCAAGGACCGCATCGACAGCCAGATCATCACCCACTATCCCAAGACCATCGAACTGGGCGTTCAGATCACCCGGCAAGAAGCATGGGAAGACCGGGACGATGCCGTCAAGGTGCACCTACCCCATTACTTCCGCGAAATCATCGAGCAGATCGCCTTTGAAGCCCGAGCCAGCGAATACATCGACCAGAAATCCGGCGTATCCGTCCGCCTGACCCGTTCGGCCCTGGAAGACCTCATCTCCGCCGCCGAACGCCGCGCTCTGATCAACGGCGAAACCGAAACTACCGTCCGCATCAGCGATCTGGTGCACGTTGAGCCCGCCATCACGGGCAAGGTGGAGTTGGTTTACGAAGGGGAGCAAGAAGGCGCACAGAACGTAGCGCGGGTCCTGATCGGGCGTGCGGTAAAGGCTCGTTTCCTGCACTATTTCCCGGACCCCGGCCAGAAGAAACAGGGCAAGGGGCCGTATGACCCCATCCTTTCCTGGTTTGCTCGGGGCCGTAACGTAGCGTTGAGTACCGATGTGCCGTTCAAAGGGTACACCCAGGCGCTGGATCAGGTACCGGGTTTGGCGAAAGTGGTAAAAGCCCAGACCAAGCCGGCGTCACCGTCCGAAATGGCTTCCATGATGGAGTTTGTATTGGAAGGGTTGCATCAGCATTCTCTGCTGGGCAAGGACCATTTGGATGCCGGGGCGCGCTATAGTGATTTGATGGGTTCGATGCTTTCCTCCCTCGGTCCTCCAGATGAAGAGGACGATGATTACTACTCAATGGGGTAGGGTTAGGTCTTGCGACGCACCAGAACAATTCGAGATTGGTCTGTCTGGACTATAGTCTTGATGAAATTGCGGTATGCCTCGTAAGCCTCGGCGGGTAACCATGTCTTCTCCATTTTCAGGTACCGCACATAACGTAGGGTCGTCGGACCATCAGGCTTTATTTCCGCAAAGTACCAACCGAAATCCGTTTTCAGATTAACCTTTTCCGGTGCCGCCTCAATCTGGTAGCCTTTAGGGAGGTGGTAATAGACAGTGTCAACATCAATGTAGGGGAAGGGGGCTGCGCGTACAGGGTGAACCCTTGGCATATCCAGAGCATCAGGGATATGGGACCAGCGCTCCAAAAGGTTGGGCTGAAAGAACAGCCGTGTGCCTGAGCGTGTGGCATACCGGGGCAGCTCCAGCGAGATGGGGAGAGTGGTTTTGGGACCTCGCGCATCCACGCTTGAAAAATCTGTAGCGGTTAGCTTGAAGCTGGGCACGTCGAGGGTTTCGCGGAGCCATGTTTCGCGGTCTTTGGCTGACGCCTGCAGCAACGCATGGTGTACGCGGTCTTGTTGGTTGCCGGTGTACCGGGTATTGATGCGGGCTGTGGCATCGCCGGTCGGGTGGAGCGTGACGGTGGCGCTGCGGATTTGTCGGTTGTCGGCGCTGCGGGTTTTTGGGGTGCGTACCAGCTTGCCGCCTTCCGGGGTAATGAGCAATACGTTCCGGTCTTCCGTAAAGGTACCGAGGTGGCCGAACGGCAGTGTCTGGCTGGTGCATTCGAGCCAGGTGGTGTCTGCCGCTGTGGGAATGGCAAGGATCACATGGTTGAACTGGTTGCTGGGGAAGTCGGCACGGATGCGGGGCACGCGCGCGCCGGCCTTGACCAGGGCGGGGTAGGACTTAATGCCGACGGCTTTGAGCATCGCATACATAAAGTTGGTCAGGGCCTTGCAATCGCCGTAGCGGTTTTCGCACACATCGCCAGCAGGCAGGGTTTGCCATCCCCCAATGCCAAGCTGAATGCTCACGTACCGGGTTGATTCCTGCAGGTACCCGTACAGTCGCTCGGCTTTCTCGCGGTCGGTTTTGGCATCTGCCGTAAGAGCTTGGACTTTATGCTGCTCAGCAGGGGTCAGGTGATCACGTTCGGCATTGAGGGTGTAGTACCAGTGCCCGAAGGCCGTCCAGGAGGACATGTCACCCGGCCGACCTTCGATTTCGAACCGGGTTGGAGCCGTCATTACCGTTGGGGCTTGTTCGGCCCACACGGGACCGTAGGATTCGCTTTCCCACGGTAGGAGGCCGCTCAGGGACCAAGTGTAGAGCGTGCGATTTTTTTGAGTTGTTACGACTGGTTCAACATCGATGTTGTTGTTCTGGTGCCGTACGGACATCTGAACTGGAACGCTGAGTTCAAAACGGGTAGAAAGTACCAGCCGGTCGGCATCCTGGGGATACCACGTCGGCCAGCCGATGAGGCCGTTGTACTCGATTTTTGTTTCGAATTCTACCGTGTACGGATACGTGTGATGGTACAGTTCGGCGACGCGCACACGGCTATCATCAAACAGGGAATTGTTGGACACGGCACTATAGTCTTCAATGTCATCCTTTTTGAGCTTGCGGATCACCTGGCCTTCCGCATCCAGCAATCGGCCCTCAAGTTTTTTGATCTTTTTAAATTTATTGTACTTGATGTAGAGTTCCCCAGCCTCATCGCGGCCATTGGCATTATTGACCAGAATGCTGTGCCGGTCTATGCGGGTGGCCTTACCGGGGCCTTTAACGTGAAACGTTAGGACCTTTTCCAACACAATGGCATCGGCGTCCGCCGGTTGTGGTGGGGTTGTCCAGGACAGGGTAAGCAGGGGCAGGAGCAAGATGCTGCCCAGCCACGTTCGTGTTCTATAGGATGGCATGGCGTTTAGTTGGTACCTGTGTCGATGCGTTTGAGGACGATTTGCTCGGCTTCAGCTGCCACGACGCGGTCGTAGAACGTCCGCAATGCGTGGTATTCCCGTGGGGTAAAGACGGCTTTTTTGAAGCGGAGTTCAATCCGGGCTTGAATTTGATTGCCTTCGACCTTAACCAGTCGTTTGAATTTACCTTCTTGCCTGGGCAGTGAGAATTGCATGCTTTTCGGAGATTCCTGCACGGCAAATCCATCCGGTATCGTGAGATTGAGGACGTAGATGTGAGCCAGGGGATAGGCAAAGTCTACCGGGAAGGTGCGTTCTTCCAGTTTAAGCGGGTTTTCGTCTTCCCGGTCGAAGAGCATGTGGTCCAGGTAGATAAAATCACCGGCTGCCATGCCTGCATTCGGGAGGGTTAAGTGGGCTTGAGAAACCAGGGGCTTTTCGGCCTCTTGTTGAAATTCAACCATGGGATTTTCGAGTTGGACCATTTCACCGACACTTCCGAGCATGTCGTCCTTGATGAAGGTTTCCACATCACTGTCATTATCAATCAGTTCATGGCGCTTAAGGAGGCCACTGTACCCACCGTCTGACGAGGAAAGTGTGCCTGAAAGTGTGCCGTCAGCGGCCAGGGTGCCGTTAAAGGATAGCGTGTGATGGTAAGGTGTATTGCTCGCAATGTTGATCCAGCGGTTGTTGGATTGATCCACCAGCCATCCCCGTCCATTCAGGGCACGCACCGGAAGCATGGTATAGGGCCGATAGGGGTCTGTAGCATCGAGTAGATATGATTTGCCGTCGGCCTCAACGTAGGTGAGCATGTAGTTGAATTGGCTCAGGAGGGGATACATGTCAATCACGTGTCCGTGGCTGCGGGTGCTGATCAAGACCGGATGGGTGGTCAGTCCGGCCGATTTGAGCATGGACATCAGCGTGAGTGCAATGCTGGGGGCGTCACCGGTACGGGCTTTGAAGACATTGGTGGGTTTTTCGTTTGGGAAGACGCCCCCTATCCCGTCCCATTTGATGGTGTTTCGGATATAGTCGTAGAGGGCAATCATTTTTTTGGTTTCCGATGCTACCCGGAGGGTGTCCAGGATGGCCTCTACTTGTTTTCGGATGGGCTTATGGGTTTTGATTTGCCGTCCCACGTCAGGATGGTCCATGAGTTTGGTGGCCAGCGTCGGCCAAGTGCCCAGGATGTCATCTCGTACGCCACGTTGCCGGTAGGCAGAGAGTTGTAACCGCATTTTGGCCACATGGTCTTCTCGGGTGGTCATGAAGGGTTCTTCTCTGAGGGCAGGGATGTCTTTCATCGCCCATCGGAAGGTGCGGCCATCAAACGAGGGGGTATTAAACCGACTGTCTTCCTTGACTTCGAAGAATGTTATCCCCTGAGCAACCATGCCATACTCATAGAATTGGGGAATATCAACCCTGAATTCACTCCAGAGGGTCGGTTCGCTATGCTGGAACGTCCAGTCCGGCATATTGAACGGGCTTTCTGAATGGACTTCATACTTGTACTCAATCACGGAACCCGGTTGAAGTGCTGGCAGGGTAAACCGGATACGCTCAACGCCGTCTCGTACTTTTTCTTTGAAGATGGCGTCTTTCTTCATTTTGTGCTTTTCCACCTTTCCAGACGGGCTCAGGTTATACGTCCGTCCTTGTACCCCTGAAATGTCTTCACCATTTCGGCCAGTATAGTAGGCCAGCGAAACCGTGCCTTGATTATAGCCCGACTCATTCAGGATTTTGATGCGGGTATGCCGTTTGAAGGTCAGGTATCCATTTCGGTTGAATTTCACGACGCCGTAATCGCACAGGATGATGGCGGCGGCATTGGAATCACTTGGAAAGGACATGGCGCCCAGATAGGCGTCGTCTACTTTTTCCCATTTCATGGGAGCACGTTGTGCCTCTAGGTTAGAAGTAGCGAAAAGGACGAAGAGAAGGATACCGCACGCGGTACGTGTGTCGGGATATTTTGCCATGATAAGATGGGGAATGGAGAGACCAAGTGCCTTGAACACCGTGCCTCCCCGTGTTCGTAATGCTTCGAATGCTTCCTATAGATGAAGCGGATCAACGTGTTGCCTCACTGCTGATCAATTGCGGGTTGCCCTATGCTTGAATCTTACAGGCTTAACCTCATTCACTACAAGGTAAGAGATAATTTAGAAATGCGCAAAGGTGTAAAAGCGTGTAGAATTAGCGCAGTGTAACCCGTAAGCCGAGCTGGATGAGTTTGGGGCCTTTGCCGTTGGGTGCGGCTACGTCCAGGTTCTGTGCGCGTGCGCGGGAAATGATGGGCACGCTGATGAAGGGCGCAATCTTATAGCTCGGCCGGTTCCAGCGGACGCCGGTACGAATCCAGATCACATGGCCCTGATACCGGGCATTCGTGGTACTGGGGGTGGTCAGGTCGGCCAGGGGACGTTCGTTGAGGGTGTAACGGCCTCCTTCGTACAACAGCGCGGCAAACACATGGCTCTGGGCCGGGTCAAAGAGCATGTTGTACTGGATTTTGAAATGGGTTTCTACGCCTTCAGTTTGGGTAAGCAGCAGGTTGGCATGCGGGGCAAGCGCATCGGAAAAGGCGGCCTCTGGTGCCCCGGCCTCCTGCAGTTCCGGTGGGGTCAGCCGCTGATAGCCGATACGCACCTGCCGAAAGCCGCCCACCAGGTCCATCGACACCATCGGCGATTGGGTGGTATTGTAGAACAGCGCCAGGTCGGTTTGGCGGAAGCCAAGGCGGCCATCGAACGCCGGGCGCGGGTCAAAGGCCAGCCGGAGGGCAAAGTTGGTGCCGTCACTGTGCCAGTACCGTTTAAGGGCAATCCAGCTTAGCGTAGCGGCCTGCCCGCTTATGCTGCCCGATGCATCCAGAATGGCGTTCAGGTCCAGTTGGTCCATCAACTTGTATTCGATGTGGAACGCCAGTCCTAAAGCACCTGATGGGGCAGAGATGGAAGGGGCCGTCGTGGCGGCCAGGTTTACCGAGCCCGCAGGCCGATACGAAACTTCTGCGGTTACGGCATAGCCGTCAAAGAAGGTACGGTGTGACGCTTCATCCCGGTAGAGGGGTTCATAGGAACGGAATGGGCGCTGGGCCAGGGCATCCGCTACGGTACCCACCAATAGGATGAGCATGATAACATACCCTGTGGCGGATGTGAAATGTCGTGCCGGCATAGCCACTGCGGGAAAGGTTCGCTCAAGGCGATAGGGCCTCGAATTCTATTGCGTATTCCTTTGCATCATACGCACCCAAACCCACGCAAAGTTCCGGGTTTGGGGTGGTTAAACCGATAGCGTACCGCCGGGTTTGAGGAGATGGGCCTGTGCCCCAAGGGTTTCGGCCTGTTTGGCCCATTTTGCTAACGCTTCGTCTGGTACCTTGATGTAGGGGAAGGTGTTGTAGTGAATCGGGACGACCTGTTTGGGGCGGAGCATCTCAATGGCCTCCAGGGCATCAGTGGGTCCCATCGTAAAGCAGTCTCCCACCGGCAGCAGTGCGAGGTCAATGTCGTATTTGTTGCCGATCCATGCCATGTCCGGGAAAAGGCCGGTGTCTCCCGCAGCGTAGAGGGTTTTGCCCTCAGCCTTGATGATAAAGCCGTTGGCAACACCACCATAGGTTCCATCGGGGAAAGAGGAAGAATGCCGTGCATGGGTGAACGTTACCTGGCCCCAGTCGAAGGCAATCGAGCCGCCTGTATTGCCAGGGTAGGTGTTGTCATAGCTGTGGACCCGGCCCAGGTAGGTGACCACCTCAAAACACGAAACCACCAGGGCATTGGTACGCGGCGCGATGCCGGGTGTGTCCCCCCAATGGTCCCCGTGGGCATGGGTGACCAGGATGACATCCGGATTCAGGTCGTCGGGTTTTATAATACCCTCAGCCAGGGGATTACCCGTAATGAAAGGGTCCAGCAGGAGGGTGGTATCTGCAAGTTCGATTTGAAAGGCCGAGTGGCCGAAGTAGGTCAGTTTCATGGGAGAAATGATACGTATTGCGTGATTCAGAATGTATGGGTGAACAATGCAAATAACGTTCGGATAGGAAAGGGAATGGGAAAATTTTGGTCCGGGTTCACGTGACACGCATCACGCAACAGTCTATTTCGTGTGTAGCATCTTGAGCGTTTGTTCACCCTGCCGGGTTTGGAGATGCACGAAGTAGGTGCCGCTGGGTAGGGCCGTGGCATCAAACCGGACTTCATGCTGGCCGGGGTCGCGTTGGTCACTCACCAGCGTTTGAATTTGATGGCCGGAGATGCTCCATACGGAGATGTGTACATGCTGTGTCTCTTCCAGCTCATACCGGATCAAGGTCGAGGTGCTGAAGGGGTTGGGCCAGTTGCCGAGGAGCCGGACGGACGTCGGCACCTCTTCCGTACCCATGCCGACCTTGACGGTTTTCGAGGTCAGGACATTGCCGTCTTCAAACCGCTGCCGAATGCGATAGAAGCACACCCGTGCGTTTCCAAAGGCATGCTGATCGAAGAATGTAAACAGGGCATTCGTGTCAAGCTGTCGGGCTTCGGTAGGGGTCAGGGTACGGGTGTAAATGGGCGTAAAGGTTTGCCCGTCAAAGGAGCGTTCCAACTCCATCGTTTGGGGTTGTGCCGTTTGCAAATGCCATTCAATGCTTATTGTGCCTTGCTCAGGTATGGCCCGCATCCGACGAACTGGATACTGGAAAGACAGGTCGGAACGGGTGGCAGTCCAGGTCGGGTTTGACGTTTCCAGTATGTTACGGGGCAACGTGTCCTCGAAGGAGAGGGTCAGGTGGCTGGCCGGGTCCGATTTCATCGGGACGTGCATGGTCTGTTGCACCTCGCGGTCGGAGCGGCTCCGGTTCCAGATGCGTACCTCATCCAGTAAGCCGGTGTACCGGTGCATGCTGTCTTTAGCCTGACCGGCCCGGCCTCCTATGGTCACCGGCGAAGCATTAAAGGAGGTGACGAGATTGGACGATAGGGAGTCTACGGTAATCCCATTGAGCAGGAGCCGAAGGGTGTTTTGCTCAGAAACCAGGGCGATGTGATGCCAGGTCCCGTCGGCCACGGGGCGCGGGGTCGTCAGGGATTCATGGCGGCCCGGTTCGCCCCGATAACTCTGCAAGTGCCCGCGTGTGTCGATGACAAATTCAAACGGATAAGCCTGCTGGGGGGTACCATTCCAGGTGGAAAGCACCACGTGGTCCAGCGCGGTGGTTTGCATCCAGAACTCTACAGTAAATGGTTGGCGATGGTCCAGGCCGTGCAGTACCGAGTGCCGAATCTGGATAAGGTCACCAGCCGGGTTCAGGGACAGGACGCGGTTGTCCGAGACATCCACATGACGTTTGAGGTGGACCCGTTGCTTAAGCCGGTGGCTTTCCAGGCGTCGGATTGGGGTCTGTTTGGCGGTTTGGGTACGGACGAAGGGGGTCACGCGCCATTCCATGTTGCCTGCTGTGTTACCGGTTCTGAATTGCACCATGAAGGTGTAGGGTCCGTTCAGTCCGTCCGGGGCTTCAGCCTTGAACGTCCGGCCCCTTTGCTGGATGTCCAGCGGAATTCGATGCATCCGGTGGGGTTCGATAGCAGCAACGGCCTTCACCGCCCACCCCGTCGGCACCTCGATCCATAGCCCGTTCAGGTGTTGGGTACCCGACCAGGAGAAAAAAGCATTGGTCTGTTGTTGGGTACTCAGGCGTTCGGGTGCCCAGATCTTGCCGACTTGAGCATACGTCGGTTGGGCAAGCCAGAGAAAAAGTGCAGCTAGGCCGCCCCAGAAAAGGCGGCGGGAGGAAGCATACAGGATGGCGTGGGGATGCGTAGCCAAGGCCCTATAAGCAATATGAACGTTGTGGATGTGGTGGTCGTGGACCCCCAAGATAGGGCTCCACCCCAGCCGTTGTCAAATTGAATAAGGAATGGAGTATATGCATTTAACGTTAGATCTTCTGGTTATATTGCGTCATAACCCTTGCACCCCGGCGCTCCGTACCGGTTCTTACCTTGGATAAGGGGCTTCAGTATGCCGCCAGTATCGCAGGGGTTTCTGTTTTTTCCATTTAAATGGCTGAACGCATGACTGTTTATACGTATTCAGAAGCCCGGCAGAAACTTGCCCAGGTGCTAGATCAAGCACAAAGAGAGGGTTCGGTTCAAATTCGTCGGCGCGATGGGTCTGTATTTACCATTAAGCCCAACCGACCGTCTCGTTCTCCTTTTGATGTGGCTGGCGTGGATACAGGCGTCACACGGGATGAAATTGTATCCGCTATACGAGAAGGCCGGGAACGGTCACGTGATCAGTAGTTGACTATCGCGTTGGGTTGGGGATGCCGATGCCGGGGACGTGCGCCAGAAGGTACAGCACGGCCATACGGACGGCCACGCCGTTGGTAACCTGGTTCAGGATGATGGAGCGTTCATGATCTACCACTTCGCTGGCCAGTTCTACACCCCGGTTGACGGGGCCGGGGTGCATGATCAGCAGATCCGGGTGCCGTTCGAGGTGATCCAACGTGATGCCAAACGTTTCATGGTATTCCCGCAGACTGGGGAACAGGGTCGCGCCCTGCCGTTCCAGTTGAATCCGGAGGGCCATCACTAGGTCACAGCTTTCCAGGGCTTCGTCCAGCCGGTGGGTGACGCGTACGCCGAGCCGTTCGATCTCGACCGGCATCATGGTTTTCGGGCCACAGAGCGTCACGTTGGCCCCCAGTGCACGGAGGCCGAAGATGTTGGACCGGGCCACCCGGCTATGCGAGATGTCCCCGATGATCGAGACGTTGAGGCCTTTGAAGTCCTCAAAGTGATCGGACATCGTGAGGAGGTCCAGCAGGGCTTGTGTGGGGTGCTCATGCGCGCCGTCGCCGGCATTCAGGACCACGGAATTGACGCACTGGGTCAGGAAGTGGGGAGCACCGGGGGATTTATGCCGGATCACCACCATGTCGATCTTCATGGCCTCGATGTTCTGGGCCGTATCCTTGAGGGTTTCGCCTTTGCTGACCGAGGAGCCGGAGGCCGAGAAGTTGACCGTATCCGCCGAGAGGCGCTTTTCGGCCAGTTCAAAAGAGATACGGGTACGGGTAGACGGTTCGAAAAAGAGGTTGACGACGGTGATGCCGCGCAGTGTGGGCACGCGTTTGATGGGGCGGTCCAGCACATCCCGAAATTGCCGTGCGGTACGCAGAATCAATTGAATTTCTTCGGCGCTGTAGGTGTTCAGGCCCAGGAGGTGCCGGTGGTTTAAGGCGGTGAGGGGAGACCGGTTGGCCGCCGGGTGTTCGGGTGGGGTATCCATCCGGAGGATCGTTGTCAGGGGTTCAGGGGTGTGGTTGACAGGGTTGGGTGTGCATTAGGCTTCAGAGGGCTTGCGTTCGGTGGTGTCGACGAGCCAGACACCTTCGGCATCATCAATTTCCTGGAGTCGAACGCGGATTTCCTCACCCGGCGTGGTGGGCACGTGCTGCCCCACAATATCCGCACTCATGGGCAATTCCCGGTGGCCGCGGTCCACGATGACCAGGAACCGGACCGAAGCCGGACGGCCGATATCCATCAGGGCATCCAGGGCAGCCCGGGCCGTGCGGCCCGTGAAAAGGACATCATCGACCAGGACCAGGTGCCGGTTGTAGATGTCGAACGGAATGTCAGTGGCCCGTACCACCGGCGGTTGTAAATGGGTACGGAAATCGTCCCGGTACATGGTGGTGTCCAGGATGCCCAGGGGCAGGGTAACGGCTTCAACCTCTTCGATCTTGCGTTGCAGGCGCCGGGCCAAGTAGACCCCACGGGTTTGCATGCCGATCAAGGCCAGCCGCTTGACATCGTCGGCTTCGGGATTGAGGAATTCGACGATCTGCCGGGCCATCCGGTTCAAGGTGCGGTCCAGGTCGTCCGCATCCATAAGCTGGGCTTTCAGCGTCAGGTGTGCATCCATGCGCCAAAGATACGCAATGGAACCTAAAGGAATTGTCAAATGTCAACGACTGATGGCAACACCGACCGCAACACTTCAGTACCTGAACCCCACCGTCGTTTCGCAACTCAAAAACATGGAGCTGCGCGCCCGGCTGATTGTCGAAGGATTCATCACCGGCTTGCACAAAAGCCCCTACCACGGGTTCTCGGTCGAGTTTGCCGAACACCGTCCTTACAACCCCGGCGATGAGTTTAAGCACATCGACTGGAAGGTCTACGGCAAAACGGATCGTTTCTACCTGAAACAATACGAGGAAGAGACTAACCTGCGGCACTATGTGGTCCTCGATACCTCGGCCTCCATGCAGTACCGCCACGCCGGGCAACTCTCCAAACTGGAATACGCCGCCTATCTGGCCGGAGCCTTGCACTACCTGATGGTCAAGCAGCGCGATGTAACCGGCCTCATCGGCTTCGATGAGCGCATCCACACGCTGATGCCGCCGCGTAGCACCCGGCACTACCTTCGTGCGCTGCTGCTCAAGCTGGAAGAACTCAGCAAACCCACGGCCCGGCCTCAGAAAACCAGTGCGGCCCTGGCCTTGCATGAAGTGGCCGAGCGCATCGCCCGGCGCTCCCTCGTGGTCATCATGACGGACCTCTTCGAAAACATCGCCGCGCATGATGAACTGCTGAAAGCCCTCAAACACCTCCGCCACCGCAAGCATGAGGTGTTGGTCTTTCATATCCTGGAAAGCGAAACCGAACGCCGGTTTGACTTTCCTGACATCCCCATGCTGTTTAAAGACCTCGAAACGGGCGAAGAACTTACCCTGCAACCGGCCCAACTGCGTACCGATTACAACGCTGCCGTGAAGGCCTTCAGCAGCCGGTTCAAACGGAGTTGCCTGGAATACAACATCGACTTTATCGAACTTGACACCCAGGCGTCCTACAACACGGCGCTCCTCAGTTACCTTAACAAACGAAAACGACTCACGTAAGGGAGTGCGGGGTGCTGAGTGCGAAGTGCGCTCAAACCCGCACGTAGATTCTCTATATCAAACCCAATTCCCATGAAACACATCCTCACGGCTGTACTGTTGATGTCTGGCATCACGGTTGCGGCTGCGCAATCCACTGATACCTCCCCCCTGCCGATGGCCGCGCCGCCGACGGTCGATGAAAATCCGAGTCTGGTGCAGGAATACCAGGCCACCATCACGCCGGAAGACCTGGCCTCCCACCTGTACTTTTTCGCGTCGGACTTCTTCGAGGGCCGGGAAACCACCACCCGTGGGCAGCGCATGGCGGCGCAGTACCTTGCGGCACAGTACCGAAAGATGGGTCTGGTCCCCAAAGGCACTCATACCACCGAAAATCCCCATGCACCGGAGAAGTACCTGCAGCCGTTTACCGTCTTCGGGCGCAAGTTGCAAAAGGCAGAATTGAACGTAAAGGTCGGCGAGGAACAAGTCGCCTCCAGCACCTACTCCTCGAAAGCCCAGGACGATCAGGCGTACCTGCTCTTCGGCAACAGGGCCAGCGTGGAAGGCTCGGTCGTGTTTGCCGGATACGGCATTGCCGATGACGCGTTGGGCTACAACGATTATGCCGCCCTCAAAGCCGCAGGCATCGACCACGCTGGCAAGTGGCTCCTGATGCTCCGGGATGAACCCCTCGCCGATTCCACCAGCAGCCTCCTGCCCACCGGGGATGGCAAACCCTCCAAGTGGACCAGCGGTGGGGGATCAGATAAATTCCGGCTGCTCTTCCAAATGGGTTTACCCGCCGGGATTCTGATGGTGACCGACGTTGGACCGATGGTCGAACGCTCCGTCGGCGAAGCGGCCCGTGAAGCCGCACAAAACATTAATACCGGCGTTGGTAGCCTGTCGTTGAGTGAGCCAGGAGGCGGCTTTGCTTTCCCGCCGCTGTATGCCGTTTCCTCGGCGTTCGCCAACCAGATTTTGGCCCCCAGCGGCAAAACGGTTGAGGACCTGAAAAAAGAAATCGACACGACGCTCCAGCCGGTCGGGTTTGAGGTCGAAGGGGCGATGGTCAGTAGCACCTTGACCCATGAGGTCTCTCCGCTGGAAACCGAAAACGTGCTGGCCTTCATCGAAGGCTCTGATCCTGAACTCAAGGACGAAGCCGTCATCATCAGTTCGCACTACGACCATGTAGGCATCGACCCGAACCTGAAAGGGGACCAGATCCACAACGGCGCTGATGACGACGGCTCCGGGACCGTCACGACCCTCGAAATTGCCGAGGCGTTTATGGCCGCCAAAGAGGCCGGTCACGGCCCACGCCGGTCCATTCTCTTCCTGAACGTATCCGGCGAGGAAAAAGGGTTGCTCGGCTCGGCCTATTACACCGATCAGGAGCCGGTCTGGCCGCTGGAGAAAACCGTCGCCAACCTGAATATCGACATGATTGGTCGGTTCGACCCCACGCACCCCACCGCCGAGACGAAAGACAACTACGTCTACATCATCGGGTCCAATCTGATCTCGCAGGAACTCCACGACATCAACACCCGCGTCAACGACCTGACCGAGACCAACCTGGTGCTGGACGAACGGTTTAACTCCAAGGATGACCCCAACCAGTTCTACCGCCGCTCGGACCATTGGAACTTCGGCAAGCACAACATTCCGTTCGTGTTTTATTTCACCGGCACCCACGACGATTACCACCAGCCGGGAGACCACGCCGACAAGATTGCCTACGAGCGGATGTCCCGCATTGCCCGGCATATTTTTGCGACCGCATGGCAAGTCGCCAATCAGGACGCAGCGCCTGCCGTTTCTGGAGAAGGGTTTAATTGATATGCTCAATCAAATCAAAGCCTTAGCCGACGAACTCTTTCCTGAGGTTGTTCGGCTGCGGCGGCATCTACACCGGCGGCCCGAGTTGTCGTTTCAGGAGCATGAGACGGCCCGGTTTGTACAGGCCGCACTGGAGCCGCTGGATGTGGAGGTCCAGCCAGGCGTAGCCGGGACCGGATTGGTGGTGACGTTCAAGGGAGACCGCCCCGGCCCGACGGTTTCGTTGCGGGCAGACATGGATGCCCTCCCGATTCTTGAGGAGAACACGTTTGATTTTGTCTCTGAAAAGCCAGGGGTGATGCATGCCTGCGGGCACGATGCCCACACGGCCTCCCTCCTGGGCGCGGCCATGATGATGCACCGGCTGCGTGCCGAATGGCCCGGCACTGTACGCATGTTGTTTCAACCCGGCGAGGAAAAAATTCCGGGTGGGGCAAAAACCATGATTGCCGAAGGGGCACTTGATGCCTCAGCCGTTTCCGGTAAGTCCACAGCGGTCTTCGGCCAGCATGTAGCTCCGGATCAACGGGTGGGTACGATTGCCGTGCGGAAGGGGTTTTTTATGACCTCCTGTGATGAACTTTTCCTGACCGTTGAAGGGCAAGGGGGCCACGCCGCCATGCCCCACCGGCTGCAAGCCGATCCGGTGCTGGTGGCTGCGCACATCGTGGTGGCCTTGCAGAGTGTCATCAGCCGAAACAGGCCGCCGGATGTGACCAGCGTCTTGTCCTTCGGTCGTTTGGTAGCCGATGGGGCGACCAATGTCATCCCTGAACGCGCACGCATCGAAGGCGGGTTGCGAGCACTCGACGAAACCTGGCGCTTTCGGGCACATGAATTGATCGAGCGCGTCGCCAAGCACACGGCCCAGGCCTTCGGGGCCACGTGTGAAGTGGATATCCATGTAGGCTATCCCTCCCTGTACAACGACCCGGCTCTGGCTGCGTTGGTCCGGGATTGTGCCGTAGCCTACGTCGGCGAAGCCAACACCCTGGATGCCGACCTGTGGATGGCAAGTGAGGACTTTGCCTACTTTGCCCAGCATGTACCGGGTACCTTCTACCGGCTGGGAGTGGGAAACGAGGCTGCCGGCATCGTCCACGGCCTGCACACCCCTCGCTTCACCATTGATGAAGAAGCGCTCCGCACCGGGCCGGGCTTCATGACATATTTAGCGTGGCGCTACGCACAAAAAGAATCATCAAAATTGTCAATGGTCAATGGTCAATAGTCAATTGTCAATTATGCTCCTCATTGACAATCGACAATTGACAATCGACAATTGACCATTAAAAAATCCATGTACTGGTTACACGGCACCTGGGCGGTATTGGAAAAAGACCTCCGTTTGGAGTTGAGGAGCCGCTACGCCCTCAACACCCTGTTATTGTTTGTGGCCTCGGCGTTGCTGGTGGTTTTGGCGGCGGTGGGCAATGCCCCACTCGAAAAGAACATGCAGGCTGCGCTGCTGTGGACGGTCATTCTGTTCTCGGCGGCGGTTGGGTTGGGCCGGGCGTTTGTGAGCGAGGAGGAACGGGGAACGGTGTTGTTGTTGCAACTCAATGTGCGGCCGAGTGCCGTTTATACGGGCAAGCTATTATTCAATTTGTTTTTAACGCTCGTATTAAACTTTATCGCACTGGGCGCGTTTTGGGTCGTTCTCGATATGCAGGTGACGGCACCGGGCTTGTTGGTGACCATCGTGTTGTTGGGCGCGATTGGTTTGGCCGGCGCAACGACGCTGCTGGCGGCCATCATCGCCCGGTCGGCCAATAAGGGGCCGTTGTTTGCCGTTTTGTTTTTTCCGATTTTGGTGCCCCTGTTGCTCTCCGTCGTTCGCGGCACGCAGGAAGCCCTCAATGCCGGCCAGTGGAGTACCGTTTCTGCCGAATTGTTTACCCTGATCGGGTTTGCCGGTACCGTTATTACAGCCTCCGTCTTGCTATTCGATTATGTTTGGGAAGCCTCGTGAACGCTAAAACCGCATCGACTCCAAAGGCCCATCCGGGCATCAAGATTGGCATTGCCATTGCGATGACGGGGGTGATTCTGGGCGCGTTTCTGCTGAAGATCCCCAAAATCAACATTCTCGAACACACGGCCCGTAACCTGTATTTCCACGTGCCGATGTGGTTTACCCTGATGGGGGCCGCGCTGGTCTCGGCCTATCATTCGGCCCGGTACCTGGGGTCGAAGGAATTGATTCGGGACGTTCGGGCGGAGCAAGCCGCGTGGGTGGGGGTGTGCTTCGGGATTTTCGGGCTGGTGACGGGGATGATGTGGGCACGGTTTACGTGGTACACGGGCACCGGAAAGTGGTGGAACAACGATCCCAAGCAGATCATGGCTGCGGTGCAACTGCTCATCTATGGGGCGTATTTTGTATTGCGCTCAGGCATGGATGAACCCCATCGACGGGCACGGGTGGCGGCAGCCTATAACCTGTTTGCCTTTGCCACGGTGCCATTTTTACTGTACGTGCTGCCCCGGCAGTTCCAGAGCCTGCACCCCGGTGCTGAAGGCAACCCGGCCTTCGACGAAATCACCCACCCGATCATGCGGCTGGTGTTTTATCCGGCCATCCTGTGTTTCATCGGGCTGTTCTGGTGGATCTACAACCAGCGCGTCCGGCTTCGTGCCATCGAATACCGTTTGGACGGCGAACCTCTGGCCTGACCCTCATGACCGTTTATCCTGTTACCGCACAAGACTCCGTAGCCCTGCAAGGCGGACAGACCGCCTACGATTCCCTATGGGCCGCCCAGGAAATTGCGGCAACCTCAGCATTCGAACGCACCATGCTGGCAGAAGACAAACTGTACGTCGTTCTCGCCGTCGTCCTCATCATCTGGTTCGGCATCCTGATCGTTCTGTTCCGAAACGAACGGCGCATCAAACAGTTAGAACAGCGTGTAGACGCACTCCCGCTTGAAGACCTTGACTAACCGGCCATGTCTAAAAATACCATCGCTGGTTGCGCACAGTCCTGCATTCATCCTCACAGCGTTGCTTTCGGCGTCCAATGCCACAGCATTGAACTTCTCAAGCGCCTTGTGAGGATGAATCAGTCCTTGTGCTCACCGACGCGCTGAATTTCCAGACACGGCCTTACCGCTTCTGATCCTATGAAACCCAAGACCATCATTGGCCTGCTTTTAATTGTTGGCTTTACTTCCATGCTGTTCATGAGCTTTGGCGAGCAGGTGGGCGGCTACATGGATTTTGAAGAAGCGCGCGACAGTGGCTCACGTGCCCACGTGGTCGGGGAATGGGTAAAGGCTGATCACTTCCAATACGACCGGACCCAGAACCTGTTTACCTTCACCATGCAGGACGACAAGGGCGAGATCCGGCAGGTCCGGTATCACAACCCCAAGCCGCCGAACTTTGAGGATGCCGAAAAGGTGGTCGTCGAAGGCAAAATGGACGGCGATGTCTTTGTGGCCGAGCACATCCTGGTCAAATGCCCCTCCAAATACAACGACACCCGTGCCCTCGAAGAGGCCGAGGCCGCTTCTTGAGATATCAAAAGATGGCTGCCCTAGATTCCTACAAGCAGCTTTACCTTTAAATTGATCTCATCCACTTCTTTGGTGGCTAAACGGCCGATCTTGCGTAATACGATACGCGGGTCAAGCGTTGCCAATTTCATGCGTACGGTCGATGGATGTAGTAATTGGGCATGCTTCCAATCGGATATGGGGTAGTCGTACGGTGTTGTATAGGTGGTTGAGGTAATCATCGCCACAACAATGTTCCCCGTTACGGCTTCATAGGCCGAGGTGCTAATAACGAGTGTGGGCCGAACTTTGTTGGTGCGCAAGTCCGTAAACGGAAAGGGTACCAATACGACATCACCCTTGTGATAGGCCATAGATGTCCTGCCAATTATCATAGGCCGCATCATCAGGATTTTCCCAGTTCTGGGCAAACCCCTCTTCCGCCAAGCGCGTAAAGGCTTGGTTTTCTTGGGCGACCTCTTGTAATTGAGCATCAATCAAAGCCGCAATTCGGTCTTGTACCTCTTCAGGCAATTGCTCAACCCGCTTAACGACTGATTTCAGGGCGTGTGTCATATGGATATCGGCCAACAAGTGTTTAATGGCGTCTTACAAATGTACCCTGAATCTACCAAGATGTTTTGTCCAGGTAGCATGACGCGTTTTCTTGTCTACCACTCTAAAGAAAAGCGGTTAAGAAGTCATGCGTAAAAAAGGACAGACTTGCGCCCAGGAGAGGAGAACGGTGAGGTTTTTACTGACCCACGAGGACGAAGGACGACCAGTAATAGGGCCGGGCAAAACGGGGGTGTGCGCTGATAAGCCCTAGTTTGGCCTGGTGGATGGCCTCGGCGTGGGAGGTGCCCGTGCGCATTCGGCTGTAGAAATCTACCATCAGATCTGCGGTGGCGGTATCGTCCACTTTCCAAAGAGACACCAGCACGTTTGAGGCACCTGCATACAGGAACCCCCGCGTCAATCCGATCACTCCTTCTCCCCTTGCCAATTGGCCCAGGCCGGTTTCGCAGGCACTGAGCACCACGAGGTCTGCATTCAGGTTCAGGGTATAAATCTCTCCGAGGTGCAGGATACCGTCCTCGTCATCGTCGGCACGGGCAAACGCCAGGCCGGAGCGTTCCGGATGCTCGGCATCCACAAACCCGTGTGTGGCGAGGTGAACGTATCGGTAGTTGCTCACCTCACTCGATTTGACGGCCGCTTCGTTGGCTGCCTGCTGAAGGTAGCGGGTCGACGGATTGGAGAAGAAGCGTTGGGTAAAGCCATAGCCGGTCTCAAACTGCTCCAGAATGCGGTTCACTTCAGTACCGGAGGCCGGTAAGTGACCCGTTTCACGTTCGCTGGGGCCGGGGGTCGTGTCATCAAATATCGGGGCAAACGCCAGTAAATCTTTGGAAGCCGGGGTGTGTTGACGCGCCAGCGTCTGGCTGAGCAGGGTTGCCGAATAAGCGTAGGTCACGGGATGCGCCTGGATCAGGTATGGGAGGACCCGGTAATCCATGGGTTGGGCTGTAGAATCCAACGGAGCCGTGAGCAGGGCCTCGAACGGAATGGCGTGCAACGGGCCGGCCGGGACGATCAGGAGGGTCTTGCCATCAATGGTAGAGGCCACCGGGGCCAGAAGCGACTGATACAGGGCTGAAGCCGCCGCCGTATAGGTTGGAAAATCCTGCGTCGTGATGCCCGTTCGGAGGGCTTTAATTTGGGATGTGAAGGCTGCGTCTAGGGGTGTTGCATGTACCTCAACCTGTTCATCTGTTACGGCAAAGAGGTACAAATGGGCATCCCCGACGAAATATTCGACCAGTGCGGTCTCCGTATCCAATAGGTTCGTTTGAACATCTTCCAGGGTAGCGGTGTGGGATTGGTATTTCAGGTTGTAATACGCCGGATAGTCAGACTCAAACTGTTGAATTAATTCATCATAGGTTTGCTTTCTGTCGAAAAATTTACCCTGCCAAAAAGCCAGTTGGACGCTGTCGGCGGCGGCTCCGTAGCTTTGTTCGGCCGGCAGGTTTTGTTCGTAAAATGCCAGGTCGATGCGCAGTTCACGTTCGAGGGCGAGCAGGGTATCCGGAATGCCGGCCAGTTGCCGTGCTTCGGCTTCATGGAAGGCCTCAAGCAATATCCCGGCTTTGCTCCGTTCGGCATAGTTCCAGGCCTGGGCTTTGTACTGCTCGTCTCTGGTGGCGTTATGTTGTTGAAGGGCGGTACCAATCGCTTCCTCGTAAATGGTGAGGGCATTTTCGGAGAGGAACAGTTTGGAGCCTTCGGCCTTGTAGCCGCTTCGCATCCGGTCGATCAGGTCGATGGCAAGGGCATAGGTCGTGCCGGCTTGTTCGAGGTCGATAGGGGTACGTTGCGGGGTGTTGTGGCGGAGCGCCAGGATTCGTGCTTTTTGACGGAGACCTTGGAGCAGCATGGCGTCGCTGAATCCGGTGTCCAGGGGCGGGTTGACCGAGGGGTCCGGGTCTGCAAATATGGGGGCATTGGCAATGAGGGCTTGTTGATAGGCCTGGAGTGCCTCCTCGTATCGTCCGGCATCCGCATGCACCGCGCCGATGCTCAGGTAGCTCTGGGCCAGATCCGGGCCACGGGCACCGTAGATGTTTTGCCGGAGGTTTAGTGCCTTGCGGTGCCACGTGAGGGCTTGCGCTGCATCGCCCTGGTCGAAATAGAGGGTGCCGATGTCGTGGTAGGTCTTGGCCACAGACGGATGGTTTTCGCCGAGTGCGGACCGGTCGATGGCCAGGCCGTCGTTGAAGTAGCGAAGGGCCGCGTCATAGTCGGCATTTTGATAGTGTACGATGCCTAGGTTGTAGTAATACTGGGCCACCTCGGGGTGGTTATCGCCGTAGGTCGACCGGGTGATCCGGAGGGCCCGGTTGTAATAGTCGAGGGCTTGTTCGGTCTCCCCCGTTTTGTCATACATCGCCCCCAGGTTTTTGTAACATTCGGCGACCCAGGGATGGTCTTCGCCCAGCGCTGCTTGCAGCACGTTGCGGGCCTGGTTGTAATAATCAAGGGCTTGTTCGTTATCATCCAGATAATCGTAGGCCAAGCCGACGTTCAGGTAGCTGGCTCCGATCTCTGGGTCTTCAGCCTCCAGGGTTGCCCGCCGGATGTCCAGGGCTTCGGTTTGGTACCCCAGGGCACGGTCATAATCGCCTTTGTCCAGATAGAGTAAACCGATGTTGACGAGGCTCCCGGCTACATCCGGGTGGGTCTCGCCCCAGATGGCTCGCCTGATTTGGAGGGCGTTTTGGTACAGTTCGAGGGCCTGGTCGTAATCCCCAACGTCGGCATAGGTGTAGCCGAGGTTGTTGTAGCTGGTGGCTACTTCAGGGTGTGTTTCCCCATAGGCGGCCTGCCGAATGCTGAGGGCTTGTTGGTGATAACCAAGGGCTTCGGCATAGTGGCCCAGGCTGTTGGAAACGCGACCCAACTGATGAAACGTATGTCCTACAACCGGGTGATTCGGTCCCAGGTATTTCTGCCCGATGGTGCGGGCATGGTTGAGCAGTTCGGTAGGGGCGGTATAGTCGCCCTGGTCCCAGGCATCGGCACCCAGGCGGTTCAGGGCCTCAACGTAAGCGGCCCACTGGGTACGGCCATCCGTGGAATAGGCGTGTTGCAGATAGGCAATGGCGCTGTCGTATTGTGCAGCCTGGATATAGGTCTCGGCGGGGGCCAACAGGGCCGAGGTGGTGTCTGAAGGGAGGTCAAGGGTGGGGGCAGGCGGGTCCTGTGTAGGGGCGCACGCCCATATGGTCAGGCTCAGGATCACCCCAAGCCCCCATTGCAAGGGCCCGTCTATTGATTTTAGCCGCAGGGTGACGGACATGCGCATCATACCGGTGAGGGAATGGATCAAGGCTCAGGTATGTCTGGTATGCATAGCCTAAAGCAAGAGACTTGGCCGGGAACCGTTACATCATGTTGCCAGCTTACCCTATACAGGGAAGCATGATAGCAGGTTTCGTTTTGAACAAAAGGCAGAATCCATGTCAAAAGGTACACCATTGGGATCGGTAATTCAGCATTGGATCGTGTGTATGGGGGTGTGGCTGGTACTGAGTGTGCCTGCCGTATTCGCGCAGGTGGGTACCCAATTAACGTCGGGCGAGGTCGAGGATTTTTTTGGCACCGCCATTGCGATGGATGACGAGTTTGTCTACATCGGCGCACCGGAGGACAACACGCAAGGCGAAGGGGCCGGGGCGCTCTACATCTTTCGG
The DNA here is from genome assembly GCA_965222505.1 of Rhodothermales bacterium. Classification (GTDB taxonomy): domain Bacteria; phylum Bacteroidota; class Rhodothermia; order Rhodothermales; family DATKEJ01. Next base: position 2,562,992 of record OZ244956.1, on the reverse strand, counting down.
GATACAAACCTGGGCAACTGGGAGCAAGTGGCCAAACTAACGGCTGCCGACGGCACCGACGGCGACCTCTTCGGGAGTGCCGTTGCCGTAAGTGGTGAATACCTCCTCATTGGCGCGCCCCGTAGCGACGATGCTGGCACGGATGCCGGGGCAGTGTACCTGTTCGTGCATACCGGCTCAGAGTGGGTGCAACAGGTCAAACTGACCGCCCCGCAGTCTGCCGCTGGCGCCCTGTTTGGAAGCGCCGTTGCGTTGCAAGGGGATGTGGCACTTGTCACCGCCACCCTGGATGCCGGAATGGGGGCCGCCTATGTGTTTACCTGGAATGGAACGGATTGGGCACCGGGCGAACGGCTGGTGGGAGGGGACATCAAATCCGGTGACCGGTTCGGCTCAACGGTTGCCCTCGATGGGGGCCATCTATTGATCGGGGCACCGGCGGAGAGTGACAATGGGTCCGGTGCGGTTTATGTGTTTGAAGGCAGCGGGGGCACCTGGACGCAACGGTCCAAGCTAATGCCGGATACCAATGGAATCGGCGACCGCTTTGGCTCTTCGGTGGCTCTGGAAGGGGCTGTGGCCGTCATCGGGGCGCAACGGGATGATGAATTCGGTACCAACGCGGGTACGGCCTATGTGTACCAGAAGTCGGGCGGGCATTGGGTCCAGGAAGCCAAATTGAACGCCAGCGACGCCGGCGAAGGGGATGAGTTCGGGTTTTCGGTAGGCGTGTCGGAAGATTTTATCCTGGTGGGGACGGTCACCGGTGGCACCACGTATGTGTTTCAGCGCTGGAACAACCTCTTGTGGACGGAACGGGCCAAGCTGGGCCTGCCGGATGAGGAGGAACTTTTGGTCCAGCGCAATGGACCGGTCGTGGTCAACCGACGCCGGGGTGGCATCGGCTCTACGCGGTTCCCCGGGACGGGCCAGGTCCAAATTGTATCGTTTGAGGAATTGGCTTCGCCGGAACTCACCGCGCCCACCGATGAAGCTTCGCGTCTGGAGACGGACCTGGCTCTGCGATGGAATCCGTATCCCAACACGGAGTCCTACCGGTTACAAGTGGCGCTGCACCCCGATTTTGCCGCGCCCGTCATCGACATTGACGAACTGGATGTGCAGGCGTATGCCGTAAACGGCCTTCAATTCGGCACCACGTTTTACTGGCGGGTTCTGGCCCGCACGTCGATCGGCCTGTCCATCTGGTCGCCCATTTATCGGTTCTCGACCCAACCTGGGGGTTCAACCCGTGTGGTTCCCGTCGCACCCGCTGACGGCGCGATGCAACAAGCCCTGGAGGTCGATCTGGTCTGGCAGCCCGTAGCAGGCGCAAGCACCTATACCCTGGAGGTGTCTACGCGGTCCAACTTTAGTGTAGCCGATGTGGTGGATGTGACCGACCTGACCGATACGTCCTACCCACTCACGGGCCTCGACCCGTTAACCACCTATTACTGGCGCGTGCTGGCCTCGAATGCCGGCGTGAACAATTGGTCGAGTAGCCGTCATTTCACAACGGCCTCGGGTGTTCCGGCCCGTGTGGTCCTCAACCGTCCCGAAGCCGGTGTGCCCAACCAGCCTACGGCATTGTTCCTGGAGTGGGAGGCCATTGAGAACGCGGCCAGTTACACCGTCGAAATGGCTACAGATTCTGAATTTAACAACACGGTTCGACGTGCCCCCGGCCTGACGGAACCTCGGCATCAGGTGACGCAACTGGATCATGGCACCACCTACTACTGGCGGGTACAGGCCGTCAATGCTTTTGGGGGGGCCCCGTGGTCTGAGGTCTGGCGTTTCGTAACGATGCGCGGGGGTGATGCACAAGTGATGCTTTCCTCTCCCGCCGATGAGGCTACAGGTATACCTCTGAGCCCAACCCTGGAATGGGAAGCCGTGAACGGAGCAGGCACCTATCAGGTTCAGGTATCCACCCAGGCCAATTTTTCCTCGGCTGTGGTGGATGCAGCGGGCATCGCGGCGACCCAATACCAAGCCTCCGGACTGTCACCGAATACCCAGTATTATTGGCGGGTCTTGGCCTCGAATGCGGGGACCAACAACTGGTCAAGCAGCCGCCGGTTTACGACGGCTTCAGGGCTTCCGGTTCGTGTGGTGCTTGACCGCCCAGCGTCCGGGGCAACCAGTGTGGCTGTAGCACCAACCCTGACCTGGACTACCGCCGCCGAAGCGACCAGCTATGCATTGCAGGTTAGCACCTCGGCTGATTTTTCGGAGTTGGTGGTGGATGCCGAGAACATAAGCGGTACGGCCTACGACGTTCCGACTTTGGCCTATGGCACCCTGTATCATTGGCGTGTTCAGGCACGGAATGCTTTCGGGATTGCGCCGTGGTCCGAGGCTCGGCAATTTGTCACCCTGGCCGGTGGCCCAACCCGCGTTCAACCCTCGACTCCGGCCGATGAAAACGTGGTGCAGGGTATTAACGCCCTGTTGATCTGGGGTAGGGTAGATGGTGCCGAGACCTATCACGTGCAGGTGGGTACACAGCGCACCCTGAATGAGCCTCTGGTTGACGTGCTGGCCCTTGCGGATACGGCCCATGCTGTCACAGACCTGAACCCGAACACCATGTATTACTGGCGGGTGCGGGCTTCGAATGCCGGGCCGTTCAACTGGTCGGAGACCTGGTCCTTCTCTACGTCCGAACAGCCCCCTGCTGCGCCCATCCTCATTGCCCCGGCCGATAGTGCCGCCGATGTAGAAACGCGCCCCCGGTTCGAATGGCGCTCTGCGCCCCTGGCCGCATCTTATCAGCTGGAAGTGTCTACCGCACCCGATTTCACGGCATCTCTGTTTCAAGTGGGGTTAAGCGATACGGTGTTTCAGGCGGTCGAGTTGACGTTTGCCACCGATTATTACTGGCGCGTACAGGCCCAAAATGCCGGGGGAACGACTTGGTCTACCGTGCGACACTTCCGTACGGTGACGAACGTTGCCAACGAAGCCAATCCCCCCGAGGTCTTCGCCCTGGCACAAAATTACCCGAACCCCTTCCGGTCAACGACCACGCTTACCTACACGTTACCGCAGCCGGAGCACGTCCGTATGATCATTTATGATGTGCGTGGCCGTGAAATCGAACGCCTCGTAGACGGTCCCCAACAAGCTGGCCGCCATATCCTCTCCTGGCAGCCTCGCACCCTGCAAAGCGGCATCTTCTTCGCTCGGATGGAAGCCGGTGGGTTTAGCGCCCTGCGTAAGATGGTTGTGGTACAGTAGGGACGTTCTACGTGCGACGTTCTACGTGCGACGTTCTACGTGCGACGTTCTACGTGCGACGTTCTACGTTTCTCAGGTTTTGATGTCGCGGTTGATCCTTAATGCAGGCTGGACCCAGCCATATCAGGAATTACCGTGCGGCATCGGAGCAGAAGAAACGTAGAACGTAGAACGTTAATTCAGTACGCCCATTCCCTGCTCGAACACAATATCCACGGGGATGCCGGCTTCGGCGAGGCGGTCAAGGTCGGTCTGTAGGCCGTTGCTCATCTGGCCGTATTGGCCGACGAACGCCTTGACGCCTTCATAGTCCCCATCGCCCTGGAAGCGCAGGATGCGTTCAGAGAGGGCATTGCTGGCGGCCTGCATCTTGTCGAAGTCGATGCGGTAAGTACCGGTTTCTTCATCGCGGGAGAAGGCTTCCATTTCCTGGAAGAAGTTGAACCGCAACAGGTTGGCCCGTCCGTGGGCACTGGCTGCGCCAAAGCGAATCGACCGGAAGATGCTGGCGAGGAAGGTGACGTAGTTGTCCATCAGGTCGGCATCGCCGAGTTCGCCTTGTTCGTGCAGTTTGGTGACCATATACAGGCCCAGCACATCGGCTTTGCCTTCTTCGAGGGCCGAGGCTTGTTCCTGGAGGGCCTGGCGGACGGTCGAACTGCCGTCCAGGGTTTCCTTGATGCCGAGGCCGTGGGCCACTTCGTGGAACATGGTGTTGCCGAAGAACGCATCAAAGGTCACGTGCTTGCGCTGGTCTTCGGCAATGAGCAGGTTAGCGATATCGACCAGGATTTTATCGAACTTGGCCTGCATCGCGTTTTTGAGTTGGAGCCGCCGGGTACCTTTGGACTGCTGGACTTGCTCGTCGTTGGGCAGGTTGATGGCGATGGTTTTGGAGCCGGCGTTGCAATCCCCGGCATAGTAGACCACATCGTAGGCGTTCAGGTCTGAATCCGTGCCGGGGAGTTCCTTTTTGTATTCGTCCGGCACGGGCAGTCCGGCTTGCAAGCCGGGGAGCATGGAGGCATATTTGGCGAGGCGTTCGCTCCAGGCTTTGTCTTTGACCAGCACATACCCTTCGTAAGCAGCCTTGTAGCCGTACAACTGGTCCTCGTAGGTCTCGATGGCCCCAATGACGATATCCAGCGTATTGGATTTCATATCCATCCACGCGAGGTCGCTGGGTTGGTAGTTGTCGGTAGTCAGGGCTTCGGCCCGGAGGGTCAGGTAGTTTTTGAGGTCCGGATCTTCAGCCAGTTCCGCGGCGGCGGTCAGTTTTTCGGCGGCGGCTTTGAGGGAGGTCGCGAAGGCTTCATGGTAGGGCACAGCCTTCAGGTCTCCGTTGGTGTCTCGCCGGATGAGGGTGTAGAGGCTTTTGAACTGTTCAGCGCGGGTGGGGCTGTCTGCGATAGTAGCTTCAAACTCCGCTTTGGTCATGTCGGCCGGGTAGAGGTTGGAGCCGGGAGATTTTGCCCCGATGCCGTCCAGGAAGGGGGCATTGTCGGCCAGGCGGTTCCAGGGGCCGTAGTTGATTTCGAGGAGTTGGCGGGTGTCCGCGTCGGTCACCTGGCCCATCAGCAGTTCTTTTTCGCCGTAGGCTTGCATCCAGAAGAGGCCGTTCATGAGGTCGGCCGCATCAATCAGGAGCGGGATCATTTCTCGCTCGTTGTCGGTCAGGGCGCTCATGTCTGTGGTGAGCGGTACGGGGGCATAGGCCGCCAATTGTTGGCTGATGGCGTTGGCATCGGCCATGGAGGGGTCCTTGCTCAGGTCGTCTGAGGGGGGTTCGGGGGCGCATGCACTCAACAGGCCAGTCAGAAGAACCGGCAGGACCCAGCGGGAAGGAGCGTTCATGGTAGTGGGGAATTATCGTTGAGGTTCTGTACAGGTATATGCTATACGGTACGGGAGATGAATGGTCAATTGCCAATGGTCAATTGTCAATTGTCAATGAGAAGCTAAATTGACCATTGACAATCGGCCATTGACCATTGACCATTTTACGCAAGCATCTGGGGGGCCTCCCTCGATTGGGAGTGTCTCTGTTTCGCGTGCCCTGGTAAGAGGCGTATCCCCGCTTATTTCGTCCGAATGACGAGGTATTCCGAAATCGACCAGAATTGGGCCGGGTTGGTCAGGTGGATGGCGACGGCGTTGTCGAACTTCTCAACCGCATACAGGTCTTTGAACGCCTTGTGCGGGGATACGATTTCGATGTCCTTCACATCGTTGCCCAACTGAATCCACTCTTGTGATTTGGCGATAGGGCTAAAGAGGGCTTCGTTCAGGTTTGCAATTTTAAGGTCTTTGCCGATGCCAAGGAATCCGCCGCTTTCCGTCACGATGCCTTTTTGTTTCAGGCCGTCTTTGGAGTCCACGATGAAAAAGGCTGTACGAGCCGCCTCTTCCTGGGCTTCGATGGCACGGGCTTTTTCATCCAGTTCAGCTTCTTGCTGCACGATGGTGGAGTCTTGCACCTGAATTTTCTGGTCTTGTGTCTGGATGACCTCGGTCTGTTTCGTGACCTCGGTTTCCAGATTGGCTACAGCGGTGGCAAGCTGTCGATTTTGTGTTTTCAGGGAGGTGATCTGTTCTTCTTTCTTGTTGACATCGCGCCGGAGGTTGGTCACGAGTCGTTTGAGGCCCTGCACTTCAGTACCGGAGGATTCCACCTGGGCCGTCAGCTCGTCCAGCTTGTTGCGGTTTTCATCCAGGTAGGTATCGATGGCCGACAGGCTGGTCTGGATCTGGGCTTCGATATCCTGTGAGGAAGTGCCTTGCTCGGCTTCAAGAGAGAGCCGGTCGATGATGCCTTCCCGTTCTTCTATACGGGCCAGGTTTTGCTGGACCTCGTCGATGATCCGGGTGGCTTTTTCAAAGCTCTGGACCAGCTCCGTGTTCTCTTTTTCCAGTGCCGCCAGGCGTCCGGGAGAGCAGGTGCCCTCACAGCCGGCCAAATAGAGTAAAACTGTTGCAATCAGCAGGTTTCGCATATCAACCTCCCTTGAGTTCCCATTGTGATGTGGCGTTTTCGCCGAGTGATCGAAGAACAAACGTTCCGTCTCTGGCCTTAAATATCCCGCCCCAGCCGTGTTCTGCCGACAGTCTGAGGCGGTCGCGGGCATCATTAAATTCGCCGATGCCTTCCTGGGAAAACATCTTCCCGGCATCGACGGTCCAGAGGGTGTAATCGAAGGTGTTTTGGATGGCATCGGTAGACCGGATGCGGAGCGAGACAAATTGCTCTTCGCCCGATGCCGGCCGGATGAACCCGGAAAACCGTTTGGGTAAATCGTCTGGGGATACACCGACGAGGGGAACATCATCAAGGGCCGAGCCGGTATCCGCCCCCGATGGGGTCCAATACATCCAGGCCAGGCCCAACAGTCCAATCACCACGATGGCACTCACGGCCAGGCCGAGCAGCCGCCATATCCGTTTTTGGGTATCCGCCCGTTTAGCCAACCCTTCCAGAGGTGGCGGCTCAAAATGCCGGCCCTGGCCTGCTGCGGCAGTAGAGGGCGCAACCCGAGGGGCCATGATGGGGGCCGTTGCTTCCAGGTCCGGCGGCTCATAGTAGCGCGGCGGTTCGGCAGGCTCCGGTTCTGGTGGGGGCGCACTTTCCTGGGCCGGTGGAGCCGCATTCAAGTCCGGCGAGTCGTAGTATTGGGGGGTATCACCTGATTGCTGGCGCATCTCAGGAGGAGCGTATGGAGAAGGATCTGACGGTGACGACGTGCCGGCCTGGGGGAGAATAGGGGGTTCGTAGATCGGTGTGGTGGCCTCTGGGTCAAAGTTCAGAACGGGTTCGGGCGGGGCTTCTGGCTCAGGTCTATCAACGGGAGCCTCGTCTGTCATGGATTCTGCAAACAGTTCAGCGCCCCACTCGGCCTGGGGTTCTTCCCGATGTTCATGTGCGCTGTCGGTTGAAACGGTGGCCGAGACGGTTGCGGGCTCGATGTTCAGGTATTTGGCGGCCAGCGACCCCTTGTACGTACCTGCAATGGCTTCATCGAGTCCGTGCAGGGCATCATCCGGCCTGACCCCAACCGCCTGGGCATAATTCTTGACGAAGGCCCGCCGGTAGGTATTGTTGGCAAAGACGGGATTGTTGAGCAAGCCGGTATTCTCGAAGGCCTCCAGGGTTTCCGGCTGGAGCATGGTGCGGCGGTGCACCTGATCAATCGTCAGGTGCCGAGCCTCCCGAATCAAGCGAAAGTCGGTCTCGAATCGGGTGCCGGGTTGGGGCGCATCAGGGTGTGGCATGAAGTTCCGTCTGAAGCAGCTTGGGTGGCGGTGTTAGGCAGAATTATCGGACAAACGCTAATAACGCTAAATCAAGGAATTACGTTTCGAATCTTGGGGGATGCACCAGGAGGCGCCGGTGGGACGAGGTCATGAAGGTACGAAAAATCACGATGAGCCGCCAACTCTACGGGCCACGGCGGCAAGACTGGAGCCTGAATTACAAAATGGTGCGCAGGGTCAGTTGATGCAAGCCGCCCAGCGCCGACCAGGAGTTGTAGGCATAATCAAATCGGAACCGGGTGATTTTTAGGCCAAAGCCAAGCCCTACCCCAGCCAGGTCCAGCCGACTGTCCGTTTTGAGTTCTTCATGCCGACGGTGGTTATATCCAAATCGCACATTAAACGCCTCGCTAAACAAGAACTCGGCCCCGAAGGTGATGTGGCGCAAGGCTTCCTGGGCAAAGGATTCATCACCGTAGTTATGCAGGTTGTAGCCCATCACCGAAATCATCAGCGGGAGGTGGGTCAGGCGTTTTGATACGCCGAGGCGTACATCCAGTGGCAGTTCGTCTGTGGTATCCCCCAAAGAACTGAACACCGTGCCGATGTTGTGAATCGAGAGCCCGGCTGCAATCTGCTGGCTTGGCACCAGCGCAATCACACCCGCATCGAGCGCGAGGGCCCCGGCCCCGTAGCTGTCGAGGCTGGAAAAGATGGTGTGCAGGTTCACGCCGTACCGGATACGGTCGTTGTACGCACGGGCCAACCCGACGGTCAGGGCCACATCGGATGCACCGAACGTGGTGCCGTCCCGTACGCCGTTTTCATCAGCGCGTTCAAAGGAGCCGTAGTTCAGGAAGCGAAGTCCACCGCCCACGGTGCCCAGGGTGCCGACCGTTCGGCCATAGGAAATAAAGCCTGCGTTGAGGTCGCTCAGGTGATTCAGGTAGGAGACGGAGAGCGCCCCGTGCATGGTCTCGTTGAGCGTGGCCGGGTTGTAGAAGAAGGCGTTAACGTCATCGCCATAGACCCCGGCAAAGGAACCACCCAATGCTGAGGCACGGGCGGAGGGCTCCATGCGTAGAAACAGAAAACTAGACAGGTCGGTGGGCTGCGCCCACGCTGTCCCAAACAGGCCAAACCCTAAACAAATCACAAGCACGACGCGCATCACAAAAATCAAAATCAGAGTGTTAAGGGTTAGATGGGCACGGGCTTACAATTCGTTTTCCCGCCATTCGTTCCGAACCCCGCTCTATTTTCGGCGTTAGGGCGGAGGGTGAAGGGGGTGCCGGGTATCGGCGGTGCGTGTTGCGTGTTGCGTGAATTTGGCCCCAATCATGCAGCTAATCATAAATGTTGTATGCAATTATATAGCAGTAAAGCAGGAAGATGGCTTCTTATAGCCGGGTTGATAGGTTTCGTGCCGGCTCTGGTCTCGGCACAGAGCTTCTCGACCGTCTATTTCTCGGGCGGATATAGCCGGGTGGATGTAGAGCCGCTGGCATCCTTGCTCAATCAGAGTGAGTCATTTTTTTATGGCATACCGCCTGAAGATTACTACAGCTTTGGTTTTGGAATGCGTATTGGCTCAACCAAGTGGCGCGTGGGATGGGATGTGCAGTACCTGGGGCGTGATACTGATGAGGTTCGAGGTACTGGGATAGGGGTGGAAACCCGGCTGTCCGCTACACAAGTCATCTTTGATGTGAACTATGGCTTGATTCGGGCAGGGCACAACCGGCTGGTCATCGCACCGACGGTGGGGGTAGGGTATGAAAAAACCAGACTTAGCATTCAAATCCCCGTTGAATCGAATTTTGAAGAGGTTTTAGCTGGTCCTGGTCGGGGCACACAGCTTACGCGCTATAATGCCTTGCTGGATGCGGCGCTACAGATCGACTTCGCGCTGCGTTTTGATCCTGAGTTTGACGAAGTCGGGTGGATTCTGGGAGTGCGGGCCGGGTACCGGTACAATCCTTTCGGGTTCAAGTGGCGGGAGCAGATCGGCGATTTTGGCGGCCGAAGTGTGGACGACGGCCCCGAATTCAGTATGGCCGGCCCGTATGTACGACTTACCCTCGGGCTTTAATTAGCGATCCCCAATCATGCATGTATTTCTGACCGGCGGGACCGGCTTCGTCGGGTCCTACATCCTCAAGGCGCTCTTGGATCACTGCCATACCGTGCGGTGCCTCGTGCGGCCCGGTTCGGAGGAGAAGCTGGATATTCGGGACGACCGGGTGGAAGTCACCCACGGCAACATCACCGATGATACCCCGGTCGATATGGCGGGGTGTGATGCTGTGGTTCATCTGGTGGGCATCATTGAGGAGCGCCGGGGGAAGGGCATCACGTTTGAGGCCGTGCATGACCACGGAACCCGGTTCGTGGTTGATCAGGCCAAAGCCGCGGGCATCGACCGGTTTATCCACATGAGTGCCAACGGGGCCAAACCGGATGGCATCTCGGCCTATCAAACCAGTAAATGGCAGGCCGAGCAACATGTGCAGCAGGCGGGCTTCGCCCATTGGACCATCTTCCGGCCCTCCCTCATTTTCGGGGATCCGGGGCCGGACCGGCCGGAGTTTGCGGTACAACTAGCCGGGACGCTCATCAAGCCGTTTCCGGTGTTGCCGGTCTTTGGTGATGGGCAGTACGGGATGCAACCCATTGCCGTTGAGGTCCTGGCCGAAGCCTTCGTGCAGGCCCTCACGCTGGAAGCAGCGAATGGACAGATCTACTTTGCCGGTGGCCGGACGGCCTATCCCTACATCGAAATTTTGGACCGCATCACAGCCGGCCTCGGGCTGGGCTCCAAACCGAAACTCAGGCAACCCATCTGGATGGTCCGGCCCATCGTGCATACCCTTGGCCGCATAGGCTTGTTGCCGATCTCGCCCGATCAATTCGAGATGCTCATTGCTGGCAACACGGGAGATGCCGAGCCGTTCTTCCGGGATTTCGACCTTGCGGATGTGCCCTTTGATGCCGGGTACCTCACATACGTTCGGGCGTATTGACGTGCGTCTCACGTCATACAACCGTGAAAAAAGCGTAACACCTTGATAACGACGGTTGGAGAGAGAAGGGATACCTTGTGCCTCATCCTCCCTTTATCCCCTCTCACCAGAGACCGACCATGCGAAACGGCACGTCGCGCACATCTTCTCATCGGCAGGTGCTCATCGAATTGTACATGCAGGACCGACAGACCCCGGTGTGGATCCAGGTCGGTGCCGGGGTCCTTGCAGCGGTTTGTGTGCTGGTATTGCTGATGCAGATCATCGTCGGGATGCCGATCAATTTCTGGCTGCTCCTGCTTACGGCCTGTACCCTGCTCGGCTATCAGTTTGCCAGTGCTGAGGATCCGCGTCTGGATCGAAGTACCGAGTAGTTCACTTAGGCCGTCCGGGTATGGCTTGAAGAGGTCGGCAGGGTGGTCAGTCTGGTGCTGAGGTAGTTTTAAACGATCACTTTGAATTGGTCACAAGTTGGTAACATCTCTGGTAGTGCACCGATGTACCTTATTGTTGGTAGTGGACAACAAACACACGCCATTCTCTCATCGCACTTTCAAGTCTGGCATTTCTCTCGACTCGGTGGGGTCCCGGTATCGCAAGATGCCGGGACCATTTTTTTAGGCTATCCTCGTTTTATCGGATCAGGAGGAGCTTTCTGATCTGCGCTAAACCGGCCGTTTGGAGCCGGTAAAAATAGGGACCACTCGCCAGGAGGGTACCGGTCCAGTCTGTGCCACCCCAGGTTACACGGTGTTCCCCGGCCGATTGTATACCCTCGACGAGCGTCGCGACCCGTTGCCCGAAGAGGTTGTACACGGATACGTTCACTTCGGCGGGGTCAGGCAGGTGATAGGTGATGGTGGTAGCGGTTTGGAAAGGATTGGGGTAATTGGCGAGCCGTGCGTCGGCATGGGTATCCCCATACAGGGTCCTGCGCATTTCGGTGGCCTTGCGGAAGTAGTAGATCGACGAATCCCGTTGGGTGGGTAGCCAGAAGTAATACCAACCCAAAGCGTGCATGCTCTCGGCCAGATCGGGGTGCGGGGGAAGGTGGAGTTGGCGGCGCAGGCTCAACGCTTTTTGTAACGGGCGTTCGGCATCCTGGGGCGCACGGCCTTTTGCAATTCCGTTTGAATTGATGGGTGGGGTTGCTGTTGGTGGTTTCAACTGGGTGGCAAAAAACGGTATCTTCGGGCACACGAGGCATCCCCGATATTTTTGCGCACCTTTTGTTAACCCCTTATGGAACCCACGCTGTACCCTTTTCATGTATTCAAATTTGGCGGTACATCGGTCTCGACGGCCGACCGTATCCGGCACGTCGTAGCGTTGGTGGCTCAAAAGCCCCAGGATGTTCGGCGCGTGGTGGTGGTCTCCGCCCTTGGTGGCATTACCGATACGTTGATCGGGGCGATTGATGTGGCGTTGGCCCGCTCGGCCCAGCGCACGGAAATCGTGGATGAGATCCGGGAACGGTATGCCGAGGTACTGGACACATTAGCCCAGCCCCGGGAGCGGTTGGCCCTGCATCAACAACTGGATGCCCGATGGACCGACCTGATGGAACTCCTGGATGGGGTCTACCTGATCCGGGAATGCTCTCCGCGTCTTCGGGATACGATCCTGTCGATGGGTGAGCGCACAACGGCTCCTTTGGTGGCTGCCGCCTTTCGTGCAGCGGGGCTTAAGGCCCGCGCCTTTGATGCCTCGCAATTCATTCGTACCGATAACGCGTTCGGCGAAGCCAACGTTGATTTTGACACCACCGATGCGCTCGTCCAGGAAACCTTCGCTGAATTACCGGTAGATGAAATTGCCGTCGTCACCGGCTTTATTGGTTCCACCGCAGAGCGCGTGATTACCACCCTTGGGCGTTCAGGGAGTGACTATACCGCAACCCTTTTAGCTGGTGCACTCGATGCCGATGTGGTCGAAATCTGGACCGATGTGGACGGCGTTCTCTCCGCCGACCCACGCATCGTACCCCATGCTTTTCCGCTGACGCAGATCAGCTATCTCGAAGCGGGCGAATTGGCCTATTTCGGGGCCAAGGTGTTGCACCCGCGGACCATGCGCCCCTTGCAAAAGCGGGGCATTCCGCTGGTCATCAAAAACACCCTCAATGCTGAGGCCCCCGGTACCCTCATCACGCATGAAACCGGATCCGGTGGCTCGCCGGTCAAGGCCGTCACTGCTGTAACGGGTGCAGCCGTCCTGATTCTGGAAGGTGCCGGCATGTTGGGTGTGCCCGGTATTGCCGCTCGGGCATTCGGGGCATTGGCACAGGCCAACATCAATGTGTTGATGATTTCGCAGGCCTCCAGCGAACAGAGCATCTGCATAGTAATTCAAGCAGATGGGCATGAAACAGCCATTCGGGTACTGGAAGAGGCGTTTGCCCTCGAAATTGGCCGGGGAGACATCGGCCGGGTGTTGGCCCAGAGTGAGGTGGCGGTGCTGTGTGCGGTTGGGGAGCACATGCGGTACCAGCCGGGGCTGGCCGGGCGCATGTTTACGACGCTGGGGCGTGCGGGCATCAATGTTTTAGCCATCGCACAGGGGGCCTCGGAACGCAATATCTCGGCGGTGGTGCTGGAGTCGGATCGCACGGCTGCCCTCAATGCGTTACACGATTCCCTGGTGCTAAACCGCAATCAGGCCCAGGTTTTCTTGCTGGGTGCCGGTGGTGTAGGGATGGCCCTGCTTGAACAAATACAACAACACGGCCCGGCCCTCGAAGAACGTCGCAATCTGCACCTGCGGTTGGTCGGGTTGGCCAATTCGCGCCACATGTTGTGGGCGGCTGAAGGTATCCCACTTGATGAAGCGGAGGATCGCCTGGCTGAGGGGCAGGACCTGGATCTGGATGTGCTCATCACCTGCCTCACGACTTCCCAACTCGAACGGCTGGTGGTCGTGGATGCTACAGCATCGGACGATGTTGCCGAGCGGTATACCCAGTTGCTGGAAGCCGGGGTGGCCGTCGTGACACCCAACAAACGTGCCAATACCGGCGCACTGTCCTTTTACCTTCGGCTCCACAACACCGCCCGTCTGCGGCAAATTCCCTATCACTATGAAGCCACTGTGGGGGCGGGTTTGCCTGTCATTTCAACGCTGCGCGACCTGATTCAGACCGGCGATGAAGTGATCCGGATTGAGGGGTTGTTGTCTGGGACCCTGGCGTTTGTATTCAATCACATGCAGATGGGCACCACCTTCTCGGAGGCGGTACACCTGGCCTTTGACAATGGCTATACAGAGCCGGACCCGCGCGAGGACCTCGTAGGGCTGGACGTGGCGCGCAAGCTGTTGATCCTGGCCCGCGAAATGGGCCTCCCGGCTGAACCGGAGGATGTGGAGGTCGAGTCGCTGGTCCCGGCGTTCCTGGAAGATGTACCGGTGGATGAATTTATGGAGCGGTTGCACGAAACCGATGCCCACTGGCAGGCGCGCATCGAAGCCCATCGTGCCAGCGGCGAAAAGCTGATGTACCTGGGTTCCGTGCAGGATGGCAAACTTCAGGCGGGTGTACGCACCGTTGGGTCATCTTCTCCATTTCACGGGTTGGCCGAAACCGACAACATGATCGCGTTCACCACCGAACGGTACCTCACCGCGCCGCTGGTTATCCGGGGCCCCGGAGCCGGGGTGGACGTTACCGCCTCCGGGGTATTGGCCGATCTCATCAAGGCCGTACAAGCCCGGTGACTATCCTTGGGTCAGGAGTTGGCAATGATGATGTGTTCGGGGTGGAAGTAGGCGGCTTCGAGTTTGCCGTTTTCTTCGGAGTCCGAGCCGTGCACGATGTTTTCGCCTACCGAGTCGGCAAAGGCTTTACGGATGGTGCCTTCGGCAGCTTCAGCCGGGTTGGTCGCGCCGATGAGGGTGCGGAAGTCGGCCACGGCGTTTTCTTTTTCCAGCACGATGGGCACACAGGGGCCGCTGGACATGAACGTGGTCAGTTCCTCGAAGAAGGGCCGTCCCTGGTGCACGGCATAAAAGCCTTCCGCTTCTTTTTTCGACAGGGTCACCATTTTCATGGCGCGCACGCTAAAGCCGGCCGCCTGGATGCGGCGGATGACTTCGCCAATGAGGTTTTTACGGACGCAGTCGGGTTTGAGAATCGCAAGGGTACGTTGCATGGATCTATGGTCAGTGTTCTGGAGGGTTCGAATAAAAAGAAAGTGACCGCCATGCCTGAAGCATACCGGTCACTTGAAAAATAGGAATCGGGGTGTTAATCCGTTGTGAATCTACCATCTATTGCACGTCCAGCTTGAACCGGCCGGAGTGGGTTTCGAGGCTGAGGCGCGGGCCACCGCCGTTTACCGTTCCGGCGTACTGGTTGTCGCGCCGTTTGAGGGGGTCCAGGTCAAAGTCGGCATTGAGTCGACCGCGGCGGCCGAGGTCGGCATCCAGGTTGAAGCCGGCTTGTTTTTCCAGCGTGAGCGTGACGCGGCCTTTGTAGGTTTCAATTTCGGTGTCGTCGCTGAGGTCGGTCAGGGTAACATCGATGGTGCCTTTGTAGGTGTCGAGGCTAAGGGCGCCATCGAGTTGGTCAATCTGTACCTCACCCTTGTAGGTATCGATGTGGACGTGGCCCTGGATATCGTTCAGGGTCATCCCGCCCTTGTAGCTGTCGATAGACACATCGGCCCCGACGTTGGTGATTGAAATGGTCGATTTGTAATCATCAATGTCCAGCCGGGCCGTGCGTGGCATTTTGATGGTATAATGGGCATAGGGCAGGCTCAAGTTGTTCCGCCCGAACCATAATTTTTTGCGTTGCCGCTTGGCCTCTTCATAATCGGTTTTGAGCCGAAGGGCCCGCCGGGAGTGGTCCACGTTGATTTCTACATGTTCCACAAGTTCTTCGTCTTCATCGGCTTCGATACGCACCTCGAATTCCACTTCATCGCGGTCCCAGGTAGTCACGGTGATACTGCCTTTATAGGTATCGACAGACACCTTGCCTTCGGCATCAAGGGATACCGTATCGCTGATCATTTTGGTTTGGGCCATCGCCGGAAGGGCCAGAGCGAGGCAGAGCGTCAGGAGCAGAGCGGTACGCATGGGGAGTTCTGGTCTGAGTCACAAGAAGAAGGGGGTTGTGGTTCCGTACGGGCTAGCAGTGAGAAAGGTTACAGGGAATGGTCAATTGTCGATTGTCAATTGTCAATGAATGGATCCCGTTGACCATTGACAATCGGCCATTGACCATCGACAATTATACAACCAGCGAGTATGTCTAAGCGATTATACCATGGTACTCGCGCCCGTACTATCCCAACCCCAAACTTATGTCTCTCTCCTCCCGCTACCCTCAAAAACGTGCGTTCATCACCGGTGCGGCCTCTGGCTTCGGCCTCGCCCTGGCCGAACACCTCGCAGCCGAAGGCTGGGCCCTCGGTCTGGCTGATCTGAACGGAGAGGTACTATCAGCGGTGGCCGAGCGGTTGGAGGCGGCCGGGGTACAGGTGCATTCGTTTGCGTTCGATGTGGCTGATGCTGGGGCTTTTGAAGCAGCAGCTTCGCAATTTTTGGCAGCTACGGGGGGTATTGATGTGGTTATCAACAATGCAGGTATTGCTGTGGCCGGGGCAATGGAAGAAACGTCGGTGGCGGACTGGGAAGCCATCATCGGTGTCAACCTGATGGGGGTGGTGCACGGGTGTCGGCTGTTTATTCCGGCCATGAAGGAAGCCGGGGCGGGGCATTTGATCAACGTAGCCAGCGCTGCCGCGTTTGCCGCAGGTCCACGCATGGCCTCGTACAATGCTACCAAAGCCGGGGTTCTGGCGCTTTCTGAAACCCTCTATGGCGAGTTGAGGGAGGCCGGGGTCGACGTGTCTGTGGTGATGCCGACGTTTTTTCAGACCAACATCGGCAAGGCCCAGCGCAGTACCGAGGTCGAGCGGGCCATTACCGAGCGGCTGTTGCGTAAATCCAAACACACCGCCGCTGAAGTAGCCGCACACGTGCTTGAGGCGGCTGGAAAGCGTAAGGTCTACATCCTCTTCCCCCGTGAGGCCTGGAAGATGTGGCAACTCAAACGCTTTTTCCCGAAAAGGCACCTCAAGACCCTGGTCCGCATCAACCGGGCGACGATCCGTTATCTGGCGCGGAAGGCATCACCTTAAACCCTTTCATGCCCACCTCCAGAATCGCTGTGCCGTCCTTGAAGGGAATCCACCATAATCCTGCGGAATCGCCCGTGCGTACCTCACCCGGCTTTAGCCGACCTTCAACTGCTGGTGAGATATGTACTTGGTCTTCGGTCTTGAAAATCATCTTGAACCGATAGTCCACGGCGTATGTGTTGGTATTGATGAGGCGGACGACCACGCCGTCGTTGTCTCCGTCTCCGTAGCGATGCAGGATAAAATCGAAAGCCACACCATCCTGCCGCAGCAGCGGTGTCCAATCGGTTGATTGGGCTGTGGCCGGGGGCACGATGCACAGTCCACCCAGGAGGAAGAGTCCGGTCCAGCCGAGGGTGGCCAAAGGGAAAGGTGTGCGTCGCATCAACAAAGGGGTGAAGATCAGACAGAGGGATCGAATATTCGTTTTACGAAGGCATCATGTATAATGATCTCTGACCCGCATCCACCACCCGTTGCGCGCCTTGCATATGAAGCCTGGGGCCAGCCGGAGCAGGCGGCACCGTTCAGGTAGGGCACAATTCACTCCATGTACAAACCGTTGACCCGGCTCCCACGACCGTTCAGCGGCTTTCTGCTTGGTCGGGGGGGGGCATAGTGGTATTCTTAGACTCGCATACGTAGCGGGCGTGGGTTTATCCGGATCATTGCGCCCCAAGCCTTTTTTGTGGATAACTGAAGCGTTTGCCTTATGTATGAAATGACCACCACAGCCAACCCGCTCTCCGGACTGATTAGCGACGAAGTGTACTCCCTGTTGAGTGATCATAACTTGCTGAGTGAAAAAGCAATCCGGGATTACCAGATTCGCAAGCAGTTCCGGGTAATGCGCAAGCAAAACATTCCGGCCTACGAGGCCATCGAACAACTGCGTGAGCAATACGCTTACCTGCAGTTCGATACGATTCGCAAGATCGTATACGGTCTCGGCAAACGGTAAACGCAAAACCACATTTTGAATCGTGGATGCCCACAATGAGAAACGCACTGCGCGGGCATCCCGAAGATGGGTGTCTCTGTATTAGGGACGTACACACTTGTGTGCATCACGGGCAGCTTCCCCCATCCACCTGACCAGAACCCGACCGTCGGAAACGCACGGCCGGGTTCCTTCATTTCGGCAGGGCTCCAAAAAATGCTGCCAACTTTGCCTCGTCTAACCGACCCTTGGTGCGCACGCCGCTGCACAGGTCCAGGCCCCAGGGCTGCACCGAGGACACGGCCTCGGCCACATTCGAAGGGCGCAGGCCCCCGGCCAGAAATACAGGTACCTCCACCGCTGCACACAACCGCCGACTGATTTCCCAGTTGTGCGTCCGGCCTGTGCCGCCCAATTCCTTGACCGCGAGCGACGGCCGGCCCGAATCCAGCAACAGGGCATCCACATGGGGGGCCAGGGCATGGGCCTCTTCCACGGCTGCGTCATCCTCCACGTGAATCACCTGAACAATGGAAATGCCGGGCAGGGCACGGCGCAGATCAGCGTGGGTGCCGGTTTTCAGGGTGTCCACGAGTTGGAGTGTGTTGGCCTTGCACCGCCGCTGCTGGGCGATGATGGCCTCTACGTCTTGCGCACTGGTCAGCAGGAAGGTCCCAATAGGTGGGGGCACGGTTGCCGCAATCTCGGCAATTTCGTCCTCCGAAATCACGCCGGGTCCGCTAGGCATGGCCGAGACCAGTCCGAGCGCCGAGGCTCCGTACCGAATGGCCAGCCGGGCTTCTTCGACGGAGGCGATACAACAGATTTTGACGTAAGGGCGCATAGGTTAATGACCAATCGGCGAGCCCGGCGGGGTAACCAGCGGCTTCGGCAGAGGGGCTTCGTCGAAGGGGCGGTTCAGGAGCCGGTCAATATCGGCGTGGAGGAGGTTACGGTGGACCAGGGTTTCCACGTCGGTGCCGGGGTTGGCGGCAAGCCAATCAGGGAGGGCTTTCAGGTGATGGTGTGTCAGGGCACGGACCGCCGGGGCGGCATTCGGGGATGCGCCGAGGCGGAGCAGGGCATTAACCCACGACCGCTGCGCCAGCCGTTGTAGTTCGGCATCGACGGGGTCATTGGGCAGCGCCGGTTCCATGACGGCCTCTGTGGTGCGTTCCAGCAGGGTTTGCAAGCCAAACGAAGCCACTACGCCGTCCTGTTGATACACCAGCCGGGCGGCCCGTTCTGGATGGGCCAGCAGGCCGAAGACCATGTCGGCCACGGTCTGGGCCGGGGCATAGGCATCGAACGTCAGGCCGGTGTGGCCGTCAAACAATTCCCGGTTTTGCCCGAACCCTGGCGGACGCGGCGCAATCATCTGGTGGGCTTCGTCGGGTAGACGCAACGCAGCGGGGGTGACGGTTTGGAGCAGGGCGTCCAGGGCGCGTTCCTGTACGTGATCGGGCACGGGCATGGTGGGGCGTAGCCCATCGCCCTTGGTGGCATAGGTGTAGTCCATCCCGCCGATCAGTTTCACGACGGCCTCCAACTGGTACCGATGCCGCAGGTACAACGGCACCAACACTTCTTCAAGCGTGGCAAACGGCATGCCCTCCCGGAGCATGTTGGGGCCAAATTGCCCGAGGGCTTTTTGCCGGACGGCCATTTCGTTTTCCAGCGCAGCTACGGGGTCCGTGCCGTTGTCCCACAGGTGGGCTTGCGGGTGGGCCCCGCCGACGGGCCGGGCATCGTTGTCCGTGATGTAGCGCAGGCCCAGGGTACGGGTTTCGGCCAGGACTGCGGCCAGGCCGGTTGCTTCATCCTCAAATTCCCCGTAGCCATACTTGACGGTCTGTTTGTCCCAATCCCCAATCCCGACGGCATACGCCTCGTCCAGGTTTACGGGGTTGCCAGCGGCCACCGTTGTCAGCGGGGCCGGGTAATCCATCACAGAGGCACGGCCGTTGGTCGAGGCCGCAAAGTTGTGAGCGATCCCCAGCGTATGCCCCACCTCGTGCGCCGACAGTTGTCGGATGCGGGCCAGGGCCATTTCCAACATAGGATCCTGGTCAGCGGGTAACCCGGCGGTGGTTTCGGGGGTGCCGTAAGGGGCCAGCAAGCCCTCGGCGATGAGGTAATCCTGCCGTACCCGGAGTGAACCGAGGGACACGTGGCCTTTGATGATCTCGCCGGTCCGGGGGTCGGTGATGCTGCTGCCGTAGCTCCAGCCGCGTGTGGCACGGTGGACCCATTGGATCACGTTGTAGCGCACATCCATCGGATCGGCATCTTCGGGCAGCATCTCGACGCGGTATCCGTTGATGAAGCCGGCGGCTTCAAATGCCTGGTTCCACCACCGTGCACCATCAAGCAGGGCGCTACGGATCGGTTCCGGGGTGCCGGGGTCGAGGTAATAGACAATGGGTTCGACGGGTTCACTTGGGGCCGGGCCGGGGTTCTTTTTTTGGAGGCGGTGCCGGCGGATGAGTTGTTTCTCTTTCCGACGGCCGATGGGCGTGGCATAGTCCACATAGGTGATGGGATAATACCCACTTTGTGGATGCATCGTGCGAGGTTCAAAGTTGTCGTCGGGGAGGCGTACGAGAGAATGCCGGATGCGGACGGTGAAGCTGTACGGGTTGGCGGCTACGTCCCACACGTATCGGCCAGGGGCCTCTCCGGTGAAGGTAATGCGGGCTTCGAGTTCGGTATTGTCCGGGAAGGCTTTGGTCATGGACGGGTAGGGTGCGCTGCGGTCGGCATCCAGCCGGAAGGTACCCTGGTTGGTGTTTTTGAGCCGCCGCACGATGCCGTGGGCATCCCGCACCATGAAGGCTGTGGCATCGACCAGCACCCGCCCCTCTGTTTCGGCCTCGGCCTTAAAGCCGAACAGGACACTTTCGGCGAAGGCATCGCGGACGGCCTTTCGCTCGGCGGCTTGGTCGGTGTCTGCACGGTAGTCCAGGTTTCGGGCAATCATCAATACTTTTGGGCCGACGCGCTCAAAACGCACTACGTGTTCGCCTCCCAGTTGGCCCCGGTCCAGGCCGATGTCGTTGGAGCCCAGGCCTGCCGGAAGCGACGAGACGTAGAGAAAATCCGTATCCCACTGGTTGATTTCCAACCAGACCTTGCCGCCGGCAGCATCCCAATAGATCGGGAAGAAGCCGGGCTGGGCATCGAAGCCGTCGGTTTTTTCGGCGATGGTCGGAAGGTTCTGGGCGTGGAGAATGGGGGAGATCAGGAGAAGCAGACAGGTAAAAATTGGGAGGTAGCGCATGGTGATAGGGGGGGTATAATTGTCGATTGTCAATGGTCAATGGTCAATGGTCAATGAGTGCCAAATTGACAATCGACAATCGACAATTGACAATTGACCATTCATTAAGATAGTATGAAGCACAACGATAGAGCAATGTATGGGAAATATTCCCGCCATTCTCTCCCTCCAAATTCCTTCATTCTTCGAGTTAACACAGTCTAGGGGACGTTATTTTTTTGCCCCTTAATATCTTGAAGTTATATGGCTTCAAATGGTTAATTTGAAGTTTGAACCTTACGCATAAACGTCCCATGAGCGATAAAACGAAGGGTAGCGTGGTCCAGATCATCGGGGCCGTCATTGATGTCGAATTTCCTGACGGCAAGGTACCGGATATCCTGGATGCCGTAACCATAGATCGGGAAGATGGCAGTACGCTGGTCTTGGAAGTGCAGCAGCACCTCGGTGAAAACCGCGTGCGCACGATCTCGATGGATTCCACGGATGGCCTGACGCGTGGTACCCCGGTCTTGGGAACCGGCCAGCCGATAGCCATGCCCATTGGTGCAGAAATCCGTGGCCGCCTGTTTAATGTGGTGGGCGAGGCCATCGACGGCATGCCGAACCCGAAAATCGAGGGCACCCGCCCCATCCACGCCGCACCCCCGAGCTTCGACCAGCTTTCGACCAAGGTCGAGATGCTGGAAACGGGCATCAAGGTTGTCGATCTTCTGGAGCCCTACGCCAGAGGCGGCAAGATCGGCCTGTTTGGCGGGGCCGGTGTGGGCAAGACGGTGCTGATCATGGAACTGATCAACAACATTGCCAAGGCTCACGAAGGGCTGTCCGTGTTTGCGGGTGTCGGGGAACGGACCCGCGAAGGCAACGACCTGCTCCGCGAGATGCTCGAAAGCGGCGTCATCAGTTATGGCGACGAATTCATGCACGCCCTCGAAGAAGGCGAATGGGACCTCTCGAAAGTAGACCCCGAAGCCCTCAAGGACAGCCAGGCCACGCTCGTGTTCGGTCAGATGAACGAGCCGCCCGGAGCCCGTGCCCGCGTGGCCCTTTCCGGCCTCACGGTGGCCGAATATTTCCGCGACCTTGGAGGGCGGGACGTGTTGTTCTTCGTCGATAACATTTTCCGGTTCACCCAGGCCGGGTCCGAAGTGTCCGCTCTCCTGGGCCGGATGCCGAGCGCTGTGGGTTACCAGCCGACGCTGGCCACCGAAATGGGTGAACTGCAAGAGCGCATTACCTCGACCAAAACCGGTTCCATCACCTCAGTGCAGGCCGTCTACGTCCCTGCCGATGACCTGACTGACCCGGCACCCGCAACGACCTTCGCCCACCTGGATGCCACGACGGTGCTCAGTCG
This sequence comes from Rhodothermales bacterium, assembly GCA_965222505.1. GTDB lineage: Bacteria > Bacteroidota > Rhodothermia > Rhodothermales > DATKEJ01. Next base: position 2,540,752 of record OZ244956.1, on the reverse strand, counting down.
GCGGATCGCCTCGCTCGGGTTGTACCCGGCCATTGACCCGCTGGACTCCACCAGCCGGATCCTGAGTCCGGCCGTCCTTGGCGATGACCACTACGACACCGCCCAGGCCGTCAAGGAATTGCTCCAGCGGTACAAGGAATTGCAGGACATCATCGCGATCCTCGGGATGGACGAACTCAGCGAAGAAGACAAGCTGGTGGTGGGCCGCGCCCGCCGCGCCGAGCGCTTCATGAGTCAGCCGTTCTTTGTGGCCGAGCAGTTTACCGGCAACCCCGGCAAATACGTCAAGATCGAAGACACCATCCGCGGCTTCAAGATGATCCTCAACGGGGAACTCGATCACCTGCCCGAAGGGGCCTTCACGTATAAGGGTACGATTGAAGAAGTGATCGAAGCTGGTGAAAAGATGATGGCCGCCGCCTAACCCGGCGCCGCCTGTTAAACGGAAACCGATATGGCGAACAGCCTTCACGTAGAAATCGTTGCGCCGGACCACAGCGTCTTCAGCGGCGAAGCCACGCGCTTCATGGCGCCCGGTGTGGCCGGGACGTTTGAAGTGTTGCTGAACCATGCCCCGCTGATGGCCGCCGTCGGCGTGGGGCCGGTCTACATCACCACCACCGACGGGGAGCGCATCGCGTTTGCCACCAGTGGCGGGTTTGTAGAGGTGTTCAACAACCGCGTCACCATGTTGGCCGAAACCGCTGAGCCAGCCTCGGAAATCGACCTGGAACGCGCCCAAAAGGCGGAAGAGCGGGCCCGCGCCCGCCTCGAAGCCGCTACCGGTGAAGAACGCGAAACAGCCGAACTGGCCCTGGAACGTGCCCGCAACAGGGCCCGCGTCGCCATGGGGGCCGTCGGTACCAAGCGCTAAGACCGATACCGTCAATACTTTGCAAGCCCAGGGCCGCCACGTGGTGCCTGGGCTTTTTTATGATGCCATCGTCTTCCTCTGCCCATCCCTTCGAGCGTACCCCGCACCGGACCCTCATCGGCCTGTCTTTGCCGGTGCTGCTTTCGCTGACGGCCGAGCCGCTGACGGGGCTGGTCGATACGGCGTTTGTGGCGCGGCTGGGGGCCGAGGCGCTGGCGGTGGGGAGGCCCTCACCTGGGTCTGGGTGGTCACGGCCGTCTGGATTGCCGTCCGTGCCCTGTTCGGTGTGCGCCGCATCTGGCCGGGGATTGGAAATGGCCCGTTGCGGCGTCACAGCGCGTAGGTCCGGGGTAGGGTCTTGTCGGTGAGGATGACGAAGTCGCCCTGATGGCTGTGCCGCTCGGCATCGAAGGTGGTATAGTTTTCCTCGGCCTCCATGGCGATGATCAGATGTCTCACGCCCGGATGGTAGCCTTCGAGTTGGGCCGGGGTGCCCAGGCCCTCTTCAACATGGAAACTGCCGGCCATATGCAGCACCAGCGCATTCGGGGTCTTCTCCAGATGCTCATGAATGGAATAGGCCATGTTGGCATCCCAGAACGCCTGGGCATCCAGCATGTGGTTCGGGCCTTTCGGCATCGGGTGCTCGGCCTGCTTTTTCACGTGTGCCGTATCGGCATGGGCGGTGTCTGCGGCGGCAGATTTTTTCATGTTCGCCATCATTTCTGCCATCAAGCGGCCCCACTTTTGCTTGTAGGCTTCAGAGGCCGAGGCGTAGGGCAACGGCGGAAGGCCAGCGAGGGCTTCGGGTGAGAGGGCTTCCAGAGAGGCCGGGCCGAGGCGGCTCACCCGGTTGGCATACCGGCGCGGGGCATTGGCGGCAATGACGGGCAGGTGATGCGCCTTGGCAAACTCGACCATCGGTCGGTAGTCCGTCTTGTAGTTTTTCCAGGGCCGGCTGCTCTTGAGAAAATGGGATTCCGTAATCAGATCGGCCAGGTATTCGTCCACGATGTGTTGGACGTCTCGCTGAAACATCTCCAGGGACAAGGCCACAGGCCGGGCCTGTGCCGAATCTCGGCCATAGACGGCATAGGCATGTTGGAGCAACCAGGCTTCCAGGAAATGCCCGACCGGGTCGTTGTGCTGCTCCCCGACGAAGACCACGTCAACGTCTTTCATCGCAGCCATGACGGCTACTAACGTTGTGGGTTGTCCATCACCTGTAAAAATGCGAAAGCGTTGCATCAACATTGAGTCAGATAGGGTTGAGTCTGGCAGCACATCAACCTGAGCCGTGGTGGTTGAAGTCGACAGGCTTACGAAGAGTAAACCAACGGCCGCATATTTCATTGCGTTTGCCATTGTGCTACCGTACAATCGGTGGATCGCCTACAGGTTATTGGGCCATCGCTGGGCTCCGGGTTCGCGATGACAAGAACACATGTACTGCTTAAACCTAAAGCTATCATTAAGCCGCCATTAACGACAATATTTTCCCGTGAAGATCCTGATGTATTACCGGCGTAACATTAAGTCCGTCATCGCTGGCCTGATCCTCCTCCTGTTTTCACTCCCGGCCTGTACTTCTGACATGCCCCCGGCCATGCGCCTTGTGGCCGGGCGTGATGCAGCAGGATTTGAAGATGGGCATTCGGCTGCCTTCAACAAGCCCATTCGGTTGGCCCCGTACACAGAAGATGCCGTACTGGTGGCCGATATCTACAACCATGCCATTCGGATCGTGACGCTGGCCGGAGACGTTACCACGCTGGTTGGCGGGCCGACGAAAGCCGGATATGCGGACGGTCCAGTAAGCGAAGCCAAACTGTTATCGCCACACGGCGTCGCGTATGATGAGCAGAACCGCGCCGTCTATATCGCTGAGGCGGGCAACCATACCATCCGGAGGGTGCACCTTTCCGAGGATGGGGCCCACCAGGTTTCTACCCTGGCCGGGGTAGCGGCTACCTCCGGCTTCAGGGACGGCAAAGCGGATTCGGCCCTGTTCAATTCTCCGCATGGACTGGTGCTTGGGGCAGAAGGTGAGATAATCGTGGCCGACATCGGCAATACACGGATACGGGAAATTCGGGACGGCCAGGTAACAACCCTCACAGGTAGCGATGAATCCGGGGCCCAGGATGGCCCACTTGAATACGCGACGTTTACCTACCCAATGGATCTGGTGCGTGATGGGGCCGATCTCCTGCTTGCCGATGCCGGTACCCATCAGATTCGCAAGATTGTCGCCGGGGAAGGCGTAACCACCATCGCGTTACAGGACACGCTCAGTACGCCGCACGGCATTGCCGTAGATGCAAACAAAAACCTCTACATCGCAGACATGGGCACGCACCGAATTCTGAAGATTGATCAAAAAGGCAACGTGCAGTCCATCGCCGGGACGGGTCAGATGGGAACCGGGGTCGAATCGTTGAATAAACCGGCGGCACTACTGGTCCATGCCGGTATCCTGTGGATTGCGGATTTGAACAATCATCAGATCAAGGTGCTGGAAATTTATTGATAGGGATTGTAGTGGCCCTCGTTGGGGTTGCCCCGTACCGTGTGGGCAATAACGCACACAGTATTTGAATGGTCAATTGTCAATTACCAAAATGTATCAAAGGATTGTCATCAAATTGGGCACCAGCGTATTGACGGGCAGTACGCCCAACCTGGACCGGGCGCACATGGTCGAGCTGGTCCGGCAATGCGCGGCGCTACACCAGGCGGGGCGTGATGTGATCCTGTGTACCTCCGGAGCCATTGCCGCCGGACGCGAACGCCTGAATCTGGCTGAACCCCTAACAACGCTGGCCGACAAACAGATGCTGGCCGCCGTCGGGCAGAGCCGTCTGATGCGCGTCTGGGAAAGCCTTTTCTATGACATCTACGGCATCCACGTCGGGCAAATGCTCCTGACCCGCGCCGACGTTGAAGACCGGCAACGGTTTCTGAATGCCCGCGATATGCTCCATGCTTTGCTTGAACATCGCATCGTACCGATCATCAACGAGAATGATGCCGTCGCCACCACCGAAATCAAGGTGGGCGACAATGACAACCTCTCGGCGCTCGTTGTTCTCCTGGCTGAAGCCGATCTGCTCATCCTCCTGACAGATCAACCGGGTCTTTTTACTGCCGATCCGCGTACCGATGCCAACGCCCAACTCATCCCGGAAGTCCGTGCCATTGACGAGACGTTGCGTAAGCTGGCCGGGGGTAGCGTAAGCGGCCTGGGCGTGGGGGGCATGGCCACCAAACTGCAGGCCGCCGATGTGGCCCGCCGCGCCGGGGCCGATGTGGTCATTACCTCGGGGCACGCGCCCAATGTGATTGGTCGGCTGGTGGCCGGGGAACCGGTCGGGACGCGCTTCCCGGCGCTGGAATCCCCGCTTGAAAACCGCAAACGCTGGATCTTTGCCGGGCCGACCCCCAACGGCCATCTCGTGGTGGATGACGGGGCTGCCGCCGCACTCCGGAACCAGGGTAGCAGCCTGCTTCCGGCGGGTATCAATATTGTGGAAGGTACCTTCAGCCGAGGAGATACGGTATCGATTCTAAACCTGAAACGGGAAGAACTTGCCCGCGGCATCGCCCGCTACGGTAGCAACGAGATGAACCGCATCCGGGGTTGTCAGTCCAACCAGATTATCGATCGCCTCGGTTATGCCTATGGCCCCGTGGCCGTACACCGCAACGATTTGATCTTGGCTTAATTCGAATAAAGCAGATGGAAACCGTGACCCCCGATTTAACCCGCATCGGAAAAGCTGCGCAGGCCGCAAGCCGGCTCCTGGCCGTCCTATCGACCGAACAAAAAAATGCCGCCCTGCTTGCCATTGCCGATGCCCTGGATGCACAGGCAGACACCGTCCTGGCTCAAAATGCCCTCGACCTGGCCGATGCCGAAGCCAAAGGGTTAAGCCCGGCCCTTCTGGATCGGCTGCGCCTCACCCCGGCCCGCATCAAAGCCCTGGCCGCCGATACACGCCGCGTGACCGAATTGCCGGACCCGGTCGGGACCCTCATCGACCAGCGCGTGCTGGAAAACGGCATGCGCCTGAGCCGACGGCGTACGCCCATCGGGGTACTCGGTGTGATCTACGAGGCCCGCCCGAACGTGACCATCGACATTGCCACGCTGTGCCTGAAAACCGGCAATGCCGTCATTTTACGGGGCGGCAGCGAGACCCTGCGTAGCAACCTCGCATTGGTGGCCGTTATCCAGACTGCCCTTGAACAGGCAGGATTACCCCAGGCCGCCGTTCAGTACATTGATAATCCCGACCGCGCATTGGTCGCCCAACTCTTGCGGCTTGACGAATACGTAGACATGCTCATCCCGCGCGGGGGAGCCGGATTGCACCGGCTGTGCAAAGAGCAAAGTACCATCCCTGTGATCACCGGCGGCATCGGCGTCTGCCACGTTTTCGTGGATGAAAGCGCCGATCTGGAACGGGCTGTTGATATTGTCGAAAACGCCAAAGTGCAACGCCCCAGTGTCTGCAACGCCCTGGATACGGCCCTGGTACACCGTGCCGTGGCCGAGGCGTTTCTGCCCCCAATGGCGGCCCGGCTGGCCCAACACAACGTAGAACTCCGCGCCACCGACGAGGCCCTGATTCTGTTGAAGGCCAGCGGTTTCGAGGCGCACCCCGCCGGCCCGGGCGATTTTGATCAGGAGTGGCTGGCCCTGATTCTGGGGGTCAAGCTGGTGGACGGCCTCGATGAAGCCATCGCCCACATTCAGACCCACAGCACCGAGCACTCGGACAGTATCCTCACCAAAAATGAGGCCCATGCCGAGCACTTCATTAATGCCGTGAACTCGGCGGCGGTGTACGTCAATGCCAGCACGCGATTTACGGACGGCGGGCAATTCGGCCTGGGAGCCGAGGTGGCCGTGAGCACCCAGAAGCTCCATGCCCGTGGCCCGATGGGCCTGGAAGAACTGACCACCTACAAGTGGATCGGCATCGGTGACGGGCACGTACGCGCATAGGGGATATGGTATAGTCGTAGAAAAGCAGTATCTTGTAGAGACGGTCATGGAGGTGACCGTTGAACGAGAGGCATTCATCAAAACAAGGACGGCGATGTGGAAAATGAGGCATTGGGGGGCCTTCGGTATCCTGGCAACCTATCTCTTGACCTGTGGAACAGTTGCGTATGGGCAGAACGCATTCTTCTTAGCGGGAGAGACCTTTACGGAACGGGAAAACTACACTGTGGCGCAATGGGTCATTTATGCCGAGCGTAAACCCCGGTCCAAAAGACGCCGTACTGAGCCACAACTCACGGACGTTCAGCTTCAGATATGGGACCTTGCCACAGCCCAATGGAATGACCACCTGCGTATTTCATCGCGCTACAATAGTGCCGGGAATGTATTCGAAGCCCTCGTTTCGGAGTGGAAGGACGGTGCATGGGCCAAATTCTACCGCGCGACCTATACCTATGACGTCGGGGAGGACAGAAGCGGCATCCTGTATCAGGAATGGAACGCAGAAACCAGCGTCTGGCAAGATGATTCACAGGTATCGTATACCTATGCCAACGATAATGCCTGTTATCAGGATGGAGAATGGAAAGAGCGTTTGTACAAGCGCTTGCATGAAGAGCAGGGCTGGGTCAATCAGGTCCGCATCAGCGTGACCTATGATGCGGATTGTGTTCAGACGTACTTGATAGAATCCTGGGATCAACAGGCAGGTCAGTGGAACACCCAGTACGCAACCATAAGTCGGATGAATGAACTTGGGTTGCCGATAGACGTCACGGATCATGAGTGGGATGCTACGCAAAAAGCATGGCGGCCTCTGATGTACAGGCAAATCAGCTACAACGGCATGGGCGATTTCGACACATACATTGTGCAAAAGTGGGTGGCAACAGATCAGCATTGGATGAATGAAATGCGGTACCACAACACCAAATTTGAAGTCTCCGAACCGCTTGAAGAGCGTCATTTCGCAATGTGGGATCAGGAAAAACAGGCCTGGGTTGATGATTGTCAGGTACATGCCGCCTATGATGCGATGGGGAATGTAGAGACCGTAACCACAGAACGATACTGGAGCTTCCCGGCCAACGTTGTAGAGAACAGCCCCGGAGAATATGGGGAGATGAGCGAGCGGAAGGTATTAACCTATGATGAACACGGCCTCAACACGGAACGGATGTACCAGAAATGGTATGCCGAGGGCGGTAAATGGCACGCTGATCGCCGGGTGCAGTATACCTATGCCCAGGTAAATACACAGCAAGAGGCTCCATCTGTGTTTGTACTCTCCGAGGTGTATCCCAACCCCTTTAGTACCCGTGCTACTGTGTCGCTGACCCTGGATCGTACGCAGTCTGTAAAGGTCAACGTATTCAACATCTTGGGGCAACACGTGGCATCCTTACATTCGGGTGTGATGCAGGCCGATGTGCAACATCATTTAACCTTCGACGGCATGGCCCTGCCAAGTGGCACCTATTGGATTCGCATCGACGGTGAAACGGCCTCCTATACCCGTAGTGCTGTATTGGTAAAATAGAGGGCGTTTGTTCTATCTTCCTGCTTCGTAAGTAAGAACCTATGCACTATCTCAGTTGTCGCGGTCCTAGCCGGACCTATAGCTTTGAAGAAGCCGTGTTCGCGGGTTGGGCCGAGGACGGCGGTATGCTGATGCCGGCCCATCTGCCCCGCATTTCCCGGGAAGCATTACAAAGCTGGGCCGGACTTTCTTATCCTGAACTCTGCATAGCCGTTCTGCAACGGTTTATTCCGGCTGATGAAGTCCCCCCCGATGTTCTTCAGCGGATCATTCTGGAGGAAGCTTTTGAGCGGTTTGGTATTCCGGAAATCGTTCGGCTGCAACAGGTGCAGGCCGACGATGCCAGGGGGGCAAGCCGCGAGGTCACGGTCTGTGAACTCTGGCACGGCCCCACGTTGGCGTTCAAGGACCTCGGCATGCAGATTCTGGGACGGTTGCTCCAATATTTTCTGGACCGGCGGGGCGGGCGGCTCAATGTGCTGGTCGGCACCAGCGGTGATACCGGGAGTTCGGCCATTGAGGCCGTCCGGGGGCTTGATGGGGTTACGATTACCTGCCTCTACCCGAAAGGACGCATTGCCCGGTTACAGGAGCTCCAGATGACCATCGCGGGAGAGGAAGCCCCGCACGTCCATGTCATCGGCGTGGAGGGTACGTCTGACGACCTCGATGTCCCCATTCAGGCGCTGTTTAATGATATACCCTTCCGAAAGGCCCATCACCTTGGCAGCCTCAACTCGGTGAATATCGTTCGGCTTTTGGTGCAGATGGTCCACTACTTCTATGCCTACCTTCAGCGTTGTCCAGAAGCGGATCAAGACATCACCTTTTACATTCCTTCCGGTGCGGGGGGGCATGCAGCAGCGGGCGTCATGGCCCGGATGATGGGCCTGCCGATGGCGAAGTTACATGTTGTGGTAAATCACAACGACATCCTGCGCCAGATCATTGAGCAAGGGACAGGCCGCACCGAAGCCGGTGTGCAGGTGACCGTGGCTCCGTCGATGGACATTCAGGTGCCGTATAACCTGGAGCGGTTGCTCTACCTTGCCGATGGCGGGAAGACCACCCGTACGGCACAACTGATGGATCAGTTCAGAGCGGCGGGCACATTGACCGTGCCACCCGATCTACACCGGGCGTTTCATACCACGCTGGGTCTGACCTCCAGTGCCGTTTCGGATGCCGAAGTGTTGGGTACGATTCGAGGGACCTGGTCAGCTTCAGGATATGCGCTCGACCCCCACACGGCGACCGGCGTGTACGCCGCGCTTCAGGAAGGGGCATTCGGGCAGTTAGATACTGCTGCCCATGTGGTCTGTATGGGGTGTGCCCATCCGGCCAAGTTTATGCCGGTGGTGGCCCAGGTCTTGGGCAGTGCTGCCGAATGGCTGCATGATACCGATCATCCCAATGTAGCCGCCCTGCTCAGTTTGGCCGATCACGAACCCGTGAGCAAAACCTACCCCAGAGGCACCGATTGGGAAGCTCGCCTCCGGCAACATATCGCATCCCTCTTGTAGGGTCCGGTCTCGTCCGATTGTTCATCCATCCTTTGGTTTTCGTCTGAACCACCGGCGGTTGCGCAGGTCGAACGCGACGTACCCTAGCATGAACAACGCGCCCAATCCGATGCCGAGGTTGGCCGCCCACATGCCGATCCATGGTTCCAGTAGCCCTCGGTCGGCGAGTTTTTCGCCTTGCACCAGCGTGACCCAGTAAAACAGAAAGATCCCCACCGAGAGGCCACTGACCACGCCCAGGCCGCCCCGTTTGATGCGCAGTCCTAGTGGGGCGCCGATCAGCATAAACAGCAGGCAGGCGAATGCGATGGAATATTTCTTGTGGATCTCCACCCGGTATCGGTCGGCGCGGCGGGCGGCCCAGCGGGTGCCGCTGCGGGTGTTGTCGATCTCGGTGCGCAGCGCACGGACGTTCTGGATGGCCCGTTCATAGACGTCGCCGTGCATCGCCTGGGGCAAATCGGCGAGGGCCCAGGGAAGGGTGAGGGTATCCAACGCCGTGGTATCCGAGAGAACGGAAGCGGTCAGGCCTTCGGCATCCTCGGCGCGTTCAAAGCGCTGCATGGAAAGCAGGAGCCCTTCCTGGCGCTCAATGATATTGGCTTCGAGGGAATCGACCAGGCGGATCATGGTGGCTGTTCGGGTGGTGCGGTCTGAGCGGGAGATGCTTTCCGGGTCCGAGCGTTCAAAGGCGAGGTCCGAGAGGTCGAAGGTGAGTTTGGTTCGGGCAAAGCGGATCCGTTCGTAGCGGTCATCGGTACCACCGCTGAGGAGGTGGCGTTCGCCGTCTTCCAGGATCAAGTCGAGGGCTTGGCCGTCCGGGCGCGGGGCCAGAACCCCTCTGCCAGCGGCGATGGTCGCCTTGCGCTGGTTGCCTTCGGTATAGTCGAAAATGGTAACGCCCAGGAGTTCATTCGAGGTGGGGGGGATTTCCATGGCCCGGATGCTGTATCCCTTGAGGCCGTCGTAGAAGATGCCGGGTTGCAAGGCAAACCCCGGTTTTTTATTGCGGATGTCGTGCCAGAGGGCGCGGGCACGGTAGTTGGATTCCGGCAAGACCTCATTGTTGAAGTACGTCATGCCCATTGTCACGAACAGCGCGATCAGGGCCGTCGGCCAGATGAGTTGCGGCAGGGAGATGCCCGCGTTTTTCATCACCACATATGCCCCGGATTCCGACAAGCGGCCAAACACCGCGATGGTGGTCAGCAGCACGGCCATCGGCACGGCCAGGACCAGCATGTAGGCCAGGTTGTAGATGATGATTTCAAAGATGATGCCTGGCCCGAGACCCTTGCCCACGAGGTCCGGTAGCCGTTTCATCAGGAACTGCATGAGCAGGAGGAACATGAGCGTCCCGAGCGTCCCGAAGAACGGGCCGGGCAACATGCGCAAGACCATCTGATGCAGCAGTTTCATGGGTTTGTTATTGGCGCAGAGATAATGTTTGCTTAATACTCAGGTAACGTTAATTGGTTATATTCCGGTGTTGCCTCCTATACACTTCTATTGCCTCACGCAATTCCAAGTTAGGACACATCTAACACTAATATCGGTGGGACAAAGGGTTCAGCTTCACAGGCTGAACCCTCTCTTTTTGTATACACCGTTGGATGCATTGACCAAATCAGCCGGGTTGGGCTTCTTTTTGTGGTACTTCGGCGAGGCGGTCGACGGCATCGGGCGCAGTACGCCGCATGGCCGCCAATTCATCCACCATAATCCGCCGAATGCGTTCACGCAATGCAGTCGTATCCTGGGGTGTCAGACCCTCCGTTTCAATGGGGGGGAGTACGCGTAGCCGGATGTCCGGGGCGTCTCCGAATTTCCAGCTGTTTTTGGGCAGGCAGGTTTGCGATCCATCCAGCACCAGCGGCAAAATGGGGGTCTGGGTTTTGATGGCCAATTTAAACGCGCCGTCTTTGAAGCGTTGCATTCGTCCGTCGCGGGAGCGGGTGCCTTCCGGGAAGAACATGACTGAGCTTCGGTTTTGCAGATACCAGCGTGCCCGTTGCAAGGCCAGCACACCGCTGCGCCGATCTTTTCGGTCGACGGGTATGTCTCCGGCCATCTTCATCATCCACCCAATGGCCGGTACCCGAAACAGGCTGTCTTTGGCAATCCACTTCATATCCCAGGGCAATGTGGAAATCAACGGAACGTCGGCATTGGAGAGGTGGTTGCTCACCACTACATATGGGCGGCGGGGGTCGGTGACCGGTTCACCCGAGACTTGAATGTTCCAGGTGGGGTTTACCTTGGTGAGCATCGCGCCGAGGCGGCGGAACCAGTAGCCGGTTCGGTATCGCACCGGGTCCCGGTCGGACAGGCGAATCAGGCCCAGTACCGGCACCCAACATACAATGAGTGTCAGGGTAGCGGCCCAGGACCAAATCGAGCGAAGCGTAGTCATCATGGCAGAAAAGGGGATAGACTTTAATGACCGTGACGTGAATCGTTCATGGCGGGGTTTTGTTTCTTGGGCGAAATTCGTGTTGCGTATTGCGTGTTGCGTAAAGGTGCCCTTTTTTACGCACTCCGCACTCCGCACTCCGCACTCCGCACGCATAATGTCTGATACGCACACATACTGGATGTCCCGCTGCCTGGAACTGGCGGTGCGTGGGGCGGGCCATGTAAGTCCGAACCCGATGGTGGGGTGTGTGATTGTGGGTCCGGAGGGGACGAAGTTGGGCGAGGGGTGGCATCAGCTTTATGGCAAAGCCCATGCCGAAGTACATGCCGTCTCAGATGTGCTGACGCGCCATGCGGCATCGGTTTTACAGGCTGCCACCCTCTACGTCAACCTGGAGCCCTGTAACCATCACGGCAAAACCCCGCCGTGCACTGACCTGATTTTGAAGCACGGGATTTCCCGCGTGGTGATTGGCATGGCAGACCCATTTCCCAAAGTGGCCGGTTCCGGCATCCAGCGGCTGCGCGATCATGGCGTTTCAGTTACCATCGGTGTGCAGAAAGCCGAAAGTCGACAGCTCAATTCCGCGTATATCCATCATCTCGAAACGGGCCGACCGCTGGTTACCCTGAAACTTGCCCAGACGCTGGACGGGCGCATCGCAGCCCCTACCGGGGATGCCCGATGGATTTCCGGTATTGAGGCTCGGACGCAGGTCCACCAGTGGCGGGCCGCCATGGATGGCGTGCTCGTGGGGGCAGGCACAGCCAGGCAGGATGATCCCCATCTCACGGTGCGTCATGTGGCCGGGCGGCAGCCGGTACGCATCGTGCTGGACCGAACCGGCATCCTCTCGCCGACGCTTCATCTTTTTACCGATGCCTGGATGCCTCATACCCTGGCCGTCACCAACGAAACTGTCACCCCGGCTTATGTCACAGCGCTCAAGCAGGCCGGAGGTCGGCATTGGCGCGTCCCAGAGGTTGACGGCCACCTGGACCTGTCGGCTTTGCTAACGCAGTTGGGACAATCCGGTGGGTTCGTGGGGCAGCCCTTGCAATCCCTGCTGGTTGAAGCCGGGCCGGGGCTTGCAACGGCATTTTTTGCACAAGACCTGGTCGATCAACTTGCCCTGTTCATCGCGCCCAAAATTCTGGGTGATGGTCATCCGGTGTTGCGTGATTTTGGTGTCACACGCATGGCCGAGGTCCGCCGGTTTGGATCACACCGATGGACCCGCATCGGTCCAGACCTCCTATTCGAGGGAGAACGTCGCACGTTTTAGAACCGCTTCGTGTAGAAGTGGCAGTACGGCGTTTTACCGGTGTAGTTGTAGTAATCCTGGTGGTAGTCCTCGGCGGGCCAGAAGGTGGTGGCTTTGGTCACTTTTGTAGCGATGTTGTAGCCTTTGTCCTTCAGGAGGCCAATCAGTTTTTCAGCAATGGCTTTTTGTTCATCATCCAGGTAAAAGATTTCCGTACGGTACTGGGTGCCGATGTCCGGTCCCTGGCGATCGACCTGTGTGGGGTCGTGGGTTTCAAAGAACAGCCGGGCCAGTTCTTCATAGGTGGTTTGTTCGGGATCGTAGACGATTTCGGTCGCTTCAGCATGGCCGGTCCGGCCGGTGCAGACCTCCTTGTAGGTTGGTTTGTCCTTGTGTCCACCGATGTAGCCGACGGTGGTGGAGCGGACGCCTTTGGCGCGTTGGAAATAATATTCGGTGCCCCAGAAGCATCCAGAGGCAAAAATGGCGCGGGCAGTGCTCATGCGTTGTCTTCTTCAGGAATAAAGCGGAGGGAAAGGGAATTTACACAATGCCGGGTATTCTTCTGCGTAAAGCGTTCGCCGATAAACACGTGGCCCAGGTGCCCACCGCAGGTGTTGCAAAGGATTTCGGTACGGCGGCCATCGGCATCGACCTCCCGGCGTACGGCACCGGGAATCTCGTCGTCAAAGCTGGGCCAACCGCAACCGGAATCGAACTTGGCATCGGAGCGGTACAGGGGCGTGTTGCACCGGCGGCAGATGTAGGTGCCGGCGGCTTTATGGCCGTAATATTCCCCGGTGTAAGGCCGCTCGGTGCCTTTGTGTACAAGGATGCGTTCTTCTTCGGGGGTTAAGGGATTGAATTTCATGTTCATCAAATTAACATTCGATGGCCGGGGCGGTCACAAGGACCGCCCCGGCCGGGTTGAGGCATGTTCGAGGGGCACATTCCGGAGGGGCTGGCCTTGTGCCAGCCCCGCAACGTTCAATCGATTTCGGCTTGCGATGTATGTTTCCTGGGTTAAACATGCGGTCGGTTGGGGCTCACATATAGGTGCCCCAACCGGCCAAAAGGTTACATCAACCAGAGTGTCAAAAACAGCAGCGCCGCCCCGCCCAAACAGACCCATGCCACCCAGCGTGGTGTGGCGACCAACCGGCGTCGGACGCGCTCGATCAGGGAGCGGGGCTGGCCTTGCGTCGTGACCATACCGCTGATGCGGGCTGCCCACTGGTGCCGTTGCAAAACCTCGGAGAGGGTCCAGTTTTCCTCACGTTCCTCCATCTGGCTACGGGCCTCGTTGAGTGTGCGGGCCAGCAGCTTGTGGGCCGGGTGTGATTCATACTCGGTAAGGGCCGCAGGTGTAGCCAACAGGCGCAGACCTTCGATGAGCCGCGCACCGGTATGCAGGCGCAGGTGTTTGGAAATCCACCGGGTGTCCAGGTGGTTGTAAGCGTTAGCTAGGCCGATGGAGGGCCGGAAGTACTGGGCTTTGGGTTTTTGGTCTGGGTTCAGGTCTTCCTGGAGGGCAGCAATCACTTTGGAGAGACCGGTGGTGCGCTGTGGCTCAACCGGGATGACGGGCACCCCCAGTTGTTGGGCCAGGGCCTCAACCCGAACCTCTAGGCCCAGGTCCAGCGCCCGGTTCAACCAGTTCAGGGCAACCACCACCGGAAGGCGCAGGTCAATGAGTTGGGAGACCAGGTATAACTGCTGTGGCAATTGGGTGGCATCCACGAGCACCAACACGGCATCTGGTGGCTCCGGTTGGACAGGCAGTCCGTCCCCTCGTGCTGGCGCAAGCCGCCCCAGGAGTAGGTTGTAGACCCGGGTTTCAGCAGGGGTGTTGGGGGCCAGCGTATGCGTGCCGGGCAAATCGTGGAAAACCAGACCGTCTACGCCCTGTGCAATGAGGGCTTTATACAGGGTCGTTTTCCCAACGCCGGGGTGGCCGACGAGGGCTACGGTTTGGGTCTGTAAAGTAGAGGGTTCACTCATGGGCCTGTGTTTCGGCGGGCATACCCCGAAAGTTGAGGTAACGTTCCACGATACATACACCTGGCCCTGTCCAAGCGGCTATCACCGCCTAATCTACATACATCCCGGCGATGGCCGTATCGAAGGCTTTGGCAACCTTGCCGCGCTTGACCTTGAGCGTGGGGGTCAGGAGGCCGTTTTCGATGGACAGCAGGTCCGGCACCAGCGTGAACCGTTTGATGTGTTCCCAGTGGGAGCCGTGGGTGTTGGCTTCTTCCACAATCGGCTCGAACAGCGCCCGCACCTTCTCATCGGCACACAGCGAAGCCATGTCGTCCCCGTTGGCCATGCCCTGGGCGTTGAGGTGTTGTTTCAGCATCTCCTGGTTGGGGAAGAGGAGCGCGGTGGTGTATTTGTACCCGACCCCAACGATGACAGCCTGTTCGATGAGCGGATGCAGCTTCAGGGCGCTTTCGATGGGTGCCGGGACCACGTACTTGCCCGTCGAGAGCTTGAACATGGATTTCTTCCGGTCCGTGATTCGGAGGAAGTTATCGTCGCTAAACTCGCCGATGTCTCCCGTATGGAACCAGCCTTCCTCATCGATGGCTTCATGGGTGGCTTCCGGGTTTCGGTAGTAGCCCTTCATCACATGCGGTCCACGGGTCAGGATTTCGCCATCGTCGGCAATCATCACCTCCACACCGGTCATTGGGGTCCCGACGGTCCCTGCACGGTTAGCTCCAGGTCGGTTGTAGGTAATCACCGGACTGGTCTCGGTAAGGCCGTAGCCTTGTAGGATCGTGATACCAGCGGCAGCAAACTGGTTGGCGAGGGTGCCATTGAGCGCCGCGCCGCCTGCGATCACATACTTGACGCGTCCGCCGAGGGCCGCCTGCCATTTGGAGAAGACCAGTTTCCGGGCCATGCCGAGCTTGCGTCCGTCCCAACCGGCAGGCTCCTTGCCGATTTCGTAGGCTTTGGCTTTGGCCATCGCCCAGTCGAACAACTTCCGTTTGACGCCGGAAAGCTCCTGGCCCTTCAGCATGATCTTGTCGTACACCTTCTCCAGCACGCGTGGGACTGTGGCAAACAGGGTGGGGCGTATTTCCTGAAAGCGTTCGCCTAGTTGATCGACACTGGTGAAGTAGATGCTGTGCCCGTACGCCATTGCGCCGTAGTTCAGGGTGCGGGCAAAGATGTGCGTCATCGGCAGGAACGAAAGTACCGTCTCCGAATCCCCATGGCCGACGCCGGTGAGGCCATTAAATGCGGTGATGCCGTTGTACGAAATGTTCTCATGGGTGAGCATCACCCCCTTGGGGCGGCCCGTGGTGCCGGAGGTGTAAATGAGCGTGGCTACGTCCTGCGGGCTGATTTCAGATTTGAGGGTTTCCAAACGGTCTGGGTCGGCGGTGCGTACGCCGTGGCCGGAGGTTCGGAGTTGGTTCAGGGTGAGCAGGTTGAGGCCGCTGGGTATGGCAGCCTGGGCACGCTCCGGCTCGGTATCGTCAATCAGGATGACGGTTTTGATGGTTGATACGTCTTCGAGGGTGGGGGCAATGCGTTCGAGCAACTCGGCATTGGACACGAACAGCGCACGGGCCTCGGCATGTTGCATGACGTAGAGCGTAACGTCGGCAGCATTGGTCAGGTAGATGGGTACATCCACAAATCCAGCCAGCAGGCAGCCCATGTCGGACATACAGTAGTAGACATCGCTGTTCATGTAGAACACCACCCGGTCACCCCGAACGAGGTCGAGTTTGGTCAGGGCAAGGGCGATGTCTTCGGCGGCGGTCCGAAAATCGGTATTGGAGAACGATTTCCAGCCGTCTTCGGTGGGTTGGTTGTAGGCGGTGGCGTTGGGGTGTTTTTCGCAGGCCTCGTCCAACAGCGCGACCAGGGTGTACCCGCGTACGGGTTGGCTGGGGAAATCGGGAGAAGCGGTGTAAATGCGCGACATAAGCGGTGGTGTAATAATATATTCAGACGGTGGCTGAAGTGGCCTGTACGCCCCGAAGGGTATGGTTCAGCGTGGTCTCAATGAAGGCCTGGGGGTCGATGCGGATGTCCACCCGCTGGGCAATCAACAGGGAGACGGCTCCGTGCAGAGCGGCCCAGATGGTACTGGCCGTGACCCGAGGGTTTTCGACCGAGAAGACCCCTTGCCGGGTGCCTTCGTCCAGGGCTGAGGCAATGACATCCAGGTTGCGCCGGGCGCGTCGGTATTTTTCAGCCGGGTAGCGAGCCATATGTTCCGGGTGTAACAGGAACATCACTTCGTAGTATTCCGGGTTGTCCAGGCCAAAGCGGATATAGGCCCGGCAGAGGGCCTTGAGGCGTTCCGAGCCGTTGTCATAGCTGGTTTCGATGGCCTTGAAGACCTGTTGCAACTGGCTATACCCTTCCTCGATCAGGGTGTGAAAGAGGTCGTCCTTGTCCTTGAAATACAGGTATATACTGGTGGCACTATAGCCGATGGCCCGTGCAATTTTGCGCATCGATAGGTTGTTATAGCCTTCCTCAATGAGCAAATGTCGGGTCGTGTCGAGGATAACGCGGCGGAGGTCCTGGGCAGTCGAAGGCATGGCATTGGGGTTAGGCCGGGGCCGGCGGGTACATGAACGCTTCAAGATAGCAGCAGAAGGCGGGTTCATGCAAAAGGAAACCCGTAAAAGAATGCCGGGTCCAAGAGAGCGCATCCAAGATCAATCCTGCCATGATGCGTATTTATCTGATCCTAATGATTCTCTTCTTTTTTCAAGGGGCCTGTGCCCAGGATCTGGCCTGGCCGGCCGTCAAAAAGCTGGTTCGTTCAAATTTTCCTTCGGTGGCACAGCTTTCAACCGATTCGCTGGCCGCCTACCTTGCTACCCCGGAGGCGGACCTCCTCCTGCTTGACGTACGCGAAGCAGAAGAATATGCCGTCAGCCATTTGCCCGGTGCCGTTCGTATAGACCCGGGCCGCACCAACCTGGCCGACTTCGATTCATTGGCGAAGGACAAGCCGGTGGTGTTGTATTGTTCGGTCGGTTACCGGTCCTCCGAAATGGCGCAGCGGTTTCAGGAGGCGGGCTTTACGAATGTAGCCAGCCTGGATGGCTCCATCTTCCAATGGGCCAATGAGGACCGCCCGGTGTACCGGGATGGTGCCGAAGTCCGGCAGGTGCATCCATTTGACAAAACCTGGGGTCTGTTGCTCAAGAAACCGCTTCGGGCCTACTCCCCGGAGCCTTAAAACGCACAGATTCCCTATGGAAAAATACATTGACCTGTTTCTGGAGGGGTATACAGGCTATGCGCGGTACCTGTGGTATGAGGTGACGCATCCCCATTGGAAGAACTATTTTTATTGGCTGATCGGCGTATCGCTGTTTTTCTTTTTGTTGGAACTCGTACGTCCCTGGCGGAAGGGCCAGCCTCGGTTTCGGAAGGATTTCTGGCTGGATTTCTTCTACATGTTTTTCAACTTCTTCCTGTTCTCGCTGATCATCTACAGTGCGGCCTCGAACGTCGTTGTCAACCTCTTTAACGATTTCCTGGCGCTGTTCGGCATTACCAATCTGGTGGCGATCACGGTAGACGGCTGGCCGGTATGGGGGCAGTTGCTTGGCCTGTTTCTCCTGCGGGATTTTATCCAGTGGAACGTGCACCGGCTGCTTCACCGCGTGCCGTGGCTCTGGGAGTTTCACAAGGTACATCACTCCGTTGAACAGATGGGCTTTGCCGCGCATTTGCGGTATCACTGGATGGAGAACGTCGTGTACCGTGCCCTGGAGTATATCCCCCTCGCGATGATCGGCTTCGGCATCGACGATTTTTTTATCGTGCACATGTTCACGTTGGCCGTGGGGCATTTTAACCATGCCAACCTGAACGTAGACCTCGGGCCGTTCAAATACCTCCTGAACAACCCCCGGATGCATATCTGGCACCACGCCAAAGACTGGCCCGCCGACCGACCCTATGGCCTGAATTTCGGCATTACCTTGAGTGTGTGGGACTACCTGTTCCGCACCAATTACATTCCCTATGATGGCCGGGACATCGAACTGGGTTTTCCCGGCTCCGAGACCTTCCCGACCACCTTCATCAGCCAGAACCTCCACGGCCTAGGCTTCCACCATGAGTCGGCCTCCGCCGATGCTCCCAAACCATCATAACCCATGCCCTTTCTGGTGGATTAATTCATGCCTGCCGCGTGCGTTGGGTTTGGGCATGGACCGATCCCTACGGGGATGTGCCACGTTCGGGGTTGAGGTACGTCGCACGTAGTACGTCGCACGTTACCCGAACGTTTTGTGGCCGAAATAATGGCACACGAACCGGACCTTTTTGGCTTTTAGGGGGCCGAAGCCGGGCAGGGCCTTGACGCGTTTCTCGACCAGCTTTAGGTCGTCCGTATCGGCCCAGAGGTTGACGGCATCCCCTTGGTATTGTTCGGCCAGCATGCGGGCGACGGCCTGTAGGCGGTCCGCCATGACGTTGGTGAAGCGGTGCACGGCGGGTTGTTGGACAAACACCTCCTGAAAGGCCTTCGGGTCCATGTTGCCGATTTTCTGCATGTCGAAGTGCCCTAGCCGATTTTTGAGTTTGAGGGGGCCGGTAAATGCGGTTTCGGCCAGTACGCGCTGGTCCAGGAGCAGGCCGATCAGGACGGCATTGGCATCTTCGCGGAGCATGGCGTCGGCTTCGAGGTCTTTGGTGGCGGTGCCTTCGCGCTGGAGCCGGTCCAGCATCCGGGAGAGGCCGCCTTTGAGGTTGCTATAGTCCA
Organism: Rhodothermales bacterium; assembly: GCA_965222505.1. Lineage (GTDB taxonomy): Bacteria > Bacteroidota > Rhodothermia > Rhodothermales > DATKEJ01. The sequence goes on along the minus strand of OZ244956.1, from coordinate 2,521,367 downwards.
TTTGAGGGTTTGGGGTTGGTTCGGGGGGCGGGGCGACCACGAGGGTCGCCCGTCCGGGTTATGCACGCCCACATGTAGCGCCCATCCCGGTTTTGTTTGCTTATTTGGCTCTTAAAGAGGAGGCATGATTGCATGTTGCGGGGCGATCACAAGGATCGCCCGACCGGGTTATGCGCGCCCACATGTAGCGCCCATCCCTGTTTTGATTGTCAAAGCGGATGACCCGACCGGGTTATGCACGCCCACATGTAGCGCTCATCCCGGTTGCGATCCTCAAAACGTAGTGTCAACCGGAGGGGCCGGTCTTGTACCGGCCCTTCAACATGGAGGCAATTTGGGCATTTCGGTAATGGCGGTGATTCCAAACGTGTGGTCGACTGGGGCCGGCGATGCAATAAATATTTACAACCGTGCCGTGAAATTATCCTCGTCGGTAACGCTTTGGACGAAGGCCGCCATGAGTTGGATCACGTGTTCCACGTCGTCCAGGTGTACCATCTCGACGGTCGAGTGCATGTAGCGCATCGGTACCGAGATGAGGGCGCTGGCGATGCCGGTACGGCTTTTGAAAATCGAATCCGTATCGGTACCGGTGAACCGGGAAGAGGCTTCATGTTGCAAGGGAATGTTTTCCTGCTCGGCCACCTGCATCAGCCGCTGGACCACCTGCGGGTGGTTGGACGTGCCGTGCGTGATGGAAGGGCCGCCGCCCAGCTTGACATCGCCGTGTTTGGGTTTGCTAAGGCCGGGCATGTCGGTCGCGTGGGTCACGTCCACCACCAGCGCCACGCTCGGGCGCAGCCGGTACGCAATCATTTCGGCACCGTGCCCGCCGATTTCTTCCTGCACGGCATTGACGGCATAGACGTTGGCTACGCTGCGCTTTTTGGCGACCCGTGCCAGTGCTTCGGCAATGATAAACCCGCCAATGCGGTTGTCCAGTGCGCGGCCCACCAGCCGCCCCGGAAGGTCCTCATTCACGGCATCAGCATAGACGATGGGATGGCCTACCCGAATGCCGCGTTCGGCGACCTCATCCTTCTTGGTGGCCCCGATGTCGATGTAGAGGTCGGGCCAGTCCGGGACTTTTTCTTCCTTGCCACGGTCACGCAAATGAATGGCCGTGTTGCCGATCACGCCGGGGACGACGCCTTGATCACCCAGGATGTGTACCCGTTTGGCACGGGCAATGGCCTGGTCCGAGCCGCCGATGCGGTTGATGTGGATGAAACCCTCGTCGGTGATGTACTGCACCATAAAGCCAATCTCGTCGGCGTGGGCTTCGAGCATGACGCGTGGGGTGTTTTCGCTGCCGGTGCCGTCCAGGGTTGCCCAGGCCGTGCCGTAGGTGTCTACCTCAACGGCATCTGCCCATTGCCCGACGTATCCGACCCATTTGCGTTGCCCCGGCATTTCAAAGCCGGTGGGGCTGGGGGTGTTTAACAGGTCGATTAAAAAGGTCTTGGCATCGGTATTCATGCCGGTATATGTTTCAGGTTGCGTGATGCATGAAGTGTTCAAACTACTATGCGGGATGGAACTCCCACATCAATTTTGGGTGCAAAGCGCGGCTTCTCACCAACACACCCGACCTATGACGATTGCTCCTGCCCTCCGCTGTGCCCTGTTTCTGCTGTTGCCGGTCCTGCTTGCTGTTTCTGCCCTGGCCCAGCCCGACCGCCTCGTGGTCATGAACCTGGCGGCCCACCCGGACGATGAAGACGGTTCCACGTTGGCCTATTACCGGCACGTCAAGGATGCCCGTGCCTACAGCGTCATCTACACCCGTGGGGAGGGGGGGCAGAATGAGATTGGCCCCGAGTTGTATGAAGCCCTTGGCGCAATCCGGACCCAGGAGACCGAGAAGGCCGCCCGCATCCTGGGTACCCAGGTCTTCTTCCTGAACTTCTATGATTTTGGATATTCCAAGTTTGCCGATGAAGCCTTCGACCGCTGGGGCGGGCGCGATGAAGTTACCTCGGAGATCGTCTACCTGATCCGCAAGCTGAAGCCCCATGTGCTGTTCACCAACCACGATACCCTGACCGTCGGCCCGCGCAAGCAGCACGGTCAACATCAGGCCGTCGGCATCTCGGCCTATGATGCCTTTTCCCTCGCTGCCGACGCGGAATACCATCCCGAACAACTCGACGAGGACGGGGTCGATCTCTGGCAGCCGCAACGCCTGTTCCTGCGGCATCGGTTCCGGCAACCGCAGGCGTATGATGTACGGGTCCCTGTGGGCACAACGGCACCCCTTTCTGATCAAACAGCCGGGGAAATTGCTATTGAGGCCCTCAGCCAGCATGCCTCTCAGGGGATGCATTTTTTCGTTCAGCAGGGTCGGGCACAGGCACGGACCCACAACTACTATACCCTGCTGCGCTCCGCCACGGCGGCGCCCCTTGATACCCTCGACCTCACCGGAAACATACAGGCGTCTCCTACACCCAAACCAAGCCTGACGTATCTGCTGGACGCTGGACGGCTCCGCCGATTGCCGGAGCGTACCGTCATGCCGGATCATCCCATTGCGGTACCGGGGCAGACCGTCACGTTGAAACTCGATCCCCGTGCGGCGGGGGTCCTGCGTACGCTCTGGCATTTTCAAGCCCCCGACGGCTCAACTGTCAACATCGACCCGGATTCCCCCTTCACGGCCACCCTGACCCTCTCGGAAACAGCCACGCCAACCTTACCCAAGGCCGAACAACAGTACACCCGGTTTACCAACGGCTATCCCATTCGCTATGCCCTGCTCGATCCTGACTCCGAGCAGCCGATTGCCGGGGGGTACGTCCCCATGGAAATTGCACCGCCCGTGGTCCTCGATCCACCCGAAGGCGTAACCCGGCTCACCGAAGAAGCACGAACGGTAGCGGTTGAGGGGCAGGTGTATGCGCCCGATGTAGCGGGTCTGCAACTGGCGGCCCAGGTGTTGGATGGCGAAGGACAGGTGTTGATGGAACGCAACACCCCGCCGATCACATGGGATGAGGACGGCCGCTTTACCGTCTCGTTCGACCTGGCCGTACCACCCAATACCCCGCCGGGGGATTACACGCTTCGTTTCCTGGCGCAGCCCTATGGTCAGGCCGGGGCGCAGGAAGAGATTGTACTGGAACAGCAAGTCCGTGTACTGGAGCCGAAGGTAGCCGCCAACCTGAACGTGGGGGTGGTGGAGAGCTATGACAACACCCTGAGCCGGGCGCTGGAGGAATTGGGCGTTTCATTCACCAAGCTGGATTCCACAGCACTGGCCTCCGGCTCCCTCGCCGATTTGCACACCATTGTGGTGGACATCCGGGCCTATCTGGTTCGGCAAGACCTACGCACGTACAACGCCCGGTTGCTGGACTGGGTCGCTGACGGTGGGCACCTGATCGTCAATTACCAGAAAGTGTTTGAATGGAACGCCCGGTACAACGATCCCTTCGATAGCGAACGCAAAAACCCCGGCACCTTTGCCCCGTATCCGCTGGAACTCAGCCGGGACCGGGTAACCTACGAAGATGCACCCGTCAGGCTGCTTCAGGCAGACCATCCCCTGTTCCGGACCCCCAATGCCATTACCGAGGTCGATTGGGACGGTTGGGTGCAAGAGCGCGGCTTGTATTTTCCGCGCACCTACGATGAGCGCTATGTGCCGCTTTTGGGAATGCAGGACCCCGGTGAAGACGCCCTGGTCGGTTCTACCCTGTTCGCCGAATACGGCAAGGGAACCTACTTCTACACGGCCCTATCCTGGTACCGGCAACTCAAGATTTTTCATCCGGGTGCCTACCGCCTGTTTGCCAACCAGATCAGCCTGCCGTTGGTGGACGGGCGCGACCTTTCCACAACACATTAAGAAGAGGCATGGCAAAGCAGAAGAGGAAGCGGTCCAAGGGCAAGGCACGTCGGACCAAACAAAAAGCACCGGCCCGCTCACCGTGGCTGTATATCGGTGGTCTGGTCGTAGCGCTGGCGTTGGTGGCCGGGCTGATGTGGTGGCTGAGCATTGAACCTCGGCCCGACTTTGATGGGGAACGTGCCTATGCCCAACTGGTGAAGCAGGTCGAATTTGGCCCACGGGTATCCGGTACTCCGGCACATGACCAGACCCGCGACTATCTGATCCAGACCCTCTCCCAATATGCCGATCAGGTCGGGCCTCAGCCGTTTAGCTGGACCTCGCCGCAAGATTCCACCGTGACGTTGCAGGGCACCAACATTGTGGCCTCGTTTAACCTGCAACCCCGGACCAACAAACGCATCATGCTCGGGGCCCATTGGGACACCCGCCCCTTTGCCGATCACGATGATGATCCTGCACAACGCGATACGCCGGTCGTGGGGGCCAACGATGGGGCTTCCGGCGTGGCCGTGCTGTTGGAACTGGCCCGAATCCTTCACGAAACGCCGCCGAATGTGGGCATAGACTTGCTTCTGTTCGACCTCGAAGATATGGGCTCCCGCGCCAACGCCGATTCCTCGGTGGTGCAGGTGCCGTACTGCATCGGCTCCGAGCAATTTGTGATTGATAACCCCACGTACCGCCCGACGTTCGGCATCGTCCTGGACATGGTGGGGGATCAAAATCCGCGTTTCCCCAAAGAGGTCAATTCACTACAGGGTGCCCGGCGCATCGTGGACAAGGTCTGGGCCGCCGCCGATAAGGTCGGGGCGGAGGCTTTTCTGGATACGCCAGGCCAGACCGTCGTTGATGATCACATCCCATTCTTACGAAAAGGTATCCCCGTCATTGACGTGATCCAGAATCCCTTCCCCGACTACTGGCACACCACCGCCGATACGCCAGAGCAGTGCAGCCCGGCTACCTTGCAGCAGGTCGGTGAAGTGATGGTCGAAATAATTTATTCGGAGTAGCGGGGCTACGGCATTTGTGCTTGTTGTCCGTTGGCCGGTAGCCAGACATTGAGAAAATCAAACGCCGTGGGGCTGCCGTTCATGTCAAAATCACCACTATGGTAACCCGAAGGCCCACCATTGACCGGCAACCACACGTTCAAGAAATCAAAGGCCGTCACCGCACCACTCACATCGCCGTCACCCCCCCAAAGCGTGAACCAACCCCCTCGATCCCGCATGGCCGCTCCCCCTCCCGTGTAGGCCTGCGCCAGACCCGTACCAAAATCATAGCTGCCCACCACTTCATCCCACTTCACATAGACCGGACGAGACGACAGCACCGCCAGGTGGTTCCGGTGGTGTACGGCCACATAGTACCAGCCCGGATCGACCTTGATCGCGGTGAATCCCACATCGGGCTCAAAAAGCAAACCGTTGGCATTGAGGGCATAGATCCTGCGAAACTTCAGGCTCGGCCCCCCGGCATCGATGAGGCCGCCTTGCAGGAAGTCGACGTAGACCCAGTCGACCATCTCCGGCGGAATGGTGGTCATGCTCACGTTGCCGGGGATGTTCCACGGGGGGGCGCTGTAGGGTTGTGTGAGCGGAATTTGGCCGGCCGTGTTGAGGTCTGTGTGCATGGCCCCGGTGGTGTAGGCACCGTCGAGGAGGACCTTGAGGGCAAAGGTGCTGGCAAGGCCGGTAGCGCCGAGTTCGTTGGCCCCGATGTCGCATCCGTCGTCGGCATCAGCGAAGGCGGCGATGTCCTTGGGTCTGAGGGGAGTGCTGGTGTTTCCTGCGGTTCCGCGCTGGTCGTGTTTTTGGCCGAGGCAGCTACCCATGTCGATGACGGTGTTGGGAGTGATGGTCGTTGTGGGCGGATGGGTGTGTGTGGGTCCTGCGTTGTCTTGCAAGGCATTGATGTTGGCCACGAGGGGAGCTACAGAGGTGCCGACGTAGTCGTTGTTGGCGTTCGGATTGCCTGCCGGGAATTGGCCGGGTGCGCCATCGTTCTTGCCGATGAGGTTGTACCCAAAGGATGTAAACGTCGCACTTACATGTATATGGATATCTGGGATAGTCCCGCCCGAGTGGAAGTTACCGGCGACGATGTTGTTCTGCATCTTCAAGTCGAAGTTGCCAACGGTGGTTGCAAAAAGACCACCACCTCCTAAACCACCTCCAGTATTGTTGGTAATCGTCGTGTGACTGATATCCAGGGTGTGACCATTGATGCCCTGGAAATAGATGCCTCCTCCGGCACCATCTGCGCTGTTGCCGCTCAACGTTGAGCGCCGAATCGTCACACTGCCCTCGGCGGCATATAGCCCTCCTCCCACACCGCCTGTTGCTGTATTGCCGGAAATGGTGCTCTCCAGGATGACCAGGCTCGTGCCTGGTGACATGTAGATTCCCCCACCACTGTAGCCCATATTGCCGGTGATGCTCACCCGTTCCAGCCGCAGGTTACCGCCCCTTATGCCGCCGCCAAGCGATGAGGCGATGTTGTCCGTAATGACGGCATCGGATACGGTGAGCAAACCGGAAACGTATCCTGCATTAATACCACCGCCACCGAGGGGAGTATCTCCCCCGGTGATCGTGACACCACTGAGCGTGAAAAACTGAGGGCTACCTGCCGTATCCTCAAACTCGATCACCGAGCCCAGGGCGTTTCCATCAATGGTCAAAAGCGCTGCCCCCGGCCCGATGATGTTGGTGTCGAATTCGACCTTGGGCAAGGTGTTAATCAGTGTGATCGTGCCCGTTTTGGCGAAGAAGATGTCGTCGGCATTCAGGGGGTCACCAGCCGGGCAGGCATCGACGGTTGTGTTGGTGTTGGCCGCCAGGATGGCTTCGCGCAGGTTGCAGGAGCCGTTGGCCGTGTTGGTATCGTCGGTGAGGTGGGTGACCCAGATGGTATGGGCCGAGGCCGGGGTGCTCAGGATTAGAAGCAGGCAGAGGAGGCGTCGCATATCGGTGCAGGTTCGTTTGGATCATCCCTCCTACTTGGTTGACGAGGGATCATGGTATGCCTGATTGGCGACAAAGTCAAGGTAAACTGGACATGTGGGGGGGTGACGTAGTTACGGGGCCATGATGTTTTCAAACACCTGGGCGATGCGTTCACCGGCTTGGCCGTCCCAGTATTTCGGGATGCCGCCTTGTTTGGCATGGCCCGTCAGAACGGCCTGGATGCCTGTGCGTAAACCGTCCAGGTCTCGGCCAAGGAGGATATTGGTGCCCACATCGACCGTGACCGGGCGTTCGGTGTTTTCCCGCATCGTGAAGCAGGGTACGCCCAGATAGGTCGTTTCTTCTTGCACCCCGCCGGAGTCTGTGATAACGAGCCGGGCATGGGCCTGTAGCGCCAGAAAATCCAGATAGCCGACCGGGTCGATGAGGCGGAGCGTATCCGGCACGGCAATGTTGAGGGCAGCCAGCCGTTGCCGGGTCCGCGGGTGTACCGGGAAGAGGGCCGGGAGTTGGGTGGAGAGGTCGGCCAGGACGGCCATCAGTTGGGGCAGGTATTCGGGATCGTCCACATTGGAGGGGCGGTGCAGGGTAATCAGGCTGTAGCCCTGATCGGCGAGGCCCCAGTTGATACTTAGTTTCGGCCAGCGTTCTTCCGCTTTGGGTTTGAGGCGCACCAGCGTATCGATCATCACATTGCCGACGAGGTGGGCCTGTTCCTCGGCAACCCCTTCATGGGCGAGGTGTTCATTGCCGTCAATGGACGGGGTGAGCAGCAGATTCGCGATGGAATCCGTGACGAGGCGGTTAATTTCTTCGGGCATGCGCCGGTCGAAGGACCGGAGGCCCGCCTCAACGTGGGCGACCGGGATGTGCAGTTTGGCACACACCAGCGAGACGGCTACTGTAGAGTTGACATCTCCATAGACGAGGACCCAGTCCGGTTTGGCTTCCAGCACATAGGCTTCGAAGCGTTTCATGACCTCGGCGGTTTGCCCGGCGTGGGAGCCGGAGCCGACCTCCAGGTTAATGTCTGGTTTGGGGAGGCCCAACTCACCAAAGAAAACCTCGGACATGTTTCGGTCGTAATGCTGGCCGGTATGGACGAGGGATTGACGCCAGTTCGGGCGTTGGGCGAACGCAGCCATTACTGGGGCCGCTTTCATAAAATTGGGGCGTGCCCCGACGACGTGAATAAAGTGCATGAGGAATCAGGCTTCGCTCTTTTTTTCCAGGACGACAATCATAAAGACGCGGAACCCGGCGAGGAACGGAATTTTGGTGACGGCCTGGTCATAGAGCCAGGCTCCAAAGTAAAGGGGTGCCCAGAGGCGGAGGTATTCGGATCGGCCTTCCACCATATGGATGGTCTGAACGCGGAAGCCAGCTTTTTCGGCGATGCGTTTTACGTCTCGCCTGGTGTTAATCTTGTATACAGTTGGGAAGGTATCTTCAGCCGCACGGCCTCGTTTTTCGTTGATGTATTCATGAAAGCTGTGGGGTGTCAGCCGGGCAATCAGGGGCATGTAGTGGGTTTTATTCGGGGTCTTGGAGAGGTACAGCCCGCCGGGTTTGAGGACCCGTGCCACCTCTTTCAGAACGGCTTCAGGTTGTTCCAGGTGCTCCCAAACATTACTGGAGATGACCACATCATGGCTGTTGTCTGGATAGGGGATTTGCTCTCCGAACCCAACGCGCCCCTCGTCTATAAAGGGGTTCTCCTTTACCCGTTCATCCGGGTCTACGCCGTGAATGGTTGCACAGTGGCCTCGGAAATCCAGTTCCTTTACTATGCCTGCTCCAGCCCCCATGTCGAGTAAGACGGCATCCGGGGTAAGGACCTCAATGATCTTCTCCCGAAACATCAGGTGGTCCCATCCGGCACGATAGTCCGGATAGAGGGTCCGATCCATCCATTGTGTAAGTTTGCTCATGGTGTAAAAGGTGCTGCGTGGTGGTTAGGGGGTCGGGGGGGTGGTAATCTGTTCGACGTTGCCGGATCGGATCGAGCGCTGGGCTGCGAAGATTGCTTGCATCACAACATACAGGTCCTCGAAGGGAATTGGACTGGTCCCGGTGGTGCGAAAGGTTTCGACCGTCTGATGCATCTCGGCAGATTGGCCCTTGTCCTGGTTTGCTTGTTTGGTTCGGCTGCGTTTGCTTTGCCGCATGACTTCCAGTACGCGGAAATCATCTAGAGTGGCCACGTTGCCTCCGCCGTAAACTTCGAGGCGTTCCTTGGGGGCGGCTTTGTCTCCCACAGTATTGTAGCATAATGTGCCGACGGATCCATTCTCAAACGTCACCACGATGCTCAGGTTATCATGGTCGGCCATGGCTACGTTGTTAAGCTGCATCGCTTGGGCGTAAACCTGGGTAGGCGCACTTCCGGACACGTACATCATCAAGTCGATAAAGTGGCACATTTCGCCGATCAACATGCCTCCGCCTTCGTCGGCTTCGTGGAGCCAACTTGAGGTAGGGATGTGGCCGCTGTTGACCCGGTAGGTCATCTGTAGCGGCGTTTCGGCACTAAAGGCCGCCTTGAGGGTCTGGACCATGGGTGCAAACCGCCGGTTCAGGCCTACCATCAAACCTGTCGGCCGTGTTGCATTGGCGGCCTGATAGGCTGTAACTACGTCCTCCAGTTGGGTTTCATTCACCGCCAGGGGTTTTTCGACAAACACGTGTTTGCCCGCGTTCAGGGCGCGGATGGTAAAATCAGCGTGGGTACTGTGCCGGGTGGCGATGAACACGGCATCCAGGTCGGCATCTTCCAGCAGGGCATTCAGGTCTGTGGTGCAATAGCTGAACCCGAATTTGTCGGCTTTTTGCCGGGCATTCAGGCCGGTGGCCGTGACGAGGCCGTTAAGCGTGGCATGCTTATGCTTTTGCAAATGCGGAAGCAACATCGCCGCTGCATAGTTACCGGCTCCCACAAAACCAATCCGAAGGTCTTCGGTGCCGGTATGCGTGGCTGCAGGGGCTACCCGGAGAATGGGCTCATGCGTTTTCTCGGTGTCGTAGCGCAACACAATACCGATGTGCGGTTCTGTACCATGCTGGACCAGCTCATAAGCATCCAGGGCATCGGCAATCGGGAAGGTATGCGTCGTGAGGGTGCGCACATCCAGTTGGCCCTGCTGCATCAGGTGCAGCACGGCTTTCATGTTGCGTTGCTCCGTCCACCGCACATAATCGTACGGATAGTCGATGCCGCCTTCTTCATAAGAGGGGTCATACCGGCCCGGCCCGTACGACATAGAGAAGTGGACGCTGAGTTCCTTTTGGTAGTAGGCGTTGCGGGGGATGTCCATGCCCACAGCCCCTACAATCGTCACCTTGCCCTTGGCGCGCGTGATTTCGGCGGTCAGTTCAATCGGCTGGTTGCTTTTGGTTGATGCCGTAATCAGGGTATGGTCGGCCAGCCGCCCACCCGTGAAGCGTTCTACTGCAGAGACAGCATCGTGGGTGCCGACGTGTGCCCCCTCATCCATGCCCAATTTCAGCGCCAGGTCAATTTTCTCGGGGTCCAGATCCAGTCCGAGAACCTGACAGCCGTTCGCCTTGAGCAATTGAACCGTAATCAGCCCGATCAGGCCCAGGCCGCTGACGACCACATATTCACCCAGCCGGGGGGCGGCAATGCGGACGCCCTGCAGGGCAATGGCAGCAACCGTGGTGTAAGCGGCTTCTTCAAAAGATACGCCTTCCGGCAAATGGGCCACCAGATTCGTCGGCACGGTGTTTACCTCGGCGTGGTTGGCGTAGCCTGCGCCGGCCACGGCTACCCGATCGCCCACCTTAAAGCGTGTGACCCCTTCACCAACGGCTTCGATGATGCCGGCGGCGCTGTAGCCGAGGGGCATGGGGCGCTCCATTTTGGAGATCACCGCGTTGAAGGTGTTGAGCAATCCGTCTTTCCGGGCCTTGTTGACCACTTGCCTCACCAGGTCTGGCCGGGCCTTGGCCTTACCGACCAGGCTTTTCTGGGCTAGGTCGATCATCATGCGTTCGGTACCAGCACTGATGAGGGAGGCTGCGGTACGAATGCGCACGGTGCCGGGGAGCAATGCTGGAAGCGGGACGGTTTCCAGGTTGAGGGCTTTGGTCTTTATGTGTTGCAGGACTTGGAGCATCTGCGGGGTGTTTGGTAGAAAAACAGGGTATGAGGTTACAAGGGCAGGATTGGTATTGGTTTACGCGCAATACACGCGGTAGCGAAACGCATTTATTCGGGTGGGCGGGGACGGGATTATGGCCCCTTGCGACGGGTTGGCTGACATGCCGCCAATTTAGGGGTATTCTCAACAAAACCGTCAGCCTGAGGTCGAGAATTTATCCCAAAGAACACCCTGCTCAAGACGGGGCTTTTGGGTTGACATCAGGAAGTGATTGAACGGCCAGGTCAATCTGTCCTCCAGCCGATACCTTGACGTGTATGGCCTCATCAGACAGGTATAGCCGCCCCGGGGCCAGGCGTTCAACCGTACCGTCGATCATGACATAAGTACCTACGGGCTGGCGGTCCAGGGCCTCCTCCAATCGCGCACGGGCCAGTTCGATTTCATCCCCGACCGGCAGCACCAGCCGTTCCTGAATGGTTTCGATGAACCGGTCATGCAACATCCACGCCGCCACTTCGGCGAGGCGGTTGCGGGAATCGACATCGTATTGCAACGAGTCGATGCGTATGGTTCGGGTGGAGTCCTCGTATACAGGAATGCCTTTCAGGAAAAACTTGCCGTCCACATCCACACGCCCCGGTATATCTGCCGTAAAGTCGATCCCGGCCACCAGTGATGGACCACTGGCATACACCTCAAAATCCTTGATGCGCACCTTCACCCGGTCCTTGACGGTAAAGGCCTTGTCGGCAAGGGCGGCAGACAGGATTTCCTCGGCTGAGGAAAACGGGACGGACACGGCCAAGTCGATGTTAAAACTATTCGTCGAGTCAATACCGGCTTGTAGTGGGGGCATGGGGTCTGGGCTGGCTTCTGCCGGGGCACGGTCCATCACCATTTCGATAAATGTTACCGTTCGCAGGCCGAACACAACGGTATCGGTCTGGGTTTGCATCGGGCTGAAATGGAAGGACAGGGGTTCTACATCCAGCCAGGCCGGGGGGTCCTGGGAGACCACGATGGGTTGATTGATGTCGTTCCAGAGCCGCACCGCCAAGTCCTGCGTTTTGATCGAAGTACGCAGCTTCTCGTCGATTTGGGGGCCGAGTTCCGCCAGTTTTTGGGTGAGGGCCTCCCCGGCTACCCTGGCAATGCTAAACTTGATGCCGAATACCTGAATCCGGGGTTCTTCCCGCCAGGTGAAGCTGCTCCGGGTTTTGGAGATGAATTCCCATCCGGCATTCAGGTGGATATCGGACCGGGCGTGCACCGTGAAGGCCATCGAGAAATCGCGGTCGGTGCCGAGGTTTTTGAGTACACCTTCAGCCCGAAGGGGGATATGGGTGATCAAGGCATCATCCGAGGGTTCCATGCGAATGGTGCCGTTGCGCCGGATGTCCAGATCGAGCCGGACCGTCAGGATACCCTTGCGCAGCTTATGGTCTCGTCCTTGATAGAGCGTTCGGGGAACGACCTCGTTAACCACGTCCGTGACCTGGGCAATCGGGATCTGGATGGGCATGTAGATGGTCGAGGGTACGCGTACCGGCTGCGGCTGTGCAGCCATACGCGCCGGTGCTTGTGGGGCCACCAGGGTATCCCGGCAACCCGCCTCACACCCTCCGACCAGGAGACCCAGGACAATATAAAGCGGGGCAAATCGCATACAGGGCGTAATACACACCTGTTGTGCATTTGGGTTTCCAGGAGGCTCCGGATTTAGTGCGAAGTATCGGCCAGCCAGCCGGAGAGGTCGCGGTCCAGCAGGTCCTGGAGGTGCAGGATGTCTTCCCGAAAGGTGGCTTGGAGCTGGTGGCGCACCTCGGCAGGCATTGGCTCGCGGATCAGGTTCCGGTTTTGCAGGGTTTGTTTGTACCGATAGGCTTGCCGGGGGAGGATCTTGCGCAATGCCGTTTTAAGCGGAGACCGTGCACTCAAAAGCCGTTCGATCCATGGGTATTGGGGGATGCCGGACTTCAGAAAGCGGAGCGAGAGATCGGGGGTAAAGGTGGGGTCTACGCCGAGGAAACGATAGATGTCCTGCACGAGGCCGAGGGGATCCGCCGTCAGGTCGTCGAACAGGTAAACGCGCACCTGATCTTCGGGAAACGCAGCGTACACCCGTTGGAGCTGCGCGTGGTAGAACCCGCGCCGGACGTAATGCCCCCAGGCCCAGCCCTCCGTAATGCGTCCGGCTTCGGCATCAAGGGCTTCCTTAAATGTGGGCAACATTTCCTGATCCGTGCGGCGCAGGTGGAGGTATGTTGAGTAGGCCCGGTCCACGGGATTACGCAGTACGGCCACCAGTTTGGCCTCGGGGATGAACTGCCGGATGCGTGCCGGGGCGCCGGGGTGGTACAGGTACCAGTGGGAGGCCTCGCCGATGGCCCGTTCGGTGGTCACCCCATCGAACAGCCGTTCATAGGCTGCCTGGTCGATGGTGTGCGGCCTGTTCAGCCGTTCGGCATCTTGGGGGCCTGTATACCGGGCTGTCTCGCCGGGGGCAAACGCCAGAAAGTTCGGCTCCTTGGCCGGACTCATGTACACCTCCGGGTGCTGCCCCAGGTAGTGGTACAACGACGTCGTCCCCGCCTTCGCCGCCCCGATCAGAAGAAAATTGGGTAATGGCATTTCGTTCTTTTTCTTGACAAAAAGAACCAAAAGTCAAGACTGGGCCCGCTGGGCCTGACCTTCACTCCGGTACGCGGAAAAATTTCAAAACTCGCCGCTATGCGGCTCAAACAGGAAATTTTTCTGATCGCTTCTCTTCGCTACGGTCCGAGACGGCCCACCGGCTCAGGTCGAGTTTTAGGATTTGCCGTAATTTACTCCGATCATGCCGATAAATATGCCGGTCTTAAAAAATTGACAAACGAGCCGAAGGCGACTCACGAAGTAATTGACCATTGATCATTCACCATTGGGCTGTGATCTGTACCCGTAATCGGGAAGACGATCTGGCCCAAACCCTCCGGAGCATTCGTGCCCAGGCGGCCCCGTTCGCGTTGGGCATTCTGGTCATCGACGGGAGTGATCCCGAGCAGCAACCGGCCATTGAGGCCCTTGCCGATGCGCACGATGCCGTGTATGCGGCCTATCCGGCCCGGCCCTCCCTGGCCCGGCAGCGGAACTATGCCCTGAAACACCTGCCGCCGCCGGCCGAAGTTGTATATTTTCTGGACGACGATGTGACCCTGCACCCCGGGTATTTTGCTACGTTGGCAGATACGCTTGAACAGCATCCGGATGTGGGCGGGGTGGGTCCGACGGTACTCCTTGACGGGGAAGTTGTCCCCCGCGATAAACAGCGTTCCTGGAAACAGGGGGTCAAGCGGCTGTTTTTGATTGAAGCCGGGACCGTCGGGCGGGTCTTGCCCTCGGGCGGGGTGTCCAACCCACATCGGCTGCCGTTGGCCGAGGCCGTGGCGGTGGCCTGGCTCTGTGGCTGCGTGGCCTATCGGCGCGGCGCGTTTGAAGCGGCGTTGTGTGATCCGGCCCTGGACGGGTATTCGATGGATGAGGACCTGGATGTGTCCTACCGCATTGGGCAAACGAGCAAGCTGATTCTTGAGCCGAAGGCGAAGCTGGTGCATCATCAATCGCCCATTGGTCGAAACCAGTTGTACCGGTACGCTTATGACCGATTGGTCCACCGCTACTGGTTTGTCGAAAAAAACGTTCGGCACCCTTTCCGCAAACCGGCCTTCTGGTGGTCGATGCTGGGCCGGGTAGTGCTGACCTGGGGGGCTCGTCCGAACGGGGCCGAACTGCGCCGGGGGTATATGGCCGCCGTCCGCACGATCCTCCGCCGGGACCATCCGTTGCTGGACCGCGTCTGATTAGGAGGTGTCTTGAACGAGGGGGATCCAGCCCTTATATTCGTCCTATATACTCCCCCGCAGTACGTACCTCAAGCCCGGTTTGCTTTCGCACCTGCACGCACGCGGGCAGCGGCGGTATGGTTGGACGGGCGAGGCCGGTGCCTCGGCCCCGCGTCCGCGTATCCTGTACCACATGTCCCGGCCAGCTTCATGAATCCGACTGAAGGTTCCGCACGCCCCCGGCTGGTGCATCCACTCCTGCTGAGTCTGTTCCCGGTTCTCTATCTGTTCTCTCGCAACACGGACCTGCTGAACGTGACCGATGTGCTGGGGTTGGGCCTGGTCTTGCTCGTGGTGGGGGTCGTGGCGTGGGCCGGCCTGGGTTGGTTACTGGGCGATTCGGGGAAGGCGGCCCTGGTGGTTTCCCTATCCGTGCTCTTCTTCTTCGGCTACAGCAGCCTCCACGATCTGGGCGCGTACCTCGGCATCAAGTGGCTGCAACGGGACCAGATCCTTTTTCCTGTGGTCGTTGTGTGCTACGGCGGGCTCTTGTTTGGGCTCCTGCGCACCCGAAGGTCGCTGGAGGCGCTCAACCAGGGGGTGAATGTGTTTGCCGTCGTCCTCGTCGGCCTATCGCTGTTCAACGCAATCTACTTCAAGTGGCAAGATCCCACGCTGGCCCAAAATCCACTATTGGAACCGGCCGATTTGGCTGCGCCGGTCCAACCCGTGGCCGAGGCCCCGAACATTTACTACATCATCGTCGATGCCTATGCCCGCCAGGATGTTTTGCAGAAGCGATACGGGTTTGACAATGCAGACTTCATCGGTTTTTTGGAGGAACAAGGATTCGCCGTCGCCTCGGACGGCTTCAGCCATTACAGCCAGACGGCCCTCTCTGTGGCGTCTACCCTCAACATGGCCTACCTCAACGAGACCTTCGGGTCACTAGACGGCGTGACCACCTCCATGCTGGGGGCCGCTGCGATGATTAAACACAACCGGTTGATGCATCGCCTCAAGGGATACGGGTACCACACCATCGCCTTCCAGACCGGGTATCACCTGACCGAGATGTACACCGCCGACACCGTCATTGAAAGCGATGACTGGTTCACGGGCCAGGCCCTCTCCGACTTGTTGATCCACATGACGCCCATCGCAGGTGTCTTCGGCAACCGGCTGCGCAAGCGGTTCGGCCACCGGTGGCAACGGGACCGGGTGCTGCGCATCTTCAACGACCTTCCGGAGACGACGGCCTACCCCGCGCCGCGGTTTGTGTTTGCCCACCTGGTCATTCCCCATCCCCCCTACATCTTCCGCGCCGACGGCACCTTCGACCCGCCGGACGGCCCCTTCTTGCTGGCTTCGCCCTACGACCGGGCTTCGGATCCCCGCTACGTCGAGCAGCTTCAGTTCGTCAACGCGCAGCTTCGTACGACGCTCACCCGTCTCATCGCCCAGGACCCGGAGGGGATCATCGTCTTGCAGTCGGATCATGGTCCTGGCGCATTGGAGGATGAGACAGCGGCAGACTCCGTCAAGGTCCGGCACAAGATGGGCATTCTACACGCCATACGAGACCCCGCCCTGCCCCCGGCGGCCGCGCCGCCTGCACCGGCCAACCTGTTCCGGGGCGTGCTCAATCGGCATCTGCAGACCGATTTCTCCTTGTTGCCCGAACGGAGTTATTACTCAAGCTACACCCGTCCCTTTTATTTTCAGGACGTGACGGCGCTCATGGTGCCCTGACGGCGTCGCTTTTTCCAGCGGCTATAGGATCTGAGGAGCGAGACATCGGCCCGGATGCGGGAGCAGGTCGGCCCCAGCGGATTGGCTTCGGAGACGACGAACCGGCCCAGGGCCAAGCGCTGGGTGGCGGGTACGGGGCCGCGGGTCTTGTGTGGGCGCGAAGTAAACCCCAGGGCCATATCGGTCTGCGCCACGGCCTCAAGCACCGCTGCGTCATGCTTGCCGTTGGGGTAGGCGATGCAACGGGGCCGGGTACCGGTCATGTGGTGCAGGGCATCCTGGGCCAATTCGATTTGACGGCGGACCCCATCGGCGTCGTAAGCGGTCAGGGAGCCGTGGTTGTGGGTATGGTTGCCCAGGTGAACCAGCGGGTGGGCAGCAAACGTACGCAGTTCGGCCGGGGTCATCGGGCGGTCCACATCGCCGACCGGCGTAGACGCTTCGGCCCCGAATGTGGCGTCCATGTGGGCCGCCACGTGTTCATGCCCGTATTCGGAGAGGCGTTGCAGTTCCGCACGGGTCTGGGTGAGCGGCAGGTCCTGGGCGGTGCGTTTACGGATGAGGGTGTCCCACCAGAAGCCCCGGCCCGTTTGTATGTAATCGGTGGCGATGAAAAACACGGCCGGCACGTCCAAGGCCTCCAGTACTGGTAAGGCCAGGGTGTTGTTGAAGTACCCGTCGTCAAAGGTGACCAGGAGTCGCTTCTGGGCAGGTATATTGGAGTCCAGCAGGGCATCCGGGGAGATCGGGGTGTAGCCGGCTTTTAGAAAGTGCGTCAGGGTGGCCCGAAATTTGTCCACCGTGAGGGCATATCGTGCGTCCACGTACGGTTGTTCAAGCGCTTCGGCTTTGGCGTGCAGGGTATGAAACAAGAGGACCACCAGCCCATCCTGCGCTTCGGTAAAGGGCAAGGTGGTGCGGATGAACAGATGGTCTACCTGTCGGGCTAGGGCGAGGAATGCCGGGGGTCCGTTGCGGGTCATCGTGCGGTGTTTAGAGAAGAGGCGGGTAATCAGCCAAGCAAATCTGCCGGGTTTGGGCTAATTTCAGGGTTCGTCCTCCGGGCGTGTATACCTGCCCGAAAACCGTTCAACCCCACACCCCTTTGCAACCAGAAGATACCGCATCGGCCGCATCTTTCAAGCGGCGACTTTTGAAGCATATCCGGGGGAAGGGATCGAAAGCTGCGCTGGCGCGGGGGTCGGGCCAGTTGCTTGGGATTCGGTTGTTGGGCATCGTGTTGGGGTATGCGACGCAAATTTTACTGATTCGATGGGCGGGGACCGAGGCGTTCGGGGCCTACGTGTACGTGCTTTCCTGGGTGGGTTTCCTGGCCGGGTTTGTAGCCATCGGATTTCCGGAGGCGGTGTTGCGGTTTGTGCCGGCCTACACCGCTGCCGAGGCATGGGGCAAGCTGCGCGGGGTGTTGCGCCGGGGGCGGCAGTTGCTGCTGGCCGCCGGACTGGGGGTTGCCGTCGTCACATCCGGCATCCTCCTGACCTATGATCCGGAAGGTACGCTGCCCTACACCGTGCCGTTGCTGATCGGGGCTTGGGTCTTGCCGTTGGCTGCACTCCTGCGGTTGCAGTCGCGTACGCTGTTGGCGTGGCAGCAGGTCCTCTGGGCCGCATTACCTCCGAATATTTTGCGCAAGGTGCTGGTGCTGGGGGGGGCCGGCGCGATGGTGGTATTGGGGTGGCCGTTGACGAGTGCCCGGCTTGTAGGATTGAGCGGATTAGTGTTGCTGGTGCTGGTGCTGCTGTACGTACTGGTGCTGCGGGGTAGGGTGCCGGAGACCGTACGCTGTGCTGAACCCGTCTATGAGACCCGGTCCTGGTTGAAGGTTTCGGTGCCCATGCTCATCAGCACCAGCCTGTGGGCTTTGCTGAGCCAGACCGATTTGCTGGTGCTCGGGTTTTTTGCGGGGCAGACGGAGGTGGGGATGTACAGCGTCATCGTTCGGCTGGCCGGGATGCTTCAGCTTTTTCTCTCAGCCGTCAACGGGGTGGCCGCGCCCATGTTTGCCGGCCTGGTGGCGGAAGGCCGGCACGACCAGTTGCAGGACCTGGCCTATGTGAGTTCGCGTTGGATGTTCTGGCCGTCACTCGGGGTGGCGGTGCTGCTGATCGTCTTTGCCGGTCCGGTCTTGGGCCTCTTTAGCTCCGTCTATGAGGCCGGCCAGGTAGAACTCATGATCCTGACCGGTGCGTATCTGGTCAATATCGCAAGCGGGTTGCCGTCGAGTTTGCTGGACATGGCCGGTTATCAGAACCAGACCTTGCGGGTGGTGGCGTGGTGCAGCGCCCTGAACGTCGGTTTGAACCTGGTGCTCATTCCGCTGTATGGCCTGCGCGGCGCTGCGGTGGCCACGGGCCTCTCCATGATCCTGTGGAACCTGTGGTTGTATCGGGTGGCCTACCGGCACGTGGGGGTGCATTCCACCTTCCTGGCCCGGTGGTTCAGCCGGTAACGGGACGGGCTTCCGTCGGCTCGGCCAGGGTAGATTCCAGCTCGGCGTGTTGGTCGATGCGGGATCGGATAAAGCGGGCCACTTCCGCCACGTACGGCTCGAACAGCATGTCTGTATGCCCACCGGCAATGTAGTAGGTATCTACCCCGCCTTTGGCATAGGCCGTCCAGCCGAGATCGGGCGGGACGTGCGCGTACTTCGTGCTGCGGACCACGGCGATGCGTCCGGGATAAGGCTTGGGCACATACCGTTCGAAGAGCCGCCGGTAGGTGTCTTGAATCATCAGGTAGCGCATGCGTTGTGGGACCGTCCGGCCACATGCCAGTTGCAACCGGATATAGAGGCGGTGATATTGCTGTTGGGCCCTGGCCTTGAGGGCGCGGGGCAGGCGCACCCAGAGCGGGTTGGCCTTGCGTTTAGGGATGCCGAACTGTTCATCGAGCGTCGGCGGGATGGGCAGGGCACAATAGGCTTGCTGGGCCTCGGCTTCGGGTTCCCAGATTTCCGGGCTGGGCAGGTCGAAGAAGCACAGCAGACCGACCTTCCGTCCGCTGGCTACCAGGCGTTGGGCCATTTCCAGCGCCAGGAGGCTGCTTTCACAGAACCCGGCCAGGTAGTAGGGGCCTTCGGGTTGCATCGCACAGACGGCTTCCACATAATCTGCAGCGATGTCTTCAATCGAGGAAAACCGGATGCGTCCCCCATCGGCCCCCTGGCCCTGGAGGCCATACACCGGCTGGTTATCTCCGAGGCGGCGGACGAGCGAGACGTATTCAAATACGGCATTGCCCCGGCCATGCGTCAGGAAGAGCGGGGGCCGGTCGCCTTCGGTGCGCATCGGGATAATCGGGTTCCACGTTCCCTCAAAGGGCTCGTCCCGCAACCGGGTCGAAAGGGCGCGGACCGTCGGGGCTTCGAACAGTACGGCCAGCGGGAGATTCCTTCCATAGACCTGTTCGATCTCTGCCATGAGTTCAACGGCCAGCATGGAGGTGCCGCCAAGGTCAAAAAAATCGTCGTCAATGCCAATGGGATACACGTCCAGCAGTTGGGACCACAAGGTACACAGCGCATACTCATAGCCCACGTCATAACGCGGGGCCACGTATGTAGCGCGGGCCGTCCGGCGGATCAGCGGTTCGGGCAACGCTGCCCGGTCGATTTTGCCGTTGGCATTCAGGGGCAGGGCGCTCAACATCATAAATGCCGAGGGGATCATGTACGTCGGCAAGGCTTCGGCCAGGTACTCCCGTAAGGTCATTTCCAGGGTATAGGCTCCGGTATCCACCTGCGCCGGGACGATGTAGGCCACCAGCGCCGTGTGTCCGGCCGGGTTCGTCCAGTCGACCACGGCTGCCTGTGCCACGTCTCCGTGTTCCGTCAGGACCTGTTCAATCTCGCCCAACTCCACCCGGTAGCCCCGCACCTTCACCTGGGTATCCATCCGCCCGATGAAATCCAGTGTGCCGTTCGGCAACCACCGGACGAGGTCGCCGGTGTTGTACAAGCGTCCTTCACCAAAAGGACTGGGGATGAACCGTGCCTCCGTCAGGTCAGGGCGGTGTAGGTAGCCGTCGGTGAGGCTCGATCCGCCCAGGTAAAGTGTACCCGGTGCGCCGATGGGTACCGGCTGCATCCAGCGGTCCAGGACGTAGGCCTGCGTGTTGTGAATCGGCTTGCCGATATCGGGCAGTTGGGCGACGTTTGATGTTGAGGGGACCGGACCTGCGGTGGCTACGACGGTGTTTTCGGTGGGGCCGTAGTTGTTGATGAGTGCAAAGGGCAGGGTTGGAGGGGCGTACAGGTGTAATCTGCCGCCGCCGGTCAGCATCTGGCGAAGGGGTACTTGGGTTGGCCACGGGAGCGGGAGGAGTTGTTCGGCCAGGGGGGTTGGGATGAAGGTGGTGGAGATGTTATTTTCGAGGAGCCAATCGCGCAGTTGGGGTGGATCGATGCGGGTTTGGGGCGGCGGAATGTGCAGGCTGGCCCCGAGGGTCAGGTAGGGCCACATTTCCCAGACCGAGGCATCAAACGCCACACCGGCGATGAGCGTCGCCCGGTCCTCGGGGGTGACGGCGTACACGTCCTGATGCCAGTACACCAGGTTCAGCAAGGCCCGGTGTGAAATCACCACCCCCTTCGGCTTGCCCGTCGAGCCTGAAGTGTAGATGACATAGGCCGGAGTATCCACATCTACCTGTTCCGGCAAGGCTGCTGTTTCATTCGGAAGATCGACATCCAGCAGCAGGCAGGGGACCTCAAGTTCGGGCAGGCCCTCCTGAAGACCGGTGCGAGTGAGGCAGGCGCGGACGTTGGCATCTTCCAGCATAAACCGGGCCCGTGCCGGGGGGTAATCCGGGTCAATGGGCAGGTAGGCCGCGCCGGTTTTGAGCACGGCCAGGGTCCCCACCACCAACCATGCCGACCGGTCCAGATACAATCCCACCCGATTGCCAACGCCAATGCCGCGTGCACGCAAATGCCGGGCCAGTTGATCGGACTGTTCGTGCAGTGCACGGTAGGTCAGTGCCCCAACGGCCATGGCATCGGGGCGTTGCCGGGCCTGATCGACAAACAGGTCGTGTACGCACCGATCTACCGGGTAGGGCCGGGTTGTCTGGTTGAAGGTGGTTGTTACCTGTTCGCGTTCCGCATCCGGTAAAAGGTTCAGCCGAGCCACGGGCGCATCCGGATCAGCAACCATGCTGTTCAGCAGGGTACAGAACTGGTTTTCGATGCGGGATGCTGTGGGGGCATCGTATTGCGTGCTGGAGAGCCGGAGTTCACACGTGGAACCGTGGACGTACACGTTCCAGGGGGCGTTGGCCGGGGGGGTATCTGAGGTATGGACGACGAGGAGTGGGGCCGGGGGGTGTAGGTCGGGATGCCGGGCCGGGAGGTCACGTATATACGTGTGTGCTGCGCGTACGCGGGCGAATCGTTCGGCGATGCGGTTGTAAGTCGTCGGCAGATCCGCATTCGGGTCCAGGGAAAGGGTTAGCGGAACGATATCGGCCCAGAGGCCGGTGTCATCCGGGGGCCTGCATAAACCCAGGCCTAGGGTCTCTGTATCGGTCAGCCGGGCCAGGTAGAGGGCCAACGCCGTGAGCCAGGTCGTTTCGGTCGATGTTTGGGCTAGTGTTTCCGGCAGGGTCAGGCTGATCCGATGGACATGTTGGGTATTAGATGTAGCGGGGCGATAAGGTGGTGTGGTGGGCCGGAACGCCGCCAGTTCGTGTTGCCAGAAGGGTTCGTGCCGGGTCAGCCGTTGCACGGAGCCCTCCAGCCGTTGCAGCAGGGGCGCATCCGGCCAGGTCAGTTTACTTCCGACGTGTATTTCATGCCGTGCGATAAAGGCCGGGTAGGTCACCGGCTCCCCTTCGAGCGTATGGAGTGGACCGAGTTTCACTGTTTGGGTGGGGGTGGCAACATGCATCGCCTCCGGCGTGAGGCGGGTCACGGTGCCGGGTGGTTGTGTGGTGGCGTTGGGCAAGACCTCCAGATGCTGTACCGTGTACCAGACCCCGTCGATCCACAACTTTGGAAATCCTAGCGGATTAGGGTATGGCCCGAAGTCTAGCGCACGGACCAGGGCATCCAGGGCTTCGGCGGGTTGGTCCCAGCGCAGCAGACCAGCGGCTTCCGGGCGGTGGTGCAGGCCAAAGTAGGTGCGGCCTGCGGTAGGTTGTGGCTGGGGGTTGAGGGTACCGGTGTCCAGTTGGTCGATCAGTTCTTCAAAAGCGGCATACCCGGATTCGTAGCATTTGGCATTCAGGGTAAAGGCTGTGTCTTTGGCGGCTACGGGTACTTCATGCTGGATCAACAGGTCGCCTGCATCAATGCCGGGGGTCATCATGTGCCAGGTGATGCCGTGTTGGGTTTCCCCATTTAGAATGGCCCAGGAAGTGGCGTGGACCCCGGCATAGCGGGGCAGGGGGCCGTCGTGGTAGTTGACCGCTAGGTGCCGCGGCAGGTTCAGGATTGGGGCCGGGAGGATGTGCGGGTTGACGATGCTAAACAGGACATCGAAGGGGTGCCGGGCCAGCGTTTCGCGTGCGGCTTCGCCCCAGGACAGGTGGTTGATGCCCTGGGTATCGGCCCAGCGTTGTACTTCCGGGTCAGCCGTGATGACCCCTGCCAGGTCATGGCCTTGCGCCAGCAGGTGCATGCCGCACCGCACTGCGAGGGAGGTTTGGCCGATGATGAAACAACGCATAATCAATTGTCAATTGTCAATTGTCGATGGTCAATTGTCAATGCGAATCAGGACTTGAATGTCTGGCGCGTACGTTGGGCATTCCCCCTTTTGCCCCAAATGCGAAACCAGGCAGATCACACGGCAAAGGGGGTAGCCCCGAGCCAGCGAGCTTGATTTCAGTGGTGTGTCCATCGAGGGGCCGGGGGATTTAATCCACAATGTCTAAAATCCCCCGGCCCGATGCCGCCCGGCTTCGCCCTGGGCGTCAACGGTCATCCCCCTTTGGCAGGTGGATTCATTTCAAGAAGAAACCGTAGTTAAAAGGGGGAGCTTCTCGGTTTTGAGCACCTGATTCGCATTGTCAATTGTAAATGCGAATCAAGAGTAGAAAGCGAGCATGAACATGGCCGCAGCGAGCCGACCATAGACATGAACCATCAAGCCTTTGGTCGAACGCACTTTTGAGGCTACTTCAATGCCCGTTTTCTCATTGATCCAGTTGAATAAACTTTCTATCGGCTGTCGCACCCGACTCACTGCCGTTGATTCGAGTTTCTGATCAAAATGCAAACGTTTCTGCCCCTTCTTTCGCTTGACGGGGGTATATAGCGTAACATTCTGTTCTTTCTTAAGTTGCTCTTTGAGCTTGTCGTCACTGTAGATCTTGTCAGCGAAGAGTTCGCAGTCTTGCAAATACCCAAACAAGGGCCGAGCAAAACTCAAGTCATTCTCTGAAGCTGCTGAAATATGCAGCACCTCTGGTAAGGGAATCGACTTGTTTTTCCGAGTGGCCAAGGCATGCACTTTGACACCATGATAATAGGTCTTCTTCGAGCTACAATAGCCCTTGTTGGCCACTTCACGGGCCACACGGGCACTACCGCTTCGACTGTTGTTTGCCAGCATCACCGGCATCGAATCCAAGATCTTGACCGATTCGACTAAGTGCTTACGCCCAGCTTGCCGGAGCATGGGTTCAATCAAGGCGTGAAAAACAGACCCGAGTGTGTTAACACGGTTTGCAAAAGCCTGATAACTCGGCAAGGCCGGAAACCAATCGAGTAGATGGTCCCGAGCGTAATCATGTATGGTTTTTATTTCTCTATGTTTACGCATAATGCCGAACAAGTAAAGCGTGATCGCTTCTTGGTCGCTGAACGCAGGCTTGTTGTTATTACTGAATCTCTGGGCGTGCACCCAAAGGCCGTCTTCAAGTTGATCAGAGACGAACAAAAACAGGTCAATAAGCTTATATTGCCAATCCATAGAGCGTCGATTTGGTGTTTTGAGTGAGGGTTTGAAGATTCACTCTTAACATCTCGGCGCTCTATCGGGTTCTCAACCCTTGATTCGCATTGTAAACGGAAGGATAATCTTAGAACATCCAGGGGAGGGCGCGTTCGGCGACCCAGAACCCGAGGAAGGTACCCAGGGCCATGCCGAGGGACCCGATCAGCACGGCCGGGAGCACGAGGTCGTCGCGCCCCAGGCTTCGCGCAATGGCGAGGGCGGAGGTGCCCCCACCGACGTTGGCCTGCGAGGCCACGGCGGCCACGTCCAGGTCGATTTTCAGAATCCAGGCGGCTCCAAAGACGATCAGACCGTGGACGACGGCAATCGTTGTGGCAAACAACAGCAACACTGGCCCGAGGGTTTCCAGACCGGCCAGGGCCGTGAGGTCGCAATAGGCCCCGATCACGGCCAGAAAGAGGTATACGGCAAACATGCCGAGGAGCCGTGCGCCCTGGAGCCGACCCACCGCCGGGATTTGGGCCAGGATGAGCGCTAGGGCGGTCAGGATAAGGATAGGGGGGATGAACCAGTCGAAGGTTTCGAGCCATTCGGCCAGTACATCAGAGATCCACAAGACGCCCAGGCCCAGGAAGAGCATCATGCTCAGGTCAATCGGATGCATGGATTCGGTATCCTCCTCAATGCCCAGTAATACCTCACCCGATTCCATTCGGTGCTGGCCGATTTTTTTCCAGAGCGGGGCCAGGAGCCGGGGCAGGGCCAGGGTGGCCACCATCCACGTGGTCGTAACGATGTTGTCCACAACCACCGATCCGCTGAACAGGACGGCTTCTTCCATCATGTTGTAGTGCAGCGCCACCGCGTTAAAGTTGACGCTGCCGCCCACGTACGTGCCGGTAAACATTCCGGCCAGGGCATGGTACATCGGGCCGATGCTTTCCGGGCCGTTGACGATCCACATCCCGGCCAGTGCCCCCAGCGTGGTGCCTGCCGAGCCAATCAGGAACAGGGTGATAATCGGCAAGCCCGCTTTGAGTAGGTCCCGCAGGTTTACCTTGAGTAGCAGCCAGACGATGGACAAGGGAGCCACATACGAGAAAATGGCATCATAGGTCGGTACGGGTCGCTCGGCTGTAGAGGAGGTAGGCAGTAGCCCCAGGTTGGCGACAACGGCCGTCACAAGGATCACTAGAAGTGCGGTGCCCACGTGCTTCAGAAAAGTCCGGCGGACCATCCACTCCGACACTACAATAATCAGGCAGAGCAGCGTCAGGATGTAAAGGGCATCGGTGGGCATGAAGGGGGTGGGAATTAGACGACGGCGTGGCTCAGCATTTGGGTGGCATGATTGAGCATGGCAGGGGTATCCACATCCTGCCAGAACCCGTCCCCGATGTCCAGCACGGTCATCCGGTTGTGCCGGGCCAGGTGCTGAATACCGTCGGACAACGAAGCATCGCCCTTTTCTCGGTAGACGGTATCCAGCGCGTCCATCAGGCCGTGCGTGCAGACAAAGAGGCCCGTATCGACGCAGTTGTAGGCGGTAAGCTGCTTGCCAATGTGTACGATACGATCATCCTCAGCCCAGACCTTCGTGGCATCGTCCATGTCGAAGATGGTATCCAGTTTGTAATCCACCAGTAAGGTCGCGCCGTTTGTGGGCGGCGTGTGGTGCCGGGCGACCGCCATCACTTCATCCCCAAAGACGTGATCGGCCATCGTCAGAACGAATGCCCCGTCGATGGCTTCACGGGCGGCCAGGACGGATACCCCGTTTTGCAGGTCGTATCGGGCGTTAAAGACAAAGTCCAGTTCGAGAGGGCCGGTATACTGGGCACGAACAGCCTGTTCAACGTCGTTCCGGCCGTGGCCGAGGACGGTCACCACCCGGTTGCAGCCGGCCAGGGCCAGACTGTCCAGGGTACGTAGCAACAGCGGACGCCCCGCAACAGGGGTAAGCGGTTTTAGGCGGGTAACGTCGGACGCGCCGGCCAGGCGCGAGCCGAAGCCGGCCGCTAAAATGAGACCGGTACGCATAACGCACTACGAATTACTTATGCATCCAGTCCTTCCAACTCGAAGTTCTCCGACAGGTGGGTGATGGGTTCTTCACCGGCCATCACACGGAGGGTGTTTTTGAGTCGGAAATGCTGAATGAAGATGTCGTGTTCCTGTACGTGGCCTTGCTCGACGTGGGGGCTCTTGAAGTAGAACGAGAGCCACTCCTGAATGCCTTTTTTGCCCGCACGGGCGGCGAGGTCCAGGAACAGGGCGAGGTCCAGCACAATCGGCGCGGCCAGGATGGAGTCCCGGCAAAGGAAATCCACCTTGATCTGCATCTGGTAGCCGAGCCAGCCGACGATGTCGATGTTGTCCCAGCCTTCCTTGGCATCGCCCCGTGGGGGGTAGTAGTTGATGCGGACTTTATGGTAGAGGTCGCCGTACAGGCTGGGGTAGAGGTCGGGTTGCAGGATGGTGTCCAGCACACCGGCTTTGGTGACTTCTTTCGAGCGGAAGCTGGCGGGGTCGTCGAGGACTTCGCCATCCCGGTTGCCCAGGATGTTCGTCGAGAACCAGCCGGAGATGCCCAGCATCCGGGTTTTGAAGCCGGGGGCCAGGATGGTTTTCATGAGCGTCTGACCCGTCTTGAAGTCTTTCCCGGCCAGCGGTACGCCGTTTTCGATGGCAAGTTGTTCCAGCGCTGGAAAATCTGCCGAGAGGTTCGGGGCACCGTTGGCATAGGGCACGCCTTCTTTGATGGCGGCATAGGCGTAGAGTTGCGACGGGGCAATGGCCGGGTCGTTTTGCCTCATGCCTTCTTCAAAGGCTTCAATCGTCATATGGCACGGGGCCGGTTTGAGATAGACCTCGGTGGAGCCACACCAGACCATCACGGCGCGGGTGGAGCCGGTTTCGACCATGCGGTTGCGAATGTCATCGCGTAGCGCCTGGGCCAGATCGTATTTGGTTGGGGCTTGTTTGACGTTGGGGCCATCGAGGCGCTTGACGTAGGCCTTGTCGAACGCGGCGGACATCGGCTTGATGGTGTGTAGAAAATCGGCCAGCGGTTCCAGGTGCTTGTGCGTGAGCACATCGGCCCGGACGGCGGCTTCGTAGGCATCGTCGGCAAAGACGTCCCACCCGGCAAATTCCAGGTCGGCCAGCGGGGCGAGGTCCGCAAAATCGCGGATCAGGGGGTTGCGGTTCTCAGAGCGTTTGCCGAGGCGGATGGTTTGCATCTGGCTCAACGAGCCAATCGGCTGGGCCTGGCCGCGCCGAACGGCTTCGACACCGGCAATAAAGGTGGTTGCCACGGCCCCCATGCCGGGAAGCAGGACAAGGAGTTTACCGTCATGCGGCGTGATCGTGGACATGGTGCGCATACAGGATCAAATGTTGTGAGGATTCGAGTACTCGAAAAAACGTACCAAGATACGACCACCTACCAGATAGGTTTTCTAATTCGCCGGGAATACGGGAGGGGATGGTGTTGGTGATCGATTTCAGTCTTTCGTGATTGAAAATACACTTCACCTGCGCATGTTATACTGTAGCCCCAACAGAAGAGAGGTACTCGTGAAACTACCACTGCCAAGTGCCACGGCACTTGCCCTTGTGCCCCGTGAGGTTATGCGAAAGCACAACTTGGTGCCCCTTGCGGTACAGGACAATACCCTCTCCGTGGCACTCAAGCAGCTCCCCGGATCTGCACTACTTCGTGAACTCTCCTTTCTGACCGGATGCCAAATTGAGCCCATCCAGGTAGAGGCCGATCAGCTACAGGCGCTGCTCAAAACGCATGCGGGCTTGACCGATCAAGACGATTCCCAAGAGATGGCAGGGGCCTCGGTGCAAAACCAGATGGCCAAGATTTCGCCAACGGGGTCAGTTGTACAGCAAGTAGACCATATCATTCGACAAGCCATCGAGCGAAGAGCAAGTGATATCCACATCGAACCCTATGAATATAGTTTCCGTGTTCGTTTTCGACTCGACGGTGTCTTGCATCTAGCCGGTGAACTGGCGCTGCTTCAGAAGAATGCACTTATTTCCAGGTTAAAGGTTATGGCAGGCCTCGATATCGCCGAAAAACGAAGGCCCCAAGACGGTCGCATCAGGTTTCAGTTTGGCGAGAAGACTATTGACCTCAGGGTATCGACCTTACCGACGGATTTTGGGGAAAAAGTCGTACTCCGTATTCTGGATAAAAGTCATCTCAAACTTAGCCTTGAAGCCTTGGGCTTCTCAGGCAGTGACCTCAGAAGGCTCCGACGTGCCATTCACCTACCATACGGCATGATGCTCGTAACCGGACCAACTGGTAGTGGAAAGACGACAACGCTTTACGCAGCCCTTAGTGAACTCAACAGCGAGCAGGTCAACATCACCACCATCGAAGACCCGATTGAGTATAACCTGCACGGTATCAATCAGACCCACGTGCGGGCAGATATCGGCTTTACCTTTGCCAAAGCACTTCGCTCCTTTCTGCGCCAAGACCCCAATATCATCATGGTCGGTGAAGTCAGAGACCATGAAACGGCAAGCATCGCCATACGTGCTGCACTAACAGGGCACATGGTACTCTCGACAATTCACACCAACGATGCACCCTCTACCATCTCTCGCCTGATTGATATGGGTGTGGAACCCTTCTTGGTAGCCTCTTCCATCCGGTTGGTTGTGGCCCAGCGACTGGTCAGAAAGATCTGCACGCATTGCAAGACCGAAGTATCCCCAGATCCGTCTTTGCTCGCAGAATTAGAACTTAGTACACCAAGTGCCCCGCTCTACCAAGGGACCGGCTGTGCACCGTGTAACCATACTGGTTATCAGGGACGCACAGCACTTTTCGAGCTAATGCCAATGAGCGAACAAATGGCTACGTGTATCGCAGCAAGAGCAACGCTACAAGAGATCCGAGCGCAAGCACGCAGAGAGGGCAATCGCTCCCTTAGAACGATAGCAATTGAAAAAGCTATGGCCGGTATCACCACACTAGAAGAAGTCATCCGAGAAACCGTTTCGTAGGGAGCGTCTCACGGCAAACTGAGGCTAAAATGGGTGTTTTTGATGGAGTTTCTTGCTCGTTTGCGCATGTTTAAGTGTTGACCTGCATGGGTGAGTA
Organism: Rhodothermales bacterium; assembly: GCA_965222505.1. Classification (GTDB taxonomy): domain Bacteria; phylum Bacteroidota; class Rhodothermia; order Rhodothermales; family DATKEJ01. The sequence continues at coordinate 2,491,792 of OZ244956.1, read as the reverse complement.
CGCTCACCTCGGATACCAGAAAAAGGCCCCAAAATGTGTAATGAACTGGTGATTCTCTATCACCGGGTGATGTTCTGTCATCGGGAGAAATCCTGTCACCGAGTGAGCAGGTATCACCCCTTTGAAGATGCCACATCAATGGGTGACGGCTCACATGTGGATGGCTATCTGCGGCCAGGTGGGTTTAGGCGAAGATGTTGGCACGCCTTAGTGCTGCTGATTTTGACGCTGCTGTGTGGTGATCTTCACGCCCAGGATGAGGCAGAGCCCATGCTCTACCGGCTCAATGTCAAAGACGCCGACCTTCGAGACGTATTACTGGGCATTGGCCGAGAGCATAACATCAACCTTGTTGTCGATAACCGGATAAACCAACGCGTAACGCTACGTTTGTCCGAAATGGTAGCCACGGAGGCGATTGCTTTCTTGTGCGACGAGAACGGACTTTTACTCCAAAGGAGGGGACGCGTACTCAGGGTATTGCCTCCACCAGAGAAGCCACCCCCACCTCCACCTCCACTTGAAATCACATTTTCAGACAGTTTGCTCACGCTCGACCTTCGGCAGGCAGATCTCACCCGTGCCATACGTAAGATTCAGGAAGTAACGGGTGCCAACATCGTAACACGTCAGGGGGTCAAGGGCCAACTCTCCGGGAAACTAAGTGCCGTGCCACTGGAGGTGGGTCTGAAGGCGCTACTATCAAACAACGGCTTTGCCCTGCGCAAGCGAGATGGGGTCTACCATATTGACCGGGCGGGTATGACAGAGGAGGGAGGCAAACCTGGGAGTTTCTGGGTGCAGGTCGACAGCACGCTAATCTCGCTTGATGTGGCCGAGGTGCCTATTGCCCGCGTGCTTCGTGAAATCAGCCGACAACTTACTTCTGTGGGGCTTGTGGCCTATGCTGCTCCAGAGGGTAACATCACGGCCCGTGTTCAGGGGCTTGAACTAGAAGAGACGCTTGATCTATTGCTCAAAGGCACAACGCTCACATACCGACGTCATGGCCAGCTCTACAGCATCGGCAGCAAAGCCACCCAGGGTATTGCCACTACGGCTCTTGTGAGGCTCGGTCACCTACGGGCCGATGCTGCACTTGAACTGGTGCCAGAACTGATCAAGGCCGAGGCTGGCCTGCATGTGGTCAAGGAGCACAACGGCCTGATGGTTACGGGCTCAAGTGAAGTCATTCAGGAGGTTCGGCACTTTATTCAAGAGATTGACCACCCAACACCTCAAATATTAATCGAGGCACTCGTCGTAGATTTTCAAACCAGCGACCTCTACGAACTTGGCCTCTCTTTTGGTCGTAACCCAGAAGTTGCAAGTGAGGAAAACGTGCACCGGGGGCGTTACAACTTCGGATCTGGGGAAAACCGGGAAGGGGGATTCGAGTGGGCAGCAAATGGCACGCGGATACGCGAACACCTGGACCGGCCTGGATCGCTGGGCAACTTACTTGGCATTCACAAGATTGGACGTTTGCCCGAGGATTTCTTCTTCCAACTTCACGCCCTTGACCGCGATGGTAAGATTAACATTCGTTCTCGTCCTCAGGTGGCAACGCTCAACGGACACAAGGCCAACATAAGCATCGGCACCACGCAGTATTACTTGCTCAATCAGCGCTTGACGCCCTTTCAGCAAACAGGGCAGGTGCCACTGGTGTCAGAGTCACAACGGTTTGAAAAAATAGAGGCCAGTGTCAAACTTGAAATCACCCCATGGGTCAGCGCCTCAGGCGAAGTCACAGCCGAGATTCGGCCAGAATTCAGCTCGCCCGTTGGTGATTTTGATCCCGATGTACCGCCTACGATCAACAGCCGGGTGTTGGAGTCGACGGTGCGCTTGCGCGATGGAGAGACGATTATATTGGGTGGTCTGATCCGGGAATCAGAAGAGGTAACGATGAACAAGGTGCCCATTCTGGGCAGCATCCCACTCCTTGGTAGGCTCTTTAGAAGCGAGCGTAGGGACAAACAAAAAGCCGAGCTTGTCATCTTCCTAACGCCGCATGTTTTCTACGGTGACGCCGACGACGATGATAAATGGAACACCTTGCGCGACCAACTCAATCTCTCCGGCGATAAGACGCTTCGCATGGGTCACACAGAACTGCCTGAAAAGTAATGCGTGTTCCTTTTGTTCATACTGACGTGGTAGCCCTCTTGATCACCCCTGACCAAGTCTGCGCCTATCAACTTCGTCGAACGCCGAGAAGCTTGCACCTGAGGCGTGTAACTCAGGAAGAAGTAGACCCCACGGAGGGCGTATTACCAGCACTGATACGCCTGAAGGTACAGTTGCCAAGTAACTCTACGTTCACGTCTCATCTTGATTCGCTACAGGTGCAGCACCGTGTGATCGAAGGCCCTGCCCTTGAAGAAGAAGAGGCCGTCGAAATGTGGCTAGCGCGAAAAACGCGTACCCTACTTCCGCCGGCGCAAGACCCGGAAGACTTCGTCGTACGGGTTAAAATGCTCTTGCAAACCGATGAGGGTACCCAGGCACTAATCGCTGTAGCCAGGCGAGAAGCCGTTCTGGCACGTGACAAGCTCTTGCGGGATGCTGAACTTACACCAACCAGCCTGTGTAGCATCGGCACTGCGCTGGAGCAGGTCCTTGCTCTTGACCCGGTTTTTGTCGAAGAAGAAGCCGTAGTGTTGCACTTAAGGCCGAGTGAGGTCGTCTGGCTTCGATACAGTGGAGGCCGGCTCCTGGCCTTTGACGGGTTCGATTGGAGAGGGGAGCCCTTAACACTCAGCGAAAACCTGCGCCGCCGCCTTGCAGAAGAGCAGGAATCGAGTGTGCGTCGCATCTACCTCGTTGGCCCTGAAGCCGAGCGGATTCAGCAGGAAATACAGATCGCTTCCTGGGTGGGACCTCCACTGGTTGCCGTACGGGTACCGGTAGAGAGCAAAGACCAAGCATTTTCTGCATCTGAACACGTTCCTGGTGTAGCCGTTGCGCTCGAAGCCAGTCTTGCAGGTGACCAAGCCATCAACTTTCTGGCTCCTGACGAAGCACGATCCCGTAGGCAAGACGTCGAAAAGAAAGAGGCCCTGCTCTCCATCCTGGTGCTTGGTGCAATCCTCCTGACACTGATTCTGATTCCGATGGTTGCCGGGGTATACCTGGAGCAGCGCACCAGTGCCGTCGAAGAGCAACTTCTTGCGCTAAGCGACGAAGTAGGAGAGATTGAGCACGCCCGACTCGAACTCAAAAATCTGGAAGCTTCAGTCCAGCAAGCCGAAGGGTTTGTTGTCGAACGTACGCAAGTGGCCTCTCTACTACTTGCAGTTGCAAAACAGATGCCAAAGCACCTCTGGTTGGACGCGCTCAACATCGAGCCTGGAACACCGATCAAGGTTACCATAAATGGTGTTGCCTTCTCAGAGTTGGAAGTGGCAAACTACGTCAGCGTGCTCGAACGCTTGGCCGAGTCAAAAAATGTACGGCTGGTCTATTCTCAAGCCCAGCGTGCGGGTCGTCTGTATCGGAAGTCAAATGTAGCGCGCGAGCGCACCTTGACACAGTTTGAAATCGCCTTCGAATATCGGCAATGACTGACGCGCTTGCATATTGGTTCTCAGAACATCGATGGATGGCCCTTACTGCGGTCGTAGGGATGCTCTCGGTGATGGCGTTCACCTACGAGGTTGTTCCGCGTTGGCAGGCGCTCTTGTTACAGCAAAGCCGACTTCAAGATGCTGAGGGCAGGATAGACGATGTTGAGACTTGGGACACAGAGAAGGTACGCATCGGGTTGCAGCGGAGGGTGCTCCGCGCGCGGTACGAACAACTCTACGTAAGCCTGCCGCCGAGTGACCAGATGTCGATCATCCTGTCTGAGTTGCAGCAAGTGGCCGACTCGGTTAGGGTGCGTTTGACCCACATTAGACCGGCTGACCGGCTCCGAAACACACGGTATGACGAACTCCCGCTTGAAGTTGAACTGCAGGGTGACTACCAGGGCTTATTAGCTTTCGCCCGGCAGATTGAGCAGTCGGCATACTTAATCAAAATAGAGCGGCTCAGCCTTCTGGCACCCGAAATCATACCAGGCCCGCTTCATGCTGAGATCGGGCTGCGGGTGATTATTCTTAAAGAAGAATGATCGATTAAAGAGGAACCGTGGCGCAGGAAAATACCAAAGACCAACCAAGAAGAATGCTTACCCTGATGCTGTTGCTGCTTGCCGGTGGCATCTGGGGGTATGTGGGCTACCGTGTGTTTGCAGCCACAGGTACAGAATTTGCCGAACCGGTACCCCTGGTTCCCGTAGTGACCGAAGAAACCACAACTCACGAAACAGCGCGCGTGGGGGCGCAAGAAGAAGTGCTGCTCAGAAGTCCATTTTTGCCTCCGGAAGTTCTCTTTGAGCCACAAGAAGAAGTCGAAACTGAAGAAATCAAAGCGCCCGAACCAGTGCCGCCTCCAATTAAACTCATTGGCTTGGTCGACGATACAGCTCTAATTCAAGACCAATCGGGACACGTCTACTTCCTCAGTCCAGGTGAGGAGCATCAAGGGGCAAGGCTAGAGAAAATGGAGCATGACCGGATCTGGGTTCGCTTTGAAGAAGCGTTGTTTGAACTGTTAATAACAGGATAGTTTTGGGGTCTTTCGTCCATCGTTTGCCAATTCAAATTGGAACAACGGCCACCAACACAAACAGACTCAGGCGAGCCGAACGCCGAGGACGTGTCAAACGCGTCACCTCAGTCGGAGCGCTCCTAAAAAAACTACAATTCTGTGATGGAGTTTTCGAGCGGGCTGCGCATGTCTAGGTAAAGGGTTCCCCTAAAAACCAATCACCCATGACGCATTCGGCTCAAATTTCTCAAAAAAAAGGAACGCGTGCTTGCCAGGATCAAAGCGGTCAACGTGGACAAAATCCAGAAGCAGGTTTTTCGCTTACCGAACTCCTCGTAGTCCTGGTCATCATCGGCATCCTGGCACTTTTGGCAATTCCCCGGTTTCTCAATGTAACGACTAAAGCCAAGACCTCGGAGGCCAAACTGATGCTGCGGAACGTGCACACGCTGCAGCAGACCTACTATTTCGAGCATGATCGCTATGCACCGGATCTGTTCTCTATTGGTTTCGATCAGCGACCGCTCATTCCTGACGGCGGCAACGCCTACTACCAGATCGAAATCGTTAGCGCGGAAGGTAACCAATTCATCGCCCGAGCGACCAGTGTAGTCGACTTTGACAACGACGGCAACTTTAACGTCTGGGAAATTGACCAGAACGGCTTGCTCCGCGAAACACTCCGAGACGATGGTCTCTCGGTGCCCACGACCCCGTAGAGGACCGCCCCATAGGGACGCACCACCCGCTGTGCGAAACCCCGAAGCGCCACAGATGACAAGTTATTTCATTCTTACCACCCTTGCTGCTTTGCTTGCCCTCGTACTCTCGCGGTGGGTGCGCCGCCCCGGCTTGAAGGCTCATGCCCCTGTAATCGAAATCATGGTTTCGGTTTTCACTTGGGTTGTGCTTTTCAACGTACTTGGTTGGGGGGTATTGCTGATTCGCTACGCACTCGCTTCAACGCTACTCATTGTTGCGGCCGTCTTTGACTGGCGCCACGGCATCATCCCTGACCGTTTGATGGTCTTTGGCGCAGTTGCCGGGGGGGGCTTGCTGCTGGCTGAGTACAGCGAAGTGCTCTTTTATCTCAGTGCTGCCGGGATTGCCGGGGGCGGCCTTGGCCTCCTTCATTACGGCACCACGTACTTCTTGCGCAGGCCGGGGTTGGGGCTGGGTGATGTAAAACTGGCTTTTGTGCTGGGTCTCATGATTGGTTGGCCAGCCCTGTGGGCGATATACCTAGCCGCAGTTGCGGGATCAGTTGTGGGGCTTGTTGGCATCGTGCTGGGACGGTTTTCGAGGCAGACCCATTTGCCTTTTGCCCCGCTCATACTGCTCGGCGCGGCCCTCGGTGCAACAGTGCTGCCTCTAACCCTCTTCTGGCCGATATGAGTGGGGCAAAGGGACATAGCACGTTTGTAAGAGACCCTGGTGAGCGAGGTTCTGCGCTACTTGTGACCCTGGTGGTGATTACGATCATCTCGGTCATGGTTGGCATTGCTCTGGCGACCGAGTTGGTACAGTATCGGTTTATTCGTCAGGACGCCCATCACGTTCGTGCGCGCTACATCGCTGAAGCCGGCGTGTATGCTGCCTTGGGCGAACTCCAGCGCCAGCCTTATCTGCAAGTAAGCGACAGCCTCTGGGGATTGCCGGAGGGCAATGCAAGTCGAATAACGTTTGAGCCCTTTGGAGGCTACCTCTTTATACGCTCTGTCGCTGAGTCAGGGCGCAGTCGGTATGTCGCGCGGGCCCTCGTTGGTGAAGTACCGCCTCCTGTGTTCAACCACGCCGTTGCCCTTTTTGATGAGGGCACCATGTCGGGACTTAGCCTGAACGGAAGCACGCAAGTGACAGGTCCCGTGGCCCTGGTTGCCGAGGGGAGGGGGCTAGACACCCTCACCACCATTGATGGCCAGGGTTTTACGGGAGACCTTCACGGCGAGGTTTTCACCTATGAGCGCTTTCGAGTACCCTTTAACACGGCCCTGTTCGAGTATGGTGTAGCCCAGAGTGAGGACTTCTTAAGGGAGATTGAACCCCGACCGGTAGCCGTTGACACCGCCTACACGCGCAGAATATTGGCCGGGTATCTGATGAGCGAAGGGCGGGTGTGGGTACATATCGGCGACCTCAATTTCACAGAGGCTGATTCCGCGCAATTTCAAGCACCACTGACCGTGGTAGCCTCCGGCAAGATCACCCTGTCAGGCGCGCTCCAGGTAGAAGAAAATACACGCTTTATTGCGGGGGATACGCTCTCCATCGGCGGACAAGTTGAGGTTGAGCAGGGCCTACTCTATGGCAGAAATGCCGTCATTATTAAAGGTACGGCCCGGTGCTCCGGACAGTTTCTCTCAAGAGGCGGATTGCTCGTTGGTGAGGCGGCCTACCTGACGTACCCAACGGCGCTCTACGTCACCGGGGAAGCACATGAGCGGGGGGGGCGCATCGAAGTTACAGGGCAGGCCGTTGTCGATGGCACCATCGTGCATCCGCTTATTTCACCTCAGCCGCGTGTACCGTTTGGCCGGGTGCTTGTGGACACGCTCGCACTCGTTAGAGGGGCTGTCTTTAACGAACATGAAACCGAACTGCAGGGACGGCTCTTGGGCTCGCTCTTGACGCACCAGACCTATTTCTACTACCAGAGCCCGATCACCCCTGGCACGCACTACGTCAACTGGCTCCGCAATGCAACGGTCGACGTTTACAGCCGGCCCATTACCTACCGCGCCCCTATAGGCTTTAGCACCTCCCCCGAACTAGACATCATTGCCTGGGAAGGCTATGCCGAAGCCCTACCTGCTCAGGAGGCCGCCATATGATGTACGCCCAACACATCGGCTCAAGAGAAGCTGGCTTTTCTATCATCGAAGTCACCGTTGCCCTGGCGCTTCTGGTGACGGTTCTCATACCGCTAAGCAGTTTTACGGTGCAGTTTATCGGTGAGCGCAGAAACGAGCGAGAGTTGAGGGCTCTGGCCCTTGGGCGGCAATATATGGAGGAGACCTTGCACCTCAAGACTTACAACGCAGACCAGCGTTGGACGGCGGACCGTAAGTGGCGTATGCGTAAAACGGTTACCCGTATTGGGGACCAAGTAATCATCGCTGTCGATGTATTTCGAGCCACAGAGCCGGTACCGTATCTGCACCTGATGACCCTGCGGCTGGACGCATGATGAAGCGTAGCGTCATATCACCTGGAAATCCCCCTCGCAAAGCGTTGTCCCAAATTGATGGGTTGCATGGGTCACAGAGGGAGCGTACTTCTGAATCCGGATTTGCGCTCATTGAGGTCGTGGTTTCTTTGTTCTTGATGGTGCTTGTCACAGGTATGGTGTATGCCGGGTATCTGTTTGTGAGTAAAGCCTGGGTGGGATGGAAACGGCATATGGCCCTTGAGAGCGACTTGCACCTGATGATGCAGCGCGTGGCAGAGGACTTGACGTATGCCGAGCAGTTCAGCATGCTCACAGATTCGACATGGACCTTGACCCGGAGTGGCCGTCGGCACGTCGAATACGCCATTGTTGACAGCGTCCTGACCCGAAGTGGGGTTCGGATGCATCATACAGATGTACTTGTGGCCCGGTTTGCGCTCACGCCCTCCCGGATGCCAACGGCATATGCCCGGACGCATTGGGAAGTAGACCCGCGTGAAGCAAAGACGCTGGTACAAGTGCAGGTCAACCTGCAGGTCCAGGGGTGGTCCCTGGTGTTGGAGGCTGCGACCAACGTGGCCCTTCGCCCACACCGCCCCTGGCTACCTGTCACAGGCCCTGAAACCATAAATACTTGGGGGGGCAATGAGTAGACCGGGCGCGATTTCACTCAAGGCCAGGCGAGCCCCGAGCACGGCATTCTCTAAGCCCACGGCCTCGCTGGGGCTTTCGTCTCGGGTTCGGCAGAAGGCGCTGCTGTCGTTTACGAGAAGTTTTGCCGTAATGATTAGCGCCCATCTCTCGATAGTCGAAGCCCTTGAGACGTCCATGCAGGCCACGGAGAGCCGCACCCTCAGGCGCGTCCTGGACCGGGTCCTAGCCGATGTTCGTCGGGGGCGAAGCCTATCTGAAGCCCTTTCAGCTCATCCCGGTGTCTTCGATGCGATGTATGTCGATCTGACCAAAGTAGGGGAGGCGGCCGGCATCCTGGACGAAGTTCTGCTTCGCCTGGCGGACCACTATGAAAAGACGAGCGCGCTAAAGCGAAAGATTCGCTCGGCCTTTGCCTATCCGGCTGTCATACTACTAATCGCCGTTCTTGCCATTGGTTTTTTCTTGACGACGATTGTACCCACCTTCGCCGAAATGTTCGCTCAGTTTGGCGCTGAGTTGCCTGGACCCACGTTACTGGTGATTGGCCTTAGCGAGACCCTGGCAAACAACGCACTGCTCATCTTCGGCGTGATTCTCGCCCTGATACTGGCTTTCATAATGTTTAAGCGCTCGGCCTCCGGGGGGCTCCTCTGGGACAGGCTGTGGCTGCATGTGCCGCTCTTTGGCAAGTTGACCCTGAAACGGCTCACGGCACGGTTTTGCCGGACGCTGGGCACGCTTCTTGGTAGTGGCATCACCCTTGTCGATGCCCTATCGATGCTTTCGCGCACGTCGGGTAACCAGGTCTTGGGCCGGGAAGTGACGGCACTTGCGCAGCAGGTGCGCCGGGGGGCAAGCATGCACAAGACGTTGCAGAAACGCGGGCTTTTTCCTCCGATGGTGGTCCAGATGATTGCTGTCGGCGAGCAAACCGCAGAACTGAGCCGGATGATGAAATACGTCGGCCGGCACTACGAGGGAGAGATTGAAGCCTTCCTGGAAGGATTGACCTCGATCATCGAGCCGGTCTTGATCATCCTCATTGGACTTGTCATCGGAAGCATTCTGATGGCGATGTACATGCCGATGTTCGATCTCATCAATGTTATTGGCTAACCACCTCAAAAGAAATCAAAACAATGAAAAACACGATTATCTGTTTCTTGCCAGGTCATACTTTAGTCATACCGAAGGTCGCAGTATTTGCTCTTCTTGGTCTTCTTTGTACTGGAAACAAAGTACTGGCCCAGGCCAATGCAAATGCAGATTTCACTTCACGGGTAGAGTTGCCGTCACCTACTGCTTCGGAGTTAGGGAAATACGGTGATATACCTGTGAGCCTCTACACAGGTACGCCCAATGTATCGGTACCGTTGTACACGCTTGAGGGCGTTACGATGTCGGTGCCCATTTCCCTGAGTTATCATGCCTCTGGTATCAAAGTACAGCAAAAGGCAAGTAGCGTAGGGTTGGGGTGGAGCCTAAATGCCGGGGGGGCAATAACTCGCGTTATGAGAGGGCTGCCTGATGATGTCAAGGATGGCTACATCAACACGCAACAAAATCTGGAAAACGTATGGACTGATCTACAGGGGCCGGTGGTCTTTGGATGTACTGATCCCACAAGTGATTATTGTATCTATAAGGCTAATCTTATCGGAAATGGATTCCCATCGACTCGGTTTGTAGATCCCCAGCCGGATATTTTCATGTTTAATTTTGGAGGTTACTCGGGAAAATTTGTGGTAGGTAGTGGGGAAATCAGGACCATACCACACCAAATGCTCAAAGTGACGCCGCTTCACGACCCATCCCGAATTGACGCCAATGGAAACCCAGACGATGAGAATGATGGGAGTATTATCGGTTGGGAAGTTGTGGCCTTGGATGGCACGATATACACGTTCGAGGCTATTGAGGAGACGAGCCAGCTCTCTGGCATTCCACGCTATTATGCCTCGGCCTGGTACCTGACGAGTATCAAATCCGCCGTTGGAGACGAAGAGATCACTTTTACTTACAGTACACCTGTTACTTATGACGGCTTTATTGATGCCCTGGATAAAAGTAGCGAGCAACGCTGGTATTATCTGAACGGTGTCACTTCACAACCCGGCCCCAGTCTTGGTCCAAATAATGTAAATAAGGAGGAACGGTACCTGGAGGGTATTACTACCGACAAAGGCTATGTTACTTTCAGTACAGATGTACGAAGTGACCAGCCGGATTATGAGTATCGAAAAAGGCAAACCGGATTTACCGTATTTGCTCCAAATGGTCAGAGGCTGCAACGGGTCAGTTTTGTCCAAGGGTATTTCAACCAGGGGGACAGTATTCCCAGTGGTGTTCTTGGTGGTTCTGACTTAAGAGGGGAGGTGATGGAGCGCCTGAGGCTTGAAGAGGTCGTTATCTATGGCAACACCGATCAAGCTGAGCAACCGCCATACAAGTTTAGTTATTACGGCTATGACACAGGAGATACAGATCCCAGTTATAAGTTACCCCCTACGACCTCATTGGCCGAAGATCGTTGGGGATTTTACAATGGTAAGACAATAAATGACGACAACGCGCATCTCTTTATACCTTCTTTTAGCTGGACTTCGGAGGAAAACTCCTCGTTCACTGTTCAATATCCAGACCCTACTCATGGATTGCCGGATCCAGCGGACAGATCTGTAGATGCCACAGGCCTCTACATGCAAGTTGCCTCGCTAAAGCAGATTACCTATCCAACTGGTGGTCACACAAAGTTTGAATATGAACCTCACCAATACAGCGTCATTGGCGAAGCTGTTGAAGAAACGCTGACACCTTCAGTTCGTACAGCAGGTGGGCTACGTATCAAAAAAATCACTACGCATGACGGCCTAAATCCCAGCAAGGATATTGTAAAAACATATACCTACGACGGCTCAAAGCTAGACGAACTGAGAGGGTTTTCGGAACCGACTGATGTTTCGAGTGGGGTTCTTGTATATGAGCCCAGGTTCTTACACTACGGTATCGGTGATACAGGTAGACTATTTTTGTTTGCCTATTCGTCAGACCTTGTTACAGCCGGAACGGGTACCCATATCGGATATCGCCAGGTATCAGTACAACAGTCAGGGGCTGGAGAAGAAGTGCACTTCTACTTGACGGCATCAGGAGAATATCATGCAGCCGGGTACCGGGCTGCTCACGATATATTACCGGACCGTCTCACAAACCGAGTTTATACGACGAACTACGACTGGAAAAGAGGTGCCCATCTTCTAAGTATTGTCTACAACGACGACGATCCCGGTAAAAAAATAACCAGCACTAAAAACGAGTACTACTTTGCCGATACAGAGATCGTCTCGTTGACTGAAAAAATACCGGCCTTGAACTACGAGACGATTTGTTTATATGATACCCCTGACTGCTCAACTGGACGCGACGTAGCGGATTATGAGACCTTTGAGATCATCTCGTCGGTTCTTTTGCCAAAGGTCAAAACAGAGACGACCTATAGCGAGGATAACCAGGCGGTTAAGGTTGAGAAGGTTACGACCTATACGTATGACCAGCTCGACGTACATCTTCAACCCACCGTTGTTACCGAGACAGATGCCGATGGCAGGCAGCGCATTTCTACATATACCTATGCCGCAGAAAGAGCAGAATATGCAGGCATGAAGGCGGCAAACATGCTGGTGCAGCAGTATAGTTCAGGAGTTTCTGAGAGCACCTCTGGTACCTCTGGTTCAACTCCTGAATCAAAACAATGGACCTGCTGGGACGACCAGTGGTCAGATGGTACGTTTTGGCGAACGGAGACGATATATGCATGGGACGGCACAGGTGATCCAGTAACGGCTGATCCATGTAGTTCAAATGGAGTCAACGCGCACAAACTTGGGGAGATCACAGGGTATACAGACTACGGCCAAATTACTGCGTTGCAAGACGCTAGTGGAACAAGTTATACCTACACCTACCACCCACAATATCGATTTGTCGAGCAATTCTCAAGAGGTGGGTTGACCACGCATTATAGATACACAGCAACAGATCATAGGTGGGGGCTCGTTGACGAAATAGAAGACGAAAATGGCCGCAAAACCAGATATGATTATGACGAGTTTCGCCGCCTGAAAGAGATCAGAAATAATGCCTCAAATGGAGGGGAGGCCATAAGTCAAATTGACTACCACTATAGCTCTGGAGACCTAAGCCTAGACCTGAATCGCATCACAACGACAGCGATAAATGATACAAGTGTGGTTACAGAGGCATATCTCGACGGACTCGGTCGCACAATCGAGTCGAGGGTAAAAGAGACCAATGGTGAAATAGTGACGGTCACTTCCTACGATGCGCTTGGGCGGCAAGAATCAGTCACAAAACCCTTCAGGGTACCGGTTGGAGCAGCGCCAAAGGCCCCTGAAGATGCTGCCAGCTACTATACAGGCATTAGTGATGGCGTGAGCGGTGGTAGTGCCAATGCCTATTATTGTGAGAATGGCTCACTAGCATCATCTCCTCTAATCATAACGGAGTATTTACCTGATCCCACGGCAAGGGTAGAAAAGGAGATCATGCCTTTCTGTGATGGGCAAACACAGAGTACAGCTTCTGCTCTCGTATACGACTATGATGTTGAAAGCCCGAGGGTGACTACAAGTACCACGGATGAGAATGGACAAGTGGCAAAGGCATTCACCGACGGATTCGGGCAGGTAGTAAAATCTATAGCCGCTTTTGGTTCTGATGACGTGGCCACAACTGAGTTTTCTTACGACGTGCGAGGCAACCTTGTCTCGGTGACCTCTCCCGAGGATTTGCAAACGTCGTATACCTATAACGCACTTGGCCAATTAACTCAGAAATCTACTCCGGATATAGTTGGCACCTATAACTATCGCTATGACGCAAACGGCAATTTGCGCTTCGTTCAAGATCCAAATGGTGACATCACTTATACCAAGTATGACGCTCTCAATCGCATGGTTGAAAGCGGGCTCTACACAGGTTCTGTTTCCTTTACGCTACTTAACCCCGATACGCCTACGGAGCCAGCCTCAGATACAGACCAAGTACGGAGCTACCAATATACCTTAGGCGAGTTGGATCAAGTGACCTTCGAAGCCGGAGAGGGTGGGAGTTATGCCTACACGTACGACACCGAAGGGCGTATGGAGTCGATGACCATCTGCCTGGACGACCTCGAAGAAGGTACTTCGCCGGCCTGTCCTGTATTAACATATTACTACGACCTCCAAGGAAATGTCACCAAGACCATCCTGAGTCCGGCTATCCAGGACGGGTTTCTGTTTTACCATTGGTATAACTATGATGCTGCAGGCCGTCTGATAAGGGTCTACACCGGTACCTCGGATAACTTGGACCTCAGGCGAATGGAGGCTGAATATGCCTACACGGCTACAGGGCAAGTGCGGCAACTCAAACTTGGAGAAGATGACCAGGGGGCACCCCTGCAGAACATCTTCTACCGGTACCATGTGCGGGATTGGCTCACACACATCAACGATGTCGAGCAACTAGGCACCGAGCGCTTTGCTATGCACCTGGGCTATACCGATACACCTCCGATGGACGGATATGGTACACAAGCCAATGGCAATGTGAGTTGGCTGCAATGGCGGACGCACGGCAACTCGGATATTGGAACCTATACCTCAGACACTGACGCAGACATTGGTGGGTACGCGTTTATGTACGATGACCTGAATCGGTTGGAAAGGGCCAATTTCTCTTATAAGGATCAAGGGTCTGTCCCCTGGACAACTACGAATGCATTTGATGTTGGTGTAAGCAATGCCATTGAATATGACCTCAACGGAAATATTATCAAGCTACCCAGAGCCAATGAGGCAGGCACTAACAATTCACAACTGCTGACCTACACCTACACCCCCAACACCAACCGGCTGGCCTCCATCGGTACCGGTGGTGACCTCGAAGCATTTGTCTACGACAACAACGGCAACATGACCCAGGGTCGGCTTGGGATGACGTTTGACTACACGCACTACAACTTGCCGCGTGAGACAGTGATCCCCGTGGCAGATGCCGGTTGTCCCGGTGAAAACCACTCGTTCTTCCGCTATGACGCAAGCGGCCAAAGGGTTTACAAACGCACCGATTTTGTAGCCGACCAGCCCGACGGCCAAAGCTGTGTGAACGTGACTGGAACGGAGACTTTCTACATACGGGGGGCTGACGGCACTGTATTGGCCGTTTACGCCGTGCCAGTTGGGGCGGATCCAGAGCTCCGTCACTTGAATATCCTGGCCGGTGGATCGATACTGGGCCGGGTCGAAGTGCCCAACCCACCCAATCCTTAGCCACCCGCCTTCAGGTTTTGTTTCAGGTTTTTGCCCGCATTCAACCCCAGATTCCATGTTGACCCCCCTGTTTGCTGCCGCCCCATCGAAAGCCAATCGAGCGACCACGAACTACCAAATTCTAGCCCTGCTGTGGCTGATGGTGCTGTTGCCCGGCATCGTGCTGGCTGATAGCCGCCCGGATGCCCCAAGGATCCCTGTTGCCCCCACGCAGACTTCGCCCGAGGACGGCGAACTGAGCCATCCGCTCTCTGACAAGAAGCTCTACTGGGCGCCGGACAGCGGCGAGGGCGCGCCGGACAACTACGAGGTGCAACTCGCTACGGATTCCACGTTCCTGAACTTGATGACGAACAAGACGGGCAGCAACGCCCTGCCGGGTTCACAGGTTTACCTGGGGAGCTTTAACTACTACTATGATACGTGGTACTACTGGCGGGTCCGGGCCATTTATCCCGGCGGCACAACGGCCTGGCGCACGGCGGCGTTCAAAACCCAGGTGGCCAAGCCCGGCACGGTTTACAACGATTCTCCCAAGAGCGTCTACAACATCCCGCTGGACAACATCACCTTCGATTGGCACGCCAATGGTGGAGGGCCGGTGGACACCTACCGGCTGCGGGTTGCCACTTCAAGCAGCTTCTCGACATCAAGCACGAAAATAGACACCACCTTTGCCAACCCAACCGGCACCCTGACTAACAGCATTACCGTAGGCGGGCTGACTACCTTCTACAAAAAGCACTACTGGAAGGTGACAGCCACGAATGCCACCGGCTCCAAGACCTCATATTATAGCTGGTTTTACACTGAGTATGAGCCCCGGATAGCACTCACAGACCCTACGGGAGGGGAGACCGTAGATCCAACAGGTGGTGTGCTCTTAGAGTGGTACCAGAACCTTGGCAATGCAGCCACGAGCTACGACGTACAGTTGGCTCTGGATAACCAGTTTTCAGACATCCTCGTCGACACGACGGTTGCAGGGGGGACCCCAAAGAGCTTGCTTGTAAATGGGCTGGCCTATAACCACAGTAATTTCTACTGGCGCGCACGGGCACACGCGGGTTCTACAACGGGGAACTGGAAAGACACCTACTTTAAGACCTCCAATGCCCCCCCGATGGCCCCCATTCTTGATACGCCAGCCCACGGCACGACGGGCCAGGCGATTACCAATGTCATGTTTTATTGGCACCATGACACAGGCGGTGGGACGGTAGATGAGCAGGAGTTTCAACTGGCTCGGGATTCTGCTTTTGCCAACTTGATAAGTGATCGTACCGGCAGTTCCGCCCTGGATGATACCCAGCTTAACTTTGGCACGTTCAACCTGGACCCAGATACGACCTACTATTGGCGCGTCCGGACGCTAAACACCAACGGCTCAAACGTAAGCGACTGGACAACAGCCGTTTTTGAAACAGGTGCTGCGCCGCCACCGGTGCCGGGTGTTGTGACGCTTGACAGCCCAGTGAGCGAGGACAACCAGCCCATTACAGGCACTGTGCTTCATTGGCACGCGGCAAGTGGTCCGGTGGATTCTGTCCGGGTCGAAGTGGCAACCTATAGCAATTTCTATCCCGGCAATATTGTAGTCGATACCACGTATGCCAGTCCAACGGGTGCATTGGCTGATAGCCTTATTCTCGGCACGCTCCTGACATACAACTGGACCTATTATTGGCGCGTTACCGTGATCAATGCCACGGGTTCAAAAACCAGTTTTAACCAGTGGTTCAAAACGGAACTCGAACCCTTGGTGTATCTGGATTTCCCGAGGGGCGGGGAAATGGCCGATCCAACAGACGGGGTCCTTCTTCAATGGCACCGCCTGCAGGGCAATCCGGCCCTGACGTATGACCTGCAACTGGCGCTGGACGACCAGTTTTCGTCACTTGTTGTCGACACAACCGTCGTGGGTGATTCCCTCCAGACGTTGCTTGTTGAGGGCTTGGACTATAACCACAGCAACTACTACTGGCGCGTACGGGCAACAACGGCCACTTCGACTGGGGATTGGGAAGAGACCTACTTCGAGACCTCGGATTTGCCGCTGGCCGCTCCGGTATTGACAGAGCCGGCTGATGGGGTCGAAAGGTATCCCGTAGAAGACGTTGTGTACCAGTGGCAGCACGGGTATGGCGGAGGAGCCGTCGAAAAACAAGAAATTCAGGTCGCGCGGGATTCGGCATTTACCGATATCGTATTTGAACGGATCGGCACCCAGGCGATAACGGGTTGGCAGGGGCACTTTGAATATAACAATTGGGTTCTTGACTTTGAGACCTGGCACTGGTGGCGGGTGCGGGCCATCAACAACACCAGCGGTGCCCAAAGCGATTGGGCTACGGCTAGGTTCAAGACGCGCTCGGTGCTTGATGCCGTCACACTTGCCGAACCAGCCGATCAGAGCCAGGTAGCCAGTGCTACACCGACGCTCAAATGGTACCCGGTAGCCCAGGCGCAGGATTATGATGTGGAACTCACGTACGATATTCTAGGCGACAGCCTGGTTACAGGGTATCCTCTGAGTTTGGGCAGCACAGACACCACGTACACTGTTGGTAGTTTGCTCACAGGTACGCCTTACTATTGGCGTGTACGTGCGACATCGGCCACTTCAACCGGGGATTGGTCTGACCGGTGGGTGTTCTGGGCACCAGGCACGGTGCGTCCGGCAAACCTAAGCCCCAACGCAGGTGTTGTTCCGGCCGATACGGCAGTAGTGCCCTTTGGCGCGAAGCTGACATGGGTAATGCCGACCCATCTCGACAGCTTGATTATTGCGCCACAGGGAGATGAGTTGGATTCCTGGTATGACGTGAAAATGTGGCAGGAGGGGGTAAGTGGGGATACACTTGACATTAACCCCGTCATGCTACCCTACGTGCCCTATATGCACCCGGTTAAGCTGGATACCTATTTCCCAGACGGCCTCGCGGATCTCGCGGTATACCACTGGCAGGTACGGGCGCACTTTGCCGTTGGTGGTAACTCGGAATGGGCACATGCTTGGTTTAAGACGGCAGACGGCTCGGTAATCCCGGTGCTTGTTGCCCCGGCTGATGGGGAAGCAGAAGTGTCGCATGAGGCCGTGACGTTTGAATGGAAAACCATCGAGCAGGCGCTGCCAAACGTAATCTATGAATTGCAGTTGACCGACGAAGTAGTTAGTTTCACAGACTCGTTGGTGGTGCATTTGCACGGCTTGACTGAGGCCGACACGGTCTATGCCTTCACCGACGGCCTTGACGTATTGAAAGCGGGCACGAGCTACCAGTGGCGCATGCGCGCTTGCGAAGTCGACTGCTACCTCGGCACGGCCTACCCCTGGAGCCGGGTGAGCGCGTTTACCACGGCGTTGCCCCGGCCAAGTCTACTTGGTATACGTGACGCGGTAACCGGCGTCGAAGTCTCGTGGCCTGGTGGTGTGCCACAGGGTGGAGAAATCATCCCTATTTTGGCTTGGACCGAGATCCCCGGCACGACGAGCTACGAAGTAGAACTAGCCGTAGAAGATGAGGCTGGCGATCCTGATTTCACGAATCCAGCACTTTCGCTGACAGTCTCGCAGCCGATGGGCCAGCCAGCGCTTGAGCCGTACTTGGGCAATGCCGACCTATTCGATCCGGCTGTAGTGGTCGATTCAAGCCGTGCCGATGCCATGGGTTACGAAATTACGACGGGTCTGGCACAGGGGATTAAGTACTACTGGCGAGTTCGTGCTTCGGGTGGGGTGTGGAGTGACACGCTTAGTTTCACGACGGCTCCGGCTGATGTAGCGCGGTATTACTACCTGAAGGATCATTTGGGTAGTGTGCGTGTCACGGTCAACGAGCAGCGTGAGGTGGTCCACTTCGAGGACTACTACCCGTATGGTCTAGCGATGCCGGGGAGAGTGAGTGATGCCGCCGGCGAGGGGCCGGATGAGCGGTACACGGGTCATGAGCGCGACAGTGAGACCGGCTTCTACTATGCCAGAGCGCGGTACTATCTGTCGGAATTGGGCCGTTGGCTAGTGCTCGATCCACTCGCCGATGAGTATGCCAGCCTGAGTCCGTACAACTACGCTGCAAACAACCCGCTAATCTTTGTCGATCTGACGGGCCGTTGTCCAGAGCATAGTATCGATGAAGAGGGTGATATTGTCTATTGCTATGACCCAGAAGGGGTTATAGTTGAGGCCGAGCGTGAAGGTGGATCGTTTGTCGGTTATGGGTTTTTAGACATCGATTACAATGGCGATGGGGAAGTAGACGGGAAGAAGTTTTACTTTGATGCTTCTACTGAAGGAGGGTATCAGGCGTTCCAGAGGATGTTGGCAAGGTCTGGAGATGAAGCGTGTGCATTTGTTGCTAATGAGCAACTCAGTCTAAATGCACGGAGAGCAGCACTTTCAGCATGTACCCAGGCAGGAGGAGCTGCTTTTAGAGATTGGGCTCTGAATCATCCATCAATGATGGCACTTCAGTTTGCCTTAGGTGGTGGTGCATTCCTAAGGGGAGTTGGGCTCCTTCATTCTTCCTATCAGGGACTTGGGAAAAGACTATTTCTAAGCGAAACTTTTGGTATAACGTCCACTCGATTTGGACACTCTGCGGCATTGGCAAGTGGATCCATGAATCAGGCAGGGAGCCTAGTAAAAATTGGCTGGTCTGGTGCTAGAAATAGGCCGGGACTGAATCTAAGGGTTGGGATAGGTCAATCCTTGACAAACTCGAATAAAGCACTCATTCATTTTCATGTGCCTGGTACATTCGTTCCAAATAGTTTTGCTAATCCTACCATTCAACTAAAGCGAGCTATATATAATGCAGGACATCGAACCCTTGGTGTCGGATTCAACCCGTTCTAATCTATCTGTAGTTGATATTGCATTAGAACGATTAGGAGCTCCTGGGCTTCTTCAAAATTCTCATTTTGAAGAAGGCGAACTCTCAGACCCTAATTACCTGACAGGAATACTACATGTTAAAGACCGCGGAGCGGCTCGAATCTCATTTTCAATCTCTAAAGATTCTATAGTAATTGGTATAGAAGATGTCCATGAAGCTATTGAATGGCCAAATGAATATGTTATTCAAAATAGAGAACAAGTGATAAATACAATAGTTGATGTGCTTTCATGTTATATGTTTTTCGAATGGCATGGCAGTACACGAACAGATATTCACATGATAGATTCTTCAGGAGGTGAAATACGCCAAATAATTTATCGTGAGGGGATTTCTATAGGAAAGAAAAGTACCCGCCGCTTGTACTTCCCTGCTTATGCCATAAAAAGCTTGAAGGAATCATAGCTGAGGCGGACCTGTGTTGTAGATTTTTACACTGGCTCAACAATGATTGGTGTTGACCTGATAGTTATCCCTTCACCGACAGTTTTGGCATACTGAAAGCGGGCACGACCTACCAGTGGCGTATGCGCGCCTGTGAGGTAGACTGCTACCTCGGCACGGCCTACCCCTGGAGCCGGGTAAGCGCGTTTACCACAAAGCTGCCCCGGCCCAGCCTTTTGGGTATACGTGACGCGGTAACCGGCGTCGAAGTCTCGTGGCCTGGTGGTGTGCCACAAAACGGAGAAATCATCCCTGTTTTGGCCTGGACCGAGATCCCCGGCACGGCGAGCTATGAGGTTGAACTGGCTGTCGAAGACGCAACCGGCGATACTGATTTCACGAATCCGGCGTTGTCGCTCGTGGTCTCACAGCCGATAGGCCAGCCGGCCTTGGAGCCATATTTGGGCAACGCGGACTTGTTTGATCCGGCTGTCGTTGTCGATTCAAGCCGAGCCGATGCTTTGGGATTTGAAATCACAGCCGGTTTAGCTCAGGGGATCAAGTACTACTGGCGTGTTCGTGCTTCAGGTGGGGTGTGGAGCGACACGCTTAGTTTTACAACGGCTCCGGCCGATGTAGCGCGGTACTACTACCTGAAGGACCATTTGGGTAGTGTGCGTGTCACGGTCAATGAGCAGCGTGAGGTAGTGCATTATGAGGACTACTACCCGTATGGTTTAGCGATGCCGGGCCGGGTGAGTGATACGGCAGGAGAGGGGCCTCTTGAGCGGTACACGGGTCATGAGCGCGATAGTGAGACGGGTTTGTATTATGCCGTGGCGCGGTATCAGGATCCGTATTTGGGGCGGTGGTCGGTGGTTGATCCGCTAGCCGATGAGTATGCCAGTTATAGTCCGTACAACTATGCCGCAAATAATCCGCTGATCTTTGTCGATCTGACTGGCCGTTGTCCGGAGAACTATGTTGATGAAGAGGGGGATATTGTCTATTGTTATGATCCGGAAGGGGTTATCGTTGAAGCCGAGCGTGAAGGTGGATCCTTTGTCGGTTATGGGTTTTTGGACATTGACGCCAATGGCGATGGGGAGGTAGATGGGAAGAAGTTCTACTTCGATGCCTCAACAGCAGGGGGATCAAGAGCGTTGTACAATATGCTAATGCAGTCGAGTGAAGTAGCTTGCAATATGGTCGGCAATAACCAGTATAGTCTGGCCGCACGTTCGATAGCGATGAATGCTTGTATCCAATCGGGCAGTAATACTGCCGCGATAAACGGCTTGCGAATAGGTGCACTCTTGATGGCAGGAGCGTCCTTTGCCACGGCCGTTAGCGGAGGGACAGCCGCATTGTCGACTTTAGCTTGGAGAGGTTCGCTGGACATAAGTACTTATACCGGAGTTGCATCGTCAGTTTTAAGCGCATCGGCAGAATTTGCTAGTGGAGACTACAAGGGCGGTGCCTTATATCTAGGTGGTGCAACTGTAGGCGTTGTTGCTACAAGGGGTTTGGTCGGGTTAGTAAATAATGCAGGTGCAAAATATGCTGTATTCGACCAGGCTGGTAACTTTGTCAGATTTATGCCTGGTGACAATGTGGGGCCTATGTTGACACTGTATGGTGCCAGTCGTTTGGGGTTCTGGGTTGCACCTCAAGCAATTAATCAAACAAGACGGTAGAGACCATGACAGAGGAAAAGTGGGTGGGTTTGATATTGTTGTGTATTGGAATGTTTGCGATAGCGTTTATAGCATTCTTACGGGGGGGGAGTAATGGAGGTAGCATTGACCCTGCACTCGACAAGTCGGCTTATGTCTTGGGAGGTGCGTGTATTGTTGTGGGGTTGTACTTCATGTTGAAATAACCAATACCTGATAGAATCGAATAAAGCTAGGAAGTTGCGATCATAGATAGCATTGGTCGTATTCTTCACCGACGGCCTTGACGTATTGAAAGCGGGAACGAGTTACCAGTGGCGCATGCGCGCTTGCGAAGTCGACTGCTACCTCGGCACGGCCTACCCCTGGAGCCGGGTGAGCGCGTTTACCACGGCGTTGCCCCGGCCAAGTCTACTTGGTATTCGTGACGCGGTAACTGGCGTCGAAGTCTCATGGCCCGGTGGGGTGCCACAGGACGGAGAAGTCATCCCTGTTTTGGCCTGGACCGAGATCGACGGCACGGCGAGCTATGAGGTTGAACTGGCTGTCGAAGACGCCACCGGCGAGCCTGATTTCACAAATCCGGCACTGTCGCTCGCAGTCTCACAGCCGATGGGCCAACCGGCCTTGGAGCCTTATTTGGGCAACACGGACTTGTTCGATCCGGCTGTTGTTGTCGATTCGAGCCGAGCCGATGCCTTGGGTTATGAAGTGACGACGGGTTTAGCTCAGGGGATCAATTACCACTGGCGAGTGCGGGCCTCTGGTGGCGTTTGGAGTGACACGCTCAGTTTCACCACGGAGCAGGCCGATGTGGCGCATGTATTACTACCTGTTACCGGTTTTTATTTCTGGCAATTCCCAATCCCAATAAATCTATTCTTCTCCACAAAAAATGCCCTAGAATAGGCAGTCCTTATCACGTATATTTGAAATCGATCTGGGAGATCTATTGTCAATAAAGAGCAACAACAAGTTACGATAACTGTCTCCACCTTCACTTTACTGGCGCAGTCCAGCTTCATTTTATGCATGTCCTTTTGCAAATAGTTACTACTGAGTAGTACTTACAGTCTAAAAACTCCGCATGTAGTGGGGAGGAACGCAGCACCGACAAAGCATCCAGTCGGAGAGCTGCCTGCTGGCTGCGCCACGTAAGCTAATGAATCAAGATGTGCATTTTAAGGTGGGGGAGTATGTATTTTTCGCTACTCCTTATTGGATTAATGTTTCCAAAGCAGACCCCGGCCTCTGTCGACGCTTGCGTAACCTCTATCCCTGAATCCATAATATCAAGCAAAACATCAAATCTCTCAGCTGAAAAACAAATGGAGCACCTTCGCCAGGTCCGTGAGTGTCTTGAAAGTGAACATGGTGAAGTCGGCCCTCTCTATTTGAACTTGGTTTTGAGAGAAGTCGATCTTCTATTTCAGATCAGCCGCACAGCAGAGGCCAAGGATCTGCTCGAAAAACAGCTTACTCAAGAACCATTTCCGTATTCCCGAAACACCCGTGTGGACCTTCTGCTTCGCATGGTGCAGGCACACAAGATGCTGCATGACCCAATTGCACTCCTGCTGGATTTTAAGGAAGCCAATGCCTTGGGAAACAATCTGTCGGCCAAGGATCGCGCCCGGCTTATGTTAGATGCTTCAGGCGCGTTCCTACAAATCGGACAATTCAAGCCTGCGCTGGAACTGAGTAAAAACACGGCGTTGGCTTTAAAGAGCGAGTCCGTGCACGGCAAAGCGGTCGACCTTTTGCTTGCCGAGGCCGAGCTACTAGCACTTTCGGCTCAGTGGGGGGGAGGCCTCACGAATATTGCCAAAGAAGGCCACCTAAAAGACGAGCTCACCCTGCTACGGGTTTGCGTATTGTTTAGTCAATATCATGCCCACGAACTCCTGGTTCGAGGACTGGTCCTACTTGGCAAGATGCAACTCAAGGTCAAGAAAACTTCTGCCGGCTGGGATCAGTTAGAACACGCTGTTGAGTACGCTCAGGCACACGATCTACCATGGGTTGAAGCCGAAGCGCTCTACGAGCGGGGAAAATGTTTGGAAGCTGAAGGTCACTTCACGAAGGCCCGGGCAGATCTTACCCGTTCACTGTACCTGGCGAGGAAGGAGGAAATGCCATGGCTAGAAAAAATGGCCGGAGTGGCCCTGACTGCCCTAAAAGCCCAATCCGACCGGAAGCTACTTATCACTCTTTGTGTGGGACTATGCCTACTCGGGCTGGTGTTAGGATTCTGGGCGGCCAAAACACTTCCTAGAGAGGCGGAGCGCTTCGGGGCGAATGAATTGAAAGCAAATGATTTGGAAGTAGTGGGCCGATTAACACTTTTTGACCGGAGAATGGCATTTCTGCAGGCCCTTGTATTATCTCCAGAGCAGATTGTTGAACTTCTGAGTACAACAGACAAGCAACTGCACCAACAAATTTGCAGCCAGACGCCAAGGACAAATAAAGAACTGCTGTTGCTGCTTGGGACCGTTGAGGAAATAATTGAGGAGCGGACCTTTCAAAACGACCCGGCCAACACCATCGGCCGACACCTCAGACGTGAGTTTAAGAAACAAGGCTGGTCTTGGTGCAAGTCCTTTGAGGCGTGGCAATCACATTTTAAGGCACATCCCGCGAGGGACATTCGGTCCCTTTCAGGATAATCAGGCTCCGCTGGGGGATTTTTCATTTCTCCTTTGTTGCCTCTGTTGAGGCACTCATTTTCCGCCGGCGAATGGCAAGCATGGGTTAGAACGTGCCGATCCGCTAAAGGTCGCCACACCACCCGCGCTATATGACAGCAACCCTCCCAGGCACCGGGCCTGTGATCTCCCCGGCTGCCAATGCACAATGGACGTATGTAAGATCAGTACTTGACGAAGCCTTAAAGCACCCAACCCTTGACCAGACGGCCTACCTGCGGCAGCATGTAAGCCATGACCCGGCTCTGTTGAGCGAGGCCATGGATATTCTTAAAGCTGGTCGGGGTACCTCAACCCTACTTGACACACCTGCATCCAGGCACCTCACAGAGCCAGCAATATCAAGGCGAATTGGACCGTACCAAGTGATCCGTGAACTGGGCCGGGGAGGAATGGGCGTTGTCTACCTTGCCCGGCGAGCAGATGGGCAGTATGAGCGCGAGGTGGCCATCAAAGTGGTCCGCAGAGTGTTTGAGCACGCAAGCAAAAGATTTCTTGGAGAAAGGCGTGTATTGGCCAGGCTAAGCCATCCTAATATTGCACACCTCTATGGCGCTGGTCGTACGCCCGAGGGCCTGCCTTATATGGCGATGGAATACATAGACGGGGAACCGATTGATACATACTGTGACCGGCACCAACTCTCTCTTGAAGATCGGGTAGAGCTAACCTTGGCCATCGGTTGCGCGCTAACACATGCCCACGAACGAGGCATCATTCATCTTGACCTTAAACCGGCCAATGTGCTTGTTTGCAGGGGAGGTCGCGTTGAGGCCGGCATACCCAAACTTTTGGATTTTGGAATCGCTAGGTCGAAAGAACGTGGGGCGTTTAATCCGCTGGAAGGTCGGGCTCTTACACTGGCATATGCAACTCCCGAGCAAATCAACCAAGCCCCTTGTTCTGTAGCAACGGATGTGTACGGTCTCGGTGTGCTGCTTTTTAAGCTGTGCTCCGGCTGTCTGCCTTTTTCCATTAAAGGAATAAATTCGTCTGCTTTAGCCCGCCGGATCTGTGAGGAAACACCTGGAGAGATGCACGCACTCTTTTCAGAAATGTCGACATGCAAGCAAGAAGAACTCGCTTTCAAACGATCAACAACGCCAAAAGGACTCAAAAAGATGCTTGCTGGGCCTCTTTCTCTTGTTACACAGAAAGCCCTTCGAAAAAGACAAGAAGACCGTTATAATTCCATTGGAGCGTTCTCCGAGCACCTACAACAAGCCGTTTCTAGACAGTTGGGTTATGCGCAGGGTGGTGTTAGAAAAGACCGCTGGAGTAGAATTGTCTCACAGCACCGAAAAGCACTCGGTTGTCTAGCACTCGGTTATCTGATGGGGCGTCTCTCTGGCAGAGTCTGATCATGAAGCGGTTTTGAGCATTCGGTGCAGGATGCCACGTGCTACGTGCCAAGAGCGTGAGATGGTGGCCGTTGATGTCTCCATAGTGCGGGCTGTCTCTTCAATGGTCATGCCATAGAAAAACCGAAGTTCGACCATTTGCGAGAGTGCGGGGTCACGTTTTTCAAGCAGGTTTAAGGCCCTATCAACGGAGAGAATGAGTAGCGCATGGTCTTCGGCTTCCGAGAACTGGGCAACTTCTTCGAGGTCTTCAGACTCGGAATCCTGAATTAACGGATCGTCGAAGCTGTAAAACGTGGTCACGGTCAAGACCACTTTTGACCCACTTCGTTTTAGGGCGTTGTGTTGCCGGGCGTAGCTGCAAAGCAGCCGCCTCATCGCGCGGGCAGCAATGACATAGAAATGCTTCCGGCTTTTCCAGTCTATATTCTGGCTGCCTACCAATTTGAGATAGGCCTCATGAACAAGTGCTTGGGTATCCAGAGTATGGTTTTGCCGTTCTTTTTTTCGGTAACCTGAGGCGATGGCTTCTAATCTCGTTCAGGGTTAGTTCCTCGAAGCTTGCTTCGTGAAAAGGGGTGGCTTAACGTTGTGTATGAGCACATTCATGCACAAAAGCCACAATGTTTCCGTTTTGATTTACCACTTTGTCTGCCCGGCCAAGTACCGACGGGTGATCTTTGACTCGACTGTTGATGCCGTTTTGCGCGACGTCTGTTTGGATATTGCCAAGCGCTATGAGATCATCTTTTTGGAAATTGGTGTTGACCGGGATCATGTGCATTTTCTGGTGCAATCGGTGCCGAGCTACAGCGCGACAAAGATCATACAGACGATCAAGAGTCTGACGGCGCGAGAGATATTCAAGCGTGTGCCGAGTGTAAAGCAGCAGCTTTGGGGTGGTCAGTTTTGGAGCAAGGGTTATTTTGTAAGCAGTGTCGGTCGGCACAGTAGTGAAGAGGTGATGCGCCGCTACGTACGGGCTCAGGGTATAGAGTCGGAGTACGAGCAGTTGCATCATCAACAATTGAGTTTGTTTGACCCGTTTAAGTAACGAGACGGATACCGCGTAGCTTGCTGCGCGGTGCCTTCATTTCGTCATAGAGCAAGGAGAAAACCTCATCGAGCGCTCCATGCTCTCCGGCATTATGTCGGTTGAGCAGATCTGTAATCGAATGCGTTGAGGTGTTCATGCGCCAAGTGCTTGGATGGTGTGCATTCGGAAAACGACGATCAATATGGGGAGTTCCACCGCCCAAAGTAGGGGGCCATCAGCAAAGCAACCGCCTCATTGCCGGGGGCACGACGGAAACGCATAAAATCCTTTTGAGGTAGCGCCCGATAAGGATCGCCCCTCCATTGCGCCGTTTTTGAAGGGGGCGATGGGTTCGCCTCGTCTTATTGATGGGGCGATGGATGTACCTCTTCGATTTTGGTGGACGCGAATGGAGGGGCGACCCTCGTGGTCGCCCGTCAACGTTTGGGTGGGCGCGGCAATCGGGAATGATAAAGTTCTTAAACCATGTCATCGGCCATGACCGACCCATTCCCTCACCCACACCAACGCGGTTTGTCCCGGTACTTCCACATCCTGCGGGGTGCCGCCCGTCAGGTCCATGCCGGGGACGCCGTTTTCGTGGTCTACGGCATCACCGTTGGCGATTAAGCGCCAGGTGCCTTCAGGCAGGGCGATATCCTCGAAGGTGAGGGCCTCGGTGTCCGTGTTGGCGAGGACGAGGATCTGGTTGTCCACGATGTAGCCGAGCAGGTAGGGATGCTTCGGCTCGATCCATTCGTAGTAATCGGCGGGCGGGGCAGTACCGCCGATGCGGAAGAGGTGGCCCTGTTCGCTGCGGCGGAAGTGGATGAGGCCGCGCCAGTAGGCGTGCATGTTGGCGTAATCGTGCGGGGTGTCTCCGGGGGTTTGGCCGACGGTTTCCCAGCGGAATTGGTTCGGGGCGCGGAGGTTGTAGGTGTCCCGCTTGCCATGCGCGTAGGTGGCCCCCATGCTGTGGCGCTGGACCCGTTCCTCCAGCGGGGCCATGCCTTTGCTGCGCATGATCTCGGTACCGCCGTGCATCACGACCGGTCCCAGCGAAGTCATCAGCAGGGTAGCCGCCACTTTGTAGGGCTTTTCGTCTACGCCTTGCTGCCCGTCCCAGTTGGTGAGGGCGTAGCGGTCGGCGAGGGCCCAATCGTCGTGGATGTCGAGGTAGTTGATGCCCCGGTTGGGGTCGCCTTCTTCGGCGAAGCTGTTCATCAGGGCATGCTTCACCTGCGGGCGCAGTTCCGTGTTGCCCCCGGCCCAGCCGCGGTCTGTGGCTTTGCTTTGTGGCGAGGAGGGCGGGCCCTGGATGGCATTTCGGGTATCGTCCTGGAAGAAGGTCAGGGGGGCATCGGCTTTGTACCAGGACCAGTCCGGGTTGGCTTTGTAGGCCGGATCGGCAGAGGGAATCCAGGGTTCGCCGTAGACGATTTTGTCCGGTCCCAACTCCTGCAAAAGCTTTTGCAGGGTTTGTTTGTCCGTCACGCCGGCCAGGTCGATGCGGAAGCCGTCCACGCCGAATTCTTCGATGAGGTGTTTACACTGGTCGATGATCCAGCGCTGTACCATCGGTCGGTCCTCGGATTTGGTCTCATTGCCGAACGGGCCGATGTGTTTGAACGTCTGCTCCTGCTCGTCCCACCGCGTGCGGTAGTAATAGAGCATGTCCAACGCATTGAAGTTGAGCAGGAAGTGTTGGTCTTCCATATTCTCGCCCGTGTGGTTAAACACGAGATCGACGATGACGGCCATATCGGCGTCATGGAAGGCTTGCACCAGATCCCGGAATTGGTCGCGCTGTGCGCCGTGTTCGGTGCCCTTTTGCCGGTAGCGGGTTTCAATGGCGAAGGCGTGCGTGGTGCGGTACCCCCACTGGTAGTTTTCCTCGCTGATGCCCATGGCCTGCATATACGGATCGTCCTTGAAGGCGGCCTGCCATACACTGTCCGGGTAATGCAAAAACTCCTGCACCGGCATCAGGTGTACCGTATTCACCCCGAGGTCTTTGAGGTAATCAAAGCCGATAGCTTCGCCCCGGCTATTCCGCAGACCCGGTGTGGTCATGGCCGGGAGGGTACCCTTGAGGTCGTCCGAGACGGGCAACAAATCGGTAAAATCCTGCACGTGTACTTCGTAGGCGATCACGTCCTCCATCGGCGGAATGCCGCCGGCGAGGGGCGTGGCCGGTTGGGTACGCCGCCAGACGCGGCTCTTGCCGAAGGCGTCCACGTTGACGCGGGCATAGGGGTCGGAGAGGTGTACGGGGTTGGTCTCATGGAAGGCGTTGCCGGGGTCGTCCGGGCCATGGGCGGTAAAATCGTAGTAGGTGCCGTGGAGGTCGCCTTCGAGGGTCGTTTCCCAGACGCCGTCGGCATCGACGGCCAGGTCGAGGGTTTGATAGGGGGTGTTATCCTCGGCGTTGTGGTAAAGGTAGAGCCGGAGGGCTTCGGCGCGGGGGGCGAAGACCCGGAAGGTCGTTTCGGTACCGGTCTCGTTGATGTTGGCCCCGAGGGCTTTGTCCGAGTACAACGTACGGAACCAGCCGTCGAAGGAACAGGGGCTCCGCAAGTCGAGGGCCGGTATTTCGAGGAAGTAGACGCGCTTTGGATCCAGGGCCTGGGCGGGGGTGACCAGCACTTCATTGGCCGTATTCGGCAACACCGCTGCCACTGGGATCTCCTGGCCGTGCGCGTCTGTGATGCGATAAGACGCGGCATCGAGGGGGCGCACCACATCATCGCCCGTCAGGATGGCCCAGATGGCCTTCGGTCCACGGAGTTCCGCATGCAGATCAGGCGGTTGCACACCTTTCATAAAGACCAGGTTGCCGGCTTCGATGTTGGGCGACTGAAGCGGGGGGTCCAGCCATTTGCCGTCGTTGAGCCGAAATTTAAAGGGGGTACTCGGCGGAATGGCCTGAAATTCGGGATTGGGGATGGCCAGGACCCACGGGGAAGAGGGGCCGTTGGTGGGCACCAAGTGCCAATCCGGGGCCTCCATGTTTTGGTCCCAGCCCCGGAACGCGCCGGTCACGACGAGGCGATCCACAGCCGGTACATTGTAAATGCCCGGATTAAAAACGAAGTACGTGGTGTCGTTGCGGTGGGCGTAGCCTTGCCAAAGCTCCTCCACGCTAAACGATTGCGCCATGAGGGTGGTGGCGAATAGTGGGACAATCAGGATGCTAAAGATGACTCGTCTCATCGGAGGGAGGTACAGAAAAGTATCGAATTGGGCGGAAAATGTAAACATGAAGATTGTTGATGGACTCAAGTACGACGTTAGGTTCCTTCTGCTCCTGCGTCAAGCTCCAATCGCCGGCGCTTTTGCGCGAAATTCGAGCGGGGCGCAAAGAAGGCACCGTATTT
Organism: Rhodothermales bacterium; assembly: GCA_965222505.1. Lineage (GTDB taxonomy): Bacteria > Bacteroidota > Rhodothermia > Rhodothermales > DATKEJ01. The sequence goes on along the minus strand of OZ244956.1, from coordinate 2,461,595 downwards.
TCGGAATATGATGTATCGGCACGACCACAGGTTTCGAATGCCGAGTCGCACTCCGCACCTCGCACTAAACATGATTGCACGCTACACCCGGCCCGAGATGGGCAAACTCTGGACTGAACAGAATCAATTCCAAGCCTGGCTTGATGTCGAATTGGCGGCTTGCTGGGCCTGGTCTCAACTCGGCGTGATCCCCGCAGCCGATGTCGAAAAGCTCTACGCCAACGCCGCCTTTGATCTCGACCGCATCCACGAAATTGAAGCTATTACCCGGCATGATGTGGTTGCGTTCACGCGGGCGGTGAGCGAAACCCTCGGTGAGGAGAAAAAATGGATCCATTACGGCCTGACCTCCTCCGATGTGGTGGATACCGCCTGGGCACACCGTTTGAAAAAAGCTAATGTGATTCTGCGTGCTGGTATTGATCGGATGTTGGAGGTATTGGCGAAACAGGCCAAAGCCCACAAGCGCACCCTGATGATGGGCCGCACCCACGGCATCCACGCCGAGCCGACCAGCTTCGGCCTGAAAATGGCGCTTTACTACGCCGAAATGTTACGCAACCGGGAACGGTTTGAACAGGCCGCAGAAGGCATCCGTGTGGGTAAGCTCTCCGGCTCGGTCGGGACGTTTGCCCACCTCCCGCCGGAAATCGAACGCCTCACCTGCGAACGGCTGGGGCTTGAGGCGGCCCCCATCTCTACCCAGGTGCTGCAACGGGACCGGCACGCACACTACATGGGCACCCTGGCCCTCATCGGGGCCACGTTGGAGAAAATTGCCGTTGAGATTCGGGGGTTGCAGCGGAGTGAGGTGCGGGAGGTGGAGGAAGCCTTTCGGAAGGGGCAGAAGGGATCGTCATCGATGCCGCACAAGCGCAACCCCATCGGCTCTGAAAACCTGACCGGCTGTGCCCGGATGCTGCGCGGGTACATGGTCTCGGCGTATGAAAACGTAGCCTTGTGGCATGAACGGGACATCTCGCATTCCTCCGTCGAGCGGGTGATTCTGCCGGACGCGACGATCTTGCTGGATTACATGCTGGCCCGCATGGCCCGGATGGTCGAGAACCTGTTCATCTACCCGGACGCCATGCTGAAGAACATGGACCGCACGTTTGGGCTGGCCTTCAGCCAGCGGCTCCTGAACAAACTCATTGACCGGGGCCTGAGCCGGGAGGCCGCCTATGATGCCGTGCAGCCGTTGGCCATGCAAGCCTGGGAAACCCAACAGCCCTTCCGGGCCATTGTAGAGGGTGATGCCACCCTGGGTGAACACCTCACCCCCGCCGCCATTGAAGACGCCTTCGACGCCCAGTTTCACCTCCGCCACGTAGACGCCATCTTCGAACGCGTGGGGTTGGGGGAATAACATATCGGAACGGGATCAAAATCTTAGACGTTGATACGACTATACGATTATACATATCGACGAGTAGGGAGATAAGGTCATGACGGTACTGTTGGAAAGTGCTATTGAGCAGGCATCAAAGCTGCCCGCTGAAGAACAAGATCGGCTTGCTGTGCTATTGTTGGAGCATATCGGTACCGAAAAGGAGAGGCACCAACGGCCTCCCCAGGCTCAAATCGATGCTGCTGTTGAGGGCATTTCGGCATTACAGAAGCAGTTCAGGCTGGATGGATTGCACCTCAAGGATATGATCGAAGAAGGTCGGGCTGCATGAACCGATTTGTACTTGACTGCTCCTTTACGATGGCGTGGTGTTTTGTAGATGAAACCACTGAGGAAACACAGGCCGTACTGGAGCGCATGCGGATAGATACCGAAACCGTTGCCATTTGTCCAGCACTATGGCTGTGGGAGGTCTCAAACGTCCTGGTTATTGCTGAACGACGGAAACGTTTATCGAAAGATGGTGCAGAGGCGTTTGCTCATCATCTCAGTCAACTTCCTATCTTTGTGGAAAAGGCTCCCACATGGGGAGATTTTCAACGCCTTCGGGCGCTGGCTCGTACACATCAGTTAAGCATTTATGATGCTTGCTATCTGGACCTGGCTATTCAATACGGTATTCCCCTTGCAAGCCGGGATAAGTCCCTGCGTAAGGCTGCAAAACAATGTGACTTGGAGTTGCTTTAATCGCTCTTATCACACAGACGCCATCTTCGAACGCGTAGGTTTGGGGGAATAAGGCATTGCCGAAAGCCGTTGTGATTGCGTAGATTCCAGTCTTCCCTCACGCAATACACATGCATGTCCTCAAAGTCCTGGACGAAACTTCGCGACCTTTTCAACGCAGCGCTCGAATGTCCACCCGGTGAACGGGAGGCTTTTCTGGATGCCGCCTGCGGCGATCAGCCGGAATTGTGCAGGGAAGTTCGTTCCTTACTGCAGGCCCATGCGCAAACCGGCCCCATCGATCAATTCGAACGCTTCCTCGCTGACCTCTTTGGTATGACCCCCTCCTCTCCTGCCATTGTTGGGCAACACTTTGGATCCTACGAAATTCTTGGACACCTCGGCGGCGGTGGCATGGGTGTCATCTACAAAGCCCATCATAAAAAACTCAATCGCACCGTTGCCCTCAAATTTTTGCCCGCTCATCTGTGGGGTAACTCAGAGGCCCATGAACGTTTTATCCATGAAGCCAAGGCTGCTTCTGCGCTCGACCATCCCAACATCTGTACCATCTACGATATTGGAGAAACCGAAGAAGGGCAGCTCTTTATCGCCATGGCCTACTATGCCGGCCAGACCCTGAAGGAGAAAATTGATCAAGGCCCCATCCCTCTTAAAGAGGTGCTCGACTTCAGCCTTCAAACTACCCGTGGCTTAGCACGGGCACACCAAGAGGGCATGGTGCACCGTGATTCATGGGCCGTCAGGCCCCGTTCCTGCTCAGTGTGGATGCCATCTGGGATGACCCGGCACAAAATGAGGAAGTGGTGGCTTATTCAAGGGCCTATCTGGCAGAAATGGAGCCCTACTCGCCAGGGGGGATGTACATAAACTTCGCCGGATTAGGAGAAGAAGGGAATGCGCTGGTGCGCTCGGCCTACGGTGCAAACTATGAGCGGCTGGTTGCCCTGAAAAACAAGTATGATCCCACGAACTTGTTCCACCTCAACCAAAACATTTATTCAGGCTGTCGTATTGCCGGACCAACCGGCTGAAGGGCAAAGCCGGCATGGGTTTCCGCAAGCGGGCAGATCCGGACCTTGGCAGGTACAAAATCCGGTTGCCGGTACAGCACGCTGGCCGGAAGGGGTGCCACCCGAACATTGGGACCGAGGCGTTGTTGGGCCGCGTCCGCGCGAGGCCCCCGTTGCCAGGCTGCCGTTACGGCGAAGTAGGCCGGTTCGATGTTGCGGGTATGGTGCACAGGTGAGGTGATGAGCCCGGCGTCATGTAGTCTGTTGAGCCAGGATTGGGCCCTGCGTTGCCGGTTTGAAAGCCGGGTAAGCGCCCCTTCAAAATCTGCTAGTGCCCAGACGGCTGCAAGGGGGTGGATACGCAGGTTGAGTCCGAATGTGTTATAGGTTCCCAGGCGCAGGTCCCGTTTCTGGCGATAGGGGTGTTGGGTGAGCCCGATGAGTTGTTCATAGAGTTTGGCATCGTTGGTAAGCACGGCGGCTCCTTCGCCTGCCCAGAGCGCTTTTCCAGTGGTGAAGGAGAGGACGATGGCATCGGCTAGGCTACTTGCAGGGCGGCCTGAGATCCGGGCACCGAAACTTTGCGCGGCATCGGCTACATAGTAGAGGCCGTGGGCTTGTGCGACCCGTGCCAGGGCTTCATCATCTGCAGGTGTGCCGAAAAGGTCAACGGAGAGCAAAATATGTGTATCCGGCCGTAGCGCCCTTCGGGTCGTTTCGGGGGAAAGGGTCAGGGTTTCAGGGTCGATATCGGCAAACAGGGGATAAGCGCCTGCTTGCAGGAAGCCCGCGATGCTTGCACCGTAGCCCAGGGCGGAAGTAATGAAGCTGGACCCCTTTACCTTCCGTGCCCGTGCAATCGCCCAGAGGGCGCCTGTGGCATTGGCCATGCACAGGGCGTAGCGTTTTCCGTACCATGCGCAAAGTTTTTGTTCTAGGGCACGTACCGGACCTGTTCCCAGGAGGTGAGCCTGGCGGGTGCCTGGGTCGCGGTAGGCCTCATTCAGGTACCGGGAGAGGGCATGGTGTACTTTGGTGGGACAAGCCGTGGCATCAAACATTGGCATGGGGTTTTAGCTCGGCAATCTTGCGATCGAGGGCCGAATGGTTTACTACACCCGTTGTGGGGTCAATCAGGTCTTTGAGGTGGGCCGGGAAGGGGTAGATCTCCGGGGCATGGTTCCAGGGTAGATAGCGCCGTGAACTACACGCCCGGATGGCCCACAGATCAGCGTAGATCGCAGAGGTTCGGTCTGCGACGGGGCAGAGGGATCCGGCGGCGCGTTGAATGGCCGGGGCATCCAGGTGGCCTTCAAACAACAAGGCTTGGTCCAGTTCATGTTCGATTTCTCGCGGAGTGGCCCCTTTGTGGTAGAACAGGGCACCTGCTTCCCGGATGCGTTCCGAGGCGGGGTCTACGGTTGCTTCCCCCTGGGTGAGCCGTTCGACCAGCACCTGGATGATACCCGGATAGTCTTCTGGCAGGGGGTGCAGAACCGGCAGCAGGGTAAACCGACTTCGCATGGCCGCGCCCATGCGCCAGGGGCAGTTGGTTGTTGCAATCAGTAGCGAGCGACCCCGCCTGGTGCCGTCTGAGAGGGCCGTCAGGAGGGCTGCCGTTACGGCCCGGCTTGCCCCAGAGTCTCCATCGAACGCGCTACGCTCCAGCGGCAGAGCTTCGGTGATTTCGTCAACAAAGGTGACGTTCGGGGTCCATGCGCTCATGCCCTGCATCTGGAGCCGTACCTGCCGTTCGGTTTGCCCGACGATCCCCCCTTTGGGAGAATGCATCTGGTAGGCCGAAGCCCGTGCCTCCCGTGCGGCTAAAAGGGCCAGCACCGTCTTGCCTGTACCGGGTGGCCCGACGAGGAGTACGTTGGCCGGCATGTGGGGGTTACCAGCTAGGAGGGCGTTACCAAAGGCCATCAGGGCTTCGGAGGCACAGGTGATGTTGCGGCCATGTAGCCGAACTTTTTCCACACGCCGCGTGTCAAGCACGGTGAGTGTATGCTCGGTCAGGGTTTCAACATCGCGACTTTTGGCGGCCATCAGGGCCTCGGCCCGTACCGGCTCCTTCAGGCAGTCCGAAACGCGTACCTGGGTTTCCAGGCTTCGGTTGGGGGTGTTGGCCGAAAGCCGGGCGATCACTTCAGGGGTGAGTTCCGGGGCAAAGGTGGCCTCGGGATAGACCGTCTTAAGGGCATCCAAAAGAACCCATTTTTCCGCCTCGCCCGGTTGAGGTACATGCAGGGGGTAAAGTGCAGAAGTGGCGAGCGGATCGATGAGGCCTTCGCGCCCGTGAAACACCATCAGGTTGCCGGATTTTCGCAGGGCCAGGCTGTTGCCCAGCACAAAGGCCAACTCCGAGGCCATCATGTCTTCGTCGGCAGGGGAGCCGCCGGACTGATTTGGGGTGAGATGTTCGGCGAACTCGAACAAGAACAAAAAGCGCATCGGTGTACCATCTGCCCAGGCGAGGCCCTCCGTCATGGTGCGGGCGAGGGAGGCGACGCCCCGTAAGACGCGCACAAATTCATGTTCACCTGGGGTGACGTTACGTAAACCGTGTTCATGCAGCACCGTCTGAATCCGTTGCTGGTCCCGTTGGTCTGTGAGGCGCACCTCGTCCCAGTCCAGGCCAGCAGATCTGCTGTAGCTGATGAGCAACATGCCGTGGGTCTGACGCATACGGTGCCGGATTTCCTCGATCAGGGTAACGACCCGGCCTTCCGGGTTGACGACGAGGTCGTAGAGGCTGCGGCCAGTAAGCAGCAGGGCGCGGTGCCCGGCGTTGTAGGCATCAAGCAGGGTGTCAGTCGGGTGGGCCATGGGTTCATGTCGGGTTTGTTCGGGGAGTGGGGAATTTCGGAAGCCGAAAGAGGATTCCCCTGTTCTGATGGAATTCCATTTCGGGCCGGCGCCTCAGGGTTTATTTCCGATGGAGGGTTTGATTGCGCTTTCGGCGCCGGGTCCGTTTCGAGGCAGCGGGCTTGACCCTGGCCTTTTGGGCACGTACCCTTTTTTTCCAGTGCTTGGCGAAGGTCCGTGCGGCGGCGGTTTCACAGACACCCCCGGTGAACATGCGCACCGGCTTTACCCCCCGGACGCCCCGGCGCTCCAGGGCCTGATCGTACCGGTCTAGGAGGGTCTGACACGTGCCGTCATGCAGGCCGATGATCTCGGTAGCCATGGTGGGTGTGCCTGTGTTGGGGACCTTAATTTCCGTGACGAGGGCATGGCCAGCCTGGTTTTCGGCAACCACGCGCCACCGGTCTCCGCGCTGTTCGGCGGCTGTGATGGTTTCAAAGCCTGCCTCGGCGGAGGCAAAGCGGCAGGCCTCGACCAGTTGCCCGGCAAAGGATTGCCGATGTACTCCGGCCAGGGTTTCCATCACCAATTGCTGGGCAGCCTTGGCTTCGGCAACCGTGGTGCTTTGTACCAACCGGGCCATCGGTTGCTGCAGCGGGGCCGGGGAGGCCGTATGATAGGCTGATGCCTGTACCAGGGTCTCAGCCCGGATACGTTCGATGTCCGTCAGGTTGCCCTGTTGTAGGGTTGAAGCAGCACCGCTGGCGGTGAGGTGGGCCTGATCCGGTGCGTGAAGCAGGCCGTTTTCCATCTGATCGATGGCTTTCTTACAGGCACGAAACGCGACGGCGGAAAGGGCAAGGCCGGCCCCGATCAAGAGGGTACTTCCAGAAACGAGGGTGCGCCCGGCTTGCATGGTTACGCCCTGTACACGTGGGCGAGAGGTAACAGCAGACATATCGGTATCGGGTTTGGGGTTAAAGCATACTGTCGTTGTCACGACGGCGTTGTTCGAGGATGGTCCGGAGGTAATCGGCTCCTTCTTCATCGGGAGCATCAAACAAGGGGGCCCCGTCTCCGGAAGGGGCAAAGTTCGCTTCGGCCGCCGGGCCAGACTGGGCTGGATCAGACGGTACCGGTTGTTCAGGGGGCGTGGCTCCCGCAGGGCCGGGTTCGGTGCCGATTCCTTCCGGCATCGGTTGTTCAGCATCGAGGGCAATGGCGGTGAAGCCGAAATAGGCGTTTAGGACTTCGCGTGTGGACCGGCTAAAGGGGCCGACCGAGATCGGACCTTCGGGGTAGCGCGTGTTGAAGGCCCGCAGGCGCTCTTCATAATCGGCATAGGCTTGTCCGGCGGCTTGCGTGGCAGCTTGTTCCCGGCGATCCAGCCGGATGAGGGCGCGCTCATGGCGGCCTTTGCGCCAGGCATAGAGGGCATAGACGCGCCCGGTGTGGCCGGGCTCACTCAGGCCGACCATGGCGTGCAGTACCAGGGTAAGGGCGACCTGAAAAGTGAGTAAGGAACCAAAGTAACCCGCCTCGGTGGCCCCTCCGGCCATCTGCGTGGCAACGACGGCAGCCGTGACGGCCAGTACCGTTAACAGCCCCAGGACCTTGGTGCCGATATAGGCCAGCCGGTCTTTGGGCCGGACCTCCTCTTCCAGGGCATGAAGGGTCTCCCGTTTCAGCGCCGACCAACCGCTGATGCCCATTTCGATGATCACGATGGCCGTGGGGATGAGCACCAGGGCCACATCCGCCCATATGCCCTTGATGCGGCCTGTAACGTCGATGAGGTACTCTGCCGGGCCACTCAGCAGCAGGTAGTCTACCAATAGCGCCGAAAGCGGGGCCGCTACACCGAGAAATATGAGGCCCATGCGTTTACTTGGGCTGGCCTGAGACACATCCTGGTATGTAGCATCGAAGGCGGTCTTCTTCGTTTCCCGACGATCGCGTTCCTTCTGGGCCTGGGCGGCGCGCCCAGCCTGTTGCTGCACGGCTGCCATGCTGCGCTGAACAGATTGCCGTTTGCGGCGACGGATGATTTTTTGTTCTGTGGTCATGGCTGGTTTTCGTTCGGGGTGGAAGGGGTAACGATGTAGCGAATGGCACTGGTGATCGACTCAAACCGAATGGGGCCCAGGGCGGCGAGGTCGCCCAGGCCGGGCATGCCGTTGACCAGAAGCAGGTGGGCTTCGCTTTGTAGCGGTTCGGGGACGAAGGTGCCGCTTGCTGTATCCTCGGCATCGGTGATGAGCACGAGGTAGCGTTCCAGCGGTCCATGTGCCGGTTCATTCAGGAATTTCTCACACCGCGTGACGGCACCGAACACGTCAGTCCGGCGGGAACGGGCTGGGGTGGATAGGAGGGCTCCGGTATCTTGCCGAAAGTGTTCCAGGTTTTGGTCAACCGTTTTGTGGCGGCGTCCTTCCGTGCGCTCAAATTCGGCCCGGACGGTTTCGTAGGCGCGCAGGGCTTCCTGGTATTTGAAGCGGTTCCCTTCGCGTTCCGGGGCCACGGGTACCGGCTCGGGAAGGGGTACATGCAACCGGATCAGGCCCTGGTTGCTGTCATCGTCGATCAGGCCGAGGGCAAGTTCTCCGCCCCGTTCGCGTAACAGGTGGGTGACCGGAACAAGGTGTTCCAAGGTTATTTGCGGGGTCCGTTGCTTGCGGGCGCTACCACTTTTGTCCTGCATCACACAGACGCGGACGGCGGAGGCTTCCGGTTCCGGAACGACGTCGGGTGTGGGCGCGGCGGGTTGGGAGCAGGCTGCAAGTGCGACGGCGAAAAAGAAACAGAGGTTACGGTACATGGCCTTTGGGATTTGGTGTCTGATTGCCAGTATATACTTAAGGTTGAGGGCCTGATGGTACCTGAGTGGAAATCCACTGCAAGGATCGTGAATGAGGTAGCGAAAAAATCAGAGGGACCGGCCCAGTATTTGAGCCGGTCCCCGGTTGGGGCAGGGGTTAATCGCCCATAATTACCTCTACTGGTTTGGTGCGTGTTTAGTGTGTGGCGAGAGGATACGATGAGATGGGAGGACCGTCTTAATCCTGTGGAATTCCACTCGGCCGAGACGTAGAGGGATATGCTATAGAGCCGTAGGGTATTGGAGGGGGTATGGTCGTAATATATCAGGAAACCCGGGCGCGGTCACTCGACCCGGGTCCGGGTTGGTTCACCCTTTCTTGTTTTTTTTGCTTTTTTTTCGGTCATAGGCGCGCAAATACTCATCATAATTGCCGATACCCTGATGGAGGAAGTTAACGATCCGGTTGAGCTTCTTCTTTGATGCTTCCCTTAGCCCGATCAGGTTTTCCCGCGGTCTTGAAGTCATTTTCGCATGCGCAACGGGATTACGGTACTTATTGGTTTCAATCCAGTGTTTCTTGAGGGGAGCGCTTACATGCCACATTGCGCTAGCGGAGAGTTCTCGTTCTTTAAAACTATAGGGTTCTTTGTCAAGCGTGATCAAGAAGTGGGTCACCAGTGCCTCGCGGGCCATCAGCCAGGCGTGACCCCATTGCCTGGTTTCGATAAGGAAGGTAATCTGCGCAATTTGTCCGCCTAGTTGTTCCTCTCTGGTGGCCTTTATGCGAATTTTCATGGGTTCAAGGCGTTCGACCAGGGTGTCAAACAAAACGGAAATCGGTACCGGTAGCCTCCGTTTGAGCTGCGTAAGTGCCGAAACAGATTGGGTAGCCGCATTTCCGGCATCACGGGGCATCAGAAAGCGCATGCTTAAGTCGAACTTCTCCATTTCTCGCTTCAATTTTCTGGCGTTACCATCCTGTCTTAAAGGGGAGCCGTCATGATTGACAAGGTTTCCCATGGGTGCGGGGTCGCCGTAGGTGCTGAAAGCCTCAACCGCTTGCATCCAGTCGAACAAGTCCAACAGCGGGGTGAGGTGCTCAATGTTTGTCTCGTCCTGCCGGACACCGGGGCGGTACGACGCATAATAGATTCCTTTGATTTCCAGCGCAGACGGCTTGTCCTGAAGGCGGAAGATCGTTCGCAGATAGAGCGCGATGGCTAGGCCAATCATCGGGACCGATCGAAAACTGTGGGTGACATCAATGAAAAGCTGGTCGCCCGGCTGAACCCATGTTTTCAACCGCCTTAACAAATCCCAGTACCAGTCGTTGTCGTCAGGATTGATGATGAGGGGTTGGTAGGCGCATATTTCCATCAGGTCCTCACCATGGCACTCCTCTGCTTCTTTGGTGGTCACCATAAAGATCTCATCCGGTTCAATGGCTTTGGAGAGCGCATGGGCCACAAAACGGGTCTCTATGTCGTCGTATTCCAGGTTGGTGCGGTCGAAACGATAGGTGGTGTAGGCGTAATCACCTGTACCAAGAAAGGAAAGTAGAATCTTGCGGGCCATGGGGAGCGGGTATAGATACAGTATAGACGGCAAAAAGAGTATAAAAACAGCAGATATGGATTCATAATATGTACCACGAAATCTTGTGGGGCTAAATGGAATTCCACCGGGTTCGGCGAGGGCGGTGCGTTTGCGTAAACTGGAGCCAAACACAAAACCCGGCAAATGATGAATTCCGCTCCCCTGATGACCCGATTTCGGCAAGTGGCCCTCTCTGACAACCTCATGCGCGGTTGGATGCGCCTGGCTGGCCGCCGGGTCCGGCCCGGTGTGGATGGGCAAAGTATGCAGGACTTCTCGCTCAACCTGCGCCGGGAACTGGCTTCACTGGAACAGAGCCTCGTACGCGGCACATACCAGGCCGCGCCGCTGCTGGCCGTTGACATTGACAAACCCACGGGTGGCAAACGCCGCCTGGGCATCGCCACCACACGAGACCGGGTGGCGCAGTCCTCGGCCCTGGTGGTTTTGGGGCCGAGCGTCGAAGCCGTCATGGCGCCTTGCAGCTATGCCTACCGGCCCGGCAGATCGTACCGAACGGCAGTGGAGCGCGTCCGCACCCTTCAGGGTCAGGAGCTCAACTGGGTGGTCGATGCGGACATCCGCACCTTCTTTGATTCGGTACCACATGAGGTTGCCCTGGAAGCCTTACACCGGCTGGCTCCGGAGCCGGAACTGCTGGCCCTGGTGCAGCAATGGCTGGCCGCACCCATGCAGGTCCGGGGTGCATGCGAACCTCGGACCAAAGGCCTGCCGCAAGGTACCATCATTGCCCCCATGCTGGCCAATCTGGTACTGGATCGGCTCGACCGCGAGGTGCTGGATGCAGGCTATGAACTGGTCCGCTTCTCGGATGATTTCGTGATCCTGGCGGACTCGGAAGCCGAGGCCGTCAATGCCCTCCGGCTGAGCAACCGCATCCTGCGGAGTCTGGGACTGGAACTGCACGAGGAGAAAACTCAAATCACTACGTTCGAGCGGGGGTTCAAATTCCTGGGCACCCTCTTCGTGCGGTCCTTCAGCCTCAAAAGCAAGGACAAGACCAAAATCCTCCCTACCACACCGGTCTATACGACCTTTCTGGACAAACAAGAAGACTTCTCACCGTGTAATCCGGAATCGGATCTGGAAGAAGCGGTGCTGCCTACCGACCCCCCGGCATTTGAAGGCGATGGGTGCCCCTTCGATCTAGGGATTGAAATCGTAGATCCGGTACCGGCTCGGGAAGCATCATCTCCGGAGTTGGTTGTGCCGTCTGGGAGGGACGACACCAAACTGGCTGCAGCGTTACTCGAAGCGCTGGAAGCCCAGACCCTCACGCTACAGGCCTACAAGCGGCGTTTTGAAAAGGTCGAATGTCCGGTTCGAACGGCCCATCCTGAGGTTCGGCTTAAAAACCCCCAATTCCTGCGTACGCTCTACATTCAGGAGCAAGGCGCACGGCTGTCCGTTAAGCAAAAGCGGCTCCGTGTGACGGCTGCGCAGGACGGCCCGGTCTTGCTGGACGTAGCGGCACATCGGGTTCAGCAAATCGTCGTGCTGGGTACGGTACATCTCACGCCGGGGGCGGTTCGGTTTTGTCTGAAAGAAAACATTTCGGTGTTCTACCTGTCGCGTAGGGGCACATACTACGGTGCCTTATGCGGCCGGAGTCATGTGGATACCGAGCGCGTTCGGGCCCAGTACGGTATGGAGTCTGCCGACCGGCTGCGTCTGGCCCGGGCCTTTGTACGAGCCAAGTTGGTCAATACACGGCGGTTCGTGGCCCGTCGGCAGCGCCGTCGTCCCACAGAGGCCGGGGTACAGGCCCAGCGCGAATTGGGGCGGTTCATCAGGAAGATTGAGGGGATGAAAACGTTGGAATCATTGCGGGGATTGGAGGGGGCCGCCTCGGCGGCCTACTTTGAAGCGTTTGAAGGGTTTTTGGAAGAGGACGGCTGGTTCTTTTCGGGCCGAAACCGACGGCCCCCGCAGGACCCCGTCAATGCCTTGCTCAGTTTGGGGTACACGCTCCTGTTCAATCAGGCTTATGCAGCGCTCAAGTTGCAGCGGCTTGATCCATACGTGGGGATGTTACATGCCGAACGGCGGGGCCATGCCGCCCTGGCCAGTGATCTGATGGAGGCGTTTCGGTTTTTGATCGACCGGCTTGTGGTACGTGTGATCAACCGGCGCACGCTGCAACCCAGGGATTTTTACAAGGCCCCTGCCGGGGAGGAGATGACCGGATGCTACCTGAAACAGCCGGCACTGAAGACCTACCTGGAAGCGTTTGAGCACCTGATGAATCAGCAGATCACCCACCCCACCCTCAGCCGGGAAGTCACGTACCGGCAGTGCATCGAAGTGCAGGCCCAACTGCTGGCCCGTACGGTTATGGACGGTGCAGACTATACCCCCTTTCTCCCGAAATGATGTTGGTGCTTGTGGTTTTTCAACTCAACACCCGGGAGGGGCGAATGCGCTTCGACCGGGTCCTGGCGGCCCTCGGGGACCGGGTGCGCCCCGGCGTCTATGAATGCCGGTTGACGAAGGCCCAGTTGGACCACCTCTGCCGAGAAGCCGAAGCCTGTTGCCCCGATGTCCGTACGGGCACCATTCGTATGTACCCGATTCATCAGCAATCTGAAAAACAGGTCAACGTCTACGGCGCAGGTTGCCTGTTGGCCGATACCTCTTTCTTTCTCGTCTAGGCTGCACATATCCTTGCGGGTTGTACACGGCTCAGTGCCGGTATAACGCCCTCCGGCTTTTCCCTTTTTAGTTTATTTTGCAACAACCACTCGGCCTTTTTGTGAAAAAATGTTATCACAGGTTGAAGCCTTCCGCGACACAGTAGCAAAAAAAGATGCATTTCACATAAGTCTATGTTTATATATTGCTTGTATCTCGATTGAGTCGCACTGTGTCGCGGAGTTGTTGTAAGTACATAAAAAACAGTATCTCCGAGATTGCCTTTTTCGGCCCCTATGGCGTATTTTGGGGCTGTTCCCATGGAAGCCGGTCTGTGTCGCGGAATGGGGGGGCTAAGTCCTTGTGCCCCAACGCCTCCAGAGACGGCTGTGTGAGGGGAGCCTGCCCTAGCGGGCATGGACACGATTTGAAGGGGTAATGTTACGTCTTCCATATTCTTATGTGTGAGGGGAGCCTGCCCTAGCGGGCATGGACACGAAAGATATTTCATCTTTGTCTCCGGTTGATTGTAAGTGTGAGGGGAGCCTGCCCTAGCGGGCATGGACACAAAAAGGTTGTGGGCTTTGGGACATTTTGCCCCAGTGTGAGGGGAGCCTGCCCTAGCGGGCATGGACACTCTTCTCAACCAGTTTGGTATAATACGCATTGCGTGTGAGGGGAGCCTGCCCTAGCGGGCATGGACACAATGCTTTTTTCAAGGCGGTTACCTCTTAGGTTTAAGTGTGAGGGGAGCCTGCCCTAGCGGGCATGGACACTTTGGCCATGAGCTGTTCTTGTTGTGTGTGAATATGTGTGAGGGGAGCCTGCCCTAGCGGGCATGGACACAAAAGATGAATTTCTGGGTCGGGATGTTGTACTGTGTGAGGGGAGCCTGCCCTAGCGGGCATGGACACAACATGAGCAGGGAGGCAAAAACAATTAGCAGATTTTGTGTGAGGGGAGCCTGCCCTAGCGGGCATGGACACGCAACTGGATAGTTTTGATTTACACAAGTTGGACTTGTGTGAGGGGAGCCTGCCCTAGCGGGCATGGACACATTGGCACCAAAATGGTTATTGGCTTCACTGCTTGTGTGAGGGGAGCCTGCCCTAGCGGGCATGGACACTATGAGCTTCGAAGAGATTTAATAAGTTTTTATCAAGTGTGAGGGGAGCCTGCCCTAGCGGGCATGGACACTCGCTTTCAGGAATTGAATCCCTATTTCATCTTCTGGTGTGAGGGGAGCCTGCCCTAGCGGGCATGGACACTAGCCTTAAGGTTTAGTTAGGTGATTGAGTAAAAAGTGTGAGGGGAGCCTGCCCTAGCGGGCATGGACACATCAGGTTAATGAAGTTATTCATGAGAACCTCTCAGGTGTGAGGGGAGCCTGCCCTAGCGGGCATGGACACTTACCTCTCAATTATGTTGATTAAGGGTTAATTGTTTGGTGTGAGGGGAGCCTGCCCTAGCGGGCATGGACACAATGATCTTTTCAAGGTAATTACCGTTTGTTAGGTGTGAGGGGAGCCTGCCCTAGCGGGCATGGACACATGCGACGTTATTTCCTACCGTGTAGGCTGCTAACATGTGTGAGGGGAGCCTGCCCTAGCGGGCATGGACACACGATACTCGTCATCATTAAGAATGCTTGCATGGTGTGAGGGGAGCCTGCCCTAGCGGGCATGGACACGAAACATTATTACCAATAGAAAGGAAATAGCTTTGTGTGAGGGGAGCCTGCCCTAGCGGGCATGGACACCAGGCCAATACCAGGTGTTACCTTCTCTCAGCAGCGTGTGAGGGGAGCCTGCCCTAGCGGGCATGGACACCTGTTGTCATTTCACCAATAAGGTTTGGGGTGATATAGTGTGAGGGGAGCCTGCCCTAGCGGGCATGGACACAGTAATTGCTCGAGGTTGAGAATAGCCGCATTAAAGGGTGTGAGGGGAGCCTGCCCTAGCGGGCATGGACACCTGGGTTTCTGCTTTGAGCTTCAACATTTTCTTGTGTGAGGGGAGCCTGCCCTAGCGGGCATGGACACCTTTCTTTTCCATTTGTTATTACCTCGTGGGTTAGTGTGAGGGGAGCCTGCCCTAGCGGGCATGGACACATTTCTCCATGATAGGGTTTGGAATGAACAAATTGTGTGAGGGGAGCCTGCCCTAGCGGGCATGGACACTTTTGTTTTCATGCCTTTTGGTTTAGGTTTGAGAAACGTGTGAGGGGAGCCTGCCCTAGCGGGCATGGACACAAATTCGGTTGCGTTTCATGACATTCCTCCATGTCAAAGTGTGAGGGGAGCCTGCCCTAGCGGGCATGGACACTTTGGTATAAGATTCATGGGATTTCCAGTTTAAGTGTGTGAGGGGAGCCTGCCCTAGCGGGCATGGACACTTTTTTCTCATTTTTCTGCGTGGTTTGTCTACTACCCGTGTGAGGGGAGCCTGCCCTAGCGGGCATGGACACGTCAACAGAAACTTGCTCAACTTCGCGTTTGCGGGCACTCGTGTGAGGGGAGCCTGCCCTAGCGGGCATGTGGAATGCCCCCTGAACTTTGATCCACATTGAATGTTAGTGCTGCATCACAACCAGCAGCACAATGAAAAAGAAAACACACACTCCCGAGCAGATCATCACCAAGCTCCGTAAAGTTGAAGCCCTCACGGCCCAAGGAGCCACCATCGCCCAGGCTGCCAAGCAGATCGGCGTTGCCGAGCAGACGGTCTATCGCTGGAAAAAGCAGTATGGCCAGATGGATCACCAGCAGGCCAAGCGGCTCAAAGAACTCGAAAAGCAGAATGCGCGGCTTAAAAAACTGCTGGCTGAGAAAGAGCTTGATATTGACATCCTCAAAGAGGCCCTTACGGGAAAGTACTAAGCCCGACGTGATGCCGTGCGCCATGTGCAGCACGCGCTTGGCGCGACGGGCTTGCAAGACCTTAACTCAAGCGCGATCTACGCAGCGCTACCAAAGCAGAAAACCCAATGCGGCCCTTGGTCAAGCACATGCACCGCCTAGCTGAGGACAATCCGAGGGCAGGATACCGGATGATGACGGCGCTTCTTCGCCGTGAAGGCTGGGCGGTGAACCGGGGTGCATCGGCTTTGGAAACAGGCCGGGCTGCAAGTACCAAGTATGGTTAAAATAAAGAGTATTTGAGTAAAGAAGTAAATGAGTGTGACAAAGTTGGTAGTTCCGCTAGTCTGGTCAAGTACCACTTGACCAAATGTGAAACAGGCGGCTTCAGTAAGATCAAAGTGGCCAACAGGCTGTTGACCAAAAGCTACCAGGACTTGGGCTTTCTAAACGTACCGTTGGCATCCTGAAGGGTAGGAGGGAATTGGCTTGCTGCAAGCACACCTCGACGGATTTTCTTCTTAAAGCTGGCCCCTCTTGCCAGGACTCGGGCAAATTGCGGGAATGGGCAAATGATACCGACGGGTAAGTCAAGCTCCTTTTGTACTATTTCTATTGGTGTTAGCAGGTCTGAATCGTTAGATATGATAACAGCAACATCGAATCTTGTGTTGTGGGCATCGTTTAGGAGGTGGGAGGCAATGTTCACGTCAGACCCTTTCTCTTCCGTCTTTATAACCTCCACAGTCTTAGGCTGGCCAGGAGCAGGATTTGCCACCCGCATTCGCACTATGTTAGTGAGATAGTGGCCGAAAATAGTTTCGACATTTGGAAGTGTAGCAAGAGCCCGAAGATAAATATTCTGGTTTATGTGCTGATCGGGTTTATTAGGGCGGGGAATCACACGGGCTGTAAAATATTTGATCTGAGTAACGTCGTTCTGTGGCAAGAGAAGATCACACAACCGTTTTATATTCAGCCATTTATACGGGGTTCGCTTGAGTGCCCCATAGAAGAGATTGAAGCCGTCGATGTATACGATGGTTTTGGGGTTCATGGAAGGGAATATAGCACAAAAAAGCAAGGGCTACACCCGAAGGTGTAGCCCTGACGTCGTGCCATCGAAATGACACGAGGGATAGAATGTATTGTAGCCAGAAAAGCTCTGATGTCAAGTCAAATCTTGTAAAACGTAAAACCCTAAATAGGAATAATCTGTTCCCAACAATCCTGTAAAGGTATTCTGTAAATTCAGCAGACGGCTTTGAGGCGACTGTTTCGCTATACTACATCGCCGGCCTTGATGTCTGCACGTACATCATCGGCCATTTTGTGCCATTGATCCTCGGTAGTTTCAGATAAGAGAGGATCCCACTGCGCGTCGTCGTCCAGAGCTTCAAGGACAGTTGCGGCCGTTTCATCCTGCATCTCCTCGGGTACTTCGGAGAGGCGTTGTATTACTTTTTGCATTAGCTGGGTCATGGCACCACTATAGCAGGAGATAGGGGAGGGTAAACGATCAATTCTAGCGCTAGGATGGATGTCGATTCCTTGTATTTGTGTGCAACAACCTGTTGCACAGGGTTCAATAGCAATAGCGACCTGTAAGGTGTAAGGGACACCTTTCCGTCATCTGCAATAAGTGGATATTTTAATGCACTATGTTGATAATAACCAAAATGGCGACTACATTGCATTAGCAACCGGCGCTATAACTGCCTCGCCCATTTTTCCGGGCCAATCCTGGCAGAAAGATACATATATATTCCATGATTCAACGATTCTCGCTTTCGCTGAAAGCAAGCCTCTTCCTGTGTGCGCTTTGTCTGAGCACTTTTAGTACGGTTAAGGCCCAGGTCATTATCAAAGAAACGATTGATCTCTCAGAGGGTCAGGCCAAAGCGGCGATGGCCAATACGGTCACGATCCCGACCGATGGGCCGGTGCGTATTCGTTTTCACGAAGCCATACGAGACAATAGTGGATTCCCACTGAGTAACCTTGATGGGCGCTCGCTCAAGGTCGTTTCGCCAAGTGAGACGATCACGGAGCCTGTCAGCCAGCACTATCGTTTCCAAGGCTCCACCGCGTTTACTTTTTGTTCTCCTACCGTCTACCGAAGTCAGTTTGCCGAAGGAGATGTAGCCAATGGTAAGCTGGGCCCGTTGGAACTCGGGAGCTTCAATGCCGGCGACGAGTTAGCGTTCTCATTCATCGTTGATGGCGTCGAGGTTGCGATGGAAGTCACGCCGGCCTCGCCTGGTAGCGAGGGGCAGTGGCGGTTTCAGGGGTTTGGTTTTGTACAACAAAACATGCCGGGCTGTAGTTTTACCGGCTTCGGAGACAATATCACCGTATACATTGAACAGGTGTTGGAGGAAGGGGATTATTTCGAGGTCACGGCAGATCCGAGCACGATAGCGGTTGGAGACAGTGCGCTGGTTTCGGTACAGGCCGCAGACCGGGCCGAGCCGGGGTTTGATTCAAACTTTACAGTAGATGTCACGGTCGATGACCCCACGCTTGGCCACTTGGTTTGGGCTTCAGAAGTAGCCGGAGAATGGACGGAAGTAGATGCCGGCTCCTCGCTAACTGAGGTGCCATATACCGTAGTTGATCCTGATCTAGGGAGCAATAGTGCAGGGCGACTTCTGTTTGTTGCTTTGGAACCACCTCCAACATTAGCATTTGGCAAAATGCAAGCCTTTGCTGAAGAGGATTCTGTCGTAACCGTCAATATTAATGTATTGCAAACCGATAACACCACCAATCAAGGTGCAGGCGCGCTTGATGTTATCCTAGATCTCCTCGACGTTTTCGCTGCTCCAAACCCTGTTGCCATTGCTGACACATCGTGGTTGAGGTCAACGGTCTGGAATCGTGAGCAACCCGACTTTGATGGAAACGTGTTCCTTACCTTCGGTCTAGAACGCTCAGATTATGGCGACTTGGCATGGCTTGAACGGGACGTGGATAACAACTGGCAGATCAAGCAACGCGGATCAACATTAGAGCTCGGGGACATCATAACGCTGATCCCTTATACCGTTACAGATCCAGAGTATGGGCAGAGTGTAGGTGCTCCCGAAGAACGCATTGTCTTTCTAGCTGATCCCGATGATCCGAGTAGTGCAATCGGGGATTCTGTGTTGGTGACCGTCACGATGGCCTTTAGTGGTGGGGTCGATCAGCTATATATAAAGCTGGTTGAAAGCCCCTTGCAAATCACGATTCCTAATCCACAAACAATATGGCCAACCATACCCAATCGTGGAGTTGCAAGTACTTTCGATTTTTCGGCTGTGGACAATCTAGTTGAAAACATACAGGTAACGGTCAGAGAGGACGGCCAGGATATTGAAGGTCAAGATGTTGAAATTACAGCCGATTGGATTCCACAATCGGGTGGACATGAACATCAAGGTACTGTGTGCAGCTCTCAAGGAGCAGCTCTGCCTCTTCCAGAATTGGCTTCGCTGGGTACATTTGAGGTGCTTACTGCTGTGCCTCCATTTGTTACAGAAGGTGACGGAACAGTTTTTGCTCGAACTAATGCTGATGGGCAAATATTGCTGGAATACGTAACGCCAGAATATGGAGGAAAGATTGTTTTGAGGGCAGAAACTACACTAGGTGGGACAACTTATACCGCGCGAGATACCCTAACTATTCGAGTTCCTGATTTGGTTGCCTTAGATGATGGTACAACCTATACAAAAGTAGGAGGAACCGTAGCGCATCTCGGGCCACCCGGCAATCCCAATCAAGATGACAATCACTATGCGCTTCAAGAAGTCCTTACTAATCTGACAGATATAGCAGATGGTTGGGAGACGGAGGCTCCATCTCAATCGCCCCTAGTAATAAACGACCTTAGTCTTCCAAATGGGGGGTTATTTGATATTTGTGGGCGCTGGCGAACTGGCCACAGTTTCCACCGCACAGGAAGAGACGCAGATATCCGTACCACACGCGATTTAAGCTTGAGAACAGCGGTTCTACTAACGCAAAGAACTGATGGTAATGGTGCACCAATCAGAGATCATAGAGACCGCATTCTTTATTACAACTATGACTTTGAAAGGTTAGTAGTCGAAAACGGTGGTAACCCAGGCCCTGAGATCCATTCTCTAGGCTCTCCAAATAACGAACATTACCATCTTTATTTTTATCCCGAAAACTAACTTCGCTTGTTATGAGGCTCCCTGTTATCATACTTATATCCCTTCTTTATGCGGCGCAGGCTTTTGCTCAATCAGAAAGTATTGTGCAAGATCCTGTTAAAGGATTTTACATCATTACCTATGAAAGTATTGAAGATAGTACCATAATGGAAGGGGCATACATGCCCGGCAACTTAGCATCACCTGAGATCAGAAGTAATGTAGAATATGATTCGAATCAGGAGAAGTACATCTACAGTTTTAGCGCCCAAAACCAAAGTGATGCATCGAAAAGCCTATTTGCGATATCAATTACTGTGAATGCGGAAATTGATAGTGTAAGAGGACCAAACCTGGAATGGCGGACTGGATTTATCCCAAGATTCTCTGCGGTCGATTGGGCCCATACTCGTGGACCAACTACGGGAATTCTCCAGGATTCTAGCGAATCAGGTTTTATATTTCATAGTACGGGATTACCTGTTATAGCTAAAGGATATGCAAGCAGTGCGTCGTGGACAATTTTTGACGATCATGGACCCTCTGGTGAAATTCGAACATTGTTAGACTCACTCAGACAGGCTACACGTTACATTACGTTCGAAAGTATTTCAGCCCAAAGTCCACCAAATCCATTTGACCCCTTAGTATTTCTTGATACGCTAACAACATATCCCCAACAAGCATCAGACCAGAGTTGGATTAGTGATAGCAATATAACAACGGAATTTGAATCAGCGCTGATTCAGGCACGATCCGAATTAGCCAGTGGGGATTCTACCGATGCAGGAGCTACACTGATTAACTTGCTGGATCGTATAGAAGAGGAAAGAGACGTAACTCTTACTAGTGAAACCTACGCCTTGTTGAAATTCAATATCGAATATTTGCTCGGCTTTCTGCCAAACCCGGCACCAGATCTGTCTGATTTTCCAGCAGCCCTAACGCTTTCGACTGATACGGCAACCGCCGATTTCTCTGGTGGCTCCTTCACCATCGATGGAGGCGATCACGACACCAGCGGCTCACCCCCAGGCAATGGCAATCCTGTACACGGTGTTTTGACTACAACAACAAGTGCCCAACAAGCGGTCTTGAATGCCCTCGGCAACAACCAACAAGACAGCATCACCGGCACCGGCCCTGCACCGGATGTCACACAGGCCGACCTCGACTTTGACCCTGAAACCCTCCTGACGAGCCTCATGGCGCTCGTTACCGACACCCTTACCACTTCACACACGGGCACCCTCGGTACCCTAACGCAACCGATTGTGGCCTACGCACCAAACGGGATTAGTCTAACGGGCAACATCACCGGCACCGGCGTCTTGATCGTCGATGGCGATTTCACCGAACAAGGGAGCGCCGATTGGACAGGACTTGTGATTGTGAGAAGTACGCCGACGGCACCAGCCTCCTTTGCAATGCGCGGCAATGTCTCGGTTACAGGAGCCGTCCTGCTCTACGACACTCATACTCAGGGCACCGACCTCGAAATCACGGGCTCGGCTGATCTTCGCTACAGTGAGGCGATGATCGACCTGCTTCGGGATACGCTATTCCCGGCAAACTAATCGAACATGCGAACGATTCTGATTTTACTTCTTACTGCTCCAACCCTTTGGGCGCAGCCGGTCCCTGTAGACAACGAAGCGGAAAAATCTGCGGCCACCGGGGCTTACCTGGTGCCGTTTGCTAGCCAAGACAACAGGCTGGAATTCACGCTGGTTTCGGCTGAGGGAACAGCGAAGTCGAATGTGATTCGCTTGCAGAACACACCCGCCTGGATCGCTGTGGCACCAACAGAAATCACGCTTGATACGGGGCAAGAAAACGCCCTTGCAGTATTTTCCTTCACGGTGGCCGAATCGGCTCCCGTAGGGGAGGTGGCCGATCTTGTTTTCAAGGTTAGTCAGGGTGATCAGGAGGTGGCTGAGAAAGTTATTTCTATCGAAGTAGACGTACCCAGAGAACTCGCGTTGAAAGGCAACTACCCTAACCCGTTTAACCCAACGACCAAAATTGGCTTCACATTGGCGGAAGATGCAGCGGTGCAGATCAGGGTATATAACTCGCTGGGTCAAGAGGTTACTCAACTCATGAGCGGCGACTTAAGTCCGGGCAATCATGCTGTAGACTGGAACGCTGCCGGTTTGCCGAGTGGTGTGTATTTCTATCGACTGGAGGCCGTTGGCCGAGATGGCAGTAGGAGTATTCGGCAAGCAAAGATGACCCTTCTGAAATAAGAAGTGGGGAAAATAGTCGTTTTTTTGGGTAGCCCATGGCCTCACGAGAGATCGGGCGTTAGGAGGCATCTCAGGAAGCCGTTTTTACGCACGTGTGCATATTCCGACACATCTCGTCCAGTGATTCCGATTGATCCCGTCCACCGATTCCGACGCATCTCGTCCAGTGATTCCGATTGATCTCGTCCACTAGCCAGACGGTGTGACAATCTTGGCAACTGGAGCATCAGAGACGAACCAACGACGCTGACAAACTCCGCTGATTCACAGCGGTTATGTGCATGGTCTTGTGTACCCGGCCCCCGGCCGGTGCCTTTCACTAACCATGCCTCATCATGCCGACTCCGCGTTTGTCTATGCGTAAGATCAAAGAGATTCTTCGACTCAAGTATCAATGCCAACTCAGCCATCGAAAGATTGCCCAATGCCTAGGGACATCGCATTCGACCATTGGCGATTATGTCCGACGTGCGGCTATCGCCGGATATACATGGCCCCTGCCGGAGTCGCTCACCGAAGCAGAACTTGATGCCCAGCTTTTTAAGCCCAATACAACCAATACTAAACGACCTACGCCGGATTGGGTCTGGGTACATAAAGAGCTACGTGGCAAAGGCGTTACCTTGGCGCTCTTGTGGCAGGAGTACAAGCTGCAATATCCTGATGGCCTGCAATACAGCAGGTTCTGTGATTACTACCGTAGCTGGCGCGGACAACTCGACCTGGTCATGCGACAAGATCACAAGGCCGGTGAGAAGCTCTTTATCGATTATGCGGGCATGACCGTCGGGGTCATTGATCCGCAAACAGGCCAAGAGCGTCAGGCCCAAGTCTTTGTGGCCGTGCTCGGAGCCAGCAACTATAGCTACTGCGAAGCAACATGGACACAATCTTTGCCAGATTGGATGGCCTCACATGTTCGGGCCTTTGCCTTTTTTGGTGGTGTACCAGAACTCGTTATCCCGGATAACCTCAGATCTGGCGTTGACAAAGCCCACCGATATGAACCGGAACTCAACCGGACGTATGCTGACCTAGCCCAACATTATGGCGTGGCCGTCATGCCAGCACGGGTACGTAAACCTCGTGACAAAGCCAAGGTCGAAGCCGGCGTTGGCATCGTAGAACAACAGATCTTGGCCCCGCTTCGCCACCGACAGTTCTTCAGTCTTGATGACCTCAACGATGCTCTAGCCGAAGGCCTTCAACGGCTCAATGAACAACCCTTCCAAAAACTGCCTGGTTCACGTCGAACGCAGTTTGAACAGTTCGACCAACCGGTGCTCAAGCCGCTGCCCGAACAGCCATATCTATACGCAGAATGGAAGAAGGCCCGTGTCAACGTCGACTGCCATATTGAGCTTGACCGACATTACTACAGTGTGCCGTATCAACTGGTTAAAAAACAGTTGGATGTCCGATATAATGCCCACACCGTTGAGTGCTTCCATAAAGGAACTCGGGTAGCCTCGCATCTACGCAGTCCTTATCAAGGTCGCCACACCACCAATAAGGCCCATTTACCACGTTCGTTCCGCGAATATGCCAGTTGGACACCCGAGCGGATCATGGATTGGGCGGCCAAGATCGGCCCACATACTCGGCAATGGACACAAAAGGCCATCGAATCACGTGCCCACCCCTTGCAAGCCTATCGCAGTTGCTTGGGCGTGTTGCGGCTGAGTAAAGCCTATGGGTCAGACCGGCTGGAGGCCACCTGCCGACGGGCTCTAGCTCTACAAAGCTATAGTTATCGATCCATTGAGTCGATTCTAAAAAAAGGCCTTGACCAACTCCCTTGTGAACCCACTACTGAAGAATTACCCCCGATCCAACACCGCAATATTCGTGGGCCGGGCTACTACCGTCGAGAACCCACTGAGCCTCAGTGGGCGACCCCTAACCCGTCGTCACTGCTGGAATCCGGCATAGCTACAGGTGATGGCACAACCTTAGAGGTGTATGCTACAACATCCAACCTTCGACAAACTCCAACGACTGCGACTAACCGGCATGATCGCGGCCTGGAAGGAACAGAGTGAACTCCCCGAGATTGGCCAACTGAGCTTTGAAGAACGTCTCGGCCTCCTAGTCGATCGTGAACTCACTGAACGCGAATCGCGCAAGCTCAAAAGCCGACTCCGGGCCGCCAAACTTCGGCAACAAGCCTGCTTCGAAGATATTGATTATCAGCATAAAAGAGGTCTTGACCGCTCCTTGGTCCAGCAACTCGGTACAAGCACTTGGATCCAAAAACGTCACAATGTGCTCATCACCGGGCCGACGGGGATCGGCAAGAGTTACTTGGCTTGCGCCTTGGCCCATAAGGCATGTTTGAACGGCTTCCGAAGCCACTATTACCGGCTCCCGTCCTTGCTACATGAACTCAAAATCGCACGCGGTGATGGCCGCTACAGCCAGTTGATGAAACAGCTGCTCAGGGCCGATGTGCTAGTCTTGGATGACTGGGGCTTGACGACCATCCGGGCCGATGAACAGCGTGAACTCCTCGAAGTCTTAGAAGATCGCTATGATCGGAAATCAACCATTGTCACCAGCCAGTTCCCGTCGGATCAGTGGTTCGAGACGATGTCAGATCCGACGCTGGCCGATGCCATTCTAGATCGGCTCATCCACAATGGCTACAAACTCTTACTTGATGGTGAAAGTATGCGAAAACAGTACAGCGACTTGCTTGAAAGCGAGCCGTTGCTTACCTAATAGGGTCAGCGTCGCTGCGCTCCGATTAAGTGGACGGCATCAGTCGGATTAAGTGGACGGGATCGTCGGAATATGCACACGTGGCATGTTTTTGGCCCTAAACGTGTGCTATCCAAAATGCCAGCACACTGAGATCGTTTCTAGGAGCCGTGATTTTGGCGACTTTATATCCTCACCCGCTCAATCTCACCCCGCTTAACCGCTTCGATCCGGCGGTCGTAGAGCTTAGTCGTACGTGGGTCGGCGTGTGCCGCGATCTGCTGGGCCACTTCAAGCTGGCCACCGTTTTCTAGAAATACCGTGATACCGGTGCCCCGGAGAGAGTGGTTGCAAATCTTCTCAGGAGGTAGGCCCGCTTTCTTGGCGCGGCGTTTGACCATCCGCAAGGCACAATCGGCCGAATAGGGACGCTCGGTGATCTGTTTGTGGTGATTGAGTGCCCGAAAGAGGGGAGACTTACGCTCATCCCTAATGCCGGCAGCCTCCTGCCTCTTCAAGAATGCGTAACTTATAGGAAGCCGAGAAGTGACGCCGACGGGCTTTGGGTACAACCTCTGTCGGTCGAGTACCCGGCTTCTGGGATGGTTCGTTCGGATTCACACCGTTTTTTGCGTGGGGATTAACAAAAGATAGAGACATTTTTTATATCCTCATGCGCCCTCAAGGTTCGACACTAATTTATGAGGTAGTAGTTGTCTCACTAACTTAGGCACAGAGGGGGAGCCTGCCCTAGCGGGCATGGACACCTCTGCCTTCTTGCTTTTTGATTTGCCTGCACGTATGTTTGCATGTAAACACGATTACAGGCAATATGACCCCCACAGATTCCTCGTCCTTACTGATAAATCGAGGTCGTGAGCGTGATGCGTTGCACGCCCTGTTGGAGGTGGGCCGGCCTCAACTGGGTTTGTTAACCGGTCGGCGGCGGGTAGGCAAGACGTATTTACTGACCCATGTCTGGGGTGCATACCCTTATTTTCTGTTTACCGCTGCCAGGACGACGCCGGAGGTGAACCGGCGGCAGTTGATCCTCGATCTCGCGGCCTGGTCGGGGGAAGATCTGCACGCAGAAGATTACCCGACCTGGCGCGCCGTGTTCAATTTGCTCCTCGATTTTCAGGTGCCGGCTCCGCTGGTGGTGGTCCTCGATGAGTTTCAATACCTCGCCCATGACAAGGAGGGGCTTGCCCGGGTCTCATCGGAGCTTAATGCGGCGTGGGAGCGCCGGCGCCCCCCCCGTTCGTTTCTGCTTGTGCTTTGTGGTTCGTCTGTGGGGACCATGGAGTCGTTGGCCGCTGGTGGCGGGCCCCTGTACGGTCGGTTCAACTGGCAACATCGTCTTGGGCCGTTCGGGTATCTACATGCCGCAGAAATGGTACCCTGCTCCGACCTGCGCGACCGGGCTTTGATCTATGGCATTTTCGGGGGAACACCACGGTATTTGGCCGCCGTCAATCCGGTACACGCCCTTGCAGCGAATGTTACCCGGCTGATGCTCGACCCCACAGGCGAAGTTCGGCTGCTCATCGAGACCGCGCTTGACCAGGAAGAGGGCTTGCGCGAAACGTCCAAATACCGCGCCATTTTACGGGCCGTAGCGGACGGGCGGGGGGTGCGCAACGAGATTGCCCAGCGCACAGGCCTTTCCAATGATGCCGGCCTACGCGACAAGCTTGCCCGGCTCGAAGGTTTGGGGTACATCGAAGCCTGCCGAAACTTCGATGCCCGAAAGAATGAACCCATTCGATACGGCATTGCTGACCCGGCTTTTCGGTTTCATCAACGGTTTGTTGAGCCGTCCCTGTCGATGTTGGCACGTTACCCGCCGGATTATGTGTGGGCGCAATGGGTGGGTCCGCAGCTCGATGTTTATATGGGGCGTGCGTTTGAACGCATGGCCGTTGAGGCTTACGACGTGCGTGCTGCTGCCCTGGGGTTGCCGCTGGTGGCCCGGTGGGGCCGTTGGGAAGGCATTGACCGAAACCGTCGTTCGTTGGAAGTAGATCTGGTAGCCCGGCGGGCGGATGGCCGAATGCTCACCGGGGCCGTGAAATGGAACCGAAAGCCCATTGGGGCTGGGGTACATCGGTTGCACCTTGAGATGTTACACCGCGCCGCCGATGCCGGGCGCAAGTGGGCACATCAGGCACTGGAGCTAGGGGCCTCGCTGTACTATGTGGCCGCCGGTGGGTTTGAAAAGGCCTTCTTGGAAGAAGTTCAAAGCAGTGGCTATCAAGTTACGTGCTGGACCCTTAAAGATCTCTACGACAGGGTGAGCACACCGACGGCAGATAACCGAGCCTTAAGGACGTAGCGTACCACACGGCCTTTTTGTGAAAAAATGTTATCACAGGTTGAAGCCTTCCGCGACACAGTAGCAAAAAAAGATGCATTTCACATAAGTCTATGTTTATATATTGCTTGTATCTCGATTGAGTCGCACTGTGTCGCGGAGTTGTTGTAAGTACATAAAAAACAGTATCTCCGAGATTGCCTTTTTCGGCCCCTATGGCGTATTTTGGGGCTGTTCCCATGGAAGCCGGTCTGTGTCGCGGAATGGGGGGGCTAAGTCCTTGTGCCCCAACGCCTCCAGAGACGGCTGTGTGAGGGGAACCTGCCCTAGCGGGCATGGACACCAAATCTCGTTTAGGTGTTGATTATGATGATTTTGTGTGAGGGGAACCTGCCCTAGCGGGCATGGACACTTTTGCAATAGCTATTGGTCCTACCATGTTATTTGTGTGAGGGGAACCTGCCCTAGCGGGCATGGACACAAAAAGAAAGGAAAGTTTCATAACAAACCTGTTTGGTGTGAGGGGAACCTGCCCTAGCGGGCATGGACACTTTTTTGCAGCTTCTTCAGCCTGCTGCTCTTGAAGTGTGAGGGGAACCTGCCCTAGCGGGCATGGACACTCGATCGAGAGTAGTTTCTTCGTCTTTGCGCATAGGTGTGAGGGGAACCTGCCCTAGCGGGCATGGACACTGCTGGGGTTAATTGTTTTGCCATTTTTTTATGGGGTGTGAGGGGAACCTGCCCTAGCGGGCATGGACACTCGAGCCAAGCTTCAGAGGCTTCTGTGTAGTACATAAGTGTGAGGGGAACCTGCCCTAGCGGGCATGGACACTTTTGTTTGGTTTAGTGTGTGTAGCACATCGGTTTAAGTGTGAGGGGAACCTGCCCTAGCGGGCATGGACACCAGAAAAGGGAAGCTAGTTGTTTTGTGTTCATAATCCGTGTGAGGGGAACCTGCCCTAGCGGGCATGGACACTTCGCCATATGGTAAACTGACATTATAAGGCAGTGTGTGAGGGGAACCTGCCCTAGCGGGCATGGACACTGTGATTAAGGATTGCATGATGTTACCTCTATAGGGGGTGTGAGGGGAACCTGCCCTAGCGGGCATGGACACTTTGGTTCGGGATTTTTTTGTCTTGTCCATAAGTGTGAGGGGAACCTGCCCTAGCGGGCATGGACACTTTGGTTCGGGATTTTTTTGTCTTGTCCATAAGTGTGAGGGGAACCTGCCCTAGCGGGCATGGACACTGTTCTTTGGAGTACGTGGGATGCTTGGCGGCTTGTGTGAGGGGAACCTGCCCTAGCGGGCATGGACACTCATGGTCTTTCTAATTTAATTTGTTGGAAGGGAGAAGGTGTGAGGGGAACCTGCCCTAGCGGGCATGGACACCGTAACTGAGCTTTTTCGAAAGCCCTGAGCGCTTCGTGTGAGGGGAACCTGCCCTAGCGGGCATGGACACGCCATAAGGCCCTCACAATTTTAGTGTCCCAATCGGGGAATGGGAGAAAACCCCTCGCCTTTAGGCGAAGACTTTAGTTTGAGCCGGGCCAGGGCTATCTTCGATGCATGCAACACTATCGAAAGACCTCGCACTCGGTCTACGACTTGAAGGTACATGTGGTATGGAGTACCAAATACCGCAAAGCCGTCCTGGTCGGTGAAGTCGCCCAGCGCAGCCGCGGACTGATCCGAGAGATTTGCAAGGCCCACGAGGTTGACATTCTCTCGGGCCACGTGGGGCGCGATCACATACACTTGTTTGTCTCGCTGCCGCCTTACCTGAGCGTGAGCAAGTTCATGCAGATGGTCAAGGGTAAGACGTCTCGGAAGCTGTTGAGCGAATTTCGTCATTTGTCGCAGCAGTTTTGGGGCCGTCATCTGTGGGGGCGCGGGTATTTCGCAGCGTCGTCGGGCAACGTGACCGATGAAGTAATTATGGAATACATACGGACTCAGGATATAGAGCGAGACGGCGACAATTTTGAAGTTGCGAAATAGCGGGTGGATTCAGTGGGCTTTCAGCCTACCCACAGGAATCTACCGGCTTTAGCCGGTAGTCGTTCAATTAAAAGTGACAAAGTGTGAGGGGAACCTGCCCTAGCGGGCATGGACACTTCTAACTCAAGCTGTCCGTAGCAGATAGTATTTATGTGTGAGGGGAACCTGCCCTAGCGGGCATGGACACTTTCTCATTGAACTATCGATTTTATCTCCGAAGAAAGTGTGAGGGGAACCTGCCCTAGCGGGCATGGACACTGGATCATTTCCATGATTAAAAAAACTAGGTATGCCATGTGTGAGGGGAGCCTGCCCTAGCGGGCATCAACCAGAAAGCGCGGTGGGCATGACCATGTATTACGAAGACCGGAACGATCCTCTGTTGGCCCCTCTGTATGCCCTTATGGCTTGCCGTCTCACGTTTCGGCTCGAAGCCCTGGACGATGTGTGGTTACCCGATTACAAGGGGTTTAGCCTGCGCGGCGCTTTGGATACGGCCTTCCGCATGCGGGCCCTCGGTCTCGACCCGGACCGATACATGCCCGAGGATCATCTGAAATCACGGCTCTCAAACCCGCCGGATGCCTATACCCGGTGGTTTCGGGCACGGGCGCATCCGGTATGGCAACGGCTCCTGGATACCAACGCGACCCTTCCGCCACCCTTTGTGCTTGCCCCACCGGGGCGGCGGGACAATTACCTCCCCTCCGGTACTTTTATTTCGTTCGATCTGACGCTTTTTGGCCGGGCCGCCGATGATTGGAGGTCCTTCGTCGAGGCGGTAGAATGGTACTGGAGCGGATTAGGTGGGCTCGGCACTACACGGGCCAGGTGCCGGTTGCACGGCGTTTACGACGGACGGGGGCAACTGTGTTACACAGACGGCCTGCCGCTGGATGATCCGGCACGTTTCTACGTAGTGCCGGGGCCATCAGAGGAAGTCCCCGATGCTTTCACCTTGCACCTGCTTACGCCGCTTCGCCTGCGCAAGCATAAGCAGGACCTCACCCCCGACAGGTTTGTCACCCCGGAAGGATTCACCATGTTTCTGGCACTGCTGTACCGCCGCCTGTTTTTGCTCACGCAAATCTACGCCACACCGGCGCCGGAATTGGACCGGCTCGCCACAAGCGAACTCGCCCGTTGGCGGCTTATCTTTGATACACCTCCAGGGTGTCCCTCACCATCCGGCTTGTACATAAAGCGGTCCAGCGGTTGGGCACAGGTTACCGGAGCGGATGTACAGGAGGCCGCCGCTACCATGCTTGATCGGGAAGCACCCGCGGTTGAGGTATTCAGACGCACAAACCAAACGGGTTTTGCACCCTCGGTTTTTTTCGATGGGTCGGAATGGCAGGTCTTTGATGCCGACGTGCCGTCGACGTGCGACGTGCCGAGGATCAGCAGGGCGCAGTCTACACTGGAATTGTGGTCGGGAAAGCGGATGACCGGCGGAAATAAGGAAAACACCTCCGGCCTGGTCGGGCGGCTTCGGCTTCGGCTTCGGCGGGTTTCACCTGCGGTGGTTACCCTGCTTGTGGCTGGCACATCGGTTCATGTGGGCAGTGATACCGTGGCCGGGCTGGGCCGATATGAGATGATCTAGTTGAGCCGCATAATATAGTTTAACGGCCATCCCTTATTCATAATAAAGTCTTCCTCGACATAAACACCGCGAATTTCAGGAAAGGTAAAGCGGTAGCCTGCGCCCTGTTTAGAAGCACCATAGGGGTGACCGGAATGATGCACCATCTTGATTGCTTCCTTCCATTGGTTGTTGGCATGGGAAATCTTGCCTGAGGCATCCCCCTTTGCCCAGGAGTTGTATGATTTGTCGTCTAGACCGGCAAACCATATTCGTTTGGTATGCGTAGCCTTCTCGGTCAAGCAGCGCAAGGGTATTTCACATGTTCCGGGGCGCTCCTCGCGGATCTTGGCCTGAAGGTCAGCAAGGATGAGCAATGTTGAAATCGGGCGCATCTTCATATCCGGTACCCGCTGTTCGATGATTTCGACATCATCCTCATCGTAGAACCGAAGTTCGCCTTTATTGCGCCACAGGTGGACCACTACGTAGTCAGCCTCCTGGGTACGGCGGCGGGTGTTGCGTACACTGGACCGTATGGCGTCCAGGATACCGGGCGCATCAGGATCAACGCCGAGCCGGTCACGAAGCAAGTACCGAAGCGGTGGGTAGAAAATCTCGATCCGGTGAATGGGCCAGTCTTGGGTATACGATTCATCACCGGGCCAGAAGAACATAAGGCCTTCTTCCTCGGCTTTCGGCACCAGGACATGAAGGAGCCGGTCTTCAATGGTGCCGGTACGGCCGTAGAGGCTCAGGAAGTTTTGTAGGTGTGCCCCCATGGTTTTGCGCCCTCCTGCAATGGCGGCCACCAGGGGGCGGTCAGGGTCAGCTACGAGGTTTATTACATGGCGGGAGCATGCATCGGCAAAGGCCCTGTCTTTTTCCAGGTCATTGATGTCGTTGATGGGGGTACCCTTCTCGTCTTTGATGACTTCAATATCCGCATTCGGGTCAAAGGGTATATTGGATACATGGCCTTTTAAGTGGGGCCAGCGTTTATCTGCGGATACCTGTTCCCTGAAATTAGCCCAACGGGTATCACAGTTGGTGATCTCTTCTTTGTTTTCGTCGCGCAGCCCCGTTTCGTCGAAGAGTGTGGCCCGAATGTAGTTTTCCCCGATCCTTGTGGTGAGCACCTGAATCGTAGCCGGTACCCAGTCTTCCCTAAGAAGGTCATAGATCGTCGTCGTGATAACGCCCGGCGAGGTGCCGGTGACGATGAGTAGGTTGTAAAAGCGCATGGTTAGTCAATAAGCGTTACGTCTCTGGCTTGTAGCCCCTTTGGTGTCATTTCCACCCGAAAGCGGACGCGGTCACCCGTTCTCATGCGGGTATGGTCACCGCGAACGTCACTAAAATGCACGAAGACGTCCCTTTCCCCTGTATCGGGCTCAATAAAAGAGAAACCTCTGGTTTCATGAAAGGGCTTCTTGAGGGAGCCGGTTTCGTATAGCCCTTCCGCGTCGCTTTTGTGCCGGGGTTGGTCAAGGTTTCTGTCTCGTCTGGATTGTTGCTCAGGTTGTCTTGGTGGGGTGGGTGTGGGTAGAGGGGATTCGACGGTGCCGGTTCTTCGTATTGCCGCAGCCTGATCTTGTACACCGGGGAGCACTTTTCGGTCGCGGTCCTTGCCGATGTAATCGAACTGGTGCGGCATGCGGGGCTCGTCCGTCCACTCCATCATCGTCAAGAGGTCTTTGATGCGTGGGTGTGTACGGAAGTTCTTGTTGGTGAGCTTGGGGGATATGAAGTGCTCAAACGCAGTAATGTAGGTCTCCATCTGTTCCGCTACGTCACCCGATACCCATTTTCCTTCGTTGTCAAACAGGGAGGTATACCGGCTTTTGAGATCGGTAACGTACAGTTTCGGTGAGAGGCGTACGGCCCCCATGCCCAATGGCTTGCCCATCCCGATGGTATGCACGTAGCGGTTCGGATCGTTTGCCGGGGCCAGGGCCCAGCACAGGGCGCCGAGTTCTTTTTTGGTCAGGTTCTCGAAATAGATCCGAAACCGAAACGTCTTGCCCGTCTTCACCGGTCGTACTTTTGTGTGGCGTTCCAAATCGTTGGGTGCTGCCCCGGCTTCGGGAAACGCGATCTCTGCACGGGTGGTGCCCGGTTTGACCCAGTACCGCTTGAACCCGCGCAGGGATACCCCGGCTTTGTAATAATTCAGGGTTTTCCGGTTGTCTGAGGTCTGCTTCAGGTAGAGTTGATAGGCCGAGGGTTTAGGGGATTCCAGGCTGTGCAGGGAGAGCGGCGGCTCAAACCAATCGTCGGCCTTGAAGACCTTGTTGTCCGGTACCGGATGCGCGGCGGTAACCTGTACCCGCCCCGCATACCCGAGGGCCGGATTGCCCTGCCGGGCGTCTTTGTGAGTATGAGGTGCACGGTCTCGCACATAGCCGAACAGGGCTTCAGCAAAATCGATTGTTTCGGGGTTGTCTTTATGGTCGTCTGGAAGCAAGTCCTGGGGTGTTTGGGTCATCGGGATGCGCATCAACTGGCTCCGGCCAATGTACTGGACCTGCGCTGTGTTCTTGTCCAGAAAGAAAAACACGGGGTCACCGTCTTTGGCTTTTCCTTCAGGAGGGTAGGCGCTTTTCTGCCAATCGGTGCGCTGGGATTCATGGTTGAAGCCGTGGATGGACCAGTATGTGCCTTCACTCAGAGGGATATACGCCGATGTGCGATCAAAAAACACCCAGGCCCGTTTCTGGCGCTGTACACGCCCGGTCAGGACCAGCGTACCTTTGGTGTAGGCCCGGTCATGGGGGTCCACAAGCAAAAACCGGTCTACCCGGTTTTGCCAGCCTACAGGTTTACGGTCTTTGTTGTATAGAGGCGCTTTTGTGTATGTTACCCAGCAGCTACGTCTCTGGTATGTTTGCTTCGGGGTCAGGTTCGGGTTTTGCGCTTGGTCTGGCGGGACGGGGTTGCCATCGAGCTCATAGAGGTCTCGAACATGGGTGAGCTTGAAGGCACCCAGGAGGTTGTCTCGGCCATCGGGGAGGGGTTCGATGGCGACCCGAGCCACCCCGGTGCAGGGTGCAACATACCATTTGTTGTTTTTGTACTTGAGGAATCCTTGCTTGACCCGGTTCCGGGTCAGACCTGTGTAATGCTTATGGTTGATGTCGCGCATGTAAAGGCGCTTATTGCTGGTCTGTTGTAGTTTCCCGAAGCCGGCAATTTGTACCACGTTCCGGAGTGGTCCGAGTAGGCTGCTGCCGGGGATGACGGGTGGGTGCGGCCCCTTTCCGTCCGGTTTGTGGGTGTAGAAAAAGTCGATGTTGTCCCGTTCGGCTTTGCTGGGTTTTCCGGTTGCGTCCTGTGCTCTGCGTTGCTTTTGATTTTCGTCAAATTTGCCCAGAGGGAGCGGCGCACGAATGTAGAGTGGGGTCAGGGTTTTGAGGTCAACCTCGAAGTAGCCGGTCTTGCGCTTCAGGTCATAAAGGTCCCGGGGGGGGAGTGCAGGCAAGCTGTTTTTTTCTACAAGGGTAGCCGCTTCGATAATGTCATCGTTGAGCGGAATAAAGTTATAGGGGGCCGTAGCCCGCCGGCCGGAAGTGGGGTTATACGTCATGATGTGTCGGCTTCTGATGGAACAGGAATAGAATCAAACCCGACCAGCCGATAGGCCGGGGGATGGTCTGGACTTGTAGCCGTCACGTACCGCCGGATCTTGAGGCATAGCCGTTGCCCGGCTTTCGGGGTTGTGGGCGGAACATGGTAGAGCTGGGTTCGCAATTCGCCCTGGCGCAGGATGGCAAAGTTATCGTCGGTTGTTTCCCAGTGCTCGCCATAAAGTAGCAGGTTCGTATCACAAGCCTCGGTCCAATGTGTCTCCAGGTCTGGGTGTGTGTGCCGGTGTGCTGCTTCGGCTATGACGCGGGCCTTGAGGGGGGCCGCTTCCCGGTGCCAGAGCAAGACCTCGAAGGTCTCATTGAAGAGGTACGTCCGGATCAGGGTAGATTTTCGTAGTTTTGGGGAGGAGGTAATGCGGCCGGTGCTGACCTGTAAATCGTCCCCTTCAATTCGGCCCCAGACGACGCCGTCCCAGTGGTAGGAGAGGACGTAGGCCGTTTTCTTGTTGGCCCAGGTGTTGGCCTGGGTCTTGAGCCAATCGGCCAGTGTGTCTTCCGGGCCGGGCGGGTCCAGTATTTCGGCCCCGGCATTGCACGGTACCGGCGTGTACGGGGGTTTAAGTTCTGGGTTCATCAGGCAAAACCTTAAAAGCTGTGAGCAGGTCGGTCACGAGGCCGTTCAATTTCTTTTGTGTATTGGGATCTTCGGTTTCGGGCGTAAACGTTAGGGTTTCCTTGCCGTTTGGGCTGCTGATGGACAGCGTAACGTCTTGGTCATAGGTAAACCGGCCCATCCCGGTGGAAACGGAGCCACCCAGGGGAAGCCGCCGTTCGATCAGGTCCTTGGCCAGAAGCAGCAACAGTCCCGCTGCCGCCCGGGCGTCTTTTTCCTCCTCGGCCCGGTATGTCCAGCACACCTTCATCTGGGCATGGCCTTTAATGCCGTAGGCCGGTGTTTCATTGAACAACAGTGCATCCACCGGCGCGCCCGTGAAGCGGTCGATGCGGATGTGGTGTACCACCAGGTCCGTATGGGCATCTTCAAGCGGGGCAAAATGCGTCACCAGACGGCTGGCCTGTCCGTCGTCATTTACGTGCCCGAACCAGGTGTCGATGTGTTTGTTGCGTACATTGTCCTTGACGAAAAGCGACAGGATTTTTCGGGTACGCAGGCGCAGTTTTCCGGCCATGTCGGTCCCGGTCTCGGCTGGTACCCAGCGGTTGTTGCCTGCGGTGTCGGGTACTTTCAGGTAAAAATGCGTCAGGTCGGGGCTGGCCAGTTCCGGGATATGTGGCCTGCGTGAGCCGACGAGCAGGCCGTCATCGAGCTTGAGCGGAAGGACCATTTCAACGCGGTGCCGTTTATCCGTGCCGAGGGTTGCCGCGAGGTAGTCACACAGGTCTTCGTGGTTACCAGAGAAGGCCTCGGCACAAGTCGTAAGGGGGGCGTCTCCTTCCCTGATCCAGGCTTTGAGGTCTGGTGATTTTTTCAGGTTGAAGTACCGTGCCCGGTAGCGGGTCGTTTTGATTTGCCCGAAACCGCGCGAGGTCCGTGCGCCCAGCGTCAGGCCGCCATCTTCAAACCCGTGCAGGGCCGAGACGAGCGCCGAGAGCAGGTTTGCCCGGTCCTGGTTTGCCGGACGGTGCAATTCCATCCGTACCGTGAAGGAGAGGCCGGGCAACCAGCAGGCCGTGGTAAAGAGGCCCTCGTGTGCCGCGGTGCCACTTTCATTGCTGATGCGTACCCCGTCCAGGATCGTCGACAGGCCCATTTCGGCCAGGGCATCGTCAATAATCAGCGGGCTATCGGGGCCGTATTCATCGCCGGGTGCCCCGCCGAAGAGGCGGACGGTGGCGCTGTTTCGCTCCTGCACCATTTTGGGGTCATTGGGTTGGGGCAGGGCGTGCCAGTACCCCAATTCCCGTTCCCGGTGGTAGCTCCGGAGTGCGCCGGCCACGCCGGTGCCCGGCAGCAGGGGTTTAGGTTGGTCGTCGGTCGTATCGACCAGCAGGGGCATGTCCGAGGTTTTTGCTTCCTCTCCATTGCCGATATGGGCCGGGGTTTGGAGCGCAAAAGAGACTTCAACGACGATGATCTCGTCCACCTTGCGAGACGAAGCGGCCGACCAGTCATACCGGGTTTCCCGGTATGAGGTTATGGTTTCCGTCAACATGGTTTCCGTCAACGTCATGGGTTTTTCTCCTTCAGTTTCCGGGCCAGACCTTTTACCACACCCAGTACCCATTGCAGGCTGAGCCGGTATCGTGTGTTTTCGTCCAGGTCCGGGGTTACAGGGCCAATCCCGTTGTTTGAAAGGGTGGATAAATCCCAGGTTTTTTCGATCGCCTCGGATTGTGTGACCTCATTCAGGCGTGCAGCAATCCACGCGCCCAGTTTCAGGTTATTGATCTTGATTCCGTCATAAAGGGGCTGCCCGGTTGCGCGTTTGGCCTGGTGTTCAATGAAGGTCTGCAAATCAGCGAGCCCGGCAGGGCCGCGTTCGAGGGCGCGTTCCACGTGTGCACGGAGCAAGCCCAGTTGAGACTGGCGCACATCTTTGCCCGGGTTGAGCCCTTGCAGCGTTGTCTTCAGCTTATTGCGCAGCTTTCGGTCAAGCTCGGCATGTACATTGGCGCGGACGATGCGGCGCAGTAATCCGTAGGCTTCGTCATTTTTATTCAGGGTGTCCAGTTTGGTCTGAAGCACGCGCTGCTGTGCCGGGTGGAAAAGCACAGCCTCAAACGCAGGTGTTTTGGAGATCCCTACGGTTTCTTGCGTGTGAACATTGAAGGCCACGCGTCCATACCCATCACACCGGCGTTCTCCGATGCCTTGCCACTCCAGTTCCTGTAATCGTTTTTTAAGGTCGAGGTTGGTATGGGAAGCAATCGAGAACACCACTACGCTACCTTCTCTGAGGGCACGCATCTGCAGTAGCGGAAGGTTCCATTTACGGTTGAACCCCCCAATGGTGGTCGCCTGCGTATAAGCGGCCTCAATCTTCACGGCATTTGGCTTGAGGGTCAGCGCTTCGGTAAGGGTATGGGCGATGGCGTTTCGGCTGGTGGCGTAGAAACCCAGGGGATCGGTGAGAATGGCCGGGCTGAGCAGGGTCATCGTGAGCCGATCGGGGGAACCCGGTTGCATGGGGCCATCGTGCCATTCCCGCCAGTTTTTTGGGGATTCGATCCATTCCTGGGCATAGATCTCCACATTTCCGGTATCCTTTCCCCGGTTTTTGCCCAGGCGCAAGGGGCCTTCGGCAAGCAAGTCCGCCACCCGATCTGCATCCGTGTTTTTATCAAAGAGCACGGCGCTTTCGAAAAACTGGTAGCGGTCCAAGGCTTCCTGCCGGAACATAATCTTTTGCAGATTCGCATTCCTCCGTCGCTGAATGCGTGTGAACAGCGATTTTCCTGGTGTATAGACCGCGTAATTTTTTCCCTGGACCCATACACCGGTGTCTGGACCAAAGGCCGGTGCGAGTATTTTGTCATCAGGTTCGGTTACGGCGAGGTCATATCGCGTTGCAGAATTTGGTCTGGCTTTATCCCTGTAAATTGATCTGGGCATCGGCATCAGCCGGACGCCTTCCCGGCACAGCGTGGCCTGGAGAAACCGGATGGACCCATCGAAGAGTTGCTGTCCGAAATTGTCATGGGGTAGGTCCACGCCGGGGTTATGGTTGAGGTAGCGCTTGATCACGGCCCCTTTGATGGCGGCACCTGGGATGTAGGGGAGGGTATAGATGGTGTTACCGTCGTCTCCTACGGTACCCAGGGTGACCGGCTGGGCGGTCTGGAGGGTGAGTTTAAGAATGCGCATGATGTTATGTGAAATACGGTGCAGCAAAGAAATCGTCCAGAAACGGATCTGGTTGCCCGTTGTCCATGAGTGAGAGCCGAATGTGGCCCAGGCCCCGGTTTCTGCGGAGGCCGCCCCGCCGTACCGTAGCCGTACAGGCATTGAGTAGGGCACGGGCCTCCTGTGCATCCGTATGGAGCGCATCCGTATGGAGTTTGAGCGGTGCGTAAAACGCCAGCGTACGGCGCATGACCCGCAAGCTGCGCAGGGTGGCCTTGCGCGGAGCACCCGTGCCGGGGTCCCGGGCGCTTTGCCGCCGGATATCGGTCAGGGCATGCAGCACCCGTTGGGTTGCAAGGACGGTGCCCCGGTACTTGCCTCCTTTTTGGTGAAGTCCGTAAGCCACGACCTCAGGCAAGCGGGCATCGTCTACGATGAGTGCGCCTTCGGCGCCGTGGTTGCTGCCTGCCTCACCAAACATGTGTGCTGCGGCATCTACCAGGTCGGAAGGGCTGTTCAGGGCATAGAGCAGGTTGGCACAGGCTTCGACGAGCAGTCCTTTAAGTACACTACCTTTGATGTAGGGCAGGCCGGTGAGCAAGTCGTAGCAGACCTCCGTATCGACATCGCCGGGCAGCCCCCGGCCGCTGCTAAAGGCGGCATCGCTAAGCAGGGCTACTTTGAGGGTATACGTGTTCATCATCGGTTTCTTTTTGCCCGGCCGGCGTTAAGGGGTAGTACAGTTCCATCAGTTCAAGTGCGTCCCAGTAGCCACAGCCCGCACTCGACCAGCCGGTTTTTGATAGGGTATCCTTCCCATGTTCTACATCCAGATCCGGCAGGGTCTTTTCTTCAACCGTTAAAAACGCTTCGGTCTCCCTGTCGTCCAGCAAGACGTCCCGGAGGGCTTTGACCTTGTTGCGCGGCCAGGTACGCAGGCCGTCCATTGCCGTCTTGATGGTGTTCCAATGGCTAAGGGTTTGGCCCTCCCGCATGAGTATGGGCCGCTGGAAGGGTTCTTTTTTGTACCGTCGCCGGAGGTCGTCAATGGACCCACTTTCGCCCTCCATGAGTATATGCCAATCCAGGGCTGGCTCCCTGCGAAGGCCTTTGTTCTTGGCGCTTTTGAGCAAGGATTCACTGAGGGCATAGGCCCGGGAGAAGGGAAAGTGCGCGTGTACCATCGCCACCCCGGCCGAAGCCGATTTGGCCTTGTCTGCGTCGAGTAGCTTTGCGGCGCGGAGGCGGTTGGTCAATTCATCGCCGAAGCATTGTGTGTAAAGCTGGGCCGCCGAAACCCCGAGGCGCGCATCGCACACGAACGTTACGTCGTCCCCCCCGAACACCACTGGTCGCGCCGGTAGAAAGTACCTGTTATTGTGCGGCTGGAGTTCGATGTCCGGAAGCGGCTTGTTGGTGGCAATTCTACCCTTGTCCATATTGTCTACTTTGTCCACCATGGCCTTCATGGTAGCCTCCAGGGCTGTTTTGCTGGCTGCTTTAATGGCCTTCGAGGCCGTGCGGATGTTGTTGATGTATTCTCGGGTGTTCGGGGCCTTTTGGGTCAGTTCGTCCAGGTAGCTCCCGATGCCGTCGCCGTCGGCATGGACGACGGCAATATAGCTTTTCTCCGAGAACGAGCGTCCCAGGTCTTCAAACCTGTACGGGTACAAGTATCCCGAAGGCGGCGGAATTTCCTCATTGAGGCGTTTGTTGGCG
The DNA here is from genome assembly GCA_965222505.1 of Rhodothermales bacterium. GTDB lineage: Bacteria > Bacteroidota > Rhodothermia > Rhodothermales > DATKEJ01. Next base: position 2,421,626 of record OZ244956.1, on the reverse strand, counting down.
GCATCGTAGGCATGTTGTTTGGCAAGGGTTGCCAGGGAGACGGGATAGCCGGGGGTGTTTTCAATAGACCGAGAGAAGGCTTCTGCAGGCCCCCCCGTGTTCCGGCATGATTCCGTCACGGCAAACCCCCATGGTATGGACGTCGGTTGGGATTCTCGTTTTTGCCGGGCCAGCTTTCGTATGGCTCGGTCTACCCACACAGCGGGTTTTTCATCCCATTCAAAAGGCTCGATCTGGGCAAACAGCCGCATGCCGGGCGCGTACAGCAGAACCTTCCGTTGCAGGCGGTTTGAAAATGCCGAGGCCTGCTTCTGGTCAGCAAAAACAGCCGCCAGGTTGCCGCCGCCCGCGTAGATGACTTCAACCGCCAGGTTATCCTGTTCAAGGGTTTTAGCGTTCAGGTCATGGGAGCTGGGGTTGACGTTGTTGGATGCGGGTAAAAGGTCGATGGCCCAGGCCCGCGTGGCGGCGGCAACTAGATACGAGCCGCCCAGGTTATCACGAAGGACGTTGCTGCCGAAGACGTACGACTGGATACCGGCTATATCAACCAGGACAAAGTAATGCATCGTAATAATAGATGGTGATATGTAGTGGTTGTGCTTTCCTGAAGGGGATGGCGAAGTTAGGAGGTGGGCGTGCCATTCGCAATGCCTTTTTGCGGTCAAATCAAGCTCGGATTGAACCGATACTTAGTAGCCGTTGTTGGTTTGTGATAAGACGACAGCTACCAGCACCATAGTCCCCACGAGGCCTCCCATCATGGCCACTGATTTCTTTCGCTTTTTGCCCTGTTCCACATAGCCCTGGGTGTACCCACTGAGATAACCATCGGGTCGGTTTTGCATCATCAGTACATCCGAGGCCGGAACTTCGACGTTGTTGCCGGACATGGCATAGGCGATACCCGTACCGATCAGGCCCAGGCTTACGCCGCCCAGCAAGCCGCCGACAAAGTTCCCGCCCGAGGGGACCGATTTACCCGCCATACGGCCTTCCAGCAAACCGTTCGAAAAGGCGGCGCTGGTCGCTGCGGAAGTCATGGGTTGTGAAGGAGCCGGATTTGATACACCCGCTGCAGGCATAGTGGTTGGTACACCACCGATCTGGACCTCGGCGCAGGCTTTGTCTTTTCGGGTAAAGGTGCTGTAGGCCCGGTCAGAAAGGGCATCGAGATCCTGGGCCTTCAGGTCGAGGTAGAGGCCGTCCTCGCACGGTCGGTAGCCGGGCGATTGCATGCAGGCCCGATCCCGGACCATGAAGGTTTCGAAGGCCCGTTCGCTTAGGTCTTCAAGGGGTTGTTCAAGGAGTGCCAGGTAGGTGGCATCCTGGCATGCGGCTGGCAGGGACTGCCCGGCTACTGGGGTTGCATGCAGGCAGGAAATGGCGATAAGAAGTAACAGAGTGCGGGTCATGACAACGCTCATCAGGTTTAAAGTCGGTCGGGTATGCTTCAGCCGGGTGGCTTGTTAAAAGGTACCTGGACCAGACGTACTCAACCTGACACATTCCTGTCATTTACGGGGGGGTCAGGAGCGGTTTCTCCAGGGGATCAGGTGCTCGCGGTAGGCTTTCGAGACGGCCTCGGTGGCGGAATGCACATGAAGTTTTTCATAGATGTGTCTGAGGTGGTTGTTGACCGTCTGTGAGGAGATAAACAGCCGGTCGGCCAGTTCATCCCGATTGCTGGTGCCGTTACACATGAGGGTTAACACCTCCGTTTCGCGGGGGGTCAACCGATAGGCTCGGTTTGCGGATTGACCGGAAAAGAACGTCATGGTTTTTCGGGCCACCTTGGCTGGCAACAACATACCCCCGTAATAGACGGCTTCCCGGATAGCGGCAGTACCTTGCTCGTGCGAGGTGTCTTTGAGTAGGTACCCCGATGCACCAGCTTTGAAGGCTTCGAAAATAACGTCAGGATGATCATTGTTGGTGAGCATGAGAATCGGTACATCCGGCCAGCGCTCCTTGAGCTTTCGGGTGCCCTCAATGCCGCTTGCCCCTGGAAGTCGAATGTCCATCAGGATGGCATCCGGACCCTCTGACGGGCGCAGTTTTACAGCACAGGCATAGAGTTCCTCACACGTGATGAAATGCCGATCGACGTTCAGGTCTTCGTATTCCGCCAATTCGGCCATGTATTCCTCGGCAAACCAGGACTCATCCTCGACCAACCAGAGCGTAATGGTACCGGGTTTGTGTTGCTGTTTCATGGTGCGTATTGAGCAATGTGGGGGTACATAGTTTGGTACGAGCCTCATGGTCTTAAGATAATGTACATGTCCGGGCGGCGCATGGCTTAGCTGTGTCATTTGCCCTATGGAAGTGGGACGATCAGGCGAACGTGGGTTCCTCCCCCCGGTGTAGTGGCGATGACAAGGGTTGCTTTGAGCTGATCCGCCCGATTTTGCATAGTTATCATGCCCCTTCGCGGCCGTACCTGGTCCGATGCAAAGCCTTTTCCATTGTCACGAATGCTGAACGTGAGGTTTTGCTTCGTGGCGCTTATCGAAATCCAGATCGTTCCGGCCTCGGCGTGCCGAACGGCATTGTGCAAGGCTTCCTTAAACACCATGAATACATCCCGGCGTTTATGCATGTCCAGCCGAACGCCCGGCACCGGGCGTGTAATTTCTACGAGGATCTCTGTACGCGCTTCGAACGATTTAGCCACGGCTTCCATACGATCGACCAGGTGATGTAACCCTTCCTGCTCGGTATCAATCAGCCAGATGTTGTTGCGCACCTCTGCATTGACCTGCCGGACCAGTTCGGCACTTTCCAGCAGGTCTGACTGTAAATCCGAAGCCAGATCGGGTGTGCGGCTCAGGCGGCGAAGCCGCATCACAATCGCACTCATGGTACTCGTCAGATCGTCATGTAAATCGTCAGCAATGCGCTGCCGGTCTCGTTCAAACTCTACGGCCTGCCGCACCAGAACACGGTGTATCGTCAGGACGAAAGCGGTCAGCAACAGCAGCCCCAGGCCACGAGCCCACCAGGTTTGCCACCAGGGGGGCATAATAGTAATCTCGATGGATGCGTGCTCCGAAGACCACAGGCCATAGGCATTGGTCGATTTGGCTTCAAACCGGTACTGGCCCGGCTGAAGACCGGCATACGTCGGCGAAAGGGGTTCTCGGGTTTCATACCATTGATGATCTATACCGTGCATGCGATAGGCGTATTGTATGGCATCGGGATGATCATAGGCGAGGGCCTGAAAGCCGAACTGGAGCCGGTTCTGGGTATGGGTAAGCCGCACGGAACGGACAAACGTAACCGCCGAATCCAGGCGAGCCGGTTGGTCATTCACCCTCATTTGCGTCAAGAGCAAGCGCGGAGCTTGTTCCGGTTGTGGCGCATGTGCCGGGTCAATAACCACCAATCCGCGGGCACTACCAAAGAGGAGTTCACCTTCCGGCGATAACGTGCAGGCCCCAGGGTTGAACTGGACGGAAGAAAAGCCGTGGGCAAGAGAGAATTGCATAAACCTATTTTGCTCCGGAATCCACCGTGCCAGGCCGCCAGCCGTGCCTGCCCAGAGCCGCCCCTGTTTGTCCTCGATCATGCAGGTTGCCGTCATGTTCGGCAGGTTGTGGCGAAGGTCATAACGGACAAACGCATCGTTGCCAGGATCGAGTCGGTTGAGGCCGCCTTCAAGGGTACCTACCCAGAGTCTTTTTCGGGTGTCTCGGTAGAGTGAAATGACCCGATCGTCGCTGAGGCTGGTGGTGTCGGCGGGGTGGTGTCGGTAGGTGAGCGGTGTATCGCTGTCGAAAAGCCGGTTAAGCCCGCCGCCCAGGGTACCAGCCCAGAGGGTGCCGGTGTCATCTTCCAGCAGAGGCCAGACGGCATCATAGCTTATCATGCTGTCGCGGGACCGGTAATGTGTAAAACCGACATCGTCCTGAAGGTGCCGGTTGAGGCCACTGTTTGCCGTGCCTACCCAGAGCTGGTTCCGGCGGTCCTGGAGTACACTAAAGAGCACATTGTTGCTTAGGCTTGTCGGATCGTTTGGATCATGTAGAATCCGTGCTGCACGGCCGTTTGCCCGGTCAAAGGCGTTGAGGCCGTTGTATGTGCTGACCCAGAGGATCGAACCGGTGCCGGGTGCCAGGGCACTGAGTTCGTCATAGCTTAAACTTGTTGGGTCCGAGGGATCATGGCGGTATATTTCCAGGGTGTGCTGCCTACGGTCCCAGCGGTTGAGTCCGCCTCCGAGTGTGGCAATCCAAACCATCTCCGGCTGTTGTTGATCTACCCATACATCGGTTACCTCAGCCTGGCTAAACCGAATCTGGCTCCCTGTCCCAACGGTTGTGTACCAGGGTGGTGCCTCCTGCCGGCACAGGCCCCGCCAGGTGCCCACCCATAGACGGTCGTCCAAATCCAACAGCAGCGCGGTGACTTTGTTATGGGGCAGCGAACCTCCAACGTCTGGTTGGTGGATAAAGGTGTGGGCCGTGTTGCCGGTGATTCGGATCAGGCCCTGGTCCCAGGTGCCTGCCCACCCCACTTGCGGGGACGTTGGCATAACAGACGTGACCGTTTCTCCGGGCGGGACCGTGGCCGACTTTCGGCTCCCGGTGGGAGACATCAAGTAGAGCCCTTCTTCCCAAGTACCAATCCAAAGGGTTCCCTCGGTGTCAACAGAGAGTGTAGCAATATCCAGATGCCGGAGGGCCGGGTCCGGAGCGGGCCTGAGCAGCGGGGGGGCTTCCCGGTCGTCAAGCCAGAAGAGGCCGCCTCGCGTCCCAACCCATAGCCGTTCCGAGGGGTCTTCAATCAGGGCTCGGATCACACGTGTCTTGCCGCTATCCGGGGAAGGCTCGGGGTTCATTTGGAAGGCAACGGGAGAAAAGGTCTGGTTTATGGGGTCGAAGTGGTCAAGCCCGCGTTGTGTACCCACATAGAGTTTTTCGTCAAGGGTTTGGGCCAGGGCCAGCACATTCGGGTGCGTCTTGGGTGCCCTGTCAAAGACCGTGTGGGTTCCGGTAAAGGGATCAAACCTCGACAAGCCCTGCTGCGTCCCGGTCCAAATATGTCCGTTCCGGTCTTCCAGAAGGCTTTGCACATACGGATCGGTGCCCGGAGCGGGTTGAATGCGGGTGAGCACGCGGCTGTCATACGTGAACAGGCCGCGTTGCGTCCCGATCCAGAGCAGGCCGGTCTGGTCTTGCAGGAGCGCCATTACCCCGACAACCGGTTCACCATTGTTCAGTACGGGTGCGCACGAAAAGTCCTGTGCATGGGCCAGCGTACCGTTGATGCCTATGGTCAGGCAGCACCCCGCCAGTAGACGGAAGAGGATCTTGATGCTTCGGTGCATACGTACCGGGATCGGTGTGGCTAAATGTAGATAGAATACGAATTAAGTTGGGACTCTTTTATGGGGGCGTTGCGCCAACCCATTTGAACCGGGACTTCGTAGAGCCGCCGTTTTCCAAAACGGCGCCAGAAAAAGACCAGATCGGGGCAGAAGATTTTAACCACCGGTGCACCGAGCACAGGGCGCGTCAGGTCCAGGGCATAGACCTCGTAGTTTTTGGCCGAGCATTGCCGAAGTATCGCTGAGAGTGCACCTGCTTTTGTGCCGGGCCATTTCTGAACGGGAGTAGCTACTGCTTGGTCGTCGGGCAGTAAATAGGAATGGGCCTTGAGGGTGGCTTCTTCAAGCCACCGGTCATGATCCCTTGCGAATTCGAGCAACGCATCTCGCTTTTTTGATGGAGAAGGAGGGGTGTGCTCAAGACTGACGGTCAACTGGCAGATCTCAATCAATGCTTTATCAACAGCCTGGGCAAGAGTCACACCTGCCCCGAATCCATACAAGATACGCTCAGGACCGGAAGCACGCTCGCTGGACAGGGCGGCAGCGACCGGCACACCCAGGTCAGTTGTCAGATCGAGTACCCACAGGTTCCTGTTGTAGGCATCCTCGAAACGGTGTTGGAGCGCCGGATATAAGGTACTCCCGGAAGTGTTCGCCGCCGGACGGCGGAGCCGGTTGTAGAACCATATAGAGATGGCATCCCGTTCGATGGTTTCCAACAGGCCGCTCAGGAGGGCTTCTGTACGGGAAGTAGCCGAGGCAGCATTGCCATTGGAATCGGCTCGGCCAAAAATCGATAACTCAGAGGGATAGCCATCGTAGGCAATCATGGTCGGAATATACCTTTGCCGCCTGGAGGTGAGGCTTTCAACCGCTACCCAATTGATGGGGGCATGTTTGTCGAACGGATAAGGCACCCAGAAGAACGGGTTTTTCTTTTCCCAATAGGTACGCCGGGCGTATTGGTGGTCGCTGAAACCGAGAAGGGTATTGATATGTAGGGCACCCTCGGAGGCCAGATTGGCATAGGTGTCTCGGATGACCGGCTCGGTGCCTTGCCAGACGGCAGCGTATCGTTCAATGGCTTCAAAAAGGGCTTTGACCTTCGCCTCGTCCGGTGTTTTTCCTATGCCGGTACCGTAGTGCCACAGGTTGGCGGTCAACTGAGCATAGGACGTACTGCGAGCAAAACGGCGATGATTAACCGCTGCGCAATAGAGTAGGCCGTCAAGCTTCGAGGGAAAGGTCCTTTGCCTCTTAAACGGCCCGAACACAGGGTTGATCAAATGGTCAAATCGCGCCAGGGTGGCCGATGGGTTCCACCGTGAATCTTCAGTTGCAGGGGATGGCATGATAGGTCAAGGATTGGGTATTGCTGTCGAAGCGGGCGACGTGTTCCTTCAGGTTGGGCAGATCCCCGGAGACCAGTTGAACCTGCACCAGGTACCCCAATACATGTACTGCACCCGGGTGGATATGTTGGTCCTTGTGGGTCAATTTTTGGGCCGTGCACCCAAACTGGGCCCAGTCATCGTGTTCATAGAGGCACGCGGCCACGTGTGCCCAGGATTCCGGGGCATAGGGGCCGATCATGGGGGTGCCTAGCACCGGCTTGGCGAACAACACGGGGCCGTGCGTTTCGGCGGCCCATTGATTAAGCAATGGGTTGTAGTAATCACTGGTCAGGGCCAGGTGCAGCGCCGGGGTATCCTCCCGACTCCAGGAAATCTCATGTGTTTTCAGCAGGGGTTTAACGGCCTCTTTATCAAGGCCGAAGGTGTGCAGCTTTACTCGGCTGGTTTTCAGTTTTTCGCGGATGTATTTCGGGGGAAGCCCCAGACTTATCGACAGGTTCGCCTCCATCGGTGAAAGCGGGCCGATGGATTCAACAAGGACGCCCTTTTGGGTGAGGTGCTCAATGACAGCCTCCACATTGGTGTCAGGGCAGGAAGCTGCAAGCAGGCGCTCCGTGAGTCTTTTTCGGGTAAGCGCCCTGCCGCGCAAGACTTCAAATAGGGTAAGCTCGGATTTGTCCTGGAATTTTAGCGCCGGTTTCCCGTCGTGGGTGTGTTTGAGCACCACTACAGCCTCATCCGCTTTTAGATAAGCAGTGTACATGGGCGATATGGTGTATTTGGGTGTCAAACCGGAGTGCGAACGGAAAAGGTTGTCCCCGGGCCCCTCTTGGGACCCGGGGGGTTCGGGTTAGCGGGCGGGGGGCGGCGGGGGGACCGGCGGGATGGTGATGAGCCGCAGCAGCACGGCATCGTCCTCGATCCAGGGCATCGGTGTGTTCATGGTAACCTCGTATGGTTTGGTTAGGAGAGTTATGGACACACTTGATAGTCAAAAGGAGCGGATTTCGACGAGGCCAGTGGAATTCCATTGACAGGGAATTGAAAAAAGTAGCGGGTGGTCGGCAGCGTAGTTCGAGGCCCTGGCTGATGTGCATTGGTATAGGTCTGTGGATCCTTACAGCAGGTCCGTCACCTGTTTTTGCACAGGACCCGATTGTTGGTCCGGCATCAGGTAAGCCTGCGTCACGCCTGTATGTGATATCCGTTCTTTGATTTTTGTGCGCACGCCTTACACGAGTGCCTAATTCGACCTTTGCACAGCAAAATCAAAGAGCCATGAGGTGTCTGTACAACGGGCCAGGACAGGCCCTCTCAACGCACCACGGTTAAGGATCGGCTCATCACCTGCGGGCCGGCTTCGAGGCGGCACACATACGTACCGCTGGGCAGGTCGTTGGTCTCAAACCGTACCTCATGTTGTCCGGCGGTTTTGCGCTCGTCCACCAGCCGGTTTACCAGCCGCCCTTGCAGGTCGAACACGGAGAGCCGTACCGGCATGGCTTTGGGCAGGCCGTACCGGAGGGTCGTGGCCGTGCAGAACGGGTTGGGGTAGTTTGCCAAAAGCTGCACACGGTTCGGGGTTTCAGGGCCGGGTTCATTGGCCACCGTGGACCACGCCGGGTAGGTCACTTCATGCCGGATCAGTTCCTGGTTATTCGCGTTGCGGCCACTCATCACCACATCAATGCGGCTGAGGCCGTCGTCTTCAAACGTCACCACACCGAACTGGTGTTCGCTGGCAATGACCGTACCTTCGCTGAAGGGGCCGCCCTTGATGCGGACCTCGCGGTCCAACGGGGCGGCATGGAAGACCGGGAAGGCAGCCCCGCCACCGTCGGCATAGTCGCTGTTGGAGCCGTCGTCGATGGCGAGCATGTGGGCATCGCCGCTGAGGGCCATCAAGCCCTGGATGTTGTTGTCCTTGATGAAGTTTGCCAGCTCGCGCCGTTCGGTAGCGTAGGCATGCCAGCCGTCGTCGACGAAGATATTCGGGTTGGCGGCATCCTCAATCCACGGCATACTCGTGAGCCATACGATGACGGGGTATTTGCCCTGGGCATCCAGCAGTTCCTGCTTGAACCAGGTCTTCTGGGCCGCACCCATCATGGTTTTGTTGGGGCCGTCTGGTTCGCCAGGGGGGGTCCGTTCCGAGCGCAAATCGCTGATGATAAACCGGACGCGCCCGGCAGAGAACGCCTGGTAGATGGGGACGTTGCCGCTTCCAGCCGGGAGCGGATAGTGGGGGACGTATTCCTGGTAGGTCAGGCGGGAGGCTTCCTTGCTCGGCGAGGTGCCGTCGCTGTTGTTGGGGCCAAAGTCGTGGTCATCCCACATATACACCAGCGGGATGTTGCGGTAGAGTTCGTTTTGCCGGGGGGCGGCCAGGACGGCATCGTAGGCGCGCCGGAATCGGTTCAGGCTGTTCTCCCGGATGTTTTCATAGTGGAGGTCGCCGGTGTGCAGGAAGAACAACGGCTTGAGCCGCCGGATGGTATCGAAAATCTCGTGGTTTGAGCCGGTGCGGGCACAAGAGCTAAAGGCGATGCTGAACGACCCCGGAATGGGCGGGAACGTTTGGAAGCAGCCGGGTTTGGTCTGGTCCAAGTCATTGCCTTCGGAGATGGCAAAGAAATACTCCGTGTCCGGCGTAAGACCAGTCAGTTCAAACCGTACAATCCGGTTGTTGGTGGCAGAGGCGGTCCGGCTTTCGGTAAATAGTGCCCCGGCAAAATTCTGACTGGTGCTGAGGGCCAGTTGGACCGTGGCATCCTGGTCTAGTTGCGCTTTGATAACGGCTGAGTCTTTGGTGATGCCGCCACTCCAGATAAACCGTATCCCTGGTATGGAGGAGCGGGGGGGGGCCTTGACGGCTCCGGGGTGCAGCGCCGCTACACCGGCCAATGCGCCGGTTTTCAAGAAGGTCCGTCGGGACTGCGGGGTGTTGGACGTGCCCATGCCTGTTGCCGTAATTTGGTTCAGCACGCCCGCCTGTTCCGGTGTGCCTCAAGCACCACGGAATGGAGCCTCGAAAGTCGGGTTTGCTGTGCCGTAAATGAAACTTGTCCTCGCGTACGCCCGGTAAGGAGGGCGCCCTCAAGTATACAAAAAACCCGGCCGGAATATCAATCCAACCGGGTGAAGTACATTGAAGCACCAACGTGATACGTGTTGCGTGTTGCGTGTTGCGTGAATGCAGGCTTATGTGCTGTGCCAGATCAAGGGTTGTTCGCAACTTCAGCCGCGTATGCCGTTGGTGTGTTGAAGGCCAAAATCACGCAATACGCAATACGTTCTGGGCAGAATCTGCCAGGCATGGTGCTGTGTCCTAATACGTATGCTTCCGGCTCAGGTCGTGCAGGACTTGGGCGTACTTGGCATCGAGGTGCTTCCGCTCTTTGGCGTAGGCGGCTTCGACGTCCCGAAGCAAGCGCCGGGGCACGCGGCGGACGTCCAGGTTGTAGTTCTGGATGATGTGCCGCAGGGACGTTTTGATTTGCCCGCGTTCTTTCTGGTCTACTTTCTTCCGCAGGTGATCGAAGATGGAGCCGGGAGCATCCCGCTGGTTCGGGTTGTTCCTGTTTTCCTGTTGGGCTTCCTCGATCTTCTGGCGGATGATGTCGAGGATGTTGTCCGGGGTCTGGTTGGTGGGTTGCCGGCGCTGATGTTGGGTCTGGTGCCCAACGCCACCTATTTTTTCCCGCAGGATGTCAAATACTTCCGGATCAGCGGTTTCCTCGTTGGGGTTTTCCCGGTTTTTCTTTTGAAGCTCGTTGATGATGGCAGAGATAATGTCTGTGATATTAGCCATTAGAAGTCTGGGTTAGGCGTGGCTTGGGGATTGCGAAGGGGATGCACTACTGCGACGTGTAGGTGGCTTTGAACGAAATGGGATTCATGCCCGAAACGTTCATGGTGCCGTTCATGGATTGGCCGAGTATGACCGCGTTAAAGGTGATCGTGCCGAATTCCTGGCTCGGAATCTGGAACGTAATGTCAGAGCCGGACATGCGGACGTTTGCCAACGTTTCCGATTCCGAAGCGCGGACGACGTTCGACATCATGCCTTGCAAGTCGTTCGAGGGGCCCCAGAGCGTTAGGGTACCCGAGGTCTGGCCGTCGGGCATCTGGAGCGTATAGGTCCAACTCCCGCTCACGTCATCCGCGCCGGACATTTCTTCGCCGAAGGGGCTGTTGCCGATGTCAACGGGGTTGTTTTGGGTTGTGGCAGGGTCGTTGCCGTAGGGGGTGCGGCTGGCAGCAAAGTTTTGGTACAGGTAGTAGGCACCAAAAACCAGAGCGGCCATGACGAGAAAGCGTCTCATGGCAGGAGGGGTTGGTGAAGGAGGGAGAGTGATACATACGGTCTGTGCAGCAGGGCATGGGCCGTACTGTGCAGTTATAAGGACCGGTATTGTGTAAGTGTACGGCGGACCTTGGCGCGGGTCACCTTCAGGTCTGTATCGATCGGCTGGCGGAACGGCTTGCGTTCCCCAGGCTGAACATCTTTGACTTCAATGTTCATTGTGGTCAATAGCTGATTGGCATCGTCGAACAGGGAGACCTGAATGATACTGTTGCGTATGGGGCGGTCGCTGGGGTTAAAGAGGGTACCCGTCAGGATACGCGCACCACCGGGTACCTTGCTGAATTTGAAATCTTCTACTTCAGCAGGTGGACCCTCAGGCTTTGCGTCTCCGCAACCCATGTCAAGAAAGGCCCAACACATAAATACGACCGTCATACCCCGCAGGGCAGGCCGAAAGAAAATACTCATCACACATGAAAAATGAGGGAGAAAATCGGGTGGGGGCGCCAAGATACCACATGAAGTCTTGCATGTACAAGGATTTTGCGCGTAGAGTATACCCCAGACCTCGGGTTGTACCTCTCCCTTCCAGCCGCTAGCTTATAACAGTGATGCCTCCTCCTCATGACCAAATCTGTTCAATCGCCGTTTTCGTTATGCGCATGGTCCGTCTTGTTTTTCTGGTCCTCTTGCTGGGATGTACCCTTCCCCTGCAAGCCCAGCACAACCGGCTGCTTCCGGTCGATGATTGGGCCTATGCGTACATTCAGCGGTTACAGCGCCGGGGCTTTATGCTGGACCTCCACCCCACAGCCCACCCCTACCACTACGGCGAAGTGGCTGCCGCCCTGCGCAAAATAGACCGCGCCGACCTCAATACCGCCGAGCGCCGATGGGTCACGATGCTTAAACGCACCATCGGCATGGACCGAGGCGATGCCCCGGAAGCCGGGGCCGTGCTGGACATTGGAGCCATTGGGTCCGACAGCCGACGGCTGGACGTTATGCGGCCCCTGGACGATAAAGGCTTTGTCTATCCCAATGCCATGCTCCGCCTCTACTGGGACGGCGGGCCGGTGGTGGCCCATATGGGCATCCGCCATGATCTGTACTACGATGATGACCCGGACGGCCTCGATGCCGCCAAGCGCCTCATCATGCGCAACGAAAATGCCTACATCGGCTACCGAAGCAAATGGGCATCCGCCTATGTGGGCCGCTTCGGGAACCACTGGGGACAACATGGCGAAACCTCTGTCCTCATCAGCGATAACCCCCATCCCTACGATCAACTCAACCTGCGCATCGGCGGGCGGCGGTTTGCCCTCCGCAGCATCCTCGGCGAATTGGACAGCATGGAACCGGAAGGGGAATACACAGGCCGCGCCGGAGACCGATCCTCCGGGCCGGATGCAGGCAGCATCCGTCGGTACGTTGCAGCCCACCGCATCGACTGGCGGCCCTCCAAATATTTCAACCTGAGCCTCATGGAAGCCATCCTGTTTTCGGGGGAAAACACCGGCTTCTCGCTCAAATACCTGAACCCGATCAACCTCGCCATCCTCACTACAGACAACACCCCCAAAAACGACGAAAACAACGGGCTCGTTGCAGGCTCCCTGTGGGCACACGCCAACCGATGGACCCTCCAGGGGCAGCTTCTGGTGGATGATTTCGATTTTATCAACGGGGAAGAACCGGCCTCCATTGCCGTGACGGGCACCCTCCAGTATGCCGCCGGATACGCCCACCTGGGGCTGCGTATGACGGTTGTTTCGGCACGGGCCTACAATGCCGAGCAAATCGAAGGGCAATACCTCTACCTGTTGCGCGGGCTGGCTACCCAGTTCAGCGATTACGTTGAAGCCGGGGGCTTTGTGGACCTTTATCTGGACCGCTGGATACCGGGCCTTACGCTCTCGCCACAGGTCCAATGGCTGGCCCAGGGCGATCAGGCCGTCATCAACCGGCCCTACCCCGAGGACGACGTTGCCTTTGTGTTAAGCGGTACCGCCATTCGCACCTTGCGTGCGGGCTCCAGGCTGCGGTTTCAACCTTCGCCCTACTGGTGGCTCCGGGCCGATGTGGGGGCCAACTTTGTTCAAAATGACGGGTTTATTGAAGGGAACGACACCAGCCGCCTTTCAGGGCAGGTGGCCCTGGGGATTCAGGTGCCGTACCGCAGATGAGGCATGATCCACATGATTCGTTTCCTGCTCAATAGCGAAACCCATGCAACCCATGCCCCACCGGGATCGGTTGCCTTGGACTACCTGCGTGCCCACGCGAAATTGAAGGGTACCAAGGAAGGCTGCCGCGAAGGAGATTGCGGTGCCTGTGCGGTTTTGTTGGGCATGCCCGAAGGCCCCCGTATTCGCTACCGGCCCGTAGCGTCCTGCCTGCTTCCCCTCGCCGAAGCACACGGGCGGCATGTGGTCACCATCGAAGGGCTGAATCAGGCCACCCCCACGCCGATCCAACAAGCCCTCATCGACGAAGGAGCCACGCAGTGCGGATTCTGTACCCCCGGCATTGTCATCGGGCTCACCGGTTTCCTATTGAACAGCCGGTCCCTTTCTGTCGAAGACGCGAAGGCTTCGATTGAAGGCAACCTGTGCCGCTGTACCGGCTACGTCTCCATCCTGCGTGCCATCGACCGGCTGATCGAGCAGACCGCGCCATACCTCTCCGGGACAGATCGCATCAAAGCCCTAGTCGCACTTGCCGGGATTCCCCGCAGCTTTTTGGATGCACCCGAACACTTGGCCCATTTCGAAGACGGCACCACTTCGGGCGGCGCCAACGGGCAGGCCGTCGTGCTGGGTGGGGGCACCGATCTGTTTGTGCAACGCGCCGACGAATTGCTGGCGGACCGGTTTCGGCCCTTGTCCCGAGAACCCGCCCTGAATGCCATCCGTCTGTCATCCGATGGGCTGATGATCGGAGGGGCCGTAACAACGGAGGCGTTGATAGAATCCGCCGAAGTACAGACCTTCCGCCCTGAAATGCCTGCTTTGTTACGGCTTGTATCGTCTCAGTTGGTGCGCAACCGCGCTACGGTGGCCGGCAACCTGGTGAATGCCTCGCCCATCGGAGACCTGTCTATCATGCTGCTGGCCTTGAACGCCGAACTTCACCTGGACCATCATGGCGCCAAACGACGGCTGCCCCTCAATGCCTTTTTCAAAGCCTACAAAGCGTTCGATCTGCAGCCGGGGGAAATCATCGAACACATTCGCCTGCCCAGCGCCGTAGATGAAGCGCGTTTTCATTTCGAAAAAGTATCCCGACGCACGTACCTCGACATTGCCTGCGTCAACACCGCTGCCCTGGTACGACTGGAGGACGATGTGATTCGCGATGTGATGCTCGCTGCGGGCGGTGTAGCCCCCATTCCGCTCCGATTGAAAGCCACCGAAGAGATGTTGAAGGGGCAACCCTTGACGTGCGACACCTTATCGCGGGCTGCGACATCTGCCGAGGAGGAAATCGCCCCGATCAGCGACGTCCGGGGGAGTGCCCGGTACAAAAGCCGTCTCCTGCGCCGCCTGTTGTTTGCCCATTTCATCACCCTGTTTCCCGAACATCAACTGGAAGGGGTGCTGCTATGAAGTCTGTCGATACGCCTGCCCATACCCAGGGCCATTCTCCATTCACGGACGATCTACCAGAACCTGTCGGTCTTTTGTTCGCAGCCGTATGTCCTTCTCCGGTCTCCCGTGGTACGAATCTGAAAATCGACATCTCTGAGGCTGAAAAGAGGCCTGGTGTGGTTCGTGTTTTCACGGTGGCGGATATTCCGGGGGAGAACGAAGTCGGCGGGATCATCCATGACGAACCGTTGCTTGCACAGCACGCGGTGCATTACGTGGGGCAGCCGGTGGCCCTGGTCGTGGCCGAAACCGCCCGCGCCGCCCGCCTTGGTGCTACACGGGTTCGGATGATCATAGATGAGCAAACGCCGGTTTTTGATGCGTATGAGGCCGTTCAGAACGGGGATTTGATCGTTCCTCCCAGGACGCTGGCTTTGGGGGATGTGGACGAAGCCTGGGCCGATTGCACCACGGTGGTCGAAGGCCGGGTGGTATCTGGTGGGCAGGAACACCTCTACCTGGAGACGCAGGCGGCCCTGTGCGTGCCGGAGGAGCGAAACCGCCTGAAGGTCTATTCCGCTACGCAGGCCCCAACCCTTGTTCAGCGCATCGTGGGGCGGGTCCTGGACAAACCCATGCACGATATCGAAGTGGATGTGGCGCGCCTGGGCGGTGCCTTCGGGGGGAAGGAAGACCAGGCGACACACTGGGCGGTGCTGGCCGCCCTGGCGGCCAATGCCCTGCAACGCCCGGTCAAAATGGTGTTACAGCGGCACGAAGACATGCGCATGACCGGCAAGCGTCACCCGTACGTCTCGGACTTCAAGATCGGCCTGGACGAGGCGTTGAAGATCCGGGCGTATGAAGCCACCTATTACCAGAACGGCGGGGCCTGTGCTGACCTGTCCACGGCGGTCATGGAGCGTACCCTGTTTCATGGCACCAACAGCTACTTTATTCCGAACGTGCGGGTCACCGGGTACAGCGGGCGCACCAACCTGCCGCCGTTTACGGCCTTCCGCGGGTTCGGTGCCCCACAGTCCATGTTTGTAATGGAGTCGGCCATTGCCTCGGCTGCGGAGCAACTCGGCATTGCGGCCTGGGAAATCCAGCAGCGCAATTTGCTCCAGGACGGCGATCGGTTTCCGTACGGGATGCCGGTCCAGCGCAGTCAAGCACCGCGAAGTTTCGAGGAGGTTGTGGCGTGGGTCGATCTGGCGGCGCGTAAACAAGGGGTTGACCGGTTTAATGCGGGCCATGTGCTTCGGAAGAAAGGTCTCGCCGTCATGCCGGTGTGCTTCGGGATTTCTTTTACCAAGACCTTCCTCAACCAGGCGGGTGCCCTCGTCCACGTCTACACCGATGGGAGCGTCGGTGTGAGTACGGGTGCCGTGGAAATGGGGCAGGGCGTGAACACCAAGATTCGGGGTGTGGTGGCACGCACCCTGGGGATTCCGGAAACCCGCGTCCGGGTCGAACAGACCAACACGACCCGCGTGGCCAACACCTCCCCGACAGCCGCCAGTACCGGCACCGACCTCAATGGCATGGCTGCCCACCTCGCCTGCAACGCGATCCTGGCCCGGCTTAAAAACGTGGCCGCCGAATACCTCGAAGCCAACGAAAATACCCTCGTCTTTCAGGAGGGTCATGTTACCAGCGGCTCTTCCGGCATGACCTGGCCCGCGCTTGTCTCGGAAGCCTATTTCCGCCGTATCTCGTTGTCTGCCCAGGCCCTTTATGCAACCCCCCGGCTTACCTATGACCTGGAACAGGAAAAAGGCACACCGTTTGCCTACCATGTTTTTGGGGCAGCGGTGGTTGAGGTGACCGTCGACGTGTTGCGCGGGACCTACACCATTGATGCCGTGCATATGGTCCACGATGCAGGCAAAAGCCTGGCCCCCTTGATCGACCGGGGGCAGGTCGAAGGCGGACTCTTGCAGGGGCTGGGATGGATGACCATCGAGGAACTGGTACACAACGAACGAGGTGCCCTGTTAAGTGACAGCCTCACCACCTACAAGATTCCCGATTTGCATTTCACGCCGAAGCGCGTCGAGGTGATGTTTCTGGAGGATGCAGACAATCCCGATGCCATAATGGGAAGTAAGGCCATCGGCGAACCCCCTTTGATGTACGGCATCGGGGCCTACTTTGCGATCCGAAATGCCCTGAAGGCCGCCCATCCCAACCGCCCCATGGCTTTCCACGCCCCCCTGACCCATGAGCGGGTCCTGGCTTTTCTGGACCCCGAATGAACATCAGGCTCGAAAAACATGATATTTGGATCGGTGCCGTTCTTTACGCCATCGGGGATACCATCGCGGCCCTTATTCTGGGGGCCTTCTCCCTGGAACGGCTGGCAGGGATGTTTGTGCTGGGCGGGACCCTCTACGCCCTGGAAATTCCGAACTATTTCCGGTGGATCGAGGCGAAGGTGCCGGATGCCGTGCCGCCGGTAAAACGGGCGTTTCGCCGAACGGTGCTTGCACTGCTGTATTTCAATCCCCTGTGGATTGCCCGGCACCTGCTGTTCATCCGCATTTTTTCGGGACGATGGGATACGGTTTCGTGGGCGCTGCTCGGGATCGGTTGGGAATCTTTTATCTGGAACATTCCTATTTCCATCGTCGGAAATTACATTGTTCAGGTCAAGGTCCCCATGCGCCGGCGTTTTCTGGCCAGTTCCATTTTTTCCGGGATCATGGCCGTTTATTTTGCACTGAGCGAAGTATTTTTCGGCGGATAATACGAACCCGCCATGCACGCGCTTCCGGGTTTTTCTGAAGCCGACGGCGTATTCACAAGTTTAGCTTTCATTAAGAATACGCAATACGCATTACGTTCCATTATATTCACTTCTCACCCTGTTCACCTCTACACCGGATGAATGCCATGAAATCATTCAACAGAAGACAATTCCTGGAAACCAGCGCCCTTGGCATGATTGCCGCAGGTGCCGCTATCGGTTGTGCTGAACCCTCCGCGCCACAGCCCGCTGTGGAAGCGGCAAACAAGACGCTTTTCACCCGGCCGATCAGCTTTCAATCGTTCGGCATGCGGAAAGCCATCGAGCAGGATTTTCCCGGCACGCTGAAACAGGTGCAAGCGCTGGGGTATGACGGCATCGAGATGTGCTCGCCACTCAGCTACGTAAACGCGGGTTTCGGCAACCTGACCGCCCTCCCCCCCGAAGAAATCAAGCAGCAAATTGCAGATTCTGGCCTGTTCTGCAAAACCAGCCATTTTCAGTGGCATGAGTTGTTGCGGGAAGACCCGGCCAAAACTTCCGAGTATGCCGCCGCGATGGGCCTGACGGACATCGTCATGTCTGGCTCCGGCCTTCCTGACGACAGTTCTGCCGACGATATCATGCGGTGGGGCGAAAAAGCCAACAAAGCAGGTGAGGTGGTCAAGGCCGCAGGGCTGCGGCTGGGGTACCACAACCACGCCATTGGTCCGGCAGTAGGCGACAAGCAACAGTACGAACGCATCATGGATGCCCTCGATCCGAACCTGGTGACGATGCAGTTTCAGTTGGCCTCCATCAAGGGCGGATACGACATCGTGCACTATCTGGAGAAGTATGCCGGTCGATACTCTGCACTGCACATGCACGACTGGGACCCGGCCATGAAGGCGCGTCAGCCCGGCAGGCTGGGCGGGGTGGTTCCGCTTGGTGAGGGGATGATCGACTGGCCCGCCCTGCTGAAGGCCGCCCTGATGAGTGACATCGCTGACCACGGATTTATCATCGAGATCGAGACGGAAGAACCGCTTGAAGGACTGAGAAGAAGCATCAACTTTCTGAAAACCGTCGAGGTTTAGGTCTGGCATGCCTGCCCCGCACATTTGCCGCCTCACGCCGCCTCACGCTGCCGAATACCGGGCATTTATGCTCCGGGCCTATGCCGATACGCCCGAAGCCTTCACGGCCACCGTGGCCGAGCGCGAGCCGTTGCCGCTGGACTTTTGGACGGCCCGTGTTTCGGATCAACCGCATCCCACCGAGTTGGTGTTCGGTGCCTTTGTTGATAACCGGCTGGTGGGGGTCGCGGGCCTTCGGTTCGCGCAGCGGGAACGAACCCGACACAAGGCAACATTATTTGGCATGTCTGTGCTCCGGGCATTTCGGGGCCGGGGTATTGCACGTATGCTCGTAGAGGCGGTCCTTGCGCATGCCCGTTCCACGCCGGGGACTTGTATCGTTCAACTTACCGCCAGTGCGTCGAACGCGCCTGCCCTCAGGCTGTACGCGTCGTGCGGTTTCCAGCCGTTTGGGACGGAGCCGTTTGCCATCAAGGTAGGCGAGGCATTTATTGCCAAAGTGTACATGTGGTGTGCCGTTGACCAAGGTGCGCACAGATGGGGCCGTATGCAGTAACCGACTGGCACAAAGTGTGTAATGGGGGGTACCAGAACAATACCCATCCAGGTTGGGAAACGCACTCGCCGCCACATGGGACTTCAAAACGCTTTGTTTTGCGTTCTGGCTCGTGGCGCTGACGTGGCGCCGTGCCGCACAAAGTTCTTCGGGCGGGTAGCCGTGCTTAATCCCTGATTTCGTCGGCGAGGATCATGTGGCCCATGCGGTCGCGCTTGGTGCGGAGGTAGCGTTCATTGACGCCGTTGGGGGGGATTTCGATGGGGACCCGTTCTACGATTTCGAGTCCATAACCGGCTAGGCCAATGCGTTTGCTGGGGTTGTTGGTAAGCAAGCGCATCTTGCGGACGCCAACGTCGCGCAGGATCTGGCATCCGATGCCGTAGTCGCGGAGGTCCATTTTGAACCCAAGGGCT
Organism: Rhodothermales bacterium; assembly: GCA_965222505.1. Taxonomy (GTDB): domain Bacteria; phylum Bacteroidota; class Rhodothermia; order Rhodothermales; family DATKEJ01. The sequence goes on along the minus strand of OZ244956.1, from coordinate 2,402,228 downwards.
TCATTGGCTTCAACGGTATCCATGCCTTGCTCTTGCAGCTTATAGGCCCTGAGCTTGTTGACCAGGCCAATGCCCCGGCCCTCCTGTTTCATGTAGAGCAATACGCCCCGGCCTTCCCGCTCAATTTGTTCGAGCGCGTAATGCATCTGGGGGCCGCAGTCACACCGCATGGAGCCGAACAGGTCACCCGTGATGCACTGGGAGTGGACGCGCACCAGTACCGGCTCGTCTTCTTCCCACGTGCCTTTGACGAGCGCCATGTGGTTGTCTCCGGTCAGGGATTCCTCATAGACGGTCATGCGGAAGGTGCCGTAGTCTGTGGGCATTTGCACGTTTTCTACGGCGCGTTGAACCAGCGTCTCTGTCCGAAGCCGATAGGCGATCAAATCCCGAATCGTGATCAGGCACATGTCGAATTCCCGCGCCATTTCGATCAGTTGCGGGACGCGGGCCATGGTGCCATCCGGGTTCAGGATTTCGACGAGTACACCGGCGGGATACAGACCGGCCATGTGGGCCAGGTCGATGGTGGCCTCGGTATGGCCTGCTCGGCGAAGTACACCCCCCTCAGCAGCCCGAAGCGGGAAAATGTGACCCGGTCGGCCGAAATGTTCGGGACGGGCATCGGGGTCGGCGAGGGCACGGATGGATTTGGCACGGTCTCCGGTGGAGATACCGGTGGTGGTGCCGATGTTGTAATCCACCGAGACGGTGAAGGGCGTACCATGCAGGGCCGTATTCTGGTTCACCATCAGGCCCAGTTTGAGTTCGGCAGCCCGTTCGGGAGTAATGGGCGCACAGATCAGGCCCCGGCCGTAGGTGGCCATAAAGTTGACCAATTCCGGCGTGATGGTTTCAGCCGCACCGATGAAATCGCCTTCGTTTTCTCGGTCTTCGTCGTCTACGACGATCACCAGCCGTCCGGCCCGGATGTCGGCAATGGCCTCCTCAATGGTGCTGAACGGGATGTCGGTTGATTTCGGGGACATAGCGGGTAGGGTCGGCGCTTGGGGGATCAGGTGCGCTGAGAAGAAATGGCGCTTTTGTCGATACGAACCTTGGTGTTGTCGTCTACCTGGACCAGGATGCTGGTCTCATCGACCTGCGTGACTTTTCCGTAGAGGCCGCCGACGGTAACGATGTTGTCGCCCTTTTTCAGGGCATCAATCATTTTGCGCCGGGCGTCTTCTTTCTTCTTTTGGGGGCGAATCAGCAAAAAATAAAAGACGGCGAAAATCAGGCCCATGAAGATGAAGGAGTACATCATACTGTCCTGGGGCTGGGCCTGGGGTGCCGCAAGTAAAAGCAGCAGGTTCATAGGTTTATACGTTTGCGTTCGGATAAGGTGGAGCGGTGGCGGTGCCAATCACCGGTCAACGCAGGGGCCGTAAGATACGGACGTTGAGGATAGGCTCAAAAAAGGGGGGCTGCAAGGAGAGGGGCGGGATGCACCGGACCACAGAAAAGGGCAAGCGACCTATATCGCGCCGCTTCGACCACGTACCGTTGCTGCCTTCCGACCCTGGCGGAGTTAAGTGGGAGCTGGCCGTACAGGACTTGCCCTTTTCTACAGCCCGAGTTACAACATGCAAAGAAAAGCAGGGCTACCAGGATTGTAGCGGGTCCCTTCAACATGCGATACGGGGCGAGGTTCCGAGGGTTTCTGTTTTTCGCCTTTGGGAATTTCGTTGGCACATCATACACGGGAAGTGCGCATGTACGATAAAAGCCGCCCGTCATGGAATAAAAAGACCTGCCTTATGAAACGCACCCCTTCAACCCAGTCGGTTTCCCTCGTCATTTCCCATTTGCCGTTTCCTCTGGAGGACCATCGGCAAGCCAATTCAGCCTTTGTACGATGGCGGGAAAACCGAACCGAGGCGGCCAAGGAGGCCGTTGATTTGTGGACCTACTGTTTTGTATATCGCTATTTTTCCCAGTGCCTCGTCCGATATGGTTTGCAGCAAGGAATCGCGTTTGATGTGCTGGTCGAACGGGCCTTCCGGCGCATTTCGGAAAACCTAGGTCAGTTGCGGGACCCCAACCGGTACACGGCCTGGGTCGGCATCATCTGCCGCCGTACGTTTTTCAACCTGCGCCGAGGTCCGGTCAAAGCATCGCTTGAGGAGGTCGAACTGGTCGTCTACGAACCGACCATGACGTATGGCCCTGCCGACGGCCAGCGGGTGCGCCGGGCGGTGCAGGGGGCCATCAACCGGTTACCGCCGTTCTTGCAGGAGACGGCCCAATATTACCTTCAGGCCGGGTACTCATACCATCAGATCAGCTACATCACGCACAAATCCGTGCCCACCATCCGCACCTATGTGAGCCGCATCATGGTATATTTCCGCACCGATCCGCTGTTGGTGGCGCTGTATCAAGAGTTGTCTGCCTAATTCGCAGGCACCTGTATGTCTAACCAGACCGGAAAATGATCACTCACGATACCTGCCGCGGAGTCGGCAGGTGTAGGCCGGAGGATGCCGCCCTGCTCAACTTGGAGCGTCGTCGAGGGCAATACATAATCCACACGCAGGCCCCATCCGGCGGTATCATCATCGTCCAGACTTGGGTGGGATACGTTGGTAGTAGGCACGAAGTCTCCGTTGATGCGGGGGTGTTCGAGCAGCAAGCGGCCAATAGGATTATCGATGGAAGACCCTTCGTCCGGATCGGCATTTTGATCGCCGAGGATAACGAAGTGTGCCGGTTCAGGGAGGCCACCGGGTTGTCCGGTATCGTCGGTAATGTAGGCGGCGCTGTTCAGGTAGTCGGCCCAGAACCGGATTTCATCGTGGTTGCGGCGTTTGTTACGGGCCTCGGGGCCATCGAAGGCTGGCGGGGTAGGATGGCTACACAACAGATGCAGTACCCTACCGTTGGGAAGTTGCACGGGTACATCGGCATGGGTTTTGGAACTGAGCCGGACTTGGGCCCACTCGGCCTCGTCAAACCAGGGGGTGCCGGAGGTTGGGTCTACCGGCGCGAGGGCATCCGGCATGGTGTGCCAGGGCAGGTTTTGGAAGGTGCGGATCTGGTCGGTCATCAGGGTCAGGTCTTCGCGCACCAACAGGGCCATGCCGTATTGCCCGGGGAAGGTGCCGAAGCCCCAACTGTCGTTGCCGTAGGCCCGTCCGTCCGGGGTTTGGCGGCCCGGTGTGCCGTCCGGTGCGGCCGGCGGGGGTGTGGGGAAGGTCGTGACGGCGGTGCCGCTGTTGTCCAGGTCCAGCCCGCTGTTGAGGCCCGTATTGACCGGCGGGGTATAGGCCTGGTAGCGGGGGGCATCCGGCCCCAGGGCATGGATGAAGGCATCGGCCAGGCGTTGCCCGTTTTGGCCGGTTGGTTCACCCTCAACGTAGCCGGGGCCACCGGGTTGGTCGTGGGCAATTTCGTTGATCAGGATGATATCCGGCCGGAGTTGAGCGATGATCGCCGCCACCCGTTGCAGCCGGGGATGGTCGGGCCGCTTGAGGTCGTCGGTGCGGACGTCCTCCACGTTGAACGTGGCCACCCGAAGGGGGTAGCTTTCCGTGTTTGCCGAAGGCGCTTGCGTTTCGGATTGGCAACCGACCCAGAGGCCGAGGCAAAGAAGGATGAGGAGGCGATTTCTCATAGAAATGAGGGGTTGTAGATGGCTTGGGTCGATGACACGTTTTATGAGGGCGCTCGGCCTCAAACGCCGTGCGCCGTTTTATGTTGAGGGGCGACCACAAGGGTCGCCCGTCCGGGGCGCGTCCATTTTCAAGGCCGCGTCCGGAATGCGTCCATTTGCAAAGGTGGCGCAACCGGAGGGGCCGGTCTTGTGTCAGCCCTTCAACGCCGGGACGGTTTCGGCATGGACGGTTGGTGCCGGTTTTTAATCCTGCGGTCGGCTTGGGTCGATGACATGTTTTATGGGGGCACTCGGCATCAAACGCCGTGCGCCGTTTTATGTTGAGGGGCAACCACGAGGGCCGCCCGTCCGGGTTTTTCCGATGGCAAAGCCGCGCCCCGGAGGGGCTGGCCTCGTGCCGGCCCTTCAACGCTGAGTCGGTTTCGGCATGGACGGTTGGTGCCGGTATTCAATCCTGCGGTCGACATGGGTCGATGACACGATCAACAAAGAATAACAATAACGATGATAACAAATTACGGCATCTCGCGCATCGCCAACCCCTGGGTATGGAGCCTTGCCTGGGGATTATTATGGCTGTGCCTCCGGTCGGCCTCCGCCCAGGAAGGGCTCGTCATCAATGAAATTATGTATGATCCGGTGGGCGATGGTTCAGAATACGTCGAAATCTTCAATCGTTCGGATCAGCCTCAAGCCCTCTCGGGACTGCGCCTCGCCGACAGCCGGGGGATGCCGGTGCCTCTGCCGGACGAGACGCCGCCCGTTTTGGCAGCCGGGGCGTGGTTGGTGCTGGTGCGGGGCGGAGAAGCCTTTGCACGGCAATTCCCTGCCGTGTCCTTCATCGAAGTACCGGGCTGGCCGGCACTAAATAATGGTGGGGATCAGGTGGTGCTTTCTACAGTTGCTGGCCGGGTGGATTCCGTTGCATATAGCCCCGGCTGGGGCGGACAGGACGTGGCCCTGGAACGCATCGATCCCTGGCGGTTTTCCAATGATCCGGCCAACTGGGCCTCCACAACGATACCGGCAGGTGGGACGCCGGGGGCTGTCAACAGCACCTTTCACCCGGACCAGCAGCCGCCCCGACTGACCTTCGTCGAAGAACGCGCCCCGTCGGCCCTTCGGGCCTATTTTGATGAACCTGTGGATGCAGGACGGTTGGTCCCTGCGCAGTTTGTGGTCAATGAAACCCACATCCCGATTCAGGTCGTTGCCGAGGCCGACGGGCGCTCGGTGACATTAACGCTGGCGGCGGGTGTAGCTCCCCATACCCTGACCGTTGCCGATGTAACTGACCTTGCGGGTAACCTGATGCCCGTGGTATCAGTCTCTATTGCCCGTCTTCCAGAAGCCGGTACCGTGGTGGTCAATGAGATTATGTATGATCCGCTTGCGGATCGTTTTGATCATCGCCCGGACCAACCCGAATACATCGAACTCTACAACACCAACCCCTTTCCTGTGGGCTTGCACCAAGGGTATTTGACACGTGCCCAGGATGAAGCCGGTGTGGCCGATACCCTGCGCTGGGCATCCGATCCGGTAGCGCTCGAAGCGGGGGCGTACGTCATCGTGTTTGCCGGGACCTCGGCTGTCCTCGCCGAGGCGTTTCCTGGGGTTGTAGAGGCGTCTGTTGCGCCGTTGTATTGGTCCATCACCCGTGCATCAGCGTGGCGCAAGGCCGGGGATGCCGTTCGGCTGCACCGGGCCGATGGGGCCTTGCTGGATGAAGTGGCCTACCAGCCTGCCTGGCATCACCCGGGCGTGCTGGATGCAAAGGGAGTTTCCCTGGAGCGCGTCCATGCACAGGGGGCTTCCCATGCACCGTCCAACTGGACCAGCAGCTTGCATCCGTCCGGGGGAACGCCAGGGCGGGCAAATTCAGTGGGGCTTTCCAGGCGGGAGGCAGAAGACGCCTTGGGCTTGACCATCAGCCCGGCTGTGTTTTCGCCAGACGGGGATGGCATCGATGAGGTGGCCGGTTTGTACTACCGTCTGGAGGAAGTCCCTGGATTGCTCCGGGCCCGTGTTTTTGATGCCGAGGGCCGCCCCGTGCGGGTCTTGACCGAAGCCACCCCGGCGGGCCACGAAGGCGTGCTGGTATGGGACGGGCGGGATGATGGCGGACACTTGCTCAGGGTAGGGGTGTATGTGGTGTGGCTGGAGGTGGTACACACGGCACAAGCACGTGCGGTGGTGTATCAACGCGCCGTGGTGTTGGCCCGGCCTCTGGGGGGATAGCTGTCCCGGGGAGCAGCGCTCTGGAACAGGGGAGAGGCAACATCGTTCCAGAGGCTCCCCCAATAGGGTGCACCCGTTTCGTAGTAACAGATACCGCAGATCACCAACATGACGCCGATTCAACTGAGTGCCCGGGCGGCTGATGAAATCAGACAAATAATGACCACCAAAGAGATCCCTGAAGGCTATGCTTTACGCGTAGGGGTTAAAGGAGGGGGCTGTTCCGGGATGAGCTACATTTTGGGGTTTGACCAGAAACGGTCCCACGACCGGGAGTTTGAGATTGAAGGCATTACCGTCTATATGGACAAACGGCATGGCCTGTATCTGATGGATACAACCATCGATTACCATGATGGGTTGAATGCACGCGGCTTCGTTTTTGAGAATCCCAATGCAACAACCACATGCGGCTGTGGCTCCAGTTTTGCTGCCTGATAATGTCCGTTGATTTTTGTGTGCACGCCTTACACGAACGCCTGGCTCGACCTTTGCACAGCAAAATCAATGAACCCTTATTAGATGGGTTTTAGGGTCTTGTGCCCCATGCTGATACGGCATTAAGCAAGGAACCTCCCTGCCGAGCGGCAGGTAAAACGGCGCAACGTTGAAGGTCCCCATGCATTTGCCTCTTTCTCATGTACAGCCCATTTCGTTTTGGGCTTTTTTTATTCATGGTATGTGTAACGGTTCGATCGGTGGCATGTACCCATCTGAAAACCACATCGCCCCAAGGTTCACGAGTTAAACAACATGGAAGGAAACTTTTCAAATCGGGTTCGAGATGTGATCTCTTACAGTAGAGAGGAAGCCATACGCCTGGGCCACGACTATATCGGTACAGAACATCTCCTGCTTGGGATCATTCGAGAAGGTGAAGGCATTGCCGTCAAAATCTTGCGTAACCTCGGGTGTGACCTGTTCAAGCTCAAGCGGGCCATTGAAGATACCGTTCGTACCACAGGTGGGACCCTCACCGTCGGCAACATTCCACTGACCAAGCAGGCCGAGAAGGTGCTTAAAATCACCTACCTCGAAGCCAAGCTATACAAAAGTGATGTCATCGGGACGGAGCATCTGTTGCTGAGTTTATTGCGGGATGATGAAAACATTGCCGCACAGATCTTGCAACAAGGATTCTCTATTTCGTATGATGCCGTCCGCGCTGAACTCGACTCGATCATCAGCGGCAAATCATCTTCGCGCTCCGGCAGCGGTAGCTCCGGGCGTTCATCCTCTGGATTTCGGAAGGAACGGGGCAAAATGGAAAAGAGCAAAACACCTGTACTCGACAATTTCGGTCGGGACCTGACCAAACTGGCCGAAGAAGACAAGCTGGATATCATCGTAGGGCGCGAGCGGGAAATCGAACGCGTTGCCCAGGTACTGAGCCGGCGCAAAAAGAACAACCCCGTCCTGATCGGTGAACCCGGCGTCGGCAAGACGGCCATCGCAGAAGGGCTCGCCATTCGGATCGTGCAGCGCAAGGTGAGCCGCGTGCTCTACGACAAACGCATCGTCACGCTGGACCTCGCCGCCCTGGTGGCCGGGACCAAGTACCGGGGCCAGTTTGAGGAGCGCATGAAGGCCGTCATGAACGAGCTGGAAAAAAGCCCGGATGTGATCCTGTTCATCGACGAATTGCATACCATCGTTGGTGCCGGCGGGGCGTCCGGTTCGCTGGATGCCAGCAACATGTTCAAGCCGGCGCTTGCACGGGGCGAAATCCAGTGCATCGGTGCGACGACGCTGGACGAATATCGGCAGTACATCGAAAAGGACGGTGCCCTGGACCGGCGCTTCCAGAAAATTATTGTCGATCCTTCGACGCTCGAAGAAACCATCGAAATTCTCAAGACCATCCGGCCCAAATATGAGGAGCATCACAACGTCCGGTACTCGGATGACTCCCTCGAACTGGCCGTCAAACTCAGCGACCGGTACATCACCGACCGCTACATGCCGGATAAATCCATTGACGTGATGGACGAAGCCGGCGCCCGGGTACACCTGTCCAACATCAAGGTCCCCGCCGAAATCCTGACCCTGGAAGACGAAATCGAAAAGGTCAAGGAAGAGAAGAACCGCGTCGTCAAAAGCCAGCGCTTCGAAGAAGCCGCCCGCCTGCGCGACAAGGAACGCCGCCTCCAGGAAGACCTCGCCAAAGCGAAGGAGGTCTGGGAGCAACAAGCCGAAACCCAGATCTACGACGTTACCGATGACGATGTCTCTGCCGTCGTGGCCATGATGACCGGTATTCCGGTGGACCGCATCGCGCAATCCGAAAGCTCCAAGTTGCTCAAGATGGAGGATGCCCTCCAGGGCCGCGTGATCGGGCAGGATGAACCCATTCAAAAACTGTCGAAAGCCATCCGGCGTACCCGTGCCGGCCTGAAAGATCCCAAACGGCCCATTGGCTCGTTTATCTTCCTCGGGCCAACCGGCGTTGGGAAAACCGAACTCGCCAAAGTTCTGACGGAATACCTCTTCGACTCGGTCGATGCCCTGATCCGCATCGACATGAGCGAGTACATGGAGAAATTTTCGGTGAGCCGCCTCGTTGGCGCGCCTCCCGGCTATGTCGGCTACGAAGAAGGCGGGCAACTCACGGAAAAAGTGCGCCGCAAGCCCTATTCCGTGATCCTCCTCGACGAAATCGAAAAAGCCCACCCGGATGTATTCAACATCCTCCTGCAAGTACTGGACGATGGCATCCTGACCGACGGCCTCGGCCGCCGGGTAGACTTCCGGAACACCATCATCATCATGACCAGCAACATCGGGGCGCGAGACCTCCAAAAGCTGGGCAAAGGCTTCGGATTCTCCCAGACCGACAACGTAGACTTCAACTACACCTCGATGAAGAGTACCGTCGAGGATGCCCTGAAGCGGGTCTTCAACCCGGAGTTCCTGAACCGGATCGACGATGTGATCGTTTTCCATCCGCTGGAGAAAAAACACATCTACAAGATCATCAACATCATGGTGGTCGATCTGTTCAAGCGGGTCAAGGACCTGGGCATCGAAATCAAGCTCTCGCAGAACGCGAAAGACTTCCTGGTCGAGAAAGGTTACGACGCACAATTTGGGGCACGCCCCCTGCGCCGGGCCATCCAGAAATACGTCGAAGACCCCATGGCCGAGTCGATCCTGTCGAACGACCTCGGCGAAGGCGATCTCATCACCGTCGATCACGACAAGAAGAAGGACGCCCCCGAGTTGTCCTTCAAGGTCAAACGCGCCAAGAAACCCAAGGCAGAGCCGCCTAAAGACGACGCCTCGGAAGAAAAGAAAGCGTCGGCCGAAGAATCTGAGTAGGCCCGCGTCTGAGCAGTATAAACAAGTGCCCGTCGGTTTGCCGGCGGGCCTTTTTTATGACAGATCGCGTTCCGGAGGCCGGCATGGGGTCGCGAAAAAATGAAAAAAATGTCGGTTGGATTTGTCGATGTCGGTTGGCATGGATAGCTTTCCCGTTTCTGCTGCGCCACGCTCGGCTGCGCTGCACCCCTTTGAATACCTAATGCCTCTCCTACCATGAAGCGATTCCTCTCCCTCTCGTTTTGTTTGATCGTCTGTAGCACCGGCCTGACCCTGGCCCAGACGAACACGTTCATTTCCCAGGCCAACTATGACTACATCATCGACAAGTTGAACACGGACGGCACCACCACCGTGATCGTCGGGTTCGATGTGCCTGGCTTTAAGGAAGAAGGACATCTGGGGCCGTGGGGCATTGCGCCGCAGCGGCAAGCCATTGCCAACGGGCAGGCCGACATCCTGGCTCGCCTTTCGGGTTTCAATGCTGAAGTACACCGGCAGTACGTGACCATCCCCGCGATGGCCTTGAACGTGGACCGGGCCGCACTGGACAAACTCGCCGCCGATCCAACCGTGACCTTCATCGAAGGCGACGGACGTTCCATTCCAGGCACCGCCGAGAGCATGGGGGTGATCGGGGCGCCGACTGCGCACGCCAACGGAGCCGGGGGAAGCGGATGGGCGGTTGCCGTGCTGGATACCGGTGTAGACACCAGCCACCCGGCCTTCTCCAGTCCATCAGGCAAGATTGTAGCCGAAGCCTGCTACAGCACCAACGGCACCAACAAGGAATCGCTCTGCCCCGGTGGCGTATCCTCTTCTACAGCATCGGGGAGTGGAGATGATTGTGCCCTGAGCATCGTTGGGTGCGGGCATGGTACGTGGGTGGCCGGCATTGCCGTGGGCGACGGCAGCAGCATCGGCGGCGTGGCGCCGGATGCCAACCTGATTCCGATGCAGATTTTTACCAAGTTTACCTCCTCCGGTGATTGTAGCCCGCGCCCGACGCCTTGCGCCTGGGCCCGGTTCAGCGACATTGTGGCCGCTGTGGACCGGGTGGCGGTACTCGCCGGTTCGCACAAGATCGCTGCCATGAACATGAGCTTCGACATGACCGAAGGGCCGGATCCTTTTGGTGTGTCCTCCAGCAACTGTGACGGAGCAGCCGGGATGAATGCGCTCCGTATCGCCGTCAACACGGTGGTCTCGCTGGACATTGCCGCCGTCGGTATGGCCGGGAATCATGGACAAGGGGGATTGGCTCCTCCAGCGTGTCTGTTCTTTGCCTACGGTGTCGGTTCTACAGAAGACGGTTCCTCCGCCAATGGCAACAACACGGTTGTCGATGCCGTGTCCTGGGGCGATGGGTTTTTTACAAATCACTGGAGCAACATGGATTTCTGGGCACCGGGCGAGTACATCACTTCGGCCTATCCCGGCAACACGACGTTCACGACGCGGGGCAGTTCCGGTTCGGCTCCGCACGTATCCGGTGCCTTTGCCGCGCTCAAGTCGCTGGTGCCGTCTGCCACCCGTACCGACATTTATGATGTGCTCGTCGATACCGGTGTACAGATCGCCTTGCCTGCGTTACCTGCAACCACAAAACCCCGCATTGCTGTAGGGGCCGCCTCGGTGACCTTGCCCACGCGGATCTTCGGGTTGGATGCCAAGGTATTCTTGCAGGGACCCTACACGGTCACGCCACTCACCGGAGGCGGTACCATGTCTACCGCCCTCAATTCCGGGGGGTTTCTCCCCTTTGATCAGCCGTATAGCGCGAGCGTCTTTAACGGTACACCGTTGGATTACGATGGCGGTGAAGGGGTATTGAATGACCCCGGCAATGGCCTCTTTTTCTTCGACTTTCACCCGAATATTGTCGATTGGATGCTGCTTGAGCTGCGGACCGGCACCGGTGCAGCTACAGCGGTACACACCCAACCGGTATTTGTAAAAAATGACGGCAAAGTGGTGGCCTTGGACGGTGTAAGTGCGGTCCGTTTCCGAACAGCCGATGTGGCCCTCGGCTCCTATTATGTGGTGATGCGCCACCGCAATCACCTTTCGATCATGAGCAAGAATCCTATCGTCTTCAACGGCGTGAACAGTTATGATTTCACAACGGGGCAGAACAAAGCCTTCGGGGTGAATCCAATGGTGGATCTTGGCAGTGGGGTCTTTGGTATGCGGGGCGGTGAAGGGGCCATCGACGGGAGTGTGACGGCCTTTGATTTTCTGAATGCGTGGTTGCCGATCAACGGCGGCCCGGCCGGTTATGACCTCGGTGATTTTAACATGGACAGCCAGGCAACGGCGTTTGATTTCCTGAATGTATGGCTGACCGCAAACGGTCAGGATAGTCAGGTGCCGGGGGATTAAATAAGCAGAAATACCAAAACGTAATTCAAGTTGTGAATTCATTCGGATCGCGTGCAACTTGCGATAAATGTATATAGATATGGCACAGATAGACGTTGTGATGCCCAAGATGGGCGAGAGCGTGATGGAAGGCACGGTGTTGACGTGGCACAAACAGCCGGGCGATGCCATCGAATTGGATGAGACGCTGCTGGAAATCGGCACGGACAAGGTTGACTCGGAGATCCCGTCTCCAGCCGCTGGTGTTTTGGCCGAGATCCTGGTGCCCGAAGGCGAAACCGTGGAAGTGGGCACCATCATTGCCCGCATCCAAACCGAGGTAACGGAAGGGGCACCTGTACCCGAACCTGTTACCCCTGTAGCAACCGCGCCAGAACCCCCGGTTGTTGTACCGGAACCCGAAGCGCTTCCAGTACCTGAAGCCCCGGCTCCGGCGGCTGCGTCCGGTGCAGCCGTTGATGTTGTGATGCCCAAGATGGGCGAGAGCGTGATGGAAGGCACGGTGTTGACGTGGCACAAACAGCCGGGCGATGCCATCGAATTGGATGAGACGCTGCTGGAGATCGGCACGGACAAGGTTGACTCGGAGATACCGTCTCCAGCGGCTGGCGTATTGGCCGAGATTCTGGTGCCCGAAGGTGACACGGTGGAAGTGGGTACCATCCTGGCCCGGATTACAACGGAAGCTGCCGCCGTGGTCCCGGCCCCGGCTGCACAACCCCCCGCGCCTGCGATGGCTGCTCCGCCGGTCATTGCGCCTGAGCCTGCAACCGGACCCACCGGTGACGGGGCCATGATGCAAGAAGCGCCGCCAGCCGTAGCGGCTGGCCCGATTCCGCGCCGGGGTACCAGTGGGCAATTCTATTCCCCATTGGTTCGTTCGATTGCCGAAAAAGAGGGCATGGCCCTGGAAGAACTGGAAGCCATTGCCGGTTCAGGAAACGAAGGCCGGGTGACCAAAAAAGACGTACTGGCCTATCTCAAAAACCGTAAAGCTACACCGACCCCCGTGGTACCTGTGCGCCCACCGGCGGCCCCGGTTACGGCGGCTTCCGGCCGCGTCGAAATTATAGAGATGGACCGGATGCGGCAGATCATAGCCGATCACATGACCCGGTCTTTGGCTACGTCTGCCCATGTGACCTCTTTTGCCGAGGCCGATGTCACCCATCTGGTCCGGATGCGCGAGCGCAACAAAACCGCATTTCTCGACCGTGAAGGCGTCAAGCTGACCTTTACACCGTTTTTCGTACAGGCTGCCGTTGAAGCCTTGCGGGATCATCCGCTGCTCAATTCCTCTGTGGAGGAGAAGCGCATCCTGGTTAAAAAGGACTATCACATCGGGATTGCCGTAGCGATTGGGCAACGTGGACTGGTGGTACCGGTCATCCGAAATGCCGGGTCGAAAAACCTGGTCGGCCTGGCCCATGCGGCCTCCGATCTTGCCAATCGGGCCCGGAGTAAACAACTTCAGCCGGATGAACTTTCCGGTGGGACGTTTACCGTGACCAACATCGGCTCTTTGGGTTCACTGATTGGTACGCCGATCATCAACCAGCCGCAGGTCGGGATTCTGGCCGTCGGGGCCATTAAGAAGCGCCCCGTTGTGGTTGAAGACCCGGTTCTTGGGGATGTGATTGCCATCCGGCACATGATGTACCTGTCGTTAACGTACGACCACCGGATCATTGACGGTGCGATAGGGTCGTCCTTCCTGCAGGCTGTGGTGAAGAGCCTGGAAGCCGTCGACCCGGACGAGGTGTTGTAACGTGATGCGTGATTGCGGCGCAGTCGTTGCTGGCCGAATACTCGGATATAGATGAGGTACGCGACCAGGTAAGACTTTAGGGGCCAGGTTCACGCATCACGCAATACATTCTGGCAGTACGGTTCAGGTCTGGCACGCACATCTTGCGTGGCGACGTTTTTTTTCCGTTATTGAGGAAGCGAACGATACCGTTCATCGGTTGTCTCACCGCACCATCCCTCTGTGCAGCCATGGCGAAGCAGGTTTCACCACCGTCTACATCAACTGAACGGCAGGATCCTGGGCCGCCGCTCAAGTTCACGCTTGGGGAGTTGCATGCACGGATTGATGCCTTTTTGACTGAATACCTGGCCCAGAAGAGCCGGGAAACCATCGGTACTTATCAGCGTGCGCTGAATGAGTTTAAGCGGTGGTTTCCCATGCAGCGCGGGCGGTTTCTGTTTCGGACGAAGGACGTAGAAGCCTACAAAAAATACCTGATGGAAGTCAGGGGTTTACACCAGGTATCCGTATCCACCTACCTGACAGCCCTGCGCCGGTTTTGCCAGTACCTGATGGATATCGGGCTGTTGACTGAAAACCCTGCCAAGGCCGTCAAGGGCAACCGCCGCCCTAGCTCTCACTCCCGCAAGGTGTTGACTGAAGACGCCATCGCCAAGCTGTTTGAATCCGTAGATGCCTCCGGCGAGATTGGCAAGCGAGACGTTGCGATCATGTACACCATGCTCTATGCAGGGCTGAGTGAGATTGAGATCGTCCGTGCCGATGTAGAGGACCTGGAGCAAACCCTCCTGGGCTGGCATCTGCGGGTCCAGGGCAAGGGCCATACGGTGAAGGATCAGCAAGTGCCGATTGATCCGCCCGTGATGGATAAAATCCGGCTGTACCTGGATGTCCGGGGCCGGATCCGCCCAACGGATGCCCTGTTTGTGTCCCATGGGCATCGCTCCGAGGGAGAGCGCCTCAACACCCGGTCTGTGCGAAGCCGGATTAACCATCACCTGACATCTGCCGAACTCAAACGCCCCGGTATTACCCCACATAGCCTGACGCATACGGCTCCGCTCATCTGGCTCAATGACGGCATGCCGATTGAGGAAGTGAAACAACGCATGCGCCACGGCACACTGGACACGACCATGATTTATTTTCGCAGACAGGGCCTGTTAAAGCGGACCCTCGAACCAGGAATCGAATAGGTTGTAACAAGGGAACCTGAAGCCATCCATCAGGTAGCAAACGGTTCTGTCCCTGCCGCAGTTCATCTCAAATAACGTGACTAATTTTTTATGCGACGGAAGGCTGAATATCGAATTCGGGCGCATGAATGGACCACCATTGCCACACGCTTCTCCCTCAAACCAGAGGCCATACACCTCGAAATCTGGTCTCCGACCCGCATCAAATGGCGGCGCATCGGCTTGTTTCCTGGGCTCGGCTCGTTTCGCAAAAAAACCAGCCTCACAAGCTGGCTCGGCGTTGTTCAGATAAAAATGTATGAAAGCCGAACCTGTACCGTCTACCACGGCAAAAAACCACCACCCAATTTCGGCATGGAAGATCCCCATACCCCCGCAGACGTCAAGGCCCAGTATGCCATGAAGCACCTCGCCGAGTCTGACAAGCCCCGTTCAAGTATTAAGTCTTCATCAAAATAATTGATCAGCCTGCATTTATTTTGCAATTGCATACACGTCGTTCTATTTTAAAAGGCTGTTTCAACCAAGCAAACCAATCGGATTACGCCATGAAGAAGGGCATCCATCCTAAGTATAATACGATCAAGGTCACGCTGGCCGACGGTTCGAGCTATGACATGCGGTCTACGATGGACCTTGAAAGCTACGTCTCTGATGTGGACCGGACCAACCATCCGTTTTACACCGGCAAGCGCCAATACGTAGATACGGCCGGCCGTGTTGAGAAATTCCGGCGTCGCTACGGCAAAAAGCAGTAGCCGACCCGGTGCGATTTTCGAGAAAGGGACGCCCATTCGGCGGCCCTTTTTTCGTTAGGCAGAGCATCCTATGGCGGCCTTTAATCCTGTCGATTGTATTCTGACTAAACGGGACGGGCATGCACTTTCAGCCCGGACCATTGATGCGTTAATCCAAGCCTACACGGCCGGGACTGTGCCCGATTATCAGATGAGCGCATTCCTCATGGCCGTGTACCTGAACGGCATGAATGCCGAGGAGTCAGCGGCGCTGACGCGGGCCATGCTGCACTCCGGCACCGTACTCGACCTCTCCGATATTGCAGGCCGTAAGGTTGATAAACATTCGACGGGCGGGGTTGGCGATAAAATTTCGCTCGTTCTTGCCCCGCTCGTCGCGGCCTGTGGGGTACCCGTACCCATGATCTCCGGGCGCAGCCTGGGCCACAGCGGAGGCACCCTCGACAAGTTGGAAGCCATTCCCGGACTCCGGACCAATCTGGACCTTGAGACCTACCGCACACAACTCGATGACCTCGGCCTCGTCATGATCGGCCAGACGGCATCCATTGCACCGGCGGATCGGAAACTGTATGCCTTGCGTGACGTGACCGGCACCGTGGAGAGCATCCCGCTGATCTCGGCCTCCATCATGAGTAAAAAACTGGCCGAAGGTATTGATGCCCTCGTCCTGGATGTCAAGTGTGGCCGAGGGGCATTTATGCAGACCGAAGCCGAAGCCCGTACCCTCGCCGAAACCCTGGTACGCATTGCCGAAGCCTTCGGCAAACCGACCGTTGTGTGGCTGACCGATATGGATGCCCCACTGGGCTATGGGGTGGGGAACTGGCCCGAGACGGCCGAGGCCATTCGCTGTCTTCAGGGAGCGTCCATTCCCCAGGTAACGCCCCTCACCTGTCAGTTGGCGGGCGAAATGCTCCATTTGGGTGGGGTTGAAGCCTCGCCGGCGGCCGGGTTCGTACGGGCCAAAACCGTGCTCCAGTCCGGGGCCGCTTTTGACCTTTTCGCAGAGATGGTGGAGCGGCAAGGCGGAGACCCCTCGGTGCTTGATCAACCGGAACTTCGGGAAGGCGCAGCGCCGGTGGGTGAAGTGACAGCCCCGCAGGAGGTTGCACCCTATGTTGCAACACTGGATGCCCGTGCCATTGGCCAGGTGGCAACCCGCATGGGGGCGGGCCGGACGCGCAAGGAAGAGGTCGTGGACCCAACGGCAGGCATAACCCTTTTGAAAAAACCCGGAGACGCGGTGCAACCCGGTGAACCTTTAGCCCGTCTGCATACCCGAAAGGTGGAGGCCCTGCCGGATTTTGAACAGGCCGTTCTGGCCGCATTTTCCTTCTCGGATGACCCGCCCACCCCGAGACCGCTACTGATGGACCGGTACACCGTCCGGGGTTGGAAGCAAAAGTAACCGCTTGCCGACGGCGTGTTGACGCTATATTAAAGAACTTATCACGCGAAGTCCGTATTTAAACCCCGGAGTTCGTATTTTACACCTTGGGATTTCCCGACTGTCGGATGCGTTTGCCCCAAAGGCTCTTGCGCCCACGCGCCCATTCCTACAACACTGACCAGCATTACATTATGTGGAAACGATTTGTTCGCGCCTTTAAATCTCTGTTTGGAGGCTTGATCTCCAGCATTGAAGACCCCCGCCTCATCCTCGAACAAAACATGCGGGAACTCAATGATCAGATCCCGAAAATGAATGAGAACATCGCAACGGTGAAAGCCAATGTGGTGTTGCTTCAGAAAGAGGCCAAAAAGTATGACCTGGAAATCAAGGCACTGTCCCGAAAGATTCGTGCCGGCATTCAGGCGGGGCGGGATGACATTGCCCAGCGCTATGCCGTTCAGCTCGAAAAAACCAAAGAAGCCTACGGCCGGACGAAAGAGCAGCTCAAGTACGCCGAAGCGGCCTACGACAAGGCGCTGCAGGTCAAGAAAGTATTCATGCGCGAGCGTGAGAAAAAGATCAACGAGGCCAAGGAAGCCCTCCGCGCCCACGAACGGGCCAAGTGGCAAGCCAAGGTTGCCGATACGTTGGAGCAATTTGAAGTAACGGGCGTCGACCAGACCCACGATGAAATGCTCACCCGCATCAACGAGGAGACGGCCAAAAACGAAGCCCGCATGGAAATGGCGCTTGACTCGGTTGATACCGAAGCCATGCAGATCGAGGAAGATGCCGAAGACATCCGCGCTGCCGAACTCGTGAAACAGTTCAAACTCGAAATGGGCATGCTGGAAGAAGAAGCCCCAGAAACCGAACCCGAAATTGAACTTCCGGCCGAGCGTGAATCAAGCACCCAGCAGAAAACCATGGGCCGGCAACGGACGAACTAATTATGGACCGCAAAGAGTTCGAACGCATCAAGCAAGCCGAAAAGGAGCACCTCCGCGCCCTCAAAAAAATCAAGCGGAAGTTGCACGAGGCCCAACGTATGCAGAAGCTGCGTGAGGCCATGCAGAACATTGATGCTGCCGGTACATCCAATACGTACGATGAAATGCTCGGCAAACTCGAACAGGAAACCATCGAACAGGAGGTCCGCCTGGACATGGCCCTGGAAGGGCAGGAAGACCTCCCCGAACTGGAACCGGAGGTAGACGAGGCCACCCTCCGTGCCCAGAAAGCCGCCGAACTGGTTCGGCAAATGAAGCTGTCGATGGGCGCCCTGGATGAATCGGATGAGGAAGACGAAGACCCGGAACCAGCCGGACCGGAAAAGACCATCGGACGGATGAAACCCGATGAAGAAGAGGACGAGATCCCGGAGACCCCACGTGCCGAAAAGACGATCGGCCGCGCCCGTCGCAGGTCCGCACCCGAGGCAGAGGACGAGGACCCCGATGCCTAACACCACCCAGCAGGCACGTCACCCGATACCGAACGGTATGTACGGCACATGAGCAAAGAAGACATTAACTATACCAAGGAAGCCTTCCTGAACCCGTGGAACCTCGTGTTTCTCATTACGGCGATGGCCACCACGTTTTTTGCCATCGGGACGGCTCCTTTGGATACCATCCTACCCTTGTTTGCAATGGCTGCCGAATTGCTCTACCTGGGGATGGTGCCCCGGCAAGAACGTTTCCGCCGGGCCATCCGGGCACAGCACGCTGCCGAAAAGAGCAAACCACCTTCGGAAAAGGAACTCTTCCGGCAACTGACCAAGCAAAACCAGAAACGGTACATCCGGCTCCGGCGGCTCGAAGACAGCATCAAGGCCAACTACCAAAAGGTCGGCTATGCCTCGCAAGGGCTGCTCGACAGCCACATCAAAAAACTCGACGGCCTGCTCGAATCTTACCTCAACCTGCTCAATGCCAAAGAACGCTACGAGCGGTTTTCACACGCGACCAGTGAGCGCGAAGTGGTCCAGTCCATCCAGAGCATCCGACGCGAAATTGAGGATGACCCGCCCAAGGTGAAAGCCATCAAAAAACGTCGGCTGGATGTACTCGAAAAGCGACTCCAGAAGTTCAAGAAGACGCATGAAAACCTCGACGTTATCGAAGCCCAACTCGAAACCATCGAAGACGTCGCCAAATACATCCATGAGCAATCGCTCACGATGCGCAACCCGGACGAGATCACTTTCCAGCTCGAAACCCTCCTGACGGAGGTCGAGGCAACCCAGGCGGCCGTTGATGAAGTCGAGGAAATCTTTTCTTCGCCCACGGATCTCCTCGACGACATCGATACCTACGCACCGGAAGACCTGGATTCAGAGACCCTGAATCCACGCAATCGCACACGCGAATAGAGGCCACATCAACCCCAATCAGCACACCTATGCTTTCGGATACCCTCTCGGCCGTCCTGTTTGAACTTGGCGACGAAGGCGTAGCCACGCTTACCATCAACCGGCCCAAACAACTCAACGCCCTCAATACCGCCGTCATTGACGACCTGGCACAGTGTGTGGCTTACATCGCTGCCACCGATGCCGTGCGCGGGGTCATCGTGACGGGCGCTGGCCCCAAAAGTTTTGTCGCCGGGGCAGACATCAAGCAGTTTACGACCCTGGATGCGGCCACGGGCCGCGCCTTTGCCCAACGGGGTCAGGCGGTCTTTTCCCAACTCGAACAACTGTCCAAGCCGGTCATTGCCGCCGTCAATGGCTTTGCACTTGGTGGGGGTTGCGAGTTGGCCATGGCCTGCCACTTACGGGTGGCCTCCGAAAATGCCCGTTTTGGGCAGCCGGAAGTCAACCTTGGGGTGGTACCCGGCTATGGCGGTACCCAACGTTTGCCCCGCCTTGTGGGCCGGGGCCGGGCACTGGAAATGATCCTGACCGGAGAGATGGTGACCGCCCAGCGGGCCTATGAGATGGGCCTGGTCAACCGCGTGGTGCCCGCCGAAGAATTGATGCCCGCCGCGCAGGCCCTGATGCAGACCATCCTCGGCAAAGCCCCCATCGCCGTCGCCCTCTCGCTCAATGCTGTCTATGCGGCGGATCAACCCCAACAGCAAGGGATGGACCACGAAGCCGTCCTGTTCGGACAAGCCTGCGACACATCAGACTTCAGGGAGGGCGTCGCGGCCTTTTTGGAACGCCGCCCTGCCCACTTTGAAGGCCGATAAATGGACGTTGTCATCATCGTCGTGATGCTGGTGTTCAGCGGCTTCTTTTCGGCCTCTGAAATTGCCTTTGTGGCGGCCAACCGGCTCAAGGCTGAAGCCCGCGCCCGGCAAGGCGGACGGGTAGGCCGCATCGTCCAGGGGTTCATCGCCGATCCAGCCAGCGTGCTGACCACGACCCTCGTGGGCAACAACCTGGCCCTGGTGCTCTATTCCACCCTGATGGCGGTTTATCTGGAGGGGCCAGTTGAAGTCTTCTGCCGGGAGACGCTGGGGTTAGAAACCGGAGCCGAACTGGCCGCACTCACGCTGGTTACGCTCATTGCCTCCACGGTGGTTTTAATCTTCGGCGAGATTCTGCCCAAGTCCATCGCCCAGCAACTTGCGGGCCGGGCCATTTTCGTACTGGCTCCGCCGCTGAAGGTTTTTCACCGTTCCCTGGGGTATGTGGTGCGGTTCTGTGAGTGGATTGCCAACGTGCTCATCCGGATGACCGGCCAACACAAAAAACCCGCCGAGGCATTTCTGCGCCGGGATTTTGAGGTGATGATCCGAGACAGCAAGGAAAGAGGTACGCTGGAACTGGACGAAGACGAGAGCACCCTGCTCACCAATGTACTCGAACTCGATACCGTTCGGGTAAAAGAGTCGATGGTGCCCCGCACAGACATTGAAGCGGTCGAAAATACAGCCACCATTGCCGAAGTCCGCGCCGAGTTCCAGGCCACAGGCTACTCCAAACTGCCGGTCTATGAGGACAACATTGACCGCATTACCGGTGTCATCTTCGCCTCCGACCTGTTTTACGACCCCCAGAGCATTGCGGATATGATCCGGCCAGTGCGGTATGTGCCGGATACCAAACGGTCCAAAGACCTCATGCGGGAGTTCCTGGCCGAGCGGACGTCCATCGCCATTGTCATCGACGAGTACGGCGGCACCGCCGGGCTGGTGACCATTGAAGACCTCATCGAAGAACTCACCGGAGACATTCATGATGAGCACGATCAGGAAGAATTCGTGGTGCGGCAACTGGACGAAAATACCTACGTCGTCAGCGGACGGGCGGAAATTGACGAGTTGAAGGAAAAATGGGGGATGGAATTACCGGAAGGGGATTATGAAACCGTGGCGGGTTTCTTGCTCGAATACCTGGGCGTAATCCCCGAACCCAAAGACGAACACCTCATCGAAGGCTACCGCTTTCAAATCTTGCAAGCCACCAGCAACCGCATCGACCTGATCAAAATCTTCCGCATCCCGGAATTGTAAGTGCGGAGGCGCACTCCTACAACCTTTTCATCCATCCCAATCCCACGAAAAACCCCGGTTGGTCCAGCCGCCAGGTGAAATCGACCTGGATGGGGAAATGGAAGAGGTGCGTCAGGGAGATGCCGAGTTCGTGATGGAAGCGGTCTGGCACGTTGGGCGCATAAGTTAACGCGGCGCGGGCAGGGTCCGAGGTCCATGTGCGGCCATGCCCTCCATGCATGGACAGGCCGATGCCCCGCTCTGCCAGCGTCCACAGGCCGAGCCATTCAAAAGGCACCGTGGAAAAATCGTGGGTCCAGAACAGTCCCAGGTGGCTGCTGCCTTCATAGGGCAGGCCCCGGCGTGTTTTGAAGGCCCCGAAGGGCTTGAACGCTCCAATACTCACATCCAGCACCCCGAACCGTTGCGGCGGTGCATCCCCCCGGACCGCCCCGGCACGGACGAGGACCGACAGCGCGTTGGGCCAGGTTCGCCGCCGGAAGAATGTGGGCGCGTCCCATCGTAACTCGGCTGTATACCGGGTGAAGGAAAAGGCATTGTTCAGCACCTCTTTCGGGCTGTGTTCGACCTCCATCCACAGGCTGCGCGCACCGGGCCGGATGGCCGAGTCGGGCGGGTCGCCGATGTGCAGGCGTGCCGTCACGGAACGGAATTTTCCTTCTGGAATGGCCGGGTTGTCGCGCTGGCCATCACCCAGAATCCAGCCTTCAAAATCTGTCTGGTTGGTGAGGGCCCGGTGGTGCTCGGCCTGGCCTCGCACAGAAAGCACGGTGCGTAGGGCATCCAGCCGTAGTCCTGCCCCAACGAACGCCCGCTCATTTTCATAATAATCGAAATAGTCCGCGTAACCGAGGTAGGTGGGGAGGGTATTGAAAGCGCGGGAATACGTGGCCGAGTGGTACCGGGGCCGGGCATCCCGGGCATAGCCTGCTTGCAGGAAACCGCGGACGGAGGGCGTTTCGGTGCCGTTGGGCACGCCCGTCGTGTAAGTCAGGGTGGCGCGGGCTGTAGGGGCTTCGCGGGCGAGGGCATACCCGACGCCTACCTCGGCAAGCAGGTTCGGGTTGAGGTCCAGCACGCGCTGTGCGCCGAGGTGTAAACCATCGACCCGGTTGTACCAGCCGAGGATACTGGAGAGGATGGTGCGGCCTCGTTCGCGTTTGGTAGGGCCAGCAGGGGGTTCTTCTTCCAGCCGGAGGGCTGCGTATTGGGACAGCAAGCCCGTGGGCCAGAAGGCCGCCCGTAGCGTCAGGCGGGGGTGGATGTTGTCGATGGATGCTGTTTCCCGTGCCGTTAGCGGGACCATCCCGGGGTTCCACCGGAACAGGTGCGTTCGGGCCTCGGAGAACGGCAATTCATAAATCCGGCGGCTGTTGGCAAACAGAGAGTCCGGGACAGGTACGTTGGGAACGTGCAGCGTGAGGCGAGACAACTGCTCAAACCGCGCCGGGGCATAGGACACACCCGTTCGGCCAAACGTCACCTGCCCCTGGAGGCGAAGATCAACCGGCAGCCAGTAGTGCTCGGGCGTGGGCGCAAACTGTTGGGCATAGGAGACCTGCCAACTCAGAATCGGAGGGGGGCGCAGGGCAAACCAGTTGGGCCGGAGGTGGGCTTCTAGGATGACGTATTCATCGGCTAGAATCAACAGCCGCCCGGCAAAGGTCGCGTTCAGGGCGGTGCGGGGGGAGAGGTAGATTTCATAGACCAACCGGTCGTCCAGCATCTGGTTTTCGCCCATGCGGAAGGTGTAGGCCTCCAGCGCATCGGGGTGCGTTGGTCCCATGAAGGTGAAGCCGAACAGGTCTACGTCGTCGTCATAAAAGTTGGGGACGTGGCTAGGGCCGGCAAACCTGAAATTTTTGGCGCGGGGTGGTTTGCGGCGTTTGGCGATGACCACTTCCCGAGGGCCGCCATCGGGTTTCCAGTAGGCTTCGGAGATGGTTTCGCGCATGTGGACGAGGTCGTCGCGGCGGTAGAGCATGAAGCGGGTGTAGGCTTCGGCCCGGTAAGCCTTCAACCCCGCTCGCCATTCCTGCTTTTTGGCGATCACGCGGCGCATGATATTGACCGCCGGGTCCTCGTCCGTGACCTCCACGGTATCCAGGGTATAGGTGGTAGGGGGCAGCGCGATGGTAACGTTGAGCGGGGTGTCAATGGTTACCTCCAGTTGTGCAGAGGTATAGCCGATGTAGCGAACCTGAAGCGTAGCCGGTAGCCGATCCAGGTAGAGTTCGAACACGCCATCGGCATTGGTCATGGTGCCCTGCATCGTCCCGGCCACCTGAATCTGGGCCGTTGGGAGGGCCGTGCCGGTGGCGGCATCCTGTACCACACCCCGCACCAGCTTCTGGGCCTGAACGGGCACCGCGCCGATCAGCGCGAGCAGGAAGATGAAAAGCAGAAAGCGGAATGGAGGCATCATCCCAAGATAACGCGCATGGGTCCAGGCATCGTATGTGGGCGATGGGCTAGGGTGCAGCAGGGGTTTCAATTTGTGCCATCACATCTGCGGGGTGCCACGTGTTACCGCGCCAGAGATGAGCCACCCGGCCGTGCTCATCAATGAGCGCCGTGGTCAGGTTGTGGTCGAAGGTGTTGCCTTCGGCTTCGTAGAACACGCCGAAGGCCCCGGCCAGCGCGGCTACATCTTGCAGGGTGCCGGTGGCAAACGTCCAGTTTGAAGTGTCGTCGGTATAGTCTTGGGCATAGTTCTGAAGGACAGCGGGGGTATCATGTTCCGGGTCGAAGCTGATACTCAGGAGATGGGCCGTGCCGGGGGGCAGTTGGTCCTGAAGGGCCTGAAACTGTAGCGACATGCGGGGGCAGAAGTCGGGCAAGGGGCATCGGGTGTAGATGAACGTCAGGATGACCCGTTGGCCCTGGAAGTCGGCCAATCGGAACGGCGTGCCGTCTTGATTGATCAGAGGGACGTCCGGCACGGCATCGCCGACGGAAAGGATCGTGATGGCATCCGGTGCGGCATCCGCCAGGGGGCTGCTTTCCAGCGGAGGCACGGCATCATCGGGTAAAACGGCGAGGTCTGTGATCCAGGAGCGATTGGGCTCGATGTGCAACGTGAAGGACACCGCCTGGCCTACCTCCACGGCATCCCGGTCGTTGGGGTCTTCGACAGTAAACGGCATGGTCATGGCAGGCATATAGCCGGGAATATCTTCGTGGGCGATAATCAGGGTCTGGGCATCGTTGCCAAAGCCGGCCACCCGGCCTGTAACTTCATAGGTAGGGGTGAGCAGGTTTTGCTGGAAGACCAACAGGACGGCCAGGACGGCCAGGGCCAGGCCCACGCCAATCAGGGGGGCACGTAATCTGCGTTTCGTGTTGGGAGCATTCATGTGTTATCATGTTGTGTGTTGCGTATTGCGTGATTTTGGCTGAGATGTACAGACCGAATACTCGGTTAGAGTTTATGGTTTTCGGTCTGGTGCAACATCTGGGCTTGGGTTCACGCAACACGTAATACGTATCACTATTGTTTACCGGCGAGTTGGCCGCAGGCGGCATCGATGTCCTGCCCCCGGCTGCGGCGCACGGTGACGGTGACGCGGTGCGCCACGAGGCGTTGGATGAACCGGTTCAGGGCAGTTTCGCTGGTGGAGGTAAAGCCGGTGCCGTCCACGGGGTTGTAGACGATCAGGTTGACCTTGCTCGGTGTCCACCGGGTGATGGCCGCGAGGTGCCGGGCATCCTCGGCGCTATCGTTGATGCCTTCGAGCGTACAATACTCGTAGGTAATGGTTTTTTTTAAGGTCTTGTAGTAATGTTGCACGGCCTCCTTGAGTGCCGCGAGGTCCGTCCGGGCCGAGCGGTTGACCGGCATGATGGCGCTGCGCTGGGCATCGGTGGGGGCATGCAGGGAAATGGCGAGGTTAAACTTCGCCTTGTCATCGGCGAGTTGTTTGATCCGTTTGGCGAGGCCGACGGTCGATACGGTGATGCGTCTGGGGGAGAGGCCCATCGCGTCCGGGTGGGTGAGCAGCCCAACGGCCCCGAGGACTTCGTCATAATTCATCAGCGGCTCGCCCATGCCCATAAACACAATGTTGGTGATGCCCCGTCCGAACCGTTCGTGGGCCAGCCGGTCCATATATCGTACCTGGTCATAGATTTCCCATGCCTTCAAATTTTTCTGAAACCCCATCTTGGCAGTGGCACAAAAGGTACATCCCAACGCACAGCCCACCTGACTGGATACGCAGACCGTCAGCCGCCGCGCGATGCCGTCCTCGTCAACGTCAGGAATCAGCACCGTTTCTATCTGGCGTCCTGAGGGCAGCGTGAGCAGGGCCTTGGCCGTCTGGTCCGTGGCCGTTTGCAGCAGGGTGGGCGTGAGGGTTTCCAGGGTGGCCGTCTCCAAGAGGCGCGTCCGCAGGCGCTTGGGGAGGTTGGTCATGTCCTCGAAGCGGATAGCCCCTTTGCCAAAGATCCACTGGAACAGTTGCCGCCCCCGGAAGCGGGGCTGCCCGATGGATTGGACGTAGGCTTCGAGGCCTTGCAGGTCCAGGGTTTTGAGCGAGGTGCGGCTGGTAGTGCTATGGGGTGGGACTTCCATAGCCGGTCTAACGAAATGCTTGTGCGGGCCGTTTCAAGGGTTTTTTGTGGAGGGGGGTTATGTCTGTGATTCGGCCGGGGGTCTTTGAAGGTATGAAACAGGACCCCAAGCCTTCGGCGCGGCGCAGAAAGGTGTTGCGAAATTCGAGATATGACAATCGTAAAACCGGTGCATACTTCGTGACGACCGGTTTGCAGGATCATCGGCCACTCTTTGGCCTGATCAGGAAGCAAAAGATGGTGCTAAATCCAGCTGGCCAGATGGTTCGGGAGGTCTGGTTAGCCTTACCGGCCCGTTTCCCGACGGTTATGCTGGACGCCTTTGTGGTGATGCCCAACCATATTCATGGCATCATTTGGCTCACTGAAGAAGGGCCAGTGGGGTTAGGCGATGTGATCAAGGCGTACAAGTCGATCACAACGGTGCGGTACATTGAAGGGGTCAGACATCATGGATGGAAGCCTTTCAACCGAAGGCTCTGGGAGCGAGACTATTGGGATCGCCTTATCCGGGACGACCGCCACCTCCTCACAGTCCGCCGTTACATTAAAAACAACCCCCAGCAGGCGGGGCGATCCTTGTGATGGCCCCTGACCGTAAAATCGAACTGAGACCACTCAACATAAAACCAAGAAGTCGATCAGGTCCGACGACACGATCAACCCAATGACACAATCAACACGACTTGATTTTAATGATTGAGGAAATTCTCGATCGATGGTAAGGTTTGGTCATTGAAAAATATCTGGATGTGTGAAGTGTGTTTCAGTGTTGAAGGGCGATCACAAGGGTTGCCCGGCCTGGGTTGAGGTTGTTTCAAGGGTTGCCCGGCCTGGGTTGAGGTGGACTTCCCCCGTTTTTCTGGACACGAAGTTAAGCAACACGGCGCATAGTTTCGTACTCCACAGGACTCATATAATCCAGTGTTGAGTGCATGCGCTCGTAATTATAAAACACTTCAAGGTATTCGCTGATGGCAGCTCTAGCCTGAACCCGATTCTCGAATACGTGATCCTCGGGAAGTTCAGCTTTCAAGGTCTTGAAAAAACTCTCAACAGGCGCATTGTCCCAGCAATTGCCCTTGCGGCTCATACTAACCCGCATGTCATGTTTTTCAAGTAGTTGCCGGTAGGCCTGGGCCGCATACTGACTCCCACGATCACTGTGATGCAGTAGATCTGATCCCGGCTGCCGACGAGCAATAGCCATCTCAAGTGCATCCAAGACCAGGCTTTGAGCAAGCGTTGTTTGCAGTGACCAACCAACGACTCGCCTGGAAAACAGATCCAGTACCACAGCCAAGTATAACCACCCCTCTTTGGTCGGGATAAAGCTGATATCACCAGCCCAAACCGTGTTAGGGGCCTCAACCGAAAACTGACGATTGAGTAGATTTGGAGCCACTGGATGCGCATGCTTTGAGTCCGTTGTGGCCTTAAAGCGTCGTCGGCCCTTAGCTTTGATGTCGTTCTGGCGCATCAGGCGTTCAACTCGCTTTCGGCCACAGCTGATACCTTTTTTGCCTAAAGCCTTGTGAATCCGAGGACTACCATATCTGTGCTTACTCTGTTTATGGACTGCGCGAATATGAACCAATAACACCCGGTCTTCTCGCGCTCGCTGCGTCTCAGGTCGCCGTTTCCACGCGTAATAACTGCTCCGGCCTACTTGGAGCACGGCACACATGGTTGAGACAGGATATTGGTCTCGATATTTGTCAATGAACTTATACTTCATGGTCCGGTCTGCGAGAAGATACCCACGGCTTTTTTTAAAATGTCACGCTCCTGCTTCACGCGGGCCAGTTCACGGCGCAGTTGACGTATTTCATCTTCACTCTCCGTCATTCGGCCATGGCCAGGAAAGGCATGTTGGCCATCGCGTTCATATTCACGTTTCCACCGGTTGATATTGGATCGATTAATGCCGAGATCATCAGCCACCTCACCAACACTCATCCCCTGTTCAGTAACCAAACGCACGGCTTCGCGCTTGAATTCTTTGGTGTAGTCTTGTCGTTTAGGCATGTACTCCTCCGATATTTATTTTGGCTCTTATTAAAGTGTCCGGTATATCGGGGGAGTTCCAACTTTTGGCAACTGAAAATTCCCTGCGCAACGCCGAAGTGCTCGCGATGGCCCTGGCCGAGATTGGCCGGTTCGACGAGGCCGTAACCCTACAGGAGCGCGGACTGGCTACCGCGCAGCAAGTCCGACGGGCCGATCTTGAAGAAAGAATGGCAGCCAACCTGACCCGATACCAAAACCGGCAACCCGCCCGCGGACTGGAAGGCGTTTAAAACCAAGCCAGCGCACATGCGACCGTTGAAATGAGCGAGGGACAACCGCGTCCGTAAGAGATGGGTGCGACCCGGCGGGGCGACCCTCGTGGTCGCCCTTCAACGGGTTAGATGGACGCGGCATTCGGGAATGTATGTGTTCTTAAGCCATGTCGTCGGCGAAGGCCGACCGCGAGATTTGTCGTGCGCGTTGCCCAAGGCCCTTATAACGTTGAAGGGCCGGCACAAGACCGGCTCCTCCGGGGTGCGCCCGTTGAAAAGGACGCGGCGTGACAATCGCGCCCATCGAAAAAGGGCACGTCCCGGACGGGCGACCCTCGTGGTCGCCCCGGCCCAGGTTGGTCTCGGCGTGGTCGGCAGATTCAATCTGCTGCAAAAAGGCATTTCCAATTTCACTATTTCAGCACTTTTCTTGACCAAACCTTTACATTCTGTTACGCATTTTGTAATATTGCGCACGTATTGCGCAATGCCTTCTGCATGAGCACCACAACAGCCTCACACATGCCAGGGCGGATACGTGCATTTTTCCCTTCTCCTTTTCCTAAAACTTACCTAGCACAATGAAAAAACAACTTACCACAGTTGTATGCACCCTCGCGATGCTCGTCGGCCTGAACACCACAGCTTCGGCCCAGTGTGTGGGTCCTGCAGGGGGACCTCCGTGGACCTATGATGAGAATAATCCCGTCAGCTTTACCTGTACCGTCCCCGGCGTATCCAACATCTCCGATGTAACCCTGACGGTGGACATCACACATACTTGGGTGGGTGACCTGGAACTTTCCATTACCCCTCCGGGCAGCCCTGCGGTTCTCATTTTTGAAGATCTGAGTAATACCACCGGCGAGTGCGCGGAAAACAATATGCGTATTACCCTTACCGACGTAGGGACCGATGGTGATATCACCGACTGTAATAACGGTGGCGGCTCTGCCAACCCGGCCTATACCGATGGCGGCACCTACACAACGGTACTGGACAATGGTGTTGATATCGGTGCTGTCTTTGACGGACTGACCGGTGTTGCCGAACCGAAAACAACGCTTGGTTCGTTCAAGGGTATGTCCACTATGGGTGCCTGGACGCTTGATTTCTCTGATGACGCAGGCGGTGATGCCGGTACGATTGACTCGGCTCCAGTGCTGACGGTAACGGGCACGCCCCTGCCGGTTGAACTGGTTTCCTTCGAAGGCATTCTTGATAACGATGCCGTTGAACTGCGCTGGGTCACGGCGACCGAAGACAACAACTCCGGTTTCGAGATTGAACAGAAAACCGCAAATGGCGATTTTGAAACCATCGCATTTGTTGAAGGTGCCGGCACCACACGCGAAGAGCAAAACTACACCTTCCGCGTCGCGGACGTAGACTTCGGCAACCACAGCTTCCGGCTCAAGCAAATCGACTTCGACGGCACGTTTGCCTATAGCCACGATGTGGAAGTCACCCGTGAACTCGCCAACGGCTACATGCTCGCCGAAGCCTACCCGAACCCGTTCAACCCGCAAACGAACTTCAGCCTGTTGGTCGCCAAAGACCAGCAAGTAGACGTCGGTGTCTACAACATGCTGGGGCAGCGGATCCACACCATTTTCTCAGGCGTGTTGACGGGCCAGGAGTGGCACCAGATGACGTTCCAGTCGACCAGCCTGCCCAGCGGCACCTACCTGATTCGTTCGACGGGCGAATCCTTCGTCAACACCCAGAAGGTGATCTTGATGAAGTAAACGGGTTGCCTGATCCCATTTAGCGCCCCGGCGCATTCGGCCTCCGTTGCTCTTCCGCAGCGGAGGCTTTTTCATGGCTGCGCCGTGGACTTTGACCAAAGGCGTTGTATCTTGACTGCCGCCTTTGATCAGCGCCGGCCTCAGCGAACATGACATTCAAAACGGTGGGTCATTGCGAGGAAGCCTGCGCAGCAGGCTGACGTGGCAATCTTATTTCGAGCGTAACGTCAAGGAATAAGATCGCCACACCCTGAGCGCCGATTATCGGCGCTTGATGCAGGGTTCGCGATGACAGCCCTCATTACTTTTGTGACTGTACATAGATGCGTTCCAAATCACTTCTGCTCTTCATCCTGAGTTTCTGGGTCGGCTGTGGCTCGCAACCCGATGCCCCGGTCGCTCCTGAAGATGCCCCCACCGAAACCGTCTTCACGGACCGGGCACAAGCACTGGGCATCGACTTTGTACATTTCAACGGCATGACCGGCCGCCGGTACATGGTCGAGATGACCGGCGCAGGAGTCGCCCTGTTCGATTATGACAACGACGGAGACCTGGACGCCTACCTCGTCCAGGGGGCCGTGCTCGGCGACGGCACACCGCTCCACCCGCCGAAGGACCCCGGACCGCCGCGCGACCGGCTCTACCGCAACGACCTTAACGAAACGGGTACACTGCACTTTACCGATGTCACCGAAGCCGCTGGTCTCAACGCCACCGGGTACGGCATGGGGGTGACCGTCGGAGACATCGATAACGACGGTTTCCTCGACCTCTACCTCACCAATTTCGGATCGAACCAGCTCTACCGAAACAACGGCGACGTGGCGGCGGAGAACGGCCCCACCTTTACCGACATCACCGCCGCCAGCGGCACCGAAGACCCGCGCTGGAACACCAGTGCCGCCTTCGTCGATTACGACCGCGACGGCTTCCTCGACCTCTACGTGGGTACCTACATCAACTACTCCCTGATCAACCACAAGGACTGTTATACCCCGGCCGGGACCATCGACTACTGCGGCCCACTGAGTTATAAACCCTTCCCGGACCGGCTTTTCCGAAACCGCGGAGACGGGGGATCGGGTACCGGCCCGACCTTCGAAGACGTAACCGCCCAGGCCCAGATCGGAGGCAGCTATGGCGGCGCCCTTGGCGTCATCACAACCGACCTCAACGATGACGGGTGGCCCGATGTCTACATTGCCAACGACGGCTTGTCCAATCAGCTCTGGGTGAACCTGCAAGACGGACGCTTTCAGGACGAGGCCCTGTTGAGCGGCACCGCCGTGAACCGGGACGGCAACCCCGAAGGCAGCATGGGTGTGGATGCCGCCGACTTCGACGGGGACGGAGACGAAGACCTCTTCATGACGCACATCTCCACGGAAACCAACACCCTCTACCGCAACCTCGGCGAGGGGCTGTTCGAGGATGCCACCTCCGAAGTGGGCCTCGGCATGCCCAGCCTGGGCTTCACCGGATTCGGAACCGCAGGATTGGATTATGACAACGACGGCTGGCTGGATGTACTGGTAGCCAACGGGGCCGTCGTGCTTAACAAGGTGCTCGCCGAAGGAGACGATGAATTTGCATTGACGGAAATCAACCAACTGCTCCACAACCGGGGGGAAGGGCAGTTTGAAGACGTGACCGAACGCGCCGGCCCGGTCTTCGATCTGGAGGAAGTCAGCCGAGGCGCCGCGTTCGGCGATGTGGACAACGACGGCGATGCCGATGTGTTGCTGCACAACAACAACGGCCCGGCTCGCCTGTTGATCAACAACATCGGCCACCGCAATGCCTGGTTGGGCCTGCGGCTGGTACTCCCCAACGGTCGGGATGCCGACGGGGCAAAAGTTACCGCCACCCTGCCTGACGGTCGCACCCTTACGCGCCGGGTTCGGGCCGCGGCCAGCTATTGCTCGTCCAACGACCTCCGCGTCCTATTCGGCCTCGGGGACGCGACGCAGGTGCAAACCCTGGACGTCCGCTGGCCGGACGGCACCCGCGAACAATGGGACGGTGCGGCCTATCCGGTCGGGGCGTACTACACCCTCGAAAAAGGAACCGGTCAACCCCGGTCGTGACCCTCGGCGTGCAATGAACAAAGGTTATCTGTTGTTGTGGATTTTGGCCCTGATTGGGTTGATCGGGTGCCGGGCTTGTACAGAGGCTCCGCCGGTTCAGGAGATATCTGCCCTAGCCGAGGTTCCCTTGCCCGATTTCGAACCTATGGAACCCCGGGTCCGGGAACAGCTCCAGGCGATGCAGGATTCGGTAGATACCGCCCTGGCTCGTCCGGACCCCGACCCGGCCACGCTCAGCCGTCTCTTCGGCGCGCTTGGGCAGCACTACCAGGCGTACCAGGACTACCACGAAGCAGCCCGGGTCAGTTTTATGAACGCCCGTGCGCTGGATGCCGAGGCGTTTGAGTGGGCCTATTACCTCGGGCATCTGCTCAAGGGGATCCGTCCCGAAGAAAGCGTGCAGCAGTTCGAGGATGCCCTGGCGCTCAACCCGGACTACCTGCCTACCTACATTGCCTTGGCCGAACGTTACACAGAGGCCAACCGGCTGGATGAGGCCGAACGGTTGTTGAACGCGGCCCGGGAACGGGATGAAAGCAGCCCGCGCATATACGTCGGCCTCGGGCAAATCGCGTCGATCCGTAACGCGCATGATGAAGCGGTGGCGCATCTGGAAACCGCAAAGCGGCTGGCCCCGGAAGCCACGCAAATCAACTATCTCCTTGGTATGGCCTACCGGGCGCAGGGCAACCGGGAAAAGGCGGTGCAGCTTCTGGCACAACAGGGCCGCACGCAAGCGCCGCTGGCCGATCCGTTGATGGACCGCCTGAACGACCTCGCCACAGGGGCGCATGCCCTGAAAATGGAAGCCAATCGGGCCTATCTGGAACAGCGGTACACGGATGCGCTGGCGGCGTACCGTCAGGCGATGGCGGTAGACTCGAACAATGCCGAAATCCACACCAACCTGGCCGTTACCCTCGTAGCCCTGAACCAGGGGGACGAAGCGATGGGGCACCTGGAAGAGGCCCTTCGGCTCAACCCGGAGCGGGAGGTGGCCCTGTTCAGCATGGGGACGCTGCTGGCCCAGCAAGGCCGGGATGCAGACGCAATCCCGTATTACCAGCGCGCCCTGCAGCAAAACCCCGACTACCGCGATGCGCTGTTCAATATGGCCAATGCCCACTTCCGGCTCGGCCAATACAACGAGGCCATACTGCACTACGCACGGGTGGTGGACCTGGACCCGCAAAACCGCACCGCCCGCTACCGGCAAGCCTGGGCGCTGGTGCGGTCTCAGCAGTGGGAAGCCGTCTCTACGGCCCTGGAAGCCGGCTACGCCGCCCACCCCGGCGACCCCGAAATCGGGAACCTGCTGGCCCGCATGCTGGCCGCCTGCCCGGTTGATGCCCTGCGCGACGGCACCCGCGCACACGACATCGCGCAAGCGTTGCTCGCATCCAACCAATCCTTTCAGAACGCCGAGGTGCTGGCCCTCGCGCTGGCCGAACTGGGCCGGTTTGAGGAGGCCGTGTCCATTCAGGAACGTCTGCTGGCCACCGCGCAACAGGCCGCCCGGCCCGATCTGGAAAGCCGCCTTGCCGCCAACCTCACGCACTACCGGAATGGCCGCCCGGTCCGGAGTCTGGACGGCATTTGATGCCTCAGGATCATTTTTCCTTAATCATATCTTTACATTTTCCTGCGACTTGGCCTATATTGGGGGCAATCTGCGCCCAATGTCTGCATCCTCCACACCACAATGATGCAGCGGCGTACATCTCGCACATCCTTTACGTTCACCCTAACGCTCCCCACAATGAGAAAATTTCTTACCACCC
Source organism: Rhodothermales bacterium (assembly GCA_965222505.1). Classification (GTDB taxonomy): domain Bacteria; phylum Bacteroidota; class Rhodothermia; order Rhodothermales; family DATKEJ01. The sequence goes on along the minus strand of OZ244956.1, from coordinate 2,368,613 downwards.
TCCTATGCACCTTCGGCATGCTCATCGGTCTGAACACCGCCGCCTGGGCCCAGTGTGCCGGCACCTATCCATTAGACATTCCGGATAATGACGTTGCCGGTACGGACATCCTGTGTACCGTTCCGGACGTGACGAACATCACCGACGTGACCCTGGACGTGGACATCACCCACACCTGGGTGGGGGACCTCAAAATCTCCATCACCGACCCCAGTGGCGGCACAACGGCCCTCGTCGTCAATGGCCCCAATGACGGGGATGGTGGCTCCGGCTGTGGCACAAACAACATGCGCATCACCATATCAGATTCAGGGGCCGACGGTACAGTAGATGACTGCCTTGATGAAGCTATCAGTGATTTGGATGCTTACATCGTTGGGGGATCTTATACCCCAACGCCGGATCCTATGTCAACGTTTGCCGGGATGAGCGGTCTTGCTGAAGACGGCAAACAGGGACTGGGTGCCTTCAAGGGGGCTTCTGCCCGCGGGGTATGGACCGTCAATGTTTCCGACGATCAAGGTGGTGACACGGGCACCGTTGATACAGCCCCGGTACTGACCGTAACGGGTACCCCGCTGCCGGTTGAACTGGTCTCCTTCGACGGCCTCCTCGATGGCGACACTGTCGAACTGCAATGGGTCACGGCAACGGAGGAAAACAATGCCGGCTTCGAGATCGAACACAAGGCTGGCAATGGAGAATTCCAGGCCATCGGCTACGTCGAAGGGGCCGGCACCACGCAGGAAGAACAACACTACCGGTTCCGGGTGGCCGATGTCGGCTTCGGCAATCAGGTCTTCCGGCTCAAACAAATCGACTTCGACGGCACCTTTGAATACAGCGATGAAGTGGAGGTGACCCGCGAACTCGCCGATGGTTACCTGCTTACGGAAGCTTACCCGAATCCTTTCAATCCGCAAACCAACTTCAGCCTGTTGATTGCCAGTGACCAGCAAGTAGACGTGGGCGTCTACAACATGCTCGGTCAGCGGGTACACACCGTGTTCTCGGGCGTCCTGACCGGTCAGGAATGGCATCAGATGACGTTCCAGTCGACCAGCTTGCCGAGTGGTACCTACCTGATTCGTTCGACGGGCGAATCCTTCGTCAACACCCAGAAGGTGATCTTGGTGAAGTAGTTAGCCGGTTGCCTGATCCCGCTTTAGCGCCTCGGCGCTTTAAGCCTCCGCTGCCCCGTGCAGCGGAGGCTTTTTTGATTTGGGAATGCCTAGTTCTTAAACCACATGAAGGTGGGGCGACCCTCGTGGTCGCCCTTCAACGGGTTAGATGGACGCGGATTAGGGGATGTTAATGTTCTTAAACCACATGAAGGTGGGGCGACCCTCGTGGTCGCCCTTCAACGGGTTAGATGGACGCGGCATTCGGGAATGTATGTGTTCTTAAGCCATGTCGTCGGCGAAGGCCGACCGCCGTCATGAGTGACGAGCTATACCCGTGCCGCTTTGCCCCATTTCCCGTTGAAGGGTCGGCACAAGGCCGACCCCTCCGCGCCCGTTGAAAAGGATGTGGTATACGGGATGGATGGCCTCGGCGAAATCAATCCATCCGGGACCACGTCACGCGGTCGGTTTCGGTGATGCCCTGGGAATCGGTGAACCCGGCAACGACTTCGATGACGTACATGGCCGGGGCCTTGGAGGCGGTCGTTTCCGGATTTTGGGGCCTGACGTATTTGGCGATGTCCACGATCACCGAATCCTGGTCGACGAAGATCATGTCGAGCGCAATCGGGGTGTTCGCCATCCAGAAGGTTTGGGTGCGTTGCTGCTGAAAGATGAACAGCATGCCGCTGTTGGAGGGCAGGCCGGTGCGTTGCATCAGGCCGCGCGTCCGGGCAGAGTCAGAGTCTGCCACTTCGATGTCGATGGAGGTGATGAAGGAGCCGTCATCCCGCAGGAAGTCCAGCACACCTTCTTTGGTAAAGGGGATGGGATTATCGACGGAAACGGTTGGTGGCGCGGGGCGGTCGGTAGGTTTACCGCAGGCACTCAGGAGGCCGGCCACGCAGCACAGGAGAACGAAAGGCTTCATGATAATGGATCAGATCAAGGGTCGGGCAGGATGCTGCCACGTCAGCAGCCGTATACGTTGGTGTAGGCAAAGGGATTCAGGGGGTTTCGCTCAGCGGTGGGAATGGCTCCCTTTGGTCGTTGCGGGAAGGTGGTTCGCTTATGGATGGCTGTGGTTTGGGGACGGAGATACCGCGAGCGTGAGCGAGTCAACCCCCGCGAACGCAGTGAGCCAACCCCCAGAACCTTCAAGGTAGCAATGCCTCCAGCGCTTGCCCTGCCTGAAACCGACCCGTCGGGGTGAGGCGGATGCGGCTGTTTCGGATGGGGTGGATGTAGCCTTCCGCTTCCAGATGGGCCAGTTCGTCGATGCGTTCCAGCAGGAGGTCGTAGCCGAAGCGGTGCTCCAGGTCGTCCAGGTTCAGGCCCTCGGTGGTGCGGAGTTGCATCATGATGAAATCTTCCGTCAGCGCGTCGAGGGTGGTGATGTAGCGGTTTTCGATGGGCAACTTCCCTTGCCGCATCATACGCTGGTACCGGGCCACGTCCGGCAGGTTGGACCAGATGTAAGTGGCCGGGTTCGGTAGTCCCTGGCACCACAGGGAGTGGGCAGCCGGGCCGAAGCCGAGCATGTTTTCATGGTTCCAGGCCACCCGAAAATGCCGGCATTGCTGGCCCGGCCGGGCAAAATGGGCCTGCTCGTACTGTGTGTAGCCGTGTTTCTGGAGGTAGTTCACCGCGAAGGTATACCGGCGGCCCGGATCGGCTTCGGGGTAAAGTTCCTCGTCTGTGAACCCGGCATTGCGCCGCAACAGCGCCGCCTCGGTTTCCGTCAGACCAAAGGTGGCGAGGTGGGGCACGGCCTCTTCTACGATCCGTTCCAGATTGGCCGCCTGGTATTCAATGGGTTGACCGGGCAGACCGAAGGCGAGGTTCACCGAAAAGTCCTCGAAACCAGCTTTCCGAACCAGGGCCGGGAGCGCACGGGCTTGCGCTGCGGTATAGGGCACGTGCAGGCGGCGCAGGTCTTCCTCAAAAAACGATTGGACGTCCAGGTTGAGCCGGTTCACCCCGGCTGCTTGCAGCATGTTCAGGTACGTAGCGGTGCCGTGTGCCGGAGAAACATCAAAGGAGATTTCCGGGGTGGCCGAAACCGAGAACAAGCGATTCGTGGCTTCCAGGATGCAAAGGACGGCTTCGGGGGGCAAGACCGAGGGGGTACCGCCGCTGATGAGGACGGTGTCGATGGTAGCTTGCGCGGCATAGCGGCCCGCATAATATTCCATCTCCGCGAGGAGGGCATCCACGAACGGCTCAAACAGCAGGGGCGGGGTAACCACGTAGCCCTCCCGGCAGACGCTGGGGTGGCTTGCAAAAGGGATGTGGATGTACAGACCGGCCATCCCGAAAGGTACGAACCGGGATGGAATTAGCGAATACCGGAGTCGTAATCGATGGTCACCTGGGTGAATACGCCGGCTTCAACCACCACTTCCTGTGGCGAAGCACGCGGATACAATTGCGCAAAAGATTGCGGGATGAGTTTGTAGGTACCGGGGGCCAGTACCACGCGGAAGGACCCGTCTTCGGCCGATGAAAACGTTTGAATCATGGTATCGTCCTTTGGATCCTGTACCTGAACCTCCGCGACCATCGGCGCCGTGTTGGGGCCGCCGTCCAGCCGCACCACCGGTCGAATCGGGCCGAGGAGGATCTGACCTTCGATGCCGCTTTCGCTCAGTTTGAGGTCGTTCCCATCCGGTTCAAAGGGGGTGATGTTGCTGCAGGCTGCCAGGACCATAAGCAGGGGCAACAAGAAGAGCAGGCCACGCATGAGTCTGGGGGTTATGTTCATTACAATACATTTGCCCTATTAGATACTCTTTGAACCCGATTTATTCCATTGAGGTTTCATACAGGGGGCCACACCAAAAAACGGTGCCGGCCCAAAGGTCCCTGCATTTGATTCAGCAAGCCGGGGAACATGTCAGGACTATAGGAGGTAGCGAACCCGACTTCGGGCCTCAAGTCTGCAAGCCGGTGCCGCCTTTCTGATACTCTTGACCACACTTGTCAGCCGGCGTACATCCGATGGTCCGCGTAATAGGTACGAAGCGCAAGACGATGAAGCGATTTTCATTTGATGAACTCGACATCCGGCGTCAAACCCGCCGCCGTATCTTTCAGCAGGGCGTAGAATGCCTGCGGGGAGGGAACGTCGTCCAACTTGAAGAGCACACCAATGAATTGCGTGGCCGGGTAGCGGGTAGCCGTGTGACGCCATATCGGTTACAGGTGGCCTTCGAGGGGCGCGAAGTGGTCTACGGAGCCTGCGATTGCCCGTATGATGGACCGGGTTGGTGTAAACACCTTGTTGCAGCCACGCTGGCTTACCTGCAAGAAGGCGCTGATTCGGGGGAAGTTATCACCCTGGAATCCGTACTGGACGGCCTCAACGCCGAAACCCTCAAGGCCCTCATCGCCAAGCTGTCCGCCTACAATCCGGGACTGGTCAAGGTGATCCATGATGAACTGACCGAAATGGGCGAAGTACACGCCGATACCCGCTATTCCGCCATTACGCAACCCGGCACACCCGAAGGCATAGCCGCGCTTACGGCTCCCCATGCAGAACCGGCCCCGCTACCGTCCCTCGTGGCTGAAGAAGATACCGCCGACGATTTCTACGATGCCCTGGGCAGTGGATGGTCCGACGAAGTAACCCAGACCCCGCTGGAAGGGTGATGATTTTTGATTGATGATTGGTAAGTGGTGATTTCCGGCACCTAGAGTATGGGTGCAATTCTCTTTTCGTGCTCATTGCGAGAAGGCGAAGCCGACGAAGCAATCCCATAAGTATGCAAGACATAATGGGATTGCCACACGCGCTTCGTGCGTTCGCAATGACACTTTTGCTGGCGCTTTTTCTCGAAAGTTTATTCCACCTCTCTTCAGGGCCGATTGACAACCATTCAGCCCCCCACTATACTAGGGCCGATCCCAAATAATAAATGCCCAATCACCAATCAAAAATCATCAATTGCTATAGATTATGGCTCAGTCCAAATACGACCTTGTCGTCATCGGTTCCGGTCCTGGAGGTTATGAATGTGCCATTCGGGCCTCTCAATTGGGACTCAAAACCGCGATCATAGAGAAAAACAAGCTGGGGGGCGTTTGCCTCAACATCGGCTGTATCCCCACCAAGGCCTTGTTAAAAAGTGCAGAAATGGCTGCCAACGCGCAGCACTTTGCCGAGTATGGGTTGGCCCTGGATGGTACCGTCAAGCCGCTCTTCGATAAAGTCATTGCCCGGAGCCGAGGCGTGGCCAACAAGATGAGCAACGGGGTCCAGTTCCTCATGAAGAAGAACAAGATTGACGTGATCTACGGCCATGCCACCCTGAAAGGCGGTGGTAAGATGGACGTGCAGCCCTCCGAAAACATGGATGGTGAAACCGTCGGGGAAGCCACCACGGTCCAGGCGGATCATATCATTGTGGCCACCGGCGCCCGCGCCCGCGAGTTGCCGTCTCTGCCCGTCGATGGCAAAAAAATCATCACCTACAAAGAGGCGATGTTGCAAACCAAGGCCCCCAAGAAACTGCTCATCGTCGGAGCCGGGGCCATCGGGGTGGAATTTGCCTACTTCTACCATCACATGGGCACGGAAGTAACGGTGGTCGAACTCATGGACCGGATTGTGCCGATTGAAGACGTTGAGGTTTCCCGCGCCCTGGCCCGGAGCTATAAGAAAATGGGCATCACCCTCATGACCAGCGCCTCCGTTGAGTCTGTGGACACCAAAGGCCGTGGTTGCACCGTGTCCATCAAGACCAAGAAAGGCATGGAGACGGTGAAGGTGGATCAGGTCTTGTCTGCCGTCGGCGTGGTCGGGAATGTAGAGAACCTGGGTCTCGAAGCGCTGGGCATTACCCATGAGCGCGGCGCGATCAAGGTCGACGAATTTTACCGGACCAACGTCCCCAAGGTGTACGCCATCGGCGATGTGGCCGGACCGCCCTGGTTGGCGCACGTGGCCAGCCATGAAGGCATCGTCTGTGTCGAAAAAATTGCCGGCCTCAACCCGGAGCCGATTGACTACAACAACATCCCCGGTTGTACCTACTGCCTGCCGCAAATTGCCTCAGTCGGGTACACGGAAGCCAAAGCCAAAGAAGCGGGCTACGAAGTGAAGGTCGGGAAATTCCCGTTCACGGCCTCCGGCAAGGCCTCGGCCATCGGGCACACCGAAGGGTTCGTCAAGGTCATCTACGATGCCAAGTACGGCGAGTGGCTCGGCTGCCACATCATCGGGCACGATGCCACAGAGATGATCGCCGAAGCCGTCACCGCCCGGAAGCTGGAAACCACGGCCCACGAAGTGATGGAAGCCATGCACCCCCATCCCACGCTCTCCGAAGCCGTGATGGAAGCCACCCGGCAAGCCTACGGCCACGCGATTAATATTTAGTATTGCGTGATGCGTGTTGCGTGAATACGGCCCGAAAGGTCTCGGCCGCATACGCGGTCAAACCGGGCATATGCTTTGGATACCTGGCAAAACGCAAAGGATCAAGTTCACGCATCACGCACCGCCGGGTACCGGCGGACGATCACATCACCACCGAACCGGGCTCAATCTCAGCCGTGACGGGCACGAGGCGGCCTTCGCGATCTTCGGCGGAGAGGACCATCCCTTCGCTCATCAGGCCCCGAATCTTGCGGGGCTTCAGGTTGGCGACCACCACCACGCGGCCCCCGACCAGATCGGCGGGGTCTACGTGTTGGGCAATGCCGGCCAGGATTTGCCGTTCTTCAAACCCCAGGTCCAGTTCCAGCCGCAAGAGTTTGTCTGTTTTAGGCACACGCTCGGCATCCTTGACGTGTGCCACCCGTAGGTCCAGCTTGACGAAATCGTCGTAGGTGATCGTGTCCTTGAGGTCGGCGTAGGGCAGGGCGTCCGGTTCAGGCGTGGCCGAGGGCAATTGCCCCAGCTTTTGGACCTGCGCCTCAATCACGGCATCCTCGATTTTGGTAAACAGGATTTCCGGTGTACCCAGTGTATGACCGGCATCAAGCAGCGCGTTGCCGACGTCGTCCCATCCAAGTCCTTGCCCCGGTTTTGGGCCGGGTGCGCTGGACCGTACGCCGGTCTGGTTGAGCATGGCCTGGATTTTTTCGGCAGCATCCGGCATGACGGGGCTAAGCAGCATACCCAGCGCGGCGCACAGCTGGAGCGAGACGTGGATGGTATTTCCACAGGCTTCCAGGTCGGTTTTGCGGGTGTGCCATGGGGCCGTATCGTTGAAGTATTTGTTGCCCAGCCGGGCCAGGGCCATCGTCTCAAAAACGGCCTCGCGGAGCCGGAACGCCTCATACGCTGCACCAATTTTCATCGGGAAGCCAGCCAGTTGGGCCAGCACGTCGAGGTCGAGTGCACTCGGATTGGACAGTGGCGGAACCACCCCGTCAAAGTACCGGGCGGCAAACGTCAGCGTGCGGTTGACGAAGTTGCCCAGCACATCGGCCAGTTCAGAATTGACCCGCGCCTGGAAATCATGCCAGCTAAAGTCGGCATCCTTGGTTTCCGGGAGCATGGTGGCCAGGGCGTACCGCAGCAGATCCGGCGGGAAATCTGCCAGATAGTCCTGTAGCCAGACCGCCCAGTTTCGGCTGGTCGAGAGTTTTTGCCCTTCGATGTTCAGGAACTCGTTGGCCGGTACCTGATCCGGCAGGACGTATTGCCCGTGGCTCATCAGCATGGACGGGAAGATGAGGCAATGGAAGACGATGTTGTCCTTGCCAATGAAGTGGATCAGCCGGGATTTTTCGTCCTGCCAGTAGGCTTTCCAGCGGTCTGGATCTCCTTGTTGCTCGGCCCAGGTCTTGGTGGCCGAGATGTAGCCGATGGGGGCATCGAACCAGACGTACATTACCTTACCATGCGCATCTACCCCGGCCCGTTCAGCCACATCTGTCGGGATTTCAATGCCCCAGGGCAGGTCCCGCGTCATGGACCGGTCCCGTAGTCCGTCCTTGAACCAACTCTTTACCTGGCCCAGCACGTTCGGCTTCCATTCAGGGTGGCTGTTGATCCAGGTTTCCAGTTGGGGTTGAAGGTCGCCCATCGGCAGATACCAATGGGTGGTGTCTTTCATGACTGGTGTGGCATGGGTGATGGCACTCCGTGGGTTGATGAGTTCAGACGGGCTCAGGGCCGTGCCGCAGTTTTCACACTGGTCTCCATAGGCGTCTTCAAACCCGCAATTCGGGCAGGTGCCGCGTACGAACCGGTCGGCCAGAAAAAGGCAGGCCTCCGGGTCGAAAAGTTGCGATTCCGTCTTTTTAGTAAAGATGCCTTTCGCGTCTAGCGCCCGGAAGAAATCCTGACTGGTCTCATGGTGGATCTGTGCGCTGGTACGGCCATAGTAGTCGAACGCAATCTTGAATCCGGCAAAATCTTCCTCGATCATCGCGTGGTACCGGTCCGCGATTTCTTGGGGGGAAACCCCCTCATTCCGCGCCCGGAGCATGATCGGAACACCATGTTCGTCGGAGCCACAGATAAAGACCACATCTTTGCCTTTCAGGCGCAGGTAGCGGCAGTACAAATCGGCCGGGAGGTACGCGCCGGCCAGGTGCCCGATGTGAATCGGGCCGTTGGCATACGGCAGGGCTGCCGTGACGAGAATACGGTCGAAGGTGTTCATCAGAATGGATACAAGGGTCTAGTTTTGACGACAAACGGCCCCCAAACTACGCCAAAGCCGCAATAAAGTTGGGCAAAGAACAGGAGAGGGATTTAATTTATTATTGGTGATAGGTGATTGTTAATTTGTGATTTGGGTTGTTGTTTGGGGGGCGGGTGTGGATTTTTTTTTGTAGAAGGTGGATACTTTTGGGCTTGTTTGTTGCGTTTATAGGGTACAAACACTTCTCATACTGCACTTCCGCTTTGCGAATCTCTCTAAGTGGTGAATAAAAAGCCTGGTTTGTGGTGGACCAGGCTTTTTTATGCCCACGGCCCGGCTCATATTCACACGGAATCTGTCCGATTGGGTATGGTACGCGGTGAAGTACCTTTTTCAGCGTGTTCATTTTTTCCTAGTTTGCGCCGGTATGTTTTTTCAATCCGTTCTAACCGGATGTTTTATGGTACGATACAGGCTTGTGCTTCGGCTGATGTGTTTGGGCTGCATGATGGCCCTCTGCGGTGGGGCCGCTGCGCAACCGTTCTCTTTCACCTTGGTCGAGCAGGCCCTGGAGCCGGTGCAAGCCGGTGCTGTTACCTGGGGGGATTATGACCAGGATGGGGATTATGACCTGCTCATTACTGGGGCCGCCACCCTGGGGCTCGAAGCTCGGTTGTACCGTAACACGGGTACCGGCCAGTTCGCCGATACCGAAGCCGATCTTACCCCTGTTAGCTTTGCCGCCGCCGCGTGGGGTGATTATGACAACGACGGCGACCTGGATCTGCTCCTCGCCGGGAGTACCACCCGCGAAGCCCCCTACGCACCCCTTACCCAACTCTACCAAAACGACAACGGCACCTTTGTCCCGGTGGACGCGCCCTTTGTTGACCTCCATAGCGGCTCTGCCGCGTGGGGGGATTATGACAACGATGGTGACCAGGATCTGCTGCTTACCGGCAGCCCCTCCTCCGATCTACCCTACGCCGCCCGCACCGTGCTGTATGCCAATGCCGGATCGGGGTCCGGCACAGACTTCATCGAAATCGATACCTCCTTTCCCGGCATTACCTTCGGAGAAGCCCAGTGGGGGGATTATGACAGCGATGGTGATCTTGATATCCTCCTGACTGGTTTTGGATCGGAGGGCTTCACCACAGCCGTGTACCGCAATGCGGGTTCAGGAGCCGGTACCGGCGACGGCCGCCCCTTCGCCGACGCCGAACTCAATTTGCCGGCCCTCGGATTTAGCGCAGGCGATTGGGGGGATTATGACCGGGATGGTGACCTCGACCTGCTCCTCAGTGGTGGCGGGTCCAGTACCTTTGTTCTGGATGGTGCGTCGTTCGTCTACCGCAACGATGGTTCCTCTTTCTCACGAGTGGATTTTGGGTTGAAGGGGCTACTGGCCGGTACCGCCCGGTGGGGCGATTACAACGGGGATGACAACCTCGATGTCCTTCTACTCGGCGCAGACCAGCCCTTTGGCCGGTACAGCGCGCGGGTGTACCAGAACCAGGGCGGTACCGCTTTTGAAGAACACGCATTGCTCGTCGGCGTGATCCTCGGCAACGGAAGTTGGGGAGATTATGACGGCGACGGCGACCTTGACCTGATCGTCATCGGACGTACCGCCGGGCTTGTGCCGGAGGATGCCCCGGACGAACAAAACAGCGTTCCGGCCGCACACCTCTACCGCAATGACCGCTCGCCGACGGATTTTGTCCCGGCTGCCCCTGCGCAACCACAAGCCACCGTAACGAGCCGTACCGCCACGCTTACCTGGGCGTCGGCTACAGCCGCTACGCTAACGTTCAATGTACAGGTGGGCACCACACCCGGCGGTACCGACGTTCTCGCCGCCCAGGCCGACCCAACCACGGGGCAGCGGTATGTACTGGCCCCCGGTAATGCGCAGGGCAACACCACATGGACGCTCCACAACCTGGAGCCGGGGACTTATTACTGGCAGGTCCAGGCCGTGAACGGGGCCTACGTGGGCTCGCCGTTTGTAACAGGCGGTGCCTTCGAGATTGAAACCACGGCAGTGACCGTCGAAGATGAACGCCCTGCCCAGGTACTTTTGTCTGCCAATTACCCCAATCCCTTTACATCCGGCACCACCCTGACGTACACACTGGACCAATCACAACCGGTGCAACTGCGCATCTACACGGTGTTGGGCGAGTTGGTGCATCTCCTGGTCGATGAAGTACAGGCCGCAGGTGCCCACACCGTCTACTGGTCCGGTGCAGGTGCCGAGGGTACGCCGGTGAGCAGCGGACTGTACCTCTATGAATTGAAAGCCGGTCCGACGGTGCTCACCAAAAAAATGATGCGGGTTGATTAAGGTATGTTGACAGTCATGTATAAACGGCTTTTGGGGATATGCGTGGTGCTCATGCTTTGGAGCATACCGGCCTGGGCCCAGGTACCGGAAGCCGACTATCGGCTGGTGCCAACGCCGGGCATCTCGAACGTTTTCCTCGGCGCACTTGATGCCGCAGATTTTGACAACGACGGCGACCTTGATGTGCTCCTGACCGGCGCGTCGGATACCCGTCTCTGGGGCAAAGTTTATCGCTACGAACGCGAAGACCAGACCATCAGCCCGCAAACGGGCCGGGTGTTTCGCACCGCTGTGTATTCCGATGTAACAGCCGCCTTGCTGGACGGCGTTTGGCTGGGCGCAGGCCGTTGGGTCGATTATAACAACGACGGGGACCTGGACGTCATCCTGACCGGTAGCCTTTCCCTGACCGCGCCGTTTCAGCCGCTCACCAAGATCTACACCAATGATGCCGGGGCCTTTCTCGAACAACCCGATGTAAGCAGCGACCTTATCGACGTGTACAACAGTGCGCTAGACTGGGGAGATTATGACGGGGATGGGGACCCGGATCTCGCCCTGGCCGGATTTACCGGTACCGAACGTGTCACGCGGGTATACGAGAGCACGGGTGGCCGGTTTGTCGATACCGGCATGGACTTGCCCGGCGTTGAAAAAGGCTCGCTGGATTGGGGAGATTACGATGGAGATGGGGACCTGGACCTCGCGTTAAGCGGGGTCTCCACTGAAGGCCCCATTACCAAAGTCTTCCGCAATGACGACGGGATCCTGATGGACATCGACGCAGACCTTCCCGGCGTGTTCTATGGCACCGCCGCCTGGGGCGATTATGACCTTGACAACGATCTCGACCTGCTCATTTCCGGTGGCGTCTTCGCGCCCACCATCGTACAGGGGGTAACCCGCATCTACCAGAATGACGGCGGCCAGTTTACCCAGGCCGATGTGCGCCTGCCTGGCCTCGCCAACGGCACCGCCAGTTGGGGAGACTATGATGTGGATGGAGACCTGGACGTATTACTGGTCGGGCCGGAAGACATTCTGGATGCCGCTTCAGTCAAAGCCAAAGTGTTCGAAAATGAGGCCGGTACGTTTCGGCAAGTGGGCGAAGTGGCCGGTGTCATCCTTGGCAATGCGATGTGGTTCGACTACGGCAGCAACGGCAAGCTCGACATCTTCACCACCGGCCTCATCGGCGGCTCACCCACCACCACCCTCTACCGCGTTGAGTAGCTATTCGGCGGGTTGCCGGGGGTAGGGGTAACCGAGCAAGCGTGCGGTTTCCTCGGAGAGCGTCCATTCAGCATTGAGTTGGGCCACGGAGCCGAAGAACCCAAAACCCTTGTCTACATTGGACAGCGTACCCGGCTGGATCAGGATTTCGGGATCGAATACGTCGTTGGGGGGCCGCCACTGGGCATCGGGCACGGTCACTTGCATCCCGATGCCATAGAGGATAAGCGGAAACGCCTGATTTCCGGGGAAGCCGAGTTCTTCCCGCAAGAAGTTCTGGTCTTCGGTCAGGTCCACGGTGATGGTCCAGCGGTTCTCATCAAAACGGCCCAGGCTTTCGTCCGAATAGGTCACCGGCACATCCCGAAAGGCACTCCCCGGCTGAATGCCCCCGAACCGGTACCACACCTGAATACGGAAGGGGGTGAAGTCGATGCCATTCCAGTCTACCTGTTGCCGCACCCGCACAATGCCATTGCCCAGGGTTGAGGTGGAGGGGGTACTTACGTCCGCCTGGATAAACGGCGGCACCTGGGTTTCGGCAGAGGTAATGATGCCGTCGGAGCGCTGGACTTCTATGCGGTACGTGTAGCTGTGCAATGGCCGGAACCGGCCTAAGAAAACGTGTCCTGACGTCCCATCCTCGAAGGTAATCAGGGAGTCTTCCCAGGCGATGGTGCGCCCGGTTTCCAATTCGGTAATCATGACTTCGGCATCAATCGGGCCGGGCGGCGGCGGGTCCACGAGTTGCCGAATCGGTGTGACGCGGAGGTATTGTACGTCTACCGACGGGTCCAAAAATCCGTAGATGGTGAAGTAACGGTCCGTGTTGGTAAACGGCTCGACGGTTTCCTCACAACCCATGAGGGTTAAGCTCAGGAGGAAGGTCCAAATGAGTAAGTGCGGAGTGCGGGGTGCGGAGTGCGACACTACTTAAAATCTATTTTGAAGCCGAACGAGGGGATGATCGGCAACTGGTTGATACGGCGCAGGGTAAAGATGTCCAGGTAGAACAGGTTGCGCCGGTCATAGGCATTGATGATCCCGGCCTGCAGGGTTGCATGGGCTTTGGGATGCAGTTGAAAGCTCCGTTCCAGCGAGACGTCCAGCCGGTGATACGTGGGCAACCGGCCCCCGTAGGGATCGGCGTAGAGGACGCGGGCATCTCCAGGGACTTCCGTGACGTTCACGAGCGAGTCGAGCAAGACGAACGTGTCGAACCCGGCCGATTGGCTAAACGGCAAACCGGTGCCGAGTTGCCAGCGTACGCTCAGGTCAAAATCAAAAACCGAAAGCTCGCCGACCACATTCAAGGAATGGCGGCGGTCATGGGGCGGGTTGTATGTCAGTTCATCTGTGCCGTACCAGATCGCGAGGGATTCCTGCTTGGCGTTGTAGTCCACTTCCGAAAGCCCATAGCTGACGAAGCCGTAAAACGCGGGCGTATTGATTTCCACCTTGGCATCGATACCGCGTACCGAGCCGTCGGCGGGTTGCAGGCCGGTCGTGAAGCGCGGGAAGGAGGTCCACTCGGGGACGAGCAGGTCGGACAGGTTTTTGTAGAACCCTTCTACACTAAGATTGAGGCCGCGCACCGGCTCAACTTCATAGCCAACGATGGTATGCATGGCACTTGGCACGTCGGCCCCGGTGGGGGAGGAGACCCAGGCCGTGAATACATCGCCCGCATCCCGTCGGTCACTGAGGCCGGCAAAGTCCTGTTTGTAAATGCCCCAGGCGGCGCTCAATTGGTGTTTGCCGGTCGGGCCGCCGGGCCGGAAGACCAGCCGCGCACGGGGTTCAATGGTGCCGGTGCCCCGGAACGAGGTAAACCGGACGCCGGGCCGCAGAATCAGTTTGTTGCTGAGCGGGATGGAGGAATCGAAGAAGGTCCCGGCCTCCGTCAGAAACTCCCGGCCTTCATCCAGCCCCTGAAACAGCCCACCGAGGTTGTATTCGAGTTTGATGTTGCGCACGAACACCCCGGCATCAAATTCGGTGTCGCCCAGCAGATAGGTGACCGAAGCGTTTGCGTTGATGGTCCGTACGGCCGAGGTGCGTTCGGGGGCATCCGAGGGGCCGAACTGGTTTTCCAGGCGTGAATAGGAAAACAGCACTTCGCCCAAGATGGGGTAGCTATTGGGGACGTACAAAAAGCGCGACCCGTAGGCCTCATTGTCCCATACCACCTGGTCATCGTCCGAGTTCAGGGCTGAGGCATCCACGTCATCCAGGTCCACTTCTTCCAGGCCGGAGAGATTGCCCCGGTCGTAGGTTTGCAGGGCCGTGAAGGACATGCTGGCGCGTTCGTTCAGGGTGGCGTTGAATTTTCCGAAGCGATCCCAGAACAGGTAGGGCAGTTCACGGCTCAGCAAGTCTGGCGCGGTATCTTCGATGATGGATTGACGGGCAGAGACGAGGAAGGACGCCCTGTCTGGTACGATGGGGCCTTCCAGCCGAACCGTTGCCAGGAATGGGTCTACCGAGGCCGACCCCCCAAAGCGTTTGTTGTTGCCCGTGCGGGTCGAGACGTCCAATACCGATGAGATGCGGTTGCCGTACCGGGCCCCGAAGCCCCCGGCATAAATGTCGCTGCTGTGGATGATGTCTGCCGGGAAGGCCGAATAAAACCCGATCACGTGGAACGGCTGGTACAGCGGAATGCCGTCGATGAGGGACAGGTTCTGGGTGGGTGTACCCCCGCGCACAAAAAGCTGCCCGCCCCGGTCTCCGACGGCCACAAAGCCGGATTGGGTTTGCAGATAATTGGCGAGGTCTGGGCTGAGGCCGGCGGTCGGGATGCGCTCAATCTCTGCAGAACGGACGGTGTTCAAACCGGCCACATCCATCCCGGCGGCCCCTTCGCGCTCGGCTTCGATCACGACCTCTTCCCCTTCAAAGGCTACCTCGGCCAGTTCCACGTTGCGAACGGTCAGTTCCTGTGTGGTGAGGCGGATTTCCTCAACGTGTTCTTCGTAGCCGATGAAGGTTGCCCTGAAGGTGTAGGTCCCAGGCGGAATCCGGGTGATGCTGTAGTAGCCGTCTCGGTCCGTAGCTGAACCATAGAAGGCCCCATCGGCATTGCGGAGCGTCACGTTGACGCCTTGCATGCGCTGGCCGTCAGTGGCGTCCTCGATAAATCCGCGGATGGTGGACGTTTGGGCGTATGCCACGGCGGGTATACACGCCAACAGGCCGATCAGGCCAGATACGTGCAGGAATCGCGAAAATCCTTTGCTCATCGGGTTACGTTGGGTACGGGATATCTAACGAAACCCGAACTTAAGGTGTAAACGGCAGAGGACAAAACGAAGGCCGGGGTAATTATCCTTCCACATGGACCATCAGTGGGTGGGTTTATCCGGGGCCGGTTGTACAGCCATGAAGTCCTCCTGAAAGCGGGTCATGTAGTGGTTGAGCAGCGTTTGTACCCGGTCATAGTTGGGTGAATGGACGATCAGGCCGGCGTGGTGCCGCTTATTGAGCCGCCACACGATTTCCGGATCATCGTAGGCCGAGGTATCCGGATGTTCCTGGCGAGCCAGGGAGACGACGATGCCGGAATATTCCGTTTTGATCTCGGGCAAGGTGTAGGGTTCGTCCAGCGGTATGCTTTCGAGGTGTGCCCATTCGGCCCATAGGTTGATGCCGCTGGAGGCTTCCAGGGTTTCGGCGATGTGTGCCCCGCCAACACGTGCCGCCGTTTCCAGGAAGTAAAACCGACCATCTTCATGGGCTTTGATGAACTCGGTATGCATCACGCCCCGGCGCAGGCCGAACGCCGTCATGACCTTCTTGTTCAGGGCTTGCAGGGCCACTTCGTCCGGGCTGCCATAGGGGGTGCTGTGTGTACAGAAGACGCCCCCTTCGTGGGAGGTTTTCATGGGCGGGTCCGCGTATTTGTGCACGCGGGAGAAGATCACTTCATCGCCATCGGCAATGCCGTCCACGTGGTACACGTCTCCTGGCACGAAGGCTTCCAGGACGTAGTAGGATTGTTCGTCACCCAGTTCATCAAGGATGGGCCAGAGGTCGTCCGGCTGATGGATTTTAATGATGCCGATGGCCGAGGCAGCCGAGCGGGGCTTCAGAACCCAGGGGCCGGGCACGGTGGCCATAAACGCACGAACCTTGTCGTAGTTGAGTACATGCACAAAGTCTGGCACCAGCACGTCATTGTCGCGGGCTTGCATCCGCATGGCGAGTTTATCGCGGAAAAACCGGGTGCGGGTTTCGCCCATGCCGGGTACACGGAGATGTTCCCGGAGGAGTGAGGCTTTTTCCAGGTCGAAATCGTCCAGCGCCACGATGCGTTCGATGTTGCGAGACCGGGCCACATAGCTGACGGCATGTGTCATCGCTTTGATGTCCCATTCATCGGCTGCATAAGGCATGTAAAACACCTCGTCGATGCTATCCCACGGCCAGGGTTCATGCTGGAGGTCCTGGGAGGTGAGCAGCAGCACGGTGCAGCCCTGTCGTTTGGCTTGAATGAGGAAGCGTTCGCCCTTATAATAGCTGGCGAGGCAGAGTATGGTCATGATGGTATGAGAAGATGTGCGCTTGGTGCATCAGGCGGCTTATACCCCGGTGCCCGTTGGTCGATTCCAGCCCCGCCCCTGATTCATGGAATTCGCATGTATGCGAAATCGTAACCTTCCGATATTGGCATGTGTCCACGCCAACCCTCTCCCTTTATGTCTCTAGCAAAAAGCAGCGGTTTGCTCCAGCCTGAGCCGGTCGTTGCCGTGAGTGATAAGGTGTTTCAGGGGCGTCTGGAGCGTTTTGAAGCCTTTCCGTCGGATTGGGTCGATGACCGGACGGTTGAGGTTTGGCTCCCGGCTTCCTATACCGAACACACGGACCGTCGGTATCCAGTACTTTACATGCACGATGGCCAAAATTTGTTCGACCCTGGCCTGTCCTTCAGCGGGATCGATTGGGGGGTAGATGAAACCCTGACCCAACAGGCCGACGAGGGTGTAATTGGGGAGGTGATCGCTGTGGGCATCTGGAATACCCCCAAGCGTATCCTGGAATACATGCCCCAAAAGCCGCTGGCCCATAAGCGCCGCCGCCCGGCCCTGGAGACCTTCATCATGCGGTATGGCGGTGAGCCGCTGTCCGACTGGTATCTCAACTTTATCGTAACGGAGCTTAAGCCCTACATCGATGCCTCCTACCGGACCGAAACAGGGCCGATGCAGACGACCATCATGGGGTCCAGCATGGGCGGTCTGGTTTCCTTGTACGCCTTTTTGCAGCATCCCGATGTGTTTGGACGGGTCGGATGCCTCTCGACGAGTTGGCCCATTGCCGGCCCGGCGGTCCTGAAATACCTGCAACGCCACATCCCCCCACCGGCTGACCGACGCGTTTATTTCGATTACGGTGCCGAAGCCCGAATGGTAGGCTACGCCCTCCGCCAGAAACAGGCCGATGCTGCATTTCAGGCCGCTGGCTACGATGCCCATCGCCACCGGCTGACCCGTGCCTTCCCGGGCGCGCCCCACTCCGAACTGGCCTGGCGGCGAAGGCTGCATGTGGCCCTGGGATTCCTGTTGGGATAGCCGTGCACACCCGTCGGACATAGCACGCCCTGTCCCTACGGGTGCCGTATATTGGACCAATCACCAATCACCAATCACCAATCGCCTTTCCCCATGTCTCCTGCTGTTGCTCTGGAATCTACCGTCATTACCCACGGATTGCCGTATCCGCAGAACGTGGAGATTGCGCTTCGGCTAGAGGCGGTCATTCGGGCTGAGGGGGCCGAGCCGCGCACCATCGGCATCCGGGGCGGCAAGCTGATTTCTCAACTCTCAGAGGATGACATTCGGTATCTGGCAACGGCCAAAGACGTACGCAAAGTGAGCCGCCGGGACCTGCCCATCGTCTTCGCCCGAAAGCTGGACGGAGCTACCACCGTAGCGGCCACCATGTGGATGGCCCTCCGTTATGGCATTGAGTTATTTGCTACCGGCGGCATCGGCGGGGTACACCGGGGCAACCCGATGGACGTGAGTGCCGATCTGGAAGAATTAGGGCGAACCCCTGTTACCGTAGTCTGCGCTGGGGCCAAAGCACTGTTGGATGTGCCTGCCACGCTGGAAGTGCTGGAAACCAAAGGGGTGACGGTGATCGGCTATCAGACTGACGAGTTTCCGTTGTTCTACAGCAGGCAAAGTGGGCTGCCGGTGGATGTGCGGTGCAATACGCCGGAAGAAGTGGCCCAACTCATTCTGGCCCGGCAAAACCTGAGTTTATCCTGCGGCACCCTGGTGGCTGTGCCGGTACCCGAGGTCTACGATATCCCCCGCGCCGCCATCGAACCGGCCATCACCCAGGCCCTGGCCGAAGCCGAGGTGCGCGGGTTACGCTCGGCGGCCGTGACGCCATTCTTGCTGGCCCGGCTGGCTCAAATCACAAACGGGCGAACGGTGCAGACCAACCGGGCGCTGCTCGAAAACAACGCCCGCGTGGCCGCACAGATCGCCCGTGCACTTTATCCCGAACAACACATTCGGGTCTAATTGGCTGCGAGGCCATCCAGACGTTCTCGGAAAAGGTCCAGCAAAAACTGTGTGCGGCTGTTGGTGGGGTCTCGTTGGGCCAGATCGGCCAGGAGGCGTTCGGCGCGGCGGTAGAGGCGGTGGGCTTCGGTTGGGTTGCCGAGATTGGGTTGATCCGGTCGGCCGTGGACATCCGCGATGTGGAGCAGGCCGATGACCAGGGTTTGCCGGGCCTGGGCATTCAGGGTATCGGCTTGGTAGAGGTCCTCGTAGATGGCTCCTGCGGTTTCATACCGATCGAGCGCGGCATCCAGGTTGTTATTCTGTAGAGCGAGGTCGCCCATTTTTTCGTGGGCGATCGCCAGGTCGCGGACGGCATCCATGCTATTGGGATTTCGTTCTGCGTGGGTTTGCCGCATCGCCAGTGATTGTTCGAAGGCGGCCTGTACTTCGGCAGGGTCCTCGGATATATCCCCGATGCGCTCATAAATTACCGCCAGCCGCCGGTAGATGCCCTCCACATCCCCGTGCCTGTCGTAGAGGGATTGGAGCAGGTCGCGGGCTTGCATGAAATACGCCTTTGCACCTTCACGGTCACCGAGGTTGGGGAATTTTGGGTTGCCGGTCAGGTCGGCCAGGTTGATCAGGCCGACGGCGTACCGGACCTGCGTCGGGATGTCTTCCGGGTTTGCATTGGCTAGTCTGACGTAGAGGGCAATGGCATCCCGCATATGCTGCGCAGCGGTATCCAGTTCGTCCAGCGCAGATTGCACGCTGCCCATGCTGTCATAGACCCGCGCCATGGCATACAGGGCTTCTTCGTTGGGGGCTTCCTGGGTGAGGGGCTGGAGCAGACTTTCGGCTTTTTGGTAGCTGACGAAGGCGGCCTCGGTCTGGCCGAGATTGGCATTGAAGGGGTTGCCCTGGACGTCCCCTACCTTGCGGTAGGCTTCGGCCAGTTCAATCCGTAACCCCTCTTCCGGGATGCCCTCCTGGGTGAGCCGGTCCAGGTATTCAAGGCTGCGCGAGACGAGTAACTCGCGGACGGGGGTGGAGCCGGGCAGGTCTGCGACGGCATCATGCACATCGAACAGCAGGGCGTTGGCCAGTTGCCGAACATCCGTAAACCGCCGCTCGGCGCGTTCGCGTTCGCGTTCGGCGACCCCGGCTTGCCACCAGATCCCGATGGTGCCGCCCAGGACGGCCAGAAAAAGCAGGGTGGTGGCGGCCACACCGATCTTATGCCGGTAGATAAACCGGGAGATCAGGTAGCCAAGGGTATCTTTACGGGCACTGACGGGGAGGCCCACTAGGTGGCGGCGCAGGTCTTCGGCCAGTTGTTCGGCTGAGGCGTAGCGCCGGTCTGCTTCCTTGCGCAAGGCCATCATCACGATGTTGTCCAGGTCACCACTCAAGCGCTTGCGTAGCCGATCTGGCTCGGTAGCGCGTAGCTCAGCCGGGGAGGTCGTGTCGGCATCGCGCACGGCGCGGGTAACGACGGTACTGGGGCGTTCCGGCTCCACTTCGCATATGATCCGCTGGATGTCCACCGGGGAGGCTGTTTGAAACCGGTAGGGGCGCTGACCCGTGAGCAATTCGTACAAAATGACCCCCAGGGCGTACACGTCGGTGGCCGTCGTGACGGGGGTTCCTCGGACCTGTTCCGGGCTGGCGTAAGCCGGGGTCATGAGGCGCTGCTCCGTGCGCGTCAGGCGTTGTTCAGGATCAAGGTTATCTTCATCAACCAGCTTGGCGATGCCGAAGTCGAGCAATTTGACCGTACCCTCAGGCGATGTACCATCGCCCTTTGTGACGAGTATGTTCGAGGGTTTGAGGTCGCGGTGGACCACCAGATTCTGGTGGGCATAATGAACGGCCTCACATACGGTGCGAAAGAGGTTGAGCCGGGCGTTGGTATCGAGGTGGTGGGTATCACAGTACGTATCGATGGGCCAGCCGTCGATGTATTCCATGATGAGGTAGGGGATGCCGCCGGGTACGCCGGGGCTCGGCTCGGTCAGGCCGCCGTCAAAAAGCCGGGCAATGTTGGGATGGGCCAGCCGTGCCAGGATGCGGCGTTCGGTACTGAAGCGGAGTTGGAGCCGGGTCACATTCAGGTTGCGCCGGACCAGTTTGATGGCCACCTGCTGCTCGAACTGCCCGTCCGCCCGTTCGGCGAGGTAGACAAACCCCATCCCCCCCTCGCCGATTTTACGTACGATGCGGTAAGTCCCGATGCGTGCCCCGGTTGCCAGCGTCCCGTCGGCGTTGGGCAACAGGTTTTCTTGCATGGCGGGGGGGTGCTGCATGAAATCGCGGGTGGCCACTTCATCAGCATGGAGGAGCTTGAGGACGTCTTTCAGCAGCTTGGCATCGCCGTGGCAGGCCTTGTCCAGAAAGGCGGCCCGTTCATCGGGATCGTAATGGAGGGCTTCCTGGAAGAGGGCCTTGATCTGTAGCCAGCGGTGTGTGTCCATGCCTTACTCTGCCTCGCGCAGGTTCTGGTGCAGCCAGGCCCGTGCGGTGCGCCACTCGCGCTTGACGGTAGCCGGGGAAATTTCCAGCACAGCAGCCGTTTCCTCGACCGTCAAGCCGCCAAAAAAGCGGTACTCTACCACGCGTGCCAGCCTTTCATCGAGGTGTTCGAGATGCGTCAGGGCTTCGTCGATGGCGAGCAGTTCTTCGGCCTGTGCCGAGGCTGCCAATTGGCCCTCTTCGAGGGTCACGGCCCGTTGTCCGCCGCCCCGTTTAGCGGCCTGTTTCTTGCGGGCATGCATCAGCAAGATTCTACGCATGGCCTGGGCCGCAATGCCGAAAAAGTGCGCCCGGTTCTGCCATTGGACCTGCCGCTGGTCGACCAGATTGAGGTATGCCTCGTGTACAAGCGCCGTGGTGTTCATGGTATGGTCCGCCCGTTCGTTACGCATGTAGTGATGGGCCAGCCGGTGCATTTCATCATAGACGACCGGTACCAGCAGATCCAGGCCCTCGTCCTTTTCTGGATTGTTCAGGCTAAGCAACCACGCG
Source organism: Rhodothermales bacterium (assembly GCA_965222505.1). Taxonomy (GTDB): domain Bacteria; phylum Bacteroidota; class Rhodothermia; order Rhodothermales; family DATKEJ01. Next base: position 2,346,763 of record OZ244956.1, on the reverse strand, counting down.
GTCACTTTGTCCCGGTCAGGCGGTTTCATGGCAGGGAGATACGTTGACGTAACTCATGTTACGCATGAATCAGGGGTGGTCGCGTAACATCAGTGACGTAATGCGTCCGCCGGTACCCGGCGGTGCAAAACATATAAGTAAAGGCACCCTTACGCAATACGCAATACGCATTAAAAAAAGCGTAGCGCGACGAAAGTATTTTTGATCCCTGTGACCCCATTTCGGCAAAAACCGCACGTACCCTATCAGAGCGCCTATCTTCGTTCGTCCACCCTAAACAGTAAATTGCACCATGTCAGATACAGCCCTCACCCGCCGTGTGCTCCTGCGGCACCGCTCGGGATCGAAAGCCAATCAGGTCGATGAGTTCATCGTCGGCACCTTTAATGACATCACGCTGGGCCGTACCCAGACCGCCGATGTCCGTTACAATCCGGATCAGGACGACCTCGTCAGCCGGGAGCATGCCCGCATTGTGCAGGACCCCACGGGGGCTCCTCAATTTTCCATCGTAGACCTCCAGAGCCGCAACGGCGTCTACGTCAACAAGCAAAAAATTAACGGTAGCGTGCTGCTCTCCGTTGGGGATGTGGTACAGTTGGGGCCGGGCGGACCGGAGTTTCAGTTTGATCTGGACCCACGCCCCACAGCCGTGCCACCGGCCACCCGCATGGCGGAAGTTCCCGCCAAACCGACGCGCCTCGGGATAGACCCCAACGCGTCCACGATTCCGCTGGCCAAGTCGGGCAAGGTTGGGGTCGGGCAGGCCACCGTGGAGCGTATGGTCGGGGAGGCCCGGTCCAAATCCAACAAGACCACCCTGCTCATCGGGGCCGCCGCGCTGGCGGTGCTCCTGGCGCTGGGCGGTTACTTCCTTAACCGGACGCAGCAACAAACTTCTGAAGCCCAGGCGGAACAACAGAGCCGTCTGGAAGCCATGGAGGCCGCCCGCCCGATGACAGCCACAGAGATCGTATCGGCCAATGCCGACAAGGTCGTGTTCATCGAAATGGGCTGGAAACTCGTCCTGACCGAAACCGGCGGCCAGATTTACCACCGCTATGTGCCCCGCGTCGATGCCAACGGCAACACCGTCTTGATGGCCGCCTACGTCCAGTCCGGCGATCAACTCATGCCGTTGTTGACCACAGATGATGAGGGCGGCACCAACCGGCTCATCGGCAGCCGGGGGATCGGCTCCGGGTTTGTAGTCGGTAGTGATGGATTTATCCTGACCAACCGCCACGTGGCCGCCAACTGGGAGCATGCCTACATCTTCCCGGACAATGCCACCCCCGGTATCGTTTACGCCCAGGGTGCAGACGGCCTCGAAGAATTCGGCATCACACAGCAAGCCCCTAACAACTGGATTCCCACGAAAGCCTTGCAGGCTCATCCTCTGTTGCGAGGCAAAAACGTCGAAGGTCAAAACGTCTATCTGGATGTCACCTTCGCCAAAAACCGGCAGCGCTGGCCTGCCCAACTCGTCGGGGTCCACACGGATCATGACGTGGCGATGGTCAAGGTGAACATCCCGGAATCCCTGCCGGTGGTTGAACTCTACGACAACTACGACGGCATTCAGCCGGGCAACGAGGTTTCCTACATGGGCTACCCAGGGGTCTCCCCGCAAATCGTGATGGGCACGCGCTCGCAAGACATCCCGATTGCCCGTCCCGACCAGGTCCATACCATTCCCGATCCGTCCATGTCCCGGGCCAACATCAGCCGGGTCATTCGCGGAAGCCAGTTGGGCGTGTCGGATGAGGCCTACCTGAGCCTCGCCGGAGACACCTATGAGCTATCGGTGGCGCCGGGGGCCGGCAACAGCGGTGGCCCCGTGTTTGATGACATGGGCCGGGTGATCGGTATCGTCAACCGGGTGCGGATTGGCTCTACGATGGAACGCCTCGGCTTTGCCGTCCCGATTCGGTACGGGATGGAACTGATGGGCCGCCGTCAGGTGATTCAGTAACGCAGCGTTGTGCGTGATCCCAATGGGGTGCCGCTCGACGTGTTGCGTATTGCGTATTACGTGATTTCAGCTCAAGTCGGGGTGACCGCATCGCGGATCAGCATACCAGGGATCAAGTTCACGCAACACGCAATACACATTACGCAAAGAACCCCCATGTCAACCCCCCGTTGGTTAAATAAGGAAATCGAGTCGTACCGGCTGGTCGAGTTTCTCGGGGCCGGGGGCATGGGGTCCGTCTACCGGGGGGTACACAAGAACCTGGACCGTATGGTGGCCGTCAAGATCCTCCATGAGCCGGGGTTGCTGGCCCGCTTTCAGAACGAGGCCCGTATTCAGGCCGGGTTGCAACACCAGCACATCGCTACGCTCTATGAGTTTCTGGAGTTTGAAGGGAAGGCATGCATCGTGATGGAGTTCGTGCCGGGGAAAGGGTTGGATGAACTGATCCACGCCCAGGGCCGGTTGCCCTATGCCGAAGCGCTGCGGATCTACCAGTCGGTGGTGGGTGCGATGGCCCATGTGCACAACCGGGGGATCATCCATCGGGACATCAAGCCGAGCAACATTCGGGTCCAGGAAGATGGCACAGTAAAGCTGCTTGACTTTGGCATTGCCAAGGGCAGCAACACGCCCAAACTGACGCAGACCGGCGGGGTCGTCGGGACGTTGCAGTACCTGGCCCCCGAGCAGATCAAAGGGCATACCGATGCCCGGTCCGATGTGTGGAGCCTGGGGGTGTTGTTTTACGAGATGGTGACCGGCCGCGCACCGTTCATGGCCGAGAACATGATGGACCTGTTCGGCAAGATCAGCCAGGCGGTTTTTGTGCCGCCCTCGATCCTGAATCCCGGTTTGCCCTCCTCCCTGGAAGCCGTGATCAGCCGCTGCCTGAAACGGAACCCCAACGACCGGTATCCCTCAGCCGTCGCTTTGCATACGGCTTTGAAAACAGGGCTTCAGGCCACCCGAATGGCACCTGTTCCCGTGCGTCGGGCGGAGCCTTCGCCGCCGGTGCAACACTTGATCCTGCGGGCTGTTGAGCCGGAAACACGGGAGCGCCCCAGGCCGGGCGTAAACTTGCGGGTGCCGGCATGGCTCACCGACCTGAAGCTGCCTGAAATCCCTGCTCCAGTGTGGGGTGGAGTGGGGGCGTTGTTGCTGTGCCTGGTGTTGTTCTGGATGTGGCCTGCCTCAACCGAGACGGGATTAACGGACGAACCGGACCCGGCGCAAACGCGGGCAGATCTGACGCCGGTGAAGATTACCATAGCCGGAGTTAACAATGCCTGGATTCGGTTTCCGAGCGGGGAAACCCATGCGGTACCCTACGTCATCCATGCCCGGCGCGATACCGTGCTTCAGTTTGTGCTGGGTGCCCAGGGATACCAGGACAAGATCGTCAATCAATTTAAAATCAATCCCAGACGGGAAGAATATGTTTACTCGTTGGAAAGAGCGACGCGCTAAAGACACTCGCCCGGCTACACCGGAAGCTCCCTCAACGGAGACCGGTATGCTGATGATCGAGGCAAGTGTACGGACAGACGTGGGCTGTGTACGGGATGCAAACGAAGATGCCGCCCGGTTTGTACGGCCTCACCAACCGGAACAGCGCCGCCGCAAAGGACTCCTGGTCATCGTAGCCGACGGTATGGGGGGACATGCCGCCGGCGAAGAAGCCAGCCGACTGGCAACGGACGTAGTGAGCCGGGTGTACTATGCCCACGAGGGGGCACCGCAAACAGCCTTGATTGATGCCTTGCAACAGGCCAACCGCGCCATCTATGAAGCCGCCCAGGCCGATCCCGACCGCAAGGGCATGGGGACCACCTGTACCGTCGTTGCCATCCTCGGAGACCGGGCCTATCTGGCTCATGTGGGGGATAGCCGGATGTATCTGCTGCGGGAGGGTACCCTGCGTCAGATGAGCGAAGACCATACGCTGGTGCAGGCGATGGTCAAGGACGGCACCCTGAGCGCCGAGGAAGCCGATACCCACGAAGAGAAAAACGTTATCTTGCGGGCATTGGGTACCCGGCCCCAGGTAGAAGTCTCCACCTGGGATGCCCCGGTTCAGCTCCTCGTCAATGATCGCTTGTTGTTGTGCAGCGATGGGTTGTATGATTTGGTGACGTTTTCCGAAATTGAGCAACTTTCGGCGCTGAAGCCGTTTCATCTGGCGGGTGAAGCGCTGGTGGCCCTGGCCAAGGAACGGGGGGGATACGACAATATTACGGTAGCCCTGCTGGAAGTCCGGGATCCGCAGGCCACGCGCACGGAACGGCATACACGGGACGTAGAGGTGTTATCATGGTAGGACAGGTTGTTGGCAATTACCGCATCGTCGAGCAGATCGGTGTGGGGGGGATGGGTACCGTGTACCGTGGCATGGATCAGATGCTGCAGCGCGAAGTGGCTGTCAAGATGGTCCGGCCCAGTCTGGCCCATCAGCCGGGGGTGATCGACCGGTTCAAGGCGGAAGCCGTGACCCTTGCACGGCTCAACCACCCCAACATCGCCACGCTTTACAGCTTTCTTCAGGAGGGCGAAGATTACTTCATGGTGATGGAGTTCGTGCGGGGCGAAACGCTTGAAGATTTGTTGCTCCGCACCAGAGCCATGTCTCCGGCCAAGGCCATTCCCATCATTTCTCGCGCGCTGGACGGGTTGCAGCATGCCCACGAACAAGGGGTGGTCCACCGGGACATCAAGCCGGCCAACATAATGCTGACCCCGGCGGGCCAGGTCAAGCTCATGGACTTTGGCATTGCCCGGGCCCTGGGTTCCGATCGTATGACGCGCACAGGCCGGTTGGTGGGAACCATCGAGTATATGTCTCCGGAACAGGTGCAGGGTCAGGAGGGGGATGGCCGTTCGGACATCTACGCGCTGGGCATCGTCCTCTACAAAATGCTCACGGGCAACGTGCCCTTTGCGCACGACAGTGATTACGGCCTGATGCGGGCACAGGTAGAGGCTACACCGCCCTCACTCCGTACGTTCGTCGCCGATTTACCGGAGCCACTCGAAGCCGTGACGCTCACTTCGCTGGAGAAAGACCCAGCCCATCGTTACCAGTCAGCAGCCGAGTTTCGGGCGGCGTTATTGGCGCACATGCCCACGCGGTTGCATGAGCAAGCTCCGCCCCCCATGACGCGCATTGCCGATTTGGAAGCGACGGTGCCCATGCCGCCCGCCTCATCATCGGGCTCCCATGTAGCTGCTGGCTCGGGAGCGTATGGAGCCTCTGGATCAGGGGCCTATGCCGCATCTTCCGGTTCATATGGTGCTGCTGCGGGTTCTGGTTCATACGGGGCGGCATCTGCAGCCTCACAAAGTGCCGAGGTCAAGGCCGTGCCGGTGTGGCAACCCTGGCTGGAGCAAGCCAGGGCGCTGCCCTGGCCGTATTATGCTGCTGCCGGTGTGATCTTGTTGGGTTTGATGATCGGAATCTGGCTGGCTACTGCTGATGGCCCCGCTCCGGAGCAAGCCCTGGCCGATACGGAAGAGGTCCGTAGTGTGGTGCCTACCGATCCCCAGCCGGTGCTCCAACAGGGTGGAGGAACGTCTTCGGGTCAGGATGCTGCCACGAACCCACAGATGATTCGTATTTCCGACTTGATGACGCGGGCCAACCAACTCTTCGCAGCCGGTAGCCTGACCACACCCCCTGGTGAGAATGCGTGGGCATATTGCCGTCAGGTACTCGCCATTGCCCCCCAGCACGCCGAGGCGTTGCAGATGCAACAGCAGATTGCCCGGCGCATCACCGAATTGGCCGATGCCGAAACCCGCCGGGGCAACCTGACCCGTGCCGAAGAACTGTACCGGCAGAGCTTGTCTGTTTTGTCTCCTAATGCGGAGGTGACCGGCAAGCTTCGGGATTTGGAACGCCGCCGTACACAAGTAGCGACCCGGCAGCGGGAGCGCCCAACGCCTTCTACGCAGCAACAGGCACCACCTGTGCCCAGGCCGGAGGATCCGCCCGTTGTGGAAGAAATCCTTCAGGAGCCGGAAGAAACCGTGGTTGAGAAACCCGCGCCGGCCCGGAGACAAGTGCGCCTGAACTCGGGAACCCGAGTAACGGTTGCCCTGACGCAGCCGTTGAGTTCGGCCCAGGCGCATCGCAAGGGGGGGCCTGTGTCGTTCCGTGTGACGCAGGCCGTCCGGGTGGATGGGGCCGTCGTGATTCGGGCCGGGGCGCGGGGGTTTGGATCGGTGCGGGATGCCCGCGCCGGGGAAGGCCGCACGAAAGGCTTGCTGGAGTTTGTGGTTGAAACCGTGGAAGCCGTAGATGGCACCCAGGTGGCCCTCAAGTCGGCCACGTTCAAGCAGGTCGCTGATCGCGGGAAAGACATTACATACGGTGCCGGTCAGGCCTTTGAAGTCCGCACGGCCCGGAGCATGAACATCGGGGTTCAATAGGTGCGCTCGCGGTTGCAGGCGTGTGGCCGCACCACAGTAAAGCCTCTTGGCCGCTCGCTGTTGTCCGTGGTCCGTTGTATACTTCGGGTGAATCTCACAACGGACAATGGACTACGGACGAAGGACCAAACCCAACGTTTTGTTTTCTCGAAAGAAAGACGTTTCTTCGTGTCAATAAATCTGCGGTTCTCTTTATCGTACTTGCGTTTCGTTCATCTCACTCGGTATGCATCCATGAAAAACCTGTTGCTCATTTTCGCTGTTTCCTTTATGTACACGGCCTCGGCACGTGCCCAGGGGGCTATTTCCATGCAATCCACCGGTGAAGGCTTTTTCCTGGGGGCACACCTGGGAGCAGCCTCCTGGACCGCCGACGACCTTGAAATCGATGGCGAGAGTGGCGGTGGTGCCGGGATTACCCTCGGCTATGGTTTTAGCCAATTGATTTCTGCCTATTTCACGGCGGATGCGGCCAGCATTTCCCCGGACATTGGGGGAAGCTACACGTTAGGCCACGGTGATCTGGGGGTGATGTTTTCGTTTGGATCGACCACCAGTGCGGTCCGTCCCTATGTAGATGCCGCTTTTAGTGTACGCCAGGCCAAACAGGATATCCAGGACGAGACCGGGACGCAGGAATTCACCGTATCCGGGGCCGGGCTTTCGGTCGGCGGTGGGGTGCGGTACCACTTGTCGTTGCCCTTTGCCATCGATGCCGGTGCCCAACTCAGTCTCGGTGAGTTCACCGAGGTTGAACTCGGTGGCGTATCCATCACCCTGCCCGAGGCCGCCAGCGCCACCTCCGTCCGCATCAACGTCGGCATCGTCTGGTTCCCCGGCCAGTAAGCGCCTTATTCAACCGGGTTGAGATTGGGCCACTCGGGGTTGCGGGTGTATTCGAAGATGAGGGCCGTTTCGATGTGCGCCACATCCGGATGGGTGGTAAAGGAACCCAGGAGGTCCCGCAGGTGATCGGCATCTCGGACGGCGACGTGCACCAGGAAGTCGTTGGCCCCGGCAATGTGGTACACCCCGATCACCTCCCGAAACGCAAGCACATGCTGCGTGAACTCTTTCAGCGCGGCCGGGGCATGGCGGCTGAGGCGCACCGCCACAAAGGCCTGTAAATGGATCGAAAGGGCCTTCGGCGTCACTTCCGCATGAAAGCCCGTGAACACCCCGGCCTGTTGTAACCGCCGCACCCGTTCCGAACAACTCGACGGAGCCAGGCCAATCTGAGCGGCCAATTCCTTGTTCGTCAGCCGTGCATTTTTCTGCAAAAGGGCGATGATCTTGGTATCTGTTCGGTCTAGTCTCATAAAAAGCACATTTTGCCGAATTGTGTTCGGAACAGAGGTCTTGTATCCAAAGAAGGAACGAAAATGTCGTATCTTTCACAAAGGATTGTTTGTTCATAGTACGCTCGCGGCCACAGGTTTTTGGGCCACATGCGTGGATAATCGCCGAGGCCACTAACCACCAGCCCGCGGACTGAGTATAGGGCCGCGATAGCAGCACCCAGGCCAATCCACGTGCGTACAACTAACCATACACGATTATGCCTACCTTAGAAACACCGGTTTTAGAACGGCCTCTGGAAGATGAATTCACTGATCACCTTGGCCTGATTGATGTAGACTATGTGGAAATGTGGGTCGGCAATGCATTGCAGGCTACGCACTATTACCAGACGGTTTTCGGCTTTCAGCTGGCCGGGTACCGGGGCCTGGAAACCGGCACCCGGGATCGGCACGCTTATCTGCTTACGCAGGGTAACATCCGGCTTGTCCTCTCTGCGCCGTTGCACGGGGATTCCCCCATTGCCGAATTCGTCAAAACGCATGGGGACGGCGTGCGGGACATCGCCATGACCGTGGCTGACGTAGACCTCGCGTACAACGAAAGTATCCGCCGCGGTGCCGTCTCCATTGCCGAACCTCACGACCTCTCCGATGAAAACGGCACGATTCGCATAGCCGCCATCAAGACCTACGGCGATACCATCCATACCATTGTCCAACGAGACGGCTATACCGGGTTATTCATGCCGGGTTACATGCCAAAGACTTCTCCACAGCCCGTGAAGCCGGTTGGATTCCAGTTTGTGGACCATTGCGTCGGCAATGTGGAGCTTGGCGGGATGAATAAGTGGGCCGCCTTTTACCGGGATGTGCTGGGCTTTACCGAGTATATCCACTTCGATGATCAAGACATCTCGACGGAATATTCGGCCCTGATGTCCAAGGTCATGGCCGGTGGCCGTGGCCGCATCAAATTCCCGATCAACGAGCCCGCCCAGGGCAAGCGGAAATCCCAGATTGAGGAGTACCTGGATTACAATGGCGGCCCCGGTGTCCAACACCTGGCCATGCTCACCGACGACATCGTTGCCACCGTTTCTGAACTTCGCGCCCGGGGGATCCAGTTCCTCTATGTGCCGTCGGCCTACTACGATATGCTGGAGGAGCGCGTTGGCACCATCGACGAAAACATCGCCGACTTGAAAAACCTCGGCATCCTCGTAGATCGTGATGATGAAGGGTACCTCTTGCAGATCTTCACCAAACCCGTCTCCGACCGGCCCACGCTGTTTTTCGAAATCATCCAACGTAAAGGGGCACGCGGGTTCGGCAAAGGGAACTTCAAAGCCCTGTTCGAATCCATTGAACGCGAACAAGACCTTCGGGGAAACCTATAAGTATTTATAATTGTCAATGGTCAATGGTCGATTGTCAATGGTCAATGAGAAGACCAGTTGACAATTGGCCATTGGCTATTGACCATTGACCATTGAAATAATGATCTACCATCGTTTGGGGAACGTCCCGCACAAGCGCCACACGCAATTTCGCCGGCCCGACGGGGCCTTGTACAGCGAAGAACTCTTCGGCGAAGAAGGCTTTAGCAGCGGTTCCTCGCTGTTGTATCACTACCACCCGCCTACGCAAGTTATTCGGGTGGCCCAGGGCGAGAAAATCGAATTTGAGCCCTGGGAAGAAAACCTGCTCCGGCACCACCACCTCCGGACCGAAGATGCTCCGGCCGGGGGCGATCCCATCAACAGCCGCCGGGTGTTGTGTTACAACAAGGACGTAGAACTCTCCATCGCCCGGCCCGATGCCGAGATGGACTATTTCTACCGCAATGGCGAACATGATGAGCTGCTGTTCATTCACGAAGGCGAAGGGGTGTTACAATCGGTGTTTGGGATGCTCCCGTTTGAGCCGTGGGATTACATCTTCATCCCACGTGGCACCACCTACCAGATACACTTCGAGACGGAGAAAAATCGGGTACTCTGCGTGGAGTCTACCGGTCCGATACGTATTCCCAAGCGGTACCTGTCGCAAGTTGGACAATTTCTGGAGCACAGCCCGTTCTGTGAGCGAGACATCCGTCGGCCGGAAGGCCCGCTGTTTTTCGATGAACGGGGCGAGTTTGAGGTTCGCATCAAAAAGCAAGGGCGGTACCACCGGTACTGGTTTGATTATCACCCCTTCGATGTGGTAGGGTGGGACGGCTACCTGTACCCGTGGATTTTCAACATCAAGGACTTCGAGCCGATCACGGGCCGGGTCCATCAGCCGCCGCCGGTTCACCAGACGTTTGCAGCTCCCAACTTTATTGTGTGCTCGTTCGTGCCACGGCTGTATGACTATCATCCCGAAGGGATTCCGGCACCGTACAACCACTCCAACATCGACTCGGACGAAGTCCTGTACTACGTCCACGGGGAATTCATGAGCCGGAAGGGGGTCGATTACGCCAGCATCACCCAGCATCCCGGCGGGATTCCCCACGGCCCGCATCCAGGGACGATCGAGAAAAGCATCGGCAAGGCCGGAACGGAGGAGTATGCCGTCATGGTCGATACCTTCCGTCCTTTGCACCTGACGGAAGCCGCCCGCAGCCTGGATGATGCCACGTATCCCTACTCCTGGTTGCCGGAAGCCCATCCGGTCGAGGACGGGTAATGCCAACATCCATATTCGTAGCGGCATGGCGAACCTGTTCTCGGCGACTTAAATCAGAATGGGACGGTCACGGCACGGTGTGCCTCGCCGTGACAACATGGTATATCTGAGTCATCTCCTCAGTGTCATCGCGAATCCCGATTTTGCGCCGCTTGTCGGCGCGGGAGGGGTATGGCAATCCCATTTATGGTACCACCGTTCGAATCGGGAAAGGCGCAGCAGGACGTGCAAAAGCGAATACGGACCGCAACAAACGGCCGGAGATCTCGTCATGTAAAAAAATATACATCTTTATTCTGGTGTAGGGTGTATATTTTGGATCGGGATCCCTTTTTGGCCGGGCCTTTTTATTGAGGGCCGAATCTACACCACATGTCACAGCCGTCCGTTGAGCTTGCCGCGCAATCTGCCATTGAGGCCGAGGGGACGGTACCGGCAGGGTCAAATGTGCGGCGGGGTGGGCCGGGCCGGGTTAATGCCCCTCACCACAGCCTGTTGCTTACATTCACGCTGATTTGGGGGGGTAACTTTGTGCTGGCCGAGATGGCCTTGCGCGAGATGGCCCCGATTTCATTCAGCGTGGCGCGGTTTATGATGGGTGGGGTCGTGATGTTTTGCGTTTTGTACGCGCAGTACCGCGTACTGGTCAAACGGGCAGGCATCCCCATACCGGTTTTGCCGAAGATGGATCGGGGGGATTGGCCCCGGCTGTTGCTGGTCTCCGTATTGGGTGCCACATTGGCGCCCTGGCTCGGCATTGAGGGGTTGGGGCTGACGCACGGGGCGCGGGCTTCCTTATGGCTGGCCCTGGGACCGGCCCTGAGTTCGATCATTGGGCGGTGGTTCCGGACCGAACGCATTGGGGGCATCGGCTATGTGGGGATTGGGCTGGCTGGGTTAGGCACTTTTGTGCTGGCCGCCGATGGATTAAACCCGGGTCGAGACTATTGGATTGGCGATGCTTTGTTGTGTGCGGCGCTTTTGCTCACCGTGTTGGAACTTCACCTCATCAAGCCGTTGGCTAACCGATATGGTGCTTCCGTTGTGGTGGCGGTGCGTACGCTCATCGGGGGCATGTTGTATTTGTTGATTGCGATGCCGTCGATGGTGCAGGAGACGTGGCTTTCGCTGGGGGCCTGGACGTGGATCGCCATTCTGGCCGGGGGCGGGATTGGCGTGGGGATCGGGCAGTGGGTGAAGGTCCGTGCCCTGCATACGTTGGGGCCGACGCGCGTGGTGCTGTATGGTAACCTGGTGCCGTTGGCGGCGATAGGCCTGGCCTGGCTTGCGCTGGGTACCATACCTTCCCTACTGGAGGCCCTGGCCAGTATGTTGATTATTGGCGGGGCAATCCTGTTGCAGGTGGTTGACAGCCGGGCATACCTCTCCCAGCCGTCGACTCCACCGTCGGCGTAAAGTGTCTCCCAATTGGTCTAACAAGGCGGTTAGCGCGATCCGCAAGCCCGGCAGAAGTGATCGTCTTCATGCCGGTGCGATCCACAGTGGGGGCAGAATTCGCGCTCGTACGCTTGTTGTTCCGGTGATGGTCCGTCTTGGTCCAGTAGCGCTCCGTAGATGGCTTGCTCCGTGAGCAGGCGCTCTTGCTCCCGATACACGAAGTTTTGCAAGTCTAACCGGGCGGTCTCAATTTGGTCGAGGCGGCGCTTCACGTTCATCCGAAGTTGCACATACGGCAGCAGGGCTGCGTTACGTTCGGCGACGAAGCGTTGCTTTTGTTTCGCCTGGAAACGTCCTGAGATTCTGCCTCCGAACAAACCAGCGATTTCGACCTGAGATTCCCCGTAATGGCTACGAATGCCGTCAATGTCGTTCGCGAGTTCGTCTTCCAACTGACCAAACTGCCGACATAACGATTGCAGCCAACCGAGCGTTTTCTGGGCTTGATCCAAACTAGAGTAGTCCCCTTCCAGGGAACCCATCATGGCCTCAAGGTCCCGAACCTTAACCAGATATTGATCTGGATTTTTCATGACTATTGCCTTTTCTCCTTGATAGTCGATGAAGCAGGAGTGTAAGCATACGAATATTCGGCACAATTTGCAAATCATGCGGAAAGGGAGATTCGTGAAGCGTTGAATGTGGCTCAGGTATTAAGGAGGGGCCAACGATCAACTTAAAAACGGAGGTCGTATTCCGTAGCGCCTTCGGTGAAATAGAGGGTGCGGCTGGCCTCGTCCGGGAAGTGCATGACCTTGACGATGTTGCGCTGGTCTTCGAACAGGTCGAACAGGAGGGTGTTGGTGAGGTGGAGGTTTTGGACCGGCTGGGCAGCAGTGAATTGCATTTCGTACCACCATGCGTCTTCTTCCTCCCCGCTGGACAGGATTTGGGCTTCCAGGGGAGCGCCGTCGGCGATGAGGGTGAAGCGTTTTTGGAAGTAGGCGAGGTATTGCTCGTCTGCTTGGGAATTGGCGGCCAGGGTGAACTCAGGCGCGTTGTGAAACGCCTTCAGGGTTTTCTCCAGATCATGCGTGAAAAAGCGTACCCGGCAGGCCACGGTGTTGCCTTCCACGGCCATGCGGCCATAGCTGAGGTGCAAATCGTGCACCGGCGCGGCCTCAGGGGCCGCGCCGGACACAAAGCTCAGTATGAAAAGGAGGAGTGTGATCACCGCATTTCGCCTTCTTCCAGGGCCGGGACTTCCCAGCTGTTGTTCTCGCGGTCGATGTCGGCGAGGACTTCGTCCGGGTCCAGTTCGACCTTGACCACGGCTTTGTCCGTGAAGATCCCCTTGGTGAACGAGACCTCATTGTTTTTCCAGATCTCGACGGGCAGGTTGACGCGCTCGGTGGAGCCGTCGTCGTAGGTAAGGGCCATCTGAACGGGTAGTACAAGGCCGCCTACATTGTCGATCTGCACCCGGTAGTAGTTTTTCCCACGGGCTGTGGTTCCGAGCAGCGAATCCGCCGATTGGGCCGAGACATTTCCGATGGCCTGATCATTGGCATGGGTGGTGTAGAACCAGCCACGCCAGAACCACGCGAGGTCTTCGCCAGACCCTTCTTCGAGGGTGCGGAAGAAATCGGCGGGTTGGGGATGTTTGAACGCCCATTTTTCGGAATACTCCCGGAAGGCATCGTCGAAAATTTCCGGGTTCAGAATTTGCTCGCGTAGCATCACAAGACCGGCAGCCGGTTTGGCATATCCGTTGTTGCCAAAGTCCTTGTGAATCAGGTCTGAATGCGTCATGAGTGGGACTTGATCGGGGTCCCGCATGTAGTTAACGATGTTGCGGGCGGGGCCGCGGCGGCTCGGGTAGGTGCCATCCGCAAACTGCTTGCCAATCTCAGTACCGGCCCATTTGCTGGCGTAGTCTTGCTCGGCATAGTATTGCAGGAAGGTGTTCAGCCCTTCATCCATCCAGGTCCATTTGCGCTCGTCGGAGGCGACGATCATGGGGAACCAGTTGTGGCCCACTTCATGAATCGTCACCGAGATCAGGGCACGTTCGAGGCCGTCCGGGTAGGTACCGTCTGGTTGGGGACGGGCACCGCAGAAGGCGATCATCGGATATTCCATCCCAAAGACCGGGCCATGGATGTTGGCGGCTTTGGGATAGGGATATTTGAGCGACATCCGGCCGTAGGTATCGAGCGTCTGGAGGGTCGCGCGGGTTGAAACCTTGTCCCACAGCGGCATTGCATCACGCGGGTAGAGGGAGTGGATGGCAATCGGCGTGTCGTTGGGGTTGTATTTGTAGCCGGCGGCATCCCAGACGTATGTGGCCGAGGAGACCCAGGCAAAGTCTCGAACGTTTTCGGCTTTGAAGTGCCAGGTCAAGGTGCCCGATTTTGTTGGCCGGGCGGCTTCCGTCATCACTTCATCCGGCTTGATGATGAAGACGGGTTCGTCACTTTGGTAGGCGGTTTGGAGGCGTTCGCGCTGGGGCGCGGTGAGCACCGTTTCCGGGTTTTGCAAGATGCCGGTGGCATCTACGATGTGGTCGTAGGGAACGGTCATCTTGACATCATAGTCGCCAAATTCCAGGTAGAATTCGCCCCGGCCCATGAATTGGTCGGTTTGCCAGCCATTGACATCATCGTAGACGGCCAGGCGGGGGAACCATTGGGCCATTTCATAGAGCCAACCGTCGGTCACTTTTTCCTTTGCGCCGCGCCCGAAATCAGGGATGCGGAAGCGCCAGTCAATATCCAGTTGGGTGCTGGCCCCCGGCTCCAGCGTGCCGGTGAGGTGCACCTTCATGATGGTATTGTTGATAATATACCGGGCATTGACCATGTTGCCCTGGGCATCCTGTACCTGCACCCGGCTTATGTCGTAGCCGCCATCGAAGGGCTCACGGCCCAGGAACCGGCGGGCCTGTGGGCTCATCTGCTCGGGCATGGCACGGGCGGCCTGGTAGCTCCGGCTGTGTTCCAGGGAGCGCACGTTTTGGTCCAGTTGCACCCAGAGGTAGTTAAGAGGATCGGGGGAGTTGTTGTGGTACGTGATGCGCTCCGAGCCGGTCACCGCATGGTTTTCGGTATCGAGGCTGGTTTCGATGGCGTAATCTACCTTTTGTTGCCAGTACCGATGGCCAGGCGCACCGGCGGCATTGCGGTAGTCGTTGGGGTCCGGCCATTCCTCAATGGGCCGAAACATGGAGCGGTTGGTTTTGGTGTCGTCATCGGCGTGACGCCAGTTCTGGGCGGCGGCATCGAGGAGGGGGGCCAGGCAAAGGGCCGCCAGGAGTAGGAAACCGAAGGGTCTCGTCATGATAGGTACGGGTTTGGTGAACATCCGAACGGGTGGATAAACTTGCACTATACCCCTTACGGCTGTGCCCTTGGCTTCGTTGCTGCGTTTGTTGTGGGATGCAGGAGGATGTTTTGAAAGCATTCGGATATGTTTCGGCAATCGAATGACCGGGCGGGCACGAGACCCGCCCGTCCCCGTCGCCCCATCCAAACGACTGTGCCTCCTGTTTCGCCTCCTGCATTCCAACGGTCGCGCCCCCGGAGGGGCCGGTCTTGTGCCGGCCCGGGTGAGGAAATGTCTCGTCGTACCCCGGCCTTGTGCCGGCCTCGTGATTACAGCCGTTCCAACATCAGCAGCAGAGCAATGCCTGCCGTGGCACCAGAAAGGACGAGCACCCACTCCCGATGTGGCAACCGGCCCAGGCGGACCACCGCCCAGGAAATCACCAGCAAGACCCCCAGAATCAAGGCCTGTCCGATTTCAAGGCCCACGTTGAACGCGAATAACGGCCAGGCGATACCTTCCTCAAAGCCGAGCGCACTCCGAAGAAAGTTGGAAAAGCCCATCCCGTGAATCAGGCCGAAGCCCAGGGCCAGCAGGTATTTCAGGGTGGGGTTGTGGTCTGCCTCTTGCGCCTTGCGGTCCATGATGTTCAGGACGCTCGTCAGGAAGATGGTAAAGGCAATGAGCCATTCCACCAGATCCGTATTGACACGGAAAACGTCCAGTGTGACAAGTGCCAACGTGATAGAGTGCCCCACCGTAAAGGCGGTGACCAGCCACAGGAGACGTTTCCATTGCCGGAGCGGGTAGGCCCCGCAGAGGGCGGCAATAAACAGGATGTGATCGTATCCTTTTAGATCAGCAATGTGCTCCAGGCCGAGCCGGAAGTAGACGGTAAACTCAGACCACATTAACGCGTTGCATGGATGGCATGGGGTGTGAACCGGAAGAAGCCCCTTCTACGTGGGTTGCGTGCGTCGGGTTCAGAAATTCGGGGCATAAAAAAGGCCGATCCCAAAACGGGACCGGCCTAAACGGTCAGGTTGCAGGAGGGTTACCCACCGATGCTGAACATGACCCCGCCACGGGCGAACACCGAGGAGGCACCACCAACCGTGACGCCTGCTTCAGCGAACGGCCGAAATGAGCCCTGGTCTGCGAAGAGGGCGCCCACTTTCAGGTTGATGCCGGTGTCGGTAGCGCTATTGCTAAAGCCAGCTACCTCCGCCGAAAAGCGGGTGATATTCAGCCCTGCGCCGGCGTAGGCTTCACCGAAACTGACATCGAGGGGATACAGGACGTCCAGGTTAAGGGCTGTAAGGGATGAGCTGATGTTCACACCACCCAGGTCACCACCATCCTCAATGAATGGGTAGAAGTCGATGCTGGGGTTGCCGGTCAGGGTGCTGCCTCCCAGTTCTACAGGAAGGTCGAAATGGAAGTTAGCGCCGATGTACAGTTCTTCGGCATCCAGGTTGAAGCCAGCGTGGGGTCCTACTTTAAATTGGGCCTGTGCCTCCGATTGGATCCCACCAAGTAGAAGGAGTGCAAAAAGGCTGGTCGCGAGAAGCGTTCGTTTCATAGTGGGTCATATTTTGTTGAGTGAAACAAAAGAAACAAGGCAGGTACCGCCGGTTAAGGCCGTCTTGTTTCTAATGGCATACCCCGAATGGCGATGGGGAATGCAAGACGATACGGTATCTTATCAAAAAAGTCCAATGCATTGAGGATAAAGTTAATAACCTCGGCATCTTGTTCTTTTCTACATAATACGATAAATGTAGATAAAGTTGGTCACATCTTGATCAAAAACCTCAGCCCTGCCCAAGATGGGCGGCTGTTTGTTGTTATCGCACTCAATTCAAAATCGGCCAATAGACGCCGAAGCGTACCAGGCGTTCAGGTAAGGGATACACCGGCACCACCAGGGTGCCCGCATAGGTCAAGCCCGCCAGGGCGTTTTCCCACGACAAAAACAACCGCGCCCCTCGAAGGCCGGCTTCCAGATGCACATCCATAGATCCGGACGGTCCATAGGCGAGGTCCGTGGTTTGCGGGATCACGAATAGCCCGGTCTGGGGATGATACAATCGGCTCCGGTTGGCCGCCCAGAAACGACCGGTCAGGTAGGCATCCAGGTCCAACTCATCAAACAAACGAAACCGGGCACCCAGCCGCCCTTGTACCGTCCAGCGGGGCAGACTTTCCTGGACCCGCTCTTGCGCTATCCCTGCTGTGTTCGAGACGGCAAACAGACTCGGTTGTGCGGTAGCATACACGCCGCGCTGGGTTTGCCGCCGCCACCCTAGGTCAGCCCCGGCTCCAGTCCAGCTCAAGGGGTCGCTGCTTTGGATAAACCGGACCGAGTCGGTCAGGGCTGTGGCGTAGAGGTCGACCGGGTAGGTGGTACGGTGGCCGAAACCGAAGAGGGTTGCATCCCACGCGCCGGACTTCAGGGTAAGGCCGAGCCGTCCAAACGTCATGCGGCTGGTTTCCAATGGGGTGTCCACTGGTTGGACGGTAGTGCCATAGCCGGTGCTTTCGAGCCATGCCGGGGTGCGCCCCGTATGGTAGGTTTCGGCAAAAAGGTGCCGGTGAACTGGACCACCAGCCGCCCGGAGTTCTACAGACCCAAAGGATGTTGTGCCTATGCCGTGCCAGCCCACCTCCGCCGAGAGGTTCAGCGGTCCGGCCTGGAAGCCATCGTGCAGGCTCAGGTGCCATTGGTTACGGGCCTTGGGCGTTTCGGTCCACACCGTAGTTTCCTGGATACGGTCTGTCCAGGCATCCAGCCGCAGGAGGATTTCGTGCCCGGCGATCAGGTTTAGGGGTTGCCGAAGTTGGAGGCCCAGCCGCCGGGCTTGCGTCGAGAGGGTATCGGCATCTTTGTAGCGGGAGACCTGGGTGGTCCAGTACAGCGAGGAGGAAAGGGGTGCATCTTCCAAGAGGCCCCGGAACCGTAGCGAAAGGACCAGGTGGTTGCGCTTCAAAACGCGGTCGGCGGTGGGCAGGCGTACGCGGGCTCCAAAGCGGGTATAGACTGAGGTGAAGTCTGCTCCGGCACGTGGCTGGACTCCGCCGTGTGCCCCGCCTTGCCACTGGGCATAGTGGTTGCCGAGGGTGATCAGCCACCGGGGGCTTTCAAACCGGAGGCGGCCATACACCTGCCGAATGTGGGCTTCGCTGTTGGGGTATTCGTTGGTGGTACCGCGTCCGCCGTATCGAAACAACACCTGTAACCGGCCTTCCCGCCCCAGGAGGTGGCGTTTGCGCTCCTGCACATGCAGCCCGGAGACATACTGCATGCCGTGTTGACCCTTGTGGTAGCGCAGTTCGGTAAACGGGGGCAGGTTTTGATAGGCTTGCGTTGTCGTGTGGATGGTGGTGGGATGGCCGAGGTGTGCCGGTTCGTCCCGGACCGGTTCGAGGAGTTCCAGCGGCAGAAGATCAAAGCGGGGGTGACCGTCCAGGAGATCATTGAACGGCAAGCCATCCAGTGTGAGGCCCGGCGCATGCGGGGGGGCACCGTACGGGCTCCAGCCATCGGCCCAGGCCGGGGTGCCGAGGGTGTAGGTCCAGGTGCCGGATCGTGTAGCCAGCAGGTCGGCCAGTTCGGCAAAGCGGGTTTGGGCGAAGGCCGTGCTGTCGTGTTGGGTGCCCGGTTCAGGCGGTGTCAGGCCGATGGGCGGTTGCGTTGGCGGGGTAGCCGTGGTATCGACCGGGATGTGGGTTGAGTCGGGCAGGACCGTTGTATTAACTGTGGTGCTGTCGGCGGGGGAGATAGCGGTAGAATCTGCGGAGACCTGGGCATACACGGGCATCACCCAGCATAGTCCACAGAGGAGAAGACCTGTTTGTAGTGATCGCTTCAGCGATCTCTTGCTGAAGGTTCGGGTGAAGCGCACGATCATTGTTCGGGGAACAGCCCGAAGAGCCGGCTTTCGATCTGGCTGATTACTTCCATACGGTCGTCGGGATCATTGACGAAGTCGAGGGAGTCCACATCAACGTAGAGTTTCGGCCCCAGGTCGTAGCGCTCGATCCAGTTTTCATAGTGTTTGTTAAGGCGTTCCAGGTATTCAATGCGGATGGTCGATTCATATTCCCGGCCTCGGGTCTGGATATGGCTGACGAGCGTCGGTACGGAGGCTTTGAGGTAGACGAGCAGGTCCGGTGGGCGCAGGTAGGAGGTCATGATGCCGAAGAGTTCGCAATAGTTCTCATAATCGCGGGTACTCATCAGGCTCATTTCGTGGAGGTTGCGGGCAAAGATTTCGGCATCCTCGTAGATGGAGCGGTCCTGTACCACCGAGTGCGGAAGCTCCTCGATCATGCGTTGGTGTTTGAACCGGCTGGAGAGGAAAAAAACTTGCAGGTTAAACGACCAGCGCCGCATTTCTGCGTAAAAATCGGCCAGGTAGGGGTTGTTGTCAACTTGTTCGAAGAAGGCTTCCCACTTGAAATAATCGCTCAGGGCCTGGGTGAGTGAGCTTTTGCCGGCCCCGATGTTTCCGGCGATGGCGACGTATTTTTTTCCGGGCGTGGTTGATACAGGCTGAGCGGAAGCAGACTTGGATGTTGGAGGCATGTGACAAGGGGAACTAAGGCGTAGACTACAGGGTGCGGAACGCCGCAAGATACGAACCGGCTCCATCCGGCGTTGAACTTTTTATCCACAAACCGGGTAGATGCAACGCACTGAATTTTCAGATACCGCCAAACCTTCAGCTTTCAGCTTCCCAACGATATGGCCAAATTTAGAACCGAAGTCGATGGTGCCAAATTTGAGATCGAATCCAGTTCGGTTTCGGGCAGAGAGACCGTCACGTACGACGGCGAAGTGGTGTCCGACAAAAAAAGCTACTTGTACATGACCGTTCATTCCTTTAACGTCCAGATGGGTGACCGGCTGGATGTCTTTGAGGTCAATGTCATTGCCGGTGTGGGCCGGCAAGGCTATGTGATCCGCAAGAACGGCATCGTCGTCGCCCATGAACCCTGAGTTATTTGTAATTTATGATTGATGATTGGTCATTGACCGGCACCCAATCACCAATCATCAATGCCCAATCACCAATGCCCAATTATATTTGGTCGATGGACCAGCTCACGATGCTGTCGGCGTATGTTGCGGAAGGATTGAACCGTCCGGCTGTATTTGAACTCAGTATTCGGCACCGGCCGATTGCGCGCAACTACTTTATCATGTGCGGTCTGGAGCCCGTGCTGCGTGACCTGGAAGTGTTGCACTTTTCTTCGGAAACCCTCCGGTATCTGGCCTCCCTACAGACGTTCGATACGGCCTTTCTGCAGTATTTGAGCACCTTTCGGTTCACGGGTGAGGTCTATGCCGTTCCGGAGGGGACCCCCGTTTTTGCCGGTGAACCGCTGGTGCAGGTGGTGGCTCCGTTGCCACAAGCCCAGCTGATTGGGCCGCTTTTGCAGAACCGGATCCTGCACCAAATCAATGCCGCCTCGCGGGCGTCCCGGCTTGTGGAAGCCGCCCAGGGTCGGCTGGTGGTGGACCTCAGTTTGGACCACGCCCCCGGCCCGGTTGCGGCCCAGGATACGGCGCGTGCCCTCTACATTGGTGGGATGGCCGCTACGTCCAATGTGCAGGCCGGGCAGGTCTACGGCATTCCCGTAACGGGCACCATGCGGCACAGCTACGTGCAGGCCCATGCCTCGGAAGCGGCTGCCTTTCGCACATTTTTAAAGGCCCATCCGGATACCGTGCTGCCCGTTGATACCTACGATGTCTTGCAGGGGGTACAAACCGTCATTGCCCTTGCCTCCGAACTTGGCTCGGCTTTTCGGGTACGGGCCATCCGCATGGATGCCGGGAATCTGGTTGAACTGACCCGTATGGCGCGGGCGATGCTCGACGTAGCGGGCCTCACGGGGATGCAGATCTTCGTCGGAGGGAGCCTGGACGAGCGGGCCATCCTGGACCTCATTACCGAAGGGGCCGCCATGGACGGCATCGGGCTGGAATCGGGCTGGCCGTCGGACGTCCCGACGCTGGAAGGCAGCTACGATTTCATTAGCTATGCCGAGGCCGGTCGGCGGCAGGTCTACCGCACCTTCAAGGACAGCATGGCGGCGGGAGATACCCTGGCAATGCACGGTGAAAAACATGCAGGCCGTGCCCTGTTGCATCCGGCCCTCAAGGGGGGCGTTCGGCAAGCTCCGGTAAAACGCCGTCTGGACGATATTCGGACCTACGCCGCATCCGAGTATCAACAACTACCGGCCTACTTGCGCACTCTCTCACCTGCCTCTACGACGTACCCTGTCCACGTTAATCCTGCGATTCAGATTGGGTAAAGGCTAATAAGCCTGCCGGTTGTGTAGCCGTGCTAACGGTTGCAATCCCGGCAGGTCCGTTGTACGCGCGCCAAGCGCAACGGAGGCCGCATGAAGGCCCTAGCGCGCGCTGGTTGTCCGTCGTCCGTTGAAGACGTTGGGTAAAGCTTCCAACAGACCAGGGACGGGTCCGCGCTGGGCTGTCCATGACACCTTGCACAAGGATTTCAGAGAACGCTTATTAGTTATCTATGCCTGCCTGCCGAACCTATTATGGCACCTGACTTGCTTGTCCATTTGAAGGTAGCCAGATATTTAAAAAGTCAAAGGCAGAAACGCTTCTACTCAGGTTGAAGTCGCCGTACCAATATCCTGGAGGACCTCCATTTTCCGGCAACCAGACGTTTAAGTAGTCAAAAATTGTTACGGTATGATTTCGATCTCCGTCTCCTCCTCGTAGGACAAAGGGGGCCGAGTTGTTATTGCCTAACCCTATCATTGGGTTCGTACCAAAGGCTTGAGATTGTGCAGTGGTGAAATCGTATAGAAAAGCATTTTCGGATATACCTATGGGTACACTGCTCTGGATTCTCAGGTGATTACGATGATCGATAACAACATTGTAGAACCCCGGTGGTACGGGAGTTTGTCCGGTATTTGGGAAAGCAACACCTGTTGTACCGTCTGTATCTACAATACGGCCATCACTCCGGAGGAGTGCGGCGCGTCTGGAACGAGGTGATGTACTTCCCGGGTCACGTACCTCAATCAATACCCAGTCTACAATGTCAGGGGACGAAGTTGTGATTGTTTCAATTCCTAGGTAGTTCCATGGACTGATGCCGTAAGGTTGATCATTGGGAATCAAGTCGGGTGCTACCCTCAAGTCCGTATTCATAGCCGTAGTTGCACTATTGAAAGGCCCATGTAGCATAATCTTCGTATCTACGAAGACTTCCGATGGCGTTGTGGCAGCTACTAGATCAAGGCGGAGAATCTTGACTTCGTAGGGTTCGAAAGCTAATGTGATGTCGGTGCGCTTGTTTGTAGGATTGTCGTTGTATGCTGAACCTGAGACCGATACCCATTGGAAGGTACTTGATGCAGAAGAGAGGTCGAATGACCCTTCGTCAAGGGAAGATATATAGTTGTTTCCGCTCGTGGGCCAGTTCACAGAAAAGTCCACCTCTATCTCGGCATCGTATGCGTTCGAAAGGAAGATGTAACTCTGGCCGTTGAAGAAGTGCAGGGCTGTTCTCAGGTATTGGTGGTCTAAGTGCGGTACGTACCAATTTTGCTCAAGTGAACTAAATATCGGCTCTCCCGTTGAGGATGTTCGGTAGTAGTTTCCTCGTCTGTACGATGAGAGGGTTTCTTGCCGCCCACCGCTAATTGAAGAGTTGTGGACTGAAGCACCTCCGAAATCACCTGTATATACACCTACACCAGCACTTCCTGGGTCGGCAAAACTATGGTGATAGTTGGTTAGTTTATCGACGCGGATTTGATCGATTGACCAGCCGGCAGGGGACGGACCTAGTCCGGTTGCATTAAAGGAAATTGGTGTTGTGGTGAGGAATACATCGCTCAACCCGGAATCGGAAAATTGCTTAATGCTTCTGTTAATGCGGTCTACCTCCTCTGCTCCAACGCCGATTTCCGGCATGAGGGCGTGGGTGTAGTAGACCATTCCACGCATACCGTCAATTAACGGGGTTAAGAGCTGAAACGTGATGTCTCGGTCAAACAGCAAACGTGAGCGTTTTTCCGCGCCCATGCAGCGCATGGTTTGCGTGCCGTATGGTGAGGTGTTATCGGCCGTAGAAGCCTGGGCTGCGATATGAATGACTATGGTGTAAACGGGTCGGCTCGGGTCGCCACTATAGGCTTCTTGCATGAAAGGCAATATGGCATCTTCTACATAAAACTTGGTTTGAGGCTGTGCCATTACCCTATCATGATAAGGGTAATTATTGTCAGAAACACCGTAGGCTACAGTGCATCCAGCGCTTGATCGAAGACGCCCATCACATCCGCTGGTTTCAAGTACGACGTTGGCACCCACATCACGCAATCTATCTAAGTGGGTCTCCCAGGTTATACCATTCCCGTTCTGGTCATTTCCATCGTCATCACACTCACCCATGTTGTACCAGCCTATAGGAAAAAAGGGATTTCCATTCACTTTGAAGCTGTTGCCCAGACCGGGTTCAACACAAGACCCTTGCGGGTTGCTACAACTTCCCTGGCCGAATGTGAGGGTATGACCCATCAAAAAGAGGGTGGTGAGCAAAACAGAGGTGCGGAAAGCGACTTTCATAATTAAGACTCACTATGTTTTTTCTGACGTAGAAAGGTGGTCAATTGAGAGGACAGCCGTACATTCAGTTAATCGCAGTGGGAAGCAGTACGCTGGGAGGGGTGAAGGTATGAATTGGTATAGGAAGTATCAATGCCGAAAACGCGCTATTTTTACGTTATGATGTCCCTTCTGCAAATTGAATGGCGCGTACCAAACCCTCCATCATGATGGGCAGTGTAAGATGGGTGCGGGCGTAGTGCCGGGCGTAGGTTGAAAAAGCCGATTGGTTGGTCAGCACGTGTTCGATACCGTTACGCAACGCCGCCACATCGTTCGGAGCGCAGAGCATGCCGTTCTTGCCGTGGATCACGTAGGCCACTTCGGGTCCGTGTCCGGCCCCACCCGGTGCGGACTGGCAGGACACCACCGGCACTCCAAACGCAAAGGCATGGTTCACGGACAGGCCCAGGGCACCGGGGTTGACCATCACATCTGCGGCATACAGATACGGTGCGGAATCCGCCCAGTCCGTTAAGGGCCCCAGCAGGCGTACATCTGGAATGGCCTGATCTGCGATGTGCTGTTCCAGCGCAGCACGTTCGGGGCCATCGCCGATGATCACCAGGGCCGCGTAGTCTGTAGCCCGGAGGGTGGCAAAGGTCTTGAGCAGGAGGTTCAGCCCTTTTTGGGGCAACAGCCGGCCAATGAATAGCAACACCGGAGTCTCGGGTGGTAGTTTCAGCCGCTGACGCACCGCCGGTTTGCCCTCAGCGGCCAACCGATCGTGCAGGCTGAACAGCAGATCCATGTCCAGGGTGTTGCGGGCCACGAACAGCCGTTCTTCGGGAATGTAAGGCCGGAGCACGTCCCGAATGCCCTCGGTGTAACAAACGCAGGCTTCGGCGGAGCGGGCCAGCCGAAGCCGGTAGCGGTCTTGCCAGTTGGTCGGGGAAAACGTACGGGCGTTAGACGAAAAATGCCCCCACAACACCCGTGGTATGCCTTGCTTCCGGGTATGCCGAAGCAATAGGGGCAACGATAGCGACCGGGGCGACTCTTCAGCCAGGACGACGGCCGGTGGCCCATGCACCCGAAATGCCTTGCAAAAGGGTTGCATATGAAGGGCTTCTCCCCGTAGCCAGAAATTACGCACAGCTACGTGCCGAAACGCCGGTTCAGAAACCTCCATCAGAGACCCGAGGGATGAGGCCCCAGGGGCTTGGCCCGAAAAAACCACCAGCCGATTTTCCAGCCGTTCGTTGAGCCGCTGCAGGATCGGGATGCGATAGACCGGCAACACCCGGGTGAAGAAAAAAATGGGCCGTCTATTCATCAGAGGGTCTCCATCGTGTGCAGTGGGAACCAGCGTACATATGAATTGACTTTCTGGTTGTGCTTGGGCGTTACGGGTTTATCGAGGGGGCCATCCTCATGCCCGAAGAGGAGCAGGATGTGCACTTTGGTAAGTGGGTAGACATTGATCAGAACTTTGCTGTTGTATGGGTGCCCCGGCGCAGGTTGGCATTGGACTCGACATCGGTCTACCTGTATGAGCACATAAGTTCCGGCTGGAAAAACGTCGCACGATTCACGATCGACGACCCACAACAACCTCCCGGTCCCACACGCTACACGGTAGCGATTGAGAATAAGCGCATCTTGGTACTTAATATACCTCGGTGCACAGCTATGAATGGCTATCTACACCATAACCAACGCTGTCAACCGGGCAGCAGTTGGTCTAGAATCGCTCCGGTGTAAGCAGTCGTAGTGTTTTCATCGGCAAACCGGCTGGCTTCGTTTGCATCGAAAGGTACGTTGCCTGCCAAAAACTTTTGTATGCCCTCGGCCAAAACCTTCGGGCGGGTAGTGTCTACGGACAGGCCCAGCCGCCGTGCCCGGATGAGGGCACCCACGAGGCCGTAGTCCGGTCCCAGCACCGGTACCCGGACCGCCGCGGCCCGCACCAGCACATTGCTCATGCCTACATGGTGTTGGTACGGCAACAGGGCCAGGTTTGCCGCCTGCATCAAATCCTGAATCTCCGGGTCCCGGATAAACCGGTCGATGACCACAACCTGCACCGTATTCCTGGCTTGCAGTTCGGCCACCTGTTCCTGAATGGTTTCTCGCTCGGCAGGGGTGATGGCCCCGGCCAAAACAAGGCACACCTGTTGGGCCTGCGCATCGGGTAGCAGGCCGACGGCCTCCAGGAGCGGATAAACCCCCTTGAGCCTAGAGATGGCCCCGAACAGGAGCAGCATCTTGCGTCCGGCTTCCACGCCAATGCGGTCGCGCATTGTCTCGGTATCTGTTGTGGTGGTCAGCGGAGGCACCGGTTCGGGAAGAGCTACGGCATTGGCCCTCGGGGCCAGGCGCTGCACGTGGGGTACCACGAAGGGATCCAGGCAAAACAGGGTGTCGAAGTGTGGGTTGCGTAGCGCTGTTCTCAGTACCACCCGCTTGCGGAGGTCTTTCAGGCGTTGTTTCAGGTTGGGCTTTTTGCCGCTCAGGGCCGGGTAGTGAAACGAAGGCCGGAAGTAAATCCCTGAAAAGCGCACGGACCGATCAAACCGCAGCCGCCGGGCCAGCGAAAGCTGCACATGATCGAAGTACATCAACAGCACGTGGTCCGGTTTGAGCCGGTCGATGTAAGTGGTGAGCAAGTCGCCGTGGGTGCGGTCGCAGCGTATCAGGCCGCGTGTGCCGTTGGGGTCCAGTTCAAACGGTTCCTCGATCAAAACCAGCCGAACCCCTTGTTCGCCCAAACCCTCCAGCTCCGTCATGATCGGCGGATGCGCTTCCCGAAAAGCCTTCGGCACGACGATGCTGAGCGTACCATACGCCGCCCGCCAATGCCGTGCCAGATGGGCCATATAACTCGCATGATGCCCACTCACGTACAGGTCGAACAACATAACATGCATAAGTTCTACGTTCTACGTTCTACGTTTCCTGAACCCGAACGTAGAACGTAGAACCCAGAACGTAGAACGAAAATGAAAGTGATCGCGGCTTCGGTCAGGAGGGTGACGGCGCAGATGCCAAACAGGCCATAAGGTAAGGTGAGTAAAAAATGGAGCAGGAGGTTGAACAGGGCAATACCGCCGAGCATCCATACCAGGAATTTTTGTCGATGGCGGGCCACATAGGCTACAATATACAACTGGTTCACGCAGATCAGCGGGAAGGCCCACACGAGCCAGCGTAACGCTAATCCGGCGTCCACCGATGCCGCTTCAGGGTTGATGAGTTGCATCAACCAGGGGCCCAGGGCACTGATGACAGCAGCAATAGGAAGGGCCACGGCCAGCGTCGCGCCGATGCTGCGCCACAAGACCTTTTGGAAATCCGCCGGATCTTCAGCATTGGTAAACAGGCTCGACAGGCGTGGAAATACAGCGGAGGTCACCACCATGGGCAAGAGGAGCAGAGCTTCGACCAGCCGGTAGGCGGCCCCGAACTGTCCCGTTTGGAGTTCGCCGTGCCAGGCTTCGAGCAGTACGGGTCCGGTCCGGTTGTAGAGTACAATAAACAGCATGTACAACCCCAGGGGTAGTGCACCCCGGAATGCCGTTCTCATGAACGGACGGCTCAACACGGTGCGCTGCAACGGGGCCATATTCCGGGCAATCCAGCCAATATTGAGCAGCAGCGTCAGGCTCATACCGAGGGCCATTCCGGCCAGGGTGCCTTCCGGGGTGTAGGTCGAGATCAAAAGCGTAAGGCCGAGGGCAATCACCAGGGTTTTTTCGATGATGAGCGAGACTGCCTCGTATCGCAGCACCTCAAACGCCTGGAAAAAGGACCGGCAGTAGGTGGTCAGGTTCAGGGTGATGGTGTAGACGCCCGCCCACGCCAACGCGATGAGTTCCGTCTGGCTGTACCCGATCCAGAGGCCGGTTACCATCGTGGCTCCCCAGGCCAGGCAAGCCAGGGCCGCCCGCAGGACCAGCACGTTGGAAAAAAAGGCCGAGGCGGTTTCGGGTTTTCGGGCCACCTCGCGGACGCTGTAGCGGGACAGGCCCAAGTCCGAGAACGAGGCCGCAATAAAGGCCAGGGAAAGGGTGGTGGTCAGGATGCCGTAGGCTTCGGTGCGCAGCCAGCGCCAGCACAACACGCCGATGAAGATGAACCACAGGGGCTTGACGGCCACGCTTCCCAGCGTGAGCCAGGTGATGTTCTTCAGGATCCCGTCGCGGCGCGGGGTGGAGGCGCGGCTCACGTGGCGTTGGGGACAAGGCGTTCACGCAACCCGGCGGCCATACCCGCCAGCAGGCCGAAGATCAAGAGCGTGTCCGCCAGGATGAACGGGTTGGCCGTCAGGGCAGAGACGGTCATGGATGCGAGGCCGGCGGTTGCCACAACGGCCCCGACGCGGTGCATCCGGGGGGCTGTTTTGGTCCAGAACACGCACAGGCCATTCCACATCGACCGGACCCAGAAGACCAACAACGGCACCAGCCCGATCAGCCCGTACTTGTACCAGATGCTGATGTAGCCGTTGTGGATGAAGGCACGGGTGCGGGTGCCCATGATGGTCAGGTCGTAGAACGAGTACACCACACCGGGGCCGTATCCGACGATGGGGTTGACCTGAATCTTGTTCCACACGGCTTTCGTTTCCAGAAATCGATTGACCAGCGAGATGTCCTGTGAAGAGGCCGATTGGAGCGAAGCCAGCCGATCCACCAGTGCCGCAAAGATCAGGTTGACCAGATCCCCGAAGAACACCAGCCCGATCCCCACAAAACCGAGCAAACTCCCGGTGCCAAGCACCAGCAGTTGCCACTTGCGCCGGCCATCGGTAACCAGGAAGAAGATCAAGGCCCCGAAGGCAAAGGCCACCCAATAGCCCCGGCTTTGCGTCATGATGAGGCCGAACAGAAATACCAGAAACGCGCCGAAGATCGCGAACCGGTGGAGCCATTTTCGGACGTACATCATCCACACAAGCGCGGCCATGGCGGGCACGGACATCAGGATCTCGTTGGCGATCACGCGGGCTTTGGTGGTTATCTGCCAGGTATACTCAGCACTGGCCAGAATTTCCCGCAACATGATGGCGTTGCGAATGGTGGTGAACACCCCCGTCCAGGCAAAGATCAAAAACAGGTACACCACCATGCGTTTGTCACGCATGCAGGCGTCCTTGATCGGGAAATAAAACCCGAGCATCGTCATGGCCAGGTATTCACCCCGCATCAGGCCGAGGTCGCCCCGGAAGATCAGGGCTACGCCCATGGCGCACGTCACCCACAGGCCGAAGAAGATCAGGAGCCGGTCTGTGGGTGTGGTCAGGAGGGGTTCACGGTGGAGGAGTAGCCGGGAAGCGAACCAATGGCCCAGGTACGTGAGGTAGTACAGGCCGTAGAGGATTTCCGTGAGGTC
This sequence comes from Rhodothermales bacterium, assembly GCA_965222505.1. GTDB lineage: Bacteria > Bacteroidota > Rhodothermia > Rhodothermales > DATKEJ01. The sequence goes on along the minus strand of OZ244956.1, from coordinate 2,317,665 downwards.
GAGGCCGGGGTCAAAGTCGGCAATGAAGGGATAGACCCCCAGGACCACACACAGGTTGAGGAGGGGTCGTTGGAACAGCCACCACCCGGCCAGGCCGCCGATCAGCAGGGCTGGCACCACCAGGAAGAGGTCCGGCATAAACCCCAACACCAGCAGCGTCAGGACCAGCGCAAACCCCAGGCTCACCTGCAAAAGCCGATGGCCCCGCCGCCACACCTTGGCGTTCAACTCGGCCGATATGTTGGCGTGGGGTATTTCCATTGTTTAATCGCATCGTCGGCCGGGGCCGACCACCCGTTGGATATTGGCACCATCCGACAACGTCAAAATTGGCTCGGCGTTGAAGGGTCGGCACAAGGCCGACCCCGCCCGGTCGCATCCTTTTCCGATGGACGCACCCCGGAGGGGCGACCCTCGTGGTCGCCCCTCGACCTTGGGCGATTACTTCGAAACGGTGTGAATCTCGACATCAAACGTGGTATCGCTCCGGCCAAATTTTGGCTTTTTATCCCCCCTCGACCGCATTCAGCCGCGCTAGGATATCCGTATGCCGCCGCCGCCACCAATCGCTGACCCAGATGTAGATCAGCGCCAGCAGAAAGCCCGACATCGTAGCGAGGATGACCAGGATGCTCCGTTTGGGTTTGGCCTTGCGGAGCGGGGGCACGGCATGGTCCAGCACTTGAACAGCCGGGGCTTCTCGTTGCTCGTCAAAGATGGCCTGTTCCAGTAAGGGCCGGGAAAACTCCAGGATTTTGGCCTGGATCAAGACCTCTTGCAACAATTCGGCATATTCGCGACCCTTGGCGGGCAGGTTGGGGAAGGAGACCGGCAACAGAGGGTCACGGCCGGAGCGCAGGTCCCGTTCTTTCTGCCGGGCCACGGCCACGCGGTTGCGCAACGCCTGTACCTGGGCATTGTCCTCGCCGAAATCACGCACCAGGGCTTCGTATTCGATTTCGCCTTGCAAGGCCATGGCGCGGTAATCGGCCATGAGGGTCAGGAAGGCCTGGGCTTGCCCTTCGAGTTCGATGAGGCCGTTGGCTTCCTGAAACCGTTGCAATTTGGCCCGGGCCGTATCCATCTGAACTTCCGTTTCACCGTAGCGCCGTTGTACGAAGGCGCGGTAGTTGGCGGCATTTTCGGAGAGGAGCCGGGCATTCATTTCGTTAAGCTGGGCCACGTAGAAGTTGGCCATTTCGGCGGCGCGCTGGGGATCCTTGTCCATCACATTGATCGCCAGAAACTCGTATTCGAGGTCCAGCTCAAAGTCGGTATTGCCCCACAGGGCCTCCAGGGTTTTTCGCCGTTCCAGGGGATGGCCTTTGGTCTCGTAGACCGTTGCCAGGTCGAATTCTTCGATGACGCGTTCCGACAGCGTCCGGCTGTTGAGGATGGCGAGGTAGCGGGTATAATCGCCCCCGGCCGCACCGGTGAGGGCCGCCGCCGCGGAGCCGCCCAGGTCGCTAAGCAAGGCTGTGAGGTTCCCACTGGAACTGGCTTCAGGCAGGATGACCTTGGCGGTGCCCTGATACCACAGGGGCAAGAGCAGGCTGATGATGACCGAAGCCACAGCCACCAGGCCGGTGATCATGTACAGGAATCTGCGCCGCCGGTAAAAGAGGCCCATCAGCGACCAAAAGTTCTCACGCGCACGGACCTCGCGTTCCGTATCCGGCGGTGGGGCCTGAAAGGTGTCGGGGGTTTGCATAGGGTCAGTTTTTGATGGCATTCCTGACGAGCAGGGTGGTGGTGATGATGCTCAGAATGGTGCCGACCGTCTGCAAGCCGACCTGGTATCGGCGGATACCGGCATCTTTCTTTTGGAGCAACAGGCGCTCGTGGTCGGAGGTGATGGGGTCGCCGCCTTCGCGATCGACAAACACCAGGTCTCCTGAAAAAACAGGTGCGTTTTCGGCGTTGATCAACTGGCCCGAACCGGCCCGGATGATGTACGCGCTCGTTGCTTTTGGGCCGCGCCCACCGGCTGCGCTGACGTAGCCTTCTGCGCTAAGCCCGACCTGAAACGCTACAGCGCCCGGCCGGACCACCTCGCCGATGACCCGTACCGACTGTTCGTCACGCGGCACCACCAGCCGGTCGCCACCGAAGAGCACCACCGGATTAGCCCCGTCTTCGAGGGCGCGGGTCATGTCAATCGAGACGCGGTTTTCCATTTCCAGGGCACGAAGCAGGTAATTGCGACTCAGAAAATCGAGGGTGCCCAGTCGAGATTGTTGCAGAGCAGCGGAGGTATCTGTTACGAACGGCAACACACGGGTAGTTTGGGGGTCCAGCAGTACATCTGCCACGGTGCGACTTTCTTTCATCACACCCCGTTCGAGGTAGGCCCCACGCAACAGGGCCTCCGGGCGCAAACCCCCTACCATTTCAACCAGTTCGCGGAGCGTGGTACGCCCCTCTTCAATAGCGTAAGTACCGGGATGTCGTACGTACCCGTCGGCCTCTACCATGCCGATTTCCCGTTCTGGTTCAGGGATGTGGATGTTGTCCAGGGGTTGAAGGGCCGGATTCTCGCCCTGTCCGGCCAGCAGATCCGCGACCTGATAGACGGTGGCTTGGGTAGAGCCGTCGGGGGTGCGGCGGGTGAGGCGGACGGTTTGGAGATACGTCAACGCGCCCGGCCCAGCCGCCAGCCGCAGCACATCCAGCAGCGTATCCCCCGGTCGGTAATCGAAGGTGCCGGGGAAAGCCACCTCGCCGCTGATGAACAGGCCCTGCTGGGTCGGCCGGAAAGCTGGGACGTTAACGGCATCTCCATCCTGCATATAGGGATTCGATTCCGTGCGTCCTGCCCGGTAGTAGGCCACGAGGTCAATAGAATTGACCTCGCCGTTTTTATGGGTAATGCGTACGTTGCGCAGGCCGGGGCGGTACAACGGATTCTGGACCGGCTCCTCGAAGGATTGGGAGAAAAAGGCCAGTTTCAGGACGTCTTCCACACGGGCCACCGGCAGCGCCCGGTAGCGGCCCGGCTCAGGGACGGCTCCGGTGATGTGGACGTAAAACTCGCGCGGCTGGACCAATGCCACATCGACGGGCACGTTCCGAAAGTTCTCCCGCAGGGCGGCCAGGGCGGCCTCACGGACTTCGTTCAGGGTTCGACCTGCTGCAAGGACGGGGCCAACAGTTGGCAGGGGCAGAAAGCCGTCCGAGGTGATGGGGACCTGGACCTGCACGGGTTCAACGCCACCTACCGAAACCGAGAAGATGTCGTTGGGGCCGACGAGGTATACATCGGCATCGACGGCGCCTTCCAGAGGGGCTAGTGGGGTCAGGGGCTGTTGGGCAAGTTCTTCCTGGTTTCGGGCACGCTCAGCCAGCCGGTTCATGCTTTCCCGCGTAAGGCGGGGGCGATCCTGCTTGTAAAACTCCAGTAGGCTCCGGTTTTGGGCATCGGCTGACCCCACGCCGACGAAGAAGCCCAGCAGGCAGCACATCAGGCCGTGGCGCAATACACAAGTCAACATAGAGGTTGGGTAGGGGTAATGAGTGCGTAATGCGTATTGCGTAAAAGAGCTTTACTTACGCATTACGCAATACGAAATACGTTCCAGGCTATTCATCTAATGGTGCTACGGACTTTAGCCCCAAACGCCCTAAACTCTCACAATATCCGGCATGGGGCAACGGATCGAATCAAATTCGTAGGGTTTTCGTTCTAACAAGTCAGGTTCTTTCTTATCGTACCCGGCTCATTCCTTTGATCCCTATGACTGCGAAAACCATGCACATTCGGGAGGTTCTGTCCCGGCGGATTCTGGTATTGGACGGCGCCATGGGCACCATGATCCAGAAGTATAAACTGGAAGAAGCCGACTACCGAGGCACGCGGTTTGCACAACACGGCTGTAACCTGAAAGGGAACAACGACCTGCTGTGCCTGACTCAGCCTGATATTATTCGTGACATCCACCGGGCGTATCTGGAAGCCGGATCAGATATCGTCGAAACCAACACCTTCAACGCCAATCCCATTTCGTTGGAGGATTATGACCAGTCGGGTCTGGCCTATGAAATCAATGTGGCCGCTGCCACGCTGGCCCGGCAAGCCGCCGAAGCGTACAGCACCCCCGATAAACCCCGGTTTGTGACCGGTGCCCTGGGGCCGCTGAACAAGTCCCTCTCCATGTCCCCAGACGTCAACGATCCCGGCTTTCGGGCCGCAACGTTTGACGAGGTGGTGGCCGCCTACAGCGAACAACTGGCCGGGCTGCTCGACGGCGGGGTCGACCTCATTCTGGTCGAAACCATTTTCGATACCCTCAATGCCAAGGCCGCCATCTATGCCATCCGAACGGCCTTTGAGAAAACCGGCAAGTCGCTGCCCGTAATGGTCTCAGGTACCATCGTCGATGCCAGTGGCCGGACGCTTTCCGGTCAGACCACCGAAGCGTTCTGGTATTCCATTCGGCATACCCCCAACCTGCTCAGCGTGGGCCTCAACTGTGCCCTTGGCTCAGCCGAGATGCGGCCCTACCTCCAGGAATTGGCTCACAAAGCCGATTGTTTCACCAGCCTCTACCCCAATGCTGGCCTGCCCAACGAATTCGGGGAGTATGACGAAACCCCGGCCTATATGGCCGATCAGGCCCGGTCCTACGCCGAGGCCGGGTTCCTCAACTTCATCGGGGGCTGCTGCGGGACCACACCGGATCACATTCGCGCCATGGCCGAAGCCGTCGCTGCCTTTGATCCACGCCCGGTGCCGAAGGTCGAGCCGTATCAACGGTTGAGCGGCCTCGAACCCCTGATTCTTACGCCGGAATCCATGTTTGCCAACATCGGCGAACGGACGAATGTGACCGGCTCCCGGCGGTTTGCACGGCTCATCAAAGAGGAAGATTACGAGACGGCCCTGAGTGTGGCCCGGCACCAGGTGGAAAACGGGGCACAGATCATCGACGTGAACATGGACGAAGGCATGCTCGATTCCGAGGCGGCCATGGTCAAGTTCCTCAACCTGATCGCCGCCGAGCCGGACATCGCACGGGTACCCATCATGATCGACTCCTCCAAATGGTCGGTCATTCACGCCGGACTGAAATGCATTCAGGGTAAGGGGGTTGTGAACTCCATCAGCCTCAAGGAAGGCGAAGCCGCGTTCAAGGCCCAGGCCCGGGAAATCCTCAGGTTTGGCGCGGCCACCATCGTTATGGCCTTCGATGAAGACGGGCAGGCCGACAGTTTTGAACGCCGCATCAGCATCTGTAAACGCGCCTATGATATGCTGGTCGACGAGGTTGGATTTCCGCCGGAAGACATCATTTTTGACCCCAACATCTTTGCCGTGGCAACCGGCATTGAAGCCCACAACGCCTATGCGCTGGACTTCATCCGGGCCACCGAATGGATCAAGGACAACCTGCCCCACGCCAAGGTCAGCGGTGGGGTGAGCAACATTTCGTTCTCCTTCCGGGGCAACAACGCCGTGCGCGAAGCCATGCACTCGGCCTTCCTGTACCACGCCGTCAAGGCCGGGATGGACATGGGCATCGTCAATGCCGGACAGCTTACCATCTACGAAGACATCCCCGCGGACCTGCTCGAACGCATCGAAGACGTGCTGTTCAACCGCCGGAGCGATGCCACCGAACGCCTCGTGGAAGCCGCCGAAGACCTGCGGCACGAGGGCGGGAAAGAAGACGTACAGGAAGCCGCTTGGCGAAGTGCCCCTGTGGAAGAACGCCTCACGCACGCCCTCGTCAAAGGCATTACCGATTTCGTGGAGGCCGATGCCGAAGAAGCCCGCCAGAAGTATGACGCGCCGATTCAGGTGATTGAAGGCCCGCTGATGGACGGCATGAACGTCGTCGGGGATCTCTTCGGGGCCGGGAAGATGTTTCTGCCGCAGGTGGTCAAGAGTGCCCGCGTCATGAAAAAGGCCGTGGCCTATCTCATCCCGTACATTGAAGAAGAAAAAGCCGCCTCCGGTGAGACCGGGGCCAAGGCAAAAATCCTGATGGCAACGGTCAAGGGAGATGTACACGATATCGGCAAGAACATCGTCGGCGTGGTGCTGGCCTGTAACAACTATGAGGTCGTGGACCTCGGCGTGATGGTCCCGGCAGACCGCATCCTGGCCGAAGCCCGCAAGCACAACGTAGACGTGATCGGGCTGAGCGGGTTGATTACGCCCTCGCTGGACGAAATGGTCTATGTGGCCCAGGAAATGGAACGCCTCGGGTTTGATACCCCCCTGCTGATTGGGGGCGCGACCACCTCAAAGGTCCACACCGCCGTCAAGATCGAACAAAACTATTCCGGGCCGACGATCCATGTGCTGGATGCCTCGCGGAGTGTGCCGGTGGTCAATAACCTGATGTCCAAAGACGCACGACCCGCCTTCATGCAGGAGGTGCGGGACAAGTACGCGTACCTGCGGGCCAACCACAAGCGGCGTAGCGCGGCCAGGGTATATCGTACCCTCGAAGAAGCCCGCGCGAACCGGTTCAAGGTCGATTGGACCAACACCGAGGTCACCACACCCACGCACCTCGGCGTCAAGGAACTGCGAAACTACCCGCTTTCGATCCTGCGGGAATACATCGACTGGACGCCGTTTTTCCTCACATGGGAATTGCGCGGCAAATACCCCAGCATCTTCGACAAGCCCGGCATCGGCGCGGAAGCCCGCAAAATCTTCGATGAGGCCAATGAACTTCTGGATCGCCTGGTTGAAGACGAGCGCCTGACCGCCCATGCGGTGTTCGGCCTGTTCCCGGCCAACACCGTCGGGGATGACATCGAAGTCTACACCGACGAGACCCGGCAGACGGTTCGCACCGTGTTTCACGGACTGCGGCAACAGGAAGAACGCTTGCCCGGCAAACCCAGCCGGTGCATCGCCGACTTCATTGCGCCCAAAGAAACCGGCATCGCGGACTACATCGGCGGCTTTGCCGTCACCGCCGGGGCCGGAATTGAAGAAATTGTAGCAGAGTTTCACGATGACCATGACGATTTCAACAGCATCATGGTCAAAGCCCTCGCCGACCGCCTCGCCGAAGCCTTTGCCGAATACCTGCACCTGCTGGTACGCACCACGTATTGGGGCTATGCACCAGATGAGGCGCTCGATAATGCCAGCCTCATCACCGAAAAATACCGGGGCATTCGTCCGGCACCCGGCTATCCGGCCACACCGGACCACACCGAAAAGCGGACCTTGTTCGAGCTTTTGGATGTGGAAGCCCATACCGGCATCAGCCTGACCGAAAGCCTCGCGATGTATCCGGCAGCCTCAGTAAGCGGTTTGTACCTGGCCCACCCGGATGCGCACTATTTCAATGTGGGCAAACTCGGGCAGGACCAGATCACGGATTATGCCGCCCGAAAGGGTCAATCCGTGTCCGAGACCGAAAAGTGGCTGGCCCCGAACCTGAACTACGAGCGGGAAGCCGCCCTGTCCATGACGGAAAACTGATCCATGGCTGCGTCGGAAGACAAAAACTGGACGGGTAAACTCCTGGGTGCGCTCACCGTCGGCATACTGGCCTTTTGGGTCCGGGCGGGGTTTTCATGGGTGGTCGGTTCGCCCATTCCCTGGATGGAAGCCCTCCTCGTTGGGGCCGCCGTGGCCGGGACTGTGGTTTTCCTGAGTGGCCGAAATACCGATGAAGCATAATCGGGTAGCCAATGGTCGCCGCATGATGTATCTTCCTAATGGTCAATTACAAATCACCAATGCCTAATCACCAATTGCCATCGGTTTTGAGGGAGGTCCGGTCTCGACCGGACCCTACGGGTGCCGATCATTGACAATCGACAATCGACAATTGACAATCGACAATTATACATGACCACCTCCATTCTCCACGCCCCGCGCACCGCTTCCATCGACCTCCTACGCTCAGACCGGGCATCCTTGAGCTTGCAAGCTGCGGCCATCATCGGCTTTGCCCTGTTGACTGCTGCGGGCGCGCAAGCCCGGCTTTATCTTTGGGAAGTGCCGTTTACCCTGCAAACCGTCGCTGTGTATGGCAGCGGTCTATTTTTGGGATGGCGCAATGGATTGCTCGCACAGGTGTTGTATCTGATGATCGGCCTGTTTTTGCCGGTGTATGCCGGTGACGGCTTCGGCGCAGCCTACTTGTTTGCCACGGCCTCGGCGGGCTACTTATTGGCGTTCCCTATCGTGGCCGCCCTCGTCGGCTGGGCCTCCACGCACTGGAACACGCTTCCCGGCAGTACCCTGTCGATGCTCTGCGGGTCCGCGTTGCTGTTTACGCTGGGGGTGTTGTGGCTGCACTACATGGCCGGGCACATCACATGGCTGGAATCCCTGGATAAAGGTTGGTTCCGGTTCATTCCTGCCGACCTTGCCAAGATCTTTTTCACCGGCCTGGTGTATTCCGGTCTGCGCCGGCTATGAGCAACCGCCTCGCCCGGTCTCAAAGCCCGTACCTGCTCCAACATGCAGACAATCCAGTAGATTGGTATGCGTGGGGCGATGAAGCATTTGAAGCCGCCGTCCGCACCGATAAGCCCATCTTTCTGTCCATCGGCTACTCGACGTGCCACTGGTGTCATGTGATGGCCCACGAATCATTCGAGGATGCCGAGGTGGCTGCCCTGATGAACGACGCGTTCATCAACGTCAAACTCGACCGCGAAGAACGCCCCGATGTCGATACCGTCTACATGAACGTCTGCCAGTTGCTCACGCAGCACGGTGGCTGGCCCCTGACGATCATCATGACACCGGACAAAAGGCCGTTTTTTGCCGGGACCTACATCCCAAAAAACACCCGGCAGGGACGGCTTGGGATGCTGGACCTCATCCCGCGTGTGCAGGACTACTGGCAAAACCAGCGTGAGGAGATCCTCGCCTCGGCAGGGGAAGTGACCGCCGCCGTGCAGGCCCACATGACACAGGATTTCTCCGGCGGTGGCCTTAATGCCGAAACCCTCAGGCAAGCCTACACCGAACTGGCACAGCGTTTCGATGCTGTAAACGGCGGTTTCGGTGGAGCCCCCAAGTTTCCCACGCCGCATACCCTCTTGCTGTTGCTGCGTTACGTCAGGCGTACGGGCCTCGACCACGCCCTGCACATGGCCGAAACCACCCTCAAAGCCATGCGCCGTGGCGGCGTGTACGATCATGTCGGTTTTGGTTTTCATCGCTATTCGACGGATGCCCGGTGGTTGCTTCCGCATTTCGAGAAGATGCTCTACGATCAGGCCATGCTGGTGAGGGCCTACACTGAAGCCTACCAGACCACCCAAAACCCGCAGTACGCCCAAACCGTACGCGAAGTGCTCACCTATGTCTTGCGGGACATGACGGACCCCACGGGCGGGTTCTACGCCGCCGAAGATGCGGACAGCGAGGGGGTGGAAGGCAAGTTTTACGTCTGGACCCTGGATGAACTGACCGATCATCTTGGACCTGAGCAGGCCGCGCAAGTGGCCGAGGTGTTTCAACTCAAGCCCGAGGGCAACTTCGCCGAAGAAGCCACCGGCCACATGACGGGTGATAACATCCCGCACCTCCTACAAGATCAGGCTCCGGCATGGTGGGAAGCCGTACGTGCCCGACTGTTCGACATCCGTGAGCAACGCATCCATCCCCACAAGGACGACAAGATCCTGACGGATTGGAACGGCTTGATGATCACGGCGCTGGCGCAGGCCGGTCAGGTTTTGAACGAACCCGCCTACATCGCTGCTGCCGAACGGGCTGCCGCGTTTGTCTTGTCCGAATTACGGACGCCTGAAGGTCGGTTGCTGCACCGCTACCGCGCAGGCGAAGCCGGACTAATGGCTCATCTGGATGATTACGCCTTTATGGTGCAGGGCTTGCTGGCACTGTATGAGGCCACATTCAAGCCCGCGTATTTAGCCTCAGCACTGGAACTCAATCAGGTGATGCTGGATCATTTCTGGGATGCCGAACAGGGTGGGTTTTTCTTCACCCCGGACGATGGGGAGGATTTGCTGGTACGCCCGAAGGAATCCTATGACGGAGCCGTACCCTCCGGCAATGCCGTTGCCATGACGAACCTGCTCAAGCTGGGTCGGCTCACAGGCCAAACCGAACTAGAAGACCGTGCCGAAGCCGCCAGCCGTGCCTTCGCTCGCGTCATCAACCGCATGGCCTCGGCGCATACGCAATGGATGGCCGCCCTGGACTTTGCCTTAGGCCCAACGTTTGAAATCACCCTCGCCGGAGATCCTGAATCCCCTTCGATGCAGGCCATGATCCAGACCTTACGGAGCCGTTACCTGCCCAACAAGGTTGTTTTGCTCCGCCCACCTGACGGTCACCCGTGGACCGAAGCCCTCTCTACCTTTTCGCCTTTCACAACTGCACAGCAACCCACCAACGCAACCGCAACCGCCTACGTGTGTCAGAATTATGTCTGCAACCGCCCTACCACAGATCCTGAAGAAATGTTGGATCAACTGGCTGTATCGTAACGTCAGGCAACACCGGCTCGGAACAAGGTTGAGGGGCGCTTAGTAGCTCAAAACATTGTACGAGAGACTTGACCAGCCAAACTGGGTATGAACTATGACTGTTGCAGAAGCATTTGGCGAACTTGCCGATGATCTGGCAAGAATGGATCCGGAAAAAGTAGTAGCGCTTCGTGCTTCTCGTGCCATGGCCGAGCGGGTCGATGAGTTGGTTGCCAAAAAGAAAGAGGGTAGGGTTACCGAAGACGAAGCCACGGAACTAGAGCGATATCTCGCCCTTGATATGCTGATCAACCTTGCCAAAGCCCGAGCCAAACGACTTCTTGCGGCATGAGCCAGTCCGTATCGAAGGCAACGCGCTTACGTGTAGCACAGCGGGCCGGTTATCGGTGTGAATACTGTAGAATCTCCGAAGAGGATTCCTTTCTTCCGTTTCAGATTGACCACATCATTGGCCGGAAGCATGGTGGGGGTGATGAGTTGGAAAACCTCGCCTATGCGTGTCCCCAATGCAACCAACACAAGGGAACAGATCTAGCAACGTATTTATCTTCCTATGAAGACATCGTTGCGCTGTTTAACCCTAGGCAACATCTTTGGGGCGATCACTTTTCCATAGATGAAGGACGGATTGCACCTAAGTCAAGAACAGGGGCAGCCACTGTAAAACTGCTTCGCTTCAATGAGCCAGAACGACTTATCCATAGGAAAATCCTAATGGAAATAGGACACTATCCATGAAGTTGCAGCCAGCAACAGCCTAAGTGTGCCGGCAAATGTCTGTAACCGCCCCACCACCGATCCCGACGAGATGCTGGATCAACTATCTTCGCCATGAAAAAACGCAGCGGTTCCATACAAACGGCATTTAAGTTGGACAGGGGGGCATTTTCTGTAGAACGCCATTCTGAAATCCAAAGCGATCTCGCATACTGGCTGGCACAGCCTCCGGCGCAACGTATAGCTGCGGTAGAATTGATGCGCCAAATCAATTACGACTATGATCCGGTTACCGACCGAATTCAGCGTGTTCTTGAGCTTACTCAACGAACATGAGGTGGCCTATTTGCTCATCGGTGGGTATGCTGTTGCGTACCATGGGTATCCGCGCACGACAGCCGATATTGACATCTGGATCAAACCGGATGAGGCAAATGCGCGAAAAATGGTCGCTGTCCTTCAAGATTTTGGCTTCGGGGTTCCTGAACTCAAGCCGGACTTATTCTTGAATCCGGCCGGTTTGATTCGCATGGGCGTGGCTCCCTTACGCATTGAGGTCATGATGGAAGTGCCGGGTATAGCTTTTGATTCAAGCTATGAGGCTCGCATCGTTGATGAGATTGAGGCCGTTGAGGTCTCAATCATTAGCTTGGCCGACCTGAAGAAAAGTAAAGCGGCTACAGGTCGGCATAAAGACCTGGACGATCTGGAGCACTTACCCTGAACGCCCGATGGGTCACTTCAGCAGGAGCATCTTTCGGGTAAGGCGACTGGCGCCAGCCTCCAGGGTGTAGAAATAAACGCCGCTGGCCCAGGCTTCGGCATTGAGAGTCACGGTGTGGGTGCCGGCTGGCTGGAGGCCGTCGGCGAGGAGGGTCATTTGCCGCCCCGTTACATCGTAGACCGCCACGCGCACCGGCATGGCTTCGGGTACCGTGTATTGAATGGCGGTGCCGGGGTTGAACGGGTTCGGGTAGTTGGGCGCAAGCGTCAGGGATTCCGGGAGGTCCAGGCCATCTTCGATTTCTGTGATGGTGGGGTCGATGACAAATTCGACCCGGATTGGAAGCGTTGTATTTTCTAGTGAGATATTGTTTACTAGGAGATTTGAGAGGGGCACCCAAAAGGTATTTGTTGTGCCGTCATTGACATCTCGGACAAACGAGGTGTTTTCCCCATTATACCTGGACGGAGCCACGACCATGAAATTTCGGTCTGTTCCTGCTTCCTGAAAGCCGACGTAAATAATGTCCGGTAGTGGAAAATAGTGATTGGCAAATCGTTCGATGTCGAGTTCAAAGTGGTTATATGTAATCAATGGTGGGCTAATGTCCCGTGGATCTTGGAATGTACGGGTAAATAATTCTTCGCCTGGGAGGCCCGTTCCATCATCAGCCCAGACCGTCAGTGTAAAATCGCGCGGGGCCGTGTCTGGGATGCCGGTAACGTCGAACTGGCTGAGGTAAAAATTGGCGAGTTGCACTTTCGATATGGCTGCGCCTTCGGGGACTTGAAATCTGGAAGCCTGTGCACCAAAGTGTTCTGAACCTATGATAAAAGCGGTGCTGTCCCGGTGTTCGCCGTCGTCGTACTGTCTACTGATGAACTGCCGGCTTGTGCCTGCCCAGTCGGCAGAGTACTCGAACCGAACGGGTGTGGCTGCGGCGCGGACATGCGGGACGACGAGGGTAATTTTGTTAAATACGCCGTCGAAGTTGTTTTCAAGGGGGCTGGGTGTGAGGTCTTGCACCTCAATGCTGCCGTCTGTGCTTTCCAGAATGAGCTTGGGTCGAATGAACGGACGCGTTGTGTTGTTGCCGCCCTGTATGTCGATAACCACCCTGAAATCGGCCACGTTTTGCCAGACCACATACTCGGCGCCGCCGGGTTGGAGGAGGATGTCAGTCGGTGGGGTTTTGGTTACGGCGCTGCCATCCACAGTGCGCCGGGGCCGGACGCGTACTTCTTGTTTACGTTGAGGGGTTATGTAGCCATAGCGCGGATCAACTGAAGTATCGTTAAGAGCATTGGCTGTGTGGAAGTTTGCTATTAAGTCTTCTATGTCTAGGCCGAGGTCAGGGTTTTGATTGAATAAGGCTTGGTACCCAAAAAAGTCCGATAGCGGAATGCGGGTGAGCGACCCGGCGGTTTCGAGCCCGACCTGTTCAGCAAAGTAATTTGTAAAGATGGAGGCTCGGGAATAGTCAATTAAAAAATTGCTCGAGCCATCGTTTCGCCATCCGAACAGGCTAGTGTTATAAAGGCTACCGGGGTCTAGCAAATAATCAGCTGAACGCGCTGGATAGCCATTGATGGACTGTGCCCATTCCGACAAGCCTTCGTTTACGAAAGACGATTCCGTCCGGTCGTAGTTGTAGTGGATGAGGTGTTGGTATTCATGAGCGGCTGTTGCGCCAATGTCATTGCTTCCGCTAAAGCCAAGTCCTGGTGCAGTGTCGAGATAGAGCACGTCCCGTTGATTGCCTTCGCCCGCCGGGGCGTTCGGGCTAATATCTGTCGCAATAACGTAGCCCAAGACAAAAATACCGTCGTCGATACCTTCGGTGATATCATAAAGCAGCACATCCACCTTGCCATCCGTATCATAGTCGGGAGGATCACCAAAAATGGCATTGTCATTTTCGATAATGCCTTGGTCTGGGTTGAAAGAGCCGTCTGGGGTTTCGTCGCCAAGGGCTTTGCGGAGGCGTTCAACGTCGTCATCGGTGACGCCCTGATCTTGCAACTCAAAATTGTCTACCCATAGGAAAAAGGCATCACCTTCAGCCATCAGGGTAAATTCTTTGGCTTCCCATGCCCGGGTCTGGAGATCTCGAATATTTACCAGCACATTAAACGTCACGACCTGGCCGATCTGATAGGTTTGCTGGGTTTTGTGTGCCGCCGGGAGCTGGCCTGCGGCTTTGGCAGCGTGGTAGTTCTCCAGGCCTTGTCGAGCACCGGGCACGTTATCCATAACGAAGAGGCTGCCGCATACGGAACCCTCGGCGTGTATGTGTTGGGTTTTGGAGGCTGCGTGCGGCCAGGCTACCGGGGTGGCCTCCTGGGCCTGGGCCGAACCGGCCATCAGAAAAAGAACACTCAGTACAAAACGTGCGACCGGGCGCATTTGGAAAACTCGACCCATGACCAAAACCTCTGCCAGCATAGGATTCATTTTTGTGGTGATTGCCGTAAACGAAACCGGAGAACCGTGCGTTCCAAAGGGCCGTAACAAGTGCCCCCCGGAACCAAAGCCGCGCTTCGACGGCGGCTCGTCACGCCGTCCAGGCTCTATCCTTCCACGCGCAATAGACCTTGCAGCCGGATCGTTAGCCTAAGGAAAAGTGCCGGATATGTATGGGAATGTGCTTGAAAAACCGCATCTTTGAGGGGGATTATGCTAAGCAAGATTCGAAAAAATGTGCCGTTAAAGTGTTGCGTATTGCGTAAGGGTAACCTCCCTGATGAGGGTGATTTCCCTTACGCATTACATTACTTTCCAACAAATACATGATAACTTTCCAACAAATACATGATACAAAAGATGTCATTCCGCTGGACGGCCTGGTGTGCCGTAGCCGTATGGTTTTCGGCTTTGGGATGTGCCACGGTTCCGTCTTCCCCGGCTGAGCAACCCGTTACGGTGGAGGGCCGGGTGTATGTGGCCGGCAACGAGCCGTTCACCGAACTCCTGCTGACGACCACGGATCGGCATGCGTACGTGCTTCGCTTTGATGAGGGCACCCGTACCGCTGTTCAAACCGAGGTGCCGGGGGTGCTGGAAGTAACCGGCATCGTCTATCCCGACCAATGGGCGGGCGGCACCCATGCCTTCCTTCGGGTCCAGCACTGGGTTAAAAAGTAGGCGCACAGGGCATCATTTTTTGCCCCAGGGCATCGTTCCCGCACGCCTCCATTATTCATTCAGCATCAACAGCCATCTGTCGTTGAGTGGTTGAACCCTGCACCGCTAATACGTAGATTTACAGGCCCTAATCATCTCCGTACCCCCACATGAACGCTAAATCCGGCACTTCGGTGGCCTCCTCTCCTTCTGCATCAAGCTTGCAGGATCAGGCCTTAGTACAGCTTGCCCTGGGTGGAGACCAAGGAGCCTACCAGAAGCTGCTGGAGAAGTACCGCGATCCGATTCATCACCACGTGTACCGGATGGTGCGGGACAAAAGCGGGGTGGAAGACCTCGTACAGGAGGTATTCATCAAGGCGTTCTCGTCATTGGAATCATACTCGACCAAGTTTGCCTTCTCCACATGGCTCTACAAGATAGCCACCAACCACACCATCGACTTTCTGCGCCGGAAGCGGCTCTCCACGCTCTCCATCGACCAACCGATGCAAACGAAGGACGGCGAGCTGGAATACGAATTGCCGGACGCCACGTACCGGCCGGATCGGCACATTGTGGAAGGACAGCGCCGGGTCCTGATCCAGGAAGCTATTGACGCGCTGCCGCCCAAATACAATCGCGTGATCGTCATGCGGCACCAGCAGGAAAAGAGCTACGACGAAATCGCCTCAGAGTTGAATTTGCCCCTCGGCACCGTCAAAGCCCACATCTTTCGGGCACGCGAACTCCTCTACAAATACCTCCGCACTCGCCGCGAATCCTCTAGTTAGCCGCCTGGGTCTGGTCCAAAATTCGCAAGTGCAACCCTGGCTCATCGCATACGTAGCAAAGAGACAAGAAGTCAATTTCCGCATGCGCCAACACTCGTCCCACATGATATATCGAGCCCGATGGCTTTTCGGGCTGGGCATCGTGCTCATCGCACTGCCCGCGCTGGCTATGGTGCTGAGCGAGCGCTATTTCTTTGAAGTCCCCAGGGGGGATGAAGCATCTTTTGAGGTCACCCTTGACCTCGCACTCGGCACCATTGCCATCGGCAAAGCGGAGGATGAAGACTATCTATTTCAGGCCGAGGTGCTGATTGAAAGCGAGAAACTGATCCCGCATTTTGAATATGAGACCGAGGATGGCAGAGGGGAGTTGTTGGTCGATTTGCGCACCGTTAAAGGGGAAAAACGGGCCGTGAGTATTCCCGGATTGTCTTCCGTCAAATCGAGCGAGTGGTTTTTGTTGTTTGGTGATTCGGTCCCGATGGACATGGACATCAACATCAGTGCCGCCAAAGCCAAAGCCGATTTCACCGGCCTGCCCATCCGCAGCCTGGAATTGGGCTGTGGGGCCAGCCGGACCGAGATTCTCTTTAAGGCCTCCAATCCGATAGAAATGGACCGGCTTGAGATTGATGCCGGAGCCAGTGATTTGGCTGTGATCGGCCTGGGCCACGCCCGTGTCAAAAAAATTGAGATTAACGGTGGGGCCGGCCGCTTTATGTTCGATTTTACCGGCCCGGTGGAACACCTCCTCGGCACCCGCGCTGAAATTGAGTTGGGCATGGCCTCAGCCGAGGTCATTCTCCCGCGCGACCTGCCCGTCATTTTGGATGTCCCGGACAGTTGGGTCACCTCCATCGAAATGCCGCCGACGTTCTACAAGAAGGAAGAAGCCCTGTGGTACAGCCCATCCGTTCGCAACAAAGACACGGCCTTCCGCCTGCACGTTGAGGCCGGGTTTGGAAAGGTCAGGTTTGTTGAACGGTAGGCTCACTTCGTTCGCGGGGGTTGGCTCGCTGCGCTCGCGGTTTCTTGCCATTAAGGGCCAAATCATCCCGTAAGCGAAGCTGCGTACCAACCGACCGCAGGGAGCCAAAAACATCTCTGAGCGCAACCCCGTAAGCGAACCGCAACACTCAACGACCAACGGGAGTCACATCCACGACTGAGCGCAACCCCTTATTCCACAAAAGCCTTCAGAATCCGGTCTCCCCGGCCAATCTTGTCCACGGCTTCCATTCCTGAGACCACCGTCCCGAAGGCCGTATAGCGCCCGTCCAGGTGGGGCTGTATGCTGTGGGCGATGAAGAACTGCGAGCCTTCCGTATCCTTGCCCAAACTTGCCATACCCACTGTGCCGCGCTGATACGGGATCTGGGTAAACTCACTCCGAATGACAAACGGTGGGCCGCCGAAACCATCGCGGCGGCTGTAATCTCCCCCTTGTACCACAAAGTTGGGCACCACACGATGGAAGGGTACGCCATCAAAGTTTCCTGCTTCGGCCAGGCGCAGGAGGGTCTGGGCGGTTAGCGGTGCAGCCTCGACGTCCATCTCAATGGTGATAGGGCCGTGTTTCGTGTCCAGCACCAACGTAGGGTGCGGCCCCCATGCTTTCAGCGCTGCCCAGTCGATAAAGGGGGCTGTGGGCTCGGTTGTGGGTGGAGCCAGGGTTTCACCCGTGAGGACTTGCAGGGCATCGGCGGCGGCACGGTGGATCAGCGGCTCCGGGTGTTGCGCGGCTTCCCGCAGCAAAGGAATGGATGCCGTGTCTCCCAGTTGGCCCAGGCCCCGGAGGGTTTCCACCATGGCTTCAACATAAGCCGGGGTCTGCATCTTTGGGTAGGCTTCCCGGAGTTCGGTAGCAGCACCCAGTGGCAGGAAGAGAGAATCGGTCAGGGCTTGCGCGGCCACGTAACCCAGCGCAACATCGTTTCGCCGAAGTGTTCGGACGAAAGCCTCATAATACACCTGGACATCCGAACGATTGAGGCGTTCTTCCTGCCAGCGGGTTCGGAGGGCCCTGACTGCGGTGTAGGCCACCAACGCACGTTCATCTTCCGTGGCCTCCAGCAGCCGGGTAAAGCCTTCCGGGCCGGGAACGTCGGCCAGGGCACCCAGGCCGGCGGCGGCTGCAAACGGGTCTGTGGGGGTGGGGTCCCGGTCAAGCCATTCGAAGACCATCTCAGGTCGGTCGTGGCGGGCCAAAATGGGCAACAAGCGGGTGTTGAGGTGCCATTCGTTCGGCTGTTGAGTGATCTGGGTTTCGAGTGCCGTTAGGGTAGGCTCCGACAGGGAATCAGCGCGGCCCAGGGCAGATGCGGCGCTCTGGGCCACATGGTGGATGGCATCCGTAAGCGCAGCCAGCAGGGCTGGTTGGGCTTCAGCATCAGCGGTGCGTGAGGCCAGGGCACCGGCAGCGCGGGTGCGGATGCGCCAGTCGGTTGCTGTGGCCAGCCATTGGCGCATCCTTGGGGTATCGGCAGGGTCTTCCAGCCGGCCGAGCCCCGGTAACAGGTGAATAGCTGCCGGGTCATTGCGGGGATATCCATCGAGGGCAGTACGCACCTCGGAGGCTACGCGTTGCCAGGGTTCCGTTTTGGATACCCTGCCGAAGTAGTACGCGGCGTATTCCCGTGTCTGCGGATCGGGATGGGTGAGGTACGTGACGAGGCGGTCTATGGCTTGGGCATGGTGCAGGTCCCGCAGGCCGAAGCGGGCGACAGCCATCGCCCAATCAGCCGTCAGCGCTTCGGGAAGCGGGAGGAGGAGCAAGTCGGCGAGGGCCGGGAAGTCGCCCACTTTGCCGAGGGCTTCCAAAAGGCGTCGTCGTACGCGTGGGTCGGTGGTTTGGTACCAGGCATTGTACAGGGCCTGTGCAGTGGTACGAGTGCCGGGATGGCCGTCGGGATAAGGGATCTGGCCGAGGGCGAAAGCGGCATCAGCCCGGACCGAAGGATCGGTATCGGTGAGGCGATTGCGGAGTACGGGAATGGCCGTTGTGTCCTGGACGGAAGCCAGGGCAAAGGCAGCGCGTGCGCGGACGGGGGCATCGGGATGGTTGAGGAGCGGGATGAGGGCGTGGCCCGCTCGGGCGGTTTGGGCCGTCACAATGCGTTGCAGCACGGGGATGTCCAACAGGCCGTCGTTCGGGCGTGGGTGGGGTTGGGCCTGCACGGTTGTGCAGAGCACCCCGAAAAGGATGGCCGATGAGACCAGGCAGTGCATGGTAGGGGGGAAATGAATTCTCTGCGAGGCAAAATAAATAAAGCCCGGTTTGCCGTACTTTGGTGTGTTAGTACGCCCCGGCCCACCGGGCTTTTTGAGGTTTTGATACGTGGTGCGGATGGAGGGACTCGAACCCCCACGCCGTCAGGCATATGCTCCTAAGGCATACGTGTCTACCAATTCCACCACATCCGCAAAATACGCCCTGCGGGCCAAATATAGGAAGCCATGACCTTCGAATTCAATGAAGCGGAGGCATCTCCCATTTTCTCCATTGACCTTTTACAGAGCCGAACCGGCTGCGCAAGCTGCTGTTCGGTGGATCTTTAAACACCAATATCCCCATGTACGTTCAACGCTCGCTTTCCGGTCTAGCAGCCGGTCTGATCGCAACCCTGCTGTTTATTGCCGGCTGCTCGTCCACAGCTCCCATTCAACAACCCGTCGTCCAACAAGTTCGGGTTGATACCGTCATTGTTGAAGTTTCGGCGCCTGCTAAAGACATGCCTGGCGTTGATGTCAGTGGCGTCAAGGCCGGCCGGTTCGATAACGGTAAAATGTGGACCTTCGACAATCCGCCGCTCGACTACTTCAAGGAAGCCTACAACTTCACCCCGGACGTCGCCTGGTTTGAAAAAGCCCGCCTCGGGGCCTTGCGCATCCCCGGTTGTTCCGCTTCGTTTGTATCCCCGAACGGTTTGGTCATGACCAACCACCACTGCGCCCGTTCCCGTGTCTCGCAGGTCAGCGAGGACGGTGAGAACCTGCTGGACAACGGCTTCTACGCAACCTCCCTCGATGCCGAACGGCAAATCGAAGACTACTACGCCGATCAACTCATCGCCATCACCGACGTCACAGCCGAGATTGATTCCGCGCTCGTCGGGCAGGAAACCGATGCCGAGCGTGTCAACGCCCGGACCGAAGCCATCGACGCTATCGAAGCCCGTATGGCCGAGGAAGCCGGTGGCGAAGAGGCCGGGGTCAATGTGGAAGTGATCGAACTCTACAACGGCGGGCAGTATTCGGCCTACACCTTCCGGCGCTACAACGACGTGCGTCTGGTGGCCGCCCCGGAACTGCAAATCGGCTACTTCGGGGGAGATCCGGACAACTTTACATTCCCGCGCTTCAACCTGGATTTTTCCTTCTACCGCATCTATGAAGACGGCGAGCCGCTCAAAACGGACCACTACTTTGCCTGGAATACCGAAGGGGTACAGGAAGGCGATGCCGTGTTCCTGATCGGTAACCCAGGCTCGACGAGCCGCCTGCAAACGGTGGCCCAGTTGGAATACCGGCGCGATTATGAAGAGCCTTACGTCCTGAACCTGCTTAAAACCCGCGTGGCCGCCATGCAAGCCTTCGCCGAAGCCGAGCCGGAAGCCGCCGAGGAAATCGACCTGATCAACACCGTCTTTAGCCTGGAAAATGCCATCAAAGCCTACACGGGTCGGCTTAAAGGGTTGCAAGATCCCGTTTTGATGGCCCGCCGGATGGATACGGAAAAGCAATTCCGCGAGGCCGTGGAAGGCGATGCGATGCTGCAAGAAAAATACGGCACGCTGCTCGAAGACATGGCCGGCATAAAAGAAGAAATGTCGACCCTGACCGGGCAAATCGGCTCGTTCAACCTGAATCCGGGCTCCTCGGTTCATGCCAGCACCCTGGCCCGTGCCATGTACGGCTACCTCTACGCCCTGCAACGCTCCTTCGGTGTGCCGGAAGAAAACCTGGCCGATTTGAAAGAGACGCTGCTCACGCTGGACGTGTATCCCGCCGGACTGGACGAACGCCTCACGGCTGCCCATTTCCGGGACATGATCCATTACCTCGGTGAAGACAATCCGGCTGTGCAAACCGTACTGAACGGCCAATCCCCGGAAGATGCCGCTAAAGCATTGGTCGCGAACACGAAGGTGCGGGACACCGAAGCCTTCGAGGCCATGCTGGCCGACTTCACCAATGCGGACGATCCGGCGGTGACCGTCGGCGAAGTGTTGGGACAAGGACTGGTCACCCTGCAACCGGCCATCGGGCCGCTGACGGCACAGGAAGGTGAAGTGGCTGCCCAGATCGCCCGTGCGCGGTTCGACGTGTACGGTACCGTCTTCCCGCCAGACGCCACGTTCTCGCTTCGCATGGCGGATGGTGTGGTTTCCTCCTATGAATACAACGGCACCAAGGCCCCGATCTACACGACGTTCTACGGCCTGTACGACCGGTACTACGCGCACCAAAAAACCTTCCCCTGGAGCCTGCCCGAGCGCTGGGTGAATCCCCCTGCCGAGTTTGACCTGTCCACGCCGGTCAACTTCGTCTCGACCAACGACATCATCGGCGGCAACTCCGGATCGCCGGTCCTGAACACGGACCTCGAAGTAGTGGGCCTTGCCTTTGACAGCAACATCGAAGGGTTGCCGGGCGAGTTCATCTACACCGATGAAGTGGCCCGAACCATCTCGGTAGACGCCCGCGGCATCCTGGAAGCCCTGGACACGGTGTACGACGCCGACCGCATCGTTCTGGAATTGACCCAGGGCCGCCTCGTCTCCACGGAAGCTGATGCCGACGAAGCCATGGCGCAATAATTAATCGAACATCGACGCGCCCTTTCCACGGGCGCACCCTGAGGGGTCAGTCTTGTGCTGGCCCCTTTTTTTATGCGGCGGAGTTGGCCTGGGCCGATACCCCGTTTGGCGTTGTGCGTGGCCCGGATATTTGAGATGGACGTGATGTTGAGGGGCGACCCTCGTGGTCGCCCCGCCTTGGGGTTGAGCATGTTTATAAGATAGCGCGATTCTCTATTGCGTTGTTGAAGGGCGGGCACAAGGCCCGCCCCACCAGGTGGAGGTGGCCTTTTGAGTGGGGGCGTTCACTCGGGCGGGGTCGGTCTTGTGCCGACCCTTCAACATTGCGTCAAACTCGGGGTTGATGAATGGCGCTATCTTCAATCCCGTGGTCGGTGCGGGCCAACGATGAAGCCCCGGTGTGCCGACCCTTGAACATTGACACCCTGTTTTCATCGATTGATTTGATCTAAAAGGCGATCCAGACGGGCGCGAGCGGCCTGGGCATCGGGATGGGCTGCGGCGTTGAGGGTTTCGTAGCCGGTTTTAAGGAGTGGTTCGGCGGCTTCGAACTGACCGGCTGCCAGTAGCACTTCGCCCAATTCGCTCTGGACTTGCCCAATGCCGGGGTTGCCGACGGGGCGGTTCGTCTCCCGAATTTCCAGGCAGGTGCGGAGGGCCGCTTCGGCTTCGGCCCATTGGGCACGGTCAAATTGGATCAGGCCAAGGGTACGGTAGGCATTGGCCCGGAGGGCATGGGTTTCAGGGAGAACCTGGTCGAACAAGTCAACGGCTTCCGTGGCATAGGGCAGGGCTACGTCAGGTTGGCCTTTGCGGTAGAAAAGAATGGCCAGGTTTCGCAGGCTGGAAGCCAGATGGGGGTGCGGATCTGTGAACAGGGCACGGTTCAGCGTGATGGCTTCCCGGTAGTAGGGCTCCGCAGCGTCCAGGTCGCCTTTACGGCGTAGGAGGCCCCCCAGGTTGTTCAGCACGCCTGCTACCGTCTGATGTTCGTTGCCGAGGCGCTCGCGGTAGATCTGCAAGGCTTCACGCAAAAGGGGTTCGGCCTCGTCAAACCGGCTGCTGCGGGCCAGCAGCATGGCATGGTTGTTTAACCGAAGGGCAACTTCAGGATGATTGCTGCCCAGCCGGTGCCGGGCTATGTTGATGGAACGTTGAAAGAGCGTATCCGCCTCGCCGAAAGCCCGTTTTTCATACAGGAGCGCGGCCAGGCCGTTGAGGGTTGCGGAGGTATGGAGGTGGTCCGGTCCAAGCGCCTGTTCCTGCATGGTAATGGTGGCCCGGTACAATTGCTCGGCTTCATCGAGTTCCCCCCGATCCTGCAATACAGTAGCGAGTGCCACCTGGGTTTGGAGTACGTCAGGATCAGTTGGTGGTAACTGATTCGTGCGTATCTGTAGGGCATCCCGCAGATAGCGTTCCGCCTCATTCAACCGGCCGGTCTCATATGCCACCTGACCCCTGCCGTGTAACGCCGTGGCCATTGCTGGATTTTCAAGGTGGTTTTGGGCGAGGGCATGGGCCACCTGATAAAGGGAATCCGCCATGGGATAGGCGCCCTGTGCCTGATGCGCCCCGGCCAGATGGTTTAGGCTTTCGATTTGATCCGTTCCGGTGCACCGGGTGAGGGCTTCGGTATGGAGTTCGATGGCCTGGTCGTAAAAGCCGAGGTTGTGGTACAGGTTGCCCAGGAGGGTCATCAGCTGGGCATATTCCTCGGGGGCATCGGCAAAGTCGTTACGGGTACGGGCTACGCCGGCACCCAGCACATCCAACACTGAAAGGTCGGCATTACCGGCTTGCTCGGGGTCCAGGATCTCAAACAGGTTCGTGACATACGCCAAGGCCCGGTTGGCCCGGTCGCGCTCGGCCTGGGCCTGAATAGACTGAATATAGACGGC
The DNA here is from genome assembly GCA_965222505.1 of Rhodothermales bacterium. Lineage (GTDB taxonomy): Bacteria > Bacteroidota > Rhodothermia > Rhodothermales > DATKEJ01. Next base: position 2,294,144 of record OZ244956.1, on the reverse strand, counting down.
TCCTGCCCCAAGCAGCACGGCCAGCAGGGCCAGTCCGGTGAGGAAAACGGCCAGGGTATTCCGAGCGATGAATTTGCGGGCACGGTAGCGCAGGGTGGGTGGGTGTGCGCTTACCGGTTGTTTCGTGCGGTAGCGTTGCAGATCTGCCGCCAGATCGGCTGGTGTGGTGTACCGTTGAGCAAGGTCCTTATGTAGCGCTTTTTGAACAATGTTGTCCAGATCCCCCTGAAGGTGTTTGGCGAGCTGGGCGGGTGATGAACGGCGCGCTTCTGCCACGGTTTTCTCCGTCTTTCTACGGACAGCCGTGCTGGGGTTGGGGACTGGCGCATCACAGATGGTCCGTTCCAGGGCTGCCGGGGTCTGTCCGTCGATGATGTACGGTGGATGGCCCGTGAGCAAGCGATAGAGGATTACGCCGAGGGCATATACATCGGTGGCCGTGGTGATGGATGTACCGCGGATTTGCTCAGGACTTGCGTATTCAGGCGTGAGGGCACGGTGGCCGTCCTGCGTTAGGGCGGAGGCACCCATGGGGTCCAACAGTTTGGCAATCCCAAAATCCAGCAATTTTGGGGTGCCGTCCGGCGAGGTTTCATCGCCCACGGTAATCAGGATATTCGACGGCTTGAGGTCGCGGTGGACCACCAAGTTGCGGTGGGCATACTGCACGGCATGGCACACTGAAAGAAACAGGCGAATCCGTTCATCAAGGGAAAGACGACGGGCATCGCAATAGGCATCGATGGGTTGGCCGGCCACATATTCCATCACCAGATATGGGATACCCTGGGGTGCGGTTGTTTCGGGTGGCAAGATCCCCCCATCGTAAAGCCGGGCAATGTGCGGGTGGTTCAGTGAGGCCAGGATTTGTCGTTCACTTCGAAATTGTTGAAGCCGGACAGGGTCGTGCGTGGCATCGCGAATCAACTTGATGGCTGCCTGTTGTTCGAATTGCCCGTCGGCGCGCTCGGCCCGGTAGACGATCCCCATGCCGCCTTGCCCCAATACCTCCAGGATGCGGTATGGACCAATGCGCTCGGGCAGCGTCGGGGGCATCAGGCCCCCGGCCGGGGTTTCCAAAAACGCCGGTTCTTCGTCCTGGACCTGCAGCATGCGGAGGGCGGCCTCCCGGATGTCGGGGGCATCGGCACAGGTTTCGGCCACGTAGGCTTCGCGGCGTTCAGGCGGCAGGTCCAGGGCTTCCCCGACGACCTGTTTAATCCGTGTCCACGCGTCGGCCTTCATGTCAGGGGGTGGCTTCAGGGGGTGGATCGGCCCAGCCAACGACTACGTGCCATTGGCCGTCTTCCAGAATCAGGTTGTAGACGGAATTCTGACTTTCCTTGGGAGAACCACTCATGCGGTATCGTTCCGCCAACAGGCTGAGTTTGGTTTCCAGTTCGGTGTCTTCCCCCAGGTCCCGTTCGATTCGGCCGGCATCGCGGAGGACGAAGTTCAGGTTGGGGGAACGCGCCGTCACGAAGACCTGCGCGGTTTCACCATCTACGTGTGTACTGTCGATTTTAAACTGGGTAAACTGAAACAGAAAATCCGTGACCAGGTCGGCGCTGCTGGGGGCGAACTCGGCTTCGAGGGTTTCAAAGGGTTTGGCCGCGCGGTCCCGGTAGGTGACCATCCCGTAGTACGTTTTCAACTGCTTGCCAAAATAGGCTTGCAGGAAGGTCGTGACCGTCTGGGCAGGGTCTATCGCAGGTTCAGTCGGGTTGGACGGCGGGGACTGGGTTTCTGAACCGCAGCCGATCCACAGGAGGCTACACAGCAGAAGCAGGTGTGCCGGGCGTAAAGGGTTTATCATGCCGTCAATGATCGTCGCTGGCATCGGCAATGACGAGTTGGCCCTGGGGACCAATACGCTCAAACATTGACGGTTCACGGGTGGGAAATTGCGAAACGGATACATTCGGGTCAGCGCCGTCGGGTACGTGATGCGTGGTGCCATTCAGGTCTACACGCCGGATGATCTGGCACTGCGGCGAGAGGTATTCCTCACCCAGTGGAGGCCGGGTGGGGCAGTTGCCTGCCGTGATGCCGTCGGCGCGGACCTTGGGCATGTAGTGGCTGTGGTTGCCGTGACTGATCTTGACGTAGGGGGTGTTGTCAAAAACGCCGAAGGCATCGACCATCACAAAGGCCACCAGCACGAGTGCAATGCCGATGACCCACCGGCGGAGTTTGGTGCGGTTCGAGGTCGGTTGAGTGGAGACGGGTTCGGTCATAAGAGGATGTAAAACAAAAGGGGGCAACGGATCTAAAAAACGGCAGGGGACGGGAAAAGCGCAAGGCCCAAACCGTTGCTGAAACCGGTCTTTTGAAACGGACGCTGGACACTGTTGTCCTGCCGGAGATACAGTATTGCCTCTCCACGGTTCCACCCCCGATCCGTTCTTTAGCATAAACGATAAATAGATATAAATTTAAAATAAATAAAATATTACGAACCACCAATCACCAATCACCAATAAAAACCCGGCATCGTCCTTGTCTACGTCAAGAGCCATACCGACGCATCCCACCTCCATCCCTTAAACGGATACGACCATGAAAAATTGGATGTATATGCTCCTGGCGATGTTGATTCTGGGCACAGGATCAGCGAACGCCCAATCAACGGCCTCGTTTTCAGTAGCTCCGCGCGTCGGCTATGAGATTGACCTTCAGGAAGCCCTGAGTCTGGGCGCAGAAGCCCGTGTACGGCTGGGTGATCGGTCGTTGGTGTTGAATCCGGTCTTCGACCACTACTTCGTGGATGAAGGCATACGGTTGCAACAGCTTCAGGCCAACCTGCTGTACGATTTCGGCGTGGCCAATCAAGTCTTTACGCCCTATACCGGCGTGGGTGTCGCCCTGACGCGCTCGGCCGTTGGCGACTTTGAGGCGGCCAATGACTGGGGCCTCAACCTTATCGGCGGGGCGTACCTCGGCGATGGTCCCATTCGCCCGTTTGTGCAAACGCAACTCACCTTCGGCGCTGCCGAACTCACGACTGTCACCGGCGGCATCCTAATCCGCCTGGGCCGATAGGCCGTGCCTGCACAAGGCCGGTTGAACACCGAGCCATAACCGAATCGGGGCCGCGACCATTCCAAGGGGCGCGGCCCGGACGGGCGGGTCTCGTGCCCGCCCGGTTCCTCGAATGGCTCGGCTTTATCAAACACGGCGACAAATCCGAATCGGGGTCGGCACGAGACCGATCCCTCCGGGATTGCGACCTTTCCAATGGACCTGCCTAGTCCTTCGAATGCCTCGGCATCTTCTCTCTTTAAACGGAAAATATCATGTTGTTATCAATAAATTTCTCGCGCATCCTCATCGTGTTCTTATTGACGGGCTTGCTGGGCACCGGTTGTGCCTCGCTGAGCCGAACTGAAAAAGGCGCTGCCGCCGGTGCGGCCACCGGCGCTGTCGTGGGCGCAGCCGTCGGGAAAGCCAAAGGGCGCACCGCCCGTGGGGCCATCCTGGGGGCCGTGGTTGGCGGGACCGCCGGGGCACTCATTGGCCAGCGCATGGACCGGCAGGCAGCTGAACTGAAACGCACGCTGGACGATGCCGATGTAGAACGCGTCGGCGAAGGCATCATCGTGACGTTTGACTCCGGCATTCTGTTTGATTTCGACTCGGCGGCCCTGCGCCCCGAGGCCCGTGCAAACCTTGACAACCTGGCCGAGAGCCTGTCTGAATATGCCCAGACCGAAGTGCTCATCATCGGGCATACGGACGCGATTGGATCGGCCGGGTATAACGAGCGCCTCTCGCGCCGCCGGGCGGATGCAGCCGTATCGTACCTCAAACGTCTCGGCATTTCTTCCAAGCGGTTGCGCCGTGAAGGGCGGGGCGAAACTGAGCCGGTGGCTTCCAATGAAACGGCAGGGGGGCGGCAGGAGAACCGTCGTGTTGAGGTGGTCATCTACGCCGATGAAGCCTACCGCGAAGCCGTTCAGGCCGGGTTGTAATGGCATTTACCTTGTCATTGCGAGGAAGGGCCAATGGCCCTGACGTGGCAATCCCATTCCGAACGCCTACACCCGGAATGGGATTGCCACGTCAGGGGGAAATGCAGCGGCCATTCCTTTTCGTTTCGTTAGGGCATAAAATCATGACCTTTCTTCCTTGCTGTTCGTTGAATACTTTTTCCAATTGCGTTTTCTCATCTGATGTCTGTGCAGGTTTATGCGCCTTTGGCGATGCATGTGGGTTTTGGGGCTTTGCCTCCTGGGCACAGGATCGGTCTGGGCGCAGGGGGCTGTGCTGCGTGGAACCATCACAGATGCGGAAACCCTGTTTCCGATTGAAGGGGCAAACATCGTCCTTGATCGGAATGATGTCCATTTCACGGGTACGGCCACCGGAGCCGGTGGTGCATTCCGCATCTCCCGCATCCCGGCAGGCACCTACACCATCACCGCGTCCTTCCTGGGTTTTCGGTCCTATCAGGACACCTTACGGCTGAACTTTGATCAGGTTCTGACGCTGGAGTTGACGCTGGAGCCGGAAGCGGCAGACCTGAACACGCTGGTGGTGGAATCGGAGGCCGGAGGCGGGGGCTCGCAGGCTGCGGGGCTGACGTCCATCCGACCTGCGCAACTCGCCCACGTGCCCATGCCGGATGTGAACAGCGACCTCATGGCCTATCTGATTACCATGCCGGGGGTGGTTACACCGGGGGATCGGGGGGGGCAACTTTTCGTACGGGGCGGCACCCCCGCACAAAACCTCGTACTCATTGATGGGATTCCGGTATATCAACCCTTCCACATCGTCGGGTTTTATTCTGCCTTTCCGGCCGATATCCTGAGCAATGCCGATGTGTATGCCGGTGGGTTTAATGCCCGATACGGCGGCCGGGTCTCGTCCGTGATCGACGTCTCAACGCGTAACGGGAGCAAGGAGCGGTTTTCCGGCTCGGCTTCGGTGGCTCCCTTCCTGAGTAGTGTTCGCATTGAGGGGCCGATTGAAAAAGGCAAGCTGTCGATGTTGGGCGTAGTGCGGGAGTCCGTGATTGAACGGGTGGCCCCGGACCTGTTACAACAGAAACTCCCCTACCGGTTCGGTGACCGGTTCCTGAAGTTACACGCCTACCTCAGCACCACCAGCAGCGCTTCGTTTACCCTGATAAACACCACGGACAGTGGAGACCTCGCAGGGGATGTGCCCGATGCCGCTGCCACCCGAATCGGCTGGCGCAATACCGCCTTCGGGGGGCGCTACATCTACCTGCCAACGAATTACCCGGCCCTAGTGGAACTGAGCGTATCCTCCTCTCAACTGGACACCGACTTCTCGCCGTTTGCGGGTACCGCACGTACAGCAGCGGTACGGGGGATCAATGCCCACATCAATTTTGCCTATTTACTGGGGCGGCGGCAATTGCATTTCGGGATGTTCGTCCGGACCCTCAAGTTTCGGTACAATCTGGAGCGCACCCACGAAACGGGCGCATTTGTGACGGAAGGCGGCGCATTCATTGAGGCCGATTTACCCGCACACCGAACCTTGCAGATCAAACCCGGCTTTCGGCTGCATGCCTTCCCGAGCCAGGGGGATACCTCTTTTGAACCTCGCCTGCAAGCGACCTGGAAACCGGAGGGGCTGCTTGCCGGACATACATTCCACGGAGCCTGGGGCCTGTACCGGCAGGAGATTGTAGGATTGAATGACGAGCGGGATGTAAGCGGGGTATTTACCGCATGGGGACCCTCACCGGATAACCAGCCGGTGCCCCGGGCGCTGCACTGGATTGGGGGGTGGCAAACGCGGCTGCAACCCTGGCTGAATGTCGGCCTGGAAGGCTACACCAAGGACCTGTCCAACCTTACGGTGTTTACCGGCAACACCGGCTTTCGGCTAGCCGACGGGTCCGTGAAGGGCATGGATGCCCGATTGGAGATCACCCGCCCGTTTTTCTATGCCCACTTGGGATATACGTGGGCCTCGGTCTGGTATACTTCGCGCAATGCCCTCGGGGAACGCATCCGCTTTCGACCTGCGCACGATCGTCGGCATCACCTGAATGCAATGGCCCGGTGGGTTCGTGGGCCGTATGCACTTGGTTTTCGATGGTCATTTGGGACCGGCCTGCCGTTCACGAAAGTGGTCGGTTTTTTCAACGAGCCGCCGCCTTTGGTGCCCAACACGGACTTTCATACGCAAAATGGCACAGCGAACGTGCTCTACAGTAGACCGTTCCAGGGGCGGCTCCCGGCCTATCACCGGCTGGACGTATCGGTGGAGCGTACATTCTCTTTCAACCGGGTCACGGGCAAAGTGCAGGCCGGGGTGATCAATGCCTACAACCGGTCCAATGTGTTTTACTATGATCTATGGTCGGCCCGCCGGATCGACCAGCTTCCGCTGATTCCGTCGGTGGGCTTAAAGGTGGATGTGCAATGAGCGGGCGGTTCCTGGGCATAGCGCTGTTGGCCTTGGTGGCCGTTGGAGGGTGTGACAATCAGATTAATCCGATTGCCGAGGGCGATCAGTTTTTTGTGATTCAGGGCTTTCTGGATGCCGATGCCGATACCCAATTTGTGCGCGTAGAGCCAACCCGTACGGCCCTCGAACAACGCGCCGACCAACCCCTCACTGCTGAGGTTACCACGACGGATCTGATGACCGGCGAAACCGTGATCTGGCAGGATTCCCTGATTACGCTGGACAGTGGCGGTGTTGGGCACCTGTTTGTCGGACTGTTTCAGCCTCAGTTAGGGCATACTTATCGTTTTTCCGTGGTACGCGAGGATGGCATCACAACCGATGCCGAAACCACCATACCCGCCCATCCGTCATTACGTAGCTTCCTGCCGGACACCACATTTTTCGGACAGTGGGTGCAGAACGTAGCGTTACAGGGCCTCAACCGCCCGCCGTTTCGGATCAATCTGCTGTACAAGTGGGGACCGCTCACCACGGCCGATTCGCTGGAGGCTTTGCCTGAACAACTCGTGGAGTATCGGGGCGCTGGTCAGTTTAACGGGGAGGAATGGATCCTTGAAGTACGGCTCAGTCAGGATTTGTTTCAGACCCAGGGCAACAACGGCCTGGCGTTTTTTAGGGCACGGATGGAAGTCCAGTTGCTGAGCGAGGACTGGCCGTTGGAGGTCGGATCTGTGCCGTATTCCAACGTGCGCAATGGGCTAGGTTTTCTGGGTGCAACGGCCCGGTTTTTTGTATCGTGGCGGCTGGATGAAGACGTACTCACCGAACTCGGTTACATAGACCGGCAGGAGAATTAAGGGTTTGGCTCAGTCGTTGCTGTGGCTCCCTGTGGTCGGTTGGTACGCAGCTTCGCTTACGGGATGATTTGGCCCTTAATGGCAAGAAACCGCGAACGCAGTAAGCCTACCCTCTAACCCCCGCGAACGCAGTGAGCCCATTCCGAACCTTTCCTCCGTTCTCTACGTTCAGGTTGGCATGCGCATTATCGTCATCATACCGGCCTTTAACGAGGCACGCTCTATTGGACAAGTCATCGGCGATATTCCAACGGGTCTGGTAGAGGAAGTGGTGGTGGTGAACAATGCATCGACAGACGAGACCGAAGACAATGCACGGGCCGCCGGGGCTACGGTCGTGCGCGAGGAACGAAAGGGATATGGCTGGGCTTGCCTAGCAGGTATCGCGTATGCCGCCCAGAAGGAACCGGATGTGATCGTGTTTCTGGATGGAGATTACAGCGATTATCCCGAAGAGTTACACCAGTTGGTCGCACCCATTCAACGCGATGAAGCGGATTTGGTAATCGGCTCCCGGATGCGGGGTAACCGGGAGGCCGGAGCCATGCTGCCGCAGGCCGTCTTCGGAAACTGGTTGGCGTGTACGTTGATGCGCTGGCTCTGGGGGGCACGCTTCACCGATCTCGGCCCGTTCCGCGCCATTCGGTTTGCCGACCTGCAAGCCATCGGCATGGAAGACAAGACCTACGGCTGGACCATCGAAATGCAAATCAAGGCCGTGCGTATGGGCTTACGGTGCACAGAAATCCCGATCTCCTACCGAAAGCGGGTCGGTGTTTCCAAGATCACCGGTACCATATCCGGTACGCTCAAGGCGTCCTATAAAATATTGTGGACCATTGCCAGGTACACGGTGCGCCGTATGCCGGCGGTTAAGGCCGTGTCTGAAAATTCCGTGCGTTGGTGAGCACGCATCAGGTGGTGATCAATGCTCGTGGTTGTATTTATGTTTGCCACGTAGTTTGTCCTTGTACTTCAGGATTTGCCGCTTCAGGTTGTCCACACAACGATCGATGGCCTCTTCATGCGTCGATCCCGTCTCGCGCGAGGTCAGTTTCTGCCGGTAAACGTTGATTCCGATCTCAGCCTGCCGTTCGTCCAGGGCCGGATTCAGAATATCCAGAATAATATGGGCATCGGTGATGCCGTCATAGTATTGTTTGAGTTTGGATACGCGCAGTTCGGCATATTCGCGCAGTGTGGAGGGAGCCTTGAAGTGACGAGCAGTGATCTGGGTATTCATGGGCAATCTATTTTCAAAGGGGTTTGAAAAAGTATGCGGGTACACGCGGAAATACGTGAACCCTTTGCACATTGTCAACAGTTGGATGTAGGGGATTTCCCGGTTAAGTATGTGGGGATAAAGCCGGGATTTAGTGGTCCTCCTCGGGTTGGGTTGAAAAAGGGGTGTGCAAGATCCAGGGCCGTACCGCACGCCGCGAAGTGGCTGTAGTACGGTCGGCGGCGGCTTCCTTGAGGGTTCGGTATTCACCTTTGGTGACCAGGTAGACGGTCAGGTTGGCATGGGTGCCGGTTTCGCGGGCATAAACCTCAAAGGCCGGTGTGCCGGGTGCTATCCGGACCACCTGTGTCCCTTCATCATAGGCGGCCGCAACGGCATTGGCCGCAGATTCCGAATAATACCGGGCAATGACCCAGGTATAGCCCTTTGTGGGGCGAAGGGGCAGTTTAGGTAATTTCGGTAGGGGAACCGTAAGGTCTACCGCGGGAGCCGCAAACGACCGGGTGGGTTCGAGGCGTGTGACTGGAAGCCGTACGTGTACAAACCGAACCTCACTTTTTGAAATACCGCCATTGCTGGCTGTCAAGGTGACGGGGTAGAGGCCGGGGGCCTCATAGGCATGGCGTACGGTGGTACCCTCCTCCGAGGTACCGTCTCCAAACGCCCAGGTATAGGTCGTGTTGGGCGGATTCCCGGCCACATCAACCATAAACGGTGTGTCCTGGTCAGGGGTGATGGCGTTGGGCATGGTCAGCGTGCCCAGCGTGACGTTTCGTTTGCCGAAGAATCCTTTAATGTCTGTGATGCGCAGGCCCACGCCAAAGAACCCCAGGGCATCGAAAGAAGAGGTTCGCTCGGTGCCGTCCAGGGCATCGCCGGGAAACACGATGTTAAAAGTGAGTTCCTGAAAGAGCGAGTAGGTACCGCCTGTGTTGAGGTTCAGGCCGAATCCTACCAGGGGGCCACCACCGCCACCGCCACCGCCCTGGGTGTATTGGGCACCCAGTTTGATGTAAGGGGCTACCCGTGTGTAGGGGTGTTGCAAGCGAAAGAACCCTTGCAGGCTATGTCGGAACCGGGGTGAGGACACACGGGGATGATAGAGGCCGTCGTAGCCCACCCCGATGCCCAGGAGGTTGTTCATCTGGTAGGCCAACTCGCCGCCGAGGCCGTAGCCGACCGCGCTACGGTCCAGATTTTCGGCATCCAGGGTGCCGTTGTACATCGTCAGGCCGAAATGGCCGGCCAGGTGCCAACTCGGCAGGGGGGCCAAGCTGTAGGATTGGGCTGCCGATTCAGAGAACGGAAACAGCACACAGAGAATAACCCCCAGGATGCGGGGAGGCAGTGCACAGTAGCGCATGGGTCAACCTTCGATGTTGATGGGCTCCAGGTAGTGATCTTCCAATGCGTGCATTCGGGCTTTTTCTTCGGGTGTTTGGTCCGAATACGCCATCAAATGCAAGAGGCCGTGGATTATGTAGCGATAGGCTTCTACTTTATACGATACCCCAAACTCAGGGGCACGCTCGGCGGCGGTGTCCAGGTCTACGTAGACTTCACCGTCCACCGTACCCGGTGTGTCACCGAGCGGAAAGGCCAGCACATCAGTTTGATCGTCATGCCCCAGATACGTCTTGTTGAGGGCATGCACGGTTTGGTGGTCCGTCAGGATGATGCCGAGGGACGCAATCGACCACCCTTCACCTTCAGCCACACGCCGGACGATAGCTCGTAGTGCGGCTTCATCCAGCGGATAGGCCGGATGGGTGTGGGTAATATCGAGTACGTCAGTCAACGGCGGTACGTTGAGGAAGAGGTTATTGGAGGTCATTGAAGAGCGATTCCGTCATAGAGAGGGCCACGGCGCTCATCATGATTTCAGGGGGCAGTTGGGTAAAGTCCCGCGACAGCATGCGGTCGTCTACATTGGCATAGAGGGTTGCCCCGGCCACACGTTCCACCACCAGTCCGTTGGTGGCTCCCCCTTGTTTGGCAAAGAAAATCACCTCGCCCAACTCTTCGCTGGCAATGTAGCCGGTGCACCCGTGCAGTTGCAGAAACGAGTTGGTCGCGATGACGGAGACGAGGTTCACCGGACGATCCTTCGGTGGATCGGGCATCTTGAGGTGCGGTACGATTTCCAGAACCATTCGCCGTTTGCTCGCTTCGTCGACCAACGTAAACCGCGCAATCGAGCCTTCATGTTGTACATTAACACCGAGGACATGGGCGATGCGCGCAAAGTCGGGTTCAGAAAAAGCAAAGGCCATAAGGATGAGGGTATAGGCAAACAAATGGTGGGCGACAAAAATAGGCCCTAGCTCACGGAAATACAACGTGTGTGCGGCGTGCAGCGTGCGAAGTGCGACTCAAGATCAAAACCGGAGTCGCACTCCGCACCCCGCACTTCGCACTAATTTTGCGCGTTGGAGTCCGGCGTGGACTGGAGGATTTGGCCGTAGAGATCGCGGAGTTGCTGGGCCGTCTGCCGGTACGTGCTATCTCCGGTGGCCTCGGCAATCCGGTCGGTGAAGGCGGCGGCAGCATCAAAATCGCCGTGTTCGAGGTAGGTGAATTCTAGGGCCTGAATGTATTGCCGGAGCCGGTTGACGGTTTGGGCCGAGCGGGCACTCACCAGGGCGTCCAGAATGTACGGTTCGGCCAGCTTGGTCAGGCGGAGTACCCCCTCGTCGTCTCCTGCTGCTTCATAGGCTTGCCGAAGGACCAGGGTGGAGTAGGTATCTCCGGGGATCACATCCAGCGGGACCTTTGTCATGAGCGTGTCCAGCATGGCCTTGGCGTCTTCTTTGCGCCCGCGTTCGGCAATTTTTTCTGCCGCATGGCCAAAGGTGATCCGGTAGTTGTCCACCATTCGGCGGATGTTCTCGTCGTAGTAGACATCCGGGTTGTCCAGGTTGGTAAACTTGAACCTGTTGAACCGGTCCAGGACAATCTCCGGCACGATGCGCCCGCCGATGCCGTCTTCGTTAGGGATCGGTACGATGCGGTAGCTCAGGCCTTCCGACTGGAAGAAGCCTTGCAGGTTTAACTGACCAGCCTGGCTGGTGGTATTGGCAAAATAGACAGGCCGTTGCCAGTCGTTTTGTGCGTTTTTGGCGACGATGTCTAGTGCAGCCTGGTCCGCCACGTGCAGGAAGTTCAGATCTTCGGAATACCGCCGGCCTTCCAGTCGCCAGGTCATCGGGCTCTCAATTTTGGTGGCATCCTCCGAGGAGATGTAGACCTCGGAGTTGCCAAGGATGCGGTCTGTGCGGACAGGCAGCGAGATGTCTCGGGGTTCCCACGGGGCCGGTTGTAGCCGGTCGATCTCGGCATCTTGGAACGTCATCGGAATTGGGTCGGAATCCCGTGAGGCTTGGTTCTTGAGCTGGCGGATGTACCAGGACGTATTCAGCAAGCTCAGGCAGGTCACGCGTACATCCTGGCGGACACCCTCGACCTCTTGCAAGTACCAGAGTGGGAAGGTGTCATTGTCGCCGTTGGTGAACACCACGGCATTGTCTTCCAGGCTTTCGAGCAGGTTGTGGGCATAATCCGTCGCTACGTACCGGCCGGAGCGGTCATGATCGTGGTAGTTCTGGTAGGCCATCCAGCCGGGTACCCCCAGGAACAGCCCCACACTGGCGGCCACCAGTGCTGTACGTTGTGCCGATTCCGAAGACCGCACTGCATCTCTCACCAGTTCCAGCACCCCGAACGCACCAATCCCGATCCACAGGCTGTAGGCAAAGAAACTCGCCACAAACGAGTAGTCCCGTTCCCGCGGCTGTAGGGGCGTCTGGTTCAGGTACAGAATAATCCCCAGGCCGGTGACGAAGAACAGCATCCCCACGCTCATGGCCCTTCGCCAGTCGCGCTTGATGTGGTACATCATGCCAAACAGACCCAATAGGAAGGGCAGCGCGAAGTAGACGTTTCGGGTGGCCTTTTCACTTGGTGTGGGTGCTCGAAAGGTCGGTTGAGGCGAGCTAAAGCCCGTGGTCCATGAGGCGTTTTGCACATCACTCTCGCGTCCTACAAAATTCCATAGGAAGTAGCGCCAGTACATGTGATTGACCTGGTACGACCAGAAGAAATCGCCATCCGACGTATACCGGGCATACTCGCGTTGGTGGACGGGGTCCGGCGAGTGCATCCGGGGGAACATGGGGGTTTCGCCGTACTGTTCGCGCTTCAGGTAGGAGACCATCGCCTCCAGATTTTCGGGGTCGTTCTCATCAATGGGCGGGTTGGCCGCGCTACGGATAAAGATGAGGGCATAGGTGGAGTACCCGATCAGCACGACGGCAAAACAGATGGCTACCAGATTGGCAATCTGCATCCGGCGCTTCTGGGTGATGTAGATGGCACCTACCACAAAGACCGTAAGGAGGACTAGGGTGATGGTAATGGAGCCCAGGGCACGGGCCAACTCTGGCAGCCATAGGACGATGCCCGGATAGATTGTGAAGAAACACAGGCTCGAAATCACGCCTGTTGCAACGAGCCCGCTAAAGCGCTTGCCTGCCGTCCAATCCGGCTGGTCGAAATACTGGAAGAACACGATCAAGGCCACGAAGAAGATCGCCAGCAGGTTCAGAAGGTGCACGCCCAGGGCCAGCCCGAACAGGTAGGCGATAATAACCAGGTACCGGCTGGTGGTGGGGCCGAAGCTGAATTTACCGCCGGTAACGGGATGCGCGGCCATTTCCTTGCGGATGTGGATGGCCCACTGCATGATAAGCCAGACCACAATGGCTGTGAAGAACATGGAGATGGCGTAGACCTCGGCTTCCACCGCGTTGAACCAGAAGGAATCCGTAGCAGCAAACGTTAGTGCTCCGATGGCCCCGGCAGCGAGCGTCATGAGCCGTTCGTTGGGTGCCCAGGGTTCGTTTTCCTCGCGCCACTCTTCGATCAGGTGGACGATGATGAGGTGGGCAAACAAGACCGTGAGAGCACTTGCCAGCACCGACATCAGGTTGATGGACAGGGAGATGTAGGCGGCGGGCACAAACATTGAAAACAGCCGACCGATCAGCATGTAAAACGGCGCACCGGGGGGGTGAGATACCTGGAGCCGGTTGGCGATGGCGATGAATTCCCCGCAATCCCAGAACGAAGCTGTGGGGGCTACCGTGGAACCATAAAGAATGAGGGCATAGACAAAAACCAAAGCCCCGAAGAGCCGGTCCAGCAATTTATCGGTCATAAGTGAGGGTATTGCGTATTGCGTATTGCGTAATAGGACACCCTTACGCAATACGCAATACGAATTACGTAGTCGTCCCTTGCACCACCACCACGAGTTCACCGCGGATTTTAGGCGCGTCGGCAAAGTACGAACGAAGTTCCTCCAGCGTTCCGTGTGTAACGGTTTCAAATTTTTTCGTCAGTTCCCGGGCCACTGCCGCCGGCCGCTCCGGTCCAAAGGTCTCACCGAATTGTGTGAGCGTTTTGATAAGGCGATGAGGGGATTCGTAGAAAATCATCGTGCGGGGTTCCTGGGTCAGTTCCCTAAGTCGTGTGGCGCGGCCTTTCTTGACGGGCAAAAACCCCTCAAACACAAACCGGTGGGTCGGGAGGCCGCTCAGGACCAGGGCCGGTACCAAAGCCGTTGGGCCGGGCAGAGATTCGACGGGGAGTTCGTGCCGGAGGCATTCCCTTACCAGATAAAAGCCGGGGTCCGAGATGCCGGGGCTGCCGGCATCGGTGATGAGGGCGATCTGTTCACCGACCTGCATCCGTGCGATCAGTTGCGGAGCCTTGGTGCGTTCGTTGTGGTCGTGGTAGCTGGTACAGGGGGTGGCAATGTCATAGTGGTTGAGCAGGACGCGGGAAGTCCGGGTATCCTCACACGCAATCAGATCCACCTCCTTCAGGATGCGCAGTGCCCGCAAGGTAATGTCTTCGAGGTTGCCGATGGGCGTAGGGACGAGGAAAAGCAAGGCAGATTGGTGAATGATGATTGATGATTGATGATTTGGGTAATATAGGGCATCCGTAGGGACATGGCGTGCCATGTCCGCCCGCCGGGAAAAATGGTCGATTGTCAATGATTAATTTTCAACGTCGTTTACCCATAACGCCGCACCCTTCGCAGGTGCTCAGGGCAGGCTCTGCCCGCCGCACCCCGCACCCCGCACTCCGCACTCACCGCACGTATTTTGAAGAACTGGACAAGGCCCTGCCCATACCTCTTGAAAATGCCCGATTTCCGTTGATTTTTCGTATCTTTATGATGCGCGAAAGACGCTATGCACAAGGCAAGATTTGGCACGCCTTGCTTACCCTGGATATACCCCACCTAAGGCACACTTTAAACCAGATATATGTCGGAAGAACCACGTCTACGTATTATCCCGATTGACATCGAGGATGAGATGAAGACCTCATACATCGATTATTCGATGTCGGTCATTGTCAGCCGGGCTTTGCCCGATGTGCGGGACGGCCTGAAGCCGGTCCAGCGCCGCGTCCTCTACGGCATGAAGGAACTCGACCTCTCCCCCAGCCGCCCCTACAAAAAAAGCGCACGGATTGTGGGTGAGGTGCTGGGTAAATACCACCCGCACGGGGACTCTGCCGTGTACGATGCCATGGTCCGCATGGCACAGGATTTTTCGATGCGGTTTCCGCTTGTCGACGGCCAGGGCAACTTTGGCTCGGTTGATGGGGATTCTGCTGCGGCCATGCGTTACACCGAAGCCCGCATGACCCGTGTGGCGAGCGAGTTGTTGCAGGACCTCGACAAGGATACGGTTAATTTCACCGCCAACTTCGATGAATCTCTCGAAGAACCGGCTGTCATGCCGGCCGCGCTGCCCAACCTGCTCATGAACGGGGCCAGCGGCATCGCCGTTGGGATGGCCACCAATATTCCGCCCCATAACCTGGGCGAACTCATTGACGGCATCATCGCGTACATCGACACGCCGGACATCACCGTCGACGACCTGGCCGAGCATATTCTCGCGCCGGACTTCCCGACGGGTGGTATCATTTATGGGTATGCCGGGGTGCGTGAGGCCTTTTGTACGGGCCGGGGCCGGGTGGTAATGCGGGCCAAAATGCACGAAGAAGTGCTGCGCGGCACCCGCAACGCACTCATCATCACCGAAATCCCCTATCAGGTCAACAAAAGTACCCTGCTCGAAAAGATTGCCTACCTCGTACGCGACAAACGCATCGAAGGCATCTCTGATCTGCGCGATGAGAGTGACCGTAACGGCATGCGCATCGTGATTGAACTCAAGAAAGATGCAGTACCGCTGGTTGTTCAAAATCAATTATACAAGTATTCGCAGTTGCAACAGACCTTCGGTGTCAACATGGTGGCGCTGGTGCAGGGGCGGCCCCGCACGCTGACCCTGCTTGAAGCCGTTCGGCATTACGTGAATCACCGGCATGAGGTAGTGGTGCGCCGCACCGAATACGAACTGCGCAAGGCCGAAGCCCGCGCCCACATCCTGGAAGGGTTAAAAATCGCGCTGGATCATCTGGATGCGGTCATCTCCATCATTCGTTACTCGGCCAATCCAGCCGAGGCCCAGACCAACCTGATGGCAGGTGTGCTGCCCGCCAAGCTGACGCCCGCCATGCGCGAGCGCTTCGGCTTGCCCATTGGGGATGACTCCTTGTTTAGCCTCTCAGAGAAGCAGGCCAAGGCCATTCTGGAGCTTCGTCTGCAGCGTCTGACGGGGCTGGAGCGCCAGAAGATCGAAGATGAGTGTCAGGCCGTCCTGGCCGAGATTGCCCATTTGCGGGAGATTCTGGGCAACGAGGAGCAGCGGATGGACATCATCAAGGCCGAACTGCTCGAACTCAAGGGCAAATACGCCAATCCGCGCCGTACCGAAATCGACTATGCAGGTGGAGACGCATTCGCCATCGAAGACCTCATCGAAGAGGAACCGATGGTGGTGACCATCACCCATCAGGGCCTCATCAAACGCACGGCCGTCGCCGAATACCGGATTCAGGGTCGGGGTGGTAAGGGGCTGCGTGCTACCGGGAAGCGGGAGGAAGACTACGTTGCCCACCTGTTTACGGCCTCTACGCACGACCGGTTGCTGTGCTTTACCGACCACGGCAAATGCTACTGGTTGCGGATCTACCAAATTCCGGAAGGCTCTCGTACCGGCAAAGGCCGCTCGCTCCGCAACCTGATTCAGATCGATCAGGAAGACCGCATCCAGGCCGTCCTGACCGTGTCGAAGCCAGATTTTGAAGATCAGGAGTTTCTGGATACGCACTACATCCTCATGGCCACCCGCAAGGGGCAGGTCAAGAAAACGCCCCTCTCGGCGTTTAGCCGGCCTCGGGTGGACGGCATCATTGCCATTTCGATTTCAGAGGGTGATGACTTGCTTGAAGCCTTGCTCACCGATGGCAATGCCCGTATCATGCTGGCCTCGTCCAGTGGTCGAGCCATTCAATTCCATGAGCAGGATACCCGGCCGATGGGCCGCAACACCCAGGGGGTGCGCGGCATTCGGTTGCGGAACGGCGAAGAGGTCGTCGGGATGATTGTGGCAGACCGGGAGGACAAAAACCTGCTTTCGGTCAGCGCGAAAGGATACGGCAAGCGGGTGCAACTCACCGACTATCCCACGCAGGGACGTGGTGGGCAAGGCGTAATCACACATAAAACCACAGACCGTACCGGCCCGCTCGTTGCGATCCGAGGTGTGCTGGACACCGACGACCTGATGATCATCACCGAAGCCGGTATTATGATCCGGATGGCCGTCGAAAAAATCAACCAGATGGGCCGCAACACGCAGGGCGTCCGCCTGATCAACGTCAACGAAGGCGATGCCATCGCCGATGTCACCCGCGTCATGCTCGAAGAAGAAGAAGACCCTGATGCCGAAGCTGGCCCGACAGTCGAAGCACCCTCCAACGGTGAAGCCTCTTAAATCAGTGCATAGTGCGAGGTGCGACTCCCCCCTGAAACCTGAGTCGCACTCCGTACCCCGCACTCCGCACTATTATGTTTCCTCGTTTTGAGCACCATGCCGTTTTAGACATTGATGCTGCGGCCAGTGGTTTGTCCGAACCGCTTGCCCGGCAAATTGATACCCTTGGCGAATTGCTGGGGTACGCTGTGCAGGAGCAGGCCGGTCCGGAGGTTTATCACCTCGTCGAACGCCTCAGGGATTTATGCAAAGCCGCCACCGCAGAGGCCGATCCGGCCCGGTTACATGCGGAAGTGGTTGCTCTTCTGCAAGATGTGCCGATGGATCAAATGCGGTGGGTACTGCGCGTCTTTACGGCGTTTTTTCGGCTGGTCAATCAGGCCGAACAACGGGAAATCAGCCGCATCAACCGGTACCGGGAGCAGGAGGAAACGCCTGAAGGTCCGCGCAATGAATCCATCGCCGATGCCATTTATCAACTCAAGCAGGCGGGCTATACGCTGGAGCAAGTGCTGGTCCTCCTGCACAAGATGGACATTCAGCCCACGCTTACTGCACACCCGACCGAGGCCCGGCGGCGAAGCGTTCTGTTCAAACAACAGGAATTGGGCCGCCACCTGAAAAACCGCCAACGTTCCGACCTGACGAACCGGGAGCAAGAGGATGTGTTGGCCGAGATCTATCATCAGATTGCCCTGCTGTTGGCAACGGATGAGATCCGGGCCGAGCGCATGAGTGTGCGCGACGAGATCGAGCACGCCCTGTACTTTTGCAGCACCACGATCTGGGAAGTGCTGCCCGATTTGTACGAAGACGTGGCGGAGGCCTTGCGCACCTATTACGGAGCCGTCCCTGAAATCCCGGCCTTTTTTCGGTACCGTTCCTGGGTGGGGGGAGACCGGGACGGTAACCCGCGTGTGACACCGGACGTTACCCGAAAGGCACTGGCCCGGTTTCGGCAGAATGCCTTGTTGCTCTACAAGGAGGCCCTGCGGCTGCTCCGGCGGGAGTTGAGTATATCCGCCTTGCACGTGCATGTGCCGGATGCCATGTGGGAAAGCATAAAGGCAGACCTGGACGTGGTCCCTGTCCCTGATCCGATACGTCGCAGGTACGCGAATGAGCCGTACCGTTTGAAGCTGTCGGCCATGTTGACACGGGTGGAACGGTTGTTGAACGGCTCGGCCACGGCTGCTGAATTGACCTACAACGGCGAACAGTTTGTACACGACCTGCGCACCATCAAAGGGTGTCTTGCATCCTCGGAAACGGTAAGTCTGGCCGGGAGCCGCAGTTTGAACCGGTTGATCAAACAAGCCGAATCGTTCGGGTTTTACATGACGGTGATGGACATTCGGCAACACAGCCGAGTCCATGAGGCGACGGTCGATGAACTGCTCCGGCTGGCTGGCGTTACGTCTTCCTACGTCTCCCTTTCCGAGGAGGAGCGGCAGGCCTTGCTCGCCGATGAACTACAGAATCCGCGCCCCTTGTTGCCGCTTGGGCAGGCGGGTTCGGACCAGACGCGGGACACCCTGGAGACCCTGGCCGTGGTGCGTGAAGCCATCACCCAGGAAGCCGGTGCCATCGGGTCCTACATCGTGAGCATGACGCATGACCTGAGCGATTTGCTCGAAGTGTTGCTGCTGGCGAAGGAAGCTGGTCTGTGGATGATGAAGGACGGGGTGGTGGAGAGTCCGCTGGATGTGGTGCCGTTGTTCGAGACCATCGAGGACTTGGCGCACGCCCACGAATACATGGACACGCTGTATACGCATCCGATCTATGCCGCACATCTGGAAGCCCGTGGGCGGTTTCAGGAAATCATGCTGGGCTATTCGGACAGCAACAAGGATGGGGGCTACTGGATGGCGAACTGGGCCTTGCACAAGGCGCAAGCCCGTTTGGGCCGGGTCTGCCGCAGGCATGATGTCGCCTTCCGCATGTTCCACGGGCGCGGCGGCACAACGGGCCGCGGTGGGGGCCGGGCCAATCAGGCCATCATGGCATTGCCACCGGAGAGTCAGAGCGGCAAAATTCGGTTCACCGAACAGGGTGAGGTGATTTCATTCCGGTATGCCTTGCCCGCCATTGCGCGGCGGCACCTAGAGCAAATCGTGAGTGCTGTACTGCTTTCGACGGACCGGCCCGAGATTCGCCCGGCCTTCCTCAGTAAAGAAATGACCACCGAGGCTGAACACCTCCTGGATGCCGTTGCTGAACGCTCCATGCAGGTCTACCGCAATCTCATCGACGATCCGGACTTCTGGCCGTGGTACCGGGTCGTGACACCGGTTGACCACATCGGCAACCTGCGCATTGCGTCCCGGCCCGTGTCTCGCAGTGCCGGGGACGATCTGGACTTCGACGGTCTGCGGGCCATTCCGTGGGTGTTTGCCTGGATTCAGACGCGCTATACGGTACCTGGCTGGTACGGGACCGGCGCAGCGTTAAAACACATCGTTGACGAAGGGGGCACATCGCTGGCGCTCTGTCGGCGCATGTACAAGGAGTGGCCATTTTTTGCCGCCGTGCTTAACAGTGCCCAGCGGGAAATGGCCCGGGCGCGGCTGGTCATTTCAGAACAGTATGCGGACTTCGGAGAGGTGCCCATCCATGACCGAATTGCCAGGGAGTTTGCCGAGGCTGAGGTCGCCGTCCGCACCATCACCGGCCAGGACGCCATGCTCGACAACAGCCCCGTCTTGCAGAAAGCCATTCACCTCCGCAACCCTTACACGGACGTGCTGAACTTCATCCAAGTCGAGTTGCTACGACGCTGGCGTGCAGGCACCGAAACGGATGGAGAAGCCCTGGGGTATGCGGTGTTCCTGAGCATCAACGGCATCGCTGCCGCCATGCAGAGCACCGGATAAGCCTTCCGGCTCGGGCCAACCGAATCAGGCTCAAATGTATGCGCAGGACCCTTGATACCAATGCTGCGTTAAAACCTAACCTATTTCTCTTTTTGCTCCCATTCTCGTTCAAGAATCCTTGACGCGGCAAAGGAGAGGCTTAACCCCCTGTTGATGGGGTACATGTCCGGGTAATGCAGGCATTTGCGCCTTAACAGGTACGTCTTCACCTTGCGTGTGGCACATTGGTCTAATCTCAGCGCAAGCTCAGCACGCTTTCTTCTCAGGCTTATCTTTTACGTCATATGGATACGCTTCAAGTATCACTCTTCGGCTCGTTTGAGGTCCGGCTCGGGCCACAAGTCGTTTCTGGTTTCGAGGCTGCACGGGTGCGTGAATTGTTCAGCTTTTTATTGTTACACCCCGATCGAATGCATCCGCGGGAAATACTGGCCAGCATCATCTGGGGGCGGCATTGCACCACTGCCCAGGCCAAGACCTATTTGCGAAAGACCCTGTGGCAGCTTCACAGGGTCTTGCATGGTTTAAGGATACCCATAGCCGATGCGATCCTGGAGACCGATGCGGCGTGCATCAGAATGTGTTCCCACCCG
Organism: Rhodothermales bacterium; assembly: GCA_965222505.1. Lineage (GTDB taxonomy): Bacteria > Bacteroidota > Rhodothermia > Rhodothermales > DATKEJ01. The sequence goes on along the minus strand of OZ244956.1, from coordinate 2,273,258 downwards.
GATTTGGCCTTGGACTGTGCCACCTTTGAAACCACCTACGCGGCGGTAAGCGGTGTGCCTGGCCGCAACCTGGATGCCCAACAAGTGCAGCGGGTACGTGAGGCTGTGGAAATGTACACGGGTCCACTTTTGCCCAATTGGTATCAGGAATGGTGCTTGTTTGAACGGGAGCGTCTACATGACCTCTACTTCATCATGTTGGGTAAACTCATGGGCTATTGTGAAGCACACGGGGCGTATGAGGAAGGGCTCATCTATGGCCGTCGGATTCTCAAACACGACGGAGCCCGAGAGCATACCCACCGCGGCATGATGCGGCTCTATTACCTGGCCGGAGACCGCATCAAAGCCCTTCGTCAATTTGCTCAGTGCGAAGCTGTTCTGGAAGCGGAACTGAACCTGCGCCCAGCGCGATGTACACTGGAACTCTATGAGCAAATCCGACGGGACGCGCTTGCCGTTGGGGCCGACGGTTTTGTGCGTAGCGAGACCGCATCTTCGCCGCCTGCAGAAGTACTGCTGGGCCGTCTTAATCGGTTACAGCAGGGCCTGTCCGACATGCAGCGGCAAGTGCAAGACACCATTCAGGCGATGGAAAACCACCTCATTTCCCCCGATCCTTCGGTCAAATAAAAAAGAACGCGCCGGGATACGGTCACGCTACGCGTCGGGATACGATACCGTTGTATTCTCACACGGAATCCATCCAGCCTAACCGCCCATCCCGGCTAACCTGACACGCTTCTGATGGAACCAGGAACAGAGACCTTTATGGTCAGAATTTGGCGCGAAGAGGATACCCACCGCGTCACGTGGCGCGGGCATATTACCCATGTGTCCAGTGGAGAACGGCGTCATTTGAGGCAACTCAGGGAGATACGGACATTTATCATGAAGTATATCATTGGTATGGGCATACGGCCCGGGCTGGTATGGAAAATCAAGCAGGGATGGTCTCGTCGCCGATGGTGACGGACGGAGCAGCCCTGCGCTCGAACACCTCTACACATTCCAGACGCCACATGGCTTTTCAGGTAGTGGATACTATGGCCGATTCAGGCCCATGGACGGCCTTGCAACCGGACGGCGTGACCGCCTCCGGGGACATCGCAATTGCTGCAGATGTCAATCGTTTCCGGTTCGGGGCCGATGCCCGAAGTGGCCGGATTACCGCCACTGCAGCAGCACTGGACCACAGGCTGGAGCGGCCCTTGCCGAACCTCGACCTGACGACGTTTGACGCCTTGCGGTTCTGGATACAGGGAAGCCGCGCTGCCACGGGGGCTGCGGTCCAACCGTTCTTTCTGGAACTCCGACTGGCAAGTGCCGCGGTTGCGTTGGATGCTGCTGCCAACACGTGGGTGCGCCTGCTTCCGATCTCGGCGCTGGATACCTGGGAGTTGGTCCACCTTAACCTGACCGACCTCCCTGCCGCCATCCGGGGTGCCGTTAACCGTATCCGGTTGCGGTGTACGGATGCAACCAGCGCGTTCACCTGCAATCTGGACGACCTGATTGCGGTGCGGCTGGAGATGGTCCAGGACGTTGAGGCGGCCCTGATCGCCCGGTTACATAACCGGCTGGTCCTCAACGGGAATCAGGTAGCCGCCATGTTTTATCACACCACAAACGGCCAGCCCCCCAATCCGCCGAATACCCCGGCCATGCGCTTGCAGCGGTATCACGTACATCGCGCCGACGGACACCTGCAGTTAGACCGACCCCGTCAGGATTACACCGGTAACGGGTTCGCGATGGGGGGACGCGCCATGGGGTACGACTTGTATTACGCCGTCGAGGTGTTTACCCAGACGGCGGCACAGCACGCCCGGGTATTGGAGTACCTCTTTGAACAATTTGCCCCACAAGGACAGCTTCTGGTGAACAATGAACTGCTGCCGGTAATGTGGGTCGAGACACCTGCTGAAGCCCTGACCGCCCTGCCCCAAACGGTTGTTTTTCGGTTCAAAGTGAGCACGGTGCAGGTGTTGGGTACGCCTGAACCGGTGGTACCCCTTCAGCAGCTTATCCTCGATGTTGAACATCAGTAATCCTTCGTTATTCCCATGGCAGATCCGCATCAAATTGAAGTTCAGAACCTGCGTGCCCAGCCGGTCCAGTTGTATTGCCTGGACCGGGTCCTGAACATCGCACCGCACGGCAAAGCAAAACTGACCCGGGCCGAGGCCGCCGCGCCTCAGGTGAAGGCCCTACATCGGCAGCGTCTCATTCGATTGCGCCCGCTCAGGCGCCCCATAAACGTCAATCTGGCTACCCAGGCTGAACTGGAAACCCTGAGCGGGGTGGGGCCGGCTACCGCCAAAGCCATCTTGGACCACCGTGTCCAGCACGGCAAGTTTGTACGCATCCAGGACCTTTTGGAGGTGGCTGACATTGGGCCAGCGACCTTCAAGAAATTTGCCGACCAGATTACGGTCCACAGTCGCATTCACTGATCTTCCTTTCACATCATAAACCCATTTCGGAGGAAGCTTATGGCTTTCAACGTAGGCCTTAACGTGGTAGAGGTGGACGGCCTTGGTGCCCCTGCCATACAGGGTGCCGCTACATCCGTCGGCGCCTTTAACATCATCACGCAGCGCGGCGTCCCCAACCGGCCCGTCCGCATCACCGAGTTTAAGAAATTCACCGAACGTTACGGGAGCTACTTTGCCGGTGGGCTGGGTGCCTACCTCGTCGATGGCTTCTTCAAGAATGGCGGCCAAAACGTCTACGTCAACCGCATCGTAGCCAACAATGCCCAGCCGGCCAGCATTATGCTTCGGGATGCCGGTCCGGCGGACACCCTCAGTGTGGATGCCGGGTACCGCGGGAACGAAGACCCCGGCACCTGGGGCAACGACCTTTACCTGCGCGTGGAAGCCAGCTCCGGCGCGGCGTCTCGCATTCAGGAAACGGCCGCCGCCAGCATCCAAAGCGCCAACCCCCTGCCAGCAGCCACGGACCTGACCGGGGGCACGACACTCACCATCGTCATTGACGGAGCTGCCGCTGCCACGGCCATCGACATTGTAGCGGGAGACTTCCCCGATCCGGCCAATGCCACCTCGGCGCAAATACGCGATGCCATCAACAGCCATACCTCCGATCTGGTGGCCTCACTTGCCAACACCGGTGAACTGGTGCTGACTTCTACAGGATCCATCGCTACGTTGCGGCAGGATACCAATACCGCAACCACCAACGGCTGGACGGGCCTTCAGGTAACAGTGGCCAACGCCACGCTCGGCTTTGCCGTGATGGCGGCTCCCCAGATGGGGACGCCCGCGGCGCGGGCCGTCAACCAGACCCGCCTGGCCCAGGTCGACGGCTTCAAGGTGGGCGATGCCGTTCGGATTACGGACGGTGCCCAAAGCGCCTTTGCCAAGCTGGTCCGCGTGGTACCGCTAACGGGCTTGATCGAGTGGACGCCCAACATCGCCAACATCGCCGCCTATACCCCCTTTCAGATGGTGGTCTCGACGGTCGAGTTCGACCTGGCGGTGGCCAAAGGCGGCACCGACGCCGAGGACATTCTGGAGACGTGGACGGGCCTTTCGATGGAAACGGACGTTTCGAACTATGCCCCGGCGGTCATCAACGACGAAATTAAAGGCTCCAAGTACATTACCGTCACCAACGAAGCCAGCGGCAACGGGGTAGGGGTGGATGTGCCGGCGGCACAAGCCTTTACGCGCTTCGATCCCGGCCTGGATGGCGTTCCGACCATCAACGACTTCGTCGGCAATTCGGCGCAACGCACGGGCTTTTATGCTTTTGATCCCTACGATGTACAACTGGTGTGTTGCGAACGTTCGGACCCGGCCATCATCACGGGAGCGCTCGGCTATTGCGCCGGGCGGGCGGATTGCATGTTTATCGGTGCCGTGCCGGAGGGATACGTAGCCGCCGGCCAGGCCACGGCCTTTGGCCAGGCCTTTCAGGGGAAAAAAGTGTATGGGGCGCTCTATGGGCCTTACATCAAAATCCTCGATCCCATCGGCGTAGGAGCCAACCCCGTCAAGTTCATTCCGCCCGTAGGGCACATCGCAGGGGTTTATGCCCGAATCGAAACGGCACGGGGTATCCATAAGGCCCCAGCCGGAGATGAAGCCAACGTCGTTGGTGCACTAGATGTAGCCTACCGGTTGAGCGATGCCGAGCATACGGACCTCGTCAAAAACGGCGGCGTCAACGGCGTCCGGGCTGTGCCGGGGGTGGGCATCGTAGTGGATGCCTCCCGCACGCTAAGTACAGATACACGCTGGCTTTACGTCAATGTTCGATTGCTCTTCAACTACGTCAAATCCAGCCTGCGCCAGGGCCTGACCTGGGTGCGCCAAGAGCCGAACACAGACCGGCTGTGGAGCTTGGTCAAGTACAATAGTGTCACGCCTTTCCTGAAAGGGTTGTGGCGGCAAGGTGCCTTCGGGGCTGGTGCGCCCGCCGAGGTGTTCACGGTCATTTGTGATGCCTCGAACAACCCGCCCGCCGAGGTAGATCAGGGCAATTTCCGGGTGGAGATTTACTTCTACCCCTCGAAACCCGCAGAAACCATCATCATCATCGTCGGCCAGCAACCCAGTGGGGGTTCTGCGGCTGAAGCCTAAAACCAACGAGGTACATCATGCCAAAAGTGGGTGATTTTTGGGAATCCTATCGAACCGATGAGTTCATCATGGTCGTGGGGGAAAAACCCAGTCCGGGGATTACAAAAATCTCCGGGTTGAGCGAGGGCGAGTTTGAGACCATCGAACAACCCGATGGCGGATCCCCGAAGGTCCGCAAAATCTCTTCGAGCAAGGTCAAGTTCGAGTCGCTGACCATCGAGCGCAACATGGACGGGAGTCCGCAAGACAAGGTCTTCCGGAAGTGGTTCAAGGACACGTTCGATTTCGATGGGGAAGTGGCCAAAGGTTCCACCGTCCGCAAGAACGGCCAGATCGTCAAACTGCACAACGGGAAGGAGGTGATGGTCTTTGCCTTCTACGAAGCCTGGATCAAATCGGTCAAATACACCGATCTGGAAGCCGGGACCAACAACCTCTTCAAACAAACCATTGTGCTGGAGCACGAGGGTCTGGAACGTATCCAGTAAGCCTGTGTGGTGCTCTTCAAGTTTGCACCGGGGCGCACCGCCGATTCAAACCAACGAGGGTATATCATCATGGAAGTTAAACATCGCACGCGTGAATTCGCATTCACGTTGCCCGTCGGTACCCACACGGAAGACGGCGCGGGCACGAAGACCGTCGTACTGCGCAAAATGACCGGCCGGGAAGAAGCCATTCTGGCAGATCGGCAATACCAACGCAACGGCGGCAAGCTCGTCACGGCTTTGCTGCACAGTTGTCTGGTACGCATGGGGGAAAAACCCAAAAACGGCCGGGAGGCCGTCGCCAACCTGTATTCCGCCGACCGCAACTTCTTGCTCCTCAAGTTACGGAGCATCACGTTCGGGTCTGAGCTGGAGACCTCTTATGCGTGTCCGGCCTGCGGGGAGAAGGTAATGCTCAATGAAGACCTGGACGACCTCCCCGTGCGCGTCCTGGCCGAGGGGGAATCCCCCGAAGACATCGTCATCGAACTTGAGGACGGCTATGTTGACAAGGAAGGTCAACTGCACACCGCCCTCACGCTTCGGCTTCCCACGGGAGCCGATGAAGAGGCCGTGGCCCCGCAACTCCGGCGCAACGCCTCGCTGGGCAAAAACGCGCTGCTTTCGCGCTGCATGAAAACCCTTGGGGATGTCCCCCGGCACCGCCTCGAAGCCATCGGGTCGCGGATTCTGGCGGATTTGACCATGACGGATCGGCGGATGATCGACCGGGCCCTCAACGAAGGGGCCCCAGGGGTGGACCTGGTGCGGACCATTGAATGCACCAGTTGCGGACACGAGTTTAAGACGACGCTCGACCTGTCCCATTTTTTAGCACTGGAGTAGACCAGGAAAGCCTCCGCAAGGAGATCTTTTTCCTGGCCTACCACCTCCATTGGCCACATTCGGAAATCCTGGATCTGGATTCCGAGGAACGGCGCGCCTTCGTCCGCATGCTCATTGAGCAAATCGAGCGGGAAAACGCCCAAATCAAAGAGGCCCAACGCCAGTGAAACACCGGCGTTCACGCAAACCCTATGCCCCTCGTACTCTTCTTACAAGATACCTTTAACGCCCTGAAAAAGGGGCTTAAAAAGATCGAGAAATGGCCTGAGATGCTGTTTCTGGAGGAAGTCGTGATTGCGCGTGCCCGGACCGCTTTTCTGGTGAAATGGTTCGGCACGCGTATCCCGATGCGGGGGCGGCACGTCCGGGTGGGCATCGCCAACCTGGCGGCCCTTCGCTGGCAGCGGGACGCCATTCTGGCCGCACGGGTACCGGCCAACACCGGCCCCAACCTGACGGAACCGTTGGCCGGACTCACCGGCACCCTGGCGGGCATCGCCCTGTCTCCGACCGGGGCCACGCTCATCACCTTCGGTATCCTGAAGGCCATTACAAACTGGAGCCAATGGTACCTGGTCATCTTGCTGGGATTGGGCAGTTTAATCCTGGCACCGATCGCCTTCCTTGTTACCGGTAGCATCTTTGGGTTGCTGACCGCACTGGGGCCGGCGGTGGCGTTCTTCGGGGTGTTGCAGCTTCCGAGGATGACGGAGCGGCTGTACCGGTTGGTAGGGCACATGACCGTGTTGATCCAGGCTGCGATGCGCTTCTTTGCGCAGTTGGTGGGGCCGCGTAGCGGGGTGCGCAACCCGTTGGTGCGGCGCATCCTGGAAGTACTCGATCAGGTAGCGATGTTGTTACCACACGTCGTTGGGTTGGTCGCGGTCGTGATGACACGTGGCGGCCTAGTCCTGCGTTCACTGATTCCGCAATTGCCATTGCTTTTCGATCTCACGCGTCAGGTACTCGAAACAGTGGCCTACATCCTGACGGACCTCATCAACAGCATCGGTGAGTTTGTGGTGGGGCGCAATTCACCGGTCCGGGCCGTACAGTTCGTCATCGGGCGCATCTCGTGGTTGGTGGGCTTGCTCAAGGACGTGTTTACCATCATGTTCGGCGACCATGCCGATCGGTTTCGGAATTGGTGGGACGGGGTCCAAGAGCAAATCCAGGCTTGGGCTGGCACAACGATGTTGGTTGCGCTGGCTTCCCTCCTGACCAGCCCCGTCATACAAACGATTCTGGTTGCGCTGGGCCGGTTCCGGCTGGCGGCCCGTCTCTATCAGGCGGCGGCCCGGCGGGCGCCGTCAAGTGCCTCCTCCGGAAGCAGTGGCTCCGGGATGTGGGGGCACCTCCTGGGGGCCGGCCGAGCCTTGATCGGCTACTTTTCCAGCAGTGGTTCTTCGCCGTTTACGCCCCCGGATCTCCCCGATCCCAACGTCATTGCCCTCCGGGCCGGGAGGTTGTTGCAGATTCCGCTGACGCCGGGCACCGTGGGCATCGGCACTGGTGTGCGGGGTCTTGGACGGCTTCTGGGGTTGGTCGATGACCCCTTTGCCTTGAGTCAAAGAACCCGTGACGCCTTGCAGCGGGCACGCTACCCCCGGAGCGTCTTCGCGCGGGAGCGCCGCCGGCTGCGGGATGCCCAGGGCCGCTCGGCCGAGGAGCAACTCCGTGCCCTGCGGCAACAGGAGCTGCCCTACCGCAACCGGCTCTACCAGATCATCTATCGCATCTTCCCGCCGTCGGGTGGCCCGTGGGTGGCCAGCCTCGACGATGTGTTTCGGGGCCTGGACCGGTACATCTACCAAGACCAGATCGGCCACGAAGCCCTTGAATACCCTGTTCGCGCCTTGCTCGAAACCCGCCGGCTGCGGCCCGTGGTGCATACCCTCCGGGTGCGTGCTGCCGGGTCGGACCAAAGCACGGTCGAGGCCTGGTCCGGCCGGCTCCAAACCGCTTTTCAGGCCCAAACCTATCTGGCCCCGGAATAACCCCTGCTGCCATGCCGATAGATTTTGAAGCCCTCATCGCACCCTTCAGGGACCCCATGAAGCGCCAGCTTAAAAGCATTGCGGCGGTGTTTAAGCAATTGGGGGTTTGGCTGACGGCGGAGTTGCCCAAGATCAAGGCGGCCGAGCGGGCCACCAAAGACTATCCCATCATCCAGTTCCGCAACGGGGCAATGACCGTCTGGATCGATGAGCGACAGTGGGGACAGCTTACCCCCAATGTGCGTCCCCCCACAGTGGGGCAGCGCCTCGGGGTGGTCTGGAGCCGGTTCAGCGCCGCCTTCGCCCGGATTCCACAAGCCGTCGAGGAAGACCTGTTGCTGCCGCGCTTGTTCATTTTATTTGATCGAATGATGGAGGTGGTGCAACGGGCCGTGCACCGCGCCATCCCTCGTGGACCAGGGATCGGGGGCTATCAGGTGTCTTCCCGCATTTTCGACCTCAGCCGGCCTCGCACGGCCTCCGATATTTTCGGTGGGCTGGCCGTGGCCGGGCGGGGGTATTTCCTGAGCCGCAACCAGATCGCCCGGTTGATGTTTGATGCTCGGCTACTGCACCGCGTCGTCGGGACGCTCCGGTTTGGGGATTTGTTGAATCCGTTCGATCAGGTGGGCGCGGCTTTCCATGCTGTGCGCACGCGCATCTATACGTTTTTCGGGCTTTCATTAGAGACGGGGACGAATGCCGCTGACGGTACTGGTGCGGGAGCGTCCGCTGCCCCAGCCCCGACCCTTTCAACCTTCCAGCAGCTTCAGGCCGTGCCGCAACAACTGGCCCAGGCGGTCAACTGGATCGCAGGGGCCATCCTGATCCTGCCCATCCTGCCCCAGCTGCTTCGGCCCATCATCGCGGCGGCACAGTTGCGCCTCAAGGTGTACATCCTGGACCAGTTTCAGCGCATTGAGCGGCAGGTGTTCGGCCTGCGGCGGAAGGTCTTTGATTTCTTCTTTAACGATTTCCGGCGGTTCGTCCGTAATATCTATGATGTACTTGTGGTGGTCGAGTGGATTGCCCTGCGACAACTGGCTTTCTATATCCGCTTTGCCGAGTTGTACCTGCAGGAAGTCTTAAAGCGGTTCAAGGATTACTTTACGCAGGTTTCCGGGGTGCTGCGCCGGTACACCGGGTTTGCCGCCTTCTTCCAGCGGGTACTGGAAGGGTTTTTGGATTATGACCTCTTTAGCCCCCTCAAATCCATTTGGCCGAGTTGGGCACCCGGCCTGCCCACATACAGACTCCGGGATTTTATCGGAGACATGATCTCCGGGCAGATCGGCGCCACGCGAGCCCTATTGGACGGGGCGTTGGCTACCGTAATGATTTTTCTTGAAACCCGACTTGGCCGGTGGTTGGACCGAAAATCCGGGATGAGGCTTTGGTGGCGGGTGGGTTCGCTCCGGGAAGTGTTGCATTATCTGTTGCAAATGCCTGGGCACCCCGGCACCCCCGCCCGTCCCTCCCTGCACCACATCCGCTTTCCCGACCTCTACGGAGCTTTTGCACGGGAAGCCGGTCCCTTTGTGCGCCAGCTGGCCCGGCTGCGCGCCGAAACAGTCAATGGCGTAACGCAGGTCCTGGGGGCCGGGGCCGATTTGCTGGACAACACCAGTCGGGTTTTTGCCAACGCCGCGCGGGATGCCGCCTTGCTTGGTTCCCCGGCACGGTACCGGGCCATTTCCCGGCAGGCCATCCGGCTCACGAACCTGCTCTACGGGCCGCAAATCCGCATGCTAGCCCGGCGTGCCCGCACCCGAAGTCGGACCGATCTGCTGGCCCGCAGCTTCGAGCGCGAATTGCGCCGGCCCAACACGGGCACGTCCTCTAGAGGTCTGTTTTACATCATTGAAGGGGCCATTCCGCTGTACCTCCAGGCCCTGCGCCGCAGGTGGCATACCCTGGCCGCTCGGCGGGTGGAAGGCCGATGGGGCGCGTCCGAATTGGAACCTTACCCTGCCCATTCACCTCACGTTCGGCGGCACCCCAACCTCCCGACCTCCCCGCACATTCTGGCCGACCGCCGGGCACGGATGGGCCGCGTGTGGGTGCCCCGCCTGACCATCCGAGCCAGGGGGCAAGCCTTGACCGAACCCTTTGCCAACGCCGTCGCCGAACGGTTTAAAACCGAAGTGGAAGCCGCCTACACGGTCGGCCTCAACCAACTGCCCAGGTAGCCCCCGTCATGGAAGAAGAAATTATCAGTCAGATGGGCTTGCTCCTTACGCAGGTACGCTTTAGCCGGCGTGCCCTGGAAGACCTAGAGCGCAATACGGCCACCTATGGCGGATTCAGTTTTTTGCAGAACCTCGCCTCCGGGTCGGCCTTTGGCGAACCACCCCTGATTGACGGGGCGCTCAAGGTGTACGTGGTCAACATCAACGACCTCGTCATCGACCGGAGTGCAGGCGGGCTCATTGAGGGAATTTTAGGGGGCATTGGGCGGTTCTTCGGCGGGTTGGTCGGCGGGTTTACCGGCGGCACCATCAGCGGCGTGGCCTTGCCCATCATGCTGGCCCAGGTCAATGCCATTGCCGATAAAATCCGGGACATCCTCAACCGCATGGGAGCCCACGCCGAAACGCCGAACGAGCGCATGTTCAATCGCCGGCTGGGGATTCTGGAGCGGGTGATGGACTTTCTGCAAGGGCGGCCAGCTACGCCCCCTCCGGCCACCACCGCCGAGCAAAATGCCTCAGGTGGCGGGTTGGCCCAGATATTGCCCGTGCTGACGGATGCCATGCTCGGCCTGACGGCCCTTTTTCGAGCGGCTGCCGGTGATACGGGCCCAGGCAGCAGTGGCCCTACGGCCCGCCAGGCAGCCGCCCAAAACCAAATCCTGCGGTTTCTGCAACCCGTCTATGCCATCCTACGCGGCCTCTCCCGCGTGATCGATGGATTGATTATTCTGGTGCCGATCCTGACCGGAGCCTTTGCCATGTTTCTGGTGCGGCTCAACGACATCAAGCTGGCCTTCATCGAAATGCTTCAGTTTGTGATGCGCAACGTCTTCTTGTTGCGCGGGGTGGTGTTGGTTACGCTCTTCGATACCATCAGCATTGCGGCCCGGTTGGGTGCCAACATCCTGCGCATCCTCTCCGATGCCGTGGTGGCCATTCTGAATGCCGTTTTTAACGTGATTGCACAGGTCGTACAGACGGCCCTGGCCGGCCTCAAATTTATTCTGGACGGGTTCCGCAACTCCATCAACCCGTTGCTCAACTGGTTGCTGCGCACGGTCCATGCCGCCCTGGCTATCCTGGGGGATTCTGCCCTGTTCCGGGTGTTCTATCACATCGTGAGCATTCTGCCCCACATCCTCCCGGCCCTGGTGCGCCTGGTGCATGGCACCGGCCTGACCGCCGCCGAGTTGCGGCTGGTCCAGCGGGCCGCCCGCACCTCAATCCCGCCGCCCTCCCGGTCCGGCGTGGTGCCGACCCTGCCCCCGTTCCCCAACCTTTCGGCCACCTTAATGCCCCCAACGGAAATGGGTCGGTTGATGAGCGACGTGCGGTTGCTCGGGCGCGGCGTGCGAAACAACGTCCGAAATGTCTTTCGGGCCTCGGAACGGGCACTGCTGCGGACGGGCCGCGCTCTGGACGAAACCAATTTCCAGACGGGCCTCACCCGGCGCATTCGGCAACTGACGACCCGGGCAGATCAACTCGCCAATGCCATTAGCTCGGCGCAACGGGCGGCGGCCCGGCGGCCTCGTACCGGCCTGGAAGAAATTGCCCAGGCGTATGAAACGTGGCTCAACAGCGGCGGCTTGCGCGGGCTGATGCAACGCATCACCGATCATTTTCGGCAAAGCCCAACCCAGGGAGGACGGACGCAGCGCGGCCTCCTGACAGATATCGTCACTGAAACGGCGCTTACCCGAAGTCGGGCGACCGTAGAGATCGACGAAGTGGTGGTGGAAATTGCACCCCCCGCCAATCCGACCAACCCGGGCCCCACCGGGGCACTGCTCCCCAAGGGCATCGACTTCGAACGCTTCACCGAAATGTATGCCGAATACCGTGAACGCAGCGGCGACGACCTCTCTCTGGACATAGGATTAACCTGATATGCCTTATGCGACAAACTGGATTTCTGGCCAGCCTGCTCAATGTGCCTCCGCTCATCTTCCGGTTTCAGTTTAACCCGGATATGCTGTCGGACAAAAAGTCCTTCAAATACAGCTCGGCCAACAGCTTCGGGGACTGGGGGTTTGCCCAGACCAGAGCCGCCTCCGGCTTTTTCGGGACGATCGGCGGGTTTCTGGATGATGTGAAAGAGTTCAGCTCGCTCCTGGTGGGCGTCAAACCCCTCCAGGCCGACGGCGGTGGGGACCGCACCATCGCCCTGGACTTTGCCCTGGACGCCCTCAACCCCGGCCCCCTGGACGGGGACGACCACTACGACGGCAGCATTGAGCCGGATTTGGCCGTGTTGCGCTCCTTCATGTACCCGACGTGGGACATCATTGATGTGAGCAAGATGGTTGGCTCGTTGTTTACCACGCCGTCGTTTGAATGCTGGACGCGGCCCCCGGAATGCACCCTCGTCTACGGCGGGCTTTCGCTGACGTGCGTCATGACCGACCTCAACATCAAAATCGTCGCCTTTCAGGAAGACGGCTCCCCTGAACGGGCCGAAGTCAGTGTGACGCTCAAGGAACAGCCGTACTCGTTCTCGCCCCTGACGGACTTCGTCCAGCGGCAAATCGGCATCGTCCAGAGCTACGGCAGCGGGACGCAGTTTTTGGATAACGTGTCCGGCGTCAGCCCGGTGGCTGGCGGCATCATCGACATTTTTCGCTAACCCTTTTCGACCATGGCCCTGCCCTTAACCTCACGCTATAACGGACTGGAGGTGTACGATGCGCCGGTTGATCCGGAAACGGTACAGCCTACCGTGCCCATCCGGCCTACACTGCCCGCCCCGGCCAGCAACTACAACCATCTGGTGATGGGGACTGAAAACCTGGACTATCTGGCCTGGCGCTATCTGGGAGCCAGCGAATTTTGGTGGCGCATTGCCGATGCCAATCCCCTGGTTTTTCCGACGGACATCCAGACCGGCACGTCGCTGAAGGTGCCTGATGCCGCCAGTGCCGGGCGTATTGAACGCACGCGGAGGTTCTAATGTCGCTCAACATCGGGCTCGGCTTTAACATCGGCGGTGCCATCGGCACCCGAACCAATACCGCAGACCCCTATCTGGAGGTCAAGATTGAAGGTGCCCGGATGGACCGGGACGTGAAGTCCATCATGGTGGAAGACCATGACCGGCTGATCGACAAGGCGGTGATCGAAGCCTGGGATCAGCCCCGGGTGTGTACCGATTTTGTACGCGAAAACCAAAAAGTGACCATCGAACTGGGTTGGGCCTCCAGCCATGCCGTCATCTTCGAAGGTATCGTACGGAGTGTGCGTGGCGAGACGGATCCCGGCGAGCGGCGGTTGGTGACGATTACCGCTTTTGATCTTTCCTATCAGATGCTACGGCGTGCCCCGCGGACGGTCGATCACACCGGTACCCTGAGCAGCATCGTAACGGCTATCGTACGGCAGTATCAGGGGGATGGTATTCATGTGGGTACCATATCGCCCGATCCTGACCCCACATTTACGGCCAACCGGCCTTTGCGGCAGACGAACAAAACAGATTGGCAGTTTATCCAGGACCTCACGCTGGCCTATGGCGGGCGGGCCTTCGTAGAGTACAACGATGGGCAATCCAAATTTTACTTCATTTCCCAGGATACCCTGGTCGATGGGGATGCCCTGGGCTCGCTCAAGATGTGCCGGGGGTACAGCCACCTCAAGCGCTTCCGGTTCAGCCGGATCGCGGCCGGCACCAACCTGGGCCGCGTAGCTGCGACCATTGATCCGGATACGGGCGATGTCCAACAAACGCCTACGCCTCCACCGACATTGCCTGACGCGCCTACCACACCGGATACCAACCAGATTGCCCGGTTGTCCCGTGAGATGGGTAGCAGTCATGTTGCCCGCTACAGCGCTGCTGCACAACTGGCCGTCACGGGTGGAAATCCAGCCACGTTGCGCCGTCCGGCCAACGCCGCCGGGTTGCCTTCCAATCCTACCGTACTCGCGGCCTTAGCCCGGCCTGATCCGACCCGGATTCTGGGGTTGCGCGGTGAGGGCATCGCCAACGGCAACATCATGATCCGGGCAAAGGGGAAGATTGAAGTTGAAGGCATTGCCGCCTGGGCCGCCGGGGATTGGTACGTGAAGAAGGTCCAGCACAAGGTCCAGGGCCGCGCTTATGAAAGTCACTTTGTTGTAACCCGATAACGTCATGCTTACTCCGGGCGATTTACGACGGCACATCGGCAAGTACTACGGCAAGTACAGCGGTGAAGTGGTGCGCATTAACCACGGCGACAAGCGCGGCCACATCTTCGTGAAGGTACCGACGGTTTTTGGCCCAGACCACGAGGTCGAAGCCCGGCCCTGTATGCCCTATGGACATTTTATGGTGCCCACCCCCGAAAGCAAGATCTGGGTGGAGTTTGAAGCCGGAGACCCCAACTATCCGATCTGGACGGGCGTGTGGTACCTGGCCGATGAAGTGCCGGATGTGGCGCAACTGGACCCCCCGGAAAACCGGGTGCTGAAGACCGCCTCCGGCCATACAATGGCGTTTATGGACAAAGACGGCGAAGAGCGCATCGCCATTACCCATGACGTTGCCGGGTCCAGCATTGAAATGGACCACGAAGGCCGGATTGCCCTGGTGCATAACAGCGGCTCGGTCATTGAAATCGACAAGGACGGCAAAATCACCATTACCGATACCGGAAACGACACCTCCATCGTGAGCAGCAAGATCAGTCTTGGCACCCAAGGTGGGGCCGCTGAGAAGCTGGTCAAGGGGGACAGTCTCGTGCAAAAACTGGACGCAATCATCAACGCCATCATGACGCACACGCACCCGACTGGCATGGGACCAAGCGGGCCGTCCGTAGACGCCTCAGCCAGTTTGGCCTCGATGGTCGGGACGCTCTCGATGGCCATTTTATCGCAACAAAACACAACCGATTAGGCCGGTCACATGGCCCTCAACGCAGCAAAACTCAAACAAGCCTTCAAAGCCGCGCTCAAAACAGCCGGTGAAGCTGCCCAAAAAGATCCGCCCGATTCGCCGGACAAGATTCTGGACGACCTGGCCCAGGGATTGGCCGATGCCGTCCGGGTGTACATCACCGGGGGTCAGGTGGTAGGCATCGCCACAACCGTTGACGTTTCTGGCATCACCGACGTCAACGGTCAGCCTGTAAGCGGGTCAGGGGTCGGCACGCAGACCGGTACAGGTCGCATCATTTAACCAATGTACATCATGAGTCTCAACGTCCACGGTATTCAATTTCCTTTCCGCATCGACCCGAAAACAGGAGGGGTGGCCACGGCCTCCGGGCAGGAGAAAATCCGCCAGAACATGCGCGTCGTGCTTGGCACCCGAACCGGGGAGCGGCCAATGTTGCGGGATTACGGGACGCGCATCCACAGCCTGGTGCACAACCCCAACGACAACGTCACGGCAGAACTTATCCGGCAGCAGGCCCAGGAGGCCCTGTTGCGCTGGGAGCCTCGGGTATTGGTCACGGGGGCCCAGGTGGTGCAGGAGGAGGGAGAGCTACGCCTTCAACTGAACTACGTGTACACCCACGCGCCCATCGCCGAGCAAATGATTGTGCCCTTGCGCTGACGTTTATTCGAGAGGATTACCATGTTGCCCAAGCCGGTTATTGACTATACCAATAAAGACTACGCTTCGCTGCGGGATGCGATGCTGGCCCTGGCCCGCTACCGCCTGCCCGAATGGACGGACCAAACGCCGACGGACCTCGGGGTGTTGCTGGTAGACCTGTTCGCTTACATGGGGGATGTGGTGTTGTACTACCAGGACCGGATCGCCAACGAATCCTTCCTGCACACCGCTACCGAACGCCGGAGCGTCCTGCACCTCCTCCGGCTGATTGGGTACGAACTGCGCCCGCCGGTAGCTGCCACCGCAGACCTCTCTCTGATCTTCGATGCCCCCGGCCCCGGCGACCCCACGGTGGTGGTGATTCCGCAGGGGGCTTCCTTCTTGACTTCCGAAGACACCGGGCCGGTGCAGACCTTTGAATACCTGGAGGCGGACTTCAACATCGACTTGACCTCCGGCCAGGTGCAAGCCGAAGCCAACGGCCAACTGACCTACCACGGCTTACCCGTGCGCCACAGTCGGTTGGTGAATCCGGAAACCCTAGGCTCCGCCACCGGAGAGCCGAACCAGCGGTACAAGCTGCAAAACACCCCCGTCATCCCGGAAACCCTGACGGTAGAAGTCGATGAAGGGGCCGGATGGGTTCAGTGGGATCGGCGCGACAGCCTGCTGTACCACATCGGGCAAGATGGTCGGGTGTTGATCTCCGGGCCGGAAGCGCGCGAGTATTACCTCCAGGTGGATGAACTCGGGGCCATCTGGGTGGTCTTTGGAGACGGCATGTACGGCCGCCGCCCTCCAATGGGTATCAACAACCTGAGGGCGGTCTACCGCGTGGGTGGAGGCACTGTGGGGAACGTACCGGCCGGCGCGATCAACCAGCCTGGTCCGGGTGGATTGCCCATCGTTGCCGTGACCAACCCGCGCCCTGCGGCAGGCGGGGCCGAGGAAGAAAGCGTAGATCATGCCGTCCGGTTTGGGCCGCTGGCCTTCCGGTCCGGCCAACGCGCCGTGACGTTGAGTGATTATGTGGCGCTTGCCCATCAAGCCGGAGGGGTCGCCAAGGTGAAGGCCCGCAGCCGGGGTCTGAACCGCGTGGACCTGTTTATTGCACCTGAAGGGTCTACCTGCCGACCCGTCCCCAACGATCTCAAAAAACGGCTTCTGGCATATTTCGAGGACAAGCGAATGGCTGGCACCGTGGTGCACATTCATGACTCCATTTGCATTCCTATTGATGTAACGGTAGACATCGTCGTGGCCCGGCATCATAAGCCAGAGATCGTGCGGCAACGGGTGCAGGCGGCGGTGCAACATTTGATGGCTTTTGAAGAGGTACATTTTCAACAGACGATGTACCTGAGCAAGGTCTATGAAGCCATCGAAGACCTCGACGGTGTAGAGGCTGTCAATGTGCGCCGGTTTGTGCGGAAGGATCAGCAGAACCAGGATGTACAGTCCATTCTCAACCAGTTTGGTGTTGCGCAAGCCTCGGACCTGCCTGAAGTCATCCAGCGGGCCCTGCAAACGGACCTGGCCCCGGAAGGCCGAATCGAAATGGGAGCCTTTGAAATTCCGGAGATCGGCAATTTGGTGGTTAACGTTCGGGAGGTAGCATCATGAGGATCGAGGGGTTCAAAGCCACGGCCGACATCGTCGGGCGGCGCATTCAACTGAATTGGGTTTTCCGGTTTGAGGCCGGCGAAACCCTGGCCGACGTACCGGTGGTGCGCATCCGGCGCAAGACTGGTGATTTTCAGTACCCTGCGCCGGTAGCTCCGGACCCCTATCTGGTCTATGACAGCACTACCTTCCCAGGGGCGGGTACCGTCATCAGCGAACTGCCCCTTGAAGAACGCCGCACAGCCGACCGCCGCATCCTCAAGCGGGTGGCGACCGTGGGGCGCATCGTGGGCGGCCGCGTTCAGGAGGTGCTGCGCCGGACGCAGGTCACCACCCTCGATACCAACGACATGCCCTTGACGCGTGTGGTTCAGGTGTTGGACATCGGGGATTCCATCGGTGGATTGGAACCCAATACACGCTATTATTACCAACTTTTTAGCCCGATTTTGCCAGCCCAGGCCTCACCGCAACCATACCGGGCGTTGGTAGCCCCCGGCGAAACCTACGGCCTGAGCCGCACCCTGTACCAGATGCTACCGGCCATTCACCACCGGCACGACACCATCACCCGCACGCCGGCGCCGGGGGCAGAGAGCATCCCTGAAGCGTCGCCCCGCGCGGGGCAACTGCGCCGGTTCATAGACCTCTTCGGTACGCCTCTGGATCTGATGCGCACCTCTGCCGAGGGCCTGCGTGGGCTGCACAACATTGACGATACCCACTACGCGCTGCTCCCGCTTTTGGCCCGGTGGATCGGGTGGAACCTGAGCTTTGACCAAGCCATCCCCACGCAGCGCCACGAAATCAAATACGCCCCCGCGCTCTACCGGCTGACCGGCGGCATTCCAGGATGCATTACCTGGGTGCAACAGGAAACCAGTTGGCGGAGCCGGGTCAAGGAGTTTGCCCACAACGTCTTCACGGCCAACCGGCCCGAAGCCCTCAACCTCTGGCTGCGTGTGCGCGATGCCGCCAACCCCAACGTCTGGACAGATATAGACGAACCCCATGTGCTGGACCATGCCTTCCAGGGCCGCCCCACGGGGGTCACGATGGCCGATGGTACCTTGATGGTGTTTTATCACACGTACCGCATGAATCGGTGGGGCATCTGGTATGCTTCTCGTGCACCGGGCGAGGCATGGGTTACTGGCCAACCCTTGATGCTGGAAGCCGGGATGCACAAAAATCCGAGCGCCGTCCGGCGGCCCAACGGGCAGGTGTGGGTATTCTGGGCGGCATACCAGGAGGGCCGATGGAGCATTCAGTACCGGGTACGAAATGCAGCAGGTGTTTGGGGGGCGGTACAAGACTTTGGAAATTCCGCGATTGAACGCAAGGATCCATGTGCCGTGGTAGACGGCAACGGGCGCATCTGGTTGTTCTGGATGGCCCGTATGGGCACCACCTGGCGGTTACAGTATACCCGTCGCCAGGGCAACGCCTGGTTAGCCGATGTGGATTTCCCGGATGCGGCAGGGGGGGCGGTAGCCATCGATGGCCAGCCCTTTGTGGTGGCCTTCCCCACCAACGCACCCCAGCGCCAGCTCTGGGTCTTCTGGGCACGGCATGAACCCACAGGTACACCGGGGCAGACGCGGCGTGTGCTGTGCATGCGGTCCAAGAGCAACCTGGCCTTAAATGCCGCCGGGTGGAGTGCCGTAACCGTACGCTCTTCGCTCCCGCCCACGTATCACGAGGCCGATCCGGTGGCGTTCGTCAACCCCACCGGCACGCTCGAACTGTTCTTTAGCTCAGATCGTCGGCAAGGATGGTCGATCTGGCACCGGACGTTTGATGCCGTTGCCAACGCCTGGAGCGCGCCGGTGCAGGTCACGCAGAACGCCTACACCCAGCGCCATGCCTGCCCGGTGCTTTTGGGGAATGAGACCTACCTGTGGTATCGGTCCAACCGAAGCCCGATTTACCCGGTCAATGACCCGCGCGGTATTACATCGGTTGATTTTCGATACGCCGGTTCTACAACGCCCCGGATGCGCAACCAGGAGAAAATCGGCTTGCACCGGCAGTTCGATGATTTTCAGACCTATACCTACGATGCCGGGCCGTCTGGCAGCCGATCCGAGGGGGACTGGTACGCCCACGATACCCTCGGGATTTACCTTGAACCGGACACGATGGATGTCGCGGCTGTGGTGACGGGCAAAACCCGCGTGCGGCAGGTCTTGCGGGATTTCCTGCCCGCCACAGACCGGGCTGTGTTGATTGCGCCAGAGGATACCTATGCAGAGCACGTCTACGACTACGACCGGCCCACGCTGGAGGTCCCGCGCCTAATTCAGTCGGGATACCAGGATGTCTATACTTCCATTCTGGGGAATACCGTTCTCGGTGATGGACTGGTCTTTACGGATGCCTTGATTTAACGGAGCGAAACGATGAACACACAACGGTGGACCCCCAAAGGTATTTTTCACGATGTACTGCGCCAGGCTGACGGCCGTGCTACCGATTTCGGATGGCGATCCAACCTCGTCGTGGATCGGTGCCGGGTGTTGCTGGCCGCCTTCATGAAAGGAGATGGTCCCCTGGGTATCCGTTTGCTGCGCATTGGCCGGGGCCTGGCTGCATGGGATGCCAATCCGCCCGTTGGTCCCCAACCTGCCGATCAGCAGCTGGTGGATCCCAATCCGTTCGACATACTCATCCAGCCCAACCAGATCGTCTATCTGGATGCCGTTGGTCAACCGAGCGTCGCCCCGACCAGCCGGGTCCAGGTGACGGTAGACCTGGGGCCGGGGATGCCTCCACTCAATGGTCAGCCTGATTACCCCTTGCGGGAGTTTGGTCTGTTCGGGCAATTCAACAGCCAGGATTACATGATCGACTACGTCCGTCATGCCGTCATTCACAAGGCCGCAGCGGACACCCTCACCCGCACCATTCAACTCGCCTTTTAACCCCATTTAGCAGAGCAAGTCATGGGTGATTTTTCGAGAGATTCGTTCAGGGCCACGCAAAATGTACTCAATGAAGTCAGAGGCACCACGGTTGCGCCGCTGATAAACCCGCGTCATTACGTAAGCGTGCGGTTGCAGCAGGGTGTGCCGGTATTGGATGCCGAGTGGAACGAGCAGGACGATATCCGCCGGCTCGAACTCGAAACCCTGCTGGTCCGGGCCATCGGCAATGGCGTGCCCGCAGGCAATGACGGGTTTCGGATTTCGGCTTCCGGGGTGCCAAACGATTTTTACATTGAAACCGGCCTGCTGTTTTTGGATGGCTGGTTGACCCTCAACCGCAGTACAGTGGCCTACAGCACACAACCTCACCGGAACCATGCGGGGGTCAGCCCCGCCTTGCCGATTCCGCTGGCCCCGGCTCCGGTCGCACGAAACGAACTGGTCTACATTGATGCCTGGGAGACGTTGGTGCATGCCCAGGATGACAGCCGCCTTGTAGACCCCAATATCGGGATTGAGACCTGCGCACGGGTCGAGCGGATATGGGTCGTGCGCGTGGCCCCGATTGCGGCGGGGGACGACCCCCTGGACCCGGCTACCATCCCCAACCGGCAACCCCGGCACCGGTATTATCCACTGGCCTTGGTGGCCCGGCAGCCCGGCCCGCAGATCAGTGATGCAATGATTACGGATCTGCGCCGGACGCACCTCACGCTGGGGGCCGTGACGCATGCGCCCTTGCTCGTAGACGATGCCGCACGGGGCCAACGCCTCAACAGTACCCGGCTGGCGGGGATGTTCCGGGCCCACCTGGACGTGACGAGACAGTGGGTGACGGCCCGGCCCGGTACGCTCTTCTTTCCGGGCAATGAGGTGGAGACGTGGCAGGTCATGAACACGTATCAGGACGTTCGGGCGCTGGCCGTAGCCTTCGAGCAACAGGCCCACAGCGAGGTGCTACACCGGGCTGCGGCCGAGGCGGCCATGCAATCCTATTTCGATGCCGAGGACGGCTTTATGACGCTCCTGGAACAGCACCTCGGCAACGGCCTCGGCAACGCCGACACGCAGAACTTTCGGGACGCCCACCGGCTGCACATGAACGGCCTGGCCCCGAACGACCCGCAAAGTATGGCCTATGCCCTCGCCAGCAATGATGTGCTCGGGGCCGTGATGGCCCAGGAACGGCTCAACCAGGAACTCGGCCTGGCGGGCAACGACTTGCCCGAAGGGACGGTGACGGTCAACCTGATCAGTGTATCCCCTGCGGGGCCGTTGGCGGCAGACACGGCATACCGCCTCACGCTTCGCATCCAGAGCAACCTGCTCTCCGCGCAAGGGCAAGAGCCGATCCGGGCCATTGCAGCGGCCGGTCCGGGATGGACCCTGGCCTTCGAGGGCACCACCGAGGCGGACCTACGCGAATTGGTC
Organism: Rhodothermales bacterium; assembly: GCA_965222505.1. GTDB lineage: Bacteria > Bacteroidota > Rhodothermia > Rhodothermales > DATKEJ01. The sequence continues at coordinate 2,251,602 of OZ244956.1, read as the reverse complement.
GTCACTGTGCCCAACCAGAACAGCCAGGATGTGGTGCTGTTGGTTACGGCAGTAGCCGGTGCAGCCAACACCAACCTGAACGTGTCGGTACGCCCTGAACGGCGGCAACAATTGGTCAACAACCATCCGCCTGTGGCCATGGCCATCGGGCAGGAGATCTTGCCGGGGGCCGGCGCCCTGGCGGCGCTCAACTATCAAGGCCCAGCCTTGCAGCCCGGCAATGTAGCCAGCATGCCCCGCGCCGTCATATTCGGCGGCATCACTTTACCGTTCGGTATTGACAACCTCTCCGTCAACCCCGAGCAGTTCCAGGTCCGGGTGACGGCCCAAAGTGCTGCTAACGGTTGGCAAGCTCCCAACGAGCCGGCCATGCCACAACTGCCGGTGTTAGGGTCTCAAGTAGCCAACATCAACTTCCAGACGGCGGACCAGGCCGGGGCCGTCAGCCCGCTTACCTATCGGGTAGAGCTACGGCGCATCACCGGCGGGGCAAACGATCCTCTGCCATATGCCCGCTTCGACATTACGTTCAATCTGACCTAAACGGAGAACACCATGTATGTACGTTTAATGCAGTACACCGCCACGGTTTTGGTTGTGGCCCTGGGGTACACCGTAAGCCACGCCCAGATAATTCCGAGTACCGGTCTGCCGGGGTTAAATCCCGTTTTCAACGGGGAAATCAGCCCGGCTAATGAATGGAATGGGGCACACACGTTCAATATCGATGAAGGCGGAGGTGATCCCCTGGTCGGCAATGTTCGAGCCTTTCACAAGGGGGATGGCATTTACCTCTTCGCCACGATCTCAGACCCCAACCCTAATAACAATGATGCCTTGTGGATTCGCTTCGACATGAACCATAATGCAAGCGGGTCTACAGAGGCTACCGATTGGGGTATTGAAGTTTATCGCAACAACCCAAGCCGATGGGGCCCGGCTAATCAGGATCCCAGTACGTGGACCGGTAGCCCCAATGACGTCGGCGTCCATGACGATGTCAACACCTGGAACGTCGAACTCAAGGTGCCAACCGGGGCCACCACAGGTTTGGATTTGAGTGTTGGTACTGTGGGGGTCTATTTTGCCATCTTCAATGTAGATTCGACGTTCAGTAGCCCAGCAGCCAAGTATACACAATGGCCTGCCCCAACCACGCTCAACGCCGTCAACAACAACACCCCCTCGGCTTGGGGAGATTACATCTTCGACCCGGCCACCACCTTCCCCGATCTGTCCATTACCAACGTGCGCAACGGCTATGACGGTTCCGAAAACTACCGGAAGGTCAGCCATACGCAGAAAAACCTGTTCCAGGTCGAGCTGAACAACCCTGGCGGTACAGCCGTGGCAGATGCTGAGCATGTGCGCCTGAACCTGTATCTGGCGGCCCGCGGCATCGGGGAATCCTGGCACCGGCTTGATGAAGAAGCCCTCATCGACGCCGATTGCGCCCTGCCCACGTGGCCGTCGAATTTCATTAATAAAAGCGAAGTGTGTAGCGGCAACACCTCGCACGACGACATCAGTGCCCAGAGCATCAACGATGTGGTCAACAACACGGCCGAGTACACCACCAAAAACGGCCAGCCCATGAACCGCCTCGGAGGGCAGGACATGACAGCAACCGGTGGCAATAAAAGCTGGGTGAATGTACTGGAATGGGACACCACCAATCCCCAGGACGGTTTCTACTCGGAAGTGGACATCGGCAGTGGTCCGGTGCGCCGTCAACACCAGTGCATGAAGGCTGAAGCCATTTATGCCAACGACCCCAACCCGTCCAACAACACGCGGCAGGTCAACATGGACTTTGTGTGCGTGCCCGGAAATGCCTTCAAGGCGTTTACCTTTACCCTGGGGTTTGCTGGGTTTGGGAAATACGACCCCGGCATCGGCAAAGAGATGTTCTTGCAAGCCCGCTGGTTAAACGTTGACCCTGATGACAAGTGGGTCTATGAACTGGAAGGGGCCGAGCAAATTGACGAAGACCGATTTGTTGCCAAGCTCGAAGGGGAACGGTCACGGGTCATGAAACTCAACATCGCCGGGCCGGGCCGGGATGTGTTCGGCAAAGTCCTCAAGGCCAACCTCATGGTGCCGCCGCAAGCCGGCGCCCTGATCGCCCAGCGGGATACGAGCATGATGCCCCCGGTGTACGTCAAGATCGACGGCGGCGTGCAGGTGGTGATTGCCCATTACGGCTTGAATGACCGAGACGAGCAATATGTAGACCTCGACGGCCTTCAGGAAGGCCCCTTGCCGCCTAACGGACCGAGTGGGTTGCTGGACCCTTACGCCCGCCGCGTGGAAGGGCGGTTGCTGGTCCCGGATGCTCCACCCGGCAGCCTGGTTGGCTCGTTCGACAACTTCCAGACCGGCTTTGCGATTGGGGCCGGTGTGCAAGCCTTGGCCCCCGGCAATGCCCGCTATCTGGCGTTGGCCATCAACGACGGCCGAGCAAGCTACAAAGACAATGGGGGCACCGGCTTCCGCGTCAAGGTGACGCAACGCGCCCCCGATGCCCGTCGGGGTGGGTTTTCGCTTGATGGGATACGCAATGCCCTGGCCCAGGATGAAGAACCGAGCCAAAAGCGCCCCCGGACCATCGTCCCGATCAACGACGTCATGCCGACGTTGTGCTTCCACGGCTACGAAAATATCGAAGAAAAGCGCGAACTCCAGGGGGCCCCGCATGAATTATACCGGCACATCGGCCGGGTGTGTTGGGGGGTGATCAACGTCTATGATGAAGCGCGAGAGGAAGAAGATGAACCGGACCCCTTCGAGCCGGACGGCAAATGCGGGTACGGCTCGGCCTCCAGCATGATCTTCTCCTTCTTCCTGATTTATGTGGGCCTGATCGTGATGCAACGCCGCCGTCGCTCTTCTTCCTCTGACCTCGTGTAGCCATGTTGACCGACCGATTTTTCGTTGTGCTCACTACGCTTTTGCAAGGTGAGCTTGAAACCGCCGGGCCGTTTTTTATTGCAGTGGGTCAGGGTCTGGAACGGTGGGACCGGAGGCCGCCCGAGCTTCAACCGGACCGCAAGCGGCTTACCCGAGAAATAGCCCGTAAACAGGTGCAGCCTAGGGACATTCGGTTCCTGGACGCACAGGGCCGTGTGGTCAATCAGCCGACACCTCATATGCAGGTGGCCGTCACCTTTGGGCTGCGGGAGGCTGTTGATGCTCTCCGCGAATGCGGGTTGTTCGGTGCCAAGGCCCGAGCGGCTACCAATTCCGGTACGTTGCTTTCCTACCATGTGCATCCGGTGCTCAAAAAAACCGATCGCATGCGCCTGACGCGCACAATTCGACTAGATCTGACACCACAGAAACCGAGAAATTGAACAGGCGAGACCTGTTTAACCCCCATGCTCGGGTCACATACCCTCGTTGATCTTGCCCGAGTCACGTTCCACACTACCGGCTGCGGGTGACGCTGTGGCCGGTAGCAGGGACGCACGCTGCACTTACTTGACTGATGTTACGCAGCTCGTCGTTGATCTTGTACATTTCGACCATGTCGAATGGGCCAAGACGGCGTAACATGACTTACCTGATCCGCACCGTCGGCGTGCTTCAAACACTTCACATTGTTAATGCCCTTGCCTTGCTGCCGCAATCAGTGTGCGGATTGGGGGAAGATCGATCACAACAAACACTACGCGTTCAGGACAAGAAACGTAGAACGTCGCACGTAGAACGTCCTAAATGTACGTGAGCAGCTTTTGATCAAGGAGGTGGGGGGTGGTGTTGTAGGCGCTGAGGGAGAGTTGCTGTTTCGAGAAGAAAAATTCGGAGACGGCGGCGTTGCGGACGGCCCAGTTTAATTTGAGGATGGCCGGGTCTTCGAGGCTCAGGGATTGGCCCATAGCAGCAGCCATCGGACCGGCAGAGGTAAAGATCACGATGCGCTCGCGCGGGGTGGCCATGCGAACCAGCCCTTCGAGGCCCCGCAGAATGCGTTGCCGGAAGGCCGGCCAGGATTCAAACCGGCTGGTGTCTACTTCCAGCTCATTGCGCATCCACTGGCGGGAGATCCTGACGTAGGATTCCATCCAGGCCCGGCGCATCGTGAGGTCCCCTTTCAGAAAGGCCCCACCGAGTTTGCGCAGCAACACATCGCGCTCTTTCATGTGGGGTACGGCATGCCGAAAGACCTGATCACCCTGATGGTCGTTAAATTCCGGGAGAACAATGGGTTCCGGCCAAGGGTCATCTGAGGTGGCCCGGTAGGCGGCCCGGGCGGCATCGTGGGTAAACCGATGGGATTGCCGGGGGCCCACAAACACGCGGTCGAACTTAACGCCAATACTGGACCAGTGCAGGCCAAGCGCACGGGCCTGCTCAACGCCAATGGGGGAGAGTTGGTCGTAGTCCTCGTTGAAGAGGGATGTTTGACCGTGTCGAACCAGATAAAGTACGCTCATCGTATCGTGTTGCGATACCGGGATGTAGGTGAAACGACAACGCACACAGGATGCGTTGGTGCGCCTGTTGCCTCAAGTATTCGGTACAATCTGGTGTACTGCGGAAAGGGGGGGTGTATTTCGTATTGCTCCACTACTGGATAAGGCACAAGGTGAATGGCTATCGGCCTTTGAAACGAGGTTTCCGCTTTTGCAAAAACGCCATAAAGGGTGCGGTTTCATAAGTGTGCGTGGCGTAATATACGAGTGCAGGGTGCTGAGTGCGACTCAGGTTTTAATCTTGAGTCGCACTCAGCACCAAACACACAACCATATGGAATTTTCTTCAACCGTTTTATCTATCGAAACTTCCGGCCCGGTGGCGACGCTCTGGCTGGACCGGCCTGAAAAACGGAACGCGATGGGTTCGGCCATCTGGGTGGATTTGCCGCACGCCATGGCGATCCTCGATGCCGATCCTGAAATCCGGGCCGTGGTGTTGGCGGCCAGGGGAAAAGCCTTTACCGTAGGACTGGACCTGGGCGAGATGGGGCATGTTTTGATGCCGTCGGAGGGTTCGTCTCCGGCCCGGCAACAGATGGACCTGCATCAACAAATCAAGATGATGCAAGCCGCCATGACCTCCGTTGCCGCATGCCGAAAGCCGGTGATTGCCGCCGTGCACGGGTATTGCATCGGGGCGGGCATGGACCTGATTACGGCGTGCAACATCCGGTTGGCCTCGGCAGACGCTTCTTTCTCGGTTCGGGAAACCCGCATGGCCATCGTTGCGGATCTGGGCACGCTCCAACGGCTGCCCCGCATTATACCAGCCGGGCATGCACAAGAAATGATATTTACCGGCCGGGACTACAGCGCAGCCGAGGCGGCAGCTGCTGGCCTGGTCAACACCGTGTATCCTGATGAAGAGGCCTTGCATGCCGCTGCCGCGGCGTTGGCGGCAGACATCGCCCGAAACTCCCCGCTGGCCGTTCAGGGGGCCAAGTACATCCTGGACCATGGGGCAGACCTGACGATTGATCAGTCGCTTGAACTGGTGGCTCTCTGGAATACAGGCTTCCTTCGCTCAAACGATCTTGCCGAAGCCGTAAATGCCTTCTTCCAAAAACGCCCGCCAGCGTTTACGGGCGAATAAAATCCAGACCTGGCTCCCGGCCAACGGTCAATCCGTGCAGGTACCGTAGCGGACATGGCATGTCCGCTACGATGATGGGAGAGGCATTGCACTTGGTCTATTGTCCTTCCTACATTAATTCATACTGTGTGCACATTGATCATTCTGCCAGGGGTTTATGATGTCGACCACGCTACAATGGGTGCTGGGGGGAGTGATGTTGCTGGCCGTGGTGGTTTATGCCTGGTACCATCGGCACCCGACGTTCAAGGATTTGCAAAAAGGGGCCTTTCAGGTGCCGGAATGGGAGGTGAACGCCCTGGCGGCCGTCCTGGCCGATGCAGAGGTGGAGCCGGATCGGGTGCTGGTTGTCACCTCCGGCGATCCCGTACCCCGCTTTCGACCCGATCAGTACTGGATCACCGATTGGGTTGATCACCGGCTGCGGGTGTTGCATCGGTTTGGCGGATATTACCGGCATGCAGTTGCTGTGGCGGAAGGCCGGATTGTGGGGATATCATTGGGGAACACGGCCTTTTCCGAAGTGCCGCTCTTGGCTGAGTTGACCGCATTGCGTCACATCCGCTTCCCCGAGGCGCAAATCACATCGCTGCAAGGGGTTTCGGATGCCTGTCCATGGGTGGAGGTCCATCTTTCACGCAATCAAATCAAGGACCTCTCTCCCCTGTTGTCTTGCTCGGCACTGGCAAATCTTGACCTGGCCGGAAATCAGATTGAGGCGGTGCCGGACCTGAAGGGCCTACCGGCGCTCGAACGCCTCGACCTCCGCATGAATGCGCTCACGAACCTGAATGGCATTACTGGACATCCCTGGCTCAAGGAACTTGAACTCTACGGCAACAAATTCTTGGCCCCGATGGGTATTGCGCACCTGCCCCGCCTCGAATGGCTCGGCCTGACCGGCAACGCACTCACCTTACTGGAGGGTCTGGAGGATTTGCCCGCATTGCGTAACCTGCAGGTCAGCTCCAATCAACTCCTTGCGCTGGACGCAGCCATCCTGACGGCCCTGCCGGCGCTACGACGGGTGGAAGCCAGCAACAACAACATACAGACGCTACCGGAGGGCTATCGGTGGACGAGCGAAACACAGGCCCGGCCTACCGATGGCCAATACCCCAAGCTCAACCTCGCCCACAACCCGGTCGCCCTCAACCGGGGTTTTATCCCTGAACCACTTGACTAGATGTTCAACCCAGTAGAAAATGGGTTGGTCAGGTATATATGTTGTCCCTGGCCTGCCATTGCTCCGGCGTCATGGCGTTATTCGTCCAGGAGCGTATTAAACCTTAGCACAAGCGGTTCTCCAGTGAGGCTTTCATATTGCTTTAGCCAGTCATGGATGTAAGCCGTATCTGCCGAAGGGTTCTTGCGCAAGATGGATTTGATGTCTTCCAGGTCACGAGGTCGTCCAGCAATACATTTGTGAATGATTACATCTTCAAGTGTGGCAAAGCGAACCGGAGTTGATTCCATGAGGACAGACTGTGCCCGCCTAAGGGCTTCTTGCTCATAAGGGGTGAACCCCAGCATAAAGTCAACCCGAAGTCCTGTTTCTTGATCTTGCACAGGGATAACGAGGGTTTGTTCGATGAATGCAATATCAACCAGTAGGGCAAGATCCATGCCTTCGATAAATTCCAGTACCTTGTCTAATTGCTGTGGCCACAGGCCCAGGGTCATATCAATATCTTTGGTGAGTCTTGGTTCTCCATACCTGAGTACGGCTTGCCCACCGATGACCATGTAGTCAATGCCTGCTTTATGCAAGGCGCTAGCGAGTCTTTGGAGCAGGTGCGTGAACATGCAGGGCGTGGGCTAAATTGATCTTATGGTCAAGGCCGTCCAAGGGATTTTTTAGTGGAAAAATGCCAAGCACACAAGCATGTTGATAGAGGGCCTCGTAGATGCGAAGGCTGTGGGCGTGGTCTGGAGGTGTTTGCTGTTGGTACACTTTTTCAAAGGCCGCGAGTTTTTCAGCATCTTTAACCATATGTTCGCTCTGGGTTTGACAAACAGGCCATGTGATCCCGTTCTTGCTATTCGTACGCCGGAACGGCATGCTACACCGGTCAATGTAACAATAAATACACACTACGTGATACAAACCATTTCCATTCTTGGTGTTGGCCTCATGGGCGGGTCATTGGGTTTGGCCTGGAAGAAGAACCGACCTGCCCTCACCTGCATCGGCTATGATAGGGCTGATGTCATGGAAGCGGCCCGGCAAAACGGCATCATTGATCGGGAGGCAACCTCTGTAGCAGATGCCGTCCGGGATGCCGACCTCGTAGTGGTCGCTACGCCCCTGGGGGCGATGCCCACGCTGTTTGAAGCCATGGCTCCGCACCTCAAGCCGGGGGCCGTCGTGACGGACGTGGGCTCGGTCAAGGCGGGTATCATGGCCGATGCCCTGCGCCTGTTGCCTGAGGGTATTTCTTTTATCGGCGGGCATCCCATGGCCGGAGCCGAACACCGGGGGGTGGCTCATGCCGATGCCCTGTTGTTTGAAAATGCGACGTATGTACTTTGTCCACCGGTTATCCACAGTGTGGATGAATTCATTGAACGACATGCTGATCTTATTGATTTAATTCAGCTTACCGGGGCTCGAATTCTGGTGCTTAACGCCAAGCGGCACGACCGCATCGCGGCTGCGGTGAGCCACGTCCCCCAGCTGGTTTCCATTGCTTTAATACACCTCGCGGACCCGGCCCAGACGCACGACCCGGCCTATCTGAAGTTAGCAGCCGGAGGGTTTCGGGATATGACGCGCATCGCGTCTTCCCCCTTCGGTATCTGGCAAGACATTCTCGCTGCCAACCATACCCAGATCGTTGCCACACTGGGTATGCTCATCCGGCATCTGGAGCGGCAACGGACCCACTTGCAGCACATCGACATCACACGGCTCGAAGCCGATTTTACCGCTGCCCGGGCCGTGCGCCGCACCATCCCACCCAGCATGAAAGGCTTCCTTCGGCCCCTCGCCGATGTGTACGTCTATGCCGAAGACCGGCCCGGTTACCTGGCCCAACTCACGCGCCTCCTGTATGAAGCCGACCTGAACATCAAGGATCTGGAACTGCTCAAAATCCGCGAAGGTACCGGCGGTGCGTTCAAGGTCGGTTTTGCCGATGAAGCCGATGCCGACCGTGCCGTGGCCGTGTTGGTCAAAGACGGGTATACGGCTTATCGGTTGTAGGGTCACGCCCCAAGTAGCGCTTCGTTAAACGCGTAGCTCCGGTAATCGACCTTGAAGAAAATACTGTAGAGCGAGGGGATGAAAAGCAGCGTAATCACCGTGCCGAACAGCAAGCCGACCATAATGCTCACGGCCATGCCTTCCCACATTTCACCGCCGCTCAGGTAGAGGGGAATCAGGCCGAGGACCGTGGTGAACGTGGCGAGCAGGATGGGGCGGAAGCGTTGGAGGCAGGCCGCAATCACGGCATCCTGATCGGTGCGCTTGAGTTCACTTTGTTCAATCTCGATCCGGTCGAGCAAGACGATGGCATTGTTAATCACGATACCGGCCAGCGAGATCACCCCCAGGAACGGCATAAACCCGAACGGCTCCTGGAAAATCAAGAGACCCAGCACCACCCCGATCACACCCAGCGGAATTGTGAGGGTGACCATCGCCATCTTGCGAAACGAGTTGAACTGGATAATCAGGAGCAGCAGAATGATGAACCCGGAAAGCGGCAGGTATTTGATGACGGCCCCCATATTGTCGGCGGTGTTCTGGGCATCGCCGCCGAATTTGTAGGTGTAACCAGCGGGCCAACCAGCGGCTTGTTCTTCCAGCCACGGGGTGAGTGCGGCAGTGACGGCCGAAGCGTTACCGTCTGCGGTGAGTTCGCTGGAGACGTTCACCGTCCGGTTCAGGTCCAGCCGTTTGATCTTTGAGTATTGCCACTCGGGTACGATACTCGCCACCTGGAGCAACGGTACGCTCTTGCCGGTGCTCTGCGCGAACACACTCAGCGTTTCCAGCGAGGCCAGGGATTGTTGTTGCCCGGCATCGCTCCGCATCATGATGGGAATGGACTGATCGCCCTCCCGGTATTCGCCGGTCTGGAAGCCATCCAGGACGGTTTGCAGGGAGGTGGCGATATCCTGGCTGGAGACCCCGGCATTCTGGGCACGGGACTGGTCCACGGCAATCACAAACTTCTTGCTTTTCGGCCCCCAGTCGTCCTTCACGTTTTTGGTGCCTGCAATACCGGAGAGTTGAAGTTTGATTGCCTCGGCGATGCGGGCCAGGACGTCCGGATTGTTCCCGGACACTTTCACTTCGATGGGCACACCACCGCCGCCGGCCCCAAGCGGCCCCACCTTGATGTCGGCATCCGGAAAGTGTTCGAAACAGAACGCATCCAGTTGAGCGATGGCGGTGTTGTTGTACGAAAACGCCGATGTGTTGACCAACATGTGCGCGTAACTGGAATTGGCTTCATCGGCCTGGTACCCCATGTCGTAGGATTCCGGTCCTTGCCCGATGTAGGACGACCAGTCCACAATACCATCTGTTCGGTCGGGTCCCACCAGCAATGCATCGGCCAGGTAGGTTTCGATCTGTGTGACCACATCCTCCGTGCGCTCAATGCGGGTGCCCAGTGGGAGGTTGATGTCTACTGTAATCATGTTCCGATCGCTGTCCGGGAAAAACACAAAGGGGATGAAATTGAACCCGAGCAGCGAAATCACAAACAGGGTCAGGATGCCAGCTACCACCCAGGTCTTGAAGGCCAGGGCTTGCAGGATGAGGTCTTTGTAGTAGACCTTGAGCCGGTTGATGGTTCGGTCTACCAACCCTGGCTTTTGCGTGCCCTTCTTTTCGATCCGCAGGAACAGGTAACAGAACATCGTGATCACCGTGAGCGCGATGAGCCATGACGACAACAGGGCCAGGGAAATGACCACGAAGATGGGGCCGACGATGTCCCCCATCGTCGACTCGGCCAGGTAAAACGCCAGAAACGCCGCTGAGGTCGTCAGGGTGGAGATCAGCAGCGGGGTGAACAACTCGCCACAGGATTCTATGGCGGCCTGCTTGGCCGGAACGCCGTCTTCCATTTTGACCATGACGGACTCGGCCACCACAATGGCATTGTCTACCATCATCCCGAGCGCCATGATCAGTGCGGCCAGCGTGACCTGGTTCAGGCCAACGTCCAGCAGGCCCATCAGCATGAGCGTCATGATCGTCACAATCGGGATGAGGCTGGCAATCACAAGGCCGGTGCGGATGCCGAGGAAAATCAGCATGACGGCCAGGACGATGATGATGGCCTGGATCAGGTTATTGATGAAATCCCCGATCTTGAAGTCGATGTAGGTATCCATCGAAGCCACGCGGTGCAGTTCCAGGCCCACGGGCAGCCGGCTTTGCCAGTCGGCCACGACGCCATCGACGGCCATGCCCAGGTTGATGACGTTGGCCCCATCTTTCAGATTCACATGCAGCGTGATGGCTTCCTTGCCGTTGATGCGCACCTTCTGCGTCGGCGGTTCAATGTAGCCCTTGTGGATGTTGGTGATGTCTTCGAGGTACAACAGTTGCGAACCATTACCGACCGGCACCAGGGTCTTTTTGATGTCTTCTATGTCGTTGAAATTCCCAGTCGGTTCGAGGATGATGCGTTCGTCTTCCAGGTTTACCTCGCCCCCGGAACTGAGGATGTTGGTGGCTGCAATGATGCCCTGTAGCCTGCTTGCAGAGAGGTTGTATTCGGTGAGCCGGGCGTTGTCGAACTCGATGAAAACCCGTTCTTCCTGTACGCCACCCAGTTCGACTTTCGCCGCATCATCCAGCTTGATGAGATCGTCCTTGAGGTCATCGGCATAGGTTTTCATTTCGGCGTAGGAGAAGCCGTCGCTCGTCATCCCCACGACGATGCCGTAGACGTCCCCGATGCCGTCGTCATTCAGGTTCGGGTTGACCCCCTGGGGCAGGCCCCTCATGGCGTTGAGCTTGCGCCGGAGCCGGTCCCACACGCTTTGCAGTTGATCCGGTGCAACTTCATCCTTGAGCGATACGGACACCACGGACAGCCCGGTCCGCGACGTACTGGTGACCTCCTTGAGTTCGGGCAATTCCTGGGCCACTTTTTCGATACGGTCCGTGACCAGTTGCTCTACCCGCTCCGGACTAGCCCCGGGGAACGAAGACACAACGGTCGCTACCCGGATGGTGAAGGGTGGCATGCTGTCCCGCGCCAGCGATTGGTACAGGGCTAGCCCCAACAAAATGATGGTAGCCAGCACCACAAAGGTAATGCGGTTCTTCTCAATCGAAAATTGAGCGAGGTTCATAAAGGTTGGGGTTCTACAATACGATAGAGGGTGTGCCTATATGTTGCGTGATGCGTGTTGCGTGAACTTGGGGCCTTGCGTCCTGCTGATTCGAAAACTTATATGTGTCTAACCGAATGTTCGGCCAGTATGGTCAGGGTCGAAATCACGCAATACGCACCGCCGGGTACCGGCGGACACAATACGCATTACTGTAATCTTACTTGCTGGCCGTTGAGGAGGGTTTGTAGCCCGGCGGTGGCAATGCGCTGCCCGGCTTGCAGGCCGTCCTTGATCTCGAAGCCCTCGGCCGTCAGGGCGCCCACCTGGATGTGATGTTTTTTTACGGCGGCGGTCGTTCCATCTCCTTCAATCAAAAACACGAACCGCCCCTGGTCGTCTTCACCAACGGCTTTGGCCGGTACGATCAAGGTGTTTGAGGTGGTTTCGCCGTTGCCGAAGTCAAAGGTAACATTGGCCGTCATGCCACTACGGACCGCATCGGTCGGGTTGGTGATGGTCACCCGGACGGGGTACGTGGCTGTATTCGGATCTACCGACGGCGAGACTTCCGTGACGCGCCCGGTGAAGGCGTTGTCAGGGAGCGAGGTGAAAGCCACATCCACATCCATGCCTTGCTCGATCCGGTTGATGATGCTTTCCGGCAGGCCCAGCGCAATTTCCATGTTGGCCCCGGCATTCAGCACGGCCACGGTTTGTCCGGCGCTTACGTTTTCGTCCACTTCTGCGCTGACAGCGGCGATGGTGCCCGTTTCCGGTGCATAGATGAAGCCGTAGCGCATTTGCTCTTTCTGGATGTCTACACTCCGCTGGGCGGATTCATGGCTGGCCCGGGCCGTGCGGTATGAGTTTTTGGCATTCTCAAAATCACTCAGGGACGCGCTGCCCTTTTCATACAGCGAGCGCACACGGTCCAGGTTCAGCTTGGTCGTATTCATCTGGGAGGCGGCACTGTTCAGGGCCGAGAGGGATTGTTCGTAGGCGAGGCGGGCCTGCACGTTGTCCAGTTGGGCCAGCAGGTCGCCCCGGCGCACCCTTTGGCCCAGCCGGATGTTGAACCGGGTGATGATGCCGCTGCTTCGGAAACTCAGGTTCACGACCTTGTCGGTCTCTGCGGTCCCGCTGAACGTGCGCGCCATCGCACTGCCCTGATAGCCGATTTCCTGGTAACGGACCGGGCGCAAGGTCTTTTGTTCAACCGGTTCGTCACCTCCACAAGCGACGAGGCCGAAGCACAGGGCTGTTAAGGTGAGGAGGCGAGGTAAATGTAAATCCTTCATAATTAAAGCATTTGTTTCAGGTCAATCATCACTCTTGCATGTTGCGTTGGAACGCCAAAAAGCGCTGGACGAAGGCCTGGAATTCGGCTTCGGTTTGCAGCAGGAAATAATACCCGAGGGATCGTTCCATTATAATTGAGGTCAGCAGGTAATTATAGACGGCGGTGGCACGCGCCAGTTGGGCTTGCAGCAGGTTGTTCTGCGCGTCCAGCAACTGCACGATGTTGACGGCCCCGTTGGAGTAGGCCGTCTGGGTGAGGTCCAGGCTTTGCACGGCCGTTTGTTCGGACACTTTTGAGAGTTCGAGGTTGGTCATCTGGTTGATCAGGTCCAGCACGGCATCCTGCACATTGCGCTCAATGGCACGGGCCGTGTTGTCCTTGTTGATGGCGAGTTGCTCTCGCTGAAGAATGGCCGTCTGCCGGTTGATGTTCTCCCGGTTGCCATCAAAAATGGGGATGGACAGGTTCAGGCCGACGTTGTAGTTGTCTTTCAGAATGAGGTTCGAATCCAGCGCGCCGGTGCCCCATTGATCAAAGGTGCGGTTGTATTGGGCCTGCGCGGCTACCGTTGGCAGAAAACGCCGGGGGCCGTTCAGGGTGATGTTGCGCTCGATGGCCTCCAGGTTATAGTCCAGCGCCCGCAACTCCGGGGCGTTATGCAAGGCTTCTGAGACCAGGAACCTTACAAAGACCTTGCGCAGCGAAGGGTCGTCGATGAAGATGCGCAGCTGCTCGTAGTTGTAATCCATGAAGACCCCTTCTTCCAGATCGGCATCCAGCACGTCGATTTCAAAATCGATAGGGTTGTTCAGCAACTGGTTTATGGCGTGAAAGCCTTGCTCCAGTTGATTGACGGCCTCCACCATCGACTGCATGTTCTGGGCCATCTCGCTCCGAAACCGCAGCACGTCCGATTGCCCGGCCTGGCCCGCCTCAAAGTTTTGCTCGGCGATCTTCAGGTTGCGTTTCGTCACGTCCAGGTTCTGGGCGCGGATCTGGGCATTGGCTTTCAGGATGAGGGTATTAAAGTAGGCGTTGGCGGCATTCAGGATAAGGTCCAGTTCGTCAGCATTGTAGTTCGATTGTTCGGCCTTGAGCAGACTTTTCTGGATGCCGATGTTGGCGTTTGCCGCCTCGGAGAACAGCGTTTGGTTGAGCGTCACGTTGCCGGAGGTGGAATACTCCGGATTCTGTCCGCCGGACAATTCGGCCAGTTCGGGGTCGATGTAGGTGCCGGCGGCCGAGGCGGTAAGGCTGGGCAGGTAGTTGCTCCGGGCCGAGCGTACGTCCTGTTCTGCCAGAGCCACATTTTTCCGGCCCGCCGCCAGCGAGAGGTTTTCGGCCAGGGCCTCTTCAATGACATCCACCAGCGAGTAGGTTTTTTCGGACAGCACATTGACAAAGTCCCCGACGAAGTTGGTGGTGGCAATCAGGCTGTACTTGATCGGGACGCCCACCAGTTCAGCCGTGTTATAATTCATCGTCAGGTTCTCACTGTAATCAATGAACAGCGGCAGATTGGCCAGGTTTTCGCCATTGACAGCGGCTTCAACACTCAGGGCAATACGCCGGAAAAACTGGTCGAAGCGGGCATCGGGCTGATTGGTGGCCATCCAGCCGCTTTCAACATCATATCGGGTGGAGGCCGAAAAGGAAGGGAGCTTCCTGGTGATCATCAGATCTGCCAGCGCTTTCAGGTCTGCGAGGCGGATGTCGAAGGCTTCGGCCAGATAGACGGCATCAATGTCATCAGGGAGGGCGATGTCGGCCATTGAACGAAAGGGGATCAAGGTGTAGGCGGCCTCTAACTCAGCAAGCAGGGTATCGAAGGTCTCTATGAACGGAAGGACGGTGACCTGTTGGGCCGGGACCATGATGCCGAGATGTTGAAAATCGTAGAGCGATTTAAACGTGTTCAGGTCGCGCCGGTAGGACTGTGAGGTAATCAGGTACGTGTAATTGTCAATGCCCGAGGTTTCCTGATCGGGGTCATAGTCAATCAGGTCAAGGTTTACTGCACCAAAGAGGATGGTGGGTTTTACGTGTGTGGTCTGGGCCGAGATGACTTCATTGTTGACGGGGCCGAAGGCGATGATAAGGTCGGTGTCGTTCTCGATAAGCGTCTGGTATTGCTGCCGGGCGGTTTCGCGGTCGAAATTGTTGGCGAGTGTGCTGCTGTCGGGAAACGTGATGGTGGCATCTTCACCCACAACGGCAATGATTTCCTGTTTGAGTTGTTCGACCAGCGGCGCAATTTCCGGCGTGATTTTGTCTGCCAGCAGGCCGATCTCATACATCGGCTTTTGTTGCGCGTAACCCGAGAGGGGCAGCCACAGCAGGCAGAAGAACACGCCGAAGGACTTCATGTTCTGCATTGGAGGTGTTCACTGAGGTCCGAAAGGGGGAGAGAAAGCGCAGGATAGGGAAAATGGAGGAAAGAAGGTATTTATGATTGGTGATTTGTCATTGGAAGTCTCTAAATCACAAATCCGTCAACAGAGGTGCTTCGCTCAGGACGGCTGCGGAGGCGTCCAGCATTTTTTTCAGCTTCGCCTTGTTCATCCACCGGCCCTGGGCCATCACGCCTGCGATGCGCTGGGTGTGGCGGATGTCTTCGAGGGGATTGGCTTCCAGCAGGAGCAGATCGGCCTGTTTACCGACTTCAACGGTGCCGAACGTGTCCAGAGCACCGAGCCATTCGGCAGGGTTGCGGGTGGCAGTTTCCAGAGCGGCGTAGGGCGGCAGTCCGGCCTGGACGAGGTGTTCGAGCTCCCGGTGCAGGGTAAAGCCATAGAGCATCATCCACTCTGGCGCATCTGAGCCGGCCAACAGTTTGGCACCGGCCTGGTAGAGGGCGCGGGTCAGGTCATTGCGGAACTGGACATATTTTTGCCGATGTGCGATGTCTGGCGGCTTGGACCAGAAGGCTTGCCGCCCCCGCAACAACTCGGCTTTGACGGACGGCGAGACAAACCGGGCATCCGGGCTATTATCAATGGCCGTTGTGCTGCGGCCTGTGCCAAAGGCAGAGTTGAGGAAGGCCAACGTCGGGGTGTTCCAGATACCGGCGGCTACGGATTGCCGGGCGAGCAAAGGAATGCGAGCGGTATCAATGTAATCCAGGCTGGCCCAGTTCGCCCGTTGCCAGACCCCGACGCCGGAAATCCCGCCCGGTACCGGTGCGTCGGTCGGGAGCAGGGCCTCCATGTATTCGTCCAGGTGCTCAATTTGCTGGCCCGCCTTCATGGCCCGCGCCAGGCCCACCTGTGGCCCCACATGCCCGATGACCGGCAAGCCGACCTGCGCGGCGGTCGCGACGATGGCATCATAAACCGGCGGGGGTATCCGGAAGGTGATTTTGATAAAATCGTAGCCGGAGGCGTGGGCTTGCTGGACGGCCATTTCAGCCTCTTTGGGGGAAGTGACGGCATACCCGTTGAAAATGCGCCCAAAGGCCCGTCCAGAAAACTGGGGGCTGGCCACATAAAGCCGGGGGCCGGTCAGGGCACCGTCGGCAATGGCTTGCCGGTACCGTAAGTGCGATGGCTTGCCGATGTTGAGCCGGGCCGTGGTTACGCCGTTGGCGAGGATCACAGCCAGTTCTTCATCTGCGTAGGTGTTGGCAATGCGGTCGTCGGAGAGGAGGTGGGTGTGCATGTCTACCAATCCCGGCATCAGGTATTGGCCACGGGCTGCGATGGTCACCGCGCCGGGAGGAATGGCTACAGCCGCCGCAGGGCCGAGGGCTTCAATGCGCCCGTCCCGTACAATGACGGTCTGGTTTTCCAGCACCCGTTCCCCGTCCATCGGGATGACATGGACATGGGTGATGGCATACACTTCATCCGCAGGCGAGGCCTGGGCAGGTGCGACCAATGAAAAGAACAGCAGCGCGGCAAAGAGGGGGCGCAGCACGCGCATGAGGACTCGGGGCTGTCTCATGGGGCACTCGGGTTTAAGAGCAGAGTGGTGAGGTTGGGGTCTTTGCCGGTACGGGAGGGGAGATGTGGAGTTTCGGTTAAGGGCAAGGGATTGTCATGAATGGCGGTATTCTTGGTGCGAATGACCAAATGCCATTCGTTGAACGGGGCGATCACAAGGATCGCCCGTCCAGGTCGTGCCCTATTCAACGGATGCGCCAAACTCAACGCGTCCTGTTCAACGGATGCCGCCTGGAGAGGTCGGTCTCATGCCGACCCCGGATCGGAAACGTTGCGTTTCTAATCTCGTTCAGGGTTAGTTCCTCGAAGCTTGCTTCGTGAAAAGGGGTGGCTTAACGTTGTGTATGAGCACATTCATGCACAAAAGCCACAATGTTTCCGTTTTGATTTACCACTTTGTCTGCCCGGCCAAGTACCGACGGGTGATCTTTGACTCGACTGTTGATGCCGTTTTGCGCGACGTCTGTTTGGATATTGCCAAGCGCTATGAGATCATCTTTTTGGAAATTGGTGTTGACCGGGATCATGTGCATTTTCTGGTGCAATCGGTGCCGAGCTACAGCGCGACAAAGATCATACAGACGATCAAGAGTCTGACGGCGCGAGAGATATTCAAGCGTGTGCCGAGTGTAAAGCAGCAGCTTTGGGGTGGTCAGTTTTGGAGCAAGGGTTATTTTGTAAGCAGTGTCGGTCGGCACAGTAGTGAAGAGGTGATGCGCCGCTACGTACGGGCTCAGGGTATAGAGTCGGAGTACGAGCAGTTGCATCATCAACAATTGAGTTTGTTTGACCCGTTTAAGTAACGAGACGGATACCGCGTAGCTTGCTGCGCGGTGCCTTCATTCAATGAATCGCGCCCAATGCCCAGAGCGCTTGTTTGCGTACATCCGTTACGGGGTCCTTGATGGCCTTCATGAGGGCCGGCTCGGCGCGGGCATCCCCGATGGCGCCGAGCGCCCATGCGGCTTGTTCGCGCACGTCGGGGTTGTCATCTTCGAGGGCTTGGACCAGACCATCGACCCCGTCATGGCTGCCGATGGCGCCGAGTGCCCATGCGGCTTGTTCACGGACTTCAGCGTCTTCATCCGTCATCACTTTCATGAGTGCCGGTACGCCCTTGCTGCTGCCAACGGCGCCGAGCGCCCATGCGGCTTGTTCGCGCACGTCGGGGTTGTCATCTTCGAGGGCTTGGACCAGACCATCGACCCCGTCATGGCTGCCGATGGCGCCGAGTGCCCATGCGGCTTGCTCCCGCACCGAGGCATGGGGATCGTCGATGGCCATATTCAGGAGTTCAATCCCGGCCTTGTTGCCGATGGCGCCGAGCGCCCAGGTTGCCTGCTCACGGGCATAGGCATATTCGTCGTTTCGGATGATTTGGCCGAGGTCCGGGATAGATTCGTCATGGTCCATCGCGCCCATGGCCCATGCGGCATGGGCACGGGTCAGGTCGGGGCCGGTTTTCATGGCCGCCATGAGAGCGGCCTCGACGGGTTCGGGCGCGCCGTCGGCAATATTCGTAAGGGCCGACGCGGCCAATCTGCCAACCATGACCATGTGTACCCGGCCCGGGTATTGACGTGACCACCAGCCGTTCTTACCGTAGCACAGCGATGCGGGCACCTCGGCACCGTCATTCATCAGGCGGATCAGATGGGGGACTGCCGCAGTGGCCTTGTGGCCTTTTCGACCGAGGGCACAGGCCGCTTCTGCGCGTTTGGCCGGGTCGGCATCGGTGAGAGCGTTAATCAATTGTTGGATTTCATCGGCGGTTTCCAAGGCCGCGGTCTCAACGAGGGCCGTTGGTTGTGGGCTGGACGAGGCCGGGCTGGTAGCGGTATTGCAGAAGGCTGCAAATCCGCAGAGCAGGAGGATGTATTTCATGCGATTACTCTGATTGGAGAAAGGCCTCGACGGCGATGAGCGGATGTTAAAGCAGTGTAAAAATGGCGGGTTGTGCCCCGGCCCGGTGTTACCACGAGTACTGGAGCCGGCCCCCGCATTTCAGCAAAGGGGGCCCCGGCCACGCTGTGGGCTGTTACATGCCCGAACCCACCGTAGAGGGGCATGTATCCCGTGGGTGTTGCGCTGGTATCTTGCCGAGCCGGATACCACGCCTGTACCATAATGGCCCGGGTGTCCGTGGGATCAGGCGAAAGCGTGTCCGGCTGGCTGGCATCGGCCCAGTGCCAGGTGGTGGTGCCGACGGCGTAGGGGCCGGTCGGTTCAGGGAGTACCACCGGCTCCGGCTGAGCGGCCCCGACCGTCGGCAACCACAGGAACAGGGCGTACCTCACCCATTGCAGTATGTTGATCTTCATTGTGGGCAGAGGTTATTCGACTTCCGAGAGGGCGCGGGCGGCGGCGCGGCGCACCTCGCGGTTTTCGTCAGATTGCAAGGCTTTCATGAGTGCATCGGCAGCGCGGCTGTCCCCGATCTCGCCGAGTGCCCAGGCGGCATACTTGCGCACCTCGGCATTGTCGTCCGTATTGAGCACCTCGGTGAGGGCCGGGACCGCATCGGCATGTTGCATTTCGCCGAGTCCCCGGATGGCGGCGCGGCGTACCTCGTCGTTTTCGTCGCTCATCGCTCGTGACAACGCCGGGATGCTTCGAGAGTCTTCCATCTCGCCGAGCGCCCATGCGGCATACTTGCGTACTTCGACATTGTCGTCGGTGTTAAGCACCTCAATAAGCGGAGGGACGGCATCGGTATGTTGCATTTCACCAAGTGCCCGAATGACGAATTTGCGAACGTCTTCATTGGCATCTTGAAGGGCAGCGCTCAAGGCCGGAAGGGCTGCCGGATCTTCAATTTCGCTGAGTGCCCATGCGGCTTTTGCACGTACTTCATCACTGGCATCGGAGCGCAGGGCCTGGCTTAGGGCATCGACCGCAGCCGGGGATTCGATTTCACCGAGTGCCCACGCGGCTTTTTCGCGGGTGTCGACGCTCTGGTCGTTGGCGAGGGCTTCGGCAAGAGCGGCAACGGCTTCTGGGGATTCGATTTCGCCGAGCGCCCACGCGGCTTTGGAACGAACTTCGTCGTTATCATCGGAGCGCAAGGCCTGGCTCAAGGCTGGCACAGCTTCAGCCGACTCAATTTCGCCGAGCGCCCATGCTGCGTGGGCTCTGACGTGGGCATCGGCATCACTGTTCAGGACCTGGCTCAAGGCCCCAACGGCCTCGACCGACTCAATTTCGCCGAGCGCCCACACGAGTTTGCTTCGGACTTCGGCATTGGTCTCGCTCGACAACGCACTACCAAGTGCTGTCACGGCTTCTGGGGATTCAATTTCGCCAAGCGCCCAGGCCGCTTTTTCCCGGACCTCAGCGTTGTCATCGCGTAGGGCCGCTGACAGGGCCTGGACGGCGAGGGGGTGTTCGATTTCACCCAGCACATAGGCAGCCATTTCCCGCACTTCAGGGTCTTCGTCTTGAAGCGCCGCAATGAGCGCTCGCACCTTGGCGGTGTCTACAGCTACAGGCTCGGTGGTACCGTCAACGAATATTACAGACGGGGTATCAAGCGCACCTTCATCACTCGCATGTTCCATCTCATCTGCTGTTTCTTCAACTCCCTCCTCGGAGATGAGCGGCAAGACCGGTTCGGCTGCCAGGGGCGTTTGGGTCTGGGTCGGCGTTGGGGCCTCCAGGGTTTCCTGTATGGGCGGGGCATCCACCAGGGCGGCGGCTTCTGCCACTTCAGCTGGCGGTTCAGCCGGGGCAGGCTGCATGGCGGCCAATGGCAGCACCAGGCTGGCCATCAATGCCGTAGCACCCAGTACACGCAAGGCATACACCCCTTGCCGGCTCCGTTTCGGGTCGAGGATAGAGAGCAACCGGCCTTCGAGTGTGGAGGGGCGGGCCATCGCGACGGTAGCGACCGACGACCATTGCATGGACTGAAGGGCACGGGCGATGTCGAGCAAGCTTCGGGCGTACGCTTCGGCATGGGCACCGGAGATGATCACCTGATCATCGCAGGCCGTTTCCTGCTCGGCCAGCAGGCGGTGCAGGGCCACCCAGGCCAGCGGGTTAAACCAGTGGAGGGCACAGGCCACGCGGGCCAGCGTCTGCGTCATCCAGTCCCAGCGCTTGACGTGGGCCAGTTCGTGCAACAATACGGTGCGGAGTCGGTCGTCAGACCATTCATCAGCAACCTTCGGCAGCACAATCACGGGCCGGAGGGCACCCCATGTGAGGGGTGGAATCACCCGGTCGGTGCGGCGCAGGGTTACGGCATGTTGCAAGCCCAGTTGTTGCGACAAATCAGCAAGCAGAGCGATGTTCGTTGGGTCGGATTCCTGTGGAGAACGACGGGTGATCCACCAGACGCCCAACAGACCAGCGGCGAGCCGGGCCAACAGGACGATTACACCCAGCAGCCAGGCCCCCACCAGCCACGCCGACCACGGCAGGGCAGATTGCACGGGAGGTGCCGTTTCGGTAAGGACGGGTGTCGGTTCATCAATAGGTGCAGGCGCGGGTTCGTTCTGGACGGGCACAGGTGCAGCCGGTTCTTCTACCAATGTTGGCGCCGGTGCAGGCAGGGCGGCCGGAGCCGGGGCAGCCGCTGGCTGCGTACTCGGCAGAATGTGTAGTTGCCAACTCGGAAGTGTGGTTGTGAGCAGTGGCAGGGCCAGGACGCTCACAATGCCGAGGCCCCAGGCCAGGTGCCGGGTCGCGGCGGAGGCGTTGCGGAGCAAAAAGGCCAGTCCACCAGCCATCAGGAGCAGGAGGGAGGCTTTGAGGGTCAGGTTGATGCCGGTGCCAAACCAGGCGGCGGCCTCTTGCAGGAAAGCAGAAAGTTCGTAAGGCATCAGGAATCGGCCTCAGTCCGTGTGTTGTCGATGAGATCAGAAAGGCGTTCCAGTTCGTCGTCGCTGAGGTTGTCCTCACGCAGCTTGACGAGGGCGGCTACGGCTTTCTCTACGGAATTGTCAAAAAAAGTGTTCAGCAGGTGATTCAGCGCGGAGCGTTCGGCACTGGCGCGTTCGACGACCGGCTGGTACACGTACCGGGGGCCGTCGTAAACATGCGTCAGGTAGCCTTTTTCTTCAAGGATCCGCAGCTTGGCTCGCACAGCAGAATAGCTGGGCGGATCCGCCAGGCCAGTCTGTACCTCCTGCGCCGTAGCTCGGCCCAGTTGATACACAATATCCATGATTTGACGCTCGCGCCGGCTCAGCCGGAGGTAAGAAGGTTTGGGCATAATCAGGTCATGTACAAGTCAATGCTCTAAAAACAGCATGATGCTATAAAAGCAACATAATGCTATAAAAGTAGCACTAAAAAATATCGGAGTCAAGAGGAGCGCGTCATTCATCTCCGAAATAGGCCGTGGGGGCCGGGTTTTCAAAGACGGCTGCAGGGACTATGTCATGTACGCGTATGTGGATTACCCTATGCTCGCCCCCCCTGCCCGAGGAGAGCTTAATCTGGCCGTAGGGCTCCCAGTCGGTCCATGGCAGGACGAAGCGGGGTTCGGCATCATCGGCCGTTGGGTAGAAGGCCCATTGCGTAACCAGTTTGGTTTCCCGGTCGATGTAGACGGCGTATTTGTTCTGCGGCGTCAGGCCGACGTTCTCGAAGGTCAGGTGCACGATGTCTGCCGGTGTGCCTGCTTCGGTGGTGCCCGGACCAACGTACTTGAGCGTCACCCCGGAGTCTTTCAGTTTATAGGGCATGATAAGCCAGTAGCTGTTGTTGATCCATCGGGCGTAGGTGTCCGCCAGGATCTTGGCCCGGGTGGAATCAATTTGCACTTCAGTCCCATCAATCCACACCCGGCCTTCCTGCGTATGGACGTTCATGAGGGTAAGGGTGCTGTCCCGTTCATGCCGGAAGTGACCGGTCCACCGGTCCCACACGTGGTGCTGGCCGAAGATCGTCCAGGACAGGTACCGGGTCCGGTTCCAGGCGGCCCGCCCCCCCATGGCTTGCATCGTGGCATCGGCGAGGGCAATGGCCTCGGCATCGGAGGCTGCGGCGTTAAAGCCGGGGGCCGGTGGATTGGCATCGGGCTGCGCCCAAACCGGCCCGGCCATCAAACAAAGAAAGAAAACCAACCGATAACGAATCATGTGACGTATTGGAGTTTATGGCGAAAGGGAGGGGCGATCCTCATGATCGCCTGGACATTCGAATGGCACCGGTGTTTGGAACACGGTCCACCCACAATCAAAAATACATGTTTCCCCAATCGAATGCCCCGGCTTATGAAAATATCGGGAGCCGGGATATTCAGGCGGATTATGGGGTTATATATGGGATTGAATAACATGCCACACCGCATTTGAGATTGCCACGCCCCATGTACAATTTCCCACGCCTGCGCGGGATCGGTTTCTTGCTGCTGATTCTGTACTGGACCAACACGTATGCCCAGCCTACATCTCCCGGAACCGAGCAGCCTGATGTGTTAGCTGCACCTACGGCATCAGCGCATGTCTTGACGGAGGCCCCAACCCTGGATGGTCGTGTACTGGAGGACCCGGTCTGGCAGGCGCTCCCGGCGTTGAGTGGCTTTTCTCAAACCCAACCCATTGCTGGTGCACCGGCCTCGGAACGGACCGAAGTGCGCATCGGCTACACCGGGCAGGCCCTTTACGTGGGGGTGATGTGTTTTGATGTTGAGCCGGACCGATTGGTGGTATCCGATGCCCGGCGGGATGCCTCGCTGGACGAAACCGACAGTTTCCGGTTTATTCTGGACACGTACCACGACGGCCAGAACGGGTTCGTGTTCGGCACCAACCCCATTGGCATTGAATTCGATGCCCAGGTGGACAATGAGGGCCAGGGCAATTTTGGGAATGCGCGGCAGAGCGGTGGCGCAGTAGGTGGTTTCAACCTGAACTGGGACGGCTCATGGGAGGTTCGTACCCAGGTGACCGATCAGGGTTGGAGTGCCGAGTTTGCCATTCCCTTCCGGACCCTCCGGTTTGCGCACGGGAAAGACCAGGTTTGGGGCCTGAACCTACAGCGTAACATCCGCAAACGCAACGAAATTGTCTACTGGGCGCCGCTGCCACTTGAGTTCAACCTGAACCGACTCTCCATGGCTGGAACACTCACGGGCCTGGACCTCAAGTCCCCACGCAACCTGAAGGTGATTCCCTACACCCTCGGTCAGGTCAGTCGCAATTTTGAGGACGGTACCGATACCGATGCCACAGGAGATGTGGGGATGGACCTTAAGTACAGCCTCACACCAAGCCTCACCCTGGACCTGACGTACAACACGGACTTCGCCCAGGTGGAGGTTGATGAACAGCAAATCAACCTGGACCGTTTCAACCTGTTCTTCCCTGAAAAGCGGCCCTTCTTTCTGGAAAATGCCGGTCTATTTACCGTGGGGAGTCCTGGTGAGGTGGAGTTGTTTTTCAGCCGCCGCATCGGCATTGATAGCGAAGACGGGCAACTTACCCCCATCCTTGGTGGTGCACGGCTTTCCGGCAAGGTGGGGCGGACCAATCTGGGGTTCCTGAACATGCAGACGGAATCCGTTGGTGAAACCATTCAATCCAACAATTTCGGCGTGGCCCGCGTGAGCCATGAGTTTGCCAGTCGCTCGGCCATTGGAGCCGTACTGGTCAACCGGCAGGGCATGGGCGATTTGGCCCCGGATAACGACTACAACCGAACGCTGGCCGTGGATGGTCGGCTAGGCCTGGGGCGCAAAGCCCAACTTTCGGGGTTTTTGGCTCGGACGTACGCACCGGAGGCCGGGGGTGCACAACATGCCTTTCGTACCAAGGCCGAATACCAGTGGGAAGGATGGCTGATTAACGCGGCCTATACCGAAGTGGCCGAAGGGTTTAACCCCGAGGTTGGGTTTTTGCAACGGAGTGCCTTCCGGAAGCCGGAAGGATTGATTTTCTATCGGTACCGGCCCAATGGCTGGATGGGCTTACAGGAACTGCGGCCCCACGTTTCCTACCGAAGCTACTGGAATTTCGACGGTTTCCAGGAAACCAGTTTCCTGCACATCGATAACCACTGGGAATTCAAGAACGGTTATGAAATCCATACCGGTGTTAACCTCACCACGGAGGGCGTTGTGGAAGCCTTCGAGATCGCAGACGGGGTAACGGTCCTTGACGGCACCTACGACCATGCCGAGGCACAGATCGTAGGGAACACGAACCGTGCCGCGCCGATCAGTTTCAACACGTTTACTACGATAGGTGGCTTCTTCGGTGGATCGCGCAGATCGACCTCGAACACCCTGCGGCTGCGGTGGGGTGATGCCTTCAACTCGGAATTCAACTGGAGCTACAACAACGTAGACTTGCCGGTGGGCACCTTCGACACCAACCTGTTCCGCGCTCGGCTGTCCTATTCTTTCACGCCGCGCATCTTTGCCCAGGGTCTGCTGCAATACAACGACCGTGCCGACCGCTGGTCCACCAACCTGCGCTTTGGTTGGTTACAGGCCGCCAACACAGGCCTGTTCCTCGTCTACAATGAGGTCCGTGACACCGACGATTTTACCAACGGCACTCTCAACCGCAGCTTCATCGTCAAATATTCCCGGCTGCTGGATGTGTTGAATTGATGCCGGACATGGCACGCCATGATTCGGACATGGCACGCCATGATTCGGACATGGCACGCCATGTCCCTACGGGGGTCAAATGGTATGTAATCGGTCCGTGTTCCATTTGGCGGGATTGTTGCGAATGTACGTCCGGATGTTTCTCAATTCGGACGTGTTACGAATGATGCGGTCGTGAAATCGACCTTGCCAGATTTTACCTGCAAGGCCTGTTTCATGGATCTCTTTCGTAACGGCGGATTTGTAGGATCCAATGATGGTGGATAATGACCTGGCCTTGGGTTTTCCGAATTGCCGAATTTTGGGGACATGGCATGATGTAGGGACATGGCATGATGTAGGGACATGGCATGCCATGTCCCTACGGGAATTGATGCCTACAATGGCATGGATATGATTTGGCATAATCACATATTCATCCAATATCACACACGGATGATGTTCTGGCAATAGATGCCATATGGCATCTGCTATCTGTCCCCATTTGTTCAGTCGCATTGTACCCTCAACAACCTTTCCGAATAAACAAATTCGATGATGGGTACAAATTGTAACAAAATAGGGGCCGGGCGAACGGTAATCGTATCTGCGTAGACGGACAGAACATCGGCGATGTTTTCGGGGGTTGTAGGGCAGCACAGCGGTCCGGTGATTCATATGGCATGGCGTTTAGGGACATGCGTGTTTTTACACCAGAATGTGCCATGACTGGGCGGGCGCATCGTCTACCCATACCGGCGCAGGATTTGTGCGACGGAACCGGCATACCCGGAGCCGAAGTGGTTCAGGTGGTTAATGAGGTGGTACAGGTTGTAGAGGTCTCGGCGGCGCTCATAGCCCGGCTCCAGAGGCCAGGCTTCGCAATAGGCCGTGTAAAAAGCCGCATCAAAGCCACCGAAGAGTTCCGTCATGGCGAGGTCGGCCTCGCGGTGGCCGTAATACGCGGCGGGATCGATGAGGGCCGCCCGGCCCTGCACCGTGACGAGGAAGTTGCCGCTCCACAGATCGCCATGCAGGATGGAGGCTTCGGGGGTAAGGGGTAGCCAATTTTCCAATTGGTTCAGGATATGGTCTGCCAGGGCGTTCCATTCAGACGGCCAGCGGCGGGCGGACCGGGCACGTTCGATTTGTGGCAAGAGGCGGCGCTTGCGAAAGAAATCCGGCCAGGTATCACACCACGCGTTGGTTTGGGGCAGCCGACCGATGTGGTTATCAATGACAAACCCATACGCCTCGGCCTGCTGCCGGTGCAATTGGGCAAGATGCTGGCCAAAATCGGCGGCGAATGCACGGGATGCAGGACCTGGCGTGATCCATTCCAGCAATAGGAATCCCGGTTGGTGATTCGCTTCAGATTCAACGGCCAGCACCTTGGGGATCAGAAGGGGGCTTTGGGCCTCGTGCAGGGCCTGCAAGCCGGCGGCTTCGCCGGTGAAGGTCGCTGCAACCGCACCCGTACCCCATTTGAGGAAAACACGCTCGGTAGTTGTTTCTACTGCACAGGCATTGGCGATGCAGCCCCCGCCGAGTGAAGCGACCTGCCTGATGGGTTCACCAAGGTATTGCTCAAGTCGAATCTGGAGCATATGGGGCAGGAACGTTTGCATCGGTTTGGGCATGGAGGAAATCCAGGATGGCTGCGGCCAGTATAGACAGAGGTGCAACCGAGGGGGAAGCGGTCATGCGGGTATGATGGCATCGAGAAGGGCGATGCAGGTGCGTTCGATCATGTGATAGACATTCTCGAAACCGGCGGCTCCGCCATAATAGGGGTCCGGCACTTCTTGGTCGCCGGGTTTAGGGTCATAAGAACGGAAGAGTTGGACCTTGCTGGCATACTGTCCGGTGGGATCTTGGCTGCGTACGGTGCGCAGGTTGCCGCGGTCCATCACCAGAATGTAATCAAACCGTTCAAAATCGGTCGTGCTGAACTGGCGGGCTTGTTGTCCATCCATCGACACCCCGTGTCGCCTGGCCGTTTCTCGCATGCGGTGATCCGGAGGGTCACCCACGTGCCAGCCGCCGGTGCCGCAGGAATCGACGGTCACGCGGTCGGTCAGGTTACGCTGCCGAATGAGGTGCCGGCATACGCCTTCGGCAAGTGGGCTGCGGCAGATGTTACCTAGGCAGACGAACAAGAGTTTAACGGGGGTCATGTTTGAGACAAGCGGTGAGGGGAAAGATGGCAATTGAGTCTGGAATTTCGTAAATTTAGGCCAAACTAAAAAAGATTGGAATCATCCGCTCCTGAATGTTACCGCGCACACCATACCGCCTTCGGTTTTTGATTGCTCAAGGGATGGTATGTCTACTGCTGGCCTCCATGGTGCAGGCCCAGGGCCGGTCGACGGTTGCTCCGGTCGCCCCGCTTGATAAAGCGGCTGTTGAAAAGGTGACTGCTGATGATAGCGAATGGGTCGGGGCGTATTTCCTTTCACATGCCTATCCCAACCCCTTCAATCCCCAGACCCGGCTCCGTTTTGCCGTGGCTGCTGCCCAACCCGTCAAAGTAACCTTGCACGATATGTTGGGGCGGCAACTCCGCGTCTTGTACCAGGGGACCCCCGAAGCCCGGCAACTCCTGGCCGTGACCATCGATGGCCACCGCCTTACAACGGGCCTTTACGTCGTTCGCCTCTCCGGTACCGATTTCGTCACCACCCGGACGATTACCCTCATCAAGTAAGGGCACACACCTCGCTATCAAAGATCGATTTTCAAAATAACCGGACCGTTGAGGTCCTCGACAGGCGGAAGATTGCCAGCTCGGTCAAACAGGTTCCACTGGCTGTTGGCGACGTAGTAAAACACATCGTCCACCACCGTGCCGACGGTGGGCTCATCATAGGGAAGGTTGTTCGCAAGGCGCGTCATGCGGTCAATGCGCAGATACGGTGCAGCGCAAAGCGGACATAGGCAGGGTGTGATTGGGTGTGGCGTAATGTTTGCACGATACACCGACTAGGCCACCCCTGCAAGTCCTAAATCATCCC
Organism: Rhodothermales bacterium; assembly: GCA_965222505.1. Lineage (GTDB taxonomy): Bacteria > Bacteroidota > Rhodothermia > Rhodothermales > DATKEJ01. The sequence continues at coordinate 2,222,931 of OZ244956.1, read as the reverse complement.
CTACCGGATCAGGCGGGTACGCCATTGCGCAGGCCGTATGCCGGTTTCGCCGTTTGGGTTTGTGGGCGCGGCTGCACGGTGTCCAGTGCCCGAAACAGGTCCTGTTTGGTAAATGGTTTCCCAACGTAGTCATCGAAACCGTCGCCGAGCAGCCGTTCCCGGTCGCCGGGGAGGGCATAGGCCGTCAGGGCAATAATGGGCGCGTTCTCATACACCTCCATTTTGCGGAGCAGTTTGAGCACGTCTACGCCTGTGCGTTCTTCGCTCAGGTTGATGTCCAGCAGGATGGCATCATAGGTGTGGGTGCGGGCATGGGTAAGGGCCGCATCGGAGGAGCCGACGACGTCCACTTCGTATCGTTTGCCAAGCATTTTGCGCAGCAAGATCCGCCCGATCTGTTGGTCTTCAACAACCAACAATCGAAGGTTTGAGGTTTCCATAACAGGGTTATCTCCTATAGTATCTGGTTCTGGATCGGGAATGGAATCCAGAGGGAACGTGATGGTAAAGGTGGTACCGGCACCTTTGGTACTTTCGACCTCAATATGGCCATTCATAATGTCCACGAGGCGTTTGGTAATCGCCAGGCCCAGGCCGATGCCTTCGTGCATACGGCCGATCCCGCTGCTTTCCTGTTTGAAGGTCTCGAACAGTGCAGGCATAAACGCTTCGTCGATGCCCGTACCGGTATCCTGAACCTGAATCCGGGCTTCGCTGAGGGCCCGGCTTACACGGATGGCAATGTGGCCTTCCTCGGTAAACTTCACTGCATTGCTGACCAAATTGTGGATAATCCGGCTCAGGCAGGTGCGGTCCAGTTGGACCTCAATCGGGTCATCGGGCAGGTCCACATCAAGCACTAGGTTCTTTTGTTCGGCCAGGGTGCGGAGCAGGCGCACTTCATTTTCGACGGCCTGGCCGAGGTCCATCGTTTGCAAATCGAGGTCGAGGCTTTCGGATTCCAACTGGGCCAGGTCCAGCACGGAGCGGAGCGTATCCATGAGCCGGCTACTGCTCTGGTAGATCATTTGGGCAAACTCTTCCAGTTCCCCGGTGGCTTCCTCTGCAAGCACCGAGGCAAAGCCCAGGATCGTGGTGAGTGGGGTGCGGATTTCATGGCTCATGTTGGCGAGCATCGTCGTCTTGAGCTTCGCCATGGCTTCGGCCTGTTCTTTGGCTTCGACGAGCTTCGCCTCGAATTGCTTGCGTTGCGTAACGTCTTGCGTCATGACCATAGCCATGTGCACCACGCCCTCGGCGCTGGCAATGGGCAAGACGTAACATTCCCACACCTGATCTCGAAATGTGACCTCCAGTACTGAATGTTCTCCTGCGAATGCTTTGCGGCAGGCGGGGTCCAGGAGGGCAAACACTTCCAGTGGCAAAGCCCGGCGCAGCCGTTTGCCTTCAAAAGCACTTTTGGCGACCTGATGTTGCCGGAAGGCCTCGCCGTCGGCAAAGGTGATGCGCAGGTGCTTGTCGAGCAGAACAAGGGCCCCATTCGGAAAATGCCGGGCCACCATGTGGTGCATGGCCTCCCGCTGGTGATGTTCATCAGCGGCGTGGGCCAGTTCGTGCGTTAAAACCTCCTGCTTTTCATCGGCAGCTTCATAGCTCTGGCTTATCCGGTCGAGCAGGATCTGCCATTGTGTTGCCGTGGGCATTTGCCCATCGGACACACCTAACTGAGCAAGCTGTGATTTCAGCCTCCGATGCATTCTGGGTGCCTCCCAATGTAACAGAAGTCTGAGGCGGGTTGCTCGTATGTGATTCCTCACCACCCCGTTTGCCGTGTGGTCACCGAATAGCATTCGGCCCTGCAGACGCAAGCGCCATGGGGCATAGATGAATAGGACCTACATCACGCAATGCTTTTGCGTGGATGCAGAAACGATACGGGCATATCCTCCTGGGATAGCCGAGCCTCAGATCCTCCTTGTATTGCCTTTAGGTCATGGATGATGGCAAATGCAGTACATTCGCGCCAAGTTGCTTTCCATTGTACCGCTACCTCATTGTACCTCCACCCAAAAGGTACATACAAAAAACCGGCTTCGCAAGCGTCTTGGATAAATGAGACCCATAAGGTAGACTGCGTCCAGTTGATTTTTCAAAACGCCACATCCTTATGCATCCAAATCGCCATTTGATCCGCTGTTTCCCTCCAGGCTTTTCGGTGTTGGGTCTTTTGCTGGATGCTGACCATCCTGGCCGACGCGTAAGCCAATCTCCAAACGCTTTCCTTTAGCTTTGGGCAAACGAAAATCATTAAAGCGGCGACCATAATATTCAAACCATTCCGAGGCCGGATGCTGAGACGAGTCGATCACCTTACGTAACCAGTCACCGTCGATCTGGCTCAGGATATTCAAGGCGTGGTGCAACGTCTCCCCGACAATCTCAAGGCGATTCAGATTCCGCACGGCTCCCAGAATATGGGTGGCATCACTACGTTGACGGCCACCGGCTTTGACGAGTCCTTTTTCTTTGAATAGCGCCAACATCTGGTCAAATAACAGCCGTTCGGATTGCCCCTCAAGAAGTCGCCGCCGGAAGGCCGTCAACACGGAAAAATCGAAGCCGGGATCGTCGAGTTCCAGACTCAAGGCATACTTCCAATCGATTCGGGCACGAACGGCATCAGCGGCTTGAAAGGGCCGGTACCCGGCCCTAATCCGTCATTTGTTGGATATTGAACCGGAATTGCACGTGCTCAAGCGGCGGATTTGTACGTTTTGATTGCCGGACCTCTGTATTGAGCAGGTGGGATTTCTGTAGTTATTTGTGCACGGATCAGTAGCCTGGAGGGTGGGCTTGAGGTACTTGGCTCACTTGTCCGTTTGCGACAAGCCACAGTTGCAAGAAGTCAAATGATGTAATGCTGCCGTTAAGACTAAAGTCGGCTTGCTTATAGCCTGTTGTCCCATTTTCTGGTAGCCAGATTGTAAGAAAATCGAGGGCTGTTACAGCACCATCCGCATTGCCATCACCACCCCAAAGCACGCTTTGAAAACCATTGTGGTATCGGGCATTTGTTCCATAGGTACCGCTAGTAAAATAGTATGGAAAGGCCGGATGAGGTGAAATACGAAGGGTGCCCTCGGACATCACATCCAGATGGTTTCGATGGCGAACAACCACATAAGGATTTACTATTGTGACTGATACATCTTCAAGCAGCAGAGGACTTTCCCCATCCAAATCAACGATGGAACCCTCGGCTTTGACAAAGCCCACTCGTCGAGAAACACGTGTCATTGGAGGAGTACTGGGGTCGCCACTCTGCAGATCTACCAGCACCCAGTCTACAATATCAGGATGGGCAGCGAAGAAATTGGGAGGCACAGATTCTGTACCGCCATAATGCCAAGGTGTCCCACTGTAGGGCTGTGTTGTTGGAAGTAAACCGGCACTATTAAGATCGGTCTGCATCGGAACGTCACCAGGCATGGGGCCATGTAGATACAAACGATGGAGGCTGACAGGGATATGGGTTTGGTCGTAAAGGTATGCAGCACCGGCATCGGGCAGATATGCATCATCGCCAGAATCTCCTACTAGGGCAAAGCGACCGTCGGCGCTTAGTGACACCGATGAGGCATATACTTCAAAAATTTCGGAATCGGCTGGCACGATTTCCGATCTCAGAGACCAAGTACCCCCATGTCTAACAAAAGTGTAGGCTCTGCTGCGATGTGTAAGCGAGCGGTTTTGGGAACCAATGATCGCGATGTTTTCATTGAGGTTCAGAGCTATAGATTTACCAAAAGACTTGGTGTCCTCAAATGAGGTCAGTTTATCTACTTCACTCCAGGTACTACCGCTACGGACATACACATAAACGGTCCCTGCATTTTCCAGTGGAATGTCTGCACGTGGCGCGGAGACGAGCAGGTAGTTTGCATCTCCATTCATAGCAACCGCCTCTCCGAATTCATCAAATTGTTCTACACTTGAGGGTGTTAGTGTGACCTGCTCCGTCCACCCCAGACCATTTCTTGCGAATACAAAAACACGGCCATATCCGTCAAATGAAGAACTAAAGGCTATATAGTCTCCGTTTGCACTAATTTTTATGGTGTCCTCGTAATGTTCGTATGACGTGCCAGGCAGAGATGCCACAAGTGAATCCGGTAGTAGCCCCCATTCTTCTCCTTCCAAGGTGGTTGTTCGTTCAAAAACGAATACATAATTGTGTCCCGTCCCGACAAGGGCATACTGGCCATCATGGCTTATGGAAACTGCTTTGCCAAAATATTCTCGCCAGTAGCGTGTCCGACTTAATAGACGAGTCTGTTCGACCCAGGTGTCGTTTGTTCGTTTGAAAATGTATGCGCCGCCCCGGCTATTGTTTTCAGATTTTGCACCGATGAGGGCATAGGTACCATCACCATTGATCGAGACGGCCTCTCCGAAGCTTGAGATGTCACCCAAAACGGGTACGACGAGCTCTGTTTGCTCTATCCACTTGCTTCCATTGCGTTTATACACAAATACACTGTTTCGACCCGGAGATCCCACGAGGGCATAGGAGCCATCGGCACTTAAGACAACAGCATGACCAAAGTGGTCAGTCTCCGCAGCGTCTGAGGCTGTGAGTTTAAGTTCCTGCGCAGCTAAATTGTCATTTCCAAGAATGACCAAGAAAACAAGTATACCAAAGCATGTCGTGCGTCTCATTGGTTCTGCGGTTAAAAATCGCAATAGGATTGCTGTTTTATGGAATGGCTGGCGGATAGACGGTATACTGTAGTGTGAAGGTGAACGGGGTTGTCTGGCTCCCCATGAAGGTGAATAACCAAACACCGAAGAGGCGTTCATATTGTTCTTTTTCGTCTTGAAGCGCAAGCGCTTCGTGGGCCATAATTGGCCGGGAGCCAACATCGAGTTCGATGATTCGCATGGTGGGTGTTTGAATGACAATCTGCTCCAGGATCAAGTCTTCAGTTGGGGTAATGAAAAACTGGAGCCCCGGCGGTTCATAGGGAAAGGAAACATCCAGCGCATGTAGCAGCACGGTCGGCGCAGAAGCCTTCAGGTCTGGTGTTTCCGAGGGGGCCGAGGGTGCGTCACAGCCGGCTGGAAGGCTGATCAGAAAAACAAGTGTAAGGATATGTTTTGTTGTTACCACTGATCCTATTAGACAAGGTGCATTAGCGTAACATTCTTTCAATTTATCGTAGCACAATCAGCTTACGCGATGCTACATAGTGGCCGGTCTGCATCCGGTACAGATAAACCCCATCGGCCAGGTTGTCTGCTTTCCATGAGGTCTGGTACTGGCCGGCTTGGTAAAACTCATCCACCAGCGTTTCAACCTCTCGGCCCGTTACGTCAAATACCTTGATGACAACCTGTTCGGGTTGGGGAAGATGAAACCCGATGGCCGTTGATGCTGCAAGGGGGTTGGGGTAGTTTTGCGCTAAGGCAAAGCGTACGGGAATATCCCCTGAGCTAGGTTCTATAGCCACAGGGCCGGCTTGCACGGAAAACGTGGTCGGTACACGAACAATCGGTTGGGCCGGGTTGTTGGTTAAAAAGGCCAGGGGTTCCTCGTAAGTACCGGCCTCCAGATGTTCTGCATCAAAAACGAGGGCAATGCCGGCCTCTGCGTTCTCAGGCATCTCCACACCGTAAACCGGGCTACGGGCCTTGATAGGGGAGCGCCATGCACGAGGCAGATCCGGTGGATCAATAGCAACGACCTCCGTACGCCACTGACCAGGTGCACCCCTTTTAGTCATCACGACATACATCCGCTCGTTTGGCTTGGTACGGTCACGGAGTAGTGTCCCCAGAGTATCAAATGAATCCTTTTTTACGCCAGAGAGATTCATTTTTTTTGCGCTCGGAAAAAAGTTGCCCATCTGATCCAGTTGTCCCAACGTGGCGCGGCCTACGTAACCTTCAATGATGCCTCCATAAGTAGAAATTGAGCGTATTCGCGTTTGGACAGGAAAGGGATAACCTGAAAGCATTACACCATCGTGGTCGAAGGCGTAGATCAATCCATCACGAGGTGCAATAAAGGCATTCAATGCCTCGCTATACGTCATACGTGTTGGGGCCGAAACGGAACTCCCTCTTCCAGTTGACACCAGTTGACCATCTTCCAGGACGGCTTCATAGACGGAGTCGGGTAGGGCAAACCACAACGACTGGGTTGCCGAGTTGAAAGCCACTCCATAGGTAGGCAGTTCGCCGGAAAGACCGGGGGCGATTTCGATTAATTCCAGTTGTTCATTCAAAACAGCCGTCTGACCTTTATTAAGGAAATCAGCTATTAGAATACGCCCATCTGGAAGTTGTGTCATTCCTATACCGTAAAATCGACCTGGTAACAATGCGGATGCCAGGATGTCATCGCGGGTGTAGGCAACGGTTTCTACCGGGCCATCATAGGGTGTTGCAAAATTACTCAGCGCTGGCTCCAAAAGGCGTACAAAGGAAAGGGGGGCCGGCGAGGTGTTTTGGAGCGAGATTTCCGTCTCAACCTGTTCCCCGGCGGTCGCTGCGATGTTGAGTGAGGCCGGCGCGACGGCGAGGCGCGGAGCCGACGGTAACGTCACCGAAAACGCAAAGGGGATAGTGACCGCCCGTTGGGCGGTATCATTGGTGTGTAGCACAAACTGGCCTTGGTAGTAGCCCGGTGCGAGTGTGCCGGCTTTGATGTCAAACGTTAATGATTGCGCCTGACCGCCAGCCAATTCCCCCTTTTGCGGAGAAAATTGAAGTGGCAACGCGCCATCCAGGGCCAATAGTTGTATATCGTCAATATAAAAATCAGGGGAGTAAATATCGCTCTGATATTGAAAGGCAATTTGGGGAGGATGGCTTCTTTCGACCGGGATAGGAATATGGAACATTGCCGTGTGCCAGGTGCTCCTACTAGACTCTAGGCCACTTCCATTTCTGGCTATTTTGTTGTATGTAACGCCACCATCAAATGAGATCTGCACAGATATCATATCCGATGGATACAAATTGGTGATGTGATCAACACCTTGGGAAATATAATTAAAACCCAGGAAGAGTAATTCACCAGTTCTGATCTGTTCAAGCTCTATGGGGGGGCTTACCAAGCGTGAGTTGTAGTCTTTGCCGCCTACGAATTGAACGGCTGTTGGTAAGGAGTGTCCAGATAAACTTGCGTGGTCATCCTGAGTTCGTTGCCAAAGAATAGAATCAGGGTCAGCGGCGGTGAAGCCGCCCCAATCGGTCTCGAAATCTGTTTCGTAGAGGATGCGTTTGGGGGTTGAGGCACCAAATACCAGATCTGCCGGCCACGTAGATGTAGCGTGCTTGCCGGGTACCGGAAACGTGTTCTGATGGGTCAACAGCACACCGAATCGGGCTTCGTAGTTTAGCGATTGTGTGCCGGCGTTGCTGAGTTCAAGCGTATGGGTAAGGGGCTGACCAGCGGTCACATCCCCCAGGTAACCGAGGTCTGTGGTTGACAGCACGAGGGTGGGCGCTTGCACACCACCCACCGAAAAGCGAAAAGGAATTTCCACTACCCGATGATTCTCATCGCTGGTTTCAATGCGGAGCCGGCCTTCAAAGACGCCAGCAGCCGGTGTACTGGAGATAGTTAAGGTAAGAGGCTGGTCAAATCCGGGGCTTACGGTGGCCGTCTGCGGTGATACCTCCACCTGGATTTCTGACGAAACCGCATTGTGCATCTGTACAGTCGAACGGATTTCAAGGTTATGGGCGGTATGTGTATTTCGGATGTTGAACTGGTAGGATGGCGCAGCCCCTAACGCAGCATCACCCAGGTCAACCGTTTCGATAAAGGAATGCTGGTTGAGTGCCGTACCATTTCGCGCAATTTCTACCTGGGCACCCGGCACATCGTAGGCTACGTTGTACCCGATCACTTCCAGCATTCTTAGGTCATCGTTGGTTAATACGCTTCTTTCACCTGTGCCTGAGTAAGGATCCATTACGCCGATGTTCCGCTGTGCACCCAGCGAAGGCGGTCGGTAGGCACCGTACCGCCAGTGGGAGGCTTGTCCATCCACGCCGGTCGCCAATTCCCGTTCTACCAACCCATCAAAGAAAACCTGTGTGCCTTTGAAATACGCCAAATCATTTTCGATGGTAAGTGTGTCTGTTGAAGCTGGTCCTTCATAACCAACCCGGACCGCCTCCGTGAAGGTGCGCAGGTCATTGGGGTCAACGGTCCCCGGACGTACCCTAAACAGATCCCAAGGCAGTAGTGAACCTCGGCTACCCCCAGTAACCGCACTCGTAAATCCCAGCGCATGTCCAATCTCATGAGTTGCTATCCCCTCGAAATCATGTTTACCGGCCTCAATGCCATCCAGGGGGTCAAAATCCCAAGCCCATTTGGAGTTGATCCCAATGGTTGAAACGCTAGGCGGAGACGCCCTATTCCGCTCATATACATCCAAGGCTTGCATTACGGCCCATGGTGCTATAAAGCCAGTTTTATTTCTCACCGAGTTAGAATCGGCATCTTCTAAAAGGCGAATGGTATCAGGAAGGGCTTCATAAAGAGCAAGAAGCTGAGAGTCATTTTGGTGCTGCGCTTTAAGTTGGGTGATCAGGCTATCAATTCCTAAAGCAATAAAACCAGATCCGTTTCGTCCATGATAACTTACCCGCGCTACACCAAGAAGGCCAGGTCTAAAGCTGCTTCCGAAGCGATCTGGTCCAAAATCCACGGTGAGCGCAATGGTCATGGGGGTGGTGATGTGACGTTCCCAAGTGGCTGCGGCCCGGCGAAAGGCCAACAGGGCTTTGGGGTGGGCCAGTAACCGGTCAGAGACCCGGAGCACAATTCGCAGGCCCGAGAGCGCGTCTGGATCACTGGTTGAATACACATCCGTGAGTGTCATGTCGAGTTGCTTCCCTGCCGTTATTGGTTCAATTTCTTCAGGCTGTGCATGGTCACAGGCAATGCGGCCATCGTCGGTAAGTCGTAACACACGGGCCTCCACATTTTCGGATGTCAGCGCGAAGTTTTGAGCCTGGGCGCAGTGGCCTCCCGCAAAGAGGAGCAAGAGCATAGGGAAAAAGAATCTCATCAGGTTTGGCACCTATTGTTTTGGGACTAAACACCTGGTCAGGGGTTCTTCTGGCTGGGTGGCCCGCGGGATGCGTTAGCAGAAAATCCAGGAGCATCGTTTTCATTGCATGCCACGAAAGAAAGCGGAAAAATCAGTACCACATCCAAAGGGACAAGATTTCCAGGGATGGCACGGATTTCCAGGCGAGTACCTGGATCCAGGTACCACCAACAATAAGCCAATAATGAAACGTCATAACCATTATGGGTTTGAAAAAGAGGACAGAATCAACGTGTTTACTTATTCATACGTAAAGGGCAGGCATAACCGGAGACCGAAAGGAAAAAAAGGGCTCGGGTACTGATTTATTGTAGGACTTGCTTTTGAGCAAAAGATGATCTAAGCTAAAAAGTGCAGCCAAACGGTTCACCTCACTTTGCGGTCCCATGAATAAGAAACAAAAGCATGTTCGTGAACTCCTGGAACAGTGGCGCACAGAGAAGAAGCAGGAAACTTTTGATCAGCTCTATGCCTCCTCCTATGAGGAACTCAGAGCATTAGCCCGTTCCATTCGTTCTAAAAAAGGCATCGTCAATACCACTTCGCTGGTGCATGCGCTGTACCTCAAGTGGGTCGGCAGCACAACGCTTTCCCTTGAAGATGAGAGGGAGTTGTTTAGATTCGCCTCGAAGGCAATGAAGCAGATTGTCATTGACTTTGTGCGGCATGACCGCGCTCAGAAACGGATTGACAGACATATTCTGGTTTCGTTAACAGATGCAACCGGGCAGGTTCAAGAGGTAACCCTGGATCCTGATCTGCTTATAGATTTGTACAATGCGCTGGAAAAACTGACACTTATAAATCCTTTGTATGCCGAAGTCATTGATCTACACATCTTTTCCGGCTTTACGTATAAAAAAATAGGAGAAATGCTTGGTGTAGATGAAAGCACGGTGCGAAAAGAGTATTTCCAACGGGCCATGGGCTATTTGCGTACCGAAATGGACATTCCTCTGCCTGATTAGGCACACGAGCATCCCGCTTTTTCCCCATGCTGTCGTATTACCAATAAGCGCTTCTGGGTTTTTCAGTCACCAAACCAGATTATGAAGATGAACGAGAAACTGAGTACCCAAGACTGGAGGCAAATTTTTGAGGCAGAGGTACGGATGCAGCAGCTACCTGCCGAGGAACGAACCAACTTCCTCGATCAAGTCTTCACTTCGCGTCCGGATTTGCGCAAAGCAATGGATGCGTACTTGCACAATCAAGAGGTCGGCTCCTTTGTAGAAGAACCGTTGCAAGTCCTCAAATCTGCGGTTTTCAATAAGGCGCTCGGCATCGAGGATCCTGATCTCCTGGTTGGCCAAAAGATTGGGGCCTATCAAGTGCTGCAAGTGATTGGGAAAGGAGGCATGGGATTGGTCTACAAAGCCAAACGACAGGATGATAAGCTCGAACAGACGGTTGCTTTGAAAGTAATGGCCCATGAATGGGGGCGCAGTGATTTGCGGCAACGTTTTCAGAGAGAGCGCCAGGTGTTGGTTAATCTCAACCACCCGAATACCGTCAAGCTTTTTGATGTAGGCGTAACCGATGAGGGTCGGCTCTGGTATGCGATGGAATACATTGAGGGTCAGCCCATTACGGAATACGCCCATCAGCAAAAGCTGACCATTGAGCAGCGTTTGTCCCTATTCAAACAGGTTTGCCAAGCCGTACAACATGCCCATCAAAACCTGGTTGTACATCGTGATATTAAACCGTTTAACGTATTTGTTCGCAAAAAAGACGGGTTGGTTAAAGTCCTCGATTTTGGGCTTGCAAAACTGCTGGATGCCAAGACAGAGGAAACCCTACAAACAGAAACAGGACAGCAATTGCTAACCTGGGCTTATGCAGCGCCAGAGCAGATCAAAGGAGCGCAAATTACGACGGCCACTGATGTCTATGCATTAGGCGTATTGTTATATGAATTGCTGACGGGGTGCAGACCTTTCGCGCATCCTGATCTGGTAGAATTGGCCCGGCAAATCAAAGAGGACCCCCCCATCCGACCAAGTGATGCGACAACGCAAGTGTCGTCACCTTCGGGCCTGCCTGTTACTTCAAGTTCCTTCCCTGAAATGGGCCAGCAGCGTCATCCTGCCGCAGCTGCCCTGCAACGCCAGCTTCGTGGTGATCTTGACAACATCATTATGAAGGCCCTTCGGAAATATCCCGAAAAACGGTATCCCTCGGTCGAAGCCTTCGCACAAGATCTGGAGCGCTATCTTACGGGGCAGCCCGTATTGGCTCGGCCGGCTAGCCTGTTGTATAGAACGGGCAAATTTATAGGTCGGCATAAGTGGGGTGTTGCGATGACTGCGCTTTTGCTATTCATTGTAGCTGGTTTCACATGGCAAAACAGGCAGGAGCGAAACCGGGCCATACAAGAGGCACAGAAAGCAGAGCAAGTCAAGGATTTTCTGATCGATATATTTGACCAATCCAATCCTGCACGCAGCCTCGGGACCCCGCCAACAGCACTAGATCTGCTCGAACAGGCCGCACCACAAATAGAAAAGCGTTTGCAAGAGCAGCCGGCTTTGGCCGCTGATCTCCTGGATGCGGTGGGGCTTGTTTACTACCGCTTAGGCGTGCATACGCAAGCAGAAGAGAAGCTGGTACAAGCCAGGGAAGTATATAAACACCTGGAATCCAGAGATGCATCCGGTGAGCTTAGAACGCAACTTCATCTGGCCCAGCTTTATAACGGGCAAGGTCGAAGGGCCAAAGCAGATTCTTTGTTGGGGACTTTGTTACAACAACCGGGGCTGGCTTCCGATATCGAGGCAGATCTTTGGTATCAACTGGCCATCATTAAAAATGCGCAAAACAATTATCGTGAAGCGGACTCATTGTCTCAACTGGCGTTACTCGAAAGGCGCAGGCTCTACGGGAAAGAGCATATAAAAATAGCTAGAAGCCTCAATACGCTCGGCATTATTCGTCAAAATCAAGGACAATACGCCGAGGCAGAAAATTTCCTGCAAAGGGCGCTAGAGATGCGCAGGAAATATCAACATGACCTCGACCCAGGTATCATTCGCAACATGCAGAACCTGGCCAATGTCTACTACTATCAGAGCAAACTTAACAAGGCTGATTCGCTTTTCTCGGTTTTGCTGGAGAAACAAAAAGTTGTACTTGGTGAAACACATCCTGATTTGATCGGGATGGTTAACAATTTAGCTGTGATGAAACTGATTAAGACGGAGTATCAGGCAGCCGACAGCCTATACGGTTATGCATTGGACATACATAAAGCATCGAATTCTGAAAACCAAAGGCTTAAATCAACGATTTTGCTCAACAGGGCCATGGTGAAAGAAAATTCCGGCGCTTTACCAGAAGCCAGATCACTTTATGAAGCATCGCTCGAACTGTCGCGGTCACTCGGATACAAAGGTGATATTGCACAGGCAGCCAACAATCTAGGATCTTTGTTGCTTAACAATGGGCAACATCGAGAAGCTGCCCTATATTTACATGAAGCGCTTGCATTGTGGGAAGAAAACAGGGGAGACCACGATTATACTATACAGACGTTGTATAACCTGGGAACCCTCTATGCGGAAACGGGCGCACCGGCACAGGCAGATTCATTTTACACCGCATCGATTACCATGAGCCTCAGATTGGGCGACGATGCTATCAAAGCCCGTGCCATGTCGCTGTCCGGGCTGGCATTGCTAAATTTTCAAATGAACGATGCCGCGACGGGTGCGACATTGACAGAGGAAGCCCTTCAAATTAGAGATGAGGTCATGAAAGGTGGAGACCGGTATCCGAGTCAGGTTGAAAACACGCTAGGCATGTGCCTGGTCTACATGGAGCGATTCGAACAAGCGGAACCCATTCTTGTGGAGAGCTTAAACCAGCTCCGTGTAGAAAAAGGCGACCACCATCTACGAACCCGGCAAGCGCTTGAGCGCATTATTATGCTCTACAAGGCATGGGGAAAACCTGCCCAAGCAGAACCCTACAAAGTCCTGGCAAAACATAGTTGACAGCAGGACTATTTCAGCGTATGGTGTTCCGCTGCTACTTAATGTGGACTCCATTGTCGAGACCAAAAACGAGCAGATTTAGCCAAGCGCTGAGTAACAGCGCATTTCATCCATCGAAATCTGGACCTGATGATCTTCGAGAACGAGATATTTCCAAATGTTGTGGATGGAAAGGGTTTTCTGATGGCATGTGGCGATAGCGCATCGCCATTCAAGCAGCTCTTGCTGTTTCTTCCCCATCCTCATACCGTACACCGGGGCGAGATGGAATGGCATAGGCGGCATTATCAACATCGTGCTGAAGAAAGAGGCCGAACTGGGTTTGGGCGGTACGCTGGTTTCAGGGACGGATACCCAGGGCAGCTACAACGCCAGCAGCATGGTGACCTACGGCCAGGGGCCCTCTCCTTCTCTGACAGAGCCACGCAATGGGGATGATGGAGGTGATTTTGAACAAGGCGGCGGCCTTGAGGGCTAGGGCGTACGCCCTAAAGGAAACGGGTTGATCGGGCGCAAGCGTACGGCCCACCTACTCTACTTTTTGAACCGGATATTTGGAACCCCCGAGGTGGAACGTAGCGCCCTGCGGGGTGCCGTCGGCATCCACATCAAATTCCACGATTCCAGCAGTGTGTTTCAGGGAGAAGCGGGTGGAGGAGTGCGGAATCAGGTCGAGGTACAGGGGGCCGTGGAAGTTCATTTGAAGGCGGTTCTGCTCCCGTCGAATCTCCCAGTTGGCGTATCGACCCACGTAGCGGTCCAGCACATCCGAGCTTAACGTCACGACGGGTTCAGCGTAGCGGTCAGCCGGGGGCTTCGGCTGATGCTCTGGCAGTTCTCGTACCCAGATGTTGCGGTACTGAACGGGGTTGCCGTGGTCTTGCAGGGCCAGCGGTAAGCGGTCGGGGTGGGGGGCATAGGGGAGGGTTTGGAGCCAGTTGGTGGGGCCCCAGAAGGTGCTGTTGTTCTGGATCACGATGCCGTTGTGCACCACCGTTACCCGCGCAGGCTCCAGCAGGGCACCTGCCGGGTTAAAGCGGGGCCGCCGGAAGTAGATGTCATAGGCTTGCCATTCTCCGGGTGGCCGTGCCGCATTGACCAGGGGCGGATGTTGGCCGTACAGGGCCCCGGCCTGGCCGTCGGCATAGGTTTCATTTTCATAGGAGTCAAGGACCTGAATTTCGTAGTGGCCCATCAGGAACACACCGCTGTTGCCCCGGCCCTGACTGGTGCCCTTGACCGGCACCGGCGCGGCCCATTCAATGTGGAGCTGTATATCGCCAAACCCTTGCTTGGTCTGGATGTATCCGGCCCCCGCTACGGAAACCATCGCGCTGTCTTCTACTTCCCACCGGGTCGCGGAACCGTCGGTGGCTTCCCAGTTCGACAGGTCCGTGCCGTCAAAAAGGACCATGGCATCAGCCGGTGCAGGCACAGGCAACATGGAAGCCGGAGGGGTGGCCACTTCGGGCCGTGGACGGGTTATGTCATGCTGTTTCCAGGACGACTGGGCCGAGGTCTCTGTCGTCAAGAACAGGGCGGCTACCATCAATAAAAGACAGGGTGAGCAAGACATTTTCAACATGAAGCGAGTGGGTTACAAAGGTTAGGGTACACAGAAGATGGATGGGAATGACCCAAAGATAGCGGCTTCGTTTATGGCACACAAGAAGAAAGACGAGCAGGATCAGCAGCCCTGCATACAATAAGAAAATAATCAACAGGCTTTATGAGGGACCTTGATCAATCTTTCATTTGATATTTGATATATCAGTTGTATATTAGTAAATAATTATGCAAACCCTACCGGCTTTCATGGATCGGATTAAATACGTTAGACTGTCATGACGAACCCGAAATGGGCCGGCGTTTTTCCGGCCGTGACCACCAAGTTTACCCCTGATGACCGGCTGGACATCCCGGAGATGGAGCGCCATTTTGCCTTTCAACTCAAATCCGGTGTGCACGGCCTGATCGTGACTGGTTCGCTGGGCGAAAGCAGCACGCTCTCGTTCGATGAGAAACAGGAGATCCTCAAAACTGCCGTTCGGGTTAGTGGGGGGCGCGTACCGGTGTTGGCCGGTGTAGCCGAGAATACCACGAAGGAAGCCTGCCGTGCCGTAGAAGAAGGCGTCAGAAATGGGGCCAACGGCTTCATGGTGCTGCCGGGTATGCTCTATCCTTCGGACCGGCGAGAAACCCTCCGGCATTTTCGGACGGTGGCTGCGGCCAGCGAGAAGCCGCTGATGATCTACAACAACCCGGTCGCCTACAAGGTCGATACCACGCCCGAGATGTTCGCCGAACTGGCCGATGAACCCAAGATCGTGGCACTCAAGGAGTCCTCAGACAATGTGCGGCGCATCACCGACTTAATTAACCTGACCGGAGACCGGTACCAGATTTTTACCGGTGTCGATAACCTGGCCCTCGAAAGCCTGTTGCTCGGGGCCGTCGGCTGGGTGGCCGGGCTGGTTGATGCGTTCCCGCGCGAAACGGTCCTGATTTACGAACACGCCAAAGCCGGTCGGTTAGACGAGGCCCTGGCGTTGTATCGGTGGTTCATGCCGTTGCTGCACCTGGACGTGTCGACGAAGCTGGTGCAAAATATCAAACTGGCCGAAGCCATGGCTGGTGTGGGCAACGAACGGGTCCGCCCACCCCGTCTCCCGCTGGTGGGCGAAGAACGTGCCCGCGTCGAAGCCATTATCGCCAAGGCGCTGGCCGCCCGTCCGAAGGTGTAAATGAGTCTCGCTGATCAGGCTTACGATTTACTGGAAGAACGCATTGTCACGCTGGCCCTCGAACCCGGCCAGGTGCTGTCCGAGGTGGCGCTTCGGGATGAACTCGGCATCGGGCGGACGCCGCTGCGGGAGGCCCTGCAACGCCTTGCTGCCGACCGGCTGGTGCTGATCCTGCCGCGCCGGGGCATGATGATTGCCAACATCAACATCACCGATCATCTGGCCTTGCTCGAAACCCGCCGTGTGCTGGACCGGCTCATTGCCGAACGCGCCGCCCGCCATGCCACTACCGACCAGCGGGAAGCCCTGCGTATGTGTGCCGAAGCCATGAACAAGGCCGGAAAAGCCGAGGACCTGCCTGGCTTCTTGCGGCAGGATCAGGTCTTTGATCGCTTGCTGGCCGAAGCCGCAAAGAATCCGTTTGCCGTGGATGCCGTGCGCCCCTTACATACCCATTGCCGCCGGTTCTGGTACGCCTACCGGGATCAAGGGGACCTCGGCTACTCCGTTTCGCTGCACACCAAACTCATGCAGGCTGTCATTGATGGGGATGTACCCGCCGCCGGTGCGGCTTCGGATGCCCTGGTTCATTATTTGATCACCTTCACCCGTACGCCCCTGGACGCGTATTAATTTCTGGAGGTACGCCGATGAGCATTTTCTCTGCTGCGTTTCTCTTGTTTATGATCATGGACCCGCTGGGTAACATCCCGGTGTTTCTCTCGATTTTGCAGGACGTCAAACCTGAACGGCAACGCTGGGTCCTGATTCGGGAATTGATGATCGCGCTCGGGGTGTTGTTGCTGTTCCTTTTTCTGGGGCAGTATATCTTGTCTTTTCTCCATCTCCGGCAAGAGTCGATTAGCATTGCGGGTGGCATCATCTTGTTTATCATCGCCATTCGTATGATCTTCCCTGGGCGTGGGGGGGTGCTGGGCGAACAACCTGGCGGCGAACCCTTCGTGGTGCCGTTGGCCATCCCGTTGGTGGCTGGCCCGTCCGCCTTGGCAACCCTGACGCTGTTTGCCCAGGCCGAGCCGGATCGGCTGTTGGATTGGACCCTGGCGGTGGGCATTGCGTGGGCGATTACCGCTGTGATTTTGTTGTCCTCTAAGTCGCTTTTTCGCGTTTTAGGACAACGGGGCCTCATTGCATTGGAACGCCTGATGGGGATGTTGCTGGTGGCCCTCTCGGTGCAAATGCTCCTTGATGGCATCGCGACGTATTTGAAATAATTCTAAACCCATGGCCGTACATACTTTTTTCTGTGTTGATGCCCATACCTGCGGCAACCCTGTTCGGGTGGTGGCCGGGGGCGGGCCGCTGCTGGACGGCCATTCCATGAGCGAACGGCGGCAACACTTTCTGGCGGAATTCGACTGGATCCGGACCGGCCTCATGTTCGAGCCACGGGGACACGATATGATGTCCGGCAGCATTCTGTACCCGCCCACCCGTGAAGATTGCGACATCGGCATCCTGTTTATCGAAACCAGCGGTTGCTTGCCGATGTGTGGGCACGGCACCATCGGGACGGTCACCGTGATGCTGGAGCGCGGGCTGGTTCGGCCTCGTACCCCCGGTGTATTGCACCTGGATACCCCTGCCGGGCGCGTGGATGCCTACTACACGCAGGAAGGGAACCGCATCACAGCCGTTCGGATCGTCAACATCCCTTCGTATCTGCACTCCACCGATCTGGAAGTGGAATGTCCCGGCCTCGGCCCGCTGAAAGTGGACGTCGGCTACGGGGGCAATTTCTACGCCATCGTCGAACCCCAGGCCAACTATGGTGGCCTCGATGATCTCCGGGTAGACGACCTCCTGCGCCTCAGCCCGATTCTGCGCGAACGGCTCAATGACAAGTACACCTTCATCCACCCGGAAGACGAAACCATCAGCGGCTTGAGTCATCTGGAATGGACCGGTCCCCCGCGCCATCCCG
Organism: Rhodothermales bacterium; assembly: GCA_965222505.1. GTDB lineage: Bacteria > Bacteroidota > Rhodothermia > Rhodothermales > DATKEJ01. The sequence goes on along the minus strand of OZ244956.1, from coordinate 2,205,152 downwards.
AGGCTGATGCCCGCAATGCCGTCTTCTATGGCCGCCGCGCCATCGACCGCTCGCCATGTGGGACTGGCACCTCGGCCCGCATGGCGCAGTGGGCCGCCCGTGGTGACCTCCAGGTGGGGGATACCTTCGTCCACGAAAGTATCATCGGGAGTTTGTTTCGGGGGCGCGTGGAAGGCGAAGCCCGCGTCGGCGACCAGCCCGCCATCATCCCCAGCATCGAGGGGTGGGCCCGCATCACCGGCTACAATACCATTTTCATCGACGATGAGGATCCCTACGCCCACGGCTTCCAGGTCACCTGACCCCTTTCATAAAAACGCCCCCCGGGAGGGGCGATCCTCGTGATCGCCCTTCAAGAAAGCGGCTCCCTCAACCATAAAGCCCTATGCGTTCATGGAACTTGTGGTCGTTTTGGGCCGACGACGAGATTATTTCCCAAGGTTGGTTCCAATGTGGCCTCCCCCCGGAAGGTGCGGGGCGATCACGAGGATCGTCCGTCCTTTTCGAGAATAATCGGTTGGCTTGGGTCGCCGACAAGATTATCTTCCAAACGTCGTAGTTTCCGGTTTTCTGCATCAAACCAACACCATCCATGAAGCAACATGCGCAGGTCGCCATTATCGGTGGGGGAGCCGTGGGGCTCTGCACGGCCTATTTTCTACAGAAGCAAGGGTATGACGTTGCCGTATTCGACCGAGGCGAGATCGGCGAACGGGGGGCCTGCTCATGGGGTAATGCCGGCTGGATTGTGCCAGGGCACGTGATTCCGCTGGCTTCACCGGGGGTCATTAAGCAGGGCATGAAATGGATGATGGATCCATCGAGTCCGTTTTACATCAAACCCCGTATAGATAAGGATCTGATGGCGTGGATCTGGCAGTTTCAAAACCATTGCAACGCCGAACACGTGCAGCGTTGTGCGCCGGTGCTGTTTGAGATGGGACTCGAAAGCCAACGCCTCTTTCGGCATTTTTCCGATGTGGACGGAATGGATTTCGGATTTGAAAACCAGGGGTTGCTCTACGTCTCTCTCACCGATAAAGGGCTGGCCGCCAACCACGAAGAAGCTCATATCGCCAACGAGATCGGCTATGAGGTCTCTCTGCTTACGCCTGAACAGGTCCACGAACGCGAACCAGCCGTTCGGCCCGATAGCAAAGGCGGCATCTTCTTTCACCGGGATACCCACCTTACCCCCAATCGGTTTATGCCTGCCATGGGGGGGTACCTGGCTGAACAGGGGGTGGCGCTCCACGCCGGGACCGAAGTGAAGGGTCTTGCCAAAAAGGGAAAGACCATCACCACCATTCGCACAGACCAGGGGGATTTTACGGCTGATGAAGTGGTGTTGGCCGCCGGGTCTTGGACCCCCGCCTTGGCCCGTGACCTCAAGCTGAGTTTGCCCATTCAACCAGCCAAAGGCTACAGCATGACGGTACCACAGCAGGCTCCGGCCATCCGAACCCCCGTATTGCTTTCGGAGCGCAAGGTGGCCGTCACACCCATGATGAACAATCAAGTCCGGTTTGCAGGCACGCTGGAAATTGCCGGGTTGGACCTGTCGATTACCCGCCGCCGGGTAGATGCCATCGTGGACGCCATCCCCCAGTATTTCCCTGATTTCGATAATACGGTCGCTCGTGAAGCCGAAGTCTGGGCTGGCCTACGCCCCTGTACACCGGATGGCCTACCGTTTTTGGGCCGCAGCAAAGCCTACGAAAACCTCACCATCGCCGCCGGGCACGCGATGGTTGGCATGTCCCTGGCTGCCGTTAGCGGGCAACTGGCCGCCGAGGTAGTGGCCCGCAAGGCCGCCTCAATTTCACTGGACCTGATGGCCGTAGATCGCTTTGATTGACATATGACTCCCTCCTTCTCTATCGAAGAAGCAAGCCAAATTGCGCAAACACACTTTGGGATTGCTGGCGAGCTTACTCCGCTTGTCGCGTATGAGGATCAGAATTTTAAGGTCGTGGCCAAGGATGGATCGGCGTGGGTGTTGAAGATCGCCCGTGCCGGTACCTCAGCCGATACGCTGGATTTACAGAATCAGGCCCTTGTTTACCTCGAAGCCCGTCATCCGGAGATGAATTGCCCCTGTATTGTACCGACGTTTTCCGGGGCGCTCATGCAATCTGTCAAGGGGCGCGGCCACCTCAGCCACTATGCACGCATGCTTTCCTTTCTCGAAGGCACGTTCTGGGTGGATGCCGGTCCCCATACGCCGGAAGCCAACCACGTCCTGGGCGCGTATTTCGGTCGGCTCGATGCCTGCCTGAAACCCTACACCCATCCGGCGATGGCCGAACCCCACGAATGGGACCTGAAACATGCAGCCACCGTGCGTCCGCGCACCGTGTTTATTCCTGAACTGGAACGCAGGGCGCTTGTTGAACGGTTTTTCGAGATTTTTGCGCGTGATGTAGCGCCGGTTTTGCCCGCCCTGCGGCATCAGGTGATTCACGGCGACGGCAACGAGCACAACGTCCTCGTCGAGACCGATGCACCGGACCGCATTGCCGGAGTTATTGATTTCGGAGACCTGGGCTACACCTGTACCGTCTGCGAACCGGCCATCGTGGCTGCGTATGGCATACTCGGCCAGGCCGATCCCCTTGCAGCTGCCACTCAGATTGTAGCCGGTTACCACACCGAATGGCCCCTCACCGATGCTGAAATCCGGGTTCTGTTTCCCTTGATGGCGCTTCGGCTCTGTGTAAGTGTCACCCAATCCGCCCACGGTCTTCGCGACGGTCCCGAAAATGCCTACCGGCAAGCCACCGCTGGTCCGGCGTGGGCTGTGCTTGAACAACTGGCCTCGGTAGACCCCGCACAGGCTGAAGCCCAATTCCGATCCGCCCTCCAACCTGCGTCCTGATGACCACCGTCTTGCGCTCCAAAGACGAAATCCTGGACCTGCGCCAACGGCACATTGGGCCGTCGCTAAGTATTTCCTATCGCGAACCGCTCAAAATCATGCGGGGCGAGGGGGTGTTTTTGTACGATGAAGCCGGCCGCCCCTTTCTGGACTGCGTCAATAACGTATGTCACGTGGGGCACTGCCATCCACGGGTGGTGGATGCGGCCCAGCAGCAGATGGCCGTACTCAACACGAATACCCGATATCTGCACGATCATCTGGTGGCCTACGCCGAGCGCCTGACAGCCACCTTGCCGGACCCGCTTTCGGTCTGTTTCTTCGTCAATTCCGGTAGTGAAGCCAATGACTTGGCCCTTCGACTGGCCCGGACGTACACCGGGGAAAAAGATGTCCTCGTCATTGATGGAGCCTACCACGGGCACACGACGGCCCTCATTGAGATCAGCCCGTACAAATTCGATGGACCGGGTGGCGCCGGGGCACCACCGCACACACACGTCCTGCATATGCCGGATGTCTACCGTGGTCCTTATCCCTCCGACAACCCCGAAGCGGGCCGCCGGTACGCCGCGCAAGCCGGGCATGTGCTGGAAACGATTCGTCCCGCAGCATTCATCGGTGAATCCTTGCTGAGTTGCGGTGGGCAAATCGTGTTGCCCAACGGCTACCTGGCCCACGTCTACGAACACGTTCGGGCAGCCGATGGGGTGTGCATTGCCGATGAGGTGCAGGTCGGGTTTGGGCGGGTAGGCGAACAGTTCTGGGGATTCGAGACGCAAAACGTGGTGCCGGACGTCGTCACGATGGGCAAACCCATTGGCAATGGGCACCCGCTGGCCGCCGTGGTTACGACGCCTGAAATCGCAAAGGCCTTCAACAACGGGATGGAGTATTTCAACACGTTCGGCGGCAACCCGGTCTCCTGCGCGGTAGGACTGGCCGTGCTGGATGTGATTGAAGACGAAGGGCTTCAAGCGCACGCGCAAGCCGTGGGGGATTATCTTCAGGCCGGTTTACGTCGTCTGATGGACCGGTATACAATCATTGGGGATGTACGCGGGTTGGGCCTGTTCATCGGTGTAGAATTGGTACGGGATCGGGAAACGCTGGAACCCGCTGCCACCGAAGCCTCCGATCTGGTCGATCAAATGAAAGCCGCTGGCATCCTGCTCAGCACCGACGGCCCCCTGCACAACGTCATCAAAATCAAGCCTCCGCTGGTGTTCGGCATTGAACATGCCGATCTGTTGCTGGAGCAGTTAGACCGGGCACTCGGAACAGGGAAGCAGGCGTAGGGAACATGGAATTTGCATCCATAGCCGTTCTGTTACGTTATTAATCATTTCAGACCCCCTGCCTGATTGACGGTTGTATAATGGTCAATGGTCAATGGTCGATTGTCAATGGTCAATGAGAAAGACAAATTGACAATTGACAATTGACAATTGACAATCGACAATTATCTATTGTTGCTCCACATTCACCATAGCTCTGACGATCATTCGTCTGACGCCCATGCTGGCCCCTGTGGCCACCATCACCCCAGCCCCAAAAGCGGGCTGAAGTTGTTGGGGGCTGTGGTGCTCAACCTCATCATCACCATTGCCGAGGTGGTGGGGGGCATTTGGTCGGGGAGCCTTGCGCTGATTTCTGATGCGCTGCACAACCTGAGCGATACGGCTTCGCTGGCCACCAGTTATGTGGCCCATCGCATCGCCGGACGGCGGCCCAATGCGCGGAAGACTTTTGGCTACCGCCGGGCCGAAATCATCGGCGCATTCGTCAACCTGATTACGCTCATCCTGATTGCGCTTTTTCTGATCAAGGAGGCAGTGGAACGTTTTCTGGACCCGCAACCCGTCGATGGCCCAATCATGCTCGTCGTAGCGATCATCGGCCTCCTGGCCAATGTGGGGACGGCGTTGTTGCTTTTTCGGGAGGCCCGTCATAGCCTGAACATCCGCAGTGCCTACTTGCACATTATCACCGATGCCCTGTCTTCTGTGGGGGTGGTCATCGGCGGGATATTGATCTGGCAGTACGGCGTTTACCTGCTCGACCCCATCCTGACGGTGTTCATCTCACTCTACATCATCTGGCACGCTTACGGGATGCTCAAGCAAACGTTGAATATCCTGATGGAAGGGACCCCGGCGCACCTCGATGTAAAGGAGGTGGTACAGGCCGTGGAGGGGTTGTCGGGGGTGCAGGGGATGCACCACGTTCATGCGTGGCAACTCGATGAGGCCCATCTGGCCCTGGAAGCGCATGTGCTGATTAACAAGCAGGACTGGGAGGATATGGAGGCCATCAAACAGAAAATCAAGCACACCCTTAAAACACAGTTCGGCGTCGGCCATTCGACGTTGGAATTTGAGTTTGACCCCTGTGCCGGCGCGGCAATGGACGAATGTTTTGAGCCGGCCGCAGCACCCGAACCAATGCACACGCATGGATAGTACCCTTTCACCATCCCTTAATACAGAAGAACAGCCCGAAATGTGGTTGCAAAACAACAAGGTCCGGTGGGCCATGGTGTTCGGGTTCTGGACCCTGGTGGGCGTTTTTTACGTCGGGCGATACTATATCCTGAATTATCTGGATGATCGACCGATTGAATCGACCTTGGTGATCATGACCTTTGTGGGCTGGTGGATGTGGGTGATTCAAACCCCGATCATCTGGTATCTGGCCCGCCGGTATCCGCTGGATCAGCCTGCGCGGAAATGGCGGCACATTGGCTTGCATGTGCTCAGTGCTCTGGTGATCCTGAGTTTGCCGGTGATTCCGTACAGCTACCTCTTTAGCGTGCTCTCGCCGAATGTGCAGTTCGACACGACCTTCACGAACACCTTTCAGCGTGTGCTCGTGAGCACCCTGCCGTTTGACTTTCTGATTTACCTGGCCGTGGTCGGGATTGCACACGCCTACGAATACTACCGGAAGTACCGGCAACGGGCCATTCGGGCCACACAGCTTGAAGCCCAGCTTGCCAAGGCCCAGGTGCAGGCCCTCAAGATGCAACTGCATCCCCATTTTCTGTTCAATACCCTGCATGCCATTTCTGCGCTGATGGACGAGGATGTAAAATCCTCGCGAGACATGCTCGTGTTACTCAGCGAACTGCTCCGCATGACCCTTGACCGCGCCGATCAACAGGAAATCACCCTGGCACAGGAGATGGCCTTCGTCCGGCGGTACCTCGATATTCAGCAGATCCGCTTTCAGGGCGAACTCAACATTGAGATCGACATTGATCCAGAGGTCCAGGATGCACTGGTGCCTAACCTGATTTTACAACCCCTCGTTGAAAATGCGATCCAGCACGGAGCCGCACCGGAAGGCACCGTCAGCGAAATCACGATCCGGGGGCATCAGAAAGATGGTATCCTGACGCTTCAGGTGGCCGACAATGGCCCCGGCCTGTTCGGTAAGGGCGACGGCGCCCCGGCGTCGGCCAGTGGCATCGGGTTGAAGAACACCAGGGAGCGCTTACATCAAATCTACGGACGGACCCATCGCCTCCAGCTGGGAGATGCCCCAGGTGGAGGCGCTATGGTTACCGTCGTTCTCCCGTTCCACACGGAAGCCGATTCCGTTGAAGTGATTGGGTAGAAGCATGGAAAAAATCAAAACGCTGATCGTCGATGATGAACAACTGGCCCGCCGCCGCCTGAAAAAACTTATGGCCCAGGAAACGGACCTGGACCTGATCGGCGAGTGTGCCGGCGGCGCGGAAGCCGTGGCCGTCATCCGCAAAGCTATCCCCCAGTTGGTATTTCTGGACATCCAGATGAAAGAGGTCAATGGCTTTGATGTCATTGAACGCCTCGCCGATACGCCGCCACCGGCCATCATATTTGTGACGGCCTATGACCGCTACGCCGTCGATGCCTTCGATGCCAACGCCATCGACTACCTGCTGAAACCCTTCAGCGACGATCGGTTCAAACGGGCCGTCGAACGTGCCCGCCGCCGGATTCGGGAAGACAAGATTCAGGACTACAGCGATCGGCTTCTGTCGTTGTTGCAGAGTTACAAGCAAACCAGCGACGTGCCCCAAACCGAAGCCGATACACCACCGACATACACGCGCCGGTTGGTGCTCAAAATCAGCGGACGGCTGTTTTTTGTTGAGACCGAGCAAATCGACTGGATTGAGGCCGAGGGGGTCTACGTGCGGCTGCACCTGGGAGCCAAATCCCATCTGCTCCGCGAGAGCCTCTCCAACCTGGAACGGCGGCTGGATCCCAAACGGTTCATGCGCATCCACCGCTCCACCATCATCAATACCGAGCGGATCAAGGAAATCATGCCCCACTTTCACGGCGGCGCCATCGCCGTCCTGCACGACGGCACCCGGCTCAAAATCAGCCGGAGCTATCGGGACCGCATCAGCACCGTCTTTGCCCAACCTCCGGGGTAATACCCGTTCTTCAATATCGTTGTGCAAGCTATTATAAGATGTTGCGTGTAATCAGGCATCACGCAACATGCATCACGCATCACACAACAAACCGTAGGCCTGCGGGGCAACGAATCGCTCGGTCATCCCGTACCACGCTGTGATTTGTTTATCTACCAACCCTTTTACCCTATCCCCATGTCTTTTGCCCGTCTATTCCCTGTTTTTGTTGGTTCTTTGACAATTTGTGTGGTGGTAGTAGTTTGATCCTATGAATACGCAGCTTTTCTACCAAGACCTGCTGGCCCTAGCTCGGCTTAAGGTCACCAATGTACATACCGCCAGTCAACGCATCACCATCTATGCAGACGTTGCCGTTGCGCCACAACCTTGTCCGCGCTGTGGTCAAGAAACGGCCACGGTCAATCAGTATGATGATCGCCAGGTGCAGGACCTGAGCATCTCGGGCAAAGAAGTCTGGCTCCATCTTCGTATTCCGCAGTTGGTCTGTCCACAGTGCCAGCGCTACTTCACAGCGACGCCGGATTGGATCATGCCTGGAAAAACGTATACACGCCGTCAGGCTAAATGGATCTTTCTCTTATGTGCCAAACAGCCTTTTACCGAAGTGGCAGCCCTCGTCAATTTGAGTCATAAGACCGTTGAGCGCTTGTACTACCAGATGGCCGAAGAACAACTCGATCTGCCGAGTCGCTATGCCCGTGTGCGTCGGCTTGGCATTGATGAAATCGCCCATCGTAAAGGCAAAGGCGACTTTGTTTGTGTGTTGACAGACCTAGATCGTGGCACCCAACTCGATGTCTTGCCAGATCGTAAGAAGGCGACCTTAATGAAACATTTTCAATCACTTGGTCCGGCTTTCTGTCGGCAGATCCGGGGGGTCAGTTGCGATATGTGGAAGCCGTACTATGAGGTAGCGCAGACCTGTTTTTCGAATGCTGTGATTGTCATTGATCGTTTTCATGTAGTCAAAGCGTTGAATCAAGTACTTGACCAGCTTCGTCGGCACTTGCGTCGGGAAGACAAAGACGAGACCGTCTTCAAGGGGATCAAGTGGATGTTGTTTAAGCGCCCGGAGCGTTGTAGCACCTCGGAGCAAAGTGATATTCAGGCCGCTTTGTGCAAATCCCCGCTCTTGGCGCAGGTCTACGACTTACGTAACCAATTCAATGCCTTGTTTGATGCTGTCTCAGGGGCACATAGCTTGCAGACCCGGTTGCAGCATTGGATCACACAGGCAGAGGCGGTAGGCAATGGCTATCTTGATGGCTTCATTAAGACCTTGCGCAACTGGTTCAAACCGATTGCGGCCTATGCTAGGCTCAGGATCAGCAATGCTGTCACGGAGGGCTTGAACAACTATTTGCGCTATTTCAAACGGATCTCGTTTGGTCTGTCGAACTTTGAGCACATGCGGCTGCGCATTCTCATGGCGACGGCCTAAATCACACAAATTGTCAAAGAACGTTTTTGTTTTGATGGTTCTGTTTGCCGGTGCCGCCGCGCCCCAAACGGTCCAAGCCCAGACCCCAGAAGCTGAGGTTCGCACCGTCATTGATCAGTTGTTCGACGGCATGCGCGCCGGAGACAGCACAATGGTACGCACCGCTTTTCACCCGTCGGCCGACCTGCACACCACGGCCTTCCGGGAGGGCAGGCCGTTCCTGCACAAAGGGTCCATCGACCGGTTCGTCACGGCGGTCGGCACGCCCCATGACGAGGTATGGGACGAGCGCATCTGGGATGTCGAAATCAGTGTGGATGATAACCTCGCCAGCGCGTGGGTCCCCTATGCCTTTTTTGCTGGCGATCAGTTCAGCCACTGTGGTGTGAATGCCATGCAGCTTGTCAATGGCAAAGACGGCTGGCAAATCCTCAACCTGACCGACAGCCGCCGCCGGGAAGGTTGCGACCTCCCCAAGTGGGACTAGCACCGGGGTCTCCTTTTTCCCTTTCTTCCATAAAAGGACGGCTCATACCTTATGGGCATGCACCAGATCCCGAGGCCAAAGGCCGAGAAACGAGGCGAAGCCGACTAACGAAGTAGACCTCCACAAGCCCCGCACTACGCCAACCATGAAAGGGATTTGCACGACCTTAACCCTCTGCCTGTTATATACGCTGGGTCAGGCGCAGGACCTGGGCCAATGGATGACCCGGCAGGCCCTGCCTTCGGCCAGCCAGGAAATGCCCCATGCTGTGCTGGGTGGCAAGGTGTATGTGCCCGGTGGCCTACTCGAAACCGGCGGGGCTTCAACCAAGGTTGAGGTCTTTGACCCGGCGACCAACACATGGTCTGCCCTGGTGCGGCTTCCGTTTGCGATGCACCACCTCGGGGCAGCAGCCGTTGGGGGTACGTTCTACATTATCGGCGGGTATCAGGGCAACCAGTTCTTACCGACCAACCGCGTGCTGGCCTACGAGCCAATTGCTCAACGGTGGGTGGAAAAAGCTCCAATGCCAAGGGCACATGGTGCGCATGTGGTGGTTTCGATGGAGGACAAGATCTATGCCATTGGCGGGGTCTCCACCGGTGGCGTACAAAACACCAACCTGCGGTATGATCCTGCCGCCAATACCTGGGAAGCACGTGCCCCGATGCCGTCACGGCGCGAACATCTGGCGGCTGCCGTGATCGACTCGCTCATCTATGTGGTGGGCGGGCGTACCCCAAACGGAGGCAATACCGCGCTGCTGGAAGTCTATAGCCCAGCCACCAATACCTGGCGCAAGCTGGCCGATATGCCCACGCCTCGCGGCGGGCTTACAGCGGCATCCTTACACGGCAAACTTTATGTGTTCGGCGGAGAGGCGTTCAACATTCCGTTTCCGGGCGTGTTTGAACAGGTCGAAGAATACGATCCGGTCACTGATACCTGGCGTACCATGGCCCCGATGCCCATGCCGCGTCATGGCATCGGCGCAGCTGTTGTAGCCGATACCATCTTCGTGATTGGCGGAGGGCCGGTGGCAGGGTTTGGCGTGACGGATATCAATGCCGGTTTCATCCCACCCAACCCGAAGGCCACGGCTGCCGAAACAGATGCCGTTCAGCCGAAGCCCCCGACCTTCGCCCCCAATTATCCCAACCCCTTTAGTGGGTCTACCACCCTCACGTTTTCACTATCAGAGCCAGAGACGGTACACCTCGCAGTCTATGACCTGATCGGTCGGGAGGTCGCGGTGGTCGTTACTGGCCGGTACGGGACGGGTATGCATCGGGTTGATTGGCGGCCCAGGCAGGTGCCGCCCGGTGTGTACATCGCACGTCTGCAAGCCGGGTCCAGCGTATTTACCCGTCGGCTGGTGTTGATCTAAGAAACTGTTTGGTAACTGAGCCGGGAATAAAACCCGTCGGCAGGGGTCTAACCGTGCAAGGCCCGGTCCGTCGACGGAATCAACCCACCTGATGATGCGTTGGAGACAGGGCCTATCCACTTTACATGCGATCCACAGTGGGACGAATCTTCTTGCCCCTTGTTTGTATCCTGATGTTTGCCGCCGTGCAGGGCACGACCGCCCAGTTGCGCTGGCAGGAGTTGACGTATACCCGAGCCGCTACGCATCTGGCTGCGAGTGGCGAGGTGCTGTGGGTCGGCACATCCGGCGGTGGGGTGTACCGCACGCATCTCGCCACGGGCCGCACCGAGGTGTTTACCCGCGTCAATGACGGCCTCGCCGACAATGCCATCACGGACCTCACGCTGGACACACAGGGGCGGGTCTGGGTGGCTACCCCGCAAGGGCTATCGGTTTATGAAGGGGCCTGGAAAACTTTCACCGTCGAAAACAGTGGCCTGACGAGCAATTTCACAACCGCCCTTGCTGCTGATCCGCGGGGGGGGATGTGGATCGGGACGTACGATGCGGGGCTCTTTTTCTACGACGGGGAAACCTGGACCCACTACGACCCAGCCGATACCGGCTTGTCCGATGCCTTCGTAACCTCCATTCGGGTCGATCCCGATGGGGCTGTCTGGATCGGGGTATGGGGGAATGGCGTGGACTGGTTCAATGGGGTGGATTGGTTCAATTTTACTCCAGACAACAGCGGGTTATTGTCGAGCTTCGTTTATGTACGGGCATTGGATCCTCAAACCGGCCACGTCTGGTTCTGGTGCAATGATGATGACCAGAGTCCGGATGTCGGTCTGGTGCGTTTCGACGGCACCACCTGGACCTCCCTTTTAACCACATCCTCTGAACTTTTGTCCGATTACACGAGCGGTGTAGGTCTGGCCGCAGATGGGACGTTGTATTTCGGGACCGTCAGCGGACTGAGCCGCTTCGATGGCACCACCTGGCAATCGTATCCCGACATCATCCCCAGCTTTGATTTCAATTTCCCGAATACCCGTACCCTGGCCGTTCACCCGGACCGTAACCTGATATGGATCGGCACGACGGATGGGGTGATGCAATTCGACGGCCAGACGTTCAAACCGTTTCGGCCACCAGGACCGGCTGGAACCGATTACCGCGACCTTGCCGTGGGGCCAGACACAACCCTCTGGGTGCTTTCCCAGGCCGGGCTCGAACGCCTCACGCCCTCCGGTTGGGAACACCTTACGCCTGAGAACAGCCCCGTGCCGCTTGGGACCGATGTCACCGACATTACCCTGGATGTACTCGGTGCACTTTGGGTTGCCACAACCGAGCAGGGGCTCGTCCGGTACCAGAACAACACATGGACGACCTATACCACAACCAACAGCGGGTTGCCGAGCAATCGTGTACAATCCGTGGCCCATGACGGGGTTGGCCAGGTGTGGGTAGTGTCTGGGAACCAAAATGTCAGCCGATGGGACGGCACCACCTGGCGCACCCTGACCCTGGAAAATGTGCAAGGGGTGTATGCCAGCGTCCACGATGGGCAAGTCTGGGCTTTTGCCCAGGGTACGGTTTATCGGCTGGATGGTGACGTGTGGACCCCTTTTACGATAGCCGATGGCCTGGTCGATCCGCGGGTGCGAACCGTTGCGTTCACTCCTTCAGGCGCGGTCTGGTTTGGTACACAGGCCGGGGTGAGCCGGTTCGAAGGGGGTGTGTGGACGTCGTATATGACGCAAGACAGCCTCGGGGGGGACTGGGTGAACAGCCTGGCTGTGGATCAGGTAGGTGCGGTGTGGGCCGGTACTCATTTTGGCGGTGTTTCGCGGTTTGACGGTTTCCAATGGCACACGTATCAGCGCAGCGATAATTTAATCGGTAATCGTATCCTTTCGGTTGTGGTCGATGCTGAAAACCGCAAGTGGTTCGGTGGCGTGTTGGGGATTTCCATTCTGGAAGATTTTGTGCCTACCTCGGCCGATACGAAACCGGGCGAGGTGCCCCGGGCTTTTGTCTCAGCATCTTCTTATCCCAATCCGTTTACGGATCGCGCTACCCTGGTTTTTGAAACGACACGCCCCGGACCGGTGCACTTGACGGTCTATAACGCGCTGGGGCAGCGGGTGTATGGCGAAGCGGTGGGAACGCTGCCATCGGGTGAACACCGCGTGGTGTTGCGGAGTGCCGGTTGGGCATCGGGGATGTACCTGTACCGCATCACGTCTACATTCGGTGTGCACAACGGCCAGATGGTGAAGCTGTCCGGGTTATGATGGGCGTTCGCCGGTCATTTCTTCGTCGCGTTCGATATGGGTGCCAACGGGGTAGAGGCCCTCATTGGCAAAGGCCTCCCGAAGATTGGGGAGGAATGAGCGGCCCAGGCCCTTGCTCAGGAACCCCAATTTGCTTCGGCTGCCGGTGAAGTAATGTCGATAGGGGTGGATATACAGGCGCACAAATTCGTCGTTAAGTGGCACAACGTCCAGCGATACCTTGATGCTGTAAATGCCCCAGTTGCGGAACTGCCTGCTGTCCGTGGTTACCACATTCTCAGCTTGCCCACTGATCATCTGCCAGCCGGCTTCATTCAGGGCGCGTTCGATCCGGTCGTAGACATCAGCATTGATGGCGGTAGCGGCTGGGGTTTTGGAGGGTTCGATTTCAAAATCCCGGTACAGCGGTGTCAGCGAACTGGCACAGCCGGCACACAGGCCCGTCACCACAAGAATAACAAGTACACGCATAAAAGACATCGAAGCAGAAAAAGGGACAAACCACCCACAAGGTACACAATCCCAACCTGACGAGATAGGGCAAAAGCATAGCCGCCCCCCAGGGCGTGCAGGTCACACACGTATCCGCATCCGATAATGACAGCCACACCCCGGACGGGCGACCCTTGTGGTCGCCTCGATGTTCGGATGCCTCGGCATACAACACCCCTTGCACCACCCAAAGCCGATTCGTATGTTGAAAAACATGGAATCGTTTTGGCCCTTCTGCGGCCCCTTCTTTTCAATCAACCCCCAATCCCATGCGCACGTCTCTCTGGACCCTATTGCTCATTCTGCCCCTGTTCATGATTGGCTGTGGCGGCGGTGATGCCCCGGCTGATGAACAAGATGAGCCGAGCTTTTCGTCCAACAGCAATACCCCGAACAATAATACCCCAAATAATGATGATGGTGATGAAGAAACCCCGCCGGATGGGATAGCCGGTGGCATGCAGGCGCTTCAGGATCAACTTCAACAAATGCAGGAAGCCGTGTCTGGCAACACGACCACGAAGGTCGTCGACTTCGAGGAAATACAAGGCATGCTGCCGGAAGAGGTAGATGGACTGGAATTCGTCGAAAGCGAAGGGGAGCAAACCGGTACCCTGGGCATGAATGTATCGACGGCCAATGCCCGTTTCAAGGGTGAGGATGGCGCGCGGCTCAAGGTCAGCATCACCGATACCGGCTCGATGCGTGGCTTTGCCATGATGGGCTATACGTGGCTCGGCGTGGAATTTAACCGCCGCAGCAGCAAGGGCTATGAGCGTACCACGGAGTATAAAGGCTACAAAGCCTTCCAGAAATTCGAGGAACGCAGCAACGGCTCCACCGATGCCGAACTTCACTTCCTGGTCGGGGAGCGGTTTATCGTTGAATTGGAGGGCACCAACGTCAGCATGGATCAGGTCGAAAGCGCGGCCGATGATATTCCTACAGGCAAGCTGGAAGCCTTGAAAGACGTGGGGGTAGAAGAAAAGTAAGCGGGGAATAAACCCACCTCCACGGTTGTCTGAGCAACGAAGTGATTAACGATAAAAATTACCACCTTCGTTCCTGTTCAGAGGACCATGATCATGCAATTTTATTTCCTTCGCGCCTTTGCGCTTTCGCTGCTGATGGTCGGTATGTGGGGCTGTGACAGCTCCGATCCGGCCCCGGCTGATGAACAACCGTTGCCGGACCTTTCTACGGTCGAACAACAAATCGTCCGCACCGACAATGGCTTCGGCCTGAACCTGTTGCAGGCCCTCCACACGGCCACGCCGGACTCGAACATTTTTATCTCTCCTATCAGTGTGTCGATGGCGCTGGGCATGACGCGCAATGGGGCCGATGGAGCCACCCTGGATGCGTTCAATGTTGTCCTCGAAAAAACCGGCCTCACCGAAACGGAAATCAACGCCGCCTACCGGACACTGATCGACCTGTTGACCACGCTGGACCCGAAGGTCAACCTGCAAATTGCCAATGCGATCTGGAGCCGGCAGGGATTTGCGGTCGAGGCTGATTTTCTGGAGACCAACCAGGCCACCTTCGATGCAGAAATTGACGCGCTGGATTTTAATGATCCTGGCGCAGTCAACATCATCAACCAGTGGGTGGATGAAAAGACGCAGGGCAAAATCAACAAACTGATCGAAGAGATCGGTGCCGACACCGTCATGCTTCTGGTCAATGCCATCTATTTCCAAGGGACGTGGCTTTATCAATTCGATCCCGATGAAACCCGGACAGCCCCATTCTACAATGCCGATGGCACTTCGTCTGAGGTGCCCTTGATGTATCAGGAGGCCACCCTCCTGTATCTGCAAACCGATCGCTTCAGCATGATCGAATTGCCTTACGGGGACTCGCTCTATAGCATGACGGTACTTTTGCCGAACGAAGGCGAAACGGTGACATCGGTGATTGAGGAACTCACGCCCGAAGCATGGGCACAGTGGCAGGCCGGTCTGACGCCCCAAAAGGTTTTGATCTGGCTACCCCGGTTTGAATTGGCCTATAAGACTTCACTCAAAGCGGCCCTTTCGGCAATGGGCATGGATGTGGCGTTTACGCCCGGCGAGGCCGATTTCAGCCGCATCAACCCCAATGTGGAATTGTACATCAGCGACGTACTGCACAAGACGGTGGTGGAGGTCAATGAGGAGGGCACTGAAGCTGCAGCAGTAACCGGGGTGATTGTAGACGTGACAAGCCTTGGCCCTGTGATGCGTGTAGACCGGCCCTTCATCTTTATGATCCGCGAGCGGCACACGGGTACCCTGCTGTTTATCGGGCAGGCGATGAGTCTGTAGCAGACAGGCCGATGGCACCACCGAGGGCCTGGAAGGTCTCATCGATGGCGGTTGCTGTAGCGCGTGCCAATTCGGCCGGATCATCCTCTGGATGGGGTGTGACGACGGGAAGCACCACCAATTTCGCGTTGATGGGATCGGTATTGATGGCCAGCCGCCAAACGGCCACGAGCAACGGCTCCTTGAACCAGGCAATCACATCGAAACGGTCGTAGTGAATGACCGCCGGCATGAAGGGCAGGGACACCTCGGCCGCAATCTCAAAAGCTCCGTATCGGAACGGCAACAATTCATCACCCACACCGATGCCCCCTTCTGGAAAAAGTGACAGCGGGGGGTACGTCCGCGCCCGCAGCTTCTCGGCGGCTTCCTGCCGGGCCTGTTTGCGGTGGGCCTTGTCGTGCCGTTTCACAAAGACCGTATCCATCGCCATCGCAATCCAACCAATAAACGGCCACCAGCGCACCTCGGCCATCCCCATAAAACGCATCGGCCAGACGGCCATCATCAGAATCGGGTCGATGTAGGATTCGTGGTTGGGAAAAACCAGGCCGTGATGTTGGATGATGGCTTCCCGGTCGTTGCAGGTGAGTTTCATCCCGAAGATGGGAAAAAACAGCCGACACAATCCGTTCACCACCCAGGACGACCACCGCGCGCCCTTGTACCGAAGGGGCAACAACCCAAGGATCAGGATCAGGACCGTACCGGGCACAAGAATAAGGACGGTTACGAGGATACGAAAGATGCCGAGAAGGTAGCGCATAAGCAGGACATAGGATGGTATTACGTAGGGACACGGCACGCTGTGTCCGTGAAACCCGGATATCAAATTCTACACGTTCGAATATCGGTAATAATGATGCCCTTGGCCCCCAACGCGGCAAGATCATCCATGATGCGGTTGACATCGCGCCGCCGGGCCATCGCCTTGACCGCCTTCCAGCCGGGCCGGCTCAGGGGCGCGACGGTCGGAGATTCAATGCCGGGGGTGATGGCACACGCGGCTTCTACCTGGGCGGTGGGGATGTCATATTCGACCATCACAAACGCACGGGCCACAACGATGCCGTTGAGCCGTTCGACAAACCGGATTACATCGGGGCGTTTGATTTGTTGATCATCCCGTGCGATAAGTACGGCTTCGGATTTCAGGATGGGTGGTCCCGTTTTTTTGAGGCCGGCTTCATCCAGGGTGCGACCAGACTGGACCACATCGGCAATGGCATCGGCTACGCCCAGTTGAATCGAAATCTCGACCGCACCATCCAGGCGGATAATCTGGGCATCCAGGTTACGTTCGGCCAAATCCTGGGCCACCAGGGTCGGGAAGGAGGTCGCAATCCGGTGGGACGCGGTAAACTGGTCTGGGGTAAGGGTGCTGGTTTGGGGGACGGCATAATAAAACGCCGAGCGGCCGAAGTGAAGCGGAAGCAATTCCGTCACATTGGCCTGGCTGTCGATGGCGAGGTCCTGGCCGGTAATGCCTAGGTCCAGCACGCCGTTGCTGACGTAGATGGCAATATCCCGTGGTCGAAGAAACAAAAACTCGACGTTGTTTTCAGCATCCCGCACGACCAGTTCCCGGCCATAGCGCCGGCAATGATACCCCGCCGCCTTGACCAGCGTCACCGCATCTTCGGACAGGGCCCCTTTGTTTGGGAGAGCAATCTGTAGCATGAATTGTCGATTGTCAATTGTCAATTGTCAATTGTCAATTTGTCTTTTCATTGACCATTGACAATCGACCATTAACCATTGACCATTTTTTACAGGTGTCGATACACGTCTTTGAGTTCCAATCCGCAGGCCAGCATCATCACCTGCGCGTGGTAGAGCAGTTGCGAGATTTCCATAGCGGTGGCCTCGCGGCTTTCATACCGGGCAGCCATCCAGACTTCGCCCGCTTCCTCCAGGAGCTTCTTGCCGATGTAGTGGGAGCCGCGTTCAAGGGCTTTGACGGTCCCGGAATTGGGATTGCCCGAGGCGGCTTTTTCCTGAAGTTCCGCAAAAAGCGCTTCAAACGTTTTCATGGTGGGCGTTGCTTGGATGGGGGGAAGAAGACCTCGCATGAACGGCTGGAGGGGCGGGATGTTCGCGGTGGTCATTCCCGGCGGATGCATCGAAGACGGGGAGGAGGGCACGCCGCGGGCCGCGTAGTTTGGTTTGCAAGCGTTGCACGATGAATTTCGTCCAGGTGTAACGCATCTTTGAGGGCAGGCTTTCCCAGAAGTACCGGCTCCCCGGTGAGACGGCAAAACTGGGTTCGAAATAACAGTTGATGGTACACCCCCGGCATGCTTCATGCCTGCCTTCCATGGTTTGATGCCACGCCACGCGGTCGCTGTGCCAGAGGTCGAACAGTTGACCGTTAATGGGCAAGCGTTCAAGTCCGGCATGGTAGCAGGGGAGGACGAGTTCATCGAAGGGCGAGATTACGATGGTTGTCGAGGCGGCTTTGCAGACCGGAGCCTCGGGATCGTTGCCACCGCGCTGGCGCAGGGTCAGGAAGGCTGGGTTGAGGTAGGTATAGGGCTTACGGGCAAAGGTGGCCACGCGCTGCATCACATCGTCGGCCAGGAGACCCCCAAGGCCGTTGTAGTCGAACAGCGGATTGATCAGGAGCACCAGCTTGTTGGGCCGGGTGAGGGTGTGGTAGATGGCATCGAGATCGTCGACGTTGTCGTTGGTGACCGTAAAGATGAGATCTGGGTGTTCACCGAGGGACAGGGCCACCTCAATGGATTCGAGGACCTTGTCAAAACACGTCACCCCGCGCGAGGCATTGTGGGCCTCGGGGGTTGCGGCATCAATCGAGAAGTGGAGCAGATCGACCAGCCCAGCCAGCTTTTCGGCACGTTTCGGGTAGAGGAGGCCGTTGGAGGTCACGGTGGTCAGGAAGCCCTGGTCACGGGCCAGCCTCAGGAGTTGGTCGAGGTTGGGGTGTAACAGCGGTTCGCCGCCGGTAAAGTCAATGATGCGTACGCCGAGGCGCTTGAGGTCGTCCAGGTTGCGTTGGGCCGTAGCCAGATCAATCATCGGGGAGGGTTTTTCCCAGATGTCGCAGAAGCTGCACTTGGCGTTGCAGCGGTACGTCAGGTAATAGTTGCAGAGAACCGGCTTCACGTAGATTGGTGATTGGTCATTTAGTGCCTATCAATCACAAATTACCAATCACAAATTACCAATTACCAATAATTCTCCACCTGCAACCTTTTTTATCTTTCCTGCGTACCTCTCGTAATCTGGATGCTAAAAATTTTACATCTAGCCGATCTTGTACTTTTCCGGTGGATCAATGGCCATCGGTAGGTATATTCGGGGTATAAGCATAGCATCCACCCGTTTCTACACCACCCTCTTTAACCCAATGAGGAATCCTATGAAAACCAGTTGGAAAAAAAGCATGACATTTTGGTCGTTATGTTGCGCTGCCTTGCTTGTAATCGGGGCGTGCTCCGAGCAAACCACGGCACAGGATAACACCACGGCGGCGGCCATGGTGCAGGACGACGTCCCGCCGCGGGCCAATGACAAGCCGCGGGCCAGTCCGAACGCCGGGGTATCCCAGACCATCGGCACCAATGTTGTCTCGGTGACCTATGGCAGCCCGGCTGTGAAAGGCCGCGAGGTATTCGGTGGGCTCGAAGCCTATGGCAAGGTTTGGCGGGCCGGGGCCAACGAAGCCACTGTGATGTCCTTTTCTGGTGATGTTAGCATTAACGGTGAGGCATTGCCCGCCGGGGTCTATGGTTTTTTTGCCGTTCCGGGAGCAAGCGAGTGGACGCTGGTCTTCAACAGCGTAGCCAACCAATGGGGAGCCTACGACTACGATGCCGGTAATGATGTCCTTCGCGTGACGGTTGCCGCTGAGGAAGCCCCGCACGCAGAATGGCTGCGCTACGGCTTCGAAAACCTGACTGCCAATTCGGCCCAGGCCTACCTGCACTGGTCGACGACGAAGGTGCCGTTCATCATTAGCGTAGAATAGTTCTTATTGTTGATTATGATTGGTGATTTACTTCATGAGTCGGCTGCGCCTCGTTTGTTATTGACAGGCACCCAATGACAAATCACCAATCATCTCTGGTCATCCAGGTAATTCTCAGTGTTATAGTCATTCCCAAGCCTTATGCCCTTAGTGGCGATAGTAGGCCGGCCCAACGTCGGCAAATCCACCTTTTACAACCGGCTCACGGAAGCGAGGGAAGCCATCGTACATGATGAGCCGGGCGTGACCCGGGACCGGGTCTACGGCAGTGCCGAGTGGAACGGCGTGGCGTTCGATGTGGTGGATACCGGCGGGTTGGTACCCAGCTCCGCCGACCGTTTTGAGGCAGCCATCCGCGAGCAGGTCCACATCGCCATTGAGGAGACGGATGCGTTGCTCTTTGTCGTTGATGTAACCACAGGTATCACAGACCTGGACGAGCAGGTCGCGGCCCTGCTGCGCAGTATAGACAAGCCCGTGCTGGTGGTGGCCAACAAGGCCGACAATGCCAACCTGCGTTGGTCGGCAGCCGAGTTCTACGGATTGGGCATTGGGGATGTGTACCCGATCAGCTCGATTAATGGAACGGGTACAGGTGAGTTGCTGGATGCGCTGGTCAAGATGCTTCCTGAAAACCCGCCGGACGATACTCCGGACGATGTCGTGCGTGTGGCTTTTATTGGGCGTCCAAACGTTGGAAAGTCGTCTCTCACGAATGCCTTGCTGGGGCGCGATCGGTCGATTGTGACCGAGATCAGTGGCACCACACGCGATGCGATTGATTCTCCGCTGAAGTACCACGGCCAGAATGTGGTATTGGTAGACACGGCCGGATTACGCCGCAAAGCCCGGATTCGGGAGAACATTGAGTTTTATGCCCTGCTTCGGACCGAGCGGGCCATCCAGCATTGTGACGTGGCGGTGTTATTGATTGATGCAACGGTTGGCCTGGAAGCCCAGGACATCAAGGTGTTGAAGAAAGCCGAGTCCATGAAAAAGGGCATGTTGATTGCCGTGAACAAGTGGGACCTGCTTGAAAAGGAAACCAACACTGCGCGGGATTATGCCCGGACCAT
Source organism: Rhodothermales bacterium (assembly GCA_965222505.1). Lineage (GTDB taxonomy): Bacteria > Bacteroidota > Rhodothermia > Rhodothermales > DATKEJ01. The sequence continues at coordinate 2,184,374 of OZ244956.1, read as the reverse complement.
TCGGGAGCGGCTCAAGACGCTGGATTTTGTGCCGGTATTGTTCATCTCGGCCCTGACCAAGCAGCGGATTCACCGGGTTCTGGATGCTGCGCTGGATGTAGCCCAGGAGCGTGCCCGACGCATCCCGACCAGTAAGCTCAATGAGGCTATGCAGGCTGCCATTGCCGAACGACATCCGCCAGCATACCGGGGCAATCACATCAAGATCAAGTATGTGACCCAGGTGCGGGAAGGGGTGCCGGTGTTTGCGTTTTTCTGCAACCATCCGTCCGGTATTAAAGAGAGCTACCGGCGGTACTTGGAGAACAAGCTGCGGGCAAAATTTGGCTACGAAGGCGTGCCGCTCACGTTGGTTTTCAAAGCAAAATGACGGCAAACGTTGTATCTTTTGCAAGACACGTAACGTCTGGATGCCTGCCGTCACACAATAAGGCACACACATGCTTCGTTGAAGGTATAGGCGCCGGGTGTTCTTTGTATAAACGCAAGTCCGGGTAGCGTTTAAGTAACGCGCTTGGTATATTAACGCCGGAAGAGGCATCAGGTGGCCGCAGACACCATCCAACGATACGAGCAACTGGATACGGCATTCCGCCATCGGAATTTTAAGCCGTTGTACTTTGTCTATGGTGCAGAGCAGTTTCTCTCGGACAGCCTACAAGCCACCCTGATTGAGCATGCGCTGGCCCCACACGAGCGCGATTTCAACCTGGACATTGTGTACGGTGCCGAAGCCGATGTACAGTCGGTCTTGGCCTTATGTGCCCAGTACCCCCTCATGGCCGACCGGCGCGTGGTGGTGGTGCGGGATTTTGAAAAACTGACTCAGAATACAAAGTTTACGGCCTACGCCAAACAGCCCAATCCGTCGACTTTGGTGTTCTTGATGTGCCGGGCGAAACCGAATTTATCGGCCCATCCGTACCGTGCACTCAAGAAACACGCGGAAAGCGCCTTCTTCAAGCCGCTCTACGACCGGCAGGTGCCGGGGTGGATTAAGAAGCGGATACAATCGTTGGGGTGCCGGATCAAGCCGGATGCGGTCCAGATGCTGGCGGCCCTGACGGGTACCAACCTGCGCACGGCTGCGCTGGAAATAGACAAATTGATTGCTTACGCAGGGGAACGGAAAGAACTGACCCGGGAGGATGTACTGGACGTGGGCGGGCATGCCCGTAACTACAACGTCTTCGAGTTGCAGCGTGCCATCGGTCGCGTACGTTTCAATGACGCAATGCGCATTATGGAACGGATGTTGCAAGGTGCATCTAATAAACGGGGCGAAGCCCTGATGATCACCTCGGTCTTGACCGGGTACTTTGTTAAACTGAGAAAGCTGACAGCCTGTCAGACGCGCCGTGTGCCTGAGCAGGCCATGGCCTCACGCATTGGGGTGCCGGTGTTCTTCATCAAGGAGTACACGGCCAGTCTGCGGCACTATCCACCAGCGGCGCTGGAGCGGGCCTTTGGGGCCTTGCTTTCGGCGGATTATGCGCTGAAAGGTGGACAGAAATACGATGAAGTATTGATACTTGCATTGATGTTACGGCGGCTGATGCCGTAATTGATTAGGAATGCGGGTGTGTTGCAAGCGCACCGGCTTCCGGCAGGCCGAAGGGTCTGTTTTAAATACATAGGAGTTATAATGACCCAAACCACAAGCAAGCCGAACACCATCAAGGTGGTGAAGAAGGTGAGCGGGATTAAAGGGAATGATCGGCCCTATACCGCGAACAAGCACTACGAGGCGCTTGCCCAGATGAGCGACGAAGACTTGATGTCGCAATTCCAGGCAGGGGTCGTCGAAGCATTTGACATTCTGGTGAGCCGGTACAAAGATCCCTTGACCAACTACATCTACCGGTTCCTCGGGGACATGAAAGAGTGCGAGGACCTGTTGCAGGAGACCTTCCTGCGGGTGTATCGCAACCGGCATTCATACCGCCGGATTGCCAAGTACTCCACGTGGCTCTACACCATTGCTGGTAACCTGGCACGCTCGGAATACCGCAAGCGCAAGCGCCGCCGGTTGTACTCCCTGCAATCGGTCAACCGCGATGAAGAGGAGTACGAAGTCGAAATCCCAGACGAAACCTTCTCGCCGGACCGGCACACCGAAAGCGTGATTCAGGACCGCTACATTCAGGATGCCCTCAAACAGATTCCGGAAGAGTTTCGGGAAGTGGTCGTGTTGCGAGATATTCAGCAACTGGCTTACGAAGAGATTGCCGAAATCACGGGCCTCCCGATGGGGACGGTGAAAAGCCGGATCAACCGGGGCCGGACCAAACTCCAGGCTCTGCTCAAAGACATTTACGCGCCGCAACAATCCTAGCGGTGCTGGGAACCTAAAACCGGGCCGACAGGTTTCGACGCTTGCCGGCCTGTTTTATATACGGCTGTTGCGCAACCTGGTGCTCGCCTTGTGCCGATCAGCATGGGAATCTTGACCAGGATTGCGAAACAGGGAGATGAAATCCCCGTTTATCCCTCGGTATTCTTGTGAACCCAAGCACATCCTGCCTATGCCGGAGCAATACTATTTTGACGATGCTGAGATGGAAGCGTACCTCGTCGAATACGTCGACGGTACGATGGACCCATCGGTCCAGGCGGCGTTCGAGGAGCTGCTGGACCAGCACCCGGACGCAGCGGCACAGGTCATATACCTCCGCGGCCTTCGCAGCGCCCTCTGCCGACTAGGCGACCAGTGCCGATGTAAGGCTCCGGTCGGTTTCGAAGCCCGCCTCCACGAAGAATTGGCCTGCGAAATGCTTCGCGAGCGCCCCCCATTGCTCAACGACTGGACTCCGCCCCTTCACGTATTGACCTTCGCCGTTTCGGCCTTGTTGATTGTTTTGGTGGCCAGCACCACCTACACCGGGCAAGCCCCCGCTGTCTCTGCGTCTGCTCCTGCCAAGGTGACTCATTACCAGACCTCTTCTCGTCTCGGCCTAAACTGGACCCCTGAAACTGCCTCCAGCACAAATGAAGTTGCCCGCTCCCTGAAGTTTACCCAGGATCACCCCCCGCTTCCCGGTCAGCACCGCGCTACAGTCAGTCCCGCCCTGATGCAATCGGCCATGCGCTTCACCCCGCGTTGGCACACCCCCCAGCCAGAAGCTTCCACTTCTCTCGACTCCCTCTATCAAACCGCTCACGCCAGCCGATAAATGAGGATTGACATTTTTCGTAGCTCCAAATTACCAATCACCGATATCCAATCACCAGTATTTCTGGCCCCTTAGCTCAGTGGTTTAGAGCGCTCGCCTCACACGCGAGAGGTCACAGGTTCGAATCCCGTAGGGGCCACATCTTATGCATCTGTGTTGAAAGTGATAGTACCAGTACGTGCCGAGTTATGACTTGCAGTCCTCTTGCAGCCAAAGATCGAATGTAGACGAGTCTTTAATCGGTGTACATCATCGTGGTGCACGTTCCAGAGTGAGATCAGGTTATCCGGCTCGTTGCTTCCGCTTCAGCGGGTGAAACCCAGATCTGAATATGCGCTCGAGAACGGATACCTTCAGGTTGAGGGGGTTACTTTGCCATGAAGGTTTTTAATCCGGCTGTGGCCGTACTCCGCATCTTGCGTTTCAGCATGGGGGTCCAGCCGAGGAGCAGGCCAGGGGTGCCGAGGGCCATGCGGCTCCAGCGCCAGAAATCGAAGTGGTCCTGGTGGCGCAGAATCAAGTCGTCCTCAAAGGTGAACGTGGCATCGATGATGTTGTGTACCTTGCGGCCAGTCGTGCTGAAGGTGTAACGGGCCTCCCAGTGGGCGCGGCCTGAAGCATCGTCGGCGTGAATGTTCGAGAAGGAAAGATCAAGGTCTTTGCCGCGGGTACAGAGCATGTGCCACATCGCACCGGCATCGGGGCCATGGAGGTCGAAGACGGGATCGGTGAAGTGAATGTTCGGGTGGTAGCAGGCAATCATACCGGCATGGTCCCGCTGTTGGAAGTGGGTGTAGAAGCGGATGATCAGTTCAGCATGGGGATGCATAAAGGAGGGCGTTGGAAAGGGTAAGCGTCTCTCCCGTGTGGGTGGGGCGGGTAAAGTCGGGGGCTTCGTCGCCGATCTGAATGCTGGGCATGGTGTTTTGCCAGTTTTGCGGTAGTATAGGACACGTTATGTAATTTCCAAAGGTTGCGCCGGTAAAGTATTGCGTATTGCGTAAATCTGCTTATAATTATATAATCAATACTGCGTTTACGGGTCTTACACATTGTATCGGTATTTGGTAGAACAGCTTTTGAAAGAACTGGGCTTAGAAGCTGAGTTTGATCTAAGTCACCCGCGAATACGTAAGATAATTGACATTGGTCGTATGGCTGCCTAAACGAAGCGGCCCATGCGACCTAAATATGTCCGAACCATTGGTTATATAACATGAAATGAGCGTAGCGACTCACGATAGAAAATACGAAACTTTAAGTTCACGAAGTAATTACGCAATAAGCTGTCATGGATGCATCTTCTCCCTTATTTACCTTTGCCCTGGAGCAAATGGAAGGGGTCGGTCGGGTAACGGCCGGGCGCATTCTGTCTCAGTTTCCCACCTATCCGGATTTACTCCGGTATCCACAGGAACAGGTCTATCTGCGTATTAAAGGTGTGCCTCGTGCCGAACAATTGGCAAAGCAATTACGGGATGAGGGAGCCATGACGGCCCGCATGGATGCCGCACGCAACACCCTCGAAAGTTACACGAAACGCCAAATTCAGGTATTGGCCCGAAATCATCTGCATTGGCCCATAGGTTTCGAAGCCCTCAAGCCAGCGGAATGCCCGCTTCTGCTGTACGCCTATGGGCATACGGTCTTGCTTACCCAGCCGTCGGTCGCCCTCCTGGCACAACCTCCGCTTACGCCACCCACATTCGAGTTGGCACAGGACCTTGTACGGCACCTCATGACGCATGACATCACGCCAGTAGCCGGGGCCGTGCATGGATTTGACGTTGTCGTGCATCGTATCTGTGCGACGTCGCCGACACCGCATCCGTCCATGATGGTGGCCTCTACCGGCCTTGCCAGGGTGAAGCCTGATCTACGGCCTCACATCAGTACTGGGGTGAAAGCCGGTGGCCTTTTTGTGTCGTCTTTTCAGGTCCAGCATGGCCCCTTTGCCCACGACGACCGGGAGCGGGCGCTGCTGGAAACGGCGCTGGCCTCGGCTGTCGTCTTCTTTGAGCCTGAGCCGCATACCCCGGAGTGGCATGCCCTGGAGTGGGCCCTGGAACATCACCGTCCGGTCTTCGGTGTGGCCGCCGAGGCGCATCCTTTGCCGGAACGTGTCCACCCGGTTCGGGAGGCTGTGGATTTCGACTGGATCCTGACCGCGGCGAAACTCCCATGACACACATTCTGATGGTGTTTCTGGATGGCGTTGGGTTAGGCGGAACAGATCCTGCCGATAATCCACTATTGTCCGATATATTTCCGACGTTGGCTAAACTGGCTGGGAATCAGCCGTGGACGAACGACTGGAAACCTCAGGACCATCCCTCGCATGTTGTCAAAGGCATTGATGCCAACCTCGGGCTGCCGGGTTTACCCCAGAGCGGGACCGGCCAGGCCACCTTGTTTACCGGCATCAACTGCGCCGAGCGTGCCGGTCGGCACTTCGGCCCGTTTCCCTATTCCACATCCAAACCTGTTATTGCTGAACATAATATCTTTTTGCAACTCAAAGAGCGCGGCCTGCCTGTTGCATTTGCCAATGCCTATCCACAACGGTTTTTTGAATGGGTGAGGCGGCGCAACCGGTGGACGGTCACGACGCTGTGCTGCACCACGGCAGAAGTCCCGCTCCGGCGCACTTCCGATCTAAAGGCCGGCCGCGCCGTGAGTTCAGACCTCACAGGAGCCGGGTGGCCGGAACAAGATGCTACGTGGCAGCCGGTCACAGAGGCTGAGGCCGGTCGGCGGTTGGTGCGGATAGCCGATGCCCATACCTTTACACTGTTCGAATATTACCGGACGGACAAGGCCGGTCATGCGCAGGATCTGACCCAGGCCCGGCATATCCTGCATGCATTGGATCGGTTTTTTGCCGGTGTTCTGGGTGATTTTGATCCAGCTCGTCATCTGCTCCTGATCACCAGCGACCACGGCAACCTCGAAGACCTGTCGACCAAATCCCATACCCGAAATCTGGTGCCGTTGATCGCGTATGGCAAAAACGCATCGGCTTTTGCCGGGGTTGAGGATTTGACGGGGGTGGTGCCGGGTATTTTGTGGGCAGCGGGATGACACGCGCAGAGCCATCCGAAGATCGGGGCGATCACAAGGATCGCCCGTCCGGGCCTTGACCATTTTCAATGGGCGCGATCCTGGAGGGGTCAGTCGCGGCGCATTCAATTCTCTCGTAATTCTTCCAATTGCCAATGGAGGAAGCCTCGGGCGATTTGCCAATCCCGGTTGACCGTCCGGGCCGAGACCCCCAGCACCTCCGCCGTTTCGGGAATGGTGAGGCCGTAGAAAAAGCGCAATTCCACCAGCCGGGCCATCTCCGGGTCTTGTTGTTCCAGGTGTTCCAGGGCGCGGTCGACGGACAGGATCAGGTCGGCATGGTCATCTCCTGCGAAGGCGCCTTCATCCTTGAGGGCATTCAGGTTGGTAAGGGTAAAGGCCGGGGTGCCTCCGCCGCGTTTGTCTGCCTTGTGCCGCCGGGCATGATCACACAGGATACGGCGCATGGCTCGGGCGGCGGTGACGTAGAAATGTTGACGGTCCTGCCAGTTGATTTGGGGGGCATCTACAAGCCGGTAGTATGCCTCGTGGACCAGCGCACGGGTGTCCAGGGTGTGGTTGTTACGCTCGCGGGCCAGGTAGTGCCGGGCCAGATGGGAGAGGTGGTCATAGACCATCGGCATGAGTTCCCCCATAGCCTCCTCGTCCCCGTTGCTGTGCCGACGGAGGAGGCGGGTAATAGCGGTTTGTTCAGGGGTAGAGGACATCGGTACACAGGGTTGCATCAGGTTATACGACGGGCACCGTTCATCGGTCCTGGCGCGTTTTTTTTGACCTTTACGCTTCTCTTTGGTACAGGACAATGTCAACCCTTAAACCAGGCACCTGCTCCCGAGCGTAGAGAGGGGCCTCCTTCTGGATGGCAGAGGCCTCGGGAATTGCTGCACACTTATGATGTATCGCTACCTTTTTCTTCTGCTTTTCCTCCCTCAATGGAGCCTTGCCCAAACGACAGGCACCTGCAGTCCGGGCACAGCCAGCAAGGACCTCGACGTCAACAATGTCCGCGCCCGGCTCTACAATACGGGTGGCCTGTTCTGGAAAGGGGCCGGCAATATCTACACGGTGCCGAAGGAGGCCCAGGCCAACGCCATATTCGCGCACAACCTCTGGATTGCAGGCATGGTTGACGGCGCACTGCGCATAACGGCCTCAGACTATGGCCCCTGGGAGTGGTGGCCGGGTCCGCTTGATTCGCTGGGGTACCCCCCGTTGGACTGTGCCGATTACGACCGGATGTACAAGGTGAGCCGGGAGGACTTCAAGGTGTACGATGAGACGGGCGAAGCTACGGAAGACCTGACCGAATGGCCCGTCCACCTAGGGGCACCGGTACAAGACGGCGATGGAGACCCTGAAAACTATGACCTCCAAAGGGGAGACCGGCCCCTGCTGTTTGGAGATCAGATGGTGTGGTGGGTGATGAATGACCGGGGCAACGAGCACGGTTGGTCTTTGTCTGAACCCATCGGTCTGGAAATGCAGGTGACGGCCTTTTCGTTCAAAGGAGGACCCTACACGAGTCCTGTTGATCCGGTGTTAGCGCACACCACATTTTACCGCTACCGGCTGATCTACAAAGGCCGTGCTCCCTGGGAAGACGCCTACTTCGGTCTGTGGAACGATCCTGACCTCGGAGATGCAGGCGACGATTACGTAGGCTCCGACAGTACGCTGCACATGGGCTACGTTTGGAACGGCGATGATTTTGATGGGTCTGGTGGTGGGTATGGAGATAAGCCTCCGGCCCTCGGCAATGTTATTCTGCAAGGCCCCACCATCGACCCGGATGGGTTGGACAATGACCGCGACGGCATCGTTGACGAGCAAGGTGAACGTCAGGGGATGTCCAGTTTTATCTATTACAACAGCGATGCCACGGTACAGGGTAACCCGGACAGTGGTGATGATGCGTATCGCTTTTTGCGTGCATTATGGCGTGATGATTTTTCCGTTACCTACGGTGGGAGTGGACGAGGGTTTTCAGAGGAGCCAACGCGTTTTATGTTTTCGGGTAATCCACCCGCATTTTGGAGCGAGGAAAACACAGACAATGCCGGGAGCCGCAATACACCGGCAGACCGCCGCTTCATCATGGCAACTGGCCCCTTTCGGATGGAGCCGGGAGACATACAGGATATTCTTGTCGGTATTGTGTGGGCCCAGGGGCAGGACCGGTATCGCTCCGTTTATAAACTAAAGGCCGATGTAGCGGGCTTGCATATCTTCAACAGTACCGCCCAATGCCTTATCCCAGAGGAACAGCCCGCCTTTCTGGCCGCCCCGGCTCCACCCGAACCGCCGGACCGGTACATTCTCTACCGGAACTACCCCAACCCCTTTGCCACACGCACGACCATCCAGTACGATCTGCCGCAAGACCAGCCGGTACATTTGGCCGTCTACGATGTCCTCGGTCGGCCCATCCGCACGTTGGTTGATGCACACCAATCGGCCGGTAGCTACGCGTTTGATTTTGACGCCACCGGCCTCTCGCCCGGGTTCTACCTCGCCCGGCTTCGGCTCGGATATCTGGAACGCACATTACGCATGATTCGCCACCCTTAAAAAAGGCACCTGCTCCCTCGGCCTCCGGCCTCGGGAGTTGCCGCACGCCCATGAACCATCGCTACTTTTTTCTCTTACTCCTTTTGCCCGGTTTGAGCCTTGCACAAACGACGGGCACCTGCAGTCCGGGCACAGCCAGCAAAGATCTTGACGTCAACAATGTCCGCGCCCGGCTTTACAACACCGGTGGTTTGTTCTGGAAAGGGGCCGGCAATATCTACACGGTGCCCAAGGAGGCCCAGGCGAACGCCGTTTTCGCGAACACCCTCTGGATTGCAGGCCTGGTTGACGGCGCACTGCGCATTACGGCCTCAGACTATGGTCCCTGGGAGTGGTGGCCGGGTCCGCTGGATTCACTGGGGTCTCCGCCATTGGACTGCACCGATTACGACCGGATGTACAAGGTGAGCCGGGAGGATTTTAAGACCTACGAAGAAACTGGTGAGGCTACGGACGATCTGGCCGAATGGCCCGTCCACCTGGGGGCACCGGTGCAAGACGGTGATGGCAACCTGGACAATTACAACCTGCATGGTGGAGACCGGCCCCTGTTGTTTGGAGATCAGATGGTGTGGTGGGTGATGAATGACCGGGGCAACGTCCACAGTTGGTCTTTGACTGAACCCATCGGCCTGGAGATGCAGGTGACGGCGTTTGCTTTCAAGGTGGCGGCGCGCAATCCGCTCTGGAACACCACCTTCTATCGGTACAAAATGACGTACCGGGGCGATTCGCCGCTTGAAGATGCGCGCCTCGGCGTCTGGGTAGATGCTGATCTCGGCGATGCTAGCGATGACTACGTGGGGGCAGACACCACCCTCCACATGGGCTATACCTGGAATGGGGATGATCTCGATGGGTCCAGTGGGGGCTACGGAGACCGGCCGCCAGCCATCGGTTTCAGTTTGTTCGAAGGTCTACGGGCCGAAGATGATGGCATCGACAACAACCGAAACGGCATTGTAGATGAAGCCGGAGAACGTATGGGGATGTCGATGTTCAAAGCCTACAACAGCGATTCTACCATCGACGGCGATCCCGATTCAGGAGCAGATGCTTACCGCTACCTACAGGGCCTGTGGCGTGATGGCAGGCCACAGACCTATGGCGGCTCTGGCATTGCGTTTTCGGATACTCCTTTTCCGTTTATGTTTCCGGGGAATCCCCCGGAATTCTGGAGCGAGGAAAACTACGACGGACAAGGCACCCGCCGCACCCCGGCCGACCGGCGTTTTCTGATGGCCATGGGGCCGTTTCGTATGGAGCCGGGTGAAACACAGGACTTCGTCGTGGCCGTTGTGTGGGCACAGGGCAGCAATCGATTTGAGTCCGTTTACAAACTCAAGGCAGATGTTGCCCGCATGTTCTCCTGGGTTGAACATGGCCTCTGCATTGTACCGGATGAGTCCCCTGCACTTTCAGCAGCCCCGGCCTTGCCTGAGCCCCCGGACAGGTACATCGTTTACCGCAACTACCCCAACCCCTTCGCCACGCGCACCACCATCGAGTATGACCTGCCGCAAGACCGGCCCGTCCACCTAACCGTCTACGACGTCCTCGGCCGGCCCATCCGCACGCTGGTTGATGGGCACCAATCAGCCGGTAGCTATGCGGTTGATTTTGATGCCACCGGCCTCCCGTCCGGGCTCTACCTCGCCCGGCTTCGGCTAGGGCATTTGGAACGCACCCTCCCCATGTTACGCATACCATGATCATGTACCATCGCATACTTTTATTTGTACTACTGTTCTCTAATATGGTCTCGGCACAGCCCATCAGCGATTGTGACGTCGGTCAGGCTGGTACAGCCCTTGATGTAAACAATGTGCGGGCATGGCTCACCAACACCGGCCGCCTCTTCGGGAAGGGGAGGCATGAGATATATCAGGTGCCCAAGCGGGACTCCATCAATGCAACCTCCTGGCAAATGCTCTGGATGGGCGGCCGAGTAGATGGTGAGTTGCGCATCGCAGCTTCTGATTATTACCCCGCATGGTGGCCGGGGCCTTTAGACGTTTTCGGCAACCCACCGGCCGATTGCCAACCCTATGACCGACTCTTCAAAATTGATCGGCGAGACATCGAACGCTACAACGCCACAGGAGAAGCCACACCCGACCTGGCAGAATGGCCCTGGGACCTGGGCGCACCTGTGGTAGATGGCGATGGGGTGGTGGATAATTACAACCTCGAAGGCGGTGACCGTCCTGAGCTGATGGGCGATCAGATGGTATGGTGGGTGATGAATGATCGTGGCAAGGATCCGTGGTGGTTTAACTCGCACGTGTTGCCGATGGGTATGGAAGTTAAGGTCACGGCCTTTGCCTTCGACCGGCGCAGCTACCAAAATGCCCTCGATCCGCTGCTGCAACACACCACTTTTTACCGATACCGCCTGACGTACAGGGGCAATGCGCCGTTAGAGGATCTGTATTTTGGACTTTGGACGGAAGTCAATCTGGGTGGGCGGAACGACGACTTCGTTGGGTCGGATAGTACGCTGCACCTTACGTTTGTCTACAACGGACGAGAGGAGGATACCCAGTACGGTATGGCTCCTCCGGCCATTGGTACTGTAGTGCTTAAAGGCCCAAAGGTCCCTCAGGACGGCCGGGATAATGACCGGGATGGACGTATCGATGAGGCGGATGAACATCTGGGCCTGTCTGCATTTGCCATGCATTTCAAGGGCACCAACAATGTGCAGGGACACCCTTCCCAAATGGAACATGCCTATGGGTACATGCAAAACCGATGGCTGGATGGCGTACCAATCACCTACGGCGGAAGGGGGCGCGGGTTCTCAAATACGCCTACCCGGTTTATGTTTTCAGGAAATCCGCCGGACTTTTGGAGTGAAGAGAACCCCTCCGGGCATGGCCCCGAAGGGGTCGGAGGGTATCGTTGGGGAGTGACCACAAGCGGCCCGTTTCGGATGGTGCCTGGCGAGCAGCAGGAAATCCTGGTAGCAATCGTGTGGGCACGAGGCCAAGACCGCCTGGATTCGGTCTACAAGCTCAAGGCCGGGGTCCACGTGCTGCACGAGGCGGTAGCCGCTGGCCTGCTCAAACCGGACGCTTCGGTTGATCACCGGATAGCGGATGCACCGGAGCGGTATCTAGTCTATCACAACTACCCGAACCCCTTCGCTACACGCACCACCATCCAGTACGACCTGCCGCAAGACCGGCCCGTCCACCTGACCGTCTACGATGTCCTCGGTCGGCCCATCCGTACGCTCGTTGATGCACACCAATCAGCCGGAAGCTATGCGTTTGATTTTGACGCCACCGGTCTCCCGTCCGGGCTCTACCTCGCCCGGCTTCGGCTGGGGTACCTGGAACGCACATTACGAATGATTCGCCACCCTTGAGCGTTCCCTGCGTTGGGGTGTGGCATCCTTTGAAACCTGATTTCCATCATGTCCGTTCGAGCCTCCATGTGGTATCGAACGGGACTCTTCTTATTGCTGTGTATCCCTCTTGTCGTTGAGGCCCAAACCGGCACCTGCCGAACCGGCATCGCCTTTGAAGACCTCAACATAGGGAACGTACGGGCGCGCATCTACAATACCGGCGGACTGTTCTCTAAGGGCGGAGCCGCCGTGTATGAGGTCCCGCGCGGCAGCGGCAAAAACGCCATCCGAAGCGCGGGGCTGTGGATCGGGGGCCTGGCCGATGGGGTATTGCATATGGCGGCTTCCACCGATGGCCCCTACGAATTCTATCCCGGCCCCCTGGACGAAAACGGCAACCCCCCCGCGGATTGCAGCGCGTTTGATCGCATCTACAACATCTCCATCCGGGACATTGAGCGTTACCGGCAAACCGGCATTGCCACACGGGATATGCTTGAATGGCCGTGGGAACTGGGGGCCGAGGTCATCGACGGGGATGGAAACCCCAACAATTACAACCTGGCAGGCAACGATCTGCCTGGAATCCTGGGCGATCAGACCCTCTGGTGGGTGATGAATGACCGGGGCAACAGCCACGGCTGGTCGGGCGCACCGGCTTTGGGTATGGAACTACAGGCTACGGTCTTCGCCAAAAATAGTATGCCTCCCTATGGGAATACCACAGCTTACCGCTACCGGCTCCTCAACAAAGGTGGGCACCACCTCACCGACCTCTGGTTCGGCCTCTGGGCCGATGCCGACCTCGGCAACCCCAACGACGACTATGTCGGCTCTGATACCCTCCGCACCATGGCTTACATCTGGAACGGCACCGACTTTGACGACGGCGGCTACGGCACGCGTCCGCCGGCCCTCGGTGTGGTGTTTCAGCAAGGCCCGCTGGTCAACGCGGATGGCATCGACAATGATGCAGATGGGGATGTGGATGAAGATGATGAGCGGCTTCCCATGACCCGGTTTCTGGCCTATGAAGACAACGATACCGTCCAGGGCAACCCGAAAACCAGCGTGGAGATTTATCGCTACCTGCAAGGATTGTGGCTGGACGGCTTGCCGATGTTGCCCCGAGGCACCGGGGGCAACTTTACGGGTCAGACGCCGGGGGTGCCGTTCCTGTATCCCGGTGATCCTCCCGCGTTCTGGAGCGAGGAGAACACCACCGGAGCCTTTAATTCCCGTAACATCCCCGGCAACCGGCGCATGGTGATGTCCACCGGCCCCTTCACCATGGCCCCCGGCGATGAGCAAGTTATTTTACTGGCGATGCTCTGGGTACAGGGCGCAGACCGTTTCGAATCTGTGCGGATGCTCAAGACCGAGATATCGCTCATTTGGGCTTTCCCCGATGGAGGACTATTCCTGTCTGATGAGACGGAACTCCCCGATCCAGACAGCGCCGTTCTGCATCCGGTCTATCCCAATCCGGTTTCTGGCAGCACCACCCTTTCCTATACGCTTCCCCGGCAGGGCAGGATTACGTTGACCCTTCATGATGTGCTGGGCCGGGCCGTAAAAAACATCACGCAAACCCATCAACGGTCCGGTACCCATCAGGTTGTTCTGGAAACCACCGGTTTGCCGCCCGGCGTGTATTGGGCACAACTGCACCTGGGCCATCAACGTCTGTCTGCTCAGCCGATTATAGTGCATCGCTAAATGCCCTGCCCCCGGCCGGTCACGCCCGGCATCTAACCATTCAGCCCTTGTCCCGTACTGATCGGCCCAGATCGATTTTTCTTCGGGTAGACGGCTTGCTAAGTTTATCCCCACGCCAGAGAGACCACAACACCACAGCGGATGCCATGAAGTTCATTTTCTTCATCGCGCTTTTCTTTAGCCTTGGGGCATCAGGTTTCGCACAGGGCGTTGGCACTTGCGAGCCGGGCCGGGCGTATGCGGACCTTGATGTCAATCAGGTCAGCGCACGGCTGTATAATCATGGGAGCTTGTTTTCTACGCTGATGTGGCCGGACGAGGATCCAGTCAGTATTATTCCGCTGCCCAACTGGTATTATTCGAGACGGATCCAACCCTTGCCAAGCGGACCGGGGTATGAAGTGCCCAAAGGAAGCGGTCGGCATGCCCTGCATACCCTTGGGTTCTGGCTTGGCGGACTACGCGACGGCCAACTCCACATGGTGGCTACGCTCGGAGAAGCATGGGACCTGTACCCTGGCCCGATGCCGGACCGGCCCCATGCATACTGCCGAGCCTACGACCGACTCTACAGCATCAAACGTACTGACCTGGTCCGTTATGAAAACACCGGTCATGTGACTCGTGACCTTGTCTATTGGCCTGTCGACTGGGGTGCGCCGGTTATTGATGGCGATGGCATCTCCGGCAACTACAACCTCAAAGGGGGCGACCGGCCCAAACTCATCGGGGATCAAACCGTGTGGTGGGTGATGAATGATGTGGGCAATGAACATGCATGGTCGTATACGCCGCCGATTGGTCTGGAAATTCAGGCCACGGCGTTTGCCGCCAACCAGATTTGCGGAGCCGATGGGGGGACCTTTACCCCGCCCGCCTTGCGGTATACGACTTTCTACCGCTATCAACTCATCAACCGCAGTCCTGAACCACTGGAGGAAACCTGGATGGGGCTCTGGCTGCAAAGCGGTCTTGGTAACCCGAACGACGACTATGCTGGCTCGGACCCCAACCGCAATCTGGGGTTTTTCTATAATGCCCTGCCGTATGATTACAACCTGAACCCTGTTCGGCAGCCACCCATCCTCGGCTACGGATCAAAACCACCTGCCCTGGGCGTTTTGCTCCTCCGGGCCGGGCACGAACGCCTACCAGATCGTCCCCTGGCCGATAAGTTTCTGGTCCACCAGAACAACGCCACCGTGCAAGGCAACCCTGACAGCGGAGACGACGCCTACCGCTACCTGCGTGGTCTGTGGCGGGATGATGTGCCCATCACGGATTGCCCTCGTTGTTTCGGGCCAAGAGTGGTCGATTACATGTACCCGGCTGATCCACCGGCTTTCTGGAGTGAGATGAACATTGACGATGCCGGTTCGAGCAGTCCGCCCGGAGAACGACGGTTTGTGCTTTCCTCGAAGCTGGGTACGCTTGAACCGGGGAAGACCGAAGAAATCGCGTTTGCCGTCATCTGGTCCCAGGGCGAGGATCATCTGGATTCGATCTGGCAACTCAAGGAAGACGCCGATGTGATGCGGGTGGCCTATGAAGCCCTCATCTCTACATCTTGTCCCGTCAAACCGATGCAAAAGGCAGCCGATATTGCTCCAGAACGGTACCTGTTGCATCAGCCGTACCCCAACCCTTTTACCGACCGCGTTACGCTCCGCTACGAATTACCCCGGCCGCAACGGGTCAACCTGACCGTTTACGATGTGCTTGGCCGGCCTGTGGCCGTTTTGGCTGAGGAAGAACAGGTTCCTGGTACGCATGAGGTTATTTTTGAGGCTGCCGGCTTACCACCAGGGCTTTATTTGGCGCGGCTTCGCCTCGGTCATTTGGAACGGACGGTTTCGTTGATACACCAACCTTAAACCAACAGCCGGGCCCGCGGATATGGCACATCCACGGACATGGCATGCCATGTCCCTACATTGGGGTACGGCATTTTTTTGAGGGAGCACCCTGTCCCTTTTGGGGTGGATTGTGCGATAGGGGGGTAAATGCCTGGATTTTCACCTTAACCTTTGGTCCCTATGTTTCGTTTTGGATGGTTTCTTTTGACTGTGTTGATGATGTCCGCGGCAACGCTATCGGCACAGCAGCCGGTACTGGAACGGGACCCCTCCGGGCAAAGCGGGTATCTGGTGCCCTCGGGATGGACGGTACAGTTTGAGCAAACCCCAACGGCAGCCGTCTTGCGTATGGATGAACGCCCCGGCGTTGCCGACAGCCCAACCCTCATGGTCTTGAGCCAACCCGCCACCATGGGGACTGCAGAAACCATGCTGGCCTATCTGAGCGGCCTCGTCACCAACGCTCAGGTGTTGGATCACATTCCGGCAACAGCAGGTGAAGGGTATGTTCTGCTCGAAGGTACCATCGACGGGATTCCGGCCAAAATGGCCGCGATGAGCCTCTACGATCCCTCACAAAACCTGATCTTCGGGGCGCTGCTCGCCGCGCCCACCAGCCGGTTTGAAGCCCTGGACGGGACGAACCTCCTGTATGCCGTTCTGGAGCGGCCAGGACCGGCGCAATACCAGGCCCCGGTGAATGATTGGACAGGCTATGGCTCAGGAACCTTCGACATCAACAGTTACGATACCCAGTTACAACTCTTGAACGAGCGCACACCTGTTGCACCGGAACGCCTCATTGGGCAATGGACGCAGGGTATATCTGTGCCAATGGGGTCCAATTATGAGGATCTCATTACCGGTGAGGTCAGCTACGGCCAACTCGGACACGGGTTTTTTCTGGAGTTACGCGAGGATGGGAGCTACGATCTAATCTATAACTACAGCCACACGTACATGGGCTGTAAAAACTCCGTAAAGGCGTATGAACACGGTCGTTTTGCCTTCGATGGGGCAACGCTCACCCTGCAACCGGCTGCGTACGAAGGGACCTTAAATACCTGTGGTAGCCCGCCCACACCCACGCAGCGTCACCGCCCACCCACCCGGACCTACGAGGTCGGTATGGAGGCATCCGGGCAATACATGGTCATTCGGGGCACACCGCCACGATACGTGGTCGGCAAGCTGGGCGAAGAACCCAACCGCTACATCCGCGAAGGTTTCACCCGCCAGTAGGGACATGTCGTGCCATGTCCCAAGGGGATGTTATTCAATCGTCCAGGTCTCAAAACCCTGGACGAGGGTTTTAAGGTCGCCAGGACCCCGTTTGGCCTTCACACGGTCGATTTGATCCTGCATCTGATCATCGTAGGTGGGGCGTTCTTCACGGTAGAACACGCCGAACGGGCGCGGCATTTCGGGTTGCCAGAACATCTGGGCCAGGATCACCGCGAGGGTTTTGTTGGTCTCGTCGTGCACGAGGCAGTCGTCGATGCTATAGATTCCTTTGGTGAGGTCGATCACTTCCAGGCGCATTCCATCCATGCGGAGGCCCTTGGTGCCCTTGTCAAAAACCAGGGGTTCGCCGTGCTCCATGAACAGCGTCCGGGCCGGTTTGGTGTCCCGTTCCGTAAAATCGGAGAAGGCCCCGTCGTTGAAAATGTTGCAGTTCTGGTAGATCTCCACGAACCCGGTGCCTCGGTGGGCATGGGCGCGTTTCATCATCGCTGTCATGTGCTTGGGGTCCCGGTCCATGGTGCGGGCCACGAAGGTGGCATCGGCGCCGAGGACGAGGGCGACGGGGATGAAGGGATGGTCGATGGAGCCGTAGGGGGTGCTTTTGGTGATTTTGCCGAGTTCTGAAGTCGGGCTGTACTGGCCTTTGGTGAGGCCGTAAATCTGGTTGTTGAACAGCAGCATCTGCATGTTCACGTTGC
Source organism: Rhodothermales bacterium (assembly GCA_965222505.1). Lineage (GTDB taxonomy): Bacteria > Bacteroidota > Rhodothermia > Rhodothermales > DATKEJ01. The sequence goes on along the minus strand of OZ244956.1, from coordinate 2,166,679 downwards.
GCCGCATCAGGTGGATGACGTGGTTACCGCCGATGGACAGTGCATCCCCATCGCCCGTAATCATCCAGACATCCAATTCTGGCCGACTTGCCTTCAGGCCGGTCACGATGGTAGGTGCACGGCCATGGATCGAGTGCATACCGTAGGTCTTCATGTAATAGGGGAACCGGCTGGAGCAACCGATACCGCTGATGAAAACCACGTTTTCCTTCTTGACACCCAAGTCTGGCAGTGTACGTTGGACCTGTGCCAGGATGGCATAATCCCCACACCCCGGACACCAACGGACATCCTGGTCCGATTTGAAGTCCTTTCGTGACAGTACGGGTGCACCGTCGCCGCCTATGCTTTTGGCACTAGGCGGAAGGGAAGGGCGTTTGCCGGGGCGCGTCGGTGGGCGGCCTGGTTTTTTGGCTTTTGCGCCGGGGGGGAGAGAAGGTTTGCGTCCTTTGGGTTTATCGTCCATGGTATGCAGGGATGGGCCGCGCCGGGGATTGACGGGGCAGCATTATCGGCTCAAAACTTCGTCGATTTTCAGTTCAATTTCGCTCGACATAAAAGGTTGGCCCTGAATCTTGTTCAGGCCTTCGAACGGGAGCAGGTACTTGTCTCGCAGGATGCGGACCAACTGCCCGTTGTTGAGTTCGGGCACCACAAGGTGTTCAAAGCGGCTGCAGATGTCGCCGAGGTCTGACGGCAGCGGCGACAAATGCCGCAGGTGAATACTACTGACGGATTGGCCTTTGGCCCGTGCGTGCTCCACGGCCTGTGCAATCGAGCCGCGCGTCGAGCCCCACCCGATGAGCAGGAGTTTTCCTTCGGGATCGCCCTGGATGGTAAGGGGCGGAATATCCTGGGTGATCCGTTCCACCTTGGCTTCGCGGAGCTTGGTCATGAACTGGTGGTTCAGCGGATCGTACTCCACGTTGCCGGTCTGATGCTCTTTCTCCAGGCCACCAAGGCGATGTTCGAGGCCCGGGGTACCCGGTTTGGCCCAGGGGCGTGCAAGGGTTTCCTCATTCCGGATGTACGGCAGGAAGACCGCCTCACCGTCTTGCTCGTCGTTGGTTTCGGTGGCATACGTTACCTTGAATTCATTCAGGGCGTCGAGGTCCGGGACGAGCCACGGTTCGGAGCCGTTACCGAGGTAGCCGTCCGAGAGCAGGATGACCGGTGTCATGTACTTGACAGCCAGACGGCAGGCTTCATAGGCGGCGAAGAAACAATCGCCGGGGCTGTTCGGTGCGACGATGCAAAGCGGAGCCTCGCCGTTGCGGCCGTAATAGGCTTGCAGCAAGTCGCTCTGCTCGGTTTTCGTTGGCATGCCCGTGCTGGGGCCGGCCCGTTGCACGTTAATCACCACGAGGGGTAACTCCGTCATGATGGCCAGACCGATGGCTTCGCCTTTGAGGGCCACGCCGGGACCACTGGTACCACACACCCCCAGTACGCCCCCGAAGCACGCTCCAATTGCCGCGCCGACGGCTGCAATTTCATCCTCGGCCTGGAAGGTGCGTACGTCGAACTGTTTGAAACGGCTCAGTTCGTGGAGCAGGTCCGAGGCCGGGGTAATGGGGTACGAACCGTAAAACAGGGGGGTGTCGCTTTTTTGGCTGGCGGCCACCAGGCCCAGGGCGAGGGCTTGAGACCCCTGAATGGAACGGTACAGGCCGGGCTTGAGTTTGGCCGGTTCCACCTCATAGCGGTATTCAAAGGCTTCCGTCGTTTCGCCGTAATGAATGCCTTTGTTGAGGGCATGGATGTTGGCATCACGAATGGTTGGCTTTTTCGCAAATTTGGTTTTCAGCCAGTCCAGTACCGGCTCGACGGGGCGGGAATACAGCCAGAGCGCCAAGCCGAGTGCAAACATGTTTTTGCATCGATCAATTTCCTTGAAGCTCAGGTCACTATCCTTGAGGGCTTCGCGGGTTAGCTTGGTGAGTTCGACGCGGATCAGGCGGTAAGCGTCCAGGGAATTGTCTAGCAGCGGATTCTGGTCATAACGCGCTAGGTCCAGGTCGCGTTTTTCGAAAGCGTTGACATTGACAATGATGGTGCCCCCTTGCCGGACCCGGTTCACATTCACCTTCAGCGCGGCTGCGTTCATGGCCACCAGCATGTCGACTTCATCGCCGGGGGTATGGATATTGACCGAGCCGAAGTGAAGCTGGAAGGCGCTCACGCCATAGGTGGTGCCTGTGGGCGCGCGGATTTCAGCGGGAAAGTCTGGCAGGGTTGCCAGGTCATTGAAGGCCATTGCCGAGGCCAGGGTAAATTGCGAGCCGGTAAGCTGCATCCCATCGCCGGAATCTCCTGCAAAGAGGATGGTTACGTCCGGGACCTGCTGGACAGGCTTGGGGTGTAGCGTGGATTCGGGGGCTCGGATATCGTCCATAAGGGTGGATGATTACGAAGAAGACGGAAAACCAGCCGAGGGCACGGCTGTAAAAACGGCTACAGCCTAACAGTTCTCGGCTACAATGTCAAGGTGAATTATCGAAGGATGTTTGGTAAAAAACGCATGTTACGCCAGAAGGGCCTGAAGGTCCCCTGATGTCCCAATGGGCATTGTGGCGGCAGTGCGTCCGAGGGTACGTTTGACGAGGCCTGAGAGAACCTTGCCTGCTCCAACTTCGACAAAACCATCTGCGCCATCAGCCTGCATTTGTTCCAGCGTTTGAGCCCAACGTACCGGAGCCGTCAATTGATCAAGCAAGGCGGTGCGGATGGCTTCCGGATCGGTTGTAGGTTTGGCGGTAACGTTGAGGTAGACGGGGCAACGGGGGGGCTGAATGGGAAGGGCATACAAGGCTTCGGCCAACCCGGCCCGTGCTTCGGCCATCAACGGAGAGTGAAACGCCCCACTGACCGAGAGGGGAATGACGCGCCGTGCGCCGGCCTCGGGGGCCGCTTCCATTGCCGCTTCAACGGCGGTCACATCACCGGAAATCACCACCTGTCCCGGTGCATTATAGTTCGCAGCCTGGACCACAAGGGGGGTATGAGCCTCGGAGATGGACGCACACAGGGTTTCGAGGGCTTCATTCTCCATGCCGAGGATGGCAGCCATCGTGCCGGGCCGCGTGGTGCCGGCCCCAGCCATCAACCGGCCGCGCTCAGCTACCACCCGCAGGCCATGTTCAAAGGTAATGGCACCCGCTGCGGCGAGGGCGCTGTATTCTCCAAGACTATGGCCTGCTGCCATATCCGGGACCCGCCCGGCATGCTCCAGCACACCCATAACCGCAAGGCTGTGCACGTATAGCGCGGGTTGGGTAATATTGGTTTGGCGAAGGGCCTCAGCGCTGGCATCGGGATCCTCAGCACCAAACATCACTTCTGTTAAGGCAAAGCCCAGGCGTTCGTTTGCCGCGTCGAAACGGGCGCGGGCCTCGGGAAAATCAGCGTAGAGGTCGGCCCCCATGCCGGGATATTGGGCTCCCTGGCCGGGGAAAAGGTAGGCAGTGGGCATTATTCAGCAATCGCGTTTGATCGTACGGCTTCCCTGACAACCGCTGTCCCGTCATAGGCCCACTTCACATACGTGGCGCCGCAGGTGAAGCCTCCGCCGAAGGCGGCGAGGACGAGGTTGTCACCGGTTTTGAGTTCGGCTTCCCAATCGGCGAGGCAGAGGGGGATGGTGGCGGCTGTGGTGTTGCCGTACCGGCTGATGTTGAGCATCACTTTGTCGGGGGAGACGCCCATGCGGCGGGCCGTGGCATCAATGATGCGTTTGTTGGCCTGGTGCGGGACGAGGTAGCGAATGTCATCCCCTTCGAGGCCGTTGCGCTCCATTATTTCGGCGGCGGCATCGGCCATGCCTGCGACGGCAAACTTGAATACCGAGCGGCCTTCCTGTACGACGTAGTGCATCCGGTCGTTGACCGTTTCATGGGTTGCTGGATTTAGACTTCCGCCGGCCGGCATGCAGAGGAGTTCTGCCCCGGAGCCGTCGGTGTATTCGACCGAGTCGAGGACGCCGTAGCCGTCCGCGTTGGGTTCGAGCAGGGCGGCCCCTGCACCATCGCCGAACAGGACGCAGGTGTTGCGGTCGGTGTAGTCGATGATGCTGCTCATCTTGTCTGCGCCGATGACCAGCACTTTTTTGTGTTTACCGGTGGTGATGAATTGGGCGCCCGTAGACAGGGCAAACAGGAAGCCGCTACAGGCTGCCGAAATATCGAAGCCCCAGGCCCGGTCTGCCCCCAGGTTGTTTTGCACGAGGCAGGCCGTGGCAGGAAACAGCATATCCGGCGTTACGGTAGCCACGAGGATCAAGTCGATCTCTGAGGCAGAGATGCCACGTTTTTCCAGGACGCGCCGGGCGGCCTCGGTGGCCATATGGGAGGTCGCCAGCTTGGGATCGCGGAGGATACGCCGTTCGACAATCCCGGTGCGGGTGCGGATCCATTCATCATTGGTGTCCACCATCTGTTCCAGTTCGGCATTGGTCAGCCGGTCTTCTGGGAGGTAGTGCCCGACGGTTGTAATCGCGGCGTGTATCATAAATAAGGGTAGGCCACAAGTGTATGGAGGGGAGAGAAATCAGGCGAGGAGGGCAGTTTCGATAGCGCCGCACACGTCGTGTTCGACGATGTCTCCGGCACGCAGGATCATCTGTGCGATGGCGCGAGCGGTTGATCCGCCGTGGCCGATCATGACGTTTCCGTTAACCCCGAGGAGGGGGGCACCGCCGTACTCCTCATAATTAAACCGTTTACCGACGCCTCGAAGTACGCGATGCAGGAGGTCTTGTTCGGCAGGGTCCAGGTCGAGGTGCTGGATTTCGGCTTCGACCATTTCGGCAAAGGCCGTGGTCACGCTTTCGCCCAGCTTAAGCATGATGTTGCCCACGAAGCCGTCGCAAACCACCACGTCTGCGGCATGGTGCATCAGGTCACGTCCTTCAATGTTACCGATGAAGCGGGTGCTTTCATCGGCCTTGAGCAATTCATACGCAGCCTTGACGGCCTCATTGCCTTTGCCCGGTTCCTCGCCGATGTTCATCAAGGCGGTGGTGGGATTGGGCCGGTTCAGGATGCGTTCGGCATAGACGGCCCCCATGCGGGTAAATTGGACGAGGTGTTCAGGCTTGCAGTCCACATTGGCCCCCACGTCCAGCACGATGCAGAAGCTTTCGGTGGTGGGGTAATACCCGACGATGGAGGGGCGGGCAACCTGGGGCAAACGGCCCAAGACAAAAAGCGAGGCGGCCATGACGGCCCCGGTATTGCCGGCACTGGCAAAGGCTTGGGCCTGGCCAGTCTTGTGCAGACTCAGACCTACATGGATGGAAGACCGCCGTTTGGTCTTGACGGCAGCAGCAGGAGACTCGTCCATACCGATGACTTCTGGGGCATCGACGATCTGGAGGGTCTCCGGGGGCGAGTGGGTAATGGAATGGAGGCGGCCATTGAGTACAGCCTCTGGACCGACCAGCAGCACCGTCAAGGGGTACGAAGCCTGTTGAACGGCTTCTAACGCACCGTTGATCACCACATCGGGCGCCTGGTCACCGCCCATTGCATCGACTGCAACGCGAATGGTCATGAGTACCGCAATCTAGGGCGCATACCAAGGGGAAGCATACGCAGGGTCGAGCCGGAAAGGGGCCAGCTGGAGGTTGCCCTGTTAGCGTCAGGAGAAGTCGGCCCGTTCAACAACGGGACGGCCTCGGTAATAGCCACAGGAGGGGCAAGCCCGGTGCATGAGCTTTGGGGATCCACAGTGATCGCATTCCTGCATTTGGGGAATACGCTTCACTTTATACTGGGACCGTCGCTTGGCCGTACGGGCTTTAGACGTTTTACGTTTGGGGTTTGCCATGGTTGCTATATGAATAAGGAGTCTGGACTAAACCTAAAAAAATAGACATCAGCAACGCAATCTTCAAATACAAGTTTCTATGGAATGTGCGAAGAATCAGCAAGAGAAGGAGGAAAGGGAGGGGCTTATTCCTCTTTGAGCTTTTTCAGCGCAGCCCAGCGCGGGTCAATGTCGTCTTCCTTTTTGGGGGGGCCATAAGACAAATTGAGGTCGATTTCTTCTGCTTCAGGGGCAATCCGGCGTAGCGGCAGCGACAGCAGGAGCGTATCTCGTGCGGGTTCGCTCAGGTCCAGGGTGGTTGTTCCCGGAGTCAGAGGGTGGATCTCATCTTCTGCATTGCCGGGTTCGCTCAGGTCTGTATCGGTGGTGTAGAGCAGTTGGTGCGTGCCGTTCACCGTTTGGTCGAACGGCACCAGCGTCCGGTCACAGACCAGGTGGGCCAAGGCGGTTGCTTCCAGCGTGACCAGAATCCGCCGAGGGGTATAGTCGAGCCTGGCCTCGATCTGGATATCGGAAAACACCTCCGGGTCGATGTCGAGATCGCCCGATGAGGGGGTAAAACGGCGTTCCTGGAGGCCTTCTCGCAACGAGGCCAGATGCACAAGCAACATCGTCTTTAGGTGTTGAGGGTAGCAAAGGAATGAAGGGCAGGAATTTCAATTACAGGGTTAAGGTAAAATTCGTGCCGGGTTGTTTCCGAGAAAGTCCGCTTTTCTTCAAAAAAATACAGAGAAGTTGCTTGACCAAGAAGGCAAGATTCTGTACAATGGAATGTGATCCGATTTGGCGTGCACTTTCCCCGTGCTTGTCCCAAATTCGCCTTCCGCCCGAAGTTGTTGATAACGTGTGGATAAATTTAGATATTCCCACTACTATCACCTGTATTAAGTGAGCAAACCACCTGGTTTTTTTTCAATCCTGATTGGAGAGGAATCAATAGATAAAAGATAAGTATATATTTTTTATTTGCTTAGTGCGTGTTGAGTGAATATATGCTTGAGGTACGAGGCGTTTGAAGCCCTTCGTTGTCGTTCTCGTGCTGGCGTTGCATTCCGTTGTATGGGTAGGTGTTAGTAAGTCGTGCATGGTAAGGTTTTGGGCGAGGTGTTTGGGGTGTGTCAAATCTGGTGATCTGCGTGGGTGTATTGTGGCGATGATGGGGGATTGATCTGCCGTCATCGCGATGATCGTCTGGACTCATTGGATGTTTGATTCTGTTTCGGGTTTGGATGTTTTCACTATCTACGCAGCGATCCCTTTTTTGTACTGGCCTGAAGTCTACTGAACCCTACACATGAACCACACGCCTAAAGCCGTCTGGAAGGATTGTCTCGATGTTATTCGAGATAATGTGAGTCGGCAAAGTTTTAAGACGTGGTTCGAGCCGCTGAAGGCGGTGCGCCTGGAGGACGATGAGGGGTTGGTTAAGCTCACGGTCCAGTTGCCCAGCCAGTTTTATTATGAGTGGCTGGAGGAGCATTATTTTGGTCTGATCCGGAAAACGGTGACCAAGGTGCTTGGTCCACAGGGGCGCTTGTATTACGATGTGGTGATCGAGAAAGACGATGCCGAAGCCGGGCGTCCGGGTACGTCGCTTCAGCTTCCAGCCCGCTTGCAATCGGCACAACACGCCTCGCCCCTGTCTCCCTCGTCAGGCCATCCCGATTCTGAGTTGGATGTACCGGAGGGTACCCCGGCCCCGATGGGCCGATCCGGCTACATGACTTCGTCTGCCCCTTCAACCTTGCCCCGGAATCCGTTTGCCATTCCCGGCATTCGAAAAGCTGAGGTAGACAGCCAGCTCAACGCCAGCTACACGTTCCCCCGCTTCATCGAAGGCGACGGTAACCGCCTGGCCCGAAGTGCCGCCTGGGCCATCGCCCAGCAACCCGGGGGGACCAGCTTCAATCCCTTTTTGGTGTATGGCGGAGTGGGCCTAGGCAAAACCCACATGATTCAGTCCATCGGCAATTATGCCCGGCGGCACCATACGGCCGAGACCGTTCTTTACGTTTCCAGCGAACGTTTCACTACCGAGTTTGTCCAGGCCATCCAGCACAACCGCGTCTCCGAGTTCTCTCAATTCTACCGGCAAATCGACCTGATCATCGTCGATGACGTGCAATTTTTCGGCGGTAAGGAAAAAACACAGGAAGAGTTTTTCCACATCTTCAATACCTTGCACCAGTCCGGCAAACAGATTGTGCTCTCGGCAGACCGGCCCCCACGGGAGATCCCCGGCATCGAAGAACGGCTGCTCTCTCGCTTCCAATGGGGCTTAACGGTTGACATTCAACCGCCGGACCTCGAAACGCGCATTGCCATTCTGAAGCACAAGGCCGAAGAAGACGGTATCCAGCTTCCACACGACGTGATCGAGTTCGTTGCGCATAACGTTAAAAGCAACATCCGGGAACTGGAAGGCTCGCTGATTCGTCTGCTTGCCTTTGCCACCCTGCGCCAGCAAGATATCAATCTGCTGCTGGCCAAAGATGTGCTCAAGGATCTCATCCGTGCGCCGCAGGTTCAACTTACCATTCCGGAGATTCAGCGGATCGTTTGCGAATACCTGGATATTCCGGAAGACCTCGTCCGGGCCAAAACGCGAAAACGTGAAATCGCCCAGACGCGGCAGATTGCTATGTACTTCTGTAAACAACTGACCAACCACTCGCTCAAAACCATCGGGTTGCACTTTGGCGGGCGGGACCACTCCACGGTGATCCATGCCAACCAGACCGTAGAAAACCAGATCGAAACGGATCCAAAGTTCCGGGAGCGAATAGAAGGCATACGTCGCAAAATTACACTCCAAAGCCGCTGAGACACCTCTTGCCCCACACGGGGCGGACCCATACCAAACTGCTATGAAGTTCTCTGCATCCAGCGCCGACCTCCTCAAGGCGTTGACCACCGTCAACGGTGCTGTGCCCTCCAAAAGTACCCTCCCCATCCTCGAATGTATCCTCTTCGAGCGCGAAGAAGACCAGCTTCGGCTAAGCGCCACCGACCTGGAAATCTCCATGGTCCAACGCGTAACGGTTTCCTTTGAATCCAACGGGGATGCCCGCGCCCAGCGCATTGCCGTACCGGCCAAGCGCCTCCTGGATACCCTCCGCGCCCTGCCGGACCTCCCCATCGCGTTCTCCAGCAATGAGGAGTTTCACATTGAAATGAGCACGGATCAGGGCCACTACAAAATGGTGGGCTATGATGGGGCAGATTATCCGGCCATTCCGACCTTTGAGGAAGCCCAGCGGATTTCGCTGGAAGGCGACCTCCTTCAACGGGCCATTCAAAAGACGAGCTTTGCCGCTACGCGGGACGCCCTGCGCCCCGCCATGATGGGCATCTATTTTCAGGTTGGGGCCGAGGAAGGCCGCGCCGTTGCAACCGACGGTCACCGGCTCGTTCGGCTCACGCTGGCCGCAATGCACAACGAAACGCCATTCGATTTTATCGTGCCGGTTAAAGCCCTCACGTTGGCCAACCGGGTCAGTGCATCCGGGGCTTGTAAAGTTTCAGTAGGGTCCGGCTACGTGAACCTGGACTTCGGCGGTACGCAAGTCCTGGCCCGTCTGATCGACGAATCCTATCCCAATTATGAGTCGGTCATTCCAGTAGACAACGAGAAGCGTATGCATGTCAACCGGGATGCCATGCTGCACGCGGTCAAACGTGTCTCGCTCTATTCCTCCAGCATGACACATCAAATCCGGCTGAGCCTGCGTAAAAATCAGGTCGAAATTGCCGCTGAAGACATTGAACGGTCCAGCGAGGCCAAGGAGACCGTCCTCTGTGAATACGACGATGACGACATGGACATCGGCTTCAACTCGGTCTACCTCACAGAAGTCCTCGCCAATATCGACTCCTCAGATGTCGTCTTCGAGTTTGGTTCGCCCAACCGGGCGGGCATCGTGATGCCGAGCACCCAAAACGAAGGCGAAGACATGCTGATGCTCATCATGCCAGTGATGCTCAACACCTACGCCTAAAGACGTTCTACGTTCTGGGTTCTACGTTCGGTTAACCTAGACTTTGGGGTGCATCCCTAAGGATTTCTTTCTCGCTTTAGTGTTCAGCAAGACATCTGTGCCAAGTAACGTAGAACGTAGAACGTAGAACGTCGCACGTAGAACGTCCTGCCTATTTATAATTCTCGTAGAACAAGTACGACGTCGAGTAGTCACTGAACTCGAAGTAGACCTTCTTTTCCCCATCATCTCGTTTGAAGTTAAAGTTCTCGTCCACGTAGCCGTAGCCGAAGCGGTAGGGGCGAGGCTGGCCGTCGTCGGTGCCGTAGGCGGTGGTGAGCTTGTCGATGTGGATGAACCGTTGTACGAGGGTGTCTCCGGCATAGACGTCCAGCACGCCGTTGGTGCCGGTCCAGTTTTGGAAGGTGCGGCCCACCCGGTTTTGGGTTTCCTGCGTACAGCCCACAAGCGAGAGCAGGAATAACGAGAGCAAGAGGAGGCGTTTCATATCGGTCAGGATTGGTGTATGCGAGCAAACAACCATTCTTCAACTTAGGTACGGCACCAGGGTTCTGAACCAAAGGGGAATGAAAATACCTAGATTTTCAGGTCAGCCGATGGTAGGTTCACTTTTTCCATAAACGCAAGATTGCGTGGTACCCCCTTTTACGTCAGAATAGACCATGATTCGATTTTTGGGAACAGTTGTACTTGGCCTCGGCATGGTAATACCCGCCTCGGCGCAAGGCTTAAACGTGACGGGGGTTTCGCCGGTGCGGCATGCGTTGGCCGTTTCGCCAAACGGACCAGTGGTGATCGATTTTGACAAGCCTGTGGACCCGGCTGCCTTTACCCGCAGGGGGTTTATGGTCTGGGGCCGGTGGTCCGGGGTGGTGCAGGGCGAACTCACCTTTGAGAACAACAATACCCGCGCCCGTTTCACGCCGAACCGGCCGTTCTCGGCCGGTGAACGCATTACGGTTTCTCTGGCCCGGCACGTTCGTGCGGGTACCGGAGAAACCCTCGGGCAAGGGTACGCCTGGCAGTTCTGGGTCCGGGCGTTGCCGGCCTCACTCGTACTCAATGAGACCGCCCGCCTTGAAGTGCGCCGGGCCAATGAAGAATGGATTCAGACCTATGGAGCCTATGCCGGCGACCTGGACGGGGATGGCTACACCGACTTTGCCGTACCCAATGAACGCACCAATGATGTACGCGTGTTTATGAACGATGGCAGCGGCGGCTACCGGGGGGGATTTTCCGTCTATCCGGTGCCACAAGGGGATCGGCCCAGTACCAATGAAGGGGCAGACTTCAACCTCGATGGGCACATCGACCTCGCGGTGGGCAATTCACAGAACGATCAAATGAGCGTCTTTCTGGGCCGGGGAGACGGGCAGTTTCAGGCGGCACAGACCTACACGGTGGGGATGGGGGTTCGTGGGCTGAGTACACTGGATTTGAACGGAGATGGCTACATGGATCTCGTCACGGCCAACGATGTAGGCGGTACCCTTTCCCTGCTGCTCAACGACGGCGACGGCACCTTTACCCTGACTGAAAACCTCAGCTTACCCGGCTTACAGGAACGTGCCACTGATCCGGCCGACATCAACGGGGACGGCCTCATGGACCTGTTTGTGGGGGCCCTCGGTAGCAAAGAAATGTTTGTTCTGCTCGGCAATGGGCAGGGCGGGTTGGAGATGGCCGGGCGGTATCCGCTGGGTGGGGAATCCTGGATGATTGCCGCCGGAGATGTCAATGGGGACGGCCACGCCGATGTGGTCTCGGCCAACTCCAGGGACAATGAAGCCAGCGTTCTCCTCGGCGACGGCACCGGTGCGCTCTCTGTACCCCGGTTCTACCGGACCGGGAGCTTTCCGCTGGCGATTGACCTCGGTGACCTGGACGGCGACGGCGACCTCGACATGGTCACCAGCAACTACAACTCGGCCGACTGGACCCTGTATGAGAATTTCGGCAACGGGGACTTCGTCCTGCCCCGTACCCTTCAGGCTGCACAAGCCGGATCGTGCGCTGTTCTGCATGACCGAAATAATGATGGCACCCTGGACATGACCGGCATCGATGAACTCAGCGACCAGCTTTTTCTCTTCACCAATACCGCCATCCCGACGACGAATACCCGAACCGATAGGCCCATCACAGGCTTTGCTGTAGATCCGGCCTACCCGAACCCGTTCCAGGACCAGGTCCACCTGATCCTGACACTGGATCAAACCGGCCCGGTCCATGTAGCGATGTATGATGCGCTGGGCCGGTACGTCCACACCCTGCTCGAAACCACCCTCGGTGCTGGACGGCATACACTCACATGGGACGGTATGGATGCGATCGGAAACCGCATGGCCGAGGGGCGCTACTTCGCCCGGATCAAAGGGCCGGAGGGGGCGCGTACCCAAATCCTGCATTTTCAACGGTAGGGCTGAACCTTTGAAATTGCCGAGCTGTTGGTCATGATCCGGGAAGGCCGTGCTGTAACTTCGGCAGCCAGCGAAGAAATGTACCGTGCCCTCACCCGTATCTACTGGAACGATGAGACCCTCTCTCAAATTCCGCCGACGGTGCAGGTGGCCTCCAAGCAAGGGGCTGTCAATGCTTCACGCTCCGAGGTGGTGCTGGTCAACGCGCCTTCAGGGGATTATGTGTTCAGCGTCATCACCAAGAACCAGAAAGACCAGCGTTGGGCCTACGACAATGCCGGCTTCGTGCTCCTGCGGGAGGTCTCCCGGCTGCTCTGGCAACACTTTGAGCCGGAATTTGACTGGCAGCTCGCTGAGGGCATGATGCGCTACTGGTAAAGTGCGGCTTCTTCGGGGCGGTCCCAGGCTATATAGAGTTCTGCCAATTGGCGGGCCGCGTTTTGGGTATAGCGGGCCTCTTTGCCGTGTGCAGCTTCCAGGTCAGTGTAGCACCGGAGAAGGTGGGCTTCGGCTTCGGGATAACGGGTCTGTTGGGTGCGCAATTTGCCCAGATTACAATGCGATAGTGCGATGACCCAGTGGCCTTCCGGATAGATGTTTTTCCGAATCGAATAGGCTTCCTGAAGGTAAGGTTCGGCTTCGGCTGGCTGGTTTTGGTCCAGGTGCCACATGCCCATACCAGCCAGCGAATAAGACACATCTGGATGATCTGGAGGCAGGAGGGCCTGGCGGATTTCTAACGCGGTCCGGTACAGCGCCTGCGCACCCTTCAACCGACCTGCCCGGCGCCTCGCCTGGGCCTGGTTGTAATAGATCATCGCTGTAAACTTGTGCATGCGCCCCAGTTGCTTTTCGGCAATATGCCGGGCCTGTTCCAACAGGGAATCCACCGTGCCCAGGTCTTCCTGGTGGCCGTAAAACGTAGAAAGGTCGTTGAGGGAATAGGCCACATAGAGGTGATCTGGACCCATGACGGCCTGCACCATTTCCAGGGCCTCCATTTCCAATGCTTTCGCTTCATCCAAGCGGCCCTGATCTGCCATCAATCCGGCTAGGTTGTGCAGGTTGGCTGCCAGATTGGCGTTGGGTTCATTGCCGTAGAGGGTACGGCGTATGGCGATAGCGCGCTGGTACTTGGGCAGGGCTTCATCGATGCGGCCCTGTTTGAGGAGTACGAGGCCAAGGTCGTTGTGGACCGTGGCTACCTGGTCATGTGTTTCGCCGAGGGTGGAAATACTGAGGTCCAGGGCTTCGCGCAGCAACGGTTCAGCCGTTTCAAAGTTGGCCTGGTCGCGTTCAAGATCGGCCAGGAGCAGGAGGCTGTTGGTAAGGTCATTCGGGGGGGCATCAATCTGTCGATGGATGGCGATGGCACGTTGCAGCAGGGGGCGGGCTTCGGACCAGTACCCGAGTGTGTGATACGCCCCGCCGATGGCCTCCATCAATGCTGCCTGAACATCTGGTTGATCTTCCAACGCCTCGATGCGGTCCAGGCCCTGATCCAGTAAGTCGCGTGCGGTCACGGAATCGGCTACGACGCCCTTTTGGGGGTTGCTGGCATCAAACAGGTCTACCATAAAATCCTTCACGACCGTGGCTTTTTGGGCAGCCACTTCGGCGCGGTCACGCGCACGGGCCGTTTCGGCCTGTTGTACGGCGGTTACGACGGCAAACCCCGTCACCAAAAGGGTCACTACAGTCGCCATTGAGACCCCCATCCAGTGCCGCCGCACAAACTTTCGGGTACGGTAACCCACCGAATCGGTGTGGGCTTCGACGGGGAGGCCATTCAGATGCCGTTTGATGTCGGCGGCCAGTTGCTCGGCGGAGGCGTATCGGCGGTGCGGTTCCTTACGCATGGCCATCGCCACGATGTTGTCGAGGTCCCCCCGAAGCTGGCGCTGCACCTGTTCCATCGACGTTCTGAATCCTTCAGCGCTTTTCAGCGCTGTGCTGGGCCGGGCCGGGTCCGTTTCGCAGATGATGCGATGGAGCGCTTCAGGCGTTCGGCTTGGAAACTGGTAGGGCCGCCGACCCGTCAGGAGTTCATAGAGCAATACGCCGAGGGCATACACATCACTGGCCGTCGTGATGGGTTCACCTCTCACCTGTTCGGGAGAGGCATACTCGGGAGTGAGGATACGTCGTTCCGTATGGGTTTCGATGGCCGAGATGGGGGCGGCCTTGGGGTCCAGCAGTTTAGCAATGCCGAAATCGAGCAGCCGGGGAGACCCGTCCGACGAGACCAGGATGTTGCCGGGTTTGAGGTCACGGTGGACGATCAGGTTCTGGTGCGCGTAATGCACGGCATGACATACGGTTTCAAACAGGCGGAGCCGGGCCGGAATCGACAACTTGTTGTCATGGCAATACGCCGTAAGCGTGGGGCCGTCTACGTGTTCCATCACAAAGTAGGGGCGGCCATCAGGGGTTGCACCGCCGTCGAGGAGGCGGGCGATGTGGGGATGGTTAAGCGAGGCCAGAATTTGCCGCTCCATGCGGAAGCGGTGCAGGATGTCTTCGGTATCCATGCCCCGGCGGATCACCTTGACGGCCACCTGTTGTGTAAAGCCGCCGTCGGTACGTTTGGCACGGTAGACCGTACCCATCCCGCCCCGGCCAATGGGTTCAATAAGCCGATAAGGGCCGATTTGCCGGGGCATAGCCGTTGAACTGACATCGTCCAGCACAGCGCGTACCCGGCCTTCCTCCTCCTGAAAAACCGCATGAGGGGTGTCATTTTCAGCCAACAGGCTATCGACCTCGCTACGAAGATCGGCATCCGTCCCGCAGGCGGCGTTCAGAAAAGCAGTGCGTTCGGTGGGAGGATGTGTGAGGGCCTGGTTGAAGAGGTTCTGGATATGGGCCCAGCGGTCCGGGGTCATAGCAGTAGTTTGATTTCACGGGAGAGCCAGGCACGGGCACTCTGCCAATCGCGTTTGACGGTGCGTGGGGAGAGGTCCAGGGCCTCGGCGGTTTCGTTCACCGTGAGGCCGCCAAAAAACCGGCATTCCACGATCTGACCTTGCCGGGCGTTCAGGCGCTGGAGTTGGGCAAGGGCCTCGTCCAGGGCAAGAACTTCGGCACACCGTTCTTTGGAGAGCAGGTCGACGTCTTCCAGTGAAACTTCAGGGAGGCCGCCACCTCGCTTTTTTGCCTGTTTGTGTTGGGCGTAATTGACCAACACCTGCCGCATGGCCCGTGCTGCGATGGCCAGGAAATGCGCCCGGTCTTTCCAGGGAATGTCCTGCGCATGGATCAGCTTGAAATACGCCTCATGCACCAGGGCGGTCGTGTTGAGGGTGTCCGATGCGCGGTCCCGACGCACGTGATGGGCCAAACGGTGCAGTTCGTCATATATCAGCCCGAACAATTGTCCGAATGCGGCCTCCTCACCGGCCTGGGCCGCGTGGAGCAAATCGGTGATGGCAGAGGTCGGGGATGTAGGCATCGTGAGAAAACGCAAGCAGGTAAGGGTCGGCGCAAAAATACGATAGACGGCGCGGGAAAAAAATTTCAGGGCGGATGGCCCCGTTGACCCCGGTTTTCAGTAGTGCCCGGTAGAGGCCACTCGTACATTCAACTGAATACCCATGCAACGCTATTCTACCCTTTGCCGACTGTTTCTTGTGACCCTGGTGATGTTGCTCGGAGCCAGTATGCCCGGTTGGGCGCAGCTCAACATTGATGATACCATCGCCTACCAGGGCATCCTGACGGATAGCAACGGGATGTCGGTACCCGACGGCAACTACAGCATGCGGTTTCGGCTCTACGATGCCATAGACAGCATGGTTTGGGAGGAAACGCAGGTGGTGCCTGTTCAAAACGGATTGTACAACGTATTGCTCGGTTCTGTGAATGCACTCAATGATGTGCCGGTCTGGGCGGGCTACAAACTGGGGGTGAAGGTAGGCAACGATCCGGAAATGCAACCTCGGACGCCCCTGGCGGCCGTGCCCTATGCGCTGGGCCTGCGCGGTATTCGGGTACAGCCGGCCTCCAGTGTGTTCTTTGGCGAGGTCCCAAGCCTGATCATGGGAGCACAAAACCTGATTGCGTCTGATGTGGTGGGGGCGGTAATCGGCGGTGGTGGTTCCTACGAGAACAATCCTGCAGAGCTGAATGAAATCAAAAACCAGAGTGACTACGGGACCATTAGCGGCGGACGCGCCAATACCATCGAAGTCTCCAGTGCCCGGGCCGTGATCGGTGGGGGCAACGCAAATATAAACCGAAGTCTGGCAGGCACCATTGGCGGGGGCGAAGAAAACGAGGTCTCCGGAGCCTGGGCCACGGTCGCGGGTGGGCTACGCAATGTGGCCGTGGGGATCAGTGCCACTATAGCTGGTGGACAATTAAACAATATCACCAGCCAATACGCCACGATTGGTGGCGGGGTGACCAATACCGTCAGCGGAGACTATGGCGCCGTGAGTGGGGGTACCCTGAACGCCGTGACCGGATCGGACGGAACGGTAAGTGGAGGGCAAGGAAATAAAGCCGATTATCGGGCGGTGGTGCCGGGGGGATACAAGAACGAGGCGCGGGGCAGCTACAGTTTTGCCGCCGGCTTTCAGGCGCGTGCCGCACATACCGGCTCTTTCGTCTGGAATCATCGTGGGGCCACCAACGACTCCCTGCTTTCTACAGCCGCCGACCAGTTCCTCATTCAGGCCGAGGGCGGTGTAGGCATCGGCACCAATGCGCCGGGCAACCAGGTCCACATCGTAGACAACATCAACGGCAACGGTTATTACAACACCAACTACGTCACCCTCATCGAAAATACAGCCACCGGCAGCAGTCCGGATGTACTCGCCCTCAAAGCGGGCACTGACGATCCCGGCAGCTCAATTAATTTCATCAGCTTCTTCGATGGGGATAACTCCAACAACGGTAGCGGCGAACTGCTGGGCAAGGTGCAAGGCTCCGGCAACGGCGGCGTCGAATACGTCAGCCTCGGTGCCGACTATGCCGAATACCTGCCGCATCTGGGAGTCGGGGAGGTCTTTGAGTCGGGCGATGTGGTTGGTGTTTACGGAGGCCGGATATCGAAGCGTACGGCCGGGGCACAGCAGGTGATGGTGGTCTCGACGCGGCCGGTGGTGGTGGGCAACATGCCGGATGTAGAGGCAGGGCATGAGAAGGTGGCCTTCATCGGCCAGGTGCCGGTGCGTGTGGTGGGTTCGGTGTCTGTAGGGGATTACATCGTCGCTTCGGGTTTGGGGGATGGTTTGGCGAGGGCCGTACGTGAGTTGGGTGCGGGAGATCAGTTGATCGGTCGGGCTTGGGAGGGCTCGGCAGATCCGGATGTGAAGCAGGTCAATGTGGCCGTCGGGCTCGACCGTACCGAGGTTCTGATCAATCAACTAAATCAGCAGCGTAGGGCATTGATGGCCTTGCAGGTCGAAGTGCGTGCCTTGCAGGACTGGATCAGAGGAAATGTGCAGCCCTAAAAAATGCGTACGGCGTGACCCTTCCACATTTCACACCGTACGCAATATCCTGCTCAGCAGGCAGGAAGTCGGGCTTTTGTTCTAATTGCCTGCCGGCACTTGTGTATTTTGGCCGTTGGAGGGTAGCCACACGTTCAGGAAGTCGAAGGCCGTCACGCCACTGTCCAGGTTGAAATCGGATAGTTTGTATCCAGCCGCGCTCCCATTGTCCGGTAGCCAGACATTCAGGAAGTCAAAGGCCGAGACCATTCCGTCCTGGGTCCCATCTCCACCGTGCATTCCAAAGGTGCCCCCGAGGTCGCGCATGGGGTTTGTGCCAAAGGCCTGGGTCTGGGCTGAGGTGAAATTGTAGCTCGTTCCGCCTGCATTCAGGACCGGGTTAGAGGCGGTCATGACAGACAGGTGATTGCGGTGTTCGACAACGATGTAGTAGTTGCCTGCCGCTACGCCGTTAAATTGCACTGCACTGGTACCGTCCAGATCAACCACCGAACCATCGCTCATCATGAATGCCGCACGTCGGGCCACGTTCGTCATCGGCGGGGTGTTGGGATTGCCGGTACGCAGGGTGATGAGGACCCAGTCGGTGACGTTGGCCGGTACAGCCCCTACGCTTTCAGACCCGGCGTAATTCCACGGGGCGACATTAAAGGGTTGGGCCGTTGGGATAAAGCCGCCGGTTTGCAAGTCGGTACGCATGGCGCTCCCGTCGTAGCCGCCAGCTGCGATGACTGTCAGGTCGGCCAGAACGCCTCCGGCGGAAACCGACTGTATGGTATACCAGAAGCCCTGTCCGGTTACATAGCTGCCGCCGCTGGGCTGCCCGATAATGGGCTGGCCGACGGTGCCCAGGTTAACGAATGAACCACCCGAAGCATTGGTCGCTCCGGCACTGATGACCGAGGAGGGCTGTTGAAACTGGGCATTGCTTGCTGCAGGCATAGAAAGGAGAAACATGCCGAAAACCAAGGTCGAAAGGCTACGCATAACAGGCACCGAAAGGGATGGACGATTGTGCCGCAGGCATTTACTGTGTTTCATCACCTACGGCTCGTTTACTATAGTATACCCGAAAGTCTTGAAAAAAGGGTCATGAACCCGCAATAAAACAGGTATTGTTTATGGGTAGTAAAGATGGTTGCAGATCTTCAGAGCAGCGTCAATGTCTTCCATCGACACATCGCGGTGGGTGGTGGCACGGATGGTGCGGGGGCCGAAAGGCACCATCAGGACGCCATGCTCGGCGAGGGTGTGCAGGATGGGCGCAGCTTCTGTATCGACCGTGTCAAACATCACAATGTTGGTTTCCACCAAGCTGGGATCGATGGTAAAGGCTGGGATTTGAGCGAGGCCTTCGGCAAGGGTTTTTGCCTTGGCATGATCTTCGGCTAGATGGGGCCGATGATGGGCAAGTGCATGCAGCCCTGCCGCCGCCAGGATTCCCACCTGACGCATACCGCCCCCGAGCATCTTCCGGAAGCGCCGGGCCTTTTTGATGTGGCGGACGGATCCGGTCAGGACGGAGCCGACAGGCGCACCCAGGCCCTTGGACAAACACACGCTGACCGTGTCAAACGGCGCGGCATATTCGGCTTCGGGGATGCCGGTGGCCGCCGTGGCATTCCAGAGTCGTGCACCATCGAGGTGGCACAGCAATCCGGCTTCGTGGGCGGCGGTGCAGGTGGCTTGAAGCACATCCAGCGGATAGACTATCCCGCCGGCCTTATTGTGGGTGTTCTCAAGGCAGAGCAGCCGGGAACGAGCTTCCCATTCGTAGCCGTGGCGTAGGGCCTCACATACTTGGTCCGGGTAAAGAATGCCCCGCGTACCGGGCAGGGTGCAAAGCTGTACGCCGCTCAACACCCCCGGAGCCCCGGCTTCATAGTTGAAAATATGGCAGTTGACATCCAGGATGACTTCGTCGCCCGGTTGCGTATGCACCTTCAGGGCAATCTGGTTGCCCATTGTGCCCGAGGGAAGGTAAACCGCTGCTTCCTTGCCGAGCAGGGTGGCCACTTCGGCTTCCAATCGATGTACCGTGGGGTCTTCGTTGAATACATCATCACCCACTTCGGCTTCGAACATGGCCTGGCGCATGGCCGGTGTGGGCCGGGTGACGGTGTCACTTCTTAGATCGATGGGATTGGGCATTGGTAAATGGTGAATGGTGAATGGTAGTTGGTGATTGGTGATTTACGGACACAAAATGAAAAATCACAAACGAGCGGAGCGACTAACGAAGTAAATCACCGATGCCCAATCACCAATCAAAACCCCATTTGTTGCATCCTATGCAAGATAATCCGGCTGTAGCGGTGCATATGTTGGGGGCGGCGGCTGCGGGGTGCGGGGACGCAAGCGGCCAGCCGGGCGGATTGGTATCGGTCCAGGGTTTTGGCTGATTTTTTGTAATGGTGTCGGGCAGCGGCTTCAGCACCGTATATGCCGTCTCCCCATTCGATCACGTTCAGGTACAGTTCCAGGATACGCTTTTTTGACAGGATCAGTTCAGCCATAAAAGTCAGCGGAACTTCCAGGACTTTGCGCAGGATGGTACTGTGGGTGGTCAGGAAGAGGTTTTTGACGAGTTGCTGGGTGATGGTCGAGCCGCCCCGGCGGCGTTTGCCGTCGAGGTTGTCTTCGATGGCCTCTTCAACCGCATGCCAGTCGATGCCAAAATGTTCATAGAACCGGCCATCCTCGGCAGCAATGAGCGCGTGTTCAAGGTCGTCGGCGATGGTTGTGAGGGGGATGTATTGATACTGTCGGCTGTAGGGTTTGCCGCTGGTCCAGGCTTCAACCTGGCGCTGAAGTTGAACGGTGGTGATGGGCGGAGGGAAGATCGTCAGGTACAGCAGGCCGATCAGGCAGAGGCCATAAAACCAGAGTAGGGTTCGCACCCCCAACCGGAAGAGCCGTCGCCATAGGGGATAGGGCTGTACATCCGTTCTGCGCTTTGGAGGTATGCGGCCTTTTTTGCGGCTGGTTTTGGGGGGCACCGGAGGGTGATTAAACGTCCCGTTCGATCTTGGTTATTTTGAGGCGGATTAATCCGGCAGGGGCTTTGATTTCAGCCACCTCCCCGACGGCTTTGCCGAGCAAGCCCTGGCCGATGGGACTTTTGACGGAGATTTTTCCAACCTTAAAATCTGCTTCCTGGGCGGAAACCAGGGTATACTTGAAGGCCTTTTTGGTTTTCAGGTTTTGCACGTGGACGGTCGAGAGGATGTAGGCTTTGCTGGTGTCGATCTGGGATTCATCAATGAGCCGGGCGTTGCCTACGGCTGCTTCCATTTGTGCAATCTTGGCCTCCAGCATGCCTTGTGCGTCTTTGGCCGCATCGTATTCCGCATTTTCCGAAAGGTCGCCTTTGTCCCGGGCATCAGCGATGGCCTTAATAATGCGGTTCCGTTCCGTGGTTTTCAGGTGATGTAGCTCACTTTTGAGCTTATCAAGACCTTCGCGGGTCAGGTAGACTACGTTGCTCATGGGTACGCAAAAAAAGAGATCGCTGCAACGCGCGGCTGCGGCGATCGGCAATGAAACAATGGGGGCGTATGGTGCAGCGGTACTTACCAGCCGGTACGTTGGGATGCGCGGCGGGGCGCTGCAGACGTTATGGGTTTGTTCAGGACGCGCCGGGCGGTCCAGTACCGCGTGTTCCAGTAGGATTCATCCAGGCGCGAAATCATCACCCCTCGGCTCGAAGACACGTGTGAGAATTCACCATCTCCGAGGTAAAACCCGACGTGCCGGGTTTTTGCCGAAGGGCGGAAGAAAACCAAGTCTCCGGCACGAAGTTCCTTGCGGCGTACTTTTGTACCCATTTTTACTTGCGCTGCTGTGGTTCGGGGAAGGGTGACGGCAAACACTTGTGCGTAGGTGTCTTGCACGAAGGCCGAGCAGTCCCATCCCTTGCCGCTTTGGGCGCGATGTGGTGTACCCCACCAGCGCTGGGTTTCCGCGCGGAGTACCGTACTGACGGCCTCCTCATCGGCAGGCGAAAGGGCCTCGACGGGTTTGAGGCTACCACACCCCATGAATCCAAACGCGAGCAGAAGGGTCAGTCCCCGCAGGCCAACGTGGGCGCAGATGTTAGAGATAAACTTCATAGCTGATGTTACGCCGCTTGTCGTTGATCTTGTGCAATTCGACAAGGTTGAATGGGCCAAGACGGCGTAACATGATTTCATAGGATGCCTGAGAAAACTCAATGGAGAGGGAACCGTGGGAGCCGGGGATTTTACAAAGTACCAGCGGTATTCGTTCCACGGATGCCGTTCAGGTACATTTGAACTTCTGGGCCTATCGCGTGTGCCCTAACCCATGAATAAAGCATATGAATCGGCAAGGTAGCAATATCATCGTGGCCCTGGCGGCCTTTCTGGGCGGTGTAAGCCTGGGGTTGTTGTGGGCCCCACGCTCCGGCCGTGACACACGGGATCAACTCGCAACCCATGCGCGGACCAGCGGCAACTGGATTGAGGCGCAAGTCAAAGAGGCCAATTCCAAAATTCGAGCAACCGGCGAGGAAATTGCTGGCAAAATTCGAATGGCTACACAAGAAGTGGTGGACCAGATCATCCCCGATCTGGCAACAGACTCCGAGGAATGGGACCAGGCCTATGTGGATGCAGCCAGGGCGGTCCGTAAGATGAAGTAACCCTTCACGCGCTGGGTATCGGATGCCCATGACCCCTCCTCCAGGCGCCTTTCCGTCGGCTGACATATACGCAGCTCGCAAGGCGGTCTCGGTGATTTTCTTCATCAACGGCTTTTGTTTTGCCACCTGGGCGGTCCATATTCCCTATGTTCAGGAGCGGCTGAGCCTGAGTGAAGGGGTTCTGGGGTTGGCCCTGCTTTCCATTGCCATCGGGAGCCTGCTCATGATGCCGTTGACCGGTAGCCTGATTGCCCGGTTTGGGGTACGGCGGGTACTGGGCGGTGCGGCTTTTGGGTTTTGTGGTTTGCTTCCCTTTTTGCTGCTCATGCCCCACTTGGGGTTTCTCATAGCCGTGCTGTTTTGCTTTGGCGGGGCCGGGGGCACCATGGACATCGCCATGAATGCCGAGGCGGTACATATCGAACAGGACTATGGCCGGTCCATCATGTCTTCATTTCATGCCCTGTTTAGTCTGGGCGGACTCACAGGTGCAGGTACCGGTGGCCTATTGTTGGGCCTGGGGGTTGCGCCTCCGGTACAAGCCGCTGGGATGGCCGTTGTCCTGATCCTGGGGGTATTGTGGGCCTTGCCGTACGTTTCCAATATTCTGCCGAAAGCCCCAAAATCCACCTCGATGCTGACCCTGCCCACCGGCCCCTTGTTGGGCCTGGGGCTTCTGGCCTTTCTGGTGATGGTCTCAGAAGGGGTGATTATGGATTGGAGTACCGTGTACATGCGCAATACGTTGGCTACTACCCCCGGATTCTCGGCCATGGGGTACGCTGCCTTTTCATTGATGATGGTGGTCGGGCGCTTACTCGGCGATCAACTCGTTCAGCAATGGGGTGGGGTGCACCTCGTTCGGGTGAGCGCGGCACTGGCTTGTGTTGGGTTTGGTGGAGCCCTTTGGGTGGGTACACCACTGGCCGCCATTATCGGGTTTGGATGCGTCGGGTTGGGGTGTGCCAACATCGTACCGGTCATTTTCAGTACGGCTGGACAGGCACCGGACGTTTCGGCGGGGCATGCACTAGGCGGAGTGGCCACCACAGGGTACCTCGGGTTTCTCATCGGGCCACCCCTGATCGGGTGGACCGCCGAAGCCGTGGGCCTGACCGCCGCCCTCGGGTTTGTGGTCCTGTTTACCGGCCTGATCATGGTGGCCGGAGGCCGCATAATGCAGTGGGCGCTTACTCCCCAGTAAGCATAGACGACCCGTGTTGGCGAGGGATCAAATTCTCTCACCCTACGTTTTGTAACACAAACTGTAACAGATCCTGTTCACCCAATCGTTTTAACCTATAGATTATGCCTTATCCTCCTGCACTGGTCGCGCCTATGCGCGAAGAATTGGCCCGCCTCGGCGTGGATGAACTCTACACCGCTGAAGCTGTCGATACCTTCTTTCAGAACATGGGGGCCGATGAGACCGCCTTGCTGGTGATCAATTCGGTGTGTGGCTGTGCCGCTGCCAATGCTCGCCCTGCCGTAGCCCTGTCCAAGCAAGGCCCGATTCAGCCGGACCGGATGACGACGGTTTTTGCCGGGCAAGACCTGGAAGCCACGGCCCGCGCCCGCGAATACCTGATGGGCATCCCGCCCTCTTCGCCGTTCATGGCCCTGATCAAAGGCGGCGACCCGGTCTACGTCATTGAGCGGCGGCACATTGAAGGCCGGAGCGCCAACGCCATTGCCATGGACCTGATTCAGGCCTACAATAAATATTGCGGCCCCAGCGGTGTTCCCGCCGGCGAGATCGAAACCCCGCAAGTGGCGCAGCAACAACGCGCTGGTTTCCCGGCCAGCTTCCGGTCCATCCTGTAACCGGACGGCTCCGCACCAAACGCAAAAGGCGGTCAGGAATCTATCCTGATCGCCTTTTTTCATTAGGCTTTGCCACCAAACCAGTATCAATGATGAAACACGCATCCGGTCTGGTTCTTCCCCTGTTGCTGCTCCTGGGATGGGGATGTACTTCGCCCGCCCCACCGGACCGCCTCACCGATGCCTCCCTCTCTTTTCTGGAAACCCACCAGGCTCATCCCTTTTTTCTGGTGCTGTCGCACTACGCAGTGCATACGCCCTTACAAGCGCCTGAGGAGGTAACCGCCCGGTTTGCCGAAAAGGCAGCAGCGCGGGGTCCGGATGACGATACCCACTATGAAGCCGAGCGTACAGCGAGCACCAAACTACGCCAGGACCACCCGACCTACGCGGCCATGATTGAGCGTACGGACGCGAGTGTAGGCCGTATCCTCGACAAACTGGATGAACTTGAGCTGGATGACCACACGGTCATCGTATTTGTCTCTGACAACGGAGGGCTGAGTACCCTGATGCGGCGCGGCTTTAGCCAGGCCACGGCCAATGTGCCCTTGCGTGCCGGAAAGGGATGGCTCTACGAAGGCGGCATCCGCGCGCCCTTGATTGTCCGTTGGCCGGGCCACGGTTCGCCCGGCACCGTCGTCGATGCTCCGGCGATGAGTACCGACCTCTTCCCAACCCTGCTGGCGATGGCCGATTTACCCGCCTTGCCCGAGCAACACCTCGACGGCAAGAACCTCGCCAAAGCTATGACAAACGAAGAAGTGGATGTGCACGAAGCATTGTACTGGCACTTTCCACATTACCACGGCTCCGGCAACCGGCCCGGCGGTGCCGTTCGGGTGGGAGACCTCAAACTGATCGAGTGGTTCGAGGACGGGGCCACTGAACTCTACGATCTCTCGGCTGACCTCGGCGAACGGCGTGATCTAACGGCGGAGCGTCCGGAAGATGCCACCCGGCTCCTGGAGGCCCTGCAAACCTGGCGTGCACGGGTTGATGCCAACCTGCCGACGCAACCCTGAGGGGCGTCATGGCTGCCTGGAAAAAACACCTCTATGCCTGGCGCGGGATAAGCGCCCTGATCACCGATCTTGCCCCGTTGGAGGAAGTGGCGGCGGCTGTCGGACGGGCCGGTGAAGCCTTGCGAAATGAAACCGATGCGGCCTTACAGGCCCGTGCCCATGCACTGCGCACGTCTGTTCAACACGGAAGCCTTTCGATTGATGATGCCCTGTTGCCCTGTTTTGCCCTGACGCGGGAAATCGTGGTACGTGTGTTGGGGTTGCGGCCTTACGATGTGCAGGTCATGGCCGGGGTTGCGCTGCACCAGGGGCGGTTGGTCGAGATGAAGACCGGCGAAGGAAAAACGCTTGCAGCCGTATTGCCCGCCTGTCTAAATGCGCTGAGCGGAAAGGGCGTACACCTCCTGACCTTCAACGATTACCTGGCCCGGCGCGATGCCGAGTGGATGGGGCCGGTGTATCGGTTCTGGGGATTAACGGTGGGCGTGATACAGGAACACCTGGATGTACCGGCTCGGCAAGCCGCTTATACCGCCGATGTAACCTATGCCACGGCCAAGGAAGCTGGCTTTGATTTCTTGCGTATGCACCTGAGCCGTACCCTTGAGGAACAGGTGCATCGCCCGTTCCACTACGTCATTGTCGATGAAGCCGATTCCCTGCTGATTGACGAGGCGCGGGTGCCGCTGGTCATCGCCGGTACACGGGTAGGGTCCTCGACCAGCCCCTACCGCGTCGCAGAGGTGGTGGCGGGCTTGGATGCCGAGGTTGACTGGGAAACGTCCGAAAGTGGCCGGATGGTCTTCCTGACCGAGCAGGGCCTGAACCGGATTGAAGCTGCGCTGGCCTGTGGCGATCTACACGCGGATGAAAACTACCGGCTGCTCACCGAAATCAACCAGGCGCTACACGTGCGGGTGTTGTTGCACCGGGATGTGGACTATCTCGTCCGCGATGGACAGATTGTGCTGGTCGATGAGTTCACGGGTCGGGTGGTCGAGGATCGGCGGTGGCCCGATGGGTTGCAATCGGGGCTGGAAGCCAAGGAGGGGCTTGCCATTCAGCCGGGGGGGCGCATGCTGGGGTCCATCACCTTACCCCATTTTATCAAGCAGTATCCCCGGTGTTGTGGCATGACCGCTACGGCCCAATCTGCCGCCGAAGAACTGGATGCGTTCTATGGTCTTAAGGTTGCACCCTTGCCACCCAACCAGCCCTGCATCCGCGAAGACTTGCCGGATGTGATTTTCACCCATAAAGTGGCCAAACATCAGGCCCTCGTTGAAGAAATCACACAGGTGCATCAAACGAGTCGGCCTGTGCTGGTCGGGACGGGCAGTGTGGCCGCCTCTGAGGCGCTGGCCGAACAACTGGCCGCTGTCGGGGTGCCCTGCCGGGTGCTGAACGCCAAACAGGACGAAGCCGAGGCCGAAATTATCGCCGAGGCTGGTGCCCTGGGTGCCGTGACCATTTCTACCAACATGGCCGGACGCGGCACCGACATCCGTTTGGGTGGGGCCGGTGAAATGACTCGGGATCAGGTTGTAGCGCTGGGCGGGCTTTATGTGATCGGCACGACGCGGCACGACAGCCGCCGCATCGACGACCAACTCCGGGGCCGGGCCGGGCGGCAAGGCGATCCCGGCGCATCCCGGTTTTTCATCAGTTTGGAAGACGACCTGATGGTGCGCTTCGGGCTGCACGAACTCATCCCCAAAAAATGGCGCGCCAGCCAGCAGGATGCGCCCCTTGACAATCCCGTCATCCGGCGGGAGGTGGACCGATTGCAGCGCATTGTGGAAGGGCAGCATTATGAGATTCGCAAAACCATGGCACAGTACACGGTGCTCGTCGAGGCCCAGCGTAGCCTGTTGCATGCGTGGCGGCATGAGGTGTTGATGGAAGAAACCTCATTGGACGTATGTGCCGAAACCCATCCAACGTTACATGCCGATTGGACGCGGCGCTTCGGTACCAACGCCGTGCAAGCTGCCGAACGCGCCATCACGTTACATCACATCGATGCTTGTTGGGCCGATCATCTGGAATTGATTGCGCACATCCGGGAGGGGATTCATCTGGTAGGCATTGCCGGGTTGCGCCCGCTCGATGAGTTTCAAAAGCAGATCAGCGAAGCCTACCATGAAATGCAGCAGACCATCGCCGAACGTACGGCGGCGACCTTTGCCACCCTGGAAGCAACGGACGAGGGGTTGAACCTGGCGGATGCCGGGGTACAGGGGCCATCGGCCACATGGACGTACCTCGTCAGCGACCGGGTGCAGAGCGATTTACAGCAAATGCTCTTCGGCCCGGCCAATGCCCCATTCGCGGCGGTCGGGGTGTTGATGACGGGGCCGTTGTTGGCCGTGTGGGGCCTCTGGCGACGGTTGCGGTCAGGGAGGTGATAAGGTTACCGATCCTTCCAGATGCCAGGGTCACGGTTGCTATGGAAAACGGCCAACACGGTAACGCGATCTTCTTCCACCACGTAAAAGATGCCGTATGGGAAACGCCGGATCAGGGCGCGATGAATCGACCTGTAGACGACGGGATAGACGAAGGGGGCGTGTTCGATTTTCTCCAGGGTTTCTTCCAGGCAAAGCAGGAAGTCTGAACCCAATCCGCTTCGCCGTTCTTGATACCAGCGGAAGGCCTCTTCAATTTCGGCTTCGGCCTCCGGCCTCAAGCGAAGCGTATAGGTCATGGGGTGTTGAGGCGTTGTTTTACATCTTCCCAGGATTTGTTTTCTTGGGGATGGGCGCGATGATTTTGAAGTCGCTCGTCCAGCACATCACATTGAGCTTGAGTGATTTTGAGGGCTTCCTGATCTGCCGCGACGCTGTCCCACAAGTCCTCGGCCAGTAGGATGCGCTGGGCCACACTCATCTTCTTGAACTCGGGGGGTAGTATTGATGAGGCCATAAGTAAGGAAGGAGCTAAAGCATAGTATCTGTTTGTCGATAAACCCAGATTGGCCAATGATGTTTCGGCCCGGCCAATGCCCCATTCGCGGCGGTCGGGGTGTTGATGACGGGGCCGTTGTTGGCCGTGTGGGGCCTCTGGCGACGGTTCCAGCAATTTCGTGGTACGGATCAATCTGGATGAAACCCATGGGGCAAAACTACGTAATTTGCATAAAATGACTGATAGTCACTATATTGACGAAAAGTCATAGTCAAACGACCACACGTAGAACATGGGGATTGCCGAACGCCGGGAACGGGACAAACGCCGCCGCCGCCACGAGATTATCGACGCTGCCGAGGAGGTCTTTTTCTCCAAGGGGATTGATGCGGCCACGATGGACGATGTGGCAAATGCGGCTGAGTTGAGCAAGGGCACGCTGTACCTGTATTTCCCCAGCAAGGAAGACCTCTATCACGCCATTGCGTTGCGGGGCATGGAAATCATGCATGGCCGGTTCAAGGACATGGTGGAACAGGGGGGCACCGGCTTGGAGCAAATTCAGCGCATCGGGACAGTCTACTTCGAATTCTACAAAACCTATCCCAACTACTTTGAAGCAGTGCTTTTCCATGAGCACGCCGAAATCGATGTCGAAGAAGCCGATCCTACTGCGTTGATGTGCCTGCAGGAAGGGCTCAATGTACACCAACTGATGGCCCAGGTCATCCAGACGGGTATGGAAGACGGCAGCCTCCGTGCCGACCTTGACCCGGTCAAAACCAGCCTCATGCTCTGGGGCACCGCCACTGGCGTCATCCAGATCATCAATACCCGAAACGACCTGCTAGGCCAAATGGGCATGGATTCGAACAGTCTGTACGAATATTACATCCAGACGATGTGGACCGCCCTCGAAAAAAATTCTCTCCCCGTGTAACTTCTGGTTTTTTTATCGTACAATGACCGGTAGTCATTTTATTTATTGAAGTGTAATTTTGGAAAACAGACCTGCCATGTCCGTTTCCTTTTTTTTGTATCGCACAATGACTGATAGTCATAAACTAAAATACAGCCTACTGGTTTTGGTCCTGTGGGTCTTGCCGGTTTTGCCTGTTCAGGCGCAGGATGCATCGGATGTGCTGGACCGGTATGTGACCGAAGGGTTAGAAAGCAACCTTGCACTTCAACAGCAGGCCCTTTCACTGGCGCAGCGTCGGCAGGCGCTGGAAGCGGCGCGTGGGTTGTTTCTGCCGTCGGTGGGGATCGAAGCCCGGTATACCCGTGCTGGTGGGGGACGGGCCTTTACCATTCCCGTCGGGGATTTGTTTAACCCGGTTTACCAAAGTCTGAACGAGTTGCTGCAGGCTCCAGCTTTCCCGACCGATTTGGAAAACGAAACCATCAATTTCTTCCGGACGGAGGAGCAAGAGACCAAACTCCGGCTCATTCAGCCGGTGTTTGATCCGGCCATTCGGCACAACTACGCCATTCAGGCCCGGCAACTTGATGCCGGTGTAGCTGAACTGGATGCCTTTCGGCACGACCTCATTCTGGAAATCAAGACGGCCTATTTCAATTACCTCAAGGCCCGGCAAGTCGAAGTTCTGCTGGGGCGTACCCGCGAGGTGTTGGTCGAAAACGAGCGCGTGTCTGAGCGGCTGGTGGCCCGCGAGAAAGCTACCGAAGATGTTTTTTACCGTGCCCGTGCTGAACTGCGCGGATTGGATCAGCAATTGGCCGAGGCCGAGAAGAACCGCAAGCTGGCCGCTGCCCATTTCAACTTCCTGCTGAACCGTCCCCTGGATGCCGGCATCGAAGCCCCTGCCGATACACCGGCCCTCGCCCCTCAACGGGTAAGTCTGGATACGGGGCTCAGCCAGGCCGTTGAAGACCGGCCCGAACTGAGGCAGATTGGCTATGGCATCGCCGCTGCCGAAGGCAACGTCAAGCTGGCCCGGAGCGCCTGGTTGCCGTCGCTCTCGGTCGTGGCCGATTACGGGATTCAGGGCGAAGGGTATGCCTTTGGAGATGACAACCGGTTCTGGATGGCCTCGGCGGTGGTACGATGGAATTTATTTGACGGGTTTCAGAAGCAGGCCCGTACGCGGCAGGCGCAACTCGCCAAGCGTCAGCTTGAAACCCGGCGGGAAGCACTAAAACAACAAATCCAGTTGCAGGTCCGCAAAGCCTATTACGGCCTCGAAGTGGCCGAGGCTTCCATCCGGGCTGCCGAAGATCAACAAGCCAGCGCCCAACGGTCGTTTGATCTGGTCTCGAAAAAATTTACCCTCGGCCTGGCTTCTCAACTGGAGTTTCTGGATGCGCGCACCACGCTGACCAACGCGGGGATCAATGCCATCCTTCAAAATTACGATTACCTGATTAAACAGGCCGCTTACGAACGGGCGGCGGCCCTGTATCCGGTCGATTAATGCCGATGGACGGGGCGGGCACGAGACCTGCCTTTCCCACGGGGGATCATTTTAACCTGATGTTGTGATGAAAAATCGCCTTTTGTTTGTTGTGGGTTTGGCTGTTTTCGGGATGGGATGTGGATCCGAGCCGGAGGTTGACGAATCCGAACCGCGTCCGCCGCTGGTGGAAACTGTGGCTGTGGCCCCGGCAACGATACCGCTTTCTGTCTATACCAGCGGGCGGTTGGCCTCCAAGGCTGAGGTTCGGTTATCATTCAAGATCGGTGGCATCGTTGGGCGTATGCTCGTGGATGAAGGCCGGTCGGTTAAAAAAGGGCAACTGCTGGCGCAACTGGACCTGGCCGAAATCCAAGCCCAGGTCCGGCAAGCCAAGAGTGCACTTGACAAAGCCTGGCGGGACCGGGACCGCGTCGAAGCTCTCCGGGCCGATAAAGTAGCCACCCTCGAACAGGTGCAAGATGCTACCACGGCACTGGAGGTAGCCCAATCCAACTGGGACATGGCCGATTTTAACCTGCGGCATGCCTCGATTTACGCACCCGCCTCGGGCAAAATTCTGAAACGGTTTGCCGAGCAAGGCGAACTGGTCGGTCCGGGTTCGCCGGTGCTGATGTTCGGCTCGACCAGCCGCGACTGGGTGCTGCGTGTAGGCGTGGCCGACCGAGACGTGGTGCGTCTGCGCATCGGAGATCCTGCAGCTGCCTCGTTTGATGCCTATCCCGGTCGGACTTTTGCCGCGAACGTTACCGAGATCGCCGGGGCCGCCGATCCAATGAGCGGCACCTATGAAGTTGAACTCCGCGTCGATGCCGACGGCCAAACGCTGCTATCGGGGTTTGTAGCCTCCGTCACCATCGAGCCGACCCAAACAGAGTCTCTCATCGCGATTCCCCCGGACGCCCTCATCGGTGCCGATGGGGATGCCGGGTTCGTCTATGTGATGACCAATGACCGCACCGTCAAACGCACACCGGTACAAATCGGTCGGTTGATGGATGATGCCATCGGCATCCGGTCCGGGTTGGATGCCGGGCAGCGTGTCATCACCACCGGGGCTGCCTACCTCAAGGAAGGCATGGCCGTGCGGGTGATTTCGGACGGGGATACGCTCCCCGTTCAAGTGGGCACAGGGATGCCGACGCCCTAGTAGTACATCCTTTTCTGGTCATTGCGAACCTCGCACAGCGCCGAGTATTGGCGCCAGGGGTGTGGCGATCCCATTTCGTGCAGATCGGCATGGGATGGCCACGTCGCCGGACAGGGTCCGGCTCCTCGTCATGACACGATACAGGGCTTTTCGCTGAATTGAAATAACAACGCCTTATTGCCATGCGTCTGCCTCGAATTGCCATTGAGAATTACCAGTTCACGTTGGTCATGGTGCTGCTCATCATTGCGCTCGGCGTGATGTCCCTCCTCCGGATGCCGCGCTCCGAAGATCCGCAATTCACCTTTCCGGCGTTCAGCGTCTTCGTGGTGTATCCCGGTGCATCCCCGGCGGATATCGAACAACTCATCGTGGACCCGCTGGAAGGAGCCTTCAACGGCATTGAAGACATCAAGACCATCGAGACCACCATTGAAGAAGGGTTCACCGTTGTCGTCGTCGAATTCCTGGCCAGCAGCGATTCCGAGGAAAAGCACGATGAACTCCTGGAGACGCTCACGGCGGTGCGGAGTGAATTGCCGGAAGAAATTCTGGCTCCGGTGGTCCGGAAATTCTCGCCACAGGGGGTGAGCATCCTGCAATTGGCGCTGGTTTCGGAAACAGCCCCTTATCGGGATTTGCGGGATGAGGCGCTGGACCTCAAAAAAGCCCTCGAACGTGACCCCGGCGTGTTGCGCGTCGAGACCTGGGCGTATCCCGAACCGGAAGTGAGCGTGGCCGTCGATCTGGACAAGATGGCCTACCGGCAGGTCTCCCTGGCGCAGATCATCGGGGCCGTACAGGCCACCAATGCCAACATTCCGGCGGGTAACCTGAACATTGGCACCCGGCGCTACAGCGTGCAGACTACCGGCAACTACGAAAGCCTGGACGACATCCGCAACACCATCGTATCCGGTCGGAATGGGCGTGTGGTGTACCTCAAGGATGTGGCCGAAGTGACCCCCGATTATGCCGAGTTGAACTACCATGCCCGGCTCAACGGTGAACGGGCCGTGTTTGTGACCGTCGTCCAACAGGAAGGCACCAACATCCTCGAAGTGGCCGACCGCCTCAAGCGCCGGATTCAGGACTATGAAGCCCGGTTGCCGGGCACCATCCAATTGGCCTATGCCTTTGACCAGACGGAGAGTGTGAACAACCGGCTCGGCGTCTTTTTCGGCAACCTGCTGCAAGGGTTGTTGCTGGTGGGGCTGATCAGTTTGTTGGCCCTGGGCATTCGGGCGGCAGGCATTGTGATGACGGCCATCCCCGTCTCGCTCCTGGCCGCCATTGCCCTGATTGACTTTGGCGGATTTGCCCTTCAGCAGATGTCCATCGTCGGGTTGATGATTGCCCTCGGGTTGTTGGTAGACAACGCCATCGTGGTCGTCGAAAATATCCACCGTTTCCGAAAGGCTGGTATGGACGGACGCACAGCAGCCATCAAGGGTACGCAACAGGTGGGATGGGCCATTGCCAGTTCGACCATCACCACTGTGCTGGCCTTTTTGCCGATGGTTTTCCTGGGGGGAGGCACGGGCTCTTTCATCCGCAGCATGCCGATTTCGGTAATTGCCGCGTTGATGGCCTCCTTGTTGATCGCCCTGATCCTGACCCCCTATCTCTCCAGCAAGTTGCTCAGGAACGGGAATGTGAAACAAACCTGGGTACAGCGCCAACTGGACCGGACGATTGATCGGTATTATCGGCGTTCGCTGGACACGGCACTGCGCCGTCCGGTACTGACGGTGGTGGTGTCTACGGTGCTGTTGGTCGGGAGTCTGGCACTTTTTCCCTACGTCGGGTTCAGCCTGTTTCCGAAGGCGGAGAAGACGCAGTTTTTGATCGACATGGAGTTGCCCGAGGGGGCGAGTTTGGCTGAGACGGACCGGGTGGGGCGCTACATCGAATCAGTGCTGACCGAGGAGGAGGATGTACGGCTGTATGCGACTAACATCGGCCGGGCCAATCCACGGATGTACTACAACAAGGTCTCCAATACGGAAAAGAGTTCCTACGGCCAAGTGTTGGTGGAGGTTAGGGAATATGACCGTTTGATGCGAGAGGGTCTGGTACGGCGACTGCGGGATCGGTTTGCCGATTATCCTGGGGCCAACCTGAAGGTGGAAGAGTTGTCGCAAGGTCCTGGTGTGGGTGCCCCGATTGAGATCCGCGTCATCGGCGAAGAACTGGCTGAACTGGAGCACCATGCGGGTGCCGTGGAAGCCATGATCCGAGGAGTAACAGGTACGCGAGACATCGACAATCCCTTAGCCGAAGCGCGGACGAACCTGCTGGTGGATGTAAACCGCGCAAAAGCCGGTCTGCTGGGTGTGCCGTTGGTGGACATCGACCGCACGGTGCGGGCCGGTGTGACCGGTTTGCCGGTCTCGACCTTCAGGACCCGAAGCGGCGATGCCTTTGATGTGGTGGTTCGCATTCCCACCGACGGCGATCCCAAACTCTCCGATCTCGACCGGGTTCAGGTGGCCTCCGTGACCGGAGCCACGATTCCGCTGAAACAAGTCGCTACACTAGCATTCAAGGCGGGTCTCTCCAAGATCAACCATTACAACCTGGAACGCAGCGTCACGATCAGTGCCGATGTGGAAGAAGGGTTTAACACCACCAACGTTACCGGCGAAATCGTCGATCAACTGGAGACCTATGACTGGCCCGTGGGGTATCGCTATAGTGTTGGCGGGGAACTCGAACAGACACAGGAATCCTTCGGGGGATTGTTGCAGGCGCTTCTGATTGCACTGTTCGGCATCTTCGGGGTGCTGGTGTTGCAGTTCCGCTCGTTCAGTCAGCCATTGGTGGTGTTTGCCGCCATTCCGCTGGCTGTCATCGGCGCAGTCGTTGCCCTCTTCCTGACCGGCTTTACCTTCTCTTTTACTGCCGGTGTGGGCCTGACGAGTCTGGTGGGCATCGTCATCAACAACGCCATCATTCTGATTGACTATGCCAACCAACTCCGGCGCGATGGGGTCTCAGCCGGTGAAGCGTTACGCCAGGCCAGCGCCGCCCGGTTCACCCCGATCCTCCTGACCACGGCCACCACCATCGGGGGTCTGCTCCCGCTTACGCTGAGTGGAAGTACCCTGTGGTCCCCATTTGGTTGGGCTGTTATCGGGGGATTGCTGGCCTCAACGTTCCTCACCCTGATTCTGGTGCCCGTGTTGTATCAAGCGTTCACGGCCCGGACAGCCATGGTGTAATTAATTGGTGATTGATGCCTTAAAGCACCAATCACCAATTAAACCCCCCTACAGCCCCACTTCTTTCTGTTTCAGGATAAACATCCCTTCGCTCATGCTGGTCACCACCAGGACGCCGCTTTTGAAGTAGGGGTAGACGCTGAAGGCCCCGGCAAAGCCCGCACCGTTGTGGCCGTAGGGGACGGTATCGAAGTAGGCCACCTCGACGGGTTCGACCTCATTGGCGATGTCGAAGATGCGGAGGCCGCTGAGGTAGTTCGCTTGGTACATGTACCGGCCC
The DNA here is from genome assembly GCA_965222505.1 of Rhodothermales bacterium. Taxonomy (GTDB): domain Bacteria; phylum Bacteroidota; class Rhodothermia; order Rhodothermales; family DATKEJ01. Next base: position 2,131,465 of record OZ244956.1, on the reverse strand, counting down.
TTGACGTAGAGGTTATGGTCGCTGGATTCGGTTTCCAGCAGAAACTCGCTGGCCAGTTGGGGATCATCCAGGTCCTCCACGTCCCAGATGAGTGTACGGGTGTTGGTCACGTTGCCACCGAGTTCATCCAGTTCGTCATTGACATAGAAGAAGCGTTGGTCTTCCGTGAGCCAACCCTGGTGGGTATAGCCCACATTGGGATGGGCACCGGTGGAGATTGACACCGGATTTTCTTTATCGGTCACATCAGAAATGCCGATAGCGGTTTCACTAGCGCCGAAGCAGATTTCCTTGCCCTGGTAGTCCGCGTCTGGCCCGTTATAGGTGACGCACTGGGCATCGTGGGTGTAGCCGGTCTGGGAAAAACCGGTTCCGGGGTCGGCGTAGCAACCTGCGAAGGTCGGGTTGTTGGGGTCCTGGATGTTAATCATGTGGAAGGCACCGCCGCAGGTTTCGCCGCCGGAGCTGTTGCCGACGGTGTATGCAAAACCGGTGTCTTCATTGATGACAATGTTATGGGCACTATGGATCTTGTCATAGTGGGCCGTGACTTCAAACGTAGCCGGCATGTCTTCCGGCTTCACGTTGCGGAGTTGGCGGAGGTCAAACACCTGCATGCCGTGGGCCTGGGAGCCGTCGGCGACGATGAAGGCGTGGTCATTGTAGACCTTGATGTCCCGCCATATTGCACCCGGTGAGCCTTCGGTTTTGGGGAGGTCGCCGATGTACACCGGCTGGTAGGGATCGGTGATATTGATAAAGGAACTGCCGTCCATGCGGCCTACGAGCGCATATTCGGCTCCGGTTTCAGGGTCGGTCCAACCCCAGACATCGTTGACCTGCACGCCACGCTTGCCACCCATCATTTCAATGGGGATGTAGGATACGACATCTATACCGTCGCATTCAAAGGCCCCGGCCTTGCCTTCTTCGCAGGGGACCAGATCGCCCGTCATGGCTTCAAAGGCACGCACTTCGCTGGCCTGGGCACCGCTTGTCGTCCAGCCATCGGCGGTCCGGTTATAGATGGCGGCGATGCCGGCCTGATAGTCAGCGGCAAAGGCCCCTACGGCCCCTACATCTCCTCGTGCATCAACAGCAGCGCCGAACAGGCCGCCGGTGCGCCCGTCAGGCGGCGATAGTTGGGCGCTTTCCGCCCAGGTATTGTCTTCGGCGCGTTGGAAGAGATAGACCATGCCAGATTGTCCGTTGAGGCCTGCCGCGCCGACCCAGATCTCATCGCCGTTAAACGCCAAGCCAAGTCCGAAGCCACTGTGCCCGACGGCTTCTGCCCGGTTGAGGGTACCGGCAGAGGTCCAGGTGCCGCCTTCTTCGCGGTAGACGTACACTGCACCGTTAAATTGTTGCGAGAGGGCCGTGACGAGGGCTTCATTGCCCTGGATGCGGAGCCGCGTCCCGAAACTGCCGGGCGAGGTGGAGTCTGCCTCCATTTTTTGGGCTTGTTTCCAGGTATCCTTTTCAAGGCGGAAGGCATAGACAGCGCCTGCGCGTTGGTTGTGCCGGTTGGCCCCGATGAGGGCATGGTTGCCTTCGATGGCGACGCTGGACCCGAACCGATCTCCGGTTTCGGCATCGTTGCTCAGGAGTTTCGCTGTTTGCATCCAGGCGCCGTCGGCGCCGCGCTGGAACACATAGCTCGCGCCGGTTTCCTCGGCCTGGTGGCTTGCGCCAACGAGGATGGCATCCCCGTTTACGGATACGCTGGTGCCGAATTGATCTCCCTCGGTTCCGTCGTCCGCGACGAGGCGGGCGGTTTGTTGCCACATTCCGCTGAACTTATCCCGTACGAACACATAGGCGGCCCCTTTGCCGTCATTTTTTTGTGTGGCCCCCACCACGAGCGTGGTGCCGTCGGTGGCGAGGGTTTCCCCGAATTGGTCGTCGAGTTGGGTGTCCGAGGCCGTCAGTCGGGTGGATTCGGTCCAAGTCCCGTCGGCGCCTGCGGTATAGACGAAGACGGTGCCGGGGGCGTTATGTGGCTCTCCCGGGAAACGGGCCGTTTGTGGCTCTCCAATGAAAACCGCGTTGTTGCTTACCGCTACGGCACGTCCAAAACCGGTAAGCGTAGTGGGGTCCGGTGTTGGGGCACGGAAGGTTTGGGCAGCAGCTGGTGTTGAGCCGAAGCTAATCAGTACAAGGAGGGCAAGAATAGCGCAGGAAAATCGCATGATAGACGTTGGGATTAATCCGGTGAACTCCTTCAAAGTGGTCTCAGGAAGACGCAGGAAGAAAACGTAAAGGTGGCAATGAATGAGCTTGAAAGATGAAGGATACGGTAAAAGTAGGGTGTGGGTTACCATTGTACAACACGGCCTGCCGTTGCTCGCAACATGGGATGTGCGGCTCGCAACAGAAACCCGGTTTGGGGCGTTCTTAACGTGTTGCGTGCTGCGTGTTGCGTGGACTTGGTTTTTGACGTTGTAAACCATGGAAACACGCCTTTCAACCGCGTATGCGGCAGCACGCCAGGGATCGAAATCACGCAACACGCAGCACGTTTCCGATGTCTCATTTATTAACGACTAAAGGCCCTGATCATGTCTACTTCAATCGCAGATCTCCGAAAAGAATACACCCTGGACGGGTTGCAGGAACAGGATGTTCATCCGGACCCGATGCTCCAGTTTCAGAAATGGTTTGAGGAAGCACGGGCCGCCGAAGTCCCTGAGCCTAACGGTATGACCCTATGCACGGCCTCAGCAGACGGACGGCCTTCGGGCCGGGTTGTGTTGCTGAAGGGTATGGGCGAAAGTGGTTTTGTATTTTACACCAACTATGAAAGCCGCAAGGGCGAGGAGATGTTGGCCAATCCTCAGGCCGCGCTGTTGTTCTGGTGGATCCCACTGCAACGTCAGGTGCGCATTGAGGGTCGGGTGGAACGGGTGCCTGCGTCTGCGTCCGATCAGTACTTCGGCAGCCGGCCTCGGGGCAGTCAGTTGGGGGCCTGGGCCTCGCCACAGAGTGCGGTCATCTCAAGCCGGTCCACGTTGGAGGAACGCCTGGCGGATGTGACGAAAACCTACACGGATCAGGATGTGCCGCGTCCACCCCATTGGGGCGGCTATCAAGTGGTCCCCGAAGCGATTGAGTTCTGGCAAGGCCGTCCTAGCCGGCTCCATGATCGTATCCGCTACGTACGTGCCGAAGACGGCGATTGGCGTATTGAACGGTTGGCTCCGTAAGGTGCGGGCCAGTGTTTGCCTTTAGATGACGGAGCATGTAGATTGATTAGTGATTGGGCATTGGTGATTTCTTTCACCCCAAACGAGCGTAGTGACTCACGCAGTAAATCACCAATCATCAGTCACCAATCATCAGTCACCACACGAGGCGCAAGCCGACTGTACGAAGTAAATCATCAATCACCAAGCCCTATGGCCGCCATCGTCCCCTTCGAGACCCTGCCGCAACTCTTTCGCAACCTTGCTGACCATTACCAGGGGCAGAACCGACCGGCGCTGAGCTATAAGGACAAGAAGACCAAAGTCTGGCTCGATATTCCCTGGGATGCGCTCATGGAGCGCGTCAACGCCTTTGCGGGTTACTTGCACAGCCGGGGCATTCGGGCGGGTGACCGCGTGGCGATCCTGTCCGAGAACCGGCCGGAATGGGCCATCACGGACATGGCCACGCAGATGCTGGGGGCCATCAATGTGTCTCTGTATACCTCACTACCGGCTTCCGAAGTGGCCTACATCCTGAATGATTCCGGGGCCAAGTTGTTCGTGGTCTCGGCGGCCATTCAGTTGCGCAAGGCCGAGGAAGTGTTTGATGATTGTCCGGCCCTTCAGGATGTAGTGACGATGAGCGAGATGCGCAAGGCCCACCCCGGCTATGTGATCCACTGGGACGAAGCGATGACCGCCGGCCGTACCTACTGGGCCGCCCACGAAGCCGAACTCAAGGACCTCTATTTGCAGGTCCAGCCGCACGACGTTGCCGCTTTGATTTACACCAGCGGTACCACCGGCAGCCCCAAGGGCGTGATGCTGACGCATGACAACCTATGTTCCAACGCCCGGTCTGCCCTGACGATGGTACCGTTCGGTCCGGCCGATCATCACCTGTCCTTTTTGCCCCTCAGTCACTCGTTTGAGCGCACGGCCGGGTACACCGCCGTGCTGGCCTGTGGGGCACGGATTACCTATGCCGAAAGCATCGACGCGGTCAGCAAGAACCTGCCGGAGGTTCATCCGACGGTAATGATTTCGGTGCCGCGTTTGTTCGAGCGGGTGTACAACATCATCGCCAAGTCGGTCGAAGAAGGATCCTCGACGAAACAGAAAATTTTCAACTGGGCGGTGGCTACGGGCTGGAAGGTGGCCCAAACGGACAAGCCGGGTCCGGTGCTTCGGGTACAGCAAAAGCTGGCGCATCGCCTGGTGTTTGCGAAGTTACATGAGAAATTGGGCGGCAATGTCCGGTTTGCCGTCTCCGGTGGGGCAGCGCTCCCGAAAGCCATCGGCGAGTTTTTCCAGGCGGCGGGCATCATGATCCTCGAAGGCTATGGCCTGACGGAAACGTCCCCAGTATTGTCGGTCTCACCATACGGCGCACCCGTGTACGGTACGGTGGGGTACATCATTCCGGGCATCGTTGTCGGGATTCAGAGCCTCAAGGACGGTACCATTCTGGCTCAACTCTCCGGGGAAGATTACCCGTCCACCTTGTCCTCAGAAGAAGGGGAGATTGTAGCGAAGGGGCCGAACATCATGAAAGGCTACTGGAACAACGACGCGGCCACCCAGGGTGCCATTGATGACGCGGGCTGGTACCACACAGGCGATGTAGGACGGTTTGAAAACGGCTATCTGCGCATCACAGACCGTATCAAGCACATGTTGGTCTCGAAGGGCGGCAAGAACATTTACCCCGGCCCCATCGAGGAAAAGTTTACAACGGTGCCGTGGATCGATCAAATTATGGTAGTCGGCGAAGGCCAGGCGTTTCTCTCCGCGTTGGTGGTGCCGAGCATGGATGCGCTCATCAGCCATGCCAAGGAACAGGGCGTGGCCTATGAAAAGCCGAGTGCCTTATTGGAAGCCCCTGAAATCCTGGACCTGTTCAAGAAGGAATTTAGAAGCTACAGCAAACAGGCTGCGCCCCACGAGAAGATCCGCGACTTCCGCCTCATCAGCGAGCCCTTCAGCGTCGAAAACGGCATGATGACGCCCACCCTCAAACTCCGTCGGAAGATCATCACCAAGCACTACGCCGATCTTATCGATACGATTTACGCGGATGTGGTTTGATGTGTGATGTACGATGTATGCTACGTACCTGGACGTATTTAAGCCTTTGAGGATTATCTCTTCACGAGGCGTTCTAACGTGTTCACCCCGTTTGTTTGATGTACAGCGTTTGCCGGGGGAAGGGGATTTCGATACCGGCTTGGTCGAAGACGGTCTTGAGGCGGCGGCGGATATCCCGTTCAGCATCGAACTGTGTGCCGGGCAGGACCTTGATCATGATCCGGGCCGTGACGGCAGAGTCGCCAAATTGCGTGATGCCCTGGATCGTCGGTTCGGGTTCCAGTACGAGGTCCGGGTGGGCCGCCATCCATTCTTGCGCCACCTGTTCCATCACCGGCAGCACCTCCTCGATGTTTTGTTCATACGCCAGGCCGACTTCCACCATTGCACGTGCATATTCCATGCTCTTGTTGCTGAACACGCGTAGTTCACCTGCTGGAATCATCACCACTTCGCCATTGATTTTACGAATCTGAATGAGCCGTACGCCGATGTGCTCCACAATGCCGGTCTCGCCCTGAAAGGTAATCAGGTGTCCTACGCGGATGGTATCATCAAACAGCAGAAACAGGCCACTGATCACATCCTTAACCAGTGTCTGTGCCCCAAAGCCCAGGGCCAATCCGGCAATTCCGGCTGAGGCCAGGAGGGGGCCGACGTTGACCTCAAACTCGCTCAGAATCATAATGAATGCGATGGGCCAGATGGTGTAATGCCCTACAGAAAGCACCAGGTGGGCTGATGTAATCATGCGCTGCCTGCGCGGCAAATGGGCTGGCATAGCCTCGGCCTGGCGGACCCATCGGCGGGTGATGCGTTTGATGAGGCGCGTCAGAATGAAGGCCGAGAGCAGGATCAAGAGGATACGTACCATCGGCAAGGCGAGGAATTCAGAGAGTTGGGTCCAGGAGATGTTCATGCGTGGGCATAATGGAGGTGAAAATAGGAGGTTTTATCTCGGCCCCGCCGGTTCGTTTCCAGATAGACCCAAACAAAAAAGCCGACCCCGGTTGAGGTCGGCTTAAAACTGAAGCGGGCGTGCTGTCTACTGGCCGTTGCGTTTGGCGTTTTCGGTGCAGGCGCTTTCGCTTTTGTAGCCTTGCGAAGAAGCCCCGACGATGTTACCGTTGACAGCCGAACGGCGCCAACGGTATTTTCCGCCCTTGTCGGTGTAGTGTTCCCATTTGTCGCTGCTTCCATAACCTTTGGGGTTGCCGTTGTAGCCGTGGCGTTCGGCATTTTTAACGGCATCACTCCGGGAATTGTAGCCTTCGGATGCTTTGCCGACAATCAGGCCGTTGCTTGCCGTTCTGCGCCAGCGCCATTCGCCTTTATTGTCCTGATAGACATCCCACTTATCATTTTCACCCATGGTGAGGTACCTGTTGTGTGTGGGGCGTGATGACACGCCCTAGTGAGTAGTTCAATTGCGAAATGCAGCAAGGATTTCCTTGTACACTTAAGCTTGAAAAGAATGCATGCGCGTGCGTAAGGTGGTCCCAATAAATAACGCGATCTTTGACAAATATGCAAGCCCTACCCTTTGCACATTTTCCCCGTAACAAACAACCCTTTTATTCTCGCGGTTTCCTGTTCTCGCAGTATGCTCCGGTTCGTGAAATGACTGTGCAAACTTGAACCAAAAACGGACCACAGCCTGCCCCTACGCAGGCAGGGGGGCAACCAAAACTGTACTTTGCACTTGGATCTGATGGGGTTCCGTTTATATATTTGGTGGATTCACCACCTGTATGTGGCTCCGGGTTTCTTGCCCACAAAGGCCTGCTCAGTGCACGGCCTGGATCGTTCAGCTATTCAAAGAGCACGGGTTGATCGACCCATATCGAATACGGCACGCCTCGATTATTCCAAATACCTAACCAGCGCACCCTCCGGCATCATCCTGCCGTACCGTTGACGGACCTTGTACCGCAACGTGTAATCCCGCCCACGTTGAGCCCGGTTTGCATCCGCCGGCCAGGTTCTATTATTCCGGCAACGTTCACATGGAGCGAAAAGACCAACGTCAGCGTCTGCAGCAGATCAGCGCACTCTTCGATGCTGCCATTCAACTGGAACCGTCTGAATGGTCCAGTTACCTCAAATCGGCTTGTCCGGACGAAAGTCTTCGGGCACAAGTCCTCACATTGCTTGGTGCCCTTGATGAATCGACCACGGCCCTGCCCCTGGAGGCTGCATCGCTTCAGGCGTTGTTGGCCCGTCGTGATCCTCAGGCATTGGTGGGTCAACGCATTGGATCGTATCAGATTCAATCGGTTATGACCACGGGGGGGGCCGAGACCCTGTACCAGGCCCTCGATACCAACCGCCAGCAAAAAGTTGCCCTACGCATTCTGCAAACGAAGCCGTTGCCGGATCAGGCCCTCGTTGATCGGATGTTGTGGAATGCTTCTGTGCTGAATAGCCTCAAGGATCCCCGTTTCCTCCGGGTGTGGGATGCCCAACTGGAAGCCGGCGTCGTGCTGGTTGCGCTCGAATGGGTTAAAGGGCGTACACTGGCCCAGTTGCTCCAATCCACCGGCGCGATGCCGTGGGAAATGGCCCTGCCGCTGTTTAAAAAGATACTCGATGTTGTGGCCAAGGCACACCAGCGCGATATCATTCACGGCGATCTCAAACCTTCTGATGTTTACCTGAGTTCAGCCAGCGGCGGTTCGCCCAAGGTGGCCGGTTTCGGGCTGACCCAGTGGCTCGACCTGGGCCTGACCTCAGACAAGACCGCCAGCACCGGCAAGCGGCTGTTCTATTGGGCCCCAGAGCACCTGCGCGGCCTTCCCTACGTCGACAAACGAAGCGATCTGTACAGCCTCGGGATCTTTTTCCATGAAATGGTGGGTGGCTCAACACGCTACAGCAAGCGCAGCAGTGCCGCCAAGGTAAGCAGCGCACTCGCTAAAGGTGGCGGTCCCGTACAGATTGATTCGCTCGATTTACCCGAAGACCTCGCCCGCATTCTCAACCGGCTGCTGACTGCCAAGCCGGATGATCGGTATGATGAGGCCGGAAAGGTTCAACAGGCCATTGCCGCGTTTGAACAAGACAAGGACCTGACCGGTGCCCGGGAGGTTGATACGCCCTTCCAGTCGTATACTTCAGCCTCCTCGTCGATGGATACGCCCCTAGTAAAAGGGTGGATTACCCTCGAAACCCCGGCCGATATTGGAAAAGACATCGAAATCTCGGAGGCCATCACCCGCTCCCCGTTCGATCTCCCTTTGCCGTCTGCGCCACCTGAACCAACACCGTCTTCTTTGCCTGAGACCACGGTGTCTCCGCCGCCAGATTTGGTGCTTGATGAAGCCCCGACGCCCATTTTTGCGGCGTTGCCTGTTGAAGAAACCGCATCCGAGCCGGTTCCTGTACCGGCCAAGACAAAGCCTCCGGCAGAAGAAGCCCCCCAAGCAAAAGAAGTTTCCCCGGCTGAAAAAGCCCCCGAGGCGGCGAAGGCTGCCCCGGTAACCCCGGTGGCTACCCGTCCGAAATCGGCGAAACCCAAAACGGTTGACTCCAAAGCGTCGGACGAGGATCCAAAGCCCCCTGTTGCCGGTGCTGCACGGGTGGCCGGTGGTGCCGCAACGGCGGCAACGACAGCCTCCTTCGGGATAGCGCATACCTGGACCGTAGACCCGCCCGCTGATCGGGTTGCCCAACCGCCAGATCGTACGGACAAGGCGGGTTCCGGAATGCCCCGGTGGGCCATCTTTGCGCTGTTCTTTACTTTTGGTGCCGTGCTGTTGGCCTTCGGGCTTCAGTTTACCAGTAACGCGCTGCTTGACGTAGAGCCGACCGGAAATGCCAGCCCGGTCATGGGCATACCGTCAAGTCCAACAGGCGAGGTCCCGGACCCCACCGTAACGCCGGAAGAGGGATCTGATCAGGCCGGTTCCATTGAGGCGGTTGACTCCCTGTCTGCCCAAAACCTGGATACCAATCGGGATCTCGACCAGGGCCAGGATGACGGTACCGAAGAAGAAGAACAACGCCTTGTTTCTGAAACGGAAGAAACAAAGGCACCGGAGGAGGAAGAAACTGCACCTGCATCGAATGAGGCCAATGAAACGGCCACCGCCGATGCCGTACCCAGCGAAGCCGACGTGTTGGGTGAAGCCGATGCCGACGAGGCTGATAGCACGGTTGCATCTGTTTCACAAACGTTGACCGACGTAAAATCTATTCAGCCTTCGGCAAGACCGGGCGCCAACACCTCTAACCGGCAAGTGCCCAACCCGAACAACCCGGAGAACGTTATTCGCACCTCGCCCAACCCCATAGGTGGACGTGCCGTGTTGCAAAACCTGTTTGGCGAAATATACGCCTCGTCGGCCTTGTTCCAAGGCGGAGAGGGCACGCTGGTGGTTGAGCTTATGGTTGATGCCTCCGGCACCGTGCGTGATGCTAAAATGATTAAGGGTGTGGATCGCTTCCTGGATCAGAAGTTCGTCAAGGCCCTGCAAGAGCTAAAGTTCTTCCCGGCTACGGAAAACAATGTGGCGGTACCGTCTCGGACCCGATTCCCGATTCGTTACAAGGTACGAGAACGCTAACACTTGCTGCTTAGACCTGAAGCGCCTACCTTTCGTCCATTGGCCGTTGGCAACAGCATTTGAGAAACGGGGTTCGATGGAAAAAGGTGTCTTTCTGGTGGGTACAGACCGAGGGGTGGGTAAAACCATGGTCGGTGTCGGGATGGTGGGCATGCTGCGTGCACGTGGCGTGGATGCGGTTCTGATGACCCCCGTTGCCACAGGTGGTGCGACCGAGAGTGCGTCCACGCTGCTTGAGGCGATTGGCGGACGGCATGCGGCATGGGCCTTGACCAACCCCCTCAACTACGAAACCCTGGCCTCGCCGTATGTAGCCAGCCAGGTAGAGCACGACCCGATCGATGTCCAGCGCATCATCGATGCGTACAAAGACCTGGTAGGGCGTGGAAAATTTGTGGTGGTTGAAGGAGGGGGTGCCCTGGTGCCCATCACGCGGCATTTCAGCATGATCGACCTGCTCAAAGCCTTCAACATTCCCTCCATTATTGTGGCCCGCAGCAGCCGGGGTACCCTGAACCACTGCCTGTTGACCCTGCGCCTGATGTTGGCGATGGGAGAATACCCCCTTGGTATTGTGCTCAACGGACACGGCCAGTTTGGCGAAGGGTTTGCCGAAGCCATGAATGCCGATACCCTGGGTGAACTGGCCCCGTCCACGCCGGTTCTGGCCAATCTTGAATGGCGTCCCTCCTATAAAGAGAATTTTCAGCGGTTTGTTCAGGAGTTGGAAGGCCAGTCGGAGTTGGTGGCCTGTGTAGAAGCCCTCCTCGAAGCCGAGCCCCGCTCCAAGGTTACCTGATCCCAAACGGCATGGCCGGCCCTGCACTCCATCCTGCATCCTGCCCGGTTACCTTCATCGGTGCCGGGGCGGTAACGGGTGCCCTGGCCCGTCATGTCCACATGTTGGGGTATCGCATTGCTACCGTGATCAGCAGAAGCCGTCCGGCCGTAGAACATCTGGCGATGGATGTGCATGCCACCCATGCCGGAACGGACCTTCAGGTCCTCGCCCCTGAGACGCGGCTGGTCTGTTGTTGTGTGCCGGACGATGCCTTGCCTCACGTTGCCCAAAACCTGGCTACGGTACCCCATGCCTGGCCTGAAACTGCCGTGCTGCATACCTCTGGTGCCCTCACCGCCGAGGTGCTGGCTCCGCTGGCGGAAGCAGGCGCTACCGTCCTGAGTTTTCATCCCTTGCATGCCTTTACCCGCAGCCGCCCAGCTGATCTCTACGGGATACGCATCGGCGTCGAAGGTACGCAGGAGGGTGTTGCGTTTGGTCAAGCCCTGGCGGTGGCCTGGCGGATGGAAGCCGTGGTGGTACCAACAGAGGCCAAGGTGCAGTATCACCTGGCGGCGGCTATGGCCTCCAATTTTCTAGTGACGCTGGCGGCCCTGGCCCGAGAGGTGTTGGCCACAGCAGGGATTGATCCTGTAATCGGCATGCGTATGCTTCAGCCCCTCATCGAAGGCACCGTGCAGAATCTGGATCATGCTTCCCCGGAAGAGGCCCTCACTGGCCCCATTGTACGCGGGGACGTGGATACGGTCCGCCGGCACAGCGTGGCGTTACTTGCCCATGCCCCTCAACTCATACCGGCCTTTACTGTGCTGGCTACCGAAACCATCAAGTTGGCTATGGACAGTGGCCGCCTGCCCCCCGATCAGGCCCAGGTGCTACTGGATCACCTCCACCACCTCGTTACCTGGCGCGATGTCAATTTGTGATGTTTAAACCCACCTGCTGCCCCACGGGTGGAACCAATGGCTTTTCCCGGAGGTTGTGCGCACCTTCCAGGTCGTATGCCACGGCCCATTTACCTCCCGCAATCCCTATGTCTGTTTCTGATGTTGTTCCCGCTGCGGATATCGAGGCCCTGACCGCTGATCCGGTCGGCCTCGCCGACCGCTGGAACCGGCTGACGGCCCAACTGGCCGAACGCTTTGGCAAACCGCCGGAACTGGAGTACGTCCTCTTCCTGATTGGCATTCAAACCCGTGGGCACGGCTACGAGCCGGACCTGTCCCGCGAGGCCAAACAGGCACTCATCATGGAAGGGACCTATCGCGTTTTCGCCGGACTAGGCTTCTACCATCAGGTGGGCATGGAGGCCGATGGGGCCTGGATCTGGGAAAAAACCCAGCCCTTGCCGACGCTCGATATCGACGCGCAGGAACGGCTGCTCCAGGCCGCCATCCTACATTATTTCGGATAGGCTCTTAAGGCATCGTTGGCCCAGGCCGACTGCAAGTTGGATCTCGACTTTATGCGTTAACGTCGAGGTTGACACAATGTTGAAGGGCTGGCACAAGGCCAGCCCCGGCGGGTGATGCCTGTAAAAAGGGCTCAACCCGGCCGGGCGACCCTCGTGGTCGCCCCTCAACATGCAAGTTGGATCTCGACCTAATTCGTTAACGTCGAAGTTGACACCATGTTGAAGGGCAGGCACAGGGCCAGCCCCGGCGGGTGATGCCAGTAAAGAGGGCCCCAACCCGGCCGGGCGACCCTCGTGGTCGCCCCTCAACATGCAATCTTGCATGACGTTTGGTGCTAACCGTCCCTGACGAAACGAAGCGTCGGCCCGAGCCGGCCGCAAAATTCTAAAACCGAAAATGAAACATCTGCCCTTTTTCCTCTTCCTCTTGATCTTCGCCGTTGGCTGCATGGAAGATGCGCCGCAACCCCAGGCCGACGTTCCGGAAACGCCGACCGCCGAGGTGCCTTCTGAAGTGAATATTACACCGGAGCCGGATACAACCCAGGCCGAGGTCGATGTTGAACCGCCAACCGCTGTGGACGTGGAGCCGCAGGAAACGACCACGCCGCAAGAAACGGTTCCGCCCCAGGAAACCGCTGCGCCGGAATCCAAGCCGGAAGGATCGGGGAATTACTTTGAAATCTCGACGCCGCTGGGCAAGATGGTCGTGCGCCTCTTCGACGAGACCCCCAAACACCGGGACAATTTCAAGAAACTCGTTGTCGAAGGGTTTTATGACGGCACGACGTTCCACCGGATCATGCCCGGCTTCATGATCCAGGGGGGCGATCCCAACTCGAAGGACAACGACCTGTTCAACGACGGGCAGGGCGATCCCGGCTATACCATCCCGGCGGAAATCGTTCCGAAATACTTCCACAAGCGCGGAGCACTCTCCACAGCCCGGCTGCCCGATCAGGTTAACCCGAACCGGGAATCCAGTGGGAGTCAGTTTTACATCGTCCATGGCACCAACACCATCGATGATGCCATGCTCGACAACGTCGAGAACCAAATGAAACAGCAAATCCCGGACCCGAATTTCACCTATTCGGCGGAAGCCCGTCAAGCCTATAAAACCGTCGGTGGGGCCCTGACCCTCGACCGCATGTATACCGTCTTCGGCGAACTGGTTGAGGGATGGGATACGCTGGACAAAATTGCCACCACCCGTACCATGCGAACCAGCGGCCAGCAGGTGCACCCCGCCGTCGCCAATCAGCCCATGCAAAAAATGACCATGACCGTCCGCGCCCTGCCCAACTACACGCCCCCGGCCCCATAACGTCTTTATCCATCATGAATCAAGCATACACCGAACAAGAACTGCGCCGCCGGGAAGAGCGCGATGCCCTCATCGAGCAGGGCATCAACCCGTACCCCTACGCCTGGAACGTCACGCACCACTGGGCTGACATCCGGGCACAATATGATGATGCCGCCCACAACCCCCACGAAGAAGGCACCACGCCGCTTCGGGTCTCGGTAGCCGGCCGCCTGATGGGCAAGCGCATCATGGGCAAAGCGTCATTCTTTCAGCTTCAGGACGAAACCGGTATGCTCCAGGGCTACATCCGCCGGGATGACCTGCCGGAAGGGTTCTATAACACCGTCTTTAAAAAACTGCTCAGCCTTGGAGATGTGGTCGGGCTGGAAGGGTTCGTGTTTCGGACCCGCACCGGAGAACTGACGGTCCATGTGGAGCGCATTGAACTGCTGGCAAAGGCCCTGCGGCCCATTCCCATAGTGAAAGAAAAAGACGGCCAGGTCTACGATGAGGTCACCGACAAGGAATTCCGCTATCGCCAACGGTATGTGGACCTGATTGTGAACCCGGAGGTTCGGGGGGTCTTTCGCAAACGTGCTCGCATGGTGGCGGCCCTGCGGGAATTTCTGGATGCCAGAGGGTATGTGGAAGTTGAGACCCCCGTGTTGCAACCCCTCTACGGGGGGGCCTCGGCGCGGCCGTTTACCACGCACCACAATGCGCTGGACATGAAACTGTACCTGCGTATTGCAGATGAGTTGTACTTGAAACGCCTCATCGTCGGCGGGTTCGACGGGGTCTACGAGATTGCCAAGGATTTCCGCAACGAGGGCTTCAGCCGATTCCACAATCCGGAGTTCACCATGTTTGAACTCTATGTGGCCTACAAGGACTACAGCTGGATGATGGATCTGGTGGAGGAACTGATTGAACACATTGCGCTTACCCTGCACGGCAGCACCGAGGTACCCGTCGGCGACCATGTGATTTCCTTCAAACGGCCCTGGAAACGCATTCCCATGCTGGAAGCCATCCAGGAAAAAACCGGACATGACCTCTATGGCAAGGACCGGGACGAACTGGCCGCCATTGGTGCCGAACTTGGTCTGGAAATCGACAAGACGATGGGGGCGGGCAAAATCATCGACGAGATCTTCGGGGAATTCGTTGAACGACACATCATTCAGCCGACGTTCATTACGGATTATCCGGTCGAACTGAGTCCGCTGGCTAAGCGGCATCGGGACAAGCCGGGGCTGGTCGAACGGTTTGAGGCCATCGTCAACAGGAAAGAACTCTGCAACGCTTTCAGTGAACTCAATGACCCGGCAGACCAGCGCGCGCGCTTCGAGCAGCAGGCCCAGTTGCTGGCCGCCGGAGATGATGAGGCCATGACGCTGGACGAAGACTACCTCCGCGCCCTCGAATATGGCATGCCCCCAACGGCAGGTCTCGGTGTAGGCATCGACCGTCTGGCCATGTTGATGACCGGTCAAAACTCTATCCGTGATGTCATCCTGTTTCCCCTGCTTCGGCCTGAACAATCCGAAGCAGAGGACGAGGACTAAATGGCGCAAGGGGCCGCACATACCGAGGTTGGCTACCTGGCGCTCATCCGGGCCAATGTCAATTTTCGGCGGCTGTGGTTTGGGTCCATCGTTTCGCTGCTGGGAGACTGGTTTAACACCATCGCGCTCTACACCATTGTAGAACGGCTCACGGGTTCCCCGTTCGCGCTCGGGCTGGTATTCATCACCAAGATGTTGCCGTTTGCGCTGGCCTCTCCCTTTGCCGGGTTAATTGCCGACCGGTTCAACCGCCGTCGGCTGATGATTGTCTGCGATGCCATCCGGGCGGTGATCGTCCTGGGCTTTTTGTTTGTTCGGGAGCCGGGGGATCTGGGGTTGCTCTACACGCTCATCACGTTGCAGGTGGTGCTGGGAGCCGTGTTCATCCCGGCCCGAAATGCCTCCATTCCCAACATCACCACCCAACGGGAATTGCTCACGGCCAATGCCCTCATGGCGGCCACGTGGTCGACCTTGCTGGCTGTTGGCGCGGCCCTTGGCGGGTTTGCAACGGCGTGGCTCGGCGAAGGGGCCGTGTTCATCATCGACAGTGCCACCTACGTGGTCTCTTCGCTGTTCTTGTGGAAGACGGTCATTCCGCAGGATACCGCGCCCATCCGCGAGGGACCCCTGGTTCGAACGGCCCTGGCAGACATCGCCGACGGCTGGCGGCACATGCACCGTGACCCGCGCATTGGGCGGATTGCCCTCGCCAAAACCACCTGGGCCCTGGCTGGGGGCGGCCTGGTGTTTATGCTCACCCTGTTGGGTAGCCGGATCATGCCCGAGGCCACGGCGGTCGGCATCGGGGTATTGTTCTCTTTTCGTGGGTTGGGCACCGGCATCGGGCCGATCCTGGGCAGGGCCTGGTTCAAGGACGAACGCCAGTGGCCCGCCGTGCTGGGTTGGTGTGTGGTCATCAGCGGGGCCTGTTATCTGATTGTTGGTACGGTACCCTGGACCATCGGCATCGTTGCCGTCGGTTTGCTGGTGATGTGTGCCCATACGCCCAGCGGGGCCAACTGGGTGTTTTCGACCGTGATGCTACAGCAGCGCACCGCCGATGCCTTCCGGGGCCGGGTATTCTCCACAGAATGGCTCCTCGTTACCCTCGCCGATACCCTCGCTATTGGCACGGCGAGTCTGTTGCTTGAAAGTGGCACGGTTACCCTACGCACCGCATTTCTGGGGTTTGCTGCCCTGCAGGTCGTGTGTGGCATTGTGTGGCTCCTGACCGTCGTGCCCCGCGAACGCCGGGATGAAGCGAAGGTGGCGGTATGATTCAGGCGTTGAAGGGCCGGCACAAGGCGGACCATATCGTTGGCCTGTGCTGACCGCAAGCTCAAGGGTGGTCTCATGCATACATGTTGAGCTCGTCTCGGCGTTGAAGGGCCGGCACAAGACCGGCCCCTCCGTACGCGATTTTTTCGAGGGGCGCGATGCCACCTTTTTCTTCATGGTCGCCCGGATGATCGAATGGCTCGACATTTGGCTTCTATTTGATCAACAACATTTTCCGGGTTTGGGCGAAGGTATCCGTTTGGATGCGGTAGAGGTACATTCCCGAGGCCACCCATTGACCGGCCGCATCCCGTCCGTCCCAGCGTACGGTGTGGTATCCGGCCGTTTGTTGCGTCGCCACCAGGGTACGTACGCGCTGGCCCATCACATTGTAGACCTCCAGCCGGACGTCGGCCGGTTCGGGCAGGGCGTAGGTGATGGTGGTGACGGGGTTGAACGGGTTCGGATAATTGGGGTCGAGGGCATATTCGGCCGGGAGGGCGGTGTATTCGTTGGCGACTTCCATTGAGACCGTCAGCATGGCAGGATCGCTAATGACCACACCGCTTGCGTTCATCAGCAGGGCCGTGTAGGTACCGGCATCCTCCGGCGTGACGTTATTGATGGTGAGAGTGTCTTGTATGGTGCCTGTGATGCGGCCATCGTCGGAGAGGTCATCGCCATCCCGTTGCCATTGGATAGTGGGTACGGGCAGTCCGGCTGCTTTGACCACGAAGCGGGCCGTGCCACCCGTTTCAACGGCTTCGTCTTCCGGTTGTTGCAGCACGACGGCTCCGACGGAGGTGACCACCAATTCGGCGGATTCGCTGGTCACTGTGCCTTCCTCATTGCTTACTTCGACCGTATAGATCCCTGCTTGCTCAAACGCCACACTTTCCAGGGTGAGCACGGCATCCGTGGCTCCACTAAGGGCATTGCCATCGACGATCCATTGGAACGAAGGTAACGGCAGTCCGGTGGCTTCCACGCTAAACGTGACGTTTTCTTCCACCAGTACCGTCTGTGCGAGGGGCTGTCGGATGATTTGCGGGGCAACGGTGGTGGCCTGCGGATCGACCACGCGGCGGTAGAGGCCCTGGCCGGTGGCGTCAGCGGGAAGGTTGGGGTATTGCTCCAGGGTGCGCCACCACGCCCAGCGCCCATCTCGGGTTAAACCACCGTTTCGGACGCGCTGCGTGGTGGGCAACTCGGCTCCCAGCCAGTTGATGGCTTCCGGACCTTGATCGGTGCGTACGAACAGGTCGAACTGGCCGTTGTTGTCGCCATCGACCAGGGCGGATTTGTTCGACACAAACGATACGCGAAGGGGCTCGCCGGTCCGAAATTCGCTCAGGCTTGGCTTTTCAAAAATGCGGCCCTCTACGGCCTGGCCGGTTTCGGACACGCTCGCCAGTTCGAGGGTGCGGGTGGCAAAGGCCCCCTCGGCCCCGATGGAGACGTAGACGTCTGAGTCTGTCACTTCCCGGTTGGTGTCGTTGGACGCCAGGTTGTCATCGCTGACGAAGGCCACGGCGCGGCCGGAGCGGTCGACGGTCGGCCACTCGCCGGGCAAGTCGCTCAAGGCCCCGTTTTCATCCACATTCAGGGGGATTAAGGTGAGGTTGCTAAAGTCCAGGTTCCCCTGATCATCGGCTCCAATGACGGTCAGGACGGCATCCGAGGCGCCGTTAGCGTCTCCTGTAAAGAGGTTGTCGAACTCCGTCTGGAAGGCCACAAACCGACCACTCTGGGATACCGAGGGCCGCCGTGCGCCCCGTGTGAACGTCGGGTCGTTTTGGCCGAGGGTACCCTCGCTACCGTCTGGTGCCACACTGATGCGGTGGAGTTCAGGCGCGGTGTCGAAGTAGTTGCCGTTACCGTCCGGGTCCAGGTCGGCGGCGAAGATGTCCAATCGGCGGTTGGTGTCGTTTTCGACGTAGTTCGCGAAGCGGTCGGCAAAGAAGACGTAGCGCCCGGAATACGTCGGGCTGATGTTCAGGAAAGACAGGCGGGCAAAAGCGGCATTCATATTGGCCGGATCTCCGTTACGGTCACGAGAGACCACGCCGATTTGTGCCGTTTCGAGATCGCGTAGATACAGGTTCACGCCCTCGGCGCCGGGAACCAGGTTCGTGGCCTCATTGACGAAGTACGCGTAGCGTCCATTACCACTCAGGGCCGGGCTCCGGGCGGGGCCGTCGGCTTCGGTGCCGGATGTGCCCACATTGACCCGGAACAGCCCGCCGTTGCGCCATACAAACACATCGACTTCATCGTTGGTATCGCCGGGGAGGAGGTCGTCTCGGTCTGAGGTGAAGGCAAAGGTGGCACCATCGTCCGAAAGGGCCACCTCGGCCATGTCGAACGCCAGCGGCTCCACGGGCCGGTTCGTGTTTTCCGGGATCAGGTCCTCGACTTGTTCCATCGTAAATGACAACGTGCCGATGTTACCGGCCCGGTCCTCCGTACTGACGATCACCGCGTTCAAGCCTTCGGCCAATGGGATTTCGCCTGTCCAGACCAGCCCACGCGGGCCATTGACCAATTCAAGTGGACCACCGGACACAATCTGATCCGTGCCCACATGGGAGATCGTCCACGTCGGTGGGCGCAGCCCGGCCCCCTGTTCCGTAATCTTGATCTCTATGCCGAGGCGGTGTTCGATGGTGCGGTAAAACCCCTGCGTGGTCAGGAAACTGTCTTCCACCCGTTCCAGCGCGAGGGTCGGTGGGGTGTAATCGTAAAAGACCTGAAAGGTCTCTGTGGTCTCGTTGCCAACGAGGTCGCACGCCCGTGCTTCGAGGGCCACAAAGCCGCCCACGATTCCGGCTTCCTGGCCTTGTTCGGCGAGGTCGGTCTGCTCCAGCCGAAGGGTGCCGTTGACGGAGATGGTTTGCCCGTCCAGACCCGGGACAATCACTTCGCCGGTTACGCCGCCGGATTCAACATCTTCGGCAACGAATTGCAACGGCGTGCGTGGCCCCACGATGGGGGCAAAGCTGGACTCGCTCTCAAAGTTTAGGCCCACCACGGGCGGCTCTCGGTCGATGAAGATGGACACGTTTTGGACCACGTTCGAGGCATTCCCAGCCTGATCGCTGAGTTGGTAGTAGAGCGTATGTAAACCGGGTGAGAATTCGGACAAGTCAAATGCTTGAGTGGTGTTGATCAGGGTATCGGTGACGGGGGTGGTCAGGAAGTCATCCCACTGGTAGGTCATGATGGCCTGGAGTTCATCGACGTCAATGCGTAGGAACTTGCCCAGGGGATCACCGATGATCCAGTCGGCCTCGGGCCGGTTTTGGATACGGCTCAGGTTGGGGAGGTTGCGGCGTTGTGCGGCCTCAACCAAAAACCGGCTCCGGTCGGCGAAGCGCCGGAGGGCGCCGTTGCCGGTCTGGTGGACGATGTCGTCTGCATTTGGGTCAAGGGCATCCAGTACTTCCACGAGGGTCACGCTGGGTGCGGCGGCATCAATGTAGAAGAAGGCGCTACGGATGGCCTCGCGCCCGTTGAAGGTATTGACGGCCCGCCAGTCCAGCCGGAAGGGCCGTTCCCCTGTGAGGTCCACGCCGTCCAGGTCTTCGAGGCTGCTGAAGGACATGGGGGTATTTGCCGCGGTCGGCATCCAGTCCGTATACATCAGGGGGATGAAGTTGCCGTCGGCATCCAGTCCATAAGGCAGGACGCGGTATTCGACGGAGGCTGCGGTGCTGACAAAGGAGCCGGTCTGGGTATTGACGGTGCGCGAGGCCGGATCGAAGGCAAAGGTGGCATCCCCGGAGACGAGGTAGGTCCGGCTGTCGGTGTTGGCAAAGGGAATGGTGCCGTCCAGGTTGAGGGCTGTGACGGGGGAGAGGAGCCGCTTCGTCCAGTCGAAGGCCACGGTGCCGACGGCCAGGGCCACATCCCCGTGTTGCAGTTCCTGATAGGCTTGCAGTTCTTCCATCCCGCCGATCTCGGAGGCCAGGATACGGGAGCTTACGCTGGAGACGGCGAAGTCGTCCGGGAAGAGGTCGCTGGTATTGGGGTTAAGCAGGTTGGTACAGCAGTTGCCGAGGGTATCGTAGGCTGCGCGGGCATCCCCCAGGGATGGGGTCAGGTTGATCTGCGGCCCGCCTTCGCCCCAGGTCACAAATTGCCGGGTGTGGTAATTGGGTTTCCAGCGGTTCAGGTTCATCACGGCCCCCTCGGGCACGAGGTCGGTCTGGGATTTGGGGATGCCGGGTACGCCTGCAAAGGCAGTCACGGTGGGCCGGAAGGTCTTGATGAGTTCCACGAACTGATCGGCCAGGAGGGGCGTGTTGGTGAGGGCGCCGACGGTCGTGGTTTGCAGCACCACGAGGGTAATGAGTGACAGTTCGGGTTTTGAGACAATGGCGGCCACGACGGCGGCGGTGAGGGCGGCTTGCATGACGGGGTCGTCAATATCATCCAGCACCAGGGACTGGAGCAGTTCCATAAGGGTATAGCTCCCGAGGCCGCGCAGCATCCAGGGGTCGTTGAAGATGGACGCGTCGATGTCTTCCCGGTACATCAGTTCCTCAATGACGGCGGCGGTGCTGCCGCCGAAGGGGGGGGCTGTGTAGATCACGTTGGCCACGCGTTCGCGTTCGTTCTGGTAGGGGCTTTCGTTCAGGAGGTGTAGCAGGGCGCGGGTGTCCAGCCCGCCGGCGCTATGGGTGAGCATATTGACCTGCCGGAAGCCCAAGAGCTTGTCCTCATCCCGAAACGCGCGCCGCATCATGTCGAACATGTTCGGGGCGTGGTGCTGGACCTCGCCGTTGGCGTTGTACGTGCTCACTTTTTTATTCGACTGAAACTCCTCAATGGCCTCGGCCGCCGGGATGCGGCAGTTGGCCTCGATGCCCAGGATGCAAAGCGGAGCTTCTTCCAATGAACAGTTAAGTGCGGCGCAGCAATCCGGAAAGACAATCTCGCATTCGGGCAGGATGGCCGTGAGGCGGTCCAGGTTGTTTTGCAGGAAGCATACGGGATTTGCGGAATTGTAGTTTTGCCCCGGCGTACGGATGGCCTCAGGCGTGAGCGCCACGGCCCAGCCTTCCTCGGCGGTGGCGTAGGGGTTGCCGTTGTCTTCGGCCCACCATTGCACCGTGAAGTTGGGGATGCCGACCTGTCCGGTTTCGGCAATCTCGACGGTATCCCAGAATTCGGCGGCGGTTTCGGCGGCGCGTTCGGCGTCTGTGGCATTGGGATCGCAGACGCTGCCATTGAGGGCCCACAGGCTCCCGTCGTCGTTGAAACCGTGGACATAGAGCAGGGGCAGTTGTTCTTTGAGGGGATCGTCGGTGGCCGGTACCGTCTGGGGTTGAGCAAGGGCCGGGAGGCCGAGGCCGAGCAGGAGCAACACAAGGAGGAAGCGCATGATGTTGGAGGTAGATGTGAGGAGGAGCCTTCTTTCCTAATCTACCACCTATGCCGTGCGCCGGGTATCCCGCAATTGCGGGAGATTTTAGTCAACTCAAGAAATGAAATCCTCCAGGAGTACCGCCACATTGGGGAAGCGTTGTGCCAGGGTTTTGTCTCCGGTAACCAGAGGAATACCCTGTGCTTCTGCAAGCGCAACATATTCGCAATCGTAACTTGAATCTCGGGTACGTTCTACCAGCTTCAATACGGTAGCTGTGTTGACGGTGTATAACTTACCCCGCATGGTGGCCTCAGCCTTTTCGGCTATCCATAACGCTTCAGCGAAACGCATGTGGCCATTCAGGATGTATTGCCGAAGGACACTTCTGAACTCGCTTATCCACAATAGAGGTGCGATCCAATCTGCATCACGTCGCCGCGCTTGGAGTGCAGCCGGGGTTCGGGCCGTTTTGATCCAGTAGGCGGCAATCACATCGGTATCGACAACGATCATGGTATCTGGGCTGGATTTACCCCTCGTAGCGTCTTCCGGTCCGTTTTCCCTCGGCGATCACATCGGGCAAAGGGTCAGTAAAAAGGGCGTGGACAGCCTCGGCCTCGGCAATGAGGGCATCGACATCAACGGGTTGTGGGAGTAGCGCCTGTTCAAGAAGCGTCACGATTTCGTTACTCATGGAGCGATGGTGACGATCAGCGCGTTCGAGGAGCCGCTGGTACACCGGCTCCGGGATGTTACGGACAGTAAGTGTAGGCATCGCACAAAGAAGGGTTTGTTTATCAGTGCATCACTTTAACATCAAAGTGATGCAGTAGTTTCTTTTCGAGAGAAGAGACACCATAATCGAATGGTGCTACATGTTCGATGTTTGCACCCTGGTGGTCGCCCTTGGGCATCGGCTCGGTCGTTTACCGTTTCCAGTATCCGTATTCCGGCGCGTAGATGGCCGTGTCGAGTTCGGTGACTTTGTCGTGGAGGTGGGCTTGCGTGTCCCGGACGGCCTGATTGTAGATTTGGGGGCCGATTTCCTTGAGGATGTATTCCAGCAAAAACGCGGCTTTAAGTTCGCCGATTTCTTCTTCCAGTTCTTCTTCGAAGTAGCGTTTGATAGAGGTGATGAGGCGTTGTTCGGTGTCTTTCGGGAGGGTGATGGGCATGGGTGAAATTTAGAGTGTGAGGGTGAGGCCTTCGTGGGCGACGGTGCACTGGATGCCGTCGGCGGCGAGGATTTCGCGGGCCGTGACCTGGATTTCGTCCAGGGCATCGTCGGTACGTTCGGGATCGTGGTGGAACAGGACGAGGTGTTTGACTTTGGCGGCGATGGCAAGGTCGAGCACATGCCGGATGCGGCTGTGGCCCCAGCCGTGTTTGTACGGCAGGTCCTTGCGCAACAATTGGGCATCGTGGGAGAGCACGTCTGCCCCGGTGCATAAGTCCACGAAATACTGCATTGGATGCTTGGGCATGTCTTCTTTTTCCGGTGGGTACAGTTCGTTATCCGGAATGTGAACGAAGGTTTTGCCCCGGTGCCGGATGCGAAAGCCATAGGCTCCGCCGGGATGATTGACGGGGTATTGGGTGATGTCGAATCCGTGTTCGGAGAGGAAGCCGATTACATCTCCGTTAATGGACTCGCACTGGCTGGGGATGTGGTTTTGTTGAACGGGAAACCTGATCCCATCAAGCATGTCGATCAGCGAGCCGGTTTTTTCGTCTTGCGTATACGTCAGGAGGCAGATGCGGCGGTTTTCTTCCCAGATCGGGCCAAAGAAGGGAAAGCCTTGCAGATGATCTGCGTGCAGGTGGGAGAGCAGAATAAAGATGTCCTGATCTGTGCCGTACAGGTGTTCCCCCAGGGCACGGATGCCGGTGCCTGCATCAAGGACCAGCACCTTCTTCCCGATTTGGACACTCACACAGGCGGTGTTGCCTCCATAGCGAACCGTCTGCGGGCCGGGCGTTGGGATGGTGCCGCGTACGCCCCAGTAGGTAATGGTCATCGGCATGGCAAGGTACCTTGTACAGCCCAATGAAAGGCACCGGGACGTCGTTCAGTGCGATACGTGTTGCACGTTGCGTGATCCTGGCTTAACAACAAGAAAGTACACATCAATTTAGGAGGGACACCCGAACAGGCCGGATTGCGTAAGGTTACCGTCAGGGAAGGAAGGCGACCTGGGGTTGGCCCTGAAGCCAGATAAACACAAAAATAAAGGACAGCACGCCCAGAATGAGGCCAATCATAAAGATGGTATACGATGTACGCAGCAGCGAATATTTGCGCACAAGCACACTTCCGAGGCCGTAGAGGTCCCGGATCATGTTGTAATACAGCAAGTCCGAAGATTTCATCAGGTCCACCATCCCTTCAACGAACTGATCCTCAGACATATTGGCGAAGTTGCCGAAGAAAAGGATATTGGCATTGTTTTTCCGAAGGTCTTCCAGCGTAATGTGCTTACTGCTCACGCGGGGCCGGGCCGAGAGCACCGCATAAATCAGCGACACCAGACACCCCAGGAGCAACGTAGAGGCCGGTATCAGGAGCCAGGGGTTGGCATCAATCTTGGGTGAGATGGAGGCAATGATGATCGACAGGATAATCCCGTTGATGCTGATCATGATGTTGGCCTTGTTGTCCGCCAGTGAACTCAGGTCCATGTTGACTCGGTAGGACGTCCGAAACATCGTCTCAATGCCTCGGGACGTTCCCAGGCCCGTCGGCGTCGTTTTCTTCTTCTTTTTCTTTTTCTTCTTTTTGGGGGTCGCCGGAGCCGGATCGGCATCCGTAGTGGCAGCCGGCGGGGTTGCTGCTTCCAGCATGGCCGCCGCATCGGCCTGGAGCGCCTTGGCTTGTTCCAGTTCTTTCATAATGACAGGAGGTTAAAAGAGGAAGCCGAAGGCCAGGGTAAACGTGGTGTCCTCTTCGGAAAACCCGAACGTTCCAGTGAGGACGGCTGCGTTATACAACGAGGCCCACACCCCGCCGCCATAGCCCTGGTGCCAGACCTTGGAGTGTTCACCGTCGGTCCAGACGCGCCCGTTATCCAGGAATCCCAGCACGCCGAGGCTCCCGACCGTCGCATAGGTAGAAAAGGTAAACAAATGTGCCCGGATTTCCACATTCTGGTAAAAGCTGGTGCGTCCGGCAAACCGGGTACCCCGATATCCGCGCAGGTTGTGCTTGCCGCCCAGGGTGTTGGCGCTGAAGAAGGGGAAGTTGCCCATGTTGTGTGCACCGCCCACCCGAGCCGCAAATGTCAGTTGGGGCGAAAGGGAAGGAGAGAGGTACACACTCAGGTCAGAGGAAACGCGTGCATAAGCGTCAGTGTCTTCGCTGATGCCGACGTTTACATCTGCCACATTGCGCCATGCAAACCCCTGTTTGGGGTTGGCGCCATCGTCCAGGGTCTCGAAAGCGACCTCGGCTTCGAGCCCGGTAAACATCTGCGTATCGAACGTGCTTTCGGCAATGCCGGCCTGGGCTACAAACCGGTCTATGTTGGCCCCCACATCCGTGTATTCAAACGTCGGCCCCAGCCGAATGCGGGTGCCGATTTCACTCCGGCGCTCCAGGGCCGGAGCCAGGGTAAATTGCGTCAGACGGGCCTGATAGAATCCCCGATTTTCCTCGGTGTTGTCGGTCTCGTTGCCGAGGCCGTAGAAGTTGCGGATGTTGTTCGGCGAGAGCCATTCGGTGTTTAGCCGTACGTCCCACGTCCCGGCGGCCTTCACGTAGCGTCCGCTGTATTTGATGTTGAACGCGCCGGTTTTGGGGGCAAAGTTGGCCTGGGCCACATGGTTGCGGGCATAAGGTAGTTTTCGGAAGCCGTGCTGCGTGATGTTCGCTCCGCCGCCGAAGAAAAAGCCGTCGTCCGGGTTGGCGCCGAAAAACGGTGCCGGCAGGATCCGGCCGAGCTTGTGCTCCTTGCGGTGGTACTCATTCGTAATCGGATCGTCCGAGCGTACTGTGCGGGCATTCGTCACGTCCCAGGTGTTGCCGGAAGCCGTGTCGTAGAGGTTCGGCTTTTTGCCGGTGGCATCGCTGGTAAAGGTGTCTTCACCGGCTCCTCCGATGCCGCGTACCGTGATGCGGGCCGGGCCAGTCAGGATAAAAGTGTCGTTGCCGTCCAGGCCGTACAGGCGGATTTCCTCGGTCTCGTCCAGCAAGAAGGTACGGCGGTAAATCTCCTTTCGGACCTTGCCCTTTTTGGAGGTCTTGAAGACCACCACCTCGGCTTTTCCATCGGACTGATGGGTCACTTCAAACCGTTCATGTTTGTGGCTGCCGATCACATCGACCACCTTGGCCTGTATGGCGTAGTACTGCATCGCCACGTCGACCAGTTTCTCCCGGCGGATCTTGAACTTGCGGACGATCTCCTCGGCATAGCGGTCGTAGATCGGCTGGGGCCAGTCTTTCACGGCGGCCTCGATCACGTCGTCGGTCAGGTGGGTTTTGAGGTCTTCGGCGGCGTCCAGCCAGGTGTGCCGGTCCAGTTGGTTGAGCATGCGCCGATCCTGACTGAACCCGTTCTGCGTCAGGCCGGCCACGCTGCCGAAGTTTGGGTCAAAGTCCTGTAGCTTGGGCAAGAGGATTTTTGAGAGTGACGGGCCAATGCCGTTGGTGCGGTTAAATGCCCAATCGCGGTCACGGGGGATGGGCCGGTAGACCTTACCCTGTTTCCGGGCATCGCCTTCGAGGGTAGGGTCCAATTCGAAAGGTTCAAAGCTGGCCCACCGCCATTGGTCGCTGTGCCGGTCCCAGTCGCTGATGAGCATGTCAAAGAGCCGGTTGCGCAGGAAGAATGGCTGGTCCACGCGGTGGTCGTTGTCGTTGTTCATGGCCCGGATCAGGTCTGGTGCGCCGATCACCTTTTTGGAGCGTCCGAAGTGAGGCTTGGCGGACATGTCGTCGTCGGGTCGTTCTTCAAACAGCATAATCTGGTTGGCCACGAGATCTTGGTACACCCCGAACCGGGGATCGTCCGGCACGATAACCGGTTTGGGGTGGGTATGGTAAATGCCGATGGCATCGGCCAGTTTGGGAATGATAAACGCGCCGAAAGGGTGAATGGCCGTGGTCTGGTCCCGCACGATGTCGAACACGGCTTCGGTGCGAAGGGTCGGCGGGACGGTTTTGGTGGGGTCCTTGTCGAGGGTACGCAGGACGTACTGGTCGCCGTTTTGGGCTTCTAGCCGGATTGAGGTGGTCTGCGCGCCGCCGCCCCGTTTGATGGGGGTCAGCCCCCCGGCTTCTCTGCCGATGTCGAACACTTCGAGGTCTACCGGCATCGTCCAGGCATCCCGGTTGTTGTGGCCCAGGATCAATGATTTAAGGGCACCGGCTTTGTAATCAGGATTGATGGCTCTGTTTTCGGCGGTGGGCAAATCGGAGGCATTCGTTAGGGGTATTTCATCCTCTGTTGTGGGCGTTGGGGGTTTGAGTTGGGTGCGGAAGAGCAGGGGATCTTCCCGGTTGGCCCCCCAGGCTTGCATCCAGACGGAGCCGTCACGGTAGTAGTGCAGCGTCATGTGGCCTGAAGCCGAGGAGGTAAACGTGGCCTTGCGTCCACCCGCCACATATTCCGGTTTACTACCCGAGCCGCTGACGATGTAGTGCTGCTCGTGGTGCTGGAAGTATTGCAGGTTGTGGTCATGCCCCGAGGCATAAATCAGGTGATCGTGTTCCCTGAACAGTTGCGTGAGGCTTCGTCGAAGCGAGGCATATTTCGGATGAGGTAAATCCTGCGGTCCGCCAAAGACCTGCCGGAACAGGATGGAGGCTGTTCCGAGAACGGGAAGAGGGAGGTACAGGTTTTTGTTGAGGGCGGTGAGGGGGAACAGGTGTTGTTGGGCCGGGACGCGTCCGTCGTGGCGGCCATTCGAGAACATGGGGTGATGGCCCACCACCAGCAGGTCTTTCTTGCGTCGGCGGCGGATCAGGTCTTCGAGTTGCAGCAGGAAGTCTCCGGCTTCTTCGACGTCATAGTCTCCGGCATCGCCGAAGGATTTTTCGTGTTCCGTGAGCCACCATTCCGTGTCCAGAATGACCAGTCGAATTTGTTTGGTAAGTTTGATTTCATCCGGACCGGGAAAGCCGTCGTCGGGCCGGAAGACATTGCCCCGGCCCAGGTAGGTTTCGACAAAGGCTTCCTGGCGGCGGAGGGCATCAAGTCCGCCGGCCCTGGAGTCGTTCCAGTCGTGGTTGCCGGGGATAAACACGATGCGGCCCTTGAAATCCTTGACGGCGTCGAGTTGGGCCGTCAGGATTTCTTCGGCGCGGGTGCGGCTGGTTGCCGTGGAATCTGGTAGGCCGCAGCAGTAGATGTTATCGCCCAGGTAAACAACGACGCTGTTTTCGGAGGCGGCATCGAGTTGGGATTTGAGGAACTGGAGTGAGGGCTGTGAGGGTTTGGCAGCCCCTGCATCCCCGATCAGGAAAACCTGGTAGATTTGTTCAGGAGCCGGGGGCAAGGGGGTCTGCGCCCACTGGTGCTGTGCATCGGATACGAAGGTACGGTTTCCGGCACAGCCAGCGATCAACAATATACAACTGGCCAAAAGCGGGTAAAACGGGCGCGTCATAGGTGAGGTGCGAATCAGACCGGTCTAGGTGGAGGACAGCCGTTCGGCAAGGTGGCAATGAGTTCGGCCCGGAGCCCGAAACGGTTGTTCCGGCATGGTACGACGGTACCTGTTGTGCTGTTTCTTATCGATCGTGTGAAACCCGGCTGAAATGCCTGATTTTCCGGAAGCGCTTCCGGCTATTTTATGTGGGGGAGTCTCCCACTCTTCACCTCCTCGAAATACGGGTTGAAAAAGGTGCTTCTACCGGAAGCGCTTCCGTATTCCTGTAGGGATTTCCCCTACCTCCGACTCAGATATTTCTCTACACCTTGCCCTGTATTCCCCCGGCAAACCGAGAGTGGTGGGGGCGCGTACTTAGGGCCCCCACGAAGGAAGTTCTTCACCGCCTGCTGGGCGGCTTTTGACAGCCTGAAACGGCACAACCGAAACAAGCCATGAAAACGGCTGAACGGGTCTTCAAACCTCCTTTACCCATTACGCGTTCGCGCCCTCCGGATAGGCCGCGAAAACATCGGCGTCTACGAAAACCGCGTCGTACTGAACCGCAGCCTTCTACTTACGGCCTCCGCCAGAAACTCGGTCTGGCACTGGGGCCGATTTTTTTTGGTCTCTTGCTTTTGGTCCCACCCCCTGAAGGGTTGAGTCCTGAAGGCTGGCACGCGGCAGCCGTTGGGCTGTTGATGGCCGTCTGGTGGATCTGTGAATCCATCCCGATCCCGATTACGGCTTTGCTGCCCCTGGTTCTGTTTCCGATGCTGGGCGTCGGAGAGATCCGTGCAACCGCAGCCCCCTATGCCAACCCGCTCATCTTCCTGTTCCTGGGGGGGTTTCTGATTGCCCTCGGGATGGAACGCTGGAATTTGCACCGCCGCATGGCGCTCAACATCATCCGCGTCATTGGCACAGAACCCAAAGCCATCATCATCGGCTTTATGGTGGCCGGTGCATTTTTGAGCATGTGGGTGAGCAACTCGGCCACGGCCATGATGATGTTGCCCATCGGCCTCTCGGTCATTGCCCTGACCAAGCCCTCCGGGGATGGCCTTGCTGTGGCACATGACTACCACAACTTTGCCGTCGTCCTCATGCTCGGCATTGCCTACGGATGTAGCGTTGGCGGGCTGGGCACGTTGATCGGGACGCCCCCGAATGCCCTGCTGGCCGGTTTTTTGAATGAGACCTACGGCTTGCAAATCGGGTTTGCCCAGTGGATGATGGTTGGTGTGCCGCTTGTTATTGTTGGCCTGCCCATTGTGTACCTCGTCCTGACGCGGGTCGTCTTCCCGATCAAACTGAAAGAACTCAGCGGGGGGAAAGACCTCATTCAATCAGAACTCAAGCAACTCGGCCCGATCACGATGCCTGAACGCTTGGTGGCATTTGTGTTTGTCGGTGTGGCCGTATTGTGGATGACGCGTCCGCTGTTGTCAGACTGGCTCCCCGGTCTTTCGGATGCGGGCATTGCCATCATCGGAGCGGTGCTGCTTTTTGCGATGCCGGTCAACCTGCGCGAGGGCGAGTTTGTGATGGACTGGGAGACCGCCAAACGCATGCCCTGGGATGTGCTCCTCCTCTTCGGGGGCGGCCTCACGCTGGCTTCGGGCATTAAACGGACGGGCCTGGCCGAATGGATCGGCATGAACCTGAACGGCGTCGGAGCTTGGCCGATCATTCTGGTAATCTTGGCCATCTCGTTCATCATCATTATGCTGACGGAACTGACCAGCAACACCGCAACAGCAGCGGCCTTTCTGCCGATTCTGGCATCGGTCGCGATTGGCATCGGGCAAGACCCCATGATGCTGCTCGTCCCGGCCACGTTGGCTGCCAGTTGTGCCTTTATGATGCCGGTGGCCACCCCTCCCAACGCCATTGTTTACAGCAGCGGCACCATGACCATCCCCGAGATGGCACGGGCCGGGCTGGTTTTGAACATCATGTTCTCCATCATTATTACAACATTGGCCTACGTCCTTTTGATGTGGGTATTCGACGTCCAGGTTGGCATCGTGCCAATGTGGGCAAACGGGGCATAACCTTCTTCGGAATCATGCCCCGGAGGCAACAGCTATGAAAACGCTAACCTTATTTTTTTCGCTGCTCCTGACGGCGGCCGTGTGTTCGGCTAATCCCGGCACGTTGGTCTATCAGGATTCATTGACTGACAAGGCTGTTCCATCTGAGCAGCCCCAACCGCAACAACAGGTTACCCTTCGGCTCGGTGGTACCGCACAGGTCCGGGCTTCGTTTGCCAACGACCAACTGGACCGGCAAGAACGATTTGGCTTCGGGATTCGGCGGCTTCGGCTTCGGCTGTATGCCAACATTGGCTCACAGTTTCGGCTGTTTGCCCAGGGCGAAGGGGCCGGAAACGACCTGGGCATTTTGGACCTGCGTCTGGCCTATGCACCCAACCCGAACATCGAATTTCGGTTGGGGCGGATGATTCTGGCGCAGCCCGCCGCCTTCGGGTTGACCGCCCATTACCACATCGATGCCATCGACCGTCCCGTCATTGCGGCGGAGTGGGCACGGCATACCGTCGGGGCAGATGGGCGCGACTTCGGCCTCGAAACCCGACTCACCTCAGACCGCTTCCTGCTCCAGCTCGCGCTGCATAACGGGGATGGTAACTGGGATCGCGTACGCGGCAATTTTCGAGAGGATATAGGTCTCGGTTCCCCCACACGCAATGTGGACCAGACCGGCCTCGCCCTCAGTTCGGCGTTGACGTACCGCTCAGAGCAGATTCCCCGCCTCGAAGTGGGCGGCTTTCTGGGCTTTAACACCGCCCGTAACCCCAATACCAATTACGAAGAAACGGGTCGGAATTACCGAACCTATGCCGCCCATGTATACTGGGGCCGCCTGCCCGGTTCACAGCCCTTCCGCGTGAAAGCAGACCTGGTCGGGATTCATTACGATACCGTGCCGGTTGCCAACACGCTGGATACGATCCGCTATGAACAACGCACCCTCGGGGTTTCGCTCCTGGGAGCCGCGCAGGTACGGACCGGCAGAGATGTCTTTGCCCGGATAGAGCATTACGATGCCAATGTGCATGCCCTCCGCCAATCCTCCCAGTTCGTAACGGTCGGGTTTAGTTTTAGCCCGAGTGCCGTTCGGGGCAACCCCTATCAAGAGGAACGCCTTACGCTGGGGTGGACCACCCGCTTCGGCAGCGGTTCAAGCATGGAAGCCTACAGTTTGGTGTTGCAGGCACAGGTGGTGTTTTAGCATTCGATGACCAGGGCGGACACAAGGTCCGCCCGTCCATATTGTGCCCACCCAAAGGCCGGAAATGCCTTGATGCTAAGCCAAAAACGGATTCGTTTGGCGTTCCCGGCCAATGGTGGTGGCCGGTCCGTGGCCGGGGTAGACCAGGGTATCGTCCGGCAGAACAAAGAGTTTGTTGCGGATGGCTGCGAGCAGTTGTTGCAGGTTACCCTTCCACAAGTCGGTTCGCCCAATGGACCCCTGAAACAATACGTCCCCGCCGATTATGTAGCCGGGTGAATGGGCCTCATTTTGGGGTTGATAGAAACAAATCGAACCGGGGGAATGGCCTGGGCAGTGCAAGACTTCCCACTCGGCATCGCCGAAGGTAAGGGTATCGTCTTCGGTCAGGAGGGTGCCGGGTGGGGGTGGGGGCGTCATGCGTACGCCGAACATGGCCGCCTGGCTCAGGGCACGTTCGATCAGAGGGACGTCTTCGGCATGCATCTGAAAGGCCATGTCGAAATGCTCGGCAAAGAAGGCACAGTCGATGATGTGGTCGATGTGGGCATGGGTCAGGAGCAAGTGTTTCACCGTGAGGTCATGGTCCCGAAGATAATTCAGGATGGCCTGCCGCTCGTGGGTGTTTGAACAACCAGGGTCAATGATGACGGCTTCGCTGCGGCTGTGGCAGATGTAGGTGTTTTCAGCGAAGGGGTTAACGGTGAAGGCTTGGACGGACATGGGAGGGGGGGTATTGGTGATTTTTGATTGGTGATTGATGATTTGAGGACACCCAATGACAAATCACCAATGTTCATTGGCCCAGGGGCCAGCGAGCATTTGCTCAACCCAGGCTTCATCGGAGAGCCGGGGCCGGATGAGGGCGGGGGTGTCGTTCGGGTGGATCAGGACTTCGGCGGGCAGGGGGCGTAAATTGTAGGTGGAGGCCATCGCCATGCTGTAGGCGCCGGTATCCAGGATGGCGAGGACATCCCCGGTTCGGACTTCCTGGAGGGTGCGGTCCCGTGCAAACAGGTCGCCGGATTCACAGATGTTGCCGACCACATCATAGGACTGCAGGGGGCCGTCGGGGTTGGACAGGTTATATATGCCGTGGTAGGCCCCGTACAAGATGGGCCGGATAAGGTGGTTGAAGCCGGAGTCGGTACCGGCAAAGGTTCGGTCGCCGATGGTTTTGAGGGTGTTGACGCGGACCAGCAATACCCCTGCTTCGGCGACCAGGAAACGGCCCGGTTCGAACCAGAACGTCAGGGGTTGGGGGTGCGCCGCATGAAACGCTTGCAGGGGTTCCACGATCTGGGCGCGGAAGTTGACAAAGTCGATAGGGGCATCGCCGGGGCGGTAGGGTACATTCAGGCCGCCGCCGAAGTTCAGGAATTCCAGATCGGGGAAGCCCGAGGTGGCCCGGAGCAACACCTGCATGGCCGCCCGGAACTGTGCCGCATCGGCAATCCCGCTGCCGATATGCTGGTGTAGCCCGACGATCTTCAGTTGGTCGTGCGCTGCGATGGTCCGTACGGCATCCATCTGATCCAGCGGTATACCAAACTTGGCCTTTTTGCCGCCGGTCACGACGTGCGCGTGATGCCCCGCACCCACATCTGGATTGATGCGGATGCACACCCGCGACCCCGGATAGGCCTGTCCGTAGCGTTCCAGCCGGTCTGCCTCGCCGATGTTGAGGAGCAGGCCGAGGGCCTGAACGCGGTGCATCTCATCATCGGTCATGTTGTTGGCCGTGTACAACAGGGCCTCGGGGGAAAAGCCAAGGCGCAGTGCCAACAAGGCTTCGCCGGGAGAAACCACATCCAGCCCGAGTCCTTCCTCCTGAAAGATACGCAGCAGTGCCGGTTGGGGGTTGGCCTTCATGGCGTAGAGCAACCGGGTGGGCACATCGGCCAGGTGGTGGCGCAGTTGTCGGCAAGCGGTACGTACATGGTCTTCGATGTAGACGTAGGTCGGTGTGCCGAAGGCCTCGGCTACACGAAGCAAGGTATCAGGAAGCGGGGGGGCTTTCAATGGGTTGCGGTTAGGAGCGAATGGGGCGTGTGGTTCAAATTACCAATCACCCCTCCCCAATATCCACTTACCAATTTTGAACTTTTTTCTACCAAGGCGGAAACGTTTCGAATATGAAATGAATCTAAAGGCATGTATCGGATGTACGGCGCTTTCCATCCCGTCAACATCCCTTTTCCATGGCACACGCGGACATGTCATGTTGTGCGAAACCTCGGGGCGAGTATGCCACACTGGTATGAAGTATATGACAGCGATGAAGTATTGCTGGTAACACGCCGGCAATTTATTTGGTTGTGCATGTTCTCCGTTGTGCTGGCGTTCGTTTTTGCCCTCGGGATGTTGTTTGTGGTGGGGCGGCCTACGCCCATGTATGGACTCGCTTCCGTCCTGATTATGATCGGCGGGGTTGGGACGGTGTATCTGATTCGGCAATTCAATCAGTTGAGGCAGGTGGTGTGGTGTGTCAAGCTCTCCGACCGCCGTATTGAGGGGTACAACTACGTCCGGCAACGGATGCGGATGGATTGGACCTGCATCCGGCGCATTGAACTCACGCGCAAGAGTGTCCAGGTCATCGGCAACCTGGGGCGCACGCTGGATGTGGTGCATCGTTTCCCGGATTTCGTGGCTCTCAGTCACCGCATCGTTGAATATGCCGAATTCTACGAGATTCCGGTCATGATCGAAGGTCGGCCGTGGCAAGAACTCGACGTCCACATGGTCTACCCCTTCATCGAAGGGGACGAAGCTTCCCTCGGCGATCCTTCCTGATCCTATTATGATTTTCTCCTTCACACGTACGCTGATTTGTGTATGGGTGATGGGGCTGAGCGTGGCTCTTCCGGCGGCAGCCCAATCCCTGATGCCCGAAAAGCAGTCTGCCCTCGAAATTGCCGATGCCCGCTATGCCGACATCCGTGGCATGGCCAACGACCTGTGGACCTATTCCGAAACGGCTCTGCACGAAACCCAATCGGCAGAGATGTTGGCGCACACACTCGAACAGGCCGGTTTTACCGTCGAACGCGGCGTGGCAGAGATGCCGACGGCCTTCGTGGCCTCCTACGGCAGCGGCCGTCCCATTATTGGCATCCTGGCCGAATACGATGCCTTGCCCGGGGTGGGCAATGCCCCCGTGCCACGCAAAGAAGCCCGGACCGATGGCATCACAAGCGGGCAGGGCTGCGGGCACAACCTGTTCGGGGCCGGCTCGGTTGGTGGGGCCATTGTGCTCAAGGAAGTCATGGCTGCACACAACCTCTCCGGTACGATTCGGCTCTATGGTACGCCTGCCGAGGAGACCGTGGTAGGTAAGGTTTACATGGCCAAAGCCGGCGTGTTTGACGACCTGGATGCCGTCCTCGAATGGCACCCCGGCCTGGAGACGGGCGTCGGCAACCAGCCGGGCCGGGCCATGAACAACTTTACGGTCGAGTTTTTTGGTCAGGCCGCCCACTCCTCCGCTGACCCCTGGAACGGTCGCAGTGCCCTGGATGCCGTGGAACTGATGAACTACGGGGTGAACCTGATGCGCGAGCACATCCAGCCCACGGCCCGGATTCACTATGTGATACCCCATGCCGGAGAGGCCCCCAACGTGGTGCCTGAATACGCGAAGGTGTGGTACTACGTGCGAGATGTCAACCGCAAACGCGTCAATGAATACTACGACCGCATCCTGAAAATTGCCGAAGGGGCTGCCCTCGCGACCCGCACCGAACACAAGGTCTACCTGACCACGGGTGTACACGAGTACAACCTCAACCGGCCCTTGCAGGAAGCTGTTGCGGCCAACATGGACATCATCGGGCCGCCTCAGTTTACGGAAGAAGAACAGGCGTTTGCCCGTGCCTTGCAGGAGTTTCTGGATATCGAGCAGAAAGGCTTCAATACCGAAATTGAGCCGTTGGCCGACGAACCTGAGCCGGTTGAAGGCGGCTCCACCGATGTGGCAGAGGTGAGTTACATTACCCCTACGGTCGGCTTCCGCGTGGTGACGGCCGCAGCGGATGTGCCCTGGCACAGTTGGGCCACTTCAGCCTGCCACGGCACCGATGCTGCCGTCAAGGGGGCCGTGATTGCCGCTAAGGTCATTGCCTTCTCTGGTGTTGACTTGCTCACCGATGCCGATTTGCGCGCACGTGCAAAAGCCTTCTTCCTGGAAAAAACCGAGGGTAAAGCCTACGAATCTCCCATTCCTCTGGATCAGGCCCCGCCGGTACCATCGGTCTCATCTGGTGGCTGAGGATCATGTTGCCCAGTTCTCGATCCTTAAG
Source organism: Rhodothermales bacterium (assembly GCA_965222505.1). Classification (GTDB taxonomy): domain Bacteria; phylum Bacteroidota; class Rhodothermia; order Rhodothermales; family DATKEJ01. The sequence continues at coordinate 2,095,735 of OZ244956.1, read as the reverse complement.
CCTTGTATCCGTTTGAATTCCCGTTCGTTGTTGGTCACGAGGGTCACGTCGAGCGATAGGGCATGTGCGGCAATCAACGTATCCAGGGGGCCGATGGGCGTCCCGTTGCGCTCAAGGGTGGCACGAATCTTCCCATACATCTCAGCAGCCTCGGCACTGAAGGGCATATGTTGAAGCGGTTGTAAAAAAAAGGCAAGCGCGGCCCGGTTTTGCATGGGCCGACTGCTTTTGGCGATTCCATACATGAGTTCAGCCACGGTAATACTGCTCACCCCAACGTCGCCGGGAGTGTGTTGGGCAAACCGATCCAGCACAGATTTTGGCTTCTGTTTGATGAGATAAATGCAGATGTTGGTGTCAAGCAGAGAGGTCATTCAAACACATCGTCACGCGCATCCGGGGCTTTCGGCTGGTTGCGACTTTCCATGAAATCATCCGTAAAAAGATCCAAGCTGTTGAATAGCGACTCCCATCCAGCCGTATACGGCAGCAACAACACCGCATCGCCCACTTTTTGAATGTAAACCTGTGTTCCGTTAAACCGATATGCTTTGGGTAAGCGTACCGCTTGACTTCGGCCGTTTTGAAATATCTTGGCAGTATCTTGCATAAAAGATATATATTTGAGGTGTATACCAAAATGCAAACGATAGACTTGTGCATCGGTTCCTTTGCTGTCACGCCCCTTCAGTTCATCCCCACAGGCGTGGGGAGTTGTAACTATTTCCTCAAGGCAGGTCACCAAATGGCTAGACGTTGGCACCCTCACAAACTCGGTACTATCGACCTCGAAACGGGCGAAATTTTTGAAGGCGGCGTACCTGTTTGGGTCGGCGCAAAACTTAAATGGCGGGAGGATTTTTTTATGGCTATCCAGGATGCATTTCTTGCGCTCGCTAAAGACCCTGAAATGACAGGAGAGACCACGCGCGTTTTGCACTATATGATGGGCCATTTGGGTTTTGAGAACTGGATAGACCTACCGCAGAAACAGATTGCCAACGATCTTAACTTGCAACGACCAAACGTATCTAGGGCGGTGAAAGTCCTCTTGGAAAAAGGTGTCATTCTCAAAGGACCAAAACTAGGCCACACGAATGCCTACCGTTTGAATAGCACCTATGGATGGAAAGGAAAAATCGTCAATCTAGAGGAGGCACGTAGGAAAGGTCTTTAAGCTCACGATGAGGCTGCAACAAGATCGGACATAAATTCTACTCAAACCTAGCGTGATAGAGATCTCTCTCATCCTGCCAAACAACATGAATTTGGTCCTGCTCGTCAATCGTCGTTTTAGCATCTGTGATGCTCCGATATTCGGGGAACAGGCGTTCAGCCTCAGTCCATACCCCATTCTGGCGAGCCGCGTAGAAGTTGTCAATCTCCGGCAGATTTCCGTAATGTCCCCAGACAACATGCAAGACATCGTAGCTATCAACAAGCAACGTAGGTGAACGAAAAAAAGTACTAGTTTGTGCATAGATCACTTCCGGCTCAGACCATGAATGCCCTCGATCTCTGGAAAACATGTAGGTCAGCGAAACGGTGTCAACAGTATTATGTACCATGAACACTATATGGTGTACCCCTTGCGAATCGATGGCATAGGCTGGTACATGCACTTGCTTGCCTGCATCGTGGAAAATATGATGCGGCCCCGTCCACCGGCCATTGATAAACCGGCGATGGAATAGGTCATTGCTCCCTCTAAAGCCTTCAGGGGGACGGGCAACGTGCAGAAAATAGATCTGCCCGTTGAACTGTTGAATACGGGGATAGCCTACCTCAGGAATAGGCGTTATGTCCACTTCGCCAGCAGAGTTTATGACGATATGCTGTCCCCAGAATCCTTTCACCATAAGATGTACATCTCCAGCCGGGTCCAGCAGAGCCTCGCTCATTCTTATAAATGGGTACTCGACTGGGTACATGACCCGAAACAGAGATTGAACCGAACAAGTTGTGCCCTCCCACAAGCAGTGATGCACTTCGGTTGCATCTATCTCCTCGGGGAATTTATCTTGCTCATATTCGGCAACAGCCGCCCAGAACAAATGTACTCGTCCGTCAGGTAAAGCTATGCTGGCCGAGGAACGAGGCACACCATAATCGGCTACTTCACCTCGATAGGTCCAAGTCCCTCCTTCAAAAGAAAGATAGGCCATATTGTACCGGTCATAGACTTGATTGGTATCAGCCCGAGTGCTAAGCATGAGGTGTAGTTGCTCCCCACTGGCAGAGATTGACGTTGGCCGATGTGAGACAGGGAAACCATAATCTGGAAGCGCTGAAATACGTTCAGGAACAGACCATGACCGGTATTCTACAAACGGCTCCGGCTCGGGTTCAGGCACCAGAGGATTAGACTCTTCACACCCAATCAGCAGAAAGGTCCAAACCAACAAAGAAGAGCAGCAGCACTGCACAGGTCCTAGCAACATAGGTTTCCGAACAATTCATGTGAAACATCTACCTCTATACCGGAAGAACCCAATATCACAACCACCAGCTATCTCCGAGCAAATGTAGTCACCGCTTCAATATCACTTTCGTCTAGGCTTTTCTGATAAGAATGTACCCCATCCGTTCCCTTAGCGGGATTAAGCGGTTCGAGCGAACCAAAGCTAACTTCTGCCGGCACACTACTTACATCCTGATCGTCACCTGAGCCAATAATGCGGTTGTCTGAGCCGATCATCACAGCAACGACTCGGTGCCACAAACTATTCCAGCCTGAAGGACATTGAGTAATTTTTGATATCCCTGTACTCAGATCATCTCCAAGGGCATCAGTTTCGATACAAACCTGGCTCCAAGTTTTAACTAAAGTGCTACCAGATCCAAAATCATCCATCCTGCTATCACACGCAGATGAATTAGGTAGATTGGGTGATGGAAAGCCTTTCTTGCCTTTCTGAGCCATCGCAGGTGTAGCTAACAAAATCTATGTACAGGACAAAACATTTAGAGCGGGCCCCAATCGAGTCTGAATTTGGGGATGTTGGTTGAGCAATATCGTACGCAGATGATCCAACCCATAGCGAAATATACTCCGCGAGCGCCGACCATGCTTCTTGACCGGCAAGGCTTTGTGATTTTCATGCAGCCACACCCCAACCAACGTGGCCCAAACAAAGGCCAGTGCCAAAATCGAGAGCAATCGCTCAACACGTTCAGGCCGGGTCAGATGGGTCGCTTCAAAATCGAAACCTCTGGTTTTCAAAGCCCCAAAAAGTGTTTCAATTTGCCATCTCTGCGCGTACAATGCCAAGGCTTGAGAAGGACGTCCATTGGTGACCAGGATCAACAAGTCATCGATGCCTTTAGCGGCTTTGGCCAAACGCAGGCCGACCACATAAAGGTCATGACCATAGACTTGGCGACGTCTGAGCAATCGCCGACTTTGTCCAACAGCCAAGTCTTGGAAGCATTGCCACGCTGCGGGGTCGGTAATCTTAGCCCCGATTTGAGCACGTCGCCGGATGCGAATGACGAAGTTTACTTCATGCTCAATGAGGTATCTAAACCATTGTTGTCCAATGAATTCCCGGTCGCAGAGCAAGACTTGAATCTGGCTGGGCTTGAGCAGTTCAAACAGGCGCGTGAGCAACTGAGTACGTTCTTTGGTCGAGGAATTGCCTTTCTTGCCCATACAGGGCGCTTTTGTCAACATGGTCCAAAGAATTGGGATGGCGATGCCTTTGTAGGAGATGGCAGCCACCAGCAGATTGATGTTGCTTTTGCCGAGTTGCCAATTGGTGCGATCCAGTGTGAGAATGAACCGCTCTTGGGGCAAAAGTGCGAGGATGAGAACACCCAAATGGAGTTGGTCGATGTTGAATTGGGCAAAGAAACGGCGCAGTCTTCTATAGTTGGATTCGGTCTTGGCATTGGCGTTAATGAGCAAGGCCAGTTGCGTCAGATTCGTGGTTCTGAGTTTAATGATGCCGATGATGAGAGCAGCCGTGCAATAGGTTCTTGCACGATGCCAATTGAGCAGGGGTTGGATTCGAGTAAACAAAGCGTTAATCTGCATTCAGAGACTGGTTGGTTTAGCGATTTTGTTTGAGGTTTTAGCACCAGCAAACTACATCCTAAATCGGAATCAGTCTCTATTTTTGTTTAATTTCATTTTATCAAGGACTTAACCCTGTTTTGTCCTGTACAGAGCCCTCAATTACAAGAAAGGTCCAATATTCTGGAAAAACTTAGATTTACATACGGTACAAATCCTAACCGAATTCCGCAAGTCTCATAGATTAGGACTTACGCAGCCAACGCCATTTTGAGGGTTGGATTACGTAGTTGTTCAATCATGTAGTCGGCTAATAATTCGCGTTTGAGTGCATAGATAGTCGTACCGAACTCGGTTGCCAATGCTTTCAAACGAACCCAAACCAGCATCGCGCAACCGATATGGTTGCGTTGAATCCGTTCTTTGCGACATTGACAACGTTCGATACCCGTCGTCTGTTTAACTTCGCGGTGCGCCTGCTCAATCTTCCAGCGAAAGCCACAGACCTCTTCGGTGACTTCCTTGGACTCTTGAGCCACATCATTGGTAATGATGTAGTCCGTGCGGTCGGTTGAGACCACGATCCGAAACAGGCGTACCTGATGCCCGCTGGGCATCTTCTTGAGATGAATCACCTGACCCATGCCTTCCGATTGGCCTGACCATATCAGGCTATCAACCCGCTGATATGCAAGCTCAGCAGAGAGACTCACCTGTCGATTCCCCTTAATCGGGCAGTAGTAGAGCTTGCCCAGTCGTTCGATCAACTTCAAAATCGGCATCGTTGCATACCAGGCGTCCATTAAAACCGTTGAATAGACCAGACGTTTGTGAAAATGCGCTTGTTTGAGCATCTCCTGCACGTGATCAAGTTTGGTCTTGCCATCGGTCTCAGGAGCATAAATGCGGTAGTCGATCACCCAGAAACGGTCTAGTTTCGGGTTGACATAGACGCAGGTAACGACACCGATGCCTTTGATAACCCGCTTGCGATTGCCGCTCCATTGCCGACGCACCAGTGCGATGGCATGGCTATGGTTTTTGTCCAAAACGGTATCATCAAAGACGAGATAGCCATCACGATCTTGCACGACTTCGGTTTTGACATTATCCCACACCAAGCGCGGGGTGATCTTCTCATCTGAGAGATACCGATTAATGGTATCGTGACTCCAGCGTTTAGCGTGATCGGCAAAGTAGGTTAGTGTATAGTTGATCTGCGTCGAGAGCAGAAATTGGCAATAATCTAAGCGTGTCATGAGGGTTCGGGGATGAACGTTGAACATGCAATAGTTTACTGCAAAATCACTACTTTTGCGTAAGTCCTAAGATATCAACGTGAGCCAAAGCAAGGGCGCGTCTCCAGCCTTGTCTATCTTGTAGGTTTTCTTGCTGCGGGTCATTTTCAATGCCCTGATCCCGACTCGATTTCAGATAGTAAGTCGTTAAGATACCACTGGTCATGACAGTTGAGAGGTAGCTATCTCGAAGTATACGGGCGCTCATGCTCAACTGCCCTCCAACTATACCACCCGGCTCTCCAGAAGTCGGCTCTGCTATTATGTGCACTCTTTTGGAGTATACGTGAGTGGAGGGCTATCACCTGATTTTGCTTAACAAACCCAGGAACCCCCTACGAATAACAAGGAATTCGAGTGCATAAATAGCTATCAAAAAGAGGCCAATAATCACTGGTAAAATACCCCCAAACCCGTAGGTCATACTCAAGATAAATCCTAAATAATACTCGGGTCTGTATATTGGCACAAAAAGAGCGAAAGCAAAAGTTAGCAATAGGAGATAATTGGGAAGGCTCGGCGCGTGATAAAATAGAACAGTCAAAACAATACCAAATAAAAACGCACCGAAAAAACCATACAATATCGACTTGGATATAACTTTTTGGTTTTGAATGTCCTGCCTTTTTTGAATAAGAGAGAGCAGTATCCAAGTCAGCAGTGGAATACTCAATATGCTCCACCAATTAGAAACCTTTGGTAAATCTTGATTATGAAACAAGTGATGCGAAACTACCCCTCCATGAAAGTATTCCCATAGGAGAAACCCTAAAACGAAAGCAGCTACTATTCCGGTTGCAATAATTTTGGTTTTGGCATTGATAACAATATTCATGTCCAAATAATTGATGGCATTCAGGAAGCAGGGAAACTTAAAGACGAATGATCATCTTGGAATGTTACTACTTCTGGTGCTCGATATCTGCCGCAGGGCGATGTCCCATGCTGATCCGCTGGACACCAGCGGCAGATCAGCGGTGGGAGCGGGTACATGAGGTGCTTGTTAATCTGGGGGCCAGGGGCCAGGACATCAGCTGATGGGTATGGTCGGCTGGAACGAATGCCGATAGAGCCTGATTAGACATACTCTGTAGTGTAATCTGTATCCATACTGCCTGACCGAAGGTTTTTCAGCCAACTTCGGCTTAAGAAAACAAATCGCAAAATTTATCAAATACTGGTGTCCCTATTTCGCCTGAATGCCGTCGAAGAACAAGACATTGTGCGGGTTAAGTAGAACGGCACCCCTACACCAAGAACAGAGATCGACCTATGATGATTGTAACCACACCCACCATTACGGGAAAACGTATTGTTCTTACACACGGATTGGTCAGGGGCAGTTCTATCCGGGCTCGCCACCTCGGCAAAGATATTGGGGCTGTATTCAAAAATATGATCGGTGGCGAAATTCGTGCGTATGGTGAGTTGCTTGAGGATAGCCGCGAGCGGGCATTGCGGCGGATGATGGATGACGCCGATGATTTGGGAGCAAACGCCGTGGTTTCAGTTCGCATAGCGACCTCAGTAGTGATGGGAGGTGCCGCAGAAATGCTGGCGTACGGCACGGCGGTAACGGTCGAAGATGAATAGTGGATCTGATGTAAAGGAGCCCTGCGTGGGCAGTGGGGGCTCTGTGGGGACCTCAAAATCAATCCATCAGGACTGCTAGGGGCATGCGCTCACAGCGTAGCAATGTTATTTAACGGCCCAAGTTCAGCCGCCCTCAAACAATACCACCTCTAACCCAAAATCGCAAGCCCTGAGCCGAGGACCTAATGCGCTTCGTTCAGGATAGGATTGCCCTCGGCATCAGCAGAGATCGTCAACTTCCTTATGCGACAGCGCATATAGTCAGGAGCTTCCGGGTCTTCTTCGACAACAGATAGGATCTGGACACGCCATTCGAACACCTGTGTCTCAGCGTTATATGTCTTAGGAAATTGGCTGAGTTTGACCGGCCTGATCGCGAGGCCGTCCGTTGTATTGACCAGGCGTACAAAATTCTCACCAGCCATTCCCGGCATGTGGATATTGTCTCTTCGAACCTTGTAGACATGCTCGCTCATAAAAAATACAATACCACAGATAAGTCAATACTGCAAATCCCCGACCCGCTTGGTGCAAGCAAGCGTACAGAAGTGGGATAGAAGAAAGGCCGAGTGAGAAAGACAACCCGCTAGACATTCAGGCAGCCTTGATTGTCAATGTCTCGGGCTTCTCACAATGAAGACAAGATCGGCGATATCTGCAGGCTCAGCCTGATTTGGCTCAGAAAAAGCCACTGGTTTACGCACCATACCCTCCTCTTCGAAGTAGTCCATCACATCCCACATCAATTCGTGGTAGGCGATAATGAGGGCTTGCTTCTCGTCTCGGAATCCAAATTCTTCAACGAGCGCCGCAAGATCGAGCAGCGCAGGAGCTTCATCGGTAGCCATCTTGGCAACGGAAAGAGCTAAACTGTAAAGAGGGTTTGAAGCCTCCTCAATGAGGACAGGAATTGTGAACTCTCCCTCTGCATCGAAAAGATCAAAAGGGCCAAAGACTTCCCGTACACGGCTGTTCTCAACGGCTCCCACTGTTCTATAGTCTTCGAACATTTGTATCAGCGTCGGAAAATCGGCAACAAACGGAAGCATATGAGGGATCGCATCTTCAGTCCAATTCACCTTAAGGGAGACCCCTTCTTCCGAAATGGCGTTTGTACCGGAAGCAAAGGCGCGAGGAGGGTGAAGGGCCCATACCTCTCCTGCCCACAATGGGCTTTTGGACGAGATCTCTCGGACATCTATGAGGGCACGTTGCTCAAGCTCGTCCCACACCAGGCCGTCAAGTACATAGGAGAACAAGATCGTGTAAGCGTTCCCCTCGCGCCCAATCGTTCGAAGTTGCTCGACAAACGAACCGACATGATCCGCCAGTTGCTTGGCAAGGTGGGGCGCGGTTACTTGGATTTGTAGGCGCAGTAGTCTGGTCTGCTCAGGAGGGAGAATTGGAAACGCTGTCGTCAAGGTATCATTGCGCTCTTCCAGGAGTCGAAAAGTCTTCAAGAGTGCAATCTGACTCTCGGTGAAAGTCACTTCAATCTCCTCTCTGGTGATTCCTTTTCGTGCTAAGAGAGCAATTTCGCCGTTGTTGTCGAGGCGTAGGATGTTCTGAGGCCCGGGGCCGTCAGTGGCGGCATACTGGATAAATGAGTAGCTCTCGAAGGGCAGGTCCGCCAAACTATCCGCCCGCTGAGCCTGAATGCTGGGTGCCGAAGCAACCAAGAGAAGCGTGATGCATACCCACAGGCGTGGTGAGTTCAAGATATTTATGCCGTTTCTCATATTGATCTCTTGAGTAAACCGAATGGGGGCAATCCAGTGCGTACCCAACTAAAACTCGAATCTAGCCCAATCAAGAAATTGCCCAACGTCCAAACGAATAGCTCTCTCTCGACATGAAGATATTACAATGGTGTTGAAAAATCAACACCAACAGAAGCGTAAGAGAGTCGTCCACCCACCGCCCAATCCCCAGAGGTAGCCCCGGCCAGGTGGACTAATCAGCCGATTACCCGTTCAAAGTAGTCCACCTGCCGTTGTCAATTAACATTTACTGTCTGTGTCAAAGCAGGCCGATAAGTTAAGTTTTGAACTGGCGCTGTTTTACCCCACTCGGCTCCCGGCCCCCTTCAATCACCTCTGGAGAGTGGTGTCGTTTTACGCCAGTAGGATCAGGCATCGATGCCTGACGTCGGCTCCAGGTCGACGGCAATATCCCCACAGTCCAGGCAGGTAAAGAGGGGGTACCACTCAATGATTTCGCCACCTTCGGTTTGTTCAAGGTGTAGCCACATTGCTCAGTCCTCGTTTTCCGGCGCAAGGGCCGGGTTGTTAAACAACGGCCCCATTGCCTGCCGCCGGGCCTGCATGGCAGCCGGGTTGATCCAGAGCACGGTTCATCCCCACGGGTGTGGGGAGTTGAACGGGCACGAGTTTACGGCTGACGGGCCGGACGGTTCATCCCCACGGGTGTGGGGAGTTGACAAATTGCTTCTTTTTATATCTCGGCATACCCGGTTCATCCCCACGGGTGTGGGGAGTTGTCCACAATTCCACTCTGCCGAGAAGCACATGTCGGTTCATCCCCACGGGTGTGGGGAGTTGGCAGTGCCTGTATCTGCGGTGGTACGGATCGCTGGTTCATCCCCACGGGTGTGGGGAGTTGTCACCCATTAAGCGTAGGTAGAATGCATATGTCGGTTCATCCCCACGGGTGTGGGGAGTTGATGGCAGAAGGGAAAGCCGAAGCCCCGCCATCCGGTTCATCCCCACGGGTGTGGGGAGTTGGTGCCCCTGCTGTGCCCCTGCTGTGCCCCTGGCGGTTCATCCCCACGGGTGTGGGGAGTTGGATTCACCGCGGTCCCGTAGAAGTGCCACGGCCGGTTCATCCCCACGGGTGTGGGGAGTTGCACACATCACGGATTCGAGCAGCTCGAATCCGCGGTTCATCCCCACGGGTGTGGGGAGTTGTGAACCTTACTCAATCTGAGGCAGCCGAAAGGCGGTTCATCCCCACGGGTGTGGGGAGTTGGGACCCAACGCGCTACGGCCTATGATGCCCACCGGTTCATCCCCACGGGTGTGGGGAGTTGGGATGGGAAACCCGCGAATACGACACCCCATAACGGTTCATCCCCACGGGTGTGGGGAGTTGTGGGTCGAATGTGACCAAATATTCCGGCCCGAAGGTTCATCCCCACGGGTGTGGGGAGTTGTAATCAGGCGTAATGGCTATTGTCCCGCTCACCGGTTCATCCCCACGGGTGTGGGGAGTTGAGTCACAACCCATGCGAACACCCACGCTTATCCGGTTCATCCCCACGGGTGTGGGGAGTTGTTTCGCGCATTCTCGAATGATACCAATCTCTCCGGTTCATCCCCACGGGTGTGGGGAGTTGTGTTACATGTTATGTCTGGCCGCACCCAACCGCGGTTCATCCCCACGGGTGTGGGGAGTTGACATTGCCCTCCAGTCAATGGCATCCGAAGAACGGTTCATCCCCACGGGTGTGGGGAGTTGCTTCCAAAATAAAGAATTTAGGCTGGAAAAGCTACCTTGATATGGGTTTAGGTGTTTTTCAGTATTTTGCGTAAGTCCTTTATTTTAGTATCAGGAGCTTGATAACGGTTATACGTCTTTTCAGGGTTCGCGGGACATGTCCACATCGATGACTTGGACGAGCCAGATGCCCTCAATGTTGATCGGGATACGGTCTTTGGGATTGTGGTAGCGCAGATCAAAACCTTGCTCATTGTTGGTGCGCCAGACCTGCATAACGGTACCCCCTTCTGCACGTTTGACACAACGTTTCCACAGGGCTTCGCGCACCAGGGCGCTGACGCGGCCAACAAAGACGCCGGCCTTGAGTTCGATGAGCCAACGGCTCAGGTCTCCCCGTACGGAAGGGGCAACCCGCTCAAGTATCATTAACGTCATTTATGAGTCCGGTTGGGTGGGTAAAACGGTATCATCTCCTTGTCCGGGTGGGGACCACCACGGGGTTGGAAGGGCAGGATCATCGTCGGGGTCAAAGCCGTCTGGGAGGAATACCCGGTTTAGGTTAAGCAGGCGTTCCAGGTCTGGCACAATCCGTTCCAGGAGGCGCATATTGCGAAATGCTTGCCGCATGCGCTTTCGGACCGTTGTTTCCAGCTTATCGGTTTTTTCGGCAACCGTCGAAAAGGCTACCGGCACACTCAGGCGCATTTTGTAGAGGTCGGCCACATCGTAGACGAACGAGAGTTGTTTGCCCTGGTGGATGAACCCCAGGCCGGGGCAATAGCCCGCGGTTAGTACCGCCGCGTGCGAAATGCCATTGAGGCAGGCATTGGCCGTCGAGAGGGCGCGATTGACGGGGTCGGCATCCTGCCAGTTGCCCCGGTTGTAGTTGCGGCCTTTCCATTCGATGCCGTGCTGGGCGGCGGCCTGCGCGTAGGCGTCGCGCACCCGCGCACCCTCTTTGCCGCGGATTTGTTGCAGCGTCAGGTGGGTAGGTAAGGTCTCCTTGAACCGGGCGCGGTACATGCGCTCGACGACCTGGATGTGCAGATCTGGGTGCGAGACCAGTTCGGCTTGGCGTTGGAGCTTATAGGCTTTGTGGGTTTCGCCGAGGCCCTGCGCGTACATACGCACACCCTCTTCGCCGGTCCAGATGATGAGGCAGCCGGTGCGGGTAAGGGTTTTGACGGCACCATGGGTAACCGTTGTGCCCGGCCCAAGCATGAGGACACTCAGGTTGGCGACCGGAATCAAGGTGCGGCCGTGTTTGTCGACGTGCTCGACGCCGAGTTTGGTTTGTTCAATCCGTCCGTATTCATAATACAGGTACGAAATGCTGTCGCGGATCTTGGGTAAATCACGGTAAGAATGCGGGAGCATAACAGGATGCGGTTGATCGAAAAAAAACGGCTGGAAGGCCCGCCGGAATGACCTTCCAGCCGGTGAACACATCCAAGATCGGAAACGGCCTTTCTAAAGCGGACATTTTACGTCCGGTCAATACGTCAAAGAGCAGGTGGAGAGGGGGCGTTTACGTCCGTACCGGAGCCAGCGAAAGCAACCCGAAGCCGAATGCCTTGCCGCGCCCGATGCCGCTCTTCAAAGTTTGAATCAAGGCATTCTGATCTGTCACCTGAAGGACCCCCTCAAAGTCTACACCAATGAAATGCATTGGCTTTGTCTGGTTGTAGCGTCGGAATGAGTAGGATCTAGCTGGGCTTACAACACATGCGGGCATCATTTTTTCCCCTCGAACCTGATCTGCCAGCACAAAGCCGCCCCAAGCTCCCCGCTCATCGCGACCCTTCTCCCTGAGCCAGTTTACCAACTGCTCCTCCCGTGGAGGGGCTACCTCTCCAGTTTGTTGTTCCACCCAGTCTGCATGACTGCCTACAAGGACATGGCGGGCTTTTCCATCCTCATAGTACGTGCCACGACGGCGGATGACGGGGTTGGCGCGTAGCATAAAGCGAAACTGGCTACCAGCTTCAATTTTCGAAGGGTTGAATGTTTTAACTCTTACATCTGCTGCATTCGCTAACGTCTCCCAATTAGGCCTAGCAGGCATCTGCACAAGCACACTGTGAACGTCGTCACGTTCCTCGTGGCGGTATAGCAGGCGGAGCTTTTGTCCATTCTTCTGCTCCGGGAGGGCACGCGTGAGCAACCTGTGGAGATCGTAAGGCTGGAGAAACTGCCAGCGTGGGTGGCTGCGTGGCAGGGTGAGCAAGCTAAGGTAGAGCATCGAAGAAGTCTTCGTTTATTGACGGTTTCGCCGGTTCAGGAGTAGTTGATCGAGCATGGGTATAGGGGCGGTTCACATAATGGCGTGGGAGGGCTTGGAGCAGGTCGCGGCGGTAGCCGTGCGCAACCACATGCAGCCCATTTGGCTCATGATGCCCTTCGAGGTAGAGATCAAAAAGAGGCTTGCGGCGACGTCTTACCTCTCGATTGGCTCCGGCCTCTGCAAGCAGGGCACGGACAGGCTGTTCATGCGACATCGGGAGCGGGAGGAGCGGGCGGCTGGGCGGGCAGGAGCGACGTCCAAGGTACACCGTAAACGCTGGGTTCCGTAAGGCCTCCTGGGCCTTCTCAACCACATCTGAATCACCTTCTACACACGTTATGAAGTGTGCATCGTGGTGATAGCCCCGGTATGTCTGTACCGTACCCTGGCCGGGGCCGTTTGGCTCAACAGTGTGATAATCTACACGTACTTGGCCGGGCTTGAGGGTAAGTACATGGACGCGTAGCGCCCGATGCAGCCGAAGCAGCATTTCGTCGTTTCGATACAGGCCCTGTGCAGCCGCTAGCATACCGAGAACAGCGGAGCGGCTGGGGAAGGCGCCTGCCTCGCGCAGCGGACCGAAACCCGTATCACCATAGCTCTGCATCGGCCCCTTTAAGTGGAGAAGAAAGCCGCTCATTCCAAACCCTCATGCATGTTGACTCCTGAGGTGGCATGTTCCCGCAGGAAGTCGAAAACCTCGCCCAGCGATTTTGCTTGCTTTACCCCGCTGGGCAGCGCCTGCTCCGCCTCATTGCGTGCAGGAGAGGTGACGCTGAAGAAAATGGCCTGATCTTCCAGGCCATAGCTCGTCACCAACGCTGCATAGTGCTTGGCAAGTTCGCGTCGGGAACTGGCAAGATAGCCCTGCCCGTTAGCCTGAATCGGAGCCTCAAAAGCGTTGGCGAGCGAAACGGGATGGCCGCTGGGACGCAGCACCAGGAGCGCCGTATCCGCCACGGCGTTCGAAGCAAAGGCGTTCTGCTTGCCGGTCGGCGTGACACGGCAGGCGGCATCAAGGAAGAGCGCGAGGGCATCAACGGCTTGCTTGGCGTCTTCCTTGGTCTTTGCGTTAAGGTTATTGAGAAGAGTGGTGAGGTTGCAGGAGAAGTATTTGTAGAAAACCGCAGAGTTAAATTCGAGTTCGTTCAGATGTGCGCTTCCAGTTTCGCCAAGCTTCTCTGTGACTTCATCTACCGCAGTAAACCAATCTGTTTCGGTCGCCACAGCATGTGTACTAATGGGATGTGCTACTTGCATGGAACCTTCTACGGCCTGAAAAGCACTTGCATCGCTTGTCGTCATGCGACCGAAAAGAGCCAAGTCAAGGGCATCACCAGGGTTCTGATTAACTCCTATTGCCTCTGCTAACATCGCAAGCAATTTCTTCTTTCCATTCTTTCCTTTTGGTTTTTTGGGGAGTTCAGCCTTTCCTGACGTAATGTCTCGGAAATAGTCCTTAATACGCTTGATCTCTTTAGGAGAAAGGAAGATGGCTTGACTTGTCCGCAATTCTCTTCCAGTCTTTTGATCACGTGCGCCCAGAACCTCCACGTAGGTATATGCAAGGTTGTGCAGCTTCTTTTCGTGTTTCTCACCGAGTTTGGTGCGTAGCTCCTCATAGATATCTTCAAGGTTGCGAGTAGAAAGGGTTGCAAAACGATTGCCCAACATTCTTCTCAGGTATGGTGACTTGCGCACGGCACGTTTGAGCGATTGGGACGAAATGCGGGCACGTTCGACCCCGCCGAAGAAAGCTGTCTTTGGTCGTCCTAGGTCATCGCGGTTGAGGTTGGCGGGCGGGTGACTGGTAAGGGTGTGTAGTTCGATGAGCATGGTTCAGATGGTTTGAGTGGGTGTTTCGATATCAGTTTCTTCGGAAGCAGTGTCAGTGTGGCGGGTGCGGAAGAAATCCCCGGCCCAGCCGTTGGCGGCGGCGCGGACAGCGGCATCATCGCCATAAAGGAAGTAGAGCATGCGCTTGACTTCCTTCTCATTCCAAGCTACCGGTTGTTGCTGCCGGGCCACGCGGCGGAGCATTCGGTGTAGCGCTTCGAAGCGGTGTTCGCGTTGGGTAGTGAGCAGGCGCATGAGGCGGTGATCACTGAGGCCCGCACGGAAGAGCGCGGCACCCAGAGGTTGTGACTTCCCACTAGCTTCGCCCGCCGCAGCCCGTAGTGCAACGACAGCAGCGGCACGCGCAATCGTCTCTTGCTGCGCCTTGGGATGCGTATCACCTTTCGGTGGACCAACCTCGCTCCAGACATAGCCGCGTAGGTTCATCGGCAGGTCGTTGGGCACGCCAGGGGGGGGATGCCAGCGCCGGAACGCGGCGCGGAGACTACTACGGTTCACGTGCTCGTCGTTCCACAACCTTGCCATCGTCCATACAGCTTTCTGAACGAAAGCAACTTCCTTGTCAAGTTTCCATTTTGGGAGCAGGTCATTCATGTTGCTGTCTCAGTGGTTTAGGGTTCAGGATGTTTGCCTTGAAGTTTGTTTAGCGTGCCGTAAAGAAAGCCCTTGGCACGGTGCGCTGCCACGAGGTGCTGCGGCGATGCCGAGTACGTGTCGAAGATAGGCTGGAACAGATTTCGGGCGTGACCGGCGATGCCGTTACGCCATTCGGCAATCAGGGCGGGCGCAGCTTGGGAAAGTGCGCAGGCACCCTGGCCGTGGGCTTCGATCTGTCGGAGTAGATTGGCCAGTTCGTGGCGGGCCTGTCGCCAGAGGTTATGGGCAGCGCTACGGGCAAGTTGTTCCGGCGCGAGATCTTCTTTGAGCTTGAAGTTTTGTCGGCCTTTTTCGTCTGCCTTTGCCTCTACCTGCACGAGCGTGCAGCGCTGGATGGCTCCACTTAGTACACGCTCTACTTTCTGAGTGAATGTTGCCGCTTCAGCCAGAATTGCTTCGGCTTCGATTCGAACTTTGATGGTATCCTCTTCTCCGCTCTCCAGTACCGGATAACGAAAGCGCTCGATGTGGTAGCCGCTGTGTACGTTTGGTACCGGTTTTCCTTGCATCTCGAAGCCGAAGCAAAGCAGATCCACTGCGGGTTGTTGGTCCAACTCGTACCATTGATCAATCACGAGGGCGGTGTTCAGGTTACTTGGGCGCTCAGCGTCCAGCGTGCCAGGACCAAAAAACAAACCAGCCATGTGCCCAATTAGCCCGGCAGTATCTTCTGTTTTAAGTTGGCTACGGATGAAGTTGTCTTTAACTTCACCCTCGAACGTGGGCGCATTGGGATGGCGGAAGAAACTCTCTCTGCGCGCTTTCGGCTCGGGACGAACGCCGTATCCGATTCCACTGGGACTAACGACAACGGCTGTGCCTACCTTACCTTTGAAGCGTTCTCCCGTAACCAGACTTGGTCGGGGCTTTCCCACTTCTTCTAGGATGATAAAAGTGTGCGCCGTTTGCCAGAGCAGTCCGGCACGAAGGGTTAGATTACCTTGTACGACGGCCTCCAAATTGGGTACCTCATGCCAGAGCTGGCCATCGAATCCACTAGCGCTGTCGATGAGTTGGAAATCTCCCTCCCTTTCGGCTTGTGTTTCTTGAGCAATCACATTCAACCACATCGAACGGCGGAGCATATTCTCTGCATCCAAAAGAAATGTGCGAATACCCATTTCGTGGGATGTGCCATTAAGATAGCCTCGGCCAGCATTTCCCTCGAAGAAGGTGTGGCGGGCAAATAGAAGGAGAGGAATCTGGTCGTATTCTACCACCCACTCTTCGACAGGTCGATTGAGGAATGTTTTGTTGCCGTGCTTGACGGTAAGGAGAAGATTGCTGAGAGCGCTTCTTTTCTTGTATCGTCCTTTCTTATCCTTCTCCGGTTCCGGTCCTTGCAAGAAACGAGTTCCGGGAGGTCCGTCGATGGTAAACAGGTCGCGGAGTGGTGCCACGCCATGTTCGTATTCGTCGTCAGTAAGCGGTGATGCCAACCTTGCTTCTAGGTCTTCCACTATTTCCGGCTCGAAGGCGGTCTGCGCAAGTGCGACGCACAGGCCAAGGGCAGCGACGTTGAGGTATTCCAGCGGATAATCGAAAAGCAGAGATTCGTCATCTCCGGTGATGATCTCGCGAAAGGAACGGGTTACGCGCTCACCTTTCGAATGGCCGTCACTTGGTGGACGGCGCAGGCGAAAACGCTGGTGCTCGAATACGTTTAACATAGAGCGTGGTTAGATATGGGTTACAGGTCTTCCAATGGGATGGCATCAGGCGGTGATTGACCATGGCGAGCCAGCACTAACCCCTCCATGGCATGACCTTCATGGTCCATCGTGTAGCGGCCTATGAAGGCATCGTGGTTCAGCATGCCGTCATCGCCGAGAATGAGAAATACACGGTCGTCAAAGCGATGACGGCGTCGCCACCATCGAACGAGCGGGCGTAGCGCCTCCGGTGGCTCGCTTTGTTCCACATGTTGATGCCACGGAAAAGAGACGGAGGAGGCAGCGATGGCGCGGTCAAGAAATAGCGTAGCTTCTACGTCATCAGCACTCGGGAATGCAGTAAGAGAGAGCGGCGGCGCAGCCAGCAGGTGCGGAACGCCATTCACCAAGCGGAACAGCACGAGCGTCACAGTTTCGACATTCTGGTACCGCGTGGAAAGATGAACCACAGTATCTTCGTTACGATCTTGGCGTGCATCCTTCATTTCTAGCCGCTTTCCTGGCGCAGGCATTAATCCCCAGGACGCTGTACGCTCCATTACGATTTGCTGCTGTCGCTGCCGTCGCCGGGCCGCTGCAAGCAAGGGTTCAGGTACGCCAAGTCGCTGCGCTGTCCATGTTTCGGGCAGGTCGTAGAGGCGAGCTACGAGCGTTCGACAGGCATCAGGGAGCAGCCACGTCAGCGTATCGTCCGTTGTGTCTTCGGACAGTAAGGCGGCGGTTCGTGCCAGCGTCTCCGGATCGTAGATAAACTTGCTGGATCCGAAATCCAGTTGCTGCCGTTCTTCAACGGTGGGGAGCAGGACGTGAAGTGTAGCGGTGGTGTGGCCTTGCCGTGCTTCGGCAGGACGCTTGTGCCGGTGGAGGCGTCCGGCTCTTTGTAGCAAAAGATCAATAGGTGCAAGATCAGAGAACATTACATCGAAATCTAGGTCCACGGATTGCTCAATGACTTGAGTGGCCACGACGATAAGGCGAGGTGGACGCACTGACTTTTGTGCTGGTTTCGAAGCCCCCAGGCAATCCTCGATATCCTTATCAGTGTGGTTGCGACCGGTGTGAGCAATTGGAGGTCCCAGACAATCCTCGATGTACTTTTCGATGCGGTTGCGATCGGCGCGGGTAAAACGTGCATGGAGCAGGACGATAGGAATATTCTCGGTCTGAGCCTGTTTATACAGCACACGCCATGCAGCTTGTGCTTCTTTTACCGTATTTCGAATCCACGCGACGCATCCTCCACTTCGGGCTGCTTCCAGAACTTTTTGCGCTCCTACCTCTGTGCGCGTGCCCGCAGCAATTTCATGGCATTCAATGTGGATGACTTTAGGGGCAGGTTGCTCATCTTTAGGTAAAATGTAACGTTCGACTTCTCCTTTTCGAGTGTGCAACAGTTGAGGATAAGGGTCCAATTCGGGCGATGTGCCGGAAGCAGGTTCAGCCGAGCCGTAGGCTTCAAATAACTTAGCGCGGAGCGAGCGGGGTAGCGTCGCCGAAAGCAAAATGACTTTACAATTCATTGCCCGCAGCCAAGCAAGCAGGCGGAACAGCACAGTGTTCATGTAGACATCGTAAGCGTGTATCTCGTCCAGCACGACCACGCGCTGTCCCAGTCCGTAGAGCCGGACAAAGGCGTGCCGCACACGAAGCGCTCCGAGCATCGCCTGATCCACCGTTCCCAGTCCAATGGGAGCCAGCAACGCCCGTTTTGCTGATTGAAGCCAAGACGTGGCGAGGACTTCTCCCGGCGTGTCTTCCTCTCCCGTTTCTGGGGCGTTGGAACCGGCTCTTTGAAGCGATAGGGTGGCCTTCTGGAAGCGTTTGCCCTTCTGTCGGAGCTTGTCATATGGCTCAAAGAGGTTGCGGGCACCGTGTGCGAGGGCAAGCGCGATAGGGTGGCCTGGAACACTCATCCGCTTAGCAAAGACGCATAGCCGGCTGAACATGTAGTTGGTCGATGCTTGGGTGGGAAGGGCATAGTAGAGGCCGTCAGCGGTGCGGGTTGCAGTATCATTGGTGGGACAGAGTGCTTGGGCCGTGAGGTAGAGTGCAATCTCTGTTTTACCCATGCCCATCGGCGCTTCGATTATTACAAGCTCCGGCCCCGGCGTCTTCCCAAAGGGGAGTTTCTTTGCCTCTCGCTGGAGTGGGCGCAGGTCGGCATCTGTAGAAATGAAAGGGAAAAGCGCTGTGTACGAGTATGCATTGGGATTAAACTTCGGAAGCAAGCCGAACCCACGAAGCATATTCTCGGCTTGATTGCTGGTGCGGAGGTCTTCGAGATATTGCGCAGTGCTGTCAGCGTCAGTGACTTTCGATCCTGGCCCGTCTGGACGCATTTGCTCCGTTGAAATCGCAGAGCCGATCCAGTCTACAACAGAAACAAAACCAGCAAATAACATCAGAAAGCCTTGCGCGCTGAGGTCGGTTTCGTCGGGCGGTGGTTTGGGCGAGAAGCCGAATACGTCTGAGCATACTGTCACTGCCTCACGAACTGCCGTTTGGCAGGGAAGGCAGGAATACCAACTTGGGATTTTCCGAATCTTCGTCTCTTTTCTGACGTGAAAACGCCCGTGGTGTGCGGCGGTTGCGCGAACGGCAGGAATATATGGCTGCCAGTTTTCATCCTCATGAATGCTCCACGCAAAAAGCATACGTGCTGTTTCTGCGCCATGGTCAAATCCAGTGCCAGGATAAAGCTCGCTCTCTAAACCCACCTGCGCATAGCCTTTCTTCCATCCACGAGGAGATTTTTCCTGAAAACATGGATGGAGTTTACCGAGGTCATGAAGAGCCGTCAGTGTAAGCAGTACGGGAAGGAGTGCTTCACGGTTGGTATAGCCGGATTCTTGTGCGAGCTTGTCAAGAAGCATAGGGTGCGCTTTCAGCCACGTCTCAGCCACATAGGCGACATCAAGCATATGGCAGATTGCGGGATGCCAGCACCAGGGCTGTTTATCGCCCCGAGGGTTTAGCTCGTTTGTTTTGCCCCAAAGTTTGTACAGCAGTCCGGCAGCATATGTGTGATCGTCTTGCATGATGTCTGATTGCAGGATTGGTTCTCAAAAGAAAAGCAGCAGACTCAGAGGCACTCTTCGAAAAACCATCTTTGATGTTGGGTTAGGATAAGTAACGACTGGTTTCGGATGAAAGTAAGAAAACAGGAAAGTTGAACCGGACAGGAAAGTCCGGTTAAGGGGGCACCCTACAGGATTATCTTCAGAAATTCGATGCGGTTTTCCTATAGCTAAAATGCGCTATTTTGTGTAAGGGAATCCCCGAAATTTGGGGTTACCGGCTCCCATACCGTTCGGCCAGGGCTTCGGCTTCTTCCCGGATGCGTTGGACGAGGGCGGGGGGTTCCAGGACGGTGACGCCTACGCCCCAACTCTGCACGAAGGCGCGCATTTCTTCGAGGCCGGTTACTTCGTAGGAGACTTCGATGGAGCCATCCGGGTAGGTGGTTTCGATGATCTGGGTGCGGTGATAGTGCTTGCGCCGGAAATACTCGGCCCGGTCAAAGGCAACCCGGAGTCGTACCACTTCAACCGGCCCCCCGGCCAGGGCTTTGAACCGCTCGCCGAAATACAGGTCTTCGTCGAAGTCCGCCGGCGGTTTGAAGTATTGGGGGGGATCACTCAGCCGAACGGCACGAACACCGGCCAGGGCAAAATCCTTTACTTGATTCGACCGGTGGCAATAGGCGACCACGACCCATGAACCGGCTGGTGTGGCAAACAGAAGCGGATCAATAGGACGATCTTCTGACAGCTTGTTTTTTGAGGCCGTAAAATAGTCAATATACACCATCTGTTGTGCAGCGATGGCACGGCGTAGGGTATTGAACACCACAGGATCAAGTTTCACCGATGGGGCCAGGCTGAAGTGCCAATGCCGAGCTTCCGATTCCGGTTCGAAACTGGTAATCTCGTGAGGTGCCCAATGCTTGAGTAGGGTCGAAAATGCGGTTCGAATGGGGGCCTTAAAGGGGGTTGGATGGAGAGTGGCTTGTGCGGCCTGGGCAGCAACCACCAGGGCCAGTAACTCGGCTTCAGTGAGGTGTACGGCCTGGGTGTCCGTAAACAGTTGATCCGCAGGAAGGCGGTACCGTTTCACCCGACCCTCCCGAAAGGTCTCAATCCGATGCCCATCGGCTTCAAGTGACCGAATGAGGCGGCGTACATGTCGGCGGGAGGTTAAACCCAGATGGGACAGGAGTTCCTGTTGTGTGGGTGCAATACCGGTACGGAGAAAATCAAGGAGTTGGGCTTTGCGTGCCGTAAGCATGAGCGATAGGTTTGAAGGAGTCGCTGCAAAGTGGTTAACCCTCATCCATACGTCTTTGTTCAGTCTGTCGCCGCTTATTCGTTGATCGGACGTTCTGCGGAACCCGACCCTGGTGTCTTCACTTCAACGCTCCATGTTTTGGCCTCCTCAACCGATGGCTTCACCACAGCTTATGGCCTCTGAAGTGTTTGCTTTCGATCCGCTCACCCAGGACCCCCCGCCCGACCCTGACCATCCGGCGTACATCAAGCTCATCCTTTTGCCGAGTGGAGCACAGACCATCCTGGCCAAACTGTACGCCGCCTCGGGGATTGGGCCGCATCCGACGGTGTTGCTGCTACATGGAATGCCGGGGACGGAGGATCACACGGATCTGGCACAGGTGTTTCGGCGGGCGGGATGGCATGTCCTCTTCATCCATTATCGGGGGGCATGGGGCAGCCCCGGTACGTTCAGTCTCCAACATATGCTCGCCGATGTGAGCGCCGCTTTAGACTACCTGGAAAGCGAGGCTGCAACCGCCCATCGCGTTGATCCAGGCCGCGTGATAGCCATAGGGCACAGTATGGGGGGCTTTGCCGGGATGATGACGGCGGCACGAGATCCTCGCATCCGGGCGTTGGTGTTTCTGGCCGGGTTTAACGTGGGCTTTCTGCTTGGGGCGATACAGCATGATGCCGAGATGGTCCGGCGCGTCAAGGCGCGCATGGCGCTGGGCATGAACCCGCTACGCGGCGTAACCGCGGAAGAGATTTTGGAGGAAGCCTGGGCACATGCCGATGCATGGAACCTGATGCACCTCGGCCCACAACTCCTGGACTTGCCAATCTTGATGGTGGCCGGAGGGCGTGATGACCTCGCGCCGCCTGCTTACCATCATCAACCCTTGATTGCAGCGCTCCATGAGGCCGGGGTAAAACACCTCACCCACGTTGAACTGGATGCCAATCACTCCTTCTCCGATCACCGACTGACGTTGGCCCGGCTGATCCTGAACTGGATACAGGCCCTGTCTTTTAGTCCGTAGCCCGCACGTTGGATACGATGCGGTCATAGAGCGCATTGGGGAAAAACCGGCCCGCTTTGACCACCGAGGCCAATTGCCACGGAAACGCATATTCCGAATCCTTGCGTTCGATGGCCCGGTACATGCGCCGGGCGGCATCATCGAGTTCCAACAAGAACGCCATTTTGTTCTTGTTCTTGGCGGTCATTTCCGTCTTGACGAACCCTGGGCAGATGGTGGTGACCGACACGCCGTGCGGTCGCAGTTCTGCCCGCAAGCCTTCCATCAAATTGGTCAGGGCCGCCTTGGTTGAGGCATAGCCGATGGACCCCGGCAGGCCCCGGTACCCGGCCAGGCTGCTGATGCCTACCAAATGCCCATCGTGCCGGGCAATCATCGCAGGCAACACGGCCTCAAAGCAATACGCCGCCCCGAACACATTGACCCGATACATCCATTCCAGGTCTTCTGTGTTAAAGGAGAGGGCCGAGGACGAAATACTCACGCCGGCATTGGCAATCAACAGGTCGATGGGGCCGAGGGCAGCTTCGCACGCCTGAACGGCTTTCTGCACTGCCGCCCGGTCGGTTACGTCGCACACCAGCGGCAGGGCGGTGCCTCCATTGGCCTTGAGGGTTTCGGCCTGGGCCTCAATGCGTTCGGCCCGGCGGGCCACCAGGGCGACGGCATCGCCCGCCTCGGCATACAATTCGGCCAACGCCGACCCAAAGCCGGACGAGGCCCCCGTAATAAAGACTACACGTTTCATGATTATTTACGTTCTGCGTTCTACGTGCGATGTTCTACGTTACTCATAATCCAATGCCGCACCTTGATTCCTGGCAGGACTGGGTTGGGTCCCCCATTGGTTATGAATGCATGACATCTAAACCTGAGAAACGTAGAACGTCGCACATAGAACGTCCAAGAAATTAAAACCTGAACCCTACGTTAATGTCGTAGAGAATATTGTTGGCCGAACTGTGGGCCAGGGTGAATTCGGCAGGACCGATTGGGGTGAGCAGGCCGATGGTTGCACCGATGCCCCATACGAACGACTCGGCGGCGAGGTCCCATTCCCAGGTATCATTCGCGTTACCAATGTTTCCACTGAGCGCCAGGTATTGGCTGGGGGTAAGGGCAAATTGCAGACCCGCACCCATTTTCTTGATAAACTTGCCGGCTCCTTCGTCCGGTTTAAGTCCGTAAAAGCGACCCGATTCAAAGACGGTCTGGTTGAGGCCGCCCAGTGTCAGGGTGCGGTGGGTTGGGACTTCTCCGATGCTGATGCCCAGTTCTACATCGGGGATCAGGGTCCAGCGGGGCCGGATGGGCAGGGCGCTGCGCCAGATCAGCCGGTGCTGGGACATCGACACATCGCTGCCGAAATTACGGTGTGCCCCTACACTCTCAATGTAGAGGTAATGACCCTGTGTGGGGAAGATGGTACGGTCTTGCGTGTCGAACCACACCCGCGCCACCGGCATCATCAGCGTGATGCCCTGGTTCCTGAATTGGGAGAAGTCCGGCGGGGCAATGCGCGGCGAGATCAAGGCTTGTTCAAAACGCAAGCCCCCGGCGTAGATGCCATAGTCGGACAAGTACGAGCCGGCGGTTACATCCAGAGAGAATTGCCGGAAACGCAGTTCGGCAAACCGGTCACCGTTTTCGAAGACCTCAAACGACCGGTTGGTATAGTCGGCAATCCCCAGCAGGCCGTATTGTTTACGCAGGCCCAGGGGCAGGAAATAGTCGGCAGCCAGACCGAAGCGTTCGCCCAGAATCAGTTCCACACCGGCCTGGGCGCCGGGGGTAAGGATGTTTCGGAATCGGGCGTTGAACAGGAAGGCAGCCTCTCGCCGTTGGTCATACCGAAACCCGAGTTGCACCTGATTTTCCTGCCGTTCCACCACCTGAAAGGTCAGCTTGGCCCCCAGGCTGTCCGGCTCCAGTTGATAGGTTACCTGTTTGAAGTACTGCGTGCTGTAGATTCGGGACACCTCTGCTTCCAGCGCATCCAGCGTGAGCCAGGTGGGCGGTGTGAATTCAATCTGGTTCAGGATGACCGCTTCATTGGCCGGATCACTGCCGATGACCTCTACGCTGTGGATGCGTACCGAATCGGGTACGATAAGAGAAGGTAAGGTTCGCGGGGCAGGGGGGCGGTTAACTGCCTGGGCCAGGGTATGCAGGGTGTCCAGGTGGGCGCGGGTCGCCGTGATCCCCAGTTCAATGAGTTCGGCGGCTTTGTCAAAGGCCAGGGTGCTGTATTCGGCAATATCCGGTAGGATGAGCAGATCGCAGCGGGCCCGTTGGGCATCGATAGAGGTCCAGACCCCGAAGCCGATGGTCTGGTTCAGGATGGCAGCCAGAGAGTTCAGGTTTTCCCGGGTTTCGAGGGGGGCAGAGACATCCACACAGATGACGTAATCGGCCCCCATGTTTCGGGCATCCTCGGCCGGCAGGTTCCGGGCCACGCCCCCGTCGACCAGCAATCGGTTTTCGATTTCGACGGGGGCTAAGGCGGTTGGGATGGTCATGCTGGCCTGGATGGCGCGGGGCAGGTGGCCCGCGGCCAGTGTAATGGCCTTGCCGGTCTCGATGTCCGTGGCAATGGACACAAACGGGATAGGTAAATCCTTGAATGCCCGAATGTCATAAACCGGCCACGTCAGCCGGTTCAGCATCATTGAAATGCGTTGCCCTTCGATCAGGCCGGTAGGCAAGCCGAGCCGCCGGTTGCGGAGCGGAAGCGAAACAATGTACCGGCCATCTCTGCGTTTTTCCTCCATCGACAGCAACCGCCGGTCCGGCCCATCTGAAAACAGTTCATTCCAGTCGGTTTCGAGGGCGAGGTGTTCCAGTTGCTCCGTCGTAAGGCCGGCAGCATACAGGCCGCCCACTACACTACCCATGCTGGTGCCTGCAATGTAGTCGATAGGGAGGCCAACTTCTTCCAACACCTTCAGCACACCCACATGGGCCATGCCCTTGGCTCCGCCACCACTCAAGGCCAGACCAATCCGGGTATCCGGTCCTGGCGCTTGGGCCTGAACGGCATTGGGTAGGAGTAACAGGCTCAGGCCGAGCGCAATACCCCGGATCGACACATGGTACATGGTCAGGTTCCTTTTCGGGCTGCGCCGGTTGCTACGGCAGCACGCTTGACGGCTTCGGCAACGCGGTCGGCCACGGCCCGGTCAAACACGCTGGGGATGATATATCCCGGTAGGACGGAATCGGCATTGATGGTTTCAGCAATGGCAAGGGCGGCAGCCAGCTTCATTTCCTCGTTGATGTCCGTGGCCCGGCACGCCAGGGCCCCTTTGAAGATGCCGGGGAAGCACAACACGTTGTTGAGCTGGTTGGGATAGTCGCTCCGGCCGGTGGCCATGACGGCTACATGGGGATAGGCCAACTCGGGCTGGATTTCCGGGTCTGGATTGGCCATGGCAAAGACGATGGGGTCACGGGCCATCCGCTTGAGGTCCGGTACGGTCAGTACGTTCGGGGCCGAGAGGCCGATGAAGGCATCGGCTCCGGCGATCACATCATGGAGGCTTCCTTTTTCATTGTTTGGATTGGTGTATGCTGCGTAGGCTTGTTTGGCCACGTTCAGATCCGTGCGGTCCCGGCTGATCGCGCCCCGGCTGTCGAAGCCGATGATGTTTTGCACGCCGTACTGCAAGAGGATTTTGGTGCAGGCAATGCCCGCCGCGCCCGTGCCGACGAACACCACCTTCAGGTCTTCCGGCTTTTTGCTGACCACCCGCAATGCATTGATCATACCGGCCAGGACCACAACCGCCGTGCCGTGCTGATCGTCATGAAAGACGGGGATGTCCAGTTCTTCCTTGAGCCGCCGTTCGATTTCAAAGCAGCGGGGGGCCGCGATGTCTTCCAGGTTGATGCCCCCGAAACCGGGTGAAATGTACTTGACCGTATTGATGATTTCCTCGGTGTCTTTCGTAGCGAGGCAAATGGGAAAGGCATCCACACCGCCGAAGGCCTTGAACAGTTGGGCTTTGCCTTCCATGACCGGCATCGCGGCTTCCGGGCCAATGTCGCCCAGGCCGAGCACAGCCGTGCCGTCCGAGACGACGGCTACCGTATTTCGCTTGATCGTGAAGGCATGGGCCTTTTCGGGATAGTGGTGGATGGCGCGGCAGACCCGGGCCACGCCGGGGGTATAAGCCATGGAGAGTTGATCCCGTGTTTCAATCGGGGTTTTACTATGGACTTCAATCTTGCCCCCGAGGTGCATCAGAAAGGTGCGGTCTGAGGTATGGATAACCTCGATGCCGGTTTCCGTATTGAGGGCGGCAATGATGGATTCGCTGTGATCTGGTCCGCCGGTGTTGACGGTTACGTCCCGGATTACGGCATCGGGTTCTACCCGGACAATATCGATGGCTCCTACATCGCCACCCGCCTCGCTGATGTTGGCCATGGCACGGGCCAGGGTCCCGGAAATTTTTTGAAGCCGGAGGCGGAGGGTAATCGAGTTGCTGGCACTGGTGGCATGCATAGGGGATGCGTTTATAGATGCCGGAAACGAATACGCCATGATAGCATCTGTACCGGGCAGACACAAGGGAATTTTGTCCTTTGTCAGTGGTCCGTAGTCCGTTGTAGGTTTTTCCCCAAAGTGCACATCGGGCTACGGACAACAGCGAGTGCCCATGCGTTATTCCGCAATGCAGTCTGCCAGATTTTCCGCGAGCGTACAATCTACAACACAAACGTATGCGCGTATTTGACCAGGAACGTACGGCTCTCGGAACGGGGCGGGATGGGGGATTGGGTGAGACGGTCCGTGTTCAGGCCTTCGTTGTAGACGATGTAGAGGTCGTTGCCCTCGCGGAAATTGTACCGGATGCGCAGGTTGAGGATGACCGCATCGGCCCCGGAGTTGTACTGGGCAAATACGTTGGCCGAGAGTTGCGTGTTCATGGAGGCGCGTGCGCGAATGCGGAGGATGTTGGCATCCAACTGCTGATCCCGGTCGGCAAAGCGGACACGGTTGAACTCATAGGCTCCGCTCAGTTCCAGGAAGCGGTTGAGGTTCCAGACGGGCTCCAGGCCCACCGATACCCGCCAGCCGTCGTAGAACGTACCGGCGTTGGCATTGGCCTGTAAGCGGTAGAGTCGATTGGGGCTGGAGCCGAAGGCTGTTATGTCATAAAAAGTGTAACGTCCGGCGGGGACCTCCACTTCGTCCGAGAGCTCAAATCCTTCATCCAGGTCATCGAACCGTACCTGGGGTTTGAGAAACAGAAACGCCCCGGACTTAAAGTTGCCGAAGTATTGCGGACCGAACTCGGCAGATTCTACTGCGCCGTTTTTGTTGCGGAGAAAGAGGGTGCCTTCCAGGGCCAGGTTTTGGCTGAACAGCGGGGAGGTTTCGCTGCCCAATGTTCCATAGCTGATTTCACCGCTGAACAGGGCAAAGTCTTCGCGGGCTACAAAGCCGAGGCCGGGGTTGTAATCGGCACCGGACCACTTGGTGCCCAGGCTGTACCCGAGGCCGTTGGAGGTCCGCCGCTCCCACTGGGCCCGGAACAGGCCGGATTTCAAACTGGGGTCGCGCTCGTCTTCAAAGGTTTGGGCCCAACTCACCGTCAGGTAATCGTCCCCAAACAGGCGGAAGATGCCGTCTGCCCCATAAGCCAGGTTGTAGGTGCCGTCTTCACCGATGCGGCTGGTAATCATCCCGCCTGCATAGGAATTGGCATTCAGGACTTGCCGCCGGAGCCGGGCCACGCCAAAGTTTTCGCTTGGTACATCGCTTTGCTGGGCCGTTTGCATGTTCAATACGCCCACGTCCCAGGCCCCCACGCGCCCCACCACACGTGCCCCGCCGTAAATGCGGACCGGCCCATCGTCGGTCAGGCCGATGCGTCGGCTGTAGAAAAGGCGGGTCGGGCCGCCGGTGTTGAAATCGAAGATGCTGGAGCGTTCCTGGAAGAACAGGCGCTTTTCGGGGAAAAACAGCGAGAACCGCGTGAGGTTGACCTGCTGATCGTCCGCCTCGACTTGCGCAAAGTCCGTGTTCAGCGTCAGGTCCATGGTGAGGTTGCTTGTCAGGCCGTATTTGAGGTCTACGCCTACGTCCCGGACCACATCGTCATCGCGCAGGTATTCGGTTTCGGCATCGTTGAGTTCGTGGTTGTGGCCGAGGCCGCCGAGGCCATAGGGGGTAATGTAGATCGGTTTGGTCTGTTTGACGCCGCGCAGCGTCACGTCTTGCGCGATAGAAGGTTTGAGGTGCCCCAGAAACCACTTGGGTGGGACGGGTGGATACGTGTGGCCTTCGCTTTTGCGGCCGATCCAGCGCCATGTCAAGAGGCCCATCACCACGGCATCATCCGTCTTTTGAAACCGGAGGCTGGAGAAGGGAATCCGCATCTCGGCAAACCAGCCTTCCTCGTTAACGACGGTCATTACGTCCCAGAACGTATTCCAGCTTTCATTGACGGGCATGTTTTGGCCGTTGAAGTCGGCGTCGTTAAAAACGGTGTGGTCCACGCGAATGCCGGCCGGCGTGGTCAAAAACGCCATGGCATTCTCATTGTCATTGAAGGTGTCCAGGATGAGGGCAAAGAAATCGTCGCTGTCACTGCCCCGGTCTCGCTCCAGCGAGTTGCCCCGGATGCCGGTGGGATTGGAGTCATAGAACCGCCCAGCGGCGTACACATAGTCGTCATCGTACGCCACGCGGATTTCCGTGCGTTCGGTCTGGAGGCCTTCAAACACCGGCGCAATCATGGTCAGCGGACGGGATCAATGGCCGCCCAGGCTGCTTCGTTACTCAACCCATCCAGTTCAACAGCCGCATCCAGCCGAGGCAAGGTGATGGGAGATTGGGCAAGGGCGGGGGGGGACCAGTAACACCCGGTGAAAATGGCAACGAGAAGGTACGTGCGTAGGGGAAGCAACGGAGGAAAAATGGTCAATGGTCAATGGTCGATAGTCAATGGTCGATGAGAGGATAAATTGACAATTGACAATTGACAATTGACCATCGACCATTATCAGAAAATATACCATACCTCACACATACATCCCAAAGCTTCGCTGTTATTCCACGGCGGGCACGATTTCATCTACGATCAGGTTCAGAATGGTTTCTTCCTGGGCATTGGCGGATGTTCCGGAGAGTTGCCAGGTGGCGGTGGCCGTCACGGTCAGGTTTTTTTCGGGCATGACGTAGATGAATTGCCCGCCCCAGCCCCAGCCAAAGTAGGCCCGGACGGTCGTTTGCCGGTCCAGCCACCACAGAAATCCATATCCTACATCCGGTAGCGA
Organism: Rhodothermales bacterium; assembly: GCA_965222505.1. GTDB lineage: Bacteria > Bacteroidota > Rhodothermia > Rhodothermales > DATKEJ01. The sequence goes on along the minus strand of OZ244956.1, from coordinate 2,066,298 downwards.
GCCATAGCTGAATCCGAGGCCTTGCAGTTCCTGATGGGTTTGTTGTACCCAGGTCCGGGGTACGACTTGTTGCCCCTCGAGCTGTCCGTCGTCCAGCATTAACTGGCCGATTTTGAGCATGTCTTGCGTCCGCAGTTGCAGGCTGGCTCCGCCGTTATACAGGCCCTGCTGGTCCTGGTCCCATGCCCGGCGGGTAATGCCGAGGGGGCCGAACAGGTATTGGTCCGCGAAGGCGAGGGTAGTCATACGGGTGGCCCGGGTCAGGACTGCCGAGAGCAAGTGGACGGCGCCGGAGTTGTAGTTGAACCGGGTGCCGGGTGTAGCAGCCAGGGGTTTGTCCAGCACATAGTTGACCTGATGGGCCGATTGGCTCCACTGCCCGAATTCCGGGCCGCCGGTTTCATGCCATTCGATGCCGGAGGTCATGGTCAGCAAGTGACGCAGGGTGATGGTGCGTTTGGTCTCATCGAGGCGTTCTGCCGTGCCTTCATCCAGAAACGTTACCAGGGGCATATCGATGTTGTCGATAAAGCCCTCCTCCACAGCAATGCCGATCAGCAGGGCCATGACGCTTTTCGTGACGGATCGTACGTGGAACAGGGTTTCGGGGCCGCCCTCGCCGAAGTACTCCTCGGCGCGCATTTGCCCATCCTGCATCACCGCCAGGCTCAGCAGACCTTCGATTTGCTCAGCCTCGGTAAAGGCTTCCGTAAGCTGAGGGTCATCGGTACGCGGGACCGGGTCTGGTCGCTGGCTATCACAGCCGGTGGTCCACAGCAACAGGCCAAGGAACCAAACAAAAACCGTTCGCCGCATCATCGCTCTGGATTGTATGAGTTAACTCTCCTTGGTCCGGTCGAGACCGAACCGTGCCTATTAAGACACGCTTTGGCAGAAGATGTTACGGGCCGCTAATCCATCCCGGCAAGGCAATCTCCCGCCCCACAACATACGAGGTCAAGCGCAGAAAAGATGCTGGTCAGAAGGTGAGGGTCAGGTTGAACGAGGGCTGAATGCCGAGGTCGTAGACATCCACGTTGATAAAACGGCGTTCAAGGGGGGCGTTTGGGAGGGCGCGTAAGACTTGAAGGGCGCTGCGGTACCAGGGGTTGTCCCGGTCATACACATTAAAGATAGAAAAGCGGGCTTCGAGGCCGAGGGGGTGCCAGCGCTGTTGGTAGGCCACGCTCAGGTCCATGCGGTGGTACGCATCCAGCCGGTCCGGTTCATTGGGCGTGGTATGGGCCAGGGTGTTTGGAGCCCCGGAGGCATACAGCCACGTGAGGTGCCACGTCAGGTGGGTACCCAGCGGGCCCTGGACAGCGGTCGTGAATTGATGCGGCCGGTCCCAGTCAGCCGGGAAGGGGGTGTTTCTGTTAACGGACGGGTGTTGCAATTCCGTCTTGGAACGGGCGTAACTGTTCGTCCACCGAAAGCCGTTCCGGCGGAACTGGGCCATCACTTCCACACCGCGTGAACGTGCTGTGTAGTTGGTTTCCCAGGGGAAGGGTAGTTCCTGGTTCAAGCGAGGCCGTCGGCGGGTGTTGATTTCGTGCTCCCAGAGATGATCGTAGTCTTTGGTGTAGGCTTCGACCTGAACGGACAACCCCGGTGACGGGCGGGCATAGAGACCCGCGGTGCCGTAGTTAACTGCGGTGGGCTGAAGCCGTTCGCCACTCATAATCCAGACGGCAGCGCTGGAAGTTTCGGTGAGGGAGAGCCGGTGCAGGAACTGATGGTTTCGGCTGAACCCGGCTCCGAAGGAGAGTTTTCGGTCGGGTAAGATCCGGGCGGAGAGGCGGGGCGAGAGCCGGAAGAGGCGACCCTGTGAAAAGTAGTGGCTCCGTACCCCGGCATCCAGGTGCAGGGCATCGGTGGCGCGGTGCTCGTACTGGGCAAAGGCATCGGCTTGCATCCCGGTGCGGTGTAGCCGGAAATCGGACCGGATGGCGGATTGCTGGGTGTAGTCCATCGTATAGTGGTGCACGGCATACCCGACGGACCACAGGCCCAGGCGGGGCAGGGCCCCTTCAACATGTTGTGCCCACTTCCATTCGCGGAGGTCATTGTCCTGCGCAAAAGCAGCAAGAAACGGCTCATTTGGAGATTGACCGTTCGGTTGACCGTTCTGGTTTGGCCGTTCCTGATACAGGAAATCGTCTTTGGCATACGTGCTGCGGTAGCGGCTCAGGCCCAGCAAGGTATAGCCGTACAGGTTCGATCCCAGCGCCCGGTGGAAGTGCAGGCTTCCCGCCTTGTTCCCCCATCGGTTTTGCGTGACCACATTCTGCAAGGTTGTACGGTTGGGATTGCCTGGAAGGATGTTCAACCGTTGGTCGTCGTGGCGCGTGCGGTCGCCGCCGAGGTAGAGGTTGCCCATCAGCCGGGTTCCACCGGTGGATTCCAGGTAGAGTTTACCGTGCAGGTCGTAAAAGCGTGCGGAGCCATCCCCTTCCACAAAATCAGCCTCCAGCCGTTCGGCAATGGGTGGGGCACTGGTTTCCCGGTTGATGTCCAGGCCCCGGGCAATCAGTTCGGCATTGTTAAACCAGTCCACGGCATCGATGTACGAGTGCCGCCCCGAAAGCAACCAACTGCCGCGCCCATTCCAGAGCGGCCCTTCGAGGGTGCCCCGCACGGCCGTGTTGCTCAGGCCGATGCGCTGCCGGGCCTGGGTTTGTGCGCCTGTGCGGGTGGTAAAGGAGAGGGTGCCTCCCGGTGTGGCTTGCAGTTGGGCCGGGGCGATGCCGTAGTAAAATCCGACGGTTTGCAGGGCATCATCATAGAAGGCATCAAACAGGCCAAACAGGTGGTCCTGGTTGTAGATGGATATACCGTCCAGCAGGACCTGAAACCCGTCGTCCCGACTGCCGCGCACGTTCAGGCCCGAGGCTAAGGCGGGGGTAACCGTCACGGCCGGCAGGGGTTGTAAAGCCCGCAAGAGGTTGTTTTCCCCGAACGGGGCCGCTTGTGCCGGTTGGATCATGTGCTGCCAGGTGGTGTCCAGATCGGATTGCAGCAGGTTGCTTTGCACCACCACTTCCGAACCGAAGGCCCGGTAGGGGCGCAGCCGAATGGCCAATTCTGTTGGCAGGTCATTGGGGTTTACCCGGACCTCCTGGGGATGATACCCGACGAATGAAGCCGTGAGGGTCAACGGTTCGTTTTGTGCGGGCAGGGTGGCCTGAAAAGCCCCGGAGGCGTTGGCCGATACACCCCGGCGTCGGTTGCCATCTAGCCAGGTAAGGGTTGCAAGCGGGAGCCGCTGCCCGTCGGCATCATCCAGGCAATAGCCGGTGAGCAAGGTTTCGGTTGAGGGTTCATCCAAAGGGTGCTGGGTGATGAGGACTTGTTTCCGCTCGGCATCTACTTTGAGTTGAAGGCCGTAGGGGGTGAGGGCCTCGTTCAGTTCGGGCAGCGGATCGCCGAAACGGGCCTGAAAAGTGAGGGTGGTACCGGCCACCAGGGCATCGCGGTACAGGAAACGCCAGGGCAGGTCAGCCTCGATATCGGACAGGATGGTGCGGAGGGGGGTATTGGTATAGGTGTATTGTCCGAAGGCCGGTGTGGCCGTCCAGCCTATCCCCAGCAGCAGGATGTAGCGTAGCAATCGGACAGCACGGTTTCTCATTCGCGTTCCAGCCGGTACGTTTGGGCATCGACTGCCACCAGGCGCCCCCCGATGACATCGGCGAGGTCACCGAGGCTTTGGTTCGGCGTGTCCAGCATAATGCGACCGGAGAGCGTTTCATTCAGCAAGGCGTCCGGGGCATTGACCTGGATGTTGAAGTGATGGGTCAGTTCCGCCAGAACCTGGTGTAGCGGACGCGCCTCCACATTCATTTCGCCCTGTATCCAGTCCAGGTATTCGTCCGATCCCGCAGCATCGGGTGCAGAAGGGGTGCCGTCTGTGCCAATTCGGCTGTGCTGGCCGGATGCAAGTTCAACGAAGGTATCTGTGTCCGGCGTGCCGAATCGGACGCGTCCGGTTTCGAGATAGACTTCGGGGGTTGTGCTCCAGGTGCTCACATTAAATCGGGTACCCAGCACGGTTATTTCGGCATCATGGGCTTCCACGGTGAAAGTGCGGCTGGGGGAAGGCGTTACATCAAAAAAACCTTCGCCCATGAGCCGGTACCGATGGGTTTCTTTGGAGACCTGGTAGAGTTCGGAGTGGGGGCGCAATGCAACGGTTGAGCCGTCCGGGGCTGTGTAGGTGACGGAAGTATCGCTTGCCGAGGCCAGTAAAACTGGAACAGGTGCGGCCGGTTGGCGGGTCAGAAACCACCCCACGCCGACCAGGATGACGAGGGCTGCGGCAACGGCGGCCCATCGGTACATCGGCATGAATGGCAGAATTCGTGCGCGGGGCGGGGTCAGGCCTTCGGCGACGCGGTTCCAGAGTTCGTCACTGAGTTCCGGGGCGGGTTCTGCCGGACGGGCTTGCTTGTAGGCGAGCAGGTCCTGGTAGAGGTTGGCATCCGGGTGGTCCGGGGGTAGGGCATTCGGGTGCAGCGTACCGTCTTTGTCCAGTGTAGCCCCGAGGTCTCGGGCCAGCGTCAGATCGCGGTTTTTTTCAGGGCGGGGGGAGTGGTCCATGGGGCACCTCGCGGCGCTGGGACTTCGGTGGGGTGTGCCGAAGCAGCAGACAGTAGAAAACGCGCAAATAGCAGAGCGTGTTGACGTGAACGGAACCGGCAGAAGGGGAGTTCCGACGCATACAGGCCCCTCCCCTTCCACCGTTGTGGATAACAATCAGGTGGGCGTTCAGCCACCGAATGGGCTGCCACCACGTGGGCCACCCTGGCCGCCGCGGTCGCCGCCGGGTCCACGCCTACCCTGGCCGCCACGCCGTTTGGCACGGTGGGCGAGGGCGTCATGGATTTGGACGATCTCGTACTGGGTTTCGTCCAGCAGGGCTTGCAGGGCTTCATCCTGTGCCGCTTTCAGCGCGGTGAGGGCTTCGTGCAGGGCTTCTTCGGTGAGGTCGCCGGCCTCGAATTGTTCGCGGAGGGCTTCACGGTTGGCCTGGTGTTGTTCCATCAGGTTGGCCAGGGCTGTGATTTGATCGGCGGAGAGGCCGAGGGCATCTTCCATTGCGGCTTGTTCCTGTTGCCGGTATTCCTCGCGGGCTTGCTCGCGTTCGGCGCGGCGGGCTTCAAGGGCTTCTCGCTGTTCATCGGTGAGCAAGGCTTCGATTTCGGCCCGCATGGCTTCTTGCAAGGCTTGCATCTGGATGTGAAATTCCCCGCGGGAGATGCTTTCGCTACGCAGGGCTTCCAGGAGGGCTTCAAACTGCGGCTGATAGGTTTCCCGGATGGCCGCGGCGGCTTCCAACTGTTCATCCGTCAGGAGGTCGCGCAGACCCCCGCCGTTTCCACCTCGTCTACGGGGACTGCGGTGGCCGAAGTGTCCGTTGCCCCGCATGCTATCGGTGCGGGCCAGGAGGCGTTCTTTTTGTGCATCGGTCAGGGTTTCCTGGAGATCAGCGGCTACGTACCACAGGAAGCCGGGTTCGTGGGCGCGGCCATCATGGGTGGTCATAATGGCGGATACGGCTTGTTGCTGGACGGTCGTGAGTGCAAGTTCACTGGTGAGCGTCTGGCTCAGGTCGGCCGTGTCGATGGTATTAATGTCGATGACTTCGTCTGAGGCCGTTGGGCTTTCACAGGCGCTCAGGCCGATCAGGACCACAAGGGCGAGCAGAGGGGCCGACCGGTGAAGAAAGGTAGCGTTCATGATGAGTACCGTTTGGGTTATCGTTTAGGAAATCACGTCAGGCGGTAGATGGCCTTGTTTGTTATCCCTACACGGCACCATCATGGGCACCCCTATCCGGCGGTAAAAAAGTAGTGCAACATCAGCAAAGTTGTTGTTTCATCCATTTCTTTTGGGAAAATCGTCTAAGCTAAAAGGGACGATCACTTTACGGTCATTTTATCAATGTGTACATCTCGCATCAGAAGGGTTATTGCACTACTCGTACTGTGCGGGTATGCGATAATAGGGTGTACCTCAAGTACTTCTGACGTCAATGACGAGGTACGTACTGAGATCGAAGGTCTTGTCGCTCACATGACCGATGAAGCCTGGAAAGCTGTTGAGGAGGTAGATGCAGAAGGCGTTTTTGCATCTATGCTTGATGGGTCCCAGGGCGTCTTTATTAATCAGGGTGATTTTCATGTGTCTCGTGACTCTGTAATTGCAAGTACGCGCCGTGCTTTCCGGTATGTGCAGCGTGAGCAGATCAACGTTGGGGCACGGCACATATTCGTGCTTTCACCGACCTCGGCAGTTGTGAGTGAGCAGGGGCAGGCCCAGGTTGTTTTGGTTACTGGTGATACTGTAGCAACGCCTTATGCGCTGACGCTCGTATTCGCAAAGCAAGAACACCTGTGGCATATGATCCACGGACATCAATCTTTCCCTTCACCATAACCCTCCGATGGCACCAAGCAGCTTTAACCCGAAATGGATACGCATATGAAAACCTATGGCATACTACTGATTTTTATGGTCAGTACATGGCTTGTGCCAACCCGGATACAAGCACAGGATATGAAACAACCTGAACTGTTGCCTCATGACTTGGAGATTGAATTGGCCCTGAGTGCTATACCAAAGCATCTCCGGGCAGAGGCCGGTATTTATGCCCTCAAGCGAGGAGGATACGTCAAGGTCAGGGATGCATCGAACGATTTTTGGTGCCTTGTCCGGCGCATGGGAGCTGTGCCGGGTAAGTTTCATGAATCTGTTGCGCCCGTCTGTTATGATGCAGAGGGTAGCCGAACCTTATTGCCGGCGGTACTCGATGAGATTCGGCTTATCGAAGAGGGGATGGACTATGAGCAGGTCGCAGAACAGATCAAAAACGGTTGGGCATCAGGGAAATACACCGTGCCAGGCCCGGGAATTGCCTATATGTTATCGCCCGTATTCCATGTAACAGTAGCCAATGGAAAGCAGCTCTCATATGTGCCACATTTGATGTTTTACGGTCCTTATAAACAGGATATCGATGTAGGCAGTATCGGCAATCGGCTAGATTATGTGCCCTTTATCCAGGCACCGGGGTTGCCGAGCGCCATGATGGTGGTTCCGGCAGGTGAGTTGGAGCGGGCAGCCATCTTGAAAGAAGGCCAGGAACTCCTCGATAAAGTGCAGCCCTACATCAAGGACTGATGCCTCCACTTCGTGGACATGGGGTAACGTCAGCTTAGTTGGAATTGGTTAGGCCGTGTTGACAATTAAGCGTAAACGTCGTTTTTGGCCCGTTTCGGGCCGATAACCGGCCCTCTTGGCCCACTCTGCGTTGCATTTCTCCTGAAATGCTAAGGCCTTGCAGTCAAAATGCGCCTTGATTGGGCCTGGGCCGATCCACGGCCCTAACGACCTCAAAACCGCCTGTTGATCTAATGGTCAACACGGCCTAGGCAGTGCTGGCCTTGTGTGTTGTGATGTCAAAAATTTCGATCCAGACCAACTTCGGGCCTGGTTTTGATCGATTGTCCAAGCCTCGCGGAACAACCTTGCGACGTGTAGGAAATTGAAAGCCGTCGAAGGTTTTATAAGCTGAACAATAATGGGCTGCTCGTGCCCAAGAGGCGAAAACTTCCGGGTTATAGTCATGCCTACATAATCGTAAATCCGAATCAAAGTAAAAGACTTGGTAAGGGTTGTGAGTAGGTAGGGAAGGTGGAAAATATGCTGCAATGCGGTGCCAGCTTACGCCGGCTTCCTCCCAAGGAGGTAGGGTTTTTATGATGACCTCTGGTCTGGCGAGAAGAAACGGCATGGACAAATAATTCCAGACCGCATATCCTGCGAAGTAGAGCAAGTCCAGATCGTCCCACCAGAGTGACTTCCGAAAAGAAGCAAAGGTTTGGCGGGGGGCATCTCGAACACCAAGAACAGTGCCATTGGTTGATGTTATCCAGACGCGATTCGGAGTGAAAATGCCACGTTGCTCAGGGTCAGGGTACGCGTTGAAAATCACCTTTGGCTCACGGGTATAAATCTGGATACGTCGATCGTGTAAGCCATTACAGTTGAAGCGAGTCCGGAAGGCAAGGCCCCCAAAACGAAGTCGAACCGTAAGGTTTTCGAGCCCATGCCAACGTGACAACTTGCCGTGGTAGTCAAGAATGTGTTCCAGGAGGCTTTGTACTTCAATGGTAGCCGATGGATTCATGGATAGGGTATGTATTTAGTAAATTTGACTGATTGGTCAAATATAAGATAAATTGTGATTTACAACAACCGAGAGAAAGGAAAGTACCTCAGGCATGGCCCGATAGCGTCAAGGGGTGTCGTGGTTTTTATCAACTTGTTCGAGCAGCCAAGCATGTATTTGGTGGCCCGGTGCTTGTAGTGGATCTATATCCTTGATTAATTTGGTGCGGACTTGGTACAAATGCTGCTTTGATGCGTTCGGTTTGGCATCCTGATCTAAGAGCAGCCGTAGGTTTGCTTCCTGTGCTTGCTGTTTCGGATTCATATATCCCTGCATTTCCGAACACTGATAACATACTCCTTGTTGATTAATGATCGCACATCGATGATCGAAAATATCTTGCATGAGTTGTCTGCCCTTAGTAAGGGCATATTTGACCTGTCCCAGACGAAGGCCCGTGATCTCGATGATTTCCTGGATTCTAAAGCCATATATGTCTTTTAGGATCAGCGCCAGTTGTTGTTCAATTTCGAGTGTCTTAGCCAGACAAGTAAAGCAGTAATCGACATGTTCTTTGAATTCATAGGCTTCTGCTGGAGACTGCGTCACGATGTGTCGCATCTTGGTCATCAGGTCGGGGTTTTCCTCAATGAATGTTTTGGTACGATCCTGTCCATCTACACCCCACCGTTTAGTTGCCCGTTGGTGATCACGCACGAGGTTAGTAGCAATGGAAAAAACCCAGGTTTTCAAACTAGAACGGCCATTAAACTGAGCAAGGTTTGTTTTGGCTTTAATGTAGGTATCATGCATGAGGTCTTCAGCATCATATCGGTTGGCGGTTATCCTAAACAGATAGCTTTTCAGGGAAATGGAAAGGCTTACAAATTGCTGCTCAAAATCGGTGATTGAGACGGATTTATTTGCTGTTGACATATCGACGGATTAACCCTCTATCTATTTTTTTCTGAGATCGGTTCCGGCGGGTCCAAGAGCCGGTACTTCCTCTCGATTACGCTGCAATTGACTACAGACCAGCAAGCACAACCCCGGTAAACTGGGGTCATTGATGCGGTAGAATACATACAATCCCTCCTTGCGCCGCCGCACCAGACCGGCTTCGGCCAGTAGGCGCAGGTGCTTGCTCACGTTGGCCTGGCTCTGGCCGGTGGCTTCGACCAGGGCTTGAACATTCAGTTCGCCATGTACATGCAGGAAATTGAGCAGTTCCAGTCGCACCGGATCTCCAAGGAGCCGGAACCGTTGGGCCACCTCGGAGAGCTGATGGCGGGGCATTAAGGTCGAGTTCATAGGTTGTTTCTTTCTGTTTATATAACCAAAAAGTTATATATTGTATCCCTGAAAAAAGGTCCCGCCACAAAAGACAAAGATGGATATGATTCTAAATATCAAATATTTGCGGGACACAAAGCATCGTAGTGCTCTGTATAGTAGATTGTGAAATTACGGCAAAGTAAGAAGTCGAGTAATTCATGGGTTGTATATTGGGATCAATCAATGCCTTGTCATAACAAGCCATAACAACACGGTTGTGAAACCATTCATGATGGCATTGCGCTCCCAGCCGTGGCCCTGATAGGTTGCTGGTTCCCTGATCGGCCTGTTGTGCCGATGCTTTTGCTTTTTTTGGGCAAGCCATTCTCGGCCAACTTCCGTCATATGTGTGCAGCCACCGTTCCAGGGCAAATCGACGTTCTGACCTAACAATTGGAAAAAGCGGGGCTTGTGGAACCTCACCTGGCTCCTGACACAGGATTATATCACAACACAAAAGATCACTCAAACCCAAGAAGAGGTTACCCCATGCTCTTCCGTCAAATCTTCGATCCCAAACTCGCACAGTATGCCTACCTCGTCGGTTGCCAGAAAACCAAAGAGGCCCTTCTGATTGATCCCCAGCGCGACATTGACCGGTACGTCGAACTCGCCGAGGATGAGGACCTCAAAATTGTGGCCATTACCGAAACACACATCCATGCCGATTTCCTCTCCGGCGCACGTGAGTTTGCCGAACGCTTTGGCACGAAGCTGTACCTGTCCGATGAAGGCGATGCCAACTGGAAATACGAGTGGGTGAAAGCACAAAAGCAAGACGGCACCGCCTACGATTACGTGCTGCTCAAGGACCTGGACACGTTCATGATCGGCAACATTGAGATTCAGGCTGTGCACACCCCAGGTCACACCCCCGAGCACATGAGCTTCCTGGTGACCGACCGCGGCAGTGGGGCCACCACGCCGATGGGTATTGCCACGGGTGACTTTGTGTTCGTCGGCGATCTGGGCCGTCCCGATCTGTTGGAGCAAGCCGCCGGTCTGCACGGGGTGCAAGAGCCTTCGGCCCGGCAGCTTTACGGCTCGTTGCCCCGCTTTACGTCTCTTGCCGAGCACCTGCAAGTCTGGCCCGCCCACGGTGCCGGCTCGACCTGCGGCAAGGCCCTCGGCGCCGTCCCGACCACAACCGTTGGGTACGAAAAACTTTACAATGCCTCGCTTGATGCAGCCAAAGACGGCGAAGATGCCTTCGTCGGTGCGATTCTCTCCGGCCAGCCGGAACCGCAGATGTACTTCGCCCGCATGAAGCGCGACAATAAAATGGGTGCCCCGGTTCTGGGCGGCCTGCCGCAACCCCGCAAAATTACGGCTGCCGAACTGGGGCAAATGGCCGGGAAAGAGGGCGTGCTGCTCGTCGACACCCGGATCGACCGGACCGCCTTTATGGCGAAGCACATTCCCGGCTCGCTCTATGCCCCGATGAACAAGCGCTTCAACACCTACATCGGTTCATTGGTACAGGATGAAACCACACCCCTCGTCCTCATCATCGACGAAAAAGATGTGGATGAAGCGGTACGGGATCTTATCCGCATCGGTTATGACAACGTGGTTGCCTTTGCCGACCCGGCCACGCTGGAGCACTACTTCCTGGATGGCGGCAAGCACACCAGCATCGACGAAATCGGGTTTGCCGAGATGGAAAAACTGCGCCTCGCTGCCGACGCGGAAGTGGTGGATACCCGGTTTGCTTCCGAGTTTACCGTGGCCCATGTGCCGGATGCCATCAACGCATCCTACACCCGGTTACCGGCGTATGTGAAAGATCGCATTCCGGCCGGCAAAACCTTGTTGGTGCATTGCGCTAGTGGGGCCCGTGCCGCATCGGCCTCGTCGTTTCTGGCCCTCAAAGGCTATGACGTCAAGTACGTCAACGGCAATTTCGAAGACTATCAGGCCATGGGTGAAGTGGAAGAAGGAGCGTTGGTTGTTGCCTAAGCGTCTATCCGCGAAGCCAGGAGTGGGCTCTATGAGAAGTAGTTTATTTTAACACCTACTATCCATGAAACATATGCACCCAATGCGTCGGCTGCGCTCCATTGCAGCCCTGTTTGTTTTTTGCTTACTGGGCGGTTGCTCCAGTAGTCAGTCCAATGCTACCGACGGCGTTACACGGCTCTCGCCGGAAGCCTTTCTCGAACAGCGTGAGGCAGATGCCGTTGTGCTCGATGTTCGCACCCCTGAGGAATTTGCCACCGGTCATCTGAAGGATGCGCAAAACATCGACGTTCGTGCGGCCGACTTCAATTCCGTTGTCGATGCCCTCGACCGGAGCAAAACCTACTACCTCTACTGCCGGTCAGGGAACCGCAGCGGACGTGCCGCCGGCATTATGAAGGAGATGGGATTTGAGATGCTGTACAACATCGGCGGCTACAGTGCGCTGGCTGATGCTGGTGCCGAGACCACCCAATAAGTAGTTTAGCGATACCGGCTGAGGGCTTTGCGTACGGCTTTGAGGGCGTGGCCCATCTGGTGTTCGACGGTCTTGATGCTGATGCCCAGGGCCTCGGCAGCTTCGCGATAGGTGAGTTCCTGCATGAAACACAACTCGAACACGGCCCGGCGGCGTTCGGGCAGAGCCGTCACGGCAGCATGTAGCGCTTGTTGAATGAGGGCGTGTTCGGCATCCCTTTCCGGAGACTGGGTGCCGACGAACGCCGAAAGGGCCGATTCAGGTTCAAACTTGCGTTGGTCCCGGAAATGGTTCAGGGCCCGGTTGTGGCCAGTTTTGAAGAGGAGCCCCTTCAAGGATTGGCCGGGGTCGATGCGGCTGCGTTTTTCCCAGAGGATGAGGAAGGCTTGCTGGATGAGGTCGTGGCAGACCGCTTCAGGTACGCCCATGCGCCGCAGGTAGTGCAGCAAATGCCCATGATACCGGTCGAAAAAGGCCTTGAACGCCTGGGCATCACCAGCCCGAATGCGCCGGGCCCATTCAGGATCTTCCAGGGCTGCCTGTGCCAGCAGCACGGGGAGCCAGAGGGCCAGCACGAACAAGGACGACGGGTTCAGCATGCTCCCAAACTACGCATTCCGGCGCACATGGGATACCCCTGTTCGAAACCCAATGCCCCGGCATAGGGTTCATAGGATGGTTTTGGCAGATTTTCCCCATTTGGAGGCGGGGCAATCGATAGCGCCACAGGAATCCGAGGAGGCATACCCGTACCGTCATGGATGCAACCCGCTGGCAAGAAGTGCAGTCCATATTCGATGAGGCCATTGCGCTTCATCCAGAGGATCGTGTGGCCTATCTCAGCGACATATGCAATGGGGATGCCGACCTACGCCACGAAGTAGAATCTCTCCTTGAGGCTGAAGGCGACGAAGCCTATTCCTTCATCGACCGGCCCATTCAGCGCATCGACGAAAAGCTGGCCGCGATGGTTAAGGGGCCAGCTACCGAAGGAGACCGCATCGGGGCCTATGAAATCATCCAGCAGATCGGTAAGGGGGGGATGGGGCGTGTATACCTGGCCCGGCGTGTGGATGGGCAATTCGATCAGGAAGTAGCGCTCAAAGTGATGCGGCGCGAACTCAGCGAAGGCGAAGGGCAAGACCGGTTCCTGCGTGAGCGGCAAATCCTGGCCCGGCTCAGCCATCCCAACATTGCCCAGTTGCTTGATGGAGGTGTCACCGAAGACGGAGTCCCCTACTACGTGATGGAGCACATCGACGGATTGCCCATCATGACCTATTGTGATCGGCATCGTTTGGCCATTGATGCGCGCCTACAGCTCTTTCAATCGGTCTGTACAGCGGTTCAGTATGCCCATCGCAACCTGGTGGTCCACCGGGACCTCAAGCCGAGCAACATCCTCGTCACCAACGACGGCGTTGTCAAACTGCTTGACTTCGGCATTGCCAAGTTGCTGGACAAGAATGATGGCCCCTTTGCCTTTCCGCCTACCCGAACCGGCCTTTGGGTGATGACCCCTGAATATGCCGCCCCGGAACAGGTGCGCCGAGAATCCATCACGACGGCCACCGACATTTATGCCCTCGGTGTCGTGTTGTATGAGTTGCTTACCGGGCACCGGCCCTATCGCATCACCATGGGGCAGTCTCCAGGTGAAGTAGAACACCTGATCTGTGAAGTGGACCCGCAGCGGCCCAGTGCCGTGGTTGGCCAGGGAGAGACCTGGGTCCGTGCGGGTGGCAAAACCGCAGAAGTCACGCCCGAACAGATTGTACAGGCCCGCAATACGAAGGTCGACCGGCTCACGCGGCATTTACGCGGGGATCTGGACAACATCGTGCTCAAGGCCTTGCGTAAGGAACCGGAACGTCGCTACCGTTCAGCCGAACAACTCCGTGAAGACATCCAGCGGTACTTTACCGGGTTGCCCATCTTTGCGCGTGAGGACCACTGGCGGTACCGAACAACCAAGTTCATCCGGCGGCACAAGATGATGGTTGGTTTACTGGCTACCATCGTGACCATGTTGCTGGTGCTTGTCGTCGGGGCCATTTCCTTTGCGTTGTTAACCAATGAGCAGGCAGACGAGATTATCCAGGAACGGGACCGGGCACAATTGGGTGAGCAGAAGGCCAATCAGATCAAGGATTTGCTGATGGACGTATTCGAGGTCTCGAACGTGGGGCAGCTACGGGGCGAGTCGGTTACGGCCATGGCGTTGCTGGACGAGGGCGTGGCGCGGGTCGAACACCAGTTGCAGGACCAGCCGGAGGTCCAGGCCGAAATGTTCAGTGTGCTCGGCCGGGCCTATCGTCGGCTGGGCGAGTATGAACGGGCCCGGCCGTTTTTTGAGCGGGCCATCAACATGCGCCGCAATTTGTTTGACGGGGATCAGCCTGACCTCGTGGCGAGCCTGATGGATCTCGGGCAGTTATACCTGGATCAGGGAGCCTATGACCAGGCTGTGGAGCGTTTTCAGAAAGCGCTCGACATGCACCAGCGGCTGCTCGGGCAGGATCACATCGAAACGGTCAATACCCTCACGCGCTTGGCCGAAGCCTTGTCCAGCCAGGGGCAAGATGTTGAAGCGGAATCCTTGTATGTCAACCTGTGGATGAATGCCCCGGATCTTTTGGACGAACCCCATGCTTATATGGCCGATGCCCGTTTGACCTGGGCCGGTTTGCTCATGCACCGGGGGGCACTGGATGCAGCAGAAGTGGTACTGGACGAGGCCGAAGACCTGATCTATCAACTCTATGGCAATGAGCACACGGCCATTGCGGCCCTTGAAAACCAGCAGGGGTTGTTGTTACAGGCGCAGGGGCGCTACCCCGAAGCCGCTGCGCGCTTTCGGAAGGCGTTTCAGCTTTATAAGGACCTTCGGGGTGAAAAACATCCCAGCACCCTGCCGGTCCTGACGAACTTGGCGCGTACCCTGCGGTTGCAAGCCGATCTCGAAGGGGCCAAACGCGTCCTGAGCGATATTCTGGTGATGGCCGAGACGCGTTTGGGGGCACAACACCCGGAAGTCGGGCACATCAAGCGGGAGTTAGGGGCTGTGTTGCAGGAACAGGGCGCGTATGATGAGGCAGAGGCTATAGTTTGGGATGCCTACACAATGCTCCGGGCCCACTTCGGCGTACGGCACCTTTTTGCGGCAGAAACCTACACCACCCGGATCGGCCTGCTTCAGATACAAGGCGCATATGGAGAGGCCGAACTCCACCTGAAGGCTGCTTTGAGCATCATTCGAAAACAGTATGGAGAAATGCACCCGGAAACGGCCCGCGCAGTAGCACAGTTGGGGCAGTTGCTGCTTGAGGCCGGGGAGTATGATGAAGCCGAGGTCCACTTGCGGCAAAGCCTTGAAGTCCGGCAGCGCCTGTTCGGCAATCAACACCTGGATGTGGCCGAAAGCCTCTACAATATGGGACGATTTTATGCGGACAAGGGCTTATATGATAGGGCCGGTTCCGCCTTGTGGAAAGCCTACAACATCCGTCATGGGCTTTTGGGCGAAGCCAACGGTGCCACCGCTGAAACCCGCATTGCCCTGGCCGAGGTCTTATACGCCGAAGGGCGCATTGACGATGCAGAACAGATGTACCGCGAAGCCCTCACGGCTTACCGGCAGGTGTACGGACCAGCCCATCCTGACGTTGCGCGACCCATGACCGGGCTCGCAACCCTCTACGGGAAGCGAAACCGCTATCGCTTCGCCGAGTCTCTTTTCCAGGATGCCATGCAGTTGACGGCATCGGTCTATCCGAGTACCCACATTCGCTGGGCGGTTATGCTTCAGCGCTACGGGTGTATGCTCAGAGAACAAGGTCGGATCGTAAAGGCCGGACCCCCCTTGCGCCGGGCTGTGGAAATCCTGGAAGCCCATCAGGCGTCCGACAATTGGATGCTGGCGGCAGCAAAAGGAGACCTCGGTGCATGGTACGCAGCGCAGGGACAACACGAGACGGCCCGTGTACTCCTGAATGAAAGCAATGCCATCCTGCAGAAATGGAGTGAAACCCACGCCGATACCCGCCGCATCCGCCAATACCAGGAAGCATTGGAGATTGATCAAGGGCGAAAGTAGTCCACCTCCCGCTAATCAGCCCGTCGGCCAACCCTGGCCGTCCTCACCAGAGTACGAGTACGATTTCTTCACCTTGTCTTGGGCGTGGGCGGAGTTGCCGGCGGTGGCTGCCGGGACAAAGACTGACCCAATATCTTACCTTTTTTTGTAATGTTGGGTACTGTGGACGTGCGACAGCTTGCCCTGGACTTGATCCGGGGTGCGACATACAGGAATATTTCCAAACCTATCAAACTAACGCCGAACGGCAAGGTGGGGCAACCTATCTGAAATTCCAAGAAACTGATATTATGATGCGCTTATATCCGTTCTTTGATTTTTGTGTGCAAGATTTACGCTATCGTTTTCCTCAACCTTTGCACAGCAAAATCAAAGAACCATTATTACTTGGTCTCTTGCTTTTGGCCCCGGTCCTTACCTCGCACGCTGCCGATGTGCTGGTAACCAATACCAATGATAATGGGGCTGGCTCGCTTCGGAATGCCATTGCGGTGGCCAATCCGGGGGATACCATCTATTTCGATCCGGCGCTGGCCGGGATGAGCCTCAGCCTCAGCACGGGCGAACTGCTCATCAACAAAAACCTGACGATTTTCGGACTGGGGCCGTTTAATACGTTCATTTCGGGCGGTCCCAGCCGGGCCTTTCAGGTTACAGCAGGCGTCAACGTGACCCTGGCACATATGCAGATCGGGGGCACGGCCACAGGGGGCACGTCCGGCGGTGCGATCATCAACCACGGCGAACTGACCCTCAAGAACATAGCGCTCGTTGGGGCCTTCGCGACCAACCAGGGCGGAGGCGTATACAGCGACGGGCCGCGGCTCACGTTGCGGAATTGCCTGCTCGACAGCAACTCGGCCAACACCGGCGGGGGCGGCATTTACATGGCCGCCGGTACGCTGGAATTGCAAAATACGTCTCTGGTGGGCAACGCAACAGCCGGGGGTAGTGGTGGTGGGATTTACCTCACGGGCAGCACAATGGCCTTTCTGACGGCCAGCCTGTTACGGATCAATACTGCAAACAATGTGGCCGGTGGTGGCCTGTTCAATGACGGGGCCACCGTGACCATCACCAACAGTACCGTTTCGGGAAATACAGCTAAAACGCTTGGTGGGGGCCTCGCCAACTTGAACAGCGGGATGATGACCGTACAAAACAGCACAGTGGCCGCCAATCAACCTTGCAGCGCTGCCTGCCCCGGCCTCCAGGGCGGCGGTATCTATAACCCCACCGGCAGTACCGTTGCGCTCTACAGCACCATCATCGCAGACAATACGGCGGCGCTTGGCCCCGACCTGAACGGCTCTTTTACCAGCAACGGCTTTAACCTCGTCACGGACATCACCGGCTCGGCCGGGATCGTCAACGGCGTGGGGGGAGATCAGGTCAACCCGACATCTGGCCTCAATGGCCTTACCAGTTCCGGTGGGCCAACGATCATTCACACGTTGCAAGCCACCAGTCCGGCCGTGGATCAAGGCGAATGCCCGGCCCTCAATACGGATCAGCGGGGCTATCACAACCCCACGACCACCACCCAGCGTATTGTGGACAGTGCGCCAGCCGATGCGTCCGACGGCTGTGATGTTGGCGCGTATGAACTCGGGGCCGTGCAGGATCGGGCGCTTAACCTGGATGCTACCGTGCTGCTCTCGGGAGCCTATGATGCCGGTGGAATGATGACGACGGATTTGGCAACCGCTGCGCTGCTGCCAACCAATCAGCCGTTTAGCGGCCCGCCCTGGAATTACAGCGGCACCGAAACCCTCGGTACCACCACCGACATCACCGATTGGGTGCTGGTTGAATTTCGGACGGCCAATGCGACCGGTTCCCCGGATGTCTACAGGAAGGCCGGTTTGCTCCGCAAGGACGGCAGCATCCGCGCAGCCTCGGGGGTTGGCTTCATTCGAATCGGGGGCATGGATGCCCTGGATCGCTATTTCAATGTGGTCATCTATACGCGCAACCACCTGAGTATCATGAGTGCCTACCCGGTTGAACTCATCGCCAACCTCAAGCACAATTTTACCGACGCGTCCTACCGTTCCTGGGGTGTCAATGCCACGAATGAGATCGCGGTTGGTATCTTCGCCAAATGGGGTGGCGACGGAAATGCCGATGGGAATGTCACGGCCTTTGATTTTCTGAACGTCTGGCTTCCCATCAACGGAGGGCCGATGGGTTACAACGCAGGCGATTTTAACCTTGATGGCAGCGCCACGGCCTTTGATTTTCTGAACGTCTGGCTCCCCGCCAACGGCCAGGCTACGCAGGTGCCTTAATCCGGCTGCGCCGGAACGCCTTCGCGTTGCTCAGGCTCAAGTGCGGAGTGCGACTCTCCCCCCCCTCGAACCTGAGTCGCACCCCGCAGCCGGGTGTCCATAGGATTAGCCGCCGAGGCGGGCGCGTTGCCGGTCGAACTGTTTTTGTTGATTGGTGCCGGGGGGCACGTCGTAGGGGTTTTCCGGCAGTTGGGCCATGCGAAGGGTCGGTTTGCCTGGGGTGAAGATGAAGGGGCGGGGGTAATCCGGCTCGTCTCCGATAATCAGGACGGTGGTGCCCTGTTTGACCACGCGTTTGCCCTTGCGCGTCCAGCCGTCGGCCCAGTGGTAGAGCCACTTGGAATCGGCTTCGGTCATGCGGACGCAGCCGTGGCTCACGGGGCCATCGACGGGCAGCGGGTACTGATGTACATGAATGCCGCGCCGGTTGTGGAAGTTGAAGACCCACCGCATCAGCCATTCCTGGTCAGGCGGGCTCAGGCTGGAGACGCGTTCCTTAACCTTCCAGTTGAAGTTGTAGCGGCCACTAGGGGTTGGATGTTTTTTGCCGCCGGTGGCAATGATGCCCCACCGCATCAGCCGGCCCTGTTCATAGGCCCCGAAGGCTTGCAGGGATTTGTCGATGACCACCAGCTTGTCAAACGAAGCAGCACCGGCGTAGTAGCGGGGTAAGGGGGCATAGGCGCGGAGGTCCAGGTCAAATTCCATTGGGACCACCAGCGTGTCTCCCGGTCGCAGGTTTTGTATGGGTGGAATGTTGCGGTTGAGCATCTGGACCAGTTCCTTGCGGCCTTTTTCGGTTTGGCGGCTGTGGCCGATGCGGCGGTAGAGCATATGCCGGGCGGCCAGCCGGGAACTGTCCTTGACGATGTAATACTTGTACCGGGCCAGCGGAATGGAATCGAGCGGGGCCGTCTGGTTGTCGGCCAGCCGACTGACGATTTCTTCATTGATGATGTTATACCGGTCGTCTTGGGCAGCGGTGGGCAGGGTTAGGGCCAGGCAGAACACGCTACACAGGAAGGCACGGGTGGTCATGGATTTCGGCATGGGATCAGGTTATCCGTCGGCGCGGCAGCCAGCTTTCAGGTGGTCCAGCATCTGCTGACTACCGAGGACCACGATGATGTCACCGGCATGCATGCGGGTGTCCGCCCTGGGGTTAAACGTTATTTCACCGGTTTCCCCGGATAACACACCCACGACGATGGCCCCGAATCGGTTCCTAAAATCACTATCGAGGAGGGTCAGGCCCTCAATGGAGCAGCCGGGTTCGATCTTCATCTCGTCCATCTGCAAGTCGAAGCTGCCGGCCGTATGGACGGTATGTTCGAGGAACTGGTCCACGTTGGGGCGCAGGATCACGCGTGCCATACGGTCGGCCCCGATTTCGTAGGGTGAGACCACTTTGGTTGCTCCGGCGCGGTACAGGCGGCGGACGTTTTCACTGGTTGAGGCGCGGGCGAGGATCATCATGTTTGGGCGGAGTTCCCGGGCGATGAGGGTGGCAAAGACGTTGTCGCTGTCTTGCGTCAACGTTGTGATCATGCCCTGGGCATATTCGATGCGGGCTTCCTTGAGCGTTTCCTCGGCTTCGGCATTGCCTTCGATGTACAGAAATGTGGTTTTTTCGAGCTTTTCGATTTTGTGGCTCGCGTTTTCTATAATGACGAAAGACCGTCCCGCATCCTGAAAATCACGGGCAATACGTGCACCGATGCGGCCATATCCGCAAATGAGGTAGTGGTTCTTGAGCCGTCTGATCATGCGTTCCATGTGCCGCTTCCGAAGTCGTTGCCGGGTTACCAAAAGTTGTGTGGTACGGGTCACGATGAAGCCGATCGTCACGATGCCTACGGTGCCGATAGCGATGGTAAAGATACGGCCTCTGGGGGAAAGGGGGTTGACTTCTTCAAACCCGATGGTGGTCAGGGTGATGAAGGTCATGTATATGCCATCCCAGATGGACCAGCCTTCAATGAAGGAATAGCCCAGGGTGCCTGTCAAGGAGACAAGCAGCAGCAGCACCAGCGCGCCCAGAATCTGGACCCGTGTGGTTTCCATACGGGTTAGCCCGTCGATCAGGCGCTCTGCGTAGGATGGCACGGCAGGGGGGAAGGTACTCAAGCGGGTTGTGGAATACGGAACAGGCGAGCATGCCAGGAGGCGTGAGCCGGACGTTCAAAGCCCAATTGGCGCAGTTGACCCAGGGTGGTAAGGGCCGTGTCGAAAACGAGGGTGTCTGCCGTGACGGTACCGGACTGAACCAGCCCGCGGAAGGCCGGGCGGGAGGCCATCCGAATGTGTCCGTCGGCATCCCGATAGGAGACCTGCATGCCCGTCAGCCAATGGATGCCCAGGTGTTGGCTCAGGGCTTCGACGGCGTGTACCGAAGCGTCAATGCCACACCCCGAGATGGTGCCACCGGGAATGTGAGCCGCGAGCAACAGGAACCGGTTTTCGAGAATCACGGCCTGGCCGCGTACCGGGCGGCCATGGGATTGCCACTGCCGAAGGAAACCCTGAAACGCCTCGGCGGCGCGTGTGGCCTCGTCCGGCGTCAGGTTCTGCTCCGCCGTATAAATCCAGAGGCGGGCCTCGTCAGGAAAATCAGGGAACCAAGCCATAGACAATTAAACTTCGAGGGGTTGATGGACCATAAGAGCCAGGGCCTGTTCAACGATGCCGTCCGGGCCGATGCCCATCAGGTCATGCAATTCGCGCTGGGTACCGTGTTCGATAACTTCATCTGGCAGGCCGAGGCGTTTCACCGTGGCGTGGTAGCCGTGGTCCACCATCCATTCGATGACGGCACTCCCGGCGCCGCCCTGGATTACGCCGTCTTCAAGGGTAATCACCTTGTCGAAGCGGGTAAAGACTTCGGTGAGGAGGGTATCGTCCAGGGGTTTTACGAACCGGAGGTCGTAGTGGGCAGCCTGGATGCCCTGCTCGGCCAGGCGCTCGCGGACTTCGTACAGATAGTTACCGAGTGCGCCATAAGACACAAAGGCGAGGTCGTTCCCATCGGCAATACGCCGACCGGTACCGATTTCAATTTCCTGGAAACCGGGGCGCAGTTGCATACCGGTGGCCGCGCCACGTGGCCAGCGAATGGCAAAGGGGCCGTCGTTGTACTGCGCGGCCGTGTACATGAGGTCGCGTTGGTCTTGCTCATCCATGGGAGCAGCCACAACCATGCCTTGGACGCACCGCATGAAGGGGACGTCCAGCGCACCGTGGTGTGTGGGACCATCGGCGCCGGCCACACCGGCGCGGTCCATACAGAAGACCACCGGCAAATGCTGGATGGCGACGTCGTGCACCACGCCGTCGTAGGCGCGTTGCAGGAAGGTGGAGTAGATTGCCACGAACGGTTTGTAGCCCTGTGTAGCGAGGCCGGCCGCAAAGGTCACCCCATGCATTTCGGCAATGCCGACGTCGAAGGCACGGTCCGGCATTTTTTCCAGCATGTATTTCAGGCTGGTGCCGCTGGGCATGGCCGCCGTGATGCCCACGACGCGTTCGTCCTGCTCCGCCAATTCAATGATGGCTTCGCCGAATACGTCTTGCCACTTGGGTGGTTTGGGCGGGGCGGGTACGGGAACCGGTTTGGCGAGGGAGGCCCCGGTAAATTTGTCGAACGGCGAGCTTTGGGCATGCCATTTGGTTTGGTCCTGCTCGGCAGGGGCAAAACCTTTACCTTTGACCGTCACGGCGTGCAGCAAGATGGGACCCCGGAGACCACGCAGGTGCTTCAGGTGCTGAACAAGGTGTTTGACGTCGTGCCCGTCGACGGGGCCGAAGTACCGGAAGCCAAGGGCTTCGAACAGGGCGCCGGGGGTCAGGACGGTTTTCAGACCAGCTTCGATCTTGGAGGCCATCCGTTGCAGGGTGCCGCCGCCTTTGCCTTTCATTTTTTCGAAGAACTCCCAGACTTCATCCCGGAAGGTGTTCCAGGTATCGCTGGAGGTAATGTCGGTCAAGTGTTCCTTGAGTGCACCCACGTTGGGGTCGATCGACATGCAGTTGTCGTTCAGGATAACCACCATGTCGGTCCCGCTGGCGCCGGCGTTGTTCAGGCCCTCGAAGGCGAGGCCGCCCGTCATGGAGCCATCCCCGATGACGGCCACCACTTTCTGGTCGGAGCCGGAAAGATCGCGGGCTTTGGCCATGCCGAGCGCTGCCGAGATCGAGGTCGAGGCATGCCCCACGCCGAAGGTGTCGTATTCGGATTCACTCCGCTTCGGGAAACCGGAGATGCCCTGGAATTTCCGGTTGGTCGGAAAAACATCTCGCCGTCCGGTAAGCATCTTGTGGCCGTAGGCCTGATGCCCGACGTCCCACACCAGCAAATCGTCCGGCGTGTTGTACACGTAGTGCAGCGCAACGGTCAGTTCGACGACCCCCAGTGAGGCTCCGAAGTGCCCTCCATGCACCGAGACGATGTCGATGATATGCCGCCGCAACTCATCGCAAACCTGTTCGAGTTGGTCTTCAGACAGCTTGCGCAGGTCGGCTGTGGTGTTGAGGGTACCCAAGACAGGGCCTGGGGTGAACAAATCGTTGGACATACCCAAATACGTGTTTAGATGGTCGGTTCTTGGGGACAATCACTCCAGAGAGAGTTCCTGGATGCGTAGCTCGGCGGCATTGAGGCGGTCCATGCAATGCTGTGCCAGGCGTACGCCTTCTTCGTACCGCTCCAGGGCTTGCTCCAGATTGGTGTGCGGGTTGGCCAATTCGTCGACAATGGCCTCTAGACGGGCGAGGGACGTTTCAAACGTCGGCGAATCGGCGGAGCGATGGGGTGTTACATCCATAATGCGCAAAGATACAGGGCACCGGGAAGGCAGTCAAATCTACCCGGCTAATATTCACGGGAATATCAGTCTGGTATGGTGGAGATACACATGGGTACCGGGGGATGACCATGGCGGGGGTATCATTGGTGATTGGTGGTTTATGATTGGTGATTTGTGATTGGGTGCCTGTA
The DNA here is from genome assembly GCA_965222505.1 of Rhodothermales bacterium. GTDB lineage: Bacteria > Bacteroidota > Rhodothermia > Rhodothermales > DATKEJ01. The sequence continues at coordinate 2,042,973 of OZ244956.1, read as the reverse complement.
AATCACCAATGCCCAATTATCATCCATCATCACTTATCACTTCCGCTTCCCGCTGGCCATCTTCAAACCGTACCGTGATACGGTCGCCGGTGCGAAGGGTTGCGGCGGTGTGTACAGGTTCGCCTTCCCGCGCCACGAAGGCATAGCCCCGTTTCAGGGGGGCTACAGGGTCGAGGCCGTGGAGCCGGGTAACCAGGGGTTCCAGGTGCAGCCGTTTTTGGGTGGTCCATTGCCGCGCCGTGCGGTGCAGTTGCGCGATCCGTTCATCCAGGTGTTGCGTAGCTTGCCGGAGTTGGTCGACGGGCCGGTTAAATACATGGCTGTGCCTCAGAAAGTCCACGCGCTGCCGCCCGCCTTCGACCTGGTCCGTAAGGAGTTGATGGATCTGGGCGTACCTCAGGGCCACCAGTTGGCGCATTTCCTCGCGGTCCGGCACCGCCAACTCAGCCGCCATTGAGGGTGTTGCTGCGCGGGCGTCCGCCACGAAGTCTGAAATGGAGTAATCCACTTCATGCCCCACTGCGCTGATGATGGGGATGTGCGAAGCAAACAGGGCACGGGCTACGATCTCCTCATTGAAGGCCCACAGGTCCTCAGCTGAACCGCCGCCCCGGCCCACGATCAGTACATCCGGGATTGGCATACCGTCTTCAGGGGTCAGTGCATTGAATGCGCGTACGGCTTCGGCAATTTCTTCGGCGGCACCAGCCCCTTGCACCCGGACCGGGCAAACCATCACCCGTACCTGTGGGAAGCGCCGTGCCAGGATGGAGAGGACATCGCGCAGGGCAGCCCCGGCGCCGGAGGTCACCACGCCGATGGTTTCAGGGTAGGGCGGTAAGGTTTTTTTGTGGATCTGGTCGAACAGCCCTTCCTTTTCCAGCCGGTGTTTCAGGGCCTCAAAGGCTTGTTGCAGCGCCCCCTCACCAGCGGGTTTCATGGTGCGGACCATGAGCTGATACGCCCCGCGCGGCGCATACACAGACAGGCTGCCGAGGGTACGGACCAGCATGCCGTTCTCCGGTGTGAAGAACAGATACCGGGCAGCGCTCCGCCACATCACACAGGGAATTTGGGATTCGGCATCCTTGAGGGTAAAATAACAGTGCCCTGAACTATACCGCTTGAAGTTGGATACTTCCCCTTCCACCCGCAGGTCGTCAAAGGTGTCTTCCAGCGTAGATTTGATCTGCCGGGTGAGGTCGGCCACGCTCAGCAGGGCTTCATCACCGTCGTCAAACAAGTGGATTTGTCGCATTAGGGTATACGAGCATTATAGAAACAGAGGATTATGAGGCGGTGGAATAAAGGGTATCGCAATGGGAAACACAAACGTTGTGCTGTGGTCGTTGGGAACGTGCATTCTGGAGCCGGGTCTAAATTACCCATTCACATCAAACCTTCCGGTAGGATCATGGGCATTACGGAAACGCGATACGAACACATCTCGCTGGATATTGATGGTGTACCTTACATCGCTGGTACGACTATGAAAGTCATTGAACTGGTACTGGATCAGCAGGCACATGGTACGAGTCCTAAAGAATTGCATTTCCAATTTCCGCATCTCACGCTTGGTCAGATTCACTCGGCCCTAGCCTATTATTGGGACCACCAAAAAGTACTTGATGCCGATATCGAACGCCGGTTTGAAGAGGTTGAACAGCTACATGCACAAACGCCTGCCGCACCACTGATTGCTCGTCTGAAACAACAGGGTTGATGGCCTTGATGCTCTACATGGACCATCATGTGCGCAGGGCAATCACCACAGGATTGCGTTTGCGGGAGGTAGATGTGCTTACGGCTTTTGATGATGGTGCAAGTACGTTCACGGATCCTGAATTGCTGGACCGTGCCGGTGTTTTGAATCGTGTTTTATTTAGCCAAGACGATGATCTGCTCGTGGAAGCTGTTCGTCGGCAACGGGGTAGCACTTCATTTAACGGACTCATTTATGCTCACCAGTTAAGGATCTCCGTAGGCCAATGCATCCGTGATCTGGAATTAATTGCAAAAGTTGCAGCGCCTGAAGAATTGAACAACCAGATTATATATCTGCCCTTGTAAGGCTACTTCGAGCCGTTCCAGCGGCGTTGGGTCCAGCGGGTGCCGTTGGGGGCAGGTGTGGCGGCAGGGGCTTCGGCTTTGGGTGCAGCGGCTTCAAAGAAGACGGCGGCGATGGCGGCTTCCAGATCGGCTTCAGGATCGTTCGGGTGGAGGGCTTCGGGGGTGTAGTGGTCCTGCACAAAGTGCGTGTTGAATTGGCCGGATCGGAAGGCCGGGTGTTGTATCACGAACGCGCAGAAGGGGATCGTGGTCTGGACCCCGGCGATGGCATATTCTTCCAGGGCGCGGTGCATACGGGCGATGGCGGCTTCACGGGAGGCCCCCCAGGTGACCAGTTTTGAGATCATCGGATCGTAGTGGATTTGCACATCCATGCCTTGTTCCACCCCGGCATCGACGCGTACCCCGAACCCGTCCGGGGGGGTATGGTGAACCAGCAAGCCGGGATCGGGGAGAAACTGGTTGGTGGGGTCTTCGGCGTACACCCGGCATTCGATGGCATGGCCGTGCATCGTAACGGCTTCCTGCGTGTAGTTCAGGTGTTCACCTTCGGCAATGCGAATTTGTTCGGCCACGAGATCCAGGCCGGTGATGTATTCCGTGACCGGGTGTTCCACCTGCAACCGGGTGTTCATTTCCATGAAATAGAAATTCAGGTCGCGGTCCACCAGAAACTCAACCGTTCCTGCATTCACGTAGCCGCAGGCCCGGGCAGCTTCTACAGCCGCTTGGCCCATACGGTTGCGGAGTTCAGGTGTGAGGATGGATGATGGCGCTTCCTCGATGACCTTCTGGTGCCGCCGCTGAATGGAACACTCGCGCTCGAAAAGGTGAAGCGTATTGCCGTGCGCATCGGCCAGGATCTGAAACTCGATGTGGCGCGGGTCGACGATGTACTGTTCAATGTACACGCGTCCATCCCCAAACGCAGATTGGGCCTCACTGCGGGCCATTGCCATGGCCCGCTTAAAATCGTCTGGGTCTTCCACCACGCGCATGCCTTTGCCACCGCCACCGGCGGCGGCTTTGATGAGCACAGGATAGCCGATGCCTTCGGCAATGCGGGCGGCCTCTTCTGGGTCGTCTATGGCATTGGTGGTGCCGGGGGCCATAGGGATGCCAGCCGTTTCCATGAGCAGCCGGGCCGAGGTTTTGTCTCCCATCGCCCGAATGGCATCCGGTGGCGGACCAATAAAGATCAGGCCGGCATCGGTGCAAGCCTGGGCAAAATCGGCGTTTTCCGAGAGGAAGCCATAGCCGGGGTGGACGGCATTGGCTCCGGTTTGGCGTGCAACTTCCAGTATTTTTTCTTGTACTAAATAGGACTGGCTGGATGCGGCAGGGCCGATGGCATAGGCCTCATCGGCAAGGCGTACATGCAACGCGCTACGGTCGGCTTCGCTGTAGACGGCCACCGTCCGGATACCGCGTTCCCGACAGGTACGGATCACCCGCACCGCGATCTCGCCCCGGTTGGCAATCAGGATCTTTTGGATGCGGATGGGCATAGGGGGGCTGGTAGTGCTTAATGTTGAAACAGGGCATAACGTCTTTAGCGTCGAATATAAGTCGTTCTACGTTCATGGTTCTACGTTCTACGTTTTTTCGACCGAACGTAGCACGTAGCACGTAGCACATTGATAAGAACGGAATGAAAGATTACTACAAGATTCTCGGGGTGGCCGAAGGGGCCGATGCGGAGGTTGTAAAGAGAGCCTATCGCAAGCTGGCGCGTACGTACCATCCGGACAAAAACCCGGGCGACCCAAGTGCCGAGGATCGATTTAAGGAGATTCAGGAGGCGTATGAAGTGCTCTCCGACGATAAGAAACGTCGGCAATATGATGCCATGCGAAACAACCCTTTCGGCGGCATCGGCGATTTTTTTACCACGCAGCGCGGGCACCAGTACCAGCGCCGCCCGGATGGGACCTACGTTTTCACCGATGCGGATGAAGATGACAGCGGGTTCTTTGGGGAAGGTATCGGCGACTTCTTCGGCCGGTTTTTTGGTGGTGAATCTGAGGCAGAGGCCGGGGCACGAGGCAGCAACAACGTGGAAACGACGTTCCGCATCTCTTTCGATCAGGCCCTGCGTGGGGAGAAGACCGCCGTGCGCCTGCCCGATGGGCGGACCGTCAGGCTCAAGATTCCCAAAGGCGTTCAATCAGGGTACAAAGTTCGGCTCCAGGGGCAGGGTAAACCGGGGCCAACGGGTCAAAAAGGTCATCTGTACGTCACGTTTGAAGTCACCGAGCATCCCCGGTTCCGACGCGTGAAGGACGACCTTTACATCACTGAGACCATCCATGCTGTTGAGGCCATGCTGGGTACGTCCCGCAACATTACCAACGCCTACGGGGAAACCATCAAGCTGCGTGTGCCACCCGGCATCCAGCCGAACGAAAAGCTCCGGCTCCGCGGCCAGGGCGTGCGCACAGACGAAGGCACCGGGGATCTTTATGTGGAGATTGAAGTGGTGATTCCACGCAACATCTCTGATGCCGATCGCAAAGCCCTGCGGGAATGGGCCAAAGAGGCCGGGGTGGTGATTGGGTGAGGACCACCCCGGCTAGAGGAGCAATACTGCGTATGTTGTCCCTCTAGCCGGGGTGGTCCTCATCGTACCAACATCGCTGCCCGCGTTTGGAGTACTTCCCCGTCTACCAATAACTGATAGAAGTACACCCCGGCACTCAGGTCTTTGACGGTCCACGCAAAGGTATGCACACCGGCCAGGCGTTGGCCCAGATGTACATCCTTGATCTGGCGGCCTGCGGCATTGAAGATGCGGAGTTGTACCTTGGCAGGCCGATCCAGGTGGTAGCCAATCTGTGTGGTTTCCCGGAAAGGATTCGGATAGCTGGCCTCTAGCATCATTCCATCTACCGGTATGCCCTCCGTTTCTGCCGAGACAAATACCGTGTTTTCGCTGCCGGGGGTGCCGCCTACATTCAGGGAGGCGGCCCAGTTTTCGACGAGGGCATTGTCCCGGCCTGGGCTGGTTAGTTCCAGCGTAAAGCCTTCGCCGTTGGCTTCGACCGGCCATGGTGCTTCTTCATCGAAGGTGAGGGAATCCACGACGACGCGGTCCTGGTTCCAAATCAGGATTTTTTCACCGGCATTGGCCAATCCGAAGCCCAGGTCTCCCACACATTCAGGGCCATTGGGGTACACGGCCTGAAACGCGGCCTGGTCCCGGCATAGTACGAGGTAGCTGTTAGGGAACATCAACATGCCGTCGGGGATGGTGAAGAGGGTGTCACTGTCGGTGTCACGGAAGATGAGGCCGGAGACCTCGACAAATTCCATCACGGGGTTATAGAGCTCTACCCAGTCCCGTGCATCAAAGGCATCCGAGGAGTTGTAGTTGATCTCGTTGATGACGAGGGATGGTGGTTCGGTTTCAGTATGGTTTGCCGCACCGGGGGTTCCACCGACGGCCAATGAAGCACGCCAGTTTTCAGGGAGGGCGTTGTCCTCGTCCGGCTCGTTCAGGGCTATGGTAGCACCGGAGCCGTTGGCATCGGTCGGCCAGGGGGCTTCAGCGCTGTAGGTAATGGCATCTACCAGAATGCGGGTGGGATGGCGCAGGGTGAGGGTTTCGCCCAATTCGCTGAGGCCGAAGCCAAAGTCTCCCACACAGTCGATGGTTTCGCCGTAGGTCTGGAAGAACGCTTCACGATCCCGGCATAGCACCTGGTAGCCCTGGGCTTCGATGGTCGTGCCGTCCGGGACGATAAATTCATTCAGGGTGCCGTCTTCAAAGATCCAGCCCGAGAGGTCGACGGTTTCGTCTGTCGGGTTGTAGAGTTCCACCCAGTCCCGTGTATCGAAGAATCCTGCGGCGTTAAAGTTGATTTCGTTGAAGGCTACATCCGGTGGCTGGACCGATTGGGTAAACTGGGGTGCGAGGTTGAGGTCGGCGGTGAGGGTGACCGCTACGGTGGGGTCATTGCCCAGGCTGGGCTCAGACCAGCCCGCGAAGGCAAAGCCGGGTGCGGGTTCAGCAGTCAGGGTGACCGGGATGCCGGGGAAGTAAAAGCCGAGCCAGTTGCGGTCAATGCCTTCGATGCTGTTTACCCGCACGGTGCCTTGCCCGAAGGGTGTAATCGAGATACGGAGGGGATCGCCGAGGTTGAGGTGGGTTTTGAGGTGGTTGCGTACGCGGTCGGGCCGGAGGCGGGCGAAGGTCTTGCGTTCATTCACAAAGCCGAGCCATGCCCCAAAACTCTGCATGAACGTATTGTACTGAATCTGCCAGCGTTCAATTTCACGGGTCATTTCCGGCTGGACCCGGCTGGCCACTTGGTCGATCATGGCCCGGTGGGTGGCCGGTGAAAACGTGGAGTTGAGCAGGTCGGAGATGCGGGTGATAAAGCGTTCCCTGAATTCATTGTTTTCCAGGAGGAAAGGCAACATGCCGTGGAGCCATCGGTCGGTACTGGTGGTTAACATCCAATCCACTGTGTCATGGTCCAGCAGGCTTACGTCATAGTCGAACGTCATCATGCGCCACCGGCCACCGGTCTCCCGAGGCCGCCACATGCGCACGTTCCCGAAGTCGGTGCGTCCCATGATGATGGTGGTGGCATAGTGTTCGATGAGGCTTTCCATATCGACCAGGTTCGCATCCGCAAAAGCATACCCGCCCGATTGCCGAAAGTCCGATGAGCTCAGGTAGTTCGTTGTTTCGTTCATCTGCTCGCGGTCGCCTTCAAGAACACCTTCCACCGCATCAAACAAGTCGATGTCATTGTAGCCGTAATTGCTCTTGACCAGGTCGGCATTTTTGCGTTCCATCACATTGTAGATGCCGTGGTACTGCCCGTTGAGGAAGATGATGGCCGGTTGGTAGGCCTGCATGTCCATGCGGCGGCCGGACAATTCATTGAGTTCGTAGAAGGCTTCGTTTTTGGTTCGTTCAAAACTGCTGGCCCGGACCTGGAGGCCATCGTAGCGGTCCTCATCCGGTTTCTGGGAAAAAATCGGGTAGCGAATGTTCGGTGTGCCGTAGCGGGAGCGGGTCCGCAGGGCCAGGGATTTTTTGGCGTCGACGCGGCTAAAGAAGCCGGACACCTTCACGCCGAGGTCCAGGCTGAAGGCCGGGGTGCCGTCGGCTTCAAAATATTCAGCGTGGGCATCTCGCTCCCAATCTTGCCAGTAGTTTTCGCAACGTTCCGTGCAACCGGGGCGGGGAGGGCCATCGACGAGGATGCCCATTTCTTCGTCGTACAGGTTGATGGGGTCCGAGACCAGAGAAAGGGTGGGCAGGGTAAATGCTTCGTTGATCAGGTAGGTATGCGTACTGATCCGGCTGGGCAACAGCCCCGATGCCAACGTGATGGCACGGAGGGCAATGGTGGTATCGGTCGAGATGGGGCCGTTGTAGTGAGGGCTGTTTTCCGTCGGGACGCTGCCGTCAATGGTGTAATAGATGTCTGCGTTGGAGGAGGGGGTATGTAGCGTAACCATCGCACCGCCGGTATAGAAGCCGCCAGGAGGTGTAAATATGGGTGCGACCGCGAAGGCCGAACCCGCTGTGTTGTTGGATCCGCCCGGCGTGGCCTCGGCGAAGTTCAGGAAGGCATCGCCGCCGTCGGGTTGTCGCCCGTAGGAGATGTCCTTGATCTGGGAGGGAAAGGTCACGGTATCGATGGGGGTGATGCCATCCGGCATAAACAGGCCCACTTGTTCACCGGCTCCGCTCAGTTTGAAGGGGCCATGCAGGGTGCCCTGGTCCGGCTGGCCGTCGGTCCAGAACAGCAAGTATCCACCGGCGGGGATGGTGGTGGCTGTTGGATTGTCGGTCGGGATTTCCCACGCGGTTGGGTTGCTGAGGTCATCCGTGAGGTAGTATCCGCCGAGGTCGATCGAGGTGGCTCCGGGGTTGTAAAATTCGATCCAGTCGTCAAATTCTCCAGCTTCGTCTGAGATGACCGCGTCGTTGATGGCCAGCAGTTCGTTGATGTAGACGGTTTGTCCAGAAGTGGACACAGGAAGCATAAGGCCCAGGCCGAGGCCAAAGCTCATCATTCGTACCAATCCCATATTGGTGGGGGTCGGGCACCCGGTTTGGCTAACGGGCGTAACGCCCGGAAAAACACAGGTGTGGGGTTCGACTTAGTATCTGAATGTTACGCCGCTTGACGTTGATCTTGTGCAATTCGCCAAGGTCGAATGGGCCAAGAAGGCGTAACATGATTTAGTAGATCAAGAGGGCTGTGCGGGTAGCGGTCGTGCGGCCATTGACCATAAGGTGGTAAAAGTAGACGCCGGTATGCAGGGCTTCCGGTGTCCAGTGCGCGGTGTAGGTTCCCGAGGGCTGGTGGCCCATCGCGCTGCGATGCACTTCCTGCCCCAGGGTATTAAAAATATGGAGGGTCACATCGGCCGGTACGTCCAACGCGTACGGAATGGCCGTTTGCTTGCTGAACGGATTCGGGTAGTTCATTCCCAGCCGGAAAGGGCCGGTTGGGAGCTCCTTTTCTGTCGCGTTCACCACAAAAATGCTATTCTGTGCGCCCGGGGTTCCACCCAAAACCGCCGCGGCCCCCCAGCTTTCGGCCAGGCTGTTGTCCAGGCCGTGATAGACCAATTCCAGGGTTGGGCCGTTGCCGTCTGGGTCTGTGGTCCAGGGGGCCATATCGTCGTAGGTCAGGGAATCGACCACCACACGGGCGGCATCCCACAGTTGCAGCTTTTCACCGCCATTGCTCAGGCTGAAGCCGAAGGCCCCGGCACAAGGCGGGCCTGCCGAAAAGACGGCCTGAAATGTGGCGGCATCCCGGCACAACACCAGAAAGCCTCCGCCGGCAATCTGGGTAGCGGGCGGCAGCACAAACGTCGTGTCGCTGTCGGTATCCCTGAAGATCCAGCCGGATACATCCACCGGCGTAGTGGCCGGGTTGTGGAGTTCGATCCAGTCCCGCGGGTCGAAGGTGTCAACCGAGTTGTAGTTGATTTCATTGATGACAACCACCGATGGGGTTTCATTCCCATTCGCTACGCCGGGCGTCCCGCCGATGGCAAGGGAGCGTTGCCAACTGGTGGGTTGTGTATTGTCCAAATCGGAGCTGGTGAGTTCGAGGGTGGGGCCGCTGCCGTCGGGGGATGTGGGCCACGGGGCCTCGTCGTCATAGTTGACGGCATTAACGATGGTGCCGCCGGCATCCAGGAGGCGGAGCAGTTCGCCGCCGTTGGCGAGGTTAAACGGAAAATCGCCGAGGCAGGTTTGATTGGTGTACAGGGCGGCAAAGGCGGCTGCATCCCGGCAGAGGACCAGGAAGCCGCCGGCGGGCAACAGGGTTCCGGCGGGCAAGACGAACCGGTTGGCATCGTCTTCGTCGCTGAATGTCCAGCCGGAGACGTCGATGGTTGTTGCGCCGGGGTTGTGGAGTTCCAGCCAGTCCTTGGTGTCAAATTCTGGGGCGGCGTGGTAGTTGATTTCGTTGATCAGTACCGTTTGGGCTGCAGTGGAGCCAAAGCCGAGCACCAACAAGGAGAGGATACAGAGAAGGCGCAGTCGATCCATCAACACAATCGTATAAGCGGTGTACCTGACCGTCCCCAATGTGCGGGGCCGTCTGTTCAGGGGGTAACATACAAACGCCCGGTGGCGATGTGCAATATACTACGCCTGCTGCATTGGGGTGCAGCCGCTATTGTGAAGCCCTTGTACAAATGTTGCGGGCCCTGCCTGGCCCTGGAGTTGCGCGGTTATCGGGTAACAACCAACTGTTGGACCTCGGTAAAGTCCTCGCTGGTCAGGCGCAGGTAGTAGGTGCCAACAGACAGGGTTTTGCCATCTATGGCCAGGGTGTTCGGGGTATCGGCTTCGGCCCAGCCGTTGAAGACCGTAGCCACCTGCCGACCCAACACATCATACAGGCCGATCTCGATCTGTTGGGCTTTGCGTACGGCGAAGGTGAACCGGGTTTGGTCCCGGAAGGGGTTCGGATAGGCTGCTGTAAAGCTGTAGGTACCCGGCACGCCAATTTGCACCTGGGCCACGGGGGAATAGGCAAAGGTGCCGTCAAAGTCGATTTGTTTGAGCCGGAAGGTGTGGGTTCCTGTGCTCAGGTTTTCGACCGTATACCGGTAGGTCTGGGCTTCAGTCGTGGTGCCTTTGCCCTCGACGAAAGCCAGGGTTTGCCATGCCGACGGATTTTCCGCATTTCCAAGTTGGGCTGCGGCATGCCGCGGCCGTACAACGCCGTGTTTCATTTCCACCTCGAAGCCGGCATTGTTGGTCTCCGTGGCCGTCATCCAGGTGAGGAGAACCATGTTGGCTCCGGCGGGATCGGCGAAAAAGCGGGTGAGTTCGACGGGCAAACTCACGGCATTTCTGATGCCTGGGGTGCCGCCATTGTCACGGGAGGCCACCCAGTGGGCCGGGTTGACGTTGTCGGCGGATAGGTTGCTAAGGGCCAGGGTTTTGCCGCTCCCATCCGGTTCGACCGGCCAGGGGTCTTCGTTGTCATAGTCGACCATGTCGATCATACAGCCGTTGGGGGTAAAGAGCCGTACCTGATCATTTCCGCCGAGGCCGAAGCCCAGTTCACCCGCATAGTTGGCAATGGCATGGATCGCACTGAAATCGGTGCTGTCCCGCACGAACACAAAAAATCCGTTGGCCGAAATTGTGACATCGGGTAAGGAGAACGGATCGTTGACCTGTTCATCCCGCAAAACCCAGTCCTTCAGGCGGACGGGTTCATCATTCGGATTGTGGATTTCGAGCCAGTCGCCAGTATTGAGGTCGTCCGGGGCGTTGTAGTTGATTTCCGTGACGATGAGGTTCGGGGCGGGCACATCACATGGGTTGTTGGAAAAGACGCGAATCAGTGTTTTGGGAGACTTGGAGGTTTCCCCATTACCGTCAGTAGCCGTGGCCTGGATTTTGAACTCACCGGCTGGTGGATCACTCCAGGTCAGGTTGTAGGTACCGCCGTTGATGGTGGCTGTGCCGAGTGGGGTAACGCTGTCATCGTCTGTGTTTTTGGCTTCGAGGGTAACGCTGGCCGGCGCCCCCTGGAGGTCGGCCACGCGCCCGTCGATGGCAATGGTGTTCACATTGGAAAATTCCGTGCCGTCTTCAGGGGTGTCGATGCGCACAAAGGGCAAGGTGTTGCCGTTGGCTGCACCGGGTGTGCCGCCGAGTTCGGCGGAGGCCCCCCAGTTGGCGGCTTCGGCGTTGTCCGAGGTGGCATTGCCGAGGGCCAGGGTGGAGCCATCACCGTCGGCTTCACGGGGCCACTTGCCGCCGTCTTTGTATTTGACGGAGTCGACGAGGGCTGCGCCCGCATCATAGAGCCGGACCTGGTCCGATGTGTTGCCAAAGCCAAAGGCCGCATCGCCGACCCCAAAATTACCGATCGCGTTGCTCACGCCGGGATGCACGGCCCCGAACAGGGCGACGTCCTCGACAATAACCAGATAGCCCCCTGCCGGGATGGACGTACCTGCCAGCAAGACGAAGCCATTGTCGTCACTCTGGTCCTTCAGGACCCAGTTGGACAAATCAACGTTGCCGGCGCCGGGGTTGTAGAGTTCAATCCATTCGCCGGCGTCAAAATCGCCGTCGGCGTTGTAGTTAATTTCGTTAATGACCACGGGCTGGGCGTACACCCCAAGAGGGATGAGCGCATACGCGATGATCGTGCCGAGCGTCCGTTTCATGAGGTCCTCCTCGCATAAATGTCGGGGCGATGGGCGCGGCGATACGTCTCCCTGCGGGTGTGTCGTGTGCTTGCCGATCCGCAGTTGTTGATTGCCTCGCCGGGACGAATGTTACCCCGATCTGATTGCCTGTTGATGGACTAAATATCGTCCAGCAAACCCGTTTTTGCAAGCCCAGTCACCAATCCTTAACACCTTTCCCAAAGGGCATATGAGGGTAGATGCATACGTGCGGGGAAGTGCGGAGTGCGGGGTGCGGGGTGCGACGTTAGGGTCAATTTGCAGGGGTATGGTGTATCACCTGAGGTCGAGAAACGCCGTGCGTTTATGGAATGCGTGCGAGGTTTGGGATGTCTGAAGGTATATAGGATATTTATGATGAGAAAGGGTGAGAAGTATGCGACAAATCTTTCTGCTTTTGTTTGTTTGCGCATGGGGCGCATTTCAGCCGGCTTATGCCCAGTATGAATGTCCCTTTCCAGATTCATTGGTCGTTGCCGATACGTTGGATCCGTCCGGGTATTACCCGCTACGCATCGGCGATGTACGGGAGTACATGACCTTTGACGGTGGCTTTCTTGCAGGGGCCTCACGCTGGGAGGTCTTGGCCGATACACTGATCGAAGGCACGGTCTATTCCGCAGTTGAGCATACCATTTTTCATACGCCCGAAATCTACCGGCCTGGTACCCTGGTTACTGAAGCCACCACGTTTTTTACCTATGAGCGTGTGGAAAACGGCATTGTACACACCTGGGGCAATAGTAGGGTACCAGAAGAAATAAGATTTGATGCTGATTTTGGCAGTTGCTACACCACTCCAGTGGGACCGGTCATTGCCGTTTGGGGTGAGTATGCCGGGGAGTATCGCATCAGTCCTTATGGTGGGCCTATTGAAACGCTCGTCTTGCCCGCTGTAAAGGGGTTTGAATTGTATGGTGTATTTTATGGCGAGATGTACGGCTACGGGGTTGGATTGCTTCACACAGGCGGGGACCCCAGTGTATTCCGCGATCTCAAATATGCACTTATTGACAGCGTGGCGTACGGGAAGGAACTGCGGTTTCTGTTTGATCTGCGCATCACCTCTAATACCGTCGATCTTCCAGCATCCAAGGCGTTAACGCTAACCCTCTATCCAAATCCGGTACGTCAGGAGGTTCATCTGCGTGTGCAAGCAGGCGTTGCCGGTCTGTATGAGCTTTCGGTCTTCAACGTACTCGGGCAACGCATCTATATGGCACCTGTGCTTCTGCAGGCCAAACAAGTTAAGACGCTACAGTTGAGCCTGCCCATCGACAATAGCGGCCTTTTCATTGCACAGCTTGAGGGGCCAGGGGGGCAATTTACGCAGCCGTTCATCCGCGTACCGTAACCTCCCTCCATTCGTTTAGACGTCGCACGTCATATGACGAGGTGGTCAAGCGCCGCGGTATATCCAGGCGCGGAACGGTCTCGACCGTTCCCTGCGGCGCTTGGAACCCAACACACCGACGAAAATCCATTTTCGCACTCCGCACTCCGCACTCCGCACTCCGCACTCCGCACTCCGCACTCCGCACTCCGCACTCCGCACTCACCGCGCCATGGCGGCTTTCTTTCTGGCGTGGGGGTCCAGGTGGCGCTTGCGGAGGCGGAAGGCAGCGGGGGTGACCTCGATCAGTTCGTCTTCCCGTACGAATTCGATGGCTTCTTCGAGGGAGAACTTGCGGGGTGGGGTGAGCTTCTCAAAACTGTCGGCGGAGGCGGCGCGGTGGTTGGTGGATTTTTTCTCCTTGACGATGTTTACGTCCAGGTCCACATCCCGGCTGTTTTCGCCCACAATCATGCCCCGGTACACATCGTCATTCGGCCCGGCAAAAAGTTGGCCGCGCTCTTGCAGGTTGATGACGGCATAGCTGGTGACTTTCCCGTTGCGGTCGGCAACGAGCGCACCGGAGAGCCGGTGGACAATGTCGCCGGTCCAGGGCCGGTAACCATCGAACAAATGGCTGAGCAGGCCGGTGCCTTTGGTATCGGTCAGGAATTCGGTACGGTAGCCGATCAGGCCTCGGCTGGGGATTTCAAACTCCATGCGTACCCGCCCTGAGCCGTGGTTGATCATGCGGGTCAGTACGCCCTTGCGCTTGCCGAGTTTTTGCACAACAATGCCCGAGAAGGCATCTGACACGTCGATGAGCACCCGCTCAAACGGCTCGTGCAGTTTACCCTTCAGGGTTTTGGTAATGACCTGCGGCTTTCCGACGGCAAACTCGTACCCTTCCCGGCGCATCTGCTCAATCAGAATCGCCATTTGAAGTTCGCCCCGGCCATAGACCAGGAAGCTATCCGGCGAGGGGGTTTCCTCAATGCGCATGGCAAGGTTGGTTTCGGCCTCGCGGAAGAGCCGGTCGCGCAGGTTGCGGCTGGTCACGTATTGCCCTTCACGCCCGCTGAACGGAGAATCGTTGATCCGGAACTCCATCGACAGCGTCGGCTCGTCCACATGGAGGGGCGGCAGGGGTTGAGGGGTTTCGGCATCGGTGATGGATTCGCCCAGGCCGATGCCCGTCATGCCCGCGATGGTCACAATCTCACCTGCACCGGCGCGGTCTGAGGCTACACGCTTCAGCCCGTCGTTGACGAACAGCTCGGTGACGGTAGCTGGGGTTTGCGTCTCGTCCCGGTGGTACAGCAATACGGTTTGCCGGGGCGTGAGGGTGCCCTGCATCACCCGCCCGATGGCGAGCGGGCCGAGGTAGGCATCCGGGGTAACGTTGGTGATGAGGACCTGCAACGGTTCATTGGCATCGCCCGAGGGGGCCGGGATGTAGGAGACGATGGTCTCGAACAGCGGGCGCAGATCGGTGAGGGGGGTGCTGAGGTCCAGGGTACATTGGCCGTCGCGTGCGACGGTGTAGAGGATCGGAAATTCGATCTGGTCATCGCGGGCATCCAGGTCAATGAACAGGTCATAGACTTCGTTAACCACTTCCTCCGGGCGGGCATCCTGCCGGTCGATCTTGTTGATGACCACGATGGCCGGCAGGTTCAGTTCGAGGGCTTTTTGGAGCACGAACCGGGTTTGCGGCAAGGGGCCTTCGGCGGCATCGACGAGGAGCATCACCCCATCGACCATACAGAGGGTACGTTCGACCTCGCCCCCGAAGTCGGCGTGGCCGGGGGTATCGACGATGTTGATTTTGACATCGCCGTAGTGAATGGCCGTATTTTTGGCCATGATGGTGATGCCCTTTTCACGTTCGAGGTCCATGGAGTCCATGACCCGTTCGGCCACGTCCTGGTTATCGCGGAAGGTACCGCTTTGCCAGAGCATGGCATCGACCAGGGTGGTTTTGCCGTGGTCGACGTGGGCGATGATGGCGATATTACGGAGGCGGGATTGGCTCATGGTATGGGGTACGAGGGCTCGTCGGCCTCGGTAATGATTTCAGAAAATACGGCCTCACCGGTGCGCAGCATACGCCGCACGTAGGGATGGCACAGTTGGCATTTTTGGCCGAAGGTCACGTGGGTCTGGAGTTCCGGCAGGGTCATAGCCCTCTGGGCCTCGGCCACCGCTTTGAGGGCAGCAAACGTTTGGTTAAAGCAGGTGCAGCGGTCGATGCGCATGGGGTTCCCAGGTGCCGTGCCGGGTCAGGCGGCAGCGTCTGTTTTGTACAGGTAAAAACAGGCGGCATCGCCCTGGTGTTGGGCGTTCAGGGCTTGGGCCCGGGTTTCAAATTCGGCAATTTGGGCGGGTGTAAAAAGGGCTTGCTTGTCTTTCAGGTAGGAGCGTTCATCCATCAGGGGAATGCCTTGCCGGTACTGTTCGCTACCCCAAAACTGGAATGCGGTTGAGTCATTGACGACCTCGGCCAGGGTAAAGCCGGTTTGCCGGGCCAGGTATTCCATGCTCTGGTAGGTATGCAGGAACAGGTGCCGGGGGGCATCAAGCTGTACCCAGTCCGGTCCGTAGGTGTGCCAGGCTTTAGAGGAAGCAATCGGAATTCGGATGAGGGCGTACCGGTTGGGGTTGAGCCGGTGATACAAGTTGTGCAGGGCGATCAGCGGATCGTCCAGATGTTCAAAAACGTGGTGGAGCATGATGAAATCATACGTCCGGTCCAGGTCTTGTACCTCCTTTTTGTGGATCGTCAGGCCGCTGCCGTAGTGCAGCGTTTCGGCAATGAAGGGGTCCACGCCGGTCAGGTCGGTGAACCCCATGCGCTGGAGTTGTTGGAGCCGCAGCCCGATGCCGCAGCCCACATCCAGAATCGCATCCCCGAAGCCGATGTTGGCCCGTTTGAGCCAGTCCACCGATTCCGGCATACCCATCAGCCGGGCAAGGCCTTTGCCAATGAGGGTATTGCCATTGAGGCCGTGTTTGGCCCGGTACGGGTCGATGATCTGCCGAGCCAGCTTTTTGATCAGGCCGGGGGTGGCCTCTTCAAAGGCGTAATAATCATCCGGATAGTACGGCGAGAGGTCCTCGGGGATGTCCAGGAGTTGCAAGCAACCGCAGCCTGCACATTCCAGATAGGTAAAGGCCTCACGGGTGCCGAACATCATTTCATGGGCCGTGAAGGTGCGGTTGCCTTCGGTGTGTCCACAAATGGTACAGGCGGGCATGGGAGCGAAACGGAGGTTTACGCTTCGGCGATGTCGACCAGTTCGATCTCGAAGGTCAGGGTTTCGCCGGCCAGTTGGTGGTTGCCGTCCAGGGTAACGGTGTCCAGGGAGGTATCGGCCACCGTCATGGGCAGGGCGCTGCCGTCGGCAAGGCCGACCTGCAGCATCATGCCGGGCTGAGGATTCAGGTCGGCCGGCATTTCAGAGCGGTTGACGGTCAGGATCAGTTCGTCACTTCGTTCACCGTAGGCTTCAGCAGGGGGGATGGCGACCGTGACGGACTCGCCCACAGCAAGGCCTTCCACGGCTTTCTCAAAACCCGGGATGACCATTTGTTCGCCCAGGACGAAGGCCAGCGGGGCACGGCCCTCTGAGGAATCAAACACCGAGCCGTCGGTGAGGGTACCGGTATAGTTGACCTGGACGCGGTCTCCCGATTTAGCAGTTCGCATGGTAATCTATGTCGTCGAAAAAAAAAAGCACACGAATGTGTGCGAAAAAAAGATCAACGTCTGAATGTATAAAAGGATGCAACCCGGAGCTTGCCTGCCCGTTTCTTCATGTAAACGTGATACGTAACATACGTTGTC
Source organism: Rhodothermales bacterium (assembly GCA_965222505.1). Classification (GTDB taxonomy): domain Bacteria; phylum Bacteroidota; class Rhodothermia; order Rhodothermales; family DATKEJ01. The sequence goes on along the minus strand of OZ244956.1, from coordinate 2,026,021 downwards.
TAAACCCTCTTATGTTGAAACACCAACGTGATGCGTGTTGCGTGATTTAGGCTTAGGTGGTAATGGCCGAATACTCGGGTGAGCGAACAGCCTCCAATATGGCAAAACCTGAGGGTTCAAGTTCACGTAACACGCATCACGCAACACGTTACCCCGTTCAGATTTGGCAGCCTACCCATACCCCTCATGATCGTCATTGACAACATTTTGATCAGCGATGCGCTGGTGGAGGAAGAATTTGTCTGTAACCTCGTGGCCTGCAAAGGGGCATGTTGTGTGGAGGGGGATAACGGGGCACCCCTGGAACCGGAGGAAGCCGATGTACTGCGGCGCCTTTACAAGCAGGTCAAACCCTATCTCACCGCCGAAGGCAAGGCTGTAATTCGAAAGGAGGGGCACGTGACGGAGGATGCTGATGGCACCCTGGTCACCCCGCTCATCGGCCCGCGTGGTCCCTGTGCCTATATCCAGTACACACCGGACGGTACGGCAATCTGTGGCATTGAACGGGCCTACCTCGACGGCAAGATTGAATTCCGGAAACCCATTTCGTGCCACCTATATCCGGTCCGCATTACCCGCCGGGAAGATTATGAAATGCTGAACTACGACCGGTGGGACATCTGTGCCCCGGCTTGTTCGAACGGCCAAAAGTTGGGGGTGCCGGTGTACCAGTTCGTCAAGACGGCCCTGCTGCGCAAGTATGGAGCCACGTTCTACGAACGCCTCGAAACCGCCGTGGAATACCTGGAAGAATAGTCAATTGTCGATTGTCGATTGTCAACGGGAGCCAATCATTGACAATTGACAATTGGCTATTGACAATTGACCATTATATATTCAGGGTCTCCTGTTTTACCCACTGCCATCCCCAAACGCCCTATGGGGTCGACCATCCGCGACGTTGCCAGTTTAGCCAAAGTTTCTATCTCAACCGTCTCACGTGTGCTGAACAAAAGCGCCTTTGTTGAGGAGGAAAAACGCATCCGTGTCGAGGCCGCCGCCCGGCAACTTGGTTATGTGCCCAACCCTGTTGCGCGGAGCCTCGTGACGCAGGAAACAGGGGGCATCGGGGTGCTGGTTCCGTCCGCAGGCGGGGAGTTTTTCTCGACCTTCTTTAACGGCGTGGACGATATGGCCCAGCAAGAGGGCTATTACATCATGATTTCGCTCTCGCACTACCGGGAGGACGAAATGACGGCTGCCGTCCGGCGCATGCATCGGCGCGTTGACGGCCTCCTCGTGATGGCTCCAGAAGCCAGCCATGTGTCTGTTGCCGATCTGGTGTCCGGGCAGACGCCGGTCGTATTTGTCAATACGGATATTGGGGCTGAGCATATTCCCAATATCAATTTCGACAACTTTACGGGCGGCTATCTCGCCACGCAACACTTGATCGAAAGGGGCCACCAGCGCATTGCCATGATTACCGGCCCGGCCCAGGCTCTAGATGCCCGCGAGCGCCACCGGGGATTTAGGAAGGCCCTTGAAGAAGCTGGTCTGGCACCTGATCCCACCCTTGAGATTCCGGGTAACTTTACCCAGGTGGGCGGATTTGATGCAGCCCAGGTGTTACTGAACATCACGCCGCGTCCCACGGCCATTTTTACGGCGAATGACATGACCGCGTTTGGTGCGATGAGTGCGTTGCAGAAGGCCGGTGTACGCATTCCAGAAGATATCGCCATTGTGGGCTTTGACGATGTTTCCAGTGCCCGGTACATTACCCCGTCTTTGACCACCATCCGGGTGCCTATTTACGAGTTGGGCCGTCTGGGTGTGCAGCGGGTACTGGATGTGGTACATGGCCGCCAGCCGACCCCAGCCCTGCATACCCTGTTGCCGGTCGAACTCATCGTTCGGGCTTCTTCGGGATAATACCCGTCTCTTTTCTGCATCATTACCCTGATTGCTATGCAACACTGGTTACGCTTGGCCCATCGCATTGACGCGTTCAACGAACGCATTGGGCGCTGGATGGCCTGGCTGGTGGTGATCATGGTGGGCATCGGTGCCTTTAACGCCGTCGTGCGGTACCTGAGCCGGTTTACGGGTATGAACCTCAGTTCCAACGCCTACATCGAACTCCAGTGGTACCTGTTCAGCATGGTGTTTTTACTGGGGGCCGCCTACGGATTGCGGCACAATGCGCATGTGCGGGTCGATGTCCTCTACGGGCGGTTGTCCTCACGCGGCAAAGCATGGATCAATCTGGTCGGTACCTTTCTCTTCCTGATCCCGTTCTGTATCCTGATGATCTGGACCTCATGGGAGTACGTCCTGAACTCCTGGTCCATTTTTGAAGCCTCGCCAGACCCCGGCGGCTTGCCGCGTTATCCGATCAAGACCATCATCCCCCTGGCTTTTGTGCTGTTACTTTTGCAGGCCGTCTCGCAGGCGGTCAAGCAAGTCGCCATCCTGCGCGGCGTATCAGCGGAGGAGACAGCATGAGTGGTGAAGTGCTCGGCCCGCTGATGTTCATCGTGGCCCTCGTGCTGATTTTCTCCGGGTATCCGGTCGCGTTTGCCCTGGGAGGCACCGCGCTCATCTTCGCCTTTGTGGGGGTCGAGTTCGGGTATTTCGACTGGAACCTGCTCTTTGCCATGCCGGAACGCACCTTCGGGGTGATGGGCAACTACGTGCTGCTGGCGGTGCCGTTTTTCATATTTATGGGCACCATGCTGGAGAAATCCCGCCTGGCCGAAGACCTGCTGACCACCATCGGCATGTTGTTCGGTCGGCTGCGGGGTGGGCTGGCGCTGGCGGTGGTGTTTGTTGGGGCTTTGCTGGCGGCTGCAACGGGGGTGGTGGGGGCCTCCGTGGTGGCAATGGGCATGATTTCCCTGCCGGTGATGCTGCGGTACAATTACGACAAGCCGCTGGCCACCGGCGTGATTACGGCCTCCGGCACCCTGGGGCAGATCATCCCGCCGAGTGTCGTGCTGGTGGTGTTGGGGGATCAGTTGGGCGTCTCAGTGGGCGATTTGTTTGTGGGGGCGCTGGTGCCCGGCCTCATCCTGACGGGTCTGTATGCCCTGTACGTAGTCGGCGTGGCCATCTTTAAGCCGGATGCGGCCCCGGCCTTGCCGGCTGAGGAGCGCAACCTGACCGGCCTCCAATTGGCGCGGCGTGTAGGACTGGTCATGCTGCCGCCCCTGATCCTTATTTTGCTGGTGCTGGGCAGCATCTTTATGGGGGTGGCAACGCCAACCGAGGCCGGGGCACTCGGGGCCGTAGGCGCGATGGGCCTCGCGGCGGCTAACAAACGGTTTACCCTGGCCTCGCTCAGAGAGACCATGACGGAAACAGGCAAGCTAACCACAATGGTCATGTTCCTGCTGATCGGGTCTACAGCGTTTGCCCTGGTGTTTCGCGGGCTGTACGGTGACCTGTGGATCGAGGACTTGCTGACGAATCTGCCGGGCGGAAAGGTGGGCCTGCTGGTGGTGGCCAACCTCGTCATTTTTGTCCTCGGGTTCTTTATCGACTTCTTTGAAATCGCCTTCATCATCATCCCGCTGCTGGCTCCGGCGGCTTCATTGCTGGGCATCGATCTGGTGTGGTTTGGGGTGATGATCGGTATGAACCTGCAAACGTCCTTCCTGACGCCGCCGTTCGGGTTTGCGCTGTTCTATTTGCGGGGCGTCGCGCCACCGGAGGTCTCGACGGTTCAGATCTACAAGGGGGTCATCCCCTTCATCATCATCCAGTTGATCGGCTTGCTGCTCATCATCAAATTTCCCGAACTGGTGACGGGACTACTGAAGTAACTGAGGCTCCCGGAGAGGAACTATTGGATGCGGCTGGCATTGAGACCATAAGCGCCAGAGCTTTGTCATTAACCAGGCGTTATATGGAAACCACGACCTCTCCTGAATTACTCGGCCGACTGAACAGCTCCAAAGGAGAAATAGCGGCTTATTGCCAGCGGTGGAACATCATCGAATTCGCGCTTTTCGGCTCTGTGCTGCGTGATGATTTTGGGCCTGAAAGTGATGTGGATGTGCTGGTTCGTTATGCGCCTGACACCCGTTTTTGTCTAGCTGATTATGTCAAGATGCAGGATGATATAGAAGCCCTGCTGGGGCGTTCAGTAGACCTTGTGGAACGGGGGGGGGTCGAACGGAGCCGCAACTGGATTCGACGGGAAGCCATTTTGAATTCAGCCCAGTGGATCTACGCAGCATGACACAAAGGGATGCGGCAACATTACTTGACATCGACTTGGCTGCTGAGCGGATTCAGGACTTTACGGCTGATTTGAACTTTGAGGCGTTTGAACAGAATGAAATGGTTCAGTCAGCCGTCTTATACCAATTCAACATTTTGGGCGAAGCTGTAACACGACTTTCGGACACCTTCAAGGAAAGCCATGCCCATATTCCCTGGCGTCAGATACGCGCCATGCGAAATCTGGTCATTCACGTCTATGACGGTGTCAATTTAAAGATCGTTTGGGATGTTATTCAGCAGGATATGTCTACGCTGAGGCACCAACTTCAACCCCTGATTCCTCAGCCCGACCCTTAAAGCATCGGCTTGCTGCTCATCATCAAGTTGAGAAATACACATCATGTACAACACCACCCTCGAAACCCTGCCCCTTGATAAGCTAAGGGCTTTGCAAAATGAACGGCTGGCCGGATTGGTAGACCGTGTTTATCACAAGGTGCCATTCTACAAAAACATGCTGGACGCCGCGGGTCTCCGCCCGGCCGATATCCAGAACGTCGAAGACCTGCCCTACGGCGAAGAAGGCGTGCTGGTCTTTACCACCCTCACCAAACAAGCCTTCCCGCTGCTCCGCTACTGGACCAACGACATCTGCAGCATCGACTACGACCCGGACGCCAAGCGGACCCACATCAAAATGAGCACCCTCAAGGGCCGCGCCGATGATATGCTCATCATCCGGGGCGTCAACCTGTTCCATACCCAGGTCGAGGCCCTGCTGGACGATATGCCCCACCTCGCCCCGAACTACCAACTCATCGTCTCACGCAAGGGGGCCATGGACCACGTCAAGCTGGACATCGAACTGGCCGAAACCTTCTCCCATCACCTCACCGATCCTTGGGCCTCGGAACAGGTCGTCCAATGGACCCGGGCACTGGGCAAGAAGATCAAAGAAAACATCGGCCTGAGCATGGAGGTCGAACTCCAGGCCTATGACACCATTCCCCGAAGTGCCGGGGGGAAGCTGAGCCGGATCAAGGATTTGCGCAACTCGGCATAGTTCATGATATTTGCCGTAGGTGTCATGTTTTGATCTGATTTTGCGTTATTACCTGTGAAAATGTGGTGCCGAATCATTGAATGGTATCCTGTCCCTTTATCGGCAACCATCGTAAAGGGGTCTCAACAATTAAACCCGTCCTGCCATGAAAATGCTATCTTCGAAATGGGCAAGCGTGATCCTTTTTTGCACTATTTTAGGTTTGCTTGCAGCTTGTGAGAGGAATACTCAAGGGTCGAAAAATTTGGGTCCAATTACATTGAAAAAACAAGCAGAGGATGATTGTAAATTCACCCCAATCATAGATAATGAATCTGGGAGGATTGTAGATCTCACCTTTGAATGCAAAAATATTAGGATGACCGAAGATGATAATGATAATACAGTTCCTTTTCCCAACTTTACTTTCACAAATTTGCCTTGTCCCAAACCAGGTGGGTGTGTGGATACGTTATCTTTTAATAAGTCCACTTGTGATATCAGCCGGACTAGGCATCCTTCGACAGGAGAGCTAGAGTGGTGGGTCCTTTGCGAACGTATTAATCGAACTGAAGCACCTCCAGATCCGCCCTTGACCCAATAAGCAATTGACTACGGTTCCAACTGGGCCAACAAGGTTTGGTATTTTTCTAAGGCTTGGGGATTTGGCCAAATTTTGTAAAGATCAATAAGGGCAGATAATACCTTCTGGGTTTGTTGATTATGTACCTCTTTTGCAGCTTGGTAGACCTCAACTAAGATTTTTTCTGCAGCCGGGTACCGATTTTGGTGGCGGAGGGCATTGCCCAAGTTGATTTTAGCTTGGAGAACGGGCAGATACGTTGCCTCAGCGCCGTGTAGATGATACAGGGACAAGCCTTGTCTCAAATAGTCCTCTGCCTCGCTCCAGTTGCCCTGCTCGGTCAGGATGGCACCGATCTCTTCGATCGGATAAACTGTGTAGAAATGTTGTTCACCCAGGGTCTTCTCGTATATGCTTAAGGCTTCGTGATTAGCAGCTAGGGCATGGTCATACTTCTTGAAATGCCTTGCTGCACGGCCTATTCCGAGCAAGGTGTTAGCCACCTGATTATGATCCTGACCGAGTACAAGGCGAGACAATGCTAATACGTCTTGATAAGCAGTTTCAGCTTCTGACCACTTATTTTGGCCTTCAAAACAAGAGGCCAAGTTAAACATTGTAAAAAGCGTACTCGGTTCTCTTGGTCCTAACACATGCTGCTGTATGTTCAAGGCTTTTTGAAGTATCGGCTCGGCCTCATCATAGCGATTCGTAGCCATTAAGAGGGTAGCGTACCCATCCAGACTTTCACCGTACTGTTCGCTCTGTTTCAAGCCTAAGATTTCATATTGTTCAATTAAGGAAATGTACTGGGATTCGGCATTTTCAAAGTCACGATTCATATAATGGGCCCAAGCAAGTTCGTACATTGCTTCCAGAGTGGGAATGGCAGTAGTGCCGAGTGCAGCTTCTTTTATTGCAAGAGATGCCTGTAGGAGTGCTATAGCCTCTTTAAAGACCCTCTGACGGGTTTGCTTTACTTTAGCTAAGCCTTCTAAGCTTTTGGCTATATCAAGATGATGGCTCCCTAATTCGCGCTGGCGTATCGCCAGCGACTCGCTCCAGAGTGAATCACTGGCCCCGTAGAGCGCCAGGGTATAGCTGAGTTCACCCAGGGTGGCCATCATCTGGGCCTGTACCAACGGCTGGTCTTCAAGGGCTTCCAGTTTGTCAACTCCGGCCTGTACGATCCGGCGGGCCGTGATGGGGGCCCCCTCGGCCTCATCCGGGCTGACGTTTTCAAAAATGCCTTTCATAAACGTGACGGTGGCCTGGGCCTTGGTGGCTTCGGCGGTGGCCTGTTCGGCGGCGCGGTCGGCGACGTTGGCTTGCCACAGGGCCGTCAACAGGCCGGTCAGGAGGGCGAGTACGGCAAGGGTGCCCAGCCCAACCGCGATCTTGTTGCGCCCGATGAATTTTCGAGCCCGATACCCGAGGGTGTCCGGCCGGGCCAGCACAGGGAGGCCGGTCAGGAAGCGTTCAATATCGGCGTGCAGTTGCTCGGCGGAGGGATAGCGGCGGGTGGGGTCTTTTTGCAGGGCCTTGAGGCAGATGGTGTCCAGGTCTCCGCTGAGCTGATTGGCCGTCTTGCTCGGTCGTTTGGGTTCCGCTTCCAGGATCAGGCGTTCGATTTCGCCGGGGGCCTTGTCGGTCAGGTCGTAGGGGCGGGTGCCGGTGAGCAGTTCGTAGAGCACCACGCCGAGGGCATAGACATCGGTGGCTGTGGTGGCCCGTTGGTCCCGGATTTGTTCGGGGGCGGCGTAGGCCGGCGTCATGATGCGCATGCCCGTTTGGGTATACAGGGCGGTAGGGGCATCGGCCCCGGTGCCCAGGACCTTGGCAATGCCGAAATCCAGCAGTTTGACCTGGCCCTCGGGTGATGTGTTATCTCCTTTGGTGACCAGGATGTTGGAAGGTTTCAGGTCCCGGTGCACCACCAGGTTTTGATGCGCGTATTGCACGGCCGTGCAGACCGTCTGGAACAACCGAAGGCGGCCTCGTACATCCAGTTTTAGGCGGGTACAGTAGGCATCAATCGGTTCCCCTTCGATGTAGGCCATCGCGAAGTACGGGAGGCCGTCGGGGGTGGTGCCGCCGTCGAGGAGGCGGGCAATGTTGGGGTGTTGAAGCCCGGCCAGCACATCGCGTTCGTGCCGAAAGCGGTGGACGACGGCTTCGGTATCCATCCCGCGTTTGATGAGCTTGAGGGCCACCCGTCGGTTTAGTTCGCCGTCCACCTGTTGGGCGAGGTACACCGTGCCCATGCCGCCCCGGCCGAGTTCGCGCAGGATTTCATACGGCCCGATGCGACGTCCTTCCATCGTGTCCTGTTCGTCCACCAGATCCTGAATGAGGGGGGTCGCGAATTCGGCGGCCGGTTGTTCGAGCAGGGGGTTGGTTTGTGCCGCCGCCGCCAGCAGGGCTTCCAGCCGATGGAGGAGGTCCGGATCACCGGCGCAGATTTTTTCCAGGTAGGCCGTGCGCTCAGCGGGCGGCTGATCCAGCACTTGATCGAAAAGGTGATCGATGTGGGTCCAGCGTGACATAGGGATGGGCGTTAGGGGGAAAGCGCATCATCCCCGGCCATAGCCAGTTGGAGGTACGCTTTGGCTTTATTCCAATAGCGATGCACGCTTCGTTCGGTCACGTTCATCACTTCGCTGATTTCTTTTACGGTCATGCCACCGAAGAACCGGTTCTCTACCACTTCGGCCAAAAGTGCATCGTGTTGGGCCAGTTGGGTGAGGGCTTCGTCCAGGGCCAGCAAGGCATCGGCCCGGTCTTCTACGGCAATATGACGTTCGTCCAGGGCAATGCGGTGCCGCCCGCCCCCTCGTTTCTGGGTGCGCCGTTTGCGGGCGTAGCTGATCAGAATGTGCCGCATGGCTTTGGCTGCGACGGCACAAAAATGGGCGCGGTCCCGCCAGGTGGCCTGTTGTTGCCGAATGAGGCCCAGGTAGGCTTCATGTACCAGCGCCGTGGTGTTCAGGGTGTGGTCCGTGCGCTCCTTGCGCAGTTGCCGGTGTGCGATGCGGCGCAATTCCTCATAGACCAGCGGCAGCAAGGCCTCGGCCGAACCGGCCTGACCTCGGGTAAGGCTCCCGAGCAAAGCCGTTGCATCCCTTGGCGTTGCGTCCATGCGTCGTGTCGGTGAGAAGGGTCGCGGCGACGGATTCTACACAAAGGTAGGCATTTCACAGCACTATTTCTTGAACGCTCCTGTCAGGTTATGCCGCTCCTTCGCGCTATAGGGCACAAATCATCTCTTCAATCTCCATGATTCAATCCTGTTGGGAGGATACCATGCATACCAAACGTACCACGCCGTTTTGCTTTTTCCTGTTGTGTGTCTTCGGGCTTCTGAACCCGGCCTGGGCACAGGCACCCAATGATGACTTGGCCGCTGCCACCCTTGTCACTGAACCCTTGCCCTACACCAACCTCAGTGATCCCGGCTTCGGCCTCAACTCCGTTGAAGTCGATGAAGTCCTCGCTTCCTGTGTGATGGCTGACCCCATTTTCTCGCTCTGGTCCGTATGGTGGCGCTATACGCCCACCGAAACCGATACCTACACCATTGAGACGCCACCTAACCTGGAAAGTGGAAGGAGCTTAAGCCTTTGGACCGGTGTCGGTACGCACCCCTTAACGGCCGAGCTTGCATGTGGCACCGTAGATATGACAGGCACCATTACGCTTGCGCACATCCCCCTGGATGCCGGCACCACCTACTGGATACGCGCAGGCGTAAAGGCGGCTGCTTTTTTGCCTTCTGAACCTGTTGAACTCCGTGTACGAACGGGGAATGACAACCTGGCCGAAGCGATCGCTGTGGCCGGGTTGCCGGCCAGTTTCAGCGCCGATCCGAATGAGGGCGGTACAGAATTGGGCGAAGCAGAGGCCACCTGCGCAGCAACGGGCACGACAGGCTCGGTCTGGTACAGCTACACGGCCCCACCGGCCGGAGAGGAACTGGAAATCGACATCGCCGGTCCGGACGATTATGTGTTGAGTGTGCATACGGGCAGCGATCATCCGCTTGATGAGGTAGGCTGCACCCCCTTTCCCGGTACCAGCGATTGTGTCTGCGCCGATGACAACCCTGCCGGGAGCGGGGAGACCATTAGCGCCTTTGCCGCAGCCGGTTCAACGACGTATCTCATTCGTGCTGCCGTGAAACCCGGACCGCCGGCAGGCCGGAAATCACACCTGTTTGCCCCGTTCACCCTGACGTTTGACGTGGATTTGCCGGTTGAACTCGCCCGGTTTGAAGCACATCGGGAGGGGGGGGATGTGGTGTTGTCCTGGGAAACGGCCACGGAACAGGATAACGCCGGTTTTGAGGTTCAGGTCAAATCCGACGTCGTTGGGACATGGCATACCATGTCCCAACACGGTGCCCCGCAATACCATGTGGATCGGTCCTGGGAAACCGTGGCGTATGTCGACGGGGCCGGGACCACGTCCGCTCCTCAATCCTACACGCATCGCATTCCTGATCTGCACCCCGGCACCTACCGTTTCCGGCTCAAACAACTCGATTTCGACGGTGCGTTTGCCTATAGCTCCGAGGTGGCCGTTACCGTAGCCGTCCCAGGTGCCTATGTGTTCGAGCCAGCCTATCCCAATCCATTCGGCCCAGGAACGCCCAGCACCCTTCGGTTTGCCGTCGCCCGTGAGCAGGCGGTTCAGGCCGTGCTCTACACGGTGCTGGGGCAACCGGTACGGCACCTGTTTGCCGGGCGTGCCGAGGCCAACCGGATGCACACCTTGCACATCGAGGCCGGTACCCTGGCGGCGGGCCTGTATCTGGTTCGGCTGACCGGGGAGACCTTTGCCGATCTAACCACGCTCGTGGTGACCCAATAACGTGTCCTTCTTCTGTCTAACCTTTAGGCATCATGTACACCTTCGCATATAAACTATGGATAGCCGGTCTGTTCGCTTTGGTCGGGTTTTCTCTGCAAGCCCAACCCTTTACGACCCTTAATGCTGGCTTGGTGGACTTTGAAACCGGCACGGCCTCCTGGGGAGACATGGACAACGACGGTGATATCGATGTCTTGCTGACCGGTGGCGGATCAGGACCACCGCAAACGGAAGTCTACGAGAATAACGGCGGTACCTTTACCGCCCTAACGGGTACAGGCTTGCCTCCAATGGGGCTGGGTGCTGCGGATTGGGGCGATTATGACAACGACGGCGACCTGGATATTTTGATTACAGGCAGGATACTTCCAATCTACGTCTCCAGAATCTATCGTAACAACGGCAATGGCACCTTCACGGATATCAATGCTGGCTTGATGGGGGTAGGGTATAGTGCAGTAGATTGGGGAGACATGGACAATGACGGTGACCTGGATTTCGTATTGACCGGTGAAGATGTGAACGGTGTACCGCGCTCGAAAATCTACCGCAACAACGGCAATGGAACCTTCACAGACCTCGGGATCGCGTTAATTCAGGTTGAACGTAGTGATGCAGCCTGGGGGGATATGGACAACGACGGCGACCTCGACCTTGCGCTTTCAGGCGAGGACATTAACGGCGATCCAGTATCGAAAATCTATCGCAACAACGGCAATGGCACCTTCACGGATCTGGGTGCCGGCCTGACGCCGGTAAAAAATAGCGCGATGGCTTGGGGGGATATGGACAACGACGGCGACCTGGATATCGTACTGGCCGGTCATAATGCAGGAGGAACCTTGATCGGGCAAGTCTACCGCAACAACGGCAACAGTACCTTCAGCACCATAACCAACCTCCCACTGACCATTGGAGGAATTCCCATAACTTTTGTTGGCGATGTCGCGTGGGGGGATGCGGATGCCGATGGCGATCTTGACCTTACCGTCGGCGGATTTGGTAGCATCCTGTATCGGGGGGATGGCCTGGGCGGCTTTGTTGAGGCCGGATCATTTTTCTATGCGTCTTCAGTCGCCTGGGGGGATTATGACAATGACCAGGATCTGGACTTGCTGATTGGCGGAGACTCGGATGTGTATCGCAACGATGTAGCCGCGTCTAATACCGCACCGGGGATGCCATCCAACCTAAGTGGCAGTATGGTAGCGACGACGGCAACCCTTTCCTGGGATGCGGCTACCGATGCTGAAACGGCAAGCCCCGGTCTCACCTACAACTTGCGCGTGGGCACTACCCCCGGCGGCTTCGACGTATTGGCCCCAATGTCTGCCGTCAATACCGGCGGTGCCGGTAAGCAAGTGGGGATCGGCTACCGGAAAGTCCCGCGCATGGGCAATGCCGGGCCGAATACGAGTTGGACGTTGGAGGGGCTCACGCCGGGTACCGTCTATTACTGGAGCGTCCAGGCGGTGGACCACAACTTCACCGGCTCCGACTTTGCAGCCGAGGGCACATTCCCACCCCAACTCTTCACCGACATCAGTGCCGGTCTCACACCGGTGAGCAATAGCGCTGTGGATTGGGGCGATTATGACAACGACGGCGACCTCGATATCCTGATGACGGGCAATACAAACCCTTTTACGTTCGCCTACACAAGTAAAATATATCGCAATGATGCCGGTACGTTCGTGGACATCGGGGCCAATCTGGCAGATGTGTCTGACGGCTCCGTAGCCTGGGGCGATTATGACAACGACGGCGACCTTGATGCCCTGCTGACAGGCAAATGGGTGGACGGCCCCGATGTGGTACGCACCAGCAATTTGTACCGCAATGATGCCGGAACGTTTATCTTCGTGTCAAGCGGCTTGGCCGACGTTGAGGACAGTTCGGTTGATTGGGGGGATATGGACAACGACGGCGACCTCGATATACTCCTCACCGGCAATGACGGAAACAGTCATTTCACCGGGGTGTACCGCAACGATGGTGGTAGTGGATTTACAGAGGTTGGAGCCAGCATCGTTTATGTATCAGGCGGTTCCGGTAAATGGGGGGACATGGACAACGACGGCGACCTCGATTTCCTGATCGCCGGGCAGAGTGCCAGTGGAGCCATTGCACGTGTCTATCGCAACGACGGCCTCGGCGGATTTGTGTATGCCTGGAACCTGGGTGCACTAAGCCAAGCTGATGTGGCCTGGGGTGACTATAACAACGACGGCTGGTTGGATATCCTCATTACGGGCCACAACGGCATTAATCCGGAACTCAAACTCTTTAAAAATGATCAGGACGGTAGTTTTACCGAAGTCACATCTACCGGCCTGGACGCCGTGCAAAATGGCTCCATAGCTTGGGGAGACATGGACAACGATGGAGACCTAGACGTACTCCTTACAGGCGATGATAGCAGTGATGATGTGGCAAGGGTCTACCGAAATAATGGCGATGACACTTTTTCCGACAGCGGCACCCTGCTGACGGGGGTACAACACAGCGCGGCTGCATGGGGTGATTATGACAACGACGGCGACCTCGATATCCTCCTGACCGGTCTTGACATCAACAACAACCGCATCACCAAGATCTACAGCAACAACGCACTCATATCCAATACAGTCCCGAATGCCCCCGATAACCTCGTAACAAGCAGTATCACCAAAACTTCTGCTACCCTCTCTTGGGATCCGGCTACCGATAATGAAACAGCTGCTCCCGGCCTAACCTACAACCTGAGTGTGGGGACCACCCCCGGCGGATTTGATGTGTTGGCCCCCATGTCTGCGGTGGATGCCACGGGTACCGGCAAGACGGTTACGCCAGGCTACCGAAAAGTCCCGCGTGCGGGCAATACCCGTCACAATACCACGTGGGTGTTGAAGGAGCTTACCCCCGGAGAAACCTACCATTGGCGCGTCCAGGCCATTGACCCGGCCTTTTCAGGCTCTGCGTTTGGAACGGGAGGAAGTTTTACCACACAGGCGTGTGTTACCGTCAATGTGAAGGTATGGCTACATGGGGCACACGAGAACGAGGACAGAATGCGTACGGATCTGCGTTCCCTGGCAGATTTTCCGCTTACACAACCGTACAACACACCACCTTGGAACTACACGGGCACAGAGACACTGAGCCATGTTTCAGCGGCAACGGTTGATTGGGTTCTGGTACACCTACGCGAAACCCCTGATGGCCCCAATCTGGCTACACGGGCCAGTTTACTCCGTAGATCGGGAGATATTAGAGACCTGGTCGGAGGGAGCCAAGGTCTTACTTTCGACGGCGTAGCCGAAGGCGATTACTACATCGTCGTGGACCATCGCAATCATTTGCCAGTGATGTCTGCTACAGCTCAGACGTTAACCGCCGAGTCCTCCACGTATGATTTTACGACAGCTTCAACGCAAGCCTATGGGATCAATCCGATGACCGGGGCCGGAGCGGCCGGAGGACCTCCTTTTGCGCTGTGGGGCGGAGATGGAGACCGAAGCCATGCCGTCACGTCCTTTGATTTCCTGAACGTTTGGTTACCGGACAACGGCGGTTCCGCCGGCTATACCTACAGCGATTTTAACATGGACACCCAGGCCACGGCGTTTGACTTCTTGCAGGCGTGGCTGCCGTCCAATGGGCAATCGTCTCAAGTGCCGGATTGAGCAATTCAAGCTCCACCCTTTTCCCTAATACGTCGCATAGGGATATGCTGTGGGAGAGGGCAGCGATGGCTCTTCCTGCAGTAAATATATCGGCTTATCCAATCCCCAACATCATGCGTACACTAAGCTTTTTGTTTCTGGTTGGTCTGTTGTTATCGGTCCCGGTCGAGATGCAGGCCCAACAAGCCACGCCGCTTTCATACCAAGGTCTGCTTGAGATTCGCCAAAGTACGGGCGGGGGTAGTCCGGCGCTGCACCTGGGCGCTGTTTTGAACGCGATGCCCGGAGCTTATGCCACCATTGCCGGGGGCCGAGACAATACGGCCGACGGAGACTATGCCAGCGTCGGTGGAGGTTGGAGCAATAAGGCCGATGCCTGGAGTTCCACCGTCGGTGGCGGTCGGGAAAACGTCGCAGGGGCGTCGGGAACTACGGTAGGCGGAGGTCTTGGGAACACAGGCAACGGCTACTTTTCAACCATAGCCGGAGGGGTTGACAACGCGATATCTGGACGCCTTTCGACTGTGGGTGGAGGTGGAGGTAGCGAGGTATTGGGTCACTATGGAACTATTGGCGGAGGGCGTAACAACAGGGTTGGTTGGATCTGGTCCAACGAGTCACTTGGTCACTATGGAACTATTGGCGGAGGACGTGACAATAGTACCAGGGGTAACTATGCAACCGTTGGGGGGGGAGAGAATAGTGGTGCCTTGGGCGACTATGCGACCGTCGGTGGAGGATGGGCCAATTACGCTGGATATTATGCGACCGTGAGCGGAGGGAACAACAGCTATGCGTACGGCGACTATGCAACGGTGAGTGGAGGGAGTCGTCACTATGCAACCGGTGACTATGCAACAGTTGGTGGAGGCTGGCGAAATGATGCAACAAACCTCTATGCAACTATTAGTGGAGGATGGGCCAACCGCGCAGGTGGCCCCTATTCGGCTATTGGCGGAGGGGCCGGCAATATTTCATGGGGTAGTTATGCGACCACAAGTGGGGGATACGGCAACACCGCTTCTGGTCATTATATAACCGTCAGCGGGGGCCGTGAAAATACTGCATACGGGTTGGGTTCCGCCGTCGGCGGCGGCCAATATAATACGGCCGAGGGCTCCTATACCACCATCGCCGGCGGTACTGAAAATACCACCGAGGATGCTTATGCCACCATCGCTGGTGGCGCGCAGAACGTCGCACGAAATGCCTATTCGGCTATTGGCGGAGGGGAAGGGAATCAGACACGGGATGAGGCATCGTATGCAACCATTGGGGGCGGGCAAGACAACATCGTTTCCTATCCCAACGCGACGGTTGGTGGCGGTGTCGGAAATCACGCCTCCGGTACCTCTGCTACGGTAGGGGGCGGGGCTGGCAATCAGGCAAACAATCTAGGGGCCGTCGTCGGCGGGGGACAAAGCAATACAACCTCCGGTTCCTATGCCACAGTAGGGGGAGGAGCTAACAACGCCGCCGCGGGTGACGGTTCAATCATTCCCGGAGGGCGCTTCAATATCGCACGGGGAGCGTATAGCTTTGCAGCCGGCTACTCCGCGCAGGCTATCCATGCCGGAACCTTCATCTGGAATGACCGGTCTTCCATTCAGACCCCACTTGTTTCTTCCGCACCGAACCAGTTCCTTGTTCGGGCTGCCGGCGGTTTTGGTCTGGGTACCCATGCGCCCGCTACAACCATGCACATCCAGGATGCTGAACTTAACCTGTCCAGCGCAGCCCTGGATACCACCGAATCGGTCATCCTCGAAAGCGAGAAAGCCGTTCAAGGACTTTATAGCGATGCGAACGGTAATTTTGGATCGGGGATTATCCTGGGTGAAGTGGATACCCTGGGCTTACTGGTCAATAAGTGGGCCATGATCCGCCATACTTCAACCGCCGATACCAGTTTGCATTTCACCTTCGGGGCTGGGCGCGATTACACACAAAACAATACTCGGATGCGTATTGATGCCAATGGGGATGTACGCGCCGACGGTAGCTTCATCGGCGGCGGGGCCGATCTTGCCGAGGTATTCAAAGTCGAGGGCGCACGTCACGAATATGAACCCGGCGATGTGCTGATCATCTCAACCCAAAGTGACCGAACGATGGAGCGGTCCAGAGAAGCCTATTCCACCCGAGTAGCCGGGGTCTATGCCACGCGTCCAGGGGTGTTGTTGACGGATACGAGCCTGGCCTCATCAGATCAAGTGCCGTTAGGCATCGCCGGTGTTATTCCGACGAAGGTGACGACTGAAGCAGGTCCCATCCGGCGGGGCGATCTACTGGTAACCAGTTCGGTGCTCGGCCACGCCATGCGCGCCGATCCGGAAAAACTCGGTTTCGGCATGGTTCTTGGCAAGGCCTTGGAGCCGTTTGAAGAGGACGGAACAGGGGTGATCTTGGTCTTGGTTCAAGGCAAATAATCATACATCGAACGGGCAATTCTCTCAGGTCCCCGATTGATCTACCTCACTGACTTTTCTGAATCGACCGGGTGATGCCGTTTGTTCTTCGTTGAAGCCGTTGCGTTCTGCAACAAAAAATCGTCAATTGAGTTTATTTACTGACTGAATTTGGGTTAATTGAGTCAGTAAGAGGTTCGAAAGATGTTTCTGATCGAACGGCAAATAACGGCGCAGTTGCTTGATGCCATCACGCCCAACAAGGTCGTCGTCTTGTTGGGGCCGAGGCGCGTTGGAAAAACGGTACTCCTCAAACAAATCATTGCGCAACGAAAAGAGGATGTTCTGCTGCTTAATGGGGAAGACTTTTCCGTACGCGAGCTGCTACGGCGCAGAAGCGTTGCCCATTATAAAAATATGTTGGGCAACAAACGGATCCTGGTGATCGATGAGGCACAAAAGATACCAGAGATCGGCCATGTGTTAAAGTTAATGGTTGACGAGATCAAAGGGTTATCCGTGTTTGTAACCGGCTCATCGGCCTTTGACATGCGAACGTATACGGGAGAGCCGCTAACCGGGCGAAAGAAAACGTTTTATTTGTTTCCGTTTTCGGAAGCGGAGTACCGGGCCATCGAGGATCCGGTCGAAAGCATAGGTAACCTGAGGCATCGGCTCGTTTATGGGAATTATCCCGAGCTCTTGCACCTCAAAGATCAAGACGAAAAAGCACACTATTTGCAGGAAATCGTAAACGACTATTTATTGAAAGATATCCTGGCGTTCGAAAATATTAGAAACGCAGACAAGATCCTGGCTTTGCTCAGGCTCATCGCCTTTCAAGTGGGTACCGAAGTGTCTTATGGTGAACTGGGCCGTCAGTTGTCGATGAGCAAAAACACGGTTGAAAAATATCTGGATTTGCTAGCAAAGGTGTACGTCTTGTTCAAGGTAGGCGGTTTCAGTAGAAACCTCAGAAAGGAAGTAACCAAAAGCAGCAAATGGTACTTCTATGATAATGGATTACGAAATGTAATCACCGCCAATATGAACCCGGTTGAACTCAGAAATGATGTGGGCCAACTCTGGGAAAATTACATCATAAGCGAGCGGATCAAATATCAGACATACAATAGACTGATTGTAAACAACTATTTTTGGAGAACCTATGATCAGCAAGAAATAGATTGGGTTGAAGAAAGGAAGGGAACGCTGTATGCCTATGAAATGACGTGGAATGAAAAGAAACGGGTAAAAGTCCCTGGGGGTTGGAAAAAAGCGTACCCTGCGTCGAAATTTAAAGTGATCACGCCTCTGAATTATGGGGAATGGGTGGTATGAAAACCAGATGGTATTTCTTTCTGATGTGTTTGGTCCTGTGGCCGATGACCAGCACGGGGCAGTCGATTTATGGCGTAGTCTACCGGCCGCCGGGGGTACAGTACCGGGTATTTCAGACGCCGCGCTTCGAGGTGATCTATCAGGCCGGTGAGGAGGCATTGGTGCAGGAGTCCCTTGAGGTCATGGAAGCGGCATACCCGCAGGTGGAAGCCCTGGTAGGGCTGCGCCGGTCCGTGCGTTCCCCGCTGATTCTGAATGCCTACAATGACCGGTCCAACGGCTTCGTCTCGCCGGTGCCGTATCGCATCGAAGTGGAAGGCACAGCCATC
The DNA here is from genome assembly GCA_965222505.1 of Rhodothermales bacterium. GTDB lineage: Bacteria > Bacteroidota > Rhodothermia > Rhodothermales > DATKEJ01. The sequence goes on along the minus strand of OZ244956.1, from coordinate 2,007,611 downwards.
CAGGGGAAAGCCCTCAGTCCCGGCCACGTTTCATGGATCGATCAGGTGATGCCGCATGAACTTACCCATGCGCTGCATGCCCAGATCCGGCCCCGGTTCGGGATTGGGGCGGCGTTGGGACTGGCCGCACCCGATTGGGCACGGGCCCTCAACTTCAGTGCGCCGCCGGGGTTTATCGAAGGGCTGGCCGTGTACCTGGAAAGTCAACCTCAGGCGCATCATCCGGTGCATGCCGGTCGGCTGAACTACGGGTACCGCAACATGCAGTACCGGGCGGCGATGGGGGCGGCCCGTCCGTGGCGGCTGGCCCAGATCATGGATCCTCCGGTGTACACGCTACCCCTGGACCGGTTCTACATCGGCGGCGGGTTTTTCGTGCAATACCTCGCCGATTCCCTCGGCGTGGAGACGCTGCAAAAGACCCTCCGCACCTACAACCGATGGCCCTACTTCGGGTTCGGCTTTGCCCTGCGGCACGCTACCGGACAATGGCCCTGGACGCTGGCCCGAGGTTTTCGGCAACAGGCCCAAACACAGGAAAATGAGCGCATCGCTACACTGGGCACGTTGACCACGCCCACCTACCTGACCGGCGGCGCAGGCGTGCGGTCGCGCCGTCCCCGTTGGCTGGACGATGAAGCCCTTCTCGTATACCACAGCGGTTACGACGAGCGCCCTGGTTTTTACAAGGTAACGGTAAACAACGCACACCGCAGCGTTGTGGCGCACGAAAGCATTACCGAGGATTATTACTACAGCCTCGATCCACAAACCGGCACCGTACAGTATGCTCGCTATCTGTCCGATCCGCTGGTGCGGATCAAGTCCATTGCCGAGGCCTTTGCGCTGGACCTCGCCTCGGGCCAGACCCAACAACTCACCCACGGCGGGCGGACGTATGCCCCGGTGAGCCATCCTGACGGCACCCGATGGGCCGTACGCAACCAGGGGCCGTTTACCCAATGGGTCTCCTGGTGTGGTGGGGATTCCCTGTGTGCGGTTTCAACACCGGGACGCACGCGCATCAAACACCTTGCCCCTGCACCAAACGGGCGGACCGTCGCGGTTTTGATGAACGTAGAGGGGCGGCAAGGATTGTTCCGGGCTTCCGGGTGGCAAGCCGGGAAGCAACTCCGCCTTGCGCCGTGGGTGGTCTTTGTCGACGGTTTCGTCTACGACCCGGCCTGGAGTGCCGATGGCCGGTACCTCCTCTTTACCGCCGACCCCGGTGGCATCGCCAATGTGTATGCGCTGGACGCCTGGACCGATCAGGTGTACCGCTTGACGAATGTGGCCTACGGCGCGATGGAACCGGCACTTTCCCCGGACGGCCGCACCGTGGCCTACATTCACTATGAACATGAGCAGTATCGGCTGGCCGTGATGCCCTTTGACGTCCACGCGGCCGTGCGTGTACCGCATACCGCAACCCAGGCTGGAAAAACAGTGGACTGGTCTGCTGCAATGGTCGCCAAAGCAAAGCCGAAGGTGACCAGCGCACCGTATCGGGTCTGGCGCTACCTGAAACCCCGTGCCTTGTACCCCTGGGTTGTGGTTCCGGAGACCATCGGCGACCGGGACGATTTTGACCTGGGCTGGGGTTTGGGGGCAGGCATATCCGGCACCGACCTGCTGCAGCAATGGGCCTACGGCCTCTATGGCTACCGGCAGGCTGGCAAGTGGTGGGGGCGTGCATCCATACGCACGGCGCAAAGTGTGCTCCGGCCCCGGCTCTCGGCGTACAGGGAGCCGTTTACCCGGCTGGCACTACAGGTTGATGCCGAGACGAATGCCGTCGTGGATACCGTCCGGATCGGGTTTGAAGAACGGGGTGTACGCCTCGATTTGGCCCTGCCGATTTTGGTGGCCTCCAACGTTTATTCAACCTCCGTCGTGCTGGGTTTGGGGGGGGAGGCAAGGCAGGTGCGAAGATTGGTTAATGAAGGTGATCCGATTGCGGCGTACTCGACGCGTTATACGTTGGAACCCCAAGCCAGTGTGGGGTATCGGGTGCAGGCCAATCGGCGGGACCTGATGCCGAATACCGGCTGGGTGTTCAGTTCTTTCGCAGAATTAGATATAGCCGGAGACGGTCCATTGGGCCGGGCGTGGCAATCACGCCTGCGTACCTATTTGCCCTGGTTGGCGCGTTGGAATCATGGCCTTCGCCTTGAAACAGCTGTGCTGATGCAAAACCGGGGGGCCGTGTTCAACCTCGACCGCTTTGTCCCACGCGGCTATGCAGATGAACTGTTCCTGGACGGGGGCACGTTCGTCAAGGCGGGTATGGAATATCGGGTGCCGTTATGGTACCTGGACGATGGCTTGCTCGTTGTCCCTGTTTCCATCCATGCCTTCTATGCCTACGGATTTGCGGAAACGCTGTTTGCAACGGCCGATACCGCCACGACGTTTTCCTCCATCGGGGCCGGATTGGCCGTACAGCTTCGGGTTGCGCATTTTCTTCCGGTAGAACTCAAACTAGGTTTGGCCCGACTGCTCGAAGCCGGTCGGTGGCAGACGACATATCGTTAATGGCCTTGATCCGGGTTGGTTTTTCACCTCTGCACCTCTTGTGAAAACTTTCCCATGATCCCAGGGTTTAAGGCGGACGCAAAAAAATGAAGCAATCCCTGTGCAGGCGGTTCAACCGTAGCCCCACAACAGCAAATCGCAGGATTTTGTGAGTATACGCAACACATTCAGGTCTATGCTCTTCCCGCATACCTACAACATCTCTTCTATGGAATATCTGAAATGCAAAGCCTGTGGCTGCTACAGCATGGTACCTCTGGAAGTATCCGTGGAGAATAATGAGTGGCTTCACGTCGAGGATGACGACTCCCGGTTCTACTCATGCCATGTTTGTGGAGACAACTGGCTTTCTGTGCGGCATGTAGATGATAATGGCATTTGCCAAATCACGTTTGTCCATCAAATGGGTGTGGAACCAACGCTGAAACGCGTGGCACACTTGCTCACCCAGGTGATCATCAAGCCGGAAACGGTAGACCACTGGGACTATTACCTGGACGAAGACGAAATAGGCGAGGACGAATGGTTTGACCGCCTCGATGCCCGCCGCCGTACCCTCCGGGCCATCTGTACAAACTAGAATTGGGTCTTGTGCTGAGCTTTATCTGGGCTACCTGAGACGTAATTTGTATTGCGTATTGCGTAAATTTTGCTTCCTTACACAATACCCTTAGTCGTCCAGCAGGGACTCAATGTCCTCGTCACTCAACTCGGCATCGGGGTGGTTGAGTTTGTATTCGGAAAGGCGGGTTTTTAGGCGCTCGACAAACGTTTCGCCCTCGGCGCGGTCCTTTCGTTTGAGTTTAACGACGAGCCGCGTCGGCTTGCTACCCGGAATGTTCTCGAACAGGTCTGTGCGTTGGGTTTCCAGGGTAATTTTCCCCCCGATGATACTATTCTGGTATTGGATGCGCCAGATGTGCTCGAAGGGGATGGGCAACTCCTTCATCCCGGTTTTAATCATCCCAAAGACGGCATCCTTGGTCCGGTACTTCAGGATCAGGTGGTCTGCGGTGGCTCGCATTGCTCCTTCAACCTCGCCGAGGCCTTCGAAGACATCTATCGTAAAAGCAATCTGATCCATGATGGTGGAGTATCAAGTGTTAAATCGATCCGCACGTCATATACGTTATTACAGTGCACAGGTTTACCAATCCAGCCATTCTATTTCCACCTGTGTACCGGCTTTGGGGTGTTCAAGCGGTTCGGGCAGGTGAATGAGGCAATTGGCAAGCAGGACGGACGAAAACAGGTTTGAGCCCTGGGGGCCGGTCGTACGTACGGAAAGCCGCCCAGCTTCGTCGAATACGGCAATTCCCCTCACAAAATAATATAATCCGGATTTTTTGGTGATGGTTTCGGCCAGGCGTGCAGGATGGCGAGGGCGTGTCTGGCAAGTTCGATTCAGCATATAGCCCAATGCAGGGCGTACGTACTGTTCAAAACAGACCGATGAAGAAACCGGATTGCCCGGCAGGCCGAAGACCGGGACGTTGCCGAGCAATCCAAACGCCATCGGCTTGCCGGGGCGCTGACGGAGCTTCCAGAATAACAGTTCGAGCCCCAGGTTGTCCAGTTCTTGTTTCACCAGGTCGTAGTCTCCTACCGAGACACCGCCTGAGATCACCAGTACATCGGCCTCAGCCAACGCTTCTTGCAGGCCCCGTTGAATATCGGTCGTGTGGTCCCGGGCCACGCCGACGTAGACAGCCTCGCCGCCGGCATGGTGAATTTGTGCCGCCAGGGCCGGGCCGTTCGAATTGCGAATTTGACCGGGGCCGAGGGGGGCTGTTGCATCCACGAGTTCATCCCCGGTGGCGAGGACGGCCACACGTGGGGGCTGCCGAACGGCTACTTCAGCATACCCCAGCATAGCCAGTATTCCGATGAGGGGGGGCGTGATGACGGTACCGGCTTCAGCCAGGGTTTCATCGGGTTGTACATCGGCTCCGGCACGACGAATATGGCGGCCCAGGGATGGGGCTTGCAGAAACCGGACGTTGGCCCCGGCTGGTTCGGTCCATTCAACGGGGGCCACGGCATCGGCCCCATTAGGGAGGGGGGCACCGGTCATAATACGGGCACAGGTGCCGGGGCGAACCACTTGGGTAGGGGCCTTGCCTGCCGGGATATCTTCAATAACCGGCAGGATGACGGGGAGGGTTTGCAGGTCGGCTATACGCACGGCAAAGCCGTCCATTGCGGAGTTGTCAAAGGGCGGAAAGGCTTCCTGGCTGACTACTGATTCGGCCAGGGTGTACCCGAGCGTGGCCCGGAAGGGCAAGCGTTGCACAGGTTGCGCGAGGAGGTGGTCCAGAATGATTTGCCGGGCTTCGGCAATGGAAATGAAATGGCCGGGGTCAGGCATAAGGATGAGGTACCGGTTTAGCGTTTTGGAGAGCGGGTGTGGCCCGGTCGGATCTCAGGGCGGAACGGTTTGTATAAGAGGGCTGGCATCCCTAAGTTCAAAACCTCGTTTACCCACCCTGCGTTCCATCTTATGAAGCGAAGAAGAGCCATCTCATATGTGCTTGTGCTGATGTTTATCGCTTCCCCGGCATTTGCACAGGTCAATTTTCAGGCTGACTTTAACGTCACCAATGAAACCGGCACGCCCACCATGGGCCTTACCGTGGGCGTAAGCGGCGCAGCCACTAACGGATTTGATCCTGGCCTAGACCAACCCTATCCTCCGCCCTTCGGCACCAACTTGTTTTATGCGGCTATCTTGCTGGGCGGCGATATTGGTTTTCTGACGCTGGACCTTCGTGCCGGCGACGAAACCAGCAAACAATATAGTGTACTTTGTTATCCCGGCAGTGGAAACAACACCTGTCGGTTTACATGGACACCGGCCGATTTTGCAGGTGTGCAAGGCCCAGCCACCATCGAAGCCGAAGGGGTAACCAAAGACCTGAAGGTCGATACCGAACTTGCCGTGAGCGGCATTACCCAGACCACGGCGATCATCACCCTGGGTTTTGGACCTGAGGCCGGAGCGACCCTGGCACTCAACGCCAAGTTGGCGGGTGCATTTGATGCCGGGGCCATGCGTACCGATCTACAGAGCCAGGTGCTGCTGCCCTTGACGCAACCCTACGGAGATCCCATCTACCAGGGTACCCCAATGTTCTATGACGGGTCTGAAAGCGTTGGTGCCTTCCCTGCGGGAACCGTTGACTGGGTGCTGGTTCAAGTCCGAACCGGAGATCCACAGAATCCACCCATGACCACAACGAGCACCCGGGCGGCCTTGCTGCTCAGCGACGGCCAGATCGTTGATCTTGACGGTTCCAGCCCGGTTGCCTTTTCAAATCCGGGTGCGGGGCCGCATTACATCGTTATACGGCATCGGCACCATCTTGGGATTATGAGTGCGCTAAGTCAGGATTTGTCCCAGGGTTTGGTCACGTATGATTTTTCCACCGCCGAGACGCAAGCCTTTGGGGTCAACCCGATGGTCCAGATCGCGAGCAGCCCGGATGTATTTGGTATGATTGGCGGGGACGGTACGCTGGATGAAGCGATTACGGCTTTTGACATGATTCAGGTCTGGTTGCCGGATAATGGTTCAGGCGGGTATCTCCTTAGTGACTATAACATGAATGGGTCTACGACGGCTTTTGATATGCTTCTGGTCTGGTTACCGGCCAACGGGACACAATCCCAGGTACCTGATTAACCCATTTCTATGCACGAGGCCACCTTTGTAATCGGGCGTTTTCCTCCGCCGCTAGACGGCCAGTCGATGGCCACCCTGAGGTTGGCCCGTTTGCTCGAAACCGCATCTGAAGTACACCGGGTCAATTTCTCGACCGGCGATTCGGAGTTTGCCGAATCCGATGTTCAGATGAGCACCACAAAGGTGCAGCATTACCTGAACCGGCGGCGAGAACTGCGCGAAAGACTCAAGCAAACGCTGGATGTGCCCGTGTTGTGGGCTTCCATCTCCCCGTCTATTTTTGGTCATCTTCGGGACCGGCTTACCATTCTGCCTGCTTTGCGGACGCACATCCAAACCTACGCTATTGTGCATTGGGGTAACTTCAACCAGCTGTTCAGCCGCCCCCTGACGGCGCTTTCGGCCCGGCTCATGGTGAAACAGCTCTACGGATTTGTGTTCAATACCCAGCAGTTGGCCAATCGGTGTGCCCCCTACATACCCATGGAAAAACGGTTTATTGTACCCAATACCGTGGATGAAGCCGTTTTCTTTACAGATGTCGAAGTTGAAACCAAACAAATCCAGCGCCGGGAACGCCCGGCCCTCCGGTTGCTCTACTTGAGCAACATGACCCCCTCAAAAGGCTATCAGGATGTGTTGCAAGCAGTCAGCCTGTTGCACCATAGCGGGCACCGCGTCGAGGCTGATTTTGTGGGGCGCTGGGAGTCCAAACGGGATGAGGCCGATTTTAACGACCACGTTGCCAGCCACGGACTCCAAGACCTCGTTACCCATCACGGCGGGGTGTCACGCCGGCATCAGGTCAAACAATTCTTTCGGGAAGCCGACGTGTTTTTGCTGCCCACGTATTACCCTACGGAAGCACAGCCCCTCTCCATCATCGAAGCGCTTAATGCGGGCACGCCCGTCATCACCACGCGCCATGCCAGCATCCCCGAAATGGTCAACGAAGGGCAGGAGGCCTACTTCATTCCCAGGCAAAATCCACAGGCCATCGCCGATGCTGTAGAACGGTTGTTGCCCTACGACCACTGGCTGGAACTGTCCATTGGTGCACGGCGGCGCTTCGAACGCATTTTTCACCCCGATGTAGTGCGCCAGGCCTGGATTGATCTGCTCAACGTTCGAGACCAGAGAATTGGGCATTGGTGATTGAACGCCACATGTGTTTTTACCGGCGAGCACGTACATATTCCAGGATTTCGGCGGCCCGGATGCGTTGAAACAGGAGGTCGTGCGCGGCGTCGTTCAGGTGAAGGTTATCGCCGGAACGATAGGGCGGAGCCAGACGGCCTTCCTCGGTGGAAAGGCCGGTCCAGATGTCTATGGCACGTGTTCCAAATCGTTCAAATATCCAATTCCGCAGGTGCATCAATGCCTGCCGACCCTGGCCGTCCAGGTCCCGAGGTAGTGTAGTGGTGATCCACACTTCGGTATCGGCGGCTTCGGCAGCGCCTATGATGCGTTCGTAATTCTGTTGCTGTTCTTTCAACGGGATGCCTGCCGCTGTATCGTTTGACGGCAAGTTAATGATAATGGCTTTGGGCTTCCGTTCGAGAGCCGCCGTGATATTTCGTGTGGAATCAGGAGTGGGCCGGTCAGGGAGGGTCGCTTCCGTGCCGGTGGGGAGCAGGTGATAGGTGGTGTATCCACCCCGTGCTAGGTTACGGATCCGGATGGCCGGGGCGGCGGAGTCGGCATAGGCATAGAACCGGTTAAACCAGGTGTTGTGCGGTACTTTGGGCCCCACGCCTTCGGCTGTTGAGGAACCCAGTACGATGATCTCGGCCTCAAAATCGTCCTGTTGTGTGCCGGGGGTATCACGGGTGGGCCAGGTGGGGTGTCGGGCCTCAGGGGTTTCATCCAGCCAGCCATTTTTGAACCCTGCCCGACGCAAGCCGCGCACGATGTACGGATTGCGTTTCATCACGTCCCAGATCAACCCGGTTCGGTAATTTTCGATCATCAACAAAATCGGCCCCTGGTCGATGCCCAGGTATTCGTCATCGAACCAGCCTTTTTCGCCTTCCACATGGCCGTGCCGGATCTGGGCATCTTGAAAGGTAAAGGACGGGTTGAAGGCATCGACAAAGCCGTATTCCCGGAAAAGCGAGGTGCCGTACCGTTTGACCATAGCACGGAGGGCCGGGAGGGTAATTTCCGGCGCGAAGGGCACCGAACCGCCGGCAGCCGTGGGCACCAGGGTGCCGTCGTCTCGGATGCGGCGGGCACTTGCGCCTCGGGCCGAGTAAGTCATAAATCGCCGTTCCTCACCGTTGTACATTTGTAGTCCCCCACCTGGGCCGTCCGAGGCCGTGAGGCCCCAGACGTCTGGGCCGTAGTCCTTCCAGCCCATCGGGTTGTCGATGGCGTATTCACGCTGGGAAAGGGTGGCCCGTCGCGAGTTTTCAAAATAGTCGATGCCCTTTTCTCGCATGTAGGCATCCTGAATCCCACGGTAATCCACCCACACATGGGAATATTGATGCCCGAACAAAGGCTCAAAGTTGACGTGTTCCTGGCCGTAAAAATTTGCCCATTCGTAGGTGTCGGTGTACTCCGTCCAGGCCTCGGCGGAGACCGGGTACGTGGGCGATCCCAGGGCCAGGAGGTACAAGATCATGGCTTCGTTGTAGCCGTTGTACTCCAGGTGATGAAACCCCCGGTTGGGCCGCCAGCCCATCATAATGCCGGGGGGACGCACCACCGCCCAGTCCCATTCGACGCGCCGGTACAGGGAATCGGCATAGGCGCGGATCTGGGCTTCCTCGGGATGGTCGCGGTCGAAATAGGACTGTGAGAACAACGCACCCCCCATCAATAAGGCCGTGTCGATGGTGGAGAGTTCGGTGGTCCGGAACCGATAGCCGGTGTTCATGTCCAGAAAATGATAGTAGAACCCCCGGTACCCGGTCACATCCAGCGGATCGGCATGCTGCGGGGCCTCCCAGAGAAATCTGAGCGTCGTGAGGGTGCGTTGCCGGGCCTGCGCACGGGTGATGTACCCACGTTCTACTCCGACCCCATACGCCGAGAGGCCAAAACCAATGGCGGCCACGCTGGAAAACGGCTGCGACGGCCAGCGGTCCGGTACCAGACCGTTTTCAGGGTTGGTGGTTTCCCAGAAAAAGTTAAAGGTCCGTACCTGTACCGAATCCAGAAACACATCATACGTCGAAAGTGGCACGGTCTCCGTAACGGTTGCCGTTTCTACAGGTGGCGCTTCAGGAGGAGCCGTCAGCAGTTGGGGGGTGCTACAGGCGGAAAAAACACTCAGCCCAATAAAGGCGATCAGGAAGGTCTTTTGCATGTGATGGATTGGATTTCGGATAGTGATATGGGTTCATTGAAGTGACTATGCAAGTTGTCATGGCGATCTGCGTGATATGGGATCGCCACACCCCTGGCGCCGATACTCGGCGCTTCGCCGAGGTTCGCGATGACACGAGGGCTGCGTATCAGCCCGGTATGAAGCCATTTCCATGAACTGATGATATTATCGGACTTCAAAACGCTGAGTTTGTACATCGGCTGAACTACCGCCAACATAAACCTTGAAAAACCCCGGCTCAACGACCTGTTTCATGTCCCGGTTGTAAAAACGCAGATCTTCGGCGGTGAGGGTAAACGTAGCCGTTTGGGTTTCGCCGGGTTCCAGGGTGAGGCGTTCAAACCCGCGCAGTTCCTTGACCGGGCGTGTGATACTGCCGACTTCATCTTGCAGGTACAATTGTACCACTTCCGTCCCGGCACGGGAGCCCGTGTTGGTGACGCGGACGTTTACCGTGAGGGTATCGCGGGGTTGCATGATGGTATGGCTCAGGGCGGGTGCTTCGTAGCGGAAGGTGGTATAGCTCAGGCCGTGTCCGAACGGGTACAGCGGGGTCCACGGGGTTTCGATGTATTTGGAGGTATACCGGTTGTTGGGGGCCGGTGGACGGCCTGTGTTTTCGTGGTTGTAATACAGGGGCACTTGCCCGACCGTCCGCGGGAACGTCACCGGCAGTTTCCCACTCGGGTTGATGTCTCCAAACAGTACATCGGCCACGGCATGACCCATTTCTACACCCAAAAACCAGGTTTCCAGAATGGCAGGGACATGGGCATCCAGCCAGGGAATGGACAGGGGCCTGCCGTTGACCAACACAGCAGCAACCGGGGTGCCAGTGGCATATATCGCCTGGGCCAATTCGCGCTGTAGGCCGGGGAGGTCCAGCGAGGTCCGGTTGCGGGCCTCGGCGCTCATGTCGTGGTGTTCACCCAATACCAGGATGGCCACGTCGGCGTTTTCGGCAGCGGCTACGGCGGCCGGAATGCCTTCCAGATTGTGGGCTTCAACGGGTACACCTTCGGCATAGACGACTTCCGTATGGGGGCCTGCGGCGGCTTTGATGCCGTCAAGGATGGTAATCGCATCGCTTGCCCGTCCGGCAGCGGCCCAACCGCCAAGCATCGACCGGGCATCCGTTGCCAGTGCCCCGATTACGGCGATGCGGTTCAGGGATTTAGCGAGCGGCAAGAGGGCACCAGAGCCGCTGTCTGCCGGGGCATTTTTCAGCAGCACCATACTTTGGTGTGCTGCCGTGCGCGATTTTTGCCGCATTTCGGCTGTCAGCGTAAGGGCTGCTTCCCGGTCTATGTTGCTGTAGCGGTAGGGGTCTTCGAACAGACCGAGTTTATACTTGGCCCGCAACACCCGCTGCACGGCTCGGTCGACGACGGCCTCATTGAGTTGGCCGGAGCGGACCCGTTCCGGTAAATCCTGAATGTAGATCCCGCTGACCATGTCCATGTCCACCCCAGCTTCCAGGGCCAGTTGACCCGCATCGCCCCGGTCTGCGGCAACGCCGTGGGGGATGAGTTCCAGCACGCCGGTGTAATCACTCACGACGAGGCCGTCGAAGCCCCACTCGGTACGTAGCACATCTTCCATCAAAAACGAGTTGGCATGGGCGGGCACGCCATCCACATCGTTGAAAGCATCCATGAGGGTCTCGACGCCTGCGTCCACAGCGGCGTGGAAGGGTGGAAGGTAGATTTCCCGCAGGGTTCGCTCTGAAATATCTACTGTGTTGTAATCGCGCCCGCCCTCGGCTCCGCCGTAAGCAGCGAAGTGTTTTGCGCAGGCCAGCATGGTGTGGGTGGCCGTCAGGTCGGTGCCCTGAAACCCGCGCACTTTTGCCGCAGCGAATACCGAGCCGAGGTAGGGGTCTTCGCCTGTGCCTTCTACGATGCGCCCCCACCGGGGGTCTCGGGCAATGTCTACCATCGGTGCGAACGTCCAGTGCAGGCCGTGTGCGGTAGCTTCCAACGCCGCCCATCGGGCATTTTCTTCGGCGAGGGCCGGGTTAAAACTGGAAGCCTCGGCCAGGGGCACCGGAAAGGTGGTGCGGAAGCCGTGAATCACATCGTGTGCAAACAGCAGGGGAATGCCCAACCGTGATTCCTCAACGGCAATGCGTTGTACCTCACGGGTGTAGGCTGCGCCGTGAATGCCCAGAAAGGAGCCCACCCGACCGGCACGAACGTCTTCATCCTTGCCTGCAGGCATGCGGGGGCCGGTGTTGTTCCACTCGCCTCGGTATTGGGCCAACTGCCCCAGCTTTTCTTCGAGGGTCATCTGCCCGAGTAGCGAATCCACAAACGTCTCCATCGGCAGGGATTGGGCGTATGTAAAACCGGAAAAACTATACAGACACAGCCCAAGGGCCAGGGTGAGCTTGCGAGGAGAAATCAAGGGAACCATGGAGGTCTCGCCGTTACGGCAACCGAACGGCCATGCGGGTGTGGCGCGTGGTGCCGAGGTGTAAGGTGTAGAAATAAGATCCCGCCGGTACTGTATCCGAGACTTGCCAGGACACCACATGTGCCCCCGCTGGTACGGTGTCATCCACAACGGTTTCCACCAACCGGCCCAATACATCATGAACCGTCACGCGGACCCATGTTGGTTGGGCGAGTTGGTACGGGATATAAAGCGTCTGGGTGAATGGGTTCGGGTAGGCGGCTTCCATGTTGAATTGCTCCGATACTTCAGGAACGGCGCTACCAGTGCCGGCCTGAACGAAGCCCGCCCGTTCTAGGCCGCGTTGAATGACATCCAGCGTCATCATGTGCCTCCAGATGCTTCCGGTGCGGCCATTTTCGATCATCAGCACGATGGGTCCTTGATCGATACCGATGTGGTCCCGGTCGAACCAGTTTTGGGTTGGGTTGAAGGCATCCCGAAAGCCGTACGGTCCCCAGAGTTTTTCGCGGTAGGTATCGTACATGGCCCGGAGGGCGGCCAGGGATTCATCAGGGGTGAAGGCATATGAGCCGCCAGCGGCTGTCGGGGCAATGGTGCCGTCGTCGTTCTGGGCCGGCGGAGCCCCACGGGCGCGATAGCCGGTGGGGATGTCCGAAGCGGTCAGACCCCAGATGTTTGGGCCGTAATCCTGCCAACCCTGCGGGTTTTCGATGGCATAGTCCCGGTTGGCAAGGGTGGCGTGGTGGGAGTTTTCAAAGTAGTCGATGCCCTTGCCTTGCATGTACGCGTCCTGAATCCCCCGAAAATCGATCCAGATGTGGGTGTACTGGTGGCCGAACAACGGTGGGAAAACCACAAACGACCGGCCATAATGGGTTTGCCACCGGTAGCCGCTGACCCAACTTGTCCAGGCCGCTTCAGGAATGGGGTAGGTGGGTGAGCCAAGGGCCAGGATGTAGATCAACATGGCCTCGTTATAGCCGCCCCAGTCGTAGGGTAGAAACCCTGGGCCGGGTCGCCAGCCGTGGCTGACGCGTGGTGGACGCGGCGAGGCCCATTGCCAGTTGACCCGGTTAAACAATGAATCCGAAAGGGCACGGATACGGGCCTCATCGGGGTCGTCCTGGTCGAAGTAGGCTTTGGCGTGCAGGACCCCGCCCATCAGCAGGGCCGTGTCGATGGTGGAGAGTTCCGCGTTGCCGCTGCGCCGCCCGGTCTCCATGTTCAGGAAATGGTAATAAAAACCCTGGTAGCCCGTGGCATCGGCTTCGGGGCCATGCGGACTGTTCCAGAAGAAATTCAGTGTGGTCAGGGCGCGTTCGCGTACGGCCTCCCGGCTGATCCAGCCCCGGTCTACGCCCACGGTCAGGGCGGAGAGTCCAAAGCCGACGGCGGCGATGCTGGAGGTGGACCCCCGGCGGGACCGGTCCCGAACGAGGCCATTGTCCGGGTTGGTTTCAAACCAGAAGTAGTCGAAGGCGGTCTGGGCGACGAGGTCCAGGAAGGCTTCATCGTCCAGGGTGTCTGGCTGGGCGATGCCCATGTTGGAATCCGTGCTTTCCTCGCGGGCCTGGTTGACGGAACGGGCGGTGTAGTAGTAGGTGGTGCCGTTGGTGACATCGAAATCGACATAGTAGGGGTCGGCGAGGGTGAAGCCGCGCACCCACACAAACGGGCCATTGGGGTCCTCGGCCTTATAGACCCGGTAGCCGAGGAGATCGGCTTCCCGGACGGCTTCCCAGTTGATGATCACGCTGGTATCTCCGGCACGGGTGACGAGGCCTTGGGGAGGGGATTGGCCCTGGGCGAGAAGCGGATAACAAAGGAATGATATGATGATAAGTATGAGCATAGCGTGATGCGTCCGCCGGTACCCGGCGGTGCGTGTTGCGTGATTTAGGCCTGGGGCTTTCGACCCGCAATAGCGGTTTGAATCACAGCAAGACCCTATGCTGGGCATAACATCACGTTGTGCGTTCACGCAACACGCGTCAATCTATTTCCTCTCATTGATAGGCAACCCTGCAAAGCGCTCAAAAATCCAGGCCGAGGGTAAAGCGGTGGGTGTTGCCGATGCGTTCGTGTTCGACCCAGGCGTAGTCAAACCGAACATGCTGCCCGGCCGTCCGGTATTTCAGGCCGCCACCGAGAGTCAGGCCCATTTCGCTATCGTCCTGAAACAGGTTCTGGTACCCGGCGCGGGCGAAGAAGAGGTCCCGGAAGCCCCATTCGCCCCCCAAACTCACGCTCTCGGTGTTGTCACTCGGGTGAAACGCATCCACAGCGAGCTTGAGTTGGTTGTTGGCCCCCAGATCCACGGGAAAGCCAATGCCAACGCGGAAGAAGATGGGTAACGGGAAGTCTTCTGTTTCCAACGCGGCAGGCAAGCTGCTGTTGTCCCCGAACCGGCCGGGGTCCTGGTCGAACCGGATGCGGAGGTCGCGCCCGTCGAAGGTACCTCGGGTGCCGAAGTTCGAGATGCTGGCCCCAATGTGGGCGCGGAAGGGCAGTTCGTAGAGCACGCCGAGATCGAGGGCCGTGGCGCTTAGCCGACTGTGCCAGATGGTTTCCTGAATGAGTTTCACCTGAATGCCTGCCGAGAAGCGGTCCGTTACGCGGCGGCTAAAGCCCAGTCCCAATGCAAGGTTACTGACGGTGTAGCGCTCACCGGTACCCAGGGGTTGATCAACGGTGCGGACGTCGATTTCACCGGAGTTGAGCGTCGTGACGGTCAGGAGGAAGGTGTTGCCGGTGCCGAAACCTACGGCGGCGATGCCGTAATTGTATTCGATCTCGGCCAGCCATCGGCTGTGGGTAAACTGTACACCGGAGCCCGTCCTGTACCCGGCTGCACCGGGGTTGTAGTAGGCAGCCATCAGGTCGTCGAAGGTTGCCACACCGGCATTGCCCATCCCGGCCGTGCGGGCGCCGGGTTCAATCAATAGAAATTGCCCGACCGTGGTGCCGACCTTCGTCTGCCCCAGCGCCACAGCCGCCGGAAGTAAAAGCAGAAGGCATATCAGGTGCGATGTGCGATGTGCGACGTGCGACGTGCGGGGTGGTCCCCAACGTTGAAACCAATCCCGTATTTGGGTTGATCTGGGGCGTTGAAACCAATTCCGTAGGGACACGACATGTCGTGTCCGTGTTTGGGCCTGATGATCCGGACGTAACCGGGTCGCGAAACGGAACAGCAGGGCGATCATCTGGAAAAGGCGATTCATCGGAAGAACCTGCGTAAACTCATTTGATGATGGCAAATTTGCCGGTGGATTTACCCAGCGCTCCGGCATCTACGTGGAAGATGTACAGGCCGGGGGCCACTTCAAGGTTGTCTTTTGACCTCAAATTCCAGGGGACCATGCCGGTGGTGCCGCCGTCGTGGAACAGGGTTTGAATCAACTCCCCGCGCACCGTGTAGATACGGATGGTACTCCCGGCTGGAATGGCCCGGAATTCCAAGCGGCGTACCCCCCGTCCGCTCACGGCAAACCGTTCGGGTTCAAAGCTGGCGGAGGCCACATAGGGGTTGGGTACCACATACGGGGCTGTGTCGTCAAACGCACGTTCTGCCAGAGCATCATCCACATATGCCCCGCGCGAGGTGAACGTGAATACGTCCGCCGTGCCGAGTGGTTTATGGACAGCCAGGGTGAACACATCGCCGGAGCCGGGGGGATCGACGGCATCCGGCGTGCGTTCGGGGTCAACGTCGATGCGCCAGGTGGGGCGGAGCCGGGTAGACTCCTCGGCCTCGGGGGTCAGGATTTCGATGTATTCCCCTTCGGCGCTCAGGGTCTGGTCTTCATCGACATCCCGAAAACGGAATTCAAGTTGTATCCCGGTCTCGTTGGTGACCACCTTGAACCGCGCCGGAATGGCTGGTGCACCAATGGCCGCACGAGAGGTGTCCAGCGGCGCATCATCAAAGGTCAGCGTGATGTTTTCCGGGAAGCCGGGCCGACGCAGGTTGATGGGTAAGGTCTCGGCGTAGCGCACGTTTACCGCCACGTTGGCATTGCCGGAGGTAAAACCGGTATGGATGGAATCGACCTCGACCGTTGGCGGGGTATCGATAATCGGCAACAGGCCCGAGCCGATGGGGCCAATCCCCCGGCCATCCAGGTCCAGGCCGGTTTCGAACAGGACTTCGCCGGTGGTCGTGTTGGTCAGGCTATAGCTCTGGGCGCGGATGCTGTCGGCGAGGGCCTGAAAGTCGATGCGGAACAGGTGGTCGTTCGGAACCAGTACCGAGTTTTGTACGGCCAACTGCACGGTGCCTGTGCCATCGCCTTCGAGGTGGGTCACGGCGTTGTTGTCCACCTCGGCAGCAACGTAGCCTGGCACAGGGGGGTTGGGCCGGATTTCTACCGCATTTTGGGGCAGGATTGTGCCCCCCCGTGGGGTTCGGGAAATGGCAATCGCGTTTTCCGAAGGGAAGAACTTGAATTCCTCCGCGCCCCGGTCATAGGCCGTGACGGCGTAGTAATACGTCTGGCCGTTGGTCACCGTGGAGTCGGTGAAGGTGTGCGTCACACCGGAGTCTTCGCCGAGCCAGTAGGCGTTGCCCTGCACCGTGATATTCGAGAAGCCCTGGATGTCGTTTTCCAAGTCGAATTGGGCCAGCGGTCGACCATTGCCGAACGGGCCGGTCCCGCGTGCATTGGTCACGTCTTGCGCGTCCAGGAAGTTGGGGTCTGTGGCGCGGTAGATGCGGTAGCCCTCGAAGTCGTTGCGGTTGGTTACGGGGTCCACGCCCTTTTCGGCGGCGTTGTCCCAGGAGAGCGTCACGAAGCCGTCGCCCGCGAAGGCTTGCAGGGTTGGTTGTGGTGGGGGGGTGGCAAACTGGTAATTGGCCGTGTAGATGGCCTGGACGGTTTCAACGGTTTCTTCGAGTTCCAGCAGGTCATCACCGTAGGCCAGGGCCAGGCTAAACCGTTCGCGCCGTCCGGCCTCTAACCGGAACGGCCCCGAGGCAAACAGGAAGCCGATGTTATAGTTGAGGACCAGGGCATTATCGAATCGCACGTTGGGGTCAGGATCGGTGAACTGATTATAGAGTCGAAGCGGCCATTCGCGTTCGTTCATGAAGAAGATCACGTTGTCCGTTTCGGAACTGGGTGCGCCAGCCCCGGCCCGGATGCGGTTCATCTTGAACCCCGTCAGGCCGATCATGTCGGACTCGTTAATGTCCACATTGTCGAAGTTGGCTTCACCAGGGGTGGGGATGCCGTCGCCTTCCCCGGTGTCCGGCGGGTTATCGTCGTCGGCGAAGATGCCGTCGGCGCCGGTGTCGTTAAATTCGGCGAGCCAGTCCATGTCTTCATCGCCGGTCCACCATGTGCCCGCGATGTAGGCCGGTCGTTCGAGGAGGGGGCCGTAGAAGGCTTCAAAGTCGGCGAGGCCGTAGTTGCTTTGGACGTAGGCCCGGATGGCGTCTTGTCCTTCGATCAATTGGCCCGGGCCGCCGTCACGTTTTTCGTCCAGGATGCCGTCGCCGTCGTTATCGGTGGTGTCGAAGGGGTTGCCGGGGGTTTCGAGGTAGGCGTAGCCCAGGTAGCCGGTTTCGGCGCAGTTACTGCTCAGGTTTACACCGCGTCCGCCTTTGTCCCAGGTGTAAACGAGGTTCAGGCCGAAGTCGACGTTGTAGAAGGCGTTGTCATCATCGCTTTCGGCCACGCCGTCACAGGATTGGGCCGAGCCGCCCACGCCGGAGTCCATGTACAGGCCGAAGACGATATCGTCATAAGAAGTGGTACTTTCATTGACAATGTCGTAGTGCCAGAAGATCACGTTCTGGGCCTGAGGGTTCGACCATTGAAAGCCGCGGACTTCCACCCGTAGCCCCAGGCCGCGCCGGGTACGGTCCCGGTCGTCAGGCCAAAACTGCCAGGCATCGTAGAAGTTGTCGTCCATCACAAAAAACGATTCCTGGTCGGCATTGGGGCGTTTGCCGAAGAAGCCGTTCCAGCTTCCACACCAGCCCGGATCGTCCGGGTCGTTTTCCTTGTCGATCCAGCAGTCCGGCCACGTGCGCGGGTCGTTGCTGACGGCGATGGAGCGGCCCTGGTTGATGCCGGGATCGACCTGCACATAGCCGGGCCTCGGTTCGAAGCGCATGATGCGGCTGGACAGCGGGCTTCGGGCTTGCCGTTCCCGGTAGCCGGTTTCCATGATGTAGGCTTCCCGGCCGTTTTCCTGGTCGACGCGTGCCAACACAAAGGGGGTGACCCCATCCGAATAATTGGTGCCGGTCCCTTTAGGAACCTCGACGGAGTGGAAGATGCTCAGGTCCGGGTTGACCTGAAAATCTCCTACCATCCCGTAGTTGTAGAACTGGGTCCGCATCCGGTTGGCATCGTGCGTACCGATGCGCTCCTGATCAATCCGGCCCCGTAATTCGGGCGGTACCACGGGCTGTAATTCCTGCGCATGCAGCATCACTGGCCAGAGTAGCCCGACGAGCAGGAGGGGAAGGTATAGGTAGCGTTGCAAGGTTAAAATAGTACAGTAGAGGTTTATCCTCGTGTCACGGCGAGGAAGGCCCGAACGGGTCTGACGTGGCCGTCTCATTTCGAGCGCAGGTGCCCGCAATGAGATTGCTACACCCCTCGCTACGCTTCGGGGTTCGCGATGGCATGAGCCGAGAACGACAGGCGTGTTTAGCATTCGATTATTGTCTTCCAAATGCCCCCCGTAACGAAAATCCAATCTCGATGCGGCGCGGCGGGAAGAGCCGGTTGGGGTTGGGGTTCCGCTGTTGGGCGGGCAGCAGGGTGTAATAGGGGCTGCCGGTGTCGGAATAGACAAAGCCGTTTCGGTAGTGTTGATCGAACAGGTTGAACACCCGCATAAAGCCGGTCCACTGGAGGCCGCCCAGCGTAAAGAATTTCTCGGCCCGGAGGTCTACAATCACGCTCGTAGGCTTGCGGCCTGAGTTGGCTTCGAGGTCGGCGCCGAAGCCGGTACTGAGTGACGGCGTATAGGGCTGGCCGCTCGAAAACTTGAGGATGCCGGTGAGGGCATAGTTATTGGGATCAGCAAAGACGACGGAGCCATTCAGGGTATGGCGCTGGTCCCAGTTGAAGGGTACCTGCCGGGGGCGTGGGTCTTCACCGGCAGCAGCCCGGTTGGCCGTTTCCCGGGGATCACTCGCGTTCCCGACGGCCCGCTGGAAGGTATAGTCCAGCGAGGTACTCAGGTTGCCGAGGCGGCGCTGGTCCAGGGCCAGGGTAAAGCCGCGTACCCCACCGAAGTCAATGTTGGTCAGCCGGGCGTATTCGGCAGCCGTGTAGGTCTGGACGAATTCTACCCCCAGCAGATCCCGGACGTCTTTGTAAAACAGGCTCAGGTCCAATCCCAGAAAAGAGGTCAGCTCCGACTTAAACCCGAACTCGTACTGGACCGTAAATTCAGGTTCGAGGTCCGGGTTGCCGAGTACGCCATAGCTGACGGCCCCGGCCTGTAGGTCGCGCAGGATGGTATAGTCGGCGTTCGAGAACATCTGACCCAGGCCGGGCAACTGGTAAAAGTGCCCGTAGGAGAAAAACATGGAGGCCCGGTTCAGGATCGGGAATGAGACGCCCAGACGCGGTGCAAGGGCCAGTTTGGCCGTGGTGTCCAGTTGCCGACTTTCAGGGGCACCGGTAATGGCATTGGCCGGGTTTTGGAGGTCGCTTGGGACCTGGCCATTGGCATCGAAGTATTCAAACCGTAATCCGGCCCGGATGCGCAGGTCTCGCCATTCCATCCGGTCTTGCAGGAAGAAAGCCCCTTGCAGGGGTTTGAAGTTGATGACTTCGGCTCCGAGGGTGTCTTCGATCACGCCGAGTTGCTGAATGCCGTCGATGACCACAGGCCGAATCTGGCCGGGTACCCCGAAGTCTAGGTCCGAAAACTGCCACTCAAACCCGGCCTTGAGAAGGTGGATTTTGGTCAACTGGCTGGTGATGGCCCCTTTGGCAACCAGCGAGTTGGTGCGTTGTACGAAGCGGCCCAGGTCCACGCCCTGCACAATCGCGCCTTCCAGGAAATTGGCATCACCGCGGGGTTGGCCGGCCTCGAAGTAGCGCGGGTCTCGAACGTCTTCGTACTTGAAATCCTCGAGATCAAAGTAGTTGTGCCGCAGGCTCATTTCATAGAAGAGCCGGTTCGAGAGGGTATGGGTCCAGTCGAGACCGTGGACGATGGAAAACTGACGCTGGACCTTCGTACCGTCCGGGTTGAACCGGAAGTTGTGCGAATACGGGCGGCGCTTGATGCGGTTGGTGATGAACTGGTAATCCAGTTGGATGTTGGGCAGGGAGTAGTTGGAGAGTTTGCCCAGCCAGGCCCATTCGGTGCTGGTGCCCATGGGAACGAGCGCGCCGTCCCCGGAGCCGTTGAAAATCTGGCGTTCGAAATCGGCGGAGTCCGTTGGAACGAACACGCGCTGCCCCATCAGGTGGCCCCGGTTGATAAATCGCTGGGCGTTAATCAGAAACGTGGTGTTGGGCAGAACCGGCATCGGCCCACTGAGGCTGAGTTGGTAGTTTTGCCGGGCATCCGGGCTGACCTCGGTGATGTACGGAAAGAGGGCTACCTCCTGTGCGCCATCGAACCGGTTGAAGACGACGACCGAGTCGTTGCCGGGGCTGAAGAAATCACCTCCATAGACTTCGGCGGAGAACCGGTAGCGGTCGCGGTCTCCGCTGCGAAGCACCGCATTGACCACGCCGCTCATGGCCTGGCCGTATTCGGCATCGAAGGTGCCCTGGATGACCTGGACTTCTTGCAGCACGGAGCGGTCCAGTTTAAGCGAGGATTCGTTGTTAAACGGGTTGTTGACCGAGACGCCGTCCACCTGATACTGCACCTCGCCGGAGCGTCCTCCCCGGAAATGCCCATCCACCACGCCGGCCTGGAGGTTGACGATGTCGTCCAGGTTTTGCACCGGCAGGATTTCGATGTCTTCCTGGGTGAGCGTGGCCATTGAGGAGGTCAGGGTGATGTCTACGACGGGTTTTTCGGCTGTGACGATCACCTCTTCGCCTTCGATGACATCTTCCTGGAGGGTCACGTCAAGGTTGGTGGTGCGGTTGGAGGAGATGCGGACGCCTTCAATAATCTGGGTCTGAAAGCCGATGCTACTGAACCGGACATTGTAGGTACCGGACGGAATTTGCAGAATGGCATAGTCGCCTTCAAAATCGACCGCGGCTCCGAGGGTGGTACCCTGGACGAGGACCGTTGCGCCGATGGCCGGTTCGCCGTTGGCATCCAGCACGGTCCCGGCCAGTTTTCCGGTTTGGGCTGAAGCATGTTGCGTGCCGAGCAGGCACACCAAGGGCAGCAGAAGCCAGATACGGAGCCTCATGGTGTCGAAGGCTAGGGACGGCGTGCGGGTCTCACGCAGCGGTAACCCGCACGCCGTTTGTTGGGGGAAACGAGATTGGGGATTATTTCAATAGAATCATCCGGCCGACCTGGCTGCGGGACACGTTGCCGCTAACCGTTTCCACGGCAATGCGATACAGGTAGGTGCCCGAGGCCAATCCGTTGGCTTCAAACGTAAAGACCTGTTCGCCGGCGCTTTGCAGGCCGGGGTTCAGAGTCATCAGGTTGCGGCCCAGCACGTCGAAGAGTTCCAGCGTGACGTTCCCGGCTTGCGGGAGGACATACTGGATGCGCGTCGACGGGTTGAACGGGTTCGGGTAGTTACCCAGGAGGCGGATGGAAGCGGGCAGTTCGGTTTCCGCTTCGTTGGCAACGGCTGTTTCGCTGTTCAGGTAGCCGTAGAGGGAAGCACCATCGCCCCGTTCACCAACGATCCAGGTCCGGTTGGCGTAGCTGGCGGCGGCGTCTTCGAAGAAGTCTCCATCGAAGAAGTTCAGGGCAATCCAGATACGCGGGTCGTCTACCTTGCCGGCCGAGGAGGCATAGCCGAGGGCCTGTACGAGGTCGATGGCCACTTCAATCTGGTACCCTTCGTCCACATCGGTCGGGTCGGCGACGGTGGAAGTCCCTTTCAGGGAAGCACCAGCTACGATAGAGCCGTCTGCCAGGGCATCAAAGGCATCATTGCTGCCTTGAACCACGCCTGTAGAGTCGATCAGGAAATCAAATTGTTTGTTGAGTGTGGATCCGTCGTTGGCCATCGTGTCCATGCGGGCCATCGTGATGCGGAAGCCGTCGCGCCCGCCTTCGGAGGTGAAGCCACTTACGGCCTGATCATCGGTGTCGAGGCCGATGAAGAGGGTATTGCCTTCAAAGGCCATATGGAACCGGCCCGGGTTATTGTCAACGACGGCTGCAGCCCGACCGTCGCCGTTGATGTCAGGGTCGAACCAGGAGACGTGGTACGGGGCGAGGGCACCAGGATTGCCTTCCATGAGGTCGGCATTGGACGCTTGGTAGCCGAAGTTGAAGATCGGCGCAGAGGCAGCCCACATGTCCTCATCCAGGGCGCCGTCGATGGTCGGGGCATCGAAGCCGCCAATGCTCGGGACGGTGAATTCGGGCTGGGTCACTTCGGGGGCATCGCCGGAGCTGATGGTTACGGCATCGTTGCCGTGCATGTAGGCGACACCTTCATTAAAGTTGTTGCCCCACTGGTTTTGCCACCAGACGCGGGACAGGAAGGAGGTGTCCGGGTTTTCCGGCCAACTGAAATCATCGTCCTGTACGGCAATGTTGAAGGGTACGACGTCGCCATCGGCCTGGCTAAAGTCATAGCCCATCGCACCGAGGTCGATGCGCATTTCCATCGTGTAGCCGTTGTCGTTGCCGTGGGAATCGTCATTGACGACGCCGTCTACGGTCGCACGGGCATCCCAGACGTCCGGGTTGCGGGCCCCGCCGCGGTCGCCGGAATTGCCTTCGTTAAAGCCGACGCCATAGTCTCCGAAGAGGCGGGCTTCGATGCCAGGTGTGGGGTCGCCGGTATCGGTCGTGTCGGCCGGGTTCCACCAGGTATAGAAGAATTCGGAGTGTGCACCGTTGGCAAAGAAGTTGTTGTTTTGATTGACCGTATCCGGGCGCTGGCTGCGGTCGAAGATGGACATGATAATGCCATCAAAATTCCACAGGCTGAGGCCGCCGCCGACGGATTGGTCCTGGGCCATCATGCCCAGCCACAGGGTGTTGCCATCGCGGAGGATGTAGACCATCGCGTCGTGCGGGTCGGAAGGTTCGGCCAGGGCGGGTTGGCCTTCGATTTTCTGACCGCTGCCGGGGAAGCCCATGTTTTCATTCCACCGGAATTGCAGGGTTTCGGCGGACATCCACTCGGGTTCGGTGAGTTGTCCGTCCAGGGTCAGGGTACTGCCTTCAATGTCCCTGGCCCAGATCACATCGACGCCGTTCCGTACAGGCTGTGCCATGACGGGGGTCAGGTTTGAAATGAGGAGCAGGGCGATGAGGCCTAAAAAAGCGAAGCTGTTTTTCATCGGGGTGGTGTGTTTGGGTATGATGATAGGCTGATCGGGGGATAAATCCGATTCAGCGTTTGGTGTGAATTATGTAGCAGGTAGTGGTTTTGCGCCACAGGAACCGCGCACCATCACCTGGGTGGGCAACACTTCCTGTGTGCGGGCATGTTGGTTTTGGTGTTCAATGGCGAAGAGCAGCCGTTGGACGGCTTTTCGGCCGACTTCATAAATGGGGACCCGTACCGTTGTTAAAGGCGGATGCCTGTACTTTACACTGGGAATGTCGTCAAACCCGGCCACGGCCAGGTCTTCTGGAATGCGAAGGCCGGCGGCCCGGAAAACCCCCAGGGCGCCGACGATCATGGAATCGTTAAAACTGAACAGGGCCGTAGGCAAGGGGGCTTGTTGCAGGAGGGCTTTGGCGGCTAAGTATCCGGTTTCCTCAGTAAATTCGCCTTCAAATTCGAGGGCCGGGTTGGCCGAAATGCCGTTATCGGCCAATGCTTTGTGAAACCCGCGGTACCGTTCCCTGGCCTCATAGTTGGTGGCCGGTCCTTTGAAAATGGCCAGACGCCGGTGGCCAAGACCGATCAGGTGTTGCGTCATGGCATAGGCCCCCCCGAAATTGTCGATATTGATCGCATCGACAGCCAGATCTGTGGTGTCACAATGCAGCAGTACCATCGGCAAGTGTTTGGGAAACCATTGCAACAGTTCGGCTTCGCTGGCAAAGGGGGACAAGAGGATGATGCCATCGACCCGGCCCCGCACGGCTTTAAGGGCGGTTTCGACATCGTTGTGTTCGCTATGAGAACTGGAGACGAGCAGTTGGTAATGGGCTTCCTGGGCCGCGTGGTCCATCCCGCGCAAGACCTCGGAATAAAACTCGCCATACAGGTGCGGCAGAAACACCCCGAAGGTGTGTGCCTTGCGCTGAATGAGGTTACGGGCGGTACTGTTCGGTACGTACTGGAGTTGCTGCACGGCAGCCTCTACCCGTTCTCTCGTTTTTGAACTGACTGGACCACTATGGTTCATCGCACGGGAAGCCGTCGAAACGGCCACCCCGGCCAAACGCGCAACATCTTTGATGGTAACGCTCATCAGGAAAGGTCAGCCGTAGGGATGTGAAAGAGAAACGGTTCCACTTTTTTATGGAAACGTTTCCATAATAGTTCAAGATGAGGCCCTTGTCAACCCGTAGTTGTATAAAAATGTTGATAAGTCCTGTTACCGTTGTCCGCAACCGCTTCAGCGCTGCTTCAAGGGATTCGGACGATCCGGCCAGGGATTTGGCAGCGTGAGGCCGTGCAGACGCGTATTACCTGGAAGACATGATCGTGGTAACCGAAACCGGCTATGAAGTTATGAGTGCCGGCTTGCCGTACACTGCTGAAGAAATCGAACGGGCGATGCGGTAGTGTAAACACTAAATGGGTGTAACCTTTCCAGGGAGGCATCCGTATTCTGACAAACGAATGCCGGCCGCCACGGATTCGACGGTCGCCTCCACTGATCAAACCCTGGGTTTCATGTCTCGTTTTGTGCCCTGTTTTCTTCTGCTCCTTGGTGTTCTGGTTGCCCCCGTTTCTGCGCAAGAATTTCGGTTGAGCGACCGTGCCGAGTCTGACCTGACCATCGTCCAATCCACCCTGGAAACCGTGCGCGGTGTCCTCCAGGAAACCCTGGGCCGTGTTGGGCTCGGGGCAGCGGAAATTGAATGGGAGCAGGACCAGGACGATGCCGAACACCTCCGCACGGCCATCGGCAAACTCAAACGGCACGTCCGCCGCATGATGCGCAAAGCCCGCGCCGCCGAGGA
The DNA here is from genome assembly GCA_965222505.1 of Rhodothermales bacterium. Classification (GTDB taxonomy): domain Bacteria; phylum Bacteroidota; class Rhodothermia; order Rhodothermales; family DATKEJ01. The sequence goes on along the minus strand of OZ244956.1, from coordinate 1,982,412 downwards.
CGATGTTGAAGCCGCCCAACTGGCCGACATTCTCGACCAACTCGACGGCCTCACCGATGCCGTCGATGCTCTCGGTAGCAACGCAACGGCCTATGACCACTCTGCCCGCCGCAGCAAAGACGGCTACCTGCTGCCCGGTGATTTTGACGGAGCCTCCCGTCGGCACAGCGATGCGGATCGGTACGATGATGAGGAGGATGACCGCATGGATGAATACATCGAGCGGGATATCGCCGAAGCCATTCATGATGATGTGCAACGCCGGATTCGCCGTCACGACCATGACTACGACCGGGACTGGCACACCTGGGAAGGTGCAATGGTCCTGGGAGATTCACCCCTCTATGCTGAATCGCTGTATCGTGCTCTTCCCGCTGTGCGCTACAACCGGGTTGAAGGGTTGGTCTTGGGCTTTGGGGTGCCTCCACTTGAAATTGGCGACTGGGACCGGGGCCACATCTATGGCCAGGTCGGATATGCCTTTGCTCTTGAAGACTGGCGCTACCGGATCGGGGCCGAGGTACAACCCGGCTATCGGGGCCACTACAATAATTTTGGGGTTAAACTCGGTGGGGCCTATTACCGCAATACGGCCACCAATGACCTCTGGAAAATCGACCCGCTGAGCAATGCCCTGGCTGCATTTTTTGTAGAAGAAGATTACCAGGATTACTACCAGATTGAAGGGTGGACGGTCTATGCCAAACAGCAATTGGGCCGCGACAATGTGTTCGGCGTGGCTTACCGCGTGGACGACTATGAAAGCCTGATGCGCAACACCAGTTGGTCCTTGTTCGATGGCAATGGCTTCCGCGAAAACCCAGCCATTGACGAGGGCCGGATGCAATCGGTAGTCTTCCGGATGCGCAGTGGACATGTACGTGACCTCTATGGCATGCCCTATGGGGCTGCACTGCAGCTCGAAGCCGAACTGGGCGGCAAAGACCTGGGGGGTGACTTCGATTTCAACCGCTACATCGCCGATGGGCGTATCTACCTGCGCAACAGCCACTATACCGGCCTCAGCCTGCGGGGTCGGGCGGGGTATGCCACCTCCACGGCCCCGTTTCAGAAAACCTTTGCGCTGGGCGGGATCGGCTCGGTCCGGGCTTTGCCGCAGAATGCATTCCGGGGCCACAAGATGTTCCTCGGCAATGCCGAACTGGCCTTTGACGACGTAGACCTGCTGTTCTCCGACCTGCAACTGTTCGTCTTTGCCGATGCCGGTTGGGTGGGCGATACCGATCAAACCATCGCCTCGGGTGACATTATGGCCGCCGCTGGCTTCGGTATCGGGCTGGACCAGCGCCGGATGCGCTTCGAACTCGCCTGGCCCGTCCACGGCCCCTACGACAGCAAAACCCCGACCTTACTCTTTCGCTTGAATCCCACGTTTTGAGTAAGATCGTTCTACGTTCTACGTTCGGCAGACCCCATGGGACCAAGAAACGTAGAACCTAGAACGTAGAACCCCTACCTACGTTCATGGCTTCCACGGCGAGGCCGTCTACCCGGTTGTTCAGCGCGTCATCCGCATGCCCCTTAACCTTGATCCATTGGATCTTGTGTTTCTGGCTTAATGTGAGCAATTCTTCCCACAGGTCCCGGTTTTCCACCGGCTTCTTCTTCGCATTTTTCCATCCCCGGCGTACCCAGTTCTTGAGCCACCCATCGTTGAAGGCTCGTTCCAGATAGGCACTATCCGTGTGGAGGCGTACGCGGCACGGTTCCTTCAGGGCACGGAGTGCTTCGATGGCGGCCTGCAGTTCCATGCGGTTGTTGGTGGTTTCTGGTGCTGCGCCACTTACCACGCGTTCCACCAGCCCGTATTGCAGCACAGCCGCCCAGCCGCCGGGGCCGGGGTTACCGCTACACGCGCCATCGGTGTACACGATTACTTCTTTCATCAATAGGTTGGGGATTTCGTCGGTAGGTTGTAGGTTGTGCCTGGTTATTGTACAGGACATGGCACGCCATGTCCCTACAGGTGGATACGATGCGTGGGTAAAGGCATCTGATCCCAATCGGCAAAATATGAAATTTGTAGACTACGTCACCATCACCGTGCGCAGCGGTTCCGGCGGGCCGGGCGCGGTGTCCTTCCGCCGGGAAAAATACAAACCCCGAGGGGGGCCGGACGGCGGAGATGGGGGCCGGGGCGGCTCGGTCATGCTGGAGGCCGATGGTAACCTGTATACCCTGCTGGACCTGCGGTATCGGCGGCACCACATCGCCAAAAACGGCGCGGCAGGGCAGGGGGCACAAAAGTCGGGCAAAGACGGACTGGATATCATCATCCGGGTGCCCCCCGGTACCGTTGCACGGGACACCGATACCGAAGCCATCCTGGGCGAGGTTCTGGCCGATGGTGACCGGTTCGTGTTGGCCGAAGGCGGCAAGGGAGGGCGCGGCAATGTCCATTTCAAATCCCCCACCCATCAGGCCCCACGCTATGCCCAACCGGGGTTGCCGGGAGAAGAGTATAATGTTACCCTCGAACTCAAACTCCTCGCCGATGTGGGGTTGGTCGGTTTTCCGAATGCAGGCAAGAGTACCCTCATCACGGCGTTGTCTGCCGCACGGCCTAAAGTGGCGGACTATCCCTTCACTACACTTACCCCCAATCTGGGTGTGGTAGCGTGTACCGATTATCGCTCCTTTGTGATGGCAGATATTCCGGGGATCATTGAGGGGGCACACGAAGGGAAAGGATTGGGCATTCGTTTCCTGAAACACATCGAACGCAACGCCATTCTGCTGTTTGTGATACCCATGACCTCGGAAGATCCGAAAGCGGAGTTCGATACCCTGTTAAACGAACTGGAGGCGTATAACGCCGACCTGTTGGACAAGCCCCGGCTGGTGGTGCTGTCCAAGACAGACCTGCTTCCGCCCGAAGAACGTAAAGCCCTCAATCCTTCCAACATGGGGTTCCCACCCACGCTTCAGGTCTTCCCAATCAGCGCGGTAGCACGGATCGGGCTGGAAGAACTCAAGGAAACCCTGTGGGCTGCCATTCAGGCCGAAAAAACCCCATCCTGATGCACGTGGCGCACAAGGCCGCCTTTTTACGCAAGGAATAGAGATTGTTGGCCTTCGTCGTCGTTTTCTCCTGTCTTGCCTATGCCTCCTGCGGATCTCGCCCGCGAGCAACGCGCCCTCATTGCCCTTTCTTTCATTCCCCACATCGGCCCCACCCGGATTCGGGCGCTGGTGGCACACTTTGGCTCGGCGGGGGCGGTGTTGGAAGCATCAGGGTATGTCCTGGCGAGGGTGCCGGGGATTGGTCGGCAGACGGCAGAAGCGATTGCCCGGTTTGAGGGGTTTGACGCGGTAGACCGGCAGATGCGCCGGGCCGTGCAGGCCGAGGCGGTGTTGGTCCCCGCCTGGGCCGAGGATTTTCCGGCGTTGTTACGCCACCTCTATGATCCACCGGCCATGTTGTGGGTGCGTGGCCGGTTGCAGGCCGAAGACCGGCAGGCCGTGGCGATCGTCGGGACGCGCCGGGCGACGCCGTACGGCAAACAAATGGCCTACACGTTTGCCCGGAGCCTTGCCGAGCAGGGCATTACGGTCGTTAGTGGATTGGCTTATGGGATTGATGCCGCATCCCATGAAGGGGCGCTGGATGGCGGGGGCCGTACCCTGGCTGTACTGGGTTCAGGGGTGGATCGAATCTATCCTGCCACACACCTTCGGTTGGCCCGGCGCATCATGCAACAAGGCGCACTGGTCTCCGAGTATGCCCTGGGGGCCGCACCGGATGCGCCTAATTTCCCGCGCCGCAACCGCATCATCAGCGGGATGACGCTGGGGACGTTGGTGGCCGAGGCCTTCCCGGAAGGCGGTGCCCTCATCACAGCCCGGTTGGCCCTGGAGCAAAACCGCGAGGTGTTTGCCGTTCCTCACGCATTGGGCCAGCCTTCCGGTGAGGGGGGCAACCTGCTCATTCGAGATGGACATGCCCGGTTGGTCACCTCGGCCGAACAGATCCTCGAAGAACTTCAAATTGAACCCGATGATGTTGCGCAGCCGAATCCGCTCACATTGCCGCTGGACCTCAATCCGGTTGAAGCACAACTCTGGATGGCGCTGGGGCCATCGCCCATCCCCATCGACACCCTCTGCCTCGAAACCGGTCTCGATGTTTCTACCGCACTGGTCTATTTATTGAGCCTGGAGTTTAAGGGCCTCGTACGTCAGTTGGCTGGTAAACAATTTCTCCGAGCCTGACCGGCAAATCACCTGAGTGGGTACCCCCTAGTCCGGTACCTGACTGGCCTGTCCGTTCGCAACGAACCACTCTTGAAGAAAATCAAAGGCCGTTACCGAAGCGTCCAGGTTGAAGTCTGCCGAACGATAGCCAGCGGTACCGTTTTGCGGGAGCCATGCGGTGAGGAAGTCGAAGGCCGAGACCATACCGTTGGCATTGGCATCGCCACTCCAGAGGCCAAAGGCACCGTCGCCGAGGTTGCGTTGGGCGTTGGTGCCGTAGGCTTGCCCGGCATCGGTTGAAAAATCGAACGTGCCCAGCCCTTCCGTGAAATCGAGTGCCGTCGTCGACATCACCTTGAGATGGTTGCGGTGTTCGATTACTACATAATACATCCCCGGAGGAACGCCTTTAAACGCCACCGGGCTTTCGCCGTCCAGATCGCGGATGCTGCCATCGGCCATGAGAAGTGCCGCACGGGTGGCAGCCGTTGCCATGGGCGGAGCTGCGGGGTCGCCGGTGCGCAGGTGCACCAGCACCCAATCGACCATACCGGGCGGTGGGGCTGGAACCTGTTCGGTGCCGGTGTAGCCCCAAGGGGCCGTGTTGTAAGGCTGATGAAGAGGTAAGATGCCGGCATCAAGGAGGTCCGTGTTCATCTGTCCGTTCTCGGTGTAGGGGCCGGCCAACAGGGTGTTCAGGTGGCCGGTGGCGTGAACCGTCAGGTCTTCATCTTCCATGGGGCTAATGCTCAACAGGGCATTTGCAGGTCTGCCGATGTTATATGGATCGTTAAAGTCTCTAAAATGGAGAAAGCCGACAAGGTCTACGGCAGTGCCCACCGGAGGGGGAATAAAGTCGCCGTCCTCGGGGGTGCGCACGTTAAACGGCGGCATGTAATCTCCCCGGTCGTTGCGGTAGCGTAACGACGTATCGTAGGTGTACACCTGGGCCGTGCCGTCGGTCAGGGTCCAATCTGGGCGGGGGCCAGGGGTGCGGTTGGAAATGTGTGTGTTGGACAGGCGGACATACTGGCCGTTCAGGTTGCTAAAGTTGGCCCAGTTGGCCTGGTAGGTGCCGCCGCCGAAGGATACGTTGAGGTCGCTTACGGTTGCATCCACCGGATCAAGGATGGATGCATCAAATCCAAAATCGACAATGGTACCTTCCGGGAAAATACGGTATGGAATCAACTGAAGCGCATTCGCAAAGTGAATCACCCTGGCCTGGATCGAGACAACGTCTCCAATTTCCAGGGCCAGACTTCCTGTAGACTCATAGTCACCATCTACAATCTGTATCCCCATGCCTTCGACGCCCATCGCATGGGCCGTGGTATCGCGCACGAAATAATAAATCAAACCAGGTCCACCACGTTCATCGTACCAACGTGATAAGCCGGAAGACAGCGGGCTGGACAGCACAATGGCCGTCACACGTACATCCTGTTCGGCGAACGGGGATCGGGTGAGGGTTTGAATTTCGGAAGGGGTCAGGGTGGGGCCGGCGGCGATGAGTTGGTCAATGTTTTCCTGGGGGATGGCGTTGATCTCACGGATGGTGATGGGGAACGCCGGCGAGAGGGGTTCAACGGTTCCGTCCGGGTATACAGCCAGGACATTCAAGATTGGGCCGTTCTGATTGGCGGCGGGATCGACAAAGCCGGACATGAGCATCCCGATGCCGATGGTTTCCACGGCGTATAAGTCGATCTGGCGGGCAGTTAGGACGACCTCTGGGGTTGCAAAAGGTACGAAATCCAATGCTGTGCTTTCGCCGGTTTGTAACGCTACAGGGATTGTCATAGGGGCCACACCACCGTAGGTCTGCGGGGGGTGACCCAGGATGCCTAGGAGAGAGGCCCCGCCGAGGTCGGGGACCAGAATGTCGATTTCAGGGGCATCCGTCACGCCCTGTATGAAGCTGACATGGGTGGTGCCTGCGCCGGTCGTGGTACGGGCTTGGTCATGGATGAGCAATTGGAGGCTGGTGTCCAGGCCGTCCGGGTTGGGGGCAAACTGGTTGGGGTCTACCACCCCGGAGACGACCAGTTGATAGCTCTTGTTCTCTTCCAGGGTGACGTCAAACGTAGCATAGGCATCATCGGGGCCGGAGCTGATGGCGGGGGCAATCGCGATGGTATAGGTAACACCGGCGGTATATTCCGTATAGGCGGTTGCATGTCGAAAGAAGATGTTGTTCAGCAGCAGGGCCCCGTCAACATACAGGTCCATGGTCCACAGGGCAGGATCCGGCGCGTTGTGGATGAATTGCACGTTGGCCGTCTGGCCAGAGGCGGTGTGGATCCCGCAAAGCAGAAGTAACATGCCGAACCCAAGCGATGTGTTCAAGTAGCGTCCCATAGCTAAACCTCATTGCATGTATAGACGCAGTTCCTAAAGGAGTGTAACGATGAACGCGAAGATGATTCATAAAGAAACGCGTAAAAGCTGTACAGACCGCGCCGCTGCGGTTGGCAAAGCCCGGTTGGGTGGGGAAGAATGCGTATCTTGGGAGCTCTATTTTGAACCTCAACTTCAGATTTTTCTATCTCATGGCTACATCAACATATCACGTTGAACACATCAAGGGTTTTCACTTTCGGGCTTCTAATGAGGCCGGTCACACCGTCGATATGGATGGCGGGATGGGAGATGCGCCCGCCCAGGCCATGAGCCCCATGCAACTCCTCGCCATCGCAATGGGCGGGTGCAGCGGGATCGACATTATAGACATCCTCAACAAGAGCCGTCAACCCGTCGAATCGTTCTCGATGGATCTGGAAGGCGTGCGCGAAAAGAAGGGGACCTACTCCGAATACACGGCCCTGCATGCCCATTACATGTTCACGGGTGATCTGGACGCCTCGCGGGTCCGTCGGGCCATTCGGCTGAGCATCGACAAGTATTGCTCGGTCTCAAAATTGCTCGAACATACCGCTACCATCACGGCCTCGTTTTCCATCAACGGTGAACGCTTCAATGCATAGCACAACCTGATCGCAGCGCGCAAGGTCAGACATCGTCTTTGAGAAGGGCTTCGCCTTTGGTGATCCAGGAGAAACCAAACGCAACCACGGCGCGGGCTTCCAACCAAAAGACCGGATGGTAGACGTTGAGGGGATGGGCTTCCGGCAGTTGGAAGACGACGACGATGAGCAGGATGCATACCACCATCGTGTAGCCACAGATCCGGTAGACGATATTCCGCAGACGCTTTCTTGGGGTTGGCGGGATGTTCGGGTTGGTTTTGGTGAACAGGAAAAGAGCAAAGTAAATGAGGGTCAGGAAAAACAGGGCGGCAAAAACGAAGTGCAGCGTACCGGAGAGGTCGGTATCGGTTGCCGTCCGGTGTGTTGGAAACAGGGCGGTTCCTACGGCAAAAATGCAAGCGAGCGTACCCGCTACATTGTCGTGTACATCATAGCCTTTTTTGGTCTCACTCCGGGTTTGCCAAGAGAGGATGACTTGATCGCCGTCGGGCCGAGCTATAATAGTCCACATCGGCAAGGCCATAGGGGTTGGTAACCGGTGCGGCAAAATTCGGTGCCGTCTGTGCAGAAGCCACAGGGGCCAGGGTGCCGGCAGCGGAGGCCAGCAGGGCACGGCGGCGAAGGGTCGAGGAACGTCGCACGTCGCACGTAGTACGTCGCACATCTCCATTCACTCCTCAACCCTGTCCTGATGAAATCCCTGGCGCACCGCACCGAAGGGCTGATGCAAAGCGGCATCCGTTCCATCACAAAACTGGTCAATGAAGTCAACGGCATCAATCTGGGGCAAGGCATCTGCGATATGCCCACGCCCGATGCCATCAAGGCCGGTGCCATCCAGGCCGTGCACGACGACCATTCGATCTACACGGCCTATACCGGCATTGCCAAACTGCAAGCGGCCATCTACGAAAAGGCCAAAGCCTTCAACCGGTTGCCCTGTGCTTCCCGGCATGATGTGATGGTAAGTGCCGGATCAACCGGGGCCTTTGTGACGGCTATGTTTACCCTGTTTGAGCCCGGAGACGAGATTATCCTTTTTGAGCCGTTCTATGGGTATCACCGCAACCTGCTACCGCTGTGCGGGGTCACGCAACGGATCGTGACGTTGCAGCCGCCCGATTGGGGCATCGACTTTGACGCGCTGGAAGCGGCTATTACCCCAAAGACCAAAGCCATTCTGGTGTGTACGCCGGCCAATCCGTGCGGCAAGGTCTGGGCGCGTCAGGAACTGACACAGCTATTGGTCCTGCTGGAAAAACACGACCTCTATGCCCTGACGGATGAGATTTACGAATACATGGTCTACGACGGGCACGCGCATATTTCACTCGGGTCCTTGCCGGGGGCGTATGAACGCACCATCACCATCTCGGGGTTTTCCAAAACCTACAACATGACTGGCTGGCGTTTGGGGTACGCCGTCGGCCCACAGCCGATCATCGACAAGATGGGGCTGCTGAATGATCTGTTTTACATCTGTGCGCCCTCTCCTTTGCAATACGGTGTGGCCGAGGCTTTTTCTATGCCGGATACCTATTTCACCGAGATGCTGGCTGCCTACACCACCAAACGTAAAATGTTGTGCGAGGCGCTGGAAGCCATCGGCTTTGAGATGTCGTGGCCGCAAGGGTCCTATTACATCCTTGCCAATTTTGAACGGTTTGCCCAAACACATGAGGGGTTTGAGAATGACCAGGCCGCTTGCGAAGCCCTGATCCGAAGCGCGGGTGTGGCCTCCATTCCGGGCCGGGCCTTTTTCGAAGACCCTGAGGATGGCCGGTACTTTCTTCGGTTCTGCTATGCCAAGGAAGAGCCGGTGCTGGCCCGTGCTTGTCAGGACCTTGTGAATGCCTTTGTATTTTGAAGCATATTCAGTTTGACAGGTTGATGATTTTGATGTATTTTACATACGCAAGTTAGGGAGGGCTGTGTATCTGTATACCCCCCTTCTACTGTGCCAAACAATGGGCTAACCTAGCGGCAGCCCATTGCCTGCATCCTACATTATCTATCTACCAAGATCTTGGGAGTATCTTAACAAACAAAGGAGAGGTCATTTATGAGAGGCTACTCCCCCTGCCGTGGCATACTGTGCCATGGTCCACCATTGGTTTAGCCAAGCGGCTATTTTCCATCCCAATCACCGTTTTTCGCGCACCAACGTGCCCGCCTAATATCAGCGCTTTGGATTTTTGTGTGCACGCCTTACACGAACGCCTGGTTCGACCTTTGCACAGCAAAATCAAAGAACCCTTATTAGGTTCCACCCATTGAGACGGCTATACCGTCTGAAAGGCATATCGTACCCCTTCCATTTTGTTGACCGGCCAAGGTAAGCTCGGCGAGTACTCTGCCAAGTTCAGAGTGTTCGGTCAATGGCCGAGCAACGATTTGGGCAGACAAGGCACCGGCGTGAGTCGTAGCCTTAGCTACGGCGAGCGACGGTAACGCCGTATGCCCGGAGCGGGGCCAGCCAGTACCGGACAGATCGAGCTTGTCAGAGTACATAGGTTCGTGGGTATGTGTGTCCTTTCCGGACGGATCGTCAGGGCGTGTTAGGCATCTCGGTAGGCGTGCTGCGACGGTGGTTTTTCTTCATTTTTTTCCTTGGGAGGTTTGCTATGACAACCCTTACGCGCGCTCGTTTATTATTTATTTTTGGCGTTCTTTTATTGATCCTCTTTCCGGCACAATATGCCCCTGTGTTTGCGCAATCCTGTTCCGGGATTGCATCGGCTACCCTGGATGATCATACGGTTTGGTTTACAGGGGTTGAGTATGGAACCTCATGGCCCGGTGGGGATGATTTAGGTGACGACGATTGTGACGATGATGACCTGGACGGTGGTGGCGATTGTGGATGTGATGACGATGACGATGATGGAACCGAAACGGATTATTCAATCTGGTATTATTGTGTGGAATCGGGGTCCAGCCCGAGCCTAAGCCATGTGGTTTTTGAAATAGGCGGATGTTTGGACTGTGTGTTGGAAGCCGGTACCTGGGGGCCAGGCTTCGGTAGCCGTAATCCCGGTGGCAGAACGCCCGAGTTCGGCATCGATTCAGGGACCGGCGTACGTGGCGTGAAATTCGACGAAGGGCTCAACGATGGTGAAGTGGAACGGTATTACTTCGTTACGGAGGGCAAGTTGGGCGAAGGCCCCATCGATATCGGGATCAAGGCCGGGGCGAACGTACCGGTTGGCACGGATGCACTGCCAGGTCCCGATGCCAATTGCGCAACCTGCAGTGGCCAGATCAACGGCAGTGTTTTCTTTGATGAAGACGGAAACGGGGTACAGAACGGTAGTGAGGTGGGCCTGGATGGACACGAAGTCGGGCTGTTTCAGACGGGCTCGTTTTTGGAACGCAGTATCTCAGCCGAGACGGGCTATTATGTTTTCAACATCGCCGACGGTGCGTACGAGGTCGATGTCAATGAGCGGACCCTGCTGAACATGGTGTCCTCTACCCCGGAGTCTGGAGGAGCAGCTGCTGTAAGTACGTGTGCCACTTACAACTTTGGATATACCACCCCGACGCCAGGCTTGGCCGCAGCCGGCGATTACATATGGTTTGATGACGGGGACGGCGTGCAGCAAATCGATGAACCGGGTATAGGGGGGATAGAGGTTTTCATCACGGATTCTCCGGGCGGAGCGCATAACGGGGAAAGCGATACCACAGACAATTGGGGGTGGTTCGGTTTCTACAACCTGACCCCCGGAACCTATACCATGCAGGTGGACCCCACCTCGGCCTTCCTCGAAAACGTGTCTCCTGCCGCCGCAGGGATGATTACCAACAGCATCATAGACCTGACGGCACCGCTTCACGTTATCCTGCAGCGCATAGAACGCCGCGCCCTGCCAAGCATGCTGGGGGATTTGACCCCCGCTACTGACCTGACGTTTACAGGATCAGCGGGTGCCAATCAGTTGAATCAACGTTTCGACTTTGCATTTACCGACTCCCCCCTGCCTGTAGAACTCACCACCTTCCAGGCCCTGGTCGATGGCAATACCGTAGTGTTGACGTGGCACACCACAAGCGAGGTCCAGAACTTGGGCTTTGCCATTGAACATGCCTATGAAGAAGCACCCTTCCACGAGATCGCGTTGGTTGAGGGGTATGGTACCACCGTTGAACCGCAGTCTTACACGTATCGCCACGTCGTGTTTGAGCCGGGGGTTCATCGTTTCCGGCTCAAGCAAATCGACCTGGATGGCACCTTTACCTACTCGGACGAGGTCGAAGCCTCGGTCACCACACCCGGCCATGCCTATCTGAGTGCGTATCCCAATCCTGCTACAGCCCATTCGAAGGTCGCCTTTATCCTGCAGCGCACGGCGCATGTTCGGGTGGCCTTGTATGATGTCCTGGGCCGCGAGGTGGCCACCCTGTATGAGGGGCAATCCATCGCCGGTGTACTCCATCGTGCCGCTTTAGACTTCTCCGGCCTGACGGACGGTATGTACCTGGTGCGGCTGGAGAGCGCAGACTTCGTGCAGTCCATCCCCGTTATGGTTGTCCAATAAGAACCCATACCCACCGATTAAGCTAATGCTGCGTCCTGAGGCCCTGCTCAGGGCGCAGCATTTTTTTGGTCCCCCGATTCTGATCAAAAATGGAAGGGTACATTGGGTAGCAGTGGTTGAAATTGAACGTCCGGGGTGTCCCGGATGTCCATTACAATGCCTATCTTGTCTGCTCAACCAAACCTCGTACCTGTTTGCTTATGTCGAAGAACAGCGTTACACCGGCTCCCGGCCAGTTTTTGGTTGCCCATCCCATGTTGGGTGATCCCAATTTCTTTCGGGCCGTCGTGTTGATTTGCCAGCACGACCAGGACGGTTCGTTTGGGTTGGTCCTGACGGATGAGTTGCCACATCAGGTTGAGGAGGTGATGCCCTCCTTGACCGGGTTTGATGCGCCTATTAGCAGGGGTGGGCCGGTTCAGGTGGACACACTGCATTACCTCCACCGCCACGGTGCGCTGGTTACGGGGGCAATCCCCGTGTTGCCGGATGAAGTGTTCTGGGGGGGGGACCTCGACCTCGTCGAAGCCCTCGTGATGGCACAGGAAACGGATGCCGCCCAGATGCGCTTTTTTGCCGGCTATGCCGGGTGGGGCGAAGGTCAACTGGCCGAAGAAATCGAAGAAGGCAGTTGGTTTCTCACACCGGCTTCTACAGCACTCATTTTCGACATCCCACCGGACAAACTGTGGCGGACCGTCCTGCGCCGGATGGGCGGACAGTACGCCATCCTGGCCAACTTCCCCGCTGACCCGCGGTTGAACTGAAATGCACCTGCCTACCTTGCGGAGCCACTTTCCGCACACCGAACATACCATTTACCTCAACCATGCTGCCACAGGGCCACTGAGCCAACCTGTTGCACAGGCGGTAAAGGCATTTCTGGCCCAACGGCATGGCGCGTTGATCGAAAACTACTTCGTCTTTCAGCATACCATTGAGGGGACCCGCGCCCAGCTCGCACGGGTGCTGGGCACCACCATCGACCGCGTCGGCTTTTCGCCCAATACATCCTACGCCCTCAACGTGTTGGCCTGCGGACTGGATTGGCAGCCGGGCGACCGCATTGCCCTGCCGGGATGCGAATTTCCCACCAACGTCTACCCGTTCATGAACCTCGAACGGTTGGGGGTAGAAATCGACTTGATCCCGCACCAGGGCGGCGTGGTGACCCTTGAGGCCATTGAACAAGCCCTCACCCCGCGCACCCGGTTGCTGAGCCTGAGTTGGGTGCAATTCCTCTCCGGTTTTCGGACTGACCTGGCGGCTATGGGACGGTTGTGCAAGGATCGGGGGGTACTGTTTTCGGTGGACGCTATTCAGGGGCTCGGCGCGTTCGAAATCCCCGGCGGGGTGGAAGCCTGCGGGATCGACTTCCTGGCCTCGGGGACGCACAAGTGGCTGCTGGGCGTGCAAGGTATGGGGCTGCTCTACCTGACCGAAGCCCTCCAGGAACAACTCACGCCCGTTCTGGCGGGCTGGCTGCATGGTCCCGTGGATTGGGATCGGTTCTACGACTACAAACTGAACTTTCACCCAGATGCCCGCCGGTACGAACTGGGCACCACCAACGCGATGGGTATTGCGGCCCTCAATGCCGCACTCAGCCTCTACCTGAACACCGGCCCGACGTGGTGCGAACATCACATCCTGCGCCTGAATCGGGCACTCGCCGACGGCCTCGCCGACCTGGGTCTGGAACGCTACGGCACAGACGATCCAGCCCATGCCTCCGGCATCGTGACCGTCCACCATCCCGATCCAGAAGGGCTGTACAAGTATCTCGATGACCATAAGATTGTGGTGGCCGTGCGCAACCGCATGGTGCGCTTTGCCCCAACGTACTACAACACCCTCAACGAAATCCACCAGACGCTCGAACGGGTGGCAGCCTATAAGACTGGAGGCGCATGACCGGCCCATCCACAACATCCAAAGAACCAGATAAGGTCGAGACGATCCTGACCCTCAACGTGCCCCCCGGCCAGCACGCCGATACCCGGTTGGATCAATACCTGACCCGCTTCCTGCCCAACGCAACCCGTACCAAGGTGCAACGCGGCATCAAGGAAGGCCGGGTAACGGTCAATGGGCGCATCCTGAAGAAACCGGCCTACATCGTACAACCCGGCGATGAACTCATCTGCCGGATGATGCGTCCGCCCCCCATCGAAGCCCGGCCGGAAGCTATTCCCCTCGACATTCGATACGAGGATGATCACTTGATCGTGCTCAACAAACCCGCAGGGATGGTGGTGCACCCCGCCTATGGCAACCGTACCGGTACCCTCGTCAACGCCCTGCTGCATCATGTGGGAGCCGGTCCACTTCACCTGGATGATGACCCTAAGGACCTGGGCCTGTCCACGGTTCAGGCCGTACCCCGCTACGAAGGAGACCCGACGATCCGCCCCGGCCTGGTGCATCGGTTGGACAAGGACACCACCGGCCTGATGGTGGTCGCCAAAACCAACGCTGCCCACGTTCACCTGAGCCGCCAATTTTACCACCGCACCATCCACCGCCGGTACCAGGCCGTCGTATGGGGTCATCCCGACCCCGCCGAGGGCCGTATCGAAACCCAACTGGGGCGGAACCCCCGCGACCGGAAGCGTATGGCCGTTGTACCCAAAGGCAAGGGGAAGCACGCCGTTACCCATTACCGGACGCTGGAGCGGTTGCACCATGCCGCACGGGTTGAATTTCGGCTGGAGACCGGGCGGACGCATCAGATACGGGTGCATGCGCAGCACCTCGGCCATCCGATTTTTGGTGATCCGACGTATGGAGGGCAGGTGATTCGGTATGGTTTGGTGTCGGGACGACGCAAGGCGATGTATGCCAATCTATTCAAGGTCCTGCCGCGTCAGGCGTTGCATGCGTATACCCTCGGGTTTCGGCATCCGGAATCCGGTGAGGTGCTGGACTTTGAAGCCGAACTTCCGGCAGATATGCAAATGGTTTTGGACCGGCTTCGGGGTGAAATCGCATAAAGCTCACAGTTCCGGCAAGGGTGTGAGGGCTATATTAGCAGCCCTTCATCGAATGTCATGGTTCAAACACCTGTCATATCGCTTCAGTCTCTGCTTAGCCCAGCGCTTATTCAGGTCGGTTTACCGGGGGCGGGGAAGGCAAGTGTCATCAATCACACCATTGATCTGCTGGCCGGGCATCCCGCCGTAAAAGACCTGGAACGGGTTCGCAAAGCGGTGCTGGAGCGCGAAGCCCGGATGTCTACCGGCATCGGCCACGGTGTAGCCCTGCCACACGCAAAAGTCGATGCGGTAGAGGATACGCTGGTTGCTTTTGCCGTTACCGCCGAACCGATAGATTTTGAAGCCCTCGACGGCGAGCCGGTCCGGTTGGTGTTCCTGCTGGTAAGCCCCGCCCATTCCCCAGGGCAACACATCCGGCTCCTGGGCCGGGTCTCCCGCGTGTTGAGCAACGTGCGTGTGCAGCATCAACTGCTGAATGCCCAGATGCCTGAAGATGTGCTCGCCGCCTTTGGCGGCTGATGGTCCCGCCGATTATTCCCGCTAAGCCCCCTTGAGTCAATCCTTTAGAAATATCAAAGGGACGTTCGACGTCCTGCCGAAGTCGTATACCGTGGACGGCTCCCTGATTGCTGGAAGTGCCGGTTGGCAGTTCGTTGAACGCACCCTCCGGGACGTCATGCACCGGTTCGGCTTTGCCGAAATCCGTACCCCGATTTTTGAGCCAACGGCCCTCATTGCCCGAGGGATCGGCCAACTCACGGACATTGTATCGAAGGAGATGTTTGCCTTTACACGGGGCAAGGAAGACTACGTCCTGCGGCCCGAGGTAACGGCTCCGGTCATGCGGTCCTATCTGCAACACCATCTGGCCCAACAGGGTGGGGTACAACGGCTGTACTACATTGGCCCCTGCTTCCGGGCCGAGCGCCCACAGAAGGGGCGGTACCGGCAGTTTCACCAGTTCGGGGCTGAAGTCATTGGCAGTACCGAAGCCCGTGCCGATGCCGAAGCCATTGCGTTGATGATGGCGGTTTATGAGGCGTTCGGCATCACCGAAATGACCCTGCGCCTCAACACCCTCGGTAACCCGGAAAGCCGGCAAATGTATCGGCAGGCCCTGCGGGATTATTTCGCACCCCACGCCGACAAACTCTCTGAAGCGAGTCGGCAGCGGCTGGAGAAAAATCCACTGCGCATCCTCGACACCAAAAACGAAGCCGAACAGGCGCTGGTCACGCAAGCCCCGCGCCTCATAGAATTCGTTGATGCCGACGATCTGGTCCACTATACCGAGGTCAAACGCTTGCTGGACGGCCTGGAGGTCGCGTACGTCGAAGACCCTTTCCTGGTGCGCGGGCTCGATTATTACACCCGAACCACATTTGAACTCATTAGTGGGGACCTGGGCGCACAAAGTGCATTAGCCGGTGGCGGGCGTTACGATTTGCTGGCCCGGGAGATTGGCAGTAAACAGCCAGTCCCAGCCATTGGCTTTGCAGCGGGCATCGAGCGGTTGTTTCTGGCGCTGGATGCCAAAGGGACCGAACTACCGCAGCAACCCGGCCCCGATGTGTTTCTGGTGGCCCTCGGGGATGAAGCTGCCACCTGGGTATTCACCCAGGCCCAAACCCTGCGCCGCGCTGGCCTGCGGGCCGCTTTTGATCTCAAGGGGCGGTCCATGAAAGCCCAGATGCGCGAAGCCAACCGGCAACAGGCCCCATGCGTCCTGATCATCGGTGAGGATGAACTGAAACGCCAGCAGGCCGTTCTCAAACACATGGACACCGGTACACAAGAAGACGTACCCTTCGATACCCTCCTCGAAACCCTTTCTAATGGTGATTGGTAATTTGTGATCGGTGATTGGTGATTGGGAGAAAGAAATCACAAACGAGCGGAGTGACTAACGAAGTAAATCACAAATCATCAATCACAAATCATAAATATTTATGTATCCGCGCCTCATAGAAATCCCCATCACGGACGGCTTTACGCTGACGATCTACTCCTTCGGGTTCATGGTGGCGGTCGCCATCCTCACAGCGGCCTGGCTGACCGGACGGGAACTCGACCGTAAGCAAGCCGACGGGCTGATCGGCAAGATCAAACTCAAGGGCAAGGACGGCAAGCCTCGTAACGCCCGCCCGTCTGAAATCATGGGTACGGTCACGATTATCGCCGCTGTCTTCGGGGTGCTCGGCTCCAAGCTGTTTCACATTCTCGAAAACCTGGACCAGTTCATGCAGGACCCTACGGGGATGCTCTTTTCGACCGGTGGCCTGACGTTCTATGGGGGCCTCATCTGTGCTGGTTTGGCTGTGGCCTGGTACGTGCGCAAGAACGGCGTTCAGGTCGGGCACATGGCCGATGCTGTGGCCCCCGGCTTGTTACTGGCCTACGGCATTGGACGCATCGGCTGTCACTTGGCAGGAGATGGTGATTGGGGCATTGCCTCTAATCTGGCCGACAAACCCGGCTGGATCCCCACCTGGCTCTGGCAAGAAACCTATCCCAACAACATCCTCGGGGTCGATCTTTCACAAGCTGGCGTATACCCCACTTCCATTTACGAGTTTTTGATGATTGTCGTCTTGTTCGGTGCGCTATGGGTGTTGCGGAAACACACCCATAAAGCCGGGTGGTTGTTTGGTATGTATCTGGTCTTTACCGGCGCAGAGCGGTACCTGATCGAGCAAATCCGCGTCAACAATGTCTTTGATTTTTTGGGGATGCTGGTTACCCAGGCCGAGGTGATTTCAAGCATTCTGATCCTGGTTGGGGTGCTGCTTATGATGCGGACCTGGAAAAAGGGAATGGAAACACCCAAAGCCACCCCGGCCCCTTCTGCCTGACCAAGCAAAACCCGTCCCTGTTTTGGGGTTAATTTTCGCACGTCGCACGTCGCACGTCGTATGAGCCTATGCCATTGCCCTCCTCTGAGATGCCCTTTGCGGAAGTTGCCGCGTTTGTAGAACAATGGGAAAGCCAGTGGGGGCCTTATCCGAAGCACCCTGCCCTGCAGGTGGACCCGACGCGGTTTAAGGAAGCATGGGCGGCCTACACCAAGCGGCTGATGGGGAACTATCCGTTCTTCCACCCCCGGTATGCCGGGCAAATGCTCAAGCCGCCGCACCCGGTTGCCATCATGGGGTATCTGGCAGCCATGCACATCAACCCCAACAACCACGCGTTGGACGGGGGGCCACCCACCGGCCAGATGGAAAAGGAACTGGTGAAAGACCTCGCCGCGCTGTTTCATTTTCCGGACGATACCCTCGGACACCTCACCAGTAGCGGTACCATCGCCAACCTGGAAGCCCTGTGGGTGGCCCGTCATTGCCACCCCGGTAAAAAGATTGCGTTCAGCGCCGAGGCCCATTACACCCACAGCCGGATGTGCGAAGTCATCGGTGTGGATACCGTCACGGTGCCGGTAGACACGAATGGCCGGATAGACCTGAATGCACTGGAGACTGCCTTGCAAACCGGCGAGATCGGCACGGTTGTGATGACGGCAGGGACCACCGGCATCGGCGCCGTGGACCGGATTGATGAGGCGCTGGTGCTGCGGGCACGCTATGGGTGCCGGATCCATGTGGATGCGGCCTATGGCGGGTTTTTCGCCCTGCACGCCTGGGCCAATGATGACCGGGTGCCGGTGGCCCCGTTTCAGGCGATAGCCGGGTGTGATTCGGTGGTGGTCGATCCGCACAAGCAGGGGTTGCAGCCCTACGGATGCGGGGCCGTACTCTTTCGAGACCCGTCGGCGGGCCGGTATTACAAGCACGACTCGCCCTATACCTATTTTACCTCAGACGAACTCCACCTTGGCGAAATCAGTCTGGAATGTTCACGGGCCGGTGCAGCAGCCGGGGCGCTTTGGCTCACGCTGCAATGCCTTCCGCTGGAAGCCGAAACGGGCCTCGGTGCAGTTCTCGGGGCCAACCTGGACGCTACCCGTGACTGGACGGGCCGGATCGCGGGAACGGACGAACTCACCCTCTACCTGAAGCCGGAACTGGACATTCTGTGCTGTTTCCCGAATGTGCCGGACGGGAACCTCTCCGCCATAGATGCCGCAAGTGCGCGTGTATTTAAGGATTTGATGGATGATCCGGAGGACCCCGTCTTTTTAAGTGTGCTGCGCCGGTCTGCGGCAGATTTTAAGCAGCGTTTTCCCAACCTCACGTCGGATGTCCCTTTTGCCCGGGTCTTGCGCAGCGCCGTGATGAAACCTGCCCATGCGCTGTACGTGGGGCATTTGCACCAACGCGTTGTGGAAGCTACGCGTGTTACCCTTTCCAACGCATGACCCCGGAAGCCCCATTGCTCATCGGACGCAAGCCCGTCCGTGAAGCCCTCGCTGATCTTGATGCACCCGTCGAAAAAGTTTTAATCCAGCGGGGGGTAGAAAGCAAGGCCGTCAACGCCGTACGGCAGGCTGCCGCCGTCCGGAAAATCCCCGTCCAGTTTGTACCGGTGCATAAGCTCAACCGGATGGCTGGTGGTGGACGGCACCAGGGGTTCGTTGCTGTGCTGGCCCAGGGAGCGTATGAGGAATTGGAGGTGATGCTACACCGCATCGCGGCCAATACCGATGTGGTCCGCGCCGAAAAACCTCGCCTGCTCATCCTTGATCAGATTGAAGACCCGTACAACTTCGGGGCCATTTTACGGAGTGCCGTGGCGTTCGGGGTACGCGGCGTGATCGTCCCGACCCGCCGCATGGCTCCGCTGAGTGCCACCGCCGTAAAAGCCAGCGCCGGTACGGCCCTTCGGATTCCCATAGCACGTGTGACCAACCTCCATGAAACCCTGTTGCAACTCAAGGAACGCGGCTATTGGATAGCCGGTGCAGCCGGAGAAGGGGAGACCTCGGCCTGGGATATGGACTGGAACCGCCCCCTTGCACTCGTGATGGGCAGCGAAGGCACCGGTCTGCGTGAACATGTGCGTACCACCTGTGATTACCTCGTTTCGATCCCCATTTCCGGCCCCGCCGAGTCCCTGAACGTGTCTGTGGCTACAGGGATTTTTTTGGCATTAGCCTGTAAGGTTTGACTTTTTAGTCAGAATTTTGTACCTATCGCACATATATGTCACATTTAAGTGATGTGTGCGCAGGTGCCATATTGCTTATCTGGTGACCCATCTTGCCGTTTTTGATCACTGGGCAGGCCACCGTCTGCCTTATTTAGAGGGTGCCGTTATGAGCCGGAGACAACTTACATCCAAGCAACATTCGTTCTTGCAGTATTTGATCGATTACATCAAGGAGCATGACGTATGGCCGACGTACAGGGACATTGTTGAGTTTTTCGGCTATCGCTCCCCGAACAGCGTGACCCAAAATTTTCAAGCGCTGGTCAAGAAAGGATACCTCAAGCGGGAAAACGAAGGATACCAATTCATTGATCGGCAGGTCTTTCGGCCAGCCTTGGCAGGTATTCCGATTCGTGGAATTATCACGGCGGGTTATCTGCAAGAGGCCGTTGAAGCCAATTTGGGCACCATCTCCCTGGAAACCCTCTTCCCCAACCTGGACCGCCTGTTTGCCATCCGCGTCTCCGGTCACTCCATGATTGGCGAAGACATTCACGACGGCGATTACGTCCTGCTCATCGACGACGATATTCCCAACGGCGGCATCGGTGCGGTTATGTACGATGGGCAAACCACGCTCAAACGTATTTATCACGATCAAAACGGCCTGCGCCTCGAACCGGCCAACGACGAGTTTCCGGACACGTACATCTCGCCGGATGTCTTTGAAGAGGTGCGGGTCCTGGGGCGCTACATCGGCCACGTCAACAAAGGCGGTATCTATAAAAAGGCTAGTTAAATATAGGGTTAGTTGTACGCTCGCTACGCGAGCTCGTGGTTAGTGGTTTTGGATTTCACAACTAACCACTAATGCGAATCAGGGATTCAGCCATAACACTTATCCGCGATGCGGTCTGCACACCTCACCGCAAGCGCCTTACAAACTCACCGTAATTTCCACCATCCCCGGCTCGGAATTGTCAATGCCGTCCGTGATGCGATAGGTGAACGTGTCCGTACCTGTGAAGCCTGTGTTTGGGGTGTAGACGAATGAGCCGTCGGCATTCAGGGTTACCGTTCCATTTGCAGGGGGGACGTCGAGGGTACTACGTAGCGGGGCATCTCCATCACCATCCCGATCATTGGCTATTACCCCCGGAGCCGCAACGCCCAAGGTGTTGTTTTGGGAGATGCTGTAGCTGTCGTTTTCGGCAATGGGTGGGGTGTTGGTCACATTAAGCGTGACGGTCGCGATGCCCGAGGTGGTGTCTGCATCCTGGGCGCGGTAGGTAAAGGTATCAGTTCCGGCAAAGCCTGCATTGGGGGTGTAGGTCAAAGAGCCGTTGAGGCGCAGGACGAGGGTGCCGTTTTGAGGCGGGGTAGCCAGAGCAGCGGTCAGGGTGTTGCCATCGGCATCGGCATCATTGCTTAACACGCCAGGGGCTGGTACGCTCAGGATGGTATCATGGATGAGCGAGTAGGTATCGTTTACGGAGACCGGCGGGTTGTTCGTCGAGCGAATCCGCAGGATGACCGTGGCGATGTTGGAGAGCGTACCGTCCGTTGCGCGGTAGGTAAACTGGTCATCACCCTTGAACCCGGCATTGGGGGTGTAAATGAAGGAGCCGTCCAGCCGGAAGTCAAGCGTACCCTGTGTCACTGTGCTGACCTGCCGGGCCGAGAGCGGGTTGTTTTCCACATCGGTATCATTGGCCAGGATGCCCGGAGCCTGCACGATAATTGTTTCATCTACATCGGCGGTGTAGGTATCGTTGACGGCAACCGGAGAATCGTTCACCTGCAGTACGGTAAGGCTGACTTGGGCAAGGGCAGAGGTCAGGAGGCCGTCCGATACGGTGTAGGTAAACCGATCCGTTCCGGCAAAGTCTGCGTCGGGCACGTACATAAAGGCCCCATCCGGACTCAGGGTGAGCGCGCCGTTTCGGGTTGAATCGACCAGGGCCAGGGTCAGCGGTTGGCCTTCGGCATCCAGGTCGTTGCCAAGGATGCCAGGGGCGCTTACGGTTAACTGGTCATCTTCCGTGAGTTGATACACATCGTTGGTGGCGATGGGGACATCGTTAATGGCGGTTACCTCGACTTGCACAGCCGCCGTATCCACACCGCCCTGTTGATCGCTCACGATGTAGGTGAATGCCACGCTACCGGCAAATTCAGGAGGTGGCGTGTAGATGATCCCGCCGCCGCCGGTTCCAATGATGGCCTGCCCGACGTTCGGAACAGAGACCTGGCTCACCACGAGTACGTCGCCGTCGAGGTCTTCATCGTTGCTCAGAACGTCAAGGTCGGCCCTTGCGGTTTTAGGCGCAGCGAAGCCCTCCTCAATCGTGAACTGATCATCTTGGGCAACCGGGTGGTCATTGACGGGGCTTACGTTGAAGAACACCTGGCCCCGGCCCGGTAGCAAGCTTCCGGTAACTTGGTACATCAAGCTGTCCAGCCCATTAAAATTGAGATTGGGCGTGTATCGGATTTGATCCTCTTCAATGGTGGCCGTGCCGTGGACCGGTGGTTGCAGAATTTGGGCCAGGTGAAGTGTGTCTCCGGCAATACGTGAGGAATCGTTGGCGAGCACATTGATTTGGATGTCTCCATCTTCCGGCAACATGGCTGTATCATTGACGATGAACGGCAGACTGGCATCCACATCCGGGGCCTCGGGTTCCGTGGGAAGTTCCTGGCAACGGGCCAGGAGACACACCGCGGCGAGCCAGGTCCAGAGCAAGAGGCAAGAAGTACGGAAGGGGGCGTGCATCGTCGGCTAGGGGCGCGAGCGTTGGGCGTCAAAAGGAGAGGCGAGCGCCGATGTGAAGCTCAGGACCATTCGTCAGGGGGCCGGAGCGGACAACAGGGGCCAGCGTGCGTTTAGGGTTGGTGCGCTCGACGTGGGAGCCGGTCGTTGCGCTATCAAGGATGGTAAACAAGGCCGCAATGGCGGTCAGTACGCCCATGCGTGAATTCCACTCCCGTGCGACGACGGCGCTCTCCCAATGTTCTTCCCAGGTCTTGAAGGTCGCAATCTCATCAAGCGGGGTACCGGCATCCAGGTAATCCTGGCCGTTCACACGGAGGTCTTCCAGATACGCTTGCTCGGCATCTTCTGCGCGAGAACGGGCCTGGTTAAAGCGTAATGCAAAAACGCCATATCCAATGGCCGAGAGCGTCAGGCTACCCAGCAGGATTGATTGCCGGAGACGCACCGATGAAGGGGTCGGATCCTGGTCGAGTCTGATCTCCTGCGTACGCCGGTCGGCGGCCGTCGCATGGTGTTGCAGACGCCATTCCAGGGTTTGTACCTGGGCCGGAGCTACCTGGGCCTGCACCCTCACGGTCCAGCCGAGAAGCGACAAGCCTAGACTGAGGAGAAGAAATATGCGACAGGAATGGAGCATATAAGGACAATAGCATAATTGTCAATGGTCAATAGTCAATGGTCAATGGTCAACGAAATTGACAATCGACAATTGACAATTGACTATTCTAAAGAATCGATATACATAATCAGCGTCAGGCTGGATTACGCACGAGGGATCAAATTAGGGTATCTGACAAGATATAGTAGCCTCGACTTCCATTTTCGTTGCAGATTTACATCTCCGTCAACAATTTTTCCCGGTCGGCGCGCTTCAGGCCCTTCACCACCAGGGCATAGGAGTGGTCGATCATCTTGTGCAGTTCGTCATCCGAGAGCGAGCCATCCACATAGACGGTATTCCAGTGCTTCTTGTTCATGTGGTAGCCCGGTTGCACGGCTTCATGGTTGGCCCGAAGTGCCAGGGCACGTTCAGGATCACATTTCAGGTTCACAGAAAGAGGCAAGGTTTCCAGGTTCGTCAAGGCAAACATCTTGCCCATCACTTTAAAGACCAGCACGTCGTCGCCGAAAGGTAGCCCTTCCGTGGTTCCTTTTTTCGATAAACAGTAGGTCCGGAGGCTTTCGATGTTCATATAGTATCAGGTCATGGGGTTTTTTCAGGTGTGAAAGGTTAAAGAGTGTAGGGAAGGAAGGCATCGGGGAGCATGGGGAAGTGCTTCAGGTTGGGCGTAGCCAGCCGGGCCTGGTGTTGCACGGCGGTGGCGGCGAGAAGGGCATCCACAAGGGAAACATGGTGGCTTGGACCATACTGTTGCCGCCAGCGACCGCCACATTGTGCTGTTTTGGCATCCAGCGGCCAGACATCAAGGGTGCCGATTAAATCATGTAAGGCCTCTTCTTCGTTCGGTTGTACACCTACAAAAAGTTCGGCTACGGTGAGTACCGAAATTCCAACCGGTTCATCCAGGTCCATCACGAATGCAACGGCAGGTGCCCGGCCTCGAAGTACATCGATTAAAATGGCGGTATCCAGGAGTACCATGGTTAGCGCGCTGGGGCCTCGTCAAGGCGTACATCACTTTCACGGCGGAGCATGTCTACATCCGGCACGTCGGTTCTGTCTTTCCATAGGCCCGCTACACGTGCTACGACCTTTTGCCGTGCGGCCCGTTGCTGTTCGAGGGTGACCATGTCGATGGCCTCTCGAATAAGTTCGCTCTGGCTACGGCCGGATAACCGGGCACGCTCGGCCAGGGCTTTGTCCTGGGCATGGGTGATGTACACCTGCTTGCGGACCATCACGTGTTCTTGCATCTTGGTGTCCTACAAGTAATGTATAAAATACGGTGTATACGATACAGGTGTCATTCGGTTCGCGTGCAAACGAGGCTATGAATCGGTGGCGGGGTAGCCATGCACAGGTGCAGCCGTCCGAATGGCCCTCAGGATGGCCTCGGCCATCACAGCCGCAGCCGCTACCCCAATACAGTTGACATCCGCGTGCAGGGTGCCGGTGGAGAGGGCGAAGATGGTATCGCCATCATAGAGGGTGTGGACCGGGTAAAGCGTGCGGGCCAGCCCGGCATGGGTCATGTTGGCAACCTGGGAGAGGACCGCTTTGCTCAGGTCGGCATTGGTGGCTACGACGCCCAGCGTAGTGTGCAGGGCATCAACGTGAGGGGTGGCAGCCGGTCCGTGAATGAGCATCTTCGTTGTGTCCATGAAGCCATCGCCCTCCATCCGGCGTGCCCCGGCGATGATGCGGCCTGTTGCTGGATCAACCACATCACCGAGGGTATTGACGGCCACCACGGCTCCGACAATCACGCCGTCACCCATATTTACACTTGCGCTTCCGAGGCCACCTTTCATGGCATGGGCCGGCCCGAGGATTTTGCCCACCGTGGCTCCGGTACCGGCCCCAACATTGCCCATCGGTACGGGATCGGTAGAGGCGGCTTCGCAGGCAGCAAAACCGGCTTCGGCGTTGGGGCGGAGGTCGTACCGGCCGATGTCCAGGTCATACAGCACGGCAGCCGGTACGATGGGGACGCGTGCAACGCCGGTTTCATACCCGTAGCCGTGGGTTTCCAGCCAGTCCATGACCCCTTCAGCTGCGGCCAGGCCAAAGGCCGAGCCGCCTGTTAGCAAGACGCCGTGGACGGCATCGATGAGCCGCCCCGGTTGCAGCAGAGCCAGTTCACGCGTCCCGGGTCCACCGCCGCGTACAGCCACACCCGCCCGTGCGCCCTCGGGGGTGAGTACGACCGTGCACCCCGTTGCCGCCTCCAGGTTCGTATAATGCCCTACCGATACGCCGGGCACATCCGTTAAGGTGGCCATGCTAGAAAAACATCGACTGAAGTTTGGTGGCCAGCGGGATTGACCCCTTGATCTTCAGTTTTCCCATCATCATCATCATCATGGCATTGGCGTCGCCGTTGGCGATCTTCAGCCAATCCTTTGCAGCGCAGGTGACCGTAACGTCCGGGTTTTCGTGGACGCCCTCCACCACTTCAAGCTGTTGGTCGCGCACGTGGAGGTGCCAGTCGCCACCGTCGTCACCGGTATAGCTCAGTTGAAATATACCATTGACCCCTTCAGCTGCATCGGCTTTGAAGTTTTCCTGCAGGGAGGTAATGACCTCGTGAATGTTCTCGAATTTGGGCATAGGAAAAATTTTAGTAGAAAGTAATTCGTATTGCGTAAGGATGCCGTTTTACGCATTTCGAAATGGGCATAGCAAGTTGTGAAGCACTTCCCTCTCGATCATCCAATATACGCGCAAATCTACCGATTCTCACGAAAAGTGTGCTTCCAGTCGTTGCATAATCAGCCGACCGATATTGAGTGAGGCGGTGGCTGCCGGGGAGGGGGCATTGGTGACGTTGATAAGGCGTTCGGTTTCCTGAATGAGAAAGTCGTCTACGATGCTGCCGTCCGGCAAAAGGGCCTGGGCCCGGATGCCGGGCGAGGCAGGGATGAGGTGTTGGGACTGGATCTCGGGGATAAGCCGTTGCAAGGCCTTGACGAACGCCGGTTTACTGAAGGAACGCCACAGCTCTCCAAAACCGGTGCGCCAGTATTTCCCGGCCAGTTTCAGGAAGCCGGTGTAGGTGAGGGCATCGGCGGCATCGCGCAAATTGAGGCTGGTTTTACTATACCCTTCACGGGCAAACGACAGCACGGCATTGGGGCCGCATTCCACCCCACCGGTAATCATCTTGGTAAAGTGAACCCCGAGGAAAGGAAAATTGGGGTCGGGGACCGGGTAGATCAGGCCCCGGCACAGGTGGTGGGCCTCTGGAATCAACACGAAATATTCTCCTCGAAACGGTACAATTTTGGCCGGAGACGGCGCACCCGTAAGGGCCGCCACGCGGTCCGATTGCAACCCGGCACAGGCAATCACATACCGACTCTCAAACGCACCGGTTTTGCTCTCGACGACCATGCGATCCCCTTGCTCCCGTACCGCAATAACCTCGGCACGGGTGTACAGGGCAGCGTTCCGTTCCTGAATGCGCTCGGCCATCCGGCGGGACACCTGGGCATAATTGATGATACCGGCCTCCGGGACGTGTACGGCTTCGAGGCCGGCCACATGGGGTTCCAGTTCGGCGAGGCGTTCCGGGCCGATGGGGGTACAGGCCACGCCATTGGCTTGCCCGCGTTCATAGATGCGTTTCAGGAGGGGGCGTTCGTGTTCCTGCGTGGCGACGATTACTTTGCCGCAGCGTTCAAACGGGATGGCCTCGGCTTCGCAGAAGGCTTCCATGGCGGCTTTGCCCAGGCGGCAGTTTTTGGCCTTGAGCGAGCCGGGTTTGTAGTAGATGCCGGAGTGCAGTACACCCGAGTTGTGGCCGGTCTGGTGTTGGGCCACCTCGGCTTCCTTTTCCAGGACCGTGACGTGCAGGTTGGGGTGGTGTTGCGTCAGTTGATAGGCCGTTGCCAGCCCCACAATGCCGCCGCCGATGATGAGGACGTCGGTGTGTTGTGCAGATGCCGCCATCCTGCCGTTGGTTACTCCATGACCAGGATACGGTTGTAGATAAACTCGAAGGAGAACGTTTTGCGTTCCGTCCGGCGTTCGAGGTATTCGGCCACTTTCTGAAGGCGGCTCGGGATACGCATGATTTTTTCCTGTGCCTTGCGGCCCACTTCGCTCAGCCCGGTCAGGGTCTCGATTTTCCAGTGGTCGATGGCCTCTTCTACAATTTGCTTGTAATCCCAGGGGCCGTAAATCCCGACGCGCCGCACGATGTCTGCCATTTCCTTGAAGTTCGGCATCGCCACACCCGGCATGTCAATGCTGGGCATGATGGCCAGGGCCGATTGGAGCGCCCGGTTCGGGTCGATCTCCAGAATGGCCTTGAAGATGTTGCGGTAGAAGGTAAAGTGCTTGGCTTCGTCGGCGGCAACGCTGGCAAGGATACCTTTGAGCAGCGGCTCATCATTGCCGGCCAGCCGGCCTGTATTCCGATGGGAAAATTGCGTGGCCCGTTCTTGTAGGGTGGTGTAGACGAACACCTTGTACGGGTCCTGGTCCCAATCCGGCGAAAAACCTGCTTCCTGGTAGGCGTACTGCATACGCTCAATCTCGCTGAACTTGAACAGGCGGGCATCCCGCGCATAATCACGCAGGATGCAGCCGTGCCGGTCTTCTTCGGCGGTCCACATGAAGTTCCACTTGTACCAGATGCTGCCGTTGCCCAGGTAATTTGAAAGCAGCCGGTGGAAGTGCGGCAACCCTTCTTCCGTGAGCAGGTTGACGGCCACCGCTACCCGAACGGCATCGGTAAGGCCGCGGGCGCGTTCCCGCAACGCACTGATAAAACGCGGGTCTTCTACCTCAGCCTTTTCATCAGCCGGGATAAAATCACTCGGAAACCACAGCCGTCGCTTTTTGAGGTGGATTTCCATCTGCTGCTCGGCTTGAGGCTCAACGGCCTTCAGCACTTCGGCCCTCCGCATGGCATCGGATGCAGGCGTAGGGGGGGACGGGATAACGATTTCCATGTGGAAGGTAGATTAAGAGGGACGGGGAAAGCACCGGTTGAATTTGAACAGGTGCCAAACAACACAATATACGAATTCTAAGGGTCGAAGGGGCATTCGCTTAACGCGCATAGAGGTTGCATGAAAAAACGGGCAGACCACAGGGAAACACCTGATTTCCAGCCCTGGACGAAGAAAAAAAACGGGCCTCAGTTGTATCTAGCCTCATCTGATGCTACCTTCCAGAGCGCACGTCTGCATCCTGTTTCGACCATTCCCCCGGACTAAACCAAAACATATTATGGGTATTTTCGACTTCCTCAAAAATGCGGGTCGTGAAATCAACAATGACCGCGCCGACGCCGAAATTCTGGAAAACATTCTGACCGCGCTGAGCGGCCAGGCCGCCACTGGCCAGATCCAGGGTTTGCAAGTCCACTTCGACGACGGCATTGCTACCATCTCTGGTACCGTAAACAGCATGGCAACCAAACAAAAAGCCATCCTGATTGCCGGTAACATCAAAGGCGTGGAAAAAGTCAACGATGATAACCTCGTTATTGCCGTTCCTCAACCGCCCAAGGTAGAGATGGAAGAAATGCCACGCGCGGAAATTCCGACCATCGAAGAAGTGCCGAAGTTCTCCTTCTATACCATCCAGCGCGGCGACTCGCTCTCGAAGATCGCCAAGCGCTACTACGGCGATGCCATGCGCTGGCCGGACCTCTTTGAAGCCAACCGCGAAGTGATCCAAAACCCCGACCTGATCTACCCCGGCCAACAAATCCGGGTCCCGATCGAAGGGTAAAGATTAATGATTGGGCATTGGTGATTTGTTATTGAGTGCTTGTAAATGACAAATCATCAATGCCCAATCACCAATAGTCATCTCACCAGCATCACCTGGCCGGTGGCGGCAAAATCTTCGCCCGTCACGCGGTACAGGTAGAGGCCACTGGGTAGGGTACCGGCAGCCAGGGTGAACGTGCGGGCCACACCGGACGGCAACCGCCCTTCGAATACCCGCTGCACCTGCCGCCCCGCCACATCGAACATCGTTACATCGACCTGTTGGGATTTCTCAACGGCCAGGGTAAACGCGGTTTCCCGGTTGAACGGATTGGGGTAGGCTGTGCCTAGCGCAAGCGCTTCCGGAATACCCCCAATCTGGGCCTCCAGGTTGGGGCTGTACGTTATGGTGCCGTCCAGGTCGATCTGCTTGAGCCGGAGCCGGTACAAGCCCGGTGCCAGGTCGGCCACGCGGTAGCTGTAGGTTTGAGGAGTACTGGTGGTTCCAGCGCCTTCAATGAAGGCCAGCGTTTCCCACGCCCTGTCGCCATCAGCCTGCAGGTGCACCTCAAAACCGGCGTTGTCCGTTTCGGTGGCGGTGGTCCAATAGAGGGTGGCAGCATCTTCTTCCACATCAACGGCATACCGGGTTAGCTCGACGACCAGCGGGACCAGTCCAAAATTTGAATGCTGATCGGCCCCGGTGGTCACCTGCCATTCTCCGAAAGTCAGGGCTTGCTCGGCGGCAATTTCAAACACGTCCATCCGCGAGAGGTGGTGCCATGTGTTGTAATCGGAGTCCAGCGTAGAAACAAAAGTGTTCCAAGCCTCTGAACCGAGGGTGGTATCGATCAGATAGGGGGCAAAACCGTCGATGGTGTTGGTCTGAAGCACCCAGTCTTTGATCGCCAGTTCGACGCTCTCGCCGGTTTCCCAATTCTGAACCCATCGGCCCCAGTCGTCGCCGGTGATGTGTAATTCACCTAATGTATTTTCGCAGAGTGTATTCTGGTCGAGGGTCACATTTTCCGAGTTGGCTGCCAGGATGCCATAGCCGCCGTTGTTGCAGAGCAAGCTGCGGGTGATCCGGATGGGTCCCTGGTTTGCTTCGATGAAAATGGCATCGCTGAGGTTATTGCGCAGGGTGACGTCTTCAAGCAGGACGTGCTCATTGTCGAGGTCCAGCCAGAGCCCCCGGCCAAAGTTGCCAATGGCTTCGTGCCGTCGGATGGTGATGCCGTGGGTGCTTTCGATCTTGTTGCCGACGGACCAGCCGTAGAACCCACCCAAATGGCCGCGCCAGTTGTTGTAGGACGTTTCGGTGTCTTCGGCCACGAAGTTTTTGACGCGCCACGGCCCCCAGCCGTCCCAGCCGTTGTGGTTCATCTTCACGCGCCGCAGGGTGATGTCTTCGAGTTCGCCCATGTAGAGGGTCATACCGTTGTTTTGCCGGAAGGTACAGTCTTCGATCAGCATGTGGTTGCTGCCGGAGAGCCGGACGCCTGCCACGGCATCGGCCCAGTGGGTGGCGGCATGCTCAAAGATCAGACCCCGAAGTGTGACGTGGTTTTCGTACTCCTGCGTCCACAAGTGCTCCCGTATACCGACTTCTACAAGGGTCTCGTTGGGGTCTATGCCGTCCGGTAGGGCAATGTAGAGTAAATCCTGTGCTTCATCGACCATAAACGCACCGGGGTTCAGGTCATTCTGGCTGAGGACTTGCGTCAGGCGTTCACCGTTGACGAATACCATTTCGCGGCGGCGCACGATGTCGGCCACGGCGCGGGCCCCGCCGGTGGGGTTGGGGTAGACACCCCAGTTGTGGGTCCAGGGGTGGGTGTAGCGTCCGTCGGATTGGCGTGTCCAGTTGGTGTAGACCTCAGAGCCGGAGATGACCACGCTTCCGGGGAACTCGGCCTCAAACCACATGGGGGTGGCATTGACCGCGCCGCCGTTGACGTTTTCATCGAAGTTGGTCCAGGTTTGCAGGTCCACAAATTCCCGGTAGGTGCCGGGGGCAATCAGGACGCGGGTGCTGGTGAAGGCGCGTTTGTTGGTAATGGTCCGGTCAGCGGCTTCTTGCAGGGTGGCAAGTGGTGCATCGGGGGTGCCGGGTTGGTGGTCGGATGCGTTGGGGTGGGTGGGGTTAACGTAGAATGTTACGTCCTGGCTCAACGCGGGGGTAATGCGGGCACAGAACAGGGTGAGGACGGCCGATAGGCCGAACAGAAATCGGTTCATGAGATACCTCCAATGTGGTGCGCCTCGTTTGGAGAGGGTGTTATACCTCATGCCTAAAGCCGGGTTGCCTCGGCTGTGTTCGAAAACCCATTTGCGGCCTGCGCAGCCCCGGTCAACGTCGCTGGCAGCGTTGCGTTGCTTCGCCGTAGCCCCGCTACGGCTGCATCACGCGCCTTGCCATCGCCGCCGCCGAGGCATGCTCGGCTACACAACGGGCTTTCCGAACACAGCCTGGACCCGTGCTTCAATTGGGGATACGTTCCTCCGGATGCCGGGCCAATGGTGCGCAGGCCCGGCGCTGGGGATGCCTCATTAGGGCATGTTCACACGCCCTGGTTCACCCAATGCCAAAAAAAGCACACAGTTAATAAAACGTCGTTCGTGTGTTTGGCATGAAGCGGGCGTACCGCGTACCGACGTCTCATTGCCGTGTGCCGGCCAAGGTTTAAGCACAGATGCACTTTTTCAGGGGGAATCCAAACCATGCAGGGTTGCACCGGGTGGCCTCACCGCACAACATGCGTCGAAGTATGCGGGGGCTGCCTCACAGCCGATGCAATGGATACCTCTCTTGACTGGGGCTAACAATACGGCATTTTTTGGTTTTATCCAAAAAATGAGTGCGAAGTGCGGAGGGCGGAGTCGCACTAACCAAAGAGTTTTGGCGGGATGAGCCAGATGAGTTGGCCCGTTCCGAAGGTTGCGGTTTGCCAAACGTCGATGTGCAGGTTGACGCGGGCGATGGCAGCGGTGGGGAAGCGGACGTCGCCGCCACCGATGAAGCACTCGATGGTGTTCGAACAGGTCGGTTCATGGCCGACGAGCATCAAGGTCTCCGTCGTTTGGGGCTCGGCCCGCACGAGGTTCAGCAGGGTGTTTGCCGAGGCATGATAGAGGCGGTCCGTGTATTCGACCGGGCATGACCAGCCCCCGGCTTGCATCGCACGTTCGAGGGTGGTGCGGGTTCGCACAGAAGTAGAGCACACCACCCGGTTCGGCACCTGATTGATCTGGACGAGTAACTGGCCCATTGCGTCTGTGGCTCTTCGACCGCGTTTGGCGAGGGGGCGTTCATGGTCATGGTCATACAGCGCATCCCAGTCGGATTTGCCGTGCCGGAAGAAGAGCAGGGTTTTCATGGGGTGTCTTATTTAAGGGAAGCGTCTTTACCAAAAATACTAAACCCGGAGGGATATCATTTGTAAGAAATGAAGCCGATGCACCTTGGAGCGTATGCAATATACGCACGGACCTCCAATGTAATCCTTTATCCTATGTACCTGATTCAACCTGTAACCGGTCGGTTGTTGTAGGCGGCCGGCCTGGGATGTTTACTTTTTGCCTCGTCCCTTATGGTGCAAACGGGCGGTAGCACGTCGCCCATCATTGACCGCGAAATTTTCTTCGGCGATCTAGAAATCACCGGAGCTCAGCTCTCGCCGGATGGTGCGTTTATGTCATTTATCAAACCCTACAACGGGGTACGCAACATCTGGGTCAAAGATACCGATGCCCCGTTTGAAGCGTACGGCCCGTCACGGCCGATACCACCCGGCCCATCCCCGGCTCCGCGATGGGGCCTTCATCTTGCTACGTACAAGACAAGGGGGGTGACGAGAATTACCACGTCTATGCCCTCAACCCGGCTGAACCGCTTACCGAAGGGCAGGACGTGCCCATGCCATGTCCCAACAGGGGCAACGTTCTACTACGTTGCGAGGAATTCCTCTTCGTTGGGGGATTCCTCTTTTTCGTTCGGCAAAAAAATGAGGCGAGCGCTGCGGTCGTAGGTGAAGTAGTTCCAGATCCAGTTCACCATCACGCTGATCCGGTTGCGGAAGCCGATCAGCTTGACGAGGTGCAGCAGGAGCCATCCCAGCCAGGCCAGGTATCCGCGCATCTTGAAGCCGGACGGCAACTCAACCACAGCGGCGTGCCGCCCAATGGTTGCCATCTGCCCCAGGTCTTTGTACACGAACGGGTGGTTTCCTGCCCGGCCAGGTGCCGTTGAATCTGGGCCGCCACATGTTTGCCGCCCTGCATGGCGGTGGTTGCTACCTGCGGGTGGAGTTTCCCTTCTGCATCGGTGCTGGCGGCCATATCCCCGATTACGAAGACCCCCGGATGATCCGGTATGCTCAGGTCCGGTTCAACCACAAGGCGTCCGCCTCGGGCTTGATCCAGGCCCAGAGCGTCGGCCAGTGGGTGTGCCTTAATGCCTGCACCCCAGATGAGGGTGCGGGCAGGCAGGCGTTCGCCTGACCCCAGTTCAACCGTGCCGGCTGT
This sequence comes from Rhodothermales bacterium, assembly GCA_965222505.1. Taxonomy (GTDB): domain Bacteria; phylum Bacteroidota; class Rhodothermia; order Rhodothermales; family DATKEJ01. Next base: position 1,948,976 of record OZ244956.1, on the reverse strand, counting down.
AGCCCGGACCACAGACGTATCCAGGCGCACATCCACGCCACGTTTTTTGAGGCTCTCGACCGTGTAGCGTTGGAGCTTGGGGGCATATGGCCCAAGGAGCCGGTCCGTCATCTCGACCAGCACCACCCGGGCCTTGCCGACGTCGAGGTTGGGGTAATCTTTTTTGAGGACATTGTCAAACAGTTCGACCAGGGCACCCGATACTTCCACCCCCGTTGGCCCCCCACCGACGACCACGAAGTTGAGTCCGCCTTTGGTTATCCAGTCCGGGTCTTCTGCGGCTCGTTCGAACTGTTGGAGGATGTGGTTACGCAGGGCGGTTGCATCGTGCAGGTTTTTGAGGCCGAAGGCATATTCGGCCACGCCCGGCACGCCAAAATCGTTGGTTACGGCTCCGGCCGCCAGGATCAGGTAATCGAACGGGAGGGCCTCGCCGTCTTTCAGGGTTAAGCGCCGGAGGGCCCAATCGATACTGATTACGGTACCGAGGCGGAAGTGTACGTTTTGACTACGGTGTAATACATGCCGCACGGCCTGGGCAATGTCTCCGGGTTCGAGGCCGGCGGTGGCTACCTGATACAGCAGTGGCTGGAACAGGTGGTAGTTGTGTTGATCAATAAGGGTTACTTCGACCGGGGCCTTACGCAGGGCCTGGGCAGCAGCCAGACCACCAAACCCCGCCCCGACGATGACCACGCGGGGACGCTGTTTTTGTGAGGACATAGGATCTATTTTTACGACGCTTTCGCGTGTGGGTATCAGGCTTTTGTTGTACTTTGGTACGCCTGCTTTTGCATACGTTCGTTCTCCTTGATAGATACACTTGAAACGCAATTATTACCATGCCGACCTACGAAGATGCCCTTGCCCTTTTTCATGAATGGACCGAGACTGAAAGCCTGCGTCGGCACGCCTATGCCGTTGAGGCTGCGATGGGCTATTACGCCGGACTGTTTGGGGAAGACGAGACCCTGTGGCGCATGACAGGGCTGTTGCATGACATGGATTATGAGAAGCATCCCACCAAAGAAGAACACCCGTTTGTGGGCGTAGAGACGTTGCGCAAGGCGGGGTACCCGGAGGTCATGTTGGAGGCCATTCTGGGGCACGCTACGTATTCCGGCACGCCCCGCACCACCCAACTCGCCAAGACCCTGTTTGCCGTAGACGAACTGGCCGGTTTCATCACAGCAGTGGCCTACGTCCGCCCGACCAAACTCGACGGCATGAAACCCAAATCCGTCAAAAAGAAACTCAAGGACAAGGCTTTCGCCGCCGCCGTTAGCCGGGAGGACATCCGCATCGGCATTGAGGAATTGGGGGTTGATCTCGACGCTCACATCGCCAACGTCATCGCCGGGATGCAACGCGATGCCGAACGCCTCGGCTTCACCGTTTGACCGACCCCCACCCCCCGTAGGGCCAGGTCTCGACCGGTCCAAACCCCATCGGCCCGAACCGTTACCGATCCTGGCGTTGCAATATCGCAAACGGCAAGTAGGTGATGTAAAAATAAACCAGTCCCACCCCGCCCAGCAGCGGAATGTACCACGGCCATTCCGGCATCATGGCAGCCACGTTGCCAAAGAGGGGTTTCCGGCACAGAAACATGTAGTTGGCCTGGACCAGCCAGTCCATGAACCCCACAAAAACCGCCAGTACGGCCGTCCAGCCGAGGGCCCGGTAAATGCCCCGGTGCGTGGGCCGAAAAGACGTGGTCCCGATCAGGTACAGCGGCCCGATGACCAGCAGAGTATGCCATGCGAAGAACGGAATGAAATACAGATCGGGGTGGTTGAAGTAGAGTTCGGGGGTGAGCAAGCCGTTGATGCCGCCGGCTACGCCCCAGTAGTAGCCCAGCTCGGAGGCGAGGGCATTACGGGAGACGAGGGCATAGGCGATGACGAACATGGACACATCGCACAGGTGCAACGGTAACCCTTCCTGCAAGGACCAGATGCCCATGCGCAACTCCTGGATGGCCGTGTACACATAAATCAGAATCAGTCCTGCGGCCAGCACCCCCGCGCCAAGCCGCCGTTGGGTTTCGGTCTTGACTTGGCGGGCATACGCCCACGCCAGCAAACCGCCTCCAATGCAGCAGATCAGGGCGATTTGATGTTGGCCGTTGAATAAGGTGAAAGGGACGGGGTCCATCGTTTTGCGGCAATATCATTTCCAAATCAGGGTTGCGCCCCTTTCAATGGGCACAGCCGGAGGGGCCGGTCTTGTGCCGGCCCTTCAACGTTTAGGCTTCTTCGGCGCTGCGGCATGTGCCGTGTTTAATCTTGTGGTCGGCCCAGGCCGACGACAAGATTGAGAACCAAAACGATCTCGATGTTGGAACCTCATCAATTGTTGCGGGGCGACCCTTGTGGTCGCCCGTCCGGGGCGCGTCCTTGGGAAAGGCCGTGGGTCATTCCAACAAAAATTGGGCGCGGTCGGGGTAATCGGTGATCAGGCCGTCGACGCCCAGGGTGTGGAGGCGTTCCATGGCTTCGGGTTCATTGACGGTCCACGGAATCAGGCGCATGCCTTTGGTACGTACGGCGGCTACGAGATCGGCATCGACCAGGGCATGATAGGGACTGTAAATTTCCGGCACAAAACCCAACGCGGCCAATTGATCTTCCAAAACGCCTGCTTCGCCGATCAACAAGGCCAGGGGGACGCCGTCGTCCAACCATCGCATGGCTTGTAGGGTACGCACATCAAACGATTGCACGATCACCCGCTCCAGCATGTCGGCTTCTTGCAGGGCATGGTAGAGCAAAGCTGCGAAAGCTTCAGGGCCGGGGTGGTCCGTATGATCACCGGAAGGACGGCTTTTGGTCTCGATGTTATAGCCGACCAGAGGCAGGTTTCGTGCAGAAAGGGTGGCTTCGACGGTGTCGATGACGGTACGCAGCAGGGGTTTGTGCATGGGTTGCGGGGTTTGGGTGGGGAACCGGGGATTGCCGCGTTGGCCACAGTCGAACGTTTGGATTTCGGTATAGGTCATTTGGAATAGGCGAAGTCCGGCTTCCTCAGGTTCGGTAACGGGTGTGCCGTCGGGGTGGGAACAGATGTGGTGAGACATCCACGGCTCGTGGGATACCACCAACTGCGAATCCTGCGAGACCACGACGTCCATTTCCAGCGTGGTCATGCCGAGTTCAAGGGCCTTTATAAACCCGGCGATGCTGTTTTCGGGCAACAGGCCCCGTGCGCCCCGGTGGCCCTGGAGGTCCAGATCATGTAAGGGAGGGGCACAGGAGATTCCGAGGAAAATCAAACAGACAAACAATTTGCGGTGTGGCATGAGGTCATGGGCAGTTCAGGCATTCAGGAAATCGGTTAATCAAAAATAACCCATCGGTATTCAAGAAGTTGACATGGCTTTGTAGGGGCGATCCTCGTGCTTGCCCCTACGGGGGGGCTATAACTTACGTTTGTATGCACATTCGATTGTTGATGGTAATCTGGAGCGAGGCGGGTTTGTGGGCGGTGTGGTCAGCAAGTGCCGGTTGGCTTCCGTATTGAGAAATCAGCAGTATAGTTCGTATAATGGGGCCGAAAGCAATAATTAAGAGACGAGGCATATGAAATACATCCTGGTTTGCACGCTCATGAGTTTAGGGGTGTGGATGGGGCCGCTCAAGGCCCAGTCTGAGGATCCCATAACCCTGTTTGGATTTTTTCAACCTCAGTACAGCCATGATATCAGCCAGGACGGGGAAACGAAAGAGGGTTCGTTTACTGTCCAACAATTGAATCTGTTTTTACAAAAAGATTTGACTTCCCAGTGGCGGGGCCTGGTGAACCTGGAGTTTGTCAATTCCTACTCTTCATCTCGCCAAACGGGTTCGTTTAGTCTGGAGGAAGCATGGGTGCGGTACCGCCGAAACCGGAGTTTTAACCTGAAGTTGGGGCTGCACCTGCCGACGTTTAACCACCTCAATGATATCAAAAACCGAACCCCATTGCTGCCCTACATTACCCGGCCCCTGGCGTATGAGACTTCGTTGAGTGAAATTATCCCTGTCGAAGAGTATGCACCCCAACAAGCCTACATTTCGGTCTACGGATTTACCCCCTTCAAAGAGGCCAAGCTTGATTATGTCGCGTACATGGGGAACAGTCCCAACATTACAACCACCCTTGGCGGGGGTGGGATTTCCGGCACGGATACCACCTCCACGTTTCTGGTAGGCGGTCGGGTCGGGTTACGGTGGGCCACCCTTAATGTTGGGGCGTCAGGCACGTTGGATTATATCAATGAGCTTTACACGCTGGCCGATCAATTCCCGGAATTGGGGCTGCAAGTTGCAGACCTGGAAGAGGTTCCCCGGGTTCGATTCGGCACGGACGTGTCCTTTGATATTCAGCATTTTTACTTTGAGGGTGAGTATACCCGGATCTGGTACAACAACCTTCCCTCAGTGCTTGCGAGGGGGTTTGATTTTTATTATGCCTTGCTTGGTTATAATTTCTCTGAACGATGGGGTGCCTATGCCATGACCTCAATCATAGGGAACACGATCCGGATTTCAGTCCCGTTGGAAAATAATGAGATCGTGGAGGCGGTCCAGGATCTCGATATTGAAGCGTGGTCCGGTGGTTTGGTATTTCGCCCGAGTGAGCGCATCTCGATTAAAGGACAGTACCATTGGATTCGTATCCAGGACGAAGCTATCGGTCTCAACCTCGACCGTTTCCACCGCATGTCCACAGCCGTATCCATATTCTTTTAGCCTCATGCGTCTTTCTATTCATATCGCAGCACGCATGGCTTGGGGTCTTCTTCTGGTTCTTGGCCTGGGGGGAGGGAGCTTGTTGCACGCACAGGTCAAAGTCATTGCCCATACTACGGTGCCTGTTGGGCAAATTGATAAGGCGATGCTGATTGATTGCTACACCGGCGATGCATTGACCTGGACCGATGATATCCCCATCATCGTCCTGGATTTGAAAGCCAAGACCAAAACGCGGAAAGCTTTTTACAAATACCTCGGCAAATCGCCCTCGCGCATCAAGTCTATATGGATCAAGAAAAAGCTATCGGGTGAAGGTGATCCACCCCAGGGGTTCAAAACTGAGGCCGATGTGATAGCCAAGGTTGCCGAAACACCGGGTGCTATTGGGTTTGTTGGGGCTGGCCTCGATGTTTCGGGTGCCAATGTTAAAACGCTATTGACCATAAACCCATGATATGGGGAGGTACGTGATGCGTTTTCGGGATCTGAAACTTCGCACCAAACAATTCGTCGGCTTTGGCTTGGTGTTGTTGCTGATGGGGGTGGTCGGGTTTTTGACTGTGGAACGGATGGAAAGCATCCAGGACAACCTGAACCGGATTACAGGATACTGGATGCCGCAGGCGTTGGAACTCTCTGATATCGAATCGGATGCCCTGGCCTTGCACAACAGCCAGTTGCTTTTCGCCATGGCGGAACGTGACGAAGAACGCATGGTCTATGCCGAGCAGATGACCACCCTGATTGATGCCATCAATGAACGGTATGATGCGGCCCTGCTGCTGGACGAGGCTGCCCTAAACGATGACATTGTCGTTCAGACAGATTCAGCCTTCAATGAACGCCTCGAACAACAATGGGAAGCCTACCTGGACCTGACCGATACCTTCATTGACCTTTCGTTGGATGATCAGCGGGAGGAAGCCGTGGCTTTACTGAATGGCGACCTGCGCACCACGTTTGAACAAACCCGATCTACATTAAACACGCTTGTCCAAGCTGGGCGTAGTGCGGCCACTGAGGCTGCCCTTGAGGGGAACCGCACCTATCAAGACACACGCACGCTTGCACGCAACCTGCTGCTCGTCTCCCTGTTGGTCTCGGCCCTGTTGTCCTATGGACTGGTGCAGCTCATCACCAACCCCATTCAAAAACTGGACACTGCGGCTGGCCTCGTGGCCGAGGGCGACTTGGAGGTAGAACTTCCCGTAGAGAGCCAGGATGAGGTGGGGCATTTGACCAGTTCTTTTAACCGGATGACGGCTGCGTTGCGGGAGGCGTGGGAAAAAAACACGCGCCAACAAGCGGAACTGCAGCGTGTCAACGCAGCGTTGGCGGGTCAAAACGCAGAAATCGAGCGCCAACATGCCGATCTTGAAGTGGCCCATGGGCAACTTCAGGACGCGCAACAAAAGCTCGTACAATCTGAAAAAATGGCATCGGTGGGCCAGTTGACCGCTGGCATAGCCCATGAGATCAACAATCCGATCAACTTTGTCTCCTCGAATGTGCAACCCCTGAAACAAGACCTGGATGATGTGTTCGAGATTCTCGACACCTACGATACCACCGTGGCACAACATGCCCTGGGCGAGACGTTTAATGATGTGGATGCCCTCAAGGAAGATGTAGATTACGATTTCGTGCGTGATGAAATTAATGATTTGCTCAATGGCATCGAAGAGGGGGCCAAGCGTACCGCCGAAATCGTAAAAGGGTTACGCAATTTCTCGCGTCTGGATGAGGCCGAGCAAAAAATGGCGAACGTAAATCAGGGACTGGAATCGACCTTGATGTTGTTGCGCAATACCCTCAAACATCGGATTGAAGTGGTCAAGGATTTTGGTGATGTGCCGGACATCCGGTGCTACCCCGGCAAACTGAATCAGGTGTTTATGAACCTGCTGGTCAATGCCGAACAGGCCATTGAAGGGGAGGGACAGATTTTTATTACCACCCGCGCAGAAGCCGAGGCTGTAGCCATTTCGATTCGGGACACCGGCAAGGGGATTGCACCTGATGCGTTGCAGCGGATCTTCGAGCCGTTTTATACTACTAAGGCCGTCGGCTCCGGGACCGGCCTGGGGCTTTCGATTGTGTACGGTATCATTGAGGACCACGACGGCAGTATCGTCGCCGAAAGTACCGTGGGTGAGGGTGCGGAATTTATAATTACACTACCGATTACTGCATAAACGTTTACGATGGCCAAAAAAGACTTTTCCATACTCTACGTTGATGACGAGCGGCAAAACCTGGTTTCGTTCAAAGCCACGTTTCGGCGGGAATACACCGTGCACATTGCTGAAAGCGCGATGGAGGGCCTGGATGTGCTGCGCGAGAAGCCGGTTGATCTGGTGGTTACGGATCAGCGTATGCCTCAAATGACAGGGGTACAGTTTCTGGAAAAGGTCGTACCGGAATATCCCGATACGGTACGCATCATCCTGACTGGGTTTAGCGATATTGAAGCCATCGTGGGGGCCATCAACGAGGGGCAGGTCTTTCGGTACATTACCAAACCCTGGGATGAACGCGAACTCCGCATGACCCTGGAAAATGCCCGGCAAATCGCTGGTCTTCAAAAGAGCCGACGGTCTTTGCTATCCGAACTCCAAAAGAAAGTACAGGAGCAGGAAAAGACCTTGCGGATGTTCATGAAATACGTCCCGCAAACGGTCGTTGAAAAAGCGCTGGAAGCAACGGAGGAATCCATTTTTGAGGGAGAAGTCAGGGAGGTTGCCATTTTGTTTTGTGACCTGCGGGGGTTTACCTCGTTAAGCGAACAACTGTCTCCCAAAGAAGTGGTCACCTTTTTGAATGATTATTACGCGCTGATGACGGAAGTCATCAAGAAGCATAAGGGCATGGTGAATCAATACGTAGGGGATGAAATATTCGCCGCGTTTGGTGCGCCTGTAGATGTGTTGGACAAGGCGCATCATGCCGTATTTTGTGCACTGGAAATGATGGCCAACCTTGAGGTGCTTAACGCCAAGTATCGGGACCGCTTTGGGGTAGATATCCAGATGGGGATCGGTATTAACTATGGGGAGGTAGTGGCCGGTAACCTGGGTTCGGAAGAACGCATCGACTATTCCCTTACAGGCGATACCGTCAATACCGGCAAACGCATTGAAAGCCTGACGAAAGAAGACCCCAACAGTATTTTTGTCAGTGAAACGGTCTATGATCGCACCGCTGAACTTTTCAAGACCGAATCCCTGCCGCCGGTACAGGTCAAAGGCAAAAAAGACAAGCTGCATCTCTATCGTGTGCTAGAACCCGTGTAGCGCATGTTGATCGACAATCCCGTCCCTGTATCATGCTGCCCTCCGAAATTAAACTGCTCCTCCCGCCCTGGTTGCTTCGAGCCTTGCCGTCGATGGATCACCCATATCCAACACTTGACGACAAAATGGAGCTGGCTCTCAAACTGGCGGTCTCAAACGTTGCCGAAGGCACCGGTGGCCCGTTTGGTGCAGCCGTATTTGATCTGAACAGTCACCGGCCGGTATCCGTCGGGGTAAATCTGGTCATGCACAGCGGGTATGCGATGGCCCATGCCGAGGTCGTTGCCCTTGCGCTGGCACAACGCCACGTTGAGCAGTATGACCTGAGTGCCACCGATACGCCGTATCAACTGGTCTCTTCCGCCGAACCGTGTTTGATGTGCCTCGGTACGGTGCACTGGTCCGGCGTGCAATCCCTCGTCATCTCTGCCCGTGATGCCGACGTCCGGGCCATCGGGTTTGACGAGGGCGATAAACCACCGGATTGGATGACGCTGTTTGAAGCCCGTGGCATGGAAATTCACCGAGATATACGCCGTGCCGAAGGTATTGACGTACTCAAGACCTATGCAGCCCAGGGCGGCATCATCTACAACGCCGATGGTCCCTGACACCGTCAAACTATGCTGGTCTATACCCGGCCCACGCCGATTGCAAGGCACCAATAAACGCATCCTTTTGCACGGCGGCATCGAGCGTGGCTTCGAAGTGGCGGTGCCAGCCGGGGGCGTCCATCGGGTCGTAGAGGATGTTGTGCCACAGCACCACACCGGCACCCTTAAACCGACGGCAGGTATGCATCAGGCGTTCGGTCTGTTCGATGGCTTCCTCTACCCTCAGGTGGCGGCGGTTGAACAGCGTGGTCTCCATCAGGAGAAGGGGCATCTCCCATAGCTCGAGGGGGATATTTCGGGGAATGTCGAAGATCTGGAAGGGATGACAGGTACCGTAGCGAAACCCTTCGCGCATGGCAAAGCCGAGTGTGGAATCAACCTGAAACCCGGCTGTAGCCTGCAATCGAGGCGTGGTTGGGGCCTCGTAACACAGGTAATGCTGGCGGACGGAGGTGGCCGGTGCCCCCAAAACCTTTGCCAGATGTGATGCCTCTTGCTTCATATACCCGGTGTGGCTGTACGCGAAATAGCTGGGGTGCAGGCCGATTTCAAAACCTTTATCCTGAAGCGCTTGAAGCTCTCGGTTCATGTAACCCCGGTGCAGGGGATAGGGCACATCGTAGGGTTCATGGGCTCCGGCCTTGACGAAGTAGGTGGCCGTGCCCCCGCGTTTTTCTACCTCGGCCTGCATGCGTGCCAGCGAGATCTGGTACGGATCGCCGGGCGTGAGCCAGTCTTTGATGCTTGCCCCCAGCCGACGAGCGCGGGTGCCCAACGGCTCTTTCCGTCCGTTGCGCAGGAAATACAGTACGGCCTCGCGGTACAAAATACCAGGCCGCCACTTGCGGATATAATCCACGTCATGCGTGGGGCACAGGGCCCAGGATTTGCCGTTCCAGGTTCGCCGGTTGAGCATCATCCCCTGGTTCAGGAGCCGATCCGCCAACAGTTCTCTGTAAACGTCCACTACCGGCACCTCCACCACATCCCATACGTTTTGGAGCGAAGCCGCATAGGGGAAGCGCCCGTGCCGGTCGCGCACCGGATTGGTCCATTCCTGCCACCCGGAAAGCCAGAAAAAGGCCGAGGCGATCAGGTCCGGTTGCCCATCGGCCAGGGCAAACGGCACCGGCACCTTGAGGTCTTCCCAATGTGTCCAGGGTACCGCGTCTTGCGAATACGCGTTACGCGCCTCAAAATAGGTGAGGGTATCCGCCCGCACCGGCATCGTCCATACCTCATCGTCCAATCCTTCTGCCGACGGCCCGTAATACAAGCCCGGCCCAGTCAATGCGCCCCGTGTTACCCAGGCCGGTTCCAGCCCCAGTGGCCGCAACAACATACCGAGGGCATAACGCGCACGGGGAAGCCAGTTGGCCGGGCCTTCGAGGCAACAGGGGAAAGGATTGATGGTCAATTTATGTTTTATAAATGGCACGCCATTCGAAAGACGGGGCGACCACAAGGGTCGCCCGTACCGGATGAACGCACCCGTTTGTCCGTTGCGCCCCATCCCATATCCACCACCAAAAACGGCACCCGTAGGGGCCGGTCTTGTGCCGGCCCGGGTGTGGGTATGTCTCGGCGGTTGTGAAACAACGGTTGATAGTCGGCAAGATACAACGAATAACGGACCAAACGGAATAAACCATCCCCATCCTTTGTCTATCCGGCTACAAAACCTGAAAAAAGGCGTTACATGGATGGTGCCGTGATTCTCCACCCTGAAGTTCACAACCTAAACGCCGTGACGCAGCAACCCGTTGATTGGGCCTCCCTGTCGGATACCGAACTGGTCGAACAGACCCGGGCGGGGCAGGAAGCCGCCTTCCGTGAGTTGGTCAACCGCTATGAACCGCGGGTGGCCGCTACGGTCATCGGAATGTTGGGGCGCGGCCAAGAAGCCGAAGACGTGGGTCAAGAAACCTTCATACGATGTTACCAGAGCCTGGGGCGCTTCCGGGGCGATGCCAGCCTCGGCACGTACCTGACGCGGATTGCCATGAACCTGTCGCTCAACGCCATCAAACGGCGCAAGCGGCAACGGTGGCGGTTCGTCAGTCGGGATGGCGAAACGGATTATCCCCTGCCGGAACCGGCCTTCGATGGCGAAGCCTGGGACGATGCCCGGGAACGCCGCCGACTGGTCCACACGGCCATCGAAAAACTCCCACCCAAACACCGCGCCGTCGTGGTGCTGCGCATCATCGAGGGTTTCTCGACGCAGGAAACGGCGGACATCCTTGACATCCCACTCGGGACCGTGCTCTCTCGCCTCTCCAGGGCACAGTCCAAATTGAAAGACCTGCTGGGTCCCTATATCCAAGCCGATGGACGCTAACGATTACAAACTTATTGTCCGGTCCTTCGATGGCCCCCTGTCGTCGTTGGAGCAGCAGAAGCTGAATCTTCTGTTGCGGATTTCACCGGAGGCGCAACGGGCACACGCTGAACTGCGTGCCCTACGTAGTGCCGTCGCCCAAGAAGCCGCACCTTCCTTCGGCCCCGGCTTCGCCGATCGTGTCATGCAACACGTGGACCGTAGACCCTCCCGCAGTCCGGCCATCCAGGGTCGCATACACACCATGCCTCGCATTCAATGGGCTGTAGCCGCTGTGTTCGTGCTGCTGGCCGGGATCGGGGTTACGTGGTGGATACAGCCTGTTACGACGAACGCTCCTCACGGAACTACCGCTACCATCGATTTGCCGGATGGTTCGACCATCACCCTGGCCAGTGGGGCAACGGTTACCTACCCCCGCCGTTTCAGGGCAGAGGTCCGCCGCGTTCAACTGACCGGCGAAGGCTTTTTTGAGGTGCAATCGGGCGATGTGCCCTTCATCGTCGAAACGTTTAATGCTGCCGTTGAAGTCAAGGGCACCCAATTTAACGTCCGCGCATGGGGCGATGAAGCCGACGCGCAGACCATCGTTACGCTGGAATCCGGGCGGGTCGATGTCCGCGCCCTGGCCGAAACCTCGCCGACGGTCACCCTTGCACCAGGTCAAACCACCAGTGTACGGGCCGATACGACGGCTCCACGGCCCGCCAAGGCCATTCCGCTGGATCGGGCCCTGGCCTGGCGTACCGGCGGACTGGCTTTCGTTAATCAACCCCTTTCCTCGGTGTTTAGTGAACTGGAACGGCGGTATGCCGTCGAGATCACGCCCCGGTTGGTGGCCGATTATCGGCTGACGTATTTCGATGCCGAACCGAGTGCCCTGGAAGCCGTGCTGTCCGATGTGTGCTACACCCACAACCTGCGGTTCCGCCGTACGGCCCAGGGGTTTGAAATCTTCCCTCGCTAACGCATTCCCATCCAGACCGTTATGCGTACGTCTCGTCATTTTCTATTGATTGTTGCAGTGCTAATACCGGCCTTCAGTTACGGCCAGTACTACAACGACCGCGCCCTCGAAAAATCCTTCGAGCAAACCGACTTTTTCTTCCGGCCCAGTTTCCTCAATCCCTATGCCATCGGCGGGTTTGGCCGCAGTGCGCCGGGATTGGTGGATGACCCGCTGTTGAACCTCGAACTGAATCCGGCCTACCTCATCCGTGCCACCGAAGGCAATGGATATGGCTACCTGGACTTCCGCAGCAGCCGGCTGAGCGAGGAAAGCTACGATTATTACTATCCCTATGCCGAGTACGGTCGGCTGGATGCGGCGGAATCCGCAGACGTGGTACCATCCGCAGACTTGGGGTTGCGCTACCCCGGCTATTACATCGACAGCCGAAAGATCCTGGAACCAGCCTTCTCCGGAGCGTACCTCTTTCAACCCTTCGCCCGGGCCATGCCCAACCTCCGTCTCGGGGTGACCTATCAGGTCTTGTTTCAGGATGACCACTACCGGTCCGTGCCGCAAGACATCTACCGTACCGAAGTTGGGGCCGATTACAACGGCACCCGCACCCCCACGGACATCCCGATCATCGACCGCTACAGCGGGGCCGATGCCATGCGTGAGGTAGGGCATTTCGTGACGGCCTATGCCGGGTATGCCCTCACCAAAAACGCCCAACTCGGCGTTCGGGTGAGCCGAACGGTATTTGACCGCAACGGGGACTTCGGTTCCCAGAACCTGTGGAATGGCTACGGAGTTCATCAGGGCGATTCCTTCTGGCGGCACTTCGAAGGGCGTTCACAAGACTACGGCCATTGGGACCTCTCCGGTGGTCTGAATGTCCAGCTTTCCCGCAAAGTTTTGGCAGGACTCTCCGGGGGCTATCTGACCGGCAACGCCTCGCAAGTGCTCAGTCGGGCGGATTCCTCCTTCTACAGCTACGGCAACCCCGAGCGCGACCCGGATGCCAATCGCTATTTCCAATCTGGTTTCACGGATCAACACTGGGCGCATGACGGCCACACGCGCTATGCCGGGGCCAATCTGGAAATTAAACTCCGCAAGAAACGTACCCTCAACCTGAACTACCGGTACCTGCGGGAAAACGTGGACCTCACCTCCCAATCGGCCCTGGCCGATACGGCCTTTAGCAGCTACCGGTATACCTACGACGGCCAGACGAGCGCCCACGAATCCACCTATGCCGTGGACGATGTGCGTTCGGGTGGGGGCACACGAACGGGAAACATTCACCAGGGCGGGGCTTCCCTGCGGTGGCAGGTGGACCGTAAGACGCGCCTGCATTTCGGGGCCTTTCTGCAACGGCATATCCGCGATACGCAAACCGAGGAGGCCGTTGAAGCTGGCCGGTTTACGGATTATTTCAACCAGTACAATGGGACTGAAGAAGCGTACAACCAGTCCATCGACGAACAGAAAATCTTGCAATGGAATTTCCAGGCTAAAACCACGCGGGTCGAAATTCCCGTCTTGCTGTACCGTTCGGTCTCGAAGACAGTTGACCTGATGTTTGGGATTAACCGCAACATGACGGCTTGGCGGATTGAGGATCAAACCCTGGCGCGCTTCGATTTTCGGACGGTGTCTGAAAACGGAGAAACCCGCGTGGAGGACAATTTCGGTGAACGATTCACCGAGCCGGTTGAGCAGCGCAGCGAGGTGGAGACTGCGCTGCTCGCCGGTCTTATTGTGTCGCCCTCGGCAGCGTTCGATGTGCGGGTGATGCTGGCCCCAAATTACCGGAACACGGCCTACGGCACCACCATGCGCGAATTTCAGGGATGGATCAGTTTTAACCTGAACCTGTGATGCGTACGCTTCTCCTGTCGATCATACCGGCCCTGTTGGCACTTCGCCTGTTTTCCGGCTGCTCAATGGCCGAGGACAAGGACCGGGACGCCCTGAACCAAAACCAGGCACGCTGGGAGCAGCAGCACCTGAGCGATTACCAGTACCAACTCCGGGTATCCTGCTTCTGCCCATATTACGGCACGGTAACCGTAACCGTCCGTGCCGATACCATATCGTCGGTCGAGGCTCCAGAAGTCGAGCCACCCGTGTTGCCGCAGGATCTAAACTTTTTCAAAACGATAGACGGGTTGTTCGAGGTAGTCGATGAGGCCATCGAGGAAGCAGATCAGTTTAGTGTTCAGTATGATCCACAGATGGGACACCCGACGAAGATTGACATCGATTACCTGATTGATGCGGTGGATGATGAAGTTGTTTATACCGCCGCCAACGTACAGCCTTTGACGGAGTGAGAGGATTGCGCACATATCGATCATGGATAGGGCTTCTCCTACTCTGGTTATGCCCCACATCGTTTGCTCAGGCACAGGATACCGAAAGCTACACCGTAGCCTTGCGCGGTGTAGCATTGGGCGAGGCCCTGGAATATGTGGCCCGCACCACCGGCCTCGCCATTGCTTATGATCCGGAGATTGTGGCCGACCGCCGGGCGTTTTGTGTAGCTGATGCACGGCCTGCCGAGGACGTGTTACGGTGTGTACTCGGTGGAACCACGCTCGATTTCTACCGGCTCTCTTCCGGCACCTATGTGCTGGCCCCCAAGGCCGAAATTCAGGCCGCCTATGGCAACCTGACCGGCATTGTGATTGATGCCGAAACCGGCCGGCCCCTGGACGGCGCGCACGTGCTCCTGACCGATAGCGGCATCGGGGCAGTTACGAATGCCACCGGGCGCTTTACCTTTCCGCCGCTGCTGGCGGGCCGCTACCCCATGCGGATCTCGCATCTGAGTTATTCAGCCTGGCAGGATACCCTGTCCGTTACGCCCGGCGAACGCACCCAGGCCCAGGCTCTGTTACACAACCAGATCATCATTACGGCCCCGGTCATTGTGGATGGTTTGCAAGCCCGCTTGCCCTCCGTCGGGCTGGCTACACAGACGCTCGGCAAGGCAGAAACCACCCGGCCCAACCCGTTGAGTGGTTTGAACACCTTGCAGGGAGTACGGGTGAGTGAAGTCACCGCCGATGTCTATGTGCAGGGCGGTGATGCCGGGTCCCATCAGGTTCGGCTGGATGGGGTGCCGGTATTTTTGCCCCGGCGGCCCATCGGATTCATCGGGCCGTTTAGTTCGTTTGCCCTCGAACGGATTACGGTGCATGGGGCCGGGTTCGATGCGGCGCAGGGGAGCCAGACCTCGGGTGTGATTAACCTCTCACAAGTACTCGAAGCCCGCACTACCCTGAATGCCCAGGCCGACCCGACCAGTGTAAATGGGCAGGTGCACCTGCGCTCGGACGGCACAGACATGCCCCGGTTTACCCTGACGGCTTCGGGGCGTTATGGCCTGTGGGATTACTACCGGCCCAAACGCTTGCAAAGTACGCTCAACCGGTGGAGTGCCCCCGATGCCTTTCTGTTGTTTGCACCCCTGGCCCAATACCAGAATGCCAACCCGAATTTTTTCAGGGAAGTCCTGGACCTGAATCCGGAGCCCGAACCAACGTTGGGTTTCTCAGATGTACACGGAGCCGCTCGTCTCCGCTTAGATCCGTTGCATACGCTGTATGCCTCCGTATACCAAGGCAAGACGCGGATTCTGGGGGAACTGGAACCTGCCGACCTCACAAGCGATCTGCGGCCTGAATTTACTTCGGCCTTGCTTTCGGTGGCGGATGATTATGCGACCACCAGCCGGGCCGGACAGGTGCGCTACGATGCCGTACTCGGCGGACGTACGCTATTGAGCGCCCAACTTCGGGGCAGCACATACGGCATGGATCAGAAGTATGTGTTGTTCGACGGGCTCGGCTTTGGCGGTAGATTCGGGGAAGATACTGATGAATTTAATCGTGTAAGCTATTTGTCCAGCAATGAGGTTACAGACAGCAACAAAGCGGAAGAATGGGGCCTCCAGACGACGCTGGACTACGCGACGGGCCGGCACCACCTGCGGGTCGGCACCGAAGCACTGTTGACCCGCAGCCGGTTCGACTTGTTGATGGCCGGCAATGTGCAAGCCCAAGTGCAGCGCGGGATCCTGACCCGGTTTAGTCGGGACGGGTGGCGCATTCGGCATGAAGCCCAGGGGGAGCGTTGGGCGGCGTTTGCCCACGATGTGTTTCAACTGGGCAGCAAGATGCACCTTGATGCCGGGATGCGGCTCACCTATGTGTCTGGCCGGGGCGATGTTTTCGCCGAACCTCGCCTCGCATTACGGTTGGATGGCGAGACGGCAAGCGGGGGGACCTGGGCCACCCGTACGGCAGCCGGGGTCTACCGGCAATTCGTTAACCAGATGGACCTGAGTATCCTGAATGCCGGAGCCCTGATGCCGTCCACGCGCATCTGGTTGCCGGTCGATGGAACGGTGCGCCCGCCGTTGGCCCTGCACCTGGCGCAGGAAACCTCCTGGCGGCCCAATGCCCAAGTGGCAATCGGTGTGAAGGCCTATTACAAACACCTCCCGCACGACCTCACACTGAACTACACCCTGGACAGCAAAACCATTGAGACCCTGCAACAGCAGGCCGATTTCCTTCTGCCTGCCAACGGGTATGCCTACGGCGGAACCGTCTCCTCGGTCTGGACCCATCGAATGTGGAGGGCCAATGCACGGTACACCCACAGCGTGGCCCGGCAACGCAGCGAAGCCCTCTTCGACGGACGCACCGAAACCACCCCCTGGAACGAACCACACCGGCTAGACCTTGCTCTTGATTGGAAACCCCGAACCGATTTTACCCTGAGTGCGCGATGGCAGGGCGTATGGGGCCGGGCCTGGGGCTTCCGACGGGCCTACTACGATTACTTCGCGCATATCCCTGGCACCCGAATCCATGCGCCATTCGACCTCAGCCAACCCTCAGATCATACCCTGCCGGCCCTTCACCAACTCGACCTGAGCGCTGCCTACGCCCGTGCCCTCGGCCCCACGGATGTGCAAATTCGGATGGATGTACTGAACGTGCTGGACCGGCAAAACGTAGCCTACTACCGCCTCGTCTTTGAAGACGACGTTTTACAGCAAGTTCCGCAACACCTCTATCCCCTCATGCCGAATTTGGCTGTACGGGTCAGGTGGTAACGTACGACAAATAGCCTACCGTACAGCCTTCTCAGACATTCCAGAGGTTGTTGATGTCAACGATGTCGGTTAGATTGGTGCTCCCCCTTACGGCACAACCAAACAAACCCTACATGCCTCGTCTGATCGCACAACCAACCATTATCGAAGCCCACCGTGATGAGGTGTAGCCGAATTTCTCATTGAGAAAAAGGACTTGGGATGAGCGAAAAGCGTATCAATTATCGCGTTAATGAATAAAGTCGTATATTAAGGTTGGGTGGGCCGTGCTTGAGGCAAAGGCGGTCGCCGGTCGGAAAATCGATTCATGAAACCCGCGGCATAAGGGTAGGAGGCCCATTGCCGTGTACGGGTTATAAGTGCCGGCACCACGCCCATGCACCTCCTGTATTGTTTCTTTTCAAAATGAGGTATGCTATGTTAACGACGATATTCGTAAGGGGAAGGTATGCGCTGTGCTTATTGATCATCGCCTTTCTGTTTCTCGGCTGCGATGAAAGCCAATCCGGTGAAGACAATCCACCTGACGTATCCCTGGCCGAACGCAACGATCAACTCCGCTCTGCCCTGAATGCAGCTGCGCCAGATGGGGAGGATGCCGCATTCTTTCGGCTCCCCGATTCCTACGATTTTGAGTCCATTCCCCAGGACCCCAACAACCGAATCACACAGGCTAAAGTCCGACTCGGTCGGTTGCTCTACCATGAAACCGGAATGGCCGTCAATCCCATGGAGACCAGTGGGGTGACCATGGAAACGTACTCGTGCGCATCATGCCACCACAGCCGTGCAGGCTTTCAATCCGGTCGGATTCAGGGCGTGAGCGAGGGCGGTGTCGGCTTCGGGGCCAAGGGCGAAGCCCGGACCAACCATGCGTCCATCGCTCCGGCCATGCTGGACGTACAGCCCATCCGTACGCCGACGGCCATGAACGGCGCGTACCAGGAACTGATGCTCTGGAACGGCCAGTTTGGCGCCACCGGGGCTAATATCGGCACGGAAGCCCAATGGACGCCGGATACCCCCAAAGAGACCAATACGCTTGGCTTCGAAGGGCTGGAAACCCAGGCCATCGCCGGTCTCCAGGTACACCGCATGGGAGACGGGGCTGCCGAAGTCGCCCAGAACGCCACGTACCAGCGCCTCTTCGCCGAGGCGTTCCCCGAGTCTGCCGTGGGTGAACGGTATAGCCGCATTAATGCCGGTCTGGCGATTGCCGCGTACGAGCGCACCCTGCTTGCCAACCAAGCCCCGTTTCAGCGGTGGTTGCGCGGACAGGAAGGGGCGCTCAACCGGGATGAACTCGAAGGTGCCCTGTTGTTCTTCGGCAAGGCCAATTGTGTAGCCTGCCACACCGGTCCTGCGCTCAATGATATGAATTTTTATGCCTACGGCATGCCGGACCTGGACGGTTTCGGTGTGTATGGGGACCTGAAAGACCCCAACGAGGGTGAAAACCTGGGCCGAGGGGGCTTCACGGGCGTGGAAGCCGACTACTACAAGTTCAAAACGCCTCAGCTTTACAACCTGCGCGATGTGGCGCACTTGGGCCACGGGGGGAATTTTTCGAACGTGATGGAGGTAGTGGCTTACAAGAATGCCGGCATCGCGGCCCGTTCGGATATTCCGGCAAGCCAGTTGACCGAGGAATTTGTACCGCTGGGCCTGACCGAGGCTGAAGTGACCCAACTGGTGGCTTTCATCGAGAATGCACTCTATGATCCAAATCTGCGGCGCTACGAGCCGGTACAGGCCCAAATGCCGACGGGCAACTGTCCCATCGTCAACGATCCACAATCGCGCCTTGATCTCGGCTGTGCCGCCCCGCCGAACCAGTAAAAAAACGTGTTTCATATTGCGTAAGGGAAATTCCTGGGCATGAGAGGTTGCCCTTACGCAATTCAAATTGGGATAAGGCTCCCCCGGTCTTATTTTCATGCATGCACGTGCTTTACCTCGATAATCACCTGTTGGTCATTAACAAACCGGCTGGCTTGCTTGCCCAGGCAGATGCCACCGGAGATACCGATGTCGTGACCGAGGCCAAAGCCTACCTGAAGGAACGATTCAACAAACCGGGGAACGTCTACGTCGGTTTGGTGCATCGGTTGGACCGGCCCGTCTCGGGCATGATGGTACTGGCCCGTACCTCAAAAGCAGCAGGCCGTTTGTCCAAACAGTTTAGGGAGCAGCATCCCGAAAAGCGGTATTTTGCACTGGTGGAAGGGTATTTGAAAGGGCAAGGTACGCAGGTCGATTATCTGATCAAGCGAAACCGACGGGTCGAGCGGGTATCCCCCGATGCATCGGGTGCCCGCCGGGCTGAACTGCGGTGGCAGACCGTGGCGCAGCATGAGGGGCTATCCCTGGTCAATGTAGAACTGCTGACCGGACGGCCCCACCAAATCCGGGTCCAACTGGCCGGGCTCGGCCATTCCATCCTGGGCGATCTACGTTACGGAGCCCAACACACCTTCGATGGCCGCAACCTGGCCTTACACTGCTATCACCTCGGCCTAGAACATCCCGTCCAGCGCCGGCCAATGGCCTGGCAGGTCGCCCCCCCTAAGACCTGGGCTGGGTATTTCGAATCAACAGTCGCCCGATTGTGCGTAGGTACGGACTAATATCAGTTCCTTGAAATCACTATGCAAGGCTACCGGCATAGCGCCCTCTTGACCGCTAAGAAGGCCCGCCGTTGTACGCACGGCGAACCACGCACGGGGGCGCAATGCGCACACAGCACCCCTGCGCGTGCTGGTTGTCCGTTGTAAGGCTATTGTCGAAGCCACGACCAATGACCACGGACCTGTAGTAGACAGGCAACCCGTGTAAGCTTGCATCGTGTTATTAAAGAACCCTAATACCGGGCTAGATATATATGAATCACATCGTCACCTTTGGGGAAATCATGCTTCGGCTCTCGCCGCCGGGATTTCTCCGCTTCTCACAGGCCACGTCTTTCAACGCACTCTACGGCGGCGGCGAGGCCAACGTGGCCGTCTCACTGGCCAACTACGGTCTCCCGGTCCAATTCGTCACACGGCTCCCCCAGAACGATATCGCCGACTGCGCCCTGATGGCCCTGCGCAAACATAGCGTCGGTACCCAGTATGTGCTCCGAGGTGGGGATCGCCTGGGGATCTACTTCTGTGAGACCGGTGCCGTGAGTCGGGGCAGTAAGGTCGTCTATGACCGCGCCCACTCGGCCATCGCCGAGATCGAACCAGGCATGATTGACTGGGAGGCCATCTTCAAAGCGGCCCGTTGGTTTCACTGGACCGGGATCACGCCTGCGATCTCCGAAGGGGCCGCGCTGGCCTGCCGTGAGGCGATCGCTGTGGCCAACCGGTTGGGTGTAACGGTCTCAGCGGACCTCAACTATCGGAAGAACCTCTGGAAATGGGGCAAGCAACCTGGAGAGGTGATGCCCGAGCTGGTTGCGGGCTGCGATGTGATTTTGGGTAACGAGGAAGATGCCGAGAAGGTCTTCGGCATTCATCCCGAAGGCGTGGACGTAACAAGCGGACACGTCGAAGCGGCAGCCTATGAATCGGTGGGTCAGCAGTTGATGCAACGCTTCCCGCGGTGCAGCAAAGCGATCATTACGCTGCGGGGTTCGATCAGCGCCTCACATAACACATGGTCGGGTGTCTTGTGGGATGGCAAACGGCTTTACCAGGCCCCGACCTATCCCATCACGCACATTGTAGACCGCGTTGGCGGCGGCGATTCGTTCATGGGCGGCCTGATTTATGGCCTGCTCACCTATCCCGAAGACGACCAGCAGGCCCTGGCCTTCGCCGTGGCGGCCTCCTGCCTGAAACACACCATCTACGGTGATGCCAACCTGGTAACGGTCGAGGAGGTGGAGAAGCTCATGGGCGGCGATGCCTCCGGGCGCGTAAGCCGCTAAAAGGCCGAATAAGAGTTGACAATGCGAATCAAGGGTTAGCCCTCCCCTATGTCTGTACACCGTAGGCCCCACTAGAGACGTTGCAGCAAGGGGTTGGCGACCTGCGGTCGCGGGGGTTGGCACGCTCGCACGTGCGGTTTCATCGCGCTCTACTCGTGTAAGCTTGCACAGGGGTATGTCGAATCTCAAAAAAAGGAGAGAGCCGACCCTCGAAAGGACCGGCTCTCACACGCGCTTCGTTTTTCGTACGAGACCGGAAAAGCTAGGCGATTCCAGTTCCATACTGTTGCATCCTGGGCTTAACATAGGGTGTAAAATCTCACATTCCAAACGTTCGGCGCAGAACACAACCAGGGGTCTATTGGGTATGGACCTTTGGTTCTAGTGGGGGTGCAATAGGGTATCCTTTAGATGCAAAAAGGGCCGATGATTGTGCGCCACCGAAGCTAAAAATAGCGTGCGCCTGTACCAAGCTGGAGGACTGAGAAGTGAACCCACAGTTACCCATTCCGATGTTTTCGTTCTGGTGCGCGTTGTGTTAAAACGGATCGGTGAAGTCAGGATTGGTGAGGAACTTCGGGTCGGAGAGGGTTTTCAGGAAGGCGATCAGGTCTTGCACATCGTCCTCGGTGAGGAAGAGGAACCGGCCGTTTTGCATGAGCGGGTCCAGGGTGGGAGAGCGTTTTACGCCGAAGTTGTAGTGTTGAATCACTTCTTCCAGGGTTGTAAACCGGCCATCATGCATGTAAGGGGCTGTGTATTCGATGTTGCGTAAGGAAGGGCTTCGGAACAGGCCCATTTCAAACGCATGGTGCGTCACACCGGCCCGGCCTGAATCGGCAGGGGCGGCATCCAGGCCGTTGTTGTGGAACCGGTTGTCGGTAAACAGGAGGGTGCCGTGGCAATGGAAGCAGTCGGCTTTTTCGGTAAAGAACAAGTCGAAGCCGCGCTGCTCGGCCTCCGTAAATGTAGCCTCACCCCGGTTGACCTGGTCAAATTTGGAATTCCCCGAGAGCAAGGTCCGCTCAAACTGGGCAATGGCCTTGACCGCCAGGGAGTCGGCTATGGTGCGGGTGCCAAAGGCGGCTTCAAAGGCATCCGGGTACGTCGGGTGTTGCTGGAGCTTATGGACCACATGGTCCCAGTCCTCAGAAAGTTCCACCGGGTTTTGAACGGGTTGGATGGCCTGGGCCTCCAGGCTCTCGGCACGGCCGTCCCAGAATAGATCATCCACATAGCCGATGTTCATCAGTGCCATCGCCTGCCGGGTCCCGGTGGCTCCGCCGACGCCTTCACTCACCCGGTTCGGATCGGAAAAGGAGGTGCTCGGCAGGTGGCAACTGGCGCAGGATTTGGTGCCGTCTGCGGAGAAGATCGGATCGTAAAACAACCGACGGCCCAGCGCCACGCCTTCAACGGTAAGCGGGTTGTTGGCCGGGATGTTCATCTCCGGGAACCGGGCTGGGAGGACCAGTTCGTATGGTGTTGGCGGGGGGGGGGCTTCGTCAGCGGGGGCGGAAGAATCACATCCTGTCCACCCGATACCCAACAGCAGTATGAGGATGTAAAATCGAAACATGATACCTGACATTCTTTTCTGTTAAACGCGCAATACGTTCCTTAACACACCAGGAAAGAGGGGTCAGTTGGATAAAGTGGCCTGGAAGACATTATGGCCGTTGGCCTTGACGAGGTCCTGGGCTGCTTGGTCCGGCATGATGGGGCCTTCATACTCCCGGAAATCAAATACTTCAGGATTGTGGAGCCATTCGTCCAGGTTCATCGTTAGGCTGATGTCCTTTGTATTCCCTTCCAGGTCAAGGACCTCGTTGGCCGTGAGGCCAAAAAACCGAAGGGAGTAGGTCAGTGAATTGTCTGCGCCGTTGGTTGGCCCAGTATGAATGGCGAAGGTGGCCCCCAGGCCCTCGTTCGTGTATCGGCCCTCAAAGCGCATGTTGTGGTAGCCACCCCCCAGGGGGGCCGGCCAGGCCATGTTGTTGAAGTCTTGCGTGTTGGGGAGTGTGTCCGGCTGGTTGCGACCGGGCTTGAGCCCCAGGGTAAAGGTAAGGCCCGTATACAGACCGGCGGGTACGTCTTCGATGGTGACTTCAATGGTTTCTTCGTTCAAGGCATTGACGTAATGCTCCGTCAACAAGGGGGCCGTGGAGCCGTCGGCGCGGGTGAGTACCACGTCAGAGACGATGTATTCGAGCAACAGCACCGAATATTTAATGCCGGTGGGACTGATGTACCGGCTTGCATTCAAGGTCAGAGAATCACCAGCTACACTATGTTTAAACGTCAGGACAACGGTACCGTCTGCAGGGGTCTCTTCTGCGGAATCACAGCCGGTCCAGACGGGTATCAAAAAAACGGCTAGCAGGAGCCAGGGAGTGACACGTGTATACATGAGGGTCTCTTGATCGATGAGAAAATGGCTTCAAATCAGGTGTTTCGGCTAAACGAGGAGTCTTCAAACCCTGTTCCAAAGGGGCTTGGGTTTTACACCGTCTTGAAGCACCGTATCTTGAGGATTGAACCCCTAACTGCTTGTGCCTGTGTCCCGTACTGTTCGCATTCGTAAAGCCCACCCCTTGTTTCCCGGCGACCGCATCGCTGTGGTAGCACCCGCCAGTGCGCCCCTCAATATGCCCCGCTTGCATCAAGGGGTTGCCCATCTGGAAGCATTGGGGTATGCCGTCGAACGGGTTCGGCCCGACTTGCAGCCCCACGGTTACCTCGCCGGGTCCGATGACGAGCGATTGGCGGCCTTCAATGCGACCTTGCGCCGATCCGATGTGCAGGCGCTGTTTTGCGTTCGGGGCGGATACGGGACCCTGCGGCTCTTGCCACACCTGGATTACCGTGCTGCTAGACGGTATCCTAAGCTGCTTGTCGGCTACAGCGACATCACGGCGCTGCAATTGGCGCTGCACCGCAAAGCGGGCTGGGTGGGTCTGTCCGGCCCCATGGTGGGTGTGGAATGGGCCGACCCCGACCCGGCCAGTGTCGCGCAATTCTGGAATCTGGCACAAGGAACGGCTCCGGTTACCATAGCAGGTCCGCACGGCGAGGCCCTGCGTCCTCTGCGGCCAGGCACGGCTGAGGGTACCCTGTTGGGTGGCAACCTGGCAATGGTTACCTACCTGTTGGGCACGCCGTATTTGCCGTCGCTTAAAGGAGCCATCTTGTTTGTTGAAGACGTCGGCGAGGCCCCGTATAAGGTAGATGCCCTCCTGGCCCAACTCAAACTGGCCGGACACCTGGACCAACTGGGCGGCCTGGTCTTCGGCGCGTTCACCGGCTGGACCCCCAACGACCGGCCCACCCTGTCCTACGACGAGGTTATCGCCGAATACACCCAGCACCTCCCATACCCCGTTGCTACCGGTCTCGTCTACGGCCATTTCCCCGTCAAATCCGCCATGCCCATCGGTATTCATGCACGTTTGTCCGTCACCCAAACATCGGCCACGTTAACGACATTGGAACCCATCGTCCAACCATTGTAGGGACATGGCATGCCATGTCCCTACAGGCATGCCATGTCCCTACGGCATGTGGAACCCGGCAATAAAATTAAAATCCCATTTTCGCGCCCCGCACGTTTCACCGGCATTTAACGGACGGCCCGTGTAAATTGCCCGTCATGTCTTTCACCCTACGCACACCGCTCCGGTTGGCTGTTTTCGCCTCCGGTGGCGGTTCGAACATGCAGGCCATCCTTGATGCCATTTCGGTGGGTACCCTTGAGGCAACCGTGGCCCTGTGTGTGTGCAACAAACCCCATGCCGGCGCCATCGCCCGCGCCGAAAAACACGACATTCCCGTGGCCTTGCTCAATCCTTCCGATTTCGGGGATGAGGCCGATTATACCCATACGCTTCTGACTACCCTGGCGCGGCATCACGTGAATTTTGTTGCCCTGGCAGGCTACCTCCGTAAGGTTCCTGCGGCCGTGGTTGAAGTGTTTCGTCACCGGATGGTCAACATTCATCCCGCTTTGTTGCCCGCCTTTGGTGGGGCCGGGTATTACGGCAAACGGGTGCATCAGGCCGTCATCGAGCACGGTGTGCGATTCACTGGCGTGACGGTGCACCTGGTCGATGAAGCCTATGATACGGGCCCCATTGTCTTACAGGCCGTTGTGCCGGTATACCAGGACGATACGCCGGAGGTCCTTGCCGTGCGGGTACTGAAGGAGGAACATAAACTGTATCCCAAAGCGCTCCAACTGTTTGCCCAGGGTCGCATTACCATCGACGGCCGACGCGTTTTGATTCATGAATGAGCACCCCCTTAAATAACGTGCGACGTTTTTTCACTCCCACGTCGCACGTTGCACGTAGAACGTCTCTAAAATGATACATGTAAAAGATTTACCGACCCCAGACGACCTTGCACCTGTGGGTCGGGCGCTGCTTTCCGTATTTGACAAAACCGGCTTGGTACCGTTTGCCCAACGGCTGGCCGCGCTCGGCATTACGTTGGTCTCGACGGGTGGCACCGCCCGCCGCCTCAAGGAAGCCGGGCTTCCGGTGATGGAAATCGACGAAGTGACCAATTTCCCAGAACTTCTGGATGGGCGGGTCAAGACGCTCCACCCCCGTGTCCATGCCGGCCTGCTGGCCCGGAGGAATGATCCGGAAGACATGGCCCAACTCGAAGCGCAGTCCATTTCGCCCATTGACCTCGTCGTGGTGAACCTCTATCCCTTTGGAGAGGCTACGGCAGGTGATGGGGTAACAGATGCCGTGGCTGTCGAAAATATCGACATCGGGGGGCCAACCATGCTGCGGGCTGCTGCCAAAAACTTCTTCTACACCAGTGTGGTAAGCTCGCCCGCCGACTATGACGGTGTGGCCGACGAACTCGAAGCCCAGAACGGAGCCCTGTCTATGGCTACCCGCCGCCGACTGGCCCATGCTGTATTTCGGCAAACTGCGGCCTACGACGCAGCCATTGCCGAATACTTTACCCGTGCCGATGACGCGCCGCAACCGGCTGCCCTGCATGTGCACCTGCCCCGTGCCCAGGCCCTGAGGTACGGCGAAAATCCCCACCAGACGGCGGCGTTGTACGGTCAGCCAGCGGAATACTTCGAGAAGCTGCACGGCAAGGACCTCTCCTTTAATAACCTGCTCGACCTGAGTGCAGCCCTCTTCCTGATTGATGAATTTCAGAATGCGGGACCGACGTGCGCCATCCTGAAACACACCAACCCCTGCGGCGTGGCCATAGCCGATACGTTATTGCAAGCCCATCGCAATGCCTTTGCTACCGACCGGCAATCGCCCTTTGGAGGAATCGTGGTGGTGAACCGGCCTCTGGATTTGGAGACGGCGGAATCCATAAACACGGTTTTTACCGAACTCATCATCGCGCCGGACTATGAGCCGGACGTGCTGGAATTTCTTCAGCAGAAAAAGAGCCGTCGCCTGATCCGCATGCGCAAACCCGCCCACGAAGGCAAGGCCGCCGATGTGCGGACGGTCATCGGTGGCCTGTTGGTGCAGGATCGGGATCCCGTGTTGCGTAGTGCCGATCCGGAAGCCGCCTACAAGGTCGCCACAGCCCGAGCGCCGACGGCGCAAGAGTGGAAAGACCTCGACTTTGCCTGGCGTGTGGCGAAGCACGTGAAGAGCAACGCCATCGTGTATGCCCGCAACCAGGCGACCCTCGGTATTGGCGCAGGGCAGATGAGCCGTATTGATGCCTCGGAAATAGCCGTGGCCAAAGGCCGAAAATCAGAACTGGACTTTTCCGGTTGTGTGATCGCCTCGGATGCGTTCTTCCCGTTTGCCGATGGACTGGTTGCTGCGGCCGAAGTTGGAGCCGTTGCCGCCATTCAGCCGGGGGGCTCCGTACGGGATGAAGAAGTCATCGCTGCCGCTGATGAACACAACATGGCAATGGTCTTTACTGGAAAACGGCATTTTCGGCATTAGGGGTTGTCCGTTGGGGCTTGGTCTCCAGCGTATACAACGGACCACCAGCGTGCGCTAGTGCCTCTCCGCTATGCGGCCTGCTAGGCTTTCCGCGTGCGTACAACGAACGGCGTAAGCGGTTTCAACACACATCCGCCATGCGGCCTCAAACCGATGGCCGCGAGCGCCCAACAGTTTATTAAAAATTCGTTGGCTGTGGGGCAAAGCACCTTGCCCCAATGTATGTATATTGTTTTCCTGTGCGGTGGCGGTTTTTGAGCATTAGAGGATGTATATTCCCCATACCCTCAGTCTCGTTTTCCACACCATCGCTGCACCAATTTGGGGTCTGGCATGTGCCTGACTATGATAAGTAAGCATTCGTTCTCTCTATTACATTGCTAATGGGTATTTTCGACGTTTTTAGTACCGACGTCGCCATAGATCTTGGTACCGCCAACACCCTCATTTATCTCAAGGATCAGGGCATTGTGCTGAATGAACCCAGCATCGTGGCTGTAAATCGAAACAACCGCAAGGAAGTCATCGAAATCGGAGCCATTGCGCTCCAGATGCATGAGCGTACCCACCAGGAGATTCAGACCATCCGTCCGTTGAAAGACGGCGTGATTGCCGACTTTGAAGTGGCCGAGCAACTGATCAAACGGCTCATTGAGAAACTTAAAAAAGGGTGGTACACCTCTATTCGCCGCATGGTGATCTGCGTCCCGAGCGGGATTACAGAAGTCGAAAAACGGGCCGTCCGCGAAGCCGCCGAGCAGGCCGGAGCCAAGCAGGTGTTTCTGGTTGATGAACCGATGGCCGCTGCCGTTGGGATCGGACTGGACGTACACGAGCCCGTCGGCAACATGGTGGTCGATATTGGAGGAGGCACCACGGAAATCGCCGTCATTGCCCTGTCTGGGATCGTCGTGGATGAGTCCATTCGGGTGGGCGGTAATGAACTGGACCGTGCCATTGTCCAGTATTTTCGGAAGAACCACAACCTGCTCATCGGCGAGCGTACCGCAGAACTCATTAAACGGGAGATCGGGAGTGCCATCGAACTGGACCCCGAGCTTGAGTTGTCCGTTAAGGGCCGTGACCTGGTGACCGGGATTCCCAAGATCCGGACGATTTCTTCGGAAGATGTTCGGGATGCCCTGCGCGATACCATCGGGCAAGTGGTCTCTGCCATTATCCGTGCGCTGGAAAAAGCACCGCCCGAACTGGGCGGGGACGTGCTGGAACGTGGCATCATGCTGACCGGCGGCGGAGCCTTGCTCAAAGGACTCGATTCCCTGATTCGGACGCGTGTTGAGTTGCCGGTGTATGTGGCCGAAGACCCCCTGACCGCTGTCGCCCGAGGAACGGGCAAGATATTGGAAAACCTGGATTTTTATAGCAAGGTGCTGTCCTGACTTCTTGATGGCCACTTATGCTTAGGGCCGACCTTTGGCCGATCCGGCGTTAACCCGCTATACCATGACGCAATTCTGGGATCGTGTTCGAGATTGGGCTTTGCTCTTCGCCCTGCTCGTGATCTGTATCCTGGTGATCGTCAATATCAATGAGCCGATGCTGCGCACGCTGCGGGCCGGTTCCCTGGAGGTCACGGCACGGGTCGAACGGTATTTTGCATGGGCCGGTCAGTATGTTCGGGCCCTCGATGAAAACGATGCCCTGCGCATCAACAATGTACAACTCTCCAGCCAGGTCGCTCGCTTACGGGAGGCCGAATCCGAAAACGCCCGGTTGCGGGCCTTGCTTAGCCTCCGCGATTCCCTCGATGCCGGTTTGCTGGCTACGCGCATCATCGCCAAAGACATCACCAAGCAGGAAAACTACCTCACCCTGAATGCCGGAGCACGGGACGGCATCACCGAAGGCATGGCCGTCATTGATGATCAAGGCATCCTCGGCAAAGTCATCCTGACCAGTACCAACTTTTCCATCGTCCAGTCTTACCTCAATACCGATTTCCGGGTGCCGGTCCGGATTCAGCCGATTGAGGTTGATGGGATTGTCAACTGGGACGGTGCGTATTCAGACCGCCTTGTGCTGGATTACGTCGTCAAAACGGAACCGGTCAAAAAGGGGCAAGCCGTCGTTACACACGCCAGTCTGATTTTTCCTTCAGGCCTGGCCGTCGGAACCATCGACTCGGTCGCGCAGCGCGCAGGAGAGAACCTGTATACCCTGTACCTCAAGCCTGCCTCGCCCATTGCCCACGCCGATCATGCCTTCGTCGTGATGCGCCCGCCCAACACGGAAGTCGATTCCCTGAAGATACAGGCAGAATCCCCATAGATCCATGGAAAAAAAGCACCTCTCGCGCTCATATTGGAGCCTCGTCATGTTTGGTGTCCTGGTCTTCAGCTTGCCGGGACGCACCTCGGCGCAAGCTACGCCGGAACTCGTTGAAGCCCTGCGAAACCTCCTCAGTACAAACGCTACTGCCAACGCTTTCTGGGGGATTCACATTGTGGACCTGGAACAGGATGCCGTGGTCTATGCCCGCTATGCCGAGCGGAGCTTTATACCGGCCTCCAACCTGAAACTCTACACCACGGCCTCGGCCCTGGACCAGCTCGGTCCCGACTTTACCTATACCACCACCCTCTATGCCGACGGCCTCGTGACCGATAGTGTGCTCTACGGCAACCTGATCGTCCGGGGTGCTGGAGATCCGACGATCGGCGGGCGCTTTACTGACGGTGACCGTACCCTGACCTTCCGGCAATGGGCCGCGGCACTTCGGCAAGCAGGCATTCGGGAGGTCCGTGGTGACATCGTCGGGGATGATGATGTCTTTGACGATTTGCCGCTGGGCTACGGATGGAGTTGGGACGATGAGCCCTACTGGTATGCCGCCCAACTCGGGGGGCTGGTCTTCAACGACAACTGCATCGATGTATCCATCAAAGGTACCCGAGAAGGACAGGCCGGGCACGTGACCTGGGAGCCGATGCAAACCGATTATGTGCGCATTGTCAATGCCACCCATACCATTGACGCGGACGGTTCTATCGACGAAGGGTATGCCCGCGCCGACGGCGCCAATGACATTCGGCTCTTCAGTCATGTGCCCGAAGGTCAGACAGACCATGAGTCTCTCACGATCCACAATCCGACGCAATTTTTTGTGCACGTCCTGCGCGAAACCCTGGTTCGGGAAGGTATAGTGGTCCTTGGCAATCCTGTGGATGTGGATGACCTCTCCATCAAACCCGACTATGCCGGGCTTCGGGAGGTGGCCGTTTATACGTCACCGCCGCTTTCAGAATTGGTGAAGGTCATCAACAAGCGGAGCCACAACCTCTACGCAGATCAGTTGCTTAAAACCCTGGCGGTCCATGCTGCCCCTGATACCGCCGGGTCCCATCCCGGCGGGATTGATGCGGCCATGAAAACCTTCGCGGCTGCCCAAGTAGACACCAGTCGGATTCGGATGGTGGATGGGTCAGGGTTATCCTACATGAACCTCGTGACCCCGCAGATGACCACTCGGCTCCTCCGGTACATGTGGGCGCATCCGAACCCTGCGGTGTTTCCGGCCTTTGACGCGTCCTTGCCTATTGGGGGTGTAGATGGCTCCTTGTCCGGTCGGTTTGCCGAAGGTGCCGCCCGCGGCAATGTACGGGCGAAGACGGGTTTCATTACCGGCGCACGGACCCTGAGCGGCTATGTGACCACGGCCAACGGACGTGAACTGGCTTTTTCGATCATGTGCAACCACTACACCATCCCCACGCGTCAGGTGAATGCGATTCAGGATGCATTGGTGACCTTGCTGGCTGAGTATCAATATCCGGTGGAAAAATAGATTCGATAATTTGCATATCGAAACCTACGGGTTGGAACTGCGTCTGAGTTGCGATCCCTGATTCGGGCACGCAGTATTGCTTGTCCGGGCATTTAAGAAGAATACAAGCGATAGGATACACCGGTGTCTTCAACATGTGCTTTCCCTCGGTACGCACCGAAAGCGCTTGATTTACATAATTTGCGTAGCTTCGTCTTTTAAGGAATTGGATTCTCAGCATTCTTCAATCCACGCCACGACGGTCGTTGGTGTGATGCATAATGGTAAGGTGGCCCTGGGTGCCGATGGACAGGCAACGATGGGCAATACCGTCGTTAAACACAACGCCAAAAAGGTCCGGTCGCTCTACGAGGGCAAAATTCTCGCTGGCTTTGCCGGATCAACGGCCGATGCCTTCACCCTGTTCGAACGGTTTGAGGAAAAGCTCCAGCAATACGGCGGGAATGTGGTGCGCGCTGCCGTGGAACTTGCCAAGGATTGGCGCACGGACCGCTACCTCCGTCGCCTGGAGGCCCTGCTGACCGTTGGCGCACCGGACCGGTTGCTGCTGGTCAGCGGTACCGGCGATGTCATTGAGCCTGACGATCGGGTGGTAGCCATTGGCTCCGGCGGACCCTTTGCCCTGGCTGCCGCCCGTGCCTTACTCAAGCATAGCCCTTCTCTTTCAGCTGCAGAGGTGGTAAAAGAAAGCCTGACGATAGCCGCAGATATTTGTATTTACACCAATCATAATCATACCCTTATGGAAATCGACGCGGCGGTGTGAACGGGAGGCCCCACCCCACCCGGCCTTTCCGCATCGAACCGTCGAATAAATAATGATGCCTTATGAATACACAACGCCCCAATGCCGCCATCTTTATTGACTATCAGGACTTGCACTTTTATTTGCGCAAGGAATCCGATTACCCGGATGAGGTTGTTTCTAACCTGCTTGATGGACTGGACCACCACCTTAGTGGACGGGAGCGCTCCCGTGCCGTAATGTCGGTGGCTTATGCCGATTTTGAAGGGGGGCCGCATGCCTCAACCGTTCAGCGTGACCTCTACCTGCGCGGCATTGAACCTCAGTTTGTTTCGATCACGGGCCAAAAAAGTACGGTCGATCTGCAACTGTGCATCGACGTGATGCACACCCTGCATACCCGTCCGGACATCGACACGTTTGTGCTGGTAGCCGGTGGACATGATTACCTGCCGTTGGTCAAAGCCGTACAGAAGCACGGGCGGCGCGTCGTGTTGGTGGCGTTCAAGGTTAATACGGTCTCAACGATGTTGCAGTCCCGCCGGGAGGATGCCTTCTGGGATGCCAACCTGTTGCTGGATGTGGGCACGCGCCGCAGCAGCACCCGCGAAGCCGTATCATCGCCGACCTACAAGAGTGAGGGCACATTCAATGACATACAACAGTTGCCGTATGACATGGACCATGTGGCCCTCGAAATTATCGATATTCATTTCGGGCACTACAAGGAAATTTACCTCTCGCCGCTTCTTCGAAAACTCTCCGAAGAACTCGACGAAAATTGCGGCCATGAACCCAAATCACTGATCGGAGACCTGGAAACGGCAGGTGCCGTCCGGCTCGAAAAGCGCCGCGGGGTCGAGCATGATTACACGGTATTGATCGTTAATTATGAGCACCCCGATGTGGTTGCCATCCGCGAAGAACGCGAACGGCGGGGCAGCACCCCGTACAACGGTGGCAGCACCTTCGAGATGGATGCCGATTATGACGATGTCTGGGAAGAAGACGAACCGCAAGAAGAAACGCAGGATTAATGAAGGCAGAGCTTACCCCTCGTCAGATTGTTGAGGAACTGGACACCTACATTATCGGGCAGGACGAGGCGAAGAAAAGTGTAGCCATCGCTCTGCGAAACCGATGGCGTCGGCAGCATGCAGCGGAAGACCTCCGCGACGAAATCATGCCGAACAACATCATCCTCATCGGCCCAACCGGCGTAGGTAAAACAGAAATCGCACGGCGTTTGGCCCGCCTGGCCCACGCCCCGTTCATGAAGGTCGAAGCCACCAAGTTTACCGAGGTCGGCTACGTCGGGCGAGACGTCGAAAGCATGATTCGGGACCTGATGGACATCGCCATCAAAATGGTCCGAGAGGAGCAAACGGCCCAAGTGCAGGAACGGGCGCGCACCCTCGCCGAGGAGCGTATTCTGGATTTGCTCATTCCGCCGTCCAAGCAGCGCAGACCCGAAGAAATGATTGCCGGACCTGGTTTCGTGATGAAACCTGACAATGATACATCGGCGAGCGATATGTCCGAGTATGAACTGCGCGAACGGACCCGGCAGAAATTCCGCGATAAACTCCGCAACGGTGAACTCGACGAACGGGAAGTCGAAATCGATGTGGTCAATTCGCAACCCTCCATGCTTCAGGTCTTTGGGCCGATGGGCATGGAAGAGATGGGGATGAACCTGCAAGAGATGTTCGGCAACCTGGCCGGAGGTAACAAACGCAAAAAGCGCCGTTTGCCCATCTCGGAAGCGCGGGAAGTGCTGGCCGAGGAAGAAGCGCAGAAACTCATCGACATGGAGGCCGTGACCAAGGAAGCCCTGCAACGGGTCGAACAGTCCGGCATCGTATTTATCGATGAGATCGACAAGGTGGCCGGGGGCACCCGAGGGGCCGGAAGTGGTGGGCCGGACGTATCCCGGCAGGGCGTCCAGCGTGACCTGCTGCCCATCGTCGAAGGCAGCACCGTGACCACCAAGTATGGCCTCGTCCGCACGGATCATATCCTGTTTATTGCCAGCGGGGCGTTTCACGTGGCCAAACCCAGCGACCTGATCCCCGAACTCCAGGGGCGTTTCCCCATTCGGGTCGAACTGCGGAGCCTGGACGAAGGCGACTTCTTCAAAATCCTGACCCAGCCCAAAAATGCACTGCTGAAGCAGTACGCAGCCTTGCTGAAATCGGAAGGGGTGCAACTGCACTTCACCGAAGACGCCATCCGGGAAGTGGCCCGCATGGCCGCGCAGGTCAACCGGGAAGTGGAAAACATCGGGGCTCGCCGCCTGCACACCATCCTGACCACCCTCCTCGAAGACCTCCTCTTCGACATCCCCGATGGCTTTGATCAGGACACCGTTACCGTGGATGTGGACCTCGTACAAGAGCGCCTCGCCGCTCTGGTCAAAAACCGGGACTTGAGCCAGTACATTCTTTGATATTGGTGCTTGATCATTGGGTGCCAGAAAATCACAAATGCCCAATCACAAATGCCCATTATCCTCCGCCGTTGCCTTCCCTTCATCCTCTTTCTCATTCCCGCATTGGCATCAGCCCAATCGGTGGATGTCACGTTTCGGTATGTGCCGCCGCCGGAGCCTGGGTTTACGCGGGTATTTCTGCCTGGGGAATTTAACGGATGGGGGCCGAACAGCAGTGGGACCATCAACATCGGCGCGCCGTCCGAGATGATGTTTCTGGATTCACTCAATCAGTGGATCTACCAGATTCCCCTCAATGTGGGGCAGACCTACTCGTACAAGGTTCACTTTCACCGCAATGCCTCCGGTAGTGATTGGGAATGGATCACAGATCCCCTCAACCCGATAAGTGACCCGGCCGACAACAACAACTCGGTCCTGCAAGTTGCCGATCCCATGGTCTTTCAACCGGCCCACGAACTGAATGCAGACGGATTGGTCGCAGCCGTCTCTGCGGGCATCTTCGGCACACAGCCGATCAACACCCTGATGTTTGAAGTCAACGGTGTTGAACAGGATGGTCTGACCCTGTACGATCCAGCCAATGGCATCTTTCGATATGTACTGCCGCAACCCATTGCACCGGGCTCACAATTCAAGGTAACGGCCACCGATGCCATCGGCCGGGAAGTCACTTCTGAAATCGGTACCTTCCTGGAACCGGTGGCCTGGGAGACGGAAGATTTTGCCACGGTGCGAGATGTGGTACAGGTCCGGGCGCGGGCTTCACGGCCCGATGGCACCATCGACCCCACCCTGACCACCGCTGAACTTGACGTGAATGGGACCACCCAACAAGTTGCCGTGAACAATGGCCGGATTGATGTAGAGGTGATGCTGGGTGTGCGCAAAACCCTGCTCCAACTGCGCGTTTTGATCGATGGGCAAACCTTTGCGTCGGAAGTGCTCACCATCACCCGGCGCGTACATCCCCTGGATGTGAACCTGGTTGATCCCAACGTGGCAGGCACGGCAGGTCTGTTTCAGATCGAGGCCCGCCCCACCGCCGGGGTGACGCTGGTGTGGGCGGCGGACTCGGTCAACAGTACCACCGGCATTGAGAACCTGAACATCAATGGAAATCGCATCACCGGTAACGCAACCGGTACAGGCGAACTCTATTTCAACCTGACGGCTACCGGCCCGGGTGGGCAGGAGGACTTCCGCCGCGTGGCCGTTATCATGGATGCTGAGGGTAATGCGCGTCAGATGGGCTATGCCGAAACGCCGTCATGGGTCAACGGCGCGGTGGTCTACGAAATCTTCCCCTTGACCTTCGGGCCGGAAGCAACGGGCACCGAAGCACAACCGGGCCGGCGGTTTCAGGAAATTACAGCCGAGTTGCCCTACATCGCCGAGATGGGCTTCAACGTCATCTGGTTCATGCCGCCCTTCCACAACCAGTTCATGGACCCGATTTCAGGGGGGTATAACATCATTGACTTCTACAATGTGGATCCCAAGCTGGGGACCAATGACGATTTCAAGGCACTGGTTGAAGCTGCACATGACCTCGGCATCAAGATCATTCTGGACATTACGCCCAACCACGTCTCGCCCATTCATCCGTGGGTCGAAGCCCTGCGCAACGGGGGTCCGCAGGGACGCTACGTGCAAACCACCCCGAGTGCCCACAACCGGGGACTGGATAACCGAGGGGCCAACCTGCGGGAAGTCTGGCAAACCGAGGGTGGGCGCAACCTGTACCGCAAATACGACGGCTTCGGGGATCTCGCCAACCTGGATTGGGACGATGACGATCTCCAGGCTGCCTTTCTGGACATCTTCGCCTACTGGGTGCGGGAATTCGACATCGATGGCTGGCGCTTCGATGTGTACTGGGGCCCCTGGCGGCGCTACGGCCCGGAACGGTTTGGACGGCCCATCCGTGACCTTATGAAACGCATCAAGCCCGATACCTGGCTCCTCGGTGAACTGGCGGGTACCGGCACCAGCACCGAAGTCTATTACACCGATGCCGAACGGGGTTCAGCCGTCGTCGGCGGTTTGGATGCAGCTTATGACTGGAATTTCTACTTCGATGGCATCCAGGGCAATTACGGCAACCTCCGTAATTACGACCGGGTTGCGCACAACGGGGATTTTTACCCCGGCCCCAACGCCCGGTACTTCCGCTTCCTTGAAAACCACGACGAACCCCGCATCGCCAAAGAACAACGGGCCGTCCCCGAGCGCATCCTGCCCCTCACCGGATTATTGATGACGACCACCGGGATTCCGATGGTGTACCAGGGGCAAGAAGTCAACTTCGGCAATATCTCCGGCGATGAACGCCGCCGCCCCGTGACCTGGAGCACCGAACGCAACGGCCTCTTTGCCCGGCTGCATCAACAACTGATCCATGCGCGGCGGCAGTTTCCCGCGTTCTGGACACAAGCAGTCGTGACTCTTAACCTGAGTGGCGGGGTGTATGTCTATGCCCGGCCCTATCTGGATGAAAATGCGGTCGTCCTCATCAACTTTAGCGATACCCCACAGACCCTCAACATTGACCCGACCAGCGCTGTAGAACTGACCACAGACGGCCCAATTTCCTACACCCACCTCTTCGCCGATTCCACGTTTGTGGATGCTGAACTGGATGGATTTAGCGCCACACTAGCCCCCTATGAAACAGCCGTCTTCATCGCCCATGGTGGGCAGGACCTGACGTTCGAGGTCCCCCCTCTGCCGACCCTGCCCTACGGGGCTGTCTATACTGCATCGGAAACCGAAACCCTGCCCGATGCCTTCGCCCTGGAGGGCGGGTACCCCAACCCCTTCACCCGGCAAACCACCATCCGTTACAACCTGCCAGAACCAGGGGACGTGCGCTTGGACGTATTCGACGTACTGGGCCGGTGTGTGGCTACCCTGGCCGAGGGCCGCAAAGCCGCCGGGGCAAATACGGCGGTCTGGCGACCCGTCAACCTGCCGGCGGGTACCTACTTGTATCGTCTGAAAGCCGGGAACTGGATCCAGACGCGCAAAATGGTGTTGATACGGTAAAGGGAAGGGGGTGTGCAGTGCCTCTATTTGAATGTGATGCATGATGCAAGCATATGCGTTTTTACGCATTACAGAGTACGCTATACGTATTGGAGTTGCCCATGTCGCTTGTTGTGGAAAAAGAAATGCGGGTCTATGACCAGGAGCCGCTCACCTATGCAGACCTGCTTGGGTTTCCGCCCGATGATCGGTATCGGTATGAACTCATAGACGGTGTACTGTACATGTCTCCTTCGCCCCATGCCCGCCGCCACCAACGTGCGGTTGGCAACTTATACTTCATGTTGCGCCTTCAGGTTGAAGGCACAGACGACCTCGGCAAAGTGTTTTTGTCTCCTACCGATGTTGTGGTCCGGCCTAATCAGGTGTTTGTGCCTGATCTGTTTGTGATACGGGCAGACCGGATGCATCTGGTGGATGCTGTGATGGAGGCGGCCCCGGATTGGGTGATCGAAGTAGCCTCGCCTTCCACGGCTCGATATGACCGAACCATCAAGTTCGAGGCCTATGCCCGTGAGGGGGTCACGGAATACTGGATCGTAGATCCCATCGCCCAGACGGTGGCTATTTTTCTGAACGAAGCCGACGGATATCAGGAAAGGGGTGTTTTTCACCCAGGAGATATTGTAACTTCCGGCGCGTTCCCCACCGTACAGATTCCCGTTGACGACGTATTTGCTCCTTAAACCCGGCCCTCCTTCGTGCACGTGCCCTTCCGATTGCTGTTTTCCTTTTTGGTGCTGAGTGCTGTCTGGTTGAGCGGGTGCCAACAAGCTGCCGTGGTGACGGCCCCCGTCGTACCCTTTCAGCCAGATTCAACCCTTACCACACCGGATATACTGGCCCAGGCTGATGTGCCGGAATGGACACAGGACGTGGTCTGGTACCAGATCTTCCCGGAACGTTTTCGCAACGGAGATTCTGCCAACGACCCCATTCGGGCCTCCATCGAGTTTCCCGAACGTGCCCCGGAGACCTGGGCTATTACCCCCTGGACGGCCGATTGGTATGCCCGTGCCGATTGGGAACGCGAGATGGGCGGTGATTTCTATGACAGCGTCTTTCACCGTCGGTTGGGCGGAGACCTGCAAGGCGTGATTGACCAGTTGGATTACCTGCAAGACCTCGGCGTGACCGGCCTATATTTCAACCCGGTCTTCTATGCCCGTTCGTTGCACAAGTACGACGGTAACACCTTTCACCACATCGACCCCTACTTCGGCCCGGATCCCGAAGGCGACCTCACCCTGATGGCCAGCGAAGCCCCAACAGACCCCGCCACCTGGCACTGGACCCGCGCCGACAGCCTCTTCCTGCACGTACTGGATGAAGCCCATCGGCGGGACATGCGCATCGTGATTGATGGGGTGTTCAACCATACAGGCCGGGATTTCTTTGCCTTTGACGACCTCTGGGCCAAGCAACAGGACTCACCGTACAAGGATTGGTACATCATCAATGCCTTTGACGATCCCGAGACACCGGAAGATGAATTTGCTTATAAAGGATGGTGGGGTGCCGCTGCATTGCCCGAGTTTGCGGACACCCCGGACGGTGCCGACCTGCACCCCGGTCCTAAACAATACGTCTTCGATGCTACCCGCCGCTGGATGGACCCCAATGCCGACGGAGATCCCGCCGACGGCATAGACGGCTGGCGGCTGGATGTGGCTGAGGAAGTTCCGACGCAGTTCTGGCAGGACTGGAACCGGCTGGTGCGCGAACTCAATCCTGAAGCCTATACCGTGGCCGAGATCTGGACCGAGGCCGATTCCTTCATCGCCGAAAGTGGGTTTTCAGCTGCGATGAATTACTATGGCTTTGCCTTGCCCGTCAAGGCCTTTTTGGTCGATGGGCGCATGAAGGCCAGTGTGTTTACCGCCATGCTGGATCTAAGGCGGCAAGTGCATAGCCCGAGTGTGCTGTACGCCATGCAAAATCTGGTCGATTCTCACGATACCGACCGCATCGCGTCTATGATTGTCAACGCGGACCGGCCCTACGTAGAGCCAGCCGTGTTCGATTACGACCGCAATAACTCCCCGCGCAACAACGCCGATTACGCCCTGCGGGCACCCAATGAAACGGATCGGAAGATTCAACGCCTCATTGCGCTGTTCCAGGTGGGGTATGTAGGAGCCCCCATGCTCTACTACGGCACCGAAGCCGGTATGTGGGGTGCGGACGATCCCGACGACCGCATGCCGATGGTCTGGCCGGATCTCGACTATGCCCCGCAATATCTCCTGCCAGACAGCACCCTGCGCGCAACCCCCGAGCCGGTGCTCTTTGACTCCACCCTGTTTGCTTTTTACCAGTCCACCATCAATTTTCGGAAACAGCATGAAGCCCTGCGCCAAGGGCGTTATACCCTGTTGACCGTCGATGATGCCACCCAGACGTTTGCCTTCCAACGGAGTGGTCCCACCCAGCACTTTATGCTGGTTTTTAACCGCAGTACCGATGCGCAGACGGTCCCCATTCCGTGGTCCAAACTGGGGGCCGGGGCCGATGCCCGTTTAGACATCCAGGGCAAGGAATATGCACCTGTGCTGGTGAGTTCTGGTTCCCCAAACGATGTCCGGGTCCGGTCCGAATCCGGGCAACTTCTGATTGATCTGCCGGCCCTGACCGGCGCTATACTTGCACCCACATGGACCTTTTCACGCGCACCCTGAAGGTTTTTCATTTTTGTCTGATCGGCGTGTTGGGGATCAGTCTCGCCGGGTGCGGTCCGGCTGAAGAGGAAGGACCGGTCCGGATTCGCATCTGGCACACCAAGGACAGCGCCGAGCGGGCCTTCCTCGAAAAAACAGTCGCCGAATACAATACGGCCCACCCGGATCGGATCGTGGAGGTCTTGTGGCGGGAGCCGGAAGAACGCAACATTTATATCA
The DNA here is from genome assembly GCA_965222505.1 of Rhodothermales bacterium. GTDB lineage: Bacteria > Bacteroidota > Rhodothermia > Rhodothermales > DATKEJ01. Next base: position 1,909,095 of record OZ244956.1, on the reverse strand, counting down.
TCGCCTCCCTCGGCGGGAAAGGGCCGGAAATTACCTATGGTGCAGCAGACAACATCAGCCTGTTCGGCAAGACGGAAACCATCCAACCCCTGGATGGCATTTTTGAAGACGAATTCCTGGCCGACTTTGGGGAAGAGGGGCTCGTCTATTGGGAGGATCACCTCTACATGGTGGGCGATCAGGTAGGGGCCTACCTGACGTTTGTCTACAACAAGGACCTGCTCCCCGAACCGCCCAAGACCCTGGACGAACTGATTGAAAAGAGCCTCACGCTCACCAGAGATGAAAACGGAGACGGTCGGCCCGATCAGTATGCGCTCACGTGGAACTACACCGAGCCCTTCTTCTTCATCCCCTTCCTGACCTCCTTCGGTGGATGGGTGCTGGATGATGAAGGCAAACCCTCACTCGATACGGAAGCGACGGTAAAAGCCATACAGTTCATTCTGGATTTGCGGGACAAACACCGTGTCATCCCCCGCGAGGCCGACTATAACGTCTCCGAAATGCTGTTTAAGGACCAGCGTGCTGCGGCCATCATCAACGGCCCCTGGGCATTTGCCGGGTACAGCGATGCCGGGGTTAACTATGGGCTGGCGTCCATTCCACTCAATACCGAGACCGGCATCTGGCCCGCGCCGATGGTAACCGCACGGGGCTATGCCATCAACAGCAACGTCACCGCCGAAAAACTGCCCTATGTACGCGAGGTCATTGAATTCCTGACCAGCGCCGAGATGCAGCGCAAACAGGCCGAGTTTCTCAACATCATTCCGGTCAACAAAGAGGTGCTGGCCTCTGATGTTGTCCAAAATAACCCGCTCCTATTGGCCAGTTTGCAACAGATTGAACGCGGCCGGGCCATGCCCACCAGCCTGGTGATGCGTCAAATCTGGGATGGCATGCGTGGCCCCTACCAGTTGGTCATGAACGGTGCCGTTACCGCCGAAGAAGGTGCCCGGCTGATGCAACGCGAAGTCGAAAAGCGCATCGCCGATACGTTTTTGTGATCGGGGCAGGAGCACAATATCCAAATGTTCTGCAAGCCTTGTTGCGTGATGCGTGAACTTAGCCTCGTGTCTCGTACTGTGTTTGAACCTACTGTCTAACGAAAAACACCACTATTTAATGATTGGTCGCCCCGTTTTACTTTTGAATCACGCAACAAGCAACACGCATCACGATGAGTGAACAAGCCCGCTTGCGCTGGTTCTTATTTGTCCTGCTGGCCCCGACGGTGTTCGTGGTGTTGGCCGTGGTCGCGTACCCGTTTTTTTACAACGTGTACCTGTCGCTGTCCAACATGAACATCTATCACATCCGCGACCCCAGTCTGATCGGGTTTGCGCAGTATGGGGCAGTGCTTGCTGAACCGGCATTTTGGTCCATCTTCCTCAAGACGATTATCTGGACGGGCGTGAATGTATTTTTTCACGTATCATTGGGCGTGTTTCTGGCCGTGTTGTTACACCAGAAGTTTGTGCGGGGCAAAGGGGCGTGGCGGATCCTGTTGATTTTGCCCTGGGCCTTGCCACAGTACATCACGGCGCTTACGTGGCGGGGCATGTTCAACTATGAGTACGGCGCGGTGAACCTGGTACTGACCAAGTTCTTGCAAATGTCGCCCGTGGAATGGTTGACCTCACCTTTTGAAGCCTTCGCCGCCGCCATCCTGACCAACATCTGGCTCGGCTTCCCGTTCATGATGGTCATTGCCCTCGGCGGGCTGCAATCCATTCCGGAGGCCCTCTATGAAGCCGCCGATGTAGATGGTGCCTCCGGTTGGCACAAGTTCTGGAACATCACCGTTCCGATGCTCAAGCCGGTCATGATTCCGGCCATTACGCTGGGTACCGTCTGGACCTTCAACAACGTGAACGTGATCTGGCTGGTCTCAAACGGCGGAGAACCCAACGACCAGACCCACATCCTGGTCTCCTACGTGTACGAGGCCGCCTTTTACATGTACCGCTTCGGCTGGGCCGCCGCCCTGTCTATGGTGATCTTCTTTATTCTGTTTGCCTTCACACAGGTGTTTTTGAAAAAGTCTGAAGCCTATTGATGGAGCACTTACGGACGCTACTTGGCGACCACAGGGTGGAAAAACGTGTAAGCCGCGCGTGCCGTCCGTTGTACGCTCGCGAGAATTCAGGCAGACCGCATTGCGAAGAGATGTTTGGGGCGCTCGCTGTTGTCCGTCGTCCGTTGGGCACTTTGGGGTGATCCTGCAACGGACCACGGACTACTGACTACTGACAAACCTATGAACAAAAAATCCGGTCTCCTCAGCATGATCGGCACGTACGCCATGCTGATTCTGTTTGCCTTTATCGCCGTGTATCCGGTTTCGCGGATTCTGACGATTTCACTTCGGCCCGGTGACCGGCTGTTGACAACGTCGCTCAACATCATTCCTGAAGATGCGACGCTGGATAATTTCAGGACGCTGTTGTTCGAGACGCAGTTCTTGCAATGGTTGTTCAACTCGGTCCTGGTGTCCCTGGTGGTGACCATCACAGGTGTGGTGTTGGCCTCCATGGCGGGCTATGCGCTTTCCCGGTACAAGTTTAGCGGACGCAACTCGATGCTGAGTGGGTTGTTGGTGACGCAGATGTTTCCGGCTACGATGTTGCTCCTGCCGCTCTACGTAGTGTTGATTAACCTGAAATTGCTCAATTCGTACCTGGGGTTGATCGTTATCTATACAGCTACCGCGTTGCCGTTTTGCGTCTGGCAGATGAAAGGGTATTATGATACCATCCCCGAAGCCCTCGAAGAAGCGGCCCGCATTGACGGGTGTACCCAGTGGCAGGCGTTTTATCAGGTCATCTTGCCCCTGGCGGCTCCGGCCCTGGTGATTACGGCCCTGTTTTCGTTTATGACGGCCTGGAATGAGTATGTGGTAGCGAATGTGGTCTTGCAGGACACCAGCCTCTACACCTTGCCGCTGGGTCTTAAATTATTCCAGGGGAGCCTCACGACACAGTGGGGGTTGTACGCCGCCGGATCACTAATTGTGGCCGTGCCCGTGGTGCTCCTTTTTCTCCTGCTGAGCCGGTACTTGATCTCCGGATTGACCCTCGGCTCTGTTAAAGGATAAAGAGCGTGTTAAGACCAACAGGTATATGCGTTTGTAAGGGGATTGCCTACAGCAGAATGGTTGCAGGTATCCTATTTTTCACCAACATGAAAGACTCAAAACCCTGAACAGAAACTGACCTTTTAGCTATAACCAAATTGTCCATGTCCGAAGCCTATGCTCCTTCGGCTTCCTTCCGCGAAGCGGCCCATGTGAAGTCGATTTCCGAATATGAAACCCGCTATCTGGAATCTGTTGAAGACCCCGACGGTTTCTGGAAAAAACAGGCCGAGCGTATCGATTGGTATGCCCCGTTTCACACCGTCAAGGATGCGACCTTTGCTTCCGGCAAGGTAGCCATCCAATGGTACCTCGGCGGCAAACTCAACATCACCTACAACTGTATCGACCGGCACTTGGCCGACCAAGGCGACCGCGTCGCACTCATCTTTGAACCGGATGAACCCACGGCTCCGGCCCAGCATGTGACCTACCAGGAATTGCATGACAACGTGTGTCGGCTGGCCAATGTGCTCAAAAGCCACGGCGTGAAAAAAGGCGACCGCGTCACAATCTACCTGCCCATGATTCCCGAGGCCGCCTATGCCATGCTGGCCTGTGCCCGGATCGGGGCCATTCACTCGGTTGTGTTCGCAGGCTTTAGCCCGGACTCCCTCGCCAGCCGTATCCTGGACTGCGACTCCCACTACCTCATCACCGCCGACCAGGGGCGGCGCGGCGGGAAACGGGTTCCGCTCAAGAAAAACGCCGATGCAGCCCTCAAAATGTGTCCGGATGTAGGGCACATGCTGGTGGTCGAAAACACCGGAGCTGAGGTTGGCTGGACCGACGGACGGGACGTATGGTACCATGAGGCCATCAAAGGCGTCTCGGCTACCTGCGAGCCTGAAGTCATGGATGCCGAAGATCCGCTGTTTATCCTCTATACCTCCGGTTCGACGGGCAAGCCCAAAGGCGTGTTGCACACCACCGGCGGCTATGCCGTGTGGACGGCCATGACCTTCCAGTATGTCTTCGATTACCACGAAGGCGATGTCTTCTGGTGTACCGCCGACGTGGGCTGGATCACGGGCCACTCCTACATCGCATATGGCCCGCTGCTCAACGGAGCCACCCAAGTCTTCTTTGAAGGCGTCCCGACCTACCCGGATGCCTCCCGGTTCTGGCAGGTGGTAGACAAGCACAAGGTCAATCAGTTTTACACCGCACCCACGGCCATTCGCGCCCTGATGAGTAAGGGCGATGAATACGTGACTGGCAGCAACCGGACCTCCCTCAAACTCCTGGGTACCGTTGGCGAGCCGATCAACCCGGAAGCCTGGCGGTGGTACAACACCGTCGTGGGCGGCAAACGGTGCCCCATCGTCGATACGTGGTGGCAAACCGAGACGGGTGGCATCATGATCACCCCCCTTCCTGGGGCCGTGCCCACCAAACCCGGTAGTGCTACGCTCCCCATGTTCGGCATCAAGCCGCAACTGCTCGATACCGAAGGCAACGTGCTGGACGGTGCCGCCGAAGGCATTCTGGTAATGGACGGCTCGTGGCCCGGTCAGGCGCGTACCCTCTATAAAGACCACGAACGGTTCATCCAAACCTACTTTACCACCTTCGAAGGCAAATATTTCACGGGCGATGGCTGCCGCCGGGATGACGACGGCTACTACTGGATCACGGGCCGGGTGGATGATGTGATCAATGTGTCCGGCCACCGCATGGGCACCGCCGAAATCGAAAGCGCCCTCGTGCTCCACGATGCCGTGGCCGAGGCCGCCGTGGTCGGGTATCCGCACGACATCAAGGGACAAGGCATCTACGCCTACGTTACCTTGAACGTTGGTGTCGAGCCGACGGACGAGCTGAACAAGGTACTGGTGCAGTTTGTGCGGTCGCAGATCGGCCCGATTGCCAAGCCGGACTTCATCCAGTTTACCCCGGCATTGCCTAAAACCCGTTCCGGCAAGATCATGCGCCGCATCCTGCGCAAAATTGCCGCCAACGATTACGGCAACCTAGGCGATACTTCAACCCTTGCCGATCCCTCGGTAGTCGATAGTCTGATTCAACACCGGAAGAATCGGTAAGGGCGCTCGCGACCACAGGTGTTTGGCCGCAGTGCGGGAAATAATTCAGGCCGCGAGCGCCGTTCGTTGTGCGCTCGCGGCCTGGTTCGTTTGGGCCACATGGTGGGAAAAGGTGCAGCCCGCTCGCTGGTTGTACGCACGCGGTCTGGCATCCATGGCCGCAATGCGGTATTATAAGGGCAGCCGCGCGCTGGTGGTCCGTTGTGAGGTTTGAGTCGACGTTGCAACGGGCTACGGACAACAGACCAAGGACCACCAACAACTAACAACCCACAAAAAAGTGAGTGCACAACTAACCAGACAACAATACTGGCGCAAAATGCTCCAACGCATCAGCATCTTGCTGGCCGTGTGGTTTCTGTGTGGCTACGTGATGAGTATCTTCCTCATTGAGCCCCTCAATGCGTTTTCTTTCGGCGGGGTGCCGTTCGGGTTCTGGATGGCCCAGCAAGGGAGCATCTTTGTGTTTGTGAGCCTCATATTCATTTTCGCCTACTTCGGCGATAAACTCGACCGCGAAGCCGGCGTGGCCGAAGAAGAAGGCACCACCTCAGGGCCGGCCGTTGAGCATTGATGAAAGAATAATGGTCAATTGTCGATGGTCAATTGTCGATGGTCAATTGTCAACGGGAGCCATTCATTGACCATTGACAATCGACCATTCTACAACGTTTACTCAACTACACCCACTTACTCCTACCTCACCCCCTTAAGCCTCTACCCCCCTTCTTCCTCATGAGTATCCAGGCCTGGACCTTTATCTTCGTCGGCTTCTCGTTCGCGGTTTACATCGCCATTGCAATCTGGAGCCGGGTATCGGATACCCGTGGGTTTTACGTGGCTGGGCAGGGCGTACCAGCCCTCGCCAACGGCATGGCCACTGCTGCCGACTGGATGAGCGCGGCCAGTTTCATCTCCATGGCGGGGTTGATCTCGTTTATGGGCTCCGACGGCTCAGTGTATCTTCTGGGGTGGACGGGCGGCTACGTGCTTTTGGCACTTTTGCTTGCGCCATTTCTGCGTAAGTTCGGGCAGTACACGGTGCCGGATTTTGTGGCCGAGCGGTACTATTCCCAGACCGCCCGGTTCGTCGCGGCCATCTGTGCCATCTTTGTGTCGTTTACGTACGTCGTCGGGCAGATGCGCGGTGTGGGGGTGGTGTTCAGCCGGTTTCTGAGTGTGGACATCTTCTGGGGCATTGTGCTCGGCATGGCCATTGTGTCTTTCTATGCCGTGCTCGGCGGGATGAAGGGCATCACCTACACGCAGGTCGCGCAGTATTGTGTACTGATCTTCGCATATACGGTACCCGCTTTTGCGATTGCCTTTACCCTGTTCGGCAACCCGATTCCCCAGGGGGCCATCGGCGAGGCGATTCCGCTGCTGGACGGGCTGCAGGAAGAGTTTTTGGGCAACCCCTACACCAGTCCGTTTCAGGGCAACTGGTCGATGCTCAATGTGTTCTGTGTGACGCTTGCGTTGATGGTCGGCACAGCCGGGTTGCCGCATGTGATTGTGCGGTTTTATACCGTGAAGAAGGTGTCCGATGCCCGGTGGTCGGCGGGGTGGGCGCTGTTGTTTATTGCGTTCCTGTACACCACAGCTCCGGCGCTGGCCGCCTTTTCGAAGTACAACATCCTGAACAGTTTTCAGGAGTTGGGAGCAGCCGGTATGGTAAACCTGTCCTGGGTCCAGAATTGGGCAGAGACAGGCTTGATTGACACCGCTGGTTGGGCCTCCGGCATGAGTGCCGCCGAGTTGTTGGGGACCATCGACCGCGACATCATCGTACTCGCCACACCCGAAATCGCCGGACTATCAAACTGGGTCGTTGGGTTGGTCGCCGCCGGGGGATTGGCCGCTGCGCTTTCGACGGCCTCAGGATTGATGTTGGTGATCAGCTCTTCGCTAGCGCACGACATCTACGGCAAGATGATCAACCCGGATGCGCCCGACAAGCAGCGGCTCCTCGTTGGTCGGCTGGTGATTTTCGTGGCCGTGGTCATTGCCGGGTATTTCGGGATCAACCCGCCGGGGTTTGTGGCCGAGGTGGTCGCCTTCGCCTTCGGCCTCGCCGCCGCCAGTTTCTTCCCGATCATTGTGCTGGGCATTTTCTGGAAACGATGCAACAAGGAAGGGGCCATCGCCGGGATGTCCGTCGGCTTGCTCTTCACCGCCGTGATGATCCTTCTGATGCGTTCCACCCGCATCTTCGGCACTGCCGATCCGATGTTGGATGACTTTTTCGGTATCAACGCCCAGGGCATCGGCACGGTCGGGATGGTGCTCAATTTCGTCGTGACCGTCATCGTCTCTAAACTCACCGCCGAGCCACCCGAGGCAGTGCAACGGTTGGTCGAGCACATCCGTTACCCCCGCGTGATGACGGAAGAGGAATTGTGAGTGCGAAGTGCGACGCAATGAACCGATTGTTGAAACATACCCTCATCGGCCTCGGCATATTGGTTGTGTTTACCCTGGGCGTTGTGGCATGGTACTGGCCGACGTTTTCCATACTCCTGCAAAACATGGGCACGATGGGGGAGGGGACGGATGCAGCCCAGGCCATGCGGCACCCCGATGACCTGCTCGCCTACATCGCCAACCACCCGGAACAGGGCTCGCTGGTGGTGCTCGATCTGAATCATCCCGAAGCCGGGCTGTCCTATGCGCCAGATATGCGCCGTTCGGTTACCGGCCTGCCCCACCTGATGACGCTGGCCGCCTATGCCGGGCAGGTAAGCACAGGTCAAACTGATTCTGACCGGCCCGTTCCGCACGCCGAACTTGAAGTGTACCACCTCCCCGGCACGGATGGCGGTGCGCATCAACGTTTCACCGACAGCCTCCGGGCTGATCCGGTCACGCTGGATCAAGTGGTTAAGGGCTTCATGCAGTTCAACAGTCCGGCTGCCGGGGATTATGTGTTGCACCTTCTGGGCCGCGAGGTGATGGCCCGACAACCTGACCTTCTGGAATTGGCTCAGTCGGAATCACCTCGTCCGTTTAGCGGTCAGGTGCTGGCCTGGCGTAGTACCGCCGATGCACCGGAGGATGTATATGACTGGACACAGAAATTAAGAACGGATGCAACGTTCCGAACGGAAATACAGGCCCAACTTGGCAAAGCGGGTACCGGCCTGAGCCTGGATGCACAGCGTACTCTCGCACAATCTACGTTCCCGAAGGGTACCGCTTCAGATTATGCCCGTCTGATGACCCGGATGGCTTCGGATACCACCGCAGCAGTGTGGCTCATGCGTACGTATATGGAGCAGCCGTTGCCCGGTGCTGAAGGACAGTTGATCGCCTCAAAAGCCGGAAGTTTTCCCGGCATCATCAGCTTTGCCGGGTACGTGCGGGATGATGCGGGGGGGAGCCGGGTCGTGGTGATGCTCCTGGACAACTTGCCGATGGCCGTGTTTTACCACCTGTTACAAACCGGTCTGGACAAGGGATTGGTCGTGCAGTTGTTGTTGGATAGGCCGGAAGGATGATGGCCCTTACCATCGGCCCGGCGGAAACAACACACCCAGCGGAGCCAGGAGGGTGTTGTAGAGCAGGTACAACCCATCCCACAGGATGAAGCTTGGCATCAAATCGCGCATGTGGAACAAGGTGGCCGCACGGTGCAGCACAACACCCTGCACCAGCCACTTGCCGATGATCGCGGCGAGTCCCCATACACCGAGCAGCAGCGGAGCAAGCCACAGTAGCAGATTCGTACCGTGGAAGAAGGCAAGGTGGAGTTTTGGGGCCCAGGCATAGGCCTGCCCTGCCGAGGTATGGCGGCGCTTCTGCCGAAACCAGTTCCGCCACGTTTGAGGTGCATCGCTGTAGACAAAGGTGGCTGGGTCCATCAAATACTGAACCGTTCCGGCCTCCGTTTGGGCCACAGCCTGGACGAACAGGTCATCATCGCCGCTTTTGAGGTGGGCGTGGGCTTCAAACCCGCCGACGCGTTCAAACGTGCTGCGACGGTAGCTCAGGTTGCGGCCCACGGCCATGTAGGGATGCTTCAGCCCAACGGCCCCCGCCGTGAGGCAGGCCGTCAGGAACGTCTCGTAGCGGGCAAAGCGGTTGAGGAGGGAGGGGGCCGGGCGAAGCGGGCCATAGCCGATCAGGACGGCTTCCGGGGTGGTGGCGTGGTGAGCGGCCAGCCGAGTGAGCCAGTCGGAGGTGGGTTCGGCATCAGCATCAGTAAAGGCCAGGAGGTCGTGTTTGGCCTGGGCAATACCTTGTGTGAGGGCTGCTTTTTTGCCACTAGCGGAAATAGACAGGAGGTGAAACCGGTTATCTTTCTGGGCCCAATCTGAAACCAGGGCGCTCGTTTCATCCGTAGAACCATCGTCGATCAGGACAACCTCAAAGTTGGAGTAGGTTTGCCGATGCAGGGCCTCCAGCAAGGTTGGGAGGTGCCTAGCCTCATTCCGGGCGGCCACCACCACCGAAATCGGCTCCGATTTCTCCGAATCCTTAGGAACCGTTTGCTTTGATGCGCGATGCAACCCTACGTATAGCCCGCGCCAGTACAGCACATGCACCACAAAGGCAACACCGATGAGCAGTAGGGCAGAAGACATTTGGTTTTATTGGTGTTCAGCAAACCTACAAGATAGAAAACGAAAACCCAAAGTTAACGCCAGCCCCGACACTTCAATAATGGTCAATGGTCAATTACTACGTTAGTCGCTACGCTCGATTGCCAATGGTCAGTTGTCAACGGTTCTCTTTCATTGACAATTGACAATTGACAATTGACAATTGACCATCGACAATTCTTTGTCCCTTTCATGCCCGAAGCTCAGCCACCCCACCCCAACCCTTTGCTTCCTCAAATGGGCAAGTTCTGGACGGTCTCCAACGTGTTGAGCCTGTCCCGGTTGGTTATTGCCGTGCCGATCTGTTACCTCATCATCACCCGGCCGCCGCCCGATCTCCTGACGATCATTCTGGTGTTTGTCGCCATTTGGACAGATTGGCTGGACGGCAAAATTGCACGGTGGTCCAAAACCGTGTCCGATTGGGGCAAGATTCTGGACCCGACGGCCGACAAAATCGGTGGCGGGGCCATCCTGATTGCGATGGGGGTGGCCGGTTTGCTGCCCGTCTGGCTGCTGGTCTTGTTTGTGGTACGGGAGTTGATCATCGTTGGGCTCTGGCAGTACATGGTGCGCCGCACGGGGCACGTATACATGAGTCTCATGCCGGGTAAACTTACGGTTTCGGCGCTGGCACTTACCGTTTTCTTGTTCATGCTGGGCCTGGACTCTGCATGGCATCCGTATTTCATCTGGCTGTGTGCCGGGCTCATGATCTATTCCCTGGCGTATTACTTCTTCCTGTTTTTCCGTGAACTGCGCGGAATATCGAAACCTGGCTCCGTAAATACCGTTGCCGCGCAACAAGGCGCAACCCTCCCCACCGATCCTGGCTGATCCTTCTGAACCTGATCCCTTATTATGGCACTTTTCGACCGATTTAAACGCAAGGAAAAAGAACAAAAACGGCTGGAGGAAGGACTAGAAAAAACCCGGTCCAGTCTTTTCGGCAAACTGAACCTGTTGGTCCGGGGCAAGGATGAGGTGGATGATGAAATCCTGGACGAACTCGAAGAGGTGCTGATTACGAGCGACGTCGGGGTGCAGACCACCATCGAGATCATCGAGCGCATCCAGGCGCGGGTGGCCCGTGATAAATACATCTCCTCGGCCGAGCTAAACAACATCATGCGGGATGAAATCTCCGATCTGATGCTCGGCACAGACGTGGAGCGCCCCGCCGATTTTGAGGCTGAGCTACCGAGTCAGCCGCATGTGATTTTAGTGGTGGGTGTCAATGGGGTAGGCAAAACCACTTCCATCGGGAAGATTGCCCATCGGTACAAGGAAGCGGATCGTTCTGTCATGTTGGGGGCGGCAGATACCTTCCGGGCCGCAGCCACGGAACAACTCGACATCTGGGCCGAGCGCGCCGGTGTGCCCGTTATCAAGCAAGGCCACGGAGCCGATCCTGCGGCCGTTGCCTACGATACGCTGGCCTCGGCCATAAGTCGGGAAGCGGAAGTGGTCATCATCGACACGGCCGGCCGGTTGCACACCAAAACCGGGTTGATGGATGAACTGACCAAGATCAAGCGGGTCATGGGTAAACTCATCCCGGAGGCCCCCCATGAGGTGCTGCTCGTCCTGGATGCTTCGGTCGGGCAAAACGCCATCCGGCAGGCCGAAGCGTTCACCAAAAGTGTGGATGTAACCGGCCTCATCCTGACCAAATTGGACGGTACCGCCAAGGGGGGTATCGTTATTTGCATTTCAAATGAGTTCCAGATTCCCGTAAAATATATCGGCGTCGGTGAGCAGATCGACGATCTGCAAGTCTTTGACCGGCGTGCGTTTGTTGATGCCCTGTTTAAGTAACAGCCTGCTCCGGTTTCAGGGGCGTTGTACCCGTTCAGGAGGACTGTTCAACCATTCAGGGGGCGAGTTTACGCATACACCCGATTCCAAAGGTGTTTTCTCAGTTCCTGTGCGTACTTTATATTATGTATCACGCACGCTTTATACCCGGTAAACGTGGAAGGTTGATTATACGATGGGGTGTTTGACCGCACATATCCGTAACATGACCGTGGCGCTGGCCCTGCTGCTCTGCATGGCGCTGGATGCCTCGTCCCTGGCCGTGGCCCGGCAACCGGTGCCTGCTTTCGAGCTGGAAGCGGTCACCATGCGGGGCGATACGCCCGGCACAAGCCGTATTGATCTCTACACCAAGATTCCCTATTCCCGGCTCCAGTTTATTTCCCAGTCCAGTGGGTTCATCGCCCGGTATGAAGTCATGGCCGAGGTCTATAACGTAGACGAAAAAGGCCGGGCGCAGGGCGTGGTACTGAGCCGCATCTGGGACCGTAACGTGCCGCCGGTCCGTTCCTACGCGCAGACCCAGGCGGACAGCCTGTTCGACCTCACCACGTATAGTGAGACGACGTTGCGGCCCGGACGTTACATGCTCGAAGTTCAAATCGAGGATAAAATTGCCAGTACCACCTTCATCCAGAAGATGGCACTGGAAGTGCGGGACCTGGACAAACAGGTGTCCATCAGCGATTTGCTGATTGCCGATACCTACGATGTGGAGCGGCGCAACATGCTCCCCAACGTGTCCAACACCATCGGCAACAACCAGAAATACTTTACGCTGTTTTACCAGCTTTATGCTCAGCAGCCGACCCGCGTCCAGATGGGGTACACCATCTACCAACTCCAGGGCCGCAGCAAGCCTTCCGTCAAATCCTTGTTTGGATGGGGTAAAAAACCCAAGACGGAGACCACAGACGTCGCCTTCGAGTCGTCAGATATGCTGGAGATTCAGAGTGGGTCCAACAGCGCGACGCTCCGTGTACCGGTGGCCAACTTTGAGGTGGGAGATTACATCATCCGGGCCCAGGCGCGTGATGAAAATGGTAACGTCCTCGATACGGTTGAGAAACCCATGACCATCCGGTGGATGGGGCTGGCCCGGCAGATCAGCAACCTCAAGGAAGCGGTGGCCCAGTTGCGCTATGTGGCCAAGGACAAGGAACTCGACGACATTAAAGAAGCCCAGACGGAGCAGGAAATGCTGCGCAAGTTCCTGCAGTTTTGGGACAAACGGGACCCCACGCCCGGCACGCCGCGCAACGAGCGCATGGAAGAGTATTACTACCGGATCTCCTATGCCAACGAAAAGTACAGCCGGTTCAACCGCGGCTGGCTCACGGACCGGGGCGAGGTGTTCGTCGTCTTTGGCGAGCCGGATTACGTGGAACGGCATCCTTTCGGCTTCGGTAGCTCGCGCCCGTACGAAATCTGGCGCTACGAACGCATCGGCCGCCGGTTCATCTTCGTCGATCAAACTGGCGTCGGGGATTATGAATTGCTCGTTCCCATCTGGGACGAACGCACCCGCATCCGATAATTATCGTTTCGGCATCCTGTTCCGCCCGGCATCCTCATGGTGTCGGGCTTTTTTTATGAGGTGCCAGCACGGGGCCGGAAGAGGCCGCGGCATGGGGAATTCATTTTGGCCCTGAACTTGCAATCGGCCCAGCCCAATCTCGATATTCAACCCCAATATTGTCCCGAACGAATCATCCAATGTCATGCGTATCGTCTTTATGGGCACGCCGGATTTTGCCGTGCCTGCCCTCAAACTTCTCATTGCCAATGGGTACACGCCGGTTGCGGTGGTCACGGCCCCGGATCGCCGGCGCGGTCGGGGGGGGAAGGTATCGCCCACGCCCGTCAAAAAAGTGGCGCTGGCACATGACATTCCGGTGCTTCAGCCGGAGTCCGTTAAGGACCCCGCGTTTGCCGAAGCCATTGCGGCGCTGGAGGTGGATGTGATGGTGGTGGTCGCATTCCGCATTCTGCCACCCACCGTGTTCACCCAGGCCCGATTGGGCGCATTCAATCTGCATGCCTCGCTGCTCCCGGCCTTTCGGGGGGCTGCTCCCATCAACCGGAGTCTCATGGCCGGGGTAGAGGAAACCGGCGTGACCACATTCTTTCTGAAAACCAAGGTTGATACCGGGGACATGATTCTCCAGTGGCGCATCCCGGTAGGGCCGGACGAGACCGCCGGGGAACTCCACGACCGGCTGATGCACCTCGGGGCCGAAGCCGTCCTCGAAACCGTCAAACGCATCGAGGCGGGTCCGGTAACCACCGAGCCACAAGATGATACCCTGGCCTCGCCTGCACCCAAAATCTTTCGGGAGGATGCCGAGGTGCCGTGGCACCTGCCTGCTGCCGAAGTACACAATCACGTACGCGGCCTCTCACCGTATCCGGCCGCCTGGACGATGCACGGAGACACGCAGCTCAAGATCTACCGCGTGCGCCCCACGGAAGGCAGCGGTTCCCCTGGCCGGGTGCTTGACGCCGAAGAACGGCTGGTGGTGGCCTGTGGTGAAGAAGCCGTGATGATAGAAGAGGTCAAACGCGAGGGACGAGGGCGGATGTCCGCTGTCGCCCTGTTAAACGGCTATGAGATCCAGGTGGGAGAGGTATTGGGGTGATGTCATCAATCACCAATTCATCATCCCGTTTCAGGCATCGGGCGGGCATCGAATACCTCAGGGGCGGAGAGGCCAGCTACATCGACTACGTGCCGTTCGCCATATTTGTAGAGCAGGGCTGGAAGGAGGATCAGGTTGGTCGTCAGGGCAATGAAGAGGCTAAGGGCCGTAAGGCCGCCCATGTTGGCCGTACCGGCAAAGCCCGATAGGAGGAAGACCGAAAACCCACCGACCAGGACCACCGAGGTAAAGAGGATCGCCTTGCCTGTCTCGCGAAGCGTCACCTGAATGGCATCTTCCACCGATAGTCCGCTGATGCGAAGCATGCGGTATTTGGCGAGGAAGTGAATGGTGTCGTCCACCGCAATCCCAAACGCAATCGGGAAAATCAATGCCGTTGAGGGCCGCAGCGCAATACCCATGTACCCCATTGCGCCGCCTACCATCAGTAACGGGATCATGTTGGGGGCCAGGCTGATGAGCGTGAGGGGGAGCGAGCGGAACAAGAGCGCCATCAGAAAGGAGATGATCACCAGGGCAATGGAGAGGCTAAGGACGAGGTTGCGGACCAGGTTCGAGTTGGACAAACTTGAAGTAATGGCTTGTCCGGTGATAACGATGTTAAAGCGTTCCTCGGGAAACAGGTCCTGGGCAATGGCCTGGATAGAATCGCGCAGGGTCAACATACGCTCGGTGCCAATGTCTTGAACGCCGGCCAACAGCCGCGTGTTGGTAAACGACGAATCGATAAAGGAGGGTACGTTGCCGAATGATTCGCCGTTGGAGCCGCCGGGACGCAGTTGTTTGAGGGCCTTCCGGAGGAATGGCAACTCCAGTTGAGAGGGTAATCGGTAGTTGCGCGGATCACCCCCGAAATAGGCCTGGGTGGTAAACTTGGTCAGGTCCGTCAGGCCGAATACCCGGGCCACTTGGGGTAACGCCTTGAGTTTCTTCTGGAGGCGGTCCAGTTTGCGCAGGTTGCCCAGCCCCCGAAACAGGCCCTCTTTTTTGGCTTCCACCACGATGTCCATCGGCAGTAGGCCACCGAAGTTGCGTTCAAAGACCATCAGGTTTTGCCGGACGGGGTCGGCCTCGTCAAAATCCGTAAAGACCTGCACATTTTCCGGAATCTGAAACACCCCCAACAAGCCGATACACACAATCAGCGCCCCAACCTGGATAATGCCGGTCGCATGCTTCTGGTTGAACCTGGAGAGTTTGACGAAGAAAGCCTGGAGGCGTTTGTCGTTCGATGCTTGCAGCGTACGGGGGGCAGGTGGTTTGGTCAGCCAGAAGACGGCTGGAATGAGGGTAATCGACAGGATGTAGAGCAACATAATCCCCGCCGAGGCAAAGATGCCGAATACGCCCAGTTGATCAGAACCGGAAAAGACCAGGACGGCAAAGCCGATGGCGGTCGTGAAACACGTCAGGAACGTTGCGACCCCCACCGTCTCAAAGGTGCCTTCCAAGGCCAGGTACTTTTCTCTGAACTTACTGTAGAGACTGTAAAACTTGGTCGAGATGTGAATGGCGTTGGCAATGCCGATCACCACAATCAAGGCGGGCAGGATCGAGGTGACCACGTTGAGCTTGTAGCCTGTGAGGGCCATTAAGGCCAGCGTCCAGGTAAAGCCCAGCACCACAATGACGGCAGGCATCAGAATGGCCCGTGCAGAGCGGAAGGCGAGGAACAGGAAGAAGATCGAGAGCAATAGCGAGAACGTAGCCAGCATCGGCATTTCGCTT
Source organism: Rhodothermales bacterium (assembly GCA_965222505.1). GTDB lineage: Bacteria > Bacteroidota > Rhodothermia > Rhodothermales > DATKEJ01. The sequence goes on along the minus strand of OZ244956.1, from coordinate 1,893,104 downwards.
GTTACACGTTGCGCATACTCCGTCCGCATGTACGGGGCACCGGCCAGCGCGACGGTTCCCATCTGGGTTTTCGCCGCTTCTTCCACAAACCGAACCAACGTCAGGCGCTCCGGCGAGTCGTTATAGGACGGCTCGATTTTGATAAACATGGCCACGGCCTCGCCTTCGGCCGCGATGATGAGGTCCTTCAGGAACGGCTGTTTTTGAATACGGTCCTGAAGCTCTTCCTGAGAGAGGTCTGGGGCGAGCAGGGCCCCCACAGCCAAGGTATCGCCCTGCCGTGTCAGGTGGGGGGCATTGCTCAAGCTGAGCACGTATTCTATCCCCGGGTGCGCCCGAATGGTATCGGTCAGGACGCGAAGGCGGGCCAGGAAGTCTGCCTTGGTCGGGTCAACCTCGGGGAAGACAAGGTAGAGAATGGACTGGTTGTTGCCGAAGCGTTCACTGGTGCGCTGGGCATCCTGAAAGGCCGGTGCGTCGTCAGAGAGAAAATGGCCTGAGCCGTGGTCTGGTTGCACCTGCAAAGCCCAGTACCCGAAAAACAATGAACAAACCACGCCGACGGCGATTACGAGCCGGGCATGATCCAGCGTCCATCGGCCAAAACGGGACCAGAGGTTTTGCATGTGGCGGGTTGCGGGCGCAGATGTAAAAAAAGGCCCCGGTGGGTTGAGGGCGTGCGGACGGAATCAAGAAGGTCAGCGTCTTGAAACAAAACCGTTTAGCTACACACCAGAGACCTGATTGATGCATAATACCCATGAAGATCTGTAAAAAAAAACACCGTTTCATTTTTGGCCCGCAGGAAGGAGAGGCAAAACCGTATTTTCCGGCCGGTTGCAACCTGCCATTTGTGCTACCGAACCTGTAGCACCTGTGCATTCCTTTTATCTTGGTAACTGAGGTTACGCCGCTTGTCGTTGATCTTGTGCGTTTCGACAAGGTCAAATGGGCCAAGAGGGTGTAACCTGGCCTGGTAACTTATTTCTGCATTTATTTAGACATGTCGTATATCCGATAATATGGGTGTGCCGTGATGCAGAGATATTACGATTGTATTCGGAATCTTGAGCCGCTCTCATGCCGGTAAATCTTCCTTATGAACCGTATCCTTCACCTGAAGACGCATCCTATGGGGATGTCGTCCGCCGGGTAGAGGCGCGTGGGACATACGACGAGGAGGCCCTGAAGGCACAAGCTGTTGAGCAGCTTGAAGGTGTTTTCGGGAGTGGACCGCCGCCTACCGTGGTGGCGGTGCCTGTGGGATTAGGCATATTAAGTGCCCATACCCATTACTTCTCAGGGTTCGGACTGGTATTGCCGATGCCCTGTGGTGTGGTGGTTGCCATGCGGTCAGCGAAAGGCCGGTCGGTTCGGGCGGTAACGTCGCCCGGCGGGCCGGGGGTGTCTCTGCTTGAGCTGGGGGATGAGGGCCGAATTCTGGAGGGACTCACGGTGCGGGCCATGACGGAGGCCGGTCGGGTGTCCGGCTTGGAGATTGCTATAGTGCATCCGAAATGTTTTGCGTGCCCTGTTGCCGAACAAGTTGCGATGGGTACGGCTACAGTTCGGGCACTTACCCAGGTATTGGCCCTGGAATGGTCCGAAGCGATACAAATCGAACACGTGCGTGTGGTGTTGGAAGCCTTGCTGAACCGACCCTTCGGCAAAGCGTTGCCCCTTGCAGCGTTTTATGGGCGTTTGGGGGCGTTGTCCTTGCTGGATACGGCAACGGGCGAGCATCTGCCGCTTGATTTGCCCGACGGGGATCGGTTGGCCTGGGGGGTAATCTCCGGGGGAGCCGGTACACCACCTAATCCGCAGTTTTTCTCCAGGCGGCAGGCCGAGTATGCACGGGCATTGCTCCAGTTGCAGCGTCGGTTTAATACCATGTATTCGGCAAGGGACCTGGAACATCGGGATTTGCCCCGGGCCCTGAACCTGATTCACAAGAGCCTGCGGCCGGTGTTGCGTCATCTGGTTTCAGAGAACCGGAGGGTGTCTCAGATGGTTACCGCCGTGCGGCGGCCCAACGTTCACCTTTTGGGCGGTCTGTTGTTGATTTCTCAGGCCTCATTGCGCAATGATTGGGGTGTGGAAGATGACTGGATGGATACGATTGTTGCTGCCGGGCAGGGGGCAGAGGGGGTCTATGGGGCACGCTCCGTAGACGAGGGGGGAAGCCGATGTGTGCTGGTCGTCGGGCAACCGATTGCCGTGGCCGCTTTCCTGAACCGCATGGAACGGGTGCTCGAACAGCATTATGGTACCCGACCGGAAACGATGTTATTTTAATTCCGTAAACTAGGGCGTATTGAGACGCGTCCCACAATATACACCCTTATATGAATCAGTTTGATCTAGCCGCTGTCAATGAGCGCATCACACAGGAGAGCGAATTTATCGATGATCTGCAGCGTGAAATTGGCCGGTATGTGATTGGTCAGCACTACATGGTTGAGCGGTTATTGGTGGCCTTGCTGGCCAATGGGCACGTACTGCTGGAAGGGGTGCCTGGTCTAGCCAAGACCCTCACGGTAAGTACCCTGGCCCAGGCCATCGGGACGAAATTCCAGCGCATTCAGTTTACGCCGGACCTGTTGCCGGCCGACTTGATCGGGACGCTCATCTACAACCAGAAGGAGGGGGAATTCTTTATCAAGAAAGGGCCCATCTTTGCCAACATCGTGCTGGCCGATGAGATCAACCGGTCTCCGGCCAAGGTACAAAGCGCATTGCTTGAAGCCATGCAGGAACGGCAGGTCACGATTGGCGAAACCTCCTTTCCGCTAGAGCAACCCTTCCTTGTGCTGGCCACCCAGAACCCGATTGAGCAAGAAGGAACCTATCCGTTGCCTGAAGCCCAGGTGGACCGGTTCATGATGAAAATCAAAGTGGGATACCCGAGCCGGGATGAAGAATTGCGAATCATGCGGCTGATGGCCCGCACCGGATCACAGGAGTCCGTCAGGACGGTTGTAACGCCCCAGCAAATTATGTCTGCCCGGAAGGTGGTCGATGAACTCTACATCGATGAGCGCGTCGAGGAGTACATGGTCGATCTAGTGCTGGCTACCCGGGAGCCCACTCGGTACCGGCTCCATGCCCTGGCCCCGCTGATCGAATACGGGGCATCGCCACGGGCAACCATCAACCTGAACCTGGCCGCACGCGCCCATGCCTTCCTGGAGCACCGTGCGTATGTGACGCCGGAAGATGTGCGGTCGATCGCCATGGATGTTATGCGTCACCGCATTACCATCACCTATGAAGCCGAGGCCGAAGAGGTAACCACCGAAGCCCTCGTGCAACGCGTCCTGGATACCGTGGAAGTGCCCTAAGGTGTACTGACATTCAACAGAAATCATTTTGATAAGGATTGCGAGGAGCCCTATCTTCCTAGGCTTAACGGTTCAATTTAATTGCCTAATCCAACGGCCATGCTGATTTTTTTGATTGTTTTGATTGGTATCATCGCGCTTCTGATCAGCATTGTGGTGCTGCTTCAGAGTGGGAAGGGCGGCGGCCTGGCCGGTATTGCTTCTGCCGGTGGTGGCGCGGCCACGCAGCTCCTCGGTACGCGTCATGCCCCGGATATTTTGGAAAAAGCAACCTGGACGCTCGGCGGATTGTTCATTGTGCTGTGCATCCTGACGAACTTCTTCATCGGGGACAACAACGTACAGCAGGAAAGTATCATTCAGCAAAACGTTGAGCAAACCCCGCTTCAGGCCCCGATTCCTCAGGCTCCTGCCCCAACGACCCCGGCTCCCGGCGACGGGCAACCGCAGCAAACTCCTGCACCAGAGGGGGAGAACTAACGGTTGAGGGTCCTTCGCCTACAGAAATGAAAACGCCGTGCAGGTTTTAGCTGCGCGGCGTTTTTTTATAGTCCTAAACAGCCCACCTCCGGGGTGAACTGCGGTTCGGCCCTTGCCGGTCCATAAGCCGAATTCTGTCTGCCCGAGGCGCTGCCGTTGCAGCCGTGGGCATGGTCCTCATTTATCTGGGGCTACCGTCACCGGCAGCCTCTAGCGGTCTACCCGCGCCCGTGCATTCGCGGTCCGGCCAAGACCGGACCGGTCTGCTTTTGCGGGTCGCATGGCTCCCGGCAGGCCGGGAACGGACGCTGTTTGACCTTGCACCGCGTGAGGTTTGCCTAGCCACCCTCGTTGCCGAGGATGCTGGTGGGCGCTTACTCCACCATTTCACCCATCACCTGTACCCCTCGGCGTGGGCCTTGAGGTCATCGGCTGGTTTGCTTTCTGTTGCACTTGCTGTCGCCCTGCCCGGAGCAGAGCGCCTTCCTGTTAGGAAGCACGCTACCCTGCGGTGTTCGGACTTTCCTCATCCCGCACTAGAGTGCGAAACGCGAAGACCTGGAACCGGCAAGTCGTTAGTCGAGGGCCAGTTCGGCAACCGTCTCATCAAACAAAACTTTGTCTACGATAATGCGGCCGGTGTGTTCACACACCACAATGCGGTTGCCCTGGCGAATTTCTACCTGTTGCTGGGGCGGTACGGCAAAACCGGCAGCGGCCCCCCGGACGAGGGGGACAACGGCCCGGCCGTCCCGAACGCGGTTGCGTAACCGGCGGTAGGCTTTCAGATACCGGCTGTCAAGGGTTTCCTCAAACGTTACGCGGCGTTTCTCCAGTTCGCCCCGTTCGTTTTCAGTGTCCTTGATGACCACTTCCAACTCGCCGCGTTTTTCTTTGATGATCTCATTGAGGTCGTTGAGCCGGGATGTTGCCGCTTCCATGGCTTCCTTATTGGCCACGTCGCGGATGCCCAGGCTTTCAATCATCATTTGGGTGTCTGCAATGCGTTGCTTGTGGGCTTCGATCTCTTTGGTGAGGGCATCGTATTCCCGGTTGTTACGCACCTGCAACTGCTGCTTTTCGTAGCGCCCAATGGCTTCTTCGCTTTCCTTTTCGTCCAGAGCGGCTTTACGCCGTTCTACTTCACTATCCATCGCCTCTTGCTTGAACCGTTCAATGCGGGTTTCAAGGCCGGCGCGTTCATCTTCAAGGTCACGAATTTCGTCCGGCAGGTCGCCCCGGAGTTGTTCTATTTGGTCGATCCGGCTGTCCAGGTGTTGCATGCGGATCAACGCCATAAGTTGGGTATGGATACTGCGGTCGGAGGCTGAGGCCATATGCCTGATTTAGGGTTTAGTCGAGAGCCTGGATGAGGCTCCAGTACGGTATAAATCGTAAAAAATGTACGTAACCTTGAAGAACGGGATTGGCCCATAAAAAGTTCGGTGAAAAAGCCGTTTGCTTTTGGGGGCATTCTCTCAATATGTATCGGGCAAAGGATAGGTCGTAATGAACTGTACCAATGCCGGCGGTCCGTGCGTCACTGCTCGTTTATGGCGTACGGATGAAGGTGGTGATGGGGCTGGTGCGGGTCTTGGTCTGGTGCCAGGTTACGTTTGGGAAATGTTCGGTGAGGTATTCCTTCAGAAGGGCCTCTGTGATGCGTTCGGTCTCGTAGTGGCCGGCATCAATGAGGGCCATGTTCGGGGTACCCTCGGTGTCGAGGACGTCAAAGAAGGTGTGATACGTCAGGTCCGAAGTCACATACGCATCGGCGCCGGCAGCCACGGCTTTTCGGATAAGGCTGCGGCCTGCGCCTCCACATACCGCGACGGTTTTGATCGTCCGGTCAAGCTGCCCGGTATACCGCAGCGCCGGGGTATCCAGGCGGGTGGCTATCCGCTGGAGAAATGCGCTTAAAGGCTCTGGGGTTGGCAGGGTGCCAATGGCCCCCAAACCGGCACGGTTGTAGGGTTGCACAACCGGGTATACATCGTACGCCACATAGGAGCCCGGATGTGTGGCCTGGAGTGCGGCCACCACGGCGGACAACCGCCAACGGGGTACCTCAACCTCCAGTCGTACCCCTTTTTCAGCACCATGCGCGGATGTGCCGATGGACGGCTTGGCATGGCCTGCGCCGGCCTCGAACAGGGCTTCCCCAATGTCATGGGCCAATGCAGCAGGAGCCAGCGTGACGAGTTTGTACAGGCTGTCCGACAAGGTATCGAGGAATTGGATCTCCGTCAGGCCCAGTTGCTCGGCCAGGGCAAAGGACACCCCGGCCGGGGCAGCATCCAGGTTGGTATGAATGCTGTACAGCGCAATGCCGGCCTCCGCCAGCCGCAACGCTAGTCCGGACGCAAAGCCATCCGACGTAAGGCGTTTCACCGGCTGAAACAACAGGGGATGATGGGTGATAATCACATCGACACCCAGGGTTATCGCTTCATCAAGTAGGGCCGGGGTCATATCCAGCCCGATCAGGGCCGACGCGACGGGTTTGTCGGGGTGGCCCACTTGCAGGCCCACATTGTCATACGATTGCGCGGTGCCGGGGGGGGCCCATGTTTCGAGATGGCGGGCTACGTCACGTAGGGTGAACATGAAGCGTGATGTGATTTTTTGGGGTACTGTTAGTTTGGTCGTCCGGCTAGGTCGATGCCTTCTTTTTCATTGACGGATTGGAGCAGGATGCCTCCAATCAGGAAGAACACCAGCACCGCAGCCACACCGGCCCGCTGGGTGCCAAACGCCGTGGTGAGAATCCCGAACAGGAAGGGGCCCATAAAGGCCGTGGCCTTGCCCGAGAAGGCAAAAAACCCGTAGAACTCGTTCTCTTTGTCAGGCGGTACAAACCGGCCCAGCAACGACCGGCTGGCCGACTGGTTCGGGCCGGAAAAAATCCCGATCAGAATGCCGGCGATCCAGAACCATAGTTTGGTGGGCGCTACAACCCCAAGCAGTGTAGCCACCGAAAGGCCGACGATGGTAATCTGGATGGTCCGCTTGCCCCCGATCTTGTCGTCGAGGAACCCCAACAGGAAGGCCCCCAGTCCGGCGGTGATGTTCAGGACAATCCCAAAGAGGATAATCTCATCAAAGTCAAACCCGAAGGTGATCCCGGCATAGATGCCGCCAAAGGCGAAGATCGTCACGAGGCCATCGTTGTAAAACAACCGGGCAACCAGGAGCCGAACCACCTGGCGGTAAGGGCGAATCTCCTTGAAGGTTTGGGCCAACTGGCCGAAGGTCTCTTTCAGCAGGTTTCCCTTGTTGGCCTCCACCCGCGACCGGTCTTCCTTAACAAACAAAAACATGGGGATGCTGAACAGGGCAAACCACCCGGCCACCAGCAGATTCGTCGCCCGGATGTTCTGGCTGGCCTCTTTCGTGATCCCAAACCAGGGGATGTCCGGAAAGACAAGGGCTGCAAACGCCACCATCATACACAGGAGGCCGCCCACGTAGCCCAGCGCCCAGCCATACCCGGAAATCCGCCCGATTTTATCGCCGGGGGCAAGGTCGGGGAGGAACGCGTTGTAAAACACCCCACCCATCTCAAAGGCAATGTTGGCGACCACAAACCAGATGAGGGCCTGGGCCGCTTGCGAGGGCAACCCGGCCGCACTCAACCCTTCAAACGGCTCCGGGAAGTACAGCATGACTGTGCCCACCACACAGACGACGGTTGAGATGAACAAAAACAGTTTTCGATATCCACCCCGGTCCGCGAGGGCTCCCATGATGGGGGAGAGCAACGCGACGGTAATAGCTGTAATGGTTACCCCTCGTGACCACAGGGCGGTGCCCAGGATCTCAGTCTCGGCCATGAGTTTGGTAAAAAAGGCCCCGTAGATGAAGGTCACGACGAGCGTTGTGAAGGAGGAATTGGCAAAGTCATACAAGGCCCAGGAAAAGACGGCGCGCTTGTCGTAGGATGCGGGGGCGGGATCGGCCATAGACGGGGGAGGGATTAGGGGATGAAGAGGTGGGTCAATATAACGCACAGGGTAGAGCTTCGCACGCTTCTTCCATCACGAACCCTCATCAACCGGCAAGCCTTCCATACGCATGATGATCAGCGCGTTCGTTGTCGGGCAAGGTCCGGGGCGGAGCCGGTAATCGAATTGCATCCGGCCGTCTGCTACGGTTTCCCGAAAATGGTAGTTGGTGAGGGCCGGCAGGTCATCAGCCAGGCGGACCAATTCCAGATCGTGCGTAGAAATAGCGCCTCCGCCGTGTTGATCCACCAATGCCCGTAAAAAAGAACGGCTCCCGATCAGACGTTCCCGGTTGTTGGTGCCCCTGAAAATCTCATCAATCAGAAAAAACAACGGATACTGATGTGTTTTCTTCAGGGCATCCAACAGGGCCTTGAGGCGTTTGACCTCGGCATAAAAATAAGACAGTCCGTCCGTGACGGAATCGGATACATTAATGCAGGTAAACACCCGGAATAGTGCGGTTTTGAAGTGCCGGGCGTCGACGGTGCCACCGGCATAGGCCAGCGCCAGGTTCACGCCGAGGGTGCGCAAAAAGGTACTTTTGCCGGACATGTTCGAGCCGGTAATTAAGGCCAGGTGTCCAACGTCCGGAACGGTAAAGTCATTGGCTACCTTATGAGTGTCCGGCAGGAGAGGATGGGCCAGGGCCTCTGCCGAGAAGGCCGTGCCTTGCTTCGTGAATTCCGGAAATACGGTGGCCGGGTTCAGATCAGCGTATGCAGCGAGGCTGTTCAGGGCTTCCAGTTCAAACCACACATCCAGCCATGCAGGCAAGAGTTTGCGCAGTACGGCTTTTTCCCGGTTAAGCCGGTGGATAAAAAACAGGTCCCACGGGAAAAACAGGTTGATGAGAAGCCCGACCAGCGGATTTTGCTTGAGACTCAGGGCTGAGGTAAGCCAGCGCAGGCGGCGTAGGTGCACGGAGGGCCGGTCGGTGGTGTCCAGAAAGGGGTGGCACAATGCTGCCAGATTTCGGCATTTTCCGTAGCGGTATGTTTCGAGGAAGCGGACCACGCTGTAGAGTTGCTCCAGGGCCGTTTCGAGAGAGAGCGCCTCAAAGAAGGACGTTCCCAGGTCCCGAAACTTGCGCAGGTAGAGGCCCGCGTATACCACCAGACCCAGTTGAGGCAATAGCCACGGGAGGAGGCCATTTGCGGCCGCCACAATCAGCATCAGGTTGGCTATCCCCAGCACACCCAGGCCCCATATATGCGAAAGCAGGGACGCGGCGGCGGGTTTACGATCCAGCCACCCCAGGACCTCCCGGCTGTCCCACGGGCGGTCTGGTTTGCGGTCGGCGAGGGTAGCAGCGAGGGTCAGTTTGTCCCGGAACAGGGGGCGGCCTTTCATCTCGCGGACCCGGTGTTGCCGTTGGGCGATGTGGTCGGGATCAGGGACGGTCGTGAGCAGCCAATCGCGCAGGCGTTGGGCACCGTCCTGGGTAACGGCTACGTTCAGGAGTTGGTGCAGGCTATGGGGGCCGATCAGGTTGAGGTCGGTGGCAAAAGGGTGGCCGGGTGCAGTGTGGGGCACGGGAGAGGGCGGCACATGTGCCCAATCGTGCGTCATGCGGGCTTGATGGGTACGTTTGAGATGGAGCCAGGTCTGGTGGGTTTTCAGGCTCCGGTCTACCCGCCGATGGTAAAAGGCGACCACGCTAAAGACGAGACCCACAAGCAGGGTCATGCCCCAACCAGCATTAGGTAACCATCGATACGTAAAGAAGGTCAGGAGGCCTCCGCCTAGCACAATCAGCAGCCGCGCCGTGGCAAATTGTCCGCCGAGTCGGTCAATGGCCTCAATGCGTCGTTCCAGCCGTTGGCTGTGGTGGGTCAGGTGGTCCAGGAGGCGGGGTTTGGTTGGCACAGGAGGTGCTTATTTGCCGAGACCTGGTGTGCGTGCCAGAAATTCTTCGTACAGTCGTCGTTGCCGGTCGGTCTGGGGTATGCGGTAGCCGTCAATGAATACATGCAAGACGTCCGTTTGGGTCTCGAACGGATCGCCGTTGGCGGCAAATAGGGTCGCGTTTTTTCCGGGTTCGAGGGTACCCAGTTGGTCGGACAGGCCAAAGATTTCAGCCGGGATTTGGGTGACGGCTTTCAACGCGGCCTCGCGGCCCATGCCGTAGGTGGCGGAAAAACCGGCGTGGTAGGGCAGGTTCCGGGCATTGGCCGTATCTCGTGTGCGTAGCGCCACCTTGACCCCGGCCTTGTGGAGCAGGCCCGCGTTGGCATAGGCTTTGTCATAGCGATCCGAGCCCCGCGTTGGGAGCGAAAGGATGGGTCCTACGATGCAGGGAATACCCGCGCCGGCTATTTCATCTGCCACGCGCCAGCCTTCGCTCACGCCGGTGAAGATGGCTTTGACGTTGCGGTCCTTTACCCATTTCAGGGCGGCCTGGATGTCTTTGGCGGCATTGACTTCCAGCAGGAGCGGCATCTCGCCGCGTATCACCGGGATCAAGGCCTGCATTTCCGGCACATAGGCGGGGGCACGGTTGGGGTCCGGGTTGGCGGTATGGGCCGAGTCGATCCGGGCAAACAGGACCGCATCGTCCCACGTATCGTTGAGCGTCTTGAGGGCCTTGTCGGAGGCTTTTTTGATCTCTTTCTCAGAGCGTCGGTCAAACCGGCCTCGGCGGCCCGTGGTGGGGAAGTTCAGGACCATCCCGCTAAACCCGGCGGACATCTGTTGCGGGGTATAGCCCACCAGATTGATGAGGGCCGAGGTACCAGGCAACATGCCGCTGCTCGGATTGGTGAGGACCGTCGTGACGCCACTCACACGGGTGGTGGGGATGACCACCGAGTTCGGGTTGATGGCGGTAAGGACTTTCATGTGCGGGGTAATATCACCCAACTCGCCGGTATCGCGGGTTTCGGGCAGCGAGCCGACTTCGACCAGGCCAATGTTGGTGCCACTATTGATCAAGCCGGGATAGAGGGTCAGGCCATTGCAGTCGATGACTTCGTCGGCATCCTGCGGGACGGAAATGTTTGTGCCGAGGGTATCGATCTTGCCGTCCCGGATGATAAGGGTGCCTCGTTCGATGGTGCCGTTGCTGATGGTCTCAATCCGGGCATTGGTCAGGACGAAGGTGCCCTTGGTAGGGTTGGGTTCCTGGGCCTGGGCCAGGGGAGCCAGCAAGAGGAGAAGGAGGAGGGCGAGGAGTGTTTTCATGGGGTGGTATGGGTAAGCGAGTCAGTAATCTTCAGATCTTGTTGAATTGTCGATTGTCAATGGTCAATTGTCGATTGTCAATGATTGGTACCCATTGACCATTATTCCATCACCATGCATTGGTCTTCGGCTTCAGTCCAGAGGGTCACGGTTTCTACGGGGATATCCGGGTCGAAGCGGAGGCGCATGTCGTCGGGATCGGCGCTGCGGTCGAAGCGGACCATGCCGTCTACGATGGTGTATTCGGCGACGGCGTAGATGGACAGCGGGTGCGCGTTGAACACAGCCAGATCTGCCTCTTTGCCCACTTCAATAGAGCCGACGCGGTCGTCGATGCCAAGTTGCCACGCCGGGTTAATGGTGATCAGGGCGAGAGCTTCGTCATCCGTGAGATCGCCGTACTTCTGGGTTTTGGCGGCCTCGTGGTACAGATGCCGGATGAGTTCGCCGGAGTCACTGTTGATGGAGGTCCGGACGCCATTGCGGGTCAGGATGGCGGCATTGTAGGCCGAGGAATAGTAGACCTCGAATTTGTATGCCCACCAGTCGGCAAATACCGATGCACCGGCTCCGAAGGCGGCCAGTTCGGGGGCCACCTTATAGCCTTCATTGGCGTGTTGGAAGGTGATACGTTCCACCCCGAAATCCTTCAGCACATCCATCAGCATCAGGATTTCATCGGCGCGGTAGGAATGGCTGTGGATCAGGATGTTGCCGCGTAGCACATCGGCCAGGGCTTCCAGGCGTTCGTTGTGCTCAGGAGGAACCGCACGGGGGTTGCGGGCGCGTTCGGTGGTGTACTGATCCTGGGCTTTCATGTAGGCCTGGGCCTGGGTAAATGCTTCACGAATGACCATTTCGACGCCCATCCGGGTGCGGGGCCGGACGTTGTTGTTGCGGCCATGGACGCGGGTGGGGTTTTCCCCAAGGGCAAACTTGATGGTCCGTGGAGCACCCTCCATTTTGATCGCTTCCGGGTTGGTTTCTCCAAAGTGCAGTTTGAGGGTTTCACATTGTCCACCGATGGCATTGGCCGAGCCGTGCATGGCATGGGCAATCGTTACGCCACCCGCCAGGGCACGGTACAGCGATAGGTCAAACGGATTTACCACATCGCCCACCTTCACTTCAGCCGTCACAGGGTTGGTGGCCTCATTGACGTTGCTGATGCCAATGTGGGAGTGGGCGTCGATAATGCCAGGCATGACGTACCGGTTTGCACCGTCGATTTCTTGGGCTCCGTCCGGGGCCGTTAAGCCCTGGCCGAGTTCGGCAATGCGGCCATTTCGGACGAGGAGGTCGGTGTTTTCCAGCGTGCCGTTGGTAACGGTCAGGACCGTCGCGTTTTTGATCAGCAGGTCCTGGGCAAGGGTTTGGCCAAAGGGGATCAGCAAGAGGCCCAGGAGGCAGGTGATCGGAAAGAATCTGGTTTTCATGATGCTCAATAATCTCATGACAAAAAAGGCGGGCTTACTGCGGATCGCTGGAACGGGTCCCTTCAAAGGCATACACCCCCTGGCCGGGTACATCGACCGATCCGCTGATGGCATCCCCCTCGAAGGTGGCCGTTACCGTGATCGGAACGGCTTGGCCTTCCACGTTGATCTGTGTGGTGAAGGTCAACTGGTTGCCGTCCAGGTTGGCCGATTCGACGGATGTGGTTTCGCCGGTGAAAGAGTTGAAGAAGGTGCCGCTCAGGTCGTCTTGCAGAACGAGGGTTCCGGTTACGGGGCCTTGTTCAGTTTCGATATCAAAGGCCCAGGTGCCGGTCGCTGTGACTGAGTCGTCGTTTTTGGGCTTGTCCGGTTTGATCTCGTAGGTAAAGGGTTTCCCATCGATGAACACGTGGCGGATTTTGGTTTTTTCGTCGAAATAGGGGCCGGTAGTCACCACCAGGTTGGCCATCTTACCGGCATCCACGCTGCCCATTCTGCGGTCCAGGCCGAGCAGGGCGGCGGCATCCGTAGTGAGGGCGGCCAGGGCATCTGCTTCCGAGAGGCCCGCACCGATGATGCGTTGCAGGTTGGCGCGTACGTCTTTCGGTTTGGTGCTGAGGGTGGAGAAGCCAAAACGGAAGCCCTCGGCCTTGAGGGTGGCGGCCTGGGTTTCATGCCTGGCCCGCATGGCCGCCTGTGCCTTTTTCAGTTGATCTGCCTCGGTTGATGTGGCCGCATGGTTCGGTGTGCGGACGGGGGCGTTCTGGACCGAATCCTTTTGGGCATCTTTGACCTTTTTGGGGAGGTCAAGGGAGAGAAAGAGCGGGATGTCCCCGAGGGCATCGGTTAGCCACCAGCCTTCTTTGAGGTCTCCGAGCAGAAGTTTGAACCCGAGTTCTTTGCTGAGGCTGATGGCCCGCCGGGCATCGAGGGCATCATCGGCATGGAACATGACGGGCTGGGTCCCGGCCACGACGGGGAAGAGGGCTTCATGGACCGGATCGTAGGCGGGGCGGGGGAGACCGGTTGGATCGGTGGTGTAGCGTTGGGCGAGGGCACTGCGTTGGGTCGCTTGATGGTAAAGATTTCGCCATTTCGCGAGGATGCCCATGCTGGTGGCTGGGTACATTTGCCGCGCCCCGGTGAATTGGGCAAACAGGCTGCTGCGGCCCTGGACCACCATATCCTGCACCTGATTGCCTGCCAACAAAACGACCGCACCGCTACCGGGCAGCATCTGGCCGTGGGGTACCACGTGGGCGGCGGTAAAACCGGCATCGCGCAGGGCTTTGATGGAGGTGTCATCCGGTTTGATCAGCGTGCGAACATCGCGGTCGGGTTGGATGCCTGCCTTGTCGTTGGGGGGATCACCGGGGCGGGGTACTTTTTCGGGGCGGGTTTCTCGCTTGGGTTGGGGGAGGCCCGCATGAGAGAGACCGTCGATGAAGCCGGCGTACACCGTGAGGGAGTCACCGGGGATCACGCGGGCATCAAATGGAATCGGTACGTTGGCCCCGACGGCTTCGATGAGGCCATCGCGAATCAGGACCGCGCCTTGTTCCAGCACGCGGCCAGGGGCCTGGACGATGCGGGCATTTTGAATGTAGTAGGTGTGGGTAACCGGCGCGACGGTGAATTCGGTTGCTGGCGTGTTTTGGGCGTGTAGTGCCTGGGGCCATACAACCGTCAGGCAAACCAGAAGGAACGACCAGCGCAGGGCCGTCTGGATTGGGGTCCAATACATGTGGTGAATGGATTGAGGAGAGGTAATACTGGTGGTTTAAGGTACAGGTAGCCGAAGTGGGGTGCAAGGCGAATTCAGGGGCTAAATACCTACTTTCTTTTTAGCCATGGCTTGGGGTCGAGTTCTTTGCCTTTGGGGTTGAAGAGGGCAAAGAAGAGGGCACTTCCTTTGGGTTGGGCATCGGTGCCCGCATAGCCCAGGAGTTGCCCGGCCTGGATACGGTCGCCCTGGTTCACGCTGATGGAGGAGAAATTGCTATAGACCGTGGTGTAGTCGCCGTGCCAGACCATGATGCACTGGCCGTACCCCGGCATGACGAAGACCTGAGTCACGGAACCGTCGAAGACGGCCCGCACGTCGGCTCCGGGTTTGGTACTGATTTCAATGCCGGGATTCCGCGTACGGGTTTTGTAGACCGGATGGACGCGGGTCCCGAAGGCTTCCGTCACGACGCCTTGCACGGGCCAGGGCAGGCCCCCCTTGTTTTTGCTGAAGGAGGCTGCCAGGTTCTTGAATTCCTCGGTACTGATGGGGTCGACGCTGGCGAGGGCGCGGCGGCGTTCGGCTTCTTCGGCGATGAACCGTTTGAGTTGGGCCTGAAGCTGTTCGGCATCCCGGCGTTTTTGGCGCAGCTCTTGTTCGATGGCAGACCGCCGGGCCTTGAGGTCATCGACCACCTGCGTCCGCTGGTTTTGGAGCAGGGCCAGCTTGTTGCGTTCATTGTCGCCCTTTTGTGCCAGTTCGGTGTTGCGGGCGATCATGCGTTGTAGATCGCGCTCGTGTTGTTGCAGGTTTTGGGTCTTCTCGGCAATCTGCTCGCGTTTGATTTCCCGTTGTTCGGCGAAGCGGCGCAGGTATTGAATCCGCACCAGCATCTGGTTGAGGGATTGGGAGGAAAACAGGAGGGAGAGGTATTTAAGCCGGCCGTGTTTGTAGGAGTGCACCACATACCCCCGGTACTGCTCTTCGAGGCGTTGCAAGTCTCTTTGCAGAACGGTGATGTTCTGGCGGGTGCTGTCGCGTTCGACTTCCATCTGCCGGTTGCGCCGTCGGTAGGTGCGCAGGAGGCGTTCGCGTACCTTGATCTGCCGGTTCAGGTCTTCCAGGGTGCGCAGGGCCGTATGCTCCTCACGCCGTGCCACCGTGAGGCGTTTTTCATACTGGCTGATCTGGTCTTCGAGGGCCTGTAATTCGCGTTCGGTCTGGATGCGGGCCGCCCGGCTCAGGCTATCGCTTTCGGCCTGGGCATAGGCCGGTCGAACGCTACCGAACCAACACAGACTGCCCAGCAGGACACAATAGGCGATATGGAATCGCATCAGCCTCATGGGGCACCATCCAATAAGACACGCTCATTGATGCGCCCGGTTTTGAATGCGAAGGAGAGGGCATCCGGGTTGAGTTTGATGCGCTGATGGTGGAGCGTCACTTCACTGTTGTCCAGGGGACGGTTGAAGCGAATCCGCCGGGGAATAACGACGCCGTCGACCTCTTCAAAATCGTAAAAGGCGCGCTCATCAAGGAGTTCGCCGGAAGCGGTTCGGGCTTCGAACCGTGTGACCCGCCAAAAGGCCGGGTTGATCTCATAGGTAAACGTTCCCGTGGCATCGCGCAGGGTGTAGGATGCAGAATCGGCTTCGACGGTCCAGTCGAGATCGGCCTGAGGGTACAGGATGCCGGTGAGGTTGGCAAACATTTCGTCGGCCGAGGCCGGGGTGGGCAGGTAGGTACCGGCATAGGCCAAGGGGCCGTAGAGCAAGCGCCGATTGAACCGGTCGTAGACGTAGAAGCTGTCCGGTGTGACCAGGGTTCGTGCGGCCTCAATGCCGAGGGTGGCATGAACCGAGGCATAGAGGGAATCGGACTGGCGTTGCCAGAAGCGGACGGTAACGTTCCGTTTAAGTTCGGGGGTACGAATCTTGACCCGTGCCCGGCTTTTAAATGCGGTCAGGGTATCAGTGGAGGCCCGGATGGCCCGTTGAATTTGTAGGGCCGAATGGTTGGGAAATAGCGCCGGGGTTTCGGCATCCGGCGGAAGGCCGCGTGTTCCGGAACAGCTGGTCATGGTCAGCATGAGGACGAGGGCTACCCATCGCAGGGGTATGGGTAACGTCCAGTACGCGGGGAGGGGGGCCTGCATCTTACGGGTGCCGTCCTTGTATCTTTTCCGGGAGGGTTGCGCTATCGGGGTTGAGGTCCAAGGCTAGTTGCCAGTAGCGCAGGGCTTCATCGGGTTTACCTAGGTGGTATTGTACGTCGCCGTAGTGTTCGTGTGCGGCTGCACCGGCCTGGTCCGTTTCGAGCGCTTTGCGTAGCCATTTTTCCGCCTCGTCGTACTGTGCGAGTTTGAAATAGATCCAGCCAAGGGTGTCCAGGAAAGACGCATTCTCGGGTTCTTGGGCTACGGCCCGCTGTGCCATACGCCGGGCTTCATCCAGGGATTTCTCTCGTTGGGCCAGGCTATAGGCATAGTTGTTCAGGGCGAGGGGTTGGGCATCGTGCAGGTCCAGGGCGGCAGCATAGGCGCTGTCCGATGCGGCGGGCTGGTTCTGGCGGGCATAGAGTAAACCCATCAGGGCCAGGAGGTCGGCCTGGGGTTCTGGGGCATCGGGTTGTTCTTCGCGCAACAGGGTCAGGGCTTCCTGGGCATACCCTTCGGCTTGTCGGTTCAGGTTCAACTCCGTAGCCGCATAGGCGGCCAGGCGGAGGAGGGCATATTGACCTGGGAAGAGGAGAAGTCCTTCATCGGCCAGGTCGAGGGTGCGATCCGGTTGCCCGGCTTGCAGGTAGGCTGCGGCGGCTTGTTCCCATCCTTCGAGGCGGCCGGGTTGTTGTTCAAGGGCGCGGCTCAACAGAGAGCCGGCTTCGGCATAGGCCCCCGACTGATACCGTAACTCACCTAGAATAAACAAGGCATCGACATGATCCGGCGTTTGTTGGAGCACAGCTTCGGCGAGTACCGATACGGTTTCCCGTGCAGCAGCATCATGCGGATGTTGCCGATAGAAGGTTGTGGCCTGGGCGAGTCGGGCTTGGGGGTCACCCCCTTCCGCTTGCAGGCTTTGTTGGACGAGGGCTTCTGCCTGGGTGGCTTGGCCCAGTGTGCGGTAGACCTCGGCCAACATGACAGCGGTTTCAAGGTCACCGGGTTCCTCATCCAGTAGGGCACGGAATACGTCGCGGGCGGCTTCGGGTTGATCAAGGCGGGCGTAGGTCTGGCCGAGCATTCGGCGTAATTCGGTATTGCCGGTGTCGAGGGTGGTCATGGCCTGCAGGGTTTCCAGCAGGCCGGTGCCTTCGCCCATTTGGTTGTAGAGTTGAAGCATCTGGTACCGAACATGCAGGTTTTCGCCGTGGCGTTCGAGCAGGGTTCGGTAGGTTTGCAGGGCCGTTTCCAACCGGTTCAGGTTGGTTTGCATCTGTGCCAACGCAAACCGCGCATCAAAATCGTTCGGGTAGTGTGTGAGCAGGGTTTTATAAGTGGTCACGGCGGATTCAAGCGCACCGGTACGGGCATATAAGCCTGCCAGTTGTAGTGCGTAGTCCCGGTTTCCCGGTGCCAGTTTTTGGGCCTGTGTCATATAGAAAAGCGCCGTTTGCCCTTCATCCATCTCGTCATAGGCATCGGCCAGGGCAGACAGGATGGCCGGTTGATCCGGAATCAGGTTGAGGGCTTCCTTAAACAGGGCAACGGCTTGCTCGGGGTCTTTAAGCAAAGTGTGGGTCATCCCTCGGATGAACAATTGCTGTGCCCGGATGATAGCGGTCGTATCCAGCCGGGCCGGGATCGGTTTTTTGCGCAGATAGGAGGAAACGGACACGGAGCCACCGTGCGGGGCGAGCGTCGTCGCGCAGCCGGTGAGGGCCATCATGATGCAGAGCCAGAAGGCCGTCACACCCCTCAGGTTCATACGCTTCGTTGGCTCGGCATACATCGGTTTGCGGCAGAATGAAAGTAGAATCAGGATGGTAACCCGAGCAGGCCGTGTCTCACGGCCAAGGCTCTCAAAACGAGAAGGCTTTTCTCAAAACGAGAGATTCCTACAAATAGTTTCGGGTTTGATGGCCGGGTCAAGAAATAAGGCCCAGGACGGTCGTCCCCTTGCATAAAAAAATGAAAATTACACTATAAGTAATTATATATATTAAAATTAATAGAATATAGATATATATATGTTACGACTGAAAACGCCATCGTTGCGTTGCGCCCGTCGTTTTTGGTATGCCGTTTGTGGAAGGGAATAAACAAGCAGCACAGTCACGTTGAGAACAAAGCGAGGTACATCATGAAATCGAACATCAAGCGTTTATTTGCCTCACGGTCCCGTGCCATCGGTATCCTGAGTGCTTTTGTCCTGGTTCTGTCGGTTGCCCTGTATAGTGTGTCCATGGCCTACACGGTCCCGCCGGATACACAAGATGAGGACGTTATCAAGCTCATCGCTGATAAAGGCAAGTACGACACCGGCGCTGAAACCGCCGATGAGGACTCCTGAAATTACTGAAATTGAACGGTTCAACATCCCGTTCGTCTCGTCTCTAAAGTAGGCGCTACATTAAGCCTCCAAACTTCGTAGCCTACGACGAATTGCCTCCAAAAAGATGTTGTTGGGAATGACGGTCACTTGACCGCAGTGCCCCACACGGGTGAATCTCGTGTGGGGCGCTTGTTTTTATTGGAAGTGTCGGGTATTTTTTAGACGCAATCAATACCACACACGCGCACATTTACACCCACTAAGGCAAGCGGGGTGCAGTACCGCTGGAACGGAGCTGCATCTTACATCCATTGGAGGCTACAGGCATGGGGGAAACCCTCACCTCTCCGCAGGCAGAACGCTGGGCGCAGGTCAAAGACCTATTCGCGGCTGCGTTGTCTGTGCCCATCAACGATCGCGAAGCGTTCGTTGAAGCCCGGTGTCTGCATGACCGGGCATTGCGGGATGAGGTGTATGGGCTCCTGCAAGCCTATGGCGCTTCACAGCATTTTCTGGAGACTGCGGCTGGCCAGGTGGGTGCGTTGGAGATGCTTCCGCAAGAGGGTGTACAGGATGAGGATTGGTCTGGCAAGCGGTTGGGGGTGTATCGGCTGTTGCGCCGGGTGGGGGAAGGCGGCATGGGGGTGGTTTACTTGGCCGAGCGCGATGACGATTTGTTCCGGAAGCAGGTGGCCATTAAGATCTTACGTGCCACGCATCATACCCGGCAGCACCACCGTTTCCAACGAGAGCAAAAAATTCTGGCCGGCCTGAACCATCCCAACATTGCCCAACTCTACGACGGGGGGGTAACCGAAGAGGGTGTGCCTTACCTCGTAATGGAATACGTCAAAGGGGAGGCCATTGATACGTACTGCGATGCCCATCAACTCTCCCTGACCAAACGGTTGCGGCTGTTCGCCAAAGTCTGCGCCGCTGTGCGGTATGCACATCAGAACCTGGTGGTCCACCGAGACCTCAAGCCTGGCAACATCTGGGTGACGGCTGAAGGGGAACCCAAGTTGCTGGATTTCGGGATTGCCAAACTCCTTGGGGCCGATGAAGGGGAGGAGGCGCGCACGCGCACCCGAGACCGCATGATGACGCCGGGCTACGCAAGCCCCGAGCAGATACAGGGCGGAGTTATCACGACCGCCACGGATGTGTATGGACTGGGCATGGTGCTCTTTCGCTTGCTGACGGGGCACAGTCCGTATCAGGTAGAAACCAACAGTTTGTTTGAGGTGGAACGGGCCATTTGTGAGCAACCGCCGCGCAAGCCCAGCGTTGTGGTGGCCGAGCCCATGGTACACAAGCACAGCGATGGAACCGAAACCCGACAGTCGGTAGCTGAAATCAGCACGGCCCGAAGCATGCCTACTGAACGGTTACAGCGGCAACTGGCCGGGGATCTGGATACCGTGGTGCTGACGGCCCTCCGCAAAGTGCCCGCACGCCGATATGGTTCGGTAGCCGAGTTTGCACAGGATGTGGATCGGTACCTTAAGGGACGACCTGTTACGGCCCGACGGGATACAGTGTCTTACCGGGTCCACAAGTTCGTCAAGCGGCATCAAATGGGCGTAGTCTTGGCCGCAGTAATCGCCGCATTTGCATTGACGGCTGTAGTGACCATCGTCATGCAGTCGCGCCAACTGACCCGGCAACTGGCAGAGACCGATGCCGCCAACAGCTACATGCAAAGCCTGTTCGACATTTCTGATCCGGAGCAGATTGGGGATTCGACGATCACAGTGCGGCAGTTGTTGGATACTGGGTTGCGCAATGCCCAGGTACAGTTCAAGGACCAGCCTGATCGCCTGGCCACCATTTTGAACCGGCTCGGCTCGTTGTATGAAAAGCGGGGGTGGTATCGGCGGGCCATTGAGGTAAACGACCTGGCGCTTCAGATGCGGCGGCAGGATCGCGCTTCCGAAGATGCTGGTCTGGCTGAAAGTTATCAGTTTTTGGCATCTTCTTATCATGCCTGGGGCAATTATGACCAGGCGGAGGCCCGGTATCGGCAGGCCCTGAATGTGCGGTTGCGCGTTTTGGGACCGGAGCATCTGGATGTGGCCGAGAGCATGAACGACCTGGCTTCGTTGCTCTATGACCAGGATGACTTGGAGGAAGCCGAAATTTTATGCCGTGAGGCGCTGCGCATTCGACGGGCCCAACTGAGCCGGGGCCGGCATGAAGAAATCGGCGAAAGTATGAATCTGCTGGCGCTGATCATTCAGGAATCAGGAGATTATGAGACGACGGAGACCTTGCTGTTGGATGCGCTGGAGATCCGGCGCACAGTTCTGGGGCGGCGGCACCTCAAAGTGGCCTCCACGCTGAACAATCTGGCGGTACTATACCAGGGGCAGGGCCGGTTTGAGCAGGCCGAAACCTACATGCAGGAAGCCCTGAAAATTGAACAGGAGACGCTGGGCCGTGAACACCCCAGTGTGGCGACGAGTCTGAACAATTATGCCCGGTTACTCCGAGAACAGGGTGACCTGGACCAGGCCGAGATGTTATACCGGCAGGCGCTCATGATCCGGAAACAGTACTTCGGGGATAACCACCGGGTGGTGGCCACGAGTTTGAACAACGTCGCCTACCTGCTCCGTCAGAAAGGGGCGCGGGAAGATGCCCGGCCATTGTATGAGGAGGCCATTGCAATCTGGAAAAAAACGCTGGGGCCAGACCATCCCGATGTTGCCGTCGGCATGCATAACCTCGCCATGTTGCTGCGGGACCTGAAACAGTATGAGACTGCTGCCGAACAATATGAGGCGGCAATACGTATCTATGAAAAAGCCATGCCGCAGCGCCACACCGGTTTGGCCGGTGCCCTGTTAGGGCTCGCCAAGCTTCACGTCCAGGACGGCCGGCCCGATGCAGCTGAGCCGTTATTCCGAAGAGCCCTGGATGTCCGGCAGGCTCACCTTGAACCTGGTCATTGGCGGATTGCCTCCTTGCAGAGTCAACTGGGGGCCTGCCTGGTCCAATTACAAAAATATCAAGACGCCGAGGTGATGCTCCGTTCGGGGTATGAAACCTTGCAAACTGCGTTAGGAGAAACTGACACCAAAACCGTAGATGCCCGTCGCCGCCTGGATGCGCTATACGCCGTCTGGCACTCATAACGGCATACCCAAGCTGAGGCCAAATTCCCCCGGCCAGCGTTCACGGCGCCCATAAGAAACAGGGGCAGATTTTTCGGCCCCGTTTACCTCGACAGTAGAAAAATTCCCCGTCAATCCAAACACTAGAGATATGAATTAAGTGTTTTGTGTATTAAACTTAGGGGTCAAACACCGATTTCCAATGAATATGTAAATAAAGTGAAAACCAACAATAATATAGCATAAATTATAAAAAAGCACTATAATAATATCGAATTTTGTGTAAATAAGGTGTGGTTATATAACTATGTTTAATAATCACTATTCGTTACACATTGTTTGTCACCAGAAAGAACATCGCCAGCGCCTCGGCGATGTTAACCACCACACACCAAACCACTTGGAGAGTTTCTATGAAACGCTTTGTACTTAGCCTCGCCTTTGCCGCTATGATGATGGGAACCGTTGCCGGTTGCAGCGCTGTTGTGTCTGTCGATGATGATGAGGCCACCGAAGTTTACATGCCGCAAAACGAAGACGAGAAAAAGAACGGGTCCGATAGTGACGATGATTAACTGAAGGTACGCCGCTTGCCGTTGATCTTGTACAGTTCGACCATGTCGAATGGGCCAAGACGGCGTAACAGGACGGATTAAGTACGATACCCCCCAAACATTGTGGGTGTATCGTCAGAATCGGATCAAGCCTAACACGTAGCCGTACAACGCCTTCCATTGTATCCGGCAATGTGAAAGCATTAACGTGTGCCCTATATACACGCGAGCTCGGCTATGGAAGATTGGGGTGTTCTCAAGACCATTTTTGCCGAGGTTCTTGAGCAACCTGCCGAAAAACGGCACCAGTTTCTGACAGAGCGGTGCAACGGAAACGTCGTGCTGAAGCAGGAAGTATTGGCGTTGCTCGGGGCCTATGAGGAGGAGGGTACCTTCCTCGCTCAAGCGCCTGTGCGCCTTCCTGCGCTGCATGAAAAGGATGGTAACGACGTTCCGGAAGCCGTTGACCTGGCGAATCGGCGGCTCGGGGCCTATCGGGTTATCGAAAAGATAGGTGTAGGCGGCATGGGTGCCGTTTACCTGGCGGAACGGGATGATGAACTGTTTCACAAACGGGTCGCCATCAAGGTCATCCGGTTTACCGGAGAGCCGGAACGGCTGAAACGGTTCAAGAGCGAACGGGAAATTCTGGCCCGGTTGAACCATCCCAACATTGCCCAGCTTTATGATGGCGGCATCACGGAAGAAGGGGCTCCCTACCTCGTCATGGAGTATGTTGAAGGGGTTCCCATTGACACGTACTGTAATACCCATCGCCTTTCCATTGAGGCACGTCTGCGCCTGTTTACCCGCGTGTGCCGGGCTGTCCACTATGCGCACCAGAACCTGATCGTCCACCGGGACCTCAAGCCCAGCAACATCATGGTCAACGCCGAGGGTGAACCCAAACTGCTGGACTTCGGCATTGCCAAGCTGATAGAATCCGATACGCGTATTGAGGAACGTACGGTCACCCGTGATCAACTCATGACGCCGGAATACGCCAGTCCGGAACAGATTCGGGGAAAGCCGGTCACGACGGCCACCGATGTCTATTCGCTCGGCGTCATTCTGTATCGCCTCTTGACAGGGCAAGACCCCTATCACGTGCCCAAGCAACCCCGCTACGAAATGGAGCGGGTCATTTGTGAGGTTATTCCGAAAGCGCCCAGTGCCACCATTGGCTATATGCCGTCTGTGCCCCTGGAGAAAGGGCAATGGACCGATCCTGAGACCGTAGGCCGGGATCGAAATACCACACCGGAGCGGCTTCAACGCAAATTGCGCGGGGACCTTGATACCATGGTATTGATGGCCTTGCGCAAAGGGGCTGATCGGCGGTACGGCTCCACAGAACAGTTTGCCGATGACCTGAACCGGTACCTCGGCGGTCTGCCTGTTTTTGCGCAAAAAGATACCTTTGGGTATCGGGTGCGCAAGTTTGTGTATCGGCATCGTGTGGGTGTGGGCGTGGGCGTTCTTGCCATACTGTTTGGCATCATTTCAGTCTCTACGATTTTAATCAAGGACACCCAACTTCGGCAGGAGCAACAAAACGTACTCGCCGAGCGGGATCATGCCGAAGATGTGTTAGGATACATTCAGAGCATGTTTGAATTGTATGATCCTGAACGGGCAGGAGAGGCTACACTGGTTACCGCCGAGCAGTTGCTGGATCGGGGGTGGGAGGAAGCCCTCGCACAACTCAAGACGCAGCCGGAGCGGCAAGCACGGATGCTGAACATGCTGAGTTCGCTCTATGAAAAACTGGGCCTGTTTGATAAAGCCCTGGAGACCAGCCAACAGGCTTTCCGGGCGCAACAGGAAGCCGAGACCAACCAGATTCAGGGCTTTGCAAAGAGTATCCACTACATGGCCCTGGCACACCATGCAAAAGGCAACTATCGCATAGCAGATTCATTGTACGGGAAAGCGTACGGGCTACACCTTCAGCATTTCGGGCATGAACATGTAGATGTGGCGCGAAACTTGCACGATTGGGCTGTCTCGCTCCGAGATAATGCCCGGTTTCATGAGGCCGATTCATTGTGCAGGGAAGCACTCCAGATCCGGATGTTGCTGAATGGGCCGCGTCATGTAGAGGTGGCCGATAGCAAGCGCCTTCTTGCTACCATTCAGGTGCACCGCGGCCAATACGAGGAAGCAGAACAACTCTTCAATGAAGCGTTGGTGGTGCAACGTTTACGGTTGGGCGAAAAGAATGTACGTGTGGCGTATACCCTCGACAGCTTTGGTGGATTGTTGTGGGATACGCAAAGGTACGATGATGCCGAGCGATTGCTCACCGAAGCATTGGCCATCAAAAAGGAACACCTGGGGAATCAACACTTGAGTGTTGCAACCACACTGAACAATCTGGCGCTGGTCGTGCAGGAAAAAGGAGACATTCCCAGGGCCGAGCAGTTGTTCAGAGAAGTATTGGACATTGAAAAAGATCAGCTTGGTGATACACATGAACGGTTGGCAACCAGCCTGAACAACCTGGCACTTCTGCTTAAAGAAAAGGGAGAATTTCAGGCTGCCGAACCGATGTACCGTCAGGCCATCAAGATTTGGAAAGGGGCCTTTGGAGAAAAACATCCTGATGTAGCCCTCGGCATGCATAACCTGGCGATTCTCCTTCGTCAGAAAGGGGATATTGATGCGGCCATTCCCGAATATGAGTCCGCCATTGAAGTGTATCGGCATTCGATGTCCTTAAAGCACGCCAAACTCTCCGGGGCCCTGGTTGCCGTAGGGAAAATGTGGTTGGTCGATAAGCAGGACCCACAGCGGGCGCTCCCGTTTTTAACCGAAGGCGTAGAGATTCGGCAAACCCACCTGCCGTCGGACGACTGGCACATCGGCTCGGCGCAGAGTTTGTTGGGGGCCTGCCTGACGGAATTGAGGCAATACGAGCAGGCCGAACAGGTCTTGCAGGCTGCCGTCTCAACCCTGGAAGCCCACTTCGGGGCCGAACATCGGCGGGTGGTTGAAGCGCGGGATCGGCTCGATGCCCTGTATCGGACCTGGCCGAATAAAACCGTTGGCTAGGCCGTGTTGACCATTAGATCAACAGGCGGTTTTGAGGTCGTTAGGGCCGTGGATCGGCCCAGGCCCAATCAAGGCGCATTTTGACTGCAATGCCCCCGATCCATCATCGGGGATCGCATTTCAGGAGAAATGCAACGCAGAGTGGGCCAAGAGGGCCGGTTATCGGCCCGAAACGGGCCAAAAACGACGTTTACGCTTAATTGTCAACACGGCCTAGGGCTAGCGTTCTTCAGTGTTGCGGTTCTGCAGCGCGTCGAAGTACCGTTTGATCAACTCCTCGTAGTCCGGCGCGTAACCACTTTCCAGTGCCTGAATCAAGTCCCGTCTCAGTTTTTCGGCTTGCTGTGATGGGGAGAGTTCGCCCGGACTGGTGCGTGTCACATCGGTGCCTTGCCGTCCTTCCCGCTTTTTCTCTCGGCCCCGTTCCCGGAGCGACCGTTGCGCATCCAGCAGGCGCGTCAGGATTTGTTGCTGGCGCTGTACCACCTGTGGATCGATTTGCCGGCGTTGGAGGTCCTGAATAGATTGTTGCATTTGCTGGGCTACCTGCTCAAGATCCCCCAGGAGCTTATCCATTTGGCTGCCCCCCTGTTGCATCATCTGTTCCAACTGCTGCCGGATCGCTTCCTGTTGGGCCGCCATTTGCGCCAGGCGTTCCTGTTGACTCTGGCTGAGGCGGTTGCCCTGCATGTCATTCAGCATCTGCTGAATCTGCTGGTTGAGTTGCTGCTGCTGCCCGGCCATCTGTTGCATCTGCTGAAGCATCTGTGACATCGACATGTTGCCGGAGCCCCCCATGCCGTTTTGCTGGTTCTGCATCTGCTCCATCAAGTCGGAGAGCAATAGCGCCAGTTCGTTCAGATTGGCCATCGCACTTTTCTGATGGCCCGAGGCGCGGGAGATGCGCCGGTCTGTCATTTCTGTAACGGTCTGTTCCATATCCTGCAACGCAGCCCCTGACCGCTGCTGGACCTCCCGTGACATTTGTGGAATGTCTTTGGACAGCTTCTGCAATGTATCACTCACCACCCGAACGCCTTCGCTCAACTCAACCTGCTGCTGGCTGTATTGCCGGGTCATGGGATTATCAGCCGTAAGCTGCCGGGTATTTTCACGCAGGGCTTCCTGCTCTTTCGACAGGGTAAGTACATCATCCAGGGTACGGCGCAGTGCAGCGATGTTGATTTCGAGTTGTTCCTGCGACATCTGCTCTTGCATCTGCTGCATTTGCTGGGCCATTTGCTCCAGTTGTTGTTGCATGCTCTGCTGACCCTGCTGGGCCTTGTTGAGCTGGTTTTGCATCAACTGTTGGCTGTTTTGCTGCATCTGCTGGGGCAGGTTCTGCTCCTGCACCTGATTCTGGAGTTGATCCATTTCCTGCTGGGGCACATTCTGCATCTCATCCATTTGCTCCTGCAACTGCTCTAGCAATTCTTCAAGGGCTTCCATTTCCTCCTTGGAGGCTTGCTGCTCTTTGGCGAGTTCCTCGTTGCGCGGCCCCTCTTGTTGTTGTCCATCCTGGGGCTGTTGTCCGTCTTGAGGCTGTTGTCCATCCTGGGGTTCTTGCCCGTCTTGCGGTTGTTCTCCGGCCTCCCCCTGTTCATCCTGCTGTCCTTCATCGGCCTCTGCGCCACCCTGTTCGTCTTGTTGCCCGGTTTCTGCTTCCTCACCCGTTTCGTCGCCCTTTTCAGATTCCTGGCCGGTTTCCTCTTTAGAAGTCGGTGATTCTTCCTCTGTTTCAGAGGGGTTCGTCTCGTTTTCTTCCATCAGGTTCTGGGTTTCCCGAGCTATTTGCTCCTGTTGTTCGGCCAGGGTTTCAGTGCGCTTGATGGCCTCGTCCAGTTTTTGTTCGGTACGCAGGCGTTTGAAGAGCTCCAGGGCACGTTCGAGGCGTTGCCGGTATTGCTCCTCATTAAACTCAAACTGGCCGATGGATTGCTGCATCTGGTTTAGGTCCAGGTTCTGCATGGCCTCTTGCAATTTTTGCAGGGCTTCCATCAACTCCGGTGAATTCATCTCTTCCATCACCTGTTGCAGATCCTGGTACATCTCCATCGTCTGCTCGTTGACGAGGTTGTTATCGGCCATGGATTCGAGCATGTTTTCCATTTGCTCGGCCACATCCTCGGCGCGCTGCTCGATGGATTGTTGTTGTTGAGTAAGGCGCTCAAGCTGGCGCTCGTCTTCCCAGTCGGCTTCCTGCTTGCGGCGGAGTTCATCCCGCAATTCCTCAAACTCATCCCGGACCTGCTCGGTCTGGTTCAGCAGGTCTTGCAGTTCATCCTGCGTCGATTCCTGCTCTGCATCCAGGGCTTCATATTGTTCGGCCAGGGAGGGGAAACGGAGCGTGTAGACGGGGCTACGGCCCGCTTTGAATCCGGCGACCCGGTCGTTGTCACGTACCTCAACGAAATACTCCACCACATCACCGGGTACAAATTCCATGTCGGTGGTTTCAGGGAGCAGCCAGGGATAAGGCACTTCCTGATCCAGGAGGGAGGTACTGACCAGCGGCAGCGGGACGGATTCAAAGTCCGTCATGGGCTCACCAAAGCGGGTCTCGGCCAGCCGGTACAGCAAGCGCAGGCTCGAAAAGCCGAAGTCGTCAATGATCCGCATTCGAAGCCCGACCGAGAGGACGTCGGTCAGTTCTTCGGACGGGCGCGGCTCCATGAGGGTCACAGACGGATGCTCATCCCGTTGCAGTTTAAGGGTATACGCAATGGGATCGGCATTGCGCACGCCGGCCGGGCTCTCCAGCAGAATCTGATACTGTCCCTCGCGGCGCATTCGAAACGCGCCCGTTGCTTCACGGGCGGAGGGGGTGAGGTCTACCCGGGAACTATCGTCAAAAAGCAGGGTGGCGCTCTCCACTTCGGCACCGCCCAGGGCAACCGAGACCGAAACCTTGGTGCCCGGCAGGGCCACGATATCCCCCACGTTCGGAGGCAGGCGGCGTGGGGGGATACGGGTGTAGGTCGGGAAATCGAGTTGGACTTGCAGGTTGCGTACCAGGGGGCGGTTGATCACCGTGGCCTCATACCAGGGGCTTTCGACGCTTCCTGCCGTGACGCGGTACCGCAGGGATTGCCGCACGTTGATCAGCCGATGGGCAAAGCCTCCGGTGGAATCCGGAAGGGCATCGAACAGGTCTGTATGGGTTTCATCGGCCTGTTGCCATTCAAACCGGACGCTTTGTGGCAGAGCGGTCCCTATGGCCCGGACTTCAAGATCCAAATTGGCTCCTTTGACCAGTTCGATATCACCGGGCTGCACATCCAGTTGAAACGGGGCAGGGGGCTGGAAGTGGGTATTGGGTGCAAACAGCCGTTCGGTAGCGCCCAGAAAGACGCTGGGGGCGGCAATCAGGAAAAACAGCAACCCGAGCACGGGAAAGGCTGCCCACCGGCTGATGTGCTTGACCCGTGTAAAATCTTCTACCTGTTCAAAGGGCACCGTTTCCACGCTCCGGCCAAGCTGGGCGATGGCCCCGTCAAGCAGCGGTTCCGGGGCGTTGCTGCGTTGGCCCCCAGCCAGTTGGAGCAGGTTGGTGAGCCGGTCCGCGATCTCGGGGAAGCGTTGGCCGATGCGTTCGGCCATCCCGGCTTCAGAGTGGCCGCGGAGCCATCCCATGAATCGAAACAGGGGGATGACCAGGAAATACCCGACCAGGCCCAGGCTGGTGAGGAGGAAGGTCCAGAAAAAGAAACGCCGAGGGCCGGAGCTAAACCAGAAGCCGGCTTCCAGACCGGTAGCCAGAAGCAGTACAGCACTTACAATGCCGAGTGTCAGGGCCAGGCCCCAGAGCAGTTCAGCCATGGTGACCCGCCGTATGGTGGCATGGAGCCGCCGGCGGATACGTTCAACAAGGTGAAGGGTCTGCTCGCTCATGATCGTTGTGCCAGGAGAAGGAGTGGATCCAAAATGCAACACGTCCCGGAGGGATCTGTTTCCCAGAACGCTTTAGATGCGTAAAAAATTGCACTATGGACCCAAAATGCCGATCAAAAGCGAAGTGCGTGCGGAATTAGAGGTCGATGGTCAGGACGGTGTAGGCGCTCAGCACGACTTGCAAAACGGCCACAATCATGAGGACGAACGACTGGACCGGATGGAACTCACGCTGGGGATCGCCGGCACGTGGCATGCGATTGATTTTAATAAATCCCTCACGATCGCTTTTGATGAGGGCCCATACAATTACCCCATGGGCACAGACCACAGATGCCAGAATGACCATCAGGGGCAGGTCGGCAAAAAGGGTGGCTATACTTAACAGACCGAGCATCGCAGCGATCGTAAAGATCATCTCGGTGCGGTACATCATCATCGGGGTCTTCTTCATACAGGTAGGCGGTCTACGAAGATTGGTGATTGGTCGGCGTCAGATAATTTAGAAAATGTGATGCGGAATCGCTGGAAGATAAAAAGAAAAAGAGGACACAACCCGTTGGCTGCGTCCTCTTTTTTAAATCTGGTTAAGCGGCTAAGGCTTATTGGTTGGCATCCAGGGTGATTTTGCCGCCCGAGGTGGAGGCAAAAATGCGTGGGCCACCGCCATTGACTTCGCCCATCGCCCGGTTTTTCTTCAGGGTGCCACTGAAGGAAAAAGCTTTGTCTACGTACACCCGGCCGCCCTTGAGTTCCAGGTCGGCTTCGAGGGCCGAGGGGGCATCGATGTCGATGTTACCGCCGGAGGTTTTGAGTTCGACGCGGCTGGTGTGTTCGAGGCGGACGTCGATGTTACCGCCCGAGGTGCCGGCCTTGATGTCACCGTCGATGGTTTCAATGTCAATATCGCCACCGGAGGTGTGGGCATCGAGGTTGCCGTCTACTTCATCCAGATCAATGTCTCCGCCGGAGGTATTGACCTCGATGAGAGAGCCATCCAGGTGGTCGGCGTTAATGTCTCCGCCGGAGGTTTTGATGATCAACTCGGCCCCGCTGATTTCGCCGAGGGTGAGGTCTCCGCCGGAGGTTTTGAGTTCCACATCGGCATCGCTTTGGACGGATTCGGCCTTGATGTCACCCCCCGAGGTGCGGGCCACGATGGACGGGCCGGTCAGGGTACCCAGCGAAACGTCTCCGCCGGAGGTGGACAGTTTGGTTTGGCCGTTCAGGGTGATGATCGTCACGTCTCCGCCGGAGGTGGACAGGTCCGTATTAAACGCCTTCGGGATGCGGGCCTCCACGTGGATGCGGGCCCCGCCGTTGCGTTTCCAGCCGTTCCAGTTCCACCGCTTGCGTTGTTTTTCGGTTTCGACGACCACCATGTCCCCTTTGCTGTAGACCTCAAACTTGAGTTTGTTAAAGTATTCGCGGGCCTTGTCCATGTCCCGGCCATTCAGGTACACGGTCACTTCGGCCTGGTCAGCATCGCCGGGCAGGACTTCCACATCGGCGCTGGGGACGTTGACCTTCAGGGTGCCGCCTTCGTTGACGGAGAAGGTTTCCTCAATCATCACTTCGCCTTTGTCCCGGCGGCCTTTGATGTGGACCGTGGAGGCCCCAAATTCGGCTTCAATTTCGATACGTTCCAATTCGCGTGCGGCTTCTTCGAGGCTGGCTTCGAGTTCTTCACCGAGACCCTCAAAGTCCATTTCTTCCAGATGACGTGCGGCTTCTTCGAGGCCAGCTTCAATCTTGGCGGCCAGTTCGTCAGAGTCAATGTGAATGACGTGCCGTTCATGCCGCTTTTCGTGCTTGTGCTCGCGACGGGCGCGGTGTTCGTGAATGTGCTCAACGATGACTTCATCTTTCTCGCCAATCGACTGAAGTTCCGCAGGGTTGTCTGAACCGCCCGATGCGGCACGCCAGATGACGAGGGAAGTGACGAAGGCAAAAGCGCAGAGCAGTATGGTGCGGGTTCTGGCGGTATACATGGTCGTTCTCTATCGTTCAACAATACGGGAGTGGTGACAAGAGAAGTAGACGGAGGTTTATGCATTCAGGTTACACCCTGCCAAGATTTTTTCCCGGATGTGCAATTCAGAAAGATTACACGGCGAGTAAATGGGGCACAGCGTAGTTTGAAATGGTGTTATACACGCCACATAACAATCGCATTATTAATCTTGCACGTGTTGCGTGTTGCGTGATCTATGTCCCAATCATGCCACCCGAATACTCGGTTCGGATAAGTACAAGGTCTTCGGCCCAGTACAGCATCTACGACTGAATTCACGCAACACGCAACACGCAACACGGACCCATGTCGAAATCCCCTGAGCAGATTCGGAACGAGTTTCTGCAATTTTTTAAGGACAAGGCGCACGAGATTGTGCCCAGTTCATCGTTGGTCCCGCATGACGATCCCACGTTGTTGTTCATCAATGCGGGTATGAACCAGTTTAAAGACGTGTTCCTCGGCACGGGTACCCGGCCCTACCGCCGCGTGGCTGATACCCAGAAGTGTCTGCGGGTCTCCGGCAAGCACAACGACCTCGACGAGGTGGGCCTCGATACCTCCCACCACACCCTCTTCGAGATGCTCGGAAATTGGAGCTTTGGCGACTACTTCAAGCGCGAAGCCATCCACTGGGCCTGGGAACTGCTCGTTGATCAATGGGGACTGGAACCGGACCGGCTCTATGCCACCGTTCACGAAGGGGATGCCAAACTCGGCCTCGATCCCGATACCGAAGCTGCCAACCTCTGGGCCTCGGAAACGTCCATCAACCCGAACCATATCCTGTATTGCAGCACCAAAGACAATTTCTGGATGATGGGGGATACCGGTCCCTGCGGCCCCTGCTCGGAGGTCCACGTCGACCTGCGCACGGATGAGGAACGTGCGGCGGTGCCGGGGCATACGCTCGTCAATAAGGACGACCCCAGGGTGATGGAGATCTGGAACCTCGTGTTCATCCAGTACAACGCCCTCGGCGATCATCACCTGGAGCCGCTCAAGGACAAACATGTCGATACCGGCATGGGCCTGGAGCGCGTTGTGGCTGTCCTGCAGGGGAAGACCTCCAACTATGACACGGATCTCTTTTCTGGCCTCTTCGCCACCCTTGCCGATCTGACCGAACGAGAGGGCGTCCACGGCTACGATGACATCCGTGGCGTTTCGGACACCGAGCGCGAAAAGATTCGCATCGCCATGCGCGTCATCGCGGACCACATTCGGGCCGTGGCCTTTGCCATTGCCGACGGGGTCATTCCCGGCAATGAGGGGCGCGGCTACGTCATCCGGCGTATTCTTCGGCGGGCCGTGCGGTACGGATACCAGACGCTTGGTTTCCGCACGCCGTTCATGTACCGGCTGGTGGCTCCGCTCAAAGAGAAAATGGCCGGTTCTTTTCCTGAACTGGAATTTCACCATGACCTCATCATAAAGGTGGTCAAGGCTGAAGAAGAAGGCTTTTTGCGCACCCTCGCGACCGGCATTGCCCACTTCGAGGAATTCAGTGCACAGGCTGAAGGGGGCGTATTCCCAGGCGATGCAGCGTTTCAGTTGCACGACACCTACGGCTTCCCCATAGACCTGACGCAACTCATGGCACGGGAAGAGGGCCTGACCGTGGACATGAAAGCCTACGCCAAACTGATGCAGGAGCAGCGGGACCGCGCCCGTGCCGCTTCGGCCTTCAAATCAGTGCAGGTGGTGACCTCTGGCGAGGAAGCGCATCCCGAACTGGCCCCCACGGTTTTCGAGGGCTATGAAACCACACATATTACGGATGCTCGGATTGTGCAGGCCCAGCCGGTGGAACGGGATGCACAAACCACCTATCGGGTGGTGCTGGACCGCACGCCGTTTTATGCCGAAAGCGGTGGGCAAGTTGGAGATACGGGTGTGTTGCGCATTGCTGAGGGAGAATTGCAAGTGCTGGATACCCAGAAGCAGGGCGGCGTGTTTTACCACACGGTGGACCGGCTTCCGACAGCGCTAGATACACCCGTTGAGGCCGTGGTGGATGCCGACCGGCGGTTGAACATCAAAAAACATCACACGGCCACGCATTTGTTGCACCGGGCCTTGCGGAATCTGCTCGGTGCCCACGTGACCCAGAAAGGTTCCCTGGTTGCGCCCGACCGGCTCCGGTTTGACTTTAGTCATTTTGAAAAAGTCTCGCCGGATGAACTCCGGGAGATCGAACGCCGGATCAATGGCTACATCCAGAACAACGACCCGGCCAATATCCGGACCGAGGTGCCCATCGACGAAGCGACGGCGCTTGGGGCCATGATGCTCTTTGGGGAAAAGTATGGGGATCGGGTGCGGGTCGTCACGTTTGGGGATTCCGTTGAACTCTGTGGCGGCACGCACGTCGGTGCAAGTGGGGAAATCGGGCTATTCCGGTTTACATCGGAAGGCTCTATTGCCAGTGGGATTCGCCGCGTGGAAGCCGTGGTGGGCGAACGGGCGGTGGACTTCATGCAGCATGAACTGACGGCCCTGGATGGGGTACGGGGGCAGTTCCGTGGGTTGGAGCGCCCGGTCGAAGAAGAAGTGGCCGACCTGATTTTGCAGGTCAAGCGTGCTGAAAAAGAAGTGGCGCGTCTCAAGGAGCAGGCTTTGGCGGCTTCGCTGGATGCACTGGTGGGGCAGGCCGTGGCTGTAGATGGCATCCGTCTGGCAACGGGACGTATCGACGGCGCAGACATGCCGACGCTTCGTAATTTGGGTGAAACCCTTCGGGCCAAGTTGGGGGCCGGCGGGGTTGGTGTACTGGGTTCAGCAGATGTGGACGCCGGTAAGGTCTACCTAGTCGCCGCTGTGGCTGATGATGTGATTGGCAAGGGTGTGCAGGCCGGCAAACTGGTCGGGCAACTGGCCCGGCTGGTTGGCGGCGGTGGTGGAGGGCGGCCTACATTAGCCACGGCTGGGGGGCGGCAACCCGAAAATCTGGATACCGCCCTGGCCGAAGTGCCGGCGGTATTGGCAAACCTTTTGGGGTAATCGTAACTTAACGACCGTGACCCAATCTTCTGTTTATGCACAACTCAATGAAGTACGCACCCGCAAGGGGGCAGGCTTCATCGTACTCATCGACCCCGACAAGCTCGACGTGGCCGAGGTGCCGCGCTTTGCCGAGCGGTGCCTCCGGGCCGAGGTGGATGCCTTTTTCGTGGGGGGTACCTTGCTGCATGCCACGGAACTGGAAGCATACATCACGGCCCTCAAGACTGCTACGGATTTGCCGGTGATCGGCTTTCCGGGGGCTTTGAATCAAATCTCACCGCACCTGGACGCCATCCTGTACCTTTCGCTGATTAGCGGACGAAACCCGGACTACCTTTTCGGGCGGCATGTAGTGGCGGCGCCATTGCTGCACAAGATGGGACTGGAGGCCATTTCCACCGGCTATATGCTGGTAGAAGCAGGCCGGACCACGACGGCCCACTACATGAGCAACACTGCACCTTTGCCCCGGCACAAACCGGATATTGCTGCCGCCACAGCCCTGGCCGCCGAAATGATGGGCATGAAACTCCTCTACACCGATGCCGGCTCGGGGGCCGAGCAACCGGTGCCTGAGGCCATGGTGTATGCCATCACCGAAACCTGTACCGTTCCATTGGTCGTTGGCGGAGGGCTGCGTGACCCTGAAGCCGTGGCCCGCCGGGTTGCGGCCGGCGCAGGCTTCATCATCGTCGGCAATGCCATTGAGCAGCGCCGGGATGGCGGGTACATCGCCGAATTGGCCGCTGCCGCACACACGGTGGTGCCGCAGTCGCTCAGTAGGAAATAAGGCCGTGTTTATTGTACCGACTCGACGAGGTAAAGCGCCTCATTCGGTAACGGTTGGCCGTCGGTTTGGGTTTGTTGCAGGTGGAGGGTATGGAGGCCGAACACGGTGATCATGCAGACCAACACGGTGCCGGCAACGAGCGAAAGGAACTGCCTTTGTTCCATCGTGACCTCGCAAATTATGGTGTGGGATACGTGCGCTGACGTAAGGTGACTTACCACCTCCCCATTCGATACACCTTGCAACACCTGCGGAAAACCTTTCACACATTTTACGGGTTTCCGGATTTGTAGCATCCTTGATGGGTCCGTATCTTCCGTGCCCCAAGCACAAGGCCCCTTAACGGAGAGGTGGCAGAGTGGTTGAATGCGCCGGTCTCGAAAACCGGTATACCTTTCGGGGTATCGAGGGTTCGAATCCCTCCCTCTCCGCACAATTGACAATCGACCATTATATTGGTGTCTCACACCACCCCTCCATCACCAGAGACACCATGCCTTCCTCTTTGCTCAGCGGCCTACTTCTCCTTTGCGTCGCCCTTCCCTGTTCCGCCCAACAGTACAGCGCGTATCTGAATCAGGATACCGGTACTTCAGCATCGGATTCCCTCTGGTATACCGTCCGTGGGGAACGCCACGGCCCCAGTTTTTTCAAACGGCATCAACACCCGGAAGTGGAATATGAGGCGGCGGATACGTTAACCTTCGACACCTACCACACGGCCCAGGTCATGTACACCTGGTT
This sequence comes from Rhodothermales bacterium, assembly GCA_965222505.1. GTDB lineage: Bacteria > Bacteroidota > Rhodothermia > Rhodothermales > DATKEJ01. Next base: position 1,857,269 of record OZ244956.1, on the reverse strand, counting down.
GGAACGCTGGGCGGAGGCCTATTCCAACCTCGTCGATTTGTATGAAGTGGGCAAAAGTTTTGAAGGCCGCCCGATCCTGCAAGTCACGCTGACCAACAAGGAAACCGGCAAAGACCTGGATAAACCCGCTGCCTTTTTTGAGGGCGGCCGGCACAGCGGGGAAATCACGAGCAGCGAATCCGTTTTGTGGTTGATTCAACACCTGCTCACGCAATATGGTCAGGATGCCGAGATTACCAAGTTGTTGGACACTAAAGCGATCTACCTCCGGCCCCAGAACAATCCGGATGGATCGGGAATGTACCTGCACTCGGCACAGCGAAACCGCAGTACCGTCCGGCCGCACGATAGTGACCGGGATGGCCTCCTGGATGAAGACCCGGAAGAAGACCTCGACGGCGATGGGGTGATGTATACCCTCCGCTGGAAGGTCGGCCCGGAGGAAGAAGACAAGGGCAATGCCATCCTGGACCCACGCGATCCCACGGGCCGGCTCATGAAACGGGTGCCGGAAGGCCACGGCGATTGGCGCATCGTGAGTGAGGGGATCGACAATGACGGTGACGGCAAGTTCAATGAAGACGGCATCGGTGGGCTGGACTTGCACCGAAACTACCCTGAAAACTGGCGGCCCGATACCGGTGGCGACCTCACCAAGCGGGGCTATACCCAGTTCGGAGCCGGGGCCTATCCGCTGAGTGAAAACGAAACCCGTGCCGTGATCCTGTGGGTCCTTACGCACCCGAACATCGGCGTGGTCAACTCCATGGACACCCGCGTACCGATGCACCTGCGCCCACCCTCGACCTCCCGCAGTGCCGAGCGCATGTATCCGGAAGATCTGGCCTACTACACGTATTTCGACAGCCTCGGCACCAGCATCACCCAATACGATTGGGCGGGTGATGTATACAATACCTACATGACCCGCTATCCCACCAATTCGGTTACGGGTGATCCCTCCCGCACGAACCCGTTGTTCGGGCACGGGCCGGATTTCGGGTACTTCTACTACGGTGCCATCTGGTACGGGGATGAACTCTGGAATGGCGGCCGCATGGCCGATTACAACAACGATGGCCTCCTGGATGATGTCGATGGCCTGACCTGGGACGACCAGGAAAATGGCGGCAACGGCTTTCGTGAATGGACTGAGATTGCGCACCCCCAGAAGGGGACCGTTGAAATCGGCGGGTTTCACCCGAAGTTTTTTGCCCAGAATGGCCCGCCGCATCAACTCGAAGCCTGGGCCAAAAAACAGGCGCTGTTCAACCTCCAACTTGCGCTGCATCTGCCCCAACTTCGGCTCGATGAAGTAAACATACGAGGCGTCTCTGCCAATGCCGACAGCACCACCTACACCATCGACGTGAGCTGGACCAACATCGGCCACTTGCCCACGGCCCTCAAACAAGCCCAGTTGGTCAAGATTGTTCAGGAAGACCGCGTCCAACTCGACTTCGACAAGGACCTCACCGAAGGCCGCAACCCCACCATCAAAATCATAGAACCGGCCACCTATGACAAGACCATCTATGCCGGGTACACGGATGCCGGAGCCTCGGGTTCGGCATCATTCCAGGTGCGTGTGTACGGCGGCGAGGCTGTGGAAGGGAAGGTTAAGGTACTGTCCACACGGGGTGGATTGTTGGAACAGGAGATTCGGTTGGAGCCGTAGGCCATCACTGTGTCATGGCGAGGAGACGCTAGCGGCGACGTGGCCATCCCATGTCGATCTGCGCGATGACATTTTGAGGGTGTATTGCATTGTCGAAAGCCTGTTATTATTGCTCAGCCGCATGTTTCTGCTCCAGATACCCATAGTGGCTGTTATCCTGCGGCAGACGCACTACTTTACCCGGAGGCACGGGGCCAAGGGCATCAACAAACGCGCCTATTCCGGCGATGAGTGCAGCCAGGGTATCCGGTTCGGCAGCGGCGAGGTTGTGTTGTTCGCCGGGGTCGGTGCGGAGGTTGAACAGGAGGGTATCATGGGCAGCCAGGGCTTTGGTCCACGGGTAGCCCGGATTGCCGAGGTAGGGCAGCTTGACTTTCCAGTCGCCCATGCGGTAGGCGCGGAGTTCACCGCTGTAGTAATAGGCCAGGGCATCGCCGGTGCGGGGGCCGGTGTCTTCGAGGACAGCAGTTAAATCTGCGCCGTCAATGGGGCGGTCGTCGGGCAGAGGTGTATCGGCGAGGTTGAGGAAGGTGGGGAACCAGTCCATCATGGTGGCGAGGCCGTCGTAGGTGCGTCCGCCTGCGATGCGGGCCGGCCAGCGGACGATGGTGGGCACCCGCATGCCGCCTTCGAAGGTGGTTTGTTTGCCCTCGCGCAAGATTCCCGCTGAGCCGCCGTGGTCTTCCATCACCAGCCACGGGCCGTTGTCGCTGGAGAAGACGACCAGGGTTTTCTCTGCGAGGCGGAGTTCATCTAGTTTCTCCAGGATCTGCCCGGCACTCCAGTCGATTTCCTCAATTACATCGCCGTACAATCCGCCGGGGGAGTTGCCCTCAAATTCGGGAGAGGCATAGATCGGTACGTGCGGCATGCTATGGGCAAGGTACAGGAAGAAGGGTTTGTTCTGGTGGCGTTCGATGTAATCGAGGGCCTCCTCGGTGTACCGCCGGGTGGTAAAGCGTTGATCTACGGAGTCTTCCACCACATCATTGCCCCGTAGATAGACTACGCCTGCCATGTCGTTGCTGTAGGGAATGCCGAAGTATTCGTCAAAACCGTTTTGGCGTGGCAGGTACGGATGATGATGCCCCAGGTGCCATTTGCCGATATGGCCGGTAGCATAGCCTTTCGTTTTGAGGGCTTCGGCGAGGGTAATTTCTTCGGGGTCGATGCCGGTCCAGCTTTCGGGGAAAAAGACATGGTGGATGCCCATGCGGATGGGATACCGGCCCGTGAGCAAGCCGGCCCGTGAGGGGCTACAGACCGGGGAGATCGAATAGAATGAAGTGAAGGTCAGGCCGCCGTCAGCCATACGGTCCAGGTGTGGGGTGCGGATGTCGGTAGCTCCGAAGCTGCCTAGATCGCCATAGCCGAGGTCATCGGCGTAGATGATGATGAAGTTCGGGGGTTGAGGATCCATGGGGCAGCCCCACAGGGCCGTTGACAATAGGAATATGGGGAGAATGTGTTTCATGATGTTATTTATGGATTTAACATCCAGGGGGTGTTCTTTGGCTTGATCCAAAGAACCAAAGATCAAGACGTTCTGCTACGTTCCGAGACGGCCCACCGGCTCAGGTCGGGGTGGTTTTATGGCAAAGGATCATCAATGGCATCTCCTTACTGTTATCCCACAGGTTAGAGGCGTAGTGATCTTGTTTTTAGGTATTGAGGAGGGGAGACGGAGGCTTCTGCTCGATTTCCCGAAGCCGGGCCATTTGTTGGTGGTTCCAGTCATCGTCGCTGAACGGGGTGTTGAACCATTGGTCGAGGATTTCTTTGGCGACGGGTTCCGGCGTGGCCCGGAGGCTCAGGGCCAGTACGTTCGCATGGTTCCAGATGCGCGCGCCTTTGGCCGTCTCGGCATCCCCGCAAAGCGCAGCCCGGATACCCGGCACCTTGTTGGCGGCAATCGAGCAGCCGGTGCCGGTCCAGCACATCACAATGGCCTCCTCAGCCTCGCCCTCGGTGACCCGGTCCACGGCCTGCAACGTGACCACCGGCCAATCCATATCGGCTCCACCCGGTGCTGGCCCAAAGTACACGACCTCATGGCCGCGCTTTTCGAGTTCGTTCAGAATCACATCTACCAGATGCGTCCGTTCATCGGTACTGACCGCAATCTTCATCGGTTAGGCGTCAGGTTGGGTGAGGATGGCCAGGGTCAGGCGGCTAATGCAGACCAGCTTGCCGCGTTGGTCTTCAATCCGGATTTCCCAGAGTTGGGTGGTGCGGCCCAGGTGCAGAGGCCGTGCGGTGCCGGTAATGAGGCCACTACGGACGGCCCGTACATGGTTGGCATTGATTTCCAGGCCCACAACCTGTTGCCGTGACGGGTCGATGCAGCCATAAGCAGCGGTACTGCCCAGGGTCTCGGCTAGGGCCACTGAAGCGCCCCCGTGAAGCAGGCCCATGGGTTGCATCGTGCGGCGGTCCACCGGCATTGTGGCTTTCAGGTAATCGTCCCCGATTTCCGTTATGACAATCCCGAGATGTTCCACCATACACCCCTGGCCTATGGCATTTGCGCCATCCAGGGACATTTCATTTTTCCAAATACGAGGCATAGTATATCGGACGGGGTACGTATGACACGCTTATGTAAAGGATAGCAACATACAGTAAATGGAGCAATCAATTTTCAAGTTGAGGGGTGGCCACAAGGGTCGCCCGACCGGGACGCACCCATATTGATGGCTGCGTTTTGCACGCCTTCAGCAAATGCCGCCCCAGTTGCCCCGAAGCACCCGCCACCAAAATGTGTTTCTCCATATTGAATCTTTCTCACCCCCTATCATCATCGCAAGTTTGGAGGGGCGACCCTCGTGGTCGCCCGGAATAAAGACAGGCAAAATCCTACCACCCGCGTAGCCCCAACAATTGCTCGCCCAGGGGGGTGAGTTTGGCGGTTTCGGCATGAATTTGTTCCCAGCCGCGAGGATCACCGGGGAAGGCAAAACCTTCGCGGGGCAACCGGTCCCGCCATGAAGCAATCCGCCATGCTTTGCGCTCTTCGTCATGTTCTTGGGCCGGCATCATGGAGATATACTGTACCATGCGGGGCGTGTCTGAATGGTTGGGGCGGATGCCGTGGGCGAGCATACTGTCCCAGATCAGCAGATCGCCGGCTTTAGTGAGGACGCGTTCGACTTCAAACCCCGTCACATCCGGCATCCAGGTGTTGCGGTCGGCGGGCTGGGTTTGGACCCATTCGGCATAATTGCGGTAGAGTTCCGGCACGCACTGGAAGCCGCCCATGTCCTCCGTCGTATCGTTGAGGGTAAGTGTGCCCTGCACCCCGACGGGGAGGGGGTCGAGGCCGGTGTCGATGTCCCAATGGATGAAGCCTTCAAACGTATGGCCGGGCCGGATGGGCATGTTCAGGTTGGCCCGGTCAATGGTAACCCACAGTTTCTCGGTGCCCCAGACATCGACGAACGCATCATAAACGTGGGGGTGTTGCCGGTTGCCCCAGAGGGCCTGGTGGTTATAGACTTCCACCATGCCGCTGTTGACCAGTTCAGTCATTTCGATTTGTCGAAGGGGCGGTCGATACCACGTTGATGGATCATTTCGGTCCATTTCCTGAAACGTCCAGAGCAGGTCGATCACCGCATCGAGGTTGGCCTGGGGCACGGCATTCGGGATGATGACGTAGCCGTTGTGTTTCCAGAAGGCCCAATCGGCTTCCGAGAGGACCCGGAGGGGTTCGTTGTTGGGGCGTTGATTGAGCGCGGCTGGGTCCGGTTGGACCTGGGTAGTGCCGGACTTTTGAGAGGTGTATGGCATGGCAGAGGAGGTTGAGGAGGCCGCTTGAGGCGCACGTACAGGCCGTGCGCATGGTGTCGTGGTTGTACAAAGTAGGAAAACCTCCGAGGAGCTACAATGTTATGTTTGGTCTTGCAAAAGTAGCCCGTGACCCTTTTCTTCGCAAAATTGTACGCCTTGTATCAGAGCACGCGTTTTTTACTTAACCATCCTAAACCTCATTTACATGTTCATGAAACGTCTTTTTGTACTTATTCCGCTTTTTGTGTTTGTCCTCTGGGTTGCTGGTTGTGACAGCAATGAAGGCGGCCTGGACCAGGACGATCTCGATGAGGCCACCTTCAGCTTCAACGTCACCGGAGATGTCACGCAGACCATTGAAGGTACTGCTGCGTTTGCCGGAGGCACCAATGCCGACGGCAGCGAGGGCTTTGCCTTTACTTTCAGTAGTGGCACGGCCAGCCAGACCACTGCGGAGAGTGTCATCCTGGTCAAAAACACCGCAGAGCGACCAGGAAACGGAACGTATGCCGTCCTCGACTTCATTGAAGGCGATTTTGACACGGCTGGCGACAACGATTTTGGCGGCATCTTTTCCTTCTCTGCGTCAGGATCGGTCGCGACGGGGAGTACTGTAGCGGGTACGCTCCGGGTCACGGATTCCGATCAAAACCGCATTAAGGGGTCGGTCAACATTACGGCCTCAGGTAATGTCATCAACACTACCACGGGCGAGAGCACCCCAGTTAATATTACCATATCCGGTAACTTTACGGCTTCAGGTGGCATCTACAGCGGCTTACCTGGCAAAGCAGGGCCATGACGAAAAGCAAAAAAAACCTGTATGCCGTTGGGTTTGTTTTGCTGGTGTGCTTTAATGCCTTCTGGGTCGCCGGTTTTCTGGCCGCCATGTTTTTGATTCCCGACGATGCCGGTCTGGCAGGCGGGGCCATGGTGTTCATGTACGGCCTGGGGGGATTGGTGCTGGGCTTGATTGGCTCGATCTGGGTGTCCATGAAGTGGACTGAACCCCGGATGAAAAAGGCGATGTACATCACACTCGCAGTCACAGCCGTGACGCTCATTTCCCTGGTACTCCGTGCAATGTATATGAATGCGTCCTGACGTCAAGCAGGATTAATACAATCATAACCGAAAAAGCGCTGGGATGCCTTGTGTATACCGGCGCTTGTTTTATACATTGCAGCACCACACGCTCCCTGCATTCGCAACCTTGAGAAAACCGGCGGTCGAGTCATTTACCCTCTCCGGACCAGTCGGACCTTTTCTGCGCACATACACCTTCGGATGTGTCCCTCGCTTGGATCATTCGTCTCATCCGATGGTGTTGAACCACCCCTCTACGATGAAACGTATTGTTACCCCCCTCTGTTGGCTCCCACTCTTTTTACTTTTTGGCCTCGCACCTGCGCTGAATGCCCAGGTGGTAATTAACGAAGTCGATGCCGACCAGGCCAGCACCGACGCGGCTGAATTTGTGGAGCTATACGGTACCCCCAGCCTGTCCCTGAACGGCTATGTGCTAGTGTTCTACAATGGGGATAATCCCAGTGATGTCTCATATCTGGCCGTGGACCTGGACGGTCAATCCTTGGGTGCCGACGGCTTTTTTGTCTATTGTGGTGATGCTGCCAACGTGTCCAACTGTGATCTGGAAGTCGGATCCGGAACCACCAACCTTATTCAGAACGGAGAGGATGCCGTAGCGCTTTACCTGGACGATGCCACCAGTTTCCCGAACGGCACACTCCCGACGGCCACCAACATCGTCGATGCGCTGGTCTACGACACCAACGACCCCGACGATGTCAACCTGCTCACCATCTTGACCCCTGGTCAGCCGCAGATCAACGAGGCCGCCGTCAGTGGGACCACCCAGTCCAACAGCCGCTTACCGGATGGTGGTACCCCGCTCAACACTTCCACCTACATTCAGCGGAGTCCCACGCCGGGCACCACCAACGACCCGCCCCCGGCCCTGGCCGAAATTTTTGAGGTGCAGGGCAGTGGGGCCGCCAGTCCCTTCGATGGCGTGATCGTCACGACTGAAGACAACATCGTTACCGCCGTCGGCCCCAACAGCTTCGCCATCCAAACCCCCGACGCACGGGATGATGCCGACCCCGCGACCTCCAACGGGATTCTGGTGTACACCGGAAGCGCCCCAACGGTGAGCGTCGGTGATTGTGTAGACGTAACCGGAGAAGTGGATGAGTTTTTCGGCATGACGGAATTCACAAGCGGCCCTGTCGTTACGGTGGTCGCCTCGTGTGGCCCGGTACCGACCGCCATTCAGTTTAATGCGGCGCTGCCTTCACCCAATGCACCGGGTACGGATTTCGAGCCGTACGAAGGGATGTTGGTCGAAATTGCCAGCGGGGTGATCTCCGGTCCAAACCAGGGCTTTGGGAGCGATCCCATCGCCGAGGTGTACATCACCGCTGGAGCCAGCCGGGCCTACCGGGAGCCGGGGATCGAGTCCCCCGGTGGTCCGCCCACCTGGGACGGAAACCCGGAAGTCTTCGAGATGGATGTGGACAAGTTCGGCCTGCCCAATGATCCAATTTACGCCGGTTCCACGTTTAGTGCCACCGGAATCATTGGGTATGAGTTTGGGGACTACGAACTCTTCGCCAGCACGCTGAATGTGACGCCTCCCGCCTTTGCCGATGAGCCTGCTCCGGTTCGGGACCCCACGGCGAGCGAAGTCATGATCGGCTCGCTTAACCTGTTCCGGCTGTTCAACAACATCAACGACCCTGGCCCGGAGGACGATGATACCATATTAGACACACAGGAATATGAAACCCGTCTGGCTAAATTCTCGGCGTTCATTCGGGGGCAGATGAAAGCGCCGGACATCGTCGGGGTACAGGAGGTCGAACGCCTGAGCGTCTTGCAAGACCTCGCCGATGAAATCCAGACCGACGGGGGGCCGACGTACACGCCCTACGTTGTGGAAGGCAATGACATCGGCGGCATTGATGTGGGTTATCTGGTGAATGGCAGTACGGTGGGGAATGTGGTAATCACCCAACTCGGCGCGGCGGAGACCTATATCAACCCGATTACATCACTCCCCGAAACATTGCACGACCGGCCTCCGCTCCTGCTCGAAGGGGATTTTACGGCTACTACGCCCGTCACGCCGGTGAAGGTGCTCAATGTGCACCAACGTTCGCTCGGCGGGATTGAGGGCTCAGAGGCCATCCGGGTCAAAACCAAACGTAGCGAACAGGCCAAATCAGTAGCCAACATGGTCCAGGCCCGGCAGGGGAATGACCTGGTGGTGATTGGCGACTTTAACGCCTATGAGTTCACAGATGGGTACGTGGATGTGCTGGGCCAGATTACCGGCACTCCAGACCCGCTTGGCGCCGAAATTCCAGTAACCCCCATCGTGACCCCGGCGCTGACAAATCAGGTATTGTCCTTGCCCGCCGCAGATCGGTATTCCTTTATCTTCAACGGTAGTGCGCAGGTACTGGATCACATCCTGACCAGCAGCACCATTATCCCGTCTGCTGCTGCGCAGGCATCCTTTAGTGGTTCTGCCGCACTGGCCGTGAATGCATTCGATTTTGCACGTGGCAACGCCGACGCAGCCGAGACCTATCTGGACAGCACAAATACCATCCTGTTCTCCTCAGATCACGACGGCACCGTACTGTATCTGGAGTTGCTCAACCTGAATGTGAAAGTAGCTGCCGATGTCTTTCTGGCCGGACCCTACGCAGGAGCGGGTGTTATGAACACAGACCTGAACATGGGCGGCTTATTGCCGTTGGCCCAGCCCTACAATGTGGCCCCCTGGAATTATGCAGGGACAGAAACGATTGCGGCTGCACCTGCCACGATGGCCGATTGGGTGTTGGTGCATCTCTACACTGGAGACCCCATGGCTCCGCCGATGACCATTGAAGACACGGCGGCCGGTCTGTTGCACAGCGATGGTACGATCACGGATGTGGACGGTACCAGTCCGCTGTCATTTAGCGTGTCTTCCGGGAGCTACTACGTGGTGGTCGACCATCGCAACCACCTTTCGGCGATGACCGATGTGGCTGTTGCGCTGTCCTCAACGTCGACGATGGTATCGTTCGATGGGGGGGCTGCTTTCGGAAGCAATGCCATGATCGGCCTCGGGGGCGGTGTGTACGGCCTCTGGGGTGGCGACGGCGATGCCAATGACAGCACGACAGCCTTCGATTTTCTGAACGAATGGTTGCCGGTCAATGGTGGGCCTTCGGGTTACCATAGTGGTGATTTTGACATGAACGGCAGCCCCACGGCGTTTGATTTCCTGAACGTCTGGTTGCCCGCCAATGGTCAGGCTTCTCAGGTGCCTCTGGCCAATTAACCATGTTACATGTTGCAGGGACACGGTACGCCGTTCCCCTACAGTGTTTTATACCAATATTTACCAGGGAAATCCCTCGCTACGTTTGGGATACAATGCGTGCTTTGGGCGTACATGGTGTATACCAAAAAACACCTGAAACCCCTGTAAATCAACAAGCATGAAAGCGAACGTTCAAGACGCTATCAATGATCAAATACAGGCCGAATTTCAATCGGCGTATCATTACCTTGCCATGTCTGCCTACATGGAAGAAAAGAACCTGAAAGGCATGGCCCATTGGCTTCGGATGCAATGGGAAGAAGAAACCGTTCACGCCATGAAGTTTCTGGATTTCGTGATGCAGCGCGGGGGGTCTGTTTCCCTGAAAACCCTGGAGCAGCCCAAGCTCAATAGGGGCACGCCGCTGGAAATCTTTGAAGAAGTCCTGGCACACGAAAAGTACATCACCAGCCGGATTCATGACCTCTATGATCTGGCCCTGCAGGAACGGGACTATCCGCTGCAAACCCTCTTGCACTGGTACATCGACGAACAGGTTGAGGAAGAGGACAGCGCCAACGAGATCATTGAAAAGCTTCGGCTTATCGGAGATTCCGGCCCGAACCTCTTTCTGCTCGATCAGGAATTGGGGCTGCGCCAGCCCGAAGAAGAGGCTGCGGCTTGAGTCAGGGTCCGTTGTTTACCGCATCGGCACCGGCCAAGCTGAACCTGGGATTGCACATCGTGCGCCGTCGCCCAGATGGCTTCCATGACCTTGAAACCGTCTTTATCCGTATCGGCTGGGCGGACCACCTCACGGTTCGTCCGGCTGAAGCGCTCTCGCTTACCTGTTCCGACCCGGCGCTGCCTACCGATGGCCGCAACCTGTGTCTGAAAGCCGCTCATCGGCTGGCGGCCTATACCGGCATTACCCAAGGAGCGCACCTCCACCTCGACAAGCAGATTCCTTATGGTGCAGGTCTGGGCGGGGGGTCCAGCGATGCAGCAACCACCCTTCGACTGCTTGCTGCCTGTTGGGAATGCGCCGTCGATGATACCACCTTACATGCCTTGGCTGCGGAACTGGGTTCAGATGTGCCGTTCTTTTTAGGGGCCAGCGCAGCCTATGCAACGGGCCGGGGCGAAGTGCTTGCCCCGATGGACTATACCTGTCCGTTCACCTTCGTGGTTGCAATGCCCCCGGTTTCCGTATCTACGCCGGAAGCCTACGCGGCCATTATCCCGAACGAAGCAAATCGGTCGGATCTGCGGCAGGTGGTAGCCTCCAATGATTTGTCCCGGTGGCGGGCCGAACTCGTCAATGATTTTGAAGCGCCCATCATAGACCGGTATCTGGAAATTGGAAAGGTACATCGGGCCTTGCGTGAGGCCGGGGCAGGATATGTGGCGATGACCGGTTCCGGGGCCGCCGTGTTTGGGGTGTTTGAAGAACCGCACATTGCCCGGCAAGCCGCAGGCCGCATGGCAAACGCCGGATTTCCCGTGTGGTGTGGGCGGCAGGCCGATTAGGCCGTGACGGGGCCTAGGCGTCGGTGTTCAGGTAGGACAAGAGCCGGTCCAGGGCCCACGTTTGGTTTTCGATGCCACTCCATTCATAGCCTTTGATTTCCTCATCGGCCACATTGGCCCAAGCCACCGTCCAGTCTTTGTAGACGTGGAAGGAATATTGGTCCTCATCGGTTTCAAAGTACAGGCATCCCTCGACGGGGCAGTAGATGGAATCGGCCAGGTCGTCTTCGCGGGCCAGGTCTGCGGCGGCAATGATGAGGGGGACCTTAAACCGGTAGTCCATTTTATGGACCCGCTTGGCCTCGCTATTCAGGTAGTTCGCCAATACGCAACACCCGGCACTGCTCTGGATGGCGGCATAGGCCGCTTCACGGACGGCGTTGTCCGCTTCAATCTTGTCGAGGGCAACCTCGACGAGGGGCCATACGGCAATGGGTTCAGGATCTTCTCGCTGGGCTTCAGGCTTGCGCGGGATAATAACCGTAAGGTCTTCAGGTTTCATGGGGGCAATGCGGCATGGAGAAACAGATGCACATAAAATGAAAATTTAGGGGTACCTCAGTCAAGGATCAATAGCCAGGGATTATTTGCGTAGTGCATAGGCCGCATTTTCTGGGACTTGATGGTCTGCTGTCCCCAATAAAGCCTCAATTTTGGGGCCGATGGTCATGGCATAATCCGCACCCGTATATCCGGTTTCCCTGAAATAGAGGCGGCCCTCAGGGTCCAGAATACACAATGTGGGGATTCCCATCCAGGCCAATCGACTGGATAGTTCGGCCGTGGCGTCATAAACAAAAGGGAGTTGATACCCGCTGGTTTCGGCAAAGCGTCGGGTCTGCTCGAAGGTATCGTCTCCGATGTTGACGGCCAAAAACGTGACCCGAGGATTGTTGGCATAGCGAGCATAAAACGCATCCAGCTTGGGAAACGCCTTGAGGCAAGGGACGCACCAACTGGCCCAAAAGTCCAGCACCACAATCTGTCCAGCCAGGTCCTCCGAACGAAGTACCTCGCCGTCCAGGGTTTGTAGTGTAAACGATCCTACATCCGGCCGTTGGGGTGTATTGTGTTTCCACAGGCCACTCTGTACCCCCCACAGGGCCACCAGAACCGCAAGTGCGGTAACAAACATAAGGGCCAGTTTCTGCATAGCCGTTATCGATTCGGGAGGATGACCAGCCTACGGGTCTGTACGGCCTGCTCCGTGCGGAGATGGTACAGATACAGGCCGGGAGGCAGGGTCCGGGTTTCCAGCGTTAGGGCATGCCGGCCCGCGCCAAGCCAGCCATCTTTGAGGGTGCGGACGCGGCGGCCCAGCGCATCGTAGAGGGCTACCGTGAGCGGCTGGGGCGTTGGGAGGGTCAGGTCGATGGTCGTTTGGCCGTGGGCCGGATTGGGGTAGGGTTGTTCTAACGTCGCATGATGCGTGGCCGGAGGTTCAGCTTCAAGGGCTACGGGTACAGCCTCCTGACCTTCCGTGATGCGGTACGTCGTGTTCCCCGGCAGGCTTACAAACTGCTGGGGAGGAGCGGTGCCCCACTGCACATCCAGGGTGTCCACCGTGGCTTGGGTGCCGAGGCCGATGTGCAGGGTGGGGCTGGATTGGGAGCAGAAGCTGTCTCCACCGCTCACGGTGCGGTATTGCACGTTGTCCCCGGTAACGACGCGCACAGTTGCGCCGAGGGCCATGCGGTTAAACCCTGTGCCCTCCAGGTGAACCTTCAACCAGTTGCCGGGGCGGCTCCGGGTGTTGATCAACAGTTCGTGGGGGCCGTCCTGGTTGACGATCAGCAGATCCGGATACCCATCGTTGTTAAAGTCTCCACGCACCGTGCCAAAAGCGTCCAGGGTTACATTGGCCTTGGCGATATCAGATACATTGGCAAAGGGTGCGTCTTCACCGGTATTCTCGTAGAGGAAAGCCGGGGTGCGGTCAAAGGAATAGGTGTTGACGATGAACAGGTCTTCATCGGCATCCTGGTCAAAATCAGCAAACACGACGCCCCACGACATCCCGTTGCGCACAGCCCCTACCGAAGCGGCTACATCGGAAAAAGCAGGTGGAGCACCGGGGCCAAATGGTCCGAGATTTTGGTAGAGGCTGCCCGTACCGATGCGGGTGACGTAGGCATCAGGAAGGCCGTCGCCGTTGGGGTCTCCCCAGGCGATACCCATGCCGTTGCCCGAGCCAACATCATCAATGCCCATCGGCCTGGCCAACTCACGGAGAGGGAGGAATCCTTCATTCAGATAGAAGCGGTTGGGAAGGGTGCCGTCATGCACGGCGAACAGGTCCTGGTCGCCGTCCCGGTCTACATCGACCCACGTGGCTTGCATGGCGATAGATGCGTCATGTCCACCGATGCCGGCCCGGCCTGAGACATCCTCAAACCAGGGTGGGCCAGCGCCGGTGTGGCGGTAGAGACGGTCCGGGCCTTCGCGGGTGGCAATGAACAGGTCGATGCCGCCGTCATTGTCAAAGTCGCCAAAGGCCGCTGCGCCGACGCGGTCTTGCAGGTTCAGGCCCACGTTTTCGGAGACGTTGGTAAACGTGCCATCGCCGTTGTTGAGGTACAGGGCGTTGGGGGCATTGCCACTCCGGATGCCGATGAACAGGTCAGGGTACCCATCGTTGTTGACATCTGCCCAGATGGGATTTACTGCCGTGCCGGGGGTACGTATGCCAGCGGCATCCGTGACATCGGTGAAGGTGGGCGTGGAGCCCGGTTCGGCGTTGTTGCGCAGCAAGACCGATGCGCCGTTTTCCATGGCAATCAGCACATCGTCCCAGCCGTCCTGGTCAAAATCGGCGATGGCGGCGCCGTGTCCAATCCCCCCCACCTCCAGTTGAACCGAGGCGAAGCCGATGTCCTGGCCGAGGGCCGGGCCGGCGCACAGCAACAGGACTCCGGTGCATAGCCGGAGGTCGTCAAGAAGCGTCCGCTTTTTGTCGACGCTCATAGAGGATTTCCAGTTCGGTAGCCGTTTCCAGCAACTCGGTTTCGAGGGGCTGGAGGTCGGCCTGTTGGGCAATGTAGGCTTTCAGGGCATCCTGAATGCTGGCATCCCGGCTGACGCTCGTGCGACGCTCCCGCGTGGTGCCTTCGACCACCCGGTCAATACCGGCAATGGCATGGGCCGAGGCGAGGGCTTGCCGGATTTGCCGGACGTCTACTTCGTGTAGCCGCTCTTCATTGATCCGATAGCGGACCCGCACGATGGCATCGTCTAACGGTTGTTTGTGCAGTTCGCGGAGCAGATAGTCGGTAGGTTCCTCAACCTCCTGTACATCCACATCCAGCAGTACAAACGTCCGGGCCGGGGTCTTGATAAACCGGAAGTTGACTTTTCGTTCCGTGCCGTCCGCATCGATATCAACAAGCACAAAGCCTTTCGGGTCTGCCCACTCGCGGAAGTTGATGCGCTCGATGCTGCTGGGATAGACCACGGGTGGCGTTTGGCCTGCATTGCAATCCTGGTGTTTGTGAATGTGCCCGAGGGCTACGTAATCAATGGGTGGCCGGGCCAGTTGGCCAACGGTGAACATCGGCTCATACGCAATCATGTTGGTTCGTTCTGATCCGCCGAGGGAAGCCCCCTGGACCGAAAAATGGCCGGCCAGGACCGTTGGGAGGCCAGGGTCGAGTTTGGGCAGGGCCTGTTCGATATAATCTACATACACCCCTTCAATGAACGTCTTGATTTCGGCTGGCGCCTTTTTACGATGTTCGTCTTTGGACAGGATCAGGCTACGGATAGGCCAGGGCAGGGCCAGCAGTTGAAGCGGGCCCGCTTTGGTTTCAAGGGTCTTGAGCGTAGGCCGTCTAAAAATGTGAACCTGACCCGCCAGATGGGAAAAGATGTCGATGGACGATGATTTGCCGAAGGACACCGGATGGTCGTGGTTGCCAATAATCATGGCAATCGGAATACCGGCATCGGCGATGGGCCGGAGGGCTTCGGCAAAAAGCTGTTGCTGCGTGGGAGTTGGATCGGCGGTGCGGTAGGCATCTCCACAGAACAGAAAGAGGTCCACGTCTTCCTTGAGGGCACGTTGGACCATGAAGTCGAACGAACGCTTAAAATCGAGGAGCCGGGTGTTGCGGCCGGTCTGGGGGTCCAGCCGACCATAGGTTTCATAGCCGATGTGAATGTCGGCCGTGTGGAGGATTTTCACAGGGTTGGGTGTTCGAAGTTGGCTTTGAGGGGAGGTATTTGTTGCGTGATGCGTGACTTCGGCTTAGACGCCGCAGACCGCATACACGGTTTGGGTGGGCAAGGGGCTTTCGTCCCGGCAATACAAACAAAACTAAGTTCACGCAACACGTACCACTTCCTAATTTACAATGAACGCCGAACTTGCACCAAAAGCAATCCGTTACAGGCGAGTGTGAAATCCATGAAGTCATGACTTACGCAATCTTCGGCCAGATGCCGTTCAAGCCTGTTGAGAGATTAAGCGAAGTTGCGTAAGTCCTAAGTATGTCCCGGAAGATTTCCCCATCGGTCCATTTCACCGTGAATAAAAAGTCTACCCGTTCCAAAACGACCCCCCAGGCCCCGTTGTCCACCGGTAAACGTTGGCTGTTTCGCTTGCTCATGCTGGGTGTGCCGATTTTGTTTTTCCTGTTACTCGAAGGGGGGCTACGGTTGTTTGGGTATGGTGATGTCTACCCGCTGTTTATCCCGCTTGAAGACGGCTCGGCCTATAAGTACCAGAACGCCCAGGTGGGCCGTCGGTATTTTGCGGGGCAACGCCGGATACCGAATGCCAACGTGGATTTTTTCAAGGCCGAAAAACGACCGGAAGGGTTTCGGGTTTTCGTGCAGGGGGGGTCTAGCGCCGCCGGGTATCCCTTTTATCATGGTGGCATGTTTTCGCGGATGCTGGAACAGCGCCTGCAACAGACCTTTCCCGAGCGGGATATCGAAGTGGTCAATACGGCCATGTCCGCCGTCAACTCCTATACCTTGCTCGACTTCTCGGACGAGATTCTGGCCGAAGCGCCGGATGCGGTCCTGATCTATGCGGGGCACAATGAATACTACGGGGCTCTGGGGGTGGCTTCCGCAGAGTCTTTCGGACGGATGCAACCGCTGGTCCTGTTGTATCTCAAGCTCCGAAACCTTCGCACCATGCAGGCGCTACGCAATGGGCTCGCCTGGGTACGGAGCCGGACCCATGAGGAAGCCACGCTGGCTTCAGATGGAACCCTGATGGAGCGCATCGTGGGGGAGCAAACCATTCCGATGGGATCGCCCCTTTATGAACTCGGCCTGGCGCAATACCGGCGCAACATGGATGCCCTGCTGGGCAAATACGCCGAAGCCGGGATTCCGGTGTTGATCGGGACGCTTGCCAGCAACGAGCGCGACCATGCCCCATTTGAAGGCGGTGCTGAGGGAGATCATGCCTCGGCCGCAGCCTATTTTGCTGAAGGCCGTCGGCTGGAGGCCCTCGGCCAATTTGAGGCGGCCCGCAAGGCATACCTACACGCGAAGGACCGGGATGCCCTGCGCTTTCGGGCACCCGAGGTGATGAACCAGATCATCCGGGAACTGGCCGAAAAGCACAAGGCCGTTGTTGTCGAAACGCAACAGGCCCTGTCAGGTGCTTCGCCGGGGGGCATCATTGGCCGGAATGTAATGCTCGAACACCTGCATCCTAACCTGGAAGGGTATTTTTTAATAGCCAATGCCTTCTATGCCGCGCTACAGGCAGAGGGTCTGATTGGAGAATGGACGCGGCCCGTGCCGACCGCCCGTGCCCGTACCGAGCGGCTACATACGGTCGTGGATTCGTTGGTCGGACACTACCGGGTGCAGCGGTTGATGGGGGGATGGCCGTTTCAACCCTTGGGAACGCGGAACACGTATGTGCCGAAAGCCCGAACACCGGTCGAACAAATTGCCGTCGACCTGTATCAGCGCAAGGTAGGTTGGCCGGAGACCATGAATGCACTTCGTCATCAGTATGCGGCGGAAGGAAACGGACAGGAAGCCCTGCGTACCTCGTTTGCGTTTTTGCAGGAGTATCCGTTTTTCCCGCATGCCTATCTGGCCGCCGGGGATGTATTGGTAGAACAAGCCCGGTTTGATGAGGCCATCGTCTATTATCAGGCGGCCAATGACCTGGAGGAGTCAGCACAGGCCCAGCGCATGATTGGGGCACTCATGTTGCGCCGGAAGGAGGTGGCGGGAGCCATACCCTATCTGGAAAAGGCCGTGGCCCTCGACCCCAACGACGAAACGAGCCTGTATAACCTCGGTGGGGCCTATGTGTTGAATGGACAGCCCCAACCGGCGCGGGAAACACTGACGCGGTTGTTAACCCTGGTACCTGATCACGCCGATGCGAAACGGTTGATGGCGTCGTTGTAGTTGCTGTCATATTTATCCACCTTGTGCAGCGACACGGGACAGATATTATTCTGGTTATCAATAACCAATCGGTACGGTTGCTTTCCGTGTACCTGAAATCGGGCGGTTCTTGCAGTACATCAATCATATCGCGCTGGACCTCGTCACGACCGGTTGGCAAGTGCCCGGGAGCTTCCAGCATCTCGTCTACCGCGAAACCGAAAGTGCCGACATAAAACCTCCGACCACTGCCCGATTGCCGTCATAAAAAACGGCAGCCTCCTCGGGGGAAGCTGCCGGTAGGTACAGAATGACCTTCGGGTTATTCTTTGGAATACGTGATGTAGGTGAAATCTGTCACGTGCTGGTCGGTCAAACCGTCCATGTAGTTCGCATATTGTTGGTAGATGTTATTTGCTTCCGGCACCAACATCGGCCAGCCGAGGGCGTTGACTTTTTGCTTGGCCATTTCTTTCAACTCAAACATTTTGCGGGGTGATACGAAGCCCTGATCCGGGTCGACCTGGTGGTTACCCAAAAGGCTAAAGGCCATGCTGAAATCCGGGAATGTGTCATTCTCATCTTTCTTGGCCGTTAAGACGCCGACGAGAAGATGGTCGGAGCCAGAGTGCGTCATAGCATGCCAGTGCTTGGAGCGTCCTTCAATCTGGTGTTCAAAGTCTTCAGTTACGAGGAATTCGTAGGTGGTATTAGGCGTGATTTCAACAACCGGAGTATCGGTACTTACTTGCAATACATCGTTTCCGGGGGTGCCGTTATGTCCACGACTAATAGGCGAGGTCGTAAACAATTCGGTCACATTATCCAGCGCTTCTTCGTCGGTGAAAAGATCACTCAGTTCGGAACCGCCGGTTGCCGCTGCTCCGACCGACCATGCGAAGTCCAGTGCAGTCGAAATCCAATCGGCATTCCAGTTTGTGTATTCAGAGTAGGTTACTTCACCGGCTTTGCTAAAGAGTTGCGTTACGTCCTCGGTAGTGCCGTTTTTGAAAGCAGTATTGACCCAATATTTAGTCGCGGCACCTGCTGTACGATTGTTGGAGCTCCATGCGTCGGCGTAGGTGAATAAGTTGGCAGTTGCACTGGCATGCACTTTCAGTGAAGCATTTGGGCGAGGGGCAGGCTCGCCGTTGGCCTTAAGGCAAATGTAGCTCATTACGACGCTGGCATAACCTTCATCAAACGCCCTGCGGTATCGCGCCCGTTCGCCATAGTTTTTCTTGTATCCCCAGGCATACATGCGGGAGAATGAGGCGGCACCTTGCCGGCTGCCCCAGTAGTTCACGTTGCCGTTCTCCGGATGGCCTGGGCGGGTATCTTCCGTGACATTCCATTCGTCGAAACCGCCGCTGCCGATGTGATACGATTCCACCGAGGTATTAAAGACGGCACAGACCGAGCGGGAGCCACCGCCGTTGCTGCCACCATCGCCCGGGCCGTCGTCCGGTGGAATGGTGTCGATGATGGTCGTAATAAAGTTTTGCACATCACCGATTTCCGTGCGCAGGTCCGCTTCAACCGAATGTCGATATGCAACGTTCGCGTCGGTGCGTGCATCGCCGGCCGATGTCATTGCGGCGTTCAGGTTATCGAAGATGGTAAGATCAGATTGGCCGCGGGCAACTGATTTTTCCCAATCCATGAGGATGTGTTGCATCGGCAGCGAAACCGTCATCCCCAGTTGCGGTCCGGGACTGTGCTGCGCAAACGGACGTTGCCGTTCACGCCGCATCACAGGCACCTCATCCTGAATGCGTGCCGCTCCAGGCACATCCAGTGTGTCGGGTATGGATGGGACGGTACGTGAGACATTGAAGTTAGGCGTTTCGATAGCTCTTTCTCGGTCAGGGCTGGAATCAATTGAGTCGCAGCCGGTGGCAAAGAGGCCAATAACCAGCAAGAACAAGGCGAGATGAGAAACAGGTTTAAGGAATAACATAGGTTCAGGGATTTAGGGTTAAGAGTTTGCAAATGAAGCGCTTGGCTTACGATGCAAACATACCCTGCCTACCCTGTGCGGTGGGAGCGACGGATGCGGGCAATACACAGGTTATTGTCTGGAAAATGCCGGGACATTCGGCGCTAAAAGCGTACAGGTGTCGCTGCGAAATGGGCAAATTGAATGATAAGGCCGACGTTTGTCGGGCAAAAGTATACCAGCCGGTCTTCAAGACCTACCAGGTTTTTCTTTACCCCGGACGGCTTCGCATCCGGGGTAAAGAAAAACGGCCTGCCCTTTGAAGGACAGGCCGTTGAAGTAATCCTCTCCATTACTTTGACAACACGAGCGTATTGGTCAGGGTGCGTGTGCCGGTCTGGAGGTGGTAGAGGTAGCGTCCACTGGGGAGTCCCGATGCGTCGAAACGCAGGGTGTGGGTGCCGGCCTCAAAGTTGCGCTGTACCACATCGCGCACCAGCCGGCCCGCCGTATCAAAGATGCGGATATGCACCGGCGCCGCTTCGGGCAAGGCGAAGGTGAGGGTGGTAGCCGGGTTAAACGGATTGGGATAATTTCCGATCATCAGGGTTTTGGGTAGTTCGCCTAAAGTCTCGGCTTTGCCAAAGCCGTTCTGCCCTCCTTCACCATATGGGTCACCGGCATCGGTTTCGATCATGAGGTAGATGTCGTTGTAGAAGCATAACCATTCTGAATAAATGGTTATGCCATCCAGCATAACGATTACGTAATAACAACCAGCCGGAATACCGGTTAAAATGAAATTGCCATTCTGGTCCGTAGTGGTTGTGAAATACGCACCGGCAGGAGTGGTAAGGATTACCTGTGCGTTAGGAATCGGAGTTGTGGAGGTTGTATCTACAACGGTTCCGGCTACGGTAACCAATTGATCCCGCTGGGCGTGGGCTTCCGTCAACGAGAAGCCGAGCAGGACGGTGCAGAGCAGTGTGCAACGCACAAAGAGGTGTAGTGAAGAACGCAGCATTGGGGTCGGGGGTTGGGTTTGGGGACTGTGGGACAGAACATGTGGGCGGCTTGTGAACAGCAGGCCCGGGGTCATAGCGCACGCGTAAGATAGCAGTCTAAGGCGCGATATACACGGGATAATGGTCGGGATAATCCCCGACAGATGTCGTGTATTGGCTAGGATTCATACGATTTCTGCAGGAACCCCGGCGGAATTTCCAGCAAGTGCAACAGGCGTGAGATGGCTTCAGCCTGCCGGCGTTTGGAAATTGCGACCCCGGAGGTGATGTCGAGTTTCTCATAAATCTCGGAGAGCATGTCACGCACGCGGCGCTCACTTTTGTTAAGGCGGCGGGCAATTTCCCGGTTGGTATAGATGATCAGTTTCAGAATATCGCGTTCGCCGGGGGTGAGCCGGGCAAGTTCTACCCGCTCCGAAAAGTCGCTCAGTTCTCGGTTGCGGGGTTTGATGTACACCTGCCCGTCGCTCGTATCCAATACGTCCAGAATCGCCGGAATAAGCATATGGCGTTTGCTCTTGGGTACGTACCCGTTCGCACCTTCGCGCTCGACGGCCAGGATGGAGAGTTCGTCGTTGGTCAGCGCAATGATCCGTACTTCCGAGCCTTGCTTGCGGAGCCGGCGGATTACTTCAACACCGTCAATGCCGGGCGACATCCGGATGTCCAGCAGCAGCACTGCCGGGGCCAACGCTGCCGTCATTTGCAGGGCTTCCTCGCCATTGACGGCAGTACCCACGACCTTAAACTGAGGGTCACGATCCAACAGCCGCTGGATGCCTTCGCGGTGCAGCGGATCGTCGTCTGCGATCAAAATGGAAATCGGGTTCATGATACGTTTTGGTTGGGACCGAGGGGAATGGTAAGCTGGATGGTTGTGCCGGCATTGGGTTGCGTCTTAATCGAGAGTGTGCCTTGTGCCGCGGCAGCAAAAAAGTGGGCCAGGTACAGCCCGTAGTGTTGCGTGGCCTTGAGTTCGTTTACATCGGTAGGACCGCTAAAGCCCTTACCATTGTCGGCCACGACGAGTACAACCGACGCGTCATCGGCTGTGCATGAAATATGGGCACGTGTAGCCTGGGCGTGCTCGGCGATATTGTCTACTAGAATTTGATAGATCCGGTACAGGTCGCCGGCAATATGCTGGGGCAGGGGTTCTTCGTGCAGGTCGAATACGAAATCAAAGTTCAGGTTTGGCGCACGTTTCTGGAGGTTGAGCACATAGGCCCGGAGCACATCATCGAGCCGGTACTGCGCAAAGTCGGGCAGGATGAGGTAGCTGCATATGTCGCGCAGTGCGCCGCATACGTCCGGCAGCAGATCGCCGTAGAGGCTTTGCAATTCGCCGTTGCCCGATTCGGCGGCCACGAGGTCGAGTTCCGAGTGGAGGTATTCTAGTTTGTTGACCGGATTCTGGTGGATGCTGTAGGCAATTTCGGTTGAGACCCGGTCGAAGTATTCGCGCACGGCCCGGAATTGGGTTTCCTGCTGTTTGCGGCGCAGCTGTTCGGCGTGCAGTTTCTGGGTAGCCAGCGCAGATTCCTGCCGGGCGATTTCGGAACTGCGGCGGTCGAGCGCGGCTTGTTCTTCGACCAGTGCCAATCGGCGTTCAGCGTCGCGAAGTTTGCGGCGCTCCATATAGCGGGTGCCGGCATAAATACCCTGTGCCATGATGCCCCCAAACAAGAGCAACAGCCACGGCATCATACGTTTCCACCGTGGTGGTTCTACCTCAATGGTCAAGGCTGCTTCGTGTGCAATGGCATTGCCATTGGTGCCGCGTGTAAGCAGCGTATAGGTGCCGCCATTGTTGCCCAGGTTGGTGTACATGATCTCTGGGTCATCGTTATTTACCGTCACCCAGTCTTCGTCAAGCCCACGCCGGAAATAAGAGTGTGTCCGCGCCTTCGGATTGAGGTAATCCAATACGCTAAATCGCAGGGAAAAGGTTACCTCGCCTGGGTCCACATGCAGGGTGTCGCCGGGATGAAAGAGGTGCAGGACTTCGTGGTTCTGTTTCGTGAACCGGGTAAAGAGCATGCGTGGCTTGGGCGGTTGTGGCATCTGTTGAGTAGAGAAACGTGTAAAGCCATTTCTGCCGCCAAAAAGCAGCGTGCCGGTATCCGGGTTCATCCAGCCGGCCCCAATCCAGGGCACCCCAAACCGGATGCCTTCCGAGGCCCGGTACGTGACGGCAGCCTCGGTTTCCGGCGTGAAGCGTACGAGCAAGGCATCCTTGCTGCCGGCGCTCATCCACAAGTTACCGACAGGGTCCTGCATCATGCGGGCAATGCCGTTGCCGTCTACAGCAGCTGGCAGTTCAAAGCGGCGAAAGGTGTCGGTGCTGGCAGCAAGCGCATTGAACCCGCCATTGGCCGTAGCCACCCACACGGTGCCGTCGGGAGAAAGCTCAATATCGGTCACGAAATCGTCGCTCAGGCTTTGCAGATCGCCCGGATCGTGTCGGAAATGCCGAGTGGCTCCGGTGGCAATGTTGAGCCGGTTCAGCCCGCCGTTCAATAACCCGATCCACAGCATGCCGTTCTCGGATTCGGCCAATGTCATCACGATGTTGGCACTCAGCCCACCGGGTGCCGGGCCTTCGGGGTAGCGGGTAAAGCGTTGCGTTGCAACATTGTAATGATGTAACCCGGTGCCGGTGCCCAGCCAGAGGCCGCCGTGCCGTGCCGGGTGAATGGCATGAATTGTATTACCGGATAGCCCGGTGTTGTCTTCTGTTGCCCGGTGCTGTTCGAGGATTCGTCCGGTAGCCGGGTCCAGCAGGTACAGGCCATCGGCCCGTGTGCCTACCCAAAGTCCTGTATGCGCTTCCAGGTGTAGGGTATTGGCGATAACCCCTTCGAGGTAGTGCCGAAGGGGTTGGCCCGGTTGTATAGCAAAGACACCCTGATTGGTGCCGGTCCAGATCGTGCCATCCGGGGCTTCAAGTGCCGTGCGGACTCTGCGCCCCATTGGCGTATCCGATTGGTTGAGGTAGGTCGTCTGGAACGGAAAGCGCCGGGCACGCAGGTTCCCGAGTTCGAGTCCGCCCCGGCGGGTCGCTATCCAGAGCAGGTCATCAGGTGTGCTATACACGTGCATCACCTGATTGCGCCGTTGGTTGCCCGTTACTTCTTGATGGAGTTGGGCCGTGCCGACGTTCATATCGTACTGAAGGAGCCCCGTAGTGGTAGCTGCCCAGAGGTACCCGAAGGCATCGTGCGTCAGGCCCTCAATTTGGTTCGGCTCGCGGGGCAAAGTGTTGGCAAACTGAACAGGTTGGGGCTGTCCGCCGGGTTGCGATACGTGCCACAGGCCTTGTCCGCGCGACCCCATCCATAGCGTGCCAGCTGCGTCCAGGTGTAGGGCACGTACATCAGTCGGGGCGCTGGTTACAACAGCCTTATTGGTTGATAGCGTGTAGCGATATACACCTGATTCAAGCGCGCTTATCCATAGCGTACCCTCTGTATCGAACTGGAGCGCATTGATGGGGGTGTCGGTTGGGAAGTCGGTCGTAACATGCCGGGACACATTATGTGCGGCATCCAGCGTATAAAGGCCGATTTTGGAGCCGAACCAAAGGGACTGATCGGCGGCTTCCTGGATAGCCCATACAATGGGTGGTTCTTCGCCCGGCCCTTCCAGCATGTTGCGCTCGAAGGTGCCGGTGTAGCGGTTCATGCGGTTGAGGCCGTTGTAGGTGCCCACCCACAGATAGCCTGCATGGTCTTCAAACAGCGCGGTTACAAAGTTACTGGAGATGGATGTCGAATCCGTTGGATCAAACCGATAGGGGCGTGCAAGTTGACCGTCGTATCGGTACAGTCCTTCCTGCGTCCCGAACCATAGCAGCCCGTCCTGATCCGTGGTCAGGGCCGTGATCCGTTGGGTCGGGAAATCGTCGGAGCCGGTGCCGAGCGGCATAAACGTGAGGTTCTGCGCAGCAAGGGTATGCTGCATACCGAAAAGCAAGCAAAGCGACAGCAGTCGGGTAGCCATAATGCGTGACGTCGTACAGAGAAGAGGGCGAAGCATATCCTAAAATACGTATCTGTACGCCACGCAACACGGGGCATCCGTACACTAAAAACACGACATTTGTCGGGCTGCCCGACAAACGCCGTTTGTGCGGGTATCAGGAGCCCGTGTATGAGATACGGTAACCACATTGGCCTAATCGTCGGAGAGGAGCAGGGAGTCGACGGGGAGTTGTTCGAGGTCAACGGGCCGGCCCCAGTTTTCTTACTCGTTGAGCCGGCCGGTGATGAACGGTTCGAAGTCAGGCAACACGTATCATGCAATACGAACTACCTTTACCACCCGATGCGGCCTTTCTTGTCTCCGCCTTTCTTTTCGAGGGTGGCATCGTTGGCATCCGGTAGCGGGAGTGGTATCATGTAACCCTCCGGCGGTGTAAATCGGGCATTGGGGTGGGAGAGGGCTTGCTCGTCCAGAACATTTTTCATAAAGTCTCCGACGACGAAAAGGGCGTTGTGTGCGCCTTGCCCCCACCAGTCGCTTCGGAAGGCCACCCGGCGATCGTTGAAGCCGACCCACGAGCCCATGACCAGGTTGGGGTGCATCAGCATAAACCAGCCGTCGGCACCGCCTTGGGTCGTGCCGGTTTTTCCGGCGAAGTCGCCTTCCACGCCGAACATGCCCCGAACGCGCCGCCCGGTGCCGGAGTCGATGGTGGCCCGCATCATATCCAGCACTGTGTAGGTAGTCGATTCGGAAAGCACCTCGCGGGGTTCCGAGAAAAACTCATCCAGGATGGTACCACTGCGGTTTTCGATACGTGTGATGATGACCGGGTCACCGTACAGTCCGCCGCTGGCGAGTGTGGCGTAGGCGTTGGCCAATTCATACAGGGATACATCGCTGGTGCCGAGGGCCAGGGAGAACACGGGCTCCAGGGTGCTGCTCACGCCCATCAACCGGGCATAGTTGGCCACTTGCTGACCACCGATTTCCGAGACCAGGCGGGCGGCAATGGAATTGGTAGAGGTAGACAACCCCTGCCGCAGCGTCAGGTACCGGCCACTAAATTTTTTGCCTGAGTTGCCGGGGCTCCACGGGTCGCTGCCTGGTACTTCAATTGTGACGCTATCGTCGAGGAGGGTATAGTAGGGGGAATATCCGT
Source organism: Rhodothermales bacterium (assembly GCA_965222505.1). Classification (GTDB taxonomy): domain Bacteria; phylum Bacteroidota; class Rhodothermia; order Rhodothermales; family DATKEJ01. The sequence goes on along the minus strand of OZ244956.1, from coordinate 1,831,457 downwards.
TGTCGATGGCAGCCGTGTACAGGAACGGCTTGAATGTTGAGCCGGGTTGCCGCTTGGCAATCGCCACGTGGTCGTATTTGTCGACCGTATAATCGCGTCCGCCGACCCAGGCCTTGATGTGGCGGGTGGTGGGGTCCACGGCTACGAACCCGGCTTCCAGGCGGGATTTGGCCGTTTTGAGCGAATCCATGAACGCCTCGTCTCGTTTGAGGTCAGCCAGGGCTTGCCGTCGGGAAGTGCCGTTTCGGACGCGGTTGCGATAGTTGCCGGACTCCCGAATCATATCATCAAGGATGTCCTCGTTGCGTTGCCAGAACACGCTGAATGGTTCAAAGTCCTCTGCTTCTTTGACCTTCACGAAAGAACCGGTTTCAAAGTAGCTCCGCACTTTGTTGCGGGCTGGGCTCCAGTCCACATCTACCACGGCTTGTAGTCCTTTGAGTTGCCGTGCCACGGCGGTTTGGGCCAAGCGTTGCATGCGGGAGTCGAGGGTGGTATGCACCACCAGGCCGTCCGTGTACAGGTCATAGCCGTTGTCTTCGGCCCATTTGCGCATCCACAGCCGCACGTGCTCAGCAAAATAGGGCGCGAAATTGTTGGTGTGGGTCACCGGGCTGAAATCCAGTTTCAGGGTATCCGCCTTGGCTTGCTGGGCCACATCGGCAGGCAGGTCTCCGAAGCGGACCATCTGGTTAATGACGGTGTTGCGGCGGCGGGTGGCCCGTTCCGGGTGTCGGCGTGGGTTGTACAAAGAGGTCCCCTTGAGCATCCCGATCAGCAGGGCGGATTCGGGCAGGCTCAGGTCTTTGACGTTTTTGTTGAAGTAGGTCTGGGAGGCCGTTGCAATGCCGTAGGTATTATACCCGAACGGAACGGTGTTGAGGTACATCTCCAGAATTTCCCGCTTGGTATAATTGCGTTCGATCTGGATGGCCGTCATCAGCTCCTTGAGCTTCCGCGTAATGGTGGTTTCATTGCCGACCTCTTTGTACAGGTTCCGGGCCAGCTGTTGGGTGATGGTCGAGCCGCCCTGTCGGTCTCCTGAAAGTGTTTTGACCACGGCGGATGCAAACCGGAAGGGATCAAACCCCCAGTGATCATAGAAGCGGTAGTCTTCGGTAGCTACCAGTCCGTCGACGACGAAATGGGAGACCGAATCCAGGGGGACGGGTGTACGGTCCTGATGGGCAAACCGGGTGAGGAGTTCACCGTCGGCCGTATAGACGATGGTGGAGAGGTTGATGTCTGGATTTTCGAGTTGTTCAATGGACGGCAATTCGTCGAGCAGCGTCAGCAAATAGATCCCGATGCCGAGGCCAACCAGCAAAATCAGACCGCCCATGGCCCCTACGAGGGTCCAGGCACGTTTGCGAATGACCTCATCCGGTGACGGCGGAGGTGGAGGCTCCGGGGCAGGGGGCTGCTGATGCCGGTGCGTGCGGTTGCCAAAGTACGCCTGCAATTCCTGTTCAGTGTACTGTTCTGACATCGACCTAATGGGGCGAAGGTTGGTTGATGGAAGAAGTTACGGGATGGATGGCACCTTTGTGCCAGTGCAACAGGTTAGGGCCGTGCGCGTCCAGCCGGCCAAACGTACGATTTAAATGCCAACTACCTGGGTTCAGATACGTTCCTTCCGGCCACCACGTGCACTCTGGATGATGGGCATGGCCCATCACAACGAGGTCTGCTTTATGGGTCGATAGCATTTTACGTGCATGTTTGCGCAGGTTCTCTACACGGTCCCAGCGGATGGCTTTGTGCCCGAAACGCCGGTTGTACCACCGCGCCAGCCGAAAGCCCAGATCGCCGGGTAAAAGGCCTCGGTATAGGGTAACGGGTACGGGATGACGCAGCATGGGTTTCAGCAGGCGATACCGTTTGTTTCCATCAGCCCCGTCCCCGTGTTTCATATAAACGGTTCGGCCCGAAATGGGTTCGAGGAGGTCGTCCATAATGACGCGAATACCGAGTTCCTCTTCGAAATAGTCCTGGTGCCAGGGGTCATGGTTGCCCGCAAAGCAGGTGACGGGAATCCCCCGGTCTGTCCATTCGGCCAGTAAGGCCAGGAAGCGTATAAATCCTTTGGGTACCAGATGGCGATATTCAATATATTGATCGAACACGTCCCCCATCAGGTAGAGGGCCTCCACTTCAGGTTCTTGGGCGCGTAAAAAGGCGATCAACTCGGCCTCCAGATGCCGTTCGCTGGTGGGTGTACCACGGCCCAGGTGAATGTCAGAGAGGAAGAGGATCATAGTTTTGTGCTTGCCGACTTTGAACAACCTTTCGGGACGTACAATGTTTCCTTTGCGCATGTGCGATATAAAGAAATACGTGATGCAGGTGGCGCTGGCCGCAGCGATCTGCCTGGGGATGATGCCGGTCGATGCATCGGCCCAGCCCGATCTGCGTTTCGACCGTGTAGGGGCAGACGAAATCGGGTACACCGTCAAGGATATCCTGACGGATCGGTTCGGGATGCTCTGGCTGGCCACGCATGAAGGGTTGCTCCGGTACGACGGCTACCATTTTCGATCCTATCGGCGTGATCCCGGCGACCCCAACTCACTTGCCCATAACGATGTCAACGTCCTCGCAGAGGGACCGGACGGGCACATCTGGGTGGGTACGGACGGCGGCGGACTGGACCGGCTTGATCCGGAAACGGGCACGTTCACCCATTTCATGCCGTCATCAATTCAGACTGACGGGCCGAGGCAATTCATTACGGCCCTCCAGGTGCATACCGATGGAAAGGCCTGGGTCAGTTCCATTTCCGGTGGCCTCTACCGGTTCGATCCGGAGACGGAAGCCTTTTTGACCCTGAGTCAGGCAGGGGAGACGCCCGGTATGGTGTACACTTTTCATCAGGATAGGCAGGGGCGGTTGTGGCTTGGGGCGGCTGATGGGATGGTGTATCAGGCAGACCCCGAAACGGGTAACCTCACGCCCTATCGTGTCGGGACGGCTACGGCCGTTGTTCGGGCGCTGGCCTCGGATGGGCAACGGCTCTGGGTGGGCATGGTCGATTCCGAGGGGGGGGGCGCCCTCTGTACCCTCAATCCGAATGATGGACAGGTTGAGGCCGTTCCGCTTGGGCTTATGGGTCGGCGAAGTGCGGTGTGGGCCTTGGCCTTTGACGCCCAGGGCACCCTGTGGATCGGCACTATGCGGGAGGGGTTGTATCAGATGGATCGGGCGGCAGGCATCCTGCGGCAACACGTTTTCGATGCCACCAATCTGTCCAGCCTCGGCAACAACCATGTAAGGGTGTTGCATTCCGATGCGCGGGGCATGTTGTGGATTGGGACGGACCTCGGGGGGCTCAATAAACTCAACCTCAGACAGGGTTTTTTTGGACGGTACCGGCTCGATGCGGCCACCCTGGGGCTTCGTGAGGAAGACGTCGGTGTCTATGCCGTCCATGCCACGGCTGACGGGACACGATGGTTGGGCACCCTGTCCGGCCTGATCCGGGTGGATGGTCCGGATGCCGCCCCGGTGCGATATGTTTTGCATCCGGACCCGGATCGGCGGGTAAACGTCTATGCCATAGCCGAGGAGGCCTCTGGGGTCCTGTGGCTAGGGACCGGCATTGGGTTGATTCGGTTTATCCCTGCTTCAGGGCGGGCTACGCCTTTCGTCTTGCCGCCCGTACCGAACCACAGAAGCACTTACGATACCATTTACGATGTTCACATCGATCCGGAGGGACACCTATGGCTGGCGACCAACGGCGCGGGGCTGGTGCGGTTTACGCCTTCCACGGAAACCTTCACGCGGTTCTGGGCCGAACCCCGTACCGAGGGAAAACGCAACTACCTCCTGAACATCGTACCTCATACCGATGGGACTTTCTGGATTGGGAGCACGGGCGGGTTGAACACCTTCGATCCCAGGACGGGACGGCATACGGCCTATCGATCTGAGCAACCCCTGTTGCGGGAATTCATCATGACCCAGACCCTGGATGCCGAAGGGCAGTTGTGGTTGGGTACCTTTGATGGTGGGCTAGTCCGGTTGGACCCTCAAACGGGCGAGACCTTGCGGTATACCCAGGCGGATGGGTTGCCGAGCAATGCTGTGAGCGCCCTGCACCGGGATGCTGAAGGGCGGTTGTGGATGACCTTCTTTGAATCTGGGCTGGCGGTGTTCGATCCGGCAACGGAAGCCGTCATAACCTACAACCGATTCAGCGGGGCCCTGCCGTATTATAACCAGAACGCACAGTTCAGCTTGGCTGACGGCTCCCTCTTGCTCGGCGGGGTAGGAGGTCTGAATGAAATCAACCCAACGGATTTTAATGCCCCCCTCGCTCCGACTCTTTTGATTGAAACCAACAACGGCTGGCTGTATCAGGGATCGGCGCGGATTGAGAGTGCCACCTTGCAAGGCCTGCTTCCGATGGAGATCAAGGTGATGGATTATGTCCACCCCGAAAAAAACCGCTGTTTCTATCGTGTAGGAGATCGGGATACGGGCTGGATTGCCTGTCAGCGGGGCAATGAAACGTTTGGGTCACTGGGCCGATTTGTAGGCGAGCAGGTCATGCACATTCGGGGCATCAACAGCAACGGCATATCGACCGAGGCCACGTTAACCTTATCCATTCCCATACCCTGGTGGCAGCGTGTGTATGTTCGTTTGGCCCTCGTACTCGGGGTGTTGGGGTTGGGTTGGAGTGTCCTGTACCTGTGGGAACGCCGCAAGCGCAGGGTGCAACAACAGCAGCAAGAAGCCTTGGAGGAGGCTCGACAGAAGGAAAGAGAGGAACTGGCGAGTTGGGTGCACGATGGCCCCCTGGCCGACCTCGTTGGGCTCCGCTTTGTGCTCGAAGAACTGTACGACTATGCGCTGCCGGATCAGGCCACGGAGCGTGTAGACGATGTGCGGGATACGCTGCTGGCCGTCCGAAAATCACTTCGGAACGTTTGCGGCACGCTCCAGATGCCGAACTTTGGGTACGGCCTGGCCTTTGCCGTCCGGTCCCATGCCTCGATGTTTCAGTCGGCAAACCCGACGCTGAAGATTCATCTGGACCTGGAGGTTGAAGAGGATGAGTTGCCATCCCATGCACGTCGGTATTTGTTTCTGATCTACCTGACAGCCATGAACAACGTAGTCAAGCACGCCGAGGCCAATCAGGTATGGGTTCGGCTCAAACGGGCTGGGCGGCGCATGGTCCTGGAAGTGGAAGACGATGGGCGCGGCTTTAGCCCACCCAAACGTCTCATTGCCTTGGGGGGCAAACAAAACTACGGCCTGTTGCTTGCCGAAACCCATGCCCGCAACATCGGGGGAGAGCTCAAGGTTCGTTCTGCCCCGGGGGACGGGACCAAACTCACGGTTGAGACCGGCCCTTTGAGTACGTAGCGCTGGTCTAGAAGCAAACGTGACCGCCTGAAATAACCGAAAAAAGTTGTTTGGGATATCACGCTTCAACCAGTATATTCCACTTTCCCACCATACACATCGGGAACGCGTAACAGCATCACCTCTATGGGCATGGACCCCCTTGAAGACAAGATACGTGTTGTGGTTGCAGACGATCACGGCGTGGTACGGTCCGGGGTTGCACGCTGGCTGGATAAGGAGGCAGATTTTGAAGTGGTCGGCCAGGCCCGGAACGGCAAAGAGGCGCTGCGCCTGGTGCATCAACACCAGCCAGACGTCCTGCTGTCGGACATCGAAATGCCGGACCTGCGTGGGTTGGACCTGGTGAAGATCATACGGAAAAAACACCCTGATGTGCGCGTCGTTCTGATGACGGTATACAAGGGGTGGTACCTGCGGGATATCCTGGAGGCGGGTAGCATCGGCTACCTGACCAAAGAAGCCGAGCGCGAAATGTTCGTGTTGGCCATCCGCTGGGCAGCTGAGGGCCGGGCCTGGATTGACCCCGAGGAACTCACGGCCGAGATGCGCCGCAAGCAAGAACTGGCACGCCTGGGGCTAACGCCTACGGAGCAGCGAATCCTGCAAATCATCGACCTGCCGAATGCCGAAATCGCGGCACGGTTGGGCATGAAAGAAACGACACTCCGGAAAGCGCACCTCTCCAACATCTTCTTCAAGATCGGCGTGAACAAGCGGCAAGAAGCCATCCAATGGGCCACACAGCGACGGCTGATTGAACGCACGACCGGTACCTAAGGCAAATGTCATAGGGGGCTATGGCAAAGGACCTCATTTTGTGTGAAGAAAGCATAGCGGCACTAAGGTGACCGCATCATGGAGGCACTTCTGTTCTGTAGTAACCTTGCAATGGCTGCAGCAAGCATGATCGTGTACGGCTACAGCCTGAGCGAACCTCTCAACCCTTTACCACAGTAACCATGTCTCATTCCCCTTCTTCGGTTAGGCGCCAAGCAGGCCTTGTCCTTATTATTCTGACCCTGGGCATGACCACCGTCAGTGTGGCCCAAAAACCCGGTGGCGGTACGGGTAGTGATACAGGCGGTTGCTTCTGGGGATGCAAAGAAGCAACCGCTCTGGAGCGGACCGTAATGCAGATGTCTACAACGGTGCAAACCCCGGCATTCGAATTGCACGCCAACTATCCCAACCCTTTTAATCCGACCACGACCATTCGGTACACCCTCGCACGGCAAGGCCAGATTGACGTTAAGGTGTACAATGCCGCCGGCCGGGTGGTACAGATCCTCGCTACCGGCCATCAACCTGCGGGCCTGTATCAGGTACAGTGGGACAGCCGGAATGCGAACGGCTCCGTCGTACCCAGCGGCATGTATTTCGTGCGTGTGGAGATGGGCGGTTTCGTGCAAACACGGAAAATGATTCTACAGAAATAAATACGGGTCGGCGTTAAGTCGGATATACGTCCCCCCTTGAGTCGTATATCCGGCTTTTCTTTAATACATTAGGACTTACGCAGCCAACGCCATTTTGAGGGTTGGATTACGTAGTTGTTCAATCATGTAGTCGGCTAATAATTCGCGTTTGAGTGCATAGATAGTCGTACCGAACTCGGTTGCCAATGCTTTCAAACGAACCCAAACCAGCATCGCGCAACCGATATGGTTGCGTTGAATCCGTTCTTTGCGACATTGACAACGTTCGATACCCGTCGTCTGTTTAACTTCGCGGTGCGCCTGCTCAATCTTCCAGCGAAAGCCACAGACCTCTTCGGTGACTTCCTTGGACTCTTGAGCCACATCATTGGTAATGATGTAGTCCGTGCGGTCGGTTGAGACCACGATCCGAAACAGGCGTACCTGATGCCCGCTGGGCATCTTCTTGAGATGAATCACCTGACCCATGCCTTCCGATTGGCCTGACCATATCAGGCTATCAACCCGCTGATATGCAAGCTCAGCAGAGAGACTCACCTGTCGATTCCCCTTAATCGGGCAGTAGTAGAGCTTGCCCAGTCGTTCGATCAACTTCAAAATCGGCATCGTTGCATACCAGGCGTCCATTAAAACCGTTGAATAGACCAGACGTTTGTGAAAATGCGCTTGTTTGAGCATCTCCTGCACGTGATCAAGTTTGGTCTTGCCATCGGTCTCAGGAGCATAAATGCGGTAGTCGATCACCCAGAAACGGTCTAGTTTCGGGTTGACATAGACGCAGGTAACGACACCGATGCCTTTGATAACCCGCTTGCGATTGCCGCTCCATTGCCGACGCACCAGTGCGATGGCATGGCTATGGTTTTTGTCCAAAACGGTATCATCAAAGACGAGATAGCCATCACGATCTTGCACGACTTCGGTTTTGACATTATCCCACACCAAGCGCGGGGTGATCTTCTCATCTGAGAGATACCGATTAATGGTATCGTGACTCCAGCGTTTAGCGTGATCGGCAAAGTAGGTTAGTGTATAGTTGATCTGCGTCGAGAGCAGAAATTGGCAATAATCTAAGCGTGTCATGAGGGTTCGGGGATGAACGTTGAACATGCAATAGTTTACTGCAAAATCACTACTTTTGCGTAAGTCCTAACATTATACTTGGCGCTATTTACAAAAGATCAAGATGGTAACAGGGTATTGCATCGTATGCCCTGTAATTACCAGATCCTAACTGTATTCCACCGTGAAGGCTACCCCTGACGTTAATCCATTACCCATCCGTGTATTGCTGGTGGATGACCATGCCGGTACACGGGCGGGGTTGCGGCGTATGCTCACCGGCAGCAACGAAATGGTGGTGCTTGGGGAAGCCGCGAATGGTGCCTTGGCCCTGGACCTGATTCAACGGCAGCCGGCGGATGTGCTGTTGCTCGATATTGACATGCCGGTGATGAACGGCATTGAGGTGATGCAACACCTGTACGCCGAAGGTTCCCGGTTACAAGTGCTGGGCCTGAGCAACAACTTCAGTGACCAGCATACCGTGTTTAAGATGCTGGCACATGGAGCTGCTGGATACTTATCCAAGGAAGACCCTTTTCGGGAAATTGTTGAGGCTGTTGTGCAGGTGGCTGGCGGGGCACGGGGGGTACTGAGTTCATCCGTCCGGGGGGCGATAACGCATATCGGCGGGGCGCCCATCAATGGATGGCAGGGCATCCTGACGCCTGTGCGCCGTCGGCTCATTGGTCTGGTGGCCTTGGGCTACAGCGATGCCCACATCGCCGACCAGATGCAGCGGCCCCTTGCCGAGGTAAAGCATTTGCTGGCCGAAGTGTACGCCGGGTTGGCCCTCAAGTCCAGGGAAGAACTCGTTCGGTGGGGGTGGCAGCGTAGCCTGGTTCCCCGGGTATAGTTGTTTACTGGTTTGGGTGGCTTATGAAAGGGTTGAGCGTGAATGCCCACCCTTTTTTTATTGGCCTGGGGTTATGGCATCTGTCATAGGACGGCACGGCAAAGGCATAGGTAGCACGTGGTTCCTGTCTCAAGGAATCGTGAAATAGAGGCTGTACACTATGTGTACCTCGTACGGTGTTAAGACCCTTACCCGATACACAAACCCCTCATCATCACACCGAATTGTCTGTTGGTGGCGTGTCGTTAATTATTGAGAAAATACAAGAGAAAGATGAGCCACATTGCTTTGTCTGAAATGGCCTATCGGTTGCGGCAATTATCGCAACAGTATTGGGTGCGTAAGGCCGCCCTGCTCCTGATTGGTATGGACCCCAAATTTCTGGAAGCCCAGGCCAAGCTGAAACAATACGCCCTCGTCGACAAGCCCGTTCTGATTACCGGTGAAACGGGGGTAGGAAAAGAAGCCTTTGCCCGGTCGTTATATCTCCTTAGCAAGCGCCGGGGCAAGCCGTTCCTGACCGTTAACTCGGCCCAATATCAGGACGACAACCTCCTCGTAAGTGAGTTGTTCGGGCACAAAAAAGGCAGCTATACCGGAGCGACTTCAGACCGCCGCGGGTTGTTTGAGGAAGCCAATGAAGGCGTACTGTTTCTGGATGAAATCGGGGAATTGTCCTTAAAAGCCCAGGCCATGTTGTTGCGTGCCCTCAGCGAAGGTGAGATCAAACCTTTGGGCAGTACGCGGGTGTCTTACGTCAACGTTAGGATGATCGCTGCTACGAATCGTAACCTGGAAAAAATGGTGCAAGAGGGGACGTTTCGGAAAGACCTGTACTACCGGTTACGCTATCTCCGTTTACGTATTCCACCCATCCGGGAACGCGGCAATGACTGGCAGCACATCGCCGACTATTACCTGAATCGCCTGGCCCTCGAAACCGATGTCCGCAAACGGTTTTCTCCGCTAACCGTTAACTACCTCACCAGCTATCATTGGCCGGGTAATGTCCGCGAGATTCAAGGTGTGGTAGACATGGGATACTGCCTGAGTAATGGGCAAACCATTGAGCCGCAGCATATCATGGAGGAGATAGAAAAAAAACAATCGGCCCCCGTTTCCGCCGGCGGGTATTCCTATTTGCAAAGTGCCCAAGAACGCTTTGAGCAAATGTTGGTCGAAGGTAATTCATTTTGGGAGGTGGTCCGGCGGCCGTTTCTGGAACGAGAAATAAACCGGGCCGAAGTGCGCCACATCATTCAGGCCGGATTGCAACGCAGCGGAGGGAGCTATAAATGTCTGCTCCCGGACTTCGGCATCCCGGAATCCGAATACCTGAAGTTCATGGATTTCCTGCGCCACCACCGCCTCAAGCCCGAAAAAATAGAGCGCTCACACTATTCACTTGCACATCATGTTTAGGCCGCTTAGTCTAAAGATAATAAGTATTTGACAGATGTGGGCCAGAAGGGGTATTGCTCTATTGGTAAACCAGGAATCCAGGCTGTAAATAGTTATTTGTGAAGCATTTGAATTAGGGAGGGTTTTTTTTTGGCGCACATTTCGCAGGGGTTATAGGGTACACATTACCCTATCTGCTTACTAACCCCAACCTACACAGCCATGAGCGACGAAAACCGCGATTACCAAGAGCCACAAGAAGAAGCCGAACTTAGTGACGAGGAATTGGAGCAGGCCGCCGGCGGCGTACACGGTGGAGACGGTGGATGCATTCCTGATCCGATCAAGATTCCCCCGGTTTGGTCTCCGCCCACTGAATAAGGTGTCATTCTCATCCGATTAACCTACGAGCCTGTTATGAGCGACGAAAACCGCGATTACCAAGAGCCACAAGAAGAAGCCGAACTGAGCAGCGAAGACCTGGAGCAAGCCTCAGGTGGTTGTTTCGTACCGCACTCGGCCCCGGGCATACCCGTTAAGGAAATAAAGACGGATCCACGTCCACCTATTGTGATCTTGCCTCCCAACCCGACCTTTTAATTCCGGTCGATGCCTGCTGAAGGTGCCCATCGGACATACTATCCGAAGATCCATGAAAAGCACAATCGCAGTACTGCCCCCCGTCCAATATCGCAAACATGTTGTGACGGTCACTAAATACGAAAAAGTAGCAGCCCCTGATGAGTTGGAATTGACGGAGGAAGAGTTGGATCAGGTGGCAGGCGGTTTGGCGCGTGCCTGGGACGTGGACGTTCGGGCCGATCAGTCACCCTTCGGTGCGTTCGACGGCTAAATCCAAAATAAAACTATGCGTGACGCACACCCTTACCTACAACAGGTGTTGGATCGTGCTGCGTCGGATGCCGACTTCCGTGCTCGCCTGAAGTCAGATCCTGCCGTAGCGATCAAAGAACACACCGGGATCGAGGTACCAGAAGGATTTACAATCCACTTCGCCGAGAAGCCAGCAGGCGTTGACTTGATGGTTGTTTTGCCTGATCCTGTTGTACAAGCCACCGAATCCGAGGCGGATGAACTCAGCCTGGACGAACTCGAAGCAGCGGCCGGTGGAACCGGCGGATACGGGGGCGATTATGAGAGTCCGTGGTGACTGGTTGATTCCGCGTAACCATTTGTGCACTTCAAAGGATTGGGCTTTTCGAGTCCAATCCTTTTTTCATAAATCATCATGCTGTTTACCCTTGCTGACACGCTGGAAACACTTGTCCCCGAGTTGCCCGAGGCCCTTGTATCTACCGGGGCAAAAGAGCGATTTCTACAGACGGCACAATACCTCTCCGCTCACCTTGCCGGAGGTATCTATCTCGAATCGAGGTTAGGTCCGGAAGAAAGGGTAGATCTGAGTTTTGACACCAGCCGTATAGGTTACAAACAACTCGGGAGCCGACAGGGCTTGCTGCCGGAGAACGAAGGCGGTACGTATCCGAACTCGTGGAAGCCGATTCATCAACTGTATCACCGTTTTTCAGATAAGGCGTCCTTGTTGGGGCAACTGGGCGAGAAAATACTGCTGGAATTTGATATTGCCGAATCCGGCAGCACACTCCCTGTACCCGGCGTGTTTGTCGGGATTCGGCCCCAGGGGTATGTGCCCAGGCAAAAATTGCTTAGGTTCGTTACAGACGATGTATTGGACGTATTGTATGGACCCCTGGTAACGGCCCGCGTCCGGTCTCGGCTATTGACCTGCTTGCAAGCAATGCCCAAGGAAGCGCATTTGGCTTATGTCGGATGCATGATCGCCCGGTCAGAGCCAGCCGTTCGGCTCTGTATCACACAGATCGCCCCATCACAAATTTATGCATATCTTTGCCGGGTAGGGGGGCAGGGCATTGATGAAACCAGAGCGCTATGTAAGAAGCTGGAAAGGGTACCTCCGGCAATGCTTCATCTCGACGTGTGGGAGCAACGTCATCCTCGTATAGGGCTGGAGTTTTTATTCAATCGTTCATCACAGCGAAAAGGAAATTTTAAGGAAAAGGCATGGCTTGATGCACTCGTCGAACACAACCTCTGCATGCCCGAAAAACGGGATGCGCTACTTGAATGGCCCGGTGTGAAGCGAAAGCAGTTTCGACATGTATTCTGGCCGACCGTGGTCAGTAAGCGGGTCAATCATGTCAAGGTATCTTGGTCGCCCAATCAGGTGGAGGCAAAAGCCTATCTGTACAGCTGCGTGCACAGTATGGGTTAGCGTAAGCGCTTGTTCCGAAGAAGAACTCTATATCCAGTAGGACCCTGCTTCTATTTCTTCTGTTTCCATTTTTTATATAGTTATTGATAATATATACTTATGCATAGGGCAAAAAAAAGAGGCATGCCTTTTGCCGTTTAGGCAGGCATCACCAAAAGGAAATGGTTTTCGTGTAACCCTTTCCATTCAACCAACCCCCAAACATCCTCTGATCATGGATATCAAAGACATTTCCAACTACATGCAAGACCATCCTGAAGCTATTACGGAAGGTCAGGAAAGGCTGCAGGCTGTTCTCGCTCGTTCTGCTACCGATTGGGAATTCCGGCAAAAGTTGCTCACCGACCCTCGGGCTGCTCTGTCTGAGTTTAGCGGTCGTCAGGTGCGTGAAGACCTCAACGTTGTATTCATTGAAAACCATGCCGATGCGACCATCGTGCTGCCTGATCCCCAGGATCAGTCGGTTGAGCTTTCCGAAGAAGAACTCGAAGCCGTTGCCGGTGGCGTAGATATCGTTAGCTGGTTGACGTTCTCGGCTGCCACGCTGGCTGTTTACGACGCATGGTTTGATTGATCAAATCGGATAAGACCTTTCCATAAAAAACCAAACTCTTGAGGGATATATCATGAGTACGCAAAATGGGCAAGTGAGCGAACGCCACCAGGAAAAATTTCAGGCCCTGTTGATGAAATCGGCAACCGACATGGAATTCCGGGGTCAGTTGCTCGAAAATCCACGTGAAGCCATCTATGGCTATACGGGAAATCAACTGCCTGAAACGATTGAGATCAAGTTTGTCGAAAATCAAGCAGACGCGACCATCGTGGTGCCGCCGTTCCAAGATGCTGCGGAACTGACGGAAGAAGAACTCGAAGCCGTTGCCGGTGGTGTGGACATCTTGTTCTGGACGAGCGTGGCCAGCGTCGTGGCTACCATTGGCTACATCTTCACAGACTAAGCCCGGAAATCGCAAGAGAAAGGGGCATAGAGCATCACATGTTCTATGCCCCATCTTCGTATAAACCAAGTGCTATCCAACCCGCGTAGTAATGTTGGAACAAGCCCTGAAAGCGCAATCACTATGGGAGCGTTTGGCTGTGATGCCTCCTGTAGCAACGCATTCCCCAGATGAGAACAAGGCGGTCGAAGGTCTGTTGCTCAAGTGGAAGCGAAGCGTGGCAGGGAGCAAAGCGCCCATATTCCAGCGTCGGTTGGCGTGGGATGGCTATTCTCTTGCAGAGATCAAGCGCGCCCTTCAGGCGGAACCTATTCCCTTGAATACAGCAGCCTGTGCCTGGGTGTCCGCATTCGAAGAGATTATGGGGCGCAGCGCAGAGGAGATGGCGGCGATCTACACACGCCTGGGGCAAAGCAAACCGGATGTTGCAATTCAGGGACAAAAGCCGAGACCCTTTGATCAGCTTTTTGTGCCCTTTTTACAGTATGCCCGTCGTGCGCTTTACCAGGACGGGGGGTGGCGGGAAGTTTTGAGCAGCACCGCGTCTGTTAAATTGGAGCGCTTGTTGTTGAACCGGCTCATTCGGATCAATATCAACATCCTCTTTCAGGCATTTACACGCTTTAAGGCCGGTCGGCAGGGGGGCGTCGAAGCTGCTCTGTTATCTGATCCACCGGAGGCGGTAACAGATCATCACTACCGGGCCTTTCTTCAGGAATTGCAAGGTGGATTGTTCTATACGTTGATGGCGTCCTACCCTGTGGCAGCCCGTTTGTGTATTCAGGTTGTCACCTTTTGGATAGCGGCACAACGTACATTCATGCAGCGGCTGGTTGCCGATTGGTCTGTGCTGCATGCATGTGTTGGACATCCCACTCCGTTTCATCAGGTTACGGATATCAAAGGGGGGCTTTCCGACCCCCATAATGGCGGGCAATCTGTACTGATTCTCACTTTTGATGAACGGTTTAAGGTGGTGTACAAACCACGGCCACTGGACCTGGAACAGTATTTTGCCCGCTTTAAGCAGTGGATCAATGACCAAGGCGGGTTACTTCCGTTACGTCTGCTACGCCATATCTCGCGCGCCACATATGGTTGGTTGGAATTTGTAGAACCTACACCATGTACCACCATTGACGAAGTGCAACGGTATTATCAGCGCTTTGGCATGTTGTTGTGCATGGTCTATGCCGTTAAGGGTACCGATCTACACAAGGAGAACATCATTGCCTCCGGCGAACATCCGGTACTCATAGATATGGAATCTATGCTGTGCCCCAGTTTCTCGATGCTTGACAGAACGGTACCCGCGCAGGATGCCATACTATGGGCGCGGGTGAAACGACGGGAATCGGTGATGGCAACCAGTATGTTACCCAGCTTCCAGTTTTCGGATAAAGGCGGGACCGTAAATATTGGTGCGCTTGGCGAGGCAGCGGCAGACGATGTAGGTCAGCAGCGGTCGGTTTGGATGGATGTGAATACGGATGCCATGCGCGTAGTTGCGCGGCCTGCGGACGTGCCACAAATCAACTTGCCGCATCTCCACGGCCAGGTGGTACCGCCCCGTAAGTGGGTTGGGGCACTTGTTGAAGGATTCGAGCACACGTATCACGTTCTGATGAATGCGCGTTCACAGCTTTTGGCGACCGATTCATTTTTGTTCGAAGGTGGTAGACATTGGGGGCGTTTTCTGTTCAGGAATACATCCCTATATGGCAAAATGCTTGTCAACAGTTGTACGGCTCGGTATCTGCATTGCGGGGTTGCGCGGTCTATCTTCTTTGATGGACTGAGCCGTGCGCTGGTGCATATGGAGGCCTGCCCTAAAGCCTGGCCGATGATACGGGAAGAGCAAAAGGCCCTAGAACAGTTGGACATTCCCTTCTTTTCGACCCAATCGAACAGCCAGGATATATTTCTGAGCAATGGGGCCGTAGTCCGCAATGTGTTTGACACCAGTGCATTGGAAGCTGTGCGGGTTCGGTTAGCCGGGTTGGATGCTGCGGATCTCGCCTTTCAGGTTCGGATCATACGCGAGAGCATCTATGCTCATCCGGCCAGAGGGTTGACGCCAGCCTTCGGTTCGGCAAACACCTCGTGCAAGGCGCATAAAACGATTTCGTTTTCTCCGGCACTGGCCTGGGATGAGGCCGCGAAAATAGGAGCAGAGATTGTGGCACATGCATACCATGCACCGTCCGGGGAAGCGATCTGGTTTGGGGCAAACTACGTCCCTGAAGCCCGTCGGTATGCGGTTGATGTTTTAGATGCAAGCCTGTCTCATGGAGTTGGCGGTGTGGCTATTTTCCTTTCGGCATTGGCGAAGGTCCACCCCCGTTTTAGACCGCTTGCCCTGCAAACCGTCGATACGCTGCAGTGTTACCTGAAGTCCTTTGCGCATCTGGCTCAGGCAGAACGTGGGCAGAAATACGGCGTGTCCCAATGTAGTGCGTTGGTTTATGCCTTCACACACGTCGCTGTGCATTTGGGGGATACAACCCTTTTGGCGGCCGCCAAAAAAGCCGCTTCGCTCCTGACGGAGCGTATGCTGGCCAAAAGGACCGGTGACGGAATTTTGGGTGGGACGGCCGGTCTGATATTAAGTTTACTTGCCCTCTATAAGGTGGCGAAAGATGTGGTTTGGCTCGATTGGGCCAAAAAAGCGGGTAACCAACTGTTAACAGACCGCCGGCTGGATCCAGGATCTGGACTTAAGGTGTGGCATACCTGCCATGATCGGGTCGAAGACGGATTTGCGCAGGGGGTCGCCGGGATTGCGCATGCCTTGTTTCAACTCTATCACGTGAGTCGCGATTCCCGATATCGGGACGCTGCACATGACGGGCTCAAATACATCTGGCAAGGCCGTTCCTTGGCGGCCGCTTCAGATGATACCCTTGCCTGGAGTCACGGGCTGGCCGGTATGGGTATGACCGCATTGGGGGCACCGTATTTCTTGGAGGACCCCGAGGCTCGGATCGAGTTAGTCGAACTCCTTCAGGTCTTACACATGCGTTCACCGGCTACATACGATGGCCTGGCCGTGGGCACCCTGGGGCACGTCGATCTTCTGCTAACGGCGGCAACCCGTCTTGGTCATCCCCACTTAAGAGACGCCGCCCGCAGCGTAACGGCCCAGGTCATCGCCAAAGCTCACAGTACCGGTTCCTACGCGCTTGGCACCCGTGGTCATGCGCCGGTGGGTTTCGCTTCGGGATTATCCGGGATTGGATACATGTTACTGCGCCTCGTGTATCCTGAAGCATACCCGAGTCTTTTGTACATGGCAGCTCCGCGTTACACCTAAACGATAGGCCAAAAAATGGAAAACCAAACCTACTTAAATCAACTGCTTGCTCCCATAGGAGAACGGACGTTTTTCGAATCTTACTGGGAGAAGAAAGTCTTGCACATTCCGGCCCGTGGGAAGCAATTTCCGTTCCGGTTCACGCGCGAAGACTACTTTCGGACCTTGCCTCGTTGCCCGCTGGTACGGGCCACGTATCAAGATGATAACGGTAAGCATAAGGAGGCCCAGATATTACCTGAAGATGCGCCCAAGTTTTTCGAGGCCGGTTTGTCGATTTGTGCCACTAGCTTAGAGCAAGGGCATGCCGGCCTGGCGCGTTTTTTGGCTGAACTGGACAAATCCTATGCGCATATCGGCACGTTCCAATTGAACGGATACCTTTCGCCTTCAAACAAAGGCTTTGGTGTGCATTTTGATAACCATAGCGTCTGGATTTTGCAGCTTGAAGGCTCGAAAAAATGGTACTACTCAGATTACCCGGCCATCACTTCTCCTGTAACCAATGTGAACTATTCATTGCAGATGCAACATCCGGCCATAAAAATGCCCTGGTACGTGGTGTCTCGGCCGGATATGGCATCCATGAACGAGGTTGTATTGGAGCCGGGTGACGTGTTGTATTTACCTGCAGGGGCCTGGCATTACACGGTTGCCAGCTCGTATTCATTGTCTTTGACGATGGCCCAGGTCGCTGTTACTGCTGCGCAATTCATTACAGATATCGTGAAGGCCCATGCGCTTAAAGCAAGCAAGGGCAGACGGTGTCTTCCCGGGATACTTATCGGTGAATCGGATGCTGAACGCTTAAAGGCGAACCTTCGTACGGTGCTGGCTGAAGGGCTTGAGGCCGTCGGCCAGGTACTCGATAGCCTGACGGACGAACAACTCTATGCCATATGGCAAGGACAGTTGGCCAAGAAGCACCGCAACGTACAGCAAAAGAGCGGTAAGGCAGCGCCTATTGCGCAGCAAACGCTTCAAAGCCTGGCGACGTCGGCCTTTGCTTTCGCAGGAAACGGAAAGCAGTAGATACGTCGTACAAGTAGCACAATAAAACCTGTTCAACGTAAACAAAACGGTACTATACCATGACCAAAAAGATCACTCCTCTGCTGTTTTTCGTTGCAGCCCTCCTTTTCTTTGTCGCCGGTATAATCGGTTACGTAAACGACGGCGTCTTTGATATGAAATTCGCGCTGCTCGGATTAATTTTCATAGGGGTTGCCGTCATGATTCGGCGCATGTCCGTACCGAAGGGTACCTAGGCACCTGGTCTCCCGGCAGCGTGAGCTTGCCGGCGTATCAGGCCTCCCATTTTCCTGCAACTCTTCATGGGGTTTGCCTGAACAGTTGCTTCATCCGCCGGAGGAGGTTATTTCTTTAGCGGTGCATACAGGCACGGCGGCGGTATACTATTGCTCAAAACCATCGGCTTTCTGTTATGTCGATCAATAACTTTGTCATCTTTGGTTCAGGGCCGGGATCTCTTCCATTGCCTCATCAACAAGCACAAAACGTATCAATTTATCGCTATCGCGTTCGGTGCGGACTCGCCGAGGCTTCGCAGCTGCCCGCTTTCGATCCGCACACGCCTGAAAACAGAAACCACATTCTGTTGAAGACGGCAGCATTTTCAATGAACTATCGGGATATGGGTCTGTTGTTGCGGCTTCAATTACAACCTCGGTACCGGCATGCATGCATTGGCTCTGATTTTGTCGCCGAAGTGGTTGCAGTTGGGGATAAGGTGCAACACCTCAAGCCTGGAGATCGCGTGATCGGGAATAACCATTATGAAAAATCGTACATGCTTGAAAACGGGGCACGGGCTGGTGTAGCAGCCAATATCGCATCCAAACGCTTCCGGATTACCCATGCGTTCAAAGTGGTTAAAATTCCAGAACATATGCCCGATGAGATTGCCGGGGGCTTCTCTATTAATGCACAGACGGCCTATAGCATTGTACGCAAAGCAAAGATCAAAAAAGGGCAGCGCGTTCTGGTTACCTCGGCCAAGTCAAACACGGCGCTTTCCTGTATCAATGCATTAAGGAAAACGGGAGCGCAGGTGTATGCAATGACCACCTCGCATCAATTCACAGATCGCTTCTATAGCCTGGGCGTTCACAAGGTAATATCGCCCTCAGCCATTACGGAAGGATCGGAATCGGAGAATCCCTATAAGGCTAATCTGGGCTTTTTTGATAGCGTCATTGATCCGTTCTTTAATTTACATCTCCCCGCCGCCGTTACTGTTTTAGCGCCTTTCGGCTCGTATTACACCTGTGGCCTGGTCGGAGATTTTGCGCAAGATAAAGATACGTCGGCGGCACCGGTGGATATGCATGCCGTTATGACGACGGCCATCATGAAAAACCTAAACATTTGCGGCAACTGTTTGGGGTTAACCCAGGATTTGGAACAAGCCGTAGAGGACTATGCGCAAGGTGCGTTTGACCATGTAGTGGATTCGGTTTACAGTGCCGGCCAGGAAGGGGCATTCCTAACGCGGACCTATATGGATCGAACGCGTTTCGGAAAAGTGGTCTACCAGTATACGGGAAGGTAGGGTTCAGGTAGGCCCACCCGCCCGGGAGACCCACACGTTGAGCACATGGCACAACCTCTCAACTCGCTGCGTTCACAAACAACGACCTTATCCGAACAGGAGTTGGGGGGGAGTACGCTGGAATCCTTTACCGAGGTATGGAAAAAGGCCCTCGCCGTAGACGAGCACACCTTTCGCAAACGACTTCATTGGGGTAGCCAGGGCCTTGTAAGACCGGCGCCGACTGGTAGCAGCAATCAGGTAGTTCCGGAACTGTTGGCGGAGCCTGCATGGTTACCATTGTTTACGGCGGCCTATGGGGGCAATGCTAAATCGCTTCAAGCGACCTTTGCGCGCGGGGCCAGCGACCGTGTGCAAGATGTTGGGCAACCTTTGCCTTTTGAAGTGCTCTATTTGCCGTTCATACGCGTGGCCCGAAGGCAACTCGAAAAAGCACTTGGCTCTAAGTATGCGATGATTACCGAAGCGGCGCACGTAACCCTTGAGCGCGCTTTGCTTCGCCGGTTATGCAGGATTGGGGGACAATGTCTCTATTTAGAATTCAACATCTTCCGTTCCGCAAACCCCCTGTTCTTTCTGTCGGCAAAAGGCAGCAACACCTTTTATACCGCATTCATTAAGAAGATGACGGCCGGCCGGTTGTGGGCATTTTTCCAGACCTACAGCATGGTGGCGCGGCTTTGCGCTGTTACGGTCCAACTCTGGATCGATACCGTTGCAGAATTTGTCGGCAGGATGGCAAAGGATTTGCCCCTTCTGGAAAAGACATTTAACGATGGCGAAAAGTTAGGCAGGGTTAAGGCCATTACAGTAGACGTGTCAGACCCCCACAACGGGGGGCGTTCGGTGTTGATTCCACAATTCGAGAACGGTAGGTGTGTCGTCTATAAGCCGCGGCCCGTAGGAATGGACCAATATTTTGCAGAGGTATTGGCCTGGTTGAATGCGGCAGGTGGGTTGTTGCCAGTGCGGCCTTTGAACATATTGAACCAATCCACCTATGGCTGGCTTGAGTATTGTGTACCCGCACCCTGTAGGTCTGCTGAGGAAGTGACCCATTATTATACGCGGTGCGGCATGGTGATGTGTTTGATCTATGCGTTCAGAGGTACCGATTTTCATAGAGGGAATCTGATTTCGGCAGGGGCGTATCCGATGCTCATTGACCTGGAAGCCTTGGCTGCGCCCACCTTTGTTTTGCCTACCCAGCATGCCCGTGCAGAAGAACCGCCGCCTTACACGGTGCTCGATACCGGCTTATTGCCGTGCCTGGAAGTAGGCGAAGGCGGCCACATAGTCAACAGGGGCGGCATTGGAGGGGCGGAGGGGGTGGACGGTGCGTTGAAGGCCCTGAGTTGGGTAGCGGTAAATACCGACCATATGCAGCGCGTATACGGTAGTGTTCCGCATGAAGCACCCCAAAACGTCGCTTTCTTTGAAGGCAAAAGAACACAACCCGGCCAGTATGTTGATGTGCTGGTAAAGGGCTTCGTGCATACGTATCAGCTCCTGTTGAAGCACCGTGCCACGCTCACACGGCCCGGTGGATTGCTTAGCCGCCTCAAAGAAAAAACGGTACGATTTATCTTTCGGAATACGCGGCTCTATGGTGCCCTCTTGGAGCGTAGCTTACACCCCCGTTTTATGAAAGACGGGATACGCTGGTCGCTTCAATTTGAGTCACTTTGTAAACCCCTGCTTCGTTGTACAGAGCGGCCCAATATTTGGCCCATTTGCCACCAGGAACAACAAGCGCTGCACCGCCTGGATATTCCCTTGTTTATGACCAGCGTGGGCGGCACCTCGCTTTGGTCAACCGAGGGGCCGGCCATTTCGGATTGCTTTGCACGCTCTGCGTATGCAGACCTTGAGCACCACTTCAATGCCTTGCGTGAAGAAGATTGTGCCGTGCAAAGTCGGCATATTCGTGGTGCGTTGTATGCTGGCCGGGCTACGACACCGGGCCATGACAGGTTCGATGTGCAGGTCTTAACCACAGGATGTAAGACCACACCGCAAGGGTCGGAGTCGGCACTGGTGCATCAGGCTTTGGCCATTGCAGAGGAAATCAGAGAGCGAGCTGTTAAACGGGGGAAGCACCACCTGCAATGGTATGGCCTGCAGTATATACCGGAGGCCCGAACGTTTCAGTACGCCCGGACCAATCACTCCCTGTTTGATGGTACGCCCGGGATTGGGGTCTTCTTTGCCGGGTTGGACGCCGTTTGCCCAAAGCGTGGCTATCGGGATCTTGCATTGCAGGCCATACAGCCCGTTCGAGATCACCTTGCTCAACTGGATGCTGTACTGCGGCATACACGGAAGGTAGACCTTGGGGTGGGAACAGGTTTGGGATCGTCCATTTATGCTTTGGTCTGTATAGCCCGGTTTTTAAAGGTCCCCGATTTGCTGGATGAGGCGTTGCACCTCGCAGCCTGCATCACGGCTCCGGTGTATGAAAAAGATGTAGCTTTCGATTGGGGATCGGGATCGGCAGGTCTGCTGTTGAGTTTGCTTGTGCTATATGAACAGACCCGGGAATCCTGGGTATTGGCTGAGGCCCGGCGGGCAGGGGCCTATTTATTACAAGCCCGGAGCCTTCATGAACCGACCGGGTACCGCATCTGGGGCGGGCGGGATCAATCCGACGGAGGCTATCTGCATGGCATCGGGGGCATTGCCTACGCGCTGGGGCGGCTCAGTGTCTATGAAGGAGAAGCACGCACAGACTATCAGCAAGCCATCACCGAGGCATTGGCTTTCGAACGGATTCGGGGTCTTGCATCACATCAAAAACTAAAAACGGCCGATCCGTTGGCCGCTTGGCGATATGGGGTTACAGGAGTTGCACACATACGCCGCAAAACCCCTGGTGCGTTTACCTATCCGCCCCTTAATGAGGCATTGGATGCGGCCCTTATGAGCATAGGCCAAGCCGTTGCGGATAAACCCGCTACCTTTGGGTTGGGGACGATGGGGCAAGTAGAGCTGATCTTGGCCTGTGCCGACCTGGAGCAAAGGGCGAATGCGATGGCACGGCTACGGGTCCGGATGCATACCCATACTGATGCCCCCACCATTCGGAAAAAGGCATATCAGGACGTCGGCCTGTTTATGGGGCAAGCAGGTATGGGATACGGGTTGTTGCGCCTCGCCTTTGGGCACCGAATGCCTTCCCTGCTCTTCGTTCAATGATTCAGAGGCCGTATTTGGTTATAGAGGTACGTCTCTATTCTACCCGAAGGAGATATCTATTCGACGGGGCCTGGATAAATGACATTCCATTGTGATACAGGTGTTTACGTAAATCCCTGATTTGCTTCGGTATTTGAATTGCTTGGTTGGGTAACAGGGTAAAGATACGCCCGAACTCTATCACCATGTGACCGGCCGGCATCAGATATGAAGCAGTTTTCAATAGCGAGGTCTATGCTGAAACGTACCTTACTGACAACCATACTCTTATTTATATGTTTAGAGGGAATGCAAGGGCAAACGCTCGACTTGAACCGGGTCGTTCAGGTTGCGCTACAAGCCAATCCCAACATTGCCGTCGCAGAAGATCAGGTTTTGATCAGAGAGGGGGCCTGGCAGGCCGAAGCCGGTCAATTCGACGCGCAGGTCTTTATGTCGTTTGCCGGAAGCCGGGAACACACGCCGGTGGCCCAGGGCGGGACGAATCAGTTTCTCAACATTACCACCAATGCCAACACCTACACCATCGGCATTGAAAAAGAATTCGCCTCCGGTCTGACGTTGACCCCGCAGGTGCGCATGACGCGGCAGGACGATTTTACAACGGGGGGTACCCTAAACAATGCCAGCGCCAGCCTGGCCCTTAACATTCCATTATTGCAAGGGCGAGGCACACACGTCAATACGGCAGGAGTGCTTGCCGCAGCGCATAACTATGAAGCGGGCTTACTCTCGCTTCAACATACCCGCGCCCAGATGGTCATGCAAGCCGGTCTGGCCTACTGGAACTACCTGGCCGCATGGCAGAACCTGGAAGCCTTTCAAGAATCCGAAGCCCGTGCCCGGACCCTTTTCGAAGAGACGCAGCAGCTTATTGCCGCCGATGAACGACCGGCAGCCGACCTCAAACAGCTCGAAGCAAACCTAGCGGCCAAAACGGCGCAGCGTATTTCGGCTGAACAACAGGCGTTTGCGAGTGCACAACAACTCGGGTTGGCGATGGGGCTTTCGCCCGAAAAAATGCAAACCCTGGGCGCGCCCGGCAGTTCGTTTCCCGAAGTCGATGAGGGTATACTCGAACAGGGGGTACGGGAAGTCGCTTTTACGGATTTGGCCCTTCGCCGGCGAGCGGATTTGGCCGCCACACAAACCGAAGCGCAGGCGGCACGCGTGCGCTTCAATCAAGCACGAAACATCCTCAAACCCCAGTTGAACGTCGCTCTTAATTTGGGGTATGCCGGGGTCACCTCCGGAACGGAGCTGGAAGCCTATTTTACGCCCTTCGGCAATAATGTAGCTGGCCTCAATATGGGGGCAACGCTCACCTATGCCTTTCCCTTCAAGAACCGGTCTGCGCATGGTCTGTCCATTCAGCGCGAAGCTGTCTACCGGCAACAGGTAACCACCGGGCAAGATCTGAACCGCACGATACGTGCCAATGTGCGGGTGGCACTCAAAGGGCTGGAGCGGAGCATTTATGAACTGCGCTCTTCCGAGGCGGCGCTTGAACTCTACCAAACGGCGGTCGAGAATGAGAAGAAAAAGTTTCAGATGGGGCTTTCTACCTTGATTGATGTGATGACGGTTGAAGACCGGCTAACCGATGTGCGGCTCAACCACATTGCCGGGCAACAGCGCTATGCCAATGCCCTCATCCAGTTGCGGTTTGAGACGGGAACGCTCCTGCAAACCGACGGAAACAAGGTCGCGGTAAACGCGGCGGACTTTTTCACGTTGCCTGCTGCAACGGCCCAGTAACGTGCATCCCCTAACGTAGGATTGACCATGTCCAGCAACATCTTTCGAAAAAAATCCCTGCAACGGCTTTCTTCGCCGGAGCAACTGGATCAACTCATGCATGTCACCGATCCGAAGGGCTGGATTGCCCTTGCAGCCGTCGGTGGTTTGCTATTGACGGCCATTCTCTGGAGCTTTTTTGGTAGCATCCCGACCAAGGTGCAGGGGCAGGGTATCCTCGTCAAAAGCGGTGGAGTCTTTGAAGTCGTTAGCGTGGGGGCTGGCCAAGTGACGGATATTGCCATTCAAGTCGGGGATGACGTCCAGGAAGGCCAGGTGGTGGCGCGGATTGCCCAACCGCAACTCCGGGAGCGGATTCAACAGGCCCGGGCCAACTTACGCGAGTTGGAAACCCAATATGCCAAGGTCAAACAGTTCGGCAGCAAGGACCTGCGGCTGCAGTCCGATTACCTGGGCCAGCAACGGGCCAATCTGGAGGAGGGCATCGCTATTGCCGAAGAACGGCTCGGCTGGTTGAAGGAAAAAATCGACAGCCAGGAAAATCTGCTGGCCGAAGGCCTGATCACCAAACAAGCGCTGCTCAGTACCAAGCAGGCGTACTACAAAACACAAGACGAGATCAAGGCCAACCGGAGCCAACTCACACGGATTCAGTCCCAATCCCTGACCAAGTCCAACCAAAATGCACAGGAAAGCATGAGTTGGCAGTTTCGGATTAACGAAGCCGAGCGGGTGATTAAACAACTGGAAGACGAACACGACCTGCTCTCGCGGGTGGTTAGCCCTTATACCGGGCGTGTCCTGGAAGTGATGGTCGAATCCGGCAACCTGGTCGCCGCCGGGGTGCCTGTGCTACGGCTGGATCTGGTCGGGCGGCAAGTCAAGGATCTCGAAGCCGTTGTTTACATCCCCGCCGTAGACGGCAAGCGCGTCAAGTCAGGCATGGAAATCCAGATCTCACCGACGACCGTCAAGCAAGAAGAATACGGTTTTATGCTGGGCGGGGTCACGTATGTATCCGACTTTCCGGCCACCACCCGAGGCATGATGCGCGTCCTGAAGAATCAGCAACTGGTGCAGGCCCTTTCTGGCGGCCAGGCCCCGTTTGAAATATATGCGGACCTCAAGCTGGATTCTAAGACAGCCAGCGGATTTGAGTGGTCTTCTTCGGCCGGTCCGGATATGGAAATCCAGACCGGTACCGTCTGCCTGGCCACAATCACCGTGGATGAGCGCCGGCCCATTGAACTCGTTCTGCCCATCCTTCGTGAATTTACCGGTATCTAATTCATGGATCAGTTGTCCTCCATTTCCCTCAATTGGGTAGCCGGCCTCCGCGCACGGATTCCGTTTCTGAACAAAGAAGCCGAACCCAAGGCTGCCAAAGAAAAGCCAGCCCGGCGGATCAAGGTTCCCACCGTTCTTCAGATGGAAGCCGTTGAGTGTGGGGCCGCCTCGCTCGCGATGGTCCTGGAGTATTTCGGGCTTATTCGGCCGCTGGAAGAGTTACGCACGGCCTGTGGGGTTTCGCGGGACGGCAGCAAGGCCAGCAACGTCATCAAGGCTGCACGCAAGTACGGCCTCGAAGCCAAGGGGTTCAAGCGGGAGCCGGCTCGGCTCAAGACGATGCAGCCGCCGATGATCGTGCACTGGAACTTCAACCACTTCCTGGTTCTGGAAGGCTTCAAAAAAGGGAACGCATACTTGAATGACCCCGCGATGGGGCCGCGCACCGTTTCGGAAGAAGAGTTCGATGAGTCGTTCACCGGGGTGGTCCTCATGTTCAAGGAAGGCCCGGAGTTCGTCAAGGGTGGGAAACGCCCCAGCCTGATCGGTGCGTTGCACGCACGGTTAACCAATGCGGCACTGGCTGTGCTGTTTATCGTACTGGCTGGCCTGGCGATGGTCATCCCGGGTTTGGTCATCCCCACGTTTTCCAAGGTCTTTGTGGATGATGTGCTCGTGAAGGGGTTGCAAGACTGGGTGCGTCCGTTGCTGGTTGCGATGGGCGGGACGGTCCTGGTCTACGGGCTGCTGGTTTGGCTGCGGCAATACTACCTGCTCCGGTTGGAAACCCGGCTGGCCCTGGGTACCTCCAGCCGGTTCCTGCGACACGTGCTCAGGCTTCCGATGGGGTTCTTTACCCAACGGTATGCCGGGGAAGTCGGCGGACGGGTCGGCATCAACGACCGGGTGGCTCAACTCCTGTCGGGTGAGTTGGCAACGACCATATTGAATCTTGTCATGATTGCCTTCTACGGCTTCCTGATGATTCAGTACGATGTTGTGTTGACTGCCGTTGGGATCAGCATTGCGCTGCTCAATCTGGTGGCCCTGCGGTTGGTCTCCCGCAAGCGGGTGGACCTCAACCAGGGCATGTTGCAGGACCGGGGCAAGATGATGGGCGTGGCGATGGGTGGCTTGCAAACCATTGAAACACTGAAGGCCACCGGCTCGGAATCGGATTTCTTTACCCGGTGGTCCGGCTACTTCGCCAAGGTGAACAACACAGAGCAAAAGTTGGGCCTCTACACGCAGGTGGTGACAGCCGTCCCGCCGATGCTGATGGCCATCAACGTTGCCCTGATTCTCGGGGTAGGCGGGATGCGCATCATGGACGGCCAGATGAGCATGGGGATGCTCGTGGCCTTCCAGGCCCTGATGATCAGCTTCATCACGCCGATCAACGGCCTGGTTAACCTGGGCAGCACGCTGCAGGAAGTGCAGGGGGACATGAACCGCCTTGACGACGTCATGCGCTACGACGTCGATCAACAGTTCAGTGAGGAAGCGGCGGTTGTCTATGATGAGACGATGCCGGCCAAGTTGATCGGGCACCTGGAGCTGAAAAACGTATCGTTTGGCTACAGCCCGCTGGACCCGCCCTTCATCGAAAACCTCAACCTGACCATCCGGCCCGGCGAGCGCGTGGCCCTCGTCGGCGGCTCCGGCTGTGGAAAATCCACGATTGCCAAGCTGGTCTGCGGCCTGTACAAACCGTGGGGGGGCAAGATCCGCTTCGGCGGCAAGCTTCGCACCCAGATTCCGCGCAGCGTCATGAACCAGTCGTTCTCTGTGGTGGATCAGGACATCTTCCTGTTCGAAGGCACGATTCGCCAGAACCTGACGCTCTGGGATGACAGTATCCCCGAGGCCGACGTTATTCAAGCGGCCAAGGACGCCTGCATCCATGACGTGATTGCCGAGCGGGCCGGAGCCTACGCCAGCAACGTAGACGAAGGGGGGCGCAACTTCAGCGGTGGGCAGGCCCAGCGCCTGGAAATCGCCCGCGCCCTGGCCCTGAACCCGACCATTATGGTGCTGGACGAAGCCACCAGTGCCTTGGACCCCACCACGGAAAAAATCATCGACGACAACATCCGGCGGCGGGGCTGTGCCTGCCTGATCATCGCACACCGATTGAGTACCATCCGCGACTGTGACGAAATCATCGTGCTGGACCGGGGCAAAGTCATCCAACGCGGTACGCACGATCAGATGATTGCCGTGGACGGGCCGTACAAACGGCTCATCGAATCCGAATAGCCCCTCAACCTCCAAACCAACCACCCCGATGGGAACCGTTTCCAACACCGCACCCGCCCTTATCGCCCTGGTTTACCCGGAAGCGGAACGGACGCGCACGTGTTTGCTGGAAGGCAGTGCCCGTGTGTGGTTCGTTGAAGCCGGCCGGGCCGATGTCTTCGCCGTTCAGGTTCAAGACGGCAAACCCAAAGGCAACCGCCGCCACGTCTGCCGGGCTCGCACAGGGGATCTGGTCTTCGGCACCGACTCGGATCGGGAGGGCGGGTATGGCCTGCTTGCCGTAGGCTCCACAGACACGCGGCTGGTCGAAATGGATATAGCCCTGCTCAAGGCCCGTGCCGGAGACCCGGTGTATGCCGAAGCGCTTGCGGAAAAAATCAATGCCTGGGTCGTGGGCCTCTCGGAGGGGATCTCCATCGACGTGCTGCCTAAAGAGAGCCAGGAAATTGAAGTGGAGCAAGAGGTGGAAGTGCCGGACGGGACGGCCTTCAATGCCAAGCACGGGGTTTTCTGGGTACGCCACCTCGACGGCAAATCCCGGTTCATGGGCAATGAGGCCCTGCCTACCGTGAATGGTACCGGCTACTTCCCCATCACCCGCCATACCTGGCTCGAAACGCACGGCGTTGCCCGGCTGTACGGTTCCGCAACCCGGGACTTGGTCGAAGAGGGGGGCATCTGGGAGGGGCTGGACCTGCTGCATGAGGCCGTCCGAGCCTGTGTCCGTTTTCTGGAGGCCCGTGATGCCGCCCGCGCCCGTGCCCGCCTTGCGCACAAGTTGCAGTCTGACCAAAAGGCCACAGAAAATGCCTTCTCGTATTTAGCAGGGGTGATGTCCGATGAGGGGCCGGCCCCGGTTGTACACGAAGACCGCGCCAGTTTATTGTTATCCGTATGTCGTCTGGTTGGGGCGGTTCTGGATCTCCCGATCGTGGATGCACCGGAAGCCGCTACGGCATCCGGCCGTCAGGATCAACTGGGGCGCATCTTGCGGGCCTCGCATATTCGGTCACGCCGCGTGGTGTTGCGAGACCAATGGTGGCTCGACGACAATGGGCCGTTGCTGGGTCAGATTGCAGAAGACCGCCGCCCGGTGGCCCTGTTGCCCGTGGGATCCAATCGCTACATGCTGCATGATCCGGCAACCGGTACGGTAAAGCCTGTAGACGCAGAGGTGGCCGAAACGCTGGAGCCGTTCGCGTATTCCTTTTTCCGCCCGTTCCCCGAAGGCAAGCTCGGGATTCGGGATGTGATCAAATTCGGGTTGGCGGGGAGCCGCAAGGATCTGTTTATGATCGTACTCATGGGGGTCCTCGTCGGGTTGCTGGGTCTGCTCAATCCCATTGCCACGGGGCTGATCTTCAACGCTATCATTCCCGGTGCCGAACGCAGCCAACTCTTCCAGATTACCGTCATTCTCATCGTGAGCGCCATAGCCATTGGGCTGTTCCAGCTTACCCGGAGCCTGGCCATTCTGCGCATCAACGGTAAAATGGGCGGGAATGTACAGGCGGCCGTCTGGGACCGTCTGCTTCGGCTGCCGGTGTCGTTCTTCAAGGACTATAATGCCGGGGATTTGGCCTCGCGTGCGATGGGTATGAGCAGCATCCAGCAGATGCTCTCCGGCGTGGTGATCACCACTTTGCTGGCGGCCATCTTCTCGGTCTTCGATTTTGGTTTGCTGTTTTACTACAGCAGTACCCTGGCCCTGTGGAGTTCCCTCATGGTGGCAATGGCGATGGGGGTTACCTTTACGTTGACGTATATCCAACTCCATTACCAGCGAGAGATCGCCAATGCACAAAACAAAATCTCCGGCATGGTGCTCCAGTTCCTGACCGGGATTGCCAAGTTGCGCGTTGCCGGGGCCGAATCCAAAGCCTTTGCCCTCTGGGCCGAGCGCTTTAGTGACCAGCGCAAGCTCCAGTACAAAGCCCGCGCTCAGGGAAATTGGCTGGTGGTGTTTACGACGGTCTTTCCTGTGGTGGCCTCGATGGTGATCTACTACCAGGCCCTGAATCTGATGACGGACGGCCAGAGTCTGCTCACCGGAGACTTCCTGGCCTTCAACTCGGCCTTCTCCAAGTTCCTCGGGGCCATGCTGGCTACCAATAGTGCCCTGCAAGCCATTCTCATCAGTATTCCCTACTTCGAAAATGCCGTGCCGATTTTGGCATCACTCCCCGAAGTAGACGAGTCCAAATCCGACCCCGGCGAATTGCGCGGAGAAATCGAAATTCAACACGTCTCCTTCCGGTATACCCCGGATGGGCCACTGATCCTGCGGGACGTGTCGATGCGCATTGAACCCGGTGAGTTTGCAGCGGTCGTCGGAACCTCCGGGTCGGGGAAGTCGACCAACCTGCGGCTGTTGCTCGGGTTTGAAACGCCGGAGTCCGGTTCCATTTTCTATGATGGACAAGACCTTTCGGGCCTTGATATTCAGGCTGTTCGCCGGCAGATCGGGGTGGTGCTGCAAAATGGCAGACTGCTTCCGGGGGACATCTTTACCAACATCGTCGGGTCCTCGTTGGCTACGATGGATGATGCCTGGCGGGCAGCGCGTATGGCCGGGTTCGACAAGGATGTCAAGCAAATGCCTATGGGGATGCACACCATCATCAGCGAGGGGGGCAGTACGCTTTCCGGTGGGCAGCGCCAACGGCTGATGATTGCCCGCGCGCTCGTCAGCAAACCGCGCATCATTTTCTTCGATGAGGCCACCAGCGCCCTGGACAACCGCACGCAAGCCATCGTCAGTGAGAGCCTGGAGCGCCTGCAGGCCACCCGCATCGTGATTGCCCACCGGCTCAGTACCGTCCAGAACGCCGATCGCATCTTTGTGATGGATGCCGGCCGGGTGATCGAAAGTGGAAATTATGAGGAGTTGATGGCAATGGACGGCGTCTTTGCCGACCTCGCCCGGCGTCAAATAGCTTAACCGTAACGCGAACAAGGAGTACGACTATGCCTCGCTTAATGAATACCACCCTTAGCGCCCTGGCCGTCCTGGTCGTGGGGATGGGACTGGCCGCCTGCAACGGGGCAAAAGATCCCAACATCGAACGGGCCGCTTTGGCCAAAGCCGGCACCGGAGACGTGGTCATCGGTGCCGCGTGGCCTTGGGAAATCCGAGGCACTTCGCTCTACGGCAACGGCATGGACCTGGCCGTCGAAGAAGTCAATGCCACAGGCGGCATTCTGGGGCGGCCCCTGCGCCTCGTCCGCGCCGATGATCAGGAGTCCGTTAACCAGGGCCGCGTGGTGGCGCAGAACTTCGCCGATGACCCGCGTGTGGTGGCCGTTGTGGGGCACTTACAGTCGTACGTGTCCATGTCCGCCGCGCCTATCTATGACCGGGCCGGGCTCGTCATGGTTTCTCCATATTCTACCACCCCCAAACTGACAGAACAAGGCTACCGATACGTCTTCCGCTCAACGTTCAACGATGTGCAGGTTGGGCATCGCATGGCGGAAATCGCCAAGGAACGCGGTTATGACCATATCGCCTTACTGTATCTGCGGGACACCTACGGCCGGGATTTGGCCAACGCATTTGAACAGCGTGCCAGCCAACTGGGTCTGGATGTGGTAGACCGCCAATCCTACACCCCTGCCCCCGAGCGTGCGCAAACCAGCTTCCGGACCGTGCTGGAGCAATGGAAGGATTATGAGTTTGATGCCGTCTTTCTGGCCAGTGCCGTGCCCGAAGCCGGGCGGTTCATTGCCCTGGCGCGTGCCGAAGGCATCACGGTACCCATTCTGGGAGGCGATGCGATGGACAACCAACGCCTGATCGACCACAGCAACGGCACATCCGACGGCACCATTGTGGCCTCCGTTTTTCACCCGGATGATCCGCGCCCTGAAGTCACCGCCTTTGTGGCACAGTTTAAGGTCACATACGGCAAAAAACCGGATGCCGGGGCCGCCGCGGGCTACGATGCCGTCAAGCTGCTCGCCCATGCGATGGAAACGGCAGGCACGACAGACCCTGAAGCCGTTGCAGAAACGTTGCGCACGATGAAACCCTACGCCGGCATCCGCGGCACGCTGGCCTTCAATGAACAAGGCGACCTGAGCCAAAACGTACTCATCACCAAAATCGTCCGCGACGGCAAGTTTGAATTCCTGGCCTCGGCCAGCGTTGCCGCCGGAGACGCCGTGTCTGCCGTGATGGGGCAATGATAACAGTATTGCCACCAACATAAACCGCAAAAGCATCCACCCATGTCACTTCAAGACATCAGAACAGACGTACTTCGCGCATTCGGCGCAACGGGTGCTGTGCTGGACGAACTCCTACACTACAACCGGCCTCGGTTTGTGGCCCCCATGCTGCCGCTTCGGTTTCCGATGCTCGACGAGCGTTTTGTGGAAACCTGGGCCGCCTATGCCGAAGAAGCCGAACAGGCCGGGGTGTTTGAAACCCTGCGGCGTAAACTCATTCAACTTCGTTTCCCGATTGAAGCCGGTATCAGCCAAACCGACACCTACTGCGCCGCCACACGCAAGGGGGCCTGGGAGGTCACGGCAGAAATCGCTGGGATCCAACCTCGCCGGCCCGAGGACATGCGGTTGTGGCTCTATCCCACGCCGGTGGGGCATGTGCCGGTGGTACTGGTGCCGGACCGGACGGACTTTGTGCAGATCATTCAAGCCGTGACCCGCAAAAACGAACCGATAGACATTCCCACTTCTATGGGGGCCTGCATGTTGGCCGGATACAACAACTGGGACCGCATTCGCCGGATCAAAGCAGACTGGCAGGCCCGTCATCCGTTTCCCACCGCCTCGGCTTGGCAACACGAGTTTAAACAAATCATCCCCCAAAAAGCCCGGTATCAGGACCGGTTCATCTTGCTCAGCAACGGGGCCTACAGCGCTGTGCCTGCCGAAGCCCTCGGCCTGTCCGAAGAGGCCTGGCGGGAGGCTTCGCTGATGATTCGGCTCGAACACGAATGCACCCACTACTTCACGCGGCGGGTACTGGGCGGCATGCACAACGCCCTCTTCGATGAGTTGCTTTGCGATTACATGGGCCTTATTGCCGCCACAGGCCGGTTCCGTGTGGATTGGTTCCTGCACTTCATGGGCCTTGAAGGCTATCCGACCTACCGCGAAGGCGGACGCCTACAAAACTACAAGGGCACCCCACCCCTGTCCGATGAAGCCACCGCTGTGCTGTATCACCTCGTACATGCCGCCGCGACGCACCTGGAAACCATTGATGCCGAACGCACCTTGCGCTTTGACGACATGCCGGAGCGGGCCTACATGGTATTGATTCTGGCCTCGCTCACGCTGGAACAACTCGCTTCCGACGAGGCTGCAGTCTACTACGCCGAAGCCCAGGCCCGGCTGGAAGCATCTACCATCGAAGCCTGAAACCGGAAACGGAGATGGGGGGCTGCCCCGTTGCGCATCAAAAATATGACCTCTACGGCCCAGCCTTCAAAGCCGACCCTTTTCCTACCTTCGCCCAGATGCGCGAAGCAGACCCCGTCTGTTTTCACCCCGGCATCACAGGGCGAAACATGGTGTGGTTTATTACCCGCTACGAAGATGCCAAAGTCGTCCTGCGGGATGCACACCACTTTGTCAAGGATTACCGTAATGCCTTAACGCCGGAACAACGGGCACGCATTGGTCCCGAAAGTAAGGTCCAGCAGTATATTTCCAGCCATATGCTGCGGCGGGATGAGGCGATGCACCGCCGGTTGCGTGCGCTCGTCGGGGATGCCTTCTCCAAAAAAGCCGTAGCACCGCTACGCACTCCGATCACTGAACGGGCAAACGCTTTGCTGGACCGCGTCGTGCCTGCTGGCCAGATGGATCTGGTAAGGGATTATGCGTTTCCCCTGGCCAGCGGTGTCATTGCAGGCATCCTGGGTTTGCCTGCAGATGATCTGTATCGGTTTCATGTATGGTCCCAGGCCGTGCTGGGCACCCCCCTCACACCGGTTGAGAAACAGGAAGCCGCCGAACACCGCATTGCGCTGCTTCGGTTTTTGCAAAACGAGGTAGCCGAGCGGCGTAAAACCCCCCGGCCCGATCTCATAACCTGCCTCGTGCAGCGCTACGATCGGGATCACGCCCTTAGCCCCTCGGAATTGTTGAGTATGTTGACGATTCTGCTGGTTGCTGGGCATGAAACTACGGTCAACTTCATTGGCAATGCCGTACTGTCTCTGTTGCAACACCCGGCGCAGTATCGGTATTTGCAAGCCCACCCTGAGCATATTCGCTCGGCCGTGGAAGAACTCCTCCGGTATCATGGGCCTATTGAACGCACCACCACGCGCTTTGCAGCGGCAGACGTGACCCTGGGCGGTCAACAAATCCGACAGGGAGATGTGGTGGTGGTGGTGGTGGCAAGCGCCAACCGGGACCCGGAGCGGTACCCCTGCCCCGAAACCCTGGATGTGGCCCGCACCGACACCCATCACCTGGGTTTTGGCTACGGCATTCATTATTGCCTGGGCGCGCCGCTGGCCCGGTTGGAAAGCGAGGTGGCCCTGCGGGTGCTTATGGCGCGGTTGCCTGAAGTACGCCTGTGCGTTCCTGCCTCTTCATTAGCCTGGTATGCCGTCCCGGCTTTGCGGGGTATGCTTCGGATGCCGGTGGCCTGGGCTACAGATTTTTAAGAGACGGCTAAGCGCTGGCCGGTTGCAAAATAGGGCCGGGATTGGTATTGTACAGGCGTGTGGCTCCTGAGCCCTCCCGATTTCGCTCTCGCCTCTGACACTTTATGCCTCTTGCTCTTCGTCGGCCGGTTGGTCTTTTTCTAGGCTTGCTATTCCTGGCTGGCGCTTGCTCCAATGCACAAAAAACCATGGAACCGCCGGTCGAAATCCCTGAAGACTTTCGTATTGTGTTCGGTAACGGTGGCGGGTTTGCCGGGCTTTGGGAGGGGTTTACGGTTGAATCCAACGGGCAGGTCCTACGGTGGTTGGGGCGTTATGCCGAAGACAAAGCCCAACCGGCCGGGAGCCTGGGTACCGCCCAGGTGGCTGAACTCTGGATGT
This sequence comes from Rhodothermales bacterium, assembly GCA_965222505.1. GTDB lineage: Bacteria > Bacteroidota > Rhodothermia > Rhodothermales > DATKEJ01. Next base: position 1,796,677 of record OZ244956.1, on the reverse strand, counting down.
GTCTCGAAAACCATCAGTTTTTTGTAACGGAGAGCGATGTGCGGGGCAACATGACAGGTATCATAGAGGCCACGGCCCATGCCGACACCCATCGGGTGTTCTGGAAACCCATCCCGTCAAGCGCGAAGGTGCCACTGGCTCCGCTCGACAGTTTGTATGGGCAACTTCGGCGCATTGTACAGTCGGCCCTCGCTGAGGTTGAAACCGACCCCTCCGACCTCAAACAACAATAATTTAGTCCTGTTACGCCCTCTTGGCCCATTCAACCTTGTCGACATGCACAAGATCAACGACAAGCGGCGTAACATCAGTCAAATTATGTACCCTGTGACCCGATTAGACACCAGATCCCGATATATTTAACAGGGAGGCGGCACAATATCCCGCATCTGCGGGAGGGTGCGCGCTTGGCGTTTTTTGTATCCTTTTTCCTCACCATCCTATTCTAAATCAGATGAACATGTCGCATCGTTTCAAAAGTTTAGCTCTCCTGTTGTGCGGGCTGATGTTGGCCCCTGCAACCTTTGCGCAAAAATTTGCCCTACAGCCGGTTCCCTCGGATCAACCCCCGCCGGCCCGTACGGATTATGCTACCCTGCTGGATGCGCCGTCCTATGCTGCCCTGAAGGCTCGGGCCGAGTACGTCGGTACAGTCCGTCTGGTCCCGTTTGAAGATGCAGTTCCCGCTCCGCTGGTCTATACCCCGGTGGCCAAGGACCGCACATCCCTCCTGGATGCCCTGCACCCGCGCCTCCGGTTTGACCAGGCCGACAATGGCACCGTGCGTTGGCTGAAAGGCCGGTTGGGCCGTGTGGATGCCCAACCTGGCAAAACCCTCACGATGGAGACCTACACCGAAGCCGCCCTCCAAACCCTGGCGGCCTATCGGCCCATCGTCAAGCTGGATGCACCGGATGACGAGCTCCGAACCATGAATACCGTTGCAGACGACCTCGGGTACGTCCATGCCCGGTTTGAACAGACCTATGCCGACCTGCCCGTCTGGGGGCGTGACCTCTACGTACACTTCAACGCCGAGGGGGAAATCTATGCCGTCAACGGTCGGTATGAACCGACGCCCCGGCGCGTCATCACCACGCCGTCGCTCGATGCCGATGCGGCCATCACACGCACCATCGACGATCTGAAACAGGCCGACCGCTGGGCACCGCTTTCCGACGAAACCATGGCCTGGCTGGGGCTGGATGTACCTTCAGCCGAACTGGTCCTCTACCCCGAAGCCTTGGGCCGGACGGCACTGGCCTACGAGGTGACGCTCCACCCCAACTGGCTCGAATGGTACAGCTACATCATCGACGCGCACACGGGCGCCGTATTGAACCGCATTGCCCGGCATTGTACACTCAATCATCAGGCCCCGGCTCCTAAAGTGACCGGCATGGAACTGTCCGTACCGGTGGTACCGGCTTCTTCGCAGGCCGGCACCTTCCTGGATGCGACCGCTACCGACCTCAATGGTAGCAATCAGAACATCCGCGTCCACCAGGCCGACGACGGCAACTTCTTCATGGTCTGGGATTTGTCCAACCTCAATGCCGGTGCCTTTAACTTCGTTCCGGCCAACCTGCATGAAAACGGTGGCGGCCTGACCCTGTCTGCCAACAACACAGACCTGGGCGAAAACGTCCAACTCTCCTACGTGGGCAACGACCAGAACACCTGGATAGACCCGGCTGCCGTATCGGCACATGCCAACATGAACGTGGCGTTTGAATATTACCGCGACAAGCACAACCGCAACGCTATCAACGACCAGGACCAGTCCATCGTCTCGATTGTGCACGCCACCCAGGAAGGAGCGGGCCTGGACAACGCCTTCTGGACCGGTCGGTTTATGGTTTATGGGGATGGTGCGCAAGCCTTTACCCCGCTCGCCGGTGCCCTGGATGTGGCCGTACACGAGATGTCCCACGGGGTCATCGAACACTCTGCTGGCCTCGTCTATCAGTTTCAGTCCGGCGCGTTGAATGAATCCTTCGCCGATGTGTTTGGGGTATTGGGTGAACCGAATGATTTTCTCCTCGGGGAAGACATCGTTCGCGCTGAACTTGGGGTCTCGGGCCTCCGGGATTTGCTCAACCCGGACAGTCCGAACCTGGTTGGGGCGGTTGATTTCCGGCAACCGGCCACGATGGATGCGTTCCGGAACCTTCGGGCAGATCAGGATAACGGTGGGGTACACGTCAACAGTGGCATCCCGAACCGTGCAGCGGGCTTGATTATCCAGGCCCTGGGCACGGGCCCTACCGAGCAGATTTACTACCGCGCCCTCACCAACTATATGACCCGGAATAGCGAGTTCGGGGATGCCCGTCAGGCCCTCGAACAAGCCGCCACCGACCTGTTCGGTGCCAACGAGGTTACGGCTGTGCAGAATGCCTTTGATGCCGTCGGCATTACCCCCAATACCGGCACCGGGACCGGCGGGGACAACAACGATGTGCCGGCGGTGCAAGGGGGGGTGAGCCTGATCACGTTTATGAACGAAAGTGGCGTACTGGGCTATGTGAACCCATTCACGGGTGACGGGGGGCTGTTTGAGGATGCCAATGGGGATCAACTGGTGGCATTCAATGACGCCAACTCCGGCCTGCGGAGCCAGATCAGTACGCCGCTGGACGGCAGCAGCATCTGGTTTGTGGGGCAGGACAACAAGCTCTACCTCGTCGACCTGGAAGGCTGGGCGCTTGGGCAGCCCGCTAACGTCTTCTTTTTCCCGGACCTGGCGATTAACCAGGAAGGCGATATCCGCAATGCCGTGATCTCCCCGGATGGAGCCGTGGCGGCGTTGACCTCCACCGACCTCACCGACTCCAGCGTGTACGTCACAGATGGACAAAGCATCGTGCCGTTCCCGGTCGAGCCGGAAACCACGCAGGAGGGCATTGGCAACGAGAGCATTCAGTTTGTGGATGTCATCTCGTGGTCGCGCAATATCCTGGAGGACCCCCGGATTGCCATCGACGCGCTGAATAGTGCTGGGGGCCTCGGCGGTGGGTCGTTCTGGAGCATTTACGAAACCAGCTTTGCGCCGGACTTCAGTTTTGCCCGGACCATTGGTTTCATCCCGGCCCAACCCTCGGACATCAGCGTGGGTAATATTGCCTACAGTAACACGGACCCGGACATTGCTGCGTTTAACGTCATCAATACCGATGGTACCTGGGATGTCTACGTTGCCAACTTTGAAACCGGGGAAGGTGGTGCGTTGGGTATTCCTTCGATTCCTGCCGGTGACGGCACCACGTTCGACGATGCCGAGCGGCCTACGTTTGCCCCGGATGACAGCTTCATCGCGATGAGTAGCACCAGTTTTCCGGGCCTTTTGTTCTTTGACGGCTCTACGGCGTTGCAAACCGCCAACCTCGGCTTTACCGTGTTTAACCCGCACTGGTTCGTCCTGGGGGGTCAAGTAACCATCGACACGGAAGAGACTGCCGAAATCCCCTCGTCCGTCAAACTCTACGGCAACTACCCCAACCCGTTCACCAAAGCACAAGCCACGCACATTCGGTTTGAACTGGATGCCCCGATGCAGGTGCAAGTCGAGGTCTATGATGTGATGGGCCGGTCCGTCCGCACCCTCGCGCAGGGTCTGCACAATGCCGGTCTGCACGACGTACGCTTCGAAGCCGCCGAGCTACCCGCCGGGACCTATCTGGTGCAACTCCGGGCCGGCACGACCTCGCAGACGCAGAAGGTGGTGTTGGTGCGGTAGTTTGATGGAAATTGATTTGATGATTTGTGATTGGTAATTGGTCATTTGAGGCTCCCCAATCACAAATCACCAATGCCCAATCACCAATACGCCTACTCGCCTGTACGCATATCTGAAATGAAACGGCTATACCTCTTATTCTTAATCCTGGTCGCGGCTCCCCTGGCCGCCCAACCCGTTCAACCCCTTGAGCTCTCTACCCAGGCTGAGATCGTCGATGTGCTTAGGCCCCGGATCGCGGTGGGACCGGACGGCACCACCGCGGTGGCCCTCGAAGCCCTCGTGACCTCCGATTTTGGGGGCGATCCGACGTGGCAGGTGGCCGTACAAATGTTCTCGCCGGGTGGAACGCCGGTTGGGGAGACGCATTTTTTTGACGGGGAATCGTGCGGCACCTTCGACATCTGGACCTCCGACTTTATGGAGTTTCCGGACATTGCGTTTCGGTCGGATGGTGTGCTGGTGGTGGCCATGCAACACACGGGCCGGTTTAGCATTCAGGTCGATGACGTCAGCAGTTCAGAAATCACCCTCGGGGCCATCACCTCTCAAGGCGAACTCATTGACCTGAACCAGACCGGCGGATGCGTCCAGCAAAAACTGGTGTTCGTCGGGGCCAGTGAACAGGACCGACCCCGTATTGCGCTGACGCCCACGAATGAAGTGATCGTCATTGCCGATGGTTTCTTTCAGGATGCCAATACCCGCAACGTGGCCTTCCGCGTCCTTGACAACGAACTCGGGGAAGTGGTGGATTTCCTTATCCCGCATGAGGACCCCCTCTCGGAACAGGCTTCGCACCAGCGGGGCGATGTGGCCACCAACGGCCAGCGTTTCCTGTTCACGTGGCAAGCCTGCCCCTTTGATGCCCAGGGTAACAGGGTGGCCTGCGACGTCGGTGTACAATTCGTCGGGTTAGGCAACGACGGGTCGTTGGTGGCTATCGGTGGCAACCAGACTGCAGATTCCGGTGATCCGGCTGCCAACTTCAGCGTGTGGCCCTCGGCAGATATGGACCCGCAGGGCAACAGCGTGGTCGTTTGGGTTGATACCCGAACGGGGGAAGCTGGCGATGTGTTCGGCCAGCGCTTCAATGCCGACGGTCAGCCTGTGGGTACCAACTTTCAGATCAGCACCGGCGAAGGAGAAATCCAGGACCGGCCCGAAGTGGCCATGCGTAATGATGGTGGATTCATGGTGGTCTGGTATGACGAATCAGAGGTGGGTCTCCAAGCCAAAGGCCGGGAATACGATGCTGGCGGTAATCCGGTGCGTGCGCCGTTTAGGTTGTCCTCAGATGCCACACTTGAAACCGGCTTGCCGGCGGTGGCCTCTACCGGATCGGAATTTGTTCACACCTTCATCGGGGGGCGTGGCGGGCCGCTGGCGGTCTTCACCAGCAACCTCGGCCTGGTGGTGGCCAACGAACCCAATGCCGAAGTACCAGAACAGGTCGCTTTGCTCGAAGCCTATCCTAACCCGTTCACTGCAGCCACCCGAATTCGATTTGCACTAGATCAGTCGATGCCTGTTCAGATCGAGGTCTACGATGTAATGGGTCGGAGCGTGCGCACCCTTACCGCCGGACCCCGCCCGGTCGGTCTACATGAAGTGCCGTTCGAAGCCGCTGCTCTCCCGGCGGGCACCTATCTGGTGCAATTCCGTGCCGGAACAATCGTGCAGACGCAGAAGGTGATGTTGGTGCGGTAGGGACCACCCCTGACATGTCCTCGCACTGCGTTCGCGAGCACATGTCGGTCCTCTCCTCAATGGAGGAGAAAGCTTCTGCAGTTGCGTGGGTAAGTGCAACAAGGAAGTAGGGTAGTCATACCGCCAACAAGGCCTGAAGGGCCACTACCACCACGGCCAATACACAGCCGATGGCAACGATCACCCAGACAGACGTTTTACGTGGGGGGGCAGGGATGCTCATAGGGAAAACGTGTTTAAATCACATCAATATAAGCCGTAGCACAAACAACGTTAGGATTCCGGCCACACCGGCTACGGCGGAGCCGACGGTTTGTAACTGATATGCCTGTGTGACGCTCATGTTGGAAAACTGGCTGACCACCCAGAAATAGCTGTCGTTGGCGTGGGAGACGGTCATGGCTCCTGCGCCGATGGCCAGGGTAACCAGCACCGGCCCGAGCCCGGTAGCCAGCCCGAGGGCCTCCAGTAACGGCACCAGGATGGAGGCCGTGGTAATGATGGCAACGGTTGACGAACCCAATGCCGTTTTGAATGCGGCAGCGACCAGGAACGGCAGGAAGATGCTGAACAGCCCGAGGTCGAGCGTAGCCAGGGTTTCTCCGAGGTAATCCCCGATGGGTGTGGCCCGGAGCACACGCCCCAGCGCGCCCCCGGCTCCGGTAATCAGGATGATGGGACCCGCCGCTTGCAGGGCCTTACCCACCCAGGCCCCCAGGACTTTTGATCCCTTTCCGCGGGCAATCCACCCGGCCAGCCCGACGCCCAGCAACAGGGCCGTATTGGGGTTGCCCAGGAAGCTCAGTACATCGAATAGGGTGCCTTCGCCCAGGGGTTGCCCCGGCAAAGCCGCTATCGATTGCACAGCGATCAGCACCATCGGCGCGAGGATAGGGAGGAAGGCTTTCCAGGCGGGGAGGTCGAGGGTTTCGGGTTCAGGGGCGTGTTCGACATCCGGGGATGTAGCTTCCTCGTGGCTATCTGGATCGATGTAGATGCGTTGGCCCATGAATCGGGCAAAGGCGAGCGAGGCGAACAGGACGGGAATCGTCGTGACCAGCCCCAGCAGCATCACCATGCCGATGTCTGCGCCCAATTCTCCGGCTGCCGCCATGGGGCCGGGGGTTGGGGGAACCAGGACGTGCGTGGCGTACAGCCCCATGCTGAGGCTGACGGCAAAAGTTGCCATCGACGCTTTGGCTTCACGCACCAGCGACCGGTTCAGGGGGGAGAGGATGATGTACCCGCTGTCGCAAAACACGGGAATCGATACCACGGCCCCGGTGAGGCCCATCGCCAGCGCCGCTCGTGTCTTCCCCACCCACCGAATCACCGTCCGCGCCATCACTAGTGCTCCGCCACACTGCTCCAGAATCACCCCGATGATGGTTCCCGCCGCAATCACAATCCCGATGTACCCAATCGTGCCGCCCAATCCACCCGTAATCGCCGAAATCGTATCCCCCGGTGAAAGCCCCCCGGCCAAACCCAGCCCGTATGCCGTCACCAGCAAAATCAAAAACGGATGCACCTTCAGCCGGGCTGTACCATAAATGATGAAGCCAATCGCGAGGAACAGTAAAAGTAGGAGGTAGGGGCCGGACATCTGATTCGGTAGTGCGGAGTGCTGTGTGCGGAGTGCGACTCAGGTTTTAGGGGGGGAGTCGCACTTCGCACTCCGCACTATTATTGCGTGTCGAGGATTTCGAAGGTCTGGTTCAAGATCGGGTATTCGCGCCAATCCTGATAGTCGAAGTGCCACCATTCGTAGGGGTAGACGGTAAAACCCTCGGTTTCCATGGCGCGGCGGAGGTAATCCCGGTGCCATTTTTGGCGGGCGGTGCCGCCGGGATAGTGGGCATAGGCGCGGTCGGTGAACTCGTCGTAGCCGCTGGGCATGGCAATGGGTTCGCCGGTGGCAAGGTCGTAGAGGGTCAGGTCTACGGCGGCTCCCCGGTTATGGCGGGAGCCGTTTTTGGGGTTGGCGACGAAGTGTTTGAGGCCCTGCGGCGTGGCATCCCAGAACATCTTTGTCACGTGCCACGGGCGGTAGGCATCGTGGATGAGCAGGCCGTATCCGTCCTTGCGCAGGGCTTCATTCACCCGGACCAGGGCCTCGGCAGCGGGGCGTTGCAGGAAGGCGTGTGGGCGTTGGTAGAAAACGGCCCCCATGAAGTTGTTTGTGCCGGCGTAGCGGATGTCCAGATGGATGGTGGAGTCCAGGGCGGCGACATCGACGAGGTCCGGCTGGCGGAACGTGCCGGGTTCAGCGGGGGGAGAAGCAGCCAGGGCCGTGGCACGCAGGGTTTCCATCGGATGTTGCGGGGTAATGCGGAAAGTTTGCCCGACCTCCGGTTCAATGGCGCGGCGGTTCCAGGTGACGTTGGCGGCTTCGACGGCTGTGGCGCGTCCGTTTTCGTCGCGTTTGAAGTAGACGTATTCCCCCATGTATAGGCCGTGGTCGGGGAACTGGTATTGATCGTCTTCGATGTGGATGAGGGGATAGTCGAAGAACCATTCAATCAGGGCGCGCAGTTGACCGTCCTTTTCATGGATGTAGAGGGTGTTGTGGTCCCAGCCGTATTCGCCGATAAGACCAGTCCATTTCTCTAGAAGGGGGGCAGGACGGGGCACATCGACGCGTTTGAACAAGGTGCCGCCCCGTTCCAGTTGCAGGCCTTTGGGTGTGAGGGTCAGGCCGTTGCCCAACCGGCCATCTGCCACGAAGGTGGAGCCTTTCGATTGTAGACGAATCTGGGTTTCGCCGTTGTCATAGTACAGGTTGCCGTTGCGCTCGACGAGGTCGAAGTGGGTTCCTTCAGCGGACTGATACCGGCCCGCCCATTTTTTGGTGCGGTGCGGGGCAATCGGGTCTGTGCGCTCAAAATCCGGCAAGGGGTCACCGGCCTGTTTCGCCAGCAACAAACGTAAGGCATACCGGCCGATGCGGTCCACCACCGGGTTTACGGCATCCATTGTAGCTACTGCCGAGACGCCCAGGCCGTCGTCCGGCAGGGCGTAGACGCGGGTCGCGTAGCCGTACATCACGCCACTGTGTTGTACCTGCCGGTGCCCGTCGAGGCTGCCCACGTAAAACCCAAGGCCGAAGCCCTCCGGCTTTTCGGTGAACTGGGGGGTCCACATGGTTTCCAGGGATTCCTTGGTGAGGATGCGGGTGCCGTCCGGGGCGGTACCGCCGGCGAAGAGCATCTGCATGAAAAGGCTCAGGTCCGTGACGGTGGTATACAAATTGGCCGCTGGGCCGATGCCGAGTTCAAACACGGGGGCATCGAACGTGCGCCCGTCGTACGTCCACATGTAGCCTTGCGCGAGGCCCGCCCCGAGGGTAGCGCGGGGCAAGAAGCTGCTTTGCGTCATCCCGAGCGGTGTAAACACCCCGTCTTCGAGCAGAAGCGGAAACGGCAGGCCGATGACCCGTTCCAGGAGGTAGCCCGAGAGGCTGACGGCGGCATTGGAGTATTTGGTGCGGGTGCCGGGGGCATACACGATGCGCCGTCCGTCGAGGCTCCGGGCCATCGCGGCTACGCTGGGACTGGTATCGTCAAAATAATGCCCGACCGGCGGCTCCCGGATGATGCCAGACCGGTGGGACAGGATGTGCCTTAGCGTAACCGGCGTATCAAACGGATTCTCGAAGGAAATGTCGGGGAGGTATTCTGAAATCGGGGCATCCAGGTCCAGTTTGCCTTGTTCGACCTGTTGCATGATGGCCAGGGCATTGAACAGCTTGGAGATGGAGGCTACGCGGTAGACCGTTTCGGCGGTGGCTGGTTGTTGCGTATCTGGGTGTGCGTCTCCGAAGCCTGCCGCCCAGACGGTTTGTTGCCCCTCAGTGAGGGCGATGGAGAAGCCGGGTATGCGGTGGTCCTCCATCTGGTACTGAATGTATGCGTTCAGCTTTTCAATCACATCGCTGTGGTCCGGCATTTGGGCGAAGGCAAGGCGAGGGAGAACGGCGGCGAGGGCCGTCATCAGGAAAATACGGTTCCACATGCAGAGATAGATTTGTTTGGCCGAAGCAGATCCCGTAAGGGGTCAATCCTGTACCTGGCTGTCCCGCCTGTTCGAGGCCAGCCACACCAACAGAAAATCGTTCGCCGTTATAGCGGCCGTCCGGCCAAGTTACTTTCATGGCCGTCGGGGTTCGTAGAAGGGTGAGAAGGAATCTCAAAAGGATACAAAACCAGTCCTATGATTGCAAAAAAGAGGTTGCTTGCAATGGGATTGCCGCGTCCGGGGGACGTTGGTCCCTCCTTGCAAAGACAGCCAGAGGTGACTCAGTCATCCCCACGTGTCATCGCGAACCCGAAGCGTAGCGAAGGATGTGGCGATCCCATTCCGACCATCTACGCTCGCATCACATCAATTACCTCTACCGTTTGCCTTGTTTTTGCAAGGCCCGCAGTGCGCCGACCCACCAATCGGCATTCCGGGTGATCTGGGTGATGCTGATGTCTTGGACGTGGGGGATCAGGGTGATGAGGAAGTCTTGCACGTGGGCCCAGCGTTCGGCGAGGATGAGCTTTTCGAGGTCTTTTGCGGCGTTTCGGCTCCAGAGCCATCGGTCACGGAGGTTCTCGGCTTTTTTCCAGTAGTTTTTGTCGTCCCAGGCGTGGGCGCTCTCTTCGATGGTGTCATAGATACCGCGCAGGCTGAAGACCAGAAAGGCGGCCATGTCTTGCGCTTCCTCATCGAAGTGGGGCCGGGTGGCGAGCAGGCGCAGCACTTCGGCGACGGAGCGCAGGTGGGCGCGGCGGCGTTTGGTGGGGGTATCGCCGGTTTGGATGATACGGGCCATTACTTAATAGTCAATTGTCAATGGTCGATGATCTTGTTACCCATCACTTTTGAAAAAGCGCATTTACTACGTGGGTCGCTACGCTCGTTTGTAGTGATCGCTTTAGCGATCTCTTCCCCCAACTCAAGGGTTCAAAGCGCACTAAAGTGCGCACTACAAACATGCATATTGGGAATAATTACGGTTACGAATCCAGCACATCAAACACCTCATCGATGGTTTGACACACGGTGTACAGGGCACGGTACTTGGTGTGGGCGGTGCCGGTGGTGTAGAGGTGCTCGAACAAATCGAGCAGGGGGTTGAAGAAGCCTTCCACGTTGAGCAGGATGATGGGTTTATCGTGGTAATCCAGTTGTTTGAGGGTGAGGACTTCAAACAGTTCATCCATCGTGCCGAAGCCCCCCGGCAAAATCAAAAACGCATCCGAGCGGGCCATAATGATCTGCTTCCGGTCGTCCATCCCTTTCGAGATAATCAACTCGTTCGCTTCCCGGTAGCCGACCTCCCGGTCCATCAGCCGCCGGGGAATCACACCAACGACGGTGCCCTGGTGTTCGTGCATGGCCCGGGCCATGACGCCCATCAAACCGATGGAGCCGCCGCCGTAGACGAGTACGTCGCCGCGTGCGGCCATGCGCCGGGCTATTGTATCAGCGGCTTTGATGTAGGCCGGGTGCAGGTCGTCTCGGGAGGCACAAAAAACGCCAATATTTTTCAAGAGGAGGGTCTGTTTAACAGGTGAGGGGCCGGCAGGCAGAGCTTGCCGAGCAAGGTCGGGTGGCTTGCCCCCGTAACCGAAGGCAGGTTGGTAGGAATGCCGTTCATCCATTCGTGGGCGAGTACGGCAAAGCACAGGGCTTCCTTGCCGTCCGGGTCCACGCCATAGTCCTGTACAGTCTTGATCGGGAGGCCTTCAAAGCAGGTCGCCAGGTGGCGCATCAAGGTGGCATTGTGGATGCCGCCGCCGGCTGCGATGAGCACATCCAAAGTGCCGCGTGGAGCCAGAAAATCAATGTAGGCCCGGTGGATGCTGTGGGCCGTGAGCGCCGTGGCTGTGGCCAGCACATCATGTGGTGCATAGGCGGTTCCGTCTTCCAAAATCTGTTGCAAAAACGCTCCGCCGAAATAGGCCCGCCCGGTGGATTTGGGTGGCGGAATGGCAAAATAGGGATCGGCCAGCCATTTTTCGAGCAGGGCCGTCTGTACGCTGCCCTGCGCAGCGTATACCCCGCCGGCATCATAGGGTTGATCGAAATACTGTTGGGTCAGCGCGTCCAGGAGCATGTTGGACGGGCCGGTGTCGAAGGCCCGCACATCGGAAGGCTGTCCGCCCGCCGGGAGCAGGGTCAGGTTGGCGATGCCGCCAAGGTTGAGCAGGCCGCGGGTTTCATGGGGGGCTGTGAAACGGACATAGTCGAAGTACGGCACCAGCGGTGCGCCTTGCCCGCCCAGGGTCATGTCCGCCGTGCGAAAATCGCCGATGACGGGGACCCCCAGCAAATTCGCCACCCCGGCCGGATCGCCGATTTGCAGGGTGGAGGTGGTCGGTACTCCGCCGCAGGGTTCGGGGTTGGGTATGTGTTGGACCGTTTGGCCGTGCATCCCGACGAGGTCCAGGTCATGTATCGTCAGGTCGGTTTCGGCCAGCGTGGCGCGGACGGCCTCGGCATAGACGTGGGCCAGGCGGCTGTTGAGTTGGGAGAGGGCGCGGACGGACGAGGTTTCGGCCAGGACGTTATCGGCCAGTTCGGCTTTGAGGGCGGGGGGATAGGGGTGAAAGGTAAAGGCCAGAACCTGCATGGACAGGCCGGGGCCGCTGCCGTCAAGTTCGGCCAGGACGGCATCCACGCCATCGAGTGACGTGCCGCTCATGAGGCCGGCGACGCGCCGTTCGGGTGAGGCAAAAAGGGATGCAAAGGGATGGGGCATTAAGCCATTTCGCGGGCTTCGGCGGCCTTTTCCCGGAAGGCCCCGGCACGTTCGGGATGTTGCTGGGCCAACAATTCGTAGATGCGGGCCGCCTCCTGATATTGTTTCTGTGCAAGATAAATACGGGCGAGGGTTTCTGAAACCATTTCGTCCATTTCTGCATCATCAAATGTAGGTGGGGGGATGCTCTCGATGTCCGGGTTGGGCACGATGCGGGCACCATCCAATTCCTGAATCAGGGAATCGAGGTCCTCAATGTCGTCTCCGATGGTGCGTGGCGGCGACGTCATCGCGCTGGTAAAGGCTTGTTCCAGAGAGGCTACGGTGGTGCCGAGGTTATCCCAGAGCGGATCTTCTTCCTCTTCAACCGGTGCAGGCGGGGCGGGCTTGCCCTGGTCTTGGAACACATCGGCGCTGAGGTCAAGCCAATCGGCTTCCGGACTGACAATGGGCGGTGGCGGCGGGATCTGGAATTCCGGGGCTTCTGCGGCTGGTGGCGGAGCCGGGGATTCCGTCGAGATGACGGGTTCCGCCATGGGGTGGCCGTCTGAGGAGGATTCGGTTTCTTCGGAGGTACCGGGGTGAGCCGAGGGCTTGACGGTGAAGGGGACCCCGGCGGTACGTTCGATGCCTTTGGTGATCCGGGGGCTGTTGGGCAACAGGACGTACGCCTCGCGCCACACCTGAAGGGCCTCGGTCGGCTGGCCGGCTGCTTCCAGGGCCTGGGCCAACAGAACATAGGCCGTCACATGCGTGGGATGCCGGGCGGTCAAGTCGCGAAGGATGGTAACGGCTTCAGACAAACGCCCTCGCTTCAGTCGTTGAATGGCATCTTGCAAGTTCAACGGTAACGATAACGGCAAAACCAATCTGCTCCGGCTTCGGGTTTGTGGTACAAAGGTAGATGATCGGTGGAGCAAGTGGTGTGCGCAACGTGGAGGTAGCCGACGGTTAACCGCCGACCCTATGGTCTATAATGTACGCAGACCATAGGACTCTTGCTCCCCATATCCTGCGTCCGGTTCTGATCGTCCAATTCAGCCTGAATTCGTCCCAAGTCTACAGGATTGCGTAAACCGATCACTTAAACCGTCCGCCGGCCAGGGCACTGACGGCCGGGGCCGAAGGAGCCGTTGCGCGGCGGGCTAGCCAGACCTGTTGTACGTTGTACAGACCCACCATGCCGAAACCGGCAGCGAACATGGCCTGAAAAGGAACGGCCAGCCATTCCCCAACAAGGATGGCAATGCCCAATCCCCCGATACAATACAGGGCCATGAGGCATTCCAGCCAGACCATCGGTGACAGGTTCAAACGGGCATATTTGCTGCGCCACCAACTGGGGGTTGCGGTACCCTTGGGGTTGGTACTCAGCTTCGGCGTTCGTACAAAGGCTGTCTTCTTACCGATCACGGCTTCGAAAATGGCCCGGCTGTTGCTCAGGGCAAAACCCATCGTGCCGGCCATAAACAGCGGGAAGATCCGCATGCGGTTGGCCCAATTCGGATACAACGCCCGATGCGCGAACAGTTGGGTCAGGAACACCCCGGCAAATGCCAACAAGCCGATGCCCATCACCGCAAAATACAAATCGCCCGGCCCATCGGTCGTCAGGTTTTTCATGTACAGGAGGGGGGCATGCATGGCGGCCACCAGCACAACAAACGGAAAGACGATGTGGTTGGTCAGGTGCAGGGTGCCTTCCGTCTTGACCCGCAAGGGCTGGTCCGAGGTCCACAGTTGTTTCATGACCTTGATTGAGGTCTCTGCAGCGCCTTTGGTCCACCGAAATTGCTGTGTCCGCAAGGCGTTGATGTCGATGGGCAACTCAGCCGGAACTTCCACTTCGGGGACGAACTTGAACTGCCAGCCTCTGAGTTGCGCCCGGTAGCTCAGGTCAAGGTCTTCGGTCAGGGTATCACCGGCCCAGCCGTCGGCATCCAGGATGCAGGCCCGCCGCCACACGCCGGCGGTGCCGTTGAAGTTCATAAAACAGCCGGTCCGGTTGCGCACGAATTGTTCAATGGCAAAGTGGGCATCCAGACTGGCGGCCTGAATACGGGTCAGGAGGGACTCGTCCGCGTTGAGGTGGCCCCAGCGGGCTTGTACCAACCCCACGTTGGGGTCGGAGAAGTGGGGGATGATGCGTTTGAGGTAATTGGACGGCGGAATAAAGTCGGCATCGAAAATGGCAATAAATGCCCCCTCGGCAAGCTGAACGCCATTTTGAAGGGCGCCGGCCTTGTAGCCCGTCCGGTCCTTGCGGTGGATGTGGACGATGTTATACCCTTTTTGGGTCAGCAGTTCAACACGCCGTTTGATCAATACAGAGGTTTCGTCTGTGGAGTCATCCAACACCTGGAGCTCGAGCCGGTCCCGGGGGTAATCCAAAGCAGCACACGCGTCGATCAAACGTTCGATCACGTACCGTTCGTTGTAGACTGGAAGCTGGACGGTGACCTGCGGCCAATCGGTAGAGGGGACAGGAGCGGTATTCGGGTCTACGGGAACGTCCCCATCAATGAGTCGGTCGTGCCGTACATAGCCCAGGGCCAGCCAGAGCAGGTTGGTACCGTACAAAATGAGCACGGCCATGGAGAGGGCATACAGGGCAGCAATCATAAAGCCTGTGCGAACAAAAGTGGAAGGATCTGGGCCTACCAGTTAGAGGTAGCCGCTGAGAAAATATCTTCGGAGATTTGCGCAAGCGCATCTTCTATGGCGGCAGCCTCCTGGTCAAGGCCCTCCGCCGGGTCATACTCGGAAAAGGCCGAAAATGTGCGCTGCGGCATGAGTTCGTTGGTTTGCTTCTGGTCGTAATACCGGGCCGACACAGTAATGGTAATGCGGTTGAGCGCGGCACGTTCCTGACCACTCACAGAAGCCGGTTCGTTTCGGTAGCGTTCAATATGACCCTGCAGGATGGCATCGGCGTCCGGTTCATCGGCCAGGGAAAACCGCGTTTGCCGAACGAACCGGTCGATTAAATTGTCGGTGAGGGTTTCGGCGAGGTTGGGTTGCCCACTTCGGCTGCGGTCTTCAAACAAAGGAACGGCCAGGGTTTCCAGGTGCGCCGGAAGGGAGGCCCCCGAAAAACTGTAAAACCAGCACCCCGACAGCAACGCCGCCGCTGCACACAACACCAATATCCTTTCAAGATAACGCATATCTGAGGCCGGACTGTTAATTCTTATAGAGTTCTACGTGCGCCGTTCTACGTTCTACGTTTCTCAGTCTTTCAGGTCTAGATGAATATTAGAGGATAGATGTTGACCCGGACAAGACCAGACCGTTCAGGACTCATCTCAAATGTTGAGTTTGCCCTACGTAGAACGTAGAACGAAAATACTTATTCCTCCTCAAACTCTTTGATTTTGCGATACAGGGTGCGCTCGCTGATGCCGAGGGCCCTGGCGGTTTGGCGGCGGTTGCCGTCGAAACGGCGCAGGGCTTCCCTAATCAGGTTTCTTTCGGCTTCCTCCATCGTCGGGAGCGGCGGAGGGCCGTTGGTGAGACCGAGGTCCATCGACTCCTCAGGCTGGATTTCATAGGGGGCATCTTCAATTTCCCAATCGTTGATGGGCGGCGGGGTATGGGGGATCGGCAAGGACGGCGTGGGCGTAGCCGGATACGGGGCATAGCCGGGTTCCTGCGGCGCAAATGTGGGGGTGCCGTTTTGCAGGAGTTCCTTGATTTCCCGAAGTTCGATGCGCATTTCCAGGAGCATACGGTAGATCAACTCCCGCTCCCGTGCATCGCCGGGGGCATCATCCGGCCGAGCCTGGGAAGCCAGTACGAGACCGGGTTTATGGCCGGTACCTACCCCCCGCAGAAAAGCCCGAAGTTGTGACGCGGGCACGGGGTTGGTACGTGAAAGCACGATGGTTTGCTCGGCGGCATTTCGAAGCTCCCGTACGTTACCCGGCCAGTGGTACGCCCGCAACAGTTCCGAAGCATCCGGGGTCAGTTGCTTGCCGGGGGCATCGTACTTGCGGGCAAATTCGCGCAGGTACTTTTCGAAGATGGGGTAGATGTCAGTCGTCCGTTCACGCAAAGGCGGAATTTTGATCTCGACCGTACTCAGCCGGTAATACAAGTCCTCGCGGAACCGACCGGCCTGTACTTCCCGGCCCAGATCCTTGTTGGTGGCAGCAACCACACGTACATCGGTGTACTGGGGCGAGCTGGCTCCCACCCGGCTAAAGGTTCCCGTCTCCAGAATGCGCAACAGCCGAACTTGCGCGGCCAACGGCATCTCGCCAATTTCATCCAGGAAGATGGTGCCTTGGTTAGCCTCTTCAAAATAGCCGATCCGCCGGGCTACGGAGCCGGTATAAGCCCCCTTCTCAGACCCGAACAACTCGGACTCGATCAACCCTTCGGGGATGGCCCCGCAGTTGACGGTCACCATCGCATTGTGGCGGCGGCTGCTTAGCCCGTGGATGGCCTGGGCAATCAATTCCTTGCCCACGCCACTCTCGCCGGAAATCAAAACGGTAATGTCCGTTGGGGCAACCAGGCGGACCCGGTCCAGCACATGCTGAATCGCTAGCGATGTGCCGATGATGCCGAACCGTTCTTGTATGGCTTCGCGGTCCATAAATCTAGACGTTCTACGTTACTACGTTCTACGTTTCTTGAGTTTGGTGTTATGCTGTTTCCAATGCAGTGGCTTCCGCTTTCAACGTGGTGGCGTACAGGGGGGTGCCGATCAGGGTGGCGGAGGTGCTGTCCGTGATGCGCACGCGGACGTAGATGCCGGGCGCAAAATCTTTCCGATCGAAGACGACCATTTTGTTGGTGTCCGTTCGGCCACAGTGTTGGGCCGCACTTCGCTTGCTTGGGCCTTCCACCAGTACCGTGTGCGCCCGGCCAATTTCGGCCTGGTTACGGGCACGGGCGATGTCGGTTTGCAGCGTGATAATTTCGCTCAACCGGCGCTTTTTGACGGCTTCGGGTACATCGTCTTCGAACTTTTTTGCGGCATAGGTGCCGGGGCGCTCCGAGTACATGAACATGTAGGCATGATCGTATCCCACGGTTTTCAGCAGTGATAGGGTTTCCTGGTGCTCGGCCTCGGTTTCGCCGCAGAAGCCGGTGATGATATCCGTCGAAAAAGAGATATCCGGGCAGATGGTCCGGGCGCGGTCGATCAGGTCCAGGTATTGGGCGCGGGAGTAGGTCCGGCGCATCCGTTTGAGCACATCGGTATGGCCGTGCTGGACGGGCAAGTGGATATAGTTGCACACGTTGGGGCGTTCCCGGTGTACGTGAAGCAATTCATCCGAGCAATCCTTGGGGTGGCTCGTGGAGTACCGCACCCGCAGTTCAGGCGAAATCAGGCTGATGCGGTGCAAGAGTTCGGCGAAAGAGACGGTGTGACCGTCTTGTTCATACCGGTACGAATTCACGTTCTGGCCCAGGACGGTCACTTCCTGGTAGCCGAGGTCTACGAGTTGGGCACACTCGGCCAGGATGCTGGTGACGGGTCGGCTGCGCTCACGGCCTCGGGTGAAGGGGACTACGCAGAAGGCGCACATGTTGTCGCACCCCCGCATGATCGACACAAACGCCGAGATGTCGTTGGTATCGTAGCGCACCGGGGCTACATCGGCGTAGGTTTCTTCGCGGGAGAGCTGGACATTGACGGCGGCCTGGCCGGTTTCTTCGGCCGTGTGCAGGAGGTTGGGCAGGTCCCGGTAGGCATCTGGCCCGACCACCAGATCGACCAGTTTTTCCTCTTCCAGAAACTTGTGCCGAAGCCGTTCCGCCATACAGCCCAGTACACCGATTTGCAGGTCCGGGTTGTGTTTGCGCTTGCGGGCGCGGAAGACGTCCAGCCGCCGCCGCACTTTTTGCTCGGCATTCTCCCGGATGGCGCAGGTGTTAAGCAACACCACATCGGCCTGCTCAGGACTATGCGTCAGGCCAAATCCTTGTTCGCGCAGCAGCGAGGCCACGATCTCGGAATCCGAGACGTTCATCTGGCAGCCGTACGTTTCCAGGTACACCTGCCGGGCGCCGGGCACAGCCGCTTGCCGGACGGTTTGGGGTGCGTCCAGGTTTTCCGCGTCAAGCAACGGCAAGTCCGGGATTAAAGGAGAACGAGACATGGGGGGTGGTGAATATGGATTGGTGATTGGTAGTTGATGATTTAAGGGAAAAATAAATCACTAATCAAAAACGAGCATAGCGACAAACGAGCCAAAGGCGACTCACGCAAGTAAACGTAGTAAATGCCCAATCATCAATATTATCTGCAACGGATAGCCAACGCGCCACCCCCAAACAGGGTTCTGGATTCGATAAAATGTCACATGGTCTGTAAGAACGCAGCGGCTTTTTCAGCCTGTTCCAGAACGCGGAGGGTGTTGCCGCCGAGAATCTTGTAGATGTCGGCTTCGGTGTAGCCGCGTTTCAGGAGGCCGTAGGTAAGCCAGGGGAGCCGCGTCACATCTTCCAGCCCGACGGGCATGGGCGCGCCGTCGAAGTCAGAGCCGAGTCCCACATGGTCGATGCCTGCTATCTTCACGGCATGATCGATGTGGTCCAGCACATCCTTGAGGCCTGCGCGACCAATGCCGCGGGCGGCTTTGGTGGCGTAGACGGCGGCCCAGAGTTGCCGCAGGTTGCCGCCGTAGGCCGTGTCGACCCGCTGGTAGGCTTCGCGCATGACCTCCGTGGTGAGCCGGGTGTTGACGGCAGGCGGGAAGAAATTGATCATGGCTACGCCGCCTTTTTCGGCCAGTGCACGGAGCATATCGTCGGTGAGGTTACGCACATTGTCCGACAAAGCCCGGGCCGAAGAGTGAGACGCGATCACCGGGGCTTGAGTGACGGCCAGCACGTCATAAAACGTCGAATCCGATACATGGGCCACATCGACCAGTACGCCCAATCGGTTCATTTCGCGTACGATCTCCCGGCCCAGGTCGTTGAGGCCATTCCACCGGGGGCGGCTCTGAGAGCCATCGGCCCAACTGTGGGAATTGACATGGGTGAGCGTCACGTACCGGACCCCGGCACGGTGCATCTCGGCCAGGACTTCGGTTGAGCCCGCAATCGCATGGCCCCCTTCGATCCCCAGCAATACCGCTTTCCGACCGGCTTTACTGATGCGTCGCACGGCATTGGCAGAGGTTGCCAATTCGAGTTGGTCACTCAAGGCCACCTGGCGGTTGACTTCATTGAGTTGGGCACGGGCGCGTTCCGTGGCCCGTTCGGCCTCCCCAAAGGCTGAGGCGACGTACAATGAAAAAAACGCGGCATCGAGGCCGCCTTCAATCATACGGGGCAGGTCCACCTGATGGGTTTTGCGTTGCGTTTGATGCCGGATGGTAAAGTCATACTTCTGGTCTAGCATCAATGTGGGCGTATCGATATGTCCATCAATCACGATGCCGTTATAATGAATCCGCAGCGCCTTGCCCCAAAGGGAATCCTCGGCCAACAATGCCGTTTGCAGGTCCCCAGGCATCGCCACAGCCCCCCCATCCGTCATCCCCAATGGATCCGTTACCCCCAATGTAGGGACACGGCGTGCCGTGTCCACCCGTGCCGTGTCCGAATGCACCATACCCGCCCCTGCCATATCCGGGGATTCGCACCCGAACAGGCCGAGAAGGCAAAGCAATAAGGCGTATCGAACGGACATAGACATGGGGGTGTGCCGGGAACCTACGGAAAAACCCCAAAGGAATCACGGCCTATCTTTGAAAACGGTTGGCCCAGGCCGATAACACGTTAGGCCAAATAAATTGAGCTCGTCGTTTTAGACGATTCGATCTCGCCGGGCGATCCTGGTGATCGCCCGGACAGTATTTTTTCGTACATTCTGGCTCCTTCAAATCAATCCGGGTATATGAATCGGCTGATGTTTCGGTTGCGTTGTGGCGTCTTTCTGCTGGGCGGACTGTTTTTTTTCTTGATCGGCTGTACCGACCAATCGGCTGATGCCCTTGTGGCAACGGGTCCCGCCGTGGAAGTACCGGATCATGTGCCAGGGGCCATGCAATCCTGCTACGAATGTCACGCCGAAATCGTGGAGCAGTATCTGGAACACGGTATGTCAAAGAGCATCGGGCAAGCGGGTGTAGTGGATACGGGTGCAGTCGTTAACCCGCGCACGGGTATGCGTTACCGCCTGGAATCAACCAGTTCGGGTACGCTATTGACGGGCATCGCACCCGGTGGAGGGCAACGGAGACAGCGGGTGATGGGCCGCATCGGGGCTGGCATTTTTGATGTATCCTGGGCCACCGCCGAAGTCGATACCTATACCGGCCAAACGCTGCCCCGGCTGTTTTTTGCACCTGTCGAAACGGTGACGGATCACGGACTCGAACTGTCTCCGTTTGAACTCGCCGTGCCCAGTGCCGGAATGAACATGACCCTGACCGACGGGTGCCTGACTTGCCATACCGACACCCCGTTGGCAAAGTTGCCCGGAGCTGCCGTAGATCCCAATGGCCGGACCCTCTATCCCGGTCATGCCCTGGGGGCTGATGCGTTCAACACCCTTTCCCCGCTCATGTGCGAATCTTGCCACGGGGAGGGCCCGGATCATGCCACGCTCATGGAAGGCCTCGTCGGGGATGAAACCACCAAAGATTTTGCGGACCTGTACAGCCTGGATGCCGGCACCCAGCGAGATGTGTGTGCCCGGTGCCACCTGCAAGGGGATATCCGGTTTGAACTCACCCCGGAACGACCCAATCTGGACCATCTACTGATGGCCCAATATCCAACGCTGGTGCCGGCGCGGGCACAGGACGATTACCGGTTTGTGGCCCAGGTGGACCGCCTCGCTCTGTCGGCCTGCTTTAAGGAAACTTCTACCATGACCTGTACGACCTGCCACGACCCCCATGTCGGGGCGCAAGCGCAGGGGCCGGCCTCGTTTGATGCCGCTTGCATCGGGTGCCATGCCGAGGTTCAACCCACGCATACCACATTGACGATAGATGCCGTCACGGGTCGTCCCGCCCGCACGGAAACGGGGTGTGTAGATTGCCACGTGCGCAAGAGCCAGCCGTTCGATTTACCCCACATTCTGACCGCGGACCATTACATCCGCAGGCGAATCTCCCCGGCTACCTTCCCCGCACACCGGTCCTTTGCCGATTCCACCGGGCCGATGCAACTCTTTGACGATGGTCGGTTGGCCCCGTATCTGGCGCAACCCGGCGGGCAAGCCTGGGCCAACGGCATTGAAGCAATGGGATTGGCCGCGATGGGACGAGTTCCTGAAGCGGCAGCATTGTTTGCCCAGTTCCCGTCGCCGGGGACTCCGGAAGCCCGGCAGCCTACCGCCCCGGATGGGTTACTGCCTCTGGAAAACAATCCGTCCTTCCATCACATGCGCGCCCTGACCCACATGGCCTCCGGCGACCTCAAAGGGGCACTCGCCGCGTACACCGATGCCGTGCGGCTGGACCCCCAGCGGGTGGGCTTTCGGGCCGAACGGGCACAGCTGTTTATGTTAACCGGCGACCTCAGGTCGGCCCTTTTCGAGTGTGATACGCTGCTCACCATCCAGCCCAATGCCGAGCAAGCCTGGAATATTCGAGGGGCCATTGCCTTGCGGCAAGGGTTCCCCAAGCTGGCCCTGGAGGCGTTTGAAAAGTCTACCCGGATCTGGCCGGTTGACCCCAATCCCTGGCGGCAACTCGCCATGCTCTATCAACAGGCTGGCCGCCCCAATCAGGCCCGGCAGGCCCTGGAACGCGCCGAGGCCCTGCAACCCTCCGGCGCTAAGTTCTGATGGGTGTGCCCCGTCCGGGCGATCCTTGTGACCGCCCCGCGAGATCAAATTGTCTACAACGTCCCGTTCAACTTCTTTGGTTTAACGTGTCGTCGGCCTGGGCCGGCCACAGGATCCAAGAGCTTCGCTGCTCCTCAACGCTGAAACAACCTCTGCGTTGAAGGGCTGGCACGAGGCCAGCCCCGCCAGTGCTGTCTCTTGGGCGGGGCAAACGTTATCCCAACCGGAGTGAATATCCCCGTTCGGGGATTTCGATCTTGTCTCGGTGATAGCCGTCTCGAACGAGGGCATCTTTCATCAAGGTTTGCCGCTCGGGTGCGCCGTGGACCAGGAAGATGTTGCGCAGCCGTTGCCGGTCTATCTTGTTGATGAAGTTGACCATCGCCGGTTCGTCGGCATGGGCCGAGTAAGCGTTCATGACAACCACCTCGGCTTTCAGCCTGTGCATGTCTCCAAAAATGCGCACTTCCGGCAGCCGGTCCACCAGCTTTTTGCCCAGCGTATGGTCCGCGCAGTAGCCGACAATCATGACGGTGTTGCGGGGGTCTTCAATGTTGTTACGGAGGTGGTGCAGGATGCGCCCGGCCTCACACATGCCCGAGGCCGAGATGATGACCATCGGTACGCGGGTGTCGTTGAGGGCTTTGGATTTTTCCACATCGCGGATGTAGGTGAGCCGGTCGAAGCCAAAGGCGCTCTCGTCCGTCATCAGGTATTCGCGGAGATCGGCATCGTAACATTCGGGATGGGATTCATAGACCCCGGTAGCCTTTACCGCCAGGGGGCTGTCCACGTAGATTGGGATAGGAGGAAGGCGTTCTTCATTGAAGAGTTGATCGAGGGCATACACGATTTCCTGCGTCCGGCCAACGGAAAAGGCGGGGATAATGACCCGCCCCCCGCGCGCACTGGTGCGTTCAATCACTTCGGCCAACCCTGCCTTGGAGCGAGAGGGCGGATCATGCACTTTACCGCCGTACGTGGATTCCGAGATCAGGTAATCGCAATCGTCCATCGCTTGCGGATCCCGGAGGATGGGGCGTTCCGGCCGGCCGACGTCGCCTGTAAAGCCCAGTTTTGTGGTTTTGCCATTTTCCTTGATGGTCAGCACCATCGAAGCGGAGCCGAGGATGTGGCCAGCATCCCGGTAGATAACCTCAACGCCCGGCAGCGGAGAAAAGGAATGGTTGTACCCCACGCCTACGAAGTGCTCCAGGACGCCCTCGGCATCGTGCATGGAATAGATGGGCTTGACGGGGGGCAGGCCCTTTTTTTTGTGTCGCCGGTTGACGAAGCGTACATCCTTTTGTTGGATATAAGCGCTATCCAGCAGCATCAGGGCGCACAGGTCGTAGGTAGCATGGGTGGCATAGATGGGCCCCCGGAAGCCGTCCTGCCACAACTTGGGGAGCAGCCCGGAGTGGTCGATATGGGCATGCGACAGCAGCACCACATCAATGTCGGCTGCGCTAAACGGGAGGTGGCGGTTAATCTGGTTGGCCTCGGCCCGGCGGCCCTGGTACAGCCCGCAGTCCATCAGGATCTGTTTGCCATTGTCCAGCGAAAGCAGGTGCATGGAGCCGGTGACGGTCTGTGCCGCCCCCCAAAACGTCAGTTGCATATGGGTTGGGTTTGGTGCGCTCGCGGCCAGGGGGATTAGGCCGCAAGGCGGGAAAATGTGAAGGCCGCTCGCTGGTTGTTGGTTGTACGCTCGCGGATCATGAGGTATTGAGCCACATTGTGGAAGAACGTTCGGGCCGCTCGCTGTTGTCCGTCGTCCGTTGTACACTTCAGGGACCATCACACAACAAACCACGAGCCTGCGGGGCGGGCATACAACAAACGAGCGTAGCGACAAACGAGCCAAAGGCGACTCACGCAAGTAAACGGAGTAAACCCCCATCTTCCCGTAGAACTTAGTGAGATTTTGATGGGCGTACAAGTACAACGTTGGCGCGCCAGCTTCGCAAATGTCGCGTTTCATGGGTATGTTGTCCGTTGTACGCTCGCTGGTTGTGAGTGGTAGTTTGTTGAACCACGAACCACGAGCCCGCGGAGCGGGCATACAACGACCCACGAACAACGAACAAATGAAACCCAAATCAGAACGGGCACGTGCGATTGAACGCATGCAACGATTCTTGATGCAGCGCGGTATGCCCCGGTTACAGATGTCCGGCATTATGATCCTCACGGGCGCAGCCGGGTTGTTGGCCTCCTTTGCAATGCTTCGGCTGGGGCTGACCGAGATGGGGCTCCGCTACCCGGTTGCCGTGTTGCTGGCCTATGGGGTTTTCCTGGGGTTGCTCCGGCTCTGGCTGTATTACCACACGCGGCCCAAACCGCAACCGGGCACAGCCCACCGATCCGGTTCCAACTGGGATGTCACGGATCTGGCCGATCTCTCCTGGTCTGGATCAGGATCTGGTGGCGGCAACAGCGGAAGTGGTGGATTTTCCGGTGGCGGGGGCGCTTTTGGAGGGAGCGGGGCGGGGGGTACATTTATGGTGCCGCCGGGGGCTGCGCCTGAGAGCGGACGGGCATTGGGCAGTTTCGGGGGGACGTCCTCCGGGGGCAAAGGAGGGAGCTTCAATTTTGAACTGGATGATGATATCGGCAAAAGCCTTGCGCCCTTGCTGATTCTGGCGTTGATCGCCCTAGTGCTATTTCTGACATTCTATGCCGTGTACATCGCACCCACCCTGTTTGCCGAAATGCTGGTCGATGGCGCCCTCGTGACGGGGTTGTACCGCCAGATGAAACGGACCGAGCCTGGGGCGTGGCTGAAGGTGGCGGTGCGGCGGACCTGGTGGTCCTTTTTGATTGTGGCCGTGTTGTTCAGCATCATTGGCTTTGTGATGCAGGACCTGCACCCCGAAGCCCAATCCCTCGGCGATTTCTGGAACTGGTACTGGGAGACGCGCTGATGACCGTGATGCACACCAACGCCCGGGAAGCCGCCCGGTTGATCCGCGCCGGGTATGAAACCCTGGCTGCGCGGTTTCAGGAGGTGACCCACCGGGCAGAAGACCGGTTTATCCAACGCGATTGGCCCGGCACACAGGCCGATAACCGCGAACGCCTCTCGCTCTACAAACAGCAAGTGAGCCAGGTGGTGCTCCGCGTCCGCCGGTGTCTGCACGAAGGCATGCAGGACCGGACCCAATGGGCACACATCAAACGGGCCTATGCCGACGAAATGCGGGGACGCCAAGATCTTGAACTGGCCGAAACGTTTTACAATTCCGTGGCCCGCCGGGTGTTCGCCGCCGTTGGGGTAGATCCGGTGGTGGAATACGTCGGGTCCCGGTATGAACGGTTTTCAGAACGCCCCCTGCGGTCCATCTACCGCACCTTTGTTTCCCTCGGGTCGACAGGCGATATGGTCGGACGTATGCTGGCCAGCTACCCGTTTGCGCACCATCATCCCCAATGGGAAACGGCTTGTGCCGAGGCAGGGGCCCGCATCGAAGCGGCAGTGGAAGCCCAATATCCAGGCCGGGCCATCGAATCGGTTGAGCTGCTCAAACCGGCCTTTTACCGCCACAAGGCAGCCTATGTGGTCGGGCGGGTGCGCACCGATGCCCAGGACGTACTGCCCCTGATTATTGCGCTGTTGCATCCCCCGGAAGGCATGTTGCCGGATGCCGTCCTGATGCGGCCCGAAGAAGCCAGTGTGGTCTTCAGCTTTACCCGGTCCTATTTCCAGATTGATGCGGAGCGGCCCCATGAGGTCGTCGCCTTCCTCAAAACGATCATGCCCCGCAAGTGGATCGCGGCCCTCTACATTGCCTGCGGCTACGACAAACACGGCAAGACCGAACTCTACCGCGACATCCTGAGCCACATGGCGGCTTCCGGCGATCGGTTTGTGCCCGCACGCGGGGTCCGCGGGATGGTGATGGCCGTGTTCACCTTACCCTCCTTTGCATTGGTCTTTAAGGTCATCAAGGACCGGTTTGAACCCCCCAAGGAAGTCACACATGAAGAGGTGCGGGCCAAGTACCGGTTTGTCTTTCTGAACGACCGTGTGGGCCGGTTGATGGATACCCAGGAATTCGAGTACATGCGCTTCAAAAAGAACCGGTTCACCCCGGAATACCTGGACGAGTTGCTTGCCGTGGCGGGGGAAAGGGTTGTGGTTGATGGGGAAGATGTGGTCATCAAGCACCTCTATACCGAACGCCGGGTGACCCCCCTGAACCTCTACCTGCAAGAAGTCGATGAGGATGCCCAACGCGCCGCCGTGCTGGACTTTGGGTATTGTATCAAAGACCTGGCCGCAGCGAATATTTTTCCGGGGGATATGTTCCAGAAGAACTTTGGCGTGACGCGCCTAGGCCGGGTGGTGTTTTACGATTATGATGAGATGTGTACCCTGGACGAGTGCAACTTCCTGGCCTTCCCTGAAGACGAAGATCCCCTGGCCGATGCCCCCTCGTTCTATGTAGACCCGGATGATGTTTTCCCCGATGAGTTCAAACGGTACATGGGATTACGCCCCGAACTACTGGCCGTCTTCGAAGCCGCCCACGGCGATCTGTTCACGGTCGATTATTGGAAATCCATGCAACGCCGCCACACCGAAGGGGCCCTCGCCGAGTTCTTCCCCTACGCTCCGGCACAACGCATATTGGTGTAATCGTTCTACGTTACTACGTGCGACGTTCTACGTTATTTGGACCTGACGTAATCGTTTGGCGATTGAGGTTGCGTATTGGTCCTGTCGGAGCCTATGGATTTCTCTGCCAGCGTTTATTCGACCAAACGTAGAACGTAGAACCCAGTAACGTAGAACGTCAATTAACGACGACTTCAAACGTGCCTTGCTCCGTGGGGCCGATGATCGTTCTACGTTACTACGTGCGACGTTCTACGTTATTTGGACCTGACGTAATCGTTTGGCGATTGAGGTTGCGTATTGGTCCTGTCGGAGCCTATGGATTTCTCTGCCAGCGTTTATTCGACCAAACGTAGAACGTAGAACTCACGTGCCTTGCTCCGTGGGGCCGATGATCGTTCTACGTTACTACGTGCGACGTTCTACGTTATTTGGACCTGACGTAATCGTTTGGCGATTGAGGTTGCGTATTGGTCCTGTCGGAGCCTATGGATTTCTCTGCCAGCGTTTATTCGACCAAACGTAGAACGTAGAACTCAGTAACGTAGAACGTCAATTAACGACGACTTCAAACGTGCCTTGCTCCGTGGGGCCGATGAAGGTCGAGTAGGTCCATTCTCCCGAGAAATTGCCGTAGAGGTCATTGTCAAACCGGCCGACCAGGAAAATATTGTCGTCGGCTATACCGGGGTTGAGGTTGATGACAATCTCGTTTTTTTCGCTCACCGTGCCTTCGAGGGTGCCGGTGCCGACTTGCGGGCCGATCTGTGCCGTGTCGTCCGTGCGGGAGAGTTGCCAGGTGCCGGTGATCTGAATCGGATATCCACTGGCATTGCCGCTGCCTTCAAAATCCAGGTCCAGTTGACCACTGACGACGGGTGTACCGTTCGCATCCTGGGCTGTGTAGGTGTACCCATCGGCCGAGCCCGCGCTGTCACAGCCGGTCAGGAGGAAAACCAAGGTGAAGAGCAAGGACGTAAAAAACTTCATAGGGTACGGTATCCAGTTTATGGGCAGGTATCAAATAAAAAAGCCGGTGTGTTTGTTCGCAAGGTTTCTTTCTTTTGACAAAATCTTTGAACCCTTCACGCGTCGTTTGTTTCACCCTGCACGAACCCCAACCAACATCCCTACCGTTGTCAGCGCGACGTGTAACGGTATTGCTGCTCAAGTAAGCACAAAATATTTATTGGCGATTGCGTTTGATAAGTGCCTTTTTTAACTTCACAAGTCTTTTACAAAGCAGAATCTGTTCGCCAGTCATTGACTTCTTTTTGGCTTATCACCACTACATTATTTGAGTCAAGTTCTGAATTGAGACAGGGTATAACTGGCAGCCGGTTCTTTTTTCCCCCAAACTCCCCCTACACTTATGCGACGTTTCTCTCTACTAACCCTGGTGCTCCTGCTGACCGGCTCGGTCGCCTTCGGGCAGGCCCAACGCCACCTCGGCACTATCCAAAAAGACTTCGGTCTTACCCCGGGAGACATCTCCGGCGCCGTCGTCACCGATAGCTACACCGGTAACTTCGGCATCAAGCACACCTACTTCCAGCAAACCCACGCCGGCATCGGCGTCTTCAACGGGTTGGCGAACATCCACGAACTGCGCGGCCAGCTTCACCACTATGGCAGCCGGTTTGTACCCAACCTGGCCAGCAAGGTCAACTCAACTTCACCTTCGCTTTCGGCTGAGGCCGCTGTGGCCCGTGCGGCGCAGCTCAAGGGGCTCAGTCCCCAGGGTTTGACGCGTGTTGAGACCCGTGGTGGCGCGAGCCAGGAAGTGGTGTTCAACGGGGCCGGTATCTCGCTGGAGAACATTCCGGCCAAGCTGGTCTACCAGCCGATGCCGAACGGCAGTGTGCGTTTGGCATGGGATGTGGGTATCTATGCCCTGGATGCACAGAACTGGTGGCAGATGCGCATCGATGCCTCGAACGGTAGCCTCCTGGACGAAAACAACTGGGTGGTGCATGACACGTTTGCCCCGCCGGAAACGGGTGCAGCTCCCTTCGATAAACAAAGCGTGAGCTACCCGCTGGCCACTGCTACCCCGGTCGCGCCCCAGCCGCAAACGCTGGTCTACCAGCCAGACTCCTACAACACATGGCCACCCCCCGTCGAAGCCCCACACAACGTCTCCGATCCCGGCGACGGCTCCACGCGGACGACGGAAACCAATCCGGCACACCCTACTGCGTCGCCGTTTGGCTGGCATGACAATAACACTACGACCTTTACCACGACGCAGGGCAACAACACCCATAGCTATGGTGACCTCATCAGCGACAACGTCCCGGATCCCGGCAGTATGCCGTCGAGCCCGACCAACGACTACAACCTGCCGCTTGACTTCACTATGGCTCCGTCGACTTACACGCAAGCCGCTGTGGCCAACCTGTTCTACTGGAACAACGTCGTCCATGACTGGGCCTTCCTCAAAGGCTGGGACACGGCGGCCGGTACGGCGCAGGACGACAACAACGGTGGTGGCGGTGCTGGTGGAGACCACATGTTGACTGAAGCGCAAGACGGCGGTGGCAACTGTAACGCCAACCAGTCCACCCCGCCCGATGGCGGTAGCCCGCGCCAGCAGATGTATACCTGTAGCAACACCTCGCCTTCGCGTGACGGTGATTTCGACCACGGCGTCGTCGCCCACGAACACGGCCACAGTTGGTCCATCCGCCAGACGGGTGGCCCCGGCAACAGCGGGTGCCTGAACAACTCCGAGCAAATGGGTGAAGGCTGGAGCGATTACATCGCCCTGCTGATGACCATTGAACCCGGCGATGCCGGCGCCGACAGCCGCGGCATTGGTACGTGGCTCTTCGGCCAAGGCCCCGGTGGCCCTGGCATCCGGCCTACGCCCTACAGCACCAACATGGCCGTTAACGGCACCACATACGGTGACATTGGCGGCCTCGGCATCCCACACGGCGTGGGTTATGCCTGGGCCACGATGATCTGGGACATGACCTGGGAACTGATCAACCAGTTTCCGGTCAATCCAGACATTTTCGCCAATTCGGGCGGTAACAACATCGCCGCCCAGATCGTTAACTCCGGCCTGCAGTTGCAACCCTGTAACCCCGGCTTCGTCGACGGACGCGACGCCATCATGTCTGCCATTGATGCGTTCAACACGGCCAACGATCCCGACATCGACAAGTGCGCCGTCTGGCAAGTCTTTGCCGACCGTGGCCTCGGGGCCTCGGCCGATCAAGGCTCCCCCGGCAGCAGCACCGACGGCACCGAAGCCTTCGACCTGCCGCCGCTCTGCCTGATGACGCTCAAGATCGAGACCACCGCCGCCCCAGACCCCGTCGAGGCCGGTGCTAACCTCACGATCTCGTTTACCGTCACCAATGACACCCCCGGTGCCCTCTCTGGCGTCGTGGTGACCAACCCGCTGCCCACCCCTGCGTTGGCCGGCACGGCTGTGACGTACGTCAGCGACACCTGTGGCGGTGCTGATGTGGCCGGCACCTGGACCTGGAACATCGGGGGCATGGCCGCGGCTGCAGTAGAGACCTGCGACCTGGTCGTGCAACTGCCCGCTACGCCGTTTTCCTCGATCGACTTCATGGATGACATGGAGACGACAGCCAACTGGGCAACGAGTGGCCCGGGCGACACGTGGACCAATACCGCCGGTGGCACCGGCCCCGACGGGGGCACGCAGCCGCCAAGCCCGGGCAGTGGTGGCAACCGCTGGTTCGGTCAGGACGTGGCCGTTGTGACGGACCAGTACCTAGACATGAACCTCGACGTCAATGCCAACGGTTCACTTCAGATTCTGCATGCCTATGACCTGGAGAGCACCTTTGACGGTGGTGTCATCGAAGTCTCGACCGATGGCGGCGGGAGTTGGAATGACATCACGGCTGTCGGTGGTGTGATCAACACCAACGGCTACAACGCTACCATCTCTGGATCGTTCGGTAGCCCGATCGGTGGCCGTATGGCGTTTACGGGCAGCAGCGGTGGCTGGATCACGACCGAGATCGATGTGAGCGGCGTGAGCCTGGCATCGGTGCCGATGCGTTTGCGTTTCCGTCTGGCTACGGACACCTCAGTTGATACCAACGGCTGGTGGGTAGATGACATCAGTTTTGGTACGCAGGTGCGCCTGTGTAACACGGCCAGCGTGACCGATGGTGGCGGTGGAAACACGGACACAAGTGACCTGACGCCTTGTCCGCTGGTAACGGGTCCGCTGCCGGTCGAGTTGACCTCGTTTGAAGGCTTCGTCGTCGATGGTGGTGGTGTGGTGCTCGAATGGGCGACGGCCTCGGAGACGAACAACGCTGGATTCTCGGTTGAGCAGAAAGGTATCACGGGTGAATTCACGGAGATCGCTTTTGTAGAGGGCCACGGCACGACGACGCAAGCGCAGCACTACAGCTACCAGGTAGATGATGCTGGCATGGGCCGTCAGGTGTTCCGTCTGAAGCAGGTTGACTTTGACGGCACGTTTGAGTACAGCAATGCCGTAGAAGTGGTGACCGCGATCCCGAAAGGATTTGAACTCAGCGAGAACTATCCGAACCCGTTCAATCCGAGCACCAACTTCAACCTGATCATCGCTCGCGAGCAGCAAGTAGCCATCAAGGTCTACGACATGCAGGGCCGTCAGGTACGGTCGCTCTTCGACGGAGCCCTTACCGCCAACGACCAGCACCAATTCACGTTTGAGGCGAGCAATTTGCCGAGTGGGTTGTATGTGATTCGTGTGGTGGGTGAGAGCTTCAACGCGACGCGTAACGTGATGCTGCTCAAGTAAGTACACCTCCGGTTTGAAACCGCAAGGCTTCTGACCGATGGAATAAAAATGACCGGCGAGGAACGGGGAAGTTCCTCGCCGGCTTTGCTATGGACCTTCGGTCCACCCCTGCTTTCGTGGCTGCACTGCGTATGAAACCCCGAAAGCACCTCCCTTCACCTGAGGGGCTGCCCGCCCGTAGGGAGGCTCCCGCACAGGACAGACACTCCATTTTCAACACGGCTTGCCATCGCGAGGAAGCCCCGGCAGAGGGAGACTGAATGTCATCGCGAGGAAGCCCCGGCAGGGGCTGACGTGGCGATCTTCCAAAGACCAGCAAAACACCTAAACCAAATGAGGCCGTTGATTCTGTGTGGTGCTTTACTCTGGGCCATGCCGGCCCCGGCCCAGAACCTCCTGTTCACCGATGTGACCGGGCCAACGGGCATCGTTCACAATGTGCAGGACGAGGGGTTGTTTAATGCCTGGGGGGGCGGGGTCAGTTTTTTAGACCTCAACGAAGATGGTCTCGACGACCTTGTGATAGTCAACGGACCGGGCCAGCCGCTTGGGGTATTTCTCAACGAGGACGGCACCCAGTTTTCAGACTGGACCGGCACCACGGCCCTCTCGGACACCGCCGATAGTGAGATGACCGCTTGGGCCGATTTCGACAACGACGGCGACAAGGACGTGTACGTCACCTACTTCGATGCCTCTGACCGGTTGTACCGGAACAACGGGAACTTTACGTTTGAAGACATTACCGGCGAAGCAGGCCTTTTGGCCGAGTCCGAGCGGTCCATGTCGGCCGTCTGGGCTGATTTTGACAACGACCGTTTCCTGGACCTGTTTGTTGTGCACTACCTTGACTTCGAAGACGGTGGGCAGAACAACTACTACCGCAACAATGGTGATGGGACGTTCACGGAGATGGCCGTAGCTGCCGGGGTCGATCAGCCCCGTTTGGCGTTTACCGCTGTAGCGTTCGACTATGACAATGATGGCCTGCTCGATATCTATGTTGCCAACGACAAAGACCTGGGCAACCAACTCTTTAGAAACCTGGGCAATCACCAGTTTGAAGACGTGAGCGATGCCTCACGCAGTGGCATTCGGATGGGGGCGATGGGCCTTGCCGTGGGTGACTACAACAACGACGGCTTCGACGATCTTTTCATATCCAACGATCCCAGAGGGAACTACCTCCTGCGCAATGACGGCAACGGCACTTTTTTCGATGTGACGGCCTCCATGGGCGTCGAGGGTCGGGTCATCTGCTGGGGAGCCAACTTCATTGACTATGACAATGACGGCCTCCTCGATTTGTATGTATCGTCTTCAGGAGATGATTACAATGCCCGCGGCAATGACAAGCCAAACTTCTTGTTCAGGAACTTTACCGATAACCCGTTTGTCGGCCGATATATTCCTCAATTAGAGGCAGCTCCGGCCAACAATGATATTGCCAGTTGGGGCAATGCCATCGGCGACTATAACAATGACGGCTACATGGACATTGCCGTGTTTAACCAAGGAGACCGGTTCGTTCTGTGGCAAAATAATGGCGGGAGCAACCACTGGATCAAACTCCTGCTGGAAGGCACCCAGAGTAACCGAGACGGGGTAGGGGCCCGCATCACCCTGCATACAGG
Organism: Rhodothermales bacterium; assembly: GCA_965222505.1. Lineage (GTDB taxonomy): Bacteria > Bacteroidota > Rhodothermia > Rhodothermales > DATKEJ01. The sequence goes on along the minus strand of OZ244956.1, from coordinate 1,763,673 downwards.
CGGTAAAACCATGTATCGCACCACGCACGCCGGTACCAGTTACAAAGCCCAGAACAGCTTCATCCAGACGATCGGCATTGGGGCGGCTACCGTTGTGGATTCCCTCACAGTACGCTGGCCGAGTGGGCGAGTGGATCGCTTTACCAGCGTCTCTGCCGATGAGGGCTATCGGATTGTCGAAGGAAGCGGATTAACCCCCACCGCCGCTGTACAGGATGAGGTGCCCCAAAGTGTGGCGCTACACGCCAATTACCCCAACCCCTTTTCCGGCGAGACCGTGATCGGCTATACGCTGGATGCACCCTATGCCGGGCAAGCTCCGGTGTTGCGGGTGTTCGATGCCCTGGGCCGGTTGGTCCGGACGTGGTCAGTAAATGGCGGCGCCGGGCGGCATGAGGTCCGTTGGGACGGCACCGCCCAGGGCCGCCGCGTGGCCGGTGGGGTCTATTTCTATCAATTCGACACCGGCACCCGGCACATCACGCGCAGGATGATTGTAGTGCAGTGAAGTGTAAATTGTAATAATGGTTCTTTGATTTTGCTGTGCAAAGGTTGAGGAAAACGATAGGGTGAATCTTGCACACAAAAATCAAAGAACGGATGTAATGCGTAAGGATGCTCCTATCACATCAGGGAGGCTTCCTTTACGCAATACTACACACTTAATCCTCCCGGTGTACCGCCGTGGTCTCAAACACATGGGCGAGGATGGCCCGGTCGGCTTCGGTCAGTTCGATCTTGCGGCGGCGCATGACGGCAGCAGCCACCTGATAGGCTTTGCGCAGGTGATACGTGCGTAGCCCGCCGGGGCCGCCCCAGGAAAACGACGGTACATAACGCGGCATGTAGCCGCCGCCGAAGAGGTTACAAAACACCCCGACCACCGTGCCGGTGTTGAACATAGTGTTGATGCCACACTTGGAATGATCCCCCATGATGAGGCCCAGAAATTGTTGCCCGGAGTCCTCGTATTTCCCCAGGGATGTGTTGTAGAGCGAGACGCGCCCGTAGTCGTTTTTGAGGTTTGAGTTGTTGGTATCGGCCCCGAGGTTGCACCAGGGGGCGATGTAGCTGTTGCCCAGGTAGCCGTCATGTCCTTTGTTGGCATAACCTTGCATGATGCTTTCATGAACCTCGCCCCCGGCCTTGCACCACGGGCCGATGATGGCCGTGTCGAGGCGGGCGGCCATTTTGGCCTGTGCGTGTGGCCCCAGGTAGCAGGGTGCCCGCAAGATCGCACCTTCCATCACAACGGCGCCGGCATCGACAATGATGGGGCCATTTTCGGCATTCAGGATGGCTCCGGGGCGCACCACGGCACCGGGGGCCAGGTGGATGTGTTCAGGATGGGCCAGGATGGCACCGGGTTGTACCTTGGCCCCTTCGTGCATGCCGAGGGGGAAGTTCGCCCGGTCCCGGTTGATGGCGGCCGGAAGGTCCGTTAGCAAATCCCAGAGCCGGTTGACGAACTGTGCACCTTCCACCGAAACACTGGGGAGCGCCGAAAACGCGTCGGGCGTGAGCAGATCGGGGAGGGATGGCAACGTTGTGCCCGCCGGGATGCGGGCGGCCAGCACCGTATCGCCCTGAATCAGCACATGGGCCGGGGCATCTGGCGCGGCAGCTTCATGCAGCGCATCCAGTACACGACCAGGTTCGGGGATGTAGCGCCCGTTCACGAAGAGGGTGTCCGGTGCATCTCCGGCAGTAAAGGGTGTGGCCTTCGGGTAGGCTTGCCATGTGACCTCGGCCAGTTCAGGCCGGGTGTGCAGCAACAAGGGAGGGCGTCCCAGCGCATTCTGAATTGCAATGCCCAGGGAATGAATGCCGGGGCGCAGCCGATAGACGGCCCGCATGTAGGTTAACGGCCAGAGATAGGGAACCCTGGTATCTTCAAACAAACAAAGGTGCATAGGTTTTAGTATCTTTTTGCGTTTTATTCGGCCTTTCACGGGGCTGGTTGCCGAGAAACGAAACCCGGCGTAGGGCGTTCGAACCCGGACCCCTCATTTTTACACCTGCAGACCCAAATCACCGCGCCATGAAATTTTTCATCGATACCGCTGACCTCAACGAGATTCGCGAAGCCAACGCACTCGGCGTCCTGGACGGCGTGACGACCAATCCTTCCCTCATGAACAAGGCCGGAGGATCGGACTTTCACGAACACATCTACAAAATTTGCGAACTCGTCGATGGCGATGTCTCCGCAGAAGTTGTGGCCACAGATTATGCGGGCATTCTGGCCGAAGGCCGGGAACTGGCCCAGATCCATTCCAACGTCGTCGTCAAAGTACCGCTCATCGCGGACGGCATCAAGGCCATCAAAACGTTTTCCGGCGAAGGGATTCGGACCAACTGTACCCTGTGCTTCTCAGCCCCGCAAGCGCTGATCGCGGCCAAAGCCGGAGCCACGTACATCAGCCCGTTCATCGGCCGCCTCGACGATATCTCCCACACGGGGATGGAATTGATCGAACAAATCGTTCAGATCTACGAAAACTACGGCCTGCAAACCCAAGTACTGGCTGCATCCATCCGACACCCGCTGCACGTCGTCGAAGCCGCGTTGGCCGGGGCGCACGTCGCCACCATCCCGTTTGCCGTCATTAACAAGCTGCTCAAGCACCCCCTGACCGATAACGGCTTGGCGAAGTTTTTGTCCGACTGGAAAGCCTACGAAGCCAAAATTGCGGCCGAAGCCGTCGCCTAATCCCCAGACTTATCGTGCAGATACTCGTTACGGGCGGCACTGGTTTTCTCGGGTCGGTCCTGGTTCGCCAATTACTTGAAACCGGTGCGGAGGTGGCCGTCCTGCGGCGCGCATCGTCTCGGCTGGACCTACTCGGAGACGCGCAGACCCACGTGCGGCATTGCATCGGAGACCTTACGGATGTGGAAAGCCTGCACGCTGCCATGCAGGGCGTCACCCAGGTGTACCACACAGCGGCCTATGTTGGGTTCGGTGGGCCGGGGGATGCCGAAAAGCTGAAGCGCATCAACGTGACGGGTACCGCCAACGTGGTGAATGCTGCGGTGGCACAAGGTGTAAAGCGGTTGGTTCACACTTCCAGCATTGCCGCGTTGGGCAGGCCCGAGGTACCCCCACCCATGATGGACGAGCAGGCCATATGGGCCCCGTCCAGGGTCAACACCCCCTATGCCGAATCCAAATACCAATCAGAGTTAGAGGTGCATCGGGGCATCGCTGAAGGACTGGATGCCGTCATTGTGAACCCGGCCATGATTTTCGGACCGGGGCGCACAGATGAAAACACCGGCGAGGTGGTCGAGAAAGTGCGCACAGGAAAAATGCCAGTGCGTCCGGCAGGTGGGACCTGCGTAGTGGATGTTGAGGATGTAGCAGCCGGGTTGCACCGGGCGATGACCTACGGCCAAACCGGAGAACGGTACATCCTGGGCGGAGACAACCTTATGTGGTCAGACTTGCTCAACACCATCGCCGAAGCCGTTGGGGTTCAGCCGCCGCGCTTTACCCTGCCGCCTCTTGTGGCCGTGCTGGGCGGTACGGTAGCCCAGGCGTTGAGTACCCTGACGCGTAAACCGCCCGCCCTGACCCCCACCACGGCCCGTCTGGCCTCCCGTGTGTACCGCTACAGCAACCAAAAAGCCGTCGAGCAGTTGGGGTGCAGCTTCCGGCCGTTTACAGCAACCACTCGGCGCATTGCGGCCCATTATTCGGGTTGATACTCTAGTGGGAGCCAGTCTGCCACGCGGTATTGAGACCAGTGACCCTGAATAAACAGGACATCCGGGTCCAGCAACCGACCTTCTGCCGTGAGCAAGATGGGTACGCCAAGCGGGGTAATGCCTGACCGATAGGGGTCTGGTGAGGACGCAGGGTATTGAATTTCCAAACCGGCGGGAGCGGGCAAGTTAAGGGTATAGACGGCAGGAGCCGGACCGGGGATAAGGAGTTGGGCGCGGGATGGAACACCATAGTCGCGCGTGCCGTCCCGGTGAACCCCATAAGGTCGCTGGAAAAGAAACCCCGAGTTTGGTTCCGGCTGGAGCAGGTGGGTTAGAAAGTGGCGCAGCGAGCCTGCATAGGCGGCCTTTCGGTTGATTTGCCATTGGTGCAATTGCGAACTTCGGTCTGTGATCAAGGGCGTAAAAAGCGTCTTGCCCTTAATGGTAAGGGTATCAGGGGTGGCCCGAAACGAGGTCAGATGAAACCGGATGTGATACCCCAGGGCCTGATTTTCAAGATAAAGTGGGCTGGAAGCTTCGGCTGTCAGGGCGTCATGGGTGGCATTGTAGGTGAAGTGCAGTACATCCGGGTTGAGCAGGCGTGTGTCCTTGGCCCGGTCTGAGGTACCCAGAAACAACTGCTCAAAGTGCGCCAGATGAGCAGCCCGGTTTGGCGGGCGGATGGCCGTCACCTGTACGGCATCCAGCGTATAGGATCTGGGGTGCAAAGTCAGGTGGAGGGTGTCTCCGGATGCAGCCTGCACAGCCAGCAGGGCATAGCCGAGCATCGAAACGACCAGTTCTTGTGGGCCGGGCGGCAGGTCCATCATCCGGAAGGCCCCGGTGGTGTCGGTAACGGTGCCCACCGTGGTTTGATGCAGGAACACGTGGGCCCCGACGAGTGGCCGTCCGGTTTCAGCATCTGCAACCGTGCCCGAGAGGATGGCGAGGGAGTCTGGGAGGGGTTGCGCTGAGACTACGGAAATGATGAGCTGGATGGATGCCAGAGCGACTGTAGTATAGTGGGGCATTTATGATTGGTGATTGGTGATTGGGCATTTATGATTGCTGATTGAACAATTACAAATCACAGATCATCAATAAAAAGAAACATGCAACCTTTCCTTATCTTTGCGCGTCACGAAGAACCGGGTGGGTCGTTCCACCCTCCGCAGTGTTACATTTGAATCCAACCCTATGTATCAAGAAAACGCCTATCGGCCACCCACCCAGTTTTCAGTTTTCCCGCCCGTGATCAAGAACCTGTTGATCATCAACGGTTTGTTCTACATGGCGCAGGTTACCGGACCGTTGGGGGATTATTTGCTCAACTGGCTGGCCTTGTGGCCGGTCGGGACGCCGAGTGTGGCCCAGACGTTTTCCGGGTCGATGCAGACCCTGGCCGGGTTCTGGCCGTGGCAATTGGTAAGCTACGGGTTTTTGCACGGTGATTTTTTTCACCTGCTGTTCAACATGTTTGCCCTGTGGATGTTTGGGGTACAGATCGAGAATGTATGGGGGAGCCAGCGTTTTTTGGTGTATTACATGGTGTGTGTGGTCGGGGCTGGCCTGATCCAGTTGTTGGTGGCCTACACACAGGCATCGATTTATCCTACCCTGGGGGCTTCAGGCGGGGTCTTCGGTATATTGCTGGCCTTTGGGATGCTGTTTCCCAATCAGCCGATTTATATCATTCCTTTTCCATTCCCCATCAAGGCCAAGTGGTTGGTGATCGGGTATGGGGCATTGGAACTCTACTCAGGCATTTCGGGTGCACAGCCGGGTGTAGCCAACTTTGCGCACCTCGGCGGCATGTTGTTCGGCTTTTTGCTTATCCTGTACTGGCGGGGCAAACTTCCCATCAGGTCCTGAGCCGGGTCGTTTTTCACAGGGTTGCCTGAACTTTTCGTGTTTCCTGTTCGTTCATAACGCGACATACCCAGCAAAGCACACAAGGCGCATGGGCGAAGACTTTTTCACACGAGCACGGCGTTGGTTTCAACTGAAACCGCCGACCCTCAGGATGATCCTGACGGTCAATGTGGTGCTGTACATCCTCTGGATCATCGTATTTCAACACATCGCTGCGGTAGCTGGGGTGGTGCTTGAAGGACTCGTTCTCCAACCGGATGTAGCCGGGACCCTCATCAAGCCGTGGCAACTCATCACGTATCATTTCCTGCATCTGGGTGGGGGGCTTTGGGGCTTTATCCACGTTCTGTTCAACATGGCCTGGCTGGTCTGGGTTGGGCAAGAGTATGAGGAGTTGTACGGCTCCCAAAACATGGCCTGGTTGTATATGGGGGCCGGTTTGGGGGGCGGGCTGCTGGTGTTGCTGTTTGCCGCCTTTTTCCCGGGCTCCTATCCCGTCTATGGTGCAACGGCACCTGTACTCGGGGTAATGGCGGCTGTTGCAACGCTTTATCCGCACAAAAGCATTGGCCTCTGGTTGATCGGTGTGGTGCCGCTTAAATACGTCGTGATCGGCTTTCTGATTTTGGACATCCTTTTTTCTGGTGGTATTAATGCGGGTGTGGTTGCCGTCTTTGGGGGGGCGCTGGCTGGATTCCTGTACGCCCGGTTCAAGCACCAGAGCGGATTTCAGGGGCGGAGTCGTTCCACTACGCCAGCCGATGATGCCGGTGGGGGCGGGGTTCTGGGTCGGTTGGATTCCTGGCTGGCAAATCGTACGGAGGCCAAGTCCAAAAAATCAACGCGCCGTTCCAGTGCCACCGAGGCGCAAGTGATCGCGGAAGTAGACCAATCGGCAGTTGATCGAATTTTGGACAAGATCAGCGAAAAAGGATACGATGCGCTCACCGAAGACGAGAAGCGCATTCTCTACGAAGCCAGCCGCGACTGAGCCATGCCCCGGCATTCCACCTCGTCTTCTGGAGGATTACGTTTGAGGCATCGGCTATTCGGCTTCACCTTTGCGGTGTATAACCTTCTGGTATTTGGACTCTTTCTGATTGGATTTGCAGCCGCATATTTCCATCCAAACTGGTATTGGTGGGGTGCTGTGGTGGCCATCGGTCTGCACGTCTTGGCCGTGCTGCTTGGTCTTGCGGCTGTCGTGCACCTGGTGCAGCGGCGGTGGTTCTGGGGGGGGCTACAGGTGGCACTTTTGGTGCTCTACATCGGTCGGCATTATGGGCTGGAACGCCTCACTGCACCCGAACCGTCTGATGATGACCTGGTCGTGATGACGGTCAACCTGCCGCGCTTTCCCGAAAACATGCACGCTATACAGTCTGTGATGAGGCTGGTCCAGACCCATGCGCCCGATGTAATCGGCGTGCAGGAGAGTATTTTGTTTTCCACCATACGTGCACCTGAAGTTGTACGCGGGCTTCGTAAGTTGAGCCCGTTGCTGGATTCGCTCCGGTACCGGGCCTGGCCACCCGAGCCCGTCCGGTTGCTGGATGGCAAATACTACAATATAGAGCAACCTGTATTGCTGCTTCCGGAAATCTTGCACCAGGAACAACTCGACTTTCGACATTCGCCCCAGGATATTGACCCCCTCAGGGTTGTACGAACCCGGTTTCGGTGGCAAGGTCGGGAAGCCGTACACTACAACCTGCACCTGCGCACCTTTGGTACAGACAAACCCTGGAACAATGATGATTTGGGGTATCTGGACCTGGCCTTTTGGACGCATTATCTGGACCTGGCCCGCGATGCGTTTCAGGAACGCGCCTGGCAGGTAGAGGTCATTCGACAACGAATTGATGAGGAAACCCTACCCGTCCTGATCAGTGGCGATTTTAACAGTACCCCCAACAGTTGGGCCTACCGAACCCTCAGCGCCGGATACCAGGATGTGTTTCATCAGGCCGGTGACGGCTGGGGGGGCACCTTCCCGGTCAACTGGCCGCTCGTGCGGATCGACTTCGTGCTGGCCGGCCCGGAATGGGAACCTGTCTTGGCCGTGGTCCCAAAAGTGACGGCTGAAATATCCGATCACCGCCCCCTAGTCGCACGTTTGCGATGGGCCTCGGTGACCCCCTGACTCTATTCGGCAAGATTCTACGAAACCCATGCCCCGTCGAAACAGGGATTTGTACCATGCCGTTGTACCGGCTAGAAGGGCACGACACGTCGTGTCCTTCAACTGCATCAAACACAACAACCATACATCATGGAACGTTATCGCCGTCCTTCCCGTGCCGTACATGTAGGCCCTGTCCAGGTGGGTGGAGGTGCTCCCATCTCTGTACAATCCATGACGACGGGTAAAACCCACGACGTCGAAAACTGCCTCGCCGAAATCCAGCGGCTGGCCGATGCCGGGGCAGACATCGTACGCATTGCGGTACCCCGGCCCGAAGACGTTGTTGCCCTGCCGGACATCGTGCAGGGGGCCACAGTACCCATCGTCGCAGACATCCATTTTAACTACCAGTATGCCCTCAAGGCCATTGAGGCAGGCGTTGCCAAGGTACGGATCAACCCCGGCAACATTGGCAAGGCGGAATGGGAACGGGAAGTGTTGCTGGCCGCCAAGGAGAAAGGCATCCCGATTCGCATCGGAGTCAACTCCGGCTCACTTGAACGTGACATTCTGGACAAGTACGGCTACCCGCAGCCCGAGGCCCTCTTTGAAAGTGCCATGCGGCACGTCGAGATCTGTGAAAAGAACGGCTTTGAAGACATCATCATTTCTGTCAAACATTCCGATGTCTACTTCATGACCCGGGCCTACCGGCTGCTGGCCGAACGGACTGATTTCCCGCTCCACCTGGGTGTCACCGAGGCCGGGACCATCGCCAGCGGGACCATCAAGAGCGCCATCGGCATCGGTTCGCTGCTGGCCGACGGCATCGGGGATACCATCCGCGTTTCCCTCACCGCGGATTCCGTAAAAGAGGTTGAACTGGGGCATGACATCCTCAAGTCGCTGCGCCTGGGGCGTCCGGGCGTCAACATTATCGCCTGCCCCACCTGCGGCCGGTTGGCCGTGAACCTGTTCAAAATTGCAGAGGAAGTAGAAGCGGCCGTCAAGGCCCGCAACTTCGAGAAAAACCTGAATGTGGCCCTCATGGGATGTGCCGTCAACGGGCCGGGCGAAGCGGCCGGGGCCGACCTTGGCGTAGCCTGTGGCCGAGGGCGGGCCCATCTGTTCAAGCAGGGCAAAATGTTGCACACCATTCCCGAAGACCAGATTGTGGATGCCGTGCTGGAGGCCATCGAAAACTGGGACGAAGAGGAAGTTACCGCGTAGACCTCGGCCTTCAGAAGCCGGCATGCACAGGCATCGGCTTGACCTTTCGCCCCGTGCATGATATTTTGAAAGCGCTTACGCATGGCGCGTGCGCTTCAATCATCCCTGTGCCCCGATGTCCCTGCGTCCTACCATTTACGACATTGCCCGGCAGGCCAGTGTGTCGATTGCCACGGTTTCCCGCGTTTTCAACGGCTCGACGCGGGTCTCCGAACGCACCCGAAAACGGGTGCTGGAAATTGCGCAAGAACTCAACTATCAACCCCACGTCTCGGCCCGGAGCCTCGCCAGCCGCCGCTCGAATCTGGTCATGGCCGTCATTCCCATGCTGACGAACTACTTCTACATGGAAGTGGTACGCGGGGTGCAGGATGCTTTGCTGGACAGCGAATGGGACTTGCTCGTCTACACCGCCCAAGCCCCTGAAAATGTCGATACCCAACTTGACCGGGCCTTGCAACGTGGCCGCGCCGAAGGGGTGTTGCTGTTCTCTACGCCGCTTGATGATGCCCGCATCCAGCGCATGAAACGTGCCAACCTGCCCGTCGTCCTGGTCGATTCACATCATCCCGACTTTGATTCTATTTCAGTCGATAATGAAGAGGGGGGATTTATAGCCACACGGCACCTCCTTGAACAAGGCTACAAGCGGATCGGGTTGATTACCGGGCACAAGGCTTCGGTCCCGGCGGTAGACCGGCAGAAAGGCTATCAGCGTGCGCTGCAAGGAGCAGGGCTGGCGGTTAATGAAGCCCTCATCCGGGTATCAGATGATCTTCATCAACATGGATATACAGAAGAGGCCGGATATACGGCCATGAACACCCTCCTGCAACAGGACGAACGCCCGGATGCCGTCTTCGTCGCTTCAGACATTCAGGCCCTGGGTGCCCTGCGGGCCATTCGGGAGCAAGGACTACAACCCCCCAAAGACATCGGCGTGGTGGGATTTGACGACATCCAGTTCAGCATTTATGTGGGGCTGAGTACCCTGCATCAGCCGATGTATGACATCGGAAAACAGGCCATCGAACGGCTCATCCAGCGCATCGAAGACCCCGCTCGGTCCGTCGTCCATACACAATTCGCCCCCAAACTCGTTGTGCGTGAGACCAGCGTTTTGCTGGATGATAATTTGAAGTGATACGCTATTTCAAGACCAGTACCCGGCGGGTTTGCTGATGTACACCAGCCAACATCCGCACCAGATACGGTCCGCTCGGGAGTTGATCCACATCGAAACGCACTTCATGCCGACCGGCCGCATGTACATTGTCGGTTAACATCCGCACGGATCGGCCCAACAGATCAAACACTTCAATCCGGACGGCTGATGCTTCGGGCAAGGTGTACGGAACGGTGGTGTAGGCCGTGAGAGGATTGGGGTACGGGGCTTCCAGGGCAAAGGTTTGTGGCGTTTCGGCAAGGGATACGGTGGGGGCAGCCGATGCCGTTTGGGCCTGGAAGGTACTCGGGCCGAAGGTGTTAAAAATGGCCGAGAAGGCATAGTCGGCTTGCAGGATGCTGGAGCAATTTGGAAAGACGGCATCCGGGTAGAAACCGCCATCACACTCGCGGTCTCGGCCAATGGACCACATCGAGAGTAGGCCCAGGTTTTTGGTGAGGGCAAAATCCCGTACCAACTGGGCATCGGCCAGGGTAAAGGTTTCCGGGACCACATCGTTCAGTCCGATCATCGGCGTGACCCCCAGCATGGCCCAGATTTCGGTATCGGTGCGGGGTTGGCCGTGGTCGGTGTATACGGCTTTGACTTGCGCGTGGGTGTTGGTCAGGGCATCGATGGCATAGGGGCCCATGTTGTTGGGGTCTGGTGCAGCGGCTCCGCCGTAGTCCATCGCCATAATGTTGATTCCGGCCAGGTCTACGCCTGCGTCTACGGCAGAGGCAACAACGGCCACACCGTCCGGCGTTAGGCCCTGGGGCAAGACCGGAAGGGTCAGCCAGATGTTGGCCTGGGGGGCCAGCGTCTGAAGTTGAGCCAAGGCCTGGGAGCGCCGTGCAATGGAGGCTGGATCAGCCACCCAGGTGCCCTCAATATCGAAGTCAAGATCGTTGATGCCGTAGGAGGTCATTACGTCCAGGTAGGCCTGTGTCAAGCTGGAAACATCCGGGCAGGTGGCGGCAATCGGGGTATTGGCAGCGCCGCCAAAGGACAGCATAACGGTGCCGCCCACGGCACGCAGGGCATTGATTTCATCGATCAGGTGCAGGGTGGCATCCTCTCCGGCTTCTACCACTTGATCTTGTGTGGCATAGTAGGGTTCGTATCCACCCCAACGCGGCGTGCAGGGCGTCCCGATGCCCTGGTTTACAATGAAGCCCAGAACGTAATTGCGCACACCGCTTAGGGAAAACAAGTTGGTCAGGTTCGGCAGCGGCCAACCGGCGGCGTCAATGAATGGCGAAAATGTGTGTTGCAGGCTTTGGCTTTGCTGGTAGGTGATGGCCAAGGTTGCCGCAGGATCATCGGGTTCCAGGTGTAGCGCCGAGGGGGTCACGGCAGCCTGGTACACGCCACGTGTTGTTGTGACGGTACTGGCGTTTACGGTGTACATGCCCACAGCAACCTCCCCGAACGTGCCTGACCCATTGCTGGTTGAGGTTTCATAGCTGCGGTCCGTGCTGTGCAGCGTAATTGTGCCTGATGTGCCTGAGGGTAAGCCGGTAACCTGAAACAAAACGGGAACGGCGGCCTTGGGGTCGTCCGGGGTGGCGGTGAATGTGAAGACCACTTCAGGCACCTGATTGCGGTCGGTTTTGAGCATGAAGGGTGCCTCAGCCGTGTAGTTGGGCGTGTACCGCCAGCCGTTGTGCAGGATCGGCGCGGTCCAGAGCTGATACACTGTCTGGTTGATGAGGCCGTCAAGGGATTGCGTGGTGCCCCAGGGCGCAGGTCGTGTAGCCATCGACCCCCCTGTTTCAGGCTGATAGGAAATGACCGGTTCGGGGAGTCCAGGGGCAGGTGCAGCCGGGGTGGTCAGGGCAACCGAGGCGTAATAGCGGGGAAAGCCATACAACAAGCGCACGCGCCGGGCCGGTCGGTTTTCGGTAAGCACCTTGGTGTGGGTGTCACCGCCTGGAAGTAGGCCCAAACCAGGAGCCTCAAGGCCCAGTGTTTCGATAGTATAGGTGCCGTACGGCAGGTGTTCGATGATTCGGGTCTCGCCCCAGTTCAGCGTGTAAGTAGTCTCATAGCCAAACGGCCCGGTGATGTGAACCTGCGGGGCCAGGGTGCCGAATTCGGGATAAAAAAGCGGAGGGGCGATGAGGGTGAGTTGCCCGTCAGACAGGGCCGGTGCGTTGTCCGGTGTCACTTCGATCAAAAAACTGTCGGTAAGGGTGCCGGCGGTGAAGGCATCTGGCGTGGTGAACCGAACGGACATAAATTGGCCGGGGGCCAGCCGGGTCACGACCCAGTCCCCAGGGGGGAAGTCAAACTGGACGGTATTGGTGTAGCCATCCCCGGAAGCGGTGGGGGTGAGTTGGGTCGGCGCCCAGGAGAGGGTATTGAAATCGGTGGCAACAAACGTCAGCAGCGTGTTGGTCTCGAACGAGAGCCGGCTGTCCCGTAGGTCGATGGGGCTACCCGCAAGGTTGGTAAACGTCAGCGTGACGTGTACCGTCTCCCACCAGGCCGGTTCAACGGCCACATCGACTGCAAAGACCGAGGTGGCATCAATGAGCTTGTCCTGCGCGACCACGGACCGGGGCATCAACAGGGGCAGACAGGCTAGGCTGACCAGCATCAACACATGGCCGATACGGCGAAAAAGGAAATACATATATGAAGACGGATGCAGCCGTCCTTGCAAGAGGGGATGAAAGGTCACTACGTGCGCGGGATGCCGGGTGGCTGAAGACCTCGGAAGTATACGGATTTTGAGGGTAACGATCTAGATGGAAAGTGCGGTGTGCGAGGTGCGGAGTGCGACTCAGGTTTTGATCTTAAGCCGCACTCCGCACTAAGAAATGAATTTGTGAGAAAGACTTGCATCATATAATGTAAGCGCTTACATTCGGGTACTACGTTTCTCGTTATTTTATACATTGGCGCTGCCACCACCAACGGGTGCTTTCCCCTTCATTTTATTGGTGCCTTACCATGTGTAGCAGAATGCATCGGCTGTACATTTGGGATTGGTTCGGCACAGGCTTTCGGGCCTGGCTTTTAGGGGGCCTGCTGGTTTGCCTGTTGGGTGTTGAGGTCCGGGCCGATCAGCCGCCGGCCGTCGCGACCATCGCCGGAGAACCACTCCTCGAATCCACCTTTCGGGCGCGGTACGTGGATTATCTGCTCCAGACCGGCCAGCACGATGCTCCTGCCCAGCGCCACGCTTTTCTGAATACCCTCGTTGCCGGTCGGCTGTTGGTGCGGGAAGCCCAGGATGCCGGGATTACCGCCGAGCCAGGGTATGCTTTCCAGTCGGAACGCCTGCGGCGCAAACTCCTCATCGAAGCCTACCTGCACCGCATGGTCTATGATACCCTTCAGGTGACGGAGGCCGAGTTGCAGGCCATGTTCATCCGGGCCAATACCACCCTCACCGCACGGCACCTGTACGCCCGCACCCGTGCCCAGGCCGATGCCCTCTATGCCCGGTTGCAAAATGGCGAACCCTTTGAAGCCCTCGCCTACGAAGTCTTTGCCGATACGGCCCTGGCCAACAACGGCGGTTCGCTCGGCACGTTTTCCTTCGATGAAATGGACCCGTCCTTCGAGGATGCCGCCTATGCCCTGAAGATCGGCGAGGTCTCTGAACCCGTCCGGACTGCCCAGGGCTACTCCATCATCCGCCTGGACGACCGGTTCACGCCCCCCTTGCTCACGGAACAGGCTTTTGCCGAAAAGCGGGAGCAGATGCACCAGTACGTGACGCATCGCAAACAAACCGCCGCACAACAACACCTCTTCCGTGCCCAGGCCGAAACACTGGCTCCCCATTTCAATGCGGCGACCTTCGAGGCCCTGTTGGCCCAATTGACCGGCCAGGGGGTCCTGCCGTCTGAACAGGCCGATGCACCGCTGGTCACGTTCGGCCCACTGACCGCTCGCCAAACCTGGATGCTGAGCGATTTTCAGGTGCAGGCCCAGTATGCCGCTGCCGAACAACGTGCCAATCTCCGTACCCGTAAAGATCTGGAGGGCTTCATTCAGGGCCTGCTCATTCGGGAACGTTTCGTTGAAGCAGCACGCGGCCTGGAAGCGCTGCCGGAATTTGAGATGGCGCACCGCGATGCCCTCAACGATTGGGTGCAGGACCAGGCCCTGCAACGGCTGATGGCCCAAATGGAAATCCCAGCCGATACCATTCGTGCCTATTACGACCGCTTTGCCGATGAATTTGTGCAGGCCCCGCAAGTCCGGTTGCGGGAAATCATGGTTGATACCCGTGTGGAGGCCCAGCGCCTGTACGATCTGCTGGATGAGGTCTCGTTTGAAACCCTGGCCCTGCAACACAGCGTCCGCCCTGACACTGAGGGGGGGGACCTCGGCTGGATCGAACAGGACGACCTGGGGTCCCTGATGGAGCCCGTGCAAGCCGCGGCCGTCGGCGAGGTGATCGGCCCGCTGGAAGTGGCCGGCCGGTACGTGGTCTTGCGTATTGAGGGCCGCCGGGCAGGCCAGCCGATGACGTTTGCCGATGCCCAACCTGATATTCAACAGCGCCTCCGGCCGTATTACGCCCGGCAGTTTTTGCGCGCCCATGTAGCCCACCTGCAGACCCAATACCCGGTGACCATAGATACCGAACGGGTCAATGCCATGTCGTTGCGGGGTCTATAACGAATGACTGATTCACTATCTTATACCGCCATGATGCGAAACCTTCTTTTTCTGCTGCTGTTGCTTGTTGGCACCACCGAAGCCTGGGCCCAGTCCGGCAAAATCACGGGCCGCGTGACCGATGCTGCCACCGGCGACGGCCTGCCGGGGGTCAACATCTTTATCGACGGGACCACACGGGGCACCACCACCGACCTCAACGGGGAGTACATCATGATCGGGGTTCGGCCCGGCAGCTATACCCTGGTGTGCTCGTTCATTGGCTTTACTACGCAACGGCAAACCGGCGTGGGCGTCAATGTGGACCTGACCACAACCGTTAACTTCAACCTGGCCGAAGAAGTCATCCAGGGCGAGGAGGTGGTCATTACCGCCGAAGCGCCTGTGGTCCGCAAGGACCTGACGAGCTCTGAAGCCCGCGTGACGGCCGAGACCATCGACCAACTGCCTGTCAATGAACTCTCACAGATTCTGGACGTGCAGGCCGGGATCACCAACCGGAATGGCAACATCCATATCCGCGGCGGGCGCAGCAGTGAGGTCGTGTTTATGGTGGATGGCGTACCCGTGACCGACAGCTACAACGGGTCCCAGGCCGTACAGTTGGAAAACGACGGCATCGAAGAGTTGCAGGTGATTTCCGGGACGTTCAATGCCGAGTTCGGCAACGCGATGTCCGGCGTGGTCAACATCGTTTCCAAGGAAGGCCGCTCGGACAAGTATGCCGGTTCGGTCGAAGTGTATTCCGGCACCTACGTGACCGGCAACACCGATGAAGGCGAGGCCTTCTTGCGCGGCACACAGGTCGAAGAGTTTCAGGACCAAACGACCGGCATCCTGTACCGGGACGTTGACCCTTACAGCTACCTGAGTGTAAACCCCACCCAGTTCTATAACCTGAAGGTGGCCCTCGAAGGCCCAATCCTCTCGGACCGGATGACGTTCTTTGCCCTGGGCCGGTACTTCACCAACGAAGGGTGGCTCTCCGGCGTGCGCAATTTCAACATTGACGGCACTCCCGGCGATGGAGCAGTGGTGCCGATGAACGACTTTGAAAAGTTTAGCTGGCAGGGCAACCTCCGCTATCGTCTCACCGATGTCATCACATTGAACCTCAACGGGCAAGGCTCCAACAGCACCTCGGACGACCTGGGCGGACGTTACCTGGGATACCGCTGGAATCCCGAAGGCATCCCCACCTTCACCGACGATGGCTATAACGCCAAACTCAAAATGACGCACCTGCTGGGGTCCACCACCTTCTATACCGTCAACTTCGCCACCTTCTATCGGAAGCAAACCTCCTTCCGGTTTGAAGACCCGTTTGATGCCCGGTACAACGATTTCCTGATTAATCCGCCGGACAGCGTGCTTACCGGTGGCGGGCGTTTCTTACGGGGCGGCACGGACCTGGGCCGGTTCAACCGCGAAACGCGCTCCTACCTTGCCAAATTTGACCTGTCCAGTCAGATCGGCAAAAACCACCTGGTCAAAGGTGGCGTACTGGCGCGGGTGGATTACCTGAATTTCACCGCCTTCGGTCTGATTCCGGCTGTGGACGAAACAGGCACCCAGATCGTACCCTTCCAACCGGCGATTCCGGTTGAAACCTCCTCGCAGTTCAACAGCTTCGATGATGTAGAGCCCATCACCATCAGCGGCTACATTCAGGACAAGATGGAGTTTGATAACTTCATCGTCAACGCGGGGCTGCGGTTGGATTACTTCGATGCCCGTTCCCGCATCCCGGCTGATCCGAGCGATCCCAACATTTTCAACCCGTTCAAAGCCATCAACCGTTTCAAAGATCTCGATGGGGACGGCGTGATCTCCCAGGCGGAAGAAACGTCGGATAATGCCCTGACCGTCGAAGACCGGGAAGCCTACTGGTGGAAGGATACAGATCCCAAGGTCCAGCTTTCGCCACGGCTGGGGGTAGCCTATCCCATTACCGAAGCCGGTGTGGTCCACTTCTCCTACGGCCTGTTCTTCCAGATTCCCACCCATGACCGCCTCTTCGGCGGGTTCGGTTATAAGATCCCGACCGGCTCCGGTACCTACGGGGCATTCGGCAACCCGGACCTGGACGCACAGAAGACGACCATGTACGAGATCGGCTTCAAGCAAGGGCTTGGGGATTTTGTGGTGGACGTAACGGCCTACTACCGCGATGTGCGTAACTGGGTCTCGACCTCTACGCTCATCGAAACGGCCCTGCCGGGTGTGGGCTATGTGATTTTCACCAACCGGGACTATGCCAACACACGCGGCGTTACGCTGACGTTCGGCAAGAAGTTTACCCAGAACTACGGGTTTGACCTCAACTACACCTTCCAGGTCGTGGACGGCTCCAACTCTGATCCCAACCAGGAATTTCAGGCCCTGCAATCGAACCAACAGCCGACGCTGGCCTTGCTGCCCCTCGACTGGGACCAGCGCCACAAGCTGGCCGGCGCCCTCTACGGTGATGCCCTCGGGTTGTCCAGTTCGCTCCGGTTCCGGCTGGAGTCCGGCTTCCCCTACACGCCGTCGTTCCCGTCGGCTGCGGTGGTGGGCAACGATGTACAGCCTGAGTTTGCGCGTAACTCCCGCCGGATTCCCTCGGCGTTCGAGGTGGATTTGAGCCTGAGCAAAGAGTTTGCCTTCGCCGGTCTTGAGCCGCGCGTCTATGTGGAGGTCTTCAACCTGTTCAACACCCGAAACGTGAACTCCGTGTTCTCGGATACCGGTGAGCCTGACCTGACGCTGGAAATCTTCCGGCAGGGGGCCGTCGATCCGGGCTTCTGGATCCGTCCTGACTTCTACCGAGAACCCCGCCGCCTCCAGATCGGCCTCGATTTTCGATTCTAATACCGCTGAACGATAGATAATGAAACCTACCCTATTCATCACACACCCCCGAACCATGCGGGCCGGTCAAGACCAGACCCCAGGGGATGTTGATATGCGTTTAAGATTAGAAAACGTAGAACGTCGCACGTCGCACGTAGAACGTCGAACGTCGCACGTAGAACGTCGAACGTCGCACGTAGAACGTTCCTTGTCGCACGTCGCACTATCTATGTTGCTGTTTTGCTTCATCGGCGATGTGGCCCTCGCTCAGGGTGTCATTGACCGAAACCATGTGCCCGGCACCGAACGGGTGGATCCGTTCGAACGGCGGAAAGATGTAATTGACGGCAACAACATCCGGGCGACCATCACCAACTATGCCCAGACGGCACAGTCCGGTAGCCCGGGCGACTTTTTCTACGAGTGGCCCAAAAACACGAACCGGATCTACATTTCGCTCTCCCAGCTTTGGGCCGGGGCGCAAACGAAGGACCAAAACGGGGACGACCTCTGGATCGTTGAGGTCGCAAACTTTCGGACGAACCCGGTGGACGAAAACCAGTCGTGGACCTTCGAGCCGATCAAAGGCTACGTCAATCCTGCCGGGGCCGATTTCGGCATTGCCCAGTCTGACGAACCCGATTCCTGGCCGCCCTTCTGGCCGGACAAAGTGGGGGATACGGATGACCCCGGCTGGTCTGGTTCCTGGAATGGCCTCTTTGGGAAAGACATCTTCAATGCCGATCAGGAGTTTTTCTACAAGGTGGGGGATGACACCTACGACCGCTATCCAAACTACTTTCCTGATAACACCGATCTCACCCGCAAGGGCATGGGTCTGGTGACGGAGGTACGGATGCTGGCCTGGAGTCAGATTCTCATCGACGATGCCATCTTCCTCCTGCATGCCATCAAAAATGACGGCACCGAGGACCTGCCCCAGGTTGGCTTCACGATCTGGCTGGCAGATCTTGTTGGTGGCGATTCCAGCGACGACATTCCCTTCTTTGATGTGGAAGAGGACGTGGCCTTCATGACGGACCTCGACGGTGTGGGCACCGAACCCTTCGGCTCGGACCCCGTCGGTGTAGCCGCCATTGCTTTCCTCGAAACCCCCGGCAATGCCGTGGACCGCATCGACAACGATGGGGACGGTACGACCATCGACTGTATACCGAGTATCGGAGAATGTAACAGCCCCATCGTTCCGGAAGAATTTCTGGGTGGGGAAGACCCCTCCAACGGCGTGGATGACAACGGCAACGGCCTCATTGATGAAAACCTGACCCACGTACCCTTCAGCGGAGAGCAAGCCCAAAGTGCCGGCGTGGGGTATGCCGACTTTATCGACAACGACGGCGATGGCGAAACCGGTGGCCCGACCATCGATGCGACCATGGTGGCCGAAGCCTCGGGCGATGTGTTCTTACGCTGGCCTCCGGGGCCACAGAACGACCCGGTGCAGCAAGGCCAGACACACCTGCTGGGGCTCGATGAAACTGACGTAGGCCGCACGTTCAAAGACGGCATCGACAATGACGATTCGCATGCCAACCCGACCAGCGCCTATCCGTACCTTTCCGAACCGGGTTCTCCCCTGATTGATCAAGCCATTGTGGATGCCGCCGCCAGCGATCCCTACGGCCGCTACCGCGTGCCGGGTACCAACGTGATTCTCTACGATGTAACCGCCTCGGACCTGGGCAAAGCCTACGCCGACGGCATCGACAACGACGAGGATGGGGCCGTTGATGAAGGCATCGACGAAGGCATCGACGAGATGATCGATGAAAGCCGCGCCGATGGCATCGACAATGACGGTGACTGGAACCCCTTGCAGGACGATACAGGCCTGGACGGCACGGCCTTCAACGGCGACGCCGGTGACGGCGACGGCCAACCCACCACCGGGGCCGGGACCAGCTTTCCCGGCGAACGCAACATCGACGTGACAGACGTTTCGGAATCCGACCAGATCGGTCTGACGAACGTACAGATCATTCCGGCCTTCTCGCTGAACTTCAACTCACAGTCGGACCGCTTCCTGTACTTCACCTACATGATTCCGGGGGACCTGGACATCAACATCCCCGAACCGGGCGAAAACGACCTCGTCGTGACGAGTAGCCTCTTCCCGCTCAAAGCCGGGCAGACCGAGCGCATTTCGCTCTCCATTCAGATCGGGCAAGACCGGGATCAGGCGCTGGACTCGCGGGACAATGCCCTGCAAGCCTACCTGGAAGATTACCAGTTTGCGCAAGCCCCCATTACACCCGTCCTGACGGCGGTACCCGGTGATGGAAGGGTAACCCTGTACTGGGATACCGATGCCGAAGAATCCTTCGACCAGTTCCTGGCGGGCCTCGGGCGGGACCCGCGCGACTTTGAAGGGTACCGGGTCTATCGCTCCACCGATCCGGCTTTCATTGATGCAACCACCATCACCGATGGTTTCGGTAACCAGTTGATTCGTAAACCCATAGCCCAATTTGACAAGATTGATGGCTTTGAAGGCTTTCATCCCGTCGATATTAACGGGGTAAAATTCTACCTCGGCAACAACAGTCGGGATGCCAACGAAGATGCTTCAGGTCTGGCCCACGTGTACGTCGATACCGATGTAACCAACGGCATCACCTACTTTTATGCCGTCACGGCCTACGATTACGGCTCGGCCATCGACAACATTCCGCCGACCGAAACGCCCGTCCGCATTCGCCGCTCGCCGGGGGGGGACATCGAGACGGGCCGGAACGTCGTGGAAGTGACACCCGCTGCCCCCGCCGCCGGCCTGCGCAATGCCGACATCCAGGACCTGCAGCGGACCGTTGGGTTCACGTCCAGCCAGATCGGCTATCGCATTGTGGACCCCCGCACCATCAAGGACGGGCACCGGTACCGCATTACCTTCGCCGATACGCTGCGTGATGGGGGCCGCAACGCGCCGGACACCCTGACCACCAAGCACTTCAAACTTGAAGACATTACGGATGGAAAAACGGTCATCGCCTCCTCGGAAGCCTTCAAAGAGGGCGTGGACTTCCCCGTGTTCTCGGATGAAGGCGAGCCCTTCGGGTTTGAACTGGAGTTTTTCTCCGATCCATTTGTGACCGTCAATTCCAGCGAGACGGGATGGAACCGGGAGGAGATCTTCCCCATCTCCATCAAACCCTATCTGGCTGCCGGTTTCCTGAAAGGCTTCCGGAATCCAGCCGATTACAAAGTAGAAATCATCGGTGCCGGCGAAGGGCAGTCGGTAGAACTCCAGGCCCGCCGCCGGACGCTGTTGCCTGCGCGCCCGACCAACTTCCGGGTCATCAACGAGTCCACGGGTGAAGAAGTCAACTATGCCTTCTGGGACCTCACAGGGGACGACTTCGTCTCGCCGACCTCAACGGAACCTGCTTCTTTTAGCGCCGATCCGAATGAAGCTGAAAGTGACCGGATCATCTTGGTTGAGCCCCGCATTGGGGATGACAGTGGCGAGGAAATCGTGACGTGGGAATTCAGTCTGAACTTTGTACTGTCGGACCGGGTGAACCCCACGCAAGGGGATGAGGCCCAGATCAAGGTGCGTAAGCCATTTCTCTCTTCGGATGTATTTGAATTCACGACCGTGGGGCCGACGCTGGATGAGGACCTGGCAAGTTCGCAGTTGGAAGACATCAAGGTGGTGCCCAATCCGTACGTCGTGACGAACCGGTTTGAGCCGCTTAACCCGTTCAGCACGGGCCGTGGGCCACGCCGGGTTCAGTTCGTCAACCTGCCGCCCAAGTGTACCATTCGGATTTTCACGATCGGCGGACGGCTGGTGAAGCAACTGGATCGCAACATGGGATCCAACGACAACATCGGGCCGGAAGAACTGCTCAATGGCATCGTCGAATGGGACCTGCAAAGCGAAGACCGCCTGACCGTCTCCTACGGCGTCTACCTGTACCATATTGAAGCCCCCGGCATCGGCGAGGTGGAAGGGACTTTTGCGATTATTAAATAGAAAATTGTGATGAAACATCGAACATCGGCCTACCTGATCGGCTTGCTCGGTCTTCTGCTGTGGATCCAGCCGGTCCAGGCCCAATTTGGCAGCAGCACACGGGAAGTCACCAAACGCGGCACCACCGCCGCCGACTTCCTGACCATCCCCATCGGGGCGCGGGCTTCGGCCATGGGGAATGCCATCACCGCTTCCGTTGATGACGGCACCTCCATCTACTGGAACCCTGCTGGTCTGGCGTCTATGCCCAAAGGGGCCTTGACGGTTGAATATGCCAGTTGGTTGGCCGGGGTGGACTTTAACTACATCTCAATTGCCTACCCGACGCGCCTCGGCACCATTGGCGTTGGCATTACCTCCATGCGGACCCCTGAGATGGAAGTGACGACCGTCGAGATGCAGGATGGCACCGGGGAGACCTTTACGGCTGGTTCCTACGCATTGGCCCTGTCCTACGGGCGGCGGCTGACTGACCGGTTCTCCATCGGCGGTACGGCCAAAGTGGTCAGTGAGCGCATTTGGAATTCCACGGCAAACGGGGTAGCTTTGGACATTGGAACCATGTTCGTGACTCCGTTCCGGGGCATCCGGCTGGGCGCGTCCATTTCCAATTTCGGTTCAAAGATGAAACTGGGAGGGGACGACTTGCTGGTGGTTGTTGATATTGATCCGAACAACGCGGGCAACAACCAGAGCAACCGGGCCAGCCTCAATACTGATGCCTTTGATCTGCCACTCACCATGCGGATTGGTCTGGCCGGTGAGGTGCTCCAGAATGATGGTACGCGCTTGACCCTGGCCATCGATGCCCTGAACCCAAATAACAGCGAACAGTATGTGAACGTTGGGGCCGAATTGGGCCTGCTGGGCGATCTGGTGTTGCTTCGTGCCGGATACAGCGAACTGTTTTTGAATGATGCCCTGCGCTCCGTTGCCGTCGGCGGTGGCCTGCGGTACGGGTTTGGCACCCTGAACTTCGCCCTTGATTACGCTTTTGAAGCCCAGGAATATTTCTCCGCCGTCAACCGCTTCACCGTCGCCCTGAATTTTTGAATAAACAGCCTTCTTTGATTGTCTAACAAGAATATCCCCAAAAGCCCACTACAAACCCTATCATCATACCCAATAACCAAACCAACAATCCTTATGAACCTACCTACCAAGTCGTATCTACGCTGGCTCGGGGCGCTCGTCCTGATGCTTGGCATGGGCACGACCGCAAACGCGCAACGCACCGTTACGCTGACGCTCAACACGGCGACGCTGCCGGATACCACCACGGCCAACGTGGACATCCAGTTGCGTGGGGCCGTCGATAGCGACGCCAACGGTGAGTTGGAAGCGCCCTACACCCTGCCCGATGGCAACGTGATCGACTGGAATGACAACACCACCCTCCGGCCGACGAACATCGGTGGGGACTATTGGGAAGTGTCTTTCCAAATTCCCGACAATGCTCCGGCAGAAGTAAAGTTCTTCTCCACCCAGGCCGAAACCAGCGGATCTGGCGTCGGTGGTTGGGAAGACGGTGGTAACCATGCCATCGAAGCCGGTACCGGCGACCTCGAACTGCCCCTGCACTTCTTCGAAAAAGGAGAAGACATGGAATACGACTGGCGTCCGTTTGAAAGCAAGACGGATAGCGTCGGCGTATGGTTTCGCGTCTACATGAACACCGAAGCTGCTGCCGTGGCCGGTTACGACCGCACAGCCGAACAGGTCATCGGGATTCGTGGGGACAGCTTGAATGCGCCTGGCACCGCCATCGGTCCGCTCCACTGGGGCATGACCCAGGTGATCCTCTCGCCGGAATCAGACACGGAAAACGTGCCCGGCTATGACCTCTTCTCTGGTGTAGCCTACTACTCGACGGCGCTTGTCGGTGTGGAGCAGCAATACAAGTACATCCTCGATCCGGAAGGCTGGGAAAGTAGTGATAACCGCACCTTCACCATTCCCGCCAGCGATACGACCCTTCAGTGGGTGCTCTTCTCTGAATCCCCCGCGATTACCGGCAGCGGCCCGCAAACGGCTACCGTGCTGTTCGCTGTAGACCTCAGCCCGATGGAAACCATCGGCATCTTCGACCGCAGCCGGGGGGATACCCTCGAAGTGCGCGGCGAATTTAACGGCTGGGGCTGTGGTGCAGATAACCAGGATTCCTGCCTGCTCGACCGCGTACCGGGTGAAGACACCTTTGAAGCGGCCATCCCCGTGACGGCGGTGCCGGGCAACGATGTCAACTTCAAGTTCTTCCTGAACCTGAACGATGAAGCCTTCCGCGATGCCTTCGGCCAGGACCCGCCGAGTGGCTGGGAAGAGCCGATCACCGTGCAAGGGGGGAACCGGACCTTCGCCTTTGATGGCAACCCGGATGCCGATCAGGATCTCGGTGTACTCCGCTTTAACGACATCTTCCCGGACAACATCATCTCGGATGCGTACACCGTGAATGTCAATTTCTCGGTAGACATGGCCAACGCCGTAGCCAACCAGGCCGCGCCGTTCGATCCGTCCGCCGGAGACAGCGCCTTCGTGCAGTTCCCGGATCCGATCTGGACCTTTACGCAAGGGCTTGAGTCTGGCGTACCGGTGTTGCATTTGACGGATGATGACGGTGATGGCTACTTCACCGGTACCCTGGCCGTGGCCGGCCCGACCTACAGCGGCATTCAGTACAGCTATGCCTATGGTCAAGTCGGCGCTTACACCGCTGAACCTGAAGCCGGGTTTGGTGCAGGCCGCCGCCGCACGCGTTTCATCACCCCGAATGATGATGGCACCTGGCCCGAGTCTGTGGACCTGGTACAGGAAGCGTTCCAAGTTAATGCACCCGATGGTGGCTATCCGTTCGACCCGAATCCCTCGGTCCTGACCTCGGTTGAGCCCGTCGGTGGGGAAATTCCAAATCAGGTTTCCCTGGGTGAGAACTACCCGAACCCGTTCAATCCGACCACCACGTTTGAGTACACCATCAACGATGTACAAAACGTAACCGTCCGGATCTTCGACGTCACGGGTCGCCTCGTCGATACGCTCGTCGACGGCATTCAGCCTGCCTCGACCTACCGCGTCTCCTTCGACGCAGCCGGCCTGTCCAGCGGCGTGTACTTCTACCAACTGAAGACCGCCGACCAGACCCTCACCCGCAAGATGCTTCTGATGAAGTAGGCAAAGCCTATTCACGTAAGTAATCTGGGGTCATCCAGCATAAAAAACGCCCCTTGGCACTGCGCCGGGGGGCGTTTTATTGTTGTTAGCAATGCGCCGCTCATTGTCAGAGCACTAGGAGATAGCGCAGTCATGCCTACGTGTCATGGCGAGGAGCCGTGCGCCGAGAATCGGCGCGGGGCGACGTGGCCATCCCATGCCGAACTGTTTGTAATGGGATCGCCACACCCCGCTTGGTGCGGGGTTTGCGATGACACGGGGCAAGGCTTCTATTTTTCCCCCGCGGTACGGGAAAATTCGACATCCGTGATATCTGTAAAATGGAAGATGATGGTGGGCCTGGAAGAATAGCCAAACATACACACAGTATAAAGCAAAAATGAAGAAGTCAAGGCCGCAACGTGTATGGCACAAGATCATGAAATGATTGCATATATAGGTTATTGTGTGTTTTAATTTCTTTTCGGGCCAAAAGAATGGAATAAAGGCTATGTTTTTCTTATCTTGGAGGTCCGAATTATAGGTTCGGAGCAGAATGGTGTCACCAAACGCTTGAGGTCGGCGGACGCCGATTCTGTTTTTCCATCATGATAAACAAGGAGGTTTGCGCCTTCGATCCGGTTGAATTGAGGCTCCGGATGAGAGGCGCAATGATCCGCTCCCATTCACCGATAGGGGGCATACTGTGCATTTGGACGCGTTTACCCTGTTCCCTCGATGGTGTGCTTTGCATCCTGCACCTGTTGGTATGGAAGCCTTGGGAGGGCTTCCGGGTAACCATGCGGCCACCTCAAAGGAGGAATCATGGATGAACTAATCTATGCGCTGGGGGCTATGGCCTTCGGCATGTTGCTGGGGCATTCGGTGATGGTGCAGTCGGCTACGGTTTCAACGTTGATCGATCAGCACGAAGTCCGAAGTCAGATCAGCGGCATTGCCAATGAGGTCTTCGAAGACCTCGCAGCCCGCCCGTTCGATTCGCGCACGATCGGGGCGACCACACCCGTTTCCGAACTGTCCCCCAAAACGTTCACGCCCATGGATGAATTTGGGCGTGACTGTGACCCGGAAGTCGACTGCGTTGACATTGACGATTTTCACGGTAAAATCCTAACGGTCGAGCGCCAGAAGCTCCAATACAAGGTCAAGATCGGCGTTCGCTATCTGGATGTAGACGATCCCACTCAGCCTTCGGTCACCCAGTCTTTTGCCAAAGAGGTGGTCCTGCATATTGCAAGCCCGCACCTTCGCAAAAACGGACAGCCGATTATTGTGGAGGTCGGGCGCGTGTACATCTATCAGTCCTAACATACTCCATTTGTCTTTCTGGCGCATGCCGGCCCCGGCTGGCATTTGACTCGGAATTGTTATGCAGCATCTTACTTATCTGGTTTTACTCACCCTGATCTCGATCGCCGTCTCAGTGATGGGGTTTGGCATCCAGCGCACCAGCCAAAATGCGTCGATTGCCTCGCTTCAGTATGAGCGCGTGAATAAAAAGGTCGTCACGGCCATTGAAATGATCGAACAGGATTTTCGTAACCTCGGCTCCGGCGTGAGTAGCGCTGCCGAAGCTTTTCCCGGTGCACAGGTGGACACCACCAGTTGTCGGCAATCCGTCGGCAGCATGTGTTACATCGTGTTTCAGGCCCGTATTGACCAGGACGTACCGACGCCCCGCGTAATTCGCTACGGATGGACGAAAACCGACTCCATCAGCGTCAAAACAGGCCTGGAGGTCGAACGTGTGCCCACCTATACGCTGGTCCGCAAGGTGGATGGACTTTATTCTTCAACCCTATTGGAGCGGATGACGGAATTTGACGTGCGGCTCATGAATGCTGCCGGTAAGCAGCTTACTGGACCTCCGCAGGAGACCGAACGCATTGAGATCGCCCTCGCCGTGGCAACCCGGGTGGACGACAGCGAGACCTACGATTACCAGCGCCGGTGGCAGAACACCTTCCGCCCGGTCAGCTTGATTATTATGTAACTGATGTTACGCCGCGGGTCGGTGATCTTGTGCATTTCGACAAGGTCGAATGGGCCAAGACGGCGTAACGTGACTGATGTAAATCGAAAAATACAAATTAGAGAGGATCATCATGGGTAAGGCCGGAATATTGCTGATCGCCAGCACCACGATCATTGCTTTTACCATGTTTTCGAGCGCATGGACAGGCAGCCTGAACACTGAACGGGCCGGAAATTCGCACTCAGCCAAAACCATGGCCCGCCAGGTGGCGATGACCGGGTTCAACCTCACCATCCACAAACTCGATGCCTCGGAAGGGGGCTGGCGCGTGGATCCGACGGCTTATGAAGTGCAGGACCAGGCATACCAACACGGGACCTACTCGGTTGATATTGATCCGTCTTACGGTTCGTCAGACCGGGGTGGGTGCATTGTGGATACGGTCGATGTATTGGTGACCGCCAACGTTAGTGAGGTTGAGCACAACGTACAGGCCACCTACATCCGGTCCTGTGGCACCGCTGGGGAGGGGCTTCCGCCGGGTTACAATAGCAACATTGCGAGCGGGACCGACCAGGGCATTACCGATCAGGATGGTGGAGGTACAGATGAAGGTGGCACTTTAAACAACGGCCCGGTTGCCGCCACAGCCACCGCTTCATCCAGTCCCGAATTTGGGGTGTGGCTCACTGGAGAACCGCGTTTCTTCGCAAGCACGGCCACGGAGAATGTCAACCTGCACACCAATGGTATGTTGGCGGTCCTCGGTAAAGCGCAGGTTGAAGGGTTCGGCACGTATGTAAAGAGAAAGATGTGCTTCACCTGTGACGGCTTCTTGCCCAACGACGATATCAACGGCCCGGCCCCCAACGTGTACGGGGTCTCGCCCCTCGACATTCCGACGGTTGAGGTACCGGATTATGAAGCCGGAGCCACCTACATCCACAAAGGGGATCTTAGTTGGACGGGTAGCCAGGTGATCGACTTTACCGATTTTCAGGGCATCACAGGCTACGGTACATTGGATAAGCCCTTCATTTGGTACGTCAAGGGAGATTTGAGCGTCAAAGATGCCAAGGTCACGATGCTCGGTTATGCGGTCATTTACGTTGAGGGATACATGGACGTGACAGGGGCGGCGTATATCTATACGTCTGTGCCGAATGGGGTTACTCCGCCAAGCTCCACCTATACTGACCCGAACGTCGACAACATGCGTTCCTTTATCGCCGCCAATATGTCGAAGGGAACCACCGTAGGTTTTTATGTCGGCGGAACCAAGGAAGGTTGGCTTCACAGTCATGGCATTCACGTCCACGCCAAAGGGGTGATTACAGGACAACTGTATGCCAGAGGCCCGGTCCATGTCCATGATGACGCTACGTTTATCGGATCCATAGTAAGCCGTAGCGGCATGCACATCCACGGGAGGAATGTACACTGGTACGTCAAGGCCGACGTCAAGACCCTGCCGCCGGATATACAGCCGAACAACCTGCAACAGACC
This sequence comes from Rhodothermales bacterium, assembly GCA_965222505.1. GTDB lineage: Bacteria > Bacteroidota > Rhodothermia > Rhodothermales > DATKEJ01. The sequence goes on along the minus strand of OZ244956.1, from coordinate 1,735,447 downwards.
GAACTGGCGGCTTATACGGAGTGGTGATCACCGCCCTATCATGAGCGTCCATCATGTCATGATCCTCGGCTGTGGCCGAAGCGGTACCTCCATTCTGGGTGAACTCTTCAAGGACCTACCCGGCTATGCCTATTACAGCGAGCCGAACTATGCCACGCTCCTGGAACTGGATTATGTCTCGTCCATTGCCGTGAAAGTACCGCAGGAGAGTCCAGGTTATCCGGCCACGCCCGGCCTGTCTTTTCCACTAGATCATTGGCTACGCCATGTGCCGGGGCTGGTGCACATCTACTGGCAGGTGCGGCATCCGCTGGACACGATCTGCTCATTGCGGATCGGCATTGCCCAAAACTGGGGGCATCACCCGCGCCCGCCGGATTGGCAAGATTGGTTGGACCGGCCCCTGTTGGAACGGTGTGCATACCATTGGGCCTATCTGAACACAGCGGGGTTTGCGCCCGTGCGGCACCTGGCAAACATCTTGCGCTTTGAAGACATGATCCAGGATCCGTATGGTTTGGCAGAGCACATTTGCCGAGATGTGGGCCTGGACCCTGCCGCCTGTACAGAGGCCCTGCAGGCCTGGGCCAATCGGGTACAGAACACCAACAACAAAGACTTCGTCGAGGCCGAGACCTCAAAGCCCTACTCGCGCCCGGACCATACCGTACGTGTGGGCCGCTGGCAGGAAAACCTGACCTCCGCCGACGTTGAGCAGGTACGCTCCCTCATCGCCGAGGCTGCCGATGCAATGGGGTATCTGATCGTATGAATTGCGTCAGGGTGGCCTTCGAGGATTACCTTATTTTCGTTCAAAACCTGTGTGTGGTCTGGGGATATTTCCAGGGAAAGTGTTATATTTTCGGTCTATGAACCGTACGTTTTCAGAAGAGGATGCCCAGCGCATCTTTGCCCTTGCCGTTGAGCGGCAACAGCGTGCCCAGGTTGAAGTCAAGCCGCAACTGTCTCTGACCGACCTCGAAGAAGCCGGTCAGGCTGCCGGTATTGATCCGGCCCATATCCGCGCCGCCGCCGCCGATTTGCTGCGGCCAGACCGGATCCCGGCACAACGTTTCTTTTGGGGCATGCCCGTCGAGATTCGCCGGACGCAGGTCTTCTCCAGCCGCATAGATGCGGCTACGCGGCAGCGTCTGCTGGCCGCCGTCCGCCATACATTTGGCACCGAAGGCGTACTCACTGAACTCAAAAACGGCTTTGCGTGGGCCAGCGCCGCCACCGAGAACTATGCCCCTGTGCGCGTGTTCGTCGAAGATGAGGGGACTGGCTCCCGCGTTACGTTTGAGCGTAACAAGTGGAACCAGGTCTTCGGGATCGGCATGGGAATGGGCACTTTTTTTATCATGTTTCTGGTGATCATGCTTTCCGCCCTGTCCTCTGGGGATTCTGAACAGACCCTCATTGGGGCCATTTTCACGGTCGCAGCCTTGCTGGTTGGAGCGGGTTCCTTCTATGGTCTACGGCGGCAAGGGTATAAGGAGATCGACGAATTCAACACCCTCATGGCGCAGGTCGAGGCTTGGCTCATTGCCGCCCCCGCCGATGTGGGGGAAACAACACCTGCCCCGTCTGTGGATGTAGATGTTGAAGGGTATGTGATGGGCAAAGCGCGGCCAACTGCTTCAGATAAACGCACCCGGTCCGGTTGAAGGAAGGATCGCTGAAGCGGTCACGCTACCGGTTCCAAAGGATTTTGAGGATGCCGCCGTTGTCCTGGGCGATGTAGAGGAGGCCGCTATGGTCCAGGGTGAGCCCCTCCTGCGTTTGGCCGAGCAGCCGATGGGAATCCAGTATAGAGCCGGTCCGGCTGACTTCGAGCAGGGCGTTGTTGTCGTCGCTGACAAGGTAAAACAGGTTGCGGGAACCGTCATAGAACACGCCGGAGAGGTCCGTCATTTCCAGGTTGAGTTGCTGCACGATGGTCCCTTTCAGTTTGCTACTGTCCCCCAGGGAAATGGATACCTCGAACAGGGCCGACGGTTCTTCGGTATTGCCCAGCATCGAAGTCTGGTTAACGACAAAAAAGGAACCGCCTTCTGGATGTGTGTCGTCCGGTACAAAGGTGATGCCTTCGAGGCCTTGCCCCCCTTCCCCCAATACCGTTTGCCCGTTAAAAGTGCGTGTCACGTCGAACACGCGGGTAGACCGTAGTTGGCCCGGTTCGACCTCGATGATTTGGTCCAACCCTTCAACGGCTACATACAGCAGTCCGGTGTTCGGGTTAAACGTAATGCCTTCAAAGGAGGCATCCCGGATGCGTTCGGCTCGGATGAAGGCTCCGGCTGTGGTGTATTCAGCAATGTCGCCCTTGTCTCCGGCCACAAACAGCGCATTGCGGCCCGTATGGAATACGATGCCGGATGGCTCTGCAATGCCGGAAGTCTCGAAGGTTTCGATCAATTCAAGCGTTGGAGGGGGATCCGGTGCAGATTCGCTATCGCAGCCCAACAGGGCCGGCATGATGCACAAACACAAAACGACATAGGGATAAACAATCAGGCGTGTGTGCATGAGCGTACCTCCTCATTCGATAAAGACAAAATCAATTTGCCGGGTATCCGGGTTGGCGGCTGTCACCTGAACGGTTACGGCATTGCCCAGACGAATGGTTCGTCCGGTGCTTTCACCCACCAGCGCATACCTGTGCTCCTCATAGGAATAGTAATCGTCCATGTCGCGTACATGAACGAGGCCTTCTACCAGAATATCGTCCAATTCTACGAAAACGCCAAATCGTGTAACCCCGCTTACCACGCCGGAAAACGTTTCGCCAACGTGCTGTTGCATGTATTCTACCTGTTTCAACTTGACGGACTCCCGCTCGGCTTCTTCGGCGGCGCGCTCGCGGAATGAGCAATGCTCGCACTGCTTGGCCAGGTTACCCACGCTGAGGGCTTTGTTGGCACCATAAGCCTTGAGAAGCCGATGTACGATCAGGTCCGGATACCGCCGGATGGGGCTGGTAAAGTGGGTGTAATGCTTAAACCCCAGCCCAAAGTGCCCGATGTTGTCCACGCTGTAGATGGCCTTCGACATGGACCGGAGGGCGGCTTCCTGAATGATGGGTTCTTCGGGCAGGCCACGTACCGATGCGAGCAAGGCGTTCAGGTCTTCCGGCTTTACGTTGCCGTCGGTCAGGGGCAGTTCGTGCCCAAAGACCTTGACGTATTCGGCCAGGGTATTGATTTGCTCGGCATTGGGGAGGTCGTGGATGCGGTAGACGAACGGCCGGTCGGCCCGGCGATTTTTGCCCAGGTGGGCCGCCACCGTTCGGTTAGCCAGCAGCATAAACTCTTCGATCAGCCGGTTGGCGGCTTGCCGGGGCCTGCGCTGAATCCGAATCGGCGTTCCCGATGCTTCCAGGATTACCTGCACTTCCGGTTTGTCAAAATCCACAGAGCCGCTTCCGAAGCGGAGGGTTGTGAGCACCTTGGCCAGTTCCTGGGCCATCCGTACATCGGCGGCCAGTTCGTGTTCAGCTTCGGGGTTTTCGATGAGGGCCTGGGCTTCGGCATAGGTGAAACGCTGGTGTGAGTGAATGACCGTCTCCCGGATGTCGTAGTGTTGGACCACGCCCGTGGGAGAGACCTCCATGAGGCAGGAGTAGGTGAGCTTGTCCTCATGGGGCCGCAGGGAGCAGGCTTCATTGGACAGCTTCTCGGGTAGCATCGGAATAACGCGGTCAACGAGGTAGACGCTCGTGGCCCGTTGGTAGGCTTCGGCATCCAATGGCGTACCGGGCCGCACATAGTGGCTCACATCGGCGATGTGGACGCCCACTTCGAAGTTGCCGTTTTCGAGGCGTTCGATGTGGATGGCATCATCAAAATCCTTGGCATCGTCCGGGTCGATGGTGAACGTACGTTTTGTGCGCAGGTCCAGCCGACGGCTGATTTCCGACGCGATGATTTCCGCAGAAAGAGCCGCTGCGGCTTCGATGACTTCCTTCGGAAAGCCCGCCTTAAAGTCCTTGCTCATCGCAATGGAGAGTACCGCAATGCCGGGGTCATTGGCCGCGCCCAGCACATCCAGCACCCGGCCTTCAGGTGCGGCTTTGGGGTCATCGAACTGGTCGATGGAGACGAGCACCTTGTCTCCGTTTTTTGCACCGTTGAAGGAGGCGCGAGGGACGTAAACGTCGTGCGTCAGGTTCTGGTCGTCAGGACGGACAAAAGCAAAGTGTCCGGATTTGGTAAAGGTGCCGACGGTTTGGGTACGGCGGCGTTCCAGGACTTCCAGGACTTCGGCCTCACGTTTTCGGTCGTGACGGGAGCGGGCAGAGAGGCCCACCCGGACGCGGTCCCCATCGAGCGCGGTACCTTGTTTGAAGGGCGGCACAAACAGGTCTTCCCGTTGATCATCCATTGTGACGAAGCCGAAGCCTTTGGGGTTCACGCGGAGGATGCCTTCAGCCTGCATCGGCCGTTGTTTTTTTCTATTTTTTCTAAAGGTGTAGCGCCCACCCTTAACGCGGGTGACGATGCCGTTGCGCTCCATTTCGGAGAGGACATCACGGAAGGCGCGGTAAAGTTTGTTATTCTTGTAGCCGAGTTGCTTGGCTATTTCTTTGGCGCGATACGTTTTATGGCCGTTATTCTTCAGCAGTTTAAGTACATCACGCCAGATGTGTTTACGGTTGGTTTTCAATAGGTTATTGTTGGTTGTTAATTGTACGCCTGCTGGTGCAGGCTTGTGGTTTGTGGTTAGTTGTACGCCTGCTGACGCAGGCTCGTTGTTTTTGTTTTCCTTACCTTTACAACTAACAACCAGCGAGCGCCTCAATACCTTCCCGCAATGCGGCCTGCCAACCCCTTCGCGAGCGCACAACTAACAGCGCGAGCGGCCCCAACGTTCTCCCGCACTGCGGCCCCAAACCTCCGGCCGCGAGCGCCATACTAAAGCACCCTATACCCTTGTCGGTTGAGGTTGCGGTACAGGAAAAATCCGGCGGCGGCGGCGATGGCCAGGCAAACCAGGCTGCGGAGGGTTTCGCCAAACAGGAAGTAGCCGAGGCCAAACAGGGTCAGGTAGACGAGCAGGCAACCCGCGATCCAGTTCAGAGCGAGGCTGCCAAGATTGGCTTGTGTGGGAACGTCTGGGTGGCGGGCCGCAAGAGGAGCCCAACCGGGACCGCCTGGATAGGTCTTACGGTAGAAGGCATCCAGGGTTGCATCGTCGGTGGGGGCCGTCAGGAACGTCACGATGAGCCAGATGGCTGAGGTGATGGCCACCACGACGAAAAGGTTGGTCGGAAACTGGTTGAACAGGGTCGCCATCGTTTCGCTGAATGGGATCATGGCGGCCAGGGCAATCGGCACCAGGGTCGCCGTGAGTTCACTCCAGGCATTGATGCGCCACCAGTACCAGCGCAGGATCAAGACCAACCCCAGCCCGGCTGAGGCGGTTAGCACCAGGCTCCACGCCTGGGCAATCGAGTTCAGTTGGGTGGTGATCAGGAAGGCAAAGACCCCGATGAGGAACGTTGTGATGCGGGAAACGCGCACGTAGTATTTTTCGTCGCCGTTGGGTTTGACGAACCGCCGCCAGAAATCGTTGACCACGTAGGAGGTACCCCAGTTGAGTTGCGTGGAGACGGTACTCATAAACGCGGCCAAAAATGCCGCAGCCAGGAGACCGAGGACGCCGGAGGGCAATACATCCCGCATCACCAGGACGAACCCTTCTCGGGCATTGTTGGCATCCAGGTTGGGGTAGAGAATCATCGCACACAGGGCCACCAGAATCCAGGGCCATGGCCGGACGCAATAATGGGCCACCGTGAACCACAGGGTTGCCAGGAGCGAGTGCTTCTCATCCTTGGCACTCATCATGCGCTGGGCCACGTAGCCCCCCCCGCCGGGTTCCGAGCCGGGGTACCAACTGGACCACCATTGCACGCCCAGGTAGGCCACAAAGGCGGCAATGCTCAGCGTCAGGACCCCCGCCCCTTCCACGGCACTCCCGACGCTCGGCAAAAACTGAAAGGTGGTTTCCGGGAGCTTCTCAACCAATCCGGAGAGGCCGCCGACGGCCGGCGTTTTGAGGGCATAAAACGCCAGCAGGATAGAGCCGGCCATCGCAATCACAAACTGGAATACATCGGTTACCGCCACGCCCCATAAGCCAGAAAGCAGGCTGTAGACGGCCACGATCATCATCAGGATACCCACAATGGCGAGGTGCGCGCTAAACGTAATGCCTAAAAAACTAAACGAGGTTTGGCCGAAGAGGGTCAGTTCAGGGAAGAGGATACGGATGACGGTTTCCATGGCCAGCGCTACCCAGCCCAGGATGATGCAGTTCATCAGCAGGCCGAAGTACAGGGCTTTGATGCCCCGTAGCCAGGCTGCTGCAGGCCCGCTGTAGCGCATCTCCACAAATTCCACGTCGGTCAAAACGCCGCTGCGCCGCCAGAGCCGGGCAAAGAAAAAGACCGTGAGCATCGCACCCAAGGCCGCATTCCACCAGAGCCAGTTGCCGGCAATTCCGCTTTGGTTGACCAGTTCGGTAACGGCCAGCGGAGTATCCGCAGCAAATGTGGTAGCCACCATGCTGGTACCGGCCAGCCACCAGGGCATGGACCGGCCCGAAAGGAAAAATTCGGAAGTGCTGCGTGAGGCCCGGCGGTAGTAAAAGAGCGCAATGCCGAACGAAATCAGGAAGTACGCACCAATGAAAAACCAGTCAAGCGTAGAAAGGACCATAATGACGTGTCACAGAGGATGGGAAAAGGGCAAGGTGGTACGTCATCCTTTGGGATAACGGTGTTGAACGAATAGCATAATCCCGTTCAACCTGTCGTGGTGGATAGGCTGTTGTGCTAAGATAGCAATGGAAAGAAACAAGGGGTGGTGCGTGCCAATCCGCACCTGCTAAACCCTTAGATCAAACGAAAAACAACTACAAGCATCACGGTAACAACAACGGTACCGACCGTCATCACCTTGATGATTTGATCCAGTTTGTGCATGACGCCTCCTAAAGCGTGGGGGGGGGCAAACAATCAGGTGATACACAATACAGACACGTAGCGCCCTCCAATGCTGACTGTATCGTATAACAAGCGCAAGGCTCAACACCAAAGATACGGTGTCCGGAAGTGGTTTACAAGGTCGGGTTTAGCTAAAATAGAACATCCCTGCGGCGGTGTGCTGAGCCGTTAGCGGCATCCGTGTATTTGCGCTTTCAGGAGGGAATAGATACTTTCCCAGACCTGCTACACCACTATCTGAATGAAAGCTATGTCCCATATCCAACGCTGTGTAACCTGCCTCTTGTTTGTCGGGTGGGTTATGGTTACCCCTTTTGCCCTGGTGGCACAACCGTTTGGTACCCCCGTGGAAGCCGAAAACGGGATGGTTGTGTCGGCCCATATGGATGCCTCGGCAGCGGGCATCGCGATGCTCAAACAGGGGGGGAATGCCGTTGATGCCGCCGTTGCCACCGGCTTTGCCCTGGCGGTCACCTTCCCCGTGGCCGGCAACATCGGCGGGGGTGGATTTATGGTCCTGCGCATGGCTGATGGCACCACCACCACCTTCGATTATCGGGAAATGGCCCCAGGCGCTGCAAGCCGAGACATGTACCTCGACGAAGAAGGCAACTACCTCCCCAACCTGAGCCGCCGGGGATACCTTGCTTCAGGTGTACCGGGGTCCGTAGCCGGGTTACTCAAGGCCCATGAAACCTACGGTCGCCTTCCTCGGGAGGCGGTACTGGCCCCGGCCATCCAACTGGCCCGTGACGGCTTCGTACTCAGCAAACGGCACGCCGAACGGTTCAACGGTTTCTATAAGACCTTCTCTGAATTTGAAAGTACGGCCCACTACTTCACCAAAGGGGATTCGACGAAAAAATATCAACCCCAGGAGGTGTTCAAACAACCCGACCTCGCACGGGTCCTCGAACGCATCGCCCGGCAAGGCCGGGACGGCTTCTACAAAGGCAAAACCGCCGATCTCATTGTAGCCGAAATGCAACGCGGCGGGGGCCTAATTACCCATGCCGATCTGGAAGATTACGAGGCCGTTGAACGCCCGCCGGTCATCGGCCGCTATCGTGGCTATCGGGTGCTGTCTATGGCCCCGCCATCGTCCGGCGGGGTGGCCCTGATGCAACTCCTGAACGCTGTGGCTCCGTACCCGCTGGAGGAGATGGGGTGGCGGTCCAGCGAAACCGTACACCTGATGGGCGAAGCCATGCGCCGCGTCTATGCCGACCGTGCCCAATGGCTCGGTGACCCCGACTTCATCGAAGTTCCTGTTTCCGAACTGATCGACCCGGAATACACGGCGATGCGAATGGCAGATTTTAGCCCCTACCGGGCTGATAGCAGCACCGCCATCACCCACGGCAACCCCTATGTCCATGAACCCCAGGAAACCACACACTACTCCGTGGTGGATGAAGAGGGCAATGCTGCCTCCGTGACCACGACCATCAATGGGGCGTATGGTTCATTCGTGGTCGTGGATGGGGCCGGCTTTTTCCTCAACAATGAGATGGACGATTTCAGCGCCAAGCCGGGCGAGCCGAACATGTTTGGGCTGGTTGGCACGGAGGCCAATGCCATTGCCCCAGGCAAACGGATGCTCTCTTCCATGACGCCTACCATCGTTGAAGATCCTCAGGGGCGGCTCTTTATGGTGATCGGCTCTCCGGGTGGGTCTACCATCATCACCACCGTATTTCAGGTGATGCTGCACGTGATTGACCACGGCATGAGCATTCAGGAGGCGGTGGCGGTGCCGCGTATTCATCACCAATGGCTCCCGGACATGATGTTCTACGAACCCTTTGCCCTTCAGCCGGATGTGATACGCAATCTGGAAGTACGCGGGTGGATGATGATGCCGCGCCGGGGCTACTCGGGCCGCGCCGACGGGATTTTGGTGCAGTACGAAAACATATCGTCCATCCTGGACCCCTTCGGCCTCTCGGAAACCATTATCCAACAGGAACGCCGTTTGCTACTCGGAGGCCCTGATCCTAGAGGGGAAGATGCGGCGGTGGGGTATTGAGGCGCTCGCGGCCGGAGGTTTGGGGCCGCAGTGCGGGAGAACGTTGGGGCGCTCGCGCTGTTAGTTGTGCGCTCGCGGAGGGGTTGGCAGGCCGCATTGCGGTAGGGTATTGAGGCGCTCGCTGGTTGTTAGTTGTAAAGGTGAGGAAAAAAAGAACAGCGAGCCTGCGCAGCAGGCGTACAACATTACTCATTCTCCTCTTTCGTCACGCCGTCTTCAATCGGCACGGGGTAGTTGGCCGTGAAACAGGCGTTGCAATACCCGTGGTAGCTCTTGTTGGCCGTGCCCACGGCTTTCATCAGTCCTTCAACGGACAGGTAGGCGAGGGAATCCACCCCCAACCATTCCTGCATCTTTTTGATGTTGCCCTTGAACTGGTTGATGAACAGTTCCTTTTCGCTGGGGAAATCCATCCCGTAGAAACAGGGGTTTTTTACCGGGGGTGATGTAACACGAAAATGTACCTCCCGAGCCCCGGCTTCCCGGATCATCTTGACGAGTAACTTGCAGGTGGTGCCCCGCACAATAGAATCGTCCACAACCACCACAATCCGATCCTTGAGGACACCCCTGACCGTGTTGAACTTTCGGCGCACCTTTTTATCGCGCTCTTCCTGGCCGGGGGAGATGAAGGTCCGTCCCACGTAGTGGTTCCGGATTAGCCCCAGTTCGTACCGGCAGTCGATACCCAGGTTCTGGCATTCATTGACGTAGCCAAGGGTGGCCGTGTTCGACGAGTCCGGCACGGAAATCACGATGGTACGGTTGTCTGTGGGGTCTTCAGGGGCCGGGGCTTCGAGGGCGAGTTGCTTGCCCAATTTCCGGCGCACCTTGTCAGTCATTTCGCCGAACACTTTCGAGTCTGGCCGGGAAAAGTAGATGTATTCAAATACACACTGGCTGACCCCGTAGCGTTGTTCCAATCGGTAGCTTTTCAGGTTGCCGGATTCACAGCCTGCGCGGTCCATTACCAGAATCTCACCCGGCTCAATGTCCCGAATGTATTCGACTTGGTTGATGTCAAACGCACAGGTCTCACTGGCCACGCAGTAGCCATCGCCGATTTTGCCGAGGGCCAGGGGGCGGAAGCCGTTGGGATCCCGGACGGCAATCAGGCTGGTGTCCGTCAGGATGACGAGGGAGAAAGCCCCTTCGACCTGGTGCAGTGCATCGATGACCTGATTGATTTGTTTGGCCCGGCGGCTTTTGGCAATCAGATGCAGGATTAACTCGGAATCGCTGCTGGTCTGGAACAGGGTGCCTTCTTCGATGAGGCGGGAGCGCAGTTCCCGGGTATTGGACAGGTTGCCGTTGTGGCCCAGGGCAATGTTACCGTTGCGGTAACGCACCACAAAGGGCTGGATGTTGTCCGGGTTGTTGGAGGCTCCGCTGGTTGAATAGCGGTTGTGGCCGATGGCGGCATCTCCCAGCAGGGTAGAGGAAAACAGGTCCGGCGTCGAGAACACGTTCAGAACTTGCCCAAAATCCTTGTGGTAGGGCATGACCTGCCGCTTTCGGGCTTCGTCGTACGTGCTCGTCACGATGCCGGCGGATTCCTGGCCTCGGTGTTGTAAGGCGTGGAGTCCGTAAAAAGTGAGGGATGCAGCATCCGGCACATTAAAAACGCCGAAGACACCGCAATACTCGCGGGGTTTGTCCATGGGTGGGGGGGATGGAGTAGGGAACCCGGTATAGCGCTTCACATCTCGGCCCAACCAACCACTGACGATCGTTGCCGTGCAGCGCCAAGATGTGGTATGGGCATGGATGTCTAAAACGTAAAGATAACAACCGTAGCGACAGCAATGCCACCTGTATTTGCAAGAATGTCGCTGCCGTCAAAGCATTTTTTGTGAGGATCCCGCCAATCGGCGTATTCTTTCACGAGACCACCCAGCGTCACGGCGCTGGCTGCCAGCAGAAAGGCGGTTGGCTTGGACAACTTGAAGCCCTTCTCCAAAAGGTAATGCAGGCTCATGGTGCTGGCAAACGTGATGCCGGCATGTTTCCATTTGTCGTTGCTCACCGGCTGGTGCTCGCATCCGGCGAGCGGCTCGTCCAGCGGGATGTGCAGGACCGGTAGTGTAGCAGAAGTAGAACCCGCGAGTAAAAAGGACGGCGTACGCGCCGGTGGGGCCTTGATCTGGTATTTAGGTTGCAAGAGCCATTGCCCGGAAGGGGGGATGGTCGATGTTTTTATGGAAAAGGATTGGGCCTGGGTGGCGCCAAGCCCGCCAAGCAAGAGCAGCCAGATCACCAGGGCAGCCTTCCGGCACGTAACGTAAAGGGTCATGCGGTTGTGGGATGCGGGTACGATAGCGTTTGGGGAGCCCTAGAAGCCCAGGTACGGACGCAGGGTAACGACAAAAACGATGGCAATCAAAATGGGACAGAGGTACTTCATAAAGAACGGCCACGTCTTGCCGAAGATCGAGGAGGTTGCGCCGGGGTACCCTTCCTCGATTTCTTCCATGGCGCTGGTCGTCTTCCAAATGTAGGCCAGAAAGAGGCTAATCATCAAGCCGCCCAGGGGCAGACCAATGTCGTTAAATACCAGTGCCAGCCGGTCGATCCAATTCGTGTCGAAGGAAATCACCAGCGCCAGAATCCCCACGATGCCCCCCACAATCCAGGCCGCTTTCCCACGGGCGATGCTGTGCTCGTCGATGACGTACGAAGTGAGGACTTCCAACAGCGAAATCGTTGAAGTTAGTGCGGCCATGCTCAAGAGCAGAAAGAACGAGAGGCCAAAGATGAGGCCGCCGCCTGTGCCCATACTGTGGAACAGGTTGGGTAGCACGTCGAAGATCAGCCCGGCGCTGTTGATGAGTCCTCCACCCTCCTGGAAAATCTGGATGCCGCTGGCTTGGGCGAGGTACATCGTTGGGATAATGAGCAGCCCGGCGATGAAGGCAATGCCGACGTCGGCCAGCGTTACAAAGGCGGCTGCTTCAGGGATATTTTGCTGTTTGCTCAGGTAGGAGCCATAGGTAATCATGGCCCCCATGCCGAGCGAGAGGGAGAAAAAGGCCTGCCCCATCGCATTAAAAAACAGTTCAGGGGTGATCTTGCTAAAGTCCGGTTGCAGGTACACGGTCAGCCCCTCGCTGCTACCCGGCTGCATCAGGACGTAGCCGATGAGGATGAACAGGATGATGATCAGGGTCGGCATCAGCGCTTTGGCTACACGCTCAATCCCGTTGCTGACTCCGCCGGCGACAATGACGATGGTCAGGATCATAAAGATGGCCGAGAAGATCGTATTGCGCATACCGTTGCCGGCATCGGCAAACCAGGCGCTCAGGTCCATGTTTCCGGCAAAGAAGAAAATTTCACTGAAGACGAAACTGAGCGTCCACCCCGCAATAACGATGTAGAAGCCCAGAATACCCGCGCCGCACAAGATGCCCCAGATGCCGATGAGGCCGTAGAGTTTATTGTCAGACAACGCCCGGAATGCCCCAAAGGGATTCTTGCGGGTGCGCCGGCCTATGGTCAGCTCTCCGACCATGACGGGGAAGCCCACCAGGAAACAGCAGATGAGGTAGATGATCAGAAAGGCTGCGCCGCCGCCTTCGGCCACTTCGCTGGGAAAACGCCAGATGTTGCCCAGGCCCACCGCTGAGCCGGCAGCCGCCAGAATAAAGCCCAGCTTGGAGCCCCATTGTCCACGTTCAGAGTTGGAAGTAGGTAGCGACATTGGGTTCAGAGGGTTTGGGATGGAGCAGGTATGAAAGCCGCCTCTCGGTAGACAAGCGCCCGTATGCGGTAAGGGGAGTGCAAGTTAGAAAAAACCCGGCAAGAAAAACAGGGCACACTTCAGAGACTGATAGATCCCGATAACCAATGCTTTCTGAGGTCCCTGTAGCCGCAATCTGATATGTCCCAGCAACCACATTGGATGGAGGAGCCCTGCCGGCTGCGCCAGCATCTGTTCAGGAGGAACATCTGTAACCAGGTACAGCCCCCGTTTTTTGGCACGGACGACGGAATGCCTGAGGTATGTTAGGAAATGATAATCCATGGTAGAGTACCTGCAAAGATAGCGATTGCCGGATGGTCTAATGGCTATATTTCGGGCATACCTGAGGATTTCCACACAGCAAGTGAAAAACCATCATGCGGCCAACAGGGATAAATACTTACCTAACAGTTGTGGATTTGGCAAGCGATGTTTTGCCTTATCAACCCGGAGATTTGTTTAACCCCCCGGGCCTTACCAATTTTTGGGGCTGTTGCCAGGCCGCGCTGGACCCTGTAGCCATTCGGCACCTCTCGTTTGCACCGTATTCACATGGGGATCTGCCCCTGGGCGTTTTGATGCTAAACGGGGCCTGTGTAGGAAAAAGTGGAGCCCCTGTCGATTTTCAATGGCGGCCCGACCAAATCCGGCGCGATGTGCAATGGGAGGGGTATCATATCACCTCATATACGGCCATGCCGCTGCACACCCAACAGGTGTTCGTTTGGCTTGAAGTGACCAATACATCGGATGTGGCGCGTCCTACGAACGTGGGATTACAAACCAATGGTGGGGTGATCTATTCGAAATCGGATTGGCACACCCCCTATTCCCCCAAAGAAGCGCCCTCCATCTCGGTAACGCCGTGGGAAGGCAACCCCTCCCCGGCAAGTGAGCGGTCGAACCTCAGGGAAACACATCATGGGATGCTTTTATACCGGTCGCAAAGGTCCAAGGCGGTTGCCCTGCATGTGACGTCGCAAGTCCCCGATGCCATCGACGGCGGCACCTTTTGCTTTGAAACCCGACTAGAAGCCGGGGCGACCTTTCGCATCGGGTATGGTGTACTGATCGGAGACAACCCGGCCCCCTTGTTGGAGGCTGCGGCCTTGTGGCAGGCGGATCCAGAAACGGTGCTTTCAGCAAGCCAACAGGATTGGCAAGCGGAGCTTGATGCCGTCTTTACCCCGGCCAATACCCGATACAGTGGACACCTCCCGCGGTTGCACACCCGAAATGCCGACCTCCGCCGGATCTATCATACCGCCATTTTGGGGATCGTTTATCACAAACGGGAACACCCGGAAAGTGCATATGGCCGGACCTACACGACCCTGATGCCCCGCTATTGGGTGACGACGAGCTTCATCAATGACTGGTCACTGAGTGCCTATCTCATCGCCATGCTCGATCCCGAGTGTCTACGTACCCATATCGAAAGGTGGCTGGCCCGCGATATTTATCAGCATTTTGGGTCGGAATATGTCAGTGGAAACAATGCAGGCAATTGGTACTCCTGTAATGATTTTGCCATGGTGCGCCTGATCAGTGCCTACGTGCGTACCTCCGGCAATTGGGCCTGGCTGCATAAATCCATTCAGGGGGCGACCGTGCTGGAACAGGCCTGCCGGATGGCAACCCACTACGAAACCCTGGACCGGGGGCAAGGACTGGCGGATTGTGGCGGACGCAATAATCTGCTCGAATGTGTGGGCAGCTATCTCCATGAAGTGGCCAGTGTCAATGCCGGCTATGTTTGGGCCCTCCGGGAAACGGCGGCATTGTTTAAGCAAAGCGGCGACCCGGAGACGGCCGCATCGCTTATGCACAAGGCAACGGCACTCGCGCAGGCCATCCAGACCTTGTATGTGCCCGGTGCGGGCTATTGGCACTGCCGATACCCGGATGGGGCCCTGGTGCCGGTCCGGCCTGCCTGGGACTTTGTGCACACCATGCACTTTCTGTTTGAGGATTTGTCTGCCCGGCAACGTGCAGAAATGGTGGCTTTTTTTCAGCGGGAACTGTGGACCCCTACCTGGATGCACGCCCTTTCGCCTGCCGATCCTGACGCTGATTTCTCTTTGCGGCCTGACCATCAATGGAATGGGTCCTATCCGGCGTGGGTCGCTTTAGCTGCAAGCACACTGGTGATGAATCAGGAGTGGGCGCTGTTGAAAACCTGGCTGCCCGGCTTGGCAAAAAGTGCAAACCAGGGGCCGTATAGCCAGGCCCACTTTGTGGAAGGGGCCGCGCCTTTATTGGCAGGTGGTGCCCGGAAAGCCCCTTCGGATTGGCCCTATATCAACGGTTGGGCCATTTTAGCCGTTGGCGGATTCTATGAGCTCGTCCTGCTCCATTTGTTTGGCCTGGAGTTTGGCCCGGAAACCTTGCGCATGAATCCACAATTGCGCCCCATTGCTCCCGATGCGGTCCTGGAAAATGTGAGGCACCAGGGAAATCTTTACCAGGTCTCTGCTAAAGGTGTTGTGGAGGTATAGTGTGCTGTGCCGGTCGTTTAGGGGGCGAAGGCGACGAGGACGTTGTGGATGCGGTGGTTTTCGATGGACTCAACCGTGATGTTCAGAGGGCCGTAGCGGATTTGTTGACCGGCGTGGGGAATGGACTCGGTGACGTGGAAAATCAGGCCGCCCAGGGTTTCAAAATCGAAGTCGTTTGTGTCGAAGGGTTCATACCGGTCGGTTCCGAGGCGATCTACGAGTACCTCGTTGAGGTCGTCCAGGTCGACGCGGGCATCGAAGCGGAAGGTGGTGTCCGTGAGTTGTTTGTAGAGTGCGGTTTCGGTCGCGTCATGTTCATCCTGGATCTCGCCGATGATTTCTTCCAGCACATCTTCCAGGGTGACCAGACCGGCGGTGCCGCCGTATTCATCCACCACAATTGCGATATGGGTGCGCCGCGCCTGGAAATCCCGGAGCAGGTCGTCGAGCTTTTTGCCCAGGGGGACGAAGAGCGCCGGGCGGGCCAGTTCAATCCAGTCTACCGGACCAGCCTCACCGTTTTGGCCCAGCAGCGGAATCAGGTCTTTGGCATAGATCATGCCCTTGATGTTGTCCAGGTGTTCTTCATACAGGGGGAGCCGGGATTTACTGCTGGTGCGAATCAGTTCCAGGGCTTCTTCCAACGTCGTGTCCTCGGCAATGGCGCTTACATCCAGGCGGCTGCACATGATCTCACGCACGGCGGTTTCATTGAGGTCGACGATGGAGTGAATCCATTCGCGTTCTTCTTCTTCCAACGTGCCGTGTGCTTCGCCCACTTCGGCCATGGCCTTGAGGTCGTCGGTAGAAAGGGGGGTCGGCTCTGGCAGCCGGTGCTTGATCCGGTGGATCATAAAGGTGAGTAAGCCAGCAAACGGGGCCAGGACTTTGGTGAAAAACACCAGGGGCCGTGCGGCAATCCGGCTGTAACTGATGGGGTGGTTAACGGCCGTGAGCTTGGGTGTGATTTCACTCAGAATGAGGAGCATGAAGGTCAGCGCGACCACCTCAATGAAAAACACCAGCGTTTCGTTCCAGCCATAGAATTCTGCCAGATCGCCCATCATCAAGGCGGCCAGGACGGCGGCGGCCACATTGACAAAGTTGTTCAGGATGAGGATCGTGACCAGGAGCCGTTGGGGCCGTGCCAACAGGCTGAGGACGTACCGGCTGGCCGTGTCGTCCTGTTCGGCAAGTGCTTCGCGGTCGCGGGCTTCCAGAGAGAACAAGGCCACTTCGGAGCCGGACACAAAGGCCGATACCACCAGAAGCGACACAAAAATAAAAAGGGCAAGCCCGAAGGTGTAGGCGCTCAGTGGGGCAAGCAATACGCCCACAAACGCCAGGCTACTCTGGTAGGGGTCGGGGTCCAAGATCTTTGGAATGCAGCAGTTCGTGACACGGAAAGGGCAACGGGAGCTCCCTAAAAGGTAAATACCAGTTGTGCCCGTTTTCCGTTCCGGTCAGCCCCTGAATGGGCGGGATGCGGTTAGTAGGTAGGGGCTTCGGCCGGGCGCGGCGTGTCGAAAAGTCCGTCGGCAAACGCTTGTACGCGGGGGGAGGGGGTGTGGTCCAGGTGTTCCAGTTCCTGGTAGAAAGCGGCATAAAAATCGGCGATGGTTTTGGCCGACGGGTCCGATTCCATGAGGTTGGTCCAGGCGGTTTGCTGGGCCTCTGAAAGGGCATCCGGGTTGCGGACGTAACGTTCGAGGTGGTTCAAGTACCGTTCAATCAGGTGAGCACGCTGTTTCAGCAGGTGTTTGTTGCACGGATGCATGAGTCACAGGGGTTTGTGGATACAGAAGCCGCGTTGGTGTGCGCTGGGATTCATTTCCCCCGAAGGGGATGCCTCGAATCTAAGTGAAGCACAACAGGGGGCTTTTGTTCCGGGCCTCCAGGATAACAGGTCGGTAGGCCGACCTCATAAATTTCAAAGCGTGTAACCGAAGTTACGCCCATGAAATCGACACAAGGATCGGATGCTGCGGAAAAGAGAAGGGAAAAAAGTACGGCACAACCCCGGTTTTCAACGTTTCCGGGGTTGTTTAAGCACCGCTAAGGCACGTCAGAAAAGTAGTATAAATGCTTATAAGTCAAGCGTTTTTAATGTACAATTTCGTCTTTCAAATAATCGAATAACCGGTTTCGGGAAATTTTTACCAGATACTCCAGAATGTGCCGGTGGTGCGTGCGGTAGGCGTCATTGGTCAGGTGTGGAATATAGGCTTCGAGGGCTTCCAGGTAGGAATCGACCGGCGCAGCATCATTCACAAATTGCGAGGCCAGGATGTCCTGCACGGCAAAGAAGTAGGCTTCATACGTGGCGGCATCGACTTTTCCCTTGCCGACGTAGGAGGCGTGCATGTCTGCCTGAACGGCGGAGGCGACCACGTCGATGGCACGGGCCACTTGCCCCGTAACGAATACTTCTTCTTCCTCGTGTTCTCCAACCACTTCTCCAATCCGGACAAATGCGGAACGAACAATCTGTGCAAAGCTGGTCAGCGGAAAAGCGTTATTGTAATAAGTGTGCTGCGTGACAAATTCGATGAACCCCTGGGTGACTTGCCGAAGGGTGTCGCAGTTGGCATTGCTCAGGTGCGAAATCAGGTGGGCTTCCAGAATTTCAACCGGTGCGACCGGCAGGCTGGTTTGCTCAGCATCATCCGATTCGGCATCGTCCGATTCGGCAATGATCCACATTTCCTGCTTGCGCCGTTCCACTTTCAGCCCGGAGGTGGATTTGGCGGCGTTCTTCAGATTGCGGATGATTTTGGCCAGACTGGGGTCGGCTTCGCGGTAGCGGCGGAACAGGCCCTCATTGACTTTGCTGAAGACCAACCGGCGAAGGGCGATGTAGAGGTCTTCCTCATCCATCTTTTGCCACTCAATCGAACCAAAGTAGCCGACGAGCTGCGCAAACCGCCCGGCATCATCGCGCTGAAACAGATCCGCAATACAATCGAGGGCAAGGTCTTCCATCGAAAGCCGGAACATGTCGCTCAAGAGATGTTGTTGCCTTGCCTTTTGCCATAAATAGGCAAGCGCAAACCGGTGGCTTTCGTGTATGAGATTGGTTACGGCGGTTCGTTCTGGTCGCTCACTTACGACTGACGAAATAACTTCGCTAATTTGTTGCACAGCTTTTACTCCTTTACAGCATTTTCCGGGCGCCTACCCGGTTGCCACGTTTCTTAAGCAGCTGTATTGCCGAATCGTGTTCGACAAAGGCACAGTAACAACAGCATGTCTTCAGAACCGAGGCGGATTAACTGTCTCCTCGCATCCCGAACTTCAACAAACATAGTGCCAGTTTCATTGTGAGACAGATGGATGATTGATTTTTTAGATATAATAAAGTACTATTTTGTAAAATCTTAATTATAAAAATCAAAAAATAACCAACCCTTGTATTTAGCCCGGTAAGGGGTTCGGTCGTATGTGGATAAGCGGGAAATGAATTGCAGGATTGAAACTGCAACTGAGACGTAAAAAACCGTATATTAGACCTGGGCACGCGCATCGGACTGCTTTCCCTGCTCCTCCAGCTGTCTGTTTATGCCCGCTGTCGACGGGAACTGTTGTACCTTGACAGCCGTGGAGTATGCCCCCAATCTTACCATTTTGGATGCCCGGGTCTATCGTTCAGCCACCTTTTTCAGCATGGACCGCATACTGAAACGAATTTGCAAGCGGTTCTATCTACGTAGCGCACCAGCATGTAGACAGGGAGCCACACCCGCGTGACCTTGGGGTGCTTTTACCCCGCTTGACCCTACACTGTACCAAACAAGAGTATGATGGATAACGGTGGTGCATATCAACAGCCCGCGCTGCATAGACCGGCCGGAACTCCTGCCCAGTTCAACCCTGCCTCCTATGGCCCGCCGCCGGTGATGCCGGTTGAGCCGTCCAACCCCAGCCCTGGCAAAATCGACATTCGCCAGTCGATCCACGAAGTCATCGAAGTGATTCAACGTGGGAAGTGGATGATCCTTGCCGCTACCCTCATCGTATTGACCCTTGTGGTGTTGTATACGGCAACGATTGAGGAGGAATACTCTTCGTACTCCGTCGTCTTGATCGAAAAGCCAAAAGAGGAATCCCGGATTGACAATGCCCTTGCCCTGGGGTATCTCGGGGATACGCGCCTTACGCAGCAGGATCGGAAAATGGAGGCCATGCTCCTCAGTCAATCCCTGCTTATTGCCGAACGAACCATCGAGCGCTTGGCGGATGTAGGCGTTGTACCGGGCACGAACCAGTCGTTGAAGGTGTTGCAACAACCGGAGCCCGAAAATGGCATGCAGTCCAAAATCAAGGGCCTCTTTGGCGGGGAATCGGAGGAGGCACGGCACCTGACCAATACAGACCTGGCCGTTCGGCTCCAGGAACGGTATGTGCACATCGGTTCGGACGGGAGCGCCATTCGGCTCACGTCCAATGCCAATACAGCTGCTGAGGCCGCCCTGATTGCCAACTTCTATGCTGAGGAATACGTCAAACGTACCCGGGAAACTGGTCGAGCTCGCATTGCGGCTTCCCGCGTTTTTCTCGAAGAACAAATGGAGGAACGGGCCAGCGAACTCAACCAACTGGAGCGCCAGATTCAGGGATACCTGAGCCGGGAAGACGCGGTAGCACTGGACCAGGGGTCCCAGTTGACCGTTGCCAAGTATGTAGAAATTGAATCCCAGCGAGATCAAGCCTTGGTGGATTTGCGCACGCGTGAAGCTGGTTTGGAAGCCCTCGAAGCCGAACTGGCCGGCATTACACCCAACCTCGCCAGTCGGGTTGCCGCAGGCAGCGAAGCAGAAATCCAGCGGCGGCAGGAAGAAATTGCCCGCCTCGAAAATATCGTCGGTCAAATTTACCGGCGCAACCCCGAACTTCGGGAACGCCGCAGCAACGATCCTGACCTCGCACGCCTGCAACAACAAATCGCCGACCAAAAAGCGGAAGTCGAGCGCTTGACCCAACGCTACACCAGCGAAACGCTGGCCGGTGGCGGCGATGGTACGCAGGGCGGAGATATGGCCTATGCGGCCCAACTCCGTCGCAAAATCTCTGCGGAGCGCATTGCCCTCAACGGCATCCGGGCGCAAGTCCAGGCCCTGGGCGGTACATTGGACGATTACGGCACCCGCCTCGAACGCATCCCGCGTCAGTCCATGCGCCTCGCCCAACTCGAACGGGACCGCCAATCCGCCGAGCGACGGTTTGCCTTCATGCAAAACGCCCTCGAAGAAGTGCGCCTTGCCGAAGAAGCCGAAATCGGCCTGGCCCGGATTATTCGTCCGGCCCTGGCTCCGGAAGACCCCGTCAGCCCGAACAAAGCCCGTAATTACTTTATGGGCCTGATGCTGGGCCTGATGCTGGGCCTGTTGGGTGCCGTCGTACGGTATAAAATGGACCCGCGCATCTACTCGCCGGAAGACATCAAAACCCACGACCTCGGCATCCTGGGCGTCATCCCCGACCTCATGCCTATCATTGAGGAAGATTTCGGTGGGGAATCCAAGTATGTCATTCGGGACCGGGCGTTCAGCACCACGCTGATCCCCTTCCTGAACCCACTGTCTTCGGCGGCCGATACCTACCGCCGGTTGTTTATCAACCTGCAACTGACCTTGCCCCAACAAGGAGGGCGCACCGTACTCATTACCAGCTCCGAACCCGAAGCCGGCAAAAGTACCACAGCCCTGAACCTGGCCATCACGGCGGCCATGTCCGGCCAACGCACCGTCATCGTGGATGGCGATCTGTACAACCCGACCATACACCGCTACCTCGGGTGGGCATCGGGGCGTTCGCTGGTCGACCTTGCCGCACGCCGCGGGCATTTTAACTCGATTGAACTCGAAACCGGCATCGAAAACCTGTACGCCGTTACCTCCACGCAACCGGTACGGCACGCCCCCAAAGTGCTCGGTTCGCCGGAAATGCGCGAACTGATCGCCCGTCTGAAAGCCCAGTTCGATGTCGTTATTATCGATTCCCCACCCACGCTCCTCCGCACGGATGCGATGCTCCTGACCATGCATTGCGATGCTACGGTCGTGGTGGTCTCTGCCGGTGGGACGGATTCCGGCGCCCATCAGTATGTGGTTGATGAACTCCGGGGAGCCGGTGGCCGCGTGGTGGGCACCGTTCTGAACAAATTCACCCCCCGCGGCATTGCTGGCTCAAAATACGGGTATGGCAAATACGGGTATGGCCGCTATGGGTACCGAGGTAAGCTAAACGCTGCCTGATAAACCTTGCAACCCTTTTAACTACGGTCTATTAAGGAGGCCTCTATGAGGATTACACGCAACACTTGCGGCCTGGTCGTATTCATGCTGCTTGCCGTCCTGGGTACGGCCACTACGGTTGATGCCCAGCGTTTCGGACGATACGAGCAAACCGAGTCCAACATTTCATCCTACTACCATTTCGTGCAGCCGGGCACGCGCACGGTTCAGGTGGAAGTCATTGGTTCGGTGAAGTTACCAGGGTTGTATGAACTGAGTGAAGGTACAGACCTCGGTCAGCTGGTTGCACTCGCCGGGGGGCCTGAACTCGGCACGGGGCAAAGCACCAACAAGCGCACCATTTCTGTCTTCCTGTATCGGCCCCAGAGCTTTGGGAGCCGCCCCCTCTATGAAGAAAACCTCACCGGCTTCATTGCCGATTCAGGAAGTTATCCCGAAATGCGCGATGGCGATGTACTGCTGATGGAAGTTGTTGAACAAGTCAAGTTTGGATGGCGGGATATGCTTTCCATTTTGGGTGCTGTGGGTTCGATCGCGTTTGCCTATGATACCCTGACCAGGAATTAGCCGTGTTTACCCGGTTGGCCGATCACATTAAGGTGTTGCGGCCCTGGTTGAACAAGGGGTCGTGGACGGTGGTAGATCAGGCCCTGTTTGCCGGGTCGAACTTCGTCCTGAATATTTTACTCGTACGTTGGCTCTCACCGGAAGCCTATGGCGCATTCGCCGTAGGCTTCACGGTGTTTTTGCTTTTAGGGGCGTTACACACCGGCTTGCTCACCGAACCCATGCTGGTCTTTGGTCCGAGCCGGTTTATGCGGTACTGGATGGCCTACCTCGCCGTTTTGGTGCGGGGTCACCTGGGCTTTGCTATATGCTTTGGTATGGGGTTGGCGCTGGCCGGGTGGGGCGTTCAGGCGTATGGTTCGGTACTGCTCGGCAACGTCTTGCTTGTCCTGGCCTGGAGTCAGTTCGGAATTCTTTTTCTGTGGTTGGTACGGCGGGCTTGTTATGCCCTTCTCAAGCCCAAATGGGCCGCAGTGGCCGGGATGGGTTACACCGTACTTCTGCTGAGTAGCACCTGGTTCTGGTTTCGGTACGGTAAGCTGACGGCTGCCGCCGCGCTGGGGCTCATGGCCGTTGCGAGCTTCATCGTGGGGTGCGGCCTACTTTGGAAACTCCGGGTACCCTTAGCGAAACGCCCTGACGAACGGTTGGTGCAGGTGGTGACGGCCCGGCATTGGCGGTACGGTCGGTGGGCCTCTGCCACCGGGGTCATGCAGTGGATTCCCGGACAGGTGGCCTTTTTGATTTTGCCCCTTGCCGCCGGGCTCGCCGCAAGTGGTGTGTTGAAGGCCCTCCTGAACCTGATCTTGCCCATCGTTCATGTCTATGGCGCATTGGCCGTCTTGCTGTTGCCGGTCTTTTCGAAGGCACGTTCGTCCGGTACCTTTGGTCAAACGGTTCGGGCCACCTTGCTGCTGGTGTTGGTGGCCACCGGCCTGTACTGGGTATTGCTGGGCTGGTTGGGTGCGCCGGTGATGGACCTGCTTTACGATGGGCAGTACCTGGAATATGCCTCGTTACTCTGGTGGGTGGGAGCCTTGCCCTTCATGGCCGGGATCGGCTCCATTTTGCGGACCACCCTGCGTGCCCTCGAACGCCCCGACCAGGTGTTTTGGGCGTATCTTGCCTCATCCGGCACCGCCCTGACCGCCGGTATTGCCCTGATCATGGCTTTCGGTCTGCGGGGTGCACTCATCAGCTTTATCTTGCAGATGGTCGTCGAGATCGGTCTGATGTGGTACTACTTCCGTGCGTATGGGCCTGCGCAACGAATGAAGAAGAGCCTGCCTGCGTTGTTATCAGACCCGCATTGAACATTCGTCAACATATCATTGAGAACGGATCCCTGGTCCTGCCCTGGTTCAAAAAGGGGACGTGGACCATTCTGGATCAAGGGCTTTTTGCGGGGTCCAACTTTGTGCTCAACATCCTGTTGGTCCGCTGGCTCACCCCGGAAGCTTTCGGGGCATTTACGGTAGCGTTTAGCATTTTCATCTTGCTGGGTCTGGTCCACACTGGTTTGCTGACTGAGCCGATGCTGGTGTTTGGTCCTGGTCGGTTTAAGTATTACTGGCGGGCCTATCTGAAACTCTTGCTGCAAGCCCATATCATTTTTGCGGTCCTTGCCGGTTTAGTGTTGGCTGTGGCCGTGGTCTTGCTTCAAGGCACCAGTGCGGATGAACTGGCCCAGGCCCTGCTCACCCTGACGTGGGTACAGGCGTGTGTTCTGTTTTTATGGATGATGCGGAGTTCGTGCTACGTCCGGCTCCAGCCTCAGTGGGCGGCATCAGGGGGGATGATTTATGCCACGCTTGTGTTGAGCATGGCATACATCCTTGAACATAACGGCTGGCTTTCGGCATCGACGGCCCTGAGTACGATGGGCGGCAGTGGCCTCGTGGCCGGGTTTTGGATTTTGAGCCGCCATCAGATGCACAGGGCCAAGCGCCCACACCGCAAGTTTAAACAAGTCATCAGCCGACGCCATTGGCGCTATGGCCGGTGGTCTACAGGTGCCGCTGCCGTACACCTCATACCAGAACAGCTTTCTTATCTCGTGCTTCCCCTTTGGACCGGCCTCGCCGGTAGTGCTGCCCTGAAAGCATTGATGAACTTCATTATGCCGGTGGTCCATGTGTTTGCCGCGCTGTCCAACCTGATGGTACCCACGTATGTACGGCTTCGGGGAACCCCGGCCTTCAACCGCTTGGTGCTGTTTGCCCTGCCGGTTGCCGTGTTGGTCTCTGTGGTCTATTGGATCATGGTGGGCTGGTTTGCCGAGCCGCTGATTCAATGGGTCTACAACGGGCGCTACATCGAATATGCCGGGCTGCTCTGGCTGGTTGGCGGCATTCCGCTGAAAGGGGCGGTGGGGGCCATCCTTCGGGCAGCCCTGACAGCGCTGGAACGCCCGGATCGGGTGTTTTGGGCCTACTTCGGTTCGGCTGCCGCCGTGCTGACCCTGGGCGTGTATTTGATCTATCAGTTCGGGGTGTTGGGGGCCGTTTGGAGTGCCCTGTTGCAAATGGCACTTGAAATTGCCCTGTTGATTTATTATTTCGTGCAGGTACGTTCGCATACATCGCCCTCGTCCGTGCCCGTCTTACACGATCCGCAGACCCCGGTCTCCACCGGCCCGAAACACCCCACCGAACCCCAGGTGGTCAACCCATGAGGGTGAAGAACCATGATTGAAGTGCTAAACGGTACTCCCCTTACGGCCAAGCTGCTGATGCAGTTGTTCCAGTTCCTTGATCAGGAACAGGTGGTTTATGCTGTGGCCGGAGATCCGACAGACCTCGCGATGCATGTTGAGGGAGATGTAGACCTGATCGTTGATGCCGACGGGTTCCAGGGTTTTACTCGCACCCTGATTCGTTTTTGTGCGGCACACGGGGCACAACTGGTGCAGGCCATCCCCCACGAGCAAACGGCCTGTTTTTTCGTGCTGGCGCTCCACGATGAAGACCGTCGGGTCCACATGTTACAGGTTGATGTCTGTAGCGATTATTTCCGGAATGGTGAACAGTTGCTGAGTGCAGACTACCTCTTGCGTAACCGGAGACGGGTGCAAAGATACCCGGATGAAGGCTATCCCTTCTGGGTGCCGGCCCCGGCCCCGGCGTTCATGTATTACCTCATCAAGAAAATCGAGAAAGGCCGCCTCACGTCCGCACATGGCGCTTATCTGAGTAGCCAATGGATCGCCGATCCCGAAGCTGCCAAAGCCGGGCTTGCACAGTTCTGGACGGACCCCGCCCACCTTCGGGTGATCACGGAAGCCGCATTCAATGAAATGTGGGGCAAGGTAGAGGCCCACATCGAAGTGTTCAGGAACGATCTCCACAAAGAGGTCCGTACCCCATTTCCGGCCCGGCTGGGCGAAATCAGGCGGAAGATCAAACGGGTCATCAAGCCGACCGGCTGCCTGGTCGCGTTCTTTGGCCCGGATGGGAGCGGCAAAAGCAGCGTCATCCGGCAGGTCCAGGCCGATCTCGGCCCTGCATTCTGGCACACCGAAACGGTGCACCTGCGCCCCTCCATCGGCCAGCCACTCAACGACGGGACGGCCCCGCCTGTAACCGATCCACACGGTAAACCGGCCCGGAACTGGTTGGGCTCAGTGGCAAAGTTGGGGTATTATGCGATGGATTACATCGGCGGGTATATCGTGCGTATACGGCCCCGCCTCATGCGTACCACGCTGGTTTGTTTCGATCGGTACTATCATGATTTGCTGGTCGACCCGACCCGATTTCGGTATGGGGGGCCGCATGGTTTATTGCGTACATTGGCCCGTTTTATTCCCAAACCGGATCTTTTTATTATTTTGGATGCGCCGGCCGAGGTTATGCAGCAACGTAAACAGGAAGTACCGCTCGAAGAAACCCGCCGGCAACGTGCCGCCTACCGAGACCTCGCCGGTTGGCTTCCCAATGCACACCTCGTAGACGCTGCGCAGGATTTGCCCGGCGTCGTTGACCAAGTCAATACCCTCATTCTAAATCACCTGACCCGTCGGTTCGCCTGAGCGCTATTCCATGGAGTGGCACAACTTCTTTCCAGCCTATACCCCTGTCCTGGCCCTGCCCAACTGGCAGCATCCGCGCCTGTACATTCCCGCTCATACTGCCCGTGAGCGATGGGTCCGAAGTGGATTTTATCCGGCCTTTCGGTTACGGGCCCGGCTGTATCGGCTGGGATTACGCGCTACTGCGGCTGCAGGCATAATCCATCAACACCGCACGGCCCATGCTGCCGCCTGGCCGCTGGGGACGTTCGTACAGGATGTATTGCCCGGTGCTGACTCGATCTCGGTGCTCCTGGGCTCCCCCTCGCCCACGCAGAAGACCACCGTTCAGGTGTGGAATGCCGAAGGCCAGGTGATCGGGTATGTGAAGTACGCCGAAAAGCCCGCCGCACAGGAACGGCTGCGGTACGAACATCAAGTGTTGACGCAGTTGCCTGAGGGGGCCGGTCCGCGCCCACTAAAGTTTGGGGCCTGGGGAGACGGCGAAGCGCTCGTTACCTCGGCCCTTCCGGGACAGCCGTTTACGCCCACCTTGCCTCCGGGCAAGGCCCTGCCAGCGTATTGCCTGACATTGCACATCGGGAATCCGTTACCAGTGGATGTTCATCCCTGGGTCCGCTGGTGTAAGGCACACGGCGGTGATCTGGTAGCGCCCTGGTTTGATGCTCTGGCCCATCGCCCCTGGCCGGTGGCGGTGCATCACGGGGATCTGGTCTGGAATCTGGCACAGGATGCCAAAGGTACCCTCCGGGCCTTCGATTGGGAATATGGCGTACCGGAAGGCTTTCCGGGGCAAGACCTTGCCAAATATCTGTTGCAGGTGGCCATGGAAATGCTGAATTGGCCGGTCGAAAAAGGACACACCCTGGCCGTCGACTACATGCACCAGCATTCCGGACTGGACCTCACTCGTGACGAAGCCCTTGCAATGGTTCGCCTGGCCGCTTTCGACCTCTACCGAAAGTTCGAAGCCGACGGCTTCACCCCCGACCGCTGGGAACAACAATGGCGCAAAGCCGCCTGGGAAATGGGAAACTCCACGGTCTCCCCAATAACAAACGATAGCACCGCACCCGATATACGAAGCCAGAACGTAGAACGTAGAACGTAGAACGAAAACATGCCCCAACGCCACGTCATCGCCACCGCCTACTCCTGCGAACCCAATAAAGGGTCGGAGCCGGGCATTGGATGGAACATCGTACGGGAAGCGGCACGGTATCATCGGCTGTGCGTTATCACGCGCGAGAACAACGAACCGGCGATTACAGCCGAGCTTGAAAAAGATCCAGCCCTCAACCTGCGGTTTGTGTATTATGACCTCCCCAAATGGGCACGGTGGTGGAAGCGTGGGACCCGCGGCCTGCAACTGTATTATTACCTGTGGCAGATCGGGGCCTACCGGTTGGCGAAGCGTTTACATGCCCAGACCCCTTTCGATGTAACCCACCATGTGACGTTCGGGCGTTACTGGAACCCCAGTTTTTTGCCCTTGCTCGACTTGCCCTTCGTCTGGGGCCCGGTCGGTGGGGGGGAATCGGCACCCAAACCGTTCTGGCCTGCGTTCGGGTTTAAGGGCCGGGTGTACGAGTCCCTGCGGAATATTGCCCGTTGGATTGGGGAACTGGACCCATTCGTTCGTATGACGGCCCGAAAAAGCCACACGGCGCTGGCGACCACCGCCGAAACGCGCGACCGGTTGGTGCACCTGGGTGCCCGGCACGTCGAATACCTCGGCAATGCGGCCCTGAATCAGAAAGAAGTGGCTCGCTTCGGTGAACTGCCGGCGCCTTCGGATCACCCGGTTCGCTTTGTCAGCATTGGTCGGTTGTTACACTGGAAAGGGTTCAACCTGGGCCTCGACGCTTTTGCCCAGGCCCAAATTCCCGATGCCGAATACTGGATGATTGGGGACGGCCCTGCACGTGCAGCCCTGGAACAACAGGCCGCAGCCCTGGGCCTTGCCGACCGGGTTCGGTTTTGGGGTACCCTGAGCCGGGATGAAACCCTGGCCCGGTTGGGTACCTGCCACGCGTTGGTGCATCCCAGCCTGCATGATTCCGGCGGATGGGTCTGTATTGAAGCCATGGCTGCCGGACGGCCCGTGATTTGTCTGGACCTCGGAGGACCTGCTGTGCTGGTTGACGACCGGAATGGCTGGAAGGTCACGGCTGAAGGTCCAGAACCGGCAACGGCTGCGCTCAAAGCCGCCATGCAGGCCGTAGCCGCCGACGTACCCGGATGTCTCGCCCGTGGGCAACAGGCCTGCACCGATGCCGCCGAACGGTTTACCTGGGAAGCCAAAGGCAAACAAATTGCGCACGCTTACGAAAAAACCTCCGCACCTGTCTACCATGGGAACGATATACTGGTAGACCACCCGACTTGATGAAACGCATCCCCCTTTTTCGGATTCCCATCTTTTGGCTTTTCATCGGACCGCCCGCGTTGCGCACAGGCGGATGGGGACACTCTGCCCTTGAATCCATGGACAGCAGTGGGCAGGACATCTGGAATATCATCCGCATCATCTGGTGGTTGATCGTCGGAGCCGTCGCATTTGTTGAGGTGCTGAAGGACAAGGATACGCTCTACGACATGCTCAGCCGCCTGGGCAATTTGTACCTCTGGGCCGGCCTGCTGATGCTTGCGCTTATGGCCTCGTCTCTTGTGGCACCCAGGCCCATGTTCACCTTTGCCAATGCGAGCCTGTTCATCATCATGGTCTTTGCCGCCCTGGACCTGGCGTTGAAAATCTATCGGGGTGTCATCACCATGGACCGTAGCCTGCGCCTGTTGCTCTATGTGTCTATCGGGATGCTGGCCCTGGTTCAGGGTTGCTTGTGGTACGATCCCCTCATGGTGGGGGCCGATACGTTCATGGGGTTCCGGGTACGCGGCAACAATGTGGCCTACACGCCTATCATAGCCCAGACCATGGCATTTATCAGCTATTATTTCTGGACCAAAACCAAAACGCTGAAGCGTTGGCTCTACCTCGCACCGATGGCCTGGTGTCTCTACTGGCTCTACATCAGCCAGACTCGCTCTGCATACCTCAGCCTGTTTCTCGGCATTTTCCTGTTGGCCTGGTATTGGGGCAACATGCGGCGCAATTTCGTTGCGTTGATGGTAATGGGCGCCCTCGGGATCGCGATGCTTAGCAGTCTCACACTGTTGTATGATGTGTCGGATTCCGTGAAGTGGCGCTACGAGCGAGCCTATCAGCGGTTCGTGTTGCGGGATAAATGGGCCGTCCAGGATGAAGATTTTGCACGGGAAAATATTGCCTCCTTGAATGGCCGCTCCGATGTGGCCGCCATTCTGCTACGAAAAGTTTGGACCAGGCCGCTTGGTTTGGGCTATGTGACCGGGCCACGTGTCTTGCTACAGGGCAAGGAAGCGGTGGAAGAACTGAAAAGCTCAGCCTTTGGCAATGCCCATAACGCTTACATCGAAATCTGGTCCGGTGGGGGATACGGAGCCTTGTTGGGTTATCTGGCCGTGATCCTGTTGATCCTTCGGTTTTCGAGTACATTGGATTATCGGCCCGTGTTTATCATGCGGCTCTTGTTTTTACTGGTGCTGTTTGAAGGTCTCTTTGAATCCGATCTGGTCTTGCCGTTCAAGCAAAGCCTGGCCTTGTTCTGGTGGACGGCCGCCAGCATGATTGCCATCTATGCCCGCAAGGTTCGGTACGGTACCCCCGCAGTTCGCTCAAGCATACCCCACGCCATGCGGTCCGTTGCGGCTCAGCCGGCCACACCCCCGTCCCGGCCTCAACCCGCTTATCCATCCCCTCGGCCTCAGCCGACCTCGGCGCTCGGACCCATTCCAATGTATGCTCCTTTTCAGTCGTAACACCTTCGTTTGATGCTCCATGCGTATTCTGCTCGTACATAACTTCTACCATCATCCCGGCGGGGAAGATCAGGTCTTCCAGGCGGAAGGGGGTCTGCTGGAAGCCCACGGGCATTCGGTGGTGCGCTACACGGCGGATAACCGGGATGTGATGGGTATGAACCGGCTCGCGCTGGCGCAATCCACGCTGTGGAATACGAAAAGCTACGAGGCATTGCGGGATGTCATTCGGAAGCATCGCCCCGCCCTAGTGCATTTTCACAATACGCTGCCGTTGGTTTCTCCGGCAGCCTACTACGCCGCCCAACGGGAAGGCGCAGCCGTCGTTCAAACCCTGCACAACTATCGGTTGCTCTGTCCGGGCGCCCTGTTCCTGCGGGATGGGCGGCCGTGTGAGTCATGCATGGGGCAACGTTTAGCCACCACCGGTATTCGGCATAAATGCTATCGAGGAAGCCGCGCAGCGACAGCCGCCGTCGCAACGATGGTGGCCGCCCACCACGCGCTCGGGACCTGGACGAAGCAGGTAGATCGCTACATCGCCCTGACGGATTTTGCACGCAACAAGTTCATCCAGGGTGGTCTCCCGGCCGATATGGTTGACGTCAAGCCGCATTTCGTTTCGCCGGAGCCGGAAGTGGGGCAGGGGAGGGGAGACTATGCTCTGTTTGTGGGGCGGCTCTCTGCCGAAAAAGGGGTCCAAACCCTGCTGAATGCCTGGACGCAACAAGCCATACCAATTCCCCTGAAAGTTGTTGGGAACGGCCCGTTGATTGATGCCGTACGCCATGCCGAGGCCCAGGGTGCACCCGTTAAAGTCCTGGGGCATTTGCAATCCCAGGATGTCTATCCCCTGATGGCCGATGCCGCCATGACCATTGTGCCCTCGGAATGTTATGAGACGTTCGGGCGGGTGTCCATGGAATCCTTTGCCGTGGGTACGCCGGTCGTGGCCTCGGAAATTGGGGCCGTGGCCGAATTGGTAGATCATGAGCGAACCGGCCTCCTGTTCCAGCCGGGGTATGCCGACGATCTGGCTCGACAAGTGCGTTGGATGCTGGCCCATCCCGGCCAGTACACGCGCATGCGCAAGGCGGCACGCGCAGAATATGAGGCAAAGTACACCCCGGCCCGGAACTACAAGCTCCTCATGGAAATCTATGAGAAAGCCATTCGGAAAGACCTCACCCTCAAGCCTGCCTCCTAGGTGTTTAGTCCCAGAGCGTGTCGCGTTCAATCTCCAGGTCAGTCAGGCTTCGTGACTTCGCATGTTCCCTTTCCTGCTGCTCTCTTGATGAACTGTTGGTCAAACGTGGCGAACTGAGCGAGATGCTGAATGTCTGCCAAATGCATGGCATCTGCAAAATCCAATCCGTCCGCATACCATTCGAGGACTTTGAGGAGGCGTTCAGGGTGGGCCACCCGGATGTTTGGCAGGCCCAGGAGGTGTTGAAGGGCTGTACGATGCGGGTGATGGGCCATTTCGTTTCACCACCGTAACAGGTGTGGCCGTCGAAGATGAAGCTGTGCCGGAGGCGTTCGACCTCCTTGCCCATCTACCCCAACCCCTTCAATCCGACGACCACCCTCGTCTATACCTTGCCCGTACAGGCTGAGGTCCGGCTAACCGTTTATGACCTGTTCGGAAAAGCCGTGCGTGTTTTGGTAGATCGTTCACAGGCCCCTGGCCGCCATGAGGTTCGGTTCGACGCCCAGGGCCTTGCCAGTGGCACCTACTTCTACCACATCCAGGCCAGTACCTTCAGCCGGGCCCGTCAGATGATCCTGCTCAAATGATTTTCACGTCCTGATTTTATGTGCGAGGTGCAGGTGCAAAGTTAAGGGATTATAAAGAGATCCGAGGCCATGTATGATGGTCTGGAACAGGGGGCTTCATAAGGGTAAAGGGATGGAACAATCCCATCGGTGCCTCGTCCCACAGGCTCTTATTTGCCTCCCCTTCTTTATTAATTTTTGGATGCACCATGGCCCTCACCCCCGATGCGGTTCGCGCCGCGCTTTCTACTGTTATTGAACCCGACCTGCACAAGGATTTGATCACCCTGAACATGGTTCGGGACATAAAGGTCGACGGTAAACAGGTTTCGTTCAGTGTTGTATTAACCACACCGGCTTGCCCACTCAAAGCGCATATCCGGTCGATGTGTGTTGCCGCCATTCATGAACAAGTTGATGCCGGGGCCGAGGTGACGGTCAACATGACGTCCAACGTGACCTCGCGTCGGGGGGGAGATCAGCAACTTCTGCCAGGTGTGCGCAACACCATTGCCGTTGCGTCCGGTAAAGGCGGGGTCGGCAAAAGCACGCTTTCGGCCAACCTGGCCGTCGCGCTGGCCCAAATGGGGGCCCAGGTTGGATTGGTCGATACGGACATCTACGGGCCGTCCGTTCCCACACTTTTCGGGGTCAAGGATGCCCGGCCTCGGGTGAATGACCAGCGCAAAATTATTCCGATTGAACAGTATGGCGTCAAGCTACTATCGATGGGCTTTCTGGTTGATCCGGATCAGGCGGTTATCTGGCGTGGCCCCATGGTTACGGGAGCCGTCCAACAGTTTATGCGGGACGCTGAATGGGGTGAACTCGATTATCTCATCATCGACTTGCCCCCCGGCACCGGAGATATCCAACTGACCCTGACGCAAACCATTCCCCTCACCGGGGTCATTGTCATCTCAACACCGCAGAACGTGGCCCTCGCCGATGCCCGGAAAGGGGTGGCGATGTTTCAGAAGGTGAACGTACCTGTTCTGGGAATTGTTGAAAACATGGCCTACTTCACCCCACCGGATTTGCCGGACCGTAAATATTACATCTTTGGTCAGGGAGGTGCCGCCCGGTTGGCCGAGGAGTTGGACGTACCCTTGCTCGGCGAGATTCCGCTTGAAATGGCTCTTCGCGAAGGCAG
Organism: Rhodothermales bacterium; assembly: GCA_965222505.1. GTDB lineage: Bacteria > Bacteroidota > Rhodothermia > Rhodothermales > DATKEJ01. Next base: position 1,702,528 of record OZ244956.1, on the reverse strand, counting down.
TGATGCGGGCAAACCGGTCGTGCTGGAGACTTCAGAGCGCGCCAGCGCAAAAGCCATTCGGCACATTGCCGAACGGGCCGCACAGGAAATCTCCATCCGTAACGCCGACCTCATGCCGATGCACGAACTGGAGATTTTGTATAAGTAACTGATGTTACGCAGCTTGTCGTTGATGTTGTGCATTTCGACAAGGTCGAATGGGCCAAGACTGCGTAACATGACTAAGTAATATATCCGCCGGTACCCGGCGGTGCGTATTGCCTATTGCGTGATTTATCCCCGAGTCATTCAGGCCGCATACGCGGTTTCGTGGACCCATGACTATCGATCAAACACATTATAGGGATACGGATTCACGCAACACGTAACACGCAACTCGTCACCGGATCAAAAGCATTTACTCTGTCGTACCATCGCACGCACCATCACCTTTCGATTTGAAGCCTGCTATGAGTGATACGAAGCAACCCATCGAGGGGCTCGATTACAATCCGGGTGCCGATCCCGAATTGCATCGGCAGATTGAAGAGACCCTGGATTCCATTCGGCCTTACCTGATGGCCGATGGGGGCTCCGTCCGGCTGCAGGACGTAACGCCTGACCTCGTGGTGGAACTGGAACTGTTAGGGGCTTGCGGTACCTGCCCCATGAGCAGCATGACCTTGCGTGCGGGCATCGAACAAGCCCTCAAGCGGGCCATTCCCCAAATCAACCGGGTCGAAGCCGTCTAATAGGACCTACCCTCGTCTGACCAAGTTTTTCTCGAATTGCCAGGCTCGGCAGCGCTATGCTTCCGGGCTTTTTTATGCACCATCAACGATCTCCCAACCGTAGGTAAGCAGGGGATAGGTGTCTCGGACAAAGTCCAGCACCAATGTGGTAAAGTCAGGGGATTGGGCTTGTTGGTCTTTCATCTTCCGTACCGTGATGAAAGATTTACGCCTTAGGTAATCGGCCACGGGGCCGTCGGCATGGGCTTCAAAGCCACGCGGCATACGCTTCAGGCCATCGCCGTGTTGTTCGAGTGGGAGCCCGGTCTGCTCAAGTTGATCTGCAAGGGAGAGGAAGCCGTTCGGGTCATCGGCCATGCGGGTCCGCCAGGCGCGGAGCAAAGGGCTGCCCGGTTGCCAGTACCCAGCCGCAAAAAACGTATTGTCGGGTTCAATGTGCACGTACAGCGCACCGGGATCGCCTTTTTTGCCGGACCGGGACAATACGGCGGATACATGCGTTTTGTAGGGGGCCTTGTTTTTGGAAAAGCGGGTGTCCCGGTAAATGCGGAATAGCGACTTTTTCGGATCACCAGTCAGCATAAATCCGTGCGCCGGGGCCTGCCGGGTCACATCGGCCACAAGGCATTGCAAGGGCCATTTGAGTTCATCATCATAGATCGCCTTGCGTGGCTTGAACCACGCCCGGTCGTTGTTTTGTTTGAGGTCTTGTAGAAACTGATAGGCTTCAGGCCGAAAGCCTGGAAAAGGAGGGAGGGACAAGAGTGGGGATTTTTGATTGGTGATTTATGATTGTTGATTGATGGAATATATGTAATTTAATATGTGTAAACAAGCCGAAGGCAGTCAAACGTTGGAGGTGTATTTGAACAACTAACAACCAGCGAGCGGCCTCTCATGCTTTCCCGGAATGCGGTCACAGCTCTGAGGCCGCGAGCGCACAACCAACACCCCACTAATACAGTGCCATTTCGAAATTGCGGCGGTACTTTTTGGTGAGATCGGCCTGGGGGCCCCAGAGGCGGAAGAGGGCAATGGCCGTCCGGCGGGGCAAGTCGTCAGCGAAGTATTTATCGACAATGACGGCATCAATCACGCGTTGGATGGCTGTTTCGGCATCGCCTTCGTGCAGGGCCTGTTGGGTAACGGCTAAGTGTTGGGCAGCCGGACTTTCCTCTGTTTCGAAATCCATCATGTGTAAGCCATGTACCGTACGGATGGCATCGGCTAGGTCGTATTCGGGGTCGCCCATTTGGACATCGGCAACTAGGGTCAGGGCTTCGGCTGGTGCGGTAAATACTGTGGTTTGGGCAAGGGCCAGCCGGGCTTCTCGGATGTCTGGATGGGCCGTCACGAATGTGCGCAGGGTTGCCTGGGCCGTTTCGGGATCGAGATGGTCCAGTTGAGCAAGCAGGTCGGCCCATTCATCTTTACGAGCGCCCGGGAGGTGTTCCTCAAGCCACTGGGCGATCTGGTGTTTGGGCAGCGCACCGACGAATTCTGCCACCACTTCCCCGCGATGAAACATCTTGACGGCTGGGATCCCCCGGATGCCGTATTGCGTCGAGAGACCAGGGTGTTGATCCGTATTGACCTTGACGAGTTGCCATTGCCCATCGGCTGCCTTAGCCAGGGCTTCGATGGCGGGGCCAAGTACGCGGCACGGGCCACACCAGGGGGCCCAAAAATCGACCACAATGGGGGTCGTGTGGCTGGCCGTCAGCACGTCCTGCTCGAAGTTGAGGGGTGCAAGCGATATGTTGGGGGTCATTTGATGTGGGTCAGGGTTCGGGATTGGGTGATGGTACTGGTGTTCAGGACCAGGAAGTAGGTACCGGCGGGTAACGCTGTGGCGTCCAGTTCCACGGTATGCCATCCAGCCTCGCGCATGTCATCGACAAGCATTTTGATGGGTTGCCCGAGGGTGTTGTACAGCGTAAGATGTACAGGCTGTGCTTCCGGTATGCCGTAGACGAGATGCGTCACCGCCTGGAAAGGGTTGGGGTAATTGGAGGCAAGGGTTACGGCCGCAGGAATTTCGGTTGAGGCAGTCTCCGCATTCAGCACAGCGGCAAGCTGGGCCTTCAGTTCGGTTTGGGCCGGAGTTCTGGGCGTAAATCCATCGTAGAGCGATTGCACCCGTGCACGGTGGGCCGCCGACGTAATGGCGGTCTGTTGCGGTGCTTGATCCGTGCCGGTGGATTGACCGGCATTGGCGGCAATGGCCAGGAAGTCAAAGATTTCGACCGATCCGTTTTGATCGCCGTCGCACCGGACCACCGCCGGGTCGAAATCGCCAAAATCAACGGCCTGTTGTACAAAGGCGACGCTGGAGCCATCGGTGCTGAAGGGTGTGGTGGCCCCGAAGCAGGTGTCGCTGGTCAGGGTTACGACGTCATTTCCGTTGACCGTGCCGTCGCCGTTGGTATCCCCCGGCCAGAAGTTCAAGAACGTTTGGCTGCCAACGATGGTTTCGGTCGAAACGCTCTGTGCGCCATCGCGGGTACGGATAGACTGGACGCGGACGTCGTACCGGGTGGCATCGTTCAGGTTGGTCAGGCGGAAAGAGGTTTCACCCGTTGACAGGGGTTCAGACCATGTTTCGGTGCCGGTTTCTCGGAAGCTAATCACGTAGCTCAGGTTATTGGCGTCTCCGCCCGGTGCCCAGGTGGCGATGAGGGCTTCGGTGGGGGCATCCGAAGCAGCAACGGCGGTAAGGTTAATGACTGCCTCGGGTTGCGGGAAGCCACACGTAACGTCGCTGAATTCTGATTCAAACTGGGGGTTGAACGTCTGTACGCGGTAGCAATACACCGCCAGGGGGTCCAGGCCGGTATCTGTGAACGTGGTTTCCGTCAGATCGTCTGCTATCCGATTGAAGTTGCCGTCCGTCCCGATGCGCCGGTCCACGCGGTACCGGTGTTCGGCCAGGTTGGGGGCCGTCCAGGACACATTCACACTCTGTACATCGGCCCCTTCTATCCGTACATCTGCCGGTGCATCGGGAACAACGAATTCTGTGGTTGCACATACTGGAGCACTAAAATCAGACAATCCCCGGATGTTTTCGGCCTGCGTACGGTAGCAGTACTGGGTGTTTGGGTCCAGGTCCCCGTCTTGGAACGTATCGCTGGGCAAGGTCAGTTGGCCGATTTCCGTCCACGGTCCGTCGGTACTGGGGGCACGCTCAATATGCAAGACGGCGTAGTTGAAGACGGGGAGTTGCCACATCAATTCGATTTCGGCCCCGGAGAGGGCACGGGCCTGAATATTTTGGGGCAGGCTGGGGGCTTCTATGGTTACTGAGGCACAGTTCTGATCGGAACGGCTGGATTCGCCAGAGGGGTTGAAGGCAGCCACGGTATAGCAATATTCCCCATCGATGCGTACATCGAGGTCATTGAATCGGGTACGGTCGGCAGGTACTGTTCCAATTCGGGTTTCTGTGCCGCCGTCGAGGATGCGGAAGATACGGTAGCCTGTTTCATTGCTGGCATGGTCTTGCCAGCGTATCTGCACAATCGAATTCGAGCCCACCTGGTTGACCTGCACGTTCGTGGGCGTGTTGGGGCGGGGCGGGATGGTGAGGCAGGCTTCTACGGGCGAAGAGGCGCCTTCGACATTTTCACCACGTACCTGATAACAATATTCAATTTCCGGCTGAAGGTTGGAGTTGCGGTCCTCGAACGAAGTCAGGTTACGATCTACCCGGGCCAGCACCCGAAACGCGCCCTCGTCATCCGAGCGCGAGACCACAAAGCGCAGCTCGTTATCCGAATTGTCCTGCCAACTGAGGTCTACGGCATCGTTGCCTACTGCAATCACAATGAGGTTCGATGGAGGCAGCGGGACAGACTGGGCATAGGTTGTGACAGGGGCACACAACATGCCGGCCAGTACCACCAACATCGTGGCGATCAATCGCTTCGGGTGTACCGTATTGCCAAACGAATACAACGTCATTGCCATGTTTTGCTCAAGGAAGTATATCAACACAGGCTCCTACCACAGCCACCGGGGTAACGGCACCGTCAATAGTAGCCGTTCGGGCCTGCCCTGAATTTATATCGATGCAGAACTGCCCGGATTGTGTTCGGGGTACGGTTACGGTTCCCAGGTTTTGAATTTGGGTGATGGGCGTCGTCCAGCCCCACGCTACGCCCACGCGTTGCCCTTCGGGTAGTACAACGTCCGGCCCATTGACGGTCAAGGTGTTGGGGGAAAGGCCATCGACTTCAAAATTGCATGCCAGACTGGTGATTGGGGTGTCGTTTCCGTAGTACCGCAAGGTCAGGTTGAGTGGACGAGACGCATCGGCGGGGACCTGTATCGTTGAGGGGATGAAAGCCACCATCGGCGTACTCCCGTCTCGGACCACGGCCGGAATCGTAATGGCCGCTGTGGATGCATCGACATGGACCAGGGCAGCGCCTTCGGCGACGGTGGTGCCGGTCCGTTCATAGGTGACGGAAAAGGTATATAGTGAATCTGCGGGGATGCTCACATCAAATACGGCCTGATTTACGGAGGCATCGTCTACGGTTTGGTCCGGTGGGCTATAGTCGGTGCCGGAATCCGGGTTGGTCACCTGGAGTCGGACGGTCCAGAGCGTGGCGGATTTGCCGGGGGGTTCGGTCAGGTCGGCAGGGCCGTCCGGCGTAACAAAGGTGACCTGCACCTGGGGCCGAACCCATACTTGTTCCGGCTGATGGGCATCACACCCGATCAGCAAGAGGAGGCTGGCTATGCCGATGTAGCGAATCATATGCATCTTTAAAAACGAATAGTAGACCGGACCATCCCTTCGAATCCGGTGATGGCCCGGTCCAGGCCTTCATAATCGGTTCCGCTCCCGTTTACAAAACGGCCACCCAGGCTAAAACGTACTTTTGGGGTCGCGGTAAAGGTTGCCGAAAGCCCAATTTCGAGAACGGTACTGTTCCCCACATTTTCCTCATTGCTCCCGATCAGGCGTGCAATGGCATCGCCGGTAAGGTCCATACGGGGCGTGAGGGCGTAAACGTTGGTGGCCGCCAACGTGAGGTAGTTGCTGTTGATGTTCAACGTTTGGGCCACGATCTCATTGCCGTTCTGGACGCTGTTCGGCAGGCGGTAGACTTCCCGAAGACTAACGGAAACCATACCCCGCCCGGTCTGATACGTCCGGGCAACGGTGCCGTGTACGTCGATTTTGGGGCCGAGCTGGAATGCGTCAATGCCGTTAATTTGTTCAACGCCGTGCACAGAGAAACCAGCCCCGAACTGAAGTTGGGTGTTACCCTGGGTGCGGTCCCAGATGCCGCTAAGGCTCGCTTCATAGCCGGGGGTCAACGCGATCTCCACCGGGATGTTGGGAAACATTGTATTGTAGGTCCCCCGCGTAATAATACCGCCGGCAATGCCTATGTTGGTTCCGGGCGCGAGGGTATGAACGTAGGACAGCGTGGTGCCGATGTTGAAACCTTCACCCAGCCGGTTGGCCCGTACGGAGAGGTCGGGCGCGACGAAGTCGAAGACCACATCCTGCTCCTGGCTGGTCAGGTTGGCGCCGCCACTCGGAATATTGAGGGCCAGGCCCACTAAAAATCGGCGGTTGCTAAACCCGTTCCAGTTGACTTGCACCTTGAGATCGGTCAGACCGCTGACGGTTTCGTCGGTATCGGCCCCTTCGGTGCGGCGAGAGAGGGAGACAAAGGAGGTGCTCAGGCGGGCATCCAGTCCTTCCGAGATCGGGAGAAACACTCCGATAGGGACCACAGACTGATTGATGGTCGTGGTACGGTTGTTGGCTTCCACATCCCAGGATTGGGTAAAGACCTGTACAGCCCCACTGGCCGGGGTACCCGGATTGACCTGCGCGGTGGCAGGATGGCTTGGGCCAAGCAGGCAGAAAAGGCCGGTGGCCAGGAGAGTCAGTAGAGCGTGCGTATTGAACATCATAAATTACGCGTCTGTGCACCACGTAATGGACAGGGGAAGGTTATTGCTTTTTGCCGTTTTGCTGCGTGTTGGGGGGCAACGGGGCGATGATCCGGATGGTTCTGTTTTGGACTTGCCGGGTGGGGTCCAACGTCCCCGGTTTACCCTCGCGCGGATCTTCATTTCCTTGTTCCGGCGTGCCCGTTCCGGTCACCACATCCGAAATTGCTGCTGCACCCAAAGCGGAAAGCCCCATTTGGCTGAGCAAGCTCAAGGACCGGGTAGAAACCACCGGCGGCGTTCGGACGGGCCGTGGTTCCGGATCTGTGTCCGGTGGCGTCTCTACAACGGGGTCGATGGGTTCCGGGTCGTCGTTGTTTTCCGGGGTGTTCGGTTGGGGGTCGGTCTCGGCAACGGGATCGGGAGGCGTGTCCAAGACCGGGTCTGTCATCAGAGAGTCCAGGAACACCGTCAGGTCTGCATCGGGTTGCCGGGTGGCCCGCAGCATTTCCCGAATGGCGACGCGGTCCATCTCTGCAATCGGGGATGTGGCGGCTTCGGTTTCGCTGAAGATGCGGTTGGCTTCAGCATATCGACCGAACAGCATGCTTTCATATCCCGCACCGTAGGCAAGAAAGGCATTGACGTCTCCGTAGACGAGCTTGTCGACGGAATCGGCGAGTGCATTCCGGCTTCGGGTGTAGGTAAAACCTGTGAGTTCTTGCAGGCGGTCTGCCACGCGCAGGACCAGTTCCAGTTGGAGCCGTCGGGTCCCTTCTGAGGAATAGGCAGACAGGGGAGACTGAACGGGAGCCAGTTCTTCGGTCGTCCCATCGGCCGTGCGGCTAAAGATGGGTTTGGCGATGAGGCTTCCCACCACCTCATTGACGGTGCCCGTCACTACAAAGCCAGACCCGAGCATATAGCCCAGTTCGGAGTTGGTAACGTCCGACGATGTACCGTACAGTCGGTCAAAGGTGAGTTCTTGGAGTGCAACGGCCACTTGGGCCCGGTCTGCCGTGCGGAAGGACATGTTGGTAAAATCAGACAGCAGCGGTAGCGTATTGTTGATAAAACCCGCGACGGCAAAGCCGAACTGTTTCATCAAACCAATTTCAGAGAGGTTGACAAAGGGAAACACGCCAATCTTGAGCCGGTCCACGGTTTCGAGTTCGGGGCGGTCTTCGGCGCTGCGCTGGGTATAGGCCCGTGTCGCTTCGGCCCCAACGAAGGCCAGCCGGTCCTGAGTGGCATCGGCTCTGGGGCCCCGGTTTTCGATGGACAGGAAGGCGAGATAATCACTCTGGGCTTCGATGTACTGGCCCAATTGTTCGGCGGCCAGCGCACGGTAGAGTAAGGTGTTGCGCACGGCCAGGTCCGCCGTCAGGTCCAGGGTTTTTACCTGTCCGGCTTCGGGAATGGCGAGTTGGGCCGCTGCCGAGTTTGCCGCAGCGAGGGCTTCCTCAAACGCACCGGCGGCGAGGTGTTCATGGGCTTGGTTGAGGGTGACCAGTGCATCGGAGGGGTCCTGGGCCGAGAGGGGGACCGTGCCGACGAAGGCGTACAGCATCAGGACCATAAGGAAATGCCGGCAGGCATACCAAAACACAAGGGCGGTTTCAGACATTAGTGAATCGTCGGAGTCGTGCGCTTCAAAATCGTCAGGGCCTCTGGATCCATCCTACAATTAAGGATTCGGTACTTGCCCCGGTTGGTACAAGGGCGTAGGGTGCCCTAATCTGTGCAGAGGGTCAAACGTACACAATGGTGCAAAGGTTCGCAAGGAAAACCTACGGCCTGCAGGATGGATTATCAAACCCTGTATTCGTTTGATTTGTGTAAAGGATATGGCCTGTAGCCGGAACGTTAAGAGGGCGTTAGGGTTGGAGACGGTCACACCCCCGCAAATCAAGTGCACGGCATAGCCGTGTACGGTCCAACGTCCCAAACACCGACCGGCATGGAGGTCGATAAGAGCCGCAAATCCAGGAAAGGATGGTTCCGCATGCGAAAGCCTGTGGAGCAGGAGACAAAGGTGGTGGATCCCCCGCGCTCGCTCTCCCGCGCTACCGAGGCCATCTGGGCACAGGTCGAAGCCTTTCCTGTGGCTCGCATGTTTCAGCGCAAGCTGAACGCTTTGCTCAAGGTGTGTCGAGAGAACTTGCCGGAGGTAGATGAGGCGCTTATCGAAATGGCCTTTCAACTGGCCCATTGGGCACACCGTAACGACAAACGGGCCAGTGGCGAACCCTACTTTACCCATCCCATTGAGGTCGCCATCATTGTGGCCCGGCATATCCACTTCGACGATGTGTGTGTGGCCGCCGCCCTTCTGCATGATGTCGTTGAAGACAATAGCGACATCACCGTGCAGCACATCGAAGAACTGTTCGATCCCACGCTGTCGGGGATTGTAGATGGCGTAACCAAGATCGAGAAAGAGTTCGAAAGCCGGGAAATGCGCCAGGCCGAAAATTTTCGGAAGCTGCTGCTCTCTATGGCCTCGGACATTCGGGTGATTCTGGTCAAGTTCGGGGATCGGCTTCACAACATGCGTACGCTCGGATCGTTGCCGGAGAAAAAACAACTCAAAATAGCCGGCGAGACCCTCGAACTGTTTGCCCCCTTGGCTCACCGGTTCGGGTTGTACAGCATCAAGAACGAATTTGAAGACCTCGTCCTGAAAATCATCAACCCGGAAGCCTATTACGAAATTTCTAAAGGGTTGAAGGCCACCAAGCGCGCACGCGAATCCTACATCAAACGGTTTATCGAACCCCTCAAAGAGGCCCTCAAAGAAGCCGGCTTCGAGGCCGATGTGTACGGGCGCTCCAAACACATCTACTCGATTTACCGCAAAATGCGGCGGCAGGACAAAACACTGGACGAGATATACGACCTGTTCGCCATCCGGGTCATCTTGCACAGCACTGGCCGGCAGGGCAAAGAAGAATGCTGGCGCGTCTATTCCATGATTACGGACCTCTACCGGCCCTTGCCGGAGCGGTTTCGGGATTTCATATCGGTGCCCAAGTCGAACGGTTACCAGAGTTTGCACACCACCGTCATCGGGCCGGACGGCAAGCGCGTTGAGGTGCAAATCCGTACCCATGAGATGCACGTCGTGGCCGAAATGGGTGTAGCGGCGCATTGGCGCTATAAGGAAGACGGCAAAGGAGGGCACGAGGCCTCCGACCTGGACCATCGGTACGCTTGGGTGCGCGAACTCCTCGAAAACCCGGATGCTGACCGTGCCACTGAGTTCTTGAGCGATTTCCAATTGGACCTGGCCGATCAGGAAATTTATCTGTTCACGCCCAATGGGGATTTGTTCACTTTACCCAAAGGAGCCACGCCGGTAGACTTTGCCTTCCGCGTACACACCGAGGTTGGTCTACACTGCAACGGGGCCAAAGTCAATGGGCGTGTGGTGCCTCTGTCCTATACCCTCAAAAGCGGTGACCAGGTCGCTATCCTGACCGACAAAAACAAAAAGCCGAACCCGGCCTGGATGAAATTTGTGGTCACGCACAAAGCCCGAAGCCGCATCCGGCATTGGATCAACGAAGAGCGTCGGCAATTCATTGCAAAGGGGCAGGACATCTGGGAAAAACGCGCCCGGAAGGTACATTTGGAAGTGAGTGACCGGGATGTGAACCGCTATGCGAGCATGCTGAATTTTCCCAACACCCAACAAATGTTCTTTGAGATTGGGAAAGAGTTGTTTGATGTGAAGGAATTGGTCACGTTGGTCCGCAACGGCGGTCGGCTGCCCTCAGCGGAACGCAAAGCCGAATCCGATGCCGAAAAGTTGCTACAGCTCCAACATGAACGTTTTATAGATCAGGCCCAGACCATCGGTCAGCCGGCCTTGCTCATCAACGGGGAAGAATACAGTGACATTGCAACAAACTATGCGACCTGTTGCAAGCCCATTCCCGGCGACCCGGTTTTTGGTTTTCTGAGTCGGAACGGTGGGATCAAGATTCACCGCAAAAATTGCCTGAATGCGCCTAACCTGTTTAAGGAAAGTGACCGCATCGTGACGATTGAGTGGAGCCGCCAAAAGGATATTCATTTTATGGCGGCGCTGCGGGTTGTGGGCGAAGATCGCGTGGGCATTGTCAATGACATCACCAACGTAATCTCCAAAGACCTCAATACCAACATCCGGTCGATTTCGGTGGACGCCCACGACGGCGTGTTTGAAGGGACGATTGTGATGTATGTCAATGACCTGTCTCAACTGCAAAAAATTATGGACCAACTGCGCCGTATCGAAGGCATCTTCGGGGTTTACCGCTTCGAAGAGTGAGGTGAATTCACCGTGAATGGATGAAACATTGATAATTCCAGCGTGATATAAGGTAGCCCATCTATCTACTAAACAAAACCTTGCACACAATAGCGACTGGCACCTAAAAGAGGAGAAGTCGTAGCAAAGACAACAACCGTTCATTCTGAAAAGTGGCCTATTTCGGATCCCCACCCCAACTTCTTGGCTGCTAAAGGGGTAGCAACCCGAAACCAGAATGGCATCACCTTAAATGGAGCAAATATTGTCATGGATGATCGTATCAAAACCCTGACCAAAAAAGACGTCGCACGGCGCGTATCCGACCTGCGCGGTGAGCCGATCTATAAAAGCGAGCCCTGGGTTCAATCCGTACTGAAAGCCATTGCAGACCTGATGATGGAAGCCGATCCGGAAGTCCGGATCGAACTCCGCGATTTTGGTGTCTTTGAGGTCAAAAAGACGAAAGCCAAGCCCAAGGCCCGCAATCCCAAAACCAACGAAACGGTGTTCATCCCGAGCCGTCGCAAGACGCACTTTAAGCCGGGGAAACGCCTCAAAGAGACGCTGCAAAAACCATTGCGGGAGCTCAACTATTCCGTCCCAAGCGGTAGTGCCGACGAAAACATGTAAGCGGGGCCTCGTCTTCTGACGGGTATGGGGTTCTTCATACCTTCGGTGTACTGCTCCTGATGGTCCGGTATTCCGGAGGTGTGTAGCACACCTGAATGACAAGTACGCGCTTCCCCGGTTTGTTTCCGGGTTTTTCAATACACCTTACCTACTGTGCACCAGCCTCGCATCGCTGCCGTTGATTATGGCACCAAGCGGGTCGGCCTCGCCTTGGCTGATCCGCTTCGGCTGTTTAGTCGACCGCTGGGCACCTACCCCCCGGATGCCGCCCTGCGCGAACTCCAGCGGGTACAGGCCCAAGACGGTCTGGCATGCATCGTGGTGGGTTGGCCGCTTCAATTGAACGGCGAGGAAGGTGAAGCGACGGCCTTTGTGCAGCCCTACATCAACCGGCTGAAAAGGGCCTTCCCCGGCGTCGAAATCGTTAAGTGGGATGAACGCTTTACTTCCGAAACGGCCAAGCAGGTGCTGTATGCCAGCGGACGCAAACGCAAGGCCCGGCGTGAAAAAGGACGGATTGATGCCGCCGCTGCCGCTGTGCTTTTGCAAAGTTATTTAGACGGTCAATGATCTTACCCATTTACTCTTTCGGTCATCCCATCCTTCGTGACCAGACCGAACCGGTCACGGCTGATTCTGACGCGTTGCAGGAACTCATCGAAAATATGATTGAGACCATGCACGAAGCGCCGGGTGTAGGATTGGCTGCCCCGCAAGTGGGCCGGACTGAACGTCTGTTCGTTGCTGATCTTTCACGCCAGGAGCCGGAGGATCAGGATTCGGTGAAGGATGAGGAAGAAACCGAAGGGCCGGTGGTTTTTATCAATCCGGAGATTGTTTCGTTCGGCGATGCCTATGTAGAGTATGAGGAAGGATGCCTCTCGATTCCAGACTTGTACGAACGCATCGTCCGGCCTGAAGTCATTCAGGTCCGGTTTTTGGATCGTACCCTCGAACCTCAGGAATGGGACGTAGACGGCATGTGGGCACGGGTAATCCAGCATGAACTGGATCATCTCGACGGTGTTTTGTTTATTGATCACTTACGTCCCATGCGCCGCCGTTTGTTACGCCGCCGCCTCCGGGAAATGGCCCGAGGCATCGTGGAAGCACCTTACCCCCTTGTCTTACCGGACGACGCCATTCTGAAACCCGCCTGACGCGGTCACGCTTTAGCAACCTGCATCCTATGACACCAGCAGAACGTATTCATCTGCTCGAAGCACACCTTCGAGAGGTCGTGGCGTTGCATGACGCCCAGGGGCGGTATGTCTACCTCACGCCCTCTGCCGAGGCCGTATTCGGGTATGCCGTTGCAGATCTGCAGGGCACCTCGGCCGCCAGTTACGTACATCCGGATGACCGGGCATCCTTGCAAACCGAAGTTTGGGCGGTGGCGCGGGCCGGGCAAACATCGCCGCTCCATCGGTATCGGTTCAAACAAGCCTCCGGAACCTACTTCTGGGTATCGACACAGGCCCGCCCCGCGCTGGATGAAGCCGGTCAACAGATTGGGGTGGTAACGACCACGCAAGACATCAGTGCGATGGTCCAACTCGAACAGGTGGCCAAAGTCGCCGAAACGGCAACCCAGGCGGCCATTGAGGCCCGGTCCCGGTTTCTGGCCTATATGTCGCATGACATGCGCACCCCCTTGACCAGCGTGATGGGGTTTACTTCGGTGCTTCTTGATGAAGTGCCGGAGGTGTATCGACATGCCCTGCAAGCCATCTTGCGAAACAGCATCCGGCTGCTGGATACGGTCAATTCAGTGCACGACCTGGCCCGGCTGGAAGCCCGAAGTATTCCGCTGGTCCGGGATTCGCTGAACCTCGTTGAAGAAGTTCGGGAAACCGTTCAGTTGCTTCAACCACTGGCCGAAGAAAAAGGGTTGCACCTGCGTATGCAGGCTAAACAGGCCGAATTATTTGTACGGATCAATCAAGGATGCCTGAATCGTATCCTGAACAACCTGATCGCTAATGCGATCAAGTTTACCGACACAGGCGCTGTGACGGTAAGTGTGGTGCACAAGGACACGACCGTCTGCATCCATGTGGCCGATACCGGTATTGGGATCGAACCGGCGTTTTTGCCTTATGTGTTCGATGAATTTACCCGTGGCAGTCAAGCGGTAGATGTGGAAAACGTCGGGAGTGGCCTGGGACTGGCGATCGTCAAACAACTGGTTGATCTGATGGGCGGGCATATTTCAGTAACTTCAACACCAGGTTCAGGTAGTGTGTTTTCCGTTCATTTTCCGCATGGGCCGCAGCCGGAACTGGGCCATGCCAGGCCCTTGCAAAAACATGCGGAGACTGCCCTTGATGCCCAATCCAAACGTCATTCTCGCTAAACGGCCTTCTGATGCAAGTCATCCAAAAGAAAATATGCATGGTCGGTGTTGCAGGCGTCGGTAAAACGAGTCTTGTCCGGCAGTTTGTATACCATCGGTTTCAGGAGAAATACCTGAGTACCGTCGGGACGACCATTAGCCGGAAAGAGGTCGAGGTAGACATCGCCGATCAACGCGTGGTGGTCAAATTGATTCTCTGGGACCTTGCCGGGAGTGCGCACCTTTCGAGTGTGACCAAAAGCTATCTGCGCGGGGCTTCGGGTGCCGTCATGGTGAGTGACCTCACCCGGCCAGAATCATTGAGCGTTTTGCTGCATCACATTAAGGAATTGAAAGCCATTAACCCGAAGGCTTCCTTTGTACTGGTGGGCAACAAGGTGGACCTGAATGACGAACTCAAGGTGCCGGAGACGGACCTGATCGCCCTCGGCCATACCTACCGTGCGCCACACTTCCTGACCAGCGCCAAGACCGGCGAAAACGTCGAACACATGTTCCACGTTCTGGCCCGCCACCTAGTGGATGTACACTTTATTGATGATTGATCATTTGTGATTGATCATTTGTGATTGTGTGCCAGAAATCATCAATCAACAATCTCAACGGGTGCTAGGGCGTTGAGCAGCCGTTCATGGATGTTTCCGAACCCGCCGTTACTCATAATGAGCACGGCATCGCCGGGCGCTACATCGGCAATCAAAGCATCCAGTACGGCATCGGGACCCGTTCCAACAAATGTGGGGGCACCGGCTCCCCAAATGCGTTCAGCCACGACAGCAATGTCCATAAAATCATCGGCCCGGTCGTTGTGGCGTTGGGGGGGGGTACTTAGATATACGCGATCTGCTTGTTGAAAAGCCTCGGGATAGGCGGTCTCAAAGACTTTTCGGCGGCTGGAATTGGAGCGGGGCTCAAACACGGCAATCAACCGGCGGTGCGGCCAGCGCATATGGATGGCGGCCAGCGTTTCGCGAACGGCGGTTGGGTGATGGGCAAAATCGTCGATGACCAGCACACCATTCACTTCCCCCCGTACTTCCTGGCGGCGCTTGAGGCCTTTGAAGGATGCCAGCCCGTCGGCCAGTTGGGTTAGGGTCAGGCCTTCATCCAGTGCAATCGTACAGACAGCAAGCGCATTGAGCAGGTTATGTTGCCCACTCAAAGGCAGGTACAATTCTATTTGCTGGTTGCCGTCCACGACCAGCGTAAACCGTTGTCCGCCGGGTACGGCCCGGATGTTTGTAGCCGTGACGTTAGCATCAGGGGTCAGGCCGTAGGTGCGGACCCGCGCCTGGGTATAGTCAGCGAGGGCCAGGACGTGGGGGGAGGCATTGCACAGGGCCAGCAAGCCAGTTTCAGGGAGGGTGGCGGCAAATCGCTCAAATGCGGCCTGGTAGTCGTAGATGTCGTCGTAGATGTCGGCATGGTCGAATTCCATAGACGTGACGATGGCGCTGGTGGGCCGGTAGTGCATAAACTTCGGCTGTTTGTCGAAGTAGGCACTGTCGTATTCATCTCCTTCTACGATGAAGTGCCGCCCTGCTTGCCCCACATCAAAGTTGACGTTGCCATTGACCATCACGCCCCCCACCAAAAAGCCGGGGTCCAGTTGCGCCGTCCGAAACACATGGACCAGCAGCCCCGTGGTAGAAGTTTTGCCGTGGGTACCGGTCACCACCAGTGATCGCCGATCTTGGATAAAAAAGTGTGCCAGGGCCTCGGGAAAGGACAGTTGTACCAGGCCCTGTTCACGGGCATAAGCGGCCTCAACATGTGTAGGCGTACACGCGTTGCCCACAATGACGAGGTCCGGGGTCGGATCAAGGTGGGCCGGGTCATATCCTTCCAGAATGGGAATACCCACTTCCCGGAGCCGGGTGCTCATGGGGGGCCAGGCGGCCCGGTCGGCACCGCGCACGGCGTAGCCGGCTTGTTGGAAAAGGCCGGCCAGGGAGCCCATTCCCGTCCCGCAAATGCCGATCAGGTAGACGGTTTGAATGTTTTCCGGGGCGGGCACCGAGGGGCGGTCAAAGATCCGCAGGTGGGCATCGGGAAAGTCGGAGAGTTTACGCATGGGGCCTCAGGCAGTGGTGGCAGTCGGAACAATACGTAAGTATACTTGTGCCTCTTAATTCCGATTCTGAGATTTCGCTGAAGAATAGGGTGAGGAAACTGCATCCGATGAGGGATGTGCGGCGTATAAGGAAGTATAGAGATCCTTATACATAATTCCATGAGGCTTTAATGGACGCAACCTATTCGGTGCCGGTATCCCACCTGAGTGTGGATGACCGGGCCACGTTTATCATGAGAACCTACACCCACTTGCTGGGTGCAATTCTGCTGTTTGCAGGCATTGAGATTTACCTGTTCAAAACCGGCCTGGCCGAGACCATTGCGCAGGCCTTGCTCGGGGTGTCCTGGCTGTTTGTGCTGGGTGGGTTTATTGTAGTGGGCTGGCTGGCAAGCCGGGCGGCCCATCAGGCCGTTTCCCCGGTGACACAATATGCGGCATTGGGCGGCTTCGTCCTGGCCGAGGCCATCATCTTTGTGCCGCTGCTTTACATTGCCAATTTATATGCCCCCGGTGCCATTCAGAGTGCGGCAACCGTCACCATCATTGGTTTTGCGGGCCTGACGGCGGTGGCCTTCGTGACCCGTAAAGACTTCTCCTTTCTCGGTGGGTTGCTCCGCTGGGGTTTCATCATCGCGCTTGTGCTGATTGTAGCCGGCGTCTTGTTCGGCTTTCAGTTGGGCACCTTCTTTTCCGTCGCGATGATCGGCCTGGCGGGTGCGGCCATCCTGTATGATACGTCCAACATTTTGCACCATTATCCGCAGGACCGGTACGTGGCCGGTGCGCTGGAACTGTTCGCTTCCGTGGCCCTCATGTTCTGGTACGTCCTGAGCCTGTTCCTCTCGCGGGATTAAGCGGGTGCTCAGGACCGCACGCCGTCCTTGCTCGTCAGATGGTGCAAGTGTAAGGTCATATCCGTTCTTTGATTTTTGTGTACAAGATTTACCCTATCGTTTTCCTCAACCTTTGCACAGCAAAATCAAAGAACCATTATCACTTGTTCAACCCCAGAAACGCTACCTGATTATGAAGCATTTTTTATTACCTGGTCTCCTCTTGTTCTCCTTCAATATGGCCTTTGCACAGGGCTTGTTTGATGCCCCGCAGCTCATTTCAAATCAAGCCGATGGCCCGGAATCCGTCTATGCGGCTGATATAGACGGCGATGGCGATATAGATGTGCTCTCGGCTTCCTTTTTTGATAACAAAATCGCGTGGTACGAGAACACGGACGGACAAGGGACCTTCGGCACACAACAAGCCATCTCTACATTTGCTTCCGGCGCACAATCTGTCTATGCGGCTGATATAGACGGCGATGGCGATATGGATGTGCTCTCGGCCTCATCTGCCGATGCGAAGGTCGCATGGTACGAGAACACGGATGGTCAGGGGGCCTTTGGTACACAACAAGTCATTTTTGCCCAGTCGGCAGGACCTTTCTCTGTGCGCACAGCCGATATAGATGGTGATGGCGATATGGATGTGCTTTCGGCTTCAATAGCTGATAACAGGGTGGCGTGGTACGAGAACACGGATGGACAAGGCACTTTTGGCGATCAGCAAGTGATAGCCGGTCAGGCTTTGGGGGCCTACTCGGTATTCACAGCCGATGTAGATGGCGACGGCGATGTGGACGTCCTTTCGGCATCCTTCGGTGATGGTATCATTGCATGGTATGAGAATACCGACGGACAGGGCAATTTCGGCGGTCAACAAGTCCTTTCGAACACGGCGTTGTTGGCCCGTTCTGTGCATGCGGCTGATATAGACGGCGACGGTGATGTAGACGCACTCTCGGCGGCGGCACTGGGCGGTGTCATTGCATGGTATGAGAATACCGATGGGCAAGGGGCTTTTGGGGAACCGCAAAACATTACCACACGGGCTGCGAATGCCTATGTGGTACACGCCACCGATTTGGACGGCGATGGCGATATGGACGTCCTCTCGGCATCAGAGAATGATGACAAAGTTGCGTGGTACGAGAATATCGACGGGCAGGGGGCCTTTGGTACACAAGTGGTTATTTCGGCGCAAGGAGATGGAGCCCGGTCTGTATATGCCGCTGATGTAGATGGCGACGGCGATATGGACGTCTTCTCGGCTTCGAATTTTGATGACCGCATTTCGCTCCATCGAAACGGGTCTAACACCTCGGTTTCAATAGACCAGAATGATGTTGAGCAGGGCATTCAACTCGAAAACTATCCAAACCCGTTTACGGGTACCACGACCATTGCCTATTCCTTAACGAGGCCGCAACAGGTACGGCTTGAGGTGTATGACTTACAAGGGCGGCGAATACGTCAACTACGGGATGGCCTGCAGCCACCGGGCCGTGCAGCGGTATCATTTGATGCGCATGGCCTCTCCAACGGACTGTACCTTTATAGGGTCGTCGCGGAAGATTGGGAAAGAACCGGCATGATGGTGCTGCATCGGTAGCTGGATCAGATTCGTTACAAGAAGTTGCAAATTCTCCTGCACCCCAGCGCCGGGTGCAGTATATTCTATGCAGCCTTCCGTTATGCGTGGCGCATAAGTAGCGGTTGGCCTATCGTGCATAAGGGAAGATCCATACGCTAGGGACCGTCTCTCTTGCTCGACCTGCGGGTAGGGAGGGAGCAGCTCATGCTACCGAATACAGCCTGGATGATGCAATGCATGCTCCGGGTCCAAGTGGTTTGGTGCATGGCAGGGCTGCTCCGGCCCGCAGGATGCTACGGTGCTATGATCCACACGTCTTCAAGGTCGATCAGGTCTTCGGGTGCTGTGTCACGGTATGTCCTTGCGCCAACAACCTGCGGACCGCTGGTGAAGCCGGGGCATCGATGACGAGGTGGACGCGGCTTTCCGTGCCGCCGTTGTATACGGCATGCGGATCGCTCAGGCGCAGGTACCAGCACTCCCCAGCCGCCATCTTGACCGGGATGTCATTGACCAGAAATTCGACCGATGGATTGGTGCGAACCGGCACGTGCAGTCGGACGGCTCCGTGTTCGAAGGACAAGTCATGGTCGCGGTGTTTCTTGATCCGTGAGCTTGGTGAGAGGGCCATCAGGCGTGCGGCATGGAGTTCAAAGGGAAAGGCGGCCAACACGTGCGCAAAGTACGGGCATTGCGCTAGGTAGGGCGTATCGGTATACGTGTCACAGGTCGGATCGGAGTAGACCATTTTTATGGGATGGGTGGCCCCGGCGGGTCCGCGCAGCGGGATTACAGACCAGTCGCCTTCATAATTTCGTTTCACAAAGTGTGCAATCCAGGGGCCGGATTCCAGGCGTTGCAGGTCTTCAAGCAGCCGGTCCGGGGAGAAGGTAAGCGGAAGTCGAAGCCGATCAGGAAATTCCATGGGTGTGCTGAAGGTCTGTGTTCAGGGATAAAGTAATCAAATTCTCCCATTCACAGGCGCTGAAAGGCGGAACACGCCTTAAACGTGGGGCGTTCCGACCATGAACTTCTCTCCAGGCTCCCATGCGTGATCTCACCACCCTGATTGCATTCGTTTCCCTGCTTCATCCGGGATGGGCATTTGGCCAGACCTCGCCCTTGATCGATGATGCCCTGTTCCAATCGCTGATTGAGGAAACCTCAGGAGAGGCCGGGCTGCGGCATTTTGATGCCCTGCTGGCGTTCTCGGGGTGGTCTCCGTCCCAGGGGGCCGATCAGACGGCTGCGTATATCGCACGCGCAGGGGTCAGGTCAGGACTTACACAGGTACGGATTGATCATTTTCCTTCTGATGGCGAACGCTATTTCTGGGCTTTTCGAACCGAGCCGTGGTGGGAGGGGAGCCAGGGCCGCTTGACACTTTCGGGCGGAGAGGTCCTGGCCGATTTTACGGCGTATCGCGGGCACCTCGCACGGTTCAGCACCAGCGCGGCGTTGACGGCGGAAGTGATGGATGCAGGATCGGGTACATCGCCATCGGACTATGCTGACCAGGATGTGAACGGCAAACTTGTGCTGGCGAGTGGGCCATTGGGCCGGGTACATGCATTGGCGGTTTGGACCTACGGTGCCGCCGGGGTGATCAGTTACCGCACCCGAAGCGCGCAACCCCAACTCGTGAGTGCGCTGCAGATTGAGCCGTGGAAAGGGCCAAAGGGAGAAGCCCCAGGCTTTGCCTTTTCGGTATCCTACGAGGTTGCACTGCGGTTGCAGGAGATGATCAAAAGTGGCGGGGTCACGGTCCGTGCACACGTTGAGGCCGAAACCAAAGCCGGGTCCTACCCCCTGGTTCATGCCAAAATAGAAGGGGTACGGCCCGAGTTGCCGGAGGTTTGGATCCAGGCCCACACCAATTACCGAAACACCGGTGGGGGCAATAACCTGACCGGGGTTGGGGCTACACTTGATTTGGCCCGAACCCTTTCGTCGTTGGTGGCCTCCGGTTCCATAGCGCGCCCCCTGAGGAGTATTCGCTTCGTCTGGGGGCCCGAGCACACGGCACTGCCGTACTACTTTCATCAACATCCGGATCGTGTTGACTCCGTATTGGCCTTGCTGAACCTGGACATGGTGGGTGACCATCAGGTGAAAAGCGGGTCGATCCTGCGTTTGTACAGGGCACCGTATTCAAACCCTTCGTTCTTGTCCGACATCGTAGAGGAGATGTTCGAAACGGTTGCTGCGGGCAACACCATATCCTTGCTCAACGGTCGGTTACTCAATTTCGGGAGCCGGTTCACAAGGCCCATCGTTGATCCTGCGGGCAGCACGGATCCGTTCTATTACAAGATTGAGCGCTTCTGGGGGCCAAGCGATCACGAAGACCTGACCGAATCCAGCATTGGCATCCCGGCCGTTATGCTCAACACCTGGCCCGATCCCTTCATTGGAACACAGGAGGACACACGTGAACGGGCCGATGCCACGCAGATGAAGCGTGCTGAGGTGATCACCGGTGCAGCAGCCCTGGTTCTGGCCAACGCGAACGATGCACAACTGCCCGATTTGGTTCAAAATGCACGCGCTCGTGCTCACACACGGATCGCTGCCGAAACCAGACGGGCTACAACCACGCTGAAGACGTCCGGCTCCTTTGCCTCGGCCAAAAACATTATTACCCAGGCCTTCGCACGTGAACATAAGGCCCTGATCGCGCTGGCCACGTTTGCCGAATCGGCCTCGGCACGGGCCTATGTACACGATGCGGCCCGTCAACTGGCATCGGAAGAAGAGGCCGCACAGCAATCGCTTCGGCACTATGCTGGGGCGCGCAAGGATACCTCAATAGCGGTTTCATCTGCGCCGGATGTAGGCGCACGTGTACCCAAACGGATCGATACGGTGCGCGGGCCGATCAACTTCTTCCGTGGACAGTATGGGCATGATTGGATGATCGCGCAAACCGGGGACTCCGGGTTCCGGGACCGTGTGCGTCTGGCCGAGCGCGGACATTACTATTTGTACGAAACACTCAATTTCGTTGACGGCCAGCGGGACCTGAATGAGATTCGAAATCTCGTTGGTGCAACGTACGGTTATGCCCCACTTGAGGACATCGAACAATATTTTCATTTGCTCGAAACCGTCGGCGTAATCCGCTTCTGATCTCGTTACTCCGGTTGGTACGCGGGTGGTCATGAGAAGGGGGGCAAAGGAAAAGAAGGTAACGCCTTCCAAACATAAGAAAAAAGCTCCAGATCACCCCCTGAAAATCGCCGTTTATGCTTGAATGTCAGTACGCCCTAACGCTTGAGAAAAATCCCCACATTAACAGCTGGTGCAGACAGCACGTTTCGCCCCAGGGTTGCGCCTTCGAGGGTCAATGAGAAGCCCAGGGCAGAGGTGAAGGCATAGGCGAGTTCGGCCCCATAGGCAAGGTAGCGCTGGTTGTTGCCGTAGAGCCCGCCGGTACCACCGGTTATGCCTTCATCTCCGTTTTCGAAGGAGGAGACACCACGAATGCGGGTGATGGCTGTCCATTTTTCGCTGAATGAATACCCGGCTTCGAGCTTGTAGTGCAGCTCGTCCGAGAACCCCTGGGTGCGGTTATTAAAGCCTGCACTGGCAACAACGTATGCCGGGGCCGGGTAGAACGAGTGACCCAGTTCCAGGGCAATTCGCTGGTTGAATTCTCCATCGCCGGTAAACAGCCCGTTGGCCTGGTCGGTATTGCCGACCGGCAGGCCCAGCAGGAGGCCCGCACTCAGGACGGTATTGCCCGCTTTCAGCAGGCCGATGCGCAGGCCCACGTCGATGTCGGCCACGCCGGTTATGGCATCGCCCTCAAAAAACACCACGCCGCTGGGTTCGCCGACCTGTTTGTTCAGGGTGATGCGCTGCATGAACGGCACATACACGATACCCGTGATCCGGTCGTTGATGCCGTACTCGCCGTAGAAACTGACGGTGTAATCGCTGAGGGTGGGAATGTCGATCCGGTTGCCATTCACCTCATAAAATTGCCCGGCCCGCACCCAGTTAAATCCGACGCGGTAGTACCCCTGTCCTTTTTTCTGTGGCCAACCATCAGCGTGTGCCGGTTCGGCCAGCCATGTGAGGCACAACCCGAGGCCCAGTACACAACATATCCGTTTCATTTTATCCTCCGAGTTGTGCAAAGCCGAATGAGACGTTAAACGGCACACAGTGAATCAATACGTAATTGAACTGTTCGAGGGTAACCTCTGACGACACCGTATAGGCCTGTGCGCCGGTTGTACTTTGTAGCGCCCCCAGGTCCACACTCGACCCCGTAACACGCTGGCTCTCGGACAGATATACATGCAGCCGGGGGCCATTGCTGGTACTGAAGTTGTCGGCAAATTCCACGCTCAGGCGTCCGCTGTCCAGCCGCTTCAACGTCACCGTGCCCATCACCTGGTACGAGGTTCCGGCCCGTGCGGTAAACTCGCCGGTCCGTTCGTCTCCTGTCACTTCTTCCATTGGGGTACCGTCCCCACCGTCATCGGGAAAATCGTCAATAAAATCCGTGCCGATGCATCCACTCCACACCAGGAGTAATGCCGGCAGGCCCCGCCATCGCATCACCATATTTCGCATAGATAATCAGGTTGGTTGATTTCATATTTGAAGTTACGCCGCTTGTCGTTGATGTTGTGCAATTCGACCAGGTCGAATGGGCCAAGACGGCGTAACAGGACTATTTAACTGAAGTTACGCCGCTTGTCGTTGATGTTGTGCAATTCGACCAGGTCGAATGGGCCAAGACGGCGTAACAGGACTTCATAAACTATACCAGCAACCGGGAGCAATCCTCACAAAAGGATGACATTTTTGTTGGTCCGTGGTTCTTTGTCCCCCTGTCTGCGCAGGGGCAGGCTGTGGTCCGTTGTGGGTTATGCCCGAAGTCTACAACGGACCACAGCGAGCGGTCCAACGTAGGCAGGCTCAACTATTTCTCCGGCCATAGGACCACGCATCCGGCTTGGGCATCGTGATCCTGGAGCAACACGGTGTCCGGCAGGTCCCGGACGGACCAGAGCACGTAAAGGTCACCCCCGGCTCCGCTGATCAGGAGGGCGGAAGCGACGGCGAGTTCGGCATCTCCGGTGGTGAGGCTGATGCCCCACGGGAGTAAGCCGGTTACGATAAACGGCATGATGGCCCCTATGCGGTAGGGCCGGGCCGGCATGGGGGCCTTACAATGGCAGTACGGGGTAAGGGTTTTCCACAGGATACCGAAGGTAAACATCGACCAGGTCAGGCCGCTGGCCAACTTCCAGGCTACCGCGTGGATCCCCTCGTGGAGCAGAATCAGGACCAGCGCCCAGGTCAGCCACATCCAGCCGAGGTTCAGCGGCCAGTAGAACATCATGTAGATCCCAAGGGGAACCACCAACAAGACCAAGGTTAGCACCCAGACCCAGCCAGGCAACTTGGTCAGAGGTACTGATCGGTCTTCAATCCGGTATTCAGGATACTGTTCGCTCAATGTGGTTGTTATCATTTTAAAACATGCCTGAGATAAATCATTAAAAAGATGTTACCGGAAGCGAGCAAACAACTGGTTCAGGTAGGCTTGGTCGCGGGTGGCATTTTCGAGCACAAGGGGAATGGGAAAGTGCTCCGGTTTCTCTACCACACAGTCTTTAACAAACTCGATGCAGGCATACCCGGCAAAGTGATGATCGGCGAGGGATTTAACCAGGGGTGCATAATCCAGCGTGGCCTCTTCCAGCAACACAAAAGTGTCGTTCTTCCGACCCTGAAAGTGGACATGGGTTACCCACGGATGCAACGCTTCGTAATCGGTGCACATCAACGCTGTATCCTCAAAGTTGTATGGCTGAAAGCAGACCTTGAGGTTGGGGGCATTCAGTTCATCCAGTACCCGGCGGCAGCTTGTAACGCTATCGAACAGGGTGTTTTCATGGGTTTCACCGGTGAGGATCAGGCCAGCTATGTACGCTGCTTCAGTAAGTGCTTGCAGGAACGTCAGGGACCGGGCATATGACCCTTCGTCAAGGGTCGCAGACGCCTGGGTGCCGACGAAGCATTTCAGGACCCTGGCCTCCAGCACCACGGCGCGTTCGATGAGCCGTTGCAGGTCGTCCCACGCCTTATCCTTTGCCGGGCCTTCGAGGTGTAGTTGTGGGTAGACACCCACCACAGGAAACGTCAGGCCCAGGTCTCGGCCCCTGCGGGCATATTCGGCCACTTCGTCAAGTGAGGCACCGGAGAGGTGATACTGCCAGCATTCCAGGCCCTTGAATCCGGCCCCGGCGATTGCGGAGAGCAGTTGATCCAGCTTGAAATAGGGCATATGCTCCGGCGTCCATCGGTTAGGGTCCAGCGCAATAGTGTTGAGCAGCAGTTCGGTCATGCCCCAAATTGTTTTGCAAACCGTTCGGCTTGTCGTTGGCCTTGCCAGGAACAAATCTCCCACAAATCGGCCACAGGCGCTTTAGTGTAGGGGAGGCTGTGCAGGTAGGGTGGCGGGCCAAACTCGGGTGTAAGGGTGATGGTCTCCATGCCTTTTTGTTGTTGGGCAGACCAAATGGCATCCCACCAGGCTTCGTGTGCTTCCAGGTGCCGACGGTATTCGGGCGCACGCGGGTCCGGCACTTGAGGACCTTCTTCATACCCCACCCGTGCATGAATGTGCAGCGCTTGCAAAGCACAGGCTGCGATGAGATCATCCATGCGAGGAAGCAGGCGTTCACACACGCAGACCCAATGGCTGAAATCACAGCACAGCTTGAGGGCATCAAACCGCTCGACCATACGCAGGGTCGTCCACGGGTTATAGAGAATCCGACCCCGGTGGGTCTCATGGGCCACCAGCACACCGAGATCGGCTTCGATGGCAAGGGCAGCTTCAAAGAAGCGGATGGATTCATCTTCGGTCCAGCCGTCGTAGCCGCTGTGGCAGTTGACCAGCGGTGGCTGGTAGGGTACGCAACTCTCCAACTGGGTCTGGAAGGAGGCAAGATGGGCCGCAACATTCTCTCCCTCGGTAAAGATCATGGGGATGCAACCCAGGCCATGCGGTTCCAGCGGAACCTTGGGGAGGTGCCGGTCCAGGTGAATCAGCGGTGCTTCGATGCCTGCATAGCCTTCAACTGCTACCCTGGAAAAAAGAGTGGCCCAGGACATTTCCATGCCCCATGTGGCCCGATAAAGTTGTAAGTTCATTGGGACGTGTTGCGTAATGCGTATTGCGTGAAACGGTGTTAAAGTACTGCGCTGAATCCCCAATGCGCATATTGAAAATAAACATACGCACTACAGTTGTTTTGAGCAGGCCCATTCAAGCCAAAATCACGCATCACGCATCACGCAACAAAAAACAACCCCAACTCCATGTCACCTTCTTTCATTCCCAACACCTCCACGCTCGAAGACACCCTCACCCGACCGTCCCCGGCGTTGGTGGATTTCATGCCTTCGGTGAAAAGCCCCTTGGTCGTTCTCGGTGCAGGAGGCAAAATGGGACCGACACTCTGCATGTTGGCCGTGCGGGCTGCCGAGGCTGCCGGGCATTCTCTAGACGTGATCGCCGTGAGCCGGTTTTCCGACACTGTTGCCCGAACGCGGCTCGAACAACACGGTGTGCAAACCCTGGCTGCCGACTTGCTGGACCCTGCCGCTGTGGCCGCATTGCCGGATACCCCGAATGTGATCTACCTCGTCGGGCGCAAATTCGGTACTGGTGCCCAACCCGGTCTGACATGGCTCATCAACACGACGGTCCCCGTACTGGTCAGCGAACGGTATGCGGGGGGGACGATGGTGATGCTGTCCACAGGCAATGTATACCCCTTTGTGTCGATTGACGGGGGCGGTTCGGTAGAAACCGATCCTCTGGAGCCGGTAGGTGAATACGCACGGGCGTGCCTGGCCCGGGAACGCATCTTTGCGGGATATGCCGACCGTCATCGCACCCCGACGGTGTTGGTCCGCCTCAACTATGCCGTCGACCTCCGCTACGGCGTCCTTCTGGACCTGGCCCAACGGATCTGGCACAACGAACCCATTGACCTGACGATGGGCCATCTAAATTGCATCTGGCAGGGCGATGCCAACGACCGCATCCTCCGCGCCCTGGCCTTCGCCGATTTCCCCGCTGTTCCCCTGAACCTGACCGGCCCCCAATACGCCGTCGCCGACCTGGTCCAACGCCTGGGTCATCTGCTGGGCCGCACCCCCATTCTGGCCGGCATCCCCGCCGATACCGCTCTCCTCAGCAATGCCACTTACGCTGAGGATACCTTCGGCCCTTTGGAAACCGGTATAGACCAAATGCTCAACTGGACGGCCCAGTGGGTACAAAGCAGCAATCCCATCCTGGGGAAGCCGACCTCGTTTCAGGTGCGGGACGGAAGGTTTTGATTTGTGATTGATGATTTGTGATTGATGATTTGTAATTTGAGCATCAATCACAAATCAAATATGCCCAATTACCAATCATCAATCAAATCCGGCCTTGTCATCCCCGCCCACCCGTTGGCCCTCACGGCAAGGGGAGCTTTGGACGAACGGTACCAACGTGCGCTCACCCGGTATTATCACGCCGCCGGGGCCGGGGGGGTGGCCGTCGGGGTACATACCACACAGTTTGAAATGCGGGCACACGGATTGTATGCGCCGGTGCTGGAACTGGCCGCGGAAACCCTGAATGCCTGTGATGCGGCAACGGGACGTAAAACGATCCGGGTTGCGGGGTTGGTGGGGCCTACCACGCAGGCCGTAGCCGAGGCAAAAACGGCTTTGGCCTACGGATATCATGCCGGACTGTTGTCGTTGGCGGCCCTTGGTACGGCCTCCGATAATGACTTGATCGAACACTGCCGCATCGTGGCCCGGCATATACCACTTGTCGGGTTTTACCTGCAACCGGCCGTGGGGGGGCGCATCCTGAGCCGTGCGTTCTGGCGGCGTTTTGCCGCAATTGAAAACGTCATCGCTATTAAAATTGCGCCGTTCAACCGGTACCAGACCCTGGATGTGGTTCGGGCTGTGGCCGAGACCGGTCGGGCCGGGGAGATCGCGCTCTATACGGGCAACGATGATCACATCCTGGAAGACCTCCTGACGACCTACGCAATCAAAACTTCCGAAGGTACACGGCGCATCCGTATGGTGGGTGGCTTGCTGGGGCACTGGGCCTATCACACCCGCCGGGCGGTTGAACAGTTGGCCTTGTGCCATGCCGCCATCGAAGCGGGTACGGTTCCAGCTAGGCACCTCACGCTGGCGCAGCAGATTACCGAGGTCAATGCCGCCGTGTTTGATGCCACGAACGGCTTTGCCGGATGTATACCGGGCATTCATCATGTGCTGTACCGGCAGGGCTTACTGGGGCATCCCCGTTGTCTGAATCCGCATGAGCTGTTGTCGCCGGGGCAGCAGGATGCCATCGAACAGGTCTATCAGCAGTACCCCCACCTGACCGACGATGCGTTTGTGGCTGAGCATCTGGACGATTGGTTGACATGACCTTCGTTTGATGTGCATCACGAGTTACCGTATTATCCAAGACCTCTTTCTATTCATGTCTGAGATTACAAATGATGGTATTCATACAAGCATTCAGAATGGCTCTGCTCTGTACCCTTCTGATCTGGATGGGTTGTGGTGCGGAATCAGAGCCGGAAGCCACCTCCACTACATCTGAACCGGAAGCACCCACCGTCACATTTACCGAAGTTGCCGAGGCCGTTGGCCTGGATTTCACCCATTACACCGGGGCCTACGGTAAAAAATATTTCCCGGAAACCACCGGGGCCGGTGGCGGCTTCCTGGATTACGACGGCGACGGCCAGATGGACCTCTTACTCGTCAATAGTAAAAACTGGCCCAGCAGTCCCGGCACAGACCCCACCTCGGCGCTCTACCGGAACCAGGGCGACGGGACCTTCCGGGATGTCACCCAACAGGCCGGACTCAGCACGCCCCTCTACGGCATGGGCATGGCCGCTGCCGACTATGACAACGACGGCGATCCCGACCTCCTCCTGACAGCCGTCGGCCCCAACCGCTTCTATCGTAACGACAACGGCACGTTTACAGATATTAGCTCGACGGTTGGGATCAAGGATGACGGCTGGAGTACATCAGCGATGTTTTTCGACTATGACAACGACGGCCATCTGGACCTCTACGTTGCCAACTACGTCGCCTGGTCTGAAGAAACCGACCTCTGGTGTACCCTCGATGGAGAGACCAAAGCCTACTGTACCCCGGAAACCTACACCGGCGTATCCTCCACCCTGTACCGGAACCAGGGCGACGGGACCTTCCAGGATGTCACCCGGCAAGCCGGGGTGTACAGCGAAGATGGAAAAAGCCTCGGCGTGGCACTCCTGGATTTTAATGATGATGACTGGCTAGATTTGGTGGTGGCCAACGATACACAGCCAGACTTCCTGTTCAAAAACAACGGTGACGGCACGTTTGAAGATGTGAGCATCACCTCCGGTATGGCCCTGGATGAAAACGGCAAGGCCCGGGCCGGGATGGGGATTGATGTAGGGGTGGTCGATGATACGGGCGAGGAAACCCTGTTCATTGGCAACTTTGCCAACGAGATGATCGGTGTGTATCGCGATCTTGGGGAAGGCACCTACCTTGACCGGGCCGCAGCCTCCCGCATTGGGCGGTCCAGCTTGCTCTCCCTGTCGTTTGGCCTGTTCCTGTTCGATGTCGATCTGGATACCGACCTCGACCTGTTCGTTGCCAACGGCCACGTGCAGCCGGAAGTCGAAGCCATCCAGCAAGCCGTTACCTTCAAACAAGCTCCCCAGTTGTTTGTCAACACCGGCAATGGACGCTTTGCCGATACCAGCGCGCAGGCTGGTCCTGGCTTTGGTACGCCCATCGTCGGTCGCGGAGCCGCCTACGCCGATTACGACCTCGACGGCGACCTCGACGTGCTCGTCACCACCAACGCCGACCGTCCCCGGTTTTTCCAAAACAATCTCGCCAATGCAGCAAACCAGTTCGTCCGCGTGACCCTGGAGGGTGCGCAAAGCAACCGGGATGGCATCGGGGCGAAAGTTACGGCCTACATCGCAGGCAAGGCCCATCCGCGTATGGTCAAAACCGGCAGTTCCTTTGCTTCCCAAAGTGAACTCGCCCTCACCTTCGGCCTGGGCACCGCTGCACAGGTCGATTCCCTCATCGTCCGCTGGCCTTCCGGCACAACCCATACACTCGGCCCGGTCTCCAAGGGGGAAACGATCCACGTACGGGAAAACGGGGGATGAGTGCGACTCAGGTTTAAGGTAGGCGTCGCCCTCCGTACTTCTTCACCGGCGAATGACGACGCCTTCGGTAAGTACCATTGTCTCGTTGCGAAGCCGGTAGAAGTACGTGCCGCAGGGTTGGTTTTCCAACGGAAGGGTCAGGGAAGAGAAGGGAGGCCGAAGCTGATGGTACACGACGCGGCCCAGGACATCGAAGAGCTCCACATGGAGGAGGGCCGTTCCGGGAAGGGTAACCTTGAGGGTGGCGTTACCAAAGGTTGGATTGGGATAGACAACCGACGGTACGAGGGTATCGGGTGTTTCTGGTCGAGCGTTGGTAGATGTGTCTCGGCAGTAGCCCCGGTGGCAGTTGTCAGCGAACCAGCCGGCGATTTGGGGTGCCGGGACGGGATTACGCATCCATTCGATCAGGCCGCGCATGGTGATCATCCACACATCGGGCATGGTCAGTTTTTCCGTCAGAAAGGCATGCAGGGCTTCCGGACGGCCCGGATGGGCCGTTTGCCCGGCGTGCAAGTACAGGCCGATGGGCGCACGGTTGCCATTGTAGCGGGCATCAAAGGTATCGTTGAGGAGGTCCGCAAAGGGGGCGGCTGAACCAATGGCCGGGTCCATTACCCCTTGCAGTGTGCCATCTTTGTCCGTCCAGGCCCACATCGGGATGGTCCACAGGCCGGGAATGGGGCGGGCAGGGCAGATATTGGCATAGCAGGAAAGGGCCATGCCGTAATCCAGGGTGTGCGGCCACACATAATTCTCCTGGCTGGTCGATACCAGGGGCGGCATCATCACCTGTTCCGGCACCGAGGAGTCGTAGAGATAATTTCGTTCCGCGAGGGCATCCCACATGGCCTGGTTGGTCGCCAGAAAGGGCGCACGAAAGCCTTGCAATTGATCCCGAGGGATCTGGAGGGAGTCCACGACGAGTGCTTCCAGTTGGGCCAGTTCGGCATGCCAGGCATCGGAAGATGTTTCGTTGCTGGTGGTGTGCGAAGCGGTGTGGTTGGCGATCTCGTGCCCGGCTTCGTAGCGTGCCCGGACGAGGTGCGGCATGGTATAGGTTTCGTTGATGAAATACGTGGCCGGGGCCAGGCGGCCATCTGGGTTTCGCACGTCCGTCAAAAACGCCCCGATCAGGTGTTCGGAGTAGGAGTGGACGGCATCATCAAACGTCACCAGAATAAACTGCGGGACGTCCTGCGGAGCCAGTCCGCCGGGGGGTGCTGTATCGGCACAGTGGCAATCGGGTAATCGGCAAACGGTCGTATCGCACACATATTGCGCCGCAACGGGTGCTGGTATGCCCAGATACAGGCTGCACAGCAG
This sequence comes from Rhodothermales bacterium, assembly GCA_965222505.1. Lineage (GTDB taxonomy): Bacteria > Bacteroidota > Rhodothermia > Rhodothermales > DATKEJ01. The sequence goes on along the minus strand of OZ244956.1, from coordinate 1,671,510 downwards.
GGAAAACAAAAATCGGGTACGCATCGTGCCTCCAAAATCATACAAAGTGCCTCACACCTGATACGCGTAAAAATAGGAAAAAAAGTGTTGCCTGATGCGTGATTTGGGTTCAAGCATAGCGGCCGAATACTCGGTTGGAACAGCGAAATGACCTACGATCAACTACAACATCATAGATCGAGTTCACGCAATAGCCGTGTCCGCAAGTATTACACATTGACTTCGGCTGGCCGTGCGGCAGCGCGTGACCGGGTGCAGGAGTTTGCCCAATTCGTGGAAACCATGAAGACGTTGCTTTCGCTCAACCCGGATACGCGCACCTCATGACTTTGACCGATACCCAAATCGATTACATTTTAGACGATGTTCGACGGCGGGGTTTGCTGTATGCCCCGCTGGTAGATGAACTGGTCGATCACTTGTGCTGTGGGGTAGAGCGAGAGATGGCTGCCGGTCTTGATTTTGAAACGGCCTACCAGGCTGTGCTTAGCGGCTTCGGCGCAGACGGTTTGCAGCGCACGGAGGCCCAAACCTTGCACGCTTTAACCTTCAAATCCCAACTAATGAAACGCCTGTTTTATTCGGCTGCCGGTATGGCCGCCAGTTTGCTTTTCGTGACGACCCTCGCTGTTCAAGCGCAACATGCGCCGAGTCTGTTGCCGGTCCAGCACGATCACCTGCAACGGGTATCGGCCCCATTTGGCCGCACCATCCTGGCGGGTACGCCGCAAGAAAAAGTGCACCAGGGGGTGGACCTGGTGGTGCCGGTAGGCACGCCGGTCCGTGCCACAGCCGACGGGGTGATTGCGCTTTTGGAAACGGACGACGCTGGTTACGGTCTGTTCATTCGGGTACAGCACGATTCCGTCTACACCACGCAGTACAGCCACTTGTCCGAATTTCTCGTTGAGCCAGGGCAATCTGTAGCGAAGGGGGATGTGATCGGTTATTCAGGCAACTCAGGACTCAGCACGGGGCCGCACCTGCACTATGAGGTGTATCGGGAGGGCAAACGGGTGGACCCGGCGGCGTATTATGAGTTAGACTAATTCTTCCATTTTTTCCAGCAAGGCTTTTTGGGTAAACGGCTTCTGGAAATAATCGGTAAAGCCGTAGTTCAGGAACCGTTCCCGGTCTCCGTACATCGTGTAGGCCGTGATGGCAACTACCGGCAACTCCGCCCATCTGGTGTTGCGGCGCAGCAGGATCAGCAAATCAATACCGGATCGGTCGATACCCAGGTTGATGTCAAGCAAGACCAGGTCCGGGTTCGCAGCCTCCAACACTTCTAAAAACGCATTGCCATCCTCCAGTGTGGTGACCCGGTACCGGTTTTTCAGCATGTGCCGGATCAGGAGCAGGGTATCCGGATTGTCTTCAACAACCAGTACATGTGGAAGGTCAGTTGAAGAGGCGGAGGGGCCTTGGGGCGATGACTCCATCGCACTTGGGGTAGCAGGGGGCATAGTCAGCATATCGGACTGCCGGATGTTTCCCAGGATGAACAAAAAAACAAACAAGGGCAGCGTCTTACCGCCATAGGAAAAGCATCCAACTGGAATTATAAGGGGAACCGGTGGTGTTCTCTCCTCCCAAAAACATGAATAACCGATGTTACGCCGCTTATCGTTGATCTTGTGCATTTCGACAAGGTCGAATGGGCCAAGACGGCGTAACAAGACTGAATAAAAATATGCATGCCTAGTTGCACATCTCCATTCAAATGGATCTTAATAATATAGGGTATATCTCGCCGAAATCGTAACACTTCTAACAACGAAATGCATGAAAATGTTATCCTGGGCGAAAAAGAGTGCCCTGGCCGTTCGGGATTGGGTCTATCCCTCATTGTGTGCCGGGTGTCAACGATGGTCGCCTACCGTATTATGTGTAAACTGTGCAGTTCGGTTAGAGCGGGCGGATGGTGCGTTGCTTCGGGCGCAATTGGCATCGTGGCCGTCCGTGTTTCAGGTGTGGGATGATGCTTTTGCCCTGTGGCGTTATGGTCGGCATGGTACGGTGCGGCAGTTACAGCACCAGCTCAAGTACCGGAACCAGCCCTGGTTGGGCGTGGCCCTGGGTCAATTGCTAGGGCAAGGGTACCAGGCCCATCTCGAACAGTCTGGTATGCCGCACCCCGCATTAATTCTTCCGATGCCACTTTCGCGGGTTCGGTACCTGGAACGTGGCTACAACCAAAGCCTGATGCTGGGTCGGGGGATGGCCGATGTGCTGGCCTGTCCGGTTGTCCCTGATCTCCTCACCCGGCCCCGGGCCACGCAGGCCCAGGCCCATTTATCCCGAACCGACCGTTTGACCAATGTCGCCGGTGCTTTCGCCCTGACTCAACCGGGTCAACTTGCCGAGCGTGCGGTAATTCTTCTGGATGATGTCCTGACCACGGGTGCAACCTTGCTTGCCGCTGCCCGCCCGCTCCGCGAGGCCGGGGTCTCCCATCTCACCCTCGTCACGCTTGCTTTTGCAGACTGAGGAAGTTCTACGTGCAGCGTTCTACGTTGCTCTATCCCTTGTGTCGCGGAAATTCGGCACAATGCGCATCTTCTATCAAACCCTATCGTTCTATGCTCGACATTCGAACCCAAGAAACGTAGAACGTAGAACATCGCACGTAGAACGTACCGCCCCGATGCGTAACCTCCTCCTTCCATATCTCTTAATCGCCTTGCATGTATCGGCTGACGCCCAGCTGTTTTGGGTACCGGCTCAGGGGCCGTTGGGGGAAGATGTCTCGGCCTTGCACATTACTGCGGCGGGGACCATCTGGGCGGGCACGGCGGAGGCCGGTCTGTTTTGGTCAGGGGATAACGGGGCAAGCTGGCAAGCGGTTGAGGAACCTCGTTTGGCGGAAAGCACCATTGAGGCCATTGGGCAAACCTCGGATGGGCACGTCTTTGTCGGAACAGTCGGACAGGGAGTCCTGGTGTCTGAGGACGGTGGCAGCTCCTGGGTGGCGTCCAACTCGGGGCTTCGGGATTTGCGGGTTGAGGTGCTGCTGGTTACGCCAAACGATGAGGTGTTTGTAGGTACCGGCGATGGGCTATATCAACGTTCGGACACATCCTGGCGGGATGTTAGTGGTGGATTGGTCCGGCGGGACATCCGGGCCCTGGCCCTGAATGCTGCCGATGAGGTTCTGGCCGGGGTCTTTAGGGAAGGGGTATTCCGGGCGACGGGCCTGGGGCCGCCCTGGATCGCTTCGGCTGAGGGGATGGAAGCCCGTATCATCCGGTCGATCCACGTTGATGATCAGGGTAATCTCTTTGTTGCGGCCTGGGACGGTCGGCAAGCCTACCGCTCCACCGATAACGGGGTGACCTGGACGGCCATTGGTGAGGGGTTACCGGGCCGGGGGATATGGGACATCACCTCTGATGCCGCCGGGATTCTCTACGCCGGCACCGCCGGACAAGGGGTATACCGTTCAACCGATGCGGCGGTCACCTGGCAGAAAAGTACCTTACCTGATGTAACCGTCTCAGCCGTCGCCTACCACCCGGACGGTTCCGTCTGGGCCGGGACCAGAATCGGTGTGTTTCGCTCCGCCGATCAAGGGCAATCCTGGCAACTCATGGGATTGCCTCGCAGCCGGGTCTATGCCTTTGCTTCGGATGACCAGTACCTGTATACCAGTACCCGTTTTGGCGGTGTGTTTCGGTCGGATGACGGTGGCAAAACATGGACCCCTACGGCATTGCAGGGCGTGATTCCGTTCGTTTTGCATCTTACACCCACAGGGGCCTTGTTGGCCGGTACACGGGACGAGGGCATCTTCCGCTCTACCGATCATGGCGCGACCTGGACGCTGCAAGGGCTTAACTTCCATACCATTTATGCGCTCGAAGCGTTCGATGATAAGCGCTGGGCAGCAACCGAACGCGGCGTGTATCAATCCATTGATGACGGGCTCACCTGGGCCTTGCACAGCCTGGCCGATCAACCCGTCGGCGAACTGCTTGTCGATGCCGAGGGCACCTTGCACGCCGCCGTGGATGGCACCGGCCTGTTCCGATCCACAGACCAGGGTACCCATTGGGAACCCCAACAGACCGACACGCCCATCTCGCAAGTCTGGACCCTGTTCGCCACGGCATCAGGTACGCGCCTGGCCGGGACTTCAGGGCAGGGAATTTTCAGGTTCGAGGAAGAAACGGATCGCTGGGTCCACGTTGGTTTGCCGATGTTTACCGTCACGTCCTTCATCGAAGCCCCGGATGGCACCCTCTGGGCATCTACCTGGCGAGGCCAGATCTTTACTTCCACCGATGATGGTCTGACGTGGACCGTGCAGGTTGAAGCCGAGGGATTTATTCTGCGCACCCTGTTCATCGATACGGCTGGCACCCTGATGGCCGGTACACACGAACATGGTGTATTGCGGCATGAAGGATTCATTTCTACGGCACAGGAATGGACAGACATCCCGGCAAGCATCACTGTGGATCGTGTCTATCCTAACCCCTTCCGTTCGTCGACAACCCTGTCTTTTACCCTGGCGCAGCCGACACAGGTGAACGTGGCCATATATGACTTGCGTGGGGCCGAAGTTGCTGCGCTTGCGCATGGGCGGTATGCGGCCGGAGCACACCGTGTGCAGTGGGTGCCGGGCTCGCTTGCCAACGGGATGTACCTGATGCGTGTGCGGGCCGGTTCGGTTGATCGGACCCAAAAGGTGATTGTGCAGCGATAAAATGGAGCGTTGCTTCTAATTGGAGGTTCAAGGTCGTATTTTACGCGCCCCATGTGCGTCCATGCGCTTCCTCCCGGGCGACGTCTGCTTCCCTCCATCAGATCCCTTGCATCCATGCGTCTTGTTCAGCACAAGAAAGAAGCCTATTGGTTTTATCGCTTCTTGTCCATCTTCTACGACCAGTATGTCAACCCCTTCTTCTGGACGCCTTCCATGCGCGAGCAAGCCCTGGAACTGGCCCAACTGGACGATCCCAACCTGACCATTGTAGACGTAGGGGCTGGCACCGGATTTACCACGCAAGGGGTTATGGCATATATCCCGGCTACGCAGGTCACCTGCATTGATCAGAGTCCGCACCAACTGGCCCGTGCGCGTCAAAAACCTGTGCTTGAGGGATGCACCTTCATAGAGGGTGATGCTGAGGATTTGCCGTTCCCCACGGATCATTTCGACCGGTATATATCAGCCGGCAGCATTGAATATTGGCCGGAACCGCAGCGTGGCATTGCCGAGGCCTACCGCGTCATCAAACCTGGTGGGGTGGCCCTGATGATCGGCCCGTTGCGCCCCAAAAATACCCTGGCCCGCGCCGCCGCCGATGCCTGGATGCTGTTTCCCGAGGAAGAGGAATACATCCGTTGGTTTGAAGCTGCGGGTTTTACCGACCTTAAGAAACGTTACATCCGTCCCGGTTGGGTGCGGGAGGAAGCCTACGGCATTGCCCTTTCCGGCGTAAAGCCTGAAGCGGGTTCCTCGCCCGTCATGCTGTTGCCCCAAAAACGCGAGGACGTCCGCGCCCCCATGACCACAGGAGAATCCGTAACGGTGGCCGCCCGGCTCATCGGCGGCTCATTGGCCGGGTTTCTGTTCATCCCCTTTGCCCTCATCGGCTACGCTCGCCAGGGCCTGATGCGCCTCCTCGGCCATTCGACCGATGCGGGTGGTGCTCCAGCCTCCCTGACCCGCCACCAAAAAGCAGGTCTCCTGATGATCCTCGCCGCTCTTCTCCTCGTGGTTTTTCGCCGCCCTGACGAATGAGAAACGTAGAACGTCGCACGTAGAACATAGAACGACTTGAAAGAGCTGAATCGAAACATAAAAGTCTTTTATGACGCCTCCTCCGGCCTATGGGAAAGCGTATGGGGCGAGCATATGCACCACGGCTATTATGGCCCGGAAGGCAAGGCACGGACCTCCGATTATGCTGCGCAGGTGGACATGATCGAAAAGCTCCTGGCCTGGGGTGGTGTGGATAAGCCCCGGCGTATTCTGGACCTGGGGTGTGGCATCGGGGGGAGCAGCTTGCACCTCGCCCGGAAGTACAATGCCGAGGTATGGGGGATTACCCTGAGCCCTGTACAGGCTGGCCGGGCGATGGCCCGTGCCGCTGAAGCCGGCATGAGCGAGCAGGTTCATTTTAAAGTGGCCGATGCCCTGGAACCGCCGTTTGAGGATGGCTTCTTCGACCTCGTATGGACCCTGGAAAGCGGCGAGCACATGCCCGAAAAGCCCCGGTTCATGCAGACCTGTGCCAACCTGCTTGCGCCTGGGGGCCGGTTGCTGATGGCCACCTGGTGTCATCGGACCCTGCCGCCAGCGCTTTCTCCTTCCGAGGACCGACTTTTGCAGAAGTTGTACAAAGCCTATCACTTGCCCTACATCATATCGGTCGAAGGCTACCGGGACCTCGCTGCCGCATCCGGTTTGAAGGCCTTAAAGACGGACGACTGGACGGAGGCCGTTGCGCCGTTCTGGTGGGCAGTGGCCCGGTCGGCGGTGAGCGTCCGTGGGGTCAAGGGATTGCTTACTTCGGGTACGCCCACTTTACGCGGAGCTGTAGCCATCAACCTGATGATCCGGGGGTATCGCAAGGGGCTCATCCGGTACGGACTACTCACTGGTCAAAAATAACCCTCCATGCTCAAGGCATTTTTACACTTTTCCCGGCCTCACACGGTTATCGGCACGACGTTGAGTGCGGCCGGTTTGTTTACGGTCGCCTGGGCCTTTATCGGCGGCGGCATGCCCGATCTCGGGTTGCTGGGGTGGGCCGTGGTGGCCTGTCTGAGTGCCAACATCTACATCGTGGGCCTCAATCAAATCATGGACATCGACATCGACCGAATCAACAAGCCCTATTTGCCCCTCGCTTCCGGTGATTTTTCCTTAGTGACGGGCTGGGGCATCGTGGGGTTTTGTCTGGTGGTCGCGCTGGTGGTGGCCTTTGCACAAGGCCCTTTCTTGTCCGTTACCGTGGTCGTGAGTTTACTTATTGGCACGGCCTATTCGGTCCCGCCGATCCGGCTCAAGAAGTACACTTTTTGGGCAGCAGCCTGCATTTTTACTGTGCGGGGGGTGGTGGTCAACCTGTTCCTGTACCTGCACTTTCAGTTTCAGATGACGGGCTTGGCCGTGGTACCCGTCCACGTTTGGGCATTGACCATTTTTGTCTTCGGGATGAGTCTGGTGATTGCCTGGTTCAAGGACATCCCGGACATGGAAGGCGACCGTCGGTTTCGCATTGCCACCCTCTCGCTTCGCCTCGGCCCCCATCGTGTGTTTAGCCTGGGGCTTGGTCTGTTGGTCTTCTGCTACCTCGGCATGATTGGGGTGGGTTTACTAAAACTCCCTGCCATCAACCCCACCGTCCTGATCGTCGTACACGCTGCCTTGCTCCTGCTCTTGCTCCTCGTAGGCCGCCGTACCGATCCCACCCAGCACCAGCCGATGACCCGGTTTTACCTCTTCGTCTGGACCCTCTTCTTCGCCGAATACATTGCCTTCCCCATCGCTTGCCTGTAAGAGGTTCTACGTTCTACGTGCGACGTTCTACGTTTCTTAATCCAATTGTCTACATGCTACTTGAAGCTTGCCTTCGAGCAATTCGCTTATATGGGTTAGCCGAACATAGAACGTAGAACTCAGAACGTAGAACGTAAATACGCCGTGAGACCAGCGATAAGCGCCTGAATCTTATCCGTAGATTGATACAGCGCAACAAAAGTCTGTTCGGGTAAGCCATGGACGTCACGCACCACATAAAGGAGAGATTGCACTTCAAAGGCTGATGATCTTGCTATGTCAAGAAAGTAGGCAAACTCCTTTGGGCTCCGTCTCCCATACCCCTCGGCAATATTCGCCATGATAGACACGGCAGCCCGCCTAAGCTGATCCTTCAGCCCATAGTCTTTTGCCAGAGGTCCCGCATTGCATATCGCATAGATCTTGTATACCAGTCCCTGTGCCTGTTGCCACGCTTCAATATCTTCGAATCTTTGAATACTGCCCATGTCATTTTCTATTGGTTAAGGTACCTTTTATAGACCATCTACATGAGTAGTACATAACATTCTATGCGCGACCAATGGGATAAGAAACGTAGAACGTCGCACGTAGAACGTAGAACGTTAAAAAGCATGAACGAAGTGAATACGCCCGCGCTCGGTCTCGCCCTCGGTGGCGGTGGCATGAAAGGATTGGCCCACGTCGGGGCCTTGTCAATTCTGGAAGCCTATCACCTTAAACCTCAAATGATTGCCGGCACCAGCATCGGCGCGTTGGTTGGGGTGTTTTATGCCGCAGGGTATGGGGCGCGCAGGCTCGAAAAACTGATGCAGGATCTCAACTTCTTGGGCCTTCTCGGCGCACGGTTCGACGGCAAGGGGCTGCTGGATGTCGACAAGTTAGAGGCTTACCTGCATGAACACCTCGGTGTCGAAACCTTTGAAGACCTCTCGATTCCCCTGAAGGTGGTCTGTACCGACCTCGAAACCGGTGAAGCCGTGGTCTTCGACCAAGGCCCCCTCGTCAAACCCGTGCTGGCCTCCACCACTATCCCCGGCGTGTTTGCCCCCATCCGTATCGAAGGCCGCGTGCTGGTCGATGGCGGGCTGCGCAACAACCTGCCGGTTAGCGTACTGGTTGAGGCGGGCATGACGCACACCATCGGCATCCGCCTGTTCCGCCAGATGAGCGACTGGAAACTGGCCGAGCAGGAGGAGGACGAAAAAAAAGAGAAATGGGCCTGGATCAAACCCTCACGCTGGGGTGAGCGCTTGGCCGAAGAGGTAATCGAAAACCTGCCGGAAGTGTTCACCGTTGCCCAACGGGCCCTGGACCTCATCGTGATGCAGGCCGAACAGGAGCAACTTGAACGCTATCGCCCAAATGTGCTCATCGAACCCGAGGTCACCCACATCGGCATTCTGGATTTTCACGAAGAAAAAGACCCGCTCTTCGACCTCGGCATTGCCGCTACCCTCAAACACACCGCTGCCCTGGAATCGTTACGCCAGGAATTGACGGTTTCATAAATGATCGGTACCGGACATGGCACGCCATGTCCCTACGGGGTGGCGTTACACAACAAAGGGGCGCGCCCCCGGACGGGTGGGCCTTGTGCCCACCCTGGCCGATGATTGTTTCAACGTTTGGGCAGACGACGGCCAGGGTGGGCACAGGACCGACCCCTCCCGGCACGGGATGTCAATAATTGGAACCGAGCCAAAAAACCGAAATTCCATTTTCGCACGTCATTCAATGACAATTGAAAACGGCATTCGGGTCTGGACTGTGCCTTGCAACGCGGACAGGGCCTGGAGGGTGCGCAGGTGTTCCTGCAGGGCCAGGGTTTCCGGCGTGGTCCATAGGTTGGCCCAATAGGTAGAGGCATTTACTTGCAGGGATTCGCTGAGTTGCTCAAACCAGGTTTTGGGGCTCGGGTATGAGCGGACCCGGTAGGTGTCCGGGGCGAGGCCGGCTTTCTCGGCGGCGATTTCAATGGCTGTGTCCAGGCCTCCGAGGACATCCACCAAGCCCACGTCCACAGCATCCTCACCACTCCACACCCGGCCCTGGGCAATTTCGTGTACCTGTTCCTGCGACAGGTTTCGGCCTTCGGCGACTTTTCGGGTGAAGGTATCGTAGACGGCATCAATGCTGCGTTCCAGCACAGCAATTTCATTGGCTTGGAGGGGGCGGCGGCCCGAGAGCATGTCGGCATATGGCCCGGTTTGTACGGCATCTGAGGTGATGCCGATGCGGTTCTCCATGAGTTGACTCAGGTTGAGCATCATTGCATAGGCCCCGATGGAACCGGTGATCGTGGTAGGTTCAGCCACGATGGTATCGGCGGGCGCGGCGATGTAGTAACCGCCGGAAGCCGCCAGGCCACCCATTGAGACAATCAGGGGTTTGGCCTCGGCAGCCAGCTTGATTTCGCGCCACATCACATCACTGGCCGTCGCTGATCCACCGGGGGAGTCGATGCGCAGTACAATTGCTTTGACGGTCTCGTTCTCACGCAGATCTCGGATCATCTTGGTGAACGATGTCGAGCCGACCGTTGTGCTGCTGGATAATGGTCCTTCGGAATTGGTACTCTCGCCGGTCCGAATCTCGCCCAGGGCATAGGCTACGGCGATGGTGCCGTCGGAGCCGGATGGAAGTCCGGCGCTGGAGGCCGGGACGTGTACATAGTCTTCCAGATCTACAATGGGCAAGGATGCATCGGTGTCCAGTTCGGTAAGGGCTTTCAGTTTATCCAAGACCTCATCCTGAAACATCAAGTCGTCGATGAGGCCCGCTTTTTGGGCTTCCTCGGCCATGAACACGCCGTTGGCATCGGTCCATTCATCGAGGGTGGCAGGGGTAACGCCCCGGCTTTCGGCAACAGCGGCGAAGAAACTGGCTTCCTGGGTATCCAGCAGGGCTTGAAGTTGGGCACGATTTTCTTCCGAGAGGTCGGTGCGCAGGAAGGGTTCAACGGCACTTTTGAATTTTCCGGCTCGGATGACTTCGGGCGTGATGTCGAGTTTGTCGAGCATCTGGGCGTAAAACTGTACGGCAATATAGAATCCGTCAAATTCAAAACCGGCTTCCGGAGGGGCATAGATTTCATCGGCTGCGGTAGCCAGGAAGTAGTCCCGCTCGGAAAACCCGTTCGGCCCTGCGGTGGCCAGCAGCGGCTTGTCGCTTTCCTTAAAGGTGTGCAGGGCTCGGCGGACGGTTTCCAGTTGTGCCCAATCGGTAAAGAGGCCTTGCGGCTGGAGCCAAACCGCGGAGATCCGATCGTCGGCTGCAGCTTTTTTGAGGGCCTGGGTCACCTCTCGTACCGTCATCAACCCCGGATCGCCAAAGGCGCCGGCCAGCGGTTGATCCGGTTCCTGTTCATAGAGGGGGCCGGAAAGTGGCAATTTTAGCACGGAGCCGGATCGGACGGTCGGCTCGGGGTCATCGGCGGCGGCAAGCGCAAACAGAAAGGCGAGGCCGATAAAAAACATCAACCCGAGGGCAATGAGCGTTCCCAGGGTACTGGCAATCAGAGTCGAGAAAAATCGCATGGAAGTAAAAGTATAGCGTAATGCGTAATCGACTACCCTCACGAATACGGGTACCCTTTACGTCTGCAGAGCTAAGGACTGGTTTGAGGATATGAAACCAGGCGCAAACATGTACGCCAGGCAGGGATACAGGTTGCGCCGTCATGGATTCTACACAGGCATGATCCGTTCTACCTACAAGGTACGCGTATACCAATGAGAGATGAAAAAGCACGACCGCAAGGTCGGAAGGAGGCAAGGGTCTAGTGGGGCGAGGAGGCCACTGACCGTTTTCTTAAAGCCCGTCCCGATATACCGGGGCGGGCTTGTGTGTTTTCAGGCCCCGTACTGTATGCAATTCTGGACAATCCACCAGGCAAGGATCGCCGGTTATACAGGCCCCATAAAAAGAAATATCTGCATTTTAGCCTTTGTTTTGGTTGATGTTATGGAGTGAGTAGACCTGATTGATCAGCAGATGGCCTGTCTGCTGGCACGAAATTGAAGGACTTTGTAGGGAAACCCCCGTTCACCGTTCCGTAAAGTTGCGGGACACAACCTCAGGGAGGGTTCCCATGACACGTATTTTGAACCATCTTTTCCGAACCATGCTCCTGGCGCTGGTGCTCTGCATTGCCGTTGCACCGGCTGAGGTTGAAGCCCAGCGATCGGGGAAACGTGCAGAGCGCTCACGTACGGAAGCCAAACGGTCGCCGTCCAAACGGGCGGCCAAGAGCCGTTCCGTCAAAAAAGAGCGTGCGGCCAAGTCCAGGTCCAACGCACGCAATCGCTCGGTCCAGAGAAACAACAACCGTTCCGCCAAACGCGAGAACAACCGGGCGGTCCAACGCAACAATCGCTCGGTACGCCCCAACACGGGCCGTACCGTTCGGCAGAATCGGGGCCGGACGGTCAACCGGGGCAATGGCCGGTCCGTGAAGCGCGACAAAGGCCGCAGGGTCGAACGCTCGAACAAGGGCCGCGTTAAGCCCGATAACCGCACGTTCGATCTGAACAACAGGATCCCTACCAACGGCCGGGATGTCCGCACCCGCGACGACCGCCGTCGGGGTGACAATGACCGCGTCCGTGACGGCAACCGCCGCCGTGGCGATAATGGCCGTGTCCGCGATGGCCGCCGTGGTGATGATGATCGGGTCCGCAACCGCCGCCGTGGTAACAACGACCGGGTACGCAACCAGCAGCGCCGGAATCGTCCGCGCGCCAATCCTTCATACCGCGACCGGCGCGATGATCGGTATCGGCGCAGCGATCGGAACAACAACCGTCGCTGGGACCGGAACCAACGGCATCGGTTCAACAATCGGTACAAGTACCATTCGCGGAAACATCGCAACAAATGGCGTAACCGCCGGCACCGGTACCATTACCGCTACAACTGGCGGCGCTACAACCGGAATCATTACTACCGGCGCTACTACCATCGGCACGGACGGCCCGCTTTCGGGTTCTACATTCACATTCCGTCGTACCGTTACTACCATAACGACTATCACTACGGGCGCTCCAGCCGGTTTTTCTACCGGCAGTCGATCTCTGCGCACGGGGGGTACAACGATTACAGTTGGGATGGCCGGTATGATGTACGGACGACCATCAAGCGCAAGGTCCGGCACGTCGGGCATGACCGCGTCGAGATGGAATTCCGCATTGAACGCATCGACATCTATGATGGCAATTACCACGTAGGTAGTGTTCGCAAAATTCCGAGCAAGCTGGGCCGGATGAAAGCCACCCTCTATCAGGACGGCTATGTAGAATTCGACCGCATGGCCTACATCGTAGGAGACCCCACGAGCGGCTTTGAGTTGATCTCGACGCGCTACTACGGCGGCAACGTTCTGGATGCCTATGAACGCGGCCACGGCTTCCGTGTGGGGGTGCTGGACTTCTACCGCGAACGCGTCAAAAACGTCAACCATAGCCGCCATTTCGATCCGTACAACTTCAACGGCGTTGTGCCGGTGGCGTTGATGCCGGATGATGACTACTGGGGCTTCCAGTACCTCGCCGGGGGCTACGGTCAAAACGGCGACTACTACTACGGCAACTACGACTACTACAACGATGACTATGCCGACGACGACGGTTACTTCTATCGTAACAACGAAGGAAATGCCGATTACGGCTACCAGGGCAACTACCCCAGCTTTAAGCAGGACGGTAGTGCTCCGCAGGCCAACGTCGTGCCGCGTACCGGACGGGCCTTTACCAACCAGGGCAACCTGGAGTACCAGACCAAACGCGGGGCTGACATCCGCCTGGAACGGCAGGTCGAAATCAAACACCTTGGCACGGAAGACTAACCCTGGCGTGTTCACAACCTGAAGCCGCGAATTTCGCCTGGATTTGGAGGGGCCGGTTCTGCATCATGCGGGGCCGGCCCCGTGTTCGTTTATGCGGTTACTTGCGTTTTAGGCTTGAGCGTGAGCGCCGTGGGCAAGACAGGGTGTAAAATGGTCAATGGTCAATTGTCGATGGTCAATTGTCAATGATGAGAATCATGGGTTGGTGGCCGGTTGCGGGCAAATACAGTTCCCTTAGCGGTGCACCAAAGATGTTTAACAGACCCGGCAATCGCCCCCCTTTTTAACGTGGATATATCACAACCAGGGGGTGTGGAATAATGGATCACTTTTCAAATATTCAACCTCTGGTTCGCTGCAAAAGGATAAGGAGAAGATAATTGACAATTGACAATTGACCATCGACAATTGACTATTATCAAGCCCTTGAGACTTCGGCAGGGAGTTCATCCCCGACTCGTATTTTCAAGAGAAACCCTACCTTCAGGGGAAACCCCGCTTGATGTCTGCCGTGAAAGGGTCGATTGCCCGGTTGCTGTCAACCTGACAGGTGGGCACGCAAAACCACTGGTTTTGACCCCTGCCGATGCGTGCCTCTGTCATTGTAGCCCGGAAATTCAGACGTTCCTCTTTTGTGGCAAGGCTTTTGAGTTAAGTCATGTTACGCAGTCTTGGCCCATTCGGCCTTGTCGAAATGCACAACATCAACGACCAGCGACGTAACATCAGTCAGTAACAAGTATCCTGATGGAACGAAGTGCACATAACAGGTTTCACCTGAACGATCGTGAACAGGTCATCCTCCGCTCGGTGGTTCGGACGTTTATCCGCACCGCAGACCCGGTGGGGTCCAAGACCATCGCCCAAACCTATCGCCTGGGCCTCAGTCCAGCTTCGATCCGAAACACCCTGAACGGACTGGAAGAAGGCGGTTACCTCGGCCATCCCTATACCTCAGCCGGGCGCATCCCCACCCAGTTCGGCTACCGTACCTATGTCGATTCCCTCATGCGCCTGCGGCGCTTGCCGGATGAAGCGCGGAAGCGGCTGTACCAGGAGTTGGCCGGCATCACCGGAGATCCCACAGAACTTTTGAAGGAAGGGGCACGCCTGTTGAGCCAGCTTTCGAATTTACTCGCCGTTGTGCTCAGCCCCCGGTTGTCCAACGGCGTATTGCACCGGCTTGATGTAATCCCCTTGTCCTCAACGCGTGCGATGTTTGTGATCAGCGTGCGTAGTGGTATGGTCAAGACGATCGTGCTGGATGTGGAAACCGATCTCAAGGCGGATCAACTCACCCGTGTGGTGAGCCTGCTCAATGAACGGCTTTCCGGCCTCTCCCTCGAAGAAATCCGCACGACGTTTGCCGAGCGGGTTCGGGATGTAGAAGCTGAGGATGCCTCCGGCCTCGTCAAGCTGATTGTGCGCAAAGCTTCGGTCCTGTTTAGTGAACTGCCCGAGCGGCGGCGTGTGCAGTTGACCGGCGCCAAGCACATGGTGGCGCAGCCCGAGTTTCAGGCGGCTGAGGCCGTGCGGGACGTGATGACGTTCGTTGAAGATGAACAGGCCGTGCTTCAGGTGCTGGAACCCGTCGGTGGGGTATGGGATGCCTCGACCAGTGTGCAGGTCCGCATTGGTGCGGAAAATGCCGGGGCCGCGGCGCAGACTTTCTCCGTCGTGACTGCGCAGTACCGCATGGGAGACACCGTCGGTACCATCGGCATCCTGGGGCCGATGCGTATGGATTATGCCCGAAGCGTCACATTGATTGATACCATGCGTAACATGCTTGGCCGCATTCACCAGGAAAAATGGAATTGAAAATATGATGCGTGTTTCGTGTTTTGTAAAGGAGCAAGAATTACGCATTACGCAATACGAATTACGCATTAGATCAACCTGATTGCTTAACCCAAATGGCAAAAACAACACAGACCCTCGACGCAGAAAAGCCGGTTGTGGCTGAAACCGAGGCGGTGAAAAAAGAAGTTCCTGCGCCCGAGGTAGAGGAGGCCCCGGAAGATTCCCCGGAAGCCACCCTTGCCCGGCTGGAAGCGGAATTGGCCGATACGAAAGATAAACTGCTCCGGCAGGCCGCCGAATTTCAGAATTACCGGCGGCGTACCCTGCAGGAGCGCACTCAGCTTACCGACCAGGGGCGGGCCCAGGTGGCCGCACGGATGGTCGATGTACTGGATGACCTGAGCCGGTCCGTCGAAGCTGCCGAACAGGTAGATGGTGACGTAGACCCGGCGTTCGAGAACCTGCGCCAGGGCGTGCGCATGGTCTATACGAAATTTATGGACGAACTGGCCCATCTGGACGTGCATCCGATGGATGTTGTGGGTAAACCCTTCGACGAGTGGGAGCACGAAGCCCTTATGCAACAACCGGCCCAGGACGGCGGAGAATCCGGCACCGTACTGGCCGAAATCCAGCGCGGCTACCGCATCGGCGACCGGGTGCTGCGCCATGCCAAAGTTATCGTTGCACAGTAAGCCAAGATCATGCGTGACTACTACGAAATACTGGGTGTTCAGCGGTCGGCTTCAGCCGAGGAGATCAAGAAGGCGTATCGCAAACGCGCCATGACCTATCACCCGGACCGTAACCCGGACAACCCCGAGGCGGAGGTCAAATTCAAGGAAGCCGCCGAAGCCTATGAGGTCCTTTCAGACCCGAACAAGCGGCAACGCTACGACCGGTTCGGCCACGAGGGCTTGCGCGGTGCAGGGGGGAGTAACGGGTTCAGCGGCTTCACCGATATCAACGACATCTTCAGCGCCTTCAGCGACATCTTCGGTGGCGGTAGTGGTGGCGGTTTCGGTGGGAGCCGGCCACGGGGGCCGCGCCAGGGGCAGCCCGGCAGCGACCTGCGGATTAAACTTGCGCTTTCCCTCGAAGAAGTGGCGCAGGGGGTGGAGAAGAAGATCAAGGTCAAGAAACTCGTCGCCTGTCAGTCCTGTAGCGGCACGGGTGGCCGCGACGGCGAGCCGGACTATGAATCCTGCGAAACCTGCCGGGGCATGGGTGAGGTTCGGCAAGTGAGCCGTTCGGTCTTCGGGCAGTTCGTCAATGTTCGGCCTTGTCCAAACTGCCACGGCGAAGGCCGTCTGGTCAAAAACAAATGCCGTACCTGTGCCGGTGATGGTCGGGTGCGGGGCGAGGAAGTCATTACCATCACGGTGCCGCATGGTGTGAGTGAAGGCAACTACTTTGCTCTGCGTGGCCTCGGCAATGCCGGCTTGCGAGGCGGGCCCGCCGGCAACCTCCGCGTCGAAATCCAGGAAAAGGAACACCAGTATTTCATGCGGGACGGCAACGACATCTATTACGACCTCTACCTGTCTTTCCCTGATGCCGCACTCGGCACAGATGTCGAAGTGCCCACCCTCAAAGGTTTTGCTCGTTTGCAAATTGAGGAAGGGATTCAGTCCGGCAAGCTGTTACGTATGCGCGGACGCGGCATTCCCGAACTCAACGGCCCCGGTCATGGCGACCAACTCGTCCGGGTACACGTCTGGACTCCTCGTAACCTCACCCCTGAAGACCGGCAAGCCCTGGAGTCTTTACGAAATGCCCCGGCTTTCACGCCGCAACCCGATGCTGAAGAAGGCGGCAAATCGTTTTTTGAACGCGTTAAGGATGTATTTACAGGGTGAGGGATGGATAGGCGTCACATAAGCACAACATCAAAAGGATGAGCACCTCCATTGTTGGCATTCAACCCGAAGAACTGATCGGCCTGATGCGGCATGTGCCGTCTCCGGTTACGGTGGTAACCGCCGTTGCTGTTGATGAAATGCGGGGTATGACGGCAGGTTCGTTCACCAGCGTCTCGCTTGATCCCCCACTGATTACCTTCAATGTGATGCAGGATTCCCAGATGCACGGTGTCCTGATGGAGGCTGAACACTTCGCCATCCACATCCTCTCCGATGCCCAGGCAGCATGGTCAGATCATTTCGCACGTCCCAACCTTCCCGGTGCTGAACAGTTTGCACACCTGCCGTATCACCGCAATGCTGAGGGGGTCCCCATCCTGGAAGGCACCCTCGGCGTATTGCACTGCCGCCGATTTGCCATGCACACTGCCGGTGACCACACCATTTTTATCGGCGAAGTGCTCGCCGCGGACCTCCCGGCCACAGAAGGCCAGCCGCTGGTGTATTACCGTAGGGGGTATCATCGAGTGGGAGAGACCCTTTCGGGGAAGGCCGGGTGATTGGTGATTTACTGCGTGAGTCGCTTTGCTCGTTTGGCATTGGTGATTGATACCGTCATTGTGTGCCGCCTTACCCATTTACCCCCACCCCAAAAAACGCAAAATCATACCGAGCCGGATCCATGGGGTTAAGCGTTTTACATCGTTTCGTCAGTTCGAGGGCGGCCTTCCAGTCGTTTTGTCTCCGGCTCAGATAGCCGAGTTTTCGGGCCTGGGTGCCGCTGTGGACGTCCAGGGGGAGGACCAGTTGGCCGGGTGTGATCCGGTGCCAGATCCCCAAATCTACTGGGCCGGGGCGGACCATCCACCGGAGGTACATGTTCAGGCGTTTGCAGGCACTGCCTGTTGATGGCCGGGCCAGATGTTTGCGTAAGCGATGGGGCGTATCCGGCAGGACGTGTAATACGGATTGGCTGAACCCTTCAATAGCGGGGCCGACATCCGGTGCATCAGGAGGCAGGTGATCGGTGAACAGAGGTTCCAGGGTGCCCCTGCGTTGGAGCAACGCGGAAAGGGCCTTGGTGAACCACAGCGCATCGATGGGTTGAAAGGTACGGTGTTTGAATCCGGAGAGCCGGTGGGCGTCCCGTGCCGCATCGAAGTGCAATACGAAAGGGTAGGGTCGGTACTGCATGCGGGCGCACAGGTCGGCCATTTTGCTCAGGGTGGTCGTGCGGCGACCCCAGGCCAGCAGGGCCGCGTAGAGGCCAATGACTTCCTGATCTTGTGGATCATCGAACCCATGCGGGATGGAGATGGGATCGTCCTGGATGAAGGCCGGTTGTTCATAGCGGGTAACCAGCCGGTTCAATTGCATGGGGGTCATCGAAACAATCGGGCGTGTACGACCTTGATACAGTTGTCTTCGATGTAGGGGAGGGCTTCGGCTTCGGCTTTTTGCTGGGCTTCATAGGAAGAGACCCCGAGTTGCGTCCAGACCACGGGGGTTTCGCCTGTTTTTTCCATCCGGGCCAGGGTTTGGTCAACCACATCGGCGGTATACGCTGGCCGCCGGAAGATATCGACAATATCGATGTGGATGTCTTCCGGGATGTGGAGGAGGTCCGGGTAGGCCGTTTCGCCCAGGACGGAAGTCAGGTGTGGGTTGACGGGGATCATTCGGTACCCGTGTTCTTGCAGGTAGCGGGCGATCTGGTGGCTGTCGCGCCAGCGTTTGTCCGAGCAGCCGACGACGGCCACGACCTTTGCCGAGGTCAGGATGTTCTTGATATTGGGAGGGGGCATGCGGGTGGTGCTTTGGCGTATGGGAGAATATCGGACCGGGCAGGATGAAGGCAGCATGCGTATTCGCGTTTTGCTGGCACTCAGGCTTGGCCAAAGAAGGCCGTAATAGCGCCCTCGTGTGTTCGCCATGAAGGTGGAACTCTTATCAGCCCACCAAGTTTTCAACGACCTTGTATTTTTTGGATATCCATGTGGTATTTTCCGCAATACGCAGTACGATATACGTTGATCGCACAACCTCCTGGATATCACACCACATAAGCAAATCCCATGGCCGGCTATCCCTTTGACGCCATCGAACAGAAGTGGCAACAGTACTGGGAAACGCACCAGACGTTTCGTATGCCGCACGACGTTGACCAGAGCAAGCCCAAGTACTACATCCTCGACATGTTTCCGTACCCGAGTGGGGCCGGGCTGCACGTTGGTCACCCGGAGGGGTACACCGCCACCGACATCGTTGCGCGGTACAAGCGCATGAAAGGGTTTAACGTGTTGCACCCGATGGGATGGGATGCCTTCGGGTTGCCGGCCGAGCAATACGCCATCGAAACGGGCACCCATCCGCGTACCACCACCGAGCGCAACATCAATCGTTTCCGGACGCAGCTCAAAGAGTTGGGCTTTTCCTACGATTGGCAGCGTGAGATCGCCACGACTGACGAGCCGTACTACAAGTGGACCCAGTGGATTTTCAAGCAACTCTTCGATTGGGGCTTGGCCTATGAAGCCGAAGTGCCTGTCAACTGGTGCCCTGCCTTGGGAACGGTTCTGGCCAACGAAGAGGTCATCGACGGCAAAAGCGAGCGGGGTGGGCACCCCGTTATCCGCAAGCCCATGCGGCAGTGGGTCCTGAAAATCACTGCGTTCGCCGAAGCCTTGTTGGAAGGTCTCGAAGACGTAGATTGGCCCGATAGCACCCGTGAAATGCAGCGCAACTGGATCGGTCGGTCTGAAGGGGCCGAAATTGATTTCCCCCTGTTCGATTCGGAAGCTGCGCCGATCCGCGTGTACACTACACGCCCGGATACGTTGTTCGGGGCCACCTATATGGTGTTATCCCCCGAGCATCATCTGGTCCCGCAGATAACCACCCCGGCGCAACAGGCTGCCGTTGCGGCCTATCAGGAGGCTGCATCCCGCAAAAGTGACCTGGAACGAACTGAACTGCAAAAGGAAAAAACCGGCGTGTTTACCGGCGGCTATGCCATCAATCCGGTCAACGGTGCCCGCATTCCCGTCTGGATCGCTGATTATGTGCTGGCCTCCTATGGCACCGGGGCCATCATGGCCGTGCCGGGGCAAGACGAGCGCGACTGGGCGTTTGCCGAGGTCTACGACTTGCCCATCCTTCGAACCGTTCAACCCCCGGCCGATTTCGACGGCAAGGCCTACATCGGCGATGGTCCGGCCATCAACAGTGGCTTTCTGGACGGGCTCTACAAGGAAGCCGCCATCGACAAGATCATTGCATGGCTGGAAGAAAATGAACTGGGCACGCGCAAGGTCAATTTCAAGTTGCGCGATTGGCTCTTCAGTCGTCAGCGCTACTGGGGCGAGCCGATTCCCGTGATTCATGTCAATGGTGAACCTAAAGTGGTAAGCGATGACCATCTGCCCGTTACCTTGCCGGAAGTGGAGAGTTATCAGCCTACCGGCACGGGCGAGAGTCCGTTGGCGGGGATTTCCAGATGGGTCGAGACCACCGACCCGGAAACCGGTGCCCCGGCTCTGCGCGAGACCAACACGATGCCCCAGTGGGCCGGTTCATGCTGGTATTACCTGCGCTTTATCGATCCGGAGAATGATGCCATTCTGGTGGATCCGGAACTGGAAAAGTACTGGATGCCGGTTGATTTGTACATTGGTGGGGCCGAGCATTCGGTGTTGCACCTGTTGTATGCCCGGTTCTGGCACAAGGTGCTCTACGAGGCCGGGTATGTATCGACGAAGGAGCCGTTCATCAAGCTGGTTCACCAGGGGATGATCCTGGGCGAGATGGAGTACACGGCCTACCGGGATGCCGATGGGGCTTATGTTTCTGCTGCATCGGTGGCTGCAGGCGGCACCCACGCTGAGACCGGTACGCCGCTGAAGCCTGAAAAGGTCAAAGAAACCGAGGTTGAAAAACGGGGGGATGCCTTTGTCTTGAAGACGGCCCCGAACATTCAAATCAATGCCCGGTCCTACAAGATGAGCAAAAGCCGGGGCAACGTCGTTAACCCCGACGACGTGGTCTCTGTGTACGGCGCGGATTCCTTGCGCTTGTACGAGATGTTCATGGGGCCGTTGGAGCAGGTCAAGCCGTGGAGTACGCGTGGTGTGGAAGGGGTCTACCGTTTCCTGAACCGCGTCTGGCGTTTGCTGACCGATGAAACCGGCAAAGCCTCCGTCGCAGACGTAGCCCCCAATCCCGATCAGTTGCGTGTTTTGCACATCACCATTGAAAAAGTCGGTTCAGACATTGAAGGGTTACGCTTCAACACAGCCATTTCGGCCATGATGGAGTTTGTCAATGCCGCCCGGAAGTGGGCAGCGGTGCCTCGTTCTGCGGCTGAGGATTTCGTTTTGTTGCTGAGTCCTTTCGCGCCGCATATTGCTGAGGAGTTATGGGCCTTGTTGGGGCACAATAAAACGCTGGCATACGCCCCTTGGCCGGTCTACGATGAAGCCTACCTCAAGGCCGCCACCATCGAACTCCCGGTGCAGGTCATGGGCAAGGTCCGTGGCCGGGTCACTGTTCCTGTTGAGGCCGACAAGGCCGAAGTGTTGGCTGCGGCCAAAGCTGAAGAAAACGTGGCCCGCTACCTTGAAGGGAAGAGAATCCGCAAGGAGATTTATGTGCCGGGACGGATTGTGAATCTGGTTGTTAGTTGAGCGCTCGCAGTATGATGTGTGTAGCCACACTGTGGAAGTGCATCAGAACTGTTCGCTGGTTGTAGGTTTTGGGGGAGAAAATGCAACTAACAACCAGCGAACGCAGTGAGCGTACATTTCCTATCGATCCAACGGACTCCGCACGGCCACGCCCCGGTTCATGACATGGGTATAGATCATGGTGGTACGTAGGTCTTTGTGGCCCAGGAGGTGTTGTACGGTGCGGATGTCGTATCCGTCTTCGAGGAGGTGGGTTGCGAAGCTATGCCGGAGGGTATGGCAGGAGGCCGGTTTGGTCAGATCGGCCTCACGTACGGCTTGCCGAATGGCCCGTTGGATATAGGATTCATGCAAGTGGTGGCGTCTGACCTGTTTGGTACGGGGATCTGTGCTTCGGCGAAAGGAAGGAAAGACATACTGCCATTTCCATTCATAGGGGGCATTGGGATATTTTTTGTCGAGTGCATAGGGAAGGTAGACGGCTCCGAATCCAGCTTCCAGGTCTTCTTCGTGCAGGATTTTGGTTTTGGTCAATTGCCGACGCAGGGGGTCGTGCAGGACTTCAGGCAGGACGGTGACGCGGTCTTTTTGGCCTTTGCCATTATGGATAGTGATTTGCTGATATTCAAAATCGAGATCTTGTACCCGGAGCCGAAGCCCTTCCAGGAGGCGAAGACCGGAGCCATAGAGCAATTGGGCAACGGTGAGGGGTGTACTTTCGAGGTGGTTAAATACGGCTGACACCTCATCGCGGGAAAGCACAGTAGGGAGTCGTTTGGGTTTTTTGGCGCGTACGTAGGCATCGGAGATATCGAGGGGGTGCTTGAGGACAATCCGGTATAGAAACAGGAGGGCGCTCAGGGCTTGTTGTTGGGTGGAGGCTGCAACCCGATGTTCGAGTGCCAGGTGGGTGAGGAAGGCATGTACGTGGTCGGCATTTAGGGTAAGGGGATGTTGTTTCTGATGGAAGATGATAAAGTCTTTAATCCACTTGACATAGGCTTGTTCAGTTCTTAAGCTATAGTGTTTCGTTCGGCAAGCCGCCCGTACCAGATCCAGCAATTTAGGTACCTGAGCATCTGGCATGAATCGTGTCCATATATGTGTAAAATATGACCATCATACACGACGTTTTGCCATGTTTGCTTTACGGCAAAACGTCGCCTTAGCCGATTGATTGAGGAAACCGGCCCTGTCAGATTAGACACCTGGCCGGTGAACTACATAACCTGTAGTCGGTTAATTAATAGTTATATGGCCTCGAATGAACTGCCATGCTTCTGCCACCACCTCTACACCAGCTTCTCTGGCAAGCTCATGCCTTGAAATGGGTTTCTGCATATGTTCTGTCGAATACAATCTGCTTTCCCTCCAAACGCAACCACGGCCAAAGGTCCTCCGGTACACGTGGCTTGATCGCAACCATGGCAAACGAATTGCTCTGCTTTTTGAATAGCTTCGACAAGACCTTTACAAACGGCTCAAGTACCCTGAAGAGATAATACCGATAATTCGTCTTCTGAAAATCTACAGCATGGTAGGGCAAGTTGGCATTATAGTAGAAATCGAAATCGTGACGGCCGATTGGATTGAACGAGTTGACAGCCTTCATGAAATCACGCTCAGTCCAGCGATAAATGAAGTTCGGAACCTGCGTATTGTCCTTGCCGCCGAAGGTGAAGTCGTTACCAATGACAGCTTCAAGTTCATATTCCGGAGACAGACCCAAACGGTTGGCGGTTCGCATAAGTAGGCTATCGCGGGACTCAACGACAATAATCCCTTTTCGAGCTACCCTGTACATTTCTAGCATGGCCCGGTGTGGGGAAGCACAATGGTGCAGGCCGTCGGCGACGAATACGAAGTCGAAGCAGTTATCGTCAAAAGTAAGGTTTTGAGCATCTTGGTAGCTCCACTGGTAGGGCTTGAATTGTTCAGCCTGCATCCGAGTATCGAGATTGGAGATAACGACATCGGTAAACGAAAGTGAGCTAAAGAGGTTTTTTTCGGCCAGTCCGGCGCATACTGTTAGGATCGATGTTTCAGGCGTAAGTAGTTGTTTTTTTTTGAGATTTTGGAGTGTTGATCTGACGAATTCGGTACGCATGTTCTCTCATTCAGGGACTTAACATTCCTTGTTCGGAATCAAGGTAAATCATGGATGAGAAAACGAGTTTGAATATTCTGAAAGTACTGACGCGATTTGTGCTATTTGCCCTGGGCCATATAACAACCGTTCCAGCCGACCCAGGGCGTTAAGTTCTGCACTTGCGACTGGGAGCGTGTGACTTTGCGCAGTATTTTGGTGGTATGCCCCTAGCCCGGGTCGGCTGAACTTGGGCCGTTATGCGGACACCACCTGCGCAGACTGCTCCCCTAATGCTACGCTTTGCCTCGGCACCTCATGGGGTCGGCCTCGATGAAGAAGTCGCCTCGGTCAGGGTGATCCTCTCCGGTGTCGGTGCTTGGTGGGCGTGTGCCGGCGCACTGAAGAGATGAAGGGTGTGCGCCACTTCCTCGCGTCGTCGTCGATTCGGGCGGGTGTGGTGCTGGCATGTGGGCGCGTCAGTCAGCGTTTTCGGGGTGCTCGGGTGTCGTGTTTCAAGGTAAGTGGGTTCGTCGCCGTCGGTGCCGCCTAACAACCGTTACAAGCGACTCAGGGCGTTAGGGGTTTGGCTTTGGTAGGTGGGCATGTTTTTCAGTCTTTGGTTATCTTCTGCTCGTTGCCCTGCGCACTTGAACTTGGTCCGTTATGCGGACACCACCTGCGCAGACTGCTCCCCTAATGCTACGCTTTGCCTCGGCACCTCATGGGGTCGGCCTCGATGAAGAAGTCGCCTCGGTCAGGGTGATCCTCTCCGGTGCTGGTGCTTGGTGGGCGTGTACCTGCGCACTGATGAGATGAAAGGAGCGCGCCACAGCCAACCGTCGTCGCTGGATTTTGCGTATGCGGTGCTGGCATGTGTGTGCGTCAGTCAGCGTTTTCGGGGTGCTCGGGTGTCGTGTTTCAAGGTAAGTGGGTTCGTCGCCGTCGGTGCCGCCTAACAACCGTTACAAGCGACTCAGGGCGTTAGGGGTTTTCGGCTTGGTTTGATGGGTGTGATTTCCAGCCGCCCTTTATCTTACGGCTGTCAGCCCTGCGCACTTGAACTTGGGCCGTTATGCCGCCCACCGTGTGTTGTGCTGGTATATAAGTCAATTATTTGTTATTTATCGCTAAAATGTTGCTATGTTTTTGTAAGAACAGTACATTAGCTATAATTTCGGTACAGAAGCAGTGCCACCTATTCGATCAGTAATCCACTATTTTCCCTCCTCCATTGATCTAGCATTTTCAGTTTCACAAAGAGATCAATACTGGACCTAAGAAAACTAACCTAGCAATCCCCATGAATAAATCCCTTTATCCAATCTGCCTCATTCTGATTCCAATTTTTGCTCCACGAATTAGCTGGTCACAGGAGCTTGTAACCATCAACTTATTTCATAGTAGTGATGGAATTGATCCGCTTCAATATGAGTACAGTGATGAACGGGAAGCAGTTAAAAAAACCAATAGTGGCTTTACTCTTTATCTTGATGAGGGTGGTACAGTATGTCTGAACGTCATAAACGCACATCCTGTACTCTATACCTACATCTCAAAGGCTGAGGCTGCTGAACCTGACCAGTCTATCCCTAATCAGAACCTATTAATTCCGCTGCTTTCAGGACTATTGGGGGTTCAAACACCTGAATTACAAGACAATGAGGGCAACAAGAAAGATGGTGGAGGTACTAGCTCTGGAAAAGTTGATGCTTTGCAAGCGTATTTTTCGGAGATAGAAAACCTAAAGAACAATATTGATAAAGCTAAAGACTTAATTAATACCTCAGATACCCCTGATGACAAAGTAAATGACAATGGAAAAGGCATTTCAAATTTTGAGAATGCAAAGTCAGAAATTCTATTATTGTTGAAGGATAATCCAAAGGATAAACTCATTGCTCTTAAACAGAAAGCTTTGGTCTACGTATCTGAGGAGAATTTCAATGCTATAAACAAGAAGATAGGAGATCTCGATGGTATACTTGAGGAGTTAGTAAACAAATTGAGAGGAGACACGAGTGTGCAGCCCCCGCAACTCGGGCTTGATAAACGCATCGATGACTCAGAGTCTTCAATTAAAAATATCAGTCAATCTACTAGTTTCCAGGACATAAAGAGTAGTGTTAACTCGTACACTACCATAGTGAATGAACGCAGAAATGTTCTTAGTGAAATCTCAAAATCAAAGTCAGATTTAATCCAGCAGCAAGTGGAATACGGAAAGATTACATTTGGAAGTGTTCCAGGTAGAAAGATTATCGAGGCCTTCGACACTTATGTAGAGGCATTACTTGCAGTTCGAAAAGCCATATATGACGGCTTTCTCAATGCCAAATACACGAAACAGTGTGAAAAAGTGAGCAACACCACAACAACAGTGACACTAAATGCACAGGCGACCGAATATGACTCGGCACGTAAACGTAAATCATGGAAGAAAGGGGAAAAATCACTATTTACAGTCAAAATCGAACCGCGCTTAAGTCGACCTCATTTAGAACTCGTACCTGCATCGTTCTTTGTACTAACTCGGGCAGTTTCAGAGTTTGAAGTAAAAGATGGAAAAGTTGCCAAGATAGCCGACGAGAATATTAAACCTATAGTGCGTCCAGGAGCTATGTTTGTTGGAAAAGTATTTTCATTCGACAAGCAAAATAAGGTGGTGCTGAGTGCAGGGCTAGGATTTGGACTCACTGGAGATGAGGGAACACCCTTGCTAGATTTCATGTCCGGCTTCTTTCTCGACTTCAATGGAGGTCAATTCCGCATTGGAGGAGGGGTAGGCTGGGCAAAATTACCTAGCGCGCTAGGGTCGAATCTAAGTGTCGGTGACCCACTTCCTGAAAACATTAGCAACATTGACGCTGTGATTATAAAAGAAACAAAAACTGTTGGCTACATTGTGTTTACATTAAAAGGACTACCTATTAATCTCCCTTTCTTATAGAAGTCTGCAAGAATGCTTCTTCTAGGGCGTGTTGACAATTAGATTAACAGGCGGTTTTGAGTCCGTTTTTGGTCCTATCAAGGCGCATTTTGACTGCAATGCCGTAGCATTTCAGGAGAAATGCAACGCCGAGTGGGCCGAAAACGGGCCAAAAACGGCGTTTACGCTTAATTGTCAACACGTCCCGAATAGTCTGTTATCGCTAATTCAGCAAATAAGAAAGCAATAGCTATGAACTACTCTAATAATTCGGTACTTGTAATGTCTTCAATATTCTTGCTATTCATACTGTTGAATGGATGTGCTGGAGAAACTAGCAAACAAATAAACCAAGTATTACTGCACCCATTGGAGAATGATAATATTTTTATAGAATCTCTTGTGAAGGACTCTCTTTTCCTGGCTACTTATTCAATCGAGCCCAACGATACACTTAATGAAGAATTTGGATATACGGAGTACTATATTGACGATTCCGTGAGGTTTTTTCCAGATTATGCCTTGCCCTTTAACGATGCTGTAGACATTAGCAAACAGGTATCAAATGCAAATCCCGTTGAGCTGTTGCAATATCAAGATGCCCTACTTCGATTTATGCTCTTTAATAATCCACAAGATACAACTTCATTCTCACTATTCGAGCATGATAATAGCTTTTCTATTGTTCCTGTCGATAGTCTGCAAAGCGGGGGCAATACTTCCCTATACTTTCTTTTCGAAAATGGTGATATTACCTTAGAAAAGTTAAAGGTTTACGAAAATCAGTTCGGTACCCTTACTGCAGAGTCAAACTTGCGAGGCGAAGATGGTAATGAGGCATTATTTGTTGTGGATGGCAACCAAATATATGGCACCTTTCTCCTTGATGGTCAAACACATGTAATAAGACACTTGGTAAATGGAATTCATGCAGAGTACATTTTATATGAACAACTCCCACCAGAAGACTCAAATGACTTTGATGTTCGCCCTGGGGATTCCACGATTACTGTGACTGACCAATCCAATCTATTAGGGGGAAATAGTATCTTTTATGATTCCGATTTTTATAGATCGAATAGCGTTGTGCCAATTCGTGTACTCTTTGTATACTCAGATGCAGTATATTTTAAACGTAATTTTCCAATAAAAAAGTGGATCCAAGTAGTTATCGAAACTGCAAACTCCACATTTATTGAGAGCAATTTGTCTGCTCGCATCGAACTTGCCCATGCATATCGTACCCGTAGTTTTTCTGTAACAAATAATATTGATGCAGATGTTATCAGACTTATGAATAATAGCTATATAAAGACTCTACGGCAGAATAGTAAAGCTGACGTAGTCGTACTACTTCATGAGACTAATTCTCGTGGAGTGGCAGCTTCTATTGAGGCACCGATAGATAGTGCTTACGCAGTGGTAGACTATCGAGCTGCAAATAATACAAATACTTACACCTTAGCCCACGAGATTGGTCATATTATCGGTGCCAGACATCATTGTGGCTCCGATTCGAGTCAGCCATATGAAGATGGACACGGATTCGTACAAGCCAATAAACGCTGGGGAACTGTTATGAGCGATTGCATAATAAAACACAATTGTGACCGTCGAAAAAAAATGTGGTCAAGACCTAATTTGGAGGGTGAGAGGTCTCCCATTCCAAATTGTAGTCATAATAACGTGAGGATAATCGAGAGCAATTATCGAAGAGTAGCAAACTTTTTCAGTAGTCCACCTGTATAAAGTATAATGATTATGCTTTACGTAAAAATTCGTAAGGCCATAGTCTTATAGTTTTTGGTGGTGCAGATATTCGTATATACTTTCATATAGGCCAAACGTACTCATCAATCTTGACAGCCAAGATCTTATCCGGGACCCGATAACAGAGTAACATCAACACATCGAAATGACATAGGCCTCTTTCATGATCATCTTGATTTGCTGCTCGTATTGATTCTCCAAAAAGTCAATTTGGAAAGTTAATCGAATCGGTACTGCATTAAATTATTGGGGTCTAAGTTTGGGTGTATCTGCTCTAGGGGTAGTGTTTCATAAAGTGTGTCAAAGGGATCCGGCTCATAGATCCAGTCGGAGTCGGTCACCGAAGATAATTGATAGCTGCGACAAGGTCATATTCCAGTTGTGAATCGGTCGCTTCCACTTGGTCGTGACCTCCTCCTGAACCAAGTACAGCAGCTTCATCAGGGCATCATCGGAACTGAAGGCCCCCTTTGTCTTCGTCACCTTTCTCAGTTGCCGGTGGAAGCCCTCAATAATATTAGTCGTGTAGATTACGCGACGGATCTCAGGTGCATAGGCAAAATAAACCGAGAGACGTGGCCAGTTTCTACGCCAAGAGTCGATGACGACCGGATACTTGCTACCCCAACGGGCTTCGAGTTTATCTAGGTTGTGCTCGGCGGCCTCAAGGGTTCGAGCCTTGTAAATCTGTTTCAGATCCTGCATGAACGCCTTGACATCCTTCCAGGCGATGTACTTTCTGCTATTTCGGATCTGATGTACGATGCAGAGTTGTACTTGCGTCTGAGGGAAGATGCTTTCAATGGCATCGGCGAAACCTGAAAGGTTGTCGATGCAAGCAATGAAGATATCCTCGACGCCCCGATTCTTGAGATCGGTCAAGACCTGTAACCAAAACTTCGCGCCTTCATTCTCGCCGATGTAAAGGCCCAAGAGTTCCTTGTAGCCTTCCTGGTTTAGGCCAATAATACAGTAGATGGCCTTGGTCACTACCCGGCCCTCATGGCGGACTTTGTAGTGGATAGCATCAAGCCAAACAAAGGGGTAAACCGACTCCAAGGGCCGGTCACGCCACTGCTGAAGCAAGGGCAGAATCTTATCGGTGACCCGGCTAATGGTCGCCGTCGAGACTTCTAGGTCATACATCTCAGCCAGGTAGTCCCGGATGTCGCCATAGCTGGATCCGCGAGCGTATAGGGCGATGATCTGTCGGTCGAGATCCGTTCCCAGTCGGCCTTGCCGTTTGGCAATGATCTGGGGATCGAAACTGGCATTACGATCTCTCGGAGTTTTGATCTCAACTTGGCCAAGAGCCGTCTTGACGGTTTTCTTGCTTTTGCCATTACGGCGATTCTTCGGCCCCGGCTCATCGAGATGGACATCGAGTTCGGCCTCCAGGGTTTCTTCGAGGAATTCCTTGATCAGGGGTGTCAGTACGCCATCTGAACCAAGCAATGTGCCGCCAGCTTGGAGCTTCTCTTTAGCCAGTTGCTTAAATTGATCGAAATCGAAGGTGTTGTTTTGGGGTTTTCTTCTTGGGCTCATGGTGTGTTAGGGTTGGGTTGTTAAGAATAAACCCTTTGACACACTTTATGAAACACCCTCGCTCTAGGTGCGGCATAACAACCGTTCCAGCCGACCCAGGGCGTTAGGTGTTCCAGCCGCACCCAGGCGAGTGACTTTGTGCACGACTTTGGTCGTTTCCCCTCAGCCCAGGTCGGCTGAACTTGGTCCGTTATACGCCATCGCCGCGCTTTGAATCAATGCTGACCGCAGATCCCATATTAACATAAATGAGGTGCTTGAGGTTTGAGGTTAGAACGGTCAAATCAAGATCCAATGAGCTAGGGGAAAAAGGGTTGATTAAGCAATGTAGATGCGGCGAACGATTGCAGTAAGGCTGCCTGACCCATCCACGAACTTAACAATTGGTTAGCTACTCTCTTCGCTTACGGTTGAATAGTACGCTGAATTTTCAGGAGCATTCATCACAGCGTTAATCAGATGGTGAAACCAGCCGCGAGAAAGCCGGAGAATATACTCTGGTGCACCTCCTGCTCGAACTGACAAGTCGTTATCTTCAGTAAATTCAATGTCGATTGGTATGCTACCCTCGTGTACCAATTCACAACGGAGCCACTTGTATAGGATATGCTCGACAGTGTGGATAGTCCCACGAAACTCTATACTGAGTCGAACATTGCTCATAGAGTCTTTGAGAAATAGTTCAAAGGCTTCCCGATCTCGTGTTGTTTTTCGGTCTGGGTAGCGTATTCTGGATGTAGCAGCAACTGCAATGAGTGCGTTGAGAAAGGCTCCTTCAAGGCGGTCACTTTCCCATAGAAGTAAGGAGTCTTTAACTCGTTCGACTATACTCATCGATGACTTATAAACTCTTCAATTGTCAATCCAATATCGCGGGCAATCTTCCTAAGCAACGTCGGGGCAATGTCACGGCCTTTATGAAACGGAACTGTCGTTGCTCGCCCATCTCGATGACGAAACTGCTTATGAGAGCCTCGTTGCCTAACCTCTTCAAAACCCAAGGTTAGTAGGATCTTGATGACCTCACGGGGTTTGAGTACAGGTGCCCTACCCATTGCTATGCAACGACGATTTGTTGCGTACCTACGAATTCAGTTTCAACTGACGGGGCCTCGTCTTCGAGTAGCATTTCGATCACCTCTTGCATATTCTGGTGTAGTTCATCAAGGGTTTCACCTTGGGAATGTGCCCCGGGAAAACCAGGAACGTAGCCCACGTAAAGGCCCGTGTCTTTGTCTTTTTCAACGACAGCCGTGTAAGTTTTCATGGCCAAAGCGGTTTGAAATAGTCCTCAGGTTCCATAGTAAATCAATCTCGGAGCGCTTGAAATGTTTCAACTTGTACGGGGTAAGGGGTTAGCCTTTCACCTAAGTCGGGCAATCCCCCAGTTGAACTCGGTCAAATTCGGTACGCAGCACTATGGCGTATAACAACCGTTACAGGCGAACCAGGGCGTTGAGTGTTCCAGCCGCATCCGGGCGAGTGACTTGGTGCACGATTTTAGTACCTTCTCCTTAGCCCGGTTCGCCTGAACTTTGTCCGTTATGTGGCACGCCATCCGCTTGGAATCGGCATTGGTGTTTTGCTTGCCTGAGCCATGTGTTGCGGCTTCATTTGGGTGGGCCGTCTTGTCTTGCTCGCCGGCCCAGAGGCTCCGTTGATCAGGTGCCGGTCGGCAGTGGTCTTGTTGTCCTTGGGGCCGTCTGTCTCGTCATCTCGCCATCCGGCGGTTTGGCATTGAAGGGAGTGCCGGTTGGCTATTGTTGTGGTTTCTTGGTATGTTTTGTATCGCGTCTGTCTTTAGCCACATAACAACCGTTACAAGCGACTCAGGGCGTTGGGGTTTAGCCGTTTGAAGTGTATGTGTTTTCCAGCCGCCCTTTATGTTTCGGCCTCAGCCCTGCGCACTTGAACTTGGGCCGTTATGCGGACACCACCTGCGCAGACTGCTCCCCCAATGCTACGCTTTGCCTCGGCACCTCATGGGGTCGGCCTCGATGAAGAAGTCGCCTCGGTCAGGGTGATCCTCTCCGGTGCTAGTGCTTGGTGGGCGTGTGCCTGCGCACTGAAGAGATGAAGGGTGTGCGCCACTTCCTCGCGTCGTCGTCGATTCGGGCGGGTGTGGTGCTGGCATGTGTGTGCGTCAGTCAGCGTTTTCGGGGTGCTCGGGTGTCGTGTTTCAAGGTAAGTGGGTTCGTCGCCGTCGGTGCCGCCTAACAACCGTTACAAGCGACTCAGGGCGTTAGGGATTTTGGCTTTGGTAGGTGGGCATGTTTTTCAGTCTTTGGTTATCTTCTGCTCGTTGCCCTGTGCACTTGAACTTGGGCCGTTATGCGGACACCACCTGCGAAGACTGCTCCCCCAATGCTACGCTTTGCCTCGGCACCTCATGGGGTCGGCCTCGATGAAGAAGTCGCCTCGGTCAGGGTGATCCTCTCCGGTGCCGGTGCTTGGTGGGCGTGTGCCTGCGCACTGAAGAGATGAAGGGTGTGCGTCACCAACGGTGCGGTATTGCCCTTTTGAGCCAGGCCGGTGCTGGCATGTGGGCGCGTCAGTCAGCGTCTTCGGGGTGCTCGGGTGTCGTGTTTCAAGGTAAGTGGGTTCGTCGCCGTCGGTGCCGCCTAACAACCGTTACAAGCGACTCAGGGCGTTAGGGTTTAGCCGTTTGAAGTGTATGTGTTTTCCAGCCGCCCTTTATCTTACGGCTGTCAGCCCTGCGCACTTGAACTTGGGCCGTTATACAACCACGCTCAACGCTTTGCTCGGCCGATGTGGCTGAGGCCGTTTCAATGCCCCCTCGCGACTTCGTTTCGTTTTGGCCAGGCTCGGCTGATGGGGCACCAGTCGCGAGGTCTCGCTACTTCAGATGCTCAGTCCTGATGCGTGATTGAAAACGGTTGCCCTGTTTTACATTTGCCGCGTCGGCCCACATGGTACCTCACGTCCCGACTCGCCAGCCAAGTGCTTGGCTCATGTGTTGTGCCCGTCGGAGATCGCGCTTCGTGTTGAGGCCGGTCCGTCTCTTTCACCTCGCCGGTCCGGCGTGTGTGCTTTCAGGCCGTGCGCGGTTTTGGGCCTTCATTGTCGGTGTTGAGGTTAGCTTCACTGTTTGGGCTTTGGTCAGGGGAGGCGTTAGATTTGTTGTATTTTGTTGGTCGCGTCTCGCGTGTTGCATAACTACCGTTCTAGCCGACTCAGGGCGTTGTTGTTTAACTTGCGACGTTGTGCGTGCGACTTTCTGCATGACCTCCAGGGTATGCCCCCAGCCCTGCGCGGCTAAACTGGGGCCGTTATACAACCACGCTCAACGCTTTGCTCGGCCGATGTGGCTGAGGCCGTTTCAATGCCCCCTCGCGACTTCGTTTCGTTTTGGCCAGGCTCGGCTGATGGGGCACCAGTCGCGAGGTCTCGCTACTTCAGATGCTCAGTCCTGATGCGTGATTGAAAACGGTTGCCCTGTTTTACATTTGCCGCGTCGGCCCACATGGTACCTCACGTCCCGACTCGCCAGCCAAGTGCTTGGCTCATGTGTTGTGCCCGTCGGAGATCGCGCTTCGTGTTGAGGCCGGTCCGTCTCTTTCACCTCGCCGGTCCGGCGTGTGTGCTTTCAGGCCGTGCGCGGTTTTGGGCCTTCATTGTCGGTGTTGAGGTTAGCTTCACTGTTTGGGCTTTGGTCAGGGGAGGCGTTAGATTTGTTGTATTTTGTTGGTCGCGTCTCGCGTGTTGCATAACTACCGTTCTAGCCGACTCAGGGCGTTGTTGTTTAACTTGCGACGTTGTGCGTGCGACTTTCTGCATGACCTCCAGGGTATGCCCCCAGCCCTGCGCGGCTAAACTGGGGCCGTTATGTGGCACGCCAGCCGCTTGGGGTTGGCCTCACGTTTTGCTTACCTCAACCAGTCTTTGCGGCTTCGGTTGGGTGGGCCGTCTTGACGGCCTCGCCGGCCCAGGGTGGTCTTTGATCAGGTGCCGGTCGGCATTGGGCCTGTTGTCCCCAGAGCCGTCTGTCTCGTCATCTCGCCATGCGGCGGTTTGGCCTTGAAGGGGTGCCGGTTGGATATAGCTGTGGTATCTTGGTAAGTTTCGTGTCGCGTCTGTCTTAGGCCACATAACAACCGTTCCAGGCGACGCAGGGCGTTGTTGTTTAACTTGCGACTTCGTGCGGGTGACTTTCTGCGCGACGCTCAAGGTGTGCCCTCAGCCCTGTGCGTCTGAACTTGGTCCGTTATAACGCTCACCGATGGATCCATTAAGCGGTGTGCCAAATCCATATCAAAATGCATGGTAGTCAAGGATCACGGTGAGCAATCATCAGTTGGTCTTACTCTTATCAGGAAGGAAATCGGTCCTGCAAGGCTCCAGGCAAATCCCGCCGCTCATGCAAAATCGATAGGACCAGAATATCAGGGCCTTCAACTATGTAGAAGATCAAAAACGGAAATCCCTTTATCCGCCGAGCCCGAAGACCTGCCAGTCGAGGCTGCAATGGTTCTCTGTATAGCCAACCCGCATGGGGTGCATATTCAATACGCTCAAACGTGGCATGGACAGCATCGACAAAGCGAATAGCAATGTCTTCATCGGCTGTGTCGAGGTAGTAGTCGGCGGCAGCCCTCAAGTCTTCTTGGGCTTGTCGCTCAATGCGAAGTGGCATCAGTCTTGACCGGCAATATAGTCACGTAAATCCTGAAGCACAGTAGGGGCATCTTGGTAGTCTCCCCGATCAAGGGCAGTAAGTAGGTGCTGTTCTAATTGCTGTTTGGCAGCACGTTCGAGATCGGCACGAATGGCAGAGCGCACGTATTCAGACTTGGAATTGAACCCGCCGGTCTGCATTCTTTTCTGGATGAGGGCATCGAGTTCGGCTGGAACAGGAATGGTATAGGGAACGGCTTCAGGCATGGTATGAGAGATTATAAGTTGAGCCTGGGTATGTAAGAATAAGTAACAACAGTTATGATATATTGTTTCCAGACTGATTTGACCAACAGAGGATTTGGTAGAAGCATTAGAGTGGCGTATGGCCGAAATTGATATTCGAGATAGCCAATGGACTCCAGCAAGTCCATACATGCCACGATTTGATAGGTGTGCTCATGGAGCGTTATAACAACCGTTACAAGCGACTCAGGGCGTTAGGGGTTCTGTCATTTTCGGTGGGGGTATTTTGTAGTCGTTGGCTATCTTGTGCCGTTAGCCCTGTGCACTTGAACTTGGTCCGTTATGCGGCACGCCAGCCGCTTGGGGTTGGCCTCACGTTTTGCTCTCCTCAACCAGTCGTTGCGGCTTCGGTTGGGTGGGCCGTCTTGACGGCCTCGCCGGCCCAGAGGCGACTTGAAACCGGTGCCGGTCGGCATTGGGGTTGTTGTCCCCAGAGCCGTCTGTCTCGTCATCTCTCCAGTCGGCGGTTGGGCCTTGAAGGGTTGCCGGTTGGCTTTGTCCGTGGTTTCTTGTTAGGTTTTGGTTCGCGTCTGTCTTTAGCCGCATAACAACCGTTCTAGCCGACTCAGGGCGTTGTTGTTTGCACTTGCGACTTCGTGCGTGCGACTTTCAGCACGACCGAAATCGAATACCCTCAGCCCTGCGCAGCTAAACTTTGTCCGTTATGCGGACACCACCTGCGCAGACTGCTCCCCTAATGCTACGCTTTGCCTCGGCACCTCATGGGGTCGGCCTCGATGAAGAAGTCGCCTCGGTCAGGGTGATCCTCTCCGGTGCTGGTGCTTGGTGGGCGTGTGCCAGCGCACTGAAGAGATGAAGGGTGTGCGCCACTTCCTCGCGTCGTCGTCGATTCGGGCGGGTGTGGTGCTGGCATGTGTGTGCGTCAGTCAGCGTTTTCGGGGTGCTGGAGTGTCGTGTTTCAAGGTAAGTGGGTTCGTCGCCGTCGGTGCCGCCTAACAACCGTTACAAGCGACTCAGGGCGTTAGGGGTTTGGCTTTGGTAGGTGGGCATGTTTTTCAGTCTTTGGTTATCTTGTGCCGGTTGCCCTGTGCACTTGAACTTGGTCCGTTATGCGGACACCACCTGCGCAGACTGCTCCCCCAATGCTACGCTTTGCCTCGGCACCTCATGGGGTCGGCCTCGATGAAGAAGTCGCCTCGGTCAGGGTGATCCTCTCCGGTGCTAGTGCTTGGTGGGCGTGTGCCTGCGCACTGAAGAGATGAAGGGTGTGCGTCACCAACGATGCGGTATTGCCCTTTTGAGCCAGGCCGGTGCTGGCATGTGGGCGCGTCAGTCAGCGTTTTCGGGGTACTCAGTTGATGCATTTCAAGGGAATGGGTTCGTCGCCGTCGGTGCCGCCTAACACCCGTTACAAGCGACTCAGGGCGTTGGGGTTTAGCCGTTTGAAGTGTATGTGATTTCCAGCCGCCCTTTATGTTTCGGCATCAGCCCTGCGCACTTGAACTTGGGCCGTTATGTGGCACGCCATCCGCTTGGAATCGGCATTGGTGTTTTGCTTGCCTGAGCCATGTGTTGCGGCTTCATTTGGGTGGGCCGTCTTGTCTTGCTCGCCGGCCCAGAGGCTCCGTTGATCAGGTGCCGGTCGGCAGTGGTCTTGTTGTCCCCAGAGCCGTCTGTCTCGTCATCTCGCCATTCGGCGGTTGGGCCTTGAAGGGGTGCCGGTTGGAATTGGCAGTGGTTACTTGGTATGTTTTGTATCGCGTTTGTCTTTAGCCACATAACAACCGTTGCAAGCGACGTAGGGCGTTAGGGGTTCTGTCATTTTCGGTGGGTGTGTCTTGTAGTCGTTGGCTATCTTGTGCCGTTAGCCCTACGCGCCTGAACTTGGGCCGTTATGCGGACACCACCTGCGCAGACTGCTCCCCTAATGCTACGCTTTGCCTCGGCACCTCATGGGGTCGGCCTCGATGAAGAAGTCGCCTCGGTCAGGGTGATCCTCTCCGGTGCTGGTGCTTGGTGGGCGTGTACCTGCGCACTGATGAGATGAAAGGAGCGCGCCACAGCCAACCGTCGTCGCTGGATTTTGCGTATGCGGTGCTGGCATGTGTGTGCGTCAGTCAGCGTTTTCGGGGTGCTCGGGTGTCGTGTTTCAAGGTAAGTGGGTTCGTCGCCGTCGGTGCCGCCTAACACCCGTTACAAGCGACTCAGGGCGTTAGGGGTTTTCGGCTTGGTTTGATGGGTGTGATTTCCAGCAATATGTTATCTTCTGCTCGTTGCCCTGTGCACTTGAACTTGGTCCGTTATGCGGACACCACCTGCGCAGACTGCTCCCCCAATGCTACGCTTTGCCTCGGCACCTCATGGGGTCGGCCTCGATGAAGAAGTCGCCTCGGTCAGGGCGATCCTCTCCGGTGCCGGTGCTTGGTGGGCGTGTGCCTGCGCACTGAAGAGATGAAGGGTGTGCGTCACCAACGGTGCGGTATTGCCCTTTTGAGCCAGGCCGGTGCTGGCATGTGGGCGCGTCAGTCAGCGTCTTCGGGGTGCTCGGGTGTCGTGTTTCAAGGTAAGTGGGTTCGTCGCCGTCGGTGCCGCCTAACAACCGTTACAAGCGACTCAGGGCGTTAGGGTTTAGCCGTTTGAAGTGTATGTGTTTTCCAGCCGCCCTTTATCTTACGGCTGTCAGCCCTGCGCACTTGAACTTGGGCCGTTATACAACCACGCTCAACGCTTTGCTCGGCCGATGTGGCTGAGGCCGTTTCAATGCCCCCTCGCGACTTCGTTTCGTTTTGGCCAGGCTCGGCTGATGGGGCACCAGTCGCGAGGTCTCGCTACTTCAGATGCTCAGTCCTGATGCGTGATTGAAAACGGTTGCCCTGTTTTACATTTGCCGCGTCGGCCCACATGGTACCTCACGTCCCGACTCGCCAGCCAAGTGCTTGGCTCATGTGTTGTGCCCGTCGGAGATCGCGCTTCGTGTTGAGGCCGGTCCGTCTCTTTCACCTCGCCGGTCCGGCGTGTGTGCTTTCAGGCCGTGCGCGGTTTTGGGCCTTCATTGTCGGTGTTGAGGTTAGCTTCACTGTTTGGGCTTTGGTCAGGGGAGGCGTTAGATTTGTTGTATTTTGTTGGTCGCGTCTCGCGTGTTGCATAACTACCGTTCTAGCCGACTCAGGGCGTTGTTGTTTAACTTGCGACGTTGTGCGTGCGACTTTCTGCATGACCTCCAGGGTATGCCCCCAGCCCTGCGCGGCTAAACTGGGGCCGTTATGCGGACACCACCTGCGCAGACTGCTCCCCCAATGCTACGCTTTGCCTCGGCACCTCATGGGGTCGGCCTCGATGAAGAAGTCGCCTCGGTCAGGGTGATCCTCTCCGGTGCCGGTGCTTGGTGGGCGTGTGCCTGCGCACTGAAGAGATGAAGGGTGTGCGTCACCAACGGTGCGGTATTGCCCTTTTGAGCCAGGCCGGTGCTGGCATGTGGGCGCGTCAGTCAGCGTCTTCGGGGTGCTCGGGTGTCGTGTTTCAAGGTAAGTGGGTTCGTCGCCGTCGGTGCCGCCTAACAACCGTTACAAGCGACTCAGGGCGTTAGGGGTTTTGGCTTTGGTAGGTGGGCATGTTTTTCAGTCTTTGGTTATCTTCTGCTCGTTGCCCTGCGCACTTGAACTTGGGCCGTTATGCCGTCACACTAGCGGCAGCATCGCAACGCTGCATGGGGGCCAAAGCTCAGTGCCGGCTCCGGTGGTCTGCCGCCGGGGGCAGCACCCGGCCCTCGTCTTGCCGGTCATCGAGAACACACCCGATGCCGTGCCCGGGACTCCTCGATGGCGTGCGCGGCACCCTCCTTTCCGTCCCACTTCGCGCGAGGCAGCTTTGCACCCACGGGGCCGGTACTGGCATGTGGGTGTGCCGGCTCTGTTTGAGCGTTCGGGTGGGGTGGGGGGCTGTGCCTCTGGTCATGGGCGCGGTTTTGTCTCAGTATTTGTACTGGTGCTTTGGGTGTAGGGTGTTCTGCTTGCCGTCCGGGATTTGGTGATTTCGCTTGTGGTGCGGCATAACAACCGTTGCAGCCGACCCAGGGCTTGGGTCGTTGCAGCCTATCCGGGGCGAGTGACTTTGTGCACGGCTTTGGTCGTTTCCCCTCAGCCCAGGTCGGCTGAACTTGGGCCGTTATGTGGCACGCCATCCGCTTGGGATCGGCATTGGTGTTTTGCTTGTCTCAGCCATGTGTTGCGGCTTCGGTTGGGTGGGCCGTCTTGACGGCCTCGCCGTCCCAGGGTGGTCTTTGATCAGGTGCCGGTCGGCAGCGGTCTTGTTGTCCCTGGGGCCGTCTGTCTCGTCATCTCGCCATCCGGCGGTTTGGCATTGAAAAGGGTGCCGGTTGGATATAGCTATGGTTTCTTGGTAAGTTTGGTATCGCGTCTGTCTTAGGCCACATAACAACCGTTGCAGGGCGACGTAGGGCGTTGGGGTTTTGGGCTTGTTCGGATGTATGTGTTTTGCAGTCTTTGGTTATCTTGCAGCTGTTGCCCTACGCGCCTGAACTTTGTCCGTTATGTGGCACGCCAGCCGCTTGGGGTTGGCCTCACGTTTTGCTCTCCTCAACCAGTCTTTGCGGCTTCGGTTGGGTGGGCCGTCTTGTCTT
The DNA here is from genome assembly GCA_965222505.1 of Rhodothermales bacterium. Lineage (GTDB taxonomy): Bacteria > Bacteroidota > Rhodothermia > Rhodothermales > DATKEJ01. The sequence continues at coordinate 1,631,934 of OZ244956.1, read as the reverse complement.
GCTCGCCGGCCCAGAGGCGACTTGAAACCGGTGCCGGTCGGCATTGGGCCTGTTGTCCCCAGAGCCGTCTGTCTCGTCATCTCGCCATGCGGCGGTTGGGCCTTGAAGGGTTGCCGGTTGGCTTTGTCCGTGGTTTCTTGTTAGGTTTTGGTTCGCGTCTGTCTTTAGCCGCATAACAACCGTTCTAGCCGACTCAGGGCGTTGTTGTTTGCACTTGCGACTTCGTGCGTGCGACTTTGTGCACGACCGAAATCGTGAGCCCCCAGCCCTGCGCAGCTAAACTTAGTCCGTTAGGCTGCTTTGCTACGCTTTTACTCGAATAGCCGATATTGGGGGTCTGCATATTCCGACGATCCCGTCCACTTAATCCGACTGATGCCGTCCACTTAATCGGAGCGCAGCGACGCTGACCCTATTAGGTAAGCAACGGCTCGCTTTCAAGCAAGTCGCTGTACTGTTTTCGCATACTTTCACCATCAAGTAAGAGTTTGTAGCCATTGTGGATGAGCCGATCTAGAATGGCATCGGCCAGCGTCGGATCTGACATCGTCTCGAACCACTGATCCGACGGGAACTGGCTGGTGACAATGGTTGATTTCCGATCATAGCGATCTTCTAAGACTTCGAGGAGTTCACGCTGTTCATCGGCCCGGATGGTCGTCAAGCCCCAGTCATCCAAGACTAGCACATCGGCCCTGAGCAGCTGTTTCATCAACTGGCTGTAGCGGCCATCACCGCGTGCGATTTTGAGTTCATGTAGCAAGGACGGGAGCCGGTAATAGTGGCTTCGGAAGCCGTTCAAACATGCCTTATGGGCCAAGGCGCAAGCCAAGTAACTCTTGCCGATCCCCGTCGGCCCGGTGATGAGCACATTGTGACGTTTTTGGATCCAAGTGCTTGTACCGAGTTGCTGGACCAAGGAGCGGTCAAGACCTCTTTTATGCTGATAATCAATATCTTCGAAGCAGGCTTGTTGCCGAAGTTTGGCGGCCCGGAGTCGGCTTTTGAGCTTGCGCGATTCGCGTTCAGTGAGTTCACGATCGACTAGGAGGCCGAGACGTTCTTCAAAGCTCAGTTGGCCAATCTCGGGGAGTTCACTCTGTTCCTTCCAGGCCGCGATCATGCCGGTTAGTCGCAGTCGTTGGAGTTTGTCGAAGGTTGGATGTTGTAGCATACACCTCTAAGGTTGTGCCATCACCTGTAGCTATGCCGGATTCCAGCAGTGACGACGGGTTAGGGGTCGCCCACTGAGGCTCAGTGGGTTCTCGACGGTAGTAGCCCGGCCCACGAATATTGCGGTGTTGGATCGGGGGTAATTCTTCAGTAGTGGGTTCACAAGGGAGTTGGTCAAGGCCTTTTTTTAGAATCGACTCAATGGATCGATAACTATAGCTTTGTAGAGCTAGAGCCCGTCGGCAGGTGGCCTCCAGCCGGTCTGACCCATAGGCTTTACTCAGCCGCAACACGCCCAAGCAACTGCGATAGGCTTGCAAGGGGTGGGCACGTGATTCGATGGCCTTTTGTGTCCATTGCCGAGTATGTGGGCCGATCTTGGCCGCCCAATCCATGATCCGCTCGGGTGTCCAACTGGCATATTCGCGGAACGAACGTGGTAAATGGGCCTTATTGGTGGTGTGGCGACCTTGATAAGGACTGCGTAGATGCGAGGCTACCCGAGTTCCTTTATGGAAGCACTCAACGGTGTGGGCATTATATCGGACATCCAACTGTTTTTTAACCAGTTGATACGGCACACTGTAGTAATGTCGGTCAAGCTCAATATGGCAGTCGACGTTGACACGGGCCTTCTTCCATTCTGCGTATAGATATGGCTGTTCGGGCAGCGGCTTGAGCACCGGTTGGTCGAACTGTTCAAACTGCGTTCGACGTGAACCAGGCAGTTTTTGGAAGGGTTGTTCATTGAGCCGTTGAAGGCCTTCGGCTAGAGCATCGTTGAGGTCATCAAGACTGAAGAACTGTCGGTGGCGAAGCGGGGCCAAGATCTGTTGTTCTACGATGCCAACGCCGGCTTCGACCTTGGCTTTGTCACGAGGTTTACGTACCCGTGCTGGCATGACGGCCACGCCATAATGTTGGGCTAGGTCAGCATACGTCCGGTTGAGTTCCGGTTCATATCGGTGGGCTTTGTCAACGCCAGATCTGAGGTTATCCGGGATAACGAGTTCTGGTACACCACCAAAAAAGGCAAAGGCCCGAACATGTGAGGCCATCCAATCTGGCAAAGATTGTGTCCATGTTGCTTCGCAGTAGCTATAGTTGCTGGCTCCGAGCACGGCCACAAAGACTTGGGCCTGACGCTCTTGGCCTGTTTGCGGATCAATGACCCCGACGGTCATGCCCGCATAATCGATAAAGAGCTTCTCACCGGCCTTGTGATCTTGTCGCATGACCAGGTCGAGTTGTCCGCGCCAGCTACGGTAGTAATCACAGAACCTGCTGTATTGCAGGCCATCAGGATATTGCAGCTTGTACTCCTGCCACAAGAGCGCCAAGGTAACGCCTTTGCCACGTAGCTCTTTATGTACCCAGACCCAATCCGGCGTAGGTCGTTTAGTATTGGTTGTATTGGGCTTAAAAAGCTGGGCATCAAGTTCTGCTTCGGTGAGCGACTCCGGCAGGGGCCATGTATATCCGGCGATAGCCGCACGTCGGACATAATCGCCAATGGTCGAATGCGATGTCCCTAGGCATTGGGCAATCTTTCGATGGCTGAGTTGGCATTGATACTTGAGTCGAAGAATCTCTTTGATCTTACGCATAGACAAACGCGGAGTCGGCATGATGAGGCATGGTTAGTGAAAGGCACCGGCCGGGGGCCGGGTACACAAGACCATGCACATAACCGCTGTGAATCAGCGGAGTTTGTCAGCGTCGTTGGTTCGTCTCTGATGCTCCAGTTGCCAAGATTGTCACACCGTCTGGCTAGTGGACGAGATCAATCGGAATCACTGGACGAGATGCGTCGGAATCGGTGGACGGGATCAATCGGAATCACTGGACGAGATGTGTCGGAATATGCAGGGTCCGGAGGGGGATAAAGGACGCCAATGATCACAAATGGATTTCGTGCTTTACCGTGGTACCTTTGAGTTGTGCCAAGAAAAAGGTGGAGGTCTTTCTTGCGAAAGGTATCCAAATATTTCTGTCTTACCTTTTCAATTGCCACAGATTCGTCGCCCTCTGCCTGCTTCAAGCAATTCCAGTACAAAGCACCTATTTCCCAATCTTCAATCATCAGCTTAGATTCTTTGCCTTCCTCATCCACCATTCTGTATCGAAATTTATAGGGAAGCTTTCTTATAGGTGCTGCATGTTTGTCTTGAGTAGAAGCGAACAGATCCCCTTGCTTTCTAAGTTCCAGCCATTCATCTTTCCATTCACGTTCAACGGGATCTACAAGGAGATCAAGAATCCGTGTTGGCTTGAAGGTGGCCAGCGACTTCCACTGCGGTTTTTTGGAGTCATTGATCAGCTTTGTAATCGATGTATAGACATCTTGGCAACAAAACTTTCGTCTTTCCCGCCATTTATCGCGCGTGTCAAGAAAATCTACAATTTCAGCATCGGACAGATCTGGATGCACAGGACGATAACTCTCCGGTCTATGGTCGCTAGTATGTCTTATGAGGTCTATATCTATCCATTGGTATTTCTTGTATCGTTTCTCGTCTGACAGAAACCGGAAAGGTACCGGGTAAATACGTATCCATGAGCCGTCCTCTAGCACACCGGCCGTACATACCAGCTCGGTATATGAACGAGATGGCAGAGGATACGCCTTAACGGCGATGAGTACCCGTTTTCGTTGCGGTTCTAGATGTGTAGCAAAGTGTGCAGCCATTTCGGGTTCTCAGTTATGGCTTTGGCGACGCGGCCTCTGTGACATTGTGTATGATGTAATTCAAAACAGGTCAAAGCCACACGCTTCCCCTCCTCTAACCAACTAATAATCCTGTTTAAATCAACAGCGCAATTGGGCAGGGATTCTCTTTCATATTCATCGAAAAGATGATCGTAATCTTCTTGGGTGTTCAAGCTCTTTCTCCTAGAAGATTCTATGCCCAAATTAGGTAGGTGTTCGTAACCAACTCCCACAGTCTCTACAAACCGTTGTAGACTGCGTTTCGAAAAGCCATATTTGCGGCTTAATGGATTCCTGCGTACATCGCACAGAATATCAACGTTATGGACGATTAGTTCATTTAAATATGACTCAATACTTTTTCCCTCATAGCCAATGGTCAGTAATGCTGGATCGTTTGTCTGAGGCCGAGCCGCGGCTATCGATATTAAATCAGTACTGGAAAGTAATTTCTCGGCAATGGTGCTGTGGATCGCATAATAGGGATACTTCCTATATACATACTGGATGAGAGCATCGCCCCATAGGTTTCCAAATTCGTTGAGGTGTTGGATCAAGGCATCTCGGTCCGAAGTTCGTATTATTTTAGCGTAGTCGTCATTCCGAGGGCGTGCCCAAACGTCACCTTCCTTTAGACGACCTTGTTTAACCAGGGTTTGACGGTCAGATTCGGCTACCAGGGAATAGCATCCGTACTTGTAGGGGAAGAAATCGTATGCCGGTTCCTCTTGGGATCGCGTATAGAGGAAGAGGTGCTTCTGAAAATCAGTTTTTGAGGCTCGATCTCCGAGTGCTTGGACAAGGGCAAGAATCACTTTCCTTCGATACAGCATTTGCTTGTTCTTTCAGGAGATATCCTTTTTCGGATAAAGGTATATGTGCAATACATGTAAGTATAATTCTGTTTCTTGAAAGTCGCAACTTTGAGCAAAGAATGGTTTGTAAATTGTGTAGACATCCTCGCGGTGCGCAGCCTAACAACCGTTCCAGCCGACCCAGGGCGTTGGTCGTACAGCAAGAACCCGGGCGAGTGACTTGGTGCCGATCTTCGGTTTGATTCCCCTCAGCCCGGGTCGGCTGAACTTGGGCCGTTATGCAGCTTCGAAACTCTCTGCACTATCTTTCTTTGGCCTTGATGCCTTGGTTTCTGTCTCGACGTTTTGGCATTTACGCTTTTTTGAGAAACAGCGACATGGCACGGGCCGCCTTTTGATCTCTTGCCTATCTACTGTTGCTGTTGGTTCTACCTGTGGGCTACAGATGCTGCTCTATTTTCGACAAAAGAAGCGGGAGCAACCTGCATCCAGCAGAGATGATATTTGAAGTGCCCTGTTGCAGCTTTAACAGCGCCTTACTATCCTTGCTGCTAAACCCGTAAATCGAAAAGGCAAAGCCAGGGTGAGATGTATCTACCCAATCGAACTGAGGCATTTATTCCACCTGAGAAGATCACCGACTACTTGCTATCCCAGTCGCATGTGGTCGGCCGGTCAAAAGCTCGCTTTTTCCGGGCACAAGGCTTCGATGAGAAATATGTTGCCCAACTCGAAGAGGGTCTTCTGCTGATTGCTCAGAACTATGAGGTGGCTGCCGAAAAAACCTCAGCCCATGGCACAAAGTACGTTGTGCGTGGTAAATTACAGACGCCAAGTGGTTCTAAAGTAGCTGTGGAGACGGTTTGGATCATAGAGGCAGGTGAACACAGCCCACGACTTGTAACGGCCTATCCAGCGAAACGATGAATGCAATGAGAGAACATGAGATGGTAGTATTGCTCCGTGCATTGCCAGAGTATGGTCTTGAGGCTGGCGATATAGGCGCAGTAGTTCATATCTACAGTGGTGGAGTCGGTTTGGAGGTAGAGTTTGTGACTGGCTCCGGCGAGACGGTAGCTGTTGCCACACTTGAGCAAGGCGATGTGCGTCAGATGCAGGAACGTGAGATATTGCACGTGCGCGACTTGGCTGCATAACAACCGTTCCAGCCGACCCAGGGCGTTCGGGTTTGCACTTGCGACTTCGTGCGTGCGACTTTCTGCCGTTCTTTCATGGTTTCCCCTCAGCCCAGGTCGGCTGAACTGGGGCCGTTATGCGGACACCACCTGCGCAGACTGCTCCCCCAATGCTACGCTTTGCCTCGGCACCTCATGGGGTCGGCCTCGATGAAGAAGTCGTCTCAGTCAGGGTGATCCTCTCCGGTGCTGGTGCTTGGTGGGCGTGTGCCTGCGCACTGATGAGATGAAAGGAGCGCGCCACTTCCTCGCGTCGTCGTCGATTCGGGCGGGTGTGGTGCTGGCATGTGTGTGCGTCAGTCAGCGTTTTCGGGGTGCTGGAGTGTCGTGTTTCAAGGTAAGTGGGTTCGTCGCCGTCGGTGCCGCCTAACAACCGTTCCAAGCGACGCAGGGCGTTAGGGTTTAGCCGTTTGAAGTGTATGTGATTTCCAGCCGCCCTTTATGTTTCGGCATCTGCCCTGCGCACTTGAACTTGGGCCGTTATGCGGACACCACCTGCGCAGACTGCTCCCCCAATGCTACGCTTTGCCTCGGCACCTCATGGGGTCGGCCTCGATGAAGAAGTCGCCTCGGTCAGGGTGATCCTCTCCGGTGCTGGTGCTTGGTGGGCGTGTGCCGGCGCACTGAAGAGATGAAGGGTGTGCGTCACCAACGGTGCGGTATTGCCCTTTTGAGTCAGGCCGGTGCTGGCATGTGGGCGCGTCTGTCAGCGTTTTCGGGGTGCTCGGGTGTCGTGTTTCAAGGTAAGTGGGTTCGTCGCCGTCGGTGCCGCCTAACAACCGTTACAAGCGACTCAGGGCGTTGGGGTTTTTCGGCTTGGTTTGATGGGTGTGATTTCCAGCCGCCCTTTATCTTACGGCTGTCAGCCCTGCGCACTTGAACTTAGTCCGTTATGCAGCAGCGGGAATAAAGCCCTGCTCATCTTCGCGAAACCTAATATGCCAGATCAGGTATAATTCGTATGCCCAATAAACCCATCTTCTGGATCGGTTCTGCAAGAGAAGACCTGCGCAAGATTCCTAAACCCGCCCGCTACAAAGCTGGTGTCGAACTCCGAGCCTTACAGCGCGGAGAAAACCCCGCAGACTTTAAACCCATGCCAACAGTGGGTAAAGGTGCTTATGAGATCCGGATTAGGATCGGGGAGATCTATCGTATCTTCTACGTAGCCAAACATCGTGAGGCCGTCTATGTGCTGCATGCCTTTGGTAAGAAAACGCAGAAGACATCGGCAAAGGACATCAAGATTGGGCAACAGCGATACAAAGAGATGCAGCGATATCGACAACAGAGGGAAAAGTCATGAGCGTAGTTAAAGGTAGTGCTAACGTATTTGAGGACCTGGGCTTTGAAGCCGAAGAGGCTGCTAACCTGAAAGTTCGTGCAGACCTAATGTTGGATTTGCACCGTTTTATTCAGGATCAGGGTTGGACCCAGGCTGAGGCAGCGTCCTATTTTGGCGAGACGCAGCCGCGGATCAGCAACTTGATGACGGGAGCGGTGGATCGTTTTAGTATTGACAAGTTGATCGTACTGCTATCGCGTGCAGGATTGACAGTAGAGGTAGCCGTTCGGCCGCGTGCTGCCTAACAACCGTTACAGGCGAACCAGGGCGTTAGGCGTTGCAGTCGCAATGGGGCGAGTGACTTTGTGCCCTAGATTTTGGTATTTTCTCCTCAGCCCCGTTCGCCTGAACTTTGTCCGTTATGCGGACACCACCTGCGCAGACTGCTCCCCTAATGCTACGTTTTGCCTCGGCACCTCATGGGGTCGGCCTCGATGAAGAAGTCGCCTCGGTCAGGGTGATCCTCTCCGGTGCTAGTGCTTGGTGGGCGTGTGCCGGCGCACTGATGAGATGAAAGGAGCGCGCCACAGCCAACCGTCGTCGCTGGATTTTGCGTATGCGGTGCTGGCATGTGTGTGCGTCAGTCAGCGTTTTCGGGGTGCTTGGGTGTCGTGTTTCAAGGTAAGTGGGTTCGTCGCCGTCGGTGCCGCCTAACAACCGTTACAAGCGACTCAGGGCGTTAGGGGTTTTCGGCTTGGTTTGATGGGTGTGATTTCCAGCAATATGTTATCTTCTGCTCGTTGCCCTGTGCACTTGAACTTGGTCCGTTATGCGGCACGCCAGCCGCTTGGGGTTGGCCTCACGTTTTGCTCTCCTCAACCAGTCGTTGCGGCTTCGGTTGGGTGGGCCGTCTTGACGGCCTCGCCGGCCCAGAGGCGACTTGAAACCGGTGCCGGTCGGCATTGGGGTTGTTGTCCCCAGAGCCGTCTGTCTCGTCATCTCTCCAGTCGGCGGTTGGGCCTTGAAGGGTTGCCGGTTGGCTTTGTCCGTGGTTTCTTGTTAGGTTTTGGTTCGCGTCTGTCTTTAGCCGCATAACAACCGTTCTAGCCGACTCAGGGCGTTGTTGTTTGCACTTGCGACTTCGTGCGTGCGACTTTCAGCACGACCGAAATCGAATACCCTCAGCCCTGCGCAGCTAAACTTTGTCCGTTATGCGGACACCACCTGCGCAGACTGCTCCCCCAATGCTACGCTTTGCCTCGGCACCTCATGGGGTCGGCCTCGATGAAGAAGTCGCCTCGGTCAGGGTGATCCTCTCCGGTGCTGGTGCTTGGTGGGCGTGTGCCGGCGCACTGAAGAGATGAAGGGTGTGCGTCACCAACGGTGCGGTATTGCCCTTTTGAGCCAGGCCGGTGCTGGCATGTGGGCGCGTCAGTCAGCGTCTTCGGGGTGCTCGGGTGTCGTGTTTCAAGGTAAGTGGGTTCGTCGCCGTCGGTGCCGCCTAACAACCGTTACAAGCGACTCAGGGCGTTAGGGGTTTTCGGCTTGGTTTGATGGGTGTGATTTCCAGCAATATGTTATCTTCTGCTCGTTGCCCTGTGCACTTGAACTTGGTCCGTTATGCGGACACCACCTGCGCTAACTCTGGCTTAGGGGCCTGGGCTGTGATCAGACGCTCAAAGGGTGAACCTCGGCCGTGGGCTCGTCTCAGTGGGCGCGGTCTTGTTGTGCACGGCTTTTGATGCCGCGTACCGGCGCACTGAAGAGATGAAGGGTGCGCGTCACCAACGGTGCGGCACTGCCCTTTTGAGCCAGGCCGGTGCTGGCATGTGGGCGCGTCTGTCAGCGTGCTCGGGGTACTCAGTTGATGCATTTCAAGGGAATGGGTTCGTCGCCGTCGGTGCCGCCTAACAACCGTTACAAGCGACTCAGGGCGTTGGGGTTTTGCCGTTTGAAGTGTATGTGATTTCCAGCCGCCCTTTATGTTTCGGCCTCAGCCCTGCGCACTTGAACTTTGTCCGTTATGCGGCACGCCAGCCGCTTGGGGTTGGCCTCACGTTTTGCTCTCCTCAACCAGTCGTTGCGGCTTCGGTTGGGTGGGCCGTCTTGACGGCCTCGCCGGCCCAGAGGCGACTTGAAACCGGTGCCGGTCGGCATTGGGGTTGTTGTCCCCAGAGCCGTCTGTCTCGTCATCTCTCCAGTCGGCGGTTGGGCCTTGAAGGGTTGCCGGTTGGCTTTGTCCGTGGTTTCTTGTTAGGTTTTGGTTCGCGTCTGTCTTTAGCCGCATAACAACCGTTCTAGCCGACTCAGGGCGTTGTTGTTTGCACTTGCGACTTCGTGCGTGCGACTTTGTGCACGACCGAAATCGTGAGCCCCCAGCCCTGCGCAGCTAAACTTGGGCCGTTATGCGGACACCACCTGCGCTAACTCTGGCTTAGGGGCCTGGGCTGTGATCAGACGCTCAAAGGGTGAACCTCGGCCGTGGGCTCGTCTCAGTGGGCGCAGTCTTGTTGTGCACGGCTTTTGATGCCGCGTACCGGCGCACTGAAGAGATGAAGGGTGCGCGTCACCAACGGTGCGGCACTGCCCTTTTGAGTCAGGCCGGTGCTGGCATGTGGGCGCGTCTGTCAGCGTGCTCGGGGTACTCAGTTGATGCATTTCAAGGGAATGGGTTCGTCGCCGTCGGTGCCGCCTAACAACCGTTACAAGCGACTCAGGGCGTTAGGGATTTTGGCTTTGGTAGGTGGGCATGTTTTTCAGTCTTTGGTTATCTTCTGCTCGTTGCCCTGCGCACTTGAACTTGGTCCGTTATATGCCTTATTATTGCTGTAACATTATAATCCAACATAGATGCCGATATTTCAAATCAGAGGCCAGTCGTTAACGCCAATACGGCAGCGCAACTTTAACAGAGAGAAAGAGCTTCAATTGCTCATCGAATCCAATCTTATTCCTATTTTTAACTGTCGCTTTGTGCAGTCCGAATTTCCAACAGGGTCTGTTCACTCTGGTCGTATTGACACGCTGGCACTATCAGAAGACAACAACCCGGTCATTATCGAGTATAAAAAAGTCAAATCCTCAGAGTTGGTTAACCAAAGCCTGTTTTACCTTCACTGGTTACAAGATCATAAAGGTGACTTTGAAAAGGCAGCTCAAAATGCGTTAGGCCCAGATGTAATAGTTGATTGGACATCCATACGTGTAATCTGTATTGCCCCAGACTACAAAAAGTACGATATATTTGCGGTTGAAGTAATGGGTATTAATATAGAATTGTGGCGATACAGACTCTTTGAAAATTCTACAGTATTCTTGGAGACCGTATATCAACGTTCTGTTGATACAACCTCTTCCATGAGTGTTCGAGAGAAGGAAAAAGACCCAGTGATGGTTGCCGCAGGCAAAAAAGCAGCAATGACACGAGCAACTGGAGTCTACACTTTTGAGGAACACTTTGAAGGCAGATCAGAAAAAATCAAAAACCTACTCCTATTGGTGCAAGAATTCATCATAAACTTGGACCCAGCTATCGAGGAGGTTCCAAAGAAGCACTATATCGCCTACAAGATATCCCAGAATATTGCCTGCGTTGAAGTTCAAAAACAACGTCTATTATTATTCCTCAAAGTAGAACCTAAACAGTTTAACTCGCTGCCAGAGAATGCAAGGGATGTAACGAATATCGGCCATTCTGGCACGGGTGATCTTGAACTATCCATGAGTAGTGAAGCTGATTTAGAAATGGCCAAACCGTACATTGAGGCTGCTTACAATAAGGTGGGAAGCTGACGGCATATAACAACCGTTCCAGGCGACACAGGGCGGCAGTCGTAGCACTTGCGACTTCGTGTATGCGACTTTGTGCGCGACCGAATTGGTGTGCCTCTAGCCCGGTTCGCCTGAACTTAGTCCGTTATAACGCTCACCTATGGCAGTTTAAGATTTCTTTGACGCAAGAAATCAATTCGTACTTATCCTATACTTTCTAACGGCTCAACTGCTAGCCGGAAACCAAGCCCATGCAGAATTCTGCCGATTGTGTTCAATCGGGGATTTCCTCGGGGTGAAAGTGCCTTGTACAAGCTCTGTCGGCTCAGCTTGGTTCGTTTAGCCAATTGCCCGATTCCACCCTGAGCATCAGTGACATCTCGCAAGGCTAACAAGAAGGCTGCCTTATCACCATCCTGTTCATACTCTTCAATGGCTACTTCGAGATAAATCCGAGCTTCTTCTGGATCTTTCAAGTGCTCCACAAGCAAGTCATCGTAGCTGCGCGTTGATTTAGCCATGTTAACTCTCCTGATATTGTTTCCAGTAGTATTTAGCCCGTTCAATATCCTGCTGCTGGCTTGTCTTATCTCCTGCACAAAGCAAAATGACCAGCGTGTTATCGGCTTCAGCAAAGTAAACCCGATAACCTGAGCCGAAGAATAATCGTAATTCGTAGACTCCTTCGCCCACAGCCCTATGATCTCCGAAGTTGCCAAGTTTGATACGGCGAACACGTTGAATGATGCGGTTTTTCGTTCGCCTATCGCGTAGCCGTTTCAGCCAGCGGGTGTAGGGTTCTTTACCGTCTTCATCGACGTAGATTTCTACTCGTCTAGGTCGTGCTTCTAAAGGCATGTTCAGGTATGTAAACTATAGTTGGCAAGACTGAAATACGAAATCTGGAGAATAGTTCCTGAGTTGTAGTAGCTGAATCAGGTATTATGATTTGTCCAAGTTTGACTGGTTGCGCTCATGGAGCGTTATAACAACCGTTCCAGGCGACTAAGGGCGTTAGGGTTTTGGTTTTGTTGGCCGGGTGTGTTTTCCAGCCGTTGGCTATCTTGTGCCGTTAGCCCTGCGCGCCTGAACTTGGGCCGTTATGCGCCTAGAGATATTTCTGAATGACTTGACGGGTAATATCTTAGCTATTTTGAAATACTGCAAGTTATACGTATTTTCGATCAAGCAAGGATGCCGAAATTCAATTTTACTAATATGTATGCACGTCTCATCATATGGATCATGTTCTTGGCAGCAATAATGCCAAAGAGCGTTGTTGGACAGCACTCTGAAATAAAAACCTATATCGTTCAAATCGCACAGCCTGGACAAGCAAAAACTTCCATATCCTCCTCTTTTGATGTCTTGGCATTAGAGCAATCTAGTGCCGAGGCTGTCGCAGAATTTAGAGAGTACATTCACAATAGCAGAATAATAGATTCTCGAGGCGTTTTCTTTTCGATAGGGAATAAGTTTCTTCGCACTCAGCCGACCATCACAGTTACGGCGAATAATGCTGGGTTAACAATACTGAAGCATCTTCAGCAGATTGGTCGAGTAGATTACATACAGGAAGAAAAGATCCTATACCCAACTGATGCAGATGCCGCTAATCTCTCTCTTCATTCCAACAAACTCTTAAAAGAAGTTCAAGCAGCAGAGGCTTGGACGCGGGGCTATCTCGGCGAAGACAGTTGTATAGCCATCTTTGACACTGGTATTCATTTGGAGCATCCAGTTTTCGAGGACAAGATATTAGATAGTGTTTGTTTTTCAGTAACTACTTACGAACATGAAACGGCTACTTCACTGTGTGAGTACGATACAGATGGGAATGCAACTGGAGCTGCTTGCACCTCTTTTGAAGCTTGCACACATGGCACAGCTATGGCTGGAGTTGCAGCAGGCAATGATTGGACAAAGGACGCTCAAAATTTTGAAGGCGGAGTAGCAAAACGAGCGAAGATACTAGCATATCAAGTATTTCGTGAGGATCGATCAACGATGGGAGCAGTTGATACAGATATATTGGCTGCCCTTGAGGATGTCTTACTGAAGAAGCGTACTGGATATTATGGTGATCATTGCCAACATATTGTCATTAACCTAAGTCTCGCTAGTATTGGACACACTACTAGAGAAAAATGTCATCAGGTTAATGGAGGCTATCTACATTGGTTTCAACTCCTTCGGGATGCCGGTATTATGATTAGTGCTTCAGCAGGAAATCTCTATTCCATTAACACTATTCCAGCACCTGCATGTGTTGAGGGGGCATTAAGTGCATCATGGGGCGGCGTAACTCAACTTGGTGAAATCGATATACATGAAAATGCTGCTTCAGCATCTTGGGGTAATCTCTTTGCTTCAGGGACTTCAATATTGAGTGCTGGTTTCGATGGTGGACAGTTTACTCTTCGAAATATTGGTGGTAGTTCATCAGCCGCCGCTGCATTATCAGGTTTTCTGGCAGTAGCTGGGGAGTATATTCCACAAGAAGTAATGAACCGCTCTGAAGATTTGTGTGCCTACCTTACCGAAATTGGTTCTGCAATTGCCGGTGAAAGGATGGGACCGATGGTAGATGGGCAGCCAGGAGTATCATATGATATTTGCTTTCCCCAGTTTACAGAGGCTCTATTTACACCGCCGCCACCCGTTCAAAATGAAGACGGTCATGTGCCCTCAGTATCCGGTATATCGTTACTCAATTACCCTAACCCTTTTTCGGAATTAACTACGTTGCAAATCATTTTGGCTGAAAGCACCCAGGAATTATCATTGACTATATACGATATGCTAGGTCGCCAAGTGACTAAACAGGCTCTTGGACCACTCGAAGCAGGAACACATACACACCAAATAGATATCTCAACGTGGTCAGCGGGTCAGTATGTGGGATACTTGAAAACTGCTGAACAAGTAGCGTACCGGCTTCTAACCGTTGTGAAATAGAGAGTTGAATTTTCTAGTCCTAAACGATCGGCGCATAACAACCGTACCAGGCGACCCAGGGCGTTAGGGTTATTGTCTGTATCTGGGCAGTGTGTTTTGCAGCCGTTATATATTTTCTGCCCTCAGCCCGTGTGCGCCTGAACTTGGGCCGTTATGCGGCACGCCATCCGCTAGAGGTCGGCATCGACGAATAGCCCTGTTTTGTGGTCTCTGGCGGCTTCGGTCAGGGGGGCCGTCTCTTGACCTCGCCGGCTCCGCGTGGTATTGAATCGGCTGCCGGTTTATCAGGCTTGCCTTCGGTTGGGGCCGGACCTCTTCTCGGCCCCGCCGCCGGCCGGCCAGTAGCCTTTGGCATACGGAGCCGGTTGGTGGTCAGTTATTTTTGTGTTTTTGAGGGCGCTTCTGGCTTTAGCCGCATAACAACCGTTCCAGCCGACCCAGGGCGTTGGTCGTTCAGACTGAACCCAGGCGAGTGACTTGGTGCACGGCTTTTGTCGTTTCCCCTCAGCCCGGGTCGGCTGAACTTGGGCCGTTATGCACCCGCGTTGCGCTATCGATCATTTTGCAAAGCAGACTTTCAGAGGCTATATATCGACCGAATGTGTATTGATACACGCCGTTAGATAGTTGCCACACAGCCTTGGGCATATGAGCAAGAGTGCCCTTTCCCAATCACTTCAAAAGCGTGAGAAGGCGTGTACGATTCAAGTTACCCGCTATCATCTGGTAGAGATACGTTCCGCTAGTCAGTTCCTTGGGTATCCACTGCACCTGATATCGCCCCGGGGGAAGGGTCTGGTTAACCAGAACGGTGAGTTGGCGTCCGTTCATCGAATATACCTCCAGGCGTACATGGGATGTCTCAAAAACCTCGTAGGCTATGGTCGTTGATGGGTTAAATGGATTCGGGTAGTTTTGTCCCAGCGAAAAGGTGGCAGGCAGATCAATGGCTTCAACTGCCGTGGACCGAGCCGGTGCGCAAGTTGTGAAGTTGTCGAAGCCCAATCCGAAACGACCTGAAGGGCGCACCCCTTCGAACCGGATCGAGGCCACATCCGGCATTTCCCGAGCAAATGACCAGGGCGTCGCTATCCCATCGCCGGTGCTATCATCACCTGCTGTGATGATAATCTGTTCGAGCACCTGCTCCGAATTATCCCGCGCCTCAATGGTGAATGTCTCAGTAAAGTCGATGTCGAGTACGACACCACCGGCGCTATCGACCGGCTGAGAGAAGGTGACGATCAGCGGAGAAGCATTGCCACTGGTGAGTTCTCCGTCATCGGTCAAGAAGAAGGAGCCGATACCCTGGTCCTCTTCGGGTGTATCCCTGGGTTCGAACGCCGTCGTCGGCGTACCGATTTCGGCGAGACGGGGCACAGTACCGTCTTCGAGAACGAAGGAGATACCGAGATCACTTTCGAACTGGGTGTCGATGAGCAGTCCCTCGGCTACCTGCTCCCCCGGAATCGTCTCGAAGTTTACGGTGAAGCAGCCGGTGTCTTGAGCATGGACGGTTCTTGCGGATAAGAGGATGAAGCAAAGTAGAACGAAATTGACCGGTGACATAACTGTATTCCGTGTCATATGACCCTCACTCGTAGATTAGAAAATGTGTAACTAAGCGATCAATATATACATAACGGGTTTTACTTTAAAGTATGCCATTTTCTAAACAAAGGTGCCGGAAAGTCTATAATTGGTGCTTCTTGAGCCGCTACCGGCTTGGGAGTTGCGTGTCATCTTGAATCGGGACCTCACTTCCTGAAAGTTTATCCCCTTGATCTCCAGTAAGCTCTGCGCATCAGACATTAATGATCTGCATATTAGATGTTATGTCGGCCACAACGCAGGGATCGGGTGCATAACAACCGTTTCAGGCGAACCAGGGCGTTAGGTGTTGCAGTCGCATCCAGGCGAGTGTTTTTGTGCGCGATTTCGTAATTTCCCCTCAGCCCAGTTCGCCTGAACTTGGTCCGTTATGTGGCACGCCAGCCGCTTGGGGCCGGCAGGGATTGGGAGGCCGTCCTCAGCCATGTGTTGCGGCTTCGGTTGGGTGGGCCGTCTTGACGGCCTCGCCGGCCCAGGGTCGTCTTTGATCAGGTGCCGGTCGGCAGCGGGCTTATTGTCCATGAGGCCGTCTGTCTCGTCATCTCGCCATCGGGCGGTTTGGCATTGAAGGGGGTGCCGGTTGGCTATTGCTGTGGTTTCTTGGTAGGTTTCGTATCGCGTCAGTCTTTAGCCACATAACAACCGTTGCAGGGCGACGCAGGGCGTTAGGTTTTTGGCTTGGTTGGCTGGGTGTGTTTTCCAGCCGTTGGCTATCTTGTGCCGTTAGCCCTTCGCGCCTGAACTTGGTCCGTTATGCGGACACCACCTGCGCAGACTGCTCCCCCAATGCTACGCTTTGCCTCGGCACCGGTCGGCCTCCATAAGTCGCCTCAGTCAGGGCGATTCTCTCCGGTGCTGGTGCTTGGTGGGCGTGAGCCTGCGCACTGAAGAGATGAAGGGTGTGCGCCATCAACGGTGCCGTATAGCCCTTTTGAGCCAGGCCGGTGCTGGCATGTGGGCGCGTCTGTCAGCGTCTTCGGGATGCTCGGGTGTCGTGTTTCAAGGGAATGGGTTCGTCGCCGTCGGTGCCGCCTAACAACCGTTGCAAGCGACTCAGGGCGTTAGGGATTTACCGTTTTCGACGGGGTGTGTTTTCCAGCCGTTGTTTATCTTGTGCTGGTTGCCCTGCGCACTTGAACTTGGTCCGTTATGCGGACACCACCTGCGCAGACTGCTCCCCCAATGCTACGCTTTGCCTCGGCACCGGTCGGCCTCCATAAGTCGCCTCAGTCAGGGCGATTCTCTCCGGTGCTGGTGCTTGGTGGGCGTGAGCCTGCGCACTGAAGAGATGAAGGGTGTGCGCCATCAACGGTGCCGTATAGCCCTTTTGAGCCAGGCCGGTGCTGGCATGTGGGCGCGTCTGTCAGCGTCTTCGGGATGCTCGGGTGTCGTGTTTCAAGGGAATGGGTTCGTCGCCGTCGGTGCCGCCTAACAACCGTTGCAAGCGACTCAGGGCGTTAGGGATTTACCGTTTTCGACGGGGTGTGTTTTCCAGCCGTTGTTTATCTTTCGGCAGTTGCCCTGCGCACTTGAACTTGGTCCGTTATACCTCTTTGCATAGTCCGGCAGGCTTTGCCCCATTTATATGGCTGTTCAGGTCACGTATTTGGCCTTTTAGGCGAAGCGCCAGCTTTCTTCCCGTGCCTGCGAGTCCTATTTTGCCAGTACAGTTTGCCACAATAATATCGAAATAGCATAGTGATTCCGAAGGTCTACATCGAAACTACTATTCCGAGCTTTTACCACGAAGTTCGAACCGAGCCTGAAATGATAGCTCGGCGAAAGTGGACTCGTCAATGGTGGGATGAGCACCGTTTGGCCTATGACATCGTCACAAGTGATGCTGTCATTGATGAACTTGAAAGAGGCAACCACCCAGTCAAAGGCGATGCGCTGTTGATGCTTGAACCCGTCGAACAACTGAGTATTGAGCCAGAAATCGCCGAAATCGTCGATGCTTATATCCGACATAAGCTGATGCCGAATGATCCATTGGGGGACGCTCTCCATTTGGCCTTGGCCTCTTTCCACAAAAGCGATTTTCTGTTGACCTGGAATTGCAGGCATTTAGCCAACGCGAACAAATTTGGTCACATACGGCGTATAAATACCATTTTAGGACTATTCGTCCCAACTCTGGTGACACCATTAGAGATGCTAGGAGGGCCTTATGAAGAAGAAAGAAGTTGATCCGGCCATAGAGCGAGTACGAGCAGCACGGCATGCGATTTCGGCATCTTGTGATCACGACGCACGCAAATTAGTGGCCTACTATATGAAAAGAGCAGAGGAACGTAAATTACTTAGCCCGAAGAAAGAGGTATAACAACCGTTCCAGGCGACGCAGGGCGTTGGGTCTTTGGCTTGCGACTTCGTGCGTGTGATTTTCCGGCCGAGTAAGGGATGTGCCCTCAGCCCGTGTGCGCCTGAACTGGGGCCGTTATGCGCCATTGCCGCGCTTCGACTAGGTAACAAGAACGATATTTTTCTACTTGCAGTGAATGCTGCATTTTCTAGCAAACAAAGTATCTTAGAGTAAAAGAAACTTTGATTTACTTTAGCTCGACTTTAGCCATTTTGAAAGTTGATCAAACAACAGATTTAGCCTTAGAAGCCGAAGGCATGACTTGGCATCGTTTAATTTTTCAATGTCAGCTATAAAAGCAGACATCCGAAAATTATACAGCCACATCTGAGTAGGGCCTAAGTCGTTAATATCTTCGCTACTACCACAGAGCAAATGGCTAAAGTCGAGTTTAGGTGCTATTGGGGAATGGAAAAAAGGCAACTTTGCATATCATATTATTTACATTCGCTTTGTGTACCAGTATTCGTGATGGCCATAAAAAATAACTTGCATTTGTCGCTAGTTCTTCTTAACAATCGTTAGCTCTTTTCCGGGTTACTGCAAATCATTATGGGGTACGGATTCGACAATCATTCTAGCTATAGTCGAGATTATACCCTACTTGCAAACAGCGTGTAAACCCTTGATGTATTCAGGTTGTTTTCTTGACACGCGCACCTGTAGTTAAAGCAAAATATAGATACTGCTCTAGCTGCTCTATTTATATTTTTCTGACACATCAGCGTACTATAAAAATGAAAAGAGGTTGACGATGTTGCTATTTCCGGTAGTGACTCAGTTTGGGTACCTCACCTAGTTTTATCCCCCTTAATAATGACGGAGAGGTCTTCGTTATGGCTACTCTAAAAGAATTCCTATCTGAACTTGCAACTGATGCCCAGAAGTTGGGAGCCTTTATACTGAGCCCGGATGACGAAATGTCATCTGCAGAACTGAGTGGCGAAGATCAAAGGGCACTAAAAAGTGGGTTCACAGCCATAATCTACGCTCGGCTTTCCGGAGTGCCTGTGGAGACGGCATTCCAAATGCCGGAACGTACTTCAACTGCACCTCAGCAGATTGTTTTCCCCCAGCAATTGCCGCCGACATTCCAATTGCCGCCACAGCTACCGCCCCAGCAATTGCCGCCGACATTCCAGTTGCCACCACAGCTGCCGCCGACATTCCAATTGCCGCCACAGCTACCGCCCCAGCAATTGCCGCCGACATTCCAGTTGCCACCACAGCTGCCGCCGACATTCCAATTGCCGCCACAGCTACCGCCCCAGCAATTGCCGCCGACATTCCAATTGCCGCCACAGCTACCGCCCCAGCAATTGCCGCCGACATTCCAGTTGCCACCACAGCTGCCGCCGACATTCCAATTGCCGCCACAGCTACCGCCCCAGCAATTGCCGCCGACATTCCAATTGCCGCCACAGCTACCGCCCCAGCAATTGCCGCCGACATTCCAGTTGCCACCACAGCTGCCGCCGACATTCCAATTGCCGCCACAGCTACCGCCCCAGCAATTGCCGCCGACATTCCAGTTGCCACCACAGTACTGGTGGCAGCGATAATATAAAATATAGTACTATCCCATGGCATTAGACCAACCTAGCAAGAAACGTTCATCCCGCAGAAAGAAAAGCAAAGAGAGTGATATCACCTTGGAAGATGTATCTTCCAAGGTGATGGATGAGAGTGGCGAACCTGATACAACTAACGGCAAAACAGGCTCATTAGTTGTAATTGGAACTGGAATAAAAACAGTTGGCCAACTCACCTTGGAAGCTATTTCTTGGATGGAAATGGCAGACTCGCTTTTATATGTAGTTGGAGACCCTATTGCTGAAGCAGTGATTCAAAGGTTGAATCCAAAAGGGGCTGTATCGCTCGCTGGGTATTATGAGGAGGGGCAGCCACGAATTCATGCCTATAATGCAATGGTAGAACACATCCTGAAGTGTGTTCGCGAAGGGGAGTTAACGGTTGGTGCATTTTATGGACACCCTGGTGTATTCGCATATCCCTCACATGAGTCTATTCGGAGAGCACGTTTGGAAGGATATTCAGCTCAAATGCTCCCAGGCATTTCCGCATCTGATTGTCTCTATTCAGACCTCGGCGTTGACCCGGCTGTTGGTGGATGTCAGGCCTATGAGGCCACAGACTTCATGATGAATTCCGTGATTGTGGACAATTCCAGTCAACTGATTCTCTGGCAAATCGGTACCCTAGGGGATTGGACATACAAGACACGCAAATATGATACCCGTGCTATGCCTTTATTAGTTAGAAAGCTAGCACAATTCTACCCCATCAGTCATGTGGTTACTGTATATGAAGCGCCAATCTTTCCCGGTGTCGAGCCAATGATAGCCCGAATACCTTTATACTCTTTGATGCAATATCCCATAACAGCAGCAATGACGCTCTATGTGCCGCCCGCACGTCCACGCACCATTGACCCTGAAATGCTTCGACTATTTTCTCAAGTTACTGGGTACTCGTCATAATCGAAAGTAACGATGTAAACATCTATGGCTGTCATTTTAACTTTTGGAAATGCATAATAAGCGAGAGTAAGCTAGATCGATAGTAATATAATCAACTATGGCGCATAACAACCGTTCTAGCCGACTCAGGGCGTTGGGTTTTGCGCTTGCGACTTCGTGCGCATGACTTGCTGCGCGACCGAACTGATCTGCCCCCAGCCCTGCGCAGCTAAACTGGGGCCGTTATGTGGCACGCCATCCGCTTGGGATCGACATTGGTGTTTTGCTTACCTCAACCAGCCGTTGCGGCTTCGTTTGGGTGGTCCGTCTTGACGGCCTCGCCGGCCCAGGGTCGTCTTTGGTCAGGTGCTGGTCGGCAGTGGGGTTATTGTCCCTTGGGCCGTCTGTCTCGTCATCTCGCCAGTCGGCGTGTTGGCTTTGAGGGTCTGCCGGTTGTGGAGGGATGCGGTTCCGTGGTATTTTTGGTGTCACGTCTGTCTTTAGCCACATAACAACCGTACCAGGCGACCCAGGGCGTTAGGGTTTTGCCGTTTTCGGCGTGTGTGTCTTGCCGGCCTTGTTTATCTTGTGCTGTTTGCCCTGTGCGCCTGAACTGGGGCCGTTATGCGGACACCACCTGCGCAGACTGCTCCCCCAATGCTACGCTTTGCCTCGGCACCTCATGGGGTCGGCCTCGATGAAGAAGCCTTCTCAGTCAGGGTGATCCTCTCCGGTGCCGGTGCTTGGTGGGCGTGTGCCTGCGCACTGATGAGATGAAGGGTGTGCGTCACCAACGGTGCGGTATTGCCCTTTTGAGCCAGGCCGGTGCTGGCATGTGTGTGCATCAGTCAGCGTTTTCGGGGTGCTCGGGTGTCGTGTTTCAAGGTAAGTGGGTTCGTCGCCGTCGGTGCCGCCTAACACCCGTTACAAGCGACTCAGGGCGTTAGGGGTTTTCGGCTTGGTTTGATGGGTGTGATTTCCAGCAATATGTTATCTTCTGCTCGTTGCCCTGTGCACTTGAACTTGGTCCGTTATGCGGACACCACCTGCGCAGACTGCTCCCCCAATGCTACGCTTTGCCTCGGCACCTCATGGGGTCGGCCTCGATGAAGAAGTCGCCTCGGTCAGGGCGATCCTCTCCGGTGCTGGTGCTTGGTGGGCGTGTGCCGGCGCACTGAAGAGATGAAGGGTGTGCGCCACTTCCTCGCGTCGTCGTCGATTCGGGCGGGTGTGGTGCTGGCATGTGTGTGCGTCAGTCAGCGTTTTCGGGGTGCTCGGGTGTCGTGTTTCAAGGTAAGTGGGTTCGTCGCCGTCGGTGCCGCCTAACAACCGTTACAAGCGACGCAGGGCGTTAGGGGTTTTGGCTTTGGTAGGTGGGCATGTTTTTCAGTCTTTGGTTATCTTGTGCCGGTTGCCCTGTGCACTTGAACTTGGGCCGTTATACAACATTGAATCCGCTCTGAGAATAAATCATCAGCATTCCTGGTCTGCTCGAAAGGAGTTATCCGGTAACGGTTGGCAACACGAGGCTCATACCCAAAGGGTTGGCACTTCGGATGGGCATGGCAATAAAAGCGTCTTACCAACTGTACTTTCCAGTTGATTCTTAGACTCCTATGATTCGTTGCCTTCACGCAGCAAGGTGAGTATCCATCCGATTATGGTTATTGTCAGTAATCCATAACCGGCACCTGGAAACACCGATGTTGACAGTGCCTGTCCACCTAAGTAGATCTTAGAAGCCGCAATGCAGAAGGGAATCGTTGCAGCTATGCCCGTAAGACGACTCCATAAAGGAAATCCTCTTGGTATGCTAATGAACAGAAAGGCTGGAACGTAAAGAGCCATACCAGCGGCAAAGGAAGGTTGACCACCAACCTGCCCCAATGCCGCTCCAGCAGTCATTACCGCCTCTGCAATTGCAAACAACAGGAAGCCGGTGGCAATATAGTCCTTGTTATCTCGCAGGTATTTGAGCGTCAGCAAAGCGCAGGCGGCTGTCAGGGCTACGCTGCTTATCTGATATAAAGCGATCTGCGCGATGGGTTGCGTGAATATGCTGCCTGAGACTCCGAATAATGCGCCAATGGCAAGACCAATTGAAGCAAGGATATTCGCTGTTCGATTCATAGTCATTTTCTCCCATTTGGTTGAAAATTACGGCAACGTGACATATGTTAATTGTAAGCTTTATCTTTAACAAAATCAAGAGTCTTAGGTAGCTGCTGCTGCAGACACAGTGATAAAGATGCGAAAGGCTGATTAGAAACGGAAGGGGTCATAGGTCTTCTAGCTGAGCTGATTCTGGCCCTACCACTATGTTGTATAACAACCGTTTCAGGCGAACCAGGGCGTTAGGCGTTCCAATCGCACCCGGAGCGAGTGACTTTCAGCACGCTTTTGTACCTTCCCCTCAGCCCAGTTCGCCTGAACTTTGTCCGTTATGCGGACACCACCTGCGCAGACTGCTCCCCCAATGCTACGCTTTGCCTCGGCACCTCATGGGGTCGGCCTCGATGAAGAAGTCGCCTCGGTCAGGGTGATCCTCTCCGGTGCTAGTGCTTGGTGGGCGTGTGCCTGCGCACTGAAGAGATGAAAGGAGCGCGCCACAGCCAACCGTCGTCGCTGGATTTTGCGTATGCGGTGCTGGCATGTGTGTGCGTCAGTCAGCGTTTTCGGGGTGCTGGAGTGTCGTGTTTCAAGGTAAGTGGGTTCGTCGCCGTCGGTGCCGCCTAACAACCGTTACAAGCGACGCAGGGCGTTAGGGGTTTTGGCTTTGGTAGGTGGGCATGTTTTTCAGTCTTTGGTTATCTTCTGCTCGTTGCCCTGTGCACTTGAACTTGGGCCGTTATACAACATTGAACGCGCATGGAGTAGACCATCTAGCAGTCCCGTCTTTCCTGAATAGAAAGGTTTTTATAGTAAACGGTTGAAGTCAGAGCTTGATGGCATATAGCCCGAAGCGTGCAGATTCGCTTCACTGACGCACTTGCGCTAAAGCGCCAAGAAAAGCCTGCATTTCATCAATGGGCAATTCCATATCGTGATGTACTCCTGTAGTCGATCCAGATACGATGCGTATCACCAAGGGCTTACCTGCACTGATCCAACGAATAAGCTGCTCTTCGGTAACTTCAAAGCCGACATCTTCATAATGAGCGCAGCCATACTGAGAGCACAAAACATCGCCTGTACCAATATCGTAAGTCGGAAGTTCTCTCAATATTCCCTCATCTAGGTATCTCACAAGATTCCAGCGCTGCCATTTTGAGCTATTGCTACGTATATAAACTTGTAGCATCACAAATTCTTTTTCTTTCTTGTCATAGGAAGCCCTTAAGAATGGATCGCTGGCTCCTGACTGAAGAATACCAGGCCGATAGTAATCGTAAGTTGATACACTCACACTTGTTTCAAGGGGGTCATCTAAACCCTTGATCTCCAAATTACGATGAGCTACAGGTGTTGTGGATAGATCAAGAGCAGCACATCCCGAAAATGTAAGAATAATCGTTCTTTGACAATTTGTGTGATTTAGGCCGTCGCCATGAGAATGCGCAGCCGCATGTGCTCAAAGTTCGACAGACCAAACGAGATCCGTTTGAAATAGCGCAAATAGTTGTTCAAGCCCTCCGTGACAGCATTGCTGATCCTGAGCCTAGCATAGGCCGCAATCGGTTTGAACCAGTTGCGCAAGGTCTTAATGAAGCCATCAAGATAGCCATTGCCTACCGCCTCTGCCTGTGTGATCCAATGCTGCAACCGGATCTGCAAGCTATGTGCCCCTGAGACAGCATCAAACAAGGCATTGAATTGGTTACGTAAGTCGTAGACCTGCGCCAAGAGCGGGGATTTGCACAAAGCGGCCTGAATATCACTTTGCTCCGAGGTGCTACAACGCTCCGGGCGCTTAAACAACATCCACTTGATCCCCTTGAAGACGGTCTCGTCTTTGTCTTCCCGACGCAAGTGCCGACGAAGCTGGTCAAGTACTTGATTCAACGCTTTGACTACATGAAAACGATCAATGACAATCACAGCATTCGAAAAACAGGTCTGCGCTACCTCATAGTACGGCTTCCACATATCGCAACTGACCCCCCGGATCTGCCGACAGAAAGCCGGACCAAGTGATTGAAAATGTTTCATTAAGGTCGCCTTCTTACGATCTGGCAAGACATCGAGTTGGGTGCCACGATCTAGGTCTGTCAACACACAAACAAAGTCGCCTTTGCCTTTACGATGGGCGATTTCATCAATGCCAAGCCGACGCACACGGGCATAGCGACTCGGCAGATCGAGTTGTTCTTCGGCCATCTGGTAGTACAAGCGCTCAACGGTCTTATGACTCAAATTGACGAGGGCTGCCACTTCGGTAAAAGGCTGTTTGGCACATAAGAGAAAGATCCATTTAGCCTGACGGCGTGTATACGTTTTTCCAGGCATGATCCAATCCGGCGTCGCTGTGAAGTAGCGCTGGCACTGTGGACAGACCAACTGCGGAATACGAAGATGGAGCCAGACTTCTTTGCCCGAGATGCTCAGGTCCTGCACCTGGCGATCATCATACTGATTGACCGTGGCCGTTTCTTGACCACAGCGCGGACAAGGTTGTGGCGCAACGGCAACGTCTGCATAGATGGTGATGCGTTGACTGGCGGTATGTACATTGGTGACCTTAAGCCGAGCTAGGGCCAGCAGGTCTTGGTAGAAAAGCTGCGTATTCATAGGATCAAACTACTACCACCACACAAATTGTCAAAGAACCAGAATAATTAGGCCAGTAAGAAATCTGAGCATAGCACTTCGAGGGGTGTTGTGTGGTAGTTTCGGCTTGCTATATTATAATCGTGTTTGTTCTGATTCGATATCGCAATGGAGAAGAGAAAGGTTGTAAGTTTGTGCAAAATTCCTGAGCGTAGGATAAGTCGTTTTTCCATCCGAATCAAGTAATACCCGAGGGTGTTTCATAAAGTGTGTCAAAGGGTTTATTCTTAACAACCCAACCCTAACACACCATGAGCCCAAGAAGAAAACCCCAAAACAACACCTTCGATTTCGATCAATTTAAGCAACTGGCTAAAGAGAAGCTCCAAGCTGGCGGCACATTGCTTGGTTCAGATGGCGTACTGACACCCCTGATCAAGGAATTCCTCGAAGAAACCCTGGAGGCCGAACTCGATGTCCATCTCGATGAGCCGGGGCCGAAGAATCGCCGTAATGGCAAAAGCAAGAAAACCGTCAAGACGGCTCTTGGCCAAGTTGAGATCAAAACTCCGAGAGATCGTAATGCCAGTTTCGATCCCCAGATCATTGCCAAACGGCAAGGCCGACTGGGAACGGATCTCGACCGACAGATCATCGCCCTATACGCTCGCGGATCCAGCTATGGCGACATCCGGGACTACCTGGCTGAGATGTATGACCTAGAAGTCTCGACGGCGACCATTAGCCGGGTCACCGATAAGATTCTGCCCTTGCTTCAGCAGTGGCGTGACCGGCCCTTGGAGTCGGTTTACCCCTTTGTTTGGCTTGATGCTATCCACTACAAAGTCCGCCATGAGGGCCGGGTAGTGACCAAGGCCATCTACTGTATTATTGGCCTAAACCAGGAAGGCTACAAGGAACTCTTGGGCCTTTACATCGGCGAGAATGAAGGCGCGAAGTTTTGGTTACAGGTCTTGACCGATCTCAAGAATCGGGGCGTCGAGGATATCTTCATTGCTTGCATCGACAACCTTTCAGGTTTCGCCGATGCCATTGAAAGCATCTTCCCTCAGACGCAAGTACAACTCTGCATCGTACATCAGATCCGAAATAGCAGAAAGTACATCGCCTGGAAGGATGTCAAGGCGTTCATGCAGGATCTGAAACAGATTTACAAGGCTCGAACCCTTGAGGCCGCCGAGCACAACCTAGATAAACTCGAAGCCCGTTGGGGTAGCAAGTATCCGGTCGTCATCGACTCTTGGCGTAGAAACTGGCCACGTCTCTCGGTTTATTTTGCCTATGCACCTGAGATCCGTCGCGTAATCTACACGACTAATATTATTGAGGGCTTCCACCGGCAACTGAGAAAGGTGACGAAGACAAAGGGGGCCTTCAGTTCCGATGATGCCCTGATGAAGCTGCTGTACTTGGTTCAGGAGGAGGTCACGACCAAGTGGAAGCGACCGATTCACAACTGGAATATGACCTTGTCGCAGCTATCAATTATCTTCGGTGACCGACTCCGACTGGATCTATGAGCCGGATCCCTTTGACACACTTTATGAAACACTACCTAATACCCATGGTCTCGGTCCCATACTTTAAATATTCTGAGGATTAGGTAATATTCGTGGAAAGCAGAACCATATCAAGTTTGCACCAAACCACTATGTTGTATAACAACCGTTCCAGCCGACCCAGGGCGTTGGTCGTTCAGCAAGAACCCAGGCGAGTGACTTTCTGCACAATTTGGGTCGTTTCCCCTCAGCCCGGGTCGGCTGAACTTGGGCCGTTATGCCCCATCAGATTCGCTCTGGGCAGGTGTTCTCACCATTCCCTAGATTTGCTGAATTGGAATTAACGGTCTGCATACACGGCGTGGAGGGTGTTTCATAAAGTGTGTCAAAGGGTTTATTCTTAACAACCCAACCCTAACACACCATGAGCCCAAGAAGAAAACCCCAAAACAACACCTTCGATTTCGATCAATTTAAGCAACTGGCTAAAGAGAAGCTCCAAGCTGGCGGCACATTGCTTGGTTCAGATGGCGTACTGACACCCCTGATCAAGGAATTCCTCGAAGAAACCCTGGAGGCCGAACTCGATGTCCATCTCGATGAGCCGGGGCCGAAGAATCGCCGTAATGGCAAAAGCAAGAAAACCGTCAAGACGGCTCTTGGCCAAGTTGAGATCAAAACTCCGAGAGATCGTAATGCCAGTTTCGATCCCCAGATCATTGCCAAACGGCAAGGCCGACTGGGAACGGATCTCGACCGACAGATCATCGCCCTATACGCTCGCGGATCCAGCTATGGCGACATCCGGGACTACCTGGCTGAGATGTATGACCTAGAAGTCTCGACGGCGACCATTAGCCGGGTCACCGATAAGATTCTGCCCTTGCTTCAGCAGTGGCGTGACCGGCCCTTGGAGTCGGTTTACCCCTTTGTTTGGCTTGATGCTATCCACTACAAAGTCCGCCATGAGGGCCGGGTAGTGACCAAGGCCATCTACTGTATTATTGGCCTAAACCAGGAAGGCTACAAGGAACTCTTGGGCCTTTACATCGGCGAGAATGAAGGCGCGAAGTTTTGGTTACAGGTCTTGACCGATCTCAAGAATCGGGGCGTCGAGGATATCTTCATTGCTTGCATCGACAACCTTTCAGGTTTCGCCGATGCCATTGAAAGCATCTTCCCTCAGACGCAAGTACAACTCTGCATCGTACATCAGATCCGAAATAGCAGAAAGTACATCGCCTGGAAGGATGTCAAGGCGTTCATGCAGGATCTGAAACAGATTTACAAGGCTCGAACCCTTGAGGCCGCCGAGCACAACCTAGATAAACTCGAAGCCCGTTGGGGTAGCAAGTATCCGGTCGTCATCGACTCTTGGCGTAGAAACTGGCCACGTCTCTCGGTTTATTTTGCCTATGCACCTGAGATCCGTCGCGTAATCTACACGACTAATATTATTGAGGGCTTCCACCGGCAACTGAGAAAGGTGACGAAGACAAAGGGGGCCTTCAGTTCCGATGATGCCCTGATGAAGCTGCTGTACTTGGTTCAGGAGGAGGTCACGACCAAGTGGAAGCGACCGATTCACAACTGGAATATGACCTTGTCGCAGCTATCAATTATCTTCGGTGACCGACTCCGACTGGATCTATGAGCCGGATCCCTTTGACACACTTTATGAAACACTACCACGGCGTGGCGGCGTTTAGCCGGCATGACCGTTGTATGCTTTGTTCTGCTCAGTTTTCATTTTTTATTATTTCTTTTAATTCTTCTATCTTAAAAGCTGGTGTTCTTTTATGTAACATTGCATGACAATTTGGACAAACAGGAATTAAGTCTTCTATTGGATTTACTTCATATTCTTCACCTATTGAACTTATTTCTTTTAAATGATGAACATGAATAAAGTCTTTACCAATTTCCCCAAATTCATCTTCAAAATTGAATTTACAAATTTGGCAGGCTATTCCGAAATGCTTGATACATTTTAGTCTTGCAGCACTATCTCTTTCGTAACGATTTACAAGGACTTTACTTACTTTTCCTTCTATATGTTTACTGTCTAACTCTTCGACTTCTTCTGTTAATAATGTATTTTTTATTCGATAAGCCCAAATTTTTCTTTTTCGTCCCTTGGAATTCATTTTTTCTATTTTCGCCCTCTCAAACTCCAATAAGTATTCTTTAATAATTGTACTTTTCTTTGTGAATGATGCACTAAACCAATCAACCATATTTCCTGAAATCCAATCAATGTCAGTTACTCCATTCAAATAGTTCTCTCGAATGAGATTATCCTTCTTGATTTCCTTTGCAATTTCATCTCTATCAACCCATTTTTGTGATAAATTCTTTCTTCGAATAATAGCTCTAATTACAGGAAAAACTTTATCTAATTTGAAATTAATCTTTTGATTTAAAATGTTTTCCTTTTCAATTGCACCTATAAATTCTGGTCTTAATTCCCATGAAAAATACTTGGTTCTTTGACAATTTGTGTGGTGGTAGTAGTTTGATCCTATGAATACGCAGCTTTTCTACCAAGACCTGCTGGCCCTAGCTCGGCTTAAGGTCACCAATGTACATACCGCCAGTCAACGCATCACCATCTATGCAGACGTTGCCGTTGCGCCACAACCTTGTCCGCGCTGTGGTCAAGAAACGGCCACGGTCAATCAGTATGATGATCGCCAGGTGCAGGACCTGAGCATCTCGGGCAAAGAAGTCTGGCTCCATCTTCGTATTCCGCAGTTGGTCTGTCCACAGTGCCAGCGCTACTTCACAGCGACGCCGGATTGGATCATGCCTGGAAAAACGTATACACGCCGTCAGGCTAAATGGATCTTTCTCTTATGTGCCAAACAGCCTTTTACCGAAGTGGCAGCCCTCGTCAATTTGAGTCATAAGACCGTTGAGCGCTTGTACTACCAGATGGCCGAAGAACAACTCGATCTGCCGAGTCGCTATGCCCGTGTGCGTCGGCTTGGCATTGATGAAATCGCCCATCGTAAAGGCAAAGGCGACTTTGTTTGTGTGTTGACAGACCTAGATCGTGGCACCCAACTCGATGTCTTGCCAGATCGTAAGAAGGCGACCTTAATGAAACATTTTCAATCACTTGGTCCGGCTTTCTGTCGGCAGATCCGGGGGGTCAGTTGCGATATGTGGAAGCCGTACTATGAGGTAGCGCAGACCTGTTTTTCGAATGCTGTGATTGTCATTGATCGTTTTCATGTAGTCAAAGCGTTGAATCAAGTACTTGACCAGCTTCGTCGGCACTTGCGTCGGGAAGACAAAGACGAGACCGTCTTCAAGGGGATCAAGTGGATGTTGTTTAAGCGCCCGGAGCGTTGTAGCACCTCGGAGCAAAGTGATATTCAGGCCGCTTTGTGCAAATCCCCGCTCTTGGCGCAGGTCTACGACTTACGTAACCAATTCAATGCCTTGTTTGATGCTGTCTCAGGGGCACATAGCTTGCAGATCCGGTTGCAGCATTGGATCACACAGGCAGAGGCGGTAGGCAATGGCTATCTTGATGGCTTCATTAAGACCTTGCGCAACTGGTTCAAACCGATTGCGGCCTATGCTAGGCTCAGGATCAGCAATGCTGTCACGGAGGGCTTGAACAACTATTTGCGCTATTTCAAACGGATCTCGTTTGGTCTGTCGAACTTTGAGCACATGCGGCTGCGCATTCTCATGGCGACGGCCTAAATCACACAAATTGTCAAAGAACGAAATACTTTCCTTCTTCTTCTCCAATTGCCAATAAACTCCACCACCTATAATTACCATTTTTTCTTTTAGAAGCAGGAAGAACATTGGCTTCTTTGCTAATTTTTTTGGCTATTCTTGCAAAGGTTAAATTTATTCCACCAGAATGTTTTTTGTTTAGAATATCCATTAACTCTAATCCAGTTGCTTTATGGTTCGGAGCTTCATAAAGTACTTTTAACAAATTGATTTCATTGCTTGTTAGATTTATTTTTGATAACGATTTTCTAAAATCATTTTCAGTCAAATTTGTTCTATGGTCGTGTTTCATTTTTTTCTAATTGAGCAGAACGTATGTATATACGCAATATTTCAGATATCTCCCCAAATTCGGGTTGCTATATGCAATATTGCGTATAGCGGCCTTATAGGTCGAGGTAGTTCATAGGCTTGTAAAATACTTCCGTGCCTTCTGCGTCCCGTTCGAGGACGGGACGGTAAAAGCGAAATACACTTCTAAAGGTCGGCATATTTGGTCAAGTAGTCAACCATGTTCATATTTGGCGTCAGCGCAGATGTGGCATAAAAACCGTTTCAGGCGAAACAGGGCGTTAGGGGTTGCAGTCGCAACTGGGCGAGTGACTTTGTGCGCGATTTTCGTACCTTCCCCTCAGCCCGGTTCGCCTGAACTTAGTCCGTTATGCGGACACCACCTGCGCAGACTGCTCCCCCAATGCTACGCTTTGCCTCGGCACCTCATGGGGTCGGCCTCGATGAAGAAGTCTTCTCGGTCAGGGTGATCCTCTCCGGTGCTAGTGCTTGGTGGGCGTGTGCCTGCGCACTGATGAGATGAAAGGAGCGCGCCACAGCCAACCGTCGTCGCTGGATTTTGCGTATGCGGTGCTGGCATGTGTGTGCGTCAGTCAGCGTTTTCGGGGTGCTGGAGTGTCGTGTTTCAAGGTAAGTGGGTTCGTCGCCGTCGGTGCCGCCTAACAACCGTTACAAGCGACGCAGGGCGTTAGGGGTTTTGGCTTTGGTAGGTGGGCATGTTTTTCAGTCTTTGGTTATCTTCTGCTCGTTGCCCTGCGCACTTGAACTTGGGCCGTTATGCGGACACCACCTGCGCAGACTGCTCCCCTAATGCTACGCTTTGCCTCGGCACCTCATGGGGTCGGCCTCGATGAAGAAGTCGCCTCGGTCAGGGTGATCCTCTCCGGTGCTAGTGCTTGGTGGGCGTGTACCTGCGCACTGATGAGATGAAAGGAGCGCGCCACAGCCAACCGTCGTCGTCGATTCGGGCGGGTGTGGTGCTGGCATGTGGGCGCGTCAGTCAGCGTTTTCGGGGTGCTTGGGTGTCGTGTTTCAAGGTAAGTGGGTTCGTCGCCGTCGGTGCCGCCTAACAACCGTTACAAGCGACTCAGGGCGTTAGGGGTTTTCGGCTTGGTTTGATGGGTGTGATTTCCAGCAATATGTTATCTTCTGCTCGTTGCCCTGCGCACTTGAACTTGGGCCGTTACACCGCCTTGCCTAGTGGGGTGCCTACCTTCAGCTTTTTACCTCCCTGTTCTCTCCAAATCAATTGCCCACGCGTGAACTTCTTGCGTGCTCACTCCAAATGCTTGCTCACTAATCGAGGTGGCCTCTAGAATCCCACTATGCTTCAGTTTGCTCTTGGATCGCAGGGGCACTTACTACGAGCGAATCCGGATACGATACGTTTCCACTAAAAACAATTTTCCCTTGTACTGACCCTGATCTGGGTGCAAATCAAGATACTTGCCCAACTGCTCCAGCAACGCCGGCAACAACCGAGGCCGATTCTTGAGCTGGAGCGATATGATACCCAGATGAGTCGATGGGGGATAGCGGACAATATCTGAGAAATCTCCATTGAGTGAGATCAGAACGCTCGATAACTCATGGGCCTTGGCCAATACATCCTCATCATCGCTCTCGACGGGAAGATGATCAGCGAGTCGATAGACGGTGTGACCTCGGTCTGCTAGCCAAGTTTGTACGGAATTAGGCACGCAGTGGTCGGCGAAGAAGCGCATCAGGCTGCAACCTCGAACTCGCTGAGGTCGCGGGCATAGGCCAGGCAGGCCGATACCTGCTCGGGCTTGAGGTCTGGAAATTCGGCTTTGAGTTGGTCAAAGCTGTAGCCATCGGCGAGATATCCGAGGATGAGGCTGACAGGGATGCGCGTGTTTTTCAGACGTGGTTTGCCCCGAAGGATATCGGGGGTGCTTGTGATATGATCTTGCCAGTTGGTCATGGTGTTGTAATTTTGAGGGGTGGAACGGCTTGGATTTGAAAAAGCTCCCTGAGGGGTAAGGTGTATCAAGGCAGCGGCGGCGTAACAACCGTTACAAGCGACTCAGGGCGTTGGGGTTTGTACTTGCAATTTGGTGCGTGTGTCTTTCTGCATGACTTTGGCTGTTTCCCCCTCAGCCCTGCGCACTTGAACTTAGGCCGTTATGCGGACACCACCTGCGCAGACTGCTCCCCCAATGCTACGCTTTGCCTCGGCACCTCATGGGGTCGGCCTCGATGAAGAAGTCGCCTCGGCCAGGGCGATCCTCTCCGGTGCTGGTGCTTGGTGGGCGTGTGCCTGCGCACTGAAGAGATGAAAGGAGCACGCCACTTCCTCGCGTCGTCGTCGATTCGGGCGGGTGTGGTGCTGGCATGTGTGTGCGTCAGTCAGCGTCTTCGGGGTGCTCGGGTGTCGTGTTTCAAGGTAAGTGGGTTCGTCGCCGTCGGTGCCGCCTAACAACCGTTACAAGCGACTCAGGGCGTTGGGGTTTAGCCGTTTGAAGTGTATGTGATTTCCAGTCGCCCTTTATGTTTCGGCATCAGCCCTGCGCACTTGAACTTTGTCCGTTATGTGGCACGCCAGCCGCTTGGGGTTGGCCTCACGTTTTGCTTACCTCAACCAGTCTTTGCGGCTTCGGTTGGGTGGGCCGTCTTGACGGCCTCGCCGGCCCAGGGTGGTCTTTGATCAGGTGCCGGTCGGCATTGGGCCTGTTGTCCCCAGAGCCGTCTGTCTCGTCATCTCGCCATGCGGCGGTTTGGCCTTGAAGGGAGTGCCGGTTGGATATAGCTGTGGTATCTTGGTAAGTTTCGTGTCGCGTCTGTCTTAGGCCACATAACAACCGTTCCAGGCGACTCAGGGCGTTGTTGTTTAACTTGCGACTTCGTGCGGGTGACTTTCTGCGCGACGCTCAAGGTGTGCCCTCAGCCCTGTGCGTCTGAACTTGGTCCGTTATGCGGACACCACCTGCGCAGACTGCTCCCCCAATGCTACGCTTTGCCTCGGCACCTCATGGGGTCGGCCTCGATGAAGAAGTCGCCTCGGTCAGGGCGATCCTCTCCGGTGCCGGTGCTTGGTGGGCGTGTGCCTGCGCACTGAAGAGATGAAAGGAGCGCGCCACTTCCTCGCGTCGTCGTCGATTCGGGCGGGTGTGGTGCTGGCATGTGTGTGCGTCAGTCAGCGTTTTCGGGGTGCTTGGGTGTTGTGTTTCAAGGTAAGTGGGTTCGTCGCCGTCGGTGCCGCCTAACAACCGTTACAAGCGACTCAGGGCGTTAGGGGTTTTCGGCTTGGTTTGATGGGTGTGATTTCCAGCCGCCCTTTATCTTACGGCTGTCAGCCCTGCGCACTTGAACTTTGTCCGTTATGCGGACACCACCTGCGCAGACTGCTTCCCCAATGCTACGCTTTGCCTCGGCACCTCATGGGGTCGGCCTCGATGAAGAAGCCTTCTCAGTCAGGGTGATCCTCTCCGGTGCTAGTGCTTGGTGGGCGTGTGCCGGCGCACTGATGAGATGAAAGGAGCACGCCACTTCCTCGCGTCGTCGTCGATTCGGGCGGGTGTGGTGCTGGCATGTGTGTGCGTCAGTCAGCGTTTTCGGGGTGCTCGGGTGTCGTGTTTCAAGGTAAGTGGGTTCGTCGCCGTCGGTGCCGCCTAACAACCGTTCCAAGCGACTCAGGGCGTTAGGGTTTTTCGGCTTGGTTTGATGGGTGTGATTTCCAGCAATATGTTATCTTACGGCATCTGCCCTGCGCACTTGAACTTGGGCCGTTATGTGGCACGCCATCCGCTTGGAATCGGCGTTGGTGTTTTGCTTGCCTGAGCCATGTGTTGCGGCTTCATTTGGGTGGGCCGTCTTGTCTTGCTCGCCGGCCCAGAGGCTCCGTTGATCAGGTGCCGGTCGGCATTGGGGTTGTTGTCCTTGGGGCCGTCTGTCTCGTCATCTCGCCATTCGGCGGTTTGGTATTGAAGGGGTGCCGGTTGGAATTGGCAGTGGTTACTTGGTATGTTTTGTATCGCGTTTGTCTTTAGCCACATAACAACCGTTGCAAGCGACGTAGGGCGTTAGGGGTTCTGTCATTTTCGGTGGGTGTGTCTTGTAGTCGTTGGCTATCTTGTGCCGTTAGCCCTACGCGCCTGAACTGGGGCCGTTATGCGGACACCACCTGCGCAGACTGCTCCCCCAGTGCTACGTTTTGCCTCGGCACCTCATGGGGTCGGCCTCGATGAAGAAGTCGCCTCGGTCAGGGCGATCCTCTCCGGTGCTAGTGCTTGGTGGGCATGTGCCTGCGCACTGAAGAGATGAAGGGTGTGCGTCACCAACGGTGCGGTATTGCCCTTTTGAGTCAGGCCGGTGCTGGCATGTGGGCGCGTCAGTCAGCGTTTTCGGGGTGCTCGGGTGTCGTGTTTCAAGGGAATGGGTTCGTCGCCGTCGGTGCCGCCTAACAACCGTTACAAGCGACTCAGGGCGTTAGGGGTTTGGCTTTGGTAGGTGGGCATGTTTTTCAGTCTTTGGTTATCTTGTGCCGGTTGCCCTGTGCACTTGAACTTGGTCCGTTATGCGGACACCACCTGCGCTAACTCAGGACCTAAAGCCTCAGTCGTGTTTTAACCCTCAAGGGGTGAGCCTCAGTCAGGCGGCCTCGTCAGTGGGCGCGGTCTTGTTGTGCACGGCTTTTGATGCCGCGTGCCTGCGCACTGATGAGATGAAGGGTGCGCGTCACCAACGGTGCGGTATTGCCCTTTTGAGCCAGGCCGGTGCTGGCATGTGGGCGCGTCTGTCAGCGTGCTCGGGGTACTCAGTTGATGCATTTCAAGGGAATGGGTTCGTCGCCGTCGGTGCCGCCTAACAACCGTTACAAGCGACTCAGGGCGTTGGGGTTTAGCCGTTTGAAGTGTATGTGATTTCCAGCCGCCCTTTATCTTACGGCATCTGCCCTGCGCACTTGAACTTTGTCCGTTATACAGCACTTGCGCCTCTTCCGGGAACCCATACCTTGCTCGCCCGTCGTAGCATGGAAACCCGGATAACATGATCCTGTCTTTCCTCGACCAAGCCTCTGAGGATATCTACAACGGACGACCCTCAAGCCGTGCGCGAAAACGGCTACCCCAAAAACTGTGGAGGGTCGCTCATCGAAAACTCGACCAGCTTGACGCGGCCGAAAACCTCAACGACTTGCGTGTGCCACCTGGCAATCGGCTTGAAGCACTCAAACGAGACCGGATAGGCCAACATAGTATCCGAATCAACGATCAATATCGCATCTGCTTCACTTGGACCCCTAGCGGGCCAGAGCAGGTCGAAATCGTCGACTATCACTAAGCGCTATGGTACGTATTCCGACAGACCGTGCCCCGATTCATCCAGGTGAGATACTCCATGAGGAGTTTCTGAAGCCACTTGAGATCACACAGCGAACTCTTTCTGATGCAATCCATGTGCCGTATCAGCGGGTCAACGAACTGGTCAATGGCCGGCGAGGGGTAACGGCGAGCACAGCGCTCCGGTTGTCTCGCTTCTTTGGGACGAGTGCCGGGTTTTGGCTGAATCTGCAATTGCGTTGGGACCTTTACCGAGCCGAGCGCAAGGAGGAGGCTGAACTCAAGCAGATCAAACGTCACAGTTCAGTTGCGGCTGCATGAGCGTCTTTGATGATGGCAAAAGTAATTCTCGAACAGGTGTGTCATCAAGTGTTGTCAGCCAAGTGAGAATACAGGGAGCATATTTTCTCCTTTGTCAGGAGTGCTGTATAACAACCGTTGCAGCCGACCCAGGGCGTTGATCGTTCCAGCCTATCCGGGGCGTGTGACTTTGTGCTCGGCTTTGATGGTTTTCCCTCAGCCCAGGTCGGCTGAACTGGGGCCGTTATGCGGACACCACCTGCGCAGACTGCTCCCCCAATGCTACGCTTTGCCTCGGCACCTCATGGGGTCGGCCTCGATGAAGAAGTCGCCTCGGTCAGGGTGATCCTCTCCGGTGCCGGTGCTTGGTGGGCGTGTGCCTGCGCACTGATGAGATGAAAGGAGCGCGCCACAGCCAACCGTCGTCGCTGGATTTTGCGTATGCGGTGCTGGCATGTGTGTGCGTCAGTCAGCGTTTTCGGGGTGCTCGGGTGTCGTGTTTCAAGGTAAGTGGGTTCGTCGCCGTCGGTGCCGCCTAACAACCGTTACAAGCGACTCAGGGCGTTAGGGGTTTTGGCTTTGGTAGGTGGGCATGTTTTTCAGTCTTTGGTTATCTTCTGCTCGTTGCCCTGCGCACTTGAACTTGGGCCGTTATACAACATTGAATGCGCTCTGAGAATATGCTCTCAGTAGTCCTAGTATCTTCGAGATGAGTTGCCCAACGAAAGTTGGCAACGGCTGGCGCATAAGCGGCGAAGGGCCTACAGGCACAACATTTCAAGATAGCACGAAGCAGAAGTGACGGCAAGCCCTTCGAGAAACGCCGACCAGCCCTGCGTCCGCTAGATGCGCTGGTTATGCCGCCTATACGGTTCTGATTTTGATCCTTATTTACAGATCTCCCAAACCTCTTCTCGCTTCCACACGCAATGACATCTTGTAGACATCTAATAATTCAGCATCCTTCCCCTTAAAATTTATCCCGCTTTCTTCCAGCACTTTGAGTTTGGCTCGGGCTGTCGCCACCTCGTTTGGTTCGTCTGAATGCGCCTTCTTTGCAAGACCGTAGTCCGAAATGTATTTCGTTAAAGCATCCTCTAGGTTAAGACTCTGTTGGGAAGACTGCATCCACCAACTCCCGAACGACGGCACAAAAGATTCCGTATCTGCATTAGGTTTCAGGGAGTGTATATACCTATCTATCTCTAGTTGAGCCTCGGCTAGTTCTGCCCTTGCGCGAGCCAGCTCGGCTTGGGTGAAAATAGCATAATAGCTCGGGCAACACTCTTGGCAGTAAGCCATAAACACCTCATTTTCCTCTCCCTCAAGCTCTTCGTAGCTAATGCGGTCTTGCTCTGACGGGAGGTCGAGGCCCGCAGCGCGCGCTTGCTCCCAATTCTCTTTGGGAACCAATGAGTTTGAGCGCTCGAACATCTTTCGCATCTCCTGAGGATAAATTGCGCCGAGAGCAGCGCCTTGCTCTGCATATTGCCACGCAACCTCCGCAGCAGTCTCAGGTTTGATTTTTTCCGTTCCAAACTTGACGAAGAATTCTGCTGGATCGCCCGTATAGTTGAGACGCCTCATCGAATCCGAGATCACGTAGCTCTGAAACGTCGTCGAATCGCCGACGGACTGGTTTAACATATTCTCTGCTACCTCAGCAAAGTAGCGTTCGACAGCGCCTGCTTCTCCTTGCATCCCAAGAAACGCATGACCAAATGCATCGAGTTCGGAAGAGTGCTTTGCTCCTATAACTCCGCCGAGTTGAAAAAAGTAGCCCCAGAGTGCAAGGCACTGTCCAAGCTTGAGATGCGGTTTTCCAAAGAAGGGCTTTTGCTGGAGTTGCTTGACCCTCGCCTGTGCCAGCACACGAATATATCCAGAGATGTTCTCCATTTCAACTCGGTATCATTAAGGATGACGAGGAAGGCGCTGGCGGCCGAACGGTCAAGTTCAGCCGAGCCGGGCTGAGGGAAAAATACCAAAAGCTGGCACAAAGTCACATGCACGAAGTCGCAAGCGCAAGACCCAAGCCCTGGGTCGGCTTGAACGCAAGGTTATTCTGCTATGCCAGCGGCGTCTTGAAAAACAAGCATCGAAATATCGGCACCCGCATCAAGGCTCCACAAACATGCCACCGACCAGCACTTGCTTGAGCTTGCCGCAGGGCCGGCCTCTGGAACCCAGAGGCGTCGTCGGCGACTACAGCGCCGGCCCGTATGTACCGAAGCCGCAAGGAGACGACAGAAAAAGACTGAGCGTTGATATCGGCCTCAAGCCGATGGCGTGCCAGAATAACCTTTCTACTTAACCCGCAAGATGCCGTGTTGTTCTGCCGCATATTGCAGGTATAGCATCACTTGGAGTCGTACTAAATGCATTGTATATTAAATTTGGGCCACACAAGATCAAGAGCACCATGACAAAGTCAAGCATATCAAGAATACGTGTTGTCTCCTCCCAATCGAGCCGCATCGGCAGCCGTTTCAGTCGGCAGACGACATCAAATAAACGACTCGACAGAGAGCGTAGCCAAGATAAAAGCAGTATTGGTGTTTCGAAGGTGCGGCTGCACTAAGCCAAGTTTTTCCTGCAGCACTATGTTGTATAACAACCGTTGCAGCCGACCCAGGGCGTGAGTCGTTCAGCTAGAACCCAGGCGAGTGACTTGGTGCCGTCCTTTCAGGGTATGCCCTCAGCCCGGGTCGGCTGAACTTGGGCCGTTATGCACCATTGGATTCACTTCGGGAATATGCCGTCAGCAGCCCCCGTGTACACGAAAAGAACTGCCTGATAATAGTTGGCAACGAAGGGTTATGCAGCCCAATACTCAACTCTCAAGTGTAATCAACGTTGCGACCATCTCACATTCTCGAATCAGCACTATGCCTCTTGGTCCCAGCGCTTCAGGTGGTGCATTCATGAGCCACAACTTAGCCTTGATCTCTGCCTCTTTATAGATTGTTTGCCAGTCTTCCACATGGGCACGTAATACCTCATCCTTCTGCATCTCGCTTATGGTGGCACCAAGATCTGCTTCAATGACTGCTTGGGCTTGCTCAATTGAGAGGGAATTGTGAAGCCAATCAACAGGATAACGCCAAGATCTCTGCTGCTTCTCGGAGCAGTCAATACCGGAGATCTTGCCAGAATGAGTGCATCCGGGCGATCCCAATAGAAGAAGCCATAGGATAATCAGGCGAAGTGACATCAGGAGGACTGCATGACAGTGTAACTCAGTTGTATGGGGGCATAGTGTTCACTCAGAGCAACATAGACACCGCCGGCGAACAAGGCAAGACCCACATGGTCTTTGTCGCCTAAATTATTGATTATACAGCATTTCAACGCTTCGCACGATGCAATGTCAGATTCCTTACGTTGGTGATCCCGAAGACTTGGCGCATTATACCGAGTGCTAATTGAGCCATAACTTCCGCATCCGGCTCGACTCTCGCAAATGTGCTTTCCTCTCCACTGATTTGTACGAAGCGCCCAAGCCCTATGTCCATTGATGCGAGAGTGTCATAGTCGTAGTTTCCCTCAGCTTTACTGAATCCTGATTGCTTCAAGTAGTCAACGACTTCATCGCGTCTACTCGTAACGGAAACGTAGTAGGAATCATTCAATCGGACTACCTGCAAAACGCCCTCACCTTCACTTACAGTCAGGGTATAGAAATCTCCGTCGTCTAACTCTCCTGCTATAAGCTCGTGGCTTGCTCCAACGATATCTTGTCGAGAAGCAACTGGCACTGAGATGCCGTATGGCTGCTTTTTCACTTTGTATAAGAACATGAAGTAAGCAATCGCAGCGACAACTCCGAAAATAGAAACAATAAGAAGCGGATCCATGAAGTAGGAGTTTATTGTTACATTATTAATTGGCGTTTTAGCCTGCAAGGTGTTGAAGATACGAAAGGGCCGACCAGGAAGGGAACCAAACTCGGATCGGGTGTATCTGCTTCGATGCGTACGACTGAGCACGTTTAGGATAATATCGCAGCACTATGGT
Source organism: Rhodothermales bacterium (assembly GCA_965222505.1). Taxonomy (GTDB): domain Bacteria; phylum Bacteroidota; class Rhodothermia; order Rhodothermales; family DATKEJ01. The sequence goes on along the minus strand of OZ244956.1, from coordinate 1,591,676 downwards.
GCATAACAACCGTTCCAGCCGACTCAGGGCGTTGGGGTTTAACTTGCGACTTCGTGCTTGCGACTTTGAGCGCGACCGAAATGATCTGCCCCCAGCCCTGCGCACCTGAACTTTGGCCGTTATCGGGCTATTCTGGATTATCCCATGAGAATCAGGATCATTACTGCGTACATTTGGTAAAAACCAGATCGTATATTCAATGTAGATACCAATCCTGACTCCAACCATGCGTGCTAGTGTCCAAAAATGGGGCAACAGCCTTGCCCTCCGTATTCCCAAACCCCTTGCCAAGCAGGCAAGGATCTCTCAAGGATCTCTCGTCGAGATCAAACTTGTCGATGACGTGCTGCAAATCGAAGCAATTGTGCCGGAGGAGTATACCCTGAAGGCGCTACTGGAAGCAGTCACTAACGAAAACAAGCACGACGAAATCGACACAGGGCAGGCTCAAGGGGAGGAAGTCTGGTGAGTAGTTACATTCCTAAACGCGGTGACGTAGTCTGGCTCGATTTCAATCCGCAGGTCGGTCGGGAGCAAGCAGGACGCCGCCCGGCCTTTGTAGTCTCGCCTGCTGCCTACAACGCAAAGGTGGGACTCGCTTTGTTGTGTCCAGTAACGAGCCGGGTCAAGGGGTATCCATTCGAGGTATCGATCCCGTCGGGGTTGGCCGTCGAAGGTGTAATACTGTCGGACCAACTCAAGAGTTTAGATTGGCGTAGGCGGCGAGCCTCATTCATTTGTGCGTTGCCTGACTCGGTGACGCATGAGGTAATCAAGAAGGTGGAGGCCCTACTACGATAGCGTTGGCGATTGAAGGGTATCTGGCGGATATTTGGAGTCCAGCCTCAGCGTAGTGACTCGGCACTTTGATTTACCCTCGGTGGTGCGCCCGCTAACAACCGTTCTAGCCGACTCAGGGCGTTAGGTCCTACGGTCGTGTATTGGCTTGTGACTTTGTGCGCGACCGAATTGGTCTGCCCTCAGCCCTGCGCAGCTAAACTTAGGCCGTTATACAACACTGTCGTGCCATGTGCTAAAGGCTGGAGTATTCCCTCACTATTCCCTCACCCTGGTTTTCTCCTACGCTAGCAGTGCAAACAGCTACCATAACCTGTCGCATGGGAGCTTTTTCTGCATACTCGATTCAATCTTCTGAAAACACATCTTTTGCCACGCTGACCGCGGTAACGGCGTTCGGCCAGCCGGCGTAGAAGGCCAAGTGTGTGATCGCCCCGATCAGTTCATCTTTCGTTACACCGTTGCGTAGTGCAAGGCCGAGATGGGACCGGAGCTGGGGCGGACGGTTCATCGCGACGAGTGCGCTGACGGTCACCAGGCTCCGGTCACGCGGTGAGAGCTTCGGGTCCGACCACACCTGGCCGTAGAGGACATCGTCGGTGAGGTCGGCCAGCTTGGGGGCAATGTCGCCCATGAGTTGCTGCGCACGCGACGGCTCGTCGGCGTCGGCAGCAGGGGAGGGCGACGCCGCAGCGTACTGTTCATCGCTGACGGCTTCCATCCACACGGTGGTCGGCCCGTCGGCGGGGTGCTCTACCAAGGCGACGTGTGTCATAGACGCCTTCGGCGAAGCCCCATGCCAGTGCTTCATGCCCGGCGGAATCTGGACCACATCACCAGGCCGGATCTCCTGGACCGGGCCACCCCAGTGCTGCGCCCGTCCGGTGCCGGCTGTGACAACGAGAATCTGGCCGAGGGGGTGCGTGTGCCAGTGGGTTCGTGCGCCGGGTTCGAAGGCGACCGTCGCGCCGTAGGTCCGGGCGGGTGTCTCCGCTTCGAACCAGCCGTCCACCCGAACGGTGCCGGTGAAGTTATCAGTCGGTGCCAGGCCGGATGGTGATGCTCCCCGAATGACCGTCAGGCTGTCCTGGGCATGGGCGAGCGTCGGGGCTAAGAGGGCAAGGACTGTCGCGATAATTCGTGTCATGGCACTTTACCTCATGAGTCGGGTGAACGAGAGCGAGGCCAACTTCCAGGTACCGTTTTGCTGCACATAGACTTCGGTCACCTCGAAGGGATTGGTAACTTCATTCCCCCCAACCTCAGCCAGTAGTGTAATCCTGTTCAAAAGGATGGCCGTGTCGTCGATGATCTGCACCGAGATATCATGAACATCCGCTTGTTTGTACCAAATCCCCCCGCTTTCTATGATGTCCATTTCTCTTTCTTTGCCCCAAGAGCCTCCCATGTGAACAAACTCGGACTTCTCATGAAAGAGACTGTCCAGCGCATCTACATTTTTGTCTGCCATCCATTGCCACTTCTTCTTGGAGAGATCAACGATTTTCAGTTTAGCGCTCGAAGTGTCTGAAGCAGGCAGATTGATGCTGTTGAACGCTTCCTCGGTTACGCTTTCAAACCATATCGTAGGCGCATTTCCCGTGATGGCAAGATAGGTTACGCCCGTTTCCGGCGTTGCTGCGTGCCAATGTTCAATACCCGGTGGGCATTTGATAACATCACCCTTACGAACAATTTGCACTCCCTCGTCTCTTTCCTGGTAAAGCCCAGTACCCTCCAAAATGAGCAATTGCTGTCCAGCTGGATGCGCGTGCCAATCGAGTTTGGCCCCGGCTGCGAAGGTCGCAACAACTACGTTGAAATCGAATGTGCTGTCGGCATCACTTAAATGGTTGAGCCAGACATCTCCCGTGTGATGAACATTGGGGGCTTTATCTCCATCTGGGAAAATAGGTTCATCTTGCGCCCTCGCCAGAAAAGGGAAGGCGGCGAGGAAAAAAACGGTGGCAAACAGTCTGCTTTTCATGGCTATGGTTTTCTGATTCGACAAAGGTGGGAAGTTATACGCCACTTACTTCCCAAGGGTACAGATTCGTGGCGGTTAGGCCGGGCGTTTCGCCGCTCAGGCGCATTGCGTGCGATTGTCAGGGCGTTTAACGTCTCTGGCGTATATTAGGCACTCCAGGAGGCAAGTCGATATGATAATATTCCAGTATCCTTGAATCATTTTCCGTATTTTTCCAAAACAGGCCCGAATTGTTGTAATATCTTCCGATCACACCGTATAATGTATTCAGTCAGACAACGAGCGGAATAACAACAGATGTTACTATGAGTTCGATGAGCCAGCAGGACGAAATGAAACATGAAGCGGTCCGGCGCGAGGCGTTCAGGATACAAGCTGATCGGCAGGAGCTCGCGGAACGTATCGCACGAGCGATGCCTAAAGCTGGATGGTTCGAGGCCCTAGAGGGCCTGATCCTCCGCCGCTACGCTCCGACTTCAGAGCCGCTTTACGCTGTGTCAAAGCCGATGCTCTGCGTGATCGCCCAAGGGAGTAAGGAAATCCTTCTGGGCGAACGCCGATACCGATACGACCCCTTTCATTACCTGCTGGTCACGGCCGAATTGCCCGTCGTGGGCCGGGTCCTCGAAACATCAGAGGAACGACCCTTCTTGGGCTTAGTACTCATGCTTGACGCCGTACTTGTTAGCTCGGTTATGGTCGAAGCTGGCTACTCTGTGCCGCAGAGCAAGGCCAACGTGCGGGCGCTTGACGTGAGCACACTCAGTGCGGACCTGCTGAATGCCGTGGTGCGACTTGTCCGGCTCCTGGATGCCCCCAACGAAGAGCCGATCCTTGCGCCGCTGATTAAGAGGGAAATTGTCTATCGGCTCCTACAGGGAGAGCAGAGCAGCCGGCTCCATCACATTGCAAGGCTCAATGGGAGCAATCACCGCATCTCCCAAGCCGTGAAGCGGCTCCACGAAAGTTACGACCAGCCTCTTCGGATCGAAAGCCTGGCGGAGGAAATCGGCATGAGCTCTTCGAGCTTCTACTATCATTTCAAGGCTGTGACCGACATGACGCCGCTACAGTTTCAGAAGCAGTTGCAGCTCCAAGAAGCGCGCCGCCTGATGCTCAGCGAGGAGCTTGACGCGGCGTCAGCCGGCTACCGGGTGGGCTACAACGATGCCTCGCAATTCAACCGAGAGTACAAACGCCTCTTCGGGAAATCGCCGATGCGCGACATAGAACGGTTACGGGAAGCGGCAAAGGTGCGCGCTCTGTAAATCGGATGCAAGCCACGGATAAATCCAACGATTGCGTGTTAACAATAAGACATTATGTAATATATGGTTAGGAGCAGTCGTATTCGTCACCTGCATGCAGAACTGAACAAGTAGTGACAGCGGATACGTCGGCATTGTGGAAGCATATGCCTAAATGGGTGCAACTGCATTTGGTCGAGTCGGGCCAGACTACTGTGTTGTATAACAACCGTTCCAGCCGACCCAGGGCGTGAGTCGTTCCAGCCGCACCCAGGCGAGTGACTTTCTGCCGTCTTTTCAGGGCACCCCCTCAGCCCAGGTCGGCTGAACTTGGGCCGTTATGCGGACACCACCTGCGCAGACTGCTCCCCTAATGCTACGCTTTGCCTCGGCACCTCATGGGGTCGGCCTCGATGAAGAAGTCGCCTCGGTCAGGGTGATCCTCTCCGGTGTCGGTGCTTGGTGGGCGTGTGCCGGCGCACTGAAGAGATGAAGGGTGTGCGCCACTTCCTCGCGTCGTCGTCGATTCGGGCGGGTGTGGTGCTGGCATGTGGGCGCGTCAGTCAGCGTTTTCGGGGTGCTCGGGTGTCGTGTTTCAAGGTAAGTGGGTTCGTCGCCGTCGGTGCCGCCTAACAACCGTTACAAGCGACGCAGGGCGTTAGGGTTTTTCGGCTTGGTTTGATAGGTGTGATTTCCAGCAATATGTTATCTTCTGCTCGTTGCCCTGCGCACTTGAACTTGGGCCGTTATGCGGACACCACCTGCGCAGACTGCTCCCCTAATGCTACGCTTTGCCTCGGCACCTCATGGGGTCGGCCTCGATGAAGAAGTCGCCTCGGTCAGGGTGATCCTCTCCGGTGCTGGTGCTTGGTGGGCGTGTACCTGCGCACTGATGAGATGAAAGGAGCGCGCCACAGCCAACCGTCGTCGCTGGATTTTGCGTATGCGGTGCTGGCATGTGTGTGCGTCAGTCAGCGTTTTCGGGGTGCTCGGGTGTCGTGTTTCAAGGTAAGTGGGTTCGTCGCCGTCGGTGCCGCCTAACAACCGTTACAAGCGACTCAGGGCGTTAGGGTTTTTCGGCTTGGTTTGATGGGTGTGATTTCCAGCCGCCCTTTATCTTACGGCTGTCAGCCCTGCGCACTTGAACTTGGGCCGTTATGCGGACACCACCTGCGCAGACTGCTCCCCCAATGCTACGTTTTGCCTCGGCACCTCATGGGGTCGGCCTCGATGAAGAAGTCGCCTCGGTCAGGGCGATCCTCTCCGGTGCTAGTGCTTGGTGGGCGTGTGCCTGCGCACTGAAGAGATGAAGGGTGTGCGTCACCAACGGTGCGGTATTGCCCTTTTGAGTCAGGCCGGTGCTGGCATGTGGGCGCGTCAGTCAGCGTCTTCGGGGTGCTCAGTTGATGCATTTCAAGGTAAGTGGGTTCGTCGCCGTCGGTGCCGCCTAACAACCGTTACAAGCGACGCAGGGCGTTAGGGGTTTGGGCATGGTCGAGTGGGTATGATTTCCAGCCGCCCTTTATGTTTCGGCCTCAGCCCTGCGCACTTGAACTTGGGCCGTTATGCGGACACCACCTGCGCTAACTCTGGCTTAGGGGCCTGGGCTGTGATCAGACGCTCAAAGGGTGAACCTCGGCCGTGGGCTCGTCTCAGTGGGCGCAGTCTTGTTGTGCACGGCTTTTGATGCCGCGTACCGGCGCACTGAAGAGATGAAGGGTGTGCGTCACCAACGGTGCGGTATTGCCCTTTTGAGCCAGGCCGGTGCTGGCATGTGTGTGCGTCAGTCAGCGTTTTCGGGGTGCTGGAGTGTCGTGTTTCAAGGTAAGTGGGTTCGTCGCCGTCGGTGCCGCCTAACAACCGTTACAAGCGACTCAGGGCGTTGGGGTTTAGCCGTTTGAAGTGTATGTGATTTCCAGCCGCCCTTTATGTTTCGGCCTCAGCCCTGCGCACTTGAACTTTGTCCGTTATACCGCTCTGAATAGCAGTGCCGATCTTTTTTCAAAGCCGACTCTGCAATGTCTTGCCCGTCAGATTTGATAATATAGTAAGTTTCCTATATATTCAGCGAAACTGACCTAAACCCCGTTGACCCATTTGCCTAAACGCCGCCAAGTCGTCTGGCTTGGCGATGCGCTCAAAAACATTCGTACCTTTCCCGAAAAGGCTCGCAAAATCATCGGTGATGAACTACAACTGATCCAGTTCGGAGAGATGCCAGCGAAAACTAAGCCGTTTCGCGGGGTCGGAAGCGGCGTCTTTGAAATCGCTGTTCGATACGATAAAGACGCCTACAGAACTGTCGTCGCCGTTCGACTTGGTCAAAATATCTATGTCCTGCATGCGTTTCAGAAAAAATCAAAGTCCGGCATCAAGACGCCAAAACAGGAGGTGGAGTTGATCAAACGACGATATCAACAGGCCAAACAGCTTGCCAAGCATGAGTGAGAAAATACAACATCAGCCAAGTGGCGGTAACATCTATGCCGACATGGGCTTAGATGAGGCTGAGGAGCTCCAAGCCCGCGGTTTGATCGGTTACCATGTTTACAAGCTGCTAGCCAATACCGGGCTTAAGCAACGCGAGATTGGGGTGCTTTTGGGGATCAAACAACCAGAGGTATCCCACTTGATGAACGGTCATTTCAGTCGGTTTACGACGGATAAGTTGTTAGACTTTCTGCGTCGTTTAGATCACACAGTAACGATTCATATCAGTCCTCACCGGCAGGGTGAGCCGTTTCAACAGGTCTCTTACGTGGGATAACCTGTCGCAGTCATCTTGCGTATTCGGTATGTGCAGGGCACAGGTTGACCAAGCAGCATGAATTTGGCAGCGATTCGTTGGGGCTAGCCCACTTGGGGGCACTACAGCCTTGCCGGACTCAGCAATATTCTGTACTCCGAGTTTCGCGGCATAACAACCGTACCAGGCGACCCAGGGCGTTGGGGTTTTGCCGTTTTCGGCGTGTGTGTTTTGCAGCCGTTTTCAGTCTTGTGCTGTTTGCCCTGTGCACCTGAACTTGGGCCGTTATGCGGACACCACCTGCGCAGACTGCTCCCCTAATGCTACGTTTTGCCTCGGCACCTCATGGGGTCGGCCTCGATGAAGAAGTCGCCTCGGTCAGGGTGATCCTCTCCGGTGCTAGTGCTTGGTGGGCGTGTGCCTGCGCACTGATGAGATGAAAGGAGCGCGCCACAGCCAACCGTCGTCGCTGGATTTTGCGTATGCGGTGCTGGCATGTGTGTGCGTCAGTCAGCGTTTTCGGGGTGCTCGGGTGTCGTGTTTCAAGGTAAGTGGGTTCGTCGCCGTCGGTGCCGCCTAACAACCGTTCCAGCCGACCCAGGGCGTTGGTCGTACAGCAAGAACCCGGGCGAGTGACTTGGTGCCGATCTTCGGTTTGATTCCCCTCAGCCCGGGTCGGCTGAACTTGGGCCGTTATACGGCACCGAGCAAGAACGGCAACATTTCCCCAGGCCGAGCAGTTTAGATGTTGTCTCCAAACTATGCATCGACCCTCAAGACCATGTCAGGCTTTGATCGGATCACCTTCAATCCCAACCTTATGGGCGGACGAGCCTGCATCCGAGGCATGCGAATCACTGTCTCGCTCGTCGTCAATCTCGTCGCAAACGGCATGAGCCGAGCCGAGATTATTCAGGCCTATCCCGATCTTGAGCCAGCAGATGTAGAGCAGGCCCTACAGTATGTTGCTTGGTTGGCAGAGGAACAGGTTCAGCCCCTGAACTTGGCTTCAGCGTGAAGTTTCTCATCGACATGGGGTTGTCACAGGAGACCGTCGAATACCTTCGAGGCTTGGAGTATGACGCTGTTCATCTGCGCGAACAGGGTTTGCAGCGCATGGAAGATGCCGACATTCTTGCCAAGGCACGTCGGGAGAGTCGCATCGTACTGGCCCATGATCTTGATTTCAGCACACTATTGGCGGCTAGTGGTGCCGCACTGCCAAGTGTAGTGCTCTTTCGATTGCAGGATATGCGTCCGGCCAATGTGAATCGTCATCTCCGGGCGGTTCTTGAGGCCTATAGAGAAGCCTTGCTTCAGGGGGCAGTAGTGAGTGTGACGGAAGGCAGAATCCGATTGCGACTGCTTCCGATTGGTCGCAAGAGATAAGGTGGAGAGCCCGTTGCTCGGAGAATATCAGTGTCGGCCACAGCCCAATTGGTGCGGCATAGTAAGTCCTTTAAGGAAGTAGGCTCAATTGCTCGTGGGGTGCCGTATAACAACCGTTTCAGGCGAACCAGGGCGTTAGGTGTTCAGGTAGAAACCGGGCGAGTGACTTGGTGCTTGATTTTGTTACCTTCTCCTCAGCCCAGTTCGCCTGAACTTGGACCGTTATGTGTACTCACGCCATCGTCGACCGAAATACACGTCCTCACGATTACGAGGAGCAGGATGTTGCCAGCCAATTTATGAATGCTGTTCTTCCGTTGAGATGGAGGCGGTGTACCTCGTCGTGATCCACGTTGCAAAGCGTGACGAGGTTATCGGTCTCGTTTCTGCCCCCTTCCGCGTGATGCTCAACGTGATGGAGTTCCAACAGCGTCCTCGGGTCACCTGCACGGCGTTCCGCTTGGCTCCACCCACAGCAGCGGCACCGGAAGTCGTCTCGTTCCAAGACGGCCACGCGCACCTTATCGGAAATGTCTCGATCATGAGCCGGGGATTGCCGATCAGCCTCCAACACGTACACCCCGACGTTCAAATCTGGGCGTCCCGAATTGCGTGTCACAACCGACCATCCTTCTTGAGTGCGTAGCTCGCGCACCCGGCGTGCCCACTCCGTAGCTCCCCGCGCCACGTAACGCAGTTCCTCCCCGGTCACGGGTTTACCAACGTTCTGCCGGAGGAAAAGCAACAGGCGGTCGCGCACAGCCACACTCATCTTTCGGATATCGTTCGCTACGTTCCAGCGGTGCGCCGCCTCACGGTCTTGGTCGCCGACTAGGATGTAGTCGTTGCTCTTCATCGCTCGGATGCCCTTGGTCGGTAGCTCTGGTCCAAAGAGATCACCTGTGCCGTCGGCGGTCACTTCATCAGCCAGCATTTCCCTTGCCGTCGTGCCGGAGTAGATCGACCAACCGTGCTCGACGCGCAACTCCCGGATGCGCCGGGTATAATCGTCGATTCCTGCGACGACGGCCAACTCCGCACCCGGAATAACCGTGTGCCGGTAGCGGAGCAGATAATAGAGAATGCGGTCACGGGCTGAACTCGCTTCGTCTTCGGGGACGAGCGAGCTTCCGAGATCGCGCAGCAGATGGAGGGTAGGGACGAGGGCCTGCACCTGTTCCCGGAGGTCGTCTTCTTCGAGTCGTCGCTCGAAGTTGTCGAGGAGGGCGACGAGACGCCGCCGGAGTTTGTGCGGGTCGCCCGTTTGGGTTCTGCGTGCCATTCAGGTTGAGGCATTTTCTGCTTCCATGAAACACCGCAGCTTCTTGCGCACGGCGTCGGAATCTTTAAGTTCGCACTCCCACACCGTAAGCACGCGCCAACCCATCTCTTCCAGCGCCTCGAGGTTCTTCCGGTCACGCTCGACATTGCTGTCGAGCTTGGTGTTCCAGAACTCTGGCCTCGTACTTGGACTCTTACCCCGAGGACAGTCGTGGCTGTGCCAAAAGCAACCGTGAATGAAGATCGCTTTGCGATGGCGTGGCAGTACGATATCAGGTGCGCCTGGTAGGTCGCGCCGATGGAGCCGGAACCGATAGCCCATCCAGTGCAGCATACTTCGCACCTGCATCTCAGGCTTCGTGTTCTTGTTCTTCACCCGAGACATTGCTCGGGAGCGTTGCACCTTCGTCCAGGGATCAGCCATGCGAGGCTCAACCGTATGAGGGTTCCGGCTCGTGTACGCCGACTTTCCACATCTGGTCTTCGTCGCCGGTTAGGAGGGCATAGACCGAGCATGCAACGGCGTGCCCGAGCAGCGGTGGTACGGCGTTTCCAATCTGCCGCGCAATCTCAATCTTGCTCCCCCGGAAGGCGAAGTGGTCGGGGAACGATTGGATGCGGGCGGCCTCGCGGTGCGTGATGGGCCGGTGCTGCTCGGGATGGAGGTACCGGCCCTTTTCAGGTTTGAAGAACTCAGTTCGAATCGTCACCGACGGACGATCCCACCAGAGGCGTCCAAACAGATCGGTGCCCCCGGACTTCTTGCGAATCCAGCATTCCGGTGTGATCTCAGGCGCGTTCTTCTGGAGGTCGAACCGGTTTCCTCCCGGCGGGACAGCCCGATACCGCTTCATACTCTTCGCGGTTGGGTTGCGTCCGAAGTGCAAGTCGAGCGGTCCCGGCTCGTCGCGGATCTCGGTCCCAACCGGCTCCGGCAAATCGGCAATGGCATCGCGGACCGTCTTCCAGGGTTTCGGGGTGTCCACGTACTCGTCAAACAGAGTCGCCCGTCCGTCGGCTCTTTCGTTGTAGTGTGTTTTCTTCGGCGGGAAGGCTGCTGCCGGTGAAGCGCCGCGAACGCCAACAACGAACGCCCGGTACCGCTCCTGTGGCACACCATAGTCGGCTGCACAAAGCAAGGCTGATGCGACCTCAAAGCCGAGCCGCTCGGCTTCTTCTCTGATCTCGTGAAGTTCAGCGGAGGTCAGAAGCTGCCTGACGTTTTCCATCACGAAGGCACGCGCGCCGGAGCGCTCGACTACCTCCATGTAGGGCCGCCAAAGTTGTTTGCGCGGATCAGCCACGCGATTCTTGTTAAGCAGGCTGAATCCCTGACATGGTGGCCCACCCACCACCACATCGGCCTCGGGGATAGCTGTCGCAGAGGCCTCCAGGATGTCTACGATGTCGCCGTGCGTACAGTGATCGTCGAAGTTGGCATTGTACGTAGCAGCAGCATCAGCGTTGAAATCGTTGGCCCAGACGGGAAGAAAGGCGATGTCTCCACCGTCGGTAGTCACATCGGTAAACCCGAGGGTAAGCCCCCCTGCTCCTGCGAATAGGTCAATAAGTCGAAACGGCTCTTGCATGGAAAGAGTAAGGAAAGGTTTAGGCGGATTCGACCTCGATCTCGGTGAAGAGAGTTGGTTCGACGGGCGCCTTGAGGCTAATCCCGTGATCGCTCAAGACGCGCATCAGGGCGGCGACCTCAGCGCGTCGCAACTCGCGCCGGTTGTGGACTGCACTCCGCATTGTGTTTGGGTTCAGCCCAGCCTCGCAGAAGACCGCGTTCCACTTGATAACGCCTTTCAGGTCGATGAGCCTATCTATCGTCAGCATATGCACGCCATAACTTTGGTCCGCCCTCAATTTAAACAATTCCGTTGAGGATATCAACATTTTTGTTTAATAGGTTATCGCTTGTCCCTGGTACACATAACAACCGTTCCAGCCGACCCAGGGCGTTAGTTTCGGCGCTGGCGACTTCGTGCGAGTGACTTTCTGCACGACTTTGGTCACCTCCCCTCAGCCCGGGTCGGCTGAACTTGGGCCGTTATGCGGCACGCCAGCCGCTTGGGGTTGGCCTCACGTTTTGCTCTCCTCAACCAGTCGTTGCGGCTTCGGTTGGGTGGGCCGTCTTGACGGCCTCGCCGGCCCAGAGGCGACTTGAAACCGGTGCCGGTCGGCATTGGGGTTGTTGTCCCCAGAGCCGTCTGTCTCGTCATCTCTCCAGTCGGCGGTTGGGCCTTGAAGGGTTGCCGGTTGGCTTTGTCCGTGGTTTCTTGTTAGGTTTTGGTTCGCGTCTGTCTTTAGCCGCATAACAACCGTTCTAGCCGACTCAGGGCGTTGTTGTTTGCACTTGCGACTTCGTGCGTGCGACTTTGTGCACGACCGAAATCGTGAGCCCCCAGCCCTGCGCAGCTAAACTTGGGCCGTTATGCGGACACCACCTGCGCAGACTGCTCCCCCAATGCTACGCTTTGCCTCGGCACCTCATGGGGTCGGCCTCGATGAAGAAGTCGCCTCGGTCAGGGTGATCCTCTCCGGTGCTGGTGCTTGGTGGGCGTGTGCCAGCGCACTGAAGAGATGAAGGGTGTGCGCCACTTCCTCGCGTCGTCGTCGATTCGGGCGGGTGTGGTGCTGGCATGTGTGTGCGTCAGTCAGCGTTTTCGGGGTGCTCGGGTGTCGTGTTTCAAGGTAAGTGGGTTCGTCGCCGTCGGTGCCGCCTAACAACCGTTACAAGCGACTCAGGGCGTTAGGGTTTTTCGGCTTGGTTTGATGGGTGTGATTTCCAGCCGCCCTTTATCTTACGGCTGTCAGCCCTGCGCACTTGAACTTAGTCCGTTATGGTGCACACCGATCTTGATGCAATTAAACGTTAGTGATTGCAACGTTAGTGATTGCGCCGATCTCGAACAAGCTTTGACTCGCACCACGCACGGCGTCCACCACTTTGTGCTTCCGCTGTGCACGCCGGCGTTGGTGGGGCCGCGTCAGGAGTTGGCCTGCATCACGCTGGGCTGGTCATGCCAAATTCAAAGGGTTGTACCGCCTGCTTGGGTGCCGTTTTCGATGCCGCAATCGGCCTTGGCCGCACGTGGGTGTGCAAGAATTGGACAGGAAAGGCAGTCCTTGAAGGTCTCAATAGAGATGGCAGCGCTCGTGGTGCATCATAACAAGTGTATTCAGCCGACCCAGGGCGTTAAGTTCTGTGACCGAGTTAAGGCGAGTGACTTTTTGCACGATTTGTATCTTATGCCCTCAGCCCGGGTCAGCTGATCCACGGCCGTTATACAACATTGAATCCGCTCTGAGAATATGCCAGCAGTAGCCCTGGTATTTTCGAGATAAGCTGCCCAACGACACTTGGCAACGGTTGAACTAAGCCGCCAAAAGCGTCTACAACGTCTCAATGTAGCACGGAAACATGGCGCTCGCAACGGCTGAAACCGTCGCGCTTTTGGTCGGCTTGAGTGATTGGTTATACTGCATTTAGCCGGCTTTTTAATCTTCGTCTTCTTCGTCTTCCGAACTGTAATTGGTGCGCAGAGCATCACCAACTGTGTCTCTGATACTATCTAGGATCATTTCAGCGCGTTTCCGAAGGAATAGTTCATAGTTATCAATGCGAATCAAGAGTAGAAAGCGAGCATGAACATGGCCGCAGCGAGCCGACCATAGACATGAACCATCAAGCCTTTGGTCGAACGCACTTTTGAGGCTACTTCAATGCCCGTTTTCTCATTGATCCAGTTGAATAAACTTTCTATCGGCTGTCGCACCCGACTCACTGCCGTTGATTCGAGTTTCTGATCAAAATGCAAACGTTTCTGCCCCTTCTTTCGCTTGACGGGGGTATATAGCGTAACATTCTGTTCTTTCTTAAGTTGCTCTTTGAGCTTGTCGTCACTGTAGATCTTGTCAGCGAAGAGTTCGCAGTCTTGCAAATACCCAAACAAGGGCCGAGCAAAACTCAAGTCATTCTCTGAAGCTGCTGAAATATGCAGCACCTCTGGTAAGGGAATCGACTTGTTTTTCCGAGTGGCCAAGGCATGCACTTTGACACCATGATAATAGGTCTTCTTCGAGCTACAATAGCCCTTGTTGGCCACTTCACGGGCCACACGGGCACTACCGCTTCGACTGTTGTTTGCCAGCATCACCGGCATCGAATCCAAGATCTTGACCGATTCGACTAAGTGCTTACGCCCAGCTTGCCGGAGCATGGGTTCAATCAAGGCGTGAAAAACAGACCCGAGTGTGTTAACACGGTTTGCAAAAGCCTGATAACTCGGCAAGGCCGGAAACCAATCGAGTAGATGGTCCCGAGCGTAATCATGTATGGTTTTTATTTCTCTATGTTTACGCATAATGCCGAACAAGTAAAGCGTGATCGCTTCTTGGTCGCTGAACGCAGGCTTGTTGTTATTACTGAATCTCTGGGCGTGCACCCAAAGGCCGTCTTCAAGTTGATCAGAGACGAACAAAAACAGGTCAATAAGCTTATATTGCCAATCCATAGAGCGTCGATTTGGTGTTTTGAGTGAGGGTTTGAAGATTCACTCTTAACATCTCGGCGCTCTATCGGGTTCTCAACCCTTGATTCGCATTATCAAGATCGAATTGCTGAATGAAATCTACCTGGGAAATACTTCCGGGAATAAGACATTCCTGAAGACGCCGATTAATATCCCTTACGGTCCCAGTGTCTACGGCTCGTTGTTGCAATTCCCCAAGGTATTCTTTGGGATGCTTATCTCCCAATCGATTGTTCGACTTCTGGGATATAAGGATTCGATTCGTTATCGCATCAAGGCGAGCCACATCGAATCCATGTGTCTTGTGTAATGACCTTGGGAAAATATGATGGTCTTCCATTTCTCCATTTAGGGGACGACCTGTAATTAAATCTTCGTTTGCAGACATTGCCATTATGCACTGAATTGCACGATAACGACTATCGGCTGCCCTCTTGATTCGGTTAAGACCATCTGCATTTAGCAACACATCAGGTACTTCAAGAGGCTCACCGTCATCCATGTATTTCGTAAGAGCCACGAAATCACGCCCAATTTTGTAGTTAGCCGCCTGGCGAGCACCTTGTTGAAGTACCTTGCAGAAATACCAGCGCTTCAAAATAGGTTGAATATTAGCCTCTAGATTATCGAACACATCAGGATAGAGCATCAGAAAGGCACCGATTGCGACCAAGATACCATGAGTCGGCAGAGTCTTCGGGGTGGCCCCATTGTGGCGTGCCCATTCATATGCCTCCGAGAGTTTTTCTGTCGCCGTATCCCAATTCTCGATTACGAATTTGGGTTCTAGAGAAAGCAAATTACTGCGCGTAGGCTCAACAGATTTCTTAAAGATATGGGAGTTGTATAACGAAAGGACTTGGAGAACACGTTCGCCTTCAACCTCAAACTCTTTCAACAGGGGATAATTATCCAGTGCCTCATGCCACAGCTTTCGCAAGTCTGGTGAGGGATAAAAGCGCGCAACTGCGAGATCAAAAGTCGTAAGGCGAGTACCCGTCGAGTTGATCGTCTCAAAAACGCGGCAAACAGATTCAAGAGGAGTATCTTGATCAAGTACAACTATCGGTACTTGATACTTCCTGATTGTTTCGAAAATACCCTTTATTCTGGCTGCTGCTCGCCTTGCTTTCAGGCGGCTGTCTCTGTATTGTGGAAAGTCTTCAGAGTCCTCTATGTACTCACTGACGAAAATGTCTGTCGATTCTTGATCGAGAGTTACATCAGTCCGGAGCAGCCTGTTTTTATCCTTCCGCTGAGGATTTGACTTACCGCGCTGTCTACTCCTTATCCAGATCGAGTCTTCTTGGTCAAATTCTTCAAGTACCCTGCGAAGGTCAAAGTAGTAATTCTTTGATGGATGGGCATCGAGAAAGACGCGTGCAATGGAGGTTAATCTTTGCTGACCATCCAGGACGTAGTAAATCTCGGATCCAATCTCTTCAGGATTGTCCTCTTCCTCTACATCCTGTATCACAGCCTCAACTGATCTCGAATGAAGGCGAGGTATCTCGGGATTCTGGGCCAGAACTAGTAGTGAGCCTATTGGGTAATTGCGCGCGATTGAATCGATTAGCAACTTGATCTGACTTTCTCGCCAAGTAAAGTTACGCTGGAACTGTGGGATACGAAACTGCTTGGCTCGAAGCCTTCTGAGCAAGGAGTCGAGATCAAAGTTAACGGTTCTCATTGTTTCTTGTGTTGAAATGGTTTAGGAAGCAGCCTTCGATTCCAAATAATAACGAATAGATGTATGACAGCGGTGCGTCACGTGCAGTATAACGGTCAAGTTCAGCCGAGCCGGGCTGAGGGAAAAATACCAAAAACTGGCACAAAGTCACACGTACGAAGTCGCAAGTGCAAGACCTAACGCCCTGGGTCGGCTGTAACGCAGGGTTATACTGCTAAGCCAGCGGCGTCTCGAAAAACAGCCCCCAAATATCGGCACCCGATTCAAGGCTCAACAAACAGGCTGCCAACCGGCACTTACTTGAACTTGTCGCAGGGCCGGTTTCTGGAACCCAGAGGCATCATCGACGGCAGCGCCGGCCCGTGTGTACCGAAGCCGCAAGGGGGCCACAGAAAACGGCAGAGCGTTGATGCCAGTCTCAAGCCGATGGCGTGCCAGAATAACCTTTAAATTAACCTGCGAGATGCTGTGTTCTTCTGCGGCATTTTGCAGGATAAGCATCACTCTGTATCGTGGTAAGTGATGCGTTTGTTGAGTTTGGGCCATTATTGAATGATGTAACCACGACAAAGTGTAGCATATCAAGAATACACATTTTGTCCGCCCGGTCTAGCCGCACTGGCAGTCTTTTGTGTCGGCAGACGGCTAACAAGATAATCCAGAGCAGACTACAAAGCCAAGAGGGGTGCTTCGGAGTCTATGGCCACACCTGGTCTAGTTTGGTCCTCGCCGCTATGTTGTATAACAACCGTTCCAGCCGACCCAGGGCGTTTGTCGTTCCAGCCGCACCCGGGCGAGTGACTTTGTGCTCGGCTTGTTTGGTGTACCCTCAGCCCAGCTCGGCTGAACTTGGGCCGTTATACGTTCTTTGCGGGGCATTGATAGAGTCCAAGCCATGTAGCCATCTTAATTTCTCTGGACTCGTAGTGGAAAGATACGTAGCTTCCTGTGATGCGGGTATACCTTGATATATGTTCCATACAGCGTCCTCTAGACGACCAGAGACAACTTCGTATCCATGTGGAAACCGAGGCTATTCTGGGCATTCTTGCCCTTTGTGAAAAGGGTGAGATCGAACTACTCAGCTCAGCGGCCCACGATATTGAGACTGAGCAGAACCCCTATCCTGACCGAAGGGCACATGTACTCGATGTACTTTCGCTGGCTGCAGTCTACGTTCCTGTTTCTCCGACGGTAGCTGAACGAGTTAAAAAATACGTCTCAGCCAAGTTAGGTCGGCTAGATGCTTTGCATTTATCGCTGGCTGTAGAAGGCGGGGCGCTGTATTTCTGCACAACGGACGATAAGTTACACAAGCGGGGTCAGCGTGTGGACACAAAATCGACTTTGATCGTATCACCCCTGGAACTGATAGCCCATCTAGGTCAACGCTGAGGGCAGCAAAATGAATACCCAGACCTTACCGTTAATTGAATTAACCCGTCGTGCAGTGGCCTTGCTGACGCGAGAACTCGGCGTTGTAGATACACTTCGGTTTTTGAGCCAGTATACTCAGGGTTCTGGCGATTATACGGCTGAGCGTGGCGACTTGCTCCAGGATTTGACTTTAGAAGAGTTACTGGAAAAGTCAAAAGAGATCGACGCGCGGAAGAACGTATAACAACCGTTTCAGGCGAACCAGGGCGTTGGCCGTTCCAGTCGCATCCGGGCGAGTGACTTTCTGCACGATTTTAGTACCTTTCCCTCAGCCCAGTTCGCCTGAACTTAGTCCGTTATGTGGCACGCCATCCGCTTGGAATCGGCGTTGGTGTTTTGCTTGCCTGAGCCATGTGTTGCGGCTTCATTTGGGTGGGCCGTCTTGTCTTGCTCGCCGGCCCAGAGGCTCCGTTGATCAGGTGCCGGTCGGCATTGGGGTTGTTGTCCTTGGGGCCGTCTGTCTCGTCATCTCGCCATTCGGCGGTTTGGTATTGAAGGGGTGCCGGTTGGAATTGGCAGTGGTTACTTGGTATGTTTTGTATCGCGTTTGTCTTTAGCCACATAACAACCGTTGCAAGCGACGTAGGGCGTTAGGGGTTCTGTCATTTTCGGTGGGTGTGTCTTGTAGTCGTTGGCTATCTTGTGCCGTTAGCCCTACGCGCCTGAACTGGGGCCGTTATGCGGACACCACCTGCGCAGACTGCTCCCCTAATGCTACGCTTTGCCTCGGCACCTCATGGGGTCGGCCTCGATGAAGAAGCCTTCTCGGTCAGGGTGATCCTCTCCGGTGCCGGTGCTTGGTGGGCATGTGCCTGCGCACTGATGAGATGAAGGGTGTGCGCCACTTCCTCGCGTCGTCGTCGATTCGGGCGGGTGTGGTGCTGGCATGTGGGCGCGTCAGTCAGCGTTTTCGGGGTGCTCGGGTGTCGTGTTTCAAGGTAAGTGGGTTCGTCGCCGTCGGTGCCGCCTAACAACCGTTACAAGCGACTCAGGGCGTTAGGGGTTTGGCTTTGGTAGGTGGGCATGTTTTTCAGTCTTTGGTTATCTTGTGCCGGTTGCCCTGTGCACTTGAACTTGGTCCGTTATATGGCTTCGGCATTTCAAATCACACTGCCCTATTGAGAGTCGCCATTTCTCAATTCGCACCTTGGGGTTCAATCTCCCGATTCTGGTCAAATCAGATGTCTACGCTATTGCGATCTCATGCAGAGCTCAGCTATAGATCAGGGAATTATCAAATCAAGCACGCCTCGCCGATTCTTACGGTAAATACGGAAGTCACTATCTAACGTGAAAACCCGGCCCTTGTGCTGCTCATTGAGGCAAACCAAGCAGGCATCAGCAAACGACATCGGGATATCGTTGTACCTGCTCATCAACTCCCGGACACGCTCGTGATGGACCGCATAAGAAAACGACAAGTCCAGCCGGACAGAAGCAACCAACTCGTGCAACTGTTCTGATCCAAGAGGGACATCCTGAAGCAGAAAGTGAGCCTCGGTCATCACAGCCTCACAGGTGAAAAACGGAGGCTTGAGCTTGGCTGCTTCTTTGATGCTCCAGCGATGAAAAGCATCCCTGCGGTTGAGTAGTGCCACCAGTGGACCGGTATCGAGAATGGTGATCACTTGCCGAAGCCTTCCATGTATTTGGGATTTGTAGACAGGTCGCGAGGACCTTCGACGGAGCCGATGAGGTGCTCGATGCCGTCAAGAAATGAGCCTTCAGGTGCCTCAATCGTTTCCGTTTCGAGGGCTTCATCAACCAAGCGCAGGAGGGCTTCTTTGGCAGAGGTGTTTTCGCGTTGGGCCAGTCGTTTGATTTTGCGTTTCTGTTCGGGGGTGAGTTTCATGCCGAACCAGACAGTCTTAGCTTGAGCCATAGCGATAGGTATTATGAGGAGGAAGTAGTCCTTGAACGCTTGCTGTTGGATGGAAGTTGCAACGGAGAGAGTTGTGTTGCACCCAAACAGCGCCATATAACAACCGTTGCAGCCGACCCAGGGCGTTGGGTCTTACACTTGCGACTTCATGCGTGTGACTTTCAGCTTGATTTTAGTACCTTCCCCTCAGCCCGGGTCGGCTGAACTGGGGCCGTTATGCGGACACCACCTGCGCTAACTCTGGCTTAGGGGCCTGGGCTGTGATCAGACGCTCAAAGGGTGAACCTCGGCCGTGGGCTCGTCTCAGTGGGCGCGGTCTTGTTGTGCACGGCTTTTGATGCCGCGTACCGGCGCACTGAAGAGATGAAGGGTGCGCGTCACCAACGGTGCGGCACTGCCCTTTTGAGCCAGGCCGGTGCTGGCATGTGGGCGCGTCAGTCAGCGTTTTCGGGGTGCTTGGGTGTCGTGTTTCAAGGTAAGTGGGTTCGTCGCCGTCGGTGCCGCCTAACAACCGTTACAAGCGACTCAGGGCGTTAGGGTTTTTCGGCTTGGTTTGATGGGTGTGATTTCCAGCAATATGTTATCTTCTGCTCGTTGCCCTGCGCACTTGAACTGGGGCCGTTATGTGGCACGCCATCCGCTTGGAATTGGCATAGTCGTTTTGCATTGCTCAACCAAGTGTTGTGGCTTCGGTAAGGTGGGCCGTCTTGACAGCCTCGCCGGCCCAGGGGCGTCTTTGATCAGGTGCAGGTCGGCAGTGTTATTGTTGTCCCGAGGGCCGTCTGTCTCGTCATCTCGCCATCCGGCGGTTGGGCATTGTAGGAGTGCCGGTTGGATATAGCTGCGGTTTCTTGGTAGGTTTCATATCGCGTCTGTCTTTAGCCACATAACAACCGTTGCAGGGCGACGTAGGGCGTTGGGGTTTTGGGCTTGTTCGGATGTATGTGTTTTGCAGTCTTTGGTTATCTTGCAGTTGTTGCCCTACGCGCCTGAACTTTGTCCGTTATGCGGACACCACCTGCGCTAACTCTGGCTTAGGGGCCTGGGCTGTGATCAGACGCTCAAAGGGTGAACCTCGGCCGTGGGCTCGTCTCAGTGGGCGCAGTCTTGTTGTGCACGGCTTTTGATGCCGCGTACCGGCGCACTGAAGAGATGAAGGGTGTGCGTCACCAACGGTGCGGTATTGCCCTTTTGAGCCAGGCCGGTGCTGGCATGTGTGTGCGTCAGTCAGCGTTTTCGGGGTGCTGGAGTGTCGTGTTTCAAGGTAAGTGGGTTCGTCGCCGTCGGTACCGCCTAACACCCGTTACAAGCGACTCAGGGCGTTGGGGTTTAGCCGTTTGAAGTGTATGTGATTTCCAGCCGCCCTTTATCTTACGGCTGTCAGCCCTGCGCACTTGAACTTAGTCCGTTATGCGGACACCACCTGCGCAGACTGCTCCCCCAATGCTACGCTTTGCCTCGGCACCTCATGGGGTCGGCCTCGATGAAGAAGTCGCCTCGGTCAGGGCGATCCTCTCCGGTGTCGGTGCTTGGTGGGCGTGTGCCTGCGCACTGAAGAGATGAAGGGTGTGCGTCACCAACGGTGCGGCACTGCCCTTTTGAGCCAGGCCGGTGCTGGCATGTGTGTGCGTCTGTCAGCGTGCTCGGGGTACTCAGTTGATGCATTTCAAGGTAAGTGGGTTCGTCGCCGTCGGTACCGCCTAACACCCGTTACAAGCGACGCAGGGCGTTAGGGGTTTTGGCTTTGGTAGGTGGGCATGTTTTTCAGTCTTTGGTTATCTTCTGCTCGTTGCCCTGTGCACTTGAACTTGGGCCGTTATATGGCCTCGAATGAACTGCCATGCTTCTGCCACCACCTCTACACCAGCTTCTCTGGCAAGCTCATGCCTTGAAATGGGTTTCTGCATATGTTCTGTCGAATACAATCTGCTTTCCCTCCAAACGCAACCACGGCCAAAGGTCCTCCGGTACACGTGGCTTGATCGCAACCATGGCAAACGAATTGCTCTGCTTTTTGAATAGCTTCGACAAGACCTTTACAAACGGCTCAAGTACCCTGAAGAGATAATACCGATAATTCGTCTTCTGAAAATCTACAGCATGGTAGGGCAAGTTGGCATTATAGTAGAAATCGAAATCGTGACGGCCGATTGGATTGAACGAGTTGACAGCCTTCATGAAATCACGCTCAGTCCAGCGATAAATGAAGTTCGGAACCTGCGTATTGTCCTTGCCGCCGAAGGTGAAGTCGTTACCAATGACAGCTTCAAGTTCATATTCCGGAGACAGACCCAAACGGTTGGCGGTTCGCATAAGTAGGCTATCGCGGGACTCAACGACAATAATCCCTTTTCGAGCTACCCTGTACATTTCTAGCATGGCCCGGTGTGGGGAAGCACAATGGTGCAGGCCGTCGGCGACGAATACGAAGTCGAAGCAGTTATCGTCAAAAGTAAGGTTTTGAGCATCTTGGTAGCTCCACTGGTAGGGCTTGAATTGTTCAGCCTGCATCCGAGTATCGAGATTGGAGATAACGACATCGGTAAACGAAAGTGAGCTAAAGAGGTTTTTTTCGGCCAGTCCGGCGCATACTGTTAGGATCGATGTTTCAGGCGTAAGTAGTTGTTTTTTTTTGAGATTTTGGAGTGTTGATCTGACGAATTCGGTACGCATGTTCTCTCATTCAGGGACTTAACATTCCTTGTTCGGAATCAAGGTAAATCATGGATGAGAAAACGAGTTTGAATATTCTGAAAGTACTGACGCGATTTGTGCTATTTGCCCTGGGCCATATAACAACCGTTCCAGCCGACCCAGGGCGTTAAGTTCTGCACTTGCGACTGGGAGCGTGTGACTTTGCGCAGTATTTTGGTGGTATGCCCCTAGCCCGGGTCGGCTGAACTTGGGCCGTTATACGGCATTGCCGCGCGTTGAATGGTTGGAGTCTACGGGTATTAGGTTCATTTCGTTGACTTCATCTATGAAGTGAGTGAGCATTTTTGCGGTCACGGTAAACATCACATCTCGTTCGAGCATCCAGTTAAGAACACGTAATCGTTTAGGATCAAAGTGAACGATTGAGTTGTTGTGAACAATCGCATTCCGAATGAGCCGCATATCACCTGCCAGATCACATTTGATCTTGTCTTTTTTGACGTTCAATTCTTGGGCAGCAAGCACTCGGAAATTCTCCTCCCAGTCAGAATAAAGTCGAACGATTAGTGACTTTCCCAAAACGTCTTGGAAGACACCATCTTTTCTTGAGTTTCTGATAACAATTGCTGCCAACACTGATGAATGTCTCTTTCCACTACTCGGA
This sequence comes from Rhodothermales bacterium, assembly GCA_965222505.1. GTDB lineage: Bacteria > Bacteroidota > Rhodothermia > Rhodothermales > DATKEJ01. The sequence continues at coordinate 1,569,362 of OZ244956.1, read as the reverse complement.
TGCCCCGATCCAATCATGATTTTCCTTTTAGGACTGTGAAACCGATCTCTACCCAGTCTTTTTCCTAGACCTTCGATTTCCATACAAGCCAAGTAGAAACAAGTGAATAGTTCGTTCGCGTGCTGCTTGAATTCCCGGATAGAATAGATAACACCCATAATTATGATGTGATTAGTGTCCCAATCGGGGAATGGGAGAAAACCCCTCGCCTTTAGGCGAAGACTTTAGTTTGAGCCGGGCCAGGGCTATCTTCGATGCATGCAACACTATCGAAAGACCTCGCACTCGGTCTACGACTTGAAGGTACATGTGGTATGGAGTACCAAATACCGCAAAGCCGTCCTGGTCGGTGAAGTCGCCCAGCGCAGCCGCGGACTGATCCGAGAGATTTGCAAGGCCCACGAGGTTGACATTCTCTCGGGCCACGTGGGGCGCGATCACATACACTTGTTTGTCTCGCTGCCGCCTTACCTGAGCGTGAGCAAGTTCATGCAGATGGTCAAGGGTAAGACGTCTCGGAAGCTGTTGAGCGAATTTCGTCATTTGTCGCAGCAGTTTTGGGGCCGTCATCTGTGGGGGCGCGGGTATTTCGCAGCGTCGTCGGGCAACGTGACCGATGAAGTAATTATGGAATACATACGGACTCAGGATATAGAGCGAGACAGCGACAATTTTGAAGTTGCGAAATAGCGGGTGGATTCAGTGGGCTTTCAGCCTACCCACAGGAATCTACCGGCTTTAGCCGGTAGTCGTTCAATTTAGTTTTCGCATCTCGTATCGTCCCAGGACATTACAAGCAACTTTATCCATTTCACCAAGCGCTTTCATGACTGCCTGTGTATGAACCCTTTCCTCGGTATTTAGGCCAAGCTTTCGAACAATATCATCAAATTCATGTGGGCCAGATTTCAGTAGTCCTATTATCCGGGTTTGGAGGCTATCAATAGATGCATCTGGTCCTGAATGAAGCAACTCAGATAGGCTTTCATTCTCGATCTTTAGGCTAGCAATTATACCATTTGCTTCGGCAAGGTCAGCCTGAGTTTTTGCTAGGTCTGTAAGTGTTCTTTGTCCAGACTCCCAATTTCTGCCAGCAAATACAAGTGTAACAGAAAATAGGATAAAGAGAATTCCAAATATTAGAATCGAGAGTCCAGTAGGAATTGACGGCGGAACGCTGTTAATCAGCCATGATGTTTCTGTTTCCGGTGCGAGTACATAGTATAGGCCAATAATTGATGCCAGTGTACCAATAGCTGCAAAAACCCTTTCAGCGACTTGAAGTCTAGACATCAGAAATACAGGAGGTTACGAAAAAATACTTTGGGTGTTTGCTCCTTGCGCAATGAGGTGATCAAACAGTGGTCGATACGTCAAGATAAACGAAGTGTCTGGGTAGAACAAGTGTGCCGTTATATTATGTAATCTAAGTCTCTGTACAGGACAAAACAGGGTTAAGTCCTTGATAAAATGAAATTAAACAAAAATAGAGACTGATTCCGATTTAGGATGTAGTTTGCTGGTGCTAAAACCTCAAACAAAATCGCTAAACCAACCAGTCTCTGAATGCAGATTAACGCTTTGTTTACTCGAATCCAACCCCTGCTCAATTGGCATCGTGCAAGAACCTATTGCACGGCTGCTCTCATCATCGGCATCATTAAACTCAGAACCACGAATCTGACGCAACTGGCCTTGCTCATTAACGCCAATGCCAAGACCGAATCCAACTATAGAAGACTGCGCCGTTTCTTTGCCCAATTCAACATCGACCAACTCCATTTGGGTGTTCTCATCCTCGCACTTTTGCCCCAAGAGCGGTTCATTCTCACACTGGATCGCACCAATTGGCAACTCGGCAAAAGCAACATCAATCTGCTGGTGGCTGCCATCTCCTACAAAGGCATCGCCATCCCAATTCTTTGGACCATGTTGACAAAAGCGCCCTGTATGGGCAAGAAAGGCAATTCCTCGACCAAAGAACGTACTCAGTTGCTCACGCGCCTGTTTGAACTGCTCAAGCCCAGCCAGATTCAAGTCTTGCTCTGCGACCGGGAATTCATTGGACAACAATGGTTTAGATACCTCATTGAGCATGAAGTAAACTTCGTCATTCGCATCCGGCGACGTGCTCAAATCGGGGCTAAGATTACCGACCCCGCAGCGTGGCAATGCTTCCAAGACTTGGCTGTTGGACAAAGTCGGCGATTGCTCAGACGTCGCCAAGTCTATGGTCATGACCTTTATGTGGTCGGCCTGCGTTTGGCCAAAGCCGCTAAAGGCATCGATGACTTGTTGATCCTGGTCACCAATGGACGTCCTTCTCAAGCCTTGGCATTGTACGCGCAGAGATGGCAAATTGAAACACTTTTTGGGGCTTTGAAAACCAGAGGTTTCGATTTTGAAGCGACCCATCTGACCCGGCCTGAACGTGTTGAGCGATTGCTCTCGATTTTGGCACTGGCCTTTGTTTGGGCCACGTTGGTTGGGGTGTGGCTGCATGAAAATCACAAAGCCTTGCCGGTCAAGAAGCATGGTCGGCGCTCGCGGAGTATATTTCGCTATGGGTTGGATCATCTGCGTACGATATTGCTCAACCAACATCCCCAAATTCAGACTCGATTGGGGCCCGCTCTAAATGTTTTGTCCTGTACATAGAATCTAAGTACATAACTATGCCGTATAACAACCGTTCCAGCCGACCCAGGGCGTTGGTCGTTCCAGCCGCACCCGGTCGCGTGACTTTGTGCCGGTCTTTAGGTAGTTTCCCCTCAGCCCGGTTCGGCTGAACTTGGGCCGTTATGCGGACACCACCTGCGCAGACTGCTTCCCCAATGCTACGCTTTGCCTCGGCACCTCATGGGGTCGGCCTCGATGAAGAAGTCGCCTCGGTCAGGGTGATCCTCTCCGGTGCCGGTGCTTGGTGGGCGTGTGCCTGCGCACTGATGAAATGAAGGGTGCGCGTCACCAACGGTGCGGTATTGCCCTTTTGAGCCAGGCCGGTGCTGGCATGTGGGCGCGTCAGTCAGCGTCTTCGGGGTGCTCGGGTGTCGTGTTTCAAGGTAAGTGGGTTCGTCGCCGTCGGTGCCGCCTAACAACCGTTACAAGCGACTCAGGGCGTTAGGGTTTTTCGGCTTGGTTTGATGGGTGTGATTTCCAGCAATATGTTATCTTCTGCTCGTTGCCCTGTGCACTTGAACTTGGGCCGTTATACGCCATTGAATGCGCTTTGAGCCAGCGCTATCAGCCGTCCCAGTCTCCTCGAAAATAGAAGCTATAAGAATTGATTTTAGGAAAGGGCAACAGGCCAATTCTCGCCCAGGTTAATTTAGACGTGAAATATAAGAAAGAGATGACCTAGCATATTTTTGCAATACTATGTATTATCTGAAGAAGTCTGCGATCTTTCTATTTCCGTTCAATCGCTCCTGAATGTAAAACCGACTTACTCTGCTTCAGCGCAAGGGTGTGCGCGATTGTCATAAGTTTTTTATCTTTTACTCCGCAATCGTTGCAAGCAAAATATCTATAGTACAGCCTTCCTTCTCCACTATTCCTATAAGGTAATCTGATGCCAGAGACGATCAAACTGCTGGACCCTCGCAATATTGATCGCAACCCTGAAAATCCTCGATTGGTATTTGATGCAAAAGAGCTTCAGGATCTTCAGGACAGTATAGCCTCACAAGGAATTCTTGTGCCTCTGACTCTGTATAGGGATGGTGATAAGTACATAATCTTGGACGGTGAGCGTCGATGGAGGTCTGCACTCAAACTGGGAATGAAGACGGTTCCTGTGATTCTTCAACCCAAGCCGGATAAAATGACAAACATCATGATGATGTTTGCAATCCATAATCGGCGCAAGGAATGGGACCCCCTGCCGACTGCACTGAAGCTGCAAAGGCTAGAAGAACTTTATCGAGAGCGTTATCAACGTAGGCCAAAAGAACGAGAATTGGCCGAACTTGCATCTCTCACTATAGGTGAGTTACGGCGCTTGAAGAAGCTCCTCGCACTCCCCCAAAAGTACATTGACCTGCTCCTAAATGAACTCGATAAGCCTAGACGGAAACAGCAGATTACACCAGATCATGTAATCGAGTCTACAGCGGCTGCTACACGGTTAATCACAGCCAACGTTATTGAGAGGGAAAATCACTACCTATTTGTTGATGCACTCATCAATAAGTTCAGGACTGAAGTAATAAAGAACACAGTTGCTCCGCGTAAACTTGCCGGACTAGCTCGTGCAGTAGAGAGAGGTGAGGTTACTTTGCCCAACGCTCGTGCTGTCATCCATAAGTTAATACATGATCCGTACTATGGTATAGATCAAGCTTATAGCGATTCGATAGAAGAGGCTGAATATCAGCATAAGCTTGAGCAAGCTATTTCTAGGTTGGCTAAGCGTGTTAAGGAACATGAAGTCCGAGGATACACCTTAGCTCCTCAGTTACGCGATGAACTTATAGCATTACGAGATGTAATCGAACAACTATTATCCGATTGAGGAAAGTATGGGGACTCACAAGTTCCTAACAGTCATGGGAGAGCTGCTCGACACAGCTAGGGCTATGGCTGAACATTTCGAAACTCACGGTCACAAGGTTCAAGCGGAACCCAGGGAGGTGATGTACCCTCTGACTCCAACTCTTCGGGCCACAAGAGGACAGTCGACAAGAATTATCGAGGTTGGAGATAAAATTAATACAGTCAATGTCAAAAAGTGGATAGCCTACTGTAAATCTTGCGGAAAAGACACGCGTTTCGCAATTTGTGTCCCTTCGATGGATGAGCTTGATCCTAAGAAACTAAAACTACTCCAGTCTGAGGGCGTCGGACTTTTTGAGGTAACTGCTGATAATGTAAATGAGATTTTCTCCCCGAAAGACCTTGCTATGAAAGTTGAACTTCCGTCATTAAAGGGGTTGAAAAAAGGAGTTAGAATTTCGCTCGGACCTGCATGGGAGGACTTTAGAAATAAGGGCTGGGACGAAGGATTTGAGAATGCATGCAAGGCACTGGAAAAAGATGCCCGAAAGTACTTGGCCAGATGGAATGGGCAACGCATAAACATTCTAAGTCAAAGCGGTCAGGTAAGATCCTTGAGTGCTAGTCAAATTGAGAAAATGCCAATGGGAGCATTAGCACAAGCCTATGCTCGCATCAATACACCAGATGCCCGGGACAACAAAATTGGTCAAGTATTGGCTATGGTCAACGAGGATAGGATCAAAATAGCACACAAGAAGAAAAGGTGGGAATCAATTAGATCGAGAGTGGGGAATCATATGTATGCAATTCTTAATGCAGTTAAGGAAATTCACGACGGCATGTAAATAGTCTGAACTTCTTACTTGGAGAATGGCTCTTCCCCTACTATGATCTGCTCATGCACACTAGTAGTTGCACCTCCTTTCGAGGCTCCCATTGTTGAATGCTCAGATGAAATGGTCTTAACTTTCACCGACGAAAACCGTCTTCTCATATCTACTATGGGATCTCCCTCTACACGATAAAGTAAGCCATTTTTTGGATAAGTTAATACCAATACTGCACCGAGATCTGCTACAAGATCAATAAGCTTGGAGAAAGAGTTTTTAACCTTTGAGGCTAAAGAGAACGGCGAAGAGAATCGATCTTGACGGTATCGGCCTACCCCGTTTGTTTCTGGATAATCATATAATACTATTGTTTCAAGTACATGATAATAGCGAGAATAGTGATCTGTAGTGTAAGGAGGATCAGCAAATATTACTGCTGGCTTCTGCTGAGCAGTAAGAAGAGAAACCAACAACTGGTTAGCAGTCTGATTAAATACGACATTGTTTCTGCGCCATTCCAAAGAGCCAACAGGTAAAAGACTGTCTACCTCATCTAGGAACTGGTTCCAAACATCACGTTTTCGGACTCTACGAACGCGCTTAAACGTCTTCTCGTCTCTTACCTTCAGAAATTGTGCGAAGTGGCCCGGAGCCGCAACGATTCTACTCGCAGTTTGAAGTAGTGCTAACAAGTACCAGTTAGCTTGATCAGACGATATTAAATCTCTTTCCTTAGCTGTTTCAATCGCGTAACGAATGCTATCGATAGTAATAGATTGTTTAAGTCCAAAGTAGCCGTGTGCGAAATTTAATGCACAAAGGCGATAAGGAAAGGTGCGGGGCTTCTTTCTAAGCTGAGCAGCTTCACGTGCCAAGACCTCATCATTTCCAGCGAATCGCCAATTTGTAGAAACAGATATATATTTATCATAGTCTCCATTTAATGCCAAGGCTTCATGTGCCAATGGGTCTGAGTATCTTTCGAGTAAGGCTGATAAATTGCGCCTGAAATAAGGGCCGAGTATAACCTCTGTCGCTCCGACAGAAGGAGAGAGGTCACGAGAGGTCAGAAGTGACTGAGCAACAATGGTGGCATATTTCTGAATATCGTTACACCATACAGAACGCAGTGATGGGGCAACAGCTATTGCCACAGAACACATGCCAGAAAAAAGGTCGAGAAAGGGACCTGGGGGCAGACGATTAATTTCTTCAGCCACAGGAAAAGCAAGCTCGCTCTTTGTACCCATATAACGAATACGAGCACCAAGACGGGATTCCGTCCGAATGTAGTGGGGCCGTATTTCGATTTCTGACATGAAAATCAAGTTTGTCTAATATACAAAGTAGGAACATGATATGTTAAAGCAGATATTTCAGACTTCTATACTCTCATTCTACGCCAAGATTGAACCGAAATCAAGAATAAACATACAACTATGGCGTATAACAACCGTTCCAGCCGACCCAGGGCTTTAGGTTCGGCGCTGGCGACTGGGAGCGTGCGACTTGCAGGCTGATTTGTGTCGTTTCCCCTCAGCCCGGGTCGGCTGAACTAGGGCCGTTATGCGGACACCACCTGCGCAGACTGCTCCCCTAATGCTGCGCTTTGCCTCGGCACCTCATGGGGTCGGCCTCGATGAAGAAGTCGCCTCGGTCAGGGTGATCCTCTCCGGTGCCGGTGCTTGGTGGGCGTGTGCCTGCGCACTGATGAGATGAAGGGTGTGCGCCACTTCCTCGCGTCGTCGTCGATTCGGGTGGGTGTGGTGCTGGCATGTGTGTGCGTCAGTCAGCGTTTTCGGGGTGCTCGGGTGTCGTGTTTCAAGGTAAGTGGGTTCGTCGCCGTCGGTGCCGCCTAACAACCGTTACAAGCGACTCAGGGCGTTAGGGTTTAGCCGTTTGAAGTGTATGTGATTTCCAGCCGCCCTTTATGTTTCGGCATCAGCCCTGCGCACTTGAACTTAGTCCGTTATACTCCCGTGTTGCGCTAGCGAGCATTTTACAAATGCCGGGTCTCAGCAGCGGTGTAGCCGCGTTTGTTTCTTCTCGCAAGCCTTAAAACATAGTTTAGTTAGGTACTTGGCTACTTTGGCCGTTTGCCGGCAACCAGACCGTCAAGAAATCAAACGCTGTACCACTGCCGTCCATGTTGAAATCGCCCTCGTAGTAGCCCGGTGGCTCCCCGTTGATCGGGAGCCATGTGTTTAAGAAATCAAAGGCCGTCACCGACCCGTCGGCGGTGCCATCACCCCCCCAGAGCGCGTACACCCCCGGTTCCACCTCATGCATGCCGTTGAGACCATAAGCCACCCCGAGGCCAAAGTCATAGGCGGCCTGACCCAAAGAGAAATCCAGCCCCGCCGGTGTCATGACTGAGAGGTGATTGCGGTGGTCAACGACGACGTAGTAGTTGCCCACATCAACCCCCACGAACACGAGTGCGCTAGTGCCGTCGGTGTCCTTTACCTGGCCGTCTTGCCGAAGCAGCCCGGCCCGCGAGGCAATAGTCGAGGCGGCACCAGGGCCGGTGCGCAAGCTGACAAGCACCCAATCGACGATGCCTTCAGGGAGCGTGGTGAAGCTCTCAGAGCCGGTATAATTCCAGGGGAGGATGTAGTAGGGCTGTGCGCTGGGTACGAGCGGGCCGAGTTCGGCGTGCATGGTGTAGGCAGCATCGTGGGGGCCGTTCAGCAGGGCACTCACCATAGGGAAGGCCACCACGGGACAGGTTGGATCAAGGGAGAGCCCACAGAGTATCCCAGCTTTAGCTAGGGCTTGGTAGGCCGGGGTATCGGGCATACAAAGGGAAGTGACTGCTAAATCACAGGGCGATGTGTTGGCCCCCACCGTCGCGACCGAGAGCGGCACGGTGCCGGTCAAATTATTGTTGTTAAGTCTGAGATAGGTGAGATTGGTAAGATCACCGATTTCTGGTGGCAGGGTGCCGGTCAACGAGTTGCTGCTGAGGTGGAGGTGGGTTAGACTGTTGAGGTTGCCGATTTCTGGTGGTAGGGTGCCGGTCAATGAATTGCCGGTAAGGAAGAGGTGGGTTAGACTGTTGAGGTTGCCGATTTCTGGTGGTATGGCACCGGTCAAGGTGTTAGCAATAAGGTTGATGTTTTGTAGACTGTTGAGGTTGCCGATTTCTGGTGGTATCGTTCCGGACACATTGTTGAGGTTAAGAGAAATATGAGAAACCGAGCCGTCTGTACAGGCGATGCCAAACCAGCCACATGGCGTATTCGTCGCTAGCCAGCCGGTGTTGTTCGTCCAATCCAGGCCGTCCGTGCTGGTGTAGAGCGCAACGAGGGCCTCACACTCAAGCGTCGGAATCTCGGTTTGATCACCCGGATTGTTACAGCCCGTGAATTGGGCCTGGGCTTGCGACATGACCCCCAGGAGCAAAAGCAGAAAGGCCGTGCCTCTGAGCTTTATCCTGGATGAGGCGGTGCGTCGGGCCAGTCGTGGTGCGGCGTTGGGGGGGCAAATCATCGGTCTCCCTCATTTCCTGAAGTGCAGAATCACCCAGTAAAAAGAAGATAACGAGTTTGGAGAAAAGTTGTGGGGGGTTTTGTGGTAGAAGCTGCGAGGGATGTCCCTACAACGGGGCGTGACGCATCGGCTTATGAGGATACCGTAGAGGGTGGCATTTAAGGGGTTATATTTCTATTTCTCAAAGGGTAGAGTTCGGGAGTATAACAACCGTTCCAGCCGACTTAGGGCGTTGGGGTTTGCACTTGCGACTTCGTGCGGGTGACTTTCAGCGCGCCGAGATGTTGACTCCTCAGCCCTGCGCAGCTAAACTTGGTCCGTTATGTGGGCCTTTAAACACTTCGCACACCCTTGCTCTTTTTTGGGCCGCTATGCTATCCCGTGTTGAATTATTTAGAGATAAATGCATACCTTGGTTTGTCCCAAGTGACTGCATGATTCCAGTAGAAGCTACCTTTAACAACACATGTGCCGATACATCATCCTACCCCTTATTTTAGAGATTACCGTGTTTACCGCAGACACTCAGGCACAAGGCTTTGATTGCAACAATGTAACCGAGATTCCTGTCATCGAGTGTGAGGCTCTTGTTGCACTCTACAATAGTACCAACGGGCCGAATTGGACGGATAACGCCGGCTGGCTGGTGACGAATACGCCTTGCTCATGGGATGGTATCACGTGTATTGCGGGACAGGTTTATCTTTGGCTATCCGACAATCAACTCAGTGGATCGATCCCACCTGAGTTGGGTAATATGACAAATTTACGACACCTTAGACTTGCCCACAATCAACTTAGTGGATCGATCCCACCTGAGTTGGGCAATATGACAAATCCAACACAACTTTGGCTATCCGACAATCAACTCAGTGGATCGATCCCACCTGAGTTGGGTAATATGACAAATTTACTTCTCCTTGAACTGGGCAGCAATCAACTCAGTGGCTTAATTCCGCCCGAGTTGAGCAGGCTCAACAAGCTACACACTCTCAGTCTTCCGAACAACCAAATTAGCGGTTCAATTCCACCTGAATTGGGCAACATGGTAAATCTCGTCAAGCTCCACCTGTTCAATAATCAACTTAGTGGATCGATCCCACCTGAGTTGGGCAATATGACAAATCTATTAGAACTTTGGCTAAACAACAATCAACTCAGTGGATCGATCCCACCTGAGTTGGGCAACCTCAATGATCTGCAATCCCTCGGACTATCCGACAATGAGTTGAGTGGGTCAATTCCACCCGAGTTGGGCAATGTGGCAGCTTTTCTTCTCCGACTGGAGAACAATCAGCTTTCAGGGGATGTACCCATCGCGGTGTTAACCCAGCTAATCTATTGTAATCTGACAAATAACCCCGATCTTTGTATACCAGATACCCCTCCTTACCAAGTGTTCGGCAATCCTATTTGCGGTGTATACAGGGGAGGGCCTAATTGTCCGGTCAAGATTAGCGCGCAAGCATTATTGCATGGACCCTATGATGGCGAGGGTTCAATGCGTACTGACCTCTCGCCCCGTCCAGATTTTCCTCTTGCCCAACCCTTTAATTCAGAGCCTTGGAACTATACCGGTCCTGAAATCATGGCCTCAGTTCCAGCTTCAGTCGTTGATTGGGTCTTGTTGACACTTCGCCAGTTTAAGACGGTACCAAGCTCTGAAGTAGGTAGACGCGCTGCGTTGATCCAGGCTGATGGTCAAATTGTAGACCTCGACGGCATGAGTCCGGTAGAGTTTTATGGTGTTGATGATGGGTTATACTACCTCTGGATTCAGCACCGTACTCATTTAGGCATTATGACAGCCAGCCAATTGAACGTGAAATACGACACAGACGCCTATAACTTTTCGACGGGTCAAGACCGTGCACTCGGCACATTGCCGATGGTCGAGCTAGAGGATGGTGTGTTTGGTCTTTGGGGCGGTGACGGCAACGCCGACGGCAGTGTGACGGCCACAGACTTCCTGAACGTTTGGTTACCCGACAACGGAGGTGCCGGGTACTTGGAGGCCGATTTCAACATGGACGGTCAAGTGACGGCATTTGATTTTCTGACGGTGTGGTTGGTCTCAAACGGACAGTCAAGTCAGGTCCCCAATTAACCGTTGTGGCTTTGGGCCACATAACAACCGTTCTAGCCGACACAGGGCGTTAGGGTTTAACTTGCGACTTCGTGCGAGTGACTTTTCGGTCGACCGAAATGGGCTACCCTCAGCCCTGCGCAGCTAAACTTGGGCCGTTATGCGCCATTGCCGCGAGAAGAGGAGATGGCAGTGATCGACTCCTCATTTATATCCTGCTAGTGTGGTACCATGACCATTTTCGATACAGGTGTACTGCTTATCAAAGCAGGCTGTCCCGTTTCCCTCTGTTACAGTCAAAACATAGGGTTTGTAGGTTGTCCAGATGGTCAGTTCCTCCTTGCGAGACCGGCACGCGGTGGTCCACCTCAAGTTTCACTCCAGGCCCATTCGCGCCACACAGTACACAGGTAAAGCCGTCTCTCTTTAGAACGAAAAACCTCTTCCTCAAGGACATAGTTTTTCTGACACGTCTAGGGGAAGGATGAGCAACCAATTCCTCGTCAACGTTTTCAAAGTTGACAGACTCATACGCTCTCATTAGAGATTTCTTCCATGTACCGAATCTTCGAACATAGGTATCCCCAGATACAGGGTAGCCGTACTTTTTTAAATCCTTTCTTTGTGGTGTTCGTCCTTCTCTTTCAACCACTGTCTCCCATAGATCAACTAAGATACTTAGGAGTTCTAGGTCTGTGGCATTCATGAAACGGTTTACCCGTAGGCCAGCCTTCTCTAGAGCATTTCTCAGTGATCCAAATCTCTTATTAATGCGAATCAAGAGTAGAAAGCGAGCATGAACATGGCCGCAGCGAGCCGACCATAGACATGAACCATCAAGCCTTTGGTCGAACGCACTTTTGAGGCTACTTCAATGCCCGTTTTCTCATTGATCCAGTTGAATAAACTTTCTATCGGCTGTCGCACCCGACTCACTGCCGTTGATTCGAGTTTCTGATCAAAATGCAAACGTTTCTGCCCCTTCTTTCGCTTGACGGGGGTATATAGCGTAACATTCTGTTCTTTCTTAAGTTGCTCTTTGAGCTTGTCGTCACTGTAGATCTTGTCAGCGAAGAGTTCGCAGTCTTGCAAATACCCAAACAAGGGCCGAGCAAAACTCAAGTCATTCTCTGAAGCTGCTGAAATATGCAGCACCTCTGGTAAGGGAATCGACTTGTTTTTCCGAGTGGCCAAGGCATGCACTTTGACACCATGATAATAGGTCTTCTTCGAGCTACAATAGCCCTTGTTGGCCACTTCACGGGCCACACGGGCACTACCGCTTCGACTGTTGTTTGCCAGCATCACCGGCATCGAATCCAAGATCTTGACCGATTCGACTAAGTGCTTACGCCCAGCTTGCCGGAGCATGGGTTCAATCAAGGCGTGAAAAACAGACCCGAGTGTGTTAACACGGTTTGCAAAAGCCTGATAACTCGGCAAGGCCGGAAACCAATCGAGTAGATGGTCCCGAGCGTAATCATGTATGGTTTTTATTTCTCTATGTTTACGCATAATGCCGAACAAGTAAAGCGTGATCGCTTCTTGGTCGCTGAACGCAGGCTTGTTGTTATTACTGAATCTCTGGGCGTGCACCCAAAGGCCGTCTTCAAGTTGATCAGAGACGAACAAAAACAGGTCAATAAGCTTATATTGCCAATCCATAGAGCGTCGATTTGGTGTTTTGAGTGAGGGTTTGAAGATTCACTCTTAACATCTCGGCGCTCTATCGGGTTCTCAACCCTTGATTCGCATTATTAATAAGCGAATAGCTAATTCTCCCATGTGATTCGATGTCAGCCTTTGTCACAGTCACTTTTCCTGTGACGGAGGCAATCCTCTTTAATTCATCAAGAATCGAGTCGTCATCGTAGGATTCAAGAAAGTCGATGCGAAAATGAGTCATCTGAGTTGATGTTCTTTAGCCAATATAATAGAATACACTGTTGACCTATCAAAATCAATAAATTGCTATTTGCACGCCAAGTGCAAATAATTGAGATTGCCCCTGATGAGAGTCCTCCATCCGTAGCCGTTGCAGCCGCCACGCGGTGTACTGCATATTCCGACGATCCCGTCCACTTAATCCGACTGATGCCGTCCACTTAATCGGAGCGCAGCGACGCTGACCCTATTAGGTAAGCAACGGCTCGCTTTCAAGCAAGTCGCTGTACTGTTTTCGCATACTTTCACCATCAAGTAAGAGTTTGTAGCCATTGTGGATGAGCCGATCTAGAATGGCATCGGCCAGCGTCGGATCTGACATCGTCTCGAACCACTGATCCGACGGGAACTGGCTGGTGACAATGGTTGATTTCCGATCATAGCGATCTTCTAAGACTTCGAGGAGTTCACGCTGTTCATCGGCCCGGATGGTCGTCAAGCCCCAGTCATCCAAGACTAGCACATCGGCCCTGAGCAGCTGTTTCATCAACTGGCTGTAGCGGCCATCACCGCGTGCGATTTTGAGTTCATGTAGCAAGGACGGGAGCCGGTAATAGTGGCTTCGGAAGCCGTTCAAACATGCCTTATGGGCCAAGGCGCAAGCCAAGTAACTCTTGCCGATCCCCGTCGGCCCGGTGATGAGCACATTGTGACGTTTTTGGATCCAAGTGCTTGTACCGAGTTGCTGGACCAAGGAGCGGTCAAGACCTCTTTTATGCTGATAATCAATATCTTCGAAGCAGGCTTGTTGCCGAAGTTTGGCGGCCCGGAGTCGGCTTTTGAGCTTGCGCGATTCGCGTTCAGTGAGTTCACGATCGACTAGGAGGCCGAGACGTTCTTCAAAGCTCAGTTGGCCAATCTCGGGGAGTTCACTCTGTTCCTTCCAGGCCGCGATCATGCCGGTTAGTCGCAGTCGTTGGAGTTTGTCGAAGGTTGGATGTTGTAGCATACACCTCTAAGGTTGTGCCATCACCTGTAGCTATGCCGGATTCCAGCAGTGACGACGGGTTAGGGGTCGCCCACTGAGGCTCAGTGGGTTCTCGACGGTAGTAGCCCGGCCCACGAATATTGCGGTGTTGGATCGGGGGTAATTCTTCAGTAGTGGGTTCACAAGGGAGTTGGTCAAGGCCTTTTTTTAGAATCGACTCAATGGATCGATAACTATAGCTTTGTAGAGCTAGAGCCCGTCGGCAGGTGGCCTCCAGCCGGTCTGACCCATAGGCTTTACTCAGCCGCAACACGCCCAAGCAACTGCGATAGGCTTGCAAGGGGTGGGCACGTGATTCGATGGCCTTTTGTGTCCATTGCCGAGTATGTGGGCCGATCTTGGCCGCCCAATCCATGATCCGCTCGGGTGTCCAACTGGCATATTCGCGGAACGAACGTGGTAAATGGGCCTTATTGGTGGTGTGGCGACCTTGATAAGGACTGCGTAGATGCGAGGCTACCCGAGTTCCTTTATGGAAGCACTCAACGGTGTGGGCATTATATCGGACATCCAACTGTTTTTTAACCAGTTGATACGGCACACTGTAGTAATGTCGGTCAAGCTCAATATGGCAGTCGACGTTGACACGGGCCTTCTTCCATTCTGCGTATAGATATGGCTGTTCGGGCAGCGGCTTGAGCACCGGTTGGTCGAACTGTTCAAACTGCGTTCGACGTGAACCAGGCAGTTTTTGGAAGGGTTGTTCATTGAGCCGTTGAAGGCCTTCGGCTAGAGCATCGTTGAGGTCATCAAGACTGAAGAACTGTCGGTGGCGAAGCGGGGCCAAGATCTGTTGTTCTACGATGCCAACGCCGGCTTCGACCTTGGCTTTGTCACGAGGTTTACGTACCCGTGCTGGCATGACGGCCACGCCATAATGTTGGGCTAGGTCAGCATACGTCCGGTTGAGTTCCGGTTCATATCGGTGGGCTTTGTCAACGCCAGATCTGAGGTTATCCGGGATAACGAGTTCTGGTACACCACCAAAAAAGGCAAAGGCCCGAACATGTGAGGCCATCCAATCTGGCAAAGATTGTGTCCATGTTGCTTCGCAGTAGCTATAGTTGCTGGCTCCGAGCACGGCCACAAAGACTTGGGCCTGACGCTCTTGGCCTGTTTGCGGATCAATGACCCCGACGGTCATGCCCGCATAATCGATAAAGAGCTTCTCACCGGCCTTGTGATCTTGTCGCATGACCAGGTCGAGTTGTCCGCGCCAGCTACGGTAGTAATCACAGAACCTGCTGTATTGCAGGCCATCAGGATATTGCAGCTTGTACTCCTGCCACAAGAGCGCCAAGGTAACGCCTTTGCCACGTAGCTCTTTATGTACCCAGACCCAATCCGGCGTAGGTCGTTTAGTATTGGTTGTATTGGGCTTAAAAAGCTGGGCATCAAGTTCTGCTTCGGTGAGCGACTCCGGCAGGGGCCATGTATATCCGGCGATAGCCGCACGTCGGACATAATCGCCAATGGTCGAATGCGATGTCCCTAGGCATTGGGCAATCTTTCGATGGCTGAGTTGGCATTGATACTTGAGTCGAAGAATCTCTTTGATCTTACGCATAGACAAACGCGGAGTCGGCATGATGAGGCATGGTTAGTGAAAGGCACCGGCCGGGGGCCGGGTACACAAGACCATGCACATAACCGCTGTGAATCAGCGGAGTTTGTCAGCGTCGTTGGTTCGTCTCTGATGCTCCAGTTGCCAAGATTGTCACACCGTCTGGCTAGTGGACGAGATCAATCGGAATCACTGGACGAGATGCGTCGGAATCGGTGGACGGGATCAATCGGAATCACTGGACGAGATGTGTCGGAATATGCAGTGTACAGAATCGAAGGTGCTCAGGTGAAGGAGAACGCCGGAGCGGCTGTGTTGTATGTGCCCCGAGGCGTGCGGCTGAACTTGGTCAAGATTGGCCCAAGCAATTATGGCGCATAACAACCGTTCCAGCCGACCCAGGGCGTTGGCTGTTGCAGCCGCACCCAGGCGAGTGACTTTGTGCACGGCTTTGATGGCATCCCCTCAGCCCAGGTCGGCTGAACTTGGGCCGTTATACGCCATCGCCGCGCTATGACACCTTCTTACTGCCGCCCTTTTCTCTCTTTCGGAGCAGGGGGAATCCCATAGACGTAAACTTGTGCAGCCTCCGAATAAAACCAAAGCATACTCTGAATCACAATCCCAATTCCTTTCTTTCTGCTCGTCTGAGGCGAGGTCATTCGACCCTACTCACCGAGCGGGTCCTATTTCGACGATATCACCCGGCTGAATTCTATCCAATGCCTCGTTGGTCTGTGCCATCAACGGCAGCAAGTCCGCGTATTGATTTGTCGGGGCCGATAGAAGAATGAAGCCTAAAGGTAATGCCCTCAGGTTTTGTTGGTACTTGATACCCGTATCCATCGTAACCAATACGTCGAACTCAGGTGCGGTTTTGCGCAGCAAAGCCCCATTTTTCAGGCCATTCCATCCGCGTTCGGGTACCGTTATAACCTCAACTGGCTCGTTTGACCTCAATCTCGACTTGAATCGCCATTTGAGTTTGCGAGGGATGTGCTCGTCAAGCAGCACGCGCATTATCGACCAAGAGTTGTTTAGCTAAATCCAAAAAGGCCTCAGCTTGTGAGCGGCTTACACTAGGGAAATCATCAAGGAACTCATCGAGCCGAACCCCCGCCTTGAGATGGGCAAGCAGGGAATCTACGGGGACGCGGGTGCCCTTGAACACAGGCGTTCCCCCCAGGATTTCCGGGTCCGAGATAAAGACATCTTCCGGTTTCATAGCATTGCTGTTTGGGAAAGGGAGAAACGCCTGGGAGATGAAATAGATTCAGGGGGTCAGGCGAGGGCCATAGCTTTGGGCCTGTGGGTTTAGCAAGGTGCACAGTGCATATTCTGGATTTTGTCAGCTTACTATGGCGTATAACAACCGTTGCAGCCGACCCAGGGCGCGAGTCGTTGCAGCCGCACCCAGGCGAGTGATTTTCTGCACGATTTAGGTCTCTTTCCCTCAGCCCAGGTCGGCTGAACTTTGTCCGTTATGTGGCACGCCATCCGCTTGGGATCGGCATTGGTGTTTTGCCTGCCTCAACCAAGTGTTGCGGCTTCGGTTGGTTGGGCCGTCTTGACGGCCTCGCCGGCCCAGTGGTGTCTTTGATCAGGTGCCGGTTGGCAGTGGGCTTATTGTCCCTGGGGCCGTCTGTCTCGTCATCTCGCCATCCGGCGGTTTGGCATTGAAAAGGGTGCCGGTTGGATATAGCTGTGGTTTGTTGGTAAGTTTCGTATCGCGTCTGTCTTTAGCCACATAACAACCGTACCAGGCGACCCAGGGCGTTAGGGTTATTGTCCGTATCTGGCCAGTGTGTTTTGCAGCCGTTATATATTTTCTGCCCTCAGCCCGTGTGCGCCTGAACTTGGGCCGTTATACGCCATCGCCGCGCTACGAAAAAAAGCATTGGCAGTCCTGGTCTCTCAGAAGAGAGTTTTCCACAGCTAGCAACAAACAAGCTCAGCTAAAACAGGCTGACATCACAACTTGCCCTAAGCGATTTGGAGATAGCCCAACACCTAGTAGCGGTTAAAGCGGGGGGATGGTCCCTCCCCTTAACGCTTGACCCATACTCTCGGCTCGGGCGGTTCCATCAACGGCGGCTCTTGGCCTTCCTCACACCAGCCCCCTTGGGTCATCCGCAGTTCCTGATAACTCTTGAAATCACTCACATGGGCGCGCATCTGCTGAACTCCTATCGATTGACGCATCCCCGTCTGCCAAGCCTTTCGCTTGACCGTTGCGAAGATCAGATAGGGATTGCCAATAATCGACGGATTCATCCTCGCAAACATCTCCGTCAAGTAGTGCTCGATTTCGTGCTTATGGCCAATGAGCAAATCACATGCTTTGCAAAAGCGATTGGTGTAGTTGAGCGCAATCATCGTTTGCGGTTCAATATGAATCAATAAAGGCCGTTTTCGTTGACCGGTCTTTTCATGACACCAAGGGCAGCTTGTGAGTCGCATCTCGGGATAGGGATTGAGCATAAAGTGATGAATGGGTGGTAAGGCTCCAAATCTGACCTTATTCTTCTTTCGTGTCATTTTCATGCTCAATAGACTCCCACGTGCTTATGCACGCGGTGTTTTCGGTTTAATGTTTCACTTGTCCAGCGGCACTGGCTGTCGGATAAGCCTTCGTCTATTCTGCATCTCTTCCGCTAAAGGCCTTGAGAACGGCTTTGGCCATGATTGCTGCGGCATCTGGTTCGTTTGAATAGATGCGCCAGACATATTTATTTCGTGAACCACCCGTTGGTCTAGCCCGGAAGGGAGCCTCATTGTCGTATTGCGAAAACCCGTTTACCTGCATAGAGACTGCATCTGGACTGCGAAAGGAATCTGTTCTGGATTCCTCTGAGTGTATGCGTAGATTCTTGAGTTGAGTGCTTAGGTCTTGCGCTTCATGGTCAGAAGGCTTGAGGCGACGGCCTTCAGTTTTCATCTGCAGATAGCAGTTCAGAGCAAGAATAAGCTCTTCATATGTCCATTGTAAGTCTTTTTCCACCACGATATTGGTCTCTCATCTTATGCGGTATAATCCAGTGTTCCAAGGTTTCTTCCTTGGTAGCCGTTTCCGTCGGCACACGAAGTTTAAGATACGATTCATCGGAGTATGAAGCCAAGGTGGAAGCAGTGCTAGGCTTCGAAGTGTATGGCTGACTCGGTCAGGATTATTTCGTGGAGCTATGGCGTATAACAACCGTTCCAGCCGACCCAGGGCGTTAGGTTCGGCGCTGGCGACTGGGAACGTGCGACTTTCTGCACGACTTCGTAAGTTTTGCCCTCAGCCCGGGTCGGCTGAACTTGGGCCGTTATAAGGCACACGAACGGTCAACTTGTCTCTCTATTTGCATGCTTCTCACGAGGAGTCTCATATTTGTTTGTTTTGGAATATTTTGTAATATTTAATGCAGTCACAATAATGAGTCAATTCTGGGTCATCAAGTAACTAACATACTGAGGTTCGTCCGATGTCTTTAAGTCAAAATAACAAGGTATTGATTATCAATGCTATAATTGTAGCTGTTTCTTCCATCATTGTAGCATGGATAACTGCGGGTGGTGTAGCGAGAACTACAGCTGTCAAAACGACCGTAGACACGATTGATAGTTCTAGAACAGCTCTTGGCGAAATACAGACCGATATAACTGAAATTGAGGGTCAGGTAGAGGGATATCGTCAGAATCGCCCTCTAGCGTGGACGCTCGTCTATTCGCATGGTAGAGATGGTGATCCGATTTATGGAAATAAAAGCGATTTAGTCAAGCTGGTGGAGAATGGAGCTCCTGTTAGGATAAGATTAAACCAGAACGATAAGAATGGAGTATCATGGACATTCGATGCGGCCCGAGTTGGAATATTGGATGACGAGGTCTACGCAATCAGCACCCAAGCTGCTGCTGCAGGGCTTACTCCCCAAGAACAGCTAACATTCGATCCTAAACAGTTTGAGTCCTTTCATGCGATTGATACTCAGGGGAATGTGCATGTCATGTCATTAGAACCTTCAAGAGTACAGTTAGGTGCGAGCTGGTTTGTTCAAAAATAAACATACAAACCAACAGTCATCAGAAGTATTAAAGATCATAAAATGAGTCTTGCTTTGGCAAGTTTCGGCCATTCCAGAAGACCGGGTCGGACGGTGATTGAGGCCGGTAGAAGCAGGAAAGACCCCTATCGCCTATGATCGACATCGGCCCGACCGGCTTCAGAATCCAACTGGGCGGTATCTCTCTGAGTATTATTGTAATCGTCGAATTTGGTAGTGAGTAAAAGTGGGTGTGCTGTTCGTCTAAATTAGATGCATGTGATGCTAGTGCCTTATAACAACCGTTTCAGGCGAACCAGGGCGTTAGGTGTTCCAGCCTATTCCGGGCGAGTGACTTTGTGCCCGCTTTTTGTAGTTTCCCCTCAGCCCGGGTCGGCTGAACTTGGGCCGTTATGCGGCACGCCGGTCGCTAGCAGCCAACCTCGTCGTTTCGCTTATCTCAACCACGTGTTTCGCCTTCGGTTGGGTGGGCCGTCTTGTTTTGCTCGCCGGCCCAGCGTAAACGTCAAACGGGTGCCGGTCGGTGGTGGGCTGGTTGTCCCTGGGGCCGTCTGTCTCGTGATCTCGACATCCGGCACGTGGGCATTGTCGATGAGCCGGATGTATTTGGATGCGGTTATTTGGTAGGATTTGCTTCGCGTCCGTCTTTAGCCGCATAACAACCGTTGCAAGCGACGTAGGGCGTTAGGGTTTCGGCTCGGTTGAGTGGGTGTGTTTTGCAGCCATTGGTTATCTTCTGCTGTTTGCCCTGCGCGCCTGAACTGGGGCCGTTATACAACATTGAATGCGCTCTGGGAATATGCTCGCAGTAGTCCTGGCAGTGCCTGTGGTGGGAACGGCCTCAATATGACCAGTAAAAATATATGCGGCGCTTGTTTTATGGAAAGTCGACCTGCTTTGCCCCCGCATTGGTGTCATTTTTATGCCGTAATTATTGCCCAGATGTGGCGAGCTAACATGAAAATACTTACAAGCGACAGCACAGGCGCTGCGATGACCGTTGTTCTTGCCCCTGCCCATATCCAATCTCTAGGTTCAAGGTCTTTCTTAATTATCTTGCGTGCAGAGGGGTAGTTGAGCAGGTAACCAACGGTCCAGACGTAGACAAGCACTTCGAGGCCGGTCATGTTTAATTTCTGTGTTATCTTTTCTGTTTCGCCTTCAAAGAGCCAAAGGCAAACCGAATAAATGAGCATCAATAGCCAGCCTGTTACTGCCATTTTTTCGGCACAGCGTCCAACTCTCGCCATCAACTGGTGCTTTTTCCATGTCGTCAGGTGCCACCACAGTTGATCCTTTGCCGCATACGCCTCGAATATTTCGACAACGGTTTCTAATGGAATATCGCTCTTTGTACTACGATAATGCTTTTCGAGCGAACCACTTTGATATTCTAAATGGAACCCATTGGTGGTGTCTCCAGCGGCCTGGATATAATTCAAGGCATCGCGGCTAAGTACAACAAAGCCATTTCCGCTTCCGGCTGTCTTCAGCGCCATCTCGATATGCGATGGGCCTGGTCTATGGAGAGTTCTTCCATTGGATAGCTTCAATTCCATCTCTGTGAAGTATCTTAAGGCATAGCGCAACGTTCCGCCAAATCGGTTATTCTTAAGTAGCAAGGGGTGGCTAAAAACATCACCAGCCTTAAAACCTTATTCAAGCCGATAGCGTGCCCGGACAATCTAACCAAGAAAATGGGAAATTGGTAGCTGTGCAATCGGTGGGCTGTACAAGATAAAATCGGGCTAAGCAGTTCGGAAGGGGCCGTGACGTCTGTATCTGAACTTATCCTGGTTCGGCTATGTCACTATGTTGTATAACAACCGTTACAGCCGACCCAGGGCGTTGGTCGTTCCAGCCGCACCCAGGCGAGTGACTTTGTGCCCAGCGATGTATGTTGTGCCCCCAGCCCGGGTCGGCTGAACTGGGGCCGTTATGCGGACACCACCTGCGCAGACTGCTCCCCTAATGCTACGCTTTGCCTCGGCACCTCATGGGGTCGGCCTCGATGAAGAAGCCTTCTCAGTCAGGGTGATCCTCTCCGGTGCTGGTGCTTGGTGGGCGTGTGCCTGCGCACTGATGAGATGAAGGGTGTGCGCCACTTCCTCGCGTCGTCGTCGATTCGGGCGGGTGTGGTGCTGGCATGTGGGCGCGTCTGTCAGCGTTTTCGGGGTGCTGGAGTGTCGTGTTTCAAGGTAAGTGGGTTCGTCGCCGTCGGTGCCGCCTAACACCCGTTACAAGCGACTCAGGGCGTTAGGGGTTTTTCGGCTTGGTTTGATGGGTGTGATTTCCAGCCGCCCTTTATCTTACGGCTGTCAGCCCTGCGCACTTGAACTTTGTCCGTTATGCGGACACCACCTGCGCAGACTGCTCCCCCAGTGCTACGTTTTGCCTCGGCACCTCATGGGGTCGGCCTCGATGAAGAAGTCGCCTCGGTCAGGGTGATCCTCTCCGGTGCTGGTGCTTGGTGGGCGTGTGCCTGCGCACTGAAGAGATGAAGGGTGTGCGTCACCAACGGTGCGGTATTGCCCTTTTGAGTCAGGCCGGTGCTGGCATGTGGGCGCGTCTGTCAGCGTTTTCGGGGTGCTCGGGTGTCGTGTTTCAAGGTAAGTGGGTTCGTCGCCGTCGGTGCCGCCTAACACCCGTTACAAGCGACTCAGGGCGTTAGGGGTTTGGGCATGGTCGAGTGGGCATGTTTTTCAGTCTTTGGTTATCTTGTGCCGGTTGCCCTGTGCACTTGAACTTAGTCCGTTATGTGCCTAAATAAATTGTAGCCATGAAACCTCATCCCAAACAAAACATATTCGAAAAATACAGCTACACCTGTCAATATTGTGGGTGGTCTGGCCAGACGAATTTTGAACAATGGCTACGAGGTGGACTGAGTATCGATCACATTGTGCCTAAAAAACATGGCGGTACAGATGAAGATGCGAATCTTACGGTGGCATGCATGGTATGCAATAAGCTCAAAGGCCAAGAATACTGTACTTCGATAGAAGACGGTAGACGAATAATTGCAAGAAAGAGGGCAGAAGCTCAAGAATGGTTTGAGCGGTTTGTACAGAAACAACAAATGTGACAATAATGCCGCGTATTTCAGAATTCTATGGTATCTTTATCTACATGTACTTTCGAGATGTCCACCAGCATCATGCGCCGCATATTCATGTACGCTATGGAGAATACAAGGCATCATTCTCTATCGAGACCGGTGAACTTCTCGCTGGCCGGATGGGGGCTAAGCAGACCAAGCGAGTTCAAGCTTGGATCGCAGGTCGGCGAGCGGCGTTAGAACAGAACTGGTCACGTGCCATGCGCGGTGAGACCCTAGAGTGGATAGACCCTTTGTAAGCGCTATGAGTCCAGATGTAATCGAGATTCAACCCCTGGAGGCCCACGTGCTCCGTCTGATCTTCGAAGGCGGTGAGGTGCGCGATTTCGATGTGAA
The DNA here is from genome assembly GCA_965222505.1 of Rhodothermales bacterium. GTDB lineage: Bacteria > Bacteroidota > Rhodothermia > Rhodothermales > DATKEJ01. The sequence continues at coordinate 1,546,461 of OZ244956.1, read as the reverse complement.
GCCCTACCTCGATTTCGGCATATTCAAGGAGTTGCGCAACGTGGCCTATTTTCGCGAAGCCTACATCGAGTTCGGCTCTGTGGAGTGGCCCAACGGTCAGGGTTTGAGTTACGACACGTTGTATGTAGAGAGTGTGCCGGCTGCATTGCCGGTATGAGGAGTTGAGTGTGCACGTTTTGGCGGCATCGCTTTTTGGCACATAACAACCGTTCCAGCCGACTCAGGGCGTTGGGGTTTGCACTTGCGACTTCGTGCGTGTGACTTTCTGCACGATTTAGATCGTTTCCCCTCAGCCCTTCGCAGCTAAACTTTGTCCGTTATGCGGACACCACCTGCGCAGACTGCTCCCCCAATGCTACGCTTTGCCTCGGCACCTCATGGGGTCGGCCTCGATGAAGAAGTCGCCTCGGTCAGGGCGATCCTCTCCGGTGTCGGTGCTTGGTGGGCGTGTGCCTGCGCACTGAAGAGATGAAGGGTGTGCGTCACCAACGGTGCGGTACTGCCCTTTTGAGCCAGGCCGGTGCTGGCATGTGGGCGCGTCAGTCAGCGTTTTCGGGGTGCTGGAGTGTCGTGTTTCAAGGTAAGTGGGTTCGTCGCCGTCGGTGCCGCCTAACACCCGTTACAAGCGACTCAGGGCGTTAGGGGTTTTTCGGCTTGGTTTGATGGGTGTGATTTCCAGCCGCCCTTTATCTTACGGCTGTCAGCCCTGCGCACTTGAACTTTGTCCGTTATGCGGACACCACCTGCGCAGACTGCTCCCCCAGTGCTACGTTTTGCCTCGGCACCTCATGGGGTCGGCCTCGATGAAGAAGTCGCCTCGGTCAGGGTGATCCTCTCCGGTGCTGGTGCTTGGTGGGCGTGTGCCGGCGCACTGAAGAGATGAAGGGTGTGCGTCACCAACGGTGCGGTATTGCCCTTTTGAGCCAGGCCGGTGCTGGCATGTGGGCGCGTCAGTCAGCGTCTTCGGGGTGCTGGAGTGTCGTGTTTCAAGGTAAGTGGGTTCGTCGCCGTCGGTGCCGCCTAACAACCGTTACAAGCGACTCAGGGCGTTAGGGTTTTTCGGCTTGGTTTGATGGGTGTGATTTCCAGCCGCCCTTTATCTTACGGCATCTGCCCTGCGCACTTGAACTTGGGCCGTTATAACGCTCACTAATGCCGCCTTCTTTAAAGTAGGGGAACACACAAAGGTTGTCCTGTCCCCTGGATTGTCAAACATACCGCGCTAAACTTTTCTAGCTACCGACTGTATATTCGTCTCTAGGCCTCATTTCCAATACCAAGAAATGCATGAGTACCGTTCTGAACAGCCCCGAGCGCAAAGCCCCAATTCTGGTGCCGGAAGCGACAGCTCGTGCCTATGAAAATGCGCCTCAGGAAGAAAAAGACCGAGTGCTGCGCGTCTTACACTTCGCACTGCTCTCCCGAGAGGACGCTGGGCATGAGTTGGAGCGGATCGCAACCAAAATCAGCACAAATGCTGCCAAACGAGGCTTGACACCAGAGAAACTAGACGAACTCTTCAGCGACGATGCCGAATAGATTTCGCTGTGTTCTCGATACCAATATCCTCATCAGCGCGGTTCTCTCTACAAAGGGTAAGCCTTATCATGCTCTACAGGCAGTGATTCAGCAAGGCTATCTTTTAGCATCACGTGCGACCTATGAAGAACTCAGGACCCGGCTGGCTCGACCTAAGTTTGCCAAGTATGTTTCAATGGACGAGCGAGAGGAATACTTGGAGTTTATCGAAGCCCAGTCGGTTTTTGTTGATATAGTTGAGACGATTACGGACTGTCCAGACCCGGATGACAACAAGATTTTGGAGTTGGCGGTCAACGGTGGGGCAGATTACATCGTAAGTGGAGACAAGAGGCACCTTCTGCCAATGCATCCCTATCGTGGGATTGCAATCTTGTCAGCGGCCTCGTTTCTGGATTTGGTGAGTGAAGAGGGTTAACCACTGGGGAGCGGTATTGCTTGGTGGGCAGGTATTATTGATCGCACGTTTTGGTGTTGGTGCTCAAGGAGCGTTATAACAACCGTACCAGGCGACACAGGGCGTTAGGGTTTCGGCTTGGTCGGCTGGGTGTGTTTTGCAGCCGTTGTTTACCTTCTGCTGCCTGCCCTGTGCACCTGAACTTGGGCCGTTATGCGGACACCACCTGCGCAGACTGCTCCCCCAATGCTACGCTTTGCCTCGGCACCTCATGGGGTCGGCCTCGATGAAGAAGCCTTCTCAGTCAGGGCGATCCTCTCCGGTGCTGGTGCTTGGTGGGCGTGTGCCGGCGCACTGATGAGATGAAGGGTGTGCGCCACTTCCTCGCGTCGTCGTCGATTCGGGTGGGTGTGGTGCTGGCATGTGTGTGCGTCAGTCAGCGTTTTCGGGGTGCTCGGGTGTCGTGTTTCAAGGTAAGTGGGTTCGTCGCCGTCGGTGCCGCCTAACAACCGTTACAAGCGACTCAGGGCGTTAGGGGTTTTGGCTTTGGTAGGTGGGCATGTTTTTCAGTCTTTGGTTATCTTCTGCTCGTTGCCCTGCGCACTTGAACTTAGTCCGTTATAACGCTCACTAGGAGCAGATTGCCTGCATTGTAAACTAGCTGAGTGTATAAGTGGAACCAGCTCCCCAACCCACGCCATTCATCCTCATTAGGGGGTGTTATATCTGGAACAGTGGAGCATCGCCTTACTTGGTTTGTGCCAGAAGTTGTTCTAGCTCATGTTCGAGTTTGCTTAATCGGTCTTCGAGGTGCTTGATCTGGCGGTCTTTCTTCTGATTCTCTAGATATAATCCCTGTATCGCAGCAAACGCGACACCATCTGCATCGACCGTGCCAATGTGTTGCGCGTCCGATCCTAAACCAAAGGCTGTATGAAACTCCTCTGCAACAGGGCCCAGGTGAAGCACACCCGATTCGTCTTTGTACCGCCAATGCATGATGGACAAGGCTGCGACTTGTTCAAGCAAAGCTCTCACATCGACAGGCGTGAAGTCTTCCTTGAACAACCGGCTTGAGGCATTCGTCCATACCCCACCAGCGGAAACATAGGCCTTGTTGCCATTGGTGTTATCGGTGCCAACAACAAGGGGGTGAAGGGGGGTGTTGTTGCCAATGCCGACTTTGCCTGTAGATGTGATGAAAATCCCCTCTGCATCACCATCGCCGGAGAGGTAGTTGGCATTCAGGTTTACCGTCTCTGTAGCCGTGTGGCCGGACAGGCCGGAAGAAATTTGTTTGGTGCCGTCGGGGAAGATCAGGCCAGCTCCTGCACTGTCGATTTTTACATTGCCATGTACCGTTAATTGTGCGCTCGGTGAGGCTGTGCCGATGCCGACGCCGCCGGCAGCACGGATGAGAAACTGGTTCGGCCCCGTCGAGACGAGACTGTCATTGCCGGTGGTGATGCTTTGATCGTTCCAAACGAATGAGCCATTGTGAATCGCTTTTGCATCGTGACCGGCGGCAAAGCTGGCGTGTCCCAGAGCAGCGTTTTCGAGTCCACCCGGCACAGTCGAATACGAACCATCGGCCCTGTTATTCCATCCTCCGCAAACGGTCGAGTATGTAAGGCTGGCTGTGTTGCCCTCTCCACCTCCTACGGTAGACCTTGAGCCATCAGCCGTGTTGCCAAAACCCCCGCCGACGGTCGAGAAATAGTCACCAGCCGTGTTGTCCGAGCCACCGCCAACAGTGCTATAGTGTCCTGTGACCCGATTCGGTCTTGCATCTCCAAGATGATCAGGATCCCCTCCACCTGCAATTGTTGCGCCCCTAATACTGGCCGAGACCGTGTTGCCGCTCCATCCCCCTACCACGTTTGGCCCATCTCCGGCCGTCTCGGGCTCAATACGCAAGTTGCGAAGACTTAATGCATACGGTGCGCTCGCAAGCACTGTACGCGGCATCATCTCCGGCTCGGCATTCACCTTGACCCCCAACCAGAGTGGTTTATCAAATGCTACGTCGGCAAGCGTCGTCACGCTTCCGAGCATCACATTGTAGAGGCCCTTTGAAGTTGCCACGGATTGTGTCTCCGTCCACAACGCCGTTCCTGGAGCAGGAGCATCGTAGAGTGTGAAGGCTACTGTGTATGTGGCATCGGCCACGGGTATGCCGGCATTATCGGTAAGTAGCCCCTGGTAGGAGAGGGAGTCAGGAGCACCGGTGAAGGATTGAGCCTGCAGGCTGGTCACACAGAGTAGAATGAGCAGCGCCGGGTAGGGAAGGAACAATTTCATGACGGGTCCCTGAATTAAGATGAAGTGTCATAAAAGTATACACATGCAGCTATGTAGTTTCAAGTTGGGTTCAAACCAGGACCTAGAAATGCTACCGTTTAGCGCAGCGCGCGGGGAGCGTTATAACAACCGTTGCAGCCGACCCAGGGCGTTGATCGTTCCAGCCTATCCGGGGCGTGTGACTTTGTGCTCGGCTTTGATGGTTTTCCCTCAGCCCAGGTCGGCTGAACTTGGGCCGTTATACGCCATCGCCGCGCTTTGAGAATATGCCCTTAGCAGTCCCGGTGACCTTGAAAAGAAGCGCCCAAAGGGCAACAATGGGTTAGCGGGTGCGCCGCGCCTTGAAACCGGAGCGATCTCCTAAATGCAACTTGATGAGCCCTTTTACCTTGTTCTTTCCTTCCAGCTTCATCCACCCACTACCCGTCATCGGATCCATCTCATCTTGCCCTTCCCACGTAAATACAAAGCGACCCGTCTCCGGCTCGTCTTCAATATACCCATCGAGATAGCCACTGACGAGGCCAAACTGGAAATTGCCCAGATTATCTGACCTCACTTCAACGTAGGCTTGCACCTCCATATTGAAGTAGTCCTCATCCCACAGCTCCATCTCGTAGATGTGCCAGTTCCCAATGAAGGCATGACTAGCCTTCGGTTTCTCATACTTGACTATATTCATTCTTGCATTCCGAAGAGTTGGTCGAAGAGCCTCCTTGACTCCTCGATGGCCTTGGGTGTTAGGACGACCGACTTTGCCTTTGACACAGGGTCGCTAATCCAGCCTTTCTCATGAAGCCGATTGAGTGCATCCCAGTCGTGGCCTTTCCAGGCGCGGCCACCGAAATCATCGACATCATGCAGGGTTAGTGAGAGCAGAGCCAAGACAGTCTGGTCGATCTTGTCGGTATCGAAATCCATAGTAACACTCTAGTTATAGGATATACTTGGCCACCTGGCGCGAACGCATTTCCACAGATTGCTCTGTTTTTCAGCGGCAACTTCTCAGGGCAGCATCACTGGCACTCGTGGTAGCTCATTGATCTCGAAGCACTTCCATAATTTGGTCGAGAAAACTCCGGTCCAGTGATCAATATAAAGAATGAGCCGAAGTACTTCCCCAATCAAGCCGCATTCGTGGCCGTTGCAGCCGCCACGCGAAGTGCAAATTCCAGGGTGCTCAGGTGAGAAAGAAAGCCGAGGGGGTTTGGGGGTATTTACCATAAGGGTGCGGCTGAACTTGGTCAGGATTGGCCCGTGCAACTATGGCGTATAACAACCGTTACAGCCGACCCAGGGCGTTAGGTTCGGCACTGGCGACTGGGAGCGTGTGACTTTCTGCACGATTTGGGCACCTTCTCCTCAGCCGCTGGGCCGGCTGAACTGGGGCCGTTATGCGGACACCACCTGCGCAGACTGCTCCCCCAATGCTACGCTTTGCCTCGGCACCTCATGGGGTCGGCCTCGATGAAGAAGCCTTCTCAGTCAGGGTGATCCTCTCCGGTGCCGGTGCTTGGTGGGCGTGTGCCTGCGCACTGATGAGATGAAAGGAGCACGCCACTTCCTCGCGTCGTCGTCGATTCGGGCGGGTGTGGTGCTGGCATGTGTGTGCGTCAGTCAGCGTTTTCGGGGTGCTCGGGTGTCGTGTTTCAAGGTAAGTGGGTTCGTCGCCGTCGGTGCCGCCTAACAACCGTTCCAAGCGACGCAGGGCGTTAGGGTTTAGCCGTTTGAAGTGTATGTGATTTCCAGCCGCCCTTTATCTTACGGCATCTGCCCTGCGCACTTGAACTTGGGCCGTTATGCGGACACCACCTGCGCTAACTCTGGCTTAGGGGCCTGGGCTGTGATCAGACGCTCAAAGGGTGAACCTCGGCCGTGGGCTCGTCTCAGTGGGCGCAGTCTTGTTGTGCACGGCTTTTGATGCCGCGTACCGGCGCACTGAAGAGATGAAGGGGGCGCGTCACCAACGGTGCGGCACTGCCCTTTTGAGCCAGGCCGGTGCTGGCATGTGGGCGCGTCTGTCAGCGTGCTCGGGGTACTCAGTTGATGCATTTCAAGGGAATGGGTTCGTCGCCGTCGGTGCCGCCTAACAACCGTTACAAGCGACGCAGGGCGTTAGGGGTTTTGGCTTTGGTAGGTGGGCATGTTTTTCAGTCTTTGGTTATCTTCTGCTCGTTGCCCTGCGCACTTGAACTTGGTCCGTTATGCGGACACCACCTGCGCAGACTGCTCCCCCAATGCTACGCTTTGCCTCGGCACCTCATGGGGTCGGCCTCGATGAAGAAGCCTTCTCAGTCAGGGCGATCCTCTCCGGTGCTGGTGCTTGGTGGGCGTGTGCCGGCGCACTGATGAGATGAAAGGAGCACGCCACTTCCTCGCGTCGTCGTCGATTCGGGTGGGTGTGGTGCTGGCATGTGTGTGCGTCAGTCAGCGTTTTCGGGGTGCTCGGGTGTCGTGTTTCAAGGTAAGTGGGTTCGTCGCCGTCGGTGCCGCCTAACAACCGTTACAAGCGACGCAGGGCGTTAGGGGTTTTGGCTTTGGTAGGTGGGCATGTTTTTCAGTCTTTGGTTATCTTCTGCTCGTTGCCCTGTGCACTTGAACTTGGGCCGTTATGTGGCACGCCAGCCGCTTGGGGTTGGCCTCACGTTTTGCTTACCTCAACCAGTCTTTGCGGCTTCGGTTGGGTGGGCCGTCTTGACGGCCTCGCCGGCCCAGGGTGGTCTTTGATCAGGTGCCGGTCGGCATTGGGCCTGTTGTCCCCAGAGCCGTCTGTCTCGTCATCTCGCCATGCGGCGGTTTGGCCTTGAAGGGGTGCCGGTTGGATATAGCTGTGGTATCTTGGTAAGTTTCGTGTCGCGTCTGTCTTAGGCCACATAACAACCGTTCCAGGCGACGCAGGGCGTTGTTGTTTAACTTGCGACTTCGTGCGGGTGACTTTCTGCGCGACGCTCAAGGTGTGCCCTCAGCCCTGTGCGTCTGAACTTGGTCCGTTATGTGGCACGCCATCCGCTTGGAATCGGCATTGGTGTTTTGCTTGCCTGAGCCATGTGTTGCGGCTTCATTTGGGTGGGCCGTCTTGTCTTGCTCGCCGGCCCAGAGGCTCCGTTGATCAGGTGCCGGTCGGCATTGGGGTTGTTGTCCTTGGGGCCGTCTGTCTCGTCATCTCGCCATTCGGCGGTTTGGCCTTGAAGGGGTGCCGGTTGGAATTGGCAGTGGTTACTTGGTATGTTTTGTATCGCGTTTGTCTTTAGCCACATAACAACCGTTGCAAGCGACGTAGGGCGTTAGGGGTTCTGTCATTTTCGGTGGGTGTGTCTTGTAGTCGTTGGCTATCTTGTGCCGTTAGCCCTACGCGCCTGAACTGGGGCCGTTATACAACCACGCTCAACGCTTTGCTCGGCCGATGTGGCTGAGGCCGTTTCAATGCCCCCTCGCGACTTCGGGACATTTTGGCCAGGCTCGGCTGATGGGGCACCAGTCGCGAGGTCTCGCTACTTCAGATGCTCAGTCCTGATGCGTGATTGAAAACGGTTGCCCTGTTTTACATTTGCCGCGTCGGCCCACATGGTACCTCACGTCCCGACTCGCCAGCCAAGTGCTTGGCTCATGTGTTGTGCCCGTCGGAGATCGCGCTTCGTGTTGAGGCCGGTCCGTCTCTTTCACCTCGCCGGTCCGGCGTGTGTGCTTTCAGGCCGTGCGCGGTTTTGGGCCTTCATTGTCGGTGTTGAGGTTAGCTTCACTGTTTGGGCTTTGGTCAGGGGAGGCGTTAGATTTGTTGTATTTTGTTGGTCGCGTCTCGCGTGTTGCATAACTACCGTTCTAGCCGACTCAGGGCGTTGTTGTTTAACTTGCGACGTTGTGCGTGCGACTTTCTGCATGACCTCCAGGGTATGCCCCCAGCCCTGCGCGGCTAAACTGGGGCCGTTATGCCGCCCCAAACGCAGCGGCTTCATCCTCGATAAGACCTCGGTTTTGGCAGATACCTATGCAAGTTGATACGGTTTAGGAGGACTCAAATCAGACTGCTGAATAAGGCGGAGCATATTGCTGAGGAAGCTGCCATACGATACTGTTTTGACCATACAGACGACTGCCGATCCTGGTTGCAGCGTAGAGCAAGGAGGTAGGTCTGCTGTTGCCTTATGGCCTTTGGTGGCGTAGCTTGGGAGCATGAAACCCAAGATCTACGTTGAGACGACCATCCCGAGTTTCTACTATGAAACCCGGCGCGACGCCGCAGCCGTTGCCAGACGGCAGTGGACGCGTAGATGGTGGGACAAGTACCGGCCAGATTACCAACTCTTGACTAGCGTGGCCGTACTCGGCGAGTTGCAAAGCGACAGCTACCCTGCTCAGAAGCAGGTCAAGTGCTTGGCATTGATGCAATCACTGCCGCTTGTGGCTATCGAACCAGAGGTAGTTGAAATCGTAGAAGTCTACATTAAACATAAGGTGATGCCGAGCGATCCAGCCGGCGATGCTCTGCATCTGGCTTTGGCTTCGTACCACAAATGTGATTTCCTGTTGACCTGGAACTGTCGGCACTTGGCCAATGCCAACAAGTTTGGTCACATTCGGCGGATCAACACCTTATTGGGTCTTTTTGTGCCGGATCTGCTTACTCCACTAGAATTGCTTGGGGATGAGGAAGATGAAAGATAAAAGAGAACTAGGTGCTTTAGGACAGGTTCGGGCTGCTAGAGACCGGATATCAGCGCAATTCGGGCATGATCCTCGGAAGTTGGTCGAGCACTATATCAAAATGCAGAAGCAATACCAAGAGCGGCTTATTGAGAAGGCAGAAGAAGTAGGCCGCGAGCGGGCGGCATAACAACCGTACCAGGCGACCCAGGGCGTTGGGGTTTTGCCGTTTTCGGCGGGAGTGTCTTGCAGCCGTTGTTTACCTTCTGCTGTCTGCCCTGTGCACCTGAACTTGGGCCGTTATGTGGCACGCCATCCGCTTGGGATCGACATTGGTGTTTTGCTTGTCTCAGCCATGTGTTGCGGCTTCGGTTGGGTGGGCCGTCTTGTCTTGCTCGCCGGCCCAGGGTGGTCTTTGATCAGGTGCCGGTCGGCATTGGGCCTGTTGTCCCCAGAGCCGTCTGTCTCGTCATCTCGCCATGCGGCGGTTTGGCCTTGAAGGGGTGCCGGTTGGAATTGGCAGTGGTTACTTGGTATGTTTTGTATCGCGTTTGTCTTTAGCCACATAACAACCGTTGCAAGCGACGTAGGGCGTTAGGGGTTCTGTCATTTTCGGTGGGTGTGTCTTGTAGTCGTTGGCTATCTTGTGCCGTTAGCCCTACGCGCCTGAACTGGGGCCGTTATACAACATTGAATCCGCTCTGAGAATAAGTTGGCAGTAGTCTTGGTATTTTCAAAAAGAGTTGCCCAGCGACAGTTGGCAACAGATTGCGGCTCACCCCCAAAAAGCGGCGGGCCGGTCGAACGAGGCAAGATCAGCGATGACGGTGGGACGAAGCAAGGCCGTAGTGCGTTTCGTCGGAGTGCAGGCGCGGGTTATGCGCCGTCCCAACGATCGATCTCCGGTTCCACGGCGCTGACGATATCGATGACGTGGTTCTCACACATGATCCCGTAATGCCGGAGGGGACCGGGGTATTCGTCGATGGCAAACGTAGCTGCGGCGATGAAGTTAAGGTAGTGGGACCGCTGGTACTCGCGGAAGGTTACACCCTTCCACTCCTCGTCCTCAGCGAACACCGTGTATGACTCGTTCCGCACGGAGTAAGCGACGTAGCGGTCAAAGTATATGGCGAAGCCTCGGCTGCCCTTCTTGACGTTTATCGGGCGCGTGTTTTCAAGCTTGACGCCGAGGATATCGAGATCCTCGGGCGGCCCTAAGAGTCCCTCTTGGATGCCGAGGACGAGGGCGTTATCCTTCGGCTCACCGATCCGCGTGAGGAATAGGTACTTGATTCTGTCGATCTCCTCTCGGAGGCTCATAGGCGCATAACCCTTAAATTATGCAGTGTTGCTCTGTGACATATTGCAGATATAGCACCACTCTTGATCATGGCAAACTAAATATGCATTGAACTTGAGTCACTACTGATTCCAACAGCCACGGCAAAGTGTAGCTTATCAAGAATGACAGTCGGCCCGATCTAGCCGCATCGGCAACCGTATGTGTTGGCCGACGACTTCCAAGATAATACACATCAAAATGCAAAGCCAGGATGCGCATTGTGCTTCGAAGTGTGCGGCTGCACTTGGTCAAGTTGGACCGGGATACTATGTTGTATAACAACCGTTTCAGGCGAACCAGGGCGTTAGGCGTTGCAGTCGGAAACCGGGCGAGTGACTTTGTGCTGGATTTTGTTACCTTCTCCTCAGCCCGGTTCGCCTGAACTTGGTCCGTTATGCGGACACCACCTGCGCAGACTGCTCCCCTAATGCTACGCTTTGCCTCGGCACCTCATGGGGTCGGCCTCGATGAAGAAGTCGCCTCGGTCAGGGTGATCCTCTCCGGTGCTAGTGCTTGGTGGGCGTGTGCCTGCGCACTGAAGAGATGAAAGGAGCGCGCCACAGCCAACCGTCGTCGCTGGATTTTGCGTATGCGGTGCTGGCATGTGTGTGCGTCAGTCAGCGTTTTCGGGGTGCTCGGGTGTCGTGTTTCAAGGTAAGTGGGTTCGTCGCCGTCGGTGCCGCCTAACACCCGTTACAAGCGACTCAGGGCGTTAGGGGTTTTCGGCTTGGTTTGATGGGTGTGATTTCCAGCAATATGTTATCTTCTGCTCGTTGCCCTGTGCACTTGAACTTGGTCCGTTATGTGGCACGCCATCCGCTTGGGATCGGCATTGGTGTTTTGCCTGCCTCAACCAAGTGTTGCGGCTTCGTTTGGGTGGTCCGTCTTGACGGCCTCGCCGGCCCAGGGTCGTCTTTGATCAGGTGCCGGTCGGCAGTGGTCTTGTTGTCCCTGGGGCCGTCCGTCTCGTCATCTCGCCGGTCGGCGGTTGTGTATTGAAGGTGTGCCGGTTGTTGTTGAATGCGGTTTCTTCGTAGTTTTTGCTTCGCGTTTGTCTTTAGCCACATAACAACCGTTCTAGCCGACTTAGGGCGTTGGGTTTTGCACTTGCGATTTCATGCGTGTGTCTTTCTGCACGACCTTGGTGTTGACCCCTCAGCCCTGCGCAGCTAAACTGGGGCCGTTATGTGGGCCGTTAAACACACGCTCTCCCTTGCTCTTTTTTAACCTCTGGGCTTTCCCGTGTTGAAAAGTGACGCATGAGTGCATACCTTAGTTTGTTCCGAGCAACTATATGATTTCAGCAGAAGTAACCAAGATCAACACATGTCTCGATTATACCTTTGGGTTCTGGTGCTAGGTGTCATCGCTCCTGTATCTAATCTTCAAGCACAAGGCTTTGATTGCAATAGTGTAACCGAGATCTCAGTCATTGAGTGTGAGGCGCTCGTTACATTCTACAATGGTACCGATGGGCCGAATTGGACACATAATGACGGCTGGCTAGTGACGAATACTCCGTGTGGTTGGTATGGTATTATGTGTTCCATGGGCCATGTTACTGGTGTCGAACTGCGGTTCAATCGGCTAACAGGTCCAATTTCCTCGGAGCTAGGCAACCTCTCATATCTTCTGCAACTCGACCTTGGAAGTAACTCACTAGTAGGCCCAATACCACCGGAATTAGGCAACTTGTCAAATCTCAGCGTTCTGTATTTAGATAACTATTCTACTCTTTCCGGTCCAATACCACCGGAATTAGGCAACTTGTCTAATCTTACCACTCTTGCTTTGAGGGGCCGTCAAATGACGGGACCAATACCGCCGGAGTTAGGCAACCTTTCCAAACTGAACTATCTATTTCTTGCCAGCAGTAATCTCACGGGACCAATACCGCCGGAGTTGGGTAATCTGTCTAACTTAAATATACTTCAACTAGAAGACAATCAACTCACCTCGATACCTCCAGAGCTAGGCAATCTCGCAAATCTGAACATTCTGTATCTGTACGACAATCAACTCACCTCGATACCTCCAGAGCTAGGCAATCTCGCAAATCTGAAAGAGCTTCATATTGAAGATAATAATCTCACGGGATCAATTCCTTCGGAGTTGGGCAATCTATTGAATATAGAATACCTTAGCCTGCGCAACAATAATCTTACTGGATCGATACCTCCAGAGCTAGGCAACTTGTCAAATTTGATTCTACTTAGGTTAGACCATAATTCTTTAGTCGGTCCAATTCCACCAGAAATCGGCAACCTCCCTAATCTTTTTGAACTCGAACTGGGATTTAATTCTCTGGGAGGCCCAATTCCACCGGAGCTAGGTAACCTTTCAAATCTGAGAAGACTCAGGCTTAATAATAATCAACTCTCAGGAGTTCTACCCCTAAATGTAGCTCAACTAGGTTGTAATCTGTCCCTGTGCAATTTTCGTAATAACCCTGACTTGTGTATACCTGATACGCCAGAGTACCAGTGTCTTGCTACTCTAATCTGTGATGTGAGGCCCGATAGTTCTAACTGCCCTGTCAAGCTTAATGCCACAGCCTTTTTACATGGAGCTTACACTGGAGATGGCGCTATGCGGACTATTCTAGTCACCATGTCTGACTTTCCGCTCAATCAGCCTTTTAATGTCGCACCCTGGAACTATGCTGGCTTCGAAACACTAACCACAATACCGGACTCAATAATTGATTGGGTCCTTTTGTCACTGCGCGAGTTCGAGTCGGTGCCAACCTCGGTGATCGGTCAACGTGCAGCCCTGATTCGAGCCGACGGGCAAATAGTAGACCTCGATGGTGTAAGCCCTGTAGAATTTTATGGGGTAGCCGACGGCCTATATTATCTCTGGATTCAGCACCGGAACCATCTAGGGATAATGAGCGCAAGTCAGCTGAACATCAAATATAACACCGATCCCTACAGTTTCACTACGGGACAGGACCGGGCCCTGGGGATGATGCCGATGGTAGAGCTAGAAGATGGCGTATTTGGTCTCTGGGGCGGTGACGGCAACTCTGATGGAAGTGTTACGGCCACAGACTTCCTGAATGTATGGTTGCCCGATAACGGCAACGCTGGGTACCTAGCAGCCGACTTCAACCTCGATGGACAAGTGACGGCATTTGATTTTCTGACAGTGTGGTTGGTCTCGAATGGTCAGGCAAGTCAGGTTCCGAATTGACCATTGTGCTGTAGGGCCACATAACAACCGTTCCAGCCGACCCGGGGCGTTGGGTCGTTCCAGCGGCACCCAGGCGAGTGACTTTCTGCACGATTTAGGTCGTATCCCCTCAGCCCGGGTCGGCTGAACTGGGGCCGTTACACCGCCTTGCCAAATGACGTGCTCGATTTCAACTTTCGAACTCCCAGACCAGCCCAAATCTTGTGCTCGCGCGTGAACTCTTTCAACGATAAACTCCTATGTCCCTGCTTCATTTAGGCACCTTTTTGTCTTCCATTTCTTCATCAACACAGCCGGAATGAACCAACCAGCCGATTTGTCAAATGGTCTAATTAATGCCAGAAGGACGACTCTAAAATTCAAGACCAAATCTATGAGCATTAAATCCAGAGTGAGGCAGTTGGGACGCGTGCCCCTACTGGGCCGTCTTCTCTTTGCTATCCTCCGGCTCAAACTGATCGCGCCGCCTCTTTTTGCTCAACTCAAAGCATCACTGCGCTGGTTGCTTACTTCAAAAGAGTACACCAATTTCACCTATGACCTGACGCCGCTCAACAAAGCCTACCTCGCCGCCTTCATCGCTTCGGTCACCGATACCAAGCAAGCCGATGCAATGGCCTTTATCGAAGAACTCGAACAGGACCCTGATCTGCGTCGGCATCTTCAACGGTTGAGTCAATCGGGTCCAGACGGCCCATTTTCAGATCCAGAGATCCGTTATGGCAAACGAGCCGGATGGTATGCCTTGGTTCGCATCCTGAAGCCGGCCGTTGTTATCGAAACTGGCGTTGACAAAGGACTCGGTTCTTGTGTGCTCACGGCGGCTCTGCTTCGCAACCATCAAGAGGGGCATCGAGGCCGGTACTATGGCACCGATATTCAACCCAGGGCGGGCTACTTTCTGCAAGGGCCTTATGCCAGCGTTGGAGAGATCCTCTATGGTGATTCAATCGAATCGCTGAGAGCGCTCGAAGAGTCCATCGATATGTTCATCAACGACAGCGACCATTCAGCCGAGTACGAGGAGCGAGAGTACGGGGTCATCGAAGGTAAGTTGTCAGAGGGCGCGGTAGTCATCGGCGACAATGCACATGTAACGTCGAAGCTGTTGGAGTTTGCCGAGCGTACGGGTCGTCGGTTCCAGTATTGGCAGGAGTGTCCCAAGGGGCATTGGTATGGGGGTGGTGGCATTGGTGTGGCATATTGGGATTGTCAGGCTCAGGTAACGGCGGCGTAACAACCGTTACAGCCGACCCAGGGCGTTGGCCGTTCCAGCCTATCCGGGGCGAGTGACTTTGTGCACGATTAAGGTGTCTTCCCCTCAGCCCAGGTCGGCTGAACTTGGGCCGTTATACGCCATCGTTATGCCATGAATGAAGGAATCGCAATCCCGCGCCATTGTATATCGCAAGGTAAAACTTGATATGCTTGAGAAAACGCAGGCGACTCAGGCGGTGTTTTTTTTGTCTTAGTACTGTTTTTTATGAAGTTAAGGCAACAAAACGCGTTAGATTTTTGGAACATATATGTATATTTTCGTATAATCTATTGAATCTGAACCTCAGCTCATCTGGGTAGTAGGATTCACCCGGGGCGGAAACGCCCCTTATTTTTCTTATTTATAGAAACACAATTCCGTTCGGGTCCCTTGAGGACGCCACTTTGCAGAGCACTGGATCCAGCTTTGAGAAGTAGTTATTCCCTTGTTTTTTCTTCATATAACTACTGGGTGCAAGGCTTTGATACAACAGAAACGCTGCCAAGTCAACGGCTTGAATAAAATAGGAGTGAGCCGAGTCTCGAAAATTAGGGTCTTCGACAATCTTACTTACAGATAAATTTCTATACCCTAGTCCAAACTGGGGCTGATTTGGGACTGGGTTATAACGGCGCAATTGTCTCACCAATTGGGTTAGTTTCTTGTTATCTGTGTTGTCAGGATAAATCGTTCCCCTCTCATCAGAATTCGCTGGTCCAGGAAAGTTGCGATGACTTATGGTGTTCTCAAATCTTTGAATTAGCACCTTCCAAGCTGTAGTAAAAGCATCATAGTTATTACTTTTATTGGACTTATCAATAACTACATTAATAATGTTTATGTCGTTCATTGTTGCTAATTCATTTGCGAAGGAACGAATTATAGTTAGGCGATCATGTCTTTTAATTCTCCTAAGTTTGCCGGGTCTATTTATCATTGCAGAAGCATGAATTTCTTCTCTCAGTCTAAGGCCAAATGCTCTCTGCATTCGCCGCCGAAAATCAATAAGCTGATCCAGGTATTCCCTCCAGCGCAATTCGTGTACTACTAATCCGGTGAGCACATAATATTTTGTGGGCGATTTGACAAGTCCGGGGTCTCCGCTCTCATCAACGTACATGAAAAACATATTCACCGTCCAAATTTAGAAATGGGGCATAGGTAAATAATGAAAACAAGATGTGCTACGCCAAGTATCTAACGCTCGCACTTGAAAAATGAGTCGCATCAGAATACGCAGGTATCCTAACCAAATCAAGTGTATATATTATTTTGATTTCAGATATAAGCTCAACTAGGTCTTGAAGGCAGGTCAGTCAAACAGATATGGCGTATAACAACCGTTCCAGCCGACCCAGGGCGTTGGCCGTTCCAGCCTATCCGGGGCGAGTGACTTGCTGCCGGTCTTTGGTCGTTTCCCCTCAGCCCAGGTCGGCTGAACTTGGGCCGTTATGCGGACACCACCTGCGCAGACTGCTCCCCCAATGCTACGCTTTGCCTCGGCACCTCATGGGGTCGGCCTCGATGAAGAAGTCGCCTCGGTCAGGGCGATCCTCTCCGGTGTCGGTGCTTGGTGGGCGTGTGCCTGCGCACTGAAGAGATGAAGGGTGTGCGTCACCAACGGTGCGGCACTGCCCTTTTGAGCCAGGCCGGTGCTGGCATGTGTGTGCGTCTGTCAGCGTGCTCGGGGTACTCAGTTGATGCATTTCAAGGTAAGTGGGTTCGTCGCCGTCGGTACCGCCTAACACCCGTTACAAGCGACGCAGGGCGTTAGGGGTTTTGGCTTTGGTAGGTGGGCATGTTTTTCAGTCTTTGGTTATCTTGTGCCGGTTGCCCTGTGCACTTGAACTTGGGCCGTTATGCTGCTCTTCAGATCCGGTAGCCTATTCCTTCGTATATTTCTGCTATGGAAACTACAGTTCATACCAGAGACGACGTATTTGAGCGACTCAGCCAACTCCAGGTCGACCTCCATCTGCTTGGCGTCAAACGGCTTGGCCTCTTTGGGTCCTTCGTGCGCAACACTCCCAAAGCCGATAGTGATGTGGATTTGCTTGTCGAGTTTGAGCCGGAGAAGAAGAATATCGACAACTTTATGGCGCTGTCTTTTCTGCTCGAAGATGCGCTTCAACGCCAAGTTGAGTTGGTCACTTTTGAAGCGCTGAGTCCTTACATCGGTCCCCACATTCTCAGGGAGGTCGAGTATGTCGATTTCGACGGTTGAGTACCTGCGCCACATGCTTGATGAGGCCAACTATTTGATCGAAGAGAGCGATGACCTCAGCAAAGCCGAATTTCTGTTGGATGAGACGTTGAAGCGTGCTTTTGTACGCAGTATCGAAATCATCGGCGAGGCAACGAAGAAACTACCGTCAGATCTGCGAGAGCGCTATGCTGAAGTGCCTTGGCGACTGATGGCCCGCATGCGAGATCGTTTGATCCACGGCTATTTTGGAGTGGACTATGAATTGGTGTGGGACGTAGTGGACCGGAAGATACCAGAGTTGAGGTCATTTCTCATTGAAATTATCGAGGCCGAAGGTCGGCCCTGAGTATCCACGATGCAGCTATCCTTGAGGAAGCGTCATTGTCTCCCTCAAAGGGTTGTAAAGTAGATCAGAGTTCTCTGTCCCTTTGCACCGGTGCTCGTTGAGCAGCATAACAACCGTTCCAGCCGACCCAGGGCGTTGGCCGTTCCAGCCGCACTCGGGCGAGTGACTTTCTGCCCTGCGACGTATGGTGTGCCCCCAGCCCGGGTCGGCTGAACTTGGGCCGTTATGCGGACACCACCTGCGCAGACTGCTCCCCCAATGCTACGCTTTGCCTCGGCACCTCATGGGGTCGGCCTCGATGAAGAAGTCGCCTCGGTCAGGGCGATCCTCTCCGGTGTCGGTGCTTGGTGGGCGTGTGCCGGCGCACTGAAGAGATGAAAGGAGCACGCCACTTCCTCGCGTCGTCGTCGATTCGGGCGGGTGTGGTGCTGGCATGTGTGTGCGTCAGTCAGCGTCTTCGGGGTGCTCGGGTGTCGTGTTTCAAGGTAAGTGGGTTCGTCGCCGTCGGTGCCGCCTAACAACCGTTACAAGCGACTCAGGGCGTTGGGGTTTAGCCGTTTGAAGTGTATGTGATTTCCAGTCGCCCTTTATGTTTCGGCATCAGCCCTGCGCACTTGAACTTTGTCCGTTATACGCCATCGCCGCGCTTTGAGAATATGCCCTTAGCAGTCCCGGTGACCTTGAAAAGAAGCGCCCAAAGGGCAACAATGGGTTAGCGGGTGCGCCGCGCCTTGAAACCGGAGCGATCTCCTAAATGCAACTTGATGAGCCCTTTTACCTTGTTCTTTCCTTCCAGCTTCATCCACCCACTACCCGTCATCGGATCCATCTCATCTTGCCCTTCCCACGTAAATACAAAGCGACCCGTCTCCGGCTCGTCTTCAATATACCCATCGAGATAGCCACTGACGAGGCCAAACTGGAAATTGCCCAGATTATCTGACCTCACTTCAACGTAGGCTTGCACCTCCATATTGAAGTAGTCCTCATCCCACAGCTCCATCTCGTAGATGTGCCAGTTCCCAATGAAGGCATGACTAGCCTTCGGTTTCTCATACTTGACTATATTCATTCTTGCATTCCGAAGAGTTGGTCGAAGAGCCTCCTTGACTCCTCGATGGCCTTGGGTGTTAGGACGACCGACTTTGCCTTTGACACAGGGTCGCTAATCCAGCCTTTCTCATGAAGCCGATTGAGTGCATCCCAGTCGTGGCCTTTCCAGGCGCGGCCACCGAAATCATCGACATCATGCAGGGTTAGTGAGAGCAGAGCCAAGACAGTCTGGTCGATCTTGTCGGTATCGAAATCCATAGTAACACTCTAGTTATAGGATATACTTGGCCACCTGGCGCGAACGCATTTCCACAGATTGCTCTGTTTTTCAGCGGCAACTTCTCAGGGCAGCATCACTGGCACTCGTGGTAGCTCATTGATCTCGAAGCACTTCCATAATTTGGTCGAGAAAACTCCGGTCCAGTGATCAATATAAAGAATGAGCCGAAGTACTTCCCCAATCAAGCCGCATTCGTGGCCGTTGCAGCCGCCACGCGAAGTGCAAATTCCAGGGTGCTCAGGTGAGAAAGAAAGCCGAGGGGGTTTGGGGGTATTTACCATAAGGGTGCGGCTGAACTTGGTCAGGATTGGCCCGTGCAACTATGGCGTATAACAACCGTTACAGCCGACCCAGGGCGTTAGGTTCGGCACTGGCGACTGGGAGCGTGTGACTTTCTGCACGATTTGGGCACCTTCTCCTCAGCCGCTGGGCCGGCTGAACTGGGGCCGTTATGCGGACACCACCTGCGCAGACTGCTCCCCCAATGCTACGCTTTGCCTCGGCACCTCATGGGGTCGGCCTCGATGAAGAAGCCTTCTCAGTCAGGGTGATCCTCTCCGGTGCCGGTGCTTGGTGGGCGTGTGCCTGCGCACTGATGAGATGAAAGGAGCACGCCACTTCCTCGCGTCGTCGTCGATTCGGGTGGGTGTGGTGCTGGCATGTGTGTGCGTCTGTCAGCGTGCTCGGGGTACTCAGTTGATGCATTTCAAGGGAATGGGTTCGTCGCCGTCGGTGCCGCCTAACAACCGTTACAAGCGACGCAGGGCGTTAGGGATTTTGGCTTTGGTAGGTGGGCATGTTTTTCAGTCTTTGGTTATCTTCTGCTCGTTGCCCTGCGCACTTGAACTTGGTCCGTTATACCGCTCTGAATAGCAGTGCCGATCTTTTTTCAAAGCCGACTCTGCAATGTCTTGCCCGTCAGATTTGATAATATAGTAAGTTTCCTATATATTCAGCGAAACTGACCTAAACCCCGTTGACCCATTTGCCTAAACGCCGCCAAGTCGTCTGGCTTGGCGATGCGCTCAAAAACATTCGTACCTTTCCCGAAAAGGCTCGCAAAATCATCGGTGATGAACTACAACTGATCCAGTTCGGAGAGATGCCAGCGAAAACTAAGCCGTTTCGCGGGGTCGGAAGCGGCGTCTTTGAAATCGCTGTTCGATACGATAAAGACGCCTACAGAACTGTCGTCGCCGTTCGACTTGGTCAAAATATCTATGTCCTGCATGCGTTTCAGAAAAAATCAAAGTCCGGCATCAAGACGCCAAAACAGGAGGTGGAGTTGATCAAACGACGATATCAACAGGCCAAACAGCTTGCCAAGCATGAGTGAGAAAATACAACATCAGCCAAGTGGCGGTAACATCTATGCCGACATGGGCTTAGATGAGGCTGAGGAGCTCCAAGCCCGCGGTTTGATCGGTTACCATGTTTACAAGCTGCTAGCCAATACCGGGCTTAAGCAACGCGAGATTGGGGTGCTTTTGGGGATCAAACAACCAGAGGTATCCCACTTGATGAACGGTCATTTCAGTCGGTTTACGACGGATAAGTTGTTAGACTTTCTGCGTCGTTTAGATCACACAGTAACGATTCATATCAGTCCTCACCGGCAGGGTGAGCCGTTTCAACAGGTCTCTTACGTGGGATAACCTGTCGCAGTCATCTTGCGTATTCGGTATGTGCAGGGCACAGGTTGACCAAGCAGCATGAATTTGGCAGCGATTCGTTGGGGCTAGCCCACTTGGGGGCACTACAGCCTTGCCGGACTCAGCAATATTCTGTACTCCGAGTTTCGCGGCATAACAACCGTACCAGGCGACCCAGGGCGTTGGGGTTTTGCCGTTTTCGGCGTGTGTGTTTTGCAGCCGTTTTCAGTCTTGTGCTGTTTGCCCTGTGCACCTGAACTTGGGCCGTTATACGCCATCGCCGCGCTTCGACAAGGGAGCTGGAGTAGCCCTCGTATTAGCCAAATGGGATGCTCAACTTTGGCCTCGAAACAGTAGAGTTAGGCGTCTCCAGTAGGTAAAATAGCTGCCGTTTCTATCATCAGAATCACAGCCCGCTCCGGCGCACGGGTGCAGTGGAGCACGCCCCGAGGTACCACGAAACCCTCCCAAGGCTTCAACGTGATCGAACGGTCTTCCAAGTCGATAATGAAATGCCCCTCGAGCATGCATATTCCAACGGAAGTGGACCACCCGTTACGATTTGATGTGGACCACCCATTACGATGCAAGTGGACCACCCATTACGATTTGATGTGGACCACTTTTTCTACGGTATCGTAATCCTCTCTCAGCCAAGCGACACTGGATAAACTTACGCTGTGCGTTTTTGATTGAGTCCTTCAATCACCAACCGCAGAGTTTATGCCCGCAAGACGTTTATCCATGCGCAAGATTAGGCGATGGGACATCGCCCTTGAAGTCCTGCGCCTCAAACATGAGGCCCAACTTAGCAACCGACAGATCGCACGGTGCCTCAACATTGGTAAAACCACTGTGGCTCGGTACCTCGACCGGGCGAAGGCCACCGGCCTCACGTGGCCTCTGCCAGAGGCGATGGATCAGGCCAGACTTGATGCCCTTCTTTTTCCTTCCATTCCGACCCCGCGTGCCTCGCGGCCACAGCCCAACTGGGGACATATCCATCGTGAACTCCGACAAAAGGGAGTAACCTTGATGCTTTTGTGGCAGGAGTACAAGCAGCAACACCCGGAGGGATGTGGTTACAGTCGTTTTTGTGAGTTGTATCGGCACTGGCGGCGGAGTTGTGATGCAGTGATGCGCCAGAATCACCGAGCTGGCGAGAAGCTCTTTGTCGATTATGCCGGTATGACGGTGCCAATCTTCGATACCGAGATTGGCCAACAGCGCAGGGCACAAATCTTTGTTGCTGTACTTGGGGCAAGTAACTATACCTACTGCGAAGCTACCTGGACGCAAAGCCTACCCGATTGGATCGGCGCTCACGTCCGAGCCTTTACGTTCTTCGGCGGCGTTCCAGAGATCGTGGTGCCGGATAACCTGAAGGCGGGGGTCAACAAGGCCCATCGCTACGAACCTGATCTCAACCCGACCTACGCCGACCTCGCTGCCCATTACGGCATAGCCATCATTCCGGCGCGTGTACGTAAACCGAGAGACAAGGCCAAAGTCGAAGTGGGCGTGCAAATCATTGAACGCTGGATCCTGGCCGTCTTGCGCAAGCAGACCTTTTTGAGTCTGGAGGATCTCAATGAGGCCATCGCCAAGTTGTTAGAGGGCCTGAACAAGAAGCCCTTCAAAAAACTACCCGGTTCCAGGCAGTGTCTCTTCGAAGAACTTGACCGACTGGCACTGAAGCCCCTGCCCATGCAAGCCTACGAGTTTGCCGAATGGAAGAAGGCCAGGGTAAACATTGATTGCCATATCGAGTTAGACGGCCACTATTACAGCGTCCCGCACCAACTGCTTAAAAAACAGATTGATGTCCGCTATACGGCACACACTGTGGAGTGCTTTTACCGATCAAAACGCATCACCTCTCACAGGCGTAGTCCCTACAAGGGGCGACATACCACAATCACGGCCCATCTTCCCAAAGCACACCGGGAATATGCAGGCTGGACACCGGAACGCATCACCGATTGGGCTTTACAGGTCGGGCTAGAGACTAGTCGTTGGGTGCAGCACACATTGCAATCAAGGCCGCATCCGGTGCAAGCCTATCGTAGCTGTCTAGGCGTGTTGCGGCTCAGTAAAAGCTATGGCACTGTCCGTCTCGAAGCAGCATGTCGGCGGGCCAATCGCCTCAAGAGCTACAGTTACAAATCCGTGGCCTCAATCCTCAAAAACGGCCTGGATCATATACAAGATCAACACCCAGAGCCTGTGGCCCCGATCACCCACAAAAACATCCGGGGCTCGGCTTACTATACTGCACCGCCGCCCTTGAGCGGCACAACCCTGACGCCACTGGAGGGCGTACCCTATGCTCAACCATCCCACAATGGACAAACTTCAGCAACTCCGACTCACCGGCATGACGACTGCTCTCAAAGAGCAGCAAGACATGGCCGAGGTCAAAAAACTGAGTTTTGAGGAGCGGCTCGGCCTACTCGTTGACCGAGAGATCACCGTGCGTGAATCGAAGAAGCTGAAGAGCCGACTGCGTGCGGCCAAATTACGCCAACAGGCCTGTCTGGAAGATATTGATTATCACCATCCTCGCGGCATTGATCGTGCTCTGGTTGAACAACTCGGCACCGGCACGTGGATCAAAAAACACCATAACGTGCTCATTACCGGCCCAACAGGAATCGGCAAAAGTTACCTGGCCTGTGCCTTGGCTCATAAAGCTTGCCTGCTGGGGTATCGCTCCCACTACATCCGATTATCGACGCTGCTGCAAGAATTGAAGATTGCACGTGGCGACGGTAGCTACCAGCGGCTGATGAACCGACTAGCTCGTACGGAAACGCTGGTGGTCGATGACTAGGGCCTGAGCACCATCCGGGCCGATGAGCAACGTGAGATCCTTGAAGTACTCGAAGATCGATATGATCGGCGCTCGACTATTGTCACGAGTCAGTTCCCAGTTGAAAAATGGTACGAATAGGGCCGGTATCCGGCCCCTGATGTCGGATCCAACGCTGGCCGATGCCATCCTGGATCGACTGGTTCACAACGGTTACAAGATAAAAATGGAGGGTGAGAGTATGCGAAAGCACTATGCAAACTTGACATAAATGGGCCAGTTTATTACCTAGACTACTGCCAGCGTCGCTACCGCTCCGAGAGGGTGGCCCACATCACCGTTTTGCCTGGCCCTCTTCCCTGGAATATGCACTCGAGCACGAAAAAAAACTCATCGTCGTTGTCGTGTTTGTGCCAGTGATACTCGCCCTGCATAACGCCCAGTCGAACGACCGATTCATTTACCTTGCACAGCGTTTGGTTGTACCACTGGTCAGTACAGGCCTCGACAAGCTCAGGTACCCCCACCCGACTCAAGGCTGGGAAGAGGACATTGAGGTGAGTGGCATATGAGTATGTTTTCGGATCGCTCATAAGAACTTGCTTCGTCAATAGACGCTTAATGCCTGAGATAAGCCGTACCGCGATGTCGGTTTCTTAGCTGGCAGACGTGGCCGGTCTATCATCTTTAACTGAGAACCCGGAATCCCGAGATCATTGGCTCCTAATAGGAATCGCCGAGGCCCTCTTGCTCGTCAGACGACAGGACCTTGCGCACCTTTACACTATCGTAGAATGACTGAATCTCTTTGATTCGGTCGTTCTCGACGCGAACCCAGTCGCAGGAGGGAATCACCCCTTCCGGGGTTCGGTTCTCAAACCAGACAGCCGCCTGGCTTTCAGAGGCTATCACATCAATAATCTTGAGTTCCTGGACGCTTTTCTCAGCCTTAGGGGTCACCGTTTCTAAGTAGAAGTCGCTCCCCTCAAGACGCCCGAATGGGCTTGTATGGACAAAGTCAGGAGCTAAGTGCTCCTTGAGCCACGCCATGTCCTTCCTGATCCAGGCCTGGATCCAGCCCATGGCCAACTCAGCAGTGCGTTCATTCATGTGAAAAGACCTCTTTCGTTCGAGCAAATTCAAGAATGTCAAGCGTACGTTGTGTAGGTAAGCCAATCAAGCTGCATTCGCCGCCGTTTCAGCCCACACGGTGTTGAAGGTACGACAGAGCAGAGTGGAAAGGGAAGTGGAGATGACTTGAGGGCATCTACTTCGAAACGCGTGGCTGAACTCGGTCAGGATTGACCCGTGCAACTATGGCGTATAACAACCGTTCCAGCCGACCCAGGGCGTTGGTCGTTCCAGCCGCACCCGGGCGAGTGACTTTCTGCTCGGCTCATTTGGGGTACCCTCAGCCCGGGTCGGCTGAACTGGGGCCGTTATGCGGCACGCCAGCCGCTTGGGGTTGGCCTCACGTTTTGCTCTCCTCAACCAGTCGTTGCGGCTTCGGTTGGGTGGGCCGTCTTGACGGCCTCGCCGGCCCAGAGGCGACTTGAAACCGGTGCCGGTCGGCATTGGGGTTGTTGTCCCCAGAGCCGTCTGTCTCGTCATCTCTCCAGTCGGCGGTTGGGCCTTGAAGGGTTGCCGGTTGGCTTTGTCCGTGGTTTCTTGTTAGGTTTTGGTTCGCGTCTGTCTTTAGCCGCATAACAACCGTTCTAGCCGACTCAGGGCGTTGTTGTTTGCACTTGCGACTTCGTGCGTGCGACTTTGTGCACGACCGAAATCGTGAGCCCCCAGCCCTGCGCAGCTAAACTTAGTCCGTTATATGGCACTTAATGAGTTGCTAATACCCAAGCGACATTTTAGTACACAATAAAATGGCTAAATACGGAAAATACCATTTCGATTGCACTCAATTATCTATATTCTGTATTGATATTTAAGTCAATATGCTAACACGAACCTGAAATAAACAAGTTGTCTAGATTATTCTATTGAGGGAAAAAGATATACTATATAAACGCGTCATTGCTGAACTGGAAGGGCTTGGATATCAGCAAATAAATGGTTCTCTAATATTAGCAGAGAGCGGGAAAGCATTTTATCGAAAGATGCACGAACCATCACGAATCATCGAGCTTCGGAAAAGTCAGGATTGGATTCGTAGGAAATTGCCAGATTATCTGCAGTTTTTCGCAAATGGCTCCGAAATTGACCCGCTTCATGTCATGCCGAGATTGATAGAAGTCTCTGAGACGTGGCAAAACGACTTGTTCCGGCTAGGTCGGTTTACCTGGTCACTCCCGTTTTCAAAAGGGTATGGTCGGCGCATGCGTTTTTTGATCATGGATAGCCACCATAATAAGCTGATCGGAATCCTTGCTTTGCAGTCTCCGCCGCTGAGTTTCCCTGCACGCGATGACCTGTTTGAATATCCTCCAGAAAGAAAGACGGAATTGGTGAACCAGACTATGGATATTCAAACATTAGGTTCGCTCCAGCCATACAGCCGCCTACTGGGAGGGAAGCTGGTTGCGTTGGCTGCTTCCTCAAACGAGGTTCGATCAGCTTATCGCCAAAAATATGAGGGGCGTACGACCGAAATGGAGGCACGGAGATTACCCGCACACCTAGTTGCTCTGTCTACAACAAGCGCCTTTGGGCGAAGCAGCATCTATAATCGACTCCGCTATCATGATCTCGAAATTGCTCGGTCAATAGGCTATACTAAAGGATATGGCAGCTTTCATTTGATGGGGCTTTATCCGGAGTTTAGAGATTTTCTCGAAGTCCAAGGAATCTCGACACGCGGAGGATTTGGAACAGGACCTCGACGCAAGTGGCAAACAATGGTGCGTGCACTAGAACTTTTGGGCTTCTCCAAGAAGTTACTTCGGCATGGCATAGCGCGGGAAGCCTTTCTTTTTCCGCTAACAGAGAACCTGGAGGACTACATTGAAGGTCGTGCAACAGAGCCAATCTATCACGATCTTTCCTTTTCCAATCTGTCATCATATTGGCGAGAGCGCTGGCTAATTCCTCGTGCAGATCGAATGGATGACTGGCGGACATGGTCGAAAGAAACGATAGCTCAGAGACTGCTTTTGCCTGACGAAACCCAGGACGGTGATGAGTGAATCAGCTGAACAAGTATATCTGCCGGATGATCTTCTTGAAGAGATCCTTGAGCAAGCATCTCCCATGTCTGCAACGATTCAAGGGATCTTTGACCGTATTGTGCAGACGCGCCAGCAAATGCGTGACCATCTGTTCCAGGAGGCCCATATCCTTAACACTCGTGATCTCGGTGCTGCTGTAAGGAGTCCGAGTGTAGCTGCCATTGACGGAGGATTAGCCATAGAACGATCTATCGGCGCTGATACGGTCCTGGTTGCTGCTGTTGGTGTGGAGGGACTGGTCAAGGAGGAGAACCGCCATTGGACGGGGGTACAGTATGCGCATTGGGAAGAGGTAATGGTGCACTACGGCGGCGAAATGACACGTCGATTTGCTCGAGGCGTCATGGCGGCTCTTGAATTAGAGATACTGGCTCATGCTCCCCACGATGTAGTCATCCTCGACGGTTCACACCTTACCCAAGTCATCGGACTCAACAGTATGCTCAGCCTCTCCGGTAGTGCGTTCAGCCTCATGGCGGCGCAAATGCTGAATCAGCATACTACAGCCGAAGCGTTGAACAAGGTCATGGGAGATAAAAGCATTGTTGCCATGGTTAAGTACGATGCCTCGAGAGAACTTACACAGAGTTGGTTATCAGATTTCAGCAGTTCCTATGATGATCGCAGTGTGATGACCATCCTCCTGCAGGCAGATGAGTACACGCGGCCTATCTCGGTAGTCCAAACTCCTCGTGCAAGAGAAAACTGGGAAAACCTGCATATCACGATCGCACTCTCTGGTTTTCCGAATAAGGTGGAGATTCAACGCTCACTGGATGCAGGTTTGGCGGGCCTGCGTAGCGGAGGGATTTTTTTCACCTATTACAAGCCGCATGCTTGGGCTCCGGCCTACCGAGTTGAACTTAAACGGGAAGCCGCGGAAGCGCCCGCAGAGCTTACCAAGATCCTTCAAGCTGTGAAGGAGCAGGTGCTCTCACCAGAGATCCGTGAGCCGTATCCACAATACCTAGCCGATATGATTGCGAAAAGCGTGAGCAACGGTATGAGGGCGTTGCAGGCTGCGGTCTTCTACCAATTGAGCAATTCACAGGCAGGGGAGTACTTGCAACTTATAACTCAGTCTTACAGAACGGAGGTGTAGCATGGGCGGAGATAGACCTGCAGTCCCGACTGAAATTAAAAGAGAGATTCTTATTGAGTCTGCTCATCGATGCGCCGCATGCGGAGATCCTACACCCCTCGAAATTGCACACATCATACCATGGCATAAATCAAAAGATCACAATGCTGAAAATCTGATTTGCCTGTGCGCCAATTGTCATGCACGTGCGGACAAAGAAAAATGGGGAGAGAAAGCCTTGAGGGAGTACAAGAGGTCACCGTGGGTAAAGCGATATAAATCAGATTCCCTACCTGAACGTATGAGCAAGATTGAAATGACAATTGAGATGGAGCTACCGAATTTCGATGAAAAGAACCAACGTTGGCTTCAACATGCAGTAGCCGCATTTCTGGACATTGCACCGGATGCTGTTCGCATCACTTCAGCGGTTGAGACCAGCAGTATAACAGTAACTATGGAGCTTCCAGAAGATGATGCAGAAAAACTCGTGACCACATATAATCAGGACCATTCAGAGCTATCGGTATACCTCCACCCATTAATTCTACTTGATCTCCACCGGGTAGAAACAGAGCCTGAGCAGAAAAAATCCGTCTTAGATCTACTCCAACGCACAGAAGAGTACACCGTTGGGAGTGTAGGTTCGCCAAGCAACACAACAGAGATAGTGATCGACATTCTGCAGGCGAGCGAAACCCAGCGAATCCTTGGCCAACTCGTATGTCTCGTTGTTCCTCAGGATGACCGTCAGCTTGTAGTGATTGGACAGATCAGTATGGTAGAAACCAAGAACCGCTGGCATGAAGACATGACTTTCAGGGGGATTATCAAACGGCGCGGTCATCTACCTAATCTCAGCGACACTGCAGACGTGCGAACTGCTACAATCTCCGTCCAGGCCTGCTTTGCTGTGGGACAGGGAAAAGAAGGCATTGAAGAGATCACCGAGGGCACTCTGGGTGTCTCGCCGTCTACAGGCTTGCCGATCTATCGAGTCCGGGATGAAGTGCTAGACGCACTCCTGAGGCGGTATGTAAATCAGATAATCTATCTGGGTCACGTCTATGGCGCAGATGTCAAGATGCCTCTATGGCTCAAGCACTTTAACGAAGGTGATGGGGGTGCCGGAGAGGCCTATCACATCGGCGTTTTTGGAAAGACAGGCTCCGGAAAGTCTGGTTTAGCGGCCTATATGTTCCTTGGCTATGCCCGTCATCATAACATGGGGATCATCTTTATCGACCCTCAAGGCCAATTCTCGTCAGGTAGACGCCTGCCATTTGCTCTACATGAGACACTGCGGAGGATGGGAAGAACCGTCGAAATCTATCGTCTTAGCAGAGATGTGCGCCTGCCACACAACAATGTGCCTCTCTTCTGTAATCTACTGAATCGCACTAAGTTCTACCGGAATATTGGGATAGGAGGAAAGAATATAGAGGGTGCCAAGTCGGAATTTCGGTCTAAGATCAACCGCGTACTGCACAATCAAAAGGCACGACTCGACAATCCACCAGCAGATCTTTTGCGTGAAGTGCTCCAGAGTCTTGTGGACGATGCCCAGGCGATTCAGCGGATCTACCTGACCAAAGATCCACAAAAGCGACTTATCAACACGATCAATGGGAAACTGGGGGATGAAACAGAGTTTCGAGATCTCTTGGACCATTACTGGCAACCGATGCTTGACCTGTTTATGGCAACGGACAGCAAAGCAAACCGTCGAACCAGTCTCAATGCTATCATTGATAGTGTGATTGGCTCTAGTGGCGCAGTGAATCGCCCGATCATCTTTATTGACATTAGTGCGGAGGGTACTTCTTTCGAGGAGGACGATGAGGTGAAGGCCATGTTCTTGAATCAAATCACCTTAGCGCTGAAGTGGCAAGGGCAAAAGGCCTTTCGCCAGGGGACGCTGCTCAATTGTCTTGTGGCTCTTGATGAAGCCCATCTTTTTGCAAAAGCCAGTACAGCCTATAGTAGTGACGAGATGGCCTCTCTCAGCAAGTCCTTTGTGGATGCCGTGCGCACAACGCGCAAGTATGGCTTGGGGTATATGTTCATTACTCAAACGCTGGCTTCACTCCATTCGGAAATCTTGCAGCAACTTCGGCTTAACGCGTATGGCTTTGGCTTGACGATGGGAGGTGAGTTTAGAAAGCTGGAGGAACTCGTTGGGGATCGACAAGCCCTCACCCTCTATAGATCATTCGTCGATCCACAGAGCAGTCAGCAGTTTCCATTTATGTTTACAGGGCCAGCATCGCCCTTGTCGTTCACC
This sequence comes from Rhodothermales bacterium, assembly GCA_965222505.1. Taxonomy (GTDB): domain Bacteria; phylum Bacteroidota; class Rhodothermia; order Rhodothermales; family DATKEJ01. The sequence continues at coordinate 1,516,892 of OZ244956.1, read as the reverse complement.
GGAGCGCCGCTGTTCGTGCAAGCCTTTACTAGTTTTAATGATTTCCTGGATTCAAATACCTGGATGCCAGCGCAGGCTCAAACAGTGTTTCATGCCTCTTCTGGACAGACACGTCCGGTCACGCCACCACCTCATAGGAGAGAACAGCTGTGAGTTTTCGTATTGTTGCTACATCCGACTGTCATTTAGGGCGCTACTATGCCCGTATGCCCGTACGTATACTGGCAAAACGACGTCGCTACCTGCGCCAGGCCCTCGGTCGAGTCATTGACCATGCTATTACATCAAAGGCAGATCTGTTCATTTTGGCTGGTGATGTATTCGATTCTCCCAGCCCCATGAATACTGATCGCATTTACCTCGCTAGGAAACTACAGGAGCTAAAGAATGCAGGCATTCCGACCATTGCCATAGGAGGAAACCACGATACACCCCGCAGCATGACAGAACAGGGTGGTTATCTTCCTCTCTCCCTCTATGCTGAGCTTCAGGCGCTAACTTTTTTTGATTTGCTTGAGCCTGAAGACCACACCATTCGCCCGATCCTGTTCAGCAATAAGGGACTAAGTATAGCTGTAGGCGGGTTTACTCCGAGTGTCAACCTTGGGCCTGAGCACAATTTACTTGACGGGGTCGAGTTTGATGATCAGGGGGCGGATGTCTGCGTTCTCATTGTCCATGGCCCTTTGGAAGGAATGATATATTCTGGAGCCAATTCACCTGTGATCCATCGCAAAGCCATCGAGCAGCTTCGCGGCGTAGAGGTCATCATCGCGGGCGACATTCATCAACGGGCTACGCTGTCCATTGGGGGAAAAAACATCGTCTTGCCAGGCGCTACCGAGTGGTTCGACTACGGAGAGTGCGGGATTACCCGGCCTGGGTTCGCTGAAATTGAAATAAACAGCAACACCGACATTAACGTAAAGCACCTGGACCTCACGCCGCAGCCCCGGTCCCACCTCGCAATTTCGGCTTCTGAACTAGAGCATGCGGATCATAGGGAAGATCCGACGGGGTACATATTATCCCGTTTGCCTGAGACCGATCCCGAGAGGCTTGTTCGACTCTCGGTTGAGGGGACCGTCTCGCGAGATATTTATTTGCGCCTCAATCAGGCTACCATTGAAGAGGTCGCACGTCACCAGTTTTTCTTCTTCGAGATGGACTTGAGTCGCCTCCTAGTTCAATTCAACGTTGATAGTAAGACAATAGATATGTTGCCTCGACGCTCGATTCGTGAGGAAATCAACGCGGTTGTAAACAGCCAAATGGAACGGACTGAAGGATTTCATCAACGTGAATTACTTGAGCAGACTCGCCAGGCAATATTGTCTAAGCTCAACGAAATAAGTGTGGCAGAAGGATGATTCGTCTGGTCCAACTGAAAATTAATAACTTCAAGCGGCTTCAGGATATCGATGTCGTCTTTCCGGGACGTTGTTGTGTCCTCATCGAAGGGCTCAATGAAGCGGGCAAGTCCTCTCTTTTCGAGGCTATCTATACTGCGCTGTATGGCAATGGTCTAGTGATGCGTGGGGGCGGCAGAGGATCAATGGAAAGTTTGATCAAGATAGGGGAAGACACAGCAACGATTGAATTGGTCATTACATTGGCAGATCTGCAGCTGACAGTGGAGCGTCGCTTGAAAAGGGGGCGTCAGAATGATGCACGACTGCTCATTCAGGATGCAGACGGTACTGTGGAAGAAGTCCGCGGCATTTCAAAGGTAAATAGAGAACTGTTGGTGCAATTAAGCGGTCTCGACTCCGAGGCTCTGCTGGCTTCTGCCTTCGTCCAGCAAAAAAAACTTGGCCAACTCGAAGAACTCGGCAAGGGGAAACGAGAGGCTATCCTGCTCAAGCTTCTCGATCTGGATCGCATTACGATGCTCAAAGGTAACTTCCGATGGAAATCTCAGCACGAACTCACACTTGAAAACGCAAAGAAGAGGTATCGACTAGTGACAGTGATTCGGCAGCATGGACAGGCCGAGGATGAATATGAGGCGGTTTGTAAGAAGCGTCTGCTGGCCACCATTCATGCCCGGCTAGATGACGTGGAACAGGCCAAAACGGAAGCCGGGCAGGCTAAGAAAGAAGCCCAGGAACATGCTAGGCAGCGCGATGAGTTAAGTAAACAGATTGAGTTCATTGGGGCATTAGACCACGCTCTCGGTCTTATCGAGCGCATTGCCGAAACCAGAGCATCGGCGCGCCGGGGTATAGAAGAGGCAGGACGTATCAAGCAGGACCTTGATGAATTGAAAACGTTAGAGCAGGAAACCCTACCTGCAATTCGTCGGGAGCTAGAAGAGCTATTCAATATCGACGGGCAGCTTGAGCAACTCGAGCAACTTGAAGCTGATCTAAAACATATCGAAGACCGACAATCTTCTCTTGTTCGCATTGTTTCCGCCTGGGAACAACTGGAAGAACGCCGGAGCGGGGTCGCAGCCGAGAGAGAAAAGCACCATGCAACGCAAAAAGCCTTAGCACAAGTAAAGGAAAAGCACGATAATGCGCAACGAATCAGTATTTTGCGAAAGTGGATACAGGCCAAAGCAGAGGAGAAAATTCGGTCCCAAGGGGACCAGATCATTGCTGGTCTACAGAAAAAAGCAACAACGGCTGATCAAGCATTTCGCGTCGCGGAGCAGAACGTGCAGCGTGCCATGATGCTGCTCGGAGCAGGAGCAACAGTGTTGATCGTAGGTCTTGTAGGAGTTGGCCTTTTCTTTACAGTCAATATTTTCTTCGCTGCAACTTCAGCCGTGGTTACACTTATTGGGCTGGCCCTGACTATTGTCGGGCGATCACGCCACCGGAAAGCCGTGGTTGAAAGAAAACTAGCGGACAAGGAGAAGGTGGAGCGTGAACAGCTGGCTCGGGACGAAATGATTCGCCAGGAGACTCTGATGGGTAAAGAAGCTCCTAATATGCAAGAACTGCTTAATCAACTCTCGGAGTTGGGATGGCAAGTGCCACAAGAGACTCAAGACGCAGAACGGTTGGTCACAGAGATCGAAGCGACCTTGCCGAAGGGCGGGACGCTCACACAGCTCAGAGAAGCCGTGAAGGAAGCTGAAGAGTTTGAACGCCGCTGCGAGCGTGGAGTCATGAGTCTGGTAGCGCAGATAGAGGGCGACGAAGGAAGGATTCGGGAAGACCTGGCCCGTTTGCAACTGAGCCAGATCGAAGATATCGATGCAGCCGGCGCATGTATGCAAAAGCTGGCCAATGATCAGGGAAAGTTAGAGGGCAAGGTCGGGGCCGTATGGCGCGCTCTCGAAGGAGCCGTAGAGGCGTACGATCTCCCAGACCGAGCTACCGAGGCGCGTTCACAGCTTGTGAGCAAGAAAGCAGCCCTTGATCAAAAGGTAAAGCATTTGGAAGAAAGGATAGCGAGTCGCAAGGACTTGCAAGAGAAGCTACACGACGTACGACGAAACATTGCAGTGGATGAAGAAAGAATCACGCAGCGGCATCATGAAATGCAAGCCCTTGGGAGGCTACAGGATCTTTTGCCGGACGTGCTTGATCTGGAATCAGAAGCCGCCCTGAAAGGAGCGCTCCAGGCAAAGCTGAGCACATACAATCGCCAAGAGCTTGATGCAGAACACGCCGAAGCCGCCGACAACACCGCGAGGGCACATGAGAGAGCGGACCAAGCTTCGTCTCGGAAAACAGCCTATCTCGAAGAGGCACGCAGCCTCGTCGAAGAGTTGGAAGCAACGCCTCCTGAACCCCTTAGCCGTGATGAAATAGGGAGGCTCTTTCCTGAGTTTCCGGACGTGACATCAAACGATCTAGAGCCGCTTGAGAATAAGAGGATGGACTTGTTTACCAAGATTCAAAACTATCGGGATCAGCAGGCGCAACTAGAAGGTGATTTGGGGATAGAGGGCAGTACACTTGATGAGGCAACTTGTGCGGACGAAGTCCAGGAGCTTGAAAAGCAAAAAGCCATCTCCGGAGGGGCGGGTCCTATCCTGAACCGCGTCCGCGATAACATTCTTCAGGCAGTTCTGCCACGAACGATGGAATATATGCGCGGGATGCTGCCTATGCTCACAGCGGGTCGCTATCATGATGCAGAGCTTGACGATGACACATACAAAATCAGAGTGTGGGATGCGCAAGCCCAGGAATACATTGAGAAGGAGATATACTCCGGAGCTACACAGGATCAGTTCTCCCTCGCTTTGCGCCTCGGCTTCGCGCTTGCAGCCCTCCCGCAGGAGCGGGGCGCAAGCCCAGGCTTCATTTTTCTTGATGAACCAATGGCAGGATTCGATAAGGAACGCCGTAATGCCCTTGTAGAACTATTAACAGAAGGAGATTTATCCATTCGTTTTGATCAAATCTTTGTCGTGGCTCCTGTCGGTGTGTTTCCTGTTAATCCTTTCCCGCACTACATTCGTATGATTGATGGCAAAATTGTGCAGGAATCGCTAGGCATTGATCAGTAGCTCCTCAGTATGGGTTGTACCTTTATGCTAATTGCGCCCAATGCCATATAACAACCGTTCCAGCCGACCCAGGGCATTGGGGTTTCCGCTTGCGACTTCGTGCATGTGACTTTTCGGCCGAGTAAGGGTTGTGCCCCCAGCCCTGTGCAGCTAAACTTGGGCCGTTATACGGTCTTTGGAACTATAAACATGGTAACTATACAATGCCCTGGAGTGTAGAAGCATCTGTTGTTCACCATGATGGACGCGATTATTGGCGCACATGGTTTCTTGAAGAATGTGAAGAGCATTGCATGTTTGGACTCACCGAGAAACACATAAACCTTATTAAGGGTGGGAATTTATTCAAGCCATATAGAGAAGGGACCGAGATTTATTTGGAAGATGCCCCGTTCTGAGGGTGTTTCATAAAGTGTGTCAAAGGGTTTATTCTTAACAACCCAACCCTAACACACCATGAGCCCAAGAAGAAAACCCCAAAACAACACCTTCGATTTCGATCAATTTAAGCAACTGGCTAAAGAGAAGCTCCAAGCTGGCGGCACATTGCTTGGTTCAGATGGCGTACTGACACCCCTGATCAAGGAATTCCTCGAAGAAACCCTGGAGGCCGAACTCGATGTCCATCTCGATGAGCCGGGGCCGAAGAATCGCCGTAATGGCAAAAGCAAGAAAACCGTCAAGACGGCTCTTGGCCAAGTTGAGATCAAAACTCCGAGAGATCGTAATGCCAGTTTCGATCCCCAGATCATTGCCAAACGGCAAGGCCGACTGGGAACGGATCTCGACCGACAGATCATCGCCCTATACGCTCGCGGATCCAGCTATGGCGACATCCGGGACTACCTGGCTGAGATGTATGACCTAGAAGTCTCGACGGCGACCATTAGCCGGGTCACCGATAAGATTCTGCCCTTGCTTCAGCAGTGGCGTGACCGGCCCTTGGAGTCGGTTTACCCCTTTGTTTGGCTTGATGCTATCCACTACAAAGTCCGCCATGAGGGCCGGGTAGTGACCAAGGCCATCTACTGTATTATTGGCCTAAACCAGGAAGGCTACAAGGAACTCTTGGGCCTTTACATCGGCGAGAATGAAGGCGCGAAGTTTTGGTTACAGGTCTTGACCGATCTCAAGAATCGGGGCGTCGAGGATATCTTCATTGCTTGCATCGACAACCTTTCAGGTTTCGCCGATGCCATTGAAAGCATCTTCCCTCAGACGCAAGTACAACTCTGCATCGTACATCAGATCCGAAATAGCAGAAAGTACATCGCCTGGAAGGATGTCAAGGCGTTCATGCAGGATCTGAAACAGATTTACAAGGCTCGAACCCTTGAGGCCGCCGAGCACAACCTAGATAAACTCGAAGCCCGTTGGGGTAGCAAGTATCCGGTCGTCATCGACTCTTGGCGTAGAAACTGGCCACGTCTCTCGGTTTATTTTGCCTATGCACCTGAGATCCGTCGCGTAATCTACACGACTAATATTATTGAGGGCTTCCACCGGCAACTGAGAAAGGTGACGAAGACAAAGGGGGCCTTCAGTTCCGATGATGCCCTGATGAAGCTGCTGTACTTGGTTCAGGAGGAGGTCACGACCAAGTGGAAGCGACCGATTCACAACTGGAATATGACCTTGTCGCAGCTATCAATTATCTTCGGTGACCGACTCCGACTGGATCTATGAGCCGGATCCCTTTGACACACTTTATGAAACACTACCCCCGTTCTTTCGTGCTGACGGCCAATATCACCGTGTATGTGGTCCTTACGTTGTAATTCCCTCTCAGCCAAAAGTTGGAGCGACATCTGTAATAGAAGTCGATGGTAAAATAATTCTATATCACGAAGCAAATCCAGCCAATGGTCCCTGGTTTGATCGAAGCACGGTTAGGCGAAGGATAGACGGTAGAGATGTAAAGTACCGTCAAATGGCAAGGGAGTTTGGTTTTTTTCCTTATCGTTTCTCAATCCGTAAACACCCAAAACACAAATATAGGCTGATCAAACATGAAACTATATGCTGGCTTTGTAGATGAGATGTGTTGCAGATCAAAATAACAATTTCTTAAGGCATAGGAGGCTCCGGAGCCGTACCCTTAAGTACTTCTTAGAATTGCTTATCTTCCACACGTGGAATGGAATATAGAACTTGGGCTAGCTTCGCAAGAGTTACCCATAAAATAATCTCCAAATGCTCCGACCTGTTCCATCAAAGATACCGAGCGAATCGACAATAGAATGCCTTACAAATCACTTCATATTAGATGCAATAGGAAATCCTCATGCCTGGATTTATACTCCTTCTCGTCGAGAAGAAAAAATATTGGGCTATGATGCAAGTTTGCGCCGTGTGAAAGCAGCCGTTATTCAGTATAAGAAAGTTCAGCGTTGTAATAAAGACGGAGGAGTTAGTATCAGTATTAACTCCATTCAGCATGCTACCCTCCTGAATCACTTACCTCGCATACACCATCCGTATGCTTTCTACTGCTTCTCCAAGTCCTGAATACTTGGGTTTACTGTCCTTTATCACATATCTCGAGCATCTACCGAGTCATGTAACGCTACAAAATTCTTGTAGACAAAGTTCTCTAGCCGTAAATCATACGTAGGTACCTTGAGTATTCCTTTCGGCATGAGTTGGTAGAGCGTGTAGGGTAAGCCCTCAAAGAACATGAAAAAATCCCGCAATAAGACATGTGCATAGATATTATAGGGACCATACTCAAACTGAATGCGCCGGATTCGTCCTGCTTCGATCAAGTCTCGGCCGCCTTGGAGGATGGCATAGTCATGGCCTTCGGCATCGACTTTGAGTAGGTCAATCATATCAATATTATTGTTCCTACAATAGACCCCTAGCGTACTCAGCTTGACAGATATTGGCTCGCTACTCGGCTCATGTCCAGGCATTCGTTTATCGTACAACGACATCGACTTTGTGTATAATGCGGCCTCCTGTACAGTACTCGAAAGTCCCACCCGGTTGCACGTTACATTTGATCCGAAGTTGCGTGCCTGTAGTTGCTCGAAGGCATCAGGCATGGGCTCAAAGCAATGGATCTGAGCTTCAGGGTTGATGCTCAAAGCATGCTGGGTCCAAGTACCGACATGTGCTCCGACATCAAAAATGGTGATACAGGCTGGGGCATGTACCTTGAGGAATCTTAGCTCACCGTTGATGGAGATATCACCGAAGTTTTCCCCGGCCTTGGTCCGGATGAAAAAGCGGAGGAAACGAAGCAAGATGCTTGGCACCGGCAAAGAAATGATAAGGCGCAGGAAGAGTTTTCGGAGTTGATACGGTGGCATAGAACAAATGCAATCAGGGCCTTTCGATAGTTGGAATCGGTGGTGAACGGTATCGTTATAGCACGTCGAGTAAACGAGGTGAGGCGAACGGGAAAAAAGGAACTGAGGGTACTATAAGTTTAGGTTTCTAGTAAATCAAGGCAAGCTGCAAGAGACTATATTGGCAGGCAGTGCCCGAAAGTGCTAGTCAAAGTTTCTTGTCCAAGTTTGGTGTGCTGAGCTATGGCGTATAACAACCGTACCAGGCGACACAGGGCGTTAGGGTTTAATTTGCGACTTCGTGCGTGCGACTTTCTGCCGTTCTTTCATGGTTTCCCCTCAGCCCAGGTCGGCTAAACTGGGGCCGTTATACTGCCCACCAGCGTACTCATTTTCTTCAATGGGGAGGCCGATTTGACTTGCCCGATCTGTACATTCCTCAGTACGTTCCTACCCTGATTGATCACAGCTTAAGAATGATTCGTTTGCCTCAAAAAGCATGTCTCGACTTTTGATAACATCTTGTGTTTGTATTGCCTACCTGTGTACACCCCTCGCCGGTTGTGACACCGCTTTGGATACTCCCGAACCCACCTGGACCAACATCGGCCCCAACACTAAAGTCGTTACCCAACTCCTTATTCACCCACCATATCTTTACATCATTGCCTACAATTCCAGTGCCAACCTATTCCGAAATCAAATCCAGCAACTTTGGCGGCTCAACACTCAGGACGAAAGTGCCATCTGGGATTCTCTTGCTTCTCCACAGGTGCACGGATTTCAGCGTCTAACCGACTTTGTCGTCAGCTTTGATGATGCGGACCACATTCTAGCAGTCTCAAGTATGCGGCGCAGTATAGACGAGCCTACGGTTTTCCGTAGCCTAGATGGTGGACGCTCTTGGTCTTATGCCGTCACGGGCATGGGACGTTTCAGCGAATACGATGGGACAACAATCTATCCTGGGATATGGCGGTTGCTCAATCGGCCAGGCTCCATCTTGGCCGATGCCGGCTTTGTGTCCACAGATTTCGGGGCATCTTGGCAGTTGGTTGAGCATCCACCACAAGGAACTTCATTTAGATTTGCGCTTGAGCAACACCCGGCAGATCCCAACATAGTCTGGCTCGGTGGAGAGACGACAACCTTTAGTCCCGTGCTGAATCGTTCAAACGATGGCGGTCAGACTTGGGATTTGGTCTCTTTTCAACAGAGTGGGGATGATGCGGTATATGCAATCGCGTTCAACCCCTTTAACAGAGAGGAAGTCCACATTGGGTTGCGTGGTGGGTTATTCAAGACGCAAGATGGTGGTGAAACTTGGCGATGGCTTGATCTGGGTGTGCAGGGGACTGTGACGGCGGTGTTGGCAGATGAGCGCTTGCCGGATCGGTATTGGGTGGTAGTACGAAAAGACAGGCAGACATTCCTGCTTGAGACCCGAGATAGTGGTGCGTCATGGAGTAGGGTAGAGACCTCGCTGTCAGAGGAGGAGAAGATATACACGATAGCCTCGGATGCGGAGCGGGGTCGGCTTTACTTGGGTACAGAGAGGGGAGTATATCAGTATCGTGCTTGGGCGGGGAAGTAGTTTGTATTTTCAACTTAGCAGGGAGCGGCCTGGGGCAGTATAACAACCGTTACAGCTGACGCAGGGCGTGCGGGTTTTGCTGTTGTCGGCCCTTGTGTTTTGCAGGTCGTGGGTATCTTGTGCCGGCTGCCCTGCGCAGCTAAACTTGGTCCGTTATGCGGACACCACCTGCGCAGACTGCTCCCCCAATGCTACGCTTTGCCTCGGCACCTCATGGGGTCGGCCTCGATGAAGAAGCCTTCTCAGTCAGGGCGATCCTCTCCGGTGCTGGTGCTTGGTGGGCGTGTGCCGGCGCACTGATGAGATGAAGGGTGTGCGCCACTTCCTCGCGTCGTCGTCGATTCGGGCGGGTGTGGTGCTGGCATGTGTGTGCGTCAGTCAGCGTTTTCGGGGTGCTCGGGTGTCGTGTTTCAAGGTAAGTGGGTTCGTCGCCGTCGGTGCCGCCTAACAACCGTTACAAGCGACTCAGGGCGTTAGGGGTTTTGGCTTTGGTAGGTGGGCATGTTTTTCAGTCTTTGGTTATCTTCTGCTCGTTGCCCTGCGCACTTGAACTTGGGCCGTTATGCCGCTGTAAAGGCATTGAACCATACAGCCAACTCTTGCCCCATTTCGGTTTTTTTGTTCTTCAAATCTAGGATGCACACAGTCGAATACGGGAGCCCTAAGAAGAGGGGCTTCCATACTCTTGGCTACACTTATTCCTGAAACTACAGAAACAGATGGTCCAGGCCCGGTGTTCAAACGCCTCCTAAACCCAGCAAAAGCATGAGCTACAAAGACAGAATCACGCTCGAACCAGGCAAGCGCAGTGGCAAGCCCTGCATCCGTGGCATGCGAATCACGGTCTATGACGTACTTAGCTACTTGGCTTCTGGAATGAGCTACGAGGAGATTCTAGAGGACTTTCCGTATCTGGAGAGGGAAGATATTCTTGCCAGCCTCGAATATGCAGCCGAGCGTGAACGCTACACGTTTGCGGCTACGGCATGAAACTGCTCTTCGATCAAAACCTGTCACCACGCCTGGTTGGTCTGCTGGCTGGTCTTTATCCTGAATCATCTCACGTTTCAGTGCTTGGAATGTCGAGTGCAGCGGATCACAAAGTTTGGGAGCATGCTCGTAGAGAAGGATTCCTGATCGTGAGTAAGGACTCGGACTTCAACGCACTAAGTCTTTTACATGGATTTCCACCGAAAGTCGTTTGGATTCGGCGTGGCAATTGCACGACGGGTGATATTGAGGAGCTGTTGCGCCAAAACTACAAAGCAGTAGAAAGCTTGGTTCGGAGTCCACAGGAAGGAATCTTGATGCTCTATTGAGATTGGTGTATATATGCATTGAGCTAAAGCAGCGGCATAACAACCGTTGCAAGCGACGCAGGGCGTTAAGTGTTTTTCCTAATTCAGCGGGTGTGATTTCCAGCCGTTGGTTATCTTGTGCTGGTTGCCCTGCGCGCCTGAACTTAGTCCGTTATGCGGCACGCCAGCCGCTTGGGGTTGGCCTCACGTTTTGCTCTCCTCAACCAGTCGTTGCGGCTTCGGTTGGGTGGGCCGTCTTGACGGCCTCGCCGGCCCAGAGGCGACTTGAAACCGGTGCCGGTCGGCATTGGGGTTGTTGTCCCCAGAGCCGTCTGTCTCGTCATCTCTCCAGTCGGCGGTTGGGCCTTGAAGGGTTGCCGGTTGGCTTTGTCCGTGGTTTCTTGTTAGGTTTTGGTTCGCGTCTGTCTTTAGCCGCATAACAACCGTTCTAGCCGACTCAGGGCGTTGTTGTTTGCACTTGCGACTTCGTGCGTGCGACTTTGTGCACGACCGAAATCGTGAGCCCCCAGCCCTGCGCAGCTAAACTTAGTCCGTTATACAACATTGAATCCGCTCTGAGAATAAATCATCAGCATTCCTGGTCTGCTCGAAAGGAGTTATCCGGTAACGGTTGGCAACACGAGGCTCATACCCAAAGGGTTGGCACTTCGGATGGGCATGGCAATAAAAGCGTCTTACCAACTGTACTTTCCAGTTGATTCTTAGACTCCTATGATTCGTTGCCTTCACGCAGCAAGGTGAGTATCCATCCGATTATGGTTATTGTCAGTAATCCATAACCGGCACCTGGAAACACCGATGTTGACAGTGCCTGTCCACCTAAGTAGATCTTAGAAGCCGCAATGCAGAAGGGAATCGTTGCAGCTATGCCCGTAAGACGACTCCATAAAGGAAATCCTCTTGGTATGCTAATGAACAGAAAGGCTGGAACGTAAAGAGCCATACCAGCGGCAAAGGAAGGTTGACCACCAACCTGCCCCAATGCCGCTCCAGCAGTCATTACCGCCTCTGCAATTGCAAACAACAGGAAGCCGGTGGCAATATAGTCCTTGTTATCTCGCAGGTATTTGAGCGTCAGCAAAGCGCAGGCGGCTGTCAGGGCTACGCTGCTTATCTGATATAAAGCGATCTGCGCGATGGGTTGCGTGAATATGCTGCCTGAGACTCCGAATAATGCGCCAATGGCAAGACCAATTGAAGCAAGGATATTCGCTGTTCGATTCATAGTCATTTTCTCCCATTTGGTTGAAAATTACGGCAACGTGACATATGTTAATTGTAAGCTTTATCTTTAACAAAATCAAGAGTCTTAGGTAGCTGCTGCTGCAGACACAGTGATAAAGATGCGAAAGGCTGATTAGAAACGGAAGGGGTCATAGGTCTTCTAGCTGAGCTGATTCTGGCCCTACCACTATGTTGTATAACAACCGTTTCAGGCGAACCAGGGCGTTAGGCGTTCCAATCGCACCCGGAGCGAGTGACTTTCAGCACGCTTTTGTACCTTCCCCTCGAGGGTGTTTCATAAAGTGTGTCAAAGGGTTTATTCTTAACAACCCAACCCTAACACACCATGAGCCCAAGAAGAAAACCCCAAAACAACACCTTCGATTTCGATCAATTTAAGCAACTGGCTAAAGAGAAGCTCCAAGCTGGCGGCACATTGCTTGGTTCAGATGGCGTACTGACACCCCTGATCAAGGAATTCCTCGAAGAAACCCTGGAGGCCGAACTCGATGTCCATCTCGATGAGCCGGGGCCGAAGAATCGCCGTAATGGCAAAAGCAAGAAAACCGTCAAGACGGCTCTTGGCCAAGTTGAGATCAAAACTCCGAGAGATCGTAATGCCAGTTTCGATCCCCAGATCATTGCCAAACGGCAAGGCCGACTGGGAACGGATCTCGACCGACAGATCATCGCCCTATACGCTCGCGGATCCAGCTATGGCGACATCCGGGACTACCTGGCTGAGATGTATGACCTAGAAGTCTCGACGGCGACCATTAGCCGGGTCACCGATAAGATTCTGCCCTTGCTTCAGCAGTGGCGTGACCGGCCCTTGGAGTCGGTTTACCCCTTTGTTTGGCTTGATGCTATCCACTACAAAGTCCGCCATGAGGGCCGGGTAGTGACCAAGGCCATCTACTGTATTATTGGCCTAAACCAGGAAGGCTACAAGGAACTCTTGGGCCTTTACATCGGCGAGAATGAAGGCGCGAAGTTTTGGTTACAGGTCTTGACCGATCTCAAGAATCGGGGCGTCGAGGATATCTTCATTGCTTGCATCGACAACCTTTCAGGTTTCGCCGATGCCATTGAAAGCATCTTCCCTCAGACGCAAGTACAACTCTGCATCGTACATCAGATCCGAAATAGCAGAAAGTACATCGCCTGGAAGGATGTCAAGGCGTTCATGCAGGATCTGAAACAGATTTACAAGGCTCGAACCCTTGAGGCCGCCGAGCACAACCTAGATAAACTCGAAGCCCGTTGGGGTAGCAAGTATCCGGTCGTCATCGACTCTTGGCGTAGAAACTGGCCACGTCTCTCGGTTTATTTTGCCTATGCACCTGAGATCCGTCGCGTAATCTACACGACTAATATTATTGAGGGCTTCCACCGGCAACTGAGAAAGGTGACGAAGACAAAGGGGGCCTTCAGTTCCGATGATGCCCTGATGAAGCTGCTGTACTTGGTTCAGGAGGAGGTCACGACCAAGTGGAAGCGACCGATTCACAACTGGAATATGACCTTGTCGCAGCTATCAATTATCTTCGGTGACCGACTCCGACTGGATCTATGAGCCGGATCCCTTTGACACACTTTATGAAACACTACCTTCCCCTCAGCCCAGTTCGCCTGAACTTTGTCCGTTATACAACATTGTTGAGCTACGAGGATACAAGTTGCCGGTCATACGTCGCTTAAAAGAACGTTATTAAGTACAATTTTGGTACGCTCTAGATTCTATTTCTAGGTAATCGAAAAACTACAACTCCGTTTATCACCAATCTCGATTCAGTGCTATGGAAGTTGCATTTCTAGAATCTATACACAATATTACATGCTTGATGATCCAAAGCGCATCTATATCAAATTATACTAGTCGCCGCACTTAACATGTTCTAGAGTAGAACAGATATTGAGAATGCCTGATTTTTCCCAAATAGCTATAAACTTCGCGCCATTAAAGAATAACAAATTAAACTTTCAAGTCTTCCGAAAAACTAGAAAAAAAGGTGATCCCAAGCCTTCTTCAAACTTAATATTTGGTTCTAGACTTCCAGAACAATTAGGAAAAAATAAATACAAAGACTATTGGGTTTCCTTTTCTGAGTTTAACAACTCAGAGGTCTTTGATTGTAATAGAATGACAAACCTTTACTTAACAAAGAGTTTTATTCTATGGAAGCTTAAAGAAATTTCAAGTCAGAACCTAGAGGAAGATCAATATACAACGCTTGAGAAATCAAAATATAAACGCCTACACTTTGTACTTAAATCTCATCCAGAAGGGAAGGAAACAGTTTGGCTTGAACCATATTACCTAAAGGAAATAGATAAATTCGGGTTTCTCATTGACTACAAATTTCTAAAAAATAGCGAGGTAGAGTTTAGTAGAAAAGTTCAGGCCTTAAGTTTGAGTTTAAATTCAATTGGTAGAAGTAACACTACATTTTATAGTGATAAGTACGGGAAAATAAGACAGTTTGCCAAAGTATTCTATAAGAGTGCGTTTGCTGATTCGATACTCGATTTTGATTCTATAACTGAATTGTCTTGCCATAGATTAGTTCAAAAAATGTTTGTTGTGAAAAATGGAATTGAAATAGATAGCCAGAATAAAATGCGAGGCATTGGGCCGCTAAAAACATTAGTTGATCCAATGAACGTTTTCTTTTTGCATAAAAATAGCGAACGAAAAATTATAGCATCATTCTATAGTGAACTTCAAAAAGAGTTAGAATCTATATTTAATATCAATGTTGCTCTTAATGGTCATAGGTGTACAGAAATTACTATTGAAGAAATACTTAGCCTAAAAAAGGAAATAAAGGAAAACAATTATACCAACCCTTTAGTAGTGGTATTAAAAAAGAGTCAAGAGGAAGAAAATGAGTTGTACTATTCAGTCAAGTATGAGTTCAGCAAAGATAACATTCCAGTACAGTTCATCAACTATAAGACGTTAGAAAACAAGTATTCCGTTCGTGACTTCTCTCTTCAGATGTTCTCAAAAGTAGGCGGTGTACCCTGGCTAATCAAGCCAGTTTCTGACAAAACACTGATTGTTGGGCTAGCTCAATCAATTCGATTCAAAGAAATAAATGGAAGAAAAGTAAGGGATCGATACTATGCCTATTCAATACTACTTGATAGCACTGGACTATACCATTCAATAGATATAGTCTCTACGAATAATGCAAAGAAAGAATATCTAGATCAACTAAAGACTAAGGTGTCTAGCATTCTAAAACAAAAAGATAAGAACTATTCCAGAATAGCTATACATGCGCCATTTTCTATTTCTTACGATGAGATAGAGAAAATAAAAGAGGCAGTCGAAAATAGTAGATCAAAAATCGAGTTCGTAGTGCTCAGAATCAATGTTTCAAATAAGTATTTTGGCTACAATAAAGCCCTTAATAACTTAACCCCTCTTGAGGGCACATGTACGGCATTAGGAAGTAATCAGTATCTACTTTGGAGCGAAGGGGTAAATAGACATGATTATAAGCCAAGAAAGAGATATAGTGGACCTATATACATTGAAGTTATGTTTCAGAACAGGCCAGGTATTGATCACTATTCATATATTCAAGAATTGCTCAGCTTGTCTGGTATGAACTGGAGAGCATATAACTCTAAATCTGTCCCGGTTTCTGTCCAATATTGTGATTTAGTAACAGAGTTCGTGAGGGAATTTAGAGAAAGAGAATACCCAGATTTAAACCCTGAAAGCTTGCAACCGTGGTTCTTATAGGTCAGAAAAATGAGATACGATTTACAAAAAGAAGATGTGCTATTATTGCTCGGAGCTGGAGCTAGTCAAGAGGCCGGAATACCTATTACTAGAGAGATGATTCAAAAAATTGAAAATATGCTAAAAAACAAATGGAGGAAGTTTGAAGGGCTATACAATTTTATTAAGTCACAAGTTTTTAAGGTCTCAGAAGAAAATCTAAATGTTGAAGACTTAGTAAACATACTTGACGAATTACTTCTACTCTTAAATAAGCAGCATCCACTTTCACCGTTTCAGCTAAGCTGGATCGAGTTCATTGAAAATGTTGGCTATACTTACGATGCAATTGCAGAGTTTCGGAATCAAATTATAGGAAGTTTGAGAGGATGGATCGCTCTAGATAACCAGGTTAAAGCAAAATATTATCAAGAGTTGGCATTGTTTCAAAAAGAGCTCAATAATCCCATAAGGATTTTTACCTTAAATTACGACTTGTGTATTGAATCAGTTTGTGACAGATTTACTGATAAAGGAAAAGAAGTAACTTGTGAAATTGAAAGAGGATTTGGAAATGAGCGAGAAATAGAAGAATCATGGCATTGGTCTAGATTTAAGATAGGGGAAGAAGAGGCTGATCCAGATATATTCCTATATAAACTACATGGCTCGATTGACTGGGAACGAGATGAGTCTGACAAAATAATTCATAAAACATCTGTAAAGATAAAAAACCATGAGATAATATTCGGTACACGACAAAAAGTAAAAGCCTATGATCCATTTCTGTTTTTTATATATGAATTTAGAGAGTACTGTATCAAAGCCAAGTTAATAATTATTTCAGGATATGGTTTTTGGGACGACCATATAAACAAAATTCTCAAACAAGCACTAAATGAAGACAAAGAGCGTCTTTTGCTCGTGAATATTTATAGCGGCAATGAAGTGGAGAAAGCTACAGAATTAGCAAGGCGGTTGGATATTGACTCAAGCGACCAAATTAAGGTCGTAATAGGTAAGGCAAGCAAGTTTTTTAAATATAATGTCAAGTTGGAGTACGTTAACTCTCTCTTCCCAGAAGAAGATTTGCCATTTTAACGGTAGCACTTCTGAACTCTTCAACATCGACCGGTGGCAATATGTTGTATAACAACCGTTCCAGCCGACCCAGGGCGTAGGTCATTCAGACTGTACCCAGGCGAGTGACTTTGTGCCCAGCGACGTATGTTGTGCCCCCAGCCCGGGTCGGCTGAACTGGGGCCGTTATGCGGACACCACCTGCGCAGACTGCTCCCCTAATGCTACGCTTTGCCTCGGCACCTCATGGGGTCGGCCTCGATGAAGAAGCCTTCTCAGTCAGGGTGATCCTCTCCGGTGCTGGTGCTTGGTGGGCGTGTGCCTGCGCACTGATGAGATGAAGGGTGTGCGCCACTTCCTCGCGTCGTCGTCGATTCGGGCGGGTGTGGTGCTGGCATGTGGGCGCGTCTGTCAGCGTTTTCGGGGTGCTCGGGTGTCGTGTTTCAAGGTAAGTGGGTTCGTCGCCGTCGGTGCCGCCTAACACCCGTTACAAGCGACTCAGGGCGTTGGGGTTTAGCCGTTTGAAGTGTATGTGATTTCCAGTCGCCCTTTATCTTACGGCATCTGCCCTGCGCACTTGAACTTGGGCCGTTATGCCGTCACACTAGCGGCAGTACCCCAAAGTCGCATGGGGGGCGAAACGGACCAACGGCTCCAGCAACCGCGCCGCCGAGGGCAGCATTCGGTCCCAGCCTTATCGGTCGTGGAAAACACACCCGATGTTGTGCTCAGGCACTCCTCGATAGCGCTGCGGCACCCTCCTCTACGTCCCACTTCGCTCAGCTACAGCTTGGCACCAACGGGGCCGGTTGGGGCTGGGCATGTGCCGGTTCTGGTTTAACCTCTGCGGTGGGGTAGGGGGTGTGCTTTCCGGCGGGTTAGAGGGTTATCGCTCGTGGTGCGGCATAACAACCGTTTCAGGCGAACCAGGGCGTTGGTCGTTGCAGTCGGAAACTGGGCGAGTGACTTGGTGCCCTGGGTTTTGTTACCTTCTCCTCAGCCCAGTTCGCCTGAACTTGGTCCGTTATGCGGACACCACCTGCGCAGACTGCTCCCCCAATGCTACGCTTTGCCTCGGCACCTCATGGGGTCGGCCTCGATGAAGAAGTCGCCTCGGTCAGGGCGATCCTCTCCGGTGCTGGTGCTTGGTGGGCGTGTGCCGGCGCACTGAAGAGATGAAGGGTGTGCGTCACCAACGGTGCCGTATTGCCCTTTTGAGTCAGGCCGGTGCTGGCATGTGGGCGCGTCTGTCAGCGTGCTCGGGGTACTCAGTTGATGCGTTTCAAGGGAATGGGTTCGTCGCCGTCGGTGCCGCCTAACACCCGTTACAAGCGACTCAGGGCGTTAGGGTTTTTCGGCTTGGTTTGATGGGTGTGATTTCCAGCCGCCCTTTATCTTACGGCTGTCAGCCCTGCGCACTTGAACTTGGGCCGTTATGCCGTCACACTAGCGGCAGTACCCCAAAGTCGCATGGGGGGCGAAACGGACCAACGGCTCCAGCAACCGCGCCGCCGAGGGCAGCATTCGGTCCCAGCCTTATCGGTCGTGGAAAACACACCCGATGTTGTGCTCAGGCACTCCTCGATAGCGCTGCGGCACCCTCCTCTACGTCCCACTTCGCTCAGCTACAGCTTGGCACCAACGGGGCCGGTTGGGGCTGGGCATGTGCCGGTTCTGGTTTAACCTCTGCGGTGGGGTAGGGGGTGTGCTTTCCGGCGGGTTAGAGGGTTATCGCTCATGGAGCGTTATAACAACCGTACCAGGCGACCCAGGGCGTTGGGGGTTTGAGCTTGGTCGGCTGGGTGTGTTTTGCAGCCGTTGTTTACCTTCTGCTGCCTGCCCTGTGCACCTGAACTGGGGCCGTTATGTGGGCCTTTGAACACATTACCTATCCCATCTCCATCTATCTTCTTTTTGCTTTGTGTTGAAAAAGTGTCGAGTAAATGCATACTTTGGAGCATCGTCCCTGAATAAATTAATCCATTAAAGAAATCATAAAACACCCTTAGACTGTTTGTTCTATTTGCATGGCACAGTGTTGAGGATTCAGCATGTCTCAGGTCAAACACTTAACCGATGAAGAGTTTCCTGTCCCTCCTGGGACTGGTCCTATGTCCAGTCGTTACACTCTTTGCCCAACCAGCACTCTTGGCTCCCGCTGATGGCGCAACAGAACAGCCTACTAATCTTATTTTGCAGTGGCAAGTAGTCGGAGGAATTGATGTTTACAATCTCCAGATAAGCACGACCCCTAATTTTGTCTCTCCGGTATTGATTACCCACACAGGGACCGCGCATTATGTACCTGACCTAAACATCAATACCCAATACTATTGGCGGGTGAGGACCCTTGTGTCCGGGGTCCCTTCAGACTGGTCTGTCATACGTTCATTCACAACCGGCTCTGCGGAGCTACGCCTTGCTGGTCCACTTTTGCTTTCCTCGCCGGACACCTACGCCTTCGTCGAAGTGGTCGGGCCTGGTGGGGCTGATCCCTGTGGCCCCACGGCCGTATCGACGTTTGGCTGCTTGGAGGTGGGTGGAAATTATCTATACCCCTCCTTCAACGGCACGGGGGTTTACATCATGTATAGGCAGGGCGGCGGAACGGAAGATGTGATCGGCAACTATGCCCCGCACGACTATGAGATTCGCTTCACGGCTGGCGGCTCCTATGCCTATTTTTCGTTTTCCACAGGCGCCGCGATCTGGGTGCCCTTCGAGATTTGGGACATCGGCCCCGTCGGCCCGTTTGGGGTGAATGATCCGAGTGATGATGTCCGTATGATTCCGAATCTCTTCTCGGACAACAATGGGGAGTGTGCGTTCGAATACGGCGAACTCAGTGACGCCACCGGGGACGCCGTCTTCGGTCGTCCCGCCACGGACCGAGTATACGCCTTCTATCCGGCGACCACCTATGATGCGTGGGCCTCCGCCATTGGCCCCATCGTCAATGCTGATCCCAATGGGTGTCCGGCTTCACCGGAGACGGATCCGACGATTGACCTGATTGACTTCGATCGGGGCCGTGCGTTGCAGCGCGTGATCTTTGTAGACAACGTAGACGCCAACGGTGACGGCATATATGACGGGACGATTTCGAACATACAAGGCGCGGTCGTTCGTTTTTATACGACCGATTATGCACACTCGCCTCCTGCACCCTCAGCCCCTGCAGACGGCGCCGTTGCCGTACCTGGAGATACCCAACTGTTCTGGTCTGGGATTGGCGCACCTGGAGATGACTATCAGGTACAGGTTTCCACGGACCCCTCGTTTCAGACGAATATCGTATTCGACGGCAGTACCAGTGCATTCACCATACAGGTGAACCCGTCACTTGCTCCGGAAACGCTCTACTATTGGCGTGTACGGGGCCGTACGGATGCACAAACAGACTGGTCGGCGGTGTGGTCCTTTACGGCTACCGATGCGCAGGGCTTTGACTGCGATGCCGTTACCCAGATTCCGGTGTTGGAGTGCGAGGCCCTCGTAGCACTCTACAACAATGCCAATGGGCCAAATTGGACGAACAACACCGGCTGGCTTCAGACCAATACGCCCTGTAGCTGGGATAGTATAACCTGCGAGGCGGGGGGTGTTTCGAGGCTAATTAAACTCTACAGCAACCTGGATGGGACGTTGCCTGCTGAGCTGGGTAACCTGGCAGGGTTGAAAGAACTCCGCATCGAAGGCAATTTCTTAAGAAGTGCGCTTCCCCCTGAACTGGGTAATCTATCGAACCTGGAAAAGCTCGTCCTAGCAGACAACGGCCATACGGGTCCGATCCCCCCTGAACTCGGTAACCTGTTCAGCTTGCAAGAATTGAACTTCTTCAAAAATGGCTTAACCGGTGCCATCCCATCTTCACTCGGGAACCTGCCGAATCTGTCCAGACTGGACTTGAGTGTCAACCTCCTTGAGGGGCCTATCCCAGAAACACTTGGCAATATCAGCCCTGCCCTCTTTCTCAACTTGGCTGACAATCAATTAGCGGGTACCGTACCCCTCTCTGTTGCCGCGTTGAATCCTGTTTTTGGGTGCTTATTTACAGGTAACCCCGACCTGTGCATGCCGGATACGCCACCCTACCAGGCACTCGGCAATCCGCTCTGCGGTCTTACGCTCGGCGGCCCCAATTGCCCCGTCAGGATCAACACCACCGCCTTCTTGCATGGACCTTACACCTCAACCCAATCCATGCGCACCGACCTTGCCGGTCTAGCCGACTTTCCCCTCGCCCAGCCGTTCAATACGCCACCCTGGGACTATGCTGGCACCGAAACTCTTACCTCGGTGCCTCCTGACATCGTCGATTGGGTTTTGTTGACGCTACGCGAGTTCAAGACGGTGCCCAACTCTGTGGTCGGGAGACGTGCTGCTTTTCTTCGAAGCGATGGAAAAATCGTGGACCTCGATGGCACCAGTCCGGTGGAATTCTTCGGGGTAGCCGACGGCTTGTACTACCTCTGGATCCAACATCGGACGCACCTGGGCATCATGACGGCGAGCCAATTGAACGTCAAGTATGACACGGATGCCTACAGTTTTACGACCGGTCAGGACCGCGCCCTCGGCAACCTGCCGATGGTGGAACTTGAATCCGGCGTCTTCGGTCTTTGGGGCGGAGACGGCAATGCCAGTGGCGATGTGACGGCTTCGGATTTCTTGAGCATATGGTTGCCGGACAACGGCAACGCCGGGTACCTCGCGGCCGATTTCAACATGGACGGCCAAGTAACAGCTTTCGATTTTCTGACGGTGTGGTTGGTCTCGAACGGTCAGGCAAGTCAGGTTCCTAATTAGCCACTCCGGCTTGGGGCCACATAACAACCGTTCCAGCCGACCCAGGGCGTTGGGTTCGGCGCTGGCGACTGGGAGCGTGCGACTTTGTACAGTATTTTAGTGATGTGCCCTCAGCCCCGGTCGGCTGAACTTTGTCCGTTATGTGGCACGCCATCCGCTTGGAATCGGCATTGGTGTTTTGCTTGCCTGAGCCATGTGTTGCGGCTTCGGTTGGGTGGGCCGTCTTGACGGCCTCGCCGGCCCAGGGTGGTCTTTGATCAGGTGCCGGTCGGCATTGGGCCTGTTGTCCCCAGAGCCGTCTGTCTCGTCATCTCGCCATGCGGCGGTTTGGCCTTGAAGGGGTGCCGGTTGGATATAGCTGTGGTATCTTGGTAAGTTTCGTGTCGCGTCTGTCTTAGGCCACATAACAACCGTTCCAGGCGACGCAGGGCGTTGTTGTTTAACTTGCGACTTCGTGCGGGTGACTTTCTGCGCGACGCTCAAGGTGTGCCCTCAGCCCTGTGCGTCTGAACTTGGTCCGTTATACGCCTACTAAACAGACTAATTTATTCGGGTCTAGCTACCTATTACTATTGTATGTTCGTGAAAACACGATAACTTAAATGTCGAGTTCAGGGTAAAGTCGTTTGTCAGGTCTACTTACTTTGCCCCTAAATTACCCTGATTTGAGGGCCAAATATGCTTTTTGTGCGAATGCATAAATGGCTTTTCTTTCAGCATTTAGATCATTTACCAGGCAATTGGTGGCTAAATATGGCATTGGATATTTCCGGCATCAGGAATAGAGGAAGAGAACCATTACAGGATTACCCATGGAGAGGTGAAATAGATAGATTGTTGTCATGGCTTCTAGGGAAAGACTCCCATGTGCAGGCTTTCTGCTTCGACTTGGTTATGTCAGCGGCGTATTTGGATGCCGCATCCGGTCTCGAAAAACATATCGAAAGCTGTAATAACTGTCCCGGCAAGTACAATTCTCATATGGGTTTTGTAAACCTATGCTCTCCATGTTACGTGTCCCAAAACTTATGGACGTATCAGAAAGCGGTTAAGCCTCAATCGGGTGCGCTAGGGAAGCTGAGCAGCGAGATCATACTTCGCTTTATTGAAAGACTATACCCAAAACTTGAAGAGGTTCTAGCAATTGGCGGTATTGAAACAGCGGATGCTATTCTCATACACAACAACCGGACTGTGATACTTGCTGAAGTTAAGTCTGCACCACTTCTTACCTACCCTTTCGTTTTTCAAGTAGATGAAGGGTGTATTTCTGGAAATCATAATAAGTTGGTCATTACTCAATCTCAGCTTCGATATTGCGAATCAGCAATATACTTACACAATGACGAAACGATGCCTCTGGGCAAGGTTGGTAGCGATTTGTGGCCCTTCAAGCCACTCGTAGATTTCCTCATAGATCCTGCTAACCAAGCTGTCATATCAGGATGTATCAACGATTGGCTCTCGGCTAGAGAGGCATATACCAAGAAGGATAGGACAAACCGAATGTATTTCTTAGCTAATGCAAGTGGGCATCCGCCAAAAGCTGCTAAGGATATAGATAACTGGCCTAGAAAAGAATCTATAAGCGATAGCAAAACTAGCGTAGGAATGGACAGAACCGACGATATTAAGAAGGGTATATACCAGACCCTTAAAATCGGAACTCTCGCCAAAGCTGATCCGAATATCAAGACCGCTATAATCTCCAATTTACCAGCATACAGGCATGGGACGGAGTATATCATGCCTTTTCAAAACATGTTCTGGGGATTGGAGGAAGATATAGTTGAGATGGAAGGCCAAGAAGTGCTAACCGCAGATCAACTTCGACGAGTTTTCGACTTCATAATTACCCTCGAAGAACCTGTTTTGCGAAATATTAAGCTATGAACATACCCAATCACGAGACAAGAGAGTATACTGGCATTGTCCTTGAGAGGATGGTGCATTTACCTCCCGGAGGAAAGATGGGCGATTTGCCAGCTCACTTGCAGCACAAGAGTTTCGTGAGAACGGGCGCAAAAAAGACAGGTGGGCCTAATCTAAGATTGCTCAGGTTGGAAGACAAAAAGCCTTCACTGACTGTAACTGCCTATATCTTCAACAAGTTTGTTCATCCGACTGAGAACCGCTATATCACTCCTAGGGAGGCAGCAGTTCTGCAAGATTTCCCTATCGACTTTGAGTTCAAAGGTACTTTAGGTCAGATCCAGAAGCAGATCGGGAATGCTGTACCTGTTAGGCTTGCTAGTGCTATTGCGAAGGAGGTAGCTAATTATTTCAAGAGATTAAATCGAGGTGGTAAGGTTAAAATTGCTTCGTACTTCACAGGCGCAGGTGGGCTTGATTTAGGCTTTGAAAAAGCCTCGAACTCAGTAATTCAATTTGAAACCTGCTTCACGACCGATATAGAACAGTGGACTGAGGCGACCGTCGTGTATAATCGACCTCAGTGGAACTTTCATAGGGCTGATATTTCGCAGTTAAATCCGGAAACAGTTCGCGATATCATCGGCTCAAATCCTGATGTAGTCATAGGGGGACCACCTTGCCAGCCATTTAGTGTAGCCGGAAAGCAAAAAGCAACGAAAGATCCACTAGGAATACTCTATAGAGACTTTATCAGGCACATAGATTGCCTGGAGCCTGAAGTTGTAGTAATGGAAAATGTGTACGGATTGGCTCAAGTAAAATCTGCAAACATGATTGAGGAGATCTATAGGTCTTTCGACGAGATAGGATATGAAGTTACACACAGAGAGCTTATGGCTGCAGACTACGGGACGCCTCAAAAAAGAAGGCGGCTTTTTTTCGTAGCTGCTAAAAACTTGCATTATTTCCAGTACCCTCATCCAACGCATTGTCAAACTTATAACCTTCTAGGTCTGCCACTGTATAATGGTGCTGGTGATGCGCTTAAACTGCTGCCTAAAGCCACAGTTAGGGATTAGTATTGGCTTGCGTTGTGCTCGGGCGGCGTATAACAACCGTACCAGGCGACCCAGGGTGTTGGGGAATTGCCGTTTTCGGCAGGTGTGTTTTTCAGCCGTTGTTGACCTGTGTGCTATTTGCCCTGTGCGCCTGAACTTGGGCCGTTATGCCTCCTGATTGATTGCAGTGCGCTACTTTCTTCTGATCATATCTCTTGGCCTTCCTTCGCTGGTTCAGGCACAGCTAGGACCACCTGTGGTCGACACGCTTGACTGGCGGGGCTATTTCCCCCTCGAAATCAACAATGAGTGGCATTACACGACTGAGCGCACCCCGTGGCCCTATGACAGCACCTACATCTCCCACAGCCTTATCAAAGTCGAAGGCGATACCCTGGATGGATCATATTTTGTAATCAGTAGCGACTTTTTTTCCAGGCTCAGGAGTAACTATGTCCGATATGATTCTGCCTCGGCTGGGGTGGTGGAGTATGCAAGATTCGCCGATGGCACTTGGCGCGAGATCTGTTGGCGTAGCTTCTGTGACATCGATGCGCCGTTTAATACGGTTAACGAAGAGGGATGGTTGGTTAGCTCTGAAGTAGTGCCCCTTCCACCGGGTTCATTAGATCTGCTTACCGAGCCTCGTTACAAGACCTTTGGCGTTGAAATTACAGGCATTACATTTGCACACGGCATAGGTATAGTTGGTCAAGACCGGGAGGGAGATGGTCGAGAGTTTACGTATTTGGTCTATGCTAGAGTTGGTGACAGAGAATATGGAGAGCGGGTAATATTTGTGTCTTTGGAACCTGTGCAGAAGCCTCGCTCGTCTTTTGGTAAAGTCTTGGTTTATCCCAACCCCACGTACGGAGTGCTTATGGTCGGTTTCGGCTTGTCCGTCCCCGAGCAGGTGAAAGTGGCAGTGTACGATCTACTTGGTCGTCGGGTATATGAGTCGGAGTTGGGGTATCGGGAAGCAGGGGTGCAAGAAGTCGAGTTGGACGTAGCAGGACTTGTGCCGGGTGTATATGTAATGCGTCTCGTGAATGGATCAGAGGGGTGGATGCTTGGCAAGTTTGTACGTTCGCGGTAGAGGGAGGCATAACAACCGTTCCAGGCGACGCCGGGCGTTGGGGGTTTTGACTTTGTTGGCCGGGTGTGTTTTCCAGCCATTGGCTATCTTGTGCCGTTAGCCCTGCGCGCCTGAACTGGGGCCGTTATACCCCCGGTCGCGCTGTTAATCTGTTCTGAGAAAAAACTCCGGTGATCGACATTACTCTGCTTTCATTGAGAATCATCAGCTTTACATTCGCTCTCCCGTTCAAGCCCTTCGATGCGTTTGATCAAGTCCTCAAGGGTTGAGCGTAGCTGCCTGTTCTCATGGTAAAGCCCTTGAATGGCGGCCAGGGCCACCCCATCGGCATCGACTGAGGCTATCGTCGTTTCATTGTGACCAATGCCGAAAGCGGCATAGAAATCTTGCGCCGTCGGCCCCAGGTGCCGGATCGTTTGCCCCTTGTACTGCCAACGCTGCACCGGAAGACGGGCGACTTCCTCTAGCAGGGCGGCTACATCTACGGCTTCAAAGGCCTCCTTGCGGTTGCGGTCACTGGTGTGGACCGTGGTGCCGCCGACGATAACATCGTTGGTCATGGTGACCGTACCGTCTTGATTTACATTGAAGATGGTGGTGTTATCTTTGTCCATGATGATAAAATCGGCATTTTCGCTATTGCCGTCGCTGTTAAGTTTGACGACGACGGCATCATTGCTATGCAGCCAGATATCGCTACTTGCATAAGCGGGATCGGAGAAGATGCGGCCATCGTCATTGCTATGGCTACTCCCGTGTCCACCGAGGATGAGGTCGGCTTTGTTGTTGTCATGGCCTCGGGCATAGACGCCATTGCCGTTGGTGAAGTAGCCCGCATATCCATCAGCGGAAGTGACCACTCCAAAGACACCGTAGGTGGTGTTCCCGGTCCCCGCCGTAGCCTGTCCAAAGACCCCAGTACCATTGGTCGAACTGCTCTCTCCATGGACACCGCGGGAGAAGCCGGTTGTCGCCGAAGCCCGTCCATAGACCCCCCGGCCACTAGTCGAACTGCTCTCTCCATGGACACCGTGGGAGAGGCCGGTTGCTGTGGCAGCCTGTCCATAGACCCCCCGGCCATTGGTCGATAAGCTCCGTCCCCAGACGCCGTAGGTTTCGCCCGTTAGCGCTGTAGCCTGCCCATAGACTCCCCGGCCATCGCTCGAAAAGCTTTCTCCACGGACACCGTAGGAGAAACCGGTTGTCGCCGAAGCCCGTCCAAAGACCCCGGTACCAGCAGTTGAAGTACTCTGTCCCCAGATGCCGAAGGTGCCGCCGGTTGGCGAAGTGTTGATCGAACCTAATACTGTAATGGTAGACCCGCTCAGCGTAGCCGGCACCTGGAGCGTGTGCGCATAGGGCACCCCCTGGAGCTGCGTCCGGGGCGTAAGCGGGGTGCCACCAACTTCGACTTCTAACCACAGGGCCTGGTTGAAATCAATCCCTTCGAGTGTGGTTACACTGCCTAGCTCGACATGATAGATGCCCCCCGAGACAGGCACCGCGTTCTGGGTTTCGGTCCACACTGGTGTGCCACCGACCAGGGCCGTGTGCAGTGAAAACGTCAGGTTCTGGGGACTGTCGACCGGCACCCCGGCTAATTCCAAAAAGCCTTGGTAACTCATCGTTGCCGGTTGGGCCTGGATCAGGGTAGTGCAAAGCAGGAGGCCGGAAAGGGTTATCAAAAATCGGTTCATCGTGTGCTCCATGGGTTTATCGCCAATGGGCCACTGCCTCCGATGTGTGGCCTTAGGGGAAGTGAACCTGAAAACTGGGGGGTATGGTGACCATGTTACAGTCTGATATTTCCCAATGTCAATTAGAGTATGGATTTCAACTAGTTACAAAGGTACGAAAACAGCTTCAATTTTCGGCAAGATCATTATTCAACGGCTGCTGATAGCACGAAATGCCCTTTGTAACAGTGATCGGGTGTATAACAACCGTTTCAGGCGAACCAGGGCGTTAGGTGTTTAGGCAGAAACCGGGCGAGTGACTTTGTGCGCGTATTTTGTACCTTCTCCTCAGCCCAGTTCGCCTGAACTTGGTCCGTTATACACCCGTGTTGTGCTATATATTTTTTACTTTTGACTTAGCAGCTCGGCACCGCCATTCCTCTAAAGATCAAGCATCAACTTTAGCATCGACTTGAGTTTTGTCATATGAGATTTTTCGAGCGTTCCTATGGTCTTGATAATACGTTTTCTGTCAATTGCACGCATCTGAAAAACTAATAGAACAGAGTCCTTTGTAAATCCATTCTGACTGGAGGGGGAAACAAGCATAGTAAATGGTCGCCTTAGTGCTGATTGGTTCGTTGTGGCAGGGACGATAATTACCGTTTGTTGCACACCCAAGGCTTGTACAGCTATTGCTGGCCTCGTACCAGCTTGTTCTCTGCCAGGATTTCCTTTGGGGTATGGTATGTCTACGAGGAATACATCGCCAACAGCCACTTCAATCTAGATCTGATTCAAAATTATGCAGGGCTTCGTCACTTAAACTATCCCACGCCTCAAGTTCGTCAAGGATTTGTGCATCAGGAAATAGGGATGCTTGTCCTGTTTCGGGGTTTGGAGGAAGATATACAAACGGCTGGTAGGACGGCCAAACCATTGCCCTCGAAAAAACACCACCCGGACTGCTTGTATATGTTGCACTCAGATTTGGGTCAGCAGGGATGTTAACGTGAAATTGCTTTTGTGTACCCATAATTGACCTCAAAAATATCGTTCCCCAAGAATTTCTTTGCTCTGTACAAATTTCAGCCCCGCTTTCTTGGTAATCGTAGCTACATCAATTGGGCCGCCGCATCCGCGCAACCCAATTGTGAGACGCTGAGCTTCGATTGTAGTCCGAACCATAAAGATGGCTAAATCTACGCAATCTTGCAAGGGCATAGCGTGAATTGGTATCGCAAGTTCCAGCGGTTGCAGCTTTTTTTCTAGTATTTGTAGCTGGGTTGGATCGAGATCTAACGATTCTTCTACCATCGTGAGCAATTGCGAATCATAGCCTTTAACAACGCGGTCGACAACTTCCCGTTGACCTCCCCATGTTATTCCAAAGGACTCAGTATCGTGGCGGAGTATGGGGTCTGTATGTGTTGGGATTATAACTTCAAATGTTTTCCCGTAAGGAGAGCCTTTGTCAAAACCACCAACCAGAAACGTCATTTGTCCTTGAGTATTTTGCAAACGCAGCCATTGCTCCTTGTAAAATACGCCCAAAAGTTTTGCAAATTCCTCGACTGGAATGCGTTCCTTGGGCAAGCTTTCTTCCAGTTCCGAAACGAAACTATGTGCCGTACGAACACCAATGGCACCTGCTCCGTAGGTTATTACGCCGATGGAATTATGGGGCTTAGAAAAAGAGAGGAGTTTAGTTGCATTATCAAAATTAACATGCAACGGTGGTCCTTCAGCAAGTTTAGCAGTCAAGGTTACTCTACTCTCTGCCGCAAGTACAATTCCTTCAGGCGCATTAATTACAATTCCGAGAGACATATACAAAAAATAGACAGATATTTGAAAAACATGAATTAGCCAAACACCGTAATACTGACCAGTGTTCCATCGAATTTACAAACGCAGGAATATTACATCAAGACTTGGGCTCTAGCTCTTAATAATTAGATGTTTGAACTCCATAATTATAATGCCATTATGTTTCGTGAAGAGAAACGTATCTGGGAAAGTGCGAGTACCGGATACGAAAAGAACCGAGATCTCTTGCCTAGGTCTAGTGAAAAATCATATTTCTAAATTCTGCATTGCCAAACTATTGAGTCCGGGTGTATAACAACCGTACCAGGCGACACAGGGCGTTGGGGTTTAGTCTTGGTCGGCTGGGTGTGTTTTGCAGCCGTTTTTTATCTTCTACTGCTTGCCCTGTGCGCCTGAACTTGGGCCGTTATGTGCCTAAATAAATTGTAGCCATGAAACCTCATCCCAAACAAAACATATTCGAAAAATACAGCTACACCTGTCAATATTGTGGGTGGTCTGGCCAGACGAATTTTGAACAATGGCTACGAGGTGGACTGAGTATCGATCACATTGTGCCTAAAAAACATGGCGGTACAGATGAAGATGCGAATCTTACGGTGGCATGCATGGTATGCAATAAGCTCAAAGGCCAAGAATACTGTACTTCGATAGAAGACGGTAGACGAATAATTGCAAGAAAGAGGGCAGAAGCTCAAGAATGGTTTGAGCGGTTTGTACAGAAACAACAAATGTGACAATAATGCCGCGTATTTCAGAATTCTATGGTATCTTTATCTACATGTACTTTCGAGATGTCCACCAGCATCATGCGCCGCATATTCATGTACGCTATGGAGAATACAAGGCATCATTCTCTATCGAGACCGGTGAACTTCTCGCTGGCCGGATGGGGGCTAAGCAGACCAAGCGAGTTCAAGCTTGGATCGCAGGTCGGCGAGCGGCGTTAGAACAGAACTGGTCACGTGCCATGCGCGGTGAGACCCTAGAGTGGATAGACCCTTTGTAAGCGCTATGAGTCCAGATGTAATCGAGATTCAACCCCTGGAGGCCCACGTGCTCCGTCTGATCTTCGAAGGCGGTGAGGTGCGCGATTTCGATGTGAAGCCCTACCTCGATTTCGGCATATTCAAGGAGTTGCGCAACGTGGCCTATTTTCGCGAAGCCTACATCGAGTTCGGCTCTGTGGAGTGGCCCAACGGTCAGGGTTTGAGTTACGACACGTTGTATGTAGAGAGTGTGCCGGCTGCATTGCCGGTATGAGGAGTTGAGTGTGCACGTTTTGGCGGCATCGCTTTTTGGCACATAACAACCGTTCCAGCCGACTCAGGGCGTTGGGGTTTGCACTTGCGACTTCGTGCGTGTGACTTTCTGCACGATTTAGATCGTTTCCCCTCAGCCCTTCGCAGCTAAACTTTGTCCGTTATCGGGCTATTCTGGATAACCCCATGAGAATCAGGATCATTATTGCACACATTTGGTAAGAATTAGTCCGTATATTCAATGTAGATACTAATCCGGCTCCAACCATGCGTGCTAGTGTCCAAAAATGGGGCAATAGCCTTGTGTCAAGCGACACCCACTCTTACGCATTACGGCGACACCTTCTTTTACGCACTCCCAAGTCATTTATGTGGCCGGTGAGTGATTGTTTAGGGGGTTACGTTTTCAATCTCAGTGTCTCTTCCAGCTCCCGCAATCGGTAGCTTCGGCCCTTGATGTTGATCACATGGGCATGGTGGAGCAGTCGGTCCAAGATCGCGGTGGTCAGCACCTCGTCGCCAGCCAACAACTCCGTCCATTCGCGCACCGACTTGTTGGTAGTGATCATCACTGCACCCCGACCGTAACGGTAGCTGACCAGCCGGAAGAACAAGCTGGCCTCCTGCCGGTCCATCGGCTCAAAGCCCAACTCATCGATGACGAGCAGCATCGTCGAGAGGTACTTCTTGCGTCTGAGCTTCGACGGCGGCAGATGCGCATCACGCCTGAGTTGCATCAGCAGTTCATCGAAGCGGTAGAATTGCACCGAGAAGCCCTGCTCGATTGCCTTGATACCCAGGCCGATGGCCAGATGCGTCTTACCCACTCCGGGCGGACCCTGCAAAAGCACCGTCTCTGTGCCGCGTACCCAGGCACTGGTGGTCAGCGTCTCGATGCGGCTGCGCTCGACAGCGGGTTGGAAGGCAAAATCGAAGTTGGCGATTGTCTGCCCTGTCGGCAGATTCGACAGCCGGAGTGAGCGTTCGATGCGGCGTTCTTCGCGACCGGCCACTTCATGTCTGAGCAATTGGTCCAAGAACAGATGCGGAGCCGTCTCCTGCTTGACGGCTGCCGAGAGCAGCGTGTCGAGGTGCGCTGCGGCGTAGCTCAGTCCCAGCGCCAGCAATCGTTCTCGGGTGTGATCGACCTCAAGCGTTGGTGTTGTTTTCTTACTCTTCATCGTGCCACCTCCGCCAGGGCCTGATAATAGTCGCAGGGCCTGATAATAGTCGATTGAACGGCGTGCCACCGGCTCATTGGCCAACTCCAGCATGCGTCGGCCCATACGGCCCAGCGGCATCGGAGCCTGCACGCGTGGCGTCGACAGCCCGTCGTAGTGTCGGGGATCGATCACGAGCCGCTCAACGGTGTGACGCGGATGCATCGCGATGATCTCAATGTGATGAAGCACCTGCACCGTCTGAGAGCAGCCTCGCACTTCGACCTCCAGGCCAGCGAAGACAAACGGGACGCTGTATTGTCGCCCCTCGAACGAGACCAACGCGTCGTGTGAGACCCTGCGTGTGGCCACCAGGTCGAACGGCTCCCACAGCGGATCCGGTAGCGGCGTCAACAACGCTCGTTCAACTTGCCACGTCTCAAAGACCGAAGCCCCCGTAGCCGGACACCGCCGTCGCTGACTCTCTACCTCCACGCGTTCGTCACTGAAAGCTTGTAACTCTTCAAGATCATCCCAGGCGCGCCCACTCGGATCTTGACCGAAGCGTTGGGTGCGGATGCTGCGCTCGACTTTTCCTTTAGCCCGTGGATGTCGGGGCAGGCAGGCATCGACGT
Source organism: Rhodothermales bacterium (assembly GCA_965222505.1). Taxonomy (GTDB): domain Bacteria; phylum Bacteroidota; class Rhodothermia; order Rhodothermales; family DATKEJ01. Next base: position 1,484,774 of record OZ244956.1, on the reverse strand, counting down.
GGAAGCAGAGCATACGGGCATAGCGCCGATAGGCGGCATTGATCACCCCCCAGGGGCCAGCTCCCCGGACAACAGCGGTCTTCTCGTTATCGACGCGCACGGTCGCGGTGACGCCACCGAGTCGGCGAAAGGCTTCGTTATGGCAGTGGTGCCAGGCCAGTTGATCCTTCGTGTGCGACCAGATCACGGCCGGATATCGACTGTGGCTGAGCACCATCCGGAAAGCAAGCAGATCCTGGTGCTGACCACCCAGGATGATGCCAGGAAAATGGGCCCAATCGACCTGGCTCTGTGCACCCGGTGGAGTCTCAATGCGCCGGCGCGCCCGGATTCTCGGGGCCGGATAGGTCTTCTTCCAATAGCGTTGGATGGAGCGCAGACTGCCGGGATAGGCATGTTCGCGAACCAACCACTGGTGCAGGTCGGCCAGGTTGACCGCGTCACGGTGTTGCCGCCAGTGTTCAATGGCCTCAGCGAAAGCCACTGCCCGACAAGTCTGACGGGATCGGCCATCGACTAGGTTGGCTTGCATACGTTTACGTTGATAGCGTACCGCGCCCTCGGTGACACCGATCAGTCGGGCAATCTCGCGGTTGGATACGCCCTTGTGGGCGAGTGTTTTGATGGTCATACGAGCATCCTCGTTGAGCTTGGCCATGTCTGCCTCCGATAGATTGGTGTATCGGAGACAGAACGCATAAATGCCCGGTGAGGTGCGTAAAACTGGGTGTCGCCTTAGCTATAAGATATGATGTCGCTCTACACCTTGCCCTCCGTATTCCCAAACCCCTTGCCAAGCAGGCAAGAATCTCTCAAGGCTCTCTCGTCGAGATCAAACTTGTCGATGATGTGCTGCAAATCGAAGCCATTATGCCGGAGGAGTATACCCTGAAGGCGCTACTGGAAGCCGTCACTGACGAAAACAAGCACGACGAAATCGACACCGGGCAAGCCCAAGGGGAGGAGGTCTGGTGAGTAGTTACATTCCTAAACGCGGTGACGTGGTCTGGCTCGATTTCAATCCGCAGCTCGGTCGGGAGCAAGCAGGCCGCCGTCCGGCCTTTGTAGTCTCGCCTGCTGCCTACAACGCAAAGGTGGGACTCGCTTTGTTGTGTCCAGTGACGAGCCGGGTCAAGGGGTATCCGTTCGAGGTATCAATCCCGTCGGGGTTGGCCGTCGAAGGTGTAATCCTGTCGGATCAACTCAAGAGTTTAGATTGGCGTAGGCGGCGGGCCTCATTCATTTGTGCCTTGCCTGACTCGGTGACGCATGAGGTAATCAAGAAGGTGGAGGCCCTACTGCGATAGAGGGATATCTGGCGGATATTTGTAGTCCTGCCTCAGCGTAGTGACTCGGCACTTTGATTTACCCTCGGTGGTGCGCCCGCTAACAACCGTTCTAGCCGACTCAGGGCGGACGTCTTTCAGGCCGAGCTAGGGCTTGTGACTTTGTGCGCGACTGACTTGGTGTGCCCCCAGCCCTGCGCGGCTAAACTTAGGCCGTTATACGCCATCGCCGCGCTCCGATATCTTCCTACAGCCCACCCTTTCTTCTCCGTCCAGAACAGGTGTTCATTCCTGTAGCAAACATAGTTTGATTATTCAGTCTGATATTCGTAGTATATTTGGAGAAACAGCGGGACTGGTTCAGATTTCCAATCCCGCTGCCATACCCCCTACGCTGGGTCTGTGCGCACCCGCACGGATGACCGCTTTGGACACTAGGGGCAGATGAAACCCCACCAGCCCAACGCGGGTGATTTAGGGTAGTTGTGGTACCCTAAATGCTATCTTTCCTAGTCTCTCAACTGCTTCTTCCTGTTCTCCCTCTCATATCTGAAATTTCGTATATCAGTCCTTTTTCTTCTGGCACCCGTCGAATTTTGTCTGCTGCTTCTAAGTTTTCAGTCAGCGTTCGGATTGTGCGTTCCAATATGCTAAATCCCAGCCGCCTGGTAATATTTATCCTAATTGTGTTTCTCGTACCTCTTCCCAGCTCCCTCAGAGATTTCAATACATCCTCTTCAGTACACTTCCGAGTAGGTACGAAATCTAGGTAGTAAAGCACATAGGCACCCTGTCGCTGCTTCTTAAGCAACTTTCTGCCAGCAAGTTGAGATGTGGTTGATTGGACCATTTGGAGCGAAATATCTTCAGCTTTCTGCGTTAAGTACTTATGAATCGCTGTGTTTAAGTGGTGCCCAATACCGACAGCGTAGAGTACTTTATCCTTCCAAGTACCGTCTGCAGGATAGCTTTCGGGTATAAAACCAGAGGGAACCTCTACTCCCTCATCAGTCGTTAGATTAGGGCTGACATGTTTGGATTCCAGTGTCGGAATTTCAGCCGGAAATGCCTTTAGTGCGCTTTTTCGCTTTTGCCTCTCGGCCGAGATATGCTCAAATTCCTCCTCTTCGACTTGTATAAGTTCCAGGTGGAGCGTGATGAGTTCCTCGAGCTTTTCGTCAAAGAGGCGTTGAAGCTCTTTGCGTTTCATCTTTAAGGCAAGGTTTCGTGAATTTAATTAAAAAGCGCGGCAATTGCAATAATAAAATATTACTCTCATTCCTATGTACAGGACAAAACATTTAGAGCGGGCCCCAATCGAGTCTGAATTTGGGGATGTTGGTTGAGCAATATCGTACGCAGATGATCCAACCCATAGCGAAATATACTCCGCGAGCGCCGACCATGCTTCTTGACCGGCAAGGCTTTGTGATTTTCATGCAGCCACACCCCAACCAACGTGGCCCAAACAAAGGCCAGTGCCAAAATCGAGAGCAATCGCTCAACACGTTCAGGCCGGGTCAGATGGGTCGCTTCAAAATCGAAACCTCTGGTTTTCAAAGCCCCAAAAAGTGTTTCAATTTGCCATCTCTGCGCGTACAATGCCAAGGCTTGAGAAGGACGTCCATTGGTGACCAGGATCAACAAGTCATCGATGCCTTTAGCGGCTTTGGCCAAACGCAGGCCGACCACATAAAGGTCATGACCATAGACTTGGCGACGTCTGAGCAATCGCCGACTTTGTCCAACAGCCAAGTCTTGGAAGCATTGCCACGCTGCGGGGTCGGTAATCTTAGCCCCGATTTGAGCACGTCGCCGGATGCGAATGACGAAGTTTACTTCATGCTCAATGAGGTATCTAAACCATTGTTGTCCAATGAATTCCCGGTCGCAGAGCAAGACTTGAATCTGGCTGGGCTTGAGCAGTTCAAACAGGCGCGTGAGCAACTGAGTACGTTCTTTGGTCGAGGAATTGCCTTTCTTGCCCATACAGGGCGCTTTTGTCAACATGGTCCAAAGAATTGGGATGGCGATGCCTTTGTAGGAGATGGCAGCCACCAGCAGATTGATGTTGCTTTTGCCGAGTTGCCAATTGGTGCGATCCAGTGTGAGAATGAACCGCTCTTGGGGCAAAAGTGCGAGGATGAGAACACCCAAATGGAGTTGGTCGATGTTGAATTGGGCAAAGAAACGGCGCAGTCTTCTATAGTTGGATTCGGTCTTGGCATTGGCGTTAATGAGCAAGGCCAGTTGCGTCAGATTCGTGGTTCTGAGTTTAATGATGCCGATGATGAGAGCAGCCGTGCAATAGGTTCTTGCACGATGCCAATTGAGCAGGGGTTGGATTCGAGTAAACAAAGCGTTAATCTGCATTCAGAGACTGGTTGGTTTAGCGATTTTGTTTGAGGTTTTAGCACCAGCAAACTACATCCTAAATCGGAATCAGTCTCTATTTTTGTTTAATTTCATTTTATCAAGGACTTAACCCTGTTTTGTCCTGTACAGAGCTCTCATTCTTTCTTGGCTATGTAAATTAAAAGGAAATATAAGAATAGGTCGATAAATATATTTGTTAAATCACCGTCTCTTTATCCAATGTTATTGGCTCTTATCCTCAGTGTTGCACTTGATGAGCAGCAACTTTGAGTTGTCACATTGGCAGGATATGATCTGTAACTATACTGGTTCTTTGACAATTTGTGTGGTGGTAGTAGTTTGATCCTATGAATACGCAGCTTTTCTACCAAGACCTGCTGGCCCTAGCTCGGCTTAAGGTCACCAATGTACATACCGCCAGTCAACGCATCACCATCTATGCAGACGTTGCCGTTGCGCCACAACCTTGTCCGCGCTGTGGTCAAGAAACGGCCACGGTCAATCAGTATGATGATCGCCAGGTGCAGGACCTGAGCATCTCGGGCAAAGAAGTCTGGCTCCATCTTCGTATTCCGCAGTTGGTCTGTCCACAGTGCCAGCGCTACTTCACAGCGACGCCGGATTGGATCATGCCTGGAAAAACGTATACACGCCGTCAGGCTAAATGGATCTTTCTCTTATGTGCCAAACAGCCTTTTACCGAAGTGGCAGCCCTCGTCAATTTGAGTCATAAGACCGTTGAGCGCTTGTACTACCAGATGGCCGAAGAACAACTCGATCTGCCGAGTCGCTATGCCCGTGTGCGTCGGCTTGGCATTGATGAAATCGCCCATCGTAAAGGCAAAGGCGACTTTGTTTGTGTGTTGACAGACCTAGATCGTGGCACCCAACTCGATGTCTTGCCAGATCGTAAGAAGGCGACCTTAATGAAACATTTTCAATCACTTGGTCCGGCTTTCTGTCGGCAGATCCGGGGGGTCAGTTGCGATATGTGGAAGCCGTACTATGAGGTAGCGCAGACCTGTTTTTCGAATGCTGTGATTGTCATTGATCGTTTTCATGTAGTCAAAGCGTTGAATCAAGTACTTGACCAGCTTCGTCGGCACTTGCGTCGGGAAGACAAAGACGAGACCGTCTTCAAGGGGATCAAGTGGATGTTGTTTAAGCGCCCGGAGCGTTGTAGCACCTCGGAGCAAAGTGATATTCAGGCCGCTTTGTGCAAATCCCCGCTCTTGGCGCAGGTCTACGACTTACGTAACCAATTCAATGCCTTGTTTGATGCTGTCTCAGGGGCACATAGCTTGCAGATCCGGTTGCAGCATTGGATCACACAGGCAGAGGCGGTAGGCAATGGCTATCTTGATGGCTTCATTAAGACCTTGCGCAACTGGTTCAAACCGATTGCGGCCTATGCTAGGCTCAGGATCAGCAATGCTGTCACGGAGGGCTTGAACAACTATTTGCGCTATTTCAAACGGATCTCGTTTGGTCTGTCGAACTTTGAGCACATGCGGCTGCGCATTCTCATGGCGACGGCCTAAATCACACAAATTGTCAAAGAACGATTATAATCAACTCAGTGGTAAGATTCCAACTGAATTGAGCAGTTTATCTAACCTCACAGATCTTAAACTGTCTGGTAATCAACTCTCAGGCTTTGTGCCACTTGCCGTCGCTCAATTTGGTGTCAATATTTCCGACTGCGATTTCTCATTTAATCCAAATCTTTGTATGCCTGACACTGCCGAATATCAAGTCTTAGGCAATCCAATTTGCGATCTTACACTCGGTGGTCCGAACTGTAATGTCAAAATTACCACGAATGCCTTCTTGCAAGGGGCCTACGTTAGTAACAGCACAATGCGAACAAATCTACGCACTTTGTCCGACTTCCCGGTTGGTCAACCATTCAACGTGCCTCCGTGGAATTATCTTGGCACAGAAGCCCTCTCGTTTCTACCAGCACATGCTGTTGATTGGGTGCTATTGTCCTTGCGAGAGTATGAGTCTGTACCTTCTTCAGTGGTAGCAACACGCGCAGCTTTGCTGTTATCCGATGGCCGTGTTGTTGACGTCAATGGGGTAAATCATGTGGAATTCATCGGTGTAGAAGCAGGTCAGTACTACTTGTGGCTCCAGCATCGTAACCATTTGGGTATAATGAGTGCCAGTCAACTCAATGTGTCGAGAACAACCGATCCTTACAGCTTCACGACGGGACAGGACCGGGCCTTGGGTACAATGCCGATGGTGGAGCTTGAAGCCGGTGTTTTTGGCCTATGGGGCGGCGACGGCAACGCTAATGGGAGTGTGACGGCCACGGACTTCTTGGAGGTATGGTTACCGGACAACGGCAATGCCGGGTACCTAGCAGCCGATTTCAACATGGACGGCCAGGTGACAGCGTTTGATTTCCTGATGGTGTGGTTGGTCTCGAACGGTCAGTCAAGTCGGGTTCCCAATTAGTCATTTCGGCTTTGGGCCACATAACAACCGTTCCAGGCGACCCAGGGCGTTAGGTCATGCACTTGCGACTTTGTGCGTGCGACTTTCAGCGCGACCGAATTGGTTTGCCCCAAGCCCTGTGCACCTGAACTTGGGCCGTTATGTGGGCCGGTTGGCGGTTCTGCCAACACACCTCTTTTGTAGGGGAAATACTTACACCTCTTGTACCTATTTCCCCTCTATTCCTTTGATTCATCAATTGTATTCTATTGTCAGATCGTCAGCTATATGTTTAGCAACCCCTGAGCCAGATGAATTCTACTCGCACCCTATTCGTACTCATCATGCTCTCCGGCTTCTATCTGTTAGAAGTCAAATGACCACCACCCGAGGTGGTGGTTTGATATAATGGCACTGGAAGTGCCCCCCGGTTGCGTTAATACTTATTGATCAAACAGGTTGCCCTGATGCCGATCTCGGTCACGATCTCGCTGCTCCTGCCATTGAATATAACGGCGAATCTGCTCCTCATTCAACCCCACTGTGCTCACACAATAGCCCCGGCTCCAAAAATGGCGACCCCAATGTTGGCTCCCTAAACGATCAAAGTGTTGGAATAATCGAATCGCTAGTTTGCCCTTGACAAAGCCCATTACAGAACTGATCGCATATTTCGGCGCAATCGAGAGCAATACGTGTACATGGTCAGGTTGAATGTTAAGTTCAATGATTTCGACTTGGTCCTTCTGTCGAACCAGTTGGTGTTGGTGAACAAAAACGGCGATATCGCCTTTGAGCACTCGGTGTCTGTACTTTAGACAGAATACTACATGGTATTTGCAAAGATAGACGGAGTGAGATAGCTTCTTGAAGTCACTCATGATGTATCTCGTTGGTTAAGGGGGAGCCCCTTCCAGCGAGGTACATCATACCCAATAATTCCTAAACTGGTGGAACACACGAACCAGTCCACTACCCGAGGTAGTGGCTTACACTTTTAAGTAAATCCTGAACGAAGCAACCAATGAAGTATTTTCTGACCCTCTTGGGCTTAATCCTAAGCCCTGGCTTGGCCCTTGCCCAACCGGCCCTGCTCTCCCCTGCCGATGGAGCAAACGGTCAGCCGACCAACCTCACCCTACAGTGGCAAGTAATCGGTGGGGCAGATAGCTACGACCTCCAGGTGAGCACGACACTTGATTTTGCCAATCCGGTGGTGGATGTCAACACCACCTCGGCTATCCACATGCCATCACTTGGCATCAACACACTCTACTACTGGCGCGTGCGGACTGTTACCTCGGGCGTGCCGTCAGCATGGTCGGCCGAGATTACGTTTACGACCAACTCCGAAACCCTAATTTCAGGTGGGCCCCTTTTGATTGCGTCTCCGGATACCTACGCTTTCGTTGAAGTTATGGGGCCGGGCGGGGTTGATCCTTGTGGACCTACAGCGAGTTCGACGGACGGTTGTGTGGAAGTGGGGGGGAATTTTGTCTATCCCTCGCTTAACAGTACCGAGGCCTACATGATGTTTTCCCAGGGTACTGGAACAGAAGGCGTCATCGGCCCCTATGCCCCACACGATTTTGAGATTCGCTTTTCAGCTGAAGGCTCTTACGCCTATCATCCGTTTACCCATGGAACCGCCCTCTGGGTACCCTTCGAAGTGTGGGACATCGGTCCCGTCGGACCGTTTGGGATAAACGACCCCAGTGATGATGTTCGCATGATCCCAAACCTATTCTCGGACAATGGGGGGGAATGTGAGCTGGAGTACGGCGAACTAAGCGATGCCACCGGCGATGCGGTCTTCGGGCGTCCGGCTACAGACCGGATCTATGCCTACTATCCACAGACGACCTATGACGCCTGGGCTGCTGCCATTGCACCCGTCGTTAGTGCCGATACCAACGGATGTCCGACCTCGCCGGAGACGGATAACTCCAGCAACCAGATTGACTTTGGTCGGGGACGTCCGCTGCAGCGCGTGATCTTTATTGACAATGTTGATGTCAACGGCGACGGCACCTATGACGGCTCGATTACGAACCTGCTCGACGCCTTCATTCGTTTTTATTCAACACCGTATGGGTATTCTTCACCTGTACCTTCTGCGCCAATAGATGGCGCAACATCTGTGCCTGCAGATGCTGACTTATTTTGGTCTGGTATCGGAGGAGATAGTTATCAGGTACAGGTATCAACTGACCCCGCGTTTGGGACTGTCGTCTTTGACGGCAATGCCAGCGAGCCGGTGATTCGTGTAAATCCTCCACTTGTTCCCAATACGATGTACTATTGGCGTGTGCGTGATCTGACGGGTATGGGAGGAGATTGGTCAGCGACATGGTCGTTTACAGCTATTGAGGCACAAGGCTTTGATTGCAATAATGTCACTGAGATTCCGGTTTCGGAATGTGAGGTGCTTGCTACGTTTTTCAACACTACCAATGGGCCAAACTGGAGCGAAAACGCTGGTTGGTTGGTGACAAATAGGCCGTGCAGTTGGTTTGGAATAACTTGTGGAGCAGGGCGGATTGAGGGTATTGATCTATACAATAATCAACTCACGGGTCCCATACCTGCCGAACTAGGTAGCCTCTCCAATCTGACATCACTTGATTTGGGCACTAATCAGCTTACGGGTGCATTACCCCTAGCATTTGGCAATCTATCCAGTTTATCATCACTCTATCTGAGCTTTAATCAATTAGAGGGTTCGATACCCGCCGAGCTTGGTAACCTCTCCAATTTGACAAGGATCAATATGGCCGATAATCAATTCACGGGTAGTATACCGCCCGAGATTGGCAACCTCTCCGAGTTGAGAACGCTTAGCCTTGGCCGCAATGATCTTACGGGTAGTATACCTGCTGCTCTCGGCAATCTATCTCGTTTGACAGAACTCTATCTCTTCAGCAATGAACTTACGGGCAGTATCCCGCCCGAGCTTGGTAACCTCCCCGAGTTGAGAACGCTTAGCCTTTCCGGCAATGACCTTACGGGCAGCATACCCGCTGCACTGGGCAACCTCTCTAATCTGATTTGGCTCAGTCTCACCGACAATGACCTTACGGGCAGCATACCCGCTGCACTGGGCAACCTTTCCGGCTTAGGAGCTCTCTCTCTAGATCGCAACCAACTCACGGGGTCAATACCCGCTGCACTCGGCGACCTTTCCGATTTGACTTCCCTCCACCTGGAAAACAACCAACTCTCAGGCGTCATCCCCGCCGAACTGGGCAATCTCTCCAATTTGACATGGCTCTATTTACGCAGCAATCAACTCTCTGGTGATGTCCCCTTGGACGTAGCTCAACTTGGTGTCAATCTCTCCTTGTGTTTCTTCACAAATAACCCTGACCTATGTATGCCCAATACACCACCCTTTCAGTCTCTGGGCAATCCAATTTGTAATGTTTCACTCGGTGGTCCCAACTGCAGCGTACCGCTCACCGTTACCCCAACCGCCCTGCTACACGGAGCCTATACTTCAGGCGGCACCATGCGAGCCGACCTGAGCGCTGTACAGGGTTTTCCCCTCAACCAGCCATTCAATGCATCGCCCTGGAACTACGAGGGTGCGGAGAAGCTGAGTACGATCCCGGCCTCTGTCGTCGACTGGGTTCTGGTGAGCCTTCGCCAGTTTAAGACCCAACCGGGGTCAGTAGTTGGCCAAAGAGCCGCCTTGATGCTCGAAGATGGCCGCATCGTCGATGTGGATGGCATAAGTCCGGTTCATTTCTCAGGTGTCGCCGATGGACTCTACTACTTATGGATTCAGCACCGGAGCCACCTGGGCATCATGAGCGCGAGCCAACTTAACGTTTCGCCGACGACCAATCCCTACAGCTTCACAACGGGGCAGGACCGAGCACTCGGCACATTGCCGATGGTTGAGTTAGCAGATGGCGTGTTCGGGCTGTGGGGCGGTGATGGTAATGCAAGTGGTGATGTGACAGCCTCAGATTTTCTGAATGTATGGTTGCCCGACAACGGCAATGCCGGATATCTTGCAGCTGATTTCAACATGGACGGCCAGGTGACGGCGTTTGATTTTCTGTTGGTATGGTTAGTCTCAAACGGACAGTCAAGTCAGGTCCCCAATTAGTCGCTGTGCTGTTGGGCCATATAACAACCGTTCCAGCCGACCCAGGGCGTTAGGCGTTCCAGCCGCACCCAGGCGAGTGACTTTGTGCACGGCTCATGCAGTTTCTCCTCAGCCCGTGTGCGCCTGAACTTTGTCCGTTATGCGGACACCACCTGCGCAGACTGCTCCTCCAATGCTACGCTTTGCCTCGGCACCTCATGGGGTCGGCCTCGATGAAGAAGTCGCCTCGGTCAGGGCGATCCTCTCCGGTGCCGGTGCTTGGTGGGCATGTGCCTGCGCACTGATGAGATGAAGGGTGTGCGCCACTTCCTCGCGTCGTCGTCGATTCGGGCGGGTGTGGTGCTGGCATGTGGGCGCGTCTGTCAGCGTTTTCGGGGTGCTGGAGTGTCGTGTTTCAAGGTAAGTGGGTTCGTCGCCGTCGGTGCCGCCTAACACCCGTTACAAGCGACCCAGGGCGTTAGGGGTTTTGGCTTTGGTAGGTGGGCATGTTTTTCAGTCTTTGGTTATCTTCTGCTCGTTGCCCTGTGCACTTGAACTTGGGCCGTTATGCGGCACGGTTCAGCTTGACCCCTTGCACCCCATACCACCGAGCCGATGGTTACGATTCGATGCACCAAGAAACTGCTCATACGCCTAGGCAAGCCCGTGCCTGATCATCTTGCTCGCAACACGAACCGATTGGGAGACTGGTACGCCAATCCCATTTCACTGCCTTTTCCTGGCCGAAGCCTCATCTTGTTTGTCAACGAAACCACTCGACTGGCCGTTTTCGTTCCAGGTCGAGGAAGCCGAAAAGGATTGCCCAACTTTCAGGATCGTGTTGCCGCTCTTCTTGAGCGAATCGGCATCCCGGAAGCCCTCGTTGCCGCTGAGTCACGTGCAATGCATGAGGTACAGATCACCAAAACAGCCAGCCGCAGCGTTCTTGGCTCCATGAACGAGATCGCACTTCAGGCATGGTGGCATGCACAAGCATTGGGTAGCTACGAGGCGCTGAGCCTGACCCGACTCGAACTCGAAGTGGCACAGATGCCCCAAAGCCCAATAGGTTGGAGCTACGCTGCCAAGGTTGCCAGATCCGTATTCGCGACATCGTAACTGATGTGAACCCTACGGGGTATAGAGCGTACCAATTTCTCCTGTACGTTGAACTCGTCTATACTACCATGCCTGCAACGATTTCAAAAGCCGATGTGCTTCGGGCCGTCGAAGCCCTGCCGGAGGAGACCTTTGAACTTGAGGATGTGATCGAGCGCCTCGTGGTTCTTCACAAGGTACGTACGGCACTCGCCGAGGAAGAGCCGCCGATATCCCACGCTAAAGTGATGGCCGAGTTTGAGAAGCCACGCGGTGAGCGTATGTGGTCGCAGTCGAGGGATTAATTACATGGCACGAGTAGAGTGGCGTCGGCAGGCCCTGCGAGATCTGGAGGCGATTGAGGCATATTTTGAAGAGCTCGCCCCGGAGTATGCGAGATTCCTTGTCCGTCAGTTATTTGAGCGTGCAAGCCAGTTAGAACGTACGCCCCGGATGGGTCGAATGGTGCCAGAGATAGGGGATGCATCAATCCGAGAGGTTCGCTATCGAAGCTACCGGATAATGTACTATGTAGACGGGGCATCAGAGGAGGTGGAGGTCTTGGCATTGGTACACACCTCCCAACAGTTTGGGGCATTGGATCTCGAAGACGAAGAGTAGTGCCGCATAACAACCGTTCCAGGCGACACAGGGCGTTAGGGCTTAGCTTGCGACTTCGTGCATGTGACTTTTCGGCCGAGTAAGGGGTGTACCCTCAGCCCGTGTGCACCTGAACTTAGGCCGTTATGCGGACACCACCTGCGCAGACTGCTTCCCCAATGCTACGCTTTGCCTCGGCACCTCATGGGGTCGGCCTCGATGAAGAAGTCGCCTCGGTCAGGGTGATCCTCTCCGGTGCTGGTGCTTGGTGGGCGTGTACCTGCGCACTGAAGAGATGAAAGGAGCGCGCCACAGCCAACCGTCGTCGCTGGATTTTGCGTATGCGGTGCTGGCATGTGGGCGCGTCAGTCAGCGTTTTCGGGGTGCTCGGGTGTCGTGTTTCAAGGTAAGTGGGTTCGTCGCCGTCGGTGCCGCCTAACACCCGTTACAAGCGACTCAGGGCGTTGGGGTTTAGCCGTTTGAAGTGTATGTGATTTCCAGTCGCCCTTTATCTTACGGCATCTGCCCTGCGCACTTGAACTTGGGCCGTTATGTGGCACGCCATCCGCTTGGGATCGACATTGGTGTTTTGCTTGTCTCAGCCATGTGTTGCGGCTTCGGTTGGGTGGGCCGTCTTGTCTTGCTCGCCGGCCCAGTGGCTACGTCAAAGAGGTGCCGGTCGGCAGTGGTCTTGTTGTCCCTGGGGCCGCCTGTCTCGTCATCTCGCCAGGCGGCGGTTTGGCATTGAAAAGGGTGCCGGTTGGATATAGCTATGGTTTCTTGGTAAGTTTGGTATCGCGTCTGTCTTAGGCCACATAACAACCGTTGCAGGGCGACGTAGGGCGTTGGGGTTTTGGGCTTGTTCGGATGTATGTGTTTTGCAGTCTTTGGTTATCTTGCAGCTGTTGCCCTACGCGCCTGAACTGGGGCCGTTATGCGGACACCACCTGCGCAGACTGCTCCCCCAATGCTACGCTTTGCCTCGGCACCTCATGGGGTCGGCCTCGATGAAGAAGCCTTCTCAGTCAGGGTGATCCTCTCCGGTGCCGGTGCTTGGTGGGCGTGTGCCAGCGCACTGAAGAGATGAAGGGTGTGCGTCACCAACGGTGCGGTATTGCCCCTTTGAGCCAGGCCGGTGCTGGCATGTGGGCGCGTCTGTCAGCGTGCTCGGGGTACTCAGTTGATGCATTTCAAGGGAATGGGTTCGTCGCCGTCGGTGCCGCCTAACAACCGTTACAAGCGACTCAGGGCGTTAGGGGTTTGGGCATGGTCGAGTGGGCATGTTTTTCAGTCTTTGGTTATCTTGTGCCGGTTGCCCTGTGCACTTGAACTTAGTCCGTTATATGGCTTTTTTAATAACTTAGGACTTACGCAAAAGTAGTGATTTTGCAGTAAACTATTGCATGTTCAACGTTCATCCCCGAACCCTCATGACACGCTTAGATTATTGCCAATTTCTGCTCTCGACGCAGATCAACTATACACTAACCTACTTTGCCGATCACGCTAAACGCTGGAGTCACGATACCATTAATCGGTATCTCTCAGATGAGAAGATCACCCCGCGCTTGGTGTGGGATAATGTCAAAACCGAAGTCGTGCAAGATCGTGATGGCTATCTCGTCTTTGATGATACCGTTTTGGACAAAAACCATAGCCATGCCATCGCACTGGTGCGTCGGCAATGGAGCGGCAATCGCAAGCGGGTTATCAAAGGCATCGGTGTCGTTACCTGCGTCTATGTCAACCCGAAACTAGACCGTTTCTGGGTGATCGACTACCGCATTTATGCTCCTGAGACCGATGGCAAGACCAAACTTGATCACGTGCAGGAGATGCTCAAACAAGCGCATTTTCACAAACGTCTGGTCTATTCAACGGTTTTAATGGACGCCTGGTATGCAACGATGCCGATTTTGAAGTTGATCGAACGACTGGGCAAGCTCTACTACTGCCCGATTAAGGGGAATCGACAGGTGAGTCTCTCTGCTGAGCTTGCATATCAGCGGGTTGATAGCCTGATATGGTCAGGCCAATCGGAAGGCATGGGTCAGGTGATTCATCTCAAGAAGATGCCCAGCGGGCATCAGGTACGCCTGTTTCGGATCGTGGTCTCAACCGACCGCACGGACTACATCATTACCAATGATGTGGCTCAAGAGTCCAAGGAAGTCACCGAAGAGGTCTGTGGCTTTCGCTGGAAGATTGAGCAGGCGCACCGCGAAGTTAAACAGACGACGGGTATCGAACGTTGTCAATGTCGCAAAGAACGGATTCAACGCAACCATATCGGTTGCGCGATGCTGGTTTGGGTTCGTTTGAAAGCATTGGCAACCGAGTTCGGTACGACTATCTATGCACTCAAACGCGAATTATTAGCCGACTACATGATTGAACAACTACGTAATCCAACCCTCAAAATGGCGTTGGCTGCGTAAGTCCTAAACTATATCTTACATTCATTTATGCCTAATTTGACCACGACCATAGAGATCAGTTTAGACAATAGGGAAAGTCAGCAACTGGCTAGAATTCTAAGGTGCGAAGCTGATGAACTTGAAGCAAATCTGACATCATATTGTAACGCAGCCTCCGAAGAAATAGTACGAATGATATTAGGCCAGAGAATTTTTACTAGAGGTAGAGATTTTCGAGAGTATAGACTCTATCTTCTAATCTCGTTCAGGGTTAGTTCCTCGAAGCTTGCTTCGTGAAAAGGGGTGGCTTAACGTTGTGTATGAGCACATTCATGCACAAAAGCCACAATGTTTCCGTTTTGATTTACCACTTTGTCTGCCCGGCCAAGTACCGACGGGTGATCTTTGACTCGACTGTTGATGCCGTTTTGCGCGACGTCTGTTTGGATATTGCCAAGCGCTATGAGATCATCTTTTTGGAAATTGGTGTTGACCGGGATCATGTGCATTTTCTGGTGCAATCGGTGCCGAGCTACAGCGCGACAAAGATCATACAGACGATCAAGAGTCTGACGGCGCGAGAGATATTCAAGCGTGTGCCGAGTGTAAAGCAGCAGCTTTGGGGTGGTCAGTTTTGGAGCAAGGGTTATTTTGTAAGCAGTGTCGGTCGGCACAGTAGTGAAGAGGTGATGCGCCGCTACGTACGGGCTCAGGGTATAGAGTCGGAGTACGAGCAGTTGCATCATCAACAATTGAGTTTGTTTGACCCGTTTAAGTAACGAGACGGATACCGCGTAGCTTGCTGCGCGGTGCCTTCATTTGCCCATGCCCAAGAGCCGGAAGTCATTGTGGACACGTTGGATTGGCATGGATATTTCCCGCTCGCTCAAGGCAACCTGTGGCAATACTTCTATGTCGCCGATCAAGATCCATTCGGCGTCACCGAAGAGTGGTATGAGACTTGGACCATAGACGGGGATACGCTCATCAACGGCCAGTCCTACTTTGTGATCGAAACCCATTGCATCATGACCTTCATCTACGAAGGTCTAGGCAGGGATCAATGTGATGGCGAGTACAGTCAGTCCTATCATCGCTACGATGAGGAGCGCCGAAATATTCTGGTCTACCGGCCATTGTGGGATCCCCCTGACCAACTCATGTTCGGCTATGACTTTCGACTTGCATATTCCGACGATCCCGTCCACTTAATCCGACTGATGCCGTCCACTTAATCGGAGCGCAGCGACGCTGACCCTATTAGGTAAGCAACGGCTCGCTTTCAAGCAAGTCGCTGTACTGTTTTCGCATACTTTCACCATCAAGTAAGAGTTTGTAGCCATTGTGGATGAGCCGATCTAGAATGGCATCGGCCAGCGTCGGATCTGACATCGTCTCGAACCACTGATCCGACGGGAACTGGCTGGTGACAATGGTTGATTTCCGATCATAGCGATCTTCTAAGACTTCGAGGAGTTCACGCTGTTCATCGGCCCGGATGGTCGTCAAGCCCCAGTCATCCAAGACTAGCACATCGGCCCTGAGCAGCTGTTTCATCAACTGGCTGTAGCGGCCATCACCGCGTGCGATTTTGAGTTCATGTAGCAAGGACGGGAGCCGGTAATAGTGGCTTCGGAAGCCGTTCAAACATGCCTTATGGGCCAAGGCGCAAGCCAAGTAACTCTTGCCGATCCCCGTCGGCCCGGTGATGAGCACATTGTGACGTTTTTGGATCCAAGTGCTTGTACCGAGTTGCTGGACCAAGGAGCGGTCAAGACCTCTTTTATGCTGATAATCAATATCTTCGAAGCAGGCTTGTTGCCGAAGTTTGGCGGCCCGGAGTCGGCTTTTGAGCTTGCGCGATTCGCGTTCAGTGAGTTCACGATCGACTAGGAGGCCGAGACGTTCTTCAAAGCTCAGTTGGCCAATCTCGGGGAGTTCACTCTGTTCCTTCCAGGCCGCGATCATGCCGGTTAGTCGCAGTCGTTGGAGTTTGTCGAAGGTTGGATGTTGTAGCATACACCTCTAAGGTTGTGCCATCACCTGTAGCTATGCCGGATTCCAGCAGTGACGACGGGTTAGGGGTCGCCCACTGAGGCTCAGTGGGTTCTCGACGGTAGTAGCCCGGCCCACGAATATTGCGGTGTTGGATCGGGGGTAATTCTTCAGTAGTGGGTTCACAAGGGAGTTGGTCAAGGCCTTTTTTTAGAATCGACTCAATGGATCGATAACTATAGCTTTGTAGAGCTAGAGCCCGTCGGCAGGTGGCCTCCAGCCGGTCTGACCCATAGGCTTTACTCAGCCGCAACACGCCCAAGCAACTGCGATAGGCTTGCAAGGGGTGGGCACGTGATTCGATGGCCTTTTGTGTCCATTGCCGAGTATGTGGGCCGATCTTGGCCGCCCAATCCATGATCCGCTCGGGTGTCCAACTGGCATATTCGCGGAACGAACGTGGTAAATGGGCCTTATTGGTGGTGTGGCGACCTTGATAAGGACTGCGTAGATGCGAGGCTACCCGAGTTCCTTTATGGAAGCACTCAACGGTGTGGGCATTATATCGGACATCCAACTGTTTTTTAACCAGTTGATACGGCACACTGTAGTAATGTCGGTCAAGCTCAATATGGCAGTCGACGTTGACACGGGCCTTCTTCCATTCTGCGTATAGATATGGCTGTTCGGGCAGCGGCTTGAGCACCGGTTGGTCGAACTGTTCAAACTGCGTTCGACGTGAACCAGGCAGTTTTTGGAAGGGTTGTTCATTGAGCCGTTGAAGGCCTTCGGCTAGAGCATCGTTGAGGTCATCAAGACTGAAGAACTGTCGGTGGCGAAGCGGGGCCAAGATCTGTTGTTCTACGATGCCAACGCCGGCTTCGACCTTGGCTTTGTCACGAGGTTTACGTACCCGTGCTGGCATGACGGCCACGCCATAATGTTGGGCTAGGTCAGCATACGTCCGGTTGAGTTCCGGTTCATATCGGTGGGCTTTGTCAACGCCAGATCTGAGGTTATCCGGGATAACGAGTTCTGGTACACCACCAAAAAAGGCAAAGGCCCGAACATGTGAGGCCATCCAATCTGGCAAAGATTGTGTCCATGTTGCTTCGCAGTAGCTATAGTTGCTGGCTCCGAGCACGGCCACAAAGACTTGGGCCTGACGCTCTTGGCCTGTTTGCGGATCAATGACCCCGACGGTCATGCCCGCATAATCGATAAAGAGCTTCTCACCGGCCTTGTGATCTTGTCGCATGACCAGGTCGAGTTGTCCGCGCCAGCTACGGTAGTAATCACAGAACCTGCTGTATTGCAGGCCATCAGGATATTGCAGCTTGTACTCCTGCCACAAGAGCGCCAAGGTAACGCCTTTGCCACGTAGCTCTTTATGTACCCAGACCCAATCCGGCGTAGGTCGTTTAGTATTGGTTGTATTGGGCTTAAAAAGCTGGGCATCAAGTTCTGCTTCGGTGAGCGACTCCGGCAGGGGCCATGTATATCCGGCGATAGCCGCACGTCGGACATAATCGCCAATGGTCGAATGCGATGTCCCTAGGCATTGGGCAATCTTTCGATGGCTGAGTTGGCATTGATACTTGAGTCGAAGAATCTCTTTGATCTTACGCATAGACAAACGCGGAGTCGGCATGATGAGGCATGGTTAGTGAAAGGCACCGGCCGGGGGCCGGGTACACAAGACCATGCACATAACCGCTGTGAATCAGCGGAGTTTGTCAGCGTCGTTGGTTCGTCTCTGATGCTCCAGTTGCCAAGATTGTCACACCGTCTGGCTAGTGGACGAGATCAATCGGAATCACTGGACGAGATGCGTCGGAATCGGTGGACGGGATCAATCGGAATCACTGGACGAGATGTGTCGGAATATGCACGACTTGACGCCAACTTCAATACGTGGGCTTCTTCGGACTATGGAATGTATTTCTACACGCTCCTTGAAGAGATCACAATTTCGACTGATACCGTAGAGACAACCATCAAAGGCATTGAAGTTTACAGTGCAGTTCCAGGGGGGATAGCATTTGCCCATGGCGTTGGTCTTGTCGGCGGCGGTTTTTCTGAGGGCGGAGGGACTGGTAGACGGCTGATCTTTGCTCGGATCGACAGTGAGGAGTACGGCGTACCCAATCCCATTGGAAATGAACCTGAGTGGGGTACACCGGCTGCTGCAAGATTAGGAGTATACCCCAATCCTGTGGTTGGTCATGCTCATTTCGAGTATGAACTATCCGATTCAGGACTGGGCCGATTTCTGGTCTATGATGTATTGGGTCGGCTCGTTTTGGAGAAGTGGTTGGGTGCAGTTAGGGAAGGAAATGGAATTACAGAGTTGGAAATGGCAGGTCTAGGGTCTGTTGACAATTAAAGTAGCAAAATCATGGTCGCTGCAAGATGGATGAAGGCCAAATAGTTACGGGCCGTCTTCTCATACCGTGTCGCAATACGACGATAGTGTTTGAGTCGATTGAAGAAGCGTTCGATCTTGTTTCGATCCTTGTATAGATTTTCATCTATCTTCCTTTGTTCTTTACAGTTACGGCGACTTGGAATCACAACCTGAATTTGGTCTTGCATTAGGGTCTCGATGAAGGGGCTACTGTCATAACCTTTATCACCGAGTAGGGCATCGGTCTGATACCCTTGTACCAGATTATCGGCTTGTGTGATATCGTGGCGTTGACCTGCACTAAGCAAGCATCGAAGGGGATTACCGAGTGCATCGACGGCCGCATGGATTTTGGTGGTGAATCCACCTCGACTGCGTCCTAGGGCCTCTCGCTCGGCGTTGCTTTTTTTTGGCCAGCAGCTTGTTGGTGAGCCCGGACCGTGGTTGAATCAATCATCAACCACTCTAGGTCGGGCTCTTGCATGGCTTCAAAGACCTGGTGCCAGACGCCTTTTTTGGCCCAACGGTTAAATCTTTGAAAAACAGAGTTCCAAGGGCCGAAGCGTTCGGGTAAATCGCGCCATGGGGCCCCGCTTCTGGCGATCCAGAGTACGGCATTGATGAAGCCTCTATTGTCTTGGGCACTTCGACCGACATCGCCGGGTTTTCCGGGGAGTAGGTCTTTGATTCGGTTCCAGTTGTGATCAGAGATTTCGTAGCGTCGCATAGGTTTTTTGTAACAAAATGCGACACAGAGCAAAGGGATTCAAAGAACATTAAGCTAAATGTCAACACGGCCTAGTCAGCGGAGTTTACTTTGCCGTACTCGAGGTCGGTGGTCGGCCCGAAGGATCACAGAAGCTAATCTTGGCCAACTGAAGCCTAACAACCGTTACAGCCGACCCAGGGCGTTAGGGTTTCGGCTTCGGTTGCTGGGAGTGTCTTGCAGATTTTGGTTACCTTGTGTCGTCAGCCCTGGTCTGCTGAACTTGGGCCGTTATACGGCTGTTGAAGGGTGTTGCCCGACCCACTCCATACAATCTCAAATTCAAAAACCATCAGGTCTATGCAATCTAAGAACACCCTGATTCAGTCTGCTTGCTTCATAGCTCTGACGCTGATCATCAGCCCAGTCGTTGCCCAACATCAAGATAGCGCACATCAACATCCGCCTGGAGTCAACATTCGTATGGGGGGAACCCTTGTTGAGCCGGTCTGCTACTTCGTCAAAGCAGACGACAACAATACCGAAGCAGAGTACTGCGCTGAGATGATTCAAGAACACCATTACTCTCCTGTCTTGGTCGGTAGTGATGGGGTGCTTTACCTGCTTCATCCCGCTCAATCAAAGGCCAAGCAACAGCTTCTTGAATACCTGGGCAAGACGATCTACGTAGTGGGCATCGTCTATCCGGCTGCGAATGGGTATTTGATCATCGTTGAAGATGTAGAACCGAAACCGTAGCCGGGAAACTCTAGATCAGAGGTACTTGTATTCGGCATTGTAGTGTCTTATCATGACACTGTGAAACTGAACTCGAAACAACGACGAACCCTTAAGGCGATATTCGATACGCCGACGCGGTCAGACATCCCTTGGCGTCGGATCGAACAACTGTTCATTGCCCTTGGGGCTGAACTCTCTGAAGGCCGTGGTTCGCGGGTACGGGTGGCCCTCAAAGGGGTGCGGGCGGTTTTTCATCGACCCCATCCTGAACCGGAGACCGATAAAGGGGCTGTACGCTCGGTGCGTCGTTTTCTCACAGAGGCCAGCTTTGGGCCGGAATAGAACTATGTTACAATACAAAGGCTATACAGGACGTGTCGAGTTTGATGATGAAGCCGGTCTGTTTCACGGTGAGGTTGTGGACCTGCGTGATGTAGTGACGTTTCAGGGCCGTAGTGTTGAGGAAATTGAGACAGCGTTTCGTGACTCCATTGATGATTATCTGGAATTCTGTGCTGAACGAGGAGAAGAGCCGGATCGTACGTTTTCAGGTCGGCTGATGCTTCGCTTGCCGAAGGCGTTGCATCGTCGTGTGTATGTTCGGGCCAAGGCGGCGGGCAAGAGCCTGAACGAATACATTGCCGATGCCTTGGGGAAGGCTGTGTAACTTGGACTCTTATGTGGTGTACTGCAACTTGCTCTGCAGCTTTCATCTAGCTGCCTAAGCTTTCCGATATAGTCCCGGAGATCGTAATGATCCATTCTCAACATTCCTTTCTCGTCAAACGCTACACAGGTGTTGTATATCTGTTTTTGTGCCTCATTGTGCTCGGGCTGTTTCCGGCTGCGTACGGGCAAACGGAAACTCCACTGCAACCCGAGCGGACGGTTAAGGACAACATTCTAATCTCAACAGCGCTCCCTGAGATCCGGGTACAAGTGGCCGACGCGTTCGTCTATCTGGGCAAGTTCGAGTTTACCATAAAGGGGATTGCCTATGGTGAGCGCCATGTGTTCATAGACGAATCAGACGGCAAGGTTGAGCGGCTGTTTATTTTTCAGTTTGAGGGGTTTCTGCCGGACAACACCCATACATACAACTATAGTTTTGCACAAGCTGAAACGTTGGGTGGGTACCGTTTCCGACAGAACACATGGGCTTACAGCAATGCAGAATCGGAGCTTAAAAACCCAAAGGGGGAAGGGGCACTGACGGCGCGTTTTGTTCGGTCAAAGGGTTTCGAACTAGAGGATGAGTTGATGATGTCAAGATTTCTGATGGTGCCAGATGAAGCCCGGCGACATGAGATGATTCTGTTCTATTTGGAGAATGCCAGCAGCACGGGTCGAGCGATTTCGTCCTTCTACGACGAACAGGACAAGCCGACCTCCCATTGGCGAGCGATATCGGAGGGTTTAACGGCTCGGTCGCGTTCCAGTTTTGAGATCCTGGCGCATTGACGCCGTATAACAACCGTTCCAGCCGACCCAGGGCTTTGGTCGTTCCAGCCGCACTTGGGCGAGTGACTTTGTGCACGGCTTTGGTAGTTTCCCCTCAGCCCAAGTCGGCTGAACTTGGGCCGTTATGCGGACACCACCTGCGCAGACTGCTTCCCCAATGCTACGCTTTGCCTCGGCACCTCATGGGGTCGGCCTCGATGAAGAAGCCTTCTCAGTCAGGGTGATCCTCTCCGGTGCTAGTGCTTGGTGGGCGTGTGCCGGCGCACTGAAGAGATGAAGGGTGTGCGTCACCAACGGTGCGGTATTGCCCTTTTGAGCCAGGCCGGTGCTGGCATGTGGGCGCGTCAGTCAGCGTCTTCGGGGTGCTCGGGTGTCGTGTTTCAAGGTAAGTGGGTTCGTCGCCGTCGGTGCCGCCTAACACCCGTTACAAGCGACTCAGGGCGTTGTTGTTTGCACTTGCGACTTCGTGCGTGTGACTTTTTGCGGGACCGAAATCGTGAGCCCCCAGCCCTGCGCACTTGAACTTGGTCCGTTATGCGGACACCACCTGCGCTAACTCTGGCTTAGGGGCCTGGGCTGTGATCAGACGCTCAAAGGGTGAACCTCGGCCGTGGGCTCGTCTCAGTGGGCGCGGTCTTGTTGTGCACGGCTTTTGATGCCGCGTACCGGCGCACTGAAGAGATGAAGGGTGCGCGTCACCAACGGTGCGGCACTGCCCTTTTGAGCCAGGCCGGTGCTGGCATGTGGGCGCGTCTGTCAGCGTGCTCGGGGTACTCAGTTGATGCATTTCAAGGGAATGGGTTCGTCGCCGTCGGTGCCGCCTAACAACCGTTACAAGCGACGCAGGGCGTTAGGGATTTTGGCTTTGGTAGGTGGGCATGTTTTTCAGTCTTTGGTTATCTTCTGCTCGTTGCCCTGCGCACTTGAACTTGGTCCGTTATACCGCTCTGAATAGCAGTGCCGATCTTTTTTCAAAGCCGACTCTGCAATGTCTTGCCCGTCAGATTTGATAATATAGTAAGTTTCCTATATATTCAGCGAAACTGACCTAAACCCCGTTGACCCATTTGCCTAAACGCCGCCAAGTCGTCTGGCTTGGCGATGCGCTCAAAAACATTCGTACCTTTCCCGAAAAGGCTCGCAAAATCATCGGTGATGAACTACAACTGATCCAGTTCGGAGAGATGCCAGCGAAAACTAAGCCGTTTCGCGGGGTCGGAAGCGGCGTCTTTGAAATCGCTGTTCGATACGATAAAGACGCCTACAGAACTGTCGTCGCCGTTCGACTTGGTCAAAATATCTATGTCCTGCCTCTGTACAGGACAAAACAGGGTTAAGTCCTTGATAAAATGAAATTAAACAAAAATAGAGACTGATTCCGATTTAGGATGTAGTTTGCTGGTGCTAAAACCTCAAACAAAATCGCTAAACCAACCAGTCTCTGAATGCAGATTAACGCTTTGTTTACTCGAATCCAACCCCTGCTCAATTGGCATCGTGCAAGAACCTATTGCACGGCTGCTCTCATCATCGGCATCATTAAACTCAGAACCACGAATCTGACGCAACTGGCCTTGCTCATTAACGCCAATGCCAAGACCGAATCCAACTATAGAAGACTGCGCCGTTTCTTTGCCCAATTCAACATCGACCAACTCCATTTGGGTGTTCTCATCCTCGCACTTTTGCCCCAAGAGCGGTTCATTCTCACACTGGATCGCACCAATTGGCAACTCGGCAAAAGCAACATCAATCTGCTGGTGGCTGCCATCTCCTACAAAGGCATCGCCATCCCAATTCTTTGGACCATGTTGACAAAAGCGCCCTGTATGGGCAAGAAAGGCAATTCCTCGACCAAAGAACGTACTCAGTTGCTCACGCGCCTGTTTGAACTGCTCAAGCCCAGCCAGATTCAAGTCTTGCTCTGCGACCGGGAATTCATTGGACAACAATGGTTTAGATACCTCATTGAGCATGAAGTAAACTTCGTCATTCGCATCCGGCGACGTGCTCAAATCGGGGCTAAGATTACCGACCCCGCAGCGTGGCAATGCTTCCAAGACTTGGCTGTTGGACAAAGTCGGCGATTGCTCAGACGTCGCCAAGTCTATGGTCATGACCTTTATGTGGTCGGCCTGCGTTTGGCCAAAGCCGCTAAAGGCATCGATGACTTGTTGATCCTGGTCACCAATGGACGTCCTTCTCAAGCCTTGGCATTGTACGCGCAGAGATGGCAAATTGAAACACTTTTTGGGGCTTTGAAAACCAGAGGTTTCGATTTTGAAGCGACCCATCTGACCCGGCCTGAACGTGTTGAGCGATTGCTCTCGATTTTGGCACTGGCCTTTGTTTGGGCCACGTTGGTTGGGGTGTGGCTGCATGAAAATCACAAAGCCTTGCCGGTCAAGAAGCATGGTCGGCGCTCGCGGAGTATATTTCGCTATGGGTTGGATCATCTGCGTACGATATTGCTCAACCAACATCCCCAAATTCAGACTCGATTGGGGCCCGCTCTAAATGTTTTGTCCTGTACATAGATGTCCTGCATGCGTTTCAGAAAAAATCAAAGTCCGGCATCAAGACGCCAAAACAGGAGGTGGAGTTGATCAAACGACGATATCAACAGGCCAAACAGCTTGCCAAGCATGAGTGAGAAAATACAACATCAGCCAAGTGGCGGTAACATCTATGCCGACATGGGCTTAGATGAGGCTGAGGAGCTCCAAGCCCGCGGTTTGATCGGTTACCATGTTTACAAGCTGCTAGCCAATACCGGGCTTAAGCAACGCGAGATTGGGGTGCTTTTGGGGATCAAACAACCAGAGGTATCCCACTTGATGAACGGTCATTTCAGTCGGTTTACGACGGATAAGTTGTAGTGGTCAAGACTTAATCTGACAAAGGTGAGTTATGCGGCAGGAACACCTGGCACCTGATACATCCGATCCAGTTCTTTCTCTTTGGCTAACGCCCTCGACTGCATGAACGTCTCCATCGGCGTCTTGCCGTAGCAGTACCGACCAGAGTGCGTCCGTTCAGTATTGTACCACGTGAGCCATTCATCCAAGTCCTGCTGAAGTTGTTCGAGACTGGTGTAGACCTTCTTGCGGAAGGCGACGGCGTAGAACTCATCCTGCATCGTCTTGTGGAGCCGTTCACAAATACCGTTGGTCTGTGGCCGACGGGCCTTGGTCCGGCTGTGATCGATGTCTTCGATGGCTAGGTAGAGCTGATATTCGTGGTGCTCACGATTGCCGCAGTACTCCGTGCCACGATCCGTCAGGATACGCAGCAGCCGGATGTCTTGCTCTTCGAACCAGGGTACAACCCGGTCGTTGAGCACGTCGGCGGCGACGAGTGCGTTCTTGCGATCATAGAGCTTGGCAAAGGCCACCCGGCTGTAGGTGTCGATAAAGGTCTGCTGGTAGATACGACCCACCCCTTTGACGGTACCTACGTAGTAGGTGTCTTGGGCACCGAGATAGCCCGGATGATGGGTCTCGATCTCGCCGTGAGCCTCCTTTTTTTCTTTGGCACGCTCGAGTGCTCTGAGTTGGTCTTCTGTCAAGATCAAGCCTTCCTGGGCGACCTTGGCCTCCAGCGCCTTCAAGCGCTTTTTGAACACCTCCAGGTCATGACGGAGCCAGATCGAGCGCACGCCACCTGGGGAGACAAACAGCCCTCGTTTCTTTAGCTCATTCGACACCCGGAGTTGACCATAGGCTGGCTGCTCAATGGCAAAGTCAACGACGGCCTCTTCGATCTCGGGCGAGACACGGTTTGCGATGACGGGTTTCTTGCGACTGATCTCTCGAAGGGCGACCTCGCCGCCTTGTTCGTAGAGTTGTTTGAATCGGTAGAAACTGTCACGGGAGTAGCCCATGACTTTGCAGGCCTGACTGACATTGCCCAGCGTTTGGGCGAGATTCAGAAGGCCGAGTTTGTTTTTGATGATCTTCTCTTCGTTTGACATCTGACAGTCCTCTTGTTGGGTTGAGATGCAGTGTACGGAAACTGTCAGATTAAATCTTAACTATTACACTTTATTGCCCTTATGCGCTTCTGCAGGGAAAGAGAACTACCCCATCCTGGTTTTGTTGTCTTTGACTCACCGCTTACAAACTATCGAGGAACTGAGCAAGAGGACAACGAGGAGGTACCAATGGACATGCAAAATGCTTATTTCTTTGATCTAAGTGGTACTGAGCTCGATCAGCAGGTGATAATTTTTGAAAACAAAGAACCGAGCTATGAATTACCTCATGAGGTAACGCATGTCAAGTTTTCGGGACGGTCAAATGTAGGAAGAAAAGGCTTTATAGCTAATCAGTACGGCGTATAACAACCGTTCCAGCTGACTCAGGGCGTTGGGGTTTGTACTTGCGCCTTTGTGCGTGCGACTTTTTGCGCGACCGAAATCAGATGCCCTCAGCCCTGCGCAGCTAAACTTGGGCCGTTATGCGGCACGCCAGCCGCTTGGTGCCGGCTTCCATGTTTTGCCCTATTGGGTGGGCTCTCGCGGCTTCGGCAAGGGGGCCGTCTCTTCGGTCTCGCCGGCCCCGTGTCGGCTTTGCCTGCTGTGCCACTCGGTGAGGCGAGGCTTCGGTTGGGGCCGGACCTCTTCTCGGCCCTGCCGCCGGCCGGCGGCTCGTCTTTGGCGTATGGTGCCGGTTGGCGGTCAGTTTTTTTGTATGTTTTTGGGACGCTCTTGGCTTTAGCCGCATAACAACCGTTCCAGGCGACGCAGGGCGTTGGGGTTTAACTTGCGACTTCGTGCGCGTGACTTTTTGCACGACCGAGTTGGTCTGCCCCCAGCCCTGCGCACCTGAACTTGGGCCGTTATATAGACACGCCACCCGGTTGAGGTCGGCGTATGTGTTCAGCCCTCCTGGGCCAGTCCTTGCGGCTTCGTTCAGGCTGGGCCGTCTTGACGACCTCGCCGGCCCAGGAGCGACGTTATTCGGGTGCCGGTTGTCAATGCTCTGTTGTCCCAGGGGCCGTCCGTCTCCTGCCTGTCGCCGTTCGGCGTGCATTCTAAGTCGAGGTGCCTGTTGGTCGGTGAAGTGGTATAGTTGGCGCGACAGTGCTATATAACAACCGTTCCAGGCGACGCAGGGCGTTGTTGTTTAACTTGCGACTTCGTGCATGCGACTTTCAGCGCGACCGGCAAGGTGTGCCCTCAGCCCTGTGCACCTGAACTTGGGCCGTTATACGCCATCGCCGAGCTTCGAGAAAATGCCTGTTCAACTCCCACAGTCAGAAAGCGGGCACAGCTGATCACCAGTAATCTGCCTGATCTCGAAAATGCACCCTGAGATGCTCACGAGGCCGGCTCTCCGGCTAGGTATATCGTGTCCCTTGAAAGGTCTGCTCCGGCTTGCCAACTTAGACCTCCCATCTCATCTACTTTGACAGCCAAAAATGCCTCGGCATCTGCAATCCCTCGAAAGACACCGCGACTGAGCAAGGGGCTGAGATCAAAGCGCCGTTTTTCTCCTGTGGCAAAGGTAGCAAGCACAGTCCACGTTGCTGGCTCTGCCTCTACGTTGACGATGCGAGGCAACATGGGCAGTACCTTGGATGTGGGTTCAGCGGAAAGCAGGCTCATCGAATTGTTGCTCATTTCAAGGGTTCAACGTGACCGGGCTGCTCCATGTTGACGGCACGCTGCCAGGCTTGTTCCAGTTCTCTGGCCCTAAGCGTGGCCCATCCTTGAACGAGTCTTTGCTGGCGTTTGGGAAGTGATCCGGCCAGGAGGTCTCCGTCAGGTATAGAGTAGACCGCCTCGTTGCCGCTGTACTTGGCGTGGAAGTGGGGAGCGGCATGACGATGGGTATCTGCGAAGTACATGTAGATCGTAATGCCAAAGAAGGTGGAAATACGAGGCACAGGGCAATGATTAGGGTTCAGGCCGAAAGGGACTGTTGTCTCTGCTCGTCAAAAGAATAAGCTGCGATAGCGCCGAAATCAAGCGTTGAATCAGCCTTCCCGTTGGGAGCAGGGCAGCTTAGCTCATGCAGAAGGGGAGATTATTTACTGTTGACGTGCTCAGCTATGGCCAGAGTACACGACAAAGTGCTCCAAACAGACCGATATTAACCCCGATTTAAGGGAAGATGTCTTGCTCGAAAGCCGAATTTTGCCCTATGCAACTCAACAATGTTGCATACTCTGAGCTATGGCGTATAACAACCGTTGCAGGCGACACAGGGCGTTGGGGCTGGTACTTGCGACTTCGTGTGGGTGACTTCCAGCGCGACCGAATTGGTGTGCCCCCAGCCCCGCGCACCTGAACTTAGGCCGTTATGCGGACACCACCTGCGCTAGACCAGCCCCGAAACGCTTGCTTTGCCTCGGCCCCTCATGGGGAAGGGGCGGCCTCGATGAAGAAGTCGCCTCATTCAGGGCGATCCTCTCCGGTGCCGGTGCTTGGTGGGCGTGTGCCTGCGCACTGAAGAGATGAAGGGTGTGCGTCACCAACGGTGCGGTATTGCCCTTTTGAGTCAGGCCGGTGCTGGCATGTGGGCGCGTCAGTCAGCGTTTTCGGGGTGCTGGAGTGTCGTGTTTCAAGGTAAGTGGGTTCACCGGTGTCGGTGCCGCCTAACAACCGTTACAAGCGACTCAGGGCGTTGTTGTTTGCACTTGCGACTTCGTGCGTGTGACTTTTTGCGGGACCGAAATCGTGAGCCCCCAGCCCTGCGCACTTGAACTTGGTCCGTTATACACCATTGAATGCGCTCTGAGAAAATACCTTCAGCAGATCCCACATCGGAAATATAGAGCCTAAACGATTATTCTCAGAACCAATAAGCTAAGCCGCCGAAGTCGCCTGACTAAGGTATAACAGAGGTATGATGGCGCTTCTACGATCAGTATGTGTTTAGCCAGGCTACGATCTCCGAGGCAACCTGCTCCACAGCACCGGCGAACGTGTGATTTGTGTGGTAAGTGTAGAGCACAACTGAGCTACTCCCTGAGGCCTTCAGTTCACGATAGAACGGTAGGATCTCTGTTTCCAATGGCGTATCTAGATCATCGATTCCACTGGCAATGAAGATCTTTCGGTCGGCTAACCTGGGAGCTGCTAGACGTAGATCCCATGGTGCAGGATCTCGCAACAACTCGTCCAACCCATCTGTTGATCGAACAATACCATTCTCGGCTAAGTCAGCGAATGCCTGCCGGTATGCCGCTTCGAGATCAGAATTAGCTTCTATGTCTCGGGCGATCTTACCCCCATCACTTGGTGCAAGTCCGATGACCCACTTGGGAAAGTCGTGGTTGGAGGCGAATGTCATGGCCATGAGGCCTCCAAAGCTCCATCCTCCCAATACAATGCGTTCGGGATCAATTCGAAATCGACTTACATTGGCCGTGTCACGTACGAAGGCTACCGCAGCGGCTATGTCGAATTGTGAGGTTCGCATGCTGAACTCACCTCCGCTCGCGTGGGTGCCACTGAAGTTGAATGCCAGCGCATGGACACCTCGTGCGGCTAGTTCACTACCTAGCCCAAGAGGGTCATTAGGGCCCCCCGGGAAACCATGAAGCAGGATCGCGATGGGTGCAGTAGAGTCGACGCTGGCTTCGAAGAGCCAACCATGCAAGTCAACTTCACCTCTGGAGATAGCCACCGGGGTTTTCGATTCGCTTTGGGCGTTCACCTGCAGAGGTGGCAGCAGAGAAAGCAAGCAGAGGCAAGACACCCATGCACCTGCTAGTGCAGCAGATTTAGTGGAGGGTAGAGGAAGATTCAACATGGGCGACTCCGTAGGTGACAGGCTTATCCAAAAATGGGGTTACCTCAGTTGTCATCAAGGCGAACATGAATCCAGTCGATGGCCGAACTCAATAATTCCGGAGGCACGCTGTGACCACCAGTGAATTCGCGATACGTGACAGTGTAGCCATGGCCGACGAGGAGGTCACGTGTTGACTCGGCCATTGAGGTAGGGACTAGGTCGTCTTCCGTACCCTGAAAGATCAGTACAGGTATCTCACGGCCCTCGGCTAGCGTTTCAGGAGCCATCCATTCCACGAACAGCACAGACCCGAAGATTATGATACCGTCAAAGTCTTGATGGTGCGTGATTCCTGAGTAGTATGCCACGATGCCGCCTTGCGAGAAACCCAATAGATAAGCTTGGCTGATCTTGTGCTCTCGCTTCAGTTCTGCTAGCACGCTCGGCAGTTGACTCTGAGCCGTTAGTCGGAGGGCACGAAGCCGGAGGTCACTCCATTCTGTAGGGGGCTGGTGTAGGAACCAGTCTCGGCCGATGTGATCCTCAATCAGCACCGAATAGGCTCCTTCCGGGAGTGCAACGATGAAGCCCTTTTCGGTAAAGTGAGATGCAATACGTCCAAATAGCTCGGCTGAGCTCCCGAAACCATGCAGCGCAATAAGCAGCGGATACTCTTGCATTGGATCATAGTTTTCCGGCACATGGATCTTGGTCGAGACGAGTGCCAAAGCCTCAGTCCATACCTGACGGCCCTGAGATGGGGCATCCTGACCGGCGAGTTCGGACCAGAGGCCGGTCAACAACAAGGCGAGGGCGACCACAAACGATCTCATAGCATGTCGACGAATTTGCACAACTTGAGATATATCAGCGGTTGGGCGACTTGATTCGTGCTTTTTGCGTTCTCGAACGCATTGTTTTCCGGTGCGTTGGTCGATGTACATTTTATCTACATGGTGAGGTGTAGCAAACTCGTTGTTTTCAGCCGAAACAGTACTGAAGATACGAAGGAGTCGAGCAGAAAGAGAAGCTGAGGTGACACAAGGACATGTGCTTTGAAGCATGTAGCTGAACTCGATCAAGTTCGGTCCGTAGCGCTATGGTGTATAACAACCGTTCCAGCCGACCCAGGGCGTTGGGGTTTCGGCTTGGTCGGCAGGGCGTGTTTTGCAGCCCTTGTTTATCTTCTGCTGTTTGCCCTGTGCACCTGAACTTGGGCCGTTATGTGGCACGCCAGCCGCTTGGGGTTGGCCTCACGTTTTGCTTACCTCAACCAGTCTTTGCGGCTTCGGTTGGGTGGGCCGTCTTGTCTTGCTCGCCGGCCCAGGGTGGTCTTTGATCAGGTGCCGGTCGGCATTGGGCCTGTTGTCCCCAGAGCCGTCTGTCTCGTCATCTCGCCATGCGGCGGTTTGGCCTTGAAGGGGTGCCGGTTGGAATTGGCAGTGGTTACTTGGTATGTTTTGTATCGCGTTTGTCTTTAGCCACATAACAACCGTTGCAAGCGACGTAGGGCGTTAGGGGTTCTGTCATTTTCGGTGGGTGTGTCTTGTAGTCGTTGGCTATCTTGTGCCGTTAGCCCTACGCGCCTGAACTGGGGCCGTTATACCACCAGGAAATGAGCGGGGAGAACCCAAGAGCCGAGAATAGATATAAGCCCTAATCCGTAGTTCACAGGACCCAACGCTCCCAAACCCATGCCTGACGACCAACTCCTTGATCGTATCGTACTCAATCCCCAAGTCATGCTCGGCAAGCCGGTTATTAAAGGTACTCGGTTAACCGTAGAATTCATTCTAGGACTTCTTGCACATGGAGCAAGCGAGCAAGAAGTCCTAGAAGAATACCACCATCTCACCTCTGAGGATATCCACGCCTGTCTGCTTTTTGCCTCTCGAACGGTGGCTGATTCTAGCTATATGCCTCTGACGCTTTCAGCCTAAGCCGATGCGTTTTCTCGTTGATGAATGTACGGGTCCGGCTGTTGCACGATGGCTTGAAGGCTTGGGTCATGACGTATATTCGGTATATGACCAAGTCCGAGGGCAGAAGGACTTGCCACTGCTTGAATTGGCCGAGTCTTCAGACCGGATCGTGATCACCAATGACAAGGATTTCGGCACCTATGTCTATCGTCACGGTCATCGACATCAGGGTGTGATATTGCTCCGATTGGAGGATGAACGTAGTGCCAACAAGATTCGGGTATTGCGGGTATTGCTGGGGGAATATGCAGATCGGTTGTCAGGAAGTTTTGTAGTTGTAACGGAGAAGCAGATCCGCTTTGCTCAGCGTCAGTAGATGCGTCGGCATCTCGGAGGGCCATTATCATAGAGATTGAAACGTGCATTAGACGCAGCGAGGGAAGTAGAAGTATGCAGAAATACACGCTCTCGCTTGGGTGGTATAACAACCGTTCCAGCCGACACAGGGCGCTGGTTTCTGTGCTGACGACTGGGAGCGAGTGACTTTGTGCACGATTTGAGTAGTTTTCCCTCAGCCCGGTTCGGCTGAACTTGGGCCGTTATGCGGACACCACCT
The DNA here is from genome assembly GCA_965222505.1 of Rhodothermales bacterium. GTDB lineage: Bacteria > Bacteroidota > Rhodothermia > Rhodothermales > DATKEJ01. The sequence goes on along the minus strand of OZ244956.1, from coordinate 1,452,869 downwards.
GCGCTAACTCTGGCTTAGGGGCCTGGGCTGTGATCAGACGCTCAAAGGGTGAACCTCGGCCGTGGGCTCGTCTCAGTGGGCGCGGTCTTGTTGTGCACGGCTTTTGATGCCGCGTACCGGCGCACTGAAGAGATGAAGGGTGTGCGTCACCAACGGTGCGGTATTGCCCCTTTGAGCCAGGCCGGTGCTGGCATGTGGGCGCGTCTGTCAGCGTGCTCGGGGTACTCAGTTGATGCATTTCAAGGTAAGTGGGTTCGTCGCCGTCGGTGCCGCCTAACACCCGTTACAAGCGACTCAGGGCGTTGGGGTTTAGCCGTTTGAAGTGTATGTGATTTCCAGCCGCCCTTTATGTTTCGGCCTCAGCCCTGCGCACTTGAACTTGGTCCGTTATGTGGCACGCCAGCCGCTTGGGGTTGGCCTCACGTTTTGCTTACCTCAACCAGTCTTTGCGGCTTCGGTTGGGTGGGCCGTCTTGACGGCCTCGCCGGCCCAGGGTGGTCTTTGATCAGGTGCCGGTCGGCATTGGGCCTGTTGTCCCCAGAGCCGTCTGTCTCGTCATCTCGCCATGCGGCGGTTTGGCCTTGAAGGGGTGCCGGTTGGAATTGGCAGTGGTTACTTGGTATGTTTTGTATCGCGTTTGTCTTTAGCCACATAACAACCGTTGCAAGCGACGTAGGGCGTTAGGGGTTCTGTCATTTTCGGTGGGTGTGTCTTGTAGTCGTTGGCTATCTTGTGCCGTTAGCCCTACGCGCCTGAACTGGGGCCGTTACACCGCCTTGCCAAATGACGTGCTCGATTTCAACTTTCGAACTCCCAGACCAGCCCAAATCTTGTGCTCGCGCGTGAACTCTTTCAACGATAAACTCCTATGTCCCTGCTTCATTTAGGCACCTTTTTGTCTTCCATTTCTTCATCAACACAGCCGGAATGAACCAACCAGCCGATTTGTCAAATGGTCTAATTAATGCCAGAAGGACGACTCTAAAATTCAAGACCAAATCTATGAGCATTAAATCCAGAGTGAGGCAGTTGGGACGCGTGCCCCTACTGGGCCGTCTTCTCTTTGCTATCCTCCGGCTCAAACTGATCGCGCCGCCTCTTTTTGCTCAACTCAAAGCATCACTGCGCTGGTTGCTTACTTCAAAAGAGTACACCAATTTCACCTATGACCTGACGCCGCTCAACAAAGCCTACCTCGCCGCCTTCATCGCTTCGGTCACCGATACCAAGCAAGCCGATGCAATGGCCTTTATCGAAGAACTCGAACAGGACCCTGATCTGCGTCGGCATCTTCAACGGTTGAGTCAATCGGGTCCAGACGGCCCATTTTCAGATCCAGAGATCCGTTATGGCAAACGAGCCGGATGGTATGCCTTGGTTCGCATCCTGAAGCCGGCCGTTGTTATCGAAACTGGCGTTGACAAAGGACTCGGTTCTTGTGTGCTCACGGCGGCTCTGCTTCGCAACCATCAAGAGGGGCATCGAGGCCGGTACTATGGCACCGATATTCAACCCAGGGCGGGCTACTTTCTGCAAGGGCCTTATGCCAGCGTTGGAGAGATCCTCTATGGTGATTCAATCGAATCGCTGAGAGCGCTCGAAGAGTCCATCGATATGTTCATCAACGACAGCGACCATTCAGCCGAGTACGAGGAGCGAGAGTACGGGGTCATCGAAGGTAAGTTGTCAGAGGGCGCGGTAGTCATCGGCGACAATGCACATGTAACGTCGAAGCTGTTGGAGTTTGCCGAGCGTACGGGTCGTCGGTTCCAGTATTGGCAGGAGTGTCCCAAGGGGCATTGGTATGGGGGTGGTGGCATTGGTGTGGCATATTGGGATTGTCAGGCTCAGGTAACGGCGGCGTAACAACCGTTACAGCCGACCCAGGGCGTTGGCCGTTCCAGCCTATCCGGGGCGAGTGACTTTGTGCACGATTAAGGTGTCTTCCCCTCAGCCCAGGTCGGCTGAACTTGGGCCGTTATACGTTTTCGCGATTGTGAGTCCCGAGACAAGTTTGTAGCTTTTGGGCATGAACGTCTACCTCGATAACTGTAGTCTGCAACGCCCTCTGGATGATCTCTCCCAAGAGCGGATTCGCCGTGAGGCCGAAGCTATCCTGCAAGTACTTGATTTTGTCAAAACAGGCCATATCACGCTCGTTTCCTCAGACGTACTCATCTACGAAATCGAGCGTACTTCTCAACAGACACGTCTGGAATATGCACTGGAGACCGTCGTTGGTGCGCCTTTATTCATACGTCTGACCGAGGAGATCATCGGACGTAGTGCGGTATGTGTCAAGCTGTTTTTGCTAATCTAAAAGGGACCCACCCCTTCGAAGTTTGATAATTGAAAAGGGGACCACCTAACCCCTAGTCTTGGCTATCATCAGACGTCCCGAGCGGAATGACACCACTTCCGCTGCTTCGTCCACCCCTTAGCCGAGATGGAGATGATTAACGTGTACCAACGCGAAGCCATCCGACGTGCCTACTTCATTGAGCAAAAAAGTATCCGACAGATTGCCCGAGACTTCGGCCATAGCCGAAAGACTGTGCGCAAAGCCCTGGCCGACCCAGAAGCTCAACCCTACACGCTACGACACCCCCGGCCCGCACCCGTTTTGGGGGCATTCAAAGCGCGTATCGAAGCCTTACTCGCCGACAATGTCCACTTGCCGCGTAAGCAGCGCTATACGGCCCGGCGCATTTTTCAAAGGCTCCGAGCACAAGGCTACAAAGGCAGTGAGTCCAGTGTCAGGCGTTATGTGAGCCAGCTTCGTGCACGCAACAAAAAAAGAGCCGTCTTCCTTCCCCTTGAGTTCGATCCTGGCATTGATGCCCAAGTCGATTGGGGAGAGGCCGAGGCCATCATCTCGGGCAAGAGGCAAACTGTGCAGCTATTTGTCATGCGCCTGTGCTACTCCCGTCGCTTGTTTGTCATGGCTGCGCCCTCGCAACGCCAGGAGGTCTTCTTTGATGCCCATGTTAGGGCTTTTGCTGCCTTTGGCGGCGTACCCCATCGCATTACCTATGACAATCTCACGACCGCCGTTGCCCGGGTACTTGAAGGCCGTAACCGTGAAGAGCAGCGCAGCTTCATTGTCTTCCGCAGCTATTATCTCTTTGACTCGCGTTTCTGTACACCGGGACAGGGTCACGAGAAGGGAGGGGTCGAACATGGTGTCGGCTTTGTGCGTCGCAACTTCTTGGTGCCGGTGCCCGAGTTTGACAGCTTTGAGGCCTTGAACACGTATTTGGCGCAGTGTTGTCTACGTGACCAAGACCGTCAGGTTAAGGGCCAGCCTCAGCGTATCGGCCAAGCCTTTGCCCAAGAGCAGCCGATGTTGAGGCCGCTACCGGAGCGGCCCTTTGAGGCGGCCAAGCACCGACCGGCACGTTTGAACCCCTATCGGTATGTGTCAACGACTTTGAGACACTTTTTGCTTAGAAATCAGACTCGGATCCAAGTGTATTGCTGGATCCGCACGGTTGGGTTGTGGAAATATGGACAACCGCTTCCATGCCACCGCACTTATCCTTGTTGACCACATTACCACAACGCAATAACAACTCCTTTTCTTTGGTTTCTGGTTTGTTGATCCACACCGATGACGGCAACTCGACCACCACTGGCAGCCCTCGAACAAAGCGCTCTGGATTTCTACGGTAGGCTGCTTCGAGAATCGCCCGACGTTGCATTCGAACCTGTTCGGCCTCACCGAAATGCACCATCGCAGGCGTCAACAGGCCCAGACCGCTGTGGTAGTGCTCATGATTATACCAGTGCATAAACCCATGGCACCAATGCCGCGCATCCGGCTGGCTGCCAAAACGATGCGGATAATCCGGTCTGTATTTCATCGTCTTGAATTGGGCCTCCGAATACGGATTGTCATTCGAGACATGGGGGCGCGAATGCGTCTTGCACACGCCGAGGCGAACCATCAATTCGGCTACCGTGTTCGAGGTCATTGACGGACCCCGGTCTGCATGGATGGTCAACTGACCTGGATCAATACCCTGTCGCTGGCAACTCGTCTCGATCAATGCTTCTGCGATCTCGGCCGATTCCCAAGCGGCCAAGCTCCATCCAACCACATAGCGACTGTAGACATCGAGGATCACGTAGAGGTGGTAGTAAACCCCTTTTGATGGGCCACGAAGCTTCGTTATATCCCATGACCACAACATGTTAGCACCTGTTGCCAACAGCTCTGGCTTGTGATAAACCGGATGCCGGAGCACGTTGCGCCGTTCCCGTGTCTCGGCATGATCATCCAGAATGCGATACATCGTTCTCCAGTGACAGTAGTAGCGTCCCTCGTCCAACAAACACGCCCAGACCTGCCGCGGCGTCTGGTCGCAGAAGCGCTCGCTGTTGAGTAGATGTCGCACTTCGGTACGCTCCGAAGGCTGCAAGGCCCGGGCCGGAGTGCGCACCCTGGCCGGTTTTTCGACCTTTGGCCGGGGCTGTCGCCAGCGATAGAAGCTGCTGCGCGGAATGCCGAGGGCCTGGCATGAGGCGCGGGTCGGCATCGTTTGGCAGAGTTGTTTGGCCTGATGCATCATCTGTTGCCGTCGCTCTGGTCGAGACCAAGTAGTTGTGAGAGTTTTTTTTGCACCGAGATTATGGTCTCGGCCTGTTCCAGTTTGCGCTTGAGCCGCTCATTCTCCCGACGTAGCTGAATCACTTCTTTCTCAGCATCCGTCTTCGGCTTGCGGCCTGGCTTGGCCCCATCGAGTTCACCGCGTTCAAGTTGGCGTCGCCACGTCTTCAGGTTCGACGAGTACAACCCTTCTCGGCGCAAAAGTGCACCTCGTTCGGCTGAGGAGTGGCATTGGTCGGCTTCTTTGAGAATGCGCAACTTGTACGACGGGCTAAATTGACGACGTTTGGGCCGTTGCACTTCCGTGGCCGGGTTATGGCCGTTGGTATTATGATCCATGGTATTTGATCTACTTCGCCCTCGCCACCGCCAGTTGGAGGTGGAGTTAAGAGTTTAATTTACGAAGGAAAAGTGTCTCACTGAATGTAGGCACAGAGGGACGCGTTGGTCTCGTTCGAGGGGCGACAATACAGCGTCCCGTTTGTCTTCGCTGGCCTGGAGGTCGAAGTGCGAGGCTGCTCTCAGACGGTGCAGGTGCTTCATCACATTGAGATCATCGCGATGCATCCGCGTCACACCGTTGAGCGGCTCGTGATCGATCCCCGACACTACGACGGGCTGTCGACGCCACGCGTGCAGGCTCCGATGCCGCTGGGCCGTATGGGCCGACGCATGCTGGAGTTGGCCAATGAGCCGGTGGCACGCCGTTCAATCGACTATTATCAGGCCCTGCGACTATTATCAGGCCCTGGCGGAGGTGGCACGATGAAGAGTAAGAAAACAACACCAACGCTTGAGGTCGATCACACCCGAGAACGATTGCTGGCGCTGGGACTGAGCTACGCCGCAGCGCACCTCGACACGCTGCTCTCGGCAGCCGTCAAGCAGGAGACGGCTCCGCATCTGTTCTTGGACCAATTGCTCAGACATGAAGTGGCCGGTCGCGAAGAACGCCGCATCGAACGCTCACTCCGGCTGTCGAATCTGCCGACAGGGCAGACAATCGCCAACTTCGATTTTGCCTTCCAACCCGCTGTCGAGCGCAGCCGCATCGAGACGCTGACCACCAGTGCCTGGGTACGCGGCACAGAGACGGTGCTTTTGCAGGGTCCGCCCGGAGTGGGTAAGACGCATCTGGCCATCGGCCTGGGTATCAAGGCAATCGAGCAGGGCTTCTCGGTGCAATTCTACCGCTTCGATGAACTGCTGATGCAACTCAGGCGTGATGCGCATCTGCCGCCGTCGAAGCTCAGACGCAAGAAGTACCTCTCGACGATGCTGCTCGTCATCGATGAGTTGGGCTTTGAGCCGATGGACCGGCAGGAGGCCAGCTTGTTCTTCCGGCTGGTCAGCTACCGTTACGGTCGGGGTGCAGTGATGATCACTACCAACAAGTCGGTGCGCGAATGGACGGAGTTGTTGGCTGGCGACGAGGTGCTGACCACCGCGATCTTGGACCGACTGCTCCACCATGCCCATGTGATCAACATCAAGGGCCGAAGCTACCGATTGCGGGAGCTGGAAGAGACACTGAGATTGAAAACGTAACCCCCTAAACAATCACTCACCGGCCACATAAATGACTTGGGAGTGCGTAAAAGAAGGTGTCGCCGTAATGCGTAAGAGTGGGTGTCGCTTGACATGGAACGACCAACGCCCTGGGTCGGCTGCAACGGTTGTTATGCGGCAACCCACAGGGGGCGCACAAAGAAAAACAAGATCATGTGGCCGCTACCACTCTATCTACTCCAGGCGCAATGGCCCAAGAACCAGATTGGCGCAACCATCATTGATGGTCTTGCAACCACCTCACCAAATTACTTCGAACACGAACCAGTCGATCTCCGCTGATTTCGCCGATAGCACCCAGAAACAGACTACCTTCGACAACCGCAAGACGCCCCAGACGAACCACACTTGACACCTTCAATCCTGAATCTGGAAAATCTACATCTGTTTCCTCTATCACCTCATCGAAGCCCTCAACATGGTGTCTCAACTGTGAGGAAATCATGCAAACCAACCAATCGTCAAAGGGACCGGGGACTTTTCCTAACAGTAAAGCCGGACGAAGTTTACCAGAGACCAGATCTGCTTGTGGGAAACGAAACACTACCACCTGACCGGCTCGCTTCACGAGAAAGCCTCCTTCAGATCAGACACTGAGTATTCAGGACCGTCTTCCTCTTCCATACCTTGCATGGCAAGCGAAAGCGAACCTTGGGACCAAGACTCATTTTCCTGAGCGTCGGCTTCATTCTTGGACAGAAGAAACTCCACGAAATCAAGCACTTCAGCTTGTAGACGGTGTGGGAGTTTCTCCACGGCTTGGTTTATTTTTTCGACAACAGCCATAGTATTTTAGATTGATCGGCTTGGATAGATTTGTTTTATACTTCAGACTACAGAATTCGGTTCAGCCTTAGGACTTGGTCTTTCATTCGGGCTATGATGGTCCCAACCAGACTTCGGCTTTTGAATATATGCGTTGCCGTATAACGGCCCCCCTCTGTGCCTACATTCAGTGAGACACTTTTCCTTCGTAAATTAAACTCTTAACTCCACCTCCAACTGGCGGTGGCGAGGGCGAAGTAGATCAAATACCATGGATCATAATACCAACGGCCATAACCCGGCCACGGAAGTGCAACGGCCCAAACGTCGTCAATTTAGCCCGTCGTACAAGTTGCGCATTCTCAAAGAAGCCGACCAATGCCACTCCTCAGCCGAACGAGGTGCACTTTTGCGCCGAGAAGGGTTGTACTCGTCGAACCTGAAGACGTGGCGACGCCAACTTGAACGCGGTGAACTCGATGGGGCCAAGCCAGGCCGCAAGCCGAAGACGGATGCTGAGAAAGAAGTGATTCAGCTACGTCGGGAGAATGAGCGGCTCAAGCGCAAACTGGAACAGGCCGAGACCATAATCTCGGTGCAAAAAAAACTCTCACAACTACTTGGTCTCGACCAGAGCGACGGCAACAGATGATGCATCAGGCCAAACAACTCTGCCAAACGATGCCGACCCGCGCCTCATGCCAGGCCCTCGGCATTCCGCGCAGCAGCTTCTATCGCTGGCGACAGCCCCGGCCAAAGGTCGAAAAACCGGCCAGGGTGCGCACTCCGGCCCGGGCCTTGCAGCCTTCGGAGCGTACCGAAGTGCGACATCTACTCAACAGCGAGCGCTTCTGCGACCAGACGCCGCGGCAGGTCTGGGCGTGTTTGTTGGACGAGGGACGCTACTACTGTCACTGGAGAACGATGTATCGCATTCTGGATGATCATGCCGAGACACGGGAACGGCGCAACGTGCTCCGGCATCCGGTTTATCACAAGCCAGAGCTGTTGGCAACAGGTGCTAACATGTTGTGGTCATGGGATATAACGAAGCTTCGTGGCCCATCAAAAGGGGTTTACTACCACCTCTACGTGATCCTCGATGTCTACAGTCGCTATGTGGTTGGATGGAGCTTGGCCGCTTGGGAATCGGCCGAGATCGCAGAAGCATTGATCGAGACGAGTTGCCAGCGACAGGGTATTGATCCAGGTCAGTTGACCATCCATGCAGACCGGGGTCCGTCAATGACCTCGAACACGGTAGCCGAATTGATGGTTCGCCTCGGCGTGTGCAAGACGCATTCGCGCCCCCATGTCTCGAATGACAATCCGTATTCGGAGGCCCAATTCAAGACGATGAAATACAGACCGGATTATCCGCATCGTTTTGGCAGCCAGCCGGATGCGCGGCATTGGTGCCATGGGTTTATGCACTGGTATAATCATGAGCACTACCACAGCGGTCTGGGCCTGTTGACGCCTGCGATGGTGCATTTCGGTGAGGCCGAACAGGTTCGAATGCAACGTCGGGCGATTCTCGAAGCAGCCTACCGTAGAAATCCAGAGCGCTTTGTTCGAGGGCTGCCAGTGGTGGTCGAGTTGCCGTCATCGGTGTGGATCAACAAACCAGAAACCAAAGAAAAGGAGTTGTTATTGCGTTGTGGTAATGTGGTCAACAAGGATAAGTGCGGTGGCATGGAAGCGGTTGTCCATATTTCCACAACCCAACCGTGCGGATCCAGCAATACACTTGGATCCGAGTCTGATTTCTAAGCAAAAAGTGTCTCAAAGTCGTTGACACATACCGTTGGTTTTGTTTACGAAGCCGTTCATTCTCCCGCAGCAGAGCGGCATCTGGATCCGGCTTCGGCCCTCGTTTCTTCGGTGACAAGGCCCCAATCTGACCTTTTTCTCGCTGCCGACGCCACGTTGTCAGGTTCGATGAATACAGACCCTCGCGGCGCAGGAGTGCGCCTATCTGCCCCAATTCTGTGCACTGGTCGGCTTCTTCAAGGATGCGTAATTTGTACTTGGCTGTGAAGGTGCGACGTTGGGCCTTTGGTGTGACCTGGGTCTTAGGTCTGGTATTCACGCCGTTATAGGTGTTGGGTTTGACAAAAGGGTGCGACATGGTTTATATCCTCATACGCCCTCGGGGTTCGACACTAAATTATTACGTAGTCATTGTCTCATTAACTTAGGCACAGAGGGCTGCGCGTGATTGAGCGTGGCATCATCGAGGACATGAGGCTTTTCGCGGGCCTGGAGAAAAGAGTCGTAGACCTCCTGGGTATGCTCCTTGGCACCGTGGACCATTTCTGATAGGAGCAAGAGGTGGTTAAGCGATTGCCACTGGACGGGACCGAAGCGGGTTAGCATTGCAATGGTGTTTGTATCCTTTTGACTATTTGCACCTAGCCGACAAGCGGCTCACGAATATAACCCTTTGTAGTCAGAGGTGAAACGAGAATTACTTTACTGCCGGAAATGTTTCTTCTCGTATGTAATATACATGACATTACACATATATCCAACAAGGGTTTTTTCTACCAATAGCCGCAAGTTGTTCCCGCAAATAAATGCAAATCAAGGCCTCGGCTAAAGCAAAACAGGGTTTGTGCTTACTTAATGCGTACCATTTGCTGCGTTCGGACAAAAGGGCCGGACTGCATGCGGTAGAAATACACCCCGCTGCCGACGAACGATCCTCCCCAAGTGGTCCGGTGCCAACCGGCCGGCATCCATCCGTCAACAAGCGTCGCCACGTGCCGCCCCAACACATCGTGCACCGTCAGACGTACATCAGCCGGTTCCGGCAATCCAAAGGTGATATGCGTGGATGAACGGAAGGGATTGGGATAATTACCTTCCAGCCGGTGCGTCTTCGGAATGCCGGACCCTGCCGCTTCCGTAGCTGTGCCCAACACCACCTGAAACGCTGAAACTGCCGTCCAGGGGCCGGTCTCCTCTCGCGCATTGATGCCCCGGACCCGCCAGTAGTACTGTGCTCCGTCTTCCGGGCCGTCCCAGCTATAGAATGGGCTGGTGAGGGCGCGTTCATCCACCACAAGCCCTGTGGCGAAGGTGCTGTCCGTGGCTACCTGTAAATCGAAGGCCTCCATATGGTCCGGACCATACCAATAGAACTGCACCTGACGGCTCCCGACGACCATTCCTGGGCCGGGATTGGAGGGAATGGGCGCATCGGAAAAGGTTTTTACGGTATAAAACCGAACGACGGCACCCTGTAGGTTTTGAACTATCCCGTCATACACCCCATCACCATCGGCGTCATCATTATCGACAACGATGAGGTGTTGCAATGGTCGTCCGGCATCCAGGTCAATTAAACTGGCCGCCTCCTCTGTGGCCGGGCCTTCCGGGCAACCCTCCGAGTCTGCATCAACAAGGGGTTCAACTGCTGTAGCCCAGTCCGCATAGGTCCTTCCGGGCTTCGGATAATAGGCATAGATCCTGTCGGTAGCCGGCCGACCGAAGACCGCGCTACCAGTGGCATCGCTGAGTTCTCCGTAGGCAAAATCACATTCTCCACCGTTGTCAGAAAACACAATCGGTATCATGCGCACGTCATCGACCGGATCATTCTCGTTGAAGGGTCCGGTATTACCGATGTCCCAAACCTCGAAGGGTACCTGAAGCGCAGTCCCGGCTGTGAAAACATGGTACGCAATGGAGCCTTCAGCCGTGAACCGCAGTTCGAAGTCGTTTGGCACATATTCAACAAGCGTGGCCTCAGGGCCGTCGCCCTGGTGATACAGAATGTATTGGCTGGTACTGTTAAAGGAGGGATACACAAAGTTACCGCCCACCTCGGCACACCCAAATGTAGATGCGGCTTGCGGGCCGCACGGGTCTACCCCACCTGGCCCGACCACTTCAACAAATGCGTACCTCTCTTCATCTAATAAGATCGCTCCGGCTGCTACGAGGGGTCCAGACCCGGTCGTAAACTTCCGAGGGGTAGACCATGGGCCACCCCCAAAATCGTTGATCGCCCGCACACGCCAATAGTAGGTTATCTCGGGCGCTAAATTATTCGGTTCAAATGTGGGGCCCCTCGCGTTGTATCGATCAGCCCGATTAAATCGGGGGTCGTGCGCGAGTTCGACCGTATAAGTCAACCGGGTCGAACTCGTATCGGTCCAGACTAATACCAGGTTCGTTGGTTGGCCTACGGCCCCGTCACCTGGCGCAACGAGCCTGGGCACGACGGTAGGCGGGGGATCCGGCTCGGGTGCCTCCTCTTCGTTCCAGTACTCCCTGGCCGTCTCAACGCCTTCTTTCATCAGCCGGATTGAATCGAACCGATCCGTACCTTGTGCCCAAACGTAGGCCAAGGTAACGGTCTGCACTGCACCTTCGTCGTGCGTATACGGGCCAATGCCGAGCACAAACCATCGATCTCCGAATGCATTCGCGGTGCTGGCACTATCGACATCCGCCTCGCTCCAAAAGGCCGGTGGGTCTCCGGAGTAGAGCATCCGGGTGGGCGACCCGTCGCCAGTGAATCCGTTTCCGCCGAAGGTCATACTCCCAAAATCGCCGAACCGGCCTTGCAGGTAATCATAGGCCCGTGCGCCGCCGCTGGGCCGGTCCCGCGAGGCCCCGCCCAGATCCCGATACAGAAACGTGCCCAATCCGAGTGATTCATCATCCTCGTCAACCTCACCGTCACGGTCATTGTCCCTGCCGTCGTTGTTAATCGATGGGCCTTCAACTACCGCAATACCGAGCGCCGGAGGCCGATCCCCGTACCCCCCTACCGATCCATCGAAATCATCCCCGTTCCAGACGTATCCAACTTGCAGTAGCGAATCGACGCCTATGTAATCGTCCACGGGATCGCCCAGATTCGGGTCCGCCCAGAGACCAAAGTAAGTATTGGTGAGCCGTCCGCCCCCCTTGTTAATCATTTTGTACGTAAAGAAAATCGTATCATCCAACACGCTGCTCGTATTCGCCACGGCATGGGCCGTAACCTGAACTTCGAGACCAAGGGAGGGTGAGCCAGACCACTGGTGCTCCCCACCCCGGTCGTGCATGACCCACCACAGGATTTGATCTGCTTTGAGTGCCGGACGATCTCCGCCGTTGAGATGGTAGTTGTTTGGATTGCCGTCGCCGTCTACAACGGGTGCCCCCAGCCAGAAGGGCCAATCGCGCAGATCGTCTGAGACGATGCCTTGTGTCTCAAAATTGATGATGTCTGCCCTGGTGATGCTGAATATCCGGTCGAACCTGTCGCAATCGAACGGAGTGGGCCATTCGGACGGGGGCCGCCCCATGGCATCAAGCGGACCTGGCCAGAACTCGTAGGGCCCATAATCGGAACCGGCAAAGCGCAGTTCGCCGTCAACCTCCCCCCCGACCCACAAGCCGGCTGCATACATCGCGTGTCGGCCTGTGGTGCGGGGTACCTCAAAGACTCCAGTGTCCGATTTCCAGAACAGGCCACCCGTGTTGAAGACCCGCGCCCGGACCCGGTTGACGTCCAGTTGGTTTTCGGCTTCGCCGATGTTACAGGTTTGGGCCGTGACGAATGGGGTACAAAGCCCAACCATAAGTAACAGACCAAACCATACCGCCCGATGTAAGAACTGTAAGCTGTGCATAAAGAATCGTAGGGTCTGAGTTGATGAGCGCAAGGACGCCTGAAAAAACAAAGCCTTTCTTTTATGGTTTCTCACACGCTTTAAGTACTCGGACATCCATAGTTTTAAAACTAAATTGGTTTGAGCACTTATATGACCCAACCATTAGACGGGTCGATTTTGCTGTTTCACACCGAAAGGAACCGTTCCGCGGGAACTATCAGCCCTCTGGATGAGCGCCCCAGAGGTCCAACCAGGGAACGAACACACTCAATTGGGAACCTGAGTCGACTGACCGTTAGAGACTAACCAGATTGTTAAGAAATCAAACGCCGTCACCTGGCCGTCCATGTTGAAATCGGCTGCTAGGTATCCAGCATTGCCGTTGTCGGGCAACCACACGTCCAGAAAGTCTAAAGCTGTTACACTGCCGTCGGCATTGCCGTCTCCTCCCCACATGCCAAACACGCCCGACTCAAGCTCAACCATCGGCATCGTGCCCAAAGCCCGGTCCTGTCCCGTCGTGAAACTATAGGAGTCTGTGTCACCCCTGACATTTAATTGACTCGCCGACATGATGTCCAGATGCATCCGGTGTTGGATCCACAGGTAGTAGAAGCCATAATCTACATCCGGAAAATCGACAGGACTTATCCCATCAACATCCACGATACGGCCATCTTCGAGCAGAAGCGCTGCCCGGTGCCCCACAATAGAAGTCGGCACGGTTTCATACTGGCGCAGCGTCAAAAGGACCCAATCGACCACGTCAGTCGGCACGAGGCTCAAGGTTTCAGAGCCAGCATAGTTCCAGGGCTCAGTGTTGAAGGGTTGGCTCAACGGAAAATCGGACAAACCTATCAGATCGGTACTCATTGTACCTCCCCCAGCATATGCACCGTGTAAAAAGACACTTGTGGAAAGGCTGACCAGACAATTCGGACCGCCAAGTGTAATTCCGCAGATTCGATCACCAAGTTCTTGGAAGGGCGGGGTGTTTGGCATGCATAAATCTGGATTACTTCCTAAGTCGCAGTAAGCTCCATAGAGTCCGTCAAGTTCAGCTACACTTAACGGGACATCACCGGTTAATTGATTGCGCCTCAGAAGAAGCCGCGTCATATTGACCAGTGCACCGATTTCTGCTGGAATGGTGCCACTGAGACGATTTTCGTGCAGCATCAGCCTTTTCAATTTACTTAGGTCGCCAATCTCCCTGGGAATTGTTCCCTCGAGTTGATTGGTAAACAGCAGAAGATCAATAAGATCAGTGAGGTGACTAATTTCTGGTGGAATCGAACCAACAAGTTGATTTAGGTAGAGATAGATTCCCGCAACCCGCCCAGCGTCATTACACAATACTCCATGCCAAGTACACGGTGTGTTTGTCATCAGCCAGCCGGTGTTGTTCGACCAATACGGTCCAGTTGTACTGTTGTAGAGTGCAACGAGTGCCTCGCACTCAATGACCGGAATCTCGATTACCGTGTTGCAATCAAACGCCGAAGTGTTTTCGGCACCTTGCGCGTAAGTATCCGAGTAGAAAAAGGCAAAGACCAACAGGTGGGTTAATAGGAATACTCGATACATGGGTGAAAATTCTGACCGGCTATTGCTCATGTTGCTACTATTCTTACGCCGATGATACGTTACTTTGTCTGTTGAAAGGTTTTTGGCGCTCTTTTTACAGTTACTTCCCGTTCTCTCAATGCTGGTCACGATCTTCTCGTATGTAACATACATAACTTAAAACATATATAAAAAGAGACTATTTTCCTGCAATCGCTACCGGCCTGGCTTCCCGAATAGACCTCCCGTTACTTCTAGCAAATACGGCTGCCAGAAGTGGGAGAAAAGAGGGCCATATCTCATTAGGGCAACCGAAGCATCTTTTCTGTTGTTGTGGCTCCTCCAATACTTAAGCGGTAAAAGTATATGCCTCCGGAGAGTAGGCTCCCGTCAAATTGTGCAGTTTTTGCACCGGGTTGCTGTCTTTCGTTAACCAAGGTGGATACCCTACGCCCCATCTCATCATAGACCATCAAAGAGATGTGGGCTTCTTCGTCAAGGGTATAAGTGATTGATGTGGAACTGGTAAATGGGTTGGGGTAATTGGACAATGAATAGGTACTTTTGGTTGGCATTTCACTAGTGTGGCCCTGTTTATTATAAGATACGTCGGCAGGTGAGGTCTCAATCAGGGGCGATAACAAAGGCAAGACAGACAAAACAGCCGTTTCTGCTCCGGTTCGTTGCGACTCTATTTCTGCAATCCGATCCAACATGCGCTGTGCGTTTGCAGGATCGTTTCGACCAAAATGGTGAGCCGCAAACAAGTCAATTGCCAACGAAAAGGCATCTAGCCGGTCATTGGGCATTTGATCAAGTAATTGCTCTCCAGACGAAATAGCTTCGCTGTATTGTTCCAAGTTCACTAAGTCTTGTATACGCATTGCAGCCGCCATATCTTGGTGCGGGTGATTCCTTTGAGAGGCTATCACCGTAAGCATTTCTAGTGATGCGCTCCGCCCATTCTCACCACGTGACTTTCTGACAGCGGATCTGAATTCTAAGGGAGTCATCCGGGCAGACTCCACAACGAAGTCATCCTCGGCAACTTCCACCATACTGGTTGCCTTAAAGGGTGTGCCAAGATCAGAGTAGGTTTTTGAACCAGCGTTTGGATCGCTTGAAAGATGTTGTGATGTGTTTATTTTTGAGTTGTTATTACCGATTTTACCCGGTATGGGGCCATTAGGATCACCCCAATAGGTTTGCTCGGCACTGACACTAGAGTTATGAGCTGAAATATCAAGTCCCGAGTTATTGAAGATTGAGTTGTAGCCACCTCGCGGGACACTCCCAAGGTCTGCGTCGCTATCGAATGTATAGAGTCCAATATCGTTATTGTTTTTGATGGTTGTATAGCCACGGATATTGTAGTCTCCTGCATCGACAGAGCTGTCATGGAGCTGCACACCCCATTGGTTATTCTTAAATACACTATTTACGAGGTTTACGCTAGAATTTGATATCGACATCAAACCCCTACCTAGACCATCGACGCGAACACCATCAAAGGTGTTTCCGGTAGATCCCGTGAGGAGTATGCCTGTCTTTAACGTCATGAACGAGTTGACTGTAATATCGACATCTTCGAGTTCGAGGTTATCTACGTTAAAAAAGTATAATGCAGTAAAGGGGTCATTGATGTCAACATATTTGAACTGAGCATTGTCAGCCGAGATTCCAAATAAGATCCCACCTCCCCAGTACTGGGTAGGAGAGGTTCCTTCAAACCGAACCGGGTTTGAGGCCGTGCCAAGCACATCTACGTTGCCATTGAAAGACACTCCCACTCCCGGTCCCATTCGAATCGTAGTTCCTTCTTTTATTGTTAAGTCACTCCCGCTTTTGAGGTTAAACCTATCGAATTCTTGAGTTATGGTTGTATTAGGGCCGATTTCGACGGTAGCATTGTCAATAAAGAATTCTTCCGTCGTATCGTCGAATATTGAATTGCTTACTACAACATTGCTACCCACACTGAATGCCGGGCCGTTCCATGTTGGGTTTCCGCCGAATGTAACATTATCAGCATCCAAATCACCGAAAACTATGAGTCGTTTTGTCGGACTGAAGTTCAACTCTATATCATTCCAATAACAATATTGACCCGAATATATTGTCATATTTTCGTCTACGTGGTTATACATCGGGCCAGATTGTGGGGAAAGAAAAATCCCGACTTCGAGAGCGCCATTCAAGATACAAGCAGGATCAAAATCACAGACCACATCCAAGTTATATGGCATTATCCAATCATCAGTGCTAAAATAATTTGAAATGTTCTGACCAAAAGGACCAGGAGGAATTGCGTCAAACACAATTTCTACGTCCATATTAGGAGCTAGCGATCCTGTACCAGGAGTATACGTAAAGTAGAGATCTTTTTCACGAGCTTGTGCTCCATTAGGGCAGAAAAAGCCTTCTGTATTGGGATCAAATCCCTCGCAATCGAAATAGTGATAATTATAAATATTATCAATTTTGATCTCGTAATATGTGTGATCCAACAGTTCAACAGCATCCTCATTCCCTGTCGGGTCATCGTCGGCTACGTTTGCTACCCAATCACATCCTTCGTGAACATTAGTGTTAGAAAACACCTCCCTGCTATCTACTAAGTAGTTAAGCAAAATTAATTGTGTGTTCTTTTCCAAACTGAATGATCATCGCTTCAACAGCTTCGATCAAGGTCGACCATGACTGGTATGCCCCCAACGGCATCCATTCATACTTCATCTTGCGCCACAGCGTCTCGATCTTGTTAAGATGAGCACTGTAACGGGGTAGGAAAAACAGAGCTACACCCTGATCTTGCCAGGGTGGTATCATAGCCCGCACTTTGCCGCTACGATGCACCGGCGCATTGTCGATGACAACCACCGTCGGCATCTCTCGTGAGGCCACGAAAGCATTCATGCAGGCGATAAAGGTCTCGCCATCAATGCTACCCTCAACCGTGTAAGCGACCAAGTCGTTGGCTGACGCTGCCCTAGCGGTCATAAAGCCGAGCACATTGATGCGTTTGCCTCCGTGACTAGGCAAACGGATCGTCTCACCCTTTTCTTGCCAAGCATAAGGCACTTGCGGTACCAGTGAAAAGCCACTCTCATCGACATAGTAGAGGTCGATCAGGCCACGTTTTTCGGCCTTTTTGAGTAGCTTTAGCTGTTGTGTTTTTTTTCGATGATCTCGGGGTCTTCTTGCTTGGGCATGCCGCGTCTGACCCGTCGCCAGGTCATCGCACGGGACTTGATGGCCCGCTTGATAGTCCAGCGACTCACCCTCAGGCCGAAGCTCTCGGCTACGCGTGCGACGACGCGGTCAATATTTTGGGGGCTTTCTTTGACCCACGTCTTGACCTGTTCGACTTGCTCAGCATTGAGTTTTCTGCGGCGACCTCTGCGGGGGTTGTCATAGAGGCCGGGTAAGCCATAGCGCTCAAAGGCATTGAACCAGTTGATAATCGTGTTGCGATGAACATCAAAGAACAGCGCCAACTTCGGGGCCGATTGGCCTTGGTGACTCAGCAGTAGTGCCAAGGCGCGATCCCTGGTTCGCGGTTTTTTACTCAATCGTCGGATGCGTTCGAGCATCGGTACTTGTTCGGGTAGGAGTTGAATGTAACGCATACCCGAATATAGAGAATAAACAATAACTATTGCTCAATTACTTATGAGCCCACTTTCCAAATCCGTCACCTTTACAAGGGCAGATTGAGGGGTACCGTCTGGTGCAGGTTTAACTTCAATAAAGATCTCAAGATCGGCTGTACTTGCACCTAGACAGTCGGGTTCTTGTCCCTGAGCTTCATATATGCAGCAGAGGGAAATCAGCAAGTATAATGCAATAAGTCGTAACATCTCGGTTATCAATTTACGTGAACAATTGGTATGTACTGCACAAGGTTATTTACTCTGACCTCCAGAGTAAACAGGCCACTTGGCAAATTTGCAGTTTCAAATACGAAACTGCCCCCTTGAAAAAGATTCAACCCTCTCCACGTTCTCGCCAATTGCCCGTTAATGTTGTAAAGCCTAATAATGCCTATACCAGCAGAGTTCCTACCTTCTATTTTTACATTTAAGACTGGGCCAAACGGGTTAGGATAAACGTTGATACTCTGATTTCGTGTAGGCTGATCGTCGTTTGTGGAAACATCTATAAATGGTGCACCAAATTCGTAAGCTCCCATATCAACAATCGGAACAGCGGCTGTACTTTGATGAATTCGAACACGATCAGCAAGGTCACTTGGAACAGTCTCCACAGTATCACTGTCCTCATCTAAATCTAATATATCAGGAACTAAGAGATCATTGTTTCCAAAATCGATTGCAGGAGAATTAGGTTGTAACTGAAAATCATCATCTATTGTACCAGGAAGACCATCTGGGCCAAGCTCGTGTTGAAACAATGGATCGGCGTCGATATTCGCCCCAGCATCGGTGACGTTTCGTGAGAGGCCTCCCTCGTGAATACTATAACCTATTGAAAAGAAATTATCATCAGATATACCTGGGGTAAAGTGTATCTGGTCGGCAAGATTCTTCCAAAGGATTGTGTTTTGAACATCGTTCTGCCCACTATTACATGAAAAACCACCACCACTAATATTAGCCTTATTATTTACAAGGGTCGAGTTTACGACTGTTAATTTCCCAAAGCTACAGCGCACTGCCCCACCCTCTCCTTGGGTAGAATTGGCGTTGAAAAGAACGTTAACTACTAGCGTTGTGTCCTCATCACTCATCAGTGCTCCTCCCTCCCTTGAAGCCCTGTTATCAACAAATATAGTATTGAAAATATTGTGAGAGAATAAACGATTCAGGATTGCTCCTCCTCTTTCTGCTTGGTTTCGAGCAAAAATGACTTTACTAATATTCGAATTACTGCGATGGTTATAAATCCCCCCCCCCTGCTGAGCTTGATTCTCCTGCACCTCTCCCTTGAACAGGTCTACTTCTCCAAATTGGCTGTAGATGCCCCCACCCCAAGTCGCTGCAACATTTCTCAGGATTTTGCAATTCGTAATATGGGTGTTTCCGCCTGTATTATAGATCCCCCCTCCCAAGCCAGCCGTATTACCTTCAATAACAAGATTGTTAAGGCGGGGACTCCCCCCTAGAATCCTTATGCCGCCACCTGTATGAACTTGCCCTGTGGTGGTGTAGGCATTTCCCCCTGTAATTGCATATTCCGACGATCCCGTCCACTTAATCCGACTGATGCCGTCCACTTAATCGGAGCGCAGCGACGCTGACCCTATTAGGTAAGCAACGGCTCGCTTTCAAGCAAGTCGCTGTACTGTTTTCGCATACTTTCACCATCAAGTAAGAGTTTGTAGCCATTGTGGATGAGCCGATCTAGAATGGCATCGGCCAGCGTCGGATCTGACATCGTCTCGAACCACTGATCCGACGGGAACTGGCTGGTGACAATGGTTGATTTCCGATCATAGCGATCTTCTAAGACTTCGAGGAGTTCACGCTGTTCATCGGCCCGGATGGTCGTCAAGCCCCAGTCATCCAAGACTAGCACATCGGCCCTGAGCAGCTGTTTCATCAACTGGCTGTAGCGGCCATCACCGCGTGCGATTTTGAGTTCATGTAGCAAGGACGGGAGCCGGTAATAGTGGCTTCGGAAGCCGTTCAAACATGCCTTATGGGCCAAGGCGCAAGCCAAGTAACTCTTGCCGATCCCCGTCGGCCCGGTGATGAGCACATTGTGACGTTTTTGGATCCAAGTGCTTGTACCGAGTTGCTGGACCAAGGAGCGGTCAAGACCTCTTTTATGCTGATAATCAATATCTTCGAAGCAGGCTTGTTGCCGAAGTTTGGCGGCCCGGAGTCGGCTTTTGAGCTTGCGCGATTCGCGTTCAGTGAGTTCACGATCGACTAGGAGGCCGAGACGTTCTTCAAAGCTCAGTTGGCCAATCTCGGGGAGTTCACTCTGTTCCTTCCAGGCCGCGATCATGCCGGTTAGTCGCAGTCGTTGGAGTTTGTCGAAGGTTGGATGTTGTAGCATACACCTCTAAGGTTGTGCCATCACCTGTAGCTATGCCGGATTCCAGCAGTGACGACGGGTTAGGGGTCGCCCACTGAGGCTCAGTGGGTTCTCGACGGTAGTAGCCCGGCCCACGAATATTGCGGTGTTGGATCGGGGGTAATTCTTCAGTAGTGGGTTCACAAGGGAGTTGGTCAAGGCCTTTTTTTAGAATCGACTCAATGGATCGATAACTATAGCTTTGTAGAGCTAGAGCCCGTCGGCAGGTGGCCTCCAGCCGGTCTGACCCATAGGCTTTACTCAGCCGCAACACGCCCAAGCAACTGCGATAGGCTTGCAAGGGGTGGGCACGTGATTCGATGGCCTTTTGTGTCCATTGCCGAGTATGTGGGCCGATCTTGGCCGCCCAATCCATGATCCGCTCGGGTGTCCAACTGGCATATTCGCGGAACGAACGTGGTAAATGGGCCTTATTGGTGGTGTGGCGACCTTGATAAGGACTGCGTAGATGCGAGGCTACCCGAGTTCCTTTATGGAAGCACTCAACGGTGTGGGCATTATATCGGACATCCAACTGTTTTTTAACCAGTTGATACGGCACACTGTAGTAATGTCGGTCAAGCTCAATATGGCAGTCGACGTTGACACGGGCCTTCTTCCATTCTGCGTATAGATATGGCTGTTCGGGCAGCGGCTTGAGCACCGGTTGGTCGAACTGTTCAAACTGCGTTCGACGTGAACCAGGCAGTTTTTGGAAGGGTTGTTCATTGAGCCGTTGAAGGCCTTCGGCTAGAGCATCGTTGAGGTCATCAAGACTGAAGAACTGTCGGTGGCGAAGCGGGGCCAAGATCTGTTGTTCTACGATGCCAACGCCGGCTTCGACCTTGGCTTTGTCACGAGGTTTACGTACCCGTGCTGGCATGACGGCCACGCCATAATGTTGGGCTAGGTCAGCATACGTCCGGTTGAGTTCCGGTTCATATCGGTGGGCTTTGTCAACGCCAGATCTGAGGTTATCCGGGATAACGAGTTCTGGTACACCACCAAAAAAGGCAAAGGCCCGAACATGTGAGGCCATCCAATCTGGCAAAGATTGTGTCCATGTTGCTTCGCAGTAGCTATAGTTGCTGGCTCCGAGCACGGCCACAAAGACTTGGGCCTGACGCTCTTGGCCTGTTTGCGGATCAATGACCCCGACGGTCATGCCCGCATAATCGATAAAGAGCTTCTCACCGGCCTTGTGATCTTGTCGCATGACCAGGTCGAGTTGTCCGCGCCAGCTACGGTAGTAATCACAGAACCTGCTGTATTGCAGGCCATCAGGATATTGCAGCTTGTACTCCTGCCACAAGAGCGCCAAGGTAACGCCTTTGCCACGTAGCTCTTTATGTACCCAGACCCAATCCGGCGTAGGTCGTTTAGTATTGGTTGTATTGGGCTTAAAAAGCTGGGCATCAAGTTCTGCTTCGGTGAGCGACTCCGGCAGGGGCCATGTATATCCGGCGATAGCCGCACGTCGACATAATCGCCAATGGTCGAATGCGATGTCCCTAGGCATTGGGCAATCTTTCGATGGCTGAGTTGGCATTGATACTTGAGTCGAAGAATCTCTTTGATCTTACGCATAGACAAACGCGGAGTCGGCATGATGAGGCATGGTTAGTGAAAGGCACCGGCCGGGGGCCGGGTACACAAGACCATGCACATAACCGCTGTGAATCAGCGGAGTTTGTCAGCGTCGTTGGTTCGTCTCTGATGCTCCAGTTGCCAAGATTGTCACACCGTCTGGCTAGTGGACGAGATCAATCGGAATCACTGGACGAGATGCGTCGGAATCGGTGGACGGGATCAATCGGAATCACTGGACGAGATGTGTCGGAATATGCAGTAATGGTGAAACCATCCAAAAGTGTGGTGGAGTCAGCATCATTTCTTGCGATAACGACACTATAGCTGTTTTCCGCTCGTGAAGGTTCACTAACAGACAAGTTTTCATTATCGTTGGATTGTAAATCTCCAGAGAGTACGGTCCAATTACCTGTTGGATCACGGGCATCTAGGTTGCTTTCCTGACCGGAAAACCCTCCGTATATTGCCACCCCCTTTTTCATTTCGAAGCTAACTTCACGATTCCCAAGTGCAATTCCTCTCCCAAGATCTGGATAATAGACACCTTGAGCGACCCAGATTTGTGTACCCGTATTCGCTTGAGCTATGGCGTCCTGCAAGTGGGCATAGGCATCTTCCCATGAACTCCCGTCATTGGAACCAGCAGCTGAATCATCTACATAGATGATCTGTTGTGCCTGTAAAGAATTACCCAGCAACACAATACAGATTAACAACCACCAAAAGGGAGCCAACAACGCTATTACTGCCCTGCTTTCCATCCTTTTCTTAAGCAGTAGGCCTTGATCGCTACATCGCATGGATGCTATCAAGCCATGTTTACAAAGGTGTTTCAAAGAAACGTTGCAAAAGCAACTATGCTTGTGGGGGATATAATGCATCATTTCGTAGGGGATTGTCTCACAAAGAATTTCGTTCTCCCTTAATTGAAGGGAGAACCCTTGACCTAGAAGAGCGCAGAACTCCCCTTCATCACGCCACCAACTCCCGCAACATATAAATCGAATGGGTTCTAATTATCAGAAGGGTATTATAATAATACAGCAGCACGGTATGTGTCAAGCAATGCGGTACCCCCAATAATCTGGACAGCAAGTTAAGTTTACATTGTAACACTTACCTTTGCGCTCATGAAGAAAAGAAAGTTCACCCCGAAGTTCAAAACCAAGGTCGTGCTTGAGGCTCTCAAGGAACAGATCCCCTTGTCAGAATTGGCTCAGAAATACACGCTGCATCCTCAACTTATTCGCAATTGGAAAAAGACCTTTCTACAAGGTGCTGAGACCGTCTTTGAAAGCGGAAAACGGTCGGCCAAAACCGAGAAGGAGCAAGAACGAGAGCGCCTCTTACAAACCATCGGGACCTTGAAAGTCGAAAACGATTTTCTAAAAAAAACGTTGCGATGAAGACCCTGAAGCACAAACGGGCTTTGATCCAAAGAGACCACACCGGCTTGAGCCTAAAGCAGCAATGCCAGCTACTGGGCCTAAACCGATCGGTATTACAAACCTGCTGGCGAGAGTGCGCTCAACCTTGAACTGATGCGCCTGATGGATGCGCACTACTTGCAGCATCCCTACAAGGGGGCTCAACGTATGCACACTTGGCTGACACTTGACAAAGGATTCAAGGTGAGCCAAAACCGTATTGACCGCTTGTACTACAAGGTGATGGGGCTGCGCTCAATCCTTCCCGGCCCTTCAACATCGAAGTCCAAACAAGGGGATTGTGTCTATCCCTATCTGCTGCGCGGCCTGGCGATTGAGCGCGTCAATCAGGTGTGGGCGATGGACATCACGTACCTGCCTTTGCAGGGTGGGTTTATGTACCTCGTCGCGATCATTGATCTGTTTAGCCGCTACGTGCCGGCGTGGTCGGTATCGAATACGATGTCGGCCCGCTGGTGTCGCCAAACACTGGAAGAGGCCATCGGTACTCATGGCTGTCCCGAGATTGTCAATACGGATCAAGGGAGCCAGTTCACGAGTGCAGCGTTCACCGATTTTGTCGTATCCTCGTCCATCAAGATGAGCATGGATGGCAAAGGGCGGTGCATCGACAACGTGTTCATAGAACGCCTGTGGTGGAGCGTCAAATATGAGGATGTCTACATCCGCGCTTATGCCGATGGTTGGGAACTCGAAGCTGGCTTGGCGGCGTACTTTTCGTACTACAACAATCGTCGCCGGCATCAGTCATTAGCCAACGACCGGCCCGCCGACCGATTTTTTCATCCACCCCCAAGCGCAAGCGGGGAC
Source organism: Rhodothermales bacterium (assembly GCA_965222505.1). Lineage (GTDB taxonomy): Bacteria > Bacteroidota > Rhodothermia > Rhodothermales > DATKEJ01. Next base: position 1,428,855 of record OZ244956.1, on the reverse strand, counting down.
GGGTGCGGACGAAAAAATCTAAATAGGACTTACGCAAAAGTAGTGATTTTGCAGTAAACTATTGCATGTTCAACGTTCATCCCCGAACCCTCATGACACGCTTAGATTATTGCCAATTTCTGCTCTCGACGCAGATCAACTATACACTAACCTACTTTGCCGATCACGCTAAACGCTGGAGTCACGATACCATTAATCGGTATCTCTCAGATGAGAAGATCACCCCGCGCTTGGTGTGGGATAATGTCAAAACCGAAGTCGTGCAAGATCGTGATGGCTATCTCGTCTTTGATGATACCGTTTTGGACAAAAACCATAGCCATGCCATCGCACTGGTGCGTCGGCAATGGAGCGGCAATCGCAAGCGGGTTATCAAAGGCATCGGTGTCGTTACCTGCGTCTATGTCAACCCGAAACTAGACCGTTTCTGGGTGATCGACTACCGCATTTATGCTCCTGAGACCGATGGCAAGACCAAACTTGATCACGTGCAGGAGATGCTCAAACAAGCGCATTTTCACAAACGTCTGGTCTATTCAACGGTTTTAATGGACGCCTGGTATGCAACGATGCCGATTTTGAAGTTGATCGAACGACTGGGCAAGCTCTACTACTGCCCGATTAAGGGGAATCGACAGGTGAGTCTCTCTGCTGAGCTTGCATATCAGCGGGTTGATAGCCTGATATGGTCAGGCCAATCGGAAGGCATGGGTCAGGTGATTCATCTCAAGAAGATGCCCAGCGGGCATCAGGTACGCCTGTTTCGGATCGTGGTCTCAACCGACCGCACGGACTACATCATTACCAATGATGTGGCTCAAGAGTCCAAGGAAGTCACCGAAGAGGTCTGTGGCTTTCGCTGGAAGATTGAGCAGGCGCACCGCGAAGTTAAACAGACGACGGGTATCGAACGTTGTCAATGTCGCAAAGAACGGATTCAACGCAACCATATCGGTTGCGCGATGCTGGTTTGGGTTCGTTTGAAAGCATTGGCAACCGAGTTCGGTACGACTATCTATGCACTCAAACGCGAATTATTAGCCGACTACATGATTGAACAACTACGTAATCCAACCCTCAAAATGGCGTTGGCTGCGTAAGTCCTATAAACTTAAAAACGGCTTAACCCTGTCCAAAGAATTGGGGGTGGCGTACAAAATGAGACAACTTTTTTTGGTATTTACTGTAGCGCCATTGCTTCTACCGGCTGCTTATCGACAACCGGCATTCGGCTGACGCGCGTTGTCATGGAGGGATGTTGGCCGTCGCACTCATAGCCCGGCACATCCCTCCATGACAACGTGGAATCTTCGATGGTACCGTGTTGTAGATCCATCTCAACGGGTTTGTTGATCCAAACCGCTTTTGGTAAACCGCTTTTGGTAAAACCGCAACATGAGGTTTGCCCCGCTTAAAGCGACCCGGATACTTCCCATAGGCCGATTCCAATACCTGTTGCCGGGCTTGTTGAACCGAGTTGGCATCTCCATAATGCACCATCGCAGGCGTCAATAACGCCAAGGCACTGTGGTAGTGCTCTTCATTGTACCAGGTGAAAAAGTCCTTGACCCTGTGACGAGCATCGGCCATTGATCCAAATCGTTTGGGGTAGTTGGGACGATATTTCATGGTCTTGAACTGTGCTTCAGAGTAGGGGTTATCGTTCGACACATGCGGTCGGCTATGACTTTTCTCGACCCCGAGATCCGCCAGCAGTTGAGCCACCGTCTTCGATGTCATGCTCGGCCCCCGGTCACTGTGAATGACCAATTGATCGCGGTCAATGCGCTGCCGACGACAGGTCGATTCGATGAGCTCTTTGGCCAAAACCGCCGATTCGGCACCGGCCAACATCCACCCGACGACGTAGCGACTGTAGAGGTCGAGGATCACATAGAGATAGTAATACGACCACTTTTCAGGTCCTTTAAGCTTGGTTATATCCCATGTCCAAAGTTGATTCGGCCCGGTGGCCAATAATTCCGGCTTTTTGTAGACCGGATGTCGCAGTTGATTACGCCGTTCTCGGACTTCTTTATGTTCATCCAGGACACGATACATCGTGCGCCAATGGCATAGATACTGCCCCCGATCCAGCAGGTCGGCATAGACCTGACGTGGGGACCGATCACAATATCGGTCACTGTTGAGTACCTCGCGAATCATCGCTTTTTCCTCTTGGTCAAGGGCATGGGCTACTCGTCGGCGGGGTTTGACTACCGGTTTTGGTGCCTGAGTTCGGTAATAACTACTACGCGGCAACGCCAGAGATCTACAGGCTTGTGTGATACCAACCGAGGTCGATAACACGGTGGCAGCCTCGATCAAGTCGGTTCGTTCGGCAGCGAGATGCCCAGAAGATCCGAGACTTTTTTTTGGACATCAATGATTAATTCGGCCTTCTTAAGCTGTTCTTGAAGGCGTTGGTTTTGTTTACGAAGCCGTTCATTCTCCCGCAGCAGAGCGGCATCTGGATCCGGCTTCGGCCCTCGTTTCTTCGGTGACAAGGCCCCAATCTGACCTTTTTCTCGCTGCCGACGCCACGTTGTCAGGTTCGATGAATACAGACCCTCGCGGCGCAGGAGTGCGCCTATCTGCCCCAATTCTGTGCACTGGTCGGCTTCTTCAAGGATGCGTAATTTGTACTTGGCTGTGAAGGTGCGACGTTGGGCCTTTGGTGTGACCTGGGTCTTAGGTCTGGTATTCACGCCGTTATAGGTGTTGGGTTTGACAAAAGGGTGCGACATGGTTTATATCCTCATACGCCCTCGGGGTTCGACACTAAATTATTACGTAGTCATTGTCTCATTAACTTAGGCACAGAGGGGACTCGAAGGATACCGAGGCGTGATCGGGCTTCAATATTGGATTTCACCTCGGTTCAGTCTTCGAGGAGGAATGGGATATCAATCCTATGATGAAGAGAGTGAAACGTTAGAAGAGGATTTTGATTTGTTTTCAAGAGGAGGCCAGCCCGATACCGTTGTCTTTTCAGGGCGTACCTTGGATAATGGCCGAGGAAACTCAACACTATTAACTATGATCGGCTTCGAGGTTGTTCGACAACCAAGCGAACGGGGTACACTTCTGGGTTATCTCGGGGTGCGGTATGAGCGTAATTGGTTGGGACAAGATTCAAGAGTAGATCGTCTAGAAAGAGATGATGTTCAGACATTTGACCAAGATGAAAAAATACGTAGACTCGGATTCGATCTAGAGATAGGGTATCGCTACCGGATCAATAGTAGTTTTCTATTATCGGCGGCATATTCTGCTGAAGCGACCGTCATCTGGCGTGATCTCGAAGAGTTTAGGGTCCGTAGTGATGGTGATGAAGAACGTAAATTCCGGGATACCCGTGCCTTCATCTTGTCCTTATTTTCAGTAAGGACAACATTGGCAATATTGCTTTGAGGGTGAAGAAGACGGGTTTTATGCCAATATAGAGGTGTGTGCTCGTGGTGGGGTATAACAACCGTTCCAGCCGACCCAGGGCGTTAGTCGTTCCAACCGCACCCGGGCGAGTGACTTTGTGCCGTTCTTTCAGGGCATTCCCTCAGCCCAGGTCGGCTGAACTTAGTCCGTTATGCAGCACTGAAAACGTGAGGAGTCAACAACATCATAGTATGCAAGACTCGGTGCCAGATATTTATCTTGGAGCGTTTGAAGAAGTTGGCTTTCGGCGCTAACTTCGCCTCATGAAACCCAAACTCTATCTCGAAACCACCATACCCAGTTTCCATGCTGCTCGGAGAAGTCGTAACATCATTACGGCAGCCAAGCAGAGTATTACAAGGCAGTGGTGGAGTGCGCGGCGACACGATTTTACCCTCTTTGTATCCGATGTCGTCGTTGCTGAAGCCGCAGCAGGGAATAGCGAAGTAGCACGTCGTCGGCTGAGACTCATTGCTGGCGTTGAGGCGCTTGAAATCACTACTTCAGCCCAAGAATTGGCTGAACAGCTACTGCGTCAAGGTCCTCTGCCAGAGAAGGCTGCTGTGGATGCGCTACATATCGCGGTTTCAGCTGTACACGACATTGACTTTCTTTTGACTTGGAACTGCAAGCATATTGCCAATGCCGCTATGCGAAACAAGATAGAGGAGGTGTGTCGTAGAATGGGGTACACGGCTCCAATCATGTGTACCCCGGAAGAATTGATGGAGGGATAAGGTGAAGCAGGACAAGGTATTACAAGAAGTCCGCAAAGTGCGCGAGGAAATCGCTCAGCGGAACGACTACGATATTGGCAGGATCGTTGAGGAGATTCGTGCCCGAGCGGCACGGGCAAGGTCTTCTCGAACTGTAGCCAAGAAGAAGCAAGCGTCGGCCTCTGGTGCTGCATAACAACCGTTCCAGCCGACCCAGGGCATGAGTTGTAGTGGTCAAGACTTAATCTGACAAAGGTGAGTTATGCGGCAGGAACACCTGGCACCTGATACATCCGATCCAGTTCTTTCTCTTTGGCTAACGCCCTCGACTGCATGAACGTCTCCATCGGCGTCTTGCCGTAGCAGTACCGACCAGAGTGCGTCCGTTCAGTATTGTACCACGTGAGCCATTCATCCAAGTCCTGCTGAAGTTGTTCGAGACTGGTGTAGACCTTCTTGCGGAAGGCGACGGCGTAGAACTCATCCTGCATCGTCTTGTGGAGCCGTTCACAAATACCGTTGGTCTGTGGCCGACGGGCCTTGGTCCGGCTGTGATCGATGTCTTCGATGGCTAGGTAGAGCTGATATTCGTGGTGCTCACGATTGCCGCAGTACTCCGTGCCACGATCCGTCAGGATACGCAGCAGCCGGATGTCTTGCTCTTCGAACCAGGGTACAACCCGGTCGTTGAGCACGTCGGCGGCGACGAGTGCGTTCTTGCGATCATAGAGCTTGGCAAAGGCCACCCGGCTGTAGGTGTCGATAAAGGTCTGCTGGTAGATACGACCCACCCCTTTGACGGTACCTACGTAGTAGGTGTCTTGGGCACCGAGATAGCCCGGATGATGGGTCTCGATCTCGCCGTGAGCCTCCTTTTTTTCTTTGGCACGCTCGAGTGCTCTGAGTTGGTCTTCTGTCAAGATCAAGCCTTCCTGGGCGACCTTGGCCTCCAGCGCCTTCAAGCGCTTTTTGAACACCTCCAGGTCATGACGGAGCCAGATCGAGCGCACGCCACCTGGGGAGACAAACAGCCCTCGTTTCTTTAGCTCATTCGACACCCGGAGTTGACCATAGGCTGGCTGCTCAATGGCAAAGTCAACGACGGCCTCTTCGATCTCGGGCGAGACACGGTTTGCGATGACGGGTTTCTTGCGACTGATCTCTCGAAGGGCGACCTCGCCGCCTTGTTCGTAGAGTTGTTTGAATCGGTAGAAACTGTCACGGGAGTAGCCCATGACTTTGCAGGCCTGACTGACATTGCCCAGCGTTTGGGCGAGATTCAGAAGGCCGAGTTTGTTTTTGATGATCTTCTCTTCGTTTGACATCTGACAGTCCTCTTGTTGGGTTGAGATGCAGTGTACGGAAACTGTCAGATTAAATCTTAACTATTACAGTTCAGGCGAATCAGGGCGTTGGGTGTTCAGGCCGAAACCGGGCTTGTGACTTTCTGCCGTTCTTTGGTCGTTTACCCTCAGCCCGGTTCGCCTGAACTTAGGCCGTTATGTGGCACGCCAGCCGCTTGGGGTTGGCCTCACGTTTTGCTTACCTCAACCAGTCTTTGCGGCTTCGGTTGGGTGGGCCGTCTTGACGGCCTCGCCGGCCCAGGGTGGTCTTTGATCAGGTGCCGGTCGGCATTGGGCCTGTTGTCCCCAGAGTCGTCTGTCTCGTCATCTCGCCATGCGGCGGTTTGGCCTTGAAGGGGTGCCGGTTGGATATAGCTGTGGTATCTTGGTAAGTTTCGTGTCGCGTCTGTCTTAGGCCACATAACAACCGTTCCAGGCGACGCAGGGCGTTGTTGTTTAACTTGCGACTTCGTGCGGGTGACTTTCTGCGCGACGCTCAAGGTGTGCCCTCAGCCCTGTGCGTCTGAACTTGGTCCGTTATGCGGACACCACCTGCGCAGACTGCTCCCCTAATGCTACGCTTTGCCTCGGCACCTCATGGGGTCGGCCTCGATGAAGAAGTCGCCTCGGTCAGGGTGATCCTCTCCGGTGTCGGTGCTTGGTGGGCGTGTGCCGGCGCACTGAAGAGATGAAGGGTGTGCGCCACTTCCTCGCGTCGTCGTCGATTCGGGCGGGTGTGGTGCTGGCATGTGGGCGCGTCTGTCAGCGTTTTCGGGGTGCTGGAGTGTCGTGTTTCAAGGTAAGTGGGTTCGTCGCCGTCGGTGCCGCCTAACAACCGTTGCAAGCGACTCAGGGCGTTAGGGGTTTTGGCTTTGGTAGGTGGGCATGTTTTTCAGTCTTTGGTTATCTTCTGCTCGTTGCCCTGCGCACTTGAACTTGGTCCGTTATACAGCACTTGCGCCTCTTCCGGGAACCCATACCTTGCTCGCCCGTCGTAGCATGGAAACCCGGATAACATGATCCTGTCTTTCCTCGACCAAGCCTCTGAGGATATCTACAACGGACGACCCTCAAGCCGTGCGCGAAAACGGCTACCCCAAAAACTGTGGAGGGTCGCTCATCGAAAACTCGACCAGCTTGACGCGGCCGAAAACCTCAACGACTTGCGTGTGCCACCTGGCAATCGGCTTGAAGCACTCAAACGAGACCGGATAGGCCAACATAGTATCCGAATCAACGATCAATATCGCATCTGCTTCACTTGGACCCCTAGCGGGCCAGAGCAGGTCGAAATCGTCGACTATCACTAAGCGCTATGGTACGTATTCCGACAGACCGTGCCCCGATTCATCCAGGTGAGATACTCCATGAGGAGTTTCTGAAGCCACTTGAGATCACACAGCGAACTCTTTCTGATGCAATCCATGTGCCGTATCAGCGGGTCAACGAACTGGTCAATGGCCGGCGAGGGGTAACGGCGAGCACAGCGCTCCGGTTGTCTCGCTTCTTTGGGACGAGTGCCGGGTTTTGGCTGAATCTGCAATTGCGTTGGGACCTTTACCGAGCCGAGCGCAAGGAGGAGGCTGAACTCAAGCAGATCAAACGTCACAGTTCAGTTGCGGCTGCATGAGCGTCTTTGATGATGGCAAAAGTAATTCTCGAACAGGTGTGTCATCAAGTGTTGTCAGCCAAGTGAGAATACAGGGAGCATATTTTCTCCTTTGTCAGGAGTGCTGTATAACAACCGTTGCAGCCGACCCAGGGCGTTGATCGTTCCAGCCTATCCGGGGCGTGTGACTTTGTGCTCGGCTTTGATGGTTTTCCCTCAGCCCAGGTCGGCTGAACTGGGGCCGTTATACAACCACGCTCAACGCTTTGCTCGGCCGATGTGGCTGAGGCCGTTTCAATGCCCCCTCGCGACTTCGTTTCGTTTTGGCCAGGCTCGGCTGATGGGGCACCAGTCGCGAGGTCTCGCTACTTCAGATGCTCAGTCCTGATGCGTGATTGAAAACGGTTGCCCTGTTTTACATTTGCCGCGTCGGCCCACATGGTACCTCACGTCCCGACTCGCCAGCCAAGTGCTTGGCTCATGTGTTGTGCCCGTCGGAGATCGCGCTTCGTGTTGAGGCCGGTCCGTCTCTTTCACCTCGCCGGTCCGGCGTGTGTGCTTTCAGGCCGTGCGCGGTTTTGGGCCTTCATTGTCGGTGTTGAGGTTAGCTTCACTGTTTGGGCTTTGGTCAGGGGAGGCGTTAGATTTGTTGTATTTTGTTGGTCGCGTCTCGCGTGTTGCATAACTACCGTTCTAGCCGACTCAGGGCGTTGTTGTTTAACTTGCGACGTTGTGCGTGCGACTTTCTGCATGACCTCCAGGGTATGCCCCCAGCCCTGCGCGGCTAAACTGGGGCCGTTATACTGCCCACCAGCGTACTCATTTTCTTCAATGGGGAGGCCGATTTGACTTGCCCGATCTGTACATTCCTCAGTACGTTCCTACCCTGATTGATCACAGCTTAAGAATGATTCGTTTGCCTCAAAAAGCATGTCTCGACTTTTGATAACATCTTGTGTTTGTATTGCCTACCTGTGTACACCCCTCGCCGGTTGTGACACCGCTTTGGATACTCCCGAACCCACCTGGACCAACATCGGCCCCAACACTAAAGTCGTTACCCAACTCCTTATTCACCCACCATATCTTTACATCATTGCCTACAATTCCAGTGCCAACCTATTCCGAAATCAAATCCAGCAACTTTGGCGGCTCAACACTCAGGACGAAAGTGCCATCTGGGATTCTCTTGCTTCTCCACAGGTGCACGGATTTCAGCGTCTAACCGACTTTGTCGTCAGCTTTGATGATGCGGACCACATTCTAGCAGTCTCAAGTATGCGGCGCAGTATAGACGAGCCTACGGTTTTCCGTAGCCTAGATGGTGGACGCTCTTGGTCTTATGCCGTCACGGGCATGGGACGTTTCAGCGAATACGATGGGACAACAATCTATCCTGGGATATGGCGGTTGCTCAATCGGCCAGGCTCCATCTTGGCCGATGCCGGCTTTGTGTCCACAGATTTCGGGGCATCTTGGCAGTTGGTTGAGCATCCACCACAAGGAACTTCATTTAGATTTGCGCTTGAGCAACACCCGGCAGATCCCAACATAGTCTGGCTCGGTGGAGAGACGACAACCTTTAGTCCCGTGCTGAATCGTTCAAACGATGGCGGTCAGACTTGGGATTTGGTCTCTTTTCAACAGAGTGGGGATGATGCGGTATATGCAATCGCGTTCAACCCCTTTAACAGAGAGGAAGTCCACATTGGGTTGCGTGGTGGGTTATTCAAGACGCAAGATGGTGGTGAAACTTGGCGATGGCTTGATCTGGGTGTGCAGGGGACTGTGACGGCGGTGTTGGCAGATGAGCGCTTGCCGGATCGGTATTGGGTGGTAGTACGAAAAGACAGGCAGACATTCCTGCTTGAGACCCGAGATAGTGGTGCGTCATGGAGTAGGGTAGAGACCTCGCTGTCAGAGGAGGAGAAGATATACACGATAGCCTCGGATGCGGAGCGGGGTCGGCTTTACTTGGGTACAGAGAGGGGAGTATATCAGTATCGTGCTTGGGCGGGGAAGTAGTTTGTATTTTCAACTTAGCAGGGAGCGGCCTGGGGCAGTATAACAACCGTTACAGCTGACGCAGGGCGTGCGGGTTTTGCTGTTGTCGGCCCTTGTGTTTTGCAGGTCGTGGGTATCTTGTGCCGGCTGCCCTGCGCAGCTAAACTTGGTCCGTTATGGTGCACACCGATATTGATGCGATTTTCCGTTAGAATACGCAACCTATCTCCAACAGACTTTGACCTCCACCACGCACGGCGTCTACCACTTTGCTACAGCCTTGTGCACGCCGGCGTTGGTGGGTCAGCGCCGGGGACTCAGATCACACAGGGCCGGTCTTGCCTGGTTCATGGGGTTGTGCCGCCTGCTTTGGTGCCCTTTTTGATGTCTCACTCGGCCCTGGCGGTACATGTGTGCTAGACATGAGCAGGTGCGGTGTTGCTTGAGGGTCTCTTTGGCAATGACAGCGCTCGTGGTGCATCATAACAAGTGTATTCAGGCGAACCAGGGCGTTAGGGTTTTGCCGTTTTGGAGGTGAGTGTCTTGCAGATGTTGGTTATCTTGTGCCCTCAGCCCTGGTTCGCCTGATCCACGGCCGTTATGCCGCAGCACTAGCAACAGCACTCCATCGCCGCGTGGAGCCTCCAACTCACAGCCAGCTAAGGGGAGTGCACGGCAAATGACAGGTTCGAGACCAAGCAGAGCTGGTCTGAACATACCGCACCCGGTGTTGTGCTCGCCTGTGGGAAGCGGGGATGCGACCCACCCCCAAAGGCACTCTTCAGGCACTTTGTCGGCATGACGCCTGGCGCTCAACCTGCAGGGCCACTCGGCTGGTCCCAGGCCGGCTCTTGATCGAACACCGCGCGCAGATTCCACTCTTGACGGATTACATGACCGCTTCCAACTACGGCAAATACCCGTTTGCCCCGGTTGACTAGGTCAATCAGGATGCGGGCCATGTGCTCCCCGCGTATCCGGCGTGAGGTGTCACTGATGTCCGTCAGATACCCATACCGAGGCTCCTGATGCTCAAGTCGCCAGTCCTCTTGTTCTGGAAAGTCGCGCTGCCACAGCTGGTCTACATCGGCCAGCGTAGTCAGGGAGCCGCGTAAGCCGTCGATGTCTGTGCGTTTGCCCAACAGGTGAAGGGCTAGCGCTTCATCGGCAACTCCACCGGCTTCAGAGGCATAGACGCGCATGAAGAAGTAGAGCGCGACTTGCTCGGGTTGGAAGGTGCTGAGTAGTTCGGCCGCCGGTACAGCCAAAATCAAGGAGTTGTGCAGCCTGCTTTGGTGCCGTACTTGAAGCCGCAATCGGCCTTGGCGGCCCGTGGGTGTGCAAGTCCTGAGTAGGGGAGGCGTTCCTTGGTGTTCTCTTTGGAAATGATGGTGCTCGTGGTGCATCATAACCACCGTTTCAGGCGAACCAGGGCGTTGGTCGTTCCAGTCGCAACTGTGCGCGTGACTTTGTGCCTGATTTGGGTATCTTCTCCTCAGCCCAGTTCGCCTGAACTTAGGCCGTTATACGGCCTGCACGTAACAATAATTTCGACCAGACGTTTCGTTTCTGCAATGTCTAAATCCTTTGACGAACTTTATCCCCACATTGCATGGTGGGTTCAAGATGGTGGCTGGATCGAGTTGGGCTATGACGATTACAGTCACTCCTTCATCCGAGTGCTAGATATCGGTGGTATGCTCTGGGAAGGCAGCCGAAAATACACGACTGTATCTGAGGCGATGGATGAGGCGGAAACCTATATCAAAAAATGGTGCCAGGAAAATGGCTACGAGCCCTGAAATAGCTGCTGGGCTGTACCGGATACTTATGGTTCCCCAAGGACCAAACGCCGAGTTCGAGAGTAAGCTAACCAACTTTTCTGTAACCCTTGCATCAGCATCAGCCATGACAGCAACGATCACTAAAGCCGACATCGTCAAGGCCGTCGAGGAGTTGCCAGAGAACGCAACGCTCGAAGATGCCATCGAACGGATGGTTTTTCTCCACAAGATCCAACGAGGGCTTCAGCAGGTAGAGGCTGGAGAGACTCGCACCTTGGCTGAGGTCAAGGCCCATTTTAAGCAACGGCGGGCTAAGGGGTAGGTGCTGTGGCTCATGTCAAAGTAAGTCGGCAAGCCGAAGCAGATCTGGAAGCAATCGTAGCCTTCTACGAAGGTATCAATGCCGAATATGCCTCCATACTCGAAGAGATGATTCTTGCCCGGCTGGAGCAGTTGGAGGATTTTCCGCGTTCGGGTCGTGTAGTGCCAGAGATCGGAGAGGCATCGATTAGGGAACTGATCTATCGCAATTATCGAATCGTCTACTACATAGATGACGAGGATGCAGAAGTAGAGGTGTTAACCATCTTCCACTCGTCGCGTGATTTTGGGGGTTTACCCAGTCGTAGCGGTTGAGGGCCGTATAACAACCGTTACAGCCGACCCAGGGCGTTCGGGTTTGCACTTGCGACTTCGTGCGTGCGACTTTCTGCCGTTCTTTCATGGTTTCCCCTCAGCCCAGGTCGGCTGAACTGGGGCCGTTATACTGCCCACCAGCGTACTCATTTTCTTCAATGGGGAGGCCGATTTGACTTGCCCGATCTGTACATTCCTCAGTACGTTCCTACCCTGATTGATCACAGCTTAAGAATGATTCGTTTGCCTCAAAAAGCATGTCTCGACTTTTGATAACATCTTGTGTTTGTATTGCCTACCTGTGTACACCCCTCGCCGGTTGTGACACCGCTTTGGATACTCCCGAACCCACCTGGACCAACATCGGCCCCAACACTAAAGTCGTTACCCAACTCCTTATTCACCCACCATATCTTTACATCATTGCCTACAATTCCAGTGCCAACCTATTCCGAAATCAAATCCAGCAACTTTGGCGGCTCAACACTCAGGACGAAAGTGCCATCTGGGATTCTCTTGCTTCTCCACAGGTGCACGGATTTCAGCGTCTAACCGACTTTGTCGTCAGCTTTGATGATGCGGACCACATTCTAGCAGTCTCAAGTATGCGGCGCAGTATAGACGAGCCTACGGTTTTCCGTAGCCTAGATGGTGGACGCTCTTGGTCTTATGCCGTCACGGGCATGGGACGTTTCAGCGAATACGATGGGACAACAATCTATCCTGGGATATGGCGGTTGCTCAATCGGCCAGGCTCCATCTTGGCCGATGCCGGCTTTGTGTCCACAGATTTCGGGGCATCTTGGCAGTTGGTTGAGCATCCACCACAAGGAACTTCATTTAGATTTGCGCTTGAGCAACACCCGGCAGATCCCAACATAGTCTGGCTCGGTGGAGAGACGACAACCTTTAGTCCCGTGCTGAATCGTTCAAACGATGGCGGTCAGACTTGGGATTTGGTCTCTTTTCAACAGAGTGGGGATGATGCGGTATATGCAATCGCGTTCAACCCCTTTAACAGAGAGGAAGTCCACATTGGGTTGCGTGGTGGGTTATTCAAGACGCAAGATGGTGGTGAAACTTGGCGATGGCTTGATCTGGGTGTGCAGGGGACTGTGACGGCGGTGTTGGCAGATGAGCGCTTGCCGGATCGGTATTGGGTGGTAGTACGAAAAGACAGGCAGACATTCCTGCTTGAGACCCGAGATAGTGGTGCGTCATGGAGTAGGGTAGAGACCTCGCTGTCAGAGGAGGAGAAGATATACACGATAGCCTCGGATGCGGAGCGGGGTCGGCTTTACTTGGGTACAGAGAGGGGAGTATATCAGTATCGTGCTTGGGCGGGGAAGTAGTTTGTATTTTCAACTTAGCAGGGAGCGGCCTGGGGCAGTATAACAACCGTTACAGCTGACGCAGGGCGTGCGGGTTTTGCTGTTGTCGGCCCTTGTGTTTTGCAGGTCGTGGGTATCTTGTGCCGGCTGCCCTGCGCAGCTAAACTTGGTCCGTTATAAGGCACACCATTCTCTTGCCAGGTTGAATTGCTCAAATGAAACGATAATTCCCTTATCTTTGCCAAATGTGCTGGACCCTTTTTCTGAGACTGATCCCTCTTGCATTCCTCTCGCTCGCTTGCCGGCAGCAAGAAATCGAAACGCCAGAATCAATTTCAACTAAGCAGACCCACAACGCCGAACTCGCCCAACTCTACGAGCAAGATCAAACCCAGCGAAAAGCCGCCAACATCGACTGGAATACCCTGGCCAAAGAAGACCAGAAACGGCGTCAACGCGTTGAAGAAATGCTCAACGCCAAGGCCCTCTCTACCTCACGTGACTTCTTTCACGCGGCCATGATCTTCCAACATGGCACCGACTCCATTGCCTATAAGAAAGCTCACGAGTTGGCCCAACGCGCCGTTGAACTCGACAGCAGCAACGCCACGGCACGCTGGCTGACGGCGGCCACGCTGGATCGGTACTTACTCAGTTTGGGCAAGGCCCAGCACTACGGCACACAGTACTTGATGCTCGATGGGGTGACCTACCTTCAGCATATAGATACCACCCAGGTAAGTGATTCCGAAAGGAAGCGTAAGGGGGTGCCGACGCTACGGGAGATTCGTGCTAGGTTGAGCGAGCAAAATGGCGAGGATCGTGGACTGCTCCAGGTGCCGGATTCGCTCAAGTTTGAGGTGGTGGGTTGAGGCGTCATATAACGGTCATTCCAGAAGACCGGTCGGCAGGACATTGAGGCCGGTCGCGATGGAGGAGACCATTAGCGTCTGTGACCGACGTGGAAGCGACCGGCTTCAGAACTCGAATAGGGGGATGAGGCGCTGGATTTTGATTGCGGTCACTGAGGGCGGTGATAGCCAGAAAAGGGCGTGCTGTTGGTCAAGATTAAGTGGGTGTGATGCAGGTGCCTTATAACAACCGTTCCAGGCGACCCAGGGCGTTAGCCGTTTAACTTGCGACTTCGTGCGGGTGATTTTGTGCGCGACTGATATGATGTACCCTCAGCCCGTGTGCACCTGAACTTGGGCCGTTATGCGGACACCACCTGCGCAGACTGCTCCCCTAATGCTACGCTTTGCCTCGGCACCTCATGGGGTCGGCCTCGATGAAGAAGTCGCCTCGGTCAGGGTGATCCTCTCCGGTGCCGGTGCTTGGTGGGCGTGTGCCGGCGCACTGATGAGATGAAGGGTGTGCGTCACCAACGGTGCGGTATTGCCCTTTTACGGTGCGGTATTGCCCTTTTGAGTCAGGTCGGTGCTGGCATGTGTGTGCGTCAGTCAGCGTTTTCGGGGTGCTCGGGTGTCGTGTTTCAAGGCAAGTGGGTTCGTCGCCGTCGGTGCCGCCTAACAACCGTTACAAGCGACTCAGGGCGTTGGGGTTTAGCCGTTTGAAGTGTATGTGATTTCCAGCCGCCCTTTATGTTTCGGCCTCAGCCCTGCGCACTTGAACTGGGGCCGTTATGCGGACACCACCTGCGCAGACTGCTCCTCCAATGCTACGCTTTGCCTCGGCACCTCATGGGGTCGGCCTCGATGAAGAAGTCGCCTCGGTCAGGGTGATCCTCTCCGGTGCCGGTGCTTGGTGGGCGTGTGCCGGCGCACTGAAGAGATGAAGGGTGTGCGCCACTTCCTCGCGTCGTCGTCGATTCGGGCGGGTGTGGTGCTGGCATGTGTGTGCGTCAGTCAGCGTTTTCGGGGTGCTCGGGTGTCGTGTTTCAAGGTAAGTGGGTTCGTCGCCGTCGGTGCCGCCTAACAACCGTTACAAGCGACCCAGGGCGTTAGGGGTTTTGGCTTTGGTAGGTGGGCATGTTTTTCAGTCTTTGGTTATCTTCTGCTCGTTGCCCTGCGCACTTGAACTTGGGCCGTTATACGCCATATTCAGTCGTACACTTTCGGAAGCATAATATTTCCCTTATATTGATTTACAATACATTATTTCATTTTTTCTCTCTACCTTATCTTCGTGAAAAAGTGTATCTAAAACATAGTACATTCTTTTTACTTCTATTATTGCCTTATTATAACTTGATGGGGCAACAAGATAACTTGCGTAATGATTTCCTAAAGTATGAAGAGGCTTCAGATTCTAAACGCTACGGAGACGCATTTGACCTGCTTTACTTCTTTCTTGAAAAGTATTCAGCAACGTTTGACAAAGACCAAGTATTACTAATTAAAGGCATGCTCATTAGTGAAGCTTTTCGGGGAATAAACGCAGCTGTAACTAACCAAAATAGTATACCAAATTTATGGCTGAAAAGGATAAGTAAAATAGAGCCTCCATCAGAGAGCCAAGCGGATCGCTTTTTTGACTATGCTTTAATTCAGTATCATTTAGCTGCTCATTTTGCTTTAAATGAAAGCAAGTTTGATCTGGCAAGAGTTTATTTCATAGAAGCTGAGTCTTATTTCGAAGAAGCACGAGGGGAACAGAAAGATATGATATTGACAGATCCCGATCTAAAAAACTGGATGAGAAATCTAAGATCTACTATAGGTCAAGAAATTTCCTCACAAGGACTACATGTTGGAACATATGTAACCAACAAGGGAAGTACACAGAAATGGATAGGCAAGGTGATAGAACGATCTGGTTCGATACTAAGGATAAGGATTACTTTTAGTACTTCCGACTCTAGTTATGAAGAAACCAAATCCTATGAAATGGTTACTTCTGAGATAAAGTTATTGAATAAAGTATCACTCAATGCCTTGTTACACGGTTATCGTTAAGACATGAGGCCATCCTACTATGAAAAGAAAACTTATCGGATTAGCGCTTACCTTAGCAGTCGTATATCTCACCTCCTGTACTCCGACAGCAGAAGAAGCATGGAAGTTGGCCGAAGAGAAAAATACCGTAGAAGGATATGACGCTTTTATTAGAGAATACCCTGAGAACGAAGAGCTAGTCGCAATTGCAAAGAACAGGAAAGCAAGCGTTGCATTTGAAAATGCGACATTGGCTAATACAGCTAGTGCATACAGTCAGTTTATCACTAACTACCCTAAAAACAAAGATTTAGTTAGGCGGGCTGCCAATAAGAGAATAATGCTGATACTGCCTGAATGGGAAGGTGTTTTTTTAGTTGGACAGGATGAAGCTACGGAGTTGGCTCGTCGTAAAACAGAAAGGATAACCCGAAAATATAAAGTGAAGTCTGATGGATATTGGAAAGGATTAGATGTGTTTATGCATTTGAAGGTTATTCCAAATGCTGAATATACAAATGTTGATCAATCTTTATTTAACGAGCATGGCTTTGTGATTCGTGCTTCAAATTTCTCAGGAGTTTCTCTAAGAATTCAACCAGAAAATAGCGAATATGAGAATAGTACGCTTGGGCAACTACAACGGTTTACAAAGAACAAAAATGCTAAGTCCGCACAAACTGCAGGAAAGTCTATTGTCTCGAAGATACTAATTGAACGCAACGAAAGCATTATTTCATATTATACAACACTCAAAACAGAATCAGGAATTTTTTTCAAAGGGAGAACACAAAATGGCTGGGGCTATCGACAAACTGAAACAATATCCTTGAAGAAGATAAGAATAGAAGATGATGTCTATCAATTTATTCCGTTCACACCTTTAGAGAGAGGGAAATATTTAATCGATTACGAAGTCAATAACGAATCTCCTAAAGGAGAATTTAATCCTGTAAATCTAGTATCGGATACTCTCCTAGAGAACAAAGAATCTTGAGCCTATCGGCTTATAGTGACAATATTCATTTATGGATTCAAGAAGTGTATACAAGGTAATTCAGGCAATGGCGTATAACAACCGTTCCAGGGCGACGTAGGGCGTTATGGGTTTTGGGCTTGTTCAGAAGTGTGTGATTTCCAGCCGCCCTTTATCTTACGGCATCTGCCCTGCGCACTTGAACTTTGTCCGTTATACCTCTTTGCATAGTCCGGCAGGCTTTGCCCCATTTATATGGCTGTTCAGGTCACGTATTTGGCCTTTTAGGCGAAGCGCCAGCTTTCTTCCCGTGCCTGCGAGTCCTATTTTGCCAGTACAGTTTGCCACAATAATATCGAAATAGCATAGTGATTCCGAAGGTCTACATCGAAACTACTATTCCGAGCTTTTACCACGAAGTTCGAACCGAGCCTGAAATGATAGCTCGGCGAAAGTGGACTCGTCAATGGTGGGATGAGCACCGTTTGGCCTATGACATCGTCACAAGTGATGCTGTCATTGATGAACTTGAAAGAGGCAACCACCCAGTCAAAGGCGATGCGCTGTTGATGCTTGAACCCGTCGAACAACTGAGTATTGAGCCAGAAATCGCCGAAATCGTCGATGCTTATATCCGACATAAGCTGATGCCGAATGATCCATTGGGGGACGCTCTCCATTTGGCCTTGGCCTCTTTCCACAAAAGCGATTTTCTGTTGACCTGGAATTGCAGGCATTTAGCCAACGCGAACAAATTTGGTCACATACGGCGTATAAATACCATTTTAGGACTATTCGTCCCAACTCTGGTGACACCATTAGAGATGCTAGGAGGGCCTTATGAAGAAGAAAGAAGTTGATCCGGCCATAGAGCGAGTACGAGCAGCACGGCATGCGATTTCGGCATCTTGTGATCACGACGCACGCAAATTAGTGGCCTACTATATGAAAAGAGCAGAGGAACGTAAATTACTTAGCCCGAAGAAAGAGGTATAACAACCGTTCCAGGCGACGCAGGGCGTTGGGTCTTTGGCTTGCGACTTCGTGCGTGTGATTTTCCGGCCGAGTAAGGGATGTGCCCTCAGCCCGTGTGCGCCTGAACTGGGGCCGTTATGCGGACACCACCTGCGCAGACTGCTCCCCCAATGCTACGCTTTGCCTCGGCACCTCATGGGGTCGGCCTCGATGAAGAAGTCGCCTCGGTCAGGGCGATCCTCTCCGGTGCCGGTGCTTGGTGGGCGTGTACCTGCGCACTGAAGAGATGAAAGGAGCGCGCCACTTCCTCGCGTCGTCGTCGATTCGGGCGGGTGTGGTGCTGGCATGTGTGTGCGTCAGTCAGCGTTTTCGGGGTGCTTGGGTGTTGTGTTTCAAGGTAAGTGGGTTCGTCGCCGTCGGTGCCGCCTAACAACCGTTACAAGCGACTCAGGGCGTTAGGGGTTTTCGGCTTGGTTTGATGGGTGTGATTTCCAGCCGCCCTTTATCTTACGGCTGTCAGCCCTGCGCACTTGAACTTTGTCCGTTATGGTGCACACTGGTATTTGTATCGCTCAGTCACAATCGCCGATAATATCCCTCATCAACTCCAGCCACCCACAATTTCCCATCTTCTGCACTGGCTCAACCCTCTAAGCGCCGGAGACTGTCAATCCGAGTTCAGTTTGGCCTTTATCGTGTAAATAGGGTCTAGCCATGTCGAGGGTCACTTCCAAGCTAATATTTTCACTACCCCCTTACTGAAGAACATTCTTTCTGTTTTTGCTAATCTAAAAGGGACCCACCCCTTCGAAGTTTGATAATTGAAAAGGGGACCACCTAACCCCTAGTCTTGGCTATCATCAGACGTCCCGAGCGGAATGACACCACTTCCGCTGCTTCGTCCACCCCTTAGCCGAGATGGAGATGATTAACGTGTACCAACGCGAAGCCATCCGACGTGCCTACTTCATTGAGCAAAAAAGTATCCGACAGATTGCCCGAGACTTCGGCCATAGCCGAAAGACTGTGCGCAAAGCCCTGGCCGACCCAGAAGCTCAACCCTACACGCTACGACACCCCCGGCCCGCACCCGTTTTGGGGGCATTCAAAGCGCGTATCGAAGCCTTACTCGCCGACAATGTCCACTTGCCGCGTAAGCAGCGCTATACGGCCCGGCGCATTTTTCAAAGGCTCCGAGCACAAGGCTACAAAGGCAGTGAGTCCAGTGTCAGGCGTTATGTGAGCCAGCTTCGTGCACGCAACAAAAAAAGAGCCGTCTTCCTTCCCCTTGAGTTCGATCCTGGCATTGATGCCCAAGTCGATTGGGGAGAGGCCGAGGCCATCATCTCGGGCAAGAGGCAAACTGTGCAGCTATTTGTCATGCGCCTGTGCTACTCCCGTCGCTTGTTTGTCATGGCTGCGCCCTCGCAACGCCAGGAGGTCTTCTTTGATGCCCATGTTAGGGCTTTTGCTGCCTTTGGCGGCGTACCCCATCGCATTACCTATGACAATCTCACGACCGCCGTTGCCCGGGTACTTGAAGGCCGTAACCGTGAAGAGCAGCGCAGCTTCATTGTCTTCCGCAGCTATTATCTCTTTGACTCGCGTTTCTGTACACCGGGACAGGGTCACGAGAAGGGAGGGGTCGAACATGGTGTCGGCTTTGTGCGTCGCAACTTCTTGGTGCCGGTGCCCGAGTTTGACAGCTTTGAGGCCTTGAACACGTATTTGGCGCAGTGTTGTCTACGTGACCAAGACCGTCAGGTTAAGGGCCAGCCTCAGCGTATCGGCCAAGCCTTTGCCCAAGAGCAGCCGATGTTGAGGCCGCTACCGGAGCGGCCCTTTGAGGCGGCCAAGCACCGACCGGCACGTTTGAACCCCTATAGTCAGGTAATTTTTGAGCGTAATCGTTACTCGGTTCCTGTTGAACAAGCGTATCCAAATCTGGTCATCAAGGCAACTACTTTCGAGGTAGAGACTCTACACCAACACCGGGTCATCGCCCGACATCGGCGCTCGTATGGCCGTGACGAAGATGTGATGGATCCGCTGCATTATCTGCCGCTACTGGAGCAGCGTCCGGGCGCTTTTGAGCACGCCAAGCCGATTCGTCGCTGGCGCTCAAACTGGCCACCGGTTTATCAACAACTCTTCGAACACCTGTCGGAGAAGTTCTCTGGTGGCCGAGGCATCCGAGAGTTTGTCGGCATCTTGAAGCTGCACCGGCACTATGATGCGGCCTTGATTGAATCCGCTGTCGAAGAGGCCCTCTCGTATGGCTGTGCCCACGCCGACGGAGTGCAACTGTGCCTGCACCAACACCTTGAGCCCGTGCGCGTCTTCGAGGCGCTGCACTTCGATCACCCCCCGGTCTGGGTCAATGCCGGTCAGCAGGCTGTTGATCTGAAGGCCTACAACCATCTCTTGTCATGAATGAATCCGTCCTGCTACTCGAGAGCAATCTGAAGGCCTTACGCCTGCCAACGTTTTTGGCCAACTGGCAGAAACTGGCCCAAGAAGCTGGCGAGGCCAATGAGGGCTTTGAGCGCTACTTGCTAGCGCTGACCGAGATTGAAGTACGCCAACGCGAAGAGAACCGACGCATCCGGCGCATCAAAGCCGCCCGCTTCCCGGTCCAGAAAGAATTGGCCGAGTTTGATTTTTCAGCCATCGCATCACTGAACAAACAGCGCGTGTTGCACCTGAGTCTCGGGGGCTACATTGAATCAATCGAGCCGATCCTGATGGTGGGCAATCCGGGCTTGGGTAAAACACACGTGGCCACGGCCTTGGGACTGGTGGCCTGTCGCGCTGGTCATCGGGTGCGTTTCTACAATGCGGCAGCGCTGGTCACTGAACTCATGAAGGCCCAGGATGAGGGCCGACTCGACCGGCTGATCAACCGGGCGCTGAAACATCAGTTGATCATACTCGATGAACTCGGCTTCATCCCGTTCACCCCGCGCGGGGCACAACTACTGTTCCAGTTCTGCTCGATGCTCTACGAACGTGTTGCCTTGATTGTGACGACCAATCTTCGTTTTGCCGACTGGACGCAAGTCTTTGGAGAAGAGCGTCTGACGGCAGCATTGTTGGATCGGCTGACACACCGGGCGCACATCCTAGAGTTTATCGGTGAGAGTTACCGGTTCCGACAAAGATTAGATCGAGGCTCAAAAGCCGAGATGCCTGTGGACAGCATGGACAACGCCGACGCACCAAGCTGAGGCCGGTTGCCCACACTGCCCACAGGCCAACAACAGCAACGGCAAGAAGAAATAATGGGGTGGTCCCCTTTTAAATTGTCAAAATGAATCCTTAAACTGTAATAGTTAAGACTTAATCTGACAGTTTCCGTACACTGCATCTCAACCCAACAAGAGGACTGTCAGATGTCAAACGAAGAGAAGATCATCAAAAACAAACTCGGCCTTCTGAATCTCGCCCAAACGCTGGGCAATGTCAGTCAGGCCTGCAAAGTCATGGGCTACTCCCGTGACAGTTTCTACCGATTCAAACAACTCTACGAACAAGGCGGCGAGGTCGCCCTTCGAGAGATCAGTCGCAAGAAACCCGTCATCGCAAACCGTGTCTCGCCCGAGATCGAAGAGGCCGTCGTTGACTTTGCCATTGAGCAGCCAGCCTATGGTCAACTCCGGGTGTCGAATGAGCTAAAGAAACGAGGGCTGTTTGTCTCCCCAGGTGGCGTGCGCTCGATCTGGCTCCGTCATGACCTGGAGGTGTTCAAAAAGCGCTTGAAGGCGCTGGAGGCCAAGGTCGCCCAGGAAGGCTTGATCTTGACAGAAGACCAACTCAGAGCACTCGAGCGTGCCAAAGAAAAAAAGGAGGCTCACGGCGAGATCGAGACCCATCATCCGGGCTATCTCGGTGCCCAAGACACCTACTACGTAGGTACCGTCAAAGGGGTGGGTCGTATCTACCAGCAGACCTTTATCGACACCTACAGCCGGGTGGCCTTTGCCAAGCTCTATGATCGCAAGAACGCACTCGTCGCCGCCGACGTGCTCAACGACCGGGTTGTACCCTGGTTCGAAGAGCAAGACATCCGGCTGCTGCGTATCCTGACGGATCGTGGCACGGAGTACTGCGGCAATCGTGAGCACCACGAATATCAGCTCTACCTAGCCATCGAAGACATCGATCACAGCCGGACCAAGGCCCGTCGGCCACAGACCAACGGTATTTGTGAACGGCTCCACAAGACGATGCAGGATGAGTTCTACGCCGTCGCCTTCCGCAAGAAGGTCTACACCAGTCTCGAACAACTTCAGCAGGACTTGGATGAATGGCTCACGTGGTACAATACTGAACGGACGCACTCTGGTCGGTACTGCTACGGCAAGACGCCGATGGAGACGTTCATGCAGTCGAGGGCGTTAGCCAAAGAGAAAGAACTGGATCGGATGTATCAGGTGCCAGGTGTTCCTGCCGCATAACTCACCTTTGTCAGATTAAGTCTTGACCACTACACTTAAACACTAAAGTGGTCCCCTTTTAAATTGTCAAATGGTCCCCTTTTCGGTTGACAAATACATTCTTTCCTGGTGTCCAGTAATCGAAAAAGTATCAAATAGGATATTCTGTCCGGCGTAGACACGCAATTTCTTATCCGTCACATGCGATACAATTACTCCCCTTCCTTGCTCCTCGTTTAAATATATCCAGCTATCTCCCCCCCAAAAAACTTCGGTTCCATCTGAATCTTGCGATAGTTGTATCACAATTCTGCTTGGCACAACATTTAGGTCGTGAACTAGATCAAGCTTTTGACCAGTAACTATATCTCTCCATCCAGAGTCAAAGTCAGGTTTTAGTTCATCCTCAACCATTTCTGCAATTATTGCCTTTGAATTTGATCGAAAGTTTTCCAACGACTCTTCACCAACTTCGTGAATTCTAGTAATGTGCCCATCTACTACTGCATCCATGTCATTTAACTTACTCAGTGTTGTAAAAAATATGATTGCACCTAGGGCAGCACCAATCCCAAAAAATGCACCTACCACTTTTGCAGCCTTTATGAAAACGTCAATTTGCTGCATTCTCTGTTTTATTTCGCCAACGCTACCATCTAGACCATCGATTCTTGACCTAGAATCTTCCCTCCAATCTTGCACTTTCTGTTGAAGGTGTTGATGGTCTTTTTTAAGTAGAGCATTCTCATTCTGCACTTGTTGTAACTCTGATTGCTGTGGCATATTATTTTTGTTTTTGATTATGACTTGCTGCCTATTTCTAACAAGATAATAGTTTTATCAAACGTAGTCAATCCACTAACATTCTTAACCTACAGCGATCTTCAGTGCTCACGCTCTATATATCAGAAAGATATATATAATGTGTGCTCGTGGTGCATCATAACAACCGTTCCAGCCGACCCAGGGCGTGAGCCGTTCCAGTCGCACCCAGGCGAGTGACTTTCTGCCGCTCTTTAGGTAATATCCCCTCAGCCCAGGTCGGCTGAACTTGGGCCGTTATGCGGCACTGGAAAAATGATAGGATCCATCATCTGTACTCCCTCGCTTTCCTCCTGATTCAATTCGTGATAGCCAAATCAAACCCGGAAAAAGCGCTCGCAGACATCAAGGTCGCGCTCGAACCCGTAATCGGACATCGTATTGCCCGTTACCAAATAGCTCAACTCTTGCACGAAGATGGCCTCTGGGATGATTACAACGACCTGCCTATTCGCCTTTTCACCGATGCCGGCTCTCTTGTTTCCATATCTTGGTCGCAATTCGACACGCTCTGGATCTCCAGCGATATGTCGGTTCCTTTTTCTTTGGAAGCTGTAACCGTTCGTTGGGTTGAAAATCACATTCCGGTGATTAACCCCATCGTGGGCCAAACGATAAAAGCCGCTTTTCTTGGCCGTGGTCAACTTTCCATTGAAGGAAAGGACATTGAGATCTGGACTCGGCTCGTCTTTGAGCTTGATCTGGGATGGCTAGCGGTCTACAACGCCTTGGATGAGAACGGATATGCCTATCATAGGGTACAACCCAAAGGCGTGTTTGTACCATGCAGTTGAAGGTAACTCAATCCTGTTGTGGTGGGATTCACCCGTTGAAGTGGAGAAATAGAAAAGAGCTATCTTTCTATCCACAACCAACGAGGATTCCACTATGACAACCCGAAGAGAATATACCGCAGAGTTCAAACGCGAGGCTGTACGCCTTGCCCAAGAACGAGGTAACCGAAGCGCCGTTGCCCGTGAACTGGGTATTCACCTGAGCGTACTGCGTCGCTGGATGAAGGAGTTTAAGGAACATGGCCAGCAAGCCTTTCCTGGCAAGGGCAATCCTCATGATGAGGAACTGGCCCGATTGCGTAGAGACCTCCGGCGCGTCGAGGAAGAAAATGCTATCCTAAAAAAGGCTGTGGGTATCTTCAGTGGCGATCCAGTATCGCCAATCCGCCCTCGCTGAGATACCCATTTATCGAAGCCCACCGAGGGCAGTTCTCGATCAGTGCCATGTGTCGTGTACTCCAAGTTTCTACGAGCGGATATTATGCCTGGCGTCAGCGGCCCGGTGCACCCAACGAAGAGACGCAGAGACTTCTCATGGAGATCAAGACGATCTACACCCAGAGCAAACGACGCTACGGCAGCCCTCGCGTTCATCGCAAGCTTCGTCAGCGGGGTATTCGCTGCGGTCAGAAGCGGGTGGCCCGTTTGATGCGCGAACACGGCTTGCGAGCCAGAGCTCGCCGCCGCTTCAAGGCTACGACGGACTCGAAACATACGCTGCAGGTAGCTGCCAACGTGCTCGATCGGAGGTTTGATGTGGAGGTGCCCAACGCCCGTTGGGCTACTGATATTACGTATATCTGGACGCAGCAGGGCTGGTTATACCTGGCTGTGGTGATGGACTTGTTCTCTCGCAAAATCGTCGGATGGTCGATGCAGGACACGATGGAGCGTTCGCTGGTGATCTCAGCCTTGGAGATGGCACTGAAGGCCCGAAGGCCACCGCCGGGCATGCTACATCATAGTGACCGTGGTAGTCAATATGCCAGCCAGGACTACCAAGAGTTGCTACGCCAGGCTGGCTGCACGTGCTCGATGAGTCGACGAGGCAACTGCTGGAAGGCGGATGCCACATCCGCCAATGCGCCGGTGGAGAGCTTCTTCTCCACGTTGAAGATGGAATTGGTCCATGCGCGTCGGTACCAGACGCAGCAACAAGCCCGCGCAGAGATCTTTGAGTTCATTGAAGTCTGGTATAATCGTCAGCGTTTACATTCGTCGCTTGGCTACCTCAGTCCGACACAATATGAGATGAAGATGGCTGTCGATACTCTACCCATTGCAGCTTAACTTCTTGTCCGTTTCAGCGGGTGAAACCCAGTTGTGGATTTAGAAATGGAGAATAAAGCCTACAATGAAGAGCGGGAACACCGAATCGCGATGGAAGCCATCGTTGATTGCTATGATCCTGTAGAGCAAGCACTGGGGTGGTATTACTATCTTGCTGATCGGATATACTTTCCTTTCAAGGCTCGCTGCCTCAAGGAGCGATCAATTTCACCCCTGTTCGAAGGGGAGGAAGTAGAGGTCCTGAAAATGGCCGACGAGATGGATTGCGAACATGATATGGTGGTGATTGTGGAGTGGATGGGTCGACGGTTTGGTGTTCCTTTGTCACAACTTGAAGCCATAGATGTTGACGATGAGACAGAAGAAGTCATCTCAGATTGGCATTATTGGGTGGATCAGGGGTACCAAATCGGCTGATTCGAGGGCCAGCCCTCTGTGCCTAAGTTAATGAGACAATGACTACGTAATAATTTAGTGTCGAACCCCGAGGGCGTATGAGGATATAAACCATGTCGCACCCTTTTGTCAAACCCAACACCTATAACGGCGTGAATACCAGACCTAAGACCCAGGTCACACCAAAGGCCCAACGTCGCACCTTCACAGCCAAGTACAAATTACGCATCCTTGAAGAAGCCGACCAGTGCACAGAATTGGGGCAGATAGGCGCACTCCTGCGCCGCGAGGGTCTGTATTCATCGGTTTCGATTTACCGGTACCAATTCTGGTGATGCGCCAGAAAATGAGTTTGTGCAGCAATTTTTGCAAGCGTACAACTTCAATGTCGGCAATGGTGGTGGCGAGAGTCTAGCCCTTGCTGCCAACAGCAGAGACTTGTTAGTTCAGATCGTAGCTCGTAGTTTTCGAAATCCCACAGCACTTGGCTCAGGTTACGATCCGAAAAGAAATGTAGTTCGATGGAATCCAAGGGCGGGTATAAGATCTGACAGACCTGACGTAACACTTTCGCCTGCTACAATACTTGAACATGAGGTTGCCCATGCAGTACAAAACCTGACTAACAGTGCCCAATATGAACTTGACAAAGCAAGTCCATTCGGTCTTTTTTCTAACCGCGAAGAACATAGGGTAATAACCGGAGCCGAATATCGGACAGCTATAGCAAACGGCGAAATACTTCCTGGCCAAATTCGATACCACAACAGCGGACCCCATTCCGTTATCACGATGAGTACTATCTCAAATGTTATCAGTCGCCCAGAAACATATCGCTACTATCGGGTACTTAATAGTCGATTGGCAAACAATTTTGATCCGCTCTTGAACCGATACTATGTACGTGCTGGAGCAAGATAGCAATCCTAAATTTTGAGGCGACTATGCGCGTAATACTATTATTCTTCTTACTCGGTATAGCCACCGGTTGTACGTCCTCTAGTACAGAAATTCGAGTTCGCTACGTGTATTCTGGAATCTCAGAATCTGTTGTTATTCCATGTAGCTTTTTTGACTCTCAATTTGAAAACATCATACGAGAGGAACTACTAGGTGACGATGCTTTTGTATCCCAGCTTCTCGATCTAACAGCTTCTCTTGAACCTGACACTACTGCTATTCCCGTTGATACGAGGATAAAAATAACAATAAAATACTCAGACAATCGCTTAGATGAATTATGTATGGGCGACTTTTTCGGGATAGTGTATAATGGAGTGAAACAACGAAACCAACCAGAGTTATTTAAACTACTTGACAGTAAAATTGACCGCAAGACCGGTTGGTCTGGGTCTGACTATGTTCAATAATCGGCAAGAAGCTAACTCTACATCTCCGATTCGGATATAAGACCTTTTCCGTGATAAGGCTCTTCCAAGATGTATAACGGACTAAGTTCAAGTGCGCAGGGCTGACAGCCGTAAGATAAAGGGCGGCTGGAAATCACACCCATCAAACCAAGCCGAAAAACCCTAACGCCCTTAGTCGCTTGTAACGGGTGTTAGGCGGCACCGACGGCGACGAACCCACTTACCTTGAAACACGACACCCGAGCACCCCGAAAACGCTGACTGACGCACACACATGCCAGCACCACACCCACCCGAATCGACGACGACGGTTGGCTGTGGCGCGCTCCTTTCATCTCATCAGTGCGCAGGCACACGCCCACCAAGCACCAGCACCGGAGAGGATCGCCCCGACTGAGGCGACTTCTTCATCGAGGCCGACCCCATGAGGTGCCGAGGCAAAGCGTAGCATTGGGGGAGCAGTCTGCGCAGGTGGTGTCCGCATAACGGCCCAAGTTCAGCCGAACCGGGCTGAGGGGAAATCACCAAAAACGGGCACCAAGTCACTCGCCCGGTTTCCGACTGCAACGACCAACGCCCTGGTTCGCCTGGAACGGTTGTTATGCACCATAGCGTGCGGACCAAACTTGACCGAGTTCAGACGTACGCCTTCGCCCTCAATCTACTCCGGCTTTCTTTAGAGAGATCATCTTAGGGATTAGAGCAGTATATTCCTACAACAAGAAGATTCCCTCAAAGCGAACTTATACATGGCTTCAGCCTCAACCCAAACACAGGTTGTAAAAGAACCTGTCGATATTGTAGAAAGCTATCGCATAGATGCGACTCGCCGCCTTGATCCTCAAACGAAAGCAAGGTTAGGTCAGTTCATGACTCCTGCGCCCATTGCGAGCTTTATGGCCTCTTTGTTTCAGGATTCGCATTTTCCGGAGATCCGTCTGCTAGATGCAGGTGCAGGTATAGGATCTCTAACCTCAGCCTTTGTCGACAGAGTTTGCAAACAAGACAAGATTCCTCACGGCATAAAAGCAACCCTTTATGAATTAGACACTTTGCTAATAGAATACCTGAGTACAACAATCAAGGATTGTTATGTCGCTTGCCGCGATGCTGGAATGGCTTTCAAGGCTTCAGTAGTTCAGGAAGACTTTATCGTTGATGCCTCAAGGTGTCTCTCGGGTGATTTGCTCTATCCTAATCCCGATAGGCAAGGCTATACTCATGCCATTCTTAATCCTCCGTACAAGAAAATTCGCAGTGACTCGAATCACCGTCGGCTTTTACGTACTGTGGGTATCGAGACAAGCAATCTGTATACGGGTTTTCTAGCCCTTTCAATTCTCCTTCTCAGACCCAGAGGAGAGTTGGTTGCCATCGTACCACGTAGCTTCTGTAATGGGCCTTATTTCAAGCCGTTCCGACAACTCATGCTGGCTCACATGAGCCTTCGGCAAATCCATGTATTTGAGTCACGGACGAATGCCTTTAAGGATGATGAGGTCTTGCAGGAGAATATCATCCTGTATGCGGTGAAGGAAAAAACTGATGCGCCAGTGTTGATTACCTCTAGTAGTGGGTCTGATTTTCAGGATATTGCTATAGTTGAGAGACAAAAGGAACAGGTTATAAACCAAAACGACCCTCACCTTTTTATCCACATTGCCACCAATAACCTAGCGCAGCATGTGGTTGACCGCATGGCCCTGTTTACACATACGCTTGATGATCTGGGAATCACCGTTTCTACTGGTCCAGTCGTGGATTTTAGACTGAAAGAAAACCTGCGTAAGAATCCCGAAGACGGGTCAGTTCCTCTCATCTACCCAGGTCATTTCTGTCAGAACTTTGTGGTCTGGCCGAATGGAGCAGCAAAAAAGGCGAATGCGATTATGAGAAACGGGGAGACAGAAAAATGGCTTTTCCCAACTGGTACATACACACTCGTACGTCGCTTTTCTTCCAAAGAGGAAAAACGTCGCATCGTAGCAGCGTTATTCGATCCCACACTAATCGGAGGTGAAGTTGTTGGATTTGAGAACCATCTGAATGTATTCCACTCCAAGAGGCATGGCTTGCAATCTGAAATTGCAAGAGGTCTTGCAGTGTATTTAAATTCTTCTCTCGTTGATGCCTACTTTCGGCTGTTCAACGGCCATACTCAGGTCAATGCCACAGATTTGCGCACTCTACCTTATCCAAGCCTCAATAACCTAGTCGAACTTGGACGTGGGGTTAGTAACAATAAATTTCCCAACCAACGGGAGATTGATCACCTTATTGAAAGAACCATTCAATCTATGGCAAACTTATTGAGTACCGATCCTATAGAGGCACAGCAAAAGATTCAGGATGCGCTTGAAATCCTCAAAGCACTCGGGTTTCCAAGAGCCCAGCAGAATGAGCGTTCAGCGATAACATTGCTCGCCATTCTGGCTTTGAAGCCGAGCAACGTATGGGCTGAAGCATCTGACCCGCTTATGGGAATCACGCCTATCATGCACTTCTGTCGCGATCACTATGGGCGAGAGTACGCTCCCAATACGCGGGAAACTTTTCGCAAGAATACAATGCATCAGTTTGTGAATGCAGGTCTTGCTGTACCGAACCCTGATCGTCCTAATCGACCGATAAATAGCCCAAAATGGTGCTACCAAATCGAGCCAAATGCCCTCGAATTGCTTAGAAGCTATAGTACTTTAGATTGGGAAGCCCAACTCGATTCGTACTTGGATGAGGTCGAAACTTTGAGGGAAAGATATGCTCAGATTCGAGAAATGGAAATGGTGCCGGTTTCACTCAGAGGTGAAAAGAAAATCAAATTATCTGCTGGAACACATAGCACGTTGATAAAAGCTATCGTTGAGGAGTTCGCGCCTCGATTTGCGCCTGGTGGAGCCGTGCTGTATCTGGGGGATACTGGTGCAAAGTTTGGTCACTTTGATGAAGAAACTTTCAGAAAGCTTGGAGTTAAGTTCGACACCCATGGCAAAATGCCCGATGTAGTAATCTATTACCCACAAAAAGACTGGCTAATTCTGGTCGAAGCTGTGACCAGTGGAGGGCCTGTAGATGGAAAAAGGCGGGATGAACTACACCAGCTTTTCTCAGGGTCAAAGGCAGGACTTGTATATGTCACTGCTTTTCTCTCAAGGGCAGACTTGAAAAAATTTCTGGCTGAAATATCGTGGGAAACGGAAGTGTGGGTAGCATCGTCGCCATCGCATCTTATTCACTTTGATGGGACTCGTTTTCTTGGTCCATACGATAGTTGAAAATGTGCGACACAGCCACTGAATGCATACTAAAATTGAATAACTCTTTGTGATTTTGCTGGGAATGCTTTTAACTTTTTCCAGAGCGCATTCAATGGTGCATAACGGCCCAAGTTCAGGCGCACAGGGCAAACAGCACAAGACTGAAAACGGCTGCAAAACACACACGCCGAAAACGGCAAAACCCCAACGCCCTGGGTCGCCTGGTACGGTTGTTATGCCGCGAAACTCGGAGTACAGAATATTGCTGAGTCCGGCAAGGCTGTAGTGCCCCCAAGTGGGCTAGCCCCAACGAATCGCTGCCAAATTCATGCTGCTTGGTCAACCTGTGCCCTGCACATACCGAATACGCAAGATGACTGCGACAGGTTATCCCACGTAAGAGACCTGTTGAAACGGCTCACCCTGCCGGTGAGGACTGATATGAATCGTTACTGTGTGATCTAAACGACGCAGAAAGTCTAACAACTTATCCGTCGTAAACCGACTGAAATGACCGTTCATCAAGTGGGATACCTCTGGTTGTTTGATCCCCAAAAGCACCCCAATCTCGCGTTGCTTAAGCCCGGTATTGGCTAGCAGCTTGTAAACATGGTAACCGATCAAACCGCGGGCTTGGAGCTCCTCAGCCTCATCTAAGCCCATGTCGGCATAGATGTTACCGCCACTTGGCTGATGTTGTATTTTCTCACTCATGCTTGGCAAGCTGTTTGGCCTGTTGATATCGTCGTTTGATCAACTCCACCTCCTGTTTTGGCGTCTTGATGCCGGACTTTGATTTTTTCTGAAACGCATGCAGGACATAGATATTTTGACCAAGTCGAACGGCGACGACAGTTCTGTAGGCGTCTTTATCGTATCGAACAGCGATTTCAAAGACGCCGCTTCCGACCCCGCGAAACGGCTTAGTTTTCGCTGGCATCTCTCCGAACTGGATCAGTTGTAGTTCATCACCGATGATTTTGCGAGCCTTTTCGGGAAAGGTACGAATGTTTTTGAGCGCATCGCCAAGCCAGACGACTTGGCGGCGTTTAGGCAAATGGGTCAACGGGGTTTAGGTCAGTTTCGCTGAATATATAGGAAACTTACTATATTATCAAATCTGACGGGCAAGACATTGCAGAGTCGGCTTTGAAAAAAGATCGGCACTGCTATTCAGAGCGGTATAACGGACCAAGTTCAAGTGCGCAGGGCAACGAGCAGAAGATAACCAAAGACTGAAAAACATGCCCACCTACCAAAGCCAAAATCCCTAACGCCCTGCGTCGCTTGTAACGGTTGTTAGGCGGCACCGACGGCGACGAACCCATTCCCTTGAAATGCATCAACTGAGTACCCCGAGCACGCTGACAGACGCGCCCACATGCCAGCACCGGCCTGGCTCAAAAGGGCAGTGCCGCACCGTTGGTGACGCGCACCCTTCATCTCTTCAGTGCGCCGGTACGCGGCATCAAAAGCCGTGCACAACAAGACCGCGCCCACTGAGACGAGCCCACGGCCGAGGTTCACCCTTTGAGCGTCTGATCACAGCCCAGGCCCCTAAGCCAGAGTTAGCGCAGGTGGTGTCCGCATAACGGTCCCAGTTCAGGCGAACTGGGCTGAGGAGAAGGTACAAAATACGCGCACAAAGTCACTCGCCCGGTTTCTGCCTAAACACCTAACGCCCTGGGTCGCCTGAAACGGTTGTTATGCCGCACCACGAGCGATAACCCTCTAACCCGCCGGAAAGCACACCCCCTACCCCACCGCAGAGGTTAAACCAGAACCGGGTGTAGAGCGACATCATATCTTATAGCTAAGGCGACACCCAGTTTTACGCACCTCACCGGGCATTTATGCGTTCTGTCTCCGATACACCAATCTATCGGAGGCAGACATGGCCAAGCTCAACGAGGATGCTCGTATGACCATCAAAACACTCGCCCACAAGGGCGTATCCAACCGCGAGATTGCCCGACTGATCGGTGTCACCGAGGGCGCGGTACGCTATCAACGTAAACGTATGCAAGCCAACCTAGTCGATGGCCGATCCCGTCAGACTTGTCGGGCAGTGGCTTTCGCTGAGGCCATTGAACACTGGCGGCAACACCGTGACGCGGTCAACCTGGCCGACCTGCACCAGTGGTTGGTTCGCGAACATGCCTATCCCGGCAGTCTGCGCTCCATCCAACGCTATTGGAAGAAGACCTATCCGGCCCCGAGAATCCGGGCGCGCCGGCGCATTGAGACTCCACCGGGTGCACAGAGCCAGGTCGATTGGGCCCATTTTCCTGGCATCATCCTGGGTGGTCAGCACCAGGATCTGCTTGCTTTCCGGATGGTGCTCAGCCACAGTCGATATCCGGCCGTGATCTGGTCGCACACGAAGGATCAACTGGCCTGGCACCACTGCCATAACGAAGCCTTTCGCCGACTCGGTGGCGTCACCGCGACCGTGCGCGTCGATAACGAGAAGACCGCTGTTGTCCGGGGAGCTGGCCCCTGGGGGGTGATCAATGCCGCCTATCGGCGCTATGCCCGTATGCTCTGCTTCCACGTCGATGCCTGCCTGCCCCGACATCCACGGGCTAAAGGAAAAGTCGAGCGCAGCATCCGCACCCAACGCTTCGGTCAAGATCCGAGTGGGCGCGCCTGGGATGATCTTGAAGAGTTACAAGCTTTCAG
This sequence comes from Rhodothermales bacterium, assembly GCA_965222505.1. Classification (GTDB taxonomy): domain Bacteria; phylum Bacteroidota; class Rhodothermia; order Rhodothermales; family DATKEJ01. The sequence goes on along the minus strand of OZ244956.1, from coordinate 1,396,108 downwards.
TGACGAACGCGTGGAGGTAGAGAGTCAGCGACGGCGGTGTCCGGCTACGGGGGCTTCGGTCTTTGAGACGTGGCAAGTTGAACGAGCGTTGTTGACGCCGCTACCGGATCCGCTGTGGGAGCCGTTCGACCTGGTGGCCACACGCAGGGTCTCACACGACGCGTTGGTCTCGTTCGAGGGGCGACAATACAGCGTCCCGTTTGTCTTCGCTGGCCTGGAGGTCGAAGTGCGAGGCTGCTCTCAGACGGTGCAGGTGCTTCATCACATTGAGATCATCGCGATGCATCCGCGTCACACCGTTGAGCGGCTCGTGATCGATCCCCGACACTACGACGGGCTGTCGACGCCACGCGTGCAGGCTCCGATGCCGCTGGGCCGTATGGGCCGACGCATGCTGGAGTTGGCCAATGAGCCGGTGGCACGCCGTTCAATCGACTATTATCAGGCCCTGCGACTATTATCAGGCCCTGGCGGAGGTGGCACGATGAAGAGTAAGAAAACAACACCAACGCTTGAGGTCGATCACACCCGAGAACGATTGCTGGCGCTGGGACTGAGCTACGCCGCAGCGCACCTCGACACGCTGCTCTCGGCAGCCGTCAAGCAGGAGACGGCTCCGCATCTGTTCTTGGACCAATTGCTCAGACATGAAGTGGCCGGTCGCGAAGAACGCCGCATCGAACGCTCACTCCGGCTGTCGAATCTGCCGACAGGGCAGACAATCGCCAACTTCGATTTTGCCTTCCAACCCGCTGTCGAGCGCAGCCGCATCGAGACGCTGACCACCAGTGCCTGGGTACGCGGCACAGAGACGGTGCTTTTGCAGGGTCCGCCCGGAGTGGGTAAGACGCATCTGGCCATCGGCCTGGGTATCAAGGCAATCGAGCAGGGCTTCTCGGTGCAATTCTACCGCTTCGATGAACTGCTGATGCAACTCAGGCGTGATGCGCATCTGCCGCCGTCGAAGCTCAGACGCAAGAAGTACCTCTCGACGATGCTGCTCGTCATCGATGAGTTGGGCTTTGAGCCGATGGACCGGCAGGAGGCCAGCTTGTTCTTCCGGCTGGTCAGCTACCGTTACGGTCGGGGTGCAGTGATGATCACTACCAACAAGTCGGTGCGCGAATGGACGGAGTTGTTGGCTGGCGACGAGGTGCTGACCACCGCGATCTTGGACCGACTGCTCCACCATGCCCATGTGATCAACATCAAGGGCCGAAGCTACCGATTGCGGGAGCTGGAAGAGACACTGAGATTGAAAACGTAACCCCCTAAACAATCACTCACCGGCCACATAAATGACTTGGGAGTGCGTAAAAGAAGGTGTCGCCGTAATGCGTAAGAGTGGGTGTCGCTTGACACCGGCACATGCCCAGCCCCAACCGGCCCCGTTGGTGCCAAGCTGTAGCTGAGCGAAGTGGGACGTAGAGGAGGGTGCCGCAGCGCTATCGAGGAGTGCCTGAGCACAACATCGGGTGTGTTTTCCACGACCGATAAGGCTGGGACCGAATGCTGCCCTCGGCGGCCCTCTGTGCCTAAGTTAATGAGACAATGACTACGTAATAATTTAGTGTCGAACCCCGAGGGCGTATGAGGATATAAACCATGTCGCACCCTTTTGTCAAACCCAACACCTATAACGGCGTGAATACCAGACCTAAGACCCAGGTCACACCAAAGGCCCAACGTCGCACCTTCACAGCCAAGTACAAATTACGCATCCTTGAAGAAGCCGACCAGTGCACAGAATTGGGGCAGATAGGCGCACTCCTGCGCCGCGAGGGTCTGTATTCATCGAACCTGACAACGTGGCGTCGGCAGCGAGAAAAAGGTCAGATTGGGGCCTTGTCACCGAAGAAACGAGGGCCGAAGCCGGATCCAGATGCCGCTCTGCTGCGGGAGAATGAACGGCTTCGTAAACAAAACCAACGCCTTCAAGAACAGCTTAAGAAGGCCGAATTAATCATTGATGTCCAAAAAAAAGTCTCGGATCTTCTGGGCATCTCGCTGCCGAACGAACCGACTTGATCGAGGCTGCCACCGTGTTATCGACCTCGGTTGGTATCACACAAGCCTGTAGATCTCTGGCGTTGCCGCGTAGTAGTTATTACCGAACTCAGGCACCAAAACCGGTAGTCAAACCCCGCCGACGAGTAGCCCATGCCCTTGACCAAGAGGAAAAAGCGATGATTCGCGAGGTACTCAACAGTGACCGATATTGTGATCGGTCCCCACGTCAGGTCTATGCCGACCTGCTGGATCGGGGGCAGTATCTATGCCATTGGCGCACGATGTATCGTGTCCTGGATGAACATAAAGAAGTCCGAGAACGGCGTAATCAACTGCGACATCCGGTCTACAAAAAGCCGGAATTATTGGCCACCGGGCCGAATCAACTTTGGACATGGGATATAACCAAGCTTAAAGGACCTGAAAAGTGGTCGTATTACTATCTCTATGTGATCCTCGACCTCTACAGTCGCTACGTCGTCGGGTGGATGTTGGCCGGTGCCGAATCGGCGGTTTTGGCCAAAGAGCTCATCGAATCGACCTGTCGTCGGCAGCGCATTGACCGCGATCAATTGGTCATTCACAGTGACCGGGGGCCGAGCATGACATCGAAGACGGTGGCTCAACTGCTGGCGGATCTCGGGGTCGAGAAAAGTCATAGCCGACCGCATGTGTCGAACGATAACCCCTACTCTGAAGCACAGTTCAAGACCATGAAATATCGTCCCAACTACCCCAAACGATTTGGATCAATGGCCGATGCTCGTCACAGGGTCAAGGACTTTTTCACCTGGTACAATGAAGAGCACTACCACAGTGCCTTGGCGTTATTGACGCCTGCGATGGTGCATTATGGAGATGCCAACTCGGTTCAACAAGCCCGGCAACAGGTATTGGAATCGGCCTATGGGAAGTATCCGGGTCGCTTTAAGCGGGGCAAACCTCATGTTGCGGTTTTACCAAAAGCGGTTTACCAAAAGCGGTTTGGATCAACAAACCCGTTGAGATGGATCTACAACACGGTACCATCGAAGATTCCACGTTGTCATGGAGGGATGTGCCGGGCTATGAGTGCGACGGCCAACATCCCTCCATGACAACGCGCGTCAGCCGAATGCCGGTTGTCGATAAGCAGCCGGTAGAAGCAATGGCGCTACAGTAAATACCAAAAAAAGTTGTCTCATTTTGCTTGACACATACCGGGCGTGCACCCAAAGGCCGTCTTCAAGTTGATCAGAGACGAACAAAAACAGGTCAATAAGCTTATATTGCCAATCCATAGAGCGTCGATTTGGTGTTTTGAGTGAGGGTTTGAAGATTCACTCTTAACATCTCGGCGCTCTATCGGGTTCTCAACCCTTGATTCGCATATACAATAGAAAACAATTCGGCGCGCGAGGCGTTACACGCCACGACTCAGCCACCTATGATTATCAAATTCAATCATAAAGGCCTCCGCGACTTCTTCGAGAAGGACAAAGCCAAAGGACTCAACGCCGAATGGACCAACCGTATTCGACGCATCCTCTCCTTGCTTGATGCTGCATCCGAACCCGCTGGTATGGATATCCCAGGCTTTCACTTGCATCCTCTCAAAGGTCAACTGGCTGGCTTCTGGTCGGTACGTGTTTCCCGAAACTGGCGCATCATCTGGCGCTTTGACGACAACGGCAATGCCACCGAGGTTGATTTGGTCGATTACCACTAACGAAGCGAGAAATCCTATGCCGATGAAAAACCCCGTACATCCTGGCCAAATTGTCTTGCACGACTGTATCGAACCGCTGGGATTGACCATTACTGAGGCCGCCCACGGTTTGGGCGTGGCGCGTTCTACGCTCTCCAGACTTGTCAATGGCAAGCAATCGGTTTCGCCAGAGATGGCTGTCCGACTCTCCAAGGGCTTTGGCAGCACCCCAGAGACTTGGCTTCGACTGCAACTCAGTTTTGATCTGGCGCAGATGAAGCATGCAGCCCAAGAGATTGAAGTCAAGCGGCTGCAGGCGGCTTGAGAAGTAGTCTCGGTTACAGAATCAGAGGATTTTCAAAGTTACGGTGATCTGATTTCAAAAACGCCTTGGTTGATTGGGGCAAATTTGTAGGTTCGATTTCAAAGCGGTATAACGGCCCAAGTTCAAGTGCGCAGGGTGAGGCCGAAACATAAAGGGCGGCTGGAAATCACATACACTTCAAACGGCAAAACCCCAACGCCCTGAGTCGCTTGTAACGGGTGTTAGGCGGCACCGACGGCGACGAACCCACTTACCTTGAAACACGACACCCAAGCACCCCGAAAACGCTGACTGACGCGCCCACATGCCAGCACCGGCCTGGCTCAAAAGGGCAATACCGCACCGTTGGTGACGCACACCCTTCATCTCTTCAGTGCGCCGGCACACGCCCACCAAGCACCGGCACCGGAGAGGATCACCCTGACTGAGGCGACTTCTTCATCGAGGCCGACCCCATGAGGTGCCGAGGCAAAGCGTAGCATTAGGGGAGCAGTCTGCGCAGGTGGTGTCCGCATAACGGCCCAAGTTCAGCCGACCTGGGCTGAGGGCACACCTTGAGCGTCGCGCAGAAAGTCACCCGCACGAAGTCGCAAGTTAAACAACAACGCCCTGAGTCGGCTAGAACGGTTGTTATGTGGCCTAAGACAGACGCGACACGAAACTTACCAAGATACCACAGCTATATCCAACCAGCACTCCCTTCAAGGCCAAACCGCCGCATGGCGAGATGACGAGACAGACGGCTCTGGGGACAACAGGCCCAATGCCGACCGGCACCTGATCAAAGACCACCCTGGGCCGGCGAGGCCGTCAAGACGGCCCACCCAACCGAAGCCGCAAAGACTGGTTGAGGTAAGCAAAACGTGAGGCCAACCCCAAGCGGCTGGCGTGCCACATAACGGCCCAAGTTCAGCCGACCCGGGCTGGGGGCACACCATACGTCGCAGGGCAGAAAGTCACTCGCCCGAGTGCGGCTGGAACGGCCAACGCCCTGGGTCGGCTGGAACGGTTGTTATGCTGCTCAACGAGCACCGGTGCAAAGGGACAGAGAACTCTGATCTACTTTACAACCCTTTGAGGGAGACAATGACGCTTCCTCAAGGATAGCTGCATCGTGGATACTCAGGGCCGACCTTCGGCCTCGATAATTTCAATGAGAAATGACCTCAACTCTGGTATCTTCCGGTCCACTACGTCCCACACCAATTCATAGTCCACTCCAAAATAGCCGTGGATCAAACGATCTCGCATGCGGGCCATCAGTCGCCAAGGCACTTCAGCATAGCGCTCTCGCAGATCTGACGGTAGTTTCTTCGTTGCCTCGCCGATGATTGCATATTCCGACGATCCCGTCCACTTAATCCGACTGATGCCGTCCACTTAATCGGAGCGCAGCGACGCTGACCCTATTAGGTAAGCAACGGCTCGCTTTCAAGCAAGTCGCTGTACTGTTTTCGCATACTTTCACCATCAAGTAAGAGTTTGTAGCCATTGTGGATGAGCCGATCTAGAATGGCATCGGCCAGCGTCGGATCTGACATCGTCTCGAACCACTGATCCGACGGGAACTGGCTGGTGACAATGGTTGATTTCCGATCATAGCGATCTTCTAAGACTTCGAGGAGTTCACGCTGTTCATCGGCCCGGATGGTCGTCAAGCCCCAGTCATCCAAGACTAGCACATCGGCCCTGAGCAGCTGTTTCATCAACTGGCTGTAGCGGCCATCACCGCGTGCGATTTTGAGTTCATGTAGCAAGGACGGGAGCCGGTAATAGTGGCTTCGGAAGCCGTTCAAACATGCCTTATGGGCCAAGGCGCAAGCCAAGTAACTCTTGCCGATCCCCGTCGGCCCGGTGATGAGCACATTGTGACGTTTTTGGATCCAAGTGCTTGTACCGAGTTGCTGGACCAAGGAGCGGTCAAGACCTCTTTTATGCTGATAATCAATATCTTCGAAGCAGGCTTGTTGCCGAAGTTTGGCGGCCCGGAGTCGGCTTTTGAGCTTGCGCGATTCGCGTTCAGTGAGTTCACGATCGACTAGGAGGCCGAGACGTTCTTCAAAGCTCAGTTGGCCAATCTCGGGGAGTTCACTCTGTTCCTTCCAGGCCGCGATCATGCCGGTTAGTCGCAGTCGTTGGAGTTTGTCGAAGGTTGGATGTTGTAGCATACACCTCTAAGGTTGTGCCATCACCTGTAGCTATGCCGGATTCCAGCAGTGACGACGGGTTAGGGGTCGCCCACTGAGGCTCAGTGGGTTCTCGACGGTAGTAGCCCGGCCCACGAATATTGCGGTGTTGGATCGGGGGTAATTCTTCAGTAGTGGGTTCACAAGGGAGTTGGTCAAGGCCTTTTTTTAGAATCGACTCAATGGATCGATAACTATAGCTTTGTAGAGCTAGAGCCCGTCGGCAGGTGGCCTCCAGCCGGTCTGACCCATAGGCTTTACTCAGCCGCAACACGCCCAAGCAACTGCGATAGGCTTGCAAGGGGTGGGCACGTGATTCGATGGCCTTTTGTGTCCATTGCCGAGTATGTGGGCCGATCTTGGCCGCCCAATCCATGATCCGCTCGGGTGTCCAACTGGCATATTCGCGGAACGAACGTGGTAAATGGGCCTTATTGGTGGTGTGGCGACCTTGATAAGGACTGCGTAGATGCGAGGCTACCCGAGTTCCTTTATGGAAGCACTCAACGGTGTGGGCATTATATCGGACATCCAACTGTTTTTTAACCAGTTGATACGGCACACTGTAGTAATGTCGGTCAAGCTCAATATGGCAGTCGACGTTGACACGGGCCTTCTTCCATTCTGCGTATAGATATGGCTGTTCGGGCAGCGGCTTGAGCACCGGTTGGTCGAACTGTTCAAACTGCGTTCGACGTGAACCAGGCAGTTTTTGGAAGGGTTGTTCATTGAGCCGTTGAAGGCCTTCGGCTAGAGCATCGTTGAGGTCATCAAGACTGAAGAACTGTCGGTGGCGAAGCGGGGCCAAGATCTGTTGTTCTACGATGCCAACGCCGGCTTCGACCTTGGCTTTGTCACGAGGTTTACGTACCCGTGCTGGCATGACGGCCACGCCATAATGTTGGGCTAGGTCAGCATACGTCCGGTTGAGTTCCGGTTCATATCGGTGGGCTTTGTCAACGCCAGATCTGAGGTTATCCGGGATAACGAGTTCTGGTACACCACCAAAAAAGGCAAAGGCCCGAACATGTGAGGCCATCCAATCTGGCAAAGATTGTGTCCATGTTGCTTCGCAGTAGCTATAGTTGCTGGCTCCGAGCACGGCCACAAAGACTTGGGCCTGACGCTCTTGGCCTGTTTGCGGATCAATGACCCCGACGGTCATGCCCGCATAATCGATAAAGAGCTTCTCACCGGCCTTGTGATCTTGTCGCATGACCAGGTCGAGTTGTCCGCGCCAGCTACGGTAGTAATCACAGAACCTGCTGTATTGCAGGCCATCAGGATATTGCAGCTTGTACTCCTGCCACAAGAGCGCCAAGGTAACGCCTTTGCCACGTAGCTCTTTATGTACCCAGACCCAATCCGGCGTAGGTCGTTTAGTATTGGTTGTATTGGGCTTAAAAAGCTGGGCATCAAGTTCTGCTTCGGTGAGCGACTCCGGCAGGGGCCATGTATATCCGGCGATAGCCGCACGTCGGACATAATCGCCAATGGTCGAATGCGATGTCCCTAGGCATTGGGCAATCTTTCGATGGCTGAGTTGGCATTGATACTTGAGTCGAAGAATCTCTTTGATCTTACGCATAGACAAACGCGGAGTCGGCATGATGAGGCATGGTTAGTGAAAGGCACCGGCCGGGGGCCGGGTACACAAGACCATGCACATAACCGCTGTGAATCAGCGGAGTTTGTCAGCGTCGTTGGTTCGTCTCTGATGCTCCAGTTGCCAAGATTGTCACACCGTCTGGCTAGTGGACGAGATCAATCGGAATCACTGGACGAGATGCGTCGGAATCGGTGGACGGGATCAATCGGAATCACTGGACGAGATGTGTCGGAATATGCAATGATTTCGATACTGCGTACAAAAGCACGCTTCAACGTCTCATCCAACAGAAATTCGGCTTTGCTGAGGTCATCGCTCTCTTCGATCAAATAGTTGGCCTCATCAAGCATGTGGCGCAGGTACTCAACCGTCGAAATCGACATACTCGACCTCCCTGAGAATGTGGGGACCGATGTAAGGACTCAGCGCTTCAAAAGTGACCAACTCAACTTGGCGTTGAAGCGCATCTTCGAGCAGAAAAGACAGCGCCATAAAGTTGTCGATATTCTTCTTCTCCGGCTCAAACTCGACAAGCAAATCCACATCACTATCGGCTTTGGGAGTGTTGCGCACGAAGGACCCAAAGAGGCCAAGCCGTTTGACGCCAAGCAGATGGAGGTCGACCTGGAGTTGGCTGAGTCGCTCAAATACGTCGTCTCTGGTATGAACTGTAGTTTCCATAGCAGAAATATACGAAGGAATAGGCTACCGGATCTGAAGAGCAGCATAACGGACTAAGTTCAGCCGACCTGGGCTGAGGGAATGCCCTGAAAGAACGGCACAAAGTCACTCGCCCGGGTGCGGTTGGAACGACTAACGCCCTGGGTTGCATATTCCAGGGAAGAGGGCCAGGCAAAACGGTGATGTGGGCCACCCTCTCGGAGCGGTAGCGACGCTGGCAGTAGTCTAGGTAATAAACTGGCCCATTTATGTCAAGTTTGCATAGTGCTTTCGCATACTCTCACCCTCCATTTTTATCTTGTAACCGTTGTGAACCAGTCGATCCAGGATGGCATCGGCCAGCGTTGGATCCGACATCAGGGGCCGGATACCGGCCCTATTCGTACCATTTTCAACTGGGAACTGACTCGTGACAATAGTCGAGCGCCGATCATATCGATCTTCGAGTACTTCAAGGATCTCACGTTGCTCATCGGCCCGGATGGTGCTCAGGCCCTAGTCATCGACCACCAGCGTTTCCGTACGAGCTAGTCGGTTCATCAGCCGCTGGTAGCTACCGTCGCCACGTGCAATCTTCAATTCTTGCAGCAGCGTCGATAATCGGATGTAGTGGGAGCGATACCCCAGCAGGCAAGCTTTATGAGCCAAGGCACAGGCCAGGTAACTTTTGCCGATTCCTGTTGGGCCGGTAATGAGCACGTTATGGTGTTTTTTGATCCACGTGCCGGTGCCGAGTTGTTCAACCAGAGCACGATCAATGCCGCGAGGATGGTGATAATCAATATCTTCCAGACAGGCCTGTTGGCGTAATTTGGCCGCACGCAGTCGGCTCTTCAGCTTCTTCGATTCACGCACGGTGATCTCTCGGTCAACGAGTAGGCCGAGCCGCTCCTCAAAACTCAGTTTTTTGACCTCGGCCATGTCTTGCTGCTCTTTGAGAGCAGTCGTCATGCCGGTGAGTCGGAGTTGCTGAAGTTTGTCCATTGTGGGATGGTTGAGCATAGGGTACGCCCTCCAGTGGCGTCAGGGTTGTGCCGCTCAAGGGCGGCGGTGCAGTATAGTAAGCCGAGCCCCGGATGTTTTTGTGGGTGATCGGGGCCACAGGCTCTGGGTGTTGATCTTGTATATGATCCAGGCCGTTTTTGAGGATTGAGGCCACGGATTTGTAACTGTAGCTCTTGAGGCGATTGGCCCGCCGACATGCTGCTTCGAGACGGACAGTGCCATAGCTTTTACTGAGCCGCAACACGCCTAGACAGCTACGATAGGCTTGCACCGGATGCGGCCTTGATTGCAATGTGTGCTGCACCCAACGACTAGTCTCTAGCCCGACCTGTAAAGCCCAATCGGTGATGCGTTCCGGTGTCCAGCCTGCATATTCCCGGTGTGCTTTGGGAAGATGGGCCGTGATTGTGGTATGTCGCCCCTTGTAGGGACTACGCCTGTGAGAGGTGATGCGTTTTGATCGGTAAAAGCACTCCACAGTGTGTGCCGTATAGCGGACATCAATCTGTTTTTTAAGCAGTTGGTGCGGGACGCTGTAATAGTGGCCGTCTAACTCGATATGGCAATCAATGTTTACCCTGGCCTTCTTCCATTCGGCAAACTCGTAGGCTTGCATGGGCAGGGGCTTCAGTGCCAGTCGGTCAAGTTCTTCGAAGAGACACTGCCTGGAACCGGGTAGTTTTTTGAAGGGCTTCTTGTTCAGGCCCTCTAACAACTTGGCGATGGCCTCATTGAGATCCTCCAGACTCAAAAAGGTCTGCTTGCGCAAGACGGCCAGGATCCAGCGTTCAATGATTTGCACGCCCACTTCGACTTTGGCCTTGTCTCTCGGTTTACGTACACGCGCCGGAATGATGGCTATGCCGTAATGGGCAGCGAGGTCGGCGTAGGTCGGGTTGAGATCAGGTTCGTAGCGATGGGCCTTGTTGACCCCCGCCTTCAGGTTATCCGGCACCACGATCTCTGGAACGCCGCCGAAGAACGTAAAGGCTCGGACGTGAGCGCCGATCCAATCGGGTAGGCTTTGCGTCCAGGTAGCTTCGCAGTAGGTATAGTTACTTGCCCCAAGTACAGCAACAAAGATTTGTGCCCTGCGCTGTTGGCCAATCTCGGTATCGAAGATTGGCACCGTCATACCGGCATAATCGACAAAGAGCTTCTCGCCAGCTCGGTGATTCTGGCGCATCACTGCATCACAACTCCGCCGCCAGTGCCGATACAACTCACAAAAACGACTGTAACCACATCCCTCCGGGTGTTGCTGCTTGTACTCCTGCCACAAAAGCATCAAGGTTACTCCCTTTTGTCGGAGTTCACGATGGATATGTCCCCAGTTGGGCTGTGGCCGCGAGGCACGCGGGGTCGGAATGGAAGGAAAAAGAAGGGCATCAAGTCTGGCCTGATCCATCGCCTCTGGCAGAGGCCACGTGAGGCCGATGGCCTTCGCCCGGTCGAGGTACCGAGCCACAGTGGTTTTACCAATGTTGAGGCACCGTGCGATCTGTCGGTTGCTAAGTTGGGCCTCATGTTTGAGGCGCAGGACTTCAAGGGCGATGTCCCATCGCCTAATCTTGCGCATGGATAAACGTCTTGCGGGCATAAACTCTGCGGTTGGTGATTGAAGGACTCAATCAAAAACGCACAGCGTAAGTTTATCCAGTGTCGCTTGGCTGAGAGAGGATTACGATACCGTAGAAAAAGTGGTCCACATCAAATCGTAATGGGTGGTCCACTTGCATCGTAATGGGTGGTCCACATCAAATCGTAACGGGTGGTCCACTTCCGTTGGAATATGCACTGGGTCGGCTGGAACGGTTGTTATACCCCACCACGAGCACACACCTCTATATTGGCATAAAACCCGTCTTCTTCACCCTCAAAGCAATATTGCCAATGTTGTCCTTACTGAAAATAAGGACAAGATGAAGGCACGGGTATCCCGGAATTTACGTTCTTCATCACCATCACTACGGACCCTAAACTCTTCGAGATCACGCCAGATGACGGTCGCTTCAGCAGAATATGCCGCCGATAATAGAAAACTACTATTGCGAATCAAGAGTAGAAAGCGAGCATGAACATGGCCGCAGCGAGCCGACCATAGACATGAACCATCAAGCCTTTGGTCGAACGCACTTTTGAGGCTACTTCAATGCCCGTTTTCTCATTGATCCAGTTGAATAAACTCGTTCTTTGACAATTTGTGTGATTTAGGCCGTCGCCATGAGAATGCGCAGCCGCATGTGCTCAAAGTTCGACAGACCAAACGAGATCCGTTTGAAATAGCGCAAATAGTTGTTCAAGCCCTCCGTGACAGCATTGCTGATCCTGAGCCTAGCATAGGCCGCAATCGGTTTGAACCAGTTGCGCAAGGTCTTAATGAAGCCATCAAGATAGCCATTGCCTACCGCCTCTGCCTGTGTGATCCAATGCTGCAACCGGATCTGCAAGCTATGTGCCCCTGAGACAGCATCAAACAAGGCATTGAATTGGTTACGTAAGTCGTAGACCTGCGCCAAGAGCGGGGATTTGCACAAAGCGGCCTGAATATCACTTTGCTCCGAGGTGCTACAACGCTCCGGGCGCTTAAACAACATCCACTTGATCCCCTTGAAGACGGTCTCGTCTTTGTCTTCCCGACGCAAGTGCCGACGAAGCTGGTCAAGTACTTGATTCAACGCTTTGACTACATGAAAACGATCAATGACAATCACAGCATTCGAAAAACAGGTCTGCGCTACCTCATAGTACGGCTTCCACATATCGCAACTGACCCCCCGGATCTGCCGACAGAAAGCCGGACCAAGTGATTGAAAATGTTTCATTAAGGTCGCCTTCTTACGATCTGGCAAGACATCGAGTTGGGTGCCACGATCTAGGTCTGTCAACACACAAACAAAGTCGCCTTTGCCTTTACGATGGGCGATTTCATCAATGCCAAGCCGACGCACACGGGCATAGCGACTCGGCAGATCGAGTTGTTCTTCGGCCATCTGGTAGTACAAGCGCTCAACGGTCTTATGACTCAAATTGACGAGGGCTGCCACTTCGGTAAAAGGCTGTTTGGCACATAAGAGAAAGATCCATTTAGCCTGACGGCGTGTATACGTTTTTCCAGGCATGATCCAATCCGGCGTCGCTGTGAAGTAGCGCTGGCACTGTGGACAGACCAACTGCGGAATACGAAGATGGAGCCAGACTTCTTTGCCCGAGATGCTCAGGTCCTGCACCTGGCGATCATCATACTGATTGACCGTGGCCGTTTCTTGACCACAGCGCGGACAAGGTTGTGGCGCAACGGCAACGTCTGCATAGATGGTGATGCGTTGACTGGCGGTATGTACATTGGTGACCTTAAGCCGAGCTAGGGCCAGCAGGTCTTGGTAGAAAAGCTGCGTATTCATAGGATCAAACTACTACCACCACACAAATTGTCAAAGAACCAATAAACTTTCTATCGGCTGTCGCACCCGACTCACTGCCGTTGATTCGAGTTTCTGATCAAAATACAAACGTTTCTGCCCCTTCTTTCGCTTGACGGGGGTATATAGCGTAACATTCTGTTCTTTCTTAAGTTGCTCTTTGAGCTTGTCGTCACTGTAGATCTTGTCAGCGAAGAGTTCGCAGTCTTGCAAATACCCAAACAAGGGCCGAGCAAAACTCAAGTCATTCTCTGAAGCTGCTGAAATATGCAGCACCTCTGGTAGTTGGCCACTTCACGGGCCACACGGGCACTACCGCTTCGACTGTTGTTTGCCAGCATCACCGGCATCGAATCCAAGATCTTGACCGATTCGACTAAGTGCTTACGCCCAGCTTGCCGGAGCATGGGTTCAATCAAGGCGTGAAAAACTGATATTCCCCCGTTTTAACGTAGAGGTAGTTAAGCACTACCTTTTACTAAAACAACGAGGAATATCTCATGGCAACACGCAAAGAATATACACCCGAATTCAAACGAGAAGCCGTCGAACTGGCCAAGAAAAGCCACAACAAAAGCGCCTTGGCCCGTGAACTCGGTATCCATGCCAGTATGCTACGACGCTGGCGGCTCGAACTTGAAGCTGAGGGGGGTCGCGCTTTTCCTGGAAAAGGACAACCACGCGATGAGGAAATGGCCCAACTCAAGCGAGAACTCAAACGCCTACAGGAGGAGAACGCCATCCTAAAAAAGGCCGTCGGTATCTTCAGTCATCGTCCTCGCTGAGATACCAATTCATCGAAGAGAACCGAGGGCGATTCTCCGTTACAGCTATGTGCCGAGTCTTAGAAGTATCAAGTAACCGCCGTGACCGGCGGTGTGGATACTATACTTGGAGACGGCGACCCGAGAGCAAGAGAGTCCGCCAAAACCGGAAGTTGCTCGAAGCAATCCGTACCATACACGCTGAGAGTAAAAGCCGCTATGGCAGTCCGAGAATCCATGTCGAATTGAGAGAGAAAGGCGTTGCCTGTGGCAAGAATCGGGTGGCTCGGTTAATGCGCCTACACGGTATCAAAGCCTTGCAGACGAAGCCCTTCAAGGTCACTACCGACTCAAAACACAATCTGCCGGTCGCGCAAAATGTGCTTGATCGACAGTTTGATGTCGAGGTGGCCAACGCAAGGTGGGCAGCCGATATTACCTACATCTGGACAAGCCAAGGATGGCTGTACTTGGCAGTCGTGATGGATCTATTTTCTCGGCGCATTGTCGGTTGGGCAATGCAGAAGAGTCTGGCCCGGCAATTGGTACTCAATGCCTTGATGATGGCACTCAAGCAACGTCGTCCAGGTGCCGGTCTGCTGCACCACAGCGACCGGGGTAGTCAATATGCCAGTGGCGACTATCAAGAGTTGCTGGGTTCAGCGGGTTGCCGATGTAGCATGAGTCGGCGGGGTAACTGTTGGGATAATGCGCCGGTTGAGAGCTTTTTTGCCACATTGAAACGAGAACTGGTACACCATCACCGCTTTAGGTCAAGGGCCGAAGCCAGAGCTGCGTTGTTTGAATACATCGAAGTCTGGTATAATCGAAAACGCCGGCATTCGTCCTTGGGCTACTTGAGTCCGGCGAACTATGAGGAGATGATGGCCGCGAAAACTGTAGCAATCGCAGCTTAACTATCTCTACGTTAAAACGGGGGAAACCCATTGTCTCCCCAGGTGGCGTGCGCTCGATCTGGCTCCGTCATGACCTGGAGGTGTTCAAAAAGCGCTTGAAGGCGCTGGAGGCCAAGGTCGCCCAGGAAGGCTTGATCTTGACAGAAGACCAACTCAGAGCACTCGAGCGTGCCAAAGAAAAAAAGGAGGCTCACGGCGAGATCGAGACCCATCATCCGGGCTATCTCGGTGCCCAAGACACCTACTACGTAGGTACCGTCAAAGGGGTGGGTCGTATCTACCAGCAGACCTTTATCGACACCTACAGCCGGGTGGCCTTTGCCAAGCTCTATGATCGCAAGAACGCACTCGTCGCCGCCGACGTGCTCAACGACCGGGTTGTACCCTGGTTCGAAGAGCAAGACATCCGGCTGCTGCGTATCCTGACGGATCGTGGCACGGAGTACTGCGGCAATCGTGAGCACCACGAATATCAGCTCTACCTAGCCATCGAAGACATCGATCACAGCCGGACCAAGGCCCGTCGGCCACAGACCAACGGTATTTGTGAACGGCTCCACAAGACGATGCAGGATGAGTTCTACGCCGTCGCCTTCCGCAAGAAGGTCTACACCAGTCTCGAACAACTTCAGCAGGACTTGGATGAATGGCTCACGTGGTACAATACTGAACGGACGCACTCTGGTCGGTACTGCTACGGCAAGACGCCGATGGAGACGTTCATGCAGTCGAGGGCGTTAGCCAAAGAGAAAGAACTGGATCGGATGTATCAGGTGCCAGGTGTTCCTGCCGCATAACTCACCTTTGTCAGATTAAGTCTTGACCACTACAGTTAAGGGGAGGGACCATCCCCCCGCTTTAACCGCTACTAGGTGTTGGGCTATCTCCAAATCGCTTAGGGCAAGTTGTGATGTCAGCCTGTTTTAGCTGAGCTTGTTTGTTGCTAGCTGTGGAAAACTCTCTTCTGAGAGACCAGGACTGCCAATGCTTTTTTTCGTAGCGCGGCGATGGCGTATAACGGCCCAAGTTCAGCCGACCCGCCCTCTTTCTGTTTTTGCTAATCTAAAAGGGACCCACCCCTTCGAAGTTTGATAATTGAAAAGGGGACCACCTAACCCCTAGTCTTGGCTATCATCAGACGTCCCGAGCGGAATGACACCACTTCCGCTGCTTCGTCCACCCCTTAGCCGAGATGGAGATGATTAACGTGTACCAACGCGAAGCCATCCGACGTGCCTACTTCATTGAGCAAAAAAGTATCCGACAGATTGCCCGAGACTTCGGCCATAGCCGAAAGACTGTGCGCAAAGCCCTGGCCGACCCAGAAGCTCAACCCTACACGCTACGACACCCCCGGCCCGCACCCGTTTTGGGGGCATTCAAAGCGCGTATCGAAGCCTTACTCGCCGACAATGTCCACTTGCCGCGTAAGCAGCGCTATACGGCCCGGCGCATTTTTCAAAGGCTCCGAGCACAAGGCTACAAAGGCAGTGAGTCCAGTGTCAGGCGTTATGTGAGCCAGCTTCGTGCACGCAACAAAAAAAGAGCCGTCTTCCTTCCCCTTGAGTTCGATCCTGGCATTGATGCCCAAGTCGATTGGGGAGAGGCCGAGGCCATCATCTCGGGCAAGAGGCAAACTGTGCAGCTATTTGTCATGCGCCTGTGCTACTCCCGTCGCTTGTTTGTCATGGCTGCGCCCTCGCAACGCCAGGAGGTCTTCTTTGATGCCCATGTTAGGGCTTTTGCTGCCTTTGGCGGCGTACCCCATCGCATTACCTATGACAATCTCACGACCGCCGTTGCCCGGGTACTTGAAGGCCGTAACCGTGAAGAGCAGCGCAGCTTCATTGTCTTCCGCAGCTATTATCTCTTTGACTCGCGTTTCTGTACACCGGGACAGGGTCACGAGAAGGGAGGGGTCGAACATGGTGTCGGCTTTGTGCGTCGCAACTTCTTGGTGCCGGTGCCCGAGTTTGACAGCTTTGAGGCCTTGAACACGTATTTGGCGCAGTGTTGTCTACGTGACCAAGACCGTCAGGTTAAGGGCCAGCCTCAGCGTATCGGCCAAGCCTTTGCCCAAGAGCAGCCGATGTTGAGGCCGCTACCGGAGCGGCCCTTTGAGGCGGCCAAGCACCGACCGGCACGTTTGAACCCCTATCGGTATGTGTCAACGACTTTGAGACACTTTTTGCTTAGAAATCAGACTCGGATCCAAGTGTATTGCTGGATCCGCACGGTTGGGTTGTGGAAATATGGACAACCGCTTCCATGCCACCGCACTTATCCTTGTTGACCACATTACCACAACGCAATAACAACTCCTTTTCTTTGGTTTCTGGTTTGTTGATCCACACCGATGACGGCAACTCGACCACCACTGGCAGCCCTCGAACAAAGCGCTCTGGATTTCTACGGTAGGCTGCTTCGAGAATCGCCCGACGTTGCATTCGAACCTGTTCGGCCTCACCGAAATGCACCATCGCAGGCGTCAACAGGCCCAGACCGCTGTGGTAGTGCTCATGATTATACCAGTGCATAAACCCATGGCACCAATGCCGCGCATCCGGCTGGCTGCCAAAACGATGCGGATAATCCGGTCTGTATTTCATCGTCTTGAATTGGGCCTCCGAATACGGATTGTCATTCGAGACATGGGGGCGCGAATGCGTCTTGCACACGCCGAGGCGAACCATCAATTCGGCTACCGTGTTCGAGGTCATTGACGGACCCCGGTCTGCATGGATGGTCAACTGACCTGGATCAATACCCTGTCGCTGGCAACTCGTCTCGATCAATGCTTCTGCGATCTCGGCCGATTCCCAAGCGGCCAAGCTCCATCCAACCACATAGCGACTGTAGACATCGAGGATCACGTAGAGGTGGTAGTAAACCCCTTTTGATGGGCCACGAAGCTTCGTTATATCCCATGACCACAACATGTTAGCACCTGTTGCCAACAGCTCTGGCTTGTGATAAACCGGATGCCGGAGCACGTTGCGCCGTTCCCGTGTCTCGGCATGATCATCCAGAATGCGATACATCGTTCTCCAGTGACAGTAGTAGCGTCCCTCGTCCAACAAACACGCCCAGACCTGCCGCGGCGTCTGGTCGCAGAAGCGCTCGCTGTTGAGTAGATGTCGCACTTCGGTACGCTCCGAAGGCTGCAAGGCCCGGGCCGGAGTGCGCACCCTGGCCGGTTTTTCGACCTTTGGCCGGGGCTGTCGCCAGCGATAGAAGCTGCTGCGCGGAATGCCGAGGGCCTGGCATGAGGCGCGGGTCGGCATCGTTTGGCAGAGTTGTTTGGCCTGATGCATCATCTGTTGCCGTCGCTCTGGTCGAGACCAAGTAGTTGTGAGAGTTTTTTTTGCACCGAGATTATGGTCTCGGCCTGTTCCAGTTTGCGCTTGAGCCGCTCATTCTCCCGACGTAGCTGAATCACTTCTTTCTCAGCATCCGTCTTCGGCTTGCGGCCTGGCTTGGCCCCATCGAGTTCACCGCGTTCAAGTTGGCGTCGCCACGTCTTCAGGTTCGACGAGTACAACCCTTCTCGGCGCAAAAGTGCACCTCGTTCGGCTGAGGAGTGGCATTGGTCGGCTTCTTTGAGAATGCGCAACTTGTACGACGGGCTAAATTGACGACGTTTGGGCCGTTGCACTTCCGTGGCCGGGTTATGGCCGTTGGTATTATGATCCATGGTATTTGATCTACTTCGCCCTCGCCACCGCCAGTTGGAGGTGGAGTTAAGAGTTTAATTTACGAAGGAAAAGTGTCTCACTGAATGTAGGCACAGAGGGTGCATCGGCAGCGGCACAATAGTGTCGCTGCGCAGCAGACAGGGCAACTCATCGATGCAGACAACCGGGTAATTCGGATCGTAGGGCCGCATGTAGAGATGCAACACATCTTCCATGCAGGCCAGATATTCTCCCGTGATCCGGCCGATACACCACTGCTTTTTCAAGTGGGGCTTGAGGATGTTTTTTTTAGAATCTCGCGGACGCCTTCATGCGATATCGAAGCGACGTATTCGAGTTCGACGGCCCGATCAGCGAGCAGGCGAAGCGTCCAGCGTGCATGCCCTTTGGGCGGATCCGAACACGCCAATGCTGTGATCTTCGCTTTCGCATCGCCAGCGATACGGGGACCTCGTCCACTGCGCTTGGGCTCGGCAATAGCCGTTTGCCAACCGTGGGCATTGGCTTTGTTGCGTATCGTATAGACGGTCGCTTCGCCAACGCCGACTTCTTGGCTCACTTGCCGAGGTCCCAGACCTTGGTCTAACTTGAGCAAGATGCGGGCGCGATTGAGCACACGGGATGCATGCACACCTTTGTGGAGCAGTTCTTTCAAAGAATCTCTTGCCTGATCAGGCAAAGAAAACGGTTGTGGTTTTCGACTCATGGCTTTTTAGGCCAAAATACGAAAACTATGACATTTTTACTGACAAAGTACTAGGTCTTTGTATTTATCCTAAATGGCTTCGGTTTAACCAAGTCATCGCAATAACTGCCTCTGTCAAAAAACAAACTTATAGTAGCAGTCATTCTTTTCAAATGCTTCAATAAACGAAAATTGGAGAACACACGTTGGTGTGGGGTATAACGGCCCCAGTTCAGGTGCACAGGGCAGGCAGCAGAAGGTAAACAACCCCTGCAAGACACACCCAGCCGACCAAGCTCAAACCCCCAACGCCCTGGGTCGCCTGGTACGGTTGTTATAACGCTCCATGAGCGCGACCACTCAAACTCGGACACATCAAAATACCTGCAACAATAGCACAGGAACTATTCTCGAGTTTTCGTATTCCAGACTTGTCAACTATAGTTTACAAGTCCATAGATGCCCTTAGAAGCACGACCTAGACGAGTAGAGATCTACGTCGACCCAGACGGCAAGGAACCCTACACGCGCTGGCTTAACCGGCTGCGCGATAGGCGGACCAAAAACCGCATCATTCAACGTGTTCGCCGCATCAAGCTTGGTAACTTCGGAGATCATCGCGCCTTAGGCGAGGGCGTCTACGAGTTACGATTATTCTTCGGTCCAGGCTACCGGGTCTACTTCGCTGAAGCTGATAACACGTTGGTCATTCTGCTTTGTGGAGGGCACAAGGGAAGCCAGCAACAGGACATTGAACGGGCAAAAACCTATTGGAAACACTACCAGGAGGGTTAACATGGCTAAATCAACGCGGAGCTACGATGACTTCCTTTTGGAGCATTTGAAAGATGCCGAAGAGGCACGGGTTTATCTCGAAGTAGCCATTGAAGAGTATGAACAGGACGGCGATAAAGCAGCCTTCTTGTTAGCTTTGCGGGATGTGACGGAGGCTCAAGGCGGAATCGGGCAATTAGCTGAACGGACCAAACTGAGCCGGCAGAGCTTGTACAAGGCGCTTTCTGCCCGAGGCAATCCACGACTCAACACAATTGGCCGCATCCTTCATGGACTTGGTTTCCGGCTAGCAGTTGAGCCTTTGGAAACGGTAGGGTAAGTACGATTTGATTTCTACAAAAAAGATATCCAGTACTGCCATAGGTGAGCGTTATAACGGACTAAGTTCAAGTGCGCAGGGCTGACAGCCGTAAGATAAAGGGCGGCTGGAAATCACACCCATCAAACCAAGCCGAAAAACCCTAACGCCCTGAGTCGCTTGTAACGGGTGTTAGGCGGCACCGACGGCGACGAACCCACTTACCTTGAAACACGACACCCGAGCACCCCGAAAACGCTGACTGACGCACACACATGCCAGCACCGGCCTGGCTCAAAAGGGCAATACCGCACCGTTGGTGACGCACACCCTTCATCTCTTCAGTGCGCCGGCACACGCCCACCAAGCACCGGCACCGGAGAGGATCGCCCTGACCGAGGCGACTTCTTCATCGAGGCCGACCCCATGAGGTGCCGAGGCAAAGCGTAGCATTGGGGGAGCAGTCTGCGCAGGTGGTGTCCGCATAACGGCCCCAGTTCAAGTGCGCAGGGCAACGAGCAGAAGATAACATATTGCTGGAAATCACACCCATCAAACCAAGCCGAAAAACCCTAACGCCCTGAGTCGCTTGTAACGGTTGTTAGGCGGCACCGACGGCGACGAACCCACTTACCTTGAAACACGACACCCAAGCACCCCGAAAACGCTGACTGACGCGCCCACATGCCAGCACCGGCCTGGCTCAAAAGGGCAATACCGCACCGTTGGTGACGCACACCCTTCATCTCTTCAGTTGTAGTGGTCAAGACTTAATCTGACAAAGGTGAGTTATGCGGCAGGAACACCTGGCACCTGATACATCCGATCCAGTTCTTTCTCTTTGGCTAACGCCCTCGACTGCATGAACGTCTCCATCGGCGTCTTGCCGTAGCAGTACCGACCAGAGTGCGTCCGTTCAGTATTGTACCACGTGAGCCATTCATCCAAGTCCTGCTGAAGTTGTTCGAGACTGGTGTAGACCTTCTTGCGGAAGGCGACGGCGTAGAACTCATCCTGCATCGTCTTGTGGAGCCGTTCACAAATACCGTTGGTCTGTGGCCGACGGGCCTTGGTCCGGCTGTGATCGATGTCTTCGATGGCTAGGTAGAGCTGATATTCGTGGTGCTCACGATTGCCGCAGTACTCCGTGCCACGATCCGTCAGGATACGCAGCAGCCGGATGTCTTGCTCTTCGAACCAGGGTACAACCCGGTCGTTGAGCACGTCGGCGGCGACGAGTGCGTTCTTGCGATCATAGAGCTTGGCAAAGGCCACCCGGCTGTAGGTGTCGATAAAGGTCTGCTGGTAGATACGACCCACCCCTTTGACGGTACCTACGTAGTAGGTGTCTTGGGCACCGAGATAGCCCGGATGATGGGTCTCGATCTCGCCGTGAGCCTCCTTTTTTTCTTTGGCACGCTCGAGTGCTCTGAGTTGGTCTTCTGTCAAGATCAAGCCTTCCTGGGCGACCTTGGCCTCCAGCGCCTTCAAGCGCTTTTTGAACACCTCCAGGTCATGACGGAGCCAGATCGAGCGCACGCCACCTGGGGAGACAAACAGCCCTCGTTTCTTTAGCTCATTCGACACCCGGAGTTGACCATAGGCTGGCTGCTCAATGGCAAAGTCAACGACGGCCTCTTCGATCTCGGGCGAGACACGGTTTGCGATGACGGGTTTCTTGCGACTGATCTCTCGAAGGGCGACCTCGCCGCCTTGTTCGTAGAGTTGTTTGAATCGGTAGAAACTGTCACGGGAGTAGCCCATGACTTTGCAGGCCTGACTGACATTGCCCAGCGTTTGGGCGAGATTCAGAAGGCCGAGTTTGTTTTTGATGATCTTCTCTTCGTTTGACATCTGACAGTCCTCTTGTTGGGTTGAGATGCAGTGTACGGAAACTGTCAGATTAAGTCTTAACTATTACACTTCAGTGCGCCGGTACGCGGCATCAAAAGCCGTGCACAACAAGACCGCGCCCACTGAGACGAGCCCACGGCCGAGGTTCACCCTTTGAGCGTCTGATCACAGCCCAGGCCCCTAAGCCAGAGTTAGCGCAGGTGGTGTCCGCATAACGGCCCAAGTTCAGGCGAACTGGGCTGAGGGGAAGGTACCAAAATCCAGCACAAAGTCACTCGCCCGGATGCGACTGGGACGACCAGCGCCCTGGTTCGCCTGAAACGGTTGTTATGCCGCTCACGGTGAAAACATACTACCCAATACTTGTAAAACAGTTGATGATGTTGATTTGTCTAGCCGCCCCAGATCTTTCACCAAACGCTGCTTATCTACTGTACGTATTTGATCCAACACCACCTGACCAGACTTTCCCTGGAATTTGCATGTGATCCGCGTCGGATAATTCTTTCCTTTCGTCGTCATCGGTGCTACAATCACTGTCCGGATATGCCGGTTCATCTCATCGGGGGAGATTACTACACACGGGCGGGTCTTCCGGATCTCACTGCCTCGCGTTGGATCGAGATTAACCAAGTATACCTCAAAGCGCTTTACTACTCTCTTTACTGCCATTGCCACTCTGTTTCATCCCACTCTGTAGTCTGTATTTCTCCATCGAGCAATGCATCATCGCCGTACTCGGCCATCTTAGCAAAAGCCTCACTCCATCCCTGCCGGGCTTGATGCACGTTGTGGATGACGATTCGGTCTTGCTCTACCTCCAACTCGACTTCGGCACCGAGCCCACTCTGTTCGAGCAGCGGTTTGGGAATACGAACTCCTTGCGAGTTGCCGATTTTGATGATGCGGGTTTTGACAGTCATATTGCGCCCTGCATTCGTGGTCACATTGTGGGTACAACCTGTAACGCGTTTTCTTTATTCAAGATCCCAAGTATTATCGACTACTCAGAAGTCATTGAAGTTTTCAGGAGAGAAGTTCTGTGATTTAAGGTTGCCATGGTGTTTGGTAGCGGCATAACGGCCCCAGTTCAGGCGCGCAGGGCTAACGGCACAAGATAGCCAATGGCTGGAAAACACACCCGGCCAACAAAGTCAAAACCCCCAACGCCCGGCGTCGCCTGGAACGGTTGTTATGCCTCCCTCTACCGCGAACGTACAAACTTGCCAAGCATCCACCCCTCTGATCCATTCACGAGACGCATTACATATACACCCGGCACAAGTCCTGCTACGTCCAACTCGACTTCTTGCACCCCTGCTTCCCGATACCCCAACTCCGACTCATATACCCGACGACCAAGTAGATCGTACACTGCCACTTTCACCTGCTCGGGGACGGACAAGCCGAAACCGACCATAAGCACTCCGTACGTGGGGTTGGGATAAACCAAGACTTTACCAAAAGACGAGCGAGGCTTCTGCACAGGTTCCAAAGACACAAATATTACCCGCTCTCCATATTCTCTGTCACCAACTCTAGCATAGACCAAATACGTAAACTCTCGACCATCTCCCTCCCGGTCTTGACCAACTATACCTATGCCGTGTGCAAATGTAATGCCTGTAATTTCAACGCCAAAGGTCTTGTAACGAGGCTCGGTAAGCAGATCTAATGAACCCGGTGGAAGGGGCACTACTTCAGAGCTAACCAACCATCCCTCTTCGTTAACCGTATTAAACGGCGCATCGATGTCACAGAAGCTACGCCAACAGATCTCGCGCCAAGTGCCATCGGCGAATCTTGCATACTCCACCACCCCAGCCGAGGCAGAATCATATCGGACATAGTTACTCCTGAGCCTGGAAAAAAAGTCGCTACTGATTACAAAATATGATCCATCCAGGGTATCGCCTTCGACTTTGATAAGGCTGTGGGAGATGTAGGTGCTGTCATAGGGCCACGGGGTGCGCTCAGTCGTGTAATGCCACTCATTGTTGATTTCGAGGGGGAAATAGCCCCGCCAGTCAAGCGTGTCGACCACAGGTGGTCCTAGCTGTGCCTGAACCAGCGAAGGAAGGCCAAGAGATATGATCAGAAGAAAGTAGCGCACTGCAATCAATCAGGAGGCATAACGGACAAAGTTCAGACGCACAGGGCTGAGGGCACACCACCAAAATCGCGCAGAAAGTCGCACGCACAACGTCGCAAGTGTAAGACCTAACGCCCTGGGTCTATTAGATTGTTCGGGTTCACTTTTCCTTCCCTACCTACCAAATGCCTGGGCCGAGCAAGTCTACCCCTGGGTTGGAGCCACTGACGAATGTCATGCTCATCAGCCGATCAAAGACCCGGCCTGGGACAGCGTGAAGGCTAGATAGAAATACGCCCCTTCGGCCGTAATAGACAAAGCACACCGCTGGTTTGTTTGGTACACCGCCCAGAGGATATGCCCACACGAATCACCCGCGCCTCGGTCTCGGCTTTCATCGGCATCGACCCGTCCCTCAACGACTTTGCCGCCTCCATCTACCGAGGCCCTGACCAGGCCAAACCCCAAACCCGACTCTTTGCAAATACCGTCGATGGCTACCAAGCCTTCGTTGATTGGCTCTCCAGCTACCAGGACAAAACCGCCGTCATTTGCATTGAGGCCACGGGCATCTATGCAGAGGCACTGTGCTACTATCTCTACGAGCGCGACTTTGCCGTTGTCTTGGAAGATGCCGGCAAGATCAAACGGGCCTTCAGGCTGACCAACAAGAACGATCCCACCGACAGTCGCCAGATTGCCGAGTATGGCTACCGGTTTCTGGATCAACTCAAGCTTTGGCAACCTAAGACACTGGTTATAGACCAGATACGTACTCTGCTCATGGTCCCTGAGCAGCTAGTGAGTCAGCAATCGGCCACCCGCAACCTAAGCCATGTGCTGGACAAAAAAGTCGTGCAAACTGATAAAGCCGTCGAAGTCATTGATCAACAGTTGGCCATGCTCAGAGGACAGGTTGCTGAGATCGAAGCTGAGATCAAACGCCTTATTGCACAGCACCGTCAACTGGCCCAGATGCAGACGCTTTTGAGGTCGGTACCGAGTGTGGGCTTGCTGCTGAGCGCCCATCTTATGGTGATCACCAACGGCTTCGAACGTCCGGTCATGGCCCGTCAGCTCTCGGCATACGTCGGCATTTGTCCTTATGAGCACACCAGTGGCAAAACGGTCTCAAGGCCAGCCAAGAGTCGGCGGTATGGTCCACCAATGTTGCGCAAGTTGTTGTATCTAGCAGCCCTGAACTTGAAGCAGCACAGTGCGGTACACGCCCGGTATTACGCCAGAAAAGTAGCCGAGGGAAAGCCTTCCCGGTTGGTACTCAACAACCTGTCGAACAAGCTGCTTCGTGTCATCTGTGCTGTGATCAGGGACGGTCGGCCGTATCATGAAAAACACCGCTCGATAGGACCAAAAGTCGCGTTGGGGTCTTGACAGAGCCATAGAAATCGGCTGAAACGGTTGTTATACGCCATAGCTCCATGAAATAATCCTGACCGAGTCAGCCATACACTTCGAAGCCTAGCACTGCTTCCACCTTGGCTTCATACTCCGATGAATCGTATCTTAAACTTCGTGTGCCGACGGAAACGGCTACCAAGGAAGAAACCTTGGAACACTGGATTATACCGCATAAGATGAGAGACCAATATCGTGGTGGAAAAAGACTTACAATGGACATATGAAGAGCTTATTCTTGCTCTGAACTGCTATCTGCAGATGAAAACTGAAGGCCGTCGCCTCAAGCCCGGTATGTGTCAACGACTTTGAGACACTTTTTGCTTAGAAATCAGACTCGGATCCAAGTGTATTGCTGGATCCGCACGGTTGGGTTGTGGAAATATGGACAACCGCTTCCATGCCACCGCACTTATCCTTGTTGACCACATTACCACAACGCAATAACAACTCCTTTTCTTTGGTTTCTGGTTTGTTGATCCACACCGATGACGGCAACTCGACCACCACTGGCAGCCCTCGAACAAAGCGCTCTGGATTTCTACGGTAGGCTGCTTCGAGAATCGCCCGACGTTGCATTCGAACCTGTTCGGCCTCACCGAAATGCACCATCGCAGGCGTCAACAGGCCCAGACCGCTGTGGTAGTGCTCATGATTATACCAGTGCATAAACCCATGGCACCAATGCCGCGCATCCGGCTGGCTGCCAAAACGATGCGGATAATCCGGTCTGTATTTCATCGTCTTGAATTGGGCCTCCGAATACGGATTGTCATTCGAGACATGGGGGCGCGAATGCGTCTTGCACACGCCGAGGCGAACCATCAATTCGGCTACCGTGTTCGAGGTCATTGACGGACCCCGGTCTGCATGGATGGTCAACTGACCTGGATCAATACCCTGTCGCTGGCAACTCGTCTCGATCAATGCTTCTGCGATCTCGGCCGATTCCCAAGCGGCCAAGCTCCATCCAACCACATAGCGACTGTAGACATCGAGGATCACGTAGAGGTGGTAGTAAACCCCTTTTGATGGGCCACGAAGCTTCGTTATATCCCATGACCACAACATGTTAGCACCTGTTGCCAACAGCTCTGGCTTGTGATAAACCGGATGCCGGAGCACGTTGCGCCGTTCCCGTGTCTCGGCATGATCATCCAGAATGCGATACATCGTTCTCCAGTGACAGTAGTAGCGTCCCTCGTCCAACAAACACGCCCAGACCTGCCGCGGCGTCTGGTCGCAGAAGCGCTCGCTGTTGAGTAGATGTCGCACTTCGGTACGCTCCGAAGGCTGCAAGGCCCGGGCCGGAGTGCGCACCCTGGCCGGTTTTTCGACCTTTGGCCGGGGCTGTCGCCAGCGATAGAAGCTGCTGCGCGGAATGCCGAGGGCCTGGCATGAGGCGCGGGTCGGCATCGTTTGGCAGAGTTGTTTGGCCTGATGCATCATCTGTTGCCGTCGCTCTGGTCGAGACCAAGTAGTTGTGAGAGTTTTTTTTGCACCGAGATTATGGTCTCGGCCTGTTCCAGTTTGCGCTTGAGCCGCTCATTCTCCCGACGTAGCTGAATCACTTCTTTCTCAGCATCCGTCTTCGGCTTGCGGCCTGGCTTGGCCCCATCGAGTTCACCGCGTTCAAGTTGGCGTCGCCACGTCTTCAGGTTCGACGAGTACAACCCTTCTCGGCGCAAAAGTGCACCTCGTTCGGCTGAGGAGTGGCATTGGTCGGCTTCTTTGAGAATGCGCAACTTGTACGACGGGCTAAATTGACGACGTTTGGGCCGTTGCACTTCCGTGGCCGGGTTATGGCCGTTGGTATTATGATCCATGGTATTTGATCTACTTCGCCCTCGCCACCGCCAGTTGGAGGTGGAGTTAAGAGTTTAATTTACGAAGGAAAAGTGTCTCACTGAATGTAGGCACAGAGGGGATAGGCGCACTCCTGCGCCGCGAGGGTCTGTATTCATCGAACCTGACAACGTGGCGTCGGCAGCGAGAAAAAGGTCAGATTGGGGCCTTGTCACCGAAGAAACGAGGGCCGAAGCCGGATCCAGATGCCGCTCTGCTGCGGGAGAATGAACGGCTTCGTAAACAAAACCAACGCCTTCAAGAACAGCTTAAGAAGGCCGAATTAATCATTGATGTCCAAAAAAAAGTCTCGGATCTTCTGGGCATCTCGCTGCCGAACGAACCGACTTGATCGAGGCTGCCACCGTGTTATCGACCTCGGTTGGTATCACACAAGCCTGTAGATCTCTGGCGTTGCCGCGTAGTAGTTATTACCGAACTCAGGCACCAAAACCGGTAGTCAAACCCCGCCGACGAGTAGCCCATGCCCTTGACCAAGAGGAAAAAGCGATGATTCGCGAGGTACTCAACAGTGACCGATATTGTGATCGGTCCCCACGTCAGGTCTATGCCGACCTGCTGGATCGGGGGCAGTATCTATGCCATTGGCGCACGATGTATCGTGTCCTGGATGAACATAAAGAAGTCCGAGAACGGCGTAATCAACTGCGACATCCGGTCTACAAAAAGCCGGAATTATTGGCCACCGGGCCGAATCAACTTTGGACATGGGATATAACCAAGCTTAAAGGACCTGAAAAGTGGTCGTATTACTATCTCTATGTGATCCTCGACCTCTACAGTCGCTACGTCGTCGGGTGGATGTTGGCCGGTGCCGAATCGGCGGTTTTGGCCAAAGAGCTCATCGAATCGACCTGTCGTCGGCAGCGCATTGACCGCGATCAATTGGTCATTCACAGTGACCGGGGGCCGAGCATGACATCGAAGACGGTGGCTCAACTGCTGGCGGATCTCGGGGTCGAGAAAAGTCATAGCCGACCGCATGTGTCGAACGATAACCCCTACTCTGAAGCACAGTTCAAGACCATGAAATATCGTCCCAACTACCCCAAACGATTTGGATCAATGGCCGATGCTCGTCACAGGGTCAAGGACTTTTTCACCTGGTACAATGAAGAGCACTACCACAGTGCCTTGGCGTTATTGACGCCTGCGATGGTGCATTATGGAGATGCCAACTCGGTTCAACAAGCCCGGCAACAGGTATTGGAATCGGCCTATGGGAAGTATCCGGGTCGCTTTAAGCGGGGCAAACCTCATGTTGCGGTTTTACCAAAAGCGGTTTACCAAAAGCGGTTTGGATCAACAAACCCGTTGAGATGGATCTACAACACGGTACCATCGAAGATTCCACGTTGTCATGGAGGGATGTGCCGGGCTATGAGTGCGACGGCCAACATCCCTCCATGACAACGCGCGTCAGCCGAATGCCGGTTGTCGATAAGCAGCCGGTAGAAGCAATGGCGCTACAGTAAATACCAAAAAAAGTTGTCTCATTTTGCTTGACACATACCGGAGTCCGGCTAACATCGTACGGCTCAAACAAGGCTGGCAAGAGGAATACCAAGCTTGGCAGCAGCGCGACCTCTCCGGCAAGCGCTATGTCTATTTATGGCATCTACTTCAATGTCCGTTTGAGCAAGGACCGGCCCTGTATGCTGGTCTTGATGGGAGCCACAGCAGAGGGGAAAAAGGAGTTGATTGGACTCGTCGATGGGGAGCGCGAGAGTAAATGGTCGTGGAAGGCCCTACTGCTCAATCTCAAGCGCCGGGGATTAGATCAGGCCCCACACTTAGCCACGGCCGACGGCGGTTTAGGCTTCTGGCCGGCTTTGGAAGAAGTCTACCCCGAGACAGGACATCAGCGCTGTTGGGTACACAAAATCGCCAATGTAGGGCCGTGGATCGGCCCTATTGATAAACTGCCCAAATCACTGCATGGAGCCGCCAAGTCGAAGCTGCACCAGATGTACCAGTGGCCGAGTCGGGAAGAGGCACTCAGGACGCTGGGTGAATTTGAGTCGCTTTTCTGGGCGAAGTACCCCAAAGCGGTTCAATGTTTGACCAAGGACCGTTCAGTTCTTTTCTCCTTTTACGATTTTCCGGCGGCACATTGGCAGCATCTGCGCACGACCAATCCGATTGAATCAACCTTTGCCACGGTGCGGCATCGCACACGCCAGACGAAAGGCTGTGGCTCGCGAGCGGCTACGCTGATGATGGTCTACATGGCGGATGTTCAATCCGCTCTGGGCCGGGAAGCCGAGAAGCGCTGGCGTCGGCTCAACGGCCACCAATTGATGACCAAAGTGCTGGTCGGCGTTCGGTATGAGGATGGGATTGAAATGGAAAAAGCCGCTTGAATCATGACATCAGAGGGTGTAAATTGAACTGTGTAAATGGTCATAGCGTATTTTCAACTATACCAATCAAGGTAAAGCTATGCCTATTCCTAAAGAATTGCTCGACCAACTCCTCAAACACGTCGATGACGGCGAAGACCTCTTCGGCAAAGATGGCCTTCTAAATGAACT
Organism: Rhodothermales bacterium; assembly: GCA_965222505.1. Taxonomy (GTDB): domain Bacteria; phylum Bacteroidota; class Rhodothermia; order Rhodothermales; family DATKEJ01. Next base: position 1,366,267 of record OZ244956.1, on the reverse strand, counting down.
CACCGGCCGACTCGTTGAGCGTATGACCGCTGATCCACAGCGGTAAGAGGGTGAGATGACCCATCATCTAGGCTACGAGAAACATGACAAGGCCGGTCACGGCAGTGGCAACAGCCGAAACGGACACGGCAAAAAGACTCTCAAGGGTGATCACGGCCAGGTCGATATTGCGGTACCCAGGGACCGTAACGCGAGCTTTGAGCCTGAGATCATCAAGAAACGGCAAACGAGGATGCCGTCCTTGGATGAGAAGATTATCTCACTCTATGCACGCGGCATGACCAATCGCGAGATCCAGGGCCATCTGAAGGAGCTTTATCACACCGAGATCTCGCCGACTTTGATATCCAATGTTACAGATGCCGTGCTTGATCAGGTCCGGGCCTGGCAAGCTCGGCCCCTGGATTCAGTGTATCCGATTCTGTACCTAGACGCCATTTTTATCAAGGTGCGTAGGGCCGATATTCGGCCCAATGAAGGCCGGGTCAAGAACAAGGCCGTATATCTGGCCCTTGCGATCAATCTCCGAGGGGAGAAGGAACTGCTCGGCCTCTGGATTGCTGAGAGCGAAGGGGCCAAGTTCTGGCTGGGCGTTTTGACCGAGCTAAAGAATCGTGGCGTCGATGATGTATTCATCTGCTGTGTAGACGGCCTCACCGGATTCTCAGAGGCTATCGCTTCGGTTTATCCTGAGACGATTGTGCAACTCTGTATCGTACACATGGTGCGTAACTCGCTGAATGGGGCCGAACATCGGCCCTACGTCTCTTGGAAAGACCGTAAAGTTGTGACCAAAGATTTGAAGACGATTTACCAATCGGCGACCCTGGAAGAAGCTGAGCAGAACTTGGAGCGGTTTGCTAGAAAATGGGACGGCAAATACCCGACGATCAGCCCACAATGGCGTCGGCATTGGGAGCAGGTCACGCCGTTTTTCGCTTATCCGGCTGAGATCCGGCGTGTTATCTACACGACCAATGCGGTTGAATCGCTGAATCGTTCGCTACGCAAGGTGTTCAAGACCCGTGGGGCGTTGCCCAATGACGAGGCAGTCTACAAGCTGATGTATCTGGCGCTGGAACGCATCTCGAAGCGGTGGACACGACCGATTTTGAACTGGACAGGGGCGATGAACCGATTTGCCATTGAATTTGAGGGCCGATTCCCGATGAAGTGTTAGACCATGGATATATGGACAGCGCCGACGCCATGGGCCGACGCAGGGCTGCCCACATACCCACGGCTCAACAACAACAGCAATGATCTATTTACACAGTTTACTTGACAGACCCTGACATCAGGATGCCTTTCCTATCCACAACATTTGGAAATATCTCCTACGAACGAAAACAGATGCCGATGAAGGTTGCAGCCTAACATGCGCTAAACCAAGTGTGCGTAGAATCAGGGGAAACCCATATTGATAGTAAGTTGTTCGAGTTTATCATCGACGCGGCAGAACAAATCTATGATAAAGTCCTCGGTCGGTATTAGATTATCAAGATGGGTCATGGGTGCTGTTTGTCTTTGTAATGGTTTTTCGAGAAACACAGTACAAAGTACAGACGGCCCTATGACCTTCTCAAACTAGCACCATTGGTTAAATAAAGGCAGAACATTTTTCCAATGAAGCCTAACGGCCCAAGTTCAGCCGACCTGGGCTGGGGGCACACCAATTCGGACGCGCTGAAAGTCACTCGCCCGGGTGCGGCTGGAACGACTAACGCCCGGGGTCGGCTGTAACGGTTGTTAGGCTTCTCTTGGCCAGAGCCCTTCTATCCAGTGCTCTGACACATTCGACCGAATAAACAAATGCACGGACTTGATAGTAATAGGGAATGTATTTACATTTACGATTAGCAACTGGCGCTTTGTACTGACGATGTTGTTCATCCTGCAATATCGCATTCTTTTAATGATCAAGTAACGACCTCTCTATCTCTTCAATCTGTTTATGCATACACGTTTTCCCCTGAAATCCACCCTTTTCCTGTGCACTTTTTGCCTACTTACAACTTCAGCCATCGCCCAGGTCACGATTAGAGAACACATTGAAATTCCTAGCAGCGTACCGCAAGCCAAGTCGGCTGTAGCCAACGCCCTGACCATTCCCACCGACGGTGCCGTTCGCATTCGATTTGACCGAGCCTTTCGTGGTCAGCTAACTGGATACGGCAATCTTGATGGACGATCCCTCAAGGCCACAACGCCGAGCGAAACCATCACCGAACCCGTCGGCCCACATTACCGTTTGCGAACAGCCGGCACCTTCCTAACAACCATCTGTGGTGGCCTTTACCGGACGGTCTACTCGATTGAATACAAAGAAACAGACGAGATCCTTGGCCAACTTGGCCCCCTTGAGCTGGGCACATTTTCAGCAGGCGATGTACTCCAACTCTCGGTCCTCATCGATGGGGTTGAGCACCCGATGAACGTCACGGCGAGTTCACCTGGCCCCGAGGGGCAGTGGCGGTTCTATGCCAATTACACTAAAGGTATTCCCTGTACCTTCTACGCCGAAGACCTCATCGATATCTACGTTGAGCAAGTCCTTGATGAAACCGAAGCCGTGGTCGATCTAGCCGTCGATAGCGACAACGACGGCGACATTGACGCCGACGACGAGGCCGCCGAATACGATCCAAACCGCCTGGGAGCGCTCGTCTCCTACAACGCCGACGATGACAACGAAAACGACATCCCCGATTACGATGACACCACCGGGGCTGACGACGACCTCGAACCCCTCTTGCTCTCGCTAACCGGCACTCCAGGACCCAACGACCTTGCACGCCTTCGTACCCTGCAAGGAGAGGCCAACATCCGGCTCTGGGCTGATGCCAACCGAAGCACCCCCATCACCCTACCACATGAGCTTCCCGCCTCGGCCCTGCCGGTCACCTACTACGTCGAAGGCATCGCCTGGGACGATGTGACGACCGTGTTGACTCTTGAACTCGAAGATGACCAGGGGCAAATCTTTTCAGAGGACACTGCTCAACTCTACTCGGGTGTGCTCGACCTCGGTTTACCCGAAGAAGTAATCGCTGGCACTTCTCCCAGTGTGGGTCTCAGCGGCCTCCCGGACGCCACAGAGGTGACCTTCACGGTTTTTGAAAACGATGTCGAAGTCACCTCCTTTGTAGGCACCACCAGCAACCTCGTAGCCGGTGAAGTCCTCACTGTCTCCACCACACCGGGCGACCGATACCGCGTCGAAGCCACGGCTGACGACGGTGCTCTGGTGCTGACCTCTCCGGAGGCAGCCATCGTCCCAGGACCAGCAGCAAGCATCACCTTTAGCGTCTCCGAGACACAACTCCCCTCAGACGACTTTGCCCAATCCCTAGTCACGCTCACAGCCTTTGACGAACTCGGCAACCCCGTGCGCGATGAGACGCCAGTCGCCTGGACGCTCTCCGAATTCGGTCAGTTGCTTGATGCCGAAGTGGCCACCGTGAACGGGCAAGCCACGGCCCTGCTCCGCTCCGGCCCTTTTTCAGCGAGTCAAGCACTCTTCGGTCTTGTCGACGGCCTGGAGCAATCGACAACGATTGAAAACTACCCGGTTAGCATTTTGCTGACCAGTACGGCGACTGCCCTGGAAGCCGGTACTGAGGATACGGCGACGATTACGGCCACCGTGACCGATCCCAGCGGCCTTGCTGTTCCCGATGGCACGCCCATTTCCTGGTTTACACAGAAAGGGACCCTCATCGCCCAGAACAGCGTCGTCACGGGAGGTGTGGCGACGGCTATTCTCCAAGCTTCAGGAAACGCTCAACAGGCTGGCCCAAGCACGGTCGCAGCATATGTGGGCAATAACCTCGGTCGGCTTGACGTGGCGTTTGAAGTGCCCACGACAGCGCTCTACGTGGACCTAGACCGGCAAGTACTCATTGGTGATCACGACAAAGACCACAAGAAGATCAAGTGGAAGAACGGACAGGCAGAGATCAAGAAAGCCGGCAAGGTCGATGTAGAGCAGTTCGATGGTTCCAAGGAAAAGTATGATTACTTTACCCAAACGGGCGGTGTAGTCCTAAACGGCACACCTAACGGCCAAGTGGTGGTGCGTTTTGCCCAGCCGACGGACGGGCAGTTCTTGCTTTACAGCGAAACCGACGGCCCTGGTGAAGAAGTTATAGTCGAGCTCAACGGGGCCGGCGAGGGGTACTTCGCCGTTGAAGCTACAGGTGCCTTTACCGACGAATACCTCAACACGGCCAACCCTGAAGGTCTGTTTTTAAAGATTGGCATCGAAGCTGTTGAAGTGGGCGCACCGGCCAAGGCTGGCGAGCAAAGCAATCATGCCGAGACCCAGGTGGCTGTTTTGCAGAAAGACCCCTGGGGTCGTCTATTAGATTGGGGAAAGAGCTTCATATTTGGCGGAATTACGGGAGAAGGAGAGGATGTGGCGGCCATCATGGGCGACATAACGCTGAGTTCACTGCCCATTATCGGAATTATTGCCGATGGCCGGGATGTAATCAAAGAGGTCGTTAAACTGGTTATCGGGGGCGACTTCAATTACTTGACCCTCACCTTTGCGCTAGCTGGCCTAGTAGCAGAGACGCCCTTTCTCAAACTGGCCGATCCGATATTTGCCATTGGCAAGGCCATCTCAAAACAACTCACGCCGGGGACGGCCTTCATTAAGTCCTTCGCACGGTACATGGGTAAAGCCATCGTTGACTTAGCCGATGGCAATCTAGTCCGTATCCGACGCATCGGGGGGTGTTTGTTGCCAGGTAAAGCAGCAGCTCCTTCCTGCATGATCACAGACTTGCAAGATCCGATTTTCCGCACCTATTTGGAGCGGGTATTCGCTAAGGTAAACGTGCCGTTGGACCAGTTTGGTCAGTTAGCCATCTTCTACGAGCGGTTGGAAGAAATTGCAGGAACCGCTGAACGAGCCAAAGAACTTCTCAGGGGACTTCCAGAGGCTTATCACTCTACGATAGGAACACGTGCCGATGTAACACGGCGCTTTGTGGAAATATTTAACGGTGATTTAGCCAACGGAATTGTCTCTAAAATAAAAACACTCAACCGCTTGGATGAAGTTGCTAAAGGAATGATAGGTGGTCGTTGGGGAAGTGCCAAGGTTGCTGACGAATATTTACTTCAAGCCGAAGAACTGATAGCTACAAACCCTGGTGCCCTATCCAGGTTTGAGGAATTCATTGATGTTCCAGGCTCAGGTAGGCTTCTTTCTCGCACCTCAAATTCTCCACTAAAGGGAATTGCCAATGAGGGAGTTCAAGCTGAATTGCGAGCTGCCCAGATCCTTTCAACAGACTTCGGTCCTTTAGAGGAATTTGGCAAGAAAGTTGGGAAGGCAGATGTTGATCTTGTTTTTGAGAATGCAGCAGTTGAAGTCAAGGGAGGAAATCTAGCAAACGAACTTAACAAATTGAAATTCAAACAATTAGACAAGCTTTCTCAGGCTGCTTCCACTCTAGGAAAGCAACCTGTTCTTGCGATTCCAGATCGATATCGTGGTTCAAGTGCGAGTGAGGTACTTGAAGTAATGCGCGAATGTGGCGACCGAGGCATCCTCATTGAGTACTTTCCCATTATTTAGCCGGGATTTAACATGGCAGCAGAAATTTCAGCGACCATACATTACGACCTAACTTACACACATGAAAAGGTCCGTCCTCTATTTGCGAGTGTTTCAGATACTGTCAATGAGAATTGGATGTTGGGGAAAGGTTGGACGTTTGCTTTATCACCACACATTATCGATGTAAATTCGTGGATGACCCAAATCACCTCAAAAGAATGGTCTGATGGGTATCTCGGTGGAAAAACCTGCAAATTCCAGTACTTTGAGTTTAAGTTTTCTCCACTGACTTGGCGCCCTGCGTCATTATTGGTACAAGTCGGAGCATCAAAATGTCTAAGCGTTACACTCTCAGTTTCAAGCCATGTAACCTCCGAAATTCTGGGAGATCGAGAGCTAGAACGCATGGAAGCATACGAACGAGAGCATCCTGAGTTACTTGAAAAAGATGAGTGGTGGGATAAAAAAGCCCTGTATAAGGATACGGAAAACATTGGTCCGTTTCACCTCTGGATGTTGCGCCGTATTGTTGAACAATTACTCGCTATATATCCGATACGATCTTCGGAATTAGGCTATTGGCTTGACCCAACCAAGCATGACCCTGATAAAAACCATTATCCTACAACTTGATAGAACAACCCGATGCGTACTTTTCTGAGCCTTGCCCTTACCGCTTTTCTGGTCCAATGCGTGTATGCTCAACCAGCCGCTAAAGCCACAACCAACGGAGCGTATCTGGTGCCCTTAGACTCTGAGGGTAACCGACTTGAACTCACACTGGCAACCGACAAAGCACTCACTTTGCGTGTGCAAAGCATGCCTGACTGGGTGCATATCCAACCCTCAGAAATCACAACAAGAGGCCCTGTCATCTATAATCCTGTCGTTTTTTCTTTCTCTGTCTCAGCACAAGCACCAATCGGCGAAGCTGGAGATGTAGTATTTGCCGTTGTACATGCCGGCCAAGTATTGGTCGAGAAGACGATCTCCGTAGAAGCCAAAACACCCCAAACCCTTACACTCAACGGTAACTATCCCAACCCCTTTAATCCAACTACAAGGATCAGTTTTACCTTGCCCGAAGAGGCCGAAGTGAAGTTGCACATCTACAATACACTAGGTCAGGAAGTGAAACAACTTCTAAACCAACCGCTCGAAGCCGGCACACATGCGGTTGATTTTGTGGCCTCTGATCTCCCAAGTGGCATATACTTCTACCGACTTGAAACGCTGGGGCCGAACGGTGATCGCTCCCAGCATCATGAATCGATGACTCTGTTGAAGTAACCTTTATCCGGTCACGAGAAAGAAAGCACTTCGTTTTTCCAAAGAAGCCTAACGGCCCAAGTTCAGCCGATCCGGGCTGAGGGGAAATTACCAAAGGACCAGCACAAAGTCACTCGCACAAAGTCGCAAGTGTAAGCCCTAACGCCCTGGGTAAGGTGGACCCCAAAGTCAAGACCACGGATTAGCAAAAATAAGACAGAGTTCACGGGCTGTTTCTCAGCCCTTCCAACCCGTAATGAATTTGCACTGGACTGCAATAGCCCAATGATTGGTGAGGACGTTCATGGTTGTAGAACGTGAAATAGTTGCTTAAGCCTTGCTGTAAAACCCGATCTGGAGTTACCCCGGTTTAGGGCTCTTCGCCACTTTGCGTGCTAACCAGATCTAAACTGGGTTTCCCCTGATTCTACGGAGATATATTCGAAAGTTGTGGATGGGAAAGGAATAGGCGTATCCTGATTGTTGACATCAACAATCGCCTTTTGACAACGCTTGCCGACTCGATCTCGGCAATTCGTCAAGGGCACAACCAGGACACGCCATGAACCAGCCACAAGCTACTGTTCATTCCTTTGAAAATCTACCCCGAAGCCCACTTGACAAACTCGTCCGAGAGGGCGCTCAACGCATGCTCCAAGCTGCCCTCGAAGCCGAAGTGGCTACCTACATTGAACAACATCAGCATCTCAAAGATGAGGCCGGCCATCGCCTTGTTGTTCGCAATGGCCACCTACCTGAGCGCCAAGTGCTGACCGGGGCCGGAAGCCTAACGGTAAAAAAGCCGCGGGTCGAAGATCGCCGAGTACATGGGCGCTTCACCAGTCTGATCCTACCTCGTTACATCAGGCGCAGTCCTACACTCGATGCATTGATTCCGATTTTGTATCTCAAAGGGGTATCAACAGGCGACTTCTCGGAAGCCTTAGCGGCCTTGCTGGGGCCAGGGGCCGCTGGGTTGAGTGCAGCTAACATTGTACGTCTCAAACAGGGTTGGCAGTCGGAATATGAGACATGGCAGAGACGTGATCTCTCAAGCAAAGACTATGTTTATTTCTGGGCCGACGGTATCTACTTCAATGTCCGGCTCACCAGCGATAGGCCTTGTATGTTGGTCATCATGGGCGCTACGCAAGAGGGGAAAAAGGAGTTGATCGGACTACTTGACGGCGAGCGGGAGAGCAAAATCTCGTGGAAAGAGTTGCTGCTCGATTTGAAGCGCCGGGGTTTGAAGCGTGCGCCGAAGTTGGCCACTACCGATGGTGCTTTAGGCTTCTGGCCAGCTTTGGAGGAGGTGTATCCGCAGACAGGGCACCAGAGATGTTGGGTGCATAAAACAGGCAATGTAGGGCCGTGGATCGGCCCTATTGATAAACTGCCCAAGTCTCTACAACGCACAGCCAAGATGAAGATCCACCAGATGTACAAGGCCCCGACGAAGGCCGAGGCGCTTTCGGCGCTAGCCGAGTTCGAGTCTTTGTTTGTAGAAAAATACCCCAAAGCCGTAGCATGCTTGAACAAAGACCGGGCGGTACTCTTTAGGTTTTACGATTTTCCGGCCCTGCAGCCGACTCGATCTCGGCAATTGGAAGCATCTTCGCACTACCAACCTAGCGCTGTGTACCAGCGCAGTTGAATCGACCTTTGCCACGGTCCGTCATCGAACGCGTCAAACCAAAGGGTGTGGCTCGCGACAAGCGACCCTGATGATGGTCTTTAAGCTGGCTCGGGAGGCCGAGAAGCGTTGGCGTCGGCTTGATGGGTGTAAATTGATACCCAAAGTGCTTGCTGGCGTTGGGTTCGAGGATGGTCAGGAGAGTATATCGGCAAAAGCAGCATAAACCATAAAGATCAGGAGGCCTGCCTTCTCATCCACAACATTTGGATATATCTCCACAATACACCATTGAATACGCTTCGAGAAAAAGTCATCGGCATACGTGGTATGTGCACACGCAGAGACCTAGAAGGTACGATTCCGGTGCTCTTGCCAGCGAATGTAGTGTCGAATCTGTTCTTCATTCAACCCAACTATACTCACAAAACACCCCCGACTCCATAACCGACGCACCCAGAGCCGATGACCCAAGCGCTGATAATGATGCAAAAGCCGAATCCTCTTGACAAAACCCATGCTTGAAGTGACGACATAATTCGGCGGAATCGACGGGAGCAGGTGCACATCACAGTTCCTTTCGATAACTGAACTACCCCTTGGTGCCCCCGTTCTCTCCGTTGGAAACCACCGCATTTCGGATACGATACATGGCCCTTTTAAGTCCAGAGTCTACTCCGTTAGTTAACCAGAGAATCGGTCTGTATCGGAGCAAAGACTTGAGGGAGTAAAACTCCTTGAAGTGCATTCTATCCCTTTTATCGGTTCCCACTTTCTGGATAAGCGCCAAGTTTTTCGGTGTTCCTTTGACGAGTTCGTAATCTGGACGATTGCTCTGAATAAATGACAGTATCAGCTGTGTACTTCGCATCCAAGTGTCATGAAAGAGAATGTAGCCGCGCTGCGAGAGAAGCAAATCTGCGTAATAGAAATCAACGAAGATGCAATCGAGTTTATGGTCACCGTCGATAAAGGCAAACTCAAGACTACCTCTGCCGTTTTCATTGAGGATCTTTGGAAGTGCATTATGAGCATAATCAGGATACAGGTTTAGAAAGCTCTCCAACCCAAGCGTCTTCAGGTTCTTTAGGCCGATATTTTTATAGTCATTCTGGAACGGATCAATGGCAATATGCGGTGATTGCGTGGCCGCGATGATATGAGAAGCAGACTTCGCGTAGGCTAGCCCGACCTCTAAGGTCTTGGTCAGGGTATGCGTTTTAAGAAAATCATAAATGAACTTTGCCTCACCTGACTTTACCGGCGAGGAGGCATTGTGGCTCGGGATGAAGAGGTTTGCATTGATCTCAGTGGGTGTCGGAAAAGTCATGGTGCGCTGCATCTCGCTCGTTGGTTTGCTCCCCTTGGTTGAGAGGTCATTACTTGGGGTTCCTCAGGTGGCAAAAGACATCAATCTCGATAGAATCTATCCTTGCAAAGTGATCCTGTGCGGAATAATGGCGGCATCATCCTTGATACTTTTCTGATGATGCAGGTCGAAAGGCAACCCGAACCTATAAAGGCCGAATGCAAAATGAGTGGTAATAAGTAAGTATACACCCCTTTCTGGGCAGTCGTCGGATGCAGCAGTATCTGTGTAAGCAAGGCTATCGGGTTAACCGAAAACGGGTTCAACGGCTGATGCGTTTGATGGGCATTGCGGCCATTTATCCTAAACCTCGGCTGAGCCGACCTGGTCGTGGGCACAAGATCTATCCGTATTTGCTGCGTGATCTGGTCATTAACCAGGCCGATCAGGTTTGGTGTAGCGATATCACCTATGTCAGACTGGTAAAAGGATTCATGTATTTGGTCGTGATCATGCATTGGTACAGCCGCTACGTGCTCACTTGGCAATTATCGAACAGGCTCGAGCCCGACTTTTGTGTCGAAGCCTTGGAGAGGGCCTTGAGTTTGAGCCGCCCTGGAATCTTCAATACCGACCAAGGGGTCCAGTTTACCGCGACGACCTTTACCTCGGTGTTGCAACAACACCAGGTCCGAATCTCGATGGGTCAAAACGCCGGGGTTTTCCTGCTTTCATCGGCAACTGTTCGACTTTGTCTTGATGCAGCACACAAGGTCGCTCATCAAAGCAGACCAGAGGCCTTCTGGCGTCGTAGGCGAGGCTGTAGAGATGTAGAATATTCTCCATGCGGGCTATAAACTCGCCATTAATCACACCGATGCACCATTGCTGTCTGAGGTGCGGTCGGAGTTCGTTTTTTTAGAATCCGACCGACAGTATCATGACTGATGTGCGCGACCAAACCCAGTTCAACGGCGCGGTCGGCCAACAATCTGAGTGATCATCTGGCATAGCCTTCAGGCGGTGTTGTGCAGGCCAAGGCAGTCACCCGAGCGCGTTCTTGTGCCAATGGGATGACCCGAGCGCGGGGCCTCTTCAAGGCTCTGTAGCCATGAGGTCTTGGTGGCCTTGTTACGGATGTTGTAGACCGTGGCCAGGCAGACGCCGACCTCTTGGGCAACCTGTGGGGGCTTGAGTCCCTGGTCGAGTTTGAGCAAAATCCGTGCTCGGTTAAGCTTACGGGCCGAATGAACCCCTTTATGGAGCATGTCATTCAAAGAACGGCGTGCCTGTTGGGGCAGGCTAAACTTGGTCGTTTGTCGGGCCATAGTGTTTTTGCCCGGCAAGATAGTATTACACAACACTACTTGGATGTGCCCGAGGACCGACTTCGAAAACAGGCGAGATCAATGCCGAGATGATCTGTGATTATGCTGTCCGAATGCCATTTGTGCCCTGGCACCCCCTGAGGGCGACATCCTTGAGTTACAACGCGTTTTTCGATGTGTGCACATTAACGGGGGAAACCCATTTCCATGCGGGGTTCTTTTGCGCGGATTAGGTAAAACCTGTATTATCCGGTTTCTCGTCTGCTCATCAATCTGTCTCCCCCGTTCATGACACCGTTCGACTGGATGATCATCGGGATCTACTTTATGGTGCTTGTCGGCATCGTATGGTGGTCGTCTCGTAAACAGGAAACCACTGAGGATTATTTTTTGGCTGGGCGGGATGTCGGCTGGTTTGCTGTCGGGGCATCATTGTTTGCCTCAAACATTGGTTCTGAACACATCGTCGGGTTGGCAGGCAGTGGGGCCAACAACGGGATGGCGCAGGCGCATTGGGAATTGCACGCATGGATCATGATCCTGCTGGCCTGGGTATTTGTACCGTTTTACTATCGGGCCGGTGTGTTCACGATGCCGGAGTTTCTGGAGAAACGGTTCAACGCCAAGACCCGGTGGATTTTGTCGGTGGTCTCCCTGATCGCCTATGTATTTACCAAGGTCTCGGTGACGGTGTATGCCGGGGCGTTGGTCTTCGAGACGCTCTTGCCGGACACCTTCGGCTCCCCGGACAATGCGTTCTGGGTGGGTGCTTTTACCACAGTGATCCTGACCGGGTTTTACACCATTTTCGGCGGTCTACGGGCTGTCGTTTACACCGAAGTATTACAAACCTTTCTCCTGTTGATTGGGTCGGCATTCATCACATTTTTCGGCCTTGCCAAACTGGGCGGTTGGGGTGAAATGAAGATGATCCTCAGCGAGAGCAGCAACAACTTCGACCTCTGGCGGCCCAACTCGGACCCGAATTTTCCCTGGCTGGGGGTGATGATTGCTTCGCCCATCGTTGGGATCTGGTATTGGTGTACAGATCAGTACATCGTGCAGCGTACGCTCTCCGCCAAATCCCTGACCGATGCCCGGCGCGGGGCCATCTGGGGGGGCTTCCTGAAAGTCTGGCCGGTGTTCATCTTTCTGGTGCCGGGGATGATCGGATACGCCCTTCATCAAAAGGGCTTGATCGGCATTCCGGCAGGCCCTGATGGGGAAGGGTTGTTGGGCGATATGGTTTTCCCCACGATGGTGGCCGAGTTGTTGCCGATTGGGCTGCGGGGGCTGGTTGTGGGCGGTTTGCTCTCGGCATTGATGAGTTCGCTCGCGTCCCTGTTTAATTCCTGTGCCACGTTATTTACCGTGGACATCTATGACAAGCTCAGGCCAAACCAGCCGCAGAAGAAATTGGTACGCGTGGGGCGTATGGCAACCGGTGTGGTGGTTCTGTTCGGATTGCTGTGGATTCCCATCATGAAGGTCATCTCGGAAGGCAATGCCGGGTTGTATGATTACCTACAAAACGTACAGGGTTTTCTGGCCCCCCCGATTACCGCCGTCTTTTTGTTGGGCCTCTTCAGCAAACGCATCAACGGTACTGGAGCCTTGTGGGGGCTCATCACCGGGTTCATCATAGGGATGACCAAACTCACGTTGCAAACCCTTGTGCAAAGTGGCGCCATGGCCGATACCGGCGTGCTGGGAACCATTGGGGCGTTCAACGGCTATTTCTTCTCCGGTGTGCTGTTCCTGATCAGCGTCATCATCATCATCGGAGCCTCCTACATGACGGCTCCGCAGAACGAAAAACAAATTCAGGGCCTCACGTTCGGCTCTCTCACCGATGCCCAACGCGCCGAAAACCGCGCCAGTTGGGGATGGCAGGAAGTGGTGGGCACTGTAGTCGTCCTGGGCCTCGTGCTGGGCGTTTACATTTACTTCAGTTTCTGGCTGTAGGGATGTTCTACGTTCTGCGTGCGACGTTCTACGTTTCCGTCCAAAGCGATCCAACGTAGAACGTAGAACCTTGAACGTAGAACGTTATGTTTATAACCGAAGACTTCCTCCTTGATAATGCCCCGGCGCGGGCACTGTACCATACGTATGCGCGGGATTTGCCCATTGTCGATTTTCACAACCACCTCTCGCCTCAGGCCATCGCGGACGACTACCGGTTTGAACATCTTCAGGAAATCTGGCTGGCTGGCGACCATTACAAGTGGCGGGCCATGCGGGCCAATGGGGTAGATGAGCATTACATCACCGGCGATGCGGCACCCGAAGACAAATTCCTGAAATGGGCAGAGACGGTGCCGTACACGATTCGCAATCCGTTGTACCACTGGACGCACATGGAATTGGAGGAACCGTTCGGCATTCGGAAATTGCTCACGGCACGGACGGCTCGGTTCATTTACGAAGAAGCCACCGAGCGGCTCCAGACGCCCTCGTACTCCGTGCGCAACCTCCTGCGCCGCGCCAACGCAGAAGTCCTCTGCACCACAGACGACCCGAGCGACGATCTGGCAGCGCATCGTCAGATTGCTGCATCCGATTTTGAAATACAGGTCCTGCCCACCTTCCGGCCCGATGCTGCCCTTGCCCTGACCGATCCCGAACGCTTCAATGCCTGGACCGACCGACTGGCCGAACGGGCAGACATCGACATCAGCCGGTTTGAAGACCTTCTGGATGCTCTTCAAAAACGCCACAATGCGTTTCATGCCGCCGGGTGTCGCCAGGCCGATCACGGCCTAGCTCGGTTCTACGCTGCCCCTTATCAGACGGAAACCGTGCGGCAGACGTTCGACAAGGTTCGCGCCGGGCATGTACCGGCCCCGGATGAAGCTGAACAATACCAATCTGCCGTACTGCATCGGCTGGCCGTGATGCACCATGAGAAGGACTGGGCACAGCATTTCCATATCGGGGCACTACGCAACAACAACACCCGGTTGCAGCATCTGCTAGGGGCTGACGTCGGGGCCGATTCGATGGGGGATTGGGAACTGGCCCGGCCCATGGCGCGCTTCTTTGACCGGCTTGACCGTGAAGGCCGCCTGGCCCGGACCATCGTCTATAACCATAACCCACGGGACAATGCCGTCTTCGCCACGATGATGGGGAATTTCAACGACGGCTCCGTACCCGGCAAGATGCAGTTCGGCACATCATGGTGGTTCCTGGATCAGGAACGCGGCCTTATCGCCCAACTCAATGACCTGTCCGATTATGGCTTGCTGGGCCGGTTCATCGGCATGACGACGGATTCACGCAGTTTCTTGTCTTTTTCCCGTCACACCTACTTCCGGCGCGTCCTCTGTAACCTGATCGGGCAAGACATCGTGACCGGCCGATTACCCAATGATCTGGAATTTCTCGGCAGCATGATCCGAGGGATCTGTTATAAGAATGCGAAAGGGTATTTTGGGTTCAAGTCCGAAATAATATCCGTTCTTTGAAATGACTGTGCAAACTTCAGTGCCGGCACCACCGCCGCGCCGGCCCAGAAAGTCCGTTTTAAGGCTGGAGTCGAAGCCACAACGGACGACGGACCAATGACCACGGACTGGTGGTAGAGCGGTACCCCATGTACGCTTGCACAAGGGTATCAAAGAACGCTTATAATTGGTGATTTACTGCGTGAGTCGCTTTGCTCGTTTGGCATTGGTGATTGGGTGCCATCAAATCACCGATCAGTTCAATATCGCAAGTAGGCTTTCCGCTTCTCCTGAAACGCTGCCAACTCATCTTGCCATTGGGCAATGAGGGCCTCCGGGGTGAGGCCGGCGGTCAGGCCATCGCGGAGGCGTTGGGTACCGGAAAGACGGTCGATGCTGGAGGGGATGAAAAAGTCGACCTTGTCCGGCGAGGCGCTGTAGAAGGCATGGAGGACATGGATGCCGGTTTGGACAGGCAGGTAGGCGGCGGGGTCCGTCACGGTCATGTGGATGCCGTGGACTTCCGTGTTTTCGTGTTTGGGGCCGGTAGCCATTCCGGGGATGCTTTTCGGCGTGTACGTGGTAGCTTCAAACTGTACCCCTGGCAGGCCGCTGAGGGTATCGGCCAGGGCTGGGCCGTCGATCCAGGGGGCCCCCATCGTAAGGAAAGGGGTATAGGTGCCACGCCCTTCATTGATGCGGGTGCCTTCCATCAGACACGTGCCGGGATAGACGAGGGCCGTCTCGAAGGTGGGGATATTGGGACTGGTTTTGACCCATTCCAGGCCGAGGTCCGGCCACAGTTGATCTCGTGACCATCCCTCGACGGGTACCACGTGCAGGTCCAGGTCTTCCAGGCCGGGCAGCAGGCCCTCTCCCTTAATCATGATCGCGAGTTCGCCGACGGTCAGGCCATGGGTGATGGGAATGGGATAGGCCCCAACGAAGGAATCAAAGGCCTCTTCCCGAATGTAGCCTTCAGTAAGGGTGCCGCCGATGGGGTTGGGCCGATCCAGCACGACATAGGGCAGACCCGCTTCGGCTGCGGCTTGCATGGTGAGGCCCATCGTCGAGATGTAGGTGTAGAACCGTGCTCCAACGTCCTGAATGTCGAACACCAGCAGGTCGATATCGCGTAAGGTTTCCGGGGCTGGTTTACGGGTTTCACCGTAGAGGCTGTAGATGGAGATGCCAGTACGGTCGTCTTTGCCGTCATCAAGTTTTTCACCCGCTTCAACTAGGCCGCGTAAGCCGTGTTCGGGACCATAGAGCGCAGAAAGCTGGACTTCGGGGTGGGCATGCAGGAGGTCGGCCAGGTGGGTGCCGTTGACGAGCGTGGTATGATTGGCGATCAGGCCAATGCGTTTGCCTTTCCAGTCCTTGAATTCCTGGGCGGCCATGACTTGTGCGCCGGTGCGAACAGGAGGGGCCGGGGTGCCCTGGGCCTGAATGTCCGGTTTTTGACAACCTGTGATCAAGGCCAGAAGCAGGAGAGCGTAGGTAAAACGAAGGGACGGCATCAGCACGCAAATTATTGATCCGGACATGCGGAAACCTGTTACAGGGCCGCCGTAAAAGACCCTCTAGGTTACAGCATCCACGCATAAAATGAAACAGCAAATCAAGTGAAGGGGTAATTAGGGGCCTAAGCACACCTTCTGCCCGATTCTTTTGCTTATATCCAGTTTTAGAATCTGCTCCCGAGCCTGGTCAGATGATGGGAAGCGGCATTTCTGTCGCGACAGAATCTCTCTATTTAGGGAAGAATCGGAGCATGCCGTGATCAGCCCCAAAGAACATATCGGGCGTGGGCTGGTTTCAACGCCAAACTGGTTCACATACTCTTGCTCCGACTGTACTATGGAGATGTCTGAACAATTAACTTCCCTCCAACTCGAACTGCTAAAGGCTTATGCTTTCGATCCGAGCGAGGAAGAACTGCTGCAAGTCAAGGCCCTCCTCGGTAATCTCTTTGCCAACCGGCTCGTGGCTCGTGTCGACCAATCCGTGGAAGAAAAAGGGATCACTAATGCAGATCTAGATAGTTGGCTCAACGATGAAGACCAATAAACTTGGTGTCGTCTTGGATACCAACATCTTGATCGTCTCTCTGCCCCAACATTTGAAGTACCACTGGATTTTCAAACGGTTGGTAGCCGGCGACTTTGACCTTTTTGTGACCAACGAAATCCTAGCCGAGTACCAAGAACAGGTCGCGAAGCGTTATGGTCTGAGTTACAGTGAGGCCCGATTGGACTTTCTGCTCTTGTTGCCCAGCGTACGATTGGTGACGCCGTTCTATCGTTGGCTTCTGATCCCGGCTGATGCTGATGACAACAAGTTTGTCGATTGTGCTGTAGCTGCTAATGCTGACTACATCGTTACAAATGATCGACACTTTAGAGCGTTGCAGGACGTAGCTTTTCCGCCAGTTCGCAGTATCACGTTGGAGCAATTTGAGATATTATTGGGGTCTAGGAGTTGAGCGAATTCATTACATTTGGGCGGGGGATCTCGATTGGCGCTGGGCATTTTATTCACAATGGAAGTAAGGGCTTTAGGAGTCGGCGGTGCGGTATAATTTGCGGTACGTCCCCTAAAAACCGTTCCAGCCGACCCAGGGCGTTGGTCGTTCAGCAAGAACCCAGGCGAGTGACTTTATGCACGATTTCGGTTTCTTCTCCTCAGCCTGGGTCGGTTGAACTTGGTCCGGTTGAATAAAACATGTTTTGGTACGACGTGCACATGTCTTTGTCTGTCTGTACGTTAGATGAACTTCTCTGTCATCGCGAGGAGCTTTGGCGTAGCCAAACGACGTGGCGATCCCATTCCGATTGCCAAAACATGGGATTGCCACACCTTGGCAAAGCCGAGGCTTGCGGTGACGAGAGGGGGACAAGTCGGCATGCATTCGTGTTTATCCTGGGAATGTCATTGTTCCTGGGTATTCGTCTGGATCCTGTATTTGCTCAACAGGTGTTTATCAATGAAATTCAGGCCGGCAACCGCACGGTGCTGGCCGATGCCTATGGAGAGCATGATGATTGGGTTGAACTCTACAACCCCGGCACCGAAGGCATCAACCTGGCCGGGTATTATCTCACAGACAATCTCAACGAGGAGACCTACTGGCAAATCCCGGATTCAGATCCTCATGCCACAACCATTCGGGCGCGGGGGTATCTCTTGTTTTGGTTCGATGGTACCCCGGAACAGGGGCCGACGCATGTGGGAGCCAGGCTGTCACGGAATGGGGAACAGGTCGGCCTGATTGCTCCAGACGGCATCACCGTAATTGATGCCGTAACCTTCCCGGTGCAGCACACGGATATATCCTTTGGGCGGGCTTCAGATGGGCAGGCGGACTGGCGGTATTTTGAAGCCCCCACGCCGGGGCAACCCAATCCGGATACCGGCTGGGCAGGCATTGCCGAAGTTCCCCTTTTCGGGCAGGCACCAGGGGGGTATACCGGGCCGCAAGTGGTTCATTTGTCTTCGGCCACGCCGGATGCGTTGATCTTCTATAGCCAGGACGGTTCCGAGCCGGATGAAATCGGCGGTACGCTGTATACCGGCCCGCTTACGCTTACTAAAACAACGGTCATTCGGGCACGGGCCTATGCCCCGGACCTGTTGCCAAGCGCCATTCAGACCGGGACGTTTCTCATCAACGAATTCTACCCGTACATGACGGTCTCCGTCACCACGGCCCCGGAAAACCTGTGGTCGGATGAGGCCGGTATTTATGTGGAAGGCAACAGCGAGCACGGCAATTACTTTCAGGATTGGGAACGTCCGGCCTATGCTGAATTCTTTGACCCTTCCGGGGTACGGGTAGAGGCACAGGAGATCGACCTGAGCATGTGGGGTGGGGTCTCTCGCACGTTTCCCAAAAAACCCCTCAAGCTCTCAGCCCGTGGCGGGAAGTTGAACTATCCGTTTTTTGAAGACAAACCCGATCTTACGGCGGTAGGTGGGGTATTGCTTGATACAGGCATTCAGGACTACAGCTTTGCCCGTAACCAGGTGTTTTACAGCCTGAACCGGGCAGCCGGGGGGCATATCGACATGCAGGCGTATCGCTCGGTGATGCTCCTGCTCAATGGGGAATACTGGGGCTGGTACAACCTGACCGAACGACGCGGTGCCGATTACATCCAGTCAAACTACGATGTAGGAGACATTGATCTCCTGCGCGGTGACGGGACGCGGGTACAGGCCGGGAGCAATGGTGCCTATCTGGGCCTGCTGGAGCGGCTCAACACGTTGGACATGCAGGCCCCCGAGGCTTTCGATGAAATCAACCGCCTCATCGACACGGACAACCTGATCGACTACTGGATCTTCTGGGTCTATGCCGGGCGGGATGACAACCCCGTCGACAAAACCAAAAGCATCCGGTTCTGGCGGCCCCAAACGTCGGAGGGTCGGTGGCGATGGATCCTCTACGACCTCGACCAATTCACAGAAGTCGAGGTCAATATCCTGGCTGATATTCTTTCCCACACTGAGGCCGAGGGCCTGTGGCTCCTGGGCCGCCTCGTCCAAAACCCGACCTTCAGAGACCGGTTTGTATTCCGGTTCACCACCCTCTTGCACACCGTTTTGACCCCGGCGCACGTAATCGAGGAACTGGACCGCATGGAAGCTGAATTAACACCGGGTATGCCGTTTGAACTGGCCCGTTGGGGCGAGACGCACTGGTTTGGGCGAGGGATGGATTTTGCGTTCTGGCAATGGACCATTGAGCGGCAACGGCTGGATGCCGTACGGCGGCACGAGTTTGTCTGGGATCATTTGGCTGCAACCCTGGGGGTTGAGCGCCCGGTACAGATCGATGGAACGACCGCTGGCCTGGTGGCATCCACAGGCTTGGGGCCGGGATACCCTAATCCCTTCCATGCGGTCAGTATCTGGACCTATCAACTCGCCAGACCGGGGGATGTGTATCTGGAAGTCTATACCGTCACCGGGCAACGGGTCCGTGTTCTGGCGGAGGGCCGTCGAGAGGCTGGGCTTCACCGTCTTCAATGGAAGCCCAAAGGGGTAAGTGCCGGGATGTATTGGATGGTATTACGGGTGGATGGCACGGTAGTTGAGACGCAGCCGATTAGCTTTAGGCCGTAAGTGTATCTGGCTGTTGAACAACTCCTTGATGGTAGGCTTCCGGTCTGCGGTGTTTCATGAAGAGTTGCCGGGCCGGGGAGTTGGCGCAGGTGCTGAGGTCTAGGTG
Source organism: Rhodothermales bacterium (assembly GCA_965222505.1). Lineage (GTDB taxonomy): Bacteria > Bacteroidota > Rhodothermia > Rhodothermales > DATKEJ01. Next base: position 1,346,474 of record OZ244956.1, on the reverse strand, counting down.
GGCATACAGGATGGCTTCTTCGTTTTCCGGTGCTTGTGCCACCATTTGGCCGAAGGGGTCTGTTACAAAAGAGCCACCCCCGAAGTGTAGCACTGACTCTTTGCCCACCCGGTTGGATAGGGCCATGTAGTACCCTTGTTGGAAGGAGGCCACCCGCAGTTCTGCTTCAAAGAGGCCGTTCGGCCATTCCCCGAGGGCGCCGGCCTGGGGGACGACCACGAGGTCGGCGCCGGCCAGGGCAAGGGCACGCAGGTATTCCGGGTAGTGGCGGTCGTAGCAAATGGCAACGCCAATGCGGCCTACCGAGGTCTCATAGACTGGTGCACCTGTATCGCCGGGGGCATAGTAGTCCTGTTCGTAGAATCCTTCATAATCCGTGATATGCATCATGCGGGTCTTGCCGAGCAGGGTACCATCGGCATCAATCACGGGGGAGGTGTCGTAGGCGAGGGTGCCAGCGCGTTCATACAGGTTGAGGACCACCACTACCCCGAGCCGTCGGGCCGCATCCTGAAACTGCGTCACCGTTGGGCCGGTGAGGGGTTCGGCGAGATCCAGGGGATCGGCAGGGGCGCGGTGTTGCGGGTAAAACGGTGTAAAGGCCAGTTCGGGATAGACGACCAGGTCGGCACCGTGGGTTGCGGCTTCTTCCAGGGCTTCCAGTCCCCGCTGTACATTGGCGTCGACATCGGCCGTTACAGCATATTGGATCAGGGCGAGTTTCATGGTTGGTCCGTGGTCATTGGTCCGTGGTCCGTTGTAAAGTTGTCATCAAAGTATACAACGGACCACGGACAACAGCGAGCGGCCTAAACCATTTTCCGCAATGCGGTTCAAAACCTGTTTCCGCGAGCGTACTAAAATGCATTTCCGAAGCCGAGGGCCAGCAGGCCCAGGGCCATTGCTCCTTTCAGGAAGGCGCTTGAGGATTGGGCATTGGGGGTTGCCGTTGGTGAGCCGAGCAGTGCCCAACCGGCTGCCAGGAGGCAAGCGTTGGCCAATCCCACCCCGAACAGATAGAGGCCATTAAACCGCAGCCAGAGGTAGGGCAGGGGGGTCGCGAGCAGGGTGAAGCCGAGCAGGAGCAGCACCAGTCCAATCGTGGAGCCGGTGCCGGCTTGGATGGGATAGGTGCGTGCACCGGCCAAGGCATCCCCTTTGCGATCCTGGATGTCTTTGACCAGTTCACGTGCCAGGGTGGTGAGGGCAGCAAAGGTTGCTGCCAGCCAGGCATACCGGAGGGGCCAATCCGTCACGCTGAGTCCGCCATAGAGTGGGGCCATTGCCAGGACGAGTGTCACGGCCAGGTTGCCCGGAAGGCCCGTGCGTTTGAGTCGTTTGCTGTAGGCGTAAAGCAGGATGGCGCTCAGGAGGGCAATGAGCAGGTGCCAGGCTGAAAGCATCAAGGCCAGCATCAAGCCGATACCTGTTCCCACCAGCCAAAGGCCGATGCTGAACTTGACCGGGACCAGGCCAGCGGGCAGGGGGCGCTCCGGTCGGTTGGCCCGGTCGATGTCCAGGTCGAAATAATCATTCAGGGCATTGGCAGCCCCGCCGATACACGCAGCCGAGAGCATGGCCAGCCACATGCGGCCCTGGTATTCTCCCTGAAATGCGGCACCCCCGAGTTCCAGTAAGCCACCCACCCCAACGCCGGCGAAGAACATGACAAAGTTCAACGGCCGAAGCAGCCGGATGCCAGCCCAGAGTTGACGAAAAATACGGTATTGGCTCACTACGTTTTAAATGGGCTCGCTTCCGCCGATACCCGACGGGTTCGCGGGGTTGGACTCGCCTGAGGCTCGCCGGGGGTTGGTTCGCTACGCTCACGGCTTCTCGTTCATACACAAACCCCTCAAAGCATTGCAATTAAATCAACCGTTTGAGTTCCTTGACCCGGCGTACCACAGATTCCCGTTCCATGTCGGCGAATTGCTCCGGCAGCATGTTCTTGCTGGTACATTCCATGACGGCCACCAGGTTCTGGAGTTCGATTTCTTCCGGGTATGTGGGCGGAATAAAATCATCGATGACCGCTTTCAGGATTTCGGGTGTGACGGTCCCTTTTTCCCGGCCTTTGGCCTGGGCAGTGGCCCGGAATTTGGCGCGGGTCAGGATGGCTTCCATCTCGGCCCCGCTGAAGGCGCGTGCACCGTAGACGAGGGCTTTGGGGGCATCCTTGAGGGCCATCTTGATTTTGGTTTTGCGCATCATCACCTTGAGGAGTTCTTCCCGGTCTTCCTTGGTTTCGGGGTAGAACAGCGCGAGGTGTTCTTCGGCCCGGCCCTGCCGCTTCAAGTCGATCGGCATCAGGTCCGGGCGGGCGGTCACGAGAAACCAGATGATTTTGCCTCGGTTTTTGGACTCGCTCATGAAGGAGGCAATTTGCCCGAATACGCGTTTAGAGACGCCGGAGTCCCCTTCGGCATCCCGGTTGCCCAGGGCCGCATCGGCTTCGTCGATCATGACGGCCACGGGGGTCATGGCTTGCAGCAGGCTCAGGATTTTTTCCAGGTTACCTTCAGTGACCCCCTGCCACTGGGAACGGAAGTTCTTCAGCTTCACCATCGGAATCCCGATATCCCCGGCAAAGCAGGTAATCAAAAAGGTTTTCCCGGTGCCTACCGGGCCGGCTACAAGGTAGCCCATCGGCATGACGTCGCTACGGCCTTTGCGCAGGGCGGCAGCGGCTTCACGAAGGTGGGTTTTGGCTTGCCGGTGGCCTGCGACGAGGTCCAGGTTAAAATCGGTCTCGACGAATTCCAGCATGCCATAGGCTTCGGCTTCGATAATCTCCTTCTTGCGTTTGGAGAGTTGCTCGAAGGTCAGCTTGGTTTTGTTTTCCAGCACGTCGGCCAGTAGGGTGCGGAGCTGAATGAAGTTGACGCCGGCGGTCTGATTGGCCAGTGCTTTCTGGGTGACGTCCGAGGCCTTGGAGAAGTCACGCCCCCGAACAAATGTGCGGGTGAAGGCCAGGCGGGACTCCTCATCCGGGATTTCCAGTTTGATCTCAGCCGTATAGGGGCTCTGGACCATCTGCTGGCTGAGGTCGCGCAGGTTTTCGGTGATGAGCGTGACGGTAAAGTCACTTTTCAGGAACAGCGGATCGTGTGCCCATTTTTGCAGGAAGACGAGTGCATTGCGGTCTTCGGCGGAGTACATCGAGGCCTCGGCCATCGGGATGACGGTTTCGGCATAGTCAATGATACAGGCGATGCGTTTGCCTTCGGCCAGCCGAACGCGGAAGTAGTTTTCCAGCACAGCAAAGACGCGCACGGGGTCTTTGGGCAGTTTCTTGGCATACTCGGTACCAAAGATATTGTCATAGCCCGAGAGCGCCCGGTTGAAATCCGTCCGCGAGGCTTTGTCCATAAAGTGGATGCCGGCGGAGCGGTCGTAGAACAGGATAATATCGCGTCCGGCGAAGAGGTCATCCGTCAGGAATTGCCGGAGGGGGATGTAGATGGGCTTGCCTTCTTCGTCCTCGGTGGGTACGAGGTCACGTACGTTGCCATAGAGGATAAACTGGTTCAGGGTTTTGGTGAAATACTTGCGGGCAAACGCTTTGGCCCACTCGGGGTAGTGGGCAATGTATTGTTCGAGGCCGTTGTCGGTTGCAGTCTGTGCCATGGAGTTCAGCGAGTGTGGTCTGGATGGGGTTGATACGTTATGGAAATGAAGATACGCTAGAGCATACTGACAATCAGATAGATAGGTGATTTTTCGGTCCATTTAAGTCGCTTCAAGGCGCTTTTTGACTGCAATGCCATAGCATTTACGGTCGTGAACCTTCGGTTACAAGAGAACAGCAACGAAGAAGCATACCAAATGGGACACACGAGCCGCCAGGTGACTGAGCGCAGCTAAAAAGCGCCGTTTACGCTTGAATGTCTGTACGCCCTGCGGAGGGGTTCCCTGCTAGGGGGTAAGATGTACCAACCCAGAGGTAGCCCCTCGTCGGGCCGTATATCAGCCCGACGAGGGAGCAGCTGCCCGGCGAAAAAAATCACGGATAATGGCCTGATTGAAGCTTATTTCACGTATGTATAGGTAAAGTAGCGAACTATTTACCCGAATACGCCGGATTGACTTGTGTTCTGTGAGGACATGGGCGTACCTTCATACTGAATTCTTTTACGCATCGAACACTTGGAGAAACGCCATGCGTGCAACGTTTTCTACGCAACAAAACACTTCACGGGTAAGGTATATCGGTATCCTGGGTCTTATGCTCGGCCTGTTGAGCACTGGGCCGGTCTATGCCCAGGGGTTTGCCTTCGACATCGGCAGCAGCGACCATGATTTTGTCCAATCGCTCAAACTCGATGGTAACGGCGATGTCCTCATCAGCGGAAATTTTACGGGCACCGTCGATTTTGACCCTGGGGTGGGTACAACGAACCTAACAGCTACGGGATCAACCCCCCCGAACGATTTTTTCTTGGCCAAATATACAGCAGCAGGGGCCTTGACGTGGGTGTTACACCCGGGTACAACAACGGATGCTGAAGGAATGTCTGTGATTGCCATAGATGGCAGCAACAACATCTATGGCGCTGGGCTGTTTAACGGTACTGCCGACTTTGACCCCGGCCCTGGCACCGCCAACCTGACGAGTAGTAGTCTCGACATCTTCGTCGCCAAGTACAACACCAGCGGCGATTACCAGTGGGCCTTTAAAATAGGCGCAGGGAATTTTGATGATGTACGCGGCATCGCCGTCGATGGCGCAGGGAATGTTTTCATAACCGGCTTCTTTGAGGGTACGGTCGATTTTGATCCAGGGGCTGGCACCAATAACCTGATCTCACTGGGTTCCGAAGGAGATGTATACATTGCCAAGTATAACACCAATGGGGTCTTTCAATGGGCGTTCAGTCTGGGGATCAACTCTGCCATAAGTGGTATTGGCACGGGGCTGGTAACCGACGGCGCGGGTAATGTCTACGCCACGGGCCGGTTCAATGACACCGTCGATTTTGATCCGGGCGCGGGTACGACGAACCTCATGTCCGCCGGATCCAATGATATTTACCTCGCCAAGTATAGTGGTGCAGGTGCCCTGCTTTGGGCTTTCCCGCTTGGGGATGTCAGTGCAGACATGGGGCACGCCCTTGACATTGATGGCGCGGGCAATATTTACATCACCGGGGAATTTCAAGGCACCGCCGATTTTGATCCGGGTGCGGGTACGACGAACCTCATTTCCGCTGGGTCTACCGACATCTTCATGGCCAAATATACCGGTGCCGGGGCACTCGTCTGGGCCAAAAACATGGGCGGCACGAGTGGAGATGAAGCATTCGCTGTTGCTGTTGATGCCAGTAACAACGTACATATCACCGGTGAATTTCGTGACACGGCAGACATGGACCCTGGGGCTGGCACGGCCAACATCATGTCGGCCGGTCTGGATGATATCTTCGTTGCCAAGTACGATGCCTCAGGCAACCACATCTGGAGCTTTGGCGTAGGTGGCACCCGCCTCGAAGAAGGTGCGGCTATTGATACCGGAACGGCACCGCCGCTCGTCGGTGGTGAAGATGTCTTTGTGGGTGGTCATTTCTCGGGCACCGTCGATTTTGATCCGGGTCCGAGTACCCTCAACCTGACGGCGCTCGGAGGGCTTACCATCTATGACGGCTTCGTGGCCCGGTATACTTCCACCGGCGTTCTCCCCGTCGAACTGACCGATTTCAACGCCGTGAGTGATGGTCGTGGCATTTGGTTGGAATGGACCACAGCCAGTGAAACCAACAACGCCGGATTTGAGATCGAGCACAGTACCGTCATCGATGAATGGACCACGCTAGCCTTTGTCGATGGGCACGGCACCACCAGCGAGCCGCAACACTACAGCTACCGCCTTGCCGATCCGGCTCCGGGCCTGCATCGGTTCCGGCTCCGGCAAATCGACTTCGACGGTGCCTATGAATACAGTTCACGCGTTGAGGTGATACGGGACGTTCCAGGAACACACGTGCTCTCAGAAGCCTATCCCAATCCCTTCAATCCCCAAACCACCTTTACATTAGCCCTGGCACGGGCGCAACATGTGCAGGTTCAGGTGTTTGACGCACTAGGACGGCACATAGATATGTTACATGAAGGTGTACTGCCAGCCGACGTGATCCACCGGTTTACCTTGGGTGGAACAGGGCTTCCAACCGGGATTTATCTTTATCGTGTAACCGGGGAGAATTTCGCCCAAACTCGCCAGGTCATGTTGATAAAGTAAATACACAGGATAGAAATCAGGAAAAATAGCGAGATCGCGTGATTACATCTGGGCGGTTAGGGCTATATTTTCCAAGCATCACGCGGTCAGCGTCCGGCACAGCACGAACCAGATGATTGTTTGATCTGCAAAATGCTTGTGCAGATGTAGGTTCGGTTGCATCCCATATCCGACCCTTATACTGACGACTCCGTTGGAAGGGAAACGGGACCACCCGTTGTTGGAGCGTTGGGGAAGGGTCGGATATAAGAAACGCCGCAGGGGCTCAGGTCTCTGTGGCGTTTCTTATTGCCTTACGCCACGGTGATGGCATCGTCGAGGTAGACGTCCTGGATGGCGTTGAGGATTTCAATGCCCTCATTCATCGGGCGTTGGAATGCTTTGCGGCCGGAGATCAGCCCCATGCCGCCAGCACGTTTGTTGATGACGGCAGTCCGTACAGCCTGGGCCATATCGTTGCTGCCTGAGGCACCGCCCGAGTTGATCAGGCCCACGCGGCCCATGTAGCCGTTGGCAACCTGGTAGCGGGTGAGGTCAATCGGGTGATCCGTGGTCAGTTCGGTGTAGATGCGCTCGTCGAGCTTGCCGTAGCTGGAGTTGCCTGTGTTGAGGGCTTTGTAGCCGCCATTGGAAACGGGCTGCTTTTGCTTGACGATGTCGGCCTCAATGGTCGCGCCCAGGTGGTTGGCCTGGCTGGTGAGGTCGGTGCTGGCCTCGTGGTTGGTGCCGTTGACCTTGAAGCCGGAGTTGCGCATGTAGCACCAGAGGATCGTTGCCATACCCAGCTCGTGGGCGTGGGCAAACGCTTCCGAGACCTCCTGAATCTGGCGGCCCGATTCAGCGGAGCCGTAATAGATGGTTGCCCCGACGGCTACGCACCCCATATTCCAGGCTTCCTCAACCCGGGCGAACATGATTTGATCGTAGGTATTCGGGTAGGTGAGCAACTCATTGTGGTTGATCTTCAGGATGAACGGAATCTTGTGGGCATATTTCCGGGCCACGGAGCCGAGCACGCCGTAGGTACTGGCTACGGCATTGCAGCCGCCTTCGATGGCCAGTTCAACGATGTTCGAGGGGTCGAAGTAGATGGGGTTCTTGGCAAAGGAAGCCCCGGCGGAGTGTTCGATGCCCTGGTCGACGGGCAGGATGGAGACGTATCCGGTGCCCCCCATCCGGCCATTGTTGAACAGCGTTTGCAGGGCGCGCAGTACCTGTGTGTTCCGATCCGATTGCGACCAGACGCGATCAACAAAGTCTGAACCCGGCAGATGCAGCAGGTCTTTGGAAATGGTCTCGCAGTGGTGATCCAGCAGATAGCCGGCCTCATCGCCGAGCAAGGTTTCGAGTTTGGAGGCGGTCAATGTAGCCATGATGTTTGGGGGTCAATCTATGGGCCGGTGAAGCGGCAAAACCGTTTCCGGTCAGGGTGTACAAAAAGGAATCAGCGTTAGCTTTCAATGTACGAAATGTCGGGTGTGCCGGGTCTTCAAAAACCCATGAATCGAAGCGCTTCGATAAAGCGATTGATCTCTATTTCCGTGTTGTAATAATGCACCGAAGCGCGAACCACGGCCGGTAAACCTCTGGCCCCAAGATCCAGCCGGGTATACGGTGGTGAGGTGATCGACACATTCATGTTTTTGCTTCGGAGGTACTGTTTAACGGTATCGGCAGTTTGGCTGACCACGCTAAAGGTCACAATGCCGCATTGTCGTTGGCCCTGGTCGTGCACGGTAAGGGCAGGGTGTTGACTAAGTTGTTCACGCAAACGGCCCGCCAGGGCCGAGACCCGTTGTTCAATGGCTTCGAGCCCCCATTGCCGGGCATAGTCGATGGCGACTCCCATGCCGATGAGGGCCGCATGGTTCTTTTCCCAGTTCTCGAACCGACGGGCATCGGGGTGGGCCGCATAGGCCGTCTCGGAAATCAGCGTGGCCCCGTACATGTCCAGAAACGGCGGATCAAGTTGGGGTGCCAGCGCTCGACTGACGTACAAAAAACCGGTTCCCCTCGGCCCCCGCAGCCATTTCCGGCCTGTGGTGGAAAGCATGTCACACCCGATGGCCTTCACGTCAATCGTCAACTGGCCCACAGACTGACAGGCATCAAGCAGGAAGGGAATACCCGCGCCCTGTGCAACACGGCCAACCTCAGCCGCCGGATTGACCAGCCCTCCACTGGTGGGGACGTGCGTCAGGGCGATGAGCTTGACGTCATCATCCAGTCGGTTTTCCAAAGCGGATACATCGATTTGTCCATATGCGTCATCGGGAATGACTTCCACCACGGCACCCGTCCGCTGGGCCGTTTGCAGGAAGGCGATGTAATTGCTCGCATATGTAGCCTGGGCCGTGAGGATGCGGTCACCGGTGCGGAAGGTAAACCCATAGAAGGCAGCGCCCCAGGCGCGGGTGGCATGTTCAACCAGGGCGATTTCATCCGGTGCGGCCCCGATTAATTCTGCAGCCGTGGTACGGGTACGGTCCAGCGTTTCGCGGGCCTGATCTGCGGCTTCATATCCACCGATGCGAGCTTCAAGGTTAAAATGGTTCTGCACGGCATCCAGGACGGGTTGGGGCATGAGGGCAGCTCCGGCGTTGTTGAAGTGCAGGACATGGGCACAGCCGGGGGTCTCCCGCCGTGCACGTTCAAGGTCAATAGCAGGCATGGTGTGAGGAGGGATGAACAATCAGGATTGGAAGGCGGAAGATAGGTCTTTTCAGGAGAGTGTTGCAGAAAAAAGGGGCAGGAATTATGGTTAAATCACTTTTGTGGTTATATTTGGGGCATGCGTGCGTTTAAGGCGCGCACGTATGAAAAAAGCCTTATTGAGGCTTAAGTCAAGGAGTGCGCAGGTGCAGGTTGGCTGCACCTGCGTTTTACCACACCCGCTGCGCTGGTTCCGGCGTTACGGCAGGAGGCACTGCCGGTGTGTGGTGGCAATCATATTAAGGAGGCAACTATGGAATTAAAAGTCCATGTTATCGCATTCAAGGAGTGCGATGACCATCGGTTGTACATTTCGTACATGGATCCCCACGGGCGGCTTACCCACACCCACAATCAGGTGTTCGCCCAGCGGTTTAAGGCCTGGGAGTGGAAACAGGAATTGGAGCGGAAAGGGTATCGGTGCGCGTATACGCATTAATCACCATCTCACATTCAGGCTCAGGGAAGGCATGAAAGGATACGCCGGGCGGTGGACGGGGGCGTACGCCTGCATGTCCTGGTCGAAGCTCAGGCTTTTCTCAAGTACGTTGTTTCGGTCCAGCACATTGAGGACCATGAGGCGCAATTGAACACGGGCCGGTCCCAGGGTGTGTGTGTACGAAGCACTGACGTCAAGCTGGGAGAACACGGGTAGCTTGTGGGCCTCGGGATTAGACCAGTCGACAGAGGCAAACCGGCGTGTATCGGCATTCGGTTCCAGGTAGGTGTAGTAGGCCCTTCGAAACCCCCATTGCCGCCCGAAGAGGCCTTGCCATCCGGCATACAGGGACCACCGACGCCCCACTTTACGGTGCATACTGAGCCGGATGCGGTGCGGGGTATGCCACGGGGCATCCAGGGTTCGATTGCCAAACCGGTTGGGCAGACGTTGCCGGGCCACCCCAAAATCATACTGGGCTACCGCACGGGTGGTTGCGGTTTTATAATCCACGCGGCCGGATGTCCCATAGGCAAAGCCTGAACCGGCAATAAGCAGGTCGGCGGGGGAATCCAACGGTGTTTCTATACCAGCCCCATAGTTAATCTCGACCTTGTGGGGTTGATATTTATAGTAATTTTCCCACTGAAACTGCCATGCCGGTCCGGGGGTGAGCAATACCGCGGCGGTCAGGTGTGTGGCTTCCGAAGGTGCCGGACCATCGCCGGAAGGTAGCCAGAAGCGGACCGTAGGGAGCAGGGCCTTGATGTTATACGTGGGGACGTCAAACTGATTAATAAATTGCCGGTATCGACCTGCTGTGAGCCGGACGGCCCATGCATGCCATCCGGTTCCCTCATGGTCATATCGAAACGTGGCGCGGGGTTCGGCATAAAGGGTGCCCCGTGTGGGCAGGTACGTCACGCGGGTGCCCCATCGAAAGGTCGTGCGTGGACTCAGGTGGATCTGATCGTCGAGGTATGCACTCCACTGGGTAGATCGGGCATCGATTGCTGCTGTGCGCAGGGTTGGTGTTTCTGCTGCCGGGCGTACCGATAACATCAACCGACTGTCCAGCAACTGGCCCTCGAATCCTGTCTGTAAGGTGTGTCGGTCAGACAAGGCATAGTGTCCGTTGGCCTTGAAACCGGCAGCCGTGAGCCGGTTTTGCTCCTGGTTTTCCGTAATGTATTCATCCCTGCGCTTGGAAGGTTCAGGGGTTTCCGATGGAAACAACGGGGAGAGGTCATAGGGATGGGTCAGGCTGTACCGGCTAAGCCAGAGGCTCACGTCGGCGAAGGCCCGGTTTCCCATGACCCATTCATAGCGCAACTGGCCCAGGGTGTTGGTCCAGTTGTATTTATCCTCTACTTGTTCATCGCTGCCTTGCAGGGTGAATTCATCCTCGATTTGGGCATTGCCCCTGTAGAAGGTCGTACGCAAGGTGCGTAACGGGCCGAAGCGGGTACGGGTCGCCAGATGGGCATCCGTAAAGTCAATGTAGACATTGTTGAGGCTTGGCGTATCGGTAGGCACATCATCCTGATCGAGCGCACCGGCCTCGACCTGTGCCGTGAGTAGAATGGGGTCTGGTGTGCTCCAGCGTTCGAACAGGGATTCCAGCGTTCGGGGGCGATAGTGTTTCCACAAACCAAACCGCCCGCCCGCCATCCAGGCGGTTTCTACCCCGGCGTCTCGGTTATGGTGCCAGGTCCCGTTGATCCGGTTGTGTATACTCAGCGGATCAATCTGCACGACAAACCGCTCCTTTTCCGGTTCCCCTACCTGCTGATCGAGGGCAATCACGCCGGAGAGGTGACTGCCGTGTGCCACCCCAAAACCGGCTTTGTGTACCGTGATTTGTTGAATGGCAAACGGGTTAAATGGACCAATAAACCCACCATTCTGAATCGGGACGAAGACCGGCACGCCATCAAGCAAAAACTGATGATCCCCTGCATCGCCGCCCTGGAGGTGCAGCGTCGATTGGGCATCGTTCATGTGCAGACCGCTGAGGCCGCTTAGCGTGGTCACCACATCCGGGGAGACGGAAGCCGTAGGCTGCTGAAAGGTCGTGGGGTCAACCCGTTCGGTGTGCAGGTTCAGCGATGGCAGCCGCCGGGTCAAGCCATTGATCACCACCGGGGCAGAAAAAACAGGTTCGGCCTGCAGGTGCAGGGCAACGCCGGCATCCGTATCGGGGGCTACCCACAGGGAATCGACACGGTCGGCATACCCGACGTGGGTAACGACCACGCGGTAGGCACCGGGTTTGAGCCGGGTGAAGGCAAACCGGCCCGCCCTGTTGGTCGCTGTGCCCCGACGCGCATCGGCCAGAAAAACGTGGGCGTTAGCCAGGGGTTCACCGGACTGGGCATCCAGCACCTGGCCTGAAAGGACCCCAAATTGGGGAGGCGTTTGGGCGGATGGAAACAGCATGTACGCCCCGGACGAAAGCCGGGCATAATCCATGCCGGTACCGTTCAGGATGCACCGCAGGCTGTTCTCCAGGTCGGCCTTTTGCGTATTGCAGTAGGTGGTCTTTCCACTTGTCTGCTCCGGATCAAAAATCAGGTTGATGTTTGTTTGCGTGATGAGCACATCCAGAGCCTCATCCAGCGGCACGGCCAACAACACAAAGGCATACGGCCCCGGTTCGTGAGGTGCTACCTGTTGGGCGAGGCTTCCCGGCGGGACGCCCAGCACAAGGGCTCCCAGGAGCAGTGCGTGAACAAAAGAAAAGGACAAGCGGACGGAGGACATACGGTACGTCAGGGCGCGGATCGGGCGTAGAGTTCGTAGCCGCCTGCGGTAGGCCGGTAATTCAGGTTGTGAAGCCGACAGATGTCTGCAAGGACCACCTCGGCCTCGGGCGGGGTACGATAGACCAAACTCAGCCGTTTAGTGGCAAGCGTGTCATGGTTCAGGGTGAGGATCAGGCCGTACCGCCGCTGTAAGTCGGGCAAGGCCGTAGCCAACAGTTGATCCCTGAAGATAAGGCTTCCGTCCAGCCATGCCCATTCATGGGTGGCGGCTTCTGGTGTTGCAGGGCGGTTGGCCGCTGCACCAACCCGGCTTTGTTGACCGGGTAAGAGGAACACGGTATCGGCCGGACTGACATGTGCGGTCACAGACACGCGGCCCGATTCAAGGGCCACCACGGTTACAGGTTCCGGGTCCTGCGGCCAGGCGCGTACGTTAAACCGTGTGCCCAGCACGGTTACCTGGGTATTAAAGGTCGCAACCTGGAAGGGTTGGTTGGAAGCGGTCACATCAAAAAAGGCTTCACCGGTGAGCGTAACGTTTCGGGTGTCTCCAAACCGGCGTGGGTAACGGAGGGTGGCTCTACTGTTGAGGGTTGCCGTCGAGCCGTCCGGCAACTGAACCGCAACCCGTTCCCCGGTCGGGGCCGTGACCGATACCGGTTGCAACCAGAGCCCGAGACCAATTGCGCCGACCAAAAGCGTAGCAGCAACGGCCCAGCGCAAGCGTCTGGGGCGCAGCCGGTGTACCGGAGCCGGTGTCGAACGATGGGCGCGAATCGCCTGCCGCACGGCATCGAGTTGTTCAGCCGTCGGGGGCGGTCGGCTGACCGGCTCCAGGGCCTGCCAGGCTTCCCGCAGGCGGGCAGCCTCATCCGGCTCCAGGGCGGCGAGGGCGTCGTCCAGTTCCGGTGGAAAAGGTGGGGTATCCGATTTCATGGGGACGTAGGCTTGTTTTGAAACGCATCCAGCCGTTGCCGGATGTGTTGAAGGGCGTGTAACACGTGCAGGTTGACCGTTCCGGCCGAGATCCCCATGACCTCACTGATTTCTTGATGTTTGAGGCCATGAAAGCGGCTCAGCAGGAACGCTTCCCGACGGCGGGTCGGGAGTTCTTCAATCCACGCGGTAAGGTGGCGGTTCAGGTCATCGGCTTCCAGTAGATCATCGGCGGCCGGGGCATGGACCGGTAATTCAGGTGCGGTATCCAGCGGTTCCACATGCTGCATGCGCTCTTTTTTGCGCAGGTGGTCAATGCTCGTATTTTTGACCATGCGATACAGGAGGGCTTCCAGGGAAGCCTTGGGATCAAGGCGATGCCGGAAGTCCCAGAGTTTCATAAACGTCTGCTGGACCACATCAAGTGCCAGGGTTTCATTGCGGACCCACCGGATGGCATAACGGAGGAGGGGCGCATGCAGGGCTTCAAACACCGCATCATGGGCCGCAGGGTCAGATTGCTGGAGCCGCCGACTCCAGGTTGCAAACTGTTCAGTTCGATCTTGTGTCAAAAAGGACCCTCTGTTGTCCGATGCCAAGAGGCTTTGATATACCGTATCATACCCTATATACGAATGTTGGGCTGGGGTGTATATATGCTGCCGCCACAAAAGGCCGAGCGGTATCTGGGTATTGTGTAGGAATGGGTATCCGGAGGGATTCAGAATCCAGGTCGTTTTCTGTATATTCATTTGATACTGTACCCTTGCTCCTCGCCCTCATGCTCCGACGCCGGTTCCTCCAGCTGGTCCCTGTGGCCGTACTTACGCTTCAGACGCGTCCTCTCAATGTCCTGGTCGGCATTACGCCCAGGCTTCGGGTGTTGGCTGATCCCAGGATGTTTGCACAACTGGCCGGCACGACTACCATCCGTGCTGTTGGGCATGCCTATCGGGAGGCCCATCCCTTGGAAAACGACAGGACGATGTTGGCAAGGCACATCGGCGAAACTGCACCTGTGGGTTCCACAACACTGGCAAATAAACTGGATGATGTAATCCGGGTTGAATATGGCCTGGGGGAAACGGTGCAGGTGAACGGCTGGGTGCTGGCCCGTACCGAGGCCCGGCAATGTGCACTTTATTCCCTGCTTTACGCCTAAACCCCCATGCATATCGACGCGCGTACCCTGGAAATCAATACCCTGATTGAGGGGGATGTCTGCATCATTGGGGCCGGAGCCGCCGGTATCAGTATGGCAATGGACTGGATCGGGACGGGGCATACGGTGATTTTACTCGAAGGCGGCGGCTTTGACTATGAAGCCGCACAGCAAGAACGCTACCGGGGCGAAAACATCGGTCAACGGTATTTCCCCCTGGAAACCTCCAGGCTGCATTATTTCGGAGGCACGACGGGGCACTGGGCCGGGTTCTGCAGCGTCATGGACCCGCTCGATTTCAAGGTGCGTGACTGGGTCCCGCACAGCGGCTGGGCGTTCGACCGTGCCACGCTTGATCCTTTCTATGCCCGCGCTCAACCCATCCTCGAATTGGGGCCGTACAACTATGACCCGAGTTATTGGGAAGCCCAGGACCCGGAAGTGATCCGCCTGCCGCTGGACGAAAGCAAGGTCTACACCAAGATGTGGCAGTTCAGCCCGCCCACAAGGTTTGGTACCCATTACCGGGATACGGTTGTGCAAGCCGAGAACCTGCATCTGTATACCTATGCCAACGTGGTCGATATTGAGGCCAATCAAGGCGTATCGCACGTTGAACGGGTTCACCTGCGTACGCTGGACGGCAAAACCCACACCGTACAGGCCCGGCACTATGTGTTGGCCTGCGGGGCCATTCAGAATGCGCGATTGTTACTGGCCTCGAATAAACAAATGCCCCAGGGCCTCGGTAATGCGCATGATCTGGTCGGCCGGTTTTTTATGGAGCACCTGGAGATTGTGTCCGGGGCACTTTTTATCGTGCCGGGCACCTCCATGAAGATGTACCGGTGGAAGTATTCTGAAACCAGGGCCCGAGGCGAACTTGCCATCTCTGAGGCCCAACAACGTGAGCAGGGCATCCTGAATTGCACACTCTCGCTTTGGCCGGGGGTGCCTGCCGAGGTTCGGGATCGCATCGAGACGTGGGACCCAGCCCGGTTCCGAAGCCCCAGAAGACGCGGGGGCAATCCCACGTCCAGTGCACCATCCCCTAAACCGACGGAGGAGGTATTGCAGTATAGCCTCAATGCCCGGCTCGAACAGGCCCCCAACCCGAATTCCCGCATTGTCCTGAGTACCAAGAAAGATGCCACCGGCGTGCCCCGCGCCAACCTGGACTGGCAACTGTTACCCATCGACAAACAGTCCATTCGGACCACCTGCCGGTTGATCGGGGAGGAGGTGGGGCGCATCGGCGTGGGCCGGTTGCAGATGTTGGATTGGCTGCAAGACCCGGACGATACCGTCTGGCCCCGTTTCCTGGCCGCCGGGTGGCACCACATGGGGACCACCCGCATGCACACGGACCCCAAGCAGGGCGTCGTCGATGCCGATTGCAAGGTGCACGGCATTGACAACCTCTACACGGCCGGTTCATCGGCCTTCACCACCGCGAGTACCATCAACCCCACCCTGACCCTCGTGGCCCTGACGCTACGCCTTTCGGATCACATCAAGGCCCAAATGAAAGGGTAGTTTGCCCCGTTTGATCTTGAAGGGTCGGGGCGATCCTCGTGATCGTCCTTCAACATTGAAAGTGATACCCATATTGGAGTTTTCTTTCAAGTTTTGATCGAATCGTCGATCCAGGTCGACCATCCCCCGTCCGCCGAAATGTACCCAGGTTGGTCTGCCCCGTTTGATCTTGAAGGGTCGGGGCGATCCTCGTGATCGTCCTTCAACATTGAAAGTGATACCCATATTGGAGTTTTCTTTCAAGTTTTGATCGAATCGTCGATCCAGGTCGACCATCCCCCGTCCGCCGAAATGTACCCAGGTTGGTTTGCCCCGTTTGATCTTGAAGGGTCGGGGCGATCCTCGTGATCGTCCTTCAACATTGAAAGTGATACCCATATTGGAGTTTTCTTTCAAGTTTTGATCGAATCGTCGATCCAGGTCGACCATCCCCCGTCCGCCGAAATGTACCCAGGTTGGTCTGCCCCGTTTGATCTTGAAGGGTCGGCACAAGGCCGACCCCGCCGGGGGCGAGCCAAAGGTGTTGATTGTGGGCGGAACATGGGGGATTGTCGCACGTCACGCCCCCATGACGAGGTGCCCCAAATCTTCCGCGGTCAACTCGGCCATGTCCTGGTTTTCGGCGACGGATTGTCCCCGGCGCATGACGGTGGCGCGGTCGGCGACGGATTGGGCGTGGTACATGTTGTGGGTGATGAACACAATCGCCAGGCCACGGGATTTGGCATCCAGGATGTAATCCAGGACCCGTTGGGTTTGTTTGACCGACAGGGCCGACGTCGGCTCGTCCAGAATGACGACCTTCGCGCCAAAGTGCTCGGCGCGGGCGATGGCAATGGCCTGCCGTTCCCCGCCGGAGAGTTGACCCACGGCTTCGTCAGGATTGCGGATCGAAATGCCGAACCGGGCGAGGGCTTCGGTGCAGGTGGTCCGCATGGCTTGATGATCCAGAAACCCCAGCGCCTTCGTTTGCTCCCGGCCCAGGAAGAAGTTGCGGTAGATGCTCATCAACGAGACCAGGCCGAGGTCCTGGGGTACGGTCTCGATACCGGCACGTCGGGCTTCGGCGGGAGAGGTGAACTGAGCGGGTTGGTCCTGCACCATCACCGTGCCACTCGTGGGGGCATGGTACCCCTGCATGATCTTGACGAGGGTGGATTTGCCTGCCCCATTATCGCCGAGCAAGGCATGGATTTGCCCGGGCTCCAGGGTGAAGTTGGCCCCCCGCACGGCCTGGACCCGGCCGAACGATTTGGTGACGTTGCGCAATTCGAGGATCGGAGGCATGGGGTTGGTTAGTTGTACGCTCGCGATTTTAGGTTTTGGACCGCAGTGCGGGTTAATGTCGGGGCTGCTCGCTGGTTGTCCGTGGTCCGTTGTACACTTCGAAACCCAGCAACGGACTACGGACCATGGGCCAATCACGTCCTCTTCCGCGTCATCGTATTGATCAAAACAGCAATGATCAGGACCAGGCCGATCAGGCCGGTTGCCAGCCGGGAGTCCACCCCCATCAGGATGAGGCCGTTGCGGACCATCCCGGCCACCAACGCCCCAAAGAGGGTGCCCAGCACGCTGCCGTAACCACCCGTTAACAAGGCTCCGCCGACCACCGCGGCGGCAATGGCCATCAACTCCAGTCCTTCTCCCGTCCGTGCATTGATGGAGCCGATGCGGGCCATCTGCATCAAGCCGGCCAGTGCAGCCAGGCAGGAGGTCAATACAAATGCGCGGGTCTTGACCCGTTTAACGGCAATCCCCATCGAACGCGCCGCTCGTGGCGCACCGCCCGATGCCAGCACCGCATTGCCGAAGGGCCGTTGTTTCATCAGAATGTGGAAGCCGCCGATCAGCAGAATAAACCAGAGCGCCATTGTTCGTAAGCCTGAGGCGTGCAAACGCCCGGCCAAGACCTCAGCAATCCAACCGGTTTCTTCAGGGCGAATGATCCCGCCTTCCGTCCAGAGTATCAGTATCGACCGGCCCACCATCATGATGCCCAGGGTGGCAATGAAGGAAGAGACCCCGGCGCTGAGGGTAAGCCATGCGTTCAGAAGGCCTACACAGATCGCAAATCCAAAGGTGCCCAGGAGGGCTATAATGTGGGGGAGGCCCAGGTTGCCGAGTTGGATGAACACCATCGCCGAGAGCCCCATAACGGCACCCACAGACAGGTCAAACTCGCCTGCCATCATGAGCACAGTTGCCCCAATGGCTACCGTACCAATGATAGCCGTCAGGTTGAGCATACCCGACAGGGATGCCATCGACAAGAAATTCGGGGCCAGCAGGGCAAACACGCCGAACACCACGATAAACATCGTAAATGCTCCCAACTCAGGGGAGGATCGGAGTCGGTTGAGCCATGCAGAACGTTCTGGGTGGGACATGAACCGGAATTGAGAACGAAAAAAAGAGCGTGGCCTAATATATGTAAATGGGGTTCGTTTCGTAATGTCATAGAAGAAGTGCAACCGACAAACAATCTGGCTTTCCCTGGTAACGTCATAACACGTACAGGTTCAAACCAACATATGAAGCAGTTCCGGTGGGTAGGGGTGGTAAGCATACTGGTGGTCCTCTGGACTGGCTGCGATGGTATATTTCCGGCACAGGACAAGGAAGGTCCCCCCGCTGATCATACCGTGAGCCAGGGCGGAGCCCTGCATAAACCCGGCCTGGATGAACCCTTCAGCCGCCGCAGCCAGTGTAGCGATGCCGCCTGCCATCACGCTGATCTGCGAGGCGGGGCTGCCGAAGTTGATGGCCGTTTGACGGTTGCACCCTCTTGTTACCAGTGCCACGGCCGGGAATGGGAGGATAGCGCCCCGTCCCTGTGTCCTCCTGATCCACTTTCTGTCCATAATAACCCATAAATGAACGCTCTTACTTGCTTACATCGCTTGACGCATGCCCTGCGAACAGTGGCCCTTGTTGGATTCCTGTTTCCTCTGGGTGTGTACGCCCAGGATCTGGATGCCCCGGCCCCGCCTTTTACTGCCCAAACCATGAGCGGTGAAGCGGTAACACTGACTGATTATCAGGGGAAGATTGTGTTGCTGGATTTTTGGGCCAGTTGGTGTGGGCCGTGCCGGAAGGAGATGCCGTTTCTGGTTGAACTATACGCAGAATATCAGGAGGCCCCGTTCGAGATTTTAGCCGTCAACATCGACGAAGACCCGGTCAACCGGGATGGTTTCCTGGAAAGCCTCGGCGTCAACGTACCCTTTGCCATCATCAATGACACAGATGCGGTGCTGCCGCCGCTGTACGACCTGGCCGCGATGCCTACTTCTGTCTTTATCGATCATGAAGGGTTCATCCGATTCCGGCACACCGGGTTCGGGGAATCTGATCGCGATCTCTACCGGGAAGAACTCGAAGCCCTCCTGGATGAACTTCACGCCCAAAACCAATCGCCATGAAGACGCTTTTTCTGTTGCTGTTCTGTGTTGGCGTTTCAGGTTGTGTGACAGTTCAGCCATGGGAGCGCGAAACCTTGTCTGACCCCATCATGATTTTCGATGAGAACGCCATCGAAAAGGGCATTCAGGAACACCACATCGACTATCGGGAAGGTTCCGTAGGCGGCACGGGGGCACAAGCAGGAGGGTGTGGCTGTGGGTAGACCCTTCAGGATCATGTTATTGCTTCTCGGGTGCGCAGTCAGCGCACAGGGGCAGGAATTGCCGACCGATGAGGTGCAGGTCAATCTGAATGGATACTTCGATAACTTCCGGGTAAACATCGTCTATCCATCCGTGGCCGTCACCAAAAAGGTGGACGAACGCACCAGCATAACAGGCCGGTATCTGGTCGATGTCATTACGTCGGCGTCGATGAAAAGCCTGCTGCGGGTAGACGGCGTGACCTCGGCCACCAGCAATCCCGAAGGCGGGCATGAGGGCGGGCTTGATGAAGTGCGCAATGAAGCCGGGCTCGGCATCACCCGGAGCATCGGCAAAGGATTGCTGGGGGTCAATGGCCTGTACAGTACCGAACACGATTATGCGTCCCGGACCCTCGCCCTGAGCGCCAGTTACCCATTCGCCAAAAACAACACCGTGCTTAAGGTCGGATGGGTACGGAGTTGGGACCGTGTCTTTCCCCAGACCCGGAGTTGGGAGGCGGAAAAGAACGTGCAAACACTTAGTCTCGGCCTGACGCAAGTGCTGGGACGCCGGACCATCGCGCAACTTGATGCTTCCTATGCCACCAACGATGGGCTGCTCTCAGATCCCTATCAGGTGGTGACCGTGATCGGGCAGAATCAAATTCAGACCTTCGAGCCGGTGCATCCGGACAGTCGGGTGCGGAAGGCCTTGGGGGTGCGGGTCAATCACAAGTTGAGCAACCCCACGTCGTTGCAACTCGGCTACCGGTATTATTGGGATGACTGGGAGGTGCGATCCCACACCTTCAATACCCTCTACCAACGTCGGCTCATTTCTGGAACGGTACTCGGCTTTGGTGTGCGAGGGTACCAGCAAAGCCGTGCCTTTTTCTTTGAACCCGGCTATAGTCAACCCCAACCATTTATGACCGTCGATAGCAAGCTGGACCGGGGGTATACGACGGAGTTTCAGGTTCGGGCCGTGTGGGCTTCGGCGCAATTAAAGGAGAAGCCCATTTTGGGGGTTCTCAGTCGCTGGAAGGGGGCCTTCACGGCCCGGTTTACGTTCTACATGCGCCACACCGATACTCCCAATTGGCACAGCCGGTACCGCACCCTCTATGCCTACCTGTTTAGTTTCGGGTATCGACTCAATATTTAGAGAAAGACCAATGCAACGTCGCACCTTTTTGCAGCAAAGTACCCTGGCCCTGTTTGGACTTGCCACAACAGGCCGGCACCGGACCGTAAACGCATTAAATGCGCCATCGGAGACCTGGTCTATCGTTACCGACCAACCCGATGAGGCCATCGCATCCATGCACCGCATGATCCGCCGGTTATACCCTGAAGCTGTGGTTCGTTTTGAAGAACATCCACTCGTGGGGCGGCATATGGGCGATGTGGTGTTGGTTTCAGGGAAAGGGTTGGTAGACTATAGAACCGCTCACAGCCACGTCGCAGAGGAAACCAATCGTGCGGCCAGGATGCTGCGCTTGCCGAGGCCCGTGCAGGACCCGGTCCTGCTTCAGTTCAGCCTTCAAAGAGACGTACCGCCGACCGAAGTTCAGGTGTATCGCAAGAATCTCCTGCTGGCAACCCTTCCGCTGGCGGAGAACTGCACAGGATTTGGGATAGATGGGACCAAAGGACGGGTAACGTTAGCTGTCAGGAACCGGCAAGTGCGTATTACCCAGGCCACCTGCAAACACCGGACCTGTATGCAACGGAGGGCCATCGGGCAAGCCGGAGAAGCCCTGATCTGCGTACCCAACGGCATACGGATTACCTTGAACGGAACCCGCCAGCATCTGGTAGACGGCATCACCTACTGACATGCGAACAACCCTATTCGTGTTATTGGTTGGTGTGGCCGCTGTTCAGGCGCAAGAGGCTCCCTTGTATGAAGTGGTGGTCTCCAAGCAGATCATGGGCACGCACGTCGAGGCGACGGTGTTGCATCCCGACGTGCAAATGGCGCGGACGGCACTGGTACACGCCTTTCAGGAGATGGAACGGATTGAAGGGGTGTTCAGCACACATCAATCGACTAGTGAAGTCACGCGTATCAATCAACAGGCCGGTGGACAGCCGGTGCCGGTCTCTGCCGAGGTCTTTGCGCTGCTCGTCCGCGCAAAAGGGTATACCGAACGGTGTGCGGGGATTTTTGACATAACCATTGGTCCCCTGGCGCGGCGGTGGGGGTTTAATGGTCCAGCCCCGGAGACGATACCCGATTCCGCCGAGGTCACCGATTTATTGAGGTTGATAGGCCCCCAGCATTTGAAGTTAAACCCACAGGATACGACGGTACAGTTAGCGCAGGCCGGGATGGCGGTGGATCTTGGGGGGATCGCCAAAGGGTATGCCGTTGATCAGGCGGGGGCCGTATTAAAGCAACACGGGGTCATCCATTTTCTGTTGAATGCCGGTGGGGATCTGCTGGCCTCCGGTACCAAAGCGGATGGTTCTGCGTGGCGGGTCGGGATTCGGCATCCTCGTGACCCCAAGGGTATGGCGGCGACTCTGGCATTGCACGGCCAGGCCATTGCGACCAGTGGAGACTACGAGCGGTTTACGCTTCATGCCGGGGAGCGGTACCACCACATCCTCGATCCCCGAACCGGCTATCCCGCACGGGGCCACCAGAGCATGACGGTTTTGGCCCCAACCGCAGAGGAAGCCGACGTATGGGCCACCTGTCTATTCATCGCTGGGCCGAAAGGCATACCGGTCGCGTATCTTGGTATTGATTCCGCCGGACAGGTGTATCACGCGCCTGAGCTTGCCGAAACCTCAGCCCTTACCGTTTATCCCTGACGCGCATCAATCCTTCTTGTGCGGTAGATGCCACCAGGATCCCATCTTGTGTAAAGATACTGCCTCGGGTGAAGCCCCGGGCACCGGCTGCAACAGGGCTGTCGATGGCATACAGTAACCACTCATCGGCGCGTACCTTGCGATGAAACCACATGGCATGATCCAGGCTGGCGGCCTGAAAATTGGGCTGCATCAAGGACAGTTGGTGCGGGTACAGGGCCGTGCGCAGGAGTCCGTAGTCTGAGGCATACGCCAGTACAGCCTGATGGATGAGGGGATCATCCGGCATGGTTTCCAGGGCGCGGATCCAGAGGTATTGTATGGGGGGGCGTTTCTCTGGATTGAAGGGGTCCACCGGATCGACAGGTCTGAAGTCGATAGGCCGTTCCTGTGTAAAAATGGGTCGGATGCGTTCCGGTATGAGGTGGGCCTTGGCCCGAATCATGTCCAGGTCGCGGGGGAGATCATCAGGGGGCGGCACATCCGGCATGTCGATCTGGTGGGCGGCACCTGGCTCTTCGATGTGAAACGAGGTGGCCAGGTTGAAGATGGCGCGGCCATGTTGGATGGCAACGATGCTTCGGGTGGTAAAGCTGCGGCCATCCCGGAGGCGAGCTACGTCATAGATGATCGGGGCCTTGACATCGCCGGGCAGGATAAAATAGCAATGGACCGAGTGGACCCATCGGTCCGGTTCTACGGTGCGTGCGGCGGCGACCAATGCTTGTGCCAGGGCTTGTCCGCCGTAGACCCGGCCCGAGCCGATGTCTCGGTTGAAGCCTCGGAAGATGTTGTGTTCGATTTGTTCTAAATCGAGCAAGGGCAATAAGGCTTGTTGTATCATAATGTTTTTTATGTTCTTTGGCTTGATCAAACGAGCGTAGCGACTAACGCAGTAAAAGAACCAAAGATCAAGACTCGACCCGCTGGGCCTGAACTCTGCTCCGATACGCGGAATAATTTCAAACTCGCCGCAAGCGGCTCAAACAGGAAATTATTCTTGTCGCTTCTCTTCGCTCCGTTCTTGTTCGGCCCACCGGCTAAGGTCGGGTTTTCTATTTTTTTCATTGACAATTATCCGCCCTCAACGATGCCCTGCCGCATCCCCAAATCACCACACGAGGCGTAGCCGACTGTGCGTAGTAAATCACAAATCATCAATCACCAATATCAACCTTTCTTCCTTGGCTGAATAACCAACGGAATCTCGTCCGGTGAATTCAAAAAACGCGGTAAATCCTGGGCCAAAAGCGGTGTCATCAGCAGGCCTTTGGCACCCAGGCCGGTGAAGATCCAGGTGTGTTTTTGGCCTGGCACGGGACCCAGCATCGGCAGGCGGGTGCCCGGCACGGTTACCCGTACTCCGGCGCGTGTTTCCAGGACCTCGGCTTCGGCCAAAGCCGGTACAACGGCACCGGCTTGGCGTAAGATCCGTGCGGTGCCTTCGGGGGTGGGGCGGAGGTGGTCGAAGCTGTGTTCATACGTGCTACCCAGCAGCAGGGTGTCGCCGTCGGGCACCACATAGGCCTTGGCCGAGAGGGCAGGCATAGGGTGGAGTCCTGGTGGCCGACGCACACGAAGTGTTTGTCCTTTGATGCGATGCAGGTTCAGGGTGGCAAGGGCCGGGTGGGCCAGATAACCGTTGCCAAGGGCTAAAATGAGATGCTTCGTAATGTAGTGCTGCCCATCGGCCAGGTTGACACCAACGCTTCGAGGGGTTTCTTCCCAGTCGGTCATGGAGGTCCCAAACTGAGTTTCCAATCCATTAGCGCGTGCCGCGTGCAAAACGGCCTCCAGGAACGTGGGCACCTGTATCGCAGTGCCGGTGCGGACCAGCAGTGCGCCAAAGGGCGGAGCCACGTCCGGGTATTGTCCGGCCACCGTTTCAGGAGAAAGCCATAGGCCGTGCTCGGGATGCCGGATGGCCGTTTCCTGGAAGAATCCCGCTTGTTTTTCGTCGAGGGCCGGGCGCAGCACGCCATGGGAGGCCCGGAGGGAAACGGTACCGGTTTCTGCAAGCAATGTGGTAAAGGCATCCAGGGCTTCCTCATACCGCCACACAGGGTTGGCCTTTCGGGCCATCAGGGGATTTACGAGACCTGCGGCCACCCCGGAGGCTTCGGCCGCCGGGTATTTACCGTCGATCAACAAGACCTTATGGTCTTTTGAAAGGGCATAGGCGGCACAGGTGCCGGCCAGCCCTGCTCCGATTACCACTACATCATATGAACCATCTGGCATTGCACACTGGTTTACCTTGATGTAGTATGAAAGTTAAGTAGAGGGATATCTACCGAGAAGAATACATGGATCCGCCAGTTTACACTGTTTCTGAGGGTAAGTTCATCTCGGCCCCATTTTCAACGGCCCAGGTTACAGCTTCGCGCAGGATTTCCAGTCGAATGCCCTGTCCGCATAAGATACCCTCCGTCAAGCAGGAGTTAAGAAGCGTATCAAAGGGAAACTAGTGTTGCGTCAACCCCATCTTGACGGGTCCTTCGGGGCCGTTTTCGCTGCCGCCGGCGTTGCATGATCTCGCCATAGCTCTGGCTATGTCTGCGCTCATGCGCCTTGTCGGCAACAAAAACAACCTCCGAACCTACCCGTCATCTGGAGATTGATGCAACACTAGTGGGTCGTTTAATCTGAGAGTTGAGACTTGGCAATGAAGAAACGTGCCGCTACATAAGACCAGATAATCATCGCAATGAAATTGTACAGCCCGAAGGTCCGTGCGCAAAATCCCAAGTTGGCTATGAGGGCATGAAAGCTGCCATTAATCATCCAGTGGCCCACGCCGAAAGCCAGAACGATTACCAAGAATAGAGATACCCAATCCGCTACTTTCATGTAGCGGCTCCTTGCATGGGACCAGACAAACCAGATTAGGGCACAGATCACCATGAAGATTATTAACACGGTGAGTATCTGTTCTCTTTGGTTATTCCATGCGCCCCAGACGACGACGACTCCTAACACAACCGTAACGGCATCTGCCGTAAAAGCTGTTGTCAAGATATTCCCTTGCTTGGCTTGTGTAAAAACCATGCGCAAGTAGTTTCCGCTTTTAAGCTGGATCCAGATAAGGATGCCGAGAGACAGGGCCAGCCACAAGAAAAACGCAACATTTTCTTTGGGCATCAACAACGGACCGTTCAGGAAAGCGAATATGGAAGAGGAGAAGCGGACCTTGGAAAATTCTAAAGCCGACGAGAAATACTCACTGAGGTAATACAGGGCCAGATAGACGTGACCTAAGGCAAATAATGGAAGTCCAAGCCGGACAGCCCACTGACCAAATGGGTACGCAAGGTCCGGTTTAAACACAGCCACGCTATCTTTAGATGCCGCTTCGTTATCCGCCTTTTTTAGTTTGTTTCGTACAATTTGCCGCCACCAAATGATCAGGTTGAGCAATTTTCGATCTACCCAACAAACACTCACAAAAATGGCTGTAGAGGCGGCCAGGGTTTGCCAGGATGAGGCATTGAGGGCACCCATCAAGGAAAAATGGGCGAGCAGAATGGTAATAAAGGGGATGAACAAATAGCTGAGCAGGATAATCAACAGATAGGTACCTTTCTTGTGCGGAAGCCGATCTTGCCTGTCAGACTTCTTTTTTTGCTTGGAAGGCTGCTGCGCTTGAGCCGCTTCAGGACGGTCAATTGCTTTTTGCCAGATATGCTCGAATAAACCACGGTCCTTCCAATAACTGACATGCGCTACGCCCGGCATGGCGTGCCGCCGATAGACGGTGTCTCGGGAGGCGTTGGGGCTTGTGCCTCGTGCGTGAAACAGCTCCTTAAAGGCCTCCGTCCTTTGCCATTGGTCCAAGTTATGGCCCACCGGGTCTTGTTCCTCGCAGTAGTTTAGGTGCGTGATAGGCCGGTTTGGTAAACCCGGCTCCACCCACGCTTCTGGATCGTTCAGGTATTCATAGTTGTGTTTCCAGATCTGTAGGTACTTATCGATGGGTGAACCAAGGGTGACGAGTGTACAAACGTTATTTATCCAGTCTGTATTCGGGAGTGGGCCGGGGGTAAGGTAGCCATCAAAAGGGAAGTAGCGAATGCTTGGGATAACGTGGTGTCCGGCCCGTATGTCCTGGCGGGCATGGGCATAAAGCAGGGCATCAAGCGCCATGATGCTGCCCAGGCTATGCGCAAGGATCGTATAGGATGGCGAAATACCGCTCTGTTCGGCGAGGTGTGCCTGATGCAGCTCGGCCATGCGTTCATGAAACCGACGTACGGCCAAACCCCGCATGGGTGGGTACTCTGCATAGAGTTGAACGTCGCCGAGGAACTGCGTAAAGATGAGATCGCGCGCTTTCTTGTTTGTAAAGCCGAGATAGGTCTCGGCAGGCACGAGCAGTTCCGAGACTTCATACAGCAACTGCATAATCCACCGAGGCGGCTTGGCAGGTAACGTGTTATCTTTAGAGTGTTTGGGTAAGCGTTCGAGCCGCCCCAGGAGGCCTTCAGACCAAGCACGCGACGGTTGCATCCAATCCTGGGCTTGTGCAGCCAACAGGTCTCCCCACCACAGATCCACAAAGCGAATATAGGAGGGGGGGGCAGGAACTTCCCTTGGCGGCAAGCCGGTATAGTCCTCCTTATGCTTTAGTCGGATGCCCTCAAAGGCGGCCCAGGGGTAGTCTTTTCGTTCCATCTGTTGACCTGCCATACCCAGCGTAAGCAGGTCCCGATCACGCGTGCGGTCTTGTGCTTTGCCAGCCACGGCTTCGGCAAACCGGCTGATCACAGGCAGGGATGTTTCATATTTTCGGCTTTCGCCCATCCCGTGGACGGTAATTATATAATGAATAGGGTCTGATGTAGCCACGCGTATTTCTCGTTCATAAAGGGACCGCGTTAGGGCCTGGGAGGACGTGCGCCACGGCCCCACCACGATCTGTTCTGCCCACGTGTGTCCAGGTGTACAAAGGTGCTGTAAATGCCGATGCCGCCCTTGAATTTGAAGGACCAGCCATCACGGTCTTCAAGAACATCAAGCCCATCAAACGGAATGGAACCAGCAGAAGTATTGACCTGCCTCCGGGTAATTGGGCTGGGAAGTCGGAACCGCCGTCCCTCGTTTCGCCACTGCTTCAGAAGGGTGCCTGCTTCCAGGGGCAATACATTTCGTACATGAAAATCAGCCGCTGTAAAGGCCTGGTGCTGGCTTAGGGATGCAGAGCCACGAAGGGTTCTGTTATAGGCGGGGGTTCGGTATACCGATGAAAGAACGATAGGGACGTTCAGGGTATCCCGTAGATGATCCAGCACAATAATAGTCGGGGCAATGTTGTGCCAAATCCTCTTTTTCGGAGGTGCGTTTTTTTTGCGAGTTACAGCAATCAACAACTCCCAGGGTTGAAAATTACGTAGCTCAAGCGCTTCAATGAATTGAACGAAACCAGAGAAGTCATCCCAATCAATCATCGTAAGTCCTACCGTGGTATCTAAAAGCTATGTGCGCGTATTGGCCCCTCACACCAATCATACTTGCGTCATTAATAAAGACAAGACGTGAGGCGACCGATAGATATGATCCCGATAATTGTACTAAATTTAACTAATTATTGCAAATCATATATAATCACACTGTGGTCGGGCGGGGAATTGAGGAAGGTGTATGCGGGGCAAAGAAGAATGAGGCGTATTCCTCTAGTTGCAAGATGTACTGTTCAAATGAACCATCTGGCATGGTAAGCGTTAAGTGATAGTACGGACCTCAAAGCCGATAGGCCCAAGGTCCTTTTGAAATCGTTAGGGGTGCCCATTGGGGCTGAGAATATACCCTTTTACCTGATCCCGATCATGCGGGCGGAGGGAAACGAAGTGACTGCGACCACGCGTTGACTACGCCTCTGCACCCATCCCATGACGCAGTGGCGTTTTTTTATGGCTGAACCTACGCATACCGACGTCACCATTATCGGCGCAGGGGCCATCGGCTTATCTATCGGGTGGCGGTTGGCCCAGGCGGGTCGGCGGGTGACCCTATTCGAACGCGAAAAAGCAGGGCAGGGTACCTCATGGTTGGCCGCAGGCATGTTGGCTCCGGCCGTCGAAATCGGGTTTGAAGAATTGGACCTGTATGCCCTCGGTCGTCAAAGCCTCAGCCAATGGCCCGGTTTCGCCGCTGAACTCGAAAAAGTTACGGGTCAAGACATTGACTACCGCAGCAATGGCACCCTCGTTGTTGCCGACGATCCGGATCGTGCTGCGGCCCTCCGTCGGCTGTACGATTTTCAACGTACGCACAACGTGCCGGTAGAATGGTTGCGCCCGGCTGAAGCATTGGACGTTGAGCCGTTCCTGGCCCCTCGTCTGGCCGCAGCGGTCTATTCTCCTGATGATCATCAACTGGACAACCGCCGCCTGATCCATGCCTTGCGGACAGCCTTTGAACAGGCCGGGGGTACCCTCCACGAAGACACACCAGTCCAGGCTGTGGTGCCGAATGCCACGCATTCTCGGGTTGTTACAGCTGCAGGGGAAATCTGCGAAGCCGGGATTGTGATTGTCGCCGCAGGGGTCTGGTCGCGCCAGGTGGAAGGTCTGGTACCACACCCGCCAGAGATTCGGCCGGTCAAGGGGCAGATGATCGAACTCAAAATAGAACGACCCTTCGATCTGCAACACGTCGTGCGTGGCCCGGATGCTTACCTGGCACCTAAAAGCGATGGCCGGTTGCTAGTCGGGGCCACCACCGAAGAAATGGGATTTGATACCACCGTGACGGCTGGCGGACTCTACACCATACTCGAAGGAGCCTGGACCATAGTGCCCGGCGTCTACGATCTTCCCGTGACCGATACCTGGGCCGGACTCCGCCCTGCCAGCCGAGACCATGCGCCGCTGCTGGGGGCCTCGGGGGTGCCGGGCGTGATGTATGCCACTGGTCATTACCGCCACGGCATCCTGCTCACCCCTGTTACTGCCCAAGCCATCACCCGGCTCGTACTTACGGGTGAACCCGATCCCTTGATGGCGGCCTTCGCTCCGGAACGTTTTCAGCCCATCCATTAGCCTCCAACGGTATGGAAAAAATTGAAATAAAAGCCAACGGCACCGTGCGTA
Source organism: Rhodothermales bacterium (assembly GCA_965222505.1). GTDB lineage: Bacteria > Bacteroidota > Rhodothermia > Rhodothermales > DATKEJ01. Next base: position 1,317,165 of record OZ244956.1, on the reverse strand, counting down.
CCTTGCCCACGCAAAGCACCATTCCCGATCTGTTAAGGGCAATGGACATCGAGCCCGAAAGGCCCGGCATTGCCGTCGCCCACAACTGGCAGGTCGTACCCCGGACGCGGTGGAAAGAGGTGCGGCTGGTTGCAGGGGATGAAGTAGAAGTGATTACGGCGTCTCAAGGCGGATGAGAGATTGGTGGTTTACTTCGTTAGTCGCCTACGGCTCGTTTGTGATTGGTGATTGGGCATTTGTGATTAGGGAGTTTTGATTGGGTGGATGCGGCAGGCATCGTTGATGGCGGATAATTGTCAATGGTCAATGGTCAATGATTAACAATAAGAAATGCCCGACCTTAGCCGGTGGGCCGCCCGGAACGAAGTGAAGGAACACGAAAATGAATAAATTCCTGTTTGAACCGAAGGCGTTAGCCGGAGGTGAGTTCGAATTTGTTCCGTGTTACGAAATGCCGTTCAGGCCCAGCGGGTCAAGTCTTGATTTTTGGTTCTTTTACTGCGTTAGTCGCTACGCTCGTTTGATCAAGCCAAAGAACAAGAAACCTGGATGTTAATCCAAAGAAAAGAAGATCAAACCCTACTTATTCAAAAAATAAAATGACAAAAGAAAATACAATACATGACCCTTTGGTCATCGGCCCCTATACCTTAGAATCAAGACTCTTGGTTGGCACCAGCCGCTACCCCAATCCGCAGGTCATGCTGGACGCCCTGGACGCCGCCGCCACCGGCATGGTTACCGTCTCCATCCGCCGCGTCAACGTCTACGACCGTGCCGAAGGCAGCTTACTCGACATGCTCCGTGCCAGGGGTTACATTTTGCTCCCCAATACGGCTGGCTGTTACACGGCCCGCGAAGCCGTCCTAGTCGCCCAACTCGCCCGTGAGGCGCTGGAGACCGACCTGATCAAGCTGGAAGTCATCGGCGACGATGAAACGTTGCTTCCGGATGTCGAGCAACTCCTCAAAGCCGCGCAACAACTCGTGGCCGATGGGTTCATTGTGATGGCCTACACCAACGAAGACCCCATTACTGCCCGCAAGCTGGCCGATCTCGGCTGTGCTGCTGTGATGCCGTTGGGTGCTCCCATCGGGAGCGGCATGGGTCTGGTTAACCCCTACAATTTGCGGATCATCAGAGAATTAATCCCGAACACCCCGTTGGTCGTAGATGCCGGTATTGGCACGGCCAGTGATGCGGCGCAGGCCATGGAATTGGGCTTTGATGGCATTTTGCTCAACACCGCCATTGCGCAGGCTCAACATCCGGCTCAGATGGCCCATGCAATGCGCCTGGCTGTCGAAGGTGGCCGATTGGCCTATCGGGCAGGCCGCATGACCCGCCGGACCTACGCCCAGGCCTCCTCACCGATGGAAGGTCGGATTTATGAATGATGTGCTCCCGCGCCTCATCCTCATCGCGGATCGTTTTACAGAATCAGGTGTCTCGGAAAGGATCCTGCAAGCAGTTGGCGGGGGGGTACCCTGGGTTCACCTTAGGGATCATGCAGCCTCATATACGGTCTTCGCTGCAAAAGCCAAAGCCCTCTTGCCCTGGTTAAAGCACGCACAGGTTTCGATCAATACCCATGTGGGTCTTGCGGCTGAGGCCCAAACCGGTGCGCACATTGGTACCCGTGGTCCTGCTCCTGATACGGCCCGTCGATACCTGGGTAAACACCTGCTCCTGGGCTTATCTGTACATCCCGGCGATGTACTACCTGGAGCCGTTATTGCAAAAATAAATTATGTGATGTTTGGTCCGGTCTATCCGACGGGGAGCAAGCCGGGGCATCCGGGGACCGGGGTGGAAGGGCTGGCGGCGTTTTGTAGAACGTATCCGGGTTTGCCCGTGTTTTCACTGGGAGGCATCACACCAGAACGTGTACCGGCTTGTCTTCAGGCCGGGGCCTATGGGATCGCCGTCTTGTCAGGGATACTTCATGCGCAGGACCCTGGAGCTGCTACCCGATGGTATCTGAAAGCATTGGCTGAATAAGGTCTCGTGCTGTATCTTGCGCGTTGCAGTCTTTGAAGCCTAACTTTTGCCTTATGAAATGGTTTGACCGCACATTTGCGTTTGACATCCCCATCTGGATGTACCCGAACATCGTTGAGCGGCTTCGGGGTACCCCCGTACGGTTGGAAGCCCTCACCAAGGACGTACCCTCCAAACGCATGATCCGTAAAGACGGCAGCAATTGGTCGGCTCAGGAACATGTGGGGCATTTACTCGACCTCGAACCCCTCTGGATCGGACGTGTGGAGGAGATCCTTTCTGGTAAACCCGTACTCCGTAGTGCCGATCTGTTGAACATGAAAACCCACGAGGCCGAGCACAACAGCCGCCCCTTGCAGGCCATCCTTGATGAGTTTCATCGTACCCGTTTGCCGTGGGTGCGGCGTCTGGATAAATTCGACGAAGGAACCATCGCCAAAAGTGCGCTCCATCCCCGGCTGGAACAACCCATGCGGTTGATTGACCTGCTCTTTTTTGTGGCTGAACATGACGACCATCACCTGGCCCACATCACCCGGCTCAAACGGGCGGTGTAATCGACATGCTGGAAATCTCCCGAGCGGTCACGATCCCGGCTTCCGAGATTGAACTCCAGGCCATGCGCGCCCAGGGGGCCGGCGGCCAGCGCGTCAACAAGGTATCGACCGCCATCCACTTGCGGTTCAACATCCAGGCGTCTTCCTTGCCGGATGCCTACAAGGAACGGCTGCTATCGATGAAAGACCGCCGCATTACCAAAGCGGGTGAGGTGATCATCAAGGCCCAGCGGTACCGCAGCCAGGAACGTAACCGCGAAGACGCCCTCGCCCGGTTGCGCACCCTCATCCGAAAAGCCGGTATTCCCAAGAAAAAACGCAAACCCACACGCCCCACCAAAGCCTCCAAACAAAAACGCCTGGACACCAAGAAAAAACGCAGCCAGATCAAAGTCCTGCGCGGCAAGGTTGATTTTTGATGGCGTTGTTGATGTTTTTGTCTCACCACCAATCCGGGCGGATCACCCATTCCCCGTTGGCTCAGTACCCCCCCTATGCAGCGTTGCCCACAATGGGGCGGATCGGGTTTCAGGGCAAACATGCTGGCGCGCCGATCTGGTTTCGGAACATGAAGATCAAGGTGATGGAGTAGCCAGTTTAGGGCATGACGGCTGGCAAAATGTAGGTGGTGAAGGGACATCCTGATCAATCCAGCGCTTCAATCGCAGCAAGCCGCGCACTCAACAATAACCCTTCAAGGGCTTTCTGCTCGCCGTTGCTCAGGGTGGCTTTTAATGCTTCCAGTTTGGCAATGAGGTGATCGTAATCTTGCTTGGTGGCATGGGGCGTGTGTGGTGGCCCCCCTCCACTCATGATCAACAATCCGTCGAGGATTGCTTCGTCATTCGATGTCAACTGGGCCCGGTAGTCGTCAAGCCTGCGGGTCAAGCGGTGGGCATCTTCTAGGGTTGGCATGGGTTTCTCCTCCATGTAGCAGATTTCTTCTGTATGGATCGCGTGATTGATACACATATGCATTAGTAGCCCCAAAACGAGCCGACGGTTGTGCGTTTTTTCCGCATTGGCGTGTAGGGGTTTCTTGGTATGGATGTGTAGGTGAAACGTGCGGAGTGCGGGGTGCGGAGTGCGACGTGGTGTGTCCCTGGGAGGTTGAAACATCCAAAAGCAATTCAAAACAAACATCCCCTCGGTCCGTATCATCCAACAGAACCTGAAGAACATCGCACGTTTCATGGAACCCCTTACCCCGGTGCTACCGGAGGTCACGCCTGCGCCTGGTGATGGCCTGCCTTATCCGCCCTCTCCCGAACCAACTTCGGGTACAGCGCCTTTGCGTTTTCGGACCATGCGGGCCTATGCAGTTACCTTCCGGGTACTGCTCAGCTACGGGTTGTTGCTGTTGGGCAAAAACCTGTTTGGGGCGCAATGGTATCGGGCTCGGGTGATGGAACGCCACCAGATCAATGCGCGGCGCGTCAAGTCTACCATTCTGAAGCTGCAAGGGTTGTTTATCAAGGTGGGGCAACTCATCAGCATCATGACCAACTTTCTGCCGGAGGCGTTCAGGAAGGAACTCGAAGGGCTTCAAGACCGCATTCCGGCCCGGCCCATCGAAGAGATCATCACCCGGATCCAGGCGGAATTTGACAAATCCCCGGAGGTCCTGTTCGCTGCGTTCGACCGTACCCCGCTGGCGAGTGCCTCTCTGGCGCAGGTCCACGCCGCCCGGCTGCACGACGGCCGCCGCGTGGCCGTGAAGGTGCAACACGCCAACATCGAAGAGACCGCCGCGCAAGACCTGAAAGCCATCCGCCGCATCCTGAGCATCGTGGCCCTATTCGTACGGATCAAGGGGTTGGAGACCTACCACGCCCAGGTCAGCGAGATGATCTATGCGGAGCTGGACTTTAAACAGGAAGCCCGAAACCTCGAAACCATCGCTGCCAATTTTACGGACGAAGACCCGGTCGGCTTTCCAACGGTCATTCATGATTACACCACCGGCCACATCCTGACCACCTCATTCGTCGAAGGGGTGAAAATCACCGACGTGGAAGGATTGGCCCGTTACAACATCGACCGGGCAGCCCTGGCAGAGCGGGTCGTGAATACCTATTGCCAGATGATCTTCCGGGACGGCCTCTACCACGCCGACCCGCACCCCGGCAACCTGTTCGTTGAACCCGACGGACGGCTGGTGTTTATTGATTTTGGGGCCGTGGCTCGGCTTTCCGAGCCGATGCAGGCCGGGCTCCCCAAAATGCTCGAAGGGGTACTCCAAAACGACACGGACCAGATTGTGGCCGCCCTCCGCCAGATGGGGTTTCTGGCCCATGAAGATGATGCCGAAACAGCCGAAAAGCTCATGGCCTTCGTCAAACAACGGTTCCTGGACGAAATCCGGCGGGAGTCTTTCGCGCTGCAAGACTTGCAGGTAGACCTGGAATCTCAGCTCAAACTCCTGGTCGATTTTCGCAAGCTCGATATTTCGATTCGCGAACTGACGGCCTCCTTCCAGGTACCCAAAGATTGGGTACTGCTCGAACGGACCTTGGCTCTGTTGTTGGGGGTTTGCACGTTCCTGAGTCCGTCCTACAATCCGTTCAGCACGTTGCAACCGTATTTTGAACAGATGATTCTGGGGGAGGATCGCTCCTGGGAATCGTTAATCCCGCGCTTGATCAAGGATACCGCTGTTTCCCTCGGCACCCTGCCGATGACCATCAACCGGTTTCTGGATCAAACCAGCGACGGGAACCTCGAAGTGCGTATCCGCAACCTGGACCAGAGCGTCCGGTTGTTGTATGCGCTGGGGCATCAGGTACTCTATGGGATGTTTACGCTGGGTTCCGGCGTGTTGGCCTACGTGGCACACATTCAAGGGGAACCAATGCTTTCCAATACCTTCACCGCCGGCAGTGGGTTTTTCCTGCTTTGCCTGGCCGGTTCCATATACCGTGCCCGCCGGTTAAAATAGTGCTTTACATCGGCTGTAAAAAGCCCGACAAGGGATATACAGGAAACGTATCTTGGGGGTTGATATTAAGGACCAATGGACTCCCAAATTCACCTGCATGAAGATGATTGACAAGATTTTCTTTAAACATATTAAGAGCTATAAGCACGGCGAGTTGGTTCTGTCACCGCTTACGCTCTTGATCGGTGCGAATGCATCTGGGAAGAGCAATGCCATCGAAGCCATTCGTTTTCTCTCATGGCTGGCCGAAGGACGGCGTTTGGATGATATCATGGAGCGTGTCCAAGAAGCCGATGTAGCGATTCGTGGTAAGTTGGATACATTGATCTATGATCAGGCAACAGATTCTACCTTAACTCTTGGTTGTACACTCTCCAACGTAGCGGAATGGAAGCATTTTGAGATCAAGATGCGGCTCCGGGAAAATGATGAGTTACGAATCGTAAACGAGCAGATCACCAGCGAGGAGAGTACGGTTCCGCTTTATGTGATCAAACATCCGGCAGAAGAGTACAGCCGTGAAGTAACAGTAGCCTACAACAATTTTGCACAGGGTGGAAGAAAGCCGGTCATTGCTTGTACAGATCGGCAAGCTGTCTTTACGCAACTTGACATACCTTCTCGTTTCAATCCTGGTTCGGCACAGGAGAAGATTCCTGAAATTGTGCTTGCCTACCAGGAAACCCTTCGCAACATCTACTTCTTGGATCCGGTCCCGCGCCAGATGGATCGTTACCACTTCGTTGGCGATAACGAACTCAGAGGAGACGGCTCCAACCTGTCCAGCGTACTCTTCGATTTGTGCAAAAACCAGGGTAAAAAGGAGGACGTGCTCAATTTTATCCGGTCACTACCGGAACAAGACATCGTCGATATCAAATTCCTGAAAACACCACGCAACGAAGTTATGCTTCAACTCATAGAGTCTTTTGCAGGAGCGAAAACTGAACGAGACGTTACGGTTTTATCTGACGGTACCCTGCGCGTTTTAGCGGTGGCCGGTGCGCTACTTTCTGCCAAAGCCGGGGCTCTGGTGATTATAGAAGAAATCGACAACGGCGTCCATCCTAGCCGGGCAAAAATGCTGCTCGAAAATATTGAGCGCATCGCCCGTTTGCGGAAGCTCCGCGTACTTCTGACGAGCCATAATCCCGCATTGCTAGATGCCTTACCGCCTTCAGCAGTGCCGGATGTGGTTTGTTGCTATCGAGATCCCGAGCAAGGGGACAGCCGGTTGGTCAAGCTGAGTGATATACATGAGTATCCTGAACTCATTGCGCGTGGGCCGATTGGACACCTCATGACGGAAGGTATTTTAGAGGAGTTCCTAATGCATCAAAGGACAAAGGAAGAGAAAATAAAGGCCGGCAAATCATGGCTGGAGTCATTCCGTACACAAGTTGAGACGATATGACTAGCATTGTCATTATGGATACATCAGTTTTCTGTAACCTGTTGGATATACCAGGGAAAAACCAGCACCATAGACAGAGCCTTAATCAACTTGAGCAATACATTGACGAAGGATGCGCACTCCTTTTACCGATTGCTGCCGTCTATGAAACGGGAAATCATATCACGTATTGCGGCGATGGAGGGCAGAGACGACAACTGGCCGACCGATTTATAACGCAACTCCGTCAAGCCATCAATGGAGATAGTCCCTGGACGCCTACGCCCTTCCATGATCGGACTGCATTGGCAAACTGGCTCGCGGTTTTTCCAGAACATGCCATGAGAGAGATCAGCTTTTCTGACCTGTCAATAATCAAGATTTGGGAAGAACAATGTACCCTGAATCGTGGACGAAGGGTATTGATCTGGACGTTGGATAACCATTTGAACGGGTATGACAGAGGACCCGAGATTTGAAAAACAGATGCGTAATATTTCTATATCTCTCATCTTTTTGAACCTGTCTTTGCTCCAGGGTCTCGGCAGCTGCAAGGCCCAGCCACATCAACAAGCCGCAGCGGAGGCCGAGCCGGTATTTGAAGGGCTACGGCATATCGAGGTGCTATCGGCGGACTCCCTGGAAGGCCGGGGGTCAGGCACGGCGGGGAGTAAGAAGGCGCAGACGTACATTACCTCGGTTTTTGAAGCACACGGACTGACGCCGTTCGATTCGGCGTATGCCCAGTTGTTTTCCGTCAAGGCCCAGTGGAACGATGCACGCACTGAAGGGACCAACCTAGTGGGCTATGTGCCGGGGAAGGACGCGAACGCCCCGTGTATTGTGGTATCGGCCCACTACGACCATCTGGGCATACAAAGCGGCAAGGTCTACAACGGGGCCGATGATAATGCCTCAGGTACAGCCGGTATGCTGGCTACGATGGCTCATTTTCGGCGAACCCCGCCGGAACATTGTATGGTCTTCGCTGCGCTGGATGCCGAAGAAAAAGGATTGCAGGGCGCGACGGCTTTCCTGGCTGATCCACCGCTTCCCGTCGGACGCATGGCCCTTAACGTGAATCTGGATATGATCGGGCGCAACGATGCCGGAGAACTGTATGTGGCCGGCACTACACCGTATCCCTTCCTCAAATCCTACCTAAAAACCGTGGCCGACAGCGCCCGATTGACCTTAAAGTTCGGCCATGATGGCCACCCGGAGGCACCAGGCCAGGACTGGACGTATGCTTCCGATCATGGCGTGTTTCATCAAGCCGATATTCCGTTTGTATATTTCGGCGTCGAAGACCATGCCGATTACCACAAGTCCACGGACGATTATATCCATATTCAGCCGGTGTTCTTTGAGGCCGTCGTCGAAACTGTGATCCATGCCCTGACCCTTCTGGATCAAGACCTGGATACCATTATCCAACAGGCCGCTGCGCACCAAAAACCGTAGCCCCTCTTTCTTCCCCAGCCCTCATGCAGGTCAACTTTCAGCCGCGTTTGCGTGTGCCGTTGGTATGGCACCTTCTGATCGTCTTTGTGGCAACGGCCGTAGCCGTTTATGTGCCCCTTGACCTGCTCTTTTCCATTACGGACCGGTACGATTTATGGTGGATGCCCTGGGTCGTGACGGTGCTTTTTGGGGTTGACATCATCGTCAACCTCATGATGAACCGGGAGTACGGGTCTGTGATTCAGGTGGAGGCCGAGCATCGGGCACAGGAGTACCGTAGCCGGTGGCTCATTTTTGACGTGATCGCGGCTTTGCCTCTGGTTTCGATCTTCGGTATCCCCTGGTTGGGGATGTTTCGACTCGTGAAACTGGTCAAGGTCGGCTACCTTTATTCCTGGTGGCGGCAGGGTGCCCTTCGGTTTGCCAGCGCTCTGCTGCTCATCTACATCGTGTACTGGATGCTGCTCGTTACCCACTGGGTAAGCATCGGGTGGATCGGGGTATATGGCATGGATGCGGATACTGACTGGGTCACCAACTACATGAGCGCAGTCTACTGGACGGTCACGACGGTTACCAGCGTCGGGTATGGAGACATCACACCGGTAACCAATGGGCAACGGCTGTATGCGGTGCTGGTCATGCTGATTGGTTTCGGCTTTTTTGGGACCATCATCGGGAGCATTGCCGGGTTGTTGTCCAAGAAAGACCCGGCCCGGGTATTGTACCAGGAACGGGTGGAGCAACTGGCCGTCACATCCCGCTATCGCCATATTCCGACAGACTTACAGCAGCGAATCTTTAATTATTATACCTTCGTCTGGCGGCAACGGCGGGGGTATGACGAGTCCGACTTTCTTGAAAGCTTGCCGCCGAGTTTGCGCCGGGAGGTCTCTACTAGTTTGAAACTGGAGACCCTCGACAGCATCCCGCTGTTTCACGGGGCCGGGGATGCGTTTCTGCGCGACATAGCGGCCCATCTCGAACCTGTCATTTATACACCGGGCGACTGGATTTTCCGAAGCGGGGAAGCAGGTGAAGAGATGTACTTCATCGTAAGAGGAGATGTCGAGATTCTGGATGCAGACGAGTCGAAAATCCTGAACACCCTTTCCGGGGGGGACTTTTTCGGGGAGATTGCCCTGTTTATGGACGTTCCCCGTACCGCCTCAGTCCGGGCCACAACGTTTTGCGACTTGTACGTCCTCGGCCGCGCCACCCACGATGCCGTTGTGGCCCGGTACCCGGACGTGGTAGCCTCCATCGAAGCCGAAGCCCGCCGTCGTTACGGGCAAGGCACCTACCGATAAACATAAAGCTTATGAAGGTTCGATTAATGTCAATGCTGATGCTCAGCCTTGTGGGGTGTATCGCACCTGAAGGCCCGGATGTTTTGTATACCAACGCCATTGTCTGGACGGGGGATGAAGCCCATCCCTGGGCCGAGGCCCTGGCCGTCAAAGACGGCAATCTGACGGCGGTTGGCACCACGGCCCAACTCGATGCCCTCAAAGGACCCGGCACGGAGGTTGTCGATTTGGAGGGGCAATTTGTGGTGCCAGGGTTTATCGACAACCATACCCATTTCCTTAGTGGCGGCTTCCAACTGGCGAGTGTGGACTTGCGCTCCGCTGATTCACCCAACGAATTTGCCGACCGGATCGGGGCGTTTGCCGCATCCATACCCGCAGGCCGCTGGATTACAGGCGGGGATTGGGACCACGAAGCCTGGGGTGGTGAACTGCCACAGCGCGGTTGGATTGACGACCTCACGCCCGAACATCCCGTATTCGTGAACCGGCTGGACGGGCACATGGCGCTTGCCAATGCTGTGGTGCTGGAGATGGCGGGCATCACCCAGGAGACCGAAGACCCGGATGGCGGCACCATCGTGCGTGATCCCAACACGGGGGAACCGACGGGGGTTTTGAAAGACACGGCGATGGATCTGGTCTATGCCGTCATGCCAGACCCCACCGAGGCCGAGCAGGACGAAGCGCTGGACCGCGCCATCGCCCATGCGCTTTCGCTGGGTTTAACGCAGGTGCATGACGTGGGCAGCTTCGGAGGATGGATCGATCTGGCCGCTCATGGCCGGGCCGAAGCCGACGGCCGATTGAAGATCCGGCTGTATGGCCTGGTGCCCATCCGTACCTGGGAGCGGATGGCCGAGTTTGTTGCGCAAAACGGTGCCGGCTCGGACTGGCTACGGTGGGGGGGCCTCAAAGGATTTGTCGATGGTTCCCTCGGCTCGACCACCGCCTGGTTCTACGACCCCTATGCCGATGAACCCGAAACGGCTGGCCTGATCGTGACGGATACCACCGCCCTCCGCGAAAACATCCTCAACGCCGATGCCGCCGGGTTGCATCTGGCCATCCATGCCATCGGCGATCGGGCCAACGATTGGCTGCTCGATGTATTTGCCGAAGCCGAAGCGCAAAACGGCCCTCGGGACCGGCGCTTTCGGATCGAACATGCTCAGCACTTGAGCCGGGTTGCCCTCAGCCGGTTTGCCGCGCAAGGGGTAGTGCCCTCCATGCAACCTTACCACGCCATTGATGACGGGCGTTGGGCCGAAAAGCGCATCGGGCCGGAGCGAATCAAGACCACCTATGCCTTCCGTTCCTTGCTTGATGCTGGCGCCTCTTTGACTTTTGGCTCAGACTGGACTGTGGCCCCATTAAGCCCCCTGGAAGGGATATATGCTGCCGTGACGCGCCAAACCCTGGACGGGGCAAACCCGGATGGCTGGGTTCCGGCTGAAAAGATTACGGTGGAAGAAGCCCTTCGGGCGTATACGTCGGCCAATGCCTATGCTGGATTCCAGGAAGGGAAGGTAGGTGTACTCAAGCCAGGCATGTGGGCCGATTTTGCCGTGCTGTCCAAGAATCTGTTTGAAATCGAACCCGCAGCCATTCGGGATGTTGAGGTGATCCAGACCGTGGTCGGAGGACAAAAAATGTTTAACCGAGAATAACACTGCCCTACCCAAAGGGCACCTATCCCGAGCGCAGTGAGAGATCTTCAAGGGAATGACCCTGTGCCATGCTCTGCCCAGGAAAGTTGCATCGGTGTTAATGCAATATAGCGTAATCTCGCTATTTTTCGCTATACTGGACGGCGTCGATGTACGGGCATAGGCTGTTGCCGGGCTTGGGCCAAATCTCGAAGATGCAGGGCAAAACGATATGCATATGGAACGGGCTGTGAAGATCCAGCGTAGGCGAACCCTCCAAGGCGTTATGGTCTTTCAGACGGCTTCTCCCTTTACGCTCGTTATCCCATACGCCTGGAGGCCGTGACCTCGCCACAATATGGTGCGGCCTTACTGACAGGCGGTTGGCGTTGCATGACGCACACCGCCTGCTACTCACCAACCTAATGTAGCGGCAGTGCCGTTGCTTCAAGATCGCACGGAAGGGTATGTGTCGACTTTTTAGTGTCGCTTTGTTGTGGGGCTGTTGCCTGTTCTTGATCGTCCCTACGGCATCGGCCCAGTATGGCTATCATTTCGGTCGTAACAAAGTCCAGTACGAGGACTTTGAGTGGGAAATCCTCAAGACTGAACACTTCGATATCTACCACTACCCGGAAATGCAGGAGTTGGCCGAGATGGGCGCGGCCTTCGCCGAGACGGTTTATACCGAACTCGAACACCGGTTTGACCTGTCGCTCAATCATCGGGTCCCGATGATCTTCTACTCCTCCAATCTGCACTTTAAGCAGACGAACGTCACGTCGGGCTTCATCCCGGACGGCGTCGGTGGGTTCTTTGAATTTCTCAAAGGCCGGGTGGTGGTCCCGGCCAACGGCAATTTGCACCGTTTTCGCCGTGTCATCCGGCATGAACTCGTTCATGTCTTCACCTACTCCAAGGTGCTGCGCGTCATGCGGGACCACCGGAAACCCCTGGATCGGTTCTTACCGCTGTGGTTCACCGAAGGCCTTGCTGAATATTGGTCTGGCCCCCCAGACTACCAGCATGAAATGGTCATTCGGGATGCCGTTGCCTCCAATTTTCTCGTCCCTCTGGCCAACATGTTTCGCATCAACGGTACGTACCTGATGTACAAACAGGGGGAGGCCGTTCTCCGGTTCATTGCCGAAGAATACGGCGATGATAAAGTCCTCCGCCTCCTGGAAAATGTCTGGAAAGACCGGGACTTCCGAAAGGTCATGGAAGTCACCCTCCATGAATCCTATACCGACATTTCCACCCACTGGGATGAATGGGTGCGTGCGCAATATTATCCCATGCTCGAAGACATCGACGTGCCCACCCTGATCGCAGGCGGCATCTCGGCCAAAGGATTTAGCGCCAAGCCGGTCCTGTACCAAAAGCAAAACGGCGAACGCTGGATCTACTATGTGGGCAACAAGACCGGTTACAGCAACGTCTTTGCCGTGCCCATCGATTCCACCTACCGGCCCCTGGAAAAATCCAAGGTCATCATCGAAGGGGAACGGGATTCCCGGTTTGAAGCCTTCCATGTTCTGGAAAGTCGGATTGATGTGTCTGCCGATGGCAAACTGGCCTTCGTCACCAAAAGCGGTAAACAGGACGTAGTCCATATCTACGACCTGGAAGAAGAACGCCTGCTCTCCACCTATCGCTTCCCGGAATTGGTGGCCGTCTATTCCCCAAGCTGGAATCCGGAGGGCAATCAACTGGTGTTCACCTCCATCGATAAGTCCGGCTTCACAGACCTCTACCAGTACGACATTCAGGAGGATCTGCTGCGGCGGCTCACGAATGATGCCTATGACGACCGCGACCCCAGCTGGAGCCCGGATGGCCGGTACGTGGCCTTTTCCTCAGACCGCACATCAGAGGGTAAGGACAATGCCTACAACCTGTTCATCTATGACCTAGAAGATGATCACATCCGGTACCTGACCTACGGTCATCAACATGACCTCTCGCCGAGTTGGAGTCCGGATGGTCAATATGTAGTCTTTACCAGCACCCGCCCGGACAGCACGGGCCGCTACAGCGCGCAAGACCTGTGGGTGGCCGATGCCACGCAGCTGGACATGGGTTCGGAAGCGTTGGCCTCGGTTGGTCTTGTAAATGCTACCAAACTGCGGACCTCCCTGGCGCGGCCCGTCCACAAGTTGACCAACCTCACCTCGGCAGCGTTCGACCCGGTCTGGACCGATGATGGCCGCCTGCTGTTCACGGCGTTTGAGCATTTCTCTTTCTCGATCCGCAACATCAGCGATGTCGATTCCCTGGTTGCGGAACCGCGTAAAACGGCAGTTTCCCGCTTCGACCGCGTCGGCACGCCGTGGGCCTTCAACAAGATGGGGCAAGAACTTGGGGCGGAGAAGGTACGCTACAAAAAGCATTACCAACTTGACATCGCCCAGAGCCAGGTCAACAACAACCCGGTTTGGGGTACCAACGGCGGTGCGTTTGTGGCGCTTTCGGACATGATGGGGGACGACTACTGGTACTTCACCCTGTTCAGCAATTCCCGTGCTCAGGGCAATTTCCTGCGGAGCCTGAACTTCTCGGTCTCCCGGCTACAATTGCACCGGCGCACCAACACGGCCTATGGCATCTACCGCTTCGGCGGCTTGCGCTACGACATCACCGATCCCCTCGCCGATACGACCTTCCCGATTTTCTGGGAAACCATCTGGGGGGGCTTTGGAGCCTTGGCCTATCCTATTTCCAAGTTTCGGCGGATTGAGCTGAATACCTCGTTGTCCTGGAGCGATAAAGAGATCAGCATTCGTAACATCCAGCGAAAGGCCCTGTTGCTCTCAAATAGTATCGCATTGGTGCATGATAACGCCCTCTACCATTACAATGGCCCCATTGAAGGTTGGCGGGCCAATCTGACGGCGGCGTATACGACGGACATCAAATATTCCAACGTCAGTTACTTTACCCTTGCCGCCGACATCCGAAAGTACTGGCGCATCATTCCCGAAGTGACCTTCGCCTCGCGCGGCCTCTTCCAAATGAATGAAGGGCAGGAAGCCCGGCTGTTTGTGTTGGGCGGAAGCTGGGACTTGCGGGGCTACCCACTCTGGGATGTGCGGGGCCGTAAAATGTGGTTCACCTCGCATGAACTCCGCTTCCCGATCCTGAACCAGCCCGGCCGATACCTACCCATTCTGGTGCCGTTTGGCATCGTGAACCTGCGTGGGGCGCTGTTCTTCGACATGGCCCATGCCTGGAACTTTAAATACAACGACGCAGAGCCGCTGCTGTACACCGGTGATACCATCGGTTCCTCAGGGCTCGGCTTCCGGCTTAACCTGTTCGGTGGCCTGATCCTGCGGTATGATATCGGCTACCGGTTCAGCAATGGCGCAAAGGATTGGGAGAAAGAACGGTTCGGGCAGTTTTTCTTCGGATGGGATTTTTGACGGGTACATGTTGAACAATACATCATGTGTACTGCCGGAAACGTGTTACGTGTTGCGTGATCTTGGTATCGATTCACGCAATACGCAATACGCAATACGTATAAAATGATAGATATAAATCGATACGGAAAGTTGGGTCTTGTGGCGGTGCTGCTGTTGGCCGGATGCACAACACTTCGGTTTCGGCACCCGTTGGTCACGACTGATTCCGATTGGTTGACCGAAAGCGGGACGCCGGAACGGGGGCGGTATTTACCTGCGGCCACGCTTGTCCCACCGCTGGAACAGGTCTGGCGGTTTAATGCCGGGGCCGGGTTTAGCGCTGGCTCGCCGTTGGCGGCCGACGGGAAGTTGTTTATTCCCACGCGGAAAGGGGAAATCCATGTGGTCGAACTGGAAACGGGCAGACGGATGGGCACCCGCGCCTTCGGAGAAGCCATTGAAGGTACGCCCATTTTAACGAAAGATCGGCTCTACATCCCGAATGCCTGGGGCGGCAGCGTCCTGAAAGCCTACGACCTGCTCCGGGCCAAATACCTCTGGGAAGGACGAGGGGCCCCCATCGAAGCCAGCCTCTTGCAGATGCAGGACCACCTGCTGGCCGCCGATGTGGAAGGCAACGTCACCGCCTACAATCCCGATACCGGCGACGTTCAATGGCAATATGAAAATGGTGGGTTGGTGGCCTATGCAACGGGGCCGGTGCAGCTGGATGATCAGCATTTTTTGGTCGCAGATACCGAAGGCCGGATCGTGGTCCTGAATGCCCGAACGGGTGCCGAAGGATGGAAACGGCATTTATCGGCACCGGTGTATGCCTCTCCGGCCAACCTCGACGGCATGGTGTATATCCCGACCACGCAAGGACGCGTTGTGGCCCTGGACGCACGTACCGGTGCGACCCGGTGGACGTACAACGCCGTACCGACCCTCACGCGGTTTTCGGCTCCGGCCGTGACAGATCAATACCTGATCGTAGGGGGAAGCGACGGACAACTCCATGCCCTCGATCCCCAAACCGGTATCCTGAAGTGGACCACAGAGAGCGATGGGAATTTCTCTGCGCCGCCTCTCATTGCAGGAGAGGTGATCTATGTGGGTGCATTGGACCGGCAGTTTTATGCGCTCGATTTACACACCGGCGATGTGCTGTGGGAAACCACGCTTAAGGGACGGGTCAAATCAGCGGCCTTGTTGCAAGGGGACCGCCTGGTGGTGCTCGCCGAACCCAAATACGTCTATGGATTTACAATGGCTTCGCCCGACTCTTGAACGGAGCTACGGGATGCGTATGCTGATGCTGTGTCTGGGGCTGATCGTTTTCAACCTCACACCGGTGTATGCCCAAAACACGACCACCCTTAATCTCGATTCCAACCTGCCGGAAGGGCTCGTTTTTCTGGACTCGGTGTATGTGGGGCAAGCCGAGCAAAAGGTCTTTGAAATCCCGACCGGCCCGCACCGGCTGGTGCTGGTACCCCCTGAAGCCGACTCCTGGGCCATCCGCAAACCGACTGAGGAGATCCTTGCTTTGCCGGGAGATACCTTATCCGTCACGTTAAACGTCCCGTATACCTATCGCATCGAGACGGTGCCCTATGGCGCCTCGGTGCTGGTTGATACGGATGACGGTCGGGTAACCCTGGGGAGGACGCCGCTGTTGTACACCCGTGATGCCCCGTTTGAGGGACCGCTGTACATTGAGAAGCCGGATTATGAAACTGAAATCTTGACACCGGGCACGTCGTCATTTAACCGGTACAGCATGGTGCTCCAGCCGGTAGAACTCGTGCAGGCGGAGATGCCCGACGGGTTTGATTGGCAACCGGCCCAAACGCAAAGGTTTACCTGGGTGGATTATACGGTGGCCGGTTTGGCACTCGCTTCGGGGGCCGTATCGGTCTACTACAAATTTAAGGGCGACGAACTCTTCAGAGAATATGAGGCCACCGGTGATCCGGAACTCCGCCCTGATATTGAACGCAACGACCGGTACGCGGCCTATGCCCTGGGCTCCATGCAGATAGGCCTCGGTTTTGTTGCCTTCCGACTGGTACTCCGGTAGATCATTGTACCACAATGGTGCGGTGCCGGGTTTGGCTCGGCGTAGCCAAACGCACCACATAAAGTCCTGGCGTTACACGTTGTCCGTTGGCGGTACGCCCATCCCAATAGAGCCGATGATGGCCGGGTTCAAGGAGACCCTGATGTACCCGGTTCACCCGACGGCCCAACGTATCAAACACGCCGACTTCCACCTCGTCTGCATCCTCCATTTCGAGAGGGATTGTTAAGGTTTGCTGTGTGGGGCCAAAGGGATGAGGATAGGGCGCATTCAGCGTTGAGGATTGTGGCACAGGTTCTGTGGCTTCCCATTCGGTGTTTACCGCAATGGCTTGCCCGGTGGCATCAACAGCCTGTGCATGCACGAATGTGATTTCCTCGTATGAGGCTGAGGTGACGAGCTGGGCGAGGGGACGTGTGCCGGGTTCCAAAACTTCCCCATCCAGTCTGTACATGAGTACACTCAGGGCACCCGTATGTGCTTGATAGGCTGTCAAGATGGACATGCCTTCCAGGGCAGCCGGTTCAGGAAAAATTTGACCGGCATCCGTGAGGTCCTGGGCGCTGAATACCAAGTGCAAAGCCCGTAGCGGGACGGTGTGCGAGAGGTTGATCTGTAGCGCCTCATCGGACACCTGCCAGGTTGCTTGCACCACATCACCACGGGTCCCTTTGGCAGCTTGCAGGCGCCCGGATGGCAGCGGTTCACCATCCGGCCACTCGCCCCGTGATATGGCTTGGACCAATACGGTAAGATCGCGTATATCGAGGGTACCGTTGCCGGTTGCATAGGGGTGTACATCCACGGCCAATACCTGAACGTCTGAAGGGAGCGTTCGGCCAAGGACAAAGTCTACCCCCAGCATGAGGTCTACAATGTCAACTGCACCATCCTGATTGGCATCGCCGGGGGCGGTAGGGAGCACCCGGACCGTGACGGGCAGCGTAAAAGTTGGCCCATCGGCAGCATTGTGGGTGAAAGCGAAGGTCCCGTTCTGCGTCCCGATATCACCCGCTTCCGGTGTTACGGCAAGCCGAAAGGTTTGGACATCATCTGGGGCAACCTGGGCAGCAGTGGGGGAGATGGAGAACAGCGGGTTTGAGGTTGTGATTTCCGAGATCAGCAGATCCGTAGTGCCGCCGGGGTTAGAGACATCAAACGTAAGGATTTGGGTTTCGCCAACGGGCACGGCACCAAAGTCGAGGGTGGTATCCGAAGGGAAGAAGACGGGAGCACCCCGTTCAATCGTCCAGGTTTGCTGGGCCGGATCGGCACGGAGGGTGGCATCGTCTCCGGTTCGCTTGGACAATGCGCCCGTCACATTGCGTAGGGACAGGATAACCGTTTCCGAAGTATTGCCTGAAAGGGGAGCCACAGCCGCTTGCAGGGATAAGAGCGGGGTGTAACGGCCAGGTTTGAGGCCGCTGGTTCCGGCATGGAGGAGAACCACGGTGAGGGTTTGCCCTTCGATATGATGGGAAAGGGTCCAGTCTGATACCGGTTGGAGGTCCGGTCCGGGTTCGACGCCGAGCCAGGAGACCAGGTCCGCATCGGCTTCAACAGAAAACTCCAGGCCTTGCAGGCCATTGGGGTCTATGAAATCGAGCACCAACGGTACAGAGATTGGAGTGGTGCCTTCAAGGAAGGCCCGTTGCGTATCCTGAAAGCCAAAGGTGTTTTGGGGAATAGAGCCGGCGCCCGAAAGGGTAAAGTCGTCAATGCGGGCATTGCCGCCGGTTTGTCCACCGGCTTCAAACCGAAACCGAACCTGGGCTTGGCCGAGTAAAGCCGAAGGGACATCCGCGGAGATTTCAGTGTAGGTACTGGCCGCTTCCGGCAGGGCCGTGCCAGGGGCCAACACCACAAAGGGATAGGTTGAACCGCCGTCGATAGAGGCCGTCAGGGAGAGGGTGTTGGCTTCATACGTGCTGGTACGCCGGGCCAGAAACGAAACCGTGGCTGCAGCAACGGACTGAAAATCCCAGATTGGTGTCTCGATGGTGCCGGTAGCGGTGCCGTTGTTGCGCAGGTTGTTGCCTCCTGAGCCTGGGCTGGATGAGCCGCCGTCCGTAATCCAGGCGGCATCAACCGTTTGCCAGCCGGAAGGGACCTGGGGCGGCGTGGCCGCATCAAAGGATTCCGTTAACAATGGGGCGTTTTGGGCCAACGATCCATAGGGTACGCCCCACATGAGAACCATCAAAATTAAGGACAGGCGAAAAGCAGATGCAGCAGACATAGGTTCCGGTATAGATAGAGGAAGAACGTGCTGCGGGGGTGGCTCGAAACGGATGCTTATAGCACATAGACCCCTGGAGAAGGGATTGTGTAACCTGTAGTGCGGAAATTGGTGATCTTCGGCAGCCAATCACCACACGAGGCGCAAGCCGACTGTACGAAGTAAATCACCAATCAATAAAGGGTTTCCGTTGACCATTGACCATTGACCATTGACCATCGACAATTCACCAATCACCCCGTTTTTTCTTCATTTTGCGAAAGGAACAGCTACATTTCAGACGGTGTAGAATTTGTTTGAACCTTAGACATCATACCTAACGTATCCATCATGCGTTATTCCTTATATCTGTTTGTGCTTTTTCTGTGGGCTGGTCTTGCGCCGTCCATCCAGGCACAAGACGAGGCTGAGTTGTTTGATGAAGCCATCCTGCTCTTCCGCGCTGAACAATTTGCCGAAGCCGCTGACCAGTTTAACCGGGTGCTTTCCGCAAACCCTGAGCAGGCCGAAGCCCATTACATGCTCGCCCGCATATACCATGAAACGCGTCTCAAGGATGGCGGAAAGGCCAGCCATCATATCGAAAAAGCGCTCGAATTAGAGCCGCAAAACATTCAGTACATGGTCGGGCGGTTGGAGCAAATGCGGGACGACACCTCCAATTTCCTGCTGGAGCGCATCCGTGACGAAAAACGCAAAGGGCTGGCCAAGGAGATTCTGGTACTGGATTCGACCAATGCGTTCGCCCACGAAGAACTCGGCATCACCTATATCCATGATTTCTGGCGGTATCGGAATGCCATTTCCCTGCCGACGCTCGGTCTTCGGGAAACCCTCGCCAACCGTGAACGCAGCGGCAACGATTTTGAAGAGGTTGTCGCCAATGCAGATGCACAGGATACGGCCGGGGACATCACCGCAGGCGATCCATTCATCGATCAGGACCCCGGTGACCTCGTCGTGCTGGACCAGATGGAGTTTCGCATCGATGACCAGTTTAACATCGACCGGCTGCGTAGCCAGGGCGTTCCCGTTCAGGACATGAGCCGCCGGGCGAATCGGGCTTATGCACGCGCCGTGGGCCACCTGAAACGGGCCATCCAAAACGATCCTATGCGGCGTACGGTTTACACCCATCTGATGCAGATTTATGCACTGCGGGAAGCCCATCGGGATGCCGCCGAGATGCTCCAGAAAATGTACATCTTCTTCCCGGATGATGTAGAACTCTGGACGTATCTCGGTTACAACCACTACCACCTGGGCAACATGGAAGCTGCCGCGAAAAGTTTTGAGGTGGCCTTCAAAAAAATGTCCCCGGAAGACCGGTATGCGTTCGAAAACCTGGATCTGCTTCTGCCGGAAGACGAGAAAAAGCAGTACGAGGAAAACCGGGTCATGTATGCCTCCCGCTTCTGGACCAGTAAGGACCCCCGCTTCCTGACCACCTACAATGAACGGAAACTGGAGCACTACACCCGGCTCGTTTATGCCGACCTGCTCTACGGAGCCCCCAAACTCAAAAGCCGAGGCTGGAATACCCAACGTGGGCAGATTTTAGTGCGCTACGGCATTCCGCAGAGTGATGTGGTGATTACCGGCGGGTTCGATGCCATCCTGCGGCAGATCGCTACGAGCCGGTCTCGTACTTCCGAAACCACCCAGCCCGAACTGGGCGAACAAACCCCTGGCGCTTCCGTGGAAGCATTCGACCGAGAGGTATTGTTCAACAATACATTCAATATCTGGGATTACGGGGATTTTCGGTTTGTCTTCGAAGACCCCTTCCGAAACAGCGAATACCGGTTGTATACGCCGCCGGCGAGTATGCTCAATGAAGGGGTCAATGCCTGGGCTAACGACTATGTGATCAAGGCTCGCGAAACCTTCCGTGAAACGCCGGAACGGTATGAATACCGTGCTCCAGGGCGGCAAGTGGACATTCCGTATCTGGTCAATGCCTTCAAGGGGCCGGATAACCACACGGACGTATACGTGCACTACGGCATCCCCGTGCAAAATTATGAACCCGGCAAAGACCTGGTTGACCTGAACCTGCGTACCGGCGCGTTCCTGATCAATGAGCAACGGGACATCCTGGTGGAGCGCCGGCGTAAGCTGTACGGCCTTAAAACGGCACAGATCAAGTCGTTTGAAGGCACCAATCTCTGGGTGGACACCCAACCCATGAAAGCGCCCCCCGGTGATCATCAGATCTCCGTCGAGTTTGAGACCAATGATGGTGGCACGGTGGCTGTTCAGCGGCGAGACGTTACCATACCGGGTTTCGACAACGCCACGCTCGCGCTCAGTGATATGCTGCTGGCGTATGTGGTCGAAGAATCCGAAGATGGCAAGCCGATCAACAGCGGAGACATCGTTCGGCACGGCCTTTCGATCACCCCGGCCCCGTGGACCGTGTACGACACGACGCAACCCATCTACCTGTACTTCGAACTCTACAACCTGACGAAAGACCAGAGTAGTCGCACCCGCTATGAAGTGCAGGCCGTACTGGCGCCCAAGGATGATTCCTCCGGTATTTCGAAACTGTTCAAGAACATTTTCGGCGGATCAGACAAGGGGGTTGGCACCTCCTACGAAAGTGGAGGGCTCGACAGTGACGAAGAGGAATACCTGATCATGGATGCCAGCAGTCAGGAGCCGGGGGTCTATACCCTGGTGCTTCGGGTACGCGATCTGATTTCGGATAAAACCGTAGACGTACAAAAGGACCTGTACCTGCAATAAAGGGCAACCAGTACTTTACTCAGCGGCCACCTCTTCTTTGGCGAAGTGCTTTTGCACGCGTTCATCCATATCCTCGACTTTGTCGACGAGGTAGGCTTTGTAGGCCAGGAGCTGTTCCATGAGGGTGGTGTCTTGCAGTGACAGGATTTGAACGGCCAGCAGTCCAGCATTTTTTGCACCACCCACGGCCAGGGTCGCAACCGGCACCCCGCTGGGCATTTGCACCACCGAGAGTAATGAGTCCAAGCCTTTCAAATGTTGGCTGGGCACGGGTACACCTAACACGGGCAGGGGGGTATGCGCGGCAATCATACCCGGCAGATGCGCAGACCCACCCGCTCCGGCGATGATCACCTTGAGGCCTCGTTTATGGGCTTCACGGGCATAGGTTGCCATGCGTTCAGGTGTCCGATGGGCCGAGAGCACCCGCACTTCAAACGTTACACCAAAATCAGACAAGACATCGGCAGCTTCTTGCATGGTTTTAAGGTCAGATTCGCTACCCATTGCAATACCGACCTGTGGGACTGTAGGCGCTTCGGGCTCCATAATTCGATGTTATTCGATTGGTAAAAAGGGAAGTTGAAGATACCGCATTCATCCGCCATTTGGAATAAAGAAACGGTAAAAGGCCGAGGGATTGGTCAAAACCTGAAGCTGTGGGCATGCGTCCTCAAAGCCGGATGTAGGCCGCAGCTTGCTCGGCGCGGTGGCGGGTTTCATCCGGATCGGTGCCGGTGGCGGTAACGTGACCCATTTTTCGCTTCGGCCGTACTTCCGATTTTCCGTACACATGTACCCCGATGCCTGGTACCGCAAGCGCCTGAGTATAGCCAGAGAGAGACGGTTGACCATTGCGGTGGCCTAGCACATTGACCATCACAGCAACAGGTTCACGCAAGGCAGGGTTGCCAAGGGGCCAGCCCAGAACGGCGCGTACATGATTTTCGAATTGCGAAGTATAACACCCTTCAATGGTGTAATGCCCGGTGTTGTGGGGGCGCGGGGCCAGTTCGTTGATCAGCAAGGTGCCGTCGGCGAGTTCAAACACTTCAACGCCGGTAATGCCCACCCCGTCGATAGCGGTTACAGCGGCTTCGGCCAGTGTTGCGGCACGCTCAGCCACATCAGAGGTAACGGGTGCAGGGGCAACAACGGCATGGCACCGATGGTCCCGTTGCTCGGTGTGGACGATGGGGTAAATGACATGCTCGCCATCGGCACGCCGGGCAACGAGGGTGGCCAGTTCCCGTACAAAAGGTACCCAAGCTTCGACAAGCAAACCGTCCGTATCGGTCAGCGCATTGAAGGCTTCGGCCAGGGTTTCGGGGGTATGGACGGTAGCATTTCCGTAGCCGTCGTAGGATCCCCGGCGGCGTTTCAGGACGACGGGGTAGCCGTAGGTATTGGCAGCAGTCAGGGCTTCATCGAGGGTGGTGCAGAGGATGAAGTCCGGTACCGGCAACCCCGCCTCCTGTAGTACGGTTTTTTGCCGCCCTTTATCGCGTATGATGTTGACGGTATGCGGTGAGGGCCAGAGGGCGGTGGTTTCGGGCAAGACGGGTTGGAGCCGGTCGGCGGGGGCCCATTCACTTTCGAGGGTTACGGCATCGCATTGGGCCGCGAAGGCCCGGAGGACGTCGAGATCGGTCCAGTCTCCTACGGTCAGCGTTCCCAATCCTTCGGCAGCCCCTTCAGGTTTAGGAGCCAGAAAACGAACCTGCAACCCCATGCGGATCGCTGCGAGTGCAGTCATACGCCCCAGTTGGCCAGCACCGAGAATACCGAGGGTTGGGAAGGTGCGGGGTGCGGGGTGCGGGGTGCGGGGTGCGGGGTGCGGCATGCAATGTGTGGCGTGCGACGTAGCAAGGTTGCTAAAGGATTTTAAGTTAGCAACAGGATTGGTGGGGTGCAACCATTGGTTGTTAGTTGTGGGTTGTTACACAGCCTTACCACTAACCACCAGCGAGCGGCCTCTACATAATTCCGCAAAGCGGCCAGCTCCCTGCGTCCGCGAGCGCACTACTAACCACCAGCGAGCGGCCCCTGCATGAACCCTGCATTGCGGCCCCCCACCTGTGTCCGCGAGCGTACCCAAAAAAAACAGCCACCCGAGTAATCGAGTAGCTGTTTCCTAATAAATCAGGTATCTGCGTTTAGAACGGCAGATCGTCGTCTGGGGCAAAGCTGTCGCCAGCGGGTTGGGCGGTCGGCTGCGGACGGGAGGGGCGTTGAGACCCGTCACCCTGGTATCCGTTGCCGTCGGAGTGCCCACGGCCCCCCAGCATTACCATTTCACGGGCTTTGACTTCGGTGACATATTTCGTATTGCCTTCCTTATCCTCGTAGGAACGGGTTTGCAATTGGCCTTCAAAATACACTTGAGACCCTTTTTTGAGGTACTCGTTGCAGATCTCGGCCAGGCGGCTCCAGACCACCACATTGTGCCACTCGGTCTTGTCGACCAGATTGCCGCTGGCATCTTTGTACGAATCGCTGGTTGCGATGCGCATGTTGCAAACGGCGGTGCCGTTACCCGTGTATCGGAGTTCCGGGTCTTGCCCGAGGTGACCGACCAAGATCACCTTGTTGACGCTACGTGCCATGACGTAAACCTCTGTGTTATGCGCCACCGACACGTATCGGTCGGCTCATCGGCGCGCGTACATGAATCCACCAGTCAGAAGCAGGAAGCCTCTGCCGGCTTAACCTGTGTGAAAAAGACCCCTGAACCCCCGGAAAACATAACATGCCCCCGTAGATTCATGGCCATTTCACACCATAATAAACAAAATAAGCCCGAAAAATGCTAGGTTGGAATGTGAATTTTATATCGACTTTTACATATATTTTAAGATGCTGTAAATATGCATTTTAGAGTATGTATGTTACATATGTTTTTGATTGGATGAACGAAAAAGTCAAAGCAGATACGGCAGCTGTGGCTCCGGAGGTCCTTTCGGCCTTTGCCGAGTTGGCCGGTATCGTCAGTCGGTTGCGCAAGGAATGCCCCTGGGACCGTGAACAAACCCATGCCTCGGTCAAACATCTGCTCATCGAAGAAGCCTACGAAACCGTAGAAGCCATCGACGACGGCGACTGGGCCGAACTCAAAAAGGAATTGGGGGATTTGATGCTCCACGTCCTCTTTCACAGCCAGATTGCCGAGGGTGAGGGGACCTTTTCGTTGGCCGAGGTGATACGGACCGAATCGGAAAAGCTGGTCCGCCGCCACCCACACGTATACAATAACCTGAAGGTTAGTGGCACCGGGGAAGTCCTTGCCAACTGGGAGCAAATCAAACTCAAGGAAGGCAAGAAAAAGTCGGCCCTGGAGGGTGTGCCCCGGCAACTCCCGGCCCTGCTCCGTGCGCAGCGGATACAGGAGAAAGTGGCCGGTATAGGTTTTGATTTCCCCAAACGGGAAGCGGCCTGGGCCAAGGTCGAGGAAGAACTGGCCGAGCTACACCAACACACCCCGGCCAATGATACCGATGCGCTGGAAGCCGAGTTTGGTGATGTGCTCTTTGCCCTCGTCAACTATGCCCGCTTCCTGGGCATCACCCCCGAGAACGCGCTCCAACGTACCAACGCCAAGTTCATTCGGCGTTTTCAATACATCGAAGCTGCCCTCGCCGAACGCGGTCAAACCGCCGCCCAGGCCACCCTCGAAGAAATGGACGTGCTCTGGAACGCCGCCAAAGCTGAAGAATAGACTGTCACGTACGTGCATCAAGGTATGGTGCCACGCTTGTTGCCGTGAGCGTGATGTTCCACGTGATTATTCTATTCTGACTTTAAGCAAGACCACATCTACCAATATTCAACGATCCGGGCTATTTTGCCATCTCGTATCTCAAACAAAGTCATTTCGGCCTTCCCTGGGCCTTCCTGATTGACGAACCGCTTCTGGGTTACGACGGCATTGAGACCAACGATGATGTTGAGCACTTCAATGTCGCGGACGCTGCCGTCATAGCGCCCGTTGGCCTGGTTGTTTTGGTAGCCACTGTAGAGGTCTTCCCGGCTGTAGGTACCGCCGTACTTGGGGTGGACATAGACAAAGTCCTCGGTGAAGAGTTCAAAGAGTCGGTCGATATCTTGCTGGGTTGAACCGGTCTGAAAGATATCAACGTTGTGGGTGTAGTAGGCTTCGATGAGCGCGGTGAGCGAGTCAGGTGTTGGCTCAGGGGCCTGGGCAACTACGATGGAGGGCACCCAAAGAAGGGCAATGAAGGTGAGTTTGAGCATATGGTAAATAGAAGGTGTAAAAAATTTTACAAATCAAACGACTGAACTTGATTGAGGTTTCCCTTTGAGGACAGTGTCGGACGTTCTATATGTAGGTCCTATGGACAATCGGAATCACCGGCGCAGCCTCAAGGGCTTCAATGTGGGCGATAAAGGCATTGCTATCCAGAGATGTTTGAAGGCTAGAAAAGCCAGCGAACGACTCAAATATGGTCAATGTGCCATCAATCATGAACTTTTCAATTGTCCGTACGACCTAGCCACCTCCTATCGACGGCAATTGCTTCCGACATCAGAAATTGGTAATATGCATATTGCGTCTCGAAACGTGTCTTTTACATTGGGAGCCCCACCCATCCCAACGCATACCGCCACCATGAAAATATCCTCTGTCAACACCGGCATATTTGTATGCCTCCTCTTCTTTTGTACAGCCTGTCAACCTGGCACAGAAGGGCCTCAACCCCTGGAAGCCGATACGCTGGTCAAAGAACTCCAAAAACAACTCATCGAAGCCGAAGCCGGCGCGCAGATTCTCTTGCCGGAAGGGACGTTTCAGTTCCGGCGGTCCCTTTCCCTCAACGATACCCCCGGTGTGACCATTAAAGGGGCCGGCAAGGGAAAAACCGTCCTGTCCTTCAAAGACCAGATTGAAGGCGCGGAAGGCATGCTGATCAAGAACGTGACCGGCATTACCCTGGAAGGTTTTACCGTGGCCGATTCCAAAGGGGATGCCATCAAAGTCCAGGGTAGTGAAAATGTGGTGATGCGAGACCTGGAAGCCACCTGGACCAACGGTCGATTGCCAACCAATGGGGCCTATGGTTTATATCCCGTCAGCAGTACCAACGTGCTGGTCGAAAACTGCGAAGCCTCCTATGCCATGGATGCCGGCATCTATGTGGGCCAATCCAAAAATGTGGTGGTACGGGACAATTATGTACACCACAACGTGGCCGGCCTCGAAATTGAAAATACCATCGTGGGTGAGGTCTACAATAACATCGCCAAAAACAATACCGGCGGTATGCTCATCTTTGATATGCCCGATCTGCCCCAGGCCAACGGGGACCGCATCAAGTTTTACAACAACACGATGGAGGATAACAACGGTGAAAACTTTGCCCCCAAAGGCATGGTCGTCAGTACCATACCGCCGGGTTCGGGGATGGTCATCATGTCCCATTCCAACATCGAAGCCTACAACAATACGATCAAAAACCACAAGACGCTGGGCATCGCGGTCAATAGCTGGTTGTTTACCGGCGTCCCGTTCAAATCGGAGGAATTTGATCCCTTTAGTTCCAACATCAACCTCCACGATAACGAGATCAGCGGCAACACCGGGCCAGTTGATGCCTCCACGGAATATGGCCAGTTGCTCACAGCCGTTCTGGGGGGCGAACCCGTCGATTTGATCACCGATGGCATCTTTAAGCCATCGTCCATGGATGAAAACGGTAGGCCGACGGGCTATTGCTTCAAGAATAACGGCACAGACGTAAAGTTCGTCAACCTGAATGCAGGTCTGGGACAGGCTCCTGAGGACATGATGCAAAACAAAACCACGGATATCAGTCTGTTTGATTGCGAGTTGCCTGAATTCGACACCAGCCAACATGATGCGTGGCTGGCTGCAAGCTGATTACAGGTTTGATATAACGTGAAGTTTGGAGAAGCAATGGCCCGAAACACCCTGACCTTTTTCCTGCTGGGCGTGGGGCTCCTCATTTCAGGGTGCCAGTCCGATGATCCATCGGTTGTCATTCCCGAAAAGCCCTACGAAAAACTTTCCCACTACCAGTTCTTCAAAGGGAACCTGGCCGACCTGGAGCCCAACGACCGGGTCCTTCCCTATGACCTGAATTCCCCGCTGTTTACCGATTATGCCCACAAGGCCCGGTTTGTCTGGATGCCGGAAGGGACCAGTGCCACCTATACCCCTGACGGCGTGCTGGACTTTCCAAACAAAACGGTGCTGATCAAGAATTTCTATTATCCCCACGACGAAACGGACGCCGCAAAAGGCAACAACAGGATAGAAACCCGGCTGCTCATCAACAGGGGCACGCAGTGGGAGGCCGCAACTTATGTGTGGAATGCCGAGCAAACGGATGCCGATCTGGATGTGGTGGGAGACGTTCGGGACGTCAGTTGGGTCAACAACGATGGGGAAGCACAAACCATCAACTATATCATCCCCAACCGAAACCAGTGCAAGAGTTGTCACCTGGATGGCAAAACACAGGTCCCCATCGGCCCGAAAGTACGCAACCTGAATAAACCCTATGCCTATTCCGATGGGATCATGAACCAGTTGGAGAAATGGGCTGCCGTCGGGTACCTGACGGGATATGAGGCCGAAGCCAGTCATCCGAAGGTGGCGGTATGGGATGATGCATCCAGCGGAAGCGTACAGGATCGGGCGATGGCCTACCTGGACGCCAATTGTGCGCATTGCCATAATCCCAATGGATCGGCCAATACCTCCGGCCTCTTTTTGACGGCGGATGCCAAGCTGGATATGGCCCTGGGTATCTATAAAGCAACCGTTTCCGCAGGCGGCGGTACCGGTGGACACACGTACTCAATCGTTCCCGGAAATCCAGAAGAATCCATTTTGGTTTATCGCATGAAATCGACCGATCCCGGCGCGATGATGCCCGAGTTGGGTCGGGGTCTGGTTCATAAAGAAGGGGTCGCCTTAATCAGTGAATGGATTAAAAATATGGAAGTCGACGAGGCCGCCCAACCCTCCGCCGGCTTGCAATAAGCTGATTTCCCACCCCTAAACCTGTTGTGCTGTATCCCCATGCGAAATCTGAAATGCTATAGCTTCCTTTGTTTCTTGCTGCTCACCAGCACCCACCTGTTCGCACAAAGTGTTTCCGGCGTGGTGTCAGATGAAGAGGGGAATCCGCTAACCGGGGCGAGTATCGTGGTACAAGGCACGACGACCGGGGCCATTACCAATGTAGATGGCACCTTTAGTCTGGCCTATGACGGCGGCTTCCCGTTTACCATCGACGTTTCCTACATCGGGTACATGTCCCAGGAAATTGAAATTGCTCAAGCCACCACTGACTTGCGAATCGAGTTGGCTGAAAAGACCATCATCGGGCAGGAGCTTGTGATTTCGGCTTCCCGCAGAGCGGAAAAACTACAGGAAGCCCCGGCAGCAGTTTCGGTTATCAGTGCCGAAGAAGTCTCTGCCTCGGGAGGGTCCATTCAGCCCATCCGTGCCCTGATCAACACACCGGGCGTTGAGTTGCAGCAGCAAACCGGCCAGCGGATCAACCTGGCCCTGCGCAGCAGCAGCGGGATCTTCTCTACGGATGTCTTTCCCATGCTGGACTACCGCTCGCTGATTTCTCCCGGTCTGGAGTTTTTTGATTCCCAAAACTCGCCGCTCAACAACATTGACGTCGAGCGTGTTGAGGTGGTGCTTGGGCCGGGTTCCGCACTGTATGGACCGGACGTTACAGCGGGCGTGGTGCATTTCATCTCCAAAGATCCCTTCCGGTATCCGGGGACCACCGTTGAAGTGATCAATGGCGAGCACAGCACGTTTAAGACCGCCATCCGACACGCCGGGCACACCGCAGACAGCCGGTTTGGCTATAAAATCAATGCCCGGTATGGCAGGGGGGATGATTTTACCCTCAAGGCCGGGGATCCGCAGGATGATGCCGTCCTGGCCAATTTTCAGGAATCCGTGAGCCGGGGGTTTGTCACCGAGGGCGGGTTTGTTGATCCGCAGCAAACAGGCACGCAGTTGTTTACCACCGAGAAGGTGCAAGAACCGGAGTATTGGGCAGCGGCCTTCAATACGCAGTTACATTACAGACCCGCTGAACAGACCGAAATCGTTGGCGCAGGCGGATGGAATGCTGGCAGTTCTATCTTTTACAATGACCTGGGGGAAGGCTTTAACCACTCGAATGAGTATTGGGGTCAGGTGCGGCTCAACCACAAGGGGCTCTTTGCCCAGACCTACTACATCATCAATGATGGGGGGAGTGATGACAATCCGGTCTACCTGAACCGGACCGGGCTCATCGTCCCGCTGGAGCGGACCCACTTCGAGGCCCAGGTCCAGTATAATTTCGAGACCCCGTCCTTACTCAATGCCGAGTGGACCACCGGCATCGATTTCCGGAATGCAGGTGCCAATACCGAAAATCATGTCTACGGACGCAATGAAGACGATGATGACTATCGGATCTTCGGGGGATACCTCCAGGGCAAATTGAAGTTCGGCAACAAGCTGGACTTCTTCCTGGCCGGTCGGCTGGATACCTATAACTTTACGGACGAAAAGACCTTCTCGCCCCGGGCGGCGCTGGTCTTCAAACCCAATCAGTATCACGCCCTCCGGTTGAGCTTTAACAAAGCCGCGAACCCCATTCCGGCGTCTGATATTTTCTTTGACCTGCCGGTGCAGACCACGCCCATCTTCAATGTCTGGAATATGGGTGGCATCCGTACCCAGACCTTCAATGACCCCATGATCACCTGGCTGATCCCCGGTGTACCGGAAACGCCGTTTGATGCAGGCTTCCCGTTGGCCGCAGCCTACGCCGCCGTTACGGCCGATGTGATTGCCGGTATTCAGGAGATGGGGGTAGAAGATCCCTTGTTGGCCGCGCTTGTGCCCCAGTTGATCGAACTGCTGCAGGGCGATGTGCCCGGTGGGTTCTCCGGGGGTATTGCCAGTACCGATTTTAACGGCAACGAGCTGCTGCCCGAATCCTTTGAAACCAAACTCATCTCCACGATCTCGGCGTATGAGGCGGGCTACAAAGGGTTGTTCTTTGATCGGTTTGCCGCCGGGTTTGATGTGTACTACTTCCGCAAGACCCGCGCCGGTGGGTTTTCTCAGGTGAGTCCTGTCATTACCATGACGAGCCTGCCGGATGATCTGGGGGATGGGGTGCAGACGACGTTCCAGCCCCAGGTCGAACAAGGGCTATTGGATTTTGGATTTGACGCCGAAAACGCGGCACGCCTCGCTGAAGAAGTAGGGGTGTTGTTGCACGATGCATACACGCAAGCCGGTCAACTTTTTCTGGATGCCCTGGCCGAAGCCGGATTGCCCTTTCATGGAATCGTGGAATCCGATCAGGTGCCGGACACCGGTTTTCCGCAACTGGCTTTTGGTTACCCCACACGGGACCCAGATGCGATCAGTGACGATTGGGGGTTTGAGTTGCATGCAAAGTACTTCATCTCGGATGCATTTTCCGTCTTTGCCAATTATACCTGGTTCAACCGGCCTACAGGTGAGGCAGGAGACTTGAACTTCCCGCAGAATAAAATTCGGGCTGGGCTGGGCTATGGAACCAGCGTCGGGATGAATGGGAGCTTGTCTTACCAATGGGATCAGGCCTATACGTCCAACAACTCGACCTACCCCGGCAAAATCGACGCCAAATCTCTGGTGGATGTATCCCTGGGGTATGGATTTAAAAATCGCTTTGCCATAGAAGCCTCCGCTACCAACTTGTTCGATAATGAGTTCAGGGCCTTGCCTGGTTTCCCTAAAATCGGCAGGCGCATCATTGGTCGGCTCACCTATGATTTTTAGGGCATAGGGACAATCAGATAAATAGGTGATTTTCAGGTCCAATAATCTTTTGACTGCTCTCGACAATGAATTTTTCCGGTTTTAACCTCTGGGAGGTCCTCATCGCGACGCTCTCGGCTTTTGTCATTGGTGGCTTGTGGTACTCACCCCTGCTGTTTGGGCCCTCCTGGCAACGGTTGGCCGGGGTATCCGATGAAGCGATGCAAAAGGCCAATATGCCCTTGATCTTCGGCGTGTCCTTTGTGTTGCTGGCTATCGTCGCCCTGTTTATGTCTTTCTTTGTCGAGATTGCGGCGATGATGGGGTCCAATGCCTCCGGCGGCGCCATGGCGGGTGCGTTCCTGTGTCTGGTTTTCGTTGCCCCTGCCTTTGGGGTCAATTATCTGTTTTCACGTCGCCCCCTCAAGCTCTATCTGATCGATGTGGGGTACCTGTTGGTTGCGTTCATCGTAATGGGTACCATCATCGGAGCCTGGACCTAAAAATCAAGTACCCATGGCATCGTCAAGACGTACCTTTCTCCACCACGCTGGAAGGCTCTTACTCGGCGCAGGGTTTGGCGGTATGGCCCTCTCGGCCTGTAGCAATCCTCCAATCCCGACCCCCGAAGAACTGGCCATCGTACCCGGTTCGCTGTTTTTCGACATCTCCCTGGCTGAATGGTCCTTGCACCGGACCCTCTGGTCGGGGAAGCTGGACCACCTCGATTTTGCGGCCACTGCGAAGCGCGATTTCGGGATCAGCGCCGTGGAATATGTGTCCCAGTTCTTTAACGACAAAGTACGGGATCATCGCTACCTCGATGAGATGAAGCAACGCGCCGAAGATGCTGGCGTCCGGAGTCTTTTGGTTATGGTGGACATGCAAGGCAATATGGTTTCTCACGAAGCCTCTGAGCGCGAGCGGGCCCTGGAAAGTCACTATGCCTGGGTGGAAGCCGCCGAACGTCTCGGGTGCCACGCCATCCGGGTCAATTTGCCGGGCAAGGGAACGGCTGAAGAAATCGCCGGCTATGCTGTAGAAAGCCTCGGTACCCTGGCCGCTTTTGCCGCACCCTATGGCATCAACATTCTCGTCGAACCGCATGGAGGCTATTCGTCCAACGGCAGTTGGTTGGCGCAGGTCATGCAATCGGTCGGAATGGAGAATTGTGGCACATTGCCGGATTTTGGCAACTTTGTGATGAGCCTGTTGCCGTATCGTAGTTATGACCGATACCGTGGGATGGAAGAGTTAATGCCCTTTGCCAAAGGCGTAAGTGCCAAGGCCCATCGGTTTGATGATCAAGGACATGAACCGGACATTGATTTTTTTCGGATCCTGAAAATTGTTAAGGCCGCTGGATATACCGGTTACATCGGCATTGAGTACGAAGGCTCACAACTCCCTGAATACGATGGCATCCGCGCTACGCTCGGCTTGTTGATTCGTGCAGGACGCGTACTCAGTTAAGATGCCCTAAACACACACCATCTTACCGGTGTCTTTGTCGTCGCACCCGGCTTTACTACCGGGGGCTTTGTGGATGTGTACCTGGACGGCCCAGAGGGCACCTTGCTGGGTACCTTTGAGGTAGAGCAGGGGTTAACCGATTTTGGTGTCGTGGAAGCCGACGTTTCCTTTGCCCCTGTCGATGGCATGCATGATCTGGTCTTCGTCTATCGAAATGAAGACGGAGGGGGCACCGTGTGCATCGGCATTCATTATGATGTCAAACACAAAAACCAGCCCGCCTCTTGAGGATGGATGAAATGGTTATATTCCCCCTGTCGAACAGGAGAAGCTGTTCCATGCCAGTCAAGCGAATCAATCGCAAATACTCAACGAACCAAGTCTCTGAAGAATTCGGGGCGGTTCACAACGTAGCATACCGTGGCACACCCCACAACGGCACACCTCTGGCAACAGCATCATGAAGCCCTGACGCACTTTGTGCGGAAGCGGGTGAACAACCCCGGCATCGTGGACGATATTGTGCAGGATGTATTCCTGAAGGTCCATTTGCACCTCAACAAGGTACGAAGTGCAGACCGGATTCAACATTGGATGTATCGGATTGCCCAGAATGCCATCACCGATCATTTTCGCAAGCAAAAACCAGTCGACCCGCTGGAAACCCTGCACGTCTTGCCCGATGTTGAGCCGGAACGCGAGGTGGAACAGGAGATCGCGCCCTGTCTGATTCCAATGATCCAGGCACTGCCCAAACCCTACCGGGAGGCGGTTCATTTGGCCGAATTGGAAGGGTTGAAACAGGCTGAAGTAGCCGAGCGGCTGGGCCTTTCGTTATCCGGCGCCAAATCCCGCATTCAGCGTGGGCGGCGGATGCTTAAAAGCATTTTACTGGATTGCTGCCGGTTTGAATTCGACCAAAGGGGGCGGGTCATGGATTACACCCCCCGCGCAACATCTACCCGATAACCTGCGTCTTTCTGAAGCCCATTGCGTCATTCAGGTAAATCGACAACCTGTCACCTAATCTGAATCCTGTTATGGAAATGACCGAAAAATTACCACGCGCCACAACCGACTGCTGTAGCCCGGATTGTTGTGCACCCACAACGGACGAAGCGCCGACCATCGAAGAAACCCAATCCGCAGATGAGGTGCGGCAGCAGGTCATGGACCGGTATGCTGCAATCGCTGTTGGTACCGAATCATCATGCTGTGGGCCGGAGGCGTGCACCGACCTGCCCTCAGCAGCAGAAGCAGCCCAGGCGTTGGGGTACAGCGCCGATGACCTTGGTGCATTGCCTGAAGGAGCCAACCTCGGCCTCGGCTGTGGTAACCCCAAAGCCCTGGCCGCCCTCCAGCCGGGTGAAACCGTCCTCGACCTCGGGAGTGGCGGTGGCATCGACTGCTTCCTGGCAGGCGAAGCCGTAGGGTCAACCGGACATGTCATCGGCGTGGACATGACGCCGGAGATGATTCACAAGGCGCGAGCCAATGCCGAAGCCTTCGGGTTACCGCAAGTAGAATTTCGGCTGGGCGAGATCGAACACCTGCCCATCGCCGATGATACGGTGGATGTCATCCTTTCCAACTGTGTCATCAATCTGTCTCCAGATAAACCCGCGGTCTTCCGGGAGGCCTTTCGTGTATTGAAGCCCGGCGGTCGGCTTGCCATTGCTGATGTGGTGGCCAGCGTGCCGTTGCCTCCAGAGATACGGCAAGACCTTTCGCTCTATACGGGATGCATTGCCGGTGCTGCCGAGATATCGGATCTCGAAGCGATGTTGACCGAGGTCGGGTTCACGGATATTCGCATCCGGCCTAAGGTCGAAAGTGCCTCGTTCATCCGTACCTGGGTGCCGGGAGGGCGTGTTGAAGACTACGTGGTTTCTGCCACCATTGAAGGGATTAAGCCCACCTGACGCGGCTTTGGCTGTCGGTACCCGTAACGATCCCGCGTTTGCTCGCGTCTATATCGATACAGTCTTTTTCGGTATCATACCTTGGACCCATGCACACGGAATTATGGTGGCGTATCCTGCGCCTTGGGGCGTTTGGTCTGCTGATGGGGATCGGCGGGTGCCGGCAGCTTTATATTGCCGATGATCCGTTGTACGACGAAGATGTGCGTCAGGCATTTCTCAATGACACGGTCACTTTCACGGTGGACACGACCCTGATCGACTATCCCTTGCTGTCGGCGGCGATATTCCACGAGACCAATCGGGTGCGGGAAGCAAACGGGTATCAACCCCTGTTGTATTTGCCGGAATTGGAACAGGTCGCCGAGATGCACGCGCAAGACATGGTACAGGAAAAGTTCTTTAGTCATTTCAACGACCAGAATCCTATAAAACGAACGCTTTTTCACCGGTTACGTCTGGTTCGCCTGCCGCAGCGTTATGCCACCGAAAACCTGGTGATCGTGCCTGCCCGAAAACACGAAACCCGTACCCTGGTCCCGAATGCCGGGGGGCAGGTACAGATGTACAGTTATGTCTTCAACGGCACGGAACGGCACACCTATACCACCTTGGCGCGTTCGGTGCTGGAGGCCTGGATGGCCTCACCCACCCATCGGAGAAATATTCTGGATGTAAACCCCCGCTACCTTGGGGCCGGATGCAAACAGGGCGAAGACGTCATCGGGGCAATGCAATTCACGTGCGTACAGGTGTTTTATAAGTAGGCACGTCGTCAGATCAAGGCGAGAAAACGACCAGGGGGTGGATGTGCGTCCCATCAAGCCCGGTCAACTGGAGGTAGTAGGTTCCCGGCGATAGCCCTTGCACATCCACGTGGGCCTGATGGGTACCGGCAGTCTTCCATCCATCGTGTATCGTACGGAGGTGCCGTCCCAGTACATCAAACACATCCAGTCGTACCCGTTGGGGCCGATCCATCGAAAACGAGACCGTGGCCCGCGTTTGCACCGGATTCGGGTATGGCACTTGTAGTAGGGACAAGGCATGCCTTGTCCCTACATCCTCCTCGGCATTCGAAACTGGAAAAAACGGCCCCTGAAACCCGTAAAACGTCGGCGTTGTACCGTTGGGCGTAACCCCAGGCGGAAAAGCAAACGGAATACCCGTGCCGGGTCCGACCGAACTCCCGGTGTAAACCCAGCCGTCCGGGCCGAGGGCCGGGTGGTTCCATTCCACATGCCCGTCTAGTGGTGCATGCCAGCCATACGAAAATAACCCCGGCTCATACGAGACCGCAAACAATTGCCCCTTTGGCCCATTCCCACCTGCACGACCGCGAACCCCGAAGTAAAGCATACCATCCGAGGAGATTGCCGGTGAATTCAGGCTACCGACCGCTTCTGGAACATCATCTGAAGGATCATAGGAGGCTTCCAGGGTGCCGGTGTCTGGATCAATGGCATAAAGGGTGCCCTCGGTGCGTCCATTGTTGAGCAAGGTGGATACATTGGCTGTGGTCGCAAATACCTGTTCGGTCTCTCGCCCTGTTTCGCGGAGGGCAATACCCAACGCATAATCGGCCCCGTCGTTCAATTCCACATACGGGGTGGTCCATTTCAGGAGGGGGCCGGTATCGGTGTCTTGCACGGCAAACACGACCGCGCGGTTACGAAATCCGTCAACCACCGCACCGCCAACATACACCGTCCCATCCGCGCCGACGGCCAGTGTGGCCGTCCAGACGGGACGACTCTCAAACGTCAGCGGCATGGTCCATTTCAGGCGTTCGGCATCGGAGGATGGGCCGAAGGGCTCCCGGTTGAGTGCGTAGAGGACCCCAGGTACGGCTACGTCGTCAAAGAAGGTGCCGCCATAGATGGTGGCGCCATCCGGGCTCAGCGCAGGAGAGGCAAACAACCGTTGGGGAAGCGAGCTGTTTGCAGGGTAACGCCATTGTAAGGTGCCGTCCGGGTTGATGGCGTAGAAGGCATGGGTCTCATAGGGACCCTCACCCCAGGTCGCAATGTAGACGGTGCCGTCCGGTGCAAGAAGCGGGGAGGCAACAATTTCACCGCCGCCGTCGGGATCGTCCGGGACTTCAGGGTTAAACGTTTGGAAGCGCCAGCGTATGGCCCCGGCATCTGGATCGATGGCAAAAAGCCGACCGTCCCCTCTGCCAAAGTAGATCGTATTGCGCTCGGCATCGTATGCACCTTGCCCTTCGACGGTGCCGTTGTAAAACGTCGCGAGGTAAGGGTTGTCCTCGCCGCAGAAGCCGGTATCGGTATCGGACTTTTTGCGGCCGTCGAAGGCATAACAGGCCGGGACGCGGTCCAGGGCCAGGGGGCCATCCCACAACGCATCTCCCGTCAGTGGGTCGAGGCCGTAAACCTTGCCGTCGAACTTGTCCCATCCCCGGCGGTCCGCGGTGTTGTCGGTGCGGAGCAAACCCCAGGAGCCGAAGAAGATGCCGTTTTCCGTGACGGTTGCGCCGATGTTGAGTTCAACCGCGCCAGGGGCTTCATAGGTCCAGCCGCCGTCTTCGAGCAACGCGGACGGTCCGCGGTTGCCGCTCTGGCCCGTACGGCGGGCATCGTGTGCTTTCATCGGCCAGTAGTCCCGTTGCTGTGCCGTGCCAGAGGTGGGCCGGCAGAGCATCCAACAGGTGGCCCAAAACAAGAAAATGCGAAGCATAGCACACTGGTGTAAGGCAGAAAAAAGAAAAATGTCCGGTCTGATGACAAAGTTTACGCTTTAGTGAATATAGGAACAGCATGGCAGGCTTATGCTTATATTGGTTGTAGCAGCCGGTTATCTAAACTATTGTCCGGCCGTCGCCATTCCAATGCACCAACCCTAATCTGATAGTTATGAACCGTTTACATTCCTATGTTCCGTCTATTCTACGGAGCGGGCTTTTTCTACTCATGATCGGTCTCCTGGCGCAGCCGATTCAGGTGATGGCCCAAAAAACCCTCAAAAAGCGCGTCGCCGTTTTCACGTTTGAAGACCGTACCGACAAACAGTTTGGCTGGTTCGACAGCCGGGTACATCCTGGCGAAGGCATGTCCGATATGCTTACCACGGCCCTTGTCAAGTCCGGCAAATACCGCGTCATGGAGCGCAAAGAGATCGACGAAATCTTTAAAGAGCAAAAGCTCGGCCAGGGGGGCAATCAGGATGTTGCCCAAACCGTGAACGATTTCTTCCGCTACATCATGACCGGTGGAGAAGAAGGCAGCGGTGGAGGTGGACAGGTGCAAACAGGCACCACGGCTGAAAGTGCCGCCAAGGTGGGGCAACTCCTCGGGGTTGAACTGGCCATCGTTGGGGCCGTCACCGAATTTGGTTACGGCAGCGGTGGTGTGGGGGGCTCCACCTCGAAGCTTGGTGTGGGCGTCAAAAGCGACAAGGCCGTTGTGGCCGTAGACGTACGCCTCATCGATACCACAACGGGCGAGATCGTCTCGGCGGAAAACGTGCGCAAAGAAAAGAAAAAGCGCGGCCTCAGCTTCCGCACCAACAAGGTGTCCTTCAAAAACCAGAACGATTTCGATGACTCAATGGTCGGCAAGGCCACCCGTGAGGCCATCGAAGGCATCGTGGAACTGACCGATACCTACGCTGATAGTCTGCCGTGGCAAGCCAAGGTCGTCACGATGTCCGGCGGGAACGTCATCATCAATGCCGGAGCCATGAGCGGTGTGGAAAATGGCGACCGGTTCATCGTGATGCGGGCCGGCGAAGAGTTGATCGACCCGGATACCGGCCTCTCTCTCGGTAGCATGGAAACTGAAATCGGCGAGATTGAAGTGGTCAACAATCAGATGGGAAGCGGCAAAGCCTCACAGTGCAAAGTCCTTTCCGGCGGCGGCATGGAACGCGGGGACATTATCAAAGAGAAGTAACGCATCGGTTGGCCGTAATGCGTATTGCGTAAACCAATAGCCATACGCAATACGCATCACGAAATATTTCTTGAATCCAATCTCAAACACACCTTCAATGACCTATACATCCCTTACCCGTACCCTGTGGGCCAGCCTGATGGCCTTGGTATTTGCCGCCTCACCCCTGAGCGCGCAAACCTGTGACATGTTTAAGGCCAATACCCGCTTTGAATATGGCTCCTATAACAAAAAAGACAAACTCGAAGGTAAGGTGGCCTACACCATGACGGATGTTTCCGCCGTGGACGGCGGGGTGGAAGCCACCGTCACCGTCGACTTGTACAACAAGAAAGATGAACACCAGCATACCATGTCCTACGATATGGAATGTCGGGAGGGGATCGTGGTGGTCGATCTGGAACGGTTCATGACGCCGGAAATGACGAAGGCGTTTGAGGATTGGAATATGGAGATCGAAAGTGATTACATCAATTTTCCAGCCTCGGTCTCCGTCGGTGATGTATTGACCGACGGCCACCTGACGGCCAAGTTCTCCATGGAAGGCGGTGGTGGCCTGGGCGGCACGCTGGAAGTCCATTCGACCGAACGTAATGTTTTGGCGGTCGGTAGCACGGAAACCCCGGCTGGAACGTTCGATACCTATACCGTTTCGGAACGCTTTGAGTCGAAGGTCAAAATGGGGCCGATCAAAATAAAGGGTGGCAATGTTGTAAACAAAACCTGGTTTGCCCCAGGATTGGGTATGATGGTTCGCTCGGAACAGTGGGACAAAAAAGGCAAGAAGCTCAAGAATTACACCCAACTGCTCAGCATTGGTCAGGCCGGATAAGCAATACGCTTTTACCGAAACTGGGCCTGGATCTTCGTCGGTTTTTCCGATGCGGGGTCCAGGCTCTTGGTATGGGTATCGTCCACATTAAGGAGAAGCCTGGCCGAAATGCAGTACGCTGTATAGAAGATCCGTTTCAGGAGGAAAATACGCGTTAGCAAATAGAGGAGGAGGTATGTCATAGATCCTCGGTCACCAACATTTAGGCGTAGCAAGAACACTTGGTGACATCTAACGGAGGCGCATCATGAATCATGCAACGGACCCCAACTGTACCAACCCCATCAGCAAGATGTGGTGGAGCCTGGCCCTTAGTATACTGATGCTGGGACAGGTCAATGCCCAGCCGCAATATGCAGGTACCTTCGTCCGACCGATAGACCTGCGAAACCCGGCCTCACCCAAGACTGGGCATTCTGCTCCTTCAAAGGCCACGTCTGAACATAGTGATGAAGCAGTCTGGGAGGTCTTGACGGCAGAGAACGTTGGGGAACCGGTTCAGACCTTCACCCTGGCACACCTGTTTGGCTTCAGCGTATCGCTGGATGGCGATACGGCGCGGCTGCGGTGGAAGACCACGCGGGAATATGAAAACGCCGGTTTTGTTATAGAGCAAAGCCGAGACGGCGCACCCTATAGGGCGGTGGCTTATTTTCCGGGAGGGGGGACCCTCGCCATACCCAGGCATTACGGGTATGAACTGCGTGGGTTGAGCAACGGAACGTACCAGTTCAGGCTCAGACAAGTGGAATGGAACCATCGCTTCGGGTATTCCAGACCGGTGCATACCATCATCGGGAATCCAGGTGTAAATGCAATATGGTGATAAGATGGCAGGAGATGTCCTTGAAAGGAATGCCAAAAAGGGCAACTGACTTGATTATTTTGTCTGATGTCAGTTAATTACATGTTCTTCGAGGTAATACAACCCAGGAGTATCGGCTTTAAGGAGGCCACATCTTACCACCATCATCCAGAGAGGTACGCGTCATGAAGCGCCGGTCCTTGTATCCGAATATCTTGTCAGGGGTCCTGTTCTTAGGGCTGTTCCTGCCGGGGATGTCCCTGGGGCAGGTACTGGGTGGCCAGTTTGTAGTCGGTACACCTTCTGGCGGATTTGTCGATGTGATGTTTCAGCTTCAGTCTCAGGTCAATCCCACCTTTAATCTGGGACTGTCTACCTTTCAATTTTCCTACAACACCTTGGCCCTGGCCTTTCCCGCTTCGCCGACGGAGGATGTGAATTATACCTTCGCAGCCTTTGCATCAGATAACTACAGCAGCAATGTCACGGCACCCACACCAGGGCGCGTGTCTGTCAACGTGTTCATTTTCGGCTTGACGGGTACACCCGTGAACAATGCCGCGATGATGGATGTGGTCTCGTTTCGCTTTCAGGTCGTGGACGGTTCACAGTCTACGGGTCTCACCTGGGATCTGTGTGAGTATTCATCTGATGACTTAGCGATTATTGAATCGTCTTGTGCATTGTTTGCCAATCAAGACGTTCCGCTTCCCGTTGAGCTGACGCAGTTCTCGGCACAACCCTCGGAAAATGCCGTTGCGCTTTCCTGGGAAACAGCGAGTGAGGCTGACAATGCCGGTTTTGAGGTGCAGATGCAAGGGGCGGATACCCCCGATTGGCAGATGGTCCAATTTATTCCTGGGGCTGGTACGACCAGTGAACCCCAAAACTACCGGCACACCGTTGCAGATCTTGCTCCGGGGACCTATCGATTTCGGTTGAAACAGATCGACTTTGACGGTACATTTGAATACAGCGAGGTTGTTGAAGCACGTCTGGAATTGGTGGGCCAGTACCAGTTGTCTCAGGCGTATCCCAACCCCTTTACCAACCAGGCAGATTTTACCCTGACCTTGGCTGAGGCACAACCCGTACGCATTGATCTGTACGATGCCACCGGTCGGCGCATTTGGGTGGTGCACGACGGCTGGCTACGCGGCCAGGTGACGCACCGATTTAGTGTAAACGCCGATGGATTACCCAGCGGCATCTATATGTACCGCGTAGTTGGAGATGGCCTACACGGCCATCGCTCGATTACCGTGGTGCGATAACCCCCGGTTGGGGGATTGCAAGTTAAGGAGTAGACGGGTTCTGGCAAGCATCCGTCTCAAACCATACAGGAGCGCCATGAACGCGAGGTATACGTGGCGGTGGCTCTCGGTGATTGTACTCATCGGGTTGAGCCTCCCGCTAAGCAGCACAGCACAGTCCTTGTCCGGACGATTTCAAACCGAACTGATTGATGGTGGCAGTACACTGGAAGTAACTGTCCAAATCAAATCAGAGAAGACGCCCACGTTTAATCTGGGGCCATCCACCTTTCAGTTCACCTATAACCTCTCGGCGTTGTCGTTTCCAATCGAGCCGGTGAAAAATGTGGACTATATCTTCACCTCATTTCATCAGGATACCAACAGCGACTACCTGGGATCGTCTTTGACGCATCCTTCAGGCCGGATCGTCTCCCTGAACATCTTTATATTTTCTCCGGGGAATGGGCAAGCGGTACGTTTCTCCGAGTACATGGATGTGGCCACGGTGCGGTTCTCCGTGACCGACGGTAGCCAACTTGCCAACCTGGAGTGGGCCCTATGCGAATACGCTTCGGACGATTTTTCCCTGGAAGAGTCGGGATGTAGCCTGTTCCAGAATCAGGATACGCCGCTCCCTGTCGAACTGACCCGGTTTGAGGCCGAGCAGGAACGCGACGGCGTTCGGCTAACCTGGGAGACCGCTAGTGAATTGGACAACGCCGGGTTCCAGGTCCAGATGTATGGCCCATTCTCCGAGGATTGGGAGGATGCAAAATTTGTTACGGGTGCAGGCACCACCAATGCCCCGCAAACCTACACCGCCCACATCCCCAATCTGATGCCCGCCGATTACCGCTTCCGGCTCAAACAAATCGACTTCGACGGCACATTTGCCATAGGGCCGACGGTCGAACTCCGGGTGGGCTTGCCGGGTGCATATCAGTTGGCCTCGGCCTATCCGAATCCCTTTGACACCCAGACCCAATTCACCCTGGCCGTTGCCCAGACCCAACACATTCAGCTTGCTGTTTACGATGCGCAAGGCCGTCAGGTGCGTACCCTGTATGACGATGTGATGGAGAAAGGACGTGCCTATCCCTTTGTGGTGGATGCGGAGGACCTGCCTGCCGGGATGTACCTCTATCGGGCCGTCGGGGAAGTGTTTTCGGCAGACCGTACCCTGGTGGTGGTCCGCTAGCTTGTTTTAACCCTCATACTCGCCCCAGACGCCCCGGAGGGCATGTGCGATTTCGCCGAGGGTGACGTGCTGCTCAACGGCGTGAATCAGGCGGGGCATCAGGTTCTGGTCGGTGTGGGCGGCCTCTACCATGCGAGACAGGGCAGCTTCTGCTGAAGCCGGATCACGCCGTGCGCGGAGGGCCTGGAGCCGCGTCGTTTGCTCGATTTGGACTGAGGTATCTACCCGAAAGACCGGTGGGTCTTCCTGCTCGGTCTCGGCAAACTGGTTCACGCCAACGATAATCTGCTCGCCGCGCTCAACCGCTTGCTGATACAAGTATGCAGATTGGCCGATTTGCTCCTGGTAAAACCCCTCTTCAATGGCCGATACGGCGCCGCCCATGTCATCGATCTTCTCGATGAGACGCATCGCTGCCTGTTCCACTTCATCCGTCAGGTGTTCCACAAAGTATGACCCGGCCAGGGGGTCAACCGTAGACGTGACGCCGGACTCGTGGCCGATGATCTGCTGGGTACGCAGTGCGGTGCGGGCTGCGGCTTCGGTGGGGAGGGCCAGGGCTTCGTCGTAGCCGTTGGTGTGCAGGCTCTGGGTGCCACCCAAAACAGCGGAGAGGGCCTGTAGCGTAACGCGGGCCACGTTGTTCTGGGGTTGTTGGGCCGTTAGGGTAGAGCCGCCGGTCTGGGTATGGAACCGGCACTGCATGGCTTTGGGGTGCGTCGCCCCAAAGCGTTCTTTCATAATCCGAGCCCACAGCCGCCGGGCGGCCCTG
The DNA here is from genome assembly GCA_965222505.1 of Rhodothermales bacterium. Classification (GTDB taxonomy): domain Bacteria; phylum Bacteroidota; class Rhodothermia; order Rhodothermales; family DATKEJ01. Next base: position 1,273,387 of record OZ244956.1, on the reverse strand, counting down.
AATTTGGCAACCTCCTCAAAGAAGTGGTTGTGGGCATTAAAAAAGAAGGAAAGCCTGCGCCCAAATACATTCACGTCCAGCCCCTGATTGACGGCGGCTTGCACATAGGCAATGCCGTTGGCAAGGGTAAAGGCCAGTTCCTGCACGGCCGTTGAACCGGCTTCTCGGATGTGATAGCCAGAAATGGAGATGGTATTCCAGCGGGGCAATTCGTGGGCACACCATGCAAACACATCCGTGATGAGCCGCATGGAGGGCCGGGGCGGGTAGATGTAGGTGCCCCGCGCAGCATATTCCTTGAGAATATCGTTCTGGATGGTCCCGCCGATTTTGCTCAGGTCGGCACCCTGTTTTTTTGCGACGGCCACGTACAGCGCCAGCAGCGTAGAGGCCGTGGCGTTGATCGTCATGGAGGTGGTTACCTGTTGCAGGTTGATGTCCTTAAACAGGCGCTCCATATCCTCCAGAGAGTCGATCGCTACGCCCACCTTACCCACCTCGCCATCAGCCATCGGATTGTCCGAATCATAGCCGATCTGTGTGGGGAGGTCGAAGGCAACGGATAGGCCCATCACGCCTTTGGAAAGCAGGTAATGATACCGGGTGTTGGAGGCTTCCGCTGTGGAAAACCCAGCGTATTGCCGCATGGTCCAGAGCCGTTGACGGTACATTTCCGGATAGATACCACGGGTAAACGGGTATTGGCTGGGTTGCCCAAGGCGTTTGGAGAGGCCGTCGGCGAGGTCATCCGGGCCGTAAACCGGCGCGATGGATAGTCCGCTGCTGGTAGTATTCATATTTGTGATGCGTGATGCGTGTTACGTGATTTTCTACCTTATACCCGCGTATGTGGAAGCAACCTCACGGGTTGAGTTCACGCAACACGTTAATGGTTCAATAACAGGGTCGGGCACAGCTTGTGTACCCTCAGGAAACGGGAGCAAGGGCCGTTGCAGCATACCGGAGCCGACGCATACAGGCCGTTCGCCCGATCAGCGCCATGAGGCCGGGAAGGTCCGGGCCACCCCGCATGCCGGTCAGGGCGAGCCGGGTAGGGAACATGATTTTCCCCAGGCCGATTTCGTGAACCTCGGCAAAATCGTGCAGGGCCTGCCGTGCCGATTCAGGTGTGAAATCGCCCTCAAACTGTGCCAGTTGGTCGGCCAGGGCGGTGACGAAGGTTGAGCTTTCGGCCTTCCACCGTTTGAGGGCTTTCTCGTCATAGGCCGTCGGGTCTTCGAAGAAGTACCGCCCGGTCTCGATCAGATCCACGATGAAGGTAATGCGTTCTTGCATCAGTTCGGCGACGGCCAGGAGGTAATCCGGCTCCACCGAAAATCCGGCGGCATCCAGATGGAGGCGTGCGGCATCGGCCAGGGTTTCAACCGGCATCCGGCGGATGAGCTGGGTGTTGTACCACTTCAGTTTGTCCAGGTTGAACTGGACCCCACTGGAGCCTACCCGTTCGATGCTAAAGGCTTCAACCAATTCATCGAGGGTAAAGACTTCCCGTTCGTCTCCAGGATTCCAGCCCAGGAAGGCCAGGAAGTTCAGCAAGGCCGCAGGTTCGTACCCGGCCGCTCGGTATTGCCGGACCGAGACGGGAATGCCCATTTTTTCGGCATTTCGTTTGGAGAGCTTGCCGCCGGTCGGGCTCATGATCAGGGGCAAGTGTGCCATTTGTGGGGGTGTCCATCCGAAAAACGAATACATCAGGATGTGTTTCGGGGTAGAGGGGAGCCATTCTTCTCCCCGGATCACGTGGGTCACTTGCATGAGGTGATCATCCACCACATTGGCCAGGTGGTAGGTGGGCAGGCCGTCAGATTTGATCAGTACCTGATCGTCAATGCCATCGGTATCAAACGAGACCCAGCCGCGCACCAGGTCTTCGAACCGGACGGTTTCCCGGCGGGGTACCTTCAGCCGGACCACATAGGGGGCACCTGCGGCCAACCGGCGCTCGACTTCTTCTTTGGGAAGCGTGAGGCTGTTGGTCATGCTCATCCGGGAGATGGCATTGTAGCCGGGGGAGGGGTTGCCGGACTTTTCGAGCCGCCGGCGCATGTCGTCAATTTCTTCCTTCGTATCGAAGGCATAGTAGGCATGCCCGGCATCCAGTAACTGCTGGGCATGGGTCTGGTAAAGGGCTTTGCGTTCTGATTGGTGGTAAGGGGCAAAGTTGCCCCCTTTGTCAGGACCTTCATCGTAGAAAAGGCCGGCCCAGGCGAGTTCGGTATGGATGTCTTGTTCTGCTTCAGCAACAAAACGCTCCTGGTCCGTGTCTTCGATGCGAAGGATAAACTGCCCATGGTGTTTGCGGGCAAAGAGGTAGTTGTAGAGGGCCGTTCGTAAGCCGCCGATGTGCAGCAGGCCCGTCGGACTGGGGGCGAACCGGACCCGAACGGTACCGGCAGGAGGGTTAGACATTTGTATGGGTTTGTTGATTTTTAAGGGTGATCAGGAACACAGCTATGGCCCTTTGCCATTAGAGACACGGTAAAATAGTCAATAATAATTGTCGATTGTCAATGCGAATCAAGAGTAGAAAGCGAGCATGAACATGGCCGCAGCGAGCCGACCATAGACATGAACCATCAAGCCTTTGGTCGAACGCACTTTTGAGGCTACTTCAATGCCCGTTTTCTCATTGATCCAGTTGAATAAACTTTCTATCGGCTGTCGCACCCGACTCACTGCCGTTGATTCGAGTTTCTGATCAAAATGCAAACGTTTCTGCCCCTTCTTTCGCTTGACGGGGGTATATAGCGTAACATTCTGTTCTTTCTTAAGTTGCTCTTTGAGCTTGTCGTCACTGTAGATCTTGTCAGCGAAGAGTTCGCAGTCTTGCAAATACCCAAACAAGGGCCGAGCAAAACTCAAGTCATTCTCTGAAGCTGCTGAAATATGCAGCACCTCTGGTAAGGGAATCGACTTGTTTTTCCGAGTGGCCAAGGCATGCACTTTGACACCATGATAATAGGTCTTCTTCGAGCTACAATAGCCCTTGTTGGCCACTTCACGGGCCACACGGGCACTACCGCTTCGACTGTTGTTTGCCAGCATCACCGGCATCGAATCCAAGATCTTGACCGATTCGACTAAGTGCTTACGCCCAGCTTGCCGGAGCATGGGTTCAATCAAGGCGTGAAAAACAGACCCGAGTGTGTTAACACGGTTTGCAAAAGCCTGATAACTCGGCAAGGCCGGAAACCAATCGAGTAGATGGTCCCGAGCGTAATCATGTATGGTTTTTATTTCTCTATGTTTACGCATAATGCCGAACAAGTAAAGCGTGATCGCTTCTTGGTCGCTGAACGCAGGCTTGTTGTTATTACTGAATCTCTGGGCGTGCACCCAAAGGCCGTCTTCAAGTTGATCAGAGACGAACAAAAACAGGTCAATAAGCTTATATTGCCAATCCATAGAGCGTCGATTTGGTGTTTTGAGTGAGGGTTTGAAGATTCACTCTTAACATCTCGGCGCTCTATCGGGTTCTCAACCCTTGATTCGCATTGTCAATTGTCGATGAGCGTGCGTGCTGAACACCGCATGAGTACTTTATGACCTCTCGTTTGCGTACCACCCTGGATGCTGTTCGTGTCCGCGGGGACAAGGCCATGGGCCTCTTCTTGACCAATGGCTTCCCGGAACCTTCGGCCACATTGCCGTTGTTGCACGCCATCGACGAAAGCGGTGCCGATTTCATCGAACTCGGTATGCCGTTTAGTGATCCCCTGGCCGAAGGGCTACCCATTCAGCGCTCCAGTGCGCGTGCGTTGGCCCACGGTGTACGCATGGCCGATGCGTTTGATGTGGTTGCCGCCTTTCGGGCGCGTTCCAAGACACCGGTATTGTTGATGGGGTACATCAATCCGGTTTTTCGGTATGGAATGAGCAACTTTTGCCGGGATGCCCGGTCCTCCGGAGTAGATGGTCTCATTTTACCCGATGTCCCACTCACCGAAGCCGATCTGGTTCAGGCAGAAGCCGCCCGGGCCGGATTGGAGGTGGTCCACCTGATTGCCCCGAATACCCCTGAGGCACGCATGGTTGAAATAGACCGGCGTGCGACCGGCTTTGTGTATGCCGTGTCCATCACCGGCCTGACCGGCTCGGTCTTGCAGGAGCTTGATGGCATCTCGGCCTACCTGCAACGGGCACGCAAGCAGGTGAGGGAGAATCCGTTGTTGGTTGGGTTTGGGATTGGATCCTATGAGCGGGCACAGGCCCTGAGTGTGCACACGGATGGCTTTATCGTTGGCTCGGCCCTGGTCAATCGTATCGAATCCTGTTGGGCTGATGTATCCTTGACCGATGCCGAACGCCTGGCTGCCGTGGGCGGTTTTATTTCTGAACTTAAATATGGACCCGTAGCGTTAGATGAAGCACGTTAGCCGTTATTACAGAGGTGCCTTTTGGACGATGTTATTGTTGGTGCTTGGCGGCCTCGCCGGGTCGGGTTGTAATGCGGGGGACCGGCGGCCCATTGCCAACGGGCGAGAGGGCACGATCACCGTCGTCGTGGATTCAACCACCTGGGAGGGGCCGATTGGCGAGGCCATTCGGAATGAATTGGGTCAATACATCGAGACCTTGCCCGTTCCTGAACCCTCGTTCAGTCTGGAGCGCCTCAACCTGAATCCCCAGGTATTGGACAAAATCATCAAGAAGAAGAAATACGTGATCTTTGCCGCCGCCCTGAATGAGCCGACGAGCGTCGGTCAGTTTATGCGGGCCAGTCTGGACTCAGCCTCGACGCAGGTGATTTCCAACGGGCGCTCCGTCGTGATTCAGCGGCCTGACTTGTGGTACCGGAAACAACTCGTTGTGTATGCCACCGGCCCATCTCCAGAAGCCCTCGCCCAGGAAATCCGTTCCCACGGCGATGTTTTGCGTTATGCCTTCAATGAGCAGACCCGTGACCGCCTCACGGAAGACATGTTCCGGCGTAAGCGCCAGACGGAAATGGAAGTCGACCTGATGGAAAAGCACGATTTTGCCGTAAACATCCAGCATGACTATTTCCTTGCCCAGGATACCCTCTACACGGCTGGGGTACAGCCGATCAATTTCATACGGTACCGGAGGGTCCTGACCGATACGTGGCGGGAGATTTCCATCGCGTACATTGAAAACGGAGATCCTTCAGACATAACGCCGGAGTGGGTGATCGCTACGCGGGATTCCCTTTGGGAAACCTTTGTCCGGGGGACGTATGAAGGTTCCTACGTCATGATTGACCAGCGCCGCCCGCTGGAATCGGAAAATATCAATTTCCTGAACCGCTTTGCCTACGAAACGCGGGCTTTGTGGCGGATGACGGGCGATGCCATGGGCGGCCCGATTTTGAATTATACCTTCTACGATGAAGCCCAACGTCGTATCTACATGATTGACGGGATGGTCTTCGCCCCGAAGTATAACAAGCGCGAATTCCTGCGGCAGGTTGAGGCCATCGCCTATACCTTCCGAACCCGGCAAGATGAGGCCGCCTATGCTGTTGCCGAGGCCCGCTAAGATTGTGCTCCTGGCTGTTGCTTTTGGGGCTGGTTGTACCGCGCCTGAGCCGGAAGTTGCGGTATTGCCGGACAGTACCCTCGTTGAGGTTCTGGCCGACTTACACCTGGCCGGGGCACGGGCAGAACGAGCAGGGGATTGGGCCGTGGCCTGGCGGGATTCGATCCTGCATCGAAGGGCGGTTTCTCCGGAGGTCTTTTCACAAACGCTGGCTTATTACGCGGCGCATAACGAAGCCTATCTCAAGGTATATGATGCCGTGCTCGATACCCTGAATGCGCGCCGCACCCCTTATTTACCGCCTATGCTGACCCGGCCCGAATCCTCGAAAACCAAGCTCTCGATCCCATCGGAATAAAAAAAAATTGTCGTAACGGCTCCTTTTTGTTATCATTTAGGTAGCGTTTCGCAAAGACGGCCACGCGTTTTCTTAAACACCAACCCAAACCCACTCCGTATTCCGCGCGGTCGATGAGCGTCTTCATCACATTCGCACCTGATGGAAGCAGGCAACATTGGACGAAGGATACCAGGTCGAATCTCTTTCCTTACCCCGAAATGGCAATAGTAGGCCATTTCCTTAACCCCATACTATCATGGAAGGACTCGTTCCTCTTTTGATTAGCCTTGCAAGCGGTGCCGTTGGTGGTAACGTGGCAGGTAGTCTCCTCAAAAATTTTAGCCTCGGCACCCTTTGGAATTCTGTTGTCGGCATCCTGGGCGGTGGCATAGGAAGTTGGGTCCTGAGCTTGCTCGGCATGGCCGTTGATACAAGTGCAGGGATGGACATCGGCAGCATTCTTTCCACCATTGCCGCTTCAGGCGTAGGCGGTGGCGTACTGCTTCCCATCATCGGAGTCATCAAAAATATGATGTCGAAATCCTGACCAAAAAGCTGTTATTATGGAAGGCATCGCCCCCGTGGGGCGGTGCCTTTTTTGCTGATTTGGATTTTTCCTCGTATTTTTACGCGTATTAAGGGTAGAGGCATACCCACATAGAGGCATTTATAAGGAGGAAATCCATGTCCTGTCGAGGCGAACGTACAGGCGGTTGGGGCATACGTGCATCGTCCTGCGCCTACCTATTAGTCATTTTCTGCATCCTGTCAGGCCTGTGTACACCCGCGGCCTATGCACAACGCCGATTGCCTGCGCTTGAATTGGATGCCAGGTCCTATCATCTGAAACAGGATGCCGCACGCGATTCCCTGGTCGATCGGTTCGGGCTTTCTCGAAATACGGTGCTGGATGATGGTGGATTGGTTCGGCTGATCGGGATTGAAGGGGGGATGCCGTTATTTCAGACCACCCTGGGGCGAGCCGCTGCCGAAACCATACATGCCAACCAACTCTGGCCAGGGGCACTGGCGGGCTATCATCTTGATGGTTTCGGGCAAAACATCGGGGTGTGGGATGCGGGCCGGATTCGGGTTACGCATCAGGAATTTGACGATGGCGGAAACGGGCGTATCCTGATTCGGGATAACCCGTTGCTTGTGTATAACAACCACGCAACCGGGGTAGCAGGTGTGATTGCCTCGACGGGTGTGAATGCAGAAGCACAGGGCCTGGCCTTTGCTTCAACCATTTGGGCGTATGACAGCATTCACGACACGGCCGAGATGGTCGCAGCCGCAGCAGCGGGGCTTCGGGTGTCCAACCATTCATACGGCATCCTGTCCGGTTGGTCGGGCACCTTCACTATGAATGGGGTCACGGCACCCTTTTGGATCGGCAATTCCAATATCAGCGAATCGGAAGATTATCGGTTTGGATACTACAGTTCCACCTCGCAGTGGTGGGATGAGATTGCATACAGTGCCCCGTACTACCTGCCCGTAAAGGCCGCCGGCAATGACCGGGGTGCCGGGCCGGAACCGGGGACTTTTCATTACTACTGGGATACCACCTATGGGTACTTGACCAGCAATGCTGTTCGGCAAAAAGATGGCGGTATCGATGGCTATGACTCGCTCCCGGGTGATGCCAGTTTATCGAAAAACATCCTGTCGGTGGGGGCAACCCCGCTTATTCCCGGTGGCTATCAATCTCCAGGAGGTGTAGAGACCTCCTATTTTAGCGTATGGGGGCCTACCGATGACGGCCGGATTAAACCCGACCTTGTTGCACCGGGTGAACGCCTCTTTACCATCCGGTCTACGGCGGATGATGCCTACCGTTCGGTTGCAAGCGGAACCTCTTTTTCGGCACCGGTGGTTGCCGCCGGGATTGGCCTGATCCATCAGCATTACGATGCCCTGTTTGGGTACCTTGGGCAGCCGATGCTGGCCTCAACCGTCCGTGCGTTGCTCTACCATACCGCCTTTGAAGCCGGTGCAGAAGGTCCCGATTATCGGTATGGATGGGGACTGCTCAATGTAGCCGGTGCGGCTGATGTGCTGAGCGCCCATGCCCTCAACCCTGACCCCTTTCAACTTCAGGAATTCCGACTCTACCAAAATCAACAGTATGTGTTTGCTGTAGAATCTGAAGGGACTGAGCCGCTGCGCGTAACCATTGCCTGGACGGACCCCCCGGCGGATGTCCATCCCCCTGCGTTGAATGATCCGCGAAGCAAACTGGTGCATGATGTAGACCTGCGCATCACCGGCCCCAATGGGCAAACCTATATGCCGTGGATCCTCTACCCTGAAAACCCAAACTTGCGGGCTGGTCGTGGGGACAATACCCGAGACAACGCCGAGCAGATCGTTATTCCTAATCCTGAAGAGGGATATTACACCATCACCCTTACCCATAAAGGCAATTTGACCCAGGCCTATCAGATGGTCTCCTTGATTGCCACCGGCATCGTGAATGCCGGGATGGGCATGGACGGAGATACCGACCAGATCAAAAATCGCTATGAAGATCCCGACGGCAACGGGAGTCCCTTCAACGATGATACCGACGGCGACGGCATCCCCAACTATCTGGACAGCGATGATGATGGGGACGGCATCCCGACCGCAGAAGAATGCCCGGACCCGAACGGCGACGGCAACCCGGAGGATGCCTGCATCAACGGCTCGGGTTTGCCGGATTACCTGAGAAACGATAACCTGCCGGTTGAATTGGCCTCTTTTGAAGCTGAAGCAAACCCTGCGTCTGCCACCATTCAACTGGGCTGGACTACGGTTTCCGAACTGAACAATGCCGGTTTTTATATTGAGCATGCCCGGCACAATGCAGCCTTCGAGACGATTGGCTTTGTCGAAGGATTTGGGACGACCCATGAAGTCCAGGTCTACCAGTATAAAGTGCCCATGCCGGAAACGGGGGTTCATCGCTTCCGGCTGAAGCAGGTAGACGTAGATGGTGCGTTTGAATACAGCCCCGTGGTTGAAGTAGTGGTGGATGGTCCAGAAGCGCTGAGGCTCTCGGATGCCTATCCAAATCCTTTTGTATCGGATCTTACATTTACCCTCAACTTGAGTGAGCGGCAACAGGTAGAAGTGTCCGTCTACGATGTGTTGGGGCGGCAGGTGGCCCGTGTACATGAGGGGTGGTTAGCAGGTGGCACATCGGTCGACCTGCACGTAGAGGCAGGGTCGGAATGGCCGAACGGGGTCTATCTGATTGAGGTGCAAGGTGAAACCCTGCGCACCACACGGACCGTCGTGCTGCAAAGGTAGCCGAATCCTACTGGATCTGAATGTCTCCGTATGTTACCAGCGTGCCTTGTGTGTCGACCACAAATATGCGATGCAGGCCACGTATACTGGTAACATCACCCGATCCCGATAGGAGGGATGGGCTAAAAATAAAGGCGTAGGACCCCGGCTGGGTGGCATCGAAGGCTTCATCAAGGAGCACGAACCGCCCGGTGTTATCAAACCCCCGTACAGCCAGACCACCAGGCAGGGCATCGAACTGTTGTACCACAAAGGGGAGCGTGATCAGGTCAGTGAAGGTCGGATTCGGGTAGGCCGGGTCGAAGCGAATGGTACCGGCGTAGAGGGGCGCTGTGCGCCAGTCATCCAGGTCTTCCGAGACCGGCTCTCCGTTATCCCGCAAGACCAGTCCGCCGCCGCCATCGGTACGGGTGATGCCTTCTGGCGGCACATTGGCATCATCCTCAAAGGCCTGTTGCATTTCCTGGGAGTCACAGCCGGCCAGGCTACCCATCACCATGAGGAGGAGCAAGAGGCGAGAGAAATATTTTAGGGAAATGGTCAAAGGTCTTTCGTCAGGGTTTCTTTTCGGTGCTGCCAAGTACCGTGATTTACATGAAAGGTTCTAGGGCAGCGTTGAACCTGAGCCAATGGAGGTCGTACACCATACGCTGTTTTTGACCTCAGACCTCCACCATGTTTTGCTTACCGCCAGTGCCCTTCAGGTAGAGATAAAAGGTAAACGTATTCTGCACGACGTTTCGTTTACGGCAACCGAGGGTACATGGATCGGTATCCTGGGGCCGAATGGAAGCGGAAAGACCACACTCCTGCGGGCCGTTAATGGACTGTTGCCGTATTCGGGGCGGTTGCAATTACACGGGACGGAAATTTCAGCCTGGGCCCCTCGGGAATTGGCACAGCAGATGGCTTTTGTTCGGCAGAACCTTGAACCGGTCTTTGGGTTCGGCGTGGAAGACCTGGTCATGTTGGGCAGCCTGCCCCACAAGCGATGGCTGGACCCCGTTACGGAAGCAGACCGTGCCCAGGTCCGTGAGGTGCTCGAACAGTTGGATCTGATTCACCTGACCGGCTCGCCGATCACCCAGTTGAGTGGAGGGGAAATGCGCCGGGTGTTTCTGGCCCAGGCCCTCGTGCAGAATAGTCCCTTGCTGCTCCTGGACGAGCCAACGGCTTATCTTGATGTCTATCACCAATTTGACTTTTTGACGCGTATCCGTGCCCTCGTGGAATCGGGGCGGACTGCCTTGACGGTGTTTCACGACCTCGAACAGGCCGCACGGTATGCCGATCAATTACTGGTCCTGAAAGCCGGTCAGTTGATGGCGCAGGGCCCTCCGAGTGAAATCCTTACACCAGACCTCATTGCCGCCGTATTTCGGATGGAGGTGCGGATGGAAAAGGAACCGGATGGAAGCCTCCGAATCGCGTACCTCAATCAAGTGTAACCCTATGAAAATCTATACCAAGACCGGTGACCAGGGGGAAACCGGACTCTTCGGGGCAGGCCGGGTTGGAAAAAATCACCCCCGCATTGAAGCCTACGGCAACGTGGATGAAGCCAATGCCGTACTGGGTTGGGCCCGAACCGGGCTGTTGGACCACCCTGAACTGGCCGAATTGGATCGAATCATTTTACGGGTTCAGGGTGAGTTGTTTGTGGTCGGGGCCGATCTGGCAACGCCGGATGTTGATAAGCCGTCCGTGCCCCGCATCGCCGCGCAGCACATTACCCAGCTTGAAAAAGATCTGGATGCCCTGGATGCCGATCTTCCGGCCCTTCGGCATTTTATCATGCCCGGTGGTTCGGAAGGGGCTGCCCGGCTTCAGGTGGCCCGGACGGTTACACGCCGCGCCGAACGGTTTACCGTCGAGCTGGCCGCTCGGGAAACCATCAATCCCCTGACCATCCAATACCTCAACCGGCTTTCAGACCTGCTCTTTGTGATGGCCCGGTGGGCGAACTGGCGTTTGGAGATTGAAGACCCCATCTGGGTGCCGGAAACGGAATGATGTATTTTTGAACCGGACGGTAGGTGCATATGAATGGGTTTGCGATTGTAATTTTATTGGCCTTGGTGGCTGAGTATGTGTTGGGCATCATTGCGGACCGGCTGAACCTGCGGGCCTTGCGGGAAGAGGTACCGTTGGAGTTTGAGGGGGTGTATGAGGCCGAGGCCTACCGGACGGCGCAGGCCTATACACGGGTACGTACCCGGTTTGGCTGGATCGCCTCTACATTTGGTTTGGTCTTGCTGCTGGGGTTCTGGTTCCTGGGCGGGTTTAATCTACTGGATGTGTGGATACGTGGTTGGGGATGGGGGCCGATTGGGACCGGCTTGCTCTACATCGCTGCTTTAACCCTAGGGCATGGGCTGCTGACGCTTCCCTTGAGTCTCTACAGTACGTTTGTCATTGAAGAACGGTTTGGGTTTAACCAGACCACGTGGAAGACTTTCTTGATGGACCGCCTCAAAGGGTTGGTGCTGGGTGTGCTGATCGGTGTGCCGTTGCTGGCCGGGATTTTGTGGTTCTTCAATTTTGCAGGATCGTTGGCGTGGTTGTATTGCTGGATTACAGTTACGGTGTTCACGCTTATCATGCAGTTTGTGGCTCCTACCTGGATCATGCCGCTGTTCAATAAATTTACCCCGCTGGAGGATGGAGAACTGCGTGAGGCCATCTTCGCTTATGCCCAATCGGTACGGTTTCCCTTGCAAAACCTGTTCGTAATCGATGGCTCCAAGCGATCCACCAAATCCAATGCTTTCTTTACCGGGTTTGGCAAAAACAAACGCATTGCCCTCTACGACACGCTCATCGAAAAGCATACTGTTCCGGAGTTGGTGGCGGTCATCGCGCACGAGGTGGGGCACTATAAACGCAAACACATCCTGCAAGGCATGATCGTAGGGATTGTGCACACCGGGGTGTTGTTTCTGTTGCTGTCGGTGGTGTTGGGCAGTGCCGGACTCTATAAAGCGTTTTACATGGCACAGCCCTCGGTCTATGCGGGGCTGCTGTTTTTCGGGTTATTGTATACCCCCATTGAGTTCTTTCTGTCGATGGCGATGCAGTGGGTTTCCCGCAAACATGAATACGAAGCCGATGCCTACGCCGCCGATACCACCGGTCAGGCACAGCCGCTTGTGGATGCCCTGAAAAAACTCTCGGTACACAACCTGTCCAATCTGACACCGCATCCGTTTTACGTCTTTTTACACTATTCGCATCCACCCGTCCTGGCCCGCATCAACACCCTTCGGAAGTATACCCCAGCCGAACAGCCTTGACCCGACGTGCCATGTCCGTTAACGCAATCGCAACGTTACGACCAACGGCCGGTGGTCCGAGGCCAGGGGATTGGCATGATCCACCATGTGGGTGCGGATGTTGAACGAGGCATCCCGCAGGGAACGCGAGACCAGAATATGGTCGATTTGCCGTAGTACTCCCTGGAATTGATAAGTCCATCGTTCGCCCCAATGGTCCTGGTGGACGTATCGCGTCAGGCCGGTCTGGATGAGGTCCGGGTTGATGTCATCAAACCCCCGGAGACGGTGCAACGTTGGTTCGCCCCGGTCGTCGTTAAAGTCACCAGCCACGATGATGTGTTCGCCTGCAAGGAGATCGGCCATGTAGTGGCGGCGCACCACCGAGGCCTGGGCGATGCGTTGCATGTCCTGCTCATAGCCTCGGCTTTCGGAAATCAGGTGGAGGACGTACACGTGGAAGGCTTGTCCATGGGCTGAAATGGTGGCCCGCATGCCTTTGCTCACCCCGGTGTCCTTTTCGGTTTCGGGGTCGTCGGGTTCGGGCAGGTAGCCTTCACGACCCAGGATTTGGGGGTGTACATCCAGGATAGGGAAACGGGAGAGGAGGGCTACATTTTGCCGGGTGAAGGTATCACGGGATTCGGCAATGGCCATAAACGGGTAGGCTGCCCCGAGGGTGTCCAACTCGGCGCGGAGTTCGGCCACATCGGTGCTATCGCCGACTTCCGTGAGGGCAAGCACATCGGTATCGACCTGACGCAGGAGATCGGCCACGGCCTCGGCGGCAATGTTAAACTGTTGGTCCCGGTAGCCGGGTTGGGCCCACACAGCTTGCAGGGAGTCCGAGTTGTCGTCCATGTCAAACCGTAAACCGAATTTGATATGGACCCGAGGCCGGGTCAGGAAATGGCAATTGAAGGTAGCAACGGTTAGGGTGTCCTGGGCCACGACGGAGGCAACGTCTACAGGTAGCAAGAAGGCGATGCAGAGGAGCATCACAGCTTGGCGAAAAAAAGAGGAGACTAACATCAGCGTGTCCGGTTGATGAGTGGAATGCGAAGCGCGGTCATCAAATAATACAACATAATTACGAGTTCGTGTTTATGTGTTAATAGCGAAAGCAACCGGGAAGTACGGACGTTGGGAAGAAAAATATTGGTGATTGGTAGTTTGGTGACTTTTGATTGGTGATTGAGATGTTACAGTTTGAGAAACGGAGATGGATGCCGGTGACGGCATCAACTGGGCCGGATATTGTAAACACTTGTTAAAAAAAGGGGTTATTGCATCTTTGAAAAAGAATGTGTAACATTAAAGTGTACCCCTGAACTGTGTTAATTCATCAATAGAGGACTGGAGGCTACCTGTCCCCACACGCAAAGGCGCTCTGCTTTGCTCATTCTGGTCCTTGCAAGTGCACCACGCTTGCGTTCCCGTAAAACCCATACAATTAGGAGAACTTCCAAATGAACATAACCCGTTTCTACGGCTTGTGCGCCCTTTTGGTGTGTCTGCTTTGCGCAGATACCGCCGTTTGGGCCCAGGCCTCCCAGGCTCGTAATGCACAAAACCGTCCGTTGCAATCGCTTCGGAATGCTGCCAATTCTGCACGGGCCAATTCGCCTCGTTTCCGTGACGTTGTCTACCTGATTCCCAATAAAGGGTTTAAGGAAAGCACCCGTACCCAGGAAGGCGAAGGCAAACAACTTGAAACATCCGGCCTCATCCAGAAGTCCAGCGGCTTTGCAGCTGCAACCGTTGTGCAAGCCTTCGATGGCTCTGACAATGACGACAACGGCCGGGTACTCGGCTTTCGGGTTGCACCCCCGGACACCGACGGAGATGTGGGCACGGCCCATTACGTCCAGATGCTCAACGATGTCACCACGGTCTTTGACAAAAACGGCAATGAACTCAACGGTGGCGCTTTCCCGAACAATGCCTTCTGGAGTGGCATGGGCGGTCCCTGTGAAGACTTCAACCGGGGTGACCCCATCGTGCTCTACGATGAGAAGGATAACCGCTGGCTGGTGAGCCAGTTTTCGTTTGACACCGACGGCAGTGGCAACCCCACCGCTCCGTTCTATCAATGCGTAGCCATCTCGCAAACCAACGATCCGTTGGGTGCCTATAACCGCTACGGGTTTGATTTTACCTCCATCGGCTTCAACGATTATCCCAAGCACGGCATCACCACAAACGCCATTACCATCATGGCGAACATCTTCACCCCGCCGTTCTTTGGCTTTGGTGGAACGTACATCGGGGCGATGGACAAGGCTGCGATGTATGCCGGTAACCCCGCCACGATGGTCGGGCAAAACATCGGGGGCAGCGAGTTTGGTTTCGTGGCTGGTGGCCTGGACGATGCCGCCGGGACCGCCAGCTTCGTGCCTGCGCTGTTTGCGACGGCCATGTCCCGGAACAACCTGTTCGACATCTGGCAAGTCACGCCGAATTTCGGAGCCGGAACGGCCAGTGTGAACCGCATCGCCGCGATTCCTATATCTTCTTTCGATACGGACTTCTGTTCGGCCAGCCGGGAAGCCTGTATCCCGCAGCCCTCGCCCGGGAGCAGCCTCGAAACATTATCGGATCGTTTGATGCACCGGCTTCAAATTCGGGACTTCGGTTCTTATCAGACGATGGTGGCCAGCCATGCCGTGGACGTCGGTGGCGGCGTAGGCGGGATTCGCTGGTACGAAATGCGCAACTCCGGTGGGGGTTGGAGCCTCTATCAAGAAGGCACCTATGCTCCCGGTGATGGCCTCAGCCGTTGGATGCCCAGCATTGCCATGAACGATGCCGGAGACATCGGCATCGGGTATATGCGCTCAGGGACCACCTCCTTTATGTCCATCGGGGTTGCCGGACAGTCGGCGGCCAACAGTGGGTCCGGCATTTTGGATTCAAGCGAATCCATTTGCATTGCCGGGACAGGGGCCCAAACCCAGACGGCCCGCGCAGGCGATTACAGCTCGACCAACGTTGACCCCTCCACGGGCAACTTCTGGCACACCAACGAATATGGTCGGGTAACCGGCAACTTTGAGTGGGCCACGGGCATCTGTGAATTCCAGGTCGTTGGCGGCCCGGTAGCCACCACAATGCACGTCGAAAACCTGACCACAGGCACCGTTGCGGCAGGTGGACGCAGGAGCCGGGGCACAGCCACCATCACCATAGAGGATGATCTCGGCAATCCGGTTTCCGGTGCCACTGTCACAGGTGACTTCAGCGGGACGTTCAACGAAACCGGCCGCTCGGGTGTAACCAACAGCAGCGGCCAGGTTACCATTCAGACCTCCGGGCGCGCCCGTGGTACCGTGACCGTGAACTTCTGCGTGAGCGATGTGACCGGCTCGCTGACCTATGAGCCGAATGACAACGCGAGCCCGGCGTACGCATGTGGCGGCAACCCGGGTAATCCGACGGACATTCACGTGGCCAACATCTCAACGGGTTCACAAGGTGTAGGGGGCGGCAACAAAGTGGGCACAGCCACCATCACCATAGAGGATGATCTCGGCAATCCGGTTTCCGGTGCCACTGTCACAGGTGACTTCAGCGGGGACATCACGGAAAGCGGTGTGTCCGGCACCACCGGCGGAAACGGTTCGGTTACCGTGACCACGACTGGCACAGCACGTGGTAAAGTCAATGTCGACTTCTGCGTGAGCGCCGTCGTTGGCAGCCTGCCCTATGATCCCAATGATAACGGAAGCGGTAGCTACGCCTGTTCCGGCAATGTTACCGTTTCGTTGGGCGAGGATGCACGGATTGTTACCCTGGGGCAAAACTACCCCAACCCGTTCAACCCGACGACCATCATCACCTACGCGCTGCCCGAAGGGACCCATGTTTCCCTGAAAGTCTTCAACATGATGGGGCAAGAAGTGGCCGTCTTGACGGATGCTTACCAGGAAGCCGGGCAACACCATGCAGCCTTTGATGCGACGCATCTCAGTGCGGGCATGTACATGTACGTCATGCAAGCCGGGGCAACCCGCATCACCAAACGAATGACCTTGCTCAAGTAAGGCACTTCCACTAGGGGTGTAAAGCCGGGGGTCCCATCGGACCTCCGGCTTTTTTGGTTATACCATCTGGAACAGGTACATCGCGAGGCCGGCCAGGAGGGGAATGCGCAGGTTGTCGTTGAACGGGCCGGGGAGGAGTTCGACGATGGCCCCGACCAAGGCCCCCGTCAATGCCGCTTGCCAGGGAAGGTCGGGTACGATCAGCATCGAGGCAAAACCGGTCACCACAAAGGCGAGGGTGCCTTCCAGGGATTTACCCGTTTGGGCAATTGGGGTTCGGCCCAGAGGACGCCCCACGATAGCGGCAAAGGCATCTCCGATGAGAAACAGGATCAAGGCTGCTGCGGCTACCACAGGAGGGAACAGGACGATAGTGAATGTAGCGGCAATCAACACCCATATGGCCCCGTTTAGGGTAAGTGGATCACCCAGGGCGGGGGACTCCTCCGCCCGCATCATTCCCCCGAACCAGTGATTAATGAAGGTATGGAAGGCCGCTGAACGTACCAGGGCATAGGCCGCCACCAAAGACAACAACGTAAAGGGAATGAGGATGGCCAGGGTGAGAGGTTTTCCCAGGGTCAACAGGACAGCGGGGATTACGAGCGAAAGGAGATGCAGCGCTTTGCGGCGAAGTTCATCGGCAAAGGAGATCATGGCATGAACCGCCGGGCAAGGGTCTGTTTTCTTAAAAAGGGTTACACAAATAAGCATCCGGACAGCATTACATTATTAAATACGTCCGGGTATTTACAATCGCCTCAATATAGCCCACAGCATACATTGAAAAACAAAGAAGATCTGAGCACCGGAACCGTGCCTGCCGAGGCGGGTTCGGAAATTGAGCCTTTGCAAATCGCAGTGCATTGATACGCACCACGTGATGTGTGTTGCGTATTTGTTTTCTTTTGCGCGGTGCATGTCACGATGAAAGCACTCTACTACGATACTTTCGGTGGTCCCGTCACCCTGCAGTCCCTACCCGATCCAACACCTGACCCGCATGGTGTGGTCTTGCGGGTTGAGGCAACGGGATTATGTCTGAGTGACTGGCATGGATGGCAAGGGCATGACCCGGACATTTCGCTTCCTCACGTGCCCGGTCACGAACTTGCGGGTGTCATCGAAGCCGTTGGGCAAGGGGTCGTCCTATGGCAGGTAGGGGACCGCGTTACCATGCCATTTGTCTGTGGATGTGGAACGTGCCCGCAGTGTGCCTCCGGAAATCATCAGGTATGCAACCGGCAATTTCAGCCAGGGTTTACGCATTGGGGGTCGTTTGCCGAATATGTATCGGTTCACTATGCCGATGTGAATCTGGTGGCGCTCCCGGAGACGCTTTCCTTTGATACGGCAGCCGGATTAGGATGTCGTTTTGCGACGGCGTTTCGAGGGGTGGTCGCGCAAGGTCGAGTTCAAGGCGGGCAATGGGTTGCCGTTCACGGATGTGGTGGGGTGGGCCTGTCTGCCGTGATGATTGCAACGGCGCTGGGTGCACAGGTGGTAGCTGTTGATATTTCAGAAGAGGCCCTTGTTCTGGCACGTCAAATGGGGGCGGTAGCTACTGTGCATGCCAGGGAGGTCAAAAGCGTCATTGAGGCCGTGTGCGAGGTGAGTGGGGGCGGGGTCCATGTTTCTGTAGATGCCCTGGGGCGTGCAGAGACCTGTTTCAATTCCATTGCCAATTTGCGGAAACGAGGCGTTCACGTACAGATCGGCCTGATGACAGGTGCGGAAAAACATCCAGTCCTCCCGATGGATCAGGTGATCGCCCATGAGCTTGAGATTCGGGGGAGCCACGGCATGCCGGCCCATCAGTATGCCCCCATGCTCGCCATGATTGAGGCCGGTACATTACGGCCCAATCGGTTGATTCGGCATATCCTGCCCCTCGAAGACGCCGCCCCGGCTTTGATGCACATGGACCATTTCGACCGTGCGGGTGTTACCATAATTCGACCCTTCGGGTAGCCATTACAGGCATGTGCTCTTGCACATGTGTTCAAAAGGCGTTACCCTGTATTATTGGGCAATGGTGGTTTGATGTTATTGACTGATGTTACGCCGCTTGTCATTGATCATGTGCAATTCGGCAAGGCCGAATGGGCCAAGACGGCGTAACAGGACTTATTGATTCGTACTCGCCGATACCCAAGACTCAATCACCATTCATTGCGGGGCCAGCGTATGCAAAACCTCCTCTTTTTCCTTCTCCTGGCAGGCTGTCTCATTGGCTGTGATGCACAGGATGCTACTGATGAAATACTGGCCGAAGATGCCATCCTGGGTACCTGGTCTCGTATGACAGAGCCTGAACGGATTGAAATGATCCTGGCGATTGTGGGGGCCGGTACCTATGACATTTCTTATAGTGAACTGACACGGGGTGGGGAGTATCGGATAAATTCCAATGGCCTGCTCGTGGTGCGCGATGATGCCTGTGGTCCCTTTGAAGGTACTTACTCGTTGACGTTTACCAATGTAGACCAGGTGGTCATTCTCGGGCTGGTGGAAGACCGGTGCCAGATTCGGCAGGAACGCTGGCGTGGCAGCTGGCGCAAAGTCTCTCTATCGCTGTGAGTGTGTTAAACGCATCTACTTATTCGATTGGACCCCTCGATGGTGCAGAAGAAATTCATGTCTGTGCACAGTTGATGGCTGGCTCGGAGCCGTGGCTCACGCTGAAACGAACCTATGAGGCTGCCGTCGAAATCTTCGAAAAAAACCAGGCCCTAACGTTTGTGGCGCGCAGCGCGGGTGTGGTCGTCGGATTTGTTATCCTGCAGATGGAAGGGGCCCTGCCGGGATACATCAAGTCGCTTGCCGTCGATCCAGATCTGCGGGGGCAAGGCATCGGCCGTGCATTGATTGCCTATGCCGAAGATTATATTTTCGCCCGTACGCCGAATGTATTTTTGTGCGTCTCTTCGTTTAATCCACGAGCGCATGCATGGTATACGTCGATGGGCTATGCGTTGGTAGGACGGTTGACCAATCTCATCGTAGAAGGGCATGATGAAATCTTGCTGCGTAAAACCATTGGGCCGCTTCACGCTTTTTCGTGACAACGGACAACTTTGAATGTTCGTACGCCCTGGTGCACCGACCAGCTTATTCTGCCGGGTTTCGCTCGGCCCTGTTCGACGCATACATTGTTGCACGCACTTACCGTAGCTACCGCTACGCCGCGCTCCCGCCGATACACGGCGGGATGCGCCTTGCCTGCACCAAACAGGTCTCGATCGATTACCCGACATTTCAAACTTGTCAGAGCCCTAGTTAAACCCTTTCCACTGGATATTGAGCACCACATCTCCGTATTCGGCGGAAGGCCAGGTCAGGCGTTGTTGGCCGTCGTCACAATAACGTCGAAATTCCTTGAGCATCAGGGCATCCAGCAGAATTTGCCGGTCAGTGGGGACCACGTCCAAAACGGCATCGGAGCAAAACACGATGAGCTTTTGCCGGGCACGGGTAGCGGCTACGTTGAACCTGTTTCGGCTGAGCAGGAAGGCGGCCTCGGCCTCGGCGTACTCTTCATCAGCGACGCCGTAGGAGACCAACACCACATCCCGTTCCTGGCCCTGAAGTTTATCGACGGTATCAATGATGGGCATGGGCCGGTCAGGGGTGTCAAACCCGGCTGCTGTCAGGGCATTTCGGATGGTGCTGTTCTGGGCACGATGCGGGGAAAGAATGGCAAGACCATGTGCCGCAAACCGTTGGGGGGTATAGGCTTCGCCGGTTGTTTGATCAATTAAGATTCGGGCAAGGGTTCGGGTCAGGGCCGTTACCAGTTCTGCTTCAATCGGATTGCGCGACGTGAAGCTCTGCGGCGGGGAATACGAACACAACACCACGGGTCGGTCCGGGTGCAGCATGCAATCCAGCGGGTCTGTGGTCTCGTGTTCAAGGCGCTGGTTGAGGGTGATGCTGATGGTAGGCTGATCCGAGAAGAATCGGCCTTCGTACAGGACCTCGCGTGGGTAGGCCGTGAGGGGCTCGTTCATGCGGAAATTCGTCTCCAACTGAAAGAGCCTGCGGGCGGTTAGCTCCGGGTCGTCGGCTTCTTCCATGCGATGCCGCATGAAGGCAAACACCGAGGTGAGGAGGGGGGCGTGATCCTCGGGGTAGGTGCCGTGGATGATTGGGGGGAGTTGTTGATCATCTCCGGCCAGAATGATGTTGCTGTTGGATTTGGCGGCACTCAGGGCAAGGAGGGCATCCGGCAGTTTTAGTTGGGAGGCTTCATCGACCAAGACCACATCAAACCAGGGCTGGAGGGGATCGCCGGTTTTCTTCAGGGCCTTGTGCGTAGCCCATACGGTTGCACCCACAATCAAGCACGGCCACCCCATATCCAGAATGTGGCCCACCTGGTCGTCTGGGATGGTGTTGACCGCAGCGGGTAACTCGGCATCGGCGGCGTGGGGCACGCGGCCCTGGGCCTTAAATACCTGCAACACATCCGGGCCGATCTGGTACCGTTCGGCCAGTTCAGCCACTTTTTTGAGTACATTCACGATGGCGTGGTGGGTGAAGGCTGTTACCAGCAGGCAAACCGATTTTCCCGTAGCCTCGGTCGCCAGAGCATAGCCGAGCAGAATGTGGCCCAGGGTATAGGTCTTGCCGGTGCCAGGTGGCCCCCAGATCATAGTGAGCGGTTCCTGAAACACACCACGCCAGGCCCGCCACTGGCCCGGATTCATTGCTGAGGGAACCCCTACCTCCAGATGCATCTTCTGCTGCATAGCCGCTTCAACCTCGGCAACTTGTTGGACCGCTGGCGTCCAATGATGGATCGTGCCGGAAGCAATCAGGTTCTGGATATGCCGAGCCTCGGGGGTTTGGAGCCGGGCCAGGGTCGAGAGGATCTTGTCCGAGTTGTAATCCACAAACACATGGTCCAGCACGTGCCGTTGGGACAGGTCGATCTTCTTGTTGAACTGGTTTCGGTTGTTGGGGCACAGGCACACACGGGGCGGATCGGCCTGGAGGTTGTAGGCTTCGAGCGAGACCTGATAGGCGGCGTGCCGCCAGCGTTTTTTGTCGAACAGTTGGCCGTCTACCCCTTCCAGGAGGGTATTGGGTTGGGCTTCGGGGGTCAGGACGAGGTTAAAATCGCCTACGCTAAACTTGGCATCTCGTGAGTCCGGGTCAAACGAAAACCACAGGTTGCCCTCGCCATCCTCGTTTTCGAAATGCAAGCCCCTGATGCATGCAAACTTGGCCGAGCGGTCGGTAGCCGGAAGGGTGTGCAGGTGTTTGATCCCCAGTTCTTGCAAGGCTGTTTCCATGATGGAAAACACCCGCAAGGCTTCCAGCACCTGAAAGTTAAACGGGTCGAAGGCCTTGTAAAGCCGAAACGGCTCCTTGCGCAACAAGAGCCGGTCCTGCAAATCCTGCTTGAGCCGACGCACAATGCTGTCTGTAGCACGGAGTTTGCTCTGGACCGTACGGATGAGTTCTTCCCGAATGCGTGCCGGGGGGAAGGCTCTTGCCGGTCGGTAGCCATCGGGCTTAAAGGTTTGGCCTTTCCACAGGTCGTGAATGCGCTCAAAGGGCACCTGGTTCGAGTGTTCCCATGCAAATCCGTACCGGGGCTTGAATACAAACCCGCGCGGCGTGCCGTCGGCCCCGGCAGGTTGATACCGCTCAGATACGGTGCGCAAGTCATAGAGGTACGGGGCAGGCAGGGCGACCATCGTCCGCAGCACCTGGGTCACGACGGTTCCCGGCATACTCCGAAACGTTTCGGCATCCGGCAACACCGATGCTGGGGGAAACAACCGGACCAGGGTTTTGATTTCGTCCTGTAATTCCGGTATATCTTCCGTGAGCAGGTGCCGCTCCAGAAGCTTTTGCAAGACCAACAGGTCGAGGGTATCATACACATAGAAGTGCAGGCACTTTTGCTTTTTCCGCCGTTCCCACGCGATAGATCGTTCGGTTTCTTTGACCGCTTGCCGGGCTTTTTTTTCAGCCGCCTTGAGGGCATCCCGTTCCGCCCGGAGGGTTTTGGCATTCGGTGTGAGGGGGTGGATGTAGCTATGTTCAGCCTTGAACGCCGCGAGGGCCTGTCCTGCCGTTTCTTGTGCGACCTTTGCAGTTAAGCATGCGGGGTGGTCTGCCAGGGGCGAAGCATCGACGGCGCTGTTTTCGGCATCTACCCGGACCAGGATTGCATTCAGGGTTTGCAGAAAATCGAGGAGCAAATCAGCCTCGTGTTCCGGGGCGGGGGAGAGGAAGACCTTTTCAATACCTACGGGTTTGCCATTATCCCATCCTTCAAACGTCTTGAGGCCCAGGGCAAAACAGGTGCCTGTAACCGCATCTTGTTCCGCCGAGAGGACCACGCGGACATCTTCATACTGAGGCATCAACAAGGTTGTGGCTTCGAGGTCGCGTGTTACGCCGTCTTCAAGGGCCTGGGCCGTTGCGATGTACCGGTGCAGGTTCACCGACAGGTTGTGGTTTCGGGTTTTGAGACGTGCAATGTCGGCTTCATCTTCCAGATGGGCCAGTTCACGGTGGGTACGGATGCCGCTTTCGTTGAGTTTGCGCTTGGCCGTGGAGGTCATGTAGGCCACCCGCGATAAATCCCGTCCGGCATCGGCTTCGTCTTTGCAGGTGGTCATGTAATCGCACAGGGCACAGGATTCTGCAACATGAAAATGCGCATCGGCCCCGGAAACAGCGAGCAGGGTAGGGACCCGATTCCGCAGAAAATCGTCGACGGCCAGCAGGTAGGGTTTCAGCGCAAACGTTTCTAGGCCTTGGTAGGAATAGATGCCGGCATCTTCCAGATCGACGGCGAGGTTCGGAAGTTCAGCCGCACGCAGGATATGGTCGAGAAGCAGCGCGTAATAGGCAACCTGGATAAAATGTTCATGTCGGGCGCATTGGCTGGCTTTGAAGTCCCATACCCGGAGTTGGTCAGGGCCTTCGGGGGCGGGCCGGATTTCGATCAAATCCGGGCGTGCAAGGCCAAGTTCGTGGGTGTTCGGGTCCAGGTTGAACTGGTTCAGGAAACCGGCAGCCCATGTCGGGTGGGGATACAAATTGAGTTCAATCTGGGCGATAAAGCGAGGGCGCTCCTCAGCTCGGCATGCCGCCAAAAAAGCCTCCAGGCCCAGGGGTAAAATATCTGTGTCCTCAATTCCCGCATGCAATACATGGGCAGCCCCCCATTCCGAAATGAGGTCTTCGAGTTGATCCACTTCAAACCGTTCGCCGGACTGCATCAGCAGTTGAATACCCGGCCGGTTGTGTAACTTCTTTCGGGCCGGGATGCCCCAGCCGATTCCAGCCTTGCCCCGGTCCGCTCCCCGAACGGTATCCCAGCGAAAGAGGCGGTCGCACCGGTGCTTAAAGTACCGGGCAATGACCGAAGGCGTGATCCTGAATCGTGTAGTATGCACAGGGGTGGGGGTATTGAGGGGTTATGATTGGTGATTGGGTTGATCCGATGGGAGAAGCTAGGATTTGGGGTTGCAGAGATGCAAGTAGCGTGTACGCTCGCGATGGGATTGGGGCCAGCCTGCTCATGCTGCCCGGAATGACCCAGGTTTTTCCATCCTGCCTGACCAAACCGTCATTAAAATTGTGGATCCGCAGATGGTGGGTTATCTTATTCCCGGCCACATCTCTGACACCAAACCTGCGCTGGATATCGGCGCTACGCCCATGAACGCCCGTCTTTGTCTCTTTTTGGGGCTTTGTTATCTGTGTATGCCACCAGGGGTCACCGCACAGCCCGATACCTTTCAGCCGCTGGATGTTTTTGAACTCGAATATGCAGCCGATCCCCAGATTTCACCCGATGGCAACCGGATCGTCTACCAGCGGCGGTTCATGGACATTATGACGGACCGTGTGCGGTCCAACCTCTGGATCATCAATGCCGACGGCACCGACCACCGGCCACTTACCACCGGTCTCGAAAATGACAGCTCGGCGCGGTGGAGTCCGGACGGCAGCAAATTGCTCTATGTTTCCAGTGCCGACGGCTCGCGGCAACTCTATCTTCGCTGGATGGATACCGGCCAAACTGCCCGGCTGACACACTTGACGAGCAGCCCCAGTGGGTTGGCCTGGAGTCCCGATGGGCAACACATTGCCTTCACCATGCAAGTCCTTGAACCTGAGGATTCCTTTGCCGGGATGCCGAAAAAACCGAAGGGGGCCACCTGGGCCGAACCGGCGAAGGTGATCACCAAATTGAAATACCGGGCCGATGGAGCCGGGTACCTGGAGCATGCCTACACACATGTATTTGTCGTTCCCGCAGAGGGTGGCACCCCTCGGCAACTGACTTCGGGGCCATACAACCACACCGGCACCCCTTCGTGGACTCCCGATGGCCAAGCCCTTGTCTTTTCGGCCAACCGCCATGAGAATGCCGAATTCGAGCCGAGCAACTCGGAAGTGTATGCGGTTACTTTGGCCGACGGACAGATCACGGCCCTGACGGATCGTTTCGGCCCGGACCGAAACCCGGTGGTCTCGCCGGATGGGCAGCACATTGTCTACCTTGGTTACGACGACACCTTTCAGGGCTACCAGGTCACGCGGCTCTACGTGATGGACCGCAGCGGCACCAATCCACGTGCCCTGACCGAAAACCTGGACCGCAGCGTGAGTGCCCCAGTGTGGCAGGCCGACGGAAAAGGTCTATTCGTGCGCTATGATGACGAGGGCAACACCAAAGTGGCACACGTCACCTTGGACGGTGAGACGGAGGTATTGGCTGGAGACGTAGGGGGCATGTCGATTGGGCGGCCCTACGCCGGTGGGGCGTTTTCGGTGGCTTCTACAGGTCGGTTTGCCTTTACGCATTCCCGTCCCGACCATCCGGCGGATGTAGCCGTCGGGCAGGTGGGGGCAGTAGCCAAGCGGATTACACACCTGAATGACGACCTGTTTGGTCACAAAACCCTCGGCGAGGTGGAAGAACTGTGGTACACGTCATCGTTTGATGACCGGCGCATTCAGGGCTGGATCGTCAAGCCGCCGAAGTTCAATTCAGACCAGAAGTACCCCTTGTTACTGGAAATCCACGGCGGGCCGTTTTCGAACTATGGAGACCGGTTTTCGGCGGAGGTCCAGTTGTATGCAGCGGCGGGGTATGTGGTGCTCTATACGAACCCGCGTGGCAGCACCAGCTACGGTGGTGCATTCGGCAACCTGATCCATCACAACTATCCGGGTGAGGATTACGACGACCTCATCTCCGGCGTGGAAGCCGTTATTGCAAAAGGGTACATTGATCCGACGCAGTTGTTTGTGACCGGAGGGAGTGGAGGTGGGGTGCTTACCAGTTGGATCATCGGGAAGACGAATCGGTTTCGGGCGGCTGTGGTCGCCAAACCGGTCATCAACTGGTACAGCTTTGCGCTCACGTCAGACAGCTACAATTTCTATTACCAATACTGGTTTCCAGGGCCACCGTGGGAGTACACTGAGCATTACATGAAGCGCTCCCCCATCTCACTGGTTGGCAATGTGAACACGCCCACGATGTTGCTTACGGGGGAATCCGATCACCGTACGCCCATATCTGAGACTGAGCAATACTATCAGGCCCTCAAGCTCCGAAAGGTGGAGACGATGATGGTCCGCATCCCTGGTGCCGGACACGGGATTGCCGCACGCCCCAGTAACCTGATTGCGAAGGTTGCCCACATCCTGGCCTGGTTCGACCGGTACCGTTAGGGTGGATCAAGTCCATAAAGCCTCAATGCGGGCGCATAGAGGTCGGGGCCGAAAGGAACAACCTGTGAACCTCCATATAGCACGATGCCACGCTGGAAAGTGTCGGGCGTGCTTTTCTGGAGCACCTGTTAAGCACGTAATAAAAAGGATATAACGGACGATTGGCTATATTATGTGCCTTGGTCTTTAAAGTCCCTGTGTACATACTCGAAGATGTCGTTCCGTAGCGGTTGCAGCATTTTTTTGATCTTCTTTGTCCTGTGGCTCATCTTTGTGAGTTTCTGGGGGGATATTTTATCGCCACCCGAATTGCGGCTGGATTATCGGCGTGCGTGGGTGGCTTTTTTTGAGCCGTATGAGGCGGCCCAGTTGGCTTACGACGAGCAGCGGTACCTGGAGGCTCTGGACCAGGTGAATGCAGCCCTGCAAGCGGCGCAAGACAGCACCGGCCTCGACTCTACCTACGTCACCAAGGCCTACGAACTCAAGGCCCTCAGCCACATTGCGCTCTGGCAATACATCGATGCCGAGACCACCCTGCACACCGGCCTCAGTTATGCCCGAGACGACGAAAAAGACCGGTTACAATACCGGCTGGATGAAGTCCTGGGCCGTATCGAAAAAAAAGATTCCGAGCGGGATACCTATACTCTTTATCTGGCCTTACCCGGCCTCGGACCGGGCGAGCATCTCCAGGGTAAAGTGGTCATTGCCTACGTCCTGGTGGACGACGGCATGCATAGTACCTGGAGCAGCCGCAACCGCGAGTTTGTACTGAACAGCCTTTCGCATGTAGAAGATTGGTTGCATCGTCAGGCAAAGGAATACGGGGTCGCCCCGCTCACGTTTGTGCGCCGCATCTTTCATTATGGAAAAGACCCCTGGTTGCGCAAGGCCATCCAGGAAGTCAATATCGACGAATTGCAGGTGGGCTACAACTTGGCCCAGCGGGTGGCCGGCCTGGAAGGGGCCGCTTCAGTGAATGGGATGCTCCGCACCTTGGTTCGGGAAGAAGATGCCGATCAGGCCATTTTGCTATTGCACATCGGGCTGAAATCGCGTTCCTATGCCGTGCGCTGCCGCACCCCCTGTGCCGACGATGCCGAGTATGCCTATCTGCTTCGCAAGCCAGCACGTAAATACTGGGATGCCGTACCGTATGTGCAGGCCCACGAAGCCTTGCACCTGTTCGGCGCGGACGATCTGTACAACATTACCGGTGGGCGCAACTATGCCCCGCGCGACGTCATGCATCACTCATCAAAATACCTGGATGCGTCAACCATTGACAGCCTCACGGCCTACGCCATCGGGTGGAGCCGTGAACTGCCGTTGACGCCGTTTCCGGTTCAAACCCGTGGATATCACCCATGATGGAACTCACCACCCTGCAACAAACCGTCACGTTCCTTTTGATCAATCTGGTCTATGCCGTGATCGCGCTTTTCGTGAGTATCACCGCGTTGATCCTGATCGACAAGTTCCTGTTTAAGCGCATTGACTTTATCGAGGAAATCAAACAGGGCAATATGGCAGCGGGTATTTTTTACAGTGTCATATTGCTCTTCATCGGCCTGGTGGTTGCTACCGCATTGAATTGATCGTAAAACCTGTGGTCGCCGATGGGTATTTGATTATATTGTCGGTGTTCTTATTGACCACCATAACCTCTATAAAATGCATAAACACTTAAGTCATACCCTTGGCGTATTCGGCTGCTTCGTTTTGATGATGTTCACGGTAGACTTCGTTCAGGCACAACCCATGTTTGGACGGCTGGTGTCTGCCCTGGTCGACGGAGAGGATGGCCGAACCCTGGAAGTTACTGTCCAACTGCGCTCGAATACGGATCCCGCATTCAATCTCGGTCCAAGTTCGTTCCAGCTTGAATTCAACAATCAAGCCCTGTCTATGGCCGATACGCCGGTCAAAGGGGAAGATGGAGATTATCAATATCTCACCGGGTTCGATACACCGTTTTATAACAACTCTACCGTTACGCGTCCCGATGGCAATAGGGTTTCACTCAATATTTTTATCTTCGCACCGAGCGCAGGCACACCGGTCAGTAACACGGACTATGTGGATCTTGCCGTTCTGCGATTCAAGGTAACCGATGTGACCCAGATGTCGGAATTGACATGGGTCAGCTGCGAATACTCGGACGATACCTTTACCATTCAGTCCGATCCGGAAGATGGATGCAACGGGTTTGAAGACGACAGTGTGGTTCTTCCCGTGGAACTGAAAGACATGGGGGTCGAACTCCAAAACGGCCACGGTCTTTTGCATTGGCGCACCCTCTCCGAATCTGAAAACGCTGGCTTCCAAATCGAAGCACAGCGGAGATTACCAACGGATTTGGCGAACGCGCTCTGGCAACCCCTCGGCTTTGTGGCCGGGGCCGGGACCACCGCCGAACCGCAATCCTATACCTTCCAAACGCCAGCGCTTGACCCCGGCACCCATCGGTTTCGGCTCAAACAAATCGACTTCGACGGCACCTTTGCCTATTCTGAAACGGTTGAGTTGGCTGTAGGCGTGGTCGGGCGCTACCTCCTCAAACCCGTTTATCCCAATCCTTTCACCACAGCTCAGCCGGCCACCATTTCCTTTGCCGTGAGCGCCCCCCAGCAGGTCTATGTGCGCCTCTATGATGCCACTGGTCGCCTCGCCCGCACCCTTTTCTCCGGCCTCCTGCCTGCCGATCAGACCCAGGCCCTGGGTGTTTTCGCCGACGGCCTCGCCAGCGGCACCTACCTCCTCCGCCTCGAAGGCGAGACCTTTCAGGCCCATCGGACGCTCACACTCGTGAAGTAATTGCGGCAAGGCGGACATGGGTAGGCGGACACGGCAGGCCGTGTCCCTACGGGGTGCTGCCGGGCATATATCACGGGCATATTCCCAATTCATATCACATTCCTGTTTGATGCCCATTTTCGGATAAACCCGAATGATTCAGGGCAACCCAACGTAATACCCTGGATCAAGTCTAGGGCAAGCTGTCGCACGTCAAATGACGGCGGGTTCCAACAACTGAATGGTGCCACGGCGGGCATTGATTTCTACTTTCACGCCCAGGGGCAAGGTGAACTTATCCCGGATGTGGCCGATCATTGAGCCGTGCCAGGCGGGGATGCCCAATGGGCGAATGTGATCGCGGAAGAGTTGTGTGAGGGTTAGCGATTCTTCGTCTTCATCGGCATCGCACCGGGTACATTGGCCGAAGATGAATCCTGAAATTTGGTCGAGGACCCCCGCAATTTTGAGCTGTGTCAGCATACGGTCCACGCGGTAGGGGGCTTCGTCTATGTCTTCGACGAACAGGATGTGATCGGTCCAGTCGGGCATGTACGGCGAGCCCAGCATGGCGGTCAGGACGGTCAGGTTGCCGCCCACGAGCCGTCCCTGGGCCGTGCCGGGCCGGATGGTATGTACGAGGCCTTGCATGGACAACACGGATTCGGCCGCTGGCGTGGTTGCGTTTTGGAGCAGCGGGGTTTCGCCAAAAAACAGGATGGGTTGCAGGTTCGATACCGTAAAATCACTCCACGTCGAGATCCCCACGGGGCCGTGGAACGTGACGAGGCCGGTGCGGGCATACAGGGCAATCAACAGAGAAGTGATGTCGCTGAAGCCCATCAGGATTTTGGGGTTTTGGGTGATGGCCTCAAAATCCAGCCGGTCCAGGATGCGGTTGCATCCCCAGCCGCCACGGACGGCCAAAATGGCATCTACGGCGGAGTCAGCGAAGGCTTCATTGACATCGGCGGCGCGGTCCGCATCGGAGCCGCCGAGGTAGCCGTAGCGGTTCAGGATGCGGCGGCCCCGTTTGGCAAACAGGCCGAGGTCTGTCAGGGTTTGTTCCACCTCTACCAGATCGGCTTCCTCAAAAATGGCGCCGGCGGGACAGACCAGCGCCACCGTGTGCCCCGGTTCCAGTCGGGCGGGTTTGAGCAGATCGTTACGGGAAGGGGTACCCTGGCTAAGGCTGGGTACTGCAGCAGCACCCAGCAGGGTATGCAGGAAAGAGCGTCGTGTGAGGGTCATAGGGTATGCAAAAAAACGAGCCGGTGGCGATTCGCGCCGAATGTACTTAATTTCCCCATCCACCGGCTCCATCCTCGAACCAACCCGACATGAACCCAGCGCCGCCCACAGAAGATCCGCGTCACACGGTGGCTTTGGTGATTCCGTTGTACAATGAGGCGCAGGTGTTTCCTCTGTTGTTTGCTGCATTGCAAGATTTTCGGGCCGCACATCCTGAGATTTTGGAAGTGATATTTGTCGATGATGGCAGCCGGGACAATACCGCCGCACTGGTCCGGTCTGCTACCGCCGGGCATGAGGGCTACATGCTGGTGTCCTTCTCTCGCAACTTCGGACATCAACTGGCCGTTACGGCCGGACTGGATTGCGTCCGCGCTGATGCCGCCGTTATTCTGGATGCCGATCTTCAAGATCCGCTAGAAGTCATTCCTGAGATGATCGCCCAGTGGCAGGCCGGGTACGATGTGGTCTATGGTGTCAGGCGGGATCGAGAGGGGGAGTCCTGGTTCAAACGGTCGACGGCCTCGCTCTTTTATCGCATCTTTCAGTGGATGACCGACTTCGACGTACCGGTCGATACCGGGGATTTTCGATTGGTCTCTCGCCGTGTAATTGAAACCTATCGGCAGCTCGGAGAGCGTCAGCCGTTTGTACGCGGCTTGATCGCATGGCTCGGTTTCAACCAGATCGGGGTACCCTATGACCGGGCACCCCGTGCTGCCGGCCAAACGAAATACCCGTTCCGCAAAATGTTTCGACTGGCCCTGAACAGCATCGCGGCGTTTTCGGACAAACCCCTCCGCCTTGCTGCGCAATTCGGCTTTGGTGTGGCGATCCTGTCGGCCATTGGCGGGGCCGCCTGGGTCATTGCGGCCAAATACATCTTCCATACCGCCATTTCCGGTTGGGCCTCGCTGATGGTGTTGATTGTATTCTTTGGCGGGCTGCAACTGTTTTTCCTGGGGCTGGTCGGGATGTATATGGCTCGGGTCTACGATGAAGTCAAGGCCCGGCCCCGGTACGTCATTCGCGACCGCTGGCGCTCCGACGCGCCTCCAGATGCGGTAGCACCCACACCGCGCCATCAAGGTATAAAATGACCATAGTTGAAGGCCTTGATGCTTGGCCCATTTTCGCGAAGCAGTACACCAAACGGCCAACAATCAACCTGATGCTTCCATCCGCAGCATGCCCGATGCTCCGCCAAGCCTGTTTTATGCCAGTGGTTTACACAGCCGCACGTCGCACTCCGCACTCCGTACTTTTTGTAACGATTTAATCGACAGAAAGAGAACTGTATCCTGCTTTAGCAGGTGTGCACAAGCAACCACCGCCACCACTAAAGGTATACCAAACATGAAATTAGCTATAATAGGTACCGGTTACGTTGGGCTCGTTTCCGGCGTCTGTTTTGCAGAAATGGGCAACGACGTTATCTGCGTAGACATCGACGAGGCCAAGATTGAAGGCCTAAAAAACGGGCAACTTCCGATTTACGAACCGGGTCTAGACACCTACTACGAGCGTAATTTACGGGAAGGACGCATCCGGTTTACTACTGACCTCCAAAGCGCCGTGGAAACCAGCGACATCATTTTCCTGGCCCTTCCCACGCCACCGGGTGAAGACGGCTCCGCAGACCTGTCCTACGTGCTGGGCGTGGCCCGCCAACTCGGCCCCATGATCAATGATTACAAGGTTGTGGTGGACAAAAGCACGGTGCCTGTTGGTACGGCCATGAAGGTCAAGGCGGCCATTGAAACCTCAGGCAAAGCGGCAGGCGTACATTTTGACGTCGTCTCCAATCCAGAATTTTTACGCGAAGGCGTTGCCGTAGACGACTTTCTGAAGCCGGAGCGCGTGGTCATCGGCACTTCCAATCCGCGTGCTGCTGAAATGATGACCTGTCTGTATGAGCCCTTTGTTCGTCAGGGGAATCCGATTCTGGTGATGGACGAAAAAAGCGCTGAGATGACCAAATACGCGGCCAATGCCTTTTTGGCAACCAAGATTACCTTCATGAACGAGATCGCCAACCTGTGTGCACTTGTGGGTGCCGATGTCGATCACGTTCGGCGCGGCATTGGAACAGACACCCGCATCGGCAACAAGTTTCTCTATCCCGGTCTCGGGTTCGGGGGCAGTTGCTTCCCGAAAGATGTACAAGCCCTCCACCGTACCGCACGGAAGAACGACTACGAGTTCAAGATTCTGGATGCCGTACTCGACGTAAATGCGCGACAGTACGCCTACCTCACAGACCGGCTAATAGCCGCCCATAACGGCAACCTCACCGGCAAGCGTATCGCCTTGTGGGGTCTGGCCTTCAAAGCCAATACGGATGACGTGCGGGAATCTCCGGCGCATTCGGTGGCGCGTGCCCTGCTTACCGCTGGTGCCGAGGTGGTGGCCTTTGACCCGGAAGCCATCGAAACCACCCGTACCGTTTTCGGGGATGCCATCACGTATGTCCATGACGTATATGATGTGCTGGATGACGCCGATGCACTGGTCGTGTGTACGGAGTGGAACATCTTCCGCCGGCCAGATTGGGGCCGGGTGAGAATGAGCCTCCGCACGCCCTACATTCTGGACGGACGCAACCTATATGAACCCGAAGCCATGGCTGAGGCCGGTTTCGATTATCATAGTGTGGGCCGCCCCCATTACCCCCGGGTCGAAGCCGAGATTGAAGCCGAGGTCGAAGCCAACCTCAAAGCCGTCGCGTAAGCGTGCAACCGCTTGCCCTAGACTTGATCCAGGGTGCGACGTGAATTTGTACGGACCCCTCAAATGTTCCCTGGAATCGACCCCCGGGACCCTCACATCCGGATGCCTTTCAAAACGACCGTGTCCGTGCGCCCGGAATCGTCCCGCAACACAACGTGCAGGAAATACAAACCGGCTGATTCAGATGTAGCATTCCAGGCCATGCGGTGCGTACCCGAGGAAAAGGTCTGTTCCGGGCGATGGAGGTTGCGTTGGCCCAGGACGTTAAAGGCTGAAACAGTCACATGCGACGGCTGGGAGAGGGTGAGCGTCCACGCGGTCTGATCCTGAAAGGGGTTGGGATACAGCGGTTGAATGGTAAAATAAGCGGCAGGGGTATCCGTCTGGGTAGGTACGGGCATGCCGTTTGGTTGGCCCGGCGTTGGATGAGTTTGCACCACGAACCCTTCAGTACCATCCGGCATCCGCCCGGTGGAAATATCTGTTTCCTGAAGACCAAATGTAAGCGTATCAACCGGGGCAAAGTCCGTCTCCTCGCCTAAAAACAGGCCGATCTGTTCGCCGTTCTGGTTGAGGCGGAAGTTGGCATGGGTGTCTCCCTCATTTCCGTCTTCATCGGCCCAGATGAGCAGGAATGCACCGGCATCCAGGTCTACCGCCGGTAAAGCCCATTTGTTGGGGACGGCCAGGTTATCGCTCAAGTGAAACCCGTTCAGGTTGACGGACACATCCCCGGCATTGTACAGTTCGATCCAATCCTCGAAGGCCCCGGCAGTATCGGCGAGGGTAACGGTATTGCGGGCCATAAACTCGTTGATGACGATGGCGGGTACATCATACCCAATCGATAGGGTTTGGGGCGGGGTACGGCGTCTGCGTCCGCCGGGTTCGGTGGCTTCGATGCGGTAGGTCAGTGTCGTGCGTTGGTTCAGGGGAGGCAACTGGCCGCCGAAGATGCCGTCCAATGCGGCCTCATCTTCGTGTTGTCCATCATCGTGTAAGGAAAGTTGTTGTTCCGGGGTTGCACCCACCTGATAGACGAGGGTCACGTCCAGTTGGTCTACCGTTTCATCTTCCACCCATACCCGAAACGAGAGCGGGCTGTCGGTTTGGGGGCGGCGGGGGCTGTGCCGGGCATCCGAGAGAATGGGGGCTACGTCGATGACATCGAGTTGTGCCAGCGCTGTTGTACGGCGGGTTTCGATGAACGGTTTGAGTCCGTAGGCCACATGCCCGCCCAGCGCTTCGGTATAGGAGTCGAAAAAGTCCTGAACTGAAAAGCCCCAGTCTTGCCCCCGGAAGGTATCACTTAACATGGCCGATGTGATCCTGTTTTGCAGCGCATCGATGCGGGGGAACAAGGCATCCGGCTGATACGGCCCTTCTAGGAGGCGGCGCAGGTAGAAGGTGTACCGGTTGCGGTATTCCTGTATGTTCAGGATACGGTCAGCAAGGGGTCGGACTTCCGAGGGGTGGCCCCAGTCGTAAACGTTTCGGGTCCCCCAATCCTGTTGGAGAAAATCAATGCCGAGGGTGTTGTCGTAGTCATAGGGGATGAAGACAAATCGATCCGTGCCGGGGTTGTGGTAGAGGTAGAAATTATTTTTGAGGAACCAGTAATCGTCCCAACTGCCCAGCGCTACGTCGGCAGCGAGGATACGGAGGAAGCCGTTGACATCGAATACTGCCTCGATGGTTTCGGGGAAGACGGCATCCGGGGTGTTGTTGAGGGCATCGATAAAAGCAGCGAGGTCTACGTAGCCTTCATCGTCATGGTCCCGAAGTTTGAGGTCGTAGGGTCTGCGGTCTGGGCCGGGGCGGTAGGCATCGGGGTTGGGCCCCATGAAGGCGAGGTCGGCCGGCCAAAGGCATTTGTAGAGAGTGCCTGCATCATTGCCGAAGCGGGATTTCAGGAATTGTTCGTCGATGTGTTCAACGTTGATGTATAGCCCGTAGTAGGTGCCGTTGATGACGAGCCGGGTGTGGGCGGCGCGTGCGGCTGGCACACGCAGGGTCTGGAAGAGGTCCCAACTCAGCTTGGACCGGATGATCGACGGGTCATTGTGCTCGCCATTCAGGTTGAGCTTTTCCAGTCCCTGATATTTTTTTCCCCGTTCAAACGTATTGAAGGAGACCTTGAAGGATTTTTTGGCCGATTGCCTGGAGGTATTGCCCCGAATCCGAAACCCGACGTTGAACACCGTATCCTGAACGGTGCCCTTATCGAATATAAGCCGGGCAGGGAATTCCTCGTCGCTACCTTGTGACCCTACTTCCAGCAACCGGTCCAGGTCGGCGGGGTCCAGGTCAATTTGGACTGTTGGGAGGACGGTATCATCAAACAGCAGGTTTGAAGCCGGCAGCAGGGGTTGTGCTGAAGCCCAACCGGCCGAAAGCAGGAAAAGCAGCCAGATTCTAAACATCGGGGTTTTTCTTTGTTACGGATGTTATCCTTTGCCGGGGTTGAGTAGCGGCAAGTTGGCCAGGCCTTTGGCATCGTCTATAAACAACTGGAGGTGGGGGAAGGGGATCTTAATATCGGCTTCCCGCAGGGCATTGAAGATCTGTTCCACATATCGGGCACGGATGGGGATTTCCTCATGCGGTTTATGAATCCAGATGCGGAGCAGGAGGTCCACGCTGGAATCGTTCATTGCGATGACGACCACTTCAGATGGCAAGGTGGGGGAGAGGTGGGGGTCATCTTTCGTGAGGGCCAGTACCACATCCCTGGCATGTTGCGGGGACTCCTTGTAGGCGATGCTGAACGGAATTTCCAGCCGCAAGACCGGGAGCTTTGTGTGGTTGATGACCTTCTGGTTGATCATCTGGTTGTTCGGGATGATGACGATTTCCTGATTGGGCGTCCGAATACGGGTTGAGCGCAAGGTCAGGGTTTCGACTGTGCCAAAGGTGCCGTCCACGATGATGTTATCGCCGATCTCAAAGGGTACGTCGAGCAGGATGGTGACCCCTGCAATCAGGTTTTCGAGGGTATCTTTGGCTGCAAAACCCAGTGCCAGCCCGGCGATCCCCAGGCCCGCCAGCAGTGCCATCACGTTGATGCCCAGGTAATTCAGGATCACCAGGGTCACCAGGATCCACGCCGTCATGCGGAAGATCCGCAGCGTAATTTCCCGAATGTGGGGCGATACCCGTTGTGACCTGCGCAATACGCGGCCCAGAAATATGCTGCCGTATCGGTAGATCAGACCGAAGGCGATCAGAATGGCAATGGCGCCTAACAAACGGGGCAGGTAGGCTGCAATGTTGATGGTTACCGCATCCAGCCAAGACTCGGTGGCCTCGGAAGCCTGATTCAGGGAGGTGGTAATCAGCGAATCCACCGCCGTCAGGGTAGAATCCTGAGGTGTGGATACATCTTGAAACGGCATAGACGGCCCGGTTAATCCCGCAGGGCCAGTCCTTGGGCGGCTTGCAGGGTATTTTTGAGTACCATTGTGATAGTCATGGGGCCTACGCCACCGGGCACAGGGGTAATCCAACTGGCTTTGGCAGAAGCGGCCTCAAAGTCAACGTCGCCGACCAGCCGGTAACCACGGGGCCGGGATGCATCTTCCACCCGATTGACGCCAACGTCGATAATAACGGCGCCGGGTTTGACCATATCGGCTGTGACGAAGGCGGCGCGGCCAATGGCTGGAATAAGGATGTCGGCCTGGCGGGCCATTTCGGGGAGGTCTTTCGTACGGCTGTGACACACCGTGACGGTGGCATCGGTCCCCTTTTGAATGAGCAGGTTTGCCATGGGTTTGCCCACGATGTTGCTTCGCCCGATGATGACGGCGTGTTTGCCACGGGTTTCAATGCCACAGCGGTGCAGCATTTCCATAATGCCTGCTGGGGTGGCAGGCGCAAAACCCGGTTGCCCCAGGACCAGGCGGCCAAAGTTGACGGGATGAAACCCATCCACGTCTTTGTCCGGGCTGATGGCATTAATCACCTTCTGCTCATCGATGTGGTCCGGCAGGGGGAGTTGCACCAGGATGCCGTCCACGGCAGGGTCCGTATTGAGCTGGTTGATCAGGTCCAGAACCTCGGCTTCGCTGATGTCTGTTGCGTAGTTGAGGGTATCGCTGGTGATGCCGACTTCGGCGCAGCCCCTGGCTTTTCCGCGCACGTAGGAGGCCGAGGCGGGATCGTTGCCGATCAGGACCACGGTCAAATGGGGAGGACGATGGCCCTGGGTGACCCATTCGGATACGGATTGGGCAAGGCCGGCACGGACTTGCGCAGCGATGGCACGTCCGTCAATACGTTGTGCAGTTTGTGCGGGAGGAGAAACCATGGTTGTAAAATTGGGTATTTGTGATTGGTAATAGCTAATCACCAATAGTAACGTTGATGCAAGTAAAAAAATACCGCGTCGGGATCCTAGGGGCGACGGGTGCCGTCGGGCAAAAATTTGTTGAACTGTTGGCGGATCATCCGTGGTTTCAGATCACAGCCCTCGGTGCTTCCGAGCGATCCGTCGGTAAATCCTATGTGGAAGCCGTCAATTGGATCGGCAACCAGCCCATTCCGGATGATGTTGCCGGGCAACCGATTGTACCCTGTGCACCCCCGTTGCATTGCGATTTTGTGTTCTCGGGTTTGCCTGCGGCACAGGCCGGTGCTATCGAAAAAGCCTTTGCCGAAGCCGGGTATCCGGTCATTTCCAATGCCCGAAACTACCGCATGGACCCGACGGTCCCGCTGTTGATCCCGGAAATTAACCCGGACCACACCGCGCTAATTGAGCAGCAATCCTATCCCAACGGTGGGTTCATCGTGACCAATCCGAATTGCTCTACGGTGGGGATGGTGACGGCCCTGCGTCCGCTGGAAGATCGGTTTGGGATTGCGGCTGTGCAGGTTACGACCATGCAGGCCCTCTCCGGTGCAGGTTATCCGGGTGTATCCTCGCTGGATGCCATTGGGAATGTGGTGCCGTACATCGGCGGTGAGGAAGAGAAGATGGCTACAGAGCCATTGAAGTTGTTGGGCCGCCTCGAAAACAACCAGGTGGTACCGGCACAGATCCGCATTAGTGCACAGTGTAACCGGGTTGCCGTATTGGAAGGCCATCTGGAGTGTGTGTCCGTCAAACTCAAAACGCCAGCCACCCTGGACGATGTGAGCTGTGCCTTTTTGGAGTTCGACAGCCCGATTGCCAGCCTTAACCTGCCTACAGCACCGGAACTGGTGATTCACCTCTTTGAAGACAACCGCTTCCCGCAGCCCCGCCGACATGCAGAATTGGGCGGTGGCATGACCGTATCGGTGGGGCGGGTCCGATCCTGTGAAGTACTCGACTTCAAGTTTGTGGTCCTGTCCCATAATACGGTGCGCGGCGCAGCCGGTGGGGCCATCCTGAATGCCGAGTTGTTGGTCAATCAAGGCTATCTGAAGCCCCGGAATGTACCGCTTCAGGTACCGGAAGACGTTACGTTGTAAGGACCGTATGGGCGAAATTCACATTCGCAGTGCCGTATCCGGAGACGAGCAGGCCGTGACGGAACTATGGGCAACCCTGCTTCGGGAACAGGCCGCATTGGATAACCGCCTGGAGGTGTCTGAGGATGCCGCGGCCCGGTGGCAAAATGATTTCCCGGAATGGGTCCGCTCGGAGGTGTGCGGGCTTTTCGTAGCGGCGTCCGAAGGAGAACTGGTTGGCTTTGCTGCGGCTCATCCGTGGTACCCGCCTCCCATTTATGCGCCGTTTAGTGCCGTGCATCTCAACGAATTGTACGTGGTGCCCTCGGCGCGGCGGCAGGGGGTAGGTACACGGCTGGTCCGCGCCGTTCGGGCCTGGGCAGCCACCCTGGGGGCCACCCAGCTTCGGTTGGGGGTGCTGGCCGAAAATGCGGGGGGATTGGCATTCTGGAAACAGGCCGGTGGCAGGCCCTTTTCGACCACCGTCACACTACCCGTAGACGATTCGAAGGGGGTGTGAATCGAAACCAAATGCTTGACAAGGGGGTTGAAATGTTGTAAACTTGCGTCCCCTTAAAATTGCGGGTGTAGCTCAGCTGGTAGAGCATCACGTTGCCAACGTGAAGGTCGTCAGTTCGAACCTGATCACCCGCTCCAACCCGGAGTCGGCGACGTCGTAGGCTTCGGGTTTTTCTATAGATGCATCCGTAGGGGCGCCCGTTCATCCCGTCCATGGTGGTTCGCAAAAAACGCATTCAGCAGTCTTATTCCCGCATCCAACAGCATCGGGAAAAGCGCAAGGAAACGGCTGCCCATCGCCTCCGCCTGTCTGAACAGGTGCCCTACCTGGAAGGCCTGGTGCATGGCGTGGACAACGCTGCGGTGGCTTTCGATTTGCCCATCAAGGTAGCTACCTACAACGTACACCGATGGCGTGGCCGAGGGAAAAACAAGGCCATGAACCCGGAGGCAACGCTGGACGTCCTGAAACACCTCGATGCCGATGTAATCGCTTTGCAGGAAGCCTTGCACCCGTTTGATCAGGAAGATCCTGGTGCCCATATTGCCCATGCGCTGGGCTATTACATGGCACGGGTTGTAACACGGGCCCACCGGCATGGAGCCCTGTGCAATGTGTTGCTTTCGCGGTGGCCCTTTGAGGATGTATTTATGGTGGATCTCAATTTTGGTCGGCTTGAGCGCCGGTCGGCGGTGGTTGCGCGGTTGCATGAAGGGGAGCGGGTATTGTCTGTCGTCTCTACCCATCTGGCTCTCGTAGATCGCACCCGTCGGTTACAGGTGCAGTCCATTTTGGGGAATGAGGCGTTGCAAGGGGCCGTTGTGATCCTCGGAGACATGAACGCCTGGAGGCGTTGCCGGGCCACACGCGAGTTGGACCGTGAGTTTACCGAGCGCCACAACAACAAAAACTGGCCCGCCAGTTTCCCGGCCAAACGACCGCTTTTGGCCCTGGATCGGATCTATGCGCGCGGGGTAGAAATTGACCAGATGGGCACCTATAAAAGCCAGGTGGCGGACGTCGCTTCAGACCACCTGCCGGTGTTTGCCCACATCGATTGGGCCGATGCATAATTCGCCGCTATTACGTATTGTTTTTGACTATATTAAACCGAACATATCTGTGATTGTTGATGGGTAATTTGTGATTGTTGATTGACTTCGTGAGTCGCTACACTCGTTTGTTTGCACCCAATTACAAATCATCAATTACCAATGCACAATAAAAAATAAATCATACAGTCTATGTCCGTTGCAAAACTAAACCTGAACGGTAAAGAATACGACCTGCCCGTCATTATGGGTACCGAGGATGAAGTTGCGGTAGATATCCGTAAACTTCGGGCAGAATCCGGCGCCATCACGCTGGACTCTGGCTATGGCAATACGGGCTCCTGCGAAAGCGGTATCACTTTTATTGATGGAGAAAAAGGCATCCTTCGGCATCGAGGGTATTCGATTGAAGACCTGACGAACCATTCCAACTTCCTGGAGGTCTGCTATATGCTGATCTACGGAAAGTTACCGACCCGGGCCGAATACGATACCTTTTACAAGGATGTCACCTACCACACCATGCTCCACGAGGACATGAAAAAGTTCTTCGAGGGGATGCCCCATAGCGCACACCCGATGAGCGTCCTATCGGCGATGGTGGCTTCTTTGGCTGCGTATTATCCCGAATCTGACGATGATGACCGCAACATCATTCGTTTGCTGGCCAAATTGAAAACGATTGCGGCCTTCTCATACAAAAAATCAATCGGCCAGCCGTTCATCTATCCGCGTAACGACCTGTCCTTTACCGAGGATTTTCTGCATATGATGTTTGCGGTGCCTGCCGAGCCGTACGAAGTTTCGCCCATCTTGTCCCAAACCCTGGATCAACTCCTGATTCTGCATGCCGACCATGAGCAGAACTGTAGCGCAGCCACCGTCCGAATGGTAGGCAGTAGCGGGGCCGACCTGTTTGCCTCCATTTCAGCCGGGATCAGCGCGCTTTCCGGCCCGCTTCACGGACGGGCCAATCAGGAAGTCATTCAAATGCTCCAGATGATCAAGGACGATGGCGGGGACTACCAAAAGTACATCGACAAGGCCAAGGATAAGGAAGATCCGTTTCGACTGATGGGTTTTGGGCATCGGGTCTACAAAAACTTTGACCCTCGCGCCCATCTGATCAAAGAGTCTGCCAACAAGATTCTCAATGACCTGGGCATCGATGATCCGCTGCTCGAAATTGCCAAGCGCTTGGCGGAAATCGCCTTGAGCGACGATTACTTTGTGGCCCGCCGGTTGTACCCGAATGTCGATTTCTACAGCGGCATTATTTACCGGGCGATGGGCCTCCCGACGAACATGTATACCGTCATGTTTGCCATCGGGCGGTTGCCGGGATGGATCGCCCAGTGGAAAGAGCTTCGCATGGACCCCAAACGTCGCATTTATCGGCCACGGCAAATTTACACGGGTCCCACGCACCGGCCCTACACGCCGATTGATGAACGGACCTGGCGGGAGCAATAACCGTGCAACCGCCGGTTTTTCGGAAAGGCATCTGGGCCGCCTGGCTCCTCTTAACCGGCGGCGTGCTGGCCCTGGTGGTCTCGCCTGTTTTTCTGGAAGGTGCAGCGCAACAAGGGGTGCGCTGGTGTTTCTCAGGATTGTGCCATCAACTCCCCAGCCGTACCTTTGACCTCGGTGGGACGCTGTTGGCCGTCTGCAGGCGGTGTACCGGGATTTACGGCGGTATCTTTCTGGGGGTCCTCTCGTATCCGTTAGTGCGGCGGTGGGATCCGTTTTTGACGCGTCATACCGCCTGGGTATTTCTTGCCGTTTTGGGTGTGGTTGGGTTGGATTGGGGGTTGCACGTTCTTGGAATGTGGGCCAATGGCCCGGTGAGTCAAGTGCTGACCGGGTTTGTATTTGGTTGGGTTGCAGGGTATTATTTGGGACGCACATCCACTGCGAATTTCATCACTCCACCTCGCGTGCTGACCAAGCCGTAGATGAATGCAGCTGTCACGCGAAGAACTAATCTATTGGTATCTGCTATGAGTCCTAAGTTTCAGTCCATTATCCTGGGCGGTTTGATTACGGCCATTCTGGGTTCTGCCCTGGGCATTGGTGCACAAAGCAGCCAGGTGCTTGGCATTTTGGCGTGCTGTTTTCCTGGTATCGTAGGCGCCCTGATTTCGGTATGGCACTATACCACCAACAATGCACTGACCCTGACCAGTGGGGAAGGGGCCGGTGTGGGAGCACTCACGGGCTTAATCGGGTACCTGCTTACGATCCCACTTTCGTTTATCCTTTCGATGGTGGGTATCATTCCAAGTCCCTTTGATACCGAAGCCCAGATACAGGCTGCACGTGATCGCTTCCAGGATCAACTCGACAGTGGACAGATCTCCCAGGAGCAGTTTGAACAGATGGTCGAAACCACGGCACAGTTTGCCACCCCCACGATGATCCTGGGCTTTATGGCTCTGGCACTGGTGGTCTATGCCGTAATTGGCGCGGCCGGTGGCGCGATTGGTGCCTCCATGTTCAAGAAAGGCGGTCCTATCGAAGAAGAATTATAGCGCCCGGCGTTCAAGGTTTGATGGGCCGGTGGCCGCCCCGGCTCCCGAATATTTCGTGGAGTACGAAGGCCCGCTGCAGGTCGTTCTGGTTCATCTTCCGCAGGTTGAATGAACCAAGGGCATGTTCCTGTTTTGCCTGCTTCGTTTTGGGTACCCGTATGATGGGCCCTGACAGAGGCTTTGCTGTGGGCTTATGAAACTCCTGCCGTAACGGCTTACGCTCGAAGGGCTCATCAAAGGTCTGGGTCTCAGCGGTCCGGAAATGGTCCCCCTTAAAGACCGGGTCGGCCTCAAACATATCTTCGTTCTGATGCGTGTGGACCGGGGCCGGTACAGGTTTGGGGGCAGGCGGGGGGGGCGCTTGTGGTGCTTCCAGGGCCTCTTGCATTTGCCGCAAGATTTCCTCAAAGGGTGTGGGGTTCCGCCGCCGGGCCTCTGGTTGGGGCAATCCCGTACCTGGGATCTGCCGTTTCTTTTTCTTCTTTTTTCTCCCGCTCAACAGCCAGAAAGCAAAGATCAGCAAGAGATAGAGAATGGTGCCTGTATCCATAGGACGTTCTACGTTTCTACGTTTCTACGTTCTACGTTCTACGCCTACTTTATGGGTAAAAGAAACGTAGAACCTAGAACGTCGCACGTAGAACTTAATATAGTGTTTTATTCGATACGGATCATGGGGAGGATGCGGGTTCCTTCGGAGGTTATGACGCGTGTCAGATAGAGCCCCGGTGTCCAGGTGGTGGTATCCAGTGTAAAAAGGTATCTGCCACCGGGCAACCGCTCGCTTTGAACCAGGTTTTTGACCGGGCGGCCAAGGGAATCATAGACGTCTGCCGTGACGATGGTACTTGCCGGAATATCCAGAATCAAATCCGTCTGGTTTGAAAAGGGATTGGGGAAATTGGAGATCAAATCCAGCCGTTCAGGTACAGGCACCGTTACTTGTATCGTTGCCAACCGCTCATTGCCGAGCATCAACAGGTACCAGTGTGACCCTGAACGTACAAAGGGGTCTTCATACGTATAGGAGGTAACGGCTCGGGAAGGCCCCTCGAAGCTGAGTTGGCCTACGGTTTCAGTGGGATCAAATCCGCCGGTTCCATTACTGCTGGTCCGTTTGAAGACCAGTGTACCCGCCTCAAAGGCAAAGGGTAGGTTCCAGGTCAGCCGGACGCGCTCCAGATCGGCCTCGGCAGTTAGGTTGTCGATGCGCAAGATGGGGACGTTCAGGTCGAGGGTGGCGGCTTCAGCTACATCACCTTGTGCGGGCACAAACAGGAGTCGGTAGGTACCAGGACCGGGTACGGGGTCGGCATCGGTGAAGGTGTATTGAGCCCCGGCGTTTTCGGAGCCGGTGGATGAAATCCGGGTGAGTGGTACAGGCGAATGGCCCGCTTGGTCTCGGACCAACTCAAACTGCCCGTCACGAAACTCCCGATCTGTTCGCCAGGCGAACGTTACGCCCGCGGCGGAGACCTGTGCTGAAAAATCGGCAATGGTCACCAGTCGAATTTCATCTACAAGACCTGAAACCAGCAGGGAGAAGGGCTGGCTATCAATCTTTTCCAGCACGTCTTTATGGCTGATGTGGATTGTGTAGGTGCCCGGTGGCGCATCCGGCAGGAAAATCTGCTCTACGGGGTCCAGCACATTGTCGCCAATGGATGCCGCTTGTGTGGGAAGTTCAGGGTTCAGCACGTAGGGAAAATAGGCGGTGCCGGTGTCCTCATGAATGAGGCGCAGGTCCAGGTCATTTACCAGTGTGGGAATGCGCCAGTTGAGTTCATCGGGGGTAGGGTTGCTATGGGGGTCCGTCCAGCACAGGGTGATTTTTACCGGGCTGGATGCTTCCAGCATGGCATTGAGCCGTTGAATTTGTTGATCGGCCAGAACACCCTCGTATAACGCCCACTGATTTCGGAACTGATCGGCCACCTGTGTGGCGGCAGCTTCGGCATTGAGGAGGCCCCATCCAAACTGATAGTCGGGGCCGGTAAGCCCCAGGTCGGTTGCCGTATGCAAGGCAAGGCCCTTCAAGGTTGCGGCGGGCATAAAGTGTTCTGAAAGGTGCTGTTCCAACTGTTGGAGCAGAAGCAGGGAGCCGGCCACGTTTGGTGCAGCCATGGACGTACCAGATCGTATGCCATACGCCATTTCGGAGGCTGCAACGGGAGAGAACAGGGTTTCGC
Source organism: Rhodothermales bacterium (assembly GCA_965222505.1). Taxonomy (GTDB): domain Bacteria; phylum Bacteroidota; class Rhodothermia; order Rhodothermales; family DATKEJ01. The sequence continues at coordinate 1,228,693 of OZ244956.1, read as the reverse complement.
CATTAGCGACGAGGTCTGGTTTGATCCGTCCATCATCGGTTGGGCCATATGCACTGAAGGAACTGGGCGAGATTTCTGGTCCTGCAAAATCAGGGACGGAGCCTACGACGAGGGGGTTTTTGGCAACGGCTCGTCCAGCGAGGGTATCATACCCCTCGTTCCCGCCATCCCGTGGCAGGGGGCGTTGGGCCAGGGTGTAGGTCGTCCAGGCATTGGACAAGGGATCACGCGCCCGGAAGGGTTCAGATGCTCCAGGGCCTGCATCGCCTCGGTGGTTCCCCGCAGAAAGCACAGGGAGCAGAAAGGGATGTTCGAGCATCAGGAAATCCCACAACTCGGCTTCAATGCCATAGTGCCCAAAGGCTACCTCTTCACCCAGGTTCAGGTTACCCATCCAGTACCATTGCGGTCCTTGCCCTTCAATATCGGCAAATTCCCAGCCTGCAAGGGGGCCGTAAGAATGGTTCGAGACGAGCAGGTTGTTACGAATGGCTTCCTGCGCCATTTCAGCCGTATCATCCAGCCAGGTGTAAACGTGCAAGTTGGTCTCGAATGCCATCCCCCGGGCATCGGGATCCACCCCGGAAGCGGCAAGGGTACCGGCTACATGGGTGGCATGGTCTTCAAACAGGGAGACATCACCCCGAATGATGCGATCTCCAAACTCCTGGTGGGTCGCCAGGGGGTGGCCGCTGTCCCACAAGCCCAGGGCCAATCCGGCACCGGTAAGTCCAAGGTCTGGGAGGACGTGTGTACGGGTGGTCTGGGCAGCCACCCGGTTATGTGGGCGCCGGTAAATCGGTCGGGTTCCATCCAAACCGACGAGTTCGATCAAGGAGCCGTCGGGTTGGCGGATGCGGGTGGGGAGGGCGTTTGCCTCAGCCCATCGGATGGCTGCGGCGTATGTGGCTTGGGTAGCCTGCCGAAGCAAATAAACAGGGTCCTCTGCTTGCCGTTCTGATTGGGCAAGCACGGGTGTTGCAAGGAGGCTGGCAAGGACGCACAGCAGAAGAAACCGGCCAGAGTGTATCAATAACATTCCGGCATGATATTCATCGTCTTGAGCCGGGTCAGGGCATCGTACACCCTGATGAAGTCAAGGGCCGTCATGTTGTCGTAAATCAGAAATGCGGTAGGCATAGCAGGTAATGCGTATTGCGAAAATCAGAATGCGTTTCGCGGGCGCTAGTCGAACAGGGTTGGGTTTTGTATACGCTGATGCAACGCCTCGATCAACCGGCGGTTCGCACGGGGGAACGCATAGGCCTCAAGTTCATTTAGGGGCACCCATTTCCACGGCATACCGTTTTGGGTCTGGGGTTGGCCGGACCGGATGCGGCAGGGGAAGGCATGCATCGTGATCTTAAAGTGGGTATAGGCATGATCGACCTGCTCAAATAGTGGCTCAACGGTCACGTCGATGCCGAGTTCTTCCTGGAGTTCGCGTCGGCAGGTTTCGGTCAGGGGTTCGCCGGGCTCCTGCTTTCCGCCGGGAAATTCCCACAGTCCGCCGAGGAGGCCCTGTTCGGGGCGTTTGTTGATGAGGAGACGGCCGGCGGCATCGAACACCAATCCTACAGCAATATTGTAATGTGGAGTCGGTTTTTTTGGGGAAACCACGGGAAAGGCTGTCGGTCGATCTTGGGCAAAGGCAATGCATACCGAGCGAAGTGGACAAGCCCGGCAGTTTGGGTTTTTCGGCGTGCAAACCGTTGCGCCCAGTTCCATCATGGCCTGGTTGTAATCGCCGGGCTCAGCCGTGTTGAGCAGCACATCGGCCAGAAGCTGGAGCTGTTTCCGGGTTTTACCCGAGCGGGTGTCCTCTGAAATCGCAAAGGCACGGGTCAGGACGCGGATCACGTTGCCGTCCAGTACCGCGAGCGGTACATCAAAGGCGATGGACAAAACAGCGGCATTCGTATAGGGACCCACCCCCGGTAAGGCCTGGAAAGTATCTGGTGTGCTCGGAAAGACCCCCTGATGTTCGTCAACAATTTGCTGTGCGGCCCGGTGCATGTTTCGGGCACGGGCGTAATACCCCAGGCCTTCCCAAACCCGCAAGACCTCATCCAACGGAGCTGAAGCCAAGGCCTCGACTGTTGGGTAATGCGTCATAAACCGTTCGTAATAGGGCCGCGCCTGATCGACCCGGGTTTGTTGCAGCATGATCTCCGAAATCCAGATGCAGTATGGATCTCGGGTTTCCCGCCACGGCATGGACCGGGCCACTGACCGGTACCAGGATGCGAGGGTGTTGCGAAAGGCACTGTACTGTTCAGGAGATGGAATGATGTTCAAAAGGGCGCTTCTTCGTTTGGGTGGGTTTGTCTAGGCTCGGAACGCGGCAGCAAGGGGAGACGTTTCCGTGTAAAGTTAATTGTCAATGGTCAATAGTCAATTGTCGATTGTCAATGATTGGCACCCGTTGACCATTGACAATCGACCATTATCCATGTTCTGATGATGGTACGGCCTTCTTTGTGGATGATTTTGTGCTGTTGCCTGGCCGGTGCGGCCTGGGGACAAGAGGCTACAGGTATCCCTACGGACTGGCAGCTTTACCTGGACGGTCAATCCACCGAGTGGCCCCTTGTATCAACCGTGTCGGCGGATACGCTGCAACAGGTGGCACGGGTCGTATTAAAGCAGCAACAACGGGCCGGGTATTATTTTGCGTCGGTAGATTCTGTCAGGGTTGATTCTGTACACATCAACAACCAGGCCAGGTTAAGTGTGGCCATATACCTAACTCGTGACAGCCGGGTTGAAGTGGGCGAGATTCATTTGCACGGCATTACCCGCTTCGATCCCCGGGGGGTGCTGGACGGTTTTTCTCAACGGTCCGGTCAGGTGTTGGAGGAGGCCGTTCTGGAAGCGGATTTGGAGGCTTTGCTTGCCCAATACGACGAAATCGGCTATGTCTTGGCACAGGCGAAAATTTCGGATCTCATCCTGACCTCGACCGATCCGCCTACGATGGATGTCCATATTCAAGTTACGGAAGGGCAACTCCTGGAACTGGCCGATGTGGTGGTGCAGGGCGGGCGGCGCACAACGCCAGATTATGTAGCCCGTGTGGCCGGGCTCAAGAAAGGCAGGCCCTTGCTGGCATATGATCCAGAAGCTATTCGGCGGCGTTTGGAGGAAACCGGGATATTTAAACAGATTCATTCCATCGGGCTGGGCATTGATGATAATCGGAAAGCTGTGCTACGGGTTCAACTGGATGAGGATGCACCGGGGGCGTTTGATGTGGTACTTGGGTACCTGCCGGGGGCCCAGTCCGGCGACCGCGGCTCATTGGTCGGCAACATCAATGTGTTACTTCGGCATGTACTTGGCGGGGGGCGCGAATTTGGTTTTCAGTTCAACCGGCTCCCCAATCAGATTACGCGGATTAAGGTGCAGGCCGGGAGCCCGTTCATGTTTGGGTTACCATTTCGTATCGGTGGGCATTTTGATGGATTGCAGCAGGATTCTACCTACGGCACCCGGCAGTATGGGTTTGAATCCGGTTACCGTGTGGCCGAGAACCTGGAAACCATCGTGAGCCTGAGCCGGGAAGTGGTGCGCCCCACAGTGGACAGCCTCACCACCGTCCCGAGTGCCGATGCCTGGTTTGTGGGCGTCGGCTTCCAGTTTCAGCATTTGGATCGACGGCTTAATCCCAGCCGGGGTTGGCGGTTTGCATCCCGTCTGGAGGAGGGACGAAAAGTTCGCTTGCAAGAGGACCCAACCGGGGCGTTGGTGGATGAAGTCCTGCGGCAACGCCGTCTCACGATGGAGACCCGCACCTTTGTGCCCACCTTCCGGCGGCAGGTGCTGGTCGTTGGAGCGGATGCCTATTTGCTACAGAGTGATCGCTATGATGAAAGTGAACTGTTTCGGTTGGGTGGGGCCAAATCCATGCGGGGGTACAACGAAGAACAATTTCAGGGCAATGTGGTGGGCCGGGCCGTTGTGGAGTGGCGGTATTTGCTGGACCGCACCTCGTTCCTGTTTGCCTTTACGGATGTGGGGTATCTCCGTCGCCCTGATACTGATCCAGAGGTCGTAACCCCTGAGGTCGTACAGCGGGAATGGCTCGTTGGGTACGGGTTCGGCATACAATTCGGCACCAATGCCGGTTTGTTCACCCTGAGCCTCGCCCTCAATGCCGATGAGGGGTTGAGCAGCAAAGTCCACGTTGGTATGACACTCGGGTTGTAAGTGCGGGGTGCGGCGTACGAATCATTCCCCACCGTAGGGTCCGGTCGAGACCGGACCGTGCATTGTATGGATGAAACATCCTATTTTCAAGTATGAGCAAGTCCCGAAAATCGCACGTCGCACGTCGCACGTCGCACGCCGCACGTAGTTTGCCCCATATCTATTTCGCTCCCCCCGAAAACTTCCACGGTTCTGAGCTTGTGTTGCCCCCGGACGAGGCCCGGCACGCCGGGAAAGTCATGCGCCAGCAGATCGGGGATGAAGTAGTGGTGGTCGATGGGGAAGGGGGGTGGTATCGGGTGCGGCTGGATGTGGTGGATGCACGGCATGCCTCGGGAACAGTTCTGGAAACCCGTCAGGAGGTGGGGGAGCCGAGCGTTGCTTGTACGATTGGCCTGGCGTTGCTCAAAAATAGGAATCGGTTTGAGGTCTTTCTGGAAAAAGCCGTCGAGTTAGGGGTAACGGAAATCATCCCTTTGTACACCACACGTACGGAGCGCAGCCGATTCAAGCCGGAGCGCGCCCGGAACCTGCTCATCGCCGCCATGAAACAATGCGGCCGCTCTCGCCTCCCGCACCTTGCCGATCCTCAGCCAATACAAAGTATCCTGAAAGAGACACCAGCCTCCCCGGCTCGGTTCATTGCCCACGAAACGACGGTCCTCAAGGAGGGCCTGCACCATCACCTGGACGATTTGCCTGCCGATGCGCCCGTTGTTATACTGATCGGCCCTGAAGGCGGCTTTACGCCAGAGGAAGTGACCACGGCCCAGGCAAGCGGATGGACCCCCGTTTCCCTCGGCCCCCGCTGCCTCCGCGCCGAAACCGCAGCCCTCGTAGCCGCAATGGCCGTACAATTGCGGCGTCCGGATTGAGTGGGGTCATCCTACCTTGTGGACAGGTTTGTTTGGAAATAGAAATAATGAATAAAAATCTTATAAGTACCCGGACGTATTTAACGGTCATTGCCACAAGCACTCCGTGCTTTCGCAATGACAAGGTAGTTATATGTAATGCGGTCCACGTACTTAGAAAATAAACTTATGATTGTACCGTTCAAGTGGAACGCTCAACAAGAAGCCGTAGCCCTTCTCGATCAAACACAACTCCCGGTACATGAAACCTGGCTTACGCTCCGTACCCCGGACGAAATGGCCGAAGCCATCCGCATGTTGCGCGTCCGGGGGGCGCCGGCCATCGGCAATGCGGCGGCATATGGGGTGGTCCTTTCCATCACAGCGGGGGATACCGCCCCGCAAGCTACTGCCCGTACGGCCATTGAGCTACTGGCCGGCACCCGGCCTACAGCGGTCAATTTGTTCTGGGCCCTCGAACGGATGCGGGGTGTTGTTGAACGACATGCCGAAGCCGCAGCCCTTGAGTTGAAACAACACCTTCTGGAAGAAGCACAGGCCATCGAGGTCGAAGACCAGGAGGCTGGTCGAAGGATCGGAGAACATGGGTTGAAGTTGCTCCACAAGGGGATGTCCTTGCTGACGCATTGCCACGCAGGTGGTGTTGCGACCTCCGGGTATGGCACTGCCCTGGCTCCGATGTTCCTATCCATCGATTACGACCTGGATCTGCACGTGTTCGTGGATGAAACCCGGCCCTTGCTTCAGGGCAGCCGGATTACGGCATGGGAGTTGCAGAAAATGGGCATCCGGGCCACGCTCATCAGCGACAACATGGCGGGTCACGTCATGCAACAGGGCCGGGTGGATGCCGTCATTGTGGGGGCTGACCGTATCGCGGCCAACGGGGATGCCGCCAACAAAATCGGTACCTACACTTTGGCCGTGCTTGCCAAAGCCCATGAGATCCCGTTTTACGTGGCGGCCCCGCGCTCAACCATCGACCTGAACACTCCCGCTGGTGCGGCCATCTCCATCGAAGAACGTAACCCTCGCGAGATCACCCATCGGTTCGGCACGCAAACCGCGCCGGATGCGATGCCGGTCTATAACCCGGCCTTCGACGTTACCCCGGCTCGTCTTATCACGGCAATCATCACCGAGTGCGGGGTATTGTACCCGCCGTTCGGGCCAGCCATCGAACGGGTGTTTGCCTGACACGTCGCCGCCCACCGCGCTGCATGATGGGGGATTTTTTTCCCTCCTTCAGTGTGGGTTCTTCGCTTAACTTCCGGCGGACCATCCCTGACCCGCTTACTCATGAAATATCTTGTCTGTTGTCTCCTGATGATCGCGGGCCTGATCTGGTGGATCACACCGGCCCGTGCCCCGGAATCTTCCGTTATCGAGGTCCTGGACCAAAAAGCCCGGCCTTCGGATTGGGCCGTGGCGCAACGGTTATTTCCCCACGATGCCTGGGACAAAAATGCCTACCGGGACGCACAGGCGCATGTCCGTTCCATGCAGGCCGTTTCAAAGACCGGCCAAGCCCTTGGCACCTGGACGTTGGCCGGACCCACCAACTTCAGTGGGCGCGTGACAGACATTGCTTTCGATCCTTTGCAGCCCAATATTGTGTATGCCGGGGCGGCGACGGGGGGCATGTTTAAGTCGGAAGATACCGGGCGTACGTGGCGGCCGGTCTTCGACGCACAACCCATCCTGAACGTCGGTGATGTGGCTGTCGATCCGGTGCAGTCCGGGGTAGTGTACGTCGGCACCGGTGAAGCCAACCCGACAGCCAATAACCTGGCCGGAGGCGGGCTTTATAAGTCGGTAGACGGCGGGGCAAGTTGGGCATTTTCGGGACTGCAAGAGACCGTCAGCATCAGCCGGATTCTCGTGAGCCCGGCGAACCCGGAACGGGTGTTTGTGGCTGCGGCCGGGTCGTACTTCGGCACTAATCCCGAGCGCGGCATTTTTCGGACCGATGACGGGGGTGAGACATGGACGCATGTGCTGGCCGTCTCTGATTCCACCGGCGCGATTGATCTGGTGATGCACCCCACCAATCCGGATGTCCTCTATGCCGCGTTCTGGGAACGGGTGCGTTACCCGGATGCGGCACGGCTCAACGGCCCCACCTCCGGCATTTTCCAGACTACGGATGGCGGAGAGACCTGGACGCGCCTTGGCCCGGAAACGGGATTGCCGGATGCAGAACAGGTTGAAGTTGGGCGCATCGGTCTTGCCATCTCGGAGGGCAATCCAGAGGTACTTTATGCGCTGTATAACGATGGCAGGTTCTACGTCGGTCTATACCGGACGAACGATGGCGGAGTATTATGGGTAGATGTCGATCCAGACCAGCGCATCCAGAACGGAACTGATGGTTTTACCTTCAGCTTTTTCTTTGGGCAGGTACGGGTAAGCCCGGTCAACCCGGACGAGGTGTTTGTTCTGGATGTTGATTTCATGCATTCGATGGATGCAGGCGTGACCTGGGAAACCACCCTCGGCAACTCGGTCTTTCACGTGGATCATCACGCCCTGGCCTTTCACCCGGAAAACCCGCAGTACTTGTTGGACGGCAACGATGGTGGGATCAACCTCTCGGAGGATGGGGGACAAACATGGCAACGCACCACGGGTCTTACGACGACCCAGTTTTACGAAATCGGCCTGGATCCAAACAACCCGGAACGTCTGTACGGGGGCACTCAGGACAACGGCGGTTTGCGCACCCTGACCGGCCAACCCGACGATTGGGAACCCCTTCGTTTTGGTATTGGCGGCGGAGGGGATGGCTTTTACACCATCGTGGCTGAGGAAAATTCGGACTTTATCTATGCCGAATCCCAGTACGGCAACCTGTTCAAAACCAGCAACGGCGGCGAGCGGTGGTCTCCGATTACCCTGGGTGTTGCGCCGCGTTATGTAAATGAACTTTCCCCGGCCGATGCCGAACCGCGCAACTGGAGTACCCCTGTGGTCATAGATCAGAATGACAATGCCGTGCTGTATTACGGCACCAACCGCGTATACCGCGCCGCCACACGGGGCACAAGGTGGGTCCCCATCAGTCCGTCGCTCACCGACTGGCAACGGGGGAGTCGGTTCGGTACGATCACAACCCTGGCTGTTGCACCGACGAACAGCAACGTGCTTTATGCCGGCACCGACGACGGCCATGTTTGGGTGAGCCGGGACTATGGGACGACCTGGGAGGACGTATCCGCCGGGTTGCCGCAACGGTGGGTCACCCGCGTGGCGGTCGATCCCACAGCGGAGTCCATCGTGTACGTCTCCTTCTCCGGCCTGAAATGGAAAGATCCGCAACCGCACATCTTCCGAAGTGCCGACTACGGTGCAACATGGCAAGACGTCACGGACAACCTGCCGGATGCACCCGTCAATGCCCTTGCCGTTGACCCGGTTGACCCCGATGTAGTGTATGCCGGGACGGATGTGGGGGCTTTCATCAGTTTCAGTGGGGGAGGAACCTGGGAGACCTTGGGAGAAGAGTTACCGGCTGTTTCCGTGTACGACCTGAAGATCCATCCCACCGAACATTACATAGCGGCTGGCACCCATGGCCGGGGCATCTACAAGCTGGATCTGAATAACATCGCGACAGCCTCAAACCAGGAGGTCCCCCAGGAGGCGAACGCGAAGTTGCATCCCAATTATCCGAACCCCTTCACTTCACACACCACACTCTCCTATACACTGGACGAGCCTGGACAGGTACAGCTTGACGTGTATGACCTGCAAGGCCGCTGCCTGCACACGTTGGCCTCCGCCCCTCAACCCGCCGGTACCCACACCCTGACCTGGAACGGCCAAAACGCCCAGGGCACCCCGCTACCTTCCGGCATCTACATGACCCGGTTAACCGTATCGGAATCCATTATCGCATCCCGCCCGGTGGTGGTGCAACGGTAATGAAAGCACGGCTCGGTCGAGACCAAACCCTATGGGCGGAACCCGTTGCATTTGTAAGAATCCAATTCCGCACCCCGCACCCCGCACCCCGAAACATTCCCACCGGGCACAGGTCCAAACCTTACCCCCACACTTCACCTAAACCGACTGAGGAAAAATGGAAACAGTCGCCTTGTCTCAATACGAAGCTGAAAGGGGGAAGCCGATGCCCGGAAAAAGCCACGCGTGGGCGCAGTCGCGTTTGCTCATTGCACTCGCAAAGCATGAGCAGTACGCTGTGTTGTCCGAACTTTCACTCCAGCTTGGAGATCATCACCTTGTTCCAGACCTGTGCGTATATGCATATTACGAACCCGATTGGTCAGACGATGTACCACGTGTAACCGAGCCTCCCTTATTGGCCATTGAAATCATTTCTCCGAGTCAGTCCATTGACGACCTGATCAAGAAGGCTGAAATCTACCTTAAAACCGGTGTTCCGGCCTGCTGGGTCGTATTGCCGGCTTTGCAGACCATCGTGGTGCTCATGCTGGGGCAGAAGCCCAGGTATTACACCGAAGGCGTGGTTCGTGATGACGGCACCGGCATTGAAGTCCCCGTGGATGCTATATTTTAGGACGTATTGGTTGAACGCTCGCGAAAAGTTTGGCCGCCTGCATCGCGGAAGGAACACTGGGGCGCTCGCTGGTTGTTGTTGGTTAGTTGTTGGCCTTCGTTTAGCTACACCGAGCCCACGGAATGGGCGTACAACAAACGAGCGTAGCGACTCACGAAGTAAATCCCTAACCAACCTCCAATGGCCAAAAAACAGAAGACCAAATTCGTTTGTCAATCCTGCGGACATGAATCCATCCGGTGGATGGGGCAGTGCCCAGGATGTAACAACTGGAATTCGTTTGTGGAGGAGACCGTTCGTACCCCCCCGGTCCGGCCTTCTGTGCGGGGATACAAGGGGGGGGCGGTTGGCCGGCCAAAACGCTTGCGGGATGTTGAATTGGCTGAAAAGAGCCGCCTCGTAACCGGCGTGGCTGAGTTCGACCGGGTGATGGGGGGGGGCATCATGCATGGGTCCATCTCCCTGTTGGCAGGGGACCCCGGCATCGGGAAGAGTACCCTGATGACGGAACTCGGCAAGTACCTCGCCGATCATCGGGTGTTGTATGTGACGGGGGAAGAGTCCACCCGGCAGGTCAAGCTCCGGGCCGAACGGTTGGGGGTCAAGAGCGATGCGTTTTTCCTCTTTGCTGAAACCAACGTTGAGGAGATTATCGCCGCGGCCCAGCAAATGGAGCCGCACCTGATGATTGTGGATTCCGTCCAGACGGTGTTCAGCCCGCACCTGCAAAGTGCGCCGGGTTCGGTGAGCCAGGTACGGGAATCGGCGGCAGCGCTCATGCAGATGACCAAAGGCATGGGGCTGGCAACGTTCATCGTGGGGCACGTCACAAAGGAAGGGCTGATTGCAGGGCCGCGTGTGCTGGAGCACATGGTGGACACCGTATTGTATTTCGAAGGGGACCGGCACCATGCCTATCGCATCTTGCGCACGGTCAAGAACCGGTTTGGGTCGACGAATGAAATCGGGTTGTTCGAGATGCGGGCCAACGGCCTGCGGGAAGTGGCCAACCCGAGCGAAATCTTTCTCTCCGAGCGCAATTACGGCCTGAGCGGGTCTACCGTCGTTTGCTCGATGGAAGGCACCCGGCCGATCCTGGTCGAGATGCAGGCGCTGGTGAGTACAACCAACTACGGAACGCCCCAGCGTACCACCTCGGGGTTTGACAACCGGCGGTTACAAATGCTGTTGGCGGTCCTGGAAAAACGGGCAGGTTTGCGTTTATCGAATCAAGACGTATTTTTGAATGCAGCCGGAGGCGTACGGTTGGAGGAGCCGGCCGTTGATTTGGGGATCGTTGTTGCGGTTGCATCCAGCTTGCGAGACATCCCCTCAGATTCCAGTACGGTATTGATCGGCGAGGTCGGCTTGGGCGGCGAGGTCCGTACCGTCAGCCAGATTGACCGGCGGCTGAGTGAGGCGGCCAAGCTCGGGTTTGAGCAGGCCCTGATTCCAAAGGCCAACCTCAAGGGCACGCAGGCCCCGGACGGGATTACCCTGCACGGCGTTCGTTACGTCTCCGAAGCCCTTGATCTCGTCCTGTAGGGGGCTGTAGCTCCTGAACTGAGCCGAGTATTGACTCGGTGAGGGGCAAAGAGGCTTTGATTAGGCGGTAAATCTGTTTTCTTACATGCGCTACTTCGTGCTTTTATGTTGCGTTCTGGTTTGGTCGTGCAATCCTAAGGCCAACGGGTCCAGGCAAGGGCCGCCCATTCAACTTCGGGTGGAGCACCTGAAGGGTGAGGATGCCTGGGTGGTGCGGTATCGGCTGCCTGAGCCCGTAACGGCTGTACGGTTTATCACCAACATCCATCTGTTTCGGAAGGGGGCCTGGGAAGTGGGGCCCTCAGACCTGTCCATTACGCATGAGGACGGATACGAGGTGATTCGGGCCGCACATGGGGTGCCGTTTGATGCGTTTGATGTCCGTTTTTCGTCCCGTTACGGCCAACTGGAAAAGGAGTATGCCCTCAACTTCTCCTTTACCGATGGCGGTACTTTGCTATACACGGGCCATCTGGATGTGGCTGTTGAATATAAAGGGCAATTTGTGGAGCCCGGACTGGAACTGACGTTTATGCCGGCAGTGGACGAACATATGGTGTGGAATGGGCGGGTCTTTCGCAAATCATTTACCGCTACTACGCACGATCTGGACTTCGGCACGTATGTATATTTTGGTCAACAGGGGCCACTCCAATCGCCCCATATGTTGGCTATTATCGATGGCGGGGTGCCGGGGTGGATGAGACGCAAGCTCAACACCCACCTGCCCAAGCTCTTTGCGTATTACACGGAGCAGACGGGGATCGCCCTGGCGCAGAAACCGGCAGTATATTTCTCTTTTGACCCCGGTACGAAACACACGTGGAATTACGCCGGGGGGACGTTGCCCGGTCTGATCCAACTCTCGGTCCAAGGGCAGGGCTGGCGGGAAGAAGCTGAAGAACCGTTGGCCGAGTTTTTGATCTTCGTTGCACACGAAGCCGCGCACTTGTGGAACAGTCAGTTGGTCCGGCATGAGGAAGGCCAGGCCGCCTGGATGCACGAAGGCGGGGCCGATGCTTTTGCCCTACGCAGTTTGTATGCCCTGGGCGTCCTGGATGAAACCGGGTTATACGACCGATACAGTGATGCCCTGGATGAATGTGTGGACGGCCTTCGCAACTCCCGGCTCATCATTGCGCGTGAACTGGGGAAATCCCGAAATTTCTACCATTGCGGCTCTACCATCGGCTTGATTACCGAGTCGGCCATTCAACAGAAACACCCGGATCTGGACTTGTTCGATTTCTGGGAACGGTTGATGGAAAAAGGACAAGCCAACGGCAACCGCTACACCCAGGCCCACTACTACGAGACCCTGGACGAAATGACCGGAGCGGGCGTAACCAGCGGCATCATCCGCAGTCTCATCAATGATCTGCAAACCAACCCGAAAACCACGTTCAGACAGGCGCTAATCCACGTGGGCCGCGTGGTCGGCGAGGAAAGCGGCAGCCTCAAAGTACGTCCTTGAGAATAAGGATCATGTCGCACCCTTCGCGTTCGCTCAGGGCAGGCTCCGAACGTCCTACCGGCGCATTTCAATGCCCTCGGCACTGAGGTAATCCTTGGCTTCTGCGATGCTGTAGGTGCGGAAATGGAAAATGGAGGCGGCGAGCACGGCATCGGCTTCGCCGAGGGTGAAGCCGTCGCGGAGGTGTGCCAGGGTGCCCGCCCCTCCGGAGGCAATGACGGGTACCGAGACCAGGCGGCTGATGGTGCGGAGTAATTCTACATCGTACCCGATCTTGGTACCGTCTCGGTCCATTGAGGTGACCAGCAATTCGCCGGCCCCGCGGGAAACGGCTTCCTGGGCCCATTGGACCGCGTCGATGCCGGTGGGTTTGCGCCCACCGTGGGTGTAAACCTCCCACGAGGGGGGATCGGTGGCGCGGCGCTTGGCATCGATGGCGACCACCATGCACTGATCGCCGAATGCGGTTGCCCCCGCTTCGATGAGTAAGGGGTTACGTAGCGCGGCGGAATTGACCGAGACCTTGTCGGCCCCGGCGTGGAGCATGGCCCGGAGGTCTTCCAGCGTGCGGAGGCCGCCACCTACGGTGAGGGGGATGAAGACTTCGTCGGCGGTGCGGCGGACCACATCGTGCATGATGTGGCGGCCTTCGTGGGTGGCTGTGATGTCCAGAAACACCAGTTCGTCTGCGCCGGAATCGTTGTAGAATCGGGCTTGTTCGACCGGGTCTCCGGCATCGATGAGGGCTTCAAACTGAACACCTTTCACGACGCGGCCTTCGTTTACGTCGAGGCAGGGAATAATACGTTTCGCCAGCATGACAGACCGGGTGCGGAGGGGAGGAATTAGCAGTCGGCGACCGGCGCACGGAGCTTGGCCGAAGAGTACTTGTCGAGGTTGAGTTGGTCCTTGTTGTTCCAGCACCAGAACTGTTGGCAGGGGAAGATGCCTTCATAAAAGGCTTTACCGACGATTACCGAGTCTACATGAACGGCTTTCAGGCTATTTAGCGCAATCAGGTCTTGGAATCCGGATACGCCACCGGAGGCGGTGATCCGCATACGCTTGAGGTGTTTGCCCAGGGTGCGGTAGGCGTTCAGGTTGGGGCCTTGCAGGGTGCCATCTCGGCTGATGTCGGTGTAGATGACGCGGCGGCAGCCACGGGCTTCCATATCGACGGCAAGTTCTACGGCATCCAGGCCGCTGCCTTCGGTCCAGCCCTGAACGCGTACTTCGCCGTTCTTGGCGTCAATTCCTACAGCTACGCGGCAGTTGCCGAACTTTTCAAGGGCCTGAGAAACCAAATCCGGATTGCGTACGGCGGCGGTGCCCAAAATCACCCGGTACACGCCTTTTTTCAACATGGCTTCTACGTCGTCCAGGGTGCGGATGCCACCGCCGACCTGGACGGGGATGTCCAGGGCTTCACAGATGTGGCCGATGATTTTACGGTTGTTCTGGGCATCGCCACGGGCGGCGTTGAGGTCTACGAGATGCAGGGTGCGGGCATTCTGAATGCGCCACAGTTTGGCCATTTTGACGGGGTCGTCAAAGTAGACGGTTTCATCGTCGTATTTGCCCTGGTGCAGGCGCACGCAGCGCCCGTCGAGCAGGTCGATGGCCGGTATGACTAACATGGGATACTCGGTGAGACCGTAGGGGAGGCGTGTGGGTCATTCGCCTGGGGTAGATACGGTCACATGTTGCGCAAAATTTTGCAGGATACGCAGGCCGTGCGTATGGCTTTTCTCGGGGTGGAACTGTACCCCCCATACGTTGTTCCGGCCTACAATCGCCGGGAATGTATGGCCGTATGCACAGGAAGCCAGCACAGCATCCGGGGGCACGCCGGAGGCATGGTAGGCGTGTACGAAATAAAAATAGGCGTCTGGTGGTAGGTCCTTAAACACCGGGTGATCAGGTGCTTCCAGGTTCAACCGGTTCCAACCCATATGGGGGACTTTCAGGGGAGCATCTACATCAAACCGGACCACCCGGCCCGGTATCAGCCCCAATCCATCGTGACGCCCACGTTCTTCGCTATATGCAAACAGCATCTGCATCCCGACGCACACCCCCAGAAATGGGACCCCACGGTCTACGGCATCCCGAATCGGAGCTTCCAGTCCGCGGTTATGTATTTCGTCCATGCAGGCTCCGAATGCGCCTACACCGGGTAAAACCAGCCGGTTGGCCTGCGCGATAAGGGAAGCATCGTTGGTGCGGACAACGGGCACATCCACGTGTTCAAACGCTTTTTCGATAGACCGCAGGTTGCCGATGCCGTAGTCAATAATGGTCACCATCCCGTTTTACGCGTCCTTGTTGAGTTGACTCAGTTCGTGGGAACGGCGGGTCGCGGTGGCGACGGCATTGATCAGCATGGTGCGGAGGCCGTGGCTTTCCAGTTCAGCAACGGCTGCGATGGAGGTGCCGCCGGGGGTGGTCACTTCATCGCGCAGGATGGCGGGATGTTTGCCGGTTTCAAGCACCAGTTTGGCAGCGCCATATACCGTTTGGGCGGCCAGTTTAAGGGCGGTTGACCGTGTCAGACCCTGTTTGACGCCGCCATCTGTCAGGGCTTCAATGACCATATAGATGTAAGCCGGGCCGCTGCCGGACAAGCCCGTGACGGCATCCATGAGGTATTCCGGTACCACTTCTACTTTGCCGACGGCCATAAACAGGGCACGGGCCATCTCCAGATGACGGTCATCCGTGTATTGGCCTCCGGCAATGGCGGTGGCCCCTTCATCAACCAGCGCCGGGGTGTTGGGCATACTACGCACCACGGCCAAATCTTGACCTAATGCGCTGGTTATGGCATCCGTCGTCACCCCGGCCAGGACTGAAATGACAAGGGCATCAATCGGTACATGTGGGGCAATTTCAGCCAGGACCTTTGCCGCAGTTTGTGGTTTGACGGCAATCACGATCACCGTAGCTCCTTGCACTGCAGCGATGTTATCTGTGCCCGTATGAATGCCTGGGAAACGGACCAGGACCTCGTCTAGAGCTGCCGGATTTCGGCGAGTGGCGCGGATTTGTTCGGGGGAGACGTTGTCTTGCCGGAGCAGGCCCCCAATCAGGGCTTGCCCGATATTGCCTGCACCGACAATGGCGATGGTATCTTGAGAAAGCAATCGTGTGGAAGGTTATATCCGTTCTTTGATTTTTGTGTGCAAGAATTACACGAACGCCTAGCTCAACCTTTGCACAGCAAAATCAATGAACCATTGTTAGAGTGTACCTTTGGTGGAAGCTACGCGTCCGTGTGCATCGTTACGGGTTACTGCCTGCCGTAAGGCGCGTGCTGTGGCCTTGAACAAGGCTTCAATTTGATGGTGGGTGTTGGTGCCGTAGAGGATGGTCAGGTGGAGGTTGCAGCGGGCTTGTTCGGCAAAGCTGTACCAGAAATGCTCGACCATTTCTGTGGACAGGTCGCCGATGGTAGGCCGGGTGAAGCTGGCATCACAGACCAGGTAAAACCGTCCAGAGAGGTCTACCACGGCACGGGCCAGTGTTTCGTCCATGGGGACGTAAGCATGTCCATACCGCGCAATGAAATGCTTCTCGTCCAGGGCCTGGGCAAACGCTTGGCCGAGCGTAATCCCGACGTCTTCGATGCTGTGATGGTCATCAACTTCCAGGTCTCCTGCGCATGAAACCTCCAGGTCAAAACGGCCGTGCCGTGCAAACAGGTCCAGCATATGATTCAGAAAGCCGATGCCGGTATCGTTTTGATAGGTGCCGGCACCGTCCAGGTTGATTTGCACCGAGACCTGGGTCTCAAGGGTCTGACGTAAAACGGAAGCCGTTCGAGGAGGAAAACCCATGGTATTGGCCTGTTGATTACTCAGGAACCCAGCTTGCCTGACCATTGCCGGGCAGCCAGACGGTCAGAAAATCGAAGGCGGTAGCATCTCCGCTGAGGTTGAAATCGCCTTGCAGGTAACCGGCTGTACCGTTTTGCGGAAGCCAGATGTTGAGAAAATCGAAAGCCGTAACGCCGTCGATGGCATTGCCGTCACCGCCATACATGCCAAAGACACCGGCCTCAAGTTCGAGCATCGGGTTGGTCCCGAAGGCCTTGGACTGGGCCGTCGTAAAGTCATACAAGGACGAGTTCAGGTTTAATGAGATGGCGTTTTTGGTCATGATGCCCAGGTGGTTACGGTGCCAGACCACGGCGTAATAATTACCCGGCCCAATACCTGGAAACGCCACGGGACTGGAGCCATCAAAATCGGTAATCCGGCCATCATTGCGCAGCAGAGCCGTGCGTTTGGCAACGGCAGATGCCGCCGATGTGCTGGTACGTAATTCGAGAAGAACCCAGTCGACCATATCCGGGTGGCTCCCGAAAAAGTCCCAGTGTACGCCTGTGTTCTCGTCGTATTCGACCGGGGTTCCATCAAATGTTGCGTCCCCAAACGGGTGACCGGCAGGAAGCACCTTGTTAGCGACCATATCGGTCTTCATCAGATTGGTTGTAGGGTTGTATGGTCCCGCCAGCATCACCTTCAAGTTAGCCACAATTGCACTCGGGCAGTTACCAATCTTAAATATTTGCCCTGGGTCAGACGACGGAGAAGGTGGGGGGTTCTGGGCATAGTGGGAGAAATACAGTTCTCCGTTTTGATCCCATCCGAAAGTTGTAGGCCGACGGAAAGTTGGCGAAATGAGCGTGGCTTGTGTAGGGGGGGAGGTCCCATCATAGGCAAGCGATTCAATATCGCCATTTACAAAATCGGAATAGATGTACTGCCCCTGTAGTTGTGGGCATCCCACGCCTGCATAGATGTGTCCACCAATGATGGAGAGGCCATCTGGGTGCGGGTATTCATAGATCGGTAGTTCGAGTCCGGTGGTCGAACAACCCGTGGCCGGATCATGGCAGTGGTTGCCTTCCATAATCTTCCACCCATAGTTTTTTCCGCCTTCTACGATATCCACTTCTTCCCAGGCGTCCTGGCCGACGTCACCCACCCAGAGTTCACCATTCGGAGCAAAATCAAACCGCCAGGGGTTGCGAAGTCCATAGGCCCAGATTTCGTCGCAGTTGCCGCCAACTCCGTCATGGAAGGGGTTGGTGGTCGGGATGGTATAGTTGCCGGCCCCATGAGTGGTACCACAATCTGCTTCACTACCTCCGCCGTCTACATCGATACGGAGGATTTTACCATTAAAGTCGGTGAGGTCCTGGGCATGATTATCGGGGTCATTCTGAGGACCACCATCGCCAAGGCCCACGTACAGATACCCGTCTGGCCCAAAAACGGGTTCGGATATAATGTGTATGTTGTTGAATTCTCGGTGATTGATGAGTTTAACTTCACTGCTCAAATCTACTGCATTTGGGTTGGTTGCAGAGACTGTAAACCGGGAGAGACCGCTCGTGAGTAAGCTCGGTTCTCGTGCCGTATAGGTGATGTATAAATAGCCATTATTGGCAAAGTTCGGATGGAATGCAATGCCGGTGAGGCCGGTTTCTTCCGGACAGCAATAGATTATCGAAGTGAAATCTCCAAAGAGGGTGGCCGAGGCCACATTAGGGTCGTTCGGGAAGACGTAAATGTAGCCCCTCCGTTCCAGCACGAAGATGCGGTCAGTGCCATCGGGCGGAGAGGCAATGTCTGTGATCAGGTCAAAGGCGAGGTTGGTAAATGCAATTTCCTTGGTGAGTTGCGCCTCAGCCTGAGGGGCGCACAGGCCTAGTATCAAAAGTAGTAACAGGGAAGAGCGTATCGATGTAATCATGTCATGTACCTTTAGGATTTGAACGTGCAAGTACCCTAAAGATACGATGTTTGATGTTGAAACAGCGTACCAGCGTGAAATTTACCCAGGAACCCGGCTTTCCTGACCATTGCCGGGCAGCCAGACGGTCAGAAAATCGAAGGCGGTAGCATCTCCGCTGAGATTGAAATCGCCTTGCAGGTAACCGGCTGTACCGTTTTGCGGAAGCCAGATGTTGAGAAAATCGAAAGCCGTAACGCCGTCGATGGCATTGCCGTCACCGCCATACATGCCAAAGACACCGGTCTCCAGTTCAAGCATCGGATTCGTTCCAAAGGCTTGCGTTTGGGCCGTCGTGAAGTCGTGCAAGGCCGGGGTTGCATTCAGGGTAAGCGCAGACGGGGTCATAATCGACAGATGGTTGCGATGGTGCAGGGCTACATAATAGCTTCCAGCAGCCACCCCAAGGAAGCGTACGGGGCCTCCGTCGAAATCCGTTACCATACCGTTACTTTGAATGAGGGCAGCGCGCTTGGCTACAGCCGAGGCGGCATCCGTTCCGGTTCGGAGTTCCACGGCCACCCAGTCCACCACATCTGGCTGCGCCGTGAGGAAGTCGTCATCCAGGTTTTCCTGGTTGTCATGTTCGGCCAGGGTTCCATCAAACAAGGCTGTGTTATACGGTTGGATAAGGGGGAGATGACCGTTTGCATTCAGGGTGGTCTCCATGGCGTCGGCGCCGGTGTCATAGGGTCCGGCCAGAAAGGCTTTGAGGCTTACACCGGTGAGGGCCGAGCAATCGAGTTTGCGCAGGGTACCGCTGAGGGCCACAGTGTATTGTTCACCCAACCTATCCATCCCGAAGGAACTCAGGTTGCTCGGGCTATCGGGTAAGGGGGTATTGGTGACGTTCTCATTGGCATCGTAGTTCAGGGTCCAAAAATCCCGTGTCACGTAATCCGAATAGAGGTATTGGCCGGACACGGCCCCGCATGCCGTGCCCGAGTAGACGTAGCCGCCGGTGATGGAACGGGATGCACCGCCCGGATGGTTGTATTCCCATATGGGAGGGATCAGGCTGGGATCATGACATAGTACTTCCCAGGGATCTGAGTCATAACAGTGCCCGTCTCCTTCTTCCACGTCCCATCCGAAGTTGCCGCCCACCGTGAGCAGGCTGATTTCTTCATAAGCATTCTGGCCCACATCGCCTACCCAGAGTTTGCCATCCGGGCCGAAACTGAAT
Organism: Rhodothermales bacterium; assembly: GCA_965222505.1. GTDB lineage: Bacteria > Bacteroidota > Rhodothermia > Rhodothermales > DATKEJ01. The sequence goes on along the minus strand of OZ244956.1, from coordinate 1,209,065 downwards.
CGCCAGGGGTTGCGCAACCCAAAGGCCCATATTTCATCACAATTGCCACCGGCACCGTCTGCAAAGGGATTGCCGGACGGAATATTGTAGTATGCGGTAATGTCACTACAACTCGGCGTAGCAGGTGGATCATCGTCAGGAATATCTACATCCAGTCTCAGCATGGATCCCAATAACTTCGTCTTATCCTGTGCGTTATCGTCCGGATCGCCGCGGCTGCCGCCATCCCCCATGCCTACATACAGGTAACCGTCGGGGCCAAACTGCAACTGCCCGGCATTGTGGTTGCCGTAATCATGGTCCACCCCAATCATCTTGAGTTCGCTGGCGGCATCGGCTAGGTTGGGGTTGCCTGCCGAGACTTTAAACCGGGAGACCACTGTGCGGGTGCTGATCGGGCCGGTCGGGTTTACGGTAAAGAAGACGTAGAAAAATCCATTGGTGGTATAATTTGGATGAAAGGCCAGGCCCAATAAGCCGCGTTCGCCGCCAAAGACAAACTGGGGGTCCGAAATGGTGAGAAAAGGCGTTGCTAACTTGGCTGGTGTTCCGAAAATGTCGTTAATGATATAGATGGAGCCGCTTCGCTCTACCACAAACAGCCGGTCGGTGCCATCTGGCGGGGCTTGCAGGTCTACCGGCGATCCGGAAAAGCTGATGCCGGTGAAAGCATTTTGAAACGTAATTTGTGCAAACAGGGTACACGGCAACAAGCCGCAGACCGCCAGCAACACGGCGCGCATTAACATGGTGCAAGCCTCAATGAGTCGTGTGATGGGGTAGGATGGGGTTGGTAATTTCGGGAATTTGTCTTCGAGGTACAAGTACGTAACTCAAGTTGTGCCATTCCCGCACGTAGAAACATAAACTGTTGCGTCCGCCGATGCCCGGCGGACGCAATACGGCCCGATTTGAAAATCAACGAATAGCACACAACTTGGATTAATACCTTACGCTCCATGCCTTTGCTTTCTAGATCCGTTTCTATTCTTCTTTTCATTCTGGGTTTGAATCTTTCTGCTTGCCAGGGGCAGACCACAAGCTCCCATCCTGAAGGGGTCCCGGCCGACACCACCTTTGCCGGCCTGGTCGCTGCATTTTCGGAGCCTGGGGGGTATTTCGATACCGACAACCTCATTTCCAATGAGACGTCTTACCAGCACGTCATGGGTGGGCTGGCGCGGCATGGCGTACAGGGCGGTGTATACATCGGTGTAGGGCCGGGCCAAAATTTCACCTATATGGCTCAAATAAAGCCGACCCTGGCGTTCATGATTGATATTCGTTCGGACAATGTGGTGCAGCACCTCTGGTACAAAGCGCTGTTCACCCTGGCCGATTCCCGGTTGGAATACCTTTGCCTGATGCTGGGCCGGCCCTGTCCACCTGTACAGGAAGGGTGGGCAGCGGCCACGATCGAAGAACTGGTCCAGTACTTCGACGCGACACCGGCTGATCCTGCCCGGTTGAAAACAGATCTGGAAGCCATTGAAGAGGCTGTCCGCGGGTTTGGGGTCTCTCTGTCTGAGGGTGAGTGGGAAACCCTGCGGGGTATTCACCATCGGTTCGTGGAGGCCGGATTGGGGCTTCGCTTCAATACCCACGGCCGTGCCCCACGAGCCACCTATCCTGACCTGCGCGATCTTATGCTGGAACGCGATCTGGAAGGTCGGCAAACGCATTACCTTGCCCATGCAAGGACGTATCGGTTCTTGAAACGCTTACAGATGGAAGATCGGGTGATCCCCGTTGTGGGTAACCTCGCAGGGCCCAGTACCTTGCAAAAGATTGGGGCCTATATGACGGGTCACGGCTTAACCTTGTCGGCGTTTTATACCTCCAATGTGGAGTATTACCTGATGGGGCAGGGGACCTTTGGAGCCTTTGCCACCAACGTCGGGCATCTACCCCATGACGCACATAGCGTCATCATCCGGAGCTTCTTCCGAGGATATAACCATCCCCAGGCCGTACCCGGCTATCACAGTACGCAGTTGCTTCAATCCGTTGTGGGTTTTCTGGAAGGCTACAATGACGGCCAATTCCAGACCTATCGGGCGTTGATGTATCAGGGATATTTGGAGTAGCGGATAGTTGTCCGCCCGCTTCGCGGGCTCGTTGATAGTTGACGCAACACTAGCCACCAGCGAGCGCCCGGGCTATTGTCCGCAATGCGGATTGGAAGGTTTTCCGCGAGCGTACCATTAACGACGAGCGAGTGCCTGGAGGTCAGTCCGCAATGCGGTCTGGAAGATTTTCCGCGAGCGTACCATTCACCCACGCGTCCAGGCCGCCTTTGAGGTTGATGGCTCCTGGGAATCCAGCTTCATGGAGGAGGGCAACGGCGCGGGCGGCGCGTTGGCCGGACTTGCAATGGACGACGAGTTCTCGGTCTTTGTAGGGATATAGTTCTTCGAGTCGATCCTGAAGTTGATCCAGGGGAATGAGGTGGCCGTTGATGTTGTACGTGTGGTACTCGGCGGGTGTGCGTACGTCGAGCAGGAAGGGAGGAGCCTCTGCTTGCAAGCGGTGTTTTAAGGTCTCTACATCCATCTCCGGGAGGGTACGCGGAGGTAGCCCGCAGAAGGCTTCGTAGTCGATTAATTCGGTTTGAGAAGGGCGATCGCCACAGACAGGGCAGTCCGGATTCCTGCGCAACCGGATTTCCCGAAACTGCATCGATAGGGTGTCAACCATCATCAGCCGTCCGATTAAGGGTTCACCCAATCCGGCCAGGTACTTGATGGCTTCGGTTGCCTGCAAAGATCCAACTAAACCCGGCAAGACCCCCAGTACACCACCCTCGGCACAGGACGGGACCAGTTCGGGGGGGGGCGGTTGTTCATATAAACACCGGTAACACGGCCCGTCCGGGGCTGCAAAGACGGAGACTTGTCCTTCAAAGCGGTAAATCGATCCATACACATTGGGGGTCCCGGTCAGGACGCAGGCATCGTTGACCAGATATCGTGTTGGGAAATTATCGGTCCCGTCGGCGACGAGGTCATAGTCCCGGATCAGGTCCAGGGCGTTGGTACGGGAGAGACGGACCGGGTGCAGGTCCAGGGTAATATGCGGGTTCAGGTCCCGGAGCCGCTCGGCAGCCGCTTCGAGTTTGGGCCGGCCTACATCGGCCGATCCGTAGAGGACTTGCCGTTGCAGGTTGGAGGCATCAACCACATCAAAATCGACCAGGCCCAACCGACCCACGCCAGCGGCAGCCAAATAGAGCGCCAACGGACTGCCCAGACCACCGGCCCCAACCAGCAGGACCGAGGTGGCTTTGAGTTTATGTTGCCCGGCTTCGCCGAATTGGGGCAAGATCAGGTGGCGGCCATACCGAAGCCGTTCTTCCGGGGTAAAGGAGTTGTTGGTCGAAATGGAGTGCACCATAAAGGGAACCTGGAGCGCGCGCGGATGAGCCGCGCATTTTCTATCTTGCGAGCATCAAGTGTTGCATCATGCCTGCAATGATCCGTCATCGGGTAAGGTACAGCACCGGGATCTCTCCATAAACTGCGGATGCTCCATGTCGTTTCAAATTCAACGTGCCGGTTTACCTCAACTCGATCTATTGGTCCCTCTTTTTGATAGGTACCGTCAATTTTACGAACAGCCTTCGGATGCAGAAGGGGCGCGTGCCTTTCTCCAGGCGCGGCTAGGAGCCAATGAATCTGTGGTATTTTTGGCGTATCGAGAAGTAGAGGATGGCTTGGTCGGGTTGGGCTTTACGCAGTTGTATCCTTATTTCTCCAGCGTTCGTATGCGTACGCTCTGGTTGTTAAACGATTTATACGTTGACCAGCATGCAAGGCAGCAAGGGGTGGGACAGGCGTTGATGGAGGCCGCCCATGCCTGGGGCAAGGAAACCGGCGCGGCCGAAATCACCCTGGCGACTGCGCGGGACAACCACACGGCCAAGCGGTTGTATGAGGCGCTGGGGTACGTTAAGGAAGAGGCTTTCGATTACTACGGAAAAACGATATAAAAAAAGCGGCTTCAGTGGGAGGTCTGAAGCCGCTGATCTGGGAGTTTCTCTCTACCAATATGAGATGTGCATGGCGCTATGTGGGTAGAAAGGACTCCTGGGAGTATGAGGTCCATTGGGCTGATGCTGGCTGGAAGCTCTACCCAAAATTGGCGCACTGGGTGCAGCTAAGGCAACGGCCCCATCCGCTAGGGAACCTCTAATACCAGTACTTTGATTTTTGTGTGCAAGCCTTACATGAACGCCTGGTTCAACCTTTGCACAGCAAAATCAAAGAACCATTATAAGAGTACGCGTGTATGTGTGGTGTATATGGCTTAAGTCGGGAGTGTATTGGGCACGCAAAAAGGCGCTTTAACATATATGCACCGAAACCGCCCGAATTACATCATCTATCTGAATATTTTTTGGGCATCCCTTTATTTTATTCTCCCAAACAGATCTGAAGTCTATGGATTATGCCTGGGCATACCGTACATTAGGTACCCGAGCGACGTCGTAGCAGCAGCACACTCATCCCGTAGCGGGATTCTCATGTCAGATACGGATAATAGAACACGCAGGACTACCGGGGGCACACGGAACCGGATGCTGGACGAGTTTCTTCCGGTTGTATATGACGAGCTACGCCGTATTGCGGCTTACCAGTTGCGTAAGGAACGGAGCGGCCATACCCTGAATCCAACAGCGCTGGTACACGAGGCCTATATTCGCCTCGCCGATCAGAAGAACATTGCCTGGAAAGGACGCAACCAGTTTTATGCCGTTTTGTCTCGTGCAATGCGCCACATCCTGGTTAACTATGCCCGGGATCGAAAGCGTCAGAAGAGAAGGGGAAGGATGTCACAGGTCCCACTCGATGAAGCCCTAGGGGTGCTTTATGATGAACGGCCTGAAGACCTGGTCGCTCTGGATGAGGTGATGCACCGTCTCGAAGCACTGGATGAACGGTGCTGTCGAATCGTCGAATGTCGTTTTTTTGGTGGTCTCACGATTAAAGAAACGGCTGATGCCCTGTCTGTCTCTCCCATGACGGTTTCGCGGGACTGGCAATTTGCCCGTGTTTGGATCAAGCGTGAAATGAATCGGTAATTTATTCCCCACTCTTTTCAACATTAGTGAAGCAACCACGTGAATTTGGTCATTTTTGATATCGATGGTACGCTCACCCGCTCCGTCCGCATTGACGAAGTGTGTTTTGTGGAAGCCATCGAAGACACCACTTCAATCCGCAATATCGATCAGCATTGGGCTCGGTATACGTATTCCACGGATTCCGGTCTGGCGCTGCAGATCTTTCAGGAGAAACTGGGGCGGCAACCTTTTGTCAATGAGATCAAACAGGTGCAAACCCGTTTTTTTGAATTGCTGGATGAAGCCTTCCGGATTGATCCTGGGGCCTGTCAGGCCGTAAACGGAGCGCCCGCCCTCTTGTCTCATTTACAAGAAACTCCCGGTTGGGCGATTGCACTCGCAACCGGATGCTGGAGCGGATCAGCCGCACGCAAACTCAGCGCAGCCGGCTTGCCGACCGAAGGGGTGCCTATCGGAACAGCCGATGATAGCTACGTCCGGTCCGAGATCATCGAAATCGCCCTCCAACGCGCCCAGGCCACGTACCGTATCTCGGCCTTTGACGCTGTCGTGTATGTCGGCGACGGTGTGTGGGACCTCAAGGCCGCCCGGAGCCTTGGGATCGGATTTGTCGGTATTACCCAGGGCAAACATGGCGCACGCCTCTGGTCCTTTGGCGCCGAGCATATGCTAGAGGATTACGGGGACCTGTCGATGGTCATCGAGCGCATCCAGGCTGCCTCCAAGGCTTCTGCCACAGAAGACTGATCCTGATGGGTCGACTACGATTATCTGGTGTGAAGAGGCCATATCGGGGCTGGTTTCTCGTGGTGATCCTTGTTTCTTTGGTTTCGCCAGTCGTAGGACAACCGCCTGCCCATCTACCTGCTAAGCCCCTGGATGGTGTCATCGCCCACGTGCGGGATACCCTACAACACTGGATGGCACAGCATCATATCCCTGGTGTGGCGATCGCCGTGGAGGATGCCGGCGGATTACGCTGGTCAGAGGCGCTCGGACGGGCCAATGTTGAAACCAACATCCCGCTTACACAACAGACCCTGATGCGGGTCGCCAGCTTGTCCAAACCCATGACGTCGGTTGCTGTGGGCCTCCTGTATGAACAGGGGCACCTGGATCTGGATTGGCCGGTCCAATTCTATTTGCCATTTTTTCCAAGTAAACGGTGGTATTTCTCGACGCGCCAACTGGCAGGGCATCTGGCGGGTATTCGGCATTATCAGGGAGGCGAGTTTTACAATACCCGTTCATACCGAACCGTGAGGGATGCGCTCGATGCCTTTCAATACTGGCCGTTGCTCCATAAACCGGGGCATCAGTACCTGTATTCGAGCTATGGATGGAATCTGATCAGTGCAGTTATTGAGGCTAGATCGGGGAAGGCATTTCTCGACTACATGCAGCATCATGTGTTTGATCCGCTCGGCATGAAACATACCGTGGCTGAGCATAAAGCCGGTCAGCGCTCAAGCCGGAGTCGCCAATACCAGTGGCGAAATGGAGTCCTGGTTGAGGCACCCTATGTAGACAACAGCATCAAATGGGCTGCCGGGGGGTATCTGTCAACGGCGTTGGATCTGGTCAAACTGGGACGCTCCATGCTCCATGCAACCCTACTTCGGCCCTCCACCATCAACCTTTTGTTTACCCCCCAATTCACTGCGCATGGTGAGCCAACCAACTATGGAATGGGCTGGGCTGTACGGGATCAAAACGGGAGGCGCTACATCGGGCACACCGGCGGGGCGGTAGGCGGTAGTTCGGTGCTGGTGCTCACGCGTGAAGCAGGCGGGATTGTCGTTGCCCTGATTTGTAATCTTGAAGGGGTAACCATGCACCCTATGGGCATGTACATCCTCGATCAATTTGCCGAGATACGTCTTACTGCTGACGAATAAAAAGCCGCTGTATCGCTTCACCTCCGGCAAGGCTCAAACGTAATAGGTACATCCCGCTGGTGTGTTGTATGCCTCCGGGTAACTCACCATGCCAAACCACGGTACCCGAGGACGATTCCAGGGGCCACCTGCGTAGCTGCTGTCCGAGCATGTTATAGAGGGTCAGGTGCCCCATCCGGCCCGGTGGGATACGGTAGGACACCTGCACGTGGTCCCTAAAGGGATTCGGGTACGTTTCCAGCAGTGCTAATGATTGAGGAATATCCTCTTCGGTGGCTGAGGAGATCTGGGTCAGGTTTTGTGCATACATGAGGCCGCCATAGGTGGTCCCCAACAACAGGTCTGGGCGGCGGTCCTGGTTCAGGTCAGCCAGTGCAGGATGGCCCTGGGGGGCAACCGGCAATCCCAGGGTTTCGTCTGGGGTAAAGGCTGCGGCCTGGGCTGTACCTGTGTTACGGAAAACAACAAGGGTGTCCGTGCCACCGACCATGAGGTCCAGGTCGCCATCGGCATCCAGGTCTGCGAGGGTGGGGGTACTGCGTTCCTCCAGGTTGATATGGGCAAAGGGATCTGTTTGGTTTTCAAATTGAAATACTGCCGGCGTGCCGGTGTTTTCAAAGTAGGTGAGGGTGCCTCGGTTATTCCCGACGAGCAGGTCCAGATCACCATCATGATCGAGGTCGGCCAGGGTTGGGGCACTCAGGTTGCCTACATTGAGATCAGCCAGGGCTTCAGGTTCTGGGGTGAAGACAGGGGCTGCGGGGGTACCCGTATTCCTGAACAGGTGAAGATCGCCCTGGAAATCACCAAGGATAAGGTCTGCATCGCCGTCGGCATCGAGATCGGCGAGGGCGGGGGCGGCATTGAAGATCCCCTCTTCCAGGGGGAGGAAATCCGGTTCACGCAGCACAAAAGCAGGTGCGGTTGGGGTGCCGGTATTTTCGAGATAGGCCAACTGGGCCGGGAAGGGGAAGGCCGCATAGCTTTGCTTGTTTCCAATGAGGAGGTCGAGGTCACCGTCATCGTCGAGGTCGGCCATTGCAGGGGCGGTGTCTTCGCCCAGGTCCAGGTCGGAGAGGAAGGTCGTGGTCTCACGGGAAAAGGAGCCATCCGATGCCTGGGTATAGAAGTAGAGGGTTTCGAGCCGGTCTGTACCCACCATGCCTGCAAAACCGGACTGGATGCCAACGAGCAAGTCGGTGTGCCCATCACCGTTCAGGTCACCCCATTCGGGGATGTTAAAGCCACTGGTTTGGATGGGGGCATTCTGGGGGAAACGCACAAAGTCGGCATCATTGGCGGGGACGAGGAAATTGGGCGCATCACAGGAGCCGATGTTGTCAAACAAATAGAGACCCGAGGTAAATTCATCCGCCCAAAACATGTCGAGGTCGCCGTCGGCATCCCGGTCAAAAAAGCGAAGCGTACCGATGCCGTGCCGGCCTTCATCTGCCGTTTTGCCCACAGATACAATAACAATATCTTGCAGGGTATTGGTCACAAATGTAAAGCGGGGTAGCCCCTGGCCATTCAGTCCATCATGGGTATAGAAGGAGATACGTCCATCCGGTGTAGTGAAAAAGACATCGCTATCCCCGTCACAGTCGATATCTGCCAGGGCAGGCAGGTTCAGGCCGGACGCAATGGGTGTGCCGTCGGTGGTGTTCAGGAGCGGGGCAGAACCGGGGCCGAAGTCAGGTGCTTGCGGGGTGCCTTCATTCAGAAAGACCCGTAGCATACCAAACAACAGTTGGTTTTCGGTTGCGCCGATCAGGTCGAAATCCCCATCGGCATCAATATCGGAAAACCGGTACCACAGGCCGATGTCCAAGTCTTGAAACGCATCGGTCTGCCAGGTATACCGGGCGGTTTGTGGGGAGCCGGTATGCTCGAAAAAAGCCAACGTACTGACGTTGCGTTGAATAAACAGGTCCAAATCCCCATCGGCATCGATATCGATGAGTTGAGGCCGGGGGCTGTCCATACCGCCGGTGAAGGGCAGGGCATAGGGGGTACCCTCCAAATCAAGGACCGGGAACGGTTCGACCTGCCGTTCAAAGACGAGGTCTTGTGCCATCGCTGCAGGGGCCAGGCAAAGGATAATTATCGGCGTGCGATGTATGGGAATGGACTTCAAGACCTGAGACAACCCCAACCGTAGGGTCCGGTCGAGACCGGGCCGTTTGCTACGGAAACATACAAGGGTGGGCATCAACAACGAACAACCAACAACAGCGAGCAGCCAGATCATACGGATGGGCGTTACGTAATTCTGCGAGCGTACAATTAACAACCAGCGAGCAGTCTCAACGCGTCTCCGCAATGCGGCTGAGCGCTCTTGCCTGCGAGCGTTCTAACAAAAAAAGCGCCGGGTTCCAAAAGAGCCCGGCGCTTCAAAAAAGAATCTTACGGTGCTACTTCACCAGCATCAGCTTTTGCGTAGCCTGGAAGTTTTCGCCAATCAGGCGGGCGATGTACATGCCGCTGGTAAGCGTGGAACCATCGACGCGGACGGTTTGGGTTTCGTTTTCAACGGAGATGCCATCAAAGAGGGTCATCACCAGCCGGCCCGTGGTGTCGTACAGTTGCATTTGCACGTTCTGGGTTTTGGCTACCGCAAAGTTGATTGTGGTTTGCGGGTTGAACGGGTTCGGGTAGGCATTGTCCAGTTGGTATTTGCCGACCACCGATACCGTGGCATCAACGGTTTGGGAATAATCAAACGACCCGTCGAAGTCGACTTGCTTCAGGCGGAACTGATAGTGCCCCGGTACGAGGTCCGTGATGTTAATGCTGTACTGTTGGGCATCGGTCGTGGTGCCGTAGCCTTCAACAAAAGCAGCTTGCTGGAAGTCTTCGCCGGTGCGGGCATATTCCACGTAGAAGCCGGCGTTGTCCGTTTCCGAAGCGGTTTCCCAGTTGAGCGTAACCGAACGCGGACCGGCTTGAGCTTCGAGTGTAGCCAATTCTACCGGCAGCGCATTGTTCGCCATCTCGGAACAGTCATCATCGCCAACGAAAAGCACGCAGTCATTATTGGGGTCGGCGTCATTGTCATCACACGGGGTGATCCCTGTAAGGCCAGAGTGCTCGCAGGTTACCCATACAAAGTCTGCTGGCCTGGGCGCGAAGTTGGCGGGTGCTTGCGGCCCAAGCGTGAAATTAATGTCTACGAGAGGGGTAGGCGCAGCGGTCAGGGTTTGTCCTGTGAAGCCAAGGCCGGGGTCGATGAAGATGTTCAGGGAAATTTTATCGGCTGCGGGGCGAGTCACTGTTTTCTGGGTGTAGATCGGGCCGAGGAATGCCGAATATGCATAGTCGGTGCCTGCAGTTGGCGTGTCCGGATAGGCCAGGGACGTATTGTTATACGTAAACTGAAGGGTAGCTGGCCCGAAAATATAGTCAGCTCCGTTCACGGCATTGATTGAGACCGTGGCCGTCACATCATTTCCTGCACGGACAAAGGTAATCGTTCCCCCGATGCGTGGCTGGGCAATCGACACCCCACATGAAAGCACTATAGCGAGTGCAATCGTGAAGAACTTGGTAGTAAGCGATTTCATAATGTTCATGAGGTTTGTAGGGATAAGGCGCAGAATTGCAGTGATGCCACCTCGGCAAACAAGCTATGCAATTAGAGTTTAAGGTTTCTCAGGGTAGAAATCAAGACATGTAGATGGGAAACAGCGTCCCGAAACAAGCTGATTTGGATTAACGCCCTGAGTTACTATATCATGTTAGGCCGTCTTGGCCCATTCGATCTTGATCGAAATGTATAAAGATGAACGACAAGCGGCGTAACATCAATTACTATAGTATTCGGGAAATCTATATCAAACAGGTCAGGTTCATAGAAACTTCACGAAATTGATATGGATTGGGTTATTCAAAGGGAAGGATTAGTTCGGGACCTGTGTTTGGGTGCCGTTTGCGTTGAGCCAGACGCCGAGCATATCGCTGGCCGTGGCCTGGCCGTCCAGGTTAAAGTCCCCTTGCAGGTAGCCTGTCGTTCCATTCACTGGGAGCCAGCCCGTCAGTAGGTCAAACGCTGTGGTCGATCCGTTGGCATCGGCATCGCCACCGCGCATCCCGTAGACTCCGGTTTCGAGGAGTATCATGGGGTTGGCGCCGTACGCCCGCAGGGCCAGGTCCGTGAAGTTATAGGCTCCGGTAGCGCCATTCAGGGTTACCTTGACTTTGCTCATCAGGGCCTGGTGGTTCCGGTGCATGATTACCAGGTGATAGTCGCCAGCGGGGACGCCTGGAAAACGTACCTGGCTGCGGCCATCGGTATCGACCAGCAGGCCGCTTTCTGTAAGGAATACGGCGCGCCGGGCGATGGCTGAGGCGGCTTCCGGTGCCGTACGCAATTCAAGGAGTACCCAATCGGCAATCTCGGGGTTGAGTTCAAAGAAGTCGGCGTTACCGTTGGCCGTTATGACGTCATAGTCCGGAACGCTTTCCGTACCGCTGTAATTCCAGGGGGCACCACCAAAGGGGTGGGTTGTTGGGATCAGGCCGTCGGTGTTGAGTTTCGTCGATTGTAAGTTGGCCGCTTCCTGGTAGCCACCCTGTAGGTGGATCTTGCTGCTGGTGCAGATCTCGGAGGGTAGTGCATTGGGTTTGAGGATGAAGAGGCCCCGGTTGATGTCGGAGACCACCACGTTACCGCTGCAGAAGTACGGATAATTGCTCCAGGCCCCGTCATAGCCTGTGCTGTTGCTGCTCGGGTAGGTGTCAAAGAACGCAACCTCGGAGAGGTTACCTGATCCAAGGTTGGAAAGGTCTACCAAACGCAGCCCGCTCTTGTAATTGGCCTCAAACGCGATGCCGTTGCGGGTGTACAGGTTGTGGTCAATGCTTCGTACGGGTCCAAAGTAGAAGGTTACCGTCGGGTTGTCCAGATCGGCGAGGTCCCAGATCAGGGTCCGGGTATTGAAGCCGTTCTGGCTTTCATCGAACTCGTCGTTGGCCAGGGCATAACGGTGGTCTTCTGAAAGCCAACCCTGATGGGTGTATCCTTCCTGGGTATAGGTTGTGCGCGAAAGTTGGACGGGGGCAGATTTGTTGGTGACGTCAATGATGGTCAGAGTGTCCGTGTTGTATGCGAAGCAAATCTCTTTGCCCTGATGGGCTGCGTCCGGCCCATGGTAGACGACGCATTGGACATCGTGGGTGTATCCGTCTCCAGAATAGCAACCGGCAAAGCTCGGACTGGTCGGGTTTTGGATGTTGATCATGTGCAGGCCGCCCGAGCAGGTGTTGGTGCCGACGGCATAGGCAAAGCCGGTTTCCTCATTAATGGCGATGTTGTGGCTGTTGCTCATCTGGCTGTAATGGGCCGTGGCCGTCAGGGTTGCCGGGGTTGAGGTGATGGTTCGGAGTTTGGTCAGGTCAAAGACTTGCATGCCGTGCCCGCCGGCTTCACTCACGATGAAGGCATGGTCTCGATACACCTTGATGTCTCGCCAGGACGAGGAAGAGGTATGCGTCGCCAGGTTTCCGATGCGGACGGGGCTGGTCGGGTTGGAAATGTCAACAAAGGCCACACCGTTGTTGAGGCCCATCAGGGCATATTCCTTGCCCGTCATCGGATCGGTCCATCCCCAGATGTCATTGCCGATGCCGGAGGCCCCGAGTTGGGAAAGGGTCATGTTGGCCTGCAGGTCGATGCCGTTACAGTCGTAGATTCCGGCACTGCCGGAGACGCAGGGGGTTTGTGCCTGGGCCAGGCCAACACCAACAAATACCAGAGAAAGAATCAGTAGCGTTTGCCGCATGGAATACTCCGAGTCTGAATTTCTTTTAAAGATGAGATCTCACCAAAATACAAAATGCTAGTCAAAGTTGTCTTGAAAAGCCAGCAGGACCCAGGATGGCCCTGCAAAAAAACAGCCCTTTCTGGTAGATGCCCAAGGGTGCGCCGGTTTGGCTGCCCGTGTGGATGGACCACTCATCGTTCATGACCGGGAATTACAGCATCGGCTTCAACCTCGACGAGCATGTCCGGATTGACGAGGCCAGACACCTCGACCATTGCCGACGCGGGGCGGATGTCCCGGAAAAATTCGCCGTGTGCCGTGCCGATGGCCTCCCATTGGCTGATGTCTGTCACGTAGATGCGCGTGCGGACGACGTCTTCCAGCCGTGCCCCGGTCCGTTCGAGGGCGGTCTGGATGTTGCGCAAGATTTGAATGGTCTGGGCGTAGGGGTCATTCTTACCCACGAGGTGGCCGTCGGCGTCTGTGGCTGTGGTGCCGGCAATGTAAACGAATGGCCCCACGCGCACCGCACGGGCGTACCCCACCAGGGGCTCCCACGGGGTGCCGGTTGAGAAGTTGGTGCGGTCCATTAAAGGTGCAAGGGGGTTATTTACCGGTTTCGGCGTCTGCGGCTTCTTCTTCCAGGTTGGCCATCAGTTCGTTGACCACCTCTGTGATGACGTTGAAGGGCTGGCCGCTGAGTTGTTTGACGATGTTGACGCTGTTGCCGCCGTCACGGGTATAGCCGATGGCAAAGTGAGGCGTCCCGCGGAGGCGTACGTTCCGGCCATCGGCCATGTTGGACCGAATGATTTCCGCATGCCGACCGCTATCCAGGCATTCCTTGAAGGCTACACCGTCCAGGCCAAGCATGGTGGCATGGCTAAGGAGGTCTTCCGGCATCAACTTTTGTTGATTGGCAAACAGTTGGTCGTGCATGGCCCAGTATTGGTCTTGTTCTCCGGCGCACCGGGCGGCTTCGGCGGCTTTGAAGGCTTGTTGGTGGCGCGTCAGTGGGAAATCGAAGAAGACAAACTTGATCTGGCCGCTGTCTACAAGCGGGGCATGGTACTGGGCATAGGACTGGGTCGCATAGCTGCGGCAAGCCGGGCATTGGTAGTCCGAAAACTCCACGAGGGTCAGCTTGGCGTTTTTGTCTCCCTTAAAAGGCGAATTGGACACATCCAGGGTAACGTCCAGCGGGGCATTTTGGGCCAGTAATTGCTGGATGGGGGGGAGGTCCTGGATGGCCTTCAGGTCCTTTTTAAGTTGCTTCACCTCTGCGCGCAGGGCCTCCATTTCTGCTTTCATATCGGCTTCGCTCTCTTGGGCCAGGACGGGGCTGAAAGCGAAAAGGCAGAGTAGGGTAAGGACAAGTAGGTTCTTCATGATGGTTGTATAAAATGGTCGATTGTCAATGGTCAATGGTCAATGAGAAGACAAATTGACAATTGACAATTGACCATTGACCATTAAAATCCCTTCAGGGAAGGCTCAGATATCCGGAACTATAGGTTCAATACCCGGAGAATGTTCCAGCCTTGTCAGCATGGGGTGTCGTCCAAGTCGCTGTTCCAGCAGCCGGTTTCACCGTTTTGATAGTTGGTTGCCGTGATGGAACCGGCGCGGGTTACGCGGTCCCACTCAATGTCATGCGTGCGGTTCATGCTGCCTTCGTCCCAGAAGAAAAATTCGGCATTTCCGTCGCGTTCGTACGTGACGTTGTCTCCTGCGGCCCGCTCGGCGGTATCGGGAATACGGAACACCAGGGTCCACACCGATTCGCTCTCTATGTCATAGGAACCATCCAGGACATTGCCGTTGGCCGGGTAGAACAGGGACCACGTACCGGACCGACCCTGGTTCGTCGACGTGAGGGTAAAAAGCGTAAACCCGTTAAGCTGCTGGCCGGAGACGGGGTCGCGCCCGGTCACTTGCATCGTCCAGTTGATGCTGCCTGCCAAAACTTCTCCGGTGAGGTCATACTGGTAGGATTGGCCATTGGCTTGTGTATCTACAGACCAAAGCCACGCATTGCCGTCGCGGACGGGTGTGGCCTGAGCTGCTGCTCCGACGAGGGCTGTGGGCAAAATCAAATGGACGCCCAATATCGTAGATACACCGGCTACACGTAGCCCGGCGGCTACAAAGTTTGGACCGGTCAGGGTTTTGCTGTTGTTTCGGAAAAAATCGGGTTGGACCTGGAAGATCAGAGCCTGAGGTGGATCCGGGGGCGTTTCCTCTTCAGCAGGATCGGCCTGGTCACAGCCGGTCCACGCCACCATACCGATCACCAGAAAAGAAAGGAGATAACGGAGCGAATACATAACGAGCAAGGTTTGATTTGAAAACAGCCTCAAAACAACTTAGGCTCTTGGTGTAGTTGCGTCGGTACTTGCCTTTGGCAATAGGGTCAGTGAGGAGACGCGTAATCGTTGTGCCGGAAAAGCGGCTACCATTTCTCGTACGATAGCCGGCCTCGTTCAAGAGTCGGGCTACCTTGAGCTTCCGCCGATGCTCAATGTAGAGTTCAAACATCCGTTTCCTGATGGGGGCTTCTTGTGGATCAAGTTCGAGTTGTTTATCAACCCACCGATACCCAAAGGGGGCCTGACCACTGATGGGTTTGCCGAGCTTGGCACGCACGGGGACTGAGGCTGCGACGCGGGCTGCAATTTCCTCGCGTTTCCATTGGGCCATAGCAGCGATCATGGTATAGAAGAGGCGACCAGCTGGGGAAGAGGTGTCTATGGACTCATGCAGGGATATGAGGTCGGCCCTGTGCTCACTGAAGAAGTCGGCAAATTCAAGGAGTTCTTTTGTGTTGCGGGCAAGCCTGGCAAGTTTGGAGAAGATGAGCCCCGTTATTCGCCCTTCGCGCACATCCTCAAGCATGGCTTGTGTCTCAGGACGATTCTTGACGGATTTACCCGAGACGGCATCAAGCCGGTATACTTTGTGCACGATCCAGCCTTTCATCTCGGCATAGGCTCGTGCTCGGTATTCATGGTGTTCCGGGCTCTCACCTTTGACCGCGTCTTCGTGTGAGACCCGTATCCAGATGCCGACGTGTTTACGAGGCTGTTCCTTCATGTCTGGTGTCCGTATTGAGGTTACATGGAGGGTATATGTATAAACGTATGGGGACTTATTTTGTTTTAGAAAGTGGGCATACTACACCGGTTTTTAAGTGGGTGCTTTATGCGATAGCAATGGTGAAGATGTCCAGTGCTACGTAGAGAATGCGCGAAGCAATCGAGTAGGTAAATCCCCTACATCTTCCATAGAGATTTTCCTACGGTATCGACAGGGAATTTCTGTCATCTGCAAAGATTAAGCTAGTGTACTGTTGCCCAACGATTCTTTATTAGTAGTCGCGAATTACATCCAGCAGTGGAATGATAGCGTTGAGTCAATTGTCAGAAAGATTGTATAACCACTCGTTCTGTTTGCCTCATTTACCGCCAAAAACATGGATTGGAATCGACTAAGACTATCGCTCACCACCATAATGGCCTGGTTATTCGCCCTCTTTTTCTTTTCCGGATCAAACGTACTTCTTGCTCAAATCGAGTGCCCTTTTCCTGATTCACTTGTTGTAGCTGACACGCTTGATCCATCGGGCTACTTTCCCTTAGAAATTGGCAATAGTTGGGATTACTTGAATTCTGATGGAGCATTCTTAGAACCCCCTACGCGAGTTACAGTTGTCGGAGACACATTGATTGAAGGAATACAATTTTATAAACTCAAAGTTATACAGTATCTCAATCCCAATGTGCAGATTTATCGAGAAGGTGAAGTATTAACAGAGGCTCATGTTAGCTTCGATTTTCAGTCCATATCACAGGGCATTCTATATTCATGGTCAGTTGTACAAGGCAGAATAGAAGTCGCCAGATTATCTAACAATTTTAATACTTGCTATGATGATAATAATGGCATCACCGTCAGAGGGGAATATTCCGGTGTCTACATGGTTGCAAATCCAACAGGAGAAGTAGTTAATATAGTACTACCAGCCTTGAAAAGTTTGCTATTTTTTGGTGCACAAGAAGATATTTACGGGCATGGAATAGGCTTAATCGAAAGAACGGGAGACCCTAGTAGAGTTTCTAGATTAGTATACTCTAACACTGGAGGCATTGAGCATGGGACAGCCTTAGAATCTCGTTTTGACTTCAGAATAACATCGCTTGAAGAGCACCCAGTCACAGATGATATTGATTTTATTCAGGTTTATCCTAATCCCACTTTCTCAGGAGCACAATTTACATTCAGACTCAAAACACCAAAGCTTATATCTATTTCACTACTTGACATACATGGTAGGACTCTTTTAGAACCTATTAGAAATGTCAAATACCCCCCTGGTATTCACACTGGAGTATTGCCTATACCAAAATCAACTACATCAGGTGTTTACTTTGTCCAACTTGTAGAAGATGGATATACAGTAAATACTAAGAAAATAACAATCCTAAAGTAAATCGACCTACTTACTGGAATTGAAAATGTCCTTCATCTTGTAGTAGGTACAAAGGGAGGATCGTCATGAATTCCTCAGTTCATACTCTGCCAAATTCTGGATATAAACCCCAGTCTTATTTTTCTCTATGTGTTTGTGTACTAGCCACATTGATATTTCTTATTTCTCCAAGCACGTTACTCGGACAGGAAGAGTACTGTGGTAATGGGATTTCTCCTTATTCAGATACTGACCTGAAGATCATTAAAAATGCTAACGCTGGAGTAAATATACCAACAACAGGTCAATTTCGAGCCTTGATTGTGTTTGTGAAATTCGATGATGATGATTTTGTCGGAACATGTAGTCAAAATTGGCTTGAATGGGAACCAGACGATCCTTTACCTGACTCTGCTCATGACTATTTGGTCCCAGCGGCTTCTGGAGGATTGGCTCCCAGTCCTCCATTCCCTGAACACACCTTAACAAACTACTTTTATCAACAATCAAATCAGAACTTTATTTTATATGGCGAGCCTTTTGATCATGTAATTGAAACACTCTATCCTGAATCGCATTATGGTATCATCAATGCGAACTTCTCTTCTACTGAAGGAATGAGGATATTGACAGAGGAAGTGTTAGATTATATTGATAATATCCCTGGTGGATTCGAATTCGATCAATACGACAACGATGGGAGTGATGGAATTCCAAACACGATAGACGACGATGGTTTTATTGATCATATTTTTATCATACCTAGAAGATTTAACGCTACAACTCAAAGTGGAGGACGATTACCAACTTGGTCAGGGTTTTCTATCCTAGGAACGCCCACACACCCTCAACCTCTTTATGACAATAAACGATTAAATTGGGACCTATCTGGTTCTTACAATAGATATGGGAGATCTGGAGGAGCAATACCACTTCTTGTTCTTGGTAGGTTGATGGCTCATGAATTCGTTCATGATCTGTTACCGGACCCTGCTCTTGGTGGTGTTCATCTACAACCTATTCGAGGTAATGACGTACCATTTGGCCCCCCATTTGGAACATTTGTAGACGGGAGTGAGCAAAGAACTACACCCTCAAATCGAGTTGCATACGCATTAATGCCAGGTGCAGCAGGAGCAAATGATATGGCAGGAATTGAGACATTATCTGCATATGAAAGAGACTTGTTAAATTGGGTAAGCTGTACATCCCTTCAAACCAATCAATCTAATCTCACTTTAGACGAATTGTATTCATCCGGCGATTGCTATACAGTCCCACTAAGCAATGGCTCTTCTGGGAAGACTGTGTATATTTCGAATCTTCAGAACGGGAATTACTTCAACAATGAGTTTTCTTTCCTTCCGTGTACAAATGCAGATGATGGATTACAAAGTACAGGATTACTTGTTGGTTTGTCTAAAGGGTCCGGAGCAAACATTCAATATGATGAATTACCTGCCGATAACACATTAACACTAACACTTAGACGTAGCTTCTATGAAGGAGATCTCTTCAGCCCTTCAACCAGTACTCAAATAACACCTTGGACACGACCAAATATCAATGGGTTTACCGACTACGACACTCCATATCAGCCCAGTTGGGAAGCTATCGACTACATTAGATACACAAGTGGATCAAGTGGTCAAATGCGGTTTGATTTCAAGTCAGATTTCCGGCAAAGCCCTACTATTCGAGAAGATTCTTGGATTGGCGCAGAAAGTGCCGGCATTACACTTACTGGCAACACCTTCGTCACGAATGAAGCTACGCTGAATATTGGCTCAAACATCAATATCCAAAACCTATTTGTTGTAGCAAATTCTGAGGTTTTGGTTGAACCCGGTGCGACAGTGACTGTAACGGGGACTCTGTCGATTACAGGTGGCGGTCGGCTCCATGTCCGTCCTGGTGGAGAGTTGATCCACAATGGCCTCAGCTATAAAGGTCATGTCTTTACCGGCCAGAGCGACACATTCATGGACGAAAATGAACCGAGTACACCCCAAGACGGCACAAGTACATTGATGGCCTGGGGTCCCAACGGGGCACTACTGGCGGGGCGGAAATCTAGTCTCATGAAATGGAACACCAATGGACTCTCAACCAACACGATCACCTCTGTAAAGATGCGGGTCAATGTCACCAATGCGACTTCAGGAGAAGGATATGAAATACATGAACTTATTCGATCCTGGATCGCTGATGACGCAACGTGGTACTCTCATGGAACCGGTTCATGGGGTGCCCCCGGTGCTACGGGTGCAAGTGATGTAGATGACCCTGTTGGTACTTTCATTCCAACAAGTACCGGTGAGTATGAACTCTCTTTCAACACCGACGGTATTGCTATGGTTGAAGGATGGGTGACCTCCGCCTTACCGAACAACGGTGTCGTTGTTGCCGGAGGCGATACCAACGGCGATGATGCAAGATGGTATTCAGTGGAGTCCTCAAATGATCCAGAACTAGAGGTGACCTATGTTGAACCTGCCAGCGGCCCCGTAGAAACGTCACTTAAGGTACTGATGGCAGGTCCCTACAGCGCAAGTGGCATAATGGCAAATGGGGTGAACCCACATATTCCACTATCCCATCCCTATGGCTCTGCACCCTGGAATTACAATGGAGGTGGCAGCCTGGGTTCTATTCCGGCTGATATGGTTGATTGGGTGCTGGTAGAACTGGCAACCGGCGATCCTCAGAATCCTCCACTTACCGTAATTGCCCAGAAAGCGGCTTTGCTCAAAACCGATGGTAGCATCGTTGACACAGACGGTACCCCTATCAATTTCGGTTCTCATCCCCTTATCTCCTACTATGTAATCATCCGTCATCGTACGCACTTGGACATCATGAGCGCAAGTGCGATAAGTGGTTCGGGCTCACCCTATACCTTGACGCTTGATCTGACATCGGATCAGAATGACCCATATGGAAACAACCCCATGAAAGTATTTGGGGATGGATATCATGGCATGTGGGGCGGGGATGCCTCTGGGAATAGTAGTGTCACTGCGTTCGATTATCTCAATTTCTGGTTACCCCAAAATGGCGGACCTCCCGGCTATCACCTCGGAGATTTTAACCTGTCAGGGAGCGTCACGTCATTTGATTTCCTCAACGTCTGGCTCCCGGCAAACGGACAAGCATCTCAAGTGCCTGCTACTGATGTATATACCCCAAATCCCAACAAGACGACACCAGCAACGCAAATAGCAGGAAAATCGACTTCCTCCAGCATTAGAGGTCGACTTGGTTCTCGTAGCATTGGAGCAGACAAGGTTGAACTTACCCTGGCCTTAAGGGCCGAGGAAGCTATCGCGCTCGGGACTACTACGCTGTGGATCGGCTATAACCCTGCTGCCGTCATGTTCCCGATCCAACCAACGGAACGTGAGCAAGGAGACTATTCATACTCGCGGTTCCATAGCAGAAATAATGCCAAATACAGTTCGACGGTCACACATCCTCTGCTCGGTATCATCTCGGTTAATATTGCCCTGCTCGAACGAGGTAGAGGTAGTGTCGTAGAGCGTGCCTCCTTTGCTGAAGCGCTCAAGCTGCGATTTGATGTGGTAAATCCCACACTTAACCCTGACTTCAGATGGCTTAAATGTGAAGTGTCCGATGGAGAGTATCGTGCACTGACCAACTCCTGCTCAACGCTCTCACAAATCGATATCTCCGACTGGCCTGAGCTTGGCAATGTCGAAAGCGAGGCCGAAAACCTTACCAAGGGATTTGATTTGAGTGATGCGTATCCGAACCCGTTTAATCCTCAAACCCGGTTTACCCTGCGCCTTGCTGAAGATCAAGAGGTTCATATTGAACTCTTTGACATTACCGGTCGCCTCGTCCGGGTACTTCACAGTGGCCTTCTGAGTGCTGATGACGCGCACTGGTTTACCATAGACGGCACGGGTCAACCAAGCGGGACTTACCTGTATCGTGTAACAGGGGAGACCTTCTATGCTGTTGGCAGGGTGGTACTATTGAAATGAGGCCGGTGCAGCGGTGCTAAACATAATGTAACCTGTAGCAAAGGTAAGTACCATACCGGAATTGACCAATGCGGGCGCGTCTATACACCGGTGGTATAGGCGCGCTTACATCTAAAGAAATCAGTCATATGCGTAGCCCAACGAATTCGACTGTGCGATTCAGGTGGATGGCTTTCTTTGTTGTCCTCCTTCCTTATGCTCTTTGGGCACAACCCTTCGTGCTTAAATCTCCCGGTGAATATCTCGACGGTCACTTTGGCTCTAGTGTAGCAGGTATTGGGGATATCAACGGTGATGGCTTTGGCGATATCATTGTCGGGGCATGGGGCGAGCAATCGAGTTCGGGTGCAACCGTTTCAGGTCGTGCGCATGTGTTCAGCGGCAAAACGACCCATTTGCTCTACACCCTTGACTCTCCTAATGAAATGTATGGCAGCCACTTCGGTACCGCCTTGTCCGGCGTAGGCGACATAAGCGGAGACGGCGTACCCGACCTTATAGTAGGCGCTTCATGGGAACACGCCGATACCGGAATTGAATATGCTGGAAAAGCCTACGTTTTTAGCGGCTCGAACGGCAATTTATTGTATGAACTCGAATCGCCGGATCCACAATACTTTGGCGGCTTCGGAAGCGCGGTTGCAGGCATTGACGATGTAAACGGTAATGGCTTCGCTGACTTGATGGTAAGTGCACATGACGAAAGTCCGAGTGAGGAATTGGCATATGCAGGCCGGGTCTACGTCTTCGATGGTAAAGATGGTGCACTGATCCATTCCCTCACATCACCAAATGCGCAACCTAACGGTGCATTTGGATGGTCGCTTTCAAGTTTGCCGGACATCACTGGAGACGGTATTGGTGACCTCCTTATTGGAACCTGGAGAGAACGGTTAGGGGATGCCCCCAGAATAGCCGGTAGTGCTTACGTGTTTAGTGGTCAAAGTGGCAATGTATACTATACCCTCAGAGCAAGCATAGAAACTACTGCTGCAGGATTTGGCTATTCAACATCGGCTGCTGGAGATGTAGATGCCGATGGATACGCAGATATTATTGTAGGCTCTCAAAGTGGGAAATTTGCAGAAGTCATCAGTGGAGCCGATGCGAGCTTGTTGTATCGATTTACAGGTGGAATCGGATCTGGATTTGGGAGGATAGTTGCGAGTGCGGGCGACGCTAACAAGGATGGGTATGCAGATGTTCTGATTGCTGCTCCTACCGAAGATACCGACCGGCAAACCAATGCAGGCCGCGCCTACGTCTATAGTGGTAAAGACGGTGGTGTACTCTACACCCTGGAGTCTACACGCCCCCGAGTCCTAGGATTATTTGGTCTCGATGTGGCCTCTGCCGGTGACATCAACGGAGACGGTTATGAAGAACTGCTTGTGGGCGCGCCGAATGAAAATTCATCAGGCTCACCTGCTCAAGCAGGCCGAGCCTACGTCTTCAACGGCCTCACCGGCACCATTCTGCCGGTTGAACTTGTCGCGTTCCAGGCTAGCGCAGTGGGTAGCAGAGTTCGCCTTTCATGGGAGACCGCGAGTGAAACCAACAATGAAGGCTTTGAAATACAGCACCGTCAGTCCTCCACTACTCCTGGACAGGACTGGAGCCCTATCGGTTGGGTAGATGGGGCCGGTACCACACGTATTCCTCAGACGTACACCTATCACGTTGAACGTGTCCAGCCAGGCCGGCACCAATTCAGGCTTAAGCAGATTGATTTCGATGGGAGTTTTACCTACAGCGATGTGCGAGCGGTAGAGGTAGCCGTACCCGGCACACATGCTGTTGTGCCACCGTATCCCCATCCCATTATTTCACAAAGTCTGTTAACGGTTACGCCTGCAACCACCCAACATGTTCGTGTTCGACTCTTGGATGTACTTGGACGCGTCACCGACGTGCTCTTTGAGGGCAGCATAGCCGGTGGGGTGCCCCAACAGGTTACACTTGATGTATCAGATTTACCAAGCGGCACCTATTTCTACCACATAGAAGGGGAGACCTTTACGGAGAGTGGGCGTGTGGCGGTGGTGAAATAAGCCGGTTTGCCTGTCTGTTGTGGCAAAGCCAGCGTCGGGGTCGTTTAATGCCACCGGTTGCGGTCCAGGGAACGGTATTGAATGGCCTCAGAGACATGTTCGGGCTGGATGTCGGGGGCATCGGCCAGATCGGCGATGGTACGGGCTACCTTCAGGATGCGGTCATGGGCACGGGCACTGAGGCCGAGGCGGGCCATTGCAAGTTCCATGAGGTGTTGACCGGCAGTATCCAGTGCCGCATGTTCTCGTACCTGCCGGGTGGTCATGCGTGCATTGCAATGGACATGGGGGTGTGCCTGAAACCGTTCCGTCTGGCGCTGACGGGCCAAAACCACCTGCTTTCGTAAGGTCGCTGAAGTCACGCCGGAACCTGGTTGGTTTAACGCCTCAAACGGTACTGGCATTACTTCAATGTGCAAGTCGATGCGGTCCATCAGGGGGCCGCTGATTTTGGAGAGGTACCGCTGAATCTGTGCCGGTGTACATGTACAGGCACGGCCTTGGTTGCTCAACAGGCCGCCGCAAGGGCACCAATTCGGTGCCTTTTTACATCCATACTAGAGAGGCAGCAAAGCCACCCCACTACCTCTATCCCACGAAGATAGAACACATCGGTCACCATATCCGCAAACACCGCATTGATTTAGGTCTTCTTCAGAAGGATGTTGCGGAGATTCTTGGGGCAGATGCGTTATCAATAAAGAATTGGGAGTTGGGTCAGCACTCTCCCAGAGTGTGCTTCTATCCCAAGATCATATCCTTCCTTGGCTACGAGCCATTTCCCCCTGGCGAAACCTTCCCTGAGCGCCTCTACGCCTTCCGTATGCGACATGGCTTGTCGTATAAGACGTTTGGTAAGAAGTATGGGTGTGACTGGGAAACGGTCAAGTTATGGGAAACAGGAAAATCGAGACCCTTCAAGGAAAAACGACTACTACTAAAACAACTTGGTATCCTCCCATGAACCGTTCTCCTCCAGAGTCACCCATGTGCAGGAGCCACAACCGGTCCTCGCTGAGGCAAGTGCTTTCTTTGTTTTCCGGAAAGAAAGCGTACTTGCTCTTCTCTCCTTGCCTTACACGCACTGCATACGGCTCGGGCATTACGGTCCGGCTCGTGCTTACTGGAGGACACACGTTACACATGTACGTGAACATGAGGAATCTAAACGAATGTGATGTCCGCAGCGCAGCGCTGTCATTGTCTTGTTTTTCAATCCAAACCGTCGTCGCTATGTCTCAATCATCAGGAGCTAAACTCAACCGACAACAATATCTCAAACGCTATCAAAAGCTCTATCGAATGGAGCGTAAACGACTTGAACTGACCTTGACGCCGGATGAACACCAAACGCTACAGGATGCAGCCAAACGGCATAAGAAAAAACTCTCAACATTTACCAAAGAAGCGGCACTGGCGTATCTCAATCAAGAATTTATCGTACCGGATGAGGAGCACCTTCAGCGGATTGAACTCGGGATTCGGCGCATCGGGATCAATCTCAATCAACTGGTACGACGTGCTCACCAATCTGGTATTCAACCCGACACCGTTGCTCAACTTGAAGAGTTGGTGCGGCAGCTTGAACAGTCTGTTGGTGATAGCCTTCGACATCCCCTTGTACACAAAACTAAGCCGAATTCATGATCATAGTGCCCCTTACCTACAAGCATGATGTCACCCGAGAGCTTATCCACTATATCGCTCGGGGTACGTCACATCCAGATCACGATGAACCTGTACGTATCTTTCACAATATCTATCCGACGGATGATCTGGAAGAAGTCATAGCAGCATTTGCGGAAAACGATACGTACCGAAAGCGGCGCAAAAATGGGGTGGTGATCCGGCAAGAGATTATGTCGTTTACGCCACTCGACACCCCTTTTCTCTCTGATACAGTGCTCTTTGATTTAGTCCATACCTATCTTGGTTTGCGTGCTCCACATGCCGTAGCCTTTGGGCAAGTACATCGGGACCAAGAGCATGTTCATATTCACCTAGCAATTACTGCCAATGAGTTCAGAAGTAGCAAGGCAACACGGCTTAATAACTCGCAATTCCGCCAAGTACGGTCGAAGCTGGAACAGCATCAGAAGGGCCGGTATCCTGAGCTTGAATCGGTGGTTTATGAGCGGCTAAGGTCAAAAGAGGTTTTACCGAGTATTAGGGTCGTTGATCTTGTACGAGATATTGAATCTGAAATCATCAAGATGAGAGGGAGACAGCCTTTAGGCATATCCGATCAGAGAGGTATATCCTAACCCTCCTCCGCGCCGAGATCTCTCCGTCCTGTCTTGTTTTTGAGTTCCAGGATAGCCTCATGGGCAGACTTAGCATAAGGATAGGTGCGGTAAATCCTTCGAACTTCCTGACATCCATCGTAGACGACTTCTACCATTTCGAGCAGGCGCTCATACTGCATTGGGGAAAGGAAATCACGATACTCCACAACCGTCATATGAATATCAGCAGCCATGATGGCTATGGACTTAACGCGGTTACGATCCTTTAGCTCCTGTTGGTATTCACGAAATTTCTCATCAGGTAAGCCCCCCTTATTCAACTTCTTCTGTATAGCTTGCCTGTCTGGCAACGGCTCATTTTCATAAAAATAGGGATAGAGATGATAATTCTCTTCTAACATCTCATCGGCTTTTGTGAACGCGCTACGGATACGTTCATATAGCTTTCTCTGCTCAGGATCGAGAAGGAATGGTTGTGGCCGCAAACCTTGCGGCGTCGGTACCGCAGGTGGTTCATGACCCATCATCTTCTTGAATGCCACGAGTTCGTCAAAGATAGGCTTCATAACCTGACGCTCGTGGTAGAGGGTACGCACAACGGGGCTGTTATCGTAAACAAATTCAACATCAGCCATGAGATGGTGATAGTGTTTTTCAGAGAGTACGTCTTTTCTCCAGTATACGTATTTATGAACATCTAGTATTTGATTCGCAAGGGCAAACAGGCGCGTCTCAAAGGCCGGATCGTTTTGGGGTACCAGAGCATTTTGGTAGAAATGAGGGAAGGCACCTCTTTCTTGGCGAATCTCCTTATTTATTTCGCTCAACCGCTCAGCCACCGCATGATAATTCCGTTCCCATTCCTGAAGCATCTCAGCTTCCGTTTCAAAAAATTTGGAAACGAAGTTCTCTAGTGTCGTCTCTTGGGCAATGAGTGCTGTGCTAACAAGCGGTTTGTAGAATTTGGGCTTGATGATGGAACCATTTACCAACCTTCGGTGAGAGATCTTAGCCCATGTCTTCTTGTCAGGTTGGCGATGCTTCTCAAGATTATACAGTAGCGCCTCAAACTCTGCGTGTCTGTCAGCGCGAATACGAAAACGTCCCATTGCCCTCTTGGGTAGCAAATTCAAGGATACAGAAAGGTTTCCAGATCGTACCTATTTGGTTCCTATTGGGTTCCCAATACGGTCAAATAAAGTGGAAATTGTGATATTTGGTTCGTTTTCGAAGGAACTTTCATCCCTTCCTTCCTGTTTTTGTCTTGTTGGTAAAAGCAACACACCATGCAAGCGTGTTGCTTTTGGAACTCTTTCCATGTTGTGACACCAACCACTTCATGGAAAAGCCCAACGGCTACCACACGCATTCGAGCAAAGGTCGAACACATGCGACAGCCACACCAGTATAGTCAATCACTAGGACGTGTCAAGGGACACGTTGTTGTCGTTTTCAGGGGTGGCACATGCTCATATTGGGCATGTGCCACCCTTCTTGTTTTGGTTTGTCCTGCTACGGTGGTTCGTCTCGAATCTGATAGCTCTGGTACCTGATGATGGATCAGCCAAACAACCACAACGAACCTATCAACGATGCCCTGCGGCGGCATGCGTCTGATATTGAGGATTGGAGATTTGCCCAAACAATAACGTGGCTCCACCTCTGGTCCAACCGGTTCATCAGCGAATTTGGCCTGGAGATTGAGACGCCTGCAATCCGTATCGACAGGATTCGAAAACGGGCGCTTGGAACCTATCGGTATGGCCGTAACGGCTTTGGGCTGAGACATGAAATCACCTTTAACGTACATCACATTGCACGCCCTCCGGCAGAGATACTGGAAACGTTGCTACATGAGTTGTTGCATCAATGGCAAGACATGCACGGTAAGCCAGGCAAGGGAAATTATCACAACCGAGAGTTCATCCGGAAAGCATTCTATTTCGGCCTCAAGATTGACCAGCGCGGTCGCTCTCTTGGCGTTGTTCCCGGCAGCCTATTCATGCAACTGCTTGAGCGATATGATATTGATACGACCGTTTTGCCACTACCACAAGAATTTCCAATCCCTCAGCGAAAACAGGGACGCTCCAAATTACATAAGTGGTCTTGTGGCTGCACCAATGTTCGGGTAGCTACGCGCTTGAACGCTCAGTGTCTTTCTTGTGGAAGGCGGTTTCATCAGGCAGAGCCCTCTTGGACGTGGTAACACTTTTTGCAGTTTAAACTGTAAAAAAATGCCGTTGAAATTAGTTGATGTTCGATTTTCCCATCAGCGCCTAGCGGAGGGAAAATATTCAACTGCTACCTCTATGTTTGTATACATTGACCTCTTTTAGCATGACAACCTTTCCAAAAAGAAAAGGTCCGGTCATGCGCCCTCCGTAGTAGGGCCGACCGAACCTAGATGTAAGACACGAAGACTGGTGTCAGTGGACCAACAGGTGTGACGGCCAACTAGGTCCAGAAGACGCTTACCCGAGAGCCTGCACAAGCAGACAGGCTTCTCTATACCTATCTCTTTTCAGGCTCTACCCTTCGTGTCTTTTCAGAAGCAATTCTACGGCTCTTGAGCCAATACGTTTCTGATTTTGATACCACCTAAACCAATCAATACATATGAATACTCCTGAAACACGCACAACCTCGAACTTGGCCGATGCCTCGAAGGCCGAGGTTGTGAGCGAAGTCCACCAGGTTGAAGCCCAAGTGGGTGGTACCATTGATACGGATGGTGGCTACCAACCTTTTGAAAGCACCATTTTGAGCGCCGGCATCATCAAGCGCGGTAGTGACGTCATTGCTCAGGTTCTGCCGCGCGTCGAGTCGGCACTGCAATCCTGGCGCACTCGACTGAACGTACTCCCCTTTATTGTAGGCACCATCTGGGGAACTGCTACCTACTTCGGTCTCTTTGCCGACACCGGCATCTGGGCACTCGCCCTGGCGTGGATCATCGCCTACTTTGTGGCAGAGAAGGTCGTTGATGCCCTCATCGATATGTGGCGCAAGGCAGTCATTGCCTTCTATGACAGGAAGGATGGGTTGCAACAATCCGTTCTTCCCATTGCAATGGCGCTAGCACTATCGGTGCTGGTCTGGATTGCCGATACCTTCTTTGTCGCTCAGTTTGTCATTCTGATTGAGGACACCTTTATCACACCGGAGACCAGCACCTACGGGGATTATCTCCCGGTAATAATAGGTATGGTTACCGGCCTCATTCTGGTTTTCGTCCCGGCGCAGTACGGGATCGCCCGAGGTGAGCGAGACTGGTGTGTCAGCCGCGCCCATAACAGCGTTGCAGACCGTCACCATGATCTAGCCTACTTGCGTACGCTTCAAACGTGCCTCGGTGAACTCGAAGATGAAGAAGCCGCCGCCAAACGGAGATTTCCTCGCCGTTTTGAGACCCGTAGTTCTGTTGCAGGCAACGGAGTTGTCAGAACCGCGATAGTCGTATTGGCACTTCTGGTGAGTGCTGCTGGCCCAACGCAGGCTCAGTTCATTTTCGGTCAGGACTGCACAACGAGTCTGGAGATCGAACCGCCGGACGGTAATACGTGGACCCTGATTGAGTACTACGCCGCCCGGTTGGAGCCGGTAGTCAAGACCCTTCAACGATCCGCTGGACAGGAACTAACGGTGCTGCGCTTTGGCGAGCGGGGGCGGGTGCTCTATAGCGGCAGCGTATCACGACGGGAGCGGCGCAATCTCAAACGGGTCTACTCTCAGCTTCGGGAACCCTGCCCTCATGAGCAGACAGATCTCGTGGGGATGCTTGAAGATATCTCGCATTTGATCCAAAGAGAGACTGTGGTCGTCATCTTTACTGATGGCTTGCACTCGACCTCCGATCAACGTGCCTTTTACCGTGCCCTCTCTCAGTTTGGTGCAACGCTGCGGGTCAGACAGGTTCGGGCTGTTGCCTTTCTCGGGCTTGATGAACGAGTCTACATTCCCGTTAAGGCCGCTCTAGGACGTTCCGTTGGTAGCCGTGTCCAAGTCTTTGCGTCTCCTGCCGAGACGATTGATGTCAAACTCAAGCAAGTTCTGGCCTTGGTTAAATAACATTTCGTGTGGGTGGACAGCCTTTTGCTGGCTGTTCGCCCATTTTTTCTCACCCAACGACAAAGCTATGAACATGAACCCGATTGATCCCTGGTTGTGGGTCGAATATTTCCTTCTGAGAATTGCGGTCACACTCGGCACCATCTGGGCGGTGTTGTACTGGATATTTACCTAAACCGATAAAGGTATGCTATGAAAACACTTCAATTTCTGATGGGTGCCGATGTCAAGGAGATACTGCTTGATCCGCTTTTGGATGGTCTGCTCGAACTCAGCGGCTGGTTTGCCCTCGCCTATGTGCTCGTATTTACGATACGCCGACTCATCAAGAAAACTCAACCTAAATAGCTATGGAAACCATCCATGCCCTCCTGGCCGATCTACACATACTGGCAATGCAACTGCTGCACTTTGCCATCATCTGCCTGGGACTGTATTGCATCGCCCGTGCCATGAGCGCCGGATTCAAACGCAAATGATAACCTACCGGTGCCACCGCTCTGGTGGTGCCGGTTAGACCTCTGGATTCATGAATCATCTGCTACCTGTACTTGAACAACTGGCTCAGATTGCCATCATTGTATTTTTCACCTACTGCCTGTTCTGGGTCATCATTGGAAAGAACGTCATCAAGAGCAATCCCGGTGAGACCCTCGCCCGTCTGATCATTGGTACTGTCAAAGGTCTGTGGCATGCAATCGTTTTTTCTGTCACCTTGACGGTTGGGTTTTCCTCAACGCTGGCTCATGCTACTGGTGCTCGAAAACCAAAAATATCGGGTATACATGGCACCGGCACCTTCCTTACAGGGCCACACAAAGTTAAACTGCTCAATCGATTCCACAAGGGCCTTGTTATTGATGGTAAACGGTCCATCTCAGAAGATCTCAGTTACCGGCATGTGAGTATGGTCAAGTCAAGTGGCGGTGGCAAAACTACCGGCTATATTATACCGAACGTCCTCAAACTGGATCACTCTATGGTGATTACTGATCCAAGTGGTGAAATCTGGAATCTTACGTCAGGCTTCCTGAACCAGAAGGGCTTTACTCTCAAAGTCTTTGATCTCTCTGATCCTACAACGAGCCTTCAGTACAACCCTCTCTACCGGGCAACGGATACGACCAGTATCGGCATGGTGGCAAAGGCGCTCATTGAGGCTGCGTACCCACCTGGTAGCACCAAGGACCCTTTCTGGCCAGATTCAGCCGAGCAATTGAGCTCGATTCTAATAAAATGCCTTAAACAAGGGCCGGAACAGTACCAAAATCTACGCAATCTCAAACGACTCATTGAAAATTTTGGCACCGACGGCAAGCGCATCAAACCCTTTATCCTCAATACAGCATCTGACGAGGTTTTTGACGAATATGTCGCCTTCTTGGAAGGAAATCCGGAAAAAACACGGCTCAATATTCTCTCATCAGCTCGTACGGCCCTTAAGCCCTTGTCGGATGATAATATTGCCAAACTCACAGCAAAAGAAACGCTGTTCTTTGAAGAAATCCGGCAGCAAAAAACTGTCCTCTACATCATCGTCCCTGAAACGCGGATTCGCTACTACTCGTTTCTGCTTCGCCTCCTCTACGGCCAAATTTTTGACTTCTGCAAAACGCGCCAAGATGACACTCACCTGCCTATATATTTTCTTCTGGACGAATTCGGCAATATGGGCCGGGTTCCAAACTTCGAGGAGTTCATTACCACTGCCAGAAAATATCAATGCTCGATTTCTATCCTCATGCAGGATGAGGAGCAACTGCGTACTCACTATGGGGCGAGTGGAGCCAGTACGATCCTAAACGGAGGCTGTACGAGCAAGATCTATCTGCCGGGAGTGAGTATGCGAACGGCCAAAGAATTAGAGCAGCTTCTAGGGCGCAAATCCGTCATTATTCAAGAGAAAGGGCAACGTCGAGAGGTGGGTCGCAATTTGATGAATGCTTCTGAAATCATCCAAATGCCCTCGGGTTCTGGGCTATTCATTTCCGGCAATAACCCGGCGGTCAAGCTCAACATTACGCCGTTTTACGACAATCCTCGGTTGAAGCGCCGGACACACTATCCACCGGTTCGTCCCACCGTCGAAACCGACACTGAACTGGCCCTGCTACCTCTGACATCGACCGATCATGGATGATACAACTCGTGCTTGCTTGAACACGAGCTACGCCTAGAGAAGATGACAATGCAAGACAACTACCCTGAACGCACATAAGTGCATTTTCATATATCAAACCCACAAACCAATGAATGACACACAAACCAAAACTGTGGCCGACCTCAATCAGGAGATTGATCAGGTCATGCGCGACATCCATCGTAAAGAAGGCATTATCAATCAGATCAATGGGAGTTACCTGGGATTCAAAACCGACAACCCGGAGTCGGTGCATTCCCGCTACTTTACGGCTCGTGAAGATCTGCTGGAACATGCCCATACGCAAAAAAACAAACTCAGCCGCCAGGTGAGCCGATTGATTAAAGAGCGTGATGCGCTCACATCACGGGAGCAAAAGCTGGATCAGGCAACAAAGAAATCTCATGAGCCGGAACCTGAACGGTAACGGTTACTCTGTCCTGTCCGGTGAGCTTTAGTGGACCGGATAGGGTGTCTTCCACCTAACACGTTATACTATGAGCCAAGACTATCAGGCCGAACGAAACCGACTTATTTTAGCCATCCAACAAAACCGTGCTGAATATGCCAGATGGAACCGTGAAGCCATGCATATCAAGCAACGTGGATCATGGGATGATCTCCCTAGAGGGCTGCGTATGGAGATGCAAAAAGACAAGCGAGTCGCACGACATCCGAATGCCCCCATGCCTCAAGAGGAATATGCAACCCAACTTGCTCATGCTGAGAAAATGTCGGGGTTGTACGAGCGACAGGTCAATACACTTAGGCGTGACCTGGAACGCTTAGATGCTCGTATTTTGCGAAATCAGCGAGTTCAGTCAGCCCTCAAAGACCGGTACGACCGAGGGTTTGATCGTTAAAGATTAAATCCTTGTCCCCGTAGCCGGTTCATGGACTCATCAATTCGAGAAGCAGTGACTTCTTTGTGCGAATCGATGGATTCTACGGGAACAATGGCTTCAATATGCTCAGGGCGGATGCTCCAATTTTGCATAAGCTCAGTAACGACATTGTCAAGCTGTTCATCCGGGTTGACGGTAAAGAATAGCACGCGTTCTTCTGGTAAGTGCAGTGCCCATTTCATAATGGGCAAGACAATTCCCTGCTGCATTAAGGCAAAGTCTGCTGTTTTGTTATGGCGCTGTTGAAAAGCTTCAAATTCAGCATCGGTCATATAGGGGTAGTATAGCCTGGTATGCCGATAGCCGTCAATGCTGCATACAAGACTATGAGAGCAAGGAACCTGATTGCTATGAGCAGAAAGCTCAGTCGCGCATTGTATGCCTGGGAACGGCAGGGGCGTGGTTGGGCCTTGTGGAACTATCCGGTTGAGCTTGAGCCAGTCTTTGAGCCCTTTACCATATCTCGGCTTTCCTCGGCACTTCATACGCAGCCCTCCCACGAAAAAGCACCGACTGCGCGGTATCCAACGTCTGATCTGATAGAACTGCGTCTGGATGGTGATTCACAAACACTCAGTAATGCCGTAGAGCAGATTGTGGTAGCGAACCTCAGCTATCCGATCTGTTTTGAGTTGGTCAGTCAGGAAGGCCACATACATCCTCAGTTGGTGTATTCAAAATCTGAAGCAGCAATGCAGTCACCTTCCCTTTCTTTTCTTTATGGATCATATTCAACATCCAAAGTGACCCTACAAACGTCGTGGGAGCGCATTCAAGGACACAGTGCGGTTTTGCAGTTTGGTCTGTCAGAAGAGTTTATGGTACCTCTTCGTGTTGCTGATAATGTCCATGACAATCTCTTGCAGCCTGTTATGGAAGTGCTTGAACAGATTGGTTCTCGGGAGATGGGGCTATTCCAAGTGCTCTTTCAACCTCTCCGGCATCCGTGGTCAGAGAGCGTGCAGCGGGTACTCAGGCTGGATCAGGACTCGCCCTATGTGGTTACGTCACCCCGTCTCTTAAGTGAAGCCAGAGAAAAAATCCGCTATGCTCTTTGTGCGGTCATCGTTCGTGTTGCGGCCAAAGCAACATCAGGCGACCGAGCAAACCAGATAATCGAGCATCTCAAACGGGCGCTCCAGGTATACTCCGGGCACGGTACCAATGCATTGATGCCTATGGAACGTATCGACTACCCGGGAGGGATTGAGGTAGAGGATGTGCTCACCCGGACGACCCATCGAAGTGGCATGATTCTCAATCGCCGGGAACTCCTTGGTTTGTTGTGTATGCCGACGGTTGTGGGCGAAGAAGCATATAGCGTTCTACAAGAACAGACCGGGGATGTTAATAGTGAAAACAAGTCCAGTCGGCGGCCCCGGAAACGTAAGGCACGTGAAAAAGCAGATAGAGAAGATAGACCTGTCGAAGTGTCTCCACATGATCTGGCTCGTGGCGATGTGCCGCCTACTGTTGAACCTCCCGCCAAGGAAGGTATTTCTGCGCCGCCACCTGAGAATCGTCGTCAGCATACCTACCTCAAAGAACTCATAACCCGACTGGCATCGAGTGCTGGATGGTTACCGGATGAGACGGTATCAATTGCAACGAGTCCCGGCAGTGTGTATATCAATTTCAGGCAGGATGAACAGCAGGTCGGGTGCTTGGTTTCTATTACATCAACGCTGGCTGAAGAACTGACACACGTGAAAGCATGTCTGGCTCATGGTCTGCCAGACATTGTTGTCATTGCTGTAGAACCAAAACGGATCAAAGAACTGGAACGCGGCTTTGAGACCTACCTTGACCCAGAAGATCTGAGCCGTGTGCATGTACTGACGGTAGAGGGCTTGCTTACATTTCTTGAGCGACCTGCTTCACCGATAACGACACGGACACAATCGACGGTACATACGGACAAAGGCACGGGCTACACCGTCGAGGTACGCTATCCAACAAACCACGAAACTGATACTCGCCGTGAAGCTGTTTCAGAAATCCTAGCCGGTGCCCTTAAGCGCATGAAAAAAATCTAGCGAGGTCTCAAAACATCGCTCACCTCCTGGGAGCCTATAAGGATAGAGAAGGCAGGATTCACCCTCTAGTCGATGGCTCTTCCTGCCTTAAACAAAGTACCATGTTGTAGCATGCAAGGCCAAGACGAGCCTTGCAGGGCCTTGCACTGCCTCCTCACCACCTGCGCATATCCTCAGCTTGGTAAATGGTATGTCATCACATCCTCTCGAAAACCACATGTTCGCCAATGCCAGCACCGGAATAAAAATCACCCCTGATAAAAAACACATCCAGGGTGATCGTCTCTTCACGTATGTCTCCCCGAAAGGTGCCGACCGCTTCGATTTGACTATCCGTTTGAATCTCTCCGTTTCTGTTTCGCTGCAATAGGGTGATTACCTCGCCCTCAACCATGTAGGTTCCTGCTTCAAAGAAGGTGAGTTCAGACGAGGTAATGTCTCCGGTGGGTTCTCCATTGATAACATGCTGTGATTGAAAAGTATATTCATAGATGATCCGCCATCCCCCTTCTCCATCCAGTCGCAGCACCACCGAAGTGTATTCTTGACGAGTCCTGCTGAGGCCACCATCCCGCCAACCGAGATCAAGCGGCAATGATATGACTTCCCCTGCGGCTTCAACGGGTATGTAGTCACCAGCAAAGCCATCATTGTTACTATCGTTGGAGTCACAGGCTGCAAGCCCTGCGACAAGGCCGAAAAGAACGAATAGAACCAGATTCTTGGTAGCCATTTTTACACCTTTGGTTTGAAGTTTAAGAACGGTTAGTCAAGGGAAAAGAGTATCCCCCCGAGCAGTGCCGTTGCTGTATCATTATCAATGAACGTAAGACGAAG
Source organism: Rhodothermales bacterium (assembly GCA_965222505.1). Taxonomy (GTDB): domain Bacteria; phylum Bacteroidota; class Rhodothermia; order Rhodothermales; family DATKEJ01. The sequence continues at coordinate 1,173,561 of OZ244956.1, read as the reverse complement.
CTGAACAAAGGGCGTGGTCTTACTTGACGTATTGCGCATCATGCCCCCGGTGAGATTAAGGCCAGCCTGTGTGTCTGAAGCTGACTCAGTACCCAACAGGCCAGCATCAACCGAGGCCCTAATGATCCAGAGCGCCAATCCTCCACCTACGTACGGTCTCCATGTGCCTGTGGAATCAGGGACATACCAACCATCGAAATTGAGCGCATAGATGCTGGCCGATACCTCAATGCCGGACGTGATTTCACTATCTTGGAGAATATCAACAGTTGGATTAACCACCCATTTCGGGTGTTGTCTTAGGGCATACAGCCCTGCCGCTCCAAAGAGTACATCCTCGGCATCAATACTATATCCAAGATGCCCTCCGATATGGGTAAGTTGTGCTCTCCCTTCTGTGGGCACGAGGGTTAGTAGGAGAACCAGGCCAAGAAAACGCCCTGTTCGTATGTACTGCATGATTAGGGTAGGGTGAGAGAATGAGGCAAGACATTTGCTCTCTGGTAGAGAGCAAACAGATCATAGGTTGGTTTTGTTTCCACAAAACCTGCCCACCTGTTATGCTTGACCGATTTGGGGAAAAGCTTCGCCATCTGCGTACATCTCGTAACCTCACAACTAGGTTATTGGCGAGTCGATTGGGATATAAGTCAAGCGGGTATATCAGTGAATTGGAGTCAGGAATGAAGAAACCAACCGTCGAGTTTGTTCTGAAGGTGAGCTACTTCTTCAATGTGCCGGCTGATGTGCTGATCAAGGATGAAATGGAACTTGATGTGCCGTGATGCCGCAACGTGGCCTCTACTGACTGGATCAGTGGGCGGAATCGTGTAAAAATATGCCCTTACCCCCCCTTACTCTTCTTCTATATCACATACCTCGCAGAGTTCATCAATAAATTCAGGCTTGAGGTAGCGAACAACACTAGCGACTTCTTCGAGCTTGCTACGCAGCACGTCAAAGGAAATGTAGCGACATACATCTATTAGAGGAGGATCGAATCTTCTAAACGTTGGTCGGTTGACTTCTCTGAATACCTTATCGCGCCTCCGATCTGGTGCTACTAAATATAAAGGTATGTTCAAATTGGGCTGCAAGGCAAGAAGGTCTGACATCCGCAACAGTCCCGAGTAGACACTTGTGGTGCTCTCTACTTCAAAAGCAGCAACAATCGCATTCCCTTTGAACCAGAGTACATCAATGTATTCTATGATGTTGGTCGTCACTGCATCAAAGCGGACAGGGAGTTTATCTCGAAACGGAAAAATCTCGGAGAACTTTTTCCCGTCTATAACCTCGTTCCGGTCATTCTTAGCTGCCCACACCTCAAACCCCATGTCGTTTCCGAGCTTGAGTAAGCGGTATTGAATCTCAACATGCGCCCTTAGCGACTCGCTTTCTTCAATCTGTTGATCTACTTGTTCGTCCTCCTCTGTGGGTATGGTAACGGCTCCAAGTTTGGATTTAATTCCACGAGGGCGGCGTGCTAGTTTTTTAGGATCAACAGGACGATGAATGGGATTTTGCTCGGCTTCACGCAATGCTTGTAGGATAGCCTCGCCATCAGCAGCTTTCCATTTTGACGGTGAACCACGGAGTTTTCCTGTCCACGCATGGGGACTTTTCAAGTTTTCAAAGATACTCAACTTGTCTCGTAGTTCGTGTATCGGGACAGCGGTTTCAGGCGTGAGAGTGATAATAGGTTTTACTTCTACCCGAGCCGGAAACACTGTATCGCTCCAAATGGGAGCCTCATCGTGAAAGGGCTTGGAGGTCACTTCGAGGATACCGATAAAACGGGAGACACCAGTGAGGTAGCAAAGTAGATAGTCTCCCGGCTTAAATTTCTGAACAGTAGCCCACCGACTTTGACGGAACCCTGAAATTTCACCACCTGCTTCAAGAAACTCCTTCCAGGTCGTTCCAGAAAAAAGATCGAGCCAATAGGTACGAGATGCCATGAGAATAAAATGATAGGCGTACAAGACGCTGAAACTCAGTTTCTTAGTGGTCGTCCCCCTTTCAACTCTTGAGAACGAGATGGAAAGGGGCCTCCATTCTGCGCCTCAAGCTCATTTAACTTGCCTTCCACTGCCGATTCGACAATACTAGCAACGGTAGCGCCAGGTAAATAATAAACTGCATTCTTGAGCCGCTCGATGAGATCATTCGGCAGATAGGTAGTAAATCTTGATTTCGATTTTGAACCCACTTATGTCTAAGGTTGTCGTTGACTATCGATACCAACCAAGGTTCAATGTCCTTCGGTTCGTAAAACACTGATTGGCCACTATTTAAGAAAATAACCAATATTTATTACAACGTAAACGTTTACATTGTTGACATTATCTACATTAATCGATATTTTCCTTTGACCAATACTCGTTTTTTGGTTTATTACGTTAAACATACCCATAACAACCAACAGGGAAATGGAATTTGGTGCCGAAGAACATTTGACTTGTGTCGATCTCTTCTCTGGAGCGGGAGGCATGAGCAAGGGATTTCATGATTCTGGTTTTCATTCCGTTGGTGCGGTAGATTTAGAACGGGGCAAACCAGGTCGTGCCGGAAAAAGCAAAGGTTCCACAACGGCCTGCAATTCAACATTCAAAAGAAATATTGGCTTTGAGCCTCTCAAGGCTGATATAACTCGTCTTGATCCAGATGATTACAGAGGCTTTGTTGGACTAGAACCGGGTGAGTTGACAGTATTGATCTCGTGTGCGCCATGTACAGGCTTTAGTCAAAAAAACGCACAAAATCACATCGAAGATGATCCAAGAAACCAACTGGTAGCTCGTAGCGCCTTGTTCGTAAAAGCCTTCATGCCAGAGTTTTTTGTAATGGAGAACGTTAAAGAGCTATTAAGAGGCCGTCATACTCATCACTTTGAGGAATTGGCTACAATTCTTAAATCCCTTAACTATTCCATCGAAGCTGAAATCGTCAATTTCGCCCACTTTGGTTTACCTCAGAATCGAATAAGGTCCATTGTTATCGCGCGACGTGATAGAGGTATGATACCGAAGATTCCTCGCAATCTAAGACGTATGTATACTGTGCGTGATGCGATTGAAGAACTCCCTACACTTGACCAGGGTGAGATTCATTCTATGGATCCGATGCACCGTTGTCCAATACACACCGATCCTGTAACACAGAGAATGAAAGCCATTCCCCGTGATGGAGGGTCTTGGGGAGACATAAAAGAAACTCATCCTCACCTCTTAATCCCTTCAATGTTGCGAAAGAATAGACGTCCTGGTTCGTTTCCCGATGTCTATGGCCGCATGTGGTGGGATCGAGCAGCCCCAACTATTACAAGGGAATGTGGCAGCCCTGGGAATGGTCGGTTTACCCATCCAGAACAAGATAGAATGCTCAGTGTACGAGAGATGGCCTTACTACAAGGGTTCCCTCCAGAGTATTACTTTGAAGGAAAACTCAATCAGAAATACAATCAGATTGGAGACGCCGTTCCTCCTCTAGTTTCAAGACAGATTGCTGAACACCTACTTTCTATTCGCTCAAATACTGCCAAACAGGCTGGGACTCAATTCTCCCTTTTTGCAGGTGTTGAGTAGCTGACGAATCTCTTCTCCCAGCCGTAGACGTTCACGAGGGTCAAAGTGCATTTTCACAATGCTATAGACAGCATCTAAGAGTCCGCTTTTTCGCATATCTTCCAGTCCTGGTTCGGGCCTCTTGGGATCTCCTAGCATTTTTTCTGAAATGAACAACTGAACCGCTAAACGACGAGCTGAAGGAAACTTATTACGGGCCTTTTCTAGTTTTGCTTGAACTGTCGGCATCCAGCTTTCATAGAGATTACTAATATCCGTTCTTCCCTTAACTTCGCCGATTAATATTACTTCACCTCTGCATGAAATTACAAGGTCAGGTTCACCAAACTTAACCGTGAGTTGACCTCCTACCCTGATTTCTTTAAGAATAGATCCCGAATCGAGAGGGTCAATCCAGTCTGATTCAAAGCCAGAAAAGCTATTGATATTTTTCCTGATACGTTCTTTCTCGCGCCCCCTCATTTTTGCCGACCACTGTAGCTCTGATTCATCGAGTGCCTGCAAAAACAGGCGCTGAAACAAAGCGAGGGTTGCTCGTCCACTTAAATTTCGACAGTCACCATCCCAAGAAGCTCCGGCTGCTGCAAAGTGTGCACGAGTTATAAAGTTGATTAACTCATCACGCATTTCATCTACTGTCATACTAACCGTCAAGTATCCTTCGAGATAATCAGAAATGGCTCTGTTATAGAAAGCATATAGATCTTCGTCTGAATTGAACGTGATTCTCTGGAGCATCTTACTCGTGAGAGCCGCCAACGGCATGTAAAGGTCCGTTGCTTCTTCTTTTGTGATTGATGACGACAGAAATACTGATGTTGCACCGAGATTGCGTGCTTTCAGAAGTTCAAGGATTTCTAGCGAGGCATCGGGACATCTATGATCTTGTTCTACGTCCCCGATACGGGCCCGTAGCGTATCCAATCGCTTTACCGCTGGTATCATGTAGAGATCTCGCAGATATACACGGGGTAATACCAAGCGCTCCATTGCCCATTGGATCTCATTCTCATCACTAACAAGATTGTGTAAGTCCTGCAAATTCAAAACAGTAATCTGCGTTCAGGTGTAGGCAATGGTTGCGAAATATACAGACAGATACCGCAAATGGTAGAATATGGAATAAGAAGCAAAATACAGAAATGAGATAGAATTCTCTTAAGAAATAAAAATAACCCGGAAGTTCGTCACTTCCGGGTTATTTCAGTTGCCCTGGTAATTTTCACGACAACGCACTCAATTCAGATACTCAAAGGCGTACGTGAGCATCGCCGTTACGAATCTATCATTGTTTGAGAAGTCCGCGCTCGTCATCTTCTTGTTGTGCCAGAAGACATTCGTGCCAGCGTTGAAGAACCCGTAGAGCGTTGGCTCTTCAAATCCCACGTACCGGCTCATGACTTTGCCCATAAGGGTATCCCCGAGCTTGGGTACGAGGTTCCAGATACGCCGCAGGTGCTCGTCGTTCATGGGGTGACGCTTGAGTGTGCGCAGGCCATCAGCAAAGCGCGTGAGATTATCACCGGCGTGCGCAATCATCGACATGCCTTGCTTGACGATTTCTTTCCAGGTGTCTCCATTGTCTCCATCTGCCTGTACGTGTTTGAAGGATACGCGAGCAAAGAATTCTCCTGAGAGCATACCATTATCACAGAGGAAACGTTTGCCCATGAGGGCCGCGTCAAACTTCCAACTGCGGTCATAGCTTGAGCGCATGATGAGGGAGAAGCCTACAGGGTCATTCTCTCCATCTATTCGCTCATGGTTCTCGGTGAAGTCGATGATGTGGGCAAAGCGGGCACCGTCCCAGAAGATGCGACTTTCCTCATAGAGGAGTCCACTTTCTTCTGCAATATCGAGGGCCAGTTTCCGCACTTCAGTGTTGGTGAGAAGCAGGTAGTTTTCGCTCACCGTGCCCATATCGCGCCAGCCTTCGGGCCTGTTGGGATCAGGCACCCATACCCCGAATGACCGGGAAGGTGCGCCGGTAAGTTGATCGACCAGTCTCTCCTTCCGAATGTCAATGAAGGGGCTGATCTTGGTTTTGGTGCGATTAATCGTAATGCCGTCAAGCTCTGTTGGCTCGATGGCGCTGATGTCGCAGTGAGCTACTGTGCCTTCTCGCTCATCGAGGACGATTGCATCCTCATGTGGGGGAAGGGTGACGATACGGGTCAGGTGTCCATCTCCGTTACTCATAGCAGGTACCTATTCGGTTGGTTAGAAAGGACAGAACTGCCCATGAGCATAGCGGAGTGTGACCAGAGCGTGCAGACGGAGAAAAGTAGCTTCCTCTCTACAAGAAGCAGCCTTACGAGGGAAAAGAGAAGAGGTGATGATAGGCCACATGTTTTTTGACCAATCCATCTCCTACTTTGCTGAAACCAACTATCGGAATAACCGGCACATCTTTGGGATTCGACAATCAGATCGGCGATATCATATGTATATCGTTGGGAAAACGGGCACCGGTAAATCAACGCTCCTTGAAACCTTGATTCACCAAGACATAGAAGCAAATCGGGGTCTTGCTTTTCTTGATCCGCACGGGGATATGGTTGAGTGGCTGGCAAGCCAAATAACTAACCGCACTAACCATATATACCTCAACGCTCCAGACCCCAAACAGCCCTACGGATTCAATCCTTTAGCTGGTATTCCCCCCGGAAAACACGCGCTTGCCACCTCCGGCATACTCTCTGCTTTCAAAAAGTTGTGGAGTGACTTTTGGGGACCACGTTTGGAACACCTCCTCCGCAATGCCCTCCTGGCTCTCATGGCTCACCCTTTTTCTACCCTTGCTGATATCCTTCGCCTGTTTGATGACCCGAAGTACCGAAAAGCTATAGCTACAGGGGTGTCCAATCCTCTGGTACGCAGATTTTGGCTTCATGAATTTGAAGGCTACCCCGTACGCCTCCAGAGAGAAGCAGCTATGCCGGTGCAAAACAAGGTGGGAGCCTTCCTCGCTGACCCGATCATGAGACGACTGCTAACTGCACCGGAGCAAACGCTCGATTTCAGAGATGTGTTGGATACTGGCCGGATACTTTTGGTAAATCTGGCAAAAGGAAAGCTAGGCGAGGATACCAGTGCACTACTTGGTTCACTTCTCGTTACCATGCTGGGTGTAGCTGGTCTTTCTCGGGCTGACATACCTGAAGGTGACAGACAAGATTTCTTTGTCTACCTGGATGAGTTTCAAGCCTATCCTACCCACGCTTTGGCTGGGATGCTCTCTGAACTCAGGAAGTACCGCACCAACCTCATCCTCTCTACCCAATACCTTAAACATGTTCCTGAACCGGTACGCTATGCCATTCTCGGCAATGTCGGGACGATGATCTCCTTTCGAGTGGGGGTAGACGACGCTGAAATCCTTGAAAAAGAGTTTCGGCCCGTCTTTGGCCTTGAAGACCTCGTCAACCTTCCTAACTACTCGATCTACCTCAAGATGATGATTGATGGGCGTGTATCGAAGCCCTTTAGTGCGGATACGGTGAGGCCCCATTCTCTTGGTAGTTCGAAATCGCACTATGCCTAAAGTAAAACTTTCACAACAGGCACTCAACGACCTTAGAGAGACACTTCGACAAGCGTATGACGATCAACTCATTCATGAACTTGATGATACCGGACTCAATCAAATCGGAAATATTGTGCTCTTTCTTATGGCTGATGGGATAAAAGAACAGATTCGAAAAGAGCAATTGTATGATACAATTGAGGAGCCAGACTAAGCCACAGCATGGGATATAGAGATGGGGAAGCAGGGGTTTAGTCTGGCGACAATGCCCACACTGCTTCTCCATTTTTGTTATTAGTTTAGCTTTTCTCGGCTTATGTATGAATCAGTAGACTTTTCAAATTTTGTCTATCGCACCTACTGTCGAAAGAGTAGCGATGCAGAGGACCGGCAGGTGCAATCACTGGATCGGCAAGAAGAAGAACTTCGACTTCTGCAACAGAGATATCAACTCACCGTGTTGAATGACGAATACCTCAAAGAATCTGAATCAGCCTTCACACCAGGGCGACCTGTGTTTAACCAACTCGTTAAAGATACCGAGACAGCTTTATGTAGCGCATGGTTTGTCTGGCATGCCAATCGTCTTTCGAGAAATGCCTTGGACAGCGGGGTGATCATTCAACTGATGGATGATGGTAAGCTACATCATATTCGTACATCTTCGCGGATATACTGGAACACCCCGGAGGATAAATGGATGCTTCAGTTGGAATTTGCCAACTCCAAGAAGGACTCCGACGACAAGAGTAAATTCGTCAAAAGTGGTCTTCGAGAACGTTACCGCAAGGGCTTGCCCTCTGGCATAGCCTCCATTGGCTACCTGAACGATACCAGTATGGAAAAAGGTAATCGGAAGTGGGTGGTTGACCGTAAGCGGTTTCCGCTTGTGGTTAAGATACTGGAAGAGTACTTAACCGGACACCACTCGGTAAGTTCGATCACGAAATACGCACGTGATGTACTCTGTTTGACTACCCCTAAGCGAAGACGTATGGGCGGTAAATTGGTCAGCCGGTCTTACGTACACCGAAATATCCTCACAAATCCCATTTACGCCGGCTTCTTCTACGCCAATGGAGAGGATGGAGAGCGCAAACGATATGAACTCGATTCTAGCCTTCCCCGACCTATTTCAGAGGATGAACACCACCGAATCAAGCTCATACTTGGAGAACGCACAGTTTCTCGGCGTCAATCACATGAGGGCGCTTATACCGGTGTATTACGATCCGCGTTTGAAGGGGGTATCGGCCAGGATTTCACCTTTCAGGTAATCTGTGATTGTAAGCATAAGTTTGCCTACTTGAACAAAGAAACCTGCCCTTCCTGCGGGATTGAAATCCATCTCATGCAGCAGCCAACATATCTGTCATATATCTACTATTACAATGTCAGACGAAGACGCACAAAAGGTGTGGTTGCCAGAACCATTGAGGAGCGAAAGGTGGATCAATTTCTGCTTGAATATTTACATCGTCACTTCCATCTATCCCCACCTCTCATTACTTGGGGTAAAGCATACTTGAAGGAGTTAGAGGATCACAGTATCGAAGAACAGCACATTGCTCACGTAGCGAGGGAGGACCGAAGACAGGAAATTACTATGAGAAAGAAAAGGCTCCGAGAAATGTATCTCACAAACATGGTGACTAGGACCGAATACATGAGCGATTTAAAAGAACTAGACCTTGAACTCTCTAGAATAAGCCTGAATTCTGGGGATAGAGATTGGTTTGAAAAGGCAAGCTCCATCCTTGACCTAACCGGTCAAGCTGTGGATGTTATTCAAAATGGTACATCTTCAAGAAAACGAGGATTCTTTTCCGAACTTGGTTCGAACCTAATATGGGATGAGCAAAACCTCCGTATTATCAACACTGAACCGGTTCAAGCGCTTATGAACGCCATTGAGCGTACTCAACAGGAAAACCCCCAGTTCGAACCTAGCAAAGTAGCTGACTTATCTTGTCGAAACACTGTTTTTGAGTCTGTGCGTCCTATTTTGCTCCGAGGCCTGGACGATGTTCGAACCTTTTTACTTGAAGTGTACACTTGAAATCATGAAACCTCTTCGTTTTCTACTAACTCAAGAATACTCTAATACAGATAGTCACTGAATACTCACCTTTTGTATGCTCTTTATCTTGGTGCCAACTTTGATACAGTATTTGTCCTTTAACTGTTGAGCTGTTGGCTCATCACTCTCAAGGACGAGAAGTCCTGCGACATTGGCTGCTTTTCCATAGTTAAGAAATTTGTCGACCCCTCGTCTGTTAAAGTGTTAAATTTAGGAGTTAACAAAGAAATAGTTTCGCACTGATATGAAACTTGAAGCGCTATTGGAACGAGGATATTTTTTGAAGGAGATACCTCCTCCATTTACAACTCGTTACTATTCGAAGGTCTTAGCAGACCCCAATCTAGCATTGCCACAGGCATTTACTAGTCGGAAAAAGGCAGGCAAATTATGTTTTCATGATGTCGCAAGAGGTGGAATATTAAGGAGGAGGTTAGCGCTACCTAATCCCATTATCTACTATAATTTATGTGAGAAGATTACAGGTAACTGGAGTACAATTGAATCAACTATTAGGAGGTCAAGAATATCTAAAAGCCACCCTAAGCTTGGTCCAAGTAATGGCCGTGCTGTAATAGCCGAACATACTATTGGCGAACTAGAAACTTACAAGTTATTGATTAATGGTAAATCAAGATATATTCTACGGACAGACATTTCAAAATGCTACCCTTCAATTTATAGCCATTCGATACCGTGGGCAGCTCATGGAAAAGCCTTTGCAAAAATACATAGACGTTATAACCATCTAGGAAATGCAATTGATTTTTGGGTTCGGCAGGGGCAAGATGGGCAAACTATGGGAATACCTATAGGCCCAGACACTTCCTTCATTATTGCCGAGATGATCCTTTCAGCTGTAGACATAGAAATTGAAAAGAAGCTAGGAGGTCTGCGTTGGTTCAGATACAGTGATGATTACTATGTCGGCTGTACTTCTTACTCAGTAGCTGAAGAAGCTCTAGCGACCATACAAGAGGCACTAAGTGAATACGAGTTAAGACTAAATTTTCTAAAGACGAAAATTGTAGAGCTACCTTCTCCGATTGATTCAAGGTGGGTTTCTGAGCTTAGGAAATACAAATTCAGAAGAAAAGCCAAAAAACAGCATTCTGACCTTATAGCCTTCTTTGATCTTTCCATTGAGCACGCAAAGGACTTTAAAGACGAATCAGTCCTGAAATATGCTATTCAGAGATTAAATGGTGTAAAAATTGATAGAGCCAATTGGAAAATAACACAAAACTTTCTTCAACAATGTGTTATGAATAGGAACGGGTTGCTGCCGGTTGTTTTGTCTCACTTGGTGCGGAAGTCGGAAAAAGGATATAATGTTGATCTGCCAGCATTAGAGTATGTGCTAAATTTTCAGATTGATAGAAAAAGTCCTCTAGGATATGCAAGTGACGTAGCTTGGGCAGTGTGGGGCTTGATATATTTCAGCCTTAATATGTCAAAAGATGCTGCTGATTCAGTTGTCAACTTAAAGGACTCAATAGTTGCACTATTAGCATTGGATGCAGAAAATAGGGGTTTTGTGTCATCTGGGCTGGATCATACAAAATGGCTTGAATTAATGCAGACTGAAGAGTTATATGGCAACAACTGGCTCCTGGCATATGAAGCAAAAAAACAAGGGTGGCTACCGTCTTTCAACGTGAACGACCATATATATGCAGATTACCCCTTCCGCTTCCTACAGGAAAATGATGTGCATTTCTATGATAAACAAAGAGCGACAAATGTAACTCCAACAGGTGCACCGTCTAGTGCTAGGACGCAGGTACTTTTTGTAGACCCGTTCTCGCCAATTTGATGTTTCATTCTATCAAACTGGCATTTCATCCTAAACCATCAGGCTTATTATGACGGTCGCGTTCAGGTGTATAATAACCGCTCCAGCCGACCTAGGCCGGACTAGATAATGTTCGAACCTGTTTACTGCAAAGCACCCCCTAGACTATGAGAAAAAGCACTGCACCATTTAGAGATCGACGTCCAGTCGGAGATTAGTATATCATGTCGGCACCACGCACTCCGAGCGAAGTTACCATGTAATAGCATCAAACGAAAAGCCGCCATCGAGATACTCCCCGCCTCCAAACTCATCAAACATACTCCAATATGAATCATGCCCTACTATGACAAAATCTATGAAGCGCATATTACTTGCCCAAGCTCGCTTGGTTAAGTCCTGTAGAGCGACACCGTAAATTATAGTTAAGGCGACACCCAGTTTTACGCACCTCGTCGAGTATTTCTTCGTTCTGTTTCCGATACATCAACCTATCGGAGGCAGTCATGGCCAAGCTTAACGAGGACACTCGTATGACCATCAAAGGATCTGAGCCCCAAAATGTGAACCGGTATACCAGCTAAGCAGCGCTAACGTTTTCCAGTGGTATTTTCTCAACAACAAAATGAGAAATACCATGGCCAAACATAGCAAACGCTATACGCCCTCGTTCAAATTCCAAGTCGTCGTCGAAGCACTCAAAGAGCAACGTGGCGATGCCGAAATCGCACGCGCCTTTGGCGTACATCCAGTCACACTTTCAAAATGGAAACAGCATTTTCTCACACACGGCCCCGAGATCTTCTCAAGCTCGGAGACCGTAAGGCAATATGAAGACAAGATCGCTGAACTCGAACGACTGCTGGGCCGAAAAGAGGTCGAACTGGCGCTGTTGAAAAATTTTTTGGCCGGGTCTTGACCATGCAAGAAAAGCTCAAACTCATTAAAACGCACCGCAATCACTATGGCCTGAACCAATGTCTGCGGGCCCTTGGCGTATCGAAGGCTTCTTGGCATTATCACCAACATCGGCTCGATCAGGCCACACGGGATGCGTCTTTGAAAGCAGCTATCGTTGAGATCATCAAGGCTCACAGTGACTACGGCTACCGGCGTATCCTCGAAGACTTGGCCCTGACATTTCCAGAACGTGTCAACCATAAACGGCTTCGCCGGGTCTTGAACAGCTATGATCTGGGCCTCAGGCGATGTTTACCGGCCACCAAACCGTCGGCCTTGCAGCGGGTACTCAAACGAGCCGGCCCGAGTGCGGACCTGGTTAAAGGAAAAACGTGGTCGGCCTTTGAGGTTTACTCAACAGATTTTACCGAGATCATCTATGCTCAAGGCAGCCGGAAAGCTTACTTGATGGTTTTGCTCGACATTGAAACCCGGTGGGTCGGCGGCTGGGCTGTTGGCGCACGTCGCAATCGGCGCTTGGCCTTGCATGCTCTAGACCAACTTTGCCGAGCTCTGCAGGCACTAGGACAAAGTCTAGAGGGACATATTGTTCATCATGATAAAGACGGGGTCTATACCAGCTATGCTTGGCTCGAAGAAGTGTTAATCACGCAGGAGGCGCGGGCCTCGTATGCTGAGAACGGGGCCAGAGACAATCCTTGGATTGAGTCCTTTTGGGGGCGGTTCAAGACAGAGAATGCCTCGGCGTTGTTGGTGCTTGACAGCCTAGATGCGGTTGTGGCATTGATAGACGAGAAGATGAATTATTACAACCGTCGTCGTCGGCATAGCTCGCTTGCGTATCGGTATCCTGAACACGTAGTTTTATCCATCGTAAACCCTGAGAAGAGACCGCCGGAATCCTAGTTGGTCTTAGCGCACATACCGGTTCACATTTAGGGGCGCACTACAAAAACCCTAACCCGCAAGGGCGTTTCTAACCGCGAGATTGCACGTCTGCTCGGCGTTACCGAGGGTGCGGTACGCTACCAACGCAAACGTATGCAGGACCATACCATCGATGGCCGCAGCCGCCAAACAAGTCAAGCAGTAGCCTATGCCGAGGCGATTGCATATTGGCGAGACCACCATAACCAGGCCGGTATTAATCTAGCTGTGCTGCATCAGTGGTTGATTCGTGAGCACGACTATGCTGGCAGTTTGCGTTCCATACAGCGCTACTGGAAAAAAACCTACCCGGCTCCGAGAATCCGGGTCCGGCGGCGTATTGAGACCCCACCTGGTGCACAGAGCCAAGTCGATTGGGCACACTTTCCAAGGGTTGTTCTTGGTGGGCAACAGCAAGACTTGTTGGCTTTTCGCATGGTACTGAGTCACAGTCGTCACTCGGCTGTGGTCTGGTCTCGTTCAAAGGATCAACTGGCTTGGCATCGCTGCCACAACGAAGCCTTCCGACGACTCGGCGGTGTGCCAGCGACCGTGCGAGTTGACAACGAGAAGACAGCTGTTATCCGTGGAGCCGGAGCCTGGGGTGTGATTAATCCGGCCTATCGCCGGTACGCACGTATGCTCTGTTTCCACATAGATGCCTGTGCTCCTCGCCAACCCCAGGCCAAGGGCAAGGTCGAACGCAGTATCCGAACGCAGCGCTTCACAGCCGATCCACGTCAGCAGCCTTGGCAGGACCTCAATGAGTTGCAAGCCTTCAGCGATGCCTGTCTTGAGGTCGAGAGCCACCGGCGGCGTTGCCCGGCCACCGGGGCATCGGTCTTTGAGTCCTGGCAAGCTGAACGGTGCGTGCTGACGCCCCTACCGGACCCACTCTGGGAGCCGTTTGATAAAGTCGCCACGCGCTTCGTCTCCCGCGATGCTTTGGTTGCCTTCGAGGGCCGACAATACAATGTACCCTTCGCTTACGCCGGTCTGGAGGTCGAGGTGCGTGGCTGTGCCGAGACGGTGCAGGTATTGTACCAGAGCCAGATTCTGGCTGTTCATCCGCGTCACACAGCGGCCCTGTTGGTGATTGATCCGCGTTACTATGAAGGCCCCTCGACCGAACGGGTACAGGCCCCGACACCGCTGGGTAAGATGGGTCGGCGTATGCTGGAGTTGGCCAGTGAACCTGTGGCTCGCCGTTCGATCGACTATTACCAAGCCCTAGCGGAGGTGGCCCGATGAAGACGAAGAAAACTACACTCGATGTCGACCACACCCGAGACCGCCTGCTGGCCTTGGGACTGAGCTATGCTGCTGAACAACTCGAACCCATGATGTCGGCTGCTGTCAAACAGGAGACGGCTCCACATGCCTTCCTCGATCAACTGCTTCGCCACGAGGTCGCCGGACGTGAAGAACGGCGCATTGAACGCTCGCTCCGTTTGTCGAATCTGCCGACGGGGCAGACGATTGCCAATTTTGACTTTGCCTTCCAACCCGCTGTTGAACGCAGTCGGATTGAGACCTTGGCCACCGGTGCCTGGGTCCGTGGTACCGAGACGGTGCTGCTGCAAGGGCCTCCTGGTGTGGGCAAGACCCACTTGGCCATCGGCCTAGGCATCAAAGCGATTGAGCAGGGGTTCTCGGTGCAGTTTTATCGCTTCGATGAGTTGTTGATGCAACTCCGGCGAGATGCGCACCTCCCCCCCTCAAAACTACGACGTAAGAAGTATCTCTCGACGATGCTCTTGATCATCGACGAACTCGGTTTTGAGCCGATGGACCGGCAGGAAGCAAGCTTGTTCTTCCGGTTGGTCAGTTATCGTTATGGTCGTGGGGCGGTGATGATTACGACCAACAAATCGGTCCGAGAGTGGACGGAACTCTTGGCAGGGGACGAGGTGTTGGCAACAGCCATTCTGGACCGGCTGCTTCACCATGCGCATGTGATCAACATCAAGGGCCGGAGTTACCGGCTTCGAGAACTGGAAGAGACCCTGGGATTGAAAGCTTAACCTCCATCACTGAATCATTCACCGGCCATGAAATGCGATGAGAGTGCGTAAAACTGGGTGTCGCCTTAGTGCGTAAAACTAGGTGTCACTTGACATCGCTACCTCAGCCTTCGGTATATGAGCCAGGATATTGCGTTCAAAATGCACCACACAGCGTTGCCATTGGGCGCCGGGAAGTTCGACCTGAACGGCCTGCTTGATGGACTCGTGATCGTCAGAGATGACGAGTCTTACACCGCGCAAGCCGTTCTCTAACAGCCCTTTAATCAGGTTGCGGTAGGCCGCTGTCTTCTCACCCCCGGCGCTCTCGACAGCCAAGACTTCACGATAGCCCGTTTCGCTGACGCCGATGGCCACCAGCAGCGCTAAGTCCCGCACGGCCCCGGCCCAGTTGACCTTTAGGTAAGTGGCGTCGAGGTAGAGGTAAGCATAGCTGTGCTCAAAACGGCGGCTGCGCCAGGTCGTGAGTTCATCCTCAAGCCGCTGGGCAATCCGACTGGTGGCATCTTTGGAAATTTTGATTCCCGAGAGCTGGCCGGTGACCTGAGCAATCTTGCGTGTTGAGATGCCCTGCAGATACATCTCCAAGACGGCCTCCTCTAAGGAGCCGGTCATCCGGCGATAGCGTTCGAAAACCTCCGTCAGAAACCCCCCTTCTCGGCTACGAGGAACGCGAAGTTGTTCGATCTTACCGACGGGCGTGATCAGGTCCCGGCTGTAAGATCCGTTGCGCTCGCCACGCCTGCCGTCGGTGCGCTCATAGCGTTCCGCTTGCAGGTGTTCGCTGAGTTCTTCTTCGAGCAGTTCCTCGAAGATAGCCTTTAGGCCCTCGCGAACACGCTCGTCGATGTGCTCCTGGGTGATTTTTTTGAATCGTTTGTTGCTCATGATTGTGTAGGGTAAGAAAACCCCACACAATTCGCTACACTACTGCCAGCAGCGACCGCTTCTATGGCATCAGTTAGAAAAAATCACCTAACCTGTTATGCCTTTTCCCCACACCTTATATATATTATCCCCAATACAACCACGCACCCCACCCAAGAGACTACCGTGGCCACCAAAACTCCCGACCTTCAAATCCTAGATCAATGGTTCGCGCTCCTCGACGGCGCTGCTGGTCGAGGTGATGAAGTCCTTAGTCGAACCAAGGAACTACTAAAAGAGCGCAACTACCCAGGTGTTTCCTGGGACGAGGAAGTAGTTAAGTCTGAAGGTTGGATCGGAGGCAAGAAACGTGTCTTGCTTCTGGTAAGAAACGCCTCGATGAAGGACTACGTGATGTATATCGGGGCGAGGGACTATGGTTCTGACGGCGGAGGGTGTTTCATAAAGTGTGTCAAAGGGTTTATTCTTAACAACCCAACCCTAACACACCATGAGCCCAAGAAGAAAACCCCAAAACAACACCTTCGATTTCGATCAATTTAAGCAACTGGCTAAAGAGAAGCTCCAAGCTGGCGGCACATTGCTTGGTTCAGATGGCGTACTGACACCCCTGATCAAGGAATTCCTCGAAGAAACCCTGGAGGCCGAACTCGATGTCCATCTCGATGAGCCGGGGCCGAAGAATCGCCGTAATGGCAAAAGCAAGAAAACCGTCAAGACGGCTCTTGGCCAAGTTGAGATCAAAACTCCGAGAGATCGTAATGCCAGTTTCGATCCCCAGATCATTGCCAAACGGCAAGGCCGACTGGGAACGGATCTCGACCGACAGATCATCGCCCTATACGCTCGCGGATCCAGCTATGGCGACATCCGGGACTACCTGGCTGAGATGTATGACCTAGAAGTCTCGACGGCGACCATTAGCCGGGTCACCGATAAGATTCTGCCCTTGCTTCAGCAGTGGCGTGACCGGCCCTTGGAGTCGGTTTACCCCTTTGTTTGGCTTGATGCTATCCACTACAAAGTCCGCCATGAGGGCCGGGTAGTGACCAAGGCCATCTACTGTATTATTGGCCTAAACCAGGAAGGCTACAAGGAACTCTTGGGCCTTTACATCGGCGAGAATGAAGGCGCGAAGTTTTGGTTACAGGTCTTGACCGATCTCAAGAATCGGGGCGTCGAGGATATCTTCATTGCTTGCATCGACAACCTTTCAGGTTTCGCCGATGCCATTGAAAGCATCTTCCCTCAGACGCAAGTACAACTCTGCATCGTACATCAGATCCGAAATAGCAGAAAGTACATCGCCTGGAAGGATGTCAAGGCGTTCATGCAGGATCTGAAACAGATTTACAAGGCTCGAACCCTTGAGGCCGCCGAGCACAACCTAGATAAACTCGAAGCCCGTTGGGGTAGCAAGTATCCGGTCGTCATCGACTCTTGGCGTAGAAACTGGCCACGTCTCTCGGTTTATTTTGCCTATGCACCTGAGATCCGTCGCGTAATCTACACGACTAATATTATTGAGGGCTTCCACCGGCAACTGAGAAAGGTGACGAAGACAAAGGGGGCCTTCAGTTCCGATGATGCCCTGATGAAGCTGCTGTACTTGGTTCAGGAGGAGGTCACGACCAAGTGGAAGCGACCGATTCACAACTGGAATATGACCTTGTCGCAGCTATCAATTATCTTCGGTGACCGACTCCGACTGGATCTATGAGCCGGATCCCTTTGACACACTTTATGAAACACTACCTGACTGCTCGGTTTCATGGTATCTAACTGCTGAGCCAAGTTTTTTCAAGAAGGCTCTAGCAACTAGACTGACTGGCTCAATAGAGGGCTTGTCTATGGGTCTCAATCTCTTTGATAACGAGAAACTTCGCTCCTATCTAACAGGGGCACATCGCTGCCTTTAGTTTAGATCTTTCCACCTGAATAGGCAGTTGGCTAGACTCGCTACAGCAGTTGAGATGATTTTCTTGACTTTTGCTAAGTTTATGGAATAATAGGTAAAGCTTTAGTGCTTAGCTGATTAGACCTACACATGAAATGAGCGCTCGTATAAACCTACAGAGGATTTAAATGTTATTAAACAATGAAAAACGAATAAACGTCACCACTACAGATGGTGTTGGGGTCCCTGCTTTTTTAAAACCTGGGATTGCACCAGTCGCTAATACGGTTTTTGTTCATGGTCTAGCTGGTGATAAAGATGAAGCTTATGACTTGCATTTCAAAGCAGCGAAAGAGATCTCAAAGTTAAATGTGAATACCATTCGTTTTGATTTTCGAGGCCACGGAGAGAGCAACGTACCATCACGGAAAATGGACATCAAGGGAGAATTTCTAGACCTTTCAGCCGTATTACAAACCGTAAATCATTTAGCTTCCTTACCTATTGTTTTTGTGAGTTCAAGTCTAGGGGCAGTTTCAACCCTCTTATGTCTATCAAGATTAAAACACTATAAGGTGGCGACCGCCGTACTTTGGAACCCTGTTTTAGATCCTTTTCGCACATTCGTGTCACCTGGAACTAATTGGAGTGAGACTGCATTTTCGGGTTTTTTAAAACCGCCCTTCCAGGATACAGTAATGCTCGGGGGTTTTGAAGTCGGCATGGAATTCTGGCAAGATATTTCAAATAAAAACCTTTCCCGAGAAACTTGGTCCACTGCAAAGACATCGTCAATTCCTACCATCATTTTTCATGGCATTGAAGATCAAATTGTACATCATTCTATTTCGGCGAGCTTGTTAGGCAACAACAATAACGCAACTTTGATTTCATATGAGGGAGAAGGACATGGAATGGGGGGAGTACACGATCGACTCATCGCGGAATCAGTTAAATGGATTAGCAAGTGTCTGTAATTCAAATGCTTAGTGAGTCATTTCTGCAAACCATCTTGAGTTGGCTGATTGAAAACCAAGCTGCGATCATTGCAGGGATTATTAGTTCAACGATTGTTTTACTAATGCAGGTTTTTGTAATGGTGTCTATACAGTACATCTATGACAGATTGTCCAAGCGCCATAAACTCAAGAAGTATCTCCGGTTTGAAAATGGGAAGAGAATTTATGTTGTTTCCGGAAATATAGAAAATATCAGAACTCGTGAATATAAAAACATGGTGATTCTGGCCGCTCCTGATGCAGAAGGAGCGGCGAAAATAAAAACCGTTCTTGAGTGGATTTATCCAAAATCAGATGTAATACATACGTTTTCCTCTGCTTTCTCTCCAGAGTTCTACCCGGATACTTTATTGTCTGTTGGAGGCCCTAAGAACAATAAGGTAACTCAAACCCTTTTGGCTGAACTTACCAAAGGAAAAATATCGTTTGATGGATTGGATATTGTTACTCCTATGAATCGCTTTTCCTTGGAAACAGATAGTTCAAATTCTTCTATATTAACCGATTACGGACTGGTAATAATAGGCCCGAACCCATTCAATTATGTAAATCAGGCCATAATTATCGCAGGGTGCGATACCACAGGGGTGTTAGCTGCTGCCAGGTGTCTGGAATTAGGGCCGCTCCACCGAGCAATCTTCGACCAACTTTCCAAAAGCGAACAATTTCCCTCAGCCAAGAAAGAAACAAAATACTTTGTTGTGAAGACAAGAGCAATCGGAACAAGCTCTGGTGAACCTCAACTTGTCGAGTTCGGGAAATTAGATAATCCTAAGACTAAGAAAAAAATTGAATAACATCTCCGATTTAGCTAGGACATATTGTAGATACTGCAACGAATTTTTTACAAAAGAATACGTGCATATCGGTGAGGACATGGTAACTAAGTGCCCCAGGTGTTTACGTGCATTTGAGAGTGATATATATTTTGAACCGTTCTTTTCTGGTCATTTTCCATCGAAACATTTAAAGAAACCAATAGCAATTATTGTTCTCCATGGACTTCATGCTTGTGGGGTTGCTCGCCGTTGTTTACAGAATTGTAGAATCTTGACCGATTCCGGTCATTTTGTAGTGGTAGTTGCAACAAGAGGTGGAGGTATCTGGACTGACCGTTTTATGGCAGACAGTGACTTGATCTTTTTCCTACGATCTGAAAAAGAAATAATGCCCAAAAACTTAGAATCACTTTTTCAACGGTCTGTATATGTTGAAGTGCACTATCAACCATCAATCTGTTGGATTTTAGAGAAAAACTGTGTTGAGAATAAACTGAACATATATTTCCATACTGAAATAATCGGACTTTTCGAAGATGGAGAAATTATTAATAGATGTTGTATAAGCTCGAAGAAAATCTATTTTCCTACGGAGACATTGCTTCAAAGTTATCGGCAATTAGTCGACACCTCTAATCTTCCTGAATTTGATCAAAAAGCAAATATATCACCCAATAACATTGTTAAGACTGTGAATCTAGATTTGGGTGATCCACATTCGCTCAATGATTTTGGGGTTATGCCAAAGAGACTGGCTATTGTTACCCGATTGGATGAGGATAAAACATCTTCCCACGTACTAATTCAGACCTTGACTAAAGTATTGATCGCAGATCCAGAATTTCGAGTTGTAATTGCCGGTACTGGAGAGAAGTTTGATTCGATGATTGAGGATTTGATCACGTTTATTAAACAAGGAAAAATTCGGATTCTAGGATATGTAGACGATGTTGATTCCATTTATAGGTGGTGTAGTGTGTTTTTTTTACCGTCCTGGACTGAAGTGCTGCCTTTTACAGTTTTAGAAGCGGCTATTTGGGGCAAGACAGCTATCATTCCTGATCTTCAGAACTTGCAAGATGGCTTTTCTGACCTGATTCCAACGCCGGTTTATTATAAGGTAAATGATTCACAGAGTGCATTTGAATGTATATTGAACCACACCATCCGTAGTACTTTTGAATATCCCAACTTGTTAAAGACAACTCCAACAACAAAACTATGAGAATAACTTTTATACATTCTTGTATAAACACTACGGTGTCATACTCTCATGCTATAGCTTCCCTAGCTGGAGTTATTTTAAAGTCTTATCCCGAAATAGAACTATGTGTGGTGACTCTTACTCAAAGAGAGTTTCAGAATTCCATTGAAGAAATAGTCGGTACGAAACCAGATATTTTGTTGTTCTCATCAATGTCTAGCCAATGGCACTATCAATTATCTCTTGCGAAGGAACTAAGATACGTATGTAATTCCTCAATTTTTGTATGTGGAGGAATACATATTACGGCTAGACCTGATTCTAACCTTCAAAACTCTTTTGATATTGTAGTGATTGGGGAAGGAGAAAATGCTATTGACGAAATTCTTCGGGAAGCTAAGAAAATGCTTGATAGCAACAGCAGTTCGAAGTCTGTTAGTAGAATCACTGGGTCTCCTGTTAAAGATCTCTCACAGCTACCAATCCCTGTCTTTGAACTGTTTCCGAAAGAAATACTTGTCTCATACCCCAGCCTCATATTTTCTAGAGGGTGTCCCTACAAATGTAATTACTGTATGAGTAGACTTGGGGGAGTTAGTGGAACAATAAGATGGAAAAGTGTTGATCAAGCTATCCGAGAAATCTTAAAATTTATTGAGGTGTCTAGTGCAAAGGAATTGTACTTTGATGACGATACAATCCTGAAGAACCCAAAGTGGATAATGGAATTTTGTCATGAATACAAAGAGCAGGTCTCACTTCCATTCTTTTGTAATGCCAGACCAGAAACGGTTAAACCCAAGTTAGTCAAGTATCTGAAAGAGGCTGGATGTTCTGCAATAGGCATTGGGATTGAGAGTGGGAGCGAAAAGATAAGAAAGTCCTTAGGGAGACCGATGTCAGATGAGAAAATAATCTCTGCATTTCGGATTGCCCACAACGCCGGTTTGCAGACTTGGTCATTTAATATGGTAGGTTTACCTGGAGAATCCCTTGAAGATTTCGAGCGTACAAAAATATTAAACGACTTAGCACAAGTAGATGATATAAGAATATCGGTGTTTACACCTTATCCGGGGTCGCCGATGGGTGCAGATGTTGACGTTGGCCAAGATGGGTACTTTAGATCAGCCAACGAGCTACCAGATGAAATTCGTAATAGCTATGTTGATTGGGTTCTAAAACTTGAGGACGAAGGTAGGCTCTGGCTTACTAGCTCGGAAAAAGATATTCTCTTGGGCTGCTTAAACTAAGGCACGTATGACGGACTTTGCGTCAAATAAAGTGATTTTCCCGAATACTAAAATAGGAAAAAATGTAGATATTGGGCCTTTTGCTATTCTTGGCCATCCTGTCGAAATAGATAGCGCTCAGTTGAGTTCATCAGGACAGTTTCACTGGGCTGATTCTAGAGGCACTATTATTGAAGACAATGTTGTTATCTGCTCTGGTGTTTTCATTGGCGACGGTAGTAATATAGGAGAAGGATCGTTCCTTTCACACGGAATTTATATTGGTCATGATGTCTCTATTGGTCAGAATGTTGAGGTCTTTCATCGAGCCCAAATAATGAATCGAGTAAATGTGGCCGATGGGTGTTGGATCGGGGGATTCATTTGTAATGATGTTCAAATTGAGAGTGAGGCTGTTGTTTACGGTAAGTTAATTCATAAATTTGTAGATGCTGTCCGTGGAATTCCTGAAGACCCACCCACAATCGGTCAACAAGCTTTCGTTGGTGAGGGTGCTATAATCATAGGTGGTATACATATTGGTGCAGGAGCCTATGTAGCCGCTGGAAGCGTGGTTACTAAAAATGTCCCAGAGAGAACTCTCGTTATGGGTAATCCTGCTCGTGAATGTGGTCGGGCACCAAATCCTTTTAAAAACCCAGAAGCCCGGTACTAATCCTAGTTTTTTTCGGGGCATTATCAAATATGTAATATAAAAGGTGTTATCCGCACAAGTTAGAGTTACCGAGAATGCTACGATTCACCCCCTAACCTGCTATGTACTTGAGGGTTATGCTCAGAGAATGCCAGCAAGCAGCGCTCCTAAAGAAAAACAACATATTACCCGTCCCATTTTCTCTTTACTTATTAACGAATCCACACTTGTGGAGATGATTTTTCGGAACGATCAAGGGAAATCCCTCCTCTGTGTATCTAAGGACGGTCAACAACAATACAAATCACACGTCACATACAAAGGCGTTAAGCTCGTGCCCTATTCTCCTCATAACAACCTCTTAAAGCATGAAGCAATTCTCTTGCCGTCCGAGGCTCTTGAATACGGGACGGTGCCACAACTCATCGGATATATTCAGAACTACATCAAAAAATATGTGGACGTAAGCCCCCTTTTTGAGCGGATTGCTTGCTACTATGTCCTTTTCTCCTGGGTCTATGATTCCTTTAACGAGTTGCCCTATCTGCGGCTCAAGGGAGATGCCGGCAGTGGAAAAACCCGTTTTCTGATTACTGTTGGCTCCATCTGCTATAAGCCGATATTCGCCAGTGGCGCATCGACGATCTCTCCAC
This sequence comes from Rhodothermales bacterium, assembly GCA_965222505.1. GTDB lineage: Bacteria > Bacteroidota > Rhodothermia > Rhodothermales > DATKEJ01. Next base: position 1,150,374 of record OZ244956.1, on the reverse strand, counting down.
TCTTCCGCATGATTGATGCCGCCCGTGGTACCCTCATTATTGACGAGGGCGACTTTAGAGCAAGCGACGAAAAGTCAGAGATTATTAAGATTCTCAACAACGGCAATGCGCGAGGTTTTCCGGTGCTCCGCAGTGAAGTATCCGGCACCGGTGAGTACAACCCTCATGCCTATACTATTTTCGGCCCCAAACTCATTGCTACACGCAAATCCTTTGAGGATCGAGCCCTCGAAACCCGCTGCCTTACCGAAGAGATGGGCCAGCGTAGGCTCCGGCCAGGAATTCCTATCAACCTTCCTAAAAAGCAAAAACAAGAAGCGCTCGTTCTGAGAAACCTGTTACTCACCTTCCGGTTTCGTCATGCTCACCGTTTTGAGGCACATGATCACCTCTCGGATACATCAATCCAGCCTCGCCTTAAGCAAGTATTTAACCCCCTGCTTTCGATTGTCGATGACCAGGCAATCCGAGAGGAATTGGTAGAGCTTGCCTGTGAATATGACCAAGTCTTACGGGAAGATCGAGGAATGGACGCTGAAGCTCAGGTGCTTGAAATTATTCGTGACCTTATCAAAGCAGGCGAGAAACCTTCGGTCAAACATATAGCGGATTGGTTCAACGACCTGCATGGAGATGACTATAACCGTGCGATAACACCGAAATGGATCGGTGGCATCATTCGGCACCAGCTTCAACTCAGGACACAGAAAAGTAATGGGGTCTACATTATTCCGCCCTCCGAGACACAGAAGCTCGACTGGTTATTCGAGAAATTCGGCATTGCAGCCGGTAACTAGAAACATCTTCACCCTGGGGACATAGGGACGTTGGGGACTTTATATAGGAGGGTATTACGTGAAGTGTGCAGGAGGGTTTATTTTAAGAACCTAACCCTGACACACAATGAAACGCAAAAACAAATCCCACAACGACACCTTCGATTTCGACGAGTTCAAGCAACGGGCTAAAGACAAACTCAAAGCCGGCGGCTCACTGCTCGGCACTGAGGGTGTGCTCACACCACTGATCAAGGAGTTTCTCGAAGAGACCCTTGAGGCCGAACTCGACGCCCACCTGCAAGAGCCCGGTCCAAAGAACCGCAGCAATGGCAAAGGCAAGAAGACCGTCAAAACCGCCCTTGGCCAGGTCGAGATCCAGACGCCGAGGGATCGTAATGCCAGCTTCGACCCCCAGATTATCCCTAAACGACAAAGCCGACTGGGAACGGATCTCGACCGGCAGATCATCGCGCTTTATGCCCGAGGATCCAGCTATGGCGATATCCGGGACTACCTAGCCGAGATGTATGACCTTGAGGTCTCGACGGCGACGATCAGCCGAATTACAGACAAGATTCTACCGCTTCTGCAGCAGTGGCGAGACCGGCCTTTGGAGTCGGTTTACCCCTTTGTTTGGTTGGACGCCATCCACTACAAAGTTCGCCATGAAGGCCGGGTGGTGACCAAGGCCATTTACTGCATCATCGGCCTCAATCAGGAGGGTTACAAGGAGCTCTTGGGCCTCTACATTGGCGAGCAGGAAGGATCCAAGTTCTGGCTGCAGGTCTTGACGGATCTTAAGAATCGAGGGGTAGATGATATATTTATCGCTTGTATCGACAACCTCTCCGGATTCGCCGAGGCCATCGAGAGCATCTTCCCCCAGACCCAGGTCCAGCTTTGTATCGTGCACCAGGTCCGCAACAGCAAAAAGTACATTGCTTGGAAGGATGTTAAAGCCTTCATGCAGGATCTGAAACAGATCTATAAGGCCAGAACCCTTGAGGCCGCCGAGCACAACCTGGACAAGCTCGAAGCCCGGTGGGGTAGCAAGTATCCAGTAGTCATTGGCTCCTGGCGAAGAAACTGGCCTCGGCTCTCGGTGTATTTTGCTTATGCCCCTGAGATCCGGCGTGTGATCTACACGACGAATATTATCGAGGGCTTCCACCGGCAGCTCAGGAAGGTCACCAAGACGAAAGGGGCCTTTACCAGTGACGACGCCTTGATGAAGCTCCTGTATCTGGTCCAAGAGGAGATAACGGCCAAGTGGAAGCGGCCGATCCACAACTGGAATATGACCTTGTCGCAGCTATCAATTATCTTTGGCGAACGGCTTCGCCTAGACCTATGACGGGGCCCTCCCGCACACTTCACGGTATACTACCTTATATAGGTACCGGGCGCTATTCTGCCATGTCAAATATAGCCTTGATATTTCTTATCTCAATCCTCTCGATACTCCCTACAACGTCCCTGAAGTCCCCAATGTCCCCGAGCGGCTATCCCCAAGTCGTTCAGAATGTTAGCTCAAGAACTACTTTTCTCCCTGTCGCCCTTGCTCCTCTCTTTGTGGCATGCTGAAGGTCATTACCAGACCTAATTGTTCTTATTGTTCTTTATGTCATCTAACAAACTGCCGCACTATCTGCGGACCTATCGCAAACGCAGCGGCCTTAACCAAGGAGATGTGGCCTTCCTCATGGGCTTGCTCCACAAAACACAAATCTCCCGACACGAAAACTCGGCTGCTTTGCCTTCATTTAGTGCCATAGTGGCCTATGAGGTGATATTCCAAGTCCCTTTGCGAGATCTATTCGCTGGTAGGTATGTAGATATTGAAGAGCGGATCATCGAACGTGCCGACCACCTCCGTAATGTTCTTACAGCAAAGCCACTGTCTCCCAAGACTGAACGCGTCATCGATACCCTTTCTGAAATTATAACCCCTCGGGATTTACTACTATGAATGGGGTTGAACGGGTCGTGGGGATTGACCCAACGACGAAAGGATTTGCCTATGTGGTCTTTGAAGACCCTGAAACGCTTATTGATTGGGGACACGCCGAAGTACGCCCTCTCTCCCACGAGAGCTGTCTCGAACGTATTACACGGCTCCTTGCTCGCTATGAGCCGGCTGCTCTTGTGTGTGAGGATATAACCCATCCATCGTGCCAGCGAAGACAGCGGGTTAAAAATCTCCTGACGGCGCTTCAGGCGTTTACCTATCAATGTGGTGTTGAAACTCTCGGTATATCCCAGCACGATGTTGAGAACTACTTTTCTGCGTATGATGCTCATACCAAATATGCCCGAGCCTGCTGTATTACGGCGTGGTTTCCAGAATTATCGCCCTACCTTCCACCCAAACGTAAGCTATGGATGAGCGAGGATTTACGTATCAACACGTTTGATGCTGCTGCATTAGTGCTTACGGCATTTGGTCATGTAGACTGAACGAATAACCGTTGATTAACATGTTCCATCATATCAATGCTACGATGTCGGAACTGGAAGTATACAAGCCTACCACCGGATAAACTTTCTATTCATTTTAGTTGCACTATGCGTTGTATAAAGTTGGTCTTTGGAGTCTGAAACACAGCAATATATACCCCATTCGGTAAGTACTGAGCATTAAAGAGAATAGAATGAACACCTGATGAATATCTTCCCTCAGTAATAACAGTAATTAATCGACCTTGCACGTCATAGACACTCAAGCGAATTGACTCTGCTTGAGGAAGTGTAAACGTAAGTCTGGTAATGTTATTGAATGGGTTGGGGAAACTAGGTAGTAATGCATATTCCGTCGGTAGTTCAGACTCATTTTCCTCTGAAACATCGCCAATTATGACATAAGTACGCGGAGAACCATGTAATTGTTGTTGAACAATATTATAAACCGGGTCTATTGCATAAGCTCGAATTTCAACAGTACCAATACCTAACCAGTTTAGATCTTCTTCTGTCAGCATATAGCTGAATCGGTGATTAAATCCGCCGTTACATTCATCTGCAACCCCTTGCTGCGAAGCCAAATCTGCAACAATGACAGCTAACTCATGTTCAATTCCACTCAGACCTAGCCCCGTTAGTCTTACAGAAATACTAGCTGGTGGATCATCTCGATCACAGGCCCAACCTTCAATTAATCCATCGACAGAGATCTCCTCAAGAACGCCTGTAGGTCTTTGGTTTAGCTCAAAACGTATAATCGTTTTAGGAGAACCAAACAAGCGGTTTTCACGTCCAGTTATAGGATCAACACCAAACACATCAATCGTAAACGGATCTGAGTTAATCTGTAATAAATCAGTAGCAGTGAACCGATAAAAAAAGCGGTGGTTATTCCCTCCACCACAACGATCAGCTATATCTGGTCCCGAATCGGCATCCGCAACCGTTTCATTGATTAGGTTTAAGGATCCATTCTGATCATTATAGAATCGGACTACAATGGAGCTATCAGAATTGTTGGTATCACAAGCCCAGCCCGCTAGTTGACCGTTAATTATTAAGGAGTCCAATATCCCGACCGGCCGAGGATCGAGGTCAATAATATGTATAGTCTGTGGGCTTAAATCGAGTAGCGTTAGGGTCCCTGTATGTACATCTCTTGCATATGCATATACAGTGAATGGGTCGGTACCCAATTCGACGATTTTCTCAGGAGGTATTGCAAACCTGTAACGATGAGTATTTCCGCCACCACAGGCGGCATTAATATTATCTTCTGACTCAAAAATGGTTAGTGTATCTCCCAGAACAAGTCCATCACTACCTGCTGGTCCATTGCCATAAAAGACAACATTGGTACTTGAATTTGGTCTTGCTTGGTTACAGGCCCACCCTATCAACTGACCATGGAACCCAACACCACCATTAGCGCCTGTAGCAGAAAAGGGAGGTGCAGTTACAGTAACGATCCTGGTCGACTGTCCCGTCAAACCATCATTATCCGTAACCGTTAGTGTCACAGTATAACTACCTGCATTCGAATACATATGGCTCGTCATTTCGCCACTACCGTTACTGCCATTTCCAAAGTCCCAAGCATAACTGCTGATTATACCGTCAGGGTCATTGGATGCGGATGCATCAAAGTTAACCATGAGGGGCAATTCGCCTACCGTGGGAGTCGTGGTGAAAGAAGCTGATGGTGGCTGAGGGTCTGGACTAACGGTAAATGTCGCCTCTGTTGAAAATACCGAACCGCCCCAAGAATGATCTATCGCTTGAATGCTCCAATAATACGTCCCTAGTGGGAGATTATTCAATCTCCAAGTTAGATTTTGTTCAGCATTTCCTAGGGCAGGAACTAGTCGCTGGCCCGATTCTGCCACAGACATTGGTGTCATTACGTCTGACGAACCAGGCTGTGTCCCTACACGAAGATTGTAGCTCAAACCAAGACTCGGGGTCTTATCATCAGTCGAGGCAGTCCATTGAAATATCACGGATTCTTCAGACACAATTGCATCCAAGTTATTGGGTGGATTTGGTACTACATTTACTTGATCAGATGCATTCCTAAATAAAACTACTCTTGGCGGACTATTAGAATTATCTCGTCCAATAATAATGGTATCAAGATCACCGTCATTATCGAAATCCCCTAACGCTGATCGTCCATTGTATAAGTTTGGAAGTCTAGTACCAAGAAGGCTGAAAACACCGTTGTCGTTTTTGTAGATATGAGTTGTTCCCTCCTTTGGAGCCGTAATTCCGGTAAGCATTATATCTAAATCCCCATCATTATCAATATCACCCCAAGACGCCGAACCCTGACTCAGCCCTAAAAGATCTGAACTGGTATCTACGAATACATCTAAACCATCGTTACGGAAAACTTTTGCTTGCCAATTGCTACCCGCTTGTCCGCTGAAGAGTAAATCAAGATCTCCATCATCGTCATAATCTCCCCAAGCAGCATCGTTCGAGAAGAGTCCATTTTCGACAACGAAGACGGCACAGCCAACACGATGGGTGAAGTTGCCACCTTCATTGTTGTATATACCACAAGTTCGACCCGGTGCGAGAGCCCCGCTATGAAAAATATCTAAATCGCCATCTTGGTCGTAATCTCCCCAAGTGATAGTACCATTACTTGCTTGTGGCAAACCAACATCATCTTCTGAGAAAATACCGTCGATATTGTTGAATAGCAGGCTCTGTGGTTGATTGGAGGCATTTATGCCATTAATAGAAAGATCTAGATCTCCATCATTGTCATAGTCGGCCCAGGATACGTGATGCCCTTCCATTGAAGGCATACCTGCGTCTGTTACTTCGACAAATTGGTCATTGTTGCTATTCCGATATAGTCGCGTGACGCGTTCACTGCCCATATTGCCAGCAATGACGAGATCTAGGTCTCCATCATTATCGTAGTCCCCCCATGCAAGAGCCCCTTCTAGGTTTATAATATTTAAGATTAGAGTAAAAGAACCCGTACCCTGCTCATTTCGATAAACGCTTGTTGATACCCCGCCATTTCTTTGCTCGCCGGATATCGCAACATCAAGGAAGCCATCTTGGTTGTAGTCGCCCCATTTTACACCTCGAGTCCCTCCGTCTAAATTAGTCGGTACAACTTCTTCGAAGAGCACATCATTTTCAATATCCAGGACAATATCACTTGGTTGATCTAGTCCCTCAACCAAGGTCTCAGCTTCACTACCATCTATGTTCGCACGGTTGATCTCCCCAGTACCCCTATCGGTCCAGTATATTTTACCATTCTCAATATCAAGTGCTAAACCACTTGGCACTTCAACTGTCACAGAAGGTCTAAGATCAAGGATATCGACGTTAGAAGGATTATTGAGACTGGCTCGCTTTATTAGGTTGCTTCCATCCTCGGTCCAATATATATTTCCATTGCGCACATCGAGAACCAGTCCAAGCGGCATGTCGAGACCATCAATAAAAGCTTCCTCACGGCTACTTCTATCTAGGTTGATTCGCCCAATTCGATTGTTACCTAGTTCCGTCCAATATATTTTGCCATTTCTTGTATCTAGGACAATATCACTTGGTTGATCTAGTCCCTCAACCAAGGTCTCAGCTTCACTACCATCTATGTTCGCACGGTTGATCTCCCCAGTACCCCTATCGGTCCAGTATATTTTACCATTCTCAATATCAAGTGCTAAACCACTTGGTACCTGAATCTCTACACTAATATTCAGACTCTCAACGTTAGAAGGATTACTGAGGCTGGCTCGCTTAATTTGGTTGGTTTCATCTTCGGTCCAATATAGAATTTCGCTTTCCAAATCAAGCGCAAGCCCAAGCGGCATGGCGAGGCCATCTATAAATCCTACCTCACGGCCACTTCCATCAGAGTTACTACGCCCAATTCGGTTGTTGCCTAATTCCGTCCAATATATCTTGTCTTGTGCTAGAGCCAATTCAGTCCAGCAACATAACATACACGTGAATACAAATAGGAACCGATTCATATCAGATAATATTTATTAGTTTTTGAGGGAATCGCTGATATCTGAAAAAGTTCGCAGTATGGTTAGTTATCTGTTTAAGGCAATATCCTGAATGGTGGTTTGATCAAGTAGACCAGTCACACTCACGGCTGAATCACTATAGCCATTTTTGGATACTGTAAGATTAAAAGTTGCAGACCTAGATTCACCTAAGTCCAGGTCTTTCAACAGGTAAGCACCCTCAGCATTCGACGTTACTTGAGTCCCACTGGTTGAGACCTCTGCTCCTACAATTGGATTGTTCGTGTCGGCGTCAAAGATTCGTCCGGAGATGCTTGTCAGATATTCTGTCCGGCGAATAGCAAAATTCTTTGATGTTACTTGATCCACCTGAACTACTATGTTTGCAGTGTTAGTGACATAATTATTTAGGGATACTTGCAAAAGAAATGTCTTTTGTCTGGAGTCCAATAGATTTACCTGTAATCGGTAGATTCCGTTCTCATCCGTAGTTGTTTCCATTCCACTGGTTGAAACGATAGCACCAGCAAGAGAATCTTGCGAAATGACGTCTGTAACCACCCCAGAAACAAACCCTTGAGCTATTATCAATGTGACTGGTATAGAATGGGTTCGGTTATTGGTTTCTACTCGAAGAAATTCTTGGTAGGTGCCTGGCGACAATCCCTGCCTAGTCGCTGAAATCAACACCTCATATGTTTCAGATGCCTTCACTCCTCTTATAGTATCTGTTGCTGCATAGTGCACTTCCGGGTCCGGACCCTGAATTTCAATATTGGTCCAGGAAGGGATATGCGTCAAACTGAACACTGACGAGTTCTCGCCACTATTGTGAATCTGTAATAGTGCCTGAGTTTTCCCTGGAGCAAATACGACACTATCAGGTTCAACTTGAAGTGTTTCTTCAACATCAGGTATTTTGAAGTCACATCCTGTTAAGAATGCTATCGCATATACGACAATATGGAAAAGCCCTGTTCTCATCGATTTTTAGAGACATCCCGTAGATTAAGTCCAATTGTAAATGTGATCCCCAATCCCAAAAAAGCCTTTCCATAACGATCATAACGTTTTATATCCTCGTTTAATGGTCCATGTTGGGATACTAAGAGCAGATTTCGGTCTTCTATGGTGTTGTCTCGTTTGCCGTTGAAATAATGCATCCCGACATATCCTGTTACCAATATTGCTGATTGTAATATAGCTTGTTGCCAACGTTTTCTTCGTATTGGATACCAGATTGGCACTCTGGATTGCCAAGGATGAGTTTCCGCAAAAACAGGGCCAAGCAATTCCCCTGTTTCCTCATCTTTTTCGGTTGAAATGGCAGCAGAGGTATCTGGCGGGGCAGTAAGATCACTTTTCTGTTTTTCTTGAGTATCATCTTCCTGACTAGTCTGGGCATTACCCTCTATTTTCCCTGCTTCATCTGCCGGATAGACACAAATGGAATCTTGGGCTGCCCAATCTTTTAACAACATTTGTATTAACTTCACCATGTGATCATCAGTACGCCCTTGAATTAAATGTGCCTCATATACATCTATTTTTGCTGATGCAGCAGTAGAAGAAAACCTTGCTGCTGATATGAGAGAGGTATATATTATGAGATCTGGAACAGAGTTATTCGGCGTCAAAACCAGTGATCTCTTTCGAATTTCTATGTCTATATAATAATCTACTTTGGAGTTTTTCCGAATATATTCGATACCCGCTTGTTGTCCTTTTGCCCTCGCTGTATCCGCCGGTGCTCCTCCGTTTAATCGACGTGTAAAATCTTCAATTATTCTCTTCAACTGTGGTGCTAGTGCCTCTGGCGTAGGTTTAAGGCATGACTGAGAAGACCCTGCCAACCAGTTATTTATAGCACTCTTTGCATCTAGTTTTATTTTATTTATTTGTGATATAGCTAGTCCATCTTCAATGCGGAGGTCCAGTATGTGCACGCTATGAGGCTTATAACTAGATGGCTGTGCATTACCCTGTTTTGCCCAGTAACATAGTAAAAGAAACACAATTCCATAGATTAAGAGGAGCTTGCTTTTCATCATGCTTTCTGTTAGCTAGGAGCAAGAAAACTCCTGATCAGGAGTTTTCTCATTAAAAATGATATCAATAAGGAAACAGCGACGATCTTTATGCCATAATTCTACTTCTACCGTATCTTTCTCATATTCAAACCGTGCTACTAAATAATTGCCAACTTGGTCTTTCATTAATTCATAGAATCTCTCCCCCACTTTTATCTTCATATCCTCTAAGTCATAGTTCTGAGGGTTACTAAAGTATATTTCGCGAACTGGCTTCGTTATTTCAATCGTCCTTTTCTCTTCTTTGATATCTTCTAAAGTATTCAGAATTTGCCCCCGCTCTTCCACATCCAAATGACGACTTTCTCTAACATAGGATATTAATATTTGGAGTGTGTCTCGACTTGCTTTAAGTGAGTCCTGGAGAATTTCTACCCTTTTCATTATGGATTTACGGTGCGCTTCTTCTGCCATCTCGCTCTGTTTTTGGCCCCATGCTGTAAGACCCACTGAGGCTACTATTAAGCATATAGCTCCCCAGTGTCTCCAAGTAGAAACTCTACTTTTATCCCATATTGGAACCCAGGCTCCATCATCTTCATCCCAAATAATATGATAAATTCCAGCTAACGCTGTGACGAATGATGTAAGATATATCATCTTGGTTCCTGTGTTAAATTTAATCCTCGTTGTATCCTTTCGGCAGATTTTATGTGTGGGTCGATGCGATTATGCCTAGATTGGTTAAGACTTAACTTATGAAGCTAAGTCGCAGGTGTCACAAGTATCACACCACTATTGTAATCGGCGTAATGTACTCGCTCGCAGATCTCGTCCAGAACTTGGCAACCATAACAATATAGTGTTTACGCAAAAGTACTGCTTTGGGTTTCTCCCAATTCGAAGTAGAGATTCCAGTGTATTTTTGCGGTACTCTTCGATGAACATGTCCGGCGATAGACCACCCAATGACTGGTGCAGCGAGTAGCCATCGCACTCCTACTGCCATGCTTCAATCTTCTTCCTCATGTCTTCCAACTTCGTATCAATTTGGAAGCCAAGTTGTAGAGTCACTTCCTGAAATCATCTCCTAACCTTGTTCCCCAAATTGGAACATCGATGTACATTCGCCTACTGCCGAAGGAGATAAAGATGTACGTCGTAGGGCCACTTCACAAATCATCGCGTACCCCCCAAACGTATGAAAGCACCCACTTAAAAACCGGTGTAGTATGCCCACTTGCTAAAACAAAATCAGTCCTCATACGTTTACACATATACCCTCCATGTAACCTCAATCGGACACCAGACATGAAGGAACAGCCTCGCAAACACGTCGGCATTTGGGTACGGGTCTCCCACGAAGACTCGGTCAAGAACGAAAGCCCGGAGCACCATGAATACCGGGCACGAGCGTATGCTGAGATGAAAGGGTGGGTTGTCCGCAAAATCTATCGTCTTGATGCTGTTTCAGGTAAATCGGTTAAGAAGCTCCCCGAAGCACGAGAAATGATGGAGGATATTCGCAAAGGACATATTTCTGGCCTCATCTTCTCAAAGCTTGCTCGCCTCGCCCGTAATACCAAAGAGCTTCTTGAGTTTGCCGACTTTTTCAATGAGCAAGGGGCTGATCTCATTTCACTCCAAGAAGCCATCGATACGTCTACCCCTGCCGGTCGCCTCTTCTATACCATGATTGCTGCGATGGCACAGTGGGAGCGTGAAGAGATATCAGCGCGCATTGCGGCCTCAGTTCCCGTCCGTGCCAAGCTCGGTAAACCCATCAGTGGTCAGGCTCCCTTTGGATACCAATGGGTAGACAAGCAATTGGTGCTTGATCCGAAGGAAGCTCCTATCCGCAAAGAAATGTTTGACCTCTTTATTGAGCACAAACGCAAAGGCACAGTAGCGCGTCTCTTAAATGAAGCGGGATATCGGACACGCAATGATTCTCTGTTTTCCTACACGACGGTACGACGACTCCTTACTGACCCCATAGCCAAGGGTAAGCAACGACGCAATTACACCAAGAGCCGTGGCGACGGAAAGGCATGGGACTACAAGCCTCAAAGCGAATGGATATGGAATGATGTACCACGTATTGTTACTGATGAGGTGTGGGCTGAGGTCAATCGCATCATTGTTGAGCAAGAAGCGCAACGCAAGCGCCCTGGACGCCCCCCCAAACATATCTTTGCAGGGCTCGTCGTTTGCACCTGTGGCACGAAGATGTATGTTCACAACAACTCACCAAAATATGTTTGCAAAGGTTGCTACAACAAGATGCCGGTTGATGCTCTTGAGAAGATTTTTTTGCGAGAACTCAAGGGATTCATATTTTCACCTGATGAGGTAGCCGAATATCTCGAACAAGCGGAAGATGATGTACAAAGCAAAGAAGCATTGCTTGCAATACTTGAAGAGGAAGAACAGAAAGTCCGAAGTGAGATGAGCAAAGTGTACAAACTCTATACGAGTGGCAATATTTCCCCTGAAGGATTTGGGAAGCTGTATGCCCCTCTTGAGGAACGCAGTGCTCAATTAGAGGAAGAAATACCACGGATACAGGGGGAAATAGATTTTCTTAAGATAGAACGGCTCTCACGAGATGATATGGTCGTAAGCGTACAAAGTCTTGCGGAGCAGTGGTCGCATATGACTCTCAAAGAGAAACAGAATATTGCTCAAGCTATGGTGCATCATATCGAAGTCAAGGAAAAAACGGTAGTTATCCACTTTGCCTTTATGCCGAATGCTCCCCTTGAAGAGGAAACCTCGGGTATATCTAATGGCAGTGTAAAAAGGCACCACAGGGGCAGAGGTTCATGCTTGCCATCAACAGGAAACGGGCGGGAAACGCTATCGTAAAACGTGATCGGCTGATCGTAATAGCACCTTCTTCGAGGGGTTGACGCAGCACTTCGAGGGCTTTACGCTTGAATTCAGGCAATTCATCAAGGAACAATACCCCATTATGGGCCAGCGAAATCTCGCCGGGCCGAGGATGGGAACCGCCGCCACAGAGCCCGACATCGGAAATGGTATGGTGGGGTGCCCGAAAAGGACGATGCCTCACCAAACCACTCCCCCCGCGCAACAATCCGCCAACAGAATGAATGCTGGTGGTTTCCAGGGCCTCCTCTAGCCGTAGGGGCGGGAGGATACTCGGGAACCGCCGGGCCAGCATAGTTTTTCCGGCACCCGGAGGGCCTGCCATCAGCACGTTATGCCCTCCGGCAGCCGCCACCACCAGGGATCGTTTCACGTTCTCCTGACCACGCACATCCGAAAAATCGAGGTCGAACACCTGGTCCTCATCCAACCAGGCATTCGTTCTGGAGGTGATGGGTTTGAGGTGGCCGTTCCGGCCCGATAGGATCTTAAAAGCATCCAGGAGTGTACCGACCGGGAATACCTGAAGCCCTGGCAGCACGGCGGCCTCGGGGGCATTGGCCGCAGGTACCAGCAAACGGGTGCGCCCGGCGGCTTTGGCGTGCATTGCCATCGACAAAACGCCACGGACCGGGCGAAGCGAGCCGTCGAGGGAGACTTCACCTGTGACGAACACCCCCTTCAGGGCTTCTGAAGGAATCGCATCCATAGAAGCTGCCAACAACCCAACGGCGATGGGCAAATCAAAAGCCGCGCCTTCCTTCCGCACGTCGGCAGGAGCAAGGTTGACGGTCACAGCCCCACGGGGGATGGGAAGACCTACGTTTTGAAAGGCCGCCCAGATACGGTCGCGGCTTTCCCGTACGGCATTGTCCGGCAAGCCCACAACGGTGTATTTCGGTAGGCCGGGTTCGATGTGGGTTTCAATTTCAATCGGCAGGGCATCAACGCCCAACACGGCACTGCTCCAAACGTGGGAAAACATATAAGAAGGGGTCGGGAAGATGAATTCATCTATAAGACCCACCGGGGGCCGGTTGTATAACATCAAACGTATTGTGTGTTGTTGTACGGTACCCTTTATTGGCAGATCAAATGAATACGTACATGCATGTAGGGCCATGGCACGCCACGTCCCTACGCGGCAGGCCAATCCATAGGATAATATCATGTTTGATTTCATAACGGCGGATCACCGCATGATCCAGGAAACGGCGCGCGATTTTGCTCAGCAGGTCATTGCCCCCGTCGCGGCCCATCACGACAAGACGGCCACCTTTCCGGTGGATACCATTCGTCAATTGGGCGAATATGGTTTTATGGGGATTGAAGTCCCGGATACCTACGGCGGGGCCGGGATGGATACCCTGGCCTATGTGCTGGCCCTGGTGGAAATTTGTAAGGTGGATGCCAGCCACGGTACCATCATGTCGGTCAACAACTCGCTCTACTGTCACGGGTTGATGGTCAAGGGCACCGAGGCCCAGCGGGAAAAATACCTGACCCCGGTTGCCAGCGGGGAAAAAATCGGGGCCTACAGCCTCACCGAACCTTCCAGCGGGAGCGATGCCAGCAACATGCGTACCCGTGCTGTGCGCAATGAAGCCGGGACCCATTATATCATCAACGGTAGCAAATCATGGGTAACTTCCGGCCCTGTGGCCGACACGGTCATCCTGTTTGCCATGACTGCACCGGAACGCGGACACAAGGGCATCACGGCCTTTATCGTCGAAGCGGATCAACCTGGATTCATCCGTGGAAATGTGGAGCACAAACTGGGCATCCGAGGCAGTGTGACAAGCGAACTCCTGTTTGAGGACTATGCCTGTCCGGTAGAGAATCGGCTGGGTGAAGAAGGAGAAGGCTTCAAAATTGCCATGCAGGTCCTGGATACCGGTCGCATCGGCATCGCGGCACAGGCCCTGGGGATTGCAGAAGCCGCCTTTGAGGCAAGCGTAGCCTACGTCCGCGAGCGCGAGGCCTTCGGCAAGAAGATCGGACAGTTCCAGATGATTCAACAGAAGCTCGCCGATATGAAGGTCAAGGTGGAGGCCAGCCGGTTGCTGGTGTATCAAGCCGCGTTGGCCAAGATGAACGCGACGAAAAACGGAGGGCGGTATACCCTGCCCGCCAGTATGGCCAAACTCCATGCCAGCGAGGCTGCCATGTGGGTGACCACTCAGGCCATCCAGGTCCACGGCGGGATGGGCTACAGCCAGGAGTTGCCCCTCGAACGTTACTTCCGTGATGCCAAAATCACCGAAATCTACGAGGGCACGAACGAAATCCAACGCATGGTCATCGCCCGGCAGGTGACCGGGCTCAGGTAGAGAAGTATTGCGTGTTGCGTATTGCGTGATTTTGGTCCAGACGCGTTCAGCCGAATACTCGGCCAGACGGATGCGTAGCATTCGGGTCAGCAGAACATATAATTTCGGGTTCACGCAATACGCAACACAATATGGACTGAACGCTTGGGAATTGTCGCAGAACCTGCCTTAATGCGCATCCAACCAATTTGGGCCTTCGCCGACGTCTACCTCTACGGGGACGTCCAGGGGTAAGGCAGCGGCCATTTCTTCCTGAATCAGTTGGGTCATGGCTTCCCGTTCATTAAGGGGGACTTCAAAGACCAATTCGTCATGGACCTGAAGGATCATTTTGCTCTTGCGTGCTTCGGCCTTGAGCCGCCGGTCAATGCGGACCATCGCCAGTTTGATCATATCGGCCTGGGTACCCTGGATGGGCATGTTCACGGCCATGCGCTCTGCTGCTGAGCGTTCGCGTTGGTTGGCAGCATTGATCGTTGGGATGTAGCGCCGTCGACCAAGTAGGGTCTCGACGTATCCTTTCTTTTTAGCGTGTTCGATCAGTTGATGGTTGAGCTGGTTGACGGCGGGGTAGGTCTGGTGGTACTGATCCATGAGTTCCTTGGCTTCCTCATAATCCACCCGGAGCCGCTGTCCGAGTTCGTACACTGAGATCCCATATGGAATGCCGTAGTTGACCTCTTTGGCCTTTCGGCGCATGTCGCGGTCGACGTCTTCCGGTTTCACCTTATTGATAAGGGCAGCTGTGGCCGTGTGGATGTCGGCCCCTTCGGCGAAGGCGGTGACGAATCCGGGGTCTTTGCTCATGTGGGCCAGGATGCGCAGTTCGATCTGCACATAATCGGCGGCGAGGAGCACATGGCCTTCCTCGGCGACAAACGCTTTACGGATTTCCCGACCAATGCCGGAGCGGACCGGGATGTTTTGCATATTCGGGTTTGAGGAGGAGAGGCGGCCCGTGGCCGTGATGGTCTGGTTGAAACTGGTGTGGATGCGGCCCGTCTCGGGGTGGATGAGGCCCCCGAGGGTATCGACGTAGGTGTTTTTGAGTTTGGCGAGGTGCCGCCAGTCCAGAACCAAGCCGGGTAGGGGATGTTCAGTCGCGAGTTGGGAAAGGACCCGTTCGTTGGTCGAAGCCTGGCCGGTGCTGGTCTTGCGCAAGGGTTTCAGGCCGATTTTCTCGAAGAGGATTTGGCCCAGTTGTTTGGGGGAGGCAATGTTGAACAACTCACCGGTATGCTCAAAAATCTCCCGTTCGAGGGCATCGAGCTTGGATTTGAGTTGGGTGGAGATGTCTGCCAGTATCCCTTGATTCAGCTTGATGCCGGTGCGTTCCATCCCGGCCAGGATCGAACTCAGCGGAAACTCCATATTTTCGGCCATCTCTGTGA
Source organism: Rhodothermales bacterium (assembly GCA_965222505.1). Lineage (GTDB taxonomy): Bacteria > Bacteroidota > Rhodothermia > Rhodothermales > DATKEJ01. The sequence continues at coordinate 1,134,482 of OZ244956.1, read as the reverse complement.
GGCCGTCGGCTTCGAGTTTTTCGGCTAATACCGATGCCAGTTGCAAGGTAACGTCGGCGTCTTCGCACGCATAGGGGCCCACCTGCTCCAACGGTACATCCCGCATGGAGCGTTGGTTCTTGCCGGTTCCGATGAGGTCAGAGATGGGGATCGGTTTGTAGTTCAGGTAGGTTGAGGCAATGGCATCCAGGTTGTGGGCTTCCTCCGGTGTGATCAGGTAGTGAGCGATCATCGTGTCGAACACCTGCCCGGCCAGTTCTGCCCCGTGCCGCGCCATCACCACTTCGTCATATTTCAGATTCTGGCCGATAAGTTTGACGCTCGGGTCTCCAAGTACCGGCCGGAGGTAATCCACGACGGTTTCGGTGGAGGTTCCGTCCGGGAGGGGCGTCGGCACATAGTAGGCGGTACCGGTTTCCCAGGCCAGCGAACAGCCGACCAGGGAGGCCCACATGACATCGGTGGATGTGGTTTCCGTATCGAAGGCCAGCGCTGAAACGGTACTCAGCTTTTGGATCAGGTCTTTGAGGCCGGCTTCGTTACGGATGATGTGGTAGTTGACGGCCTCGGGGTCGTAGGTTTTGATCGCCTCGTAGGGGCCGAAGTCGAAGGACAGGGCCGGATCGTCGGTGTCCGGCGCAGCGCGCTGGCGGGTTTTGCCCATCACCCGGTTCATCACTGACCGAAATTCCAGTTCCTTGAACAGGCTGGTGAGCTGGTCGAAGTGGGGTTCCGTACGGCGGAGGGTGTGCCAGTCGAGATCAAGTTCTACATCGGTCAGGATGGTGACCAGTTGTTTACTCAGGAGAGCGTCTTGCTTGTGGTTGAGCAGTCCCTCGCGCACGCGCTTGCCCTTTATTTCCTCGGCATGTTCCAGGAGGTTTTCGACGGAGCCGTAGGTCTGGATGAGCGTCGGAGCCGTTTTGGCTCCGATGCCGCGCACGCCGGGCACATTGTCCGACGCATCCCCTAGCAAGGCCAGAATGTCGATAAACTGGATGGGGTCCACGCCGTACTGGGCCTGAAAGGATTCTTCCGTCATGATCTCAAATTCCTCACCTCGCCGACTGGGCCGCATGATAGACACGTGCTTACTCAGGAGCTGCCGGAAGTCTTTGTCAGGCGAGACGATGATCACGTCGACGTCTTCCGTTTCTGCCCGCCGGGCCAGGGTGCCGATCACATCGTCGGCCTCTACGCCGGGGCATTCCACCACGGGAATGTCGAAGCCCTGAACGATTTGTTTGATGTAGGGGATGGCTTCCTGCAACGGTTCCGGCATTTCCGGGCGGTGGGCCTTGTAGGCGGTAAACAGGTCTGCACGGAAGGTTTTGCCGGGAGGATCGAAGACGACGGCTATGTGCTCGGGGTTTTGGTCGAGGAGCCTGATCAGCGAGGTGGTAAAGCCGTAGATGGCCGAGGTTTCAAAGCCTTTGGAGTTGATGAGGGGCCGGTTGATGAAGGCAAAATGGGCACGATACGCCAGGGCCATAGCATCGACCAGAAAAAGCCGGTCTTGCGCCATAAAAAAGGGTTCAGGTTGCGGTGGGAAAAGAGCCGGGTGTTATTATCAAAGCCAACGCTTAGGGGGTGGGTTTAGATCCATGCTTACCGTTCAGGAATGGGATACTCAGGTCTCACCCGATTCGATGTCGGCGTTTACCGAGTCGGATGGGAAGTGATAGCGAAAATCGCAGTGGGGGGCGCCGGCCATGATGGTTTGTGTGCGTTTGAGGGTAGCCTTCGGGTTGAAGCCATCGATCAGGGAAACGTCTCGGTTGCAGGAGAACACGGCTCCGAGTTCGGGAATGCCGAGGCTTCGGTATAATTCAGCATACCGGCACCGGGTGACATTGAAGTGCAGGGTCTGGTCTGTGGTCTCTAGTACATCGAGTTCCAGCGCATCGTCCCGGGTCCAATATTGAAGGGTATCGGCGAAGTGGGTGGGTCCGCATCCGCCCATGCGTTCGGCCATCTCGCCCCCCTGTTTCCGGGCCAGCCGGATGATGGTCTCGCGTACAATTTCGATTACCTGTTCCCGACCAAAGGCCTCGCCCAACGCCTCAATTAACGGAGCCAGCATGCGGACCTCCACCTCGCGCCGGGTCAGAACGCCTATGCGCTCATTGAGCCGATCCGGGAAAGCAGGTGATTGGTGATTGGGCATTGGTGATTGGTGATTTGAGGAGGGCGAATACGATAAACCCTGTGGCGTGCCCGAACGTAGGGACCGGTCTCGACCGGTCCTTGCCGGGTCATCATCAAAACATTCGGGTATCGAAGATGAGGAGGATTTTAGTAATCCGGTCGCCGTTGGTTTCGAAAAGTTGAGCCACGGGGGTTTCAACCCCGGGTTTTTTCAAGGTGTAGATCACACAAGCCGTTTCGCCGCTCTCAAAAGTATGCAGGATCTCACCTGCCATTTGAGCCGGTGGGTTTTGCTTCAGGGCCTCAATGTAGGTTTCGGCGGTGTCAAACGTGAAAAACGGCCCTTCAAAGTGCAGCGAGGGATCGAATAGGTCGTACAGCCGGTCCAGGTTTTGGCCGGAGAAGAAAATGTCGAGGTAGCTTAAGGCAAGGTGCATGGAACGTTCTACGCTCTACGTTTGGTGGAAAATAACGTAGAACGTAGAACGTCGCACGTAGAACGGTTCACGGGTATGCCATTTCGGCCAGGCTGTTCTGCTTTATCCGGCATTTGTCCAAAGCTTGTTGCAAGTCATTCCAGAGATCGTCCGGGTGTTCCAGGCCGACGGAGAGGCGAATCAGACCTGCGGTCACGCCGCTGGCTTCGCGGGCCTCCGGGTCAACGATGCGGTGTGTCAGGCCGGCCGGATTCCCGGCCGAAAATGCGCCGGAAGCAAAGGCGTCCAGGGCCTCCGTCGCAGATTCCAGGGAATTGGCGGTGAAGGCGGACCTGGCCCCTTCCACCTGTTTTGAACGCATGCGCCGCCTGACGGAGCGCAAGGCGTTCCGGGGGTTTCATGCCGATGTAGACCCGAGGTGATGGGCATTGGCCTGGAAGCGATGGTTGCGTTGCGGCTCACACGGCATGCGCGTTCGGAGGTAGACTCGTTCAGGACGCATGCAGTGGCACAACCTGCCGTGCTGGCCTGTTACCACATGGCCGGGGTCAACGACTTCCTCTTGCACGTCGCTGTACGCGATGCCGGACACCTCCGGGAATTCATACTGGATGCATTCACCACCCGCCCGGAAGTGGCCCACATAGAAACGGCCATCATTTTCGAGGCCGTGCGGAATCCGCAGGTCCCTTGCTATGTCTGATGTGCGACGTTCAGCGCCTGTCCCGAGCATTCGGGAGGGATGCGACGTTCGGATGAAGAATAACGTAGAACGTAGAACGTAGAACGCAGAACGCTGCCCATGTTGTATTTTGCGGTCAACGTTAAACCTCTGTTCTCTATGATGCCACACATGCCCAAAGTTGTCCTCGTTACCGGCGGGGCCGGCTTTATCGGTTCCAATTTTTTGCTGCGCATGGTGCCTCGGCACCCCGCGGTACGGTTTATCAATCTGGATTTGCTAACCTATGCAGGCAATCTGATGAACCTCACGTCCATCGAAGGCGCGGCCAATTACCGGTTCGTCCAGGCTGATATTGCAGACCATGATGCGGTAGCCGGTCTGTTCAAAGAAGCGGGTGTCACGACCGTCGTGCACTTTGCCGCAGAAAGCCACGTAGACCGTTCCATCCTGGACCCGCTTGCCTTCGTACGGACCAACGTTATGGGCACGGCCAATCTACTCGATATTGCGCGCCGTGCCTGGACCGGCGGCGCATCGGGGGCCTATCGTTTTTACCATGTGTCCACAGATGAGGTTTTCGGAAGCCTGGAGGACGACGGCTATTTCACCGAAACCACACCCTACGATCCTCGTTCTCCCTATTCGGCCTCCAAAGCGGCCAGCGACCACCTCGTCCGGGCCTACAACCACACCTTCGGGTTGCCGGTAGTGCTCTCAAACTGTACCAACAACTACGGCCCCTTCCAATTCCCCGAAAAGCTGATTCCCCTGATGATCCGCAACGCTGCAGCAGGCAAAGCCCTGCCGGTCTACGGAAAAGGGGATAATGTGCGGGACTGGCTGCACGTCGAGGACCATTGCGAGGCCATCGAAACCATCCTCCTCGGTGGCAAAGACGGCGAGACCTATGCCATCGGTGGGGACAGCGAGCGGACGAACATCGAAATCGTCGAGACCCTCGCTGATCTGGTCGATGAAGCGCTCGGCCGTCCCATAGGCACCGCACGGGGGCTTATCACGTTCGTTACAGACCGGCCGGGGCACGATTTCCGGTACGCGATGGATTGCACCCGCATTAAAACCGAACTCGGCTGGCACCCCCGGCACACCCTCGAAGACGGCCTCCGGAATACCGTTCAGTGGTACCTCAACAACCAGACCTGGATGGACGCCGTCGCCGACGCTTCCTATCAATCCTATTACGAAACCCAATACGCCGGCCGATGATCTAGCGCATGGCAGTGCAATGCTCAGGGAGATCTCTCACTAGCACTCGGGAATTGCTGCCCTCCTTGACACATGCCAAACGTAGAACGTCGCACATAGAACGTAGAACGTAAATGAAAGGAATCATCCTTGCCGGTGGCTCCGGCACCCGATTGTACCCACTGACGATGGCCGTCAGCAAGCAACTCATGCCGATCTATGACAAGCCGATGGTCTATTATCCCCTCAGCACCCTCATGCTGTCCGGGATTCGGGATGTATTGGTAATCTCCACGCCACACGATTTGCCGCTGTTCGAAAAGCTCCTGGGGGATGGGAAGCAATGGGGAATGAATTTCAGCTATGCGGTCCAGCCCAAGCCGGAAGGGTTGGCGCAGGCGTTTATCATCGGAGAAGAATTTATCGGCCCCGATCCTGTGTGTCTGGTATTGGGGGACAACATCTTCTACGGAAAAGGATTATCTAAAACCCTGCAACGGGCTGCCGCCCGGATCTCCGGCGCGACGGTGTTCGGCTATTACGTACAAGACCCGGAGCGCTATGGCGTGGTCCGTTTCGACGCAGCCGGGAAGGCCGTTGACATTGAAGAAAAGCCGCCCCATCCGAAATCCAATTATGCCGTTGTCGGGCTGTACTATTATGACAATGAGGTGGTAGACATTGCGCGTAACCTGAAGCCGTCCCCACGGGGGGAACTTGAAATTACCGATGTGAACCGGACCTATCTGGAGCGGGATGCCCTCCACGTCGAAGTCCTGGGACGAGGGATGGCCTGGCTGGACACCGGTACGCATCGTTCGTTGCTCGAAGCCTCCGTGTTTGTCGAGGTGATCGAATCCCGGCAGGGCCTCAAAATTGCTGCCCCCGAAGAAATTGCATACCGGATGGGGTATATTGACGCCGCCCAACTCGAACGCCTCGCCGATGCCCTCTCGAAAAATGCCTACGGCCAGTACCTCCGTCAAATACTCACTCAGGAAGCCGCCTTGCACCCAAATGAATATCGTTAAGACCCCCATTCCCGGCGTCGTTGTGATTGAACCCTGCGTATTTGGGGATGAACGCGGTTTTTTTCTGGAGAGCTTCCAGGTAGAACGGTATCAGGATGCCGGCCTGCACCTCGACTTCGTACAGGACAACCACTCCCGTTCCCGAAAAGGCGTATTGCGCGGGATGCATTGCCAGCCCACCTTTGGGCAGGGCAAACTGGTGCGGGTATCCACGGGTCGCGTCTTTGATGTGGCCGCTGATATCCGCGTTGGCTCGCCGACGTTCGGGCAGTGGTACGGGGTATACCTGGACGATCAATTCCATCATCAGTTTTACATCCCGCCCGGCTTTGCCCACGGTTTCTGTGTTTTGTCCGATGTGGCCGATTTTCAGTACAAGTGTACCGGCTATTACCATCCCGAAGACGAAATCGGTCTGCGGTGGAATGACCCGGACCTGGGCATCGAATGGCCGATCCAGGAGCCTGTTTTGTCGGGGCGGGATCAGCAGTTTCCATTGCTGAAGGATGTGCCTGTAGACTGCCTGCCGAAGTATGTCGATTTTCCCGATCCATGAAGCTGCTGTTGTTCGATATTGATGGGACGTTGCTCAATACCAATGGTGTAGGGCGAAGGACGTTCGAGGCCTTGCTCTCTGAATGGGCTGGGCGGCCCATCGACAGTCAGCCGGTCTCCTTTTCCGGCAAAACCGATCCGCAAATCATCCGGGAAGTGCTGGAATCCAACGGCTGCTCGAAGGGTGAAGCGGAGGTGTTGCTGCCTGAAGTCGTGGAGGCCTATCTGCGCCTGGCGCCCGAACTGATCCGGGCGGCGGAAGTGACGGTATACCCCGGCGTATTCGATCTGCTGGCCCATCTTGAAACCCGTAGTGATGTACAGTTGGGCCTGCTGACAGGAAATCTGGAACTGACAGCCTATGAAAAAGTAGCCGCCGCCGGATTTTCCTCTACGCTCTTTCCCTTCGGGGCCTTTGGGAGCGACCATGAGGACCGCTACCAGTTGCCGCCTATCGCTGTCGCGCATGCCCATGCCCATACCGGACGGCGCTTCACCGGCAAGGATGTGGTGATTATTGGGGATACCGAGCACGACATTAATTGTGGGCGTTCCATCGGGGTCTGTTCGGTGGCCGTTGCAACCGGGCACTACAGCCGCGAACAATTGGCCGTACACCATCCGGACCTCCTGCTGGATGACCTCACGGACATCTCGTATTTTATCGAAACCGTGTTTGACACCTGAGCCACGGACACGGCATGCCATGCCCCCAATGGGGATGTCGTGACATGATTGATCGGCAATATTGGACGGGCGGGTTGTGCCCGTCCTGTTACTCGCATATTTTTACGTTTTTATGATGCCCCCCCTTACCCCCGAGCATAAACGCCTTGCAGATTCCGAAGCCCGCAAGGCCGATTGGAAAAACTGGGGTCCCTACGTGAGCGAACGGGCCTGGGGCACCGTCCGCGAGGACTACAGCGCGTATGGTGAGGCCTGGGATTATTTTCCGCATGCCCATGCCCCCAGCCGGGCCTATCGCTGGAATGAAGACGGCATCGGCGGATTCTGTAACCGGCTTCAGAATATTTGCCTGGGTGTGGCGCTCTGGAACGAAAAGGACCCGATTCTCAAGGAGCGGATGTTCGGGCTGGCTGGGCCACAGGGCAACCACGGGGAAGACGTCAAGGAATACTATTTTTACCTGGACAGCACGCCGACGCACAGCTACGCCAAGATGCTGTACAAGTACCCCCAGGTCCGGTTTCCGTATGGAGACCTTGTGCAGGAGAACCAGCGCCGAAGCCGACTGATGCCGGAATATGACCTCTACGATGCCCTGCCAGACGACTTCGCCGAAGGCCGATACTTTGATGTCTACATCGAGTACGCGAAAGCCGATCAGGAAGACCTGTTGTGTCGGATTACTGCCGTCAACCGGGGGCCGGTACCCGCACCCATTCACATCTTGCCCCATGTGTGGTATCGCAACATCTGGACGTGGAACCCTGAACGGCCCAAACCGACGATGGAATACATCGCCGATACCCGCGTGGCCCGCGTACGGGCCGAGCATCACCGGCTCGGGACCCGCTGGTGGAGTGCCCGGCAGGTGGGCCGCGAGGAGCCCTTGCCCCTGCTCTTTACCGACAACGAAACCAACTACGAACGCCTCTTCGATACACCCAATCCGACGCCTTATGTCAAAGACGGCGTTCATGATGCGGTGATCAGGGGGGCAGTGGACAAGGTCAATGAGGAGCAGGGGACCAAAGTGGCAGCCCACGCACAGGGTCTGGTAGCCCCCGGTGAAAGCCTTACCGTAGAGGTACGCTTTGCGACGAAACCCCACGGTCAGCCGTTTCGTGGGTTTGACAAGACTGTAGCCAAGCGATTAGAAGAAGCCGATGCGTTTTACGCAGTCGTCCAACGCCAGGGATTGAGTGATGAGTTGAAACGCATCCAGCGGCAAGCTTTTGCCGGATTGATGTGGAGCAAGCAGTTTTACCACTACAGCGTCGAGTTATGGCTGAAAGGAGATCCCGGCATGCCCGATCCACCCGAACGTCGCAAGGAGGGACGTAATGCCAACTGGAGCCATTTGTATAACCTGGACGTTATTTCGATGCCGGATAAGTGGGAGTATCCGTGGTATGCCGTTTGGGACCTTGCCTTCCATATGGTGCCGGTGGCGATGATCGACCCGGAATGGGCCAAGCGGCAACTGATCCTGGTGTTGCGGGAATGGTACATGCATCCCACCGGCCAGATTCCGGCCTACGAATGGGCCTTGGATGATGTCAACCCGCCGGTTCATGCCTGGGCGGCCTGGCAGGTGTACAAAATCACCCGCGACGTCACCGGGCATGCCGATACGCTGTTTCTCGAACGGATCTTCCAGAAGCTGTTGCTGAACTTCACGTGGTGGGTCAACCGAAAGGACAATCAAAATAACAACATCTTCCAGGGCGGCTTCCTGGGGCTGGACAACATCATGGTCTTTGATCGGAGCGCGCCCCTGCCTACCGGCGGGTACCTGGAGCAGGCCGATGGGACCGCCTGGATGGGCATGTATTGCCTGAACATGCTCACCATCGCCCTCGAACTGGCCCGGACCCGGCCCTCGTATGAAGACGTCGCCACCAAGTTTTTCGAGCATTTCATCTACATTGCCCACGCCATCAATAAAGGGTATGACAGTGACGGCCTCTGGGATGAAGAAGATGGCTTCTACTACGACTTCCTGCACACCCCGGACGACCAGCTCATCCCCCTCAAGGTCCGGTCCTTTGTGGGTCTGATTCCGCTGTTTGCGGTGGCGACGCTAGATGACGAACTCCTGCAGCACCTGCCCCGGTTTCGGCGGCGGATGCAGTGGTTTTATGATTACCGTCCGCATCTCCTGGAGCACATCGCCGAGATGATGGAAACCGGGACGGAGGACCGGCACTTGTTCGCCCTGGTGGATCGGGAACAGATGCAGCGCATCCTGCAACGCATGCTGGACGAAACTGAATTTTTATCCGACTACGGCCTGCGTGCCCTCTCCAAATACCACAAGGAGCACCCGTATACCTTCTACGCTGGTGGCCAACCCTACACCGTTGCCTACACCCCGGCCGAGTCGACCAGCGGTACCTTTGGAGGGAACTCGAATTGGCGGGGACCAATCTGGTTTCCGGTCAACTACCTGATGGTGATCTCCCTCCGGAAATTCCATAAGTATTACGGAGATGGTTTCAAAGTCGAACTTCCCACCGGCTCCGGCAACTGGGCCACGCTGGACGAGGTAGCCGATGAACTTTCCCACCGCCTGACCCGCATTTTTCAGGAGGATGAACACGGGAACCAGCCGTTTTGGGGAGACAATGCCTACTTCCAAAACGATCCAAACTGGCAAAACCTGATCCTGTTTTTCGAGTACTTCCACGGCGACAATGGCGCTGGCCTCGGGGCCAGCCACCAGACCGGCTGGACGGCCCTCGTTGCCAGCCTGATTCAAGATGCCGGAGCCGTTTAAGGATTGGTGATTTGTTCAGATATCGGATCAGCGGATGTCGTCTGAGGGCAGGGGGGATGGTAGGAGCGGTAAATTAGAGCAATTCTAAATAAATACGGGGTTTTGGCAATTTACTGCACATCGCCTATCTTTCAGCCAGAATCTAAACCCCACAACAGTAAAAACTAGCCATGAAGACCTCGACGAAGTCTCTCGTCGGGCTTGGGGCCGTGTTGGTCATAGTGGGGTATTTTCTTTTCGGAGGAGGCATCCAGACCACCCAACCCCTGCCCCAGCCCGTCGCGCAAGTGCCGCCAGCTGCGCCCCGTGGGCTCCAGCCGTTACGGACCGCGCCCTCGCAAACCGTCCCCGGCGCAAACAACGTCTCCCACACGTTTCGGGTGCGTACGGAAACCCTGCGTCGTCAGATTGAGGAAATGCCCTCGGATACAACGGCGATTTTGGAACTGGCCCACCTGTTGGATGATGCCCATCAGACGGAAGAAGCCGTTCAGTATTACAATAAATACCTGAACGTCAGTCGGATGAACCCGCAGGTTTGGCTGGACTTGACCAACTGCTATGCCCGGCTTGAACAATGGGATAAGGCCATTGCCACAAGCAAAGCGTTGCTGGAGGTCTTTCCCAAACATCCAGCCGCGATGTACAACCTCGGGGCCATTTTCGCCAATCAAGGCGATGATGATGAGGCGCTTAGATGGTGGTTGCAAGTACAAGCCCAACAAGAAGACCCAGATCTTGCCCTGAAAGCCCAGCACAGTTTACTTCAGTTGTCCAATCGGTAGATGTACAACTAGCCACGAGAGGCCATATCCTGTTGCAAGGGGCCTTCTCGGATATGCACCCTGCGATTAAACATACGCTCATTACCCTGCTCTTCCTTGTTTTGGGGGCAAGGGCCGTAGTGGCCCAGGAGCAAGCTACGCCCAGTCCACACGGCGAGGTGACCCTCAATTGCCTGTCGTGCCATACGGCGCATGCCTGGAAGCCGCTTCGCTCCGACCTGTCTTTTGACCATAATGCAGATACCCGCTTTGAACTCGTCGGGCGGCATGCCTTGACCTCCTGCGAATACTGCCACATCGACCTCCGTTTCGATGAGCCCAGGATCGACAATGAGGCCTGTGCCTCATGCCACGTGGATGTGCACCAGGGCCGGTTCATCGAACCCTGTGCCACGTGCCACAATACCGAGACGTTCTCCGTCACCCACGCCGACGTTCTCCACAGCCAGACCAGCTTTCCACTAACAGGGGCACACCGGCAGATCACCTGTGAAAGTTGCCATACGGATGACCAAGGCGGGGCCTTTACGACCCTCGAAACGGACTGTATGGCGTGCCATACGGATGCGTACCAGCACGCCAAAGCTCCGGACCATGCGGCACTCGGGTACCCAACAACCTGTACGGACTGTCATACCACCTTCGCCTGGACGGACGGGACCTTTGACCACACCTCGATGTCCAAAGGCTTTGAACTCGTCGGCGCACACCAGGCTACAACATGTGAATCCTGCCACAGCAGTCCCGGTTTTGATGTGGCCTTTTCAGCAGCCGGCCCGAATGACTGTATCGCTTGCCACACCTCGGACTACAACGAACAACACGCCGATACCGGCATCCCAACCGCATGCCTGGATTGCCACAATACCACAGCCTGGGCCGGAGTAACCTTCGACCACGCGACGGTGGCTGATGGTTTTGCGCTGGTAGGGGCACACGAGGCAGCCTCCTGTGAAAGTTGCCATTCGGGGGGGGATTTCGAGGTGCCCTTTGCACCTGTGGACCAGAACGATTGCCTGAGTTGCCACGCCTCTGACTATGAAGAACAACATGCCAACACCGGTATCCCGACGGCCTGCCTGGATTGCCACAACACCACCGCATGGGCCGGGGTCACGTTTGATCATGCTACGGTGGCCGATGGGTTTACGCTGGTGGGTGCCCATGAAGCGGCAACTTGTGAAAGTTGCCACGCAGGAGCCAATTTCGAAGTCCCGTTTGAACCGACCGATCAGAACGATTGCCTGAGTTGCCATGCGTCGGACTATGACCAGCAACACGGTGGTACCGGCACCCCAACAGTCTGCCTAGATTGTCACACGACGAATGCCTGGCCGGAAGTCACATTCAACCATACGGTGGTGTCCGGTGGCTTTTCGCTGGAGGGAGTACACCTCGCAGCCTCGTGTGAGACCTGCCATTCGGGGGCCAATTTCGAGGTTCCCTTCGATCCGGTCGATCAAAACGATTGCCTGAGTTGCCACGCCTCGGATTATGACCAGCAACATAGCGGCACCGGCATCCCAACCGCATGTCTGGATTGCCACAATATCATGGCCTGGGCCGATGTTACGTTTGATCATGCCAGCGTATCCAATGGGTTCGGACTGATCGGGGCGCATGAGGCCGCCTCCTGCGAAAGCTGTCATAACCCGGTCACGTTCGACCCGATCTTCACCCCGACAGACCAGAACGATTGTCTGACGTGTCATGCATCAGATTACGATACCAATCATGCCGATACCGGTTACCCCACTACGTGCTTGACCTGCCATGGCACGGTGGATTGGGGGAGCACTTCGTTCGACCACATCACCATATCCGGTGGTTTCGGTTTGGTTGGGGCACATGAGGTCCTGACGTGTGAAAACTGCCACATGCTGCCCAACCTGGAGTTGCTGTTCACGCCGTCGGATCAGCGTGACTGTTTTACCTGCCATGCCACAGATTATGATGAGCAACATGCTGGCTCCGGATTCGAAACCACATGCCTGACGTGTCATACGGCGAATGCCTGGAGCGAGCTAAACGTGAACCACGTGGCTGTTGCCGACGGTTTCGCGCTGGTGGGTGCGCACGAGACGGCAACTTGTGAAAGCTGCCACTCTGGTGCCAACTTTGAAGTACCTTTTGAACCATCAGATCAAAACGATTGTATCACCTGCCACACCTCGGACTATGATCAGCAACACGCCGGTTCGGGCATCCCGATGGCCTGCCTGGATTGCCACAACACAACCACCTGGGTCGAGGCCACGTTTGACCACGCCACCGTCGCTAACGGCTTTTCCCTGGTGGGGGCGCATGAAACGGCCTCGTGTGAAAGCTGCCACACCCCGGCTTCCTTCGAGCCCCTGTTTGACCCGGCTGATCAGAACGATTGCTTGACCTGCCATGCTGCGGACTACGATCAAGAACATGCAGGATCGGGTTTTCCGACGACCTGTTTGACGTGCCACAACACCGCAGCGTGGGAGGGAGGGACGATGGACCATGCAAGCCTGTCCGGCGGCTTTGGATTGGTCGGGGCACACGATGCCTTATCCTGCGAAAGCTGTCATTCCGGCCCTGAATTTAGCGTGCCCTTCGATCCGTCAAATCAAAATGATTGTCTGGCTTGCCATGCCTCGGAGTATGACCAACAGCACAGTAGCTCAGGCTTCCCGACCACCTGCCTGACGTGTCACAACGTCAACAACTGGACGGGTGTGACGATGGACCATGCAAGCCTGTCCGGCGGCTTTGGATTGGTCGGGGCACACGATGCCTTATCCTGCGAAAGCTGTCATTCCGGCCCTGAATTTAGCGTGCCCTTCGATCCGTCAAATCAAAATGATTGTCTGGCTTGCCATGCCTCGGAGTATGACCAACAGCACAGTAGCTCAGGCTTCCCGACCACCTGCCTGACGTGTCACAACGTCAACAACTGGACGGGTGTGACGATTGATCATCCGGCGTTGTCCGGGGGATTTGACTTGGTCGGCGCACACGATGCCCTCTCCTGTGAAAGCTGCCATTCTTTGCCAGACTTCGGGGTGCCGTTTGATCCGGCCGACCAAAACGATTGTATCGCGTGCCACACATCGGATTACAATCAGGAACACAATGGATCGGGCTTCCCGACGACGTGTTTGACCTGCCACAATACGACCACCTGGTCCGGGGCTACGTTTGATCACGCTTCGGCATCAGGTGGGTATGCCCTGGTAGGTGCCCACGAGCCGTTGGATTGCCAGAGCTGTCATGATCCGAATACATTCGATCCGATCTTTAATCCGTCGAATCAAAATGACTGTATCGCCTGCCACAGTTCGGACTATGATCAGCAGCACGCCAATACCGGTTTCCCGACGACGTGCCTGACGTGTCACAACGTCAACAACTGGACGGGTGTGACGATTGATCATCCGGCGTTGTCCGGGGGATTTGACTTGGTCGGCGCACACGATGCCCTCTCCTGTGAAAGCTGCCATTCTTTGCCAGACTTCGGGGTGCCGTTTGATCCGGCCGACCAAAACGATTGTATCGCGTGCCACACATCGGATTACAATCAGGAACACAATGGATCGGGCTTCCCAACCACTTGCCTCGATTGCCACAACGTGAATACCTGGACGGGGGCCACCTTCGACCATGCCACCGTAGCTGGCGGGTTTGAACTCGTTGGCGCACACGATGCCCTCTCCTGTGAAAGCTGTCATTCTTTGCCTGATTTCGGGGTGCCGTTTGATCCGGCCGATGAGAATGATTGTATCGCGTGCCACAGTTCGGATTACAATCAGGAACACAATGGATCGGGCTTCCCAACGACGTGCCTGACCTGCCACAATACGACCACCTGGGACGGGGCCAATTTCGATCATGACGGGATGTATTTCCCGATCTACAATGGCAAGCATGATGAGGCCTGGACCACCTGTAGCGATTGCCATGCCGCAGCGCCGGATAATTTTCAGACGTTCAGTTGCCTGGGTTGCCACGAACACAACCAGTCGGATATGGACGACGACCACAGCGAGGTAGACGGCTATGTGTACGAGAGCAATGCGTGTCTGTCCTGTCACCCAACCGGAGAGGATTGATGAGGAGACGCTGGTTCTATATCGCACTGGTCTTGATTGCTGCGTATGGGGTACGCCCGGCACAAGCTCAGGAAACCCGGCTAGAGGCGCGGGTCACGTTCATCGCGGATCAGACGATTTACCTGAACATTGGTGAAGACGATGGTTTGCAGGTGCAGGATACCCTGACGGTGTACCGGCAGGCCGAGCGCCTGGGGCGGTTGGTGGTACTCTCGCTAAGTAGTTCGAGTGCGGTAACGAGGTTTGTCGTCCCCCCGTTTAGCCTGACCCGGGGGGAGGCTCTGCGCATCACCCTGCGTATACCGGAACCCGAGGTGGCTGAGGCCGAACCGACGGCTGTGCCGCCCGATACCGTCCGGGTGCACCGCACAACCCTGCTTGCAGCGGCAAATCCGGTGCAGGGCGGGCGAGCGGCAGCAAAACCCCTCAAGGTAAGCGGACGATTGACCCTCGGATTTCAATGGTTACAGTCGACGACGGAAGCCCTCGGCACCAGCCCGGACCTGACACGGACGTTCCAAACGCCCTACGCCGGGTTACGGGCACGGGTGGAACATCTGCCGATGGACTGGCAACTCGATTTCAACATGCGGATCACGCACCGGGGTTCTTCTTCTTCAAACATTTCACCGTCCACCTCTCTTCGGTTCTATCAGGCCAGTCTCAAGCGGAGCCTGGAAACAGTGCCCATTGATGTGAAACTCGGCCGGTTCTACAGCACCGATGAATCGTTCAGTGGCTATTGGGACGGCCTCTCGGTGGCGTATCAACAAGGCCCCATGCGGTTTGGGACCGTGGCCGGGGTGCAACCCAACCGGGCCAATGAAGGGGTCTCTTTCAATCTGCCCAAGTATACCCTGTTTACCACGTACACCCGAAGGGAAGGGGACCTCCGGTACCACGCCGATGCGTCCTTCCATGAAGTCCGACCCACGAACCAACTCCAGGTGCACTCCTTTTTCGGCTTTGCCCAGACCTTGCGGTGGCAAAAATACCGGGTACGGAGCCGGATTCAATTTGACCGGGACCCGATCTCCTCCGGATGGATGGTGACACGCATGCAACTGCTCGGTGCCGTCCCACTGGGGAACCGGCTGCTGTTACGAACCCGGTATGACCTCCGGCAGCCGTACCAACTGTTTCGGGCAGAACAGGTTATCGGACAACGCCGGGACCGAATCAGCGGCGGGGTTACCGTGCGGGCCTTCAAAGGCACCCTCAGCGGCGACTTTACCACGAACCACAGCGACCGGGATGGGCGGAGTTATACCTACACGTCATTCTCCCAATTCCCCAAAATCGGTGTAATGGGGCTTGGCCTGAACGCGTCGATGAGCTACTGGACGGGTACCGACCGGCACGTACTCAACGTTTCACCCGGGTTGGCCCGGTCATTTGGGGGGTGGTATGCCCAACTCAGGTACCGGTACGACAACAGCCGGTTCGGTGATGTTACCACCGCACGGCACGGCGTGGAAGGCGCGCTCACGATTCCCGTAAGCCGACGCATCCGGTCTAGTGTACGGCTTGGCGCCCAGCAAGGAGGCCGGCTCACCCAGTATCGTATGTTTACCCATTTATGGATTCGGCTTTGATCCGTATGTTTAATCTGAACTACCGTGTTTAACGCTACACGCCTGTATCATCTGGCCCTCGGGGGGATCTGGGTAATTGTGGCCGGCGGTCTGCTCATTCAGGGGTGGGCCTATTACCGGCTTCCCCTGACCGAGCGTCCCTACCTCGATGCCCATGCGCTGTACGATCCGGCGGGGAAAATCGGGTTGCGGCTTGGGATTGTGGGGACGCTCATGGTGGTGGTCGGGGTATTTTCCTATATCGCCCGAAAACGTGTGTCCTGGTTACAGGGTTGGGGGAAACTCCGGCATTGGCTTTCCTTTCACATCTTCCTGTGTACCCTGGGGCCGTTTTTGATCCTGTTGCACAGCAGTTTCAAGGTGGGGGGGCTGGTGTCGATTTCCTTTTGGAGCATGGTAATCGTCGTCTTGAGTGGCATCGTGGGGCGGTACGTGTACGTCCGCATTCCAAAGACCCTACACGGGCAATTCCGCACACTGGTGCAACTCGATGCTGAGAAGACGAGGCTGAAGCAATCCATTCAGGATCTGATGCCACAGGATTATGATGTGCTTGAAGAACTGCTGCCACAGGTCGAAAAGAATCCGGAACATGGCTTTCTTCGGGCCTTCTGGCTGGCGTTTCAATACGACCTGCAAGCGCGGCGGACCAGAAAGTGGGTCGATGATCAGGTGGCCAAGCTCCCGTTTGTTCCAGCCGTGCAACAGGACCTCAACGATTTTATCTTGTCCTATACCCGTATGGAGCAGCAACGGATGCTGTTGGTCCCGTTTGAACGGGTCTTCCAGTACTGGCATACCTTTCATATTCCGCTGGCCGTGGTGATGTTTTTGATTATGGGGGTCCACATCGGGGTGGCTATATTGTTCGGATATGTTTGGGAATTTTGACGGCAGATCACAAGGTAACACATGAGGCGAATCGTATTCTTCGGGGTGGTATGGGTGCTGGCGTGTGGAGCAATCCCGTCGGCACAGGGGCAACTCCTTGCGCCGGGTAAACTCATCTCTGCCCACACCGGCCTCGAAGGACTCACCAACTGTACCACCTGCCACCAATTCGGTAAGCGTGGGGTTCAGAACGAAAAATGCCTGGATTGTCACACGCCCCTCCAGCAGCGGATCCAACGACAGGAAGGCTACCATGCCGGCGTCGCTGATCAGAATTGTGCAACCTGCCACAAGGATCATTTCGGAAGGGCATTCGAAATTGTTCGGTTTGACACAACCCGGTTCGACCATGACCGGGAGGTCGGGTTTGACCTGCTTGGAGCACACAAAACCGTCGGCTGCCAGGATTGCCATCAGCCAAACTACATTACCGATGCCGAAGTGCGCCGCCGCAAATCAGAAGCCGGTGCCCTTAACAAGACCTATCTCGGGGTTTCTACCCTGTGTACCACTTGTCACGCATCGGACGGGGCGCATGGCACCCAGTTCAAAGGGCAGGAATGTGAAACCTGCCATACAGAGGAGACCTGGGAAACCGCACCGCGTTTTGACCATAGCCAGAGCCGCTATGCGCTTACAGGAAGGCACCAAACGGTGTCCTGCGACGGGTGCCACAAGCCGCTGCCCAATACCGACCCGCCAGAGGTTCAATATACCGGCATTGCATTCTCTACCTGTGTCGCCTGCCATGCCGATCCGCACCAGGGTACGTTTGGGGCAGACTGCGAAACTTGTCATACCAGTGCCGATTGGGCACGGTTCAGCCAATTCCCGGAGGACCGATTTGACCATAACCAGACCGGCTTTACCCTGGAAGCCAGCCATGCCCGGATTCCCTGTGCTGCATGCCATGCGCCGACTACACAAGGTAATCGGCAGATCCGCATTGCCTTTGCATCTGGAGACCGAGGGGAGACGTTTCCCCGGCCCTTGGTCGAAAATTGTACATCATGTCATGTAGACACCCATGAAGGGGTCTTTCGCACTTCGGCACATGGGTACGATTGTGCAAGATGCCACGGCTCGGAAAGCTGGACACCCGCCGGGTTTGATTTGGTCCAGCACAATCGGGAATCCACATTCGTCCTCACAGGCGGCCATCAGGCCACGCCGTGCGGGGCTTGTCACCAGTCTACCGATACCGCCGATTTTGTGTTTGACATCGTCGATCAAAGTTGCGAAGGGTGCCATACGCCGGACAGTCCCCACGGCACCGAATTTGCTGAAACCGATGGGTCGACCGCGTGTGAGTCCTGTCATATCACGGATCGCTGGCGCATCGGCAATACATTTGATCACGCCCAGACTGAATTTCCCTTGACGGGCCGGCATATGCAGGTCTCCTGTAAAGGATGCCATGCACCCCCAACCGATGGCGCACAACAAACGATACGTTTTAGAGGGTTGTCTGTTGCTTGTGGAAGTTGTCATGCTCTGGACGATCCACACGAGGCACAATTCGCAGGGACCGATTGTGGGACTTGCCATGATGCCGCCTCGTTTCTGATGGCTGCTTTCGACCATAACGCCACACGGTTCCCGTTGGAGGGGGGGCATCAAACTGTGGCCTGCAGATCCTGCCATATGGAAGTGCAAACCGAAGCTGGCAAGATGTTTACCCTGTACAAACCCTTGGACATGACGTGTGAGGGATGCCATGTTCAAAATGAATAGATCTCTTATTACATTTAGGGTCCTCCATGCGTCCATGTAGAAGACAACCACGCATCAGGCAACACAGACTATGGAACTCGATACCCTGATCATTTGGGGCACAGCGCTGATCCTGGGGCTGCTCACGATGATGCCTTTTTATTTACGCCGCCGCAAGCAGGAAGCACATACCCGCGAGGCTAACCTCAAGGCACTGAAGTACGGCCTCAAAGAGCCAGCCACCATGCATCCGGTGGTCAACCCTTCGGTCTGTATTGGGACGGGTAACTGTGTGGCTGCCTGTCCGGAGAAGGATGTGCTGGGGTTGCAAAAGGGTCAGGCCATTCCGGTCTCCCCGGCGCGGTGTGTGGGGCATGGTTTGTGTGAACGCTCCTGTCCTGTCGAGGCCATTGAACTGGTATTTGGTACAGAAAAACGAGGGGTTGATCTGCCGCGCATCCGGGGAAATTTTGAGACGAATGTGGATGGCATCTACATCGTCGGCGAGTTGGGGGGCATGGGGCTTATCTGGAACGCCTTTGAGCAGGGCCGCCAGTGTATTGAAGGTATTCTCAAGGAAAAGCGTACCACGCCTCCGGACGCCCTGGATGTGTTGATTGTAGGGTGTGGGCCAGCCGGGTTGTCGGCTTCCCTGAACGCCTTGCATTATAACCTGAATTTTCTTACGGTGGAGAAAGAGGTCGATGTCGGGGGGGCTGTACGGAGTTATCCCCGCAAAAAACTCGTCATGACTTCCCCGTTCAAAGTGCCGGGGTACGGCAAACTCAAATTCAGGGAAATCCGCAAAGAAGCCCTGGTCGATCTCTGGCAAGACATGATCGACAAGACGGGATTGAAGGTGAACACCAATGAAATCGTTGAATCGGTGAATCCAACCCCTGATGGCTGTTTCAGGGTCCAAACCTCTGCGGCCACGTACAAAACCCGGCGTGTGATTTTGGCCATCGGGCGGCGGGGCGTGCCGCGCAAGCTGGGCATTCCGGGCGAAGACAGTTGCAATGTATCCTATTCCCTGCGTGAACCGGATCATTTTCAAGACAACAAGATTATCGTCGTGGGCGGAGGGGACTCTGCCGTAGAAGCGGCCCTGGCCCTGGCCGATCAACCCGGTAATGAGGTTTGGATTTCTTATCGAAAGGAACAATTTTCCCGGCTCAAGCTGGCCAACATGGACCGGGCCCACGCTGCCCTGTCTGCCGAGAAACTGAACGTCCTCTGGGCCACCACCCTGACGGAAATAGATGAGCGGGAAGTGGTGTATACGGATGCCTATGGCCGCCAATACCGGAAGGAAAGTGACTACGTGTTTGTATTCATCGGCGGGGTGCTCCCCACCAAGTTTCTGGATGCCTGCGGCATTGCCATCGATACGAAGTTTGGGACCCCGTAAAGCGATAGGTTTTTGACCGTAACCCGATGAACCTGGTAAACCTTGTTATAATAAAGCATGAACCTGTATCCTGCCCTCGCATCCTATATAGCAGCCATAACACAGGAAGTTGAACACATTCCAGGTGCGCGCAAACAAGCATTACGCAGGTTGGCGGGCTACATCCAAGACAAGCGCGAGGCCGAGGAACCGGTACGCCTTAACTTTATCTGTACCCACAACTCCCGGCGCAGCCACATCAGCCAGATCTGGGCTGCCGCCGCTGCGGCGTATCACGGCCTGGAAGGGGTGCAATGCTACTCCGGGGGCACTGAAGCTACGGCCTTCAACCCCCGTGCTGTAGCGGCCATGCAACGGGCCGGCTTCCACATCGAAAACCCTGGTGGCCCCAACCCGCATTATCTCGTGTCCTTTGCGGAAACAGCCCCGGTCCTGGAATGCTTCTCTAAAACGTTTGATGACCCCTTCAACCCCAGGGCCAATTTTGCCGCCGTCATGACCTGCTCCGATGCCGATGCGAACTGTCCCTTTATTCCCGGCGCCACCCGTATCCCCCTGACCTACGAGGACCCCAAAGTGGCCGACGATACCCCGGAAGAAACCGTCCGATACGATGAACGCGTCCGGCAGATCGGCCGGGAATTGATGTATGCGATGGCTCAGGTCTGAGGTGTCACACCGATGCCACCTTCATTCTGGAAAACAAGATTGTCGGTTGGCCTACCGAAATTGGAACCACCTGCCCGGCCTTTTCACAGGTGCCGTGGACTGTATCCAACTTGAAATCATTGCCCACCCCTCCGATCTGATGTAAGAGGTCTGCCGTACGGCCCGTCAGCCGGACGGGTTGGATAGGGTGCGAGATGGCCCCATCTTTCAGTCGAAATCCGGCGGACACCTCCAGGGCAAAGGTACCGAGGTCTGGACGTATGCTGCCATGATCTACATGCGTGATGTACAGACCACCCTTAATTTGCGCAAACAGGTCTTCCGGTTGATGTGGTCCAGGGGCCAGGACGAGGTTGGTCATGCGAGGCAGGGGCGGGTAGCGAAAATCCTGCCGCCTGCCATTTCCTGTGCAAGGCTGGTTCAACCGTTCGGCATTTCGGGCATCGGTGAGGAGGTTTTGCAGGATGCCGTTAATAATAAGCGGTGTGCGTTGTGTGGCCGTACCTTCGTCGTCAAAGGGGGCCGTAGCGCGTCCGCCAGGCAAGGCCGCATCGTCATATACATTCAGGAATGAAGCACCGATTTGCGTGCCGAGGGGGAAGTGGGCCGGGTTCCACTGGTCGGCTTCGAGGCTGTGTCCGATTAGTTCATGCAACCATATCCCGCCCCAACCGGGGGCAAAGACCACTGAGATAATTCCTGGTTGTACCGGGCGTGCCGTTGCACGATGGTGGGCATTTTCAACCGCTTCACGGGCAAGGAATTCAGGCTGCCCGTCCATGTCCCCATCAACCTGCCCAATGGCCTGTCCCGTCCAGGACGTGCCGTCCATCGTTAGTGTGACCTCTAGCCGGATGCGTTCATGGATCGTCCTGTGCATCCCGGTATCGTGATTAGGTGTCCAAATAGCCGTTCTTCTCTGCTGTGCCAGAACATGTACCTGAGTTGCGGTTACACGCGCATCCCAGCCAAAGGCGGCATCGGAAACAGCTTCCATGACCTGCATTACGGCAAGGGATGGCGTAGCATCCGAGGGGTTCAGGTTGAGGTTGGGGTGTGGGGATTGGTGATAGGTACAGGCCGTATCTATCACGTTGGCAAGGGCGCTCGGGGTTGTTTGCTGTGTAGCTGCGTGGCCGAAATAGTCTGGTTGCCAGGCATAGCAGCTTGTGCCGGACCAGGTTACCGTATGGGAGCTCTTTTGCGCCGGGGTTAAGTGGTTCGCCCGCAGGGATTGCCGGCGCTGGTGGTGCTGATGGGCCGTATGTTCATAAAAAAGATGCGAGCGGGTACGCAGCTTTTGTGCGGCATCGTGCAGGGTATCAGGTGGCGTATCGGGGGAATTCATGACGCCGCATGTAGAAATTAAGCACGATGGCCACCAGTATGGTATTCGCCAGGAGGGCTGAACCGCCGTAGGACATAAACGGGAGCGGAATCCCGATTACCGGCATCACCCCAATCGCCATCCCGATGTTGATCAGGACGTGGGCGAAGAACAAGCCGGACGTACCGGCGGCAAACATACCGGCGAAGGTGTGTTTGGCCCCAATCCCAATCGTGACGAGCCGGATCAGCAAGTACCCGAACAGGAGCAACACCAGCATCGCGCCGATGAATCCGAACTCCTCACCAATCACGCTGAAGATGAAGTCGGTCGATTGCTCCGGGACGAAGGCCATCTGCGTCTGGGTGCCCTGCATAAACCCTTTGCCGGTCAACCCGCCCGATCCAATGGCCGCACGGGCCTGGATAATGTGGAAGCCGCTGGTCAGCCGATAGGCTTCTGGGTTCACGAACGAGGCAATCCGCGCAATCTGGTGGGGTTGCAAGACCTGATTCAGCGCCAGCATCACCACGGCCACGGTGCCTCCGGAAAAGAGTGCGCCCAGGGCTGTAACGCCTCGCTTTTTGGTACTCAAATACAATGTTGCTGTCACCAACACGCAAAAGACAATCGCTACCGGCCAAAAGACAATCGCCAGATATCCGGCTACTGCTGGCGCCACCAGCAGGCCGACGGTCGGGAGGGGGATCCCGCTCCAGAACAAGGCAATCGGGATGAGGGCCAGGAAGACCAACGCCGTTCCGGTATCGTTTTGTAGCACGATCAGGACTGCCGGTAACAAGATCATCCCCACGGCAATCAGGGTGAGGCGAAAGACGTTGGGGTTGTGCCGCGCATTGCCGAACAGTTGGGCCACGGCCAGTACCGTCCCGACCTTCGCCAGTTCGGACGATTGTAGACTAAACGGGCCGAGGGCAATCCAGGAGCGTGCCCCGTTAATCTCTCGCCCAAAGAGGAGGGCACTCACGACGAGGAGAATAGAAATCCCGTAGACGATGAACGCACCGTTTTGATAATGCCGGATCGGGATCAGGAGGATGGCCACGGTGGCAATGCAAGAGAGAATCACCCATTGCAACTGCCGCTGGAAGTTTCGCTGTACCGTATCGAGCAGGTATTCCGATGCCGGTCCGTGGGTGGCGCTGTATATGGCCGTCAACCCAATGCAAACCAGCAGGAGCCAGGCCACCAGCACGGTCCAATCAACATTCTGATACCACTTTTTGCGCATGGGGCTTACCGTTCGGGATTCTCGCCGGTGCGGTAGAGTTCGTGGGCGGTGGGGACGAAAACGGCCTCGGGTTCGACGCCTGCTTCAAAGCGACGGCCCCAGTCGATGGTGTCGTCACCCATGCCGGTGCTGGAGGCGCGGAGGGCCATTTCCCGCACCCAGGCCGGGTGTTGGTCCGTTTTCCCTGTGAGGTATTGTTCCATCATCAGGCCGCCGATGGGGGCCGCTGCACTGGCCCCGAAGCCGCCGTTTTCGACGAAGACGGCAAGGGCAATTTGCGGATCGTCAAACGGGGCAAAGCCCATAAACCAGGAGTGGTCCTTACCATGTGGATTCTGCGAGGTACCGGTTTTTCCGGCGGCCACCACATCGCCCCACTTGACGGTGCTGTTGTTTTCCATGACCATGCGGCGCATGCCTTCCCGCACGAGGTCAAAGTATTCAGCCTGAATTGGGATGACCTTGGGGGTCGGGAGTTCCGGGAGGGTACGCTCGCCCGTTTCCGGGTGGGCGATTTCGCGGAGGAGGTGTGGGGTGTGCAATTTTCCACCGTTGGCAACAGCGGAGACGTACCGGACCAACTGAAGCGGACTGATGGTCAGGTTGCCTTGTCCGATGCCAAGCGAGACCAGATACCCGCGCGTCCACCCCTTAGGATAAACCCGGTTGAAATAGGCCGAGTCCGGGAAAATGCCGGAAGATTGTTCGGGCAGGTCCGTGGGCATGTGTCCCCCAAACCCGAAGGTGCGGCCCCACTCGGACCAGCGCGCAAAATTGAGGCGCATCATCGTGTTATAGAAAAACACATTGCACGAGCGTTTTAAGGCATTGACCACCGTAAGGGAGCCGTGGGCTTTCATGCACCGGTAGGGGTGACTGCCCAGATAAAAGACACCGCTACAATGAAAAGAGGTCTGCGGGGTGATGGCCCCTTCCTGAAGGGCAACCAGTGCCATAAAGGGCTTGAAGGTCGAGCCCGGCGGCTGAACGCTCAGGGAGGCCCGGTTAAACAGGGGCTTGTTTTCATCGCGTTGCAGCCCCTTCCAGATGCCCACATTTACCGTTCCAGAGAGCAGTTCGGGGTTATAGTCCGGCGCACTGATCAGGGCCAGGATCTCGCCATTGTTCGGGTCCAGCGCAACGGCTGCCCCCCGTTTGTTTACAAATAATGTTTCGGCAAAGGCCTGGAGGTTGGCATCCAGCGTGAGGTGAAGGCTGTGGCCGCTCTGTGGGGGGATGTCCTGATTCCCATTCATATAGGACTTGACTTCTTGGCCGTGTACATTGACCATCACAAAACGCTGGCCCAGTTGGCCCCGGAGCTCGGACTCGTAGACGCTTTCGATACCGGTTTGCCCCAGGGGATCACCCAGTCGGTAGCCGTCCGTCTTGCGTTGGTCCAACTGTTTGCGGGAAATTTCTTTTACGTAACCGAGGGCGTGGGCCGCGTTGACACTGGGATGGTAGCGGCGCTTTTCGTCAATGACAAAGTCGATCCCCGGCAATTTGTATTCGTATTCGAGCACCCGGCTAAATGATGAAAATGGGATTTCCCGAAAGACCCGACTGGGCTTATAGGGGCTCCAGGACCGGGCCTCGGAAATGCGGGCTTCCACCAGAGAATCCGGTACATTCAGGAGCCGGGCTAGGAGGGGGATGTTCTCGGTATCGAAAAACCGTGGGGTCACGGTCAGGCTGTAGGCGGGTTCATTCGAGACCAGGAGGGTGCCGTTGCGGTCATAGATCAGGCCGCGGGCCGGGAGGTCAATACGGGGGTGGACACTGTTTTTTTGCGACTCTACCGAGTAGATGTCGGACTGGACGAGTTGAAGTTGTACGAGCCGCAGGGAAAGCAAGCCCAGTGTTGCCAGAACGATGGCAGAAAAAATCTGCAACCGTGCTCGGTTGGCATCCATATGTTTTGCCTGTTTGGGACCGGAATGGTGCGCGCCAGGGATAGGTTCCCCTTATGCTCCCGTCCGGACGGAAGCACATCATATCGCTTAGTCGTTTCCTCGAAATCAGGTTCCCATACCTCCACCAAAACGTGAAAAAAAAAGTACAGGATGGGCTGATCGTTCTTTTTGAGCGGATCTTTTGGATTGGAGATTGGTCATTGATAATCCTAGACTGGTGATTGGACGCGGTTCAGTCGATCACCAAAACCCAATCATCACACGAGGCGTAGCCGACTGTACAAAGTAAATGCCCAATCACAAATGAAACTACTCCTTTCCTTTATTCTTGCCGGTTTTCTAACGCTGAACGTTGCGCCACCTGCTGTGGTGTTCGTGATGCAGGATACCCGCTATACCGGGGAGACTGAAAAGGTCGAGCGGACCCGTGTTACCGTTCAAGGCACCAACCTCAAGTTTGAACGCCTCGCCGAAGATGGTACGGTGCTGGGTACGGACTTGATATTCCGGGGTGATCTGGATCAGATGTGGCTTATTGATGATGATACGAAGACCATTCGGGTGATGGATCGGGAAGCCATTGATGCTGTTGCTGACCAACTCGACGCCGCAATGGCTGAAATGAACAAGGAACTCGAAGGGCTACCGGCGAACCAGCGCGCTGCGGTTGAAAAGATGCTCAAGGAGCGTATGAGACAAATGCAGGGAGGGGGAGATGATGCTGTTCAGCCGGAGATCGTTGGCCCCAACGATGCCTATGTGGTGGCCGGGTACCCCTGCCGCAAGTACGATGTCCTGGAAGGGGGCGAGAAGACCAAAGAGGTCTGGGTCACGAACTGGATCCGGCTGAGGGAAGGCAAGGTAGCGAAGGATGCCTTGCTGGCAATGGGCAAGTTTTACGAGGGGATGATGGCCGCCCTGCGCAAACATATGCCGATGGGCATGGGAAGTGGTCTAGCCCAAAACCCGTTCTCTGCCATTGACATTTTTAACGGATATCCCGTCTTGACGACACATTTTAAGTCCGGGCAACGTACGTATGAGTCGAAGCTGGTAGCGGTCGAGACCGTCGCCGGTGCCCATTTTGAGAAGCCGGAAGGCTATACTGTGAAATCAATGGTCGAATAAGCAGATCTATTTCAATAAGAACCACCCCCATGTCCTCGAACCGGACGCGACAAAAAGAACAGCCCCAGAAGCCGTTGCGTGAAACGGTGTTGAGTGACCTGACCCGGCGGGAAGGCCAACCGGAAATTTACAAGGAGCTCAAGGATGCCTATCGGTTCTATGTGGACGAGGAAACTCAGCTACAGGTGTCTGAAATGGGGCGGCTTAGAAAAGGGACCTACGTTACCGGGTCACTGCTCAAAAGCTCCTTCCTGCGGCTGACGCCGAACCGGCGCATCATCATGTTGCTCAGCCTGTTCCTGTTTCTGGGAGATTTGTTCTTTGGCAGTGGGTCCATAACCCTGGGGTTCGTCGCGCTGTTGGTTGTTTTGTTACTGGAACTCAAGGACAAACTCCTGATTCAGGATGAACTGGAAGCCGGGCGGGCTGTGCAGTATGCCCTCATGCCCGAGACCCATCCGAAATTGCCCGGTTGGGAAACCTGGCTGTACACCAAACCCGCCCGTGAAGTAGGGGGGGACCTCGTCGATTATATCCAGCTTGACGACAATCGCCTGGGCCTGACCCTGGCCGATGTGGCCGACAAGGGCCTCGGGGCCGCCCTCATGACCGTAAAACTACAGGCTACCCTGCGTGCCCTCGCCCCGGATCATGAACGGCTGGATGCCTTGGGGACGCATGTAAACACCATCCTGTGTCGGGATGGGATTCCCAGCCGGTTTGTCTCTCTGGTCTATCTGGAAATCAAGCCGGAATCGGGTCGGGTACGGGTCCTGAATGCCGGTCATTTCCCGCCATTGGTGCTGCGTAAGCGCGACCAAGAAGCAATGCCCAAAGGAGGGCCTGCACTGGGCTTGACCCCACTCGCGACGTATGAGGAGCACAGCATCGAGTTACACCCTGGCGAACTCCTGTTGGTCTATTCCGATGGCCTCACGGAAGCACGGGACGAAGACGGTGCGTTTTTCGAAGACCACCACCTGGCTCCCGTGTTGCGTACCCTGCACGGCCGCACAGCCAAAGCCGCCGGTGAACGCCTTCTGATGCACCTCTCCGATTTTGTTGGCGATGAAAAGGCCCATGACGACCTCTCCATCATCATCCTGCGTCGCCGCCGCGCCAAAGGTCTGCCCGAGAAGAAATGATCGCATTGGTGAGGCCCGGTCGAGACCGCACGTCGCCCTAACTCCCCGCCTTTACGCTGAATCCTAACATCATCCCTGCGTCCAGGTGTTCGGCGATGTGGCAGTGCATCATCCAGTCGCCAGGGTTGGTCATGTCGATGAGGAGGTCCACCGTGGAGCCGACGGGTACAATGGCCGTATCTTTCCAAACCAGATTCTCGTTCGACAGGCCGTCGATGGACAGGACCAGATACCGTTGCCCGTGTACGTGGATGGGATGGTTCATCGGGTGGAATGACTTGGGGTTATTGAAGATGCGAAGTTTTACCACGTCACCCTGCTTGAAATCCCATTGGATGTCCATGTTTTCCTGTCCAGTGTCCTTGTCACGCAAGATCCACGTTACTTGGGAGCCGGTGGAGAGCCAGTTCATCATCGGCATGGCGTCGTTCCATTCCATCGGAGGGACGTAGAGCGTATCGATTTCCATTGCGCGCATAATGGGTACCGGCAAGTCCTTGACGCGCACCGTCAGCTCCAGTTCAAGATCGACCGCCTGGTCGAAGTATGGGCGGTAGGCTTCGATGTCTTGCTGAACATCTGTGTTTTCCCGCAGGGTGGAAAATTGGTTGCCAAAATTCGGGGAGGCCGGGTCTTCGAGGACGGTTACAACGCCCAGGGTATCGACGTGGGGGTAAAACTCGCCCCGAAAATGGTTGATGGCCTGAATGGCGTTGGTGAGATATACCTTGCCGGGTGTATCAAATTGGGCCTCCACGATATACCGCTCGGCGGGGGCAATGGGCACACTCTCCACCCAGGCCTCCCGTTCGAACTTGCTCACATCTGAGGCCACGACCTTCACCGGTGCGCCAAAGGTCATGTTGAACGTGCGGGAGTTGGCGACGTTGGTCAGGTAAAACCGTACCACATCCCCTTTGCGGACTTCCATATTATAATCCGTTGCTCCGTTGACCAGCATCACGTTTCCAAACCGGCCCATGAGTGCATGGGTAGGTGCATCCTCACCCCAGGCGATGAGGCCGTTGTCGTCCAGGAGGATATCGTCCAGAATTAGAAATTTCTCGTGGTTGACGGGGCTATAGTAGTCTTCTGCCGGTGGGGCTACGTGCATGTTGCCGTACAGGCCGAGGTCTTGCTGAATGTCCTCCCGGATGTGTGGGTGGTACCAGTACACGCCGGTATCGGGGAAATACACTTCATAGGTGAAGCTGTCTCCTACTTCCACCGGATCCTGTGTAATGAAAGGGATGCCGTCAAACCGATTGTCCAACCGCAACCCATGCCAGTGCACGGTGGTCGGCATTTCGATGCTGTTTTTGAACACAACGACCACCGTAGCTCCTTGCTCGACTTTAATACGAGGCCCCGGATACTGGCCATTGTAGCCATACATCACAAAATCGCGTCCCTTGATGGTGCGCCGCACGAGGCCGGCCTCCAGATGCAAGGTGTCCCCCTCGGCCATTTCGACAATGGTTCCGGGCCGGGCTTCGGGAAACATTTCAGGTTTCATGCCGATGCCGGCAAGGAAAGGTCCGGTAGGGGGTAATGCCCCGCCGAGTCCGGGCATCATGGGCATGCTCGGGTCCATGGGCGGCATGCGCCATTGTACCCCAACGCTGTCCGATGCGGAGGCATGGTTCATCATATGGTGTTCATGCTGCGCGGCCAATAACGCCGGACACCATACCAGCAAAAAAAAGAATATCCGTTTCATCCCCAAAAACGTTGGGACATGGCACGCCATGTCCGTGAATGTATCATGCCCGGTTCACCGATACCCGTATTTGGCACAGGGTTCGTCCTCAAAGGGTCCATGTCCGGCCATGGTATGCATCAAACCGCTACGGGAAAGGCCACGCATCACGATGGGGCCGGTCCAGCGCTTGCCGAGGGTTTTGGCATCGGGTTCGAGGGTGATGATGACCAGGAATTTGTTCCAATCCACCTGTGTATGAATCCCTTTTTCGAGATCCAGCACGCCAAGGGGCACCACCTGGTCGAGATTCGGTGTGGAGACCCAGGCCGCATACACGCCGCGCCGTGCAGGCCGCAGTTTGTTCACCTTGATGACGAGGTCATATTTATATTGCCCTTTGGCAGAAACGGCCACCCCAAAGGGCGATCGGGCAAAGCGCATCTCGCCAACCCCTTCGGCTAGGCCGGTACCCGGCACCCGCCGCGTCGGTACCAGGTCAATGGCGTAATACGCCGGCGGATCCGTAGGCATACATTCCAATGCCCCGTCGGGATCGGTCTCGACCGGTCCGAAATTGGGAACGGGCGCAAGGCCGAGGATCAAGAGAAGAAGAGTTAGTCTCATTGGATTGAATAGGCAGGATTAAACGAATGAGATCGAAAGAAGCATTGATATATGTGATTGGTAATCGGTGGTTTTTGATTTGTAATTGGGTGCCAGAAAATCACGAATCAAAAATCACAAATGCCCAATTACCAATCACTGCGTGCCTTCCGGCCCGGTGTCCCAATCCTGGGCGCTGGAGACGTTGGGCACGCCCCAGTCGTCGCCGTGCCAGCCGTTGAAGCCGGTCATGCGGAAGGTCCAGAAGCCGGTCGACATATCGCTGACGACGATCAACCCGTCGGCATTGCGGATGTCGACACCGAATGCGCCGTTAAACACCGGATACCGATCTTCGTTCGGTGGGCCGAGGTAGGTATCGTAGTAGCCGACCGTCACCGGGTTTTTAGGGTCTTCGAGGCTAAAGATTTGCAGCCCATCCAGGTACCCGGACACAAACACATACGGCCAGCGCACCTCGTGGTTATGGGTCAGGTTTTTCCAGTCGGCGGTCCAGGCTGAGATGGGGCGGTTGATGTTGGTGCGCTCGCCGTCGAGGGCGGGTTTCAGGTCGAAGATGCGGAGCGGAGCATACTGGTATTCGGTTTCTGCCACTACGTACCGGCCGTCTGGTGTGGGGGTGAATGTATGTCCGCTTTTGACCCCTGAGACACCGGTGAGCGTCACCATCAGTTCAGGTTGGTCCAAATTGGTGATGTTGTAGATGTAATATCCACCGAGGCCTCCGCCATAGAAGCGGTCGGTTGCGGTATCGACGTGGTAGCCGACGTAAAAGTCATGGTACCCGCGTCGGCTGCCCATGCCTTGATCGTCGGGGAGTGGGACGCGAGCAATAAGGGCTTCATCTCCTTTACCTTCCACCACATGCCCGAGGTCATAGACATGCGTATAGGGGCCGGAGACGGTCGAAAAGAGCAGCACCCGTCCATTGGAATGTTTATAGACAAAGATGTTGTGGAATCCGCCGGGGTGTTCCGGCTCCCGGATGCGGGCCACTTCCTTGACGGTTTCGGGGTCGGGCAACCCGGTGACATCTAGCACAACGGCCCCCAGGTCGCTGTTCGGGCCACCTTGTCGGAATTGGAGCGATTGCACCACATAATACCGGTTGTTCCATTTGAAGTGTTTCACATCCATGCCGCCCGTACCGAGGTGAAGGTCCTGGTTTTCGATGCGCCATCTGTAGATGCGTCTGGCGTTGGACGGGTCAGAGATGTCCATAATGTCGGTGCCCCGCGGGCCGGAATCGCCGTAGACCATACGGGCCACATAGGCATAAGGCCGGTCCAGTTCCTGCTCCACGTCAAGGTCGGCCACGCTGAGCCGGGGGCCAAGGGGTACATGGGAAAGCACCTCAATGTTGTCGCTGCCGGGGTTTGCCGGTGTCCATTGCGCCAACGCCATCATCGGCAACATCAACAAAAGACAAAGGGTCAAAAAATTCCGCATGGTCCAATCCAAGTAAATGTGGTTCAATCCAATTAAATGTAGGGACACGGTATGCCGTGTCCAGAAAACGTATCGGCTGTACCGTAAATCATTCATCCGGTGTAGCTGGCCCCGTATCCCACGGCTGGGCGCTGGAGACGTTCGGCATGCCCCAATCGGCTCCATTCCAGCCGTCAAACCCTTCCATTTTGAGGGCCCAAAACCCGGTGGTCATGTCGCTCACGACGATCAAGCCATCGGCATTGCGGATGTCCACACCCCAGGCTCCATCATAGATGCCCCAGGTGTAGGGGCTGCCTGGCCGCCGGGCTGCGCGGTTGTTGTGGGGGCCGTCAAAGGTATCGTAGTAGGCAACCGTAAAGGGCTGCGTGGGGTCCGTCATGTCAAACACAGAGAGGCCGGTTTCATACCCGGACACGAACACATACGGCCAGCGAATCTCATGATTATGGGCGAGTGTTTGCCAATCTGCATGCCAGGCCCCGACCGGGTAGTCGATGTTCTTCTCCTCGCCGTTAAGGGCCGGTTGCAGGTCAAAAATGCGGAGTGGCTGATACTGAAACTCAGTCTCGGCTACGGCATAGCGGCCATCCGGGGTGGGGGTAAACGTGTGGCCCCAGGAGACGCCCGGTACTCCGAGGATGGTGGCCAGGATTTCCGGTTCCTTCAGGTTGGTGATGTCGAACACATAATACCCGCTACCTCCTCCACCGTAAAACCGATCCTGACCAGATTCCTGGTGGTAGCCCACGTAAAAGTCGTGATAGCCGGAAGACCAATCGTTGCCGGTTTGGGCAATCGGAATTTTGCCAATCAAGGCATGGTTCTCATCCGCAATCTGAGCCGAAACCTCTGTTTGATGCCCTTTCAGAAAGCGGTCCATGTCGAAGACCTTGGCATGCTGGCCGGAGGTGGCAAACAACAAAGGTAGACCGCTGCTGTGTTTATAGGAGAAGATGTTGTGGAACCCACCCAATGCATCGCTTTGGCGAATGCGCCCGACTTCCTTGATCTTGGAGACGTCTGGTAGATCCGTCATATCGAACACGATGGCTCCCACGTCGGCATTGGGGCCACCCTGCCGGAATTGGACCGACTGGATGTAATAGTACCGCCCTTCATGTTTGAAATACCGCCCATCCATTGCCCCGCCCTGGTGTAGATCCTGGTCCTCAATGCGCCACCGATAAATCACCTTGGCATGCTCCGGGTCGGAGAGATCAATCACGTCAAAGCCGATTTCATGGATGCGGCGTGCCACATAGGCAAAGGGCCGGTCCACATCCTGCTCAATCTCGATATCAGAGACCGATTGAGGCGCACCCAGCGGAATATGGCTCAACACCTTCATGTTGGGACTGCCCCGCTCACCGGGCGGAGGTGGATGCGAAGGGTGCTTGAGGCCCTGAGCCGAGAGGGTGCCGCAGAGGAGGAAGAGGAGGAGAGAGGGTTTCATGGAAGGGATATGTTTCATGTTTAGCTGTGCTTCAAATCGGAGGGAGGGTATTGGTGATTGGGCATTTACTACCTACAGCACCAATACCCATTCATCAATTACCAATCAATACACCCCATCCGGTCCGTTTTCCCAGTCTTGCACACTGGACACATTCGGGAGGCCCCAGCCTCGGCCTTCCCAGCCCTGGAAGCCTTCCAGCGAAAAGGTCCAGAGACCGGTGTTAAAATCGGTTACCACAATCAGCCCATCGGCATTGCGGACATCTACGTCTCCGGCTCCGGTATCGTCCAGGGCGCGATCCTTGAGGGCAGGGGCGGGGCCGGTCCAGGTGCGGTAGTAGCCGATGGTGTAGGGTTCCGTAGCATCGCGCATGTTGAAAATTTGCAGGCCATCCTGA
This sequence comes from Rhodothermales bacterium, assembly GCA_965222505.1. Classification (GTDB taxonomy): domain Bacteria; phylum Bacteroidota; class Rhodothermia; order Rhodothermales; family DATKEJ01. The sequence continues at coordinate 1,101,412 of OZ244956.1, read as the reverse complement.
CGGGCGGCCACAAACACATACGGCCAGCGGACTTCAAACTGCCGGGCGTAATTGCGCCAATCTGCCATCCATGCGCCGGTCGCCGTGCGTATCCGTTTCAGGGATTTGTCGAGGCCGGGTTGTAAGTCGAATATCCGGAGGGGGGACAGCCGGTAAGCGGCCGAGGTTACCGCATAACGTCCGTCAGGTGAGGGCACGATGCGTTGTCCCCGTTGCACCGCTGCTGAACTGACCGAGGTTAGCAATTCGGGGGCCTTTACATCTGAGATGTCATACACGTAGTAGCCGCCCCCTCCGGCTCCGTATAGGCGGTCCTGCTGGGTTTCAGGGTGGAAACCGGCAAATGCGTAGTCGAATCCTTTGGCCTTCGGGTCGAGCTGGGGTGGGGTTTCCAGTGTGGTCACTTGTGCGTTCTCCGGGCCAGACTGGATTAGGATATTCAGGTCATAAACCTGTAAGTCGGCACCGCCCGAGGCCAGCAGGAGGGTTCGCCCATCTGCATGGCGGTACACGAACAGGCTGTTAAATCCCATGGGGGAGGTAAGCCGTGCGACTTCCCGGAGGCCATCGGTATTTGGTAGATCGGTCACATCAATCACGACGGCGCCTACCTCGGCTAGGGCCGAGCCTTCAGAAAACTGAAAGGCCTGAATCACGTAGGTGCGCCCGTCTGCCATGAAATAGGTGATGTCTGTGGTACCGGCTTCTGTTGAAGGGGCTTCGTCAGGCAATTGCCAGGAGGTAAGGAGGCGTGGCCGGGCCGGATGGGTCAAGTCAATAATATCGAAGCCTTGTGGTGCAAAGCGGCGTGCGATGTAGACATAGGGCCGGTCCAGGTTTTGCTCAAGTTCTACGTCGCCGGTACGGCGTCCGGGGCGGCCGTCCGGTCCGGGTTGCAATCCTCCCAGGGGCAGATGGCCCACGAGCTTCACGTTTCGGGTACCGGGGGCATCATCGGATTGGGCATAGAGTGGTGGGGCGAGGAAGGCCAGGGTAACGAAAGCCGCAACGCATCGGTGTAGATGCATATTTCTCATGTGGTGTACAGGGGGAGAGAGGAACAGGATTTTGAAACGATAACAAATTGAATCAGGAAACGCAATAGGGAAGGCATTTGTCTGTTGTACGCTCGTGAAGAACGCTCCCTTTCATTGCATTTCCAGGATTTGTACTTTGAGGTTCGCATGTTCTTCACTTCTCTGAACTTCCATCTCTATGAAAAAGTCTGACTTCGGAATCATCGGCCTGGCTGTTATGGGCCAGAACCTCGCACGGAACGTGGCCAGTCGTGGCTACACCGTATCGGTCTATAACCGAACCACTGAAAAAATGCACGCCTTCATTGATGAACACGGCGGTGATGGGTTGCGGGGTCAGGAGGCGCTTGCGGATTTTGTGGCGTCCATTCAGGCGCCCCGCAAGATCATGGTGATGGTCAAGGCTGGAGTGGCCGTAGACAAAGTTGTGGCCACCCTGCTTCCGCATTTAGCGGAAGGCGATACCATCATTGATGGTGGCAATTCGCTTTACACCGATACCATCCGTCGGGAGGCAGATCTGGCCGCCAAGGGGCTGCACTTTTTTGGATGCGGAGTGTCCGGTGGGGAAGAAGGGGCGCTCAACGGACCGAGCCTGATGCCGGGTGGGAGCCGGGAGGTCTGGGATGATCTGCGCCCCATTTTGGAAGCTATTGCGGCCAAAGATTTCAGGGTGGCCCATGTGTGACGTACATCGGGGCCAACGGGGCGGGGCATTTCGTGAAGATGGTCCACAATGGGATTGAATACGCGGTCATGCAAATGATGGCCGAAGCCTATGGGATGTTGGCAAACATTTATCAACTCGATCCGCCCGAAATCGGCGATGTTTTTGAACGGTACAACGCCGGGAAACTACAGTCCTACCTCTTCGAAATTGCGGTGCCCATTTTTCGGCAAGTGGATAACATGCATGGGCCGACGGGGGGCGGGAAGACGTACATCATCGACATGATTCTGGACAAGGCCGGGCAGAAAGGCACAGGCCGGTGGACGGCTATTGAGGGGCTTCAACGCGGGGTTGAATTGTCCACCATCACCGAGGCCGTGTATGCCCGTACGGTTTCAAGCTACAAGCAAAATCGGACGGTGCTGAGCCAGCATTATACCAAACCCCGGCTCAAGGTGGACGTGGAACGCGAGGTATTCATTGAACACCTGGAGCATGCCTTGTATGCGGGTATGCTGATGAGTTATGCCCAGGGGTTTCGGTTGCTGAAGGTGGCTGCTCAGGAACAGGAATGGGACCTCAATTTCTCGGAAATTGCCCGGATCTGGGAAGGCGGCTGTATCATTCGGGCGCAAATCCTGAACACATTGCATGCAGCCTTTGCGGGTTCTAAACAAACCGATTTATTGGCCATTCCGGAGATTGCGCAGGATCTACAGGGCGTCTTGCCCAGCTTCCGATCTGTTGTGTCCTTCGGGTTCCGGCATGGGGCACCCTTGTTCTGTCTGGGCTCAGCCCTTGCCAGTTTCGAGGCCATGACCAGCGAACGGGTTTCGGCCAATCTCATCCAGGGGTTGCGGGACTTCTTTGGATCACATACCTACCAGCGCATCGACCGGGAGGGGACGTTCCATACGGAATGGGGCGCATGATTACTCGCCAGGGACCTGCGAACTGCGCCCGTTGGATACCAGCCAGTACTGCAACATGTCGAAGGCCGTGACCTGCCCGTTCAGGTTGAAATCGCCATCCAAGTACCCATTGGTGCCGTTTTGAGGATGCCACACCTGCAGGATATCAAAAGCGGTAACCTGCCCGTTCCCATCTCCATCACCGGCCCATAGGGCAAATGAACCATCCGGGAGCGGATGCATGGGGCTTGGTCCATATGCCTGCGTGGCAGCGGTTGTAAAATCATATCGTGCGGAAGCCGTATCCAGCGCGACCTGCCCGGCACTCATCACGCCCAGGTGATTTCGGTGTTGGATCACAACGTAATAATCACCTGGGGGTACACCGTCGAAAGCCACCGGTGATTGGTTGTCGAGGTCTACAATCGAACCATCGTTCAACAGCAGGGCCGCACGGGTGGCGATGGTTGAAGGGGCTGTGGGATCGGTGCGCAGACTGACCAGCACCCAATCCACCACATGCTCCGGAGCAGTAATGTTTTCTGTACCTGGGTAGTTCCAGGGGGGATTTGCGTAGGGTTGGTTTGGGGGGAGGTGCCCGAGTTCTTGCAGCGTCGTATCCAACGCGGATGTCGTGTAGGGGCCGGACAGGTAGATCTTGGTATCCACCACAGTCGCTGGTTCTGGCCCACAGCTAAAGACCGAGTGGGCTTCCTGTCCTGTTATGGCCTGCCAGCCGGGGAAATCCACCAGCACAGCCCCTTCGACGCGGTAAACATCGGTACGGGTAATGTGGCACCACGTGTTATGGTCTATGGCTAAGGACGAGATGAAGTCGTCCCAGCCCGAACTACTTAATGTGGTGGAGAACAGGTTGCCGAGACCAGAGCCTGAGAACGTGTTGTTTTGAAGTTCCCAGTTCAACAAGAACAACTCTCTACTGATGCCGGTTTCCCAGTTAGGTACGAACCTGCCGAAGGTCTCACCGGTCGCATTAATTTGGCCGGAGGCATTATTGCAGATTACATTATTGTCAAGAATACCTTTCTCGGAGTTGGCCGCAAAGAGGCCGAAGCCACCGTTGTTGCAGATCTCGCTATTGGTGATGTGGATTGGCCCCTGGTTGGCTTCCAGGTCGAGGCCATCACTGAGGTTGTCGGTAATGAGGAGGGAATCGAGGGTAACGCCGATGTTGTCGTAGTCGAGCCACAGGCCACGAGATAAATTGCCGATGGCTTTGTGGTTCCGAATGATGAGGCCGTGTACCGTAAAGAGTTTGTTGCCCACCAGATCGCCGTGCAGACCGCCCCAGTCTCCGCGCCAGTTGTTGTAGTTGGTTTCGGTGTATTCAGCCAGAAAATCGCGCACATGCCATGAACTCCAGCCGTCCCATCCGTTGTCATTCATCCGGACGTTACGCACGATGGCGGTATCGGTATCGCCTACATAAAAGCCGGTGCCGTTATTCCAGCGTATATCTACGTCTTCAAGGCGCATGTGATTGGACCCGGAGAAGCGTACGGTGGCCACGGCATCTTCCCACCGAGTCGCGGCTCGTTCAAAGACCAGTCCACGCACGGTGACGTAATGTTCATATTCTTGCAGCCACAGCTTTTCCCGGACACCGGCTTCGATGTCTGCGGTTGCCATGTCGGTACCGGCAGGTGGGTTCAGGTAAATCAGGTCGGCTGCTTCATCGACATAGTACGTGCCGGGTGTGAGTTCGCCGAGGGAGAGGACCTGGCGTTGATGAACATCGTCAATAAAGAGGATCTCACGCCTGCGCACGATATCGTCCACTTGGATGTTGGCGCGGTTGCGCAAGGGAGGCGGGGCCCACATGAACGCAGGCGGACCGAGGCCCCAGTCATAGGGCCAGGAGGCCGTGTAAGCGCCCGATCCGGCATCGAAGGTCCAGTCGGTCCATGGGTCGGCCCCGGAGACGATGGCTGTGCCGGGTGTTATGGCTTCGAAGGTCATCGGGGCGAGGAGGTTCGGCCAGTTCGTGGGCCAGTTGGTATAGCGCAGCAGTTCGATGGATTCCCGGTAGGTGCCGGGATGGATCCAGACGTGGGTACTCAGGTCAGCAAATTTGTTGTCCAGGGCGCGGTTGGCGGCTTCCTGGATGCTCAACAGGGGGAAGTTGGCCGAGCCGTCGTTGGCATCATCTGCAGCGGGGTGGTTGATGTCGACGTGCAGTATTACGTCTTGGGCCAGTGCGCTTGAGGGAAGGCAAAGGGATAAGCATATGGCCCAGAGCAGGTGTTTCATGGGGTAAAGGTACACGGCAGGTAAAGGGAGGTGGGGGATGCAGCGCCCGCCGGGAGTGGCATATCGTTCGGTACGAAGTGAGGCTAAAGATATGAAATGCACAGGTGAGTTGAAAGGGATGTGCAGAATTAGAGGGGGCTGGCCTGTGGAGGCACCGGATCGAGGTCCGGTGCGACATGGAGGATAACATGCGAGTGCGACATGGAGGATAACATGCGAGTGCGACATGGAGGATAACATGCGAGTGCGACATGGAGGATAACATGCGAGTGCGACATGGAGGGTACCTGTCATGCCGGACTCCGATCCGGCATCTCCCAGGGTCTGGCACAGCCGTAAGAAGAGGCATCTCCCAGGGTCTGGCACAGCCGTAAGAAGGGATATCGCCGTCAGGGCTGCCGAAACAAGGCTTCATCCAGGGCGATATTGAGTTGTACCTCGGTATACTGGATTTCTGCGATAGGCCGGTTGTTTCGGGTCGATACCCGCCGGAAGGGCACCAGTATATCCCCCACAGACCGGTAATCAGACAACAGAAGGCCGTCTTGAGTGGAGACACTAATTTTGACGATACGGCCTGAAGCGGTGTCAATATAGACGCGTCGGGAGGTGGCACCGGGAGGGAAGAGTTCAAGTACCTCGCAGGTAATTCCCTCCACTACTTCAGTGCCCAGGTGAGCGGGGTGGGCTTCATCGGCGCGGGCCATGAGGTAGAGGGGTTCCAGCCACAGGTTGGCCTGCATCTCGGCAAGGGGGTGTCGTTGGGGGGCACGGCCCGGCATTCGAATCCGGGCCTGGTCTTTGTTGAGCAGTTGCACGTAGGGGCCAGTCGGGGTGCCGATTTCAATACGCATCTGGTTCGGCAGGCGAAAGAAGACGGTGAAGGGTTCCGGGTTGGCATTGCGGGGCTTGAGCGTCATGTGCCCCGATTGCTGCACGGTCTGCAGTTGTTGGAGGACTTCTGTGCCACCCAGCGCGGACCAGGCTTTTTCTAACAGCATCCGCCCCTGACCCTCCGTTGTTTCGGTGTTCTCCTTGAGGGTCTGGATCATCTCCCGGAATCGTGGTGGATCCGCGTGCGGATCCGGGGTGTAATCCGGGGCGATTTTAAGTAGGAGGTGTGCGTAGCGTTTAGCCGGTTGATGCTGGTTCTGAGCCAGATAGGTTACGCAGATCAGGCGCAGGGCTTGCCGGTGTTGGGTAGGCGGCAGGTCTTTCAGATCCAGGCACTGCGTCACGCTCTCGACGGCTTCGTTGAAACGGCCCCAGACATAAGCCTCTTCCGCTGCACCGAGGGTATCGGCACAGTCAGGGATCTGGGCCTGGCTGCTTGTAGATGGCACGAGGCCAAAAACCAGGAGCAGCATCCAGCGGTTTCTATGAAAGAGGAGCGCCATCATAGGGATGTTTCAGAGAAACGGTCTGTCCTGCTACAAGGGGGTGAGGCGTATGAGTTCATAGCGGACTTTGGGTTGCGAGTAATTATAAAAGCCGATACGGCCCGGCGGAAAATGCCCATCCACAGAAAAGGTGAGGGTTGATGTCGCACCCTGCCCCTTGCTTTGCACGGTCAGGTCCATGACGTCCGGGGTATACCGAATAGAGATGTGGTAGGTCATCCCATCTTGCCAGCCGAGACCCTTGCCATAAAGGGTCTTGAGCGTATCGAAGCCGGCCTCGGCGCGGTGCGTCCAAAATGGAAGGGCCTCACTATCCACATTGGGAAAACGGCCTTGCATGTGCGCAATAGTAAATCCCTCGCGTGCGCCGGATTGGTCATATTGCTTCCAGTCAAACAAAATGAAATCACAGTCTATGCTATCCGTAACCGTGGTGGCCTGGGGGCCGTGGTATCCGAACACCAAGCCGATGAGGTCGTCGTCACTTGAGGTTTCCACCGTGAGCGTGCCCTCCAGTTCAAAACGGCTATAGGCTTCGGGGCTGACGAAGAAGGAAAACAGGCCGTTATCGACCTGGGCGACTGATGTTTGATCTTCACTAACCACCCAGGTGCCGTTACGAACAGGGCCTTGCTGTGACCAACCGGCAAGGTTGATGATGGTCTGATGTGGCGTGCTACATCCGGCCAGCAGTAAAAGCGCCAGCGTAAGGTAAAGGAATTTGAACATGGGAGTTACCGGGTTTCCATGAGGGCGGTCAATTCGTCTTGTGAGAGGATCCGGCTGTAAAAGCGGACCTCGTCGATGGCACCTCGGAAGGGGTAGCCGTGGCCTGGACTTTTACCAATCAAGGTATTGGCGTATCCTTCCCCGGATTTGCCTTTGCCGTGCTTACGCCCTTCGTTGACGTAGAAAGTGACCTCGTTGGTTTCCTGGTTGTAGGTGACGGCCAGAAAGGCCCAGGCTTTTGAGGCTGGAATGGGGCCGATGGTCTTGGGCGAGCCGGTAAAGGCAAACCATCCTCCTCTGGGGTCATTAAAGAGCATACTGCGGTCGTACCCGCCGTCATCGTGTGAAACGAGGTACCCCGTAAAACCTTTGAGGGTGTCCAGTCTCGCCCAAGCGGTGATGGTGAGTTCGGGGTAGGTGGACGGGTTGATCGAAAACGGCAGTTCGATGGCGGCATTGCCGTCGAAATAGTAGGCCTGGTTTTCATTGCCGGACTGGTCGGCGGTGAGTTGGGCACCGTAGACGATGCCGTGGTATTTGTTTCCGCTCGCGTCTCTGGCGTTGCCGTCGAAGGGGTAGTAGGCAATTAGACCCTGTACGGACGGGCTACAACTTGTAAGGCCCCAGAGGCCGATGAAGGAAATGATGGGGTAGAGAAAGAATTTAAAACATTCGATCATGATGTCCCTCCCAATAAGGCAATCAATAGGGTTACAGGATGTAGCTCAGGCGGAGCAGGGGGCCGTTCATGTCATAGCCCACCGGATTGGCGCTGAAACCGGCTACGGGCAACCCGCTTGATACCGTACCATCGCTGACGCTGTAGTGCCAATTTTTAGGCTGCGTGGTCCAGCGGTAGCCGGCCTCGACCATAAATCTGCTCTGAAAAGTCAGGCCGGCCATCACGTCTATTCCAAAGGAGAAGGTTGAAGCATCGATGGTTGAGCCGAAGCCGAACCGTTCGCCTTCGGGGGTGTCCAGGTAGATATCACCGGCGGCGGTGCCCACGCTGCCCACGGTGCCCCAGGTATACCCCGCGAAGGCAAACCCGCCGATGGAGAGCAGCGTGGCCTCACCGACCCGCTGATAGAAAAAGGCCCCCGGGCCGGCGGCGACGAAGTCGAGTTGCGAAACGTTTTCAAAGAGTTGCGAAGTGGCGAACGTCGTTTCGAGTAAGCCGGCCCAGGTGGGCCAGGTATTTGCGCTGGCATCGGCCTGTCGAGGTCGGATCGTTGCACCCAGGTTCAGGCCGAAGCTGAAGCGCTGAGGATCGTAATCGACCACGCTGGGGACGGGGCTTAAGTCGGCATCACGGGTGAGCGTCACGCGTTCGCCCTCCGTGTCGGCATTGAAGGGGGCAACGGCGGCATGGATGGAGATTTGCCAGTCGTCCAGCCATTGGCCATGGGCAGTTTGCAATGAGAAAAGGACGTAGCAGGCGAGCAGCAGCAGGCCCACTTTCCAGCGAATGTAGCGAATGTAGCGCATGATGCACCTCCGTCGGTAGAGCAGGTTTGGAAGCATAAAAACTTGGTTCTTTGACAATTTGTGTGGTGGTAGTAGTTTGATCCTATGAATACGCAGCTTTTCTACCAAGACCTGCTGGCCCTAGCTCGGCTTAAGGTCACCAATGTACATACCGCCAGTCAACGCATCACCATCTATGCAGACGTTGCCGTTGCGCCACAACCTTGTCCGCGCTGTGGTCAAGAAACGGCCACGGTCAATCAGTATGATGATCGCCAGGTGCAGGACCTGAGCATCTCGGGCAAAGAAGTCTGGCTCCATCTTCGTATTCCGCAGTTGGTCTGTCCACAGTGCCAGCGCTACTTCACAGCGACGCCGGATTGGATCATGCCTGGAAAAACGTATACACGCCGTCAGGCTAAATGGATCTTTCTCTTATGTGCCAAACAGCCTTTTACCGAAGTGGCAGCCCTCGTCAATTTGAGTCATAAGACCGTTGAGCGCTTGTACTACCAGATGGCCGAAGAACAACTCGATCTGCCGAGTCGCTATGCCCGTGTGCGTCGGCTTGGCATTGATGAAATCGCCCATCGTAAAGGCAAAGGCGACTTTGTTTGTGTGTTGACAGACCTAGATCGTGGCACCCAACTCGATGTCTTGCCAGATCGTAAGAAGGCGACCTTAATGAAACATTTTCAATCACTTGGTCCGGCTTTCTGTCGGCAGATCCGGGGGGTCAGTTGCGATATGTGGAAGCCGTACTATGAGGTAGCGCAGACCTGTTTTTCGAATGCTGTGATTGTCATTGATCGTTTTCATGTAGTCAAAGCGTTGAATCAAGTACTTGACCAGCTTCGTCGGCACTTGCGTCGGGAAGACAAAGACGAGACCGTCTTCAAGGGGATCAAGTGGATGTTGTTTAAGCGCCCGGAGCGTTGTAGCACCTCGGAGCAAAGTGATATTCAGGCCGCTTTGTGCAAATCCCCGCTCTTGGCGCAGGTCTACGACTTACGTAACCAATTCAATGCCTTGTTTGATGCTGTCTCAGGGGCACATAGCTTGCAGATCCGGTTGCAGCATTGGATCACACAGGCAGAGGCGGTAGGCAATGGCTATCTTGATGGCTTCATTAAGACCTTGCGCAACTGGTTCAAACCGATTGCGGCCTATGCTAGGCTCAGGATCAGCAATGCTGTCACGGAGGGCTTGAACAACTATTTGCGCTATTTCAAACGGATCTCGTTTGGTCTGTCGAACTTTGAGCACATGCGGCTGCGCATTCTCATGGCGACGGCCTAAATCACACAAATTGTCAAAGAACGAAAAACTTGAACCCAAGCTACCGCAAGGGTGCAGGGCAAACCTCACGTAGATCAGGGGTTATACCTCACGTAATCAGGGGAAATGACTGGTTAGGGAAGTGGGGCGAAGAAATGGAGTTGGGTGCCTTTTCCGGGGGTGCTTTCCTGATGTAGTGTGCCCCGGACGGCCTCGGTGCGGCGCTGCATGTTGGGTAGGCCGTTGCCGGTGTGTGGAGCGGTGGTGTCAAATCCGGTGCCGTCATCCTGGATGTGCAGATGAAGGGTGCCATCGATCAACAAAAGCCGGATGTGGACTTGTGTGGCCCCGGCATGTTTGATGATGTTTTGCAGGGCTTCCTTGAAGAGAAAGTAGACGTGTTGTCGGAAGTCCATACTGAGTTTACGGTTCGGATACTTGGTCGGTGTTTCGAACGTATAGGGCACCGCACCGTGGAGGAGGATACCTGCGGCATCTTCCATTTTTGAAATGAGTTTATTCAGCGTATCATAGCCGGTATTGACCACCCACACGATTTCTCTGAGTTTAAAGGTGGTTTCTTTGGCGGTGCGCACAACGTCGCCCAGCAAATGTCGTTCTTCCGGTTGGAGGGAAGGGCGCATCCCCAGCATCTGGCTTTTGAGTGCGATGCTGCTCAAGTCGGCCCCGAGGTCATCGTGGAGGTTGCTGGCAATGCGCATCCGCAACCGCTCGACGCGCAGCAGTTGCCGCACGCGGAACACATACGCTGCTGCCAAAACGCTGATCACAGCCAGCGCAATCAGGGTTCTGAACCACCAGGTTTGCCAGTAGGGGGGATGAATGATCAGCGTGAGTGCAAGGCCAGAAGCATTCCAGGTGCCGTCACTACGAGCCGTTGTAACGCGTAGCGTATACTGGCCATGCGGCACACTGGTATAGCCGGCTTCATTGCCATGCCTGCTGGTGGTCCAGTCTTCATTGCGCAAGCCTTCGAGGCGGTACCGGTAGATGTGCGGCGTGGCCCTGGGAAAGTTGAGCGCGGCGAAGCTCAGGTTGAAAAAGTTCTGGTCATAATTGAGTTCGATTCGTTGAAACCGGCTGGGATCGCAGCGTGGGCAATCGGTCGGCGTGTAGGGTTGGCCTCGTACAAGGAAACGGGTCAGAACAATCGAGGGGGACGTCGTGTCTGGGGGCGGAAGTTTTCGGGGGTCGATGATACTGAACCCCTTCTGGCCGCCGAAGAGCAACATGCCTTTTGGGTTCTTGAAGGCGGAACCCACGTAATGCCGATTGTTCTGAATGCCGTCCTGAACATAATAGGTGGTCAAGAACGTTTCAGTCTGCGGATCGAACCGGGACAGGCCTGCATTGGTGCTAATCCAGAGGTGGCCAAATGCATCGTCTTGCAGAATGCCAGTTACATGGTTATTGGCGAGGCCGTCAGCCTCCTGAAACCGGCTGAAGGTACCGGTGGCCCGGTCGAATCGGTTCAGGCCTTCTGTGGTGCCTATCCAGAGGGTGCGGTCGGCATCTTCGAAAAGAAAGTAGACCCGGTTGCCGCTCAGGCTGGTTGAATCGTTGGGTTGAGGGGCGTAGCTGGTAAAGGTCTCTGACGTTGGATCATAGGCAAACAGTCCGTTGCCAAACGTTCCGATCCAGATGAGGCCGGCATGGTCTTCCAGTAGGGACCAGGTATGTTGGGCGTTGAGGTGGTTGGGATAGAAACGGGTGATTTGCCGGGTGCGAGTGTCCATGCGGTGCAGCCCGCCAAATTGGGTGCTAATCCAGAGGAAGTCATGCCGATCTAGAAGAATTTCTTTGACGTAATTATCGAGAAGCTTGCTGGCGTCATTGGCCTCAGCGGTATAGTGTGTAAACCGCATGGTGGCCCGGTCCATGTGCAAGAGTCCACCCCCGAAATCAGCCAGCCAGAAATCGTTATTCGTGCCGGGTTGCATGGCGAAGATGACATTGTCGCTCAAGCTGGTCGGGTCAGAGGCTTCGGGTTTGTACTGCTGAAGGGTTCCCGTTTCTCGATTGAAATGAAGCAACCCCTCACCCCAGGTGCCGGTCCAGAGGCCTGTTTCGTCTTCATAGAGGGCGACGACCCTTTCGTGGTCGGTACCGGGTTTATAGGAGGTCGTATGAATTGCTTTTCGCGTGGTTGTCCAGGCGTTTAACCCTTGGTACGTGCCGGTCCAGAGGGTCCCGTGTTTGTCTGTCGCTAGGGCATAGATTTCATTATTGTTGAGGCTGTAGCGATCTGCGGCAATAGGCAAGAAAGCATCAAATTGATCTTTTCCAATGCGATATCGGATCAAGCCTCCTTGATACGTTCCTATCCAAAGGGTATCGTCTTCATCGACCAAGAGCGTAATGATTTCATCGGCTGTAAGGCCGGATGCTTCAGTGTAGGTCATGGGCCGGGTTTGGTCGGGATCAAATTGAACCAATCCTTTACCGGTGCCAGCCCAAACCTGGCCATTTTTATGGCCCACAATGGCATTGACGCTACCCACATTTGGTCCGATCAGGAGGGTGTCCACACGGAGGTCTGTGGTAGACGAAGAAGACGTGGGCGTGAAGCGGATGATGTAGCCGATGTCGGCTCCGCTATACCCGACTCCAACCCAGAGCCGGTTGTGGAGATCGAGGTATAATGCGCGTACGGTGTGTGCATCCGGGTTTGGATACAGTGTCAGGCGTTTCGTGCCGGGGTCAAGGCGAGCGAGGCCGGCTCCGGTTCCGAGCCAGAGGGTGCCGAGGGTGTCTTCCTGGATGGCATAGATGTTATTGGGGTTATTTTCTGTATTCAGGGAAGGAGAGGCCGGAGCGGGAAAGGCATCAAAGGTCTCGGTTTTCCGGTCCATTCGATGCAGCCCGCCACTGCTTGTTCCAATCCAAAACCGCCCGGCTCGGTCTTCATAGAGGGTGCGGATGTAGTCGTCAACCAAAGACAATGAATCTGCATCCGATTTCTGGTAGGTTTTGAAGGTATGCCCATCGAAACGGTTGAGGCCGTCCTGCGTCCCGATCCAGAGAAAACCGGCGGTATCCGGGTACAGGGCCAAGACGTTGCTCTGGGAGAGGCCGTCATCCGTTGTCCAGTGATAAAATCGAGCCGTTTGAGGTTGGGCCACCGCAGCAGCGGCAAGGCTGAGGGGCAGGACAAGAGCAACGATACGATACGTGGGACGGCCAGGCATTTTCTACCTCGGCATAAGTTCAATCCAATCCGGGTTCAATGTAGCAATCAGGTCTTCTTTCCAGGTACGCTTCCAGTTTTTCAGTTGCTTTTCTCGCCGGATCGCGATTCTAATATCGGTGAAACGTTCGAAGTATACCAATTTGTATACGTTGTATCGGCTGGTAAAACCGGGGGTGGCCTTCGTACGGTGTTCGTGGATGCGGCGTTTTAGGTTATTGGTCACCCCGATGTAAAGGACGGTGTGCCGACGGTTGGTCAGGATGTAAACATAGTATCGGTGGCGTCTCATGCGCTTTGGCCGTATGGCGGGAAGGGCAGGATGTGTATGTCCATGCGTATGCGGGGCCCCTTTTGCGCCAGGGTACAGTACATGACCCATGGGGATGCCGGATCAAGTCCGGCATGACAGGGGGGCCTCCATGGCAGCGATAGGGACGGGGGAGCCGCACGAGAGGAGTGGCATGACAGGGGGGCCTCCATGGCAGCGATAGGGACGGGGGAGCCGCACGAGAGGAGTGGCATGACAGGGGGGCCTCCATGGCAGCGATAGGGACGGGGGAGCCGCACGGAGTGGCATGACAGGGGAGCCTACACGTTATGCTCAATGCGTAGCCTGTTCCCCAAAGTCTCTGTGCTTGATGCGTAGCCTGTCATGCCGGCCCCCGAGCCGGCATCCCCACGGGTCGTTCGCGCCCCTATCCACGAAGCGGATGGGGGGATCAAAGGAACAGGGGTAGCGGGTTCAGCGCGGTCTCATCTAGTGGTGCTGGCAACCGGCCTAGTGCAACCGGTATGTCATACAACCGGCCCGGTGCCAGGCGCTTCCAGAAATGCCGAAGGCCGGGTACGAACACTTTGGCGACAGGCAAGCCAATGTCGGGTCTGGTCTGTTCCAGCACCAGGGTCTCCAGGCCATGCCGTGCCGCCAGATCTATGCAACGGTACGCTTCTTCCCGCAGGTCTGTAACGGTGTGGGTTGGAAAAGCATCAGGGGGAAGCCATGCATCAGATGCCGGGCAGAGGTACGGCTGGTTCTCCCGCGTGGCGGTGGCCCACCAGTTCAAGGCAGCAGCAAAATCCGGCAGTAGTTGCCGGGCGCGTTCATGCATAGGTCGCATCACCGTCGGCAAGGATTGGTTGACCTCCGTTACCGCCCGTTTGAGGGCAATGCGTACATCAAAATGTGCCCCGAATCCCATCAGGATGTCTTCAGCCCCATCGTCGGTTTTTGCGGATAGGGCTACGCAGACCGGCACGCCCAGGTCGCTGGTTACATCCAATACCCAAAACGAGCGCCCCAGGGTGGCATGGTAGGCGACCACATCATCCAGGTAGGCGTCCTTAAAGTTGTGTAGGTCCAGGGCTGGGTGACAGGTGCGGTTGTACCACCAGAGCGCCACGGCATCGCGTTCCACGAGCTCCATAAACCCTTGTAAAAAGGCTTCTTCCAGCGTATTTCCAGCAGCTAGGCCGTTGGAATCGCCAGTACAGGTATCGGTGCTGGGGCTGGTGTAGCCGAAGTAACAGTAGGCCGTCGGGAGGTAGCGATGGGTCCGGTGGGTTAGGGACCAGACCGGTGTCCAGTCGATTTCGGTCTCCGGGTCGAAGGGTGGGGGAACGTATTGAAAGTGTACGCCCTGTTGCGCGTTCCAGGCATCGCGTTCGGCATATTGGACATCGCTGAACAGCATACACGTATTGGGGTGGATCGCTTCAGGCCCGAGTTGAACCAGCGATGCCCTTCGGCGTGGTTCTGAGCCGTCGAAGACGCTGCTGTAGCGTTCCAGGCTCTCGCAGAGGCCGCTGGTTTTGGCTTGCACGTCGGTACACCCCTTTCCGCCGCTATGGTCGCGGGTATTGTAGCGCAGGACGCCCAGCGTGATGCCGGAGAGGTGCATCGCATGGCTGGCCGTATAGCTGTGAATGAGGGCATCGTTCGGGGTCTCCACTCGTTGTAGTGACCGAATCACGCCGGTAATGGGGCTAACGTGGTGGGCGTACGTTGCCAAGGTCGTCTCGGGCGGGGTGATGCGCAGGCCGCCGTCGAGTGCATAGATAACAGGCTGGCTTTGCAGCGCAACCGGCGTGGGAGAATCAGGCGTGGGGGCAGTACCGCAAACCGGACATTGGGGCCGGCGGGTAAGTTGGTGGACTTCCCTTTTCAAATTGACGACATCCAGCGTATGCACGCACCCGGCCAAGGGGTGGTCATTTGGCTGCGCCAGCCAGCGCAGGATTTCCGTGACGGCCTGATGGCGCGTAGCCGCTGCAATGGAAGGCAGAGTGGGAAAGGGGGTGTAGGTATGTTGATGCTGTTGGGCAAAGAGGGCATCCGGTCGGTTGCCGCGCAGGCGGTGGGCCAGGCAGTGCCAGCATCCTGTTTCGCCGGGATTGAACAACGGGCCGAGCCATGGGGTAACGCCCGATGGTTTAACCAACATCCAGGGCCGGTCGGTGGCTAAGGCTATTCGGTTGAAGGCTTCGAGGTTCGGGTGGAGGTAGTCCGGGGTGAGCACGACCCGCAAGTCAGCCGGGGCGCCGGTTTGTACCCCACAGGTGACCAGGCGTTCAGCAAAGGATAGGGCATCCAGGAACAGATCGACGATTTCAACCCGCTGGGTGTGCAAGCGGTGTTGCGCGGTAGCGGGATCAACACGAAGGTGCCCCCAAAACGTAAGCAGTTCGGGAGACGCTGCTGTGCCGTTGACGAGATAGCCGGCGTCTTCGAGTTGCATGAGGGCGTAGTACACCTCGGTGGCTGAGGCGAGGCCGGCCAGGTGTTGCACCAGTTCATCGGGGGTATGCGTACCGTCGAGCAGGGGCAGCAGGGCACGGTACACCGTCCCCGGCAGGATGCGGTACCGGTCTTCGGCCACCAGCAGCACCCCATCGGCATCGTGCGGGTGCCACTGAAAAGCCGGGGCCAGCCGAGGGTGTGCAAGCATCACTCAACACGGCTCGTTAAAGCAATGGCACTTGCCGGTGTCCGTGAAGATGGGCATGGCCCCGTGGGCATTGACCCAGGCATTCATAAGGCGTTCTACCCGTGGCGGACTGCGCAACTCAGGAATTAGAAAGCCTTCCTCGGTGATCATAAATTCGTGCAGGCCAGGTAAGGCTTTGAACATCATGCCCTTTGTTGAAGGATCTGAAGGATCCGGGGCCGGGGGGAGCCAGGCTTCGATGTAGTCTTCGTACAGACCACGGGCATCTAGGTAATCTCCGTTCGATTGCTTCCGGTTGTAGCGCGTTTGTGGGCAGTTGAGGTAATCGTTATACCTTGGATCTGAGGAGTCTATGATTGAACCAGACGTGCGGCTAATGAATGTAGTGCCTGTATACGGGTTGGGTGGCTTGGGGCTAGCGGGCGTAGGAGAGGTTTTGACTTCTTCAATCCAACCGAGGTAGATATTTTGTTGCCAGTTTCGCCAGATGTCGGCGACGATCCTCGGGTGGGCATTCATGATTTTGGCATAGAGTGAGCTGGTCATCATCCAGCAGGTCTTACTTTTGCAGATGAATTCCTTTTCCTTTTCTTTTTCGGGTTCTTCTTCTGTAGATGGAGGATACCCGTGTGCGGTTCTTTGTGCATCGGTTAGCATCAGCTGTGGTGGGAGGCCGGTGGTGTAATTGGAGCCGGTGGAGACGGCCCCCCGCCAGTACACGGTTTTCTTATAGTCCAGCAAGGGGTCTGAGGCTGCGAATTCATCAGGCAGGCGAGGATAGTTTTCGATCATGTAACTGCTCCGGGTTGCACCGGGGGCTAGGACCACAGGCGGCACGCTGATGCGCCGGAAGGCATATTTGTAGTAGATCTCTTTGAGCCGGTTAGTGTTGTTCAAGCCTGTTGGAATCGTGAAAGGGTTCGGTGGAACTGGGATGTCCAGACCGACGCTGCTCAGGATGAAATCGTAACCCCAAGATTCTTGTTTATGGCAGTTGCCGACGGCCGTAGTCTGGAAAAAGTAAATCGGGACCGGGGGGAAACCATGTGCCGTGAAGTCTCCATTAAGGTAGTCCTTCACCAATTCAAATTGGGCTTTTGTCTCGGGTGAGAATTTATGTGGGGCACTATTGTCCAACTGGTTGAAGGTTGAATCGAGCAGAATGTCAATGGCTTTAATAATAATTTCTCGGCCACGCGTTTCCGTGTGTGTACCGCAGATCAAGTAATCTGGTGCGGATATAAAGGAACCCGGCGTGAGGCGTCTGTTGGGATCGGATATACTCTCCCAGATGAGCGGGACGATTTTGGGGTAAACATCCTCCCAAAAGATGTTTAAGATGGCCGCAGGGAGTACCCAATGCTCTGATTTGAGACAACGCGATTCAGAAGATTTTGACTCAGACATAGTGGCTTTGGTTTTTTTCTTGGACATGTCGAACCTGTTAAGAAATACGAGTGGACGTTTAACAGTTGGTGAAGCAGTGACATTTGCCGGTGTTCGTGAAGGTCGGCAAGGCGCTATGCCCCTGAACCCAGGTATCCATAAGTTGATTTTTAGTGGATGGTTTTCTCAGCTGTGGCATTTGCCGGTGTCCGTGAAAATCGGCAAGGCGCTATGCCCCTGAACCCAGGCATCCATAAGTTGATTTTCAGTGGGCGGTTTTCTCAGTTCTGGAAGCAATACCCCCTGATTAGTGATCAAAACCTCATGGAGGCCGCAACGCGGCTCGAACTTCATGCCTGTACCAGAGGCATCAACAGCTGGTGGAAGCCAGGTTTCGATGTAGTCGCCGTAGAGGGAACGGCAATCAAACAAGTGGATGTGGTCACCCGCGTTGGGCAGCGTGTAGCTGAGGTTCGGTGCCGGGCGGTTGTAGCGGGTTTGCGGGAGGTTTAGGTATTGAACCAGCGTGGCATCCGGCCAAGAAATGCCGCTTCTGTCCAGAAAAATCGTGCCGGGTGGGCTGCCGGGGTGCGTCTTCTCGTACTTCCAGGACCTGTAGATTTCATCATTCCAGTATCGCCAGATATCGGCGACGATGCGCGGGTGGGCCTGCATAACTTTGGCATAGGTCGAACTGTTCAGTTGCCAGTTTGCAGCAGGCAGGGTCAGCATGTCTACCGAGCGTTCGCGGCTTGGCGGCCATGCGGCGGTAAAGTTGGATCCTGTAGAGACCGCTGCCCGGCGGTAATACATGACCTGCTCATCTGTAGCAGTACTGGGTAGGGAAGACAAATAGTCAAGGGTTGGCGTAGCCGGGAATTCCGAGGGCTGCCCCAAAGGGAGTACCATCGGGGCTTCACTGACCCGGCGGAAGGCATATTTGGCGTAAATCTCCCTTCTGTTCCGGTATTCGCCGGACAGTCCGGTATCTGTTCCAACCAGGGCATTAATAGCGTATTGCTGGGGTAAAACAAAGGGGTCCGGGGGTACAGCGATAAACAGACCATGATTGCTCAACAAAAAGTCATACCCCCAGTATTTCTGTCGTTGTGTGGCTACGTCGGCCAGGGTGGTCGGGTCCGGCTCAACGGTTTTATAGAAATAGATGGGGATGGGGGGAAACCCCGGCGTGGTTTCATTCAAATACTCCCACACTAGATCGAAGCCTGCCCGAAACGAGGCCGAAAACGCAAAATGCCGCGTGCGCGTACTGAGGTCTTCAAGCGCTTGCATACATTGCAGCATGATCTTGCGTCCTTTTATGCTGGAAGGAATAGGAGGCCCTGTCGGCAGCGTCAGGAGATTGGGGATGCTGTAGGCGGACAAATAGGGTTGTGTTTTGGGCTTTGCAAAGGTGGTTCTCCCCGAAATTCGTTCGCCGTGGATGCTTTCCCAGATCAAGGGGACAATGCGCGGGTAGATGTCTTCCCAGAGAATGTTGAGGAGGGCAGCGGGTAGTTTCCAGGGCATAGCAATGTAGGTTAAGGGACTGCGGCTAAATAGTGGCTTCGGTTGTAGCGCTCGGTCTCAGGTCCTGCCGGACTTGGGTCGTTCTGCCGGACTTGGGTTGTTCTGCCGGACTTGGGTTGTCCTGCCGGACTTGGGTTGTTCTGCCAGACTTGGGTCGTTCTGCCGGACTTGGGTTGTTCTGCCAGACTTGGGTTGTTCTGCCGGACTTGGGTTGTTCTGCCGGACTTGGGTCGTTCTGCCGGACTTGGGTTGTTCTGCCGGACTTGGGTTGTTCTGCCGGACTTGGGTCGTTCTGCCGGACTTGGGTTGTTCTGCCGGACTTGGGTCGTTCTGCCGGACTTGGGTTGTTCTGCCGGACTTGAACTGTCCTGCCGGACTTGAACTGTCCTGCCGGACTTGAACTGTCCTGCCGGACTTGATCCGGCATCAAACCAAGCGTTCTTTGAGTGCTTTGGCAATAGCACCGGTTTGCGACTTCACGTGCAGCTTGGCGTAGATGTTACGCATATGGGTGTCGATGGTATGGTAACTTAGAAACAAAGCGTCGGCAATTTCTTGTTTGGTATGGCCACCAACAAGGTGTTGCAAAACGTCTTTTTCACGGTCGCTGAGGCCATAGTCCCATTGGGGTGCGTTGAGTTGAGTAAACATGCTTAGCACGCGGCGGGCAATCTGCGGGCTCATGACGGTGCCACCGTACTGACTCTCTTCAATGGCTTCGTAAATGCGGACCGGTTCAGCCGTCTTGAGGAGGTAGCCAGAGGCTCCGGCACACAGCGCCTTGAAGATCGTATCGTTGTCTTCGTGAATGGTGAGCATGATCACCTGTGTGGCTGGCGATATCCGCTTGAGTCGCTCCACACCTTCGATGCCGGACATGCCCGGTAGGCCAATGTCCATCAAGATCACATCCGGGGCAAAGGCCGTGTTGAGCAGCGTAAATAAGGCTTCACATGACCCCAGCGCTTCTGGACAAATCAACCCATGTCGTGCTGCAATCAACCCTTGAAGGGTAGAACGGTATTCGGTGTTGTCTTCAACGACCCAAACGTTAATCAGGTTGAAGGAAGAAGGATCTCTCGGTTGCGTTTTGGCCATCAACGAACCCATTTGGTTGGATATAACGGACGCTGTACAATATCGTAACGAAACGAACCCTCGGCTTCACGCGATAACGGGATACACATTCCCCTTTTCGCGGTCTTCAATGCCATACCGGCCTGTGAAGGGAATCAATGAAAGAAATAGTGTGAATTGATCGGGGAATGCAAAAAGCACAAAGAAATAAAGTAAATATACACGATTACCAATTCAATGCAAACCAGTGTTGAACCACGGCTTTCTTTGATTTTTGTTTGCAAGCTTTACCCGAACACCGGGCTCGACCTTTGCACAGCAAAATCAAAGAAGTACCCGGACGTATGTAACTGTCATTGCCACAAGCACGCCGTGCTTTCGCAAGTACGCGGTAGTTAAAGGTAATGCTGTCCACTTACTGATTATTTAGGTGCAGCGGATGCCGAATGGTACAGGATAGACGGGTCACAAGATAGAAAACGAAAACGGGGAGGCCCGTGAACATTTCTTTTCTTCCATCGTTGAGGCTAATTACACAGCCATGTTACGCCGTCTTGGCCCATTCGATCTTGTCGAAGTGCACAAGATCAACAACAAGTGGCTTAACATCAGTTACACAGTAACATCACAGCATCATGTGTGGGGTAATCCTGCCGGTTTTTGACGGTTAGGATTTGCATTAAACCAGCAAAACCCATGCAGTGCACAACCAGTAAGGTAGGACCCTATGCCACGCGGTAAAGTCAAATGGTTCAACGTCGAAAAAGGCTTCGGCTTCATTTCGCCGGAAGACGGAAGTAAAGACGTCTTTGTCCACCGGAGTAACGTACTCGGGCTGGAATGGAATGAAGGGCTGCGCGAGAATGAGGAAGTAGAGTATGATACAGAGAGCACGCCCAAAGGCCTGAGCGCCCAATCCGTACAACGGCTTGACGCGTAAGTAAAGCTTCAGTTGACTACGAGGCCCGGCGCAGAAACGCCGGGCTTTTTTTGTTTGTGCGCCAGATATGGGCGTCGAGGTATTTCCAGGCGCGGGTCGGCACGAGATCAACCCTGGAACCCGGTGGATTGTTGGAAATCCAATTTCGCACCCCGGATCACGCCCAGGGCAAGCTGCCGCACGTATTCCAACCTTTTGTATGGGGGCGGCGTCTATAGAGACAAAGCCCCTGTTTATGGTCATCCCTTTATCCCGTTCGGAAGCTGCTTTGCCACCGCCTGATTCGGCGGAGCCGCTGGATCTGCTCGTTCGGCGGGTACAGGCGGGTAATCGGAAGGCCTTTGAAAAACTGTATCGCCGGGAGGTAGACCGGGTGTATGCCCTTTGTTTGCGCATGACGGCCGATCCACGCCGCACTGCGGAGATTGTCCAGGATGTGTTTGTGCGCGCCTGGGAACGCATCAATACCTACCGTTTCGAGGCCCCGTTCGGCCACTGGCTGAGCCGCCTTACGGTACGCATGGTGTTGGATGCACGCCGGACCCGCAGTAGATGGCGAAACCGATTTGAAGCCACCGCCGATTGGTCCAGTCTCGACCAGCCCGAAACAACACACCCGGCTGGAGGGGGCATCGACCTGGAACGGGCCATTGCAACCCTGCCGGAAAAAGCCCGACTGGTGTTTGTCCTGCATGATGTAGAAGGTTATCGCCATGCCGAAATCGCCGAACTGATGCACATAACCGTAGGGACCACAAAAGGCCAATTACATCGCGCCCGCCAGTTGCTGCGGGCTGCCCTGAACGCATGAATACCCCCAATCCACATCGCCCCCATGATCCATTGCAGGATGCCCTCAAAGCACTGCCGGATCGTATTGCGCCACCTACCGACCTTTGGCCGGGCATCGAAGCCCGACTGGATACACCCCGGATGTTTCGCCTGGTTGGTACAAGATGGCTGTGGTACAGTGGTGTAGCTGCCCTGCTGGTCATTGGACTGGGTCTTGGTGTGTGGATGATGACGCAACCTGCCGGACCCACGTGGGCCGTCGAAACCCTGTCGGGTATGCCGCGCGTAGCGTCCGGGCACATTGCTGGAGAGACCCATCTGGGGGTCGGTGAGTGGCTTGAAACCGATGCCGGGGCGCGGGCCGAACTGGAAGTAGCAGACATTGGCACGGTGATTATTGAACCGAACTCGCGTGTGCAATTGGTCGAGACCGGCACCGACGAACATCGTATTGCACTGGAACAGGGCCGCATCCAGGCCAGCATATTTGCACCGCCCCGTCTATTTCTGGTGGATACCCCCTCCGCTACGGCTGTGGATATGGGATGTGCCTACACCCTGGACGTAACCCCCGACGGGGCCGGGATGCTGCACGTGAGCTCCGGATGGGTGGCGCTGGAACACGACGACCGCTCGGTACTCGTACCAGCCGGAGCCCGGAGCCGCATGTATGCCGAGGCCGGTCCTGGCACGCCATACTTCGACGATGCCTCGCCGGCCTTTAAGGCTGCACTGGACCGGTATGATGTAGCCCCGACCATACCCGACCTCAACATCCTGGTGGCTGAAGCCCGCGGCTTCGATACCCTCACCCTTTGGCACCTGCTCTACACCACCGACCGCCCCCAACGGGACCAGCTCTATGAGGCCATCACCAACTTCTATCCGACCCCGGAAGGCGTCACTCGAGATAGTGCCCTCAACCTGGATGCCGAAGCCATGGAAACGTGGAAAATGGAACTGGAATTCGAGTGGATACGGGGGTTTGTTAGTGGTTAGTTGTACGCTCACACCCGTAACTGTGAACGTATAAAATAATATTAACACTTTTTTGCACCTAAATAATATTCCTATGCAACATTCCCGAAGAACATTTTTGCACCGGCTGGTGGCTGGTATTGGTGCTGTGGGCCTGGCGGCGTGCCGGCCTGCGGACCTGGAAGGTCAGGGTTCCGGGCTTCACCCTGAATGGATGGCTTTTCTGGTTGATAAAGACGAGCCGGGGGAGCGAATGATCGTGACGGGGCGTGTGTTTGGGCCAGAGGGCCGGACGGTACGGGAGGGGATTTTAGTCCATGTGTACCACACGGATGCCGAGGGGCATTATTCCAAAGGTGGTGTCGATGAGAACCAGCACCGCATTCAGGGCACCATGCGCACGAATGAAGCGGGGCGGTACGAATACCATACCATCCGGCCTGCTTCTTATCCGAATACGACGGTCATCCCCCATGTGCATTACACCCTTACGGGGCCGAGTATGGGGCGGCAGCAGGAGACGTTGCGCCTGAAGACGGCCGCCAAAATACCGGTGGGCATCGACTCCTTCGACCCGGAGCAGATCCTCGTCAAAGATGATCAGGGCATTTGGCGTTGCACCTTCGACCTCAAACTGAAACGGTAATCGGTATGCGTAGCTACACACACATGGCTTTGGGTCTGGTATTGATGATGGGTTTGGTCCTGTTGGGATTTGTTCACCAGCCGACGGAAGAAGAGCCTCGGTACCGGGTGCGGGAAGACGATAGTGCCGTCGAATTTACCGCGACCAAGTGGGGGGTTTTTAAGGTGGAAGGGCGGTTTACCGAATTCGAGGGAACGATCCGGTATGACCCGGCTGCTCCAGCCCAGACGCAGGTTTCGTTTTCTGTGGATGTTGGGAGTGTGACCACAGGTAACCCCCGGCGAGACCGGGCCGTTCGAGGCAAAAACTTTCTCCACGTTGATCAATTTCCCCGGATGTCTTTTCAAAGCACCAAGGTGGCACCACGAGATGGGGACCTGCTGGCCGTCACCGGTGATTTAACGATTCGGGGGGTGACCCGGTCTGTTACGGTGCCGGTTCAGGTGCTAGGGCTGAATACCGTCGAAGACCTCGGCAAACTGGCAGGCTTTGAGACTACCTTTACCCTCAATCGTATGGACTACGGTGTGCGGGGGTGGTCTCGGGGTGTGGGGCACGACGTAGAGGTCCACCTCATCGTGAGTGCCAATGATGCTGGGTGATCAGTGCGGAGTACGACTCCCCCTTCAAACCTGAGTCGCACTCCGCACTGATCATTAAACAACGCCCGGTTTTTCACGGGTGAGTTGCTTTTGCACGTCCTTGATTTGCTGGGTCGCATTGCGGTGGCAGACCAGCACGGCATCATCGGTTTCGACCACCACAAGGTCTTGCACCCCAACCAGCACCACCAGACGTTTCCCGGCATCGATCAGGCAACCGGTGCTGTTGTGGATGACGGCCTCGCCACGTACGGTATTGCCGTCGGTATCTTTCAGACTCAGGTCCTGGACGGCTCGCCAATCTCCCACATCGCTCCAGCCGAAGGAGGCAGGGACTACTGAGACGGAGGTGGCCTTTTCCATGATACCGTAGTCAATCGAAAGGCTCGGACATTGTTCAAAGGCTTGTTCTACGCGGTCCTCGGTTTCGCCGGTGCGGAGTGGGGCAAAGGCAGCATATACTGCTGGGAGGTGGTGTTTAAACTGGTCCAGGATGGTATCGGCACGCCAGATAAACATGCCGCTGTTCCAGAGGTAGGTGCCCGATTCCAGGAAGTGCTGGGCCGTTTCGGCATCCGGCTTTTCAGTGAAGGTAGAGACCGGATAGGCTGAAGGTTTAGTGGCTGGGGTTTCCGGGGCTTCGTAGTGGATGTAGCCGTAGCCGGTTTCAGGCCGGGTGGGGGTGAGGCCGAGGGTCACGAGCAGACCTGGTTGTTGGGCCGTCTCGATGGCCGTTTGCAGGGCCATGTGAAACCCGATGGTGTCCTGAATCACATGGTCGGCGGGGAGGACGATGAGGGTGGCCTCCGGGTCGAGGGTATGGATATGTACTGCGGCATAGGCAACACACGGGGCCGTGTTTCGGCTGATGGGTTCGATGAGGATATTCTCCGGCGGCACCGTGGGGAGTTGACGCAAGGTGGCGTCGAGGTACCGTGCGTGCGTGACCACAAAACACCGTTCCGGCGGGATGAGTCCGCCGAGCCGTGCTACTGTAGCCTGAATCAGTGACACTTCTCCGAACACGTTCAGGAATTGCTTCGGATGGGCGGTTCGGCTACGGGGCCAAAACCGGCTCCCGACGCCGCCCGCCATGATGACGGCATAGGTTGACATTGGTACGCTCGCGGGTACAGGGTTGTGGGCCGCATTTGCGGGGAGGCAATGTGGCCGCTCTCTGTTGTAGGTTGTACGCTCGCGACCTTGGGTCAGCGACCACATCATGGGAAGGAATAGTAGCCGCTCACTGTTGTTAGTTGTGGATTGTTTGCTGTTTACAACTAACAACCAGCTCGCACAGCGAGCGTACAACTAACAATCCCCCATATGGTTCAGTCCATCCGCTTGGTTTACACAATATTTCAAGGGACCGTATCGTTTTATTTACAGCAACTTTCCCCTAGCCTCGGGGTCTTATTTCTAAAGTAGCCTGTTTTTAAGTCATGTTACGCCGTCTTGGCCCATTCGACCTTGTCCAAATGCACAAGATCAACGACAAGCGGCGTAACATCAGATTTAAAAGTTGAATTCGTCCTGAGATTTTGTAAATTGTCAAGATCCAACCCAACTCAACGCACCTATCCGTTATGGCTTTAAGAAAAACCTCCAAGGCCGATCTGCGCAGCAAATACCCGCTTTTTGTGGAAGTGGGGCTGGCCGTTGCCCTCGGGTTGCTCATTCTCGCGTTCCGTATGGACTTCCAGCCGGAGAACGAGTTTGAAATCACTGAGGAAGAACAGGTCGTCGTTCAAATGGAAGAAATTGAACAGACGCAGCAGATCGAACGCCCACCGCCCCCGCCGCGTCCTCCGGTACCCATCGAGGTCCCCAACGATGAAGAGCTTGATGACGATGAACTCGACATCGATTCTGAAATCGACCTGGACGAGCCGGCTGACTTGCCGCCTCCGCCTCCGCCTCCGCCCGCCGAAGAAGAAGAGCCTGAGCCCGAAATCTTCGTGGTTGTGGAGCAAATGCCGGAACTGATCGGTGGCCTCGGCGATCTGCAAAAGAAAATCAAGTACCCTGAAATCGCCAAGAAAGCGGGCGTTGAAGGTACCGTCTTTGTACAATTCGTCGTGGACGAAAATGGCAACGTAACCAACGCTGCCGTCGCAAAAGGCATCGGGGCCGGTTGTGACGAAGAGGCCCTCAAGGCCGTCCGCAAGGCGAAGTTCAAGCCTGGTAAACAGCGCGGCAAAGCCGTCAAGGTGAAGTTCTCCTTGCCGATCCGCTTCCGCCTGAAGTAATTCGGTCGCACTTCGGTGTACCCAAGCCCCTGCGCATCGTGTGGCGCAGGGGCTTTTTTAGTGCGATGTAGGTTGCACGGTTCTTACGCATCAAACGCCAGCACCTGTACCTCGCCGTCGAGGTTGCCGATAACGGCCTCAGTCGCCATGTTCAGGAACAGGCCATGGTCCAGCACACCGGGGGTACGGAGCAGGGCCTCGTCCAGGGCATAGGGGTCGGAGAGGTCTTTGAATTGCGCGTCGACGATCCAGAAGCCCTGGTCGGTCACCACCGGCCCGTCTTTCCTTCGGCCCATTCGGATTTCAGGGGTACCACCGAGGATTTCGATGCGGCGTATCACGGGGCCGATGGCCATCGGTAGCACTTCCACAGGTATCGGCATCCGGGTGCCGAGTTGATCCACCCGTTTGGAATGATCCGCCAGCACCACAAAGCGCGTGGCGAGGGCAGCCACCACCTTCTCGCGGGTATGTGCTGCCCCCCGGCCCTTGATCAGGTTCAGGTGCGGGTCGATTTCATCGGCCCCGTCCAGGGCGATGTCCAGCGAAGGCACATTGTCCAGGGTGATCAGCGGAATGCGATGTTTTCGGGCCAGGCGCTCAGCCGCAAAGGAGGTCGGGACGCCCACAATCTCCAGCCCTTCTTCCCGAACACGACGGCCCAGTTCGATCAGGGCAAAAGCAGTTGTAGATCCAGTACCGAGGCCGACGCGCATGCCGTCGTCTACCCATGCAGCCGCCGCAACGCCGGCCGCCCGTTTGGCTTCATCTTGAGACATAATAGGTTCTACGTTCTACGTTCTACGTTCTACGTTCTACGTTCTACGTTCTACGTGAAAAGGTGGGATAAACAAGTTAAGGCGGAAGGGACAATGTATCCAACGGACCACGGACAACAAGCGAGCGCTTATGCGTTTATTCGCAATGCGGTTTGCAAGGTCTTTCGCGCGCGCACAACGGACACGCGAGCGGCCCCGGCATTAACCCGCTGTGCGGTCTCCCAAACCGGTCCGCACGCGTACAAACCTACTCATGCCTTAACGCTTCGATGGGGTCCAGAGAGGCGGCTTTCCAGGCGGGGTAGGTCCCGAAGATCACGGCGATGATCGTAACACCCAGGATGCCGCCGATGGCCCAATCCCAGGGGAATGCAGCCCGGATCTCGAAGAAGTAGGCCGTTACGTTGCCGACCATTGCGCCGAGCACAATGCCAATCAGGCCCCCGATCTGGCACAGCACGATGGCTTCCAGCAAGAATTGTCGTAGCACGGCACCCCGCGTGGCCCCAACGGATTTCCGAAGCCCGATTTCCCGGGTGCGTTCTGTGACGGTCACGAGCATGATGTTCATGATCCCGATCCCGGCGGCCAGCAGGGCAATAAATCCGATGCCGGCTCCGCCCATGGTCAGGTACTTGGTGAAGTTTTCGAAGGTGTCCAGGATCTGGTTGTTGGTCGTCACCTCGAAGTCGTTTTCTTCAAGCGGCGGTACCTTGCGGATGGCTCGCATGTGGCCCGTAACCTCATCCATCGTCGCTGCATTCATCGCTACGGATGCAGACCGGACCGTAATCGCCATATCCCGATCCCGCCCGCCGAAG
The DNA here is from genome assembly GCA_965222505.1 of Rhodothermales bacterium. Classification (GTDB taxonomy): domain Bacteria; phylum Bacteroidota; class Rhodothermia; order Rhodothermales; family DATKEJ01. Next base: position 1,073,693 of record OZ244956.1, on the reverse strand, counting down.
ATGTCGAACATGCGGGTGATCGGTGCAACGATGCGGTTGTCCTGGTCTTGCCCGAACAGGTTACCCTTGGCTTCCAGCGTACCGATCACCTTAAACCGAATCCCTCGAATGCGAACCGTCTTGCCGATGGGGTTGGTGTTGGGAAACAGCTTTCCCGTTGGGGTAGCGCCCAGCACAATGACTGGGCGTTTGAACTGCACGTCTTCGGCCGTGATAAACCGGCCATCTTCGAGGCTGTAGCCAAAATTCGAAATCCAATGTTCATCCGAGCCGAGGACGAAAATATTCGGCTCGGTCTCGTTGTCTTCATACCGCAGTCGGACCATGTCGAACCAGGCATATGGGCTGATGGCAGCTGGCAGTTCGGCACGGCGGCGGAGCCGAAGCATATGGTCATAGGTGATGTTACGCCGATTGCGGTAGCGCTCATCCATTGGGCCGGTTTGCACAGCCGGGTCTTTGGTGACGGTAAAGGTGGTCGAGCCGAGGACGTTCAGTTTGTCGTTGAAATACACATCAATCACCTCAACGGCGGTAACCGAGGCGATGATGGCAAACACCCCGATAATCATGCCCAACAATGTGAGCATAGAGCGCAGTTTGTTGCTGAGTATCGAACTCCAGGCTACCCGTATAAATTCAGTTGAAGTCATGGTGTTGGTACGCCCGCTATGCGGGCTCGTGGTTAGTTGTGCGCCCGCTGTGCGGGCTTGTGGTTAGTTGTACGCTTGCTGAGTGCGCTGATTGTCAGTGGATACAATCAACAACGAACCACAAGCGAGCGACCAAGACATTTATCCACAATGTGGCCGCTTGCCCTTGGCCGCGAGCGTACAACTAACTACTATTCATATCTCAAAGCATCAATCGGGTTCGCCTTTGCGGCGGTCCAGGCCGGGGCCAGTCCAAAGCCTACGCCCACGAGCATACAAATGCCGAAGGCCAGCGCAATGGTCCCCGTACCCAGGTACGTGGGCAGGAAGGTGTTGACGATGGCCGTCAAGCCAAACGAGAGCGCAATGCCGATCAGGCCGCCGAGGGTACAGATGAACACCGATTCGATTAAAAATTGCGTCAGGATGGTGAGGCGGCGTGCCCCGACGGCTTTCCGAACCCCAATCTCCTTGGTCCGTTCTTTCACGGAGACGAACATGATGTTCATCACGCCGATACCACCGACCAACAGGGACAGGCCGGTCAGGAAAATCCCGATGCCGTAGATTGTGGCCTTGATGGGACCGAGGAATTCCCGGATGGTGTCCTGTTTGTTGATGACAAAGTCATTTTGGTCCCGTGCATCCAGGCCGCGTGCGGTGCGCAGAATGCCGATGAGTTCGTCTTCGGCTTCCGGCATCAGTTCTGCCGAGGCGGTTTTTACCTGAATGCTGAGGCTGCGCCGGCCTGTGCCGAAGAGTTTTTTGAGGGTTTCGAGCGGGATGTGGATTTCGGAGTCGGAGGAGTTATTGTCGTCGGCGTCTCCACTGGTGCCTTGCCGGGTGAGCAGGCCGATGACCTCAAAGCGGTGCGGGCCGATGCGAATGGATTTCCCGAGGGGGGTTTCGATTGGAAACAGGCCATCGGCGGTGGCGGCTCCCAGTACGCACACATTACGTGCGGCGCGGGCATCGTTATCGGTATAAAAACGTCCGGCGTCCAGGTCCACACCGCGTACGCGGGGGTAGAGGGGTGTTGACCCGATGACGCGGGTGCCGGAAAGGTTTTGCCCCCGGTACCGGATGGTGCGGCGGGTGGTCCCCACGGGCGCAACGGCTTCGACGTATTTGGCCCGTTGGGTGATGGTTTCGGCGAGGTCGGCGGTGATGTTGGGGCGGTTGATATAATTCCACCAATCGCTCACGGGCCGCCAGGGCCATTTTTCGACATAGAGGACATCGGTGCCCAACTCGGACATGGACTCCTCGAAGTTTCGTTCCAGGCCATTGATGATGGTCATCATGGCCGTCACCATCAGAATGCCGATGATAATGCCGAGCGTAGTGAGCAGCGAACGAAGTTTCTGCGTGCGAATGGCCCGAAACGCGATACGGGTGTTTTCACCTAGTTCCTGTAGAAAAGCAAGCACGGTCAACGGGGGTCAATGTGTAAGAGCCGCAAGTGCGGATGCCGTATAGCCCATACGCCGGGAACCAAGGGTCGGTTGCACCATACGAAAAAATGACATATTGTTTGCTGGTCCTATTCAAACGCACGGTATTCTTCGTAACTTTTTAGGGCGTGTTGTTCAAATCCATCTGTCGATATCCGCCGCTATGAAAAAGCTCGGCCTCCTTAAAGAATTTTGGAACTTCTTGAAAGTCCGCAAGAAATTCTGGCTGGCCCCTATCTTGATTGTGCTCCTCCTGCTCGGTTTTTTGATCGTCCTGACCGAAGGCACAGCGTTGGCCCCGTTTATTTATACGTTGTTTTGATCATATCGTCGACCTTGGCCGACCGCAGAATAGGATGCGGATATCATTCCATAACGTTGAGGATTTTCAGCGTTGAAGGGCCGGCACAAGGCCGGCCCCTCCAGGTGCCCAATGGGATGCGTGTAGTTGGAAAAGGCACTACGTATTGAGGGATGCGCTATCCGGGCGGGGCGACCCTGATGGTCGCCCTTCAACGTTACATGATCTTCCGAATATCGTTTCAAACGCTCCGATCAAACTTGGTATCGGCCTGGGCTGGTCTCTGCGTTTTAGACGGACAAGTCACAATTTCTTCTGGAAGCGAATCCGGAAATCCTGGTACACTGTGTTAAAATCGGCGGCGGTAACGGTGAAGCCTTCCGTAAGCCCGAGGATCGTCATGCCGGCATGACGGTTGGGGAAGGTGTCAAACACGAATTTTGTATAGCCTTGTTGCCGTGATCGTTCCATCATCTCGTATAGCAATCGGCGCGCAATGCCTTGCCGTCGGTGGGTCTGCAAAACGCCGCCCTTGGCGCTGTAAAACGTATGCTGGTCCAGCGCGTAGCCGATCTTGAACCCCACCGGGGCTGCCTCGTCGTAGGCGATGAGGATCATCAGGTTGGGCCGGTCAAACCGGTTGATGATATGCATGTCATTGAAGATGGCCGCGTTGAGTTGGCGGATCATGGACAACTCGTGGAGGCCGGTGGCTTCAATGCGTATGTCCAGGGAGGTATCCATGCGCGAAAGATAGATAAACCCCAGGTGAGGTGCTATCATGTATCAGGGAGGCGGCTGAGGTGTATCTGCATCGGCCAGGAAACCTTTTGGGTCATCGCATTTCCCCAGGCCGCTTCTAGTGGTTTCTCCAGGGTCTCCACAGGATCCTCCCCGTTTGCCTTCCGGTAATTCTTAACCGCAGACCAGGTACCTACGTACCCCAGTACGTCTTCGACCCGCCAGTCTTTAACCATCGCAAAAGCGGGAGCAGGCAGGCGTTTACCGGGTAGGGTGAGGTGGGAGTATCCGTCTTCGACCAACTGGCGCTCCGGCGGCCAGTAAGGGCCGACCACCGTGCGGTAAAACTGCATCACCACGGCATCGACCTGTGGGTTGATCGTTGCCATCTCATAGCTCCAGGCGGCCAGCACACCTCCCGGTTTACCCACACGCAAAGCCTCGGTCAGGAAGGCATCGGCATCGAACCAGTGCAGCGCCTGGGCTACCGTGATCAGATCGGCGGAGGCGGTTGGGAGGCCGCTGCGCTCAGCGGGGGCAACGGTGTATCGCACCCGAGGATGAGGGCGGGCCTGTTCGATTTGTTTGGCGCTGGCATCGGTTGCCCACACCCGGTCAAAATGTGCCGCGAGGGCACGGGCGGCTTGCCCGTTTCCGGTGCCACAATCCCAGGCACAGGTGTGGGTAGTGGTCAAGCCGGCCAGGAAGGTGAATAACGCTGGGGGATAATCTGGCCGATACTGCGCGTAGCGGTCGGCATGGCCGGAAAAATGATCCTTGAATGTCATTCCGGTAGGGTGGATGGGCTCCGCTTGGCATTGACCAATCGCTCAATCTGCCAGGGGTTGGCGTTTTGCAAGGCCGGGGGCAAGAGTGCGTCCGGCCAATCCTGATAACATACCGGGCGCAAGAACCGCTCGATGGCGGCGGTGCCGACGGAGGTTGTGCGGCTGTCCGTTGTGGCCGGGAAGGGGCCGCCGTGGACCATCGCATCGCACACTTCCACGCCCGTTGGGTAACCATTGAAGACGAGGCGGCCCACCTTGCGCTCCAATAGCGTGATGAGTCCGGCATAATCGGCCAGTTCGGTTTCAGTGCCAAAGACGGTTGCGGTCAGGTGCCCTTCCAAGGAGGCGGCGACGGCTTCAAACTCTTCCGGTGTGGCGCAGGCTACCAGAAGCGTTGAGGGGCCGAAGACCTCTTCCTGAAGGAACGGGTTGGCAAACAGGGTGGCGCTGGTGGTGGTAAGCAGGCGCGGAATGCCGGCACAGCCGGGTTCGGTTTCGGTAGCCGGGGCTTCGGCGGCCACCGTTACGCCATCCACACCCGAGAGGGTGCGAATACCTGCTTCATAGGCCGATTGAATGCCGGCATGCAACATCGTCCCGACGGGTTTGCCGGAGACGGCTTCGGCGGCGGCATCTCGGAACGCGGTAAACGCTGGTCCTTCGACGGTCAATACCAGGCCGGGGTTGGTGCAAAATTGCCCGACGCCGAGGGTGACGGACCCGGCCAATCCTTGCGCAATTTCAACCCCTCGGGCTTCGAGGGCACCGGGCAACACAAAGACCGGGTTGGTACTGCCCATCTCGGCATAGACCGGAATCGGCTCTGGCCGAAGGGCCGCGAGGTCAAACAGGGCTTTTCCACCCCGGTACGATCCTGTAAAACCGACGGCTTTGATAGACGGATGCTGAACCAGATGGGTCCCCACATGGATGCCGCTGCCCTGGATGAGCGAGAATGTGCCCTCCGGCATGCCCGTTTTTTGGACGGCCTTCTGGATGGCTTGCCCCACCAGTTCGCTGGTACCGGGGTGGGCGGGGTGGCCCTTGACGATCACCGGGCATCCTGCGGCCAGGGCCGAAGCGGTATCCCCGCCGGCCACTGAAAATGCCAGCGGAAAGTTGCTGGCTCCGAAAACGGCCACCGGCCCCAGGGCGACGCGCATGGAACGCACGTCCGGTTTGGGCAGGGGGGCGCGGTCGGGTTGGGCCGTATCGATGCGGGCATCGAGCCAGTGGCCGCGGCGTACCACCTGGGCAAAAAGCCGCAACTGGTTGACCGTTCGGCCCCGTTCTCCCTGGAAACGACCCGTAGGCAGGCCGGTTTCGGCGTGGGCGCGTTGGATCAGGGCATCGCCGAGGGCCATGATTTCGTCGGCAACGGTTTCTAGGAATCGGGCGCGGTCTTCGAGAGATGTGGTGCGAAAGGCATCAAAATCGCGCCGGGCCAGCTCGGCTGCATGGTGGACATCGGCTTTGGTGCCTTCAAAAATGGCCGGGGCCAGCGGCAGGCCATTGGCCGGGTTGACGCCGTGAAACGTATCGCTGCTGCTCACGACGCGCTCCGCGCCGATCAGTTGGGTGCCGGTGATGGACATGAGGATGGGGATGGGTTACATAATCGTTGACGTTAGAAGATAATGGTCAATGGTCAATGGTCAATGGTCAATTGTCTATGAATCGGGCCGGCCACGAGGGTCGCCCGTCCGGGTTGCGCCCATTGCAAAGGATGCGTTTCCGATTACGCCGCACCGATTACGTTGAAGCATTTCCGTATCCGGGTCGGCACAAGGCCGACCCCGCCGGGAGCGCACCACAGGTGTTGAAAGAAAGCGCTATTTGGAACTCGGTGGATTGTTGTAAATCCAAATTCGCCCCCCGCCCCCGCCCCCCGCCCCCCGTACGTCGCACGTTGCGTCTTTGGATTGTATATTGGCGTTGTCTCTCGATAATCCACCATGCCCCATGGCTACTGACGATCTCCAGGTACGCGTTGCGCAACTTGCGCAAGAAAACGACCGCTTGCGCCGTTCCGTGCAGGAGCTCTCGCTGTTGAACAACCTGGCACGTGAAATCGGGGCATCGCATGATTCGGCCCAGATCATCAGCCGGATCGTACGCCGGGCCAGCAAGCTGGTGGCGGCTGAGCAGGGGGCCATCCGGCTGTTGCAGGCTCAGGATGAAGAAGCCCTTGAGCCTGCGGCAGACCTGATGAAAACCCTCTTCCGCGTGGGCTACGATTCGGCCGGGCACGACACCTTCCGGCTCAATACAGTGTTACTCGAATGGATGAAACGGCAAAAGGCCCCGCTGCTCATTAACGAGCCGGCCCAAGACCCCCGGTTTCCACGGATGGTCTGGGATGACGCGATCCGTAACCTCCTCTGTGTGCCCCTGCTGATTCGGTCCCGGTTGACCGGCATCCTGACCGTGTATAACAACACCCGTACCCCCGCCGCATTTACCCAGGAAGACCAGCGCCTCCTGTCGATTGTGGCCATGCAGTCGGCCCAGATCCTGGAAAATGCCCGGCTCTATGAAGAGGAGAAAAAACTGCTGCGGATGCGCGAGGAACTCCGGCTGGCCAAGGAAATCCAGACGGCCCAACTTCCGCAAGAATGGCCGTCGGTTGCGGACTACCTGATGGCCGGCACCTGCATCCCGGCACAGACCGTGGGTGGGGATTACCTGGATTGGATGATGTTGGAGGACGGCACGTTTGGCATTTGCCTGGGCGATGCCTCCGGCAAGGGGCTACCTGCTGCCCTCTACATGGCGAATGTGCAGGCCGCCCTGCGGGCGCAGGCCCTCGTAACCGATTCAGCCGCCCAATGTATAACCCGCGTTAACCAACTGCTCTGTGCCCGGAAGCGGAAAGGGTCGTTTATGACCTTGTTCTACGGCGTGTTCGATCCACAAAACCACCGCCTCACGTACTGTAATGCGGGGCACAACCGGCCATTGCTTGTTTCGGCTGATGGTACGGTACGTCGGGTGAAAGAGGGAAACCTGGTGTTGGGCATCACCACCCGCATTCCCTACATGGACCACCATTTCGACTTTAAACCCGGCGACAGCCTGGTGATCTACTCCGACGGCATTACCGAGGCCATGAACCCCGAGCGGGAACAGTTCGAGGAAGAACGCCTTTCCCAGTTGTTGCGTCATTTGCGCGGCCACGGACCGGATGGCCTGGTCAACGATATCGTTCGGGCCGTTCGGGCCCATTCCGGTACCGAGCCACAAACGGATGACATGACGCTTGTGGTGATCAAGCGGGTTCGATAGGGGTATATCTTGCTGTGCAATGGCATTTTGCACGGTTGTTTTGCGAAACTATAATAACTCAAGTTGTGCCATTCCCGCACGTAGAAGCATAAACTGTTGCGTCCGCCGATGCCCGGCGGTGCGTGAATCGGGATGAAATCACGCAACACGCATCACATAACCAAACAATTCTATGCAACGCAACGTTTTTCGGTGTTTCCTGGTCTACATGCTTGCCATCCCCCTTCTTTCTCATGCGCAGGGGGCATGGCAGCCGGACATTACGGTGCATCCGCGTACGCTTTTCTTGCCGGATCACGTACCCAGCATTCAGGACCGGCTGGGGCAGGCGGATCGGTTGCCGGTCTTTGCAGCCGTGACGGAAACGGCATTCGCAGAGGCCACGGCAGATGATTCCTTTGCCGAACGGATGCGCCGTGCCCAGATCGCCAAAAACGCGGCGTTTCTGGTGGCCATCAACCGGAAAGTGGATCAGGGGCAAGTGGCTCCGCTTACGGAGGCCGACGCCACGGCCCTCCGCACCAAGGCCATTGCTTACCTCGAAGCGGCCAACCTGGACATCCCCTCGGTCTTCTCACCTTCGGACTTTCAGTACATCGCCTCCGTCGTGACCCAGTACGCGCAGGCCTATGATCTACTGGCCGGCCAGGGCGAAGCCGACCTTGGCGGGGCTGCTGCCCGGCTCCAGCAACTCGCAGGTCGATGGTTCGATGAGGTCGAAAGTTTCTTTGGCGGCTACTGGGCAGCCCTCAACAACAACCTTTCCCTTCGAACCGCCGGAGCCCTCGCTATGGCTGCCCTGGTGTTGAACGACCTGGAATCTTCCAATGATAAAATGCGCCCGGCGGCATGGATGGGGCGGGGCATGGAAGAAATCCACCGACAACTGTTTGAAAAGGGGAGTCGGCTGAGTGAGCCGCGCAGCATCGCAGGATATGGCGAAGGACCGTGGTATTTTCGGTACGCGATGGAAATGCTGCTGCCGCTGTTCGTCGCACAACGGCACGCCCTGGGGGATCAGGTGTTGCGCTACCGGGACACGGACATCCGTACGCCGCTGTTTAATATCGACTACCTTTACCTGTTCGACTGGGTTCGGGAGATTCGGATGCCCAACGGCCAGTTGCCGCCTGTTGAGGATACCTTCCAAAACATGTTTATGCCGGAACTGGTTCTGGTCGATGCCGCCTACGGCTATCCCTCCGATTTCGAAGGGGCTGGCACTACGCTGGAAGGCCAGTTGCGCCAGGGCAATTACGACCGCCGCGCTGATTACCTCTCCGGCCTGTTCGACGTGCCCACCACACCTCCTGATTCCTATCGGCCTTATTTGACGAGTGCGGGGGCCGTCATTTACCGAGGGCAGGGCCCCCTGAACCCCTATGCGTATTTCGTGACGCAAGTGGGGCGCTCCCTGGAGGCCGCCGGCGGGCACAACCACGCCGATGCCATGTCCTTCCTGCTGTATGCAGGGGGGGAAACCCTGGCCTTTGACCCCGGCTACATTCAATTTAGAGATCGAGACCAGGTGGCTGGCGCCCGTAGCCACAACCTCATCCTGGTCGATGGACAGGGTCCGAATGCGGGGTCTCCCGGCTCGGCTGGTGGGGCTGAGGTGTTTACCGCAAACCCCTTCTCTTCCGATTGCCTGAACTGTATCGATCCCGTTCAGTACGTAGAACTGCGAACCGGCTACCGAGGTGCAAGTCTGTTTCGGCAGGCACTTATGGTTCCTGCAACGGGTACGCAAGCCGCCTACCTTGTCATTGCCGACGATGGGCGGCACGGCAACTCAGTCGACTGGACGTGGCAACTGCACGGCAACGGGCTGTCCGGCACAGATTCCTTTACGCCGGATTTCGACCATGGAAAGGTGATCTACAAAGCGGGAGATATGCAACTGACCGCAGCCCTCGGGGCGGCCAATGGCGGCATGTTCTCCACCCGCGAAGCCGTGCATGAGACCACCTTCGCCCAATCGGCCCCACACACGGTTACTGAACTGACCTACACGAATGCGGAGGAGGTACGCTTCCTGGCAGCCCTTGTGCCGGATGCTGCAACCCAGGCTCGTGCTGTAACCCCTGTACCGGCTCCAAATGCTGTGGTGGCATTTGAAGTGGACAACTCCGACCTCCTGGTCGGACAGGCTGAAACGACCCTGCAACAACTCACCCTCGCCGACGGTCAGGTGGTGGACACCGACAGTCGGCTCCTTTGGCTTCGGGAAGGCGATGCCGGGTGGACGCACGGCTTTCTGGAAGGCGGGACCCAGGTGATGCAGGATGGGCAGATGGCCGTGGCAGCCTCGGTGCCGGTGCGGTTGGCGTTTAGCCGGGTACCGGGCGAAGCTCTGCACGGCGTGGTGCTGGCCGATACAGAGCCGGTCACGTTACGCTTTGCCCTGGAGGCCCCGCCCGTTGAGGTCACCGGCGTCGAAGACTGGACCTTCGCCGATGGCATCCTCACCATGACCACAACCGCCATCACCACCTTTACCGCTACGCTGGATCGTACCGTTGCGGTTGAGGCCACAGAACTGCCTGCCCGCATTCCGGTAGCCGCCTATCCCCAGCCCTTTGATCGGCAGGTGACGTTGTCGTATACCTTGCCTACACCGGGGCCGGTGGTGCTCAAGGTATGGGACCTGTTGGGACGGCCCGTGGCGACGCTGGTAGACGAGATGCAGGGAGCCGGTACACACACGGCGGTGTTGGATGCCCAGGATCTCGCAGGCGGGCTGTACGTGTACCGCCTGACCCATGCCGGCGTTGTCTCAACCGGTCGGCTTATCCGTTTGCAGCATCCCTGATGAAATGTCCGACGCGCAACCCTCCAAAATCATCGTTGATCAGTTGATCAGTATAATCTGGATGATGCGGTGCTGGAGCCAGCCGGATGCGGTATCGTTGGAGGCCCGCTACCTCGAAATTAATCAGTCATGTTACGCAGTCTTGGCCCATTCGACCTTGTCGAAATGCACAACATCAACGACAAGCTGCGTAACATCAGTTAATCAGTTTCGTGAGGGGGCGGGCGCAGATGAATTACAAGAGGTCGCGCAGGGTGCCTACCACCTGTTCGGCATCGGCCAGGGACATGGCCGGGTGTAGCGGGATACTCAGGGCGCGTTCATAGTATGCGGCCGTTTTCGGGTAGTCCGAAAGGCGGTAGCCCAACCGTTGGTAATAGGGGTGTAAGGGAACCGGCACATAGTGGACCTGCACGCCGAAACCGCGTGTGCGCATGGCGGCAAAAAGTGCAGCCCGGTCGTATTTGGCCTTTTCGGTGACCTGAATCACGTAGAGGTGCCAGCTAGAGGTAACGTCGGTGTGGGGCCGGGGGAGGTCCAGGGGCAGATGGGCGAGGGCTTCATCGTAGAACGCAGCCAGGATGCGGCGTTGCTGATTGAAGGTGTCGAGGTGTTTGAGTTGGTTTAGGCCCAGGGCGGCGTGGAGTTCGCTGAGTTTATAGTTGAAACCCAGCACTTGTTGTTCATAATACCAGCCGCCTGGTGAGGGGCGTTCGAGCAGTTTGGGGTCCCGCGTCATGCCATGGACGCGGAACATGGTGAGGCGCTCGTACAGCGTTTCATCATCGGTAGTTACCATACCCCCCTCGGCACTGGTCAGGTTTTTGACCGGGTTGAAGCTGAAAGCGGTCATGTCGGCCAGGCGTCCGACGGGGCGGCCCCGGTGCATGGCTCCCGGTGCGTGGGCGGCATCGGCCAGCAGCAACAGGTTGTGTTCGTCAGCCAGCGCCCGGAGGGCATCATAATCGCTGGGATGGCCGGCAAAGTCTACCGTCAGGATCGCACGGGTTTGGGGGGTAAGCGCAGCCCGAACGGCTTCGGGGTCTATACACCACGTTTGCGCGTCGATGTCGGCAAAGACCGGTTTGGCCCCGCAATACAGCACGGCATTGGCTGTGGCGGCAAAGGTGAGCGGGGGCAGAATCACCTCGTCCTCTGGGTTGAATTGTGCTGCGCCACACATCCCGTGTAGGGCAGCGGTCCCGCTGGAGTAGGCCACCGCGAATTTGGCCCCCACTTTGGCGGCAAAGGCTTCCTCAAAATCCTTCAGCTTCTGCCCCTGTGAGATCATGGGTTGCCGTAAGACCTCGGCAACCGCCGCGATGTCCTCCTCAAGCACCAAAGGCCGACTGTAGGGAAGGAAGTTCATGGGGGAGTTGTTAGTTGTTAGGGGGATAGCGTGTGCTTAAAAGTTCCTGGACAACCCGCAACGAGCGAGCAGCCTAGACGATGGAAGAGGCAGATCTTTGGTTCTGCGAGCGTACCACTAACAACGAGCGAGCGCCTGGACGCATTCCTACGATGTGGCCTAATGTTCCGGTCCGCGAGCGTACCACTAACCCTTCACCATCGGATGCGCCGCAATGATGTAAGCCAAAATATCGTCCAGGGTGCGGTTGATTTCGAGCCCGGTTTCTTTGGTAAGTTTGGCGGTGTCCGGGATGCGCAGGTTGACGTCTTCAAAGTGTTCGCCGAAGACGGATTCGTGGGGCACAAATTCCAGTTTTGAGGTGCTCTCCGTCAAGCGCAGGATGGTTTCGGCAAGGGTACGGATCGTAACGGGGGCGCTTCCGCCGATGTTGTACACTTCCCCGGCGCATTCAGGACGGCGCATGAGCAGCAGGGTGGCGCTGATGGCATCGCGTACGTCTGTGAAACACCGCCGCTGCTGGCCTGTGCCGTAAATCGTAATCGGATCACCGGCCAGGGCTTGGTCGATGAATCGGGGCACCACGGGGCCATAGCGCCCCACCTGACGCGGGCCGATCACATTAAACAGGCGCACGATGACCGTGTGCAACCCCTCCTCATGATGTTTGGCCAGGGTCAGAAATTCTTCCACTGCTTTGACCCCGGCATACGACCAACGGTGTACCTCCGTGGAGCCGTAGACGCGGTCGGCGTGTTCGGTCAGGCCCATTTCAGGGCCGGCTTTGACGTCAAGAGCCTTGCCGTAGATTTCCGAAGTGGAGGTCAGCAGGAAGCGGGGCCGGTAATGCGTGACCAGATCCAGCAGCGTGTCAATGTTGCGGAGGTTGTTCAGGATCGTCTGGCTGGAGGTCTGGGAGGCCAGCTTGACCCCTACATAGGAGGCCAGGTGGTACAACTCGTCGCACCCGGCGACCAGCGGGGCCATCAGGGCGCGGTCCTGGACGTCTACCTGCATGAACCGAAAGCGGTCATGGTTTTCCAGATGGGCCAAGTTGCCCGAGCGACCCGTGGACAGGTTATCGACCACGGTAACGTGGTGGCCTTCGGCGAGCAACGCATCCACCAGGTGCGAGCCGATAAATCCGGCACCGCCGGTTACTAGGCAATGGAGTGGGGTAGAAACGTTTTTCATGGTTGTTCCATTCGGGTTTTGATCACCTGGCCTAAGTTGCGGCTGAACGACTCCGCATCGTCAAAATCCAAATGGCTATCATCGGCATGGGGTTGGAAGGAAGCGAGTGTGGGTTCATCATCGCTGTGGATGCCGCGGGTGTTGGTTTCAGACAAAAGGGTATACCAATACGGATCCCGTGGATAGTATCGTTCTTCCATTTCACGTTGTTTCCCAGAAGACGGAATATACTTAAAGATCACATCACCTCCTCTTTGTCGGAGGGTATCAATGTAGCCCTTTACTTCAGCAATTATTTCGCGTTCGGTATTAGAGAGTTTGGGGCTTTTAGAAAAAGGTGGGCTAGGAGGGGGAGGGAAGTGTTCTTGCTTCCAAGGGTTAAAGTTACACTGACGGTTGGCCTGGACGGTTCGGTTTGGTATAGGCCATTGCTGCCGGATAAGGGCTTTGATCAATTCTTCAAGTTGGAGTGCACTGCTCAGGCTAACAATGTAGGATTCTACTGCGACGGATAAGCGGCGCTCCGTAAGTCCAAACAAGCTGGATTGCACCGAAGCATAGGTTCCAAGGACGCGTTCTGGATGCTTATTGCGGTGCTTGGAGTAGAAAAGCCTGGGGGTTACTTCGCACAGGATGAGACCCTTAAAATCTGATTCTTCGGCGAGATGCTTGAGGATCGGCACAGGACTTGAGCCAATTCCAGCAAGCTGGATAGGCTTGGTCCCCAGGGTTGTTTCGAGAGCATCCAGGTTCATTCCACATAGCGAGCGAGAGGAACCAAGCAAGACAATAGCATTGGGGTCATTCTCGGGAACTTGGGCCCGTTGGACGGCCCACAGCCGGGCATCATCGGAAACAGACGGGACGAATCCTTCCTGACGGATTATCCACTCAAAGGTACCGAAAGCACCTATGAGGATGATAAAGGTCAACGTCCAGACCTTGCCCCATTGCTCTTGGGGAAGGCGGCTGTTAGAATTGGAAATAGATGAAGGCATTTTGATCACCAGGGGCAAGTAGAACGCCGATCAACATCAACGCAAGGGCTAGGCTTTTGGTCCACCAGGGCAAGCGATCCGCAACGGATTCCAGGGTTCGGTTGCGCATGAACCGATGGCCGATCAGAAGGAAAAGGGTAACACCAAATACCGTCGCAATGTAGATCAGGCGTAGCGATTGAAGGCCGGGCGGGTGTGTAAAGCCAAGCATGGCAGAGATCAACGTGAAGGCTTGTTCAAAAGAGGACGCTCTAAAAAAGACCCATGTAATGCATACCAAATAGTAAGTCAATAGGGTAAGTAACACTTGGCCATACCATCGCTCCGTCCAGCGAACCTTCTTGCCCCAGTATGCGCGCAGCAGACGTTCGACGGCAAGGTAAATACCATGTAAGCCACCCCACACAACAAACCGCCACGACGCACCGTGCCACAATCCCCCGATGAGCATCGTTAACATCAGATTGATGTACGTTCGGCGCGTCCCTTTCCGATTGCCACCTAGCGGAATGTAAAGGTAATCTCGGAGCCAGGTCGAAAGGGAAATGTGCCACCGTCTCCAGAAATCTGAAAAGCCGATGGCGGCGTAAGGGAAACGGAAGTTATCCGGTAAAACAAAACCCAAACACAAGGCCGCGCCAATGGCTATGGTGGAATAGCCCGCAAAGTCAAAAAAGATTTGGGCCGAGAAGGCCAAGGTGCCTGTCCAAGCCTCCGTAAAATTGGGGGCCGACGCCGAACCGTATACTTGGTCTGCCACAAGGGCCATGAGGCCGTCGGCCAGGAACACCTTTTCAAATAGGCCGATTACCATTAGCGATAATCCCCATCCGAGTTGCTGGCGTGATGCCTGGCGTGGCGTACTGCATTGCGGAAGAAAATCAACCGCTCGCACAATGGGTCCTGCCACCAACTGTGGGAAGAAGGTGACAAACAGGGCGAAGTCCAGAAAAGACGGCCACGGTCTCCCATTGCCGCGGTAGATGTCGAGGGTGTAAGACAGCGTTTGAAACGTATAAAAGGAAATGCCAACCGGCAGAATAATATCAAGCTGAGGCGGGTGATACAGAATGCCGAGGCCCTGTGCCAGATTTACAAAGCTGTCAAGGAAAAAATTGCCGTACTTGAAAAAACTTAGTAATCCCAGGTTAACACACAGGCTCAGCAGAAGAAAGCCTCGTTTTTTTCGCTGGGTTTCTGCTTGATACATCCATCGGGCGGCAAACCAGTCTATGATGGTTGAAATCCAGATGAGAATAACAAAGGGTGGGTTCCAGGCAGCGTAAAAAAGATAGCTGGCCACCAACAGGTTGCTTTTCTTAAACGTCCAGGAGAGCGGAAGCGAATGCAGCAAGAGCACCAGACTGAAGAAGGCCAGAAAGGTAAGCGAATTGAAAACCATAAAATCTCGTGCAGAGGGAAAGAGAGCATGGGGTGCAGATGCTGAACGTTAACCGGACAATATTAACACGCAAAGCGGTATCGAACGTTCTTGTAATACGGAATCTAAATGAAGAGCGTAGGATACGGTGGGCATGTTTTATAGAATGGCCTGGAATATTTCATGCAGTTGCCGGGCGGTGCCTTCGATGGTAGCATGGATTTCAACCCACTGTTTGTTGATCGGAGCCATCTGGGCCTTGAAGTCCGGCAGGTGGTCCAGGACCCGGCTGAGGGCGCGATAAACGGCCTCGGCATCGTGGCCATCGACGTATACGGCCTGGGTATCGGCATCCAGGAAGGCACGGTTGGAGAGGATATCGCTTACGATGGGGATGGCCCCGGCGTACATGCCTTCCAGTACACTCTCCGAGATGCCGTCGTACGGCGGGAAGGAAATAAACGCATCCGTCATGGCCCAGACCCCTCGCATGGTTTCTCGGCTCAAAAACCGGTCGGCGATGCGTGCGCGGGGGTGTGCAGCCAGGGCATCCAGCATTTGCTGAACCTCCGGGGTGCGGTCCTGGCCCAAGGTGAGGACCAGCGCATAGGCTTCCGGGTGTGTTGCCAGGGTCCGGAGCAAGGCGGGCAAGACGGCCTCCGGGCGGTACCAGTAGTACACCCCGCGTCCATGGGTCAGTAGAGGGGCTTCCGAGGGGATATTCCATGCGGTTCGGGCTTCGGCGCGAAGGCCGGGGCGGGGGGCATAGTCAGCCAGGCGAATGCCCCAGGCGGTCGAGACTATCTTGTGGGCCACGTCCGGGAAACGGGCACGGCCGATCTCAGCCAGGGCGGGGCCGTCGGTGGTGATGAGGTCGGCACGGCGAAGGGCATACCGGACCATCGGACGGAAGAAAACCTGTTTCCAGCCTTTCCAAGGGTAGACGGACAGGTCCAGGGTCCAGGTTTGCAACACAAAGGGATGAAAGCCGCTCCGGGCTCCCATCAACCCATAGTGGGTCGCATAGGAGGCCATCAGGACATCGGCCCCGATTTGCTTGAGCAGGGCGCACAAAGGCCGCGTGGAACCCCAATAATCATAATACCGAAAATGTCCCTTACGACTGATGGGCGGGCTGAGTTGAAAAAAAACGACCCCTGGCAGCGGCTCGTCCGGAGCCTGAAACGAGAGCAAAGAGACCTTCAGCCCCTCGCGTTCAGCCAGGGCCGGTAGCCACTTTCGGAAATGATAACTCCGGGCATTGCCCAAGACGGCGAGGTGCATAACGTTCTACGTGCGACGTTCTACGTGCGATGTACCACGCTTTTCGTGTAGGGTTCATGTCACAAAACGTAGAACTTAGAACGCAGAACGTAGAACTTAGAACTTAGAACGTAGAACATCCACTATTTTTTTTTATCTTACCGCGTTTCAAGTTTTAACGCGTATTCAGGTACGTGGTTAGAGGCAACCTAAATTACCCACCATGAGTGATCGGCACGATAACGAAATAATACGGTGTTCCTTTTGTGGACGCACGGCGCATGAAGTAAGCTCGATGGTCGCCGGACCCGGGGTTTACATTTGTGACCGCTGCGTGAATGATGCCGCTGGTATCGTCAACAATGAAACCGTTGGCAAACGCCCGGTTTCCACCACAGCCCGGACCGCCCCCCGCCGGCAACTCACGCCTCACGAAATCAAAACCGCCCTGGACGAGCACGTCATTGGGCAACACGAGGCCAAGAAGGCCCTTTCGGTCGCCGTTTACAACCATTACAAACGGATCGACACCGAAGATTACGTCCACAACTTCGAAGAAGTCGAGATCGAAAAATCGAATATCCTGCTGGTGGGCCCGACCGGGACCGGCAAGACGCTCCTGGCCCGCACACTGGCCAAAGTGCTGGATGTACCCTTCTCGATTTCAGATGCCACAGCTCTGACCGAGGCCGGGTATGTGGGCGAGGATGTGGAATCTATCCTGTCCCGCCTGTTGCATGCCGCCGAATTTAATGTGGCCGAAGCCCAGCGCGGCATCATCTACATTGACGAAATCGACAAGATCGCCCGCAAGGCGGACAATGCCTCTATCACCCGCGATGTCTCGGGCGAGGGGGTTCAGCAAGCCCTGCTCAAAATTCTGGAAGGCACCGTGGCGGGGGTGCCCCCGAAAGGTGGCCGCAAACACCCCGAGCAGAACCTCATCAATATCGATACCAGTAACATCCTGTTTATCTGTGGTGGGGCCTTCGAAGGCTTACAGGAAATCATTGCCCGCCGCCTGTCCACGCATGCAATGGGCTTCCTGGCCAGCAACCAACAGAAAACCTATCGCAAGGACGACCCCATGATGCTGACCTCGGTAGAGCCGGACGACCTGCTGCAATTTGGGCTGATCCCCGAGTTTATTGGTCGGCTGCCCGTGATTTCTGCACTGTCTCCGCTCTCCCAGGATGCCATGATGAAAATCCTGACGCAGCCCAAAAACGCCCTGGTGCGGCAGTATCAGAAATTGTTCGCGATGGACGGCATCGACCTCTCGTTTGATGAAGACGCACTGGAAGTAATCGTCAGCCGGGCCGAAACCCTCGGTACAGGTGCACGGGGCCTGCGCTCGATCATGGAGAAGCGAATGCTCGACATCATGTTCGACATTCATTCCATCACCAACGTCGCCACCTGCCGCATTACCGCCGATACCATCGCAACCGGCACCCAACCCATCTTTACGACCCATAAGGCAACAGCCTGAGCGCCCCATGCCCCTATGGTGCCCGATCTGTAGTGGGCTCGGGCACCTGATGAACTTTTGGCTTTCAGGGGAATCCTTTCTTTGTTGCCCTACGTACATGGAGGACGCAGGGCAATCTTGACCCCGGTTGCAACAGGCATCTTACATGACCCTTCCAAAACCGATAGCGCATGTTCTGAATCTGGCTACCTACTATACCCGAGGGGTCATCCAGCGTTTTTTACATGAAGATGTGTTCCTCTGGTGTGGAGCCATTGCCTTCAAGATGCTCATCGCCTTTGTACCCCTGACCTTTCTGGCCGTCGGGATCTTCGGGATCTTCCTCAAGCGCGAGGAACTCTTTTTCAACATGGCGGACTTCATCCGCACGTTCCTGCCCAATTCCCAGAGCGAACAACTCATCCAGGCCATGCTGACCTTCGCCGGGGCCAGTAGTGCCATCACCGTGATCGGCGCCATCGGCTTGCTGGTGGTGGCCATTACCCTGTTCAGTACCCTGCGGGTGATTGTGGGCAACGTGTTTGGCCCGCACCACCAGCGCCGCTCCATCGTGCGGGGCTACATGTCCGACTTACGTATGGGGCTGCTGACGACCATTTTGTTTGGCCTAACGGTGCTGGTCCAATACCTGCGCATCCAGAGCCTGGTCCTGTTGGCTACCTCGGGGGCGGGTGAGACGGTACAGGGGGCCGGCATCAAGATCATCTCCCTGCTGGGACTGATTTTGCCCTTCGTGATTGTATTCCTCCTGTTTTTTCTGATGTACTACTTCACACCATGCCCGCGCCCAAATGCACGGAGTGCCGTGTGGGGGGCACTGGTGACCAGTATCCTGTGGGAAGTAGCCAAAAATGCGTTCACGATCTATGCGCAGTACCTGGGGCGGTTTGACCGGTACGAAAACATGATGGTCGAAGACGGGAGTATCACGGCCCTCGGCGAGGTGTTCGGCCTGGTTTTGGCCTTCGTATTCTGGGTGTATTATTCCGGTGTGGTGTACATCGTCGGGGCAATGATTGCCGCACTGCATCACGAAAAATATACCCTGCATGGGCCGCCACTACCCGCCAGCGAACCACCGCCACCGGTGCCTGAACCGCTGGTGGAAGTTTCACCCTGAGCGGCTGTGACGCATCGTCGTGTACCCATACCGACCTGTAGTGCCCCTTGCCTCCGGCTATGTGCCGTTTGGATGCTATTGCTGCTTCCCATCGGCGTTTTAGCCCAGGCTCCGCTCTATCTGGTCAACTCGTCTACACAGGTAAAACAGGTCCGCTTCCGAGGCAACCAGACCTTCGACACAGCCGAACTCAAAGCCCAGATCGTTACCGCTGCCCCCACCACGTTCGACGACCTCGCCTTCTGGCAAGCCAAACGCTTCCTGTTTAATCCCGTCGAGTTACAAAAAGACGTCGCCCGGCTTCGTCGATATTATCAGCGTAACGGATTTTTGCAACCGTTTGTGGATTATACGGCGGATTATGACAGCACGGCCAATGCGGTACGGGTGTTGTTTGTGATTGAGGAAGGGCCGCCCCTGTCGATTATGAACATCGACTTTCTGGGGCCGGATGGTAAGCCGGCCATCTACCAGTACAGCGAGCCGAACCGGGTCCGGTGGCGCAATTTCCGGCGGACCAATGCCAACCTGAAAGTAGGCGACCGGCTCTCGCGGTTTGAACTCGTTCGGATTCAGGACCGGGCGCTGGAATGGCTCAACAATCGGGGATATGCCTTTGGCAGGGTATGTTCACGGACCGAAGTCGATTCGGTCTCGAATTTTGTGGATGTACAGTTTCGGGTGGATGCCGGGCCGCTGGCGCGCTTTGGAGACATCCGCGTGGAAGGCAACGTGCAGGTGGACGAAGGGCTCATCCTGCGGGAATTGCCGTTCAAAACCGGCGACCGGTTCAACCGGAGCAAACTCGTCGACGGGCGGCGGCAGTTGTTTGCCTCCAACCTGTTTCGGATGGTGCTGGTGGATGTGATGCCGTCCCCACGTGATCCCGGCATCGATGAGTGTACCGTCGTTGAAACCGATTCTATGGCGGCCCTCCGGATATTTGTGCAGGAAGCGCCGCTCCGGGCGGTGGGGGCCGAGACCGGATATTCCAAAACCGATGGCATCGGCTTGCGGGGTGCCCTCCGGCACCGGAATTTCATCGGGGGCGGACGCAACGCCAGCCTCGCCGCCGAACTCATCCCGAACATCGGGGCCTCCCGTGGCGATGACCTGAAGGCCCTCAACCAATGGCGGGTGGCCCTGTCCTTCCGGCAGCCGTACCTGTTCTCGACACACCTCTCCGGGGGTATCACGACGTTCGTCGAGCGCGAGGAAACCTCGGCCTATGAAGAACTCGACATCGGCCTGACCACCACGCTCATCTATGAGTTTTTTACCTACCGCACCCTGAGCCTTGAACACACCTTCACCTGGGCAGATTCGCTGGGGCCGGCAGGGCAGGACAACATTTTCCGGCGCAGCATCCTTTCGCTTTCCGGTTCCTTGGGCAAGGCCAATGATTACCTTTTGCCCACGCGCGGGTATTTCCTGCGGCCGTTTGTCGAATGGTCGAGTGACTTGATTGGTTCGGATTTGCAGTACCTCAAGGCCGGGATGGAAACGACGGTCTACCAGCGCATTACCCGCAAGATTGGATTGGCCACCCGTTTGTTCGGGGGGCAGATCTGGTCCAGGGACGACACCCAGGACCTCACGGATGCGCAGTTCGACAAAATCCGGTTTTATGCCGGGGGGGCCAATGATGTACGGGGTTGGGGTAACCAGGCCCTTGGTCCGATTGATGCAGAGCCGCTGGTGGTGAACGGAGATTCACTGTACCGACCCAGCGGAGGCACCCGAAAATGGGCCGGGAACGTCGAGTTACGGTTGCCCTTCCCCGGTTTGGGGCGTAACTGGGAAACCGCTGCCTTTCTGGACTTTGGCCTGGTGGGTGAGGATCCCATGCGTTATGGGGCAGGCACCGGCATTCGGTACCGGACGCCCATCGGCTTTCTCCGGTTTGATGTCGCCTATAAAATCAACCCCAGTGCCGATGACCTGCGGCAAGCCTCGGCCTTCTTCCGCGACGGCCTCGATGCCCCCGAATTGTTCAGCCGCCGGTTTAGCTATCACCTCAGCATCGGGTATGCGTTCTGATGCATCAACAGGCCCGAAACATACCGACTGTACAGCCTGAAGCCCTCCCCTCCAAACGGAGGCGCTTCCTGAAGGTCATGCGCTGGATGATCTACCTCGGGATTGCGTTGCTGCTCCTCGTGATTGGGTTGGGCGCTGTGGCACAAACCAGTTGGGGCCAGGAACAGGTGCGCCAGATCATTGAGCACCAGGTCAATGCCACACTGGCCGATGGGCGTGTCGAAATCGGCCGCATCGAGGGCAACCTGCTCTCGCATGTCCGCGCCCATGACGTACGCCTGATTCAGCGTGATGGGACCACCCTGGAGGTGCCGGTGGTAGAGGCGTGGTACAGCCTGAGTGCCCTGCTGCGCAAAACCATTCACTTGCGCACCCTCGATTTAACCCGGCCCGTCCTCGTGATGGCCGAAGACGCAGCGCACAATTGGAACCTCGGCAAATTGCTGCCGGTCAGCGAAGACACCACGGCCTCGGCATGGGTCTTTCAGGTGGATGACGGGCGCATCACGGTCGGGGATCTGGCCATCCGCTACTACAAACCCGACGGGGATTCTACGGTTCACGGGGCCGATGTGAACCTGGCCATTCGGGACCTGCACTATGGCCCGGAAGCCTTTCGGATGCGGGTCGATACCCTGGCCGGGTTGTTGCAAATGCCTCTGGAAATGGATGCGCTTCAGGTTGATGCCGCCGGTACCCTCGACGGCTTGCAGCTTGACCTCGACACCCTGCGGGCAGTCTCAACCCGGAGTACCCTCTATGCCGGAGGCTTGATGGTCTGGCCCTCCGGTGAGGCAACGGCTGCCAATGAATTTGCCATCCGTGCAGCGCCGCTTGATTTTCGGGATGTGGCGGCCCTGGTGCCCGGCCTGGCCCCCGGCGGACGTGTAACAGGAACCGTACAGGTCCATGGCGAAGGCCGGGACGTGATTACCCGTGCCGATCTTGCCTTCACAGATGGGGGTTCGGTGATGCTGGAGGGCCGGTTGACACCAGTGCCGGAGGGGCCGGTGCGCTACAACGTGCAGGGCCAGATTAGCCAACTCAACCCGGCCTACTTTACCGCCAATCCAGGCCACACGGGACAGTTACAGGGGGATGTGGAAGTTGACCTCGCCGGTCCCCGACTGGAAGCCCTGGATGGTATGGCCCGCATTCGTCTGCGGGACGCTCAATGGCGCGGACAGGTATTGCCGGACAATGTCTTTGCTGCCACATTTGATGAGGGCAGGGCCACGCTGAGCCTGATCGGTGGTGGGTTTGGGGGCGAAGTGCAGATCAACGGTACGGCCCGGCCCTTCGACGAGGTGCCCACCTACAACTTGTCAGGGCGTTTTCGGGACCTCGCTCCGGCCCCCTGGATGCCCGATTCGCCGGAGATGCTTTCGGAAGCGGTACTCAATGGCACGTTTGTGCTTCAGGGCACAGGGCTGGACATACAGGACGGGACCTCGGACGGTACGATCCGACTGGCCGGGACGCGGTGGCAACAGGCTGTCGTGGACAGTGGGGCTGTGGGGTTGCGGTTGCGTAACGGTCGGCTGGCCTTCGATACGGCCCTGGATCTGCGGCAGGGTGCGGCAAGGCAAGCCGGGCGGTTGGCTGCACAGGGATCGGTCGATTTCCTCGGGCGGGCATTGCAGTATCAGGTGGATGTGGGCACTTTCAACAACCTGGATGTAGCTGCGCTCACAGGGGATGCGACGCAGGACAGTGACCTCACGGGCACCTTCACCGTTGTTGGTACGGGTACGGACCCCTTACAGATGACGCTGGATGCCGGGGTTCGGCTGGAGGCGGGGCGGTATCAGACGTATGCCATCAGTATGGGCGAGGCCGAGGCTCGGGTGACCAGCGGCACCCTCGGGTTTGAGGTCCTGGCTGCCCTGGAGGCCGGGTCGATTTCAACCGCTGGTACTGTGCGGCCTTTCGATCCAGCCATTGACCTGCGGCTTACCCAGGGTACATTTTCCGATGTTGACATCGGTGTACTTACCGACGATCCCACGCAGCAGAGCACCCTGAATGGGACATTTACAGGATTCGGCACGGGTCCGTCGCTGCCTGAACTCACGTTGTCGTTTGACTTGGAGGTGTTGCCGTCGCAGTACAATGAGCAGGTGATTCAGGGTGGGGGCGTGACGATCCGGCTCCGTGATGAACGGGCCGAATTTAACGGTGCCCTCGATTTTCCAGAAGGAGAATTGACCCTGGTGGGCTTTGGTACGCCGTTTGCCGAGGTACCGGCTTATTCGATCTCCCAGGGCATTTTTCGTCGGCTGGACCTTGGGGCTGTGCTGGGCAATCCACAACTCACCTCGGACCTGAACGGCTGGTGCAATGTTCAGGGACTGGGTTTCGAACCCAACACCGCCGCCGTGACGGCTTCCTGTACGCTGATTCCCTCTCGCCTGAACGGAGAATCCTTATCCACAGGCCGGGCCACCGTGACTTTGCGAGAAGGCAGTATGCGGGTAGATGGAGCAGTAAACGTGGCACAGGGCCGGATCATGCTGGTCGGGGAAGGGCGGCTGTTTGATGAGGTTATCACCTACGAAGCCCTCGGGCAACTGACCAATGTGGATGCTGCTGCGCTGGCCGGTATTGATACGGTTGCCACGCGGCTCAACGTCGGGTTTAGCATCGCCGGGCGTGGTACCGATCCGGCAACGATGGACATGGCCGGAGCGGTGGATGTACGGGGCTCGCGGGTAGATGCCGTTCAGGTCGATTCCTTGCAAGCCGTGTTCAATTATGCTGGTGGGCAACTGGCCGTAGACACCTTGTTCATCGAGTCCAATGTGGCCGATGCGTTCGGTGAGGGGCGCATTGCGTTTTATGAAGCCGAGGGGGCTGCGCCCTCTGATTTCAAGGGGCAACTGGCCGTGAAAAGCATGACCCCGTTGCGTCGGCTGATCGGGGCCGAAGAACTGGCGGGTGAGGGGCTGATGGATGTACACGTGCGCGGCATTCCGGGGCGGCCCCGCTTTGAAATCGAGCCCCAGTTGCGGTATCTCGCCTACGATGGCCTGCATGTGTCCGGTGTAGAAGGGTTGATGTTAGGGGAATACCGGGAGGCCCTGCGTTGGGAAACCACCCTTGTGCTCGGGTATACCTCGATGCCGGGATTTGCGCTCGAACGGCAACAAATCCAGTTCTCGTATTCACCTGAACGGATCGGGTTTGAGGGGGAAGTCCGTATGAGCCGTTACCGCAATGCCAGTTACAGCGGGTACATCGACCGATCCTCAACGCCGCAGGCCGTTGTGTTCGAAGCCCTCAACATGCGGCTGGACGAGCACCGCTGGGAATTGAGCCAGGATGCGCGCATCACGATGGAAGACAAATATTACATCCGCAATTTCCTGCTGTTTTCGGGAGATCAACAGATTGCCGTGGATGGGGAAATCGACTTCGACGGTGAGCAAAATCTGGTGATGACCGTCGAGCAATTTCAGACCGGCGCCCTGGCGGATATCCTTGGGTATACGGGGTTGGATGGGGTGCTGGAAGGCTATCTCATCATGAGTGGTTCGGCGGCCTCGCCGACCATTGAGGGGAGCCTGGGCATGCGGGACGTCACATCGAATGGACGGCCCGTGGGCGCGTTTCAATCAGAACTGAGCTACAGCGATTTTCGGCTGAATATAGACGGACGTGTGATCGACAATGGAGAGACCACCGGGACGATCAAGGGCTACATCCCCATGAATCTCGCCCTGACCGGCTCCGGCGAGCTCATGCGCCCCGGCGATGTCCAGGTGGCTATCCGCGCCGACGACTTTGCCCTCCGCCTGATTGAACCGTTTTTGGATCCACTATTGGTCAACCGACTGGACGGGCGTGTGGTGGCAGAGGTCAACATCGACGGCACGTTCTCCGAGCCGAATCTTAGCGGGGATGTTGAGATTAGGGAAGGATTGATTGGCTTGCCTGCGTTTGAGATTGTCTACAACAACATCGAAGGGACCGCCACCCTCTCCGGCAGAAATGCCAACCTCTCGGCCCTGACGCTGCGTTCCGGTGAGGGCAGTATGACGGCCACAGGCACCCTTGCGTTCACCCAACTCACTGAAGCCGACCTAGACCTCGTCCTGAAGGCCAACAACTTCCGGGCCATCTGGACGGAGACCTACCAGGCCGCCATCGGCGGAGACATGGCCCTCAAGGGCAACACGCGCCAGGCTGAACTGTCCGGCAAGCTACGCTTCGGCCCGGCCGATATTTTCCTGACAGAAGAGCTTACCGCTGAGGTACTGGAGCCGGTTCAACTGACCCAGCGGGATTTGCAGATTCTGGAAGAGCGCTTCGGCTACCGGGTCTCCGAGGTCGATACCACGACCTTTGATTTTTACACCGAGATGAAAATGGACCTGGATGTGGAGATCATGCGCAATGTGTGGCTCCGCTCCTCGGCCAGCCCGGAGATGAATGTGGAATTCGACGGCACGCTGGAGATGGATAAGGCTTCTGGTTCTTTGGATCCGGTGTTGTTTGGCAACATTGACGTGAACGCGAAGCGGAGTTACATCCGGCAATTTGGGAAACGGTTTGATATCCAGTCTGGCCAACTCATCTTCAATGGTCCGATTGAAGAAGCCTATATCGACTCGATCAATGCGCGGTACCGCGTGCCGTCGCGCACGGACATCGGGGGAGACGAGGTGCAGATTGAATTGGTCATCAAAGGCCGGGAAGAGGACCTGAGCCTTACCTACCGCGCCCTGGACGGCAACGGTCAGCCGTTCAATCCGCCCATGCCTATCATCGACATTGTCTCCTACATCACCTTCAACCGGCCTGCCGGGGCAGACATGTTCGGCAGCAGTTCAGACTTGGCGCTGGAGGCCGTAGCTGCCCAGGTAAGCAACCTGATTGCCTTGTACGCCGGTAGTCGGTTGGGTCTGGATGTGGTCCAGATCGACAATGATGGGTTGGATGGCGCTACGATTACGGTGGGCAAATACGTCAGCCCGGACCTCTACGCTTCATGGCGGCAGCCGGTGGTCCTGAGCAGTAGCAACCAGACTGCCGACGGGAGCCAGCAGCCGGAGGTCTCCCTGGAATACCGGATGTTCGACTGGATGCTGTTCCGTCTCGCCTATCGCAACGACGCGTTAAGGTTTAACCTGTTGTGGGAATACGCGTTTTGAGATTTGTGATTGGTCATTGGTCATTGGTAATTTGTGATTTGTACTTTGTTTTTCCTAAATCACCAATCATCTAATGACAAATATCCCCCATCCATGTCTCGCTTAACCATATTCGTCTTCCTCGTCTTCTGGGCAGCCTGCCAACAATCCCCATCCCCTCCGCAGCCTACGCCCGATCCGCCGCCGTACCAGGTGGCCGACACGGTAACGGTGGCACAAATGTTTTCCGAGGGGATTGTATCTTCGGCCCTGCCGGAGTTTGCGACGACGTTTTCGCCGGACGGCCACACGGTCTATTTCAACCGCATGCCGGCAGACCGGAGTGCCATCCGTATCTGGACGTCCTCGTTTGTAGATGGGCAATGGACGGAGCCGGAGGCTTTGCCGTTTTCGGACGGGACGTATCGGGACGTAGACCCGTTTGTCTCGCCGGACGGCCAACGGCTTTACTTCAGTTCCACGCGCCCCATTGAAGGCACCGAACCAGCGGCATATGACCTCTGGTACGTCGAACGAAGTGACACCGGGTGGCGTGATCCGGTTAACCTGGGGATACCGGTCAACTCGGATCAGGATGAAATCTATGCTACCCTATCGACCAACGGTACCCTGTATTTTAGCGTGTTTGAGGCTGAGGGTGATGGCGTTGGGCTTTATCGGGCTGTTTGGGAAAAGGGGGCGTTTCAGGCTCCTGAACGCTTGGTCCTCGGGGCCGATACGTTGCGGCTGACCAACCCTACCATTGCGCCGGATGAAAGTTATCTCCTGCTCGTTTCCGGCCATACCGGTCAGGCAGATATTTATATCAGTCGGCGGCTGGCCGATGGCGGCTGGACCGATGTGGAGGCCCTGGGGCCGGCCGTCAATTCGCCGTATACAGAGTTTGCGCCGTCTGTGAGTCCGGACGGCACCACGTTGTTTTTTACTTCCGAACGACCTGGCGTGGTGCCTGAGGGAGCGGTTGAGGGGCGTGCGCCGGGTGATCTCTACGTTGTCCCTGTAGCCTCTGCACTTCCATGATACACCCCCCACTAAACCGACGCGATTTTGTTAAACTTATGGGTCTGGGATCCGTAGGTCTGGCAGCCTGTACCGCCACTGAAACCACCATGCCCGTCACCGAGCGTGGCCTCTACATCGGGACCTACACCCAGGGCGAAAGCCGGGGCATTTACCGCTACCGGCTCAACCCGGAAACCGGCGCATTGGGGTCCGGCGCACTGCTCGCCGAGGCCGATAATCCATCCTTTATCACCTTTGATGCGGACGGTTCTCACCTCTATGCCGTGAATGAATTGACGCTCTACGAAGGACATCCCGGCGGGGCTGTGAGTGCTTTTGCTGTCGATGAAAGTGGCGGACTCTCGTTCCTGAATCGGCAGGCTTCACGTGGGGGGGCACCGTGCCATTTGAATGTGGATGCCTCCGGAAAATGGCTCCTTGTGGCCAACTATGTGGGTGGCAATGTGGCCGTTTTACCCCTTGAAGCCGAGGGGCGGCTGGGCGAAGCCGTGGGGGTGATGCAACATGAAGGGCAGGGCACCCATCCGCGCCAGGAAGCCCCGCATGCCCATTCAATCACGCCAGACCCCTCAGGCCTCTACGCGATGGTGGCCGATCTGGGGCTGGACCAAGTGTATACCTACCATTTGGATGCAGGGACCGGGCAACTGACCCCACACCGGCCCATGCATGTAGGCGAGGCTGCAGGGCCGCGCCACTTTGCGTTTCACCCGAGTGGGCGGCACGGGTACGTCATCAATGAACTCAATTCGACCCTTACGGTGTTTGAGTATACCCCGGAAACGGGCCAACTCGCACCCGTTCAAACCGTGCCGACCATACCGGGGGATTTTACGGGAGAAAACTACTGTGCCGATCTGCACCTCTCGGCTGGTGGCCGGTTTCTATACGGCTCTAACCGGGGGCACGACAGCATCGCGGTGTTCGCCGTTGATCCGGAAAATGGCCGGGTGACACCCCAGGGCTACACGCCCACGGAGGGCCATTGGCCCCGCAACTTTGTGATTGATCCCACCGGTACCTTCTTGCTGGTGGCCAACGAGCGCAGCAGCACCGTCGTGACCCTCCGCATCAACCCGGAAACCGGAGCATTGCTCTCCACCGGCCACATTACCGGTGTGCCGTCTCCCGTATGCCTCAAGTTCCGGCCCCAACAGAAAGCCTAATCCCGAACTGTACAAGCACAATCCCAGGTTCTATCCGCGATACGCCACCCGTTTAAACCGGCCCACTAGCCATACGATCAATCCGGCTTGCAGCACAACGCCGAGGAGGAGCGTGCCGACCCACAGGGACCGGCCTTCGAGGGCCAGCCAGTAGGCTTTCGTGATCCAGTAGGGGGGGAACAGGCCAAACAGCCATTGCCACGGTTCATCGACAAACCACGCGCCGACGATGATGTAGCCGAACAGGCTCACGAACTTGGACATTGCCAGGCCCTGGACCTTGTTTTCAGAAGAAATGCCGTAAAACAAGGCCGATATGGGGGCTGCCAACGCGGCACCCAATGCAATCAATATCAATTGCCAGAGGGGGATCAGGGCCTGGTTGATGAACCATACCAAAAACACCACAATGAAGGCGGAGAGGATCGTGGGTACGGCTACCCGGTACAGGATATACTGGTTAAACGGTACCGGCGTGACCAGCATGGCCGTCAGGGTCTGGTCATCCTTCTCATCCAGGAGGGCAAAGCCGAAGAGCGTGCCCGTGATGAGGGCCCCCTGGAAGACCCCCATGAAGGCCACGATCAAGGGGTAATAATCGGATAGGCGTTGGGTAATCATCTCACCGGGCAGGATGCCGTTGTCGGCCAGGTACCCATCAAGCCAGGGCAGGCCGAACCGTAAGATGACTGCCAGATAGATCACCAGCGCGATCATCAGGAGTAGAAACCGGTCTCGGCCAATGCGCCGGGCATCATTGCGGCTGAGGGTGGGGATGAGTTGCGCCAGGGTCATGGAATTACGCCAGGTTCATGCGTACGTGCCGGTGAAAAGCCCGATTGGCCCAAAGGATGAGCACGGTCAGCGTGACGGTCGTGTAGCCCAGTGCATAGGTCCATTCCCAGGGGGTCAGCGGGAGATAGGCCCCCCGGATGATGAGGGTCGGGGCACTGGGGGGAATAATCAGAAAGATCGGATGTTTCACCAGGTCCAGGAAATACAGGAAGGGCATTTGGAGGAGCCCGACCAGCCCCGCCGCCGGGAATAGAAACGCTGTGATCTTGTCGTAGCGCACCACCAGTATCAGGCCGACGAGCGTGTAGATCATCCCCAGCGTGATGGTGCCGAATAAAAAGATCGGCACATTGGGCCAATCCAGCACCGCCGATCTGCCCAGGATGAACATGGCCCCGACGACCATGATTATCGTTTCCAGGGTGGCCAAAACCGTCAGGGTAATAAGCTTTGACCACAGGTACTCTCTGGTACGCAATGGGGAGACGACGACCGCATGCAAGGTGCCTTCATCCCGTTCAAAGAGGAGCATTCCGGCCACATAAAACATCGTTGTGCCGCCGATGGCAAGCAGGATGAGCGCCGGAACAGCCACCGGCAGTTGCTCCGGTTCAGCCAGGAAGGCCAATACCACCATCAGGAAAAGAGAAACCACCACCCCTACGGCGTACAGCTTGTTGTGGTACTGGATGATGACATCCTGTTTGAGGGCGGCGCGAAGACGGTTCATACCGTTAACGCCTCCCCGGTGACTTCAATGAAAATATGCTCCAGCGTAGATTCCTGGGTGTGGATGGTCTCAATGCGTTGGGCCGATTGAAGCAAGCTGCGAAAGGCTTCATCCTCACCCAAACCATCTAGCGGAAACTCCTGTGTTTGGAGTTCGGACGTGCCATCCAGGTATTCCACCCGCACGGAGCGTTTGCCATATTGTTTTTTGAGGGTGGCCGGGGCATCGATGGCGCTCAGGGCACCGTTGGTGACGAAGGCGACGCGGTCGCAGAGTTCATCGGCTACGGTCATGTCGTGCGTGGTGATAAACACCGTGGTGCCTTCGCTGCGGAGACGCAGGATCAAGTCTTTGATGTTGCGGGCATTGCGGGGGTCCAGGCCGTTGGTCGGCTCGTCCAGGAACAGCACTTTGGGCCGGTGCATCAGGCTACGGGCTACGTTTAGCCGCATCTTCATGCCCTTGCTGAAGGCCGAAACCTTCTGGTCGGCATCCTCCTCCAGACCGACCCATGCCAGCACGTCTATAGGCATGAGGGGGGAGCCCGCGTAAAGGGAGCGGAAGTAGCTCAGGTTTTCACGGGCGGTTAGTTTGAGGTAATGGTTGGGGAGTTCGAAGGAGACGCCGATGTGTTCGTAGTAAGCCGGCCCCCAGTCGCGTACTTCCCGATTCATCACCTGCATGGTGCCACCGTAGTCTTGCAACAGGCCGATGAGCAGTTTCTGAGTGGTGGATTTACCGGCCCCCGACGGCCCGAGGAAGCCCAGGATTTCCTGCCCGGCCACGTGGAAGGACAGGTCATGCAACGTTTGCCGGTCCGCACCGGGATAGGTGAAGGTCAGGTTATCAACGCGGATCATGGGCAGGTGCATGTTACGTGGTGCATGATATCGTAGTATACGTTTCGCCATATGAAGAAATAAGTACTTCCTTCAACCGCGTATGCGGAAGCAACGGACCGGGCCAGAATCACGCAACACGCATCACGTAATACAAATTTAACGTTAACCCCCTTGCCACGTCGCACAAAATTCAGTATCTACACATATAACGCACCTATTTTGGTCGCAAATATCCACCCTGACCACCCTCAAACACAATGGAACCCGATCCATGATTGTATCCAAACTGGGCCAGTACGCCTTGACGTTACTTTTGCTGTGCGGCCTAGCCACGATGGCCGTTGCACAAGACCATGACGGCCATGAAAAGAAGGATGACGATAAGCCGCTTTACTTTTCCGAGTACATGAACATCTTTAACGGCAGTGCCGAAAAGATCGCCGGCCTCGGTGAAGCCATTCCAGAAGACAAGTACGACTGGCGGCCTGATGAAGGCATCCGCTCCGTCAAGGAATCTATGATGCACGTGGCTGCGGCCAACTTCTTTTTGGCCTCTCGCCTCGGGGCAGACATGCCGGAGGGTCTGGACCCCCGCACCCTCGAAACCAGTATCGAAGGCAAAGAAGCCGCGCTGAAAGTCCTCATGCAATCCTTTGACCACGTCCGTATGACCATCAAAGGCATGACCCATGATGATCTGGCTACGGAAGTAGACGTGTTCGGCACCCCCGGCAACAAGATGCGCGTCATGATGATCATCGGCGAGCACATGGCCGAACATCAGGGCCAACTGATTGCCTATGCCCGGATGAACGGCGTGGTCCCCCCGTGGAGCCAGCCGAGCGAGTAGCCGATCCTGCCCCAACCTTCAGGCTGTAGATGTAACCCGTCTACAGCCTTTTTTATAGCAGATTAGTTGGATACCCTGTAGATTACAGGTACTGCTTTCTATTCAAAACCACCGGCTATGCCCCGTTTATTATCTGTCTATCTCATCCTGTTCTGTTTCCCTGTGCTTGTTATGGCCCAGACCCTATCCGCTGATCTGGTATTGCACAATGCCCGGATCTATACCGTAAATCCCGCCCAGCCGACGGCTGAAGCCCTGGCCGTTGCCGATGGCAAAATTGTTGGTGTGGGAACCAGCGAAGCCCTCCTGGCTGCATACCCCGATGCCGAACGTGTCGATGCCAAAGGGCATGCCGTCATTCCCGGACTGATTGATGCCCACGTGCACCTGATGAGCCTCGGCATCAGTATGCTTCAGGCCGACCTCGTGGGGGCCACTTCCAAATCTGAAACGCTAGAACGGTTGCAGGCCTTCGAAGCCACACTCCCGGATGAGGCCTGGCTTACGGGCCGGGGATGGGACCAGAATGACTGGGCCGAAAAAGCCTTCCCGGATCGGTACGACCTGGACGCTCTGTTCCCGGATCGTCCGGTGTGGTTGCGGCGCATCGACGGCCATGCGGCGTGGGCCAACTCGGCGGCCATTAAGGTGGTGGGTGAGGAATTTGTTCGGGCACTGCCGGACCCCGAAGGGGGCAAAATCATGCGGGATGTACGCGGCGAACCGACCGGCATTTTTGTCGATGCTGCGATGGACCTCATCGACGATAAAGTCCCTGCTCCTACCGACGAGCAATATGCGCAAGCCTTGCAACTGGCCATTGAAGCCTGTAGCAAGCACGGCCTCACGGGGGTACACGAAGCGGGTGTCGGGCTGAAGCAGGTCAACCTCTACCGGCAAGCCATTGATGCGGATCAATTCAACCTGCGGCTTTACGGGATGATTGGCGGGGCAGGGCGGACGCTCGACCACTTCTGCGAAAATGGTCACCTGCTGGATTACGGAGATAAACTCACCGTGCGCTCGGTCAAACTCTACATGGATGGAGCCCTCGGCAGCCGGGGGGCTGCACTCCTGGCCGATTATTCGGACGAGCCCGGCAACCAGGGGTTACTCATGCGTTCACCCGAAGATATTCAGGCCGTCGTGACCCGTGCCATGCAGTGCAAGCTGCAAGTCAATACCCATGCCATTGGAGACCGGGGCAACCGGGTGGTGCTGGACGCCTACGAAACCGCCATCGCCGAGACCGGCTTTCAGGACGGGCGGCACCGTGTGGAACATGCCCAGATCGTTGCCCTGGAAGACATTCCCCGCTTTGCCGAAATGGATGTGGTGGCTTCCGTCCAGCCCACGCATGCGACCAGCGATATGTATTGGGCCGAGGACCGTGTGGGGCCGAAGCGCATCCAGGGCGCCTATGCCTGGCGAAAGTTGTTGAATGCCGGTGCCCGGTTGGCGCTGGGTTCGGATTTTCCCGTTGAGCGGGTCAACCCCATGCTCGGATTTTATGCCGCCATTACCCGGCAGGATGCCGAGGCCTGGCCGGAGGAGGGATGGTATCCGGAAGAACGGCTGACCCGTGCCGAAGCCCTGCGTGGGTTTACGCTGGATGCCGCATGGGCCGCGTTTCAGGAAGACCAACTCGGCTCGCTGGAACGCGGCAAATGGGCAGACTTTGTCATCCTCTCGCACAATATCATGACGGTTCCTCCCGCTGAAGTGCTTCAAACCTCTGTGGTGGCAACCTATTTGGGTGGGCGGCGTATCTACGGCCCCTCAGAATAAGGGGAGATTGCGTATTGGTAATTGCGCATCAAAAATCACCATTCAGATCCCAGTCCAGCAGGTCATCTAAGTATGTACCGTCGGATTTTGCATTCACTTTTTCGATGTTTTGCCGTTGTGATATGCAGCGGCATGATCGTTGGGGGAGCCTCGGCACAGCCAGGTCCGGTGGCCCCGCTGATCCCTGCATTTTTAGAAAGTGAAGTCAATCCCTTTGGGTTGACGTTGGTATGGTCGTCGGATTTATTGGCAACGTCCTATCAGGTTCAGTTTGTGGATACGGACGGGAGTGTGCCCGATTATGCCAATGCCCTCGTCGATGAGACCATAGCCGATACCCTGTTGGCGATTGGCGATTGGGCCTTTGGAGGTATCTACGGCTGGCGGGTCCGAGCCCTGAATGCCGACGGGGCGGGTCC
The DNA here is from genome assembly GCA_965222505.1 of Rhodothermales bacterium. Classification (GTDB taxonomy): domain Bacteria; phylum Bacteroidota; class Rhodothermia; order Rhodothermales; family DATKEJ01. Next base: position 1,040,036 of record OZ244956.1, on the reverse strand, counting down.
GTGGACGGAATCTGGCTTTTTCACCCTGCGGGGAGGGCCGCTTCAGGTACAACTGGTATCTCCGGCGGAAGCTGCACAAGATGTAGCTGTGGATCCAGCCAAACTTGTTTGGCGCATGGTTGGCGGGGCCGAATCCTATCACCTCCAAATCGCAACCACTTCCAATTTTTCGACCATCGTGGTCAATGCACCGGTCGTGCAGGATACCATGTTTACGACCACTGCACTTGAACGGGATGTCATCTACCATTGGCGGGTCAAAGCCTCCAATGCTGCCGCTGCCAACTGGTCTCGCACCAATCTGTTTTTTACGGGGCGGCTGTTACCCGTTGCTCCCTCGCTGCTCACCCCGGCCGATGGCACCGTCGATCAGCCGATTGATGTGACGCTCGGCTGGAATGCACTAGACGGGGTTTTTACCTACACCCTACAGGTTGCCCGTGACACAGCGTTTGCCGATGTGGTGTTCACACGGGAAGGCATCACCGCGACGCAGGCCAAGGCCGATCTGCTGGATTACGAGACGGTCTACTACTGGCGGGTGCAGGGGGTGAATGACATCGGCATTGGGCCCTGGTCGGCGTATCGGCAGTTTCAGACGAAGAAACCGCCACCGGCAGCCGTGACCCTCGTGGCACCGAGCAATGGACGCGATGACTTGGCCACGGCACTCACCCTGCAGTGGCAGTCGGTGCCGGGGGCCGGGGCATACCGACTGGAAGTAGGGCGCGATGATCGATTTCTCAGCTTGCACACCCGCGCCGATGACCTGACGGATACCCTGTTCGAGGTCTCCAGTCTGGTGCCGAAAACCGAATACTATTGGCGGGTGCGGGCGACCGGAGAAACTGGAACAGGTGCCTGGTCTCCCGTTTGGCGCTTTCAGACGGCCCAGCAGCCTCCGGCAGCAGCCGTCGCCCTTAACGCGCCAGCCAATGGATTAAACGATTTACCCCGTCCGGTTCAACTCCAATGGCGGCGGGTGCCCCGTGCTGAAAGCTACCGGGCACAGGTTACCACAGACCCGGCGCTCCAGAATGTAGTGCAAGAATTCAGCTTGCCAGATACCCTCGCCCAGGCCACCTTGGAGCCGCGTACGCGGTATTATTGGCGGGTCCGGGGAGAAAACGAAGCCGGGCCCGGGCCATGGTCAGCGGTGTGGCAGTTTCAAACCCGTGCGCTCATGTTGCCTACCGCACCGGTGTTGCTTGCACCGACCCATGGCGCTAAAGAGGTTGGGGTAGCACCCATTTTCTCCTGGGAGTCCGTTTCGGAAGTGGATGGCTATCGGCTGGAAGTGACCACCCAACCGGACTTCGCGGTTCTGGCCCTGGCCGTTCAACTCGATACGACGCATTATCAGGTCGAGGCCTCTACGCTGGATTTTAGCACCTTGTATTACTGGCGTGTGGCGGCCTTTAATGCCGTCGGAACGGCACCGTCAAACCCCTGGTCATTTGATACCGGGCCGATGGGCGTCGCGACTGAGGATGAGGTACCGGATGTCTTTACGCTTCAGCCGAACTATCCCAACCCGTTTGCCACGGTCACCCGGATTACGTGGACGTTGCCGGAGGCCCAGCCGGTTCGGCTGGTGGTCTACGATGTGCATGGCCGGGAAGTGGCCGTGCTGGCTGATGCACGCCTGGGAGCCGGGCATCATGCCGTCGAATGGAGGCCTGCTCAATTGCCCAGCGGGGTTTATCTGTACCGCATGCAGGCCGGTCCGTATACCGCCATGGGGCACATGACCAAACTCCAATAGACCGTCTCACCACCAAACCGTATCTACTTTTTCTCATGCGTAATGTCTTTTGGCTTCCCGTTTTTTGCATGATGGTAAGTCTGCCAGCGGCTATGGCCGGTGCGCTGGTTCCCGGACAAGTTGATCCCTTGAAACCGGGATTTCGGGAGGGCAATGTAAATCCGTTAGGTGTGGTCCTGGCATGGAGTTCGGATGCCAACGCGACCTCCTACCGCGTACAGTTTACCGAAAGCCCGGATGGCAGCCACAACTTCTCCAATCCCCTGGTCAATGCCGTCGTGACGGATACCACGTTGGCCCTGCACGATCTCAACTTCGGGGATGTATACATCTGGCGCGTCCGTGGGATTGATGCCGACGGCGAAGGGCCCTGGTCTATCGTAACCGGGTTCATCACTGCACGCGGAGGACCCCTTCAGGTACAATTGATCTCACCATTTGAGGAAGAACAGGATGTTGCTGTCAACCCGGCTGAATTGACTTGGGCACCCGTGGAAGGGGCGACCTCGTACGCGCTGGACATTTCGACCGTGCGAGATTTTTCGACGGCTGTGGTGAGCAGGTCTGGCTTACAGGACACCCGATTTGTTACCAATGAACTGGACCGGGACGTGTTATACTATTGGCGGGTGAAGGCCAACAATTCGGCGCGGGTGAATTGGTCCCTTACGCAGCAGTTTTACACGGGTCGGTTAATTCCCAAAGAAGCCAACCTAGTGGCACCCCCGGATGGGGCCATCCAACAGCCCGCCGAAATCAACTTCCAATGGGCACCGCTCTCCGGGGTATTTACCTACACCTTGCAGTTGGCACGGGATTCCGCATTTACCAATGTGGCCCTAACGCAGGAAGGCATTACCGAAACGGCCTACAAAGTGGAAGGTCTGACGTTTGAGACGATGTACTACTGGCGGGTGCGTGGGGTCAATGACAAGGGCATCGGGGCCTGGTCCGAAGCCTGGCGCTTGACAACCGTCGTGCCCCCCCCGGCACAGGTGGCCCTGGTTTCACCGGCGGATGAAGCGCAGGACCTGGACCTGGATGTGGATCTGGTCTGGCAGGCCGTGCCGGGCATCGCGATGTACAACCTGGAGGTCGCACGTGATACGGCTTTTACAGAACGCGCCATCACGGCTACCGGTCTGGTGGATACGACGGCTCAGGCCACTAATCTGGAGGATAATACCCGGTATTACTGGCGGGTGCGTGGGGAGAATGGAGCCGGGCTTGGGCCGTGGTCCGAAGTGCGTGCCTTTCAAACCGCTCTTCAGCCGCCCGGTGTTGCCGTGGCCCTGGTCGAGCCCTCCAATGGGGCTGTTGATGTAACCTTCCCGATTGCCCTGCGATGGGCCACTCTGGCCGAGGCCACCACCTACTGGGTACAGGTGGCACGTGACCGACGCTTTACCAACATCGTGCAGGAGCAAGCGGGCCTGGCCGATACCACCCTCACCGCGGTCGTCGATCCGGCCCAGCCCTATTATTGGCGGGTGCGCGGAGAGAATGCAGCCGGGGCCGGTCCGTGGTCTGTGGTCTGGCAATTTACCTCCATCACCACCGTTGATGTAGAGACCGAAACCGTTCCCGAGGTGTTTGCCCTTGCGGTCAATTATCCCAATCCATTTTCTACGACCACCCATATCATGTGGTCCCTGCCCGATGTACAAGACGTCCGGCTGACGATCTATGATGTCCACGGTCGAATCGTCGATGTGCTCCTGGCCAAGCGCCTCGGCGCAGGCCGGTATGAGGTGAACTGGGGGCCTCCGGCTTTACCCAACGGCCTCTATTTCTATCGCCTGGAGGCCGGCCCGTATTCCGGGGTTCGCCGGATGATAAGGGTGAAGTAAGGATTGGTAATTGGGCATTGGTGATTTGTCATTTGGTGCCGTTCAATAACAAATCACCTAGTTACCGATCACAAATCACCAATAGAAAAGGAATAAAACCCTTCATCTCCTGTCTATTGAACCATGTGGACCGTTCATCGTATATTTCGTCAAGCACAGTAACCTGCACAAGGTTCAAAACCAATAGGCAACGACATAGTCACTGACGCGCGAGGTCAGGCCCAGCATCATCAACAGATGGTGGGTTCGGTTAATCGTCACATGTACAGCGCACACTACCTGGGGCCGCGCACGGCCCGGATGAGGCCCGTGTTCTTTCACGAACCACGAGGGTAGAACGGTTCACGCATGGACGAGCGGTGTACGCCACACGGAAGCCGCGCCGCGTTATGCCTGTCATAAACTCAAGGAGAGAAGATGAACGCCAAACAACATGTAGGGTGGATGGGACTCATATTCCTGATCAGCCTGTCCTTTTCTGTTCAGGCCGAAACGGCCAGCACCAACCCCATGCCTCCCGAAGTCGTCAATCTGGTCAAACCCGGTTTTGGGAGTCAGGATGTATCCCTTACCCCGGTCTTACAATGGAACGCGGTTGCCGGGGCGGCCTCGTATCGGGTTCAAGTGACCAACATGCAAGATTTTTCGAATGTCTTGATTAGTGATACGGTGACCGATACCATGTATACACCGCCTCCCCTCAAAAATGGAGAACTCTATTTTTGGCGGGTACGGGCCCGTGATGACACCGGCGCAGGACCGTTCTCTGTGCGCTGGATTTTTGCTACGCAGCGTGGCGGACCCGAATGGGTGACCCTGTCCAGCCCAGCCTCCAATGAGACGGATGTGGCGCTTGATCCGGTACTTTCATGGAATCCCGTCAACGGCGCGGCCTCGTACCGCGTGCAGATAGCCACCGATGTGCTTTTTACTTCTCTGGTGACCGACCAGATCGGGGTGACGGGTACGAGCTTTCAAGCCCCCACCTTATCGGTCAGTACGACCTATTATTGGCGGGTGCTAGCCTCCAATGCAGGGCGGCTCAACTGGTCTGATGCCGGCAGGTTTACGACGGAATCCGGCCTCCCGGGGACGGTTACACTGATATCGCCGCCCCCGGCCACGGCCAATATGCCTACCAATCCAATGCTCACCTGGGCAGCGACCAACAACGCAACCTTCTACACCTTGCAGGTGGCCCTCGAATTTCCGGGTGAGCCGTTCTTCAGGCCCCAGGACATCATCCTGACCCAGACCAACTTTGCCGGTACCAATTTCCAACTCACCGGACTGGAGCATGGGACCATCTACATCTGGCGGGTCCGTGGTGAGAATGCTCTCGGCAGGGGGCCATGGTCGGACACCGGCGGGTTTATCACCGAACGGGGTGGGCCGCTTCAGGTGATCGGCACTTTTCCCGCTGATGATATGGCCGGTGTACCCATCAACCCCACCGTGTTTTCCTGGCAGCCGATTGACGGGGCTTCCTCATACCATTTACAGGTCTCCAACCTCAGTAATTTTGCCACCAGCGTGGTCAATGAGCCAGCCCTGACCGATACGACGTATCAGACCATCGCGCTTACCCCGGAAACGACCTATTTTTGGCGGGTACTGGCATCCAATGCCGGCATTGCCAACTGGTCTGAAACCGGCCAGTTTACCACCGGTAGCCCCACCCCCGGAGCCGTACCGCTGGTACAACCTGAAGATGGCGCAACCGGCCTCTCCAATGCCCTCACCCTAACGTGGAATAACTTGCCGAACGTGTTATCTTATGCTGTTCAGATAGCCACCGACCCTGGTTTTCAACAGGTGATCAGTGGGGCAAGCGGCCTGCAAGATACCACCTATCAGGTGGCCGGCCTGGCGTTTAATACCGCCTATCACTGGCGCGTGCAAGCCACCAATGACGTGGGAGCCGGGCCGTGGTCTGAGGCCTGGACGTTCATGACCCTCGACCTGCAACCTCCGCCACAACCGGTCCAGTTTGCCCCAGCCAATGGTGCGACCGAAGTGAGCACCTACCCGACCTTTGCCTGGAATCCGGCTGATGCGGCTGAATCATACCGGCTAGAGGTTTCAACCTCGCCGACTTTCTCTGCCCTTGATTACACCATCGTGGTGAATGCCACTTCGCACGTGATTGATACTTCGCTCGAAGGCTTAAATCTGGCCCAGAGTTATTTCTGGCGGGTGACGGCCATCAACCCGGCTGGTGAAGGCACATCCACTGTTTGGAGTTTTACCACCGTACCCACCGACGTGGCAACAGGTGAGGAGGCCATACCGGAAGCCTTCGGGCTGGATCAAAATTATCCCAACCCCTTTAGTGCAGGTACATCTACCCGTATCGGGTTTGCGCTTGCAGAAGATGGTCCGGTTCGGCTGAGTGTGTACAACGTGCAGGGGCAAGCCGTCGATGTGCCGGTGGACCGCGTGATGCGGGCCGGGCACCATACCCTTGCCTGGGATCCCAAAGACCTGCCAAGCGGCACGTACCTCTATCGTCTGGAGGCCGGGTCCTTCAATGCTATACGCAAAATGACCCTGCTCAGATAGCAGAACAGCACACTTCCAGGACAAAATCGACAGGGGCATGGCATACCATGTCCCTGTTTTCGTATAATGCAGCCCCGTTTACTTGCGTGAACCTCACGGTTTATTTCTCGTCAGCGCCTAACTGCTCTTCATGACGAAACATCTAACCGATACTTTCGGTCGCCAGCATACCTATCTGCGCATCTCCCTGACGGAGCGGTGCAACCTGCGGTGCATGTATTGCATGCCGGAGGAAGGCGTACCCCTGTCTCCGCATGCTGAAATTCTGACGTTTGAGGAAATCGAGCGCCTGACCCGGTTGTTCGTCCGGCTCGGCATTCGGAAGCTGCGCCTGACAGGCGGGGAGCCGCTGGTCCGAAAAGACGTTCTGACCCTGATAGATCGGTTGGGGCAAATCGAAGGGATCGACACGCTGGCCCTGACCACCAATGGCCTGCTGCTGTCCAAGAAAATACATCGGCTCCACGCGGCGGGCGTGAACCTGATCAACATCAGTCTGGATACCCTCCAATCGGATCGCTTTACCTACATCACCCGGCGCACCGGATTTAATACCCTCATGCAGGCCATCAATAAGGCGCTGGAATACGGATACCAACCGGTCAAAATCAATTGTGTGGTGATGAAAGGATTCAACGAGGATGAACTGGTCGATTTTGTGGCCCTGACGAAGGACCAGCCCATTGAGGTACGCTTTATCGAATACATGCCCTTCGATGGCAACCGGTGGCAAGATCGACAGATGATGCCTTACCGGGACATGATTTCGGAAATCCAGAAGGTGCATCCCCTGGAACGCCTCGCCGACGGCCAGAACGAGACCTCAAAAACCTACCAGGTGCCCGGATTTAAGGGACAGGTCGGTTTCATTTCCTCGATGAGTGAACACTTCTGTGGGTCCTGCAACCGCCTCCGCATCACCGCCGACGGCAACCTGAAGGTGTGTCTGTTTGGCGCGGCAGAGGTCAGCTTGCGGGATGCTATGCGCGCAGGGCACCCGGATGAAGAACTGGCCGAATTGATTCAAGCTGCTGTACTTCGGAAAAAAGCCGCGCACGCTGGGATGTACAGCATCTCTGCCTCCAAAAACCGCCCGATGATCCTCATCGGAGGTTAAATGAAGGATGTGCGCGTCATATCGACCCCCGTTCACCGGGTACGGCATACCAAGTCTATCCTGGAACTTGACGCGCTGGCCGTCGAAGAACCGCTGGAAATTCAACTGGATTACGAGATCGATGCCCAGCGGGTACAACGGCCCATCTCGATCACCATGCGTACCCCCGGAGACGATGCCGCGCTGGCCCTAGGGTTTCTGTTTACAGAGGGCATTATTCCGGGGATGAACGCCGTTGAAGCCGTTACGCCAGGGGAAGCTACCGGTTGCGGGAAATGCAACCATATCACGGTGACCCTCAAACCCAATGTCCCGCTTCACCTGAATCGGCTGGAACGTCATTTTTACACCACCTCCAGTTGCGGGGTGTGCGGTAAATCTTCTCTTGCTGCTTTGCATACCCTGGCTCCGGCAGATGCCGTGCAGCCCCTTGGATTGCCTCCTGCTGATATTCTACATGCCTTGCCGGAGCGCCTGGCCGATGCCCAGACCGTCTTTAACCGTACCGGGGGGCTTCACGCCGCCGCGCTGTTTGACCTGGACGGCAATTTGCTGATGCATTGTGAGGATGTAGGGCGGCACAACGCACTCGATAAACTCGTCGGCCACCACGTCCAGGCCGGGACGCTGCCACTCCGGGACCGGATGCTGCTCCTGAGTGGCCGGGCCAGTTTCGAGTTGTTGCAAAAAGCCATTATCGCCGGGCTTTCGATTGTGGCGGCTGTTGGTGCGCCATCGAGTTTGGCGGTTGAGTTGGCCCGGTCTTTTGGCGTAACGTTGCTGGGGTTCGTACGGGCGGGCCGATACAACGTCTATACCGGCCTGGACGTCGCCCCGGCCTACACGCTGCCCACCCTCTGATCTTCCGCATCCGAAACCTGTACGCCCATGTCTGATGATGCCGCATCACCTGTTCGGATAGAACCCCCGCTGGAGCCCAACGACGTGCAGCTCAGTGCGCCCCCGGAAGTGGCTGCCGGGCCGACCGGCGTGCGGGTAGCCCTCAAACACATCCGGGAAGAAATGGGATTAATGCACGGCCTGAAGGTGCTGCGCGATGTAAACCAGAAAGACGGGTTCGACTGTCCCGGTTGTGCTTGGCCGGACCCGGATGGAGAGCGGTCTAAGCTAGGCGAATACTGCGAAAACGGAGCCAAGGCCGTGGCCGAAGAAGCCACCCTAAAACGCGTCACCCCTGCCTTCTTCGCACAGCATTCCATCGCCCAATTATCCGAACAAACGGACCATTGGCTCGGCAAGCAGGGGCGGCTTACCCATCCGATGGTCTTGCGGTCGGAAGCCGAACATTATACCCCTATCGACTGGGCCGAAGCATTTGCCTTAATTGCCTTTGAACTCAACCGGCTGGACCGCCCCGATGAGGCGATTTTCTACACCTCGGGCCGGACCAGCAACGAAGCTGCTTATCTGTATCAACTGTTCGTCCGCGCCTTCGGCACCAACAACCTGCCCGATTGCTCGAACATGTGCCATGAATCGAGCGGGGTGGGCCTCAGCGAAGTGATCGGCGTCGGCAAAGGCACCGTCACCCTCGCCGATTTTGACGAGGCGGATCTGATTCTGGTGGTCGGGCAAAACCCCGGTACCAATCACCCCCGGATGCTCGGCACATTGCAACAGGCCAAGGCCAACGGGGCACAGATCATCCACATCAATCCATTGCCCGAGGTTGGCCTCAAACGGTTCAAACACCCACAAACCCCCGGTGGGTGGATCGGCAACGGTGCGGCATTGGCAGATCAGTTTCTACAGGTGCGCATCAATGGGGACGTTGCACTGCTCAAGGGCATCATGAAGGCGCTGCTCGAAGCCGAGGATCGGGTGCCCGGTTCGGTCTTGAACCTGGACTTTATCCGGGCGAAGACCCAGGGATTTGAAGCCTTCGCCGAAGACCTTCGCCAGGCCGATTGGGGGGTGATCGTGGAGGAGAGCGGGATCGGGCGGGAGCAAATCTATGATGTGGCGCACCATGTGGCCGGGACGGAACGCATCATCATCTGTTGGGCAATGGGGCTCACCCAGCACGAAAATGGCGTTGCCAACGTGCAAGCCTGCGTGAACCTGTTGTTGATGCGCGGGGCCATCGGGCAACCGGGTGCCGGGGCCTGTCCGGTGCGGGGTCACAGCAATGTACAGGGGGATCGGACGGTCGGCATTACGCCACGGCCTAAACCAGCTTTTCTGGATGCTTTGGCGAAAACGTTTGGTTTTGAGCCGCCGCGAAACAACGGGGTTGATACCGTCGAGGCCATCAAGGCCATGCACAGCAGGGAAGCCAAGGTATTCATTGCGCTGGGGGGTAATTTTTTGTCCGCCTCGCCGGACACCCGGTATACCGCTGAGGCGTTGCAAAACTGCCGCCTCACGGTGCATGTATCGACCAAGTTGAACCGGGCGCACCTCGTTACCGGCACCCAGGCCTTAATCTTGCCGTGCCTGGGGCGTACAGAGGAAGATGTTCAGCAAGGAAAGCCCCAGTTTGTAAGCGTCGAAAACTCGATGGGGATTGTCCACACCTCCGAGGGTACACTGCCTCCTGCTTCTGAACACCTGTTGAGTGAACCGGTGATTGTCTCCCGTTTGGCCCAGGCCACGCTGGGGGAGCGGGAGGAGCTATTCTGGAAGGATTGGACTGCCAACTATGATACCGTGCGAGACCTGATTGCCCACACCGTGCCGGGGTTTAAGGCATACAACCAGCGTGTTCGGGAACCGGGCGGGTTTTACCTGCCCAATGCCGCACGGGACGGTGTGTTCAACACCGATACGGGCAAGGCCAAATTCACGGTGCATCCCATACCCCGCTACCCGCTGGAAAAAGGGCAATACGTGATGATGACCATCCGCAGCCATGATCAATACAATACCACCATCTACGGCCTGGACGACCGCTACCGGGGCATCCATGGTGGACGGCGCGTGGTGTTGATGCACCTGGAAGACATGGCCGAAGCCGGGTTAGATGCCCAACAGGTGGTGGACCTGATCAGCCAGTATAAAGGCGAAGAACGGGTAGGCCGGGCGTTTCGGGTGGTGCCCTATACCATTCCCCGCCGCTGCGTAGCCACCTATTTCCCCGAGGCCAACGTGTTGGTCCCCATCGACGCAACCGCCGCCAAGAGCAACACCCCCGCCTCCAAATCAGTGGTCGTCAGCATACGGGAGGCCGTATGAAGTTCAAACGTTGCGTTGCATCGTCTGGATGATCGAAAGCAATTCAACCGGACTGTAGATCCGCCGTTTAGCACCTGAAAAATCTTTGGAGTCTCTGGTTACAATGCCATCGGCACCGGCGCGTTGGGCCGCTTCATAGAGGACGGCATCTTCATGGTCGGGTAGCCCGGAGTGTAATGCACCTCTGAGGGTCGCACGGTCTACGGGTGCCACTTCAAAAAGGGACAGCAGGGCCTCAATGTGTTTGCGCGCTTCCGCATCTCCTTTGGTTTTCTGAGCCAGGTAATGAATGGTCGTAATGGTTGTGGCACCCAAAAGGCCGCGCAGGGTACCCCGGTGTACGGCTGTAAAGAGTGCAGCACCCACGGCTGCATGGGGAGGCCGGTCCAGTAGCACGTCCAGTACCACGTTGGTGTCAAACAGAATGGTCACAGGTATTTCTCTTCAAGATACTTCCGGTAATCAGGCTCACCTACATCATAGTCGGCCAGGGCGCCTTTGAGCGCACGTACAACAGGGGGCAAGGGCTCGGCCCCCTTGGGTGCATGTGCAGCGAGCAAGGCAAAGTAATCGGCCACAATCTGGGAAACGGATTTGCCGCGTTTGCGTGCATAGGTCTTGGCGTCTTCGATGAGCTGTGCCTCAAGCCGTAAAGTCAATTTGGTTTGCATCGTGTTATTCAGTTGACGTATATACAAGTACTAAAATGTACGTCACATGCAGATAAAGGTTCAACATAAGCCCACCGGCCTCATCCTGGCCGGGGGGGGGAGCCAGCGTTTTGGGGTGGATAAAGCCCTGTACCAGTGGCAGGGCAAACCCCTCATTGGGCATGTCTTTGAAGCCCTCTCCACCGTGGCCGATCCTGTGTTGGTTGCAGGAGGAGCGAACCCCATCCGCTATTCCATTCCGGCCCAGATTGTACAGGATGAACAGGAAGATGCCGGGCCTTTGGCCGGGTTGCAGGCTGGCCTCCGCGCAGCCCAAACGCCGTGGGTGCTGGTCCTGCCCTGCGATGTGCCGTTCATTACAACCAATGTACTTCACGCATTGCTGGCTGCTCGGACCCCTGAATTCTGCGCGGTTATTGCCCGAACGCCCGATGGCCGGTTGCATCCGTTATGTGGGTGCTATGCCCCCTCTGTTTTGCCCATCATAGACACTCTTCTGGCCGAACAAAAACGCGCTGTACACGGACTTTTGGATGTCTTGCCTGCCGTCAAAGTAGTAGACGTTCCCGAGGAGCCGATGCGGAATATAAATCGCTTACGCGATTTACGTGCGACGCACTAAAACTCATGCGGCAGGCTTCCGCGTTGGGAGCGGAGGTAAACGTACGGGGTGCTGGAGAGAAAATTCGAAACCCGCGAGGTGTAGATGTCCGCGTAGCGTTCGAGTTGGCTGGCGAGGTGGCTTTTGTCATTGCCGGCCCGGAGCAGCAGGCCCCAGTTCGGGTTGCGGAGTTGGCCTGCTGCTTTAGCGAGGGGGGCGATCTGGGTGTCGAGTTCGATGAGCCGGGTGCGCAGGGCCTGGATGGCTGTTTCGAGGACCTCCGGGCTGCGGCCGGTTTGGGGGCCGTACCCATGTCGGTTGCGCTGGGTTTCCAGCCGAATCTGTGACAGTTCGCCTTCCAGTTGGACTTTTCGGGTCATCAGGTCGGAGAGCTGGCGTTGTTTGGGTTCAAACCCTTGCAAGGCTTGGATTTCTTCTTCCAACTCACGCAAAATCAGGGCCGCGCGCCAGCGGACAATCTTCTTCGAAATGCGTACGTCCGAGAACATATGGTCCCCAACGTACAGTATTTGTTCGCCGTTGAGGCCGAGGCTTTCTTCGACCAGCCCGGCATGGCCACCCACATACACCTTGTCCTGCTCCAGCAAGCCCCGGCTTTCCCGGAGTAAGCCGTCGTTGTTGACGACCTCATAGGCAGGCGATTGGACCATAAAGAAATCCGGTTTGCGGGCGCCCACAATGGAGAGGTCGAACAACTCCCGCCACGTCATGCCCTCGGGCAAGAACCGGTTGAACGCGAAGTTCAGCATCGGAGCCGCATATTCCCATTCGGAGTTGGTGACGAGGATGACCTTCTTGCCCGCCCGTTTTTGATCGAGCAGGGCCAGCGGGGTATCGGGGTCGAGATCGACGAATCGTTCGGGGTCAGCGATGATTTCGGCCTTGAGGCGGCCTTCGATGTGGGTCTGATTGAGGGCGTGCCGGACGGATTGGTACAGGTCGGCATAACCCATCGCACGGGAGAGGACGCCCTGGTCCAGGAGGTCTACCAACTGCATGTAGAAGCTGGCTTCCGAGATGGCAAAGAGGGTATTGAGGAACACCCATCGGGGTTCGCTGAGGTCGACGAGGGTTTGGGTATAAATCCGCCGTAGGGTATCGTAGCCAATCGGCCGGGTGCCGTGGTAGGCCCGCTTGATATAGCCGAACCGGTTGGCCTTGACGATGTTGCCCCGTTCCAGGTCGATGATCAGGCCCTGGATGGCCATTTCAGGGTCAAAGGTCAGGTCGCGCACCGGCCAGTTCCCATCCAGCAGACGTTCCTTCAAATAGGAGAAGGCACAGCTTTCCCATTCGGCCACATGGTAATGGATGAGGGTATAGTCCATGTCATAGCCGATGGCTTTCAGGCTACGCATGTTCAGAGTCCGGTTGCAAAACAGGCCCCGGCTGGTGTGGGAAATACCGGCCGGCGGCACAGGAGGAGATTCCATAAGGATGTATTCAACGCGAAAGGCCAAGGGGATCAACCCAAACTACGACAGGCCGAACCGCTGGGGGATTATTATATCGTTAATACGTGTCACGTGCAGGCGGATCCGTTTCATGGCGCGCAAGGACTTCATCCACACCCGGCAACACCATCTGAAGCAAGGCTTCGGCGCGGGCAATGTTGAGGCGCAGGTCCAGCGGGATACGGTCTGAGATCGCAGCGGCCCGACCGGGTTGCACACGCGCCCGGCCTTCGACCTGCCAGTAGGCCAGCATCTTTCGGCCAAACGCCGCCCGGCTCAAGGCTTGCCGACCAGCCACATTGAGGATACCAGGATACGGGATGCGGGTCAAGCGCCAAAGGGATTCAGAGAGGGTTTTCAAAAATATCGGCTGACGGATGGCATCGGTGAACAACTTTAACGGTTTCCCGGTCGCCAGTTTTTGGGCAAATCCAGCAGTACCCCGGTCCATTGTTTGAATGCCATAAATGAGCGAGGTGCGTACGATTGTGGCCTCAGGGTGATGGGTCCGTACGGCGGCTTCTCCATCGGCCTTGGATTGGCCGTAGTCGTTGATCGGGGTAGGGGGAGCCTCGTCGGTGTAGGGGGCATTGCGGCCACTGTGGACGATGTCGGTAGAGACGTGGATCAGACGTGCCCCGGCCTGAACAGCACCTTCGGCTACATAACCTGCGCCGAGGGCATTGACGGCATGCATCTGATCCGCTGTGCCGAAGCCGGGGTTGACGGCGGCGGTATGGATCACCACATCGGGTGCCAGGGCCTGGATACCTTGCCGTACCGCATCACGATCAGCAAGGTTAAGGGCCACGGGATGACCGCACACCGGAGGGTGCGTATAATGTGCTGTATGCAGCGTGCACCGGTTGGCGATGTACTTGCTCAGGTAGGTGCCAAGGTAGCCACTGCTGCCGGTCAGGAGGACGGTCATAAGGTGAGGGAAACGGTAACGTGATGCCCCTGTTTAGCTACATAAAAACAGGTAGAAGCCAGGCGAAGGTGGGGTTGCACGAAACGGGTTCCGGAAGGATCCGGCGGATGCATCTTTATGAGCCTGGGTGCGTTGTAAGGAACGAAAATAAATGAATGGTCAATCGACAATTAAGTGAGGGTATGAAGCGGTTACTTTTGGGTTTGATTTTTGTATTGTGTACGCATCCTATGCTCTTTGCCCAGGGCATCGGCGACGTGGCAGATCGGCCGGTTACACTTTCACCTGCACAGATTGAGGTGCAGGGCAAGCAGGCCGTCGTTACGTATGAAGCCGAGGCCCAATCCTACGCATTTACCGGTATTGCCGTACAGGGATTCACCGATGCCGAGGTATTGGGAGGAGCCGTCCGTCTGGGTAAACAGGCCGAATGGCAGCCGCTCTACATCGTGCGCTCCATAACGGACGGCGGGTTCATGGCCGCGTACCGGAGCAATGTGGTTCATACAAATCAACCCTTCACGCTTCGGTTTACCGTAGATGCTGGTGTCGAACTCCACCTGAGCCGTACCGGCGTATTTGACAACCGCAACGACGCTGATCGTACCCCTGTCGATGGGGCTGAAGCCGATGCCCCGGCCAAAGGCACACAAGAAATCATACCCCCGCCCCTCATCCGGCGTAGCGCGTGGGGGGCAGCCCCGTTTAACGGAGATCCGATTCCCCTGGCGCGCCCGACGTATGACTACATGACCTTTCACCATGCCGCCGGGTTCAAGGCCACCAATCTTGAGGAAGGACTTCAACAGGTAAAAGCCATTCAGGACTTCCACCAGAACGGTCGGGGATGGAGCGACATCGGCTACCACTTTGTGATTGATCTGGCCGGCAACATCTACCAGGGCCGGCCCTTTCAAAACGACAACCTCTCCTGGGAGAGCGCACCGGCCCTGATCCAGGGGGCCCATGCCGGAGGGGCCAACCGAGGCAACATTGGGGTGTGTTTACTCGGGTGTTTTCATCCACCAGAAGGGTCCTATTGCCGAGACGAAATTACCCTCGAAGCCTGGGAGGCCTACGTCAACCTGTTTGCCTATATGAGCGATCGATATGGCGTGGAGCCGTCGCAGATCCGGGGGCACCGGGACTTCGGCAATACGGCCTGCCCTGGAGACAACAACTACGCCCGCTTGCCTGAACTCCGCACGGCTGTGAGTCAATTGTTGCTGGTGGGCAATGAACCCCTCGGCCAGGCCACCCTAGAAGCCAGCGTGGATGAAGCCGGGGTGGTTCAACTCAACTGGGCGTTTTTCCAGGCCAACGGCGTTACCCGGTACCGCATTGAACGGACCTACGAAGACGAAACCCGCGTAATTTTTCAGGATGAAGGGGCCGTGCCGGATACCTTTACTGATGCCTTCGTGAGCTTACCCGGCACCGCCGTCTATCGCCTGATCGCCGAAAACGAGAATGGCCGTGAACAACGATTGGCCTTTACGGAAGTGACCATTGAGCGGCCGGACCGATTCATCGCTACGGAGACCTTTCCCAACCCTTTTAGTCAGTCGACCACCATCCGGTATTTTTTGGACCAGGAGGGCATCGTGACCCTCAAGGTCTATGACCGGGCTGGCGCCGAAGTGGCTACCCTTGCCCAGGGGTTTCAAGATGCCGGACGGTGGTATGCCGTTCCGTTCAACGCATCCAGCCTCGCCAGTGGAACGTACTACTACCGTTTGTTGGTGCAGGGCTTTGCAGGCATTGCCTTCGAACAAACTCGTTCGCTAACGCTGGTGAAGTGAGATAATTAGACACCGGGGGTTTGGATGCTATGTGAAGCTCGCGTGGCTCGGTTGTAGATTAGCTACGCATCCGGTAGTTTCGCTTTGTAATGAATCCGACTCGCATGCGCTCGATAAATACAACGTTGCGCTTACGATGACTTTAATTTGAATGGACACCCCCCGCGAACGCAGTGAGCCCACCCCCGCGACCAACGGGAGCCAAACCAAAAACCTATGCCCGGCCCGACCCTTCTTGTTGTAGATGACGAACAGAGCATCCGCCGTACCCTCCGCGAAATTCTGGAATACGAAGGCTATGGCATTGCCGAGGCAGAAGATGGCGAGGCCGCCCTGAAAGCCATCCACTCGACGCCATATGACCTTGTGCTGATGGATGTCAAAATGCCCAAACGGGACGGGATGGAGGTACTAAAACTCGTCAAGGAGGAAATTCCCGAACTGCCCGTGGTGATGATTTCCGGGCACGGCACCATCGAAACGGCTGTAGAAGCCACCCGCCTCGGGGCGTTCGACTTTATCGAAAAACCGCCGGACCTCAACCGATTGCTTCTCACCGTACGCAACGCTCTGGACCGGGGCCATCTGGAGACGGAAAACCGCCAGATGAAACAGGCCATCGCCGAGCAAAAACACGAACTGACACCGTTACTCGGGGATAGCCCGGCCATGCAACGGGTGAAGGATACCATTCAACGGGTGGCCCCCACGGAAGCCCGCGTCCTGATTACCGGTGAGCCGGGGACCGGCAAGGAACTGGTGGCCCGGTGGATGCACTACCAGTCCAACCGCAGCGACGGTCGGTTGATCGAGGTCAACTGTGCGGCTATTCCGAGTGAACTGATCGAAAGTGAACTCTTCGGGCATGAGAAAGGCTCGTTTACAGGGGCAACCAAGCAACGCATCGGCAAGTTTGAGTTGGCCAGTGGGGGCACGCTGTTTCTGGATGAAATTGGCGACATGAGCCTGTCGGCACAGGCCAAGGTGCTGCGGGCACTTCAGGAAAACCGGATTTATCGGGTGGGCGGAGACCGCTCCATTCCGGTCGATGTACGCATTGTGGCGGCCACCAACAAGAACCTGCTGGAGGCGATGGAAGCCCATGAATTCCGGGACGACCTCTACCACCGCCTCAGCGTCATCCTGATCCATGTACCACCACTTCGGGAGCGCCGCGATGATATTCCCCAACTGGCCGAGTATTTCGTCAGTCGGTTGGCCCGTCGCAACGGATTACCCCAGAAAACCTTCTCGCCGGAAGCCTTGCATAAGCTCAAACACCTCAACTGGCGCGGCAACGTACGTGAGTTGCACAACGTGGTCGAGCGTCTCCTGATTTTGAGCGAAGGCAACACCATTGCCCCTCAGGAAGTGGACCGGTATGTCACCCCTGGGAGCAGCAGCAGCAATCCACTCATACAGATGCTTGATGAGTGCGATCAGTTCAGCGATTTCCGGGACCAGGCCGAGAAACTGTTTATCCAGCGCAAGCTCGAACAGTATGACTGGAACATCAGCCGGACCGCCGAAGCCATCGGCATTCAGCGTTCCCACCTGTATAACAAGCTAAACAAGTACGAAATCGAACGCCGGGACTAAAACCTAACCGGATCGTTATGCTCCTAGAGGCGCGTGCCATACGCAAAACCTATCCGGCAGCCACGACCGGTGAACTGGAAGTGCTAAAAGAAGTCTCCTTTCAAGTAGCAGCCGGGGAAGTGGTGGCTGTGGTCGGGGAGAGTGGTACCGGCAAAAGTACCCTACTGCACGTGTTGGGGGCACTGGACCGGCCCACCAGCGGCACCGTGTTGTTCAAGGGAGAGGACATCTTCAAAAAAAACGATGCCGAACTGGCCGCGTTTCGGAATACCTCCATCGGCTTCGTCTTCCAGTTTCATCATCTCTTGCCCGAGTTTAGCGCCGTTGAGAATGTAGCCATGCCGGCCCTGATTCAGCACCAGCCAATGCGGGACGCCCGCGTCCGGGCCGAGGAACTCCTGAACTTGTTGGGGTTGGGGCACCGCCTGGAACACCGTCCCGCCCAACTCTCCGGTGGCGAGCAACAGCGTGTGGCCGTAGCCCGCGCCCTGATGAATGCCCCGGCGCTGGTCCTGGCAGATGAACCCACCGGCAACCTGGACACCCGCACCGCCGACCGGCTTCATCAGGAAGTCATTCGTCTGAGCCGCACCCTGGGGCAAACCTTCATCATTGCCACGCACAACCCAACCCTGGCTGCCCTCGCCGACCGGGTGTTGCATATCGTGGACGGCACCGTCCATGAACCGGATGAAGAAACGGTGGCTCCACCCGCTGAACCACCGCTTCAGGACCCGGCATAGAATTTGTGAGTTAAGACAGCAAGAGAATTGTCAATGGTCAATAGCCAATTGTCAATTGTCAATGAGTGAAAACCGTTGACCATTGACCATTGACAATCGACAATTTTTCTCGCCCACACCTGTTAAGCTCCATGCTTTTAGACCTGGACCAACACCCGACGTTGCCGCTCGGCTACGTCGATGAAGCCATAGATCCCACCCTTGACTTGTTCGAAGAAATCGAACGCCTCAAGAAAGAAAAAAACGCCGTCCTGCTGGCCCATTATTACCAGGAGCCGGACATCCAGGACATTGCCGATTACATCGGGGATTCCCTCGGCCTCTCCCGGCAAGCCGCCGAAACCGATGCCGACGTGATCCTGTTTGCCGGGGTTCACTTTATGGCCGAGACCGCTAAAATCCTGAACCCGGCCAAGAAGGTCATCTTGCCCGATCTGAACGCCGGATGTTCCTTGTCGGATTCGTGTCCGCCGGATCTGTTTGCCGCCTTTAAGGAAAAGCATCCCGGCCACATCGTGATTTCCTACATCAACTGCTCCGCCGGGCTAAAGGCACTCAGCGACATCATCTGTACCTCGTCCAACGCCGAGCACATCGTCCGGCAGATTCCTGAAGACCAACCCATCATCTTTGCGCCCGATCAAAACCTGGGCCGGTATTTGTCCAAGGTGACGGGCCGGGACATGGTGCTCTGGAACGGCTCGTGCATCGTGCATGAGGTATTCAGCGAGCGGGAAATCCTCCGGCTCAAGGTGCGCCACGCCGGTGCCGAAGTACTGGCCCACCCCGAATGTGAGGAAGCCGTATTGCGCCACGCCGACTTTATCGGCTCAACAAGCAACATCCGCCGGTACGCCCGCGAGAGCGCCAACGACACGTTCATTGTGGCCACCGAGGAGGGAATTTTGCATCAGATGCGCAAGGATTGTCCAGGCAAAACGTTCATCCCGGCCCCGCCCGAGAACGGATGTGCCTGCAATCAGTGTCCGCATATGCGGCTCAACACGCTGGAGAAGATTTACCTCTGCCTCAAACACGAACAACCTGAAATCACCATGCCGGAGCCGCTTCGGCTGCGTGCCCTGCAACCCATCGAACGCATGCTGGAGATGAGCCGGGCGATAAAGTAAAAACGTAGTTCGTACTGCGTAATGTGTAAGGGAGACCGCCTTTACGCATTACGCATTACGCAATACGGCCCGGATGTGACGAGGGTTAAGTCGATCATTGCGCACAGAGATTTACCCGTCGTCAAGACATCCCCACTACATGAATTTATCGATCATTGGTACCGGGTACGTAGGACTGGTTTCCGGCACAAGCTGGGCTGAAATGGGCCACACCGTTGTTTGTGTGGATCACGATGCTCGCAAAATTGAACGCTTGCAAGACGGCCAGTGCCCCATATTTGAACCCGGACTGGATCGCATGTTGACCCGGAATCTGGACGAAGGTCGCCTGTCCTTTACCACCCACATGGCAGCCGCCGTCCGGCACGCAGAAGTGATTTTTCTGGCTTTGCCTACGCCGGCCCAGGCTGACGGTACGCCCGACCTTGAAGCCGTTGCTCAGGTCGTGCAACACATTGGGGAAGTATTGCTCCGAAACCGGGGGGAAGGGTACAAGATCATCGTGGTCAAAAGTACCGTTCCGGTGGGAACCACGGCCTTGCTTCGGAACCAGCTTAAGGGGATGGGGCTGACCACCAGCCTGGATTTTGATGTGGTGGCCAACCCCGAGTTTTTACGCGCCGGATCTGCCATTCGGGATTTTATGTGCCCGGAGCGCATCATCGTGGGCAAGGCCGGTCCGCAGGCCACCAAGGCCATGACCCGGCTGTATGCCCCCTTTACCAGACAGGATTGTCCCATTTTGGTGATGCGCGAACGCTCGGCCGAGTTGACAAAGTATGCCGCCAACGCTTTTCTTGCCCTCAAGGTCTCGTACATGAACGAAGTTGCCAACCTGTGTGAGCGCCTCGGGGCCGACGTAGACGATGTACGCATGGGCCTCGGGCGGGACAGCCGGATCGGCCGGCACAACCTGTACGCCGGTATCGGCATTGGAGGAAGCTGCTTTCCTAAGGATGTCCAGGCTATGCTCACCATGGCCGATGCCCAGGGCTGCGCTTTTGACACCTTGCAACCTGTACTGACCGTCAATGCCCGGCAACGTCACCGGATGGTAGAGCGCATGCTGACCTACTTCGGCGGATCGCTGGCCCAGCGCCGTGTAGCGGTTTGGGGCCTGGCCTTTAAGCCCAATACCGATGACGTTCGGGAAGCCCCGGCGCACAGTATCATCCGCGACCTGCTGGCCCTCGGGGCCGAAGTGCAGGCCTATGATCCTGAAGCCAACGAATCGACCCAAGCCGTTTTAGGAGATGCCATTACCTACGCCGACGACCGTTACGGTGCGTTGGAAGGGGCTGATGTGCTGGTGGTTTGTACAGAATGGCCACAGTTCCGTCGGCTTGATTTTATGCGTATGTTACAGAGCCTGAATCAACCCGTTATTTTTGACGGCAGGAACCTGTATGACCCCCAATACATGGCAAAGCTCGGGTTTACGTATTTTTCCATGGGGCGCCCCCATTACAAGCCGGCCGTTCCCATGTACGTTATGACACACAAAGGCCTGGCCTGACACGCGCCCGGCTACTGAATAAAGGAGAACACACATGAGCAATCGGAAACCACGTACCTTGATTACCGGAGGCGCCGGCTTCCTGGGGTCTCACCTCTGCGAACGCTTCCTTGCGGAAGGGCACGAGGTGATTTGTATGGACAACTTCATCACCAGCAGCCCTGACAACATTGCCCATCTGATCGGCAATACAAACTTTCGGCTCATCAAACATGATGTGACCGACTATATCTACGTCGAAGGTCCGCTGGATTACGTACTGCACTTTGCCAGCCCGGCCTCGCCATTTGATTACCTTAAGTACCCCATCCAAACCCTCAAGGTTGGGGCACTGGGTACCCACAAGGCGCTGGGATTGGCCAAGGCCAAAGGGGCTCGTTTTTTGATTGCCTCCACCAGCGAAGTTTACGGGGACCCACTGATTCACCCGCAGTCCGAAACCTACTGGGGCAACGTGAATCCGGTCGGGTTGCGTGGCGTCTACGATGAAGCAAAACGATTTGCCGAAGCAATGACCATGGCCTACCACCGGTACCACGGCGTCGAGACGCGCATTATTCGCATCTTTAATACCTACGGGCCGCGCATGCGTCTGAACGATGGCCGTGCCCTGCCGAACTTTATGAGCCAGGCGCTGAACGGGCAGCCCCTTACGGTATTTGGCGATGGTAGCCAAACCCGCTCCTTCTGCTACGTGGACGACCTCGTCGAGGGCATTTATCGCCTCCTAATGAGCGATGTCACCACTCCGGTCAACATTGGCAACCCGGACGAAATTTCCATCCTGGAATTTGCCAATGAAATTCTTGAACTTACCGGGAGCAAAAGCACGATTTCCTTCAAGGATCTGCCTGCTGATGACCCCAAAGTGCGGCAGCCGGATATTACCCAGGCCCGCACCTTACTCGGGTGGGAACCCCGTGTAGCCCGCCGCGACGGTCTCAAACGGACCCTGGATTATTTCAAGAATCGGGTGGTTGATGTAGACGCAGTACAGGTATAACCTGCTTCGGCTGCTTTCCGCTTCCTGCACAGGCTGTGACGATGATAAAAGTGGTGGCAGAACCGGAGGTACCGATCTTCTGCCACATGAACATCACCCCCTGATCGAATGCCTCGCTCGATGGCTATTTCGGAAGTTGCACATATCACGACGCACGAGCACAGCGCTCGGCCCATCCGGGCCAACGGCGGTGGGTTTTTGTACCTGCGCTACCGGTTGTTCAATGCATTGGCGCTGGCTATGGGTGATGCTGTGGCGTTGGCCGTGGCTATGGTGGCTGCCGGTGCCTTTCGCGTCTGGTGGTTTGGAGATCCGGTGATCCCGTCGTGGAGTTGGCTCCTGCCGCTGGTGTGGTGGGGCGGTGCCCTGCTGGGCCGCTTGCTTCCGAGTTGGGGTCTTGGACCGGTGGAAGAACTGCGCCGTGTGTCTTTGTTGCTCATGGCTGTGTTTGGCATGATTGCCGTGGCACTGTTTCTGAGTCAGCAATCCCTGCTGACCAGCCGCCTGACGCTGAGTATCGCTTTTGTCTTGAGCCTGGTGCTGGTGCCCTTTACCCGGATGCGGGTAAAAACCATGCTGGTCAAATTCGGCTACTGGGGCGTTCCGACGGTGGTCTACGGCGCCGGGGTTACAGGTACGCAGGTGGTAGAACTCTTGCAAAAGGAACAGGGCCTCGGCTACAAACCCGTTGGTATTTTTGACGACAACCCCGATACCTGGGGTAGCCAGGTTGGTTCAGTTCAGGTAGTGGGCGGAACGCATCTGTTCTCAAACTCGGCTCCGGTTGCTATTCTGGCAATGCCGGGTCTGGAACGGGAGCAGTTGGTTGCGTTGCTCGAAGGCCCGTTATCCCGCTACCGGACGGTGATGCTCATCCCAAACCTGTTTGAGATTCCCTCCCTCTGGGTGCGTCCGCGTGACCTGAGTGGTATTCTCGGACTGGAAATCACCTCCAACCTCGTAAGCCCCTTGGCACAGGGCGTCAAGCGGGCAGCCGATATTGTGATTACCCTTGTGCTGGCCCCGTTCTGGGTACCCCTGTGCCTGTTGCTGGCACTGGCGATTAAACTCGAAGACGGCGGTTCACCGCTGTTCCGGCAAGTGCGGAGTGGTTTGGATGGCCAGATGTTCCAGACGCTGAAGTTTCGGACGATGGTGCCCAATGCCGAGAACGTGCTTAAAAAACGTTTGGCTGAAAATGATGCACTGCGTGAGGAATGGGAAACGACATTCAAATTGAAGAAAGACCCACGCGTTACACGCGTCGGTCGGATCTTGCGCCGGTTGAGCCTCGATGAAATCCCGCAACTGATCAACGTCCTCCGGGGCGAGATGTCGCTGGTGGGTCCGCGCCCGTTGCCGCCGTACCATGAAGAAGACCTCGATCCTCGGGTCCGCGCCCTGCGCGAACGCATCCGCCCAGGCCTAACGGGTCTCTGGCAGGTCTCCGGCCGGAGCGATGCCGGAACGCAGGGTATGGAACGGTGGGATGCCTACTACGTACGCAACTGGTCTATGTGGCTCGACGTGGTGATCCTTATCCGAACCATTCGCGTCGTCTATAACGGGTCTGGCGCTTATTGATTCTCTGGCGGTTGCATCCCTGGCCTAAACTCCATGCGCGTTTCTATTTTTTATAATGATGCCTTTCAGCAAGGTGGAGCCCCTATCGGAATCCGACACCTGGCTCAGCACTTGGCCCGTTCCCATGCGGTAACCCTCTGGGGCGAAACAACGCCGCACGCCTTTCCTGAACTGGCGTTGGTCTCCCGACGCACCTACCGTAACCTGCCTGCGCTTTCCCGTGCCCTGGGTGCCCACATGAAAACCGAACACCCGGACGTTGTGCTGGTGATCGGGTTTTTTATTCATGACAATATGCTGGTCGTTCGGCAGGCCCGGCGGCACAGCATCCCGGTCATTTTGCATCCCCTGGCGCAGGTATGGGATAGCGCCCTGGAAGGAAAGGTCTTTACCCACGGCTGTGATGTGCGTGAACTGGAAGCCCAGATGATCAACCGGGACCGCCTCCGGCAGCGCGTCGCCAATCGACTCAATCCCTACCTCAAGAAGGGGTTTATGCAGACGCTGGGCCGGTACATGGCCCACCATTGTGATTATGTGGCCGTCCTCTCCTCCGAAGAACGCAGGCAGTTTCAGTTGTATTACCACCGCCCGGATCAGGATTTCCTGACGTTGCCCTGGGGCGTAGATGAAATTAACCCGTCCCAGACCGATACCCGGCACTTTTTCCGGGAGGTGCTGGGATACCAAGATGCCGTCCCCAACTTCATTGTTTGGAGTCGGCTGGACTGGCACTACAAGGGCCTGGACCGCCTCCTCGAGGGGGTACGCTCCGTGCGGGATACATGGCAGGGAGATGCCCTTCCGTTCCGACTGTTCCTGTGTGGGCCGGACTACCGGGAAGGCTCTCTGTTGGCCCAGCAGTTTATCGATACCCACAGTCTGCAAGATTGGGCACGGGTGCTGTACGCCGGGGATTATGTGCCAGGCAGCAAGACACCCCTGCGGGATGCGGATGCCTCGGCCCTGCTCTCGCGGTGGGATGGCTCTCCGCGTGCCCTGCGCGAATCGCTGTTGCTCGGTACCCCTATCATGGTGAGCCGAGAAACCAACTTCGCTGAAATCGTGCGGGCTCACGATTGTGGCATGGTGATCGACAATCCAGACGATCCGCAAGAAGTGGCCGCCGGCCTGCTTCGCCTTGCCAAGCCCGAACACATGTCAGCCTGGCAAGCCGGAACAGCAGTGGTACGCACCCGCCTCAACTGGGGGGCCATCGCGGTTGATTTTATAGAGGAGGTACAGGCCCGGCTGCCCGGTACAACCCAGGCCGAGCCGAGCCCAAGTACCTATCCCGTTTCTTCCATTGGTCAGTTGACGCTGGTTAATTGACCCCTTGAATCCAAGTCCTATGAAGGTAGCCATTCTTGCCGGTGGACGCGGCTCACGCCTGGCCGAAGAAACCCATATCAAGCCCAAGCCGATGGTCGAAATCGGCGGACGCCCCATTTTGTGGCACATCATGATGCACTACGCCCACTACGGCTTTCAGGATTTTCTGATTGCGCTGGGGTACAAGGGCGAGGTCATCAAAAAGTATATGGTGGACTACTGCGCCCTCAACAGCAACCTGACCGTCAATCTCCGCAGCGGTGAGGTTACCCAGCACAAGGGCGGGTACAAACCGGACTGGAACGTCGGCCTGATTGATACCGGCATCCCGACCATGACCGGCGGGCGCATCAAACGCCTGCAACCCTACATCGGAGACGAACCCTTCATGCTCACCTGGGGCGACGGGGTATCCGATGTGAATCTTCACAAATTACTGGCCTTTCACCGCGCCCATGGGCGGCTCGCCACGATGACCATCGTTAGGCCCCCGGCCCGGTACGGCCACCTGGAACTCGACAACAGTTCCGTAACCCGCTTCTCGGAAAAACCCCAGACCGCCGAAGGCTGGATCAACGGCGCGTTTTTCGTGCTCGAACCCGGCATCTTTGACTACATCAACGGCGATGATACCCAGTGGGAACGGGATCCCCTTGAACGACTGGCACGGGATGGGGAGTTGATGGCCTACAAGCATACATCGTTCTGGCAATGTATGGACACCCTCCGGGAGAAACACATTTTGGAAACCCTTTGGCAATCGGGCCACGCCCCGTGGAAAGTCTGGGACATCCCCGCCGAACCTACTGTGCCGGGCCCCCGTGCTCGATTGCAAACTGTATAGTTCATTGAATAATCACGCTGCTCTCATGTTGTCATTGTGAACCCGGTGAGGCCATCTTATTTCGGGCAATACCGCATGGCATGAGATCGCCATACCCTACCTGCTACGCAGTCGAGGTTCGCGATGACACGGGAAGAACGGCATACGTCAAGGAAAACAAGAGGCAAACGCATGCGCGTACTATTGACCGGCCACCGGGGCTACATCGGTACCCTGTTGGCCCCCATGTTGCTCAAGGAAGGGCACGACGTAGTGGGTATGGATACCGACTGGTACCGGGCGGCCACATTCGGCGAGGCCACCATCTCCATCCCCACGATTGAAAAAGACATTCGTGATGTTGAGGCGCACGATCTGGCAGGCTTTGATGCTATCCTGCATCTGGCCGCACTGTCCAATGATCCCCTCGGCAACCTGAACCCGGACCTCACCTACGACATCAACCATGAGGCCTCCGTACATCTGGCCCGGTTGGCCAAAGCCGCCGGGGTTCGCCGGTTCCTGTTTTCCTCGTCATGCAGTACCTACGGGGCTGCGGGTGACGGGTACGTGGATGAAACCGCATCCTTCAACCCCGTCACGCCCTATGGCCGGTCCAAGGTATTCGTTGAGCGGGATGTGGCGGAACTGGCCGATGAGAACTTCGTGCCCACCTATTTGCGCAATGCCACGGCCTATGGGGTATCGCCCCGTTTACGGTTTGATCTGGTGTTGAATAACCTGGTAGCCTGGGCCTATACCACCGGCCTTGTTTATCTCAAGAGTGACGGCACGCCCTGGCGGCCCATCGTTCATATCGAAGACATCTCGCGTGCGTTTGTTGCGCTGCTACAAGCCCCCGAAGAGGTGGTCTGGAACCAGGCCTTCAACGTGGGCCGTACAGACGAGAACTACCAGATTCGGGACATCGCCCAGATCGTGGTGGATACCGTACCTGGGAGTCGGCTTGAATTTGCCCAAGGGGCCAGTGCCGATGCCCGTACCTACCGCGTAAGTTGTGATAAAGTCCAGCGGCTGATTCCGGCGTTCCAACCCCAATGGGATGCCAAACGCGGCGCACAGGAACTCTATGCGACCTATCAACGGGTTGGGCTGAAACTGGACGAATTCGAAGGCATCCGGTACAAACGGGTTGATCACCTTAAGGACCTGATCGCCAAAGGTTGCCTCAATGCCGATTTGCGTTGGGCGATGGCTGTGGTGTAACGACAACGTTTTCATTGATTGATGCGTTCGTCGGCCCTGGCTGACGGCATGTTTGAAACGAGGTTTCATGCTCTGGTGTTGAAGTCGACGCATCGTTGAAGGGCCGGCACAAGGCCGGCCCCGCCGGGTTGTAGTCGACAAAACGAGCAGTTGCGTTTCGACAAGCAGCGTTTCGACAAGCAGCGTTTCGACAAGCAGCGTTTCGACAAGTTGCGTTTCGAGCAGTTGTGTTTCGACAAGCAGCGTTTCGACAAGTTGTGTTTCGACAAGTTGTGTTTCGACAAGTTGTGTTTCGACAAGCTGAGTTTCGAGCAGTTGTGTTTCGACAAGCTGAGTTTCGACAAGTTGTGTTTCGACAAGCAGCGTTTCGACAAGTTGCGTTTCGAGCAGTTGTGTTTCGACAAGCAGCGTTTCGACAAGTTGCGTTTCGACAAGCTGAGTTTCGAGCAGTTGTGTTTCGACAAGCTGAGTTTCGACAAGTTGTGTTTCGACAAGCAGCGTTTCGACAAGTTGCGTTTCGAGCAGTTGTGTTTCGACAAGCAGCGTTTCGACAAGTTGTGTTTCGACAAGTTGTGTTTCGACAAGTTGCGTTTCGAGCAGTTGTGTTTCGACAAGCAGCGTTTCGACAAGTTGCGTTTCATCAAAACGAGCAGTTCCCGCCGGGGCGATCCTTGTGATCGCCCCTGAACATCAAATGAGGCACCCCCTATGGATTCGATCTCAACCCTCGAACGTGGAATCGACGTGGACCAACCTCAGCACCAGTCCCTCTTCAAAAACGAAACCCGATGCCGGGCTTGCGGCGGAGAAACCCTGACGTCCGTCTTACCCTTCGGTGAAACACCCCTGGCCGACCGGCTCCTCCGCGCCGATCAACTGGATATGCCAGAGCTGAAGGCTCCGCTTACGCTGGTATTTTGTTCAGATTGTGCCCTGGCGCAAATTCGGGAAACAGTCGATCCCGAGGTGTTGTTCTTCGAAGAGTATCCGTACTTTTCATCGGTCTCGCCATCCTTGTTGGCGCATTTTCGGGCGAGTGCCCTGGCGTTGATTGAGACGCGAAACCTGGGGCCGGAGCATCTGGTGGTAGAAGCCGCCAGCAACGACGGGTACATGCTCCGCAATTTTGTGGAGGCCGGCATTCCCGTGCTCGGCATTGATCCGGCGGCAGGCCCATCGCAAGCTGCACTGGATACCGGCATCCCCACGCTGCAAACGTTTTTTACCCGCACCCTGGCCCAAGACCTCCGCGCCGAAGGCCGTCGGGCCGATGTGTTTCTGGCCAACAACGTGCTAGCCCATGTGCCCGATCTCAATGGTTTTGTTCAGGGCATTCATACCCTGCTTAACCCCGAAGGCGTAGCCGTGATCGAGGTGCCGTATCTGGTAGACCTCGTCGACCATCGAGAATTCGATACCATCTACCATCAACACCTCTGCTACTTCTCGGTGTCGGCGCTGGACCGGTTGTTCCGGCGGCACAGCCTCTACCTGAATGATGTACAGCGCGTAACCATTCACGGCGGGTCGTTGCGGTTGTTTGTGCAGCCGTTTGATCGCGTTGAGGCGGCGGTCACTGATCTGCTGGAGATGGAACGCCAAAGGAAGGTAGACCGGCCCGGTTACCTGCAAGACTTCGCTGCCCAGGTTGAACACCTCAAGGTAACCCTCACCGATTTGTTGGCGCAATGCAAGGCTGAAAGGGCGCGGATTGCCGGGTATGGCGCTGCTGCCAAAGCCACGACCCTGATGGCATACTGCGGCATTGATGACAACGTCCTCGATTATGTGGTGGACCTGAACCCGTACAAACATGGCCGTTATATGGGAGGGAACCACTTGCCCATCCACCCGCCGGCGCATCTGTTAGCGGATCAACCCGATTATGTGCTGATCCTCGCCTGGAATTTCGCGAAGGAAATCATGCAGCAACAGGACGTCTATCGGGCGCACGGGGGGCGGTTCATCGTGCCGATTCCAGAGCCGAAGGTCATTTCTTAGCGCCCTGTGTGGCAGAATCTGCGGTTCTCCTGCGCAACCTGTATATTTCAACCCCGTACACCCTTCAAGGTGTGCAGCCCTGTTGACTACAGAACGCGGATTGATATGAACTGGGATTTTTTCTTCGTCATGATGACGATCTTTGTGGCGTTCATCCTGCCGTTTATTTTGTACTCGGCCTGGTCCGAGCACAACAAGCGCAAGTTCAGGCTGGCGGAACGAAAGCCGGCCATGGACAATAGCCTCACCACCAGCGAACTCGAAAGCATGATCACGCAGGCGGTGGTGCAGGCCATCGCGCCATTGGAAACCCGCATGGATGCCCTGGAAGATCGGCTGGATGAAATGCCCGCCCTGCCGATGGGCGATGTATATGCCGATGAGGACGAGAGCCTCCAGGAAAGGCGTTCCAAGACTGTAGGCCGAATTAGTTCATGAGTCTGTAAATCAAGAACGCTTATGCCACCCCCCTTTGTTTTTGTAATGATGGTCGTTATGCTAACCTTTGTGTACGTGATGGTTAGCAAAAAGCATCAGCACGAACTTCAGAAACTGGAGAAGATTGCCAACCCAAACAAGACCGACAACAGCCTGACCACCAGCGAACTGGAAGGCATGATTCGGGAGGCGGTCGAGCAGGGCAATGCTCCCTTACTGGAACGTGTGGCTGCGCTGGAAGCGCGTATCGCCGGGGTAGAGCGGGAGGCTGGGGTGGAAGGGCCACTTTTGGATGACCCCGCTGATGTCTACGAGGCGGGTTCCAAAACCGTCGGCCGGGTACCGCGTGAACGTTCCTGAATTTATTTTCTAACCAAGCCTCACGATTATGCAAGGAGAAGAAGTAATCTTTTTGATTTCATTTCTAGTCATCCTCCCGTTGTTCATGACGCGGATGATTCTGAATCACAGGAAATGGCGGCATAGCGTGGAGCAAGGGCAAGAGTCCGAAAGTACCGGTACGCGTTCCTTTATGGGGCGCGGTCGAAGAAAGGGCAAGCGGCAGTCCACTACGTCGGACAACAGCATGACTGTTACCGAACTCGAAGGCATGATCCGGTCCGCCGTTGCTGATGCCACCGAGCCGATGCAAGACCGTCTGGAGGACATCGAACGTCAACTCTGCACCCTCAAGGACAATGACGAATTCGATCTGGACGATGAGGATGACGAACGCGAAACGGCTGAAAAAACCCTGGGCCGCCGCCGCACGCGGTAGACCCTATTTCATGCCTCATGGATCCTGTTGTGGATGTTTGCATCAGGGGCGGTCGGCGTCACGGAGGGCTTTGAACTCGTTGCCGTCTGTCCAATTGGGAAAGGTCGATTCTCCGGCCAGGGTGCTGCCGATGGTGTAGAGGAGTTGCACATCTGTAGCCGTGCCGGTCAGGTCCCAGGTTTCAGGGTCGTACTCATCGGCGGGTTTGTGGTAGCGGTTGGCGGTATAATCCGCAATGCGCTCCTGCGTCCAGGCTTCGCCATGCGCAACGTGGTCAATGCCGGAATCCAGATACAACGCCGGGATGCCGACCTTGGCAAAGCTGAAATGGTCTGAACGGTAGTAATACCCTTTCTGCGGGTCCGGATCAGGGCGGAGGTATCGGCCCTGGGCTTCGGCGGCTATACGGGCATAATCATCCAGTTCCGAGTTACCATAGCCAACGACCGTTACATCGTTCGTCTTGCCCCAGTTGCCGAGGGCATCCATATTCAATACCGCCACGGTCTGACTGGTGGGATACACCGGGTTTTGCCCGTAATATGCGGATCCTAAAAGCCCTTGCTCTTCGGCGGTTACGGCCAGAAATACGATCGACCGGGCCGGGGCTGGATCGGCCTGCTGGAAGGCTTTGGCCAGGACCAGGAGGGCGGCTGTGCCGGTGGCGTTGTCTACGGCCCCGTTGTAGATCTGGTCGCCTTCCAGGTTGGGGTCTTTCCCCAGGTGGTCCCAGTGGGCCGTGTAGATGATGTACTCCTCAGGGCGTTCGGCGCCGGGGATCATCGCGATCACATTATTAGAGACCGATTCGGAGAAACTGTTCTTGATGCGCAATCCACCGGACACCCCCAACGGGACGGCTTCAAAGCCGCGCTGGGCCGCCTGGGCTTTGAGCGCGTTATAGTCTTGTCCGCCCTGGGCAAAGACCTGCTGGGCGGATGCATAGGTGAGCCAGCCTTCCACAGCCACGCGGGAGGCGTTCCCATCTTCCGAGACCAGGTTAAATTGTGGGCCGGACCAACTGTTGGCAACCACCGCCCACGGGTACCCAGCGGGGTCGGTTTCATGTACGATCAATGCACCTGCAGCCCCTTGCCGACTGGCCTCTTCATATTTGTAAGTCCAGCGCCCATAGTACGTCATGGCATTGCCGTTGAAGAGCGTCGAGTCTTGCGTAGCGAAGCCGGGATCGTTGACGAGGATGACCACCGTTTTGCCTGTTACATCCAGCCCGGCGTAATCATTCCAGTCATATTCCGGGGCCACCACGCCGTATCCTACAAAGATCAGTTCAGAGGCCTCCAGAGTGATTTCTTCGGTTAGCCGACGGCTCCCGGCCATCATTTCGGTACCATAGGCATAGGTGGTGGTGCCGGTACCGCCGGTAACGGTATAGGTAATGTCCGGATCGGCCGTGATGGCAACAAGCGGGACTTCCTGCAGGTAGCTGTCGCCGTTGCCGGGGCCGACGCCCAGGGCTTCAAGTTGAGCGGTGAGGTAGTTCAGGGTCTGGGTTTCTCCCTCCGAGGCAGGGCCGCGGCCTTCAAATGCATCTGAAGACAGGGTTTCAATGTGCCCGGCCAGCGCATCGGGCGTGATCCGTTCTAGGGCAGGAGATGAGGAACCGGAATAGGTTTCAGGTTGGGATTGGCAAGCGGCTAGCGTCAGGCAGCCAGCGATTATCATCAACACGTGCTTCATGGAATGAGGTGGTTTAGATATACGGAAACAGGGAGGGTTTCCCAATATACGGTACCTCGGCAGATGACGCGCAGAATGCCTATTTTTCAAATATGATCGCTCCGCCCGTGCTTACCCCGACCGTGGCCGAAATTCACTTGGGCCATTTGCGTCACAATATCCGTCGGTTGCAGCAGCAAGCCGGTGAGGCCGTTGTTATGGGGGTGGTCAAGGCCGATGCTTACGGGCACGGTGCCGAACGGGTGGTGGATGTGTTAAAGGAAGAGGGGGTCCGCTGGTTTGCCGTGGCCACCCTGCCTGAAGCCCTGCGCCTGCGCAACGCTGGGGTGACCGATCCCATTCTCGTTTTTACTGCGCCCCTGCGGGCCTATATCCCCATTTATGCCCGTGCCGGCCTGGATCTGATCATCACATCGCGGGCCGTCGCCGATGCCGTCGTGGTGGCCGCCGGCATTGGGGCACGGCTGCGGGTACATGTGCAGGTCGATACCGGTATGGGGCGCGTCGGCCTGTCGCCTGGCGAGGCCGTGGTCATCGTCAACATGCTGCGGGAAACGCCCGGCGTAGAAATCGTGGGCTTGTTGACCCATCTGGCCACATCGGAAGACCGAGACATCCGTTTTGCACGGGAACAGGTGGCGACGTTCCTGGCGCTTTTTAGAGACGTTCCATTGGAGAATCCATGGTACCACGTGGCCAACAGCGCAGCGATATACCGGTTGCCGGATCTGTTACCGGAAGGCATCCCCATACTGGTCCGGATCGGGGTGGCTCTGTACGGATACATGCCGGGGCCACCGGACCTGGCCGAGGCGGCAGCCCTCAAGCCCGTGATGACGCTACGGACCCGTGTGATGCACATCAAAACCGTTGAACCCGGCGCCACGATTTCCTACGGACGCACCTGGACGGCCTCGCGCCGAACCCGGATTGCAACCCTCGGGGTGGGGTATGCCGACGGTTACCCACGCCAGGCCTCCAATCGGGCGGAAGTGGGCATTGGTGGGCATCGTTATCCGGTGGTGGGTATCGTATGTATGGATATGACCATGGTGGATTTGGGGCCGCCTGAAGGGCGGGGGAGGAACGTCCAAATTGGAGACACCGCGGTGCTGTTTGGCGTTGGAGGCCCCTCGGCCGATGAAGTGGCAAACTGGGTAGATACCATTCCTTATGAAATCTGTTGCCGGGTCTCGGCACGCGTACCACGCCAGTACACTAACGAAAAAAACCCTTAGTCCGCCTTCATAACATTCCGCGTACTTTCATATATTGCTGTATTACCCAAGTTGTGCGTTATTCCGATGTTGTACCCTCAAAGGCAATACTCCTTATATACACCCACCTCGTTTTTCGCACCCATTAATTATTGAAAACCAAGTCGGAGTGCGTGCCGCCGCCTGGCCTGGCCCCGGCTTTATTCACCTAAACGGTTACTCTTATGGTTACGTCCACGCCTTCTGAAATTACCATCCTCGTCGTAGATGATGAGGAGGATGTTGTAGAGGTAGTTACCCACTTTATCAAGAAGGAAGGCTATGAAGTAATTACGGCGTATGATGGCGAAGAAGCCATGCGCAAAGTTACGCCGGAAGTTAATCTGATCATCCTAGACATCATGCTGCCGCATATCGACGGGCTGGAGATTTGCCGCCGGCTTCGCTCACGGGTGGAGACGGAGATGATCCCGATCATTTTCCTGAGTGCCAAGGCTGAGGAAGAAGACCAGGTGCGCGGCCTCATGTTGGGGGCCGACGACTACCTGACCAAGCCGGTCTCCCCACAAGTGCTGGTGGCCCACGTCAAAGCTGTGCTGCGCCGCGCCGGTGTGGAAGAAAGCCGGACCATTACGGTCAAGGACCTGACCATCTACGAAGACGAATTCCGTGCCACGCTGGGCGAAAAAGACCTGGGCCTGACGTACACAGAGTTTGAACTGCTGCTGTATCTGGTCCGGCATCCGCGCAAGGCTTTTACCCGGCAACAACTGCTGGAGACGATCTGGAAAGATGCCATGATGGTTACCGAGCGGACGGTTGATGCCCACATCAAAAACCTCCGTGAAAAGCTGGGCGACTTTGCCCGGCACATCCAGACGGTACGTGGAGTCGGTTACCGGTTCATCGAGGAAGTCGAAGAAAAACCAGCCGACGCGTAAATAAGAATGGTCAATGGTCATTGACCATTACTACGTTTACTTGCGTTAGTCGCCTTCGGCTCGTTTACTCCGTTTACTGACGTGAACCTGTCGGTTAGTCGCCTTCGGCTCGTTTGATCATTGACCATTATTCTGAGTGAGTAAACTTTCCCCAATCTGGCCTTCTGGTTTCGATTTTCCAAGGCGTGCCCCCACGCAGTTTTGGATGATGGGCACCTTCGCGTTGTTCGTCGGCATTGCGGTGGTGGCCGTCGGACTGTATGCGTTGATCGTGCTCCAGAACCGGCTGGAACGGGAATTGCAGCAAAGCCTTCGCCTTCAGGCCCAGCAAGTATCCGCCCAACTCGAACGGGCCATTTCGGAAGATGAAATTTTTCGTACCGCCCGGCAGTTCAGTCGGTTGACCGGACTGCGCGTAACGGTCGGGCAGGCGGACTCCGTGCTGATTGATGTACAAAACGGTCTGCCAACCGATCAGGTTGAGACCCTGTACGACCAACCCGAAATCGTCGAGGCCCTGAGCACCGGCCAGGGTACCGCCGAACGGGTAAGCCAGGATAGCCTCCGGACCCTCTATGCGGCCTACCGCACACCGGGGTCAAGCCTCGTCATCCGCCTGGGCATTATCAATCCTGCCCTCTACAGCGTTGTGGCCCGTATGCAGGCGACCTTGATCGTCAGTATGGTGCTGGCATTGGTCCTGGCATTGCTGGGCAGTTGGATTGCCTCAACCCGCATCACCCGACCTCTCAAGGCCCTTACCCAGAGTGCGCGAGATATCAGCGAAGGTGATCTGGAGGAAGAGATCCGGGTGGAGTCCCGAGCCTCCGAATTTCAGGACCTGTCGGTGAGCCTGAATCGGATGGCAGAGCGGTTTCGGGAGGACATCAATGACCTGCAAACCCTGATTCGCATTCAGAACGAGTTTCTGGGGGATGTGAGCCACGAGGTGCGCAATCCCATTTTTGCCATTTCCGGCTATCTCGAAGCCCTCGGCGGGGACCAACTGGAGCCGACCATGCGCGAACGGTATGCACAGAAGGGGCTCACCAACCTACAACGCCTCAACACCCTCTTCGCCGATTTGATCGAGATTGCCCGTTTGGAATACCGCAAGGACCTTATCCACCCGGAAAGGTTTGACCTCAAGGAACTCTTCGAAGACATCGGCGAAGTAGCCCGGTATCAGGCCGAGGAAAAAGGGCTGGAATTGCAAGTCCGGGTTACACCGGAACCGATGTATGTAGTTGGAGACCGCAACCGCATCCGGCAAGTGCTGACCAACCTTGTGGAAAACGCCATTGCCTACACCGATGAAGGGCAGATTCGGTGCCGATACCAGCGCTGGGGGGGCAAGGTGCGTATGGAAGTACGGGACACCGGCAAGGGTATCGGCAAAGCACACCAGGAACGGATTTTCGACCGGTTCTACCGGGTGGACCCGGCCCGGTCACGCAAGAGCGGTGGTTCCGGTCTGGGGCTGAGTATCGTCAAACAAATATTACACGCCCACGGTGAGGGCATCCATCTGGAAAGCAAACCCGGCGTGGGGTCGACCTTCTGGTTCGAACTTCCGCATGAAAGCGCCGTTTTCATTCCGGAACGCAACGGGGTCGAAACACCCGCTGAAGTGTCACTGAATACGTGATGTTTTCCATCCCTGGCCGGACGTGCAAAGATCTGGTGGAGCCGGGAAATCCCGTGCAACCTACGGGGTATTGAAGGCGTTGCATCCGCATGGTATACCGCACGTCTGGGGCCATGAGACGATATGTACAATACAACCCGTATTGAACGCAAGGATCTACACACCAATGCATCAAGAGTGACCCATGCCAAAGACTTCGAAAAAAGCGCTTCCAGGAACCGACGTTGCCGAACTGCCGGTCAACGATACTGCGGCACGGGTTCGCTATGAAGGCGATCTGGAACTGATCCCGGTAGGCCCTGCCGATTTTGATCCAGACACGCTGGTGCAAGCCTACCGCACCATGCTGACGGCCCGCCGCCTGGACGACAAAATGCTAACCCTGCTTAAACAGGGCAAGGGCTTTTTCCATATCGGCACCTCGGGCCATGAAGCCGCCCAGGTGGGTATTGGGTTACACGCCCGTCAAGGGTATGACTGGACGTGTCCGTACTATCGGGATATGACCTACTGTATGACGGTTGGCATTTCCGTCAAGGATGCCCTCATGGCGCACTTTTCGAAGGCCGATGACATCACTTCCGGCGGCCGGCAAATGCCGGAGCACTTTTCCTCGCCCGAACTCAACATTCTGTTGCCGTCTTCGTCTGTTGGGGCGCAGTATTTGCCTGCTGTAGGACTCGGGCAAGCCATCCAGCGCCGGGGCGAAGATGCGTATGTCTACGTGTCCGGTGGGGATGGGTCAACCTCCCAAGGGGCCTTCCACGAAGCCCTGAACTGGGCCGCCCGCGAAAAATTGCCGGTGCTATTCCATGTGCAGGACAATGCCTACGCCATTTCGGTCCACCGCAGTGAACAAACTGCAGGGGGGTCCATCTACGACGTCGTCGAAGGCTTCCAGAACCTGGCCCGCTGCAAGGTAGACGGCACCGATTTTTTCCAGGTCTATGCCGCCGCAAAAGCAGCGGTGGAACGGATGCGCCGTGGCGAAGGCCCGGTCTGTATGGTCTCGGAAGTCGTCCGGTTGTTGCCCCACTCCTCCTCAGATAACCACATGAAGTACCGGACCGAGGAAGAACTGGCTGCGGACCGGGTGTTCGACCCCATCCAGCGCCTGGAACTCCGCCTCATCGAAGCCGGCATCTTCACCGCTGATGATGTCCAGGCCATTCGGGATGACATCCAACGCGAGATTGACGAAGCCGCCGTTTGGGCCGATCAACAACCCGATCCAGCCCCGGAAACGGTCGAAAAGCATGTCTTTTTCGAAGGGGACCTCGGCCTGAGGTATGAAGCCTCAGAGCCGTCCGGTGAGCCGATTGTGATGGTCGATGCCATCAACCACGCGCTGCACGAAGAAATGACCCGTGACGAGCGCATCATTGTCTATGGCGAAGATGTAGCCGATGGGAAAGGCGGGGTCTTTACCGCTACCCGTGGCCTGACGGCGAAATTCGGGCACACCCGTTGTTTCAACGCCCCCCTGGCCGAGAACTCCATTTTAGGGACATCGGTTGGTTGGGCGGCAGCCGGATTCAAACCTGTCATTGAGATTCAGTTTGGGGATTACATCTGGCCCGGTATGCAGCCGTTGCGCAACGTGATTTCCAGTTTTCGGTACCGGTCGAACGGAACCTGGGGCTGCCCAGTCGTGATGCGGGTACCCATCGGGGGGTACATCCACGGTGGCCCGTACCACTCGCAAAACATTGAAGCCATCTTTGGGCATACACCCGGTCTGGTGGTGGTGATGCCCTCGTGCGCGTCTGATGCCAAGGGCATGCTCAAAACGGCCATCCGCTCCGAAGACCCGGTGTTGTTCCTCGAACACAAATGGCTCTATCGCCAACCTGCGGCCCGCACGCCCGAGCCCGATGTGGATTATCTGGTGCCGTTCGGCAAAGCCCGTATCGTCCGTGAAGGCACGGATCTGACGCTCATCACCTACGGTGCGATGGTCTATAAATCCCAGGATGCCGCCCGCATTCTGGAAAAAGAAGGCCTTTCCGTCGAAATCATTGACCTGCGCAGCATTGTCCCGCTGGACATCGAGACCGTCTTAACCTCAGTACGCAAAACCAACCGGGCGCTGGTGGTCCATGAAGACCATGAGTTCCTCGGATTTGGCGGTGAATTGGTGGCCCAAATCACCGACCGCGCATTCCGGGATTTGGATGCACCGGTGCGCCGGGTAGGGGGCAAGTTCACGCCCGTTCCGTTTGCCGGTCCGCTTGAAGAAGCCGCACTGCCCAATGACAAGGACGTCCTCAATGCCGCCCGGTCCGTGCTGGACTTCTAATAATCGTAGACGCGGTCTTCGATGCGGAGACGCATCAGGGTGGCACGGCCCCAGGTATCGACCCGAATGTCCACACGGGCGGCATCCCGGTGTGCACGCAGGTCGTCTTCGATGGTTTGGCGCTGGCTTTCCGGGATGAAGTAGGATTCAATGCCGTAATGAATCCGGTTGCCCCGTACCCATCCGCGGATCATCACACTGCCTTGCGGAAGGCGACCTGGTTTTTCAGGATAGATGTCCGTGACGTCCCAATGGCCTTCAGGGGTTGGGGCCAGGACCACGTAAGCCGGTTTATTGTGGCCGTAGTCTTGCCAGCCGGGAATAACCGGTTGTGCGATTTCGTAGCCGAGGCGGACGTAATACCCGCTCAGGATCGTATAGGGGTCTACCGGTGCCGTTTTGAGTTCCACATCTGTGCCAAACCAGCGCGGAATGTACATGCCGCTGGGGATCAGGGCCAGGATGAGCAACTGGAGCCCAACGGCCAAGCCAAAGCGGGTACGCTGTGATCCAAAGAAGCCACTCATGATTCTGTCTCCTGCTGTTTCATATACCGTTCGAAGCGTACGCCGGCCAAGATGAGCAACACGCCGCACATAATAAACGCGGCCGACTTAATGAGCAGCCCCGTCGTGTACTCGAAAAACCGGCTTGCGATGAGCAACACCACAAAGGCAGTGCCGAGCCAGAAGAGCCGCCGGTCCCTGAGTTGAACACCCCGCCAGACCACAGCCCCGGCTAAGCAGAAGGCCAGGATATTGAATGCAAAAACTTGTATGACGTAGGGTAAAAACAGGCTTAAGCCAGTCCCGATGCCGCCGGCCAGGACGGCATTGTTGAATAACGTGGCCGGTTGGCCGCTGGGTTGGTAAAACCGGCTCCAGAACATGATGGTCAGTGCAAGCATAACCCCACATACCGGCATCCATCCCCAGCCGTTCATGGATTCAAAGCGGATTTCACGGGCTACATCGTGGAAGGTAAACAGGTACAGGGGTACCGCGATGGCCAGTACACCCAGGCTCATGGCCGGGCGGGCGAAACTGCGGTAGACGGGTTGTCCATCGGCCCATCGGCCCCAGCCGTAGTAGCACAACCCGATACACAGGGCGGCTACGATGACGCACCAACCCTCCCCACCGTCGAAGCCTGCTCCCATCAGGACCGCAATGCCGAGGAAGAGCAGGGTAATCCAGAACAAACCCACAGCATGTCTTCGGAAGGCCGCTGGCAGTAATGCCCCAGCCATTAGATACGGATACAGGTTCAGGGCATGCTCATGGTCGTTGATCCAACCAACATACCATGCAAAAGAGGTCCCCAGCGCCAGCAGAAAATGGGGGATACTATCAACCGCATAGGCCATGCCGAGCGCCCCAATGGCCCAAAAGCCATAGGCCTGATAGGCTACATTGGTTTCGATATGGAAAATCTGCGCCACCAGTCCGATGTTGGCCCCAAAGATGAGTGTGCCCAGCAACACAAGGGTATGGCCAAGTTTGGGACGGGCACCGGTTTGTTTCCACCAGCGATAGCCCAGGCCGTGGCAGACCAGCATTACCGCCACCACAA
This sequence comes from Rhodothermales bacterium, assembly GCA_965222505.1. GTDB lineage: Bacteria > Bacteroidota > Rhodothermia > Rhodothermales > DATKEJ01. The sequence continues at coordinate 1,000,515 of OZ244956.1, read as the reverse complement.
GCAGCAGCTTGAGGCTCGCCGGGAGGCCATCCCAGTGGGCGGCCACAAAACTGATGACCCCCAGGCCGATGAGGGTCACCCCAACGGTATAGATGGTGCGTACGAATGAGCCCGAAGATTCCTCGTCGTGGGTATCCAGTGCGTATCGTTGGGCAAGCGCCTCAGCTTGCTCGGAGGTAATGATGTTTTCGGCGATCCAGTCGGGCAGTTCGCGTTCCAGGAGGCGGCGAAAGAGCCGGGCGCCGTAGTCAGGGGAAGCCATAGAAGTAGGATGCGTTTCCCGATAGTATACCGATTTTGTCGGATAGTGTGCGAAAAAAGCCAGTTCAGGTAAAGAAACAGCAGAAAGTGTAAACGGAACAGCCGCACGCAAGTTAACAAGAAACACTTGGCTTAATGAAGCTGTTCTGATACGTGTGACAGCTTGCCTTGGACTTGATCCGGGGTGCGACGTTCTAAGATATTTTTCTTGATCATCTCTTGATGATGTACGGCAATCGATTACTCACTCTGTTCCGGGGGATTGTCTTTGCTTTGGGTCTTGGCCTGATGGCCCCTGCCGTCATGGCACAAGACACCTTGCAGATCGCCCCTGCCGATTCCCTTGGCCCCTTGCTCACCGAAGCTGATGTCAGCCGGGCCTTTCCGGCTACCTGTATAGAGCAGTTTGCCGCCCAATCCTTTATTCTGACGCAGAAAGCGTCTTGCACCTTCATTGTCAAGGCCGCAGATGCCCCGCAACGTACCCTGATGATGTCTCTCTATAAAGGGCATGGCGTGATGGTAGACATTCGGCACCGGGGCACCAACGAAAAACAACGCCTCACCCTGATGCCCGGCGAAGGCGATGCCGCGTTCGTGTTCTCCGCCGAGGGCGGCATGTTGGATATAACCTGCGTCAACCCCGGCCAGGGGCCGAAGTGTATGGTGCGCATCGGCCCCCAAACGCCGTAGACGTTCTACGTTTATCGAGCACCAGCGGATTAAATAACCTTGTTGGGACACGGCATGCCGTGTCCCAACGAAGGCATGCCGTGTCCATGTTTGGGGTTATGGTGTCCCGGCTGTTTTCGCAAGAATCAGGGAAAGACCGGCCACGCACGCCGTTTCGGTGCGCAGCGCACGCGGGCCGATGTGGGCGAGCATAAATCCGTGTGCCGTCAGGAGGTCCCGTTCCCGATCCGTCCAGCCCCGTTCCGAGCCCACGGCGAGCACCGTATGGAGTTGGGCCGGTGTCCATTCATTCAGGTGGCGTGCAGGTACAACGTTATCAAGAGCAATGCGGTCGGTTGCAGGGAGGAGGGCGGCCAATCCTTTTTCCAGGTTGTAGAAGCATTGCACATCCGGCAGGTGGGTGCAATGGGCCTGTTCCGCGCCGAGACGCAAGTGGCGCTGGTATTCGTCGGTGGTCCACAGCGGGCTTTGGCGGTAGGATTTTTCCCCAAGCGTAGTCCCTACAAAATACATCTGTGCTACGCCCTGGGCGGTGGCCTCCCGCAAAATGCGCCGTGCCGATTGCGGGCGTGGAAAACCCACTACCAGCGTTACCGGGTAGAGGGGGGGTGGGGAGGAGTCGAACGAAAAGGACAACACCAACCCCTCGGCCTCCACGGCCTCCAGCCGAGCGCGCCCCCGGGGGCCATTCGGCAGCCCGACGGCAAACGTATCCCCCGGCGCACCCCGTAACACCTTCAGAATATGCCGCGCCCGCCCATCCGACCGGGGCAGCGGCACATCCAGTTCATGCAGATCAAACAAAATCAAATTCAAAACAATATCTCGTGTGTCATGCGCGGTCATCGAAATGGTCGCACCGACCCAATCGATGAAGAGGCAGCCACAGGGGTCGCCCGGCCCGGTTTCCGTTTTCCATGATGCGGTTGGCTCGGGCCGGATTGAAGGGAACGAAACCCGTATGGAGCAGGCACGGTATGAAGGCAAAGGTAACCATTAACCACTAAAAATCATGGACCGACCCATTCGGGTTTTAATTGCCAAGCTGGGGCTGGACGGCCACGACCGGGGGGCACGCGTTATTGCGTCTGCCCTGCGAGATGCCGGTATGGAAGTCATTTACACCGGATTACGCAAGACGCCGGAGATGGTCGTCTCGGCGGCTGTACAGGAAGACGTTGACGTGATTGGCATTTCCATTCTTTCAGGAGCACACCTGACGGTATTACCCAAGCTTAAAGCCCGGATGGAGGAGGAAGACCTGGACGACATTCTATTGCTGGCCGGAGGGGTCATTCCCCAGATAGATTTTGCGCCGCTCCACGACGCTGGCGTGGATAAAGTATTTACACCCGGCACTCCTTTGGACGAAATTATTTCATACATTAACGCCAGGGTAATCAGCCAGGCATAGACCGGATCTTATCCGCTTAATTCCCTTCCGCCGTGAAGTTTCATCGTGTACTCATAACAGGGGCCAATGGCCTGCTTGGGCAGCAGCTCGTGCAGCGTATGAGTGCATTCCCTGAGTACGATGTGCTGGCTACTGGTCGGGATATCACGCCACGGTTCAGGGGGGCCTCTTGCGGCTATACCCGGCTGGATGTTACCTCGGCCCCGCATGTGCGGCGGATCTTTGAAGATTTTGCGCCCAGCATCGTCATCAACAGCGCAGCCCTGACGGAAGTGGATCACTGTGAAATGGAGCGTGAGGCGTGTTGGAAAGTGAATGTGGAGGGCGTAGAACACCTGGCGCGAAATTGCAAAAGCACGGGGGCACGGCTGGTACAGGTCTCGACGGATTTCATCTTCGACGGACAGCATGGCCCGTACCGTGAAGATGCCCGCCCTAACCCGGTGAACTTTTACGGCAAATCGAAACTGGCAGCCGAGAACATTGTGCGGCAACTCGGCACGGACCAATGGAGCATCGTCCGCACGGTTGTGGTCTACGGCACCGGTACGGATCTCAAACGGGGCAATCTGGCCCTGTGGGCTTTGTCCAAATTTGAGCAAGGCAAGCCGTTCAAAGTGTTTACGGATCAGTGGCGATGCTATACATATGCACCGGATCTGGCGATGGGCATTGAGCGCATCATACGGTTCGGCAAGAATGGGGTATATCATTTGTCGGGCCCGGAGTACCTGCCGATCTTCAAATTTGTCCAGGCCATTGCCAAGGCCTTCGACCTGAATGCCGGGCTGATTCAGCCGGTGAGCAGCAACACGTTCAAACAACCCGCCTTGCGCCCGCCTCATACCGGCTTTATTACGCTTAAGGCGGAAACCGAACTGGGGTATCGTCATCGTCCACTGGATCAAGCCCTGCGCCACCTGGCCCAGGTATTGCAGTGGCCGGTGCCCTCTTCTTCCTCGCCCTCGTCGTAGGCTGTTCCAGGTCCATCTTGGTGCGTGAATCATCCGGTAAGAACCCACCGTCGCCTACGTATTTGGATCCCTGAACCCCTAGTTTTAGAACCTGTTTCGTCTATTTAATCCCTACGTATAGATCCATGTTGGACGCCCAGTTTATCCGTGATCATCCCGAGCTTGTCAAACAAGCCATTCAACAAAAACAGATGGGCGACGGCACGCTCATCGACCGCATTCTCGATTTCGATGTTTTATGGCGCAAGCGGCAAGCCGCGCTGGAAAAAACCAAACACACCCTGAATACCGGCTCGAAGGCCATCGGTAAGCTGATGAAGGCCGGGCAACGGGAAGAAGCCCAGGCCCTCATCGCACAGACCACCGAACTCAAAGGCCAAGTCAAAGCAATTGAAGAAGAAGTCCGTACCCTCCACGCAGACCGGGCCCGATTGCTGCTGGATGTGCCCAACCTGCCGCATCCCTCGGTGCCCGTCGGGGCCACACCGGACGACAACCAGACGGTGTTCACCTGGGGGGAACCGCAAACGTTTGCGTTTGAAGCCCGACCCCATTGGGAAATCCTCGAACAGCACGGCTGGGCCGATTTCGAGCGCGGCGCGAAAGTAACCGGCGCAGGCTTTCCTTTTTATGTAGGGGTCGGGGCGCGGCTACACCGGGCCTTGATTCAGTTTTTTCTTGACCTGGCCGGTGCCGAAGGTGGCTATACTGAAATGCAGCCCCCCTTTATGGTCAATGCGGCCAGTGCCACGGCTACGGGGCAGTTGCCGGACAAGGAAGACCAGATGTACGAAATGACGCGGGACGGCTTCTACATGGTGCCTACCGCCGAGGTACCGGTGACCAACTTCCTGCGGGATGAAATCCTGCCTGAAGCCGATCTACCGCTTTTGTATTGCGCCTACACCCCATGCTTCCGGCGTGAGGCCGGTTCGTATGGCAAAGAGGTGCGCGGCCTGAACCGGCTGCATCAGTTCGACAAGGTAGAGTTGGTGCAATACGTCCACCCGGACCAGAGCTATGAGGCCCTTGAACAACTGCGCGAAGATGCCGAGCGGGCCGTTCAGCGGTTGGGCTTGACCTACCGGCGGCTGTTGATGTGTACCGGAGACATGGGTTTTACCCAGGCCAAAAAATATGACCTGGAAGTGTGGAGCCCCGGCCAACAGCGCTGGCTGGAGGTCTCGTCAGTCTCGAATTTTGAAGCCTTCCAGGCGCGCCGGGCCAACATTCGCTTCCGGCCGGAAGGTGGCGGACGGCCCCAATTTGTGCATACCCTGAACGGGAGTGGGCTGGCCTTGCCTCGCATCGTGGCGGCTTTGCTGGAAACCTATCAGCAGGAAGACGGGACCGTGCGTGTGCCCAATGCGTTACAATCCTATATGGGTGGTGCCCGGATGGGGTAGACCCACAGGGAATCCACCTGTTTTTCGCTGAAACTTTTTGCTATCTTGTGCTATCCTATTGCGCACAGAAATGCACCCCCACCCCACCTCGTTCACTAATCTGACTCAACACCATGCGTACATTTTATTCAACCCTTGAGCGCCTACCTTTGCTCATCGTGATGTGTTGTATGGGCGCGCTCATGATGGGGGCAGACGGCTGCTCCAGTGACCCCAATGTTGAAGGGGCCAAGCTCGACCTGAACAACAAAGATTACGACCGCGCCCTGACCAATATTGAGAAAGCGCTCGAAACCAACGCACTCAACGCCGAAGCCTGGCAACTGCGCGGACAGGTTTATCAGGAAATGGCCAATGAGGAACAAGACCTCACCAAACATACTGACATGGTCAATGAGATGGTCGCGTCCTATGTCAAGGCTTCCGAACTGATGCCGGCCGAAGACGTGGCCGGTAAGGAAAACATGGTTTCCCGGATGCGCCTGGCCTGGTACAACGAGTACCAGCGCGGAGCCGTAGCCTACAGTAAGCAAGACTACCCCGGCGCCATCCAATACTTCAACAATGCCGCTGATATCCAGCCGGACTCCTCGGTGACCTACGTGAACCTCGCCTATGCGCATATTTCCAACGGTGAGAGCGATAAGGCCATCGGCCCCCTGGAAATGGCCATTGAAAAAGGGGACAACAATCCGGACTCCTACAACTACCTCGCCGATCTCTATGGTGAAAATGACCGGACGGACGACGCCATCGCCTTGCTGGAAAAAGCACGGACCGTATTTCCCGGCAACGAGGACGTCATGGCACGGCTCTTCAACGTCTACGTGCGGAACGGCCGGGCCGATGAAGCCATTGCCCTTGCCTCTTCTGAAGTGGAAGCCAACCCTGAAGACACCCGCCTGCGGTACAACTATGGCTCCCTCTTGCTCCAGGCCGAACGGTTCGACGATGCCATCGCCCAGCTTCAAAAAGCCGTCGAGATCGATCCAAATTACACAAGTGCCGTCTTCAACCTTGGGGCTGCCCACCAGAACAAAGCGGTTGCCGTCAACAGTATGATCAGCGAGAAGGAAGATGCCCTCCGTGCTGATGATGTGTCGGAAGAAGATCAGGCCAAGCTCCAGGAAGAAATTGATGGCCTCGTTAAAGAGCGTGACGATCTCTTCGCTGCTTCGCTGCCCTACCTGGAATCGGCCCGGCAACAGTCTGAAGCCGCCGGTGATGATGTCTCCGACATCTGTACCGCCCTCGGTCAGGCTTATGCCCGAACCAACCAGATGGACAAGGCCGAAGAAGCCTACAAGTGTGCTGAAGGCGGCGGCAACTAAGTTTTGAATGGTCAATGGTCGATGGTCAATTGCCAATGGTCAATGAGAGAACACCATTGACCATTGCCAACTGACTATTGACCATTGACCATTATGAAAACCCCCACTTCCGGATTCGGGACCCGCGCCATCCATGCGGGTCAACACCCTGACCCCTCCACCGGCGCCATCATGACGCCGGTCTACCTCACCTCCACCTACGTTCAGGAAGCCCCGGATGTACATAAGGGGTACGACTATGCCCGCGTCGGCAACCCCACCCGCACGGCCCTTGAAGGCAACCTCGCCGCCCTCGAAAATGCCCGCTTCGGCATTTGTTTCTCTTCGGGTGTAGCCGGGACGGATGCCATCATCAAAACCCTTAACCCGGGGGACCATGTGGTGGCCACCAACGACCTCTATGGGGGGACCTACCGGCTCTTTCGGCAGACGTTTGAACGCTTCGGCATCCGGTTTACCTTCGTCGATATGACGAACCTCTCTGCCGTCGAGCAGGCCCTCTCGTCCCAGACACGGCTCATGTGGCTGGAAACGCCCACCAACCCCATGATGCGCATCATCGACATCGCCGCCGTGAGCGCACTCGGGAAGGCACATGGGGCCGACGTAGCCGTGGACAACACCTTTGCCTCCCCATACCTGCAAACCCCGCTTGACCTTGGGGCGGACCTCGTGCTGCACTCCACCACCAAATACCTCGGTGGCCATTCAGACGTCATCGGTGGGGCGGTGTGTACGAGCCGAGAGGATTGGAACGACAAGCTCCGGTTCGAGATCAAGAACAGCGGCGCGGCCCCCGGACCCATGGATTGTTTCTTGGTGCTGCGCGGCACCAAAACCCTGCACTTGCGCATGGAACGCCACTGCGCCAATGCAACGGCCATTGCTGATTATCTGGAGGCGCACCCCAAAGTCGGCACGGTCTACTACCCTGGCCTTGCATCGCATCTCGGCCATGATGTGGCAGCCAGGCAAATGCGGGACTTCGGGGGTATGCTCAGTTTCGTCCTGGCCGATGATGCCCTCGACAAAGCCATGTCGGTGCTCTCCGGCACCCACGTGTTCTCCCTGGCCGAAAGCCTTGGGGGTGTTGAAAGTTTAATCAACCACCCGGCCACCATGACGCACGCCTCTATCCCGCGCGAGGAACGCCTCAAAGCCGGCCTGACAGACTCGCTCATCCGGCTCTCCGTTGGTATCGAAGACGTGGACGACCTCATCACGGATCTGGATCAAGCCTTGGCAAAGGTGTAGCGATTACGCACGACTGCCGGGTTTGCATCATTGTTCTTTATCCCGCACGAACAACGGTCCGAACGGTACGAAAGGTTTGTCCGGAAATACGACACAAATATAGGCCGGGGCTGAGTGCGCCCAGGTTCACCTTGAACAGGTGTCTGGTTCCCGGTGTCAGCGGGCCGACGTTTACCACCTGCACCCGACGGCCAAGCACATCATAGAGTTCGGCACGCACGTGATCGGGCTGATCTAGCGTAATCGTAAGCTGGGTTGTCGTGCGGGAGGGATTCGGATACCATGCGGAAATTTCAGGCGTGTGCGTACCGGGTATCCGTTCCCTTGCCGTGCCGGTTGTTCGGTTCAAGTCGAGCCGCCAAAGTTCACGCCCGTTTTGGCCGTCATCTGCAGAAAAGTAGAGGTCATCATGCAGGGTTACGAATCCCTCCGGTTGTGCGGATTGATACGGATTGATGTTGACGTAAAAGGTGGAAGCATCAACCACGTTGTAGCACCCGAGGTCGTGCCCTATCCCGTCGTCCTCCTCCGAGAAGCATAACCACTCCCCGGATAAGACGAGCTCGTCCAAACGCCCGACCGGACCCGGAAGGTCGACTTTCTCGGGAGGGGACGCGCCGTCGTAGACCCATAGATTTCCGACGAGGGTACCGTTCATGGTGCGCTCGTTCCCGATAAAATACAGCTTGTCATCAACGGAGATTAAATGACTGGGGCTAAACGGTGGAAAAAAGCTACCCCTATCCGGATCATCAGCATTGATGCGGACTGGTTCCTGCTGTCCGTCATAGCGCCAGAGGGCGCCCTCGCCGGAAATAAACAGGGCCCCCTGGTGCACGATCATTTTGTCGCTAAACCAGGTTTCCGCCTCTGGGTCTAATTCAGAAACAAAAGCTGCACCGTTCTCTTCGGTATAGCTCCACAGGGCACGCCCGTGTACGCCGTCATCTTCCACCGTGAAGTACAGCGTTTCATCGTAGACGGCAAAGCGCGCTGGCTGGGAGCCGGTATCTCCCGGATAAACGTCGGCAACCATTCCAGGTCTGTTGATGCCGTCATACCGCCACAATTCGTACCCACTCTGTCCGTCATGGCCTCCGAAATAGAGTTTTTCCTTGTAGGGAATGAGTTGGTTCGGATATCGGGACGTACGGGGCCTGTTGGTTGCAAAATAGATGGAGTCGATCAGGGTTGCTTCGGGTCCGCTTTCGTATTTGAAGAGGAGTTCAGGGGCTACGCGTCCTTGATTGGGGCGCTGTGCAAAGAAATACAGCGCATTGTTCCAAATTTGAAAGCCAAGCGGATACAGTATCGTGCGTGACCCCGGGTTGAGCGCAAGGGTCGTCACTTCTTCTCCTGCAAATCGATAGACTTGAAACGGGTCATCCTCATTGGAGAAATAGAGCGCCTCCTGGAATAGGGTCAGATCGCGCGGGTTCGAAGGGTACCACGTGTTGATGTCGGCTGCCAAATAAGGTGGGTTGACGGTATCATAGGCATATAATTCATGCCCGTGTTCTTTCGTATACCCGCTGAAATACAGCACCTGGTTATATGAGGTGAGATGTTGTGGGTCTAGCGCAGAAACCGCTTCAATCTGGACGGGTGGTTCACCCTCCTTATACTGCCACAATTTGTTTCCCGGAAGCAAGTACAACACGTCGTTGAGGACAACCGTATCAAAAGGGCCGTCTCCTGCCGCCTCCGATAATTCAGCCACGAGTTCCGGAGGCGTTACGCCGTCATATTGCCATAGCGCATGGGTGCGTCCACCGCTATATCCCATTAGGTACAGCTTCTCCTTGTACATCGTGAAAGCCGTCGGCGATGGCGGCGCGCCGGTCACCCTCGTAAGCTGGTTATCCGTGGCGTCGTAACTCCAGAGTACGTGGGCGCCGTAGTTCAGACGAGCAGAAAAGAGCAACTTACCGTCGAAGGCGAAAAGATGCGCGACGTCGGTAATCGTCCGACTGTCATTGCTGTAGGCTTTCTCCGGGGGATGAACCTCATCGTAGCGCCACATGACCCGGTCGTTCCCGTCATCGGCTGAGAAATAGAGGTGGCCGTCATATACCGTAAAATCGGCCGGGTTGTGCAGGCTTTGTCCTTCCATGAGGCCCGAAATTGATTCCGGTTCACCCTCGCCGGTGTAGCGCCAGAGTTCGAAATTTGACCCGCCCCGCCTGGCCGAAAAATAAAGCGCATCCCCATGAACGAAAAAGTTGCGTGGACTTGAACTACTGTCGCCGGGGTTTATCTCTGCCGTGAGTACGGGTGGGTTAACGCCGTCGTATTCCCACAACTCGACGCCGGTTTCCGGGCTGCCGTCGGCTCCGAAATACAATCGGTCTTTAAAGACAACGAAAGGGCTTGGCCGGGCCCCAAACTGCTCTCGGATGTCCGCAACGAGGGAAGCACCCTGTGCGGGTGTGTATGACCAAAGTTCAGGGTCGTGCACCTCATCATTGGCTAAAAAGTAGAGGACCTCGTTGAAAACGATAAAGTTCTGGGGATAAGAGGAGCCGCCATGGGCCAAGTCTACGACCAATTCCTGGCCATGCACCCCATTGGTAAGGCCGAGCATCAGTCCTAGAAACGAAGCAAGGAAGAATAAGCCGCATACCTTAGAAAACATGATTGCTTCAATTAATGGAACTACTGGTTAGAATGGGTCTACAGTTTAAGAAACAGGCATTTCTCCTACAACATGCCGTTTCTGTAACCCTGGGTTTGTTTGGGGCGTAATGGGTGAAGCATCCCCTGGGTAATCACCACACGCCATGCAGACCCCCTCGCTTTTCTGGCCCATTGTATTCGGTATTGGCACCCTGCAGGGGGTGATTCTGGGCGGGATGCTCGTTCAGGTGCCGTCCAGTCCCCGCATCTCCAACCGGCTGTTGGCTGCGCTGGTCGGCGTGACGGCCCTGATGATTGCCGAAGAGTTTATCGATGCCGCCAACCTCTATCGAACATTCCCGCACGCCTTGTTGAGCACCATGTGCTTGCCCCTGCTCATCGGGCCGTTGCTGTGGCTCTATACCCGGACCCTGCTGTCGAAAACGGTGGTGTTTGACAGGAATGCCCTGGTTCATTTCGCCCCCTTTGCCCTGGCGCTCCTCTACTTTATTCCGTAACCGCCTGTGGGGGCGGCAAGGCCGTCTTTACACGGAGGTGTTGCCGTATTTTTCGGGTATACTAACGCGAGAATAAAGGGCACAACAGTTAAAACCTCGGTGGAACCCCACGCATGCCTGTTCATAGAATGATGTATATGATGTATATTATTTAGTCGAATGACACATGGCTATGAAAACCGGCATGGTTCGCAAGCAACTCTACATCCGTTCTGATCAGGAGGCGGCCCTCAAACGCGCCGCACAGGCCCAGGGGGTGTCTGAGGCTGAGTTGGTCCGCGAAGCCCTGGATGTATTACTTCAGGGCGCAGATCCCTCGGATCTTTCGCGCCAACAAGCCCTCAACACCCTGATTGCGTCAAACCTGAAGCTGTCTCAACAAGCCCAACGGGCTGCACCCTACCACTTTGATCGAGAAACACTCTACGAAGACCGCGAAGGCCGTTGGACATGAGGTGCCTGCTCGATACCAACATTCTGGTTTATGCCGTTGATGCTGCTGACCCTGAACGGCAAGCACGGGCCAATGAGGTCCTGAAAGTGGTTGGGACGTTTCATGATGCTGTGTTGTCAACCCAGGTGCTTTCAGAATTTGCCAACGTGACGTTGCGCAATACTCTTTTACCGGGCCCTGATGCCATAGCCCAACAGGTACAGCGCTATCGGCGGTTGTTTCGAATTTTCGATGTTACACCCCAGGTCGTGCTGGAGGCTTTACGCGGCGTGCAGGTACACCAGTTGTCCTATTATGATGCGCAGGTTTGGGCTGTGGCGCGGCTCAATGAAATCCCCTTCGTTTTAACCGAAGACTTTAACACAGGCGCTACCCTGGACGGGGTTACCTTTCAAAATCCGCTGGACCCTGCTTTTGACTGGGCAACCGTGTAGCGTGATACCAGGCCTTTCTGGACGGAACGCTGACAGGTGAACCTCGTTCAACACCGGCTTGAACAAAACGCACAAACGAGCTTTCTCATGAGTACACACGGTCGGGTATTGGTTGCGATGAGCGGTGGGGTAGACTCCTCCGTGGCGGCAGCTTACCTGAGAGATCAGGGCTACGAAGTGGTCGGCATCACGATGAAGACGTGGGATTATACGTCGAGTGGCGGGCGTACCGGCAAAGAGGTCGGGTGCTGTTCGCTGGAGTCCATGAATGATGCCCGCTCGGTGGCCCTCAAAATGGATTTCCCGCACTTCATCGTGGACATTCGGGAAGAGTTTGGGGATTGGGTCATTGACCGGTTCGTGGATGAATACATGCACGGCCGCACCCCGAATCCGTGCGTGCTGTGTAACACCCACATCAAATGGGCCGCCCTGCTGCGCCGCGCCGACGATCTGGATTGCGAATTCATCGCCACCGGCCATTACGCCCGGGTCCGGCATGATGAAACCCTCGATCGGTACGTCGTCAGCAAGGGGCTGGACACGAACAAGGACCAGAGCTATGCCCTGTGGGGCTTGCCGCAACGGCACCTCGCCCGATCCATCTTTCCCCTGGGCAAATACACCAAACCTCACATTCGGCAAATGGCGATGGACTACGGCCTGATCCGCGTCGCCAACAAGCCCGATTCCTACGAAATCTGCTTCGTGCCGGACAACGACTACCGCCGGTTCCTCAAGGACCGCGTCGATGGCCTTGCCGAGCAAGTGGCCGGCGGCAACTTTATGCTCACCGACGGCACCATCGTTGGTCAGCACGAGGGGTACCCGTTTTACACGGTGGGGCAGCGGCGTGGTCTCGGGCAAGCCTTTGGCGAGCCGATGTACGTCGTCAAGATCGACGCTGGGACCAACACCGTCACCCTCGGTCCCCGCGAGGCGCTGATGCAGCAGACCCTTAAAGCCCGACAGTTGAACTTTATCAAGTACCCGGACCTCTACGAAGAGCGCTCTGTGGTGGGCAAGATCCGGTACAAGGACGAAGGCGGTCCTGGCCTGGCCTGGCAAACCGAAGCCGATACCCTGCATGTGGCCTTTGCTGAACCGCGCCGGGCCATCACGCCGGGGCAATCCGTTGTGCTCTACGAAGGCGATGATGTGGTGGCCGGTGGCTGGATTCATGAAGTCGGTACGGTTCCTGTTGAAGCAGATGCCGAAGCCGTAAGCCGCGCCTGATCATTATGAACCTCTACCCGGCCCACGCGGAAAACAAACTCGGCTTTGAAGTGCTGCGGCACCGACTGGAAGAAGCCCTGTTGAGCCGAATGGGGCAGGAGGAACTGGAAACCCTGCAACCGGCGCATGACCTTGATGTGGTACAGGCCGAACTCGGACGGGTAGCCGAGATGCAGGATGCCCTTCGTTTCGATGACCCGGTGCCGTTTCATGACCTGCTGGATGTGCGGGGCGTGGTGCAACAGGCGGTGCCTGCCGGGGCGACGCTCCCGACCGAAGACCTGGCTGCCGTCTTGCAAGTGGTTACCACCATCCGGCTACTGCACGGTTACTTTACGCAGCGACGGGCCAAGTACAGCCAACTCCTGACGCTCGTTGAACCGCTGGTGCCGTTGCCCGACCTCGAAAAACAGATCAGCAGGGTGGTGGATGAGCGCGGGTTGTTGCGGGATGATGCCTCGCCCGAGTTGCGGCGCATTCGCCGCCGGATTGTGCGGCAACAACAAGCCCTGCGCGAAGCCGTCATGGGAGCCTTGCGGCACGCCATCGGGCATGGGTATGCCACTGAAGAACAACCTACGATTCGCAACGGACGCATGGTGATTCCCGTCCGGGCCGAGGCCAAACGTAAACTCAAAGGGTTTATCCATGACTCCTCGGCCACGGGGCAGACGGTTTACATTGAACCGGCCTCATGCCTCGACCTTAACAACGAAGTCCGGACCCTGGAAATTGAGGAACAGCACGAAATTCACCGCATCCTGCGCGTCACGACCGATGCCCTGCGTGAACACGTACACACGATTCAGGAGGACTTGATCTTATTGGGTCGGTTGGATCTGGTACAGGCCAAGGCACGGCTTGCGAATCGTCTGGAAGCCATCGTGCCTGATCTGAATACGGAGGGGGTGGTCTCTATCAAGCAAGGTCGGCACCCTGTGTTGCACCTCCATTTTACACAGGGAGACGAGGTGCGTCAGGTGGTGCCCCTTGATCTTGAACTGGGCGGAGGCTATCGCACATTGGTGATTACCGGCCCGAATGCCGGCGGGAAATCCGTGGCGATGAAAACGGTGGGTTTGCTGGCCCTCATGGTCGGGTATGGCTTGCCGGTTCCCGTGCAGGTGGGTACACAGATGGCGCTGTTCCGGCAGGTCTTTGTAGACATTGGCGATGAGCAATCCATCGAAAATGATTTGTCGACGTTCAGTTCGCACCTTGCCAACCTCCGGCACATGCTCGAACGCGCCGATGCCGATACGCTGGTCCTGATTGATGAAGCCGGGACCGGCACAGACCCCGAGGAAGGAGGGGCGCTGGCGCAAGCGGCGCTGGAGCGCCTGACGCAGTTGCAGGCGCGCACCATCGTCACGACGCACCACGGTAACCTGAAGGCCTTTGCCCACGAAACCCCCGGTGTCGAAAACGGCTCCATGGCGTTTGACCAATCGACGCTGGCCCCGACGTATCGCTTTCAGTCGGGCATTCCGGGGTCGTCCTATGCGTTTGAAATTGCGTCCCGGCTCTCGGTCCCGAAGGCCGTGCTTGCCCGGGCGCGGGCGCTGGTTGGGGCACCCAAAACTTCGCTGGAAGATTTGATTGCGGCGTTCGAGGCCAAGAGTCAGGCGCTGGATGTGCAGCTTGTGGCCGCGGAGCGCACCACACGGGAAGCAAAGCAGGCGCAGACACAATACGAGGAGCAAGCCGGGAAACTGCGGGACGAAAAAGACGACATCCGTTCACAGGCCCTGGCCGAAGCCTCCCAGATAGTGCAGCAGGCCAATGCCACCGTTGAGCGTACGATCCGCGAGATCAAGGAAGCCCAGGCCGCACGGGAGGCCACCAGGGAGGCCCGGCAAAAGTTGGAACAGTTCAAAACAACCGTTGAGACCCGTAAGCAGAAGGTCGAAAAGAAACGGCGCAGGAAGAAGCCCAAACCGCAATCCAAAGCCGCGCCGGTGAGTGGCCCGCTACAGGTGGGGGATCAGGTGGTGTTGGATGGGGGCACGGCAACGGGTGAAGTAACGGCCCTGTCCCGCAAAGAGGCCGAGGTGGCGTTTGGCACCATGCGGACGCGGGTCAAGTTGAAACGCCTGACCAAAGTGGCTGGGCCGCGCAAGCAGCAGGTGCGGGTGCGGACGGTGCAACAGGGGCAGCCGGTCTTGCGTGGGTTGCAAACCAAGACGTCCATCGACATTCGGGGGCAGCGGGTGGAGGCAGCGTTACAAAACGTCTCCCGGTTTCTGGATGAGGCGGTGGTAGCCGGTCTGGAAAACGTTCAAATTTTACACGGCAAGGGCACTGGGGCGCTCCGGCTGGCCGTGCAGGACCTCTTGCAAAACAGCCCGGATGTGGCGAAGTTTGCCGAGGCCCATGCAGACCGTGGCGGGGCCGGCATTACAGAAGTAGTATTGAGATAGCACCTGTACTGGCTTGCACATTCGTATCAGGTTGTTTCTTAATGTCTTTAACCGTAAGTTTTCCTTTGAGCATCAAGGGGCTGAAGTTGTTTTTTCAGCGCTTCAAGGGGGCTTCTCGTCACACAAAAAACGCGCATACTCTACCAGCCTTTTGCCTAACCTCTGCCATTTATGTCAGATCGTCTGCCTAAACTAATATTTTTCTTTGCGATTTCTTTAGGTTGCCTGATTTATGGGATATTGATTGGGACGATGAAGATTTTCCCTCATGATGTCATTTTCAATGGGATAAAAACGGGTAAGTCATTAGCTGCAGGACTCTTTCGCGAGGACAATGCGTCATTTATTGCATTTACGGAAGTGCCAAAGGAAGACGCGGTTGCCGGACGCGTTGTTGCTTTGGGAGGAGCGACCCTCGAGGATCCGATCCTGTTTTATGGCGGGCGGTTCGAATTTTTAGAACTGTGCCCTGAATCAGGATGCCTTGCTGTGGAAATGGATACAATGGGGGAGGTTTTACACGCGTACCCTTATCAACCGGAAGCAATACATGCGGATACAAATGGGGCGCGCTTGGCTTATGAAGAAGCCTTTTTCCAGCCAGCCCGGGATGTGATTCCGATAGGAAGGACCCAATACCCCAATGGCGATTTACTGGTCACATTTAACAGCAAAAGCACATTCCCTTATGGTGGTGGTGTTGCGCGGGTCGATCGTTCTGGGAATCCAGTCTGGTTTAATCGAGATTATAGCCATCATTGGCCCACGCTCTTGGACGATGAATCGGCATTGGTACCGGGTCTGAAAATCGGAGCCTCGCCCTTGAAGTTCCGGGAGCATGGGACAACGCACCTGGAATGTTCAACGGGGCAACCCGTGCATGATGTTGTAAATGTTATCGGTGGTGATGGACGTCTCATTCGCCAACTCGATCTGATGGAGGCGTTGATTGCCTCTCCTTACCGGTCGATTTTGAAAGATACTCCCGATCCATGTGATCCCCTCCATCTAAATTATATTGATCAATTAGGGCCGGATGTTGTTGGTATTGAAGGGGCTGCGCCAGGAGATTATGTGGTTTCGCTACGCAATCTGGACGCTTTTGCCATAATTGACCCTCAAACCGGCCGGTTCAAGCGCTGGGTAAACGGAACTTTTTTTCGGCAGCATAGCGTTCGACATTTAGAAGGGGGGAAATTCTTACTCTTTGATAACCATGGAGGCTACGGTACAGGTAGTGTGTCCCGGTTGTTGATGGTTGACCTGGAAACCGGCTTGGAAAAATCGATTTTCCCTAATCCCAGTACCCCAGAGAGCCTGAAGGACCTCTTTTCCCTCCTTCGGGGCAAAGTGGATATCTCACCAGACCGTGAGCGTGTGTTGGTTTCTTTTAGCGAAACGAGTAAAGCTGTGGAGTTACGCTTGTCAGATGGCGCTGTGCTTCATATCTTTACTTCAATGCACGATGTGTCATCGGTAGCCCATTTTCCTGAAGACCGTCTAACCCACGCGGCTCGTTTTCGGTTGTTTGGGGTTGATTATCTAAAACATTAAATGCTAATAGCAATGTCCGTTTCTGTTCTTTTGGCGCTTTCAATTCTCGGTTATATTGGGCCAGGTGCTGGCTTATCGGCACTGGGGTCACTCATTGCCTTGATTACCGCGATTGTATTAGGGATCGTCGGGTTTATCTGGTATCCCTTCAAGCGGTTATTGCGCTGGCTCAAGCGCTCCCGCGTGGAGCGTCAAGCATGATCATTGTCGCATCCCTGCTGGCCGCTGGCTTATTCGCTGCAGGTTTTTATTATACAAACTTTGCCTCACATACACGGGATGCCGTTGCTGTTGCCCGGCAGGCTACTGCTATAATCAAGGATCGTACGCTTGATGAACTAGAAAAAGAACGTCAGGTGCAGCGGGCTACCCTTGATCTCTTCAAGCGTGGGCTGTACCTCGCTTTTCTTGGCGTTGTGGTACTTGGAATTCCCACCCTGGCCTTGTATCTCCTGGATTTAGCAGGTGTCGTGGCTTTGTCCGACGTGGTCTCATTTATGCTTCGCTGGGACGTTTTGTTGATTACCCTGGTCATTGCGCTTGCGGCGCGTCTGTTGCGCCGATGACAACCAAGCCATCGTATAGCGCTTTGGACCGCTTTGTGCACCGGATGGCATTCGCCAGCACAGGGTTGCAAAAGGCTATTGCCGACATTGAAGATCGGCTCTATGCAAAGGCATTTTCGGAAACGCCGCTAACCCGGCCCGTATTCCTCACCTCTCTTCCCCGTGCCGGGACCACCCTGTTCTTGAATGTGTTGTACAATACGGGTGCCTTTGCAACGCATACTTACAGGGAAATGCCCTTTGTCATGATTCCCTGGTTATGGCATACCATTACGCGCCCTTTTTATAAGGAAGGATCTACCTTTGAACGGGCGCATGGTGACGGGATGATGATTGATTATGACAGTGTAGAGGCATTCGAAGAGATCGTTTGGAAAGCCTTCTGGCCCAAACACTACCTGGTGGACCGTATCAAGCCCTGGGTAGCCGATGCTGTAGATCCTGATGAGGCCTTTCCAGAATTTTTTTCCCGGCATATGCAGAAGGTGATTGCGTTGCAATTAGAAAAGGCTTCTTCACCGGGTCAGTCCTTTCGGTATTTGTCCAAGAATAATGCAAACATCGCACGCTTGCCCTTATTGGCCCGGTTGTACCCAGATGCACTATTTTTAGTGCCATTTCGTAACCCTGTCAATCATGTGGCCTCGCTCATGCGGCAGCATGAACGATTCTTGCAAATTCATGTCACAGACGCTTTCGCAATGCGCTATATGCGAGACATCGGGCACTATGAGTTTGGCGCAAACCTCAAGCCCATAAATTTTAAGGGTTGGTTGGATGCCGATTATCCCGAGGATGTGACCCGGTCGGCTTTTTGGTTCGCATACTGGTGTGCTGCTTATGAAGCCCTCTTGGTCGATGCCCCGGAGAACCTGATTCTGGTTAGCTATGATGCTTGTTGTGAGAATCCCGCGCCTGTACTCTCGGCGCTTGGGCAAGCCCTGGAACTGGAAGCACCCCAAACACTGACAGATCAGGTTGATCGCTTCCGCCCACCAAAAAAGTATGGGGCTGAAGCACCAACAGTGGACGCCCCATTGAAGACCCGGGTTGAAGCCTGCTATGCCGAGTTGAGCCAACGATCAATTAATCCGTGACCCGTTCAGCGCTTGCGGACACGTGGAAAACACGAAAGATCCCTGGCCTTTTTTCTAATGGGCAATATGCCCTCAAAAACAGCATTGATTACTAAAATCCCAGCAGATAAATCATGGTAGATACAGGTCCTGTAGTTATTGGAGGAATGGGGGGGGCATCAACGCGAATTTATAGGGCCCTGGCGGTTACCGGGGGCTATACGATGCATTCGAGATCATGGTTGGAGCGTCAAATCGAAAAGGAGCCTTCTCACGATTGTTGGTTGTTAGACAAGACGTTCTATCGAAGATGGGCTGGTCGCTATCTGTCAAACCAATTAACGCCGATCCAAGAACGTGGGATGCGGGCGCATCTGAAGACCGTTCTATGGCTCTGTGGGCCGATGTCCTATCAGCGCAAACCCTGGGGATGGAAAAACCCCAATACGATGTCGCTTATATCGTTTTTCAATAGCGTGTACCCCCAGATGAAATATATTCACGTAATACGTGATGGGCGAAATCATGCTTTTCATCCGCGGTTTCCGTATTACGCACTGCAAGATGCCTTTTTAAGCGAGGAAGAAATCAAATTACCCGACCACGAACGTAAAGCGTTAATGTGGACCAGAACCAATCAACACGGTGAAAAAGAGGGGACTGCTTTAGGGCCGAACCGTTATATTCGTTCTCGATTCGAAGATCTGGTTAGTCATCCTGAGACTGAAGTCAAGCGCATTCTCAATTTTTTGGGTGTTGATGATGCGGACAAAATAAAACAGGCTGTAAGATTGATTAAAAAACCAGCCTCCTGGCAACGCTGGCGTTCAGCGCCTGTTGACCATATCAAAGATGTTGAAGCCCTTATCGGTGACGATTTGGAGCACTACGGATACGAACTGGCCAACCTGTAATCGTACCGGCAACGTAGCTGTGCCTTGTATGGATGAAGGTGATTTGTTTAATTTCCTACATGCCTGATGAATGGCCCTCGGGTTTTCTGCATACCTTGTTCTTACGCTTCTTCTGCTCACGATCATCGCACTGGTGAGAGAGTGGGCGCGTCCCGATTGGGTCTTGCTGGGCGGGTTGGGGATATTGCTGTTGACGGGTGTATTGACCCCTCAAGATGCATTTGCCGGGTTTTCCAATTCGGCAGTCTTGACCGTAGCGGCGCTTTTTGTGGTTGCAGCAGGCGTAGAGCACACCAATGCCCTGGGGTTCCTGGACCAGATCCTGTTCGGAAAGCTGCGAAGCTTGCCACGGATGTTACTGAACTTGATGGTTCCTGTAGCTGGCCTGTCTGCCTTTCTCAACAATACGCCGGTGGTTGCCATGCTGATTCCACGCTTGCAACACTGGGCCTCGCAAAATCAGATCGCGGCATCAAAGGTGTTCATTCCCTTGTCCTATGCCGCCATCATTGGTGGGATGACGACCCTGATCGGGACCTCGACGAACATCATTGTTTCCGGGTTGATGGAAGAGGAAGGGTACCCGGCCCTTGGCATGTTTGATGTGTCATGGGTGGGCATTCCTGCCGCTGTGGTGGTCATTCTCTATTTTGTGCTGATTGGACATCGCTTCTTGCCTGAGCGCGGGCAAGACGGCGTGGGTTTCACGGAAGGATTGAAGAAGTATTTGTTTGAGTTGCGCGTCAAGGCAACGTTTCCGTATGTCGGGCAGACGGTTGAAGCAGCCGGCCTGCGCGCCCTGGGCGATGCGTATCTGGTTCACCTCCGGCGCGAAGGACATCTCGTCCCGGCTGGTCCGAAAGAGATCCTCCGTGCGGATGACGTATTGACGTTTTCCGGGGATGCCAGTGCATTAGAACGCCTCCTGGAGCGTGTGGGGCTGGAACGCGTGGTGGCCTTTGATGCGTCGGCACCTGTTGGTTTGCCCATGTATGAGGCCGTTGTCGCTCCTACCTCCACAATGGTGGGCCAGACCCTGAAGGAGGCTGGGTTTCGGGAGCAGTTTAACGGTGTGGTGCTCGGCATTCAACGGCGGGATGAGCAGATTGGTGGCCCCCTTGGACGCATCCCAATTAAGGCTGGAGACTTGCTGCTCATCGAAGCCAATACCGGGTTTATGCGGCAATCGGATACGGGTCAGAATGAGTTTTACCTCGTTGCACCCCTTCGTGCAGCCCGGCCCAAGCCCCAACCCCAGAAAGCCCCCCTTGCCCTGGGCCTGACGGTTGCGATGGTGGTCGTTGCTGCAATGGGATGGTTGCCTCTTGTGACAACGGCTTTTGCTACGGCCCTGGCGATGGTCGGGCTGGGGTGTTTGAGTGGTGGGGCTGCCCGCCGTGCGCTTGACTTCTCGGTACTCATCGTGATTGCCGCAGCCCTGGGGTTGGGCAAAGCCATCACCCAGACGGGTCTCGCCGATGCCCTGGCTTCCGGTATGGAAGCACTGGTGCCGATGGGGGGAGCCCTGGGTGTCCTGTTGGCGCTGTATGTGTTCACCAACATTCTGACCGAACTCATCACCCACAAGGCGGCTGCGGTACTTATGCTGCCTGTGGCTTTGAACCTAGCCACACACCTCGGTGCAGACCCCAAAGCCTTCGGCATTACGGTGGCGGTTGCGGCTGCCGCTAGCTTCATGACGCCTATCGGCTACCAAACCAACCTTATGGTCATGTCAGCAGGGGGATATCGATATGCCGACTACTTCAAAGTTGGGCTGCCTGTAAGCCTGCTGGTGATGGGGATTACCCTGTCTGTTGTTTATATTATTTGGCTGTGAATAATCAGGGGGCCTCGCCTTATTTTCGGCCGATTTTTGTATCCTTCGGCCTGAATTATCCTTCTCATCTGCAAAACCAGGCAGGTTACTATAGTGGAAACCACGGCACTTATTGAACCTCACGGCGGGAAACTCTGTGAGTTAATTGTTGGAAACGAACAGCTTGACGCTGTAAAAAAAGAGGCTCTGAGTTGCCCCTCACTCACCCTTACCCCCCGTCAGATTTGTGATGTTGAGTTGCTGCTCAACGGTGGGTTTTCCCCGCTTAACGGCTTTTTGAACAGGGCCGATTATGAGTCCGTGGTGACGGACATGCGCCTTACCAGCGGTACCCTCTGGCCCATGCCAATCACGCTGGATGTGGCACAGGAAACCGCAGCCGATTGGAGCGTCGGAAATCAGGTCGCTTTGCGTGACCAGACTGGCCTGCTCCTGGGCGTGATGACCATCGAAGACATTTGGACCCCGGACAAAGCCCGTGAGGCCGAGTTGGTCTTTGGCACTACCGATAAAGCCCATCCCGCCGTACGGTATCTGATGGATCAGGCCGGTGACGTGTACGTGGGCGGCCCCATTGCCGGTGTTGCATTGCCCAAACACTACGACTTCCAGGACCTCCGGCGGACCCCCGTCGAAGTACGTGAGTTGCTTGAGGCCTCCGGGCATGCCGAAGTGGTGGCGTTTCAAACACGCAACCCCATGCACCGCGCCCACAAGGAACTCACTGACCGGGCTGCACAGGCCATCAACGGCCACCTGCTCATTCATCCCGTCGTTGGGATGACCAAGCCGGGGGACATCGACTATTACACCCGCGTACGCTGCTACAAAGCCCTGCTGGATTACTACCCCGAAGGCGAAGTGACGCTGAGCCTGCTGCCCCTGGCTATGCGCATGGGTGGTCCGCGGGAAGCGGTCTGGCATGCCATCATTCGCAAAAACTACGGCTGTACCCACTTCATCGTTGGGCGCGATCACGCCGGGCCGGGCAACGACAGCAACGGAGACCCGATCTATGGTCCCTACGATGCGCAGGAACTGGTCGTGAAGCACCAGGAAGAATTGGGCATTCAAATGGTGCCGTTCAAGTGGATGGTCTATGTACCGGGCGAGGACAACTACCAGGCCATCGACGAAATTCCCAAAGGGACCGAATTTCTGAACATCTCCGGGACAGATCTACGCCAGCGGTTGATGACGGGCGCCCCCATTCCTTCCTGGTTTACCTATCGTGAAATCGCCGAAGAGCTTCGCAAGTCCCATCCCGCACGCGAAAAACAAGGCTTTACGGTCTTCTTTACCGGCCTGTCCGGTTCCGGGAAATCGACCATCGCCAATGCCTTGCTGGTCAAGCTGCTTGAGTATGGTGGCCGGAGTGTCATGTTGCTCGATGGTGACGTCGTGCGGACGCACTTGTCCAAGGGGCTCGGTTTCTCGCAAGAAGACCGCTCGACGAATGTACAGCGCATCGGCTATGTGGCCAGTGAAGTGACCCGGGCTGGCGGTATTGCCGTGTGTGCCCCCATCGCACCCTATGAGGCCGACCGTAACGCAAACCGAAACCTGATTTCCGGTAGAGGCGGCTACATCGAAGTTTTTGTAGACACTTCCCTTGCCGTATGTGAGGAACGTGATACCAAAGGCTTGTATGCCAAGGCTCGGGCGGGCATCATCAAAGGCTTCACCGGCATTGACGATCCGTACGAAGCACCGACGAATGCCGAAGTCGTCTGCAAAGCGGGTACCACGACCGTCGAAACGTGCGTCGATCAAATCATCGACTATTTGAAGGCCGAAGGATACCTCGCCGATTAAAACATATACCTGGGTTGTTCCTGTAGGGGCCGGCTGAGACCGGTCCCTACGTATTTTTCAACGAACCCAAACGTTATGGCTACCATCATTGCCGAGTGTTGTCAGAATCATAACGGGGACCTCGCGATCCTCAAGGACATGATTCATGCCGCTGCAGAGGTTGGGGCAGACTATGCCAAGATCCAGTCCATGCAGGCTGATGACCTGACGCACCGCCCCCGGTTTGACACAGGTGTCGTCAAAGACGGCAATCAGCAGGTGATACAGCGGCCCTACGCGCCGGAGTATGCCCGGCTCAAGCCCCTCGACCTAGATGACGATGCCCACCATTGGTTCGTCGAAGAATGTGCCCGTGCTGGTATCCAGCCGATGACGACCCTGTTCTCGCGCTCGCGGATTCCATTTGTGGCATCCTTGGGGATGAAGGCCACTAAAGTGGCGAGCTACGATTGTGCCAGTGCGCCCTTCTTGCGGGAATTGGCCGAGCACTTCGATCATCTCTACGTCTCGACCGGCGCAACCTACGATCACGAAATCGCAAAGGCTTCCGAACTGCTACACCGTCTGGGGCAATCCTTTACCCTGCTGCACTGCGTAACGATCTACCCAACGCCGCTCGATGAGATGCACCTCGTCCGGATGGGGTATTTGCGGCAGTACACGCCAGCCGTTGGATTTAGCGACCATTCCCTGGTGGAACGGGATGGCATTCTGGCTTCGGTCGTTGCGCTGATGTTGGGTGCCGATGTGGTAGAACGGCACTTCACCGTGCTCGGCCCCAAAGAGAGCCGTGATGGCCCCGTGTCCATTAACCCGGACCAATTGGCGGAACTGGTGCAGGTGGCGCACATGAGCCTGGAAGATCGCAAGGCTTACGTGGATGCGCATGTTCCAGCGTACAGCATGATGCTTGGGCAGCCGACGCGCGAACTGTCTCATGCCGAGTTGCTCAACCGCGATTATTACCGGGGGCGTTTTGCCAGCCGGGTAAACGGGGGTTGGGTGTACAACTGGGAAGAACAGGCCATCGTATGAGTGCCCGTGTACTGGCTGTCATTCCAGCCCGAGGCGGCTCCAAGGGCGTGCCTCGAAAAAACATCATTCCCCTCTGCGGCAAGCCGTTGCTGGCCTACACCATTGGGCCAGCACTTGAGGCACAGTGTCTGACCAATGTGATGGTTTCAACGGAGGACGAGGAAATCGCAGCCGTGGCCCGTGGTCTTGGGGCCGAGGTACCGTTTATGCGGCCGGCAGCATTGGCCACGGATCAGGCCAAGTCGCTCCCCGTGGTTCAGCATGCTGTCCGCACAATGGAAGCCCGCGCAGGGCAACCCTACGATGTAATCGTGCTACTGCAACCCACCACACCCTTGCGCACAGCGGCTGACATTGATGCTGGTGTCGAGAAACTTCTGAAAACGGGGGGCGATTCGGTCGTGAGTGTGGCCGAAGTTGGGGGGCATCATCCCTTTCGGATGAAGCGTGTATTGGCAGATGGACGATTGATTAACTACATCGACCAGGGGTTTGAAGACATGCGCCCCCGCCAGGTATTGCCGCCGGTCTACTTGCGTAGCGGCGACCTCTACATTGCCTGTAGGCATGTGGTGATGGAGCAGGATTCGATGGTGGGTGAAAACTGCTATGCCTACGTCATCCCCCCCGAACGTGCTGTTAACATCGACACGCGCTTTGACTTGATGCTGGCCGAATACCTGATCAACAACGGAGCGGCCTCTTGAATCCTGAACCCCGATTGCGCATCCTCTGTGGTGAGCCACAAAACTACAGTGTGGCTGGCCTGGATGCCGTACGTGCCATTGCTGATCTGGATGCTGAGCCCCTCACACAGGCTGCGTTTGCAGAACGAGCTCCGGCGTACGACGTGCTGATGGTGCGTTTGCAACTCAAGGTCACAAAAGAGATGCTGGCGGCGGCGCCTCGGCTCCGGGCCATCTTAACACCCACCACAGGCCTGAACCACATTGCAATGGATGTGGCCGATGAGCAAGGTGTTGAGGTCTTTCACTTGCGGGGGCACACCGATTTTTTACGCACCATTACCTCTACGGCCGAGCATACCTGGGGGTTGTTGTTGGCGCTGGTCCGGAACACCCCGGTGGCGTTTGATGCCGTCAAGGCCGGCACCTGGGTGCAGCGTCCGTATCGAGGGCGGGAGCTTAAAGGTAAACGGTTGGGCATTCTGGGGCATGGCCGGCTGGGCAGCATCGTGGGGCAGTACGGTGCTGTTTTCGGGATGCAGGTCTTGACGTATGATCCCTACATCGACGCTGTGCCGGATCCTGTAGTGCGGGTCGAGACGCTGGAAGATCTATTTGCACAAAGTGATGTGCTCTCGGTGCATGTGCCGCTGAATACTGAGACCGAAGGGATGATCGGGGCTGCCGAGCTGGCTCATCTACCGAAGGGAGCTTTTGTTGTCAATACGGCACGTGGTGAGATCATAGATGAGGTTGCGCTGTGTGCTGCGCTGGAATCAGGCCAAATTGCAGGTGTTGCTGTTGATGTGCTGGGGCAAGAACATCGCATACCTGGGCATGGACATGTGCTCATTGATTATGCCCGCCAGCATACCAACGTCGTGATTACGCCGCACATTGGTGGCGCAGCCTGGGAAGCCATCGAACAGACCGACCTGTACATCATTCGTCGTTTTATCGCTCGGCTCACGGAATTGGGGACGGCAGGGTAGGCAACGGGGCTATTGGAAAGCAGCACATTGAATCACGTCCGATAACGCGACATGAACCTCACACAACGCACACTTTCAGGAGGAAGTTGGGAATTGGCTTCCGTCGTTTCAAAGGCGGTGTTGCAGTTAATCGTGCTGTCCATTCTTGCGCGCTACATCTCTGCGGAAGAGTTTGGGGTTGTGGCCATCACGCTGATGGTAATGGGGTTCGTCAAGCTATTGGCTGAAGGTGGGGTGGGGGCGGCCATTATCCAGCATAAGGATTTACAGGTTGAGCATATACGGAGCGCATTCTGGCTTACAATGGTGCTCGGGGTATTATTTGCAGGCCTGATATGGGTTAGTGCGCCATTTGTTATTCGTTTCTTTCGGATTCCGGAGGCCCTCAATATTGTGCGCTTTTCAGGTGCCGTGTTTCTGGTCAATGCGGTGGGCTCTATAGCCGTTTCGCTGCTCAGTCGTGCGATGGCCTTCAAGCAGTTGTTTCGTATTAAGCTTGCTTCTTTTATTGTTGGTTATGGTATTGTCGGGGTGATGTGTGCAATACAGGGATTTGGGGCATGGGCTATTCTAATTGCCCTGTTTGTTCAGGGGGCAATACGGTCCGTGCTTGTGTTTCTCATCAAGCCACATTCCATTAAACCGGCTTTCACGGTGAAGGCGTTGAAAGAGGTGTTGCATTTCGGGGGGGGATTGGTCTTGGCGCGGGTGTTTCAGTACAGTGCATCGCGTGCGGATTACATCGTCATTGGTCGATTGTTTGGCCCATCCCCGCTGGGGTTGTATGAACGGGCTTTTCAGATTATCCAACTCCCTGCCGATTACGTGGGTAATGTCTTGGGGCGGGTTCTCTTTCCGGCTTTTTCCATCATACAAGAGCAAAAGGAAAAACTTCGTGTTGTGTTTTACCAGGCAGTTAGTACGGTCTATATCGTATTGATGCCCTCCATGCTCATGCTGATCGTGTTGGCCCCTGAAGTCGTCGGGATCATTCTGGGGCCCAAATGGACGGATACGATTCGGCCACTTCAGATCCTGTTGCTGAGTGTGCCATTTCGGGCGGCCATTCGGATGGCGGATTCGGTCGTCAAAGCGACGGGCGCTGTATACCGCAATGCCTGGCGCAAGTTTTTATATATGAGTGCGGTTGCGGCAGGAAGCCTTATTGGTCAGTTCTGGGGCATTTCTGGTGTGGCGATGGGGGTTGTTGTAGCCGTATGGTTTCATACCCTGATCATGGGGCGCCTCAGCTTTGATATCGTCGGTGGAGGGTGGCTGGACTATGCCCGAACCTTGCGTTCTGGCTGTATACTTTCCTTGATTATCGTGCCCATTGGCTGGGGATTGACCTTGTTGGGGCGGCAGTTAATATCCATTGATGCCATTGTATTTCTTGGCGTATATGCAATCATAACTGTGATTGCGATGGGTTTAATCTATTGGCAACCTCGAATTCTGGGACGCGACGGACTGCTCACCGCGATTCAGGTATTGGGGATTCTGCCAAAAGGAGAGTACTTAATTGACCATTTTAAGCGCGCCTTGGTAGTGGATCATTAAGGGGCGGTCAATACATTTTCACAGGGTTGTCCCTCAACCTGCACCGTTTTTTTGGGGGCACCGTTTTTTTTTAATGTTCATACAGGCATAGGGGGTAAAAGCTGTAGATTTCGTCCCGTTGCTGTTTGGTATGGAATTGCTAACTGCTTCGATGGTCCTTACTAGCTTGAGACTGTATAGGTACCTGAAGCAGTGACGTAATTATACCACGCCAAAGTTATAACCGGTCTATTGTGAAGAGTCTCCCTGAATACCCTGTACTCTATCGATTATTACGCCCTTTCCGTGCTGTACCGGGCATGCGTAGGGCTTACTACGAAGTCCGTAGTTCCATTCAATATTATCGTAATGCCAAAACCAGACGCCAGCGTCTGGGGTCTGAGCGCGAAGTGCGTTTTAGCCAAGCGCCGTTAGCATGGGCTGTTTCCTTTCCGTCTTTTGAGACGTTTGAAGTCCTTAAGGCATATGTGCGTGATGCAGGTCTTGATTTCGCAGAAGGTGCGCATACCGTATATCTTCCGCCACAGCCCGGTTTGGAGGCCATACTCGGGGACGCTGTATTGTTTTACCCCCCGGATGCCGGGTTCAAGATCTTGAAAAACTTTGGCACGGCTGAGTCAACACCCTATCTGGAAAAGGAGTTTGCAAAAAACTACGCTGTCCTGAACAAGATGACGGGTTCGGTGCATGACGTATTTCGCCGGTCGATGACGTTCAATCTGTTGGGGTTTGGGCCTCCGGTCTATGATTTGGTAACCCTGACCAGTGAGACCCAGCGGTTTTCCTGTTTGGTGGTCCAACATGTCACAGGTAGAGTACCTGCCTCCAGTGAGCGTGAAGCCTATATTGCCCGCCTGCGCAAAGCAGCCGAAGAAAAACTGATCACCTTCGCTGTCCCCGAAGGGCTCAATCATGTGGACTTTACTGACGTCGAAAAGGATAATCTGATTTACGATACCAAGGAAGAGATGGTACAAATGATCGATGCTCAGTCGATCATACCCGTCGATTCTAAAACCCTTGTCGATCACCTGCTCCACGAAGGCAAATCCGAATTAGAATTTGGCCGTCATTGGCAATGGCGCAAGGGGGAATACGTGTACCAATCTTTGCCAGGGCTACACGGTACGTCGAAGCGGGATACTGAGTTTCGCTGGGTTCACATGATGGAACTGTTGGCTGAGTCCGGGCATAGTCTCAAAGGACGTATGGTGCTCGATATTTGCTGCAATGCAGGCATGATGCTGGCTATGGCACTGTCTGAAGGAGCAAAGTGGGGTTTGGGATGGGACTTACCCGAAGTGGTGGAACACAGTAGCAAATTGCACAAGGTCCTTGGTTTTTCTCGTACAACGCTGACAGGTGCACCTCTGAGTGCTACATATAATTTGACGCAGGATATACCTGCACGTTTTGTGCCCCACCTAGATGGTGCCTGCGTATTTTTCCTGGCAGCGGTACGGCACGTCGGATGGGTCGATTCGATTAAAGACATTCCCTGGAAAATGCTGTTTTTTGAAGGACATGAGTCCGTCACACCTGAGGAAAACAAGGACACCCTGTATGCTATGGCCGAGCAGTGGAATGCTAAGGTTGTTGCCTTTTCCTCCATTAGTGACGGTGATAGCCATCCCCGGGCGCTGGCCTTGCTGATTCGAGAGGATTAGTTGGGGTGGCGTTACACCAGCATGCCAATCATAGTATACTTTCGTTCCCTGTATAAACTGTTTCCTTAACCAAGCCATGCCAGCGAAAACGAGCATCTCATGTCCTATTTGTAATCGGCAATCTCCCCAGCGCAATACAGGTATTGCCATTGTAGAGGGGACGATTCGCATCTGTTCAACGTGTACCGGCTATTTTTTATATCCACCGCATGTAGTCGAATATGTTGGTTCTGGCTGGACGAACATGCGAAGGGACAAATGGGAGAGTAATGTTGAGCAAGGACGCAAGTACGCAGCTCGGATGCGAGCGGATATTGAGCGTCGGCTGGGGCGTCCGATTCAAACCGTACTGGAGATTGGATGCGGTAGTGGTTTTATGGGCGTTGGGTTTCAAGACATCGGCTGTTCCTATACCGGCATTGATGTTGATACGGAATCGATTGCCTTTGGGCAGGCACAGGGGTTAGATGTTCACTGTATCAGCGCAGAAGATATGGCACAATCCGAATTGGCTGAAAAAAAAATCGACTTTGTTTTTTCATCCAACACGTTCGAGCATGTTGAGAGCCCGCTTAAGGCCTTTGATCTGTTGAGACAAGTTGTCGGAGGTCTCGGCGTTGTTATTGTCCCTAACGCTGAAGGTTTACTACCCAGGTTAAAAGCCAATAAGATGGCGCGGTATCTTTCGCAACGTTATCTAAAAAATGATCGCGTGGTTGTACACTCGATCGACGGTTATTGGCATAATATTGCTTATACAAATGGGGCTTTGCGGTATCTGGCGGAGGAGGAGGGGCTTGTGGTCGAAGACTTGTACTCCATCAGTGTAAATGACAGCACTTACGGTTTTGTTCAGCCCACTGAGTCGAAAATCTATGACTTTCTAAGCTGTATTGCCAAGATCTGGGACATTCAGAGCCAGTTGTTGATTATGGTTAGGCCTCAGTAGGATTGGCGGGTATTGGGGCACATGAAAAACGAAAAATAGATGTGGAGTTGGGAATTATAGTAGAACGTCCTAAATTGCAAGCTTTCCGAAGCAAGCGCATTCCGGCTCGCCCTCCGTTTAGGGTCATTCTCACGCCACCATTTCCCGTGATAGCATTGCATATGCCGGGAAAAGCAAGAATAAACGCTTCATGCGAAAGATCGCCAATATTTTTCTCTGTTTGTTTATTGCTACCATTCCGCTGCAGCAGTTTCAGGCGCAGACCTTGGTTGCGGTATCTGGTACCTTTACCCGGCTGATGGGGATTGCCGCTGCTGCGGTTGCCGCTGTAGCTCTGTTTCAGGAAGGTCGCATACGTAAACCTTCCAGGAGTTTTATGTTCATGGCCCTGTTCGTTTCCTGGGCTTGGATTTCTTTTGTCTGGAGTGCACAGCCAGAAAATACTGTTGGCCGTGCTATGACCAATCTTCAGCTTCTGGTCATGGTTTTTCTGTTGATCCAGTTTTCGCGAACCAAGCGGGTGGAAGCCAATTTTGCACAGGCGTATGTGATAGGGTGTTACGTTACGCTTTTTGTGCTGCTGCAACAATACAACAGCGGGCTTACTCTGGCTGAAACCCACGGTGGTTTGGTGCGGCGGTTCACTGCATTTGACAATGATCCCAATGAACTCGCGCTTGGTCTGGCATTGGGTATTCCTTTTGCTTGGTATCAGTTGATGGAGGGGGAGTACAGGTTGAAATTAGTGGGGTATGCCTTAAGGGTGATCAATGGAGCCTATCTGTTGCTGGCAGCCTTCGGCATCCTGCTCACGAGTTCGCGCGGCGGGTTGCTTTCTGTTACGGCGGCATCTTTGATTATCCCGTTCAGTATTCGCTCCCTGAAAGGGGGTAAAAAATTGGCGGTAATCTGGGCTTTGGTTGCCATGGCTTTTACCATCATAAACTATGTGCCAGAGTCCTCATGGAAGCGCTTGGCCACTCTTTCCGAAATACTGGAGGATGAGTCGACGCGTAGTTATGGGCTGCAAGAAGGGCCCAACATCCGTGTGGTGGTGTGGCGCCAAGGGTTCGAAACGTTCAAAACCAATCCTACCGTTGCCGTGATTGGTGTTGGCGCTTCCAGTTTTAAGGAAGGCATAGGCAATGTGCGCGGCGAACATTTTGTGGCCCACAATTCGTTTATTTCTGTCTTGATCGAACTTGGCCTGATCGGTTTTATCTTATTCTTTGGCATCTTCTATTATTGCATTCGATCCATTATACAAATGGAGGGTATACGTCGTCTGTGTTGGGGATTTGCCTTGCTGGCCTGGTCGGTTGGTGTGCAGTTTTTGTCCTATGAACACCGAAAGGAAACATGGTTGGTACTCGGTATGATTATGGCCGCTACGGTTTTCCCAAAACCCAAGCGAGGTCGTGCCACACTGTCCCATCTCTTGCGCCGATAGGGCCTATGGCGCATCTAGCGTCGGGTTGCCCGAATCACCTGTCTCTGGCTTGCCTGTATGCGCTGTTTGCTCTGTGTTTGACAAGTAAGGCGACCGCTTGACCCGGTTCCAGTAGGGGCCTACGACAGGTAAACCCATAAGACCGAGCACCACATACCGGAACGTCAGGAGCAAACCGAGTGCGGCAGCCGTAGGAGCTGAGAGGTACGCACTGAAGAGCACAACAAGGGCCGCATCACGTGTTCCAATTCCGGCAAAGCCCAGCGGTAACAGGCCCGCTAGGATGGCAAGGGGCATCAAGGCAATGTGGGCATTCAAAGGGACCCAGGCGTTGAGAGCAAAAATAAAAAACCAGATCTGGATCAACTGAGCAAAGGATACCAACAAGGAAAGCGCCACCACAATACCCAGGGTTTTGGGCTGAAGGCGGTAGGTTTCTAGCATGGTCATCCATGCCGAATGCAGCCTTTTGAACATCGGGGTAAAGCGGGCCGGGCTCCATCGCAAAACCACATTAAAAAAACCCCTTGCAAAACGGATAGAAAACAGCATACATGTACCCATGATGAGGCTGCTGGCAATTCCTAGGGTCAGGACCCATTGGACTTCATGCTTCGCGGGTAACAAGAGGAGCCCCACCAGACAAAGCAACAGCAGGGATAGTAATTCACATCCCTTCTCAAAAAATACGATTGAGGTGGCTTCACTCCCAGAAATGTGGTGGTCTTGTGCCAGAAAATAGCCCTTGATAAAGTCTCCCATTTTAGATGGCAGAATGACATTCAGTACCCAGGCCATCAAAATGAGGCGCAGGGCTTCTCCGTCCGATAAAGGTTTGCCTGCAGGCATCATGTACAGGAGCCGTTTGGCCAAAAACCATACGAGAAGGGGCAAAATCAAGAGGCCAATTCCAAGCCAAAATAAATTGGTCTGGCGCAGCGTGGGGAGGAGTTGGGCCACGTCGATTTGCCAGTACATTACTAGAAGAATGAGCAAACTTGTTGCAATGGAAAGGCTTTTTCTCATAGGGGTATTGTATCTTAATTTGCTTCAGGGCTAAAACGTCCTTGTGCTTCCCTTTTTATCCGAACCAGCTATACCGAAGTAGTAGGCAAGATGCTGCGCATCAGTATGTGCTACAAGATCTGAACTTAATCTATTCGCTTCGTGAAAGATCAGGTAATTGTTGAAGACGGCGTCATCGCCGGGAATTATTACAACAAACATGAAACGCCCAATCCTGTGGCCCGCTACCTTGTAGGGGGGTTCTATGGGGCGTTGAATGAACTGGTCGCCCGAACAGGAGCGAAGGATATCCATGAGGTGGGCTGTGGCGAAGGACATTTGTTGAAGCACATTGCCACATCTGGGCGGACTGTACGAGCCAGCGATGTTTCTAGCCAGGTGGTTGCCGAGGCACAAGCCCTGGCAAAAGCGCAGGGTTTAAAGGTTTCATTCCTGGTTGAAAGCATTTACGATATGCAGCCGGAAACCCACGGGGCAGAGCTTGTCATTTGCTGTGAAGTGATGGAGCATCTGGAAGATCCAGCGTCTGCCCTCAAAGTGCTGAGCCAGCTTGCCAATCCGTATCTACTGGTGAGTGTGCCTCGCGAACCGGTTTGGCGCGTGCTCAATATGGTTCGGGGTAAATACTGGTCTGATCTGGGCAATACACCCGGCCACTTGCAACACTGGTCGAAACGTGCTTATCTGAATACCCTTGCGCGCTACGTTGATATTGTTGAAGTACGATCTCCGATGCCCTGGACGATGGCGCTATGCAAAGCTCGGCCGTAATGCTACGCGTCTTCGGTCAACGCACGTGCCTCCGGCGCGGATGGGTTTTGAGACAACTCAATTTTTCGAATTCTGAGTCTGTTTTCTTGAAGGAGTTTGCGGTTGACCGAGAGCAGGTCTGCCACGAATCCCAGCATCCAGAGTTGAAAACCCACCAGTACCAGCACCGCCGATAGAATGAGGCTCGGAATATTCGCGGCTTTTGGGCCTCCATAGGCTAAGAAAAACCATCGGATGCCCAGCACTACACCACACAGAAAGGGGATGGATCCAAGGATGAGAAAGAAGCGCAGCGGCTTGTAGATCATAAAGATCCGCGTCATCGTGTTCGTGCTGCGCCAGATGTAGGAACGAATGCTTTTGACAAGCCGTGAAGGGCGTAAATCCTCATTAACGCGAATCGGTATCGACGCAATTCGAATGCCTTCGTGACCAGCCTGGATTATGGTCTCAAGGGTATAGGTGTAGGGGTTAAATACGTTTTGGCGCAGGGCTACATCTCGCTTAATAGCCCGAAAGCCGCTCGGAGAATCGGGAACCCCGGTATTGCTGACCTTCCTAACCGCCCAACTCCCCAGTTTTTGGAGCATTTTTTTGAGCGGGGAGAAGTGTGCAATCGTAGAAATCGGGCGCTCCCCGATCACCAACTCTGCCTCGCCATCCAGAATCGGCGCTACGAGCTTCGGAATATCATCGGCACAATATTGGTTATCGGCATCGGTATTGACAATGATGTCAGCGCCGTAACGAATGCAGGCGTCCAGTCCGGCCATATAAGCCTTGGCGAGGCCCTGGTTAAATTGAAGATCTACAATGTGATCTACCCCATGTGCACGAGCTACATCAACGGTGCCGTCCGTACTTCCGTCATTGATGATCAACCACTCTACAACGTCGATTCCTGGTACTTCGCGGGGCAAGGCATCCAGTGAGACACCCAGGGTTTGTTCTTCATTGTAACAGGGAATTTGAATAATCAGCTTCATGACGAATCAGCGGGAGATAAAGGGGCTTTACGGCTTCGGTACCATCGGTGTGTGCGGGCAAAGATGTAGGCCAAACCCATCATCTGGAAAGGAATAATGGGCATAAGATAACGGGGTTGAATGATGATCGGCGCATGGATCGCTACAAAGTAGATCGGTACCGCCAGCAAGAGGGCAACCCGGGCTGGTTGTGTGCGCCAGTGACCGAATGCATACCAAAGCACGCCCAGGGTGCCCAGGCCGCCTAGAAACATGACCAGAAGGTGAAGTCCATAAGCCTGGAAGACCAGAAGCGGATGCCGTAAAACAACCTGAAGTGGATTGAGGCCTTTTTCATTCAGGTAATATGAAAAGAACCCCTTTTTTTTCTGGTGGTTTTTGTAGATCACCGCGAATGGAGGCGCAAGCGTAAAGGGTAAGCGTTTGATCGAAGCTGAAAGAAAGTGACCGGGATGATTTTTCCAATTTTGGCGCATCAACTGGCGATACCACAGATCTGCATCAGGGGAAACGTCAGAAGCAAACCCCTGTGCCTGTGCGTGTTCCAGACCTGCCATGTCTTTCCGGACGGCTTCCCAGGGTGGGGAGAACTCGGCCGATGCTTTCCAAATCGTGATGCCTGTTGCCGTGCTTCCCCAGATCACGCGCCCGGTGAGGTCATGGTTACGCATGGCCCACGGCGCAAGTCCCGCATGGATGCCTACCATAATCAAAAGCGTAGAAAGCAAGGGACGTTTCCAACCCGATTGGGCGATGAACAATGCCAACCCCAAAAACGGAAAAATCAGGCGCACGTTGGGTCGGAAGTAAGCACAGCAGGCCAGGATCAAGCCGGTGGCGAACATGCCCATGTAAGAGTTGTTGTCGTAGCTCCAGAGCAAGGTCCAGCATGCCAGCAGCACCAGAACCACGGTTGGACCTCCAGGCAACAGGTTTACGAGGCCATACGCAAGTGGGAAGGATAACACGGTCAGACCGGCTGCCCATAATGCGATGCGCCTTGATCCGATTAATCTGTGTGCAATACCAAATACCAGGAATGGAATCGCCATCCCAAAAAGTGCCTGGATCAAAGAGGCCCAGTGGCCCAGGGGTTCCCCAAAAAGACGGTAAATGGCATACAAAAACGCCGGGTACCCGGGTGTACGTTTCAACTCAGGCTGCGCATTTTCCATGTTGAAATTGGGGCGCTGCTCTGCATTCAGTTTGAGGCCTTGCTCATCCAGGTTGAGCGAATAGGCCTCAAGGGTACTGCGGTCAGCTTGCCAGGTATCCGTGAACCAGTGGTCGGTGCCCGAATATCCATAATCGGCCGCCATCATACGTGCCAGACCAAGATATTGGTGGGACATGTTCGTCTTGGTGTCTGTCACAGACCACGTGATGTACTGTAAGCCCAGGCCAAGAAGTGCAAAGAGAATGAGGTACGTGCGTGTGTGGAGAGCTTGTTTCGTTGCCATATGAGAGGGGGGAGTCTGTGTCGGATAACCCAAGTTAAACAGTTTGAGACGCGCCGCAAACTATCAATATACGGATACAGCTAAACCCCACGAAAAAGAATAATGCAAAAAATGAAAAGGAAGGCCGCTGTTTTAGAAATGAAAAGAGTATACTTTTGAATCCCCATTTTCGTCATTCAAAATGACCCGATACCGCTCCACAGCGTAAACCGACCTTCTCGTGTACGTTCTCGGCATATCAGCGTTCTATCATGATTCGGCAGCCTGCCTCCTTAAAGACGGGCACATCCTTGCTGCCGCACAGGAAGAGCGCTTCACCCGGAAAAAACACGACCACCGGTTTCCCGCACAGGCCGTGGTCTATTGTCTGGCAGAAGCCGGCATTGGACCCACCGATCTCGCCCACGTCGCGTTCTATGATAAACCCTGGATCAAATTTGAACGACTGCTCGAAACCTATGTGGCCTTTGCCCCGAAAGGGATTCGTTCGTTTCTCAAAGCCATGCCCCTGTGGCTGAAAGAAAAACTTTGGATGGGGGACCAGGTTCAACGCGCCGTCGGCTATGAGGCCGATCTGATCTACCCGGAACACCACCAGTCCCACGCAGCCTCCGCTTTTTATCCTTCACCCTTTCAGGAGGCCGCCATCCTTACCCTCGACGGTGTAGGGGAATGGGCAACCGCCGCCTGGGGCACAGGAGCCGGTAACCGTATTGACCTTCAGTACGAACTCCATTTCCCGCATAGCCTGGGCCTGCTCTATTCAGCCTTCACGTACTACACGGGATTCAAGGTCAATTCCGGCGAATACAAGGTGATGGGCCTGGCCCCCTACGGCCAACCCCGGTATGCACAGACCATTCTAGACGAACTGATGGATTTGCGCCCGGACGGCTCCTTCCGGCTCAACATGAAGTACTTCAATTACTGTCAGGGGCTCACCATGACCTCGGAGGCCTTCCATAATCTGTTTGGGGGACCACCTCGCACGCCGGAATCTGAACTTACCCAACGGGACGTGGACCTAGCCCGGTCGGTGCAGGCCGTCGTCGAGGAGGTCATGCTACGTATGGCACGGCATGTGCGCAAGGCAACCGGTCTTCCCAGGTTATGCCTCGCGGGTGGGGTGGCGCTGAACTGCGTAGCCAACGGTCTCATCCTGCGCGAAAACATCTTCGACGACGTCTGGATTCAACCCGCCGCGGGGGATGCCGGGGGGGCGCTCGGGGCTGCCCTGTTTGCCTGGCACCAGGTCCTGGCTCAACCCCGTACAGCCGACGGCCAACAGGACGCCCAGCAGGGCAGTTACCTGGGGCCGTCCTATTCCACACCAGAAATTCAGACCTGGTTGCAGGACGAAGGTGCGCCCTATCATCTTCACTCCAATGATACACCGGAAGTTGCCGCAGGTCTGATTGCGGAGGGGAAGGTGGTGGGATGGTTTACCGGCCGCATGGAGTTTGGGCCACGGGCACTGGGCGGGCGGAGTATCCTCGGTGATCCACGTGACGCTCGCACCCAATCGGTGATGAACCTGAAGATCAAATACCGCGAGTCGTTTCGCCCCTTTGCCCCTTCATGCCTGGCCGAAGATGCGGCATCCTTTTTTGAATTGGAGCCGGGCCAGGCCTCACCCTACATGCTGTTGGTTGCCCCCGTTCGGGAGGCGCGCCGGTTGCCCTTGCCCCCTGGAGCCGAAGACCAATTCGGCATCGAACAGCTCCAGATTCAGCGGAGCGACATTCCAGCCGTTACGCATGTAGATTACTCTGCCCGTGTCCAAACGGTAGATGCGAAGACCAACCCGCGGTACCACCGACTCTTGCAGGCGTTCAAGGCCCAAACGGGATATGGCCTTGTGGTCAATACTTCGTTTAATGTGCGCGGTGAGCCCATCGTTTGCACGCCACAAGATGCCTATGCCTGCTTCATGAACACCGAAATGGATGTGTTGGTGCTGGAAGATTGCATCCTCTACAAATCGGAACAGCCTACCGCGTCCCGGTCGGTTTCCAGGCCGGCTTTTGAACTTGACTGATGCGCATTACACCTCCTAAATCGCCACACGAACTCAGGAAGTTTGGCCTGGTCATGACGGTGCCCCTGGCGCTGATTGGGGGCGTATTGCTGTGGAAAGGCCGGATGCTTGCCGCCTGGATTCTGCTGGGGTTGGGCTTGTTTTTTCTGCTGAGTGGGCTACTGTTCCCGCGCCTGCTGGGGCCGATTGAAAAAGCCTGGATGTGGCTGGCCGAAATTATCGGTGCCGTCATGACGCGGGTCATCCTGACCATCGTCTTCTACCTCGTACTAACGCCAATTGGCCTCTTCATGCGCCTTCGAGGACGTGATCTGCTCAAGATGAAACTGGATCCCAACGCCGACTCCTACTGGGAACCTGTCGATCCCGAAGGACCAGCTACAAGGCCGGATAAACCCTATTAGATTTGTGATTGGGTACCCTAATTGAATGCAGGGACGAACACAGTAAATTAAAACTTCCATGTGAGGCCGAGGCCGCGTCCGGCAAAGAGGGGGGTGATTTCCAGCGGGGTGTCCGTACTCCGGTTCTGGTGCCTGCGCGAAAGCCAGTAACCGACCATCACGCCGAGGGTACCACCGGCCAGCACATCGGTGGCCCAGTGTTTGTCGCGGGCCATGCGTGCCAACGCGGTGCCGGTACCGAGGGCAAAGAGGCCATAGGTAGCCGGATGGGGGTAATAAAACACCCACGGGCTCAGGATGGCAAACGCCGCCGATGTATGTCCCGATGGGAAAGAAGTGTTGCCGGAAAAGAAATCAAACTGATGGGCACCCACACCGTGGTAGGGCCGAACACGCCCCATGGTATACTTGATACCGTAGGAAATCACACCGGTGTAGAGGAGGGACTGAAACGATGTGAATGCGGCATCCTGAAATTTGCTGTTGCGCGTGAGCAGAGAAGCCCCGAAAATGGCCGCAACCGGAGCCATCGCCCGAGGACCACCGATTTCATTGGTCCATTCCAGATAAGTGTGAAAAGCCCCGTGGTCCAGCCGACGCACCTGGTCGTTCAGGTTGGTATCGAAGCTGGAAATCGTGCCCAACACGGCTCCGGCGCCGAGGAGGTACAAGGGGGTACGGAGGTTGGCCTGCTGCGCCATCGTCTGGGCATCCTGATAGGTCCAGTGCAGAAAACGGGTCCGAGACGGCACATCCTGTCCACACAGATGAGCTGGGCACAGGCCTATGAGCAACAGCCCGGCAAAGAGAATCGGGCATCCTGATGAATGAGACATGAAGGACAAAGGGGTAGGGTCGGTAAAATCACACACTTGAGTAGGCGCAAGAAGATAAGAAAAAGCAATAAAATGATTGGTATTTGGTGATTGGTGATTGGTAATTTGGAGACGAAAAATCACCAATCACCGCCCTTCAATGACACTGAACCCTCGCCCGATGCGTAATCTGTTTTTATTGTTTCTACTGCTTGGTGTCCTCCAACCGGCCTTTGCCCAATCTCCGTCTTATCTCTACCGCGTAAGCCTGGTGCGGGCTTCACCCGGCCATATGCTGGATCTGATTGATTTGTACAAGGCCCAAATGACTGCCTACGCTGCCGTTGGTGATGAGGCCCCGTTTTGGATGCGGCACAGCCAGGGGGATCAATGGGATCTCATGCTGATCTATCCGATGGAAAGCCTCGGCACGTATTATCACCCGGACCGCATCACACAGCGCATGGATGAAGCTGGCCTCTGGACGGCCTTTGCCGAGCAACGTGCACAAATTACGGCCCGGCAAGAAGACCTCTGGGCGTATGGGCCGGACCTGGATGTCGTCCGACAAGCCTTCGACAGTGCCGGTTTTTTCCACGTTGAAATGTTTGAGGCCCTGCCGGGAAAACACGCCGAGTTGTACCACCAGCGGGAGATGGAAAACGCCTACCTCGCTGCCCTGAACCGGCCCCAAAATCTGATTTTCAAAAAAGCACAGGGAATCTCGGTGGATGTGTTTACCCTCGGGTTTTACCGGGACATCAAACATTTCGGCGAAAGTGCGGACATTCCGCTTGAAGACGAGGACCGGGCCGCCAAAGCCGCAGGCTTCGAAAGCGTCTATCACATCAGTCCATACCTTCGTGCCCTCATTCGTGAGCACCACGACACCCTCGCCGTCGCTATCCGTTAAGTCCATGAAACGATTCTTGCTTCTCATTGGCCTCTGTGTGAGCTGCACCTCCATGATGCATGCGCAAGAAGCCGCGCCTGTTCAATCCCTTAACGGCCAGGTCCTCACCCCGCCCGGTATGGCGGACGAAGTCCAAGCCCGCCTGACCCACAACCTGGACTCGGCCCGTACGCAACATCTGGAGAGCATCATCTGGCTGGGCCGCCGTACCGCCTATCTGTGGCGCTACCATGAGGCCATCGACATCTTCTCACAGGGATTGGAACAGTACCCCAACGAACCACACCTGCTGCGTCATCGGGGGCATCGCTACCTCAGCGTGCGCGAGTTCTACCGGGCCATCGCCGATCTCAAACAGGCCGCTGCCCAAATTGAAGGGCAAGAAATGGAACTGCTGGAAAACCATGCTTACTACTGGTTACTTCTGGCCTTCAAGGGTGATGGCGATTTGGAAAGCCTCCTGCAAAACCCGGAAGCACTGGATAACGCCACACAGGGCTACGGCGTAGGCAACTGGTACCTGTGGAATGGAGATGAGGAGAAAGCCCGTGCCGTCTTCGAAAAGGTATTGACGGGGTCATACTGGGCCGCCTTCGGTTACATTGCCGCCGAGGCCGAACTCCAACGTCTCCAGTGATTGGGTTAGTTGTTAGTTGTACGCCCGCTGTGCGGGCTGGTTGTTAGTTGTCATCGAACTACCCACCACTAACAACCAGCGAGCGCCGGAGCGTATTCCGGAATGCGGTCTGCCAGACCCATCGCGAGCGTCCCACTAACCACCCCCTCAAAACCGCTTGGCGTAAACTTCTACGTGTCCGTTGTGGTCGATGCTGAGGATATCGTAAGGATCGCGGCGGTTACCTTGTTCCATACCCGGAGAGCCGATGGGCATACCCGGCACAGTCAGGCCTCGGATGTTGGGTTTTTCCTCCAGCACTTTCTTGACGAATTCGGCCGGGATGTGCCCTTCGAAAATGTAATCCCCGATGACGGCCGTATGGCACGACTGAAGCCGGGGTTCGATGCCGTATTGGTCCTTGATGGGGTTGAGGTCCGTCAGGTCCTGCGTTTTAACAGTAAGGCCGTTTTCCTTGAGGTGATCGGCCCAGAGGGAGCAGCAGCCACAGGTCGGGGTTTTGTAGACCATCGCTTCGGGGAAGGACTGCGAAAACAAACCGGCCTGCCAGCCGACCAGCCCGCCCACAAGCAGGAGTCCACCAATGAGTCCGAGGAGTTGAGGTTTCTTTTGTAACATGAGGGTCTTAAATGAGGTGCGCAGAACATCTCATTAGATTAACGCTCCGGACGCAAGTTCCATATATGCGCCGGTGTTTACAACTGATCCAGGAGTTCCTCTTTTTTAGCCTCGTATTCGGCTTCGCTGATGAGGTCTTTGTCGTACATCTTCTTGAGCTGGTCGAGGGATGCCACCACGTCTTGGGCATCCTCGCTTTCTTTTTTCATCGTCTTCACGACGGTCTTACCTTTTTTGAAGGCTTTGTCATAGGCTTTCTTGGCCCAATCCATATCCACATTCAACATCGACCCATTGCCTTCAAAGTGCCGGATTGAGACCTGTCCGACGGCATACGTAGAGGCCCCCGACAGGGCAGACATGGACATGCCTCCGATCATCGTACCAACGCCGGGAATAAGTTTGATGGCACTTGCCCCCAGCCGGGCGAGTGAACTGCTGCCTAGGGCCGTCACATAGGTTTTACCTTCGGATTTGGCAAAGTCGGCCTCGTAGATATCGGCCAGTTGCTTGAGCATATCGACCTGAATGGCCGTCACGGCGGCGATGTCCAGTAGCGGGAACGGAACGAGGCCCCCGCCCATGGCCCAGAGAATATGATTGCGTACGATACGGTCGGCTTCGGCTCTTTTGCTCATAAAGGTGTATTTTGGTGGTGTAATGATTTGTTGAGTGGACGTAAAACAGAAGATAGGGTTTCAAACCGTGGATACGCCGGGGGTGCTACAGACCAAAGTCGATGCCGTATTGCAGGGTAAACGCCGGGCCGTTGCCCAGACCATGACGCGCATTGAAAACCGGCAATCCGGCTATGCCGTGCTGGAAGATGCGCTGTATCCGTACGTTGGCGGTGCATGGCGGGTTGGCATTACGGGGCCACCGGGCGCAGGGAAGTCTACCCTCGTTAATCAACTCATCAGTCGTTTTCGGGCGATGGAGGATGCCGTGGGCGTGGTGGCGGTCGATCCGTCAAGTCCGTTCAGCGGCGGGGCATTGTTGGGAGACCGCATCCGGATGGAAACCCACAGCCTGGACCCCGGTGTGTTTGTCCGGTCTGTGGCTTCGCGTGGGGCGTTGGGGGGGCTGAGTATGCAGACTGAAGCCGTAGCGGATGTACTTGATGCCGCCGGATATGACACGCTGCTGATGGAAACCGTTGGGGTAGGGCAGGCCGAACTCGACATTGCCCGTGCAGCAGACACCGTGGTGGTGGTGCTGGTCCCTGAAAGCGGGGATGCCATCCAGGCCATGAAAGCGGGCCTCATGGAAATTGCCGATGTGTTCTGTGTCAACAAGGCCGATCATCCGGAAGCCGGTGTCCTCGTCAATGCCCTGCGTGCGATGTTACACCTGCGCCCCGAAACCCCGGAAGGATGGCGGCCTCCGGTGGTCAAAACCGTCGCGACCCTGGCCGAAGGGTTGGAGCCGTTATTGGAAGCCTTGCAGCAACACCGCAATTTTCTGGAAACCTCCGGGGTATGGAAGGACCGGCGAGACGACCGGCTCCGGCGCAAGGTACACCGGCTGGTGACCGAGGCCTGGAATACCCGGTTCTGGACCCCGGATCGGCATCAGGTCTTAAATGAGGCCCTGGCTTCGCTGGATGCTGACCAGCGTGCACCGCATACCCTGGCCGAGGTTGTGATCCGGCTGGATGTGTAAGGGGATACTGTGGGGATATGGGGATCGGCCTCCGGCGCTGGGTATTGCGGTCATCGAAGGCCCCTTGGTGAACAATGACGGTAGAGACAATGACGGCGATCATGAGGTCGACGAGGATGATGAATCGCTGGGGCTCGGCACGTTTATTTACCGGGATCTGGGAGGCGCATCGCGGGATCGGCCCAGCAGCGGCGCTAGGGCGTATGATTACCTGCAAGGTCGGTTCGGTGATTTTGGGCGCATGACCTACGGTGGAGACGGCTTCACCACCGGTGGCCCTCCCACCCGATTGCTGTACTCTGGGAACCCCCCGGCCTTTTGGAGTGAAGCGGACATTGACAGTGCTGGCACCGCAAATGCCTTTGGAGACCGATGGTTTGTACTCGGCATCGGTCCGTACACGCATGATCCCGGTGCAGTGCAGACCCGCATACAATCCGGCAAGTTTGTCCAAACACGACAGATGATACGCATCAAATAATCAGGTCCTGGGTGTCCTTCGAAGTTACCTTGATTGTTGTCTGGAATTGTGTATTTTCAAGGTGTTCGTCTAAACAATTCTACCGACCCACCCGAGGCGCTCGTTTGCGACTTATTCCCTAATCCTTTCTGCTCATGACCGATTCCAATACCTCTGCTGCGGGCGCAGCGGACGCGACCTGGTTTGGCCACCCGCGCGGGTTGGCGACCCTCTTCTTTACCGAAATGTGGGAGCGTTTCAGCTACTACGGTATGCGGGCCTTGCTGGTCCTCTACATGGCGGCGGCCATTCGGGAAGGGGGTATGGGCCTGACGGATGAAATTGCCACGGCTATTTACGGGCTGTACGTGGCAGCTGTCTACTTGCTGGCCCTGCCGGGAGGGTGGATCGCCGACCGCATGATTGGTTTGCAAGATGCCATATGGTATGGCGGTATCCTGATCACGATGGGCCACTTCAGTATGGCTATCCCTACCACGTCCACATTCTTCATCGGTCTGGTGTTGATTGTGCTCGGGACCGGCCTGCTCAAGCCGAACATCAGCGCTATTGTTGGAGATTTGTATCCCGAAGGCGGTGCGCGTCGGGATGCCGGGTTTTCGATCTTCTATATGGGGATCAACCTGGGGGCCTTCATTGCACCCCTGATCTGTAGCTACCTGGGCGAAAACATCAACTGGCACTACGGCTTTGCCGCAGCCGGGATTGGGATGTTGTTTGGCGTGATTCAGTACCGCGCCACCCGGCATCATCTGAAAGGCATCGGAGTACGTCCTTCGGTTGAACCTACACCGGAGCAGTTTAAGAAGATGCAACTCGGTGTGGGTATTGGGGTCGGGTTGATTGCGTTGATGGTAGCCCTGACGTTGCTCGGCATCATCCATATCAATGCCGTCTTTTTTGCCAGCATCACCGGCGGGTTGATTCTGGGGGCGGCCATTTTGTACTTCGCCTACATTTTCCTGTTTGTAGAACTGGATACCGTCGAGAAAAAACGGGT
The DNA here is from genome assembly GCA_965222505.1 of Rhodothermales bacterium. Taxonomy (GTDB): domain Bacteria; phylum Bacteroidota; class Rhodothermia; order Rhodothermales; family DATKEJ01. The sequence continues at coordinate 956,589 of OZ244956.1, read as the reverse complement.
GGGGGTGATTGCCGTCTTGCTCATTTTTGCAGCCCTGTTCTGGTCCGGCTTTGAACAGGCCGGTTCTTCGCTGAACCTGTTCGCCGAACGCTATACGGATCGGATGATCTTCGGCTGGGAGATGCCGGCCGGTTGGTTGCAGTCGGTCAATGCCTTGTTTATCATCATGCTGGCCCCGGTCTTTGGGGTGATCTGGATTCAGTTGGCCAAGCGCATGCTGGAACCCTCGGCCCCAATCAAGTTTGCGCTGGGGCTGGTTTTCCTCGGCCTGGGCTTTTTGGTGATCTATGTAGCCGCCACCATCGTGGTCAACGGAAGCCAGGTCCTGCCGACGTGGCTCGTTTCGATGTACCTGCTGCACACCATCGGCGAGTTGTGCCTGAGTCCGGTGGGCCTGAGTACCATGACGAAGTTGGCGCCCCGCAAATTAACGGGGCAGGTGATGGGCCTGTGGTTTATGGCCACCTCGCTCGGCAACCTGATTGCGGGTCTCGTGGCCGGGCGGTTTGACTCAGAGAATATCGAACAGATTCCGGAGTTGTTCTGGACCGTTACGCTGGTGATGATCGGGGCTGGCGTGGTGCTGGCGCTATTCTCCAAACCCTTGAAGAATATGATGGGGGGGGTGAAATAGTGCGGAGTGCGGGGTGCGGAGTGCGACTCAAGATCAAAACCTGAGTACTACAAATGCGAATCAAGGGTTGAGAACCCGATAGAGCGCCGAGATGTTAAGAGTGAATCTTCAAACCCTCACTCAAAACACCAAATCGACGCTCTATGGATTGGCAATATAAGCTTATTGACCTGTTTTTGTTCGTCTCTGATCAACTTGAAGACGGCCTTTGGGTGCACGCCCAGAGATTCAGTAATAACAACAAGCCTGCGTTCAGCGACCAAGAAGCGATCACGCTTTACTTGTTCGGCATTATGCGTAAACATAGAGAAATAAAAACCATACATGATTACGCTCGGGACCATCTACTCGATTGGTTTCCGGCCTTGCCGAGTTATCAGGCTTTTGCAAACCGTGTTAACACACTCGGGTCTGTTTTTCACGCCTTGATTGAACCCATGCTCCGGCAAGCTGGGCGTAAGCACTTAGTCGAATCGGTCAAGATCTTGGATTCGATGCCGGTGATGCTGGCAAACAACAGTCGAAGCGGTAGTGCCCGTGTGGCCCGTGAAGTGGCCAACAAGGGCTATTGTAGCTCGAAGAAGACCTATTATCATGGTGTCAAAGTGCATGCCTTGGCCACTCGGAAAAACAAGTCGATTCCCTTACCAGAGGTGCTGCATATTTCAGCAGCTTCAGAGAATGACTTGAGTTTTGCTCGGCCCTTGTTTGGGTATTTGCAAGACTGCGAACTCTTCGCTGACAAGATCTACAGTGACGACAAGCTCAAAGAGCAACTTAAGAAAGAACAGAATGTTACGCTATATACCCCCGTCAAGCGAAAGAAGGGGCAGAAACGTTTGCATTTTGATCAGAAACTCGAATCAACGGCAGTGAGTCGGGTGCGACAGCCGATAGAAAGTTTATTCAACTGGATCAATGAGAAAACGGGCATTGAAGTAGCCTCAAAAGTGCGTTCGACCAAAGGCTTGATGGTTCATGTCTATGGTCGGCTCGCTGCGGCCATGTTCATGCTCGCTTTCTACTCTTGATTCGCATTACAAAGATGTTATTAGCTGATAAAAGGGTTTTGATCACCGGCGGGTCGCGGGGGATTGGGCATGCGTTGTGCCATGTGTTTGCACGGGAGGGGGCAGACGTTGCCTTTTGTTATGCTGGCAACCATGAGGCAGCAGCGCAGACCAAAACCCGTATTGAGGGGCATGGGCGTCGGGGCCTGGCCATCCAGTGTGATGTGTCCGACCGGCAGGCTTCGGCCAAAATGGTCGATGAAGCCTCGGCGTTTTTAGGCGGCATTGATATTTGTGTACTCAATGCCGGTATCAACCGGGGGAGCATGTTCCTGCGGATGCCGGAGAAGGATTGGGACGACATTGTCGATGTCAACATCAACGGCCTGTACAACGTCGGCAAGCCGGTCTTTCAACAGATGATGCGGCAGCGGGGCGGGCATTTTCTGTCCATCACCTCGATCAGCGGGATTCGCGCCGTGCCCGCCGGGGTGCCGTACGCCATGTCCAAGGCGGCATCCATTGGGTTTATCAAGGCCATTTCGCGGGAGGGGGCACGGCTCAACATACGGGCCAATGCCATTGCCGTCGGCGTGGTAGCATCCGATCTGGCCGATACCATCCCTGATCACTTCATCCAACGGTATGTAGAGTGGTGTGCGATGGACCGCGTAGGGCACGTCGATGAAACTGCCGAGTTGGCCGCGTTCCTCGTCTCGGACCGTAATTCCTACATGACGGGCGAGGTAGTGGTGCAGGATGGGGGTGTGGTCGTTTGAGGGGTTATTCTAAATACGGTTGATACCGTTCTACCGGTTGCGGCTTGACGTTGTCATGCTGCATGATGATGCGGGCACAGGTATTCCAGCGCAGGATGGCATCGTCATTGTCGGATGGACTGGCGGCTTCGGCTTCTTCATAGTTTGCCATGGCCCGCATGAACCAATCGTAGGCCAGGTAGCCGGAATCGGGCGAGCGCACATCAAGTTGCCGAAGGGCGCGCCGTTCGAAGATAATGCCTTCGTAATAGACACGTTGGTAGGGATCACGCAGCCGTCCACAAACCGCTCGGGCTTGTTTATACTGTGCTGATACCCGCTGATCAAACTGGTCGGTTAAGGCCAGAAGCAAGGTGATGAGCGCGTCCTGATTTTCCGATTCAAGCTCTAACACATCGCGGCATATGCTTTCCGCTTCATAGGGTTCATTGAGTAGCCGGTAGTGTTTGGCTTTGGCGAGCGCAGCCGGGATGCCGGAAGGAGAGAGGGATTTGAGTTCAAACATAGGTGTACCTCATGGTCATTTATTACGTTTTCCCCTAAACTTGTTGATTAGCATCATTAAGGGGTCATAGTACCGGTCCACCACCCGTTCTTTGAGGGGGATGATGCCATTGTCAGTGATGTTGATATGCTCAGGGCACATTTCCGTGCAGCAGCGTGTGACGTTGCACATGCCTGAACCGAAGTCTTCTTTGATGGCTGGAATGCGATCCGCCGTATCGAGAGGATGCATTTCCAGACTGGCCAGCCGGATCATGAAACGCGGGCCGACGAAGTTGTTTTGCTTGCCGTGGTCCCGAATTACATGGCACGTGTTTTGGCACAGGTAGCACTCGATACATTTTCTGAACTCCTGTATCCGGTCTACATCGTCCTGCATCATCCGGTACTGGCCGTCGGGGTCACATTCCCGGGGTTTCAGGGGTGGAATGCGCTTGTTTTGTTTGTAATTCCAGGAGACGTCCGTCACCAGGTCCTTGATAATCGGGAAGGACTTCATCGGGCGTACAGTGAGGGTTTGATCCTCTGCAAAATCGCTGAGGCGCGTCATGCAGGCCAGTCGGGGCCGCCCGTTAATCTCCATACTGCACGAGCCGCACTTGCCGGCTTTGCAATTCCAGCGTACGGCCAGGTCGTTGGCCTGTTTGGCCTGGATGCGATGCAGGGCATCTAGCATCACCATGCCCTCATCGATATCAGTCTGGTAATGGACAAAATCGCCACCGTCATTTGTCCCGCGCCATACCTTAAAATTGCGTTTAGCCATCAGGGTTCTCCAGTTCTTCCAGTGTAGCATAGGCAATGGCTGCAAGTTCGTCCGGCGGTTTGGGGCGCTGGACGGCTTGCACCGTCATGCCGTTTTCACCCTGGGATACGATGATGTTTATCTGCCCCCATGCGTCGCGCTCTCCGGCATAATCCAGCCGGGTATGGGCCCCTCTGCTTTCCTGGCGCATGAGGGCTGCACGCGCTACGGCTTCAGAGGTGATAAGCAATGGTGTGAGGTCCAGCGACTCATGCCAGCCGGGGTTGTATTGGCTGGCTCCATGCGCCTTGACGTCTGCCGCCTCTTGCTTGAGGCGTTTCAGTTCTGCCAGGCCTGTTTGTAAATCTTCCTCCGTGCGAATGATGCCGACGTACTGTTGCATCACCTGTTGCAAGTCCTCATGGATAAGGTATGGATTGGTGCCGCTTTCGCGGTTGAGGATGTCGGTTGCCCGGCGCATGAAGTAATGGACCTGTTCAGCATCAACGGGAGGGTGGGCACCCAGTCCTTTGATGTAGGCCTCGGCCCCGGCGCCGGCCAATTGGCCGAAGACGACAAGGTCCGAAAGCGAATTGCCGCCCAGTCGGTTCGCTCCGTGCAGGCCAGCGGCGCATTCACCACAGGCAAAAAGGCCGGGCACGTTGGTTTGCTGGGTATCTGAATGCACACGTATGCCGCCCATGAAGTAGTGAAGCGTAGGGCCAACCTCCATCGGGTCTGCCGTGATGTCTACATTGGCCAGTTCCTTGAACTGGTGGTACATGGAGGGTAGTTTGCGTTTGATGTGTTCGGCGGGGCGGCGGTTGGCGATGTCCAGGTAGGCGCCGCCGTGGGCAGAGCCGCGTCCGGCTTTGATCTCGGCCAGGATGGAACGGGCCACCACGTCCCTGGTGAGGAGTTCCGGAGGCCGTCGGGCGGTATCATCTCCGTTGGACCACCGGTCGGCTTCTTCGATGGTGTCGGCGGTTTCAGAGGCGAAGCGGTCGGGGATGTAGTTAAACATGAACCGCTCGCCCTTGTTGTTGAGCAGGATACCCCCTTCGCCGCGTACGCCTTCCGTAACCAGAATACCCTTGACCGATGGCGGCCAGACCATGCCGGTCGGGTGAAACTGTGTGAACTCCATGTCCATCAATTCGGCCCCGGCTTCATAGGCCATTGCTGCCCCATCGCCAGTATATTCCCAGGAGTTGGAGGTAACCGCCCAGGCTTTGCCACCGCCGCCGGTTGCCAAGATGATGGCTTTGGCTTTGAAGAGGGCAAAACGGCCGGTTTCTCGCCAGAGGCCCAGGGCCCCGGCCACACGGTCGCCATCTTTGAGCAGGCCGAGGGCCTTGCATTCCATATGAAAGTCGATGCCCTGGTGTACGCCGTGGTCTTGAAGGGTGCGGATGAGTTCGAGGCCGGTCCGGTCCCCGACGTGCGCCAGGCGCGGGTAACGGTGCCCGCCAAAATTGCGTTGGTTGATGAGGCCGTCTTTGGTCCGGTCGAATACCGCGCCCCAGGTTTCGAGTTCGCGGGCGCGGTCCGGGGCACGTTTGGCGTGAAGTTCAGCCATGCGCCATTGGTTGAGGAATTTGCCGCCCCGCATGGTATCCCGGAAGTGAATCTTCCAGTTGTCACGGGGGTCCACATTGCCCAGGGCTGCGGCCATTCCTCCCTCGGCCATGACGGTGTGGGCCTTGCCCAGCAGCGATTTACTCAGGACGCCCGTATTCAGCCCGCGGGCTGAACACTCAATGGCTGCCCGAAGCCCTGCGCCACCGGCCCCAATAACCAGTACATCATGCTCAAAAGTTTGAAGTTCAGAGAGGTCGATCATCATACCCCCCATGTGTTCAAATCCGTCCAAATACCCATCGAGCACATGCGCACGTAGAAGTCAGAGAAGCCGACCCAAAACAGGCTCATCCAGGCAAAAATGCTGTGCCTGCGGTTCAGGAGGGTGGTCTTTTGCCATGCGGCATGGCGGGTCCGGTTGGCGGCCGTACAGGAATAACAATCCACCTTGCCACCCACCAGATGCCGGAAGGCATGGCACCCAAAGGTGTACCCGGACAAGAGGGAGGCGTTCACCAACAGCACGACCGTGCCAACACCGATGCCGAACTGTCCCTGATAGAAAAAGGCCTGAAAGGCATCGTAATATAGAATAACAATGTAGACCAGCGAGGGATAGAGCGCATACCGGTGCAGGTTTTGAAACACCAGCAGGAACGTTTCGCCCCGGTAATTATTGCGGGGCAAGGCACCCACCGCACAGGCCGGCGGGGTACCCGAAAACGCTCGGTAATAGGCCTTACGATAGTAATAACAGGTAAAGCGAAACAGGCCTGGGAAAATAAGAATGAGGAACGCCGGAGAGGCGGGCAGAAACCCAGGCCACCAGGAAGGCCAGGTGCCAAACCATGCATGGTTCAGGGGGGCCGCCCCGGCCGCCGATAGGTCGGTATAGAGGACGGGAGAGTAAAACGGAGAAAGGTAAGATATGTGCCAGTAGTGCGCCCCCTGAAAGGCCGCCCAGGTGGCGTAGACAATAAAGGCACTGAGGCCAAGCAATACCCCTACAGGATACGCCCACCAACGGTCCGTGCGTGCGGTAGTGGCAAACCCCGTGCGATGCCCTCCTAAATCAAGGACTTCGGCCATAGAAAGTGTATGAGGTGTTAGGGAGTGGGAACAGGTGTGAGGCGTTCCATACAGTATATCAAATTAGAAGATTTAATGAAAGGAAAAAGCTGATATTTTAGGTCCCTTTTTGATCATGCAAAGGGAGCAGATGGCCGGAATTTTGAGGAAGTCGAAATGAACACCGGCCGACCGCTATTCACTTTCGGTATTTTCTGAAAGTTTTATACCTGTTCTTCGAAAAGGGTGGGGCAATTATCGAAGCGTAAAAAATATCTATCGTTTATCTTACCGCCGATCTATTGTGGTGCACATCCGGGCACCGATACTTAAACGTATACAAGGACGTTATGAGCGTCAAAACAGAGAAGCCCCAGTCCCGTCTGATGGCTTTTTATACTTCTCCGATTGGTAAGAAAATCCTGACCGGCATCACTGGCCTGGGCCTTACCTTATTCGTGCTGATCCACATGATCGGCAACTTGTCCTACTTTGCCGGTGCGGATGCGTACAACACCTACTCCCACACGCTGCTCAGCCTGGGGCCCTTGCTCTGGGTGGTTGAACTCGGCCTGCTGGCCTTTTTCCTCTTTCACGCAGCCATTGGTGTCAACATTTTTCTGGGTAAGCGCCGGGCACGTCCCGAGGCGTATGCCAAGTACAAGAGCGCAGGCGGCACCAGTCGGCAATCCCTGAGTTCGCGTACGATGGTTGTGTCCGGGATTATTCTGCTGGTCTTTCTGGTGATTCACCTGCTTTCATTTAAGTACGGCACGTACTACGAAACGATGGTGGACGGCACACCAATGCGCGACTTGGCCCGACTGATGACTGAAAAGTTTCAGTCGCCACTCTACACTTTCGGATACGTGGCCGTGGTCTGTTTGCTCGGTTTTCATCTGCGGCACGGTTTCTGGAGTGCGCTTCAGTCGCTGGGTGCCATGACGCCAAAGTTGGCGCCGGGTATCTACACGTTAGGGGTGCTCATTGCCATCCTGATCACCATTGGTTTTATCGCCCCCCCCTTGTGGATTTATTTTAGTTAGTCATGTTACGCCGTCTTGGCCCATTCGACCTTTCCGAAATGTACAAGATCAACGACAAGCGGCGTAACATCAGTTAGTTAGAGGTACACATTAATGCCCAAGCTTGATTCCAAAGTACCCACTGGTCCACTTGAAGAAAAGTGGTCGCGGTACCTGCAACATATTAAACTGGTTAGCCCGGCCAACAAGCGGAAGCATACCATCCTGGTGGTCGGCACCGGGCTTGCTGGAGCCTCTGCTGCGGCTACGCTGGCCGAACTCGGTTACCACGTCAAGACGTTTTGCATTCAGGATTCTGCCCGGCGTGCGCACAGCATTGCCGCACAGGGGGGCATCAACGCTGCAAAGAACTATCCCGGCGATGGTGATAGCGTCTGGCGTCTGTTCTATGACACCATCAAGGGCGGAGATTTCCGGGCACGGGAAGCCAACGTGCATCGGCTGGCCGAGGTGAGCAACGAAATCATCGACCAGTGCGTGGCACAGGGGGTCCCCTTTGCCCGGGACTACGGTGGGCTGCTCGCCAACCGTTCTTTCGGGGGCGCGCAGGTGTCCCGTACATTCTATGCAAGAGGGCAGACGGGTCAACAGCTTCTGCTGGGGGCCTACAGCGCCCTCAATCGGCAAATCCAGGCCGGCCAGGTAGAGATGTACCCCCGTCGGGAAATGCTCGACCTTGTGGTGGCCGACGGGAAGGCGCGTGGTATCATTGTACGTAACCTGGTCACCGGCGCCATGGAGCGGTACGCCGGAGATGCCGTACTGCTTTGCACCGGCGGCTACGGCAATGCCTACTACCTGTCGACCAACGCCAAAAACTCGAACGTGACTGCCGCCTGGCGGTGCTACAAACGCGGGGCGTATTTCGCCAACCCCTGTTATGTACAGGTGCACCCTACGTGTATTCCTGTCTCGGGTGATTACCAGTCCAAGCTCACGCTTATGAGCGAGAGTCTGCGAAACGACGGTCGGGTGTGGGTGCCTAAAAAAGAAGGGGACAAACGTGCGGCCAGTACAATCCCGGAAGACGAACGGGATTATTACCTGGAGCGTCGGTACCCGAGCTTCGGTAACCTCGTCCCGCGTGATGTGGCCTCGCGCAACGCCAAGATGATGTGCGATGAAGGTCGGGGTGTCGGCGATACGGGCCTGGCCGTGTATCTCGATTTTCGAGATGCCATTGACCGCCTTGGCGAACAGGCCATTCGGGAGCGTTACGGCAACTTGTTCGAAATGTACGAGCGCATCACGGACGACAACCCCTACAAAGTACCCATGCGGATTTATCCTGCGGTGCACTATTCCATGGGCGGCCTCTGGGTAGACTATAACCTGATGACGACCATCCCCGGTCTATTTGCCCTGGGCGAATGTAACTTCTCGGACCATGGGGCCAACCGCCTCGGGGCCAGTGCGCTCATGCAAGGCCTGGCCGATGGCTACTTCGTCATTCCCTACACCCTCGGCCAATACATCGCCGGTACGTCGATGGAAAACGTGGATACGTCACATGGCGCATTCGCAGCGGTCCAGAATGATGCACAGCAGTACATTGATCGTCTACTGAAGGCCAAGGGGGATAAGACCGTCATCGAATTTCACCGGGAAGCCGGCAAGGTGCTGTGGGACCATGTGGGTATTGCACGAACGGCTGAAGGCTTGAAGCATGCCCAGGGCGTGTTTGCTGAAATGCAAGAAGCATACGCCCAAAATGTTATGGTGCCGGGTGAAGCGACAAATTACAACAAGTACCTGGAGTATGCCGGCCGGGTGTCGGATTTCCTGGAGCTCAATGAACTGATGGCACGGGATGGGTTGCACCGCGAAGAATCGTGCGGGTGCCACCTGCGGGAAGAATACCAGACTGCCGAAGGCGAGGCGCTCCGCAACGATGACGACTTTGCGTACGTCGCCGCCTGGGAATACCAGGGCCAGGGCACACCCGCGACCTTACACAAGGAAGAACTCACGTTCGAAAACGTTAAGCTGACCCAGCGCAGTTATAAGTGATGCGTGTTGCGTCCGCCGGTACCCGGCGGTGCGTGACTATGACCGAAATCACGCACCACGCACCACGCAACAGTGATTGTCTGAAAAGGCAGCCACATTGTTGCATTGTACAAACAGAAAAAATCAGACCCATATGTCTGCTGAAAGCATGACCCTTAAGTTGCACATCTGGCGGCAAGCCCAGGGTGCAAAGTCCGGTTCAATGGAGCCCTACACCCTTGAAGGGGTAAGTCCACACATGTCGTTTCTGGAGATGCTGGACGTACTCAACGAGAAGTTGATGAAAGCGGGCAAGGACCCGGTCGAATTTGACCATGATTGCCGAGAAGGCATCTGCGGTTCCTGTGGCCTTGTCATCAACGGTACGGCCCACGGCCCGATGGCCCGGACAGCCTCCTGCCAGTTACACATGCGCACCTTCAACGATGGAGACACCGTCTATATTGAACCGTGGCGCGCCCAGGCCTTCTCGGTCATTAAAGACCTGGTGGTCGATCGGGATGCCTTCGACCGCATTCAGCAAGCGGGGGGATACATTTCCGTCAATACGGGCAATGCGCCGGATGCCAATGCCGTACTCATCCAAAAAGACAATGCAGAGGAAGCCATGGATTATGCCGCGTGCATCGGATGCGGGGCCTGCGTGGCCGCCTGCCCGAACGCGTCGGCTTCTCTGTTTACGGCGGCCAAGATTTCGCATCTGGCCTTGTTGCCACAGGGCGACCCGGAACGCAAGCGCCGCGTGGTGAGCATGGTCGATCAAATGGCGAAGGAAGGTTTCGGCGATTGCTCCAACCATGCCGAATGCGAAGCCGTATGCCCGAAAGGGATCTCCATTCAGAGCATTGCCCTGATGCGCCGCGAATACGCCAAAGCGGTTTTTTCATCCTGATCGGAACCCCAGGCCGTGCTCATCGGTCATATGCCTGTCCCTCGACAGAGGGAAACATTATAACTTCTAAACTGCTTGCCGCCCCCCGTTGTTTGATCGCAGCGTGGGGCGTTTTTTTGTTTGGTACGTGCGCGGCCTCAGGTGTTGGACCACAATGTGGAATGGATCTCAGGGCCGCACGCTTGTTGTATGCTCGTGTAGAGACTGGCAGGCTGCAAAGCAGGAAGGCGCAGTGGCACTCGCTGGTGGTTGGTTGTACGCTCGCGTAGAGGACTGATAGCCCGCAATGTGGAAAAACGTTGGGGTGCTCGCTGTGGTTTGTGGCCTGGTGTAGGTGTTACTTCCTGGACACCCTTACAACCAACCACCAGCGACCAGAGGAAGCGTACAACCAGCCCACGAAAGTGGGCGTACAAACCCAAAAGAAAAAGGGCCTGGAATCATCCAGACCCTCGTCCCACCGAAAGATATGCGGTAGATAAAAGAAATGTCTTAAAGGAAGCAACCGTTACGAATATAGGTCAAGTGTGTTAAGTCAATATTATGCCTTGTAATGTCAAGGTTAAGAATTGTGCCGAACATAGGTTTCAAATCGGAAACCCTCATGTGGTTCCAGGTGCTTGAGTCGGTAGGTTGGCCCGATTAAGTGGGCATAGGCCGGGAAGAAGGCATCGCCTTCGTGGTCGCCTTCAACGAGGGTCAGTTCCAGCCGGTCGGCATCGGCGATGGTTTGGGCGTAGAGGGTGCCGCCGCCGGCAATGAACACGATGGGTTCATCGGCAACGGCATCCAGGGCCGAAGCCAGGTTAAAATGGGGTTCGGCAACGGGGTGTGTGATGCGTTCCGGGTGCCGGGACAGCACCAAATGCCGACGGTTGGGCAAAGGGCCACCGAACTGTTCGATGAGCGAGTCGAAGGTGCGCCGCCCCATAATCATTGGATGTCCGCTGGTGAGGCGTTTGAACCGTTTCAGGTCTGTAGGTAGCCGCCAGGGTAAATCCATGCCCCGGCCAATCACACGGTTTTTTTCCGCCAAAGCGGCAATCACGACCAATTCCAATAGCTCCTCCTGTGGTTGAAAAACTCAATGATAAAAAACGCCACCCTCATCCGAAAATCAAGGTCCATCAAATCCTTACCAACCGCTCACCCCGGAGGGAACATTGTTTGGGGAGCATACGTGCACCGGCACATCCTTATCCATGAATCCCTTTCTTTATGGCACCGAATTCCCTCACGCCATCCCTCTCTTACAAAACCTGCCTGCATTGGCCCAAGGCGGAGTTGCATTGTCACCTGGATGGCTCGCTGCGTTTGACAACCCTGTTGGACGAGGCCCGCCAGCAAGGCAAACTGGGCTTGCTCCCGGCCCAGGATCTTGAAGCATTGGAAGCGATTCTTCAACAGGTCGATGACTCGGAAACCCTGGAAGGCTACCTCACGTGGTTTCGGTATACCCTGCCCCTGATGCAATCCGAAGCAGCCCTGCGGCGCATCGCCTATGAACTGGCCGAAGACAACGCCCGGGAAAACGTGCGCTACCTTGAAGTGCGCTATTCGCCCATCTTACATACGAAGGAGGGGCTCACCCTGGAAGCAGCCAATGATGCCGTGTTGGATGGGCTCAAGGCCGCCACGCAAGACTTCGGCATCCGCACCGCGGTCATCATCTGTGGGCTGCGCGACCGGTTTGAAAGTGCCTCGATGCGCCTGGCCGAGTTGGCCGTGGCCTATAAAAACCGGGGTGTGGTCGGGTTCGACCTGGCCGGGGGGGAAGCCGGGTTCCCCCCAAAACGCCACCTGCATGCATTCTACCACGCCCGCAACAATTTGCTAAACCTGACCATCCATGCCGGGGAATCCTGGGGCCCCGATGCCATTCATCAGACGATCTTCCGGTGTGGAGCCCACCGCATCGGGCACGGCACCTCGCTGTATCAGGATCCCGAACTGATGGCCTATATGGTCAACCACCAAATTCCGCTGGAAATATGCCCCACGAGTAACGTCCAAACCCGGGTCGTGGACAGCTACGAAACCCACCCTGTACGGCACTATGTAGAAGCCGGTTTGGCAGTGACGATCAACACGGACAACCGGCTGTTCAGCCGGACCAGCGTGACCGAAGAACTCTGGCGTGTACATACCCGCTGCGGGGTGAAGGCCGACGACATACGGATCATCGCTGTGAACGGGTTTCGGCAGGCCTTCCTGCCCTGGGACGAAAAACAGGAAATGGTGCACGCCGCCAAGCAAGCCGTTGGGATTATTTGAGTGTTGCGTGTTGCGTGAACGTGGTCGAGTACGTAGTGCAGACAAGTAAAGATGTGCTGTGGACTCAACCGGACTTTCAGGCTATATGGCCTGGGGCGGGGTCACGCATCACGAAACACGCGATATGTCTTGGTCATGCAGAGCATCCTGGTATGTTACACACCTTTTCATAGGCCCCCTATATCTCCCAAACCCTGCACGAAAATTCTGAAAAAAAAGCGCATTTGGAGGGTTTTTTTAGGTAACCACGCCGGGGACCCCTATTTTCGATTCGGTGTAGCATGCACGCCCTAAGCCTATACTTATGCAAATAGAGGAGCACATCAAAACGAAACGCATCGGCATCGTCGGCACCGGTTTTATTGCGCGTGGATTGACCGTGTTGCTGGACCAGCAGGGCTACGCCCTGTCCCGGGTGCTGACGCGTCGGTCGATTGAATCCTGTACGGATTTCCCCCGGCAGGACCTGTTGACGAATGCGGCTGAAGACCTCGTCGAACAGTCTGACCTCGTATTTGAATGCAGCGGAGACCCCATCCATGCGACCGCTGTAGTGGACCAGGCCATGCAGGCCGGACGGCCCATCGTGACGATGGATGCCGAGTTCCACGTGACCACGGGCTCCTACTTTGTGGGGCGCGGGGTGCTTACGGAAGCCGAAGGAGATCAGCCGGGGTGTTTGGCAGCCCACAAGAAGCAGGTGGTCGAAATGGGGTTCACGCCCCTGGTGTACGGCAACATCAAAGGGTTTCTGAACCACCACCCCACTCGCAAGGACATGGAGTACTGGTCCAAGAAACAGGGCATCAGCCTCCAGCAGGTCACGGCCTTTACAGACGGCACCAAGGTGCAGATTGAGCAGGCCTTCGTGGCCAACGGCCTGGGTGCCGGCATTGCCCAGACTGGTTTACTGGGTGTTTCGTGCGAACAACTCGACACGGGGGCCAAGATTTTAGCAAACCACGCCCACCGGCTGAACCAGCCGTTGAGCGACTATGTGCTGTCGGCCAAATCCCCGCCCGGTGTGTTTATCGTTGCCGAGCATGATCCGAGCGCCTGGCCTGCCCTGCGGTACATGAAACTGGGTGAAGCGCCGTTCTACGTGCTCCTCCGTCCGTATCATCTGTGTCACCTCGAAGCGCTGCGTACGATCAATCAGGTCTTGCGGGGTGAGGGCATTTTGATGGACAATAGCAGCAAGCCCAGCATCAGCGTTGCGGCTATCGCCAAACGGACCATGAAGCCTGGTACCCGCCTCTCCCGCGGGATGGGCAGCATGGATGTACGCGGCGAAGCCATTCGCATTGCCGATCACCCGGATCATGTGCCGATTGGCCTGTTGGCCCATGCCGTCGTCAAGCGGAAGGTTGAACTCGATCAACCCCTGACCTTTGATGACGTTGAATTGCCCGAACACCTGGCCTTGAAGGCCTGGCTGCACATTCGGGAACAGGTGCTTCACGCCCCGGCTGCCGTCGTTCGGAAATTACACCCCGACGACGGCGCCAAACGATCCTCTGCCTAAACCGTGCAGCAGGTGGCATCTTCCCACAATACGCGATCACGAAAACCCCACACCATGCGAGTTGGAATTCTTGGGGCCGGCATAGCCGGTCTGAGTAGTGCCCACTTTCTGAAAGACCATTTCCCCGATCTGGAGGTGTATGAGGCAGCCGGTTTCACAGGTGGATTGGCCCGCAGTTTCAAGTGGCACGGGTTCGATTGCAACCTGGGGACGCACGTCCTGCTCACGACCGACGAAGAGATTTTGGGTGACCTCACGGCAATGGCCCCTATGGACCGACACCGGCGCAAGGGGCAAATCTTTATTCGCGACAAATGGATTGCCGACCCTGTCAATGCGGTCGAAATCGTTATCAAGTTTTTCCCGCGCGAGAGTTTTCGGATCGTGTGGCATTACCTCTTCAAGAAAAAACAGCCCGAAACCAACTTCGAAGCCATTGTCCTGAATCAGTTCGGGATCGGGTTGAATGAGTTCTTTTTCAAGCCCTACTCTGAAAAACTCTTCGGCATTCCCGCCAGTGAAATTTCACCGGCCTGGGCGCGCAAGAAGCTGCGCGTCGGCGGACTGAAAAGCCTGCTGCTTCGCAAGTCCAAGGTCTATGCCCGGTATTTCTACTACCCCAAAGCCGGAGGATACGGGGCTATTGCTGATAGCCTCTATACATCCGTCAAGGACCGCATCCACCTGAATACCCGGCTTGTCGATATGGAACGCACGGCCTCGGGGGGATACCGCTGTACCTTCGTGCGTGAAGAGGAGACCTTCACCAAAGAGTTTGACACCGTAATTACGTCCTTGCCGTTGTCCTTTACGGCAGGTTTACTCGGCGGATCCGGTCTGGAATTCAGGTTTCGGCCTACCACCTTGTTCTACCTGCTCGTAGATAAACCGCAAGTCACGAACAACCACTGGTTCTACTTCGCCGATGCGGATTACGTCCTGAACCGCGTGGCCGAGTTCAAGAACTTCGAAGACGAGGGCCTGCCCAAAGACAAAACGGTGATCTGTTGCGAGATCACCAACACGGATCAGTTCACGCCCGAACGTGCCCTGGACGAGTTGGAAAAAGCCGGTGTGCTCAAACGTGAGGAAGTGCTGGACACTAAAACGATCAACCTCAAACGCGTCTACCCGATCTACGAACTGGACTACGACGAGAAAAAAGAGCGTGCCCGTACGTTCTTTGCCGAACATCCGAATCTGCACCTCATTGGTCGGCAAGCCCAGTTCGTGCACAATGATGTCGATGAGATCTACGACACGGCCAAACAATTTGCCAAGCGGTTCATCGCAGAAACCAAAGCCGAGCCGGAAGCCGCCGTCTAAGCAGATAGGTTGAGGGGAGGCGCTAAAAGTTGAAGCCCACGCTCACACCCCCATAAGATGCATTAAAGGCGTCGATGGGATCACTCGATTCTACCGGTGCAACGTTTACCGACTTAACAAACACGCGGGCCTCATAGCTCCTGATCCTGGTACCTACCCCAACATAGGGCGCAAAAAACAGCCCTGCGCTCTTATAGAAGCGACCGTCCTGGACTTTGTTTTCGGAAGCTGAGCCCGTTCGATGCATGGCATCAACAATCATTGGCCCCGCGTGAATCCCGCCGGCAACGAAGAGTTTATTTCCATACGTGAGGTCCAGTACCGCACCTGCGGCCTGGAAATCCATCGTGGTCTCTTCCTTCTCGGATGCGTTGCCAACAAGCGTTTCGAACCCTACCCGCAAGTACGGTCGTACCGTGTAAAGGAAAAAGACACCAGAATGATGTGCCCCTTTCCCAATCCCCCCGCTCGCCGATAAATCATCAAAGGTCGGATCAATGTCGGACAGCGGCATATGGCCCAGGATCATCGTTGATCGCATACCGATTTGGAATTTCTTTTCTGCCTGTTGGGCCGTTGCCAGGGTAGGCAACAGACTGAAAAACAGCATCAGAACGGTTGCTCTTTGCATGGTTGTATCCTCCAGTTGGTTATTTCACCAACATCATTTTTTGGGTTTGCACTTGATCTCCTACATGCATCCGGTAGAGATACAAGCCAGACGCGGCGCGTTCGCCATAGGTATTTGTTCCATCCCAATGCACGCGGTGCATGCCTTGCGTTTGGAGGCCCTTCACCAGTGTGCGAACTTCCTGCCCTCGGGCATTATGGATGGTTAGGGTTACGTGTGCAGGATGGCGCAATTGATAGGCAATGGTGGTGGAAGGGTTAAACGGATTGGGATAGTTCGGGCGTAGATCGAAGGCCGAAGGTACCCCGGCATCCAGCGTTTCAACGTCTGTGCTTACATAGTTCAACGCCACGGCCAGTAGCGCATCGAGGAGAATGTAATTTGAACCGGATACAGGGAGGTTGCCTTCGTCGATGTTCAGCATCACGGAAATGCAAATGCCGTCTTGCGGCTCGTATAACATCAGCGCGTTGTAGCCGGCACCGCCTCCATCGTGGCCCCACAGGACGCGGTCTTGCAACTCGACGCTGTACATACCCAACCCATAATTCATGATGGGCAGCACCTCCAGCATTTCATCCAGGGAAGCCTGTGTGAGGACCTGGCCGCTGAATAAAGCGTGCCCCCAATGGACGATGTCCGCAGCAGTAGAAAAGATCGCCCCGGCCGTCCAGGTGGAGGTCCAAACGGAGGTTAACGAAAAGGCCGAAAGGTCATCGAGTTGGCCGTCCTCGTCGATGTCGAGCCAGTGGTGTGCCAGGTCTCCAATGAGATCCTCTTCGCTGCGGAGAAAAGTTTGTGTCAGGTTCAAGGGGGTAAAAAAGCGATCTCGCAGCTCATCGGACACTTTCGATCCGGTTGCCTGCTCGATAATCATTCCTGCTAACACATAATTGGTGTTGGAGTAGTCCTGGCCTGTACCTGGGGCAAATAAGGGGGGCTCTACAAAACCCGAGACCACATCCTCGGGCGTCCACTGCCTTTCGAAGTCGGCAAAGATGGCACCCAAGTAGGCCGGGTGATCGGTAAAATCAAATAACCCGCTGCTATGGTTGAGGAGTTGCCGGATGGTGATCCCGCTGTTGATGTTGGGATATACAGGGAGCCATTGGCCCAGGGAATCGTCCAGGGTCAGTAACCCGTCTTCTGCCAGGTCCAGCATCAGGGCGGCCACCATGTTTTTGGTGATGCTTCCGGCACTGAGCAGCATGTCTGGGCGGATCCCCTCGCCGGATACCGGATCAGACAGGCCACTTGCGCCCGCCCAGGTATTCTGGCCGGGAATATGTACGGCCACCGAAGCACCCATCAGGTTGAGGGCCTGAACCCCCTGGTCCAGGATGTTTTGTAGCTGCATGGTCAGGGTTGAATCCGCTACATGCGGCATCGATGCTTGCCGGGCATGTACGGGACGGAGCCACGGTTGGAGGAGGAAAAGAAGGCCCAGAAGCAAGCAACGCCGGGCGCAAAGCATTGGGGAAAAGCGATGTCGATCATTCATGGTTCGATTGCGGTTGTAATGTTTAAAGGGCGTAGTTCTTCCAGGGCAATGCGTTTTACTGGAGGGAGCGTCAGGCTCAGGGGCTTGGGGGGGCAGTTAGGCTTCTGTCAGGTCATACCCCGTTCCTTTCCAGACGCCGTCTTCGAGAAACATCCATATCGTTTCAATGGCTGTGCCCTTCCTGTAGCGTGCGCGGTATTGCACAATCGCCCACCCCTCGGGTGGCGCAAACTGCAGATTGGGAGACAGCGTGGGAGGGGGGCCGGGCTGGAAACGCGCTGTGACCAGTGTCCGTGATTCGAGGGGGCCGAGCTGGATCATCGTTTCGTGAACCAGCGTGCTCCAGGTCTCCCGAGGCACAAGGAACTTGAACGTGGTTGCACCTGCTTCCCAGTGGGCCTCGTACGTGCCGGCATCGACAAGGCTGATCCAGGCGAGGGCGGCTTCTTCGACGGCCTGCGTCTGTGCACGGGTTTCCGGATCCGGACTGCAGGCCCCGAGTAGGAGCAGCAAGCAAACAGTGATGTAAGCTGAGGATCTCATGAGTGCTGGCAGTTGATCAGGTTTCGTAGAGCAGACGGCGTGTGTTCTGAATATATGGTACGATGTAGAACGAGCCGGAATTTGCCGTTCGTCCACCTATAACGCCGTTCGTGTAATGCCTGCTTCCAATTTGTTCGGTTCCGCAGCATATTGCGTCACGATCCGACTCATTTTGTCCCCCCGGTATGGATGCAAAGCCTTCCCATATTTCGACCCTGCACTGGCGCACATTTTGGGCGGCGCAAGGGCTGACGTGGGTTGGCTATGGCCTGTTGTTTGCCATCACGTTACGTTTATATATCCCCTGGCCGGACGTTGTGCTGGCCCATGCATGTATGGCGGCTGTCACCGGTTGTGTGTGCACGGCAGGACTCCATTGGTTCTACGCCCGAATCCGGTGGACGGACCGCCGTCCCCGTTGGCTCGCGCCCATTGTGGTGCTCGCTTCCCTTGTAGTCGGAGGCGTTTGGTACATCTTGAGCACGGTAGGTGGCGAGTTGCTGGACCCCTTCGCTACCCATTATACCCATTACATGGATCTCGATGAAGAGATACCTTTTATCGATCACCCGGCCATGTTTCCTCTGGTGGTGTTGCTCTGGAGCCTGGGGTATCTGGGCACGCGGCAGTGGGTGGCCCGGCGCCGACAGCGAGAGCAAATCCTCAAAGCCGATGCCCTCGCGCATGAAGCGCGGTTGCAAATGCTCCGCTACCAACTCAATCCGCACTTTCTCTTCAACGCACTCAATTCCATCGGGGCTCTTGCTGCCGAAGATCCGGCCCGGGTACAGACGATGGTGAGTGAACTGTCAGCTTTTCTGCGCTATTCGCTGCTCGATCCAACGTCGTTCGTCGTACCCCTTGCAGACGAGTTGCGTGCCGTACAGCACTACCTTGCCATTGAGCAAATTCGTTTTGAAGAGGACCTGGAGGTGAGCTATGCCGTCGACGCGGCAGCGGCCGAGCGGACGGTGCCTGCATTTATCCTCCTGCCCCTCGTTGAAAATGCCGTCAAGCATGGGCAGGTCACCAGCCCGACTCCCCTTCGTGTCCGTATCTACGCAACGGTGAAAGGCGACGTATTATCCATCGAGGTGGCTAATACCGGAGATTGGATCGATTCCGAAGCACGCGCCCAGTCGAAATCAACAAGCACGGGGACGGGGCTACGCAATTTGCGCCAACGTCTGGCCGAACAGTATCCGGCGCGTCATCGGTTCGAACATAGCGAGCAGAATGGCTGGGTAGTTGCGTGCATCGAGATTCATCAAGATTGACCGAGATTGAATCATGCGTGTATTGATTGTTGATGATGAACGGCTTGCCCGAAAAGCCCTGCGTACCTTGCTGGCCGCGCATCCCGAGGTTGAGGTTGTCGGGGAAGCAGGGAAGGTGGAAGAAGCAGCCACACTCGTACAACGCGAACGGCCCGATGCCGTACTCCTGGACGTGCAAATGCGCGGCGAGACCGGCTTTGATCTGCTTGATCTGCTTGATGTACCCTGCCAGGTGATCTTTGTGACCGCCTTTGATGCCTATGCCGTGCGGGCCTTTGAGGTCAATGCGCTGGATTACCTGCTCAAACCCGTCGAGCCGACTCGGCTTGCCGAGGCGCTCGTGCGTGTCCGGCAGCGGTCGCATTCAGCCCCTGTTGCCTCTGTAGCAGCGCCCCCCGCAGATGCCGGCCTGCCCTTCCGCTACGAAGATCTCTTTTTCCACGACGAGGGCCGCCGGAGTCGGTTCATTCGTATCCAGGACATCCTCTTCATTCAGGCGGCCGGAAACTATACGGAATTACACCTTCAAACAGGTCAGGCAATCCTCATACTGAGGCCACTGGGCCAGTGGGAGGCGCGCCTGCCCGGAGACCATTTTATACGCATCCACCGCAGCACAATCGTCAATGTATCGTGCGTACATCGCGTGGAGCGGTCGTTCAACTACACCTATGCTGTTCACCTGCACGGTTATGCCGACCCTCTGGTGATGAGCCGCCGCCGGGCCTCTGTCTTAAAGGCGATGCTGACACAATACTAAGCGCTATGTAGTAATCGTTTTAGTGCGCGTTCGACGTCATCATCTCCCGAAAGCGTGGATCGGCGTGGAGGGGCGCGAGGTTAGGATCGGTGCGGATTCGGGATCAGCGAAGCGGGGGGGAGGAACTGTTTCTGGAGCTTGTCCAGCTTGAGTTTTTTCTTGAGCTTTTTCGGTGAGGGGAGCCGGTCTTTGGTCTTGAATTCTTCCAGCACCTCGTAGAGCTGGTCGCGGTAGGCAAAGTGTTCGTCGGCCCATTTATTTCGGTCCTTTACAGCGTCATCAGGGCTATCCTAAAAGAGCGGCTCCCGGCCCTCAAGCCAGTACCGGAAGAATTGCCGCAACTGATGCGGGGTCATTTTCATATCGATGCTGGCTTTCTCGGCGTAGCGGGCCAACATTTTTCGGATGCCTCGGTCGGTATAGGGTTTTTGCCGGGAAGACTCGAACAAATACGTCGCACCCCGGGCACGCATGACGTCCAGTTGGGCCGATAAAGCTTTCCGGATACCGGCTGGAATCGTAGCAACCCGGGTTTTGTTTTGGCCCTCATGACGCAAGTGAATCCGGTCTTGCGCCAGGTCTACATCTGCACACCGAATGGCCACAAGCTCACTCACCCGGATGTCCGTGAACAAAAACGTCCAGAGGATCATACGCTCCTGTGTCCGGTGGGTGTGTGCAATGACGGTATCAAGCCGCTGTAACGCTTCTTTGCCGGGCGACTGTGGGGCCGGCTTCGGCGTTCGGGTTACCTCAACGCCCAGTTCCTCTCGCAGATACCGAAAGACGCTGCGTAAATATTCGTAGTCCGGATGTTCCTGGCGAAGGTATTGGGCAAGGTATTTTGCCTTCTCACGGGCTGGGGTTCGTGTTGACGGCATACGACACACGGTCAAGTAGGAGAAGTCTTTTTTAACGTATGGGGCAAAGGTACGCTTTTTTTAGTTCAGCGTTTTTTGATATATTTTGTTCTGTTCTCTATTGTAAAAACGGAACTTTTTTCTTCTAAAGCGATACCATACCTACTTTCGATAAACGTGCCTTCAGTATACACCTTCAACCCGAAACAGATTATGCCTATTTATCAGAAACAAGACGCGACCCTGGGTGAATTTGAAGGCACCGGTTTTGCCTTTGTAGAAAAGCCCCGCGAAGATGATCGGCAGCGTGGCATCTTTATCGGTACTGATAACAACGGGGACATCAAGGCCCTGTCGACTGGTGACGAACTTCCTTTCACAGGCATTGTACATTATCCAAAATCGTCAAGGAAAGAGTCATTTAATGTGCAGGTGAAAAACGTGACGCCGATTGCACGCGGCCACCGGGTCGATTTCAGGGCCGTTGTCGAAGAAGACTGATCGAGACGCTATCGATGTGCGGTTGCTTTAGTATTCATGCTGGTAGCCTAACGTTGAGGCTTCAATGAGCAGAAATGAGCTGGACTTCATTCGGCCACCATTTCCTGAAAACGCGGGTGCGTGTGAAGCGGCCTCAGGTTGGGATCAACACGGAGTTTTTCGAGATCGGCGAAGCGTGATGATTTGAAGCAGGCCAGCGCCTTCAGGGCTTCATCGGGTTGTTCCAGGTGGGCATAGGCTTGTGCGAGGTTATAGCACACCGAGGGGTTTTGCGGCTGGATTTCCTTTGCGATTTGAAGCAATAGCAGGGCACGGGGATAGTCTTCCTTTGCCAGATAGGTTTGCGGCTCATAGAAAGACAGCCGCCCGAAAACGGTGGCCAGGATGCGCCGGGCCGCCAGCATGGCACCCCGGTTTTCGGTAACTGCGGCTTGCTTCTGGAGTTTGTTTAGCCTGAGTTTCTTCTTGAGGCTTTTCGGCGAGGGAAGCCGGTCTTTGGTCTTGAATTCCTCCAGCACCTCGTAGAGCCGGTCGCGGTAGGCAAAGTGTTCGTTGGCCCATTTATTCCGGTCCTTTACGGCTTTACGTACCGTTTTGTCTTTTTGCAGTTCCTCTAATTTGATTTGTGCCGGGGTTGTGGACACCAGCCCTTCAAAATCCTCAACGATGCCCCGATAGGCCTCAAGGGCCAGCCACCAGTCTTCGTCCTGCACATGCCCCTCAGCAGTTTGCATGCGCCGTGCCATCATGGCGTGCAGCAGATCGGGTTCGAGATTGCGTCCGGCGCGTTGGGCCGCTTGCAGTTCCATCCATTCGATGCCTTGCGTGAAGACGGCGTCAGGCGGCCAGGCGTGTGGACCCGGATAGAACATGAGCCGGTGGGTATAGTCGTATCGGTCCATCGCGGCATCAAGCTGGTGCATCTCCTCGAAATTAAAATCCAGGATGCCAGAGCCGCCGAAGAAGACGAAGGGATGGCCTACCTGTTGGGTCCAGAACGCAGCATCAAACTGGGGCGTCCACGCAGCCCCAAACCCGAGGATGCCAGCCACCTGATTCGGCATCTGGTACCCGAAGCGCCACGCCAACCGTGCCGTGCCGGAGAAGCCGACGAGGTAAAACCGCGACTCATCCGGTGAGAAGCGCCGCCGCACATCATCGACCATCGCATTGATCGCGTCCACGTTCGGCTGTACGGGGCCGTCGCTCAGGGTGTTGTAGGAACTCAGGATGAGGTATCCGTACTGTTCGGCTGCGGCTTGCAGGCGTCTCAGCGGGGCCAGGGCGTTGCCGCGTGGGTCCATCACAAACAGCACCGGCCAGGTACGCGCCGGCGTATACGCCGAGGGGAGGTACACGGCATAATGCTGCTTCCGGGCCGTCTCGCACGTGACCTTTTCGGTAACGGTACCAGGGGTAAAATTGGATTGGCTCCGGGCCGGAGCCAAGGCCAGGAAACAGCAGCAGGCCAGTAGGAGGGGGCGCATGGCGGATGGTTAGTTGTACGCCCGCTTTGCGGGCTCGTTGTTAGTGGTTTGGAGCTGGCTTTACAACGAACCACTAACAACCAGCGAGCGGCCTCAGCATTCATCCACATTGTGGCCCGAAGACCTGCAACCGCGAGCGTACCACTAACGATCTCCAAGATCTGCTTCTGAGAGCAGACCCACAATGACAATAATCCTGCCCTGCATCCTTGCATTCTCAGAGCGGATGATTATTTTAGCGGTCAGCAACCCCAACCACTCACCCACACACCAGGCTGCATCATGGCGGAAGCCCAAAACGATGGCGCACAACACGGCGGTCACGGCTTTGGGACCATGCCGGTTTTTCTGGCCAGCATCTGCACCATTCTGGGTGCCATCATGTTTCTGCGGTTTGGGTATGCCGTGGGGCATGTAGGGCTAATCGGCACGATTCTCATCATTCTGATCGGGCATCTGGTGACCATTCCCACCGCGTTGGCCATTGCCGAGATTTCAACCAACCGCAAGGTGGAAGGGGGGGGCGAGTATTTTATCATATCGCGGTCGTTTGGGAAGACCATTGGGAGTGTGATCGGGATTTCGCTGTATTTGTCGCAGGCGGTGTCGGTGGCGTTTTACATGATCGCGTTTGCCGAGGCGTTTCAGCCGATTGTGCCGCAGATTGAGGCCCTGCTTGGCGTGCCGTTTGACCCCCGCATGATTTCGTTGCCGGGGACCTTGGTGTTGATCGCACTAATGCTTACCAAAGGAGCCGAGATGGGCGTCAAGGCGCTGTATGTGGTGGCGGCCATGCTGGGGGTTGCATTGGTATTGTTTTTCCTGGGTGGCCCAGTGGAAGGCTACGACCCTGCCACCTTCAGCCCCACAGCCATTTTCGCCGATGCCGATCCGTTCATTGTGGTTTTTGCCATTTGTTTTCCGGCCTTTACCGGGATGACGGCAGGCGTGGGGCTTTCCGGTGACCTGGCCAATCCGCGCAAGTCCATCCCGGCTGGTACGCTGGCCGGGACGCTCGTTGGCATGGTGATGTACCTGTTCATCGTATTCAAGCTGGCCCTCTCGGCTCCTACAGAGATGTTGGCAACGGATCAACTGGTGATGGGTCAGATTGCTCTCTGGGGGCCCATCATCCCGATTGGCCTGGGGTTTGCAACGCTCAGTTCGGCTATTGGCTCTATCCTGGTCGCACCCCGTACCATGCAGGCCATCGGGGCCGACGGGCGCGTGCCGTGGCGGTTTAACGATTGGTTGGCCAAGGGCGAAGGCGATGCCAACGAGCCGATTAACACGACCTGGGTCACGGGCGTTATTGCGGTCGTTATCGTGATGGCGGGCAACGTAGATGCCGTGGCGCGGTTGATCTCCATGTTTTTTATGGTCACGTACGGTGCGTTATGCGCGATCAGTTTCTTGGAGCACTTTGCAGCCAGGCCCAGCTACCGGCCCAGTTTTAAGTCGCGCTGGTACATCAGCCTGTTTGGGGCGGTGATGTGCCTGTTTATGATGTTTCAGATGGATCCGCTGTTTGCCATTCTGGCCTTGTTGGTGATGGTTGGGTTGTACCAGATTATGGCACGCAGTGGGGGGGGTAAGGGGAACGACCTTGGCGATATGTTCCGGGGTGTGATGAACCAACTCACGCGCTATATGAATGTGCGCTTGCAGCGAGTACAACGCTCCGACGCAGCCGATATCACGGAGTGGCGGCCCAGTGTGTTGATGGTCAACGCCCGCACGTTCGAACGGCGCTCGCCGCTTACCTTCCTGCGGTGGATCTGCCGTAATCAAGGGTTTGGGACCTACTTGCATTACATCAAGGGGCCGCTCAATGCAGAATCCTACCGCGAAGGGCAGCGGATCAAACGCCGATTGATCGAAATGGCTGAGGTGCAGCAGAGCACCGTTTACATGGATACCATCATCAGCCCGTCGATGATTTCAGCGCTGGCGCAGAGCCTGCAAATTCCAGGGGTTTCCGGCAACAAGAACAACACGGTCCTGTTCGAATTCTCCGAACACGATCCGTCGGAGGTGGTGCAGCAAGTGGTCGATAGCGCGTTGTTTGCCTCCAGTACCCGTATGACCTTGCAGGTGCTTCGCCACGGCGATTTTTACTTCGGCGAACGGCGCAGCATCCACGTCTGGCTCACCTGGAACGACCGGGAAAACGCCAACATGATGTTGCTCTTTAGCTACATCCTGCTCGGCCACCCGGATTGGGCCGATGCCGAAATCCGCGTCTTTGCGGCCTTGCCCAGCGATCAGGTTCAGGAAAAGCGGGATGCGTTTCACGCGCTCATCTCCGAAGGGCGGTTGCCTATTTCAGAGAAGAACATCCGCTTTCTGAAGGTCGAGGATGTCGATTCCTATCATGCCGTCGTGGCCCGCCTCTCGGCCAAGGCCGATCTCGTCGTCCTCGGTTTCAACCTGGGCAGCCTCAAGGAAAAACGCGAGGAGGCCTTCCTGAGCCATCCCACGCTCAAGGACGTGCTATTCCTGCAATCCTCTCAGGTGATTCGCATGAAATAAAGGGGCTAATCTGTGTGCGAAGGTCATGTATGGGGAGGGGTCATTCTTGTTTTGTAGCGTGTAACGCATAGTTTATTGAAACCCTTCCTGTACCATACCAATAGTAGTCCATACCTCGGATGCGACTTATGATTTCTTCACTTTCTGGAAAATCAGATCTGACGTAGTAATAGTGGGTGTTGTAAGGACTATCACCGAACACCGCAGCCAACGTATAACCATTCCTTTCGGCATATCTTTTCAAGGTCATTACCATTTCATACCACGGCCCTTTTCCTTCATACGAAGTGAGCGGAGAGAAACGCTCATGCCACAGTATTATATGTGGTTTGAAGCGGTCCAGATATTCTTCTGTTATCTTACCATTATGCGCAATCCACTGGTCATTCAATCCCCAAGTATCTAACGCTTTCCAACGAGAATACAACGGCAATAGGCCAGCTTCCGTTGTCGCAATTACGTAATTTCTGTCGCTATATTGCGAAAGCATAATGGCAGCATCGTATCTACCATCCCTAAGGTAGCTAGCATGTCCAGACTGGAATTGATAACCTATTATTCCACTAGAAAGTACAATTATAAGCAGAACGACTGCTACCCGCTTTTGCAAATTCAACGCATTCCATTCTGGGAAATGTACATCCTCCTTGATGGCTCCGATTAAGGGCCACCAAGACATCAGAACGAGAGGCAATAGTACATACTGGAATCTTGCAGCAAAATTCATTGTATTTGAAATCAGAATGAATGCTGACGCAAATCCAACAATGGGAATTGAAAAACCAATAGTCAATCGTAGGGTTTTGCGAGAATAGAGACCAAGAATGAAAGCCGGCAAAAACGGCAAACATAGTTTTATCGTATTCTCTATCGAACTCTTGAGGCTACCCAAATAAAAGTTACCCCCCCCTTTCTTATAGAGAGGATTTGG
This sequence comes from Rhodothermales bacterium, assembly GCA_965222505.1. GTDB lineage: Bacteria > Bacteroidota > Rhodothermia > Rhodothermales > DATKEJ01. The sequence continues at coordinate 930,172 of OZ244956.1, read as the reverse complement.
GAGCGGGAATCCAAAGTATTGCCATCTCCATAGAAAGTAAAGTCCGCCGAAAAACAAGAATATTCCAAGGTAACAAAGGATAGTCTGGCGAGATTTTCTCAATCGGTTGACATAGACTATGGCCAACAACATGAGCCCTGACAGAATCACGCCTTCAGGTCTGATCAGGGCCGTGATCAGACCTGATATGGCGAATGCAAGGGCGCTGCTCCAGCACTCTCCACGCAAGATAATAGTTAGTGCAGCGCACCAAGTGATGCAACCAAACAGGGCAAAGAATGGGGTTCCAAAATAAGCCGCTACATAATAAAGCCCAGGCCCAACAGCTAAATAAAGAGAAGTAAAAAGGGCGAGTAATAGCTGTGTATTGTGTATCCTGCGCAATGTCAGATAAACGATCCAAACCGTGAGCACATGAGATGAAAAACCAATGAGCCGAGTAGCAAACTCTAAGGAGATCCCGGCCTTGACAAGCAGTCCAAGAAAGACCATGAAAAGGAAATCAGTTGCGCCATCTACGGGTTTATCTCCAATATTCCAGACAATTCCATGACCTTGGGCGAAGTGCTCGGCATACCGCATAAGCATAGCCGCATCTTCGAATGGAGCTCTTGAGAAATCAATGAACTGAACAGCAAAGAGTGCGATAAATAAAAACAAGAAAATCATGATGATTATATCAATCACATGAAGGCGCTTATTCATACGAAGGCTCCTCAATATCAAGTTGGCTAACCTCAAACGTAACCCGAAAGATGCCCCATGACATGGTATGGGTATCGCATCGCTAGGTTTGACGGTACTTCTTTTGTTACCGGCCCCTGAGCCAGTGGCGGAGTTGCCACAGGCGGCCTTTGAGGCCCAATTTGTAGCCATAGGTTCTGGCTGTGCCCCGCCCGATGTGGTACACGTAGTCATCGACGGGAAAATCAACGAGGGGCAAGCCCTTCTCCGCGGCGGCTTTTTCGTTGTATAAACAGGGTACGCCGTGTTTTTCGAATGGGGGGAGGTCCAGGTACTGCAACCGCCGGATCAACGCGCATTTTGGGTGCACGTAGGCATAGGTTGGTCTATCCGGTTCAGCGGGGTAGCCCATGTCATTGATCGCCAGCCGGTGGCCGATCATGTAGGCATTTTTTTCCTCGGCACGTGCAAGCATCGCCTCCAGAAATCCTCTACGAAAGGCGATGCAATCCGAGTCAAAGGTGAGGCCCCAGGGGGTGTCAATGCGGCGCAAGGCATGGTCCATGCCGGGGCCGTGATGGATGTTGGCCTCCACCGCGTCCAGCGTGAACGGTTGTACGTCCTCAGAGAGGGTGCGGAGTTGGGCCACCGAGTCGTCCGGGGAGCCGCTGTCTACCACCAGAATAGGCAGGTCCGGGTAGAGGCTCCGTAAGGACCACACGGCCTGCCGGGTCAGGTGCGGCGTGCCGTAATTGACGATGGTGGCGGTCACGTGCTTCATCAGGGGACACGCACCACGCGCAGGCCAGTGAAGGCCGCCGGGGTCATCGGGGTTTCCTTTGCTTTTTTGTCTCGCACGCCGGTGGCATAGCCGTTCATGGCTTTGCCTGCACCATCCGATGTGGTGCCCCATTCAGCCACGTTGCCGTCTACATCAAACAGCAACGGGGCATCGGTATCGCCCGCTTTGGGTGGCGTACGGCCGACGGGCATCAGGAAGGCATCCGGTGGCATGCCGGCCATCTGCTGGTGCAAGGTTAGTTGCTCATCCGGTGTGGGGCTGTACCCCGCCCAGTAGGCGAGGGTGTTCTCGCCTGAACCCGCATGTTTGCGGAGGGCTTTGAGTTCTGCTTCGGTGGGCAACCGGTAGTTGCGGCGGGTTTTCTGGCTCAGCCAGTTCATATAGGCCTGGGCCTCTTGAAAGGAGATGTTGTTGGCTGGATAATCGTCGGTTCCGGGGGCGATGCGATACGACCGCCGGAAGGCCCGGTACTGGGCACGGGTCACTTCGAAGCGGCCCACGTGCAGCGTGTCGCCTACGGTCACGGTTTCCGGGGTCAGAGTGCCTCGCACTTCTTCGCCATACCGGCCGTCAACGCGGGCAATGGCCCGTTGCCGCTCCAGTATTGCCAGTGGAGCCGTTTTGGGCAGGGCACGTTCGGCGACGGTTTCCTGGTGGGTTTTCGTCCCAAAGAGGTACTGATCGAACCAGGCGATTTCCTCCTCCATCTTTCGTTTCTGGTGGGAGAGGCGTTGCAGGCCGTGGGGCTGGTCCGGGAACAGTAGGAACCGCGCCGGGGCTTGGTCGATCTGCTGGAGGGCGCGGTAGTATTCCCAGCCCTGGGAGGTCGGTACCGCTGTGTCTTCGCTGCCGTGGAAGATGATGGTGGGGGTGACCACTTTCGTCATCTGAAACAGCGGACTTTTTTCGATGTAGTGGTCTGGAAATTCCCAGGGAGCGCCTTTGAAGTAGTAGTTGTCGAAGGTAACCCCAAAAGCGCAGTTGCCGTAATCCGAGGTCCAGTTTACATCCCCGGCCCCAGGGGCTGCGGCTTTGAACATCGTCGGATGTTCGATGGTGAGGGCGGTGGCGAGGATCGCGCCGTTGGACCAGCCCATTACGCCCAACTGATCGGCATCGACCATGCCCTGTTTGATGAGGGTATCGACCCCAGCCACGATGTCTGGCACTTCCAGTTCGTAGTAGCGGCCTTTGATGGACTCCGCCCATGCCTGTCCGTGGTTGCCGGAGCCGTGGTAATTGGGGCGGAGCATGAATGCGCCTTTTTGCGCCCAGAGGCCGGGATAAATGGTCCAACTCAGCCGCCACGCATTGAGGTCCGCACCGGTTGGGCCGCCGTGGATGGCTACCATAAGCGGGTAGGTTTGGCCTTCCTGATAGTCAAGCGGGTAATAGAGGATGCCGTTAACCGTATCGCCGCCATAACCTGTCCATTCAATGACTTCGGCGCGGGGCATGGGCAGGTTTTTGAGATAGGGATTGAGCTTGACGACCTCGCCAGTCGGCGAAAGGTGTCCCTGGATGTATTGTCCGAAGTGATAGGTGGGGGGGCGGTTGGGTTGGGAGTAATCGTAGATGATGGTTTGGCCGTCCGGCCCGATGTACACAGAGGTTGAGCTGACCAAATGGGGATCGGTTACCTCGCTGTGCGTCCACCCGGTGTCGGTTTTTTCATAGTAGCGGGGTTTCATATGGGCACCGTCGGCGAGTTGGACGTGAATGCCGGTTTGGGTGACGGCATATCCGCCGAAGCCGACCCCCCAATCCCAGTCCAGCGGGACTTCCTCATGCAGCATGGTCGCAAGGTCGAAGAAGTACAGTACCCGTTTGCCGGGGCCTTCATTGGCGGGGTCTGAGGAGATGGTATCGCTGGCGTAGAAGCCTTTGCTGTCCAGCGTCCATTGGAATCCGCCCGGATCGAAATACAGATCGGTGAATATTTCGGTGGCGGTGCCGGTCTCGTGGTCCAGCACATATTGCAGCGGTTGATCGTGTCCGTCGGCGTTGACCGGGGAGCGGTTCAGGCTATAAACGATGTAGCGCCCGTCCGGGCTCGGTGCAAATTCACCGATTTGAAACGGGTTTTCGGTGAGGCGTTTTACTTCTTTATTTTTAACGTTTACGGTAAAGAGCCGGACGGGTCGGTAGAGGGTGGTATCCTCGACGACGCGCACATCATCCTTGTCCTTTTTGAGTTGCTTTTCATAGGCCGTGGGGTCTTCGCGGGCGGTAAAAAGCAGGGTTTCGGCATCCAGCCATTTGAAGTTACGGATGCCGTTTTCGAGGGTGGTCAGGGCATAGGGTTCGCCGCCGCGCGGGTGCATCAGCCAGATCTGGCGGCCTTTCACCTCATCCTGCGTACGGGTGGAGGCCAGGGCGATCCATTTGCCGTCCGGGCTCCAGGCCGGGTTGCCGTTGTTGCCGGTGCGCGTCAGCCGAATGGTTTCGGCGTCGGTGGTGTCTGTGGGGCCGGGAAGGAACGTCAGGTAGATATCATTCAGGAACCGGTCTTTCTTTTTGTCTGGGTAGCGTTTGACCCAGAGCACCTGCCGGCCATCAGGCGACAGGTTGGCCTGCGAGATGTATTCCTGTTTCAGGACGGATTCCACGGTCCATTTTTCCGTAGATTGGGCCTGAAGAACAAATAGGGGAAGCAGGGCCAACAGAAGCCCCAGAGCCGTGCGTTTCATGTACATATCAGTTACGGTGGAAGAACGGACCTGCAAATAACGATGCAGCAGCGTGGGATGCAAATACGTGCGACGTTCTACGTGCGACGTTCTACGTTTTTTGATCATTACGTGCGTGCCATCTACCACGCTTTAGATATGAATAACGTAGAACATAGAACGTAGAACAAATCCCTATATTCCACACATCGCGCTAACCTATAAACTTTGATTCCATGACAAAAAAAAACCTCCTGCTTTGTCTCTTGTTATTTGGATGCGTTGCTATGGCGCAGGCCCAGTCCGACGCGGTGAAAGATTATGCGGCCTCATTTGAGGGGCAGGTCTTGTGGTTGAAGGTCGATGTGATCCGGTTGCAGTATTTGTTGCGGGGCACCGATGCCACGAACGTGTACCCGGACGGCAACATTTCCTACCGGGCACGGATCGGCATACGGCAGGCACAGTCCGATGATGCCGAGGATTTTACTGAAGAAGCCCGGGTGCTGGGCAGCAACATGGAGGATCCGCCTCGGGTTCGGTTCCTGCAGCGGGGGTCCGTAGAACGGTCCGGTCTCGCCGGATTACGGTACCTGAGCGGCCTGGCCGTTGGCGGGGATCCAGCCATTGAGGAAATCGAAGGCGGTGACGGCCCCGTCCATGTTGAAATCACCGGCATGGTAACCGGCAGGCCCTCCGTTTTGGGAGAGCCACACGTTGAGGAAATCGAAGGCGGTGACGCTGCCGTTCGCGTCGCCGTCACCACTCCAGAGGCCCCAGTTGAACGTCCCCAGGTTTTGCATCGGATTGGTACCGAAGGCCTGGCCCGAGGCAATAGTGAAATCATAGGCTGTTGCGGCTTCGGACAGGGTACGCGGATCGTCTGAGAGGATGCCCAGGTGGTTACGGTGTGTGACCGTGAAGTAATAACTGCCGTCGGCGACGGGAAATTCCAGAGGCATGGCATCGGTGGAGTGATGCTCCACAATGGACCCATCAGCCAGCAGCAGACCGGCGCGTTCGGCTACAACTGTCATGGGCGGAGCCGTCGGATCGCCGGTGCGCAGAGAGACCAACACCCAGTCCACCGCATTTTCGGGTAATCCGGGCGTGACCTCAAATCCCGCATAGTTCCACGGGGCGCCGTCGTAGGGTTGCGTCGTCGGGAGGTACCCCCCTGCCCGGAGTGCCGTTGACATGTTCCCTCCCAATGCCTTCGTCTGTGCAAGCATCTCTCCGGTGGGGCGACCCTCGTGGTCGCCCTTCACAGGTTGGGCATTGCGCAGGTGACGCAAGTTTCTTTCTCGCGGTTGGTCGGGGGTGACGATGCCGTTTACCGGTGGTGGGGCATATGGCCCGGCCAGGAAGGCTGTCAGGTCCAGGCGGACGCAGGGGCCGGTGTTGCTGATTTTGTAGTGGTTTTTGACGGTGCCGTTGGCATTGAGAAGCAGCACCCAGGCGGCTCCCCGGTCGCCGCCGCCGTCGTTGTCTCGGTACGCGCCCACGACGAGGTCGGTGTTGCCGTCATTGTCCAGGTCGCCGGGTGTGGCTATGTCGGTACCGAAGTTGTCGGCATCAATGAGGGTGCCGGTGAAACCGCCAGTCCCATCGCCAATTTTCTGATGGTTTTTGACGGTGCCGTTGGTGTTCATAAAGAGAATCCACACGGCTCCGCGTGCGGCTCCATCTCCGTTATCGCCGAATGCGCCAACGGCCAGGTCTTCGACCGTGTCCCCGTCGAGGTCGCCCAGGCCCGTCACGCCGATGCCGAAGTTGTCGACATTATTCAGGTCACCCCCAAATCCTCCGATGCCTTCCGAAATCTTCTGGTGGCTTTTGACGGTACCATTGGTGTTCATCAGCAGCACCCAGATGGCCCCGTGGGCAAACCCGGATTCAGGATCAACCCAGGAGCCGACCACAAGGTCATCAACGGTGTCATTGTCGAGATCGCCGGGGGCGGCCAGCGAGGAGCCGAATTCATTGTTGCCCACCAGGGGTCCCGTAAAGCCGCCGTGGCCTTCACTGATTTTCTGGTGGCTTTTAACGGTGCCGTCGGCATTCAGGAAGAGGACCCATACGGCTCCGTGCCGAAATCCGGTCCCCGTCGTGTTGTCATAGCCTTCGGCACCCACGGCCAGGTCTTCGACGGTATCCCCGTCAAGGTCTCCCAGGCCCGTCACGCTGTCGCCAAAGTTCATGCCGGAGGTGAACATGTCGGTAAATCCGCCTTCGGTATCGCTGATTTTCTGGTGGCTTTTAACGGTGCCGTCGGCATTCAGGAAGAGGACCCATACGGCTCCGTTGGAGGTGTCCCCGTCATCATCTCCAATAGCGCCCACTGCCAGATCGGTTACCCCGTCATTATCCACATCGCCCAGGTTCGCCACGCTGTAGCCGAACCAGTCGCTGGCGTTCAGGGTGCCGGTAAATCCGCCGCGGGTGGCGCTGATCTTCTGGTAGGTTTTGACCGAGCCGTCGGTGTTGAGGAAGAGGATCCAGACCGCTCCAAGGTGCGCCCCGCCATCATCATCCCGGGGATTACCAACGGCTATATCTTCAACTCCATCCCCGTCGAGGTCCCCGATGTCTGCCGTGGCATTCCCAAACCAGTCGCTGTTGCTGAGGGTGCCTTCAAACCCACAAGCCGGTGTCCATTGTTGTGCCGAAGCGATAGAGACCATCATCAGCACCCCCATAACACCAAGCACAACCCGGCCGGGCGATCCTTGTGATCGCCCGTTCATGGATTTGGCATGTCGTTTGGGGCGGGTTCGTCCAATCATGGGAATGTCCTGGTCTTTACATTGGGCATCTCCAACCGGTTGGGGCGACCATAAGGGTCGCCCGCTCATCAAGGGAGAAAAGGGGATAAGCATCATTCGACGACGACGGCTCCAGAGGTTTTGATGTAGATTTGGTCGGTAATGGTCAGCGGGGCATTGTCATAGATGTCGCTGAAGATGTAGATCGTGCTCCCGGGATTTGCTACACCCAGGGCCTGGTTGATGGTCTGGTACGGGTTGCTGAGCAGGCCGTTACCGGGGAGCGGGTTGTTGCCATCCACAAAGATCACGCTGGGCCGGGTGCGGAACATACCCCGGCCGAATGTGGCGGCCACCAGGAAGTCTTCGTGCCAGAACAGGTCGCTTACTTCCACGTTGTTTGGTCCCTCATGGCCTTCCTCACCCTGGGCAGGGTGCAAGGGGTCAATGCTCCAGGTTAGGCCGCTGTCATTGGAGGCCATCACGCCAAGGTCGGTCGCCACATAGATCCAGTCTGTGTTGTACGGGTGCATGGTGATGCCGTTGATCTGGATGTCCGGCAGGTCATCCGGGGCGGTGCCGTGGCGCGGTTCCCAGGTCTGGCCGAGGTCTTCGGTATACCAGACCGTATCGTTTTCGTAGCCGCTGAAGGTCACAAAGACGCGGGCGGGGTTGTCCGGGTCGATGGCGATGTCCGTGACGGTGCGGTCTGGGAGGCCCACGCCGTTTTCGTCCACCCGGGTCCAGGTAGCCCCGACACCCGCGTTATTCGTCCAGGCCAGATGTCCTCCTGCATACCCGGCCCACACATAGCCCGTAGAAAGCATGGTGAGGGCTGTAGTCTTGGCACTATCGTTCGCGGCGGTTCCGTCATGGTCGACGGGCTCACGGATCACCGGCCAGGAGGATGCTCCGTTGGTGGTGCGGAAAATGCGCGTACATCCTGCGACGAGTACGCTGGCATTAGTGGGTGACATGATGAACGGTGTATTAAACGCGCAGCGTGATTTGTCGCCGGTATCCGGCAGATACTTGTTGGTGTACGAGGCTCCGCCGTCGGTGCTTTTTTTGATGCGACCGTACTGGGTTTCGCCGTAGATCACGTCCGTGTTAGAATGGCTTACCGCGCTGTAGCTCCCGTCTCCGGTGAATGTCTGGAACCAACCTTGTTGCCCGCCTACCGAAGTATAGTGCAGGTGGCTATTGTCGTGTGTGCCGCCCACAATCACGGAACCATCAGGGGAGGCGGCTCCCCGGTAGAACAGGCTCAAGCCCAGGTTGTTGGCAAGGTTGGTCCAGCCCGTGTGTTGGGTAACCGTGGTAATGTCGTCGGTTTTCTGGATGCCGCCGTCGTTGCCCACGAAGACTGTCGTGTTGGTGCTGCCGTCATAGTCGGGGTGGTGGATCACGACGTGGTGGTCGGCATGCGGTGAGAAGCCGGGGTTGGAGGTGGAGTAGGCTGGCCAGTTGCTGATTTTGGTCAGGGTGAATCCGCCGTTGGTGCTGCGCCACAGGTCGATGCCGCCCAGGACGAGGTGGTTCGGGTCTTCGGGGTCGACCCAGATGGTATTGTTGTGGTACACCTGTTTGTCGTGGACCTCGATGTTGTCATTCACTAACGCCCAACTGCTGCCCCAGGTGGTGGAGCGCCACAGCCGGATGTTCCACGGGTCGTCTTCTTCGCTGGTGACGGCGTAGAGGTAATCGCTCAGGATGTCCGTTCCCCAGGCCACTTCGAACCGGCGGTCGGGGGCGTCCGGCGGGGTAATATCGATGGAGTCTTCGCCATAATCGGTGGAATAGCGGAGGACGCCGTTGCAGGCCATGACCACCCGGTTGGTCAGGTTGGGATGGATTTTGATGTCGGTGCAGCGGTTGGTGGTGTTGTAGACGCGCGTCCAGTCGGTGCCGGCATTCAAGCTCCGCCAGATGCCACGGTTTTTTGTGGCGACGTACAGGATACCGTTGGCAGAGGGATCGTGGGCGATTTCGTTGAGGGCTTCGAAGTTGCTGTTGTTTGTCGCAGGCAGTTGCGTCCACGTCAGGCCGGCGTTGGTGCTTTTGAAGACCCCGGCTCCGTCGTTGGAGGTCGCACTCCCGAGGCCCTCGCCGGTGGCAGCATACATGATGTCATAATTGGTCGGGTCCATGGCGAGGCCGGTTACGAAGAGGCTCGGCAGGAAGTCGTTCAGCGGAAACCAGCCGGTCCCGCCGTTAAGGGTAGCCCAGATGCCGCCCCCTGCGGTGCCCAGGTACATGATGTCCGGGTTGGTCGGATGGATCAGAATGGAGCGCAACCGTCCGCCGATGTTACCTGGCCCGAGCCACGTCCACCCGCCGATGCCGCCGTCCTGCATCCCGTCCTGTTTACCGAAAGCCCGGCGCTGGTCAAGTTCCGCCTTTGCTCGCAGAATGGCCCCGAAACCGGGTTGTTCGCCGTTTCGGCCCACGCGCATCATGCGCCGCCAGGCATCGCCGCCGTCGTCTCTGGAACCGGCCGTGCCGTCGAGTTTGGTCTGTTTGCGGGCGATCTCGGCCTGGATGACGGTCTCGCTCTTGTGCAAGCCGGGGGCGGTTTGGACATCGACGGACGGTGCGGTCGTGCAGCCGGCCAGCAAGCCGATGCAGAGCAGGAATAAAAGAGCGTAGCGCATGGATTTTAAGAAGAGGTTGTAGGTTACGATAGGCCAGGGGCGATATCGAGGTTGAACAGAGAGAAAGGCCTCAAGGGGGGTAACAAGGTTAAGTGTTGCGGGGCGATCCTTGTGATCGCCCCGCCGGGGTGTGCCCATTGAGAAGGTTTCATCCAGGCGGGGCTGGCCTTGAGCCGGCCCTTCAACGTTTATGCTTCTACGTGCGGGAATGGCACAACTTGAGTTATTTATTGCAACGAAACCAAAGCGAGCACCAACCCTTGGCCGGTCGCAAGCCCTGTCATGGCTTTGCCCAGGATCGCCCCGTGGGCACGGCTGGGCTCGGTAACTTTCATAGCGTGGCCGGGCAGGTCTGCCGTCGTGAGCAGGTCGCCGGGGCGGATGGGATGGGTGGAGGCATCGGCGTGGACGTAGACGCGGCCCGCGAGAGCCACGGGATGATCTCCGTCGGCGATGGAGCCTTCCTGGCCCATGATCATGCCCGTCTCAATGCCCCCGGCTCCGCTGATGATGCCGGCTACCATGGGGTTGTAGGCCGACGTGCTGAGTTCGAGCCGACCCGGTTGTTCCGGGTCGATGGCCACGACCATGCCAGGTTCGGGGGCGGGCAGATGCGGTGCCGCTGAGACATCGAAGGTCTCCGAGAGGTCGGAGCCGCCGGTAATCTGGATTTCCTCGGTGATGACGCGACCGTCTCCACCAAAACTGGCGTCGAGCTCGATCACGACGTCGTTGCCGTTGTAGAGCTTAATCGCCCCGGTCCCGCTACCGGCTTCATCGGGGTCGATCACGATGGTTTCGTTGCTGCCATTCAAGACCTCAATCAGGCCGTTGCGCACTTCCAGGTCTCCGTCCCGGATCTGGGCATGACCCTCGAACCAGGCGGCATACCCGCCGTTGTTGTGTACGCCGTAAAAGGCGCGTCCTCCCAGGGAATTGGTACTGCCGAAAACGCCGTGGCTCCGGCCTTCAGAGGCGGTCGACTCCCCATAGACCCCGGCGCTGAAGGGGCCGAAGATGAGCTGGCTGTTTGGCGCGTTGTTTACGCGCCCGTACACCCCTCGGCCGGTCGTGGACTGGCTCCGGCCGTACACACCAGGCGGGTAGATGTTGTTGTTCTGGGTGTCTTCGCCTTCGGGCGTCGTGTTGACGCCTACGACGCCGGCCCCGTTGTAGGAAGCCGTTATGCCCATGACCCCGTTGCTGAACCCGGTCGCGCTTAGGGCTTCACCCTTAACGCCGTAGGAATTATCCGTGAGCAGTTGGCTGGTATTGGCCGCCGTCGATCCGTAAATCCCGGAGGGGCTTTCCTCGGCCCTGGACGAGACCTGGTTGTTGTTGATCGATAGCAAAGCTTCCGTGTGGTTCGCCGATGCCTCAATCGGCAAGACCAGCCCAAAGGCCATCGGCGACCCCGAGAGCAGGGTGGGTGGGCTGAGGGTAGTCCCGTCTACAGTGACTTCAAGGTAGACGTCGGTGTCCCACAGCGCCCCCTTTGGAAGTGGATTGGTACCGGCGCGCCCCAGGCGCAGGTTGTAGATACAGCCAACGACGTTGACATCCGTAAAATCGTGCGTCCATACGGTTGTTAAGTCGCTGAGGTGAAGTCGGGTCGTAATATCGTAGGTCCCGTCGGGCACCGAATCGCCGCTGGCGTTCTGGAGGCACCCCTGGTAGCTGATAGACGGTTCGCCGAGGATATACTGGGCAGAGACCGGTTTGAGGATAATGCACAGTAGCAGTCCGGCTAGTCCCCAGAATTTCGCATTAGAGATAGACATGGTTCGTCAGGCAGATAAGCGATGAACAGGATTGGTTTCCTGCATAAACAGAAAAGCGCATCGAACGGGATCATGCCGTGCTGGTTTTTTTTATCTTATTGTTAGTTGTACGCCTGCTATCGCAGGCTCGTTGTTGGTTGTACGCCTGCTGTGCAGGCTGGTGGTAAGTGATGGATTGTAAACGACAACTCACAACGAGCGAGCACCCCGGCATAATCCCGCTTTGCGGTCTGCCGACCTCTTCGCGAGCGTACCACTAGCCACAAGCGAGCGCCCGAGCGTCTTTTCGCTTTGCGGCCTGCCCGACTTTTCGCGAGCGTACAACCAACCCCTAACCCATGTCTGATGGCGATGTGACAGCCCTTTTGCGGGCAGCCGGTAACGGGGACGACCAGGCCTGGCGGATGCTGTTCGACCGGGTCTATCAGGCTTTGCATCAACAAGCCCATCACATCCGGCGGGGCGGCGCTGGGTCGACGCTGAACACCACAGCCCTTGTCCACGAGACCTATCTGAAATTGGCTGGTGCGCAAGGGTTTGAGTGGAACGACCGGATGCACTTCTTTCGGGTGGCCGCCCGGGCTATGCGGCAGGTGCTGGTCAATATGGCCGAGCGGCGCAAGGCCCAGAAACGAGGGGGTGGGGCCTATGCTGCCACGCTGAACGAAGCACTGTTCTCGGCACCTGTACCGGCCGAAGAGGTTCTGGCCCTCAACGAAGCCTTGCAACATCTGGAACACCTCAGCCCTCGGCAAGCCGCTGTGGTCGAGTGCCGGTACTTTGCCGGGCTCAACGTAGAAGAAACCGCCGCCGCTCTCGGCATCTCGACGCCCACCGTCAAGCGCGATTGGCGCATGGCCCGCGCCTGGCTCTCGAATGCATTGAAATAAGGTCGGTCTCGACCGGTGGGGTATAAATCTCCCCCTGTTCAGATTACTCCCTTTTCGGAGGCATATCCATCGCCTATCATAACCGCATCGCTTTTCTCACCACCCTCCAGATTTGCCATGCGTTGTGTTTCCCTTGGTTTTGCCTGCTTTTTCTTCGGTTGCACCCTGCTTTCGGCACAAACCGTCACCACCATCGCGTCTGACATGCGTGCCAGCGGCGGGGTGAGTGTGGGGCTGGACGGAAATGCTTACGTCGCCGATTTCGGGGTAGCCCTCAGCAATGCTAACGGCAACATCATCTACCGTGTAACGCCTACCGGTGAAGTTACCACCTACGCCACCATACCGCTTCCCCCGTCAGGTGGGCGCGTCGGGGCCTCCGGCAACGCCTTCGACGCCGATGGGAACCTGCTTCAGTCCAACATCAGTGCCGGGCGCATCAGCAAAATCGAGCCGAATGGCACGATCTCCACGCTGGCCTCGGCCAACATTCTGGGGCCGGTAGGTGTGACGGTGGATTCGCAGGGCAATGTGTATGCTACCAGTTGCCGAAACGGGGCCGGGGCTTTGTCTCGGGTCACGCCTGCCGGTAGCTCAACGATTTTTGTATCGAATGCCCTCCTGAGTTGCCCCAATGGCCTGACCATTGATGATGAGGATAACCTTTACACCTGCAACTTCAACAATGGTAATGTGATCAAGGTAACCCCGGCGGGCGAAGTGAGTCGGCTGGCAACGGTGCCCGGTGGGGGGAACGGACACCTTACTTTTGCCAATGGACGGCTATACGTGAATTCCTGGCAGGGGCATCGTATTTACGAAGTCACCCTGGAAGGCGATGTGCGGCCCCTGGTCGGCTCGGGGTTGCCGGGGCAAGGGGATGGCTCTGCCGAGACGGCCACGTTCTTCCGGCCCAACGGCATCTCAGCGAGTGTAACGGGGGATACGCTGTACGTGAACGATACCATCCCGACTGCGGTAGGCAATCAACTCCATACCAATGCCGTGCGCATGATCACCGGCATTCTGGAAACCACCACCACTGCCCTCGATGCCGAGACGGTACCCTGGATATCCACGTTGCAGCAGAATCACCCCAACCCATTCCACACTTCCACCACGTTGTCGTACCGGTTGGCAGAGCCGGCCTCTGTCACGCTCGCCGTCTATGATGTGCTGGGCCAGGTGGTAAGAACCCTGGCCCACGGCATGCAATCTGCCGGAACGCACCAGGTTCACTTCTCAGGCGATGGCCTTGCCGACGGTCTTTACATCTACCAACTCAAACAAGGCCGCCACACGGAAACCCGCACCATGATCCTCAGCCGGTAGGGATATTCGTTCTACGTGCGACGTTCTACGTTTGGGCTTATTCCAACATCAGAGGTGAATCCCATATGGCCAAATATCAACTGAATCGAAGCATTGCCCAAAAAGGCTGACTCAACGATCAGGACTGAGAAACGTAGAACATAGAACGTCGCACGTAGAACGTTCCTCAGAACCTCGGCACCAGCTCTGCGGTATTACCTCTCCCCGCACCTCCTTATAGCCAACCCTGTACCCCGTCATGACCCCTGATCGCTGGCAGCGTATCCAGGATATTTTGCAGGATGCCTTTGACCTGCCGGTTGCCGAGCGCACGGCCTTTCTTGACCGCGTCTGTGCCGGTGACCCCAACCTGCGTGCCGAAGTCGAAGCTTTGCTCCACGCCGATGATACTCCGGCTGTGATCCTGAATGTATCACCGGAGGCCGTAGTGGAAGGGTGGGACGCGCCCCGGTCGTTGGAAGGCGAAACCGTGGGGTCGTATCGCATCGTCAAAACCATCGGCCGGGGCGGCATGGGGGATGTGTATCTGGCCCGGCGGGTGGATGGCGTGTTTACGCAGTATGTGGCCCTGAAGATGATTCGTGAAGGCATGGACACGCAGGATGTCCACCGACGCTTCCAGACCGAGCGGCAAATTCTGGCGGCCCTGAACCATCCGCACATTGCACGGCTTCTGGATGGCGGTGTGACGAAGGGGGATGGGTCATCACCCGCAGGGCAGTCTTATCTGGTGATGGAATACGTTGAGGGCGAACCCATCACCCAATACTGTGACAGCCATCGGTTGAGTGTCATCGAGCGGTTGCGGTTGTTTCAGACGGTCTGTGAAACGGTCCACTATGCCCATCAAAACCTGATTGTGCACCGCGATCTGAAGCCCAGCAACATCCTCGTCAAACCTGCAGGTGCAGGCACGGAAGGCACCGGGACCATCAAACTGCTGGATTTCGGGATTGCCAAAATCCTGAACCCCAACTTGCCGGGCTACGCCGTTGCCGTTACGCAGACCGCCCAGCGCATCATGACGCCGGCCTATGCCTCGCCGGAGCAGGTCCGGGGTGAGGTGGTGACCACGGCCAGCGATGTGTACAGCCTGGGGGTGTTGCTCTACGAACTGCTGACCGGCCACCGGCCATACCAACTGGACACCAAGGCCGTTCATGAAATTCACCGGATCATCTGTGAAGAAGAACCGCCCCGGCCCAGCCACATCATCACTCGCACCCTAGAGACGCTTCAAGCGCGTAGCGAGGAAGATACCGTTACGCCGGCATCCATCAGTGCAGCACGGCAGACCTCCGTCGACTGGCTGCGGCGCAGCCTGGAGGGAGACCTAGATAACATTATGTTGAAGGCCTTGCGCAAAGCGCCGCAACGGCGGTATGCCTCGGCACAGGAACTGGCCGTCGATTTGCAGCGGCACCTGGACGGGTTACCCGTGTTGGCCCGAAGGGACACGCTGCGGTACCGGACCCAGAAGTTCATTCAGCGGCACCGCGTCGGAGTACTGGCCGGGACGCTGGTTTTACTCTCTCTGGTCGGCGGGCTGGGGGCTGCACTCTGGCAGGGCCGGGTGGCACAGGCCGAAGGCGACCGGGCCAAGGCCGAAGGCGACCGGGCCAATGCCGTGACCCGGTTTATGATCGACCTGTTCAAAGAGGCCGACCCGTTTCTGCAACAGGCCGATACCCTCAACGTGTACCAACTCCTGGACCGGGGCAACGAACGGCTGAAAACGGAGTTGATCGATCAGCCTGAAATACGGACTTCCATCCAGTCTGCGCTGGGCGAAGTGTATGTAAATCTGGGCCGGTATAACACAGCGCGGGACCTGTTTGAACAGACGGTATCGGTGCGGGAATCACTCCACGGTGTGGCCCACCGTGATGTGGCCTCGTCCCTCGATCAACTCGGGCTGACGTACATCCATTTGAAAGTATACGACAAGGCGAAGGAGACCCTGACCCGTGCCCTGGCCATCCGGCGTGCGGAACTGGGGTCGGACCATCCGGCGGTGGCGCAGACGCTGTACAAATTGGGTCTCTGGCATCAGTATCAGGATTATATTCCCGAGGCGAAAGCCAACTACCAGGAAGCCCATACGATCTACCGGAAACACTATGGCGATGCCCACCGGGAAATCGGCGCGATATTAAACAACCTGGCCATCATTCACATGGAGAACGATGCCTGGGCCGAAGCCGAAGCTGCCTTGACGGAAGCCCTGGGCATCCACCGGGAAGTACTGGGTGAAGCCCATCCGGATGTAGCGGCCAACCTGCAAAACCTGGCCAACCTGCTCCGGCGGCGCGGGGCGTATACCGAAGCCGAACCGCTATACCGGCAGGCCCTGGCCATTCAGGAAAAACACTTCCCGCCCACCCATTTCTATATCCTGAGCAACCTGCGTAACCTCGGGGCCTTGCACCGGGAAAAAGGCGAATATGCTGAAGCCGAACCGCTGTACCGTACGGTGTTGGAACGGCACAGGCAAAGCGAGGGGCACCAGAGCACCGGGGTGGCTAATGCCATGAATAGCCTGGCCTTGCTCCTTGCCGACAAAGGCGAATATGCCGAGGCCATAACGCTGGAACGTGAGGTGGTCGAGTTGTTTCGGGCCATGAATTCGCCCCGGCATCCCCGGGTCGGGATTGCCCTGCACAACTTGGCCACGATCCTGCGGGACCAGGGCACCTATGCCGAGGCCGGTCAACGATATGAGGAGGCCCTTGCCTTGTTTCGGGGCGGCCTGCCGGAAGAGCACCGCCGCATTCGGCGTACGTTGATTGGCCTGGGCAGTGTGCGGCTGATGCAGAATGACATCACACAAGCCACCTCGCTGCTCGAAGAGGGCTATGCCCGTATGCAGACGGCGTACCCGGATGGGCACTGGCGGCTCGGAGATAGTGCCGGATGGTTGGGCCGCTGCTACATGGTGCAGAGGCGGTATGCCGAGGCCGAACTCCTGCTCAGGGAAGCCGTTACCGCACTCGAAACGGGACGTGGTCCGGCCCACCTCTACACCCGCCAGGCCAAAGCGGCCCTTGAGGCCCTACATGCCGTCCGGGACAAATCTGAACCCGTGGGTCAATGAAATTCGTTTGACCATAAACCATTATATTAGCGCGCACACCACACCCTTAGCGCTACATGGCTTCAACGCCCCCTCATCAGATCACGCGGTTGCTCATTCAGGCCCGTGAAGGAGACCGAAACGCTTTTGATGCTGCCTTCGGTGCCGTCTACGAACGCCTGCATGCCATGGCCCATCGGCAACTCATCAGTGAACGGAAGGGCCACACCCTGTCCACGACGGCCCTCGTGCACGAAGCCTACCTGCATCTGGTGGATCAATCAAAGGCCAACTGGCAGGATCGGGGCCATTTCTTTAGTATGGCCGCCCTCGCCATGCGCCGGATTCTGGTCGATTACGCCCGGCGGCACAAGGCCCAGAAACGTGGGGGCGGACTCGCCAAAAGGACCCTGGATACCAGTGTGCCGGTGCAGGAACGGTCCGATGAACTGCTGGCCCTCGACGAAGCGTTGGACCGGCTCAAGGCCCTCAATCAGCGCTTGGCCCAAGTGGTTGAGTTGCGGTACTTCGCCGGGCTGGCCGACGAAGAAATTGCCGAGGTCCTCCAAATCTCCGACCGAACCGTTCGGCGGGATTGGGTCAAAGCCCGTGGCTGGCTCTTCAATGATATTTATGGGGGTGATGCGTGATCTAACGAAGTAAACAACTAACCACATATATCCAAGTTGTGTGCTATGATTTTCAAATCGGGCCGTATTGCGTCCGCCGGTGTCCGTTGCGTGATTTCATCCCGATTCACGCAACAGTTTATGCTTCTACATGCGGGAATGGCACAACTTGAGTTATTTATTGACCGCTTTGGATTACAAACTGCGCCTTTCCAGACAAAGTCCGTTCTGTTAACCCCGGGTGCCTATGGGCAGTACTGAACATTGGCAACACATCGAAACCATTCTGGATGCCGTCCTCGATGCTGATCCCGGTAAACGGGAGGCTGTGCTGCAAGCGGCATGTGGGGAGGATACGGGGTTAAGAAAGGAGGTCGAAAAACTGCTGGCGGCGTGTGAGGCCTCGGCCGATTTTCTGGAACAACCGGCCCACCTGGAAGCCGCCACGCTCATCGATGCGGTTGAAGCCTCGGATGCAGCGGTCAACCACCTGGAAGCCGGGCACCGCATCGGGGCCTACCGCATCTTGGATACCATCGGCCAAGGGGGTATGGGCGTGGTTTACCTCGCCGAACGTGCCGACGGTACCTATGAGCAGGCCGTTGCACTGAAGGTGGTCAAGCGGGGCATGGATACGGATGAGGTGGTGCAGCGCTTTCGGCATGAGCGGCAAATCCTGGCCCGCCTTGAACATCCCCACATTGCGCGACTGATGGATGGTGGCGTTACCGAGGGCGATGCTACATCATCCGGCGGATTGCCGTACTTCGTGATGGAGTACGTCGAAGGCGAGCCCATAGACACCTACTGCGCTGAACGCCAGTGTTCCATACGGGAGCGACTGACCCTGTTTGTGACGGTCTGCGAAGCCGTCCAGTTTGCGCATCGAAATCTGGTGGTGCATCGCGATCTCAAGCCGTCCAATATCCTGGTGCGCCCCCCGGCCTCGGTCAAGGAACCGGTCGGCGAGGTGAAGTTGTTGGATTTCGGGATTGCAAAGGTATTGGATGCCGATGACCACGAGGTGCCCTATACGCGCACCCAGACGCGCCGCCTGACACCGGAGTATGCTGCGCCGGAGCAGGTAATGGGGTACCTCACTACCCCGGCTACCGATGTCTATGCCCTTGGGGTGATTCTGTACGAGTTATTAACCGGTCAGCGTCCGTACGTCTTCAAAAGCCGTCGCATGGCCGATCTGGAAGCTGCCATCTGCGACACCGTCCCGGCCCGGCCCAGCACCGCCGTGTTGCGGCCTGTGCCGTCCGATGCCACGGCGGTACCGGTTCAGCAACTGCGTCGGCAGCTTTCCGGAGACCTGGATGCAATCATCCTGAAGGCCCTCAAAAAAGAACCCGAACTGCGGTATGCCTCGGCGGGTGAACTCCTGCGGGACGTTCGCCGCTACCTCGACGGTCGGCCGGTGCTGGCGCAGGACGATACGTTTCGGTACCGGGCGGGTAAATTCATCCGGCGCAACAAGATCGGGGTGGGGGCGGGCACCCTTGCCGTATTGGCCCTGGTGATCGGACTGGTGGCGGCGCTCTGGCAGGCCGACCGTGCCAACCAGGAAGCCGAACGCGCCCGTCGGTCTTTTGAGTTCCTGGTCAGCACCTTTCTGAATGTGAGCCCGGAAGAAACCCAGAGCGGCACCAAGATCGATGTGCGTGCCATAATCGATGCCGGTGAAGCCGAGTTGGCTACGCTCGAAGGGCAACCCCTGGACCAGGCCGCACTGTTGGACGTTATGGGTGAAGTGGCCATTGCCCTGAACGTCTTCGACGATGCCATACGGTTTTACAACCAGTCCTTAACCCTGAAACGCACGCAGTATGGCGCGGCCCACCCGGCCCTGGTCGAGAGTTTGCACGGGCTTGCGCAAGCCGTCCTGAATGAGACCTCAAACTATGCGGAAGCAGAAGCATACATCAGGCAAGCCCTGGCCCTTGTGGCTGCCACACGCGAAGACAACAGGTTGGAAGAGCGCGACTTATACAATACCCTCGGATATGTTTTGACGGTACAGGGTCAGCACAATGATGCGGCGCAAGCCTACAGACGTGCATTACAACTGAGCAATATGCTGCTTACCACCGAAGGGGCTACATTGGATGTGCAGCAGGGGTGGGTTGAAGGCCTGGAAGGCGTTGCCACAGCCATCTGTAATCATCCAGACTCCACGGATCAGGCGATAGGATATTTTCAGCAAGTCATCGAGGAGAAAAAGCAAGTCTATAGTGCAACACATTCAGAAATGGCCAAGGCCTTCTCATACCTCGCCGGATGCCTGGAAAAGAAAGGCGATGAACAGCGTGCTGAATCCTACCACCTGCGTGCGCTGGAGATCAACAAAAAAGTATACGGCCCCACGGCCGTTCCGGTAGCCAATGGAATGCTTACCCTGGCTTCACTCTATACCCGGCATTTGAATGATCTGCCACAAGCCGAATACCATTACCGGGGCGCGGTCCGGATCTATGCCGAAAAAGTGGATACGGTGCACGCCTGGCGTGGAGCGGCCTTGCGGGGATTGGGACAACTGCTTGTGGATACCGGGCGTCCGGGTGAGGGTGTTCCATTACTTCGTGAAAGCCTGGATGTATTTGAACAACTGGGGTGGTCGCCAGAGACAGAGTTTATTGTGAAGACACAATACAACCTGGGGCAAGGGTATGCCGCGTTGGGTCAATACGATGCGGCCACCCCGGCCTTTGAAACCATCTTGAAACTCGAAAACAATGCCCGGTGGACAGTCAACTGGAAGGAAAAAGCCGCTGCGGGTCTGGAAAGTCTCCCTAAAGGGAATTAAAAGCGCCAACCCAGTCCCAGGAGGGCGTTGTGGGTAAAGATGTTTTTGTCCGTTAGTGCACGGGTTGATCCGTCTGGCATCACATAGGTCAGGTCATCTTCAGGAAAAAACGCCAAAATGCGATACTGGGTCTGGAAGTCGAACGATCGGCCAACGGGGACTGAAAAGGTAAGGCCAAAGGCAAAGACCTTGGCATCAAAGTCTTCCAGGAAGGTAGGCTGATCGATTTCCCCGGTTTCCCGCTTGATTTTGGCGATCCCTCCACCGACGAAGGGCTCAAGGGCAAACTTGGATTTAATGGGGAAGGCTATAGCAACCTCGCCCAGGAACACCTGCGTGCCTCCGTGCTTGAGTTCCTCATCGGCTTGTATGCCGGATTTGGCGAAGGCAAGGCCACCACCCGGCGGAGGCGGAGGCCACTTGTCAGTGGCGGCATTTACATAGGTGCCCTTGATACCCACAGCAGCAGGGCTGGCGGCACGGCGACGCATGGGGCGTGGGGTTTGCACGCTGTACAGGGCACGACCCTGGTTGAGTTTGTTGCCCCCATCATCGGCATTGCGTGCAACATAGTATTCAAGGCTTGCTGCAAAGATCGGGCAGGTGTTGTCGCTGCCATCGGGGCTGTAGCACCAGCCGCCGAACGCACTTGCGCGGAGGCCGGAGGGAACCGGATTATGCTGGGCCTGGGTTGTGGATGGGGAGAGCATAAGGCCGAGGAAGAGGATCGGCAGGAGGCGTGTGCCCAGGCGCATGACTGAACTACGCTGGTGGATCGAAGGAAGCATGGTCTCTGTTGGTTATTGTTGATTGATGATTGGGCATTGGTTCATTATTCTGGCAATCACATTCATCCGCGCATAATATCCAATAACCCGTGTTCAATATCCACTACTCATCATAATTGTCCTGCGTTGCACTCCCGTACAGGACATTATCATAACACGCGCATGACCGGGCCTCAAGCGGACACCACGGGCATCAGAAGCTCCGAAACCGTTCCACGAGTCCCATCACGGCCACGCCATAGGCCACTGAGACGTTCATGGATTGTTTGGTGCCGTATTGCGGGATTTCCAGGGCGAGGTCGGCTTCATTGATGAGGGCATCCCGAACACCGTGGAGTTCATTGCCCAGGATCAGGCAGAGGGGGAAATGGTGGGGTTTCAGGTCGGGGAGGTGTGTGGGGGTGTCCGTGATTTCCAGGGTAGCGAGGGTGTATCCATCGGCGCGGAGGGCCTGGAGGACAGGTAGCGGGTCTTCGGTGTAGGTCCAGGGGACGGTGTCCTGTGCACCCAGGGCGGTGCGGTGGAGGGCGTGGTTGTCCGGGGTACCGGTGAAGCCGGTCAGGAACAGGCGTTCGATCCAGGCGGCGTCCGAGGTGCGGAAGATTGAACCAACGTTGTGTAAGGAGCGTATGTTATCGGCAACCACCGTAATCGGGTGCCGGGCCGCATGGGCCGAGGCAGCCGGTGCTTTTCTTGGAATTTCTTCGTGCCTGAGTTTTCTCATGCCGGTTTAACCCGTGTACTCATGTTTTCGTCCCCCGCTCTACGCCCGTACCTGTACGGGGTTCTGGTCCTCTCGCTAAGTTTCTTTCAACTTCGATGTGCCGCCCTGGCCGAATTGACGGCCCTCTCCAAAGTAGATTTTGCCATTGACCGCGTTGCCCAGGCCACGGTGGCCGGTGTTTCGCTCGACAACGTCCGCGACTACGACGACCTCAACCCGCTGGACATCCTGAAGGTCGCCAATGCCGTGCGCAACAAGGAACTGCCGATGAACTTCACCCTGCACCTGACGGGTGAAAACCCCGCCTCCAACAGTACCCAGGCCCGTCTGGTGCAAATGGACTGGACGCTTTTCCTCAACGACCAGGAAACCATCAGCGGCGTGTTTAACGATGAAGTGCTCCTGCCCCCTGGTAGTCCCGTCGACATCCCCATCACCATGCAGTTGGACCTGATCCAGTTCTTCGGTACCAACGCCCGCGATCTCGTCGATCTGGCCCTCGCCGTCTCCGGTAAAGGCGGCAGCCCCCAAAAGATCAGTCTCTCGGCCTCTCCAACCATCAACACCCCCATCGGCCCCATCCGGTATCCCGGCCGGATTAACATCATCAGTAAAACGGTAGGGTAGTGCGGCGTGCGACTCAGGTTTTAATGTGGAGTCGCACGCCGCACCAAAAAGTGCTTGATGTGTAACGCTAGGTGTTCGTTATTAACCAACGGCTGATCCTGGCCTTCCTTTACCCTCAACGTACCCGGCACTTTTCATGAAGCACGTCGCCATTATCGGCAACGGCATCTCGGGGATTACGGCGGCGCGGTACATCCGCAAGATGCGGCGTGATTACCGCATTACCGTGATCTCGGCGGAGACCGAATATTTCTTTTCCCGCACGGCGCTCATGTACATCTACATGGGCCACATGACCTTCGAAGACACGCAACCCTACGAACCGTGGTTTTGGTCAAAAAACCGAATTGACCTCGTGCATGGGTACGTGCATCACATCAATACGGATGCCAAAACCCTGCACCTGAGCAGCGGGCAAACGATGGGCTACGATGTGCTTGTACTGGGCGTGGGTTCGGCGTATAACCTGTTCAACTGGCCGGGGCAAGACCTGCACGGCGTACAGGGGTTGGTCACGAAGCCGGATCTGGACGAGATGGAACGCAACACCAAAGGGGTGAAGCAGGCCGCCGTAGTAGGAGGCGGGCTTATTGGTGTGGAAATGTCGGAGATGTTGCACAGTCGGCACATCGATGTGACCTTTCTGGTGCGGGAGAAAAATTACATGCAGCACATTTTTCCGCGTGAAGAGGCAGAGATGGTTAACCGGCAGATCCGGGCCAACGGCATCAACCTTCGGCTCAGCACCGAACTGAGGGAAATTTTGCCGGACGAAAACGGTCGGGTACGCGCTGTGATTACGAGTGAAGGGGATGAGGTGCCGTGTCAGTTTGTGGGGTTGACCACCGGCGTACATCCCAACATCAAGGTGGTCAAGGATTCCAACATCGAGACCAACCGGGGTATTCTGGTCAACCCTTATTTCGAGACGAACATCCCGGACGTGTATGCCATCGGCGATTGTGCCGAGTTTCGGGAGGCGTTGCCAGGGCGGCGGGCGATTGAACAACTCTGGTATACCGGCCGGATGCATGGCGAAACCGTGGCCTATACCATCTGTGGAAATCGCACCGCCTACGCCCCCGGCGTATTCTTCAACTCCGCCAAATTTTACGACCTGGAGTATCAGACCTACGGGGACATCAAGGCCAAACAACCCGACGATGAAGCCACCCTGTACTGGGAACATGAAGACGGTGCACACGCCATCCGCATCAATTATCGCAAGGCCGATGGGGTAGTCGTGGGCTTCAATGTGATGGGCATTCGGTATCGGCAAAACGTGTGCGAAGCCTGGATTGAAAAGGAAGCCCACATTGAAGAAGTGCTCCGTGACCTCGGCGCAGCCAACTTCGACCCGGAATTCTACAAACAGTACGAGGCCGACGTGGTGGCGCAATACAACCGGCAAGCAGGGACCAACCTTAAGCTCGCACGCAAGCGGGGAATATGGAAGTGGTACGCGCGCAGAACGGGGTGACGTGCGATGTGAAAAAATGAGATCATCCAAATTACGCAGGACGAAATAAAGACATGCAGACCTCTCCAAGTTTTCAGCTTACGGCTCCGACGACACATCTTGATTCACGGCAGAAATTGGGCCTGGGTCTGGTGGGCGTGGGGGTGTTGGCCTTGCTCGTCGGGTGGGCCGGGGCTGGGCCACAGTATTCGCTGGTGCTCTTTCCGCTGGCTTTTGGTGTGGGGGGCCTTGGGGCTTTGCTCTATTTCCGGCAAACGTACATGACCGCTCCAGCCGGGATCAAGAACAACGGCCTGAAAATGTCACCGACCACTACACGGGGCTCCATCGGATGGATTCTGGGGATTGTCATTACCGGGTTTTATGTGCTGTTGTACTGGTTCCCCTCGTCGCTCACGAAGATGGTCGCCGTCACGGATCCGCTGAGTTGGACGCTGCGCGGCAAGCCCGCCGATCAATGGTTTTTGTACGGCACCTTTTACACCTTTGCCGTGCTGGTCATGGGCATCCGGGCCATCATGAAATACCGGCACAATAAATACCAGGTCATCCGGACGCTATCGGTAATGTTTTTCCAGACGGCGTTCGCGTTTATCATTCCGGGGCTACTCCAACTTTTCCAACAGCCGGAGTTTTATTTTCATTACTTCTGGCCTCTCAAGTATGATTATCTGTTCCCTGGCACCGTCAGTTACCTGACCCGTTCCGGTGCATCCGTAGGCGTGTTTATGGTATTCTGGGGCGCAATCATGACGTTCCTCGCCACGCCCATCCTGACGTACTTCTTCGGCAAGCGTTGGTATTGTTCGTGGGTCTGTGGTTGCGGGGGCCTCGCCGAAACCGCCGGAGACCCGTTCCGGCAGATGTCGGATAAATCCCTGAAAGCCTGGAAGGTTGAGCGCTGGATGATTTACAGTATCCTGGTGTGGATCGTGATCTTGACGGCTTTGCTCTGGATCAATTCTGCGCAAAACGGGGCGTTGCTCGGCACGTGGTCCGGCACCTATTCCAAGACCTACGGCTTCCTGATCGGCTCGGTATTTTCTGGGGTCATTGGTGTCGGATTTTATCCGCTGATGGGTTCACGGGTGTGGTGCCGGTTCGGCTGTCCGATGGCGGCCATTCTGGGGTTGCAGCAGAAGTTCTTCTCCCGGTTCCGCATCACGACCAACGGCGGACAGTGCATTTCCTGCGGCAACTGCTCCACCTACTGTGAAATGGGCATCGACGTACGGTGGTACGCCCAGCGCGGCCAGAACATCGTGCGGGCCTCCTGCGTCGGCTGTGGCATTTGTTCGGCCGTGTGCCCCCGTGGCGTTCTCAGTCTGGAAAATGGCCCCACGGGACAGGCGCGGTTTAACGAGCCGAAGCCGCTGATGATCAGCGCAGATTAGCGCCCCACCAACCACCAGCGAGCGGCCAAAAATAGTATTCCGTAATGTGGTCTCAAAGCCTGAACCGCGAGCGTACAACTAACCCGCAAGCGCTCACCGAATAATAACCGCCCCGCCCGAACCGCGCACTTCAGCCTGGGTCCGGAAAACCACGTTTTCGTTATAGGTGGCAGACTGAACGAGCAGGAGGTCGAGTGGCTGGAGCGCAATGTTTCCTTCGTTTACGGTGTTGTAGGGATGGGCCTGTGAACCATCTTCGTAGCCGGTACTGTTGGTCAGGTCGACGTGGATGATGTGGGAGGAGGGGGGCATGTCCCGCTCGCGTCCGAACCAGATATAGCGGGGTGTCGCGTTTCCGTCGGCGGAGCCGCCGGATTGCATGAAACCAGACCCGGCCCATGTGTTGCCGTAAGGGACCATCCGGCGGGTGGTGAGGTAATCCCCCCATTCATCGTCTGCGGGGCCGTTGGTGCCCTGGGTAACCGTAAGCACTTCCATGCCGGTGATGTTGGGAAAGGCCGGGCTGCTGAAATCATCCACGATCCATGCTGCGGCATTGGCATGGTTACTGCCGCCCCCGAAGGCCATCATGCCCCCGAGGTGGCCCCGGTCATTGACGTGCACCGACGGGTACATCCAGGCAAAACCGGGATTCCAGACATCGACCTCCTGTATCACATCCCAATTGGTTCGGTTGATGCGGATAAAGCGGACGTAGGGATATGGGAAGCTCCCCCCTTGTTGGGCGTGCCAGGCAAAGCCAATTTCGTTGCCGGTTTTCCACCCACCGAGGACCCGACTGTCCGCCCGTAGGGCAAAATCATTGCCGTCCGGTCCGGGCGCACTCATATTGCCTCGGGTGCCGGGGTTATAGGCGGCATGGTCAATGGATTCCTGTTCCATCGTGTTCGAGCTTTCGCTGACGTGGTAAACCCACAACTCCTCATTATCCAGGTGGACTGCAAAATACATACGAAAGGCGGAGCCATGTGCGGGGCGAGGCACATTGGCCGCGAGGTTCCAGGCGGTGCCCGTAATAGATCCTCCAGCAGCCAGTTGATCCAGCGAGAGCCGGACCACCACCGATGCCGCCGTACTCTGGGTACCGGTAATTTTGAAAGCATTGCTGGTGAAGTACAGGAAGTTATTGCTCACGGCCAGGTCGGGAAAGTCGAGCCACCAGTCGGTTGCAGGCAGGCCGAGGTCGCCGGGCGTAAAATCATACCAATACCAGTTGTTGTTGAGTACATCGGCCTGGCTGTTGGCAATCGCGATCCGTTGGATATTGGTATCCGACGAACTGTTGCCGGTGCGGTTGTATTGCAGGAGCCAGATCATCAGTCCGCGGGTGGGCTCGTAGTAGACCACCTGATCACAGCAAAACCCTCCGGCGTTGGGGGGCATGTCCGGTATGCCGTCGGCAGGGAAATTGTCGGTGGGGTTGAGGTAAGAGAACGTCTGTCCGCCATCCCCGGAAAATCCGGCAAACCAGTTGCCGGAATAGAACACCACACGCCCGTTCACGCCTAAGCTCGGTTCGTTGATGCTGGAGGTGCTCGGTGGGGAAAGGGTCGTTTGCCGAAACGTGTTGAAATCGCCGGGGGCAAAAGACGAAGGCGCATCGGTCGGCGGGTTCAGGGGAGGCAGGGTTTCCGGGTTGGAGCCGGGCCGGATTGGGATATCTCGGCTCAAGTGGGTGGCCTGGGTGGTCCGTTTTTGCGCCGCCGGGTTGCCGAGTTCAGGGGGCACATCGTATATGCCCTGGTTCGGGATGGGCGTTTGGGCCGGGAGGGAGAGACGCACGGTACGCCCCTGTATGGATTGGGCCGGGGCCATCATCGGCAAGCCGATCAGGAAGAGGGCCAAGAAAAGAAAAGCAGAGCGCATGGATTTTAAGAAGAGGTTGTAGGTTACGATAGGCCAGGGGCGATATCGAGGTTGAACAGAGAGAAAGGCCTCAAGGGGGGTAACAAGGTTAAGTGTTGCGGGGCGATCCTTGTGATCGCCCGGGGTGTGCCCATTGAGAAGGTCTCATCCAGGCGGAGCTGGCCTTGTGCCGGCCCTTCAACGTTGAGGTGTTTTTGACATTGAGGGTTGATTCCAACATTAAACCTATGGTCAGTATGGATCGACGACGATTTTATTGCAGCGCAACCAAAACGAGCACCAACCCCTGTCCGGTTTCAAGGCCCGTCATGGCTTTGCCGAGGATGGCACCCTGGGCTTTGGGGTAGTCCATCACCTTCATGGCATGACCGGGGATGTGGGAGGTGGTCAGGAGATCGCCGGGGGCAATGGGATGGTCGGTGGCATCGGCGTAGACATAGACCCGGCCGGTGAGGGCCACCGGATGGGTACCGTCGGCGACGGAGCCGCGCTGGCCCATCACGAGGCCCGTTTCGATACCGCCTGCGCCACTCACAATGCCGGCCACCTTCCGGTCATAGGCCTGGTGGCTCAGGGTGAGGTGGCCCGGCGTATCCGGGTCGATGGTCACGACCATGCCGGGTTCGACGTCGGGTACGGTCAGGGCAAAATGTTCGGAGAGGTCGGCCCCGCCGGTAATTTCCAGTTCTTCGGTGATGACGCGTCCTTCTCCGCCGAAATCAGGGTCGAGGGTGATGACAGCCGTGCCGTTTTGAAACACCCG
Source organism: Rhodothermales bacterium (assembly GCA_965222505.1). Lineage (GTDB taxonomy): Bacteria > Bacteroidota > Rhodothermia > Rhodothermales > DATKEJ01. The sequence goes on along the minus strand of OZ244956.1, from coordinate 902,421 downwards.
CACCCGACCATCATTCTCCACCCGAAACAGGCTGTTTTCACTATCGAGTGCGTTCAGAAAGGGACCATCTCCGGTGTTGTGGAGGCGCAAGACTTCCTTGTTGCTCTGGGCATTGAGGATCTGCAAGAAGCCCGCATAGCCAGTATCCAGCGCGATGCCTCGTATGGCATTTCCACTGCCGTTGCTGATGCCTTCGACGGCCTCACCATTGCCTGAACTGCCGAGTACGGCCACGCCATCTCCGGTGTTCAGGCCGTGTACGGCAATGCCGCTGCTGTTGGATTCGCCCTGGAGGGCAGGGCTGCTGTTGCTGTTGTTTTCGACGACGAATCGTCCGGCGGGTCCACTGCCGCTGGTATGTCCATAGACGGCTTCGCCGCCGCCGTTGGTTTCGGATTCGAGGGCAGGGCTATCGTTGGAGGCGGTGGCTTCAAACAGGCGGAAATATCCGGCTCGGCCCGAGGGGCCGATATGGTGCCCAAAGACGGCCTCACCGTATCCGTTCGTCTCGGCATAGACCGCCTCCTGGCTGTTAAAGCCCTGGTTGATTTTGAAATAGCCCCCATACCCGATGCCTTTGGTCTCAACGTGCAAGACGGTACCGGGGTTGTTGGGCTTGAGGTTTTCTAAGTGCGCGACCTTGCCTGTGCTGGCCGTGTTGGTGAGGGTGAAGGCATCGCTGCCGTCTGTAGCCGTGCCAACAAAGGGTAAGTTGAGGCCGAGGGCGTACGGTGTACTTGTTAGTGGCGTGCGTGGCATCATGATGCTGCCATTGAAAGTGAGTTCGAGATAGAGTGCTTGGTAAAAGGCTGCACCCGGTAGGGGGTTGATTTTCCCCAAGATGGCGTTATAGAGGCCGTCCCTTGTTGATATGTTTGTGGTCTCAACCCACACGGCTGAGCCAGCGGTTGGTGTAGGGAAAAGGGCAAACTTAACGTTGTAGGAGCCATCACTAACCGGGGTGCCGGCGGCATCAGTCACGATGCCCTGGACGGACATTTGTCTGGGAACTTGCGCCGAGAGCCGGGTTGGGAAGGCCGCCATACACAACACCAGGAAAACCCCGGCCAGGTATGCGCCTTGGCGTAAAGCAAAAGACATGATCGTTTCGGCTTAAAGATGAGTGGTACATGGTGTACCGTAAGAAAGGCTTCACAAAGGGGTACACCACAAGGAGATGGATTGGCTCATCAACACGCCACTATGCCCACGATGTTTTGAAATGGTGGCCGTCGTAGAGGATGACCCAGTCGTCGGTAGCGGTGAGGTAGATGCGGTCGAGGGTGGCTCCGTTTTGGGCAAGGAGTGTTAGGTTCTGCTGGAGTGCGTCGTTTTTGGTTCGGGGCAGGCTGGTGGCAAATCCGCTTTGGCCGAAGAGTACCACCCAGCCGTCACCACGGGCAAAGGCCAGGCTTTTGAGCCCCTGGCGAGCGGCCCGGTTGAGTGCCGGCTGGAGTTGGTTGAGCAGCGCCGGGTTGGTGTGGCAGGTAAAGCCTGAGCCGTTATGGCCGAAGAGGATGGCCCAGCCGCCTTTGTACCGGTGGGTAAACACCACATCCCGGATGGGCTGGCCGTGCTTTTCCGTGATCTGGTTCAGGGCCGGGAGGAGGGTGTTGCCCGTCTCTTCGAAGAGAGAGGTCTGATAGCCGAACCCGTTGTGGTAGATGATCACAAAGGCATCGTCATCGCTCAGGGCTACGTCTGTGATTTCGAAGCCGCGCTTTTTGATGGAGGCCAATTGGTCTAGCAGGGGTTGAGGAATGTGCTCGGCGTAATACTCATTTTTCCCGGCCAGAATAAGCCAGCCGCCGCCGTCATTGAAGACGAGGCTCTTGATGCGGGTCTTTCGCTTACGCAGGCGTTGCAGTTGGGTGGTAAACCCGGAAGCGACTGCTTTTCGGGGGGCACGCATCGGGTTATAGCGTGTGCCTCCGGCGTTGCTTTGTCGTCCTGTCGGGAGCGGATCGGAGGAAGGCTTGTACTGTAAGGGATCTACCTTGGCCTGGCCTTTAAAGTGGCGTCCCGGTTTGCCCAGCGGAATACGGCCTGGCCCGGCGGTTTCAGCGACGAGGTACGAGTGGCCTTTGTATTTGAGGATGGCGTTACCCGAGGCTGGTTCGGCCCGCACGGCGGTGAGCATGTGGCCGGGGACACGCAGGAAGAGCACATCTTTGGGATCAATCAAGTGGACCAGAATGCTCGCGAAGAGGAACGATTTGGAGTCGCAGTCTCCGAAACCGTGATAGAGGATTTCTGGTGGGGTCAGGACGCCCGCGTGCATTTTCTCCGGGTGGTTTTTGTGCGGGATGCCGTACGGGATGTCCTGCACGAAGCGCATCGCCATTTCGATGCGGTCTCGCCGGGTATCGGTTTCGTACCGGTTGAGTGCGGTCACGATCTGTTCAGCAATGGGGCGGCACACGGGATCGGCATAGTACGAGACGACGGCACTGGGGTCGGGTTCGACGGTTTGGCCGCGCATCAGAAAGAGGCCGTTTTGGAGGGCCTGGTCCCGTTCGGCAAGCCAGCGTTGCATCTGGGCCTGGGTGAGCCGCCCAGACCCCATCATGGCCCGAGGAAAGCCGAACCGCTCAGCGAGCTGGGCCAGCATATCGGCATCGTATTTCAGGGCAAAGACCTGTTGTTTTTCCTTATGGTCCTTGAAAGCAATTTGCATATCATATGTACGGCCCCGAACCTTGCCGTCCAGCCGGACGTGCGGGTTGCGGTTGTAGCGGGTATGCTGAACGTCGATGTTAAACATGCGGGTGTTCGGTGCGGGTAGTTGATGTTCTAGGGAACTTGGGTATTCTTTCCGTTGGCGGGTAGCCAGACGTTGAGGAAGTCGAAACTCATGATCTCTCCGTTCATGTTAAAGTCCAGGAGGATCGGCACGGAGCCGCCTCCAAATACTTCACGGCATCAGGACACGGCGCAAGGCATCGGTGGCGGTATGGGCGGCTTTGGCGAAGTCGGCTTCGGGACTGGCGTAGAGGATGCCCCGGCTGCTGTTGACCAGCACCGGTCCGCTGCCGGCGGCTTGCCGGACGGCCCTTGCGCTGCCGCCCTGGGCACCCACGCCGGGGATCAGGAAGGGGGTTTCGGGATAGGCTTTGCGCATCTGGGCCAGGGTGACCGGATCGGTTGCGCCGACGACGAAGCCAGCCGTGCCGGGGGCATCGGCAGCCCAGGTGGCGGTCTGGCGGGCCACGTGTCGGTAGAGGGGAAAACCCTCGGCCTGAAGATCCTGGAAATCAGCGGCTCCGGGATTGGAGGTACGCGTCAGGACGAAGACGGCCTTGCCGGGGTAGGCCAGGAACGGATCGACGGCGTCCCGGCCCATGTAGGGGGTAACCGTGACGGCATCGCAACCGAGCCTCTCAAAATAGGCGTGGGCGTACATGCGGGCGGTATTGCCGATGTCGCCCCGTTTGGCATCGGCAATGACGATTCGGTCGTCAGGGATGTGATCTACCACGTCTTGCAGCACCTGCAAGCCTGCCGGTCCGAGGGCCTCAAAGAAGGCGAGGTTGGGTTTATAGGCACAGGCCACGGTGTGCGTGGCATCCACGATGGCCTTGCAGAAGGTACGCACAGCATCGGTTGTCGGCATGTTCTGCAACGGCTTCGGCAGCCGTTCCGGTGCAGGGTCCAGGCCGACGCAGACGACGGAGCCGGCGGCGTGTTGGGCAGCGTTTAGTTTTTTTAAGAAAGCCATAGCGATTTTTGAATCAGGAGACAAAACCCAATGCCGGAACATACGACGAACCGGGCGGGCACAAGGCCCGCCCGTCCAACCCGCGCCGATTCAAACGACCGCGCCCGAATGGGAATCGTTCTCTAAATCTAGGAATGTGCCGGGAGCCGGTCGGCGAAGTTTGCTTGAGGAAGCCGTTCCTTGGCTGTTCCATTCGGAACCTAAACCTTTGTAACGGTTTAACCGGAAGCGCTTTCAGAAGAAAGGAGCGAATGTTATCTTTTTGCGTATCGAAGCGCCTTTACATCGAAAATAACCAACTGGCTTTACTGATATGTCGAGTTTGCTGAAAGGCTTAAAAAATGTGTCCGCCGAAGACCGTCGCATGATCGAGGATGCGGAACTGATGCTGGGTCCGGAGCCTACGGACATGGGCTTCATCAAGAACCTGTTTTGGAATCGGTTTCGGGAGGATTTGATTTTCCCGTATCCCAAGGAAACGCCTGAAGAAAAGGCCAAGTGCGATGCCCTGCTGGCCGAACTGGATGATTACCTTGCCAACGAACACCCTTCGGTGCAAATCGACCAGGAAGAAGAAATTCCACAGTGGTGCCTGGATCGGCTCTTTGAGATCGGCGTGATGGGCATGACCATCCCCGAAGCATATGGCGGCCTGGGATTAGGCGTGACCAGCTACAACCGCGCCCTGTCCCGCATTGGCGCAGCATGTGCCGGTACCGCGGTGGTCGTCTCGGCGCACCAGTCGATCGGATGCAAGGCCCTTATGCTTTTCGGCAATGAGGAACAGAAGCGGCAGTACCTGCCCAAAGTGGCGCGGGAATACCTCTCGGCGTTCTGCCTTTCCGAACCCAACGTGGGGTGCGATGCCGCCGGTCAGGAAACCGAATGTGAACTCAGCAAAGACGGTACCCACTACATCCTGAACGGGGAGAAGAAATGGAGTACCTCCGGGGCGTTGGCCGGTCTCTTTACGGTGATGGCCAAACAAACCATCACGGACCCCAAAACGGGTAAAACCCGCCGGGCCGTTACGGCACTCATTTGTACGCCGGACATGGAGGGCGTCGACGTCTTCGAGAAAAACCGATCCAAGTGCGGCATCCGGGGCACGTGGCAAGCGCGGATTCGGTTCACGAACGTGAAGGTGCCCGTCGCCAACCGGCTCCACAAGGAAGGCAAGGGCCTCAATGTGGCGCTCACGTGTCTGAACTACGGGCGCTGTACGCTGTCTGCCGGCATGCTCGGGGCTGCGGCAAAGACCATGGACCAGGGTATCAAGTGGGCACGCACCCGGTACCAGTTTGGTCGGCCATTGTCCGACTTTGACCTCGTCAAAAAGCGCATCGCCCACATGGCCGCGCTTACCTATGCGATGGATGCCATGCTCTATATGATGACGGGCATGCTGGACCGGCACGACGACGACATTATGGTCGAGACCGCCGCCACCAAAGTGTTCTGCTCCGAGATGGGCTGGCGCGTCATCAACGATGCCGTGCAAATCATGGGTGGCGATGGCTACATGACTGAAAACGGCGTCGAACGGGCGTTCCGGGACAGCCGCATCTACCTGATTGTGGAAGGGGCCAACGAAGTGATGCAATCCTTCATTTTTGCCTATGGCGGAAAGCAACTCGCCGAGCAGATGCTGGGGGTACAGACCGCGTTATTCTGGGACGGCCAGGAAGGATTCGGACAAAACATGGGTCGGATGCTCAAAAACGCCTTTCGTCCGGCGGTGCTCAAGCGGGCCATTCCGCTGGGTATGCAGTTGATCCTCGGCAAGAAGCCCGCCGCACCCCGCATTAACGGTGGTCATGCTTCGTTGCAGCCGCAGGTCCGCCGGTTGGAAAAACTCATCCGGGACCATGCCCATGCCTTCAAGACGGCCAGCATGGCAAACAAGGAGCACATCGTGACGCGGCAAACCATTCAGGCCCGCATTGCAGACAATGCGATGTACCTGTTTGCCATCTCCTGTGTGCTCTCCAAACTGACGCACCAAATCGAGCAAGGCGAATCGGGACCAGCGTTTGAACGGGACCGCACGGCAGCGCTACACTTCATCGACATCGCCGAGTTGGCCATCAAGGAGCACATCCGAGCCCTCGATGAGAATGAGGATGCGTCGATGCGCATCGCCGCCGAGGCCGCCATTGTACACAATGATACGCTGCCGAACGAGTGGTTTATCATCCATGAAAAATCGCCGGTGGCTGCCGGAACAGGCCGTGCCCCGGACCGTGCGTTCATCAAACAGTTTCCAGGGGATGCCTACGCTGATCTCGGTGGTGACGGGCATCCGTCGGATGTTGTGGTAGATCAAACCACGCCTTCGGCTTCTTAATCGCATAGCCTGAATAAAGCATTTCTTTGTTTCGGGGCGATCATAAGGATCGCCCGTCCGGGTTCGGCATATGCAATAGTCGTGTTCCTGGCGGGGCCAGCCTCGTGCTGGCCCTTCAACGTTATGGCGTCTTCGTCGTTGTGGATTGATATTGTTTTTGAACGTGTGGTCGGATTGGGTCGACGATACGTTAAACGACCTTGTGTCGGCGGAAGGCCTATCGAACCAAAACCATCCGGCGGGTTTGGGTTCCGTCCGGGGTATCGAGGCGGTAGAGGTAGGTGCTGCTCGGCAGGGAGCCTGCCACAAACGGGATGCGATGCGGGCCGGCTTGCAAGGAGCCGTCGATCAAGGTTTCGAGGTGTCGGCCACTCAGATCGTAGATGCGGAGGCGGACCGGCATGGGGCGTTCCAGGAAGAAGGGGATTTGTGTAGCCGTGTTGGGGCCGAAGGGGTTGGGGTAGTTTTGTTGCAACCCGAAAGATGCAGGGACGTCGGTTTCGGCGCCGACGGAGGTACGGGCATTGAAGCGCACCGCGGGGTCTACAAAGCCCAGGGTATCGAAAGCCCGGCCGAACACCTCGGGGATGGCATCCGGTGAGAACCCCAGCCATTCCACCAACACCGTGGCATATACCGAGCGGAAGTCGAACCTATGTTTCAGGTTGCCTGCGGGGTCCAGGTCAGACAGGTTGGGGAGTGTTCCATACTGTCCGCCCTGTACCGATGGGCCATAGACCAACAGGGGCGCAGCGGCACCGTGGTCCGTGCCCTGGGAACCGTTCTGCTCCAGACGACGCCCAAACTCGGAGAAGGTCATGGCCAGGACCCGTTGGTCAAACCCGCCCACGGCCAGGTCATCAAAAAATGCCCCCACCGAATTGTCTACGTATTCGAGCAACCCCCCGTGCCGTTCAGGCTGGGTGGCGTGGGTATCGAACCCGGTCAGGTTGACCAGGTAGATGCGTGACCCCAGGCCCCCCTTGATAAACCGGGCGACGATGGCCAACTGCTCTTCGAGCCTTGACCGGGCAATGGAACTGGGCAGGGCATCGGGAGGAGCCGGATAGTTTACCGCATTGCCGGCATTTTCTACTGCCGCCTGCATCGAACGGCCAAACTGGTTGGATTGGTTCGAGAGTTGCCGGAGAAAGCGCAACTCGTGGCCACTGAGGGTATTGGGAACGTCACCCGGATTGTAAAGTCCGCCTGTGGTGATGAGGCGTTCCAGGGCTTCGAGGCTGTCGATACGCATCCCCATGTTGGCCAGAGGCCCCTGGAACGGCAACTGTGCACCCCGGATGCTGACGGCAATGGGCACATCATTGGGAAAGGGGCCATCGGCTTCTTCTACCGTGTGAAGGTAGCGTCCTACCCAGCCGGTGGTATCCAGTACGTTGGCGTCACTGGCAGAGTGCCAGATGTCCATGGAGCGAAAATGAGACAGGTTGGGGTTCGGGTAGCCCACATTGTGGACAATCGCCACCTGACCATCGTTCCATCGGTCAAAAGTGTTTTGCAGCGAGCGATGTAGCCCCACGTCATCCCGGATGCGCAAGGTGTTGGCACGGGGGATGGCCAGGGCCGGTCGTTTGTTGTAATAGATATCGTTGCGGATCGGTACAACGGTGTTGAGGCCGTCATTGCCCCCGTTGAGCTCGATCAGGACCAGTACACGGTCGGTTTCTTGCAAGAGCGCCTGCGTCCAGGATGGCCCACGCCCGTAGGCCTGCATGGGCAGGCCAGCCAGCGAGAGGGCTGTGCCGGCTGCGGCCGAGGTCAGCAAGGACAAGAAGTCTCGTCGGTTCCACTGCTGGTGATCTCGGGTGTGCGCATCACCATCCGACCGCCTGCTGCCATGCCGGGCAGGGGTTTTATTGAGGGGTGATTTGGAGGAATGCGAACACATCGGCAGGCAATAGCAGATCAGGTCAGTTGAAATTCAGGGAGTTGGACCAGGTGAACCATAAAACCGGCCAACCGCGCTTGGGTACTTGGACTCAGCGGGTCCCATTCGTAGGCGGGGGTATTGCCCAACAAAAACTCGCCGAGTTTTTGATAGGCGCGGTCGCTTAGGGGAACCGGCAAGAGGTGTTCAGCCAGTTCTCGGGCTACCACGAAGGGATCGTCCGGGTTTGAGACCTGGTCGAGCAGTGCGGTCGTATTGGAGTGGTTATTGTTGCATAGCGCCCCGGCATATCGCCAACGCTTCGCAAGTGTGGCGCTGGAAATCCACTGTCTGTGGCTTGGCCATCCAGACACATTGGGGGGGTTAAGCAACCGTTGTTGAAACTGACCCAGGATGAAGTTGCCCGCCTGGAAGGCGTCATAATTGTTTGGGCCTTCAACCTCCATTGAGGCTTCCCGAATAGTAGTGAAGTATACTTCCAGCGGCGTCTTGATTTTTACCCCCAGGAATGCCGCATCGAAAAAATGCTGACTGCGAAACAACCTCCGAATGACCGGCTCAATCTGAAAACCCTCTGCAATGAATACATCGGCAAGGGCGTCTACGATGGTGGCTTTGGGGAAATCATAGACAAAAAATTTGTAGATCTTGTGGCAGATGAACTGTGCGACTTCCCGTGTACGTTCTTCAAAGATCAGGTTGATTACGTCATCGTGATCAAAGTTGCCGGTGCGGCCGAAGATCCGTTTGGTGCCGTTGTCAAAGTTGCGTGGGATGAATTCCACCTGTTTTAGCACCAGATCTACATACCACCCGGTCAGGGCACGGGCCGCCTCGACGATATCCTGTTGCGAATAGTGCCCCAGGCCCATCGTGAACAGTTCAAGTAACTCCCGTGCGTAATTCTCGTTGGGTTGACCGCGGCGGTTTTTGGTTCCGTCCAGGTAGATCAGCATGGCCGCCGAGGTGCCGATTTCCCGCGTAAAGGTCTTGAAATTGCCCAGGGCATGCTTCCGCAAAAGGCGCAGATATTCCTGTGCAAAGCGGGATTCGCTATAAACATCTTGCTGCGTAACAAAATGCCCACTCCAGAAAAATGCCATCTTTTCTCGAAATCCCCACGTGTACATGTCCTTCAGCCAATCCCGATGGTAATGGATATACCCTTCGGGATGAGGCGTTGTGTTGGGGACGGGGAGGTTGAGCGCTTCGTCGATGATGTCATCGACCACATCCAGGGGGTTCCGGTTCAACAGGGCCAGGGTTTGCTGACGCGTTGCTCCAAATCCAGTGCGGCGGAGCAGGTGTGCTGCGCGCCGGGCATTCCAGGGCATGGTCGCGGAAGGGACGTACGGCTCCAGACCAGAGGTAACCTGCGCGAGCAGGTGCTCGATTTCTGCAGCGGCTTCAACAACCACGTTGGACGAGGCCATTGATCGCGTGCCGATCTGTTGAGGTGCACGAGGCATCGGCAAGGGAAGCGTAAATAGAAAAATAGAACGGGAAAGTTCCTACGGTCTGAATTGAGTTCAGGTTTCCTGCAATCTTATGGACAAACGATGGGCACCTCACATTCCATCGTTCAGGGAAATACCGAAACATTCGACAGCAGCCTCACGTTGAACCGCGCATTCTTCCAAGGCTATGTTACACCTGCTCAGAACAAAACGATTGGGTATTGCCGTCCTCGCGCTGTGTACAGCATTAGGTGGATTGCTGCCGTTGGCCCAACACGTCTGTGCCATGGCAATGGCAGAGATGGCCCAGATGGAAGACTGCTGTTGTGAGGAGGAAGCCACCCATGCCGATCCGCATATGCCTGCTCCGGCGGTACATCTCCAGGCCGAGACTGCATCCGGGTTGATGCCATGTCAGGATCACTGCTTTGACGCCCATCAAGAAGACCTGGTCTCCCCACATCATGCCACCCTGGTGTTGCCGGTCAAGGTTGCGCCACCCAATCTGGTGGTTGCTCTGTCTCCTCCTGAAGAACCGAGGGGTATACACCAATCGGCACCTTTGTCTGAGGGTTCGCCACCCGGCCTGATTCCGATTCCCAGACACCTGCTCTTCTCGACCCTGTTGTGCTGAGGAGAAATCCGTTGAGTGGTTTTCCACGTCACGGTTTTTCTCACGTCAAGCACAATAGATCATGGTTTTTTCCTTTCGATGGACGATGGTCCTGCTGGGGTGCATGCTGGTGCACCCGGCTTTGGCCCAGGTCCCCGATTCTGTTTATTTGCTCACGCTGGATGAGGTCATACAGGTCGTATCCGCCCATCCCACACTTCAGGCCCAGCGCCTGAATGCCGAGGCCCAACGTATAGGCAGCCGCCGGTACGGCGCGTTTCCCAACCCCGAAGTATCGGTGCAGTATATGCCTCGGGCCGTCCTGACCGGGCGTGGGCACCAGCGCAGCCGGTGGCAGGTTGCCCAAACGGTACCCTTTCCGGGGAAACGTCGGTTGCTGGAATACATCGCCGAACTGGATGCCGAGCAAACAGCGCTTGCATCCGAAGCCTATGCCCTGGATCTGGCACATGATGCCCGTGCAGCGTATTTCATGGTCGAGCGGGCGCAGACCCATCTCGCCCACCTGGCCCAGTTTCAGATACAACTCGACACCTTTGCCGAAATGGCGACGGTGCGCTACGAAGTGGGGCAAGGCAGCCAGGCCGATGTCTTACAGGCCCAACTGGAAAAGAACCGGCTGGATCAGCAACGCCTGCGTCTCAAACGGGATCAACGCACGGCCTGCGCCACGCTGGCGCGGCTCATGGATACCCCTCGGGTCTTTACCTGTGCCGTCTCGGTTCCGGCTGATCATCACGCGGGCGTATCGCTATCGGTGCATGCGGTGGATACTACTGGTGTGCAGCGCCCGGAAGTCCGGCAGCTGGAGGTCGCCTCCCGGCAAGCCCAGCATCAGGTCGCCCTGGCTGAGCGTCGGTTTCTGCCGGATTTTAATGTGCAGTTGGCCTACCTCGATGTGGCTGCCTCCGATGCCTTGCCTTCCGCCAATGGACGGGATGCCTGGATGATTGGGGTGGGGGTGTCGGTTCCCCTGTGGCGGTCTCGCCTGCGGGCCGAACGGGAGGCTGCACAGTTGCGGCAACAAGAAGTGATGGCGCAACAACAGGCTTTGACGGCAGCCATTCGTGCCGAGGTAACCAACTATCGGCAACGGATGCGGGAGGAAGCCGAAACGCTAAACTTGCTCAACCAGACCCTGATGCCCCAGGCCGAGGGCCTGGCCGAAAGCGCCCGGAGCACCTACGGAGCCGGTCAAACCGGATACCCGGCCCTTTTGGCCGCCGAACGTGCCCGGCTCCAGGTCCACATGGATGCGGCCGATGCACTGTACCGGTACCAGGTAGCAGAAGCGGGGCTAATGCGAACGTTAGGGGTTGTTGATTGGTGATTGCATCCAATAGCAAATCACCAATCAACAAATACCAATCCCAATTACCAATAAATACGATGAAATACTTAAAAGCTATTGTAGCCATACTGGCCCTTGCTTCGATTTCGGCATGTGGTGATGCTTCGGCTCCGTTAGATGCGCCGCATTCGCCGTCTGCGCACACCTCCGTTGCGGAGTTGTATACCTGCGGCATGCATCCCCAGATCATTCAGGAGGGACCCGGCACATGCCCGGTCTGTGAAATGGAACTCACCCCCATGCGCCGTTCCACAGAAGGGGTGATTGAGATTGATCCGGCGACGATGCAAAACATCGGGGTCAAAACGACTGAGGTGCCGGTACGTGCGCTTCAACAGAGCGTTCGGACCACCGGTCGGTTTATGGTCAATGAGCAGGCACAACACGTTGTGTCTCTCAAGATTGACGGCTGGGTCGAGAAGTTATGGGTAGACTATGAAGGGGCACGGGTGCAGAAGGGGCAACGGCTCCTGGATCTGTACAGCCCGGCATTGGTTGCCACGCAAGAGGAATACCTGATCGCGTGGCGGCAAGCGCAACGAATGGCCGGTACTTCTGCTGCCGACGATGCAAAGCGCTTGCTGGAGGCTGCCCGCCGCCGCCTGGCCTACTGGGATGTCTCTGATGCACAGATTCAAGCCCTGGAAGAATCCGGCACGTCCCGGAAGACCATCACCCATTATGCCCCGGCTTCGGGTACCGTCACCCGGAAAACCGTCGTCGAAGGGCAACAGGTCCGGGCAGGAGAAGCCCTGATGGAACTCGTTAACCTGTCCGAACTCTGGTTGCTGGCCGATGTGTATGAACAGGACTTGCCCTGGCTAGGGATTGGCACGACGGCAGTGGTCACGCTACCAAGCGATCCCGGCACAACGATCACGGGGGAAGTCGACTATTTCTACGACACTATCGATCCCGAAACACGTATCGTCCCGGCCCGCATTCGGGTATCCAATCCGGGCCGGAAGTTCAAACCCGGCATGTACGCCACCGTTACTCTGCGCGGCACACCTGCTGCATCTGGTCCTGTTGTGCCGGAAGAAGCCGTCCTGTATGATGGGGAGCGCAGCCTTGTGGTATTGGCGGTAGGCCAGGGGCGGTTTCGGCCTGTTTCCATCGCAACCGGCCCCATGGCCGATGGCTGGGTCCGCGTCACCGAGGGCCTAACCGGCGGTGAAGCAGTCGTCACGCACGCCCAGTTTCTGATCGACTCCGAAGCCCGGTTGCAAAGTGCCGTGGCCGCCATGATGCCGGGGCATGACCACGGCTCCATGGCCGAGGAGCAGGAGCCGGAATGGAAGGTCAAACAGATGCCCATGAACGTCTATGCCGCTGATGCCGATGGCGACGGCCACGTCAATCTCTGCCTGCAACAACCCCACCTGCTGCAAGACCGGATGGGTAAAATCCCGAGTTGTGAAGGGGGCACGGCCTATGTGAAGGTTGGTGCGGCCCAGGCCCTGCTCCGGGATGCCGGATACCTGAACGTGCTCGTCGACCCCGCCCGCGCTGATGCCAATGGGGACGGCATGCTGTATCAATCGCCCATGCACTGGGCCGTCTTTCACGAGGAGGCCGGCAACTGTGACATCTGCAACATGACCCTCCGGCGCGTCACGCTCGATGAAGCCCGCGAAAACCTGCTTCAGGCTGGGTATCAACTCATGCCATCACCGTAACGTCAACCAGCGATCTACATGACCTGTAAAGCCCAGATACAAGTATGTCACGGCGAGAAGCATAGGGCCGGTAACCGGCCCAGCGACGTGGCCGTTCCATTTCGGGCACTTGCGCTCGGAATGGGATCGCCACGTCAGAGCCTGAGGCTCTTCCTCGCGATGACACATGGGGTAGGTCTATCGAAAAACAAATTGATAATCATGAAACGAAATCTTCCAATGCTCATCGCTAGTCTGGCCCTCCTCACCGGCTGTGCCGAACATCCATCGCCACAAGCTGAGGCCGTCGCCCCCTCGCCCTATGCCGGGCAGGAAGACCAGACCATCAAGAGCCTGGACGCCGCAACGATAGCGGCCTACCAGGCCGGGGAAGGCATGGGCCTCGCCAAAGCTGCCGAACTCAACCACTATCCCGGCCCAAAGCACGTGTTGGAACTGGCCGATTCGCTGCACCTGACCGCAGACCAACGGACAGCCACACAGGTGAGCTTTGATGCCATGAAGGAACGGGCCGTGGTACTGGGTACCGAGATCGTTGAGCAGGAGGCCCGGCTGGATGCCCTTTTTGCCGAAGCTACGGCTACGCCGGAAACCTTGCATGAGGCCCTGTTGCACCTTGGGACGCTTCAGGCTGAATTGCGCTTTGTTCACCTGAACGCGCATCTGGAAATGAAAAACATCCTTCGGCCCGAACAGGTGCAGCACTACGATGCCCTGCGCGGCTATGGGGATGGGGCGCCCATGAACCATTCCAAACATCATACCATGTAAACGGGAGTCAGCGATGCTCAAGCAATGGATTACCTGGAGTGCCCGGAACCCGGCCCTGGTGCTGCTGGCTACCGCACTGGTTGCCAGCGCCGGGGTGTGGGCCATGTGGCAAACACCGGTGGATGCCATCCCGGATTTGTCGGATGTGCAGGTCATCGTCAAGACGGAATACCCGGGGCAGGGGCCGCAGATCGTGGAAGAACAAGTCACGTATCCGCTTACCACAGCCCTGCTCGGGGTGCCGCATGCGCAGACCGTACGCGGTTACTCCATGTTCGGCACCTCCTTTGTGTATGTGATCTTTGACGAAGGCACCGATGTCTACTGGGCACGGAGCCGGGTGCTGGAATATCTGAATACGCTTTCGGGCACCTTGCCCGCTTTGGCCAAACCGAGCCTTGGTCCGGATGCGACGGGTGTGGGGTGGATCTACGAGTATGCCGTCATCGACCGGACCGGGCAGCATAATTTGTCCGAGTTGCGGGCCGTTCAGGATTTCTTTCTGAAGTATGAGTTGCAGGCCGTGGATGGGGTTGCCGAAATCGCGACGGTCGGTGGGTTTGTCAAGCAGTATCAGGTGGTGGCCGATCCGCAAAAGCTGGCCGCGTACGGCATTACCCTGTTGCAGGTGCGCGAGGCCTTGCAGCGTTCCAACAACGATGTGGGCGGGCGCTTGCTGGAGCAGGGCGAGAGAGAGTTTATTGTGCGGGGCAAAGGCTATCTAAAGGGCATCGAAGACATTCGGGCGGTGCCCCTGACGGCCCATTCCGGGATGCCGCTGCAACTCGGCGATGTGGCGCGGGTGCGACTGGGTCCGGACCTTCGCCGGGGCATTGCCGAACTCGATGGGGCCGGTGAGGTGGTCGGCGGGATTGTGGTGATGCGTTACGGAGAAAACGCGCTACGGGTCATCGACCGCGTCAAGGCCCGTATTGAAACGCTCAAACCGGGGTTGCCCGCTGGCGTGGAAATCGTGCCCACCTACGACCGGTCTACCCTGATCGATGAAGCCGTCACGACGCTATCGACCAAGCTCTGGCAGGAGTTGGCGGTGGTGGCCCTGATTGTGTTTCTGTTTTTGCTGCATGTTCGCAGTGCCCTGGTGGCGGTGCTCACCGTGCCCATTGGCATTTTGATGGCCTTGCTGGTGATGTACGGCCTCGGCATCAACGCCAACATCATGAGCCTCGGGGGGATTGCCATTGCCATCGGGGTGATGGTGGATGCTGCGCTGGTAATGGTGGAGAATGCACACAAACACCTCGAACGGGCTGGACCTGCGGTATCCTCCGCCGAGCGCTTGCAGGTCATCATGGAAGCGGCGCGGGAAGTGGGACCAAGTTTGTTTTTCTCCTTGTTGATCGTCACGGTGAGTTTCTTGCCGGTGTTCACGCTGGAGCAGATCGAAGGGCGGTTGTTTCGGCCTCTCGCGCTTACCAAAACCTTTGCGATGGCTGCCGCTGCCTTGCTGGCGGTAACCCTGGTACCCGCGCTAATGGTCACCTTCATTAAGGGCAACGTTCGGCCCGAAGCCCGCAACCCGGTATCCCGCATGGCCATTCGGCTTTACCGGCCTGTCATCCAGTGGACGCTCCGCCATCCGGCCTTGGTACTGTGGATTGGGGCCGGGGTATTGCTGGTGACGTTGTTGCCGGTGCAGCGGGTGCTGCTGGACCGGGTGTGGGTGCCCTTCCCGCAGATCGGCACGGAGTTTATGCCGCCCCTCAATGAAGGCGACCTGCTCTATATGCCGACGACCCTGCCCGGGATATCCCCACAGAAAGCGCGGGAAGTCTTGCAGCAAACCGACCGCATCATCAAAACCTTTCCCGAGGTGGCGCGGGTATTCGGAAAGGCAGGCCGGGCGGATACGGCCACGGACCCGGCCCCGCTCTCCATGCTCGAAACCATCATTCTCTTAAAACCTCCGTCCGAATGGCGGGCGGGTATGACGCGGGAAAAACTCATCCGTGAACTGGATGCCGCTCTCCAGATTCCGGGCTTGACCAACGCCTGGACGATGCCCATCCGCACCCGGATCGACATGCTGGCGACCGGCATTCGGACCCCGGTCGGGATCAAGGTTTCCGGGCCGGACCTTGCCACGCTGGAGCGCATCGGCAGGGAACTGGAAGGGGCGTTGCAACCCCTGGCCGGTACGGTCTCGGTCTATGCCGAACGCGCCGTCGGAGGCATGTTTCTGGATGTGACGGTCAACCGCGAGGCCGCTGCCCGGTATGGGCTCACCAGTGATGCGGTGCAATCGGTGGTGGCTACGGCCGTCGGGGGAATGAATGTAACGGCTACGGTAGAGGGCCTGGAGCGCTACCCCATCAATGTGCGTTACCCCCGTGCCCTGCGGGACAACCTCCCGGCCTTGCGCAATGTGCTGGTGCCTACGCCCAGTGGTGCCGTGGTGCCGCTGGGGCAAGTGGCCGATTTTACACGGGTGCCGGGTCCTTCAGTGATCAAGAGTGAAAATGCCCGGCCCAATGCCTGGGTGTATGTAGACCTCGAAGACGGCGTGGACCTTGGGGCCTACGTGCAACGCGCACAAGCCATCGTTGCCGAGCGCGTTGATTTGCCAACGGGTTATGCCGTCAAATGGAGCGGGCAGTACGAATACCTGGAACGGGCGGGCAAACGTTTACAGGTCCTCATCCCGCTGACGCTGCTCGTCATTTTTCTGTTGTTGTTTGTGCACTTCCGTAGTGGCGCCGAAGCCCTGATGCTGATGTTGCCCCTGCCGTTTGCCGTAGTCGGGGCGGTGTGGCTGATGGTGGTTCTCGGGTTCAAGATGAGTGTGGCTGTGGTCGTCGGGTTGATTGCCGTAGCGGGTCTTGCTGCCGAGACGGGCCTGGTGATGCACGTGTACCTCGATGAAGCCCTGCGCCGGTACCGTGCCGAAGGGCGGTTAACTTCAGCCAAGCATCTCAATCAAGCCCTGGAAGAAGGGGCCGTGGAACGCGTCCGGCCCAAGCTGATGACGGTCTGTACCACCATTTTGGGGTTGCTGCCCATCATGTTTGGCACGGAGGTCGGCACGGAGGTCATGCAACGGATCGCCACGCCGATGGTCGGGGGATTGCTCACGTCCACCATCCACACCCTCATCATGATTCCGGCGCTGTATGCCCTGGTCGAGCGCCGCCGGATGCGCGTGGCGCAACCTATGGAAGGAGCGTGATTTTGCGGTACTTCACCCACCTGGCGGTTTCGACGCGGACGATGTACACGCCCCCGGCCAGGCCAATGCCGTCGATAGGGATTTGATGTTTGGTCGGGGAAAAGTTCGTTGCGGTTTCGATGTGGCGTACTCTGCGCCCTTGCAGGTCGTGCAGGGTGATGGTGACGCGGGATGCTTCCGCCAGGGAGAGGTCAAGGGTGGTCGTGGTTTGAAACGGGTTGGGGTAGGCTGCGGAGAGGCCCGAGGTTTGTGGGACGGGCGGGGGCAAGTCTACATCGATGGTCGGGTTGGCAGCTCCGGGTGTACCGCCCGGGGTTTCGGAGGCGGCCCAACTGGCAGCAAGGCCATTGTCCAGCAGGGGGTTGAGCAGGAAGAGGGAATGGCCGGTGCCGTCGGCGTTTTCGGGCCAGGGGGCATCATCGTCGTAGCGCACATGGTCTGCAAGGCAACCGGCTTGGTCGTAGAGGGTGAGGAGTTCACCGCCGTTGTTGAGTTTGAAGCCCAACGGGCCGAGTACGGGGATGCCGGGGTAGGCCGCTTGGAATGCCGCATCGTCTACCGCGAGGATCAGGTAGCCGTCCGTGGGGATGGTAGTCCCGGCAGGCAGGGCGAAGGCGGTCTGGTTGGTCTGGTCGCGCAGGACCCAATCGGACACCTCCAGGGGCCGGTCGGTGGGGTTATGAAGCTCCAGCCATTCTCCTGCGACGGAATCGGGGCCGGGCCGGTAATGGATTTCGTTGATGACGGCCTCGGCGGTGCATCGGGCGTCGGTGCCGATGAAGACATCGATCCAGTCTGCGCGCTGCTGGAGCCAGGTTTTTAAGGCATCAATTTCTTTTTCGTAGGTGTCGCGCTCTTGTGCACCGTCGGGGTTGGGCCAGACGTATTCACCCAGCGATGGCCACCGTTCGAAGTTGCGCTGTTGGGCGCCGTCGAGGATCTCGACCTGGGCATCGACCCACGTCGTCACGGAGTCCTGATGGAGGAATTCGGTACGGAGTTGTTGCCACCGGCTGTTCAGAAGTTTCTGAAAATTGGCATCGTTGAATAGCCTGGGCCACCAGAAGGACAACTGGAATCCGTCGGTGTCGGATGGGCCATTGAGGATGAACCAGCGCCGGGGTGTTTCGCCGTCGTAGTAGTTGGCGTTTCCAAAGGCCAGATTGAAATCCCATGCAGGTCCGGCGTTCAATTTACCCCCTCGGTCGCCCCGGTCCTTGTGCATGAAGGTGCTGATCCGATAGCCATCTACGTTTTTGCCGAATTCATTCAGCAGGATAAAATCTACAAACGAGGCGAGGTCCAGATAGGCCGGGTAGCCCGTTAGTGGATCGGCATAGTCGGGGCCGGCCATCACATGCTCGAAATCGGACATGTAATTCCGAATGTAGGTAGCCTGGGCGGGCTGGAGTTCCCGTAGCCTGGGGTCGTGATACTGATAGCGTACCGTATGGCCGCGCACTTCAAAATTGGAGGGCCAACTGTTGCCTTCAGAGGCATCTTTATCGACCTTAATGATGTATCCTCCGGTCAGGCTGTCCCCGGTCACATCGTCTGCGTCGAGCTGGGCAATGTTCACCCGTTGGCGGTCCCGTTTGATCTTCTCCATCAGGATGTAGGCCCCGTCGTATTGGCCATTCAGGACCAGTTCGACGAATTGAATCCGTGTGGCGTAGCTGCCCATGCGCCGGGCCAGGGTGTAGGCAAGGGCGTTGCGGAGCAAGGTTTTGTCACTGTAAGGCGCGTGCAGAATCCAGTCGTTTTCTTCCGGAAAGCCGAGGAGTGAGACATTCAGGTTTTCGCCATTCGGCATACGGGTTTCAATGCCGTACTGTTTTTTGGGGAAGATGCCCTGTGAACTTTGGCCCCGCAATTCAATGCCGATGAACCCATTGTAATCCAGATAGTCCGGGTTGTTGCGGTCGGTGCGGAGGGTGTACTGGCCGGGGCCACGGTAGACGATTTGCATCCGGCCTGTAATCTTCGGCTCTGAGGGGATGTCCTCATCGGTGTCGATATAGACCATCGGGAGGGTAGTCCGTGCCGGCGTCTGGGCGTTGACGCTGTTGGCATAGAGCCAGATGGAACACAGGACAATCAGAAGCCGAAAATGCATCGCATGGCTTTAAACGAGGCGAGCCATGCGTTGAAATCGCGCAGGAGGCGGCCATTGGACATTGTAAATGTTCGGGTACCGTTCGGCGTGGTCAGGTAGAACCGACCGGAGCCCATGGGCCGGGTGGTGAGGTGCGCCGACGTTTCGGCTTCCAGGGTGTGTATCCACTGCCACAGCGCCTCGGCTTGCGCGTCATCCAGGGTGCCTTGTTGTGGTGCTCCGCCGCTGTAGACGCCGCTGGAACTGGTCTCTGGCGTAATGGGGCTGTAGGTAAAGGAAGCCGGTTCCTGTTCGGATGCTTTATGAAAACGATATTGGTTGTTGCTCCCGTCACGATAGGTGATGCGCCAGGGGGTATCGGGAAGTGAAGGGGAGGGCATGGCCGAGGGGTGTTGGTGTTGAACAATGCAAAAGAAGCATACGCACCAGAAAGATCCCAGTTCTGTAACGTGTGGGCGCACTGGTCGGTATTGGGAGCGTAACCCGGCAGGGAAATCGGAAGGTGATCCGGGAAATTTTCCTGTCCTGGGTTCTCACGCTGCCCGTGGCAGCCCTCCTGAGTGCCGTCGTTTTTTTGATGGTTTAGTTGGGTAGCGTAGCCCTCTGGTTTGGCCGAATTATTGAAAGAACCAGCCGTGCCGCCATCAGACTCACTTACGCCACGCCTTGGTTTGCGAAGCGATATAAATGGGTATCAACCGTCAGCGGCTGGTCTGTCTGTTCCGGCCCTGCGCAGCCCATCGACATGGTGTAACTGTTTACGGCTGGGATTCGGCGCCGGGTGGGGTCAGGGTGGCCCCGAGTTGTTGCCAGAAGTCCAGGTTGTCGTACTGAAGCCATTCCCTGGTGACTTTTCCGTTTTCATAGTGGGAGATGCTGATTCCACTGAACTCCACGGCTTTGCCGGTTGCTGGTTGGTCTTCGAGGTCGCCGGTATTGGTGCCGGTAAACGTCCATCGGGCGGCGGATTTACCCGGTGTATATATGACTTCGTCGATGCGCACGTTCAGATCCGGGTAGCCTGTTCTGAGCATCGTGACGATTTGTTTCATCTCCTCAGGACTGTTGACGCTCGTGGGGGCTGTGGAAGGTGTAATGCGCTTGAAATCTGCGGCCAGGATAGGGTCCAGGAGGTCCAGGTTACCGGTGTTCCAGGCTTCAACAAACTGGTCAAAGATCGGCTGGAGTTCGGCAGCCGGGTCCGGTGGAGGCGGTGGAGCCGTTTGGCAACCGGCCAGCAGGATGAAGGACAGGGCGAGCAGGCTAAGGATTGATTTGTTCATAATAGGTTCCGGTTAAGGGAATGGTGCGATAAGGGTGACATGTCGGGTACTACTGTGGAGCCGGGACGGTGGTGTGGTGCACGGTGTAAATGTTGTCTTTGTGGGTCCAGCAGGCATCCATGATCTGGTCGAATGCGTCCGGGTGCTTTTCGTTGATGCGTTGGTTGAGTTCTGCTACGGACGTGTGGTAGGTCTGTATATCCGAAGCCCCTGAGTACCAGACCACGTTCCACTCGTCCCCCCACTGGTGGGTGGCCATGCCGGATGTGATCAGTTTGCCTTCATCGACCATCATTTGATCAATGGGGCCACCGAGGGAGTCCGAGAGTTGCACCAATTCACCAACCTTCGCAAAATCGCACTTCCAGTGGCTCAGGCCCATGGTGATTGGCTCGCCGGGTTTGACGCTAAACGGCGGCTGGGTAAAGTGCTGGAAGGTATAGATGTTGTCCTTGTGTTCCCTGCAATGGTCTGTCAGTGGGGCCGCGTCAGGATGGCGCTGAGTGAACCGCTGGACGGATTCCTGAAACCCTTGCATAAAGGCCACGGCATCGGTGGCGGTGATGTAATACACCAGGTTCCATTCATCGCCGGTCTGATGGGTCATCGTGCCAAAGCCCAGGATTTTGCCTTCATCGACCAATTCCTGGGCGATGGGCAGGAACAGGGAATCGATGGATTGGACGATGTTTCCCAGTTCGGAACCATTGCATTTCCAGTAGTTTAGGCCTATTGTCGGTTTTTGGGCTTGCAAGAGGGTTGGGCCCCCGATGAGGAGCAGAAAAAGCAAGGTGGCAAGGCCGTGGATAAAGGGTTTTCGGATACGGATTGTTGTGCGCATGGCGTACTCCGGTGGTTTTATGAAATGGATAACACCCCGTGTTTGGGGGCTGTAGGTCTCCCGGATGTTCTCCCATGATCATGGTAAGGGTGCGGCGGGATGGGGTCTCTAGGTTGAAGTGCGTATTTTGAACTACGTACTTGTGCGTAGCGCTTTCAGGCAGGACTGCACGTCGCGTACCCGGCGCTATTGGGATCGCCACACCCCTCGTTACACTCGGGATTCGCGGTGACATGAGGAGATGGTTCAGGTACCTCCACTTGTCATGGCGAGGAGCCTCCGAAGGGGGCGACGTGGCCATCCCATTACGATCGCAGGTACTCGTAGTGAAGGGGGCTAGTTGATGGGGGGAAGGTTGGCCTTGTTTTCCAGGGCGAATTGCAGCAGCTTGTGATAGCCCTTGAGGCCGAGTTTATGACAGATGTTGTTGCGGTGGGTCTGGACTGTGCGGTAACTGATGAACAACTCATCGGCAATTTGCCGACTGGTTTTGTTCTGGGCGATGTGATAGAGGATGCGTCGTTCCATCTCCGTGAGTTGGGCCAATCCCGGATTTTGTTGCAGAAAGGCTTTGCTACGGGTATGCCGCCGTACCAGAAACTCGGACAACACCGGGCTGATGTAGTAGTGGTCCTCGGCAATGGCCTTAAGGCAGTCGATTAAATCCGAAACGGCGCTTTCCTTCAGGATATACCCTTTCACACCCAGGTCCAGCGCCCGGTTGAGGTAGGCTTCACCCTTGTACATCGTCAGGATCACCACTTTGGTGGGATGTCTTTCCTGTTGCAACGTCTGGGCAATGTCCAGGCCGCTGTGCCCCGGCATGCTCACGTCCAGCAAGGCTACATCGGGATGGAGGGTACGAATGGCCTCCAGGGCCGCCACGCCGTCTCCGGCTTCTCCCAAAATCTCCAGCGATGCGTCTTCCGCCAGAATACGAATCAGGCCCTTCCGAAAGAGCGTATGGTCATCGGCAATGAAGATTGTCATGGGGTATTGCGTAAGTCTCAAGGCTTTATCGGTACATGGACCTTGAGGGTGGTACCTTTTCCGGAGGCCGACTCTACGGTAAACGTGCCACCCAGCATGGCGGCTCGTTCGCTGATGCCGGTCAGGCCCAGGCCGTGCCGACCGTTTTCATGCACCCGTGCCGGATCAAACCCTTTGCCGTCATCCGAAATGGAGAGGGTAAGGCGGGTTGGACGGCGATGTAAGGCTACCCGAATCGTCTGGGCTTCGGCGTGCCGTACGGCATTGTTGACCCCCTCCTGGATCATCCGGTAGACATGCACTTCGGCATCATTGCGAAGCAATCCATCTACGCGCTCGATCTGTCCCTCAACCTTCATCTCCAACACTTCATCCAGTTGGTTCAGCGCCGATTCAATGGCGACGGTCAGGCCGAGGCTTTTAATTTGATGGGGGTGTAAATTACTGGAAATACTGCGGACCTCGTTGATGCTCTTCTGTGCGATCTGGGAAAACAGCGCCAGGTCTTCGTCGGCACCGTTTTTGGATTGCATCACATGCTCTACGCCGTTTTTCAGCATCAGCAGGTTTTGCCCGAGGCTGTCGTGCAGTTCGCGGGCAATGCGTTCGCGCTCGTTCTCCTGGGTCTGGATGAGTTGACGGGAAAACTGCTCCTGAATCCGTTGGGTCTGTTCGAGACGGCGTATCCGAACGTGGTACACGAAATATGCCAGTGCCAAAAAACTGCCCAGCATTAAGCTCTTGAACCACCAGGTTTGCCAGAACGGTGGACGCACCACGAGGGCTACCTGCAATTCTTCCTCGCTCCAGATGCCCTCCCGGTTGGCGGCTTTGGCCCGGAAGGTGTACCGGCCCGGGTCGAGGTTGGTGTAGTAGGCCGTACGGCGGCTGCCGCTGTGGACCCAATCCGCGTCAAATCCTATCATCTGGTAGGCATATTGAATGCGTTTGGGGTGGGTATAGGAAAGGCCGAGGAAGTCGAAGGAAATGGCGTTTTCGTCATGCGTCAGGGTGATGGTTTTTACTTCGGAGATGTCTTGGTCAAACCAGACCCGCTCATTGAATTTGTGAAACCCCGTCAGTTGCACGGGCAGAACGGTAGAGCCTTCAGCACCCGCTTCCGGATGGAACCACGTCACACCTTGCGGTCCGCCAAAGAGCAGGGTCCCGTCCCGGCGGCGGAGGGCGTTGCGTACGTGGTATTCCGGTTGGGTCCCGTCGGTCACCCCGAAATGGTAAAACGCAGACTGGGTCGGGTCGAACCGGGTAAGCCCTTTGTCCGTGCTGATCCAGAGTTGCCCTTGCCCATCTGAGGTGATGGCGTGGATGTAGTCGCTGACCAATCCATCTTGTTCCAGCCACCGGTCAAACTGTTGGGTCTCGGCATCGAACCGGTTCAGCCCTTGCTTCGTGCCGACCCACAGGGTACCGGCCTCATCAAAAAACAGTTCAAAAACCAGATCGTTACTCAGGGAATGGGGGTCGTCCAGGTCATGCCGGTACAGCACTGTGGTATCGGTTTGCGGATTCACCTGGATCAGTCCGCCGCCGCCGCTTGCGATCCATACCCTGCCGTCCGGCGCACGCTTTACATTGGTGTGATAGCCATGGTTCAGGGTGGTGTCCAGCACGACGATGGGATGAGGTGCCGTGGCTTCAACCCGCAGCCGGTAGATACCCCAACCGGTGACCCAGATGTGGCCGTTTTGGTCTTCGGCCAGCCCGGACAATTCACTGCTGTTTTGCAGGGGGTGGATGGGGGGGACGTTTTGAAGGATGTCGGCAGCGCGGTAGATCTGGTCGGTCTGGGGGAGGTACAGGTTGAGGCCACGGTCCGTGTTGATCCATACCCATCCCCGTGAATCAGGCAGTACTGCCCAGACTTTATGTGTACTGAGGCTGTTGGGGCGGTCGGGGTTATGGGTGAGTTGCTTTACGGTTCCGTTGGTACCGATGCGCAGGAGGCCGAGGGTGCTGTGTGTGCCGATCCACAGGTTGCTTTGCCCATCTTCGGCCAGGGCCCGTACGGGCACATCACGTAGCGGCTCCATCAGTTGAAACCGGGAGGCCTCGGGGTCGAGGCGGTTTAACCCCGAGTCGGTGCCGATCCAGAGGGCCCCCGTGTGGTCCGAAGCCAGGGCCAGAATAAGCTCGCCGTTTAGTGAGGTTGGATCATCCGGATCTGAAAAGAACCAGGTAAACACCTCCGTGTCGGGATTCAGTCGGCTCAAACCGGCACCGGTCCCGGCCCAGATGTGCCCGGTCTGATCAATATACACCTGTTCGATCTGGTGGGTGGCCAGGTTACGCCGACCCCTGGGGGCATGGCGGTAGCATTGGGTATTGGTAGCGGGATTGAAGGCGCAAAGGCCTGAGGACGATGTGGCGAGCCACAGGCGCCCGGAGGCATCTTCGGCCATATTCATAACGACGCGGGGTGTGGCCCCCGGATAGCGGCGGAAGGTATGCGTCACCGGATCAAGCCGGTTTAGCCCTCGCGTGGTACTGACCCACAGGGCGCCCGACCGGTCTTCAAGCAGGGCAACCACATCATTGCCGTTCAGGGTGGCTGGATCTGTGGGGTTATGCAGGAAGCGTGTGAACCGTCCCGTGGTCCGGTCCATCATGTTCAGTCCCTGTGATGTGGCGATCCAAAAGGCACCCGCCCGGTCTTCGAGCATGGCCGCAATCAGGTTACCGCTTATGGACTCCGGTCGGCTGGGGGCGTGATGGTAGCGTACAAAGGTTTCAGTGGCGGGATCAAAACGGTTTAAGCCCTTGATGGTCCCCACCCAGAGGGTCCCGGTCTGGTCTTCAAAGAGGGATAAAATCCAGTCGTCACTCAGGGAGGTGGTATCCTGAATGTTGTGGTGGAAGGTCTGAAAGGTATGTCCATCAAACCGGTTAAGGCCGTTTTCTGTGCCGATCCAGATAAACCCCTTGCGGTCTTGAAGAAGGGTTTTAACTACACGGTGGGCTAGGCCGTCATTTACCGTGTACCGGTGAAAACGTCGGTTTTCCTCGGTAAAAGGCAGGGCCTCAAACAGGGACGGGCTTTCGCTTTGCGCCTGGGCACCTGTACTCAATATCACGAAAAGAAAGCCTGTCCACCCTATGTACCTGGCCGTGCTGCACATCGTCAGCTACTCGGTTGTGGACAATCGTGTCAACCTAAAATACACTATGGAGCCCATCACGTGATAAGGCGGGCCATTTCATAATGAACGGGCCTTATGATGGGGTTTCCAACAGTGCAACAAGCCGGCTCCAGTGTGTTTCTGTAGCATACGTCATGGGGCGCTTGGTCAGGCGCATGAGGAATTCTCTCAACCGTGTTCGTTTTCGGGCATACTGCTCGGCTTCGGCACACACCACGTTCGGGTCAAAGCCGGTCCATTCCCCCGCAACGTTGCGCAGGTTGTGGTAGACCATCGGGGCCACCTCGTAGAGGTAGATGCCGTGCAATTCGTCTGTGGTGTAGCCGGATGCCCGAAGAACCTCGGCGATACGGTGCAGGTCCGTGCCCTGGATTTCAGTGTCGAGCCACAGGTCAGAGAGGGCAATCCAGACCGGTTTCCGCCGTGCGAGGTCGTCCGGATTGAGTATCATAGAACCTGTATCATAAGGGGTAGGAAAATGAAACGTACCGACTTTTTCACGTACTGGGTTATCATTTTTCGATCAGGAATACACGACTACGGATGAACGGCAGGTGGATCCATCGCTAAACCTGAACCCAAATAAATATCTGATGTTACGCCGCTTGTCGTTGATGTTGTGCATGTCGACAAGGTCGAATGGGCCAAGACGGCGTAACATGACTAAATATAACTGGTAATCGTCATGAAATCAAAGATTCACACTGGTTGGACCTATTGAGCAAGTACCTGATCACCTGTGTTGCATCCTCTAGAACCGCCGGATATGGTCTCAATGTGTTCGGCGGTTTATGTTTATGAACAGGACCTGCCCAAGAAATTCCCCGCCCCCTCGAAAATAGACCGGTTCCTATCCTTGCCGGTGTGGCTCGGGGGCACCCCCTTTGCCATACGTCTGTACGTTGAACGGAGGCTGTGCTGAAAGGGGGACCTTCCCTCCTACACCCCCATCAATACTGTCATTCGGTTCGTTCAGCTTCTTGGATTATCGGTCCGACCACACGGCGAGTTCATACCCGGCCGGGTCGCGGAAATGAAAGCGCTGACCACCAGGGAATGAGAAGGTCTCACGGGTGATGGTGCCGCCATGTGCGATGACGGCCTGTTCAATGGTTGCAAGGTCAAGGGCGTAGAGCACGACCAGGGGGCCGCCCGGTGTGACATGGTCGGCCTGTTCAAAGCCCCCCGCCAGCCGACCATCTTCAAAGCTGGTATACGTCGGCCCATAGTCCGTGAAGGCCCAGCCAAAGACCCCGCCATAAAATTGTTTGGCCGCGTCGATATCGAGGACGGGAAATTCGATGTAGTCAATGCGCAAGTTGTGGTCTGCCTGGGGCATAAGGGTTCTCTGGAACGTCGATAGAATGGTTCAAGTCGCCTACTGGAAAAAAGGGACAGGTAACTCCTGGCTCACGATACCAACATTGGGGAAAAGGCGCAAGGCCATAGCCTTTGTACCCGGTTTTTCCCGCGAGGGTTGGACCTCCACCTGCAAATCGCAAAATATCTGACCATTAACGACCTGTCGTTATCCGAATACCTGATTGGTATTAATAGTGCGATTGGATGACGGCCCAGTCCTTGTCATAGCTGGCAGCAGCTTCATCGGCGAGGTCCTGGGTGAGATAGGTCTCTACGTCTTTCTCCCAGATGAATGCGGACTTGATGCCCTTGGCGGCATACAACGGGATTTCGGTGGGATGATAAATGCCGGTGCAGATTTCGACATCGTACTGCTGCTGGTCGATGATCTCCTGCATGGCAAACACACCTTCCATTTTTGAAATGATGTTGCGGCGCTTGAGCATCCCGCTATAGGGGGCAATGGCTACTGCCCCGGCCGCAATGGCAAAGACCATCCACGGACTGGTTGGCACGGCGGTTGCCATCACCCGTAAGCCCTGGTCCGTAAGGTGGCGGATCACCGCAATGCCGTTGCGGGTGGCCGGAACCTTGATGAGCATTTTATCTGGATTGACAGCCACCATTTCCTCGGCCTCTTTGAGCATATCCTCAACGTCTCCGTCATGGATTTGGTAGTACGCATTGGGTGCGATGGAACAGAGGTCGCGGAAGAGTGATTTCGGGGGCGCGTTTTCCAGTGCCACGTCGCCGGGATTGCTGATAATCCCCTTAAATATGCCGTAGGCAAGGCATTCCTCAGCCCGTTTTACGTTCGCAGTCTTGAGCCAGAATTTCATTAGGTTAATTCAAGTTGTGCCCTATCTCAGTACAGTGCCATCAATGTATTGCGGCGTTTCATTGGGATATAGAGAAAAATGGACAAAGACCGGGTTCAGGCAAAGGACAAGAAGTATAGTGTTTGGGTACAAATCACAAATGGACGTAGCAACTACCGTAGTAACGCACCAATCTCAAGGGGTAGGCCAGTCGAGATGATGGGCACGTCCTCGGCTGTCTTCCAGGGCTGTGTGGGCCACCACCGTTCAACGAGGGCCGGGGAGGTTGGGACGATACTCTCACCCGGTCGCGGGACGGCCACCTGTACCCCAGCGTTTTCAGCGGCAACGAGGAGGCGTTCGACGGGCTCTGTCCAGCCATGAAAAGCCAGATTGAAGGTGCCCCAATGGATGGGGAGCATCAGTCCGCCGCCTACCATCTGATGGGCGGCTACGGCTTGCTCGGGTCCCATGTGGACGTCAGGCCAATCCGTGTTGTAGGCACCGGTTTCCATCATTGTGATGTCGAACGGTCCAAGCCGATCTCCGATCTCTGCGAAGCCGGGGAACATGCCGGAGTCGCCACTGAAAAAGGCGCGGCGGGTTTGCCCGATCATGGCCCATCCGGCCCAGAGGGTGGCATTGCGGTCGGTGAGTGAACGTCCCGAGAAATGCCGGGCCGGGGCGCAGACCAGATCTACACCGCCGAGGGTCACGTGCTCCCACCAGTCGAGTTCGGTAATCCGATCCGGGGATACGCCCCAGTATTCCAGGTGTGCGCCGAGGCCGAGGGGAACCACAAAGCGCGGCACCTTATCGCGCAGGGCCTTGATGGTGGGCTCGTTCAGGTGGTCGTAGTGATCATGGGACAGTATGACGGCATTGATCTCCGGCAGTTCATCCAGTGGCATAGGGGGCGCAAAGAACCGCTTCACCCCGAACACCCGGCCCGGTGAGGCATAGTCGCCCCACATCGGATCAATCAGGATGCGTTGTCCTTCCAGTTCGACCAGCAGGGAAGAATGCCCAAACCACGTAACGCGCAGATCCGATGATGCATCGGTAAACTCACGAGCTACACGTTGCATCACGGGTAGCGGAGCCACCGGTATGCGATGCGGGTTGTCGTCGAAGATCCATCGTTTCAGGACCGGCAACATCTCTGCATCCTGTTGCGGCAGCGGGTTTGTGAACCGGCCGTTTTGGTATTGTTCAGAACGTTCAATGCGGGCCAGGCGTTTGCCCTCCGGGCGTGTACCAAGGGCCGACCATGTGTCAATCATAAGGAATGTAAGGCCAAGAAATATCAGCCCAAACACCGCGCCGACGATGCGCGGCCACTTTCGGTGAGCTGCAGGGTTTGGATGGGCAGAATTCATGGGGGGAGTGGTTAGGCCGTGTTGACCATTAGATCAACAGGCGGTTTTGAGGTCGTTAGGGCCGTGGATCGGCCCAGGCCCAATCAAGGCGCATTTTGACTGCAATGCCCCCGATCCATCATCGGGGATCGCATTTCAGGAGAAATGCAACGCAGAGTGGGCCAAGAGGGCCGGTTATCGGCCCGAAACGGGCCAAAAACGACGTTTACGCTTAATTGTCAACACGGCCTAGGCATTAGTTTAGCGGTTTCAGGCAGCTCTTGTCTTGTTAGAGGCCGCAGAACCGCGATGTTGTCTATGTTTTTCTGCCAAAGTGGACCAAAAACCCACTTTGGGTAAAATTCCACACTGGTACAGATGCTCTCTGGTGATCCAGGTCACATCATGAAGGCTCGGCCCCTGTTTACTCAGGTACCAAGGCCGATAACGCGTCAAGCTCACCTCGGCTTCGGTCTGCTCAAGCCGACGGGCCAGAAACAGCACCTGGGCTGCGGTGACGATCAAGCGAAAGGCATTGATTGAGACAATGCGACGATACCGCCGACACCGATCCTGGCCCAAGCCCAGGCTCTGACGCGCCTGCCAGATCGTGATCTCAATCGACCACCGGGCCTTGTATTCATCCAACACCTGTTCAGCATCCAGATTCAGCGCCGTTGTGAAGTAAGCCTGGATCCAGCGATCGCGTTTCCATTTACGGCTAGCTTGCCGCCAGGCGAGACGGCGTACCAAGACCACTTGCAGATCCACTTCCGGCATCACACTGTGCCAGCGACACCGAAGCAGATACACCTCAACGCCGGGTTGATGCTCACGCCAGTCGTCTTCGGCCAGCGCCAACTGTTCAGGCGTTCCCAAACGAGGCCCTTTCTTGGCCTTGCGACCCCGACCACGACGCGGCACAGGCCGTGCGTACAACGGACTGTTCTTCGACAAACGACCGATCACATCGACTTGACCGGGCAGATCACGCAAAAACTGCTTCGTGGCATAATTGCCGTCTTGAACTGATAAAACGGCTCTATCGGTGCCCACGACGCCGACAACGCGGTCGAGCATGGCCCGTGCCAACGCACTCGGGCTCTGATAGACCACATCAAGGGCCTGGTCCGAACGCACATACAACGCCAGACCGATGGGCACCGAGATGTACTGGTCAGGCCAGGGCTTGAGTCGAATCAACATTTCAGCTATGATGAACTGCAAGCCCCACAGCGTACGATATTCCTGGCGCGCCGTGCCGGCCCCGTTGCGAAAAGCGGCACAGCCGTCAATCGATCGGCCGGTTTTCTTACATGTAGTCTCGTCAAAGCGGACACGTACCGGTTCATGTTCGGGCACAAAACGGGCCGCGATGGTGATCACGGTGATCCAGAGCCAGTCGAGTTTGTCATAGAGTGGACCACCGATGAAGACATAGAAACGGGTAAAGTGCTTCACGGCCGTGGCCCCACTACGCCAGAGGTAGTTGGCAATGGTGTGTCGACTCGGCGACAGACAGAATCCGAGTGCGAGTATCAGAAAGCTTTGCCGCGCACGTTGGTTGAACAGGTCGGCAAACTCGGTGTCAAGGAACGAACCAAAGTCAGTACGTATAAACGAATCCACGGCGGTGCTCTGAAGGTGAGGTTGAAGGATGACAACTCCCTCACTTCTCAAGTGCCGTCGTGTTTCTTTTTTACATCAAAGCAGCGCCATTTTTCGCTAAACTAATGCCTAGGCCAGCGGTTGGACCTGTCTGAGGTTAAACTGTACACCAGTCATGTCTTCCGAGACCGTCCAGAGCCGTTTGGCAACGGCTTTGTCGTGGGAGCGGTCATTGGATTTTACCTTTGTGGGATGGCCTTTCATTTCCATGAAGCCGTCCGGCCCGTAATAGGTGCCACCGGGCACGTTGGGGGCGGTGGCGGCATACAGGGTCGGCAGGGCACCTTGCTCGGGCATCATGGCGAGAAACCGATTTAGAAACTGTGCGGACCGGGTGTTTTTTTGGAGGTTGGTGGACGTCCAGCCGGGATGTGCCGCCACGGCGATGGTCGATTCCCCGGCGGCATCCAGGCGGCGTTGGAGTTCATAGGTGAAGAGCAAGTTGGCGATTTTGCTTTGTCCATAGAACGGCCATTTTTGGTAGCCTTGTTCGCCGTTCAGGTTGTTGAAGTCGATTTTGCCCATCTTGTGTGCCGTGCTGCTCACCGTCACGATGCGGGCGTCTTGCGTTTCGTTCATTAAGGGGAGTAGCAAACCGGTTAGGGCAAAGTGGCCCAGATGGTTGGTGCCGAATTGCAGTTCGAAGCCGTCGGCAGTTTGGGTATAGGGAGGTACCATCACACCGGCATTGTTGATGAGCAAGTCGAGCTGTTCATACTGGGCCAGGAAGGTATCGGCAAACGTCCGGATCGAGGACAGGTTGCTCAGGTCCAGCGGCAGGATGTGGAGGGCAGCATCCGGGGCGGTCTCCAGAATGCGGGCTTTGGCCGTCTCGGCTTTGGCGACCGTGCGGCAGGCCATCACCACGTGGGCCTGCTTGGCCGCCAACATGCGGGTCGTTTCGTATCCAATGCCACTGTTGGCACCCGTCACGATGGCAACACGCCCGGCCTGATTGGGTAGATCGTTAAAATTCCACTGCTTTTGCTGTGCCATGATGGTTCAGGTTGAATTGAAGAACAGTTTTGAGTCTCATACTGCTTCTTGTTTAGAATGTTTCAAAAAATGAAATATTCAATTAAGGAACTTTACAGATTCTTCAATGTATAGTGGATGGTTTACCTAATACATCCCAACAAATAGGAAGGCACCTTGTCTACAGAAGATCGAATACACACCTTTGCACAGATCTTTCGGCGTGTGGGCGCACGGTATGTCCAGCTTGCCCGTCAGCAGTCGTCGGCGCATGATACATTTAGCAAGCAGGAATTGCTGGCGGTAGACATGCTCGGCGGGGGGGGGTCATGCCGGATGGGGGAGATGGCTGAACATCTGGGTGTGGTGCAAAGTGCGATTACCCCGCTGGTAGACCGGCTTGAAGATCAGGGCATGGTGCAGCGCGTGCGGAGCCGGGAGGACCGGCGCGTCTGTTTGGTAGAACTGACCGACAAGGGGCAGGTCCTCTATGCCGATCAGGAAAAACTTTACCGGGCCATCGCTGCCGAGATGTTGGCTCCGCTGGATACCGATGAGCAGGACACCCTGATTCAATTAATGAGCCGTATGGTTGCTGATACTGCCCCTGCCTAACCGTACGCTAGGGCGCCACGCAAATACCTGAAAGTCACTACGCCCTAACGGTCCTGCTTAACGGATAGGTGTCCTGGCATTACCGCCATACGGTGCGGCAGACCCGGAGCAGGTTTTCACCCAGGATGCCGCAGATGGCGGGCTCGGGGTAGCCGCGTTGGAGGAGCGCTTCGGTAATTTCGGGCATTTGTTCCGGGGGGATGAGGCCCGGCAGGCCCACATACCCGGCACTTTTCGGGAAGAAGTTGCGGTTCTTTTCCAGGTATTCGGTCAGTTCGAACGGGTCGAATACATAGTCCAGGCCCAGGGCCACATGGGTCGGGCCGATGAGGTCTACGGCATAGTCGATGTGGCGGACAAAGTTATCGGTGCTGGTGTCTTCATCTTTCAGGAAAAACCCGATGCCCGTCAGGCCCACCACGCCACCGGTTTTGGCACAGCCCTTCATGACGGCATCCGTAATGTTGCGGTGATGGGCCTTGAGGGTGTAAGGGTTGGAATGGGAGAGGATAACGGGGTTTTGGGTGTGTGCGAACACATCCATTGTGGTGCGTTCGCCGGTGTGGCTGCAGCAAACCACCATGCCGACGTGTGCCATTTCATCGAGAACCAAACGTCCGAAATCGGTCAGCCCCTGGTCGTCATCCTGGCACCCACCGCCGACGGCATTGTTCAGGTTATAGGCGATGAGCATCCACCGCACACCAAGGTCGTAAAAGAGTTGGACCATGTCGCGCTGCCCGCCCAGCGCCCGCATGCCTTCGATGTCAAAGGAGACGGCCAGCTTCCCATCCGCTTTGGCCCGGAGGATATCATCTGCCGTATCGACGAGGACGTATTCATCAGGCCGTGCCAAAAGCCATCGCCGAAAACAGGCCAGCGTGTGCAACCCCTGTTCTAGTGGTATCGCATCGAACATCGCATTGACGGATACCATATTCACGCCGGCATCTCGAAAACGTTGGAGTTGCGGTAGAAATGCATCGTCCGGACGGATGGGCAGGCAGGTGTGGTTGTCCCATACGAGGGCGGAATGGTGTAGGCGGGAGGCTTCGGGGCTGATATTCCACATGACGTTCTACGTGCTAAGTAATCCAAATGGTACGCAATCTTTTCATGGTCTGGGTAGTCCGGGTCTAGGCCGGGGAGGGCAACTGCGGGGGGGCGTCTTCTTCGACGAGTTGACACGGCTCCAGCAGGGCTTCGGGGACGTTTTTCAGGAAGCGGCTGGGGTTGGAGAAATAATCTGAGGTATAGCTGCGGCGGTGTTGCAGGATGGGGTAGGAGACAAACAGGTCCTGTTCGGCGCGGGTGACGGCCACGTACAGGAGGCGTAGTTCTTCATCCAGGGCATCCGGGTCGTTGATGGCGTAAGCAGAGGGGAGGACACCGTCGAGGGCTTGCATCAGGAAGACGGTGTGGAATTCCAGCCCTTTGGCCGAGTGAATGGTGGAGAGGATGAGTGGAGGTTCATCATCCTGGGCGGCTTCGGTGTCGGTGGCTGTCATGTCGATGGGGTCCAGGGCAAGGGTGCTCAGGAAATGGGCACGGTCCCGACTGTTTTCGGCCAGGCCCGCAAAGTGTTCCAGGTCCTGGGTCCGTTTTGCTGCATCATCCGGGTACAGGCGCTCAATCATCGGCAGGTAGTAGTGCAGGATCGCGGCCAGTTCCTCGGGGAGGGAGAAGGACGTGGTATGGAGGCCGCGCAACAGGTCGAACAAGCGGTCCAGGCGTTGCACGTAGCGATTGGCTTGGAACGGGCGCTCGGCGGTGAAGGGGTTCGGCGTATCGACAATCCAGGCGGTGATGTCCTGTGCGGTTTTGGGGCCGATGCCTTCGAGCAGAAGCAGGATGCGGTTCCAGGCAATGGCATCGCGCGGGTTCTCCAGCACTTTCATGTGGGCAATCACGTCTTTGACGTGTGCGGCTTCGCTGAGTTTGAGGCCGCCGTACTTGACAAACGGGATTTGCCGGTGGTTCAACTCCAATTCCAGGTCAAACGAATTGTAGCTGCTTCGGAACAGCACGGCGACCCGGTTGAGGGGTAGCCCCTCCTCGCGCAGTTGGAGGATGGTCTGGCAGATGAACCGGCTTTCGGTGTGTTCATCCGGGGCAGGGACCAGCGCCGGGGCCTCACCTTCGAGCGTATCGGTGAAGAGGTGTTTGTCATATTTGCGCCGGGCGCGCTGGAGAATGTGGTTGGCGAAGTCCAGGATCGGCTGGGTGGAGCGGTAGTTGTGTTCGAGTTTCAGGAGGCGGGTGCCGGGGAAATCGTCGGCAAAGGTAAAGATGTTCTTGAAATCGGCCCCGCGAAAGCGGTAGATGGACTGGGCATCATCGCCCACGACCATCACATTGCCATGTACGGAGGCAAAGCGGCTGACGAGGTCTGCCTGCAGCCGGTTGGTGTCCTGGTACTCATCGACCAGCACATGTTTACATCCGGCGGCCACCTGTTTTTGGGCATCCGGGTGGGCGTCGAACAGTTCGAGGGTGCGCATCAGCAGGTCGTCATAGTCCAGCAACCCATGCGTGCGTTTGAAGGTACGGTAGTCGGCTTGCAGTTCGGTGAGGGCATCCAAGTGCCCGACGAACTGCGGGTACTCGGTTTCCAAAATTTCTCGCAGGGGCAATCCCCGATTGCCAACTGCCGAAAACAGGTTGCGCAGGGTGGTCTTTTTGGGAAACCGTTTTTCGGATTTGTGATACCCTGCGCGGGTCCGCATCACGTTGAGGACGTCGGCGGCGTCTGAGGCATCCAGGAGGGTAAAAGCGGAGGGCAGGCCGATGCGGGTGCCGTAGCGTTTGAGCAGCCTGAGACAAAAGGCATGGAAGGTACCGCCACGCACCTGTTTACAGCGCCCGTCCAACAGGCCAGCGGCCCGGTTGACCATTTCGTGGGCGGCGCGTCGGGTAAAGGTCAATAGGACGATCTGTTCCGGCGGTACATTCGTCTCCACCAGATAAGCGACCCGGTAGATGAGCGTACGGGTTTTACCGGTGCCCGCCCCGGCAATCACCAACAGCGGCCCCCCGCCTGCCGTCGCTGCTGCATACTGCTGGGCATTCAGCGCGCCGGCATAATCGATGGACAACGCAGGGGCTGGGGCAGGGGGATCAGATTTGAGAACAAAACGTCGGGCCATAAAAGAATGGTACCAACGAGGGTGGAAAAATTCCAATGCTCCGGCCCCCGTAACGAAAAAAACCGCATTGTGGCCTGAACGTTACCCGCCTTGCGGTCTGCCCGACCCGCCGCGAGCGTACAACGGACCTTTCGGGCCGGCGCGGCGGTGGTGCCAGCGCGGTACTGAAGTTTGCACCGTCATCACAAGAAACTTATATAAGTAGGGATTTCAAAAAGTATAGCTTGATGTTCGGAGGCACGTCCTCTATCTTTGGGCATCAACGTGAAGCCACTAATGCCGCGCTCTGCGGAACGGCCGTCCAATTACCCGGTCAACATACAAAGGCAGGGGTTGCCACCAGTCCACCCTTACATTGCGCTGATACCCAGTCTTTTGCGACTTGCGCGCTGTTGCATGCCTGCACACTCGAAAGGTCATTTATCGGCACCAACCGATTCTAAATTCTTGATTTGTAATGGGTAAAGTCATCGCGGTAGCCAACCAGAAGGGCGGGGTGGGAAAGACGACTACGGCCATCAATATCGCTGCTTCGCTTGCTGCGACTGAACACCCAACCTTGTTGTTGGACAACGATCCTCAGGCCAATTGTACCTCTGGCGTAGGCATCGAACCCCGTACCGTAGCGGCCTCCATCTATGAGGTGTTGGTCAATGAGGTACCGTTGGAAGATGTGATCCGTTCCACCGAGATGCCGTTTCTGGACCTCGTCCCGAGCCACATCAACCTGGTCGGGGCCGAGATCGAGATGATCGACCTGATCGACCGCGAACAGATGATGAAGCAGGCGCTGGCCCGTGCCCGTCTGAAATACGATTTTGTCATCATCGACTGTCCCCCATCACTTGGGTTGCTTACCCTGAACGCCCTCACAGCCGCTGATGCCGTTCTGATTCCTGTTCAGTGCGAGTACTTTGCGCTGGAAGGACTGGGTCAGTTGCTCAATACGGTGAAGCTGGTGCGCCGCCACCTCAACCCGGAACTCCAGATCGAAGGGGTCATGCTCACGATGTACGACAGCCGCCTGCGTCTCTCGAATCAGGTATATGCCGAAGTCAAACGGTATTTTGGGGAGAAGGTCTTTCGTTCGGTCATCCAACGGAACGTCCGGCTCTCGGAAGCGCCCAGCTTCGGGAAGCCGGTGCTGCTCTACGATGCCACCAGTACGGGTGCGCGCAACTACATCGCTGCGGCCAAGGAAATCATCCTGCACAGCGAACGCTACCTCCGGCCCGTTCGAGAAGAAGTCTCCTCCCTCACCGTGCAAAGCGTCCTCAGCCGAAACAGCGAGGCCGTCACACGGGAATCCACCCCCGCCAACGGGTTTACCACGTAAGTATCTCTCCATTGAAGTCTTTTCATCGGCCCTACGCCACGCCCCTCATACCTTGTCTCTGTTATGGCTAAGAAACTTGCACTTGGAAAAGGATTAAGCGCCTTGCTCCGAGCGCCGGAGTTGGAAGAAGAAAACGCAGCCAGTGATAGTGGTTTACGGAAAAGTAAACTGTATCGCTTCGAAGACCGCGTCCGGCTCCTGGGCCGCGTGGCTGAACTCGATGTGGACGCCATCGTCCCAAACCCGTACCAGCCCCGCCAGCATTTCGATGAAACCGCGCTTGAAGAACTGACTGCTTCCATCCGGCAACTGGGCGTTATCCAGCCCCTGACCGTCCGGTCCGTTACTGAAAATCAGTTCCAACTGATCTCCGGAGAGCGCCGTCTGCGTGCGGCCCGTCGTGCCGGCCTCAAAAAAGTACCTGCCTACGTCCGCGAAGCCGATACCGAGGCCATGCTGGAAATGGCCATCGTCGAGAACATCCAGCGGCAGGACCTTAACCCCATTGAGACGGCCCTCGGTTACCACCGTCTGATCGAAGAATGTGGGCTCACGCAAGAACAGGTGGCCACCAAGGTGGGCAAGAACCGCACGACGGTCACCAACTTCCTCCGTCTGTTGCGCTTGCCGCCCCGGGTGCAGGCCAGTCTGCGTGATGGCATGATTACGCCCGGCCATGCCCGAATGCTGGTCAGCCTGCCCGCTCAGGCGGTGCAGTACGAACTGCTGGATCAGATCCTGAAACGCGACCTTTCCGTGCGGCAGGTCGAACAAGCTGTGCGCGAACTGCAAAAAGAAAAAGCCGAGGCCGAAAAGGCCAAACCCGCCAAGCAAACCGAAGCCCCACCGGCCCCGGATGCCCCCTCACGGGATGAACTGGAATTGCGAGAACTGACCGACCGGCTCCGTACCCATTTCAGTACCCAGGTAGCCCTGCAACACCGCCCGGACGGCTCCGGCAAGATCGAACTGACCTACTACTCCGATGAAGATCTGGAACGGTTGATGGAGTTGTTGTTGGGGGATGGATGATGAGGCGTGCGACGTGCGTGTTGCGACGTGCGTGTTGCGTGTTGCGTGTTGCGTGTTGCGTGGTGGGGCTTTGGGTGTTGATGGTTGGGCACGCGGTGGCGCAGGACGTGACCACTCCGCCGGATACGCTCGTGCAACGTGTGAAGGTGGCCCCGGATTCGTTGGTGCAAACCCAACCGGTCCCCGATAGCCTGGTGAAAACACCCGTGACGCCGGTAGGGGCCTTGTGGCGCTCGGCGGTGGTGCCGGGGTGGGGGCAATGGAAAAACGGGCAGGCCTACAAGATTCCGTTCATCTATGGGGGCCTAGGGGCGCTGATCGGGCTGACCGTCTACAACCAGGGCAAGGCCACCACTGCCGATGAAGCCAACCTCTATTTCCGCGATCCTGAAATGTATGCTGCCTTTGAGGCTTCGTACAACAGCTACCTGCCCAGTACACCCACCGACAGCCAACTCCGCACCGTACGCGACGGCCACCTCCGCAACCGGGACCTGTCGATCATATTCACCACCCTCGTCTACGCCCTGAACCTCCTCGATGCGTATGTCAACGCGCACCTCCTCACGTTCGATGTGGGGGAGGACCTCACGATGACGGTACGGCTCAGGTGGTAAGAGCGACGTACGAAAGTGAAACTTGTGCTTTTGGGTTCCCGGCGGGGCGACCCTTGTGGTTGCCCTTCAACGTTGGTTTCATTCTCAACAATCGAAAATGAAACCAACGTAAAACGTGAAATCGCCCCGGGCCGATGAAAACACAAAACCGTGCGGTCGGCTCGGGGCGATGACGAGATTAAATGTGCAGGCATCCCCACGCATGCACGCTCGTTTGGGCGCTGAAGGGCGATCAAAAGGATCGCCCCTCATGGGCCCGGCACTTGAGACGCCTGCCCGTTGGCTGGGAGCCACACGTTCAGGAAATCGAAGGCTGTGCCGGAGCCGTCCAAGTTAAAATCGCCGCCGTTGTAGCTGGGAGGGGTGCCGTTGATGGGGAGCCATTCATTGAGGAAGTCGAAAGCCGTCGTGCTGTTGTTGGCATCTCCATCACCGCCCCACATGGTAAAGAAGCCATCCCCGCGGTCTCGTATGGCCAGTCCGCCGTTGGCGTAGCTGGCACCGGCACTCGTGCGAAAGTCGTACGCAAAGAGTTCACCCCAGACCAACTGTACCGGCTTGGCCGACATGGCGGCTAGGTGGTTTCGGTGCCTGATGGTGATATAGTAATGGCCGGGATCGGGCCGGTAGGGGGTAAATCCGGCATCGGCCACGCTGACGTCGCCGTTGTTTTCGAGGTAAAAGGCGCGTCGGGACGAAGTCGCGAAACCGCCGGGGTCCAGGGGACCGCCGCGGTTAA
Source organism: Rhodothermales bacterium (assembly GCA_965222505.1). Classification (GTDB taxonomy): domain Bacteria; phylum Bacteroidota; class Rhodothermia; order Rhodothermales; family DATKEJ01. Next base: position 863,314 of record OZ244956.1, on the reverse strand, counting down.
ATTCGACGAGTATCCAGTCGACCATATCGTTTGGGATGGCGGTCAGGTTTTCGCCGCCGCCGTAGCCCCAGGGGGCCGTGTTGTAGGGTTGGGCAGAGGGGAGCTGGCCGGCCGTGTTCAGGTCGGTGTTCATGAGGATGTTGGTGTAGGGGCCGTCCAGCAAGACCTTGATGTCGTAGGTCGGCGGGACGGTGGAGCCCGCCAATTCGACGGCTCCAATATCGCAACCGTCATCGGCGTTGGCGGTGGCTAGGTCGCGCGGGCGAAACGGAATATCGATGTTGCCGGCCATGCCCCGCTGGTCATATTCCTCTCCGCTGCAACTGCCCTGGTCGACGAGTTCAAAGGCCATGCCGGTCGGCTGGTGGGTGAACGTCGGGCCGCCATTGTCCTGGAGGACGCCCAGGTTGGCTACGATGGGACTGGCGAGGGTACCCACGTAGTCGTTGTTGGCGTTCGGGTTGCCGGCGGGGAAGGGCGTGGTTGCGCCAGCGTTGCTGCCGATCAGGTTATAGCCCTGCGATGTGACGGGGACGAGCGACGGAATGCTTACATCAACCCGGTCGTTGGGTGTAGGGTCCAGGTCGAAATTTCCGGCGATAATGGTGTTTTTGATGGTGAATGCGAGCGCGTTGTTGAAATACAGCCCACCGCCGTCGCCGCCGGAAAGGTCGCTGGCTGCGGTGTTGGCGGTAATCGTTGAATGGGTAATGGTCAGATCCACACTGCCGTCCGAATCGAAATGCACGATCCCGCCGCCGTTGCCCTCTGAGAAGTTACCGCTGATGGTACTGGCGGTGATCGTGACTTCCTGTCCGTTAAACAGGCCGCCGCCGAACGCGGCAGAATTACCGCTAATGGTGCTGTTTTCTATCGTGACTTCCCCTGCCGTTTCCTCGGCGAAGATGCCGCCCCCGGCATTGACGGCGGTATTGTCCGAGATGGTAGAGCGGCGGATAATCAGCGTACCGTTTTCGTGGAAGATGCCGCCACCCTCGTAGCCGTTGTTGCCGGTGATGACCACATCTTCGAGCGTTACGGTCCCGTCACCGTTGGAACTGTCAAAGAGCAGGCCGCCGCCGTTCCGACCGAAGGACGAGCCGGCGTCGCCGTCGGTCAGGGTGATGCCGCAAATGTACCATGTGCTGTTCGCGGCCGGTTCGATATGCAGCACACGGGCAAAGCCGTTGGCGTCGATGGTCAGCAGGCCGGCCCCCGGCCCGATGATACGCAGGGCCTGGGTGAGGGTGGGCAAAGCCTGGATCAGATTGATGAGGCCCGTACGGCCAAAGTAGATCGTATCGCTGCCGCTGCCGGTGCGGACGCAGGCATCTACGTTTGTATTGGTCTCGGCAGACTGGATAGCCTCGCGCAGGTTGCAGGTACCGTTGGCTGTGTCGGTGTCATCGGTGAGATCGGTCACCCAGATGTCAGCGGCCTGGGTTGGGGGGGCGCAGATCAAAAAGGCCACCAAGCCGATACAGATTGGAAGGTAGCAGCGCATAAGGAGTATGGTTACGGTGTGAGATAAGGTCGGGTTGGTCTTTCTATGGCGACGAATATACTGAAATGTGGTCATAACGCGCGATGTAATAAGGATTCTTTGATTTTGCTGTGCAAAGGTTGAGCGAGACGTTCGGATAAGGCGTGCACACAAAAATCAAAGAACGGATGTTAAGGTGTCAAACTAGGGTGTACGGTGAGGTATCCCCCTGAAAAGTTGCACAAGGCTTGGCCAGAGCGTGTTGCACGCCACATGTAAAAAGCGCTTCCGCCTTTGGTGTCTTTTGTGAATGAGGCGGCAAATGCCTAAATTCTTCAAATTGGAGGTGGGTAAATCGTAACTTTACCGGGTGCAAAAGCGTCTGCATCCTTGCGTCTGTCGGTTGGTACTCAGAACCCGATGCCCTTTGTGGAGTTCTAGGGTACCAAATCAGGGTTCTGATTGCTGTACAAGCAGGAATTCCTGTTGGTCCGGTACACGACTGAGGCCGTTGAATTCATTAGGTTTGAAAGCGCCCTTTCTTGACGCGTGTTCAATCCTGTTGCTCCGGAATATTTTATGATGTCATCCGCTCCCACTAGCCCTAGCGACATGGTTCGGAAGAAGACGGCGCAAGCGGTGTCTCCCTTGCCCTCCATCTTCGGTAAAAGCGAGCGCTTCTTTGCGCCAGATGGGGACTACGTTCAGGTCAAAGCGGCCGGTCTCTACCCGTTTTTTCGGCAAATCGAACGCAATGAAGGCACCCGGACCATCATCGACGGCCAGGAAGTCATCATGGCCGGCTCCAACAACTATCTGGGCCTGACGTCCGATCTGCGGGTGCTCGAAGCCGCACAGGCTGCCATTCGCAAGTACGGCTCGGGGTGTACCGGTAGCCGGTTCCTCAACGGCACCCTTGATCTGCACATCGAGCTCGAAGAGCGTCTGGCCGTCTACATGGGCAAAGACCGGTGCATTCTCTTCTCGACGGGTTATATGACCAACCAGGGGGTCATCCAGGCCATCGCCGGTAAAGGCGACCTCGTCTTTTCGGACAAGGACAACCACGCTTGTATCGTAGCCGGTACCCGCGTCTCATTGGCCGATACCATTCGGTACCGCCACAACGACCTGGATCATCTGCGTTTCCTTCTCGAAAAAGCTGAGCGCGAACGCCCGAAAGCGGGCAAGATCATCGTCACCGACGGGGTCTTCTCCATGAGTGGCGTCATTGCCAAGGTGCCGGAACTGGTCCAACTCGCCCAATCGTTTGATGCGGCCTTGATGCTGGACGATGCCCACGCCATCGGCGTGATCGGCCCTGGTGGACGAGGCTCTGCCGCTTACTTCGGCCTCGGCGACGATGTTCATCTCACCACGGGGACCTTCTCCAAGAGCTTTGCTTCGCTGGGTGGATTCTGTGTGGGGGACCGTGACGTGATCGATTACATCCGGCATTCCAGTTCAGCCCATATTTTCAGCGCGTCCATGCCACCGGCCAACGTGGCAACCGCTCTCCAATGTCTCGATATCCTCGAAGCCGAACCGGAACGCCTGGAACGCCTGTGGGCCATTTCCAACCGGATGCGCGAAGGTTTCAAAGCCCTCGGCTTTAACGTCTGGAACAGCGAAGCGCCCATTATCCCGGTCGTGATCGGGGACATGATGACCTGTTTCCGTTTCTGGCGTGACCTCTTGCAAGAAGGTGTCTTCGTCAATGCCGTCATCCCGCCAGCCGTGCCGAAAGGGCAAGCCCTTATGCGGACTTCTTACATGGCTACCCACACTGATGAGGAACTGGACCGCATCCTGGAAGCCTTCCGCCGTGTGGGTCTCAAGCACGGAGTGATTTCATCCAACGGACACCCGGTCAACAACGGACACGCCATCGTGGCGCCGCAGCGGTAATCCGCCGACACCCATGTCCTTTTTCGTACGGCCCGTTACCTCCCGGCGCGACCTCAAGCGTTTCATCGCCTACCCCTATTCCTTCTATCGGAGCAATCCGTTTTGGGTACCTCCGCTTCGGATGGATCAGGCCACCGTCCTCAATCCCCGAAAAAACCCGTTCTTCGAACACGGGAAGGTGCAAGGATTTCTGGCCGAGGATGCTTCGGGTCGCATCATTGGCCGCATCGCAGGGATTGTAAACGGCATGCACCTCAAGAAGTACGCCGACGGCAATGGCTTCTTCGGGTTCTTCGAGTGTGAGGAACGGTACCCCATCGCCCAAGCTCTCCTTGAAGCCGCCCAAACCTGGCTGACTGAACAGGGCCTCAACGGCATGCGTGGCCCGGCCAACCCCTCCATGAATGATGTGGCCGGTTTGCTGGTGGATGGCTTCGACCGATATCCGACACTGATGATGCCCTACAATCCCCCCTACCATGAGGAGTTTTTGCTCCGGTACGGGTTTGAGCGGGCCATGACGATGTATGCGTATTACATCCATTACAAGTATCGCAAAGACCTGCACCGGATTGAACGTGGTGTTAACCTCGTCCATCGTCGGTACCCGGACCTCAAGCTACGTACGCTGGACATGAGCCGGTTCGATGCCGAGGCCAAGGCCGTACTGGACATTTACAACGATGCCTGGTCCGAAAACTGGGGTCACGTGCCCATGACGGACCATGAGTTTAAGCACCTCGCCAAAGACCTCAAGCAGATCGTCGACCCGAATATCGTCTACATCCTCGAAAAAGCCGATGCGCCGATTGGTTTCTCCATCTCTCTGCCCAACCTGAATGAAGCCCTACGCCACATCAAGGGCGGGCGGTTATTCCCATTGGGGTTGCCCCATCTGCTCCTTCGCAGCAAACTCGGTGGTATTCGAGAACTGCGCACCTTATTGATGGGCGTACGCAAGGTTTATCAGGGCAAAGGGTTCGATACGATCCTCAACCATGCCATCCTGACCGGCGGCCCCGCCAACGGATATCCCGCCAGTGAAATGAGTTGGGTCCTGGCGTCCAACAAGGCTATGGTCAATGCAGCTGAATCCATCGGCGGCGTAAAAGACAAGACCTACGCGATGTTTGAGAAGCAGTGGTAGGGGTGAACGCCAGGTCCATCGCTACGCACGGAAGCTGTTGCCGTTTTGGAGGGGGAAAGCGGCCTGTCTTACAAACCAATCCCTGTAGGGACATGGCACGCCATGTCCCTACGCGGCGTGCCATGTCCCTACGCGGCGTGCCATGTCCCTACGCGGCGTGCCATGTCCCTACGCGGCGTGCCATGTCCCTACGCGGCGTGCCATGTCCCTTAAAACAACCGCGTGATCTGGTCGTAGAGCATGCCCAGCAGAGAGGGCTCTACCATCAAGGTGAGCAAGGCCCCGCCGATGGCCCCGCCGAGATGGGCTTCGTGGGCCACCCGAGAGAAGGCCCCACCGGCAGCATTTTGGTTCGAGGCATAGATCGAAAAAGCTACAAACCCAATCGCGACGATGAAGGCCGGGATACCAATGGGGAGGGGAAAAATGAAGATCTTTTCCATCGGGAAAAAGAGGGCAAAGCCAAAGACCACCCCGCTGATGGAGCCAGAGGCCCCGACAGAGACGTATCCTGGCCGGTCCTTGTACTTGAACAGGGGAAACATACTGGCTGTCCACCCAGCGCCCAAATACACGATGAGGAAGGCCACGCTCCCCAGCACCATTTCCAGGATCGGCCCAAAGAAGAAGAGGGTCACCATATTGAACATCAGGTGCCACAGACCGGCGTGCAGAAAGCCGTTGGTAATCATCCGATGCCACTCATGACCATGCCAGATCCGGTGCGGTATGAACGCCCACTTGTTGAACAACTCGTGATCGACATGCATCGCGTAGAGGCTGATCAGGATGTTGAGCCCAAGCAGGGTGTAAGAGACCGGTGTAGCAGCGAAATCGAGCATCCTCGATGAAATATTTGACTACGGGTACCATATCCAGAGGATATGGCGAGAAGGGTCGAGGCGTATGTATGAGGGCATGGAAACCAAGGGCGCACCGGGATCACCGTGTGGAAGGGCGTGTCCAGCGCAAGCAACGATGCTGGCCTCAAGGGAATCTTGCAATGTGATAATGGCGGACTAGACGCAACGGGGATTGCCTTTGTTGCGTACAAGGCGCGGATCGCACCTAGTTTCACGAAAAACGGACACCATGCCGACCCCCCAGGAATCTATTGAAACGCCTACCCCGGAGGAAATACCGGCACCCCAGATTTCAACAACCGACGAGCCACGGGCAGAGGCTCCGGCCCCGGAGATAGAAGATGCCGTGTGGGAGCCGGTGCCCGAGGTTCCCGCCCTACGGGAAGTGACCCGCGTTCGCATGCGTGACCTCGGCCGGTTGGTCACTAAATACGCCCGGCAACACTGGCCGCAGTCTCCGCCTCCCACCCGTTCGATGGATGATGAACCCCCGCGCGTAACCGGCACCCATGCCACGGCGCTGAAATTCCTGCGGTGGATTCCCTTCGGGTTGTTGGCCCTGTTTCTGGGGTCGTTTCTGTGGGATTTCCCAGGGTGGGAGGTGCGCCTCTTTGGACAAACGTATATGCTGGATGGATTAATGCGGATTACCTCTGTGAGTGGGTTGATCGGCTTTCTGACCAACTGGCTGGCCATCACCATGCTCTTTCAGCCACGGGAACGCCGCCCCATTTTTGGACAGGGCCTCATTCCGGCACAGCGAGACCGGGTGATCTTCCGGCTCGCCCAGGGGGTGTCCGAAGAACTCATCAATGAGGAGATCATCAAGCAAAAGATCCAGGAAAGTGGAGCCATCACCAAATACCGGGAAATGGCATTGCATGTGGTGCAAGGGGTCGTCGAGGATGAAGGGTTTCGAAATGAGTTTAAGTCGCTACTCATTGGCTATGCCCAGCAGGTCTTCAGTACGCCGGAGGTACGCACCCGCCTCGCGAAATTGTTGGTCGACAAGTTGGAAGAACACGCCGGGGCGGGTATCCAGGGGTTGGCCCTGAAAGCCTACCGGTTCTTTAAGGAAGACGAGTTTCAGACGCAGATCGACCAGGCTATTCAGGATCTGCCCTCTACGCTAGATACCCTGCTCCATGAAACAGACGAGTTTTTGGGGGCCGTACCAGCCAAGCTTGAAACCCACGCGGACGAGATCGAAGATTGGGTATCCACCACGATTCTGGGTTTTGTAGAACGCCTCGATATCTACAACATGATCCGTAGTAACATGGAGCAGTTCGACGAGCAACGCCTCGAAAACCTGCTCAAACGCACCACCAACGAACAACTCAACTATATCAAGTACCTTGGTGGGATTCTGGGTCTCTTTGGAGGCCTAGTCATCTGGCAGCCCGTGCCCGCACTGGTCGTGTTCGCCACCATTGGCGGGATCTTGTATGCGTTAGATGTGGCGCTGTTTAAAGGAAAAGAAACGCAAGGGGATTTGTGATTTGTAATTGAGGAGAAAAAATCACAAAGCATCCATCACCAATTAGCCTTCAGGCTATCCTCCATCACCGTCTCCCACCGTGCCCGGACTCTGAGGGAATCACGGTACCAGAATACCGGTTCGGCAGGGCGGAAGGGGTGCAGTTGGCCACCGCTCCATTGTTGGTTGCCATCGGCATCAGTGTACCACCGGAGGTTGTATTGTCCGTCGGGGATGTCGGAGAAAGTAAACCGGCCAGCGGAATCCGTTGTGGTGGTATACGCCTCCGTGGGGGGCGATTGGGGATAGAGTTCGACCTGGGCCGGAGCGGCACCCTCCACCACGCCGATCAGGCTGCCTTTTTTCTCATCGGAAAGCAGGGCGTAGTATTGCGTGTAGACGGTATCCTGCCCGGCAACGGGGTCTCGGACCAGCACCTGAAAGGCCGTTCCGGCGGGGAGGGGCGGGGTAAAGACCAGTTGATAGTGTACCCCGTTTTCGGTGTCCAGGGTAAAGGGAAGGGTGGCTCCATCAGCGTTCAAGGCTGAGATGAGCGCGGGTTGAGGCTGGGGTAGCGGCAGGCTGAATGCTACGCCGGGTGCGGTGCCGGGGCGGAGGACCCACAGGCTGTCTTGTATTTGATGCGGTTGCGTGGGCAAAAACCGTTCAAACCGAAGTTGAAAGGTATCGGGGCGGGTGGCCGGGGTAACGCCATGGAACCCGAGGGCCAATGGGTTACCGCTGGTATCAACGGCAGCACCTGTACGGAGGGTATGGCGCTGGGCAGCTAAAGAATCCGTGTGGAGATAAATGCTGTAGGGATCTCTCAGCAGGGTGTAAACAGCATGGATTGGAACCGCTTGTCCGGAGGCAGAATCGACGACGGCCCAGGTTAAGGTGTCGGTACGGGACAGCCGCACGGGTTCGGAGAAACGCAAGGCCAACCGTTCGGTGGACCACGCACGGACCCGTTGCACCTCCGGGGCTATGGTGTCTTGTACCGTGATGAGCCAGGGAGCCGCCGTCGGCTGGGCTACCGAATCGGGTTGGGCCAGCAGGGTTGGGGCGGGCGGCACCGCGAAAGATTCTCCATCATCCCATCTGCGGTTACGGTTGCGGTCCTGGATGGCCATTACAAAAAAAGGCTGCTCCGGCAGGTAGGCAAAGGTAAAGAGGCCTTCCGCGTCGGTCTGGGTGCGATAGGCTGGAGGTTGTTGGAGGTTGAGGGTGTCGAGGGCGGTTGAGTCTGGCACGGCGTAGGCCAACACGTCCACCGCAGCCAACCCGGTATTGGTTTGTGGATTGCGGACGGTGCCGCTGAGGTGCCCCCGGTTCATCTGTGCCCCGGTGGCAAAGGCCAGCGTGAGGGGCTGGGTCAAGGATACGCCGTGGGCATCCTTAAGGGTGTTGTCCAGGGTGAGGATGTAGGTCGTATTGGGCCGGAGGGGGGCGGTAAACTGAACACGCACCCGCCTGCCTTTCCATTTGAATTCCGGCTGTTCGCCCAGGTCCGGAGTCATGGAGAAGGCTTGCTGAAATGACCTGGCATCTACGTATTCCGAGAAGGTCAGTTCGAGTGTATTTCCGTCAAAGTTGACGGTCTGGTTTGGAGGCGTGATGGAGGACAGCGCCGGAGGGGTTTTGTCGACGGGGCCCCCCGTTGGGGCAACAGGGGTGGCGCAACCCCAGAACAAGAACAGGAAAGCGAGGCCTCCGTAACGAATCATCATACCTCAACTACGGATGGCGAAGAACAGATACGTCAGGGTCCCGATGGCGGTCGCCAGGACCGCTGGTTCCAGGTAACGGCGCAGCCCGGCATCCGGTGGCCGGGGGGCCTGGGCTTCTGGGAACGGGTCGGGTTGAAGGCGGGCCCAATCGGCAAACCGGACCGTGTCTGCATACACCTCCCGGTGACGGGCCTCGCTGATTAACCGGCCATTGGGAGCAGTCAGGCTATGGCGCAGGGCCAGAGTGACAGCGCGAGACAAGTCAGGTTTAGGGAGCCGCTGATAGCGCACCTGGGCTTCTTCGACGGCATAGCGGAGGACCGGATACGGAGAGGCCGAAGTGGAATCGAAGAGAAAGACCATATGCCCGGCCTGTTGCCAGTGCTGCGTCAGGGCCGTTCTCAGGTACGGCATCTGGAGGGGGGCGTGTAGCGTAAAGGTACCTACGGTATCCGGGACGGCCCCCAGTTGGGAGACGGCCATGCGTTGATAGACGGCCACGTTGGTGGGTTGGGCGGCGATGGACTGCCCCATGCCCAAGAGCCCAATCGCCAGAAGGCAAAGATATACCGGGAAGAGGGTTCGCTTGGGCATAGGTTGTGCCGGTTGGCGTAGCACCGCTCTCTTCGGACCGGCACTACGGTGTACGGCTAAGCTACTGCAAAAGACGGACCATCTTCAAGGCAAAACGCAAACCGTTGTTGATGCTGTACCGAAATTCTGCAGGTCTTATCACGGCCAGATGCCGCGGATTTTGAGGGCATCGGCTACTTTCTTGACAGCGATGACATAGGCCCCGACGCGCAACGTGACGTCGTGTTGCAGGGCGGTGTCAAAGACGGTATCGAAGGCAGCGGTCATCATGTGGTCGAGCCGCTGGTTGACTCGGTCCTCTGTCCAGAAGTACCCTTGCCGGTCCTGTACCCATTCGAAGTATGAAACCGTCACGCCTCCGGCATTGGCCAGGATGTCCGGTACAACCAGGGTCCCTTTTCCTGCGAGGAGGGCATCGGCGCCGGGGGTGGTGGGGCCGTTGGCACCTTCGACGATGACCTTGGCCTGTACGTGCTCGGCATTGTGGATGGTAATCTGATTTTCCTTGGCGGCAGGCACCAGCACATCCACATTCAACGCCAACAATTCGTCGTTGGAAATCGGCGTGGCATTCGGATACCCTTCCAGCGAGGAATCATGGGCCTCGGAGTAGGCAATCATGGCCGGAATATCCAGGCCATCCTCATTGTAGTAGCCCCCGGATACGTCGCTGACGGCCACGATGGTACAGCCTTTTGTCTGGAGCAGGTCTGCGGCTACTGAGCCGACGTTGCCAAACCCTTGCACGGCAACCGTGCACTTTTTAGGCTTCATCTTGAGCCGTTTCAGCGCAGCCAGGGTGCAGGTCATCACGCCGCGTCCTGTGGCTTCGCGCCGCCCCTTGGACCCGCCAAGCACGATCGGCTTGCCGGTGACGACGGCGTGTTCGGTGCGATGCGAACGCATGGAATAGGTGTCGACGATCCAGCCCATGATCTGTGCGTTTGTGTTCATATCCGGCGCGGGAATGTCGCGGTCCGGCCCGAATACATCGATCATATTCATGGTGTAGCGGCGCGTCAGGGACTCCAATTCCCGCGGGCTCATGGAGCGGGGATCGCACTTCACAGCCCCTTTGGCTCCTCCAAAGGGGACGCCGACGATGGCACATTTCCAGGTCATCCAGGCGGCCAGGGCCTTGACTTCGTCCAGATCAACATCCGGCGCATACCGCAGGCCCCCTTTGCTGGGGCCGAGCACGTCGTTGTGAATCACACGGATACCTTCGAAGACTTCAATGCGGCCGTCGTCTCTCCGAATCGGAACCGAGCTGATGTGAATTCGTGTAGGGGTGCACAGGTATTCGTAAAAACCGGGGTCAAGTTTGAGGATGCGGGCAGCACTGTCAAACTGCTCCACCATCGACTCGAAAGGGTTGTCGGTATGAACGAACGGGGCCGGCTCCTTGTAGATCGAACCGTTGTAGACCGGGTTACGGAGCGTATCGCGTTTATAGGGCATGGAACTTCAGGGTCAGAATAAAGAAGTCATGTTACGCCGTCTTGGCCCATTCGACCTGGTCGCAATGCACAACATCAATGACAAGCGGCGGAACATCAGTAAAGAATGCAAAACCGAATATCGGGTACAAACAGGGCAAAGATACATCGGTTGCACCAACGTTTGGAAGCGCTTTCGGGTGGTCAATATGAATTTGTTATAGGCTTTTGCTAACCCCCTTGAATCTCGATGTCCAATCCTGTCCTTGCACTCACCCGTCGCCGTCAAAAAGAGGTTGCGGCACTGGCCCAGAAAAAGTACCGGTATCGGCAGCGGGCCTTTCTCGTGGAGGGGGTTCGGGCTGTAGCCTCGGCGCTTCAGGCCGGGGCCCCTCTGGAAATGATCGTGGTCTCCGCTGACCGATTGACAGACCCCGGCTGGGCCCGGTTGCTTTCTGATACGGCTGTACCGGTGTATCAGGCCGAAGCAACTGTTATGGCACAGTTAACGGACGTCCAGACGCATCAGGGCATTTTGGCCGTGGCGCGTATGCCGAAACACACCGTGGAAGGCATTGCAGACCGGTTGACGGTTTTGGCCCTGGATGCCGTACAGGACCCCGGTAATGTGGGTACCCTTATCCGAACGGCAGCCTGGTTTGGGGTGGATGCGGTGTTGCTGGGGGCAGGGACCGTGGATGGGTACAGTCCGAAGGTGGTTCGGGCCACGATGGGAGGGCTGTGGGACCTCGCGCTGGTGCCGGTCGGCGCGCTGGACGAGGCGCTACGCACATTGTGTGTGGCCGGGTTTACGTGCTACGGGGCTGATTTGTCTGGTCAGGAGGCGCGGTACTGGAACCCTGTGAAACCGTCGGTGCTGGTGTTGGGTAGCGAAGCCCACGGCCTCTCGCCGGAGGTGGCGGCGGTACTGGATCGTCGGGTATGCATCGGAATGGGAGATGGGGCACAGCAAGGGGTAGAGTCCCTTAATGTTTCGGTAGCGGGAGGCATCTTGATGCGCCAATGGATGGGGCGTGATGCGTGATACACGTTGTGTGATCGAACCCCGAAGTGTAAAACAGACCTGTAGTTTAGGTGGCCGATAACCCGTATCTTACCCAGGTTGCACGTGTTTGCTCGGCCTGAGCCGAAATCACACATCATACATCACGTTGTACCTATAGTGGAAGTCCCTGAACTGACAGGCATCGGGCAAACCTCACTGTTGACGTTGGAAAAGCAGGCCAAGGTCGGGCAGCAGCGCACCTCTTTACGGATCGGTGTGCCGCGCGAGACGATCAATGAGGAGCGGCGGGTGGCGTTGAGCCCGGCCGGGGCCAGCGTGCTGGTGGTGAATGGACACGAGGTGTTTGTGGAAGCCGGGGCCGGCACCATGGCGCATTTCTCGGATGTCGAATACACCGAACAAGGGGCCGGCATCGCGCTGACCCGCGAGGACCTCTACAGCAAGTGTAACCTCGTCGTTAAGGTAGGACCCCCGTGCGAAGAGGAACTGGACCTGTTGCAGGAGAAACAAATCCTGTTTTCGGCCCTGCACCTCGGCAACATGAAACCGGATTATCTCCGGCGGCTCATGGATCTGTGCGTGACGGGTATCGGGTTTGAATTTATCCGGGATGCGGATGGGACGTACCCCATCGTCCGGATGATGCACGAAATCATGGGGTCGCTGGCCATTCAGGTGGCTGCCCGGTACCTGGAAAGCAACGAAGGGGGGAGCGGTCGGATGCTCGGCGGGATCTCAGGCGTACCCCCGGCCAAAGTGGTTATCCTCGGGGCCGGGGTGGTCGGAGAATGGGCCGCACGTACCGCCCTGGGGTTTGGGGCACACGTTGTGGTGCTCGATACCGACCTGCGCGCCCTACGTGTGCTGGAGCACTACCTGGACCGCCGCATCGTGACGGCCATGGCAAACGAGCAGTACGTGCGTCACAACGTCCGTACCGCCGATGTGGTCATCGGAGCGATGATGCGCAACGGGGTACGTTCGCCCATTTTGGTCTCGGAAGATATGGTCACTTCCATGCGGCAGGGCTCGGTGATTGTAGATGTGGTGATCGACCAGGGTGGATGTATCGAAACGAGCCAGCCCACCACACCGTCCAACCCGACGTTTGTGCGCCACGGCGTGGTGCATTACTGCGTCCCGAACATGCCCTCGAACGCCGCCCGCACCGCCACCGATGCGTTAACCAATGTACTGGTGCCGTACCTGCTCAACATCGGTGAGGCCGGGAGCATCAATGAGGCCCTGTGGAGCAATGCAGGCCTGCGCAACGGCACCTACGTCTACCGCCGCCACCTCACCCAGAAAAGCCTCGCCGGCCTCTTCGGCATGGCCCACCGCGACATCGAACTGCTCATCGCCTCCGGCATTTAGGCCATCCCCTTTCGTGCAGAGGTATCCGGTGCTAATTTTACGGCACGGTTTACTTTTTTCCATTTGTTTATTACTATTAACATTAGGAGGAGATGAATCCGGAGGCGCTGTTTGTCCTGCACCGACGCGTGCAGTCTTTCTCATTTAACCGCTTCGCATCATGAAATCACATCCTACCATACGCTTGTTCGTAATCGCTTTTGTACTCTGCTGTTTGCCCCTGACCCTGCTTGCTCAGGGCACCATCACAGACGGCGGGACCAATTTCGATATTAATAATTTCACAAGCAGCAGCGGCATGAGTGCAGACTTTGAAGTGCCGACCGGCACCGATCACCTGTTTGCTACCTGGTGGTGGTACCGTATTCAGGGCGATCAGCAGGAGACCGTTTTTCCGCCACCGGATGCCCAGAACTACGTCGGGAATACCGCGACCCTGACCTGGAACGATGTGGATGGCCGGGGTTTCGGTGCGCAGCTCGTCTTGACCTTGATGGGTTCCAACGGCGGCAACTCTGGCATATTGTTGGAAGAGCTAACCATCTCAAACCCCGCCGGGGTACCCTCGCTGGAAATCACCCTGTTCAAATATGCCGATTTTGACGTGGACGCTTCGGCCGGTGGTGACAGTGCCACGTTGGCGAATGCCAACAACCATATCCAGATCATGGACACCAACCTGGCAGATTTCTTCATGCCCGATGCCACCTCGTTCGGCGTAGATGGCTTTCCGTTGATAAGAGATGTGCTCAATGATGCGCTGACCAATGACTTCACCAACACCGGCCTGCCCTTCGGCCCTGGGGATTTTACAGGGGTGCTTCAAACCAGCACCACGGTGCCCAGCGGGGCCGCCCATGGCAAATCCCTGGCCGATGTGATCATCAGTGCCCAACTGGCCATCAACAGCGACCTACTGCCCGTCGAACTTTCCAGCTTCGATGTGATCCTGGAAGACGATACCGCCGTGCTCAACTGGCAAACGGCCAGCGAGACGGACAATGCCGGGTTCGAGGTGCAGCGTGAAATCGCCGAAGACGTCTTTGAAACCCTCGCCTGGGTCGACGGCCACGGCACCACTACCGAGCCGCAAGCCTACACCTTCCGCATTGAAGGGCTCGACTATGGCCTGCACCACTTCCGCCTCAAGCAAATCGACTTCGACGGAGCGTTTGAGTATAGCGAGGTTGTCGAAGCCACTCGCGAACTGGTCGAAGGGTACGCGCTGGGCGAATTCTACCCGAATCCGTTCAATCCGCAAGGCCAGTTTACGCTCATGGTGGCCCGCGATCAACAGGTCCAGATTGGCGTCTACAACGTGATGGGCCAACTGATTGATGTACTCCACAACGGCCTGCTGACCGGCCAGGAAAGCTACACCTTTACATTTGATGCGGGCAGCGATCTGCCCAGCGGGACGTACCTCATCCGGGTACAAGGTGCGTCATTTACAAGTACCCAGAAAATCATGCTGGTCAAGTAACCTCCGGCGCTACCCATAGATGCGGGACCTGCACCAATGATGCAGGTCCCGTTTTTATTTCCCAAAGCCGGTACCGGGGGGGTAGCGCATAACCCCAAAATGTAGAGCAATCCCTCACACTTCAATGCGCCACGTATCGGCCAGCCGATACCCTTCGGGCCAGGGGTCGTCTGGATCAAGCATGAGCTGATGGGTGCCCGTAATCCACGCACGGCCTGAAACCGTCGGCACGATTGCACGGGTTTCTCCAACAGAAGTCACTGCTTCAATCCCACACGTGAACTCGGACCCAATGATCGACCGCGCCCGATACCGATCCCCGACTTTCATACGCCCCTGCGCGTGCAGGAGGGCCATGCGTGCGGAACATCCCGTACCTGTAGGTGATCGATCAATCTTGCCCGGGCGGACGACCACCGCGTTCGGCCCAACCAGTACGTCGTCTTCTTCAGCCAGCGACCCTGCAAATTGACAGAACGACAAGTGATTCCACTCGGCATTCAAGGGGTGCCTGAACCCTAACTGTTCGTTGGCCGCATGGGTGATCTTCATGCCCGTCTCGACCAGATCACAGGCTTCTTCCGGAACGATTTCAAAACCCAACTCAACCGCATCGACAATCACGAAGCTGTCGCCGCCGTAGGCCGTATCGACGGTGAGGGTGCCGAGGCCTTCCACTTCCAGCGAACATGCCAGTTTATCGACAAACGAGGGCACGTTGGTGATGGTGATACGTTCCGCCTTGCCATTTCGGCACCGCGCACGTGCTTTCACCACCCCCCCTGGGGCTTCGATCAAAAGCTCCGTTTCCGGCTCAGTCATCGGAATGATGCCTGTGTCAAGAACCACCGTTGCCACGCAGATCGAATTTGAACCCGACATGGGTGGGGTATCGGCCGGCTCCATGATGATCCAGCCGATCTGTGCGCGGGGGTCTTTGGGAGGAACCAACAGATTCACATGCCGAAATACCCCACCGCGCGGTTCGTTCAGCACGAAGCGCCGCAAACGGTCGTCTTTTTCGATGAAACAACGCTGCTCCCAAATGGTGTCTCCCGGCGGTGGGGCCACGCCCCCGACAATCACATCTCCAACTTCCCCTTCTGCATGGCAACTCACCACATGAATGACCTTGGATGTTCTCATGGCTGTCAGTCCTTCCCGGTGGATGGATATGTTTAGGTTTCAGGCAAAGCAACATAGACACAGGAATTGAACATGGCAAGACCTGACCGCCGTTTGTCGGCTGAAGGGAAAGGGCAGCGGGCGAGCGCGAAAAGATCGTGATTTTCAGTTGGGCGTGTTACCTTTTAGCAATGTTTTTGATCTGCTGTTGAACCCCTATGAACACCATGCACGTTGCCTTTTCTCAAACCGATCATCGCCCCTGGGCCTTGCCGTCGAAGCCCTGGACCTGGCGACAATCATGGTGTGATTTGCTTTTTGCTCACTGGCCGATTCCTGCGGCGAGCCTGCGTCATCTTGTCCCGCCGGACTTGAAAATACAGGAATACGACGGCACGTCATGGATCGGGCTGGTGCCGTTCAGAATGGCCGGAGTAATGCGGCGACCTTTGCCTGACCTGCCCTGGATTTCGGCGTTTCCCGAACTCAACGTTCGGCTCTACGTCGAAGCCGAAGGCAAGCCGGGGGTTTGGTTTCTGAGTTTGGATGCCGCGAATCCGCTCGCGGTTTGGGCCGCCCGCCGGTTTTTTTACCTCCCGTATTACCATGCGGCAATGTCCCTGACGCAAGCGGGCGATGCCATCGACTTTACTTCATCTCGTCATGAAGAAGCGGCGTGGCTCCGATGTCGGTATCGTCCCACGGGTGCCCCATACAGATCCGTGCCGGGGGCGCTTGAGCATTGGCTCACGGAACGGTATTGTTTGTATGCCCAGGCCCCTGATGGATCGCTGCTACGCAATGAGGTTCATCACCTGCCCTGGTCATTGCAACCCGCAGAAGCCGAGTGGCTTGAGAACTCCATGCTCGCCCTGCATGGGCTTCAGGTTGCAGATGCACCCCCGTTACTGCATTTCGCACGGCGCATTGATGTGGTGGTCTGGGGGGCTGAGCGCGTTTGAGCGTCTGGAGCAGAAGGGCTGACCTGATTGACGCCGCATGTGCGACTTACAGCCGGTCTTTGTATGTTCTACCCGCTCTGGCTCCTCCTCATCAACGCCATCAGATTCTATGTCGGAACGATTAGAACATACCACACAGCGCTTTTCCTCCCGCTGGGGATTTTTCCTGAGTGTACTGGGCATCGCGGTTGGTACCGGTAACATCTGGCGCTTTCCGCGCATTGCCGCCCAGAACGGTGGGGAGGCGGGGGCCGGTGCGTTTTTGGTAGCCTGGCTCGTGTTTCTCTTTGCCTGGAGCATCCCCCTGATCATGATCGAATACGTGTGGGGGAGAAAGCATCGCGTTGGTGTGGTCAGCACCTTTATCAAGGCCGGCGGGGAACGGTTTGCCTGGATGGGGGCTTTTGTGGCCTTCGTGGCAACGGCCATTACCTTCTTCTATTCTGTCGTTGTGGGATGGTGCATCTTCTATCTCATCCAGATGGTCACACAGCCGCTGCCGATGACGACTGCGGATGCCATGTCTGTATGGAATGATTACCAGAGCAGTGGCTGGCCGCTCTTGTTTCACGGGATCGCGATGGGGTTTGGCGCGCTTGCCATCTGGAAAGGGGTCCGCTCTATCGAGCGCGTCAACAAAGTACTCGTGCCAACGCTTCTTGTGATCGTCATCGTTTCGGTTGTGCGTGCGCTTATGTTGCCGGGGGCCATGGAGGGCGTCGCGTATCTCTTTACGCCGGAATGGAGTCAACTCGGGGCACCCAAGATCTGGATTGAAGCCTTGACGCAGAACGCCTGGGATACCGGTGCTGGATGGGGGCTGTTTCTTACCTACGCCGCCTACATGAGCACCAAACAGGGCATCGTCAAAAATGCCATTGCTACAGCCGTGGGCAACAACACGGTCTCTTTGCTGGCTGCGCTGATGATCTTCGCAACGGTCTTTTCCATCCTGCAAGTGGAATTGGGCATGAACAAGGCCGAAATTCTAGAGGTCATGAAGACCAGCGGCCCGGCCTCAACGGGGCTGACCTTCATCTGGATGCCCCAGCTTTTTGAAAGGATGTTTCTGGGAAGCCCGCTTGCCATCCTGTTCTTCCTCGGCCTGACCTTTGCCGGGTTCTCTTCACTCATTGCCCAGTTGGAATTGCCCACGCGGGTCTGTATCGATGCGGGCCTCAGCCGACCCCAGGCCATTGGCATGGTTGTGGGCGTCAGCTATCTGTTTGGCATTCCTTCTGCCATCAACCTCAAAATTCTGAGCAATCAGGATTTTGTATGGGGCGTTGCGTTGATGATCTCAGGGGCCTTCGTCGCCTTCATCGTCATACAAAACGGGGTCAGCAACATGCGGGAAGAATACCTGTTGGGCAAGGGTGAGGATTGGGCGGTCAGTAAGATGTGGGTCTATGTTGTCAAATACTTCATCCCTGTTGCAGCTGTGACGCTGTTGGTGTGGTGGCTGGCCGATTCCGTCGATGAAAACTGGTATGACCCATTTCAACCGGCCAGTCTGATGACGGTACTTGTCCAATGGGCAGGCATCCTGCTCCTGCTGATCGCGGGCAACCGCTGGATCGTGAAGCGGATGAGCAACCCGCAGTCCTGACGCGTTCAAGGTCAATGGGGCAGGAAGGGCGTACGCTATGGCTTTATTTACCTCCAAACGGGAACGACACCTCTGGCTCTGGACCGCTGCCGTCCTGGTGGCGATCTACGGGACGCTTGGTTTGACGCGATCCCTAGCCGGGGCCTTGCGCGAAAGTGGCTTGCTGGTTGCCGCTTTCGTCCTCGGCATGCTTCTGGTGGGGGCGACCATCGTGGTGCATGGGCTCAAGACGAAGCCGGGGGGTGCCGAGATTGCCGTAGTGCTGGGCATCGCGGCGGCTTACCTCATGGTGTTCGTCCGGATGACGATCCCCGAGGAACGCACCCACCTCATCGAGTATGGCGTGGTCGCCGTTTTCATACATCAGGCCCTACTGGAGCGCAAGGGCCAAGGTAAAAACGTTCCCGTGCCTGCGTTGCTTGCTGCCCTGGCCACCGCGTTTTTCGGAGTGGTTGATGAATGCATCCAGATGTTTCTGCCGAGCCGCGTGTTTGACCCCCGTGACATTCTGTTCAACGTTGTGGCAGGAGGGATGGCGATTCTGGCAAGTGTGGCACTGGCCTGGGCGCGGCGGCGCGGCAGCAAATGATTTGTTAAGGTTTGATGAAGGAATATTAAATTCGGTTCGATCTGTTGCGTTAATCGAAAACCAGCAGGTTTCCTTCACTGCCGAGCGGCGGGAGGGGGAAAAGTTTTCCGTCAAGCTCGCGGCCCGGGAGCGGGACGATCCGCCTTTCGGCCCCCCCAACTACAATGACCTGAACCGGAGCAATACGGCCACCCATACCTTCGGGCCGACCGGGTGGAGCAACCTCCCTGAGGATAGCAATACGCCCATTAGTGTACCGGTCAGCAAAGCGGCGAGTTGCAAGGTTGAACTCAGTTACACGGTTGTGATCAACTGACCACCTTTGATCCATCATGGCCTTTCGGTTAACGTGATAGCGCTGTCCCCTCCTCAACCGAAGAGGGGACAGCTTTGTGTTTGTGGTGCAAGGATGGTTTTGCCGTACTCACCTTGCCGACCAGCAAGAGAGCAAACACAGCCTACAGGGCCGAGCGAAACCCGGCAGAATAAGCTAGCCGGTGCACTAGACATTAGTTTAGCGAAAAATGGCGCTGCTTTGATGTAAAAAAGAAACACGACGGCACTTGAGAAGTGAGGGAGTTGTCATCCTTCAACCTCACCTTCAGAGCACCGCCGTGGATTCGTTTATACGTACTGACTTTGGTTCGTTCCTTGACACCGAGTTTGCCGACCTGTTCAACCAACGTGCGCGGCAAAGCTTTCTGATACTCGCACTCGGATTCTGTCTGTCGCCGAGTCGACACACCATTGCCAACTACCTCTGGCGTAGTGGGGCCACGGCCGTGAAGCACTTTACCCGTTTCTATGTCTTCATCGGTGGTCCACTCTATGACAAACTCGACTGGCTCTGGATCACCGTGATCACCATCGCGGCCCGTTTTGTGCCCGAACATGAACCGGTACGTGTCCGCTTTGACGAGACTACATGTAAGAAAACCGGCCGATCGATTGACGGCTGTGCCGCTTTTCGCAACGGGGCCGGCACGGCGCGCCAGGAATATCGTACGCTGTGGGGCTTGCAGTTCATCATAGCTGAAATGTTGATTCGACTCAAGCCCTGGCCTGACCAGTACATCTCGGTGCCCATCGGTCTGGCGTTGTATGTGCGTTCGGACCAGGCCCTTGATGTGGTCTATCAGAGCCCGAGTGCGTTGGCACGGGCCATGCTCGACCGCGTTGTCGGCGTCGTGGGCACCGATAGAGCCGTTTTATCAGTTCAAGACGGCAATTATGCCACGAAGCAGTTTTTGCGTGATCTGCCCGGTCAAGTCGATGTGATCGGTCGTTTGTCGAAGAACAGTCCGTTGTACGCACGGCCTGTGCCGCGTCGTGGTCGGGGTCGCAAGGCCAAGAAAGGGCCTCGTTTGGGAACGCCTGAACAGTTGGCGCTGGCCGAAGACGACTGGCGTGAGCATCAACCCGGCGTTGAGGTGTATCTGCTTCGGTGTCGCTGGCACAGTGTGATGCCGGAAGTGGATCTGCAAGTGGTCTTGGTACGCCGTCTCGCCTGGCGGCAAGCTAGCCGTAAATGGAAACGCGATCGCTGGATCCAGGCTTACTTCACAACGGCGCTGAATCTGGATGCTGAACAGGTGTTGGATGAATACAAGGCCCGGTGGTCGATTGAGATCACGATCTGGCAGGCGCGTCAGAGCCTGGGCTTGGGCCAGGATCGGTGTCGGCGGTATCGTCGCATTGTCTCAATCAATGCCTTTCGCTTGATCGTCACCGCAGCCCAGGTGCTGTTTCTGGCCCGTCGGCTTGAGCAGACCGAAGCCGAGGTGAGCTTGACGCGTTATCGGCCTTGGTACCTGAGTAAACAGGGGCCGAGCCTTCATGATGTGACCTGGATCACCAGAGAGCATCTGTACCAGTGTGGAATTTTACCCAAAGTGGGTTTTTGGTCCACTTTGGCAGAAAAACATAGACAACATCGCGGTTCTGCGGCCTCTAACAAGACAAGAGCTGCCTGAAACCGCTAAACTAATGACTAGAACCGGAAGCCTACGTTGATGTTCAGGAGGGATTCTTTGCGGGAGCTGGTGGCGAAGGTGGCTTCGAGTGGGCCGATGCGCGTCAGCGCCCCGAGCGTGAGGCCAAATCCCCATTCAAATTCCTCTTCGGACAATGCCCAGTTCCAGGTTTCGGTGGTGTTGCCGACGTTCGCGTGAAGCAGCAAAAACCGGTCTTTGATCACCTCGGCCTGCAGGGCCAGCGATAGCACTTTCATGAACCGGCCTGTGCGATCACCCACTTCCAGGCCAACAAACTGACCCAGCGTAAAATCTGAGGTATTCATGCCGCCAAGTCGGAAGCGGTAATGCACTGGCACGGGGTCTCCGAAGGTCGCCCCCCATTGTAAGCCGGTATGTACACTCAGGTTGGGGTCGATGGACGAGGGAAATGCGCCGCGCCAGAGGAGCCGATGCTGCGAGAACGTCAGGTCGCTCCCCAAAGCTGCTGTGGTGCCTTCGTTGCGCCAGTACAAAAAATGACCCCGGCGTGGATACACTGCCCGGTCAATGGAATCCACCCAGAACGTGTTGTGCAACATTTGCAGGTGCGTGTGCTCCACTTCGACGTCCGGTGGGGCCACTTTCGGCTTGATGGTACTCAACTCTTCTCGAATACCGATGCCGTATAGGCCGGTGGTCGAGAAATAGGTAGCCACGCTTGATTCCAGCGAATAGACAGATGTCCGAAATTCAACAAATGGCAAGACTGACGTAGCAGGGGTTTTGTAGTTCTGGATGTGTATCCCTGCACGGGTACTCCACCCCAGTCGGTCTCGCCGGCCCAGCCCGACCAGGTACTCGGATGAAGCCGTGATGTGTTCGCCCAAACGCACTTCATTGAGTAGCAGCGACCCCCGGGCAAGCAGGTTACTGTAGGTGGCATTCAAGAGAAGGGCAGGGCCTTCCTCAGGGTCGTAACGAAACCCGAAGCGGAGCAGGTCATCCTGGCGTTCCAGCGCATGAATCACCAACCGGGTGCCGTTTGTCATGGGTTCGAGTTGGTACGTCACGCGCTCGAAGAATTGGGTGCTGTACACCCGGTCCATTTCGTCTTTGAGGGCATCGGCAGTGAGCCACATCGGGAGGGTCAGGTCTAATTGGGATTCGACCAGGCGGCGTGGCGTATTCCGAAGACCCTCGATGCGCAGATCGGTGACGTACACGGAATCCAGTGGGGCCGCAATGTAGACCGGTGCCGGTCCAGCGTCCCTGTTGAGGGAATCGGCCAGGGCTTTCAGTTCAGGGAGGATGCGGCGGGCAGCAGCTTCGCCCTGTTGGATCATCTCCTGGGTTTGATCCAGGTCAAACAGGCCATACCCGGCCACTTCGGGCAGGATCAGGTGATCCACCAAACGCTGCTGGGCTTCAGTGGAAAGTTGCATGTAAAAGCCGACGGTCTGGTCCAGGATGTCCAGAAAGGAGCGGATTTCCGCGTCGGTACGAAGTGGGGCAGAAACATCCACCCCGATCACGATATCGGCCCCAAGGTCGTGGGCATCCTGTGCGGGCAGATTTCGGGCAACGCCGCCGTCTACCAGCAGTTGATTGCCCAGTTTGACCGGCGTGAACACAGACGGCACAGCCATGCTGGCGCGAAGGGCCTGGGGCAGGTAGCCCCCCCGTAAGGGCACGGCTTTGCCGGTTTCAATGTCAGTTGCTACACAGACGAATGGAATGGGGAGCTGGGTGAAATCCTCGATGTGATGGACCTGCCACGTGAGCCGGGCCATAAACTCGGCAATGCGTT
This sequence comes from Rhodothermales bacterium, assembly GCA_965222505.1. Taxonomy (GTDB): domain Bacteria; phylum Bacteroidota; class Rhodothermia; order Rhodothermales; family DATKEJ01. The sequence continues at coordinate 840,739 of OZ244956.1, read as the reverse complement.
GCCCGGCAATCAGGCCAGAGGGCAGGACGAGGCGGGTTCGGTTGTAAATGGGAAGGGAGCCGATGAACCGACCGTCGCGGCGTTTGGCATCCATATCGAGGTAGCGTCGGGCGGGGGCATCGGCGAAGAAGCGGGACCAGTCGGTGGTCAATACCAGTTCTTCCAGCGCATCGGCCCGGTAGCCGGAGGCGTAGAGTGCCCCGATGATGCCGCCCATGCTGGTCCCGGCGATGTAATCGATGGGCATGTTGATCTCTTCCAGGACCTTGAGGACCCCGACGTGGGCAAACCCCCGTACGCCTCCGCCGCTCAGGGCGAGGCCCACACGAGGACGGTCTGGAGCATCTTGTGCAAGCACCGGTGCAACCAGGGTTGCACCAAAGACAAGGGTGAAAAAAAGACGCTGGTTGAACACCGCGGAAGAAAAGTTAAAAGAAAAGTTAAACACTAGGCCGTGTTGACCATTAGATCAACAGGCGGTTTTGAGGTCGTTAGGGCCGTGGATCGGCCCAGGCCCAATCAAGGCGCATTTTGACTGCAATGCCCCCGATCCATCATCGGGGATCGCATTTCAGGAGAAATGCAACGCAGAGTGGGCCAAGAGGGCCGGTTATCGGCCCGAAACGGGCCAAAAACGACGTTTACGCTTAATTGTCAACACGGCCTAGGCAGCACGCACCGTACCGGCTTCGGTCAGTTTACAAAGGGGAACGGGTTCGATGCATCCAGCACGTTCCGGGTCATAGTTGGTTTCGACCTTGATATAGTTGTCCGTAAAGCCGGTCATGGCGCCATTGGTACGGGCGGTGTGCTCCCACAGGACGGGGCGGGTTTGGCCGAGGTGTTCGGCGTAGAACGCCAGCCGTTTTTGCTCGGAGAGCAGGCGCAGCCGTTTGCTGCGTCGACTGCGCTCGGCCTTGGGGACGGACGGACCGCCCATGTGCTCCAACTGGTTGACGGCGGCGGTGTCCGGGCGTTCGGAGTAGGTGAACACATGCAGGTACGAGGCCGGGAGGTCAGCGAGGTATGCCCAGGTGTTCATAAACGCGGTATTGGTCTCAGCCGGAAAGCCCACGATTACATCCACGCCGATGCAGGCCTGCGGCATCAGCCGTTTGATGCGGGTGATGCGTTCCGTGTACAGGCCGCGCCGGTAACGCCGCCGCATTTTGCCCAGCACCTCATCATCCCCGCTTTGCAACGGGATGTGGAAGTGGGGCTGGAATTTGTCCGAGTCCGCTACAAAATCAATGATCTCATCCGAGAGCAGGTTCGGCTCAATCGACGAAATCCGAAACCGCTCGATGCCGTCCACCCGATCCATGCACCGGATCAGGTCATAAAAACTTGCCCCGTGTTCTTGTCCATACAGGCCGATGTTGATGCCGCTCAGGACCACCTCGCGGTAGCCTTGCTCTGCCAGGCGCTGGGCCTGGGCAAGGGTCTGGTCGATGGGATGGGAGCGGCTGGCCCCACGGGCAAGGGGAATGGTACAGAAGGAACAGGTATAATCGCACCCATCCTGAACTTTCAGAAAAGCACGGGTCCGGCTCCCTGCCGAGAAGGCTGGGCCAAAGTCGGTGGCCTCATCGATACAAGAGACGGCCACCTGTGTGTTTTCGGTTTTCGAAAAGGAATCGATCAGATGGAACAGCCGGAATTTTTCGGATGCGCCCAGCACGGCATCGACACCGGGGAGAGCGGCCAGGGTTTCCGGATGCAGTTGGGCATAGCAACCCGTCACAATGACGAAGGCCTCCGGGTTGGCCCGCAGGGCACGGCGGATGGTATTGCGGCACTTTTGCTCGGCCTGTTCGGTAACCGAGCAGGTGTTGATGAGCGTAATCTCGGCAGGATCGCCGAAGCCGACCGTCGTGTAGCCCTGTTCTTCAAACTGATGGGCCAGGGTGCAGGTCTCGGCGTAGTTGAGTTTACAGCCCAGGGTATGAAAGGAAACGCGCGGCATAGCAGGGAGGTAAGAAACGCGGCTTGAACGAAGGTCCAAAGGCGGCGTTCCGTGATTTTTCATTGCAAGACCCCATCGGCAAACATGGGAAAACGCTATTTTATTTGTGATTTGTCATTTATGATTTAAGAGTACCCAATCACCAATTACCAATAATGTGATTGCACCTGAAGGATACGGACTTGTCGGCGGCGCCATACTGGTTGCAGCAGTATTGGGCCTCATCGGATACGGGGTGTCTTCGCCGTGGTCCGTGTTGTGCTGGATATTGGGGCTGTTGACGGTGGCCTTTACCCTGTACTTTTTCAGAGATCCCCAGCGCACACCCCCTGCCGAAGCGGCTAACGGGCAGTTGTTGTTGGCCCCCGCTGACGGAAAGGTGGTCTTGGTTGAGGAAGTGGATGAGCCGCTTTATTTGAAGGGGCGGGCGTGGCAGGTTTCGATTTTTTTGTCGCCGTTGAACGTACATGTCAATCGCATTCCGGCTGATGGGGTGATGGAGTATGTAGATTACATTTCTGGTGATTATCTGGTGGCGTGGCATCCCAAGGCCAGCGAGAAAAATGAACGATCGGTGCTGGGGCTGCGGCATCCGAGTGGGACGCCGGTGTTGTTCAAACAGATTGCCGGTTTTCTGGCCCGCCGGGTGGTATACCACGTCAATCTGGGCGATGTAGTCAAGGCCGGCGATCGGTTCGGCATCGTGAAGTTTGGCTCGCGCATGGATGTATTGGTCCCGCTGGATGTTGATATTCAGGTGGCCGTCGGCGATGTGGTCAAGGGTGGGTTGACGATACTCGGTACGTTGCCGCCCATAGCTCCGCACCACGCGCCATCCTCCGAACAAGCCGCCGCCAAACGATAAACCCCAACGCTTGTGTCCGTCCCGGATTCTGCTGATCAAAAGAGACCCCGCGTACATCGGGTGTCCAAACCCAAGCTGCGGCGACGGCTGGCGGCCTATCGAGATTCGCGCCCGGTGCGTCCGCCTCAGGTTCCGAGCCGGAGCCGGGTTGCCGTCCCGTCGTTTTTTACCTTGATGAACCTGCTCAGTGGGTTCGTTTCCATCATTCAGGCCAGCGAGGGGCACCTCACGCGGGCGGCCTGGTTAATTGTGTTGGCCGCATTCTTCGACCTGTTGGATGGTTTGATGGCCCGTCTGGCGCAGGGCGATAGCGCGTTTGGCATTGAACTGGACTCGCTGAGTGACCTGGTCAGCTTTGGGGTAGCCCCGTCGTTTTTGATTTTTCAGTACGGTTTTGAGCAGTTTGGGACGGTGGGTATACTCATTGCAGCGTTACCGGCCATTTGCGGGGCGGTTCGGTTGGCCCGGTTTAATGTAGAGTCGGAAGGCGAGAAAAAGCCATACTTCGAAGGACTTCCCATTCCGGCTGCCGCCGGTACGCTGGTGGCGTTTATTCTAACCTTTGAGGATCCTTCATGGTTTGATGGCCTAGCATTGGGACGGTTGTCTGTGTTGATTCCGTTTGTGGTGATCCTCTCGGCCTTGATGTTGACCGATGTACAGTTTGATTCCTTTCCCAAACTGACGCCGGTTGCCTTGAAATCCCATCGCTGGGTCGTGATTTTTTTCTTCATTGGTGCTACGCTTACCGTCTTTTTGCAGGAAGTTGGCCTCTTTATTTCGGCCATGTGTTACATTCTGTTCAGCATCGGGCGGGCCGTGTTGCGGTTTGGACAGGCCGTTTGGAATGCTGAGGTGGAGTGAGGAGAGACGTAGCCTCTGATTTCTATAATAACTCAAGTGTGTGTCAGACCCCTTTTGTGCGGGAAACGTATTGCGTAATTTCGGCCCGGGATACAGTAGCCGAATACTCGGGAAATGCAGAAAGGGACTTGTTTTGGTAAAACATAATGGACTAAGTTCACGCAATACGCTCTGCATAAATACCAGCACCCCATTTTTAATCATCACACCAACAAACACCAAATACAACGTGTACAAAGCGAACATTTGTATTACCCTGCGGCCCTCGATTCTGGATCCGCAGGGCAAGGCTACACACCATGCCCTCGATGCCCTGGGTATGGGAGCTGTGGAACGGGTTCGGATGGGCAAATATGCCGAACTCTGGATTGAGGCTGATAGCCGCGAAGCCGCTCAACAGGTTGCCGAGCAGGCCTGTGCAAAGCTGTTGGCCAACCCGGTCATGGAAGACTATGCCATCGCATTGGAATCGGTGGCCTGAGTGAATACTTCTATGTGGACCGCTTCGCATCCATATGGTATGGCTGATGACCGGCCGCGCTTACAAACCCCGGCCAAACCGGACCAGGACGTATTGGTCGATGTCGAAGACGAGGAAAAAGTGGCCCTGCCGTGGCGGGTCATCCTCTTCAACGATGAGATTCATACCTTTGAGGAAGTGATCCTCCAACTGGTGAAAGCGATCGGTTGCTCAACGGCCCAGGCCGAAAAACATGCCTGGACGGTACACACCCGTGGCAAGGCCAACGTCTATGAGGGCGAGTTTGAAGCATGTTTTCGCGTGCAGGGCGTCTTGCGTGAAATTCAGTTAATCACCGAAATCCAGGGGTAATCCATGCCGCCGTCTGCCAAGGCCTTTAAGAAAGAATCCATCACGGTCGCCTTTATGGTGGACCAATTGGACAGTGCGGTTCATGTACCCATCGAACCTATTTGTATTGGTGAGGCCGAAGTGCGGCTGGTGAAGGAAAGCAACCTGCACCGGCCCGGCCTGGCATTGGCCGGTTATGTGGACCTGTTCACCCATCAGCGGGTGCAGATTCTGGGCAACACGGAAAACCAATACCTGGGTCACCTCGACCCGGAAGCACGGAAGCAGGCCTTTGAGAACCTCATTCGGCATGCCATCCCCTGCCTGTTCCTGACTGAAAACAACGTACTTGATCCGGCCCTGGTTGCCATGGCCGAAGCGGCCAAGGTACCCGTCTATCGTACGCCGGTGCCCTCGACCGAATTTGCCTATTTCCTTCGGGATTTTCTGGAAGACCAATTTGCACCCCAACAGGTCGTACACGCCTCGTTGGTGGATGTATATGGCGTGGGGATGTTGCTCAAGGGCAAGGCCGGGATCGGCAAGAGTGAAGTAGCCCTGGACCTCGTTGAACGGGGGCATCGCCTGGTCGCAGACGATGTCGTGGTGGCCTCCCGAAAGAGTGCCAACGTCATCATTGGTTCCGGCACCGAATTGGCTGCCCATTTTATGGAGGTTCGGGGCCTGGGCCTGGTAGACATCCGGGCGATGTTTGGCATTCGGGCCATCCGCTTTCAAAAACGCATTGAGGTGGTGATCGACTTGCAGCTTTGGAACCCGGAGGAAGAGTATACCCGCCTTGGGATGGTCGAGGGAACCCACACCATTCTGGATGTAAAACTGCCCCGTGTAAAGCTGCCCATCGTACCTGGGAAGAACATCACGGTGATCTGTGAAGTCATCGCGATGAACTACTTGCTTGATCATTACGGGTATAACGCATCCCAGGTGTTTACTGAGCGGTTACAGAAGCGAATTCAGGAAAAAAGCGCCGGAAATCGCAAGTCGCCACAGCGTGGCATTGAATATTTTGAACACGACTTTGAGTAGCGGCCTGCTTTTCGTCAGGTTTTTCGTGGAGAATCCGATAATGGATTTGCACTAATTCAACACGAAAACTATATTCCGGGTAGCCGAGAAAGCGGTTTCCCACACTGTTTTGGACGCTTGATGTCGGCTATTCCGTGCTGTCACCACGATAGGGCCTGACCTGACCGGCACCGAATGGTTAGCATCAACTGTCCAACTAATACTGCCAGAGAACATTCGATAGGGTTCGAATTTGCTTAGTGATGCCACTATGCGAGGAGGCGTCGGTAGTAATCGCTCAAATCGGTTCTCAAAGGGCTTCGGTGCACAGCCGGAGCCAAAAGTTGTACTGTCTATACACACGCGCAGCACTATGAAGAATCGGTATTATTACTACGATCAGGATCAATGCACCTTTGTGGAAGTGGAGCCTGATCGCAGTAAGTGGTACAAGCAGGCTGGTCTCATCTTTGGCATATCGCTGGTTCTGGCCATGGTCATGTACTGGAGCTTGCGGACCGTGGTTGGCTCTCCGGAAGCCATTGCCCTTCGCTCCGAAAACGATGCCCTTCGCTCCCAGTTGTCTCTGACTGAAGAGCGCATGATGAAGTTCGGCGAGCAACTCTCCTCTTTCTCTGAGCAAGACCAGGAACTCTACCGTACCATCCTTCAGGCCAGCCCGATTTCGGAGGATGTCCGGAAGGCCGGTGTAGGAGGGACGGACACCTACGGCGAATTTCAACAGTTTAGCCCGGAAACGCGCACGGTGCTGCGCCGCTCAGCCGAGTCGCTGGACAATCTCGAACGCCAGATGACGATTCAGACCTCCAGCTACAAGGAACTCATCGAGATGGCCAAGGCCCGTGCGGATCGTCTGAAAGAAATTCCGGCCATCCTGCCCATCAACGGCAAGCGCATTGGCAGTGGCGTTGGCATGCGGACGCACCCGATCTACGGCAACAAGCGGATGCACCACGGCCTGGATATTGCCGCCGATGTCGGTACCGACATTTTTGCCGCCGGAGATGGCATCGTGTCCTTCACCGGTCGCAAAGCCGGATACGGCATGACCCTCGAAATTAAGCACCCGAAATCCGGCCATATGACGCGCTACGCGCACCTTTCAAAGATTAATGTCAAGCACGGGCAACGCGTCAAGCGCGGCGATGTCGTCGCCCTGAGTGGCAACACCGGCCGGTCCACAGGGCCACACCTGCACTATGAAGTGCGCGACCTGAAAGATAAAACCCTCAATCCGGTCGACTTCTTCGCGCTCAGCATGAAGCCGCAGGAGTTCCAAAAGATTCGGGATGCGTCCGAAAAAATGGAGACTTCATTCGACTGGATCGACTAAGCAGTTGGGCTCCATACCCCTATTTCAGCGGAAACACGGTTCGTGTTTCCGCTTTTTTTTGGATGATTCGCGCATGTTTTTTTGATGCGGTATCCGTTTCGACTTGCATTTATGCACATGAGGTGCTATAGTCCCCCGGTGACGGCAACATCGCCGTCCGGTCTTACTGATACCCCCAAAACCTATTCTGGTACCGAAAGGCTGGCATGTACTGGACGTTAGAACTCGCGTCTTACCTGGAAGACGCGCCCTGGCCTGCAACAACCGATGAGTTGATCGATTATGCAGACCGAACCGGCGCGCCGATTGAGGTGATTCAAAACCTTGAGGAGATGGAAGACGACGGAGAACCGTACGAGAGCATTGAGGAAATGTGGCCGGAATTCCCGACCCGTAACGACGACTTCTACTTCGAAGACGAGTAGCGGGTATCCCACACCGAAAGGACACCTTTGGGTACCCTCACGATCTGAAATGCTCGGTTACGTATCTTTGTGCTGTGGGAGGCGGCATAAGGTAGAGGTCTCATCCTTGCGCAACACCCTTCTGTGCTGGACGGTTCTGGTATTATTGACCGGAGCCGCCCCACTACGTGCACAATCCCCCGCAGTACCCCCGCTGGTAACCCAGGTTCGGCTCACGGGTGATCTGCACTTCCCCATTGAGGTCATTCAACTGCAACTGCGGACCCGGCCCAACCGTCGTTTTCTGGGCATCCCCGGTGCACGTCTCTGGTTGTGGCTGTATAACATGGGAGACGGCGGCTGCTGTTTTAGCGATCGCTTCCGGCGCGCACTGATCGGGAGCGGCGAACCTCCCGCCCTGCTGGATTTATCCGTCGTCGCAGATGATCAGGAGCGCCTGCAACAATATTATCAAAGCGAAGGGTACCGCCAGACCGTCGTAACCACCCGCATTGACACCCTGAACGATGCGGCTTCCCATGTTCGGGTGGTCTTTGACGTAGCCGCAGGCCCGGCCACGTACCTGCGCACCATTCGGTATGAAGGGCTGGAGAGCCTTACGCCGGAACAGCGTGAGGTGTTGCTACAAGCCTCTTCCTTGAATCCAGGGCCGTGGACAGACCGCACACCAGTCGTGTTCACCGCACAAAACCAGCGCTACTCGGAAAGCCGCCTGCTGGAAGAACGCCGCCACATCCTGACGTTCTTGCGCAACGAAGGGTATGCCCGGGTTTCCCGTGATTCCGTTCGCGCCAGGGTCCATACCCCACACCCGGATTCTTTCGATGTGGTATTTCGCATCGGCACAGGGCCGCGGATGCGGTTTGGAGACATCAGCTTTACGGTGCAAGGGCCTGAAGAAACCCCAGCGCGGGTAGACACGCTACGGCCCACAAGTACCGCCACCACCGGGTTTGCCCTGTCCAACATTGAAAATGAAAGCCGGCTCAAGCCGCGTGCTCTGGCTTCAGCGCTACAGTTCTGGCCCGGCCAATGGTTCAACCAGGCCCGATTGATCGAAACCAAACAACGCCTGGAAAACATCGGCCTGTTTACGTTTACCGACTTCGTCCCGGCGTGGCCTGTTGCCGCACGGGATACCACCACCCCACGGGTGCCCTACCGCATCGAACTGCGTACCCGGCCCCGGCATCAGGTTCGCTTCGAGAGCTTTATGCTGCAACGGACCGCTGTGTTGGGGGATGAAACCGGCAGCGGTGAATTGGGCCTCGGTGGTGGGGTGGCTTACAAAAACGCCAACCTGTTGGGTAGCGGCGAACGGTTTCAGATTCGAGGCTCAACATCTTTTGCCGCCGACCTCGAAGGAGGGTTGTTCAACACGGCCCAAACCGAGATCGAAACCTCCGTCTTGTTTCCCTATCTGATCTGGCCGTTTCGGAGCCTGGGCCGCAAGCTGAATTTGTATGATGCCCGATCTCGCCTGTCGCTTAGTGTGCTCCAGGCCCGCCGGGCCTCACTGCTACTGACCATTCGGGGGCGAGGCTCACTCCAGGCCGGGCTCGAAATGCGCCACTCGCCAACGCTTTCCTCGCTGGTCAGTTTGCTCGATTTTGACCTCAGTGACCCGGATACCCTTCGTGGATTTTCGCAACGCTTCCTGACCGGTATTCAGGACGTCGTTGAACGCGAACGGATTCTGGAAGATTACAGTCGGCCCCAGGTGAACAACGCCTTGCGCTACGCCCTGCGCTCGACGAACACCAACCTGTTTCGGCGGGACCGGGGGCATATCCGGGAAGCTTCTTTTGAAGTGGGAGGCAACCTGCCCTATTGGCTGGACCGCTATGTCTTTACACCCGATATTGTAGAGGGCTCCTTGCCCGGTTTTGGGGTACGTCGGCTGGTGTACCGGCAGTACATCCGTTTTCTGGTAGACCTCCGGCGGTACAAGCCAATCACCTCGCGCACGGTGTTTGCGTGGAAGGCCATCGGCGGGTGGGCGCATCCTACGGGGCGGGCCCGGGTGGTACCCTTCGACCGACGGTTCTATAGCGGAGGGGCTTCGAGTGTGCGTGGATGGAACCTGCGGACCCTGGGACCGGGGCGCATTCCAGCCGGCAATCGGGAATCCCTGATTCAGGGGGGAGATGTGAAACTGGAACTCAGCATGGAATCTCGCAACACCATCTTGCGCAATGTGTTCAAGGCCGATTGGATCATGGCGTTTTTCGCAGACGCCGGAAATACCTGGTATGGTCCACGCCATCCAGGGGATGACCGGGGCGTGTTTCAGGTGCAGGACCTTGCCCAGGAACTGGGTATTGGCAGTGGGGTAGGGGTGCGGATTGCATGGCAATACCTGATTGTACGGTTGGACCTGGCCTTCCGCATCCGGGACCCCGCCGAAGGATTCTTTGCAGAAGGGGCATTTAGTCCTAAATTACACTTCGGCATCGGCCAAGCCTTTTAAATTGGTGGTTTTTGATTTAGAACGCCCAATCAGAAATTATCAATCACAAATTACCACACGAGGCGAAGCCGACTGTGCGAAGCAAATCACCAATAAAAATGTCTTCACTCACCGACTGGTTACCGCCTGCGTTGAAGAACCTGTTTCAGAAACAGGAGGCTGGATTGGTGAAGGGTACGCTTGAAACCTTACGGCATACCCTGCTCTTTGCAGATATGACCCCCGCCAATCTGCGAGACCTGGCCCATGTGATGCACTACCGGGATTACAAACCGGACGAGTACATCTACCATGAGCATGATCCGGGGTTGGGCCTCTATATTGTGCAGCAGGGCGAAGTGGCTTTGCTGACAGAAGATGAATATGGTGAACTGCATCGAGTACATGACGTTGAACGCTTCGGCGTCTTTGGGGCCGCTTCCCTGGCCGGTGAGTTCCGCCGCACCGAAACGGCACAGGTTTTGGTCCCGACTCGTCTGCTGGGTTTTTTCCGACCCGACCTCAAAACGCTGGAGCAGCGGCACCCACGCCTCGGAATGGCGGTAGGGTTGGCCCTGGCCCGGTATCTGACCACACAACATGAGAATTTGCGGCGCTCCATCGTCGCACAGGAAGGCAAAGTTGTGGCACTCCATCACACCTATGAACCCCCAACCTCGTGAAAAAAGGGCAGGAAATCGAGTTTCAGATCGAAAAATTTGCAGACCGAGGCAAGTCGCTTAGCCGGATCAACGGCTATGTGGTTTTTGTAGCGGGTGCCGTACCGGGCGACGTTGTGAAGGCGCGGGTTTTCAAACGCAAGAAAAAATATGCCGAGGCACGCCTGCTTGAGTTGTTGACGCCCAGCCCGCTTCGCACCGATCCGCGCTGTCAATACTTCGGGACCTGTGGCGGCTGTAGGTGGCAGCATGTCAGCTATGAGGCCCAACTTGAAGCCAAACGGCAAAGCGTAGCCGAAGCACTGCGCTATCAGGGGGGATTCGAAGGGTTGGAGGTTCCGCTGCCACTGGCTTCGGATCCCATCTACGGATACCGCAACAAAATGGAGTTTTCCTTCAGCGCCCTGCGGTGGCTGGCCGATTGGGAAATCGCATCGGGGATTCCACTGGACAAAAGCTTCGCTGCCGGTTTACATGTGCCGGGCCGGTATGACAAGGTGCTGGACCTGAACGAGTGCCACCTGCTGCCGGAGGTCGGTATGCGGATTCTGGATAAGACCCGCACATTTGCCAAGGCGCGGGGCTGGAAACCCTGGCATGTCCATCAACAGGAAGGATATTTGCGGCATATGGTGCTGCGTATGCCGGTTCACACCGGCGAGTTAATGGTGAACCTGGTCACGAATGGGTACGTGCCGGAACGCATCGAACCCCTGGCCGAGTTTTATCAGGAGGTTATTCCTGAAATCACCACGTTCGCCAATACCATCAACACGGGCCCGGCACAAACGGCCTATGGGGAAGACGAGCACATCCTGTTCGGACCCGGCGTGGTGCATGACCGGATTGGAGACTATACCTTCGAAATGGCTGCCAATGCCTTCTTTCAGACCAACACCCGGCAAGCCGAGCACCTGTATCGCATTACCCGTGACTTCGCAGACCCCCAACCTGACGACCTGCTCTACGACCTCTACTGTGGGGCCGGGACGATCTCATTGTTTATGTCAGGTCACGTGAAGCAGGTCGTGGGGGTCGAACTCATCGAAGCGGCCGTCGTCAATGCCCGGCAGAATGCGGAAGCCAACGGGGTCACGAATTGCACCTTCACGAGTGGTGACTTGATGCGGATGTTTACACCGGATTTTGTACGCAAGCATGGTCGCCCGGATGTACTCATCGTAGACCCGCCCCGCGCCGGGATGCACCTGAAGGTGGTCAAACAAATCGCCAACCTCCGGCCAGAGCGGTTCGTGTATGTGAGTTGCAACCCCCACAGCCAGGCCCGCGACCTGGCCGTGCTCAACGACGTCTACCAGATCGAGGCCGTCCAGCCGGTGGACCTGTTCCCGCACACCCATCACGTCGAAAACGTCATCAAACTGCGCCTGCGGAATTAACGTACGACGTTGTAGGGACATGGCACGCCATGTCCCTACAAGAAATCGAATTGAATCCCCTGGGCCAACGGCAGATCGTCAGACCAATTCAGGGTATTCGTTTGCCGCCGCATGTAGGCTTTCCAGGCATCCGAACCGGATTCCCGGCCACCGCCGGTTTCCTTTTCGCCCCCGAAGGCCCCGCCAATCTCAGCGCCTGAGGTGCCGATGTTGACGTTGGCAATGCCGCAATCGGACCCAATCTGACTCAGGAAAAATTCCGACTCCTTCATGTTGGCCGTGAAGATCGCCGAAGACAAGCCCTGCGGCACGGCATTGTTGATGTCGATGGCTTCCTGAAGCGTGGAGTATTTGATCAGGTAGAGGATGGGGGCAAAGGTCTCGCGCTGGACCGATTTGAACTCATTCCGGGCTTCCACCAGGGCCGGGACCACATACGTGCCGGATTCAAACGTGTCCAATACCTCGCCGCCGAAGAGCAGGGTGCCGCCTTCGGCCTGCACTTCTTTCAACGTGGCCTGCATTTGGTTTACCGCATCCTTGTCGATCAGCGGACCAATCAAGGTATCGGCATCAAGAGGATGGCCGATGCGTTGGGTGACGGTTTGATAGGCCCCGATGAGTTTTTCCTTGACCTCGTCGAAGATGTCGTCTTCGATGATCAGACGGCGCGTGGTGGTACACCGTTGCCCGGCCGTGCCGACGGCCCCAAAGATGGTGGCGCTGAGGGCCAGTTTGAGGTCGGCGTGGCGCGTGACGATGAGGGCATTGTTGCCGCCGAGTTCCAGCAAGGATCGGCCCATGCGTTGCGCTACCGTCTGGCCAACGGCCTGTCCCATGCGGGTCGAACCCGTCGCCGAAATGAGCGGGACGCGGCGGTCGCTGGCCATGCGCTGCCCGATTTCCCGGTCTCCAACGACCACGTTGAAGACGCCTTCCGGTACTTCGTTACGTTTGAGGACGTCTTTGATGATGTGCATGCAGGCGATGGCCGTGAGCGGGGTTTTTTCACTGGGCTTCCAGACGGTGACGTCACCACAGACCGCAGCAATCATCGCATTCCAGGACCACACGGCCACCGGGAAGTTGAAGGCCGAGATGATGCCCACGATGCCCAGCGGATGCCACTGCTCGTACATCCGGTGGCGGGGGCGCTCCGAATGCATCGACAGGCCATACAACTGACGTGAGAGGCCAACGGCAAAATCGCAAATATCGATCATCTCCTGAACTTCGCCGAGTCCTTCCTGTAGGATCTTTCCCATTTCCAGCGAGACCAGTTCGCCCAGGGGTTGTTTGTATTGCCGAAGGGCATCGCCGATTTGCCGGACGATTTCACCACGCTTGGGCGCGGGCCATTCCCGCCATTCGGCAAAGGCCTGGCTGGCCTGTTTGATCACAGCATCATATTCGGCAGGGCCGGCATACTGTACCTGGCCGAGCAAACTACCGTCGGTGGGGGAGTGAATGGCGTGGTACGGCCCATCGGTAGCATAAGCGCTTCTGGTGCCGGTGAAGATGCAAGGGTTTTGATCGAGGATTCCAAGTTGGTCCAGGATGGATTCAGCCGAGGTCAAGGTTGACATTTATGTACGATGTTCGGAGCCTGCCCTGAGTGCAAGCGAAGGGTGCGACGTTCTACGGTACACGTCAGGTCAGCGCGGGGCCCTGTGGGGACATGTCTGTAAAACCCAACGTGCAGCGTACAAAAAATAGATAAAAGCAAAAGTAACGCCGGGGATCAGTAAAGGGTTGCGAATAATTATTGAGTTTGGGTGCGAGAATTGGGTACAACTCAATAGAAAATTGGTTGTTGATATGACCCCAAAAGTGGTACCTTTGGCATCCACACTCGTCTTTACGGCCCTTCAATGACTGATTAGACGCTTTATGGCTACCACGACCCTGCTTCCGGACCTGAACACGCGGCTTTCAGAACGCGTTCGTACTGTACCGCCAAGCGGCATCCGGCGCTTTTTCGAAATCGCAGCCACCATGGATGAGGTGATTTCCCTCGGGATCGGTGAACCGGATTTCGTTTCGCCACGCCCCATCATCGACCGGGCCATTGCCTCGCTCGAAGCCGGGAAAACGGGCTATACCTCCAATGCCGGGATCAGCGAACTGCGCGATGCCATTTCGGCTGAGTTGAGCCGCCTCTACAACGTCCATTATGACCCCGGCAGTGAGATCATCGTGACCGTCGGCGTGAGCGAGGCCTTGCAACTCACCATGCTGGCCTTGCTCGACCCCGGCGATGAGATTCTGATCCCCGAGCCGTGCTTTGTCTCTTACGGCCCCACTGCCGTTTTTGCAGGCGGCAAAGTGGTCTATGTGCCGACCTCGGTTGAAACCGATTTTCAGGTGACCGCTGCCGACCTCGAACGGTACATCACCCCCCGGACCAAGGTGCTGTTCCTGGCCTATCCGAACAACCCCACAGGGGCCGTGTTGCGTCAGGAGAATATGGAGGAGATTGCCGAATTGGTGCTGAAGCATGACTTGCTGGTGATCTCGGACGAAATTTACGACCGGTTGGTCTACGGCGAAGCCTACGCACGCGGCCACGTGTGCGTCCCGGCCATCGAAAGCCTGCGGGACCGAACCGTACTCCTCGGCGGTTTCTCGAAAAACTATGCCATGACCGGGTGGCGCGTAGGCTATGCTTGTGCGCCCCCAGCGATTCGGGACGCGATGTACAAGCTGCACCAGTACATCATCATGAGTGCACCCACCATGAGCCAGAATGGTGCCCTGGCCGGCATTGAAGAATGCCAGGAAGATGTAGAGCGTATGCGGCAAGCCTACGACCGCCGCCGCCGGACCATCGTTGACGGCTTCCGGGCTGCCGGGTTGCCCACCTTTGAGCCGGAAGGCGCGTTTTACTGCTTCCCGGACATCCGCTCGACGGGCCTTAACTCCGAAGATTTTGCCCAGCGCCTGCTACAGGAAGAACACGTGGCGTGCGTCCCCGGCGATGCCTTCGGCCCAAGTGGAGCCGGTTACCTCCGGTGCTCCTACGCAACGGCCCTCGAACAAATCGAAGAAGCCGTGACCCGGATCACCCGATTCGTGGAACGCTGCAAAATTGAATAGTCGAATAGGGTCAATTGAAAAGGGGCAATCGACAAGCGTCAATGGGCGGCATCCGTTGACAATGACTACGTTAGTCGCTACGCTCGTTTGACCATTGACCATTATGTTGTCACAACCTGATGATCATCTTATTAACGGCGGCGCTTGCCCTCATCCTTCACCTCCTCTTGGGGTGGCCCTGGGTGGTCCTTGCCGGCATTGTGGCCGGGGTACTTAAAGGGCGGTGGGGAGGGCTGCATGGCGCCCTCGGTGTGGGGCTGAGTTGGGGAATGTTGCTGATGCAGCGTCTTCTGGAAACCCCCGCCGAAACAGGCCGCCTGCTCGGCATTATGGGCGACCTCTTCCAGGGGTCTTCCTTCTTTGTAATTGGTCTGAGCCTCTGTATTGGTCTCTTGATTGGGGCACTCGGTGGCGTCATTGGCACCCAGCTTCGCCTACTCGTCCGGCCCCAGTCGGACAATGCTGTATTCAGAAAAACGACCGGCTAGGTATCCGCTTCTTATGGCTGAAATGATTTCAACGTTCTCGCGGGAGGACATCAAGGCAATGAGGGTGCGTGTGGACGCACTCGGAGGATACCTTTGACATTGCCGGACGCCGGAAAAAGGTGGCTGGCCTGGAAGCCCAACGGCTTGATCCTACATTTTGGAATGATCCGCAAGCGGCGCAGGTGGTGGAGAAGGAACTGGCCATGGAAAAAAACTGGATCAAATCCTTCGAACACCTGAAAACCCTCGGAGACGACCTGGAAACCCTCATCGAACTGGTCAGCGAAGATCCTGATGCGGGCCTTGAAGAAATCCAGGATGAAGCAGCCAAGTTGCAGGATGGGCTCGAAGTCCTCGAACTGCGCAACATGTTGCAGGATGAAGATGACATACGTAACGCCATCATGACCATCAACCCCGGTGCCGGGGGTACCGAGAGCCAGGACTGGGCCGAAATGTTGCTCCGGATGTACACCCGATACGGAGAGTCCAGCGGCTATAAGGTTACGTTGCTGGGACGCAGGGAAGGCGATGTGGCGGGCATCAAAAGTGTCACTTTGCGTTTCGAGGGCGATTATGCCTTCGGCTACCTCCAGGCCGAGTCCGGCGTACACCGGCTGGTGCGCATTTCGCCGTTTGATTCCAGTGGGCGGCGGCACACCTCATTTGCCAGCGTTTTTGTCTATCCCGAAATCGACAACACGATTGAGGTGGAGGTCAACACGGACGACGTCGAACTCCAGCGTTTTCACTCCGGCGGCAAGGGGGGGCAAAACGTCAACAAGGTTGAAACCGGCGTTCGGTTGATCTGGACCGGCAACCTGTCCAACGGCGAAGAAGCCCGCGTCGTGGCCGAATGTACCGAGGAACGGAGCCAGTTGCAGAACCGGGAAAAGGCGATGGTGCTGCTCAAGAGCCGAATTTACCTGCTGGAGCGGGAAATTCGGGAAGCTGCCAAGGAGGAACGCGCCAAGTCCAAGAAAAAAATTGAATGGGGCAGCCAAATCCGCTCCTATGTCTTTCATCCTTATACGATGGTCAACGATCACCGAACAGATCTCAAAGTCACCGACCTCAATAGCGTCATGGACGGGCAACTTGAGCCTTTCATCAAGGCCTATCTCATGGCGAATTAATGCCGAACGAGGAAGCGGCTCACCGAGGAAAAACCGCACCCCCATGTCCAAGCAAACACATAAAACCAACGGTGCCGATGTACACGAAGCGGCACCCACGATAACGTCTCCTGCTTCCAACGGGACCCTTCCCCATCACGTCTTCTCCGTGCCCGGTACGGCTGTACCGCCCCCCAAAGGGCTGAAGTCCTATAGCCATCCCGAGTTGATTTTTAATCGGGAATTGAGCTGGCTGGACTTCAACTGGCGCGTCCTGTACCAGGCGCTGGATGAGCGTATCCCCTTGCTCGAACGGGTACGTTTTCTGGGGATTGCCGCCAATAACCTGGACGAGTTTTTCCTGAAACGGGTGGGGGGCCTGAAGCGCCTGAAAGCCGCTGATGCCCGCATTTTGTCTCCAGATGGACGTACGCCCTCGCAACAGTTGACCTTGATTCGGCCGGCTGTGCTGCAAATGCAGCAAACCATGCAGGAGACGTGGATGTACCTGCTTCGCCCGGCCCTGCGCGACAAAGTCGGACTAAACGTAGATGATTACGCCAACCTGAGCAATGCCCAAAAGAAAGCGTTGCATGGGTATTTCATGCGCAACATCTATCCCATCCTGACGCCGCTGGCCGTTGATCCGAGCCACCCGTTCCCGTTTATCTCAAACCTGAGCCTGTCGCTCGCCGTTTTGCTCCGTCATCCGACGCGGGGGACCGAGCACTTTGCCCGTCTGAAAGTTCCTCGGCAACGCGGGCGGTGGATTCCAGTGGGGGATAACCCTATACACCTGGTACCCATCGAACAGGTCATTGCCCACAACATCAGCGAGCTGTTTCGGGGGATGGAATTGGTGAGCGTAAGCGCCTTCCGCGTAACCCGAAACGCAGACCTGAGCCGGAACGAAGAAGAAGCGGCCGATCTGCGGGATTTGATTTCGGAAGAGTTGCGGGAACGCCGGTTTGCCCGGGTGGTGCGCATTCAGGTTGAGAAAACCATGCCGGAGCACGTTCGCCACCTGCTCATGGATGAACTCGATCTTGGCGAAGACGACTTGTATGAAGTCGAAGGCTTGCTCGAAGTGCGAGACTGCATGAAGCTGGCCAACTACAACTTCCCGGAGCATCTGTATACCCCCTGGCAACCTGTGGTGCCGAACCGGCTCATTCGGGAAGAGCTCTCTTCCGGGGATGCCGGAGACATCTTTTCGATCATCCGAAAAGGCAATCTCCTGGTCCATCATCCGTACGAATCCTTCTCGGCCAGTGTGGCCCGGTTTATCGAAGAAGCAGCCCTCGACCCCAAGGTGCTGGCTATCAAACAAACCCTCTACCGAACCTCAGACGAATCTCCCATCATCAAGGCCCTGGTCCGTGCGGCTGAGCGCGGCAAACAGGTGGCCGTCTTGGTAGAAGTGAAAGCCCGGTTCGATGAGGCCAACAACATGGAATGGGGTCAGGTACTGGAAAATGCCGGCGTGCATGTGACCTACGGCCTGGTGGGCCTGAAAACCCATACCAAAACAGCCCTGGTCATCCGGGAAGACGACGACGGCATCCGGGCCTACTACCACATCGGAACCGGCAACTATAACCACCAAACGGCCCGGTTGTATACGGACGTCGGGTACCTGTCTTGCGGAGAAGACATGGGGTTCGACCTCATCAACCTCTTCCATTACCTCACGGGGTATTCGCCGGAACAACGCTACCGGAAGTTGCTGGTGGCCCCGCGGGACATGCGGCGGCGCTTCATCGAGCACATCCGCAAGGAAATTACGCATCAAAAAAAGTTTGGCAACGGGCAGATCATCGCCAAGATGAATGCCCTGGATGACATCAAAATCATTCAGGAGTTGTACCGGGCTTCTTCCGCTGGCGTGCAGATTGACCTGTTGATTCGGGGGCATTGCCGCTTGCGGCCCGGCCTGCCGCGCTACAGCGAAAACATTCGCGTCAGCAGCATGATTGGGCGGTTCCTGGAACACACGCGGATTTACTACTTCCACAACAATGGAGCCCCCCGGTATTATTATGGCAGTGCCGATTGGCAGCGCCGCAACCTGGACGACCGGGTCGAAGTCATTGCGCCGCTGGAAGATCCCATGTTGCAGACACGGTTCAAGCAAATCCTTGATCTGGCCCTGATGGACAACCGCCTGTCATGGGATCTGCAACCGGACGGACAGTACGTTCAACGGCAACCAGGACCGGATGAACCGGTGCGCAACTTCCACGACATGTTATGTAAAGTGGCCCTCGAAGAAACCGAAACACCCTGGGACTTGTAAACATGTAACTCAAGTTGTGTGAGACCTCACGTGTAGCGCCAGGAAAGTATTGCGTACAACATCCTTACGCAATTACTTCGTTAGTCGCTACGCTCGTTTCGAATTACGGAATACGTTTTGGTTAACCGTGAGAGATAGGCTTATCGCTTGAGCTGAACAAAGGGTTCGAAGCAACCCCCATTTATTGTACCAAAACCAACAACACACTATGTCGCTGCAAGCAAAATATCAGCCCGTGCTCAACCTGGGCGAAGAACTTGGCGTTACCGATGGATACGTGAAGGAAGTAGAAGGGAAGCTGAAAATTGGTGGTCACGTGAATACCCCGTATGAGAAAAACCTCCTCTGGGACAAGATCAAGGAAATTGGCGGTAATAGCCCCACGGATATCGGCGCCGATATCCGTGTAAAAAACACCGACTATTACCACAAGCACACGGTTACCTCCGGTGAGTCCCTGAGCAAGATTGCCAAGCATTACTACGGCGATGCCATGAAGTACATGGCCATCTTCAATGCCAATACGGACCAACTCAATAACCCGGACCTGATCCAGGTTGGTCAGGAACTGGTGATTCCGAACCCGTAACAGGCTCGAATGCGCTAGCATGTACGGCAGGCTGCTTAAGCTCAAAGCAGCCTGCCGTTTTTTTGTGCCCGAAGGTCTTTGACGACAGTCGTCTATCCCGGTTTTCCTATGCTGGAGGTTCGGTGCCCTGGGTATCGGAGGCGGTTCCCTGGAGGAGGCCAGCGATGTCGATGCCCGTCGATGCCTTGAGGCTTTCCAGCAGGGCAGGGGTAGACCCGGCAATCTGGTTGAAGACGGCGGGTACGCCACCACCCTGGCTTTGGCCGCTGTCGACGACGGTGATCTTATCAATCTTCAGGTCCCGCACGGTGCTGACCAGTTCGCGCATGATATCCGGCAGCATCTGGATCAGGAAGAGTTTTTCGGCATCAGGGCCAGCTTCTTGCCAGAGGGCCATTTTTTCGCGAAGGACTTCTACCTCGGCCTTGCCATCTTCAAAGATACGGGCGGCGTTCCCTTTGGCGAGTTCTTCCTTGGCCTGGCGCTGGGCTTCGGCGGCAATAATGACTTCACTGCGCTGCCGTTTTTCGGCCAGCAGGATTTCCTGTTCGGCCAGTTCCTGTTCGGCGCGGGCGCGGGCCACATCTGCGGCTACATTGACCTTGGCTTCTTCGGCCTCTGCGAGGGCATCCAGCCGGGCCTTTTCAAGCCGTACTTCATTTTCGGCCTGGATAATGGACTTGTCGGCTTTGGCTTCCACCAGCCGGGCTTGTTCTTTGCGCTCGGCTTCAACAATTTCGGCGGCGGAGATAATCATGGCTGTTTGTTGCCGCCCGATGGCATCAAGGTAGCCCCGGTCGTCTTCGACACTTTGGATTTTGAGGGTGTCGAGTTGCAGACCGAGGGCGTTCATATCGATGTCGGCTTCTTCGATGAGGCTTTTGGCGAACTTGAGCCGGTCCTCATTTACCTCTTCCGGAGTCAGCAGGGCCAGCACACCACGCAAGTTACCTTCCAGGGTTTCTTTGGCGATCAGTTGGATTTCGTCTCGCGGTTTACCGAGCAGGCGCTCGACGGCGTTACTGAGTTCTGGTTCACCAGATGCCACTTTAACGTTGGCTACCCCACGCACTGTCAGCGGGATACCGCCTTTGGAATAGGCGTTTTCGATCCGCAGATCGATAGGGATCACGGTCAGGTCCAGCCGGTCCACTTTCTCAATGATCGGCATGCGAAACCCGCGTCCACCCTTGATGACCCGGTAGCCCACGCTGGAACCGTCGCTGATCTTGCGTTGCTTGCCGCTAAAGACCAGCACCTCATTGGGCTGGCAAATTTTAAGGTTCGCCTGGACGATGCCAATGATAGCCAAAAAGGCAACGATCAAAACACCGGCGATGATAAAAGCAAATTCCATAGGGGTAGCCTCAATTTTTCAATACAAGGATAACGAATCAGGGGTCTACTAGGTCGGTTTGATCACCTCTGCCACATTTCCGTCGAGCCGGACAATTACGACCTCATCTCCCGGCGCATAGGTTTCTTCGGCCCCTGGGACGCCACGGGCAATTAAGTTGAGTTGCTGCTCGCGGGCAAGCAGGCGGATTTTGCCTTTCTCGTCACCGTCAAACGGGAGCATCACCTTGGCCGTGCGGCCGACTAGCTCGCGCTGGGTCACTTCGCTGGATACTGACTGATAGCCAAAGCGTTTGATGATGTAATTGCCACCCAGGCCGATGCCCAGGCCCATGAGCAGGGAAGTGATGAACGTGAAGGGCTCTTGCGCACCAAAGGTCTGGAGCAGCACACCGGTCAGGCCGAAGAAGGCCGCAAATAGAAAGATGAAGCGTAGGCTGAACAGATCAATAAAATCCACCCCGCTGCCTCCGATCCCTCCACCAGCGTGATCGACTTCCAGCTCGATCTCAGCGTCCGTATCTACATCGAGATCAAAATCAGCATCGGCGTCTACATCCACATCAAAATCGGCATCCACGTCGGTCTCCGAGTCGCCACCGCCAAAAATGGACAGGGCCACGAAGAACCCGCCGACAACGAGGCACACCAGATAAATCGTGTCCATGACGGTTTCTGTTTAGTATGAGCGGTGTATACGCCAAGATAGGAACGGTAGTTTTGGAAAGTGGCAGAAAATATCAAGGGATGCTGCAGACCCCTGGTCTCAAAAAAATAACGCTCGGTCAAATTCGACCGAGCGTTCGGGAGTATCCACCCACATAAAGGGGCCACACATTGCAGATGAACCAGCCCTTCCAATGCAAAGATGTACACACCTTCACTTCCGGTTCGCATGTTTTAGATGAGGTCCGCTTCCTATGGGTTGGCTACTCGTTTCGGCCCAAAGCGTGCATTTTCGCCCAGCCGCCCTGAGGCTTAGTATGCGAATCCAAAGACTCTGATGTCGGAGGGTGGAACGTTGTCGACATCGCAGGGGAGTGGGGTGTCACATCTGATGTAATTGCAGGAATTTAAACAAAACGCGCACCTTCAACAAGCCCGGCGGTCGTATTTCCTGGCAAGTCCTTCGACGCAAATTCGCTACAACGCCAACAGACCTTCACAAAACCGCAAGTCAGGTTCTGCACATCTGGAAGATGGATTTCGTAGTTTTTCACCATCACCCAAAAATGGGCCCCAAAAACCGGTTTTGTAAATATTGAAAGGTTTGTATTCAACCTAAATTCAAAGCACGTAAGGTGCCCCATATTCTACATTTTCGCCATGGGTGAAGCACCACACCTAGATCCCGCTTCGGAGGTTTATCCTTTACCAAAGCCGTATGCCACAACTATTTCCTCGTAAGACCAACCGCCTGCCCATGGCTACCCTGCTGGGTGTTATCGTCGGCGGCGGCGTTCTGACCTTTCTTATCTGGTATTACTTCTCTCCCAAGTTTACGGATGTCGGCTATGCCCCGGAACAACCGGTGCCGTACAGTCACGAGCTCCACGTGGGGCAGTTGGGTTTGGATTGCCAGTATTGCCATAGCTATGTGCAGCAGGCCGCCCACTCCAATATTCCGGCGACGCAGACCTGTATGAACTGCCATAGCCAGGTTCGCACCGAGTCGCTTAAGTTGCTTCCCGTTCGGGAAAGCTGGGCTACTGGCGATCCCGTGCCGTGGTTGAAAGTCCACCAACTGCCTGACTACGCGGTCTTTAGCCATTCCGTGCATGTGAATGTGGGCGTGGGGTGTGAGTCTTGTCATGGCCGCGTCGACCAGATGGTTGTCGTGGAGCAAACGCAACCCTTGTCGATGGGCTGGTGCCTGGAGTGCCATCGCAATCCGGAAGAACATCTGCGCCCACCCTCGGAAGTGACCACGATGGGTTACCAACGCCCGGCGAACTATATCGAATTGAACCTGGAGCGGATTCGTCAGGAAAATATCCGACCGCCGCAGACCTGTGGCGCGTGCCACTACTAATGTCCTGCCACGTTCACCGCGAACGCATACCTCGACTATGTTACTCGACCTTCCTGTACTGAGTCCGGCCGAAGCTGAAGCCAGCGCATCCGAAACCACCCGGACCTGGCGAAGCCTTGAGGATTATAACCAGACCCCGGCGTTCCGGGCCCAACAGGCGCAAGAATTTGCGCCGGATGCCCTTGAAGCCCCTACGGCATCTTCCCGGCGTGATTTTATCAAGCTGATGGGGGCCTCTATGGCGATGGCCGGCCTGACCGCTTGCCGCCGTCCGGTGGAACAAATTCTACCCTACAGCCGCAAACCCGAGGAAGTGATTCCTGGGTTGCCGTTGTTTTATGCCACCGCCATGCCGATGGCCGGGGTCCTGCACCCGATGCTCGTCGAAAGCCATGAAGGGCGACCAACGAAGGTCGAAGGCAATACCGAACACCCCGTTAGCCAGGGCGCATCCAACATCTTCCAGCAGGCTTCCATCCTGAACCTGTACGACCCAGACCGTTCCAAGCGCGTACTGCACGGTAACACGGCGGCTTCATGGGATGACTTTACGGACTTTGCCCGGACCCATCAGCCGAGCGGCCAGGTGGCCGTTTTGGCCGAAGCCAGCAGTTCGCCGACGATGGCTGCACTCCGCACCCAGCTTGCCACCCGCTACCCGAATTTGAACTGGGTAACCTGGGAAGCTACCGGGGACGATAACGCTGCACTAGGCACACAAATGGCCTTTGGTCAGCCCTACCGCACCGTTCACCAATTTGATCAGGCCCAGGTCATTCTGAGCCTGGATGCCGATTTTCTGGGGCCGCTCAACCCCAATAATACCCACGACGCTCGCACCTACGCCGATGGCCGCCGCGTGATGTCCACCAGCGACACCATGAGTCGGCTTTACGTGGTTGAAAGTGCCTTCAGTGGCACGGGCGGCATGGCCGACCATCGCCTGCGGCTCAAGCCGAGCCAGATCGGTGCATTTGCTGCGGCCCTGGCTGCCCGCCTCGGCCTCTCGGAAGCGGCTTCTGCTGGCAGCGCCTTCGCCGATCACCCCTGGATTGCCGCCTTGGCGGATGACCTGCGAGCCCATCAAGGGCAGGGGATTGTGTTGTCCGGTTCGGGCCAGCCTGCGGCTGTGCATGCCTTGTGTGCCGCCATCAACCAGACCCTTGGCAACATTGGCACAACCGTTCAGTTGCTGAATACCGGTGAAGCCCAGCGGCAACCGCAAGACGAAGCCCTGGCTGCACTGGCCCAGTCCATGAGTGCCGGGCAAGTGGATACCCTGTTGATGATCGGCGTGAACCCGGTCTATAACGCGCCGGCCGGATTGAATTTTGCCCAGGCCCTCGGGCAGGTGCCCAACACGATTCACCTGGGCCTCTGGGTAGACGAAACCGCACAGGCTTCGGCCTGGCACCTGCCGCAGGCCCATTATCTGGAAGCCTGGAGCGACGGCCGTGCCTTTGATGGTACCCGCTCTGTGGTACAACCCTTGGTTGCCCCGCTTTACCCGGATGCCCATTCTGCGTTGGATGTGGTCAATGCCCTGGCTGGGGGCACCGATTCCAGCTTTGAACTTATCCGCAACGGATGGCGCGGCGTCCTGACGGGCGATTATGAGGCCGCCTGGCGGAAAGTGGTCCATGACGGTTTCCTGGCCGATTCGGCCTTTGCAGCCGCCAGCCCCGGCGCCGCTTCGATTGGTGCCGCTGTGGCTGCCCTGCCCACCACAGCCGATGGCATTGAATTGTCCTTCCGCGCTGATGGCAAACTCTACGATGGGCGTTTCTCGAACAATGCCTGGATGCAGGAAACCCCGGATGCCGTGACGAAGATCACATGGGACAACGCCGCCATGATGAGTCCGGCAACGGCCAGTGCCCTCGGCGTCGGTTACGAAATCGATGCAGGTAAACACTACGTAGACACCGTTACCATTTCCGCCAACGGACAGTCGGTTGAGTTGCCCGTCTGGGTGGCCCCCGGCCATGCCGATGACGTCGTGACGCTGAACCTCGGCTATGGCCGCGCCATCAACAGCACACGGGTCCCCCCGGATGTGCCGATTTACGATATCGATGCCGATATCTACAGTGCGGGTCCATTGGCAAACGGTGTGGGCCAAAATGTAGCGCCGCTGCGCTCGGCTGGGGCATCCTTTGTATCCGGTGCCCAGGTGAGCAGAGCGGGTGGTGGGTACATGGTGGCAACCACGCAGGACCACGGCTCCATGGAAGGCCGCCCCATCTTCCGGATGGCAACGCTTGAAGAATATAAGGCCACGCCCACCTTTGCCGGTGATGTAATTAAACGGCTGGAAAGCGAAGGGCAGCAACTTGAACCCTGGGATGAATATCCCGCCCTTTGGGAGGACGATCATCCGACCAAAGACCCAAGATATGCAGACGCACGGTACGCCGATCAGCAGTGGGGGATGGTCATCGATCTGAATACCTGTACCGGCTGTAATGCCTGTGTCGCAGCTTGCCAGAGCGAAAACAACATACAGGTCGTCGGAAAAGACCAGATCAGCCGGGGCCGGGACATGAGCTGGATTCGCCTGGACCGGTACTATACCGGGGACGATACGCATGTACCGGGTATGGTTACCATGCCGGTGATGTGTATGCACTGCGAAAATGCCCCGTGCGAGTCGGTTTGCCCGGTGGCCGCGACGGTGCACTCCCCGGACGGCATCAACGTGATGGCCTACAACCGGTGTATCGGGACGCGCTACTGCGCCAACAACTGCCCGTACAAAGTGCGCCGGTTCAATTTCTACAACTGGACCAAGACGCTGCCGGACACCGTGCATATGGTCCAGAATCCGAACGTGACGGTCCGGTTCCGCGGGGTGATGGAGAAGTGTTCCTTCTGTATCCATCGCATTCGCAAGACCGGCCAGGATGCCCGCCGTGAGGGCCGGGGCATTGCCGAGGGCGAAGTGCTGACGGCATGTCAGCAGGCATGCCCCTCGCAGTCTATTACCTTCGGTGACCTTACCGATGCCAATAGCCAGGTGGTACGGATGAAACAGAACGAGCGCAACTATGAGTTGCTCGAAGAACTGTCCGTCAAACCACGGGTCTCGTACCTGGCCCGGCTCCGCAATCCCAACCCAAGCCTCGAAAACGTCTCTTAATACGTTTTCAACGTAAATCGTAAACTCAGAATTTCGAATGAGTACGACACACGATCAACACCTCGGCATCTCCGGCGACGGACATGCTTCCGATCCACCCCTGGTGGAAGGGGGGCATACCTTCCACGATGTAACCGAACTGGTGGCGAAACACGCTGAGAAGAAACCGCCGAAGCTCTGGTACCCGTTGTTTGGGGTGGCCGTTGTCGGGTTGCTGACGCTGATTGTCATGATCGCCTGGTTGTTTTGGAACGGCACCGGCGTTTGGGGCCTGAACAACCCGGTCGGTTGGGGATGGGCCATCGTCAACTTCGTGTTCTGGGTCGGGATCGGCCACGCGGGCACGCTGATTTCGGCGGTGCTCTTTCTGTTCCGGCAGAAGTGGCGCACGGGGATTAACCGGGCTGCCGAAGCCATGACGATCTTTGCCGTTGTTTGTGCGCTCTTGTTCCCGACCATTCACGTCGGACGGATCTGGGTGATCTACTGGACGCTGCCCATTCCGAACCAGATGCTGATGTGGCCGCAGTTCAAGAGTCCGCTGTTGTGGGATGTGTTTGCAGTCACGATCTACGGTACCGTATCGGTGCTGTTCTGGTATGTTGGCTTGATCCCGGACTGGGCCACGCTGCGTGACCGCGCCAAAGGCAAAATTCGGCAGAAAGTGATGGGTGCCCTTGCATTGGGCTGGACGGGTGCCAATCGGCACTGGCGGCATTACGAACGTGCCTATCTCATCCTGGCCGGTTTGGCTACACCGCTGGTGCTTTCTGTACACTCGGTCGTGTCGTTCGACTTTGCCGTGTCTATCGTCCCGGGATGGCACACGACGATTTTCCCACCCTACTTTGTGGCCGGGGCCATCTTCTCCGGGTTTGCCATGGTGCAAACGCTTATGATCACGGCCCGGAAGGTGTACGAAATTGAGGACCTGATTACGTTGAACCATTTGGAGAAGATGAACATCATCATGCTCCTGACGGGGTCAATCGTCGGATTTGCCTATATCACGGAATTTTTCATCGCGTGGTACTCCGGCGTGACCTACGAACAATATGCCTTCATTAACCGCGCCACCGGGCCGTATGCCTGGGCCTACTGGACGATGTTTAGCTGCAACGTGTTTGCCCCGCAGCTTTTCTGGTTCAAGAAGTTCCGGCGCAACATCCCGCTTATGTTTGTGATCTCGATCTTGGTCAACATCGGGATGTGGTTCGAACGGTTCGTGATTACGGTAACATCGCTTCACCGCGATTACCTGCCGTCGAGTTGGGACTACTTTTCGCCCACGATTGTGGACGTGCTGACGCTCGTCGGGAGTTTCGGCCTGTTTTTGACCCTGTTCCTGCTCTTCCTGCGGTTTGTGCCGATGGTTGCCATCGCCGAGGTCAAGGGTGTGATGCCCGAAGCCAACCCGCATTTTTATGACGAGCACGGAGACGGCCACAGTGCCGATGCCGAATTGGCTTCACCGGAAACAGAAACAGAAACGTAGTGCGTAATGCGTATTGCGTAAGGGTGCCCTCTCACATCAGGGCAACTTCCCTTACGCACTACGAAATACTATACGAGCATACGATTTATTACTTGCATAACCCACATTAAACCATGCTAAGTTCATTGTTTGGTTCCAAGCCGGAGACGGGCACGACTTACGGGGTCCTCGGCGAATTTGCCAACCCCGGCGCGCTCTACCACGCGGCCCACGGGGTGCGCGAGGCCGGCTTTAAACGGTTCGATACCTACAGTCCATTCCCCATCCACGGCATGGACCGGGCAATGGGACTGGGGGATTCCAAGCTCGGCTTTATCATCTTCATCGGGGCAATTACGGGTTGCTTCACCGGGTTCTACATGCAGTACTGGATGGGAGGGGTGGATTATCCACTCAACATCAGCGGCAAGCCGTTTTTTGCACTGGAGCCTTCCGTGCCCATCATGTTCGAACTGACCATCCTGTTTTCGGCCCTGACCGCTGTGGGCGGCATGCTGGCCCTGAACGGACTGCCCAAACCGTACAATCCCCTGTTTTACTCCGAGCGCTTTGCCCGAGCCACGGACGACGGGTTCTTCCTCCACATTGAGGCCAAAGATCCCCAATTCGACATCACCCAGGCGGGCGATCTGCTCAAGCAACTGGGCGCGACCCACATTGAAGTGATTGAGGATCACGGTGTGGTGGATGCCGACGCCTCCACCTAACCCCACTCCTGTATGTCAAGCCAAAAGGTATCCATGAAACACCTCACCTTCCTCCCGGCCCTCTGCCTCGGGCTGCTGTTTATGGCCGGTTGCCGGGGCATGACGTCTTCCAAGCCGCCGGTGCACCCCAACCTGAACATGGACTATCAGGAACGGTTTGAAGCCCAGGAACCGAACGCGTTCTTCGCGGACGGCCGGGCCATGCGCCAGCCCGTACCGGGAACGATTGCCCGGGGCTTCCTCCGGGAAGACACCCGCCTGTATTTCGGTCGAGAGGCCGACGGCTCCCTGGTTCAGACCAATCCTGTTCCCCTCACGCGTGCTGTAATGGAGCGCGGTCAGAAACGTTACAATATCTATTGTGCCCCATGCCACGGGCAAGCCGGCGACGGCCTGGGCGTGATTATGCGGGGCAACTACGGCTATGTACCGGCGCCGACGTACCACAGCGACTTCCTGCGGGGCGTTGAGGACGGCCACCTCTTCGACGTGATTTCCAACGGCGTTCGCAACATGCCGGCGTACGGGTATCACATTCCCGTCGAGGACCGCTGGGCCATTGTGGCCTACATTCGGGCCTTGCAGCGCAGCCAGTATGCCGGTGCAGGCGATGTACCCGCAGACCGGATGCAAAACATTCAGAACGAAAGCCCCAACGTGGGCCTCGGCCAGTAGGCTTCTTCCTCATTTGAATACCGACGAGATCTATGAATCCGTTGCTTAGACTTTTTGACCCGGTACGCCGCTCGGATGAGGCGGCCCCCCCCGAGTTTCGCCTAGGTGCGCAAAGCCGCACGTGGCAACTGCTCGTTGGCGTCGGTGCAGTCCTGCTGGTGCTGGGCGTTATCCTGGGCCTGGGGGGTGAAGACGGGCACCTGTTTTCCTCCCGCTTCTACTTCTCCTACCTGATCGGCTACACCTTCTGTCTGTCGATTGCGCTGGGAAGCTGGTTTTTTGTGATGATCCACCATATCACACAGGCCTACTGGAGTGCCACCGTTCGGCGTATTCCCGAAATCCTGATGATGAGCTTTCCGGTGCTGTTTGTGTTGGGGATCCCCATCCTGCTCGGGATGCACGACCTCTACCACTGGACGCATGAAGACCTCTACGAAGTAGGCGGTGCACATTACGACCCAATCCTGGCCGGCAAACAGGGCTATTTGAATACGCCGTTCTTCATCGCCCGGTACGTGATTTACTTTGCCATCTGGATCTACTCGTCCTATAAACTTTTTTCCAACTCAATCCATCAGGATTTGACGGGCGAGGACCGCTCCAAGCAGTTGCGCTTTACCAGCGGCTGGGGCCTACTGGCGTTTGCCCTCACAACGGCCTTCGTGGGTATCGACCTGCTGATGACGCTGGACCCGCACTGGTTCTCGACGATGTTCGGCGTGTATTACTTTGCGGGCTCATGGTTTGTGACGTTGGCAGCGATTACGATGGCCGTCCTGTTCATCCAGCGTGCAGGCAAGCTGAGCCATGTGATCACGCCCGAGCATTACCATGACCTCGGCAAGTACATGTTTGCCTTCACGGTGTTCTGGACGTACATCGCTTTCAGCCAGTACATGCTCTACTGGTATGGCAACCTGCCTGAAGAAACGTTGTGGTTCCGTCATCGGCTGGAAAATGGCTGGGAAACCCTCGCCACGTTCCTCATTTTCGGGCACTTCCTGTTCCCGTTCCTTGCGCTGATGTTCCGGGCTGTCAAGCGCATGAAGCCGGTGCTGTGGTTCTTTACCGTGTGGTTCTTCCTGGCGCATTATGTGGATCTGTACTGGATCGCGATGCCGGTGCATGACCACGGATTTCACCCAGCCCTGATTGATCTTGCCTTGTGGTTGGGGCTGGTCGCTCTGTTGGCTGGCCTGGCCGTCTGGCGCTTCAATCGCCATGCTCTGGTAGCCTACGGAGATCGGTATTACAACCGGTCCATTGCCTTTGAAAATGCTTAAAGTGTTGCGTGATACGTGTTGCGTGAATACGGTCCATACATTACCGACCGTATACACGGGAGGGACCGACGCTTGTTCACCTATCAGAACATGCCAACCTGAGTTCACGCAACACGCATCATGGCACCCCATTTTTTGTATAGCACAACCTGAACGATCCATGATTCCTGATCCCGCATTGCCCCTGACGCCGGAAGAAGAAGCGATTGTTGCCGCCGGTGTAGAGCCGGAAGGCATCTCTGCACATGCCATCATGAAAATAGCTGTTGGCACCTTCCTCTTTTTGGTGTTTGCCATTACGGCTGTCGTCGCCTGGATCAACGTAACCGAACATGCACAGGAGCAAGAGGTGACCGGTATGACCCAACCCGTCATGCTGCGTCAGGCCAATGCCGATGCCCAGCGTTTGCTGACCCAGTACGGTGTCGTCGATGCCGAACAGGGCATCTACCGCATCCCGATTGAACGGGCTATGGAACTTGTGATTCAGGATGCAGGCACCGAGTAAGGCTCGGGCAAGACCGAGACCATGTGCGTAGTCCTGTTATATAGTTGAAGAATGATAAGGTGGCTGTTGACATATTGTTTGATGTTCGTAGCGACAGGGGCCTGGGCTCAGGCCATGGACGAGCTGCCGCCTTCGCTTAAAGAGGCTGACGTCACAGAGCACCTGGGCGAAACGATTCCCACGGATCTGGTCTTCACCGATGCCGAAGGAAAGTCGGTTACCCTCGGAGACTACCTGGGCGGCAAACGGCCGGTGTTGCTCAATCTGGCCTACCACGAGTGCCCGATGTTGTGTAGTTTGTTGCTGGACGGCTTAACAGCCTCTTTGCGAGAAATGGATTGGGTCCCTGGCGAAAAATTTGATATCTTGACGGTCAGCTTCTCGCACGAGGAAACACCACAACAGGCTGCCACCCAGAAAACACGGTATGTGGAGCGGCTGGGGAAACCCGAAGCCGCCGATGGATGGCACTTCCTCGTGGGTGATGAGGCCAATATTCGTCGCCTTACTGATGCGGTGGGTTTTGGCTACGCTTGGGATGAAGCAGGCGAACAGTACGCCCACCCGGCGGTGCTGGTCTTTTTAAGCGGAGAGGGCCTGATTACCCGGTATATGTACGGCATCGCGTTTGAACCCTTCGATGTGCGAAATTCGCTGATTGAAGCCTCGCAGGGACAAATCGGTTCTACCATTGACCGTTTGATTTTATATTGTTTTCAGTATGACCCGGAAGCCGGCTCGTACGTGCCGATTGCCCTGAATGTGATGCGTTTGGCTGGTCTGCTGACGGTGGTGTTGCTTGGTGGGTTGCTGATTTGGTTTTGGCGGCGCGAAGGGCAACGTCAACGTGCTGGTATTTAAGGAAACGTGTAAGGCTGACCGGTGCTGTGCCGTCAGCCGCTCTTTTAACTTCTTAGACGTATAAAGCATACGATGAAAAATCGTAATATCGGTGTCATGGTCCTCATCATCTCAATGCTTTCCCTGGTCGGGATGGCGGTACTCTGGGCCGTGTATGGCTGGATGCCCCCGCAGAAGTCGAACCTGGCTCCTGTGATTGATGAAGTCTTTTATTTCGTCAACTGGGCCAGTGCTGCGCTCATGGTGGGTGTGGTGACGTGGATGTTGTACCTGATGTGGAAGTACATCCGCAAAGACGCTCATGAACGTGCGGAAGACGTGCATCCGAGCAAGATTACTGAAACGGCTTGGGCTGTACTGCCCACTATTTTGGTGATGGTCGTTTTTGTATGGGGGTTCAGTGCCTTTGTAAAGGTCACAGTGGCCCCGCCGGATGCGTATGAAATCTACGTCAAGGGCCGCAAGTGGGCCTGGGAATTTCAGTACCCCTCGGGCAAAGTCACCAACGAACTACTGGTGCCCATCGACCGCCCGGTCAAGCTCATCATGACCAGCGACGACGTCCTCCACAGTTTCTTTATCCCTGATTTCCGGGTGAAGCACGACGTCATTCCCAACCGCTATACATCGATCTGGTTCATCGCCAATGAACTGACCAGCAATACGGCCGATGTAGAAGGGGCAGACTTCGTGCAGGTGTTCTGCACCGAATACTGTGGGGATGCCCACTCCCGGATGGCCACCCGGCTCCACGTGCTTCCCGAAGATGTGTTTACCGAATGGGTCAATACCGTCGAGAATGCCGAGCCGACCGCTGAATATGGCGAAGGCCTCTACGCCACGAAAGCATGCGTCACCTGCCACAGCCTGGACGGCTCGGCGACAGTCGGCCCAACGTTCCAGGGCCTTTTTGGGCGGCAGGAACAACTCAGCGATGGGTCCAGCGTGCAGGTGGACGAAGAATACCTCCGCGAGTCTATCGTAGAACCCGGCGCCAAAATCGTCAACGGCTACCAGAATGTGATGCCGATGATGACACTCGATGATACCGAAGTCCAGGCCTTGGTTGAATACATCAAGTCCGTTCAATAATATTAGCGTTTAGCGATTTTCGAAGGCATAGGGCTACCCCCCCGGGTACCCAGAAACCCTCACCTGACCGACTATGAGTGCAACCACAGTACAAGCCAACGTCCCGAAGGGGTATGAAGGCGAACACAACTACTTGAAACATCCCAAGGGCATCATGTCCTGGTTGCTCACCGTAGACCACAAACGCATCGGTTTGATGTACTTGTTCTCGGTGGTTACGTTCTTTTTTGTTGCAGGGCTTTTGGCTGTTATCATCCGGCTGGAGTTGTTTTCGCCGGGGACACAATTCCTGGACAGCAATACGTACAACCAGGTGTATACGCTCCACGGAGCGATCATGATTTTTCTCTTCATCCTCGTTGCGATCCCGGCCTCGCTGGGCAATTTTGTGTTGCCCATCATGATCGGGGCCAAGGATGTCGCATTTCCCCGGCTGAACCTGGCGAGCTTCTACCTCTACATTACCGGGGCCATTCTGGCGGTCTCGGCCATTCTGGCCGGCGAGGTGGATACCGGATGGACCTTTTATACACCCTATTCCTCGCAAGCAAGTAACGCGGTCCGGTGGATGACCATGGCGGTGTTTGTGGCAGGCTTTTCGTCCATCCTGACGGGTCTGAACTTTATTGTGACCATCCACAAGATGCGTACACCGGGTATGACGTGGAACCGGCTCCCGTTGATGATCTGGGGGCTGTATTCGACGGCTATCGTTCAGGTGCTTGCCACGCCCGTACTCGGGATTACGGTGGTGCTGTTGTTCCTGGAGCATTATCTGGGCATCGGTATCTTCGACCCTGCCCTGGGGGGCGATGCGGTGCTGTTTCAGCACTTTTTCTGGTTCTACTCGCACCCGGCGGTCTACGTCATGATTCTGCCGGCTTTTGGGATTATTTCGGAGTTGGTCACCACTTTCTCCCGCCAGAACATCTTCGGATACAAACCCATCGCGCTTTCCTCGGTGGCGATTGCCTTCCTCGGCTTCCTGGTCTGGGGGCATCACATGTTCGTGGCTGGCCAGTCGGAAGTCTCCTCGATTGTCTTCTCACTCATCACCTACCTGATCGGGATTCCTTCGGGGATCAAGGTCTTTAACTGGGTGGCTACGATGTACAAGGGCTCGGTGTGGTTACGCACACCCATGCTTTATGCGCTGGCCTTCCTGTTTCTGTTTACCATCGGTGGGGTAACCGGTGTGATGCTGGGTGTGTTGGCCGTCGATGTCCACCTGCACGATACCTACTACGTGGTGGCCCACTTCCACTATACGATGATGGGCGGTAACGTGATCGCCTTCCTGGGCGGGGTACACTACTGGTGGCCCAAGATGTTCGGCAAGATGTACAACCAGCTGTGGTCATCCATCGGCGCGGGGCTTGTGTTCATCGGGTTCAACCTGACCTTTTTCCCGCAGTTCATCCTGGGTAGCCAGGGCATGCCGCGCCGTTACCACGACTATTCGCAAATGGCAACCGGCGAGCCGATCAAACAGGAATTGATCGACCTGTTCCAGCAGTTTCACCAGATGTCGACGGTCGGCTCCCTGGTCCTGACCCTGGGACTGTTGATCGCCGCGATTACACTCCTGGCCTCCTTGCGCAAGAAGGCACCCCTGGCCGGAGCCAACCCCTGGGGCGCGGCCACGCTGGAATGGATGGCCACCACGACCCCGCCGGATCCGCACAACTTTACCAAAATGCCCATCGTGACACGTGGGCCGTATGAATACAAGTACGTCGATGAACTCTATGGCGATGGTGGGGCCGATGAACCGGTGATCTCCCCGACCGAACAGACCGACGCATAATTTCTGTAATGCGTATCGCGTATTGCGTAAAGGTGCCCTCAAACATGAGTGCGATTTCTCTTACGCAATACGTAATACGAACTACGTTTTCATTTATTAACTATCCCAAATAAGTAGATGTCAACAACGGTAGCTCATGCAGGGGACGTGCACGAACACGATCATCCTGCCCACCTGCATCACCACTTTGTGTCCTCGGAACAGCAGTTCGATGCGTCCAAGATGGGCATGTGGCTCTTCCTCATCACGGAGATCCTGCTCTTCAGCGGGATGTTCGTGGCCTACGTGGTGTACCGGGTGTGGTACCCGGAAGTCTTTACCGTAGCCAGTGAACTCCTGGACCCCTTCTGGGGCGGGGTGAACACCGTCGTGCTGCTGGCCTCATCCCTGACGGTGGCCATGGCCATTCGGTTTATTCAGGATGACAACCAGCGTGGCCTGATCGTGTGTATCCTGCTGACGATCTTTTTTGCCTTCTGCTTTATGGCCGTCAAGTACGTGGAATACTCCGGAAAATTCTCGCATGGGGTATTTCCAGGGGCCAGTTTTGCACCGTTTGGGGAAAGCCACGGCGTTAACTACGGCGACTATAACATCCCATATGCACCACAGTTTTTTAGCATCTACTTCGTCATGACCGGCATCCACGGGTTCCACGTGCTCGTTGGCATCGGCGTGTTTATCTGGGTCCTGGTTAAAGCCATCAAAGGGCGCTTTTCCAGCGCCTACTACACCCCGGTAGAATTGACCGGCCTGTACTGGCATCTGGTTGATATCATCTGGATTTTCCTCTTTCCCCTGTTGTACCTCATTTAATCGCCGAAGGTACATCCCATAAAAAGATGGGTTAAACACACATAAGAATGGCAACCGAACACACTGCACACGACGAAAACCACGGGCACCACAAGACACCGTGGAAAATCCTCTACGGCGTCTTTGCCGCACTCATCATCCTGACGATTGTGACGTACCTGACCGCCGAATATGTAGACCTCGGCATGTTTAACGTGCCGCTGGCTCTGGCCATCGCAGTAGCGAAGGCCGCACTGGTGGTGATGTTTTTTATGGCCCTCTGGTATGACACTCGGGTAAACATGATGGTGTTCGTCGTGGGGTCCCTGTTTGTGCTGGTCTTCATCGGTATCACGCTGCTTGATACCAATTTCCGCGGCTTTTTTGAGGCCGACAAGGCGATTACCGTAAAAGACCGCGAGGCTGAGGAACAAGTCCTCGGCGAACGCGATGAAATCGTACGCCCTCAGTTCGAGGCACAGCCGTTGGTCAATACCCCGGATTCTACCCGCTTCCCCAATCCGAAGGGACCGACACAATAGTTTGAATATCCATGCATCCGATTGCGCTCCTCTTCGTGATGGTGATTATCCCGATCATTTTCTTTCTGATCGTGTGGGGTGCGACGATGGCCTATCGGATTTGTGTACCGGAGCAGGCTCGGCCCTTTGAACGTGAACCCGTCTACATCCGGGAACAAGCCCGCCGCGTGGGCGAACCGGTATCTGTAGGGTTCAAGGAGATCCGTGAGGACCAACAGCGCTTCATGCGCAACAGCGATACCGACTACCAATACATCCGAGGCATGGCCGGTGGTGGCCTACCCCTTGCCTGGATCAAGGACCTACAGGAGCGCTGCAACTAGCCCATCGTACCCCCCCTGTCCCAGTAATGCATCTGCGTACTCATTAGGGAAAAGGCTCCTACTCCGTCAGCCGTTCTCGATAGGTTGCGGCCTGTTCCGGCCGGTTCCAAGTCTCATAGAGGGCAACAGTGTTACGTACGTATGTCTGGGTGTAGGGGTGGGTTTGACCGAGTGATTTTATAGCTAGGTCAACCGCTTGCAAATGGTATGGTTCAGCTTCTTCAAGTGCACCTTGGGCCGTAAGTACAACACCTAAATTGCTTTTTGAAGCGGCAATGTCTGGATGATCGGTACCAATGAGTTCTTGTCTCATTGCGAGTGCTTGCCGGTGAAAGGCCTCAGCCTCATCTAGTTGGCCTTCTTCCATGAGGACAATGCCAATTTGCATCATCGTTTGCGCAATTCGAGGATGCGCTGGGCCGAACAGACGCTTCCACATTTCCAGTGCGTCATAGAGCATCTCCAGGGCTTCTTCATTCTTGTCCTGTAAACCTAAGGTGGTGCCAATATTCAGCAGAGAGATCGCTACACCAGAACTCTCACTGCCTTGGATCAAATGGAAAAGGCTGCGGGCTTCCTTAAAAAGGGCTAGCGCTTCGTCATAATTGCCTTTTGCCCTTAAAGTTGTCGCTAGATTGTTAAGGTTCTGGGAGATGTATGAATTTTCTGGAGCCAGTCGTTGCCGCCGAATGGCTAATGCTTCACGGTTCAGGCGTTCAGATTTATCATAATCGCCTTTTTGGTATGCAACCGTTGCTAAATTTCCAAGGGTAATGGCTGTACCAGGGTGATCTAAGCCCAGGTGTACCTTATCGAATTCAAGACAACGGTTATAATTTTGCTCAGCTTCGTCATATTTCCCCTGTCTCATTTGCACAGCCCCTAGGTTATTGTATGATTGAAAGATGTCATTGTGTTCAGGGGGAAGGCGCTCAAGTCTAATGGAGAGTGCTTCTCTGAACAAAGCCTCTGTCTCTACATAATTGCCCTTCCTGAGTTCGACGATCCCCATTCCATTGTAAATTACTGCTGTTTGTACATTGGGAGTGTCATCTAGTGTTTGGCTAAGTTCTAATGCGTGTTTATACAAAGAATCAGCTGTCTGATATTGCCCTTGATCAAGATTAATATCTGCGAGGGTTGCTAATGATTTTACCACGTTCTCCTGTTCTGTTTTGCCCAGCTCACTGCGTAATCCAATGCTGGTAGAGATTAAGTGCTCAGCCGTCTCCAGATCGGATAAGTTTTGAAAAGCCGTGCCCATCGTGCTTAACAGTA
This sequence comes from Rhodothermales bacterium, assembly GCA_965222505.1. GTDB lineage: Bacteria > Bacteroidota > Rhodothermia > Rhodothermales > DATKEJ01. Next base: position 803,416 of record OZ244956.1, on the reverse strand, counting down.
ATGCTTTGACGGCAGGCTGGTCATTCAAGTCTAACTCCACGCGCTTGGCGCTCAGTCTCAGGAAATCAGCAACGCGGAGGGTGTCGGCATCTACATCCTCATAATCGCCACTTCGATAGGAAAAGGGATCGGGTGCTGCAAAAAGCGATACGAGGTAGTTGGATACGGCCTCCGCTTCAGCGGCCTTGGTTTCGGCGCGGTTACGCTCCTGAACCAACTGCCATGTAAATCCCAACCCCGCAAGCACACCAACAAGGGTCACAGTGACGCCCCACTTGTGCCTTCGGACGAATTTACCGGCTCGATATCCAAAAGTGTCTTTTTGGGCTGTAATCGGCATTCCTGCCACATGTGAATTGAGATCGACCAACATTGCGTCTGCTGAAGGATACCGACGAGAGGGTTCCTTGCGAAGCGCCATTAGAGTGATGGTATCGAGGTCTCCGCGTAGCCGGCGTTTGAGTTGCGCCGGAGTCGTTCGACGTTTTGCACTAAGTGAATCAGGGGATATGCGACTACCGTCTTTATTCTCCGATACTTGTGATATCGCCATACTGGGTCGTATCGGTATGGTATTGCAAATGGCATGGATCAAGTCTTCATACGTTTTGTTTGCGACTCGGTATGGTCGATGGCCGGTGAGCAACTCATAGAGCAAAATACCTAAAGCATATACATCGGTAGCTGTGGTAATCGGTTCACGCTTAATTTGCTCAGGGGCTGCATAGGCAGGGGTGAGGATTTGAGTGTCCGTACGGGTTTGATCGGGTTGACCATAGTCCAGCATTTTGGCAATACCGAAGTCCAATAACTTGACTTGTCCGGCTGGTGTAACGAGGATATTGCTAGGTTTTAGGTCACGGTGTACGATCAGATTTTGATGGGCATATCGTACAGCCTCGCAAATTTGCTGAAACAAATCAATGCGCTCACCAACTGTCAAAGTATATGTATCACAATAGGATATGAGGGGTAGCCCTTCGATATGGTCCATCACAAAATAGGGGAGGCCATCTTCGGTTACGCCGCCATCAATCAGGCGTGCAATATGGGGATGACGTAGCTGGGCAAGGATTTGTCGCTCACGGACAAAGCGCCGGATCACTCTATCGGTATTCATGCCCCGTTTTATGAGTTTGATGGCTACTTGCTGATGAAATGATTCATCGACTCGTTTGGCAAGGTAAACGGATCCCATACCCCCGCTTCCAATATGTTCTAGCACCCGATATCCCCCCAGGGTTTGTCCGATCCATTCGTCTGCGTCCGAAGCGAAAGCCTGACGTGCTAAATTCTGAAGTTCATAACCGGCTGGTTGCTTGAGGAAAGAACTTGCCTCTGCTTTAGCCATATCTTCCAGCAGACGGTAAACTTCATCCTTGAGTGTTGGATCGTGTGCACAGGCTTTGTCGATGTACGCTGTTCTTTTGGGGCCAGACAAGGTGAGGGCATGGTCTAGTATTGCTTCGATGCGTGACCATTTGGGTGCATGCATGAGGGTACAGGTTTGGTGTCGGATAGGGAAACCGTTACCGTAATGTACGATAAAGTAGGGTTTTGGCCTTTAGCCAATCGCGGGCGACGGTACGTTTGGTTACTCCTAAAGTGTCCGCAATTTCGGTATATGAAAACCCACCGAAGAAATGCAATTCTACAACATCTGCCAATCTTGTACTTTGGGTTCGTAGCGTATCGATAGCGGAATTAAGGGCCAGGATGTCCTCTATTTCTAATGCTACCGAGTTATCATGTATATCGTGTAGTGTAGTGTTGCGTCGGCTGCCTCCTCGCTTCTTTCGTTTTTTGGAACGGGCGTAATCAACTAAAATATTGCGAAGGGCGTGTGCAGCGAAAAAATAAAGCTGCCGTCGGTCTTCTGCCGTTATATGGGCTGCTTTGTCCCATTTCAGAAAGAGCTCGTGTACGAGTGCCGTTGTATTAAATGTTTCGAGGTGCTCCCACCCCTTTCGTTGCCGCTGTGCGAGGAGGTGGAGGTCTTGGTAGATGAGGTTGAACAGTTGGTTACCAGCTTCGGTATCGCCATCCTTCCACTGTACAAGAAGTCCGGTAATAGAAGCCATACGGGTTGTGAGACAAGGATCTAGAGTAGGTGCGTGCTCCCAAAATAGCCTAAATATGGTTGGCACTCAAGGTTGAGCCGGTGGTATGTCGAAAAAAAGGAACCACGGGTGTCTACAGGGGAGAAAAAACATCGTATTTAATAGATATAGAAAACCATGTGCTTTAACACACGAGTCTCGGAACTAAAGAGAAGCCATGATATGATTAGGCTGCAATTATTTGTGATTCTTTTTGCTATTATTGGTGCCGGCTGTGGGCCAAAGGTATTCAAGCCTTTGTATACTACACCCCCTGACGTATCGGCCGTATTGGAAGTGAAATATATTGCCGAACGGCCCGTTCCCGAGGAGGAACGGAGCCGGCTCGTGATTTCATTAGCACAAACCGTTGCGCCAAATACGGATGCCTATTATAACAATCCAGGGGCAAGCCGTAACAAGCCGGATACTGCTCCTTCGGTAATCATCGCTGTTCCTGATAAGGCCACATCGCAATCGTTGAGCAGTACCGAGGGACGACAGGAAAGTGAAGCGGTAGGACGGGGCCTTCATGAGGTCTTCAGGACCGACGGCTATTACAATGAGGCTGAACAGGCCATTGAAGCTGCCCTCTTGCGGCAGGGTTTTAATGTATTGGATCGTTCAAAATTTGAAGCCAAGCTTCGGGATTTGCGCGACCGGGCAAATGATACCCGATACTGGTGGACTAACTACGAACGACTGATTGAAAACAAGGAATATGATGCCCTCAAATCACTATTGGCAGAACAACTGAAAAGTGGCGTATTGACGCAAAAAGACTACATAAAAAGAATCAGCGAAGTTGACGAAATCAGCCAAATCGGGTTACCCGGACACAAGCGTACGGAAGATGAAATGATCGACATCGCAGAAGTGATTCGGGCAGCACAGACGGGAAGTGACCAAGCCGACTATGTGCTTCAGATCAATGGTTTAGCCGTAAACGATGCAGAAAATCGTATGCTCAATATCCAGGAGTTGCCTGAAGTCAAGTCATTTCTACAAGCAAATCCTGGGTTAAAATTTGGTTCGTTACCCGATGCCTTACCGGCACGGGTGCCTTCCAAATGGCTACGTGTCGAGTTTAATGCCAAACTTATTAGTGTTGTATCCGGCAGTATAGTTTGGCTTGGGTCTCATGAATTGGAATCATGGGCTGCAGAGCCGATACGTATCACTTTTGATGTGCAAAGGAAAGTGAAGAATGCCGCAGTCATCAACGGTGTAATTCAAAAATACAATGCTGAACTTCGGACGTTGATTAATGAATCAAAAGCCAGCAGAAATACCTTGACGCTGGCCTATACGCGAGCATCGCAAGAAAAGAAGTTCAAAAAAGAAATCGAGCTTGTTCAATACAGAAACGAACTGACCGACACTATCGCGGACCTTGAAAAGGCGCATGAAAGAAATAGGGTACGCTTACGCCGTATGATGAATAGCCCTCCTTCCGTATCCAGCATCCCCTGGGAATATACATACGTCGTAAGTCCAGCGGTTGTTGTTCCCAATTTGCTGCTTGAAGGTCAGCAAAGTGCCGCTGGTGAAAAACGACTCCTCAGGCATAGACGTGAACTTATCCGCGAGGTGACGCGACAACTGATCAGAACAGTTCAAATTCGTTCATGATCAGTTGTTTCGCCATATTCTTTCCCTCATCAAACCGCATGTACCAATGAGTTACAACGCTGGTATTCTGTTTAGCATTGGTTTGGTTGTATCCTGCTGTCTCACTATTCCTGTTTGGGCGCAAACCATTCCTACCGAAGGAGCCTGTCGTTCTACTGAAAGCATTGGATGGTTGGGATCGTCTCCCTATCAGTCATCATCGCTTCAACAGAATGCCGGTGATGTATTGGAGAATTTTATCGGGTTGGAGTTTCGAGCCACACCACTTCCGTACCGCTGGAAGTTTTTTACTGCGCACTATGTAAAACAATACACGGTTTCCAATGGGGATGGAATTTGGTGGAGTGGGCAGAGTTGGATCAATCCCGGCACCACATTTGATGAGACCAATTTTCCTCCGAATCAATGGCTGGCTTTTTGTGTAACCGGAGTCCTACCAGCCGGTGTAGCTACGGTCATTGTGGGAGGAGATGGCACATTTGATTTTCAAAGTACGGCTTATACCATTGACTTTGTGGGTGTCAATACGGTTCAATTTGTTGATACCACTATGGTTTCCGTTAGTTACTACGACCAGCCGCCCAGTGCTACGACCGGCGTTACCCATAATACTGTATTTGAGCACCGATGGGAGGTGCATATACGAGAGGGTCTCACATTCGATCCTGCTACTGAAATTCGAATTGCGCTGGATGAACTATCCAATCCGGGCTTTACCGATCCGTCAGGTGTGGTGGCCTATAGACGGTCCGAGCCGGGGTTTGGTACATTTATTCCTGTAGCTACCAGTTATGATGTTTCGGAAAATGAACTCGTCTTGACGGGAGTTGCAGGGATGGGAGAATTTCTGTTGGCGGCCGACGTGAACTTACCGACGGATATTAAGGTCTTTCTTGCAGGGCCATTTGACGCTGGCACCATGCATACCGATTTGCAAAGTGGAATGCATATTCCGCTTTCCCATCCCTTTGCCGGAGCACCCTGGAATTATGAAGGCACTGAAACAGTTCAAGCCGTCCCGGAGAATGTTGTCGACTGGGTATTGGTTCATCTGCGAAGTGCACCGAATGCCGCGTCAACGGTAGCCGGTCGGGCCGGGTTTCTTCTTTCAAACGGGTTCATTCGAGATCTTGATGGAAGTAGTTCGCTTGTATTTGAAGCCGTACCTGCAGGGGAGTACTACATCGTGGTCGAACATCGCAATCATGCGGGTGTAATGACGGTTGCACCGGTGCCTCTGACTGAAAGTACGACTGCCGCATACGATTTTACGGTTAGCTTAGGTCAAGCCTATGGCACACAGCCCATGAGGAATATAGACGGGGATTTTGTGCTGTGGGGCGGTGACGGCACCAGCGATGGCGCGATTACGGCATTTGATTTTCTCAGCGTTTGGCTTCAACAAAACGGCAGTTCTCCAGGTTATCACCAAGGCGATTTTAACCTGTCGGGAGGGGTGACGGCATTCGACTACCTCAATGTATGGTTGCCGGCAAATGGGCAAGCCTCTCAGATACCTTAAAGCCGCACCGCTGCGAAGCGGCGGACGACAGGCTAACCACTAACAACTTCCTCCAATAAAAATGCGGCCATTTTCTCATACGCACTGGCAAGGGTGCGGCGAAGGTTAGTATCTTGTTTTCCGGCATGGCCCGCTACCACTTTCAATTGGATGCAAGGGATGCCGTACGTGGCTGCGACAAACGCAATGGGGTACCCAACGGTATCTGAAACCGTGGCAATACGCTGCCAGTAGCTTTGCTCTTCGGTGTTGAGGGTATGATCCTGCGTAACGAGGGTGGCTTTAGGAAGGCCATCAAATGGGGTCGCCAATGGCATGCGTGGGTAGGCCGGTGCAGCCAGTTCGATGCGGTCGCCTTCCAGGATTTTTTCAATAGCAAAGAGGGTGCCGGTTTCCGTTTCCGAATCCAGCGCCGTGCAGGTGCCGATGTGGATCAACCGGGTGAGTGTATTGGACCGAAGTAACCGCTCCGTACGAAGGGTGGCTTTGATTTTGCCCACACCCGTCAGGGCAATCAAGACCTGATCGTCCTGTGCGCTTTCCCCTTCAGAGAGGCCGTCGAACCGGCCCCGGTAATAGCCGGTCAGGAACGGGCCGGCCTCGTTTGCTGTACTAAAAAAGATTCCTGTCATACCCCTGGTTATATGCTGGATGAATATCGGTTCGGAGAATACGCCGAAATCTTCTGAGAAGAAAGTCGTATCTTCAGCCGTTTCATTAAAGAAACGTGCCTTTTACGGTATGGTTAACCAATCTAAACCCTTGCGATTTTGAAGGTTGTAGAGCGTATTGCAAAGGCGACTGAGCCCCTGATCTCCTATGAAATCATCCCGCCCAAACGGGGGGGATCTGTACAACAAGTGCTGGATGTGGTTGAGGCCCTGATGCCGTATGAACCGCCGTTCATCGACGTCACCAGTCATTCTGCCCAGGTTCAGTATGAGGAAATGCCGGACGGCAGCATCCGCCGGCGTGTCAAACGCAAACGCCCCGGCACCCTGGGCCTTTGCGCAGCCATTCAAAGCCGGTTCGGCGTTGAGGCCGTGCCCCATCTGCTGTGCAAAGGGTTCACGCGAGAAGAGACCGAAGATGCCCTGATCGAGTTGCACTACCTCGGCATCCACAACGTGATGGCCCTGCAAGGGGATGACCACGGGTTCGAAAAACCCGTGCGGCCGGACCGGAGTGTCAATGCCTATGCCATGGACCTCGTCAAGCAAATCGACGACATGAACCAGGGCACCTTCCTCGAAGAACTCATTGATGCTGTGCCAACGGATTTTTGCATCGGGGTGGCCGGATATCCAGAAAAGCACTTCGCAGCACCAAACCTGACCTGGGACATCCTGAACGTCAAGCGCAAGGTTGATGCAGGCGCGCACTACATCGTCACCCAGATGCTCTTCGACAACACCCACTACTTTGAGTTTGTCGATCAGTGCCGGTCTGTCGGCATCGAGGTCCCGATTCTTCCAGGGGTCAAAATCTTGACGTCCAAGCGGCAACTCGAAACCCTGCCCCGTTTGTTCCACATCGACATTCCCGAAGCCCTCGCCGCCGAAGTCGAAGCCGCCAAACCAGAGTACGTACGGGACATTGGTGTCGAGTGGGCCATCAAGCAGAGTGAAGAATTGCTCAGCGCAAACATACCCTGCCTGCATTTCTATATCATGCAACGCGCCGATACCGTCCGCCGTGTGCTTGAAACCCTTCGGAAGATGGCATAACAGGGGCATACCAGCGCTTTCGTTTTAAGTTATCCTGCTTTCCAGACCCATTCGTTGCCATGCCTGAATTGAAGGAGGCCAAGCGCCTCAGGAAAGAATTACATCTCTTCGACGTCTATGCCATTTGCACTGGCGCGATGTTCAGTTCGGGCTTTTTTCTATTGCCGGGGCTGGCAGCAGCCAAAGCAGGGCCTGCCGTGGTGTTGGCCTATCTGTTTGCGGGGATTCTCATTCTGCCTGCCATGTTTAGCAAGGCCGAATTGAGCACGGCGCTGCCCCGGGCAGGAGGGACGTACTATTTTCTCGACCGGAGTCTCGGCCCGATGTTCGGGACCATCGGCGGACTTGGCACCTACCTGGCGCTTACCCTCAAAACAGCATTTGCCCTCATTGGCATCGGAGCCTATGCCTCGTTTTTTATCGAACTGCCCGTCAAGCCGGTGGCCATTGCCTTAACGGTGGCATTCGTCGCCATCAACGTCGTCGGGGCCAAGGAAACGAGTGGCTTGCAGCGCTGGCTGGTCATCATCTTGCTTACGGTGCTGACGTTTTTCATTGCGCAAGGTCTGTTCACCATCGTTTTCGAGCAACCCCGTGCCCTGACCCGCTTTCGTTTTAGCCCGTTCATGCCAATGGGGTTTGAAGGGTTGCTTTCAACCATCGGCTTTGTCTTTGTCTCCTATGCCGGGTTGACGAAAGTAGCCAGCGTGGCCGAGGAGGTTGAAAACCCGGAGCGTAACATCCCGCTCGGGATGATCCTCTCTCTGGTTTCCACGTCGATCATTTACGTCGTCGGGGTGTTCATCCTGGTGGCTGTGCTTGATCCGGACTCGTTTCATGGAGACCTTACGCCGGTCGCTTCGGCAGCCCAGGTCTTTTTCAACTGGCTCCCCGATTCCCTGGGTTTGCTGCTGATTGTCGTTGCTGCGCTGGCGGCCTTCGCATCCACCGGCAATGCCGGGGTGCTTTCCGCATCACGGTATCCGTTGGCTATGGCTCGGGACCGGCTTCTGCCGGCAGCGTTCAGTAACCTGGGGCGTTTCCGCACCCCGACCCTGTCGATCTTCGCCACCGGGGCGCTGATGATCGTGTTTATCCTGATTCTGGACGAAGAAGGCATTGCAAAACTGGCCAGTGCGTTTCAGTTGTTCATCTTTATGCTGGTCAACCTGGCCGTAATCGTGATGCGGGAGAGTCATATCGGCTCCTATGACCCCGGCTATCGCTCGCCCTTGTATCCGTGGATGCAAATCGCCGGTATTCTGATCTCTCTGGTCCTGATATTCTATATGGGATGGCTGGCGATTCTGTTTACGATCGGCGTGGTCTTGTTCTGTCTGATCTGGTACTACCGCTATGCCCGTGCGCATGTGGTCCGGGATGGGGCCATCTACCACTGGTTCCAGCGGCTGGGGCAATCGCAATATGAAGGTCTGGACCGGGAGTTTCGGACCATTCTGAAAGAAAAGGGTTTACGGCAAGAAGATCCTTTCGATGAAGTGGTTGCCAAGGCCCATGTGATCGAGGCTGAGGCCAATGAGACCTATGAACAGGTGTTGCATCGTGCGGCCCATGCCGTGTCCGAGCAACTTCCCATCACTGCCGAAGAAGTGAAGGAACGTCTGGGCACCCGCAGAGGCACCACACCGGTCTCACACGGCGCAGCCCTGCCGCATTTTCATATCAGTGGCATCAAGCAACCCCGGCTGGTCTTGATCCGATCACGGGAAGGACTGGATGTTGTTTCGGATCTGGCACCAGAAACCGAAGAGTCCGTCCACGCGGTCTTTTTGCTGGTCAGTCCTGAAGCCGATCACAGGCAGCACCTCAGGATGTTGGCGCAGCTTGCCAATCGGATGGACGAAGAACGTTTCCTCGAACGCTGGCTCCGGGCCGGGAATACGGCACACCTCAAGGAGTTGCTGCTGGGTGGAGCCCGCTACCTGACGCTTTTCTTGAATCCCAACGACCCCACGGCCGAACTCATCGGCAAATCCCTGAAAGACATTGCCCTGCCTGAAAATTGCCTCGTCGCGATCATCCGAAGGGAAGATCAGATGATCGTACCGCGCGGCAATACGATGCTTCAGCAGGATGATCGGGTCACCATCATCGGTGAACCTTCCGTGTTGGGCGAGATCCGCCGTCGGTTCAAACGGGGACGCACGCTCGGCATTTAGAGCCTATCCGAACCTCAATCCGGGCTTCGCACGGCTGCACTAATCGTGCCGTTGTACTCTGGCCTACGAAGCAGGTCTTCGGATAGGCTCTAAGGGGTTCGATCAACGCACTTGTCTGAAACGCTCCAGGGTGGCCAGGCTCTTGAGGTAATCCCGTAAGGTTCGGACGTAGCGCCGACGGCTGGCAAGGTAGGTCCGCTGGGTATCGAGCAGGGTAATCAGATCCACTTCGCCTGCGGTATAGCCTTCCTGTGTAAGGGCGAGCAGGGTGTCCGAGTGGGCCTGCACCATTTGTTGATACCGTTCGATGTTGGCGTGGCTCGTCTTGTACTGTTGCCAGGCCTCTTCAAACGCCTGGTTGACGGTGAGCCGTACGGCAGCACGCCGGGCCTGTTCGGCGTTAAATTCGGCCTGGGCCAACCGGAGGCGGCCCCGGTAGTTTTGCCACCAGAGCGGAACCTTCAATCCAACCTGAAAACCGGAGAAGTCATAGCCGGTCCCAAAATCCTGACGGAAGACCTCTACTTGCAAGCCGGGGATCAAGGAACTGCGGGCCGCGCGAATGCCGAATTGGGCGGCATCCAGGGTGTGATTAAACCGCTGGAGGTCGGGCCAATTTTGCACAGTTGTGGTCTCGATATTCAGGGGAACGGCCCGGTTTTCAACATCTATAGCCGGATTGATGGAGGTGATTCGGGCTTCAAGTTGGGCCCCGGCGGGGCCACCGGTGACGGTAACCGGGCTACCGACGCTTAGCAGGCCCGCATCTTGCGGTGCCGCAAACCCTTTGATCAAGACTTTGACGGGGTTTATCAGCGTAAGAAGTTCTTCGTAGGTGGATACTGCCTGGCCGAGATCAATCAGGTGGGCATCGATTTTGCCGGAAATGGGGGCATAGACCGTCAGGAAAGGCCGTTGGTTGGCGGTAGAATCAGACTGCCACGCAGCGATGGTTTGGGTCGGGAGTCCAAGGGCTTGCAAGCGGGCCAGGGCGGCTTGCTCGGCGGCCTTCGCCCGATCCCGGTCGGCGAGGGCGCGTTCAAATTTACTCTGGGGTGCGATGCGCTTTTCGGTGAGGACCTGGAGCCGTTCTACATCGCGTTGTTGAAAACGGGTTTCCGCGTGGGCCTGTAGATAGTCCGCCACCAGACTGGCATATTCCAGGCTTTCAAGCGTGAGCAGGGGCGCTCCGCGCCGGACGGCCTCGCCTTCATGGGCATAAATCCGGGTTACGCGCCCCCCAATCGGCGCGCTGACCCGTGCAAAGTGGTCCGGGTCCGGGTGCACCTCACCCGGAATCTCGACTGGATAGGCAATGGGTTGCGTCTCCACGGTCCGGGTTGCAATGCGCAGATCGTCGGCTTGCTGTGAGGTTAATGAAACATACACCACATCGGCAGAGGCAGACGGTGCAATTGATGGCGGAAGGGTTTCGCTGGCGGCATCGGCATCAGGCGCTGGAGCGTCCGTACAGGCAATGGGTGTTAAAGCCAGCAAGAACAAAAGGAGGGCCGAAAAATGCGGCAGGCAGTAGGCCGGAACAGGTGCCATCATAAAGGAACCGGGAAGCAAAAGTGTGAAGTTCAATGGTCTATTTAACTGTTTCGATAGTCATTTGTTTTTTATCGACTTAAATTTATAATTAGTCTGAATTGCAGTAATGGCCAATGCTCGGGAAAGAACAAGTGAATCAAGGATGTATAGCAAGTACGTAGAGGAGCGCATACATCTGGTGGCGGTATCCTTCAAAGAAACATAACAAGTGCAGGCAGGAAAGCCGACAAGTGTTCTATGTGATTCATACAAGCGGAATGGGAATGTGGCAACCCGCGAAACCTGTCGACTTTGCGCCTGAGGTGAAATATGAAAAGGCTATGATCTATGCCTTTCATTTCAGGAAATGAGTTGATACTATGGAGGTCTATGTTGATCTATGCCTTACGTATTTTTGAATGATGTATCACCGATACATGCTTGCCGGACTTTTGGTATTGGGTTTGGGATGTAGTGCTACGCCTGAGCTGGAACCGCAGGAGCTATACATCACGCTTTCCATTGATGGAAGGTTACGCAACTTTGAGTTGTACGTCCCGGCCTCTTATCAGGCCGCTGCGCCTGCGCCGTTGATGGTGGCCTTTCATGGCAGTCCAGGCAGCAGCCTCGGCATGCGGGTGTCAACCAAGTTGGATGATTTGGCAGAACAGGAAGGCATACTCATTGCCTATCCCAACAGCCTGGACGATTGGGCACCGGGGTGTGCCTGTACCCAGGATGATTTTCGGGGTGTCGATGATGTAGACTTTATGCGAAAAGCCGTCAACAAGGTCTCCGCCGATTTTAACATTGACCCGAATCGGGTGTATGCGCTCGGGTTTTCGGCGGGGGGCTGGATGGCCTACCGTATGGGATGTAGCCTGTCCAATACCTTTGCGGGGATCGCAGCCGTTGCCTCATCCATGACGCCAGCGTTGGTCGAAACGTGCGCGCCGGAGCAACCCGTTGCTTTCATTCAAATGATCGGCACGGAAGATCCGGCTTTTCCCTGGGTCGGAGCTGGTACCAATGCGGGGGGACGACTGCCCATTGATTCAACAGTCGCCGTCTGGGCCAACCTGAATGGATGCGATGCCGCACCCACACGCGAAGTAGCCGAGCCGGAGGACGATCTTTCCGTTCAGCGTTCGGTTTTCAACAACTGTGCTGCCGAGGTTAACCTCTACGCCATCCAGGGGGGCACCCACACCTGGCCCATGCATGCCAACGAAACCATAGGCGCATTCTTCCTGAGAAATGGGCGTTAGGGCGTGTATTTAAATAAACCAGGCGTGTGCGCCGGAGCACACACGCCTGGTTCTGCAGAGGTTGAGATGCCTCAATAAAGGGTGCGGTTACACCCTGTTTGCCTGCTGCTGCGTCAGGCGATTTCAATTTTGCGCGGCATGACTTCTTTGGATTTTGGGATGGAAATCGTCAGGACACCGTTTTCAAAGGCCGCATGGATGTTGTTGACATCAATGCCTTTGGGGAAGGTGAATGACCGCGAGAAGCTGCCGTAGACGCGCTCGCTACGGAAGTAGGTGGTACCTTCATCTTCCTTCGCTTCCACCCGCTCGCCGCTGATCGTCAGGACGTTGTTTTCAAAGTTAATCGTGACGTCTTCTTTGGCGATGCCCGGCAGGTCGGCAGAAACCACGTAGGCCGATTTGTTTTCGGACAACTCAACGCGGGGTTGCCACGGGGTGGCTTCGCCGGCCGCATGGGCCACATTGGGGAAGAAGTTTTCGATGAAGCGGTCAAAGTCGCTGTGGAAGAGGGCACGGCTTGGGTTATAACGGGCTAATTTCGTCATGGCTCTGTTAATAATAGGTTTGTGATAGGGTAGGGTGAAAAAATTCGGTTGTGTTTTGACCCCTTAGGTATCAAGGGGTATGCCAAGGCGTGCACTCTGCCAGGCTTGCGTACGGTCTCCGAAAAGATGGCGTATCCGCTGAAAACCTGGCGCAGATGGTCTGAAGGAATGACGTACCTTGCATACGCTCGCGTTGACAAGTTGGCGGCTCCATCTGACAGACGTTTCCTTAAAATGCGAATCAGGGGTTGAAGGGGTGGACCCGCGCCCAAACATCGAAAAGGACAGCCCCTCTTTCGCGGGGCCGGGGGATTTTACCGGCAACACAGATGCGTGATGCCAGCCCCAGGGCGGACCCGGTTGGCCGGGGTGAATGTGGGGTTTTGATTGGCGATGGGGCAATAGCTACTTGGAAAAAGTGTTCCAGCTTTAAGATGAGGTGGCCCTTGTTCCCTTCAAGGGTTGTCTATACCAGAAGGTTGTAGTATGTTAATTCCCTTCTGCATTACATCCTAAGTACAATGACATTCAAAACACGTGGTCATTGCGAGGAAGGGCCAACGGCCCTGACACGGCAATCCCATTTCGAGCGATCCCATCCTTCAATATTTATGTCACTACGCTCTAAACCCTAATCTCCATTGTCTGAATCGTTACTCTTTGGCATTGCCAGCATCCTGATCCTGGGCGTGAGCGCACAGTGGTTGGCCTGGCGCTTCAACATTCCCTCCATTCTGCTCCTGCTCGGTTTCGGCTTTTTGGCCGGTCCATTGATGGGGTTACTGGACCCAGACCAGATTCTGGGGCCGGTGCTGTTTCCGATTGTGTCGCTCTCGGTCGGTATCATTCTGTTTGAGGGAGGCTTGAGTCTGCGTATGGACGATTTTCGGGAAGTGGGCAAAATCGTCATCAACCTGATTACCCTCGGGGTTTTGGTAACGTGGGTACTGGCCACGTTGGCCGCGCATTACATCATTGGCTTCGGGTGGGAGGTAGCCACCGTCATTGGGGCCATTTTGACGGTCACGGGGCCAACAGTGGTTATCCCCTTGTTGCGGGACATTCGGCCCCGCGGACGGGTCAGTACTATTGCCCGGTGGGAAGGCATTACCATTGACCCCATTGGGGCCGTGTTGGCGGTGCTGGTGCTGGAAGGGGTTATTCTGCTCAGTGAACCCTCAGGGAGTGTGGGCACCACCATTGGTTATGAACTGGAGGGGTTGCTGCGGGTGATTGTGATTGGAGTAGGAACGGCGGTGGCCGGGGGGGCCATGCTCATCCTCATGCTGCGGTACCGGCTCATTCCAGAGTATTTGCAAAATGCAATGGCCCTTATGATTGTGGTCCTGGTGTTTGCCGTAGCCGATATGCTTCAGCATGAAACCGGTCTTCTGGCTACGACCCTGATGGGCATTGGCATGGCCAACCAGAACATTATTGATGTACACCGGCTCACCAAGTTTAAGGAAGACATTGGGGTACTTCTAATTGGCATCCTGTTTATCCTGCTCAGTGCCCGGCTGGACCTGGCCGATATTCGATACATCAACTTTCGGACGGTACTCTTTTTGGTTTCCTTGATGCTGGTGGTGCGGCCCATTGCCGTATGGATCTCGGCCCGAGGAACCAACGTAACGCGGAAGGAAAAACTATTTTTGTCCTGGTTGGCTCCTCGCGGAATCGTTGCGGCTGCTGTGGCATCCCTGTTTGGTTTTCGGTTGGAAGAGCTTTTTCCACAAGAGGCTGCGGCCCTGGCCCCTGTGATCTTTTTCGTCATTGTGGGTACGGTGATGATATACGGGCTCTCCCTGGGGCCATTGGCACGGCGCATGGGGATTGCACAGGCAAAACCGCAGGGCTTATTGCTGGTGGGGGCAACCGACTGGGTGATCGAGATGGGGCAGGTGCTTAAAGCGAACAAGGTGGATGTCTTGCTCCTGGATACTAACCGTAACCATATTAAGAAGGCCCGAGCCGCCGGACTTCCGGCGGAACAGGGCAATGTGCTCGAAGAAGGCATCGCAGATGACATTAACCTCGGCGGCATTGGCCGGCTGCTGGCCTTGACACCGAATGATGAGGTCAATGCACTGGCCGCCTTGCAATTTGCTGAAGTGTTCGGGCGGGAGGAGGTGTTCCAGTTGGGGCAATCGGGGCCGAAGGGCAAAGAACTCTCCCAACACCTTCGTGGCCGGCTTCTGTTTGGACTGAGCTTTTCTGAACTCGAAGAAATATTCCTGCATGGAGCAGTCGTTGAGACCCTGGTGGTTGATGAGGGCTTTTCCTATGCTAAATTCATAGAGGCTGAAGGCAAAAGCCTCCCCCTCTTCCTCATCCATGAAAACAAAGGGGTCGAGATCTTTACCGGAGACGGTGTTGATCCGGCCATGATGCCCGGCGACAAACTGGTCTATATTACGGGTGTGGAAATACCGGAGTCTGCCGACGTCGTTGCATAGTCTTCCGTACGATCTGTGCCGAAATCACAATGCCCAGTGCCAGGAACAGGTAATAGCCCACCATCCGCCAGAGCAACAACGTAGGGGCTACCACGGCCTTGGGCATCAACTCCCCGAGAAAGAGGACATACATGCCCTCGATGCCGCCTGCCCCACCTGGTGTGGGCAGAATGAGTGCCCCCAGCAACATCGCCACAGATCGGAAGAAAAACTGGACGATTTCCAAGCCAGGATGTACACTCCGTACGATGCACAACAGCACGAGGTACCGGCATGTCCATACCCCCGCTGAAAGCAACACCCCCGTCGCAAAAAACCGGGGGGGTTGGGCGCGTAGCATCACCGCCCGTTCTCGCCAGTTGATCATCTCCCGATTGGCCCGTTCCTGAAACCGACGCAAGAACTTCAGGTCGAAGAGCTTATGGACGAGACGTTGTGCCCAATCGGGGTGGATCAGGGTTGCGTAGGCAAACAGGCTGATCCAGAGGAGCATGATGACAAAATAGGTGGCAAACATCCCGGTCCCCAGGTGGCCCATCGAGTCCGGGTAGATGTCGACGAAAAACGAAGCGCCGAACAACATAGGAATGGCCATGGAAAACCAGACCTGATCCATCAGCATGGCAAACAGCATGATGGCCGTGATTTCACCCACTTGCCGGTTGGTATCCTTGGCAATGAACAGCGCGGCAAATGGGGCTCCCCCAATGACGGAAGGGGTCACATTGGACGAAAAATCCCACATGATCTGCCCACGGACTGCTTCAGAGAAGTGAAGGTGGTTGTGGGAAATGTACCGCAGCCGATAAGAACTCAGCAAGACCTGCAACAGCAGCAGCATACCGGCCCCCAGTAGCCACATAGGGCGCAACGACCGGGCAATGGTATCCAGTATGCCGGGCTCATAGGTGTAATACCCGATCAAGACCAGTACGCCCAGGCTTAGCGCCAGCGAAATGAAAAGGCGCGATATCGACCAGCCGGGCAGAGCTGACGCGGAGGCATCAGCAGGGGGGGGAGCCACAGGCGGTGACAGGTCGGCCATACAGGGTTACATCGGTTGGAAGGCACAGCCGACGCAGGTCAGCCACGCAAAACGAAGGCCTAAAATACACATGGACCCCGGCGAATATCCAAGAATTTTAGGTGGCGAAAGGGTGTACATGCGTACATTATATTTAGTTTTTGTACCTTCCGTATACGGAAAAAACACCGTCCGATATTCGTAAACCTCAACATACGCGCACGCATCCGCCAGTCCTGATCAAGGCAGGAGAGCATCACCCCGAAAGCGGTATATCATGTACGACCCACAAGTAGTCGATAAAATTCGTAAAGGCGACGGTAAGGCCCTCAAGCAGCTTTTCAAGTCCGAGTACGTCAAACTGTTTGCCTTGGCCTTTCGGCTGGTGGGGGATCGGGAGCTTGTCAATTCCATGATTCAGGGGGTGTTCAAGGAACTCTGGCATCATCGCCAGGCCTTGAATCCGCTGGAACCCTTGCCGAAAATGATGCAACGGCGCATTTACGAACTGGCCAGTTCGTCAGATCAAAAAGGCGTGCATGTCCGCGGCTTAAGCCATGACGAAGCGCCGCACACCCTCCGTCTGATTCAGGCCCTGGAAACGGTTGAACCGCTTCCCCGGCTGGTGTATCTGCTGCATCAGGCGGATGGGTTCTCCTACCGGGAACTGGCGCACATCCTCGACCTTTCCGAAGAAACCATTCTGCACTACATGGGGCGGGCGCTGTCAGCCCTGGAACTCAACTTGCTCGAATCAGCCTAAGGCACTTTGTCGGCAGTTACGGCCCGGCACAAACGGTCGTACGTTTCCTGCATGGCCTGTGGAACGACCTTTACCTCTCCTACTGTTGGCATAAAGTTGGTATCGCCTGTCCACCGGGGGACCACATGCATGTGCACGTGTTCCGGTATACCCGCCCCGCTGGCTATTCCCTGGTTCAATCCCACATTAAACCCTTCCGGTTTTAGGGTTTCCCGTAGCCAGATCATACACCGGCTGAGGGTATGGGCCATTTCGGTTTGCTCTTCAGGGGTCAGGGCATCGAACGTTTCTACACATCGGTAGGGCACGATCAACAAATGGCCGTTGTTATACGGGTAGAGGTTCATTACAACGAATACATACGCGCCACGCCACACGATCAGGTTTTCGGCGTCGCGGTCTTCGGCGGCCATACGCGAGAAGATAGAGCCGGTGCCTGCTGCCGGGCCATGTTGCCGTTTGAAGGTTTCGATGTGTTGTGCGCGCCAGGGACTCCAGATGTGTTGCATGATGAATAACGTTGTGCACATTACAACGGAACGTGAATCAGTGGTGTACGTTGACAAGGGCACATGAAAAAATCCTTTTCAGCTTGATCAGTCAACCATGCCCAATACGATAGAAGGCCGGATGATGGCAGACGGAATGCGCTTTGCCATCGTGGTTAGCCGATTCAACGCATTTATCACCGGCAGGCTCCTCGAAGGGGCCCTCGATACCCTGAACCGCCATGGTGCAGATACCGATCAGGTCCAGGTGGTGTGGTGCCCCGGCGCTTTTGAGATCCCCCTCGTTGCTCGGCGTCTGGCCGAATCCGGCCGCTTCGATGCCGTCATTTGTCTCGGAGCCGTCATTCGTGGCGCTACATCGCATTACGATCTTGTGGCCAACGGGGTAGGGCGCGGCGTGGCCGATGTCAGTCTGCAAACCGGTGTGCCCGCCATTCTGGGGGTTATCACCACAGATACCATCGAACAAGCCATTGAACGGGCCGGGACCAAAGCCGGCAATAAAGGTTCGGAAGCTGCGGCATCGGCCATCGAAATGGTCAGCCTCCTTCGTCAAATCGACTAAAATTTGTGTCCAGGTTTGTGGGTGATTTACAGGATGAAGGCATGAATAACCTGGTTAACCGTGTTCGCCTAAGGGCCTTGTACGGGATAGGTCTCTTGGGGCTGACCCTGCTTTCTGCATCCGGCGTTTGGGCTCAAAACGAATGGACGGCACACACCCCCTTTCGGTCTGTGACAGCCCTGAGTGCCTCGGATATAGCGGTGTGGGTATCCACAACCGGGGGCGTCTTCAGTTACACGCCAGCAACCGGCGAAATCAACCGGTTTACCACCACCAACGGCCTCTCCGGCATTGACGCCCAGGCTATCGCCTACGATCCCGTGCGGAATTGTGTGTGGATCGGGTACGTCAACGGGGCTATCGATCAACTCAAGGTGGAGACCGGAGCTGTTGAGACCTTCCTGGACATTGAGCGGGCCGATCAATTTTCGTCTCGGTCCATCCACAACATGTCGGTTCTGGGGGATACGCTATATGTAGCAACCGACTTCGGACTGGTTCTGTTCGACCCGGAAGCTCAGGAGGTGCGCGATGCCTTTTCCAACCTGGGCACCCTGAACCCGGCAACGCCCGTGCGTGATGTGCTGGTTGCAGCCCGGCCGGATGGACAGGCGGGGCTGTGGGTTGCAACGGACAATGGTGTGGCCCACGCACCCCTGGCAAGTGTGAACCTGCGGGAGCCCGCCGCCTGGACCGTCGAGACGGACATCGCCTCCGCACAGGCCCAATCGCTGGTCTGGTTCAATGAAACCATATACGTAGGAACTGACACAGATGTGTTTGTCCTACAACCTGATGGCACGTGGTCTGGCCTTGACCTCAGTAACACGGGTGCTGCAGGGCTGTTGACCTCGGAAGATCGCCTGATTAGCCTGGCTCCGTTTGCCTTAAATGTGGTGGACCCTGATGGACGTCGACGTCGGGTTGAAGTGTTGTTCGATGATGGCGCGTTAAGTGTCGAATACAACGAGCCGGTTGCCCTGGTCAAGGGACCGGATGGCCAAATTTGGCTTGGCGATGCCGCCGAGGGACTGATTGCATTCCCCGAAATCCCCGCAGAAGGGCGGGAAATCCGCTCTGCGCAGGCCGTCGTACCAGCCGGTCCGTTTTTAGGCTTGTTCACTGATCTGACGTTTGATGCCCAGGGTAACCTGTGGGTAGCGGGGCGTCGTGGGCCAGGCTCCGGGTTTTATCGGTTTGATGGGCAGGCATGGACCACCTATTCCGGGCGCTTTGTATCCGAACTCGAAGGACGGGACGGCTATGAATCCATCCATGTTGATGCCCAGGGTAATGTGTGGGCCGGTTCGTTGGGTGAGGGGCTGGCAAAGGTCTCTCCCGATGGGGCGATTGAGGTGTTTGACCCCTCCAATTCTACGCTGCTCCCTGCATCAGCCGGAAGTAATTTCGTGGTGGTACGCGGGGTAGCCAGCGAAGCCGATGGCGTGGTGTGGGTGTCCAATGAGTTTAGTCCTCAGCCCATGAATGTACGGCTTCCCGATGGCACCTGGCGCGCATTGTCTGCACTACAGGGGGATGGCCTGCCGTCAGCCATGAGCCGATACCACCGGATTCATGTAGATGCTGCCAATCAAAAATGGGTCTTGCCGGCTCGGGAAGCAGGGCAAGGGTTGATCGTATGGGATACCGGCGGCACCCCAACCGACCGTACCGACGACCGTATTAAATACCTGCGGGGCCGGGGCACCGGGGGGCGAGGGTTGCCGGACGAAGGCGTGACGGCCTGGGTACAGGACCGGCAGGGTTGGGTCTGGATCGGGACGGAGCGCGGGATTGCCTATTACTTTTTTCCCCAATTTGTGATTTCGGACAACCCCAACGAGTTTGAAGCCCAGTGGCCTATTGGGGGAGCGGGCGAAAACCGGAGTTTCCTCCTGCGCGACCTCTACGTCAACGACATGGCCGTGGACCCCGCAGACTGCAAATGGATCGCCTCAAGGACCGGAGCCTGGCTGATTAATGCCGAAGGCACAGCCGTATTGGAGCACTTCACTACCGAAAATTCCCCCCTGTTTTCTGACAATGTCATCGCCGTCACGGTAGATGACCGGACGGGCTACGTTTACTTCGCAACGGACAAGGGCATGTTGAGTTGGCAGGGGGATGCCATTGCACCGGCCACGGGCGTGCAGGATTTATTGGTCTATCCCAATCCGGCGGTAGCACAAGCTGGCACAGCTTTGCCGCCAATCTTTATTGAGGGGCTGGTGGCTCAGACGCGGATTCGTATTGTGGCCCCGGATGGTACACTGGTGCGTCGAATTGAAGCGCGGGGGGGACGTGCCCGATGGGATGGCAGGGACGAAGCCGGGCGTTTGGTGCCCTCAGGCATTTATCTGGTCCTGGCCCTAGGAGAAAATGATGCCGGCACGGCACGGGGCAAGGTGGCCGTGGTACGGTGACTTGAAAAAACAAAGAACGCTACATCGTGGTTGCGAAGCGTATAAAAATGTATTATTTTAGCCGCCCTTGAGCAAAAAGGGGCGAATGATCGCCTTGCGCAAGGGTACATGGTGGCTGTAGCTCAGTCGGTTAGAGCGCCAGGTTGTGGCCCTGGAGGTCGGGGGTTCAATTCCCCTCAGTCACCCTGCGTCAATTACGCTGTTGGCTACCTTAACTCTCAATGCCGCGTTCGTCTAGGGGTCTAGGACGCTGGCCTTTCACGCCGGTAACACGGGTTCAAATCCCGTACGCGGTACACTGGATAAAGCCTCAATGCTTGTTGAAGCATTGAGGCTTTATTCAATGTGGGTCAGGCGCTTTTTTGGGGCAAGTTCCTTCCTCGCATACGAGATGCGCGTGTCGAAGCATACGGTAAGATCGGACCACAAAGGGCCACGGACGATGCAAACAGATCATTCTACTCCGAAACGTATTTCGGCAGATGAAACCCGTTCGATTCGGCATAAAGTCTTGCGGCCCAACCAGTTGGTATCGGCGTGCGTGTACCTGGGGGATGACGAACCGTTGACCGGTCATTACGGCGTATATGATGGAGAAACCCTGATCGGTATTGCGTCGGTTTTTGAAGAGGTTGTGGCCCATGCGCCTGAGTTGAAGGGGTGGCGCATTCGGGGCATGGCGGTCTTGCCGGAATTACAGCGGCAGGGTTATGGCACTCGTTTGCTCGAAGCCTGTGTGCATCACGCCCAAGATGCCTCAGGAGAAATTGTCTGGTGCAATGCCCGCACGACCGCTGCCCGGTTCTACGGTCGCCACGGCTTCACCATTTACGGAGCCTCTTTTGATCTTCCCGGCATCGGCCCCCATTACATGATGATCAAAAGCATCGACCGTTGACAGGGCCGAAAAAACAGTTGCTTTTCGCATCCTTTGCGTCCGCTCAGGGCAGGCCCTGCACGTCGCACATCAACCCTCTTCTTTTTTTCGCCAGACCACGGCGTAGATAATCTCCATGTAGCCAAACAGGATGATTAGTGGGGCTACGTACAGGGAAATGAATCCGTCCATTTCATTTTCCATCCGCATGATGACGTAGCCCAGCACGATGCACAGGATGCCGGCTCCCATGAGCAGGTAGTTCCGGCGTTCAAACGGCATCGTGACGTTGCCCTTGGACCGGGTTTTTCGGCGCGAGGTGGAGTGCTCGGCCGATGCGGCAGCCTGCTTGGATGGCCGCGTTTTACCCTTCTGGGAACGCCGGTTGGATTTGGAAGATTTCTTTGCCATAAGTGGAGTTAACGGGGGATCGGTCAGGATTCGTATAGGTTGTCGAGGTCGGCAGCGGCGAGTTCTACCAGGAAACCAGCCAGTTTTTCTGATACGGCTGCAATATACGTTTCTCCCTTTTCAGGGGTTGCCTGGGCCGGGTTGCCTACGCCGGTATCCACAGTGGCCTGCGCCCAGGCCCGTTGGGACCAGACCCATTTCTCGCGCAGTCCCTTGAGTTTAAACGGCACGCTTCGTCCATCGCCAGCCGCGTCCAGCGGCTGAACCAGGTCCGGCGCAATGTGCATCACCATACTGGTTTCCAGTTCGCCCCCATGATCGCCGGGTTCAACGAAGTAGGCCTCATTATCGAGGACCTGATACCAACTGGCCGTGCACAGAAAGGTGTCAGGGAACATGGGGATCAGCTCTCGGATCATCTGCTTGAAATTGTTGCCGCCGTGGCCGTTCAGGATGAGGAGCTTATGGATGCCCTGCCGGTCCAGGCTGTCGATGACATCATGCAATACCGCCGCCTGGGTACTCGGGTTCATATTGATGCATCCGGGGATATCCAATTGGCCGGTATTCACGCCGAAAGGCACAGTAGGCAAGACCATCACCCGTACGCCGCGTTCCCAGGCTCGTCGGGCAGCCTCTGCGGCAACGAAATCGGACTCGATGACATCTGTAGCATACGGCAAGTGGTAATTGTGGGCTTCCGTTGCACCCCAGGGCAAGACGGCCACTTCATACGGTGCCGCTTGTACTTGTTTCCAATTGGTCTCGGCGAGAATGTAAGGTCGGGCAGGCATAGGGGTGGGTTCTACGTTCTACGTTCTGGGTTCTACGTTCTGGGTTCTACGTTCTACAGGAAAAACTACTAGTTTAGTAAGGCTGGATGGCGGGGACAAGTAAGTTAATATTTTGTCCGATAACACCTTCGATAGGGATGATTCCACATGGAATTAACCTTAACGTCGCACGTAGAACGTCGCACGTAGAACGATTTGTTTGGCAAACCAGTCTCGGGTTCGCTAAGTTACGTCTGTTCCCTTTAGTACGTCGGTCAAATCCTGAACCAAGTCGGTTTTTCACCGAACCTTTGGGGAGTACGTACATCCTTTCAGTCTTGCATTACGGTATGACCCGATAGATTTTCTGCGTGCGCATGTCCCTCCGGTATATCGGCTTACTCTTTTTGCTGCTTTTGGGCGGGTACAGTGAGGTGTGGGCACCTGATCATCCGGTGCCGTTGTCTGAAGCCCTGGAGGAAATCCTTAATACACCGGGTTTGGATACGGCATTCTGGGGGGTCTACGTACAGGACCTGGAAACGGGTGAAGTCCTCTATCAGCACAACGCCGACCGGGGGCTGATACCGGCTTCCAATCAGAAGCTTCTCACCACGGCTGCCGCCCTGGATGCCCTGGGTTCCGAGTTTCGCTACCAAACCACCTTGTATTTCAGCGGGATGCGCGGCCCAGATGGGGTTTGGGTGGGAGACCTCATCCTGAAAGGATCGGGCGATCCATCCTTTGGCAGTACATCTATCGACACGGATCCTCTTGAACATTGGGCCAATGAATTGGCCAAGCGCGGCGTGCGCAGCTTGAAAGGGCGGCTCATTGGCGATGACAATGTATTTGATAATGAACCCTATGCACCGGGTTGGGATGTGCAGGCCGTAACGACCGAAGCCTATGCCCCACCCATTGCAGGTCTTACCTACCACGATAACCTTGTGGATGTGGTGGTCCGTGGCGGGAACCAGTCTGGGCGGCGTCCGGTGATTGAGATCGCGCCGGTACCGCACCTGAACATTGAGAACAACGTGACCGTAAGCCAACGGAGACGCCGGGGCGGTTTGCAGGTGCAACGGGCCCTGGGCAGCCGGACGGCTGTAGTGGCCGGTACCGTACCGCGTCGGCGCATCCGGCGGCTACGTTTGCCAGCCTACAACCCGACCCATTTTGCACTGGAAAGCCTGCAAAGTCACCTGCTGGACGCAGGCATTCAAGCGGACTTGTCGCTGGTCGATGTAGATGATCTGACAGCACTCCCCAATTATGCCATGGCCAAGCCCTTGTTTACCCACCAGAGCCCCACGCTACGCCGCCTCATTCGGGTTACCAACCAGCGCAGCGATAACCTGTACGCTGAGCAACTGTTTCGAACAATAGGCTGGGGCCGAACAGCCGGTGGGGCACGCCGGGTACACCAACTGTTGCAACGGGCCGGAATTGCTACGGATCAGGCTCAAATACGAGACGGTTCAGGCTTCTCCCGAAAAAATTTGGTGACGGCGCGTGCGCTTGGGCATGTGCTGGCCTTCATGCGAACGCATCCGGAGCATGCGGCCTTTACGGCTTCGCTGCCCTCAGGAGGGCGCGGCACCCTGGACCGCCGCCTCGAAGGGGTGCCGGTCCGGGCCAAGACCGGCACGCTGGAACATGTTCGGAGCCTGAGCGGATACGTCACCGCGAAAGACGGAACCCCCTTGGGCTTTGTGATTTTGACCAACCATTTTTCGGTGCGGGCGCGTACCATCCGCCAGGCACAGGATCGCATGGTTCGTGTTTTGGCTTCTTATCCCCAAATCCAACGCTGAAGCAACCTGAATGAGGGATATTCTTCGACATGTGCTCATCGGCATCGTCGTATTGGCCTTGCAATGGCTGGTGTTTGGACGGCTCCGGCTTTGGGGGGCATACCCCGACGTCGTGCTGTTGTTTTTGGCCCTGGTTGCCGTCCGGTATGGCCGGTTGCCGGGTATGTTGACCGGTTTTACCTGTGGCCTGGTGATGGATGCCATGTATGGGACGTGGGGCATCGAGATGTTCGTTAAAACCCTGGTCGGGTTTTTAGTAGGACTGTTCTCGGTTGGGGAGCGAGAAACCCTCGTGCTTCGGCCTCAGCAAACGTTTCTGGCGGCGCTCATGATCGCCCTGTTGCACAACGGCTTGCTGATCATCTTTTACGTTCTGCAAGCTGGTACCCGTAATACGTTTATGATTACGTCGCTCTGGCTGGGGTCTGCCCTTTATACCGCCACGGTGGCCAGCATCGCGGTGCTGTTTCAGGTCGGTCGCTGAATGCTCACTCAATATATGGAACGAAGCACAAAAATTGTCTGTACCCTGGGACCTGCCTCCAACGACTTGGGCACGATTCAGGACCTCATAAAGGCAGGGATGGACGTGGCGCGGCTCAATTTTTCGCACGGTACGCACGAAGAGCATGCACGAATGATCTTGCGGGTTCGGGAGGTGGCACGGTCAATGGGCCGGGTGGTCCCCATTCTGCAGGACTTGCAAGGCCCCAAAATCCGCATTGGCCTGGTGAAGGAAAATAGTGTACTGCTCCATGAAGGTCAGGAATTTGTACTTACTTCAAGTCCCGTGCCAGTAGGTAACGCAGAACGGGTTCATGTAAGCTATGCCAGTCTGGTTTCCGATGTCCAAGAAGGAGGGATCATCCTCATCGACGATGGCAACCTGGAATTGACGGTAGATCGCATCCTGAAGGATGAAGTCGTGACCCGTGTGCGGGTGGGGGGGGTCCTACGCTCCCGAAAAGGGGTCAACCTGCCGGACATAAAGTCCTCTTCCCCGGCGCTGACCGAAAAGGACATTAAGGACCTCGAATTTGGCCTCACCATGGATGTGGATTTGATGGCCTTGTCATTCGTCAGGAGTGGACAGGATGTCGGGGATTTGATTCGGCGTGTGCGCAAATCGGGCAAAAGCGTGTCCGTGCTGGCAAAAATTGAAAAGCCAGAAGCTGTGACGGCATTCGACCGTATCCTGTCCCGTGCCGACGGCATCATGGTGGCACGCGGGGACCTGGGGATTGAGATGCCGCTTTCCCAGGTGCCGATTACACAGAAGAAGATCATTCAGCAATGTATCAATGCGGCCAAGCCGGTTATCACGGCTACCCAGATGCTTGAAAGCATGATCCATAGCCCCCGGCCCACGCGGGCCGAGGCCAGCGATGTAGCCAATGCCGTACTTGACGGAACAGATGCCGTGATGCTCTCCGGCGAGACGGCTGCAGGGGCCTATCCCGTCCGAGCGGTTGAGGTCATGCACAAAATCATCTGCCGGGCTGAGATCGAGGGAAGTCCCTACCAGCATCCCGCTGCAGATCCACCGGAAGACCTTTCTCAAGAAGAACAGGTGACCACGGCCATCAGCTACATTGCTACCGAGTTGGCGCGTCAGACGGGAGCCAAAGCCATCGCCTGCCTGACGCACTCTGGAAACACCGCCAAACGCATTGCCAGCTTCAGGCCGGATGTGCCCATCTATGCCTTCACGGATGAGGCTCGGATGGTTCCCCAAATCGCATTAATCTGGGGTACGCAGGGCTTTCATATTCCCTTTCAGGCAGACACAGACGGCGGTGTTCAACTGGTGCACAAAAGTTTGCTCGAAGCCGGTGTTGCCCAGCCCGGTGACCGTATTGTGCTCACAGCGGGTATGCCCCTACCGAAGATGGGCCGGAGCAACATGGTCCAGGTCAGCCAACTGTAGGAACTGGGTCTGCGAGGCATCCGTTACATCCTGCCGAAAATAGACCGGTAAACCCCAACATCATTCCGGCTGATTGTATACGAATGTACGTGTTGCCGACGTTATGGAGGAGTCCTTGAACCAGAACCGCAAAGTCCTGATGCCCCCTGTTTATGCGCATGCCAGCCGTTGCTTTTCGGTGGTTGCTGTGGTGTTGGGGGGTATGCTGATGGCAAGTCTGCTGATGGGATGCAAGGAAGGCTCCTTTCTGGAACGACGCATCGACAACTTCACCGCACGTTACAACGCCTACTACAATGCCAACCGGTCATACCAGCAGAGCGTCAGGAATCTGGAACGGGCTGAGGAAGATCAACCCATTGACCTGAACCGGTACCTCCCCGTATTTACCGCACCCTCTGGACAGAGCCGAAGCGGAGACTTTGGTAGCGTCATTACCAAATGTGCGGACATCCTGCGTAAACACCCACGCTCCAAATGGGTGGATGATGCCCTGCTGCTCATCGGGAAATCTTATTTTTACCAGAGTAATTTCGTTGGGGCCGAGCAGAAGTTCAGAGAGATCATTGACCTCGGTGGACCCCTGCAAGATGAAGCCCGCTTCTGGCTTGCCCGTACCCTCGTAGGCGGAGAATCCTATGAACCGGCCATTGCCGCCGTTCAGGAGAGCCTGGAACGGGACGATCTGGATCAAAAATGGCAGAGTTACCTCTATCTGGCTTTGGGTGACCTGTACGTCCAGCGGCGAGAATGGAACGAGGCGGTCACTGCACTGGAAGAGGGCATTCCGCAGGTCAAGGATCGGGATGTAGCCGGGCGGGCCCAGTTTCTGTTGGGACAGGTTTACGAGACCGCCCAAAATTATGAGAAAGCTGTAGAGACCTATCGCAAGGTTCAGAAAAACAAACCGCTATACGAGTTGTCCTATGCTGCCCAGGTAAGTGAGGTGCGGGTGCAGGGGTTATACCTGGATGCCCCGGAAGCCCTACAAAAGCTCCGGAAAATGACGCGGGACGATAAAAATTTCTCCTATCTGGACAACCTAGATTACTTGCGTGGGCGTATCCTGAAACGCATGGGGCGGGGACAGGAGACGTATGGCATCTATGATGATATGCTCTACCCGCCCTCAGGCACCCGGCCCACGGCGCTGCGGGGACAGGTGCATTATGCCCTCGGTGAACTCTACCGTGACCAGTTCGTCGACTTTGATCTGGCGGCAGCCCACTTCGACACCGCCGCATCGGCCCTTCGCATCGACCGGAGTACCCAGGAATTGTACACCCCCAATGCCATTCGGGACGTGCGCGAACAGGCAGATGTGTTCAAGAAATTCTCTGATGTGGCCGGTCGTATTGCCCGGTATGATTCCCTGTTATACCTCGGCGATCTGGATGAAGCTGATTTTGATTCGGCCATTACTGCGGTTCGTGCGCAACTGGCCCGTGAAGCTGCTGAGCGGCAGGCTGAAATCGAACGCCGCAGGGCGGAAGCGGCCTTTCGGGGTACCGGCGGCGGGCAGACGGGGCGTGGGGAAACAGGTGGGTTGGGGCGGACGGCTTCGGGTGGGGAAAATAAAGGCAGGGCAGGCGGGAGTAATCGCTTTGGGTTCTTGAACTACAAGGACCCTCAACGGGCGCAGGAAGCATTTTTGCAATTTCAGGAACGGTGGGGGGAACGTCCGCTGGTGCCCGGTTGGCGGCGCGAGGAAATCGTAAATCGCGTAATGCAGGCCGAGGCTGAAGGGGGAGCGGACAGTACAGGAACGCCCATTCGGCCCACAGGCATTGCTGGATTCTTGCCGCCTGTTGATGTGTCTGAAGTGCCCAGGGATTCGGAAGCCCAGGCCCGTATGTTGACCAACCGGGCCGAAGCCCGATATGAGTTGGCCAATGTGCTTTTCCTGGCGATGAGTATGGCCGACTCTGCCGCTTCCTGGTATCGTTTGGTGATCGAGGAGGACGAGAATGAAGAGGTTGCCCAGCGGGCGCTGTATGCACTTGCCGAGGTCAACCTGGCCTTGAAGGATACCCTGTCTGCTGATCGAATCTACCGGGAAATCCTCAACCAAGAAAATGCCAGAGCGTTTGGTCATCGGGCGCGGGAACGGTTGGGGCTCCCTGCCCAGGAGCCTGCACCGGATTCCTTGCGTCTGGCCCAAATGGGTTATGAAGCCGCCTACGCGCAGTGGCAGAATGGTGGGTATGAACCGGCATTCGAGCAAATGCTCACCCTTGCCGTCGATTATCCAACCACTGAGGTGGTACCCAAAGCAATGCTCGCCGCGGGTCTCATCTACACGGAATGGGCACGTCAGGATAGTTTGGCCCTCTTCGAACCCATCCCGCTTCGCGAAGACCTGTTCCCTGCAGACCTTCACGAAGCCGGGCTGGCCGAGGCGATGGAAAAAGCCAAAGCGGAAGCCCGGCGTGCCGCTGAAGCCCGCGCCGATTCGATCGCGGCTGCAGCCCCCCCCGCAGAAGCCAATGACGCCGCTGCACCTACACCGTCCGATGCCCAGGCTGGCCTTCAGGGCGAGCGGGATAGGGAAGCTGTGCAAGGAAACAAACACCAACAACCCAACCGTGCAGGCCTCACCTCAGCGCAGGAAGCTGGGATGATCCGTCGGGCCGAGGCCATGGCTGCCCAACGCCGCGCTACGCAACGCGCCGATACCTCTGCCGCGCTTCTGACACGGCGCCTCATGCGGCGCGGACGCCAGGATTCGACCGACCTCGATCCACGCAGTGAACTGGAACGCTTGAAGAAAGAGGGGCAAAATTCGAAGCCGCAGGATGTGGAGGATGAAAAACTGGTCCGCCGGGTAGATGACGAAAACATAATCAAAGGGCGAGATGAAAAACCTGCCGTAACAGAAGATGAAAACCTTGCGGCTCGGCGGCCTCCGGAGAAGGCCCCCTTGCCGGAAGAAGACGAGACGCTTGTGAAGCGCGACGCTGCGTTGGAAGCTACGGAGCAACCGGAAGAGAAAACCGAAATCCTGGATGAAGCCGTAACGCAACAAACCGACAGCCTGGCTGGAGTTGGAAATGTGGGACTTTTTCCCGATTCGGCAGGAACTGCACGCGCCTTGCTTTCACCGGATTCCACCCTGAGTACCATAGATTCCTTGGCCGTGGCGCAAGCTCCACCAGCGGTAGCCGCAGACACGGCTGATGTCGAGCCGGTCACCTATTTTATCCAGGGGCTAATTCCGCAACCGCTGGTCCTCGAAACCCTCTATGCCAGTATCGAGATGCATTTTTCGGGAACCCCCTATGCCCGCCGTGCCACTCGGTTGAAGTCGGCATTGGAAGACTTTAAGCCCAAACCTCCGGCCCCTGATTCTACCGCCATAGCAGATTCGCTGGCTGCCCTCGACGCCCTGGTGGTCATGGATTCACTGGCCGTTTCTGATTCACTCGCTTTACCCAATCCCTCGGTTGTAACAGACACCCTTGGGACAAGGACTACGCCTGTGCTGCCCGATTCGATGGAGACCGTGCCTGTGGGTGTGGATTCCCTCGGCAATCCATTGCTTCCTCCGCCGAGCCCGCAGCCTGAGCCTGATTCAACGATGGCCTCCGCAGACTCCTCGCAGGTAGCGCCCATTTATGATGTTGCTGATCCTATGCCTGAACTTTATGGAGGCATGGAAATGCTTATGAGTCGTTTCCGGTATACGGAAGCGGCCAATGGGGTAACCGGTGATGTACAGGTTCAGGTGGTAGTAAGTGAACGAGGAAGGACCATTGACCCCATCGTTATGGATGGCCCAGGGGGTGCTTGCGATGTGGAAGCACTCCGTGTAGTTGGTCTGGCCCGGTTCCGGCCCGGACG
The DNA here is from genome assembly GCA_965222505.1 of Rhodothermales bacterium. Classification (GTDB taxonomy): domain Bacteria; phylum Bacteroidota; class Rhodothermia; order Rhodothermales; family DATKEJ01. The sequence continues at coordinate 773,519 of OZ244956.1, read as the reverse complement.
CAAAGATGGCCAGGCCGTAAAAGTCCGAATGGTCTTGACCATACCTTGCCGTCCCGATGGCGCACGTCCCACGTCTGCGGACCAGTAATGGGGTGGCTGAGGTCAAGGAACTAAACCCAATGTTTCGTTGTTCGGCTGTAGTCTCCGGCCACGCATCTCGGCGCGGGCGCTTGATCTGGGCCACACGCCAAGTCAGAAGCACGAATTGCTATGTACTGTATCGGCAGGAACCCTTTTTATAGACCTTCATAATGGTTCTTTAGATTTTGTTGTGCAAAGGTCGAGCCAGGCGTTCGGGTAAGGCTTGTGCACAAAAATCGAAGTACTGATATTCAGAAGCAGATTGATCCTATGGCGCAAGAAGAGCGCAGGATGCCACAAAAAGACCGTAACGAACAGTCGGGCAACCGTATTATGGAGCGCCGGCCTCGCTTTACGCCCTGGATTTATATTGCCATTTTCCTCGGACTCCTCGCCACCCAGATGTATTTTTTCGGGCAGGCCGAGTCCAATGAAGTGCCATACAGTCAGTTTCTTGACCAGGTCGAAGCCGGATACGTCGAAGAACTGATGGTTGTTGATGACCGGTATGTGCGTGGTGTTTATACCGAGGCCGCCGTTGAACAAAACATGGTTGAGGTCCAGCCGCCGCCCCAAACGCTGTTCGGCAATGATGAAGCATTGGCCCGCCGCCGTTTCTTGACGGTCAAACCTGCCGATCATGAGCTCACCAAACTCCTGCAGGAATACAATACCGCCGCTGAAGAAAACCCCGACCGAAATCCCATCAAATACGGTGCACGGCACGACGACAACTGGCTCGGCAACCTCCTGACCTGGATTTTTCCCCTGGCGCTGATCATCTTCCTCTGGATCTTTCTGATTCGACGGATGAGCCCGGGGCAACAGGTGCTCAACATCGGCAAAAACAAAGCGGTCCTCTTTGATGCCATGGGAGACCAACGCATCACTTTCAAAGACGTTGCCGGTCTTGAGGAGCCCAAGCATGAGGTTGAAGAGGTTGTTCAGTTTCTGGAAAACCCCCGCCGTTTTACCCGCCTGGGCGGGAAACTCCCTAAAGGCGTGTTGCTCGTTGGCCCGCCCGGTACGGGGAAAACCCTGCTCGCCAAAGCCGTAGCCGGTGAAGCCGGGGTGCCGTTTTTCTCGCTTTCCGGGTCCGATTTCGTCGAGATGTTTGTCGGGGTTGGGGCTGCACGTGTGCGGGACCTGTTTCGCCAAGCCAAGGAAAAAGCGCCCTGTATTATCTTCATTGATGAGATTGACGCCATTGGCCGTACACGGGGGAAAAACATGATGATGGGCGGCAATGATGAGCGGGAAAACACGCTTAACCAGCTGCTCGTCGAGATGGACGGTTTTAACACAGACAAAGGCGTGATCATCATGGCGGCTACCAACCGGCCCGATGTATTGGACACCGCCCTGCTCCGGCCCGGCCGCTTTGACCGTCAAATTCTGATCGACAAACCAGACCGCAACGAGCGCAAGGCCATTTTTGATGTGCACACCAAAGCACTCACCCTCTCCGATGATGTCGATTCCTTCGTGCTGGCCGGGCAGACCCCCGGATTTGCGGGGGCCGAGATTGCCAATGTGTGCAACGAAGCAGCCCTTCTGGCGGCCCGAGAGGGCAAGGCAGGTATTGAGATGAAGGACTTCGAAAGTGCCATCGATCGGGTGATTGGCGGGCTGGAAAAGAAGAACAAACTCATCTCGCCGGAAGAAAAGGAGATCGTGGCCTATCACGAATCCGGCCATGCCATCACCGGCTGGTTCCTGGAGTACACCGATCCCGTTGTGAAGGTCTCGATTGTGCCGCGTGGTTTGGCGGCCCTCGGGTATGCCCAGTATTTACCGGAAGAACGATACCTCTACACCAAAGAAGCCCTCCTGGATCGTATGGTCATGATGATGGGGGGAAGGGTTGCTGAGGAGATCGTATTCGGGCGCATTTCAACCGGGGCACAAAACGACCTTGAACGAATCACCAAAATGTCCTATGCGATGGTCACAGACTATGGCATGAGCGAGTCCGTCGGTTACGTGAGTTTCAACCTGGGCCGTGATGGAAAAGAACCCCTGTTCCAACGGCCTTACTCGGAAGAAACCGCTGAATTGATTGATAGCGAAGTCAAGGTGATCATCAACGAAGTGCGTGAACGGGCCAGAAAGCTCCTGGAAGAAAAACGGGATCTGCTGGAAGCTATGTCCAAGCTGCTGCTTCAAAAAGAAGTACTCTCTTCAAAAGAACTGGAAGGCATACTTGGACCCCGTCCGTTTACCAAGTTTATCCCAGGTGAAACCTCCCATGAAGTCGGCGGCGATGGGGCGGCTCCTACGGAACCCGATGTAGCAGCTGAACCAACGGCCAGCGAGTCTGCGGCTACGGAAGCCATCGTCCCCAAACCCTCTCCTGAAGAGGAGGGGTAATAACACATCCTAATCCTGTTCAATGTGCCGGATGCCGAGGTGGCTATAGGCTTTGGGCGGGGTGGCGAACATCGTTTTGGTTTTTGCCCACGTCGAGGCAAACAACGCACTCTGCCGATACGCGTGCAGATGTTCTTCAGCGGTCCACAGGCTATAGGTGGTCATGATGTTGGGGTATTGAATATCCTGCCATAACTCAAGGTGCTGGCAGCCCGAAAACCCACGAATCTGAGGGGCCACTTCGTCAAACAGGGTCAGGAAGCTGGGGACGTGTTCCGGTACAAAAGTCATACGAACCAGACGAATCAGCATGCAGGTAAAAACGTGAGGTGAGCCGATGTTAAGGAGGGCGCTGCAAGATATGCTTGCCGATGGGGCAATCCAAGCACCGGCCCTGGGTACAATACGCTTTGTGCAGGGCATGTATACCCTGGGCTTCAAGGGCATGGCGAGGGGCATCCTGGCCCTTCGTATAGCGTCTGGTCACTTCATCTGACCGGGCCGGTATCCGGGTATATAGCGTCCACAGTTTGCCCTGGAGGGAGAGGTCTTCCGACTGATCTGCATAACAAAACAATACCGGCAATACGGCATGCGTCAACAACTGGTCTATGCGGTGTTGACCGAGTGCTGCTGAATGGTTTCGGTGGAGGGGGCGTTCCAGGCGCACGTGGGATTGCCAAAAGGGAGAGGCCTGAATCTGAAAACAACGCCGCAGGGCGGACAGCGGGGATGTATCTGTGCATGCCGCATATAATTGGCCGATGGGATCGTGATGGAGCAAACCACCGGGTGCAATCAGGGAGGCGAGTTGAGCCAGTCGTAGGGTTGGAAAGTTGGCCGGCCGAAGCCGGAAGAACCGCCAGGTTGTGGTCGGCATCGGTGAGGCGGAGCATTCCAGCCGCCTCTTTGCAAAGGTCTTCTGGAGTTGCGTGACGTAGGTGTGCTCTAAGGGGGGGAGGTTGACAGGATCAGGAAGCAACCCGGCCATGCCCAGATACAGGGCTTCCAAATCTTCAACGGATGTATACCTGCGGGCCTCTTCTAGGGGCAGGCGGTGAGCCAACTGTTCCATGGCTTCGCTGTTTTTGGCATATCCGAGGGTTCTACAGATCAAGGTGTAGAGGAGTGCGTCCAGGTTAGGAAGACGCTGAAAATTGGTTTTGAGTTGGTTTACACGGTTTTGGGTGTGGGTCATGCCTAGGGTAAGCAGGGATGAGGCACGGAGGGATGGAGAGACCGAGGGCCACAACCTTGCACACGGGAACGGATCTGTTGGGTGGGCAAAAAACTGGTGGAGCATGTGCCGGAGCGGGGCATTGAGATAGGGGGCAAGAACCAGTTCGGGCAGGGTGGTTCCGTCATCACGTATCAGTTTGCCGGTAAAGAGGTCTGGCAAGAGTGTAACATGCAAAACGACCCGGTTATAATGGGGGTCTGCGGCATGGCCGTGGCGCACCCAGTCGGCAGAGGTTCTGTGGATTTCAACGTCGCCCGACCATCTGAGGCCGTCAAATGCGAGCCGGGCCTGGCTAAAGTCGGGGCCCTGATCAGTGTTGAGTACGCCGGGATGCAATACGGTTAGCGATTGCCCTTTCGTTGTTTTGAAGGCGGGGCCGGTCAGGTATTGTTGTTGCCATATGGTCTGGATTACAGCTTCCGGGATGTCATCCAGATGTACATCGGGTTCATGCAACAAGGCATCAATCGCGTAGTGGGGATACACCGCAAGGTTGGTGCTGCGTTCAGGAACAGGGTTGGACATTAGGGATGCAGGGCTGGCATGGGTTTTAAGGAATAGACCCCTGAGCAGAGAAATACGTAACATGAGGTGGTTAGAAAAACAGTTGTGACCGGGTTGGACTGGCAAAATCCAACAAAAAGAAGTATGTTCAACCGTTAGACGAGGCTTCCCACCAATACAGACTCCATGTCAAGCACAGACAAGAACACCCAGGTCTTGACCCAGGGGGCACACCGAGGTACACTGGATGCATTACTTCCCGAAGTGTATGAGGAATTGCGCCGCCTAGCCCATATGCAGTTGCGCTCCGAGCGTCAGGGACATACCCTGAACACCACCGCCCTTGTACATGAGGCCTATATGCGGCTCATCAAGCAAAAGCGCGTGGATTGGAACAACCGACCGCAGTTTTTGGGCATTGCCTCCCAGGCCATGCGCCGGATTCTGGTAGATCATGCGCGGCGGCGTCAAGCGGATAAACGTGGCAATGATCGCATTGTAGCCCTGGATGATACCGGCACCATCGTTGCCGAAGCCCGTACGGAAGACCTGGTGGCCCTGGATGAGGCGTTGCAACGGTTGGCCGCGTTTGACCCTCGGCAAAGCCGGGTTGTTGAGTGCCGGTTCTTTGGGGGCCTCAACATTGAAGAAACCTCACAGGTGCTGGGCATTTCCACGGCAACAGTCAAACGTGAATGGGCTGTAGCCAAGGCCTGGCTCTACCGTGAACTCCACTCGGCTGCGTAAGCAGGACACCCTCAACCGCCCCCACGATGAATACCCGGTTGCCCATGCTGGGAAGTGCGGTATTTCTGGCTGTGCTGGGCTTTGCCGCACAGTTCTTTCCTCATGAGATCCTGCGCTACCTCGAAGCTGATGTGGCTTCACCACACCCGGTATTTATTCAACTCCTTGGTGCCGCACTGCTCGGCTTTGCCATCTTGAACTGGGTGGCTCAAACTGCCATATTGGGCGGGATTTACGGTAAGCCCATCACCCTGGGCAATTTCCTCCATTTTGGTATTGGTGTCTTTGCCCTCCTGAGATTGGCTTTGTACGGACAGGGCGGTGTATTGATCTGGGGGATAACCGTGGGGTATGCCGTCCTCACCCTCTTCTTTGGTTACCTCGTGTTTAACCATCCAGCCCCCCGATCCTAGCACTCAGACATTATTAGCGTAGAGCTTGGCGCACCCTGACGCAATGTAGCGCATGTAATGATGTACAGGTCAGGTATCGGTCTGTATCAAGTTGTATATATAGGAAATTTCTAATGAATGGACATTTTAGCCGATTCTCGACGGATAAATTGCTGGATTTCCTCCAGCAACTCGATCAGCAGGTTACGATTCGTATCAGCCCGAGGGAAAAAGGACAGTCTTTTCGGCAGGTTTCCTTTGATGGTTGAGTTAGGTTCCCGGTATCCAGAGGTGCTGGGTCATATCAACGCAACCATTGTCGGTGAAGGTAATGCCCTCACTCAGGAGGCGATCTTCCATCGCCGTCGGTGTCACGAAATGCATCTTGCCGGACAAAGCCCCAAACCGGTTTACGACGCGGTGGCAGGGTAAGTCTGTAGCGGCCGCAGCCTTCATGGCCCAGCCCACGACCCGCGCCGACCGGCGTGCCCCCAGATATTCAGCAATATGCCCATAGGTGGTCACTTTGCCAAAGGGAATCTCAGCCACGACGGCCCACACACGGGTAAAGAAGTCTTCATGGTCGGTTTTTGTAGGCATCAATCACTCCTCAATAAGCTGCCGGAACCGGGTTACATTTTCGGTGATCGGGCCTTTGAACACGGCACTTCCGGCCACCAACACATCGGCGCCAGCGGCAATGATTTCGGCGGCGTTGTGCAGTTTTACACCGCCATCTACCTCCAGGTGGGCCTCAGAGCCAATGGCATCCAGCATCTCGCGTAACCGTTTGATTTTATTTGTACTGCCAGGGATATAGGATTGCCCCCCAAAGCCGGGATTGACCGACATAATAAGGACCAGATCAACGTCTGGCAGGATTTCTTCCAGCGTGTGTAGTGAGGTGGCCGGGTTCAATGTCACACCGGCCTTGATGCCCAATGCCTTGATGGCCTGGATCGTTCGGTGCAGATGGGTACAGGCTTCTACATGAACCGTCAGGCAATCTGCCCCGGCCTGGACGAAGGCATCCAGGTACTGATCTGGGTTTTCGATCATCAAATGTACGTCCAAGAAGGCTCCGGTTTCATCGGCCAGGGGGCGCAGGGCGCGTACAATAAGGGGTCCAATGCTGATGTTCGGCACAAAATGGCCGTCCATAACATCCACATGGAGCCAGGGTGCGCCAGCCTGAATTGCTTCCCGGCATTGTGTGCCGAGGTGTGCAAAATCTGCCGCGAGGATGGAGGGGGCCAGGATAACAGGCATCAGGGGGCCGTCCGGTTCAGGGATTCATGGGCGGCATCAACCACAGCTTCCGAGGTCAGGCCGAAATGCTCGTAGAGTATCTGAGCGGGTGCAGAAGCGCCGAAGGTGTCGAGGCCAATCGCCACCCCGCCATCTCCAATGTATCGTGACCAGCCCAGGGTCACACCGGCTTCAATGGACACTCTGGCCTTGATGGCAGGCGGTAACACCGCATTGCGGTAGGTTTCGGGCTGGGCATCAAAGAGCTTCCAGCACGGCATGGAGACGACACGGCTGGCAATGCCTTCATCGGCCAGTTGTTTTTGGGCATCCATTGCAATCTGGACCTCAGAACCGGTTGCAAGCAAAAGGACCTGGGGATCGTTTGCATCAGACAGCACATAGGCCCCCCGAGCGGCACCCTCTACAACCGGGTATGTTGCAGGATCTAGGGTGGGCACTTTTTGCCGGGTCAGGGCCAGGGCGGAAGGGCCGTCACTCCGGATGGCCGCTTGCCAGCACAAAGCCGTTTCGTTGGCATCTGCGGGTCGGAAGACGTTCAGGTTGGGAATGGCCCGCAGGGAAGCCAGTTGTTCGATGGGTTGATGTGTAGGACCATCTTCGCCCAGTCCAATGCTGTCGTGGGTAAAGACGAAAAGGGTCGGGACGTTCATCAGCGCCGACAAACGGATGCTGTTCCGCATGTAATCTGAGAAGATCAGGAAGGTGCCGCCGTAGCCCCGCAGGCCACCGTGAAGGTTCAGCCCATTCAGGATAGCGGCCATCGCATGTTCGCGTACGCCGAAGTGGAGGTAACGACCTGTTGGGGCATCGTGTTGGAAGGGGAAATCATCCGGCACAACCGTCTTGTTGGAGCCGGTCAGATCGGCAGAGCCGCCTACGAGAAGGGGCAAACGGGTTTTCAGGGTTTCCAGTACCTTGCCGGATGCTGCACGGGTAGCGAAGGCACTCCTGGCCTCGAACAGCGGAAAGTCATCGTCCCAACCCGCCGGCAATGTGCCATGCAGGGCGGAATCCAGCATGTCGGCCTGGCGGGGATGGGCATCGGCGAAGGCCGCCCATTCGGATTGCCAGTCGGCATAAGCCCTGGGATGGGCCGTTTCCTGCATGTAGGTATAGACTTCCGCTGGAACGTGGAACAGGGGTTCCAGGGGCCAGCCCAGGTTTGTTTTCGTGCGTTCCACCTCGTCGATGCCCAACGGGGAGCCGTGGGAGGAGGCCGTGTCCTGTTTGTTGGGGCTTCCGTAGCCGATATGGGTGCGGCAGGCAATCAAGGAGGGGCGGTCCGTTTCGGCCTGGGCCTGGGTAATGGCTTCGGCGATTTCAATGGGGTCGTGCCCGTTGATGGCCTGTGTGTGCCAGCCTTGTGCTTCAAACCGGGCACGTACATTTTCGGTAAAGGCCAGGTCCGTGGCGCCGTCGATGCTGATTTTATTGTCATCGTAGAGGACCATCAGCCGACCCAGTTTCCAGTGTCCAGCCAGGGAGCAGGCTTCGTAGGAAATCCCTTCCATCAGATCCCCGTCACTGGCAATCACGTACGTGTAGTGATCAATGATGGGGAAGCCGGGAAAGTTGAAGCGGGCGCTCAGGTGCCGTTCAGCAAGGGCCATCCCGACGGCATTGGAGATCCCTTGTCCAAGCGGGCCAGTCGTGGTTTCCACGCCGGGTGTCATAAACTGCTCGGGATGACCGGGCGTTCGGCTGTGCAGTTGCCGAAACTGTTTCAGATCGTCGATGGACAAGTCATATCCACTCAGGTGTAACAGGCTGTAGAGCAGCATGGAGCCGTGGCCTGCGGAGAGGACAAACCGGTCCCGGTTGAACCAGCTGGGGTCAGCCGGGTAATGTTTGAGAAATTGCGTCCACAAGACCACGGCCACATCCGCCATGCCCATAGGCATGCCTGGATGGCCGGAATTGGCCTTTTGAACGGCATCCATGGCCAGCCCCCGGATGGTGTGGGCGGCTTGATGATGCAGGTGGGTATCGATGGATGGAGAAGAAGCGGTGTTGGGGGGCGGATGGGGAGGTGTGGGCATGCTAAACCGATACAATAGGGTTGTGAATACCCTCCCAACTTACGAAAAAAACAACCCGTCCTTTTTGAATATTTTTATCTGAAGTTGCACAACCTGGCGGATTCGTTATGCCCTCCAGGAAGGTCATGCGGGCCAAGGTCGTGTGATTTGATCCGGGTCTAACCGGCTGTATGCAGGGCTGAGACGACGCCTCGGAAGATGGTCGTCAGGTTGGGTTCAGCCTGGGCGGCAGCGGCCAGGATATCGGGGATGGAGACGGGTTCCAACGCATCCGGGAAACATTCATCGGTTAGCACCGAGATGGCCATGCAGCGGAGGTTCATATGGCGGGCAACGATTACTTCCGGTATGGTGCTCATCCCTACGGCATCGGCTCCGATTCGACGCAGGAAGCGGTATTCGGCCTTTGTTTCGAGGTTGGGGCCGGTGACGGAGACGTATACCCCCTGTTGCAACCGAATGCTTTTATTCAGGGCGATCTTTTCTGCCAGATTCCGAAGGCCAACGTCGTAGGGTTCACTCATGTCAGGGAACCGTGGCCCCCACTCGGCGGCGTTTGGGCCCATGAGTGGGTTGACACCGAGGAGGTTGATGTGATCGGTCAGCAGCATTAAATCTCCTTTGCGATAGATCGGGTTCATCGCACCGGCTGCGTTGGAAATCAGCAGGGTTTCGATGTCGAGCAAGGCCATCATCCGCACGGGCAGCGTGATTTCCTGGGCGGTATACCCTTCGTACAAGTGGAACCGGCCTTGCATGGCGATGATCGGTATGCTGTCCAGCGTGCCGATGAGCAAACGCCCGTGGTGAGATTCTACCGTCGAGATTGGAAAATGGGGGATGTCATCGTAGATGATCTCCGTTTCAACTTCGATTTCTTTGGCTAAGGCCCCCAAGCCCGTTCCGAGAATAATGCCTACTTTCGGTTGTGCAGAACAATAAGGACGAACGGCGGCAACAGCTTCTTCAACATGCTGCCGGTACGTAGCAAGATCAAACATAGTAAGGGGTTCGGGGGTGTTGGATCAGGAAGACGATTATTCCAGGTCATCGAGGATGCGTCGGATTTTCTGGATTTCGTGGGTCGGAATGGCCGAATCAGGATCGGGCTCGCCGGGGGGCTGTTCGCTCACCACTTCATTGACGCGCCATCCTTTTTGTGCAGGCTCCGTTGGTGGGGATGCCGGTTGGGGTTGCACGGGAGGAGCAGGGGTGACGGGGAGGTCATTGACTGAACGAACGCTTTCCCGAGCCGGCGTTGGGGGTAGGGTTGGGTGTGCTAGAGGCGGTACGGACGTCTGGGGCTTTAGCGGTGGTGGATCGTAGGATGAGGTAGCTGGTGTTTCCGGCGGGGGCGCAGGTTCAGGGGTTGGGACCGATGGCAACTCGGGTGCTTGTGGTACGTCCGCCAATGGGGAAGGGGATTTGGGCGTAGCAGGTTGGGCCACCGGAGGCGGCGGCCCCATTGCAGGTGGCGTTTTGAACCCCGGTGGGGCCGTTTGAACTGGAGGAACCGGCGCGGTTTTGGGAGGCTGGGGCGGTGCGCCTGTGGATACGGGCGTTTGGGGTTGAACGGGGGTTGGTTTTTCCGGAGCCGGTTTGGGGGCCAGCGGTTCCTCGGGAGGGGCTTTGGGTTTCGTTGTGGTTTCAGAGGTAATGGTAGCCGTTTCCGCCTCGTCCGGGGGGGGCTCTTTCACTTCTGTAAGTTCGGTCTGATCCTCATAATCCGGTTCGGGCAGGGGGAACAGGGATTGCATGGCAATGGCATTGCGGCCTTCATATCGTGTAAGCATTTCCATCTCGGAAATCAGAAACGATCGCATCTGTGCCATGAGTTCATCTCGGCGCGACTGAAGTTGGGCAATATCGTTGAGTAATCGTTTACGGGTCTCAGTGGCATCCTGCACGATTTGTTTGGCCTGGTGCTCGGCATCGTGGAGCTGGTTCTGCGCTTCGTGGTGCAGGGTACTGGCTTTGGCCTGGGCTTCATTGAGAATGACGGCCCGTTCCGCTTCCACATTTTTCAGGGCCTTGGCGGCATTGTCGCGTGCGGCGCGCATGGCTTCCTGCAGGGCTTCCTCGACCTGCCCGTAGTGCTCCAGTCGTCCCTTTAGTTCATTGACCTTCGCATTGGTCCGGTCGACATCTTCCAGCATTTGCTCCCACTCACGCGAGAGCATTTGCAGAAAGTTGCTCACTTCCTCCGGGTCATACCCGCGAAAGGAGCGTCTGAATTCTTGCTTGCGAATTTCGAGTGGCGTAATCTTCATAAGTCAAGTAACCCCTTGTTGGATGGGGTGTGGGGGACGTAGCATGGAACGTGGACACGAAGCAATGGGCAATGGGCCTCAACCGTTTTTGCGTCTGGGTTTATTGCGCCGGTTACGGCGGTGACGCGCAGTTTTGGGTTTACTTGCGTGAACCTTCGGTTTTGCGCCCGACCGTTCAGTAGCACCCGATGGAGACCACCGTATTTGTAGTGCTTGCTGTGCTTGTTCTGCCTCCAGAATGGCCTGTTGTGCGGAACTGATCATGTGCTGTTCGTAGCGCATCAGCCACATCCACAAGGCCACCACAGCAATCAAGCCGGCCGCAATGCCCACCCATATCCAAACCATAAAAAAATACAATCGGTTGTGGAATCCAAACAGAAATCCAACGAAAAGAAGGGCCTATGCGTTCCGAAGGGGCTGTTTGCTTCGGCTGCCGAACAGGGCAGAACCAATTCGAATGTGTGTTGCGCCCTCCTCAATAGCAACTTCAAAGTCATTGCTCATGCCCATTGAGAGTTGGGAAAGCGGGACAGGTGCCGTTTCAAGCAGGATGCGCAGGTTGCGTAGGGCAGGGCGGGCTGATTCAGGATCAGAGCTTGGGGCCGGCATGCCCATCAACCCCTGAACTTTTAGGTGTTCATAGGCCGTGAGGGTCTTCAGGAAAGGGGCCGTTTCAGCCGGAGAAATACCGGATTTGGTAGCTTCACCTGATATATTAACCTGGACCATACAGGGCAAGGTGCGGCCTCGTGCAGTGGCACGTTTGTTCAGGGCTTCAGCCAGGCGGAGGCTATCGAGGGTGTGAAACACGTCGGCGTGGGCAGTAACCCATTTGGCCTTGTTCCGTTGCAACGGGCCGATCATGTGCCACCGAATATCACCTCCATTGATGGTGCCAGGAAAGGGTTGAGCTTTCGTCACTAGTTCCTGAACCCGGTTCTCTCCAAAATTCCGCAAGCCCGCTGCATACCCTGCCTGCACGACCTCAAGTGGAAAGGTTTTGGTCACAGCAACCAGGGTGACCGTTTCCGGAGAACGGCTGGCTCGCTCACACGCTTGTGTGATGCGGGCCTGTATCTCGGCCAATCGGGTGCGGATGCCTTGAACCCGTTCTTCGAACGCTGTCATGCGTAAGTGGTTATCGGATGAGCATCAGTTTACGGGTGGCGGTAAACGCTTCCGAGCGAAGTTGATACAGGTACAAACCGGAAGCTACCGGTGATCCCTGGCCGTCGCGCCCATCCCAGGTTACGATAAACCAACCCGCCGGTTGTTGAGCCTGGACGAGGGTGGCTACCTCCTGGCCCAGCATGTTATATACCCCAAGGTGCAGCTGTGTGGGTTCGGGTAGCCCAAACCGAATCCGGGTTGGGGGGCCAGCTGCTGGTACAAATGGGTTGGGGTAATTTGCATCCAGTTGATACACTTCGGGAATGTCCGCTTCATCGGATTCTACATCGACCGTGGCCGGCAACTCGGGTTGTAAGGCCAGCCAAAAACCGCCCCCCATGTAATTATCGGCATTGGTGGTTAAGCCCATCAAGGATTGACCAAGCGTGCCGAACAGGCGATTGTCCGAGGTTGTGGCCAGTTGGGTTCCGCTCGAAAAGGAGGATACGGACATGGTAATCTGTGCCTGAACTGTTCTGTGGGGGAAGACCAACAGTACCGGCAGCAACAGCACCCACATGCTGTGATGTAAATACCGATTCATTGCTTCTCCGTCTGGTTATAGGCATCAGGATGCACGTAGGAACCCCGTTCTTGTGCGGGCTTCATTTGCTCAACTTCGATACGATGTTGTTTGGCGTAGGGGTCATGGCGTACGCCAGTGACTTGCCAGGAGATTTTCATGCCCGGCGTACCACCCGCGATCTTGAACCGGTTCTGGTTGATTTCCTCGGCGATGTACACAGGCGCAAACCCCCCAATGGCCGTCAGTTGGTAACGGAAGTCTTCATTGAGTGCCTCGAACCATTCCGGGAGTTCTACAACCGCTTCACCGTCCTGGTCCAGGAGGACATTGCCGTTGTAGATGTTCATCATGTCCGAGCTTTCAACGAAGCTGTGGTAGAGGTATTGGTTTTGTGGATCGAGGGGGTGATCAATCCGAAAACTCCCCGCGCCTTTGGCCAAGTTGCCGGTCACGCTCACATCGCCGTCCAGGACAATGGTACCGTCTTCACGCCGTATGCCGATTGGATCAGCCGTGGGCGGGGCCCAGGAGAGTACACCACCCACGATTTTGGGCACATCCCCTTCAGCACTCCCGGCGATGTTGATTTTGGGAAGGGTCACCACGTCGTTTGAAATGGCAGCCGTACCTACAGCCCCCGCAGCAAGTTTGGCCGTGGTCACGGCTGCATCTGTGATGGCAGCGGTACCCACGGCGCTGGCAGCAATTTTAGCGCCGGTTACGGCCCCGTCCAGCATGTTGTTGGTGCCCACGGCATTGCCCGCCAGTTTGACGTTGGTTACGGCACCGGTACCGATTTTGGCGCTGGTAATGGCATTGTCCGCCACTTTAGCTGTGGTTACGGCCCCATCTGCAATTTTAGCAGTGGTCACCGAGCCGTCCGGCAACGACAGGCCGGGGCTGGCCCAGACTACGCTGGATCCATCGAAAGTCAATACCTGATTTAAGGATGCTCCTGAGCCGCTGAGTTTCGTTGAGGTCACGGCATTGTTGGCTAGGTCCACTGTAGAGACGGCGCCATTGTCAATTTTGGCGGAGGTCACGGCATTATTAGCAAGGTCTGCAGTACCCACGGCGCCGGGGGCCAGTTTCGCAGAGGTCACGGCGTTGGCGGCTAATGCTGCTGTGGTGATCGATCCAGGTGCAATTATGGGCGTGACGTCATTCCATGTAACGCTAGACCCGTCAAAAGTGATGACCTGTTTGTCTGATGCCCCGGCCGTCGAAATTTTGCTCGTTGTAACTGATTCGTTTGCCAGTTTATCCGTCGTAACGCTCGCACTGGCTATCTTGATGGCCGAGATGGCTTCATTTGCAATTTTGGCATTGGTGACGGCATTGTTCGCGAGCTGGGTGGCTGTGATCGAGCCAGCCGGTATGTCAACGCTGGGGGCTCCCCAATCCACACTGGAGCCATTAAATATCAACGATTCTCCATTGGACGCACCCGAGGGGCTGAGTTTGGCCGGGGTAATGGCTTCATTTGCAATTTTGGCGTTGGTGACGGCATTGTTCGCGAGCTTGCTGGCATCAATCCCTCCATCTTCTACGCTGAGGGTGACTTGCCCCGATGTACCCCCGCCATCTAGTCCCTCGCCGGCTACAACGCTGCTAATCACACCGCTACCGGAAGGGGTACCCCACGAGACTGTGTTGTTGTTGAAGATCAGGGCCTGGCCGTTTCTAGCCCCTGAAGTCGCCAGTTTGTTGGTCGAGACCGCGCCGTTTGCCAGTTTTTGGCTGGTGATGGCCCCAGCGGCAATCTGCGCTGCGGTTACGGCATTGTCCGCCAACTGTGCTGTGGTTACGGCATTGTCCGCCAACTGTGCTGTGGTTACGGCATTGTCCGCCAACTGTGCTGTGGTCACCGCATTGTCGGCGATTTTGGCGGAGGTTACGGCATCATCGGCCAATTGCTCGGCGCCGATGGCTGCATCCACCACAGATTCGGCGCGGAAGCTGTAGGCTGAGGCCGTCAGGGTGGTGCGGGGCAGCAATTCGGTCGAACCACTGAGGGTTACTCCGAGGAAGTACGGTTCGTCGAACGGGAGATCCAGGGGATTGATACGTCCCAAGGTAGCGCTGAACACGCCGTTTACGGTTTCCAGCCGCTGGGCTTCAGTCCACAGGGCTGCACCCCCGGTTGCCTGGTCATAGATGCGGAAGGAGATGTTATACTCCCCGTCGGTAACGGCCTGGCCGTTGGCGTCGGTGAGCAAGGCTTGATAGGTCAAGGTGTTGATGTCTTGGGCCTGAGCCTGGAGTGCGCAGAGGAAAAGACCTGCCAGGAGCAGGCTTCGGAATAGGGCAGACATAAATACGTTCGTTTGGTTCTGAATTGGGCATGCTTGCCAAGGTAGAGAACAGCAAGGGCTAAAATAGCCTTTCCCATTAGACCGCGCAAAACGAATCTTTATTTCGTATTGGTGATTGGGCATTGATGATTGATCATTTTATACTCCCAATCACCAAGGATCAGGCTTCCGTGCGGAGGACTTCCAGTGGGGGCCGGTTGTACGTGCCTCGGCTGTTGAAGAATCCGATCAGCATGGTCAGACCCGTGACCAAGGCAAAGGCCATCAGGATTGGGAGGGCCGGGGGCGAGAAGGTGAGGGGAATTTCAAAGACAAAACGGACCAAGGCCCAGGTGCCGAATACGGCAAGCAGCAAGCCTGTCAGTGTGGCAAGGGTCCCAAGTAGGAAGTACTCGACCAACATGATGCGCACCACCTGTTTGCTGGATGCGCCAAGCGTCCGCAGTAAAACGCTTTCGCGTATGCGCTGAAACCGGCTGATAACCACTGCACTGATTAACACGATCAAACCCGTAAAAATGCTAAACAAGGCCATGAATTGTATCACAAAACTGATCTTGCTCAGGACGTCGTTGGCCGTGCGCAGGATCAGGTCCACGTCGATCACCGATACATTTGGGTAGCTCTGGACCAGGGCGCGCTGTAATGCAGCCGTTTCTTCTGCCCCTGCAGACCGGGTGGACATGACATAAAACTTGGGAGCGGGTTCCAGAACGCCCGGTTGAAAGACCACAAAGAAATTCGACCGCATCTGTTGCCAGTCCAATAGGCGAATGCTGCTGATGCGCGTGCGGATCGGCAACCCTTGCACGTCGAAGGTCAGTTCATCGCCCACGGTAACCCCGAGGTCTTGCGCAATGTCTTCTTCGATGGAGATGAGGGCAGGTGCGTTGCCACGCGGGTCGTAGGGCGTAGCTCCGTGCCAGGTGCCGGAGACAATCGTTTCACTGCTCGTGAGGGTATCCCGGAAGGTGGACCGGTATTCCCTGAACAGGGGCCACCTTTCGTGGGTATAGGAGGTGTCTTCCCGAAGCGACTCCGTCGTGCGGTCCCCGACTTTCGCCAGGCGCATGGTTACAATCGGTGTCTGTTCAAATATTGGAAGGCCCAGGTCTTGTACGGTGCGGGTTACCCCGGCTTGCTGATCCTCCTGAATATCGAAAACAATGGTATTGGCCTGGCCTTTCAGGTCAATGCTGGCCACCTGTTGCAGCAAGGTGTTCTGTATGAGGTAGAGGGTCATTACCAGAAACGTACCCAGGCCGAGGGCCAACATCAGAATCACCGTCTGGTTGTTGGGGCGGTACAAGTTGGCCAACCCTTGCCGCCAGACGTATGGCCAGCCGGATGGGAAAAACTTGCGAATGGCAAAGGTGATGCCTTTGGCCACGGCAAACAACAATCCAAAGACCACGGCCAATCCACCAGCAAATCCGAGGCCTACCCCCATGTGTCCCGTCTGGTATACGGCAAAGCCGACGACTAACACGGCCATCAGCCCATACAGTGCCCACCGAAGGGGATCGCGCCCCTGGTTTTCCGTGGCTTCATACGAAGCGCGCAAGGCCCGTAAAGGGGAGACCTTCCGAATCGAGAGCAAAGGTAACAGGGCAAAGACCAGCGCAACCAGCAAGCCAATCCCGATCCCCTGCACGACCGCAGGCCAGTGCGGGGTAATATCAACCTGGACGGGCAGGAAATCCTGCACCACACCGGGCAGGAGCAACTGCACCGCCAACCCCAGGATGGCCCCAATGACGGCCCCCATGATGCCCATCGTACCGGCCTGGATCAGGTAAATGGTAAAGGCTTGCCGCGTCGAGGCCCCAATGCAACGCAACGTAGCGACCGTATCGGTTTTTTGCCGGATGTACACATGCACCGCACTGGCGACCCCAATGCCGCCCAGCAACAGCGCAATAAACCCAACGAGGCTCAGGAATCGGTAGAGGTTGTCCAGTGCCTGACCAATGCCCTCACTCCTTGAGCGTACCGTAGACATACCCACCTGATACTTCTCCCGGTGGGCTTCCAGCGCATCCCAGAGCGGCTCTGTATCATATCCGTCGTCAAACTTGAAAAAGGTAGTATAATTCACCCGGCTGCCGGTGTTGAGCAACGAACGATCCAGGTAGGCATCCGGAATGAACACACGGGGACCGGAAAAAAGACCGGCAGAGGCTGCTTCCCCAGGAATCTGTTTCAGGGTACCGAGGATCGCATATCGGTTCCGGCCCACCTGAATGGAATCCCCGTATTGAATATTGAACTGGAGCATCAGGCTCTCTTCCACCAGGGCATACGGACCATTCAGGTATGTTGCTTCGGCGGAAGGTGGGTCGGTGTTGAAGGTCCCATAGAATGGATATGGGCCTGTCAGGGCGCGGATCTGGGCCAGGCGGGTGTCTTCGGTGCGTGGCAGATAGACCATCGACGAGAATCGGGTCTGGCGCGTCTGGCTACCGCCCAGGGAGTCGATCAGGGCCTCGGTTTCAGGGACGAATGCCCGGCGGCTGTCCAGCGACAGGTCGGCGCCGAGCAGGGCGCGGGATTGGCTGTCGACGGCTTCCTTGAGGTTTTGCCGGAAAGCGTCGATGGCGACGAGCGCGGCTACCCCGAGGATCATGGCTGAGATATACAGCAACAGGCGGCGACGGCTCAATCGGCTGTCCCGCCACGCCATCTTCCAGATCCATGAGCGGTTGGGTGATCCGTTGGTTTGCATGGACATTTCCTTAAGCCGTAGCGAGGGATGTGTTGTCGATCCATTCATCGGAGGCCACCGTGCCTCCCTTCAAACGAATCACGCGTTGGGTGCGGCGGGCCAGTTCAAGATCGTGTGTGACCAGCACCAGGGTGGTACCGGCCTCCCGGTTGAGGGAGAAAAGCAGGTCTTCGATGGCTTCCCCGGTATCGGTGTCCAGGTTGCCGGTAGGTTCATCGGCAAACAGGATGTCCGGTTGGTTGATGAAGGCACGGGCCAGGGCCACCCGCTGTTGTTCTCCACCGGAGAGTTGCATCGGATAATGGTCCAGCCTGTCGCCCAGGCCAACGCGGTCCAGAAGCGTATGGGCATGGTCTCGGGCCTGTCCACCGCCACGTAATTCGAGGGGTACCATTACATTTTCAAGGGCCGTGAGGGTGGGGATCAACTGGAAATTCTGAAATACGAACCCGGTATACTGGTTCCGCAAGCGGGCACGCTCATCTTCCGTCTGGGCTTCCAGGGGAATTCCGTTGAGCAAGACGGAACCGGATGAGGGACGGTCGAGTCCAGCACAGAGGCCCAGCAGCGTCGTTTTACCGCTTCCTGAAGGGCCAACGATAGCACACGTGGAACCTTTCTCGATCTGGAAAGAAACATCATGCAACACCGTCAGGCTTCGGCTGCCGCTGGCGTACGTTTTTGTGAGGTTCAGAACCTGAAGAATGGCGGGCATTGGGGGATAAATTGTCTATGGGCTGATGTTAATGGTCTGCTATCCATGTTTAATACCGTTGACCCTTGCCATTTGACTATTCCTGACGTGAGACGATATTACCTCGATTAACAAATCGACCATTTTGCACCAACTACGTATGAACCTGGCATTTCGATTCGTTCTCTTTGGGACTTTCTTCATTTTTCTCGGACTGACGTCTGGCTGTCAATCGGAAACCGCTGCACCGGTGGTGGAAGAAGCACCGGTCGTTACGGAGTCTGCGCCGGCGAAAGCCCCGGTGGTGGCTTTACGGCGCATCCTGTTTTTTGGGAATAGTCTTACAGCCGGTTTGGGGCTTGATCCTGCACAGGCGTTTCCAGCGCTGATCCAGGATAAAATTGATTCGCTGGGTTGGGCGTTTGAAGTGGTCAATGCCGGGTTAAGTGGGGAAACCACAGCCGGTGGCTTGCGCCGCATCGACTGGGTGCTGCAACAACCGGCAGATGTCTTTGTCCTCGAACTGGGGGCCAACGATGGTCTGCGGGGTATTTCAACAGACGATACCCGAAAGAACCTGCAAGCCATCTTCGACAAAGCCCGCGCCGCCAACCCCAGGGTTAAACTGGTGATGGCCGGGATGCAAATTCCACCAAACCTTGGGGCCGACTATACCGAAGCCTTCAGTGATATTTTTCCAACCATCGCGCAGCAAAATGAGGCCGCCCTGATTCCATTTCTGTTGGATGGGGTTGCTGGAGACCCCAGCTTAAATCTGCCCGATGGTATTCATCCCACCGTCGAAGGCCACCGCATCCTGGCCGAAAACGTGTGGCGGGTACTCAAGCCTGTGCTGGAGGCAGGCGTTTAATTCAGCGTAGACGCTATTCACATATTAAACACGATGACCATGTTTCAACTTCTATTTGCCGGTGTACTCATGCTTTGTGTGGTCGGGATGGCTGCAGGCCAATCCGCCGCACCTACAACGGATGTGCCGGTTCGGAAGGTGGTGTTGTTCAGCAGTGGGGTGGGGTATTTTGAACATACCGGCTCCGTACGAGGCAATGCCCAATCAGAATTACGGTTCAAGACTGAGCAAATCAACGATGTCCTCAAATCCCTGGTCTTACAAGACCTCGGGGGCGGGCGCATCGGGACGATCGTCTATCCATCCAAAGAGCCGTTGTCCAAAACCTTGCGCAGTTTTCAGGTGGACCTGACCGGCAATCCATCGTTACCCAACCTGCTCAACCAGTTACGGGGCGCACCGGTTCAGGTGGTCACGCAGGGGCGGCAGATGCGGGGGACGATCCTGGGCGTCGAAACGCGCGAAGAAATTGTATCAGGCGCTGAGGGCCGGGTGGTCCGAACGCACAGCCTGAACATTATCTCAGGGGGCAGGATTCAAGCCGTGGGGCTGGATCGTATTCAGTCCCTTGAACTCGAAGACGCCGATTTACAGCGCGAGTTCGAGCAGGCCCTCTCGGCGTTGGCCCAGGCGCGAGACCAGGACAAAAAGCCGGTGGTCATTCAATTCCAGGGATCAGGTTCGCGGGATGTGCGCATCGGGTATGTGGTGGCTACGCCGGTTTGGAAAACCAGCTACCGGCTCATCATGCCCGAAGACGACGGCACCGGCGGATATTTGCAAGGGTGGGCCATTGTCGAAAATCAGACCGATAACGACTGGAACGAGGTCAACCTCGCACTGGTCAGCGGGCGGCCCATTTCGTTCCGGCAAGACCTGTACCAGCCGCTGTACGTCACCCGCCCGGAAGTCAAACCCAGACTTTATTCCAGCCTGCGGCCCCAGGCCTACGACGACGGCGTCTCGCCCGAACCAGAAGCCGACCGCGCAAATCGCAAACAAAGTGTAAGGCGTAGTCGATTGGCAGCCGGTGCCCCTGCGCCGATGCCCCAGGCTCCGGCTGATTTTGCAATGGAAGAATCAGTGGCTTTTGATCCTGCCGAGAGCGTTGCCTCGGTTGCAGAAGCAGAGCGGGTGGGCGAGTTGTTTCAGTACCGGGTAGAGGATGTATCCTTGCCCCGCCAGCGTTCTGCAATGTTGCCGATTGTGACGGATGAGGTGGAGGTAGAGCGCGTCAGTCTGTACAATGAATCCGCGTTGGCACGGCATCCGCTAAACGGGGCACGGCTCAAAAACACCAGCGGCAAGCATTTATTGCAGGGGCCGATCACGGTCTTTGCCGACGGCAGTTACGCCGGGGATGCCCAGATCGAAGACCTGCCCCCGGATCAAGAACGGTTTTTGAGCTACGCGGTTGATCTGGATGTGGTGGTGCAAACCGAACAGCCAGGTACACCAACCCAGGTGCAGCAAGGCCAGATTGTAGACGGGATTCTGGAATTGAGTGTCAAACAAGTCTTTACCCGCGCATACACCCTGGAAAACAAGGGCGACCGGGACAAGACCATCGTTGTTGAGCACCCGTACCGTTCAAGCGCAAAACTGGTAGACACGCCGGAGCCGATGGAAAAAACGGACCGGTACTACCGCTTCAAGGTAGCCGTTCCGGCAGGCGATCAGGTGGTCCTGAACGTGCAGGAAGAAGCGCCCCAACTGCAACGCATTGCCCTGGTGAGTGCCAACGTCCGTACGCTCACGACCTACCAGACCAATGGAGCCATCGCCGATGATGTACGCAAGGCGCTGGCAGAGGTGATCACTCGCCGTCAGGTCCTGGTGCGGATTCAGCAGCAACAGCAGCAGGTAGAGCGGGAATGGAAGCAGATCACGACAGATCAGGAACGTATCCGGGAGAACATGAAAACGGTTGAATCCGGTAGTGCGTACTACGACCGCTTGCTCAAAAAACTGAATGACCAGGAAACTGAAATCGAAGGGTTCCTGGATCGGGCCGAGCAGCTTCAACAGCAGCACCAGCAAGCGGATGCCGAATTGCGCCGGTACCTGCAAAACCTGAAGTTGAATTGAGGAACACCGCCCAGGGCAACCGTGCACAAAACGGGAGCCGTTGGCAAGGGAATCATGGCAAGGGATGCCTCCAATCCGGAAAATAATTAACCCCCCAAAAAAACTCATCTTCACGGAAACTTTTTATCGAAGCCCATCGTTGCAGCGCCAATTTTAAGCGACCTGTGTGTGGAGGTTCGATTTGGGGCCGTCGCTTTTCACTAACCCGGTAACTGAATATTGTCGCCATGATCCTGATCAGGGATCATGCCTCTATGCGGTAATATTGGTCTGCGTACATAGCCCATCCTTTGCCGGGAGATCCAGGCGTTATTCCACCTGTGTCATGCCACGGCTGGCATGAGGAGTGGAAAGGAGGGAGCAAGCGGCTGTGTGCGCCGCCATAATCTTGCGAGGGTATCAGCGATGCAAGATGTCAATTTTCCCCGCCCTACGGTTTCCAAAGATGTCTGGCACAACCACATCATCCAAAAAATGAAACAGGGTTGTGAACTGCTGGTATGGCCGAACCGGGCCAGCCTGCGGTGCAACGCGTTGCGGCCCACGCCCTGCAAGTTGCTGGTGGCCCGGCACATCATCGCATCAGGACTGGTGGAAGCCGTCGCTGCATCCAATGGTGAGGACGAATATACCCGCTACCGTCTGCTGCCCGGCGTGCCTGGGACCGAAATGCCCAAAGACGATCTTGAAGACGAAGACGATGTGCTGCCGGATGAAGAGGACTCCATCAAGACAGCCCTTCAAGAAGCCGACGAAGGGTCCGCAGACGAGGAGGAGGATTAGGGCGTATATGCTTGACTGGATGCACGCCCAAACCCCATTTACCAGAAAACTGTAATAAGCCATGAAATGGAACAAACGAGCACACGACGAGGACTATCGCATTTACGCCCAGGAACCATACGAAGAAGACGACGACTGGGATGAGGATGATGATTGGGATGAGGAAGACGACTGGGATGAGGATGAAGGTGGGGATGACGACTGGGATGAGGAAGATTTGACCGGGTAACGTTGCCTCCCTCTACTTAAACTCATGTAACGCGAGCAGCCGACCGCCCCCTCCTCGTTTGAGGAAGGAACAGAATAAAAATGCATACAATGTGTGTGTAGGGGATAGGCACGTGTTTTTGCTGGCATCTGACTGTAAAAAAAATTACCTTTAGGGATCAGCACGTGCTGACTCCTCTCTCACTCCAATCGGCTCGTAAGTGTATGGCGATCTATAACCTCACGATCAACGGTGAAGAACACCAAGTCGACGTGTCCCCGGATACCCCCGTGTTGTGGGTGTTAAGGGAACACCTAGATCTGGTCGGCACCAAATACGGATGTGGCATCGCTATGTGCGGTGCCTGTACGGTACACCTCGACGGTGCAGCCATCCGGTCTTGTACGTTTCCTGTCTCCAGCGTGGGCAATAAGTCCATCACCACCATCGAGGGCCTCTCGGCCAGGGGAGACCATCCGGTTCAAAAGGCTTGGCTGGAACATGATGTGCCGCAGTGTGGCTATTGCCAGGCCGGGCAAATCATGAATGCTGCGGCGTTTTTGGCGCAAAACCCCTCGCCAACCGACGAAGAAATCGAGGCGGCCATGAACGGCAACCTCTGCCGGTGCGGAACCTACATCCGGATCAAAGCCGCCATCAAGACAGCTGCCTCTAACATGGGCTAAAACGAGCAGGATTATGAGTTTAGTAAAAACAACGTATAACAGACGTTCTTTCCTGAAAGCATCCACGCTGGCCGGTGGCGGGATGATGCTGGGCTTTAGCTGGCTGGCCTCGTGTAAACCCTCGCCGGAGCAAATCCGGGCGATGCCCAAGGAATGGTTTGATGTCAATGCCTTCCTGAAAATCGGGGACAACGGGATCGTCACCATCATGTCTCCCAATCCTGAAATCGGGCAGAATGTCAAGACGGCCATGCCCATGATTGTGGCTGAAGAACTGGATGTGGACTGGAATGATGTGATCGTCGAACAGGCCGGTCTGGACACCGACCATTTCACCCGCCAACTGGCCGGTGGCAGTCAGTCGATTCGCCAGGGCTGGCAGGGCTTGCGCATGGCCGGGGCCACCGCCCGGAGTATGTTGCTGGCCGCTGCCGCGCAACAGTGGAATGTGCCCATCGAAGAACTCACCACCGAGGCGGGCCAGATCAAACATGCAGGAACCAAACAGTCCGCCGGGTATGGTGAGGTCGCGTCTCTGGCCGCTACCATGCCGGTGCCTGAAGAAGTCCAACTCAAAGACCCGGCTGATTTCAAGATTATTGGCACGACGCGCAAGAATGTGGATGCCCCAAAAATCGTGAAAGGGGAGCCGTTGTTCGGGCTTGATTTCAAGCGGGAGGGGATGCTGATCGCGATGATCGTGCATCCCCCGGCCTTCGGCCAGAAACTGAAATCCATTGATGCCGAAGCGGCCCTGGCCATGCCCGGCATCAAAGATGTCATCACGATCAATGCCGCCCCAGATGGATTTGACCGGCAATGGTCTGACGTGAATGCCTTTCCCGAACTGGTGGCTGTATTGGGTCATACGACCTGGGAGGTTATGCAGGCCAAAAAGGCCCTCAACATAGCATGGGAAACCACCAGTGCCCCGGAAAACAGCGCCGACCATGTCAAGGGTCTGGCCGATCTGGTGCGCAAGGATGGGGGGCAGCCGGCCCGCAAAGATGGGAATCCGGCAGCGGCCTTTGCAGGTGCCGCGCAGGTTGTGGAACGGACCTACAGCGCCCCGTTCCTGGCGCACAACACCATGGAACCGATGAACTTCTTTGCCGATGTCCGGGCAGACAAGGCGGAACTCATCGGCCCGATTCAAACCCCCGAATTTCTTCGGAAAACCGTGTCCAGCGTCCTCGGCCTGCCGGAAGCCGATATTTCCATCATGATGACCCGTATGGGAGGTGGCTTTGGCCGTCGGCTCTATGGAAATTTCGGGGTTGAAGCTGCACTGATCTCGCAAAAGGCCCAGGCTCCCATCAAACTGGTCTATACCCGTGAGGATGACATGACGCAGGGCACCTACCGCCCGGCGTACACCGTTACCTACCGGGCCGCATTGGATGCCGACCATAACCTGATCGGCTTTCACGTACGCGGGGCGGGTATTCATGGCAGCCCGGTGTTTGCCAACCGGTTCCCAGCGGGTACCGTGGACAACTACCTCGCCGAAAACCTC
The DNA here is from genome assembly GCA_965222505.1 of Rhodothermales bacterium. GTDB lineage: Bacteria > Bacteroidota > Rhodothermia > Rhodothermales > DATKEJ01. The sequence continues at coordinate 749,019 of OZ244956.1, read as the reverse complement.
AGCCTGGATTCCAATATTTCGACCGGTGCCTGGCGCGCCCCGCGCTCAAACTTCATTGCGGGGGCCGAACAGGCCTTTCTGGATGAGGTGGCCGAAGCTGCTGGCAAGGACCCCATCGACTTCCGGCTGGAATTGTTTGATCGGGCGATCTCCAACCCCGTTGGAGAAGAGAATGACTATGACCCGGAACGGTATGCTGGCGTCCTGAGACTGGTCAAGGAAAAGGCCAAATGGGGCGCGGAGATGCCAGGGGTACACCGTGGCGTGTCTGCGTATTACTGTCACAACTCGTATGTGGCCCAGGTGCTCGATGTGGTGATGGAAAACGACCAGCCCCGCGTCAAGAAGGTGTGGTGTGCCGTGGATTGTGGGATCGTTGTGAATCCGGGCAGTGCCCTGAACCAGATCGAAGGCGGCATCATCGACGGCATCGGTCATGCAATGTACAGCGGCTTATCGTTTACCGATGGCAAACCCGACCAGGACAATTACCAAGCATACCGACTGATTCGGCATAGCGAGGCTCCGCTGGAAATCGAGACCTTTTTCGTTGAAAACGGCATCGATCCTACCGGCCTCGGGGAGCCGTCCTTGCCACCCATTTCCGGGGCCCTGGCCAACGCGTTGGCGAAAGCAACTGGAAAAAGGGTCTACCATCAACCGTTCACCCAGGAAAATCCCTATTGGCCGGAATCGACCCCGGTACAAACCGGGTAATACTGGTTCAGCCAGACCCCAGGTGCGGCTTTTGCTTGATGTTACCGGCAGGGGCCATTTCCCATCACCATCATCCCACATAAAGAGATAAGGTGTGGGAGCTGATCGATGCAGACACGGGCGTTGACCTGGCGGCTGAGGTGCGTTCTTACTTCGTGCCTGACTTTTCAGAGTGGGAGAGGCACGCGCCGTATCAGAAAGGGTTGGAGAGACTACTTCGAGATCTAACTGCAGGATGAGGCCAAGAATAAGAAGAAAGTCTTTACCCCACCTTTACCCATCAAAAAACAACCCTGTCATAATTTCTTATTTATGATAGGGTTGGGCAAAATATCTTGTGGGTCCTAATGGATTCGAACCATCGACCTCTACGATGTCAACGTAGCGCTCTAACCAACTGAGCTAAGGACCCGATCTGTCAGTTTGACGAAGGATGCAAAATATACCGTACCCCGTCGGCGGAAGTCAAGCCGGGGTTTATTGTTTATTGGTGAATGACCGGGGAGGGAAAAATGATTGGTGATGGATCACCCAACCACCGGCTTTTCTTCTGGGGTATATCTATTCTTTGATGCATGTGTTAAATTGGTGTAATGCATCGTTTCTTTATCGACTCGCTTTTCTGACCTAGCCTATATTTCGGTGTACCTTCTCTCACCAAACCTTAAGAAGAGGTTGTATATATGAAGTCACTAACCAAATGGCTCTTTTTGGTGGTGACGATTCTTCCGCTCAGCGTGTTTGCCCAAGGGGTAACTACGTCCGGGATGCGGGGTACCGTCATCGATGAAAACAATGAGGCCTTACCCGGTGCAACCATTCTGGCAACTCACCTCCCATCAGGTTCAGAATACGGCACCATTACAAACGTCGATGGGGCATTTAACATGCCCAACATGCGTGTCGGCGGACCCTACCGCGTACGGGTGTCCTTCGTTGGTTTTGAAACCTTCGTCCGCGAAGGCATCTACCTGACCCTCGGCGAACCGTATCGGCTCAACGCCCAACTCCGCGAAAGTGCCACCGAACTCGAAACAGTAGAAGTGGTAGCACAAGGCGGCATCTTCGATAATGAGCGCACGGGCGTGTCTACCAACATCAACGAGCGTGCCATCAACGTTACGCCAACAGTAGGGCGTGACCTGGCCGATTTTACCCGGCTCACGCCGCAAGCCTACGTTGAAAATGATGACGATGACGGCCCGGCCATCTCCATCGCCGGACAAAACAACCGTTACAACTCCATCTTTATTGATGGGGCCGTCAACAATGATGTGTTTGGTCTTGCCGCACAGGGGACCAACGGTGGTCAAACCGGCTCAACGCCCATCAGCATCGACGCCATCGAGCAGTTCAACATCGCTATTTCGCCGTTTGATGTGACGCAGAGTGGCTTTACGGGTGGGGCTATCAACGCCATCACCCGAAGCGGGACGAACCAGTTTGAAGGTTCGGCCTACGCCTTCCTGCGCAACGAAAGCCTGGCTGGCAAAACCCCCATCGACCTCGTCGATTCCGAGGACGAACGGGAAAGCCTGCCCGATTTCAGCAACAACCGCTATGGCTTCCGCCTGGGGGGGCCACTAATCCAGAACAAATTGTTCTTCTTCGTCAATGGCGAAATCTTGCGCTCCGAAAGCCCCCAGCCGTTTTCCTCGACGTACCAGGGAGATTCGGCTAACCGGCTTGAAGAACTGAGCAACGCCCTCCAAAATGCAGATTACAACCCGGGAGCCTTTGGTGATAAAACCTCCAAGCTCGACGATAACAAGGTGCTCGTCAAGCTGGATTGGAACCTGAGCCGGAACCACAAACTGAGTGCCCGGCATAGCTACTCGGATTCCGAGAACCTTGATGCTTTTGCAAGCGACTCGCGCGATATTAATTTCTCGAACAACTCCGAGTTCTTTCCGAGCACCACGAACTCCTCGGCCCTCGAACTCAACAGTACGTTCGGCAACCAGTATGCCAACAAACTGGTGATTGGGTACACCCGGGTCAAGGATGATCGGGGGTTCACGGGTGACCCGTTCCCGTTTGTGGAAATCGACGACGGCTCCGGGACCATCAACTTAGGCTCCGAACCATTCTCAACAGCGAATATCCTGGATCAGGACATCTTCACGATCACGAACAACTTCAACCTGTTCAAAGGTCGGCATACGCTTACCATCGGGACGCACAACGAGTTCTATTCTATCGGCAACCTGTTCATTCCCCAGAATTTCGGGCAATATGAATACGGAAGCCTGGATGACTTCCTGCAATCGCTCAATGGCAATCCTGTTGCACCTTCTGTCTACCAGCGGGGCTACTCGCTCGTAGACAACATCGCCGGAGATGAAACCCAGGCCATTGGTGCGTTTGATGCCTATCAGCTTGGCTTCTACATACAGGACGAGTTCCAGGTCAATGACCAGTTGCGCCTGTCCGGTGGGATCCGCATAGACGTCCCGAAGGTAACGAGTGATCCGAACTTTGCACCGGACGTCTTTGATACCACCATCCGGGACATTTCGCAATTCTATGACCTCAACGGGGCCGAACCGGGTAAAACCCCGGCTGCTGCCGCGTACATCTCGCCCCGCTTTGGCTTCAACTATGATGTCAACGGTGACCAAACCCTGCAACTGCGTGGGGGCCTCGGCGTTTTTACGGGTCGTGTACCCTTTGTGTGGCCGGGCAGTATGTTCCTGAACAACGGCACCAACTCGGGCTTCGTGTTCCGCTTCGGCGGGACCTTCCCCGACGGCTCGCCGATTCCATTCGTAGCCGATCCACAGAATGCGTTTACTGGCTCTGATTTTGGACAGTCCGACATCCCCAGTGGGCGTTTGGAAATCTTCGAAGAAGACTTCCGTTACCCGCGGGTCTTCCGGACGAGCCTCGGCCTGGATTACCAACTGCCGAACGGCTGGTTGGCCACCCTTGAAGGGCAGTACACGAACACGCTGAGTGGCGTACTGGTCACGAACGTCAACCTCAACCCGAATACCATCGTGAACCTGGACGGCCCGGAAGGACGTGAAGTATACTTCGGGGACGTTGCCATCGACCCGCGCTATAGCGCTGTACACCGCGTCGGCAATACGGATGAAGGCTATACCTATGACGTAACCGCCCGCGTTCAGAAACAAGCCCGCTTCGGCGAAAACGATCTGTTCTTCAACCTGGCCTATACCTACGGCGATAGCCAGGTGATCAACGATGGGACCTCGTCGCAAATCAACACGCTGTGGCGCAGCATGGAGAACGTCAATGGGGCCAACAACCTGGAACTGACGCGCTCCGACTTTGCCATCGGCAGCCGTGTCATCGCCGGGTTGACGTACCGGGCACAATACATCAATAATCTCGCCACCACCTTCTCACTCTACTATGCGGGCGAAACGGGCCGGCCCTTCTCCTACACCATCGACAACAGCGGTGGCATGGCAGGGGCACCTGGTGGACGTGACTTTAGCCTGGTGTTCATTCCCAACAGCGGAAGCGATTTCACGTGGGATGGTGATGCCGCCCAACAGGCTGCCGACTTTGATACCTACGTCAACAGCAGTAACTACCTCTCCGGTCTCCGGGGCGAATATGTGGACCGCAACGGCAGCCGCCTGCCCTTCGAGCACATCTTCGACCTGAAGCTGTCGCAAGAACTCTCAGCCAACTTCGCCGGTCGATCGAATACGCTGGAAGTGACGCTGGACATCTTCAACGTCGGCAACCTGCTCAACAAAAACTGGGGCAAGCGCTACGGGAAGTTCACCAGCAGCAGCAACGGGGGTTTTCACCTGCTTGACTTCCGTGGTTTCGTCGATCCTGAAAACGGCGACTTTACGCCAATCTATCGGCTCGACTTCAACCCGGACAACATTTCCACCGAACAGGAAATGTTTGACGACCAGATCCTCGATGCCGGAACGTTCAGCTCACGCTGGCTGATGCAGTTCGGCGTACGCTACTCCTTCTAAAGGCAAACGCTGCGTTTCAACGCAAGGGCCCCGGTGCGAGACGAGCGCCGGGGTCCTTTTTTTATGTAGAGGCATCCGAAGGCCGGGGCGATCCTTGTGGTCGCCCTTCAAGGTCTAATCATGAAAACGGCCTGGCCGCGCACGGCATCGTGACCATGGTCGGCCCAGGTCAACGACACGGTTAGCTCATCCATTCTCTCCCCAATACCGAACGAGGCGTTTCAGGAAGGCCAGGGAACGCTCCAGGTTTTGCACCGTGTTCCACTCGTACTTGCTGTGGAATTGATGTCCGCCCGTGAAGAGGTTCGGGGTGGGCAGGCCCCGTTCAGAGAGGCGCGCACCGTCGGTGCCACCCCGGATGGGCTCCATCTCTAGCTCAAACCCCATTTCATGGGCCGTGGCCTGGGCAAAGGTGATCGTGCGGGGGTCCCGGTCCTGAATGTAGCCGTACATGTTGTGGTACTGATCCCGGATTTCCAGCGAGATGTTTGCACCGGGGTGCTTGAGGCGGAGGGATTCGATGAGGGTGGTGAGATCGTCCTTGCGGCGTTGCATGCCAGCGTCCGTAAAATCCCGAAGGAGGATGTGTACCTCGGCCTGATGCACTTCGGCACTGCGCATGCGGCTGGCATAATAGTAGCCTTCGTAGCCCGAGGTGGCCTCCGGAGCTTCATCGGCGGGTAAGGCGGCGATGCATTCGGCGGCAATACGCAAGGCATTGACCATGATCCCTTCGGCATACCCTGGGTGCACCATGCGCCCCTGAATGCGAACATCGGCAGAGGCGGCGTTGAAGGTTTCTGCAGACAGGTTATCTGTGCCGCTACCATCCAGGGTATAGGCCACTTCGGCACCCAATACGTCCAGGTCCAGCTTGTCGACCCCTCGCCCGATTTCTTCATCGATGGTAAAACAGAGGCGCAGGGTGGGGCGGGGCGCTTCGTCATGCAAGAGATCGGCGGCGCATTGCATGATGACGGCCACCCCGGCCTTGTCGTCACTCCCGAGGAGGGTGGTGCCATCGCTTGTGATGAGGTCGTGCCCGATATGGGCCAGCAGGGCCGGGTCCGAGGCTGGGTCTAAGCGCACGGACGGATCGCCGGGGAGGGCGATAACCCCGCCGTGGTAGTTCGGGTGGACTTGCGGCTTGACGTGGGTGCCGGATTCGTCGAATGAAGTATCCACATGGGCGAGCAAAGCCAAAACCGCCGCATCTGGTTGGGTACCGGGCAGGGTACCGAACACATAGCCGTATTCATCCATGTAGGCATCGCTGATGCCCAGGTCCAGTAGTTCCTGAACCAGCAGGCGGCTCAGGTCTTTTTGTTTTGCGGTTGATGGGGTGGTCGTCGCATCCGGGTCGGATTGTGTATCGATTTGGACGTAGCGCAAGAAACGTTCAGCCACCTGAGGAAGCGGAGGGTTCAATTGATGATTAGTGATTGGTGATCGGTAATTTGTAGATTATGGGCGAAGAAAAATAAACAATGCCCAATCACCAATCACAAATTACCAATAACAACCGTCTCCTCGGGGTCTGGCACTACCTTATGATCATAGGGGTGCTTGGCCTGGGATATTGGGCGTGGACGTTGGGGGCGTTGCCGTGGGGGACCCAGCAATGGATAGATGCAAAGGTAGCCTCGGGACCTTCCCAGGTGCGGGTGTTGACCTGGAATATTCAGAATTTCGGAGCCTCGAAGGATGCGTTCGAGATGGGGTTTATCGCGGATCTAGTCCGGGATTATGATCTCGTCACGATCCAGGAGGTCTCAACGGGGCCGGCGGGTGCACAGGCTGTAGCCCGGTTGGCAGATGCGCTGAGCCGACGGGGGAGTCAGTGGGATTACGTCATCAGCAACCCGACCTCCGGTGATGCATCAGAGCGGTACGCCTTTCTGTGGAAACCCTCGCGGATACGACGTACGGGGCGGCCTTGGTTGGAACCTGTACTGGCCGATCCTGTGGAGCGGGAGCCGTTTTTGATGCGGTTCAGACAGCACGGCAAACCGCTGTTGGTTGCGTCCTTTCATGCGGTCCCTTCCAGGCGTTCACCACACCGGGAGGTTATACTGTTGGCCCGGATTCATGACCTGTACCCGGATGATGTAGTGGTAATTCTAGGTGATTTCAACCTGCGTTATGATCATTCGGCCTTTGAGGCCCTGGGTAAACGAGGTTATGTGCCGTTATTGCAGGGTCGAAAAACCACGCTTAAACAACGCCGTAAGAATGGCCAACACCTCCATAAAGGATTGGATAACATTTTCTACGAGAAGGAGGACGTGATTTCGGCTGTCGGTGCGCCTGTCGATTTCACCCGGCACTTTCGCACCCTCCGTGAGGCCCGCAAAATCTCCGATCACCTGCCGGTTGAAATGGTGCTAATGTGGTAGACGGGAGATGTAGACGAGGCGCATTGAAACGCGAAGGGGTTCCGTTCGTAAGGAACTGTTGAACCCTGTTGGTCCACTCAAAAGACATTCATGTCTGACCCCGCGCTCAAATCTGTAGATGAAGCCCTCAAGTCCATTCAGGATCTTGCGGCCCAGCCGGAAGGTAAGCCATCGGCCAAGCCGAAAAGACCTTTTGGGTTCAAACGCCTCATCTTTGGGGGTGTAAAGATCATCGGTTTCACCTTGCTGCCTTTTATTCTGCTGATCCGGTTGGCTGTGTATTTCGATCAAAACGTTGGGCTGAATGCATGGGTGGGGCTGGGACTGGGCGCCTTGCTCACAGCACTGCTCCTGGCGGGGTATGCCGGTTACCTGCTCCACCGGATGAACGCCAAAGTCCATGTCGGCCGGGTGTTGAAGGGGGGCCTCCTCCTGGTCTTGCTCTACTGCGGCTATGCCGTACTGTTCATCTCCTCGGCCAACGTCAAGTCGCCTGCGGTACAGGATACCTACACGGCACTTCATCCCGCCCTCCGGATGGCTGTGAGCACCTTAATCCTGGTTGATGGGGGACTGGTCGTGACCGATGCCGCACGCACCCCGGACGATTATGCCAAAATGGGTCTCCCTGCGCTGGAGAACTCCCTGCACTACCGCCAAACCGACGGCTACGTCCATGCTGTAGACCTCCGTACCCGAGGCCGCTCCAACCTCCGAAATGCCCTCACCACCTTCTACTTTAGGGCCATGGGATTTAAAACGCTTAGACACGTTGGGACGGCTGATCATCTCCATATCTCTATGGCTCGCTGATGGGTTAGGGTTCGCTACGCTCACGGGGGTTGGTTCGCTGACGCTCGCGGTTTCTCATTCAAAAGGGCCAAACCATCCCGTAAGCGAAGCGCCGCGCCAGACGGCCGTAGGGGAGCCAGACCCATTACAGAGCGCAATCCCGTACCTGAGCGAAACCCCCGGATGCGTAGCAACTCCCAAACCGAACGAAGTGAGCCCTTCTCATCACTAAAGTATCCCAACCCCCTGAAGTGCTAAAAAATTAACACTCAAGTGTTGCTTTATTCCTGATTAAAGTGCTATTTTTTTAACATAGTGCTAATTTTTTAGCGAAAAAGTGTAACCAAGCACGGATCTCATCCGTAGAGCAGCCAAACCACAACCCAACATCCAATGAAAAAGCCACTTTTTGAGACGCTGAGCCGGAGGGAGCGCCAGATCATGAATGTGATCTATCAGCGCGGTCATTCGAGTGCTGCCGAGGTGATGGAGAATCTTCCTGATCCCCCCAGCTATTCCGCCGTGCGTGCCCTTTTAAAGATTCTCGTTGACAAAGGGCACCTCAAGCGCCATCAGGACGGTCCCCGGTATATCTACCTGCCTACCGTTTCACCGGAAAAGGCCAAACGTCGGGCGCTCAAACAAATGGTGCACACGTTTTTTGAGGATTCCACCGTACAGGCTGTTGCTGCCCTGCTCGACCTGTCCGATGCCGACCTGTCCTCGAATGAACTCGACCGCCTCGCCCAACTCATCGAACAAGCCAAAAACGAAGGACGATGACGCTTCCCAACTTCCTGTCCGACGCCGGAGCTGGCATATCCTACTTGCTGCTCGATATGGCCCTCAAAGGGGTGCTGATCCTGATCTTGACCTCCGGCCTCATGTTGCTCCTTCGGCGGTCTGCCGCTACCGTTCGCCACGCCGTCTGGGCCGTTGCACTCTGTAGCCTCCTGCTGATCCCTGTACTCAGCCTGACCCTCCCGTCCTGGCACGTCGCCGTACTTCCCGCCGATTCGCCCACGGTTGTTCAGGAAGATGCTGTGGTGGTGGAACCCCTTGTGATTCATCATGATGTGTTCGCGCCTGAATCAGAAATTGCACCGGTTCTTCCGGTCATCGAAACGCCGGATGATTCGGTTTTGCCTTCAGAACCTGCCCAGGCCGCTGAAGCTGTCCCAGCCCATGTAGCTGCGCCCACATTTAAGGCACGTATGGTGCAAACGGCTTTTGCTGCAAAGGGGATGTGGACGGGCATAAAAAGCCGGGTTGTGGCTGCGCAAAACTGGTGGATGGCTAATGCACAGTATCAGTACATGATCTTGTTGATGGTCTGGTTGGTCGGTATGGGTATGGTGTTACTCCGGCTGGTTTTCGGTATGCTCGGCATTGCCTGGATGGGGTGGCGTTCTCGGCCGGTTAAAGATCATGCCTGGCTCTCGATTCTGGATGAGATTTCAGCACGATATGGCCTGAAAAAGCCGGTCCAACTGCGTAAAAGTTATACGGTTCGGATGCCGGTGACCTGGGGCGCACGCCGGCCCGTAGTTCTGCTCCCGGCAGATGCTGATACCTGGTCTGAGGAGCGTCGACGGGTGGTGTTGATGCACGAATTGGCGCACATTAAACGGCGCGACTGGCTCACCCAAAGTCTTGCGCAACTGGCTTGTGCCGTGCACTGGTTTAATCCCCTGGCCTGGCTGGCCCTGCGTCAACTCCGCAAAGAGCATGAATTGGCCTGCGACGATGAAGTGTTGCTCTCCGGCCTTAAACCGTCTACCTACGCCGGGCATCTCCTGGAAATCGCACGGACGTTCTGGACTGCCCGATTGGCTGCTCCGGCAGCACTTGCTGTGGCCCGTAGGTCTGCCTTCGAAGACCGGATGCGCGCCATCCTCGACCCCAAGCGCCGCCGGCAGGTGCTTTCTCGGGCCGTCTGGTTTGGAACAGGGGTCGTGATTGCCATGGCGCTCGTACCGTTGGCTGCTATGCAACTGGACCGTGCATCCGTTGAGGAAGCACCAGAAGCTGCACCGGCGGTCTCGCTGATGCAGCCCGTGGTGTTGGCCTCCATTGCCGAAACAATGCCTGTCGTTGCGCCGGATGAGGAGGTATGCAAAGAGGTCAATGAAACGTATGACCTGAATGCCGAGGGAGAACTGACGCTGAGTAACCTGAACGGTGAAGTGTTCATCGATATCTGGGACCGCAATGAAGCCCGCATTGATGCCATTGCCTGTGCCTACAGCAAGGTTCGGCTGGATGAGGTCAATATCGAGATTTCGTCCCGTGCAAATACCCTGCGCATCGAATCCAAATACGAGGATGCCGATTGGTCCAACCGCCCCAACTTGAAAGAGCGGCAACCGGCATGGGTCAATTATACCCTGCGTGTACCGCGCCGCGTTGAACTGGCCTCCGTAAGCCTCGTCAATGGGGATTTGAGCGTGCAAGACCTGGAAGGCCCTGTGCGGGCACAGACGGTCAATGGAACCCTGTTGGCCCTGAACCTGGAAGGGGAAGCTGAATTGAGTACCGTGAACGGCAAACTGGAAGCACGGTTTGAGGCATTGGACCCGTCCGCTACCATCAACCTGAGCACAGTCAATGGTTCCGTCACCCTGACGCTCCCGAATGATGCCGATGCCAACATCAGCGCCAGCACCCTTTCGGGCAGCATCCGAAACGCCTACGGCATGAAGGTGCGCCGTGGCCGGTATGTAGGCCGTTCGATGGACGGTCAGATTGGGAATGGCGGGGCGGAAATCAACCTGGAAAGTGTGAACGGCAGGCTCCGCATCCAACGCGCAGACGGGCAAGACCTGGGGCTTGAAATTTATGGCTCCAGTGCCGATCTCGCTGAACGCCGTGCCGCCCGTGATTTGCGATACGCTGAGCGCGACCGTGTCCATGCCCGTGCACAAGCCGAACGTGTTCGCACCCGTGCAGCCAGGGATGCGGCCCGTGTACAAGCCCGTGCCCATGCACAAGCCACGCGCCAAGCCCAGGCGAACCAGAAAGAAGCCCTGCGCGAACTGGTCCGGGCCGAGCAACGCGCTCTCCGTAGCCTGCAACGCGCCGAACGTGCGGAAATGGAAGGACTGAGCCGTGATGAACGGGCTCGTCTCAAGGCAGAGATAAAAGCCGAACGGAAGCGAATCAAGGCTGAGATGAAGGCCGAGCGTGAACGCGTAAAGGATGAAATGCGGGCCTTGCGCGAGACATTGAGAGACCAGGAAGATGACTGGGACAATGACAACGATTGGGATGACGATAATGACAAGGACTGGGACGAGGATGAGCATGTAGAGGTCTACGTCGATCCCGATTTTGAAGCCAGCGCCGAAGCCTTTGCCGAAATCGCAACTTCACTCGGGGTGGCGGCCAGCGAAGCCGGGCTCGATGCTGCGCGTGAAGCCCTGTCCGATCTCGAAGATGAACTGGCCGATCTGGATATCAACCTGAGCGTCGAAACGGACGATGACAGTTGGCACTTCGAGTTGGAAGGGGAAGACCTGGAAGCCGTGGGGAACTGGCTGGACCAAACGGTTTCGCATCTGGTGGCCTCAACGCTGGATGCGGTCGATACGGCCCACATACAAGCAGAGGTGAGCCGGGCTACAGCCGATGCGTTGCATGAAGCCCAGTTCGAAATGTTGGAGGCCCTAGACGAATTACCGGACGATTTCGGTACTCCACACCTTGAACGGTTGGCTCGAACGCACCCGGATGCATCGGTGCGCCGCGCAGCCAAAGCCCTGCTTGAAGCGCACTAGGCCCGCGCTTCAAGCATACATAGAAACGAATGTACTCACGCCACAAGTGCTATGTATAAATACGCCTGCACTTTATCGTTACTTTGGATAGGAGTTAACCTGTCCAATGTTCAGGCCCAGGCTTCTGATCCAGCGCCGTTACGCACCTGGCAAGCGGTACGGCTCACGCAAGCCTCGCCCATTGTAGATGGTCGGCTGGACGATGCTGTATGGCGTACAGCTCAGGTGACGACCGGGTTTACCCAACGCCGCCCCAAGCCTGGGGCACCTGCAACGCAGCGCAGCGAAGCCCGGCTGCTCTATGATGATGATGCCCTTTATGTCTACGCCCGGCTTTACGACACGGCACCTGATTCCATCGAGGCTTCGCTGTTTCGGCGCGATGACCGGGGGGGATTCAGCGATTGGTTTTACATCCAGTTCGACAGCTATCATGACCGACGCACGGCGTTCTCCTTTGCCGTGAACCCTCGGGGTGTTCAGAAAGACTTCATCGTATCCGATGATGTGAACGAAGACACCAGTTGGGATGCCGTCTGGTTGGCGGCTGCCCAGGTCCAGGAAGATGGATGGACGGCTGAGATGCGCATCCCCTTGTCTCAGTTGCGGTTTCCTTCATCAGACGAACCGCAGACGTGGGGCGTGAACATGCAGCGCCGCATCGGCCGAAACGGGGAAACCTCCTATTGGTCTCCTACTCCTCCAGATGCATCCGGGCTGGTCTCTCAGTTTGGGGACCTGAATGGCATCATGGGCCTCGTACCCTCGCGGCGGCTCGAACTTCAGCCCTACACAGCCGCCAAGGTGGCCCGGCTCCAGGGAGATCCAACGAACCCCTTCTTCAAGACCAACAACCTGAGTGGAAATACGGGTCTTGACCTGAAATACGGCCTCACGTCCAACCTGACGCTGAGTGCCACCTTCAGCCCGGATTTCGGTCAGGTTGAAGTAGATCCGGCCGTTGTAAACCTGAGTGCCTTCGAATCTTTCTTCTCTGAAAAACGGCCATTTTTCCTGGAAGGGTCAGACATTTTTGAGTTTGGCAACACCAGAAATTTCAACAGCTTCGGCAGGCTCAATGTGTTTTACTCCCGGCGCATTGGCCGCAATCCTCAGCGTAGCCTGAGTGGGGATGAAATTGATTTTGTAGAATCGCCCGAACTGACCACCATCGCCGCGGCCGCCAAGGTCAGTGGCAAAACCGCCGGCGGGTGGTCAGTCGGGTTGCTTAATGCGGTGACGCCGCTTGAAACAGCGACCTTTCAACGGCCCGACGGCTCCCGAGGTCGCGCCCGCGTCGAACCCGCGACCAACTACCTGGTCACCCGGCTCCGCAAGGATTATCGGGGTGGGCAAACCGTCATCGGTGGCATGCTGACCGGTGTAAACCGGAAACTGGACGACCCCGCATTGCAGGGCTTGTTGTGTTCCAGTGCTTATACCGCCGGGGTCGATTTTGAACATGCCTTTGCCAACCGGACCTATACGTTGAGTGGATTCCTTGTGGGGAGCCGCATTGCAGGGGAAGCTGAGGTCATCGACGCTGCACAACGATCCAGTGCCCGCTACTTCCAGCGGCCTGATGTGGATTATGTGGACTATGATCCTACTCGGACGTCCCTGTCAGGCTATTCGGGGCAAGTATCCCTCATGAAAACCCGAGCCCAGCACTGGCGGTATTCGCTGACGTACCAGGAAACCAATCCGGGATTTGAGGTCAACGACCTCGGCTTTCTGCGCCGCGCAGACGAACGGGCTTTTTCAACAGCGCTGGTGTACGAAGAAAACGAGCCAGGCGCAACGTTCCGGACGTATGAACTGTGGGCCTGGACGACGCATGCCTACAATTTCGGCGGCCAAAACCTCTTCACCGGCTATGGTTCCGGGGGATGGGCCATGTTCAACAACCAGTGGACCATTAACTACAACTTGCTTCTCTTCGGGGCAATGCCGTCTTGCGCTGGGAATACAGCCCCGGCTCAACAGTCTTTCTGGTCTGGCAGCAACAGCGTAGCCAGTTTTCCCAGATCGGCCAATTTGAACTGGACCGCAATGTATCCGACCTCCTTCGGGAGCCTTCGGACAACATCTTCCTCGTGAAATTTAGCTACTGGTTGGGGGTGTGATGATCCGGGAGAGGGGTCATACACAACACGAACCTGCAACATAGAACGGCTTTTGGGCCGTCTGTAACCTAAATCAATACCGTTGAGCAACTTCACCACCAAAACCTCGTCAAGCGAGGGTATTAGGAGAAAAGGAATAAGCGAATCCTGCCGGCGTCGTCCGGTGCCCTTGCCAACCAACTTTGTGAAGTACGCCCCATGTTATTGCTGAACAAAACTTCGAAAATCGTGCTACTCCTTTTTTTGTGTAGCACGATGGTCTATGCACAGGATCTCGCCCAAGAAGGTGGTGCTGTAGGTCCGGCAGCGAATGATACTGATAATTTCAAGCCCAACATCAAGCCGAACGTCATGGCGCAGCGGATTGCCCTGCCCATTGTGATTGATGGCGTGTTGGATGATGCCGGTTGGGCCGGTGCAGGCCGGGCCTTCAACTTCTCGGAAACCTTCCCCGGTGACCAGACGCGCCCGCCCATCGACATCGAAACCTGGGTGGCCTACGATGACGATAACTTCTACGTTGCCTTCAAGATTGATGACGATCCCGCTGCCGTGCGCCGCACCCTGACCGACCGCGACCGCATCTGGCAGGATGATTACGTCGGCATCATCCTCGATACCTACGGCAATAATGCCTGGGCCTACTTTCTGGGCTCCAACCCGCTGGGTATTCAGGGCGATACCCGGATTATTAACAATGGCGGAGAGGACGACGGGTTTAACATCGTGTTTAAGTCGGAGGGGCAAGTCACCGATGAGGGATACCAGGTCGAGATGGCGATTCCTTTCCGGAGCCTGCGCTTCCCGGACAAAGACATTCAAAACTGGAACATCAACTTCTGGATCACGCATCCGCGTGAAGACCGGAACACCTATTCCTGGGCTGGCATGGACCGAGACAACCCCTGCTGGTTGTGCCAGGGGGGATCGGTGTCCGGCATCCAGGAAGTAAACGCAGGACGTAATCTGGAACTGCTGCCCACATTGACGGGCTCGCAAGCCGGTTTCCGGGAAGAAGCCGACGCGGATTTTGACAATGGCAAAGTGAATGTAGACCCCTCGCTGGGTGTCAAGTACGGGTTTACCCCCAATCTGACCGCAGACTTGACGCTGAACCCAGACTTCAGCCAGATCGAAGCTGATGCCGCGCAAATCGATGTAAACAGCACGTTTGCCCTGTTCTTCCAGGAACGACGGCCTTTCTTTCAGGAAGGCAGTGAATTGTTCAGCACCAACATTGATCAGGTCTACACCCGGCAGATCAACAACCCGTTGGCCGCCGCCAAACTCACCGGCCGGTTCGACAAAACCAGTGTAGCCTACATCGGGGCCCGTGACCGGGATACCCCCATGATCCTCCCGTTTGAGGAAGGCAGCGAGTTTGCCCAGGCCGGGGAAAGTTTCTCGAACATTCTGCGCGTCCGCCGCACCTTCAAACAGGATGACCACCTGGGCGTCCTGGTTACTGACCGCCGTTTGGATGAGGGCGGTGCGGGCTCGACCTTTGGTATGGATGGCCGGCACCGGTTCCTGAACAACTATCAATTCGAATGGCAAGTGGTAGGGAGCCATACCGAGGAGCCGAATAACACGGACATCAGTGGCGAGCTGGAAGGCCAGACGTTTAACGATGGGGAATTCACCCGCGCTTTTGACGGGGAATCCTTTAGCGGCTTCGCGAGCTATGCCAGCGTGGAACGCAATGCCCGCCACTGGAGCTTCGATGTGGATTACTGGGCCACCAACCCCACCTTCCGTGCCGACAACGGGTTTGTGACGCAGAACAACCAGCAACGGCTGAACATGTATCAGGGTTACACCTTCTACGGGGATGGCTTTTTCAACCGCTTTACGCCAGGCGTTATCGTCGGGCGCGACTGGAATTTCCAGAATGAACGCAAGGACGAGTACATGTGGCTTCGCATGCAATTGTCCATGAAGGGGCAAACGAATATGGGCCTCATGTTCCTGGCGTTCAGCAACGAAAAATTCCAGGGCATCGATTTCCGGGGCCTGCGCCGTTTGAACGTGTGGGTCAACTCCAACTTCAGCAATCCGGTGCGGCTGGGGGCCTTTGTGAGTACGGGCAAATCTATCGCCCGGAACCTTGATGTACCGGAAATGGGCAACAGCCTCAACATCGAAGCCTGGGGAACCATCAAACCCTTCCAGCGCCTCGTGATTGAACCCCGGTTCAACTTTGCCAAACTCAACGAAGAGGATTCCGGCGACCAGGTCTTCAAAGGCTACATCGCCCGGACGCGGCTCAACTACCAGTTCACCCGCCGGCTCTTCCTACGCCTCGTCACGCAGTACAACGATTTCAACGAACGCTTTGAGATCGACCCCCTGCTGACCTACCGGATCAACCCGTTCACGGCATTCTACATCGGCTCCACGCACGATTACGACCAGTTCGGCGATCCCTTTGGCGTGCGCCAGTCCGCCCGTCAGTTTTTCTTCAAAATGCAATACCAAGTCCGCGCTTAAAGAAGTGCGAAGTGCGGGGTGCGGAGTGCAACTCCCCCTAGAACCTGAGTCGCACTCAGCATCCCGCACGCCGCACACAACCCAATATGATCATGAGAGACTACACACGCTTATTGACTTCCGGCCTATTTGTAGGGCTGATGCTTTTGTTAACCGTAATGCCCGCCACCGCCCAGGATGAAGACTGGTGCGATGACGCGAAAGGGTGGTATAGTGACAATGATGGGGAGCGCTTCTGCGAGGTCAGGGAATACACGCTAGATGATCGGAACAAGGTGGCAGTTGATGGTGGAAACAACGGGGGGATCAGTATTGAAGGATGGGACCGGAATGAGATTCTCGTGCGGGCCAAGGTGCAGGGATTCGCCCGGTCTGAGGCCCGTGCCCAGGCGCTGGCCGAAGATGTTGAGGTCAAAACCAACGGCACCATTCGGGCCGATGTGCCCGATACCAAACGGAAAGAATGGGTCTCGGTGAGTTACCGCGTCTATGTACCCCACGATTCCAACCTCGACCTCGAAGCCCACAACGGGGGCATCTCGATCAAGGAAGTTGAAGGCGATATTCGGTTCGAAACGCTAAACGGTGGGGTATCCTTGAAGGACCTCGCCGGGGATGTGACAGGGCGCACCACCAACGGGGGCTTGAGTATTGAGCTTGAAGGGAACCGTTGGGATGGTGAAGGCCTGAACGTCCAAACGACCAACGGCGGCGTCAAGATGAAAATCCCCGAGGACTATTCTGCCAACTTGGAATCCAAAACGACCAACGGTGGAATCCATATCGATTTTCCGGTCACCGTAAAGGGGCGTATCAACCGCCGCATCAAAACCCAACTCGGCGATGGTGGCCCCATGATCCGCGCCATCACCACCAACGGCGGCGTACACATTAAACGGATGTGAGTGCGGAGTGCTAACACTATTAAAAAACGTCCTTGTGGTGGGGGGCGTTTACGGCCGGTTCCTGGCGACGGGGGCCGGCCGTTTGCATACGACGTCACGTCGCAGGGGAACGTGAAGCGACCAAGTACGGTTATCCTCCTTTCTCCTGTTAAACTGAAGAAGTACCGAGAAGCATGGCAGGTCACAATAAGTGGTCGAAGATCAAGCGTAAGAAAGGCGTCAATGATGCACGGCGTTCTAAAGTCTGGGCCCGGATCACCAGAGACATTCTGATTGCTGCCCGAGAAGGAGGGGGAGAGATCAGCATGAACCCCCGGCTGGCGATGGCCGTCGACAAGGCCAAGGCGGAGAACATGCCCAAGGACAACATCGAACGGGCGATCAAACGAGGCACGGGTGAAATTGAAGGGGCTGATTATACCGAAATGACCTACGAGGGGTATGGCCCTGCCGGCGTGGCCGTGTTCGTCGAGGTTCTGACCGATAATACCAACCGTTCCGTGGCAGATATCCGGCACCTGTTCAGTAAGTCCGGCGGTAACCTGGGTACCAGTGGTTCTGTGGCCTACCTGTTTGATCGGAAGGGCATTCTTGAAGTCCCGACTGAAGGGCAGGAGGAAGACGACCTGTTCATGCTCGTCGCCGATGCCGGGGCTGAAGACCTGGAACAAGACGAAGACAGTTTCATCATCACGACCGCCGTCGAAGCCTTCGGGGCCGTACAAAGTGCGCTGGAGGAAGCCGGCATTACCCCTACCTCAGCCGAGCTACAACGCATCCCAACGACGACGGTATCCCTGGATGCCGATGGGGTGGCAAAGGTGATGAAGCTGATCGATAACCTGGAAGAGCATCAGGATGTACAGGCCGTGTATACCACGCTCGAATTTGATGAGGCAACCCTGGCCGCCCTTTCATGATTATCCTGGGGATTGATCCCGGCTCGCGCCATACCGGCTATGGTGTAATCGAGGTAGAGGGCCGCGCCATTACGCCCGTGGAATATGGCGTGCTCGACCTTTCGGTACACGACAGCCACCCCAAACGTCTGAAACACATCTACGACCGCGTTCTGGCCGTCATCGAACGGACGTTACCCGACGAATGTGCCATCGAAATGCCGGTCTATGGTCGGAATGCCCAGTCGATGCTCAAACTCGGTCGGGCACAAGCCGCTGCGATGCTGGCCGCTATGAACCGGGAAGTACCCGTCACGCAATATACCCCCAAGGAGATCAAAAAATCGGTAACCGGGAATGGCAATGCCGCCAAGGAACAGGTCTGGTTTATGGTTAAGGCCCTGTTGCACCTAGAGGAAGACAAGGGCCTCGACGCATCGGATGCCTTGGCCGTCAGCCTGTGCCACGCCCATCGATATGCGCAAGTCTCCACGCAACGCTACAAAAATTGGGGCAGTTTCATAGAGGCCAACCCCCACCGGATAAAAAAGTGAGGACGTAGTACGTAACACCCCGTCACACCCACAACATAATACGTTGCGATTAAACGTTATTTAACCGCAAGACGAATAAGGTCGGCGTGTATGGAGGTGGTTACGAGTGTATCTTAAAGCCTCTTGTTTCCCAGGATTAGTTGTCGTAATAGTAGCCTCGTTCTTCGTCCCGGACGCGGACCACTTCGGCAATTTCTTCCGAATCCAGCTTGCCGGTGCTCATCATCATGATCAGGTGGGCAATTTGGTGGTCTTTGTTGGGGCCTGATTCCATTCCGGATGCGCCTGCTCGGTAATGCTAATCAGGATACGAAGGTAGGGGTAACGTTCCGCAGGAGTTTCCAACTCTGAGATTGACTGTGCGAACAACTCGGCATTGCGGCCAACTTGCCGGTCTATCATTTTATTTGGTTTTGCCATGGCAAATGAAATTGCGAAGCACGCCAGGATCAAGGTGCTTCAGAAGGTGAACCAAGTGGGTGGGGTAGAAATGTATGCAACGGGAAAAACATTGCGCACAGTAGAGTTAGAAGTTAGCGAATTTGTATCTGTTCCCCAAGCGCTGAGACGGGTCTTCCACAGGGAATTTAAGGGGATTCGTTGGGTATTCATGTAAAAAAAGGAGTGGAAACGATTCTCACCATCACACGTTGAATTCTGGCCTTAAAAATACCCTTCGTCCCTGTATCAACTTTTCTATGACCCCTGGCCCTTTAACAAGTCCGTATCGTCTGGAACTTCTGCCGATCATTCCTGCGCACAACCGGCGTGCACGTCAGGGACGTATCACAAAGGGGGATCTGGTATATTACGGACCGATGCCGACCTATTACGGTATCGGAGAAGTGCTGCGGATTGTGGAACGGTATATCGTTGTTGATTTTCGAGGGACGGGAGTCTTCGGGGTGCACCAGGATGTGCTTGAGTCGCAGTACCTCATTCCCGTGCCACAGTCCCGAATGGGACTGCTTTAAGGATCGGCTGGCCGTTGCAACTTTCAGCACCTGCCGCCGAAGTATAATGCATTTCATACGATAAGAAAGGAGTCTACGCCCAGGAATCAATATGTCTCTACTTAAAGTCGATCAGGTCACGAAGCAGTATGGCGCGAAGATCGCCGTCGATCAAGTTTCCTTTCAGGCTGAGCAAGGCAAAATCTTTGGGTTGCTGGGGCCGAATGGGGCCGGCAAAACCTCGACCATCCGGATGATCACCTACATCACGGCACCGGATGCCGGAGAAATTACTTTTCAGGGGAAAGCGGTAGGGCCATGGAGCCAGGAGCGTATGGGGTACCTGCCGGAAGAGCGTGGCTTGTACCGTAAGATGAAAGTGGGGGAGCAACTGGTCTACCTGGGCATGCTCAAAGGCATGAGCCGCGCCGATGCCCGAACGGCGGTTAAATACTGGCTGGATCGGTTTGATGCCCATACCTGGGCCGGGAAAAAGGTGAATGAATTGTCCAAAGGCATGCAGCAGAAGATCCAGTTCATCGCTACGATTGCCCACAACCCGGACCTACTCATCTTTGATGAACCTTTCAGCGGATTGGACCCCATCAATTCCGAGCTCTTGAGAGCGATCATTCTTGAACTCAAGGGGCAAGGCAAGACGATTCTGTTTGCTTCACACCGCATGGAGCAGGTCGAACAAATGTGCGATGACATTTGCCTGATCTCTGAGGGCAAGGCTGTTCTCAACGGCAACCTGAGAGACATTAAACGCTCATATGGACGGGATACCGTCATGCTCGGCTTTGAAGGCGATGAAACCTTCCTGGATGAGTTGGCCCAGCGGCAGACCTTGCGTATTGCCGCCTGTTCAAGCAACCATGCCGAGATTCGGATTACAGACCCGGCCCAGGGGCGCATGATTCTGGATGCGGCGTTGCAAAACGTTGAGGTACACCGGTTTGAACTCGTTGAACCGTCGCTCAATGAGATCTTTATTGCGGTTGTTGAAGCCTCATCTACCCCGCCTGTTTCGGCCGTTTCCTGAACGCATTCATTCCTACAGCTACCCATGAAAAGCAAAATCTGGACCATTGCCCAGCGGGAATATTTCCAAAGGATCAAGACCCGGAGTTTTATCCTGATCACGCTTTTGGGTCCTCTCGCACTGGTGGCACTCGTTGCCATTCCGGTAGCGGTTGAAGTATTTTTTGACGAGGACGATTCCAAAACAATTGCAATCATCGATGAGACAGAAGTCTTGCAATCTGCCCTCGATTTACCCAACGGGGTGCATGCCGCAGAACTGGAAGTGTCCATCCCGCACGATACACTGCGTGCACGTGTTGAAACCGGTGTGTACGACGGCTTTTTGCTCCTGCCTGCAGGCTTGCTTCAGGGCGAAGGAGCGCCCCAGTTTTTCTCGAAAGGCGGCGGTGGCTTTGCGTTTCGGTTTGATCTTGAGAGGTCCATCGGCAACGCGGTACGGGCCGAGCGTATCCGGGCTGCCGGTGCGACCGATGAAATGATGGAGTTGCTCAAGGAACGCCCTTCCCTGCATATGGTCCGCCTTACCGAAGAAGGAGCCGAAACGGATGCCACGGCCTTTATGAGTGGCGTAGGGTACTTCATGGGCTTCTTGATTTACATCTGCATGTTTTTATATGGGACCCTGGTGATGCGTGGTGTGATCGAAGAAAAAACCAATCGTATCCTTGAAGTTGTCGCATCCTCAGCCCGGCCCTTTGAACTGATGATGGGTAAAGTGTTGGGCATTGGCGCTTTAGGTATGACCCAATTCATCGTCTGGATTGGCTTGAGTATGGGGCTATTGACTGTGGTGGGGGCCTTCATGGCGGGGCAGGTTGACCCCGCACAGATCGCTGCCGCCGAAGCCGCAACGCAAGGGGCGGAGCTGGGCGCTTCCGGGTTTGGCATTCCGTCGATTCCCGTTTCCGTATTTGTCTACTTCTTGCTGTTTTTCCTGGGGGGATATTTGCTCTACGCCAGCCTGTTTGCCGCAGTCGGTTCTGCCGTTGAGCAGGAATCGGATGCCCAGCAGTTTTTCTTGCCCATCTCCCTGCCCATAATCCTGGCCATCATCTTTATGATGCGCATCCTGAGCCGCCCGGACGGGGTGTTTTCCATTGTGGCCTCCATCTTCCCGCTCTTCTCACCCATTCTGATGCCTGCCCGAGCCGCCGTAACCCCGGTACCGTTCTGGCAGGTGGCCCTGGCCCTGGTCCTGCTCGTCCTGGCATTCCTGGGCACCGTATGGCTCAGCAGCCGCATCTACCGCGTTGGTATTCTGATGTACGGCAAAAAGCCGACGTTCAAGGACCTCATCAAATGGGTCCGCTACGCTTAGGGTCGTGCAGCGTGCGGGGTTACGTTACCGTTAATGCCCTTGACGCGGCTCAAAGAATGCAGTACGTTAGTGTTGCAACCTGCATGGCATGGACGTGTGGGCGTGGGAAAGTTCAACCTGAAAGAAGTGAAGACATGCAACGGATATTACACCTGGTACGGAACGCGGTAGCGCTGTTGGTTATGGTAGGGCTTTGGGCCGGATCTCCCACCGAAGTGCAAGCTCAATATTTTGCCTTCGGAAAGAACAAGGTGCACTATCAAGCACACGACTGGTTCTTTGTGCAGTCGCAACATTTTGACGTGTATTACTACGACGAGGACGGTCGCTACCTGGCCGAATTCACGGCCCGCGCCGCCGAGGATGCCTACGAGCAAATCGCCATCGACTTTCAGCATCAGATCTCGGAGCGGATCTCGCTGCTGGTCTACAAAAGCCACAACGACTTTGCCGTCACCAATGCGGTGCAACTCCCGGAATATTCCGAAGGTATCGGGGGGGTAACCGAACTCTTCAAAAACCGAATCGCCATTCCCTTTACCGGGGATTACCGGGATTACCGCCGGGTGGTGCACCACGAACTGGTGCATGCGATCATCAACGACATGTTTTATGGCGGTTCGATCCAGTCGATTATCCAGAACAACATCCAACTCAACATACCGCTCTGGTTCAACGAAGGTATGGCCGAGTACTCCGCACAGGGCTGGGATACGCAATCGGACATGTACCTGCGTGATGCCATCGTCAGTGATTACCTTGCACCGATTCCGTACCTGAGTGGCTTTTTTGCCTATCGGGGGGGGCAGGGGGTATGGGATTATGTCTCCGAGCAATATGGCCGTGAAAAGATCGGCGAGATTTTCCAACGGCTTCGCCTCACACGCTCTGTCGAAAGCAGCTTCCGGCGGGCGATTGGGCTCTCACTTGAAGAACTCTCCGAACGTTGGCACAGCACCCTCAAAAAGGTGCACTGGCCTGAAGTGACGGCCCGGCAAGACCTGGACGAAATCGCCAAGGCCATCATCACCCGTGAAAAAGGCGGGTTCTACAACACCAGCCCGGCCATCTCGCCCCAGGGTGACAAGGTGGCCTACATCTCAACCAAAGACGGCTTGTTCGACGTATTCGTCGCCAGCGCCAACGATGGCCGCCGCATCCGTAAACTCATCGACGGGCAAGACAACACCCAGTTTGAAAGCCTCAAAATCCTGACGCCGGGCCTGACCTGGAACCCCGAAGGCACCAAGATTGCCCTGGCCGTCAAGAGCGGGGCCACGGATGCCATTGCTGTGGTGGATGTCGATACCAAGGAATCAACGCATTACCGCATCCCTGGGCTGGATGCCATCATGACGGTCTCCTGGAGCCCGCTCGGGGATAAAATTGCCTTCTCGGCCAGCATGAACGCGCAAAGCGACATCTACGTGCTGGATCTGGAATCGGAAGAAACCACGAACCATACCAACGACCTGTTCAGCGACCATGAGCCGGCCTGGGCACCTGACGGCCAAAGCCTTGTGTTTTATAGTGACCGGGGGGATTACATCCGGTTAGGGCGGCATACCGAATCCAACTTCAACATGTTGGAACACGATTACAGCCAGTATGATGTCTATAGCCTCCCGCTGGAAGGGGCTACGGTCGAACGGCTGACCTATAACGAACTCTGGGATGACCAAAGCCCCAAATATGGGGAAGATGCCAACCAACTGCTGTTCATCTCGGACCGCAACGGCATTCCCAACCTGTACGAAAAAGACCTGACCACGGGTATCGAACGGC
Organism: Rhodothermales bacterium; assembly: GCA_965222505.1. GTDB lineage: Bacteria > Bacteroidota > Rhodothermia > Rhodothermales > DATKEJ01. The sequence goes on along the minus strand of OZ244956.1, from coordinate 725,296 downwards.
CTCTTACGAACCTCTTGATTGGGGTGACGCAGATATCGCTCTCCGCTGATGGCAACAAGGCTGCACTGGTGAGCCTGAAAGAAGGAACGCCCTCCATCTACATGCTCAAAACGCCCTTCAATCGGAGTTTTGAGTCGGAATCATTGCAACCCAACGTGTGGGCGCAAAGGGTGATGCAAGACAAGGTGGAATCAGCACCGGCCATTGCGTTGGCTTCGGAAGAAACCTTGCAACGGAATCCCATTCTACGCGATGCTTCCGACGGTGTACCGTTCTCGCGGCGTTTGCCGCGCCAGCGCGATGCCATTCTGGCTTCGCGGACCGGGTTGCCCGGCCTGGATCCGTCCAGCACCGACGCTACCCTGGGGGGAGACGAACCCGCAGAACAGGTGGACTCCACGGCAACACGCCCAGGCACCATCGACTTCAAAAACTACGTCTTCAGCAGCGCTTTCGAAGAAGCCCAGGATGACGACCAACCGGCGGAAGTCCTGAACCCCTTTGAACCACAGGACAACCAGACGGAAGATGGTCGACTGAAGCAGAAGAAATACAAGCTCAGCTTCTCGCCCGACATCATTTACGGGACCACGGCCTACGATCCGCTGTACGGTGGCGTGCAAGGTGTTACCCAGATGGCGTTTAGCGACGTACTCGGCAACCATCAGATTTATGCCGCGACGAATCTGCTGATCGACCTGCGGAACTCTGACTACCTGCTGGCCTACAGCTTCTTGCCGAAACGGATAGATTATACCCTTAGTGCATTCCATTCGGCCCGGGTACTGCCACAGTACAGCCTGAATACCTTCGTGCGGTACCGGTACTTCGGGGGTGGGTTTTCGGCATCCTATCCCTTGGACAAATTCCGGCGGGTGGATGCGAACATCTCTGTGCTGTCTGTGAGCCAAACGGATGTGGGCAACCCCGCGAATCCGACGCAAAGCCGGAGTTTCCTGTATCCTTCCCTGACCTACACCACCGACGTTACCGTACCGGGCTTCTTGACCCCGTCCAGCGGTCACCGTTTTGGGGTTACGCTGAGTGGTTCGCCAGCCGGATCGTTGCAGTTTGGGACGTTGTTGGGGGATTACCGGTGGTATGCGTCCCTGGGGCGGTTCTACTCGTTTGCCGTCCGTGGCTCGGCCGGGATGTCATTTGGCCGGAACCAGCAGTTGTTCTACACCTCGGGCGTGAGCAACTGGATCAACCGGGATTTCGACGATTTCAACGGTTTCCCGATCACAGACGTGGCCGACTTCATTTTTGCCACACCGGTCCTGCCGCTGCGTGGGGCGGATATCAACTCGCAGAACGGCTCCAATTTTGGATTGATCAATGCTGAGTTCAGGTTCCCGCTCTTCGCGGCCATACTGCCCGGCCCCATCCCGATCATTCCCTTGTACAATCTACAAGGCACGGCCTTTGTGGATGCCGGGAGTGTATGGGGGGGGCGCAGCACCAACGAGGAGTTCAACTTCTGGACCCGCAACGAAAACGGCGAACGCATTTTCGATGACCCCATCGTCGGGGCCGGTTTTGGGCTGCGTACCATCATGCTCGGCTTCCCGGTTCGGATTGATTGGGCCTGGCCGCACGACGGGCAGGGCTTCGGAAAACGCCGGGTCTACTTCTCATTTGGCATAGATTTCTAATACCAGGGTTCAACCGGCATTGCCCAACCGGGCGGAATCGGCTATCTTACAATGCTTTACAAAGACGCGAATCTCATTGCAGGTTCGCGTCTTGCTTTTTCTTTGGAAACCCAACACTGGTGCCCCCACACATGTGCCACCGACTGTGTGTGTGACTTTCGTGATCCAGGAATAAATCACGCAACACGATCATGGCATGAGGTCTGGGATAGGCACAACATAAATCGCCCAATGGAAACGACGATCACCGAAGTTACACCGGTAGAGTTTGAACTTGAAATCAAGGCTACGTCCGAGAGCCTGGCCCCGCACATTGACAAGGCCCTCCGCAAATACCGGCCGCACGTACAAATGAAGGGTTTCCGGCCGGGCCGCGTTCCGATGTCGCTGGTCAAAAAGCTGCATGGCAAGGCCGTAGCCATTGAAGTTGTAGACAATCTCGTGCAGGAGACCTACGAGGAGGAAGTCATGCAAGCCGAGGCGTATTCGGTACTGGGTGCCCCTACCATTACAAAGCTGGAATATGAACCGGAAGGGGACCTTGAAGCCGTCGTCAGGTTTGGGGTTCGGCCACCGATTGCGTTGGTTGATCTGTCGAAGGAATCCATTTCCAAGCTGGTGCATGAAGTGACCGACGAGGATATCCAACATGAGTTGGAAAACCTCCAGGACCAATACGCCGAACTCGTACCGCACGAAGGCCCGGTTGGCGAAGAAGATCAGGTGATCATGGACATCCAGCGGCTCGACCCCGAAAGCGGAACGCCGATCATTGGCGAGAAGCAAGAGGATGCCGCGCTGTTCCTGAACGATCCCGGCCTGGATGAAGAGGTCAAGGTTGCACTTCTCGGGAAAGCCATTGACGATGTGGTACGGGTGATGTTACCCACCCCGGATCAAGCACCACCGGCTGAGGGGGAAGAACCAGAGCGCTCCCCGTTTTCCGTGACCATCAAAGACATCAAGCGCCGGGAGTTGCCGGAGATTGGTGATGAGTTTGCTGCTGACGTTTCTGAAGGCAGGATGGAGACCCTTGAAGCCCTCAAGGTTGATATCCGTGATGAGTTGGAATCCCGGTGGGAGAATGCCTCACGCAAAAACCTGGAAGACCGGATCATCAACCGCATGAATGCCTTACATCCGGTGCCAGTGCCCACGGCGGCTGTTGAGCGCTTTCTGGATGCCTTTGTAGACGATGTGCGTCAACGCAATGAAGGCAACCTGCCAGAAGATTTTGACATCACCGGTTTCCGGGAGCAAAACCGGGAAGAAGCCGAAGCAATGGTCCGGTGGATGTTGATCAAAGATCATTTCGTGGAACTGGAGGGGCTGGACGTAACCGAAGAGGACCTGAGCGCTTATTTCGATGAAATGGCCGGGGATAAATCCGAGGTGAGCGGGGAGATGATGCGGAATTTCTTCGAGCAGATGAACATGATGGAAAACCTCGAAACGCGCCTGATCAACCAGAAAATCTTCGACGCCCTCTTCGAAAAGTTCAACGTCGTAGAAAAATCCCGCGAGGACTTCGAGAAAGAACAAGAATCGGCTGAAGCCGATTAACATTCTACGTGCGACGTTCTACGTTGGATCGATAAAATCTAGGAGTGAATCCCAGAGGGCCGCGATCGGCTCGAAGCACATTACAGGGCCTAGTGTTGTGTCAGACTATTTTTTTGACAATATCCGGTTGTAATGCCGGCTGAGTTTTTCGCGAGCCTGCTCGGGTGTAAACTGCCAGTTGACCTTGGCTCGCTTTTCGTTACGTTCTTTGACTAAATGCTCCATAATCGACGACATCATTTCGATGCTACCAATATGCCGACCCCTCAGGGCCTGACGCACGATGACGTTGATCTCAATTTCTGCCATGTTGAGCCAAGAAGCCTTCTTCGGCGCGGTCGGCCAACAATCTGAGTGATCATCTGGCATAGCCTTCAGGCGGTGTTGTGCAGGCCAAGGCAGTCACCCGAGCGCGTTCTTGTGCCAATGGGATGATCCGAGCGCGGGGCCTCTTCAAGGCTCTGTAGCCATGAGGTCTTGGTGGCCTTGTTACGGATGTTGTAGACCGTGGCCAGGCAGACGCCGACCTCTTGGGCAACCTGTGGGGGCTTGAGTCCCTGGTCGAGTTTGAGCAAAATCCGTGCTCGGTTAAGCTTACGGGCCGAATGAACCCCTTTATGGAGCATGTCATTCAAAGAACGGCGTGCCTGTTGGGGCAGGCTAAACTTGGTCGTTTGTCGGGCCATAGTGTTTTTGCCCGGCAAGATACGACTTCTATTAACCAGTATTACCTAGTGCCCATAGTTGGGACAAAGAAACGTAGAACATAGAACGTCGCACGTAGAACGTTCCCCGGAACATGCCTCGCACCTGCCCGGTTGCACGGGAGTCCCGACTTGACAGGGCGAATTGATCCATTCTCCGAACCTGCAAACCTGGTATTATGGTAGACGATTTTGTAAAGTTTTGTAAAGGCATCACTTCGGTGCCGAGCAGTATCTACAGCGGTCCATTTCGCGAGCATTCCATCGCCGGTCTCGTACCGATGGTCGTTGAGCAAACCACCCGTGGCGAACGCGCCTACGACATTTTTAGTCGGTTGCTCAAGGAACGAATTGTGATTCTGGGTACCCCCGTCAACGATCAGGTTGCAAACCTCATTGTGGCTCAGTTGCTCTACCTGACCAGCGATGATCCGGAGCGGGACATCAACATGTACATCAACTCGCCGGGTGGTGTGGTGTATAGCGGGCTTGGGATCTATGACACCATGCAATACATCAGCCCGGACGTATCCACCATCTGTGTTGGCCTCGCGGCCTCCATGGGGGCTGTCCTGCTCACCGCCGGTGAAAAAGGCAAGCGCGGGGCCCTGCCCAATGCACGGATTATGATTCATCAGCCTCTCGGCGGGGCAGAGGGGCAAGCCTCAGATATTGAAATTCAGGCACGGGAAATCCTCTGGATCAAACAGCGGCTCAACGAAGTTCTGGCCTCGCATTCCGGCAAAACCGTCGAAGAACTCGAACGCGATGCCGACCGCAACTACTGGCTCAGCGCCCAGGATGCCAAGGACTACGGACTCATCGACAACGTGCTGACGCCCCAGGAGCTCAAGTCCAAAAACGACTAAATTATTGGTGATTTGTGCCCGACGATGACAAATTACCAATCACAAATCAATCCCCTCGAATATGTCCCATAATTTCCCCCGCCTGGTACTCCTGTGTACGCTCATTGCGTTTGGACTTTCTGCTTGTGGTGGTGATGCCGCTACAACTGCGCAGACCGTTGAAGGTCCGGCCTATACTATTGGTCCTGCCCTCACGGATTCCTCCTTGGCTATGGTGATCGATGCCGGGACGGGCACAGATACCCTGTATGCCAATCGCTTTTCCCTGCAAATCCAAAACCTGACGCGGCAATTTCCGCAGGTCATGTTGGACCCCACGCAAGCCCAGGCCATCAAACGGGACATCCTGACGCAAAACATCCGCCGGTTTGTGCTGCTCGAAGAGGCCAAAAGCCGGGGGCTGCAACCGGATTCTGGGCGGGTGGATGCCATCCTGGCCCAATACAAAGGGCAATTCCTCGATGAACAAGCCTACCTTGCTGATCTGGCCTCCCGCGGGGAGACCGAAGCCGATGTAAAGCAGCTTTTTGCCGATCAACTCTGTATGGAGAAACTTCGGGTTGAAGTGAGTGAAAGCATGCCCGAACCAGCAGCTGAAGATGTGGAACAGTACCGGGCCGAACACGCCGAGGAACGGAAAGCCCAGCATATCCTGCTTCTGGTGCCTGAAGATGCCGCCGATAGCACCCGTACCCGTGTTAAGCAACTGGCTGAAACGGTTCTGGATAGCGTCAAATCCGGTGCGGAATTTGCGGAACTGGCGCGTCGGCACAGCGGAGATCCGGGGAGCGCCCAGGCAGGGGGTGAATTGCCGTTCTTTAAGCGGGGCGTCATGGTCAAGCCGTTTGAAACAGCCACGTTCTCTTTGGAAGAAAACGGGACCATTTATCCTGAGCTTGTTGAGACCCAATTCGGGTACCACATCATCCGGCTCATCGACCGCCGAACAGACGACACCATGACCACCGAGAAGGCCATGGAAGAATATCAGGCCGTTCAGGAACGGGATGCCGCCAAAGCCCTGGAGACCGGCCTGCTGGAAAAAACCACGGTCCGGATTAACCCGGAGATCGTCCAGGTGGATCTCGAAGGGTAAAAACCTCCAATCTCCATGCCTCCAGTTGAGCTTGAGTCCTTGTCCGCGCTTGAGGCGCACCTGGAGGCCGAGGGGAATCTATGCGGGGTTGTGCTCCAGGCGCTTGATCTGAGTGGGCATAGCGAGGAATTGTTGCACAGGGAGGTGACCGATGCCCTGTTCCTGGGCTGTATCTTTGCAACGGGGGTGATGGACCAACTGGTCGCGAAGGGGGCATTGATCTTTCCACGGCTCAACAATGTGCCCTATTCTACGCATCGGAATGCCCTCTACACCCCGGAAGAACTGCTGGGCGATTATCAGCTCGGACGCCCGGAAAGTTATCTCCATACCCTTGATCACCGGATCTATCAGCATTTTCTGAAGACAGGGGCCGGGAATCCACCGAGCATTCGGGAAACCCTGGCCCGGCGGTTGCACGACCATGCCATAACCGATGCCCTTGAAGAGTTCATTGCTGGCGAGCAGGTCGTAGGAATCATGGGGGGGCATGCCCTCAAACGAACCGATCCAGACTATCTCATCACGGCCCGGATTGCCTGTACCCTTACACGAAAAGGGTATTTGATGGTTAGTGGAGGAGGACCGGGAGCAATGGAAGCCACGCATGTGGGTGCCTGGTTTGCGAACCGGCCCGATGAGGAATTGGTAACCGCAGTTGATATGCTTGGGGTTGCCCCGGGGTACAGTCCACAACCGGTCTGGATGGAAGCCGCTTTTGCGGTACGAGACCGCTTTCCTTTGCTTGCTGATGCCACTGGCAAACTTCCGCGTAGCCTCGGGGTACCGACCTGGCTGTACGGCCATGAACCGCCCACGGCATTTGCTACCCATATCGCGAAATACTTTGCCAACAGCGTGCGAGAAGATGGGATCTTAACGGTCGCTAGGCATGGCGTGATCTTCGTCCCCGGCAGTGCGGGTACCATACAGGAAGTTTTTCAGGATGCGACCCAAAACCACTATAAGGTGCACGGCGTCGTGAGTCCGATGATCTTCTTTGGGGAAAGCTATTGGAAATCAACCAAACCCGTATACGGATTGCTCTCCCAACTGGCCGCTGGTCGGGAATATGCTCAGTGGCTAAGCATTACAGATGATCCCAATGAGGTGGTCCGAAGAATTGACGCATACGCAGCGCAACAATAAAAACCTTTGATCGGTATTGTTGAAGTAGAATATTCAATCACCAATCCCATACCCCCATGTCCACCCTTGCTGTTGCTCCCTTGCTGGACACTTTCTCTGCTGCTGCACAGGCCAATGTGGAAACCGTCGAAACCCTGTTCGTCCTGCTATCCGATGAGGAATTACTTTGGAAACCGGATGCCCAACGGTGGAGTGTTGCCGAGTGCATTCAGCACCTCAACCTGACCAATCGGCACTATGTGGGGGAAATGCATCGTGTGCTTGGGAAATCGGGTGCGCATGCCCCAACGGCAAACTATAAGCCGGGTTATTTCGGGCGGAAACTCTATACGCGCATGCACCCCGATCAAATAAACAAGAAGGTCAAAACTTTTGGCAAGCTCAATCCAGAAAATGCCAGGTTGGATGCCCGTACGGTGTTGAACGAATACCTGGATCGGGGCAGAGAGGTGGTTGCACTCATTGAGAAAAGCCGCAGTGTTGATATCGGGAAAATCAGGATCAATTCTGCCATTGGTCCCCTCCTGCGCTTCAAATTGGGAGATGCCATACAGATCGTTGTGAACCACGATATGCGGCACCTCTTGCAAGCGCAACGGGTACTCGAACTTCAAACGCAAATGCCTAAAAGTGGGGTCTAATACAGGAAGCCGAGTTTCACACCAAACAGGGTGTTCTCATCCGAAATCCCAACGGTGGCGGCCAGGATGGCACGGTCGAACAGGTTAAACCAAATTCCCCCGCCGTAGCTGTTGTGCCATACGTCAGAATCTTCATCATCCGTCCAGACCCGTCCATTGTCGAAAAAGCCGAGTACACCCATTTCTCCGCTTGCTAAATGTGCCGAGAAACTGAGGAGTTTGAGGCGAAGATCCAGGTTCTGAAAGGTAGCCGTTCGCCCGGCGAAGCGCGTGCTTGAATAGCCTCGGAGGTTCGACTTGCTGCCCAGCGTATTGGCCCGGTAGAACGGGAAATCCCCAAGGGTATGGGCAATACCGGCACGGGCAGCAAAGGTGATCTGCGGCGAGGTACTAGGTGAGAAATACAGGGATAGGGCCGAGGCCATCTGTGCATAGGATTCCGTTGCATGTTCTATTCCTGCATTGACACGTACATCATTGGTCCAATGATACCCTTGTTTGGGATTTAGGGGGTGATCCCGGTTCTCGATGGTGAGGGTGCTTTGTACACCGGCAAAATACTGGTCTTCCTCAAATATGCGGTCGGCGATGCCGGCCTGGACGATGAAGCGGTCTGGGTCAGACTTGACACGGGTAAATTCCAGCACAGGCCCAAGGGTAAACCGATACCGCTGAGGAATTTGCTTTTCCAATGCTGGAGAGAAGGTAAACTGGGTAAACCGGGCCCGGTAAAATTCCTCGTCTCCTTCTGTGTTGGTGGTTTCGTTGCCGAGGCCGTAGAAATTCCGAAAGCTGCCGGGGAGCAGGGCATTGGCATCCAGATCCAGATCCCAGTTTCCAAGGGCGCCCACAAACCGCCCAGCGTATTTCAGGTTGATCGCCCCGGTAAAAGAGACATTGCCCGCCAGGGTATGCTGCCGGGCGAACGGGTCTTTTCTAAAGCCTTGCCGGGTGAGTTGAACGCCACCCCCCAGGAAGAGTCCGTCGTCTTGATCAAACTCAAAGAACACGTTGGGCCGGGTGAGGTCGTATTCAAACACCCCATCGTAGGCATTGTTGGCCGGCTCCGGGGAGAGGATGGTTTTGGATTTAGGACCGGTTGTAATTTCATTCCCTGTAACCCCATCATAATACCGGGTATGGCCTGCCGTGCTTTCGTCCAGGAACGTATCTTCCCCGGCACCGCCAATGGCCCGAACCTTGATCCCCTTACCAGGACCTGAGATCATAAAGCGATCCCGACCGTCCAGGCCGTATAAGCGTATCTCATCGGTATCATCCCGGTTAAAGCGCCTCCGGTATAACGCCTCCCGAATTGTCCCTTTTTTTGAGGTTTTGTACATGACCACTTCCGTTTCCCGGTCATTGAGGTGGTTCACTTCAAACCGTTCGTGCTTGTTGCTGCCCACTACATCCACAGCCTGGGCATGCATGCGGTAGAACTGCTCTGCAATCTCGGGCAAGCGGTCTCTGCGTTTCTTGAAGATGGCCGTCAATTCTTCACCATGCAGGTCATAGATGGGCTGGGGCCATTGCCGAAAGGCATCTTCCACAACGGCATCCGTGAGTTGCATTTTGAGGGAATCTGCAATCTCAATCCAATCCTCCCGCGAAAGGGCTGCGGTGAACCGGTGGTCTTGCTCCCGGCCATTAAAGGTAAGCCCTTTGAGGGCACCATAGTTTTCCCGGAAGTCTTGCCACTTGGTGAAGGGTTTGACGAGTCCGGGTACGCCATTCATACGGTTAAACGCCTGGTCCCGGTCGCGGGGAATGGGCCGGTAGCGGGTTTTGCCATCTTTTTTGAATGAGGCCCACCGCCACTGGTCGATGTGCCGGTCCCAGTCACTCAACAACATATCGAACAACCGTGAACGGGCAAAGAAAAGTTGGTCAACAGAGTGGTCGTTGTCCCGCGTGACGGCCCGGTACATGTCCGGCGCACCCACCACTGCGTTGGAACGGCCAAAGTGAGGAGCATGGGACATATCCTTGTTGGGCCGCTCCTCAAACAGCATCAACAAGCCGCCAATGGCTTCATTGTAGACGCCCAGCCGGGGGTCCTTAGGGACGTAGACCATTTTGGGGTTGGCATGGTAGATGCCTGCGGCATCGGCAAGCGGAGGGACGATGTAGGCCCCGAATGGGTGCTGAGAGGAGGTCTGATCCCGCGCAATATCAGCAGCCAGCGATTTTTGAAGCGGTCCTGATAGGGCCTTGCCCGGATCTTTGTCTACGGAGCGCAGGACATACTGGTGGCCGTCGGCACCGCGTAGGCGAAGGGAGGTCGATTGAAGGCCCCCGCCACGTTTGATGGGGGTAAGACCACCGGCTTCGGTGCCCAGATCGAGATAAGGCACGTTGACTTCCGTGGCCCAGGCGTCTCGGCGGTGTTGACCGAGGAAGAACCTGCGGAAAAATCCTGCTTTGTAATTGGCGTTGGGGGCTACGGTACGGGTGCTGTCGGCGTAACTTGGGAACGTGGCATCGGCTGCCGGGAGGTCCTGGTCAACGCGGTCGGTAGCTGGGCCTTCCAGTTGCTTTCGGAAAAGTATCTTGTGTTCACCCGTATCGGGCTCTGTGCCGCGGGCTTCGAGCCAGACGGAACCATCTGTGTAATAATTCAGGACCAGGAATCCGTGCTTGCTTGCGGTAAAGGTGGCCCCGCGACCTGCGGCTACGAAATTGGGATCAACGGCCGATCCACTTACGAGATAGTGTTGGTTGTGCTGGTTAAAGTATTGCAGGCTGTACCCATGGGAAGCGGCATACACCAAACCCTCATGGTGTTGGAAAACTTCTTCCAGACCATGCCGCATGATGGTGTATTGGGGATGTGACAGGTCTTGCCTTCGTCCAAAAATCCCACGGTACAGGGGGTAAATAGAGCCAACAATAGGGAGGGGCAACAGGTGTCTTCGCGGCGGGAAATAGCCGCCTTCCCGACCATTGGAATACAGGGGATGATGGCCGACGACCAGAAGATGCCGCTTTCGGTGTCGTTTGATGATGTCATCCAGTTCCAGCAGCACATCGCCTGCTTCCTCGATTTCATAGTCCCCGGCATCCCCATAGGGTTTTTCATGCGGGGTGATCCACCATTGGGTATCTAGAACAATCAGGCGGATGTCTTTGGTGAGGCGTACTTCGTGTGGGCCGGGGAAGCCATTGTCCGGGAGGAAGGTGTTGCCCCGGTCTAGGTAGGCTTCGACAAAGGCTTCCTGCCGCTGCACGGCCTTGAGGCCATCGAAGCCGGTATCTGCCCAGTCGCGGTCGCCAGGGGTGAAAATGACCTTGCCGGGGTAATCCTTGACGGTATCCAGCACACGGATGAGCCGTTGTTCGGCTGTGCGCCTGTCGGCAGCGGCGGAGTCTGGTAACCCGATGGGCTGGACGTTGTCTCCGAGGAACAGAACGGCACTTTTTTTAGGGGCTTGAAGCAACTGGGTCCGCAACAAGTCAAGGGCCGGGGCCGGGGTGTCCAGGGCCGGCAAACCGGCATTGCCAACCAGAAAGACCTGGTACTCCAATTCAAGCTGGGGAAGGGAAGGGGCTGATTGGGTGGACGACTTGATGTACAGGTTGGAGGTCGAACACGCCGCCAAAAAGAACACCATTGAACAGGCAAAAAACAGGTGGAGTCGGTTCATTCACGTCACAGTTTGCCGAGACAGAAATAACTGATGTTACGCGACCACCCCTGATTCGTACACACACTTCGTAGGTGTGCCTGAATCATTCCCCTCCTCGGGCGAGGAGGGGACAGCCGACTGCTCGCCCACGCAGTGCGAGCAGTCGGCTGGGGTAGTCAATACTTTTTACGTCGCACCCCGCACTCAGCACATAATTAAGCCATGCCCAGGGGGCTGAACCAGAACCAGATGCCGAGGACGACGACGATCAACAATGCCGTGAGCCAGAGGTCTTTTCGGGCACCGGCGAAGATGCTGGTTTCTCCTGGTGTGTACGTCAACCCTTTCAGTTTTTCTGCATCGGGCGGAGCCGTTGCATAGCTCACGGCAATCATGACGATTGCGCAGAAAATGAACAGGAAGAGGGCAAAGTGAAGAAAGTTAATGCCAACTATCGTAGCGATGAAAGAGCCGGGTTCAGCGACCAGGAGACCTTCTTTGGCCATGTACTCCATCACGAGCCGGGCAATGCCCAACACAAATCCGGCCCACAAACTCCAGATCGCGCCCTTTGCATTGATCCGTTTCATGAACAGGCCCACCAGGAAGGCTGCCGCAATCGGCGGGGAGATGTAGGCCTGTACACTTTGCAGGTATTGGAAAATGCCACCCCCTTCCGTGAGGGTTTTCATCAGTGGAATCCAGCCCAGACTCAGGACGACCAACACCGCCGTCGCCAACTGACCGAACCGGACCAGTTCCTTGTCCCTGGCCTGCGGCCGGTACTTCTTGTAGAAGTCGATGGTAATCAGGGTAGAACAGGAGTTGAAAGCCGACGAGAGCGAACTCATGAGGGCAGCCAGCAACCCGGCCAGGACCAAACCCTTCAGGCCGATGGGGAGCATGTCCGTAATCATCGCGGGCAACGCCTGATCAGGATCGGAGGCGATGGACTGCATGATTCCCTGCTCGGCCAATACGAATGCGATGATGCCGGGGATCACAAAAATAAAAAGCGGCAATTGCTTCAGAAACCCGGCAAAGAGGGTCCCCTTCCGGGCATTCGATACATCCTTGGCCGAGAGCACCCGCTGCACAATAAACTGGTCCGTACACCAGTACCAGATCCCCAGGATGGGGGCGCCAAAGAGCATGCCGGTCCAGGGATAGTCAGAGTCGCCAATCGGACGCCACAGGTTGAAGAAGTCGTTGCTGTTTGGGGTTTCCGGTCCTTGTGTGGCGCTTTCGAGTCCTTGAATCATGGCATCCCAGCCGCCGATGGCATTGAGCCCGAAAAAAGTCACAGCGATGGCACCGCCCAACAGGATAAAGAGCTGGATCATGTCTGTATAGATTACTGCTCTGAGGCCACCGAATACCGTGTAGATACCGGTAGCAATCACCACAATCCCGGCTCCTGTCCAGAATGGAATTCCAATGACTTCAAAGACGAGTGCGCCCGCAAAAATGGTGAGGGAAATTTTGGTCAGCACATAGGCCAGAATGGAAACGCCGGAGAGGTACGTCCGGGCCGCGGCATTATAGCGCCGTTCCAAAAATTCGGGCATGGTGAAAACGCCACTGCGCAGGTAGAACGGGACAAACAGCCACCCCAGAATGATCAGCATGATGGAGGCCAGCACCTCAAATTGGGCGGCAGGCATGGCCCCACGTGCCCCAGAACCGGCCAGTCCTACGATATGCTCGGAGCCAATGTTTGAAGCAAAGAGGGAAGCCCCGATGACAAACCAACCGGCATTACGGCCAGCCAGGAAGTAATCGTCCGATTCATTTGCCGCTTTCCTGCGCTCCTTGATGGTGATGCGAAAAGCAATGTAGAAGATCAACAAGAAATAGCCGATAATGATGGCAATATCGACGCCGGCAATGGAGAGGTTCATCAGCGCGTAGTGGGTTGGAGAGGGGGGAGTCGGAATATACGCAAAAGCAAAATACTCATGTGTACGGGTTTACGAAATACGTACCATATGATCAGCCACACGGAGGGCCTGGGCGGCGATGGTGAGGGCCGGGTTTACGGCCGCAGAGGAAGGAAAGAAGGAGGCATCCACAACGAACAGGTTCGAGACTTCATGGGCACGGCAGTAGGGGTCCAGTACTGAAGTCGCCGGGTCTTCGCCAAACCGTATGGTGCCGCACTGGTGGGAATTGGTTTCGATGCCCATCGAACGGGTAAAAACAAACGGATACCCGGCCTGCTTCATCATGCGTTCGGCTGCTGCGATCAATTTTTGATGGCTTTCCAAATTATTGGGCGTCCATTGGATCTGTATTTTTCCCGATGAGGAAATCAGCACCCGATTTTCCGGGTCAGGGAGGTCTTCGGACATCACCCACCAATCCACGCTGCGGTCGGCCATCATGTTCAAAATGGGCCGTGGCATCAACGGTTTGACCGCAGCCAACATGCCGCCTTGCAATTTGCCGATGAGTTGCAGGTTGCCCATCGGGTAGGACCAGTCCGGGCCGTTAAAGTAATAGTCATTGACGGCAAAGGTCTTTTGAAAGACCGTCGGGTTGCGTTTACGTGGGTTGACGGCCATCAGGGCGGTGTTGTTGTGCACCATGTAATTCCGTCCCACCAAACCCGATCCATTGGCGAGACCTGCTCCATCCCTGGACCGGAGCAACAAGGCCGCAGAATTAACCGCTCCACAAGAGACCACAAACTGTTTTGCCCGGATGTCAAATTGTTTTCCGTCACGTTCAACTTCGACGGCTGTGACCTGTGTGCCTTCAGGGTTGGTTTTCAAGCGCCGTGCCAGGGTCCCCGTCATTAGGGAAACATCCGGGCTTTCCAGGGCGGGGCGCACGCAACACACCTCGGCATCGCTTTTTGCGTGGAGTTTGCAGGGAAACCCATCGCAGGTTTTGCACCGGATACAACTCCCCTCCTTGTCGATGCCCATAGGTAGTGAAAAAGGGTGAAGTCCTTGTTTTTTGAGGGCCTCAATTAATGCTGCCATATAGGGTGCATGCGGCAGGGCGGGGAAGGGAAAGGCACCGGAACGGGGCGGGTCCGTTGGATCTTCGCCTGTTGTACCGTGTGCGCGGTAGAGGTGTTCTGCTTGCGCATAATAGGGTTCCAGGTCAGCATACCGGATGGGCCATGCCGGGGAAGTACCCCCTTCATGTTCCAATGCCTCGAAGTCTTCTATCCGGAAGCGAGGTAAGGCTGCCCCATAGACCTTCGTGTTGCCCCCTACGAAATAATGAACCCCAGGGCGAAAGGCCGTGCCCGAAGTGGATTCCCAGGTTTCGCTGGTCTGATACCGGTTTTGTTTGAAGACGGCCTCGGGGCTCCAGTTCTCAGGCTCCTGGGGCAGGTACGCCCCCGTTCAATGAGAAGAATACGAGCACCGGCATTGCGGAGAGCATAAGCCAGGGTGCCGCCGCCGGCCCCAGTGCCGATAATGACGATGTCGAAATCCTGCTGCATTGAGAAGCTGTTATTTAGGCCGATGCCACCAGTTGGTGCGGGGGCCGAGGTGGAGTTGTACCGTCTTTAGTTCTGTAAACTCGTCAATGGAAAACCGGCCCAGTTCACGCCCCAGTCCACTTTCCTTATAGCCGCCGAAAGGTAACTCCGCATAACCGTCCATAAAGCAGTTGATCCACACCGTACCGGCCCGGATGCCACGGCTGACCTGAAAGGCCGTATCCACGTTGCGGGTCCACACGCCGGCGGAAAGGCCGTACAGGGTGTTGTTGGCAATGGCAATGGCTTCTTCCGGGGTATCGAAGGCAACGATGGAGAGGACGGGGCCAAAGATTTCTTCCCGAGCGATTTGCATCGAGGGGGTCACCCCGTCAAAAACCGTCGGGGCAATAAACCGGCCTTGCTCGGTTTCCATTTTGTGGCCCCCGAGGCGGAGTCCGGCTCCTTCTTGCCGCCCCGTCTCGATGTAATCCATGATTTTGTCGAACTGCGCCTCATTGATAATTGCGCCGACTTTCGTGTTTTCATCCAGCGGGTCACCCACAGGGACGGTCTTTGCCCGTGCGACCACCTGCTCCACAAAGTCTTCGGCGATTTCCCGCTGGACCAGCAACCGGCTACCGCTGTTGCAGCACTCGCCCATATTGAAGTAGACCCCGAAGACGACGGCATCGAGCGCGGCTTCGAGATCGGCATCAGCGAAGACGATTTGTGGGTTTTTACCCCCCAGTTCGAGGGATACTTTTTTAAGGTTGCCTTGAGAAGCCGCTACAATTTGCTTACCCACTCGGGTGGAGCCCGTGAAGGACAACATATCCACATCGCGATGCTCGGCCATACGGACCCCCACCGGCAAGCCGTATCCGGTGACGATGTTGACCACCCCATCAGGCACGCCTGCATCTTGAAGGATCTTGCCCAGTTTCAGGGTGGTGCCGGAGGTTACTTCGCTCGGTTTGACAACGGCTGTGCATCCAACGGCCAGGGCAAAGGGTAGCTTTTGACTGATGATCAACAATGGGAAATTCCAGGGTGTGATCATCCCCACAACCCCCACCGGCTCCCGAAACACAAAGCCGAGTTTGTCATCCCCAAGGGTGTTGTAGGCATCGCCATACTGGTGACGCGCCAGGGTGGCGGCGTATTCCCAGAGGCCGGCCGTGCCCTCCATTTCGCCCCTGGCTTGCGTGATGGGTTTGCCGCTTTCCAACACTTCGAGCCGGGCCAGTTCTTCAATGTTGGCGCGCACTCCATCGGCAACGCGGCGGAGTACCTTTTCCCGGGCTTCGCCAGACATCCGGGGCCAAGGCCCTTCGTCAAAAGCCTTTCTTGCCGCAATCACGGCGGCATCAACGTCGTGGGCATCAGCAAGTGGATAACTGCCGACGGCCACATCATGGGCCGGGCTGATGGTTTGAAATCGTTCACCACCGCGGGCGTCAACCCATTGCCCATCGATAAGCATCTTGAATGAGGTGGGTTCGGAGGGTAAGTTCATGGAGTATCTGAAGTGTGTGTTAGATTCGTTAAACCACCGCACCGGCTTTAATGATAGCAGCACCTTTTTCCCCTACCATAATCGACGGAGCCTGGGTATTGCCGCTGATCAATTTCGGCATGATAGAGGCATCGATTACCCGTAACCCTTCCATGCCGTGTACCCGAAGTTGGGTATCGACCACGGCCATGTCGTCGTGCCCCATTTTGCAGGAGCCGACGGGATGGTAATCGGTTTTTGACCATTTACGGATGTAGTCTTTGATCTCTTCCTCGGACTGTTGATCGGCACCGGGCATCAGCTCGCGTTTGATGTAGGGTTTAAAGGCTGGGGCATTCAGGATTTTTCGGCCCCACCTGAAACCTTCGATGGAGATTTCCCAATCGTACGGATCGTCCAGGTAATTCGGATTGATGGTGGGTGCGTCGAGGGGGTTGTTCGAGCGGAGTTTGACATCGCCAATGCTCTTGGGGCGCAGGTTACAAGTGTTGATGGTGATGCCGTGGCCCTTTATGCGTTTGCGTCCGTGGTCTACGACGTACGCGGGGAGGCAATGGATCTGAATATCAGGGGAGCGCACGTCATCGCTGCTTTTTACAAAACAACCCGCTTCGGCGACGCAGGCCGTGACCGGGCCGGTCTTGTAGAGCAGGTACTGGATGCCATGACGGATGGCCTTGTCCCACCGATCTTCTCCGTTGTAGCTTACCGGCTGGCTACACTCCGCGGCAATGTAGACATCCATGTGATCCTGAAAATTCTTACCCACGCCCGGCAGATCGTGGATCACGTCTATCCCAACGGCACGTAGTTCATTGGCGGGGCCAATGCCGGAGAGCATCAACAATTTCGGGGAGTTCACCGCGCCACCACTCAGGATCACCTCGGCGTTGGCATATGCAGCCTGTTGGTTGGTCTTGTTTTTCAGGTATTCAATGCCAACTGCCCGGTTGTTTTCAACGAGTACCTTTGAGGTCCAGGCGTTGGTCTCAACCGTGAGGTTACTCCGGTCTCTGAAGGGGTGAAGAAATGCAGTCGCCGCACTTTCCCGTCGTACGTTCCGCTGGGTGACCTGATAGTAGCTCACCCCGGCTTGCTGTGCCCCGTTGTGATCCGGGGTATAGGGAATTCCTACCTGCTGCGCAGATCGCACAAAGGCTCGGGTGAGTGGATTTTGTTGGGTCTGATCGGCGACGTTGAGGAGGCCCCCTTGCCCGTGGTATTCGTTGACGAACCGTTCATTGTTTTCTGATTTTTTGAAATAGGGGAGGACGCCGTCATATCCCCAGCCCTCGTTGCCCATGTCTCGCCACTCGTCGTAGTCGAGCCGGTGGCCACGGATGTAGATCATGGCATTGATGGAGGTGCTGCCACCCAGGGTTCGGCCTTGCGGGTAATGCATGGCCCGCTGGTTGACATGCTTTTGTGGGCTGGTCGAAAATCCCCAGTTCACCTTTTCACCCACCAGCTTGGTGAATCCGGCCGGCATATGGATGAGCGGGGAGGAATCTTTGCCTCCGGCCTCTAACAGGAGGACGTTCACATTCGGGTCTTCGCTCAGCCGGTTGGCCACTACGCATCCGGCTGCACCAGCCCCAACGACAATATAATCGTATGTCGATCCTTTTTTTTGCTCGGACATGGTCTAACCTCTTGATTGTTAAAGTGATGCTGGTCTTATTTTCCGGTAAACCTTGCCGCACGTCGTTCATTGAAGGCCGCCACGCCTTCCTGACCATCCTGGGTGGTGGCGGTCAGGGCACCCGCGAGGGCTTCAACTGCTGCACCAGAGGCCGAACGCTGATTTTCGTCGACCAGTTGTTTGGCAACTTGCACGGATATCGGGGCATTCTGGGCGATCTCGTGCGCATAGGTCAGGGCTTCTTGCAGAAGGGTGTCTTGGGGGAACACCTCGTTGACCAGACCCCAGCGTTCCGCTTTTTTAGCATCAATGCGGGCACCGGAAAAAATCATCTGTTTGGCACGGGCCGGGCCGATCAGGGCAGGGAGACGAAGGGTACCGCCCCAGCCGGGTGTGGTGGCAATTTTGACTTCGGGCAGGGCCAACGAGGCGGTTCCTGCGGCGAAGCGAATATCGGCGGCAAGGGCCAATTCCAGACCACCGCCAAAGGTGTAGCCGTTTAATACGGCCAGGACGGGTTGGCGCAAAGCGGCCAATCGGTTGAAGACCCGGTGCCCCAGATGAATCCACTGCCGCCACATATCCAGCGGCTCCAGTGCGGCCCAGGCGTTGATGTCGGCCCCGACACAGAAGGCCCGGTCTCCAGCACCCGTGAGCAAGACGGCCCGCACATCCGTATCTCGTTCAAGTTCTGAAACGGCCTGCTCAAGTTCAAGCAGCATTTCAGGATTCAGGGCATTGAGTTTTTCGGGCCGGTTGAGGGTTAGTATGGCGATGGGTCCTTCGCACTCAAGCTGTATTTTTTGATATTTCATTACGCCTCTTGCACGGTCATGCCCATGGGCGCTGGATGGAACAGGAAAGTATCCATCTCCCGTAGCTCAGGACTGATGTGGAGGGTTAATTTGGTCTGGTTCAGGATGTCCCGTTCCAGGTCGATGCCGGGGGCGATTTCGATGATGGTCAGGCCCTGCGGCTCCAGGCGAAGCACGCAGCGTTCGGTCACATAGGTCACGTGTTGGCCTTGTTTCTGTGCGCGCCGTCCACTGAAGGTCACGTGTTCGACCTGGGGTACAAATTTCTTGACCTTGCCTTCCTTCAGGATCTTAACTTTGCCCTCTTCCAGGGCAAGCCGGAGGCCACCAGTTGTGAAGTAGCCGCTGAAAACGATGTGTTTGGCGTGGGCGGTGATGTCGATGAATCCACCTACTCCAGCCGTGATGTGGGGTCGGGCAGAGAGCCGGGAGACGTTCACATTCCCGTGGGCATCCACTTCCAAAAAGGAAAGCATACTTCGGTCAAAACCGCCCCCCTGGAAATAGGAGAACTGGTCGGGCGAGGCCACAATAGCCTGTGCATTGGCAGCACAGCCAAACTGAAAATTCAGAAGCGGAACACCCCCTACAGCCCCTTGCTCAATGACCCAGGTGACCGCATCCGACTGTCCTTCTTCCAACAAGATGCGGGGGACCAGCGCCGAGATGCCAAACCCGAGGTTGACAGATTCACCTTGCCGGAGGGCCATCGCGGCCCGCCGGGCAATGGCTTTGTCAGGCCCCCAATCAGCCAGGGCAAAGGCCGATTCCGGGACCCGAATGGCCCCGCTGATTGCCGGATCGTAAGGGGTCTGGGTGGTTTGCATTTGTGTGGGGGCCGTGACGACGTGATCGACCAAAACACCGGGCACCCGTATAGTCTGTGGCGGCAAGGAACCCGCTGCCACAACCCGCTTGACCTGAGCGATCACGATGCCTCCATTGTTATGGGCGGCCAGGGCCTGATCATAGGCCCCGAGGTAGGCACCTTCGTGTTCCATCGAAAGGTTACCCGCTTCATCCGCCGTGGTGGCACGGATCAGGGCCACGTCGATGGGGATGGACCGAAAGTACAGCCATTCTTCGCCATCAAACTGCTGAACCGAAATGATATCTTCCTGTGTGCAATCGTTCATCCGGCCACCCAGCAGACGTGGATCGACAAAGGTGTGCAACCCGACTTTCGTCAGTATACCTGGTCGTTTGGCGGCAGCTTCCCGGTGCATATGGAAGAGGATACCACTCGGTAAGTTGTAGGCCTCGATCTGGTTATTGTAAATGAGGTTCCAGATTTTGGGGGAGGGCATGGAAGAGGGGCCGCTGGGCAGGGAGCCCGCAATGACCCGTTTCAAGAGTCCTGGTATGGCGAGGTGGTCAATACCGTCTATGCCGTACATGTCACCAGCGGCAATCGGGTGGATGGTCGTAAGTTGGCGTGGGTTTCCACTTGCGCTAAACCGTGCCCCGATGGCTTTCAAGAGGGCATCCGGGCACCCCAAGCCGCTTGAGGAACTCACCGAAACCACCGCGCCGTCGGGAATCAGTTGGGCGGCGGCTTCAAGTGTTATGACTTTGTCCTTTTTCATGACATTACTTATTCATACCGAACGTGAACGCGTCGGCCGGTGGCGGCGGATTCAACGACGGCCAACCCGACGGCCAGCGACCGAACGCCGTCTTCCCCGGTTGCCGAGGGGTGGCCGTTTCCCTTGACGGCCTGGTTAAACAGCCGAACGGCGTGGGTATACAGGTCTTCGGGGGGGGGGAGGGCAATGGATTCGTCTTTTCCATCCCGACGCAGGATGATTCGGCCGATGGGTTGTTGCTTCATCACATCTTCGGCCAGGAGTGATCCTTCGGTGCCATGCACTTGCAGACCGGTGCCTGCGTGTTTGATGGTAAAGGCATCGTGGAATTGGGCCATAACCCCTTGCCGAAAGCGCATCACCCCCATCACGGCATCTTCCAGCCCGCCTTCGGCCATACCCTGTTGGGCAGACAGGGCCGTTACTTCTTCTACTTCGTCATCGAGAATGAACCGGAGGGTGTCTGTGTCATGCACGGTAATGTCGAGGATAACCCCGGCGCCGGTTTTCGGGTCCTTGATGCGCCACGTCTGGAGATGAGGAGGGAGATAAACCGCATGAAAGACGCGTGCTGCGAGGGGTTTCCCGATGGCGCCTTCCTTGATCAGTCTGCGCATGGTGCGGTGGGTTACGGCATTGCGCAGATGGTGGTTGGTCCCCATGACCACCCCAGCCGACCGGCAGGCATCCACCATCTCACGGGCATCAGCCAGGGTCAAGGCAAGGGGTTTCTCACACAATACATGCTTGCCTGCGGCAGCTGCGGCCAGGGTCTCGGCCTTGTGCCGTTCGTTGGTGGTGCTGATGTAGACCACATCCACGGTAGGATCAGCCAGAAGCGTATCAACGCTGATAGAGGCGGCGGGGATGCCGTTGGCCTCGGCATAAGCCTGGCCCCGTTCCGCCGACCGACTCATGACGGCCACGACTTGACTCTCCGGTTGGGCATTGATGGCCGGAATCATGTACTCACCAGCAATGGTGCTGGCCCCAATTAGACCCCACCCAAGTGTGCGCGTATCCATTCGTAAAAGCATTGAGATGAATAGATATTTAGATCGATCTAAATTAATGGCTATACGATACTAATTAGACCGGTCTAATTCAAGTTTTTGAAAACAAATTGCTTGAGCAATTCATGGTTTCCAGGCATCACGTGCTATGTGAGGCCCCGCACGAATCTCGAATGATCAGGGTTGGGGAAAGGGTGAGGTGTTGGGTGGGACGATTGGGATCGGCGATGCGTTGGAGGAGCAGGTCCACGGCGGCATCGGCGATCTGTTGTGGGGGAATGGAGACGGTGGTCAGGGCCGGGCGGACGAGGGCGGCATCGGCGATGTCATCGAAGCCGATGATCGCCACGTCTTTGCCGGGGGTTTTGTGCAGGGCCTGCAACCCAAGCATGGCCCCGAAGGCCACAACGTCGTTGTAGCACAGGGCGGCGGTGGGTGGGGTTGGATCGGATAAGAGTTTTTGAATGGCCTGAAATCCACCTTCTCGGGTCACGGAGGTTGTGATCGACAACCGTTCATCAAAATGCAGGTTCGCCTCTGTCAGGGCATTGCGATAGCCTTTGAGGCGTTCTTGCCGGGCAGATGAGATTTGGGGTCCACCGATGAATGTGATGCGTTGATGGCCTTTGGCGATCAGGTGGGCCACGGCCATTTCAGCACCTGCCACGTTATCGGCACCTACATAGTCTGCGTCACTGTTCGGGATAGACCGGGTGACCAGGACAACGGGGAGGTGCCAGTTTTGGAGTTGTTCGATGGTTTGATGGGTCGTGCCCTGTGCCGGGCAGAGCAAGAGGCCATCAATCTGATAGCCATGAAGCGCTTCGAGCAAACGGCCCTGTTTGTCCTGTTGATCGGAGGTGTTGGTGAGCAGCACGGCGTAATCGGCAGCATCCAGACCGTTTTCGATGTTTACGGCGAGTTCGGCAAAGAAGGGATTGGTGATGTCCGTGACGGCGAGGCCGATGGTGCGGGAGTACTGGGCACGCAAGTTGGCCGCAGCCCGGTTGTACACATAGCCGAGTTTTTGCATCGACAGCCGGACGCGGTCCCGTGTGGCATCGGCCACCAGGGGGCTGTTGCGCAAAACGAGGGAAGCCGTCGCACGGGATACCCCTGCGTCTTCGGCTACATCGCGCAGGGTGACGCGCTTTGCGGGGGGAGGCTTCTGATCTGGGTCGGCCAAGGGATTATTCGGTTCGTTCATCGGGGAGCAGGCGGACTGGGGCCAAAAGATACTGCACACGTCTGCTCACCGCAAAAGCGGAGGTAGAGAAGGGAATAACACGCCATGTACAGGATTTCCCTACAGGATTTGTTGCAAAGTGCCTATACAAAAGGAATGCAGTCTGGGATAGCTTTGTGGGCGTTGCCAAATAGTGGTTTTTGAAGCACCAACCTGAATCCCTCATGAAAGCCTTGCTCACGCTTAGTCTGGTGTTGAGTACCACGTTTGTTGTGGCTCAACCCTATATGTATTGGAGTGACAATACCCAGGGGACGATCAAACGGGCGAACCTCGACGGAACGAATGTGACTACCCTGATCTCTGGCTTAAACCGGCCCTTCAGCCTGGCGATAGACCATGCCAACGGCAAAATCTACTGGGGTAGAGAGGCCCCGCCCACGATCCGGTGGGCCAACCTTGATGGGACAGGTGTTGAAGACTTGCAGACATCTCTGGGATACGCTGGAGAATTGGCCATCGATCCGGTACAAGAAAAGCTATTCTGGGTCAACAGGGCGGGCTCGATTCACCGAGCCGATCTGGATGGTACAAACGAAGAGGTGCTGATGAACGGTCTGGGTGATGTGCAGGGGTTTACGCTGGATCCGCTCAGGGGGCAGATGTACTGGTCCGAATATAATTACAGTGCGAGAGCAGCCTATATCAAACGATCTGATTATGCCGGGAGTGTGGTGGACACGGTCGACTCCAGAGAGTACAACATCTCAAGTCTGGTCTTCGATCCTTTCACACAGATGTTACACTGGGTGAGTCGATGGGAAATCAGCGGTGAGGAGTATTCCTGAACGAGGGTGCATATTATGTGGTTTTCTACCACCGAAACCACTTGCCCATCATGACCGCGCTGCCGATTCAACTTTCGCAACAATGGGCGCATGACGACCCACCGGCTGTCCATGATTTCACAATGAGCCCCCATTCCGCCTATGGTCCTGCGGCATTAATCGAGATCGCGCCCGGTATCTATGGTGTACCGGGAGGAGATGGGAATGCAGACTGCGCATCAACGGCCTTCGATTACCTGCGGCACTGGCTCCCGAGGAATGGCACACCTCCCAGCTATCACGCAGCCGATTTTGATCTGGATGGCAATTTCACGTCCTCGGACTTCTTGAAAATCTGGTTGCCGTCAAACGGACGGTCCACGCAAGTGCCCGAGGCCCGTTGCCGGCCGTGAAAATAATGGGAAGAAGGTAAATGAGCGCGGAAAAAAAGGGTTACAACACCCTGAAATGTTGTCCTATAGAAGTGCACTTAAACTGAAAGCACGTCATGCGCGCACTCGGGCACTTCAAAAGCTACATCATTCTGTTGATCGGCATCGGGGGATTGGTCGCCACGTGCGTACCGCGCACCGTACACGGCCAATACAGCCTCTACGAGCTCTATCCTGGCTCAACCATGCGGTACACCACGCCCTTCCTCACCCACGCCAAGTGGATCTACTTTGTAGCAGAAGACGAACAGTACGGGTTGGAATTGTGGCGCACCAACGGCGGACCCCCTGAATTTGTGCACGACCTGAATCCTGGTGCCAGAAACGGCTACGATTTTGCCAATCTTAATACCGTGCAGTTTGGGGATTGGCGCTATTACAGTGCCTGGGATGGTGACCACGGTCCCTCACTTTGGCGAACGAACGGGGAGACGTATTCCTTCTTCGCCGATATCAATCCCGATACCCTTACCGGGGGGCCAGTACCGCTCATTGTGTATAAAGACCAACTCTACTTTGGGGCGAGCGATGGGGTCCACGGCTTCGAACTCTGGCGCACGGATGGCGAAACGGTCGAGATGGTGGTGGACGTCAATCCCGGGCCAGGGCATGGCGCAAGCACCCAGGCGATGGTCTATAAGGACTGGATCTACTTT
This sequence comes from Rhodothermales bacterium, assembly GCA_965222505.1. Taxonomy (GTDB): domain Bacteria; phylum Bacteroidota; class Rhodothermia; order Rhodothermales; family DATKEJ01. Next base: position 700,855 of record OZ244956.1, on the reverse strand, counting down.
TCGGGAAATGGTGGGGTACACGACTACGAATTGTGGCGTACGGACGGGGAAACAGCCGAATTGGTAATGAACATTGCGGATGATACCTGCACGGGAGACTGTGGGAGCCCGCGTTCGAGTCCGTTGTTTCTGGCCGAACTCCAGGGCTGGTTGTACTTCAGCGCGTTCAGCCGGGCATACGGCCGGGAGTTGTGGCGGACGGATGGAGAAGTTGTTGAATTAGTGGAAGACATCAATCCCGGGGGATGCAGATCCGGCTGCAGCTACGGCAATGCCCGTCCTCAGCGACTGGGCATCTTCGGGGAGTGGATGTATTTCCGGGCCTGGGGACCCGGGTTCGAGCTTTGGCGCACCAACGGCCAAACCACCGAATTGGTAGCCGCAAACAACCAGGAGTTCTACACGCTGTTTGATGAATGGCTATACTATGCTGTGGAGAGCCCTGAGCGTGAGCGACGGGGCATCTGGCGGGTGGGTCCCTCAGGCCCGGAACGCGTATTCGCGGAGACGGATGAATATGGGCCGCACATGGTAGGTCCAGCAGGGGCATGGCTTTACTTCATGGGCACAGCGGAGGAGGATGTGGGGCCGGGGCTCTGGCGTACGGACGGGTACCACATGGAACGCCTCTTCGATCTGGATAACGTGGCTTTACACGCGATAGGGGCGACGGAGGAATTCGCGGTCTTTCGCGCGAAGAGCAAGAAATCCCGAGCCGCATTCCTGTTCGTGCTGCACTTGTCGAAGGTAGGGGTGCAGGCTACTTCCGAGGTGCCGGTACCACACAAGCTACTGGATGGTCCCTATCCACATCCCGTCCAAGGCCGCGCAACCCTAAACGTATCACCGGCCTGGCCGCAGCCTGTTCGCGTTGCGCTCTATGACCTCCTCGGCCGACCGCTCCAGGTGCTTCAGGATGGACACCTCAGCGCGGGTACCACGCATCGCTTTGACCTTGACGTGACCGGCCTGCCTCCCGGTGTATATGTGATTGAGGCAGCCGGAGACCGGTTCAGGAAAACACAAACCGTTGTAGTGTACTAACAAAGAAAATAAGTAATTGAGCAATAGTTATTGTTTATTCTCTATATTCGGGTATGCGTTACATTCAACTCCTACCCGAACAAGTACCGATGCTCGAACGCATCCGACGATTGAGTAAAAAACCGCGAACCAGGGATCGCGCCTTGGCACTACTGCTGAGTCACCAAGGCCAATCGGCCCCGAAGTTGGCGCTGTTCTTTGATGTTCATCGCAACACGATTATCAACTGGTTCAATGCCTTTGAGCGCTATGGCTTACCCGGCCTCTATGACAACCCCCGCAGAGGTCGCCGCAGAAAACTCAATGCTGAGCAAGTCGAACAGGTCAAGACGTGGGTCAAAGAAAGCCCCCAAAATATTGACCGCGTCGTCGCACGCGTAGCCGAGAGCTTCGGCCTGAGGGTGAGTCGCTGGACTATCAAGCGGGCCATCAAGTCCCGTGCGATGACCTGGCGACGGGTCAGACGCGGCATGCCCAAGCAAGAAGACCCCGAGATCATCGAAAAAAAACACAACAGCTAAAGCTACTCAAAAAGGCCGAAAAACGTGGCCTGATCGACCTCTACTATGTCGATGAGAGTGGCTTTGCATATTCCGACGATCCCGTCCACTTAATCCGACTGATGCCGTCCACTTAATCGGAGCGCAGCGACGCTGACCCTATTAGGTAAGCAACGGCTCGCTTTCAAGCAAGTCGCTGTACTGTTTTCGCATACTTTCACCATCAAGTAAGAGTTTGTAGCCATTGTGGATGAGCCGATCTAGAATGGCATCGGCCAGCGTCGGATCTGACATCGTCTCGAACCACTGATCCGACGGGAACTGGCTGGTGACAATGGTTGATTTCCGATCATAGCGATCTTCTAAGACTTCGAGGAGTTCACGCTGTTCATCGGCCCGGATGGTCGTCAAGCCCCAGTCATCCAAGACTAGCACATCGGCCCTGAGCAGCTGTTTCATCAACTGGCTGTAGCGGCCATCACCGCGTGCGATTTTGAGTTCATGTAGCAAGGACGGGAGCCGGTAATAGTGGCTTCGGAAGCCGTTCAAACATGCCTTATGGGCCAAGGCGCAAGCCAAGTAACTCTTGCCGATCCCCGTCGGCCCGGTGATGAGCACATTGTGACGTTTTTGGATCCAAGTGCTTGTACCGAGTTGCTGGACCAAGGAGCGGTCAAGACCTCTTTTATGCTGATAATCAATATCTTCGAAGCAGGCTTGTTGCCGAAGTTTGGCGGCCCGGAGTCGGCTTTTGAGCTTGCGCGATTCGCGTTCAGTGAGTTCACGATCGACTAGGAGGCCGAGACGTTCTTCAAAGCTCAGTTGGCCAATCTCGGGGAGTTCACTCTGTTCCTTCCAGGCCGCGATCATGCCGGTTAGTCGCAGTCGTTGGAGTTTGTCGAAGGTTGGATGTTGTAGCATACACCTCTAAGGTTGTGCCATCACCTGTAGCTATGCCGGATTCCAGCAGTGACGACGGGTTAGGGGTCGCCCACTGAGGCTCAGTGGGTTCTCGACGGTAGTAGCCCGGCCCACGAATATTGCGGTGTTGGATCGGGGGTAATTCTTCAGTAGTGGGTTCACAAGGGAGTTGGTCAAGGCCTTTTTTTAGAATCGACTCAATGGATCGATAACTATAGCTTTGTAGAGCTAGAGCCCGTCGGCAGGTGGCCTCCAGCCGGTCTGACCCATAGGCTTTACTCAGCCGCAACACGCCCAAGCAACTGCGATAGGCTTGCAAGGGGTGGGCACGTGATTCGATGGCCTTTTGTGTCCATTGCCGAGTATGTGGGCCGATCTTGGCCGCCCAATCCATGATCCGCTCGGGTGTCCAACTGGCATATTCGCGGAACGAACGTGGTAAATGGGCCTTATTGGTGGTGTGGCGACCTTGATAAGGACTGCGTAGATGCGAGGCTACCCGAGTTCCTTTATGGAAGCACTCAACGGTGTGGGCATTATATCGGACATCCAACTGTTTTTTAACCAGTTGATACGGCACACTGTAGTAATGTCGGTCAAGCTCAATATGGCAGTCGACGTTGACACGGGCCTTCTTCCATTCTGCGTATAGATATGGCTGTTCGGGCAGCGGCTTGAGCACCGGTTGGTCGAACTGTTCAAACTGCGTTCGACGTGAACCAGGCAGTTTTTGGAAGGGTTGTTCATTGAGCCGTTGAAGGCCTTCGGCTAGAGCATCGTTGAGGTCATCAAGACTGAAGAACTGTCGGTGGCGAAGCGGGGCCAAGATCTGTTGTTCTACGATGCCAACGCCGGCTTCGACCTTGGCTTTGTCACGAGGTTTACGTACCCGTGCTGGCATGACGGCCACGCCATAATGTTGGGCTAGGTCAGCATACGTCCGGTTGAGTTCCGGTTCATATCGGTGGGCTTTGTCAACGCCAGATCTGAGGTTATCCGGGATAACGAGTTCTGGTACACCACCAAAAAAGGCAAAGGCCCGAACATGTGAGGCCATCCAATCTGGCAAAGATTGTGTCCATGTTGCTTCGCAGTAGCTATAGTTGCTGGCTCCGAGCACGGCCACAAAGACTTGGGCCTGACGCTCTTGGCCTGTTTGCGGATCAATGACCCCGACGGTCATGCCCGCATAATCGATAAAGAGCTTCTCACCGGCCTTGTGATCTTGTCGCATGACCAGGTCGAGTTGTCCGCGCCAGCTACGGTAGTAATCACAGAACCTGCTGTATTGCAGGCCATCAGGATATTGCAGCTTGTACTCCTGCCACAAGAGCGCCAAGGTAACGCCTTTGCCACGTAGCTCTTTATGTACCCAGACCCAATCCGGCGTAGGTCGTTTAGTATTGGTTGTATTGGGCTTAAAAAGCTGGGCATCAAGTTCTGCTTCGGTGAGCGACTCCGGCAGGGGCCATGTATATCCGGCGATAGCCGCACGTCGGACATAATCGCCAATGGTCGAATGCGATGTCCCTAGGCATTGGGCAATCTTTCGATGGCTGAGTTGGCATTGATACTTGAGTCGAAGAATCTCTTTGATCTTACGCATAGACAAACGCGGAGTCGGCATGATGAGGCATGGTTAGTGAAAGGCACCGGCCGGGGGCCGGGTACACAAGACCATGCACATAACCGCTGTGAATCAGCGGAGTTTGTCAGCGTCGTTGGTTCGTCTCTGATGCTCCAGTTGCCAAGATTGTCACACCGTCTGGCTAGTGGACGAGATCAATCGGAATCACTGGACGAGATGCGTCGGAATCGGTGGACGGGATCAATCGGAATCACTGGACGAGATGTGTCGGAATATGCATGGCTTTTCACTGGTACCGCAAGTGCCTTATGCTTGGCAAGAAAAGGGTGAGACGATCCGTTTGCCTAGTCACGGAGGCAAACGCATCAATGTGCTCGGCTTTATGACCGCTAGGGCAGCGTCAGCCAACGACTTGGTCGCTTACACGGTTGAGGGTAGCATTGATGGCGAGACCTTTATCGCCTGCATGAATGCTTTCGTGGCCTCACGAGAGATGCCGACGGTGGTTGTCATCGACAATGCGCCGGTGCATCGTAGCGGCAAAGTGCGGGCTATGATACCACCCTGGCAAGATCAGGGTGTAGCTCTGTTTTTCCTACCCCGTTACAGTGCTCATCTTAACAAGATCGAGACGCTGTGGCGCAAGATGAAGTATGAATGGATGCCGTTGGGGGCATACCAGTCATGGTCGACCTTGATCGAAGCTGTTGAAGCGATGATCATTCAGTTTGGAAAAGAACACACAATTAATTTTGCTTAACTACTTAGTAGTCAATTAGCCATGCTTTGCTCTTGCGGGACAAAAAGTTTGCTTGTGTCAATGTTGATCCTGATTGGGATACAGCATGGCGTGGCACAACCCCAATTCGTCCCCGGATGGGTGATGGAGCACTACAAAATCTCCAATGCCGAGGGGGGCTTTCCGGACACCTTTGACCGAGAGGATGCCTTCGGTTCATCGGTTGCCATACTAGGTGACCTGGACGATGACGGTGTAGATGATCTGGCAGTGGGCGCACGGCGGGATGATGACGGGGGCCAAGTGTCCAGTGCGGTCTACATCTTGTTTCTCAATCCGGACAGGACCCTCAAAGCGTATCAAAAGATCTTTTCTCAAGCCAGTGGTCTGGCTGAAACATTAAATGACTATGCCCTGCTGGGGTATGCCCTGACTGCTCCCGGTGATCTGGATGGCGACGGCGTAGAGGATCTCATTGTTGGTGCCCCTCAACAAAATGATGGGGGTACCGGCCGGGGGGCGGTATTCGTTCTGTTTCTGAACCAGGACGGTACGGTAAAGCGACATCAGGTTATCTCATCCACACGCGGCAATTTTTCCGGTGCGTTGGAGGATGGTGCCCTTTTCGGGAAGTCGGTTGCGAGTTTAGGGGATTTGGACGGAGATGATGTGTCCGATCTTGCCGTGGGTGCCCCGGGTGCCTATGCAGACACCAGTAACCATGGTACCCTTTGGATATTGTACCTTCAAGCCGACGGCCGCGTGAAGACACATCGGCGTATTGCATCAACCGATGTTGGATTTGATCCAGCAGTCGATGGGGGCAGGGGAATTGGTGAATCGGTTGCTCGCATAGGGGACCTCAATCAGGATGGGATGGAAGATATAGCCGTCGGCTCCCTCGGTGAATTCTGGATTATCTTCTTCAATAATGATGGCACAGTGAAGGCCTATCAGAAGATTTCCACCTCGACGGCACCGGCCGGGAGGACCTGCGCGAAGTGCCCTTCACCCGTTTTGCCCTGGACGGCGCCCCCAACCCGGATTGTAAGGCCTATAGCACAGCCACCAATGCCGAGGTGCCGGAAGATGAGTTTAGCCTGGACGGTTTATCCTACCCCGTTTACTGGGCAAACAACCCTATCGATTCAAACAGCAAAGGCTGGAAGGGTGCGTGTGGACGTGTATGACCTCTTGGGGCGGCAAGTGACCAGCGTGTTCGACGGTCTACTGCCTACTGGACAGAAGAAGGTAGTGCTGGACGGACGGCACTGGCCAGCAGGGATGTATGTGGTGCGGGCCAACGGATCAGGCAAACAGATCATCCGAACAATCGTTCATCTCAACCGGTAAAGGCTATGTTGCGTCGGCAATACCTGAAGGGTAGTATCGTTCTGGGGCTGTTGATGGCATGGATTAGTGGTGTGCAAGCCCAGCCGTATCTGTATTGGAGTGTAGGGGGCGGACTGTATCGGATGCCGGTTGATTTGCAAAGTCCATCAGAATTGGTAGCTCCCGGAATGGGTAGTCCCTATGCCCTGGCGGTCGACGGGGCCGCAGGCATGGTATATTGGACGGAGAATAGTGTAGTCGATGGCGGGTGGCGGAAGGCCATTCGGCGCGCACCATTCGGGAGCAAGGACCTGGAAACCCTCTTTGACGAACCTGAAGAGCCAGTGGCGCTGGCGCTGGATGTAGACCATCAGCGCATCTGCTGGTCTACACGGGAACCGGCCCAGATCAAATGTGCCGGGTTGGATTTTCAGGAAGTCACTGCATTTCCGACAGAAGGCGTGGTCCGGACCCTTGCCATTGATCCTGTTACAGAGGACCTGTACGGATTAAAGATTGAATCGTTTGGATGGTGGAGGGAGTCCCATGCGGGTACCCTTTCGCGATGGAATACGGCTGGCGATGAAACACCGATTCCCTTGCATGATAGCACAGGGGCAGAGGTTGCAATTCAGACCTTTTCACTAGACGTTGCTCAACGCAACTTGTACTACGGTTATTTCACAACAGGATCCAGTGAGGTCATGGTTTCTGCACTAGACGGCACCAGATCCCGTTTTTTTGGGACTGCAACGGAGCGGTCAACGCATCTGGCCTATCATCCGGGTGAAGAGGTGTTGTATGCCCTTGCCAATTACGAACACTGGCAGGCCCTGTATCGCGCAGACCAAAATGGTGTGTTTCAGCGCGTAGAATCCCATTCCTATCGAATAAATAGTCCCACGGCATTCGCGATTGATCCCGTACAGCAAAGGGCATTGTGGACTCGGTATAGTATTGATGAGTCAAGAGGACGGATTGGGCACGGAGAAATCCGAGCGATGGATTTGGCGTTGGATTCCGTAGTTACGGCAGTACAGGGGCATGATCCAATACGATTGGCCTATGATGCGGTAAACCAGGAACTACTCTGGGATGAATATAACTTCGATGAGCGCTCAGTGCTGAAACGGGCAGATTTGAATGGAAACGTACGGGGTAGGCATTGGGGCGCCGGGATTGTAAAGCATTTGCAAGTCGTGGGAGCCCGGCTTTGTATAACGGAAAAGTCTGGAAATTGGGTCTACGGGTTGCATTGCGGTGATCCGGCTTGGGGCTATACCCCCCCAAGGCTGAACGCCATATATGACAGGGGGTATGTCCGTGCTTTCACGTTTGATGAAACCGGAGAACACTTATACATCAATGCTGGATTAGACCTCTACCAGTACGAGTTCGAATCGGTCGATCCACTGACTCCATTGACCAAGTTGCAGGAAGGGGTCGGCCGGTTGAGCAACATGGTTTATTCACCCGGCACAAACACATTGTATTGGGTGAATGAGTCGGTTGGTCAAATCGAAAGCTATACCCTTGGGTTAAATATACAGCAACCTCTAGGGTTATCCGTAAATCCACAGTCGGAAACAATCTTCCCGCCATACCGGCCATTGGCTATCGATATTGAGCATGAAACCCTGTATTGGGAAGACGAGGGGAAGGTATGGGTTGCTGGTACAGATGGAACGGGAAAGCAGATGGTGTTGAATCACCCTGTTAGTGGAATGGTGGTTGTTGGTGCACAAAACGTGGTCGGGGGAACAGATGAGGTCCAAGAACGATCTGCTGTGTCAATATATCCAGTTCCATTCAAACAGCACACCAAAATCAAGGTACAACAACACGAAAGCGGACCTGTCAAAATTGTAGCATATGATTTACTCGGACGCCCAATGGCTACGATTTTTGATAGCGTGCTACCTGCTGGTGTCCATCAGTTTACCATAAAAGGGCAAGACTGGCCGGCAGGGGTATACCTGGTTCAGGTAAGCAGCCCATCGGGGAAGAATACCCGGTCTATCATACGCCTGCCCTAACGCCGGTAAATGTCCTTGCGGTGACCCACCCGAACAACGGTGACAACGAGGCGCTCGTCTTCAATGGTGTAGACGATACGATAGGCTCCCTGCCGGATGCGATAGGACTCCTGGCCGGTTAATTTCTGGCATCCAGGAGGACGAGGGTCAAAAGCCAGGGCCGCGATCCGGGCGACGATGCGTTGCCGGTCTTTCTTGGTGCCGATCCGTTCGATTTCCCGTGCGGCTGAGCGTTTCAGTTCAATCTTATAAGGCACCGCGTTCCTTTAAGTCCTGAACGAATTCCGAGAACGAAACCGTCGGCTCGCTCACCCGTGCATCGAGGGCGGCCAGATCCTCCGCATCTTCAGCCAACAGGGCCCGGACGGCCTCATTGACCAGTGTTGAGATGGATTGTTCAGTCTCGGCCGATTTTAAGCGAAGGGCTTTGTGTAATGCCGGCTCAAAGTAGACCGTTGCACGTTTGGTATCCATAAATCAGCATATTGCATTCCGAAACGACGTTATAACGTTAAAACGTCAGGGTTGTTTGGTCGTTCCAGATGCTGCCGTTTTCACGCCTTGTGGACGGGGTCAGGTTGTTGCAATTGCCGGTTGATCTTTTGCTGATACCGGCCCTGTACAACGTCGGTGATCACCAGAACACCGAGGACGAAGTAGAACGTTGTTTTGGTCATTGGGGTGATTTCTGAACCAAACAGGTGCAGGTGGGCCAGGTGGCCGCCCTCGGTCAGGAGCATGATGCCGACGACGAACAGTACAAACAGCCCCAGCACTTCATACATCCGGTTTTTCTGAAGAAAATTTGCCACCTGATCAGCGAGGAAGATCATCAATACGCCGCCAATAACGATGGCCAGGGCCATAACCCAGAACACATCGGTCAAGGCCAGGGCGCTCAGGATGGAATCGAAGGAAAACACCAGGTTCATCAGCACAATCCAGAAGATGATTGAACCTACGGATTTCGAGGATTTCTTTTCATGGGTCTCCTCTTCCAGACTCATCATGTGCCAAATCTCTTTCATCGATGTGTAAATGATAAATACCCCGCCGAGTAAGACCACCAAACTGTGAATGTTAAAAGTCCCCTCCACTATGCCGATATGAATTCCAAAGATGGGGTCCTGGAAATACTGGATCACCGAAACCAACGCAAACAACAACGCGATTCTCAGGAATATGGCCAGCCCAATGCCGATGGCCCGTACCCGTTTCTGCTGGTCGGCCGGAGCCCGCTGGGATTCAAGAGAAATGTAGAGCAAGTTGTCAAAGCCCAGCACGGCTTGCAACATGACCAACAGGCCAAGGGTAATCAGGTTTTCAATCGAGAATAGGGAATCCATGTAGGTAAAGGTCTGTGGCTGTAAGTGGGTATAGCCGAAATTAGGAAATCTGGGCATTCCTGCAAAACTTATTACGTGCAACGTGCGGGGTGCGGAGTGCGACGATACAAAGGAAGGCAGCGTATGCGAGGGATCTCCTTGGAGATAGCTGGGGTATGCTAGGGGAGATCCTTCGCTCACGCCTGGAAGTTGTGCCCGTCAAACCCTACCACCACACCTACCGCCATTCTTATGTCAAAACCTGTAGCATTGATATTGTGTCTCGCCTTCCTTTCCGGCTGTGCGCCGAAAAAAAGAACGAACCTCAACCAGACGTATTTCGTCGTAACCCATGGTGCGGCAGGGAGTCCGTTTTGGTCTGTGGTATTGCGGGGTGCAATGGATGCCGGGGAAGCATTGGACGTGAATGTGCAGTATCTGGGGCCGGACCAGTTTTCAGTCGCTGAATTTGTATCCTTGATTGATGCTGCCATTGCAGCCCAACCCCAGGGGATAGCGGTCACGATCACAGACCCCGTGGCCGTGGCCGAACCACTTGGCCGGGCCGCCGCTGCGGGTATCCCGGTGGTTGCGATCAACGTGACCGATCCGGAGGGGCAAATTTCTTACCTGCACTACATCGGCTCCAGCGAGTACCAGGGGGGCGTTGCAGCAGGGCAAAAAATGTTGGAGATGGGGTTGACCGGCATTGCCGTTTGCGCCATTCATGAAGTCGGCAACCTGTCCCATGAGCAACGGTGTCAGGGGTTTTTGGATACGCTGACTGAGCAGGGGATTGAGGTGGTGAAACTGGACATCACGCGAGATGCGGCCACGGGCATTGAAGTGTTTCGCTCGCATTTTTCGGCCCGTCCGGAAACGGGTGCTGTGCTTACGCTTGGCGCTGAAGGGATGTCTTCCTGGTATGCCTATGCTACGGATCAGCCTACTGTGCAGGCCATGCATGGGACCTTTGATATGGACCCCGTCACGCTGGAAGCCATACGAGACGGACGGACCCGGTTCACCATTGATCAACAGCAATACCTGCAAGGCTTTCAGGGGGTGATGGCGCTCTTCCTGAAACACAATTACGAGATTGAACAGGCCAACGACGTCCTCACCGGCCCCAGCTTCGTCACCGCAGACAACATCGATACCATTTCATCCCTAATCGAAGCTGGTTACCGCTAGATAAGGGGATCAGGCATCGGCTTTCAGGACCTGGCCGAGCCAGGCCCGAGCCGTGCGCCATTCGCGTTTCACCTTGGATGGGGACGTGTCCAGGACTTGTGCCGTTTCTTCGATGGTTAATCCGGCGAAGAAACGGCACTCCACGATTTGGGCTTGATCTGGATCGAACTGTTCAAGTTGTTGAAGAGCATCCTCCAGAGACAGGATCGATTCCGGCGTGACCAAGGAGGCATGCTCTTGCTCATTAAATTGAATGGTCACCTGCCCGCCCCCTCGTTTGGCCGCCTGGCGATGAATGGCAGCATTGATCAAGACCTGGCGCATGGCTCGTGCGGCGATCCGGAAAAAGTGGAGCCGGTTTTTCCAGTCCGGTTTGTTGCTGTCCATCAACTTGATGTACGCTTCATGGACCAACGCTGTGGTGTTCAGGGTGTAGACCCCTCGGTTGCTGCGTACCGTACGGGCCAAACGGCGTAGCTCCTCGTATACCTGGGCATAGAGGGCATTGAACGCGTCTTCATCGTTCTGGCTCGCCGCATGAAGAAGGGCGGTAATATCGTACCGACTCCGGCTCATGGTAAGGGGGAATGGAGCAGCCATCCGCACTTTAAGCGTATCCAACTGCGCCTGGATACGTTGTGTGGCGGGATTGTTGGCACCCCTGGCATTGGTCAGGATGGCCAGGGCTTCATTCAGGTAGCGCTCAGCCTGGGCAAAATCGCCCGCATCCGTATAATACGCGCCCAGCGCGCTTTTTGCCAATCCTGTATACCGGGCGTTTTCGCCATATCGCCCGAGGATCAGGGCCAATGCTTTCTTCAAATGGGGAAGGGCCTTGTCCAGTTGGCCCAGTTTTCTGTAGCTGGTACCCAGATGGCGATGGGTGTTGGCTACATCCCAGTGGTCTGGGGCTTTTTTGACCAGCAAGGGAAGTGCATTCTGGTACTGAATGGCCGCTTCATCATGTCGTCCAAGGGCGTTCAAGACGAGCCCCTGGTTCATCAGGGCCTTGCCCACCGTGGGATGGTCCTCACCGAGCAGCGTTTCAAATCCGTCTACCACTTTTTGGGAAAGTGCCAGGGCCTCTTCCAGTTGTCCATCCTGGCGTAGGTAGTAGACCAGATTGCCCTTGGTAAACACGACGTCGTAATGGTCTTCCGAAAACAGTTTGATGCGAATGGCCAGGGCTTCTCGGGTCATCTCAACGGCTTTTTCAGTATTCCCTTTTGAGCCATAAACGACGGCCAGGTTGCCGATGGATTGGGCGATGTCTGCATGTTCATCCCCCAGGTGCTTTTTCCGAATCTCCAATGATTCGTTAAGCAAGCGGAGGGTTTCATCATGATCCCCACGGGCATTGGAGAGGGATGCCAGGTTGTTTAAACTGAGGGCTACATCGGGATGGTCATTGCCGTAGAGGGTTTGGCGCATGGCCAGGGCTTCTTCATGGAAGGCCTGGGCTTTTTCATTTTCGCCACGAATGTTATAATGCATGCCCAGCGCGTTCAGGGCGGTGGCAATTTCTGCATGGGGGGCTTCGTAAACCGTGCGGCGCAAGTCGAGAGAACGGGTAAGGAGTTCGTGGGCGGTATCATAATCCCCACGCGATTGATAGACGCGCCCGATGACGTTTAGCATATGGGCCTGCACATCGGGTTGGTCAGTCAGTTTTTCTTCTACGGTTTCCAGGCCCGAGGCTAACAAGTCGCCAGCATTCAGGGTGTCGGTACTGAGGTCTTTGGGAAAGGTGGCTCCAAAAAACTCGTACATGAAGTCGGCCACTTTGTTGGCTTTGTCGGCTTCCAGCCGGGCGCGGTCTCGTTCCTGGGCTGTGACGGATTGTTGCCAGGCCATCAGTCCGGCAAAACCCAGGATCAGGGTGGCGATGCCGGCTGTAAGTCCAACGCCCAGTTTGTGTCGGCGGATGAATTTACGGGCTCGGTAGCCGAGGGCATCCCCATGCGCTTCAACCGGAAAGCCGTTAAGGTAGCGCTGAACATCGGCCAGAAAGGCTTCGGCGGAGGCATATCGCTGATCGGGTGCTTTGCGAAGGGCCTTCAACACGATGTTGTCCAAATCACCCCGGAGCCGGGATTTGAGTTGATCAGGGGCCGTATTTCTAGCCTGACTCACCTGTGCCGGTGTTCGGATGGCAGTGGTGCCATCGGGTAATGTCATGTCATGGATGCGGGAGACGGCGGTACTGGGTTTGCTGGGCTCGGCTTCGCAGACCAGTTGTTCCCATTCTCCGGGTGACTGGGCATCGTAGGGCCGGTGCCCGGTGAGCAATTCATAGAGGACAACCCCCAGGCTATACACATCGCTTGAGGTGGTTACCGACCGCCCCAGGATTTGCTCTGGACTGGCATAGGCCGGGGTCATCGCCCGGTAGCCGGTTTGGGTCAAGGCCAGTTCCGTTTCGGTCTCGACCAGTTTGGCAATCCCGAAATCCAGCAGTTTGATTTGCCCACTATGGTCGATGAGGATGTTGCCGGGCTTGAGGTCTCGGTGGATGACCAGATTCCGATGGGCATATTGAACGGCCTCACACACCTTGGAGAAAAGCCGAAGCCGCTCATCCAGGGTGAGTTGTTGCGCATCACAGAATGTAGTAAGCGATTCTCCTTCGATGTATTCCATGGCAAAGTAGGGCACACCGTCATGGGTCGTTCCTGCATCCAGCAGTTGAGCAATATTCGGGTGTTGAAGCCGGGCCAGAACGGCTTGCTCAAACTTGAACCGCTGCATAACGTCGGGGGAGGCCCATCTGTCCCGCAGCAGTTTCAGGGCCACTTTTTTGGGGAGGTCGGTGCGTTCGGCCATCAAGACCACCCCCATACCTCCGTGCCCCAGCATACGCAAGATCCGATAGGGGCCGATATGTTCAGGCAGGGCCTGTGCGTCCGGCATCAGCGTGGATAAATCGCTGTGTTCCACTTCCAAAACAGAGGGCGGATCGGCATCAGCCGCCAGCATACCGACCACCAACGCGCGGAGTTCTTCATCGTCTGCACAAGTGGAGTCCAGAAACTGTGCCTGTTGCTCTGGAGGTACATTCAGGGCACGTTCAAAAATACTTTTTGCGTGCTTCCACTGGTCTGGGGTCATGGCTGGCCTGTGCTTTGATCGATCAAGAACTCCTGTTCAATACGCGTGAAACAGAACGGGCGCCGGCCTTTACTTGCCGGGGATAGCCCGTTTTAGCGAGGACAGGTAGGTCACCAAATCAACCAGTTCTTGCCTGTCCATACCACTTTGAAGGGAGGGCATCAGCGAATTCCGCATGGGGGTTCTTTTTAAAATGTCAGCCTTGTTGAGGTTTCGGGTTTGTCCGCCGGGCACCCGCAAGGAGAGGGTGGCCTCGTTTTCGCTCAGGATATAGCCGGTGGATTGGGTGCCGTCCTGATGGGTGATGACATACCCTTCATACCCAAATCCAATCCCGGCATCGGGATGGAGAATGGAGGTAAAGAGGGCTTCCCTGGGGAGTTTGTCGCCGATCTCGGACAAGTTTGGGCCGAAGTTGATGCCTTCTCCGTTGACCTGATGACAAGAAGAACAAAGTCGTGTAAAAACGGCCTTTCCGGATTCAGGTTGGCCCGTGTCCAGTACCAATTGGGCAATAGGAGGTAAGGGGGTGCCTTCCGTAGTTGCGGCCATCGGCAGGTATTCGGCGGCTTCTGCCCGTAGATTCTGGTTAAAGGCACCTTGCAGCAACCGGGCGGCATCGGTTTCAAATCCTTTGGGCAAGTCGCCCGCTTTCACGATTTCGAGCAGATGTAACTTGCCGCCCCATTCTCCCAGGCTCAATTGCTCCAGCGCGATCCGGCGGGTCTCTCTGGTCAGGGTGGTGTCCGCCACGATGCCTAGCAAGGCCAGGCGACCGGAATGGGAGCGGGTATGACCCAGCACCCGAAGTGCAGCATTGCGTATCAAGGTGTCCGGCGAGGCCACCGCCGGGCGGAAAAGCTGGGGCGCCTCATTTTTCAGGAGGAGGAGGGTGGCATCGATGCCAAGGCTGCTATCGGGCCAGGCCATTGCCAGTTGGTGCAAATCCGGGTTTTGATTGGTGATCCCATAGGCCCCGACCAAATCGAGAAACAGGGCTGTACCGGCTACTTGGTCCAGCGTGTTTTGCAGGGCTTCTTGCACACGGGCCGATTGTTTGAGGGCAGGGTCCGTGAGGTGTTTGAGGGCGAGGGCATTGATCTCATGCTGACTGGGATGATTGCCGTCCAGCAGTTGGACAAGCGCTTTCTGTTTGGCCGGGGTATCATGAAAGTCAATGGCGCGGAAGTACCGAAGTCTTGCTGTAGCATCGGTATCCGACCGTGCGATCAATTCGGTGAGCAGGGGCAAGGCGCGTGGGGTGCGGGCACGCCATACCATGTCCCGTCCTGCCTGTGTGGTCCAGTCCTCGCCGACCTCTGCCAACCATGTGGCAAGCAACGGCTCCCAGTTGTTTTCTGCTCCAATGCCGAGGGCTTCAAGGTACCACCGGTCTTGGCCATCATATTGGAGGGCCAGTTGCGTCCACAAGGGGGCGGCTTGTTCAACGGGGAGGTGCCGAATGGCTATGGCACAGGCGCGGCGTACCTGCGGGTTGGGATCCTGTACCAGTTGGGCAACGGCCTCGGTAACGTTGTGTCCTAACTGACGGGCCACACGTAATCCGGTAATTCGGATATTGGGGTCCGCATCCTGGAGTGCTGCGTCGATATAGTGTGCCGTCTGGCCCTCAATCCGGGCCAAAAGCCACAACGCACGTGCACGATGATGGGGAACATCCGAAGTCCAGAGGTCCTGCAAGGCGGGTTCTGCCTCCGTTCCCCAGGTGGCCAGGCGGTTCCAGGCCAGGTAGCGGGTGGCCATGTTGGGGCTCAACAGGGCCTGTGCAGCAGTGGCCGGGGTAGAGAGGTCGGGCGGTTGAACAGCATAGGGTGTGTTGGGCGGTGCCACCCGAAATATGCGGCCCTGCTCGATGTCTGCAACCCAGTGGCCACCCACCCCAGGATCATACCAGTCGGCGATGAACAGAGAGCCGTCCGGGGCCACGGTCACGTCTGAAGGACGGAACCAGGGGTCACGGGTACCTTTGACGAGGTTGACCACCTCGGCGGAGTATCCGGCACCGTTTGGGGCAACGGGATAAGCGCGCACAACATTTGGACCGGCATCCGCGTGGATCATCTGGTTCTGAAACACACCGGGCAGGAGGTTGCCTTCATAGATGGCAATGCCTGTGGGTGAACCGGCTCCGGTCTGGAGCAGGTTGGGCACCACACCGGGGTCGTTCAAGTGCCAATGGCGTTTGGGAATTTCCGGGTGCATGCCTGTGCGGGGCATACTCCAGTGGTTGCCGGTCCGGGCATCGAGATAGCCGTAGTTGCCATATTCCATCACATAGTTGATGCGTGTGGCCCGGTTGCCGTCGTCGTCATTGTCGGATTGCCAGACGGTGCCGAAGGCGTCTACGGCCAGTTCATACGCATTCCGAAAGTTGTAGCCGATCACTTCGAGGTCCGTGCCGTCCGGGTTCATGCGGAAGGCCATGCCCTGCCGGTATCGGCCTTCGGCCTCAGAGATGTTATGCCCCCACTTATCTACAACGAAGGTGCTGTCGGTGTGGCGCAGTTGTTTGCCTTCATTGCCGAAATTAAAATAAAGACGACCGTCCGGCCCAAACGTAAAGGCGTGTACGCCGTGATCGTGATTTATCCCCTTGATGCCAGCGAAGAGGACTTCCTTTTTATCGGCTTGGTCATCCCCATCTGTATCGGTGAGCCGAAGGACCAGCGGACTTGCCGAGACAATAATCTGGTTGTCCATCACCAGAATACCAAGTGCTGCATCGACATCGTGGCCCTGATAGAAGACGGTGCGTTTGTCAGCCTGGCCGTCGCCGTTGGTGTCTTCGAGGATGAGGATGCGGTCCCCGCCTTCCTGTTCGGCATAGCCGGGGTTGTTCCACAGCCGGTAGTTCCGGCCTTCACAGACCCAGAGGCGGCCTCGTGCGTCGATGTCCATGTTGGTCGGGTTCACGACCAGCGGTTCTGAGGCAAACAGGGTCACTTCGAGTCCGTCGGCTACATCCAGGCTGGCACGGGCCTGATTGGGTTGGCGTTTTTCGGCTTCGGTGCGGTGATCGGCGGGTCTGCTTTCAGGCGTTGGGGCAGGGGTGCAGGCATAGAGGCCGAGGCACAACAGAATAGAGAGGAAGCGCATGCAGTGTGGCGGTCTGTGGCAGAGGAGGGAACGCCAGAAAATACGAATTATCGCTGATAGCGTGCGGCCTCTTCTGGTTTACCCCAGTTAGTGTAGAGGGTGACCAGGGCTTTTCGTGCATTCAGGACGTCTTTATGATCTGCGGCAAGATCGGCGGTGCGGAGTTTGAAGGCACGAAGTAGCAATGGCTCGGCCTCATCATATGCCCCTTTTTCCGAGAGCAACGTACCGAGGCCATAGTTGGGGTTGGCATGCCGGAGGTGGTTTTCCGGGAAGGCTTCCGCATAAATGGACAGGGCCGTTCGGAAGATAGATTCGGCCTGATCGGTCTTGCCCTGGTATTTCAGCACGCCGGCAAGGGCATTTGTGGAGATACCCGTTCGCGGATGTTTAGGGCCCAGCAACCGCTGATTGATGTCCAGTGCTTGTCTGATGAGTGGTTCGGCCTCGGCGTGGCGCTCCTGATCCGTAAGGAGGATGGCGATGTTGTTATAGCTTTCTGCAACGGACGGATGCTCCTCGCCGAACAGGCTTTTGCGCAGGTTGAGGGACACATGAAAGAGGGATTCGGCTGCAGCAAACCGACCCAGCCTATGAAAAATTTGAGCGAGGTTGTTCTGGCTGATGGCTACATACGGATGCTCCGGTCCCAGGGTGCGGAGGTCCAGATCCAGCACCTGCCGCATGATGGGTTCGGCCTCGGCATGCTTGCCTTGCATTTGCAGCATCAACCCCAGATTGTTCAGTGTGTTGGCAACTTCCGGGTGACCTGGGCCGTAGTTTTTTTCATGGAGTGCCAGGGCTTCTCGAAAGAGGGGTTCAGCCGCTTCATGATCCCCGAAAGCCGTCAGGCTGTTGGCCATGTTGTTGAGAGAAACCGCAATGATGGGCGCATCCGGTTCAAACAGGTTGCGCCGCATGGCGAGCATTTCACGGTTAAAGGCCACAGCAGCTTCAAGGTTGCCTTGCTCTTGGCGAAGCCAGCCAACTTCCTGCAGGCTCTCGGCCAACTCCACATGCTCCGCACCGTACAGTCGGCGGCGCATGTCAAGGGCCAGGGTCATGAGCGAATCTGCCTGCGGCAGTTGGCCTTTATCGAGCATAATCCGGGCCAGAATCGTCTGACTCCGAGCGATTTCAGCATGGTCTCCTTCGTACAGATCCTGGAGCTTGGCCAGGCCCTTCCGTGTCAGGGATTCAGCGTCTTCATAGAGGCCCATGCTCTTGTATACGTCGCCGATGACCTGCATCATTTTGGCCTGCACTTCAGGCTGATCTTTCAATTCCACTTCGATGCGCTCGGCCCCGGTGTCGAGGAGTTCGCGTGCGGTGACCGAACGGCCTTGCCCTTCTGTGGGATTGGATACGGCAAAAATGCTTCGCAAGAAGGCGGTGACCTCATTGGCCTTTTCCTGTTCCAGTTCGGCCTGGGTCAGGGCGGCCTGGGCGCGGTCCCGTTCCTGGGTAAGCTGGAGGGTATAGAAGGCCGTCAGACCGGTAGCCACCATTAGGGCTGCGGCTGTGGCGATCACGCCAAGGCGGTGCCGACTGATGAATTTCTCCACCCGATAACGGAGGGTGTCCGGGCGGGCCAGGACGGGTAGGCCGGTTAGGTGCCGCCGGATGTCATCGGCGAGGGCATCGACGGAGACGTACCGGCGTTCGGGTTCCTTGCGCAGGGCGCGCAACACGATGTTATCGAGGTCACCGGACAAGCGGCGGCGCAGTCGATCAGGATGGGTGCTGCGGGCCTGACTGGCTTCAGTGGTCGTCTCAGCGGATTTGCTGATGATGGTACTGGGTTTTTCCGGGAGCGTCCCGCAGATGACCTCAGCGATTTCGGCAGCGGGACGGTTTTCCAGTTCGTAAGGCCGATAGCCGGTCAGGAGTTCGTAGAGCACAACGCCCAGCGAGTAGATATCGGAGCTGGTGTTGACGGCTTCCCCACGGATCTGCTCGGGAGAGGCATAAGCCGGGGTCATGACGCGCATGCCGGTGCGTGTGAGGGCCGGGCCGTCGGCTTCTTCCAGCACTTTGGCAATCCCGAAATCTAGGACTTTCACGATGCCACTTTCCGTGACCAGGATGTTTTCCGGTTTCAGGTCACGGTGGACCACCAGGTTCGTATGCGCGTACAGCATCGCTTTGCAGGCCGTGGTAAACAGGGCGAGGCGTTCATCGACGGAGAGTTTATGGGTATCGCAGTAGGCATCAATGGGTTTGCCGTCAATGTATTCCATCACGAAGTAGGGGCGGCCATCTGTGCTGATGCCTCCACCTAGCAGCCGTGCGATGTTTGGATGCTGGAGCCGGGCCAATATCTGGCGTTCGCTTTGGAACCGTGCCAGAATTTGCGCGCTGTCCATGCCCCGTTTTATGAGCTTGAGGGCCACCTGTTGTTCAAACTGGCCGTCGGCACGTTCGGCGAGATAGACCGCCCCCATGCCCCCCATACCAATCTGCCGAATCAGAACGTAGGGTCCTATTTGTTGGCCGTTGAGGGATAAGGCCGCCAACATATCGGTGGTCAGTTCGGCGGTGCCATCCAGCATGTTGAGCAACTGGCCTTCCTCTTCCAGGAGGGATCTGACTTCCTTGTACAACCCGACATCAGCTCCACAGGCGTCGCGCAAATAGGATTCCCTGGCCTCTGCCGGTTGTTCAAGTGCATCGTCAAATAGTTTTTGTACCTGTATCCAACGTTCGGCGTCCATGAGCAAGAATAGGTCGAGATAAAGCGCTTCTGTATTGATATACGCAGCAAAAGGGAAGGAAACTGCTAACCCATATCGCTATTGCGGGTTGAGCGGTACAGCATGCGTTGTGGTCTTGCGCTTCTTCATATGCGGTTCTAGCGATGGTGAACAAAGCCGTCATCACGATCAAAAGAAACGCTAAGACGCCGATCCAGAACCCAGGTGCTTTGAATACACCCGGTGCTGGCCGGAGGTCAACTCGGCTTTTCCCAATCCAATACGCATGCAAAATCTGGATATTTGAGGGTAAAATCAGTATAGATAGGTGTTTAGTCCCACAATGTTCGTCACGGACGCTCATTAAAAGTCCATTCGGCCAACAGGACAGTTCGGGGGTCAAGGGCAACACGATCCGGGCGGGTTGGGGAAGGGAAGGAGGCTTTTACTTCGTCAGTGCCGAGGTCGACTTTTTCGATGTGCGGCACGGCCTTCTCATCTTGGTAAATCCCGATTTCAACCGGGAGCCTGAAATGGTACCCATCCGTTTGCACTTGATTGAGGGTCACTTCAACGGTTTGTTGATCTGCGTTGTAGGTCCACGATCCTTCCAGATGGGGATGGCCGCCCTGGTAGAGCCATTGCTGGAAGAATGCATCCAGTTCTTGCCCCGAGGCTTGTTCCATCGCAAATAAAAAATCATTCGTTGTGGCATTGCTGTTAAAATGGGTATGGTAATATGCCTGAATACCCTGCTGGAAGGCTTCATCGCCCACTTTGTTGCGCAGCATATGCAGGACCCATGCGCCGCGCTGATAGGTCTGGCTGGAGGTGACCCGGCGCATGTCATCCAGGTTGTCATGCACAATGCGGTAATCCGGATGATCCTGATAATAGCGGTACACGCGGTCTTTGGCCGAATGCAGGCCATCCACAAAGGCCTCGCGCCCATAGGCATGTTCGATGAAGAGTAGCGTGAAATAAGTCGCAAACCCTTCACTCAGCCACACATCATTCCAGTCATATTCCGTCACGGCATTGCCGAACCATTGGTGGGCCACCTCGTGGATAATGACGTTTCGCCACCGGGTGGAACGGTCCCCTGTTACGGAGCGATCGCCGTAGAAAATGGCCGTGGCGGCTTCCATGCCGCCGCCTACACTATTCGACTGGATGTTGGCCAGCTTCTCATACGCAAAGGGGCCAACGTAGTCCGAATAAAACGCCATGGCATGTTTGGTGGGCACCGCAAAGTCATAAAAACCGGCATCCCGATCCTGGGGATAGACCCAGGTCTGGATGCTTTTTCCTTCGAAGGTGTCCACATACTGGACCGCAAATTCGGCTACGGCGAGGGCGTAAAGCCACACGGAGATGGGCACCGCGTGTTTCCAATGGGTGCGTTTGAAGCCGTCGGGGAGGTTGGATTCTTCGAGGAGCAGTCCGTTTGAAACCACCTGATAATTGTCTGGAGCCGTTACGATAAATTCTGAGGTGGCTTTGTCATAGGGATGATCGACGACGGACAGCCAGTTGCGTGCCCGGTTCGGCCAGTTGTCGCTGAAAAACGTCCGGTCGCCGTGCTTGTTGGGGGCAATTTTGAGGCCAGTAATCGGTTCACCGTGATAGGAGACCACCACATCCATCATTTGCCCTTGATGGGACGGTGCCGCTAGGGTGATAAGGAGAACATTATTTTCATGGGTAAAGGTCAGGGCCTGCCCGTTTTGGGTGACAGCGGTGACGGTCATGCCTTTGCCATCCAGGCTATCGGCGGTGTTGGTCAGGTCCAGGCGGAGGGTGTGTTGCCCGGCTTCCTTGAACAGGGCCGTGATGGTCGCCGAGATATGGATTACATCAGACGAATCACTCAACCCGATGGCAAACGCATAGTGCTGTATGTCAATGGCCGGGTTTTTGGGGTAGGTATCGGCGTGGGCCGCAAGGGCCGGGAAGAGCAGGAAGGCGAGTAAGTAGGATTTCATACTGCGGGTGTGTTTTGTGCGGGGTGCGGCGTGCGACTCAGGTTCAAGGGGGGAGTCGCACTTCGCACTAACCAAAAGGATTGTCGATGGACGGGCTGGGTTGCGTGAACCACCGTGCCTCTTCATCGGTCATATAAAAATGGTCTTCAAGGCGAACGCCGAACTCGCCATAGATACAGATCATGGGTTCGTTTGAGAAACACATGCCGGGGGCCAGCGGTGTGGTGTTGCCTTTGGTCAGGTAAGTCCATTCGTGAATGTCCAGGCCGATGCCGTGGCCGGTGCGATGGGGCAATCCTGGCACCGCATATCCGGGTCCAAAGCCTGCGGCTTCGATGACGGCCCGTGCGGCAGCATCAACGGCTTCACAGGGCGTACCCAGTTGGGCGGCTTCAAACGCGGCGGCCTGGGCAGCTTTCTCCACGTTCCAAACGAAACGCTGTCTATCGGTTGGGGTGCCATAGACGTAGGTCCGGGTGAGGTCAGAGTGGTAATGATCGAGGGTGAAGCCGGTATCGACCAGGACCATATCACCCTCTTTTAGGGTCTGGGGATAAGGGACGCCGTGTGGGTAAGCCGTCGGCTCTCCGAAAAGGACGATGCAAAACGTAGGCGGACCCGGTGCGCCGAGGCGGAGATGGGCTTCCGTCACAAAGTCGGCGACCTCGGTGGTGGTCATGCCCGGTTGCAGCATGCGGGCCGTCGCCTTCTGCACTTCGAGGGTGAGGTCCATGGCCCGTTGCATCAAGGCGATCTCCTGAGGAGATTTGAGCATCCTGCACGGGGCCGTGATGCACTTGCCGTTGACAAAGGAGAAGGTTTCGCCCGCGCGACGCAGCCCATCAAAGGTGAAAAACGGGGTGACCTCATCCAGGGCCACGGTCCCGCCCGTAATGCCTTGTTCGGCCAGGGTATCTATGATGAGTACGGTAGGGTCTTCGTGTTCTTCCCAGGTTCGGATTTGATCTCCGATGCGGAGCATGGACCGGGTCTTGTTTTCCTCAAAGGTTGGGCAGAGGTAGATGAGGTCGCCTTGTGCTGGGATGAGTGTGCCATGCAGGCGTTCGCTCTGGTGGAGGTCGAGGCCGGTGTAGTAATAGAGGCTGGTTGACGCATCCAGGTAAAGGGCCTGGATATGCTGTTCCTGTAACAGTCGCTGGGCTTTGGCAATGCGGGCTTTGCGTTCATCGTCCGTGATCGGGGAGATGCCGTCGACCATCAAGGTCATGCGGGCCAATTCTGCTTCGGGGGTTGAGGTGCCTATACCTTGTGGCATGTGGGGGAGGGTGAGTGAAATGATGGGGTAATATGAAAGACGCCCCGGCGCATTACGGCTCTCGAACTGTTTCTATAAACATGGGCATGGGGCTAAGTGGCAAGCCTGCTTCGGCTTTGGCGGCATCGACCTGAGCCCGTATGTCGGCCAGGAGGTCATGGACATCGAAGACAATGCCGTCCTTGATGGTCCATCGTACACGGCCTACTTTTTCAACCTCGCCTGTTTCATCATTGAGTTGCCAGGTGCCGGTGCCATACAAAACCTTCAGGTTCTTGAGCGGGTTTTTTGGTACAATCACCAGGTCGGCCTTCTTGCCTACCTGAATCGTGCCGATCTCCTGGTCTTTGCCAATCGTCTCTGCACCCAGAATCGTTGCGGAGCGGATGACTTCCAGCGGATGAAAGCCTGCTTCCTGCATCAACTCCATTTCCTGAATGTACCCGAAGCCGTAGAGGTTATAGATGTAGCCGGAGTCGCTACCCAGGGTCACCCGGCCCCCTCGGTTTTTGTACTCGTTGATGAACGTCATCCACAGTCGAAAATTCTCTTTCCAGGCAATTTCGTCGGCGGTGGTCCAGTAGAACCAGTAGGAGCCGTGGGCAGCCCGGCTGGGCCGGTAGAAATTCCAGAGGCTGGGCATGGTATACACCGAATGCCACTCATTCCGACTTTGCCGCATCAGGTCCCGGCTGGCGAGATACGCTACAAACGTAGGATCAATCGTGAAGTCGAGGGCCAGCAGGGAGTCCATCACCGCATTCCAGTGGGGGGTAAACGGTTTGGCGGCTTGTTTCCAGAGGCGTCCGGCTTCTCCAAACCGGTCGGCTTCGTTCTGGTAGTTATAGTCGGGCGGGTAGTGCTGAATCACCTTGTCCTCGAAGAGGGCTTCGGGGAGGCCGTACCAGTGCTCCATGGAGGTCAGGCCGAGGCGGGCGGTGGTGAGCACATTCATGCGGGTTACATTGAGTTGCGCATGGTGCTCTGTTGATCCCAATCCTTGCTTGTTGGCTTCATCCAGAGCGGCTTCCATGATTTCAGGTGGTGCCCCGAAAAACTTGATGCCGTCGGCCCCCTGGGCCTTGACCCATTGCACCCATTCACGGGCTTCCTCCGGGGTTGTGACGGGCCGCCCAAAGCCTTGCCCAAAGACCGGATAAGCCACGATTCTGGGGCTGGAGAGCCGGTTTTCGTCAGATCGTTTTTGCAGGTCGATGATCCAATCCACGCCCCGTGCGCCCACCACGCGGGTCGTGGTGATGCCGTGGGACAGCCAGAGTTTGAGGACGTAATCCAGGGGCACACCCTGGCCGCCTTCTTTGGTATGAGGATGGCCGTGCATGTCGATGAATCCGGGCAGGACGTACATGCCGGTGGCATCAATCTCCCGGTCACCGGGTGCAGGGCGGCGTTCCTCATTGATGGGCAAGCCGGGGTAGCCGACGGTTCGGATCTGTGCAATCCGGTCGTTTTCGATCACAATGTCGACCGGCCCAACGGGTGGGGCACCGGAGCCTTCAATCATGGTGGCCCCGCGGATCACGAGGCGGGTGTACGGGCCTTCGCCGTCGCTGGGGGGCACTTCGTCCAGGTCGGCCTGGGCAAAGAGGAGGGGGGCAAAGAGAAGCGAAAGGAGGAGAGAAAAAATGGGTTTCATGGAGAGACTATAGTTCCGTTTCGTTCCGGCCACCGGCAGGGAGGTTCTTCAGCAAATAATTGGTGAGGAGTTCTCGCAGGTGGCGGCTGGTGCCCCGGCCTTCATAGATGCCGTGGGACCGGTTGGGGTAGGCCATCATCGAGAAGGGCTTGTTCAACCGGATCAGTTTGTTGATCAATTCCTCGGTGCCCTGGTAGTGCACATTGTCGTCTCCGGTGCCGTGGACCAGGAGCAGGTTGCCCTTCAGGTTTTCGGCGTAAGTGGCGGGGGAGCCGTTTTTATAACCCTCGGCATTGTCCTGGGGGAGGCCCATGTACCGTTCCTGGTAGATGGTGTCATAGTAGCGCTGGTTTGGGACGGGGGCTACCGACATGCCCGTGTGGTACAGGTCCGGGTAGCGGAACATCATGTTCAGCGTCATTGAGCCGCCGCCGCTCCAGCCCCAAATGCCTACACGTGAGGCATCTACATACGGCCACATGCTAATTTGCTTTAAGGCTGCGGCTTGATCTTTGGAAGCCAGTGTGCCGATTTCGCCGTAGATGGACTTTCGCCAGTCGCGCCCACGCGGGGCCGGGGTGCCGTGGTTATCGATGCTCATCACCAGATACCCTTCCTCGGCAATCAAATGGTGCCACAATTTGGTGGTGCCGCCCCAGCGATCCACCACCGTCTGTCCGGCGGGTTCGCCGTAGACGTAGAACAATACGGGGTACTTCTTGCCTGGGTCAAAGTGGGAGGGCTTGATCATCCATCCATCCATTTTTGAACCGTCCTCGGCCTCGACCTGGAAGAACTCGGTTTCGCCGAGGGTTAGCTCGGCCACCGTGGCTTTCAGCCGGTCGTTATCGACAAACGTTTTGACAACTTTGTGATCCGGCAAAGAGACCAGGCTGATGGTCGTGGGGGTGTTGAAGGAGGAATAGTTGTGAATGGCCCATTTGGCATCCTCCGAGACTTGATAGAAATGCCAGCCGGGTTGATTCTGTGGGGTAAGGCGTTCAGCATCGCCACCGCGGATGGGGACGCGGTACAGGTAACGCTGGGTCGGATTGTCGAACGAGCCGATGAAATAGATCCAGCCGCCGTCTACATCGATACGCTGAATACTCATCACGTCATAGGCACCGTCCGTGATGTTCTTCATGGTGCCGGTTTTGCGGTCCACGAGGTACACATGCCGCCAGCCGTCTTGCTCGCTGACCCAGGTAAATGTTTGGTCGTCGTCCATCCAGATCACATCGTCAACGACATCCAGCCAGGCCTCGTCGCGGTCAGTCATGACGGTGCGGGTCTGGCCGGTCATGGCATCTGTGAGGCGAACTTCGTTGGTGTTTTGCAGCCGGTTCAGGTGTTGGATGATGAGTTCATCCGTACCGCCGGCCCATTCCATACGGGCGAGGTAGTGGTTACGGGGATCGTCGTTGTCCTGCACCCAAATCGTATTCCTGGTATCCAGGTGGACCACCCCAATGCGGCAACTGGAGTTGGTGGTGCCGGTTTTGGGATATTGGAGGGGGATGGTAAAGGAGTAGAGGGAATCGGTGTTGTTGATCATGAGGAATTCGCCCACGCCTTCGGCATCGAGTTGCCAGTAGGCGATCTTTTGTCCGTCGGCGCTCCACCGGAAGCCGTCGCGGAGGCTAAATTCTTCTTCGTAGACCCAGTCGAAGGTCCCGTTAATAATGGTCTCTGAGCCATCGTGCGTCAGTTGGGTGATGGTACCATCGGCGAGGGATTCGACGTAGACGTTGTTTTGCCGGACGTAGCCCACGCGGGTGCCGTCGGGCGAGAACTTGGCGAACATTAACGTAGAGGCCGGGGCTTCACCTCCGAGTTGATGCAGCTTGCCGCTTTCCCGGTCGAGTACCCAATAATCGCCCCGTGTATTTTGCCGCCACACCCGTTTGGAGTTGGTGTAGATGAGGGCTTTGGAACCATCAGCGGACCAGGCGTAATTTTGAACGGGAATCGGTGCCTCGGCCCCTTCAGGGATGAGTTGGGTGGCAGCCACCATCACGTCTCGCGTATCGGCGGCGGGGTTGTACCGGATGATGTCGCGGCCTCCCTCTACGTCAGTTGAGGCTTCCAGGGTGGTGTACCCGGAGCCGTCTTCAAGCCAGCGGACGGGGCCAAAGCGCTCGCCAAAAAAATCGGGTGAGCTGTAGAGCCGGGCCAGGCTCAGTTCGCCGGGTTTGGTGTGTTGGGCCTGGGTATCACAAACAAAAAGCAACGGCAGCAAGGCCGGAAGGAGGAAACGGAGGCTACGCATGTTACAATGGGAAATAGAGGATGGGTAGATAGAACAAGGAATGCTACCCACCGCCGGGACAAAAAGCAAGCCAGGGCCTATATTATTGGCACGATCTCAATGACCTGCCGCCTGTATTTATAAAAAGCGTTTTCTCTCACATGCAAAAAAATAAGATTTCCCATCCGAATTCAAGAGCCGTCGCACCCTGGATCACGTCGAGGGCAAGCTGTCGCACCCCGGGTCACGTCGAGGGCAAGCTGTCACACCCTGGATCACGTCGAGGGCAAGCTGTCGCACGGATCTTCATCCTCATGGGTGTGTCCGGTGCAGGGAAATCGACGGTAGGGCGGCTTTTGGCCGAACGGTTGAGGTGGCCGTTTATTGAGGGGGACGATTACCATTTGCCCGAAAGCAAGGTTAAAATGAATCAGGGGGTTCCGCTTGGTGATGCAGACCGGCAGCCGTGGCTGGATGTGTTGAACGGCATATTGCGGGGCGCACCGGATGGCAGGGCCGTGTTGGCTTGCTCTGCATTAAAGGATACCTACCGGCAGCGTCTCACACGTGATCTGGAGGGTGTTCACTTCATCTATCTCCACGGCACGGTCGAACAAATACAAAACCGTCTCGCCGGGCGTAGCCATGCCTATTGGAACAACGATTTGTTGCCCTCACAATTCGAAGCTCTCGAACCTCCGGCCAATACCTTCACCCTTTCCATCAATCACCCCCCGGAAACGCAGGTCGATCAAATCGTGGAGCATTTCCGGCCTACCACGGAATGATGCGCCCTTGTTGGGTCATGGCACGCCATGTCCATATGTTGTGAATGTATATTGGGGGTGCACGGTCCGGCCGATGCCGGGCCCAACGGTGGTTTGAAACAACGGGTGTTTATTATGCGAAATGTATTGTATTTGTTGATGCTCGGCCTGGTGGTGGGATGCCAACCTTCGGCGCCCGAGCCGGCTCCACAGGCCGAACCGTTCCCGAATGGAAAATTGGTAGATTTGACCTATGCCTTCGATGAGGAAACCGTCTTTTGGCCCACCGCCGAAGGGTTCAAACTCAACATTGATGCACGGGGTATGACGGAGGCTGGCTTCTACTATGAAGCCAATTCCTTCTTCACGGCAGAGCACGGGGGCACGCACCTTGATGCTCCGGTTCATTTCTCAGAAGGCAAACACGCCGCCGATGAAATTCCCCTGGATCGGCTCATGGGGCCGGTAGTTGTGGTGGATGTCTCGGCGGCCTGTGCCGAAAACCGGGACTACCAGATTCAGGTCTCGGACCTTGAAGCCTGGGAGCAAATGCATGGTGAGATGCTGGATGATGTGATTCTACTGTTCAACACCGGTTTCGGTCAATACTGGCCGGACCGTGAGCAATACATGGGCACCGCCGAAAGGGGGGCCGAGGCTGTAGCCAAACTCCATTTCCCCGGCATTCACCCGGAAACCGCTACCTGGCTGGTCGAGAACCGGAACATCAGGGCTGTGGGCCTCGATACGCCGAGCATCGACTATGGCCAATCGGTCTTGTTTGAGACGCACCAGATCCTTTTCAAAACCAACATGCCGGCCTTCGAGAATGTGGCCAATGTGGACCAACTCCCCGCAACCGGCGCAACGGTGATCGCCCTCCCCATGAAAATCAAGGACGGCAGCGGCGGCCCCCTGCGCATCGTCGCCATCGTTCCCTCGTCTCCACCACAGACGAATAATCATACGCCCCGTTGAAGTCAATTTGCTTCAGGCGGAACCGGTTGGTGCCCACGTAAGGATTGGTTACGTGCCGGCAGTCTGTACAGTTTCATAGGATTCAACCGCTTCACATTGCGCCAGGAAGTTAACTCCACCATTCAGGAAATTGGTCAGTGCGGGGATTGTGTTTGCCGTGAAGTTATTTGTGTCCGTGTGGGGTTCGGTAGCAATGGTGAAGCATGTGGTTGCTGTACTCTGGGCTTATGCCCGATGGCGTAGCGGATATCCACATCTACATCCTGATCCAGTTCGTATACGGCAGTGGATTATTAGGCCGTGTGGCCTAGTAAGTAGTCGTTTCGAAAAAAGAACTACGGAATTGTGGAAGGGAACCCATAGTTAAAATTTCAATGCCTGAAAGTCAAGGAATCAGTTGGAAAACAATCTACATGTATATAGTTGTATGGGAATCTGGGTCCCAGCGCCAATTCGTAGTATCGTCAAGGTGTGTGCCACCCAGCCACCGGTCAATGGGGTGTGTGGTTAGCCAGTCGGCTTTCTGCTCCAGCACCCGTCGGCCTAATGCAGTCAGCGAAAGGGTCTGGCTCAAAAACGTGAGGTCGGTCTGTGCGGGGAAGGCAAAAGGTACGCCTGAGGCAGTCTGAAGCAAGGGGGCAGGGCCGTTTACAAGGCCTGCGAGGTATCTGAAAAATGACCAATCTCCAAGATATTTTGCTTCTTCCATGACCTGCACGGAACGGAACAAGGGGCCGGGGCGGGTGATGCCGTTTACCACACAGGTCAGGATTTGCTGTTCATTGCGAGAGAGGCCGGTTTTCAGGGCGGGGTATTCCTCAAGGAATCGGTAAAGGGAAGCCTTAAGGTGAGGGAGGGCCGAAGTGTCGGTTTTGAGAAACGCTACCAACGCAGCTGGTGTGTTAGAACGAACGGCCTTCCATCCAGAAACGGCCAGTTGGATTTGCGCCATCGTAACCTCTTGCCGATTCTGAAATGCCTCCTGCAGTGCAGCCACGTTTTCCTCGGCCACATAGGCTTTCTCGCAGATGAGCGTCAGCCGTGTATTGGGGAGGGGCAGGGTAGCACAAGCATCCAGAATCTGAAGAAGTTGGAGTTGGTCGTACAGGTCGTGCTCAAACCAGAGCAGCACTTCATCATATTGCCCGGAATCGTTGAGGCGTTGGTCTCTCGACTGAAAACGCTGATGGGCTTCAGGGTAGGCCATCCAGCCACAATCTGCAATGAACCGAGCCCGCACCTCGGAGAGGGCGTGCAGGCCCAGGGTTGCCGGGACGGGGCCGTCATGCAGGACGTCATCCCAGGTCAGGAAATCGGCGGTTACTTCGGTCTGGGAAATGGCCCCGACGGCACCGGTGCCATTGGTAATGATCCGTAAATTCATAGGCGCTGTTTGGGATGTGTTCATAATATGTGTAAATTCCATCGGAAAGGCAACCCGCGCACCGGCCATCGCCCTCGTATTTTCGGCTATTGACCCTCGTTCATGGAAGACCGCATCACCATCCAGGGTGCCCGCGAGCACAACCTGAAAAACATCGACCTGGATATCCCGCGCGACCAACTGGTCGTTATCACCGGCCTCTCCGGCTCCGGCAAATCCAGCCTCGCGTTTGACACCATCTATGCTGAAGGCCAACGGCGGTACATGGAATCGCTGAGTGCTTATGCCCGGCAATTTCTGGGCATGATGGAGCGGCCCGATGTGGATTTCATCGACGGCCTCTCACCGGTCATCGCCATCGAACAAAAAACAGTCAGCCGGAACCCCCGCTCTACCGTCGGGACCGTCACCGAGATTTACGATTTCCTCCGCCTCCTTTTTGCCCGTGCCGGGACCGCCTACAGCTACATCTCCGGGCGGCCCATGCGCAAGCAGTCCGATGATGAAATCATTGATGCCATTGCTGCTTTCCCGGAGGGCACCCGGTTGCTGCTCCTGGCCCCGGTGGTACGGGCGCGGAAGGGGCACTACCGGGAATTGTTCGAGCAGATTGCCAAGCAGGGCTTTACGCGGGTGCGCGTGGATGGGGAGGTGAAGGAAATTACTAAAGGGATGAAACTGGACCGGTACAAGATCCATGACATCGAAGTGGTTGTAGACCGGCTCATCATCCGTTCCGATATTCGTACACGGGTCAGCCAATCCGTAGAGGTCGCCCTCGGCATGGGGCACGGCACGCTCATCGCGATGGAGGTAGAAGGGAAAGACCACCTGTTCAGCCGCCACCTGACTTGCCCCGAAGACGGCCTCTCGTACGACGATCCCTCGCCGAACACCTTCTCCTTTAACTCGCCCTATGGGGCTTGCCCTACCTGCAATGGCCTTGGGACCAAAAAGGAAATCGATCTGGACCTGGTCATCCCCGATGCTTCAAAATCCATACGCGAAGCGGGACTGGCCCCCCTTGGGAAACCCCGCGATGTCTGGATCTTCAGCCAGTTGCAGGCCGTGGCCAACAAATATGGTTTCACGTTTGAAACCCCGTTCAACGCACTTTCTGAGGAACAGTTCACCGTCTTAATGGAGGGGGCCGGGGAGGAGAAATTCGACATCATCTACCGCTACAAAAAGCGGGAGGTGAAATACCAGCACCGCTTCGGTGGGCTCAAACAACACCTGTGGCACACCTACGAGAACACCGGTTCGGCACAGCAACGGCAGTGGGCGGAATCGTTCATGCGGATTCAGGCGTGTGCCTCATGTGGGGGCGGACGGCTCAAGCCGGAAAGCCTGGCCTATCGCATCAAAGGCAAGAACATCGCCGAACTGGTGGTTCAGGACCTGACCTCGCTGCGTGGTTTTTTTGAAGACCTGAAACTGGATGGCCGAAGGGGCCTCATTGCCGTGCCTATCGTCAAGGAAATTCGCGAACGGCTTGCTTTTCTCCTGAACGTCGGGTTGGATTACCTCACCCTGGACCGGTCGGCGCGGACCTTGTCCGGGGGAGAGAGCCAGCGGATACGATTGGCCACGCAGATCGGCACGCAACTCGTTGGGGTACTGTACGTGCTGGATGAGCCCTCCATCGGGTTGCACCCCCGCGACAATGTGAAACTGCTCAATTCCCTGAAACAACTCAGAGACCTGGGCAACTCCGTGCTGGTGGTCGAACACGACCGGGAGATGATCGAATCGGCCGATTTTGTGGTGGACCTGGGCCCTGGTGCCGGAGAACACGGTGGGCACCTCATCGGGGCGGCACCACCGGAGCAGTTGCCGGAGCGCCGGAACGGGTACGAGAGCATCACCAAAGCCTACCTGACCGGTAAAAAAGCCATTGCCCTCCCGGCAAAGCGCAAATCCGGGAACGGCCATACATTGAAGCTCTACGGGGCAATCGGCCACAATCTGAAGGGAGATCTCCTGGAATTGCCGTTGGGGAGTTTCATCTGCGTGACGGGGGTATCCGGCTCCGGCAAATCCAGCCTCATCAACCAGACGCTATACCCGTCCCTGGCCAACCATTACCACAAGGCCAAACGGGTGCCCCTGCCGTACGAAAAAATTGAGGGGTTGGATTACGTAGATAAGGTAATCGACATCGATCAGCGGCCCATTGGCCGAACGCCCCGCTCCAATCCGGCCACGTATACCGGTCTGTTCACCTACATCCGGGACCTGTTTGCCCGGTTGCCCGAATCTCAGATTCGAGGGTACAAGCCGGGCCGGTTTTCGTTCAACGTGAAGGGGGGGCGGTGCGAGACCTGTAAAGGGGCCGGTATCAAAAAGCTGGAGATGAACTTCCTGCCGGATGTGTACGTCGAGTGTGAAACCTGTAAGGGGCATCGTTACAACCCGGAAACCCTGAGCATCCGGTACAAGGGCAAAAACATCGCCGATGTGCTGGACATGACGGTGGAGGATGCCCTGGCCTTTTTTGAAGCCCTGCCGCGTATTGCCCGCAAGCTGAAGACCCTGGATGCCGTCGGCCTCGGGTATATCCGGTTGGGGCAACAGGCCACCACGGTCTCCGGCGGGGAGGCACAGCGTGTAAAACTGGCCACCGAGCTTTCCCGCCCCGGCACAGGCCGAACGCTCTACATTCTGGATGAACCCACCACAGGGTTGCACTTTGAAGACATCCGACATTTGCTGAACGTCTTGCACGCCCTGGTCGAAAAAGGGAACACGGTGGTGGTGATCGAGCACAACACCGACGTAATCAAGGTGGCCGATTGGGTCATTGACCTGGGGCCGGAAGGGGGACAGGCCGGGGGGCAGATTCAATTTGCCGGGACACCGGAAGACCTGGCAAGGCAAAAAACCTATACCAGTGGTTTCCTGCTGGAAGAACTCACCCGAAGCCGTACCAATGGAGACGGTGCCGATGTGAATTTGGACGATCTGGCAATGGATGAAGGAGCGTTGGTTGATGAGATAGAAGAAGGAGAAGAATGAGGATTGAATGGTAATTTGAGAAATAAATAACCATTCAACAATGACCAATCACCAATCACAAATTTATAACCTGTATATTCCAGCTTCAGCATCCCCAAACGTTTCCCCCCATCTTATGGTTTGGCTATACCGTCTTGTTCTGGTGATCATCTTTGTGGCGCATGCCCTGGGTTTGTACTACTTTTATAGTGAGCGCGAACTTCTACAGGCCAGCAACCCAAAGTTGTCAGACATTTATGTTTTGGCGCTTTACTTTGGAAATATATTGGGGCTTATAGCGGTCCCATTACTCTGGTTGTGGCGAGAAACCGGCCTGTACGTTCTGGTCTTTGCCCATGTTTATATCCTGATCATTGTCGTCTCTTCAGGATTGGGTTGGAAAATAGCGCTGATCGGGCCGTTGCTGATCCTCCTGCTGATTGCCGTCGGCTGGCCACACCGGAGCAACTTTCGCTAGGCCGTATGGACAAATGGGCACTTTAGCGATTGACCATTCTTTTTCAATTACCAACCACATTGATCGTTACCTATGCAACAGTGGAATACCCCGCCCGAACTGCAAATTAACCCGGCACAAACGTACCGGGTTACGATGGAAACCACCAAAGGCATCATTGAACTTGAACTGTACCCTGAACATGCACCCTTAACGGTGAACAATTTCGTTTTCCTGATTGGCGAAGGTTTTTACGATGGACTCAAGTTTCATCGCGTGATTTCCAATTTCATGATTCAGGGGGGCGACCCAACGGGTACCGGGCGCGGCGGTCCAGGCTACCGTTTTCAAGATGAAACCCGTGGCAATCCATTGACCCACGAGCGGGGCGTCATTTCCATGGCCAATGCCGGGCCAAATACCAACGGAAGTCAGTTTTTTATTACCCACGGTCCACAGCCGCACCTGAACGGACGGCATACCGTGTTTGGTAAGGTCATCCAGGGATTGGATGTGGTGGATGCCATGCAACAGGGAGACCATATGGTGCGTGTTACAGTCGTGGATGAGCCGGTCACATAAAGGAAGCACGTATGTCAAATGAGGTATATAGCTGGGGGGCGCGCATCGCCTTTGGAATTGCCCTCGGGCTGTTTCTGGTCTGGGTCTTGCAATACCTGGACAAGGTGCAGTTGATGGGTAATCCATTGACGTTTGCCTTCATTTTCGGATTGCTCGCCTTTATCCTGCAAGTGCTGTCCAAAATACTGGGCGACGATACCTGATCGAAGAAGCACCCCAAGGCAACGATTTCCATCCGTGCAACTATCGGGCTACGCATTCGTAACACTTAGACAATTAGCTAAATGTTGAAATGAAGCATCTGTTCAAAGCACTCAACGACGCGACCCGGCGGGCCATTCTGGAGATGCTCCGGGACGGCGATTTGACGGCAGGGGAGATCGCGGAGGCGTTTTCAATGACGAAGCCGAGCATCTCACATCACTTGAGCCTGTTGCAACAGGCCGCGTTGGTGACGGCAACCAAAGAAGGACGCTTTATTCGGTATCAACTGAACACCACGGTGCTGGAAGAGGCCATTGCCTGGATGATGGGCCTGATGGCGTCGGATGCCTGACCCTATTGCCGAAGCTCCCATGAAACTGACTGACTGGATCAAACAAGATGTAGCCGCCCTGCTGGTGGTTGTTGCCCCTTTTGTGGCCTTGCCGTTTCTCTGGAACCGGATGCCCGAACTCATTCCTATGCACTGGAACATCGATGGGAAAGTAGACCGCTATGCGTCGACGGCGATGGGGTTATTGTTCATCCCTTTGCTGAATGTATTCCTGTATGTACTCTTTTCGATGATCGGCCACATCGACCCCAAGCAAAAGGTCAGGATTCGGCAGAAGCCGTTACCGGCCATTCGGTTTATCCTGTTACTGTTCTTGTTAGGCATCTATGTGGTCCAGTTGGCCGCTGCGCTCGGGATGGATACGATGGGCAGTACCAACCTGCTCCTGGTGGTCGTGATCGGCCTGTTTATCGCGATTGGCAACTACCTCACCAGCATTCAGCCCAACTATTTCATCGGCATCCGCACCCCCTGGACATTGGAAGACGACCAGATTTGGCGGGAAACCCACCGGCTGGGGGGCTGGTTGTGGGTCGGCGTAGGGTGTATCATGCTGCTGCTCTGGCTGATCGTGGACCCGGCCTGGTTTCGGACGGTGTTTCTCATCGGCGTGCTGGTCATGGCCGGTGTACCGTTTGTGTATTCCTACCTGCTTTACCGAAATAGCAAATAACATGAGTGCGGCGTGCGACTCAGGTTTTGATCTTGAGTCGCACCTCGCACGCTGCACGCCGCACAAACCGCAGTTACCTATGAAAAGCACATTCATCATCGTTCTGCTCGTCCTCATGAACATGCAGCCCTCCCATGCTCAATCCGATTTGGCCGGCACCTGGACCGGGGCCATCGCTGTGCAAGGCATCAACCTCGGCATCTCGGTACACTTTGCCGAAGCCAACGGCACCCTGACGGCCACCATCGACATTCCCATGCAAGGGGCAAAGGGGGTGCCGCTGCAAAACGTCAAAGGGAATCCGCCGCAGGTGTATTTTGAACTCCCTGCCGGTCCCGGTCTGGCTGTGTTTGATGGTCAGCGGGAGGGGGGCACGCACATCAAAGGAACCTTTACCCAGGCGGCTGCAAAGGGGACGTTTACCCTGGATAAAGCCCCTTCAGAGGATACGGCTCAGACCACGGAGCCAGCAGCGGAAGGCCCTTCGGAATCCCTGGCCCTAGAAACCCCCAAAGGCACCCTGTACGGCACCATGCGCCCGCCGGAAGGGGAAGCCCCGTATCCCGTAGCACTCATCATCGCCGGCTCAGGCCCGACTGATCGCAACGGAAACTCTGCCATTGCTGGCAAGAACAACAGCCTCAAAATGTTGGCGGAAGGCCTGGCCGAAGGCGGGTGGGCCTCGGTACGGTATGACAAACGCGGCATCGGCGAAAGCACCGCCGCCATGATTCCGGAAGCCGAACTGGTCTTTACGGATCTGGTCGATGATGCGGCCCGATGGGTGCAACATCTTCAAGCTGATCTCCGGTTTTCAAAGGTCGTCGTGATCGGCCATAGTGAAGGATCCTTGATCGGGATGTTGGCGGCAAGACGGATGGAGGCGGATGCCTTCATCTCGGTGGCAGGACCAGGCCGACGCGCAACCGACGTGCTCCGGGAACAACTCAAAGCCCAACTTCCGAATGCGCTTATGCAGCAAAGTGAGCATCTGATGCAAACCATCATGGAGGGCGGCAGGGTAGCGGACGTACCCCAGCCGCTGATGGCACTATTCCGGCCCAGCATCCAGCCCTACCTTCAATCCTGGTTCGCTTTCGACCCTGCCGATGAACTGGCCCGTTTTACTAGGCCCGCTATGATCATCCAGGGCACCACCGACATCCAGATTACGGTCGATGATGCCCAGCGCCTCGCCGATGCCCAGCCGGATGCCCAACTGGAAGTCGTCCAGGGGATGAACCACGTATTGAAATCCGTCCCCGCCGATCCGGTCCAGCAGCAACAATCCTACAGCAATCCCGATCTCCCGCTGCACCCGGCCTTGGTGCCGGCCATGCTGGCGTTTTTGACAGGGGTAAACTAATGCCCTAAACAGGGTACCTGTCCCGGTGGGGACATGGCATGCCATGTCCCTACAATGCATGCCATGTCCCCACGGTGGATGTGGCGGATGGGGGGCGTTGTATGTCTTTGGTCTTATAAACTATCTTCAATGGGCCTGATCTCAATCGGCCTGAAACGCTTTTGTACCCCTTACCCCACATTCAATTATTGGGGATAAAATGACCCATCAGAAAATGAAACGTCGTCAATTCCTTCAACTGGGGGCTGCAAGCGGGGCGCTTGCCCTTACGGGTACCGGCTGCGTCCGTCCAGCATCCACACCTTCCGAATCTGTATCGGCAATACCCGCCTTTGAATTTGAAGAAGCCACCGTGGCCAACTTGCAGACAGGGATGGAGACCGGGGCGTATACCGCGCGAAGTATAACCGAAAGGTACCTGGAGCGAATTGAAGCCCTGGATAAACAAGGCCCGGCCTTACATGCCATCATTGAAACCAATCCAGATGCCCTCGCCATTGCCGGGGCGTTGGATGAAGAGCGCCGTACGAACGGGCCGCGTGGGCCGTTGCACGGTATCCCGATTCTCGTTAAGGACAACATTGACACGGCCGACCGCATGCACACCAGCGCCGGATCGGCGGCCTTGGCGGGGTCCATTGCGCCACAGGATTCGTTTGTGGCACAGAAACTCAGGGAAGCCGGGGCCATCATTCTGGGCAAAGCCAACCTGAGCGAATGGGCCAATTTTCGGTCCACACGTTCCTCCAGCGGGTGGAGTGGGAGAGGGGGGCAAGCAAGAAACCCCTACATCCTGGACCGGAGCCCGTGCGGGTCCAGTTCCGGCTCCGGCGTTGCAGCCGCTGCCAACCTGTGTGCCCTCGCCATCGGCACCGAAACCAACGGTTCCATCGTATGCCCCTCCACAGTCAACGGTCTGGTCGGCATCAAGCCGACGGTTGGGGCCGTGAGCCGGTCCGGCATCATTCCCATTGCCCATAGCCAGGACACCGCCGGACCGATGGCGCGGACCGTCACAGATGCCGCGCTTTTGTTAGGGGCCCTCACTGGCGCTGATCCACGAGACCCAATCACCGCACAGGGAGAAGGCCGTGCGATAACCGATTTTACCTCATCCCTGGATGCCAACGGCTTGCAGGGTGCCCGCATCGGCATTGCCCGAAACTATCTGGGCTTTCACGAAAAAGTGGACGCGCTGATTGAGGAGGCCATCGACGTATTGAGGCAACAGGGGGCTGAGGTGATCGATGAGGCCAATATCGAAACCCGTGGGCAATATGGGGATGCTTCGTTTGATGTGCTGCTCTACGAATTCAAGGCCGATTTGAACCTGTACCTGAGTACCCTTGACCCCAGTGTAGAAGTCAAAACCCTCGAAGACCTGATCGCCTACAATGAGGCCAACAAGGACGTAGAGATGCCCTATTTCCAGCAGGAGATCTTTGAACTCGCACAGGAGAAAGGACCGTTGACGGATCAGGGGTACAAGGATGCCCTTGCCAAAATCCACCGGCTCTCACGGGATGAAGGCATCGATGCTACGATGCAAAAACACAACCTGGATGCGATTCTGGCCTGTACAGGTGGCCCGGCTTGGCCCATCGACCTCATCACGGGAGACCATTTCCTGGGCGGATGTTCTTCACCAGCAGCACGGGCCGGGTATCCCCATATTACTGTTCCTGCCGGTTTTGTGCACGGCTTGCCCATCGGCCTGAGCTTCTTCGCGGGGGCCTGGGCCGAGCCGAGGCTCATCCAATACGCCTATGCCTTCGAGCAGGCCACCAACCACCGCCGCCCCCCGCAGTTTTTGCCCACATTCACCGGGTAGGGAGGATGTCATAGTCTGTATTTCAGAATGTGTCCCGAACGCAAGAGAGGGACCTCCATGAGCATGTCAAAGCGACATATCCAGGGAGATCCCTCACTATTCGTTCGGGATTAGTGCCCTGTTTCAACAACAGGGGAGGGGGTCCTACTTCAACATTGTCAGCACCTTGTGTGCGATCCAGTTGGTACCGCGTACGGTGGCGATGTATTGACCGCTGGGGAGGCCGTCGAGCGCGATGCGGACCGGGTGCATCTGGTTGGCCGCCAGTTCACCTGCAAAGGCCGTAGTGACCATTTGTCCCGTGAGGTTGTAGATATCTACCCGCACATCCTGTGTGGTCTCCACACCGATTTCCAGGGTGGTGGAGGGGTTGAACGGGTTGGGGTAGACTTCACCGATCAGATAGCCTTCAGGCACGGTGACAACGGCTTCAACAGCTTCGGTGTATTCGAAGGTACCGTCGAAGTCGATCTGCTTGAGGCGGAAGTGATGCGTACCCACAGCGAGGTCGCGCAAGGTGTGGCTGTAGTTTTGCACTTCCGTGGTGTTGCCGAAGCCTTCCACGAAATCGAGGCTTTCAAACGTATCGCCGTCAATGCTGTGCTCGATATGGAACCCGGCGTTGTTGACTTCCGACGCCGTGGCCCAGTTCAGGGTCACATCACTGCCGGACACCGTGCTTTCAAACGCTGTCAGTTCCACAGGCAGAGGGGCGTTACAATCTGCACGGTTTATGTAGCCAACGATAAACTGGAAAGCATCAATCCCTACACCGGAGGAACCGGCCCCAAAGGTAACACCTGTGTTGCCGTCCCAATCCCCCACCGGGCCGGCGGTGAAACTTCCGAACCCGCTAATGTCGAAGGGACCGCCAGCACTGGCACCATCTATAAATATTTGAATGGTTGCTGATGTAACACAAGCAGGTTGATCAAAAGCCAGCGGGCTACCGACTCCGCTGGCTCCAAAGAAGAAACCGCACGTATCAGCCGGCTGGCCACCAACGGTAAACCCGCCGGGACACAGATCGTCGCTTGTGGATGATGAAAGGTCTGCCGTGAAGGTGCCTGCACCGACGTTTGTTTCCTCGGCAATAACATCGGTATTGGCAGTAAGAACCTGACCGACAACATCCATGTCGCCAGCGGCATCGGTGTGGGTCGCATCCACGACGCCTGAAGAAGCAAGAGCAAAACCACCCGCACCACCGATACCGTTAATCATACGATAGGCATCGTTGGCCGTGGGCGTGAAGTTTGCTGCGCCGCTGATGGAGGCTTCAGATACAGTAAACGATTGGGCGTGGGCCGGCGTGTATGCAAAGGCAAACAGAGCCAGCATGAGTGTGGTAAAAAGCTTTTTCATGATGATATGGAGAGGTTAAGTGAAAGTATTGCACAGACTTTATCCGTTGCAACAGGTGGTATATAAGTACGCTCTCGGCGTACAAACATGCGAGGCAAACAGGCCATGCGCCAGCCATGAAAGCCGGATGTATTCTTAGAAGGGCGTGCTCAGGTATTTGTGACTGAGCCAAATCTAAAAAAGGTTGCCCTCAAATATAGATGGTCAAATATAAAAAATGCAAATCAAATCAAATGAAACAAGACCGGCACCCCTGGAATTTCTTGCGGATAGGGGGAAACAAAAAAAGCCGTCAGTTTTACCTGACGGCTTTTCCTATTCTATAGCGGTTGCCGTTTCCGGAGGTTCCGGCCCTGCCTGTGAAGCCACAAGGCATTTATGCCGGATTCCTTTTTCGGCTTGATGTCTCAAATCAGTTTCGTTTCTTCGTCTTTCGACGTTTCCACGTTGCTAACTTTCCAGTCCTTTCCTGTCACACCAAATGTTTGAAGTCCTTATTGCTCCGCTTTCACGCAGCCTCGGTTTTTCTCACATCTGTTTTGCCAGTTCCCTTTCTTCGCCGAGGCGTCGTCCGGGTAGGGGCCGGCCAGATCTACTAAAGCCATTGCAGGGACTAGCCCGTTTGAGTTTCACGCGTTCGCTTCGCTGCAGCCTGGTTTGCATTAGATACGAACCGGGATACGGCTTGGCTTGCGCCTCAGGGCCTTACAGCAGCTCCCTCATGCAGCCTGGAGAATCAGTCATGCTACAGAACAGTCCGGCGTTAACCGGGGTGCAATTATAGGAAGAGGATCAAGTGAAGTCAAGCGAGTGTGGATAACTTTATGAATTTGTGGATAAGTTTCGAGATTTGTGGATAAGTGGCCTGATGGGGAAGGGAGAAGGGATGGCCCGGCGAAAAAAGCCCGACTCCGTAGAAGCCGAGCTTTGTAAGATGAGCATGACTGACTCACCTCCAAGGAACATGAGGAGCCTAAAAATACTGCTCGTCTGGTTAGGATCAAAATCAATAACGGCAGTATTGGCTGCAACTTCAAGAAAATCAAGTAAGGGATGGTAGATCAATAACGGTGTTTGGTACGCTCGCAGGGGTTGGGTTGGCCGCAATGCGGAAAAGGGTTGGGGGCGCTCGCTGGTTGTTAGTTGAGCGCTCGCGGTTGATAGGTGCGAGACCGCATTGCGACCCAAGGGTAGTGGCCGCTCGCTGGTTGTTAGGTGTGTTTCTATGCTAAACTCATGCAATCCACAACCAGCGAACAAAGTGAGCGTACCACCAGCGAACAAAGTGAGCGTACCAACACCAACCAGCGAACAACGTGAGCGTACCACTAACCACCAGCGAGCAAAGTGAGCGTACCAACACCAACGCCCTAATCGTCTTCGCCAAAATTCCAGTACCCGGCCAGGTCAAAACCCGGCTCACGGCGATACTCACGCCGGAAGAGGCGGCCAGGCTCTATACGGCCTTTCTGCAAGATGCCCTGATCCAGTATTCGGCACTGCCGGTGGAAGTTTTGCTGTTTTTAGGACCCAGTGAAAACCCTGTCCCGCAGGGCTTCTGGCCGGATACGGTTCAGGTCTACACCCAGAAGGGAAAGGGGTTGGGAGAACGAATGTCGAACGCTTTTGACGCAGCATTTACCGCCGGATACGACCGCGCCGTGGTCATTGGTACCGATCATCCAACGTTGCCCTCTGCCTATATCCTGTCGGCATTTGATTTTATGAAGCAACCCGACCGGCTGGTCATTGGCCCGAGCAACGATGGGGGATACTACCTGCTGGGCATGAACATGCCGTATCCCGTCTTGTTTGCGGACATGACGTACAGCCACGCTGATGTCTTTGCCCAAACCCGCACCCGCATGGCCCAAACCGGCGCTGCCGTCCGAATCCTGCCTGAATGGTATGATGTAGACACCCCGGCCGATCTCAAACACCTCCTCCAAAACCTTGAGGCTACCCCCGTCCCGTTACCGCACACCCGCCGGATTGCAACGACCATAAGACGCCGCTACCCGGCTCTTTGCTAAGTTTGCATGGATTGGAGATACCGTCCATCCGGAAGCGCTTCCGACTAGACTGGATTTCTTATATTCCTGCTATGCAAAATGCAGCGGTGGTGGCTGTTTGGCAAGCGGTTCTTTCCAGATACCCATTGCCCTTTGATTATATACCATTGACCCTTCTCAATATGTCCACAGTCCCAGGAACTTCGCTCTCCACCGGCATCGGGAAATTGATGACCCTGGAGCAATTCATCATTGAACGGCAGCATGATTTCCCGCATTCAACGGGGGAGCTTACCGGCCTGCTTTACGATATCAGCCTGGCCGCCAAGATTGTAAACCGCGACGTGAGCAAGGCCGGGCTTGTTGATATTAGCGGCGCCACTTCTACGGAAAATGTGCACGGCGAAGTACAACAAAAACTGGACCTGCTGGCCCACGAAGAATTCTTGCGTGCCCTCAAACGAGGGGGAGAGTGCTGCCTGATCGGCTCGGAAGAACATGATGAGGCCATTCCCCTAAAACCAAGTGGTGACCAATCGGGCAAGTACATCGTCCTGCTGGATCCGCTGGATGGTTCTTCCAATATCGACGTCAATGTCTCTATCGGAACCATCTTCAGCATCTACCGCTTGCCCGAGGGCGCTTCGGAACCCGAACTGAAACACGCCCTGCAACCCGGCCGGGATCAGGTGGCTGCGGGCTATGTGGTGTATGGTTCCTCTACCATGCTCGTTTATACCACAGGCCGAGGGGTGAACGGCTTTACGCTTGATCCGTCTATCGGCGAGTTTATCCTGTCCCATCCCAACATCAAAACGTCCAAAGATGGTCGGATTTACTCCATCAACGAAGGCAATTACAATTCCTGGGAAACCGGCCTGAAGCACTACATCAAGTGGGTACAGGACGAAGACGACGACCGTCCTTATACCTCCCGGTACATTGGCTCCTTTGTGGCCGATTTCCACCGAAACCTCCTCAAAGGAGGTATCTACATCTATCCAGCCAATACCCGCAGCCCCACCGGAAAAATCCGCCTGATGTATGAGGCCAACCCCATGGCATTCATCGTCGAACAAGCTGGCGGACGTGCCACAGACGGCCACGGGAAGGCCATTTTGGATATCACCCCGGAAATCCTGCACCAGCGCACCCCCATCTATATCGGCTGCGAAAACATGGTCCGCACCGCCGAAGCCTTCCTCCAGGGAGAAAAACGGTGGGAACGCGCCAACGGGAAAGTACGGTGAGTGCGGGGTGCGACTCTGGTTTTGATATTGAGTCGCACGCAACGCTAACCATCCCAGCCTTGCTCCTGTAGGCGGCCCATGATGTTGGGCGGGGTCCAGTCCGGGGGTTTGAGCCATTTTCCATCTTCGCGGCGGCGGCCTCCGGGGCCGAACTTGCGCAGGTTGGCGGCATCGACTTCTTCGAGGATCGGTTCGTCATCTACACCAATCGCGATGAGGGTGCCGATGGTGACCACCGAAATATCGGCACATCCGTCTACCACTTCTTCCATATCAAAAGGTCCTGTGGCTTCAAAGGCCGTAGGTTGCCCTTCAGCATCAAACGATACGGAAACGCCCAGGGCGTGGACGGTTTCCAGGGCTTCTTCCAGAATGAGCTTTGCACGGAGGATACGGATATCCTCATCCGGCACAATGGGTTGGGCCGGGGTATCCTGACCGGCTTTCACCATAAATGACGTAATACGCTTAGCGTGTGGGGTAGGCATAGACAAAAGGGGATTGATACGAATGGCAGGCATCCACCGAGCGTACCCACATTCAGCATAAGAAGCAATC
The DNA here is from genome assembly GCA_965222505.1 of Rhodothermales bacterium. GTDB lineage: Bacteria > Bacteroidota > Rhodothermia > Rhodothermales > DATKEJ01. Next base: position 657,313 of record OZ244956.1, on the reverse strand, counting down.
CCCTGGAATCGTCCTCATTGACAATTGACAATACGCCGGGTTTGTCCGCTCGTAGCGATCTCGATCAACAGGCCGGTGAAGTTGGCTTCCCCATAGCAACCTCGGAACGTCTCTCCCATCTTTAGGGTATGACTTCCAATCGCTTCCCGTGCACGGGAGGTTTGTTCTGGATCGGGTTTGTTGCCCCTCGTTTTTTCCATCCCTATGCTTCTACCCAAACGTCGCATTCAACACCGGCGATTTAACTATGAGCCTCGGTATTATGACCCCAAGGCTGATGAGGACCTCAAGAACCGGCTTCGGATCAAACGCAAGGCCTATTCCAATCGGCGGGATACACGCCAGCGTACGTTTATCATCATGGCGCTGCTGTTACTCATGGCCCTTTATATCTACACGCGTCTCTAAAATCGTTTATACACCAGCCCCCTGCGTCACCGTAGGGCCGGCATCAAAAAAAGGAAAATACCGCCCGTGAGTGAGCAGGAATCGATCATCCATGTGTTGCCGGACACACTGGCGAATAAAATTGCGGCCGGCGAGGTCGTTCAGCGCCCGTCTTCCGTTGCGAAGGAATTGCTTGAAAACGCCATCGATGCCGGCGCCGATACGGTAACCCTGATCTTGAAGAAGGCCGGCCGGGAGTTGGTCCAGGTGATTGATAACGGTTGTGGCATGAGTGCCGTAGATGCCGTCGCCTGTTTTCAGCGGCACGCGACCAGTAAAATCAACGCCATCGAGGATCTGCAACAACTCTATACCCTCGGCTTCCGGGGCGAAGCCCTGGCCTCCATTGCCTCGGTCGCACAGGTTGAACTGCGCACCAAACGCATGAGTGACCCCGCCGGGATCTTGATTCAGATTGATGGGGGAGAAGGCATCACCCAGGAACCCTGTGCAGCCCCGAGCGGCACCTCTATCTCCGTACGCAACCTGTTCTATAATGTACCCGCCCGCCGAAATTTCCTGAAATCGAACGCTACCGAGTTTAAACATCTCGTTGAAACGTTTCAGTTTATCGCGCTCTCTAACCCGGAAGTCGGGTTCCGGCTGGTCCACGACGGGCACGAGGTCCACAACCTACCGCCCGCCGCAGCCGGGACGGCGTTCCAGGATGCGCTACGGGAACGGGTAATGGGGTTATTTGGAGACAAAACCGCAGGGCAGTTGATTCCGGTTCGGGAATCAACCAGCTACATGACCATCGACGGGTTTGTGGCCAAACCTGAATTTAGCCGCCGCACACGGGGCGAGCAGTTTTTCTTCGTCAACCAACGGTACATCAAAAACAGGCTGCTCGACCATGCCGTCAGCAATGCCTACGGGGAGATGCTTCCTAAGGGCTCCTACCCGTTTTTCACCCTGTTCCTGCACATTGATCCCAAACACGTTGATGTCAACGTGCACCCGACCAAGGCCGAGGTCAAGTTTGATGATGAGCGTGGGGTCTATGGCTTTATCCTGGCCGTGATTCGGAAAGCCCTCGGCGATGCCGATATTACCCCCAATATGGGGTTTGACCGGAAGGGCAGACTGGTCGAGCAAACGGGAGATGGCGCGAATCTGGCAACCCCGCCCGCCCCCCGAGCTGTGACGCCGGCTCCGAATATGTGGAGCGATCCGCCTGTTGCCAATCCAATGCGAGACTATTCGCGGCTGCCCGGCCAAAACGATATGTTCACGGCTCCGTCTGTGCCGTCTGTGGCCTCTGCCCTTCCCGATGATGTACCGCCCGAAGTGGTGCCGCTGTCACAGGCCGTTACCCTACCGGCTACATCGTTGCCCGAAGGGGCCGAGGTGACCCGGCAGGGTCAGGGGGAAGTCCTGCTCTGGCAGTTGCACGACAAATATATTCTGGCACGCATTCGTTCCGGGGTGATGATCGTAGACCAGCACGCAGCCCACGAACGCATCCTGTATGAAAAGGCCCTCAAGGCCATGGAGAGTCAGTTCGGGATGACGCAGCAGTTGCTCTTTCCGCATACCCTCGAATTTTCTCCTGCTGATTTTGAGTTGCTGTCAGAATTAGGGTCGGATTTGAAAGGGCTCGGGTTTGATATCGAGTTTTTTGGCGGGCGCTCCGTTATCGTCAGAGGGGTTCCGGCCGATATTCGGGTGGGGGATGAACGGGAAATCCTGGACGGCATTCTTCAACAGTACAAATCCTACGTCGATCAATACCAGATTCATGGGCGAGACAACCTCGCCAAAAGTGTCTCCTGCCGGACAGCCATCAAAACGGGCAAGAAACTATCCCTGACTGAAATGCAGGTGCTGATCGACCAGCTTTTCATGTGTAAAATGCCCTACGCATGCCCCCACGGACGGCCTACGATGGTCAAAATCTCGCTGGATGAACTGGATCGCCGGTTTGGCCGGGTTGGTCATCTGGAGCGCGAGTAATAACCGGCCTCATGGAAGCCGCTTTCCGCCGCTACATCGCGGCCCATGCCCTTTTGCCCGTCGGTGCAAACGTAGTCGTGGCCGTAAGCGGGGGGCTGGATTCAATGGTCTTGTTACACCTCTTGCAGTCTTGCGATGTCAGCCTGACCCTGGCCCACGTCAACTACCGGTTGCGCGGGGAAGCTGCCGATGCCGATGCAGCGTTGGTTGAATCCTATGCCCGGCTCCATCACTTGCCTGTTCAGATCCGCGTTGCCGATTGGGAAGGCGCACCCAAAAACCTGCAAAAAGTAGCCCGTGATCTCCGGTATGCCTTTTTTGCAGAGGTTGCCCAGGGTGCCAAGGCGGATCGGGTTGCTGTGGCCCATCACGCAGACGATCAGGCCGAGACCGTTTTGCTCAACCTGTTCCGGGGGGCCGGGCTCGAAGGGTTGGCCGGTATGGCGCCCAGCAGGCCGCTTACCCGTGCGTCCCCAATTCCATTGATTCGGCCCTTGTTATTCGCGAAACGGGAAGAAATTCAGGATTATGCCGAGCGCCATCAACTTCAATGGCGGGAGGATGCTTCCAACAACGAAGTGTACTACCGGCGGAATGCGCTACGCCATATCATTCTTCCAGCGGTCTCGGCTCAATTTGGCCCGGCTGCCCTGGGGCATGTTGTCGCCGCTGCCAGCCGGGTACGGGCGTATCTGAACGCCATCCAGCCTGAACTTGAGGATGCATTCGCATCGTGCGCAACGGACATGCCGCAAGGCGGGCAGTTAAAACTCGCAGCGTGGCAAGTATTTCCTGCGGTCATTAGGGATAGAATGGTCATTGAAGCCCTGCAGCGATGGTTACCGACGATCTCTGTAACCGCAGAAACGGCTGCCCGTGTGCGCGGATTGTGCCATGCGCAACCGGGGCGCAGAATACAGATGAACGGCGGCACGGTTTGGCGCGGGCGTGAAGCCCTGCTCTTTGTGGCCACGGGGGGAGTGCTGGAGCAGGAAGAACAAGCACTTTCACCAGGAGAGACGATTCTGATTCCAGGGGGACTTCTTTCCGCGAGCCTGGAACCCCGGCCAGAATCCCTTGCCCAATCAGGACCAGATGTGGCCTATCTTGATGCCGATACGGTACAATGGCCGCTTACCGTGCGGACCTGGCAGCGCGGGGATCGGTTTCAACCCTACGGCATGGCACATCGAAAAAAAGTGAGCGATCTGCTGACGGATGCCAAGGTGCCGGTACATGCGCGGCAATCAGTACAGGTCGTGACCTCGGAAGGCGAAGTGGTATGGGTGGTCCGTCATCGGCTGGCCCATCCGGTTCGTGTTACGCCCGAGACCAAACATGTTGCGGTATTGCGGGTTTTGACTTCGCCTTCGGAAGAGTAGAAATATGGCCTGGATCGGGTGTGGACATCTTCCTCACAGAAATTACCATTGCTCCTTCCCCTCGGTGCATTGTATCTTCCGGCTTCAACCTGATCACCACGCAGCCGACCCCCATCACCATGTTAGAACCTGAAGCTGAATTCGCCCTCACGGAAACCGAATACGTCTATTGCAGGGGAGAGCGATTCCGGCCCTACCTGGACGAAGCAACCATACAGAAGCGGGTACAGGAAATGGGGGCGGCCATCAGTAAAGACTACCTCGGCAAAAAACCCATTCTGATCAGCATCCTGAACGGAGCCTTCATGTTCACGGCCGATCTGATGCGGGCCATCACGATTGAATGTGAGATCGACTTTTTTAAACTCTCCTCGTACGGTGCGGAAAAGGTCTCCAGCGGTCAGGTTCATGAACTCAAGAAAGTGGATGCCGATCTGGAAGACCGTCACATTCTGATCGTCGAAGACATTGTCGATACCGGGCTTTCGATGCGGTACATGTTGGACCGGCTCCAGGGATATAACCCCGCCTCCCTCAAGGTCGTGACGTTCCTGCACAAATATGAAGCAACCCGAGCCGACGTTCCGTTGGATTATGTAGGGTTCCGCATCCCGAACAAGTTCGTCCTCGGTTATGGTCTGGATTACGGGCAACTCGGCCGAAATTTGCCGTTGCTCTACGTTCTGGATGAAGCATAATTTTTTTCGTGCGACGTGCGGCGTTTTTTGGTATTTGTAGTGCGCCCCTAAATGTGAACCGGTATGTGCGCTAAGACCAACTAGGATTCCGGCGGTCTCTTCTCAGGGTTTACGATGGATAAAACTACGTGTTCAGGATACCGATACGCAAGCGAGCTATGCCGACGACGACGGTTGTAATAATTCATCTTCTCGTCTATCAATGCCACAACCGCATCTAGGCTGTCAAGCACCAACAACGCCGAGGCATTCTCTGTCTTGAACCGCCCCCAAAAGGACTCAATCCAAGGATTGTCTCTGGCCCCGTTCTCAGCATACGAGGCCCGCGCCTCCTGCGTGATTAACACTTCTTCGAGCCAAGCATAGCTGGTATAGACCCCGTCTTTATCATGATGAACAATATGTCCCTCTAGACTTTGTCCTAGTGCCTGCAGAGCTCGGCAAAGTTGGTCTAGAGCATGCAAGGCCAAGCGCCGATTGCGACGTGCGCCAACAGCCCAGCCGCCGACCCACCGGGTTTCAATGTCGAGCAAAACCATCAAGTAAGCTTTCCGGCTGCCTTGAGCATAGATGATCTCGGTAAAATCTGTTGAGTAAACCTCAAAGGCCGACCACGTTTTTCCTTTAACCAGGTCCGCACTCGGGCCGGCTCGTTTGAGTACCCGCTGCAAGGCCGACGGTTTGGTGGCCGGTAAACATCGCCTGAGGCCCAGATCATAGCTGTTCAAGACCCGGCGAAGCCGTTTATGGTTGACACGTTCTGGAAATGTCAGGGCCAAGTCTTCGAGGATACGCCGGTAGCCGTAGTCACTGTGAGCCTTGATGATCTCAACGATAGCTGCTTTCAAAGACGCATCCCGTGTGGCCTGATCGAGCCGATGTTGGTGATAATGCCAAGAAGCCTTCGATACGCCAAGGGCCCGCAGACATTGGTTCAGGCCATAGTGATTGCGGTGCGTTTTAATGAGTTTGAGCTTTTCTTGCATGGTCAAGACCCGGCCAAAAAATTTTTCAACAGCGCCAGTTCGACCTCTTTTCGGCCCAGCAGTCGTTCGAGTTCAGCGATCTTGTCTTCATATTGCCTTACGGTCTCCGAGCTTGAGAAGATCTCGGGGCCGTGTGTGAGAAAATGCTGTTTCCATTTTGAAAGTGTGACTGGATGTACGCCAAAGGCGCGTGCGATTTCGGCATCGCCACGTTGCTCTTTGAGTGCTTCGACGACGACTTGGAATTTGAACGAGGGCGTATAGCGTTTGCTATGTTTGGCCATGGTATTTCTCATTTTGTTGTTGAGAAAATACCACTGGAAAACGTTAGCGCTGCTTAGCTGGTATACCGGTTCACATTTTGGGGCTCAGATCCTATTTATGCAGTGTGTTAATCCTGTAGGGCTGTTTTTGGAAATAGTGGAGATACGTGTGAAAGGGTTTAAAATTTCCGGGCTTTTTTCGTGGGGCATAGGCGCTTGTAACGAATACTAAAATCAAGGAAAAATAGTGGAACAGGATGTAGGAGCGTAGCGTCTATTTTGGCACATCAGCGAGGTGCCCCCGTACGCTGGTGAACCTGAAGGCGCACAACCTGCTTGGGATCCGGATCTAACTGGGAGCGGAAGGCAAGGCTTACATGCACTGGTTACTTAAGAAGCAACTCATTCAGCTCGGGATTGACCCAGACGGGTCGATCAGTGGTGAGGACCGGGCACGCCTCCTTGCACGCATCAGCGAGACCTATGGGCAGAGTGACCAGGAACGGTATCTGCTCGTACAGTTGCTAACGGGTACATCCCCTGAAGGGCAGGATGTGACCCCTTCGCAGGCCCAGCCCCCGGCTGAACCGGCGCCGCCCCCCGTACCAGAAGCGCCGCCTGAGGAAGTGGTGGAACCCTTTCCCGATGTGTTCGAGTGGGCCTTGCTGGTCAACATGAACCATGCCCTTAGCACCCCGTTGACAGATATTCTGGGCTTCTCGTCCATTTTGCACGAGGAAGGGACCGGAGACGTTCAGGAATATGCCCGCATCATCCAGCAAAGTGCCAATCGGTTACAGGAAACGGTACGCTCGGTGCTGGACCTGGCCCAACTCAAAATGGCCGATCTGGAACTCCAGCTGGTTCCCGTTGATACGGCTGCCTACCTGCATAAGGCCCTCCAGGCCCTGACCCCTCTTGCCGAGCGAAAAAACGTTACCATTTCCCTCGATACTACTGATGAAGGGGTATGGGCCTTGTCCGATCGGGTTTGCTTCAGCCGATTGTTACACAACCTGTTGCATACGGCCATACACGTTGCCCGCTCTGGTACGCACATTGCCGGTGGGGTCAAAGTGGAGGACAACCGGGCGCTGGTTGAAGTACATTGCACGTCCAATGAAGCCGTTGAGGTGATTTCCTTCGAAAACGAAAATCCGCCCATTCAGTCCGCTGTTCCCGCTGAAGGTGCGCTTAGTCTCGTACTCACCCGGCAACTCACCGAGCGAACGGGCGGGGTGTTTACAACGCGTCTGGAGCAGGCCAATAAGGTTGTCTTTAACCTAAGCCTCCCGCAGCCCAAAGCCGACGTGATGGACCAGATCAAGTCTGGCGAAAAGGACAAGCGTGGAAAAAAACGGTTGTTGGTGGTCGATGATAACCTGGAAGCCCAGATCCTTCTCGTACATTTGCTCCAGAATCAATACCTCGTCGACATTGCCGATAATGCCACTACAGCCCTCGAACGGGCAAAGGCTGCACGGTATGCCGCCGTCTTGATGGACATCAACCTCGGCGAGCATGAATCCGGTACCGTGGTGATGGAGCAGATGCGCAAGATGCCGGCCTATCAGCGTATTCCCATTCTGGCCTTGACGGCCCATGCACTTCCCGGCGACCGCGAACGCCTCCTCGAAGAAGGATTCGACGAGTACATCAGCAAGCCCTTCACGCGTCAAATGATCCTGGATGCCCTGGCCCGTGCCAAAGTACAGGTCCGGTAATCCTTGGGTATCTTTCGTTCCCACACCTATAAGTTCGGAACCCTGCTTGACAACCTGTGGTCTCACAAGTAGCTTCGTCATTGTATCCCTTCACGCACACCAACGAAAGCAACAATACAAATGCGCTGGAAACAAGGAAAACGTAGCTCAAACGTTGAAGATCGCCGTGGCCGCAGGATGCGAACCGGAGCGAAAATCGGCGGGGGAGCCATCATCATTGCCCTGCTCGGGGTACTGTTATTTGGTCAAGACCCTGGTCAACTCATCAATATTCTCGGTGGTGCCGCGCAGCAGCAGCAAGCCCCCACCCAACAAGCCCCCAATCAACCCCGCCCGGATGATGAGGCCGCAGATTTTGCATCGGTCGTCCTGGGCGATACCGAGCAAACCTGGGGACGCATTTTCTCAAATGCCGGTCAGCGGTATCCCGAACCTACGCTGGTGTTGTTCGACCAAATGGTCCAGTCCGCCTGTGGGGTTAATTCCGCAGCCACCGGCCCGTTTTACTGCCCCGGCGACCGCAAGCTCTACCTCGACCTGAGTTTTCTTGGCGAACTTCAGCGCCTGGGGGCCAATGGAGATTTCGCAGTGGCCTACGTGATCGCACACGAAGTGGGGCACCATATCCAGAATGTAACCGGCGTAGAACGGCAAGTTCGGCAACTCCAGCAGCGTGCCCGGAGCAAAGCCCAGGTCAACGACCTCTCCGTACGCATGGAACTACAGGCCGATTGTTATGCCGGGGTCTGGGCCAACCACGCCCACACCCAACGCAACATGCTGGAACAGGGCGATGTTGAGGAAGGGCTCCGTGCCGCCGCCGCCATTGGAGACGACCGTCTTCAGAAAATGGCTGGCAAACGCATTCAACGCGAATCCTTTACACACGGCTCATCAGAACAACGCGTAGAATGGTTTCGCAAGGGCCTTCAATCCGGCGACATCAACCAGTGCGATACGTTTAACTGATGTTACGCAGCTTGTCGTTGATGTTGTGCATTTCGACAAGGTCGAATGGGCCAAGACCGCGTAACATGACTAAAAAACGCTGGGTCATTGCGAGGAAGCCGGCCCCGGCAGGCTGATGGCCTTTGGTGCACACACGTAGGGTTTGACCACGGGCTTCGTCATTGAGGCAATGGCCGTGGCTTCGGCCACTTCGGATAGTTCCTGCAACCGCCCATTCCGGTCCAGAATAAAGATGGAATCCCTTTGCCGCTGATAGGCCGCATGGCGAGAGTCGGCGGTCATGAAATAGTATGGGACCAGTGCATCCGCCTGGTGTGCCGCACATAATCCTTTGGAGACCAGCCAGTCCGCTACTTGGTTTTGCCAGGTCAAGCGCTGTGTTGCAGAGGGGGGGGCTGGAAGGAAGGTAACCCGGAAAAAGTCCCGGTTGATAAACCGTCTGGAGAGGTCAGCCAAAACAGGGTCAGGGTCATGCATCCATTGCTTCAGGCTGAACAGGACATCGGTATCATCGAGTGCACAAAACGCCTCCCGAACCTGAGGTGAGGAGATGTCCGGCGCAGCAAGTTGTTGTTGTAAAAAGAACAATAAGGCTTTGGACCCGGCCAGTTGGGGATGGTGTGGGGCGCGGGCCCGGATACGGGCAAAGGCAGATTGGAGGAGGAAGTCGCCGGTCAAAACGGATTTGTGGAGGTACACCTGCCAGTACATCAGCCGCCGGGCCAGGATGAAATTCTCAACGGCATAGGTTCCTTTGGCCTCAATCACCACCTTACTTCCCGGCCCGCCTTCAGTGGGCACCACCCGCATGGTTTTGATGAGCCGGTCTACCCCTACAACGCCCTCAGCTACGCCTGTATAAAAGGCATCCCGCCGCAGATAATCCAGCCGGTCCATGTCCAACTGGCTCGAAATCAGCTGATGAAAAAAAGGCCGGGGGTAGGTGCCGTCGAAGATCGCAAGGGTGATGTCCAGCGCTCCGTTGAACCGGATATTGAGGGTTTCCAGGATGGCCCGGCTCATGTCTTCATGCTCAAAATCGGCAATGAGTTCATGTTCCAGGGTATGGGAAAACGGGCCATGGCCCACATCGTGCAACAGCGCCGCTGCCATCGCAGCTTCTTCTTCTTTCTCCGAAATGGGCGTACCCTTGGCCCGTAAACTGTGCAGGGCATCTTGCATAAGGGCCATTGCACCGAGGGCATGCCCAAACCGGCTGTGTTCAGCCCCTGGAAACACCAGATACCCTACGCCTAACTGCCGAACCCGCCGCAACCGCTGGACCTCGGGGGTTTGAAGCAGGTCAAGCAAGAGGGGGGAGGCAGTGGATATAAACCCGTGAACCGGATCTGAAAAGTTTCGATGGGGCATGAAGGACGTCGTAGTGCAAAAGCGTAATGCGTAGTGGGTCTTGCAGAAAGGGGGAGGCCTTTTTTTACGCAATACGTAATAGAAATTTTGCTTAAACTCCTAAACGCGCACCCCGTTCACCCAACCCCTATGTACGATGCCCAAACTGGATGTCCTCGCGCTGGCTGCCCACCCGGATGATGTAGAACTCGGCTGTGGAGGGACCGTGTGTCTGATGATCAAACAGGGGTATACCGTAGGCATCATCGACTTTACGGAGGGCGAGTTGGGGTCGCGCGGTACGCCGGAAATCAGAAAGGCCGAAGCAGCTGCCGCATCTGCAATTATGGGGGTACACCATCGGGAGAACCTGGGAATGCCGGATGGACACCTCACCAATACCAAAGGCCATCAACGCCGCCTCATTCGGAGCATTCGCCGGTACCGGCCGGATATCTTATTGATCAACGCCCCGGAAGACCGGCACCCCGACCACGGCGATGCGGCCCGTCTGAGTCAATCCGCCTGGTTTTATGCGGGGCTACGCATGATCGAAACGTTCGAGGATGACGGCACCCCGCAGAAGCCCTGGCGGCCGAGCCATGTGCTACACTACATGCAAACCGTCTCCTTCACGCCGACGTTGGTCGTGGACGTCTCTGAGGTGTGGAGCCAAAGGATGCAAGCCCTCCAGGCCTTCAAATCCCAGGTCCATACGCCAAAATCTTCGACGGATGAACCCAATACGCTAATTTCTGACCCAGGCTTCATGCAATTCATAGAGGCTCGGGCCAAGATGCTGGGGTTTCGGATCGGGGCCACCTACGGAGAAGGCTTTCTCTATTATCAGGGGCCGTTCGGCGTCTCGGATTTGGTGTCCACCCTCAGGCCCAAACCGCTGGTCTAGGGGGGCAACAGCCTGTGCCATTTGAGAGAGGGATGCAATTTCCCTGGAGAGGCCGTATTATTGGGGAAGCCTATCCCTGGTCCCCAAACCCTGCTGCCCATGTCCACCGAACAACCCCGTTTCAAAGCGCCGGAAACGACCCTCATCATTTTCTCCATCATCGTATTGGCTGGCCTGCTGACCTGGATCATACCGGCCGGGGCTTTTGAAACAACTCAGATTGAGGTGGAGGGCGTTGGCACACGGGAAGTGGTGGTGCCGGGTTCATATGCAGAGGTGCCGCGGGAGGATGTATCCTGGGGGGGCCGTATCCAGCATACCATCGGCATGATCTTAAAAGCGCCCATCCTCGGGTTTGTTGATCCTGAGGCTGCGCCCATTATTGCATTTGTCTTATTGGTGGGGGGGGCCTTTGCCGTGTTGCAAAAGACAGGGGCGATTGATGCTTCACTCCGCAATCTGGTCCGGGCTTCCCGGCAATCGCGCACCCTGGAACTGATGCTCATCCCCATTTTTATGGTCTTGTTCTCCCTGGGCGGCGCGATCTTCGGGATGGCGGAGGAGACCATACCGTTTGTTCTCATTTTCGTACCTCTTTCCCTGGCCCTCGGGTACGATTCCATTGTTGGGACGGCCATCCCATTCGTCGGCTCCGGGGCTGGATTTGCAGCGGCCTACCTGAATCCTTTTACGGTAGGGGTGGCCCAGGGTATCGCCGGGGTGCCGTTGTTCTCCGGGGTGCCCTTCCGGCTTGTGCTGTGGGTCATCACGACTAGCCTCGCCGTTGGTTTTGTAATGTGGCATGCCAAGCGGGTACAAAAAGACCCCACCCGAAGCCCTACCTATGCGCTGGATGAACAAAAACGCAAAGATGGTATGCACCTGGATACGGAGGACACGGCATTTACGAGCCGGCAGCGGTCGGTGTTGTGGGTGTTTTTTATGGGCCTGGGCGTGCTGGTGTTCGGGGTACTGGTTTTTAAGTGGTACATTGTGGAAATCGCCGCCTTGTTTGTCGCTATCGGATTGGTGATGGGTGCCGTAGGTGGGCTTGGGGCCAATGGGACGGCTCGGGCCTTTATGGAAGGGGCCAAGGACCTCGTCGCAACCGCACTCATCATCGGACTGGCCCGAGGCATTTTGGTCGTGATGCAGGATGGACAGATCATCGACACCATCCTGCATGGATTGTCCTCTGCATTGGAGGGTATGGGGGCTACGGTGGCTGCCATGGCGATGTTTGCCACACAGACGCTCATTAACTTTTTCGTGCCGTCCGGCAGTGGGCAGGCCGCGCTCACCATGCCTCTCATGGCCCCGCTGGCCGATCTGTTGGGGGTAACCCGGCAGACCGCAGTGCTCGCGTTTCAGATGGGAGACGGCTTTACCAACCTGATCATTCCGACCAGCGCCGTATTAATGGGGGCCTTGTCCTTGTCTGGTGTGCCGTGGACGAAGTGGGCACGGTGGATCTTGCCCTTGCAAATCGTACTTTTCCTGTTCGGTTTTGTGGTGCTTGCGGTGGCCGTCGCCATCAACTTCACCGGATAACCCGCTACACCTGGGCTTCGTCGAAGAAGAGGTTGGCGTAGTGCACGCCGTGGGTCTGGCTCAGGGCCCGCATCAGGGCTTCGCTCTGCTCCTTGTTTTTGAGCTTAATGTAGAAGGAAAGCTCAAACAAATCCTCAGCATCACCGATGGATTTGACGTTGACCATCTTATGCCGTTGGCAGAATTGTTGCAGGATGGGGAGGTACGCCGGACTGCCGTCGCCGTTGGGGATATAGTTAAACTGGAGCAGGTACTCCCGTTTGATCGGGACGGCGTAGTTGGTGATGGTCAGGATCCAGACAATGATCCCAATTAATAGGGTACCCGTAATGGCTACCTGGGGGAGGCCCACACCGGCGGCCATACCCATCGCCAGGCTGAAGAAGATGAAAATGATGTCGTTGGTATCCTTCACCGCTGAGCGGAACCGGATGATCGACATCGCGCCCACAAGGCCGAATGCGCGAGCTAGGTTGTTGCCGATCACCATAATCACGCTGGAGGTGATCATGCTCAGGAGGATGAGCGAGGTGACGAAGGCCGCCGAATAGCTAGTGCCCCGGTACGTCCATCGGTAAAACAGCGAAATGATGACGCCACAAACCAGCGCCACCAGGAAACGGACGGCCACCTCCTGAAGCGAGAGGGAAAAGCTAAACAGATTTTGAGCGTCCGAAAACATACGGGGCTACGCGGATGATTTTTTGGTTGTTGGGGAAGTCAGCGGTGGAACCCGGTAAACAGGGGTCATCTGCGGGGTGCGGTTGGCGCCGTCTCCAACGTGGGGATGGAACAAGTCTGCGTTCGGCATCCGGGTATGGCTGACCGTGGATACAAAGTCGATGGCGATTTCATGCGTGTCAATCGACATGGTGTACTTGGACAATGCCTTTTGCCAGAGGCCAAATTGGGCGACGATGGAACGCCCCCAGGCGGGCATAGTTGAGCCGAAGAACTTGATCTCCAGGATAAAGTGTGCCTTGTGGGTATACCGCAATTTGGCATCACTATACAAATTGTCGATCTCAGGGAAGATCTCGGAGCGCAGGTTCTTGTCGAACGTCACCCGAACCGTATGGTCAAATTTGCCAACGAAGGCTTCCCGGTCATAGACGACGGTCACAACAGGCCGCATGGCATGCCGGTGCATATTGTAGAGGAAACGCTGGGCATCCTCATAGGCATTGGGCATCCCAAAGTTCTTGCGAATGTAGGTCTGGTAATCGCCCGTGGCCAACAGGGCCGGTAAGTTGCGGTAGTAAAGGGGGGCTCGGTTCTTTGCAATCGGGACCCCATACCGACGTTTAATCTCTAGAAAGACCAGACTGTCCGGGGCCGCTTTGTTATAGCCTCTAATCCGCAACTTCTTTCGCATCTTGAGGCCTTCGATCTTTTGCAGGTAGTTGGACAGCCTGGGCGTATCGAAGTAGATGCTGCGGACCGTGTACTGCCCCCCTGAACGCTCTGCGTACTTGTCCAACTCGACGAATGGTCGTACGCACTCCCTCAGCTCATCAAGCCGCTCACAGGGGACGAGATATTTGTACTCAAAGCGCCTCATTGATTTGATGGCAATGACGCCTTGAAAAAGCGTTTGACCTGTTCCAGCGGAGAAACCGGGTCACTAACGATGGTACATTTTACCATGATTCCGGGTAAAAGATACGCATCCGGGCGCACTTCAGCCATAGCCATGAATCCCTGCTTGCCGCCCATGTTGTGGACGTAGTTCTCCATACGGATCAAACGGCCCGTATAGGCCCCCGGCAAACCGGGGTTTTCAATTTTAACTTCCTGACCGGCTTCCATGAAGGGACGCTCATCCCAACCGACCGGCATAAACACGATGAATCGGGACGTATCCGCGACCACCAGCAGGGTGTCGCTCTGGGTGCGCATGTACAACGCGCCGTCGATGGGAGAGACCAGGGTGAAGTTCTCTGCCCGTTGACTGACCGCTTCGATTTCGCTTTCCAACCCGGCAATCCGAGCCCGTACGAGGTCAAGCTGTTCAGGCTTGGCGCCGGTTTGAACCGTTTGCAGCCGGGCGCGGGCAATACCAACCTCCGACTGCAAGACCCGGAGGGTGCCTTCCTCAATCTCCAACTCTTGATCCGAAGTAATGCCTTTCTCCTTGAGTGTCTGGAGCCGGGCCACAATTTTTTCCTGCTCGTCCACTCGGACTTGGGCACGGCGTAGCTGTCGCTGGGCTTCGACCACCGTAGCCGATTTCTCACCGGCCAGGTACAGGTTGAGGGTGGCTTGCTCGACGGCCAACTGGCTTTGAAGCTGAGCCAATTCCCGATTGACCATGCTCGAATGCATGACCCCAACGGTATCCCCGGCCTGAATGAATTGATCATGGGTAACCGAGGGGTTAAATACAAAACGCATCGCGTCCTGCCGTTCAAACTGGGCTACAGAAAACGATTCGGGGGTGCCGAGGGCGTGGTTGTAGAGGGTCGCGCTCAGGTAGGCATCGGCGGTGCGGGTGACCATCCATTCCTTCGTGGGAAGGAGCTGGCCTTTGGCTTCAATGGTGTAGGGCGTGTCCGGCATGAGCAAAAATACCAGACCCGTCAGGATAAGCACCGTGGCAATCAGCAAAATAGGACCACTGGATCTGTTTTGGGCAGACCAAGTTAGCATCGACGCAGGCTTGCCCCGATGCGTATCTCTCTTATGCTGAAAAAAATACGCAAACATCCCCAAATGCACTCCTCGCTATGTGCAGACTTGGCCTCCAAGGCTTACTGTGCATAAGCCTTGCCAGTACGATGGGACGTACGCCAAAAATATACGGCGAATAATTGGTAAGACAAAATAAGCCGTCAGGCGGGGTCTCTGACCGAGAAGACAAAGCCAGGTTGAATCAAATAACAACGCGAAATTGGCCGACACACTGGATCACAATTCCCATCAAGCGGGCGGGCCGAACATATCGGTCAACGTACGGGCGCAGGCGGCAGGTAGTGGAGGAATCGGTAGCCCCACGCCGGGAACGAAGTCCTAGAATAGTGAATTAGACCGATTTTGTCCGTGAAGATTCCACCATACCTCAAATCTCCATACCCTCCCCCCACATAACAATGGTGCCCGGCTTTCCATCGGCTTTTCCCGATATCCTCTTGCTCTTCGGCACCCAAACGGGGAATGCCGAAGCGGTGGCCTACAGCATGGCCGAAGCATTGGAAGCAGAGGGCTTTACCGTGCACCTGCTCGACATGGCCGATGCCTACCCCGAACTCCTGGCCGACTATCACCAACTGCTGGTTTGTATCAGTACCTGGGGCGAGGGCGAACTTCCGGACAATGCCATCGACTTCTATGAAGCTATAGAGATGATTGAGCCGGATCTGTCACATCTGATCTTCGGCATCGTGGCTCTGGGAGACCATTATTATGACCCTCATTTCTGTGCAGCCGGTAAACTGATGCGCCAAAGGCTGAGTCAATTCAGCGCGGCAGAGGTGTATGCTATGCTGGAGATAGACACCGGCTCCTCAGCCGAAGACCTGGAGGCCGTCCGGGCCTGGGCCCACACATGCGCCGCAGCCTTCAGGCACGCCAGAAAAGAGGAAGCGTTCATCAGGAGAGGGGCGTAATACGTCGTAAAGAGAGGCCAACCAGCCTGCATCTCGAAGATCCATTGAACGCGGCTTGAACGACAGGTGAATACGTTCACGATGTAAGCGCTTTTATTCTTTTTGCTTGACTCACAAGGGGAAAATGGGGGATCTTCTGGGCTGTAATTCAGCGCATAGCGTTCCGACATCTCTAATCAGGCAAGCAAAATTCAACCTTCCCAATGAAAATGGGGGCTGGTCCTTGCCCGTTGTCGTATCGCTGCATCCGAACTGAATCACCCTTAACCTGAACCAAGACCATGATCAATAAAAAATATAGCCCGAAGGGCAAATCCTGCAAAGTCACCTTCGAACTCCCGGCCGAAATCGCCCAGGACCGCGTCGCGGTACTCGGTGAATTCAACGAGTGGGATGCCGACAAGCACACCATGAAACTTGCCAAGAAAAAAGGGGTGTGGTCGACGGCTGTCTCCCTCAAGCCGGGTGCTACCTATGCCTTTCGCTACCTCGTGGACGGCCAAGAGTGGAAAAACGAAGAAGGTGCCGACCGCTTCGAATATACCCCCTTCGGCAGCCAAAACAGTGTTATCGAACTGTAGGCTCTGTCTTTCGCCTGTTCGGCGATAAGCGGTGCATGGACATGCCAGTCCTGCACCGCTTTTTTTATGCCCGCAACTTTAACCCGAACCGCGTCCACACCCACAACAAACAGACCAGGTAAACGACGCAGATGCCCATCACCACGGCGTACCCGATCAACTCACCTTTGAACCAGGTGAACGGCCAGTTTAACACCAACAGCAACGGAAAACCCAGCGTCAGGGCCACGCCACTTCCCAGGGCCAGGTCTTGCGCCACCGGGGTTTCGTATTCAGGATCCGTGACTCGGACCAGCGCCAAACCAGAGGTCAAGGTGCCGGTCATTTCTCCATACAGGCCAATAAATCGCTCGAAGGGGTAGTCCGTAAACGTCCGTTCTGTGGCCCACTTCACCACGAAGTACGTCAGGGGTGTGCCCACCAAAACCAACAGGGCAATAGGAAGGGCATACGTCCAGACCACCTGCACGCTGATGGCCATGATGGAAGACGCAATCAGGTAATCGGCGGTCAGTCCTGTGATACGGTTCAGGAGACCGGCGTCCAGTATGCGGTCACTTCCTCTGCTATTCAGGATGCGGCGTACCCCTAGGGCCAGCAAGTTCGCAGCGATAAAGTGGAAAGACCAGAGGGTAGGGACCTGTGCGCCCAATCCCCAGGCTGTGAATGCCGAAGCCGCAGTTTGTACCACCACAAAGGTGAACAAATAGATCATCCCCACAAAAGCAATGTGCAACGTAAGCACATCAATGGCCCCTGAGAAGGTGGTCCGTTTTCCGCCACACACCGGCTCTGTGGAGACGATCCCCGTCCGGATCTCGGGATCCATGGCCTGTGGAGAGGACAACAACTCGGTATCCCCACGCCGTATGCCGCTGTTGACGATCATCATACCCGTTCCGTAGGCCACCAAAAACCCAATGGCAGCCAGGGCCAATCCGATTGACCCGGCTCCCTCAAACCCATAACTCTCCCACGACTGTCCAATGGCATACGCCACGCCCGGTCCCATGCCAAACCCCAACGTCAGCA
Organism: Rhodothermales bacterium; assembly: GCA_965222505.1. Taxonomy (GTDB): domain Bacteria; phylum Bacteroidota; class Rhodothermia; order Rhodothermales; family DATKEJ01. The sequence goes on along the minus strand of OZ244956.1, from coordinate 639,862 downwards.
GCAAGCCCACTGCCGGATACAGGTCCGGCTGTAACCAATAAACCAGCAGCAAGGCCAGCGTCAGGCCGATCAGGGCTTGCAGGAGGAACACCAGAATCTGAACAAACCCGACATGCACCGCCGCCCGGGTCCGCGTGGCCGATCCCCGGAGGCCCACAGCAATGAACATGATGGCGAGCAAGTGATACACGTACATGCCCATTCTTCCGCCCTCAAAAGGCAGCCATCCCAAAAGCTCAGGGCCGAAACACAAGCCCAAAAATCCAGCAACCAGACAATTGGGAATCAAGTAGCGTTGCAAGAACGGGATGTACCGTCGGCCCAAGGTACCCATCACCAGGAGTAAACTGACCACGGCAAAGTCCAGAAACAGATCCTGGGCTGAAAAGGTGAGGGTCCAGGCCGTCATAGGCGATCAGGTGGGTTGTATGGAAGAGGGCAGGGGCTTCTTTGTGCGTTGGTAAAGCACATCCCGCCAGCATAACGCACTCCCACCGTACAAGAAACGTAATTCGGTTAGCCCGTCGGGCGTGGTCAGTTGCAGGCGGGTGTTTTTACCAATGTCAATATACTGGATTTGGTCGAGGGAGAGGGTTTGCGTCTCATGCTTTCCTTTCAGGCGCACCGCATCGAGATATAAAAGGGCCTCATGTGTGCCAGCCGGGGCAAGAGGGGCTTCTGCCTTTTCGATAAAGACGTCTACCCGTTGCCGGAGCAAAGGCCCGCCCTGGGCATGGGGCAGGGGGAGGGCCCGAATGCGGTCATACAATTCCGCCGTCGTATGCAGAGTGCCGGCATTGAGGTCTTCCAGCCGACTGTCCGGGTGCATCCGATACTTGAGAGTTCCAGCCTGGTTTTGGACGAGGTAGCCATCTGGCGTATAGAGGCCATTTATTGCTCCGGTATCCGGATCACGGTAGAGCAACTTTTCGATCCCTTTAGCGGGTTGATACGCCCGTTTGGGGCGTAATGCCGTCTCGACTACGTTTTCGTCGTGGTCTATGAGGGCCTGGAGCCTACGGGTTACTTCTTCTGGGTCATCTTTTCTGTTGAGCGTGACAGGAGGTAAAAATTCCACCTTGATGCGGGCCGGACGGGGATACGCAGCCCAGCGTGGCCACCCGACGTACGATCCATGGACAAACACGGGATGAATCGGTACCCCGGCCCTCATAAACAGCTTGACGGTCGCCGGCAGCCAGGTGGTCGTTGGTTGTCCATTCCAACTGCGTCCGCCCTGCGGGTAGATCACAATTTGACGGTTGTGTTGCAAGAGCCGAAAGAGCGTCCGAATCAGATGGGGTTCCGGCACCTGTTTTCGGGTAGGGAAAATGCCGATCCCACGAAGCAGGGCGGCAAAGAGCCCTTTTCGGACGTGGTCGTGCGCCATGGCCCCGGCGGTCACTTCCTTTGTGAACAGGTTAATCAGGAAGGGATCCATGTTGTTGGCATGGTTCCCATAGATGAAGCATGCACCGGTGGGGATGTTCTCTGGATGCAATACACGCGGTCGCCAGAGCATGCGCATCGGCGGAAACAGGGCCGATTTCAGGGCCCAGACCGATGGCGGATGGACGGTGTAACGAGGGGGCTGCACGGGAGGGGGGGATCGTGGAGTAATAAAGTATTGGTGATTGATGGTTTGTGATCACCAATGCGCAATCACAAATCATCCCCATATTATCCAAACATCCAGCGGATAATGTAGACCGATGCAAAGACCGCGGCGAAATCGGCAAGCAAACCGGCCGGTACGGCATGCCGCGTTTTCTTCACGTTCACCGCGCCGAAGTAGACCGCGATCACGTAAAACGTCGTTTCCGTCGAGCCAAACATCGTCGCAGCCATCTTGACCAAGACCGAATCTTCCCCAAACTGGCTGATCATATCGACCACGATGGCGGCTGAGCCGGAGCCGGTCAGGGGGCGTACGATCATCATGGGGACCAATTCTGCAGGCACCCCCAGCCAGCCCAGCATGGGCCGTAAGCCCTCAATCATAAAGTCCAGTGCTCCGGAGGCCCGGAACATGGCAATCGCAAACAGGATGGCAACGAGGTAGGGGATGATGGTCACGGCCACGGAAAAGCCTTCCTTTGCGCCTTCGACAAACTCTTCATAAACCGGGACCTTCTTATAGAGTCCATAGAGGGGAAAGCCCACAATGAGCAAGGGGATGACAAAAATAGAGGCAATGGTGAGCATGGAGCGAAAGACTTCCATAAATCAGACAGGTTAAGCGGTGGCAATTCGGTTGGGATCGGTGGCCTTGAAGCGGGGAAACCGTTGCAGAAGTTTGGCCGCAATCACGCCGACGGACGTCGAGACCAACGTCGCCAGAATGATGGCGAAAATGAGTTGGTTGACTTGTAATCCCATTACGGCTACGAGCAAGGCCGGGGGGACCAGTTGCACACTGCCTGTGTCGAGGGCCAGGAGCGTGACCATCGAGTTGGTGGCCGTCTCTTGATCGGGGTTGAGGGTTTGGAGTTCTTCCATCGCCTTGATCCCCAGCGGGGTTGCCGCATTGCCAAGTCCCAACATGTTGGCCGTGATGTTGAGCGCAATCAAGCCCATCGCGGGGTGGTCCTTCGGAATTTCCGGAAATATGGGGCGGAGGACCGGCTGCACGATGCGGACCAACGTATTAATCAAGCCCGATGCTTCAGCAATCTTCAGGAGGCCCAGCCACAGCGCCAGAATGCCGATCAGCGAGAGGGCAATGGAGACTGCCGTCTCGGCAAAATCAAAGGCGGCCTCCGATATCGCATTCATCTTCACGAACTGCACCGGCCGAAAGGTGATTGTAGTAGCAACCATGGCACCTGCCGAATCAGGCAAGGCCCCAACAGCGGCCAGCAACTGGTTATCGCGTTTCCCGGTGAAGCTACGGATGGTTTGGAGCGGTTCTGGTAGGGAGGCATCTTTCGCAAACCGAACCTCTCTGCCGTCCTCACTCTGAATCAGTACGCCTGTCAAGGACGCTGCAGGGCGGGACTCGACGTTGTAAAATTGCTGGTAGGTGCCGGGATCAATTTGAACTTCCACCGGCATACGCCGGGCATCGGGTTGGTAGCCGGCAGGGAAGTTGAGGGTGACCGGCAGGGGCTGTTTGTTGCGGTAAGTATCCTGGCTAAGGGCTGAGAAATCGGTGATCAGCGCAAAAACCAGGCTCAGGATCAGCAAGCCGGCCCAGATGTAATTGAGCATACACGCATGGGATTAGAACGTGAAAAAAGAGGTTGCATTGGCCGCCACAAAATACCAATCCCACGGAATATTGAAAGCCCAATGCGAAGACCAGTTGATCTGCATCATGGTTGCTTTTGAGAAATTGGGAGAAAGACCGTAGCTTGGGGGCACGATTTGAGAAGGAAATATCGCACTTCCCACCCAACTGGTGCACCTCATGCCGGATCGTGAACACCTCTTACAGCAATACATCCAGCGCTTGTTGGATGTGCAAGATCAGCAGGACGACGGCCTCACCGAGGCCGACCTCGAACGGATTGCCGCAGACCTGGGTCTGGATGAGGCAGACCGGGCGCATGTTGCAGAACTTGTCGAAGACCACCAGCAACGAGGTTTGACATTCGCAGCGCACCATCACTGGGATGAAGCCATTCAGGAATACCGCCAGGCGGTGGCGTTGCGCCCGTTGCAGGTGCCCCTGCTCCACAAGCTGGCCCTGGCGCATCAGGCCCGGTGGCTGGCTCGGCACGATGGAACTGATCGGGAAGCCGCACTTTCCTACGTGAAGCGATGCATCCGGCTTGATCCCCAACACCAGCCGTCATACACCCTGCTGACAGCACTCAAAGTTCCCCGAAACAAGCGAAAGGTGGTGGCCCTGATGACGGCCATCGGGCTAATGGTCATTGCGCTGATGGCGGTCATGGCCTGGGGGTTGATGCATGAACGGCAACAGACGCCCGCTCCCATGCCAGCCCTGGAAGTGCCGATTACGCGTTCGAGCCCTGTACCCCTTGAGGATCGACCTTCCGAATGGCACCCGGAGGTGCAACTTCTGACAGATGAAACCACCGAGGGGTTGTCGATCTCTGTGCATGAGTCGACGATGCGGCGGTACAATTCCTCTTATGCCTATGCTTTGAAGGCGCACCTCGCTACGCAACGTGACGAGGTGTATGCTTTGCAGTTCAGGATGGAAGGGAAAGACCGTACCGGAGCGGTTCTGATTCAGAAAACGGTCGATGTGCTTGAAAGCCATCATCCCTACCTGAGGCCGGGAGAAGTCCGCGGGTTTCACAAGCTGATCTTTGAGAAGGAAAAGGCTCCGGATGTGGAGCAGGTAGAATTCTCCTTGGCCAATATAGAACGCGCCCCTGCGCCGGATACCTATGCCGCAATGCCGGCCCAAGAAGTCGTTTGGGACGTGCCGCACCCGAACCAGGAAGTTGCCTTTGAAGAACGGGAAAGTGTAGTGACGCACAACGACCTGCTCAACCAGTGGCGGCACGACCTGACGCTCGCCGTTGCCAATACGGGGCCACGTGCGATCCAACGCCTCAAGATACAAGTCGATTGGCTAGATGATGCAGCGCAAGTGATGCATAGCAACCCCAGTTGGATCGTCTCCGCCTCGGAACCACCGTTTCAACCCGGTCAACGCACCGCCGTCCGTACCTTTGGCACCTTCGCGCCCGGCGCCCCCCGTTTCACGACCTATCGCATCCACATCATCGAAATCCAGTAGGGTCCGGTCTCGACCAGACCTCCCGCAAAAAAAGCCCTACTCCTCACGATCCCAATAATTTCCCGGTTGTCAGGTAATGATTCAAAGCACGTTCCCACGTTCTCATAAACTGGGCGTACCAGGTCTCGGTAAAGGTCTCCAAAAACGCATCGCCGGAAGGGCCAATGGCCGTGTAGGTATAGGCAATATCGGCATTGGTACCTCGTTTCCCGTCCGGGAACAGGGCAATCTCCAGTTTGCAAACCGTATGCCTGGGTGTCACTTTATACATATGGGCTTCAAACCGGTCTGGATTGTGGTAGGAAATGATCCAGATGGAGGGGGCCGGTTGGCCCGGCGAAATAAAAATACACTCAGGTTCGGCCACACCGGATTCAGACACCACGAGGTCCGGCAGCCAACCCGGCTCCCAATCTACCTCCCGAACTGGACAGAGCAGGAGAAACACCTTCTCGGGGGGCGCAACAAGGGATTGGGTGTAGACATGCCGGATGCGATTCGGGGCTTGGATTACCATTGAAATACAGGGTCGATTTTCAATAAGAAAACAGTATCTTCAAAGGTAGACCCCACCCTCCGTTTACACAACCCACTTCTGCACCACATGAACCGACGAGATTTTGTTCGTACCGGCGCGTTGGGTACAGCCGCCCTTGGATGGACGGTTGCCCCCGGTCAAGCAGCACCCCAATTGCCAGATTTGAAAGGCAACGTAAACCATTCCGTTTGCAAATGGTGTTACCCGAACCTGAGCCTGGAAGCCATGCAGATCATGGAAGGGGATGTCATCCGCACCCTGCGTGAGCATAAGGACTACATTGCGCACTACCACACGGGGGGGAACCCAGGGTGAAATGAAATTGACGATACCCAGGAGCTAAACTACAAAGCCATCACCAAGGCCATCGTAGACACGGGGTATGAAGGGTTTGTTGGACAGGAATTTATTCCGAAGCGCGCTCCGCTTTCCTCCTTGGGACAGGCCATTTCCATTTGTGACGTTTAACTGTACTTGAACATGGAATCTCAGAAATCCAACCGCAGGAAGTTTATTCACAACGCGCTCCTCGGCGCTGGGTTGGGCATGATCATGCCTGCAATGGCTGCTGCTTCAACCAACCGTTCCTCGCTCCCGTCGGCTGCGCAACGTGTGATCGTCTTTCAGGGGGACTCCATCACGGATGGCGGTCGGGAGCGCCGGTTTCAGGCGGCCAATACACCGGGGAGTATGGGCAGTGGGTACGTTGGGTTGATCACGGGGGAACTCCTGGGGAAAAACCCTGGGAGCGGATGGAAATGCTACAACCGTGGGATTAGTGGAAACAAGGTGTTTGAACTGGCTGCACGGTGGGAGGTCGATTGCCTCGACCTTAGACCGGATGTGCTGAGTCTCCTCATTGGGGTCAACGATTTCTGGCATACGCTCACCCATGAATACCAGGGTACCCCGGAGGTCTATGAGGCTGATCTTCGCACCCTGCTGGACCGCACCAAGGAAGCCTTACCTGAAGTAAAACTTATCATCGGCGAACCCTTTGCCGTGGTGGGAGGGACGGCTGTGTCAAGCAAGTGGTTTCCAGCGTTTCCAAAGTATCGGGAAGCGGCTGCCAGCGTAGCCGAAGCGTATCAAGCCGTTTGGATTCCCTACCAACAGCTTTTTGATGAAGCGCTGGAAGAAGCCCCGCCTTCCTTCTGGTGCCCGGACGGCGTGCACCCCTCGCCCGCTGGGAACTACCTGATGGCCCAGGCCTGGCTGGATGCCCTCCGCGCTGCATACCAACTTCGATAACGAACAGTCATATGAAATCCCTTTTCTTTCTTCTTCTATTTTGTGGCCTGGCCGGTTGTATTCCGCCTGAGCAAGACCTGGCGTTATCCCCGCTGTTCAGTGATCATATGGTATTGCAACGGGAGACATCGGTGGCGTTTTGGGGGACAGCCACGCCCGGTTCGATGGTTACGGTGATGGGGAGCTGGGGGCGTTTGGCCAAGGTTGAAGCTGCAGCAGATGGGCAGTGGCACGTCGCATTGGATACGGAGGAGGCCGGTGGACCCTATGAAGTTGAAATCTTTGCTGGCATCCGGACCGTTAAATATGTGGATGTGATGCTGGGTGAAGTGTGGCTGGCTTCCGGGCAGTCCAACATGGAGATGCCCCTGGCCGGTTGGCCTCCGAATGACCCCATCCTGAATTCAGCAGAGGAAATCGAAAATGCCGACTACCCCGGTATTCGAATGTTTACCGTCACCAAAAATATCTCTGAAGTACCGCTGGAGACCATGGAGGGAAATTGGGCCATGGCCTCTCCGGAAACAGCGGGGTCCTTCAGTGCAACAGCCTACTTTTTTGCCAGACGCATCCATACAGAATTGGGGGTTCCTGTGGGTATCATTCATACCAGTTGGGGCGGGACCCCCGCTGAAGCGTGGACGTCAGCCAGTCATCTGTCCGAACTCGAAGACTTTGATGAAGCCCTCGAAAGCATGGCATCCAACAAAGCTGAGCGAGAAGCCCTGAACACCTGGTTAAACGAGCGCAAGCAAATCACCGTCCCCGACGCGCCCGACGAAACCCGGTGGGCAAATCTGGATTTCGACGATGCAGCGCTCGCCTCCAGGGCACATGTGCATACTGCCTGGCCTCAGATGGACCTTCCGATGCAATGGGAAAATGCCGAATTGGGGCAATTCGATGGCGCGGTATGGTACCGGCGCACCATCGATATTCCCGAAGCATGGACGGGACAATCGCTTACCCTGGAACTCGGTCCGATTGATGACATGGACCAGGCCTACTTTGCCGGACAGCGGGTTGGAGCAACTGAAGTCCAGGGGATGTGGCAAGCGCCTCGTATATATGCCGTTCCCGATTCCATTGTGGAGGCCGGGCCACAAACCATTGCCCTTCGGGTCGTGGATACGGGAGGCGGTGGGGGCCTTGGCGGTCAGCTGGACCAGATGCGGCTGTACCCGGCCAGCGAACCGGATCGGGCATTGGCCCTCGCAGGCGCCTGGTCTTACCTGCCGGTTGCCGAATTTGCCCAGGATCGATTTTTCGTCTTTGGGCCTACGCCTGAGCATTTTGCCTCTCGGCCCCAATTAAAGATGCCGTTCAACCAGCATACGCCGACGGTACTGTACAATGCGATGATTGTGCCCGTGGTACCCTATACCATCAAAGGAGCCATCTGGTACCAGGGCGAGTCCAACGTCGGGCGCGCCGAGCAGTATCGACGGCTGTTTCCCAAAATGATTGAGAGTTGGCGGGCTGTCTGGGATTTGGGGGATTTTCCATTCTACTTTGTCCAAATTGCACCCTATCGGTATGCCGATCCAGCCCGTCCTGAATCCGCCGAACTTCGGGAGGCCCAGCGGCTCAGCCAGGCGACACCCAATACCGGCATGGTCGTTACCCTGGACGTTGGTAATGTGGACAACATCCATCCCGGAAATAAACAGGCCGTCGGTCAACGGTTGGCCGGTTGGGCGCTTGTTCAAACCTATGGACAATCTGGCTTGATGCACACGGGGCCTCAGGTTGACGCACTCACGGTAGAAGGGCGGCGGGCCACGGTACAGTTCCGTAGGATCGGCAAAGGATTAATGGCGAAGACCGAACCGCTGACTGGATTTGAAATCGCCGGATCGGATGGCCAGTTTGTACCCGGTGAAGCGGTGATCGAAGGAGATGCGGTTGTGGTAACCAGCTCGCAAGTGCGGCATCCAGCCGCTGTGCGGTATGCCTGGACCAACGGCGCTGAAGCCACCCTGTTCAATGCCGATGGTTTACCGGCTTCATCGTTCAGCATTACGAAAGAGTAGCAAGTTATAAGCGCACAGGATGATGCCGCTTCAGGCGGCTGGATGCGAGGCTTAGCAGGAGCGCCACGACGGCAATCAGGGCGTAGGCGATCTGATACCCCCTGATCCCACCGCCTTGTGAAGTGACCAACGCGCCGATAAAAGCACTGCCGATCAACTGCCCAATTCCCAGGAACAAAGACTGCAACCCCTGGCCGGTGCCTCGGTCTTCAACCGGGGTTTCATTAAGCAAAATGTAGTTGAGAGACGTTCCCAATACACAGGCCAGTCCCAAGCCAATGAGGATGGTGGCCGGGTAGTAGACCGATTTGTACATGCCCCATCCTGCCAAGGCCATCATGCCCAACGTGAGGAGGCCCGTTCCCAAGATGACGATCTTACGAGCGCCGACCCGGTCCAGCATTCGGCCAATGGTCGGGGAACCAAAGGCCAGGGCCAGCACCAGCGGCATCATCAGCAGGCCAGCCTGTGAACGGGAAATGCCGAATGCGGCAATGGTAAATGCCGGGATGAAAATAAGCGCCGCCTCAGTAAAACCAGAACCGACTGAAAGGGCGCACGCAATCCGAACTTCTCGGGACTTAAAAAGCCCCAATCGGACCATTGGATTTACAGCCGTGCGCTCCAGGTGGTTGAATACTGGAATCAGGGTGAGGGCAAACAGCAAGAATGGCCAGACCCTGATTGAGGTAAAGCCAATACCGGCAGAACGGGTATCCATCTGATTCACGCCAAAAGCCAGCGCACCGAGGATGAACACCAGGGCCAACATTCCGGCCCAGTCGAAAGGCGCTCGCTCGGGGGGGCGTTTGGAGACGGGCAGCAAGCGAAACGCCAACAGGATCACCGTCAGGCCGACGGGTACGGAGACCAGAAAGATCCAGGTCCAGTCCAGCGCCACCATCAGGGCTACAGCCAGGGGCGGACCGATCAGAAATGCTACGCCGAACACGGCTCCGATCAGGCCCAGGATACGGCCCCGCCGTTCAACGGGAATCACATCGCCGATGACGGCACTCGCAACCGGAAATACCCCGCCGACGGCTAGCCCTTGCAGGGCACGGCCTACAAGAAAGAGGGTGTACGTCGGTGCAAAAGCAACAATGAGGGCCCCCGTGACAAACAAGAAAATGTCGAAGATAAAGACCTTTCGACGGCCAAAGGTGTCAGACAACTTCGCCATCAACGGGGTGCCGATCAGGGAGCAAAGGACGAACAGGGCAAAGACCCAGGCAACGGCCCGTTCATCCAACGCAAAATGCGCCTGAATAGCCGGAAGTGCCGGCCCGGTCATGGCAATGTCGAGGGCGCCCATCAAAACACCGGGAAAGAGGACCCAGAGCACCTTCTGTCCTACTTCTGTCGTCTTTTCCTGCATCTCCAACGGGTAAAAGGGTAACGTGGCGCAAAGGTAAAGGAGGGCAACGCAATGATGTGCTAGAATGGTATGAAAAAATACACGTGCGACGTACTACGTGCGACACAGGTTTTAAGAGGACGGTGTACGCCGCACGAAAAAAATTGGCGTTGACGGGGTGGAGTTGCTAAATTGCGGCAAGGCCCGTGCCCTGTATCTCCTCCGGCTCCCACCGCTTTGCATTCAATGCCCACCAAACCGTCCAAGATATGCCGCAATTTGTCTTGACTACTGCCGACCTGATCACAGTCGGTGTTTACGTTGTCATCATTATTTGGATCGGATTTTATGTGGGGCGGAAGACCAAAACCACGGAGGATTACTTTCTGGCCGGGCGCACGCTCACGTGGCCCCTTATCGGACTCTCGCTGTTTGCATCGAATATATCGAGCAGTACCCTGATCGGGTTGGCAGGTAGTGCCTACGGAACGGGCATCGCGGTGTACAACTACGAATGGTTCGCGGTGGTCATTCTGATCATCTTTATCATCTTTTTCCTGCCCTTCTACTTGAAGTCCCGCGTCTACACGATGCCGGAGTTTTTGGAAAAACGGTTTGATCAGCGGTCCCGCTTCTACATGTCTGGTATCACAGTCGTGGGCAATGTGATGATTGAAACAGCAGGCGGGCTGTATGCGGCTGCCCTTGTGGTTCAGTTGGCATTTCCCAGTATTCCGCTGTGGCAATCTATCGTGGTGCTCGCCATTCTGGCAGGGTTGTATACGGCTGTCGGGGGGTTAAAAGCGGTCGTCTACACAGATGCCATTCAGGCGGTGTTGCTGCTGATTGGGGCAACAGCCATTGCCTGGATTGCATTCGACAAGATTGGGGGGTCCTGGCAAGCCGTACTGGATGCCGTTCCGGCAGCTAAATTGAGTCTTATTCGCCCGCTGGATGATCCGACGATGCCGTGGCTGGGATTGGTTACCGGCGTGCCTTTACTCGGGTTCTACTTCTGGTGCAACAATCAGTTTATGGTGCAACGGACGCTGGGGTCGAAAAACCTGGACCATGGCCGATGGGGTGCCTTGTTCGCCGGCCTGCTGAAGGTCCCGGTGATTTTTCTCATGGTATTGCCCGGCACTTTCGCCATCTTGCTGTACCCGGCTCTCGACAACCCGGATATGGTATTTCCAACCCTGATGTTCGACCTGCTGCCGGCTGGGATACGCGGGATTATGCTCGTGGCGTTGGTTGCCGCCATCATGTCCAGTATCGACTCGACGTTGAATGCCGTTTCGACCCTGGTCACGATGGACTTCGTCAAGAAATTCCGCCCGGACACCCCTAACCAAACGCTGGTCTGGGTTGGTCGGATTACGACGGTTATCGTGATGATCCTGGCTACCCTCTGGGCACCGCAAATTGTACGCTTTCCATCGCTTTGGGAGTACTTGCAAGCCATTCTGGCCTACCTGAGTCCACCCATCGTGGCCTGTTTTATCCTCGGTGTCTTCTGGAAACGAACCAACGCCGATGGCGCTTTTGCAGGTCTCATGGTTGGATTTGTTTGCCTGATCCTTTTGGGGACCTTTCAACCGTCGATTCACTTTCTCTATGTAGCTCCGCTACTGTTTATCTTGTGTAGTGCGGTCATCGTGGTGGTGAGCCTGATGACGGACCCACCGCCCAGGGAAACCGAGACCTACGTCTGGACACCAGCCCTCTACCGGGAAGATACTGAACGTCTGAAAGGCATGCCGTGGTACCTCAATTACCGGATCCTGTCTGCGATCTTGCTGGTCATAACCTTGGGCGTGGTTTTCTCCTTTGCCTAACGAAATGGACGGTGTGAGGCCGGCATTACAGGGCCGTCAGCAGGATCTGAAGGTCCATCACATTGGTGTGGGTAGGACCGGGTTTGAGCAGTTGCTTCAGGGCGTCGAAGAAGGGGTAGGCATTGTTTTCCGCAAGATAGATTGAGGCATCAAGCCCCAGGGTTTGAGCGCGTGTTCGGGTATCCGGTGTAACCCAGGCCCCGGCTGCGTCTGTCGGTCCGTCGATACCGTCGGTGCCACCACTCAAGAGGAGCAGAGGCTGCCCCTTCTCTGGAAACACAGACAAGGCCCCCAAGACCAGTTCCTGGTTGCGCCCCCCTTTGCCCCGACCAGTAACGGTCACTGTTGTTTCTCCGCCCCACAGGAAACACCGGGGCAGATCCGATGCGGGTTGGCTCAGAACATGGTGGATCAGTTGAGGGCCAGCGATACGGGCTTCGCCAATCAGATCGTGTTGGACGACCTGCGGGGTATAGCCGAGGTCCTTTGCCGCTTTTGAAGCCGCGGCCAGGGCATGTCCGTTCCCGCCCAGGAGTAGCGTGTGGACCCGGTCGAATACGGGGTTACTAGGCGCTGGTGTTTCATCTTCCTCATGCTTCAATCCGTGTTCGATATAAGCCCGCACCAAAGGTGGGAGGGAAGGCCATAGGGCATATTGGTGGAGGATCGAACGGACATCGGCGAAGGTGGTGGGGTCCGGTGAGCAGGGGCCACTTGCAATCGTGGACAAATCATCCCCCACCACATCGGACAACACCAGGGCATAGACCGTGGCTTTCGTGGCTGCGGCCAGCCGTCCGCCCCCCAGCCGACTCAAATGCTTGCGAACCGTATTGACTTCGTGAATCGTGGCCCCACAATGTAACAGTTGCATGTAGGTCTCGCGGGCATCAGCAAAGGGCACCCCTTCTACAACGGCAGGCCAGAGTGCCGAGCCGCCCCCGGAAATCAGTGCAATCACTAGGTCTCTTTCTGTGCAAGAAGTTGCCCGGTCGAGTACACGGACAGAGGCTTCAAATCCCGCCCGGTCAGGCACCGGATGCCCGGCCTCAACGACCTCAATCTGGGTGGGATACGGCAAGACCGCAGGGTAGGATGATACATACCCATGAGGGACTACCACTAGGCCATCATTGATGTGGTTTCCAAGCAACCCCTCAAGTGCACTTGCCATCACCATGGAGGCTTTTCCTGCGCCCACTACACAGATTCGTTCAAACCGTGCACCAGCATCATGAAACAAGTGCTTCACCTGAGCCTGGCGCATAAGTACATCAGGCCGCACCCCGGTTAGGGCTGCCTCAAATATCAACAGGGCATCCTTCACTAAATTCATCTGCCAAACAGCGTTTTCAAGTGAGGTATAGCATATCGGTGGTAGAGCGGCAACCCGTGTACGCTTGCACAATGTTATTAAAGAACGCTTATTATATAATCCAAGTTGTGTGCTGTTCGTTGATTTTCAAATCGGGCCGTATTGCGTCCGCCGGTGCCCGGCGGTGCGTATTGCGTGATTTCATCCCGATTCACGCAACACGTATATGCTTCTACATGCAGGAATGGCACAACTTGAGTTATATATTTTACCGGCCTCAGTCACCAATCACTACACGAGGCGTAAGCCGACTGTACGAAGTAAACAATAATGCTTTCTTGCCAGGCTGATCATTTCTCCTTGCCTTCTGGGCACCATTATTTGAATTGTGCCTACATGTCGCCGCTGTCAAAGGCCGTCGAAGCTGCCGGTATCAGGGGGGTACAGGATAAATGTAGGCCCTATAGGATTCAACCCGAAGACTTTTTCGATCCCTCAGATGCCGTCCGGCAACAGTTTGCTTCCCTAATTCATGCAGGGGATCATCAACAGATCGCCATTTTGCCATCGGCTTCGTATGGTTTGGCGACGGTCGCGCAAAATGTAACGGTATCGGCGGGGCAGAATCTGGTGGTCTTGCACGAACAATTCCCCAGCAACGTTTATTCCTGGATGCGATTGGCAGAGGCTTCAAGGGCCAATCTGCGCGTCGTGAATGCCCCGGATACCCGCCATGACCGTGGAGCCGCCTGGAATGAAGCGGTACTGTCGGCCATCGACCGGCAAACCGTTCTCGTTACGGTTCCGCATGTGCATTGGGCTGATGGGACCCGGTTCGACCTGGAAGCCATCGGCAAAAAAGCCCGTTCGGTAGGGGCCTGGTTTGTCGTTGACGGGACGCAGTCGGTAGGGGCCTTGCCGTTTGATGTACAAACCCTCAAGCCAGATGCACTGATTTGTGCAGGGTACAAGTGGTTGATGGGGCCGTACAGCATTGGCGTGGCTTATTACGGTTCGCGCATGATGGAGGGACAACCCCTGGAGGAAAACTGGATTACCCGGAAAGGAAGTGAAAACTTCGGAGGGTTGGTGGCTTATCAAAAGGCCTATCAACCGGGAGCCATTCGCTATGATGTCGGGGAGCGAAGCAATTTTATCCTGATTCCCATGTTGAAAGCCGGCTTGGACCATGTACTGTCCTGGGGGCCTACCAACATACAGATGTATTGCCGGAGCCTCATGGCGGATGTATTGACCGAACTTCGTGAAATGGGGTTTTGGATCGAAGACGAAGCCCATCGGGGGGCGCATCTGTTTGGTATTCGGCTCCCGGATGGGATGGAGGTCAAGGCGGTAAAAGCAGCGCTGGCGGATCAGCACGTGTACGTCTCTACGCGAGGCCATGCGCTACGGGTATCCCCACATGTGTACAATACGCCGGAAGATGCCTTGGCACTCAAGGGGGCTTTGGAGGGATGCCTCATGCAGCGCGCCCAAACGAAATAAAGCCGACACAGCCACTAAGTCATGTTACGCAGTCTTGGCCCATTCGACCTGGTCGAATTGCACAACATCAACGACCAGCGGCGTAACATCAGTCACTAAAATGAATAAATCCAAACTTTGCTTTACAGTATCAGGATTGCCTAGTATGTTTGGCGGATTCACGGCACGTGCATCGTTTATAGATAAATCCATTCTATGCAGGAATTTACAGACTTCATCAACCAGCGTATTCTCTGGGATGTACCCGCTGGGCAGGTCCTCGCGGCCTTTGTCCTGTTGGCCCTGAGCCTCTTCAGCAAAAACGTTATTCGAGGGGTGTTTTCCGGGGTCTTAAAGCGGAAGGCGGCCAAATCCCGGTTTAGGTGGGATGAGGATTTGGTCGAACTCATCCCCGGTCCTTTGGGCTTCATCGTACAGATCAGCATCTGGTATGTGGTGGCGGATCTGCTGGAACTGCCCACAGAGCCCCTGAATGTGCGGTTGGTGGTGCAGAAGGGACTGGAAATTGCAATGGGCATCGGGGTGATCTGGCTGGTCTTCCGCATCGTCGACCTGATGGCCCGGATCATGAACCGGGTGGTGGTCAAAACGGAAACCAAGCTCGATGATCAACTGATCCCACTGCTTCGGAAGTCGTTTAAGGTGTTCGCGACGCTCATCATCAGTATCCTCATCATCCAGAATCTGGGCCTGGATGTTGCCAGCCTGATTGCAAGCCTGGGTATTGGGGGGCTGGTGTTGGCCCTGGCCGCCCGAGACACGGTGGCCAACTTCTTCGGCTCGTTGATTGTTTTTACCGATCAGCCGTTTCAGATTGGTGATATCGTAGAGGTAGAAGGGGTAGAAGGGGTTGTTGAAGAAGTCGGTTTCCGGACCACCCGCATCCGGCGGTTCGATAAATCTCTGGTGGTGGTGCCGAACCAAAAATTTACCAGTTCCTCCATTACCAACCATTCCATGCGGCCCCGGCGGCGGATCAAGTTCTCACTCGGCCTGACGTATGATACCACCGCCGATCAAATGCGGGCCTTTCTCACTGACTTGCGTCAATTGCTGGACCAACATCCCGGTCTGGCCCCGGATAGCGGCACGGCTGTTTTTGAGTCGTTTGGCGGGTCTAGCCTGGATATCCTCATCCTCTGTTTTGCCAACACGGTAGCTTGGGATGCCTACATGAACATCCAGGAAGATATCCTCTTGCAAATCATGGAACTGGTCGACCGGCATGGACTGGAGATGGCCTTCCCGACCCGCACGGTTCATGTCATCGGTGAACCAAACGCGGCGGATTAGCGCGAAGCGAGAACCCTTTTCTCATAGGCAAGGATTTCATCCATAAAGCCGATGCCGATGGGCACATTCTTCTGGAGGCAATAGTAGTCCCATACGGCCCCGAACGGTAGTCCTTTTTGGGCTTCGAGCAAGGCGAGTCTGGAGGTATAATCTCCGGCTTGTTCAGCCTGGCGAAGCAGGCCAATGGGTTCGAGCAGGGCCATCAACAAGGCACGCAGCGCGTTGCGGGTGCCAATCACCCAGGCGGCTACCCGGTTGATGCTGGCATCGAAAAAGTCCAATCCAATGTGGACCCGGTCGAGGTATTCACCCCGTACCAGCTCCTGCATAATGGCCTGTAGTTCATCGGTAAAAGTAACGACGTGGTCACTATCCCAGCGTACGCCTCGGCTCACATGGAGCAAGAGCCGGTCCACATACATCAGCACGGAGGAGAGTTTGTCCGATATTGTTTCGGTGGGGTGGAAGTGACCGGCATCCAGGCACAACAGGGTTCTCCGGGTGATGGCATAGCCGAGGTAAAACTCATGCGAACCCACCACATAACTCTCTGATCCAAGCCCGAAGAGCTTGCATTCTACCGCATCCAGGTTGTAGGCCGGGTCGATGGCATCGGCAAAGACGGCATCGAGGGCATCCTTGAGCCGATGACGGGGTCCTTTGCGGTCAGCGGGCGTGTCTTTGTATCCGTCAGGGATCCAGACGTTGGTCACGGCTGGCGAGCCGAGGGCTTCGCCGAAGGCCGCGCCGACATGTCGACTGGCTATGCAGTGTTCGATCCAGAACTTTTGGATGCCGGGATCGGCGTGGGAGAGGGTGAAGCCGTCTTCGGCCAGGGGATGCGAGAAGCAGGAAGGGTTAAAGTCCACGCCGTGATTATTGGCCTTTGCCCAGTCGACCCAGCGGGAAAAATGTTCGGGTTGAATTTCGTTGCGGGGGATGGGCTGGTCACTCTCCAGATAGATGGCATGCAGGTTTAGCCGATGGGTACCGGGGATCAGCCGGTAGGCTTCGTCCAGGTCTTGCCGCAGTTCGTCGGCGGTACGGGCTTTGCCGGGGTAATTGCCGGTTGCCATGAGGCCACCACCCAAACCCCGATCCGGGTCTTCGAAGCCGCCCACATCGTCGCCTTGCCAGCAATGAAGCGAGATGGGAATTTTTGCCAGCCGTTGAAGGGTCGCATCGGTATCGACGCCCAGGTCCGCATACCGATCACACGCAAGTGCATATGCTTGTTCTACAAAAGAAGCCATGAGAATAACCGTGTAGCGCCCGGCCTCGACCGGGCCGAAAAATACCAAAAACCAATCAAGAGGCATGATAGGTAATCGATCAGATCATATTCAATGAGGAAAGATTGAAACGTTTCATATATGCCATTGACAATGGGGCCTTGAATCGTAATATTCTTCTGGATCGGTTTACGCCGGTTGAAGGCAAGGAATCCGAAGGCCCCTGATCTATGGCACAGGCAGATTCTTCTCTCGCACAACGGCTTGATGCCATCAATGAATTTGATCGGGAGCCGGTAGCTGAAGGCCGGCTTCAGGGGCCGGGCAATTTTATCGGGTTGTATGCTGGGGAGCATGTTGCCGGAACAGAATTTGTCATCGGCCCCTTGTTTGTGGCACATGGTGTGGCCGCTGATGACCTGATTTGGGGGTTGTTGATCGGAAACCTGCTGGCGGTCCTGTCCTGGACCTTTTTATGTGCACCCATCGCCACACGGACCCGCCTGAACCTCTACTGGATGTTGCGCAAAATTACTGGCCCTAACCTACTGTTTGCATACAACATCGTCAATGCCTTGATGTTTTGTTTCCTGGCTGGAGCAATGATCTCGGTGGCGGCTACCGCTGTGGGTATTCCCTTTAACATGGCCATGCCCGGCCTCAATGACCTCTATCCGAATAGCGTGGGATGGGTGATCACGGTGTTAGCGGTAGGGGCCGTCGTCACGCTTTTTGCGATTCTGGGATTTGAGCAAATTGCCCGGTTCTCGAAAATTGCGGCCCCCTGGATGCTCCTGGTGTTTGTGGCCTGTGCCCTGGCCGTGTTGCCGCAGTTGGGCATACAGTCGTTAAATGATTTTTGGACCGTGGCGCATGAGAAAATCTGGACCGGCGTGCCGTTAGTGGGACAGTCGAAGTTCACCTTCTGGCATGTGTTGTTTTTTGCCTGGTTCTGCAATATGGCGATGCACATCGGCATGGCAGACATGACCATCCTGCGGTACGCCCGGAAATGGCAGTACGGGTTATTCAGCGCTTTCGGCATGTACCTGGGGCACTTTGTGGCATGGCTGGCATCCGGGATTCTGGTAGCCCTGGCTTTGCAATCCTCCGGCGAAATCGCTCCGGGCCCCATCGCCTACCTGGGCGCAGGCGTAGCCGGACTTGCTGCCGTCGTGATTGCCGGTTGGACGACGGCCAACCCGACCATCTACCGTGCGGGCCTAGCGATGCAAACCATCTCGCCCAACTGGAAACGCTGGAAGGTCACCCTAGCCGTCGGGGCAATAACCACCCTGGCCGCACTTTTCCCGGCGCTGATGATGCGCCTGCTCGATTTTGTCGCCCTTTACGGTTTATTGCTCATGCCGATGGGGGCCGTCATTTTTGCCGATTACTGGTTGTTTCCCCGGTTGGGGTTGCGTTCCAATTATGCCGAATGGAAGTCGCTGGTCTTTAGTTGGCCCGCAGGTGTGGCCTGGATCGGTACGCTGGCGGCCTGTTGGGGCATCAATGCGGTGTGGGGATTAGAGATCTTTTTTCTGGGATTGCCAGGGTGGTTTATTGCCGTTGTTCTTTATATCGGAATGGGGTGGGGGCAACAGCGGAAATGAGAAGCTGGATTTTTCGGATATGGCATGCCTTTGTTGGGACACGGCATGCCGTGTCCCAACGGGAATGTGAACGACCGGATGTGATATGAAAACCTTGTTTGTTGTGCTTAGCATGGTGGGGCTATTGTTGACGGTTGTCCCGGCCTTTCTGGTCTTTGGGGGTACCCTCACCTGGGAGACCCATGCCACGCTGATGGCCGTGGGCACCCTGCTTTGGTTTGCCACCGCCCCCCTCTGGATGCACCGCCCCCAAAAAACCAACTAACTTTAAACGTCGCACGTAGAACGCATGATGAGCTATCTGGCTTTTGATCTTGGCGCTTCCAGTAGCCGTGCCCTGCTCGGCGCGTTGGTCGATGGGAAAATGCACATGCAGGAACTGCATCGGTTTACCACGCCGATTATTGAGGATGAGAATCACTTGTTCTGGGACATCGAGACGATCTGGCAGGAACTGCGCAAGGGTTTGCGCCTGGCGTTGGATACTGCCCCGGATTTAAAGTCACTGTCTGTCGATGCCTGGGGGGTGGATTACGTCCCGCTGGATGTAGCAGGGAACCCGGTCCGTAATCCGTATTGCTACCGGGATCCTCGAACTGCCGGGATGCTTGAAGAGGCTTTCAAAACCCTTTCTGCGGCAACGCTTTATCAATACACCGGCATTCAGTTTTTGCCCTTTAATACCCTGTTCCAACTCTTGGCCGACCAACGCGATGATCCTGAAGGGCTACGGCAAGTAGATACCCATTTGAGTGTGGCCGACTTTCTCAATTACCGGTTCTGTGGGAAAAGGGCCGCAGAAGTCTCAATGGCGAGCACATCGCAAATGATGGATGCCCGGACGAAGGACTGGTCGGGGCCAGTTTTTGAAGCGTTTGGTCTGAACAGGGCACAATGGCCCGGCATTGTTTCTTCAGGTACCTTGCTGGGGCCAGTAAGGGATGCACAGCAAGTCATGACCCTGGCTACCTGTTCGCATGATACCGGCTGTGCGGTTGCCGCTGTCCCTTCGGATGGGAGCAGGCCCTGGGCCTATATCAGTTGCGGGACCTGGTCGTTGATTGGTACAGAACGTTCGAGGCCCCTGCTTACTGATAAGGCCAGAGCAGCAGGGTTTACCCATGAGGCCGGGGTCGATGGGCGCATTCGCTTCCTCAAAAACCTGACGGGTCTGTGGGCACTTCAGGAATGTGCCCGAGAATGGGGCACCTCGGATTGGGCCGGTCTCGAACAGGCTGCTCGACAGGCATCGCCACTCCCCACACGCATCGATCTGGATGATCCCCGCTTTGGGGCACGGGGGAACATGCTGGGCCGGTTGACCGGCTATTGCAATGAAACAGGGCAGCGCGTACCTTCCGGTCAAGGACAGTGGGTCTATATCATTCTGGAAAGTATCGCCGATGCTTACTGTAAGGCAGTCAACGACTTACAGAAGGTGACCGAAGAAGATATTGAAGTTATTCACCTCGTAGGTGGTGGGTCTCAAAACACGTACCTGTGTGCGCTTACCGCCAGACGAACCGGCCTCCCGGTTGTGGCCGGACCGGTTGAGGCTACGGCCCTTGGAAATCTGCTCATTCAAGCCCGCACCATGGGCGATCTTCCCAAGGACCAAACGATTCGTTCCATCGCCCAAAATTCAAGTGACCTCAAACGCTATCAACCATAATGTTGAGGCAAGTGTAACCGTATTCAATGATATGCACGAAGAACGTACCCTTCCGAAATATAAATTCGTCGATAACCTCTGGGATGACACCGTGGCCGATGGCCTTGACCCGTTGGGTCGTTTGGTTTACCGGTCCAACTTGCTCGGCCAGAGCTGGCGCATCACCAACACAGGGGGTGGCAATACGTCCTCGAAACTGATTGAAAAAGATCCGATCAGCGGTGAGCCTGTCGAGGTCCTGTGGGTCAAAGGATCCGGGGGAGATTTACGTACCTCCAAACGCGCCAACTTCGCATCGCTCTATCAGGACAAGCTGGTTCACCTCCAGTCAATCTATGACGGCTTTGACGAGCGCGGCCCCAAAACGCTGGCTGAAGACGCAATGGTCCAGATGTATCGACATTGCACCTACAACCTCAACCCCCGCGCCCCCAGCATCGACACCCCGCTTCATAGTTTTGTCCCGTTCAAGTTCGTAGACCATACCCACCCGGTGGCCTGCATTGCCATCGCAACCGCACAGGACGGCCCCGGCCTTACCCGTGAAATCTACGGGGATGAAGTCATCTGGACCGATTGGCAACGCCCAGGGTTTGAACTCGGCCTCACGCTCCAGGGCATCTGCCGCGCCTATCCGGAAGCCAAAGGAGTCATGCTCGGTGGACATGGCCTGATCAACTGGGCACAAGACGACAAAGCCTGCTACCTGCTTTCCCTGGACTTGATCGAAAAAGCAACCGCCTTCCTGGCCGAGTATGATACGGGTCAGGCCGTATTCGGCGGGGCGCGGTATCATGCCCTCTCCGAAGCAGACCAACACAAGACGCTCGTAACCGTTTTGCCCTGGCTCAGAGGACGGTTGGGACAGGAGAAACGGCTGATTGCAACCGTAGAACAAGACGCTGCCGTTCAGGATTTTATCAATTCGGAGCACGCAGGTCGGCTTGCCGAACTCGGCACCTCATGCCCGGATCACTTTCTGCGTACCAAGATCAAACCCCTCTACATCGACTGGAATCCCCAGCAGGAAACGGTACCCACGCTGTTGGAAAAACTCGAAGCCGGGCTTGGGCAATACCAAGAGGATTATTCAGCCTACTATGAAGCCTGTAAACGTCCGGATTCCCCGGCCATGCGGGGTGGTAACCCCTCTGTCATTCTGATTCCAGGTATCGGGATGGTGGCCTGGGGCAAATCCAAAAGTGAAAGCCGCGTCACGGCCGAGTTTTACAAGTGTGCGGTCGAAGTGATGCGGGGGGCAGAAGCCGTAAGTGCCTACACAGCTTTGCCACGGCAAGAAGCATTCGACATTGAATACTGGGCCCTCGAAGAAGCCAAGTTGCGCAGGATGCCCCCTGAGCAGGCCCTGGCCCGACGTATCGCCGTGATCGTTGGAGCCGGAAGCGGCATTGGTCGTGCGCTGATTGACCGGTTGCTGAAGGAAGGGGCGGTGGTCGCAGCACTCGACCTGGATGGCAAAGCGGCGGCACAGGCCGCTGCACAGATTGAAGCCAAGATCGGGAAGGGCATTGGCGTGGCCGGGTCCGGGATATCCGGAAGTGGAGACGTGATCGGATTGGGGTGCAACCTGACCGATCGGGAATCTATTCGGAAAGCCCTCCATCAAACCCTGTTGGCCTATGGTGGGGTCGATCACCTAGTGGTGACCGCCGGGCTCTACCCAACCCCTGATGCCGAAGGCAACATCCTGGATGCACGCTGGGCCGATACCTTTGGGGTAAACGTCACCGGCCCCTACCTGGCCGCTGATGAAACGGCACAAATCTGGAAGGCCCAGGGGTTGACGGGCAGCATGGTCGTGACCACGAGTGTGAATGCGGTCGTCCCCAAAAAGGGGAGCTTTGCCTATGATACCAGTAAGGCTGCCTCCAATCATCTGGTCCGTGAACTGGCCGTAGCACTGGCTCCGAAGATCAGGATAAATGGTGTGGCCCCCGCTACCGTCGTTGAGGGGAGTAGTATGTTTCCCCGTGAACGTGTGATGGCTTCGCTCTCCAAATACAACATCGACTATAACGAGTCTGAAAGCACGACGGCCTTGCGGGAGCGGTTGGCCGGGTTCTACGCCAAACGAACCCTTACCAACCAAACGATATCCCCCGCCGATCAGGCGGAGGCAATCTATGTGCTGCTCGGGGATACGCTGTCCAAAACCACAGGTCAAATTCTGAGTGTAGATGGCGGCCTCCATGAAGCATTCATGCGATGAAAGTCGGCCTGTTCATCCCGTGTTATATCGACCAGTTTTATCCGAATGTCGGCATCGCGACCTTGCGATTGCTCGAACGGTTGGGGTGTGAGGTTGAATACCCTGCGGGACAGACGTGTTGTGGTCAGCCGCTGGCCAATGCCGGTCATGCTCCGCAGACCCACGGGATCATGGCCCATTTCGCAGATCTGTTCGACGAATATGAATACATCGTAGCACCTTCCGGGAGTTGCGTGCTTCATCTTAATGAACACCTCAAACATCCCGTTGCAGCGCGAATCCATGAACTCTGCGCCTTCTTGACGGACATACTACAGGTCCAACAGCTGGAAGCTGTATTTCATCACAAGGTGGGCTTGCACGCATCCTGTCATGGCCTGCGGGGCCTACGGTTGGGCCGTTCCTCCGAAGTGCAGGACCCGCCCTTCGACAAGGTGCGGGCGCTGTTGGATATGGTCGATGGTGTTGAAGTGGTGGACCTGGATCGAAAAGACGAATGCTGTGGTTTCGGGGGGACGTTTGCGGTCACCGAAGAAGCCATATCTGCCAAGATGGGCCAAGACCGGCTCCGGGATCATCTCAACAAAGGTGCTGAAGTGGTGACGGGCACCGATATGTCCTGTCTGATGCACCTGGATGGGCTCATCCGTCGGCAAGACCTGCCCCTGCGGGTCATGCACATTGCCGAAATCCTGAATGGGGGGCAACATGCATGAAGAGATGATCGCATTACCCGTCGTCAAGCACCCGGAAGCGGCTGAGCGGTTCTTGCAAGCCGAAGACCGCGCCGACCGGCATGATGCCGCTTTGTGGTTTGTCAGGGAGAAGCGGGACCGCGCTGTTGCACAGGTGCCGGAGTGGGAAGCCTTGCGCAACCTGGCCTCGCAGATCAAGGACCATACGCTCTCACAACTGGATACCTATCTGGCTCAGTTTGAGGAAAATGCAACAGCCAACGGCATTCAGGTACACTGGGCAAAGGATGCCGACGAACACAACCAGATTGTGCATGGCATCTTACAGGATTCAGGAGTAAACCGATTGGTCAAGAGCAAGTCTATGCTCACCGAGGAGTGCGGCCTGAACCCCTATCTCACGGATCGGGGGATTGAGGTCGTTGATACGGACCTGGGGGAACGCATCGTGCAGTTGATGGAGAAGCCCCCCAGTCATATAGTGATGCCGGCCATCCATGTGCACAAAGAAGAAGTGGGTGCCTTGTTTCATGAAAAGCTCGGTACCGAAGCCGGAGCTACTGATCCGCAATACCTCACAGAGGCCGCACGGCAACACCTGCGCACCCGCTTTCTAAATGCAGATGCAGCCCTCACAGGGGTCAATTTCGGCATCGCTGAAACCGGCGGGTTCGTTGTTTGCACCAATGAGGGCAATGCCGACCTGGGTGTACATTTGGCACCCCTGCACATCGCCTGTATGGGCATTGAGAAGTTGATTCCCCGCCTCGCCGACCTCGGGGTGTTTCTTCGGCTGTTAGCCCGAAGTGCAACAGGTCAGGCTATCACAGCCTATTCCTCGCACTTCCATAAGCCTCGTTCGGGACAGGCAATACACCTTGTGCTGGTTGATAATGGCCGAAGCGCACACCTGGGACGGGCAGCGTACCGAAACGCCCTGAAATGCATCCGGTGTGGTGCATGCCTTAATACGTGTCCCATTTATCGCCGGAGCGGAGGGTACAGCTATCAATCGACCGTGCCGGGTCCCATTGGTGCCATCTTAACGCCGGGTGCGGACCTGGAAAAATATAGATCGCTGCCCTTTGCCTCCACCTTATGCGGCTCCTGCAGTGATGTCTGCCCCGTCAAAATCGACATTCACCAACAACTCTATCAGTGGCGGCAGGATGTCGTCAAGGCCGGGTATGAACCGTCTTCCAAAGGATGGCTGATACGGCGGGCACAAAAAATGTTCGAGCATCCGGACCGGTTCCGGCGGATAGGGAAAATGGTCCGCCGCATGATGCGCATCTTTCCGCGCAAGGTTGTGTATCCGAAGTGGAACGTCTGGGGTAGATCAAGGGAATTGCCGGACCCTCCCAGAGAGAGCTTCAGCGAATGGTACAACCGTGAACGGAGGAGCCGTGGATAGTCGATCAACCATACGCCAAGCCGCAGCACAACAAAGAAGAGGGGGGATACCTCTTCCGGAATTACCGTCATTTCCAGCGCCAAACCTCGATCTGGTGGATGTGTTCACGCAACAGATAAAAGGGGCCGGTGGGGGGGTGGCATCAGGAACCCTCGATGCACTTTCTGAATGGCTGGGTCAACAATTTCCTGAGGCAAAACAGGTAGCCTCAGCTTTGCCTGCACCGGCAATAGGGGATACCACGTGGAAGGATACGAACAACCCTCACGCCCTTGAGACGCTGGATTTGTTCATATGCGAGGGCATCATCGGGGTAGCAGAAAACGGGGCCGTGTGGCTTACCGAAAAGCAGATGGTTCACCGCGTGGCTCCATTCATTGCCCAGCACATGGTTATTGTGCTCAATCGGGCGCAGATGGTTTGGAACATGCACCAAGCCTATACGGCGATAGGCAAAGCGCCGTTTGGCCTGTTTGTAGCGGGTCCATCCAAGACGGCAGACATTGAGCAGTCCCTGGTCATCGGCGCACACGGGCCGCGCTCGCTTACGGTCTATTTAACGGGATGAGTACAGGAGGGGCGGTTACCAGAGATACATGATCGTCAGGATCTGTACATCACTCCCGAACCCGTCCTCGAAGGGGAGATAGGCGTAATCGAGTCGAAATTCGTCAAAGATAAAGCCCAGGCCGAAGGTGAATCGTTGAAGGTCGTTTTTGGTGTGAAAGCCGGCCCGCAGATTGAAGGTTTCAAGCACCTCCCCTGTAGCACCAAGGTGTACCTGGGTTTCGTCCGTTACCAGAAACCGGCTCACGTCCAGGTTGACTCTTGTTTTGAGAAAAGCCGCCCCGTCGTCTTCTCCGGCAATGCGTAGCGGCTTTACAGAGACGCCAGCCCGGAAGGTGCGGGGAAGGGCGGTGGATTCCAGTTCTAACTCATTCATGTTGCCCAGGTGTTGGAGCACGGCTCCGAACTGAACAAAACCCTCTCGCAAACTGACCTGGGCGCCAAGATCAAAAGCATAGCCGTTGGAGGAGACGGTAAAAATACGTTCGCTCAGAAACTTGGCCGTGGCGCCCACACGGAGTGCGCCAAAAGCGCGTGCGTAAGAAACTCCGGTACTGATAAACTGGGCATTAAATAGGCCATCGGGGTCGCCAGGCCCACTCCGAGCCTCAAACTCTCCGCTGGAGACGGCCGTGACGGAGAGGCCCCAACCGGCCTGCGGGCTTCTGCCAAAGCGGGAGGCTAGGGTATAAATCTGTATGTCTCCCAACCATGCATTGTATGTTAAACCGGCTGAATTTTCCGGGGCTTGTGCTAGACCCGCCGGATTCCAATAGGTAGAAAATGCATCTGAAGTACTGGCTGTTTGTGCGGATCCAGCACCGAGGCCGGCGGCGTGGGTGCCGAGCTTCAAGAAAGACAGGCCACTTCCCTGGGCCTGAAGGGCAAGGGGGCATGACAGGAAAAGAAGACCCAGTATCAGTTTATGCATTGTCCTTGCCCCTTACAGATTTAACTGAATGCTTAGCAGATGCATGGTTCCGGCACTATAGGGTTCTAAACGAAACGCATACTCAAACCTGGTGCCAAGTTCGCCCACATCTTGCTGAACCGCAAACCCTGCGCTGGGAATTACCCCCTCAAAAGCATCTGCACCAATTTGGTCAACCCCCATCCGGACGGCAAAGGGTTCTGCCAGCCACCATTCTCCGCCCAGCCGGAACCGGGTAGAGTGGAGCCGGAGGGTTTCGCGCTCGGTAATGGTAATGGGGGCACCGCCGATTAAGGTCAGGTCTGTGGTTTCAAACCGACCTTGTTCAAAGAGGGATTCATACTCGGCAACGATCACACCTTTTCCCTGAGCAAACTGGTAAGACCCGCCGAGCCGTAGGCGCATGGGAAACCGGTCGGTGGTCTTGCGCCCATCGCTTCCGAAAGCACTGCTGGTATCCCAACTGTATTTAGCCAATAAGTCGTCCAGGGCCAGCCCCAGGGTGATCCCTTCCACGACCCGAACGGTAAACCCCGCACTGATGCCAATGCTGAGTGCCGGATCGACGTCAGGCAAGAGGTCAGAGCGAAAAAACTTGAACATCAAGCCCCCGGTGATCCGGTCACCCATGCGTGTCCCGAAGGCGAGGAATGCGGCAATCTCATCGGTGGAGTACGTTTCTGTGTGTATGCCACTGGCATCCCTACCATCAATGTCGGAGACCCCGGCATGGATCAAACCAGCCGAAATCCCGGCACGCGGCCGAAGGGCTGTGGCAAAATGGAGGAACTGAAGTTGTCGGTTTAATCCCAACGCCGTATAGCCGGCCTCCACATTCTGACGCGCCGTAAAAGGCGTCACCGCCGGGTTGAAATACCCACTGGCATAACCGGAAACATCGGCCACCAGTGCATTGCTCATCGCCATCCCGCGTGCCCCGAATCCGAGCCGGGCAAACGCACCGGTGGATTGGGCGAAGGCCTCGCCGGCCCAAAGGCAGGTGAAGAGGGTGATGTACAGCTTAACTTTCATCATGTATCATGATCGTTCTACGTTCTACGTTCTATGTGCGACGTTGGGGAGTAGGAACGTAGAACATCGCACGTAGAACGTAGAACGGTTAATCCACAACGAGGATCGTTCCCCAGGTCGTATTGCCACCGGCTTCGATGGCGTAAAAATAGGTGCCGTTGGCGACGCGGATGCCTCGGCTGTCGGTCCCATCCCAGGCTTGTTCCCGGATGCCTGCGGCTTGTTCGGAAGGGGTCAGGGTGCGGATGAGTTTCATGCCAAAGTCGAACAAACGGATGGTTACCGGTCGGGCAGTATCCAGTTCGTACCGGATACGCAGGAAGCCGTCCCCATTGGGGGCATAAGGGTTCGGGTAGGCAAAGGCGTCTACATCCGGGATGTCATCCGTTGGGTTGTCTGGGTGGACGGGCACTTCCGAGCGAAAGAGTTGCCAGGTAGCGCCCTCATCACTGCTTTTGAACAACCCGTCATTCGTCCCGGCCCAAATGGCATCCGGGGTAGCTGCTACGGCGAAAACTTGCACATCCCGGCGCACCGGTCGGTCCGGGCGGTTGGGGTCTACGAAATAGGTTTCCGTGCGCCACGTCTGGCCGCCGTCTTCGGTAATAAAGACACCGTTATCACCGGCAGCATAGACGGTCTCGTCCCGGAAGGCAAAGTCATAGATTTTCTCCCCAATCAAGACCTGTTCCAGCGTTTCGCCGCCGTCACGGGTCACCATAATACCGAAGTCTTCCTCTGGATCATTCGCAGGCCAGTTGGTGAACCAGATGGCATTTCGGCTTGGCAAAGGTTGCTCTTCGATAGAGATCACCCAGTTGCCGATAAGGCCCTTCGGGGTACGGTCAAATGCATACCTGCGCCAACTCGGGAATTGGGCGGTACCATCAAGGGAGCGGTTAAAGCCACCGGCGCTACCTGCCCATACAGTCCCGGTTTCATCGACCAATACGGCAAAGCCGGAAAAATTGAAACTCTGGGAATTGGGCCCCATGTTCTGCCGGGGGGAGAACACAAAGTTGTAGGTCCGATCCGGGTGAAGCTCTGTGAGGGAATCAGGGGGGAGGACCACGCGTTCCCAGGTCAAACCCTGGTCAAAGGAGCGCCGAATCCCGCTGGCCCAGCCCGCGGTCCAGAGCATCCCACTTTCTGGATCATAGTCGATATCAAAAGGCGGGCTCTGCTGAGGGACAATGACATCCAGCGCCGGGAGGGTAGATACCCCATACACCTGAAACGTGTCCCCCGGAATGTCCAGAGGAGGAAACCGATAGGTCCAGTTCGCGCCGCCATCCTCTGAGAACACGAACCCCAGCGCAGTCGGCACGAATTCAACCGACCCTCCACTGACGGTACGTTCGTCATACCCCAGCCCGGCCCAGATCACCTGGTCTTCTGCATCAATTGAAAACACCCGCCCTCGGCCATTCGAGACCGAGTCGGCCTCGGCCAGGAGCCAGGACGCCCCCCCGTTTGTGGTCAGATTCAACCTTGGGCCGACCCACAGCGAGTCCCCTTCCGCATGCAAATTCGCAACAAAGTTACTCCGTATCCCCGGCACCGGCGTAAGGGTCTGTGTCTTGCCTGCTGCCTGTTCAAGTGAATACCCAGCCGGTAGATCTGGCACCGATTGTCCAAGCACACTCGGCCCAAAAACCACACTCCACAGGCATCCCAACAGGAGCCAGGCACAAACCCCTGGGCCACGACTCATTGACCATTGACCATTGACCATCGACCATTGACCATTCATATTAATTTACCGTTACATCCTTAAACAACGTATCGCTTGCCAGCCCGGCCCGGTCGAAGGCTTGGAAGGAGAACGTAAAGGTACCAGAGGGTGTGTTCTCGTCTACATTAAAGCTAGCCCGGTAACGGCCGTCGCCAGCGACTGGATCGTCGAAGGTTTCGCCATCATCAAACATGTTTTGCTCGGCCCCGTTTGGTGTACGCACGACTACGCGCTGAATATTTTGAAGGCCATCAGGGTCGGAAACAATTGCGACCAAAGTAAGAGTTGTGGGTGGTGTGATCTCCTCCGGGCCTTCGATATCTTCAATAACCGGAGGGCTACCGCCGCCTTCCAGGATGGCAAAGTTGAGGAGGCCCCGTACCTGATTGCTCAGGTTTCGTTGGCTATCGACCGCGTACACGCTTACCGTATAGAGCCCCGTGCTCCCGCGGGGAATACGTAACGTGGGTTGGGTCACATAGAAGCCACTTTCCCTGCGCAGCCGTCCCTGGTCGAATGGAGAAAAGGCATCGAAAGGGGATTGTACGATGTACAGGACGGAGTCGATGTCATTGTCCGCATCCTGTACGCTTACCCTGAGGTCGAGGGGGATCACCGCAACACTGTCCCCTTCTCGTTGACTTTGGGGAAGGGTTTCAAACTGGATCAGGGAAGGGGAAAAGGAGAAATTAGATAATTCCGGGGGCGTGCCAGGGTCAGTAGCAGGGCCGGGTGCC
Source organism: Rhodothermales bacterium (assembly GCA_965222505.1). Lineage (GTDB taxonomy): Bacteria > Bacteroidota > Rhodothermia > Rhodothermales > DATKEJ01. Next base: position 610,156 of record OZ244956.1, on the reverse strand, counting down.
GTATCGCAAGAGGCCATGACCAGCAGGCCGCCTGTAAACCAGAGCAGGACCAGGAAACGGTGCATCGCAGATCGTTAAGGGGAATTTGAAAAGGCAGTTTGCCGGAATTGGTAACGAACGGGTTCTATGCGATGCGTCCTCCTGATAATGGGATTTTGTTTAGGCCACGTAGATGGGCTTGATGCTGAAGCATAGAACGAAGATTATCAAACTCAAGATCCCCAACACGCGGCGAATGGGGGTCAGGGGTTCAAAATACAATACGGGAGGGTGATCAATCTTGATGAACAGGACGATCAACAAACACCAGAAAAACCAGCCGGAATATCCATATTCAATAAGCGGCAGTTGGGCCTGCGTGATGAAGGCGACGAGGGCCAACATCAAAAGGACGCCTAACACGGCTGTAGAGGAGTGGTTCCTGAAAATGCGGTGCATAAAAAATGCCAGGATAGCAGTCAGTAGCCCCCAGTTGAGCAGAAATCCGAAGGCATACTCGGATTCGAGCAAGGGCCCTATTTCAACGGCATACCCAATTGCTGCAGAAAGCAGGAGGATCATCACAAAGCCACGCGCCAGAATCCCGTGCCACTTTGGGCCGACCAACGCATACAGTACGTGACCGCCGTCCAACTGGCCGACCGGTAACAGGTTTAATGCCGTAAAAAACAAGCCCAGCCACCCTGCAAACAGGACCGGATAATGATACATTTCATACATCGCCGGAACGCCGGTGAAGAACTGGGTCAGCAGCCAGTACAAGGGGGTTTGACCGATGTAAATGGCAACAGCATTCGGGTCCGGAGGGGAATTGGGGGGGAAGATGCCTCCAGTCTGCTCAAGGACCTGATTCAGGGCTTCGTGGTTCGGGACGTTTAGCATATACGTCCAGTCCGGCAACGTGAACAACCCGTACAGGAGCACGCCGATGGCAATGACAAATCCGGCCAGGGGGCCTGCCACGCCGATGTCAAACAATTTGCGTGTGCTCGGGATGGGTTCCCGGATACGAATGACTGCCCCAAACGTCCCAATGTTCATCGGAAAGAAAAACAGGGGGGAGGGGATGTAATAGGGAAGCGTGACCGATACATTGTGGTATTTGGCCGCGAAGTAGTGGCCGAATTCATGAACGGTCAGGAAGAACAGGAGGGGAAACGAAAACCTGAGTCCATCCAGGATTTGATGCCATCCTCCATCAATGCCAGCGTACAGGATTTCCCGCTGGACCAGGAACACACCGGCCACAGATGTGCAGGCAAAAGTCGCCAAAAACAGCAGTCCATGAAGCCAGTACCGATCCCGTACGGGTTGCTGTGTTAGCGGGGGGGGGACCTGAAACCAGGGGCGGTCGGCTTCTGCGGTCGTGCCTCGTTTCGGATGGAGGGAATCCAAGCGATTTACGCGTTTGGAGGGAATAATCAGGTTAAGGGTGTGCGCTCGGGCCAAGGAGAACGGGTGTACGCAAGCCCAAGACGTAAGTTCACACCCCCCTGATAAAAGTTAATGAAGGGGTGCCTACGGCAGTTCGTCCTAAGAAAGGGCACCCAACCCTTCACGAATACGCCGGATGGCTTCTTGCAGGTTCTCCATTGAAGCCGCATAGGAGATGCGCACCCCGTTGTCATCCCCAAAAGCATTGCCGGGGACCAGCGCTACATGCCAGGACTCCAGCAGGTACATGCACAAGTCTTCACTGCCACTAATGCGGGTTCCTTCTGGGGTAATCTTCCCGTAATACGCTGATACATCAGGGAACAGGTAGAAGGCCCCTTCCGGTTTAGGGCATTGAACGCCCGCTAATTGGCCAAATTCATCCAGAAGATAGTCTCGGCGTGAACGGAAGGCAGCGATCATGTCTTCCAGGGCAGCATCGGGAAGATCAAGGGCGGCCATACCGGCGCGTTGGGTGATATGGCAAGGCGCAGATGTGGTCTGGCTCTGGATTTTGGCGGCTGCTTTGGCAATCCATTCCGGGGCGGCCAGGTACCCCAGGCGCCACCCCGTCATGGCATAGGCTTTTGAAAACCCGTTTACGGTCACGGTTCGGTCATACATGCCCGGCAAGGAGGCAAAACTGACATGCTCGGCATCGAACAAGACCTTTTCATAGATCTCATCCGAGATCAGGTACACCTCCGGGTGGCGGCGCAAGACTTCGGCGAGGGCTTCGAGTTCTTCCCTGGGGTAGACCGAGCCCGTCGGATTCGACGGTGAGCACAATATGAGGAGCCGGGTATGCGGCGTAATGGCTGCTTCCAACTGTGCTGGACTGACGCGGTATTGTGATTCCGCTGTCGTGGGAATCGGCCGCGCCGTGGCACCTGCATAGACGACCATTTCCGGATAGCTTACCCAGTAGGGCGCCGGGATCAGCACCTCATCGCCCGGTCTGCACAAGACCCCCACGGCCTGGGCTACCGATTGTTTTGCGCCGTTCGAACACAGGATTTGGGCCGGGGTGTAGGTCAGGTGGTTGTCCCGTTCCAGTTTGGCACAGATCGCTGCCCTCAGTTCGGGGAGGCCCGGATTGGCCGTGTACCGGGTATATCCGGCCCGAATGGCATGGATCCCGGCTTCCGAGATTGGGCCAGGGGTATCAAAATCTGGTTCACCCGCACTCAGTTCGATGACGGGATGCCCGGCCCGCATCATGGCTTTGGCTTTGCCGGAAATGGCCAGGGTCTTGGAGGGCTGCATAGCAGCCACGCGTGGATTAAGGTCCATGTACGTTCTATGTTCGGGGCCTGCCCTGCGCGCAGGCGAAGGGTTCTACGTGCGGTAATACTTATCTGCGATAGATCGTAAAATACATGGGGGTGAGGTGGCAAATCCGAAATTAACTTTCAAGAATCCATGTGTTTTGCTTGTAAGGCTTGGTAGACCGGATCGGGGACGAAAGAGCGAACATTTCCTTGCCAACGATGAATTTCACGAACCAGAGAAGCGCTAACGAGGGTGTGGTTTTCAGAAGGGGTCAAAAAGACCGTTTCCAGGTCAGGATGAAGCCGACGGTTGGCATAGGCCATACGCATTTCGTAATCAAAGTCTGAGGGCTGCCGGATACCACGGAGCAGGGCCACGGCTCCGCGTTGGCGTGCGTAATCCACAATAAGCCCCTCATGGCCGGCAACGGTTACCTGATCCAGATGGGCCGTACAGGTTCGAATCAGTTTACATCGTTCTTCGACGGTGAAGAGGACGTTTTTGCCGGCATTGACGGCCACGACCACCTCAATCCGGTCAAAAATTTGAAGGCCCCGCAGGATGAGGTCGAGGTGCCCGTTGGTCATGGGGTCAAAGCTACCAGGAAAAAGGGCAAGTCTAGACATGGCTGAAGAGGGAAACGGTTGTGCGGCCGTAGGGGCGGCTGGTTTCCAGGTTGGGGTGGTCATCGAACCGATGGCGTACGTCATGTTCGAGCACAAAACACCCGGATTCCGACAGGTGAGGCAGGGCAAGGTCCGGTAACTCCGGCAGTTCGGGGAGGTCGTAGGGGGGATCGGCGAAGATCAAATCGAAGTTGGGGCCTCGGTACCGCTTGAGGAATTGGGGCGCATCACTCCGGACGTACACGGAGGATTTAGTAACTTCCAGGGCTACCGCATTCATGCGGAGGACCCGCATGACCGCAGGGTTTTGCTCAACGAAAAGTACGGAATCTGCTCCTCGGCTGAGGGCTTCAAATCCCAGCGCCCCCGTACCTGCAAACAAGTCCAGTACCCGTGCCTCCTCGGTTGGGCACCGCGTTAGTAACAGGTTGAAGATCGATTCCCGCACACGGTCTGTACTGGGCCGGGTCTGTTGTCCTTTGGGGGCCTGTATGGACCTTCTCCTGAGCCGACCCGCGATGATTCGCATAGTTTTTGAGTGTTGATCGTTTGGCAAGCCCCCCCAACATGTAGCACGATCCACGGTCAAATAATCGTCATCATGTGGGTTGTGAGGGCGGCGCCGATGCAGGGGGCATAGGCCGCTGAAACCGAGGGTAAGGGGGACGCGGGCTGGGCTTGGAACGCCAGCATAGGATTCAGAAATACCGGCTCGGCCACAAACAGGTGTTCAAACGGCTTAAAGTGCTCCGTGTTCGATACCGGGCCGTAAAACAACAAACGGCCCACCCGGCGGGGTACGACGTTCAGCCGTTTCAACATGGAAACCAGAAAATAGGGGCTGTCTGACGAGAGTCCTGTTTCCGAAAAGCAGCTAAAGACCCAGGTATCATTCAGGCTGAGGGTATACTCAACGTGGGTGTCATAGGCACCAATGGAGAGCGTATAGGGCGTGCTCGGGTCCGTTGGGTGGGCGGCCAGGTTGGCTATTCTGGCGAGGAGGGTCATAACCCCGCGCGTGGAGGTCAGATAGAGGTGATTGGAAGGGGGAAGCGATGCCGTGAGGCGGTCAATCTTGGAAGCCAGGTTCCAATCGACCCGCAGAATGTGGTGCCAATCGACGGTGTGTTGGTTTACCGTTTCCCGGCGGATGGGTTCGTGAAGGACGAGGGGTGGGTAGGCCGCGTCAAAGGCCCCGAGTTGCTCGACCTCATACAGGATCTGATGGTTCCGTTCGTTTTCCGGTAATTCAATGGAAAACGGAGCAAAGAAAGAGGTACAGGTTGGCGGATGCAGGGCGATGTGTAATTGCTCGGCCTCGGTATCCGAAAAAATTTCGGACAACGCATCCGCCATCGCGCTCAGATGACTCGATTCAGGTGCACCCACCAGCGTATCGTCTATATTGAAATCGAACTCGCAACTCCCCAGGCGGACGAGGCGGGGTGTGGCGGCATGGGTCACTTCGGCATAATGGAGTTCATGCCCGTGGAAGCCAATGGAGGCAGTACGTGCCGGCATAGATTGCGCCCAATGCGACGTAGGCGTAGGCGGTCTGGTGGTTACTCCCAGTTTGCCGCGTGCAGTAGGGTAATGTCCGGCTCGCGGGAGCCGATTTCATCTCCCGTGGCCGGGTCTTTCAGGTAATAGACCTTAACGCGGGACGTATCATTCACGGCATACTCAAACCGCTGGCCGTTTCGGGGGGAGTGAAACATGGAGTCCAGATTGACAGATGTACCCGCCAGGCTATCCAGTTGGCGTGAGATTGCTGGCGTAGCGCGAACGTACATCATCAGGGAATCCAGCGTACTGGGGAAACGGTCGTTTTGGTTCTCATAGTTCCGGAGCACAACCCGTACATGGTCCAGGCGTGATCGGGTCAATTCGGTCAGTGCCTTCTGGCGTTCCACCTCTTTGTACGGTTCCCTGATGGATTGGTACAGGAGGTAGCCCAGTCCCAGAATGACGATACCGAGTAAAATTTGAATCAGCAGAGTTCCTGCACTTCGGCTGCTAGCTGCCATGTGATTGGTACGATCGTAGGGGATTAAGTAAGGAAACGTGGTGGTCAGACGATGGAGGCAGAGGTGCGAAACCTACTCCATTCCAAAAACTAAACGCCAAAATAACCCCTGCACCTACCATATGCAAGAGGGGCATTCGGGCAATCCGGAATCCCGTTTGGGTATGTACCCTATCGACACCACAGGAAGCCGAAAGTTGCTCCGCAAACCTCCACCGGGCACGGTTAAGCGCTTTGCGCGTAGAACGGTCTTTTTCGTACCCTCTTTATGATCCCTGCCGCCACTTTGACCAAACTCCTCATCAATATCGATCACGTCGCTACCCTGCGAAATGCACGGCGCGAGACGTTCCCTGACCCGGTCCGCGCAGCCATGTACTGTGAACTAGCCGGTGCAGATGGCATCGTGTTTCACCTCCGAGCCGACCGGCGGCACATCCACGAACAAGACGTGCGCAGGCTGAAAGCATCCGTTTATGGTAAACTGGATTTTGAACTGTCTACAGATCCTGAGATTGTCGACTTCTGTTGTGAAATTCAGCCCCAACTTGCTACGCTGGTGCCCGAAAAAAGGGAGGAGGTAACCACCGAAGGGGGGCTGGACGTTCTGGCCAATGTGGATCGGCTGGGTGAGGTTATTCCCCAACTCCAGAAAGCAGGCATTAAAGTGGCCCTCTTCGTGGATGCAGACGAAGATCAAATTGTAGCAGCCCAAGCCCTGGGTGCAGATGCCATTGAGCTTCACACCGGGGATTATGCCAATGCCCGACAACAGCCCGCACTCGAATTGGTCCTGGCCGAACAACATGCCCGTGCCGCAAAAACCGCCTTTGATTTAGAGTTGGAAGTGCATGCCGGTCATGGGCTCGACTATAACAACTATACCTTGTTTCGGGAAACGGTACCTCATTTGGCCGAAGTTTCCATAGGGTTTGCCGTTATTGCAAGATCCGTATTCGTCGGGCTCGACCAGGCCGTTCGCGACATGTGCCGGTTGGTCAAATATTAACGTTCTACGTGTAGCGATGCCGCACGCATAAATGAATCTTATGGCTCGCTTTTGGGTGGTCTCGGCAATAAAGAGAAAAACTGATGATCAAGGACATGACACGTAGAACTTAGAACGATGAACAAATTCAAAAGCGGTTACGTCGCCCTGATCGGCCGGCCCAACGTGGGCAAGAGCACCCTCATGAATGCGTTGGTGGGGCAGAAGCTATCCATCGTATCCCGCAAACCGCAGACCACCCGGAAGCAAGTCCTGGGCATTCTGTCCGGGGAGGATTACCAGGTCATTTTTCTCGACACACCCGGTCTCGTAAAACCCCGCTATGGCTTGCACAAGTCCATGATGCATACCGTAGACCGTGCCCTGGCCGATGCCGATGTGCTGTTGTTTATGGTGGATGCCACCAAACCTCGGCAAGACCCGATCGCCCTCGAACGCATTGGAGACCGACCCGCGTTGCTCGTTATCAACAAAATGGATTTGATCGATCATCGGAAGGCCCTACCCCTGGTCCAGTATTACATCCAAAAGCGCACGTTTGAGGCCGTCGTACCCATCTCGGCGCATACCGGCTTTCAACTTGACATCTTAAAAAAGGAACTGCTTGAACGGATTCCGCCCGGCCCCCCATATTATCCCCCCGAGATGATCAGCGAACACCCGGAGCGGTTTTTTATTGCGGAGATGATCCGGGAAAAGGTATTTGAACAATACCGGGATGAGATCCCGTATGCCTCGCAGGTGAATATTGTGGCGTACCAGGAAAAAGAAGGCGAGAAGGACCTCATTGATGCCGAAATCGTGGTGGAACGAAACACCCAAAAAGGTATTCTCATCGGCAAAAAAGGGGAGGCGCTGAAGCGTTTGGGCATGTCGGCACGGCGAGATATTGAGGCCCGGCTGGGCCGCCCCATCTACCTCCGGCTGTTCGTCAAGGTGCGCCCCGATTGGCGCAACCGCCCCGGCTTCCTGCAAGCCTTCGGATACGATTCCTGAAAAAAGAAACTGCCCATCCATACAATAATCAGGATGTTGGTCCGTTAATATCTCCAACGGCTGGGGGCCGGGACGAACTGTGCGTCGCTCTGATCAAGTGACTTCGCCCGCCCCATGACTGCCGTCCCCGACGATCCGGATTGTCATTTCCTTTTGAATGGGTTCCCTGCATGGTTGAACCCCCGTTTCACTCTAAAACTCAATCCGACCATGACGCCTCTTCGCTTTGGTTCGGTAGCCCTTGGTATCGTGAGTTTTGCCCTGGTGGCATATACCTATACCTCGCGTCCGCTACCCATACCTCCGACCACTGTGCCTTCGCAGCATCAGACCTTACCTCATCAAACCCAAACCAACCCCATACCCGTTCATACTGACCAACACCCCAAACCCATTCCTGCATTCATTAAACACAGCGCGGCCTGGTTGGCCGAAGCCCAGTTTGAAAACGGAGGATGGGGCGCCGGTTCTCACAGTCGGCAAGAAGTAAGAGATCCACATGCCGTACAAATCGACCCGGCAACAACGGCTTTTTCGGCCATGGCCCTCATGCGGACCGGTAGCACCCTTCAACAAGGACCCTACCGGAAAAACGTAGGCTTGGCCCTCGATTATCTCCTTGACCTGGTTGAAAGTTATCCCCGTGAGGGTCCCAAAATCACCAACATTTCGGGCACACAACCCCAGGCCAAGTTGGGCCAGCAAATTGATGTGGCGATGGTCGCCCAGTTCTTCACGCAAGTCCTTCCGCATACCAGGCATAAGAAAAAACTCCGCCGCCGGGTAGAGGAAGCCCTTGAGGTTTGTGTCACCAAGTTGGCCCGTACCCAGGATGCCGATGGGAGTTGGAATGCCTCGGCAGGGTGGGCAGGTGTCCTACAATCTGCGATGGCCAACAATGCCCTTGAAATGGCACAAGAAGCCGGGGTGCGCAACGATGAACTCGATGCCGCGCTCCATCAGTCCCGCCGTTACCAGAAGGACAATGTGGATGCCCCTTCGGGCCGTGTACGCACCGAAAGTGCGGCAGGGGTCTCGCTCTACTCCATTGCCGGGAGTCAACGGGCAACCGCCAAAGAAGCCCGTGAAGCAGAAGAAGCCGTCGCCGATGCCGTTACTGCGGGGAAACTCTCCGCCCCCGAAGTATCTGAAGCAAACCTGAGACAGTTGGGATTCTCTGGTGAGGATGCCAAGAAACTCTACGAGGCCTACGACAAAAACAAGGCCGCTACCCGCATGTTGCAACAGGACGCAGTCCTGACAGGTTTTGGCAACAACGGCGGGGAAGAGTTCCTGAGCTATATGATGACCAGCGAAGCGTTGGCCGGAAATGGGGGCCAGGAGTGGGATGCCTGGTACCAGAAGATGTACCAACGCCTCTCCAAAATCCAGAACAACAACGGAAGCTGGAGCGGACACCACTGCATTACCAGTCCGGTGTTCTGCACCGCCGCCGTGATTCTGACCATGACGGCTGATCGTGCCGCTCATGTCTAGTATTACCTCACACAATCGGAAAGGAGAGGGGTTACGGCTCCTGCTCCTTTCCGGTTGTATCATTTTGTGCCAGTGGGGATGCACCGAGCCGGAACCGACGGCTGATGACATCTTCAGGAGTGCATGTGGTTATTTGTGGGGCCAACAGGCAGAAGATGGGGGGTGGCATAGCGAAACGCATGGGTTGCTGCGCGGAGGACAGGTCTGGACAGCGTATATCCTCTACCAACTCCTCGAAGCGCCTGAATCAGCATGCCCGCGTCCACCCGGTGGCGTGGTAAAGGGGCTTGCGTTCATCCGGAGACACCTTACTGCTGATGGGGTGCTTGGCCTCTCTGATCCGGATGTATTGGAATATCCCAATTATGCAACCGGCTATGCCCTGCGGCTGTTGGCAAAATATGGAGATCCCTCGGATCAGGTACGAATTGCAAGCATAAAGGCATACTTGAAAGCGGAGCAATTCGACGAGGCACGGGGAATATCGCCAGATCATCCCGCCTATGGAAGCTGGGGCTTTGGAGAACCCAATCTCGGAACCGGCCAGGTGGGGCACGTTGACCTGTCGCACACCCGGCGTAGTTTACAGGCCCTGCGTATGGCCGGCGTCGACGATGAGGAGATGTACCTCAAAGCATTGGCCTACCTGGGTCTGGTTCAAAAACACCCCAAACACCTACGCATCATGCTCCACGAAGCAGGGAGGGCTTACGATGGCGGGTTCTTTTCATCTCCAGTCGTTTTGGCGGTGAATAAGTCTAAGGCGTTGCCTACCAAGAAGATCGATTTGTACGAGAGTTATGCAACGGCCACTTGTGATGGGGTGCTTGGGCTGCTGGCTGCCGGCGTAGATCCAGAAGACGAACGCATTGAAAGCGCAAAGGCTTGGTTGCAATCAAACCCGGATTTAAGGGAGCCGGCAGGAATGAACAGGCAAGACCCCAACCAATGGCACGAGGTCTTATTCTTCTATCATCTTGCCGTGCGTGCTGAGGCTTACGCGGCCCTGGAAATGCCGGGTACGTGGCGGGATGAGATGGTTCAACTTTTGGCTACGCGTCAGCAGTGGGAGGGTCGTTTCTTTAATCCCTACGGTGCACTTAACAAAGAAGATGACCCGCTGCTCGCTACAGCAATGGCCGTGAAGGTGCTAACAAAGGTTAGGGCGTGTTGTCAACGCGGCCTAAAGCATAAGCCGGATTCTACAGCCCTTGTGACCGTTGCATTGTCTAGGGTAGAGGAAAGGGTATATCGATTAAAGGTACGCCGAATGGGGTAATGTTTCCGCAGCCTACTGAATGCTAGGCCGATCTCATCATCCGGTATATTGAGCAGCGTACGCATACGTGCATCATCTTCCGCTATGGGGTATGCCTGCAATGCCAGGTCCGCGAGCAAGGTTGATTCAGGACTGGGCGTATGTACAGGCTTCAAAAGTAATGGCGTAGCTGGGGCAAGGACGGATTCCGGGTTCCAGGTCAGGGAGCGACTAAAATGGTGGCAAGCAGCTTCGTATAGCATAACCGTTCCGGCCACTTTGCCATCAAAAGAGTAACCTGCAATATGTGGCGTGGCAAGATCCACATGCCTGAGTAAGTCTAGGTCTGGCCTAGGTTCATGCGCCCAGACATCAAGGACGGTAGCCCCAAGGTGCTTGCTTTTGAGGGCTTGCAAAAGGGCGGTGTTGGAGACGACTGATCCCCGGCAGGTATTGACGAGCCACGCACCAGATTTCATCCGGGCAAGTTTTTGGGCATCCATCAAGTGATACGTCGGATGGGGGCCGGTACGGGTGAGGGGCGTGTGAAACGATACGATATCTGCTTCATCAAGAACCGCTTGAAGGGGAATGTAAGGGTGAAATTGTCCCTGGCCTTCAGCGGCCTCAGCAAGGGGAGGGTCATTCTGGAGAACACGGGCACCAAATGCCGGGAGGCGCCTTGCCAATCTGGACCCAATCTGCCCACAGCCCACCAGTCCAATCGTCTTACCTCGTAAGGAGGTTTTATGCCGAACCGACAGGACCAGGAGGCTGGTGAGGACATATTCTACAACGGAATCGGCATTGGAACCGGGGGCATGGGCAAAGGCAATGCCCCTTCGATTCAGGGCATCCCCATCTATATGGTCTGTTCCTATCGTGGCCGAGCCGACGAATTGTACCCGGCTGCCTTCAAGCAGGGTGTCGTTGACCGGGGTCACGCTTCTCACGAGAAGCATATCCACCTCTTTCAGGTCTGCGGAAGTCATGGCCCGACCAGCTTTACGGGAAATCCGACCCCATTCAGAGAAGGCTTCTTCGATGAAAGGAATATTCTCGTCGGCCAGAATGTGCATGGGGATCAGATTCAACAGGGATGGAAAACACCTGAAACAAACCCTGTCTCGATTCGTTTCTAGAGGTCGAGGAGCAAAATCACAGAGGAAGAGCAAACGAATAACCTGTATCCGACTGCTGGAGGCCCTTTTCCAGTGCAGTCGGCTTCAAGGAGGCGCAGCATGAGACCATTCTTAAATCGGCGCTCGGTAACGACCTGGATTTGCCTGTGTGCCCTGGCATGTACCTTTGCCGCCTGTGACGCTTTTTTGGGCGACACAGAACTGGAGAAACTTACCGATTCACTCCGCACGCGGCTGACCGAACTAGGGGGGTCGGAAGGACTGGCGTTCTTTACGATTCCAGATCCATCGGATCTCGTCGCCATCCCACAAGATCCGGCGAACCGGCTTACCCAGGCGAAGGTTGTCCTTGGGCAGGCTTTGTTTCATGAAACAGCGCTGGGTGTCCTCAGCCGAAAAGAAAGGGGGGTGGCCACCTATTCGTGTGCATCCTGCCACCATGTAAAGGCCGGTTTTCAGTCCGGTATCATTCAGGGCATCGGGGAAGGGGGCATCGGATTTGGGAAAAATGGCGAGGCCCGGAGGAAAAACCCCCGCTATGCAGAACTTGATCTTAACGTAGATCCCATCCGTACCCCCGCTACGCTCAACTTGAATTGGCAGCAAACCCTTGGATGGGCCGGCCAGTTTGGCGCCGATGCAGAAGAGCCGGGCCTGTCCCAATTTGAGGAAATTCGTGAAGTAAATGCCCTCGGGTTCAAGGCCCTCGAATCCCATGCCTTGTCCAGTATGTCCCATTATCGTCTTGACGTAGAAGGCATTGCCGAGGACCAGGTCTACCAGGAGATGTTTGCGGATGCCTTTCCAGAGGCCGTGAACCCCATCAACAATAACAACGCTGCCCTGGCCCTGGCCGCCTATCAACGTACCCTGCTTACTTATGAGGCCCCGTTTCAACGATGGCTCAGAGGCAATCACATTGCCATGAGTGGGGCGGAATTGCGGGGTGCACTTCTCTTTTTTGGGAAGGCCAATTGCCACACTTGCCATACCGGACCGGCTTTAAACTCGGACGGATTCTACGCACTGGGGATGAACGACCTGGCTGGCTTCGGTGTCTATGGCCCGCAAGGGGAAGCCGCCGCGATCAATAAAGGACGTGAAAACGTCACGCGTAAAACCGAGGACTTGTACAGGTTCAAGACCCCTCAATTGTATAACCTTCTGGACTCTCCCTATTACGGGCATGGCGGTTCCTTCCAGTCGGTTCGTGAGGTGATCCAGTATAAAAACAATGCCCTTCCCGAAAACGAGGGCCTGGAAGCCGATCAACTGGCACCCGAATTTACCTCCCTCAACCTCTCGCGTACTGAAATCCAAGACCTGACAGCCTTTCTTGAACACGGACTCAGGGATCCAAACCTCCGCAAATTCGAGCCGGATGCTGTGCCCTCTGGACAGTGCTTTCCGAATAACGATCAAGAAACCCGCGTAGACCGGGGATGTCGTTAAGGACACGTCGAAATACCTGAATCCCCTTTGTGAAGCAACGCTAAAGAATGTACAGCGTGTGACACGAAAAAGGGTTTTTTCGTGCATATACATATGTATTCATACCAGATAAGGCCGTAGATCGACCCATAAAGTCCGACAATATTTCCACCCCTGAAAGGGTCAAGATCCTGCCAATCAGGGGTTAAGCTCCCGTTAATCTAAAACCAAGTTTTCAAGAAATTAGAGCTGTAAGATACTTGTTATTAAGGCTTTACATGAGAATAGGGCATCGAAACCTATTTCACACCCCCTACGTAGGAGCGAGCCTTTGCAATTTTGCATCCTGTTAGCAAAGCGTCTCCAAACCCCTTATTTAGACGGACGCGACCCTGTTTTCTTATGGTCATAGCGATACATAAATACGCCCTTCGGGTCTTCGGGTTTATAGGTCTGCTGGTGTCAGGTATCCTGTTTGGGGGATGCACGGAGGTCGAGGTTATTCCCATGACGGTTGCTGTTGAGCAAGTCGACTCAACCGTCGTTGTGGTGGAAAAAGAGACGGCACCGGTCAAAGAGGCCACCCTACTCCTGCACAACGCGCATCCATTGCCGATTTCCAAGTTCAAGGAAGAAATGCTGTGGTTGGCCCGTTGTATCTACGCCGAAACCAAAAGGACCGATGAGCAATTCCTGATTGCCTGGGTCATTCGGAATCGGGTCGAGACACGGTACCGCAAGAAAACCACGTATAAGCGGGTCATCCTGGACCCCTACCAGTTCAGCGCCTTTAATCCTGGGGCCTACAGCCGCCGGTATTATGCGGGCCTTGATGCTTTCTATAGTGAACCGGCCTGGCAAAATGCCCTCTGGGTGGCCCGCCGTGTGCTCCTCGCCGATGCCAAGGATCGTCCCTTTTCGGTAACAACGCGCCATTTCTATAGTGAGCGGTCCATGACAGGGGAACTAAAGGCACCAACGTGGTCAGAGAATAAAAGCCCCATCAAAATAAAAGGCTTCCAAATCGACGCCCGGCGTTTCCGGTTCTACGACAAAGTGATATAATGCGTTGACAGTCGATCGTTCCTGCGGTTTATTGTCCAGCCTAACGATCTGCTATTCATTATCAACTTGTCACCATCATGACCGTTTCTCTGTACCTGGTGGATGCTTTTGCGTCCCGGCCCTTTGAAGGAAATCCGGCTGCAGTCTGTTTGCTTGAAGGCCCTGCTGATGAACACTGGATGCAACAGGTCGCCTCAGAGATGAACCTGTCGGAGACGGCATTTCTCTTTCCAATGCAAGACGGGTATTCCTTGCGCTGGTTTACCCCCGCCTATGAGGTCGATCTCTGTGGCCATGCCACCCTGGCATCCGCGCATGTGCTCTGGGCATCGGGGCAGTTGACCGAAACAGAAGAGGCCCGTTTTATGACGCGAAGCGGTGTGCTCACGGCCCGAAAAACCGATCCGTGGATCGAGATGGATTTTCCGAGTGAAGTCCCTGAGCCTGTTGCCATGCCGGGCCGACTGGCCGAGGCCTTTCCCGGTTTGGAGCCGGTGGCGGTAACGCAGAACCGCATGGACTACCTCATCGCCGTTGCAGATGAAGAGGCCGTTCGCAACACATCGCCAAACATGGCCCTTCTTGCTGAGATTGAAGCCCGAGGGGTGATTATTACCGCACCGGCTGGCCCCACTACACCGGCTGCAGATTTTGTTTCTCGCTTCTTTGCCCCTGGGGCCGGTGTTCCAGAAGATCCGGTAACAGGATCTGCCCATTGTGCACTGGCACCCTATTGGTCTGCGAGGATGGGGCGGGATGTATTGATGGGCTATCAGGCCTCTCAAAGAGGAGGATGGGTGCGCACGACGTGGTCTGGAGATCGGGTGTTGTTGGGGGGGCAAGCCGTGACCCAACTGACGGGCCAACTACGCGTTTATTAAAGAATCTAACCGGCATGTGGAACGGACTTTGTGATCGAGGCGTTACCTTTTTTTATGTGTGTATCTCTGTCACCGAATTTTATCTTCGCCAACGAAGCGCTAGAACCTAAAGGAGGAAACTGCGTTAGAGCGTGGCGATCCAACAAAATCGGTTCCCCTTCTAATCGATCACACGCCATCAACCTGATCTTTGTTACTCTAACACTAGGCTGAGTCTATGTACGTCCCCCGTCAGCAACGCATGCTGGATCAGTATCTCCAGGAGATCGGACAGATCCCGCTGTTGACGCCACAAGAGGAAGTGACCCTCGCCCGAAGCATCAAGCAGGGCAATCAAGAAGCACTACATAAACTCACGCGGGCTAACCTTCGCTTTGTCGTATCTGTTGCCAAGAAATATCAAGGGCAGGGCCTTTCCCTTGCCGATTTGATTAACGAAGGCAATTACGGCTTAATCAAAGCAGCACAACGGTTTGATGAAACGCGCGGGTTCAAATTTATCTCCTATGCCGTTTGGTGGATTCGGCAGGCCATTTTGCAAGCCCTTGCCGAGCAAAGCCGTGTTGTTCGCCTTCCCCTGAACCGCATTGGCACGATTTCCAAAATTCGGAAAACCAGTGCCCGGTTGTCTCAGGTGCATGAGCGGTCGCCGAACATCGAAGAACTGGCTCGTGAACTGGATGTGGACGTCGAAAAGGTCCGCGAAGCCATGCAGCACACGGGCCGCCATCTGTCGATGGATGCCCCCTTCAACGAGGACGACGACAACAGCCTCCTGGACATTCTACCGGACGAAGATGAAAGCTCGCCGGACGAAATCCTGATGGATGAATCGCTCAAGATCGACATCGAAAGGGCCCTCAGCATGCTCCATCCCCGCGAGGCCGAAATTACCCGGCTCTACTTTGGTATTGGACGCGAGCATCCCTTGACCCTTGAAGAAATTGGCCAGCGCTTCAGCCTCACCCGTGAACGGGTCCGGCAGATTAAGGAAAAAGCCCTGCGCAAACTCCGGCAAAAACACCGCCGGGATGAGCTACAGATTCATATTGGATGATGCTGAGCCAAGCGGGCGTACCACTAGGCCGTGTTGACCATTAGATCAACAGGCGGTTTTGAGGTCGTTAGGGCCGTGGATCGGCCCAGGCCCAATCAAGGCGCATTTTGACTGCAATGCCCCCGATCCATCATCGGGGATCGCATTTCAGGAGAAATGCAACGCAGAGTGGGCCAAGAGGGCCGGTTATCGGCCCGAAACGGGCCAAAAACGACGTTTACGCTTAATTGTCAACACGGCCTAACCACTCACCACCACCGGCAACGAAAACTGAAACGTCGTGCCTTGTCCGAGGTGGCTTTGTACAGAGAGGGTTTTGCCGTGTAGCTCGACGATTTTCTTTGCAATCGCCAGACCCAGCCCGGCCCCACCGGCTTTCTTTTTGGTGCGGCTTTTTTCCACACGATAGAAGCGTTCAAAAATGTGTGGCAGGTCGGCTTCGGGGATGCCGTGCCCTGTATCAACGACCCGTACCCCGATTTCATCTCCATTTTTGGAGGTCTCAATCCGAACAGTGCCCCCGGAAGGGGTATGTCGGATGGCATTATCAATGAGGTTTGAGATGGCCCGTTCAACCAGGCCAATATCGGCATAGACCAGGGAAAGACGGTCCGGGGTAAGGGCTTCAAGGGAAATATGGGCCTGATCAGCCTTGGGCTTAAACTGAAGGACGATGTCCTGAGCCAGTTCGGCAATCGAAAACGCTTCTTTCTCCGGCTCGATTTGCCGGGCATCCAGTTTGGAAAGTTCAAAAAGCTGCCCAACCAAACCATTCAGGGTCTGGGTATTGCGCAGGGCGGTTTGGATGTACTGTTCCCGCTTCTCTTCGCTCAGCGATTTACCTTTTATGGTCAACGTTTCCAGATACCCCTGGATGGAGGCAAGGGGACTGCGCAGGTCGTGAGAGACATTGGCAATCAGTTCTCGCCGCAGTTGGTCAGCCCGTTTAAGGGTGTCCATATTGGAGACCAGGGTATCAGACATTTGATCAAAGGAGCGGGCCAGTTGCCCCAATTCGTCCTTTGAGCCATCTTCAATGCGGGCATCCAGGGTGCCGCGCTCAAAAATTTGAACGGTGTCTCGCATGACCCGAATGCGACGGGTGAGGATGCCAAATAGGATAATGCCCAACAGGCCGGTGGCGAGGAGTAACAACACCATACCCAGGATCGAAGTACGGGCAATGTAGCTGTTTTTGAGCGCGCCCATGATGGTCTCATACCGCTGGCCACCCAGAATCACGTAGACATAGCACCCCTGCTCACCCATAATTTCGATGGGCGCAGCCGAAAACGGCTTCTGCCGATCCACCTCCAGGGGGTCATCCCCAAAGGTTGGAAGGGTAACGTTACCTTGAATGTAGGCATCCAATGGGCGCGTGTTCACAACGGGTTGGGCAATATCTTGGTCTGAGCCGAATTGGGCTTTAATCATACCATTCCCGCCCAGCAGGTAGATCTCAATCCGGGGGTTGTAGCCCATGATATTTCGGATCTCCATTTCGATCATTTCCCGATCAATTTTCTCCCGAACATACGGCTGAAATTCTTCCGCCATGCGGGCGGCCAGGTCCTGGTTGAGGGCCTGCTCCGTTTCATCCAGAAACTGATTTAAAGCACGCAACGCAAAAATGCTGAGTACCACACCCAGTATCAGCATAAGGACCAGAAACAGGGCGGAGATTTTGGCAAAAAAACTATTCAACACATTCAACATGGGCTATTGTACGAATTCGTGAGACTCAGCAAAACGGTAGCCTACACCCCAGACGGTCTGTATGTAGCGTGGCTCTGAGGGGTCGGCCTCGATCTTGTTGCGCAGCCGGTTGATATGGGAATTGACGGTATGGCTGTAGCCTGCATATTGATATCCCCACACCAGGTCGAGTAACTCTTGCCGATTATAGGCCCGTCCTGGGTGCCGAGCGAAAAGCAAAAGCAGATCGAACTCTTTAGCGGTCAGTTCCAGGGTCTTTTGTCTAAATAATACTTTTCGTTTTAGCGGATAAATCTCAAGGTCTCCGTGTTTAAGATGCTCCTGGGGAGGGGGCTGGGTCCGGGTTTGTTCAATTTCGATGCGTCTAAACAAGGCTTTTACCCGTGCCATCAACTCCCGGATGCTGAAGGGTTTGGTCAGGTAGTCATCCGCGCCCAATTCAAGACCCAATACTTTGTCCAATTCTTCAGATTTGGCAGTAAGCATCAGGATAGGCAGCGTATGGTGTTCGGCCCGGAGCCGTTTACACACTTCCAAGCCGTTGAGGCCAGGGAGCATCAGGTCCAGGATCACCAGTACATGGGTGCCAGAGAGTGCACGTGCCAGGCCGGTTGTTCCATCCGCTGCCACTTCGGTCTGGTAACCGAGGTCGCCGAGGTGGATTTCTAGCAAGTTGGCAATGTCCTTATCGTCTTCGATGATCAGGATGGTGCCGGAGTTGGCCTTCATTTTGGTACAGGGTTAAACGAAGTACACAAAAGGATTAGGATAAGAAACAACGATAGCTGTGGAGATACCTCACAAAATGATAACTTTTGAGTGCCTGTAAGCCATCTCAAAGTTATCTGATTCTGTCATACAACGGGGTCAATGTCGGCAAACCGCTCGAAGAATACAGCCAGATCGTCCAGGTCGTGATAGAGGGCAAAGCCAAAGCGGAGCCGGTCTGTTCGGTAGTCCGTAATAATGTGATGCGCCTTGAGCACTTCGTGCAAGGTGCCGGCATGAGGGATCCGAAACGTCAGAAAGTGTCCCCGTTCAAACGAGGCCGGGGGAATCAGGTGGTCCGGGTGAAGGTCAGGGCGGTTCAGGGCAGCAAGACGTTTCAAAAACGCAGCCTGGAGCCTTGTCACGTGCTTATGGATGGTCTCGACGGAAATATCCGTTTCATTGAGCCATCGCTGTGTGGCATTAAAACGGTATACCCCCCCGGCATCAAACGTTGCGCCCCAGAACCTGAAGCCGTCCGTACTGTACGGCACCTGGCCCGTGCCATACCCTTTTTCCAACGCACCGAACGTGGCAAACCAGCCTGAGGCCACAGGTCGGGGACCGTACTCGGGCGGACAATGCATAAACCCGGCCCCTTCGCCCGACATCATGTATTTATATCCTCCGGCCAGGTAAAAGGCCCGATCTGCAATTGAGGTGAGCGACGTGGGTAATGCCATAAAGCGGTGGTAGCCGTCCACCACAACCAATGGCTCTTTTTTAGGGACAGCTGCTATGAGCGCCTCAAGGTTAGGAATGGTGTACCCGGAATTGTAGAAAACGTGGCTGAAAAAGAGAAGGTCAAAAGGGATGGTCTGGATGGCCTTCTGAAACCTGCCCGGAAAGGTATCGAATGGCTCAACGGGGATGTAGGTCGCTTTGACGCATCCTGTTTCTTCCAGCCGCCGAAGCTGTCGCTTAAAGCTGTGAAATTCCCCATCGGTAGTCAATACCTGTATCGGTCGGGTATCGGGGAAGCAGGAAAACAGCCGGACGATAAGGTCGTGGGTATTGGGTGCAAACGCGATGGTCTCCGGGCAGGGTAAGCCAAGGCGTTGGGCGATGTGCCCTTGGGCTTCCGGTACGACGTGATCCAAAATGTGCCCCCATTTGGCATCAACCAGCCGGGCGGCATCAAGCCAATATTGCTGATGCCCCGTCCAGGACGCATCCGGCCAATAATGGTGACTGTGGGCAGCAAAGTGGAGGCGGTGCCCGGTTGGATCAGCCTCAAAAAACTTGGAAAAAAAGGGCTTGAACGACATAGACATGCAGCATTGGCAGGGACATTGGTTTAGGCGCAATATACTGGACCCCGGCCAAGAATGTCACGACGCCCTAATCTCCAGGATTCTGCTGACGGTTTTCCGAAAAAGGGGAAAGATGTGACGATACTGCCTGAGGAATAGGCTGGCAAATAAGTTTTGATGTGTAAGATGTTTATTAATAACTGCTTGATTAGTGAAAATATCTGGAGCTTGTAGGACTTGAAACGAAGATATCGGTGTCAAGTTAACCCGGCCACGATCCACCACGCTACCGAAACGCACTCGGTAGAAATGGGGCTGGCGGAGAAGTCAAACAGGTCCCATGTACCACCGATCTTCTTTTCTTACTGCTCTTTTAATCCTTCTCCTGAGCGGGTTCGCAGCCGTACCTGCTGTGTGGGCACAAGGCCGGGTACTGCCCGGAGAGTGGACCCAATTGAAAGCATCCGCGAACGCTTATCTCGAAGCTCAGGCCCAAGCCGCCACGCATCTGAAACGGCTACTTCCCCAAATGAAAGCTGGAGAGGAGACAACGATTGAGTTGGTCGGTATGAATGGAGAGCAGCCTGAATACCGGACTACGCTGGGTATGGATGCAGCGGTCACAATTCAGGCTGTGCATGTTTGGCCGGGTGGCGGAGCCGGTGCAAATCTGACAGGCAGCGGACAAGTGGCGGGCCTCTGGGATGGTGGGGGCGTCCGATTGACCCATCAAGAATTTAATACCACCGGGCAGCGTCGGGTTACCCAGCAAGACAATCCCGGTAATACATCGCACCATCATGCAACGAGTGTAGCCGGGCTGATCAATGCCGGGGGTGTGGTTTCTGGCGCCACCGGGATTGCATATGAAGCGATGATCCACGCGTACGACTGGAATGCTGACCTCCCGGAAATGATGAATGCCGCAGAAGGCGGTATGTTGGTCTCGGTTCATCCCTATGGGAACATCAACGGTTGGGGGGGATCGCTTACGCTCAACGACATTACGGCTCCGGTCTGGAATGGTAACATGTCCATCAGTTTGGATGAAGACTATCGGTTTGGCCTCTACACGGTGACCTCTCAATATTGGGATGAGATGACCTACAACGCCCCATATTATTTACCAATCAAATCGGCTGGAAATGACCGAGGGGCTGGGCCTGGTGCAGGGGCGGAGCACTACCATTACGAAAGCGGAGTGGGATATGTCTTAAGTACGGATGTACACCAACAGGATGGCGGAAGTGACGGATATGATTCGCTGATTGGTGGTGCAGGGGTCAGCAAAAACGTGCTTACCATTGGGGCTACCGCTCTAATCCCCAATGGATATCAGCAACCCTCCGATGTTCAGGTATCGTATTTTAGTGCGTGGGGGCCAACGGATGATGGCCGGATCAAGCCTGATCTTGTGGCTCCTGGCGAGAACCTGCATACCACCCTTGCTGGCTCGGATGTTGCCTACAAAACATGGGCCACGGGGACCTCTTTTTCGGCACCCGTAGCTGTTGGTGCTGTGAGCCTGATGCATGAACAGTTTGAGACCCTATACCCGAATGCACAGCATCCCATGTTGGCCTCTACAGTACGTGCCTTGCTCTACCATAGTGCCTTTGAAGCTGGGTCAATCGGTCCTGATTATCAACATGGGTGGGGCTTGTTGAATGTGGAGGGCAGTATCGATCTGCTGCAGGCGAATAGCACTACACGTGGAGGCGGGAATATTCAGGAATTGACCCTGGCACAGGATGATGTGCTTGCGTTAACCCTTACCAGTGTGGGCGAGGCGCCCATCCGGCTGACCATGGCCTGGACGGACCCATCGGGGCTCCCGAATGGACAGGTATTGAACCATCGGCAACAAAAGCTGGTCAACGATCTGGACATACGCATCGTTGGGCCGAATGGCCAGACCTACTATCCCTGGGTGCTGAGTCCGGATGCTCCGAATGCTCCAGCCGCGCTCGGTGATAACGACCGGGACAATTCCGAGCAAGTATTCATCGCTGCCCCCGTACCCGGCCACTATACGGTGTACCTCTCACATAAGGGGACGTTGGCAAATGGGCAACAGAGGGTATCTCTGGTGGTCTCTGGCAGCACCAACACCGGCTTTGCAACAGATGCCGATGCCGATGGCCTCTACTCCCACTTCGAGGACCTCAACGCCGACGGCATTCAGGAAAACGACGATACAGACCAGGACGGCATCCCCAATTATCTGGACCTTGACGATGATGGTGATGGCATTCCCACCCTGGCAGAATGTGCTGATCCAAACGGAGATGGCAATCCGGAAGATGCCTGTAGTACCAATGCGCAGGGGATACCCGACTACTTGTACAGTCCCTCACTCCCCGTCGAACTGGTAAGCTTTACGGCTCAAATAGAGGGGAGTACCCTCACCTTATGGTGGCGTACGGCAACAGAGACCGATAACGCCGGATTCGAGATTGAGGTTAGCCGACCCATCAATGGGGAAAGCGAAGCATGGGAGCGTTTGGGGTATGTTGAAGGCGCTGGGTCAACCCTGGAAGCGCAATCGTATCAATATCAATTGCGTGGACTGCAACCAGGTCCATATGTTTTTCGGCTTCGGCAAATCGACTTCGATGGAACTTCTACCTATAGCCAGACCTTGCACGTATCTATTGATCTCCCTGGATTGCTTGAAATAGGTGAGGCCTACCCGAATCCAGCGCAAACTAAAGTGCGGATTCCCCTCAGTGTCAATGCATATCAGGTTTTAGCGGTGAACGCCTTTGATATTCAAGGTCGGGCCGTTGCAACCTTGTTTTCGGGATCCATACGTAAGGGCGAAACACAGGAAATTGGCTGGGACATTCCTGCTGGGCTACCCAATGGGATGTATCTGATACGGTTCAGGGGAGAGGCAATGGATGTGACAAAGAAGGTAATCGTAAACCGTTAGGCATCATCCCATACCGCAACCCCAATCGCGCACAGCAAAACAGGAGGTAATTCCGGGTTGGCACAGCCCCAGGTTGCCTCCTGTTTTAGATTTCAAGGTTTAACATTTTGAAGAGGAAGCGGCGGGCAATCTGCCAATTCCGGTTCACTGAGCGGGGGGAGGACTCCAGGACTTCTGCGGTCTCACGGATCGTCAGGCCATAATAAAACCGTAACTCAACGAGCCGGGCAAGGTGCGGATCCTTCTGTTCCAGCTGGATGAGGGCTTCCTCCATGCTGAGGATGAGGTGCAGATGGTTTTCGGGTTCACCTTGTTGTTTGAACAGATTGGCAAGGGTCGTGACCGTCAGGATCAGCATACCGCCCCCGCGCTTGGCGGCCTTGTGCATACGGGCATAATCGCACAGAACGCGGCGCATGGCACGGGCAGCAATCACGTAAAAGTGTTTGCGGCTTTTCCAGGAGATCTCAAAATCCCCGATGAGCCTGAGATAGGCTTCGTGTACGATGGCCCGGGTATCGAGGGTCAGGCCAGCTCGCTCTCTCACCCGGTACATCTGGGCCAATTGGTACAGTTCGTCATAGATCAACGGCATAAGTTGATCCATCGCATTCTCATCGCCATCGTTAAAACGAACAAGAAGGCGTGTGATGGTCTGTTGCTTTGATTCTGTCTGGTGGGATGTAGACATGAATATAGAGAGTGTTGTAGGTAGGGTTACCAGGGACCGGTAACGGCAAATGTTTGGCCGGTAGATTGAATGTTGACAAAAAGGGTGCTGCCATCCGGTGAAAAGGTGACCCCGGTGAGTTCTGAGTTGTTGGTGACATTGTGTGCCAGCTTGTAAAAATCACCTGTGGGTGTTATCCCAACCAGGTAATCGTCGCCTGAACCGTCTTCGCAAACGATAAGGTCTCCCCAGGGGGCAACAGTAAGGTTGTCTGCATTCTCGATAATGGTGCCGTCGTTAGGTTCAACGAACAATTCAAGCTGTCCAGGATTCAGAGATTCATCGGGGGTTCCTTCGTCGGGGCTTGGGGTATACTTCCAGATTTGTCCTTTGCGGGCCGTGCCTCCATCCGTGCAGGCAAAAAACACCGCACTTTGGCCATACCACATGCCTTCGCCTCGTGAAAACTTGGCAGCGCCATCGTTAAATCCCCGTATGCGGAGGTCGTCATTTGGGGATTGAATATCGGACAGGGCGATCCATTCCACATTCATCACTGTGCCGGGCACGATGTCTTGCGTCGTGTGGTTGCGGGTATCGAGGCTGGGTTGACCGGTCACTTTCAAGGCCTGGAGTGTACCGCCTTGTCTCAACTGACCAGGAACGTTGGGAATGTAGCGGTAAATGAGGCCATCCCCTCGGTCTTCGGTCAGGTATACCACACCGGATACGGGGTCAACGGCAATGGCTTCATGGTTAAACCGGCCCATTCCGCGGATAGGTGTTGGCGTTGCCCGCCCCGGTTCTGCGGTTGCAGGGACTTCAAAAACATAGCCATGATCCTGGTCCCAGGTGGCATTGGCCTTCTGGGTGGTTTCCTCGCATGTTACCCAAGAATTCCAGGGCGTAGGCCCCCCGGCACAGTTTCGTAGGGTGCCCGCGAGGCTCAGGAATTGCCGGACCAATTGCTGATTCTGGGTATCGTAGACCAGTGTGGTAGTGCCGCCGAGGGCTGGTTTCCCGGTCCTTCCCGGATCGTACAATTCAGTGCGGCGCAGGCGGTGAAGGTACTCATTTGTGGACCCGAATGGGCCCTCGGAACGCGGAGAGGTCGTATTGACTTCGTGGTTCCGTACAAGGATAGTCAAGTTGTTAGGACCAGGGAAAGTGGCCATCCCATCCGGTGCACCGGGAACCCGGAAGCCATCGTCCATAAAGTCCCGTTTAGTGGACAAGATTTGGTAGGCAAAACCTGCGGGGAGGTCAAGAATGCCTGCAGGATCGGCAACGAGCGGGCCATATCCTGGTGCCGGATTGTACGTGAACAACCAATTGTTTGACTTTCGGGCAAACTGTTGAAGACCGGTAAATCCTAGCGCGTACGCACTGGACATTTTCAGAAAATGGCGTCTGGATAGCATATTTTCTTTATCTTCTGTTCTTCAAGGGTCGATTATTGGCATGGTTTAAGGCGAGCAATTAGAGGCTTTAGCCCAGTTTGGAGGCCGTTCTTTATCGGTTCGATATGTTCTTGTGCTTTGCGAACCACATTAGAGCCAATGAATTGATGCTAAACAAAAGTACTCATCGCTACAGAAAAATACACACCTCCACAAGAAATGATTCGATTTTCGTGTGTCATAGACTTTAGCTTGGTCCTGTTATTCATTGGAATTGATGTGGCCTCTGCACAAGAAACACCTTGGGTACGCAGTTGGGGCAGTAATGGATCTGATCACGCCTGGCAAACCATATCAGATGGAGCAGGGGGGACTTATGTAACAGGAGCTTTCCGCATTGCAATAGACTTTGATCCCGGGTCCGGTACTGCGGTACGTACCAGCAATGGGTTGCAGGATGTTTTTTTAGTTCGTTATGATAAGAATGGAGACTTCATATTTGGACATGGATTGGGTAATACCCTCAATGACATCGGTTTGGGTTTGGCCCCGGATGACAACGGTGGTGTTTGGATAACGGGCTATTTTCAGGATGTTGTGGATTTTGATCCGGGTCCAGGTACCACTGCCCTGACTGCGGCCGGGGGATTTGACATTTTTTTGGCGCACTATGACGCGATCGGTGCGCTCTTGTCTGCCGGCCAGATGGGAGGAACTGGAAAGGATATCGGCTATGCCCTTTGTCCTGATGGCTCAGGAGGTGTTTATATAGTGGGCAGCTTTCGAGATCATGCCGATTTTGATCCGGGTGCAGGCACCATGACCCTCATTAACCAGGGCATGCGGGATCTCTTTCTCGCGCATTATGATGCCAGCGGAGCACTGGTCTTTGCAAAGGCCATTGGAGGGGACGACTACGATGAAGCGTATGGGCTCACACAAGACGGTACAGGAGGCGTATATGTGACGGGGAGTTACAGGGGCACCGTGGACTTCGACCCCGGTGCCGGAACCGCATACCTTACTAGTTCTGGATTGGAAGACGCATTCGTTGCCCGGTACGACGTGGGTGGGGGATTGGTGTTTGCCTTTGGTCTGCCGGGTACGGAGTGGGCCTATGGAGCAGGCGTGGCTGCGGACGGCAACGGCGGCGTATTCGTAACAGGCAGTTTCCGGGGGACCGTAGATTTTGACCCCGGCGCAGCCATCGAAAGCAGAACGGCAGCAGGATACGAGGACGTCTTTCTGGCGCAGTATGATCAAGCAGGACAATTCCAGGAGGTTCATACGTTTGGAGCCGATGGGATAGATCGTGGGGTTGATGTAGCGTCGGACGGTGCAGGTGAAGTCTACGTAGCTGGATACTTTAGCAACACCGTAGATTTTGACCCTGGGGGAGGTACTTCGGTCCTTACCAGCCAGGGTGCAACGGATACCTTTGTCAGCCGGTTTGACGAAAATGCCCAGTGGATTTCTGCTTTTCACTTGGGGGGGGCGAAAAGTGATGAAGCGGGGGGCATTGCCACTGACGGACTGGGGGGCGTCTTCGTAAGTGGGACTTTCCGAGAAACAGTCGATTTCGATCCCACGGCCAGCATACTACAACGTACTAGTGTAGGTAGAGCAGACGCGTATGTGGTCCCGTATGCCGAACATGTGACCCTCGAAGTATCCGTCTTCTTGCACGGCCCGTTCTCCGATCCGGGCATGACCAATGACCTCACGGCATACCTTCCCTTGGATCAGCCGTATGATGGGGCAACGTTCATGGGCACAGCCATGGCATATGATGGCCCTGAAACCCTACCTGTCATACCTGCCGACATGGTAGACTGGGTGCTGGTCGCGTTGCGGACCGCTCCTGACGCTGCATCCGAAGTTGCAGTCCAGGCCGGGATCTTACTTACCGACGGCCGCATCGTCGGAACAGACGGTATGAGTCCCATGCGCTTTTCAAACGTTCCCAAGGGGGACTACCATGTAATAGTACACCACCGGCATCACCTGAGCGCCATGTCTGCAGGTTTGCAAAGTCTGGGATATACCGCTACCTCGTTCGACTTTACTACAGGTGTGGGACAAGCCTATGGGATCAACCCTATGTTGGAGGTTGCACCAGGGGTATACGGGCTCTGGGGAGGAGATGGAACGGTTGACGGACTGGTCACGGCTGGTGATTTTCTCTCGGTTTGGCTCCCCGCTAACGGGGGTTCCCCAGGATACCATCAGGCCGACTTCAATATGAGCGGATCCGTAACGGCCTTTGATTTTCTCTCCACCTGGCTCACTGCCAATGGCCGTTCCACGCAAGTACCGTGACGTACTACGTACGACGTACTGCGATATTCTGGATTAATGTCATGCGAGGTCCTCCCAAAAAAATAGCGGCGTTCAGAGTTATTCTGAACGCCGCTATAATTACAAGCCTACGTCGCACGTTCTATACTGTGGTCCGGAGGGTTGGGCCAGCGGCCAGGATTTCGGGGGTTACGTCGTCCGCGTATTTCTCGAAGTTCTCAGCGAACATGTCTGCGAGCTTTTGTGCCTGGGCATCGTAGGCATCCGGATCGTCCCAGGTTGATTTGGGATCCAGCACCTCACTTGGTACGCCGGGGACTTCTTTCGGGATGTGCAGGCCGAAAATTGGGTCGGTGAACGTTTCTACATCATCCAGTCTTCCGTCCAGTGCGGCATTCAGCATGGCCCTTGTATACTTGAGTTTCATGCGTGAGCCAACGCCGTATGCACCGCCTGTCCATCCGGTATTGACCAACCAGCAACGGCTGCCGTGTTTTTTGATGCGTTCCCCGAGCATCTCGGCATAGACCGAAGGCGGCAGCACCATGAACGGCTCGCCAAAGCAGGAGCTAAACGTGGCTTGGGCACCTTCGACGCCAGCTTCTGTGCCAGCAACTTTGGCGGTATAGCCGGACAGGAAGTGGTACATGGTCTGTTCCGGCGTCAGCCGAGAGATCGGCGGCATGACCCCGAAGGCATCGGCGGTGAGGAGGACAATATTTTTGGGATGGCCGCCGCGTCCGTCTTCTGATGCATTGGGGATGAAATGGATCGGATAGGCACACCGTGTGTTTTGGGTGATACTGGCATCATCGAATTGTATTTCACGGGTTTCTGGATCCAGGACGACGTTTTCTACAACGGTCCCGAACCGACGGGTGGTCCCGTAAATTTCAGGTTCGCCTTCTTCCGAAAGGTTAATCAACTTGGCATAACAACCGCCTTCAAGGTTGAAAATCCCATCGTTACTCCAGCCATGTTCATCGTCCCCGATCAGGGTACGGCTCTGGTCAGCGGAGAGGGTGGTTTTACCGGTACCGGACAGCCCAAAGAACAGGGCTGAATCCCCCTGAGGGCTAATGTTGGCCGAGCAGTGCATGGTAAGCACACCCTTGCGGGGCAGGTAGAAGTTCATGGCTCCGAAGATCGACTTCTTCATTTCACCGGCATAGTGCGTGCCCCCGATGATGACGATGTGTTTGTCGAAGTTTACGATGACCCATGCATCGGAATTTGTTTTGTCAATTTCCGGAACGGATTTGAGTTCACAAAAATCGATCAGGGTGAAGCGTGGCTCAAACCCGTACAAATCCTCCCGTTTGGGCCGGATGAACATGTTATGGAGGAACAGGTTGTGCCAGGCCTTTTCCGTAATAAAGCGGACCGGCATCCGATAGCGGGGGTCGGCTCCGGCAAAGACGTCTCGGACATAGAGTGTTTTACCATGAACATATCCGCGCATTTTTTCCAGCAGATGCTCAAACGCATCCTCGGAGATCGGTACGTTGACATCGCCCCAGGCGATTTCGCTGGACGTGCTGGGTTCATCGACGATGAACCGGTCGTTGGGCGAGCGGCCTGTGCGCGGGGCAGTAATAGAGTTTAGCGGTCCGTGTGCCGTTACGACGCTTTCGTGATTCGAAATGGCGTGCTCGTAGAGGGTTGCCGGAGGCAGGTTATAATGAACGGTCTCAAATCCGTTCAGTCCGTTTTCCTTGAGGAATTTGTAAACCGATTGGGGCGTTTGCATCGGGACGTCTGGTTAATTTCAGCTAAGCCGGAAAAGGCTCCGGCACTTTGCCAATGAAGGGTGAAGGATTGCCGGGCGGCAAAGGTCAGACCGTTATGCAATCTCTTCACAAAGGATCAGTACGAGGCAGGGAAGATACATCAGCGCGAGTCAAAATGAATACCCCCAAACGCATATAGTGGAGCCAAGTACAGGGTTTGATGATAAGTTAAATATAACTTCGATTGATGTTCACTAGGGTGTGGGGAAAGCCATTCAATGGGGTGTAGGGAAATCCCGTACATTTCCTGCAATGACTTCAACAATCCCTTCAATGCGCGATTTTTTCTACCATTCCAATTTCTTGATTGCCGGGGTCGCGGTATGTTTTGTTTCCGGTACATCAGCATTGATGGGGCTTGAGGTAGGTTGGCCGTTACTCTTACTGGTTGGATGTGGTACGTTTCTCGTCTATCAAGTTGACCGTGAACGGCCCTGGTCTTCGGAAGATAAGGCCAATAATCCGGATCGAATCGCATGGATCAAGGCCCATCCTGTTCTGGTCCATTCCAGTACGGTATTGGCATTTGGGTTAGCAGGTCTCGCCCTCTATCACCTGCCGTACCCGATCTGGTCCTGGAGTGCTCTTCTGGGTGGATTGGCTGTGTTACAAATTGCTCCCGTTCTACCCGGAAGTCGACGGCTAAAGGATTGGGGGCGGCTCAAACCCTTCTGGTTGAGTGCAGTATGGGGGCTGGGGGCCGTGGGATGTGTGGTGGTACGGTCAGGCCAGACCATAACCTGGGGTATTGTAGGGCTTATCCTTTATCGTATGATGTTGGTGCTTCCGAATGCACTGCTTTCCGACTGGCCGGACCGGGAAGGAGACCAGGCCCAAGGGCTACTCACCTGGGCACATCAACTGCAGGAAAAGACCCTGGTGCTTTGGGGTAAAGGCGTGCTCGGCATCACCATACTTTTCGGGATAGGGGCCCTTTGGCTGTGGGAGGCACCCTGGTTATTAGGGGTCGATTTGATTGGCTATATCGTCCTGTATTTCATGATCCGGCAACCTATACCTGAAGCCAGGGGCTATTTCGTATGCCTGGATGTGGCCCTGGCCTGGCCCCTCATAACTTGGCTAATAAGCAGCCTCGCGTAACGTGTCAGGAATGAAGAGCGGTGCCGTATGCCGGACGAAATATTCCTGCCGATAGGCCTGTACGCTCGGTCGGTTCACCCGATTTGGGGCAAAATAGAAGGAGCGGGGTGGGAAAATCCTTCAATACCCTGTTAAAATATTGTTTCTTGGTTGAATTAGAAGCGTAAATTTTTTAAGATATATCGCGCATGTTTTTCAACAGTATTGCATTCTATGTTTGAGGTGCACATGGCAAGGTCCACCACTACACCGGAATTAAAGCCCCGGATGGTCTCCAGTTCTGAGAACTTGAAAGAATCCTGGGGCCAGGAGCAAGGGGCAGCCCCATACACGTTTCCGCTTCATTTCGTCATTGCACTCTGGCCGCATTTGCTTGCGCTGCTGATTCTGGCGCTCTTCCTGCTATCTTAATTCCTCATCTAAAGAACATCGTACTGCCCGAAGGGTACAGAAACCAAAAAGCAGGTAGCGAGTAGCGTTTCATTTTGGATCTCACCACCCCTAACGGTTGGCTAGCATTCATGGCGCGGCTCCCGCTTTTTCCACTCAATCTGGTTCTGTTCCCCGGCGAGCACCTGCCCCTTCACATTTTTGAAACCCGGTACCGTGAAATGATCAGGTATTGCCAGACGGAAGACAAACCGTTTGGTGTACTCCTGGTTCAGGATGAGGCAATGGCATCTGTGGGATGCCTGGCCCGGATCAAGACGGTGATCAAGTCCTATGCGGATGGCCGGTCGGATATTCGTGTGCGGGGTGAAGGACGGTTCCGAGTGACTGAATCGTATGAAGACCACGCCTATCTCACAGCCGATATACAACCGATTAGTGAGCCACAGGCCCGTGCGGCCCCCATGCTCAGGGAACGCATCATTGCCCAACATTTGCGATTTCTCGAATTGTTAGGCGAAGCACCCCGCCCTGCACGATATGAAAATGTAGATTACCTGTCTTATCTCATTGCTCAACAAGCCGGGCTTACCCTGGCACAAAAACAAGCCCTCCTGGAAATGCCCGCCGAACAGGAACGCATGACCTTTCTGGTCGAACATCTTGCGGACATGATTCCTCGTGTGGTCAAAGCCACCGAAGAACGCCGCCGCGTTCGCTCCAATGGACACTTTAAATAAGTGCAACGTCGCACGTAGAACGTCGCACGTAGAACGTCGCACGTAAATGTAATGCCTCAAATCGGACCTTATACGTTGCATGCCATTCAAACGGGCCATTTCGGCCTGGATGGGGGGGCCATGTTTGGCATTGTGCCCAAGCCGTTATGGGCTCGGCATATCACCCCGGATGCCCAAAATCGAATACCTATGGGGATGCGGGCCTTGCTCCTCATTGGGGAAGGGCAGGTGATCTTGATCGACAATGGGGTAGGCGACAAGTTCACGGAGAAGTTTGGCAGGATCTACAACATTGACTTCTCACAAGCTGAGTTACATCGTTCCCTGCAAGCCGTTGGGGTGCATACCGATGAGGTCACGGATGTGATCCTGACCCACTTGCATTTTGACCACTGTGGCGGCAGCACCCGGCGAGCAGGAGAACGGCTGGTGCCCACTTTTGCCAATGCCCGGTATCATGTACAGAAAGCCCACTGGGCCTGGGCCATCCAATCCAACCCGCGTGAACAAGCCTCTTTTCTGGCCGAAAACCTGGAACCTCTGGCCGCTTCCGGACAACTGGACTTGATCGACGGTCCCGGTGTACTGGCCCCCGGCATTGAGGTTTTAACGGTTGATGGACATACCCATGCCCAGCAAATGGTCAAACTCTCCGATGGCAACCGAACCCTGGTTTACGTGGCTGATTTAATTCCTACTGCGGTCCATATTCCACCGGTCTGGGGGATGGCCTATGACATTGATCCCCTCAAAACCATTGCCGAAAAGGAAGATTTTTTGGAATCGGCTGTAACAAAAGGCTGGGATCTATTTCTAGAACATGATGCCCATACAGAAGTCATCAGCGTGGAACAAACAGAACGAGGGTTTCGTGGTATCGACCCACGCCCCCTTGCAGAATGGTAAGCATGCACGCGTGAATTGAACTTTACCTAATCAATCTTCCCTTATTTTATATCGACGCATCGTTACCGAGCCGTACGCAAGGCCCCAATGGCCTGAACTCTTTTAGACGAAAATGATGCGATCACCCTTTGTACCCGTTTTAAATACGGCAACTCGGATAGGGGTCGGCCTGCTATTGGTCGGTCTTTTGGGTTTCCCCTTGCACCTCTCTGCCCAACGCTCCCTTGGGGCAACCTCCCCCAAGCGCACCGCAATACCTTCGGTGAAACCGCCGGAAATGCGCGTCTTGAGCCAGCGCGAAAACGGGGCCACGCTCGAAGTGACGGCCCAATGGCCCACCCCGTTGTCCGCACTTGAAACGGCAGCCGAACCCGTGACCGTGGTTCAACTGGTTGAGCAAGCGGTGCAGGGTCGGTTTATGGTGGCCCAAACCCTCGATTTGCCCGCCCCGGCACAGCCCATACTCCGCGTCGTTAGCGCAAGCTATGATGAAATCCCCCTGCCGCTCCTGAAAGCCGGCCAGGAATCCGAACTCACCTTCCTGCCTGCGCAACCCATGCATACGGACGGGGTGGGGATGTACCGCAAAAAGCCCGTAGGGTCTGTAACGGCCCGCCTCTTGACCTACGATTCAGAACGGGGGATCTTGCGCCGGTATCGACATCTCCGGGTCGAAGTCCAATACCGCACGATGCCCAATTTCAAACTGGCCGGATCTTCTTCCTACCAAAATCCGCATCTCCTGGTGGAAGAAAGCGTGTTGGCGGAAGGGACCTGGTTCAAGATTCCCGTTACTATGGAAGGGGTCTATCGGATCGACCGGTCATACCTCTCTGCCCTGGGGCTCAACCCCGATACCATTGAGCCGGATGCCTTGCAAATCTATGGCAATGGTGGGCAACCTGTACCGGCCCTGAACAGCGCACCCCGGATCGCAGACTTGATTGAGAACCCCTCATTTGTCTCAGGGGGTGGCGATGGCGCGTTCGGGACGCAGGATTTCCTGCTCTTCTATGCCCAGGGGCCATCAGGGTGGCGGTATGCACCAGAGGAAGATGTTCCGTGGTCCCATTATGTCCATCCCTTTTCGCTGACAAACACCTATTTCCTTCGGGTCGATGGAGCCAATGCAACACGAGTGGGTTCATCCGATTTCCCCGGACTAAATGGGGCTACAGTACTTAATTCCTTTACGGCTCGTCACTTCATCGAAAACGACCTGTTCATGTTGGAACAGGACGGCTCCGGCTCCGGACTCGACTGGTTTGGTGAGGTGGTGGATACAGATGTCTCGACCCGGACGATTTTGAATCAGGCCTTTCCCGGCAGGGAAGCTGGACCCGTCACGTATCGTACGCGGGGTGTTGTGAGTTCCAATCCGGCCGCCACATTGCGGTATGCATCCCGCAGCCAAACCCTGGGCGAAATGACCCCAGGCGTTTGTTGTACTGGGGTCAACAGCGAGTTGAATTTTGGTGCGCGAGAAGCCGTGATCACGTTTACGGACGAAGCAGCCGGCACTGAAGACCTGAAACTTGATTTTCAACTGGTAGGTCAAGGCAACAATCCCCGAGGCTGGTTAGACTGGTTAGAAATACTCTATCCCCGTTCCCTGCAGGCTGATGGAGACTACCTTAGGTTCACTACACCACCAGGAGAAACGGGGCTGTTTGAAATGGTTCTAAGCGGCTTTTCTTCTGAACCCCAGGTTTGGGATGTAACCTCGCCCTCATCGATTCGTCGGCTCGGCGTTTCCGGCAGCAGTAACACCTACCGGATACAGGTAGACGTGACCGGGGCGCGTCCGCGTGAACTGGTGGCGTTTGTGCCCTTGACAGCCACCGTAGTGGTCCCTGATGCCGGTCAACGGGTGCCGAACCAGAATTTGCATGGCATTCAGACCTACCCTGACTTCGTCATCATCACCCCCAAAGTATTTCTGGAACCTGCCGAAGAGCTTGCCGAACTCCGCCGTCAAGACGGGTTGATTGTAGAAGTGGCAGAAGTTGAAACGGTCTACAACGAGTTTTCTGGAGGGGTGGCGGATATGCGGGCCGTACGGGATTATTTCAAGTTTCTCTATGATCGCACAGATGACGCTTCGCTTGAACTGCGGTATGCGCTGCTGTTTGGGGACGGGCACTATGATTTTCGGGGCATCACACAGGATGAGAACAGTCCCCTCAATGAGAACCTGATTTTCCCGTTCGAGACGGACGAAACCATTTATCGCCAGGCCTCCTACACCAGCGATGATTACTTCGGCCTGCTGGATGATGATGAAGGGGAATGGCGGTGGCCGGGACAGTCTCAAACCCGTCCAACCAACCCCATTGGGCCAGAGGAACGGGTGGATATCGGCATTGGCCGTATCCCGGCGCAGACGCTGGACGATGCACAGGCTGTGGTGAACAAAATCAAACACTATGAAAGCCCGGAAACCCAGGGCCGATGGCGCACCCGTTATACGTTCGTCGCAGATGATGACCTGGCCGGCAGTCGGGACGACAAGGACCTGCATACCCAGAACGCCGATGTCGTCGCTGAGGATGTGACGGTCCGTTACCCGGAAATCAACATCGACAAGGTGTATGCCATCTCATTCCCGGTCGAAACCACCGCCAGTGGCAGGCGCATTCCACAGGCCACCAAACGCATCGTAAGCCTGATTGAAGAAGAGGGCATTCTGCTCTGGAATTACAGCGGCCACGGTGGGGTGGCAGGTTTGGCCGATGAACGGCTGCTTACCGTCGAAGACATCCAGCAACTCGACAACTACGACAAATTGACCGTCTTCGTAACGGCAACCTGCTCCTTCGGGAAATTCGACACGGAACGCGGGACCAGCGGTGCAGAATGGCTCCTGATCAAACCCGACGGAGGAGCCGTTGCCCTGCTGACTACCGTGCGACTGGTGGTGACCTCCTCAGCATTCGGTTTGTATAACCTCGGCTTGAATCTGGAACTGAACAAACACCTGTTTACACGGGACGAGTTTGGCCTGCCCCGGCGATTAGGAGATGTCATGCGAATTACCAAAAATTCCGGGGCCGGGGTACAGGGAAACAACCGAAAATTTAACCTCCTCGGAGACCCCACCATGCGCCTGGGTTTGCCAAGGCGGCAAGTGGAAGTCCTGACCATCAACGACCAGCCGGTGGGGGCAGAGACCGTTCCGATGCGTGCCCTGGAACATATCCAGCTAAAAGGGCAGGTTATCACCCTGGATGGGCGTCCTGATCCTACGTTCAATGGAACGGTTGAAGTGACGGTGTTTGATGCCGCAAGGGATGTTGAATTAACGGATGAACAACATCGGTATCTGTCCAACGCGGCCTATTCTGTGCAGAGTGACCTCATCTACCGAGGGCAAGTACGGGCGGAGAATGGACAATTTTCTTCAACGTTCGTTGTGCCCAAGGACATTTCCTACCGAAATCAGCCGGGGCGGATCGCTTTGTATGCCCGTTCCGATACGGATGATGGGCTAGGCGCTACAGACCGTGTGATTGTTGGGGGAACGGCCCCAAATCCGGTGCAGGATGGGGTCGGGCCGGAAGTGACCCTTTACCTCGGAGACGATCCCCAGTTTATCTCCGGGGGGCTAACGACGAAGGCACCTACGTTGACGGTTGAACTTCAAGACGAAACCGGCATCAACACGGTAGGCACCGGGGTGGGCCACGAAATGCTTCTGATTCTGGATGGAGACCAGGGCAATGCCGAAGAAATCGGCAACCGGTTTGAAGGTAGCCTGGATTCCTATCAGGAAGGGACCGTGCGGATTACACTGCCGGAGCAGGAGCCGGGACCCCACACGCTGGAAGTAAAAGCCTGGGATGTGGTGAACAACTCAACAACGGCCACGCTGGCGTTTACCGTAGCCCAGACTGAAGACCTCACGATCCGTAACGTGCTCAATTATCCGAATCCCACCCTGGGCGGCCCGACGCGCTTCTTCTTTGAGCATAACCAGCCCTCCGGAACGCCAGCCGAAGTGCAACTCCGTATTTACACCCTCTCCGGTCAGCTTATCCGTACCATGGAGGACTTTGAAACCTTGCCCGAAGGCTTTTTGTCAGGAGGGCCGGTAAGCATCCTTTGGAATGTACGGGACCAGGACGCTGACCGGGTTGCATCCGGGGCCTATTTGTACAAACTCCGCGTGGCCATTGACCGCCTGGATGGGGAAAGACAAGTGGTTGAACACATCGGCAAGCTGGCCGTGATGCGGTGAGCACGATCACGTTTTCCGCACTCCGACAGCCTGCGACGACCAACAAGTGAACAACAATTTAACAGGAACGGATCTTGCGGACCTTAGTAATAGACCGTATTATTATTGATTCTGAACAAGCACTCTGATACCAAACCGGCGTAAGCAGGAGGCCGACGACCGGCTTCACAAATCCGAGGACAGGCAGCGAGACATAATTGTTACCACCGGCGGCTGACACACAGTCGTCATAGCTTCCAAAGCGACTCCACATATCATAAACAGACAAAGGTGTGTAACATGAACACAGCACAGCGCCCTGTGTCCGCACGCGTAATCTTTTTCTCCGCAACCCTTTTGCTTGCATTGGGACTCGTTGGAACTACACAGGCTCAGGTTGGGGCAGCAGCCGTACCCTTTCTGCAAATCGAACCAGACAGCCGCTCCGCTGCGGTAGGGAATGCCAACGTAGCAATGGCCAGTGATGCCAATGCCATCTTCTGGAATCCG
The DNA here is from genome assembly GCA_965222505.1 of Rhodothermales bacterium. Classification (GTDB taxonomy): domain Bacteria; phylum Bacteroidota; class Rhodothermia; order Rhodothermales; family DATKEJ01. The sequence continues at coordinate 573,769 of OZ244956.1, read as the reverse complement.
GCCGGCCTGGCTTTCCAAAAAGGTTTTGAAGGGACGATTACCCACTCCCAATGGTTGCCTGCCTTCAAGGCCGACCTGTTCTACGATTACATCGCCGGGAAATATTCGGTTGAAGGGCTGGGCACGTTTGGTGCACACATCACCTTCCTGAACCTCGGTGAACATGAAGCGCGTGATGCGCAGAACAATCCGTTGGGCACCTTCCGCTCGTACGATGTGGCCGTCGGGGGGTCCTATGGCTTCAAACTGACCGAGCGCTTTGCCCTCGGTACCGGCTTACGGTTGATCTATTCCAACCTGGCCCCCGCACAGATCGTCGGGACGCAGGAAACCCGCGCCGGGGTATCGGTCGGGTTTGACCTGGCCGGTTTGTACAAATCCGGATTCTTCAAGATGGGCAGCATCGACAGCCAGTTGGGCCTCGGGTTTAACCTCGCCAACATGGGGCCGAGTATCCAATACTCGGACAGCGACCAGAGCGACCCCATCCCGACCAACCTGCGCTTTGGGTGGTCCTACCATATGCAGTTTGACCAGTACAACTCCTTGACCTTCACCAACGACTTTAACAAACTGTTGGTGGATCGGGACTCGGCAGGGGTCAAGCCGTTCTACGAAGCCATCTTCTCGTCCTGGAAAGGTATCGACGTGAATACCGGTACACAAGGTGATCCCGACATCCAGACCCTCGGCATTTTCTCGCAATTGACGGTCGGGCTCGGGGCTGAATACTGGTACAACAACCTGTTTGCAGCACGGGTCGGCTATTTCTACGAGCATCCCCAAAACGGCAACCGGGAGTTTCTGACCCTTGGAGCCGGGTTCCGGTACAACATTGTGGGCGTAGACTTCTCTTACATTTTCCCGTTCGAGGAGAACCACCCGTTGGCCAATACCATTCGATTCTCGATCCTGGTTGGACGCTAATTCATTGGTGATTATTGATTGGTGATTGATGATTTGTCATTTTGTGCCTGAAAATCACCAATCAAAAATGCCCAACCGCCACACGAGGCGCAAGCCGACTGTACGAAGTAAATCACCAATTCTTTTACTCGGTTTGTTGTGGATACTCATCGGAGCGCCGATGGGTATGGCACAGCAAACCGTTCGTTTTTTACACCCGACGAGTTTAGGGAAGACGGACGCCTTTTCGGTGAGAAAACCGGCGGCCCCGCGTTACGATGTTATCGCCTTGCGGGTTGAGTTTCAGCCGGACACGACCCGGTTCACGACGGGGGATGGGACCTTTAGCCCAGCACTTTTCGGGGGCCTTACGCCAAACATTGATCCCTTTCCGCATGATGCCGGATACTTCCAGGCCCATCTTAATTATCTGGAGCAGTATGTAGAAAATGTGTCCAACGGCCAGACGCAGGTGCAAACCCACCTGATCCCGGAAGTGGTACGGGTTTCCCAGACAATGGGTGCATACAGTCCAACCGGCCCAGACGCTACGTCAGATGTGGAAACCACCAAACTGGCCGCCCTGGTGGAAGAAGCATGGACCCAGGCCGACCGAGAAACATCGCTGGATGTGGGCAGCTTTGACCCGGAACAGACCGTCTTTATGCTGTTTCATGCCGGGGCGGGAAGGGATATTGAATTGGTGGGGACAACGCTGGACAAAACCCCGGAAGACCTCCCGTCGCTTTTTTTTGGTACAGAGACCCTCGGTCGGCTGGGCGTGGAAGGGGTCACGTTCAAGGGTTTGCCGGTTACCCATACCGCCATTCTACCGGAGACGGAATCCCGTTTGGGTTTTGACTTTATCAATGATGAGCCTTTCCTGATCGAACTCTCCATCAACGGCCTCATCGCAGCCTCCTTTTTCAACTTCCTGCAGGCCCCGGACCTCTTTGACACCACCACCGGGACGAGCGCCATCGGCCTCTTTGGGTTGATGGACCCCCTCGGCATCTTTGCCTTCAACGGGCTTTTTTCACCCGAGCCGAGTGCATGGACCAAATACTACCTCGGCTGGACGGAGCCCGAAGTCCTCACGGGTGCAGATCCGATCACCACATCCCTCTCCGCCGGGACAGAGACTGCTCTCGTGCCCATTTCAGAAGGCGAGTTTTTTTTGATCGAGAACCGGAACAGGGATCGGGCCGGTGATGGCTTGGTCGTGCAGGTCTATAAAGACGGTGATATTACCGAGCAGCGCGTCCCCGCAGATGCAGAGGATTTCACGAACCTGAACCAAAGCGGCTTCATCGGTGGGGTGGTTGTGAGGGTTGATGATTACGATTGGGCTTTGCCGGGGGGCTTTGATTCTGAGGGGGTCTTGAGAAATGGGGGAATCCTGATCTGGCATATTGATGAGCGCCAAATTCAGAAAGGGCTGCCTGGCAACACCGTAAACGCCGACCCCTTTCATCGGGCAGTAGACCTTGAGGAGGCCGATGGCGGACAAGACCTGGGTTTCCCCAATCCCAACCCGTTTGGCCCTTCGTTGGATAGAGGTACGCCGTTCGACTTTTTCTATCAGGACAACCCCGTATCGGCCATTACTTCAACCGGGGAAGTCCGGCTCTACCAAAACCGGTTTGGGCCTGATACCGAGCCGAACAGCAACACCAATGCCGCAGGACCGAGTTTCATCGGGTTGGATGAGTTTTCAACTGTGGGTACGGAGATGACCTTTAGGTACCAGCGAGGTGTAGGTGAGGATGTGCAACCTGTGCTGGACGGGATAGCATTAGTTGGCCAATTTACGGAAACAAGTGGCATTGGGTACTATCCGAACGCCCTCTTGTCCGGTGATGTTCTTGTGACTGGCAACACCCAATCGGATAGAACAACCCTTATTCTGGAAGCCGATCCACCACTGCCCAGTGTTGACCCGGGCTATTATACCGGTAAGGCACCCCGCGCATCTGCACCGGAAGAGAGGGCCAATGAACACATGATTTTGATTCGTCGCGAGCCGGGGGAGTATGCGTATTCATTGCTCAACAATGGACAAGGGGTCGGGTTATTTGACCTGGATGCCGTAATGGAATTTGAGGTTGTAGAAACGCAGGAAGCCCTTCTGGAGGAGGGCATTCCGGTATACTATGCCGGGTTTAATTCACCTGTTGCTTCTACGATTGTGCGAATATCCCGGGAGGCCAACCCGGTCTATAGTACCTTCGAGGGTGGGCGAATTCTAACACTGGCTGCCTATTCGAATGAACAACTTGTAGTTGTCGGGAGCAATCGCACAGAAGTGCGTGACGGTGATCAACTCGTACAGCAATGGGTGTATACTATTCCAGAAGACACCCGGATGGGGCAAGTTGTATTCGGCGTTGATGAAGGAGGACGGTTTGGTGTGATGCCCGTTGTGAGCGAAAACGATATGCTTCTTCTCGAAAATAACGGGAAGGTAACTCGGTTTTCAACCGGAAGTGGAGAGCAATCCCTGTATCCAGTTCTGGTGGATGTAGACGGCAACGGCTACCTGGAAATCCTCACCACCGTGGATGATCAACTCATGGCCTATTCCCGAAGTGGAGCCATTGCACCCGGATTCCCGATTGAATTAACAGCACCGGCTGTTGCGCAACCGTTGGTGGCCCGGTTTGCCGGTCAGACCGGATGGAGTATCATTATCGCCTCCACCGACGGCAATGTGTATGCCTACAACCTCGATGATGGAGGGCGGCAAGTGGAGGGGTTTCCGTTGGCAGCCGGAGGGAGCCTCAGGACAACACCGGTCTTGCATGACCAAACGCTGTACACCGTTTCTGAAACAGGCAGTGTCAGGGGCTGGTTGCTTGAGCACCTTGAAGTGATCTGGTGGGGGGAATTATACGGGAACGCGCAGAACCAGAGTTACGTCGAACTCCTGCCCGACATCCCTGCGCCGGAATCTGCCGTACTGTTGGTCACAAGCGAAACCTACAACTGGCCCAACCCCATCACCTCGGGCGAAACCAACTTGCGGTTTATGGTCACCGAAAACGCCCGGATCGAGGTGACCATCGCGGACCTGGCTGGTACCGTAGTTGATGAATTGGTGGTGGAAACGATCCAGCCCAACGTGCCGGAAGAAATTCGGTGGCAAACGGATGCAGAAAGCGGCGTCTACTTCGGACGCATCAAAGCGATTTCAACCTCCGGGAAGACGGAAACACACCTGATTAAAATGGCAATCATACGATGAATGCTATTCTAAGTGCGGCGTGCAGCGTGCAGCGTGCGACTCTGCCCTTAAACCTGAGTCGCACCCCGCACCCCGCACTCCGCACACTACACTTAGTTTTCCTGTTCATTTGCCTTCCCCAGGTGTCCCTCGCCCAGGTGTCTCCGGGGTTGTATGATTATCCGCGGACGGATTTGTCGTGGTTTACGGTGGAGACGGCGCACTTCTATATTCATTACCACGGGGATACAGTGGATGCGCCCCTGTCCCGGACGGCACAGGTGGTGGCCACGATTGCTGAGGAGATTTATCCGCCGATTACCAGCCTTTATCAGTATGAGCCGGATTCGAAGGTCTCTATTATCCTGAAGGATTTTGAGGATTACTCCAACGGCGCGGCCTATTTCTTCGACAACAAAATCGAGATTTGGGTACCGAGTCTCGATACCCCGCTACGGGGTGAGCACAACTGGCTTCGGAACGTCATCACCCACGAGTATACCCACATCATTCAGGTCCAGAAGACCATGAAGGCCGGGCGCAGGTGGCCGGTCACGTACCTGCAATGGCTCAACTACGAAGATGTCAAACGGCCCGATGTGCTCTATGGGTATCCGAATGGCATCGTGAGTTATCCCATACCCATCCTGAACAACCCGGCCTGGCTGGCTGAAGGGACGGCCCAGTACCAGCGTGCCGGGTTGCACTACGATGTTTGGGATACCCACCGCGACATGTTGTTGCGCACGCAAGTACTGGACGATGTGGCCTTTTCGTTGGCCGATATGGGCAGTTTTCAATCGAAGACCAGCCTGCAACGGGAAAGCATCTACAACCACGGGTATGCCTTCTCCCATTATTTGGCCCATACCTATGGGGAAGATGTCTTACGCCGCTTGTCCGAAAGCCTCGGCAAGTGGCGCAACTGGAACGTCGAACGTGCCCTGGCCGAAGCCACAGGTGATCCTGCTTTAGAGGTGTATGCGGGTTGGATGCGTACGCTGAAGAAAGAATATGCAGAACGTATTGAATCGATTGGGGCCGAGGCCCTTTCAGGAACGCTACTCGAAGCAGAGGGCTTCAGCAACCATTTTCCGGTCTATTCTCCGGATGGAACCCAGGTGGCCTACCTCTCAAACCGGGGAGAAGACTTCAACCTCATCAGCCTGTATGTACAGGATTTGACCACCGGGCAAGCCCAACGTTTTCCGGTAGAAGGACTGGAACTGGAGCACTTCGGACAGGCCTGTGCGCTGGAAGGCAAGCTGATGGCCGGTGTAAACGGATCAATCGACTGGCATCCAGGGGGCAAGAAGATCGCCTTCTCCCGAATAAGGGATAACGATTACGGCCACCGCTACGCCGATCTTTACGAACTGGACCTCGAAACAGAAAAGACCGAAAGACTCACGACCGAGGAAAGGGCAGCCGCACCCACGTATGCCCCCGATGGAAAATCAATCGTATTTGTACGGGAATCGCAAGGCTCACGTAACCTCTATCGGCTGGATTTGGCCTCCAAGACCATAGACCCGATTACCGCATTTTCGGATGGGACTCAGGTGTATGGACCCACCTGGCATCCCTCGGGAGAGTGGATCTACTTTAGCCGGGCCTATTTTGCCGGGCGAGATTTGTACCGCATTCGTCCTGATGGCAATGATCAGGAAGCCGTATGGGGCACACCGCACGATGAACGGCAACCGACCTTTGACCGGGAGGGGCGGTACCTGTACTTCGCCTCAGATGCCAGTGGGATATACAATTTGTATCGGCTCCCTGTTGACGCCCTGGGGAGTCCTGAATTGGCCAGTCGAAATACAACAGACGGATCTGCTGCATTACAACCTACTGCGCTGACCAATGTTGTCGGTGGGGCCTTTATGCCGAGTATAGGGCCGGAGGGGCAAGTCGCGTATGCCCTCTACACCTCAAGCGGATATAAAATTGCTCAACTTGAAGCTACAGAGTCGGTAGCCATTGATGCCCAATATGTTCCCCCAGAAGTCATCCGAAAAACCAGGGAGGTAGAACCCACGTTTGATTGGGCCGCCCTAAACCGGTTCGACGACCGGTCTGTCATGCAAAAGGGTGCTGAGGCTGGAGAGAAAAAACCATACAGCAATGTCTTCACTTCATTCCAGTTTTACCCGGTCATTCGTTTCGATATGTATGCCGATGCACAGCGTAATGCCCTGGATGCGCAAGCCGCGAAGCGATTTCAGGCAGGAACGCTGTTGCGCAATACCAAGGCGGGCCTTTACATGGGATCGCGCGAGGTCCTGGAAGGGTTAAGCCTGTTTGGAGGGTTACTGGTGGGGCCGGCCTCGCTGGAAGCCGAATCCGTGGGTGATTTTTTTGCGCCCAGTCGGCTGATTCGCCTGGAACGGGATGCCTTTTTGCAACTCGATTACAAGAAAGGGATACCGCTCATTCCCAAACGATGGTCGCCCCAACTGTCCGTCGAACTTTACAGCATCCGGCGGCATGTTGAGAACGGACTGACTATTGAGGAATTCCCCTGTACCGCCTGTTTCCCGGACACAACGTTCACCGATGTAGCCTATAGCCTTTGGGAAGTGGATGGATATGCCCGAAGTAAACTCAACCGCAACACTTTGCTGGAGCTGGGGTATCGGTATAGCCCCTACCGGGTGCGCACCGAGTCCTTTTTCTCAGAAGAAAACCGGCAAACCATTGAGGGTTCAGCTACCCGGTACTTTATTGGACATGGGCCTTCCCTGAAACTCTATTTTGAGGCCAATCATCCCCACATCAACAGCGAAGTGGTGCCGCAGGGGCTCAAGGCAGAGCTGGGGTATGACTTGCAATTTGGGCAACTCCTGGACCGGTTTGCGGTCGAAAACGGCGTGCTGGTGCCGGAATACAACACGTTCAGTAACCACCGGCTCTCGCTCGATTTTCGTTTTGGAAGGCGACTGGGGGTCGTTGGGCGAGGGGCACATGGCCTCGGGGTTCGGGTTCGGGCCAGTTCGGTGTTGGGTGGAGAAGTCGATGATTTCTTTAACGATTATGCCGGGGGCTTGATCGGGGCACGCGGGTATCCGTTTTATGCCCTGGGGGGCAATGAGGTCATTTGGACCCAACTCGCCTATCATTTCCCCATTGTGCCGAAAATAGGATCACATTTCCTCTTTCTGGACCTGGACAAGCTGTACGGACGGGTATATGCAGATGCTGCCTGGGCCTGGAGTGGTGCTTGGCCCGGTTTCGGGGCGTCTAGAAAAGACATTGGGGCCGAACTCCGATTGGGCATTGGATCGTTTTACCTCTTTCCCACGGCCCTGTTCGTGAGTGGCACCTACGGACTGGACCAGTTTGATTTTCAGCTGGACGATGGCTTTTTTACGCCGGATGGATCGAACGTCGTGCAATATGGCAAAGAGCTACGCTGGCATTTCGGCATCTTGTTCAATTTTGACCTGTAGGGATTATGAGAAAATTGGTGTGGATTGGATGCCTGGCAATCCTGTGTCTGCAATTTGCCGAAGCAAGGGCAGATGATACCCAACCGAAAAAAAGCCCCGCCCTGACCGGCTCTCTGCAAGCCGATGTAGTCTATGCGACCCTGCCTTCAGGGGAGCCGTGGCGTATGCAGTCCGTGGAGGCTACACCCCGAAGTGTACCGATAGCGCTGGGCTTATCTGCAGCCGTACCTGGACTGGGGCAAGCCTATAACAAAAACTGGATTCGTGCCGGAATTTACTTTGCGCTGGATGCGGCCTCCATATTCGGTTATTTCAAGTGGCGGGGCGAAGGGAACGACGGGATCGACTTTTATGAGGACTATGCCAACCAGAACTGGAGCCCGATCAAATACGCTGAGTGGCTCAATGGCTATAGTGGTTATGGAGGGCCCCCCATTGATGTCTCGGATCCAACCCTGAATGCCATCAACTTCGACAATCCCGGCCAATGGACACCCGCAGAGCGCAATCTTGTTCAAGGACTCATTGATACCATCACTGCGGCTGAACGGCAATCCATCCACATCGAAACCGGGGCGGCCTTCTCGCATGTGCTTCCGGACTTTGGGGCGCAGCAGTACTACGAACTGATTGGAAAATACTTTCAATACGCCCCTGGCTGGGATGATTACACGGCGGAGCCAGATGAAGACCCCGAAGACCCATCCGTGATGGCGAAGGATGCCCAATTTTACTACTATTCCGGTATCCACGCCGATGCCAATACGCTGCTCCGGCGTTCCTCGCGGCTTTCCGCCTTGTTGTTGCTCAACCATGTCATTTCGGCATTTGATGCAGCTTTGTCGGCCCGTTTGCACAATGTGCGTCTGAAATCGGGCATAACAATGGAGGCCGGGGTAAATAGGGAGCCTACGGCGTGGGCAGGAGTGGAAATTCGCTTTTAGCCCAGGAAAGAATCGGGTACGGGTTAATGTAAAGTAGACCCGTCGGCATGTGTGTGTGGGGGGTCATGAAGTGCTGCTGGTTCATCGGGGTGGGGTTCACCGAACCATCGGGGGGGATCATATTGCCAGGTGGCCCAGGGGTTGCACCGCAGGATACGCCAGATACTCAGGATGCTGCCTTTGAGGACGCCGTAGTTGCGTAACGCTTCGATGCTGTATTGTGAGCAGGTGGGGCGAAACCGGCAAGACCCCGGTCCCAGGATAGGGGAGAGCAAAATCTGATAGCCCCGTACCAGAAGGATCAAGGTACGTCTGGGCAGGTGCCAGAGGGCCAATATGGGTTTGGGAAGGGGCATGCATGTGGGGTTTTGAACGCAGGTGTGATACGCATAGTCATTCTCCCGGTTCGTGGATGAGGGCTGTTCGGAAGGTGTTCTTGCAAAGGGGGGGCAAATATCGTATTTTTTATGAAGGCAAGGCAAGTCCGTAGGCGGCATCCAGGGTACAGGTCCAAAAATCTGGTCTGACGGTTCATCCTTGCATTTGACCACTCGGGAGGTATGTACGCCGGTTAAGCCGCGTCCATAGGGTGTACACCTCACCTGAGGTGTATCTTTAGTGTAGTCGATCCTCACTATGTCTTACATGGCCGATCAAACCGTCTCCATGTCAACACCAAGGGAATTTACCTCCGCATTTATTCGGAAAGCCCAGGCGGGTGATTCCGCTGCGCTGGACCAGGTGCTGGTGCGCCTTCGGCCGATCTTGCGGACGTATTTTATTCGGCGGGTTGGCTTGAAGCCGGAAGTTGAGGATCTGGTCCAGAATACCATGATGCGGGTATACAACGGGATTCGGGACCTCCAGAAGCTGGACCGGTTCATGGGTTTTGCCATGAAAGCCGCGCTGTTTGAATTGCAAGACCTCTACCGGGGGCGGTATGGTGGCAAGGAGCGTCTCTACGATCCTGAAGAACCGCCACGAATGATGGTTCCGCCCAGCAAAACAGGTTTACGTGTTGATTTGGAACGGGCCATGTCCAGCCTCACCCCCAAGGCACGGGAGATTCTTGAACTGCGCGAATATGGCTACCGCTATAAGGAAATCGCAGACATGACGGGGACCACGGAGGCCGCAGTGAAGATGCAAGTCAAACGGGCTTTCGAACGCTTACGCCGTTTGCTGGTCGCCTGAACAGGCTGAGGTCTGTCTGCTGGAGTGTTTTAATCGTTACTTTGTCGGAGGCTCATGCGGCTCAAGTCTTGAATCAGGGCAAAAATTCTGCCCGGTCGGTTATTCACGTACATACGACCCTTGGGAGTCCAGTATAGATTATGTACATTGAGACTATGAGTCGCAACTCAGATTATATTGCATTCTACAACGACCTTCCTCCCGAAGAACAAGCCCGTTTCAAGGCCAATCTTGCGCAAGACCCTTCGTTGGCTGAGGCATTTGGCGAATGGCAAGGTGTTCGGGAAGAAGTGGGTCGTTCCTTCAACCAATTGGTTCCCAACCGCCGGGTATTGACCCTTTACGCCCTCGAACAAAAAGGGGGCGGAGATCTCCTGGATGAAGCTGAACGATGTCTGTTGAATGAAGAGCGCGAGCACATTGAGGCGGCCATACGTGCCAGCCCGGCCATCGCACGCATTGTAGCGCAAATAAAAGACGAACAGGCTGATTTTGAGACCGTCTGGACGTTGCATTCAGCTTCTGCACCCGTCGAACGCTCTGCCGAGGTTAATAATGAACCCCTCAGTCCGTGGCGTCCGGTCCATTCGGCATGGCGTGGCGTAGGGCGTTGGGCTGCCGTATTTGCAGTGGCAATTTTTGCCGGGTTATTGTATTGGGCCGGGCAGTCGGCACCTGAGATCGAAGCGGTTTATGCCAAAGCCGGTGAGATCCGCGTCCTGGAGTTATCAGATGGTACGCGGGTTCGGCTGATGGAAAATTCGAAACTTACTTTTAACGCGCTTTCAGCGGGCGAACCGTTTAATCGGTATGTTGTGCTAACGGGCAAGGCCCTCTTTGATGTGCAGCCTGGTGAACAACCCTTCATCGTTGAGACGGCAACTGCTCAAACCCGCGTGCTTGGAACAACGTTTGGGGTTGAAACCAGTGCGGATGGTACTTCGGTTGTCCTGGTAGAAGGAAAGGTTCAATTTTCCGGCGTGCAACGCCCGGATCAGCATGTCATGTTGAAGCCTGGCGAAATGAGCCGTGTCAACGATGCAGGGCCACCCTCCGAACCGGTTGCCGTGGCGGTTGCAGATGCCTTGAAATGGACACGGCTGTTTGTATTCCGGGGGACGCCGGTTAAAGAAGTGGCTGCACAATTGAGCGCACACTACCATACGCCTGTAACCGTAGACCCGGCATTGGCCAATGAACGGTTTCATGGTACCTATGAGCAAAACTGGACGCTGGATTACATCCTGAATACCCTTTCTGAAGGGCTGGATGCAACCTATTCAGGCAATATGGGCGAGGGCTATGCGCTCGTTCCCAGTCCGTAGGGGAATAATTTCAGACCTGTACAAGACCTGTTTTTTTAATATTGTAGAACCTCCTTCTTCGGCACCTGAAGTCAATGCCGGTTTTGGAGTCTGTCACCATCAACCAACCACTGTGCCCGGTATAATGCGTACCGGCCCCACATATCTGTTTCTGGTAACCTGTTTCCTGTTGTGCGGAATCGGGCCCACTTCCCTTTGGGCGCAACAATCAGGAGTTGCACAGGCAGGGTATACCCTCGAAGAAGCCCTGCTCACCTTCTCTGATGCGATGCATGTGGATGTGGTTTATTCCCAACGGTTGGTTCGTGGCAAAGAGACGGCATGTCTAAACCCCGGTAATGATCCTCGCCCTGCCCTGATCTGCATACTTGTCGGTACCGGCCTGGAAGGCTTATGGGCCAGAGATTCGCAGGTGGTGTTACGGAAGGCCAGGGTGAAAGAGCACGCCATTGTCCCAAAAACCTTTGCCCTGAAGGGGCGCGTTTTGGATGCTGATACCGATGAACCGCTGGTGGGTGCCCACGTTCTTTTAGAAGGTCAGCCTGTGGGGGGGGTCACCAATGCAAACGGGTGGTTCACCTTTGGATCGGTTTCGGCAAAGCCGCTGCGGCTGCAAATATCTTATCTGGGATATCAAGGTTTACAGGCTACCTTTACCCCCCGCAACGGACATGAACCCCAGTTTACCCTTCAACCCGTAGCGCTCACTACGGAAGAAGTGGTCATTGAAAGTGGTGTGCTGGATCGGGCGGATGAGCAAGTGATTCCCGGCGCTGTGAGTGTGCTTTCGCGCTCAGCCGAGGCCGAGCGCCGCGACCCGGCCGGCATCGACAACTGGTTCCAATCCATCCTCTGGTTACCCAGTGTACAACGTAGTGCAGAACTGGGGGGTAACCTGATCATTCGCGGCGGGTTGCCGGATCAAAACCTGTTTTTGCTGGAAGGGGCACCCATCTATCAACCATGGCATGCAGAAGGTCGGTTCTCCTTCATGCAAAATGCCGCCTTGAATGATGTACAGTTGTATACCGGTGCGATGCCTGCCGCTTTTGGGGGGCGTTTGTCAGCGGTCATTGATGCGCATATGAAGGACGGTTTTGATACGCAACCTCGCGTATCGTCCGTATTGACGTCCAGTGAGGTGCAGTTGGCCGTTGAAACCCAACTGGATGCCCGTACCGGGCTGATGCTTTCCGGCCGTCGTTCCCATCAGGGTGTTTTTGCCCGGCATACCGAAGAAACAAGCGGCCGGCTTCCCCTTGAGAATGTGGGGTATCACGACCTGAGTGGTAAACTCACCACCCGTTTGTCTGATGTCCATCAGCTGGGTGTAAGTGTGTACCGCAGCAATGATCAATTGCGTGTAGACCAACAAGCATTGGAACCGGTCATCGGGGTGGAGGGGCAATACAAATGGCAAAACGCCCTCTACAGTTTCAATCATCAGTATCTCCCCAGCGCGCAATTTCTGGTTAAGACCCAACTGTACCAATCCCGGTACCATGCCGAGGATCAGACCAATGCCCTGTTGCAAAACATCGCCACGTTTGATGGGTCGTTTGACAATGGTCTGGCGCGCCGAGCCTATCCGGCCATGAAGGTCGTTGATACGGGCTTTAAGCTTGATGCGATGTATTACCCCGGTGCCGGGCATCAAGTCCAGACGGGCTTCAGCGTAGTGAACCATCGGTTTGGATGGACGACCGATGATACCAGTGGAGAAACCCAGGGCGTCAACGCCATTGAGGGATCATTGTATGCACAAGATACCTGGCAGCCCACGGCGCGGTGGCAGATTCAGCCCGGCGTACGGGTTGGGTTTTTTAGTGAGGGGAAGTATGCCCATGTTCTGCCTCGTGTCTATACCCGCTATGAACTTGAACCTGGTCGGTTGACCATTAAGGCCGGGTATAGTAAACAAGTCCAGTACATCCATCAGGTCCAGACCGCCGACTCAGATTATACCTTCAGCCGGTGGATTGCAGTAGGTACTGAAAATGTAAAACCGGCCACCGGCACACAACTCACCCTGGGGCTCGAAAGCCGGAACAACATCGGCGTTACTTTTGCAGCCGATCTTTACTGGCGTGATTTTCAGAATGTCAGGTTGTCTGAGAACCAATATGCCCCCACACGTGTGCTGTCGCCACGGGTGGATCAGGTGTTGCAGCATACCGTTGAGGAATTTCATGCTTCTGGCTCTACCAAGGCGTATGGGTTGGAAATGCTGATGACCTACGCATATGGTCACTGGGAGATGAAGGGTAGCTATACGGCCTCACGCGCCCTCGTTCGACCCTTCGATACGTTCACGCATACCTATCGTTCAGCCCGGTTCGAAGCCCCCCATACCCTCCGTGCTTCCCTGAATCACCAGGGGCCAAACTGGTTGCTTACACTGGCTGGTGAAATGCGGAATGGATATCTGGCCGATGGCCAGGTGATTGGGGCCTCTTATGCGCAACTCCGGCTTCCATTCTACCTCCGGCTTGATGCTGGATTGGGGTACCGGTTTGAAACCCTCGGGATGAAATGGGATACCCAAGTGTTGGTCTATAACCTGACCAACCGTCAGAATGTGGTCGGGTATACGGGCTCCAATTCATCGAAAACCCTCTCTCAATCTGTGCTTACGGGCCTCTCTCGCTGGCCGACCTTCCGAATCGGCCTTGTCTGGTAATTTCGGATCATTTCAGGGGCTTACTGGTAGTCGATACGCACAGGGTTCACTTTAAGTAACTGATGTTACGCCGCTTGTCGTTGGTCTTACACATTTCGACAAGGTCGAATGGACCAAGACTGCGTAACATGACTTAAGTAACGTGTGGGTATGCCTGGTTCGGAAGCACAAAAGCGCACATTGTCACCTCCTTCCTTTCGGGCTGGTAGGCTCACCCGGCTGGTTCTGCAACGCAAAGACCCGAATCGGGTATCGGTGTACATTGATGACCAGTTTGCGTTCGGGTTGCATCAGGATCTTATCGCAGAGCATCGCATCGCCAAAGGAGACCTCCTTTCAGTAGAAAGACAAGAGGAATTGGTACGGGCCGATCAGCACTTGCGTGCCTATCGGAAGGTCTTGCACTTTATCGGATATCGCCCACGTACTGAGTATGAGGTGCGCAGGAAGATGCAAGCCCTGGAACTGGATGAAGCCCTTACATCAGATATTATAGACCGTTTATACAAGTATCATTATCTGGATGATGCGCAATATGCCCGAACGTATGTCCGTGCACGGCTTTCCAGCAAAGGGTACGGTCCGCGGAGGATACGGCAAGAACTTACCAAAAAAGGCATTTCCCGGTCCGTTGCTGAAGACATGCTGGAGGAACTGGTACAGCCGGAAGACCTTTTTGAGAAAGCCCAGGCCCTCGCAGAGAAACGCTGGGCACGGCTCGAACGTGAAACTGATCTTCGGAAACGTCGAAAAAAGGTGAGCGATTTCCTGGTACGCCGGGGGTATACCTGGGATATGGTAAAACAGGTTTTAGAAGAACTTGAGGTCTAGATGCCGGAAGCGGAATACATAGACTGGAACCCCCGGCGGCGGCCCCGGCCCGGCCTTACGCTGGACCGGTTTATCCGGTACACCCTCGGGATAGGGGTTATACTCGCGATTGGGTGGTGCCTCTGGTTTTTTCGAGATCTGTTTGTATTGCTCATCATCAGTATGGTATTGGCCTTTATGCTGGGGCCGATCGTGAACAGTTTGCAACGCAGAGGGATGTCTCGGCTGCTTGCTGTTGTGGCCACCTTTGTTATTGTCCTGGGAGGCTTCGGCTTTTTGATTGCAGCACTGATTCCATTTTTTCAGCAACAACTCAATGACTTTGGGGTGTTGGTCGAACCGGAAAACCTGAATCGCATTGCCCTTTCGGTTGAAAGTGGGCTACGGTCCGTACTGCCCATCCAGGATGGAGCCGTGGTTCAGGGGCTGCAACAAGCCTTCGAGGCGCTGTTTCAACAGGAGCGGATTACACAAGCCTTGACCGTCACCTTTGATGTTTTTACCAACATTGCGTTTGCCCTCATTATCATTCCATTGATGACCTTTTTCTTCATGAAAGACGGGAGGCAGTTTCGGGAGGGGTTGCTCCAACTTATTCCAAATCGGTACATGGAGATCAGCCTCAACGTCATGGATACGGTGGAGACCAACATCGGCTTCTACTTTCGAGCGCTGGTGTTGCGGACGGTAGTGATCTCGGTTGTGGCTGCCGCGTTGCTCAAGATCGTTGGGCTGGACAACGCCGTCATTCTCGGTATATTTACGGGACTGGCGAACACCATTCCCTATTTTGGCCCCGCTATCGGCTTTCTGGCAAGTGCCATCATCGGTATTGGTCAGACGGGCGATCTTACCCTCGTACCCTGGGTGCTTGTCGCTATGGCGATTACACAAGGTGTGGATCTCATTCTACAGCCGATTGTGTTTTCAAGAGTAGCCCAGACACATCCGCTCCTCATTCTCTGTGTTGTGCTCATTGGGGCCGAACTGGGAGGAATCATCGGTATGTTGGTTTCTATTCCAGTGCTGACCATTGCTCGCGTGACGGTTACACAGGTCTTGTGGAGCTTACGTAATTACTACATTTTCCAAGCCGCTTAACCCCCGGCGATGAAGCCTGCACACACCATTCGGAAACGGATCATCCGTTGGGATTGGACCCTGGGCATCCTGGGTGTTCTGGGTATGGTACTGTATTTCATGTACTACCCCAGCCAACATTTCGACAGTGCCATTCGGCACGAGCTAACGGGGGCAGAGGCCATCGAACGGACGAAGGTCTTTCTTGACGAGAATGGGCTCCCGTACGAAGACCTGCGCCCGATGGCCACCCTGCGCCGGTCTGGATCGGTACTGGAAGACCTACAGTATACCTTGGGGCGGCGGGAGGCTGTGGCTTTTCTCAAGCGTGAAGAGGCGGGGCAACTGCCCGGTCTGTTCTGGCAAGTGCAGTGGGTTCAAGCCGAAGGCCAGGGGATAGATCAACAATATCGGTTTCAACTGACCCAGTCCGGTGAACTCATCGATTTTGACAATGACGCTACCGCAGGCGGAATCAGGTCAGAGGTGCATGAGCAAGCCGTCCAATATGCCATGCAACAGGGCGAGGATGGGGTTGAGATTGTCGCTACCGTATTGGATTCGCTCCAACTGGATCATCGGTTTCGGATGTTGATGGATTCGATCCGGGCACAGGTGGGGCTTTCAGAGTGGCAAACCGAGTTTGATGAAGGCGAATCTGGCAGTACGCCCTATGCACGGGTGCTGGTGGGGATGGCCCGGTACCACCTTGATCAATCTACTTTTGATGCCTCAGCATTCCGCGTCGACTCGGTCTGGGTGCCTGCCGAGCGCGGGCTGGGTACCGCAGGGGTGCGCTTTGTGTCCAGTCAACCCCGGCATGGATTTGATACCCGAATAGACGTTGAACTGGCCTTGTCCGGGAATCTGCTCGATCTGGATAAGGATTTCGAACTCAACGATGCCGTACCCGCCAAGACGATCTGGTCCGAAGCCAAAGGAGCCTATGCGATTAGCATGGCCTTGTACGTCCTACTCATCTTTATCTATGGCGTCGCATTCTTCCGGCGGCATGGGGCAGGTGCGATCGATATCAAGGGGTCTTTGTGGGATACCTTGTTGTTGGGCTTGGTCGCCGGGTTTATTTCGATGTTTGCCTATGCCTATCCCAGCATCACAAGTGGGGGCCTTGAATTTGGCTGGCAAGTGCTCATTGGCCTGGGCATGAGCGTATTGTTTGGTACGGCTGGCATCAGTCTGCTCGTCTTTGTCGTGTCCGGGGTAAGCAACTCGATAGCCCGAGAGAGCCGCAGAGACCGGATGGCCTCCTGGCGCATGGTTCGGGCGCGGTTTGCCTTGAGCAAGCCCGTGGGCCGGTCCATCCTGAGAGGGATAGGCTTGGGCATGGTACTAATCGGCGTGTTGATGCTCTTTCTCATCTTGTTTCCAGGTGCGCGTATCGCCGTCTGGGAAGACAAAATGATGTACGACTGGTTGGCCTTCCCGAGCCTGACCTCCGCCTTTTATTACGCCTGGATTGGATTTGTGAACCTGGCCATCGTTTTGGTCTGCATCGGGACCTTTTTGCACCGGCGAAAACTGTCCAACCCCTGGGTCGTTTTGATCCTGGGGCTCGTATTTGGCTTGGTCCAATTATGGCCTGAATACTTTTCGCCGGTGCCGGTGGCACTGGTCTTTTCCGTATTGATCGGCGGGGTATTGGCTGCAGCCTACCTGTTCTATGATTTTCTGACCGCTTTCATTGGATTGATGGTTTTCCGGCTGATCTGGTTTTTCAGCAACAGTTGGGCGGTCCCGGATTCCCCCTTGTTTGCTGATGGCGTGATTGTGTTGTTCTTGCTTCTGACCCTCGGAGGAATCGGATATGTATTCAGTCGGTATGGCAAGCACCAACGGGAGATACCGGAGTATGTACCGGATTATATCAAGACGCTGGCCCGGCAGAAACGGATGGAGCGTGAACTTGAAATCGCGCACGACGTCCAGATGTCGTTTTTGCCACAGCGGATGCCGGAAGTAGAAGGGGTCGATATGGCAGCCATGTGTTTGGCGGCCAATGAAGTAGGGGGGGACTACTATGATGTCGTACAACTCGGAGAGGATAAATTGGCCCTGGTCATCGGTGATGTCAGCGGGAAAGGCATTCAGGCGGCGTTTTATATGACCCTGGTGAAAGGGTTTATCCGCACCCTGTGCCGTGAAGTGGCATCACCCGCCGAAGTGCTCCGCCGGACCAATCGCCTGTTCCTCGAAAATGCCCCTCGGGGCACCTTCATCTCCATGATCTATGGCATCCTGGACGTACGGGCGGGTACCCTTACGTTTGCCCGTGCCGGGCACAATCCGGTCATTCTGAAACGCTCCCCTAGTCAAATGCCCGAATCCGTTATGCCCAAAGGACTCGGCATCGGGTTGGTGAATGGCCATTTCTTTGATGGGAAGATCGATGAGGAAGTCTTACATCTCCGCCTGGGTGATGTGTTGGTGTTCTACACGGATGGTTTTTCCGAGGCCATGAATCCCGCCAAGGAATTGTATGGTGATGCACCCCTTGCCGAGAAGGTCGCCGAAGTGGGGCGTCATAAGGCCAATGAAATCCTGCAACTGATCTCAGCCGATGTACACGGGTTTATGGCCGGAGCCGAACAGCATGATGATATGACCATGATCGTCGTGAAAATGACCGGCACGGCCTTGTCCACTACAGGCCTCATTTTAGAACCGCATTATGCTGGAGAACCCCTCTGATACCCGGTCCATCGCAGCAGATGTTGTCGATGCGCTGGCGCTCATTCGTCAACGGGAAGTCCGTAGCCCCACCCTGGCCTTAATCCTGGGCTCTGGCCTCGGTGCACTGGCGGATGCTGTTGAAGATGCGGTGGTATTTCCAACGGCTTCACTACCCGGATATCCCGCATCAACCGTGGCCGGTCATGCGGGGGAAGTCGTGATTGGAAATCTGGAAGGGCAAACGGTGGTGTTTATTCGGGGGCGGGTTCATTATTATGAGGGGCACCCGATTCGTGCCGTGTCCTTTCCGGTTCGTCTGGCCCATGCATTGGGGGCGCGCCGTCTTTTGGTTACCAATGCCGCAGGGGGGATCAATCCCGGCTTTGAGCCCGGTACCCTGATGCTTATCCATGACCATATCAGTTATGGTTGGAAGAATCCATTGGTCGGGCCCAATGTGGACGGTGGTTCGCGCTGGCCGGATATGTTGCATACCTATGATCCTGTCTGGTTGGATGCTGCTGAACGTGAAGCCTTATCCCACAGGATTGCAACCCGGCGCGGGGTATACCTCTGGACGCAAGGCCCCAGCTATGAGACCAAAGCAGAAGTGATCAGCTTTGCCCGGATGGGGGCCGATGCGGTTGGCATGAGTACCGTTCCGGAAGTCATTCAGGCCCGGTATCTGGGCATGCCGGTGCTGGGCATCTCTACCATCACCAATTATGCAGCCGGGCTACACCATGAAGCCCTGAATCACGAAGATGTATTAAAAGTCAGCGCACAGGTTCGGGCAGAGATGGAACGTCTGGTCCGCCTGGTTATTCGTTCGACCTGATCCGTTCAAGTTATGAAAATATTATACGCAACCCTCCTCGTTGGAATCCTTGGATGGGGTTCTCTTCTCCAAGCACAAGTTCCCGACTCTGCCGCTATTGTTACGCGCTTGGGGCATGACACCCTTGCCGTCGAACGCTGGGTGCGAACGACCTCCACCATGAAAGCAGAGGTATTGCTACGTGCTCCGGCACTCACCCAAAGGGTTTATCAGTTGGATCTTCAACCTGATGGTGCACTAAAAGGGTGGTCGCAAGAAGTATATTCCGGCAGGGATACATCGTGGTCGGGTACACCTGACCTGCTGGAAACCGTCGAATTGCATGGGGATTCCATAAAAGTGATCCGGAGCCAGGAAGGGGAGACCCAAATCCGAACGTTTGCAGGGCATGCGTGGGTACTGCCGTTTTTTGATATGATCCATTGGCCCTTTGAACTCATGCTCATGCGGGCGCATGCAAGTGGCCGGGTGACCATGCAGCAAGACCTGTTTACAGGCCGGGGGATCAGACCGTTCATGATCGGAACGCAAGAACCGGGAAAGATGACCGTGACCCATCCCACACGGGGGACCATGACCGTTGAAGTCGATCCGCTGGGACGTTTACAATCCCTCGATGCCTCTGAGACGACACGCAAGCTATCCGTTACTCGGCAGGATTGGATCGCCCTTGAACCCCTGTTGGCCGATTTTGCCGGGCGGAAACCGTTTGGCGCATTGTCGGGGCGGGGATCGTTCGAGGGGACGATACAAGGGGCCAACATTACGATTGATTACGGCACCCCTACCAAACGGGGCCGGGAGGTTTGGGGAAAGCTGGTACCCTGGGGCAAAAGGTGGCGGACCGGCGCGAACCGGGCCACCCATTTTACCACGGATCAGGACTTGATCATTGGAGACCTTGCCGTACCGGCTGGTGCGTACACGTTTTACACCATTCCTGAAGAAGAAGGGGGGACCCTCATCATCAATAAACAGACCGGGCAAACAGGGACCCGGTATGATCCCGAACAAGACCTTGGCAGGGTTCCGCTTTTGCGCATTGCACGCCCTGAAACCGTCGAGACGTTTACCATTGAGGTGGTCGAGGAAGATGAAAGCGCCACCCTGCGGTTACGCTGGGATCAGAGCGCATTCATCGTACCGCTCTGGGTACCGGAGCAGGAATAAGTCATGTTACACCGTCTTGGCTCATTCGACCTGGTCGAAATGCACAAGATCAACGACAAGCGGCGGAACATCAGGGAATAAGAACAAAAGGAAAAAAGGGCATTGCTTTTCTAGGAATAATTCCCT
The DNA here is from genome assembly GCA_965222505.1 of Rhodothermales bacterium. GTDB lineage: Bacteria > Bacteroidota > Rhodothermia > Rhodothermales > DATKEJ01. The sequence continues at coordinate 553,312 of OZ244956.1, read as the reverse complement.
TCATTTATAGCCCTCTATTGCAACAACAGTAGCCTTTCCACTTGTCGTTTCAGCTTTTCTGTCACCAACACAGCGCATCTTATGTATTTATTTTACAAGCCCGTTCCTCATTTTATCCTGCTCGTATTGCTCCTTTTCGTCGGGTTGCAGTCCGCTTCCGCGCAAGACAAATTGTACTGGACAGATGCCGGTACATCTGATGCCATCGTGCGGTCTGATCTGGATGGTTCCAACGTTGAAGTCATTGTCAGCACGGGGCTTGTAAATCCTGCGGGCATTGCCGTGGACCCGATCAACGGAAAAATCTATTGGACGGACACCCAGGATGACAGTATCAAACGGGCCAATCTTGACGGCTCCGATATTGAACCTGTGGTTACGACAGGACTGGTTACCCCTGCAGGGATTGTACTGGACCTCCTCGCCAACAAAATGTACTGGGTCGATCAGGGCAACGACACCATCAAACGGGCCAACCTGGATGGATCGTCCGTAGAAACCATACTGGATACCGGACTGGATGCGCCCATCGACTTAATACTTGATTATGGGCCAGGAAATGTCGCTGGACTCGGGATGATGTACTGGACAGACCAGGGCGATGACACCATCAAACGTGCGTTGACAGATGGGAGCAGCGTGACTACCATTGTCTCCCAACTCAACAACCCCTTCGAAATTGAGCTGGACCTGCAAGCCGGAAAAATCTATTGGACCGAGACAGCCGGCAACGTTGTACGTAGATCCAACCTGGATGGATCAAGTATGGAAACATTGGTAGATGTCAACGATGATATCAGTACGCCTGCTGCCCTCGCCATTAACCAGGGCTCGGCCAATCCGAATCTGGGAGGAGGGGACCTCTACTTCAGTACCCGCACCTCACCGGACGCAATATTTCAGGCCAATCTGGATGGCACGGGATTAAACCCAATCGTCTCTACCAATGTTGACTTTGTAAACTTCCTCGACATAGGCCCTGCCGTGGTCTTGCCGGTGGAGTTGATGTCCTTTGATGCATTGGTGGAATCTGATGTCGTCAATCTCATTTGGGAAACTGCATCTGAAACTGACAATGCCGGGTTTGAGCTCCAGATGCGTTCATTCGCCGCGTGGGAGACCCTGGCCTTTATCGATGGGGCAGGAACCACGGCTGAGCCGCAATCCTACACATATCGTGTGGCAGACCTGACACCTGGAACCTACAGCTTCCGGCTCAAACAAGTTGATTTCGATGGCTCGTTCGAGCACAGTCCCATCGTACAGGCCACGGTCGAGCTTCCGGGGACGCATGCCCTGAGTGCGGCCTACCCCAATCCGTTTAGTACGCAGGCAACCTTTTCTCTTGCAGTGGCTCGGGAACAGCAGGTCAAAGTTGAACTCTTTGATATGATCGGGCGCAAAGTGGCCGACGTACACCAGGGGTTACTTGCAGCCAACACCGCTCACACCCTTCAGGTTGAAGCCCGTGATCTGCCCGGCGGGTTGTACGTATTCCGCGTCCAGGGGGAGTCCTTCGAGGCGACCCGGATGGTCATGCTGGCGCGATAATATCCAAAATTGAGCAGCGGTTGTGCAGAAAATAGTCTGGTAAGTGAGTAAAAACGCCGGGTATGCTTCGGTTACTCATTTACCAGGCTTCGTTGTTTTTCAACCTTGGAAGAAACTGCGGGGGGTATCTACAGAAAAAGAGGGACCGGCTCCACCACAGTGCCGGCCCCGGAGGGTGATGTAACAAAAGGTGTGCTACCGCTGCATGTCACATAGGACAATTCTGGTTGCGCTCATTCATAACGCTAGTTTTGAATGAACCCTATGGTACATCACATCGCGGAGACAGGTATGGCAGTGCCTCCGCTGAGCAAGGTAACTTCATCTCCCATGCTTTGCAAATTAGGATCAGAAGGGTTACCTAAACCCAATATCTTGACAGGCTTTCTTACATGCAAGTGCATTCAAGACTTTGAAAACGTTTACATTTTATGACTTAACCCAAGTCGTGTAGGTCGAACTACACAACCGGCTACCCGGATTATGAAGGCGGGGTGTTCCGTTCAAGGGCCAGATAAGCGCGTTAAAGTAATCCCTCCGAAGTTCTACGGTACCGACTTTTCAGAAATTGAACCCGTACGCTGGACCCCGCAACATACTGGAGCGGGGATTCGTTGTTTACGGCCTGAGTTCGTTACCTACTTCAAGAAAGGCCGTATTGCCAGAGAGGAAGAAAACCACATCGGTCATTGCTGGGTATTGATGGATGGGGCGGATATGGCCGGATATATCACACTAAGGCTTTGTGTGGTCAGGGAGGGAATCGAACCCCCGACACAAGGATTTTCAGTCCTTTGCTCTACCAACTGAGCTACCTGACCTCAGGGTTACAAACAGGGCAGCTAATATATGCCGATCTCAGGATTGGTGTCAATACAGAATCCATGAAGAAGACATGGGCCTTTGCTTATCCCCAACCCAGTTTCTTACGCAGGGTATCGAAATAGTGTTGCTCGGGCATCTTGACCAGTTTTACAACGTGCGGGGCTTTCTTGATCAGGATCGGCTGTGTGGGGTCCTTCAGGATCGAACTGTGGCCGTCATAGGAGAGGGTAAATTTCGAGCCGGTGGACTCTACATGGACTTCGATGATCGAATTGTTCGACACCAGGATCGGGCGGACAGTGAGGGTGTGGGGGGCAATCGGCGTGATCACCACTACCCCTGAGCCAGGCTCAATGATTGGACCCCCTACGGAGAGGGAATAAGCGGTTGATCCGGTTGAGGTTGCTACAATCAAACCATCGGCCCAGTAGGTGTTCAGGTAGCTGCCATCTATGGTGACGCGCAACGAAATCAGGGCCGATGACCCTTCCCGCTTGATCACAAACTCATTGAAGGCATAGCGAACCGGTTCCTGCCCCGCTTTTCCTGATAACACCGTTCGGCCTTCCAGCAAGAAATCGCCCGCCTCAAGACGCTCCATCGTCCGAAGCAACTGATTGACTTCAATGTCTGCCAGAAACCCGAGCCGACCAATGTTGATGCCCAGGATCGGGACTTCTCGTGCGCCGATTTCATGGGCCGCGTTGAGCAAGGTTCCATCACCCCCAAAGGAGAGAATGATGTCACTTTCGGCAGCCGGATCGTAGGAACGTCGTGCTTCACAAAGCGCAGCCGGTTGAAGGTCACGGGTAACCAGACCGGCTGCTACGTCGGGTTCCAGTACATAGGGCAGGTTCCTTTCCGTCAACCAGTCCACCAAATCTGATACAGGTTGCCAGAGTTTGTCTTTGCCCGAATTACCGGTAATGCCGTATCTCATGCTGCGCTACGCTCGTTTCGTTCGGCGTATTTTGTATGGGTTTATTGGGGCGAACGATGAGGAATATACACAGGAATTTTCGATCAGCGATCAAAAAAGCGCTTTCATAAAAAAAATCCGGATTCCCCGGAACCTGGACCTTGTTGTAGCGGTTTGGGGGCGCAACGCAAGACCCCTTACCTTGCGCCCAAAGACTGAACTTTGACAATGCAATCATCCAGAAGGGGGGAGGGAGTAGGCCCTACGATCCCCTGGCAACCATTCCGATGTTGTTGATTCTTCGTCAGTACTGACGAACCGATTCATACTGCTTGGAAACGGTGCCAATTCCTGCCTCAGCACGGCCAGCCGCGCGAGGGAAGATGAGCTACGCATCTATTGCTACGCATAGATATTGCCTCTTCTGCCATCGCGGGAGAGGTTTTTTTATCTCCCCGCGACCGCATTTCCCCTGGAGCGCCACCGCCTTTCTTCTGGACGATCGAATACGTTCACGGCTATGCTCGTCATGTCTTGTACGACAGGTTCACGCACGTAAACCGTTCATTGACCGGGTCCTCAGGCCAGGTCAACCACACCCTTAACCTTTACTCGTTATGTCTGATCAACATCGCTTCGAAACACTGCAACTGCACGCCGGCCAACAACCCGCACCCGGTACCAACGCACGCGCTGTGCCCATCTATGCCAGCACTTCGTTCACCTTTGACGATGCCGAGCATGGGGCCGATCTCTTTGCCCTGCGCAAATTCGGGAACATCTACACCCGCATCATGAATCCGACCACCGATGTGTTTGAACAACGCATCGCTGCGCTCGAAGGCGGGGTGGCTGCCCTGGCTACCGCCAGCGGACAAGCTGCACAATTCCTGACCATCTCCACGCTTGCCGGCGCCGGAGACAACATCGTCTCAACGAGTTACCTCTATGGGGGGACCTACAATCAATTCAAGGTTACCCTGCCCCGTCTGGGCATCGATGTCCGCTTCGCCGATGGGGATGATGTGGACCAGATCGAAGCCCTGATCGACGAACGCACCAAAGCCATTTACGTTGAGACCATCGGCAACCCCCGCTTTAATGTACCCGACTTTGACCTGATTGCTGCTGTTGCCCATCGGCATGGCGTACCGCTCGTCGTCGACAACACCTTTGGGGCCGGCGGCTACCTTTTCCGTCCTATTGAGCATGGGGCAGACATTGTGGTGGCTTCGGCCACCAAATGGATCGGCGGGCACGGTACCACCATTGGTGGTGTGATTGTAGATGCCGGGACCTTCCCCTGGAACAATGGCCGCTTCCCGACCTTCACCACGCCTTCGCCGGGGTACCACGGCCTGAACTTCTGGGAAGCCTTTGGCCCGGACGGCGTAGTGGGAGCCAACGTGGCCTTTATCATTCGGGCACGTGTTGAGGGTTTGCGCGACTTTGGACCTTGCCAAAGCCCCTTCAACTCATTTCTTCTCTTGCAAGGACTCGAAACCCTATCGTTGCGCGTCCAGCGGCATGTTGACAATGCCCTGGCCCTGGCCCAATGGCTGGATACGCATGACCTGGTGGAATGGGTGAGCTACCCCGGTCTGGAGAGCCATCCCTACCACGACGCCGCCAGAAAATACCTGCGGAATGGCTTCGGGGCCGTTTTAGCCTTTGGGGTAAAAGGTGGCGCTGAAGCGGGAGCTACATTCATCAACAATGTGCAACTCGCCAGCCACCTCGCCAACGTGGGGGATGCCAAGACGTTGGTCATCCACCCGGCATCGACCACACACCAACAACTCACCGAGGCCGAGCAGTTGACCTCCGGTGTTACGCAGGATTTGATCCGGGTGTCCGTTGGCATTGAGCACATCGAAGACATCAAGGCCGACTTCGCCCAAGCCCTTGCCAAGGTCGGAGAAGGCGTCCAGGTGCAATAATCGTTGGCGTGGAGCGTTGATCGTGGCCGGGAAATCATACCTGCGCCACGATCAACGACCCCTTATCCAACATCAACGCAAAATGTGCGACGATGGAACAGATCATTCAACGATTACCCCTCGAAAGTGAAGCTGTGCTGCATGATGTGGTCGTGCAGTACCGGACGTGGGGCACCTTGAACGAAACGCGAGACAATGTACTCCTGGTGTGCCATGCCCTGACCGGCAACGCCGATGTCGATGATTGGTGGGGTGGACTCCTCGGGCCTGGCCGGGCATTGGATACCGATCAGTACTTCGTGATCTGCATGAATGTACTGGGTTCGTGTTATGGAACGACCGGCCCATCCTCCATCCAACCCGGCACGAATAGACCCTATGGCGGCGCTTTCCCGGTGGTCACGGTACGGGATGCCGTAACCTTGCAAAAAGCGGTGCTGGATGCCTTGTCCATCAATGGGTTGGCAGCCGTTATCGGTGGATCAATGGGGGGCATGTTGGTGCTGGAGTGGGCGTTTATGGGCGATTTTGTACGGGCCTTGGTGCCCATCGGGTGCGGCGGATACCATTCGGCATGGTCGATCGGATGGGGAGAGGCCCAGCGCCAGGCCATCTACGCCGATCCATTGTGGCACGACGGGTTTTACCGCCCGGAAGCGCCTCCGGCAGCCGGGCTCGCGGCAGCGCGGATGATGGCGATGGTTTCCTATCGAAGCGCTCCTTCTTTCCAACGGCGGTTTGCGCGAAAACAAAAGGCAGAAAACGAGCCGTATGCTGTGGCTTCATATCTGCAATATCAAGGGCAAAAGCTGGTTGGGCGTTTTGATGCCAACAGCTATGTTCGGTTGACGCAACTCATGGACTCACATGACCTTGCACGGGGCAGAGGAGGGTATCCCGATGTGCTACGGTGCATTACCCAACCCACCCTTGTGATCGGGATAGACTCGGACGTACTCTATCCCCTGGAAGAGCAGGCCGAACTGGTCAGGCATATTCCATCTGCTACCCTTGAAGTCATCAATTCCGAGGATGGACATGATGCGTTTCTTATTGAATTTGAACAACTTAACCGATACGTAATACCGTGGCTCAATGCGCAAATCACGCGGTCGCTGGTCGCGTAAACGCCAGGAATACTACCGTCAAGGTGCTCAAGTTTGGAGGGACTTCTGTAGGCCGGTCAGACCGAATATGCCAGGTGGTACGGATCGTCTGCCAGGCAGCGGCTACGCATCGTGTTGTGGTCGTGGCATCGGCAGCATCCGAAGTGACAGATACCCTGGCACAAGCCCTGGATACTCCTTCGACGCCGTTCTCTGTATGGTACCAATACCTGTTCACCCGGTATGGACTATTGGCCCAAAATGTACTGGATGAGGAACATCGCCGACGTTATACCAACACACTGGTCGATACGCTGGGTCAACTCCAGAAAGCCTGGGAAGCCGATCGTAGGGATCAGGATGAAGGTGCCTTCAGGGACCTGGTGCTGGCGGCGGGGGAGCGGTTATCGGTTCCCTTGCTTGCACTCGCGCTGGAAGAAGCGGGACTCGATGCAGAACCCATTGACGCTTCCGTTCTCATTCGAACCGATTCCGGGTATGGTGCCGCAACGGTTGATCAGGGGCGTACCCGGCAGAAGATTGAATCCTGGTATAAAGGGCTTGGCGCGCATACCATACCCGTAGTCACCGGATTTATTGGGGCCGATGCCGAAGGGCAAACCACGACGTTGGGCAGAGGAGGGAGCGATTACACGGCATCGTTACTCGCTGCGTTTCTTGGGGCAAAAGTCCTGGAACGTTGGACAGATGTAGAGGGCCTCTATACGGCAGATCCGAGCATAGACCCGGATGCAACACCTATCAACTTTCTGACCATGGAACGCGCACACTCCTGGAATGAAGCAGGTAAGCTGGGGATGCACGCCCATACACTCGAACCCTTACTTGCCTCAGGTATCCCGCTTCATGTTCGAAGTACGTTTGCGCCGGAAAGTCCAGGGACTTTGTTGGTTTCCGTGGTTAAAGGCGGCGAGTCCAATCAGGACTGAGATTATTGCCTCACCCGTATGATGGGAAGCATTGGCCGACGTTGGACGGTCTTGCTATCGACGAGAAGATTGAGGAAGTATAGACCAGTGCCCAGGGCCGAAGTCTCAAAGGGTACCGTATGTATGCCCACGCCGTACCATCGGTCACTGATTATTGTCGTTACCCTTCGGCCAAGTGTATCAAAAAGCTCAAGGCGAACCCGTCCCGGCTTTTCTAGCTGAAAGACGAGGTGTGTTTGGGAAGAAAAAGGGTTCGGATAGTTTGGATGGAGTTGGGTGGTACGCGTATGCGTCCCTTCCTCTATTGATATCGCGGTGTTTCCTGCCTGGCCCGGTGTACCGCCTGGTTCGAACGAGGCTTGCCAATTACGGGGGTCACTACCCGGCTGGTTCAATCGTATGCGTTCCAGGGTTGAGCCTCCGCCGTTGGCTTCGATAGGCCAGGGTAAGCCAGGCAGGTAAAGTACTTCGTCGAATATTTCCCCCAGAGGGGTTACCAGCCTCACGGCATCGCCCAGGCTACTCCACCCGAAATCAGGTTCGCCCACGAGGGGCGTTACGTTTGGAAAGAAAGACCGAAAGGCCACCGTGTCCCGGCTGACAATGAGAAAGCCGCCGGGAGCCAATTCACCACCTTGATCCAGGGAAAAGCGGTGGTAGACCACGCCGTCTTGCAGGACCCAATCGGTCAAGTCCACGGCTACACCATTCGGGTTATGCACTTCGACCCAATCCCCGGTATCCATTGTTGGACTTGCATGATAATTGATCTCGGTGATGTAGAGGGGCTGCGGACCTTCGGACGTCACATTGACGCGGTTCCGGGTATCAAACCCCTCAATGGTATGCTGTCCATCGGTAGCTGAAACCAGCCAATAATAAGTGCCGGTAGCCGGTTTTGAGCGGGTCAAGGTGGTATCGAGGAGGCCGGAATAGGTCGTGGTTTCGTCGTCGCTGAACCAAGGGCTGGTACTCAGAAAAAGGGTATACGAAATCGGATTACCCTGTGGGTCACTGGAGGCTGACCACCGGAAGGTGAGGTTGTTATCGTCCTGGGCTACCCGGCGGTCTACTTGGAAAGGAAGCGGGTGGTCTGCAAGCTGCTGAAACAGTTTCGCAGGGCGGTTTTGAATAAACTGTTTTACTTTATCGACTTGTGATCGCCAGGTAGCCCTGTCAGGGACATCGTCAGTTTCATCTGAGGCTACGGCCGTAGAAATGGTGGTTGCGAGGCTGTCGATAATCGGGGAGAGGTAATCCAGATTAAATATTGTATCTGATAGCGCACTCAGGCGTTGGGAGACATCGTTTCGGATTGCAGGATTCAGGATGGCCCGTTCAAGGAAGGGGTTGTCCGGGTTGGCGATGCCAGAACTGCGGTGATACGGAAAGTTTACCCCGAAGCTGGAAAAGGTAAAATCCAGATCCCAGGGGAACATGATCCACTGGCCGGAAGCCTGTAGGTCATGATACAGGTAGTAATTGTGATAATAGGTACTGCCGTTGGCAATCAACATGTTCAGGGCCAGCATGTTGATCATCAAGGGGTAGTCAAATGTATCCCTTACCCAATCCTGATAACCCGCGTCGGGGATGGTATTGATCTGCCCGATCAGATCCCGCAAATCCCCTCGTCCACCAGTGCCGGTTTTTTTCTCCCAATGAAAATCAACGTCATCGAAGATGCTCATGGAGGCATCATCCAGGGTGGCTTTGTACAGGTTGCCCTCCGGATCAAAATCCCTGGCACTGAGGAAGTCCTCGTCCATATTTTCGACCAGGATGTACAATCCCAGGACCTCCCCATTCAGAAAGAGTTGGGCATGTTCGGCGTGGAAGGTGGGGTGGCCGGCCTCCTTCATAATCCGGCTTGCCAGAACCGAGTGGAGATAACTGGGGTCGAGATAGTCGGCATTAAAGTTGAGCGTACGCCGGCCGTTAAAAAAGGGGATCTCGGATTTGAGCTTGAGTGATTTCTTGGGCCGCCTTCTTGAGCCGTCCCCCCGGATCCGCATCTGCACATCATCCCAGGTCAATCCCTGGTAGGTGAGGGTGGCCGTGATGTAAATCTCCTCATTGGGTTGGGCATAGAGGACGGCAAAACTGTCAGGATCACAAGTGAGTCGGTAGGTGGCCAGGTTCTGGGCTGATATGGCGGTTGGAATTGCCCAGAATAAGGTGAAAACGCCATACCGAAGCAAGGCTATAAAAAAGTGATACCGTCTCGGCATGGATTATTCTCTGATTCGTCCGAGGTCGGTACCGTTTTCACCTGCCCCTAAGCCGATGGAGCCCGGCATCAGGAAAAAGTCCGTATCAAGCCGGGGAAAACCGGTTAGGCAGTTGGGGCATCCTTCAAAGTCGGGGTCATTGATCAAGGTAAAACGCATGGTGATGGCACTATCGACGGGGGCTTGCCGTTTGAGGTCGAAATTCCAGACATCGTCCTCATTGTCGACAAAGATAGAGTTGGTGACCGTGATGGTCCCTTCAGAACCCCAGTCATAGGAATCTCCAAACCGTAGGCCGACGTCGTTTCGAATCAATACCGTATGGTCTACCGTGACCTCCGGGGTGCCGTACCCGGCTTCGATGCCTTGCTCACAATTCCGGACCACCGTATTACTAACTCGAACCCAGTTTGTATTGGAGGCTGCTACCCCTTCGTTAAGAAATCCCTCTAGCCAGCTGTTGCGGATTTCCAGTTTGGCTCCGTTATGGTCGATGGCATCGTCTTTTCCGGTAATGATGTAGGTATCCGCTACCACTGAGGGTGCGCCATCCGGATGGACCTTGTAAAAATAGAGGCCGTCATTGTCATCATCGACGAACTGGCCGTCGCCATTGGGAATATCCAGAATGTGTGATTGTCCAATCTGTACCGTACTTCTGGAAAACTCACCGCCCGTATCCGTTCGCGAAATCAGGCCGTTGGTGAACGTCACTTTGCTGCTGCGTGCACCGAGGGCCTTTCCGGGATGATCGAATAAGTAGACATGGTCATACGTAGCTTCCGCACGTTCATGCATTATCACCGGTTGACTGTCGGAGTGCCCGAACATCCGTGCCGTATCTGCCCCGCCGAACGTAAAGAGGGCATGGGCAAACGCAGCGTTTGTGCGATGCAGTGTGATTCCCCCCCAGGGTATATCGGGGTCCAGGGCCGAGAACCAGACGGGGGCCTCCCTGGTGCCGGCGACGGTCAATTCACCGTAGACATCGATGTTCACTTTGTCTCCCAAAAAAACACGTGTGCCCGGTTCGATGCGCAGCGTCGCCCCGTTCATGATTTGCAGAGTCCCGGTAATATGACGGTCCGCCGAGGCATCCCAGGCCTGGCTGCCATCCAGGGTACCTTCATAGGTGACGACGGGTATATCGTTCACAACCTCCACAGGCCGCGTGCCGTCCAGGCCATTCAGAGAGAAGGTAAGGTTTTCCGTAGCATCAACGCGGAAAGAAAGGCTCCCCCGGCCCCTCTTGAGGTCCATGAGGGCCGGTCCGCTACATGAACCCGAGCCGCACACCGCAATCAACTCGGAAACATAGGGAAAGAGTGTGCCATCGGCACGTTGCACGCGGGCCACCAGGGGCATGGTCTCGCCGGGCGTAATGCGAGATGGCGCAATAAGCTCAACGCTGACCTGTTCCGCAGGTGCATCCACATGAAAGGTATCACAACCTGCCAAGGTCAAAAGTACAAGCACCGGCAGCGGGAGCAGAAACAAGGCGTCCTTAAAAAACGAAAAATTCCGCATAGCCAAAATACTTTATATCCGTTCTTTGATTTTTGTGTGCAAGTCTTACACGAATGCCTGGCTCAACCTTTGCACAGCAAAATCAAAGAACCCTTCATTATTGTGTCTGGATAACGGCGAAGGAAGACCTGATGCCATGCGCTTAAACCCAAGACCTTAAGGCTACGATCCATGCGTTTGAAAACAATCTGTCTTTTTATCTTTTTATTCTGTTTTACGCTAGCGGCGGAAGCGCAAGTGCCCAGCGCTTCTCTGATGGGATGGCAGGATCAGGTGATCATGGCCCTTAAGGACAAGCGACATGCCTACGGTGGTCTCTTTCACGACAGGGGAGGATACCGCCGGCTCACACCGGGCATGGATCATGAATACGACGGTCTGGGCCGGGATGGGGCGGTACAGGGATGTGCAAACCGGCACCGACTTTGACCAGGCCACAATTCCTGAGACGATCTCATATGATGAGCGCAGAACGTGGTTTTTCAGCCGTTGGGAGCGTGTACCCAGGAAAACCCATATCCGTTACGGTTGGGACCTGATACGGGAGGAGCGTATGATTGTGGGGGATTCTGCACCCATAACCCGGTATACCATCTTCGAGCGGTGGTCCCCCAGCCGTCGGTTGGCTGTGTTCGGGGGCTATCAGTTCCGGCCTGGAGCCTTCCTGGTCATCGGCACAGCATTTGACCTGGACGGCGATCCATTTTACGGGGATCGTGGTCCCGTGCGGTACGATGGGGGGTTCGGCAGGCTTACGCTGGTCTGGTAGACAAACTTGATGGAAAATTGGGAAGGCGAGCATTTCATCCACGTCGTACCTTAAAGGGAAATAAAAGTGATCACCATGTTCAAAAACACCCATGATTGCTAATCTTCTGGTCAAGGGCCTTGTTACAGAATCAGCTGAATGACAGCAACCAAACCCAACCGTCAGTCGGTATTACAAAAAGCCTTGCAGCGCTTGACCGAGGCCCATGTAGAGGATGCTCGTCGAAATGTAGAGTGGATCTTGATGGCGGTACTTGGATGTACCCGCGCCCAACTTTATGCCTATCCCGAGGAGGTCGTCAACGAACAAGAGGCCCAGGAGATAAAGGAACTGATCGAGCGGCGCGCCCATCGGGAGCCCCTTCAGTATATCCTTGGACACGCTTCCTTTTTTGGACTGGTCCTGGTCGTAACGCCAGCCGTGCTGATTCCACGACCAGAGACGGAGCAAGCCGTAGAAAAAGCGGTCGCATTGTTGCAGCATGGGGGGATCGCACGGCCTCGTGTGCTGGATATTGGTACAGGGAGTGGGTGCATCGCTTTGGCCATAAAATCAGCTATGCCCGAAGCAGAGGTACACGGTTGTGATGTGAGCAAGGCTGCACTGGACCTGGCCCGAACCAATGCAGATCAACTACGGCTGGGGGTTCGGTTTCATCAGGTGGATGTTTTACGTCCAGGGTTTTATCAGCACTGGCAGAAACCCTTCGATCTGCTCATCTCAAACCCGCCGTATGTGCCCATCAGTGAAGCCGATACCCTGGTGCCAGAGGTTCGTGATCATGAACCTTCCGTAGCCCTCTATGCTGATCCAGACCCGTTGCAGTTTTACAAAGCCATTACCCGTGGTGCCGAATATCTGCTTGGACCAGGCGGCTTTCTCATCTTCGAGACCCATGCCACTTTTGGGGCCTCGGTCAAGGCATGGGTAGAAGGGGCATCGTTTCAAGCGGTTCAACTGCACCATGACCTGGCCGGGCTGCCCCGTATCATCACCGCACAAAAGCGATAAGGGGCCAAAGCTTATATCCTCAGAGACCAGCACGTCAATCCGCCATCCATTTTGCGGGCTTCGGACATGTCCAGTTCTATGATAGGAAGCCTCAGGTAGGCCAGTAAAGCACGGGTGCGAGGAAAACCAGCCGGCATAAGGAGATGTTCATTCACCCAAAGCGTATTGGCTGCATAGGCCTCTTCCTCTGGCACGACGATCTGATGATAGTCCGAAAAAGCCGGATGGTTGACCCAATCGGCGGTCACCAAAACGGTGCCTGAACCCAGGTAGTTCACGCTGGATTTTAGGTGCAGCCCTGCACCAACCGGGAGGGTCTCACTGGTATAACCCAGAGGGGTAAGGAAATTGATAAGTTGTTGTGCCCCTTCGGTATTGGTGCGGTCGGAAAGGCCGATATAGCACCTCTTTTCCACGAACAATACATCGCCACCATCCAAGGTGCCAGGTGCAAGAATGCGTTGGAATGGTCCCCGCGTTTCGAGGTGATGTGCCAGGAAGTCCGCCTCTTCCCGGCGGGGAAGGGCACCGGGACGGGTCAGGATTTTTATCTGTGGGGTGAAGATCGCTACATCTTCGATAAAGTGAGCATCCGGATAGCCGGGCAATGAAGGTAAAATGGTTGTCTCAAGTCCGAGTGACCGTAACGTGTTAAGATACTCCTGATGTTGTTTCAGGATAAGATCGTACTCATTTCCTCCCAGGGTAGACGTGGTAATGCCTTCGGCAAAATCAGGCCCAGGGAAACGGAGGAAGGCTTTCTCAAAGCAGTCCATATGCATCGTATTGTGCAAGAAAAACTACACAGAAAGGGCGAAAATTGGCCACATGAGCCGTCAGGCGACTGAGCGGATGTTTACGCTTGAATGTCTGTACGCCCTAATCCGGTGTTGCTGAATTTGAGTCCTCATTACCCTTGATTGTTACGACATACACGGGTAATCCGGCAATAAGTAATACAAACCCCCAGAAAACAGTTTCTTGGCCTGAGCCTACAATGGCCCAAACGGAGTAGAGGAACGCAATTCCTGCAAGTATAACGTCTACCCAAACGTTTCGACCGTCTGCATGTTCGGGATTGCGCCAAATGAGTATCACATAAGACAGCGTCGAAAATACATATGGGATGAGGCACGTGAGCGTAGCCAGCAAGATGACAAATGTGAAAAGCTCAACCAGCCCCTTTGTATAATTGAACAGCATCAAGACAGTTACCAACACACTTGACAAGAGCAGGCCCGGTACAGGTATCCCATTTGGAGCGGTTTGGCTGAAGATTTTGGGAAACAGCCCGTCTTTTGCAGCAGCCATCGGGATTTGGGCCTGGAGCAAGATCCATCCGTTCAGGGCCCCAAAGCAAGCGATGATTGCCCCGAGTCCAACCCCGTATGCGGCCCAATCGCCCCAGATGGTCCGTGCAGCATCGGCAAAGGGTGCTGTGGCCGTTGCAAGGGAAAGTGGGGGAACGATGCCCATTACGGCTACCGTTCCCAAAATATAGAGCACAGCCGTTGCCAGGGTACCCATCAGGGTGGCCCGTGGAATGGTGCGTTTGGGGGCCTTGATATGATCGGCTGGAATGGTTGCCGATTCCAATCCCAAAAAAGCCCAGAGCGTCAACGCGACCGTCGCGTGAATGGCTGAAAGGTTGGATTGTCCGCTGATGTTGGATGGGATCAGATGGTTGGCGTTGAAATAGAACAGCCCGAAGAGGGCGATGGCTACCAATGGTAGCACTTTGAGTACCGTTGTCACCAGTTGAACGCGGCCGCCATACGCTATGCCTGTTGCATTTACTCCTGTCAAAAGCCAGATGGCGCCGAGGGCCAAAGCAGCGGCAAGGACAGGATTCGTAGCCGGTGCAGCCCAAAATACGGTCAGGTAGCTAACAAAGGCCACGGCGATGGCCGCATTGGATGCCAGAATTGAGATCCAGTATCCCCAGGCCACCCAGAACCCGGCGAAGTCGCCAAATCCAGCACGGGTATAGGCATAGGGTCCCCCGGCTTTGGGCAACATCTTGCTCAACCGAGCAAAGACGAGGGCCAGCAGGAATGCCCCTATGGCTGTGATGCCCCAACCTATGAGGCCAATTCCGCCGTAGGGGGCCAGAGAGGAAGGGAGTAAAAAAATGCCTGAGCCAATCATGTTGCCCATGACCAAAGCGGTACACATCCAGAAACCGAGCGTACGTTTAACAGGGGCGGGCATGGTAAATCAGGTTGATTATTTTTCGGGTACGTCGCACATTACCGAAAGAATGCACCGATGGGGCCTGGGAAAACGACGGGGCTCTCAAGGCCTTCTGTAGAGACGCTGGCCACGCCGAAGAGGTAATTGTCGATGACGATGTCTTCGAGTGTGGCTGCTGTGACGTTGCCGACGAGCCGGCTGTGGGTCCAGGTGGGTTCCGTAGTGAGCCGCCAATAAAGTTTGTATCCGGCCAGGTTTGGGGCTTGCTCTGGGGAGAGGGCTTCCCAAGAGAGCGAGGTCGAAGGCTGGACAGCGCCCTTGATTTCGACACCGGAAGGGGGGGCGGGTGCCCAGGCCATTGCGGCCAGCGAGATCGCGTTCAGGGCGGTGAGTTTTGCCGCGTATTCGAAGTTTACCCCCTCAATGGTATCTCCGTATGTGATTCCTTCCTCAACACGCAAGTCTTGGTGTTGCCGGTGGTAGTGCTCGTTGGTTTCCATAATGCGAACGCCTGGAAACCCGACTTCATTGAAGGGGCGGTGGTGCCCTCCACGGCCAAAGCGGTCCAGCCGGTAGATCATCATGACGTCCAGGTTACGGAGGTATTGATCGGCCATTTGGTCTATATACCGGGCAATATTCCGGGAGGGGGCGTCTACCTCGCCCCCCATAAATCGGCGCATGCGGGCTTCCCGTTCGGTTTCAATGGGGCGGGTGGCTTCCGAGAAGACCCGAGCCGTGGTGTTGTTGGTAATCCCGTTAATGCCCGTAATATTACCGATCATGTCATTGTTCAGCACGGCCTGGATTTGCCATCCGTCGGTGAGGGCCTTTTGAGCGAGAATCTGACCTCCGAATAACCCTTGTTCCTCGCCCGAGAGGCCAGCATAAATGATAGAGGCATTAAAGGTGTATTGGGTTAAGACCCGTGCGGCTTCCAGGGTGCCGGCCATGCCAGAGGCATTGTCGTTTGCACCGGGCGCGTCATCGGTACTGTTCATGGGGTCGGAGATCCGCGAGTCGATGTCTCCAGACATCATTACATACCGGTTGGGATCCGTGGTGCCCCGTTGTATCGCAATCACGTTGACCACCAAGGTAGAATCAGGAATCCGGCGTTGACCCCCGACCATACCGCTTACATAATACACCTCCAGGCATCTCCCGCAGGCAGCAGAGATGCGCTCAAATTCGGCTTTGATCCATCGCCTTGCTGCACCGATGCCTCGGGTATCTGAGACCGTATCCGAGAGGGTATGCCGGGTGCCAAACCCTGCCAGGGTTAGAATGTCGGCTTCCATTCGGTCAGGGGAGGGGGCTTCGGCGATCGCGTAGAGTGCCTCAGGGCCAGGCGCTTGAGCCTTGAGGGGGTTGGGCAGGGCGATCAACAGGAGCAAATAGAGCGTACGCATAACGACGGAGCGAGGTGAATATCATCCATAGATTCATAGGATAAATAAGGCATATTGGAGTAGATTCAAAGCGTAGAACATCGCTCCACGTTTCAAACCATCGACCTTCATGCGTATCCTCATTATTGGGAGTGGCGGACGCGAACATACCCTGGCCTGGAAGCTCGCCCAGAGCAGGCATCAACCCACCTTGTTCATCGCACCCGGCAATGCTGGTACGGCAACCCTCGGGGCCAATGTACCGATCAAGGCGACCGATGGTGAAGCCCTCCTGGCATTCACCCAATCGAACCAAATCGATTTGACGGTGGTTGGGCCGGAACAACCTCTGGTCGAAGGAGTGGTGGATCGCTTTGAAGCAGCCGGTCAACGGATTGTGGGGCCGACGGCTGCGGCTGCGCAACTGGAGGGGAGTAAAGACTTCGCCAAAGCCTTTATGGCCCGTCATGGCATCCCCACCGCCCGCTACCGAACATTTGAGGCCGAAGCACTTGAGGAGGCCGTTTTGTATGTGATGGCCGAAGGGGCGCCGATTGTGCTAAAAGCAGATGGCCTGGCTGCTGGAAAAGGGGTGCTGGTTTGTATGACCCTTGATGAAGCGGTTTCCGGGTTAAACACCATAATGGCGGATAAACAGTTCGGAGCCGCCGGGGATCAAGTGGTGATCGAGGACTTTATGGAAGGGCAGGAGGCCAGTATTTTTGCCCTGACGGACGGTACGCATTACGTCACACTTGCGCCGGCCCAGGACCACAAACGCGCACATGAAGGGGATACCGGCCCCAATACGGGGGGCATGGGGGCCTATGCACCTGCCCCGATTGTGACACCCGAAGTACTGGCCGACGTGAAGACGCGCATCATTGAGCCCACTTTGACAGGGATGGCTGAGGAAGGGCACCCGTACCGAGGGTTCTTATACTGCGGCCTGATGTTAACGGTTGATGGCCCCAAGGTTGTAGAATTTAATTGCCGGATGGGAGACCCCGAAACCCAGGTGGTGCTTCCCCTTTTGAACGCAGACCTGGTCGATGTATTTAATGCGTTGGTGGACAATCAGTTGGAAGTAGAAGAAGTAGCGTTACATGAGGGTTCTGCCGCATGTGTTGTACTGGCCTCAATGGGGTATCCGGGCCCCTACGAAAAAGGAAAAGTCATCACGGGCATAGAAGAAGCCGAGGAAGAAGGCCCGGCGAATGTGTTTCATGCGGGTACACGGATGGATGAGCATGGCATCTTGCAGACTGCTGGTGGACGCGTCCTCGGCGTTACCGCCAGAGGCGATGATTTGAAGACGGCGCTGGAACGTGCGTACCGTGCTGTGCATACCATTGATTTTGAAGGGAAACAGTTTCGGCGTGACATCGGGCGAAAAGGGTTGTAGTCCCTGTGGCTCACACGCACGCCTGTTCAATCTACCACATTCATCGTTCATTCCGGCGCACAACATGTTTCGACGGGGGGTCTTTTTTGTATGTCTCTTCTGTGGGGTGCCCCTGGCGGCCCAACCCGTGGATTCTCTTCTCACCCGGATGGATACCCTCGCTTTTTTTGAAGATGCGCGGGCCCTTTCTGCCGACCGCGTCGGGCGGCTATATGTACTCGATGGTGCAAAAGCCACACTCACGCAACTCTCTTCTGAAGGCATCATTCTGAATACCTGGGGCGGGCCAGGGCAAGGCGATTATGAATTTGACGACCCCTCGGACGTAGACCCTTCAGAGGGGCTGGTGATTTGGGTGGCCGACGCAGGGAATGGCGCTATAAAACGGTTCTCCAGCGAATTTCTCCATCTGGAGACCCTCTCACTTGCAGAAGCGCAGGCCGGGCAACGGGCTGGGTATACCGGGTTTCGAGAGCGAGAGGGGAACCCTGATACGGATCTGGTGGGGCGGCCTCTTGCCGTAGGCCAGACCATCAGCGAAGACCTCTTTGCCCTGGATTTAGAGCGAAATGCCGTCATCAAGTGGGATGCTGACCGGCGCGTTGAACGCATATTTGGAGGGTACGACGATGGGGCCGGGGCTTTGTCTGATCCTGTAGCGCTTGAGTTGGGGTCGGAAGGCCAGGTATTCGTTGCAGATCAAGGACATGAAGCCGTAATGGTGTATGATCGGTTCGGCCAGTTTCTGCACCGCTTAGCCGATGGCATCGCAACGGAGGTGTCCAGCCTTGCCATGCATCGTAACCGCCTCCTCATCGTGTTGCCTGCCCGGATTCTGGTTTACGAAGCAACTGGCCGGTTGGCTATTACCTATGCCGTGGATATTGGAGATCCTTTGGTGGATGTTGCCGTTGCCGGCCAGCACCTTTACCTCCTGACGGCATCCCACCTTTTTCGAATCAATCCCTGAAGCTATTCGCATTTGGCTACCGCAAACTATTCAAGAGGCAATCGACCATCCGTTTGTTGCTATCGCTTGACCATTGACCCTTGATTCGGAAGCCGGCCATACTCGCAGTACTGCTATGCCTTTGGGGGCAAGTGGTTGAGGCACAATCTCGTGTTGGGCTGGTTCAGGATGTCGGGTGGGTGCAGGATACATTGGACGTCAGGCAACCCCAGCCCTTCCAACTGAAACCGTTCATTCTGCCGGGGTCCGAGACCGTTCGGCTCAATGAAGCGGTATTGGACACTACGGCTTATCAACTGGTCTATACCTCTGGAAAACTTCAACTGTTAACCTCGGAAGTTGACTCCTCGGCTACGCTTTATGTTCAGTATCGGACGCTGCCCTTTACGTTTCGTGAGGCCTATTATAAGCGCAAATTTACGCCGGTCTCTGATGATAGCGTCCGGTTGGTGGGTATACTGCTGGAAACACAGCAACCCCAGCAAGCCTATGATTTTTTTGGCGATACCAAACTGGAACGGAGTGGGTCCATCACGCGGGGCGTGATTGCGGGAAACAACCGGGATGTGTCACTGGAATCTGGCCTTCGCATCCAACTGGCCGGCGAAGTGTCTGAAGGGGTAAACGTCCGGGCCGTACTCACCGACGAAAGCACCCCCATTCAACCCGACGGCTCTACGCAACGCCTCAATGAGTTCGACCGGGTGTTCATCCAACTCGAAGCCCAGCAAGGAACAGCAACCCTCGGCGATTATGACCTCCGGTTTGCGGGCACCGAATTTGCCCCCTTCAATCGAAAGCTACAAGGGGTCTCCTTGCTGGGAAAGGTCCCCAATATGGGCGGCGGGCTGCTGGGCGGGGGAACGGTCACAGTTGCTGGAGCCACTTCAAGAGGGATCTTTAACGTGCAGGAGGTGCAGGCCCTCGACGGGGTGCAAGGGCCTTATCGACTGGAAGGACGTGAAGGAGAACAGTTTATCATCGTGATTGCCGGGTCAGAAAAGGTCTACATTGACGGTGTACTCATGACCCGTGGGGAAACGAACGACTATGTGGTGGATTATGCCACAGGGGAAGTGACCTTCACCTCTAAACGACTCATCACGGAAGATACCCGCGTTTCCGTAGAATTTGAATACACCACCAATCGGTTCACCCGCACCCTGGTGGGTGGACAAACCCACCTGAAGTTTTGGGAGAAAGAACCTGGGTATGCACGCCTAAGACTGGGGGCTACGATACTCAGGGAGGCAGACAGCCGGGCTTTCAACGAGGAACTGGGGATCAATGCAACGGACTCACTGACCATCGTCAATGCCGGGGACAACCTCGCCAGCAGTACGGGAGAACGGCCCGTCCGATTTGACCCGGAAGCAGCTTTCGTACAATACGTCAAGCGGGATACCCTCTTTAACGGGACTTCGTTTACCATTTTCGTTCCGGTAACGGACACGGCACGGGTGGATACCGTCTTTCAGGTACGGTTTACGAGGGTGACCCAGCGTACCGGAGATTACCAGCGGGTGGGGCGGAGTGTCAATGGGATTCTGTTTGAATGGGTTGGCCCCAACAATGGAGATTATGTGGCTCAGCGCCTGCTGCCCAAGCCGAAGTTTCAACGATTGGTCGATTTCAACGGTGTTTTTGAACCGATCAAGGGGGTAGAGGTCTTTGGGGAATGGGCGCAATCTATTAATGACCTGAATCGCCTCTCCGAGATTGATAGCCAGGATGATATTGATGATGCGTATTTGGCTGGCGCACGACTCAAACCCACCGGCATTTCCTGGGGTGACCGAGCACTGGGAACGGTGTCCGCCGAATTCAGGAAGCGTGCAACAGGGTCATTCTTTGAAGCCTTTGGCCGGACCCGACCCATCGAGTTTGGACGGCAATGGAACCTGTCTCGACCCACCTCTGCAACAGGGAATAGCCAGGATCAATCGGAGGTTATCACCGAAGCCTTCACACAGTGGGATGCAACGGCTAACACCAGGCTTCGGGCCGAATGGGGCCAACTCGACCTTGATGATGGGGTGTTTTCAGGAGCCAGGTGGGGGCTCGATCTGGCTTCTCAAGAAGCAGGATTACCGCGTATGGCCTACCAGCTTACTTCGATAGAAAGCCTGGATCGGCTGGAAGGAATTGATGGGCAGTGGTTCCGGCAGCGCGGTCAGGTTTCGCAGACGTTTATGGAAGGCAAACTGGTGCCCCAGTTTGAACTGGAGCACGAAGACCGGCGGCAACGGATGCTGGAAGGGGGAGGCTTGGGATTCGGCTCCTTCTCTTTTTTGGAGTGGCGGCCTGGTGCGTCCCTGACGTTAGAGAAGATCAAGGCAACGGGTACACTTGAATACAGAACGGAAAAAGGCAACCTTGAAGGCGGCCTGCAAGACCGTTCAAAGGCATGGACCGGGCAGGTTCAACTGGAATTACGCCCCCATAAGAACTTTACCTCCAGCGCCGATGTGGGGTATCGGGTCAAAAAGTTTGAAGAGGCCTTCCGTGCGCGAGGCGAACAAGACGGGGAATCGATTGCCGTGCGGTGGACCGGGCGGTTCAGTCCACTCAAACGGGCCGTGCAAACCACCTGGTTTTATGAGGCGCTTACAGAGAAAACACCCATCCTGCAGGAGAATTTTGTGCGGGTTGGCCCGGAAATCGGAGAGTACATTTGGATCGACGACAATGAGGACGGCATTCGGCAGATCGACGAGTTTCAGTTGGAAACCACTCCCTTTGAGGGGGAATACGTTCGTACCTTTATCCCCTCGGATGAATTGGAGCCGGTGATCAATGTTCAGGCCCGGCTTCGGCTGGTATTAAACCCGGCGCGTTGGTGGAAACGATCAGCCACGGGATGGCGGGGTATCTTATCAAAGGTGAACAGTCAGACGACGCTCGAAGTCTTTGAAAAGAGTAAGGAAGAAGACCTCAAACAAATATATCTGTTGAACCTGAACCGCTTTCAGAACGACTCCACAACGGTAAACGGACGTTTTCGGATAGATCAGCGGTTGGAGTTGTTCAAGGGAGAATCGCGGTATGGGGTCACCTTTATCTTCAATACACTGGAGAGCTTGAGCAGGCTCTCAGCAGGGAATGAAGGACGTCTGCAAAAAGTCTGGCGCTTTGAAGGGCGGTACCGACCCGCATCGGTGGTTGGGTTTGGTCTGGCGGGGGCCTTGCAGTTAAATGAGTCCAGGAGTTCACAGTTCGCGTCTCGCCGGTTCAACATCGAGACCCAGACCCTCACGCCCTCGGTTACCGTCAATTTGATGCAGAGCCTTCAAATTGGGCTACAGTTGGGGTACAGCCGGAAGACCGATACGCGGGAAGACGGCGCGGAAATGCGGGGTGCAACGATCTTGAAAACGCCCTTGGAGGTGCGGTACAACTGGGCCAGAAAGCTGCAAATAACGGCCCGTGCCGAGCGGGCATCGGTTACATTGGATGGGGAAGCAACGGGCCTGGCTGCGTTTGAACTGACGGACGGACGTGGGCCAGGGGTTTCTTATCTATGGAATGTGGCAACGCAGTACACCATCAATCAACTCATCCGGTCTTCCTTTTTCTATGACGGACGCGCCCCGGCGGACGCGCCCGTCATTCATACCTTACGGCTGCAATTCAGTCTCGTGTTTTGAGCCCTTACGGCGTGGAGCGCAGGGTGCCTTGCATCAGGATGTAGTGACCTGGGAAGAGGCACAGGTAGGTATAATCACCGGGTGGGGGAACGGTGAAGGTCACTTCGGTTTGTTCGCCGGGTTTCGCCATTGCCGTTGAGGCAAGAAGAGCGGCATGGTCGGGGATATAGCCCTTGGCTTCCCCGGCGGCGATGGCGGCATTGCCCACTTCCGTAATGACTGCATTGTCTTTGTGCACGTTCAAAACGGAGACGTTGTGGACCATCGCTTCACTCGTGGCGGTATTGTTCATCACGATGGTAAGTTGGGTGCCGGCCTGTGCCGTGATCATCACCTGTTCGAATTTCATTTCATTGCCAACAGGGGTGATCTCGACCCGTTTGGGACCGCTTTCGCCACAGCCGGCAACGGCTACGATCAACGCCAGGATCAGGACGCGCATTGCTGATTTCAAGATCATATTTTCATGTGAGGTTAAAGGGTGTACGGTGTCGGTCGTGATAACACGCGAAAGGTACGCCCACCACCCGCCCGGATCTTCAATTTTTAGTGTGGCTTTTTTGGATTTTATGTGGACAGGGCACGGGGGATAGGGCAAGTCCCTTGATTTTTCGTTGGAAGGAGGCTGTAGGCTGTCGTAGATTTTCAGGATTGGATTTCTGAACCTAACAGATCACCCTTATCTCCACGCTCATATCGTACATTGTTGCCACCGCACAGGCTTGGCGGGAGCCGGATTATCCGCTGCGTGAGGAAGCTGTTCACCGTACGTTGGAAGCCCCAAACCGCTTTACGGAAGAGGCTTTGGCTTTTGCCATCAACCAGCAGATGCACCAACTGACCGAGTTGGGGTTAACGCGCTGGCTCAATAACCGGAGGACCGGTCATCCGCTACGCATCGGTGTACTCAATGCCGGGAACGTGCCCTTCGTGGGTTTGCAGGATCTATTAGCCGTTCTACTGACGGGTCACCGGTATTTGGGATCGGTCTCGTCCAAATCACCCTACCTGCTCCCGGCCTTCATCGAAGACCTGCAAGCCAGGGTGCCAGAACGGTCGGCCGCTTTTGTACCGGCAGAAGAGGTATTAGCTTTGGCGGATGGCATCATTGCAACCGGAAATGATACGACCCGGTCCTGGGTAGCGGAGCAGTGTGATGCCCAGGAGATCAGTCCACATCGTAGATTGATCAGGGGGCACCGGTTTGGGGTGGCTGTACTGGATGGTACCGAAGACCTCGAAGCGCGTAGCGGGTTGGCCGAAGACGTGTTGTTACACGAAGGCTATGGATGCCGGAATGTGGCATTGATCTGGGCACCCAAGGGACTGGATCCTGATCCCTACTTTGATACGATGGCTCAGTTTAGGCTTGTATTTCCAGCGCACCCTGACATGCACGGGGTCTTGCGCATGCCGCGTGCCTTTCTTGAATCTACGAATCAGCCGCATGCCATTGGGGATGGATTTCTGATCAGCAGGGGCGCGCCCGACGTACAACAACCGGGACACATTCGCTGGGTGGCTTATGAAAACCTCAATGAGGTCCGGGCCTGGTTAAATGCGGAGACGGAACGCATTCAGGTGGTCGTGGCAGCCCCTCACGTGGCCGAAACCCTGGATTCTGATCTCAATACGGTGCATTTTGGAGATGCCCAGCGCCCCAAATTGGATTGGTGCCCGGATGGTGTAGATCTAGTTTCATTCTTGAGTCAACTCACGTAATACCTTCTCTCCCAGCCGGGTAGAATCTGTGCAAAGATGAAGGACTCGCCCGTTTTTTTTAATCAAGCACCCCTGTGCTGGTCCCGTTCGCGGGGAGCCACACCGAGAGGAAGTCGAAAGCCGTCACCATGCCGTTCAGGTCAAAATCACCCGCTTCATAACCGGGGGGGGCACCATTGGCAGGGAGCCAGACGTGCAGGAAGTCAAAGGCTGTTGTCATACCGTTTGCATTTCCATCACCGCCCCAGAGTGCAAAATGCCCGTCTTCCATGTCCTGTATGGGGTGCATGCCGAAGGAGAAATCACCTGACCCCGTAAAGTCGGCATCTGAGGCATTGGTGTGAAGGGAGGCCGTTTCAGCAGATATGGCATCCAGATGGTTTCGATGGCGGACGACCACGTGATACGGGCCTGGGGGTACCTCAAAGCTGAGGGCATCGCCGGTCTCTGCATCTACGACGTACCCATTGGCTGTTAATACCCCTGCTTTGGTCGATACCGTTGCTGTTGCACTGAGGTCTGTACGTAGCGAAACAAGCACCCAATCTACCGTTTGGTCTGTGTGACGCGTGACCGATTCTGGGCCTGTGTAATGCCAGGGTTCAATCCCGTAGGGTTGAGAAAGGGGGAGGTATCCTCCACTTTGAAGTGCTGTATGCATCTGGCCGTTTTCGTAGGCTCCAGACAGGAAAAAGCGCGGGCTAAGGCGCACCTTGTTTTCACCTGGAGCCGATATGAAGTAGGAGAGGAGTTTGATATAAGCGGCTTGATAAGAGATGGAGGGCTCGGAAATCTCCCATGAGTTTTCAGGCCAACCTGTATTCCAGTCCAGATAAGATTTTTGGACCGGTTCACCGGAGGGTGGGCTTACGCCGCCGCCATAATTCTTATTCGGCCCCCCAACCACGTAACCGGGGGCCGGTCCATTAGGAGAATTGAGGGCATGGTCGTAGATGCTCCCGTGGGAAAACCAGGTATGATACATCTCGTTCGCGCTAAACTCCGCGCCGTAGGCGTACATGTTGGTAAGATACACCAGGTGCAAGGGGTTAACACCGTGCAAATATTGCAGATGTGCCAGGGCCCTGTGGCGATAATCTGTGTGGTTGGTGGGGTCGAGGTTGTGCACCAGCAGGTCTAGGTTGGTATTGCCATAGTTGGCCCGAATGCTGTTGCTTCCCCAATGGTGCTGGTCGTCCGGCATGTAGGCCCGGTAGAGATCGGCATTGGGGGCCATGCCATAGGCGTGGGAATAGCCTGCCTCGTTGGTTTTACGGGTCAGGATGTTATTTTTGACGGTCGTATTTGCGCCGGCCAAGGTGGTGTAGTACAGCAAGGCATCGCCTTGTTCGGGCCGGTAACGGGACCAGGAATCGTCTTCATAGGGTTGGGTAACCGTGTAATGGGCCGTGACCACGGTATGATAGTTCGCATTTCCGGTAAGGGCATATAAGTAGATGGCGGCCACAACTTCTGCCTGGTCCTGGCCGTGGAGGCTCACATCTGCATCGCCGGACAGTACTTCACCGTTATCGCAGTTTTCGCTGCGTGGATTGGTCTGATACCAGTTCCAGGCATTGACGGCGCTGGATTGCAAGGTGGCGGCGTATGTGGTAAGCGAAGGGAACGATTGCAAGACCAGGGCGGCATGGGCAAACATCCCGGCGAGGCTGATGGTAGAGGATGAACACACCCGACCATAATACCGGGGCAAGGTGATGCTACTGGGCGGTGTGGCATTTTCGTAATTGGCCAGGCCCATCTTAATGAGGACGCCACCGTCCGGGTTTTGCATTTTAAGGAGCCAATCCAATTCAACCTTGAGTTCGTCAATCAGATCGGGCAAGCCGTTGCCAGATTCCGGGATGTTCAGGGCATCATCAAACGCGCCGGGGTTGATCTCATAGGCCGTCAAGAGTTGATGGACAACCCCATTGGCGAACGTGACATACTTGTTGGTGTCTCCCGCGTCAAACCAGCCCCCTGTGAGGTTGCGTGCCGTCGAGGCATTGGTTGGGTCCAGCACATTCCGGGCTTCTCCATCCTGGTTGGGGCCAACGAAGGCTGCGGCATCCGTCCAACGTGGATCGGCATAGGGTGCTGTTTTGGGTTCATTTGCCCGCTGATAGAAAAACATACGAAGGGCTGCCTTGAGCACATCGTGGTAGATATCGTCCCGGATATCGAACCGGTAAGAGCCTAATTGCTGATCTACATCAAAAATGTAGTAGCTGCCCGGTGCGGTCACTGAAGAGAAATCGAACCACCATCCCCGGTCGCCCGAACTGGCCTGGGTGATGCCACCATTCCATAGCATCGGGGCACCCGAAAAGACCACCATATCATCGGTCCAGCGCCGGACTTGATACGTGGTGCCGGGGGTAAACTGGTCGGTTGCATTAAAACCAACCTGGGGATCGGCCAGAACGGCCACCTTTGGCGCATCGGGCAAATACCCGAACTGGTCGATCATGATGTAGGGACTGACCGTCTCAGGGCCCGACAGAAGGGGAGAAGCCAGGGCCGCCCACAGGGTCAAGTTAAGGAGAAGCGAACATGCGCGTTTCATTCTGGTGCGGTTAGGGGTGTGCCAGGTGGGCGGTCAGCACGTTTTGAATAGATGGGAGTACATCATCCCAATGGGCTTGGGGTATTTTGGTGACGGTCAGGAAGGCGGGAAGGATCAAGACGTTGGCCACGCCCGATACGGTAAAAAGGGCACAACCGAGGGGATGATGTGCGGCGGTTGCAGCGGAATTGAAGCTCTCTAATCCCCCTGGCGGTAGAAAAGTGGTTCCGATGGCCGTGAACTTCAGACTGTCGGGATTGGGGGTTGGACTGATTTCAAAACGGGGCATTATGCTTTTGAAAAGGGTGTGCGCGATATATCCCGCTCGAAACTCGTTTGGGAAACAGAGGTTTCAATGTAACATCAGTTAATGAGTCTCCACAGCTTTTCGAACTAGGCCGTATGGACAAATAGGATATCCTGGTTGTTTTTGGCTCATTTTCGCCCTTTCTGTGTTGTTTTTTTCGCACAATACCCCCGATCCATCATCGGGGATCGCATTGCGCTCAAAAAACGCCTTGAAACGACAAAAATGCGCTCAAAACCCCCTCAAGTGCCCATTTGTCCATACGGCCTAACCCAATCTGGCCTGCATTGATGGAAAAAGATTCTCCTTCCCGCCCTGGTTTAGAAGGTGATGCATTGCCTGAAAAACCGATGGTGCCGGTTCCACATTCAGATGCCGAGCCGGAAAAACCTGATGATTCCTCAAAAGGGATGGTGGGCCGCATTGCATCCCATACAGAAAACCTAGCCAAAGAGCTATCCGAATGGGTGGACCTGAAAATAAAATTGGCCCGTCTTGAGATTGAAGCGTCTGTTGAGCAGAAGGTCGATTATGTCTCGCAAAGGGTCATTTCTGATGTCCAAACCCACCCCAAGGTTATGGGCCTCTCCAATGCCGTGATGAATGGTGCCATTGCAGGCATTTTGGCGTTGGCTGGTTTTATTCTCGTTCTGGCTGCTGCGTCCATCATTCTGGGGGGATGGTTAGGTCATTATGGCTGGGGGTTGTTTATTGTGGGAGGAGCAACCATTATCCTTGCGGGCCTTATTTGGAAGATACAGCCACGGTTTGTTCGTCCGGCTAAGTCTGCAAAACCCACGCCACCGGCACCAGAGAAAACTGCGTTGCCGCCGGCATCCGCCACCGAATAAGCACAGATTATATGGCTACCAAATTAGAACTCGAAGCCCAACTTCGCGAGAAGTCCATCCGGATTTCTGAGGAGTTGGCGGCCATCAAGCAGGAAGTCTCACGACCTCTGGCTCCCCTTAAGGAGACGGTCAAGGAAAACCCTGTTGCAGCGGTTGCAGTAGTGATTGGCCTGGGAGTAGCGGTGGGGTTATGGTGGCGCGGGGGCCGCAAGCCTGTGCAAACCACCAAACGGCACGCCTTTGAAGGGGTCACGGACGCGTTGGCTTCCCAGATCGAAAACCTGTACACGAAAGGAGGATCGGTCAAGAACGCAGTCCGGCAGGCCCTGTCCAGCGAAGCCCCCCCCCCGCCGCCCCCGCCGGAAGTGGTGAAGGCTTCAGTATGGGGAGGGTTTATGGGTATGCTTTTGAATGCACTAACCCGGGCTTTGGTGCGGGCCGCCGTTGATGTCCTGAAATCCAGGTCAGACGCACGGTAGGGTGGGTTACCTTCACGTGCATTTCGCATCATTTTCAGGGGAGTTTCCAGATGGGACGAAGCCTAATGTTGAGGTCTGAAGGCCCGTTTCCTATCTTCTTTTCCGCTCAATTGGCCAACCGCATCATGCCAAAAGCGAATTGAGTTTGTTTTCGACAAAAACAGGGGAGACGTTGTTCACTTCTGTTTGCAATAAATAGGGTTATGCGCATCATTCTTTTTGGTCCTCCTGGTGCCGGGAAAGGGACTCAAGCCCTGATGCTTGAACAAGCCCAAAACCTGGCCCATCTTTCTACGGGAGATATGTTTCGGGCTGCACGTACAGCCGGTACACGCATCGGCAATCTTGCGAAATCATATCTGGCTCAGGGGCAATTGGTACCAGACGAGTTGGTCTGGGAAATCTGCAAAGAACAACTGGACCTGATCGGCAACGACCAGTTTGTCCTTGATGGGTTTCCCCGAACCGTCCGTCAGGCCGAGTGGCTGGAGGTTCACCTGGATGGCCTTGACGGGCCACCGACGGTGGTTATCAGCCTGGAAGTAGAACCCAACATTATCGTCGGGCGGCTCTCTGAAAGACGCATCCATCGGGTGACCGGTGAAAGCTATCACCTGACCTACAATCCGCCCCCCGCTGATGTAGATCCCCAAGACATTATCCAACGCAAAGACGACCAGCCGGAGGCGATTCTCAATCGCTTGCAGGTCTATGAGGAGCAAACGCAGCCGGTTAAGGCGTATTATCGTGCGCTGGGCAAGCTGATCGAAATTGACGGCGTGGGCGAAATCGATGAAGTCCAGGCGCGTATCACAGCGGCCTTACACCCGATTACCAAGCCAGCTACTGAGCGCGTCGGGTCAGACCTATGACCCTGATTCCTTCATTAAGGCAGGCGGTTGAAGAAGGGATACAGGATCTCGTACACTTGCATGATCGGGGGCCTGCGTCTTTGTATGCTCCGGTTCGGTATGTACTGGAAGGGGAAGGCAAACGGCTTCGCCCCATCGTACTGCTCCTGGTTGCCCGTAGCCTGGGCGTCGAAACACAACGTGCATTGCCGGCAGCCCTGGCTGTAGAAGTCTTTCATACGTTTACGTTGGTGCATGACGACGTGATGGACCACGCCCACGAACGGCGGGGCCGCGCCACGGTCCACCAAAAATGGGATGAAAACACGGCGATTCTCTGTGGCGATTACCTGATGGGCCTCTCCTATGATTTGTTGGCCCAGTTGGAGACCCCGCACCTTTCCCGAATCATCCGCACCTTTCACCGCATGGTTGCCCGGTTGTGTGAAGGGCAGGCCCTGGATGAACATTTCGAGACTCGTACGGATGTATCAGTACCGGAATACCTGGGTATGATTGGTGGGAAAACCGGCGCCCTACTTGAACTCTCCCTTGAACTGGGTGGACTGCTGGGGGATGCCCCTGCGTCTACGCTCGAAGCGCTTCGCGCCAGTGGTATCCATCTGGGTAAGGCCTTTCAGATTCAGGATGATTTGTTGGATCTGACCGCTAATCCTGACCGGTGGGGGAAGCCCATTGGAGCCGATTTAATCGAAGCCAAGCGGGCCTATCTGCTTTTGCGTACCTTGCAGGTCGCCGAGGGCAAGAGCTACGATTGGTTTGCGCGCATTCTTTCCAATGGCGGCCTGGCGGCCTCAGAGGTGGACGAAGCGCGTACCCGTATGGATGCCCTGGGCGTGCTCTCAGAAACCCGAACGCTCGTTACGGATTCCTACCAGAAAGGGTTAGCGGGCCTCCGCCAATTGCCGGAAGGGCCAGACCGTGATGCACTCTTGGAACTTGTCCAATACATGCAAGAACGAATGCACTAACCTGGCATTCTGAATTATATTCGACATGATTAAGCGCACCGTTATCGTAAAAAACCGTGCCGGCATCCATACCCGTCCGGCCTCTCTGATCGTTCGAACAGCTTCCAAGTTTAGTTCAGAGTTTTACATCCACAAGGATGAGTATGAGATTAACGGGAAAAGTATCATCGGCGTCATGACCCTCGCCGCAGAACAAGGGGCAGATCTTCTACTTGAATTTGAGGGGCAAGATGAAGCTGCTGCTGCGGATGCCGTAGTTGCACTTTTTGATGACGGGTTTGGAGAAGAACTGTAACCAGGGCTCATCCTCGCCCATAAACGCGCCTCTTGACACTCACCAGGCTAAAGCCCGATGATTCTTGCTTCAACGAACACAGCCGTGCAATTTGAGCCGAGCATCGGCTCACTGTAAGCATCAGTTCGCTTTTGGGTGACTAGGCGATGTGACATCGTCACTCCCCGCGCCCGCCGTCGTCAGACGGGCGGAAGACACGGGGTTTCCGTCGCCCCGCCATCTAGCGACGGCGGATAACCCAACTGTATTTCTCATGAAGAAATCAACCGAAGGGCATGAAGAGCAGGTATTGAAGGGTATCGCAGTTGCTCCGGGCATCGCGATAGGCCCCGCCTTTCCCTATACCAAAGATGCCTTTGAGGTCGAAAAACGGACCCTGTCTGCACATGAGGTCGAAATGCAGTGCGCCCTCTTTGAGGAGGCTGTAACCCAGTCGGAAAAGGAGCTACGCAAAATTGCTGCGGTGGCCCGTGAGAAGATCGGGCCGCAGAGTGAACAAATCTTTGACGCGCAAGCCCTGATGTTGCGTGATCCTGAATTGTACAATACCGTATTGGACCGCATTACATCCAGTTACTGGACCGCTGCCTACGCCGTTGAAACCGTTATGCGGTCCTATCGCGAACGACTGGAACAGAGCCGGAGCCCTTATCTGCGCGAACGTGCCCATGATCTTGCGGATGTACAAAACCGAATTATCCGAAACCTCTATCGAGAAAAAGCCTTTTCCCGCATCGAGCAAGACCGGGTGGTGTTCGCTGAGAATCTTTCGGCGGCTGATTTTATCCTGTTCAGTCGTGAGAATGTGAAAGGATGTGCCGTTGAGCATGGAGGAAGTACATCGCATGTTGCCATTATGGCACGTGCCTTGGGGGTCCCTGCGGTAATGGGCGTACGGCATTTGCCCCGGCGTATCTCACCCGATCAGATTGTGATACTGGATGGCCTCGCCGGAGATGTGGTCCTGAGCCCCAATCCCGATACCTTGCTTCGGTATCAGGAAAGAGCCGCACGATACAACGACATTCTGGAAGAACATGCAGCGCTTGCGCCGCTGCCCGCCGAGACGTTGGATGGCCACAGGGTAACGCTACATGCCAATATTGATGTGGATGAGGAAATTGACCTCATGCCGGTAAGTGGAGCCGAAGGCGTGGGCTTGTACCGGACCGAGATGATGTACCTGGAACATGGCCGCTTCCCTTCGGAAGAAGAACAGTTCAACCGCTATAAGGATGCCGTCGTCCGGGTTGCGCCCGATCCTATTACGTTCCGTGTGTTTGATCTGGGGGGGGATAAGGTGTTATCGATTAATGATCCTGAGCCCAATCCGTTTCTCGGATGGCGGGGTATCCGGATCATGCTGGACCGCCCAGGTATTCTGCGGCGTCAATTACGTGCCTTGCTGCGGGCGGGTGCGTATGGAAATGTTCGGGTGATGCTTCCCATGGTGTCAACGTTTGAGGACTGGAAACGCTTTAAGGTCCTCTGGGATGAGGTCTCTGCTGAACTCGAATCAGAAGGTACACCCTACAATCCAGAAACCTTCCTGGGTATCATGATTGAGGTCCCCTCAGCGGCGCTTCTGGCCGATCAATTCGCAACAGAAGTTGACTTTCTTTCCATCGGGACGAACGATCTTACCCAGTACGTCTTAGCTGTAGATCGGAATAACGACCGGGTATCAGATATTTATGAGGAGTTCCATCCCTCCATTCTCATGCTCATCAAGTACGTCGTCAAATCCGCACGTACACACGGCTTGCGGGTTTCCGTCTGCGGAGAAATGGCTGGCCGCCCCAAGGCGATTCCCATTCTGCTGGGCTTGGGAGTCGATACGTTGAGTGCTTCTCCTTTACACCTGCCGGAAGTGAAACGTGTGGTTCGCGCCATCAATATGAAAGAAGCAGAAGATTTATGTGAGATGGCCCTCAAGGAAAAGAACGTCAATCGCATTCATGCCGAGTTGGACCACTGGCTTCGGGTACACAACTGTGGCTTGCTCCAACGGCTGGATTAACCCATCCCCTCATGTCCCAATTTCAAGATCCGCCGACCCTATCCGTGCTTCGGAAAAAATATGACACCCAGGGGATGTATGCACACATCTCCAATGTACCCCAATACTGGGAAGCAGGGCTGAACCTGGCTTCAGGTTGGGGTACAGGTATCAAGATTGATGCTTACCGGCAGGTGCTGGTCATCGGCATGGGGGGATCAGCAATCGGCGGGGATTTGCTCCGTACGTTGGCTTCTCCAGTCAGTCCAGTCCCTGTACTGGTTTCTCGTTCGTACGAAATTCCGGGGTACGTCGGACCCGAGACGCTGGTGATAGCCTCCAGTTATTCGGGTAACACGGAAGAAACATTGGCGGCTTGCGAAGCGGCACGGCAGGCTGGCGCCAAGATCGTTGCCATCACCACAGGCGGTGCACTTCTCAAAGGCGTGGACACCCATGGTTGGCCCCATATCCAACTGCCAACCGGCATGTCTCCACGTGCTGCGCTGGCGTATTCGCTGTCTGCCTTAGTACAGTTGGGGCGTACCATTGGGTTGATCCCGCTGCCATTGGCAGGCTTGCAAGAGGCAACGGCAATGTTGAAGGAGATGGTCGGGACGTTTTCAGACTTCTCGGGCAACCCGGCCCAACAGTTGGCTGAGGTTTTGCACGGCTCGGTCCCGCTGATCTATAGCGGAACAGGGCTTATGGAAGCCGTGAATCTACGCTGGCGGTGTCAGATTCAGGAAAACGCCAAATCACCCGCCTATGGCAGTATCTTCCCAGAGCACAGCCACAATGAGATTGAAGCGTGGCGGAAAACCGATCCGTTTGGCAAAGCCTACACCGTGGTGGTCTTACGGGATGCAGAAGACCATCCGAGGGTACAGAAAAGGATGGACATCTCAAGGGAGATTATTGCCCCGATGGCCGGGGCCTGGGAAGAAGTGACTTCAAGTGGAAAGGGCCGGTTGACCCGGCTGTTGTCCATGGTGTATTTCGGGGATTGGGTCAGCTATTACCTGGCGCTGTATCGCCATGCCGACCCTTCGCCAATCCCCAATATTTCCAAACTCAAAAATGCGTTATAAAAAAAGGACCAGCTTGTGATCCTTTTTTAGAATGGCGTGCGCGTTTTGAAGTAGAGAGGCACGATAGGAGGCATTTCTTGGGAAATCGAACCAGTGCGCGGTTCATTCTTTCCCGTGTCGTGGCCTTACGCATTTCTTGGGCCGGCGGGTTTGGTGGACCTGTCGGCCTTTTCTATGTCCTTACCATTCTGAACGGTGCAGAATGATTTTATTCTCTTTCTATTTTTACAACGACTTCTTCTCCCCATGCTCCGCCCCAGATATCTGGTAGCGCCTGGCCATTTGGTAGGGTAAACCCATTTGATTTGAAGGCTCCCATATGAATGCGTAGCCCTCCTGAGTCTGTTTCGCCCTCTACGGGCGCGACTTTGATCTGGGCCGTATGTCCATCGGCAGAGATGTCTACTCTGAGTGTCAAATCGCCAAATTCTGTTGGGATCTGGTTTGCGCGAAGGGTTGCTCCTGGATAGATCCAACTGCTGGGTATACCTTTCAGTAACGACAGGTGGTTCTGTTCTTCAAGCGCCATGAAGTAGCGCACCAGGTTGATAAACTCGGAGCATGCACTTGAATGGGGTACATCTCCCGTTGCCCGGCGGGGGCCAGACCCTGGCAACTGTTCTTCGATCCAAACGTGTGTGGGAGCCGCATGGTTGGCCACCGCATACAGTATCTCTTGTGCGGCTTCGACGTTGTCTAGATACAGCCAGACCCCCGCACGTGTACTTTCAATAAAGGGCTGTACGCCATTGTTGAGCCATCCCGTACTTAGCAATAGTCCTTCGGCTTTGGGCGCTGCGGCGAGCATACGCATATTCCCTTCAACAAGCGGATCTTCCTTTTCGAACAGCCTCCCTGGATACACCATATGAGAGAACTGTGTTTGGGTGCGCTGGGGGGTATGTTTTTCCGGGTCAAAGGCCATACGAATGGGCAAGAACCAATGGCCATATGCATCCTGTTTTACATCTCGGGCAGCTGCGCGTCTGAAGGCCGCCATAAAATCAGAGAATCCAGCATGATAAGCGGCTGCCTGTTCTGGTTTACCAAGCCACTGCGCGCCGTCTATCATGCCTTTAATCCCTAACATACTCCAATAAACCGTGGTGTATTCTGGCACAATGCCCCCAACCCCGCCATCTGAAAGCCCGGCGGGCATCAGGCCATAATTCAGCGCCTCTGGATCGGTTGTCTGTTGCCTGCTTTGCAGAATCCACGCAGCCGCCTTCTGTAGCTTTGGCCAGTATGATTCAAGATATGAACGGTCTCTAGACATTCTTGCATGCAGATAGACCGCATGCATCGCAATGCCGGTTTCTTTGAGCAAGGTTGCGGGCGACAGGACCAGCACCTGTCCATCGTCCTGCTGAAAGCTAAAGGTGCGTGCGAGAGAGGACCGGGTGGTCTCGACGTCTCCCAAATGCGTAAATGCCCTTCCAACGCGGGGTTGATTTGAAACCCAGAGGCCACGGTAAACAGAGGGGCCGGGCTGCGTTTGAAGATCACCGTCTACGCGTTCGGTCAATTGGTACATCGTGCGGATACTTCCCTCAAACAAGGCCTGTACGTCAGCATCCGACACCTGGATTTTATCCCAGGGCAGTCTTGCTTCATCAAGCCAAAATGCGGAAAGTCGTTCTCGCGCCATTGCCATCTCCGGCATTTCAGGTACCTCCACCGATCCGTGGCCCGCCTGCGAAACGGCCACAATCACTTCATCCGTACCTGCGGGTAGGGTCAGTTCCCATCCCTGGTCCGTTTCATGGGCCGAGACCGGGTGGGGTTGAACAAGGATGAAGGGAGCTTCAAAGGAGCGTAATAGGTGCCGGGCCTGGTCATAATGCAACGTGCGTTTGGTGCGGACCTGGACGATGGGGGGGCCGTCTGATCTTGAAATGCGGGCCTGTAAGAGGTCCATGCGTGGCCCCCGTTCCACGACTTGGAGGTCTCGTCCACAATCGACATACATCTCTGCCTGATTTGAGAGGTCGCCCCGAATTAAAGCGGTTTCATCAAGCGTAACCTGTGCCGGAAAGACCCAAATCACATTCAGAAAGAGGTTACCATCAACGGTTTCCCGTTGCGCTTCAATACGAATTTCAAGCCATCCATCGCCATCTGTATCTTGTGCCTCGAAGGCCACTACCATCGGTACATTCTGACCCACGCGATCAACGACGTCGATATCCTGTGACGCATCCCCTTCGACGGCTAACGTCATCACGCGCCTGACGGGACTACCTTGCTTTCGGTACGAATCTGCGAAGCCTAGCACGACTTTTCGTTGGCCCCTTGGTTCAACGCGTATGCGATACGCAATAGGCCGGTTGGTGCCATAGGCCACATTGCGAAATGCGGGATCTACTTTTCCCTCAGGATTTGCCCAGGCCACCGTTCCTGTAAGGCCATTTATGCGTTGGACATCGCCTTCGTATTGGGCCCCATCCTGCTGCCAATCGTAGCTCGGTAACACGGAAAAAGCCTCCGTAACCATATCTGACCGAGTACCCCTGGATTCCGTACGAACGATGGGGATTCGGGGGGCGGAAACCGTTTGTTGGCGGTCAATGACGGAGTCTTCCTTTACGCCAATCGAGATTTCAGTACCGGGAATGGCATAGGGTCCTGGTCCGAAATCGTAGACGAGCGCCCCTTTTTCGTTGACCATGGGTTTGTGCCAGTCGCCAGGTAATCCAAGCAGTGTGTGCCAGCGAGGTGGGAGATACCGGTAGTCAAGTCCGAGGTGCTGCCCCCACGCATCTCCAGGGCAAACAATGGCCAGGATGCCGATGGCCAGTATTGCTGCGTGGAAAAGTCGGCGATGCATCAACCCGTCATCAGGAAATTGACAGAACACTACTCGAAATCGGTATTTAATTTGAACCTGGAAATCCTGTTGTTTCCGGCATCTGCCACATAAACCACCCGGTCGAAGTAGGCCACGCCCTGCGGGTTGTCAAATTGCAGGGGGCCGTCACCGGTGCCGCCAAAGGAGACAACGACGGGGATCGATGCACTGCTGCCAGGTGGCGGAGCAACGCCTTCGATACCGGCAGAGGTGAACACGAAGAGGCTGTCGTGGCCGGCATCCAGTGCAAAGATGTAATTTGAGCCGTCACCCGCGAAGGCCAAATCCGATGGATTGGCGAACTTGAACTCTTCGTACATAAACCCATCGCCCGATTCCGGATTGCCCGCTGAGCGAATCAAGTCGGTGTCCGGGCGGAAGATGATGCCGTCTGGGGTTTCGATGGACTGGATGCCCAGAATCGCAAAGCGTAAGCCTGGTGCATCTCCGGGGGATTGGGCGACGATGAAATTGTCGTTTTTGGGGAAGCCCACGCGTTGCGGGGGGTGAAAGTACGTCAGAACTGATGACGGGTTGATGGCACTGCGTAAACTCTGGTTGTTTGGGTTTAGCGCAGAAATGGTGCGGGTATTGATACCGTCTGTCGAAAATTCCATGACGGCATTATGGGGCAAAATGGGGCTATTGATCAAATTGACCGGTCCCTTTCTGGATACGTAAACCCGATTATCATGCAGGATCGCAACGCCGGTAAATTCCACCTCTTCATCGGTGGCCAGCGGATCACGGCGGTTGAACTTGCGGGAATCGTCATCAAAGGGATGCCAGATGATGTGTTCCGTTTGACGGGTTCCGGAACTCAACCCCGAAAACCGGTAAATGACCGGCAAATTCCACGAGGTGCCATCAAGCACGGTATCCCGCTTGGCCGTCACGTACACATGTAGCCGGCGGTCCTGAATGACAGATGTAGGCCGATCCAGGGGGTGTATTGCAACGGGCCGTCCTGCAAGGTCCAGTACATGCAGGCCGATATCATCGACCACATAGATGAAGGAATCATACCCTACATACACGTCCTTCGGGTTTTGCAGGGGGCCGTCGAGCCCCTGGGTATAAAACGGGTTGAGGGGTACATACCCGACTTCATCCAACAGCGAAGGGTCAATCCGGCCTTCCCTGAAAATTTCTTCCGTTGTGTCATCTGATTTCGCACCAAAAAACGAGTCACAGCCTGCCATACACAGGGCTACAACCATCAGAATAACCGGATATGTTTTGCCGTTCAACATGCTGTGTCCCGGCACGATGCCGGGTTTGGTTTATAGTTTGATATCTAACCCAACCCGATGGATGGTGCCCAGTCGTTCCAGCTTGGAGAAGCCATAGTCAAAGCGCACATCCGGTCCAATACCGGGCAACATCAGGCCGACACCCATGCTGGGGAGGTTCGATTCCTCAACCCCAAACCGATAGCCGGTGCGCAGGGTCAAAAGCTGGTTCCAGGTATATTCAGCGCCGAGGTTGAAACTTTCGGCGTTATCGTTCGGGTTGTTGAGTTGGGCTGATACTTGCAGGGCATTGCCGGACTCAGCCGCGAACACCTGATAGTTTACACCCAGCAAAAAGGTGGTCGGTGGCGTCAGGGATTCGAAATCGCTCTCGGTGGTGGTGCCTCCGGGGGCGTTCAGGTCTTGACGGTCGATGGTTCCAGAGGGGGTGCTGTCCAGTCCAAAGTTGCGTATCACGACAGCCATTTGTGCCCCGGTGGTACCTACACGGTAGTACATCCCCAGGTCGAAGACAAACGTATTTGCTGTTACGGTGGCGATGCTCTCCTGGACGTATTTGGCGGTCACCCCATAACTGAAAAGATCCGTCAACTGTTGGGCTACGGTTAGGC
The DNA here is from genome assembly GCA_965222505.1 of Rhodothermales bacterium. Classification (GTDB taxonomy): domain Bacteria; phylum Bacteroidota; class Rhodothermia; order Rhodothermales; family DATKEJ01. The sequence continues at coordinate 515,009 of OZ244956.1, read as the reverse complement.
CGGCTGCCATGTCGATGGCGCGGAAGGTCTCGCCTGTGCCAAATGGTTCAAACTCGGTTGTTACGTCCATTTCACCCGAGTTGAGCGTTTGTAAGCTCAAGCCCAACGTCAGACCACTCAATTTGTATGAAGCCGCCACATATTCGAGCGAAATCCCGGCATGGTAGGCTGTATGCCCAAACCCAATACCCAATTTGGCCGGGTTCTGCGCCGCAAGCGCCGGGTTCCAGAACAATGAGCTGGCATCATTGGCATTGGCGGCCACCGTCTGCGATAACGCGGCTGACCGCGCATCCACCGGGATCTTCAGAAACTGAAAACCGGATGTACCGGCCCGGTCCCGTCCGAAGGATGGCAGGAGTTGGGCGGCACTTGATACCGGCCACAAAAGCAAAAGGCCCAGTACCCAGATCAACGGCCGATATGTAGAATTCCTGTTCATGGTACCTAGAAGCGGTAGGAGAGGCCAAACAACACGTGTCGTTGGGGAAGGAAGCGGGCCGGGTTTAGCGGAGGCAGGCCGGTTGTGGTTGGGTCTTCAAAACGGGGATCTCGCACGCCATTGGTCACATCGTAACTGCGGTCATCCCGGAGGGCGGGGAAATCCGTCGAGTTGACATCCACATTGGGATAGGCTTCCCCGGTTACCGGATTGACGATGATGCCGTTTTTCTGATTGAACAGATTGGTGACCTCCATCGTCAACTGAAGCCGCGTCTTGCCGATTTCAACATTGCGTTGTAGCGAAAGGTCGAACCACCACCAGGGTTTCCCTAGTTCGGAGAACCTTTTGGCCGGGTCTGATTCACTCTCGTAAATGGGCCGCCAATCGGCCTCGCCCGTGAAGGGGTTAATCGAGAAGCCCTGGAAGTTGACGGGGGTATACCGCTGCCCGCTTCGGTACGTGGTTGAGATGAACAGCTTCATCTTGTTCAGGCCAGGAATACCAAAGAGGGGGCGGTCTCGGTCATGGGTGAATGTCAGGTTGGCTTTGAGGTCAAGGGGGCGGTCCCAGGCCAGGGGCGTTTCAAAGGTATTGTCGATGTTGCCACGTTCCAGGAATTGGGAGAGGGCATCATTGTTGGTTGAACTCAGGCCCGTTGCACGGGAGAACGACCCGACCACCTGCCCCTGGAACCAGCGGCCAATGCGTTTCAAATAGCTCACTTCAACCCCTCGGATGCGGGCGAAGTCCCCGTTTACGCGGAACGCCCGCACGGTTTCACGGCCTGTTGCATCGGCAATACGAATGTCCTCAATCGTGATGAAGTCAAACTTATCCCGCCAGAAGGCCGTCACGTTGAGTACATCATTGTTGCTGATCTGATTTCGGAAACCGAGTTCGTAGGAGATGTCCACCTCGGGGTCCAGGTTGGGATTCCCCAGGTCGGCAAAGAAGGATCGGTCCTGGAAGAAGGGATCGAGGCCGGTATACACGAACGTGGGATGCGGCAATTGGGTCGAGTGCCCGTAGTTAAAGAACAAGACCTGATTTTCCCGGATGGGGAAGGAGACCCGGAGTTTGGGCAGCAGCCGCAATTTCATCCGACGACCCAACAGGCCGATGGTATCGTCCCGGTAGGCTTGACGCACAGTCTCCAGGATGGGCGCCTCGGGGTCGTCAATCAGATCGTCCACGTACTTGCCGGGGGCCCAGTACTCCAGCCGAAGGCCCACGTTGGCGATGAGCCCCCGATACCGGACCTGATTGGTGACGAACAGTCCGCCCCGGGCCGGTTTCACGCGCCAGATGTCCGAGCTTTGACCCAGGCGGTTGGATCGGGTGATGTCTCCACTGGCCGTGATGATGGGCGCACCAACCCACGGCTGGAGGATATCGATCCATTGGTAGTCGTTAAACTTGGACTCGAATCCGGCGTTGAGCCTGAAGTTTTTGTCTCGAGAGAACCGGGTATAGGTGGCGCGGAGGGTCCACTCTTCTGCGTAGTGGTCGTGCCACCGGGTTGAAATGCCGCCGTTGTTAAAGAATCCGGGGCCGGGAAGCACAAAGAGCGCATTGGGGTCGGGTGGGTTGCCATCGCGGTCAACAAACACCTGGGACGGGAATTCCACAATGCTCTCCGGGTTCAGTTCGCTATCGACCAGCAAGGGCCGCCACCGTTCGCCATTGGCATCGGCCCGGAGGTGGGTGAAGAGGCGGCTGAACTGGACTTCATAGAAGGAACGTTCATTTAACACATGAGACCACTTGACGAACCCGATGTTGGTATCGTGGGCAAATGTGTTGGCATTGTCCGGTTGCTGAATGAAAGAATACTGAAAACCCGGTGTGACCACGGCCTCATTGCCGGTGATCTGCAACATCCGGGTATTCTGATTCACGGTCAGGGAGCGCTGATAGGAAACTTGCACTTTCATGCCGGGGCGTACATCCAGGGTCAGCTTGCCGAGGCCGCTCCAGCGGTTGCCGGTCCGGGGAAGCAGTCCGGTGCCATCCAACAGGGAGGTGCGCAACTGTTCAGGCCGGGAGGTGAATCGGGTAAACCCGTCGGAGAGTTGGGATTGGCCGGAGGCAAAGAAACGTAGCCGGCCAGGAATCACCGGCCCGCCCAGGCTAAACTCATACACATCCTCCATGAAGTTGGAGCGTGTATCACGGTTGAGGCCGCCGAAGTTGTCCCGTTTGTGGGTAAAGGACCCGGAGAAGGTATCCCCGCCATCCTGCGTCCGAACGGACACCACACCAGAGGTCACATCACCATGCTCGGCACCGACCCCGCCTGTGGTGACTTCGACTTCGCTAAAGGCATTCGAGCCGATATCTAATCCAAAACCAGTGCCGGCCAGGGGGTCTTTTGCAGAGACCCCATCAACCACAAAGCCGGTTTCATTGGCCCGTCCGCCCCGGATATAGAGGCCTGTGGGGTCTTTAAATACCCCGGCCTGGGAGGCGACGACATCTTCCACGGCACGGACAGGGGCTACATCAATCTGGTCTCGACCAATAGAGACCGAACTGGAAGATTGCTCCACATCCACCAGGGGTTTTTCGCCCACGACTACAATTTCGCCTTCGGTGGAAAGGACTTGGGCGGCCAGTTCAATATCCAGGGTCTGGGTTTGTCCATCCGTAATCCGAATGCCGGTAAAGAGCTTGGTTTCATACCCGATGTACGAGACCTTGATGTTGTATTCGCCGGGCCGAAGGTTGGGAATGGCAAACCGCCCGCTTAAATCGGTCGCTGCCCCGGCAGAGGACCCGACCACCAGAACGTTCACACCGATTAGCTCATCCCCGAATTCGGCATCGGTAACTTTGCCGGAGAGTGTACCCTGGGCAAAGGCGGGCATGAGTGTCAAAAGCCAACACAAGCCGGTGAGCAGGGTAAGGATATGTAGCCGGGAATAAGGCATGTATAAATGGTCAATGGTCGATTACTGCGTTAGTCGCTAACGCTCGTTTGTCAATGGTCAATGGGTTGAGGGCATTGACATCAGGGTTTCAACGATTGATCATCAGGTCATCTCCTGGGAAAACCGAGTTCGTCTAGGATTGTGAAAATAGCCTGGAAGGGGGCATCCGGATCGCCATCAACTCCTTCAAACAACTGGGAGCCGTTACGCTCGTCAAAAATGGGGAGGGCAAATAACCCTACGCGGCGGTCTTCGCTGATTGAGGCCACCGTAGCGGGTCCGAACCAATCGCCCTGCCGGCCACCCTGGCGGGTCTGGTACCGGTAGGTTGTTTCGTACAGGGGAATGTTGTTGCCCACAGCCTGATAGGGCAAAGTGCCGATCAACAGGCGTTTTGCAGAGAGCACCGGCAGGTTCAGGGTATTCGAAGGCGTGAGGGGGGCAGCAGCCGGTAAACGCATCGTACTCCGGAGTGAGTCCGGGAAGGTGATGAGGTCGCTCAGGGGCAACAGCAAGATCGCGGAGTTACCGACGTTGTCATCCGGGTTGGTCGGGAGGCCGATGGGGGAATGCACCATCAGTTTGCCCCCGTTCTCAAAAAACTGGTCCATTGCCTGCGCAACGAAAGGTAAATTCGTGCCCTGGGTGGTGCTGGTCGTATTGGTCGAGACCCAATAAATGTATTTGAAGAGGGTCAGGGTTTGTTGCAACGTGGGGGCAACGGTGGGGGGAATTGAACTGGAGCGTTGCGTGACGCCTGTTGAGCCGGAAAGGAAGGGTTCTGAGATGTTCCACACATCTACGTCAATATCTTCAGGCAGGTAGGCGCGGAGGAGTTGAAGATGGGCGTTCTGCAGGATGGGTGCGAAGCTCTTCCGATAGTCGTTGACAAACAAGACTTCGCTGGAAGGTTTGCGCACGAACCATTCGTGAGACAGCGCTACACTGGTCGTATCTGTTTGGTCGACCGCGCGGAGATAAAAGGTGTTGGATGCGTTCAGGCGGAGGCCGGGGAGGAAGATTTGGGTGCTCTGGAAGCCGCGCCCGGTGAACACCCGCGCATCGACAACAGGATCAGAGGCATTCGGGTCGGTTTCTGCGACGAAGGTGGCGAAACGGGTATCCGCCGGTAAGGCAGTATAATTCAGCGAATCGTTGAGGCTAATCTCGATGCGAGCCAGGTTGCTTTCACCTTCGGGATCTCGGGCATCCCAGCTAAAGGAGAAGACGGTAAAGGTTTCTTCCGGCGGGAGGTCAAAGGTGTTAAACCTAATTTCGGGCGGGGAATTGCGGATCGGGAAGACCGTTTCAGCCGGGGTTGGGTCCTTTAAGCCTTCGTTGTCTATGGCACGAACCTCAAATCGGACATTGGCCGTGCTTTCGCTCAGTTTGATCGGGAGGAGGATGAGGGAGTCTTGCCGCGTGGTGGTGGTCCAGCCTTCATCAGGCCCAAATAGGCCCTGGTCTTCAGCGGCAAAGAAACGAATTTCGTAAGCGGCAACAAACCCGTCCGGGTCGATACCGGACCAGGAGACATTAACGGTACTGGCTAACCGGCCGGCATTTCCGAGGTTATCTACAAGCGAAGTATCACGAACGCTCAGGGACGTGTTGGGGGCCTGGTTTTCGTTGGCATCGCCGGAGATATCGGCATCACACCCAACCAGGAGAAGGGTAGAAGCGAAAAGAAAAAGGAGGGAGGTGAGTCGCACGATAGAATCAACGCTCCTGCGCCCGAGCGTAGTGAGGGACCTCCTCAAAAATAGTTGTGCCATTTCCGGGGAGGTCCCTCACCGGGCCGATGCTCGGCCCTCGTTCGGGACAGGTGCCGTTTTACATTATTTCAGCAACATCATCTTCTTCGTGATGATCTGATTACCGGCCTGGAGGCGATACAGGTACATGCCGCTGGAGAGTTCCAGCGCATTAAACGTAACCTGATATTTGCCTGCAGCCAATTCATCATTCACCAGCGTCGCCACGCGGCGGCCTGTTACGTCGAAGACTTCGAGGCTGACCGGGCCGTTTTGGCCGACGTTATAGGTGATGTTGGTGACCGGGTTGAACGGGTTCGGGTAGTTTTGGTCCAGGGTGAACGCATCCGGTACGCCGGCACCAACGGGCTCATTGGCAACATTAACCACTTCGCCGACGTCCGCAATGGACTCGGGGAAGAGCTTGAAGCTACCGAAAGTATGACTCCAGGCTCCCTGGATGGCATCACGCACATCCCATGGGCCGAAGATGCCGGGGCCGCCACCTGCATTGTTGATTTCAGGGGCGGTGTCGTCGGCAAGGATACCCACCGAGTCTTCTGCCGTCGCAAAGCGCCATTCTCCGAAACCGGCATCGTTGTCAACGATGCGGACGTTTTCGAAGCGAAGCATCATGCTCTCATGGGCCTCAGCCACGGCATCGTCGAGTAGAACGCTCGTCGGGACCACTTTGTAGCCGGGGGCATCGCCTTCGCCAACCACTTCAATGGTCGGTTCACCGATCCCGGTTACGTCTCCACCACGAGTGAAGTTGTTGCCGCGGATTTCCTGGATGGTGCCAGCCGTGATGTGGATCATGTCGCCGGGTTCCAGGGAGTCAGGGGCTGCCGAGGCATCCACGATGATGCCCGAGAAACCACCCAGTTCGGTGTCATCCTGTACGATCAGGATGCCCGAAAGGGCAGGTGTGCTGTTGACCGTCGCGGTGATGTCCATCGGCGTGGTGAAGCCAGCAAAGGGGCTATCGCCCTCTTCGCCTTCGAACGTCAACTGGATATCGGCGATGGAGTTGATGCCATCGTTCAGGACACGGTATTGCAGGGTCGTACTATTGGAGGAAGCCCCAGTATTATCCGTGGCCACTACGGAGTAGATCACATAGGTCCCATCGGCTTGCGCAGGAATCGAAGCGGTGTAAACCGTTCCAGCACCTGTCATCGCCACTTCCGTCGGATCGGCTTCTGGATCATCTGAGGTAATGTAACCCAGGGTCACCGTGTCGATGGTCCGGGCCGGGTCAACCACGACGTCAATGGAGATGGTCACTTCGTCAGCATCCGTCGGGACGGCTTCGGGGCCGGTAAGGGCGGAGACCACTGGCGGTGATTCGAGTACTTCAAGGTCTTCTGCGGCGAAGGGAGAAACACTCATCATGGCGTTTGCCGGGACGGCTACACCATCCGGGTCGTTACCACCCTGGAAGTGAACAAAGCCTTGCAGGTTCACGAGAGCACCAGGGGGAGGAGGATCGAAGTCGCCATCCCGCTTGTTCCAATCGTCGGAGTAGTCGTTTTGACGATCATTCCGGTATTGGAGTGAGTGGTCATAGGTGTAAACGCGGCTGTCACCGTCGGTCACGGACCAGTCGGGACGGTCACCGAGGGCACGGTTGAAGATGGTGGCCCCTTCAAATACAACAAACTGACCGGCGAGGTTATTGAAGTTGTCCCAGTTGGCCTGAAACGTTCCGTCGCCAAAGCTGGTGTTGATGTCACTGGCCGTTACCGACACGGGCTCCAGGACGGCTTCACTCAGGCCGAGGTCGGTATAGCTGCCAAGGACTTCGATGCTCAGGGGCGTGACCTGGATGTTGTTTCCGAAGTAGGTCACGGTGCCGGTCACGTTGATCACGTCACCGATGATGAGGCCGAGCGTGCCGTTGTCTTCATAAGCCCCATCAACCATTTGCACGCCCATGCCTTCTACGCCAAGGGTATCGGCGGCAGGGTCACGCAGGAAGATGTGGATCCGGCCGGGGCCACCCCGTGCATCTTGCCAGGAGGCCAGGCCCGACGAGAGCGGGTCAGACATCACAATGCCATTGAACTGAACAATTTCATTGTTGTAGGCAGAATGGATCAACGGGGCAACATCACCAGCGGCCATCGCGGCACCACCAGCATTCAGGGCATCAATATTCTCTTGAGACACCGCATTGATTTCGCGGATTGTCAAGAACGGTACCGGCGGGAGGAGTTCGAATGTGGTCCCGTCGCCGAGTACAGCAATGGCAGCCAGTTCTTCACCATCCTGATTGGCCGAAGGATCGGCAAAGCCAGAGGCCAGGACCGTGATGCCGACGCCGTCAAGGGTGCGCAGGTCAACAGAAATTGAGGCAATGATGACGTCAGGTGCTGCGGCCGGAACGATGTCCAGGTCTGAGCTTTCGCCGGTTTGCAGCGCGATTGGAACTGTCAGGTTGGCCAGGGTGCCGTAGCCGAGCGGATCTTGGCCGAGGGTACCCAGGACGCTGGCGCCGCCCAGGCCGGGGGCCCGGACGTCAATCGTCGGTGCATCCGGTACGCCGTGTACGAAGGTGACATAGGCTGTACCTGCCCCGGAAATCGGGCTCGCCATGTCGTTGACGAGAAGGGTAAGGCCGGTATCTGCGCCTTCCGGGTTGGCCGCAAAGCCCGAGGGATCAATCACGCCGGTTGCGATAGCCTGGAAGATTCCTCCATCAGCGAGGTTGACCGTGAAGGTGGCCACCGCGTCGGCAGAGCTGGTACTGGAACCGGGCGCGATGGCAACGGCGAGATCGACACCAGCCGGTCGTTCAGTGAACGCTGTGGCGGACCGGAATGCAAAATCGTCCTCAACCAGTTCATCGTCTACGTAAACGTCCACAACGGCCGCATTGGGATCCGGGCTGTTGTGAATAATCTGTAATTGTGCAGTTTGGCCGAACGCCGTGCCGGTCATAAAGACCAGCAACAGGCCAAGCCAGGATAGTCGTTTCATAGTGTTCTGCATAGTTTCCCCCTGGGGTGTGTTATTTTAGGTGTGATGTAGTGGGTGTTGTTGTGGTAGGTTATTTAATGATGGCAAATTTTCCGGTCTGCGTGTCACCGGAATTAAGGTCTTTGACACTATATAAATAGAGGCCGGTGGACAAGCTCAGTCCGTTTTCGGAAAGCAGGTCCCACGAATGTTCTCCTCCTGCCAGCAGTCTGTTGTCTGCGCTGAAGTTGTTATACCACCTGATGTCTCCTGAGTAGGTATCGGCATCATGGGTGAAGGAGGCAACGATTTCTCCGGCAAGGGTGTAGATGCGTACTTCGCTCTGGGCGGGTAGATTGTAAAAATTCAATTTCCGTGTTTGCGAGGTGCTGCCGTCCCATGCAGCACTCAATCGGTAGGGGTTCGGATAGACGCCCACTTCCCGACTGTCGTCTTGGGCTGCAGGTGTTCCCGGGAATACCCGTATGGCGCCGGTGCGCCTGGACGATTCAAAGGAGGGCAGGCCTGCCGTCAGGTCCCCTTCATCAAAAGCAGTAACCACGAAGCCATATTGCCAGCCACTCAAAAGCCCATCCGACTCAAAACGATAATAATAACGGGTCGTATCATCCGCAAATGTGACCGGCTCTGAAAGGGCGATCTCACCAAAACCGTTGTTAAACCCGGTACGGTTGCTGGGTTTGTCATATTGTGCGACGAGGGAAGCAGCCCCCAGGAGGTCGCCGGTCCGGTCATCTCCTGGATCGGTCCGGTAGATACGGTAGCCTTCAAAATCTTGAAGCCCTGTTACGGGGTCTCTGCCCGTTTCAGAGGCGCGGTCCCAGTATAGGGTCACGCGGCCTTCCTCCAAAACGGCACGCACATTGGGTGCCTGTGGCGGTTCGGGGATCAGGAACCTGTCCAGTACGCCGTTGCCGTTTACATCTTCCTCTCCGTCGATGCGGCCGTTCGTGTTGTTGTCTTCACCGCCATAGGTACGCTGTGCCCACCGAATGTTTTCGACCAGCAAGGCTCTGGACTCAGGAATGTCGAGGGATCTGCTGCCAAAATCCTGGAATTCCTCCGGTTTAAGGGCAGCAACGGCAGCAAACGTCACACGCAACGTGTCTCCTGCCCCCACACGGCTAAACGGCCCGACGCTGCTCATCCCAATCCAGTTGCCATTTGCTCCTGCACCGCCCGTACGAAGCAATTGGTACCACGCACCCCGCGCCTGTTCGTATTCTTCAACCGTTGGGAAATTCTCAGGATTGGGGTAGGGGGTGGCAAGCCGCCGGTACCGTTCTTCATCCGAAGACGTACGCGCCAGTTCCGGGTTCGGGTTGCTCCCAAAATTCCACCACCGGGTATTGAACGTAGGCGGCGTCAGTCCGTCGGCAACATACTCATCTGCCAGACGGGGATGAAAAAATCGCGACTGGCCATTGGCGGGATCTACCCAGTCTGCCCCAAGAAAAGCGATGGCCGAATAGGTGTTGATGGATTCTTCTGCACCTCCAGCGTTGAAGGCATAAGAGGCATAAAGGGTGTCCAGCACGCCGTACCCCCCTTTGTCGAAGAAAGCACCCCCCTGGTCTAGCGCGGTGTTCACGTTTCGGACAACCTGATCGTGATAGAGGCCGACGTATACATCGTCCCAGGGGGCATCACTCACATTAATGATCTCAAATTCGATCAGGACGAAGTATTCCGTAAAGGGGAAATTCCAGGCGTAGGAGCGGGTGTTGGCGACCAGGCCCAGGCGGCCCGAGGGATCGGGGTGGGGAATCTGGGTACCGGGGAGTACGCTGGCTGTGTCTGTGAAAGAGGAAAGGAAGTCCTGGTGGCTAATCGCACTAGAGGTAAAGGCATCCGAATCGGTCAGACTGGACCGTTCCCGAATGCTGCTCAGTGCGGTGAATTCATAGCCGGTAAGCCCCGGTTGGTATCCCGCTGACGTGGTGACGGCTCCGCTCCGCAACACCGTAGTCCCATCGCTACGGGTTGCACCGACCCATAGGCCACTCTCGAAGAGGTGTTCCACGCCGGAATCAAGCGGGTATTCGAAGGAGGGGGGGCCAGTGGGATTGTTGCGGATACTGGCTTTACCGATAAATCCAGAGTTGGTTACGGTTAAGCCCACGTTTCCTACGTCCACCACAGCTTCTTCAAACTCCTGAGCCTGAACAGTGGAGAGGAGCAATGCAAAAAGGAGCACTGCGGTAAAAGAACCGAAAATCTGACTGCGCATGAAATGCGAAAGGGATCGCTTAATAATGTCCTTACGGTGAAACGAAATCCAGGAAATTCCACCGATGTGGTGTCGTTCTGTAAGACGAACCGCGCCTCATATGGTGGAGCTTCCCAAGGGGAGAGGAGCGATTAAGTTTCAACATGTAGATGCAAGTATAGGAGAATATTGATCAATGGTCAATGGGGGATGGTGAAAATAAAGTGATTGAAATCTACCCGGTAGAAGCCGAAACAGGAGGGAGCCAGGTGCCCGCTCAATCCGGCACCTGGGTAGCTTGCCCATTGCCGGCCAGCCAGACGTTGAGAAAGTCAAAGGCCGTGACATCGCCGGAGAGATTGAAATCACCTCCTGTGTAGGCGGCCGGGCCGCCGTTTTCAGGAAGCCAGACATTAAGGAAATCAAAGGCGGTGACCTCACCATCGGCATTGCCATCTCCACCCCAAAGGGCGAATATACCAGGAGAAACTTCCGTCTGGCCATTCGTGCCGAAAGTGCCTTCGGTCTTGAAGTCGAAGGCCACCGCTCCAGAAGAAAAGTCGAGGGGCAATGCGCTCATGGCGGCCAGGTGGTTGCGGTGGGTAATCGTCGCGTAGTACGAAGCCGGGGCGAGGCCAGGAAAGTGGACTTCAGAAAGCGCATCTGTACCCCAGGCAGCCCCATGCTCATCAAGGAATGCGGCTGCCTGTCCGGCAAGTGTCTGGGACCCGGCCTCACGTAAACCGATAAGCACCCAATCAGACAACGCAAAGTCTCGGGCCGTCAGGGCATCCGTAATGGCTTCTGTACCTGAATAATTCCAGGGCGCTGCTGCATAGGGCTGCATGTCCGGGAGGAGGCCAAGGGTCTGGAGGGCTGTACCAAGGGTGTCATTCTCATAGTTACCCTGCAGGAAGGCCGTAACATCCAATACCGGGCAGCGGGTGTCATCGGCCTCGAAATAGGCCCGCCGGGCCAGGGTGGAGTCGATGACAAAAGGATTGACCCGCCCATTTTGACGCGCTGCGATTTCAAAGGAGCGCTCGGATTCTGCATCGTCTACAGGGTCTGCATAATGCCAGTCCAGGAGATGGGCTTTCTGGGTATTAAAGAAGTTGGGATCGGCGGCATCGGCCTGGGGTTTGTACATCGTGTAAAAGTAAAACACGCTCCGGGCGATGTCTCCCTTGACGGACTCACGGGGTTCAAAGGTACAGGCGTAGCCGTTGGAGGCCTGTTCATCCAGCTCACTATAGGCATCGATGTTTGAAGGCGGTGTGGTGGTAAGTTCTTCCGTATCCTGAAACCATTTGTCCGTATTGACATCCGGGATTTCGCCGAAAGGGCAACTGGCGCGGGCAGCATTGACCTGGACCCTTGAGGGGGCAAGATGGTGCATATCGCTGCGGGCCGGTTCACTGGATGCGCCTTTGCTCTGCGGAAAAATATGCTCGGCATTGATGCCTTTGGCGAAGGCGTCCTGGCTGGGGTCCAGCAATGGGTCCAGGGTGATCGTAAACCCGGAGTAGACGCCGGAGAGCATGTGGGTATCGGTCGCGTCGATGTTGGCGTACAGGGTGTCCCTCGCCGGTCCATACCCCATGGTTGTAGGGGTTTTGTAGTGGGTGACCAATGAAGTCAGCAGCGGTTGGCCGGTATAGCAAGCGCCAATGTCGATTTGCAGCCCCTGCGCGATGGCTTGAACAGGGAACAGTAGCGGAAGTAAAAGAAGGGCAAGAGCGCCTAGCGGGTAGTTAAGGTTCATAAGCAGGGCGGGGGTTCAAACTGGGAAGACTTCCAAATCACGCCTAAATTGAAAATTCGGAAACCAATAAATAGCTTCCAATCACCAATCCTACAGCCCTACCCGACCTTCAAGCGCCCGGCTCAACGTGGCTTCGTCTGCGTATTCCAGATCGCCGCCTACCGGGAGGCCTCGGGCAATGCGTGTCACTTTTATGCCGAAGGGGGCCAGCAGTTGGCTGATGTAGTAGGCTGTAGTATCGCCTTCTACATTCGGGTTTACCGCCAGAATGACCTCGCCAATGGTCGGCGCATCTTCAGAGGATTGGCCTGTAACGATGCGTGACACAAGTTCGCGGACTTTCAGGTCGTCCGGGCCAATGCCATCCAGTGGAGAAATGACACCCCCGAGGACGTGGTACACGCCCCGAAATTCGTTGGTGCGTTCGAGCGCCATTACGTCGTTGGGTTCTTCCACCACACAGATCAACCCTTGCTCGCGCTTTTCCGAGGTACAAATCGCACAGGGATCGGTATCGGTAATGTTGTGGCAGATGGAACAGTGTTGAACCTGGTCCTTGACGGCAACGAGGGCCTGTGCCAGATCCACAACTTCCTCGCGGGGCATTTTCAGGATATAGGCTGTCAGGCGGCGTGCGGTTTTTCGGCCGATGGTCGGCAATTTTGAAAACTGCTCAACCAGGGTTTCGACGGCTTCCGAGGTGACTTGCATGGGTTTCTTTTCGTCCGATTAGAACCCCAGGTTGCCCATGTCCATACCGGGGGGCATCATCCCGCCTGCGATTTTGGACATTTCTTCCTTGGCCATGACGGCAGCTTCGTCAAGGGCTTTATTGACCCCGGCTACGATCAGGTCTTCGAGGAGTTCGACATCATTGGGGTCAATAACCGTTGGATCAATTTTGATGGCTGTAATGCGCATGGCCCCATTGGCCGTAACCTTGACCATACCGCCCCCGGCCTCAGCCGAGACGGTTTTTTGGGCCAGGGCATCCTGGGTTTCCTGGACTTTGCGTTGCATGTCCATCATCTTCCCGAACAGGTCGGCCATATTCAGGTTTTCCATGAGGTGTTGCTGGTTGAAGGCGAGAAAAAAAATGCTTTAGGGGGGGTTACCAGACCAATTCCCCGCCAAACTGATCGAACAGGGCGCGGATCACCGGGTTGTCCTGGCGCAGGCGCTTCATGCGTTCGAACGGATCAATTTCAGCCTGGGTTTCCGGTTCGGGCTCCTCTTTTTCTCCGGCCTGAATGGTAAAATGGAGGTCGGGGAAATCAGGTTTTTCGAGTAAGCTGGCCAGGTGTTTTTGGAGGTAGTCCCGTTCGCTACGCAAGAGGCGTTGGTGAAATGCATCCGGGACGGCAATATACAAGCCATCTCGCTCGATACCGGCCGGGTGGGTGTGTTGGAGCAAGGCCCCCACGTGAATACGCTCCTGCGAAACATGCTTGACGTATTGCCCCCAAACGCCTCTGATCTTGTGGAGCGAAAACCCAAAATGGAAATCAATAGCCGGGGCCACCTGGGTTGCTACTGCCGCTGCACCATCGTAGGCTGGGGCTACTGTGTCAGCCTGAACGAGGGTGTTTTCTGGAGCCTTACGGGGAGCCGGTTTGGTCTTTAAGGCAGGCGGGCCGAATAGGGAAAGCGAGCCTCCTTCGCTTGGCTGGGGTGAAACGGATGGTGCTACAGCAGGCGGTGCTTCAGAAGGTGTCGGTTGAGGCGGCGTGGGGGGGGGCAAATACGCTTCTTCGGGCAGTGGGGCTTGCTCATTCTCAACTACGGGAGGGGAATACGCCTCTTCTACGACTGGGGGGGGCGGCAATGCTGATTTGACCGGGGGAGGCGTAGCGGATGGTACAGGGGGGGATGATGCCGCAATGGCCTCTAGGTCCATGCCGTCCAGTTGCTTCAGGAGTTGGGAGAGGTCGGCGGAATGGGCCATGCTTGCCATTTTGAGCAAGGCCAGTTCAAACTTCAGCCGGGGTTGGGTGCTGTTTTTGATCACCTCTTCCGTATCGGAGAGGATCATCAACAAGCGAAGTAAATCAGTTTCCTGAAACTGCCCGGCGTGTTCTACATAGCGGGCTTTGGTGGCTTCATCAGCTTCGATCAGTTCGGTCGAACCCATCGTCACGGCCACGAGCAGATTTCGAATATGCTCTGCCAGGCCTCCCAGCACTTCGTGCAGGTCGAGGCCCCGCAGCATCATGGTGTTCACTTGTTGCAATAAGCCAGCCCGATCCTGGCTTCCAATGCGCTGTGTCAGGTCAAAGAAGAGGTCGTTTTCTACGACGCCTAAAGCACGTGCCAGGGTGTCATACATCAACGAGGTGCCACAGAGCGAGACGGACTGATCGAAAACCGAAAGTGCATCCCGCAATGCGCCGTCTCCTTTGCGGGCAATCAGCATCAAGGAGCCTTCGTCTGCGGTTACGTCTTCGGCTTTGCAGATGAGTTGCAACCGTGCGACAATTTCCTGTACCGTAATCCGCCTGAAATCAAAGCGTTGACAGCGGGAGAGGATGGTCGGTAGAACCTTGTGGGGTTCGGTGGTGGCAAAGATGAACAGGACGTGGTCCGGGGGTTCCTCCAGGGTTTTCAGGAGGGCATTAAATGCTGCGTTGGACAGCATGTGGACTTCGTCGATGATATATACTTTTTTGAGGGCACCCTGGGGAGGGATCCGTACCTTTTCTCGCAGGGCGCGGACATCTTCGACGGAATTGTTGGATGCGGCATCGATCTCGATGATGTTCAGGCTGCGGCCTTCCTCGAAAGATTGGCAGGAGTCACATTGACGGCAGGGTTCAGTCGTTGGCCGGTCCGCGAGTGGGGTGGTGCAATTGATGGCCTTAGCGAGGATCCGTGCGGCGGTCGTTTTGCCCACGCCACGGGGGCCACTAAAGAGGTAGGCGTGCGCGAGCCGATCCAGGCGAATCGCATTCCTGAGGGTGTCCGATACGTGCGTCTGGGACACCAATTCCGAAAACGTCTGGGGGCGGTACTTTCGGGCAGTAACGAGGTAACGATCTTGCGACATGTAATCCGGTTCGGCTACAATCCAACGGAGGCTGCAAGATCAACATAGGCGCGGGAAACCAGAGGTGCAACCGAAAAGCCGTGAAAAGTACCAGAGAAGCAGCATGCGCGTATTGCATAATGCGTAAGAAAGGCACCTGCGCATTACTGGAGCATGGCGCGCAACTTGAGTTCAATAAACAAAAGTAGTATATTAACCGGAAGTCAGGAGAGGCACCTTCTTATCGGAATAAACCTGGAGGCACTGGGTCAAGCGAATCGCGGAGGCAAACGATTCGCCTCTTCCTTTTTCCTCAACGCTGGTTTGTTTCACTAATGTCTTGTTCCCAATGCTGTTGGGCGTGTTGCATCAAGGCGAGGAAGGTATATACCTGGTTACCTTTAACCGTCATTCAAACAACATAACCGAAGTGGCATTCACTTTGGGAGGCAAACACTATGGGGCAACAACAAATGTTGATCCTCGTATTGGTCGCAGTCATTGTCGGGATTGCGATCATAGCGGGACTCAAAATCTATTCCCGACATGAGGTTCGGATGAACTGGGACCGGCTCATCGAGGAAGTAATGGAGATCTCGACAGATGCCCAGGAATGGAAGCAACGGCCCGAAATTTTCGGCGGCTCCCTTGATGCAAACAAGGAAGACGAGGACAACTTTGAAGGCGTTCAGTTTCTGGATCTGATCTACGCCCGGGACGACATTTATGGCTCTAACTTTGAGTGCTATAACAGCATGAATGGGGTTTACATGCTGGAGGGGACGACCGATGGCCTGACCATCGAAGCGTTTAACGAATTGACGCAGAACTATGCCAAGGTTACTGTTGACGGTACCCTTGAGTCCAGTATTATGCTGGCGAGTCCATCAGATTTGATTCGAGGTGGATTAAAGCTCGACGGCTCTGGAAACGGCTCTGTCACCAATCCGGCCTGCTCCTGATTGAGGTACATCAAGTATCTGAGACGACCGAAGGCTGCGCGGCTTTTTTTTGCTGTGCAGCCTTTGGTACATCAAAGCAGTGCCGGCACCGGGGTTCGTAGGCTTCACCCGCCCCGAGTACGACCCGTTCGGCATCGCGGATGATACGTTGCGAATGGTTAGCCGGGCTTCCACACACCACGCATATGGCGTGTAACTTGGTTACATATTCGGCCACGGCCATCAGTTGCGGAATGGGTTCAAACGGTTTGCCCATAAAGTCCTGATCCAGCCCAGCGATAATGACCCGTTTCCCCTGACGGGCCAGGAGCTCACAGACCCCGACCAACTCTTTGCTGAAGAATTGTGCTTCGTCAATACCGATGACTTGGGCATCTCCTGCCATCAATATAATTTGTTCTGCGGCATGGACAGGTATGGATGGGATCGCCGTTTCATCGTGGGAAACCACACGCTCTTCATGGTAGCGATCATCCAACGCGGGTTTGAAGATGGCCACATTTTGACGGGCAATTTGGGCGCGCCGCATCCGCCGGATCAACTCCTCCGTTTTCCCGCTGAACATAGAACCACAGACGACTTCAATCCAACCGGTATCCTTGCGCTGTAAGACGTGTGGTTCCATCTGTCGTGGGTTTTCTGGCTAGAGGGGTGGTATGTCAGAATAAGAAACGACGGGCTTGTAAAGCAACCTTTAATCGGGATGCGTTCTCGTCAAATCATATTTCTGCAACGGCTGTTGCTGGCACCCAGCCGGTGGTGCCATTGGGCAGATACACTTGTGTCCATTCGGAGCGGGTATCGAGAATGTCACAGACCAGTCCTTCGTAGATCACGGTCTGGGTTTCGCCCATCTCATTTGGCGCGGCCCGAACCGTGGCTTCTCGTTCAATGATCACGGCGGCTCTGAAATTGGCCCGCTGTACGGATGAGAACAAGCCAGCCGCAACCAGGAGCATGCCTGAAAGCGAACAGACAATCATGCTCCTACGGACCCACGCATTGGGCTGGCCGGACCAAATTCGATACCCCAGCAGGCCGGCCGTGATCAAATAAAGGCCGAAGCCGAGGCCGAATAAACCTATTGGCCCCAAGTGTGCCAATGCCCAGGTCCAGGCTTGAACCCAGAAAGGGCGTGGCAGATATCGAATTTCATTCTGTGTCTGGGATTGCGCTACACGGAGGCTATGCCCCAACTGCTCATTGTAGGGGATCAATTGTCTTGCACGTTCAAAATAAAGAATGGCTTGCCCCAGTTGGTTGAGCCGGTAGTATACATTGCCCATGTTGTAATACAACTCCCCGCTCTTATAACCGGTGGATTCTGCCATTTGAAAGGCCACCAGGGCTTCGTCAAACGCGCCCCGTTGGTAATGGGCTACGCCATGGGCAAAAGCCTCCTCGGCAGCCGTCTCCAGGTCTTGGGCAAGCGCACGGCAGGGCAGCGTGGCCAAGAGTATTCCGAAGAAGAGGAGCATGCTTCGGAAAAGAAGGCATTCGTAGACGGGATTACGAAGACGCCACATTGATCGGGTGCTGCGTTAGCCGGGCATCAATGTCCGTAATTAGGGTTGCCGCACGTTCTGTGGCGGTTTCCATGATTTCCATGGTGGGTTGTACCGGGGAGAACCGGGCCTGATCACACTCGATCAGTATGGTTCTCAGGGTGTTGCGTTCCGAGGCCGGTACCTGGTGTTCGGCTAAAGTACGATTCAACTGTTCCAGGGTCAAGCCAATTACTGCCACGTTGAGTCGGTCGCCAATAAACCCGGTAACCGCTCGGGCAATTTCTTCATAGAAAGCCTGAGGCTGATGGGCAGCCAGGAGTCGTTCGGCCTCTTTTAGATGTTTTCGGGCCAGGGGATGCGCCCGTCGGTTTCGGGCATACTGTACGTCGGTCTCCAACCGAAATGCATGCTTGCGATAGGCAAACAACCCCAGGAGAAGCAGCAAGGGAACCCCCAGGGCCAGATAGGGCCACAGTTGCATATGTAAAGGGGGAGATGGCGTACTGCTCCACAAATTGGTCTGCCCTAGGATATCGGCGATGTCGTTTGCAGGGAAGGCCGTTTCGGCAATCAAGGAGGAGGCTGGGGTTGCCGTGCCCGTAACGGAAATGGCTATGGGTTTACTCCGCAAGGTCGCATAGCGCCGGGTGTTCGGGTTAAAAAAAGTAAGTTTAAGAGGGGGTAAGGTCAGGTTCCCGCTGGCACGCGGAATCAGGGTGAAGGAGAACGCTTTGTCACCGGAAATACGGGTGCGGGAACGGTTGATCTGATCGGCGATCTCCACGCCATATTGCTCGACCATCGCAGGCAAAGCAAGCTCCGGCTCTGCAAGGGTAGCGATGTTGCCGCGTCCTGAGATTGCCACCGACAGGGTAAAAGGTTCACCCACCTGTACTTCGGTACGGTTCGTCTCGGCTTTGATGGAAAAGGATCCAACCGCCCCGGAAAAGCCTTCGGGCGCATTCGCAGGAAGTTGTGTGGACTCGATGACAATACCGGGCGAGGCAATGGTCGCGGGCTGGAACCGTGTGGCGTTGTTCAAAAAGAACGTATTAAATGTGCTTCGGGTGGGGAGGGCTACTTCGGTTTCGATGCGGAGGGGTTCAATGTTGAGTTCACCCGCACGGGTAGGGAAAACGGCAACACGCTTAAGGGTAACCACATTGTAACGCAAGCCATTGACCACTTCCTGACGCATGGTGGCCCGTTGGGCAACGTCCAGGTCTTCACGCCAAAACCCCTCGGCATCCCAGGAATCGGCCAGCCGGCTGCTACGAAGTTGTACCCCATGGCGGAAATACAAATCGTAGGAAATCGTCAACTGCTCATTTTGATAGACCCGGCGGGTGGTCGGAAGGGCCCGGATAAAAACATCCGTATCCTTAATTTCAGGGAGGTTGGCGGATCGTCGTTCTCGGGGGCGAGAAGCCGTGGCGGCATTCGGGCGCTGGTCCTGTGGGATCACATTGATGCGGATGGGCTCTGTCTGATAGGCGCGTCCGCCGGCATTGATGCGGGCCGTACCGATGCGGGCTGTGCCGGGGCCCGTGGGGGTATACCGCCAACTGAACGTAAGGCTCTGCTCCAGCTTGCCGTTCAGGTAAGAAATATTTTGTTGCGTAGAAGGCGTACGGCGGACCAGGGATAAGCCCTGGGCTTCAGGAGGAGCCGGGGTATTGACGTTGGAATAGGTGCCTCCCTTGACTTCAAGATAAAAACGGACCGTTTCTTCGGTGCCCACGGTTGTTTCATCTACGGTAGCCGTGACCGAAATCTGGGCATGGAGGGGCGAACCCGTACCCAACAGGATAAAAAAGAGGAGGCTGAAGCAGGAAAATGGATATGAAAAAAGCCTTTTCATACAGGTCTCTCACGCGCATCAAAAGGATAAGTTGCGGAAAGGGACGCGGTACAAAGGAATGCCTCAGGGCGTGTTGCGGTTCAGATGGGTACGCAAAAACGCAAGGGTGTGATTGATCAATTCCTGGGGGGGGGCCGGCTTGGGTTGCCCATGCAAAAGAGATACCGTGGCCTGGTATTGATCCAGGTAGGTATGGCAATTCGGGCACCTGTTAATGTGCTGCTCGAACTTTTTTTTCGTTTTGGGCTCCAGGGCATCCTCAATATAGTCGGCCAGGAACGCGTTTACGTCCTTGCAACTCAGCGAGCGATTGAACCAGCGTTTAGGTAGCAAAGTACTCATGGAGTAAGGTTCTTAGGACCTGGCGGGCACGATGCAACCGAACCCTGACTGCCCCCTCCGAGATGCCCAGTATTTCAGCCGCTTCAGAGGTGGAAAGCTCTTCCAGGTCACGTAAAACAATCACGAGACGATAATCTTCAGGCAAACGCGCCAACGCTTGATGCAGGCGGCCGATGCGCTCATTCTGCTCGGTGACCCGTTCCGGATTCCAGGCCTGGTAGGTCTCCAGGTGCCCGCCTCCGGCACTGAATTTGGGTTGCAAGCGTTCGAACGCATCATCCTCCAGCACGTCATACCGTTTCGATTTTCGTAGCCATGCCCGTGCCAGATTGATCCCGATGGCGCAAAGCCAGGTGCTGATCTTGGATTCTCCTCTGAAGGAGTCCATTTTCAGGATGGCCTGCAAAAAGGTCTCTTGCGTGAGGCTTTCAGCCTCACTGGCATCCCGAATCAACCGGGCAATGCACCGGTAGACCCGTGCCGATTCATTTCGGACGAGCAGGTCCAGGGCTTGCGGGTCCCTGTCACGCAGCGCTTGTATGTCGTATGATTCTTTCAGTAGATGCAGCGTTACAGAGGAAGAAGAAATAAGAGGTAACCCGCATGACAGAAGGGAACCCGGTGCGTTTATGTTACGCACAATACAAGAAAAAATCTACACGATCTTAAAGCATATCGAGGCTCCCTCAAGCATGCGTGGAAGCATTTTATACATGGAGGGCGTATCTTTCATGCTCCCTTTACCCTGAATCCCACACACCACATAACCTGCGCTTCGTTTATGGCAACCGCAAAGTCGAAACGTACACCACCCAAGGCCAAACCTTCTGCCAAAGCAGCCGCCCGTGGCAATGGGAAGAAGCGTTCGCCGATGGTCATCGAAAAAGAAGTTGTACAGTTTCGGCACTACTACGACGGCTACACGCATACAGACCTGGGCTTGACGACAGAGCAAGTCATCGGTATGTATCGGAGCATGCTGTTGCAGCGTCGATTTGAAGAACGTGCAGCCCAAATGTATGGCCGTCAGAAGATCGCCGGATTCCTGCACTTGTATATCGGCCAGGAAGCCGTTTCCACAGGCGCAGCGTATGCCGCGGGTGACAACGACTACGTGATCACGGCCTATCGGGACCACGGCATTGGGCTGGCGCTTGGCATGGATACCAACGCCTGTATGGCCGAGCTATTCGGCAAAATTGATGGCTGCTCGCGGGGTAAAGGGGGCTCCATGCACTACTTCGACAAGGAAAAAAACTTCCTCGGCGGGCATGGCATCGTCGGGGGGCAAATTCCCGTCGGGGTAGGGGTGGCCTTCGCCTGCAAGTATAAAAAAACAGGGGGCACATGCCTCACGTATTTTGGGGATGGTGCCATCCAGCAGGGGGCGTTTCACGAAGCTGCCAACCTGGCCGGGCTCTACAAGCTACCCGCCGTTTTGATTTGTGAAAACAACCTGTACGGCATGGGTACTGCCGTCGACCGATCCTCCGCCGAAACTGACCTTTACAAGCGGGCCGTGAGCTATGGCATGCATGGGGCGGTTGCCGACGGGATGGACGTATTCACGATGTACAAAGCCCACAAGGATCTGATGGATTTGGCCCGAAAAGGAGAGCCTTCCATCCTTGAAATCCGCACGTACCGGTATCGGGGCCACTCCATGAGTGATCCTGGGAAATACCGGACCAAGGAAGAGTTGGCCGAACGCAAAAATGACGATCCGATCCTGCGCCTCAAAGGCTATCTCCTGGAAAACGAGATGGCCAAACTCGAAGCGTTGGAAAAGATTGATGATGAGGTCAAAGCGGAAATTTTGGCTGCGGTTGAGTTTGCCGAAAATAGCCCGTTTCCTCCACTCGAAACCATCTACGAAGACATCTACGTGCAGGAAGATTATCCGTTTGATAAGGGGTGATTGCCAGCACCTATCGTTAATTTCAACCCTTACAATATCTAAAAACCGTCCGTTGTCATTAGCCCGTTGCCCGTTGAAAAAACCGACGGACCACGGACCACGGACCACGGACCACGGACCATGGACTAAACAAATGGCAGTTTTACAACTCAGGGAAGCCATTCGGGCCGCAATGGTCGAAGAGATGGAACGCGACGAGAACGTCTTTCTGATTGGGGAAGAGGTTGCAGAGTATGACGGGGCGTACAAGGTAAGTCAGGGCATGTTGGCCCAATTCGGCCCGGAGCGGGTGATTGACTCGCCGATTAGCGAAAATGGGTTTACGGGTCTCGGGATCGGCGCGGCGATGGTCGGCTTGCGGCCCATTATCGAGTACATGACGTGGAATTTCTCCTACGTCTCTGCCGACCAGATCATCTCGAACGCGGCGAAGATCAGGTACATGTCCGGTGGACAGTTTAACGTGCCCATCGTGATTCGGGGGGCAAACGGGGCTGCCGGTCAGTTGGCTGCAACCCACTCGAATTCACTCGAAGCCATGTACGCCAAAGTGCCCGGCCTGAAAGTGATTAGTATCTCCAATCCTGATGACGCAAAAGGGTTGCTGAAATCGGCCATTCGTGATGACGATCCCGTGCTCTTCATGGAAAGTGAAGTGATGTATGGGATGCGCGGCGAGGTATCAGACGCACCGGACTATACCATACCGATTGGCGTGGGCCGTCTGGCACGTGAAGGCAGCGATGTCACGATTGTTGCGCACAACAAAGCCTACTGGGTCGCCATGGAAGCCGCCGATGCCCTCGCCAAAGAAGGGTATGAGGCCGAAGTCATTGATCCCCGTACCATCCGTCCCTTCGACTTTGACATGGTGCAACGCTCTGTCGAAAAGACGAACCGCCTGGTGATCATCGATGAAGCCTATCCCTTCGCAAGTGTTTCCTCTGAAATTACCTTCCAGATTCAACGGCGCGCCTTTGATCACCTTGATGCCCCCATCCTACGGATTACCACCAAGGATACGCCGGCTCCATACGCCAAAAACCTGATCGACTATTACATGCCCAGCGTGGCCGATACAGTTGCCGCTTGTAAGCAGGTGATGTATGTGAACTAATTCTTTGTGTGTTGTACGCTCGCGATTGAGGTCATTCTCCGCATTGCGAATAAGGTCAAGGCGCTCGCTGGTTGTTAGTTGTGCGCTCTCTACATTCAGCCCGCAAAGCGGGCGTACAACCAGCCCCAACGGGGCGTACAACCAACAACTAACAAATCCCCAATTATGGCCATTGCAGTAGAAATGCCGAAGATGAGCGACACCATGGAAGAAGGGGTCCTCGTTGCATGGATGGTAGAAGAAGGCACCTCTGTATCTGCTGGCGATGTAATCGCCCAGGTGGAAACGGATAAAGCCACGATGGATCTGGAAGTATATGACGACGGTGTGTTGCTCAAGCAACTCATCATAGAAGGAGACTCTGTCCCGATTGGTGGACTGATTGCCGTGCTGGGCAAAGAAGGGGAAGACATTTCAGACTTGATCAGCAAGTATGGGGGAAATGGTGCGGTAACTCCAGCCAAGACTCCGAAAGCGGAACCTGCGGCAGCACCCATGCCAGAACCAACGATAGCCCCAACGGATGGGCGTGTGAAAGCCTCTCCGCTGGCTCGCCGGATGGCGCGTGAAGGGGGCCTTGACCTGGGCAACGTGACGGGCAGTGGACCGGAGGGCAGAATTGTCAAGCGTGATATTGAAGCTGCCCTCGGACAAAAACCGGCAGTAGCTGCGCCTGCACCGGCTATGCCTGTTTCTGCACCTGCGTCAGTAGCCCCCATACCCGTCCGAGTACCCACGCCTGCGCCGGTACCTGTTCCGGGAGACGATTACGATGCCATTCGTCTTTCTCAGATGCGGAAGACCATTGCCCGCCGCCTGGCCGAAAGCAAGTACACAGCTCCCCATTTTTACCTGACGGTAGAAGTGGATATGGAAGCTTCAATCGCAGCCCGGAAGCACCTGAACGCCCTGACCGAACAACAGGGCCTCTCGAAAATCTCTTTCAACGATCTGGTGACCAAGGCTTGCGCGATGGCTCTCCGTCAACATCCAATGGTGAATGCTTCTTACCTGGAAAAAGAAGGTGAGATCAGGGTTCACCATCAAGTTCACATTGGCGTAGCGGTTGCCATCGACGAAGGACTGGTTACTCCCGTTATCCGAAATGCCGATGTAAAGGGGTTGGCCCAAATCGCCCAGGAAACCCGCGAGCTGGCGGGCCGGGCGAAGGAACGGAAATTGGCCCCGGAAGAATGGGCTGGCTCGACTTTCACCACGAGCAACCTCGGGATGTTTGGAATTGAACGGTTTACGGCCATTATCAACCCGCCGAATGCCTGCATTCTGGCCGTAGGCGCCATTCGGGACGTTCCCGTCGTTAAGGATGAGGCTGTTGTACCCGGTAAACGCATGACGATCACGCTATCTTGCGATCACCGCGTTGTAGATGGGGCCGTCGGTGCACAGTTCATGGCAACGCTCAAACAATTCCTGGAACAGCCCCTAAACATGATGCTCTAATCGGATCTCGATATGCGTAGTGCGTTCAGCGTCCTGCGCTTTACGCTATGCATTACGCGAAATGAGAATTGCACATCTCTCCGACGTACACTTCGGGCGTATTTCGCATCCCAACATTGTGGATGCGTTGCTCAAGGAGTTGGGCGAGGGCAGGTTCAATGTGGTCGTGGTCAGTGGAGACCTTACCCAACGGGCTAGAACTTCTCAATATCAAGCAGCCCGGCAAATGCTCAATGCGATCAGGGGGCCCGTGGTTGTACTCCCCGGCAATCATGATGTACCCGCATGGTATTGGCCCCTTGAGCGTACACAACGCCCTCTCAAGCGATACGTGAAGTATATCGCTCAGAACCTGACCCCAGCCTTTGCTACGCCGGGTCTGGCCGTTGCAGGGTGCAATACGGCGCATGGATGGACAATCAAAGGGGGGCGGGTTTTGCGCTCCGATTTGGAAAGGGTAGAAGATTTCTTAAAGCACCAACCACCTCATTTCTTCAGGGTGCTGGTCGTGCATCATCCCTTGTTGCGGTTACCCAATGCACCGACGGATGAAGTTGCCAAAGGGACTCAGGCGGCACTGGATTTAGTGGTTCGGCAAAACGTCAGGTTGTTGCTTTGGGGGCATTTACACCGCTCACATGCGCGGGCGATTACGATCCCCGAGACCAATCATAAGGTTGTTGTGGCCTGTGCCGGTACGGCCACGAGCAGTCGTGGCCGTGAGGCGGGCGCGAACCGCAAAGCAAATTATTACAATCATATCCAGATCGAATCAGAGCAGATTACGATTGATGAACGCAGGTATATACCTGAAAAAAACCACTTTCAGTCTGAGCGGATCACAACCTATAACCTGTAAAATCCCACGCTGATGGATATCCAGACCCCTGAATGGGTAAAGCATGCTGTGTTTTATCAGATCTTTCCAGATCGCTTCCATAGGAGCCAACAGGTTACCCATCCCAAGGGATTGAGGCTCATGCCCTGGGGGAGTCCGCCGGAAGCACAGGGGTTTCAGGGGGGCGATCTGTATGGGGTGATTGAGAAGCTGGATTACCTGGAAGCCCTGGGGGTCAATGCCTTGTATTTCAACCCGATTTTTGCCTCGGCTTCCAACCATCGGTATCACACCTATGATTATTATCAGGTCGATCCATTGCTGGGTGGGAATGAAGCATTTCGGATCTTGCTGGATGCTGCACATGTGCGCGGGATTCGGGTGGTACTCGATGGGGTATTTAACCATGCGAGCCGAGGGTTCTGGCCGTTTCATCACATTCTGGAAACCGGCAGAGATTCTCCCTATCTGGATTGGTTCATTATTCAGGATTGGCCGCTAAACCCGTATCCTGTACATCCGGGGCAGCCGCTGAATTATGCCGCCTGGTGGGCGCTTCCGGCCTTGCCCAAATTCAATACCGATCATCCCGCTGTACGTGACTACATCTTTGACGTTGCTCGGCATTGGATCGCATTTGGCATTGATGGTTGGCGGCTGGATGTGCCGCAGGAAATTGATGATGAAGACTTCTGGCGTACTTTTCGAAAGGTCGTGAAAGCGGCCAACCCGGAAGCCTACATCGTAGGAGAAATTTGGGAACCGGCACCCAGGTGGTTGAAGGGGGACCAATTTGATGCCGTCATGAACTATCCGTTTATGGATGCGGCGCTGAGTTTCTTTGGCGGGAGATCCCTGCGGCGCGATTACCACCGGGCTCACCTGGACCTGAAACCACTTGATGCGCCCGCAATGGCACATGCCGTTGAAGCCATGCATAGCCACTATGACTGGGCCATCAACCACGTCCAGCTTAACGTACTGGGCAGCCACGATACGGCACGAGCCCGATGGATCATGGGCGAAGACCGTACCGCGCTGGAACTGTGTGTGCTCTTCCAAATGACTATGCCGGGTGCACCGTGTATCTACTATGGAGATGAAGTTGGCCTCTCCGCCGGAGATGATCCCGCATGTCGGACAGCCTTCCCCTGGCACAACAAAGAGTTCTGGGACACGGACCTGCTGGCACACTACCAGGCTGCTACCGCATTACGGCATCAACATCCCGTATTGCGGACCGGGTTATTCGAAACGGTATTTGCACGCAAGAACACGTACGCATTCCTCAGACGCCTCGGAGACGTAGAAGCGTTTGTCGTCTTTAACGTGGGAGAGGAGCGAGACACCTTCACGATGCACCGCTCAGATGCCGGCCAGGAGGTATGGACACAGGTGTGGCCCCCTGAATTCACCGCAAGCATTCGTCCTCAAAGTGAAACATCCAAGATTGGGGTCCGACCCAGGGAAGGACAGGTTTGGATCAAGGGTTAATAACGCCAGCTTTGAACATCGGCACCCGGCGGGGCACTTGCTTCTATACGTTTGAGGATTTTTTGTCCTTCTTCACCATAATGGCTGGTACGGATTTCTCACGCACCAGATCATTAAATGCGGGCACATCGGTCGCCATGAGGTCCCTGAAGGTGGCAAGGTGGGTATCGATAGCGGCTGTAACCTCTTCCTTAAATGCCATGGCCTGGTCCGTGGGGAGATGATCACCAACCGAAATCACACCCCCCAGGGCGCTCAGTTTGTTGTTGAGCCGAATAGGGAAGTTGAGCGGGTCTTGACGGCTCTGGTTTTTGGTCTGGTACAGCGCTTCTTCCACTGCGGTGAGCTTTTCGTTCAGGGTTTTGCCGGCATCTTTGATTTCATCAGCGCCAGCGTGGTCATCGGGTAACCGTTCGGTTACTGCTGAAACCTGGCTCCGTACCTCACGGATGTTCTTGATGGCCTGGTGGGTCTCCGTAAGCTTTTCCCGGATTTCCATAAGGGCATCAAATTGGGCCATCAGGTCTTCCTGGGTGGCTGTGGCCCGTGGGTCTTTCTTGATCTCGAAGTTCACTTCTGAAGAATCCTCACCCACAATCAGACGGGCTTTGTAATTGCCCGGAATAGCCCGTGGACCTGTCAGGGAGCCAGCCCACATGATCAGCCCCTCAAACCCTTCGGCATCGGGGTAGCGCATGTTCCACACGAATCGGTTCATGCCTGCTTCGACGGACAGGGCATTGGTTTTGTCCGTCGGAGAGAAGCGCTTGATCAAGGTGCCGTCATTTTCCAGCATGTCCAGATGTACGGCGTTACTGTCCGGTGCCTCCGCAAAATGATAGTGGATCATCACGCCATTGGGGGGATTCTGCCCAGCCGTTTTGGAAGTACTGGTTCCTCCACGCATACGGTAGGTAGGCCGAGGCGAGAACAGGTGGTGATCAGCCTGGGCTATGGCATCGGTTAACTGATGCAGCGGGGTGAGGTCATCTATAATCCAGAAGGAGCGGCCCTGCGTAGCCACGATCAGGTCGTTGTCCTTGATGGTAAGGTCGGTGATTGGAACCAGGGGCAGGTTCTGCTGGAACGGTTTCCAGGATGCGCCATCATCGAACGAGATATACATGCCGCTCTCTGTGCCGGCATACAGCAGGCCCTCCCGGTTGGGGTCCGGGGTGAGCGCACGGGTAAAGTGGCTGTCGTCGATGCCGTTGGTAATTGACGTCCAGGTTTGGCCGTGATCGGTGGTTTTGTACAAATAAGGTTTGAAGTCATCCAACTTGTACCGGGTGCCGACCAGGTACGCACGGCCTGCATCTGTAGGATGCAGTTCGATTTCATTGACCATCATCCATTCGGGGAAGATACTTTCCGGCGGGGTGATGTTGGTCCAGTTGGTCCCACCGTTCCGCGTGATGTGCACCAAACCATCATCCGATCCAGCCCAGATGACACCGGGTTCCAGTTTCGATTCGGCGAGGGCAAAAATGGTGGCGTAATATTCGACGCCGGTATTGTCCTTCGTGATTGGCCCGCCGGAAGTGCCGAGGGTGCCTGGGTCATTCCGTGTTAGATCCGGGCTGATGGCCGTCCAGGACTGGCCCTCGTTCAATGATTTGTACAGGATATTTCCCGCCGCATACAAGGGATAATCGTTGATGTTGGCATCTTTGTGGGGAGAAAAGAGGATCGGGAAATTCCACTGGAACCGGGGATTCATGCCCTCGGCTCCGTGGCCCATGGGGTTGTCCGGCCAAACCGTGACGGCACGGACTTCATTGGTGGCGTGGTTTACACGGGTCAGGTAGCCGCCATAGGAGCCACCAAACACGATGTCCGGGTTTTCCGGATGGGGGGCCAGCCAGCCGCTTTCGCCGCCTGCCGTGGATTCCCAATGCCGCTCCGTAATCGTACTTCCATTGCTCCGGTGCAGGATCCGAACGGTTGAATTGTCCTGCTGCGCACCCAGTACACGATAGGGGAAATGGTTATCCGTGGTGACGCGGTAGAACTGTGCCGTGGGCTGGTTGTGGTAGGTCGAGAAATTATCTCCCCCATCCAGGCTAACTTGTCCGCCCCCATCGTCCCCGATAATCATGCGGTCGGCATTCATGGGGTCGATCCAGAGGTCGTGGTGGTCGCCATGCGGGGTTGAGATACTTTCGTAGGTCTTGCCGCCGTCCTTGGAGCGCCAGAACCGTACATTCAGGACGTAGACGACGTCTTCATTTTGGGTATCGGCATAGATTCGGGTGTAATACCAGGCCCGTTGCCGGAGCTTGCGTTCCTCGTTGATCCGGGTCCAGGTTTCGCCGCCATCATCAGACCGAAAGACCCCGCCGTCAGCGGCTTCAATGTTGGCCCATATCCGGCTCGGATTGACCGGGGAGACCGTCACGCCAATAATGCCGATCATGCCCTGGGGCAAGCCCTCGTTGTGGGTGATGTCCGTCCAGGTGTCTCCGCCATCGGTTGATTTCCACAGGCCGGAGCCTTCACCGCCACTTTCCAGACTATGCGGCGTGCGCCGGATACGCCAGGTGCTGGCGAACAATACACGGGGGTTTGAGGGGTCCATGTTCAAATCTACTGCACCGGCCTCTTCATTGGCGAACAATACCTGTTCCCAGGTTTCGCCACCGTCCTTGCTCCGGTAGATGCCCCGTTCTTGGCTTGGTCCAAATAGATGCCCCATCACGGCTGCGTAGACGAGGTTCGGATTTTTGGGATGAATCCGGATGCGGGGGATGTGTCGGCTGTCCGAGAGCCCCATGTGGGTCCAGGTTTTGCCGCCATCCAGGGTTTTATAGACCCCATAGCCATGCGAGACATTGCCCCGTACGGTCTTTTCCCCGCCGCCCACGTAGATGACATTGGAATCCCATTCACTTACGGCAACGGCCCCGATGGAACCTCCAAAGTAACCATCGGACAGGTTATCCCAGGTTTGTCCGGCATCTGTCGTTTTCCATACGCCTCCCCCCGTCGAACCGAAGAAAAAGGTGGTCGGGTTGCCCGGAATGCCGGCGACGGCAGCTGAACGCCCGCCCCGGTATGGGCCGATGGACCGGTATTCCAGGGCACTGTACAGAGATTCATCATAATCCAGGGTAGACTGGGCGGGTACGTCCTGTATGTAACAGAACAGGGCCAATGTCAAAATTGCGACAACTGGCCGACAGAAAAGAAAAGTGCCAAACATGGTGGTGTGTTATTGAATTGGAAAAGCATACAGGTGTGCCAAAGGTAGGTCGATCAAGGTACAACCCATGCCCCAAAGATTAAAGCGGGGGTCACATCCGCAGCTTCGACGGTAGGGCATCAGGCTGAAAAAGAAAGGTTTCAGTTGAAGAAAAGCGCTTCCAGCATTACCTTAGCCCCGGCAACAAAAGAACTTGTTTCCTTTCTCATCGCCGCCTCTAAGTGTCTTTCTCCTACACCTAAACTCATGCCACCATGGAACTGAATCAATTTATGGAACGTGTTCTCCGGCGTAATCCGGGCGAGCTGGAATTTCATCAAGCCGTCAGGGAAGTCGCAGAATCCGTTATTCCATATATTAATGAGCACCCCATCTACGAAGAATCGCGCATTCTTACCCGGCTTACGGAGCCGGATCGGGTTGTGAGTTTCAGGGTATGCTGGGAAGACGATGAGGGGAATGTGCGGGTCAACAGGGGGTATCGGGTACAGTTCAGCAATGCGATTGGGCCATATAAAGGAGGGTTGCGTTTCGATCCTTCCGTGAGCCTGAGCATTCTCAAGTTTTTGGGGTTCGAACAAATCTTTAAAAACAGCTTAACGACGCTGCCCATGGGAGGGGGGAAAGGAGGTTCCGACTTTAATCCGAAGGGCAAATCTGATGCCGAGGTGATGCGGTTCTGCCACTCGTTTATGAACGAGTTGTTCAGACATATTGGCAAGGACGAAGACGTTCCTGCCGGGGATATTGGTGTGGGGGGGCGAGAAATTGGCTACTTGTTTGGCCAGCATAAAAGGCTGACCAACGTGTTTACCGGGGTCCTGACCGGGAAGGGGCTGGAATATGGGGGGAGCTTCATTCGTCCTGAGGCCACAGGATATGGGTCCATCTACTTTGCTCAGGAGATGCTGGGCATGAAGGATGAAACGCTGGAGGGGAAAGTCTCCTTGGTATCGGGTGCCGGCAATGTAGCGACGTATGCCGCCCAAAAACTGATTGAACTCGGCGCAAAGGTCGTGACGCTCTCTGATCGCACCGGGTACGTACACGATCCGGAAGGCCTGAATGATGAGAAGATTGATTACGTCATCGACCTCAAAACCCGGCAGCGGGGTACCCTTAAAACGTTCGCCGATGCGTACGGGCTGGACTTTTATCCTGGCGAAAAACCCTGGACGGTCCCGTGCGATGTGGCCTTCCCCAGTGCAACGCAGAACGAGATTGATGAGGATGATGCTGTAGCCCTGGTTAAGAATGGTTGTAAACTGGTGGCCGAAGGGGCCAACATGCCAACCACAGTAGCAGGGACCGAAGTTTTCAAACATGCGGAGATCCTGTTTGCACCGGGCAAAGCCGCCAATGCGGGTGGTGTAGCAACCTCTGGTCTTGAGATGGCCCAAAACTCCATGCGGATGTCATGGGAGCGTGAAGAGGTAGACCATCACCTCCGCAAAATCATGTCCCGCATCCACAACCAATGCGTGGAATACGGTACCGTCAATGGTACGGTCGATTACATCAAAGGGGCCAATGTGGCTGGTTTCAAGAAAGTAGCTGACGCCCTTCTGGCCTATGGGATCGTATAGCTTTCAACGACGCCTGATACGCTTGTGTGAGCGCACCGAGTAAGTTTGAAGCGGCGATCAGCGCAGTTGCACCGTATGCTACGATGCCGTCTTCATGCCCGCCCATGGCAAACATGTGCCGGCCCTTGGCATGGGTATCCCTGAACAAACGTTCTACTTCTTCGGCCATGGCTGGCGTGCCATAGGGCACCTCGGGGGAGGTTGTGGGCAGATTCAAGACTTCGGCATTGCGCCAGATGACCGGGGCGTGGACGTGCATGACGTACAGTACCTCCGGGTCCAGGGCGTAGATCATGCCGTGCGTCATGGATTCAGAAGAGGGGGGGCATGGACCAGCCGCTGTCACATGGTTGGTTGCCGGATCAATGCGCGCTACCCAGGCGATGTGGTCGTTGGTAAACGGCTCCAAATGACCCGTTTGAGAGCCGGATATGGCAAATCGTCGCTCAAATGGGGGGGCTTTCAGAGGAGAAAGCCGGCGGCTGAGGTTACCGAATCCATAGCCCTCATACCGGTTGGGGTGCCGGCCCATCCATTGAAGGCGGATCAAGACTTGCCGCCAGGAAATCAGGTCGGCGACGGTCGTATGGGGAAGCGGGGGAGCTGGTGTGTATGAAAGGTCAAACTTGATGACCCCTTCCTTGTTTAGGTTTGACATGGGGAGGTATTGTTTCGTTTTTCGAGAATGGTAAAAGAGAGAAGGTGTATCCTGTAGGTTGTTGCTCACAAAAAAACGAGTCGATAATGACCCTCTTTCACAAGCGCGTAAGGTACGCCATATTCTTCTTTGTATTTGGCCTGGGATACGGGCTTTTGGGATGTTCTTCCGGACCAGAATATCAGGCTGGCCCTCCAGACGGTTGGCTGGGTTCGGCAAACGGTTGGTGGTTGGCAGACACGGATACGGCTGCCGCGTTCCGCAACCTGAGTACTTTCGATGCAATGGGGTTCCCGCTTGAAGAAGTGGTCTATGGTCAGGGGGAGGCTACGGCCAGAGCGCAACTGATCAACGGCGTGAAAAAGGAATTCATGCCGATGTTCCAGAGCAACCCTGAGTTGGTGGACTCGCTGTTTCAAACCATGGGGCATCCCAAAATTATGCGCGCTACATTGGGGGCAGACCTGAGCCAGACCATGGAGGCCCTGAATAAACAAATCTTCAGGAGCATCACCCGGCATTATCAACAACCCCGGACACTGACCCGATTGGGTTCATTCGATCAGGCCAAGCGAGACGATAAAATCGTACCCATCTTTCAACCCGATAGCCTGAAAGCCCAAGAGGTCTATGGCCGTGTGAAAATGCAAGTCTACCTGAACCCGGAAGGGGAACCGCAAGCCATAAAACGGCTGGCCTCCGTACATCCTGTGCTGGACAACCTCGCGATGCAAGCTGCCACAAAGATGCGGTGGCGTCCGGCCTATCTCCGTGGGGAAGGGGTTCCCGGTTGGGCCTTGTTTAATGTGAACTACCAAGCGCCCCAATAAGCGCCTATCCGACAACCTCAATCCGGGCTTCAGGACCCATACAGCTGCAAATGCCGTGCACGGCGTTGGGCTGTATCGCCGTACCCCCTGTGATACGGCTGCTTCGCCCGCCTTGTTCACAGCATTCTCAATCGCGCTTGGGCCGACAGAGCCGGTTTTACTTTCGTGAACCTTCGGTTTCGGATAGGCTCTATTTTGCCGGGCCATCCTGCTTTAAAAAGCATAAAAACCGCACTTTTTCTGCACATCCCACGTCTTGAAGCGATTAAGCACTAAACAAACCATCACCGACCGTCTCAAGGTGTACACCGGAATCCGCTGGTGGCTGCGCAAACACCAGCCCGGAACGTACCCTAACCTACGCCAACTAACAGGTATCGGATTGGTGAAATCCTTGACGTAGCAAGACTGCACCTCATACCAAACACAACCCACGCTGCATAAGCTACTGCATTGTATAGGTTTACAATGTGATCCTCGTGCGGGGCCTGGGTGAGCTATGCCTTGTAACAACGCCCTCAAAGGAGGAAACTCATGCGCCTGGGCACAAAACTTCAGAAGAAAATGACCACTCTCAGACTATTCTCAGTAGGTCTTCTTAGCCTGACCCTCTTATTGCCATGGTCTGTCGATGCGCAAACGCAAAAAAGACACGACTATGGGGATGCACCCGATTCCTATGGGACGACCCTCTCCGTCGATGGTGCGCGCCATACGATTGCTGATTCGTTCGGCCTCGGCACCTTGCCGGACGAGGACCAAAACGGCCAACCCACCGGCCAGGCTGATGGGGATAACAACAACGGTGTCAATGACGAAGACGGGGTTGTCTTCCCGCAATTGGTCATTGGTGGCGATGGTCTGATCAAATGTCAGGTGAATGAAATTACGGTCACCCTGGTCGATGCCCTGAATGCAGGGGCTTTCCTGGATGGATGGGTCGATTATAACGGAAACGGAATATTCGATATTCCGGACGAGCACTTCTCAGGGGGGTTTTCAGAGCCGCTCAATGTTGGAGAAAATCGCATCAAGTTCCCTGTGCCTTGCGATGCTGTAGAGGGCCCAACCTATGCCCGTTTTCGCCTGAGCCGTACCGGTGGCCTCCTGCCGACCGGCGATGGCGGGGAAGGTGAAGTGGAAGACTATCGCATCAACCTGATTTGTCTTGATTTCGGAGACGCGCCCAACAGTTACGGCACGACCATCGAAAGCATCGGACCCAGCCACGTGATTGTGCCCGGCCTCCGCATTGGGAATCTGATTGACCCGGAAGGAGACGGTATCCCTTCAGATGATGCCAAGGGTGATGACAATAATACCCAGTCCGATGAAGACGGTATTCCCGAAAAGCCCCAGATCATTGACGTACCGGGAGAAACGGTTGAATTGCAGGTATTGGTCACCAATGACACAGCGGCGCCAGCCTACCTCGGGTGCTGGATCGACTTCAACCGAAACGGTACCTTCAGCGATGATCAGTTGGTGCAGGCCGTTATCAATCCGGGTACCCCCTCGGTCACGCTGAGTTATCTAACGCCAGATGACGTGGTGGTTGGAGATTCCTTCATTCGGTGCCGTTTGAGTGCCACCGTCGGCGAAATCCAAAACCCGACCGGGAGTGCCACCTCTGGGGAAGTTGAAGACTGCCTCGTTGCGATCTCTTCCAACCTGCCGGTTGAACTGAGCACCTTCACGGCGGAAATAGAGAAAAACGATGCCGTTCGGCTGTACTGGAGCACGCTGAGCGAAGACCAGAACGCCGGGTTTGCTATTGAGTCGAGCTGGAACAATGGCACCTTCACGGAAATGGCCTTCGTAGAAGGGGCAGGGACCACGGAAGAAGCCCAGTTCTACAGCTATACCGTATCAGACCTCCGGTCAGGCCGGTATCAGTTCCGCCTGAAACAAGTTGACATCGACGGCTCCTTCGAATACTCACAGGTGTTGGATATACGGATGGACCTCCCGCGCGCCTTTGATCTGGAGCCAGCCTATCCGAACCCTTTCAACCCAAGTACGCAAGTCCGATTCACGGTGGCTGAGCGCGAAGCGGTCCGGCTGGCTCTCTACGATGCCAGCGGTCGGCAACTTCGGGTGATCTATGCGGGAACCCCGGCTGCTGGTGCTACGCAAACCGTTCGGATTGATGCCGATGGTTTGGCAAGCGGCATCTACCTCGTGCGGCTGGAAGGCACCAACTTTGTAGGCAGCCAGAAGATCGTCTTGATGAAGTAAACCTTTCGCACCGGCTGTCTACAGTTGCCAAAACACCCGGCGGTCGGTGTAGCTCGAAACTGTGAGGCTTGCAAGGTGCCTCCAGTACCCCTAAAAAGGGGATTCACCTTTCCTCCTTGGGTGAACCACGTGCCGACCGGAAGCCTCCTCCGGTCGGCACGTTTTGCGATTACGCGCAGCTACGGCAAAGCTGACGCCAGTACCATCCGATTGCATAAAGAGAATCTTCTCCAATTCTGAACAGCTTCGAATCGATCTACAAGGAACAAGGGGAGGGGACATACGGGTTCTTCTCCGTCATCCTTCTCCGGTAAGCTGTTCACATCCTCATGCCTGATTCTACACGCGAACTTGTCCCCAGCCCTGTTCAGGCTTTGCGCAATCACATTCGCCCATCCGTCCGCAACGCCGATGTGTATCATGTGGGGCACTTCAAGGACATTACGGTCAAGCTGAATCAAAACGAAAACCCCTTCGATGTTCCGCCTGAACTCAAGGCCGAACTGACGGAAGCTTTCTTGTCGATTCCCTGGAACCGCTATCCCACCGAATTTGCGGATGATTTCAGGAAAGCCTTGGGGGCTAAGATTGGGCATCCGACCGAAGGGATCATTCTGGGGAATGGCTCAAATGAACTGACGTACCTGCTAGGACTGGCTTTTATTCAGCCGGGTACACCTGTTTTATTGCCCACGCCCCTGTTTGCGTTGTACCGAAAGGTGGTCGATCTCTTTGAGGGAGAAGCCGTGGAGGTGCCATCGGTAGAACCACCATTTGGTATCATCGAATCAGCGGTCCTGGCGGCGATTGCCAAACATCAGCCTCGCCTCATCGTCCTGAATTCGCCCAATAATCCGACGGGGCAACAGCTTTCATTTGAAGTTCAGAAGCGCATCATCGAAGCGGCCCCCGGCTTTGTGATTGTGGATGAAGCCTATTACGAATTTATCGAAGGCCAGAATGCCCAGGCTTTGCTCAATGACCATCCCCATGTGCTGATCATGCGCACATTTTCCAAGGCCGTCGGCCTTGCTGGCCTTCGGCTGGGATATCTGTTGGGGCACCCGGAAGTCATGACCGAATTGTGTAAAGCACGATTGCCATTCATGGTCAACCGCTTGACCGTTGCTGCTGCCTCTGCAATATTGCAAAAGGACAACCTGATTCGGGAGCGGGTCGCGTATATTAAGCAGGAACGGGATGCCATGTTTTTGGCATTGCAGGACGTACCTGGGGTGCAGGTGATGCCCTCCAGCACGAATTTTCTTATCTTCAAAACGCCTTTACCGTCAATGGATTTGGTTGCACGTATGGCCGCCCACGGTGTACTCATTCGTAATATGAGCGGGTATCCAATGTTGGGGGGCTACGTCCGTGTAAATGCAGGTACCTCCATAGAGAACCAGGCATTCATGACTGCGTTGAAGGCCGTACTTGTAGCTGCACAACACGAATAAGGGTTCTTTGATTTTGCTGTGCAAAGGTTGAGCCAGGCGCTCGTGTAATGCTTGCACACAAAATCAAGGAACGGATATAATGAAGCACGCTTCGTAGTATATGGATCTAATACAAGTTGACATTCTCGGGCTTTCGACCAGCTCTTCTAGCGGAGGTGCCTATGCCCTCGTCCTTGGAGAAACGGACGGAAGCCGCCGGTTACCCATTATCATTGGTGCGTTCGAAGCCCAGGCGATTGCGCTAGAACTCGAAAAGATCCAACCCCCGAGGCCCATGACGCACGATTTGTTGCGGGATCTACTTGAGATCGTCGGTGGAGATGTCAACCACGTTGTGGTAAATGAGTTACGGGACGGGACGTTTTTTGCCCAGATCATCTTTTCCCTCAACGGCCAGCAACACGAGTTAGACGCCCGGCCCAGTGATGCCGTTGCCCTCGCCGTTCGTGCAGACTCACCCATTTACGTAATGGCTGATGTGCTCAATGAAGCAGGCATTCCGGGGGATGATGAGGCTGTTCAAAGCACAGCCGATGTTGAGGAGAAAGAAAAAGACCCCCCCAAATCTTTGTTGGAAAAGAAAGAAGCCCTGCTCGAAAAGGCGATCACCGATGAAAATTATGAGCGCGCTGCCCAGCTCCGGGATGAAATCGAGAAGATGAAAGCTGGAGACGGAGGATAAGTGCACCTTACCCTCCCTTTTTAAACCCGGCGCCGGCCGCAATACCGGCGTCGGGTTTTTTGTCGAACACTCCTTAATCTGCCCCTTTATCCTACATGAACCAAGCCCAGCGGATACTGTTTTCTGAACTTGATGCGTTCTCTGCTTTGTTTCTTACCTATACGGAGAAATATCAAGCGCTTGCCCCATATTTCAGCGGGGAATATTCTAATCCCCGTGCCTTGGAAACCGCTGCCAAATATGCCGCAGAGGTTGATCGGGATCGAGATACGCTGGCGGGTATATTGTTGGACCAAAACGCAGCTTGGGGGGCAGATGATAACGTGCCGGCCCATATCGAAGCCCTCCGGCGGTCAGATTCAATAGCCGTCGTCACCGGGCAACAACTCGGGCTATTCCTGGGGCCGCTCTATACGGTCTATAAGACGATCACAGCCATTCAGATGGCCCAGCGCCTGGAAGTGCTTACCGGGCGTCCGGCCATTCCCGTTTTCTGGTTGGAGGGGGAAGACCACGACCTTGCGGAAGTGGTTTCTACCCATATCTTGAAGGGCAATGATCTGGTAAGCCTGACGTATACAGGTCATGAACCCCCGGCTGAGGGCAACCTGGGGCCGGTGGGGCGGATTGCCTTTACGGAGCAGATCAATGAAGTTGTTGATGCCCTCGATGAAGCCCTGCCGCCAACAGACTTTAAGCCGGCGTTGATGGCAGCCGTTCGGGCGGCCTATAAGCCGGGGCATACGTTCAAAGATGCCTTTGCACTGCTCATGCGCAGCCTGTTCCCCAATGCCGGATTGGTATTCATTTATCCCGACGATCCCAGACTAAAGCAACTTGCAGCACCGTTGTTTCAGAAGGAAATCAAGGAACGCCAGACGTCTTTTCAGTTATTGTCCAATACCTCAGCTTTGTTGGCAGAGGACTATCATGCACAAGTGCATCCCCGGTCCCTGAACCTTTTTCTCTTGGAGGAAAAGGGGCGGTATCCTCTGGTGGCGGATGAAGAGGACCCCAATAAGATTCTCCTCAAAGGAACCAATCGCGTTTATAGTACCAAAGCGTTATTGGCGCTTCTTGAAAAGCAACCGGAGCGATTCAGCCCCAATGTGGTCCTCCGGCCGATGATGCAGGATTGGTTGCTACCGACGGCTGCCTACATCGCCGGCCCTGGAGAAACGGCGTACTTCGCGCAATTCAAAGCCCTCTATGAATGGGCCGGCATCCCCATGCCCATCGTGTATCCCCGAGCCAGCATCACGCTGGTGGAAAAGAAGATCCGCAAGATTCTTGACCGGGAACAGATCAGCCTGGGGGCACTCGCTGAGCCCCTGGATGTGCTGTTTGGTCGTCAGGTTTTAGCCCATATGGATGTGGATCTAAATGCGTCGTTTAAGCAAGCGATGGCGCCGATCAACCAGTCTATTTCGCAATTGAAGATGGTGACATCGGGTGTGGATGCAACCCTGGGACGTACTGCCGAAGCCCTGCGTGCTACGATCATGAAAGAGCTTAACCACTATAAAGACAAGGTACTACGTGCAGAAAAGCGAACGCACGATGTCTTAAAGGATCAACTGGCCCGTGCTCAGGCCCATCTTTACCCAGGTGGGAAATTGCAGGAACGTAAGTTGTCCGTCCTCTATTTTATGAACAAGTACGGAACAGACCTTCCAGAACGGTGGCTTCATGATGCAGCCGTTGATACACATGCCCATCAGGTGTTTGACCTCTAAC
Organism: Rhodothermales bacterium; assembly: GCA_965222505.1. GTDB lineage: Bacteria > Bacteroidota > Rhodothermia > Rhodothermales > DATKEJ01. The sequence goes on along the minus strand of OZ244956.1, from coordinate 476,011 downwards.
TATGAATCCTACCGATCTTGCTGTACCCTTTTCCCCACTCATCGAGCAGGCTATTGAACTGGCCTCTGAATGGCACGATCAAACGTATCGAAAGAGCAAGTGGCGGAAACCGGCTTTTGGGCGAAACGGTGGGGGAAGGGTACGTACACCGGTCATGGCCCATCTCACGGCTGTTGCCATGACCCTTCAACGGGTCGGGTGGGACGATGCCACCGTTGCAGCAGGATTCTTACATGACATCCTTGAAGATGAAAACAGCGAAGCAGAGGTGTTTTCGTTCGATCAACTGGTCCGGGAGATGGGTGCTGAGGTCGCGGATTATGTACGTGGCGTAACCGAGATGAAGAAAGATCCGCTGGGCAGATGGTACACCTGGCAAGATCGAAAGGAACAGTACCTGGAGCAGTTGGAGAACGGGACGGTTTCTTCCCTGGCCATAAGCCTGGCCGACAAGCTGCATAACCTGTGGTCCATGAACCAGGCCTTAAGCAAAGGCATTGATATTTTTTCAAATGGAGAGGGCCGTCGTGCCCTGAGCGCCGGGCCCGTTTCGCAAAGGTGGTACTTTGAATCGGTGCTGGAAATCGCAGATCAGCACAACGACCCCCGCTTACATCCATTGAAAATACAGCTACAGGATGAACTGGATCGGTTTATCTCACTTACCGAGCCGCGTAAATAGGTGGGCGGCATATTGCAGATCGACATTTCCTCCGCTGATCAACACCCCAACCCGTGCGCCTTGGACCGCTACTTTTCCTTCAAGGACAGCGGCTGCGGCCAGGACGCCCGTGGGTTCCACCACCAATTTCATCCGTTGCCACATAAAGTACATGGTACGGATGAGTGCGTCGTCAGAGACCGTCACCATCTGATCTACATGATGGCAGACGAGCGGGAAGGTATAACGCCCGAGATAAGGTGTGCGGGCACCATCGGCGATGGTGTCTGGGTTTTCAACTGATTGTAGGGTACCGGAATAAAAGGAACGGGTGGCATCGTCACCGGCTTCAGGTTCAACCCCAACCACGTGTACGTTCTCAGGTCTGGCTTTGGCGGCCAGCGCCGAGCCGGAGAGGAAACCCCCACCGCCACAACAGACCACCAGTACATCAAGTGCACCAACCTCTTCAAACAATGCACAGGCCGCAGTGCCTTGTCCTGCAATGACATGTGGATGATCATAGGGGGGGATGAGGGTTGCGCCTCTGGCCGCATTGAGTTCATGTGCCAGGGCTTCCCGGGATCGTTCGGCTCGGTCGTAGAGGATAATTTCAGCCCCATAGCTGGCCGTTGCTTGCCGTTTGACCTCAGGTGCATCCTGCGGCATAATGATGGCTGTGTGAACGCCCAGCAGAGCACCTGCCAGCGCGATGGCTTGGGCGTGGTTGCCGGAAGAATAGGTGAGCACACCGGCTGCCCGTTGCGCGGGTGAAAGTTGCGCGATGGCATTGTATGCCCCCCTGAATTTGAAGGCCCCCGTGCGTTGAAAGTTCTCACACTTGAAAAAGACTTCGGCTCCCGTTCGTTGGTTAACTGTGCGAGAGGTACAGACCGGTGTCTGGTTTACGATGCCGGCCAGGCGTCGGTGGGCCCGTTCAACATCTTCAGTCGTTACGGCCTCAAGGTCTGCAAATTCAGTAGGTAAGGAAGCCATAGGTGATGGTGTGATTGTGAGATGATTTTGGGCTCGGAAAGGGCCAGTGCTTCAGGCATCATGCGTGTTCAAAATTACCCATTTTACGAAAAATGCCGTATATTCAGCACTGAGGCAAATAAAGGGCAGATATTTCTGGGAGGCCACAAGGCTTGTTCTCTTGTCAAGTACATACGCAGAAGTGCGCGTACAAAGTACGCATCGGGGCTATTTGTGCACTCGTTTGTGCGCTTGGGTTACTTGTCCCTCAATCTGTTCTTTATGCCCAATTTGCGTACCCCTTTCAACACCTCACGGCCTCTGACGGCTTGTCCCATAGCACCGTTGAAGCCATTGCTCAGGACGAATTGGGTTTTATTTGGCTCGCTACACAGGATGGCCTTAATCGTTTCGATGGGTATCAGGTCGATATCTTCCGTCCACTTGCCGACGACCCGAATAGCCTAAGCAGCCACCGGCTCACGGACTTACTGGTGGATAACCTGGGGCATATCTGGGTGGGTACCCGTGATGCCGGTTTGGATCGTCTGAATCCGCAGACGAATCAGTTTCGCCATTTTGGCCATAATCCCCAGGCCCTTAGCTCTATCAGTAGCAATAAAATCTCGGCCCTGACCCTCGGGGTTGACGGCAGCATTTGGGTAGGTACCCTCGATGCTGGACTCAACCGCCTCAATCCCAATTCCGGCCTCGTTACACGCTTTCGAAACGACCCTATGCAACCTGAAAGCCTGAGCGATGACGAAATTACAGCCCTCATGACGGGCTATGACGGCAGCATTTGGATTGGAACGGCCAAAGGTGGAATTAATAAGCTGGATCCCTCTACCGGAGAAATAACCCGTTACCAAAAAGAGGAAGGGAATCCGCTTGGCTTATCTGATAATTACGTGCTGGCACTGTATGAAGCCCCTGACCGCAGCTTGTGGGTTTCAACACCCAAGGGCCTGAGCAGAATGCAAAAGAGGGGAGCGTTTGATCATTATCAAGCCACGCAGAACGCGCACCACAAATTCGGTTCAGGGCATATCACAGACATGCTCCAATCAGTCGATGGCCGGTTTTGGTATGGGGTCGAGGGAGGAGGCTTACATCAACTGGATATAGATGAGGGTACGGTTTCGCATGTGATGGAACGGAGAAACGGACGGGATGGCTTGAATGAATCATCAATAAACTGTCTGTTTTTTGACCGTTTCGGTATTCTTTGGGTAGGTTCTGATGGGCAAGGGGTTTCCTGGTTTGATGTCAACCGTGGCCAAATCAGCTTGTATAACAATGATATCACGAGACCGATCACGTTAGGGGTTGCTCAGGTGGGGAGTGTGATTGAGGATCGGGAGGGTAGCGTATGGGTGGGTACGATGGGCGGTGGGGTGAGCCGATTTAGGCATGGCACCTCGAATATCGAGCACTTTGTACACAAGGCCTATGATTCATCCTCGATCAGTGATATGTTTGCCACGGCTTTGTTTGAGGATGCCGCTGGAACCATATGGGTGGGCACAAAAAATGGAGGGTTGAATCGGTATCATCCCCAATCCGGCAGATTTACGCGTTACCGGCATAATCCGAATGACCCGTCCAGTATTAGCCACAACACGGTAACAGTAATGCTGGATGCCCCGAATGGGAAACTGTGGGTGGGTACCGAGGCCGGGTTAAACCTGTTTGATCCCCAACAGGGTACTTTTGTCCGGTATCTCCATGATCCCGATGATGGACAGAGTATAAGTGGGGATCACATTGTATCTATGGTAGGGACGACGCAAGGGATATGGGTTGGGACCTATAATTCCGGCTTAAACTATATCGACTACACCTCAAGTACCATTTATCGCTATGGACATGAGTTGGATGATCAGGATGGTATGATAAGTAATTCGATACTGTCTTTGTACCTCGAAGAGGGGGCGTCGCGCATGCTCTGGATTGGGACGGACATCGGCCTGCAACACTACAATCCCGTCACAGAAACATTTACCACCTACAGTACTGAAAACAGTAATTTGCCAAATAACTATGTGAAGGGGATCGTGCGAGACCAGGGTGGATTCTTGTGGCTCAGTACCAACAGGGGGCTTGCGCGTTACGATCCCAAAGATAAACTATTCGAGGCGTATGGGACTGAGTGGCAAATCCAATCGGCAGATTATGAGATCGGGGTTGCCCATAGCGGCCGAAGCGGAATGCTGTACTTCGGTGGTATCAATGGGTTAAACATGTTTCAGTATGATGCCTTGCAAGAAAACTCGGTTCAGCCGACGGTCATCTTGCGTGATCTTAAGTTGTTTGACCGCTCCATTCTTAGATCGTCTCCCAATGAATCTGCAAACCTGATTACCTACGCGAAGAACGTGGCCCTGCCGCATGAAGCTTCGGTCATAACCTTTGAGTTTGCCGGTTTGCACTATACCTACCCTGAGAACAACGAGTACGCTTATAAATTGGTCGGATTTGACAGCGGTTGGCGGCGTGCCGGTTCTGAGCGCAAGGCCACCTACACCAACCTGGAGCCTGGAGAGTACATGTTTCAGGTCATATCAGCTAATAGCGATGGTGTTTGGAACGAAGAAGGGGCCGTATTGCAACTCACCGTCCGGCCACCTTGGTACAGGGCTTGGTGGGCCAATTTGCTCTATCTGTTCTTCTTTCTGGTGGCCGCTGTACTTTTGGTACGGTTACAGATCTACCTGACGCGCCGGAAATTGGAACTGAAGTACAACCAGCAGGAACTGAAAAGAGAGCGGAAAACCAACGAGCGATTGCGGGAACTGGACCGCCTGAAATCGGCCTTCCTGTCGAATATGAGCCATGAGATACGCACCCCGCTGACGGCTGTGATTGGCTTTGCATCCTTGCTCAAAGACGATTTCAGCGAAGAAAACAAGGAACTGGTACCCCTCATTTTAAAGGGCGGCAATCGGTTGCTCCGCACGATCAACTCTGTGTTGGACCTGGCCCAACTGGAGAGCGGAAAGTTTTACCTGAACAAGCAGCCTATGAATTTGATAGAATTCGTAACGGATTCTGTGGATTTCTTCAGGCCGCAAGCCAACAAAAAAGGGCTGGGGATGCACCTGATCCTCCCTAAAGCAACCCTCATTGAAGTTGAACTGGACCGCGATATTCTCGAACGCATCCTGTCAAACCTGATTGGAAACGCGATCAAATTTACGGAATCTGGCCAAGTCACGGTGGGGGTCCGGGGGATCAATGATGAGGTGCGCATCTGGGTCAAGGATACGGGTGTGGGGATCAGTAAATCGTTTTTGCCCTACATCTTCGACAAATTCAGGCAAGAATCTACGGGTGAGGCCCGTCATTTTGAGGGGAGTGGGCTGGGGTTATCCATCTGTAAACATCTGACGGAACTCATGGGAGGGGCTATCGCCGTAGAATCCGAGAAAGGGAAAGGCACCTATTTCATGTTGCGATTCCCCGCGCGCGTAACCGTAGAATATGATCGGAATACCAGACCACCTCGTCCTTCAACCGGTTCGCGGATGCTGTCTGAGCAAATGAGCCAATAGCCCACGCTGGCGTCGGTGAGCGTGTAGTTGATCTGCGTAACATGACTTATTTAATCCTGAAGCGCATTAAAACCGGGAGGTGATCCGAGGCTTCTCCGGTTTCGGCGGCTACGAAGCGCTCTACAGGGGTGATGTGCGCTGCATCGTAAAAGACGTAGTCCAGCTTCATCAGGGGATTGGCAGAGGGGTAGGTGAAGCCATGGGCTTCTTCAACGGGATGATCAGAGAAGGCCGCCTTTAGGGAAGAGGCTTCCGTCAGGATGGCAATGGTCTGGTCTTCAGAAAAGTCATCCTCGGGGTAGCCGGGAAAGCCTGTTTTACGGGAGGCTGAGGGGGGAACACTATTAAAATCGCCAATAATGAGAACCGGGTATTGCACACGGTACTGTTCGTACAGGGCGCGGACATACCGGGCCTGATTCTCACGACTGGATTGGTCGAAGGCTTCAAGGTGTACGTTCATCACCATGACCGGACGGCCCAGGTCGATGAGGGTGGTTTGGACGAGGCGGTCAAGGTAAAACGCATCATAATAGAAGGGGGTGGCCGCCGGTCGTTCGAGGGCAATACGCCCATGGGACAAGATCGGATGCCGGCTCAGTACGGCTTGCCCGGAAAGGATGCTGCCAAATTGGGCTTCATAGGGCCAATAAGGGAAGGGCACATACCGTTTATCCCAATTCACGGCCTTCGCGCCGTAGGCAAATCCGCCCGCCTGGGCAAGGGCATCCAGTTGATCGACATACTGGGAGCGGTGCGAAGAAAAATCAACTTCCTGCAACCCCACCACATCCGGTTGAAGGGCCTGCATCACCCGCTCTACCTGTTTGAGGTTGGCCGCATACAAGGCTGGGTCCGGAGCAACGGCCTGGTTATTGGACATCCCCGAAAGGTAGCCCACATTGTACGTCATCACTGTAAAAACATCAGAACGCGCAGCCGGAGGCGCATAGGCTTTCAATTCCGTCATCTCGGCCTCGGATAACCGCCCGGAACTGCCCCACAGGTAAAACAGAGATGCCGGTACAAAAAACAAAGCCGACATCGCCCAACGAAGAGGTTTCATATCTTAGGACTTACGCAAAAGTAGTGATTTCGTTGTAAACTATGGCATGTTCAACGTTCATTCCAGATCTACTATGACCCGCTTGGATTATTGCCAATTTCTGCTCTCGACCCAGATCAACTACACGCTGACCTACTTCGCCGATCATGCGCAAACAGCGACGGGCAATCGCCGATGGAGTCATGATACGATCAACCGATACCTGGCCGACGAGAAGATCACCCCACGCTTGGTTTGGGACAATGTCAAAACCCAAGTCGTGCAGCATCAGGATGGCTATCTCGTCTTTGATGATACGGTCTTGGACAAAAACTATAGCCATGCCATCGACATGGTCCGTCGCCAATGGAGTGGCAACCGTAAACAGGTCATCAAAGGCATCGGCGTTGTGACCTGTGTCTATGTCAACCCGAAACTGGACCGTTTCTGGGTAATCGACTATCGCATCTATGCCCCTGAGACCGACGGCAAGACCAAGCTTGATCATGTAGACGAGATGCTCAAACAGGCCCATTTTCATAAACGGCTGCTCTATTCGACCGTTTTGATGGACACTTGGTATGCAACGATGCCGATTTTGAAGTTGATCGAGCGATTGGGCAAGATCTACTATTGCCCGATCAAAGCCAATCGGCAGGTGAATCTATCTCCGGTCTCTGGATACCAGCGCGTCGATAGCCTAGCTTGGACCCGCGAAGATGAAGCCAGCGGCCAAGTGATTCATCTCAAGAAGATGCCTTCAGGACATCACGTACGCCTGTTTCGGATTGTGGTCTCAACCGACCGCACGGACTACCTCATCACCAATGATGTAGCTCAAGATTCATTGGAAGTCACCGAAGAGGTCTGTGGCTTTCGTTGGAAGATTGAGCAGGCCCACCGTGAAGTCAAGCAGACGACGGGAATCGAACGGTGTCAATGCCGCAAAGAGCGAATTCAACGCAATCATATTGGTTGCGCGATATTGGTGTGGGTACGTCTGAAGGCATTGGCAGGTGAGTTCGCTACGACCATCTATGCGCTCAAACGCGATTTACTGGCTGACTACATGATTGAACAACTGCGTAATCCAACCCTCAAAATGGCGTTGGCTGCGTAAGTCCTAATCTATATTAAATTAACCAACAGATAAAAATTGACCGTTAGTCAACAAAATAAAAAGACTATTTCATAGGACCAATAACGTCGGGATTAAAAACAGGTAAAGACTGCTGGGAGACTTGTGCTAAGAAATGAGAACGCCACCTTCACGTCGCACGCTCTAATGTTTGGGCTGTACGGTGACAATTACCCGGCGGTACGCCGTTAACGAAGGGGTCCCGTCATCTTTTATCGTCAGGATGAGGTGGAGGGTTTGGGGCCGGGGTACATCCGGGGCAATGAGATAGGCTTGGGGACTGTCTGCCAGATGAACAGGTACCTCACCGGCATAGCTTCCGGCTTCAGGATAGATCCACCACTGATAGGTGAGGGCATTGCCGTCAGGATCATGGGTGGGGCGTGCATCGACGTGAACGGTGTCGCCTGATGTTACCATCAGGTCGTCAGGGTGGACTAGTGCTGCAACGGGGGTGTGGTTGGCCTCTGCGTAGGTAGAAGTGACGGTCCAGTCCATCCGGGCTGCAACGTCGTTTTGCAGCGCCGGGAGCCATCGCCAGAGGGGTTTAAGGGTATCTCCATCATCCTGGGCATCGACCCAGAACTGGCCTTGTTTGATCTGAAAACGCCCACCCCAGCCGCCGTAGGCTAGGTTTTCATCACTTCGGAGGCCGGTGTTCATGAGGTGGAAGAAGGCGGGAGAGTCGCCTTCACTAAAATAGTCCTGGGGATAGGCGGTCCCGAGCGGGCCGTGGTTTTGCTTGATGTGTTCGTTCAACCAGGCCGGGCTGAACATTTCATCGTCAGAATATGGGTGGCCCGCGTGTTGGTAGTTGACGGCCATGAACTGGTAATTCAGGACCAGGGGGGCTTCCGGTACCAGTTCGGGGAGCTTGAAGATGGTACTGTCCTGATTGGCGATGGCGTAGATCCGGGCTTTGGCCAGGGCGCGTTTGGCTTCTTCTTCCGGGAACTCGTTTTTGAGTTGCCACAGGGCCTGGGCAATGGTATTGGTTCCTCCCCACGCTTGCAACCAGACAGGCCGAGGGTCGTCATCCAACAACACCGATACGATGAGGTCTGCGCCGGGTGAAAAGTTCTCCGTACCATACTGGTGCATTTTATGTCGGTCTTCATTGCCCACTCGGATCAGGTTGCGTAAGGCCATGGGTTTGGGATAATGGGGGTCGTGGGCCAGCAGGTTGGCGTAAACTTTTTCATATTGATCGATCAGGTCCAGTATCCAGCCGATGCCATGCCCATCTTTTTGCCATTTCGAGTTGGTCGGGACGATGCCGGCCAGATCGAAGTCATTGGTGTAGAGCAACAGGCGGGTGAACGAACTTCGGTCGTCTATTTCTCCGTCGGTTGTAACGATGGTCCGGGGAATGGGTCGTCCGTTTCGGAATCGAATGGGCCGTTTAGGGGCTATTTCGAGGTCATGGGCCGTACGGGTGGTTTGCCCGTCGTTGTCTGTGACGGCCAGGGTAATGGTATATTCACCGGGAGCGGTATAGGCATGGGCCGTGGTACGACCTACGCCGGTTGACCCATCCCCAAAGTCCCAGGTATAGGCCTGGATTTCGCCGTCATGGTCGATGGAGGGCATGGCATCAAAAAAGACCGAATCACCGGGAGGCAGATAGATACTGGACAGGTTGAAGGCAGGGGTTGGGGCACGGTCGTGGACCACGAGGTTCCGTTGCAACTGGTCCGAAAAACCAGCCCGGTCCGATGCAGTATAGGTGACGGTGTAGGTCCCGGGAGCGGCATAGGCATGGACTGTTGTTACCCCTTTTCCAGAGGTCCCATCTCCAAAATCCCAGTAGTGTATCATTGGATCGCCTTCTGCATCAAGTGTAGCGGAGGCATCAAAGGCCACAGCGTCATGGATAAATACCGGCCCGAGGGGCACCATGAACGAGGCCCGAGGGGCACCCGGTTGGCGACCGTAGATTTCAAATTCCCATAAGCTGTAGCCGAATGGAGTGCCCCGTTCAATCCCGCGCATCCGGATGTACCGGCCGGTTCCGGATAGGTTGGTGAGGTCGTCTACATCCCCCTCTCCTTGGGTTTCGGTGTGGATGGGTTGCCAGTGTTCGGCCAGGTCAGACACCTCAATCACATAGCGTTTCGCATAGGCATTCTCCCAGCGGAGGACCACACGCTCAATCGCATAATGGGTCCCCAGGTCTACGTAAATCCACTCCTCGTCACGCCAATTGCTTTCCCAACGGGTTTCAGATCGCGCATCCACGGCATAGCTGGCCTTATCATTCCCACAACAGGCCTCCGAAGATGAAGCGGCAACGGGCCGGTTCAAGGCTAGGTTGACCTGCGCATGGGCCGGGCATACCGGAACGGTGAGTAGTATTAAAAGCAAGCGGAGGGGCATGGGGGATAGAGATTGGTGATTTATTTCGTACAGTCGGCTACGCCTCGTGTGGTGGTTGGTGATTGAAAAATAATTGTTGATGCGAATCAAGGGTTGAGAACCCGATAGAGCGCCGAGATGTTAAGAGTGAATCTTCAAACCCTCACTCAAAACACCAAATCGACGCTCTATGGATTGGCAATATAAGCTTATTGACCTGTTTTTGTTCGTCTCTGATCAACTTGAAGACGGCCTTTGGGTGCACGCCCAGAGATTCAGTAATAACAACAAGCCTGCGTTCAGCGACCAAGAAGCGATCACGCTTTACTTGTTCGGCATTATGCGTAAACATAGAGAAATAAAAACCATACATGATTACGCTCGGGACCATCTACTCGATTGGTTTCCGGCCTTGCCGAGTTATCAGGCTTTTGCAAACCGTGTTAACACACTCGGGTCTGTTTTTCACGCCTTGATTGAACCCATGCTCCGGCAAGCTGGGCGTAAGCACTTAGTCGAATCGGTCAAGATCTTGGATTCGATGCCGGTGATGCTGGCAAACAACAGTCGAAGCGGTAGTGCCCGTGTGGCCCGTGAAGTGGCCAACAAGGGCTATTGTAGCTCGCAGAAGACCTATTATCATGGTGTCAAAGTGCATGCCTTGGCCACTCGGAAAAACAAGTCGATTCCCTTACCAGAGGTGCTGCATATTTCAGCAGCTTCAGAGAATGACTTGAGTTTTGCTCGGCCCTTGTTTGGGTATTTGCAAGACTGCGAACTCTTCGCTGACAAGATCTACAGTGACGACAAGCTCAAAGAGCAACTTAAGAAAGAACAGAATGTTACGCTATATACCCCCGTCAAGCGAAAGAAGGGGCAGAAACGTTTGTATTTTGATCAGAAACTCGAATCAACGGCAGTGAGTCGGGTGCGACAGCCGATAGAAAGTTTATTCAACTGGATCAATGAGAAAACGGGCATTGAAGTAGCCTCAAAAGTGCGTTCGACCAAAGGCTTGATGGTTCATGTCTATGGTCGGCTCGCTGCGGCCATGTTCATGCTCGCTTTCTACTCTTGATTCGCATTGTTGAGAGTGGAATGTCAATGGCTCTTGACTATCGATCCTTCATCTTTGATCTTCTGATGACCACTGAGACAACAGGTTATTGATGAGCCAGACCGTTTACAAATCCTGCCGCGCTATGGCGACCCACTTTGAGCTGTGGTTGGTCGGGGAAGATGATGTGCATCTGGAGGCAGTGGGACAGTTGGTAATGGAGGAAATTCGGCGGGTTGAAGGCTTGTTGTCCAGGTATGATCCGGCAGCCGAGGTCGCCCGACTAAACCAGGAAGCCGTTTCCGGTTCAGTCCAGGTCTCTATAGAACTCATGCAAGTCTTGCAGGATGCCGCCCATTGGTATACGGCCACGAAAGGTTATTTCAATGTGGCCGTTGCCGGAACGGGTCAATTTGAAGAAAAGATAGGTTGGGATCTTCAGGCGCGTCTGGTGCAGTTTTTCAATAAGGATGTTGCGCTCGATCTTGGGGGATATGGCAAGGGATATGCGCTTGACCGTGCGGGAAAGATTTTAGAACGGTACGGCATTACCGATGCGCTCATGCATGGGGGGACGAGTTCTGTTTGGGCCAAAGGTATGCATGCCAACGGGCACCCCTGGCCGCTTTACATGGCTCCACCCTTTGAGGGGGCATCGCCGCTGGAATGGGTGCTACAGGAGGGCGGATTTTCGTGCTCTGGACATTTCCCGACCGAGGGGCACGTCTCTGACCTGATTAATCCCCACACCGGACAACCCCTCACCGAAGCGGCCATATGCGCCGTCTTTGCCCCAACAGCGCTGGCTGCTGAAGTATGGTCTACGGCCTTCTTGATGATGGGGCGTGAAACCGTCCGTTTGTTCTTGCAGTCCAATCCCGGGCTTGCCATATTACAGGTTGCCTGGCTTCATCCGCAGAATGGTGAAGTGGAGGTATCCTGGCTTCATCCTACGTCTTGACCCGTATGAAACCCATCGATCGTCGCACCTTTCTTGCCCAATCTTCAACGCTGGCTTTTGGTGGGCCATACATCCTAAAAAATATGGGCCGTCGGAATACGGTTCGTGTGGCAGTGGTGGGCACAGGCGGGCGGGGGACGGAGCTGGTCCGCAACCTGACCACCATCAAACAGGCCGAGATTGTGGCCGTGTGCGATGATTACGAACCCCACCTGGCCAATGGGGCAGAGGCGGCAGGGCCACAGGTGAAGTCCTTTCTGGATTACGATCAGATGCTCAAGGACATTCAGCCCCAGGCCGTGGTGGTGGCCGTGCCGCTGCATCTGCATTATGAGATGTCGGCCAAGGCGCTGGAAGCGGGGGCTGGGGTGTTTTGCGAGAAGTCCATGTGCTACAGTAACGAGCAGGCCCAGCAGTTGGCGGAACTGGTAGCCTCCAAAGAAGCCGTTTTCCAGGTGGGGTTTCAGCGTCGGTCCAGCAGCATCTACCAGACGGCCAGACAATGGGTCGAGGAAGGCCGATTGGGGCGCATCACATCGGTAAAGTGCCAGTGGCACCGCAACGGGAGTTGGCGGAGGCCCGTGCCGGCACCCAAGACAGACCCTCAGTGGGAAGCACTGGAACGGCGTATCAACTGGCGGTTGTATCATCCCTACTCCCACGGCCTCATAACGGAACTGGCCAGTCATCAGATGGATGTGGCCGCATGGTTCCTCGGCACCTATCCCTATCAAGTGATGGCCACCGGCGGACTCGATTACTGGCGCGACGGGCGCGAAGTGTTCGACAACATCTATTGTATCTATAACCACCATCAGCCCCCCTATGAAGCAGGAGGCGAACCGTACGATGTTCGGGTAACGTTCTCTTCCATTCAGACCAATGCTTTCGAAGGAGCCTCCGAATTGATCATGGGTACCAACGGCACCCTCATGCTGACGGAACGGCGCGGGCTGCTCTACAAGGAAGCCGGTGTAGAAGACCCCGGCTGGGCCGAAACGCCGGATGCCGAAGCCGATGCGCAAATCATTACATCCGGCAAAACCCTCAAGTGGGAAAACGATCCCTGGGAAAGCAGGGGGGCCCCGCTTGCGGTGCAGGCCAATGCCAATTCTACCCGTACCCAACTGGTTTCCTTCCTGGACCATGTTCATCGCAATGATCCGAATACCATAGCTGGCGTTGACATCGGCCTGCGCGGCTCGGTTGCCATCAATATCGGCCATGAAGCACTTCATGCTTCGGATGCCCTGACCATTCCGGCTGTATAAAGCAGGATGGAACGGATTACGTAGAACGTCGCACGTAGAACGAATAAAACATGTTGAAATCAATCAGCAAGACGACCTCGATCCGGTGGGGGGCTCTGCTCGCCGAATTGCTAACCCTGGTGTTTGGGGTGGCACTCGGCTTTTGGGTCAACGAATGGCGTGCGGACCGGGCACGGGCCGAGACTACGGATGCGGTGCTGCGGAGTATTGCACGGGAGTTGTCTCAGAACAGGATGCAGGCAACCCAAAAGACGGCCTACATAAAGATGATCATTGCCCAGATTGACAGCGTGGCACAGGCAACCGATCTGGACGAAGTACGTCCGAATAAACTCCCGGGATGGTCGGGAGCGGCACCTCCGTTTATTCGGTCCGGCTCGTATCAGGCCGCGTTGGCAACCGGTGCATTTGAGTATATCGATTTCGAAACGGCCAACGCGATTGTCAATGCCTACGCCTTGCAAGACTACATCGAAAAAATCAACGAGGCAACATTAAATCAATTTATTGGCGTTCAGGATGCGTTTACAGGGCGAATCATTCGGTACAACTTTCAGGTCTACTCGGAATTCCTTCCGAATCTGGTCGAATTTTACGACCGTGCCGGTCCTTATCTTCAACCCTATGGCTATGAAGCCCTGGATATCCCCCCGAGGTAATCCTCTTCAAAATGTAGGGGGATACCTTACAAGATCACCGCCCAATCCAGACGCGTTCAAACCAGGAATTTCCAATACGTGCCATGCTTAAGCAGAATGTTTATAAGAGATAACAATAGTTGTACGTTGTGCGTCAAACATCGTACGCGAAACCTTGTAAGGGTTTCACCCACATCCTGCGCAGGATCTCCCCTACATGCTTTGCCAAGAAATCCCGTTAGCTAAACACTTGACAAGGTCCGAAGTTAGCACCCGCAAGCTTGCTTGTGTTGGCCATATGCATTTCGCCATCATGACCAGGTTTGTATATGCAAATCAACGCATAGTGAGGGTAAAGGGATCAGGAGCCGGCCAGCCGAGGCTGCAGGTCGGCTCCTTTTTTTATGCAGGAAACTGGCGTGCGGCATGCGGCGTACGCTGGACGTCGTTTGCTTACTGAAGCCTATTTATCTGTATGTCCATACGCCTTAGCCTCCCCGGTATTTATTTCATTTTGCTACTCTTGCCGGGGCTTCTTGTTGCTCAGCCTACGGCTACGGAAATTGTTAAGGCCTCTGATGCATTGATGCGGGGAGATTCCCAGCAAGGGATTCAGGAGATCCGTGTTGTTCGGCCGGATTGGGAGCGCTCCATGACGCTCGAATACTGGAATGCGGGCACGGAAAAATCGTTTATCCGCATCTTGGAGCCCGCCAAGGACCGTGGGGTATCCTTTCTGAAGATTGAGCGGGAGATGTGGCAATACGTCCCCAAAATCAACCGGGCCATCAAGATTCCCCCCTCGATGATGCTTCAGTCGTGGATGGGTACCGACCTGACCAACGACGACCTGGTCAAGGAATCCAGTATTGTCGAGGATTATTCCCATCACCTCCTGGGGGAAGAAGAACTGGACGGACAGCCGGTTTACAAAATTGAACTCAAGGCCAAACCTGATGCACCCGTAACGTGGGACCGTGTGGTGGAGTGGATTCGGAAGGAAGACTACATTCCTGTTCGTGCCGTGTACTACAACGAACGGGATGAACCCATCCGAACCTTACACTTTTCAGACATCAAACCCATGGGCGGGCGCACCATCCCGGCCCGGATGGAACTGGTGGACGATAAAAAACCCGGCCACAAGACGATCATGGTGATGATGGAAACCAACTTCGACAAGCGCATCCCCAAATCCACATTCACCCAACAAAACCTTCGGCGTGCCCGGCGATGAAATACCTCAAGTTGGCCTGGCGAAACGTCTGGCGGAACCGTCGCCGGAGCCTGCTTACCATGGGGGCGATTACCTTCTCGGTATTACTCATCGCATTTGCAAATTCGGTCCAGAATGGTACCTACGAGGCCATGGAAAGCCATGCCGTTCGGCTCTTTTCGGGTGAGCTTCAAATCCACCGCGCCGGATACGACGACGAGCAAACCTTCAATTACGCACTCACCACCGCCGAGCAAGACTGGGCCGACTTCTTCAAAGCCTATCCCCAGGTCTCCAACTTCAGCAAGCGTCTGACCGGGTTCGGCCTGGTGAGTTCGGATGCATCCAGTACGGGCGGGGTAATCCTGGGGATCGAACCGGAGGCCGAGCAAAACGTCACATCCTTCTCCACCAATCTAACCGAAGGCCAGGCCCTGACCTCAAGCGACGACCACCATGTATTGCTCGGGCGTACCATGGCCGAAAACCTCTCGGTTGCAGTAGGCGATACCGTCGTGGCCCTCACGCAGGGGTATCGTAACGAAATGGGAGCCGATCTGTATGCCGTCAAGGGATTGCTCCGGACCGGGTCCCCGGATGTGGATCGGTCTATGATGATCATGACGTTGCAGGATGCACAGGAACTCTTTGCCATGCAAGGCCGCTTCACCGAACTGGTCCTCCGCACTGACGATTTTCAGCAGGCCGATGTTTACGCGGCCAACCTGAAGGCCCAGTTACCCGAGGCGGATTATGAGGTGATGCCTTGGCGTGAGCTGATGCCCGAGCTACAGCAAACCCGCGCACTGGATGATGCCGGGAATATGATTTTCTATTTCTTCCTGCTTTTGCTTCTCGGCTTTGAGATCTTCAATACCACGACCATGAGCGTCCTGGAGCGTACGCAGGAGTTCGGGGTCATGCAGGCCATTGGGATGAAACCCTACCAGATCAGTTTGCTCGTGATGGCGGAACTGTTCTTCAAAGTGTTCATCGCGCTGATGGTCGGCTTGCTCGCCATCCTGATCCTCGCCCTGACCCTCGAAGACCAGTCGATTCCCTTGAGCCAGAACCTCATTGATATCTACGAGGACTTCGGGTTCAACCTCGAAGCCATCACGTTTTCGGTCCGGCCCCGCGTGTTCGTCCAGCCGATGCGGTGGGTGGCCATTGCCTCGGTGCTGGCCATGCTGTACCCCATCTACAAGGTACAGCGCATGACCCCCATCGAAGCCTTAACCAAGCGGTAATGCAGCCATGTCTATCATGACAAAAATCGCATGGCGAAACCTCTGGCGGAATACCCGTCGGACGACCGTACTGGTATTGGTCATTGCCATCGGTGTGTTCAGCTTTCTGGGCGCGGTAAGTTTTATGGATGGCATCTCTGCTGAGATGATTCGTTCATCCTTACACCTGCAAGGGGGGCATATTCAGATTGCGCAGGAAGGATACCAGGAAAATCCGGACATCAAGCTAATCCTGGACGATGTTCGTGCAATAGAACAATCGTTAGCCGGAGCCGAAGGCATGGCTGTGGCCTCCCGGATTTCATCGCCCGGCATGGTCAATAGCGCCGAGCAGGCTGCCGGTGTCGTCATTCTGGGGGTTGATCCCGTAATTGAACCCACTGTAACGTCCGTGGCAGAGTCTGTGGTGGAAGGGACCTATCTGGAAGCTGAAGGCGGAGACGCATCTGTCGTGATCGGCCAGGCCATGGCCGAAAAACTCAACGTGACCCTCGGCGAAAAAGTGGTGCTCATGGCCAACGACCTCGATAACGAAATCGGGGCCGGGGCCTTTCGGGTGGTCGGTCTATTCAAAAGTACAAGCAGTGACTTTGACAAATCAACCGTCTTCATCACCCAGACGGCCGCGCGTGATTTGATCGGGTATGGCCCGGGCCAGGCTTCTGTTGTGTCCCTTCGGCTTGATCCGGGGGTGGAGTTGGCCGGGGCCATGCAGGAGGTAAGGGCCAGGCTCCCGCAGGAGAAGCTGGAAGTCTTATCCTGGGAAGACCGCTATCCGATGTTGGTCGTGATGCTTCAGATGTACGATTATTCCGGTGTACTGCTGGTGGTGATTTTGTTTACGGCCATTGCATTTACGATCATCAACTCGTTTTTGATGGTCATTTTCGAACGGATTCATGAGATCGGTATCATGAGCGCCAACGGTGTGCGGCCCCGGCAAATCCGGGCTATGCTGTACCTGGAGTCCGTTTTCATCGTGTTGTTCGGGTGTGCCCTGGGGACCATCGTGGCCCTCGGATTTATCGGCTACTGGAGCCGGGTTGGACTGGACCTGAGTACCTTTGCCGAGGGCCTGAATGCTATGGGCATTGGGTCCATGATCTATCCACAACTCAACTGGGGCCACATCGGAAATGGGTTTGGGGCCATATTAGTGATGGTTCTGCTTGCCGTGTTCTACCCCGCTTTCAAAGCCAGCCGCTTCGAAGCTGTTGATGCCATAAATTATGTATGATGGAAACCATGTCTGTACCTGAAGCCTTACCCGATACGCTGCTCATCGATGCCCGGAAGATCACCCGGGTCTATGGGGAAGATGAACCCGTTCCGGTGCGTGCCCTGGATGAAGTCGATTTTCAGGTACGGACGGGGGAATTTATTGCCATCGCCGGGCCTTCCGGTTCGGGGAAGACGACGCTCATGAATGTCATCGGCAGCCTGGATCAGCCAACGTCAGGCACGGTGATGGTAGCCGGGCAAGACCTCGGCACACTCAACCGGAACGAAAAGGCGGCCTTCAGGCTGGACCACATCGGGTTTGTCTTCCAGGCCTACAACCTGATCCCTGTATTGACGGCAGAAGAAAATGCCGAGTTTAACCTGTTGCTTCAGGGCGTGCCCGCGAAAGAACGGCATGAACGGGTCAAGGGCGTTTTGCAAAACCTCGGCATCGAACCCGAACTCCTGAAACGTCGCCCCCATGAACTGAGCGGGGGGCAACAGCAACGCATTGCCATCGCTCGGGCACTGGTCTCCAACCCCAAACTGATTCTGGCCGATGAACCCACGGCCAACCTTGATTCCAAGACGGGTGCCCGGTTGCTCGACTATATGAAGGACATGAATGAACAAACCGGCATCACCTTCATCTTCTCCACCCACGATCCGATGGTGATGGAACGGGCGCAACGGATGGTCCGGCTCCGTGACGGTCGCATCGTGAGCGATGAAGTTCGTTCTCGGGTCGTAACATGAGGCACCTCGGCGTCATATCGGCGCTGATTTTGGGGAGCGTTGCGTTTCTGATGACGCTTCAACCGCTACATGCCCAGCCGATCACCGGCTACGTCAAGACCCTCGGCCTCTCAGGAGAAAGCGTCTTAACAGGCGAACGGTATGTGCTGGACATCACCCGCCTACGTACCAAAGGGCTTTGGGTGCTCCATGACGATATCGAAGCCGAACTCTGGCTGGATACCGAGTTATGGGTTGGGGATTTTCTCCAGACGCCGGATTATCAACTGGGGCAATCGCTTCCGCGCACAACGTTGCTGGACGTGGATTGGGACGTGACATCGGGTACCCATCATCAACTTCGGCAGCATCTATTCCGTGCATTCGTTACGGTCTATGGGCCGGGCCAAACGCGTATCACTTTGGGGCGGCAACGCGTGGCATGGGGTACGGGATTTGTCTGGAACCCGACAGACCTTTTGAATCCCGTTGATCCCGCTGGCATCGAACGGTCAGAACAGGGTGGGGTGGATGCGGTTTCGGTTGGCGTGCCCACTGGGAGCCTATCCAATGTCGAAGGGGTGGTTGCCTTTGGGCGGAACCGGAACGAAAACAGCTATGCCGTGCGGGCAGGGACGAACTATGGCGAATATGATGTATCCGGCATGGCGGGATACTTCAGAAGGGATTGGGTGGCCGGCGGAGACTGGGCCGGGTACGTCGGCAATGCCGGGTTTCGGGGAGAGTTTGCCTTTACCCGCCGGGCCGAGGCCTCGAATTATCTGCGGGCGGTAGCCAACGTAGACTACACCTTCTCCAATGGGACCTACCTATTGATCGAAGGCTTCTACAACGGCCTGGATGCCCCACCAACGCTGGATGAGGTCGATGCTAGAAGCCTGGTCTTGTTTAATGCCGGTCGGTGGTACGGCGCGTTGTCTGTTGCCAAAACCCTGACACCGTTGTTTTCGGTTCAAGGCTACGGCATTGCCAACCTTAGCGACGGAAGTGGACTCGCCGGGCCGGGCCTCGTGTGGTCTCTTGCCGAAAATCTGGAATTGGCCGCTTCTGCCTTTCTGTTCTTCGGGGCCTCGGATGCCGAATATGGGAGATTTGCCAATATCTATTTTGGGTCATTGCAATTCTATTTTTGAGGCCATGCTGGGTCGAGATCGGACCCTTAGGGGGGGCGTATTGGTATGATCGTTTGGTTGATCCGCACGTCGTCACGTCGCACGTTCTTGTAGGGGAATTGCCTATACGCGATTGTAAAGATCCCCTACAACTTGAACCCAAATTACCTTTGGGTTAAGGTCGGCTTCATCTCATATTCTTCGCGTGAATACCCAACACGCTTAATGCCTGATGTTACGCCGCTTGTCGTTCATCTTGTGCATTTCGGTAAGGCCGAATGGGCTAAGACGGCGTAACCTGACTTAATAAACCGTTGAGATGGCGTCAAATGGACGGGTATTGATGAATGCCTGTCCTGCCAGGTCAAACCTGTGAGGTTCGTCATGTTGAACATCAAAAAAATTCTTTTTCCGTCTGACTTTTCGGAGTGTGCGGAATGTGCCTACACGCATGCTGCGTTCCTTGCAAGAAAGCACAACGCTGAACTTCATGTGCTCAATATCCAGGTAATGCCCTACTTCGAAGGGGAAAGCCCGGAAGACTACGGCCAACGCGCTGTGGTTAGTGAATTGCGCCAAGCCCTTGAAGCGCGCATGAAGGCGCTTTATCAGCAGCGGCCTGAGGAGAACTTCCCAATCGTCCTGGCCCAGCGTTCTGATACATCGGCAGATCTGGCCATTCTGGACTATGCTGAAACCCATGAGATCGACCTGATTGTGATGGGTACGCATGGACGGCATGGTCTTGAACACTTCCTGATGGGGAGTGTGGCAGAGCGCGTCGTCCGTATGGCGGCTTGCCCGGTGTTGACCATTCGGGAAGCGGTGGTCGGTCATCAGGTGATTAAACGCATCCTGGCCCCTGTCGATTTTTCTGAATTCACGCTTCCAACCCTGTTGCATGCCAAGGCTTTGGCCGAACTCTACGATGCTGAACTCAATGTGCTGCACGTCATTCCGGAATCTACACTCCCGATTGCCTACGGCATGGAGTCGCTGGCTTCGGGGAGTACCTATGACATGAGGGTGACGCAAAAAGTCCTGGATGAACGGGTCAAGGAAATGGGCGAGACCCATGTTCCGGTTAAGACCCATGTCAAATTTGGCTATCCGGTTGAACAAATCGTCGATTTTGCTACTGCGGATGGGCCACCTGACCTCATCGTGATTTCGACGCACGGTCAAAAAGGCTGGAAGCGGTTCCTGATGGGCAGTGTGTCTGAGCGTGTCGTGCGGATGGCGAATTGCCCGGTATTCATCGCCCGCAGCTTCGGCAAGACGTTGGTCATGCCGATCCCTAATATGGAAAAACGTGAAGAGGCCGTCGCATAGCCTCCCCGCGTCGTTTGCTTCACGCTTTCTAATTAAATGGAGGGCCGTCATGGCTACTAAATCCAATCCAGCGCGTGGGGTCATCCCGCGCAAGACCTATACCTTCGAGCTTCGCGAAAACTATCTCCTCATGTTTGAAATCGGGGCTGTCGTTGCCCTGGGCACACTGGTTCTCCTTTTTCGTCTGCCACTAACCTTTGACGACGCTTTTGAAATCCCGCTGGACGAACACCAAATCGTCGTGCAGATGGAAGAGATTGAACAAACACAACAGCAGGTAAAACCTCCGCCACCTCCTCGGCCTCCGGTTCCGGTTGAGGTGCCCAACGATGTCACCCTTGATGATGACATCCTGGAAATCGACTCGGAAATCGACTTTGAACTTGCTGCCGATGTACCGCCACCGCCGCCTCCGCCGGTTCCTGAAGTGAAAGAAGAAGAAGAAGCCGAGCCCGAAATCTTCATCGTCGTCGAGCAAATGCCCGAACTCATTGGCGGGCTGGAAAGCATTCAGCGCCGGATCAAGTATCCCGAGATTGCACAGAAGGCCAACATTCAAGGCATGGTTATCGTGCAGTTCGTTGTGGACGAGACCGGCAAAATACTGAATCCGAAAGTGGTGAAGAGCCTGAAAGGAGGGTGCGATGAAGAGGCCCTTCGTGTGATCAGGCTGGCGAAGTTCAAGCCAGGGAAACAACGTGGCAAAGCGGTTCGGGTCAAGTACTCCATCCCGATCCGCTTCCAGCTGCGTGACAAAACATCCTAACCTAACCCGGTGAGGTTTGGCATGAAAGGTATCAACACCATCGTCTACACGACCGATTTTACGACGTGTTCACAGCAGGCGCTTCCCTATGCGCTGGACCTGGCCCGGCGGTACGACGCCGCCCTGCATCTGTTACACGTATACTTCACGATCAACAGCGGACCCGTCAACGCATTCATGCAACCGGGAGCGCCGACGGCTTCCCAAACTGAACTCGAAGATGAAGTCTATCAGCTACATCGGACCTCGCTCGAACCCTATGATACGGAGGACATCGACCTCGTGCTGTCTTATCTGGATGGGCCGGTAGACACCCGTGGCATTCTGAGCTACGTCAAACACCATCGGGCGGATCTCATCGTGATGGGTACGCATGGACGCAGCGGATTCGGCCATTTCCTGCTGGGGAGTGTGACGGAAGAAGTATTACATCATGCGCCGTGCCCAGTATTCACTGTACGGCCCAGGGAAGAAGCACCCGTTGGGATAACACCCATCCGCAAAATTCTGGTCCCGGTCGATTTTTCGGACCAGACCGGCCCTGTCTTGCAGTTTGCCGACAGCCTCGGCCAGAGGTACCAGGCCGAGGTTCATGTGCTGAACGTTGTTGAACCCCTGGCATACCCTGCAGCCGTTACAGGTCTGGCCACCATCTATGATGTGGTGCCGGATCTGAATACGCGGATGCACAATCATTTGAATCAACTGCTCAGGCAATCGCGTGCGATGGGCTTGAATGCAGAAGCGCACGTTGAAACCGGGCCACCCGTGCATACGATTCTAGCGCAAGCCCGAGAGGGGGACTACGACCTGATTATCATGGGCACACACGGCCGAAGTGGCATCAGACGCCTGTTGTTAGGCAGTGTGGCCGAACGGGTCATCCGTTCGGCTCCGGTTCCTGTGGTGGCTGTACAAACCCTCTCGGACGGATTCCGTCGCGAACACCCTGTTCCGAAAACAGCTGGTACCGTCCCTGTCGATTAGATTGAAAGCTGACCCTACTCCAAAAATGGTTGATTCTGTTGCAGCTTCAGTATCATCTGATGCCATGTTGTCGTTCCTGCGTGAACCGGACTCATATCCATACACGCCGGAATCTGTACGAGTCATCCAAACGCACGCTTCGTATGTTGCGCTTGCCCCACCGTATGTCTACAAAGTAAAGAAACCCGTCAATCTGGGATTTCTGGACTTTTCATCGTTACATCAGCAGCGTCGGTTCAGCAGGGAAGAAATTCGGTTAAATCGAAGGTTGTGCCCGCACTTGTACGAAGGACTGGTTCCGATCACGAAGCGGGAAGGACAACTCAAATTTTATGGATCGGGAGCGGTTGTGGCCTATGCCATACGGATGAAACACCTTGAGGATGGCTATTTTATGCATCAGCTCCTGGACCGAAAGGTGTTGACCAGGGGCGATGTAGATCGCGTGGTGGAGAAGCTGGCTCGTTTATATGAAGGGCAAGTCCCTTCCGAGGTCTGTGCGGCCTGGGGGCGGTCAGCGGTACTCAAGGTCAGTACCGAAGAAAATTTCAGGCAGGCCGTCCCTTTCATTGGAAGAACCCTCTCCACTTCTGCATTTGAAACCATCAAGCAATACACCAATCGGTTTTTTGAGCAGCACGCGGCGCTCATCAATCAGCGTCGGCAATCGGGCCGTATTGTAGATGGACACGGCGATCTTCACCTTGAACACATCCACATCACACCGGAGCGTATTCAGATTTACGATTGTATCGAATTCAATGAGCGGTTTCGATACATAGACATTGCGAGCGATGTCGCCTTTCTGGCAATGGATCTTGACCGAAAGGAGCGGCCTGAAGAGGCCCGATATTTTGTTCAGTGCATGGCCCAGCGGTTGGGAGATCCGAAGCTGTTGCAGATGCTGGACTTTTATAAATGCTACCGGGCATTTGTGAGAGGGAAGGTAGAGAGTATTACCAGTACAGAATCTGAGGTGCCGGCTAAAAAACGTGCTGAAAGCCGGGAGAAGGCCAAGACTTATTTTCGGCTGTCATTACGGTATGCCCTAACCGGCTCCGGCCCTTTGGTCATCGTTGTGATGGGGCGTATTGGTGCGGGGAAAAGCACACAGGCTGAGGCGCTGGCCGAAGAATTGGGCTGGCCGCATCTTGCATCGGATCGGATTCGGAAGACGCAGCTGGGGCTTCCGTTGTACCAACGCACACCTGAAGCAGATCGGCCCCGCGTGTACGCCCCGGATCAAACCCGGCGCACATACCAGGCCCTTTCTGATAATGCCGTGCGGTATGCCGAAAAAGGCCAGGGCGTAGTCCTTGATGCCACGTTTGGTAACCGCGCCCATCGGGATGCGCTCCGGTCCATGCTCAATCGCCGAAAGATCCCCTACATCTTCGTTGAACTCACCGTTCCCTCAGAACAGGTGCGTATGCGCCTGGCTGCAAGGGGCAATGAAGATCAGGTGGTCTCAGATGCGCGCCTGGAAGACTGGCCGCACCTCAATGCTCGGTATGATGCACCCGGCCATTTGGAGGACGCACACCACATCCAGGTGAAGGCACAGGGGGACGTACCGGACGTAACCCGTCAAATCTTTCATCAGATTTCTTGCATACGGCATTCGGATAGGCGCTAAATCCTGCTACGCCGCCCCCCATTCAACCTTGTCGAAGTGCACAAGATCAACGACAAGCGGCGTAACTTGAATGGATGCCACGTTGTAGGGGGAAGCCCTACAGTTCCGTGCAATATGCACCTACAACAAGGATCGGAAAAACCTGTCTTATGGAATCCAGGGCACTTGTTATTATAAGTGGCAATCCCTGAAAACCTAATCACTTGTGAGACTAGAACCCAAATATTCCTCACACAGTAACCCTCACAGAGGTCGGCTATGAAACGCGTCTTGATCCTTGGAGCCGGTACCGCCGGCACCATGATGCTTAACAAACTCCACCATGCCCTGGACCCGAAAGCATGGAAGCTGACCATCGTCGACCGGGATGAAAACCACTACTACCAGCCTGGCTTCCTGTTCATCCCATTCCGCATCTATGATAAGGAGCAGGTGGTAAAGCCCAAGCGCACGTTTTTTCCGAAAGGGACTGAAGCCATTTTCGCAGAAGTCGAATGCATTGAGGCCGAACAAAACCAGGTGCTGCTGGTCGATGGCCGTCGGCTGGACTATGACCTCTTGATTGTGGCAACTGGGGTAACCCCTCGGCCAGAAGAAACGCCCGGCCTGAATGGCCCCTTGTGGTATAAGAAAATCTTTGACTTTTATACTTTTGAGGGTGCCGCGCTGTTGGCCGATTTTCTGGACAACTGGGAAGGGGGAAAGCTCGTGATTAATCTGGCCGAAAGCATCATCAAATGCCCTGTCGCCCCGCTGGAATTTGCTTTTCTTGCCGATGCCTACTTCACCGAAAAGGGCATGCGGGACAAGGTGGAACTGTTTTATGTAACCCCACTGTCCGGGGCGTTCACCAAGCCCATCGCGACCCAATTCCTTAGTGGCCTGCTGGATCAGAAAGGGATCCAGGTGGTGCCAGACTTTTATCTGGAACGGGTAGACAATGAGGCCCAAAAACTTATCTCCTACGACGGAAAAGAAGTGGAATTTGACTTGCTGGTGAGCGTCCCCACCAACATGGGGGATGATCTTGTCGAAAACAGCAACATGGGGGATGCTGATGATTTGAACTTCATCCCGACCGACAAGCACACCCTCCAGGCCGTCGGCCATGAAAACATCTTTGTTATTGGCGATGCGACCAACCTGCCCACCTCAAAAGCTGGCTCTGTTGCTCACTTTGCAGGGGAGGTGCTCATCGAGAATATCCTGGATTATATCAATGGACGGCCGTTGTCTGCCCAATTTGACGGACATGCCAACTGTTTTATTGAGACCGGATTTGGCAAAGCCACATTGATCGATTTTAACTACGATACCGAGCCCCTACCGGGAAGCTATCCGCTCCCGTACCTCGGTCCGATGCGGTTACTCAAGGAGACCCGTGCCAACCACGTCGGTAAATTGTTCTTCAAGTGGATTTACTGGCACATGCTCCTGAGCGGCAAACACCTGCCGGTGCCGTCGGCCATGTCTATGACAGGCAAAGAACTTGTAACCAACTAACTGTTGAACCTTAACTGGAACCAACCATGCCTCAACGCGAACTTGCAGGTACCCTGATCGATGTCAATGAAGAGGGGTACTTCACCGACCATGAACAATGGAACCGGGACCTGGCCGTCCTGCTGGCCCTGGAACACGGCATTAGCCTAACGGACAAACACTTTGAAGTCATTCACCTCCTTCGGGAAAAATACGCAGAGGGTACCCCACTTTCAATTCGCCGCATCGGCAAGTCCGGTGTAGTGAGCATCAAGGAATTCTACAGCCTGTTTCCGGGTGGCCCGCTGAAGGTGTCCAGCCACATTGCCGGCATCCCCAAGCCGACGAGCTGCGTCTGAGTCGTACCCCGCACATAAAACCCATAAGAACATGGAACTCTCTGCTCCTGCCGCCAAAGCTGCGGAAAAGAAATATCCCCTGAAAAAAGTGCTCATTATCTGTGCACGGGGGACGCTTGAAGATGTGTATGCTTCCCTCATCATGGCCAATGGGGCCTTGATGGAAGGCCTTGAAGCCAATATGTTTTTTACGTTCTTCGGCCTGGATGCCATCACCAAGTCGAAACAGGATCACCTGCACACGGCTACGGTGGGCAACCCTGCTTTTATGCCCAAACTCCCGACGATGATCGGTGGCTTGCCCGGCTTTGAAGCCCTGGCTTCAACGATGATGAAGAAGGAAATGGACAAACTGGATATCCCGCCGGTCTCCGAATTTGTGGAAATGATCGCTGCTGCGGGCGGGAAACTCTACGGCTGTAAGTTGGCTGTAGAAATGTTTCACCTCACCCGCGAAGACTTCATCGACGATCTCGAAGACATCATCACCGTAGGCGATATGTACGCCCTGGCCGATGGCGAAGGCACACAGATCATCTTTGTATAAG
The DNA here is from genome assembly GCA_965222505.1 of Rhodothermales bacterium. Lineage (GTDB taxonomy): Bacteria > Bacteroidota > Rhodothermia > Rhodothermales > DATKEJ01. The sequence goes on along the minus strand of OZ244956.1, from coordinate 449,691 downwards.
AAATAACCGCACCATAGCGGTGCGGCCCGTTGCATCCCAAGTATTCGTCCCTTGCGTTAACTGAAGCTCGCCCCCTCCAACTTGATCCACGGCTCATATAACACGAGGGAATATACTGTTGCATTTACGCACGTGCTCGGGCCATCAGAACAGGTTTCCTAGTCCTTGCCAATGGCACGGCGGATGAGGGCTATGGCTGGCCGGATGATATGATCGGGATCCAGGTTGGCATGGGCTTTGAGAAATAACCGTTTGGTGTGCACCGTCTGTAAGACCCCATGCAGTTGGGCCCAGGCAATGATAGCCGTTTGGGCAGGGTTTAGTTCGGCCCGGATGGAGCCATCGGCGATGCCGGTGCGGACGGTTTCTGTGATGAGGTCGAGTACTTTGGTGGCTTCGGTCTCCGAGGCCACGGCGTAGGCAGCCGGGTCATTGGCCGAGGGCACATAGTTCTCGTAATGCGCGACGGCTTCAAAGGCATTGGGATATCGGCGGAAGAAATCCCAGTAGGCGTGTCCGATGGCTTCCAACTGGTCGATGCCTTCCGCCGGTTGAGCCACGGCTTCCAGCAGTAGCCCGTGGAGGATGCGCAAGCCCCGCTGGGAGAGGGCATTGTACAGGTCTTCCTTGTCCTTAAAATAAAAGTAGAGCAGGCCCTTACTCAATTCGGCGGCCTCAGCAACGGCACCCATCGTGGCCGCCGCCCCCCCCTCGGCAAAAAATACCCGTTCCGCTGCATCAAGAATCAGGGTGATGCGCTGTTGCTTCTCGCGCTGTTTCCGTTCTTTGGTACCCATGACGTTTTACGTGCGACGTGCAAAATGTGATTGGAACATGAAATTACTTCTCATAAGGGGTGCCAATAATAAAATAGGTTGCAACGCGAAGGAGCCATTTATTTAGTTGGTCAGGCCATACGTCGCACGTATTAATCTAAAACCTCAAGTTGTCTGCCATCCCAGTGTCTATAAAAACAAGACGTCCGATTCGTGTGACATGCCGGGCCGGTTTGGTTGACTTTGAACAGGAGGGCATCACCGTCGCAGTCAAGGTAGGCATCGACGACGTGTTGGGTGTGGCCGCTTGTTTGTCCTTTGACCCAGACTTCTTGGCGGCTCCGGCTCCAGTAGGTCATCTGGCCTGTTTCCAGGGTTTGTCGTAATGTATCCGCGTTCATGTAGGCCACCATCAGGAGCCGGTTTGATTTGGCATCCTGGACCACGGCAGCGACGCGCCCATTTTCGTCAAACCGGACCTGTTCTAAAAAAGGTTGAAGGTTCATGCCTCGCGTGTTTACGTGGTTGTAAAAAATCAATCTGCCTCATGCTGTCGGTCCAAGCGCAAGATACGACGGCGTACGACATCCTGAAAACCATCGAACAAAGGCAGGAGGACCTGTAATATTTCGGTGTAAAATCAAGCAATGCCCTTTCCTTCGCATTGTTCGATCCCTTAGATTTTATCCATCTCAACTATCGTACAGTTTCTAAAGCACTTCGTCGATATGCGGAAAGCGCACGTCGCACGTAGTACGTCGCACGTTAAACCATGTCTACTTTTTCCATTTGGCAGCGCACCGTACAGGCCGTCCCGGATCTTGAGGTGGACATTGCCGTTGTCGGCGGGGGCATCACGGGGGTAAGCACGGCCTATTGGCTCGGCAAGCAGAACCCTGACTTGCGCATCGTACTGATAGAAGCCAGAAAGCTGGGGGCAGGAGCCAGCGGACGCAATGCCGGCTTTTTATTGCAAGGGGCAACCGGCAATTACCAACAGGATGTGGACCGGCATGGAAAGGAGGCCGTGCAGCGGTTGTGGGCTTGGACGCGGGAAAACCGGGACAGCTTGCTTGCCGAATTTGAGCCTTCGGCCTTTCTGTTCGAGGATTGTGGGAGCCTGACCGTAGCGGGCGATGCCACGGAAGACGCGCAGTTGCAGTCTTCCGCTCCATCCATGGTAGCCTTAGGCTATGAGGCTGAATATTGGGATGCAGACAAGGTCAACGCGCATTTGCGTAGCCGGGGCTTCAGGGGTGGATTATACCTTGCCACCAACGGGGCTTTGCACCCGGCCAGATTGGTACACCATATTGTGGAACGCTCCACGGCACAAGTCCTCATCGAGCATCCTGTTGAACGGGTAGAATCTGGCACGGAAGGGATACAACTTCATACGCCCTTACGGTGCATTTCAGCTCGGAGAGCCGTGTTTGCACTCAATGCCTATCTTCCCCTCCTTTTTCCTTCCTTGTCGGCGTATGTACGGCCGGTTCGGGCACAGATGATGGCCACAGCACCGCTGTATGCACGGTGGCTCAAACAGCCGGTGTATTCAGACAATGGGTTCTATTACCTGCGTCAGGACCTGAACGGGCGGCTCTTGCTGGGCGGTGCCCGCCACCTTCACGAACATGAAGAACGAGGGTACGTGGATGAAACCACCGAGGCCGTGCAAGCCGATTTAAGGGCGTATCTCAACCGGCATTTTCCAGAGGTCAAAGAAGTGAAAACGGTTATGCAATGGAGTGGCGTTATGGGTTTTTCTTTGGATCATCTGCCCATGATCGGGCAACTGTCCGATCATCCGGGGAGTTGGTGGGTCGGCGGATTTACCGGGCACGGCATGGCCTTCGGTTTCGTACGGGCAAGTTGATGGCCGAGTGCATCATGGGCACTTCGGAGCCGGAGGGGTTGGACCTGTTCGACGTCAAGCGGTTCGACAGGTAGCACTAACCGTTCAGCAAATCCATCAATTGCAGGAATTGTGGATTATTCGGTTCCAGTTTCAGGAGGTGCTCGACGTACCGGCGCGCTTGATCGTTGCGTTGGGTGTTGAAATAGAGTGAGGCCAGGTTCGCCAGGGGTTGAATGGCATCGGGGTCCAGGGCCAGGGCAGCCAGGAAATCTGATTCAGCCGCATCAAGGTTGCCTGTTACGAGGTGGGTAAAGCCCCTGTTATTAAGGGCATCGCTAAACTTGGGGTTGTCACGGATGAGGGTGTCGAAGAACGAAAGGGCGGTGTCAAATTGCCCGTCATTGCTGTAGGCCGTGGCCTGTTTAAGGCGGAAACGGAGGTGGTCCGGGGCGAGCGCAACGGCCTGGTTATAATAGTTGATGGCTTCTTTGTTCATGCCCTGTTTGGCAAAAGCCTCGCCGGTTCGGTACAGGGACCAGGCATCACGGGCAATTGCCGTTTGTGCCGTACCGGCAAAGCGTGTGATGGCCGGATAATCCTCCTGTAAGGACCACAACCGAATCAGAGAAGCCGCCAGTTTGTCCTGCGTCATGTCCTTTCCGGCTTTTTCGAGATAGACTTCGGCAGAGTCCAGAAAGCCCGGTTGGTTGGTGATTTCCTCGAAGTAGGTAAGAAACCCGTCTGCCAGGTCCTTGTCGGTCGGGTTTTTTTCGATAAAGCTCACTAGCCGGACGAAATCCGCCGCCTGGGCACCCAGCGGTTGTGGAACCCGGATATAATGGTCCGTGATCTTGACGTATGGAATGTCTGTCGAGCCAGACATCGGCATGTGACAGCCGACGCAGTTGTTGGCTTGTCTTGCGCGAACGGGCTCTGATTCCGTACAGGCCAAACTGCCGGGGGGTGCGTCGTTACCGGCATGGCAATTCTGGCAGTCCTGATTGTAGCCTTCGGTGCCTTTGGCTTTTACATCAAGGTGTGGATTGTGGCAGGTGATGCAGGTGATGGGGGCATAGGCTGGGTTTTGGGCTTCCCTGTTTTCTGGCTTGTGCGTTTGGGTAAAACACGGGCTCATCTCCAGCCGGTCCGGGTGCGAGGCCATGATGAAGTGCCGAGCACTATCGGCGGCCCTGGACCAGAATACATTTTGATTGGCTTCCAAAGCTGTGCCGGGGCGGAAGTCCTCGGGTTTTTGGCCGTCACGGTAGACTGCAGCCCCCTGCATGTGGCAGCGCTTGCAGACGTCGAGTTGCAAGTCTACGGGCAGTTTGCGGGGGTTGACAATCGTGTAGTCGATCTCTTTGGTGATATCGACCAGCTTTCCGGTCTGTTTTTGCTCCACATGTATAGATCCTGGTCCGTGGCACCGTTCACAGTCGATTCCATCGGGCACCCGGCTGAACTTGTTTTCGGAGCCGGGCACGAAGTCGGGCAAGGCATTGTGGCATGCCATGCACTGGCTGGAGATCGGGCGGCCAAAGCGATAGTTGTTGTCACGTGCGAACTTGGGTGGGAGGGCCCACTTGCCATCCTGGGCATACCACGTCAGGGGCATTTGATAGAGATAGCCATTTTCCTCCATGATGTGCGAGTTGGTATGCTGCCCAGACCCCACGATGTAGTCGATGCGCTCAATCCGTTTGAAGAGGGTATCCCGCCCGGCCAGCCGATACTCCATCAGAAAGAGGGCTTCTCCTTGTGAATAGGGGAGGTAATGGAGATCATTGAAGGCATCGTATACGGGGCGAATGCCGTCCCATTGGGCGGCGCTTGCACTTCGGGTAGCCGGCTTGAACGAACGGCCCATCTGGCTGGTAACGTAGGTCTCGTAGATGTCTGCATGGCACGTCTTGCAGGCGTCCTTGCCCACGTACGCTGCATCCGGCCCCAGATTCAGGTAGGACGTCGTTTCCGAAACGGGAGGTGGCTCTGGAGAGGGCGCATCCTGCGGTGTACCACAACCGAGGCAAACGAGGCACAAGGCCGCAAGGGAGAAGGCCGTTCTCATGTAAGGGAAAGAGGGTAGGGATTAAGTGGCTGGTGCAAGCAACGATGTCATACCGACAACTATGTGGCACGTTTCCAAAGCTGCGCCAAACGGCGGTGAGAAAATATCTGCACCCGGAATAAGCGCACCGCAAAAACAAAAGGGAGACCTGCTCGGAGAATTCGGGTTACTTCACGGCATAGTGCCGCAGGAAATGTTCGAGGAGGCCGTCCACTTCGGTGGTTTCGGCGAGGGTGTCCAGGGTGGCTTGAAACAGGGTGTCATTCTGCATGGCCGGGTAATGGTCCCGGTAAGCGTATAGACGTTTCCGCTCTGATTCAGCATTGAGTTCGCTGTGGAATTGGGTGCCGTAAATCGGGCGGTCCACGATCCGATACGCCTGGTAGGGGGCCGTGGCATTGTAGGCGAGTTCGACCGCGCCGGCGGGCAAGATCGAGACCCGGTCCTGGTGCCCCATATTGGCTTTGAACGTCGTGGGAAAGGGGGCAAAGAGGGGGTCATTTTTACCCTTGGACGTCAGGCTCACGGAATGGCACCCCATTTCAGCGCGGTCGGGATCGTTGATGACCTTGCCGCCGAGGGCGCGGGCAATAAACTGGTGCCCCCAGCACGATCCGAACAGGGGCAGTTTCCGGTCGTACATCACCTCGATCAGGTGTATCAGGTCGGCGGTCCAGGGGTAGGTATGCGTTACGGAATATGCCCCGGCCCCGCCGATGAAGACGGCATCAACATCATCCAACAGGTGCCCTGACAAAACATCCCGGATGGCGTTCGTCTGGATGATCTGGTGGGTATTCAACCCGGCGCGTTCCACAAACGATGCATGTTCTTCCCGAAGGATGTCAGGTTTGATGCGAACCTGTATGAGCCGTACGCGCAGGGCGTCGAATGAGGGAGCCATGGGAGGGAGGCCGGTGTACACGTGACACGAAGGGTCAGAAGATACGTAGATCTGAAAAGGTATGTTTGATGATTTGATAGAATCGGTGCAGGGGTAAGCCCACGACGTTGTAATAATCGCCCTGGATGCTGGATACAAAGACGGCCCCCAGGTCGTCCTGTATGCCATAAGCCCCGGCCTTGTCCATCGGAGCACCCGAGGCCACATAGGTGCTGATTTCTTCTGGAGAGAGATCGGCGAAGGTGACGGCAGTGGTTTCATGGGCAGAGATGGCCCTGTCCGTGGCCGGGTGAACCAGCCCGAGGCCGGTATACACCAGATGGGTGCGGTTGCTGAGTTGGGCCAGCATGTCCTCAGCCTCGGTGGGGGTGGCTGGTTTGCCCAGGGTTTGTCCGTCGAGGACCACGATGGTATCTGCGCCCAGGGTCAGGGCATTTGGGAAGGAAGCCGCTACCGCTTTGGCCTTTTCCAGGGCCAGGTGTTCAACCAGCGCGGCCGGGGTATGGATATGCGGAGGTGTGGTTTCATCGATGTGGCTGGGGTGGACCATAAAGGCCAGCCCCAACTGCTGAAGCAGGGCCTGTCGGCGTGGAGAGGCCGACGCAAGGATCAAGGACATATTTGGTTGGTTGATAAAGGTTAGTGAATGGTTGGGGGAGGCCCTGAACGGGTGCCTCATTTCATGGCCTATTACCCACGATCCGCTGCCCATCTCGTGCATTTCTGCGTGGGCTCGGCGATGGGACGATAGATTTGAGGTTGCGGATCCTGTAGAACTTAGGTATTTTCCGAGTCCGTATCCCGCGCAGTTGTAAAGAAGATCCAGATAGGCAGGATACGCACGCGCATTGCATTCGACATGTCGTTTGGCGCCGACCCCTCTGCCTATATAATCAGGTAACCTATGCGTACCAGGGTGTAGCACATCCCGTACGCCACGGCAAAAGAACGTATGGCTACGATTACTTTTTGTAACCACAAAGGGGGAACCGGGAAGACCACTTCCGTGATTAATACGGCGGCCGCATTGGGCATGGCAGGGCACCGTACACTGGTCATCGACCTGGACCCGCAGAGCTTTCTGACGCGTACCCTCGGGGTAGATGAACCACCGGAACAGGCTTCTTCCCTGATGCTGTTTCAAGCCGGTGTGAAGTTCCGGGACATTCCTGTTCTTTCCATGCAGAACTTTGATTTGCTCCCGGCGTCCAGTACCTTGACGAAGGCCATGCGCAAACTGAACCGTCCGACGGACGTGTTCTGGGTTAAAGAAGCACTGGATTCACCCCATGATTACGATATGGTAATCCTGGATACGGCCGCAGCCGTAACGGTCTTCAGCCTCAATGCCCTGGTGGCCAGCCAACACGTAGTGATCCCGGTTACGCCTGAATACCAGCCGATTCTGGGGGCGGAGCAGACGTTTCAAACTGTGATGCTGGTTAAAGCCAAGCTCAATCCGGAACTGCCGAAGCCACTGTTCGTGCTAACCCGCGTCGATGGCCGGAAACGGGTCCATGCCCACTACAGTAACTACCTGCGGCAAAAATACAGTGATTGCGTACTGAACGGGTACGTGCGCACCAGTACGTCACTGGTTCAAACCAATCAGGACGGTCACACCGTTTTTGATCGGGACGTTTCCTCGCGCGGGGCCATTGATTATGCCAACGTGACGGACGAAATGATCAAACGTTTGGGTGTACCTTCCCACAGACCTCAACATGAAATAGCGTCTGATGGCGCAAGCCTGGATGCGTCTATTCCGAATCTCTCTATAGGCTAATACATGCGACCAACTGTGCGGCGCCTGGCGCTGCTCATTCTTCTCGGACTGCTCACTTTTGGTATGCTCTTCCTCCTGGGGCGCTCCAACACCCTGGTCAATTACTTCGCCGGTCAAGACGTCCCACCCATAGGTCGGCTCCTCGATCCCACCGAGGGAATCCTGAATGTCGGACAGGCCCATCTTTCCTCCGACTCCTTAAACCTTGAGGGATTGCTGCAACCGGTCCGCATCCTGCGTGACGAACGGAGTGTCCCCCACATCTTTGCCGAAACCGATCAGGATGCCATCATGGCCCTTGGCTACGTGATGGCGCAGGATCGGCTCTTTCAACTCGATTTCCTGCCCCGTGTGGCTTCTGGTCGGCTCTCGGAAGCGTTTGGGCCTGAGGCCCTTGGACGGGATCGCTTTCTGCGTTCTACCGGGATGGACTGGGGAGCCAAACGCCTGGTGGATACCCTGAGCGCCGAAGCCTCCCGTGAATGGGAGGCCTACGTCTGGTATGCCCAGGGGGTCAATGCTTACCTCGACCGCATGCGGCCCGAAGACCTGCCCTTCGAGATGAAGCTGCTCGGATATGAACCGGATCGGTTCAGTCCGCTGCAATCGGCACGGATTCTACAACTCATGGCCTACGACCTGACGTACTATTCGGATGATGCCGGGTATGCCAAGTTGCAGGCCAATATGAATAACGTCGAGTACGAAAAACTTTTCCCCCAGTTCAGCCGGATCTATCAGCCTGTCATTCCTAACTCCGATGTCCGCTCGCCATATTTGCCGGAACTGGAGGCGGTGCCCATGTACCGAAATCTATTCCAGTTGGGCTATTTCCAGGAGGCCATGGACCTGCTGGCCGAGCGCAAAGCCTTTCAGGATAAGATGGCAGGGACGCTGATGGAGGGCTACATCGAAGGTAAGGGATCCAATAACTGGGCCGTCAACCGGAGCCGCTCAGCCACAGGCGCACCCATCCTGGCCAATGACATGCACCTGAGCCTGAACCTGCCGGCCATCTGGTATGAAGTTCACCTCATTACGCCGAACATGAATGTCTATGGCGTAACCATCCCGGGGAGTCCGCTGCCAGTGGCCGCCTTTAACGATCACGTTGGCTGGGGCTTTACCAATTCCGGCATCGACCTGATCGATCATTACGCCCTCCAACTCGATGAAACCGGTACCCAATACCGCTACAACGGGGGATGGCGTGGCATGGATATGGTACCGGATACCATCTATATCAAAGGGGAAGATCCCGTCGTGGATACCCTGCGGTATGCGCATTGGGGGCCGGTACAGGTTGGGGAAGAAGGGGCACTGGCCATTCAGTGGATCGCCCACAAAACCCATCACAACCTGGAAGCCCTCTGGGGGATGAACCAGGCCCAAAACATCGACGAGTTCCAGAATGCCATTCAGAACTGGCATACCACGCCGCAAAACATCATCTATGCCGATGTAAACGGCAACATTGCCATCCGGACCACCGGCCACATCCCCATTCGGAAAGGGGGGCATGGCAAGGGTTTGCTGGATGGGTCCACAGATGCCTTCGAATGGACTGGATACATCCCCTTTGATGAATTGCCCTTTGCCCAAAACCCGCGCCAGCAGTTTTTGGCCTCGGCCAACCAGCAGCAGATAGGGCCACGGTACCGCTATTATCTGCGGCACGACTGGAACCGGTCCTACCGATCCCTCCGCATCAATACCTTGCTGGAATCCAAACCGGCGCACACCGTAGACGACCTGAAACGGTACCAGTCCGACGTCCACACCGTCCAGCATGATCTGTTTATTCCGCTGCTCGATACGCTCCGGCTCACGGGCCGAAGCGACACCCTCCGCCGCATGTTGCGTGACTGGAATGGCGATGCTGATCTGGACCGGTTTGAACCTTTAATTCTGGACGAGTTCCTGCATGTACTGGAAGCCGTGACCTGGGACGAGTTTGAAGATGAGGGAACTCGCAAGCCCCGGCAACCTCAGCTCTATTACCTGCTTACCCAGGAGCCGACGTCGGTGTGGTTGGATGTACAGGAGACCAAGCTCCGGCGTGAAACTGCGGGTGACGTGCTGGCGATGGCCCTGGCCCAAACCGCTGATAGCCTGGAAGCCAAATACGGATGGGACCCAGACCAGTGGAAATGGGGAGACAACCACAAAGTCGTTTTCCGGCACCTGACGCGCAATGCCAGCCTGCGTTCACTGTGGCGGGGGCCGTATGCCTATCCCGGTTTTGCCAGTACCTTGTCGCCTGCCAACAGCCGCCCCACCACATTTAGTGCCAGTTGGCGCGTGGTCATGGATTTCTCACAGCAACCTCCGGTGGCCTACGGGGTCTATCCGGGGGGCCAGAGTGGAAACCCGGCCAGCCCATACTACGATGCGCATATTGAGACCTATCTGAACTTCCAGTATTTTAACCTGCGCAAACCCAATACCCCGGCGGATCTGCACCCGGAATTTGTGAGCCGCACAGAAACGCTCGTTCCATGATTATTGGTTATTTTGCATTTACTTCGTACAGTCGGCTTACGCCTCGTGTGGTGATTGATTATTGGTTATTTAGCACAATGAAAAATCAAAAATCACCAATCACCAATCACCAATAGCATGGCTGATCAACCCGGAAGCCCCCAACGCTTTACCTCCCGCTGGGGTCTCATCCTGAGCGTCCTCGGCATCGCTGTCGGGACGGGCAACATCTGGCGTTTCCCCCGTATTGCAGCCAAGACCGGGGGAGAAGACGGGGCCGGAGCGTTTCTGATTGCATGGATTTTCTTTCTCTTTCTCTGGAGCATCCCCCTGATTATTGCCGAATATGGCATGGGGCGGAAGTCCAGAAAGGGGGTCGTTGGAGCTTTTGGGACGATTGCCGGGCGCAAGTTTTCATGGATGGGTGGGTTTGTTGGATTCGTGGCAACGGCCATCATGTTTTACTATTCGGTCGTCGCCGGGTGGTGTGTATTCTATTTACTCAGCACGGCAGGGCAGGCTTTGCCACTGGATCAGGCCACCGCGATGCAGACCTGGGATTCCTTTCAGGGTTCGAGTTGGCCGTTGGCGTTCCACGCCCTTGCTATGGGTGTGGGGGGGCTGGTCTGTTTCCGGGGGATTGGTTCCATTGAGAAGGCCAACAAGATCCTGGTGCCGACCTTGTTGATTATTGTCTTGGTATCCGTGGGGCGCGCCCTTTCGCTACCCGGAGCCTGGGAAGGCGTGTCCTACCTGTTTACTCCCCAGTGGAGCCAGCTTGCTACGCCGAACCTCTGGCTTGAAGCCCTCACGCAAAATGCGTGGGACACCGGTGCAGGCTGGGGCCTCATCCTGACCTATGCCGCCTACATGCGGACGCAGGACGGGGTGGTCAAAAACGCCTTCATCACGGGTCTCGGCAACAATACCGTTTCGCTGCTGGCCGCGCTCATGGTGTTCGGGACCGTATTTGCCGTGCTTGGGGCCGAGATGCAACGGGGCGAGATCCTGGAGGTGATGAAGACCAGCGGCCCCGCCTCAACCGGCTTGACGTTTATCTGGATGCCCGTCTTGTTTGCAAAAATGCCACTTGGCAAGATACTGGCAGTACTGTTTTTCCTGGGCCTTACGTTTGCCGCACTGAGCTCATTGATTTCCATGATCGAGCTTGCTACACGTGCTTTTGTAGATGCCGGGGTCTCACGGAGAAATGCCCTTCTGGGCGTTGCCGGTGGCGGATTCCTCCTGGGGATTCCGTCGGCCATTTACCTAGATTTCTTTGCCAACCAGGATTTTGTATGGGGTGTGGCCCTGATGATCTCCGGCGCGTTTGTTGCTTTTGCCGTGATCCGATACGGCGTGAAAAACTTCAGTATCGAGATTACGGAAGGGGCCATAGGGGACTGGAAACTCGGCGGGGCCTGGCGTACCATCATCGCCTTTCTGGTGCCGGTACAGGCCATCATTCTGCTCATCTGGTGGATGTGGCTCTCGGCCACAGATTATGCCCCGGACCGCTGGTTTGATCCGTTCGATCCGTTCAGCGTCATGACCTGTCTCGTCCAGTGGGGTGTGGTCATGCTTATGCTGATCCTGTTTAATAAGACCCTGGCGAGGCGGACACTGGGATAATTGTCGATGGTCAATTGTCAATTGTCAATTGTCAATTGCCAATTTATCTTCTCATCGACCATTGACAATCGACTATTGACAATTGACCATTATCAAAGATATGAGTTGGCTGAAGGGCTTAGGAATTTGCATCCTGATGTGTACAAGTTCTTACGCCCAGGTAGATGAGTCGCTACGCATCGAAAACGCGGGCCTGGTGGCCTACAACCGGACGGTCACCAGCCTGAACCACCTCCCTGTCTCTGTGGTTTATTACCGGGGCGACTGGCGCGAAAACGGGAAGGCCTTCCTCTGGCCTAAACTGGAACCGCAGGAGGGGGTCTACGACTTCTCTTCTTTCCTGGCGGTTTTGGATGAGGCCCAGGCACTGGGTGTGAAAGTTGGCATTCGGATCGTGACGGCCCATCCGTTTATTGGTCCGGATTCATCGGAAGATATTCAGTTCTTTCCGTCCTGGATTCCCTTCAAAACAGCCACCAGTTCCGATGGACGCACAGGGTATGCCCCGGACTGGGATCATCCGGTAGTCCAGACGGCCACCCGAAACCTGCTGCTGGCTTTGGGTGAAGCCATTCGTGACCACCCCGCTTTCCTTTTTGCTGATGTCGGGGCCGTCGGATGGGTCGGGGAGTGGCACACCACAGTAGGGTTTGTAAATGCTGACTTTATGCCGACGCAGGCTAGTCAGAAACTGTACATCGACTATCACATCGAAGCATTTGGGGCCGAGAAATTGTTGCTTCAGCTGGTTGATATGGAAACAGAAATCGTGGCTTATGGGCTGGCTAAGGGGATCTATGGCATTCGGCAAGACTGTTTTGGATCCAGCTATCATATGCGGCAATATGAGCAGAAATTGCACACCATTCCAGCTCTTCAAAAAGCCATCGATCACGGCATGGTCTTTTTTGAGGTCTGCGGCGGGAATATGGCCGACTGGTATCATCAGTCCGGTGATCCAGATAAGGTTTCGCAGGTTACCCAGTCGCTGGAGGACATTTTTGATGTAGCCGTTCGCTGGAAATGTACCCTCTTTGCCAACGTCGGTGCGCCCATTCCAGATTTCTATAATGACACTTACACGGCATTTCACCGTACCATGATGGAATATTTCCCTAAACCGGACCCCTGACGAAGATGGAAATGATGCCTTGTTTACGCATGAAGATGTTTCTGTGCATGGTTTTATTGTTGGGTATGGCCCATGCCGGCCTGACAAGGGGTGAGGGGGTAGCGGTACAAAATGTCCAGTTGATCCATCCCTCGGAGACCGGGCAACCGATGTATGCCCTGATGGATCTGGCGGGTAGCGTTTGGGAAAGAGTGATTTCCATAGGGCGTGCTGAAGGCCGGGCGTTTGAAGGGAGCCACGGGGATGGCACCCTGGGGCAATACGGGCGGGCCACCAATGCGGATTGGCCACATACCTATGCCGGGGCCGAGGGGCATGGGTATCGGGGTGGAGGGTATTATCAGCAAGGCATGCGTGTACACGAGTTTAATCCCTACAGCCCGGTGGCGTATCGTCGTTTTGGCGCATGGTCCGGGGCGATGCCGAGTGTAGCGTATGGATTCAGGGCTGCCCGTTCAGCAGACGAATAGGAGAAGGACATGATACGAGCTTTGATGCTACTGCTCTTTTTGTTGGCTTGTCTGCAGGTGGCGTATTATTATCCTCAGTTACCGGAATATGTAGCGTCCAACTTTGCCGGCTCCGGGGAGGCACAGGCGTGGACTCCCAAACGCGGCTTTTTTGTGTTCTCTTTGGGCATTCTGGGCATGATCGTCCTGCTCTTCATGGGGCTCAAGGCCCTGATGCTCAAATTGCCCGCTTCCCTCATCAACATTCCGAACCGTGATTACTGGTTTGCCCCTGAGCGTAAAGCACAGTCCATTTCCTTTTTAGGAAAAACGTTCGGCTGGATTGGTGTGGGGACCCTTGCGTTTTCCGTGATTGTCCTGCAAATGGTGATTGATGCAAACCTGACCGATCCACCGCGTCTCTCCAGCGCCTTTCTGGTAGTTTTTGCCGTCTATATGGTTGGTATGTTGGGAACGGTGGGGTGGCTGGTTCGCTACTTTTTTCGAACACCCAACGCATAGGAGGCACCATGGGCAAATGGGAGGTGATAAAACCGTGGGTCTGGTCGGCTCTGCTGTTGCCGGTAATGGCGTTTGTGTTGCTCAATCCCAAGACCTATACCTTTTTGGATTGGGCGGATTTGATCATTCATGAGGCCGGGCATTTCTTTTTTCGACCCTTTGGGCGGTTTTTGACCTATGCCGGGGGGACACTCCTGCAACTCATCCTGCCGGGGTTGCTGACGTGGAATTTCATGCGGAACGACTACCTCCCCGGAGCACAACTGATGGGCTTCTGGTGGGGTCACAATGCCATCAACATCAGCGTGTACGCCGCCGATGCGCGAGACCGCGCTCTGCCACTTTTGGGCAACGACGTAAACCAACACGACTGGTGGAACATGCTGGGCATGCTGGACCTGTTGGCCTACGATCAATGGTTCGGCTGGTTCTTCTTCGCCCTTGCCATCGTGGCCTTCGGCTTCGTCCTCCTCATGCCCCGGTTGATGCGGATATGATTGGTGATTGGTAATTGTTCATTATTGATTTTCTTCCAATCACCAATGTTTCAGTCTCGGCCGAGCAGAACGCCCAGGATAACCCCAACGGCGAAAGCACCAAGCACGGACGGTACTGGATTCTTTCGAATCAGGGTCTCGCTTTCGGAGTAGGCGCGCTTGGCTTGTTCGGTCACTTGACCCGCATGATTGTCCAGTTTATGGGCGTAATCTTTGGTGACGCGTTGGATCTTATCGGCACCATCGCTGACAAACTTCTCAACTTCTTGAGCAAGCTTATTCGTTGCAGCTTGTATTTTTTCTACCGTAGCCTCTACATTAGAGCGCGAGTCTGCGGCGGCTTCTGAAGCGAGGGGGACGTCCGGCAGCGAGGCCGATGTGTTGGTTGTGGATTTTTTTGCCATGACTTTGATGCGTTATATTCATTCGTGAAAGGCGCACACTACGGCAACACGCGGATGCACCCGGTTATAATGCGCACGCGAGGACAAGATCGGGTTGATGTTCCGCAGCTATACCCTACTATACGTTTGGTTTGAGCGGAGGTTCATACGAATGCCAACACCCAATCGTTACAGTGGTAAGCTTAGGAGAGAAGGCCCTCAAGGGGTATTGGCGAGCATGCCAAACCTTGAAACCAAGTGGATGCGCACACGTTTGGGAAATACGGCTATAGGCCGACCATGGAGTGCTGAAAACTATGCCAATCGAATTTAGAAAACAAGCACGGCGGGTGCCGGCCCACCTCGGCGCACGTTGGATGCTGGTATTGGGGATTCTTGTATTCAGTATAGGCCCGGCACAGGGGCAACATCTGATGCCTACCCCTGAAGAAGTCTATGATGCGGCTTATACCCTGTACCAGAATGGCTTTTTTGCACAAGCCGCGCAACAATTTGCCGACTTTCGGACCCGGCATCCCAACCATCCCAATGCACCGGAAGCCATGTACTTTGAGGCGGAGTCCATTTTGGGAGATGGACATGCCGATCAAGCCACCGAGCGGTATACGGAATTCCAGAGAACCTATCCACTACACCCCTTGGCCGCACAGGCTCGGCTGGCCCTCGGACAATATTTCTATCATACGCAGGACTACGTCCGCGCCGTCGAAACCCTGAATGAAGTCCTGGCCGATGAACCGGAGGCCGGGTTGGCCGCCAAATCCCTCTATTGGATGGGCCGGGCCTCCCTTCAGTTAGGACAATTCGAAAAGGGGATCGGGTATTTCAATCGGGCCGCCCAATCCTATCCTGATACCGAGACGGCCCCGATTGCGCTGTATGCCATTGCCCATGCCTATGCGGAACAAAGGCAATATGCAGAAGCTGCGCAGGCCTTTGAATCACTCGATGCCCGGTACCCGCGTTCCAGCACAGTGCAACATATCGGGTTGGCCCTGGCTGAGGCGTATTATGAAATGGGGAACTACGAGCGGGTTATCTCGGAAGTCGACCGTCGGCTCAACCAACTCGACGACGAATCCCGTGAACGCGCTACCTTTCTGCTGGCCGAATCCTATAATCAACTCCGCCAGAGCAAGGAAGCCATTGTATACTACCGCCGGTTTACAGAATCCAGTCCGGACAGCCCATATTACCGCCTGGCCCTGTACGGCTTGGCCTGGAATTATCACTTTGAAGATGCGTTCCAGTGGGCGGCCGAACACTTTGAGCGGGCCCATCGGGGGTTCTCGGATACCCTCTCGCACCGCGCCATGTACTATCAGGGGGTGAACCTGAAACTGGCCGGCCGGCCAGAAGAAGCGGCGCGTGTATTTGGAAACGTGGTTCAAAACTGGCCGAACGGTCCCTTGGCCGATCAGGCACAGTTCGAATTGGGCATGAGCTACTACGGCCTCCGACGCTGGAAAGAAGCTGGAGAGGCGTTTCAGGTGGTGCTGGACCAGTATCCAAACTCCCAAACCACTGGCGATGCCCTTCGCATGAAAGGGGAAGCCTCTGTGGCGCAGGGCAACTTTAATGAGGCCTTCGATGCCTACGATAGTGCCATCTCCCTGGATGCTGCACCGCCTGAACTTCGTGAGCAGGTGGCTTTCCAAAAAGCCTGGTTGTTATATCGCAAAGACGATTTCTCTGCGGCGGCTCCTGCTTTTCTGGCCTTGTATCGGCGCAATAAGGAAAGTGATCAGGCCGGGGATGCTGTGTTCTGGGCCGCAGAAAGTTATTACCAGGCGGGCTCGAAGGAACGGGCCATTCGGTTGTTTACCGAATTCCTTCGGACGTTTCCGGATCACAAGCATCGCAATGCCGCGCATTATGCCCTCGGCTGGGCATTTTTCAACCAGAACCGCTATGCCAGTGCGGCCGAGCAATTTCAACAATTTCTCCGGCGGTACAATCCAGATAACGAAATTGTCCCCTATGGAGATGATGCCCGGCTCCGGCTGGCCGACAGCTACTACGCCCTGAAACAGTACCAACTGGCGGTGGCAGCCTACCGCAACGTGGGTGGAGACGATGCCGATTATGCCCTGTATCGCATCGGGCAATCGCTTTCGCTGGACCTGAAAAGCACAGAGGCCATCGATAGTTTTAACACCTTCCTGGAGCGTTTTCCCGATTCACAGTGGCGCGAGGAAGCCATGTATGCCAAAGGGTATCTCTGGTTTTTAGAACAAGGCTACGACCGGGCCATTACCGATTACGGCCAACTGGTTGAACGTTTCCCCAAAGACCCCCTGGCTGCGAAGGCCCAATATGGCATTGCGGATGCCCATTACAACATGGGTCGGCTGGAGGAGGCCCTGGCCGCTTATCAACTGGTTTTGGATCGGCATCCGGAAAGCCCGCTTGTGGTAGATGCCTACAGCGGCATGCAATATGCCCTGCTTTCCCTGGAGCGGGAAGAAGAGATGGAAGGGATTATCGATGCGTTTGCCCAGCAACATCCCAACTCGCCGATGGTAGATGAACTTCGGTTCCGGCATGCTGAAGTGCAGTATCAAAACGGTGATTTAGCCGGAGCCGTAAATGCATTTCACGGCTACATTCGGTCTGCCCCCAACAGCGCCCGGCTGGCCGATGCTTATTTCTACCTGGGTAGTGCCTATGCCGATCTTGAACAGCATGAAGACGCTGAAGTCTACCTGAGCCGATTGATCGAAGCTTTTCCCTTAAGCAATGTACGTCTGCTCGGGGAAGCCCGCTTGGGGCGGATCTACCTGGCGCAAAATCGGCATCGGGAAGCCCTCTCGCTGTATCGGCGGTTGGGGCAAGCTGCGGGAAACAATGTAAGCGCACTGGCCGAAGCCCAGTATGGCGAAGGTATGGCCCTCTTGGGTGTTGGGCGCGTGGCCGAGGCGGAGGCGCTGCTTCAAAACATCGTCTCCGACAGTAGCGTTGAAACCCCGGAAGGTCTGCCAGCCCGGCTTGGACTGGCCCGCGTCTATGAGCAACAACAAAAGTTCCAGGAGGCCATGGACCTGTATCGGCAAGTGGCCGACCGTGGTCTGGATGAAGTGGCCGCCGAATCATTGTACCGCCTGGGCAAGCTGCTCACCGACCAGAGCAATCCCGCCGGAGCATTGGAGGAATTGGGGCGGATGCCGGTACTGTTTGCCAGTTATCCGGATTGGGTGGCCCGGGGGTACCTCGAACAAGGGCGCGCCTATCAATCCCTGGGGCAGAACGGGGATGCGGTGCGCATGTACGACCTGGTCATTACCGGTCATCCCGGCACCTCATTTTACAATGAAGCCGTTCGTCTGAAGGAGGCCCTGCAATGAACAGCATGATTCAACAACCCACAAACTGCATACGACCCAATACCATGATCCGACGATGCCTGGTGTTGGTCTGGATGCTACTCCCCATGTGCGTGTGGGGGCAAAGCCCACCAGACACCCTGTTGCCGGACCTGACCCCGCGTGAGGTTGAAATTCTCGGTGAGCTCAACATCGACTTTCCCAACGTCGCACGAAAACCCTTGGTCGGGTTTAACCCGCCGCCCCGTATTTACGTGGTCCCGCAAGACCGGCGGCCATTCGTCGAGCATTACAAACAGGAAGCGGCCAATTTGCCCACCAGTGCCTTGCGCCAACCAGGGACCATCGGTATCGGGCAGGGCTTGCAGGCCGTGCCCCATACCTTGATGATCACCCTTGGGGCAGGCCGGTACCTGGGACGTTTGGCCCAACTCGAAGCCACACGTAAACTGGGCGCCAACACCGGCATCCATGCGCGAATGGATTATGCCGGCCAAAGTACATTCAAACCATACGTCGATAAGGGAACGGCACAAGACACCCTCAAAGCCCCCAACGATCGGATCAGCGGGTCGATTGGATTGCAGACTACGCAAGGTACGGTCGCGTTCGGGATAGAAGGGCGCGGGTTTTATGATAAGTATGAGATCTACGCCGTCAACCTGGGCGTTCCAAATGTGTCACCTGCGCCCGAACGGATTGGGCAGGGAATAGAGAGCCGGCTCTGGAGCCAAGGGGTGATTGGGAAGATTCCGTTCTCGATTTCAATGCGCTATGGTGGAACCCGATACGATACCCAAACTGCAGAAGGCGTTGTGGATCCCCGGCTTATCCGCACCGAGCGGCGCATGGATGTAAAGGGCCGGACCGGCTATCATGCCCAGGTATTCCAGTTTGAAGTGGAAGGCGCCTTGACGACCGGCGGCCTGGATACAGATGGATTGCTGGACCAGGATCATGTGGCCTATGCCGTAGCGCCTTTCATATCGATGCGGTTTGACGATTTTGCCCGCCTTCAAATTGGGGCACGTATGCTGGGGTATTCGGCTTCGGCCCGAAATGTAGCTCCCGGTCAGGTGGCAGAAGAACGTTCTGCTTCGCACATCGCGCCGCTGGCCCGGCTTGACCTGTTCCTGAAGCCAACGATCCAACTCTACGTCCAGAACGATCCCAAACGGGAAGTACACGGTCTGTCGGATGTGCATCGCCTGAATCCCTACGTCATCAATGAACCTGAGCTCAAACCCAACCTGAGCACCATCGATACAGAGGGTGGAGCCATCTTGTACACCGGCCCGCTACGCTTGTCCGGGTTTGGCGGGGTGCAACGGTTTCAGGAATACCTCTTTTTTGAAGAAGCACCCCACCTGGGGTTTGCCGGTGGCTTTTTTGAAGCCCGCTATGAAAAAGCCAACATCACCTATGCCGGCGCCGATGTTGCGCTGGCTTTGCCGGGTCGGCTGAGTGCCTCGTTAGGGGTTACGTGGCGCGACGGAAGCCTGCAAGACCCCCAAACCGACATTCCCTATTTCTCGGCATTGGTGGGGCAGGGCCGCATGGCGTACCGGTTTCTGGAGCAGAAAGGCTTGATTCAGGTGAATGGTACATGGCAAGGCCAACGGTTTACCGATCGTGCAGGGACGGTTGAATTGGATGCCTTCCTGGATGTGGATGTTGAAGGAACCTACTTCATCCGGCCGCGCTGGGCCATTTATTCTCGAATTAACAACATCACGACCCAACGGTTTGCACATTGGAACGGATATCCAACACCGCCTATGGAGGCGTTGGTTGGCGTTCGACTGCGCTGGTAGTTAGGCATGACCTGCCATTTGCACATAGTGCGTAGTGGACGGTTAGGCTTTACATCTTGGGGAAGGTTTCATAACTTTACATCTTGGTAACACTATGGCAATCCGTCATTTAAGCGTCTGCTCACTACAGACACCCTACACCAGGCAAGCACCACCCGGTTTCGTGCGGGTCAAAACGGCCGGATAGCCACCCGATCATCAACCCACGGGCGTATTATGTCTTCCACCTTATCGCACGAAATTGCACGTTTACTTGGGGTCGATCCTGAGTCTGCCGAGGCTGAACTCAAGGACTATGTGCAATTCCTCACACGTGAAATCCAGACCAAGGGCAAGGTAGAAATTGGGGACGTAGGTACATTTTTTAATAGTGCTGCGGGATTACAATTCACTCCCCATGATGCCCTGGCGAAATTGGTCAACCGAGAATACGCCGGGCTGGACCCCGTGGTCCTTGAAGCAACCGATGTCAAACCGGGCTATCGCCGGAATGAGGTCATCAATACCGGGGATGGAGAGAAGGACCCGTTGCCGGTTGAGCCACCCGCACAGGTGCCTCCTGCACCACCCGTCGTACCGCCTGCACCGGCCCCCCCTGTTCAATTCTTTCCTGAGGATGACCCCCTCCTTCCGGCTTCCAATCCGTTACCAGCCCCTGAACCAGCAGCAGAAACGCCGCCGCCTGAGCCAGTAACGGAAACGCCACCGGCTGTCGAAGAACCCCTGTCCCTCGATTCCATGCAGGACCTGACGGCAATGCTGGAGCAAGAACCTGAAAAACCTTCGCCGCCTGAGCCGTCTTCCGAGTGGCCCCCTAAATTTACCGCGTCCGACCCCACGCCGTTTTCATATCAGTCGATGGAAGAGATTATTGATTCTGTCGAATCTGGACAGCCCTTCCAGGATGTGCCCCAGCCTGAGCCCGACCCCATGGCGCACGTGACCCCTGAGTTCTTTGAGCAACCATTGGCTGTGCCTGGTAACTTTACCGACGAGGTAGAAGAGGTTACTGAAGAAGTCGATGATAAAATGGTCCATGAATCCTTTACATGGCCCTCTGACGATCCTGCTGAACCGGTCGCGCCACCTAAGGAACCCGCCGCCGAACCTGAGCCTTCCACGCCGGCTTCTGAATCTTCGTCACCGGTTTCCCCTGAGGAATTTTTGGCTTCCCTGGAATCGCCAGAGCAAGAGGTCGCCCCGGCTCCTGCAGAAGGCCCGTTCTTAATGCACGAGGACGCAACCCCGCCGCCGCCAGCAGATGAAAGGCCGCCCTCAGCGCCGCCTCCGCTGGTTGCCGACAATACGTGGTTGCCGGATCAGGACAAACCGGCACGGCCCATTTGGGAGGAAAATGAAACGGTCGAAGACCCTGAACCGCCCTCCTGGCTGAGTACAGAGCAAGATCCTCCTGCATCTTCAAAAACATTTACCCCCCCGTTTTCGGCAACGCGTATGCCACCTCGCTCGCGCCGCCGTCCACCTGCCCGCGAAGATAATGTACGCAAGTATGCGATCTGGGGGGTACTCGGCGTTATAGGCATAGCGGCCCTCATCGGATTGGGCAGGGTGCTCTTTAGCGGTTCCGATGACCCCGCTGTCACAGCGCCCACAGAAACCGTAACACCAACCGAAACGGAGACCACGCCGCCTCCCGTGGATACCCCGGAAACCACGACGGCGGACGCATTGGAAACAGCCCCACCGGCTGAGTCGGCACCCACTGGTGATTATGCGCTGGTGATTGGGTCCTATCCGACCCAGGCTGAGGCCGATGCCGTGGCGAGTGAATATGCAAACAGCAGACTGCCGATTGAAATTTTCCCGGCCCGTGTGCGCGGAGAACGGTGGTTCCGGGTCACCATTGGCAGCTATGCTACCATTGACGATGCCCTGCGTGGCAAAAATCAGTTGCCTCCGGGCCTGGAAGACGCATGGGTATCGAAAGTCCGTTAAGGCTGCTTATGGAGGTTTTTTTGAGGTAATGAGGCCGAACGCAACGCTTGGAGAGGGGTTGCGTATCGCACACTAATAGCTATCCCTTTGACCTTACTTGTGGTAACAAGATCTGATGACCAATATGTTGCTTGACCTGCCCGTGGTGCTTCCCCAGGTGGTAGATTCCCTCCAGGTGAACCTTCCCCCCGAAGCAGTGACCGAGTCCATGTCCATCTACGACATTCTCACCAAAGGGGGGTGGATCATGGTGCCCCTTGCCCTGCTGTCCATCCTGGGGATGTATTTGTTCGTAGAACGGATCATTACCCTCGGGCGCGGGCGGTCTACCAACGATGTCACGGAGCGCGTCCGGGCCTACATTCAGGCCGGTGACATGCGTGGGGCCCTGGCCTTTTGCGATGTGCAGGACACCCCCGTGGCCCGCATCCTGAAACAAGGGCTGGAACGGCTGGGGCGGCCCATCGCGGAAATTCAGGAAGCCGTACATGCAGCGGGTAAATTCGAGGCGTTTCAGCTTCAAAAACGATCTGACCATCTCGCGACCATCGCCGCCATTGCCCCGATGCTCGGATTTCTTGGGACGGTACTCGGGATGATCAAGGCGTTCCAGCAAATTCAGAACCTGCAAGGCAACGTCAACCCCAGCATTTTGGCTGGTGGGATCTGGGAAGCCCTGGTCACGACGGCTGCCGGGTTGCTCGTCGGGATTCTGGCGTTGTTTGCCTACAACTTCCTGCTCTCCCGCGTCACACGCATTGTGACAGAAATGGAGCAGTCCGCAACGCAGTTCATTGACCTCTTGCAAGAGCCCGTGCCGCCGGCCAGCGTGAGCCGGACCTTTGCCCGCACGCCCCGCTAACGCCGGTACGCCATGACGAAATTTAATTTCATGACCGACAGCAAGCCGGTAAGCGCGTACAGCCTGGCCGGGCTGGCGGATATTATCCTGCTGCTGCTCATCTTCTTTATCCTGACCTCGTCCTTTGTCACCCAATTCGGCATTCAGGTTACCTTGCCCAAAGCCGAGGCCGGGGCCACCGCAGACGATGCCTACGTCACGGTGTCTATCACAGGCGAAGGTACATTTTACGTCCAGCAGGAACGCATCCCCTCAGATCAACTACTGGATGCGATCCGAACAGCGCGCGAAACGCGAACCACCGTCCTGCTCCGCGCAGATGAAGCCGCTACAGTCGGCCAGTTTGCCCAGGTCGCCAACATTGCCAAGGCGCTGAACATGCGCGTTCTCATGGCTACCGAACGCGAGGCCCGAAGGTAGGGCCATGCCGGATACCTACCAGACCCTCCGAACCGCACACTCGGTAGAGATCCCGAAGATCAAAAGGTCCCGCTTTATCGGCCTGGCATTTCCAGTCGCTTCAGAAGCAGAGGTGTCTGAGGTACTGGAAAAGGCCAGAAAGCAGTATCACGATGCCACCCATCATTGTTATGCCTACCGGCTTGGGGTAGAAGGCGAACGGTTTCGCTATGCCGACGATGGCGAGCCCGGTGGTTCGGCCGGCTCACCCATTTTGCGCCAGATTAAAGCCCGATCTCTTACATTTGCGCTTGTTGTAGTTGTGCGCTATTACGGGGGGACCAAACTCGGCGTCGGAGGGCTCATTCGGGCGTATGGCGAAGCTGCATCGACGGTTCTGGATGCCGCGCCGGTTGAAACCAGGGTGCAGCGGGTATCCGTCCGACTCCAGTTTGCCTATGCCGATACCTCACAGGTCATGCATACCCTCCAGCAATTTGATGCGCCCATATTAGAAACCATCTATACGGAAATTACCGAATTGGTGGTTGGGGTAAGACCTTCCCAGGTTGAAACGCTCTTGGCAGTATTCACCGAAGCCTTGCATGGCCGTGGTTCAGCCGAAATTCAATCTGTATGATAGATTTTGTTGCGCTGTGGATAAAAAGAGGAATACTTCCACTTCATCTTTCGCCATGTCAGAACCGAATGGCCGGGCACGGCACGAACGGTATGCCGTTTGGCTGCTGGCCTTCATGGCCCTGTTTCTGTTTGCCGATCAAAACCTGATGGCCCCGAACTTAACCCAGATGGCTCGGGAATTCGGGTTCGACGAGGTAGAACGGGATGTCAAGCTGGGCGGCCATATTTCACTTGCCTTCTGGATGCTCGGCGGACTCCTCACCCTCCTGGTCGGGTATTGGACGGACCGGACCAACCGAACTAGGCTACTGACGGCCATCATTCTGATCGGTGAAATACCCTGTTTCCTGACGGGTTTTGTACAAGATTACGCCCAGTTATTCTGGCTCCGTGCGCTCACCGGTGTTGGCATTGGGGGGGCAATCCCGCTGATCTATTCACTCCTCGGAGATTATTTCTCGGCGCAAAACCGAGCCAAGGCAGCAGGGTATTTGGGTCTGGCAATGGGTTTGGGGATCGCAATCGGTCAATTGTTGGCCGGTTTTCTTGGCCCCACCTTTGGATGGCGGTTGCCGTTCATGATCGTGGCCGTACCCAACTTTTTCTTCGCCACCCTTTTTCTTTTGACCATACGCGAGCCCGCCCGAGGCCAAACCGAGGTAGGCTTGCAATCCATTTTGGCGGAGGGGCATACCTACACTACGACATTGGACTGGGCGGGCTACAAGAAGTTGTTTTCCGTTCGGACCAACCAATTCATCTTCTTGCAAGGGGTCATTGCAACGGTGCCGTGGAGTGTATTTTTTGTATTCCTGAACGATTTTTATGCACAGGACAAGGGGTTCTCTGTAGAACAAGCCACACTGATTGTCCTGTCAGCGGGTGGTACGGCTATTCTAGGAGGATTTCTTGGAGGATTGTGGGGCAACCGAATCTATAACGCAAAGGTCAGAAATTTGCCCCTCTTCTGTGGTCTTACAACCGTCATTGGGGTGATCCCTGTTGCTTTACTGATCAACTATCCTTCGCAAGTCGGTGTTGCTGCCCCCAGCATGGGGATACCATTGCTCTATGGGGCATTGTCTGGTTTTTTCCTGTCCTTAGCGATACCAAACGTACGGGCGATGCTGCTCAACGTGAACCCCCCTGAATCCCGTGGTTCGATCTTCGCCCTGTATAACCTCGCAGACGATTTGGGGCGGGGCTTCGGACCTGTAATCATCAGTGGGTTGGTCGTGGGTCTGGGGCGGGTCTGGGCCTTTAATGTGGCCAACTTGCTGTGGTTGGGATGTGGATTGGTATTAATCGCACTGGCTTGGTCTTTTCCTACCGACGAAGCGCATCTTAATCAAACCATAGAAGGCCTCGCTGATGCCATAAGCTGATCGTTACGTGCTGTGCGTCGATGACTCCACGTTGGCCTCAACAATGTTGCTGATGTCCCGCTTGTCCGAGGGGTTTGCCGTGGAATATGGGGTTGAAGTACCCTGGTGCATCGAGGTCGGATGTGCGAAAGGGTCCTGACCAAAAACAGAGAAGCGAATCGAACCTTGCTGAACGCCAGCCGAAAACCGTTTCCGAAGTTGGCTGCGGATCAGCGCCCTGGAGGGCGGAAACAACCCCAACAAACCGACCACATCGGTCAAGACGCCCGGCGTGAGCAATAAGGCCCCGGCGACGAGGATGATCACCCCGTCCATCAGTTCTTTTCCAGGGATGCCGCCTTTTTGCAACTGGTCTTGCAACCGCTGCCAAACTGAAAGACCTTCAAGCCGGGCCATGGTACTGCCCAGTAAGCCGGTCAATACAATAAGGCCCACCGTCGGCCAGAAGCCGATCCACTCGCCAACACGAATCAGCAGGACCAATTCTACAAAGGGGACGATGACGAAAAGCAGAAACAGGCGAGAACCCATCGAAATCAGGTTAGTGGACGTTCAGGATTGGTTGTACGTCGGGTATGTTCAAAGATGGCGCTGCGGTCTTGTACGCTGAACCGGTGGCAGCGGTTACAATCTCAAAATCAACTTCAGGAAAGTCTGTCCCCCCGCCATCTACGAGCAGTTGTGGATTTTCTCCCAGTAAATGCCGTTCAAAAAATGCGAGGGTATAGACGTTTTGGATTTCCAGATTGCGGTGTGGATCGAGGTTACCTGGCGGACGAGAACTGGCCTGGGCATCGCCAGACGAAATATTGCCTCGCTGAAGTAGCAGAGGCAAATCGGTGAAATTGTAATGGGTGGTATTCGCGATTGTAACGGTGTATCCCTGGCTTTTGAGCTGGTCTTGCACGGCGGTCCCGAAATAATCCGAGGGTTCAGCAAACATCAGCATGAACGGTTGATTGATGCCGGTGGTCGTTGCATCACCCACCTGCGGACTGTCCAGGCTGATCCCGGCCTTAAAGCGTGCATCCATAGTCAGCACCTGAGCGGCAGCAGAGCCACCGGTTGAGTGCCCCATCACACCTATTTTGTCAAGGTCCATGCAGCCCATAAACCGGACATCGGTCTGGTTGATCTGGGTGAGTTCGTCCAATACGAAGGCCATATCCTCTGCCCAGATCTGCACCACGTCGGAAAAGGGTGGGGGCGTAAAACTAAGTAGTGAGAGGGTGCCGTCGGTAAAGGCCGTAGCAAAGGCCCCAAAGGTATGATCAATGCCCACGACGATGTATCCCTGACTGGCAAGTTCTTCAAGATAGGTGGTGTACAAACTGCGCACCCCGCCCAGGCCGTGTGAATAGAACACGACCGGGAATTGCGCCTGCGCATTGGAAACGGGTGCATTGGGGAGGCTATTAGAAAGCAATGGCCCCATGAAATCAAGCATCGTTTGTCGGTCCGTATAGTCCTGAAACGTAGAAAACAGGCTGATGACATCCGGATGCATATAGGCGTCCCAGATGCTGGCATCCGTAGTATCTACGTCCGAAACGGTAAGGTCGGTGGGATACCAGAGTTGGACCATCACGCGGCGGCCCGTTTCCGGGTCCTGATCATACTGCAAGGTCCGGGGCATGTCTGTCATCTCAAAAACTGCGGTCCCAATGGTGTAGGGACCCGTCGGCTCCACAAGGCTTTGGGCATTGCGAATAGGGGGATCGGATTCGGGAGGGGCTTCCATCATGTCTTCCGGGTCCGTGGAATCACAGCCGGCCATCAGAAGGAGGAGGCCCCAAAGTAAGAACCCGAAATACGAGCGTGTCATGGTATGGGATGTTTAAGTTGCCATTGGGGGTGCGAGAGGAGAAAATGGAACCGGAAGTGTTGTCAATTGATCCACCTGAATCCAGCCTCTGTTGGCAATTCACGCAGGGAAAGTCGGGATTTGAGCATTGAGGGTGTCATAAGACTTGAATGGAGCGTGGAAATTATTTATTCTGCATAGCCACCACGATCTCAGGTATTTGTTGGGCTGAATTCATGGCCTGTTCCAACCCACAGGCGGCAGGTTAGCCGCCGGGATATGTAATGCCTGTTCCTTTCCCTCTTAACCTGAGCATTAGATGAATCAAAAATTGAATGTGCAGCTTAGCACAATGATGTTCCTTGAGTTTTTCGTCTGGGGTGCCTGGTACGTGACCGTGGGCAACTACATGGTCGAAGTTGGCATGGGAGACATCACCCATTGGGCGTACACGGTAAGCCCCATCGCCGCCATCGTTTCTCCGTTTTTTCTGGGGATGGTCGCAGACCGCTACTTCGATGTCGAGAAAATTCTGGGCGTGTTGCACCTGATCGGTGGGGTAGCCATGCTTGCGGCACCCTTCGCTGCTGATCAGCCGGTGACCTTTATTATGCTACTCGGATTGCATATGCTGTGCTACATGCCCACGCTTGGGTTGGTCAATGCCCTGTCCTTTCACCACATTACGGATCAGGAAAAGCAGTTCCCCTTGATTCGGGTATTTGGTACCATCGGCTGGATTGTGGCAGGGATTCTGGTGAGCGCCGTGCTTGGAGCAGACAAAACCGCCATTCCGTTGTACGTTGCCGGAGCCGCAGGGATCGCAATGGGGCTGTATAGCTTTACGCTCCCGCATACGCCACCACAGGGCGCCGGCAAGGAATCTGCCACCGCCCGGGAAATTCTGGGTCTGGATGCCCTCGGTCAACTCAAAGGCAGGGCCTTCAATGTCTTCATCATCTGTTCCTTGCTCATTTGTATCCCGCTGGCTACCTATTACAATTTCGCGCCCATCTTTGTGAGTGATGCCGGCCTCGCCAGTCCTGCTTTCAAGATGAGTTTTGGTCAGATGTCTGAAGTGGTCTTCATGCTGTTGATGCCCTTGTTCTTTGCCCGATTGGGGGTGAAATGGATGCTGCTCGTCGGCATGGGGGCCTGGGTACTGCGCTATGTATTGTTTGCCCTGGCCGCACCGTCTGGTGTGGTCTGGATGATCCTGATCGGCATCATGTTGCACGGCATCTGCTACGACTTCTTCTTCGTGACGGGTCAGATCTACGTCGACAAGAAATCAAACGAAAAAATCCGGGGGCAGGCCCAGGGGTTCCTGGTGTTTGTGACCTACGGTGTAGGGATGTTCATCGGGGCGCAGATTTCGGGATGGCTGTATAATGCCTATAAAGGCAGCGCCGAAGTGATGAGCTTGAGTACCTGGCAGGAATTCTGGTGGGTGCCAGCTGCATTCGCCGCCGTCGTCGCGGTCATCTTCCTGATTTTCTTTAATGACGATGTTGATCGTCAAGTCTAAATACATAGGTAATGGATAGACGTACCTTTCTTAAAAACAGCACGTTGGCCCTCGTTGGGTCGGTCTTCTTGCACCGATTTACTTTGGCCCGTGCCGCGAAGCCGGGCCGTGTTGGCCTGCAATTGTACACCTTGCGAAACCTCGCCCAGAAAGACATGAAAGGGGTGCTGGAGCAGGTGGCGGCGATAGGCTACAACGAAATCGAAATGCACGCCTATTTCGGGCATGAACCGGCCACCATCCGGGGCTGGCTGGATGAACTCAACCTGACGACGCCTTCGATACATGTGGGCCTAGCCCAGTTGCAGAACGACCTGGAGGCCACCCTCAAAGCCGCGCAGACCATGGGTCATCAGTACATCGTTTGTCCTTGGCTTCCTGCAGATCAGCGGAGCCTTGCCGATTACAAAAAGCACGCGGCCTTCTTTAATGAGGTCGGGGCTACCTGTAAATCTGCGGGCCTGAAGTTTGCCTATCACAACCACGATTTCGAGTTTGAGGTCACGGACGAGAAAGTCCCATATGATATCTTGTTGGATGCTACCGATGCGGACCTGGTAGAACAAGAACTGGATCTGTTCTGGATCACCAAGGCCGGGCGCGATCCGCTGGAATATTTTGAACGGTACCCAGGACGGTTTACCCTGTGCCACGTCAAGGACATGGCCGAGGACGGAGGGATGGTGAGCGTTGGGGCGGGCACCATCGACTTCAAAACGATCTTCTCAAAAGCCGAGCAAGCCGGGTTGAAGCATTATTTTGTGGAGCATGACCGGCCCAAAGACCCCATCAAATCCGTAACTGACAGCTTCAAACACCTGAACATCCTCTTAACCGAAGTCTATCGCTAATCAACAGGTTTATTAAACGTTCAACATGATTCATCCTAAACTTGGACGACCGCTAAAATACGGCATGATTGGGGGCGGGCCGGGGGCCTTTATTGGGGCCGTACACCGCAAAGCCGCCGCCATGGACGGTGGCATGGAACTCGTCGCCGGGTCCTTCTCCTCTAACCCGGAAAAATCCAGGGCTCAGGGCAAAGAACTCGGACTCAACCCGGCCAGGGTATACGACTCCTACCAGGAGATGGCAGAGCAAGAAGCCAAACTGCCCGAAGGAGAACGAATCGACTTTGCGTCCATCGTCACGCCCAACCATGTGCACTACGATGCAGCCCGCGTATTCATCGAAGCCGGATTCCATGTGGTGTGTGACAAACCCATGACCAACACCATGGAGGATGCCCTGGCCCTGTGCCGGTTGGTGGAAGAACACGATGTGGTATTTGCCCTGACGCACAACTACACGGGCTATCCGATGGTCAAACAGGGCCGGGAATTGATCAGGCAGGGCAAGCTGGGTACCCTCCGCAAAATCGTGGTCGAATACCCACAAGGCTGGTTGTCCGATTTGCAGGAAGCAGGCGGCAACAAGCAGGCCGAATGGCGTACCGATCCGGCCCGGTCCGGCATTTCATCTGCTATTGGTGACATTGGCTCCCATGCCGAAAACCTGGCTCGCTACATGACCAGCCTGGAAATCGAAGCCCTGTGTGCGGACATCACCACATTCGTGCCAGGCCGGTTGCTGGAAGATGATGCCAACATGTTGCTTCACTACAAGGGTGGAGCCAAAGGCGTTTTGATGGCCTCCCAGATTTCGGCAGGGGATGAAAACAACCTCCGTATCCGTATCTATGGCAGCGATGCCTCGATGGAATGGCGGCAGGAAAACCCGAATTA
Source organism: Rhodothermales bacterium (assembly GCA_965222505.1). Classification (GTDB taxonomy): domain Bacteria; phylum Bacteroidota; class Rhodothermia; order Rhodothermales; family DATKEJ01. Next base: position 419,724 of record OZ244956.1, on the reverse strand, counting down.
CCTCCACGTGCGGTTTGTGAATCAACCCGAGGAAGTCTACAAACGCGGCAATCCATACCTCTTTGAAGTCACCCAACATGCCAGCCGGACGCCCTTTGGGCACCCGGAAGGCTACCTGGAAGCCTTTGCCAACATCTATGTCAATGCCGGTCGCACAATAATTGCGCGGCTCGTCGGAGAAACCCCCTCGGCCTTTGATCTGGATTTCCCGACCGTCATTGACGGTGCGCGGGGTGTACATTTTATCCACAAAGCCGTGGAAAGCGGGAAGAAAGGCGGGTGGATAGACGCGGCCTTTTCGATGTGATCAGATTAATTTGTGATTGAGCATTGGTGATTTGTGATTGAGTGCCATAAATCACCAATGCCAAACGAGCAAAGCGACTCACGCAGTAAATCACCAATCACCCATATTATGCGACCTGTAACTCTTTTCACCGGCCAATGGGCCGATATGACGCTTGAAACCCTGGCCGAGAAGGCCGCATCCTGGGGCTTTGACGGCCTGGAACTAGCCTGTTGGGGGGATCACTTTGATGTACAGGTTGCACTCAATGACGACGGCTACTGTGCCGGTCGGCATGCGCTGCTCGAAAAGTATGGACTCAAGGTATGGAGCATCAGCAACCACCTCGTTGGCCAGGCCGTGTGCGACAATATTGATGCCCGGCACCAGGCCATCATTCCAGCCCATGTATGGGGCGATGGCGATCCGGAAGGCGTGCGCCAACGTGCAGCACAGGAAATGATGGACACGGCCCGTGCAGCGGCCAAGCTGGGCGTGAAGGTCGTCAACGGGTTTACCGGAAGCAGCATCTGGCACTTGCTCTATTCCTTTCCGCCGGTTTCCGGCGCCATGATCGATGCCGGGTACCAGGACTTTGCCGACCGGTGGCATCCCATCCTTGACGTGTTTGATGAAGTCGGCGTTCGGTTTGGTCTGGAAGTGCATCCCACGGAAATTGCGTTTGATCTGGTTTCTGCCCAACGGACCATCGATGCCCTGGGGGGACGGGAGGCCTTCGGCTTTAACTATGATCCAAGCCACTTCGGGTATCAAGGAGTAGACTACTTGGCCTTCATCAACCAGTTCGCTGATCGGATTTATCACGTACACATGAAAGATGTCTGGTGGGCCGACCGGCCTACGGGTGCCGGCGTGTTCGGTGGGCACGTCGATTTCGGTCACAAGGATCGGTACTGGGATTTCCGCTCCATTGGCAGGGGCAAGATTCAATTTGAGGAAATCATTCGCTCCCTGAGCCGCATCGGCTATAACGGGCCGCTTTCCATCGAATGGGAAGACGGCGGGATGGATCGTGAACACGGGGCCGAGGAAGCCTGCGCGAAGGTACGTGGCTACGACTTTCCCCCATCGAATACGGCCTTTGATGCTGCGTTTTCGGACTAACCCCAGAACCCATGAAAGATCCTTTGGCCAAAGTTGCCGTTGGGGCAGCGCTGCTGTTCATCTACTTCGCCGCCGTGCAGTACAACGACCCTGACCCGCTATTGTGGATGATGCTCTACGGCATCACGGCGGGCCTGAGCGCTCTCTACGCCATCAACAAGTTGCCCCGCACGGTCACCTTTGTGGTTTGCCTTGCCGCCCTCGGGCTGTCTATTTACCTCGCCACCCGCGTCATCGGGCAGCAGCCCATTTTCGATGAGGAAGGCCGGGAGATGTTCGGGGGCCTGATTGTGGCTGGTTGGCTTGGCGTATTACTCCGGCAATCCACCAAAAAACGACCGTAGCAGTTATTCGGGGTGCGCTATAATGATCGCTGAAGCGATCACTACAAACGATAAGGGAATCGTTGAATACAAGTGTTTTGTTTGTAGTGGAAGCCTGGCTCATTCCCCAGCGTCATACCCCAGCCAGCCTTCACTATCGGCGGTACAGGGTTTTTCAGGGAGTGGCGTATCGTCCTCAGGCACCTGGTATTGGGTACGCAGGCGGGTCAGTTCGGTTTTCAAGTCGGCGGCGACGACTGCGTAGGTCGGATCGGAGTAGACGTTTCGGAGTTCGTTCGGGTCTTCCTGAAGATCGAACAGTTCCCATTCGTCGATTTGATAGAAGTAGATGAGTTTGTATCGGTCGGTGCGCACACCATAATGGCGCTGCACACAATGGGAGGCCGGGTATTCGTAATATTGGTAGTACATGCTGGTGCGCCAATCTGATGGGGTCTGGCCCTGAAAGATCGGTTTGAGGTTTTCACCTTGCATGTCTGTTGGTATGTCAACTCCGGCAAGGTCCAGAAATGTGGCCGCAAAATCCAGATTCGAGACCATGTCCGTATTGACACTGCCCGCCTGGATCTGGCCCGGCCACCGGACGATGAAGGGGGTCAGGAAGGATTCTTCGTACATCCAGCGTTTGTCATACCAGCCGTGTTCGCCCAGGTACCAACCCTGGTCTGAGTTGTACATGATGATGGTATTCTCTGCAAGGCCGGATTCGTCCAGATAGGCCAGGACGCGCCCGAGGTTATCATCTACCGAAGCAACGGCCCTGAGATAGTCCTTGATGTAACGCTGGTATTTCCAACGAGTTAGGGCTTTGCCTTCCAGCGGGTTATTACGCAAGGCTTCGTTTTTGGGGCCATACGCGGCATTCCAGACTTCGAGTTGTGCGGGGGTTAAATCCGGGGGCGGGGTGATCTTGAGGTCGCGTGCCGAGAGGTTTTCGGAGATCTGCATGTTTTGCATACCCGCTGCCGTACGGCCCTGGTAGTCGTCGAAGAGCGTTTCTGGTTCGGGAATATCGACATCGTCGTAGGTGGTCAGGTGATCGGGTCCCGGCTCCCAGCGCCGGTGGGGGGCTTTGTGCTGGTACATCAACATGAAGGGTTTTTCGGGATCTCGGGCAGATTCGAGCCAGTCAAGGGTACGGTTCGTGATGATGTCTGTAGTATAGCCTTCATAGGCAAGGGAATCTCCGTTGGTCCACAGGCTGGGGTTGTAATAGGGGCCTTGCCCGTACAATACCTCGTAGTGATCGAAGCCGGTGGGTGCGCTTCTGAGGTGCCATTTGCCGACGATGGCCGTCTGGTAGCCCGCTTGCTGGAGTAGTTTGGGGAAGGTTTGCTGGCTGCCGTCGAAGGTTTCCCGGTTGGTCAACTGGCCGTTGAGGTGGCTGTGTTTGCCGGTCAGGATAACGGCCCGGCTGGGGGCACAGATGGAGTTGGTCACAAAACACCGGTCGAACCGCATCCCTTCCTCGGCCAGCCGGTCCATGTTGGGGGTCGTGTTGATTGTTGAGCCATAGGCACTAATGGCGCGGGCGCTGTGGTCATCGGTAAAGATAAAGAGGATGTTGGGATGCTCGGCGGGGGTATCGTCGGAGGTCGGGGCGCAGGCCCCCAGCATCATACAGCAAAGGTAGGCCGAAAGCAGAATAAAGGACGGTCGAGCAGGCATGGATGTACGGTCAAGGGAGGGCTGGTGAACCCAAAACGAAAGGAGATAAAAAAGTAAGCACCCAGCGGAACCAATGCCACCCCCTTACCGAACTCCATTCAGGAACGATTCTATCCGGCTATTCCACAATGTCACAGTCATAATTGGGATGGTCGGCACTTTGATGAATCGTCGTCAGATTGGTCCCATCTCTGTCTATCCGCATGATCTTGGCAAACGTTGCGCATTCGTGTCTGGCAAAGTAGAGCTGCTGTCCATCTTTGGTCCATCGGGGGAGGCCGTTTGCTGCATCATCCTTAACCAGGTCCGTGACGGTATCGGTATCAAAATTGTACGATCTGATGGCCCATTTTCCAACCAGGCAATGCAAGAGGTTCCACTGGCTTTCAAAAGCGATCTCTTTTCCATCTGGCGACCAGTACGGGTCATGGTCGCGTAATTCATCATGGGTCAGGCGCACTTCTTCGGACCCATCGATCTGCATGGTGTGTATCTCAAGATTGAATAAATTCAAAGGGTTGCCCGTGTAGCCGACCGGATAGGCGGTATAGACGATGCGTTGTCCATCCGGCGACCAACTCGGGTCGGCAAACAAGCTGTTTCGTTGGCTGATGCGTACGGGTTGGGTGCCGTCCGAACGGGTAATGAAGAGGTGCCAAAAGCCGGTCGAATCAATAGCGGCCATGACCAGTTGTGTACCGTCCGGCGACCAATCGGCCACACCCTGCGCCGACCAGTCATAGGTGTCCAGGTCAATGACTTGCCGAGGATGGCTGCCGTCTACGTTGGCCATCCACAATTCGGCTGCTTCATAGTTGTTATAGGTTCTGTTCGAGGGGACATTCAGGGGGGACTTGTACCAGAGGATGCGGTCCTGTTGAGGGGAAACACGGACCCACCAATCGTGATGATCAGGATCTGTGATCACAGGCGTTTCCACACCATCGGCATCCAATTTGTAAATGTTGATGACCCCATCTCTGTTGCTATAGAAAAAGAGGGACCGGTCAGATCCGGGGTCCGGGTCAGGATCCGGGCCAGGAAGGTCAGCCGGATTTTGATCGCAGGAAACCAGGAGGATTCCCGCCAGAAGGCTTAGGCATAGCGTTTTCATGGCTGTGTGCAAGGCATTTGGCTGTATCAAGCTTGTATCAGGCAAACCCATACGGTGTTCGGCGCAACAGGACGAGGAAAAACGGGGCACCACATAATGCCGTGAGGACGCCAATGGGGAGCTCTTGTCCATCCAACAGGGTCCGGGCGGCCACGTCCACCCACAGCAAAAATAAGGCTCCGGTCATAAAGCTGAAAGGCAAGACCCGCCGGTGGGTGACGCCCACGATGGCCCGAACGCTATGCGGAATGATCAACCCCACAAACCCGATCACCCCGGCAGCAGCTACCATCATGCCCGTCACGGCGGCCGTTAATACGATCAGGGTGCGTTTGAGGCGTTCTACCGACACCCCCAGGCTGTGGGCCGGCTCCTCGCCCATGAGCATGGCATCCATCGGCCGGGCCATGCCCAGCAGAATCAAAAGCCCGGCGATTGAAGCCAATGTCGGGATGAGCAGGGCCTCCCAGCGGGCACCGGTAAACGAGCCGAGCAACCAGAACAGGACCGTTTGCAGCTTCTGTGGATTGGGGGAGGCAAACGTAGCAAAAGACGTGACCGAAGCCAAGAGTGCGCCGATGGCTACCCCGGCCAACAACAACCGGCCCGTAGAAAGCACCGGCCCAGTGCGGGCGACCATAAAGACCGCCCACATCGCCAATAACGCACCGAGGAATGCGGCCAGGGGTAAGGTGAGGGCCTGGGTCAGGAAGGCGGGCAGGAAGCCGAGGAAATACAACGAAGCTCCGGCTGAGGCGCCGCTTGAAACACCCAGGATGTACGGTTCGGCGAGGGGGTTACGCACCAGGGTTTGCATAGCGACCCCCACCACCGAGAGGCCGCCACCAACGACGAGGGCCATCAATATCCGTGGCATCCGAATCCGCCAGACGATCCGGTCGATGGTCGGGTCCGGGGCAGGGCCTTGACCCAAAGAGAGGTGGTGCCACACGGATTGCCAGACGGCATCGGCAGGGAGGGAAACGGAGCCCACCGTCAGGGCCAGCGCCATAGAGGCCAGTCCCACCACAAGTCCGATCAAGCCGAACCAGACGGCACGGTTCATGGCGCAGGGGATTGAGGTGAGGAAAAGGCGGGGTGGATCAACCGAACCATCTGCTCCACGGCATCGACTACCCGTGGGCCGGGGCGCAAGAGCAGGTCCGGGTCCAGGCTGTACACCCGGCCGTCACGTATGGCAGGCAGCACATCCCAGGTCGGATGAAGCGCCAACAACCGTCTGACATCATAGTCTGTACCAAACCCGCCGATGATCACCTCCGGCTTTTCCGTCAGGACAAACTCTTCACTCAGCAGTGCCGATTGGCCTTCAAAAACGGCCGTCAGGTTTTGGCCTCCTGCATAGCGCACCATCAAGTCGGTATAGCTGTCGCGCCCAAAGGCGTACAGGGTGGAATCCCCGACGAGCAACAGGGTTTTGGGGCGCGCCTGAAGGGTATCCGTCATGGCCCGAACATTGAGCAGCCGTTGGCGAAGGGATGTGGCTTTGGACTGGGCCACGGCTTCCGTTCCCAGTAGGGTACCGGCTTTTTCAATGGCTGAAAAGATGTCGTCCAGTTGGTCGAACCGAAAAAAGACCGTGGGGATGTCGAGGCTCGCGAGGGCATCGGCGTCTTCGATGCGGTTGACCTGATCGGTGGCAAAGGCCAGTTCCGGGTTAAGGGCTGTGACGGCTTCGAAGTTGATCGGGAAGAGGCTGAAGCGCGGGAGGTGGAGGAGGTCCGGCGGGTACTGGTCCACAGTGGAAATCCCGACGAGTTGGTCTCCTGCGCCTGCGGCATGGACGATTTCCGTCAGGTTGGGGGCGAGGGTGACGATGCGTTGTGGCTGTGGGGGAAGCGCCACGGCACGCCCGAGGTCGTCAGTGTAGGTCGCGGGGGGAGACGGGGCGGTACAGCCGAGCACGCTGGCGACCCCCAGCAGGAGCGTCCACAGGCCGCAACGTGTTAGGAAATGATGGTGTGTCATTCGATCAATATACAGCCGGAGCAAGACAGAAAAGCGACGGGTCAGGTTTTTATGCGCAACACGGTTATCACTTTTGGGTGGATTTCTTGCGTCAATAGAAAATACCCTGCTTAATCAATCGACGATCTGCCCCATGAAGTTGCGCCTTTTTACCCTCTTGGTGATCCTGCCCCTGTCCGGTATGGCACAGCCTGCAAACTTGATCTACTGGGCGGATGAAACCCAGGGAAAAATAAAACGCGCGCCAATAGACGGCCTTCAGACGGATCAACTCGTTTCAGCGGGTTCCCCTGAAAGTATCGCACTCGATGTAGACGCAGGGAAAATGTACTGGACGGACTTCACCAGGATCCGCCGCACGAACCTCGATGGCTCAAACGCAGAGACCCTTGTCACGGGCTTGGGCTCGCCCCGCGGAATCGCCCTTGACCTGGTGAACGACAAAATGTACTGGTCCGATACCAACAACAAGAGAATCATGTGGGCCGATCTTGATGGCAATAACATACAATCGCTCAGCACCGGCACAACGAAACCATATGGCATTGCACTTGACGTAGCGGGTGGTAAAATGTATTGGATCACCCAGGAACCTTCTATCAGTACAGGCTACATCCAAAGCGCTGACCTCAATGGCGATAACGTAACTTTGCTCTTATCAAGCACCGGTAGACCAAAGGGCATTGCCCTGGATGTGGAAGCAGGCTATGTGTACTGGACCGAATATAACTCAATGACCATTAAACGCGTCCTTTTCAGTTTCCCCCTTTTTCCCGAAACCCTCGTCGCTGGTGTTAATAGGCCCGAGGACCTCGCACTCGATATAGAAGGCGGTTACATGTATTGGACCGACTCCGGAAACGACAAAATTCAACGAGACAAACTCGATGGATCGGCCAATGTCGAAACCCTGGTCACCGGTGAGATCAACGCAGCCGGCATTGCCCTTGATGTAGCTGGAGGTAAAGTCTATTGGACTGACGCCAGCACCTTCGGCAGTGTAAAACGTAGAGACCTGGTGCAAGAACTCCTTACCGCTGCCGATGGCATCGTCTCTCCCCTCGGGGTTACGCTCAACCATGCGGTGGGCAAAGTCTATTGGACCGACTGGGAAACCAACAGAATCCAGCGGGCCAACCTTGACGGCACAAGCATCGAAGACCTCGTCTTCGGGCTGGATGAACCCCGCAACATCGCCTTCGACCATGCCGCCGGCATGATGTACTGGACCGACTCCGGCACCGGCAAAATCCAACGAGACACCCTAGACGGCTCGATCAACGTTCAAACCCTCGTCACCGGGCAAACAGCACCATTTGGCCTCGCCCTCGACCTCGGGGCGGGCAAAATGTACTGGACCGACTGGGTCGCCAACAAAATACAGCGCGCCAACCTCGACGGCTCTTATCCCGAATTGATACTCACAGGTACCGATGGCCTCGGCAATCCCGCCGGTCTCGCCCTGGACTTGCCCAACGGTAAAATGTATTGGACCGATTGGGAGACGGATACCATCAACCGCGCCAACCTGGACGGCTCGGAAAAAGAAGACCTCGTCACCGGCCTGGGCAACCCGATCAACATCTCATTGGATTTGGAGGCTGGCAAGATGTACTGGGCAGACTCCGCCACCGAAAAGGTCCAACGGGCCAACCTCGATGGCACCGGCCTTGAAGATCTCTACACGGGGGCCGACGGATTGGACTTTCCCTATGGCATTGCCGTAGACGCCCCACCGGCACCATCCGATCTCAGGGTGCACGTCAAGCGCCCGGCCGGGTGGGGCCTGCCGCACATCCAGATCACAAGTACCACGCCGGACATCGGTTCCACGACCTCCCCCGGTGAGCCGATGATCCATGAAGGTTGCGGGTGGTACAGTCACCGTTTTGAAGGGGCACACACGGCCACCTTCAGTTTCAACGGCTACCCTGCGAGTCCGATGCCACAGACGGTGACAATGACAAAAGACAAGAAAGCCTTTTTCGTGCCGGACCAGTCGAGCGGCGGTGACGTTACGGGCACCTGGCACGCTACCAACCCCGTCGCGGCTTGCACGGATCAGGCGCATATTACCCTGCTCGCGTATCTGCAAGGTCCCCATGACCCAGGTACGGACAGGATGACGACCATGCTCCAGGCAGCCGACTTGATACCCGGGCGCCAGCCCTTTGCCGATCCGCTATTCGACGAGGATTCGCCGAAGGAGTACAATGGAGCCGAGGAGAGTACATTGGTAGGTTCGGGGTCGGTTGCGTCTATCACCGATTGGGCCCTGGTTGAGGTACGCACCGATGCCAACGACCCCACTACCACCCTGGAGGCCAAAGCCGTCCTGGCATCCGACGTGGGGTTTATGTTTGACGATCAGGGCGAATTTCCTCTGGCATTCAAGGTACCGTCAGGCGACTATCACGTCGTGGTGCGGGCACGCAACCATTTGTCCATCATCAGCCCTGCCATCTTTATGGACGCATCCAATGATGCTTTCCATAATTTCAAAACGGCCAGCACCCAGGCCCTCGGGACCAACCCGATGGTCGAGGTTGCCCCCGGCCGCTGGGCCATGTGGGGGGGAGACGGCAACGGCGATGATACAGTAAGTGCCTTTGATTTCCTCAACGCTTGGTTGCCCATCAACGGCGCAGCAAACCTCTACGACGGGGGGGATTTCAACATGGATGGTACGGGCACGGCCTTCGATTTCCTCAACGTCTGGTTGCCGGCCAATGGGAAGGCCAGTCAGGTTGTGGATTAGGGGTGCGTCTTTCAGGGAGGCTTCTTATGTTGTAGTCTATGCACTACACCATTATTCTCAATCCGGCTGCGGGCAACGGCTCGGCGGGCAAAAAACGAGCGTTGATTGAATCGGTATTCCAACGGTACGAGGTCGACGTTCAGGTTTTGGAGACCCGGCAGCGTGGGCATGCGATTGCGTTGGCGCACGAAGCCGTAAAATCAAGCGATGCCCTGGTGGCTGTAGGCGGGGACGGGACCATTCAAGAAGTGGCGCGGGGCTTGCTAACGGGGCAAAAAGAAACAGGGCGGCAGGTCCCATTAGGGATTGTCCCTGTGGGGACCGGCAACGATTTTATCAAAATGCTGGACATCCCATCCAACCCGAGCAATGCCATTGCCACCCTTATGCGCGCCACGCCCCAGCCTGTGGATTATGGCGTCGTTTCCTGGGAAGGACCGGATGAGCAGGGTGAGCAAATGTTTCTGAATGCCGTCGGGATGGGGTTCGATGCGCAAGCCGCCTCGGTAGCTGATCAATTCAAGTTTTTACCTGGGACGCTGGCCTATCTCTCCGCCGTGCTGAAGACGATACGCAAATGGTCCGCGCCACGGGTGGAACTGGCCTACATGGATGCAGGCGGGAAAACGCACACCTGGTATACCGGTCCCATGCTCCTGACCAATGTGGGAAATGGCCGTTGTGTAGCCGGGGGATTTTATCTGTCCCCGGATGCGTCTATCACGGATGGTGTCTTCGATGTCTGTGCCATTGAGGATGTACCGATCGGGCGTTTCCTCCGCATCTTGCCCCGGGCCTTGAAGGGCAAGCACATCTTGGCTCCTGAAGCCCATATTCGGCAAGCCGTAAATCTGGTTTTGCACACAGACAGCGCTGTAGCCATTCATGCCGATGGAGAAATTCTGGCCGTGAGCGCTTCACGGGTCGAAGTGCAGATCATAAAGGATGGAATCGCCGTCCTTGCGGCGCTTCGGTAAACGACGATCTGGCATTAAATTTGTTCGAAGCCTTGAACGAAAGGGATCATCGCATATATTACCGTATACTTCGTTTTGCATCCCACCTTGCTGTTCTACTTTCATACCGCACGAATTTTCATGCATCGGTATACTCGCGTACGGCCGCTATGGATCGGGGTACTGGTCAGTATCTGGACGTTATCGGCCTGTTCATCCTCCAAACCAGTTGTCACGGAAGATCCTGTAGAGGTGCCTGTCGATTTGGTGGAGACCTTCGATCCTGCTCCCTTTGCCGATACCCCGCCCCCAGACGGTATTGAAATCACGCACGATGTACCCGAGTCCTTAATGGACGGCTCGCAGTTCACCACGTCCACCCGCACCCCTCGTCGCATGCCTGGATATCGCATTCAGGTCTACTCCAGCCAGGATCGGCAACTCGCAGACAAAGCCCTCGAACGTGCAATTGTCTGGTGGGAAAGTTTACCTGAACATGAGGGTTCACAGGCCCCGGTTTACCTGGAATATGAACAGCCACGTTACAAAGTTCGGGTCGGCAACTACGGCTCCCGGGATGAAGCCAACCAACTGCTCTATCCCGTCAGAGAAATGTTTCCCAGCGCCTTCATCGTCCCCACGATGATTATGAGATAGCGTGTTCCCCCTACGTTTTCTGTTTCTTTTTGCGTGCTGCCGGGAAAAGAATATTGTTCAGGATGAGGCGGTAGCCGGGGGAGTTTTTGTGAAGCGCTAGATCCGTTGGGGGGTCCCCAACGAGGTGTTTGTAGTCTTCCGGGTCATGTCCGGCATAGAAGGTAAACGTACCCTGACCATACGCGCCCTGGAGGTAACGCACCCGATCCTGTCCGGGGGCTTCGCCCATGACGACCACATGCGGTTTGATTAAGGATTTACGGAAACTGGTGGTTTGGCCCATGAAGCCTTTCACGGTAGCCACGTGGTTCTGCGTGAGCATCGACGGCACCGGATCCCATTTGGCGCTAAATTCGAACAGGGTGAAATAGTCGAGCAGGGGCTGTTGCATCGGTGGGGGTGGGGCCACATCGATATCTGAGTGTTCGTATTCCATCGGATTAAAGCTCGGCTTGAAATTCTGGAAGGCGAAAGACCGGCTGAAATCCAGTTTGGCGAGGGCATCCGGGTCGATGGGGTCGCCGTCGAACGGGGAGGGGGCAATGTCCGTGTTGTGGGCCGCCATTGCGAGGTCGAAGGTGTCCGTGCCGGAACACATGGAGAACAGGAAGCCGCCACCACTTACGTATTCGGCGATGGTCTGAGACACTTTCAGCTTCAGGGCACTCACTTTGCGGAAACCATGTCTCCGGGCTGCCGCTTCGGCACGGCGTTGTTGTTCGATATACCACGGTTGATTGCGGTACATGGCATAAAACTTCCCATATTGACCGGTGAAATCCTCGTGGTGCAGGTGTACCCAATCGTATTCGCTCAGTTTGCCGGCAAGGATCTCATCGTCATAGATCATATCGTAGGGTACTTCGGCATAGGTCATCGCCAGCAGGACGGCATCATCCCAGGGCAGCGTTTGGTTCGGGGCATACACCGCGATGCGGGGGGCCTTTTCCAGCCGGACCGTCGCCGTATTGGTTTCATTGCTCTCAACTTCAGCCAGGATGCGGGCCGTGGCCGCGCCGCCGAGTTGTTCAAAGTGGACATTCCGAATACGGAGTTCTTGCTCCAGGGCCGGAAAGGCCGGAATGAGAAAGGAGCCACCCCGGTAGTTTAATAGCCAATCCACATCCTGCCCCTGCATAAGCGACCAAAAGGCCACGCCATAGGCTTTGAGGTGGTCGCTCTGCCGAACGTCCATCGGGATCAGAATATCCTGGGCGGAGAGCGGGAGCGCTATGCTCAGGAGAAAGAGGGCGAAAGAAAGTGTGAGCGTCTTCATTGACCAGTGTGAAAAATGGTCAATTGTCGATTGTCAATTGTCGATTGTCAATGACTGCCTATCATTGACAATTGACCATTGACTATTGACTATTGACAATTAGAAAAATCAAGCGCCGTCGTTCCGGAGTCTACGAATTCTGGTTCGTACTTCGGGTGCCAGGAGGGAGCCGGGATATACGGTTAGCAAACGGGTATAAGTCTCCAAGGCGGCCGAGGGGTCTTGCAGGTCGGTTTCCTGGATCTCACCGATGGTAAACAGGCTACGGTCGGCCAGGTAACTTTCCGGGAGGGCCGTCATCAGGGCGGTCAGGGCGTGGAGGGCATCCGGGTAGCGGCCCAATGTGCGGAGCAAAAGGCCTCTCTGGAAACTGGCTTCGTCCAGTAATTTGTGTTGGGGGTACGTCGTAACCAGGCTGTCCAGCAGGGCAAGGGCATCTTCGTGTCTGCGTTGCCGGTCCAGGCGTTCGGCTCTGGCATAAAGCCACAGGGGGGTGTTGAGCGAATCCGGCCCCTTGTTTTCCTGAAGCAACACCTTAAGCTCTATGGCATCATTTGCGATATCGGTAGCCGTATTTTCATCCAGGGCTGAAACCAGGTTTTTTGCCGATTCAAAGTTTCCTTCATAAAAATCGATTCGGGCAATTTCAAATCGGGCGCGTTCGGCCAGTTCGCCGGTGCGCAGGTCGTCTTCCAATTGGCCCAGGGTAAGCCGGGCCTGAACCAGATCATCCCGCAGCAGGGCCAACATGCCGAGGTCGAACCGGGCAAAAGGTGCATTGTCGCTGCCGGGGTATTGGTTCAGTACATCTGCGAGGAAAGCCTCTGCCGCGCCGAGATCGTTGTAGATGAACATGTTGAGTTGGCCCATCCGCCAGATGGCTTCCGGCACCCGAGGATCGTTGGGATACGTCTGAATGAACGTCTGGTAGGCCGAAAGGGCGGCATCATAAAGGGGGGCGGGGATGCGGTTTTCCCGATCATCGAAGGCCTTTTCGCGCTGGTGTTCGGCATGGCGCACATACAGCCGGGCGAGGGCAAATTGTGAACTGGCTGCCGTGGGGGCATCGGGGTAACGGGACAACACTTCTTCGTAGGCTGCGAGGGCTTCATCGAAGGCGTTGGCCTGGGTGGCCTGACGGGCAAACTGAAGGAGTATGCGGCCCTCCTCTTTCTCCAGTCGGTCAATGGCCCGGTTGGCATCCAGAGCCTTGCCCATCATGCCGGCTTCCATGTACAGCCACGCGGCCAACTCCCGAAATGAGCGGTTGAGGGGTTCGCGTCGGATGGCCCGTTCAATCACGGGTAGGCTATTGGCAACGGCTTCGGGCTGTTCACTAAACCGGCTAAAGCGGCGCTTGACAAAACCCAACTGGTCCGGGTTGACCTCCAGGATGCCGATATATTCCACCATCGACCGGGCATGGTCGCCCACAATACCATACAGGTAGGCCAGGTCGGTTTGAAATAGTTGATCATCCTTCAGGTTCTGCCGCCCTTTCTCCAGAACCGCTATGGCCCGGTCGTATAGCCGCAGGGTAGACAGCACGTAGAACACCGATTGGTAGGTATAGGCCTGGTGCGGGTCCATGTCCAGGGCCTCATCAAAAAGGGCAAAAGCCCGGGTTTCACCTCCATTTTGATAATACAAGCCCCCTTTTTCGGCCACCAGGGCTGGGGTCGGCTCAGATTTTAGGCGCGTGTCGATGAGTTGTATGGCATCATCATACCGTTTGACCGCGATGTAGGCCTGCTTGAGCTTGTCGTAGAAGACGAAGGTAGAAGGAGCATCCGTGTGGAGGTCTTCGAGAAGGGCAATGGCCCGGTCATATTGACCTGCACGGAGGTACGTTTCGGCCAGCGTAAACTTTCGGGTTTGTACTTCCGTTTGCGCCTGGGCGGGTGCAGCGATAAACAGCAAGCACATCGCCAGAACAAGGCATCCAGGGAGGCCATAAGGCATCCGGTGAGTCGATGGGATCATGGGCGTCATATAGAACCAACGGCCCAGAGGCCGGGTTTGGTATATCAGAGGTTCATATGAACCCAATGCCGGCTAAGTTTCAACCAGGCTGCCCAGTTGTTCCAGTTGCACCGCCTCAAAATATACTTCTTGTTCGCGTTCTTGCTGTTGAAGCTGGTTATTCTGCTTGGTCTGATGTAGGGCTGTTTCTGCTGCTGCTATTGCTGCCTTCCCGCGCCCCCAACCTAAAATCGGTATGCGAAACTGGATGCCGAACTGCTGTTGAGACAACGGATTGGCGTACACATTGTCGAACGATTCAGCACGTTGATTGAGCCCGAATCGGGTTGTGAAATCGAGCGATGCCCCTACGCTGCTCCGAGCCTGGGCCACGCTTTGCTCTGCTTGCAGCCTTTCAAGTTCAAGGTTCAAGTACCCCGCTTGATTGGCCTTTGCTAGTTCGACAGCTTGGGATGGATCGACATACACATCAGGGGTTGTCAGTGGGGGGATCACTTCAAGGGGCGCATTCAAAGGGAGATTGAGGGCCATTTTTAGGTTCTGGAGCGCCCGTTCTAAGTCGATATTGGTGTCGGATAGTTCGGCTTGGCTGTTGAGCAAGGCGAGTTCGCTTTGCAGTAAGTCGTTCTCGGCGATCTTGCCGATGTCATACCGGCCACGGGAGAGCGTGTAAATCGTGTCATTTACGGCCACATTAAATTGGGCAATGTCCAGGTTGATCTGTGCAGTATATACCTCAAAAAAGAGTTGCGCCACCTCGACGGCCACGCCGGCTCGGTCTTCGATATAGGCGCGCTCGGCCAACTCAAATTGTAGCGGAGCCAGTCGGCGCTCCCACTTGAGGGCATTGAACCGAAACAGGGGTTGGGTAAAGCCTATGGAGAGGGGCGTAGACTGCCACTGGATAAAATCAAAATCGCCGAATTGCTCTACCCGGCTCAGACCTGTGGAGGCAAAGAATTGCCCACCGGTCCAGGGAATGTTTTGGACAACGGAAAGCCCCACTTGCGAAGAAGTCAGGCTACGGGCCACGTAGCGCACCGAGCCGTCGTCTTGCTGGATTTCATTGATGGATCGGTCTAGGCCCGGCACGCTTCCGTTGAGTACCAGTGCCGGCCATTGCCGTGCTCGGAACCCTCGAAAGACCCATGTGGACTGTTCGAATTGTAACGCGGCCTGCCGGGCTGCCGGCCCTTCTATCAGCGCTTGTTCAATGGCGCTCTCCAGCGTAAGCAACGCTTGACCCAGGCCAAGTTTAGGCAGGAATAGCCCAACGAGGAGCACGATAAGCATCTTGTTCATATGGCATTTCCCAGATCTACGCATGGCGCATCGCTTCCACCGGGTCTTGCTCTGCAGCTTTGCGAGCAGGCAGAAAGCCGAACAGCAAGCCGATCCCCGCAGAAACAACAAAGGCCAACAGGACAGCCCAAACGGAGACCATCGTTTTAATATCCGTGGCCCATTCTATGCCCGCGCTGAACAACAACCCAAAGGCGATGCCGAGCAATCCACCGGCCACACTGAGTGTAGTAGATTCGATTAAAAACTGCGCAATTACGTCCTGCGAAGTGGCACCCACTGAGCGCCGGATGCCGATTTCCTTGATGCGTTCCAGCACCGAGGCCAGCATGATGTTCATGATACCGATGCCGCCTACGAGCAGCGAAATCGACGCGATGGCCGCAAGCACCATATTGAAGATGTTCTGTGTACGTCGTTCCTGTTTGAGCAAGGTTTCCGGGACGATCACTTCATAGTCGATCACACCGTAATGCCTGCGTTCCAGCATCCGGCTGATCACATCGGCGATGGGCCGCATCAATGCCGTCCGGTCTACCTTGACCACGAGCCGGTCGAGTTGGTGATAGTTTTCGGTTTCACCAGTGCCTCGTGACCGTTCTCGCTCAGCACGTTGAACGTCGGTTGCGGTCAGGGCTGCGCGGTTTTCAAAGCGTAAGAGTACGGTGGTGATGGGTGCGTAAATGTCGAGGTCGTAATTGCGGATGCCTAGCCGCTCAATGGATTGCGTGGCGATGTTGCGTGGTTCAAGAATGCCGATCACTGTTAGCCACATATGGCCGGTCTTGATCCGTTTGCCCAATGGGCTTTCCTGTGGGAAATATTTGGATTTGACACTTTGCCCGATGATGCAAACTGGAGCCGAGCTTTCAATGTGGTGGGGTGTAAAGAATTGCCCCTGGTCCAGTTTGAAATCGGAGCCTTCAAAATAGGCCCGGTCCACACCCACGAGTTTTGTGCTCCGCCGAAGTCCGGCTCTGGTAGCCGTTGTTTCCAAAATAATTTCAGGACTAATGCCGGAAACGCCTGGAACGAGCTTTTGAATACTTTCGGCATCCTGTAACGTGAGGCCGGGGGAGAAAGGACGTTTCTCATTCCCTAATGGTACTTCCTCGGCTTCCGAGACCGGTCCTTCTTGTTGCTCCACAATCGGGGTGATGATGATGTTGTTGGCCCCCAGGAGTTTGATTTGCTGCAAAATTTCCAGTTCGGCACCTTTGCCAATGGCGAGCATCGAAATCACGGATGCCACGCCAAAGATGATCCCCAGGGAGGTCAAAAAAGACCGAAGTTTGTTGTGGGTCAGGGCCTCGACGGCCACCAAAAAGTTGAACGTAATTTTTTCAAACACAATCTGCTACCCGCTATTCTCCGAGGCAGCGGAGGGGCCAGGTTTCGCCATCGGGAGGGATGGAGAGGGAGATCTGTTCCGAACCGGATAATCCGGCTTCAACCGTGGCTTCGTTTTCGTTAATAAGACCAAGTTTTACTTCTTGTCGATAGCCGCCATCGTTGACATACACGAAACTAAGCGAATCTTGGGTATGCAGGCTTTCGAGGGGGATGGAGAGGGCTTCTGGGATTTCGGCTACGATGATGGTGTTGCTTGTCGTCATGGCCGGGCGTAGCGTAGAGTCGGCTTCGTTAATGACAATAGAAACCTCAAAGACCTTGGCATCAGAATTGGGGCGTTGTTCCCCAATATTGGCAACTTGGGTAACGCGGCCCGTGAGTTTCTTATCAGGGGCTGCATCCAATCCGATTTCTACCGCTTGGCCTTCTTTTACTTTCTGTATGTCGACCTCGTTCACGTAGGTGACGGATTCCATCACGGAGAGGTCGGGGAGTGTGGCTACAACGGGGTCCCAGGCGTTGACGGTGCCGCCAGTCGTGAGTTTCTGTCCGCGCCAGTCGCGTCTATAAACGAGCATCCCGTTCTCTGGGGCCAGGATGGTAAAGCCCTGTGTGAGTGCGGTAAGTTCCTGAATCTTCTGCCGGTTTCGGTTGAGTTCTGCACTGGTTTCGCGCATTTTGGCAACGGCCTGTTGCACCTGCTTTCCGTAGTTTTCCTGTGCTTGAATATAGCTCCGCTCGGCTTTTTCGTAGTCGATCTCAGCTTGCCGCTTGACCGATGGAGCCTCATACTTTGATTGCTCCATACGAAGTTGGCTTTCCTCACTGGCGAAATGGAGGTTGATGAGGTTATCGCGTTCTTTGCTTAGGGTCAGGGCGGTGTCCAGTCGGGTCTGGGTATATTGGGATTCGGCTTTTTCCAGGTTGAGTTGGGCTTCTTGCATCTTGCTCGTTAGCTCGGACCGATCAAGCTCGGCTACAAAGTCGCCTTGTCGAACCAGGGTGCCTTCCGGGATGAGCCGCTGAATTTTGATCTGGAAGATCTGGGCTTGACGTGCGCCTGTTGGCCCATAGATTTTGACCGAGTTTTGAGCCTGCAATTCTCCGGTAGCCGTAACAGTTACCTGAAAAGGGCCGCGTTGGGGCGAGATGAGAAGGGCTTCGGAGGTTTCATCGGAGGAGCCCATGCCGAGGGCTATCCAGAGTAAAACCAAAAGAGCAGTTCCGCCGAGGATGAACCATTTCTTGTTCATGTAACTTCTGGATCGAACAGATACAAATAGGAAGCGAACGGGTATAGGAAATATAACGTGCAGAACGGTTGATATGTTATGTGCGGAAGAATAATAATTACAGCCCATCGGTGGCGGGGTGCGGTATGAAAATCGTGTAAGGGGTTCTCATCTTCAAGGCAAAGTCGGTATCATATACGTTTCCACACACACGCAAGCACAGTAATCAGGCAGCTCGACCATTTCCGAACGTCAATACGTGAACCATTTTTCCAACGGCCAGCACCCCAAAACCCTGAGTATTCTGGGGTCAACCGGTTCCATCGGTACCCAGACCCTTGACATCGTCCGGCTTTTTCCGGAACGGTTTCGGGTTCATGCATTGGTGGCGGGGTCTAATGTCGAATTGCTCGCCGAACAAGCCCGTACGTTTCAGCCGGAAGTGGTCGTGATTGAGGATGAAAACCGGCTTTCCACGTTGCAGACCTTGTTGGCCGGGACAGGAATCCGAATACAACTCGGCATCGATGCCGTCTGTGAATCCACCCGTGCCGCCGACGTAGTCGTGGCCGCGATGGTCGGGTTTGCCGGCCTCCGGCCTGTGATGACGGCGCTTGAAGCAGGTAAAACCGTGGCGCTTGCGAACAAGGAGACGCTGGTGGTGGCCGGTGCATTGGCCCGTAAGGCGCTGGAGCAACATGGAGGCACCCTGATTCCGGTCGATAGTGAACACTCTGCCATCTATCAATGCCTCGTCGGCGAGCCGGCAGACCGGGTGGAAACCCTGATCCTGACCGCATCGGGTGGGCCGTTTAGGGCCCGATCAGCAGATACCTTTGACCAGATCACCAGGGCGGAAGCGCTGGCGCATCCCAACTGGACCATGGGGGCCAAGATCACCATTGACTCCGCCACGATGATGAACAAGGGGCTGGAAGTCATCGAGGCCCGGTGGATCTTCGGCATGGAGGCCAAGAAAATTGAAGTGATGGTGCATCCCCAGTCCATCATCCATTCGATGGTCACCTTCGTCGATGGTTCGACCAAAGCCCAACTCGGCATTCCAGACATGAAGGTGCCAATCCAGTACGCATTGACCTACCCGGACCGGTGGCCCGCGCCCCATCCCCGGATCGACTGGACCCAGTTGCGCCAACTGGATTTTGAGCCGCCTGACCTGAATAAATTCCCCTGTTTACGGCTTGCACAAGAAGCCCTGGCCGCAGGTGGAACAGCCCCGGCTGTGCTCAATGCGGCCAATGAAGCCGCCGTCGCTGCATTCCTGAGGGATCAAATTCGGTTTGTAGACATTCCACGCTTCATTGCAGACGCCTTGGAGGCCTTGCCGGTAGACGTCGTCCACGACGTCCCAACCCTGGAAGCAACCGACCGCGAAGCGCGGCGGTATGTGTCGGAACTGATATCTGCTACCGTGCATTGAACCCACCCGATTTTCCTAACTGTACCCTTTATGGACGCGATTCTCAATTTTCTGCCGTACATCGGCTGGGTTATTCTTGCGCTCAGTATTCTGGTCTTCATACATGAGCTTGGGCATTTCCTGGCCGCCAAACTGTTCGGTATGCGTGTGGAGCAGTTCTCTATCGGCTTTCCCCCCAAGGTCATCGGAAAACAGATCGGGGAGACGGAATATCGGATCGGCGCCATTCCCTTGGGCGGTTACGTGAAAATTTCCGGGATGGTCGATGAAAGCCTGGATACGGCCGAGTTGGCCAGTGAGCCGAAACCCTGGGAGTTTAGGGCCAAGCCGGTTTGGCAACGCATTATTGTGATCTGTGCCGGGGTGGTGTTCAACATTGTTCTGGCCATCGCCATTTTCATCGGGCTCAAATACGCCTTTGGCGAAGCCTTCATCCCTGCCGAAAAAGTGGGTGCGCTTTACATTGATGAGCAAGGGTTTGCCCATCAACTCGGCATACGGACCGGCGACCGGATGGTCGCCATCAACGGCCAGCCCGTGACGCGCTTTGGCGAGTTAATGTCCGTCAAAACCCTCTCGGCAGACCGGGTGACGGTAACGGTTGAGCGGGGGGACCGGCAGGTTACGCTTCAAGCGCCGGAAGACCTTTTTACCCAACTCACCCGCAATAGTGACCTGGGGATGTATTCACGGCCTTACGTGTTGCTGGCCGGTGTTTCTCCCGATTCGCCCGCCGATAAGGCCGGACTGGAACCCGGCGACCGCGTGCTGTCCATCAATGGTGAGCCAATCCGGGTGGTCAACGAATTAATCAACCGGGTCGAAGCCTCAAAGGGAAGCCCGGTTACGCTGGTCATTGACCGGGAGGCCGATACGGGCCGGACGGAGATCGAGCAGGAACTTTCCGCACGGCATTCCGATGGGCGGTACATCCTGGGGGTCAGTGTAGAAACCCGGGATTCCCTGTTTATGGACCCGGAGGTTTTTGAACAGCAGCCCTATTCCTTCCTGGAGGCCATCGCCGAAGGCACCCGTGCCACCTGGGACAATACCCTGTTACAGGTCCAGGGCTTGAAAAAGATTATTACTGGCAGAGAGAACTTTCGGGAAAACGTCGGGGGGCCGGTCATGATTGCCAAAGTGACCCGGCAAGCGGCCCAGCAAGGGTGGCAGTCCTTCTGGCGGATCGTCGCGATGTTGTCCATTGTATTGGCCATTATGAACATCCTACCCATCCCGGCCCTTGACGGCGGCCACCTCATGTTTCTACTCTATGAAGGCATCACCCGACGGGAACCCTCCCTCAAGGTGCGTATGGTGATGCAACAGATCGGCATGGTCTTGCTCCTTGGATTGATGGCCTTCTTAATATTCAATGATATTTTGCGGCTCTAATGCGCTCGACGTAGTAACTTTCTGCTCCGCACTCCGCACAATGAACCCATGCCCCTGGCTGTTAAGAAAAAAAACCGTTCGGTGACCGATGAAGCGGTGCAGGCCGCTTTGCGGAAATCCGGTCCGATGCCGAAGCACATCGCCATCATCATGGACGGCAACGGGCGCTGGGCCACACGGCGGGGTAAAAACCGGGTATTCGGGCACCACAAAGGGATCGAATCCGTCCGGGACATCACCGAAGCCTGCGCGCAACTAGGCGGCATTTCGCACCTGACCCTCTACACGTTTAGTACTGAAAACTGGAAACGTCCTCCGGCCGAAGTGCGGGCCATTATGGAATTACTGGTTCGGACTATACGAAAAGAAACCCGTACCCTGAACGACAACAACATCCAACTCAAAGTCATTGGTGATCCCGGTCAATTGCCGGAACGGTGTCAGCAGGAACTGAAGGAAGCCATCGAACTGACCCGCGAAAACCACCGCATGACGCTCAACCTGGCCCTGTCCTACAGTGGCCGCTGGGAAATCATGGAAGCCGTTCGCGGCGTGGCCGACCTGGTTCATCGTGGGAAACTGCATCCTGAGGACATCGACGAGGCGCTGTTTACCAATTTTCTGAATACGGCCGGTATGCCGGATCCTGACCTGCTCATCCGTACCGGAGGAGATTTTCGGATTTCCAATTTCCTGCTTTGGCAACTGGCCTACACCGAATTGTATATCACCGACCGCCAATGGCCGGATTTCAGGCGGGCTGATCTCTATGCCGCCATTCAGAGTTTCCACGCCAGGGATCGGCGCTTCGGGCGGGTCAAACGGGCACAATAAACCTGGAATCAACGCGTTATTAACCGAGTTGCCGGAGCCTTTTTTGCCCCATGGCCGTCGAAACCTGCAGTCCACCAACGGGTACCTCCCCTGCACATGCCTTGATCGTGAATGTCGTAATTATGCACATGAGAAGATTTGGATGGGTGCTTTCTGCGCTTTTATTGCTTCTGGCCGGGACCGTCCAGGCGCAGTTGCAGAATGTATCCCTGGCGAATGATGACCCCCTGCTCCGGCAACCCAAGAAATACAAGGTCCTGGGGCTTAATGTAGAAGGGACCGAAGACTCCAGCGTTCGTTTCCTGGTGATTCGGCAAAGTGGGATTACCGTGGGGCAAGAGGTGCTGATTCCTGGCGACGATGCCTTTAGCGAGGCCATCCGGCGGCTCTACCGGCTGCGTATATTCTCCGATATCGAAATCTTGTCGGAAAAAACCATTGATGCCGGGGTGTACCTGCTGGTGCGGGTCAAGGAAGAACCCCGGCTGGGGACGTATTCCTTTGAAGGGGTCAAAGGCGGCGACCGGGAAGACCTCCGAAAAAAAGTCCCACTTCTGCGTGGTCAGGCCGTGAAACCGGGGGACATTGAGCGGACCAAGCGCATCATCAAAGACTATTTCCTCGAAAAAGGCCGCCCCCTCGCCGAAACAGAAGTCAAGCGTACCCTCACAGAGGAAAACCGGATCAACCTGGAATTTCTCGTGGACCGGGGGCCGAAGGTGGAAGTGCAGGACATTGTCATCAACGGCAACGAAGCCCTTTCCAACTGGCGCATTCGCCGGAGCATGAAGGAGACCAAAAAGAACCGGTGGTGGCGGTTCTGGAAAGGAGAGAGCTTCAAACCCGATAAGTACGAGGAAGACAAGGACAACATCATCGCCAAATACAACGAGAAGGGGTATTACGATGCCCGGATCGTGCGAGACTCGACCTACCTGACAGGGATCGAAGAAGGCAACCCCGGCATGATCGTCGAACTCGACATCGTGGAAGGTCCGCAGTACTACATCCGCAACATCACCTGGGACGGCAACACAGCCTACACCGATGCGCAACTGACGCAGGCCCTCGGTTTTGAAAAAGGTGCACCATACAATAGCAAAAACCTTGAAACCAACCTGTATGCCAATCCGCAGAATACGGATGTGTCCAGCCTGTACTACAACCGGGGCTATGTCCGCTTCGGCGCCCTGCCGACGATCAGCGTGGTGCCGGGGGATTCGCTGGATCTACATTTCGACATTCAGGAAGGGGACATTTTTAACTTCGGAGACATCAGCATCGTCGGCAATTCCACGACGAAGGAACACGTGATCCGGCGGCAATTACGGACGCTACCGGGGTATACCTTCTCACGGGATGCCATTCAGCGTTCGCTTCGTGAACTGGTCCAGTTGGGCTATTTCAACCCCGAAACCCTGATTCCGGATACCCGCATTGATCCCGAGACCAACACCGTAGATGTTACTTACAACGTAGAGGAAACCGGTGGGAGTCAGTTGGAATTCTCCGGCGGTTGGGGTGGCGTTGGAGGTGGCCTGTTGCTTCAGGCCGGGATCACGCTCAACAACTTCTCCATCCAGAACTTCTTCAAAGGGGATGCCTGGCGGCCCTTGCCTTCGGGTGATGGGCAGTTGATGGCTCTCAACGTGCAGGTCCAGGGGCGGTTCTTCCAGAGCTATTCGCTTTCATTCCAGGAGCCGTGGTTTAGAGGGAAACCGCACCCGGTTGGGGTGTCTGTATCGCATACCCGCTATAACCTGAACCAGCGGTTCAACCGGTTCCTGGGGCAGGTGGTGCAGGTCAGTGATGATCCGGACAACAAAATTTCCATCACTTCGGCGCAGCTTTCGTTTGGGCGGCGGCTTAAGTGGCCGGATGATTACTTCCAGACCGGCTCGGTTGTGGGCTGGCGGTTCTACGATTTCGGGACCCGCAGCGCGGCCTACGGGTTGCCCCCAGGCCAAAACCACGCCCTGACGTTCTCGCAACGGCTCTCGCGGAATTCGCTGGACAACCCGCTATTTCCAAGCAGTGGTTCCTCTTTCGACCTCTCGCTTGAAGTTGCCCCGCCTTTTCCCGGGTTCATTCAATACCACAAGTGGACCTTTGGTAGCAGTTGGAACCTGCCTATCGTGGGTAAACTCTCCCTTGGTGTCAATGCCGATTACGGCTACGTTGGTTCTTTCAATGACGATCGGGTCGATTTTGAACGGTACATCGTAGGAGGGACGCCGTTTGATGCACAGGGGGGGCGGTTCGGGTTTGGCCGGGATTTGATTTATGTACGCGGGTATCCATCGGCCTCGATTGTGCCGTTGAACGCGGACGGTACCCTTCTCGGCGGGTCGATCCTAAACAAGTATACGTCCGAACTTCGGTTGATGATGGCTACCTCACCCCAGTTCCAGTTGCAATCGTATGCTTTCCTGGACGCTGTAAACACA
Source organism: Rhodothermales bacterium (assembly GCA_965222505.1). Classification (GTDB taxonomy): domain Bacteria; phylum Bacteroidota; class Rhodothermia; order Rhodothermales; family DATKEJ01. Next base: position 395,564 of record OZ244956.1, on the reverse strand, counting down.
TGGGATGGATTTGACGCGTATGATCCTTCGAAGCTGTTTCGTTCCAGCGGGTTCGGGGTTCGGGTGTTCTTGCCGATTTTGGGCATGCTCAACCTGAACTATGGGTATAATTTTGATGCATTTCCGGCCCAGGCTGGCGATGACGGTACCCAGAAGTGGCGGTTCCAGTTTTCACTCGGCCAATCGTTCTAAAAATAGGATTTGGCAAGATAATTGCTCTATCTGGGTTGGCCGGCTCCAATGGTCGGTTTGAAATTTCCCGATTGAATCGAAGACCCTTTATGAAAAAAACAGCTTTGTTCTTGTCGGCTGTGGCGATGCTCTGGCCGGTGTGGGCACAGGCCCAGCAGAAGCTCGGCTACATTGATTCCGAGTTCATCCTGGAAAACGTCCCTGAGTACGCTACTGTACAGCAGAAGATTGACCGTATGGGGCAGGAATGGCAGCGGGAGATGGAGAAGATGGAAGAAGAGATTGAAGAGGCCTTCCGTGAGTATCAGGCCCGCGAGTTGCTCTACACCAATGAGGAACGCCAGACGCGCCGGGATGAGATCATGACGAAAGAACAGGAACTGGAACAGTTTCGGCTGCGACACTTTGGGCCGGAGGGGGAGTTGTTCAACGAGCAGGAACGCCTGATGCGCCCCATTCAGGAGAACATCCTGGAGGCCATCGAGGAAGTAGCCACGACGGGTGGCTATGACTACGTCTTTGACAAAAACGGTGATTTCCTTTTCGTCTTCTTCCGTGAACAATACGACTTGAGCCTGGACGTCCTTGACGAAATGGGCATCGATACTGAAAACCTGCGCAACCGTACCGGCGGCAGACAGTAACCTTATTAAAACCCATACGCAACCCCCTAAACTGGAGATAATCCCATGCAATTTTTCACACGCCTGTCTGCACTGATACTGGTGGCGGCCCTCTGGCCGGCCGGCTCTGCCCAGGCCCAAAACCTGAAGGTCGGCTTTACCGATGCCGAACTCATCGTGGCTCAAATGCAGGAATACCGCGATGTCATGCAACAGCTCAAAGGCCTTGCCGATGCCGGTGAAACGGAATATGCTCAAAAGGTGCAAGATTTTCAGGAGAAAGCCGCCGACTATCAGCAAAAGCAGGCCCTTTTGTCCGAGCAAGCCCGGCAAACCCGTGAGCAAGAACTGACCACCATGCAAGGTGAGATTCAGCAATTCTCTGCAACCAAACAGCAGGAAATCGCGGAAAAAGAACTTGAACTGATGAGCCCGCTGCTGGAGAAAGTTCAGAAAGCCATTGACGAAGTCGCAGCCGAGGAAGGCTTAAACCTGGTGCTCAACGCACGGGCTGCCGGTTCGCCCCTGATCCTGTTCGCCGAGCCGAGCATGGACATCACCGAAGCCGTGATGACCAAACTGGGCATCACGAAGTCGACAGGCGCTTCGTCTTCACGATAGATCTTTACCGGCAGAACAACGTTTACAGGGCATTCGGGGCTTTACCGAGTGCCCTTTTTTGGATAGATCCTACGCCCTATGAGTACGCAAACCATCTCCAAATCCTCCAGTAATGGCATTGTGGTGCCGGAGGTCAAACGTGTTACCACCCGCACCTTCCTGGAAATGAAGGTCGCGAAGATTCCTATTTCGATGCTGACGGCCTACGATTATACCTCGGCCCGCATCCTGGACCGCGCTGGCATTGATGCCCTCCTCGTCGGGGACTCGGCCTCGAACGTGATGGCCGGCCACGAAACCACCCTGCCCATCACGCTGGACCAGATGATCTACCATGCCCAATGTGTGGTCCGGGGCGTAGAACGGGCACTGGTGGTTGTCGATTTGCCTTTCGGCTCGTACCAGGGCGATTCACACCGGGCGCTACAATCCGCCATACGGATCATGAAGGAGACCGGAGCACATGCCATTAAGATGGAAGGGGGGCAGCCGATTTGTGATGCCGTACAGCGCATCGTGTCTTCCGGCATTCCCGTGATGGGCCACCTCGGCCTCACGCCACAGAGCATCTATCGCTTCGGAACCTATAAGGTACGTGCCCGAGAACTCGAAGAAGCCGCCCAACTCAGTGCCGATGCCAAATTGCTGGAAGAGGCCGGTTGCTTCGGCATTGTGCTGGAAAAAATACCAGGTACACTTGCCAAGGAAGTTACCAAACAACTCACCATCCCGACCATTGGGATCGGGGCTGGAGTGGGATGCGACGGCCAGATCCTCGTCACCCATGACATGCTCGGCCTGACAACGGAGTTCAATCCCCGGTTCGTCCGCCATTACGCCCACCTCGCCGACGTCATGACCGAGGCCGTCCAACATTACGTTCTGGACGTCAAGAAAAAGAAATTCCCGTCCAAGGAAGAGACGTATGAATGACGTGCGACAGCTTGCCCCCTGGACTTGATCCACAGCTTGCCCTGGACTTGATCCAGGGTGCAAGGAATTTGCAGAGCACATTTATCGTAGAAGATTCGATCTCTAAACCCGGATGCATGGCAGCACCTCCTTTAATTGTATTAAGTAATGACGACGGCATCCAGGCGCGGGGCATTATGGCCCTGGCGAGTGCCCTGGAAGGGCTCGGCGAAATCTGTGTAATTGCCCCCGAACACGAACAAAGCGCGGTCGGTCATGCGGTTACCGTTCGGGACCCGGTCCGGGCCGCTTCTGTACAATTTGAGGCCCCTGGTGGTCCAGTCAAAGCATGGGCCGTCAGCGGCACGCCAGCCGATTGCATCAAACTGGGCTGTACCCGGCTGCTGGACCGCGAACCGGACCTCGTCGTAAGTGGCATTAACCACGGGCCGAACACTTCCATCAACGTCCTGTATTCCGGCACGGTCAGCGCGGCCTCCGAAGCCTGCATTATGGGGTACAAGGCGATGGCCGTTTCACATTGCAGTTGGGCCTCTGATGCCGATTTTGAGGCCGCCGGGATCTACGCCCGCCGCATTGCCGAGACCATTTTGGGCAATGCCCTGCCGCCACGTGTATTGCTGAACGTCAATGTGCCTGACCTGACGGTGGATGAAATTCGGGGCATTGAGGTTACGCGTCAGACCCATGCCCGGTGGATTGAGGAGTTCAGTCCACGGCTGGACCCGCATAACCGACCTTATTATTGGCTCGGAGGTCGATTTGTGAACCTGGATTCTGATGATCAGAACGACCTTGGGGCCATCGAACGGGGGTACGTCTCCGTCGTCCCGATGCAACTGGACCTGACGGCCTACGCCCACATGGACACCATACGGGCCTGGAACTGGAATGGCAAGAAAGACAGCGAGTGCATATGAAGCGATATGGTTACATCCTTCTGCTGGGCGGTCTGCTCCTTTTGACGGGGCACAGCTCTGGCATAAATCCCGTGGCTGTACCCCAGGCCATACAAGCCCCGGCAACAATGGATCACAGCACGTTTACCCAGGTATTGGAGACCTTCGTAGACGCTGACGGTAATGTAGATTACACCCGCCTCAAGGCCGAGCCGGATTCCCTGCTACATTACTTGGGTGACTTGGCTGCTACTTCTCCCGATGCCTTCTCTGAAGCAGCGCAAATAGCGTTCTGGATCAACGCCTACAATGCCTATACGCTCAAACTCATCATTGACAAGTATCCAGTCAGCAGCATCCTGCGAACCGTCGGCATACCGATACCCAAAATCAACATGCCGTGGATGAAGAAAATTGCGACGGTAGGAGGCACGGTTTACACGCTGGACCACATCGAACACCAGATCCTCAGAAAAGACTACACCGAACCCAGAATCCACTTCGCTATCGTGTGCGCCTCCATCAGTTGCCCTCAACTCCGCCGGGAAGCCTATTTTGGCGAGAAGCTCGAAGCACAACTACAAGATCAGACCCTTCAATTCCTGAATGACCCCACCAAAAATCAGATCAACGGGGGTACCGATACCATCCACCTCTCCAAAATCTTCGACTGGTTCAAGGAAGACTTCCTGGGAAATGCCGAAACCGTCCAACCCTACCTTGCCCAATTCTTCGACGGAGAAATAAAGACCAAGCTCTCAAACAACGAATACCGGATCAAGTACACCGATTATGATTGGGGTCTCAACGAGCAGAAATAAATCTCCGTCGCACCCATCCAATACGGACACCACATGTCGTGTCCCAACGGGATCCGATTTCGGCATTCGTGCCCAAGCCGCCCGTCACCCGTCGCACTCCCTACATCTGTTGCGCCATCTTTCCTTCCTGGGCGGCTGCGGAGAACACAAAGAGGGCGATGAAGATCAGGACGGGGTTAAACATGAACAAGCCCGCCACGCCGAAGCCAAAGGCCATTACTTGTCCGATGAATACCGCAATCAGGGTTGCCCGGCGGTAGGGGATCTGGGTGGCCAGGCCCGCACGGAGGACCCGACCGCCGTCCATCGGGAAGGCCGGAAGCATGTTAAATGCGGCCATGGCGAGATTGAGGTACATCAACATGCCCAGCACATTATCCGTATCAGCCAGGACCTCATGGACCGTGACCGGCATGCTTTGCGACAGGTTAATGACGTACAAACCTGCGGCAATCACTAGGTTGACAGTGGGGCCAGCTACTGCGATCCACAATTCTTCCATCGGTTTACTTGGGATCTGTTGCAGTCGGGCAATCCCACCAATGGGGTACATCGTGATGTCTAGCGTTTTGATGCCAAACCGGCGGGCCATCAGGGCATGACCCATTTCATGGAGGAGCACACAGCCAAAGACCGTCATGACCAGGGCCAGACCGGCTAACGCAGCTGTAACTGAGGCCCCCCGGTAGATATAATAGGCAAACAGCCCGGCCAGGAGAAAGGGAAACGACCAGTGCATGTAAATGCCGATCCGGGAGAGGGTGCCAATGCGGTAGGCGCTTTTCATTCGTTTGAGGGAATAATGGAAGAGGGACCCGATGGATGCCGGGAACCGCGCGATATAGGCATCTTTTCGTGTAATTCGAACAAAAGTTTCAGACAAACCCTTGAATTTGAGGTACCTTCCGGCTTTCGCGGCCGTCGATGCGGCCTGCATCTGAATCAACTGAAATACACCAAGAATATGTCAGCCCATACCATGCCTGAGGTCGGTAGTCCTGCTCCTGCGTTTAGCGGGCAGACCCAGGGCGGAGATGCCCTGAGCCTTTCTGATTTTCGAGGGCAAAAAGTGGTACTCTATTTTTATCCCAAAGACGATACGCCCGGTTGTACCCGCCAGGCCTGCAACCTACGGGATCATTGGAGCACCTTGCAGGAAGCAGGCTTTGCCGTGATCGGCGTCTCGAAAGACACCGTGGCCAGCCACGATAAATTTGCCAACAAGTACGAACTGCCCTTCCCACTCGTCGCCGATCCAGACCTTACCATCCTGAACGCTTACGGGACCTATGGGGAGAAGAACCGCTATGGCAGAAAGTTCATGGGGGTGAAGCGTACGACGTTTCTCATCGATGAGGCGGGTATCGTCCGCCATGTGTTCAAGCGGCCCAAGGTAGACGCGCATACTGAAGAAATCCTCACTCGGTGGCAAAAGCTTCAAGCATAAACGGCTCTCCGTTTGGATTGCGCAAGAGGAACCGACTGATGCCTGAAGCAGATTTCGGTATGGCTTTACGCAAGGGGTCAACCAGATAGGCCTCGCAGGCATCACCGTCCGCGTCATGCGCGAGCCATAGGGTGGCTTGTACAGGATTGGACGTATCGACCATCAGGTCGAATGCGTGGGTCTTGCATCCACCGCTGTAGCCGACGGTCACGTACAGGGTATCGTTTTGAATACGGGGTGGGGCGGCTTCATTGGAGAGGGGCAGTTGGGTGTAGATCTCATAGGGATCGCCGAATAGTGCCTGAGATCCAGCGGGCAAGCCACCGAACCCATCCGGGTCATCAGAGTTAGAAGGATTTGCTGTATCGCAGCCGAGCATACACACGCAAAACAGTGCGCCCCAACCGGCCACCCACAGGTGCTGTATGCACATGGGCCGTGTATACCTCAAAGATGAATTACAGGATGCCGTCCTCATGGATGCCGTCGCGTTTGTTTAGGGCAATATACTGTAAGATAATCATACGTTTGGACAACCGGTTGAGCCCTCCTATTCCGTCGGTCCCAGGCCCTCATGTTCTCAATCATATGGACCTCCACGAAAAGTATGAAACCGTCATCGGGCTGGAAGTCCACGCCCAACTTTTGACGAATACCAAAACGTTCAGTCCTGAACCTGCGGTGTTTGGGGGTGCCCCCAATACCTACATCGATGCCGTCAGTCTGGCCCATCCCGGTACGCTGCCGGTCCTCAATGAGAAAGTGGTAGAACTGACGCTCCGTACCGGTTTGGCTACGCACTGTAAGATTCGGTCCCGCTCGGTCTTTGCACGGAAACATTACTTTTATCCCGATTTGCCCAAAGGGTATCAGATTTCCCAATATGAGGATCCCATTTGTTACGATGGGTACGTCGAGATCACCGATCCCGAACGCCATTCCCTACAAACCAAGCGCATCGGCCTCACACGGATTCATATGGAGGAGGATGCCGGTAAATCCATTCACGACCAGGACCCGTACAACACCCTAATCGACCTGAACCGGTGTGGGGTACCTCTCATCGAAATGGTGTCTGAACCGGACATCCGTTCGCCCCGCGAAGCGTATCTCTATCTGACCAAACTCCGGCAGATTGTCCGCTACCTTGGGGTGTGTGACGGTAACATGGAAGAGGGCTCCCTCCGTTGTGATGCCAACGTTTCGGTGCGCCTGAAAGGGGAGACCCGGCTCGGGACCAAGACCGAACTCAAGAACATGAACTCGTTCCGCAATGTGGAACGGGGACTGACCTATGAGGTGCGGCGGCAAATCGAGGTGCTGGAAGCTGGTGGCACCATTCATCAGGAAACCCGCCTGTGGGATCCGAACAAGATGCAAACCCGCGTGATGCGGACCAAGGAGTCTGCCCACGATTATCGGTATTTCCCGGACCCGGATCTGGTGCAGGTGGTGGTCACAGCGGCCATGTTGGACCGTGTAAAGGCCCAACTCCCTGAACTTCCAGAGGCTCGGCGAGCACGGTATCAAAAAGACCTCGGATTGCCCGCCTATGATGCCGAAGTTCTGACAGAAGAGCGGGCTGTATCTGAATATTTTGAAGCTACACTGGCTGCCCTTGATCAACCTGACGAAGCAAAAGCCGTTTCCAATTTTGTGATGACGGACGTGTTGCGGATACTCAATGAACAGGCCATCTCTATTGATGCCTTTTCCATCACTCCGGCGCGCCTGGCCGACCTGATCCGGCTACGGTTGGAGGGTACCGTGAGTTCAACCGGCGCACAGGAAATCTTCGATACAATGTTGCAGGATGCCGCCGGAGCCGAAGCCATCGCCCGTGCAAGGAATTTGTTGCAGGTTTCCGATACCGATGCTCTGTTGCCGGTGATTGAAGCTGCCCTGGACAAGAACCCCAGGCAAGTTGACCAGTACCTCGGTGGGAAAACCGGGTTGCTCGGTTTCTTTATCGGCCAGGTGATGCGCAATTTTGAGGGGTCCCCGGACCCCAAAGTCGTACGCCAACTGTTGAATGAAAAACTGGAGGCCCGCAGAGGATAAGCCCTTGAAAAAAGTAAACCTGAAAGATACTTTTGGTCGCATTGATGCGTACTGGCAACCCCGCATTGCCGGCGCTCTAAACGGGCAACATGTTAAACTGGCAAAGGTTAAGGGGGATTTCATCTGGCACAGCCATGAAGATGCCGATGAACTGTTTTTGGTGCTCAAGGGCACCCTCGTGATCCAATTGAGAGAAGGGGCCGTAACCCTTGAACCCGGTGAGTTTTATATCGTCCCGTGCGGGGTGGAACATCGACCGGTCGCTAAAGAAGAAGTTCACCTGCTTTTATTCGAGCCGGAAGGTACCTTGAATACAGGGGATGTTCGGAATGAACGGACCGTGGAGATGCCTGAATTGATTTAGACAACAGTAAAATGGTCAATTGCCGATTGTCTATTGTCGATTGTCAATGAAAGGACCCGTTGACCATAGACCATTGACAATTGACCATTGACAATTAGCAACACCTATGCTTCGCCTAATACTCTTTCTCATTTTCCTCCCTGCCCTAAGTCTGGCACAACCCACCCCTGCCATCCAGGGTTATCTCTCCGGCCAACTCACGGTTACAGCCGAGATCGATTCGACGGGCGACTATAGTGGCTTTGAAATTATCGTCGCAAATCGGCAAGGGGAGGCGTTTGACACCCTGGGTTATGCCGTTACGGATCGTGATGGACAATTTTCAACCGATATTACCGCCCGGCAGCGGGGTATCTTTCCGTTGCTCATCAAACGGGATGGGACGATTCTCAACGTAAGTCAATTGGTGGTGGCTGAAAATGATTCGGCGCGGATGTGGGCCACGTTACCCCTTGGGGATCGGCCGCCGTTGGTTCGTTCACCGGAAAACTCGGCCTGGCGTGCATATACCAATACCGAGGCCCAGCACAATCAGTTGTTGCTGGATCTCCTCAAGGAAGGTAAAAACAGCGTCGGAGAAGTGAGCCGGACTGTAGAACTGACCGCTTCCATGTTGTGGGGCTTGCGCGAGACCTTCCCCGGCACCATGGGGGCCACCCTGGCCAGTGTAAAGTCTATCGCGTTGCTGGACGGATGGAATGATTCATTGTTGGTTGTCCACGTGAACGAACTGGACCTCGCCAACCCCGGCATCATTGAAGCCGTACGAACGGCCCGGCGGTCGGAAGCGCGGTTGCGCGGTCAGGATGCGGCCCTGGCCCTGGTACGTGGGTTTCAGGATCGTTTGGACAAGCCCGAACAAAAAGCAATGCTCCAGACCGAGATCGTCCAGGCCCGTGTGGACAGTACACAGGAAGCTGAAGCCGTGGCCGCTGCCGAGCAACTAAAGGCCGATTTTCCCAACACCCAATGGTCGGCCTGGGCGGATCGGGCCATCTATGAAGCCACCACACTGCTGCCGGGCAAGCCGTTGCCGGCGTATGCCCTGAACGATACAACCGACGCCGTTCTATTTGAAACGGGACAGATGGACGGGCAATATTATGTGCTGGAATTCTGGACACCTCGGGATACGCAATACCCCCGGCAGTTGCCCCAGATTGAAGCCATTTTGACCCGGTACCAGGCACATGCCTTAGCGTGGGTATTCATTGGACTGGAGCCGGACAAGGGGCTCTACGATGCCTTTTTTGAACAGCGGGACACGTACGGGCAACAGTACCTCGCGCCCTCCGAAGACATCGACCGGCTGTCTGCGTTGTACAACCTGTCCACGTTGCCCACGCGCTTTCTGGTCAATGATCAGGGGCTCATCGTCGGGAAATTCCAGGGGAATGCCCTGTTTGGCCTCGAAGCCGAGCTCACCCGGCGCTTCCCGCCAGAAGAATAACGATAAACAATATCCAATCACCAAAAACCAATCCCTAATAAAAATGTTAGTCGCCGGAAACTGGAAAATGAACACGGACCCCGCCTCCGCTGCGGCATTGGCCCGTGCAATTGTAGCAGATGTAAATAGCCGTAACATCAACCTGGAAAACGTCGGGGTTGCTGTTTGCCCGCCTGATGTCAATCTGACGGCTGTGGCCGAGGTCGTTGGTGGGACCGGAATTGGGTTAGGGGCACAGAACATGCACCCTGAAATGTCTGGGGCATACACCGGTGAAACATCGGCTGCTATGCTGAATCAGATCGGGTGCACGCATGTGATACTTGGACACTCCGAACGGCGGCAATACTTTAAGGAAACCAATGCCTTTATCAACCAGAAAGTGAAACGCGCCCTCTCGGAAGGCCTCATCCCGATTTTGTGTGTTGGTGAAACGCTGGCTGAACGGGAGCGCAATGAAGCAATCGGTGTGGTACGTACGCAGTTGAAAGAAGGGTTGGCAGATGTGACGGTGGACGATCCAGGCCGCTTGGTTCTGGCTTACGAGCCCGTCTGGGCCATCGGTACCGGACGCACGGCTACCCCGGAACAAGCCCAGGAAATGCACGCTTTTATCCGGGCCTGGATTAGCAATAAATTTGGCAAGGACCTGGCTTCGGGCATCAATGTTTTGTATGGTGGAAGTGTAAAACCCGGAAACGCCGCCACCTTGTTCGCCGAACCTGACATCGACGGCGGATTGATCGGCGGAGCGGGCCTCAAGGCCGATTCATTTGGGGACATTATTGCAGCCGCTGCGGCACAGGTTGGTGCATGATGCATCGATGCCGAGGCGTTATCTGAACTGAAAACATGAAAGGACGTACGGGGTGTGTTTGGGGATGGATCGGGCTGGTCCTGATGGGCGGCCTGATGTGGATGGGGTGCAGCAGTACGTCGCAACTGGACGCGCCCACCGCTGGCCGGACGCTGATCTACACCCCTGGTGTGCCCAACTTCGACATGGAAACCGTTGCCACCTGGCACGATGGGGAAGCCGGTGTCGATTTGTACCTGAGTATTCCCAAAGCCTCGCTTATATTTCTGCGGCAAGGCCTGGAGTACATGGCACAGTATGAGGCCATCGTACAGATCAAGGATCGGGATGGGAAAGAAATCCTGACGGAGGAAGCCTGGAATGATACCGTCCGCGTAGACACATACGCTGATACCCAGGCTTTCGATTCGCCCCTGATTATCGAGCGCCGTATACTTCTGGAGCCGGGGGAGTACGTCATTGAAACCACGCTTCAGGACGAAAACAGCGAGGCCGTCGCCATCCGTGCTGCACGTGTGGCCGTCCCGACCCGTGATTTTGGCGAAGTATCGCTCAGTGGATTGCGCTTGGAAGGAAAATCCGCAGATGAACCTTTTGCCCCTTTGATTGCCTTCCACATGCCCTCGGGGATGGACTCGTTGCGTACGATTGTGGAACTGTACGACACCCCGGACCAAGGACTCATTGATCTGCAGATGGTGCTGGTTCGGTTCGAAAGTGATACGCTTGTGGCCGCGCCACCGTATTGGATCTCACCGGGATTCGGCTCTCTTGGATATCGGGGCGTGGATTATGCGAAGCCGGATACCATACAGAGTACGCGCCGGAGCTTCCGGAATTTGGACCGGGAAGTGACCGTCGTATTCTCCTTGCCGGCCCTGGAACCCGGCAATTACCGATTGGAAATTCAGGCCGAGCTGGCAGGCGGAGCCATCGATTCTACCGGACAAACCACCTTGCTTCAGCGGGCCCGCGACCTGTCCGTCAAACATCCCGAATTCCCGAGGGTGACGCGCTTACACCAGGCTGTTCTGGCCTTGCGGTACATTGCGTATGAAAAGGAAGTGTGGGAAATCTTGCATGCCGAGGACGAAGAGGAGATGCGCCGCCGGTTCGATACCTTCTGGGGGACGTTGGTGCGGAATAAGCAGGTGGCCGGTAACCTGATCAAGCAATACTATGGCCGTGTGGAACAAGCCAACCTCTTTTTTACCACACACAAGGAAGGGTGGAAAACAGACCGGGGCATGGTCTACATTGTACTGGGGGCACCGGCCTATGTAGAAAACCTCATCGACGCCGAAATCTGGCATTATAGCTATTCTGACCGCGATCCGCTCAATACGTTCTACTTCCAGAAAACCCGCACCTATGATTCCGCCGGGATCTACCGCAACTACATCCTTGCGCGGCGCTCCTTCTATGAACGCTCCTGGATTCGGGCCGTGGACCGCTGGCGCTCAGGGTTGGTGTTATAACGTGTGACGTGCTGCGTGCTGGCTTTAATCCTCCTCCTTGGCGGCTGGCTTTTTTGTAGTGTCTTTGGATTTGTTCTTGGTGTTGGAATCGGGTTTGGCCTCCGTCTTGGTCTCTTCCTTGGGTTTGGAGCGTACGTAATCTGTTTCGTAAAAGCCAGAGCCTTTGAAGATCAGGCCAGCACCGCCTCCGATTACCCGCTGTACTTTTTGCCCCGTGGTGGGGCAGGTTTCCAGGGCATCTGCCGTCATCCGCTGAAAAAGCTCAAAGGTGGTGCCGTCTTCGCGGCGGTAGACATAAGTTGGCATAAGGCAAAAGGGTCTTGTACTGGAAAAAGGAGCCGGGCCGGAAAACGGAAACGCTTCAAGGATGGTTCCGGCTTAACCGAGGGTTCATTTCTATTGGTGATTGATGCGTGATGATTCGTATTTTGGGTGTACCATCACCACCAATGCCCAATCATCACACGAGGCGTTAGCCGACTGTACAAAGAAAATGCCCAATCGCCAATGAAATCTATCACGCTGCTTCTTACGCTTATTGGTGCCAGTTCGGTCTTTGGCCAACAACGGCTGGTGGTCGAACCGGCTTCGCTGACACGCAATATCGATGAAACTGCCCAATTGGCCGCTACGGTATATGCCGATGACGGGCAGCCGGTGGATTCGGTTCAACTCCGGTGGTTTTCTCCGGACAAGACGATCGCAACCGTAGACCGGCAAGGAGCGGTGACTGCAATGGGGGCCGGTACCGTTCGCATTACTGCAATAGGGGCCGGTGTTCGCGGATATACCATTCTGACCGTAAACACGTTGCCTCCCGCTACCCTTACGGCATCGGTAAAAGGGGGGCGTATTCCTGCAGGTGTGGGCATGCCGTTGGGGATTGATGTGCTGGATCGGGAGGGGCACCCGGTAGATGGGGTTCAGCTTGTTTTCGAAAGCCTCACCCCTGAAGTGGCATCGGTAGATGCCAGGGGCCGCGTGACGGGTCTGCAACCAGGGGACGGTTCGGTGCGGGTTTCGGTAGGCCATATTTCCACGGTTTATACATTTGAGGTGGTGCCTAACACAGCCACGTCATACCAGTTGCTTTATCCTAACGAGTCGGTACGGACAGGAGATGTAATCCGGTTTCGGGTTGCGGCACAAGATGCCGATGGCATGCCGGTTGCTTCTCCGACGCCGGTATGGGCCATCAGTGAACCGGGGGCGACCATCGAAACAGAGGGCGATGAAGGGGTCTTTGTGGCCGAGCAGCCAGGCACGTACCGGGTAAGTGCTTTGATCGGGCCGGATCTGGTGCGTTCAACGCTGGTCACGGTAGCACCCCGCCGGTATGATGTGGAACTGGTCAAGGTCGGGCGAGGAGGCGCGGCCCATCACCACTCCGGGGATACCTGGGTGTACGAAGGCGTAGATGGCCGGGATTATGCCATCATCGGCACGTTTATTCACGATTGGGCCAAGGTGTGGGATGTCACGGATCCATCGGCACCCTTTATGACGGATTCCCTACAGGTCGATGCCCGGCGTATCAACGATGTGAAAATCCATCCCAATAACCGCCTGGGTATTATTACGCGGGAGGGGGCTTCGAGCCGTAGAAATGGGATGGTCTTTCTGGATCTGTCTGTACCCGCACATCCAACCATCCTGTCCGAATACACAGAAACGGTAACCGGTGGGGTCCACAACGTATGGATCGACGGGGTAAACGAGTTGGTGTATGCTGTCCATAACGGCACCAGCGATATGCACATCATCGACATCTCAGACCCGCTGAACCCCAAAGAAGTAGGCCGATGGGGGGTAGACAACCCGCGCAAATCCCTGCACGACGTGATCGTGCAGGACGGTTATGCTTACCTGTCCTATTGGGATGACGGGGCCATTACGCTTGACGTCGGGGCCGGTACCCACGGGGGTACACCCATTAAACCGGCCTTTGTCAGTCAATTCAAGTACGCGATGGGCAATACCCATGTGGCCTGGCGGGATGGGCGCTACCTGTTCGTTGGGGATGAAATTTTTCCGGATGGCTGGGATGCCGATGCACCCATTGAAGCCAGTGGGTACATTCATGTGCTGGACATGACCGATATCGACAACCCCGTGGAAGTAGCCAAATACGAAGTCCCGGAAGCCGGGGCACATAACGTGTGGGTCGAAGACGGCAAATTATACATCGGCTATTATCAGGCTGGGCTCCGCGTGGTGGACATTACCGGTGAACTGCGTGGCGACCTCTACCGACAAGGCCGGGAAATGGCGGCCCTAAAAACAACAGATGCCGTGACTACCACCCCCAACTGGCCCATGACCTGGGGGGCGCAGATTTTCAAGGGGCACATCTTTACCTCGGATCTAAACTCCGGGCTTTGGATCGCACGGTTGGTAGAGCACGAAAGCGTGCCCTGAAATATTGGTGATTTCTGCCAACCACCAATGCCCACACGAGGCGCAGCCGACTGTGCGCAGCAAATTACCAATCGCTACTAACCACAGAAACTGTTGCAGTTCTCCGATACAAAGGCACTACCTGACCTCACGGCAAAAACCCTCTCCATCCGCCCCCTTGCCCAATCCGAAACCATCCCCTCAGCTTGGTACACGGCAGCGCGTTTTCATGCCTTTGACCGGCACGCCGTTTTTGAGCAAACCTGGCAATATGTTGGTCCGGCGGCACAAGTGGCTGAGCCGGGCGCTTGCATGCCGGTATCGGTAGCGGAAAACCCGGTGGTGATCGTACGGGACAAAAGTGGGGGCTTACGAGCGTTTTACAACGTGTGTAAACACAGAGGTGGGCCGCTGGCAACGGAAGCCTGTTCGGCGAAAATGCTCCAATGCAAATACCACGGATGGACCTATCAACTCGACGGCTCCCTGCGCGGTGTGCCCCGGTTCGACCGGACGGAGTTGTTCGACAAGAAAGACTACGGACTCATACCCGTCCATGTTGAAACCTGGGAGGGAATGCTGTTTGTAAACCTAGCCGATGATCCTCCTCCATTGGAAACGGTACTTGATGGTATTCCGAAACGGATTGCGCCCATTCGGTTGTCCGAGATGATGTACCACACACAGGTGGTTTATGAGGTTGCCTGTAACTGGAAGGTGTACATCGACAATTACCTCGAAGGGTATCACTTGCCGTATGTTCATCCTGAACTCTGTAACCTGTTGGACGTCAAGGCCTATACCACGGAGACCTTTGACCAATACTCCCTTCAGTACAGCCCCTTGAGTGAAGGCGATAACCTCTATCAGCAAAGCGGCGGAGCGGCGTATTATTACTTCGTCTTCCCCAATTTTATGATGAACATTTTGCCGGGGCGGCTCCAAACGAACCGGGTCGTGCCGGTGACGGCCAGCACCTGCCGGGTCGTGTTTGATTATTATTATGAAAACCCGGCTACGATGGGAAAGGTGATTGCTGATGATCTGGCATACAGCGATCATGTGCAGGAGGAAGACATTACCATCTGTGAGCATGTCCAGCTTGGCCTTGCTTCAAAAGGGTACGACCGGGGCCGGTTTTCCGTGGAATGTGAAGCCGGAGTCCATCATTTTCAAGCCTTGCTTAAGGCGGCCTATAAACGCGCCGTTGACCTGTGATGTTACATCTCTGGAGTAGGGCACGATATAGAATAAACAAAAGGAAGCATCTACTCGGAAAATAGGCCGTTCAATGGATTTGGCGGACTGTACGATTTGGGCGATTTTAATCTCGATGGGAATGGCACTGCATTCGACTTCCTGAATGTATGGTTGCCGGCCAACGGCCTGGCTTCGCAGGTGCCGGAATAGGATATGGTGTTGGATACAGGTATGCATGGTTGAAAAACATGCATACCTGTATATTGCCATGTACGCCATCTAAACCTACATCTGGTAAAAACAGCTTGATGCAGTTCCCTGCACACAAGTGGAAGCGATCCCGAATTAATTCGGGATCATTTGGTTAGTGTATAGGGCCACTCGGCATGAGTAACCTGTTAGGATGATGCCCCTTTGTCGCACTACAGGACGCAAATTCATCTTTTTACCCTTACGTAATATATGTCCACGTCTTTAAAAGACGCCCGGCCTATGGTAGTGCCCATGGTCGCACGCGCTCCTGAAGAAGCCCATCGGGCGGCAACGCCCCTGGAATTGTTCTTTGATCTGGTTTTTGTGGTGGCCATCGCACAGGCGGCTGAAGCACTACATCATTCCATAGTTGCGGATCATGTAGGCGATGGTCTGCTGAAGTACTTCCTGATCTTCTTTGCCATTTGGTGGGCCTGGATGAGTTTTACCTGGTTTGCTTCGGCCTTTGATACCGACGATGCACCCTATCGTCTGGCGGTATTTCTTCAGATGACCGGGGCCCTGATATTGGCCGCGGGTGTAAAACAAGCCTTTGATGCCTTTGACTTCAGGGTGATGGCCGGTGGATACGTGGTCATGCGGATCGCCATAATTATCCAATACGCACGCATGGCGCGTAATAATCCAGGGTTGAAGAAAACCGCATGGCGGTATATCACCGGCATCGGGATTATACAGCTTGGCTGGGTGGGCATGTTGTTCCTCCCGAAATCGTGGATCTTGCCTGTCTATTTCTTCTTTCTCTTCTGCGAATTGATGATTCCAATCTGGGCGGAAAGTGCCAGCGCGACCCCCTGGCACAAGCATCACATCTCAGAGCGTTATGGCCTCCTGACGATCATCGTTTTAGGGGAGTCTGTGCTGGCTGCGATCCTTGCCCTCCAGGCGGTAAATGATGCCCATGAACTTTCATGGGGCCTCATGCCGGTCCTCAATTCTCCGTACTCGGCACACGGTACCCGGATAACCCGATGACCGATTTGTAAGCAATATCCGCAAGGGCCGGGCGGATGGGGATGTGTTTACGGTTGTTGCGGGTGGGGTAGACCCGGTTGGTGAGCAGGATCACAAACAGGTCGGCATCGGGGTCGATCCAGAAGGAGGTGCCGGTGAAGCCGGTGTGGCCGAAACTCCGGGGGCCAAAATGCTGGCCTGCTGAGGAATACCCCTCTGGGCTTTTGGTGTCCCATCCCAGCGCACGGGTATGATCCAGCTCATTTTCAAACTTGGTGGTAAACAGGCGGATGGTCTCTTCCTCGAAGAAGCGTTTACCGTTGAGCGTGCCGCCGTTGAGCATCATCTGGGCAAACAAGGCGAGGTCGTGGGCGCAGGAGAACAACCCGGCGTGGCCGGCGGTACCGCCAAGCATCCAGGCGCGTTCGTCGTGGACTTCCCCCTGGACGAGTTCATTACGAAAGACGTCATCCACTTCGGAGGGGACGATGTGCGTATCCTTGCCCTGACCAAACGCGGGGCGGAAGCCGGTGTGCCCCATGCCCATCGGCTGGTAGAAGGTCTCTTTTACATACTGATTGAAGGGTTTACCCGAGATGCGTTCAACCGCCAATGCGAGCATCATCATGCCGAGGTCGCTGTAGACGTATTTGGCGTCCGGTGTGTATTTCAAATCATCTTTCTGAATGAAGGAAATAATGTCTTCGCGGTCCGTGATGCCCTCATCGTAAAATTGATAGAACGATTTGAGGCCAGCCGTATGGGTCAGGATTTGGCGGACGGTTACCTGTTCCTTGCCGTTCTGTCCGAATTCAGGTAGATAGGTCGCAAGTGGGGCGTCCAGGTTCAGTTTTCCCTCCTCAAACAGCTTCATGATGGATGGCGTGGTCGCCAACACTTTGGTGAGGGAAGCCAGGTCGAACAAAGAATGTGATGAAACAGGAAGGTCCGAGTCGTAGGTCAGGTAGCCATACCCTTTCAGGTGGGCGGTGACATCGTGCCTCCCGATCGCAACTGCGGCTGCCGGGAAGGCTTTGTCCGCGATAGAGGCTTTCATCAGGGAGTCTACCCGTTGGGTAAGGGTCTCGTTCATTCCGGCTGTGGACGGCACATCCAGACGAGGTGCAGATTGCGGCAAGTTAAGCCCAGCCCCGTAGGGATACAGATCGGGGATGGTCACCGGCAGCTTTCCACCAATCGACGCCCGGCCAAAGATGGCCTGCGCCATTGCCCGTTGCGAACTCTCTGCCCCGCTGTAGGCTGCCAGGTAGGCATCCGGTGGCTCAAGGTTGAGGATGATATAGGGATTGCCAAGCGACATCAGGATAACGGGCTTGCCTTTTTGGACAAGCGCATTCAAAAACCGCTGTTGTTGATCGTTGAGGGCAATGCGGCCCGTGCCTGAACGTACCCGTACATACGCCGGGGCTAGGACGATGTCGAATTGATCGGCATAGGCGCGTACCTGGGCAAAATCCCGCGAGGAAGAACCTACGTCCAACACGCGGTGCTCGATCTTGTTGCCGTGCCCTTGTTGCTTGAGCTGCTGGACAAAGTACCTGCCGGCCTGAGGGTTTTGCGTATCATTCAGGGTGACGACCAGGATGCGGGCTGTAGGATCATTGAGGGGGAGCATCTCCTTCTCATTCCGCAAAAGGGTCAGGGATTGCCGGGCGATGGCATTGTTCAGCAACCGGTGTTTACGTCTGCCGATGTGTTTGGGGAGGGCATCCGGGTTGATGAGGCGTTGATCCAGCAGGTTCAGCCGGGCCTTGGTCGTCAGAATGCGTTTGACCGAGGCATCAATTTGGGTCTGCGTCAGCCGACCGCTGGCAAGGGCATTCAGAATGGCCCGTTGGGCGGCGTATTCATCTCGGCTCATCAGCACTTGATCGACCCCGGCTTCGATGCATCGTACAGCCGCCTCGCCGACGCCAAAGTATTTGGTGACCCCTTCCATATTCATCGCATCCGTCACGATCAACCCCTCAAAACCGAGATCTTTGCGCAGGAGGTCCGTGACGATACGGGGAGATAGGGAGGCCGGTACCGTTGGGTCTGGTTCGAGGTTTGGAAGGGCCAGATGGGCCACCATGATGCTTGTGACCCCGGCCTCAATGGCCTCGCGAAAAGGAGTGAGTTCAAGCGAATCCAGTCGGGCACGGGTCAGGTTGAGTACCGGGAGGTCAGCATGGGAGTCGACGGCGGTGTCTCCGTGGCCGGGGAAATGTTTGGCTGTTGCGAATAAACCCCCTGCCTGCATCCCTCGGATATAGGCCGTATTCATGGCTGAGACCAGTGCGGGGTTCTCGCCGTAGGAGCGGACGTTGATGACGGGGTTAAACGGGTTGTTGTTGATGTCGGCAACGGGGGCATAGTTCATATGAACACCCAGCGCACGGGCTTCTGCTGCGACGGTCTGGCCCATCGCAAAAGCCAGGTCGGGGTTGCGCGTGGCCCCCAGGGCCATTGCACGGGGGAAGGTGGTGGCCCGATCCAGCCGCATCCCAACGCCCCACTCCATGTCCTGCGCAATCAACAAGGGTAAGCGGGATCGGCGTTGGAGTGCATTCGTCATCAATGCCTGGGCTTGCGGATGCCCCACCAAGAAAATGACCCCGCCGATTTCAAACTGCTCGACCCGGTCGAGCAGCCGCTGGTAGGCCGGGTCATCGACGCTGTAAAACCGGCCATGGGCGGAAGTCATAAAGAGCTGCGCCACTTTTTGCTCTATCGTCAGGGCCTGCATCAGCGAGTCTACCCAGGCCGATTGGCGCAAGGTGAGGCCGGTTTCCGGATCGACCGTATTGGCAGGGGGCAGGGTGGAGGCACAGCCGATAAAGGCGAGGAAAAGGAGGGAGTGGAATAGCCGACGGATCATAGGGCGTACTGACAATTCAAGCAGGATAAAAAGTTGTTTCAGGTTCAGCATCAAGATACGCCATCTGCGTCATCTCATGCGCCTCTTTTCTCTTCGCCCCTGAAGCATCGAATAACGCACACGAAAAAACTTTACGCACGGCCCTTCAGACCACCCCTGATTGATGCACACACTACTAATCCAAGTGGTGTGCTATTCGTTGATTTTCAAATCGGGCCGTATTGCGTCAGCCGGGCATCGGCGGACGCAATACGTTTCTGCTTCTACATGCGGGAATGGCACAACTTGAGTTACAAAAAACTACCTGTTCGGTGGGGGCCGGCATCAAGTTTTACACTCCGGTTAAGGTTCTGTTATCGTTTTGTGACCTTTTGTGAATGATCTGAAAACTGTACCTGTTTTCTTTGCTGCATCACTGCTTCACCCCATCATTCATTTGAACAAACGGTACTTCAACATGCATGCAGCATCACGATTCGGCTACGGCCTGCTGTTAATCTCCGGATTTCTCTTGCTGTGGGTCGGTACGGCCAACGCCCAAACCACCTATTTTGAGGTCACGCTGGAAAATACATCTCCGGCTTACACCTTTGCCAACAGTGGGGCCTTTGCCATTCCTGACGGCGCAACCGAAGCCGGCCCCCTCTTTCCCGGAAATGCCTACATCTTCTCGGTGTGCGCTGCACCGGGGTCCTATTTGTCCCTCGCCACCATGTACGTCCAATCCAATGACGTATTCCTGGCCCCCAATGAAATGGGCATTCCCCTCTGGGATGCCGACGGCAATCCCGTCAGCGGGGACATTACCGATCAATTCCAACTCTGGGACGCGGGGAGCGAGGTCAATGAAGCCCCAGGCGAAGGCGCCAACCAGGCCCCGCGCCAGAGTGGCCCCAATACCGGGGATGACGAGAACGGCATCGTGCAGTTGCTCTCAGCCGCCAACGATGGCTATACCTACGCAAGCGTAGCTGATGTGGCCCAAATTACCCTTACGCCGACGGGCGAAAACACCTTTGAGGTACGGATCGAAAATGTATCCGGCAGCGATACCCAAACCACCAGTGGCGGCGGTGTACCTGTGCCGCTTTCACCGGGTGTGTGGGTCGTTCACAACGCACCGGCCCCTTTGTTTACCGCTGGAGAAGCCGACCGTGGCGAAGGTCTGGAAGCCATCGCTGAAGATGGCAACCCCGGTGAACTGGGGGCCGCCCTCGAAGCCGTCACCGGCATCACACAGATTTATGCCCCCGGCGTCTGGGCCGTACATGCGGCACCGGCTCCCTTGTTTACCTCCGGCGAAGCCGACCGTGGCGAAGGTCTGGAAGCCATCGCTGAAGATGGCAACCCCGGCATGCTGGCCGGCTTGCTCTCGACCCTTAACGAAACCACGGGTGGCGCCTTTGCCGTACCCGATGGTGCAGAGGGCCCCGGTCCCTTGACACCGGGCCATGCCTACCGGTTTGTGATCGGCGCGAAACCAGGATCGTACCTCAGTGCAGCGAGCATGTTGGTGCAATCGAACGACCTGTTCGTCGCACCCGATGAAATGGGCATTCCACTTTGGAATGCGGATGGCCCCATCAGCGGAGACATCACCGGCCAGTTTTTGCTCTGGGATGCCGGGACTGAACTGAATGAAAAGCCTGGTTTCGGACGGTATCAGGCCCCGCGTCAACCCGGCCCAGACATGGGGATGGTTGAAAATGGTGCAGTTCGGCTGGTTGATGACGGTTATACCTACCCGGATTTGGCCGATATTTTGAAGGTGACCATCACCCCGGTTCAATCGGTGCCCTTCACGATCCGGCTGGAAAACGTCTCCACCGCTTCGACCATCACGACCTCCACGGGCCAAATGGTTCCGGTACCGCTGGCCCCCGGCGTTTGGGTGGTGCACGCCGCCCCTGCCCCGCTGTTTAAGGCCGGAGAAGCCGACCGCGGACTGGGCCTGGAAGGTGTAGCTGAAGATGGTGCCGCTGGCATGTTGGGTGAATCCGTCGCACAAAAGATCGGATTTGACTCGGCAGTGTTCAACACCCCGGTTGGTGCTGCCGGTCCTGGGCCGCTGTTCCCAGGCGATGCCTATGAATTCACCGTCAACGCAGTACCCGGTGCGCATCTGTCGTTTGCAACCATGTTTGTACAGTCCAACGACCTCTTTTATGCACCGGGCGAGATGGGCATTCCGCTCTTTGATGCCGATGGCAATCCAATCAGTGGAGACCTCACGGCGTTTCTGGAACTGTGGGATGCCGGTACCGAAGTCAATGAAGAACCGGGTGAAGGACCCAATCAAGCGCCGCGTCAGTCCGCAGGCAATACCGGTGAAGACGAGAATGGCATTGTGGACCTGGTTGCAAACATCAATGATGGGTTCGCCTATCCCGCAGTCTCGGATGTGATCTCGGTGACGGTTACGCCGGTCGAAACGGCCATTGAGGACCTGATCGACCTTCCGAAGAACTTCTCGCTAGATCAAAACTACCCGAACCCCTTCAACCCGGAGACCCGGATTCGTTTTTCACTTGAAGAAGCCGGGCCGGTACAGTTGAGCGTATTCAATACCCTCGGACAGGAAATCGCCCGATTGGTGGATACGTCTGCCAACGCCGGGGTCTACGAAGCCGTATGGAACGGACGAGATGCCCAGGGGCAGGAAGTTTCAACCGGGGTATACCTCTATCGTTTGCAAGTGGGTGAAGCGACGCAGGTACGCAAAATGGTGCTCCTGCGATAAACCCGGCAAAGACCCGTCTCCACCCCCCAGGACCCGTGTCTTTGTAACACCGGCCCCGTCGTACTGGTACGGCGGGGCCGGTTTCGTTTTGGTCGAACAAGAGAATAAAATAGGGATCGATAAATGGTATATTGAACCTGGAGCGCGCTCCAGTCCATTCTGCCACATGATACATATGGGCCTTCCTCAAATCGAACGACGATCTCTATGAAACAGCTGGTCTATCTATTGATCCTCACGTTTACTGTTTTAGATTTGGCCCAGGCTCAAAAATCCAACACCCGCGGCTTTATGCTGGGATTTCAGTTACAGGGGACGTCTCAAGCCCTGCAAAATCAGGATGATTCCGATGATGGGGGCGGGGGAGCCTTGACCCTCGGTTATGGCTTCAACGACCGGATAACCGCTTATCTGAGTTTGGCCGCTACCGGCATCAATCCGGAGCGGAGTGAAGAATATGCGCTTGTACATGTGGATTTGGGGATGTTGATCCATTTTCAGTCGCCCCGGAGCCCGTGGGTTCCATATGTCAATGTTGCGCTCACCGGACGGGCCTCTGGATTTGATCTACCGGAAGACGAATTGATCGTAAGCGGGGGCGGTCTCTCTTTAGGAGGCGGCATTCGGTATTACGTCTCGCCGGTCTTTGGGTTTGACCTAGGGGCATTGCTTACCCTCGGCGAGTACACCGAGGCCCGCTTTGGCGGGGTAACCGTAGACCTGGACCCCCTAAATTTGGATACGGATGCCACCTCGTTTCGGCTAGGCCTGGGATTTGCCTGGTTTCCCAAAAGAAGGCGGTAATTTCTTTCCGCTTATTGCCTCGTCTGTGGCGACTTATAGATGATAGGCCAGCCCTCCAAAGTCATGCTACAGATTCACCATCCTCCTTCACCCTCTGACCTTCGTCCGATGCCGGTTCAGGTCACAGACGATTTCAGTACTGATGTACCTGCCGGTCAGGTTATCGGCAGCCGAAGTGCAAGCGGTGCGCTTCGGTATGGCGCCGACCAGGAAGGGGTGATGGGCATAGACCACGGGGCCCTCCGGTTGGGTTTTCCACAGAAAGCCGGGTGGGGACGGCATGGGATTGCCTACGGGCCGTACACACGAACGCCGGGCCGGGTCTTTGCAGTCCACATGATCAACGGTCATAACACCTCCCAAACCGACGAGTTCTTCGAGTCTTTTCCCAGACGTTGGGTCCGTAAATTGGCCTGGTGGGTTTTGCGCCGGACCGGTACGTCATGGCTCAAGCGGGTGCCGCCCAATCCACCCATTCCTTACAGCAAACCCGCCGTTACGGAAAACCTCGCGGTAGGATGGTTCCCGGATGACAGTCCACAAGACCCCACGCGGGCAGGAAACGGTTTCATTATGCACGCCACAGGTCCTGAAAACGGAGAACTGTGGACGCGGGTAGGAGAACGGGTATTGCCCGTCATCCGAAGCGTACAGAATATTCCCATTTATTACGTGACCGTACTCAGGGCGCAGGGCGCGGCATATTACGTTTCGTCTGTATCCGGGGCCAACGGCATGCCAGCGTATCCGAATATGCGCCCCGTCGGGATTGATCCCTTTGGATCGGATGAACAACTATATGCCGGGGTGCATCAGAGTGTGTTGGGCGAAGGCGGGTTTATGATCGACAGCCGGGTTTATGGGGCACAGGTGGCCGATGTACAAGCCTGGTCCGCATGGTATGGCGGTGCCCATCTGGCCGAAAGGGGTGTTGGAGAAGGCATGCTCGAAGAAACGTCTCCGGATATGGGTACCAACTGGCACGTGGAACAGGGTGTATTCACGCGTACAGAGAAAGGACTTAGCACCCACGGCACACACAACCTCGCTTTGCTTTCAGGTGCCGTGCCCTCGGGTCTGGTGCATGCCGTACTGGAAACAGGCGCTACCGTCTCGACGATGGGATTGCACTGGCGTGTGGAGGATGCCCAAAACCATTGGTCCGTTGAAGTGGGCCCCACCCAGGCTCAACTGGTGAACACGGTAGGGGGAGAACGGTATGTGATCGCAACGGACACCACCCAGATGCTGTCTCCGAATACCGTCTACAGTCTTCAGGTGCTGGATACGGGGTCCACCTTTGGGATTCATCTGGATGGGCATCTGGTTTTTGGCATACGATTCTCCGACCTGACGGGGCAGACGGCTTGCGGCATTGGCATACGCATGACGGGTACATCAGCCCAATCGTACATCCGCAGTATTGAAGCCCATCCTCGCGAACTCAGGCTCCCTGATGAGCTGGACCTTGGGCCACCGTGGCAACCGGATTCCGGCCCCGTCGTCGTCAGAGATCATTTTGATGGATCATCCAGTCCGCTGGAAGGGACCACTACGGCAACCGGTGGAAAGCGGTGGGAACGTACCATCGGAACAGGGGAAATCAACCTGACCGGTACCCGTGGAGCCTGCGTGGATGCCGATGTTGACCACCCCTGCCCAGGCCGTACGGTGTATACCCTTCCCTGGGATGATCCCGGCTATGCCGATGTCGAAATAGATGTCATACCGCCGGGGACCCAACGAGGGGAAGGACATAAGGGGCGTGGTGCGCTGGTATTTTGGCAGGATGAGGCCAACTATCTGATCATCAACAACTTTTTCAGTGACCGATATGAAGGCCGGGCCATCTCATCCTTCTTCCATTTTGCGGGCGAAGACGACTTGTACCGTGCGGTTTGGGCCAACATCGGTGATCGCATCCATTGGGGGCAATCCTTCACGTTCAGGGTGGTTTTCGATGGGATGCATTATCAGGCCAGTGTCAACGGAGAACCCGTGCTGTACCGCGCACTGACCGACGTATACCCCGGCATGAAGCCGCTGAAAATAAACAGGATCGGTTTTGGTGTAAACTGGGAATTTGGGGATGATACGGGTACCCGCTTTAGCCGGTTCGAAGCCAGATGGGGGCACAAAGGTCTTCCGAAAAACGAGTAGAATTATGATGCGAGGTGTACTTAGACAATTGTCCTGGGTGCGAAGCCTGGTGTTTCAGGTATTGCGCAATATCCAAAAAGGTGTAGGGGCTGGACTTCGGTTTGATCCGGCTGGAGCCAATTTCGATTATATGCTCGGCACCAACGAAACGCCGGTGCAAAACACCCTGGCACGGGTGATGAACACGGGAGATGTATTTTACGACATCGGCGCCAATGTCGGGTTCTTTACCATGATTGGGGCCAAGCTCGTAGGGGCAACAGGGATGGTCTATGCGTTTGAGCCAGTGCCCCATCTGGCCCAGGCCGTGCATCGGAATGCGTGCCGGAATCGGTTCTGGAATGTCAGCATCATTGAACGTGCCGTATCCGACCACAACGGGCCAGATAAACTCCAACTCACGGTCCATCCCGGCGGTGCCACCCTGGTATCTACAGGCATACGCCCGCAGGATGTGAAGGAGGAAGTCCCCGTCAACCTGATCACCATTGATGCCTGGATTTCCGATGGCCGGTTGAAACCCCCGAATGTGGTCAAGATCGATGTAGAAGGCGCTGAAGAAGCCGTCCTTAAAGGGATGATCCATACCATCCTTACGCATCGCCCAACCGTCATCTACGAAATTGATGACCTGAACGAAACAAGCTACATGAAGCGCAAAACAAGCCTCATGGAGTTTTTCCTTCGCCTGGGTTATCAGGTGTACCACCTCGCCGATTCCTACGCCGGAGCCGCCAGCTTCGTCGGCCACGCCGTTGCCATCCCGAATCCCGTTGCCGGACAAAATTGAAACGTGCGACGTTCTACTTTCTGGGTTCTACATTAGGGTGGGCCTGAGTCACTTGAAAATAACTCAATGCGAATCAGGGGGTGAAACGAGGGAAAGTCCCCCTTTTGCTCCATCATTCGGTTAACATGCAGGTTTCATTCAAAGGGGGACGACCTGTGCGGACACGCGATAGCGTCCGCGCGGGTCCGGGGGATTTTGATGGGAATGCCTGAAATCCCCCAGCCCCTCGACAGGTGGTGTGCCCGAGGTAGCCTGCAAGCTCGGGGCCGCCCCCTTTGCCGATTGTTGGGACATGGGGCACCGTCTGCGGCTAAAGGGGGACCTCCTTATGCCAAAGGCCGAGGTCAACGCCTGATCCGTAGTCACTTCATTAATACTCTATAGATATCTGATAATAAATAACTTAACTCTTGTAGGCCGATATTGCTGCCCATTGTTTGCCCAAAGCCATGTATAGAGGGCTTACTTTACCGGCCAATCAGGGTAGATTGCAGAACCAGAACGCTTACTTAGCCGTATAGTACACATAAAGATTCACGAGACCACACGTACTATGGGACCCTCGGCACAGCGTTTGATTGATCAAGCTTCATCAAGCACGCGAGGAGGATATTTCCTTTCTGAGCTTTCACAGCGGGTCACCTTGACGGAATTGGTGCGCAAAGGAATCCCCTACGAATCCGTAATCTGGGTTGGTGAGGCTCTTGAGATTACCTCAGACACTACGCTTTCCCATCTACTCGGTATTTCTCTTCATACCCTCAAAAAGCGCAAACGGTTGGGCGTGTTTACGCAACGTGAATCGGATCGCATCGTCCGGGTGGTGCGCCTGTTTGATCTGGCAGTACAGGTCTTTGAGGGTGAGATAGAAGCACGCTTGTGGCTCAAAACACCAAACGAAACCTTCGGTGGTGAATCGCCCCTTGAATACGCTTCAACAGAGACGGGTGCCCGGCGTGTTGAGGAAATCCTCTATACCATAGAATACACGATGGTCGCATAAATGGCGCGTACCATTTGGCGTGTAACCAAGGCAAAGTATAGTGCTACGGCCTTCAGTGGTATTGGCGGACTCTTGGGTGCAGGGCGGTGGCATATGCAGGGTACGCCGGTCGTGTATGCCTCGGAGAGTCCTGAACTCGCCCTTTTGGAAACCCTCGTTCACATCCCCAAGCCGGTTGAGGCATCGGTACTTTCTAACGTGGCCTACGTAAGCATTTCTATCGCGTTTGGGGATACCATACCCGTTGTACGGATCGAAGAACATCAACTCGGGCAACGCTTCTCCACCTGGAATGACCCGTACCACTGGTTGCCTCAGACGCAACATATGGGTTCGGCATGGTTTGATGAGAAGGCGTCTGTGCTATTGGAAGTACCAAGTGTGGTCCGCCCAGGTGCAAAGAACTACCTGATCAATCCGACCCATCAGGATTTTTCAAAACTCAGAATCAGTGAGCCGGTAGCGTTATATATTGATCCACGTTTGGTACGATAAATATAATAATGGTTCTTTGATTTTGATGTGCAAGGGTTGAGGGAAACATCAGGGTATATCTTGCACACAAAAATCAAAGAACGGATATTAGTAGTCACTTCAAGACAATTTTATATCGCTGATATTTAATAGTTTAGGATGGTTAGAACGGGATTGTTGCCCACTGTTTGCCCAAAGAGATGTCAGAGGAAAAAGAAACCGGGCCGCGCCACACTTTGGAGTAGCCCGGTTTTGTAACCGAAAAGGTTGAAGTTACTTCAACAAGTGGAGTTTACGGGTTTGGCTAAAAGTCTCTCCAGTAATCCGATAGAGATACATCCCGCTTGCGAGATTGGAGCCGTCGATGGAAAACCGTTGCACTTTATTAGCCTGCATCGTTCCATCATAAATAACTCCTATCTGATGACCCATCACGTCATAGAGTTTGATCTTGACTTGCTGATCTTGAGCTACAGCAAGCGTAAACTGACTCTGTGGGTTGAACGGATTAGGGTAAGCATCACTTAGTTCAAAAGTGCCACTTACCACTCTGTCATCTGTTGTTGCAAATGAAGGAAGGTCTCCGCCAACGCTGTCAGAAACTCCACTACAAGTGCCTGCAAGCGTCGTATACCTATCGTCACTGAGTTCACAGCGTACCCAAGCAAAATCAGGGTCAAGATCTTGGTCAAGGATATCGAATTGAAGCGTCAAGGATTCCTCGAATTCGTTAATACGCACTATACTACCACGATCCAATTCAAGCAGGGCGATATTAACGGATATGATACCTGGAAGGGGGTGCGTGACAGTCGAAGAATAGTAGGGATTACGGCCTGCGTTGAAAGCTAGGAAGGAATAATCCAACTCTTCGTTAGGTTGGAGTGGGAATGAAACAGCATTCTGATTATACCCAATCCAGAAGGTAGAAGTCCCCATAGCCAAGGCTTGTTCGGACTTGAGCGAGATTGACAGTTCAATCTTATTACGGTCCAACACACGAGTTTGCAGCCTTCCTTTTATTGGGGATTGGTTTTGGTCAGCTATCATTTTCATAGCCGGTGCAGACCCGCCTCCACCTATTTCTGGAACTTGTGAAGCCTGTCCATTAGCAGGGAGCCAGACATCTAGGAAATCAAAGGACGTTCCTTCCCTATCCATGTTGAAATCGCCACCTTCATATATGTTACTCTGGCCGTTGATGGGGAGCCATTCTTCGAGATAGTCGAATGCCGAAACACTACCATTTCCATTTCCATCACCTCCCCATAAGGCATATATACCTCCTTCCTGTTTCATGGGGTTAATACCATAAGCTTGACTCGACGCAGTCGTAAAGTCATAAACGGCAGTACCAGATACATCGGCATCTAATGCAACTGGTGAAGCAGACATAACAGGTAAATGATTTCTATGCCTAACAACGATATAATAGTTCTCTGCACTCAAACCATCGAAAGAGACTTGACTATTACCACTACGAGTACCAATGATCTGACCATCTTCCCGGAGCAAGGCAGCTCGCTGTCCTACTATGGTCATAGGGGGATTATTGGGATCTCCAGTTCGAAGCTCAACCAGAACCCAGTCTACTATATCATCTGTAAAAGTTCTTCGAACTTCAGGTCCATTGTATTCCATCGCTGTCCCAACGAATTCAGGAAGATCATATGGTTGTGCGTCGGGAAAAATAGTGGTATTAACTAGGTCTGTATGCATAATGCCTTGACTTGGGATAAATGGTCCATCTAAGAAAATCTTCACGTTTGCAGCTAGCGTTGTAAATCCACGTTGTGCACACTCCAGTTCAATTTCAGCTTTGGCGTCAGCGCCGTAGGTGTAGTCATAGTATTCGGCTAAGTCAAAGCAATAATCTCGAAAATTTCGAGGAGGCACACCAAAAGAGAGTGCGTGGAATGCTGCACTATGTAGATCTAATATGAAGTCACTTGGTTCATCCATTGCAATATATAAATCCTGGTTATCCCTTAGCTTCCAAAGCATTCCATTTAATATTTGCCCCCTCTTATGTTTGAGGTTTACACCCGAGAAGACATACCAATCAGACATAGTGAAATTGTTATTCATATTCCGGGTAGGAATTCCAGGATCAGTACCACCCCAAATGGGGTCATCATTTTTTGCAGATGCAAAATAATCCGGTAAACCTTCATCCATTGCTGAAGCTTCAGTATGCCGTTCATCACGATCTGGTTCAATAAATTCATCTCCATAAATACGATAGATAACCATATGAGTGTATTCGTGGTAAACGATATCACTTGACTTTGCACTTGTACTGCCAATGGTCAATTCAACCCCGTCTGCACTTCCTGCAAGTGGACTGGTTGCGTGATCCTTGATACGCATTTGCTCATCCCAGTCATCGTAGTTGGGGTTCAATGTTTTGTAGAAATCATGCATTTCTGTAGCTAAAAACACAGCATTTGCTCGAAAGTCAGTATTTAGTGGACTGGGAGCATCCCAATAATGATCTTGTGTAGTAGGCACAGTGACAGTAACTGTTTCTGTACGCAGAGCTTCGGTATCTAAAGTTAGTGCTTTTGCGTACGGCGTAGCCAAGTCAAAAGAGACAGTATGTGTGCCTGGATCTATCTTTGAAAGGATATAGTTTCCGGAACTGTTTGCGTTAGTCGAAGTGGGACCCAAGCGTACACGTCCACCAGCGAAGCCATCAACACCTAAATAATCATTTGGCTCTTGGTAGTGTTCAAAAGTAAGTTGCCCCGTTAAATCTGCACGACTGGAAGTATTTTGATAATTATTGCTAGATTTCTGAATATCCTTGTCATGGTGCTGGCCTTTCTGTTTGTCGTAGCCGAGGCCTGACCTTCCGGATCGTAACAAATTACCACTATTTGCATCAATAATATATCGGAAGGTCTCTCGATCATTGAGGCTTGTCTGCTCATTCACATGTAGCTCCCAAATAAGCGTGTATGTGAATTGATCCTCCTGCTGCTGAGGCCAAATTTTAAGTTTAGGCTCTCTTTGAAATTCAATAGTAGGGGTATTTAAGAGTTGTTGGGCAACAGTTAATGCATCAGAACTCGGGGTAGTCAATACATTTATGTTGGGGTGAGAGTCGGCTCCAAAAGCGATTAATTTACCTGAGTAATCTATTGTAATCCCGATTAGGGCTGCAACAACTCGGACTCCATTAAATACCTGGGGGAAATGCACGTACCAGAGCCTACCATCGGTTGATACTCGTGCAGGTCTGAACCGCCCCGGGTTTGCCGGAGACTCCAAAATTTGAGAACTTGGAGTCATGAAAAAGCAAACAAGGTATTCCCCCGAGATCCGGGAGCGAGCCGTCCGGATGGTATTCGAGCACGAACGTGATCATCCCTCACAATGGGCTACCATCCAATCGATTGCCCAAAAGATTGGCTGTACGCCTGAGACCCTACGCAGGTGGGTCCGCCAACAAGAACGCGATCAAGGACGAAGAGCGGGCATGACGAGCGATGAGCGCACCCGGATCAAAGCACTCGAACGAGAGAATCGCGAACTGCGTCGGGCCAATGAGATCCTGAGAAAGGCCTCGGCCTACCACCGATACACGGTGGTGTTTGCACAGGCGGAGCTCGACCGCCGACGGAGATAATGGTGCGATTTATCGATGATCATAGAACAGAGTACGGAGTCGAGCCGATTTGCAAGGTGTTGCCGATTGCTCCGTCGACTTACTATGCGCACAAAGCCTGTGAAGAAGACCCTGGGCGTCGTTGTGCCAGAGCACAGCTTGACGACAAGCTATGTGTTGAGATTCAGCGTGTGTGGGACGAGAATTATCAGGTTTACGGGGTACGCAAAGTCTGGCAACAATTGCACCGAGAGGGCATCATTGTGGCACGATGTACCGTTGCCCGGTTGATGAAGAAGATGGGTCTGCAAGGGGCTGTCAGAGGTCGCCGGGTGCGGACAACACAACCGGCAGATGTTACAGACCGTCCCCTGGATTTGGTTGAGCGCAACTTCACTGCAGACCGTCCCAACCAGCTTTGGGTATCGGATCTGACGTATGTAGCCACTTGGCGTGGATTTGTCTACGTCGCTTTTGTTGGGCCGGGGAACGGCCCCTTTGATGTGTTCTCGCGTTTGATCGTGGGTTGGCGAGTGTCAAACTCGCTAAAGAGCGATCTGGCCCTTGATGCACTTGAGCAGGCCATCTATGACCGAGAACGGGCAGAGATTCACCATAGTGACCGGGGGGTACAGTACCTCTCAATCCGCTACACCCAACGTCTGGCCGAAGCCGGTATTGAACCATCGGTGGGTAGCAAGGGCGACTCGTACGACAATGCCCTCGCCGAATCGGTGATCGGTTTGTTCAAGACGGAGGTGATACGCCGAAAAGGCCCGTGGCCAGGACTCGAAGATGTGGAAATGGCCGTGCTGGAATGGGTGTGGTGGTTTAACAATCAACGGCTTCTGGAACCGATAGGCTATATTCCCCCTGTCGAGTATGAGAAGCTGTTCTACGACACTCAAGCGAATCAATCACTTGAGGAAATACTCAACTAACCAAGTCTCCGAAGAAACCGGGGCGATTCACTTTGACGGCTATCTCTTGCTTCGGTCTTCCCGATTCATCAAAACGCCCTTCATATTTCTTCGAGATCATTCCCGGATTAAACCGGCTATACCCCAAGGTCATCTCTATTGACTTATGACGCATGAGGTCTTTAAGGTCCAGGAGATCAACGCCGGCCATACGGCACAAGACGGCAAATGTGTGCCGGAGCGAATGAAAGTTGATGTGCTCAGCCCATCCAGCGCAGTCGGTAATTGAGCAAAAAGAGGCACAAAAAGAAAGCGTTGCTCTTCACCAAGTGGAAAAACAACGCTTATAAATTAAGGACTTATCCTAAGCGCGCCCGGGATGATTCGAACACCCGACCTTCTGATCCGTATTCATAAGGGATGGGTACGATTGGGCCACCATGCAACTCTGTGGATATTCCTCTACATTAAAAGAAGAGAAACGTAGAACGGAATGAAACTGCATTGTCCATATTGTGGCGGGGGGTTTGAGCCCGCGCCTACGCTCATACCCGATGCCTATGGGCTGGTGCAGTGCCGATGTGCGACCTATCCGATCATCGAGGGGATTCTGGTCTTAAAACCGGCATCGGCAGCGCTTACGACGGCGATTTTGGAGGAACAGTATGAACGGGCTTTGCAATTGGCCGCATTTGACTTTGTGCCGCGCAACGCCCGTACCCGTGCCAGAAAAGTGGTTGATTTCATTTCAGACGCTCGGCTGCCAGGACATGGATTTCTGAAACGGCGGCATCAGCGTACATGGGATGAGCACATCAAGGTTCTTGATTTTTATACGTTTGAGGAGATGGCCGGGCAGTTGCGGCCCCGCATGTATGCGGCGTATCTCGTGCATCGGTACGCCAACCCGAGTTTCTTGTCAGCCATTGGGGTGATACAGACGTTTTCGGTATTGCCCGCCAGTCCTGCCCCACAGATTCTGGATCTGGCCTGTGGAACGGCCCATTCCAGCTTCTTGTTGTCCTACTTCTTTCCCCATGCTGAGATCACGGCTACGGATCACGACTTCATCAACCTCTTGTTGGCCCGGTATTATCTGGCCCCTCATGCTACCCTCGTTTGTTGTGATCACGAAGCGCCCCTGCCTTTTGCTGCCGATGCTTTTGATGGCGTTTTTTGCCTCGATGCCTTTCACTACATCCGGTCGAAGCGTGCCCTGGTTCTGGAGTTGCAACGGTTGGTGCGTCCTGAAGCCCTCTGGGTCTTCGCCC
This sequence comes from Rhodothermales bacterium, assembly GCA_965222505.1. Lineage (GTDB taxonomy): Bacteria > Bacteroidota > Rhodothermia > Rhodothermales > DATKEJ01. The sequence goes on along the minus strand of OZ244956.1, from coordinate 362,381 downwards.
ACCTGCACAACAAGGCTGAATTCAATTTTACTGAAGGCATGCCGTTGACGGCGGAAGGCTACCTGGCCTGTTTCGCCGAAATCAACCCACGCCTGTTTGATGAAGCCGATTTACTGGAGCAGGCCGCCAACGAAAATCAAATCGACCTGCGGGGACCGGCCTCGTCTTTACAAACCCTCGCAATGGCGCAGGCGTTTACCCTGGTGGCCTCGGGGCGAAAGGAGGTCTGGCATGTCTATCCAAAACTAAAAGAGCGGCTCCACCAGCACCCAGAGGTGATACAGCAAAACCCCATCTATGCAACCGATGCACAGGGTATCCTTTCCCAGCACTGGCCGAATGAGATGCTCAAGGAAGAATGCAGCGCAGTGACAGCCTATCTGCCTGAACGTGTGCGTGCCGCAGATGTACAGGACGCCTCTCTTTTTGTTCAGGTGCCGTTGCCGGATGCTTACAGGTAATACCCTGTGGTTTGGTAGCACCGCATGGGATGTATTTCGGGCAGGAAAAAATTACGCAGGGCAAGGTCGGCGTATCGAATTTTAGGAAACCCGCGCCCTTTTTTCGCCCTGACCAAATGCTGTGCCATGGGAGCCTTTCGTAGCACCTTGCCGTATCAAGCCCTGTCTTCAAACGCTACCCACCCATCTGCCCTCACGTTGAGTTCCACCGCTGATACGTGCCCTAATTGCTTCGGACCGGAAGCACCGGTCGTGTTTTATGAGGTGGCTGGGATACCTGTACATAGCGTCCGGCTGGTGCATACGGCTGAAGAAGGTCAGGCTTTTCCCACAGGAATGATCCGGTTGGGGTATTGCGAAGCCTGTGGATTTGTGGGCAATATGGCTTTTGATGCACACTTGCTGGATTACAGCGATCAATATGAGGAGACGCAGGGTTTCTCGGCTACGTTTAATGCGTTTCAAAAACGACTGGCCCACGACCTCATTGAACGGTACAACCTGCGGGGCAAAACCGTACTGGAAATTGGATGCGGCAAAGGCGAATTCCTGACCCTGTTGTGCCGGGAAGGAGACAACACCGGGATTGGCTTTGACCCGGCCTACATCCCGGAAAGAAACCCCTACCACGATGATCCGCGCCTGACGTTCATCGCCGACTATTACGGCGAAGCCTACACCCACGTCGATGCCGATTTCATCGTGTGTAAAATGACCCTGGAGCACATCCCGAATACGGCGCAGTTTATGGGGGTGGTCCGCAAAGCGATTGGGGACCGGCCTGAGGCCGTAGTGTTTTTTCAGGTGCCGGAAGTCTGGCGTATCCTTCAGGACCAGGCATTTTGGGATGTGTATTATGAACACTGCTCCTATTTCAGTCCAGCGTCCCTAAGCCATCTGTTCAGGAGTCAGGGGTTTGAAGTGCTTCACCACTGGACCGATTATGATGATCAATATCTGATGATCGAAGCCCGGCCAGTTGTAGAAAGGCCCGTCCAGTCACATCCTGCCCCCAAACAGATCACAATGGCTGTAGAGGCCTTTGCCGATGAAATTCAGTATACCCTGAACGAGTGGCGGCACCGGCTTCGGGGGATGCATCGCATGAATCAGAAGGTCGTTCTCTGGGGCGGGGGATCCAAGGCGGTTGCGTTTCTGACCACGCTGGGGATTGGTGAAGAAGTGGTTTGTGCCGTGGACATCAATCCGCACAAACAGGGGAAATACCTGCCCGGTACCGGTCATCCGGTGGTTGGGCCGGAGGCGCTACCCGAACTCCAGCCGGATGCCGTGATCATCCTGAATCCCATCTACCGCCGAGAAATCAAAAAGACCCTCTTCGAAATGGGTCTCGAACCGGTCTTGATGGATATTGATCGTTAGGGGATATTACAGCGGTTTTCGGAGTACCCAATGCGGCCGTTCGGTTTCTCCATCAGCGGGGTCGAAGGTCATAAAGTCGTAAACGGCTTCGATGGTAAAGGGGGTTTGTTGGATCAGCCGACGAATGGCGCCCAGGGTATAGGCCTGTTGAACATGTCGTTCCTTATATCGCTCACCCTGGATGACCATTTCCATCTCTGTGGTATGGAGTTGGGTTTTGGGGTCGAAGTGGCTTCGTCGAACGAAGGAGAAATCATCGGCCTGCCCTTCGTCTTCAAAGAGGGGGGCATTGTTGATCGAGTTGGCCGGGGTGCTTTGGTCAAAGACGAAAAGGCCGCCTGGATGGAGGGCTTCGTAGGTACAGCTAAACAGGTCCAGGATCAGATGATCGTCCAGCAAATAATTTAATCCATCGTGGAGGAGCAGGACGGCATCCACCCGAGGTTCAATACGGAAACGGGTAAAGTCGGCCACATCGAATTGTACATCGATGCCCCAGGTGAGCGCTTTGCCTCGGGCCACTTCAATCATGGCCGGGGATTGATCCGTGCCGGTATAGCGATAGGCCCCTAGCGGTTGCAGTTCCATCGCCAGGGAGCCGGTGCCGCAACCCAGTTCCAGAATGCCGTGAGGCAATGGAGGGTGTTCCAGCAGAATGTCGTGCAGGTATTCAGCCCAGGCATCATATTCGACGTGTTCCATGACCACATCGTAGCCCGCCGCAAGGCGGTAGTAGGGGGGAGATTCCGAGAACACGGGGCGTGAGGTCAGGCCGCTTCTTTTTGGGCGGCGTGTTGGTTTCGTCGGCGGGCAATGTCTGTGGCGAGAAACAAGGCATGCCGCATACTATCTGGCGAAGCAATACCTTGCCCTGCAATGTCGAAGGCCGTACCGTGATCCGGGGAGGTCCGCACGATGGGCAGACCAGCTGTATAATTGATGCCCGTTTCAAAGGCAATGGCCTTAAACGGGATAAGGCCCTGGTCATGATACATCGCCAGTACCGCATCGTAGTGGCGGTATTTGTGGCTTGCAAAGAACCCATCGGAAGGGAACGGGCCGTAGGCTAAATAGCCATCGGCTTGCGCCTTGTTGAGGGTTGGCATGATGAGGTCTACTTCTTCCTTACCGATCACACCTCCGTCTCCAGCGTGTGGATTTAAGCCAAGCACGGCAATTTTGGGGCGAGGCAGGGCATAGTCGGTTTGCAGGGCGCGAGTGATAATTTCAATCTTGGCGCGGATATGTGCTTCATTGATAAGCGCAGCCACCTCGCTGATGGGCACATGGGTTGTGACCAAGCCTACCCGCAATTCATCGGAGATCATCATCATGGTATAGGCCTCGCAGTTTACCCGCTTCGCGATAAAATCCGTATGACCAGCTTCCTGATAACCTGCCAGGGCAATCGCTTCTTTTGAGATCGGGGCCGTGACCATGCCGTCCAGTAGGCCCTCCTTGCACAGGTCTATGGCCACCTCAACGGCCCGCATGGCCAGCCGGCCTGCCACCTCCGTCACTTTTCCGAAACTGACGGTAGGGCGCTGTCCCAATTCCGTGTCCAGTACGGCAACCGGGGCCGGTGTATCGGCACTGTGGGACGGAGGCAACTGCTCGATATGCTGGATGGTCTGGAGTTTCACCTTCTTGAGCCCCAGCTTGTTCGCATGAATCCGCGTGGCTTGTGCAGCCCCGATTAAGACCGGTTGCACATGGTTGAGGATACGGGCATCCAACAGGCATTTCAGAATGGTTTCAATGCCGATGCCATTCACGTCACCCAGGGTAATACCGATTTTGGGCATCGTGTGTGTGGGGGAAGCGGTAGGGTGGGCCATCATGTTGGTGCGCCATAAGAGGTTCTGATGCGAGTGGAACGTCTTGAGGGCTCAAACAGTTGCGTAGAGACGTTGAAGAAATGAAGGGCGTACAACCCACAACCAGCTCGCATAGCAGGAGTATAACCCACAATAATGCCCATCTACCTCGACCATGCCGCAACGACCCCTCTGGACCCTCGGGTACTAGAGGCGATGCTCCCGTATTTGACTGATCATTTCGGGAATGCCTCGTCTCCGCATGCCCTGGGGCGCAAGGCGCGATTTGCGGTGGAAGATGCCCGTGAACGGGTTGCCGCGCTGCTCGGGGCAGGTCCGGCTGAAATCATCTTTACCAGCGGGGCCACCGAAGCCAACAACCTGGCCCTCTACAATGCATTTCGTGGACCATCCGGTGGGCACCTGATTACATCGGCCACTGAACATGAAGCCGTGCTGGAACCGGCGCGGAACCTGAGCGAACACACCCACACGGTCACCTTCCTCAAGCCTGACCCTCAAGGCGTTGTCACATTGGCTGAGGTTCAGGGCGTGCGTCAATCCAACACCCGCCTGGTTTCGGTGATGTATGCCAACAACGAGGTGGGCACCCTCAACCCCGTGCATGAACTGGCTGCATGGTGCGTGGAGCAGGATATCCTGTATCATTGCGATGCCGTCCAAGCCGCCGGGTGGGCCAGGATCAATATAGCTGAGTGGCCTATTGACATGCTTTCACTCTCTGCCCATAAGTTCAACGGCCCCAAAGGAATTGGGGTACTGTTTGTTCGTGCTGGACGACTGGACGTGCAACCACTTGTACGCGGAGGTGCCCAGGAGCGTCGGCGGCGAGGCGGGACCGAAAACGTGGCTGGCATCGTGGGGTTAGCAACGGCGCTGGAATTGGCCTATGCAGAGGCCGAGGAGAAAAACAAGCATCTGCGAAATCTCCAAACCATCTTACATCGGGTATTGAAAGATGGCCTGGGGGATGCCGTGTGGTTCAATACGCCGTTTGAATCCAGAATTACTGCACCACACATATTGAATGTGTCTTTTCCGCCAAGGTCCGGAAAAGGGGTTGATGGGGAGATGTTGTTGTTGAACCTCGATGTGGCCGGGATTTGTGCATCAAGCGGATCGGCCTGCACCAGTGGAGCGATTGAACCCAGTCATGTATTGGAAGCGATGGGCGTTCCGAGAGACACGGCGGCTGCAACGGTACGGTTTTCCTTGGGGACCTCTAATACCGAGGAGGAGATTAGAACGGCTGCCGATCAACTCATCCGTATCATGGCCCGGATGCGCCGGTAGGGTTACACCGTCTGAATTTGATCCAGGGCCCAGGCGGCCATCGCCCGAACATCCGGGCATTCATCCCGCAACGCCAGCCGGAGCACCGGCTCGGCACAGGAGATGCCCAGTTTGCCAAGCGCCCGTGCGGATTCCAGCCGGACCTCCGATGCATAATCCCACAGGGCCGACTTCAAGGGTGCATACGCGCCTTCATGCCCGGACTCGCCGAGGGCATAGGCTGCACCAGCACGGACACGCATATCCTGGTCTTTGAGGGCATACACAAGCGACGTAATCGCCTGGGGGAGATGGGTTTCAAACGTTTGGGCTGCTTCTTTACTCGGGCGGGTTTGAATCGAATGGATCACTTCACCGAGGGCCGATACAGCAGAGCGGCGAACCCGAACATCAGTATCGGCCAATGCGGTGGGCAGGGTTTTTAAGGCCTCACAATGGCACAACCCCTTGATGACCGCAACGGTGGTTAGGCGGACATCTGGACAGGGGTCATGGATCAACGCGCCGAGGGCAACCAGGGCACGCTCATCGCCGATCTTCTCCAACGCCAACAGGGCCTGCAACCGTACATTGGCGTTGGGGTCTTTTAGGGCTTCAATCAGGGAGACGACGGCTCGGGTTTCGGCATGTTCACCCAGTGACCATGCCGTGTGGGCACGGACCAAACCGTTTTCATGGTTGAGCAGCCGGGGAATAAGTTCGGTTGCAGATTCTACCGACAGGGCTTCTTGCCAACCGGCCTGTTGCCATACCATGGGGTCGGGGTTTTCCAGTTGTTCAATAAGGACGCGGGTTGCGGCAAGGTCGGTCGTCCAGGCTCCGAGTTGCAGCGCAGCCACAGGAAGGACCAACATCAAACCGGCGGTAGAAGTCCAGAGGCTGGAAGCGAAAGTCAGGGTTTGCCGTTTGGCTTCGGGGTTGACCAGGGCTTCTACCCGTTCCGAGAGCGCCGAGCGGCGGGCCAGTGCCATGCCCCCACGTACAGCCTGAGGACCCCGGAGGTACGAACGGGCAATGTTGACCAGGTGCAGGGCATAATCGCACGCGCCGGTTCCGGTTTGCAATACCCGGTCGTCACAAGCACGCTCTTGTTCAGCATGCAGGCGGCGCAGGGCAAACCAGACCAGCGGGTTCATCCAGTACAAGGCACGGGCACACTGGGCCAGTACATGGATGGCATAGTCCCAGCGTTTAACGTGGGCCAATTCATGCAAAAGTACCACCTCTATACGAGCGTCCGGCCACGCCAGGGCAGATGTTGGGAGCAGCACGGTAGGTCTAAAACTCCCCCAGGTCATGGCCATCGATACGGCATCACTATGCAAGTACCGGACCTTGCGGCGGACGCCCATGCGGTGTTGGGCAACACGGGCAAATTTCGTTGATCGTGTGGAGGGAAGGGGCTCTGCCCGGCGGCCCAGAGACCGAATCCGAAAGGCATCAAACAGAAAACGGCCCAGCAGGACGACGACTCCAGCGCGCCAGATCCACATCAGCCATGCTTGCCAGGGGAGGGGTGTGGAGCGTGCTGCCCGTAGTGTGGGCTGGTGGGCCGGTGCAATGGGTATGTCCAATGTCTGGGCTTTTACATCCACATCAACCCGTGGCGATGGCTTTTGCCAGGGCGTGCGAGACGGCTTTTGATGAATGGCTACGGGCGGTGCCGTCTCTTGCATGAACGTCGACCACTGCTGCTGCAAGGGCTCGGGCAGGGCAATGTGCCAGCTTGGCAACTGGGCAGATAACACGGGTAGCAAGAGCAGACCCATCAGGGCCAGGCTCCAAAAGCTGTGGCGAACAGCGGCTGAAGAATGGCGCAGGACCCAGGCTGTGAACCAGACGCCACCTAGAATGAGGGAGGCCTTGACGAATATGTCAAGGGCCAGGGCATCTGTAAAAAGGGGAGACGTCCAAATGTTATAGGGATTCATTCGGGTCGTTTTGCATGCGGGCCAATTCGATCTTTTGGGCCAGTTGGTCCAGCTCGTCTTCAGAAAGGCTCTCGAAGGACAGGTCCAGCATCGTCAGGATCGCCTGGGAAGGAGATCCGCCAAAAAAGGTCTTGGTCAGATGAGACAGCGCGGTTTGGGTGGCTTTCTCCTGAGAGACGACCGGGGTGTAGATGTAGCGCTGGCCCTCTTTGCGGTGCGCCAAAAAGCCCTTCTTCTCTAAAATGCCCAACGTCACGCGGATAGAATTGTAAGCTGGCTGATCCGATATATGCGTCACCACATCCGCTACGCTGCCTTCACCAAGGCGGTAGAGGATATCCATGATCTGCCGTTCACGGCGGCTCAGGTTATGGGGTAAAGGGAGCGTCATGGAAAAACACGATCTCTTAAGAAAAAAAGGAGATTCAGGTGAAAATTTATTTTCACAAGATGAATGTAGCAGGAGCCGGGCGATTTGTCAAGACCAATCACCAATTACCAATCACCAATTTACAATCTGTCCTCGGTTGAACGGCTCCGGTAAATACGCTACCTTTCTCATCCAACCCTTTGTCCGGCATGTTGCACCACACCCGTATGGCCCGGCTCCTCTTCTTGTCGGCACTTGCCCTGTGCCTTGGGGCGTGTACGCTTGAAAAACCCCCTGCGGTGGAGGCCGCCGAGGCCACCCTTCCGGACAAGGTCGATTTTAACCTGCACATCAAGCCGATTCTGTCTGATCGGTGTTTTACCTGCCACGGCCCGGACGGACAGGCCCGGAAGGCCGGTCTTCGCCTGGATGATCCTGAACTGGCCCGTACCGCGTTGGAAAGCGGAAGCGGGTATGCCCTCGTTTCAGGTAGCCTGCGGAAAAGCCGGGTGTATCATCGCATCATCAGTACCGATCCGGAAGTCCAAATGCCGCCGCCGGAATCAAACCTTCGGTTGTCCGCCGAAGAAATAGCCCTACTGGCGCGATGGATTGAACAGGGAGCCGAGTACCAACCCCATTGGTCGCTGATCCCCCCCAAAGAACCCTCGGTTCCCGAAATCGATGGGGCCACACACCCGATCGATGCCTTCGTCCAGCAACGACTTTCGACGACCGCACTTTCCCCCAATCCCATCGCCGATAAGGAAACCCTCATCCGGCGGGCCTCCTTCGACCTGACCGGCCTGCCGCCTACCCTCGAAGAGATCGATGCCTTTCTGGCCGATGAAGCCCCGGATGCCTTCGACAAAGTGCTGGACCGGCTCTTGGCTGCATCGGCCTACGGGGAACGCCTCGCCACGGAATGGCTGGACGTAGCCCGGTATGCCGATAGCCACGGCTACCAGGATGACGGCTTCCGCACCAGTTGGCCGTGGCGGGATTGGGTGGTCCGCGCCTTCAATAAAAACCTGCCCTTCGACCAGTTCCTGACCTGGCAATTGGCCGGAGACCTGTTACCGAATCCCTCGCACGAGCAAATCCTGTCTACTTCGTTCAACCGAAACCACATGCAAAGCCAGGAAGGGGGAATTGTTCTGGAAGAGTACCGCGTCGAATACGTCGCCGACCGGACCATGACGATGGGCAAAGCCTTCCTCGGCCTCACCGTGGAATGCGCCCGCTGCCACGATCACCGGTACGATCCGATCTCACAAAAAGAATACTATCAACTCTTTGCATTCTTTAATAATATCAATGAAGTTGGCAACATTCCTTATGCCGGTGAGGCCAGCCCGACGCTGATGCTGTTGGATGAGGAGACCGAAAGGCAATGGGAAACCCTGCGCGCTCAGATCACAGACCTGGAAGCCCAGACGGCTATCTCTAACACGAATTTTGATGGCGGCTATACGACTTGGAAGGCGGGCTTGAAAGCAGGCCGGGAAGATACCGCCCTTCAACCCGAAGGACGTATCGGCTATTATCCGTTGGATGAACTGACCGGCGAAAAGAACACCTTCGAGAACCAGGGATCTACCCCCAAAGCCGGGTATTATTGGGGAGACCAAGACAAGTTGCCGCTCGTCGTACCCGGCAAGTTTGGTACGGCCTTGAAACTTCAGGGGGATGGCTGGCTGGATGCCGGAGATGAACTGTACGATTTCGAGCGGAACGAGCCTTTTTCGATCAGTCTGTGGGTCAATGCTCCGCCAGATAGTGTCGATCAGCCCCTGTTTGCACGGTCTGGTTCCTTGTTTAACGGCAACCGGGGCTATATCTGTGTGCTGCAGCCCGGCGGTACCCTGAACATGAGCCTCAACCATGTGCTGCCGGACAACAGCATCGAGGTCCAAACACAGGAGATGTTTCCCTACAACCAATGGAATCATTTGGTGATGACCTACGACGGCTCAAGCCGCGCAGACGGCCTCACGCTGTACTTGAATGGAGCGGCCCTACCCACGCAGACGTTGGTGGATAACCTCAAGCAGAGCATCCGGCATACCATCACGCCGGAAGGGGAGGAAACCAACTGGGGCGGTATGGGCAACCTGCGCCTGGGGTCCATTGGTCCAAACCTGCCGACCGTCGATAGTGTGGCTGTTGATGAATGGATGGTCTTCAACCGGAGGCTTACCACGTTGGAGGTACAACACCTCTTTGGGGAAGAAGACCCCTTGCAAGGTGCCCTGGATGAAGGGGCTGAGGATTTACTTCGCGACTATTACGTGACCACTCAGGCACCGGGATATGCGGCTCTCTTTCGGACGTTAACTGACGTGCGGGGTAAAGAAAATTCCCTCTTGACGCAGGTACGGCAAGTGATGGTCATGCGGGAGCGGAAGATTCCCAGGGAAACCTTCCTCCTGGACCGGGGGGCCTATGATGCACCCACTACACCGGTCCATGCTGATGTCCCGCGTGTGTTACCCGCATTTCCAGAAGATCAACCCCGGAATCGGCTGGGGCTGGCCCGATGGCTGACCAATGCCAACCATCCGCTCACGGCACGGGTCACGGTGAACCGATACTGGCAGATGTTATTCGGGCGTGGGTTGGTGGCCACATCAGAAGATTTCGGCAATCAGGGTGCGTTGCCGAGCCATCCCTTGCTCCTGGATTGGCTGGCCACCCGATTTGTAGCGTCTGGCTGGGACGTTAAGGCCCTGCTCAAGGAGATCATGCGCTCGGCCACCTACCAGCAAGTCTCCGTCGCCGATTCGACTCAGTTGGAACAAGATCCGCATAATGTGTTACTCGCCAGGGGGCCATCTTACCGGCTCCCCGCGGAAATGGTGCGAGACCACATGCTGACCACCAGCGGACTGTTGGTGGATTCGCTGGGCGGTCCACCGGTTAAACCCTATCAACCACCTGGTCTCTGGAAAGAACTCGCGACCCGAAACCTGACGGAATATGTCCAGGATACCGGCAGTAAGTTGTATCGGCGGAGCTTGTATACGATCTGGAAACGGACCACCCCGCCACCGTCCATGATCAGTTTTGATGCCCCCGGACGCAATTACTGTGAGGTACGTCGGCAACGGACCAATACGCCCCTCCAGGCCCTCGTCCTGATGAACGATCCACAATACCTGGAAGCCGCACGCCTCCTGGCCGAGCGCATGGTCCGTGAAGCCGGTACCTCCCTCGCAGCCCGGATTACGTTGGGCTTCCGGTTACTCACCAGCAGGTATCCAACTGCAGAAGAGCTAAAGGTTTTAGCGACCCTGTACGAAACTGAATTTACCCACTTTAGCCAGGCCCCCGCAAAAGCCCGTACCTTCTTAACCGTAGGTGAATACCCCAGGGACCGTTCGCTGGATGTGCCTACAGTAGCAGCACTCGCCGTCGTTGCCAATACCATCATGAACTACGACGAAGCTGTAATGAAACGTTGAACAATCACCAATTCCCATGTCTCATTGTAACCATTACGAGCCCAAATACAGCCGCCGGGATTTCCTGGCCAAGACGAGTCTCGGCATGGGGGCAGCAGCGCTGGCCTCACTCACCGGTGCCATTCCGGCCTGGGGGCGTGACGACTCGGTCCAGGGGGTGTTGGGCCGGTTGCATTATCCGTCTAAGGTCAAGCGGGTGATCTACCTGTTCCAAAGCGGTGCCCCTTCCCAACTGGAACTGTTTGATTACAAACCCTTGCTGCGGGAACGGAACGGAGAAGAGTTGCCGGAGTCGATTCGGCAAGGGCAGCGGCTAACCGGGATGACGGCCAACCAGAATTCGTTTCCCCTGGCCGGATCCCAGTTCGATTTTCAGCAATACGGGGAGAGTGGGGCCACGGTGAGCGACTTGCTGCCCTATACCGCACAGGTGGCCGATGAATTGTGTTTCATCAAGTCGATGTACACCGAGGCGATTAACCATGACCCGGCGGTCACCTTTTTCCAAACCGGCTCCCAACAGGCCGGGCGGCCCTGCATCGGTTCTTGGATCAGTTATGGGTTGGGGTCTCTGAACGAAAACCTGCCCGCGTTTATCGTCCTGCTCTCTCGTAGTACGGACTATGATCAGCCCCTTTATGCCCGTCTCTGGGGCACCGGGTTCTTACCCGCACAACATCAAGGCGTACAATTCCGCTCTGGCAAGGACCCTGTTCTGTATTTGAAGAATCCCGAAGGCATGGATGCCGAGGGCCGACGGCGCATGCTGGATGCCCTGCAAGACTTGCACGGCCATCAACAAGAACGGATTGCCGATCCTGAAATTGAGGCCCGGGTCGCACAGTATGAGATGGCGTACCGCATGCAGACTTCGGTCCCCGAAATTATGGACGTGTCGGGTGAGCCTGACCATATTTATGACCTCTATGGCCCACAGTCGCGTATCCCCGGTACCTTTGCAGCCAACTGTCTGTTGGCCCGGCGGTTGGCCGAGCGGGACGTACGGTTCATCCAGCTTTATCATCAGGGATGGGACCAGCATGGGAATTTGCCGCGTGATATTCAGATTCTGGCGAAAGATGTGGATCAACCCTCGGCCGCCCTGGTTCTGGACCTCAAACAGCGGGGCCTGCTGGAAGATACCCTGGTGATCTGGGGCGGCGAGTTTGGCCGGACCAACTATTCGCAGGGCAAGCTAACCAATGAGAATTATGGTCGGGATCACCACCCGCGATGTTTTACTCTCTGGATGGCCGGTGCCGGGGTGAAAAGGGGGTTCACTTATGGCCGGACCGACAACTTTGGGTACAACATTGCTGAGAACCCGGTGCATGTCCACGATTTTCAGGCCACTTTCCTGCATTTGCTGGGCATTGATCACAAGCGCATGACTTTCAAATACCAGGGCCGACGGTTCCGGCTGTCAGACGTTCATGGCGAGGTGGTCAAGGCTGTACTGGCCTGAGTCCTCTCCAGTCATTCCACCGATTGAAAATACTATATCGTTGACGCAACCTGCTTCCTTTTCAAAATTAACATGGACCGTCGGTCTCATTCTGGCCGCGATGCTGTTGTTTCACTTTACCATCGACTTTTTTCAGGAGGCGGGGGATTGGGTCTTGTTTTTTGGGCGGTTCCATCCGGCATTGCTTCATCTACCCATTGGCATTCTGGTGTTTGGACTCGTGATGGAGCTTGGAGGTCGCCTGTTCAAATGGACACGCCCGGCTACGTTCATGTCAGTTCTCTGGGGCATAGGGGCCATCACGGGCGCGTTGGCCGCCATCGCGGGCCTCTTGCTCTCGGCTGATGCCGCCGGGTATGAGCCGGACACGCTCTGGCTGCACAAACGCCTCGGGCTTGCTACGGCCTTGCTGGCTGGACTGGCCTATGCCGGGGTGAACGGTTCTTCGTTCTTGAGACGGTTCTATCCCGTTGTGCTTGGACTGCTCTTTATCGCCCTGGGCTACGGTGGTCACCTAGGTGGGACCCTCACCCACGGCAACGACTACCTGACCCAGTACATGCCCAATTCCTTACGTGCCCTGATTGGGCTTCCACCCAAAGGAGAAGGCATCGGGTTGCTGGCGGGTGTGGAAGATGTGGGCCAGGCGCAACTCTATGGAGATCTGGTACAGCCCATCCTGGAGACCAAGTGTTATAGTTGCCACAGCGACCAAAAACGGGAGGGTGGCTTACGGTTGGATACCCCGGATTTCATCATGGAAGGGGGCGAAAACGGCGAGGTGGTCATACCCGGCAAAGCCCGGTTTAGTGAAATGATGCGCCGGAGTTGGTTGCCGATGGATCTGGAAGAACACATGCCGCCGCACGGAAAACCTCAACTCTCTGCAGCGGAAGCAGAGTTGATGCGGTGGTGGATTGACCAGGGTGCTTCCTTCGAGCAAACCCTGGAAGAGGCCGAAGCAACCCCCGTAATCGAATTGATATTTGAAGGCTTGGACCTCCCTGAGAAGAAAGAAGGCATTTTCCGGCTGGACGTGCCCATGCCAGACTCGGTTGCCGTGGCACAAATCCAGCAAGCCGGATTACCTTTGGCTTACCTGTCTATGGATTCGCCGTTTCTGCAACTCGATGCTGCCCAAGCCGATACGATAATCGTTGATCCATTCCTCGAACAACTGGCCCCCGTATCTGAGCAACTGACCTGGCTCAACCTGAAAGCCACCGCCGTGACGGATGCTGGCCTCAGCACCCTTGCGCAATTCCCCAACCTCAGCCGCCTCGATTTGTCTCAAACGGCCATCACCGATGCGGGATTAAGGCACCTTTCTGGATTAACACATCTGGAATCGTTGAACTTGTATGGCACGGTCGTCACCGATGCCGGACTGCATCACCTCAAGGGTTTGCCAAACCTCAAGCACATTTTTCTCTGGCAAACTTCCGTTACGGAGGAAGGCGTCCTGCAACTCAAAACTGCTCGGCCAGACCTGGACGTCAATCTGGGTGCCCGCTTTGAGCCGGTCCTTTCAGAGTAATACATCCCAAAGAAGCGTATATTCCAATCTCTATTCTACCTTCTCTACAAGCAACCCACGGCTTTTTCGAATGTCCTTGAAGACGCGCCTCGCAGCGGTACCCGGCTACATCTGGACGTTCCTTGCCCTAAGTATTGGTATTGTGCTGGGGGGCGTATTCCCTGAGGTTTTGGCTCGGGTTGCCGAAGCGACAACGTGGTTCATTCAAGGCATCGTCACGGTGGTTCCACTTCTCATCTTTTTTGCCCTAAGTCCGGCGGTTGCCAGCCTTGTGCAGCGAGGACGTGCCGGTAAATTTGCAGGGGCTGTCCTGGGATGGTATCTCCTGAGTTCGGTATTGGCAGGCTTGTTGGGGGTGATGGTCTCTTCGCTTTTGTTCGATATTCCCTTTACCAACACATCGACCGGTGCATGGGCAGAAGTTCAGAAGATGATGGCCACCCTCGGCGCGCAAGGCGGGGCATCGCTGCCCCTGCTCGCCATTCTCGGGGCCGTACTGACGGGCATCGCGGCCGTTAAGATTAAACCGCTCTACGATTATCTGATGCGGATCGAAGCCCGAATGAGCCGGAGTGGCCCGTGGTTAAGCTATGTGCTGGTCCCGGTTATTTTCTGTCTCGGCATTTCTATCGGCGTCCGTTTCGGTGCCCGCTTGGGGATGTCTCATTACTTGACCATGACGCTGTATACGGCGCTGTTGTGCTTTTGCTGGTGGCTCTTTTACGTCTTTGTTGTACTCAAGGGGTTGGCGCGGCAGCCCCTCAAGAAACTCCTTAAATCCTACTACCTGCCCGTTGCGGTCTTTGCCGCGGGGACCTGCTCTTCCCTGGTCACGCTCCCCGTCAATCTGGCCAAGGCAAAAGCCTACGGTGTACGAGATGAGGCCGCAGATTTTATCATCCCCTTTGGCGCAGTGATCAACCTCGATGCCAGTGCTTTGGCTTATGTAGCGTACGCGCCCTTCGTGTTGTCTTTCATCTTCGGCGTAGAAATAAGCTGGGTGCTGCTGTTGACGGCCTGGCCCGCTGTTGTCCTCTTTACCATTGCGGCACCCGGTTTGCCCGCCGGTATGGGGACGGCCCTCTGGAGTGCGACGCTGTTCGCCAGTATGCTCGGCCTGGAAGAACCCCTTGCCAGTGAATTTGTCACGACGTGGGTGGCCTTGTCCGGTGGATTGCCTGACATGCTTCGGACGGCGACCAATTGCACCGGCGATGGTTTCACGTCGATCTTTTTTAATCACCATTATGACCGATACTTTTCATCCTCTTCTATACACTGAAAAATATGGACAATAACCTGCTTGCCCAGGGGGCACAAAAACTGGTTGAGGTGAACGGACGGGTTACGGCAAAAGATAAAGTGGTTGTCGTGACGGATTACACCATGATGGATATTGCAACACCCGTCATTGAGGCCGCTCGTGCTACAGGGGCCGAAGTGGTCACGTGTGTTATGCCCATGCGGAAACAGGATGGGCAGGAGCCACCCGCTGCCGTGGCTGCAGCCATGGCAAAGGCAACCGTTCTTTTTTCACCCGTGCGCTATTCCATAACGCATACCCGTGCTACGCGTGCTGCGCTGGATGCCGGTGCGCGGGCCATTCTCATGACGGCCTATACCGAGGATCTTCTCAAAAGCCCGGCCTTGTTGAAAACGGATTTTGCTGCCCAGGCTACTGTATGCGAGCGCATTGGAGAGGCCTTTACAAGGGGCAGTCACGTGCGGTTGACTTCCCCCAACGGTACCGACCTTACCTTTTCGATACAGGGCCGTACGGCAAACGTACTCACCAACATCCCTGATCCAGGTCAACTCGCACCGGTGCCTGATATTGAGGTCAATGTGGTGCCCGTTACCGGGTCAGCCAAAGGGCGGCTGGTGGCGGATGCCAGCGTGCCCTACCTGGGGATCGGCGTACTCGAAGCGCCTGTGGTCTGCAACATTGAGGAAGGGTATATCACACAAATGGAAGGGGGTGAACAGGCCCGCAAGCTGAAGGCCCACCTCGACGCACATCAGGACCGACATTGTTTCAACGTAGCCGAGTTGGGCGTGGGGCTAAATCCTAATGCCCGCCTCAACGGAACGATGCTGGACGACGAAGGGGTGCTGGGTACGATTCATATTGGTATCGGCACCAGCTTTACGCTTGGGGGCGAAATTGTGGCCCCTACACATTACGACCTGATTATGTGGGCACCCACAATCGAGGTAGATGGCAAGATTATCCAACGAGACAAAGAAATCTTGATATGAAACCCTATCTTTTGCGTTCCGGTCATTGGTTGTGCTTGGCTCTTTTATGGGGATGCTTTTGCCCTTCGTTGTTGGCACAGGGCTACGTCCGCCATGCGCCCTATTCCGGCATTCGATGGGCAGATGCCGAGGATGAAACACCAGAAGTCTACGTGAATCATACCTGGTATGCCTTGCACGCAGTCGACGATATTTCGACATCGGCCCTCGTTGCTTTCGCAAAAACACAGTTTGCGGAGCAGTGGCAGGAACGGTTCAGTACGGACCTGACCTTACTCCTGGGCCGGATGGGGCACAGGCTGAAGGAAAGCGTCAAACTCAAACTGGCCGACCTGGAATCCGGGCAGGAAATCGTAATGCCGGCCGTGTCCTTAAGCTCACAAAAACGGGCCGCGCTGATTCAATCTTTTGCCGTTCGTTCCCGCCTGTTAACGTCGGAAGAGGTTCTGGCCGATCTGAACCAGTTTGAACAAGGACTAGAAGCACAGTTTTCCTATTTGCGGGCCAACAGTGTTGACTATAAAGCGGCCCTGAACATCCTGCGCACCCGTGCTCAAGAAGGGTTGACCGTCGATGTGTTGGGGAGGGAACTCCAAAAAATCATCGCCCTGTTTATCGACGGGCATGCAAGTGTATCGGGGTACCGGCTTCCGCGTGGGTTTCTGCCCTTTCTTGTGGAGCCGGTGGGGCTACGCTTTGTTGCTTTCAAGCCGGACCGTACGGCCTTTCTTGATCCCGACTATCCGTATTTGGCAACCCTTGATGATGTACCGCTTGCACGCTGGCTCGAAGCAGGTGCTTCGCTGATTGTGCAGGGCGCTCCCCAGTATAAGAAACGCCACGGGTTACGTTTGTTGCGGCAACTCAATTATCTGAGGGGTGAACTGGGGATTCCGGTACGTGAAGAGGTGCGTGTTACGTTGGTCTCTGAAGATGGCTTGCGTTTCAAACGCATCACTCTGCCTGCCGCAGACCAGGTGCCCCTCTATGGAAAATGGCCCCTTCGAGCGACGCAACGGCTTAAAGGTAACATTGGCTATTTGCGCCTGGAGCGTATGCACGAGGCGTCTGTCGAGGCCGTAAAAACCTGGATGCCAAAGTTCCGTGATACCGAAGGGCTTATTGTTGATGTTCGGCACAATGGCGGAGGCAGCCGAGAGGCCTTGCGTGAACTCTTTCCCTACCTGATGCAAGCAACAGATGCACCTTATGTGGTCAATGTGGCCAAATATCGGCTTGACGAAGGCTTTGGAGAAGACCATTTAGAGGCCCGCTTTGCCTATCGTGAAACAGATCCCCGCTGGACGGAGGCCGAACGTGCATCCATCAAGCAATTTAAACAATCCTTTCAACCGGAATGGAATCCACCGGAGGACGCGTTTAGCGCATGGCATTATATGTTGATGAGCAGGGCCAAAAATGACCCTCGGTATTCCTATGACAAGCCCGTCGTGGTGCTCATGGATGAAAAGTGTTTCAGTGCCACCGACATCTTCCTCAGCGCCTTGAAAGGCTGGCGCAATGTGACGCTGATCGGTCGTGCCAGTGGAGGGGGAAGTGCCCGTTCCCAAACCTTTGAACTCGTCCACTCCGGCCTTCGGACCCGGGTTGGCTCAATGGCTTCCTTTCAAAAGACAGGAGCCCTCTATGATGCCCGAGGGGTTCACCCTGACCTTTGGGTTGAGCCGACTCCATCCTACTACCTGCACAACGGCGCAGACCATATCCTGGACTTTGCAATAACCTTCTTAAATTCGGCGTCGCAAGAGAAATAGCGAGCAGTTTCATGAAAAGAGGTGCAGAAATTCTGGTCGATACCTGTGCAGGTGTAAAGAAAGGCGAGTACGTCGTGATTGTAACGGATGACGAGCGGCTCCCTATTGCCCAAGCGATCAAAGCAGCCATTTCGGCCTCAGGAGGGATTCCCGTTCTTGTTGTTGCTCCGGAACGGAAGATCGACAATGAAGAGCCGCCTGTTGTTGTGGCCTCAGCCATGCGGGAAGCAGACGTCATTTTTCTGCCCATCACCCTATCGATGGCACATACCCGTGCGACCAGGGAGGCCATCGCCACTGGGGCGCGTGTCCTTTCCATGAGTGCATTTACGGAACGGCAAATGCAGGAGGGGGGCCTCTACACGGATTTTCGAGCCCGGAAACCGCTGTGTGATGCCCTCGCCGAGTGTCTCACCCAGGCACAACATGTACGGGTAACCAACCCGGCAGGTACAGATTTGACGTTCAGTTTGGCAGGCCGATCCGGTAACAGTCATGCTTGCGTGCTGGATGGTCCTGGTTTTACAGCCGTACCCAATATTGAAGCCAACACCTCACCGGTTGAAGGTACCACGCAAGGCGTACTCGTCGTCGATGGGAGTATTCCTTACTATGGCATCGGCGTGATCGAAGAACCTGTCGTCTTTTCCATCAAAGATGGTTTTGTACAAACGATTCAGGGGGGGGAGCAAGCGACATTTATTCGTGATCTGCTGGCCGCGCAAAACGACCAGTACGTCTACAATATTGCCCAGTTTGCCATCGGTCTGAATCCGGCCTGTACTGGGTTTACGGGTGAAATGCTCAATGATGAAGGGGTAAATGGGACCATTCATATAGGCATTGGTACGTCAGCCAACCTGGGCGGTACGGTTCAAGCAAAGACCCATTTTGATGCCATCATTCGCTCCCCCAGTGTATGGATGGACGGGGAAGTCATAATCGAGAAGGGAGTCGTGTTGATGGATACAGGAGGCAATCATGCCCTCATCTAGCCGAGGGCACGTCGCACGTTACGCCACCGGCCCATCGAGCGCAATGGGAGCGGCCAGGCTTTCATCCGGGATGGCGAAGGCATTGACCAGATGAATAGCTTGTGGCCGAAGGTTGGCACAGCAGGAATCGACGAGTTTGTGGATGGCCCGTGCCTTGTTGCCCTCAACGTACCCTTGTTCGAGGTACCATCCCAAATCGGTTTCCAGGGTAGAAAGGGCATAGAGGGTGTAGACCTCGGTGAGGATGGCTTGCAGGTTGGGATCTTCGGTTTCGGCGATGCCTTCCTGAAAACGTGCCAGGGTGACCCGTTCAATGGAAGCCTGGGCCAGCGCAATCAGGTCATTCTGGCACAACACAAAGGCATCGAAAGAATCCATGCCTTTGTCGATGTGTTTTTTGAGCCGTTTGGCAACAGTGGTCAGCCGTTGCTGCTCTCGGTAGCGGAAGGCTGCATGGTGGAATTCCGGATCACGCAGGTGGTCGTCGCCGGTTTTTCGGGTCACGATGGGGTTCATCTCCATCAGGGATGTAGAAGCCCCTTCCGACAAGTACCGCAACAAGCCGAAGAAATTCATGTCTCTGAATTCCTGCTTGAAAGCGGAAAGAAGGCCCTTGGACACTTGCAACATCAACACGGTATTGTCTCCTTCAAAGGTGGTGAAGATGTCTGTGTCTTCCTTGAGGGCGGCAAAGCGGTTGGCCGCGAGGTACCCTTGCCCGCCACAGGCTTCCCGACATTCCTGGATGGTAGCGGTGGCATGCCAGGTGGCATAGGCCTTCAGTCCATTTGCGAGTGCTTCGATGGCATCGGCATCATCGGACGTTCGGTGGGCAAACCGCTCTCGGAGGTCATTCAGCGCAAAATGTAGCGCGTATGAGGTCGCCAGGCGAGGGAGCAAGCGCCGTTGGTGGGTCCGGTAATCCAATAGCCGCACTTCGGGTTTGTGTTTGGGGCCGAATTGCCTGCGGCGTTCTGCATAGCGGATGGCAATCGTTAAGGCTGATTTGGTAGCACTGAGCCCGGCAAAAGCAACGCTGATCCGACCCCCAATCAGGGTACTCAACATCGTAAAGAACCGCTTACCAGCACTTGGAATGGGGCTGGAATAGGATCCATCTGAAGCAACGTCTGCGAACCGGTTGAGCAGGTTCTCTCGCGGGATACGGACCCGGTCAAACCACAGCCGACCATTGTCTACACCGTGTAACCCGAGTTTTTCCCCACTGTCCTGGATGCGAATGCCGGGTAGCGGCGTGCCTTTCCCATCTCGAATGGGCACCACGAAAGCGTGTACCCCATAGTGTTCTTCGCCGATGTACAACTGGGCAAACACCGTTGCCATCCGCCCGTGTTTGGCGGCATTGCCGATGTATTCTTTGTGTGCTCCGTGGTGGGGGGTGTCAATGACGAAGGTCTCGGTTTCGGCATCATACCGGGCTGTGGTTTCCAGTTCGCGCACGTTGGAACCATGGCCCAGTTCAGTCATGGCAAAACAACCGGGCAGTTCCAGCTTTCCGATGGCTTTCAGGTATCGTTCGTGATGGGCAGTGGTCCCTAACTGGTGAACACTCCCGCCCCACAGGCCAAACTGTACGCCAAATTTGATGACCAGGCTGAGGTCGTGGTATGCCAGGGTTTCGAAGGCCACGATAAAAGCCTCGATGCGGTCGGCACCGCCGTAGGCTTTGGGGAAAGCCAGCGCGCCCCAGCCCTGGGCAGCCAGATATTTTGCCCAGGTCAGGACTTGCTCCCGGTAGGCATCCGTGGTCGGGGCGACGGGGAATTGGAAGACCGGATCACGCAACACCGTCCGGATTTTGTTACGCAGGGACGCCTGGGGGCCATCCAGTAAGGCCGTCAGGGCCTCGACCTCAAAGGTGGGTTCAGCTACTTCAAATACCGAGGGCGCTGGGGGCCGGGCTGGGTCTTCAATCAACTCGCGGCATGCTTCCGATCCCACAATCCCCAATGCCGTCTCGATATCACACAGGGCCTCAGCTGCTTCGGGAGCCACATCGGCTACATCCATCAATGCTGCCATCTTCACGCCAAGGGTACCCAGGGACGTGCGGGCTTCTTTGGGGATGTGTTGTCCCAAGTGTCGGATGGTTCGCAGCCAGCCGAGGTACTGGGTGGTCGAGG
This sequence comes from Rhodothermales bacterium, assembly GCA_965222505.1. Lineage (GTDB taxonomy): Bacteria > Bacteroidota > Rhodothermia > Rhodothermales > DATKEJ01. Next base: position 341,466 of record OZ244956.1, on the reverse strand, counting down.
GTGGATGAGCCGGGTCCAGCCAGGACGCGAGCACGGCCTTATCTTCAGGAGAAACCCAATCCAGGTCTCCAAATTTTGTGCGCACTTCCAGGATTTCGGACGGACTCAGGATACCATCGGCCCAGGCCACATACACCAGGGGCAGAAATGAAATCAGGCCGGGGTGGTCCATGACCTCCGAAGGGCCAGCGCTTGGGACTTGCATACGTAAAATGGGTTAGGCCTAATGGACAATCAGGAATATTCGAGGGCCGTGGCGTGGTTTTTCGGACCATTGCCACTGATAGGTTGCACGAACCGTCAGGCCGGTATACCCCAGGCCTGTAGAAAAGGTAGGAAAATCCAGCCCCAGAGAAAAAAGCGGAGCCATATCACGGGTTTCTCTCTGTAATCCGAATCCTACGCCGCCTGAAAAGTGGATCGCATCGAGTGCGCTTACAGGGAGGAATAATCCGGTGCCAAAAGTAAGGTGGAGCCGGTCGATGGCAGGATCAGCTTCGGGCATCCAGTACAGATCCACGGAGCCGTTTTTGAAGGCAAACAAGGCCGTGTCCCATAACCCGAGCCCCACACCGACGCCATAGGCCCATGCCGATTGGTCTATCTGATACCCCGCCACAGGGTACAACAATAATCCTTTATAGGAGGCCGGATACCACCACCGCTGGTGATACCGCACGGAAGCAACATCGGGATGATACCGGATGAGGCTGTCAGGCAACACATCCTGCAAAAGAGGGGGGAGGTATGAACTTGGGAAATCAGATGCTTGGTACAGAAACGTAGGTTCTAGCTCCTCTGTATCCGGGTCATGTAGGGATCTTAATTGGGCAATGTGTTGCCTGGAGGAGAGGCCAAACGGGTCTACAACGGGGAGGGTACGATCGGTGGGGGTACGCAACAGGGCGTCCAAACTCCAGGTAGCCACAACCGGAAAGGGAAACGTCCAAAGGCTGGGCAGGGCATGATGTAAAGCCGAGCCATCCATAGCGGACAGGCCATTGGGGGTATCAAAAAAACCAGCCACAGTAGACCGCCAGGTTGCGAGGTGTGCAGGCGTGCGATCGTCCAGGCTTTGTACATAAACCAGGAATATCTCTCGCATGGCCCAATGTGCAGCTTCCAATACCGGCATTCGGGCAGAGGGGTACCAGAGCATCAAAGGACCGCCAAAGGTCTGCCAGGCCACGCCTCTGAAATTGGCAACGTAGGCCCCGTGGCTGTTAAAATACCGATGGGCATCCTGACGATTGGTGGTTTGCAATCGGGCCAATCCGACGCTGGTTGGGGAAAGCAAGTGGCCGGATGCAAATGCATCGACCAGGTAACCAAGGGCCATTGCTTCATAGGCCAGTGCCCGGATCAGAAGTTCACGGCCATCCTGTTTGGCTTCTCCTGCGGCATGGGCAAAACGCAACGCCAGAAAATGATGGCGCAGGTAGTTTGCCACCACGCCTGCTTGTTCGTCTTCATCCAACAGGGGAGCAGGAAGTGTTTCATGTGTGGCCCAGAGCGCGTTCAATACCTCCGCTGTTACAGGGGTCACCTGGCGGTATGGGGTTTGTGCCCTGGGATGAAAGCGGCCCCGGCTCAGATCGTCCTCTGCATATTGGGCGCTGAGGGCACCAAAGGAAAGGCCCTGTTGAAGTACAGCATCAAGCGAGATTTGAAATCCGGCAGCAGATGCAAAACGATCGCGATCCCCAAAGTCTGAAAAAACCCGCGCCAGGGCGGTGTCTGCTACAACACGGTGGGTTTCTTCATCACCTCGTGTGGAGGCGTGAATGGCAGTCACACTCCCTAAAAGGAGCATCGACGCAAGCAGGACTTGGTATGTACCCTGATTAGGCATTCAACCCCGTGCGCCAGTTGGTGTGCAGAAAGCGGAGGGCGTTGTTGGCAAGGAGGTCTTCGACCAGCCGTTCATCCCCATCAAATTCCTGTAGCATCAGGGCGCGAAGATCCCCGATATGGTGCAGGCACCGCATGTCTTTACCGGGCGGAATAAACCCGGCCAGGTCACTCCCGATGCCGATGTGTTTATGTGTGCCACAAATCTTGACGAGGTACCGAATGGTTTTTACTGCATCCCGAAGTGATCCTTCTGCTTCCAGTACCGTAAGGTCCCGATAATTGGAATGCACGAACGGATACAGAATGATGCCAATCATGCCGCCCTTTCGTGTGATTTCCTGTACCTGTTCATCGTACAAGCCGTACGGATGATCGCCGAGGGTACGTGAAGCCGCATGGGTGGCAACAAGGGGATGTTTGGCCTGTTGCAGCACTTCGTTCATTGCCGCGCCCGTCAGGTGGGTGACGTCCACAATCATGCCGAGGCGCTCCATCTCCGGGATGAGGGCCCGGCCAAACTCGGTCAGGCCCAAAGCCGGTTGCCGACTGTTCATGTCCGGGAAAAACGGAAACGCATTGGGGGCTGAACTCACGCCCTTGTTGAAAAAGTGGGTGATGGTCATCATGGCAACACCGCGCTGCGCAAATTCGGCCAAAGGGGCCAGTTCACCACCGAGGGTATGGCCGCCTTCCAGGGTGTGGACCACCGCCACGCGGTACCCTGGATCGGTTTTGGGGACCTCAATGAGACGGGCCAGGTCCTGGTGATTGCGGGCCAGGGTTGCAAAGGGCGCAAGGTCACCGGATAAATCTGCTTCCAGCCGATCCAGCATGCGCAATGTACTGAAGGGGGCTTCCGGGGAAGGGTCCGTCGGCATGGAGAGCCATTCGTCGAACACGTTGAAGTGCGCAATGCACATCAGGTCGATGCCGGCTTTGTGGGCTTCGGCCCAGGAAACCGAGGTCCGGTTGAAGGTGCGCTCGGCCAGGTTGGCAAGGAGGGGTTGCTCGACGGCCAAGGGACTCACCCGGTTCCAGTCGTTTATTGAGGCGTGGACGTGCAAGTCGGCCAGCACCCGCTGTCCAGCGGCAGGAGACCACGGTCGCGACGGGCACCGGCTTGCACAACCCCCCACTGTTCCAAGAGCGGTGAGGCCCAGCAAACGCAAAAAGGCACGACGGTTGAACAACGGTATGGGCCGATTGGAATGAATGAGAAAATCCAGGGTCTAAGTTAAGGTATAGCCCTGTTGAAACCTGTGCTGGAAAACGAAAAACTACAGATCGGGGTTGCATTGCTCCCTGGCTCGGTGTATCGTAGCCGGGCGGAACGCATCACATCAAAAAGAAATGGCGCAAGCAAAGCATATCAGGCGTTGGTCATATGGGCGCATATTTGCGATAGGGCTCTCTTTGTTGGGGATCGCTGGTGGAGGAGCCCAGGCGCAAACCTTTCCCAAGGCAATGCTTCAAAAAGGACAATTCATCGCCGCACCCCAAATCACATACCCGGTGCTGGATGCCCAGGCCGAGGTGATTTTCGAGGAGTCGTTTGAAGAAGAAATCGTCGGCTGGTTGCCGCTTGGTGATTGGTCCATCGGTATTCCCCTGGCTGGCCCGGCTGCCTGTGCCTTAGGTGAACGCTGTGCAGGAACGGGCCTGGGGGCCGACTACCAAAACAATGCCAACGCCACGCTCATCAGTCCGCGCATCACCCTGGAAGACACCCCCGGCGCATCCTATGCCTTGCGGTTTGATGAATGGTTTGCCCTGGAGACCGGATTCGATTTTGGCAACACCTGGGTTTCAACAGACGATGGCCAGACCTGGCAGGAAGTCGGATTATTCAGAACGGGCACGGGCGATTGGCGCACGACGGAAGTGGACCTTACGCCATTTGCCGGGCAGGATATTCGGCTCGGGTTTAACCTACAGACCGACGAGAGCATCGTGGCGGCCGGCTGGTTTATTGATGAAGTTATGGTGGTTCGGGTCGCTGAAGAAGGACTGGCCGTATCGATGTCAAGCCTGCGCGGGGATCGCTACCCCTGGGTCGACTTGCAGGTCTCGATTCGCACATCAGGTGTTCCTGTGCAGGGGCTTCCTTCAGAAGCGTTTACGTTATTTGAAGACGGCGAGCGTATCAATGAAATGGCAGTGGTGCCACCGCTCGTAAACGCAGAGGAGCGCCTGGTCGATGTCGTGTTCCTGGCTGACATTTCAGCGAGTATGGAAGCCCATATCGGTGAGCTACGCGAAGGCGTACGCGACTTTGCAAGAAGCTTGACCAACCTAAACGTTGATCTGGCCCTTGGATTGGTCACTTTTCGGAACACCGTGAATCTGCTCAATCAAGGAGCCCTCACCCGAGATGTAGAGGCTTTTGCGTCCATGTTGAATGGGGTCACCATTGCTGGCGGGGGGGATCTTTTGGAGAATGCCTTTGGGGCCTTGTCCCTTTCCATGCAGCGGATTGTTTTTCGCCCAGGGAGTCAACGCGTATTTATTCTGGTGACGGATGCTCCGAGCCATGAAGGGAATGAAAACCTCACCCCTCCGGCACCTGCGTTGGAAGACCTGGTTGCCCTCCTTCAGGATAGGTCCATTACCAGCTATGTGGCTGCGGTAGCGCATCCTCAGTATCTAGGCGAAAATAGCATAACCGCCGAGACCGGCGGACGGTTTTACACGCTTGATGATGGGCTCTCACCATTATGGCAGGATGTGGTTGGAGCAGCCGCAAACACGTATGTGATCCGGTATCGATCTTCTCGTTCATTTGAGGGTGGGAACGCCAGAGCGGTCAGGCTCGAAGTGAGGGATCAGGGGGACCTGGTTCAAGTTGAGGCCACGTATACGCCCGATCCCGGCTCAGGAATCTCCCGTACCGCCGAGACGGTTGCTTTGGAGTCCGTCGGGCAGGAACCGGGACAGGACCTGGTGATCGAAGCTGAAATAGCAAATTCGGATGTTGAAGAAGTACGATTGGTATATCGGCGCAATGTCGGGCCGCTCGGGTTCACCTCGGTGGAGATGCAAAGACTGGGCGGGAACAGGTATCGAGGCATAGTTCCAGGCAGTTTCCTGACCACTCGTCATCTTCAGTATTTCATAACGGTTACCACACAGGCTGGGACGAAGGCGGCTCCGTCACAATCTTTTGCCCATCCATACGCGCTTACGTTGTTGCCCAATATGCCCCCCGAGGTCCGCCACCAGCCCATCTTTACCTCGCCGGTTGGTGTGGATATGGAAATAGGTGTATTTGCAAAGGGCGAAACGTCGGCGCTTGCATCGGTTACGTACCACCAGAGAAATAAAGGGCAGATTGCTTATGTGCAAAAGGCCATTCCGCAAGTCGCGCCGGATTCCTTTGCACTCGCCTTGCCCGAATCGGCCCGCCCGGCTGAAGGATTTGAATATTATATCTATGTAGAAGATGAACGCCAGGTGGGGCGATATGCCGGGCATCCAGATGCGCCGATTCAGGTTGAGCCGGGCATGGAGCCGGACCCAACTTCGCTGGATGCGCCTGAGGACGGCCTCCGAAATGTGTCTATTCCTGCACCTTTGGTCTGGGTGCCGGGTTCAGCAGCCATCCGGTATGACGTAGGGTATGCGACCGATTCGCTATTTCAGGATGAAACCGTGGTGTGGGCAAATGAAGCCAACCTTTTGCTGGGTGGATTGGAGCACTATACGACGTATTATTGGCGGGTTCGGGTGATCAGTCCGGGTGGGCGCAGCGGGTGGTCTGAGGTGCGCCAGTTTACCACCCACCTGGCGGTGCCAGAGATCATTTACCCGCTGGATGTTGATCTCGTACCCTTTCAGACAATCCCCTTGCAGTGGGAAACCGTATCCGGTGCGGAAACTTACGCGGTGCAATTGGCCACAGATGCTACCTTTGCGTCCAATCTGGTGGCAAACGTTGTTGCGCAACCCACCTGGAGCGTTGAGCCGGTTGCCCCGCATGTGTCTCACTATTGGCGGATACAGGCACGGGGTACGGATGGAGAGACCAGCAACTGGAGTACCTCCTTTTTATTTGTGCCGTATACTGGAAGCCACGTCGCCGATCGTACAGGTTCAGATGGGGCATCAACCGAGGCTTTTGGGAAGCACGGAGGGGGGCTGCCCGAATCGTACCAACTCAATGCCCCTTATCCCAATCCGTTTAATACCCATGTGAATATTCCCTATGGATTGCCCGAGGCTACAGACGTGTCCTTGCGGATCTTTGATGTATTAGGCCGGGAGGTCCAAACCCTGAACGCGGGCGCAACGCAAGAAGCCGGATGGTACCGGGCGAGATGGGACGGCACGGACGCAGCCGGGAACAGGGTTACCCATGGCTTATACCTGTATCGTCTGGAAGCCGGAGCCTATCAAGAGGTTGGTGTTGTGGTCAAACAGTAAACGGCTCAGTCGTGGGTACGCCAGTTTTTCCAGTGGGCATAGATGAGCATACTGCTGCCGCACAAGGTGAGTACGATTTCACCCACATGCCCGATCCAGGCCACCAGCAACCAGGCCAGGAAGATCAAGATCAAGCCGAACCCGAACAGGATGAGTCGTTCCGTTTTCTTCCGTCGGTAGGCAACGTGCATACCGGATAACGTGACCGGAATGAGCAAGACCGCCAGCACCGGATGAATCCAGGCCTCCCAGGGGAACAGGGCTGGCCAGAGTGGAAGCAACGCAAGGATGACCGGTGCAACGAGACAATGTACAGCACACAAAATCGAAAGCCCCAAACCTAAACGGTCCCAGAGATGGTTGGTCATCGAAGCGGACGAGGATTCCAATAGGGTGCGGGTAAGTGGGCCTGAAAAAGCACAGCTAATGCCTGAAACCGGAGGGGGTTCCGTAGGGATGCTTCACGCATTGCTCTGGAGGGAGACCGGCTTTCCGCAGGATGTACAATTTGTGGTGCCCGGCTCAATTCGGCCGGCACAGTATGAACAAACACTTAGTTCCTTCTGCTGATCCGTGACGACGGCCGTTTTGGCAAAATCCCACCATGAAGCAACGTCCTCGTCTTTACCATTCGGGACCGGCGCAAAGGATTCAGAAGTGGCTGGCGGGGGTTTTGTTTTCTTCGTTCGCTTCTTCTGTTCTTTCAGAAAAGATCGAAGACTTTTGCGTTTGGTTTCAAGGTGCTTCAGGGTCTGGTCAATATGGGTTTTTAAGGTATCATATTGCTCCAGGGTTTTTTCGCGTTCTGCGGCAAGTGCCTCCAGGGCTGCTTTCGATCGCCAGGGTTGCCGCCATCGTGCATACGGGGCCTGATATTTGGTGTGGACGCTCAATATCCGTTCGCGGTCGGCAAAAAGGTCTTGGTTGATTTGCCGGAGTTCAAGCAACAACTGTGTGATTTCGGCAAGGCTATCGGATGCCTCCCGGGTTGATGACCAAGAGGACTGAAGATGGGTTACGCGCTCGTCCAGTACAAGAACGGCCGACGCATAGAGCTTGGGTGATTGCCACGTACTCACAACGAGGAGTGGAGAAGGTGCATCGAGAGGAACACGTCAATGGGTGTATTTGGACCCGATGGAGAAATGTACGTGGAGAATATGACCTGCGTTCCCGTCCGGGTATTCAGCACCCCGCTTGCCGGTTGAAAACAGGGAACCATGCCCGCATCAGGCCGTTCGGTGCGCTACTGCTCCCGAGAACGCTACCGTATTTATGAAGCCTGACATTGCCTTAATTGGTCACGGATATTGGGGAAAAAACATCGCCCGAAATCTGTACCAGATGGGTCGGCTACACAGTATTTGTGAGACCCAAACTGCCGAACATCCCCGCATCGCATCCCTTTATTCTGGCATTCGCCTTTGTTCGGATCCCGCTACACTCTGGGGCGATAATGAAGTAACCGCTGTAGCAATCAGTACTCCGGCAGCCAACCATGCGGCCTTGTCCCTTGAAGCCCTCAATGCCGGGAAAGATGTGTTTGTTGAAAAACCCCTCGCGCTGAATTATGCCGATGGGGAGAAGATGGTCCGGTTGGCTTCGCATCTGAACCGGATTCTGATGGTGGGGCACTTGCTGGAGTATCATCCGGCGGTAGAACGCCTTCAATCTCTCATTGCGGCTGGTGAATTGGGTGCATTGCAGTACCTGTATTCAAACCGGCTCAACCTGGGAAAATTCAGAAGCGAGGAAAACATCCTCTGGAGCTTTGCCCCTCATGATATCGCTGTGATTCTGCGTCTGGTTGGGGCCTACCCTCAAGAAGTGATGGCAACCGGTGCTGCCTATTTGCAACCCAACGTCGCCGATACCACCGTCACGCATTTATCCTTCCCAGGCGGGGTGCTGGCCCATATCTTTGTGTCCTGGCTGCATCCCTATAAAGAGCAGAAGTTGGTCGTTGTCGGGGCCAGGAAAATGGCGGTCTTTGATGACCGGGCCGAAGATGGCCATAAACTCATGCTGTTTGACAAAGGGGCAGATTGGGTAGACAACCGGCCCATCCCGCGAAAGGGGGAAGGACAATCGGTTCCCCTTGAACCGGTAGAACCCCTACGGGCAGAACTGGACCACTTTACGGTATGTGTCGACACCCGTACGCAACCCCTAACCGATGGATGGAACGGGCTTCGGGTGCTACATATTCTTGAAGCCGCCCAGGCTTCATTAAGTGAGGGCGGTAGCCGTATCTCTCCAGACCACGCCGGGGTCCTCTCGTTCTCCTCTTAACAATCTGATCATGGAAACTTACTCAATTGCTGCATCGGCTGTACTCGGAGATGGAACCACCTTCGGCGCGTATTGCGTCATCGAAGCGGGCGTTCGTATCGGTGACCATTGTCAGATCGGGCATCATGTGGTCTTGCGGGAAGGAACGGTCATCGGTGACCATGTACGGATTGACGATCATGCGTCCATCGGAAAACAACCCATGCGGGCTGCGCACAGCGCGGTTACTTCAGCCCAAAAACAACCCCCGGCCCAAATCGGAGATCGTTGCCTGATCGGGACCGGCGTTGTGATATATGCGGGGTGTTCCGTAGGGGAGAAGGTACTGGTCGCTGACCATGCCACCCTTCGGGAAGAGGTTACCGTGGGGGACTTTACCATTGTCGGGCGTGGCGTTGCTGTCGAAAACAAGTGCAGCATTGGAAGTTATTGTAAACTTGAAACCAATGCCTACATCACCGCCTACTCAACCCTGGCCGACCGGGTATTTGTTGCACCCGGCGTGGTAACCAGCAATGACAATTACATGGGCCGTACCGAAGTACGCTACAGCCAGTTCAAAGGCGTGACCATTGAACGCGGTGGGCGTGTTGGTGCCGGCGCCGTGATTTTGCCCGGCAAAGTGATTGCGCCGGATGCGGTAATCGCTGCCGGAGCCGTCTTAACCCATAATACCGACCCCGATACCGTCTATGCCGGGGTACCAGCCCGCAAGTTTCGGATGGTCCCCATAGAGCAGCGATTGGACCGACAGGGATGGATTGATTAACGTGTAACCTTACCTGAACCATGATGGTAGAGACCAAAATTCCTATACTGGACCTGAAACCGGAAATCGAATCCTTATGGCCAGCGTTTCAGGCAGCCATTGAACGCGTGGTGCGTTCCGGCCGGTTTATCATGGGGCCAGAGGTGGTGGCTTTTGAGCAAGAGATCGCTGCATTCCTGGGTGTAAAACATGCCATCGGCGTTAATTCCGGTACGGATGCTCTGGTCATCGCCCTCAAAGCCCTCGGCATTGGTCCTGGCGACGAGGTCATAACAACACCCTTTACGTTTTTCGCAACGGCTGAATCCATCAGCAATGTCGGGGCTACACCGGTGTTTGTGGATGTGCTGCCGGATAGTTACAACATGGACCCGGCTGGCCTCACAGCGGCCCTGACCCCGCGTACCCGTGCCCTCATGCCGGTGCATCTTTTTGGCCGTGCCGTGGACATGGATGCCGTAATGGCCTTTGCCGATCAGCATGGACTGTTTGTGGTCGAGGATTGTGCCCAGTCGATTGGGTCTACCTGGGAGGGTAAACAAACCGGAACACTCGGGCACATCGGGGCCTTTTCCTTCTTTCCTTCCAAGAACCTTGGCGCGTTCGGCGACGGGGGGCTGTTGGTTACAAATGATGATGCCCTGGCTGATACGGCCAATATACTCCGAAAACACGGGGCCCGGAAGAAGTACCACAATGAAGTGCTGGGGTATAACTCTCGGCTTGATGCCATCCAGGCCGCCATTCTACGGGTAAAGCTCCCGCACATCCTGGTCAACAATGCCGGTCGGCGGAGGGTTGCATCACGCTATAATGCCCTGCTGGCCGAAGTCCCCGGCGTGGTAACACCTGAGGTAACACCGGGGCATATCTTTCACCAGTACACGGTGCGGATTCTGCACGGGAAGCGGGATGCCGTCAAGGCTGCATTGGCCGAGGCCGGGATCAGTACGATGATCTATTATCCCATTCCACAAGACCGTCTGCCGATCTATGACGGCCAATATCCCGCCAATCCGGTGAGCGATCAACTTTCAAACGAAGTGCTGAGCCTCCCGATCTGGCCCCAATGCCCGGATGAAGTGATCACCCATGTGGCCCACACACTGGCAAAGGTGTTGAAGAAAAACTGATATTCGTTCTGGGTTCTACGTTTCTTTCTTCCAAACGTAGAACTTAGAAACGTAGAACGATCAATACCTGCGGTCTTTCCATTCAATCCGGGGGGTGATGAGCAGGACGATGGGTAAGGAAATCAGGTAATAGGTCAGGTAGACCTGGAAGGGGAGGAAGGCCCGCCACGGATAACCATGGCCGAACTTACGGAGGGAGGCAGTGCATCTTCTTCATTTCGGGCCGCAACCAGAATGGAGACCCGAGGCTTTTGGGTGGGAGTAAGCGGTGCTACAGGCTGCATCGATACCCGTGCCACCCAGGCCATGATCAATACATACGTGCCGGTCAGGCACATCACTATGAGGACGAACGGGTTCATACGTGCGGAAGAAAGGGGCCGGAGTCCAGAGGGGCCAGCGCCTCAAATTGCCAACCCTCGGCCTTGAACATCTGCAACAGATGGGCCGTTAACGATAGGGACGTGGTATGAAAACGTGCATTGTCATGTAACACCAGTATGGAACCGGGGCGGATGCGCCGGGCTACAGAATGAAGGCGCTTGCTGACAGATGGGGTTGGCCAGAAATCACCCGTCAGCACATCCCACATGACGGGCACCTGCTGATACGCCCTGCACCATGTTTTGAATGTACTGCTTAAATGTCCATAAGGTGGACGAACCCATTGGACCGGTTTGTCGATCAAGTCAGACAAGGTCTGATGCCCTTGCATGAGGTCTGTTTTAACGACATGGGCTGCGGCGCGCCAGGCATCCACATGATGTTGGGTGTGATTGCCGATTGTGTGTCCGGCCGAGGAAATGGCATGGACCAGTTCGGGATAGGTTTGGGCGGCTTGGCCTATCAAAAAAAACGTGGCCTGGGCATTATACTTGTCCAGAAGGTCTAACAGGGCCGGTGTCCCTTTTCGGGTGGGGCCGTCGTCAAAGGTAAGGTAGAGTTTCCGCTGAAGGGTGGGCACCCGCCAGAGTACATCGGGCCGGAAAGGGGCCGATGCACGGGCCAGAAATGTTGCCAGGGAGGCAGCGATCATCGGGAGATGGTTCGTCCCTTCCAGGTGAAACGGCCCAGACTACCTGCCAGACCAACCACCACAACGTAAGGGATTTGAAGAAGCTGTTCCGGGATAAAATACAGCATGAGCCACAATCTCCTGAAAAATCGGCAGGCCCGCCACATCAAAGGCCACTCGGCCAGGATCTTGATCAGGATCGAAAGGCCAATCCAGGGCCAAAGATTCGGATACCAAAACGCAAGAACGGTCATTGCCAGCAACAAGGCATAGAAGAGGTAAATGCCGGCAATCATCGCGACGAGCCATCGGTTGGGGTAATGCCCACCTTTGGAAGCCCATCGGCGACGCTGTTCAAAAAATCCCCTGAAAGAGCGAACAGGATCGGTATGGACGACGGCATCATGGTTTGCACAAAAGTATACCGTACCCGGTTGGGCGGTATGGATTTTCTGCATCAACAACTCGTCGTCGCCGGAAGCGACATGGTCGATGCCGCTGAATCCCCCCAGGGCCAGGAAGGTTGATTTCCGGTACGCCACATTGGCTCCGTTGCACATGTTGGGTCGGCCAATCCCGATGGCACCCGCGCCGACGGCCACCAATCCCAAAAATTCAAGGGCTTGCATCGGATCGCTCAGGTGGTTTTGAATACGGTAGAGGACCGGCCCCGATACAAAAGAAATACGGGGTATGAAGGGCCGGGTCATGGTTTCAATCCAACGGGGGCCAACGGTGCAATCGGCATCCGTGGTCAGGATGAGCGTACCCCGTGCTTCACGCACGGCCATATCAATGGCTTGTTTTTTATATGCCGCATGGATCGGACCGGCGGCTTTGAGTTCCAGGAGGCGGAGGCGTTCTTGCTCGGATTGATTGTAACGACCCATGCAGTGCCGTACCACATCGGCGGTATCGTCCTCAGAATGGTCGTCAATAACAATCACCTCGTACAAATCTGCCGGATACGTATTGGCAAAGATCGAGGTCAGGCCGTTTTCCAACACCTTGGCTTCATTGCGGGCCGGGATGAGCACCGATACAAAAGGGGTATCCTCTGAAAAGAGCGGTGGGGCCGATGTAACGTGCGCAAAGCCTTGCGCAAAACGGAGCATGACGACGGCATAATGCAACGTCAGGAACCCCAGTAGGAAGACAAGCACTGCACCCATGATCAGGCTGTCCGGTGTGCGGTTGAGGGTTCTGGAGGGGTTTCCAGCCTCAACCGCATCAAAAAGGGAATGCCCGTAAAAGCGGGGAGGAGGAGGTTGATGCAAAACAGCATAAACGCGGCATCAAACGCTGCGGCTTCCATCACACCAAAGGCCCCTAGAAAAAAGACTGCCGCACCTTCCCGAATGCCGAGGTCCATCAGGGTCACAGAGGGCACAACCGTTTGGGTAAAGAAGACCAGGGCTACCCCGACGTAGGCATGGCGCATATCCAATGCCGGATCAAACGCCCAGACGAGACAGACAAATTGCGTCGAAAACACCGCAAACCGCAGGGTAGACTGGCCCAGCAACACAAAGACATCCCGCGATGCCAGTCGATTCAGAAATCGAAGCATGCGCCGAAAGGAGGAAATGGGCAGGATCGTGACCAGCGCATCATAGGCAAAACGGGGGTGGACCATGACGAACAATAACGCCCCCACGCCAAGTATACCGGTAAACCAGACCAACTGGGTCACCCAACCCGGCATATGGAGATGCGCCAGCAGGTAATACATCAACGCCAGCCAACCGAAAAACACATAGCAAGACAGGGCAATCAGGCGGTCGGCCAGGGTGAGGGCGGCCAATTCCCACTTGTCGTGGTGTTTGAGGTAAAAGGCCCGTCCCGCATAATCACCAACCCGTGCCGGGGTAAAAAGACCCAACGCGTATCCGCTCATCATGGCCCCAAAGGCTTCCCCAAAGCGGGGTGGGGTTGGCATGGCGCGGCGGAGGAGGGTATGCCATTTCCAGGCTTCCAGCACCAAATTCAAGGGCAGGAGGGCCAGCGCCACCAGCATCCATCCTGTATTGGCCGTGCGCCAGGCTTGTAAGACGTGCGCCACTTCAACTTCCTGGACCAAAAAGACCAAGGCCCCAAAAGCCAAAATCAATTTGATGCCGATGACAAGGGAATGTGATCTCAAAAGTCGGTACTTATATCAGTTCTTTGAAATGACTGTGCAAAGGTCGAACCTGGCGTTCATGTAAGGCGTGTACACCAAAATCAAAGCACGGATATTACTCCACTTTTTTTATCGCTGCCGTATGTTCCGGTGTACCGGGCAGGGGTTCGCCAGAAGAAGGATTGTAATACGTGGTGCCTGTATTACGGATCGAAATGATCTGCTGGACCAGATCTTCCATTTCTTCCGGGTTTTTGACAAAGTCGATCCGTGCCGTGTTGACGATCAGGAGGGGGCTTTTGGTGTACCGGAAGAAATAATAATCATAAGCATCTACCAGGGAGTCGATATAGGTGGCCGTGATGTGGCGTTCATAGGACCGGCCCCGTTTAGCGATGTGCTTCATCAGCCGTTCAGGGGTAGATTGGAGGTATACGACGAGGTCGGGTTGCGGAATCGACGGTTCGACCATCGTATAGAGGGAATCGTACAATGCCCGCTCATCGCCCTTGAGGGTCAGGTGGGCGAAAATTCGGTCTTTATCAAAGGTATAATCGCTAATGACGAGCTTCCGGAAGAGGTCGCGGTTGAGCAAGGCTTTTTGTTGCCGAAACCGGCTGGCCAGGAAGCTGAGTTGGGTATGGAACGCCCACCGATCCGGGTCTGTGTAGAATGGCGCGAGAAAGGGATTTTCCTCGAAGGCTTCAAGCACCGTGTGGCCGCCAAATTTCTTGGAGAGGTGGTGCGCCAGGGTGGTTTTGCCCGCACCGATGACCCCATCTATGGCGATGTATTGAATATGCGCTGGAAGTTGGCGTTGCATCGGAGAACGATTGATCGTGATTAAGGTGTGTCGGAAAACGCGGCGGTGCGGGTTTCGTGGACGAAGTTGCATCGGAGAACGATTGATCGTGATTAAGGTGTGGGTGCAGGTTGGATCAAGAGTTGAAACGATGTGGGATGGATGGCATATGAATCAGTACAAGCGGTCAAGGCATCCCGCACCGTAAGTCCTTTCGGATAGGGCAGGCGTTGGTCTGGTGACAGGTCTGCCAGGGGAAGAAGGACAAACCTTCGTTCCAGTAGCCGTGGATGGGGCACTTGCAGCGTCGGTGTTTCTATGTGCCGCATGCCATATAGCAGAATGTCAAGGTCTAGTGGGCGTGGTGCCCATCGTTCGGCTGTGGCAGAACGGCCCGTCTCCTGCTCGATCTTCTTACACGCATCCAGTAAGGCCGCTGGCGTGCCGGTTGTTTGTAGATGAACGACGGCATTCAGGTAGTCCGGGGCATGCGTGTGAGGGGTCAACGTATGGGGCTCCGAGGCATAAACCGGGGAGGCCCGGACGACCGTTACGTCAGGTTGTTCTTGAAGCCGATCAACCGCACGTTGTAAGAACGCCAGTCGGTCACCCAGGTTCGAGCCAAGGCCCAAAAAAACGATTTCTTCCTGCTGAGCTTGTGACATGATTTACCGGGCCGAACGAAAAACGGCCTCGGTGCGGTCGCAAGTACCCCCCACGGGCGGGTTGTGTTTACGAACGGTCACTTCCACCTCCTCAATACGGGAAAAAGCATCCAGTAGGGCGTGTCCGATGACGTAAGCAATCTTTTCAATGAGGTAAAACTTGTGGCCGAGGACCACCTGCTGAACCAGATTGTAGACCCCTTCATAGTCAACGGTGCTGCTCAGCTTATCGGTTTCACCTGCCTCGGTGAAATCGAAGTGCATCGAGACATCCACCTCAAACCGTCCGCCAATGCGGTGCTCCTCTTGCATGACGCCGTGGTGGGCGTAAAAGACCGCATTGATGAGCCGTACCGTCCCTCTTGATTTTGAGGCATGGCCGAGCGGGTTTTGAGAGGGAGGATGGGAATCCGTCTTAATATTCATGCGGGCATGGTTAGCGGCTTGGTATGCCGATTTTATCCAGTAGAGCTGCATCGGCATCGGATAAGGTACCGCGTGCACGATCCCGCATCAAGCCGGATACAAAAAGGGTATTATACAATCCCAGAACAGTATCACTACGTTTGCGGTGTTCATCGAAAAACGAGGCCACATCGGCATTGCGTAACCCGTCCTCCACAAACATGGTCCGGGGGCCATGAGGACCGTCAGGGGCAAGGTTGGGGAAACTTTTTGCGGGTTCAAATTGGCGTTTCCCAAGATGGCAGCCCACACATTGCACGGGCGATTTTAAGGCCCTTGGGGCAGGCTGCGTCGTCGCGGCGAGGTGGCCGTTGGAACCATAGGTGTAAAAATCCCAATACCCGTCGGTGCGTTTTTGCATGACGGTGGTTTCTACCACAACATCATCCCGACGGTGTTCACAGACTATGGTCGTGCCCGTCGGGTACATTAGCTTGTCTCCAGCCGATCTGTACCCTTCGAGTGCAGCACGAATAGCTGATTCTTCAATATAGATGATGCGGCGGGCAGTGGTCATCACTCCGATCAGCTCAACCGTGTACCAACCATCGCTGCCATACGCCACACGTTGCTGAAAGGCCGCAAGTGTAGGGGGGATGTTTCGTGCTGCGTAATAGGTGGTCTGAAAGAAAGGGACCAATTCTTCCCATTCCAGGGTGCCGTCTTCATTGGGATCGTCCGGTGTAGCGGTGGGATGTACGGCTTGTAGCGCGGCCACGTTCAGGTAAACCGTTGATCCATCTCGTTCGAGCAGGCCAGCGGCAAAAGGATTACTGCCCTCAGCCGAGGCATAGGACCCAAAATAGAAGTGTAAGAGCCGGTCTGCACTGGTTTTGCCGAGGTCTATGATCAGCCGTCCTTCGGGTGGGGCTTGTGCGCAGTAGGAAAGGCACAGCACCACACAGAGCCATAGGGCAGGGCTTCTGAAGGTTCGTAGATAAGGAGAGCGGTTCATGCCGGGACCTGGCGCGGGCCAGCCTTCCGGGTTAGGGGACCAGCGTCCGGACAGCAGGGTAG
This sequence comes from Rhodothermales bacterium, assembly GCA_965222505.1. Taxonomy (GTDB): domain Bacteria; phylum Bacteroidota; class Rhodothermia; order Rhodothermales; family DATKEJ01. The sequence continues at coordinate 324,913 of OZ244956.1, read as the reverse complement.
TGCGAGAGGGTGCGGAACGCTTCAACCCGTTTTTCGATCAGGGTAGGGGTGAGGTTGTACAGGCCGCGTGGACCAAATTGTTCAACCACAAACGAGGCCATGGCGCTGCCATAGATGATGGCGCGCTTCAGGGCGTCCACATCCAGAAATTCCTGTGCCGCGAGGTAACCGGCAAACCCGCCGAGGAATGTATCTCCGGCCCCCGTGGGATCGACGATATCTTCGAGGGGGAGGGCCGGCGCCCAAAAGATGGTCTCATCCGTAAAGAGCATCGCGCCGTGTTCGCCTTTTTTGACAATCAGGATTTTTGGCCCCATTCCCCGGACGATCCGTGAAGCGCGTACCAGATTGGAATCGTTGGCCAACTGCCGCGTTTCCTCGTCATTGATAATCAGAATGTCGATCCGCTTCAGGGTTTCTTTCAGGCTCTCCAGGGTGTTTTCAATCCAGAAGTTCATGGTATCGCAAATCACCAGGGCTGGATTGGTAACCTGATCCATGACTTTACATTGTACTTCCGGTTGCAGATTCCCCAGGCAAACAATGCGGGTATCATGGTAGGATGCCGGGAGGACGGGATCAAACTTGGCCAGCACGTTCAGGTCTGTAGCCAACGTGTCCCGGTTGTTCATGTCGTAGTGGTACCGGCCGGCCCAATGGAACGTTAACGCATCCGAATCGATTTCCAGCCCTTCTGTATCAATGCCCCGATCCGTAAGGAGGTCGATATGTTTCACCGGGAAATCCTGTCCAACGACAGCAACCAGGCGAGGGGCTTCCAGAAAATAACGAGCAGCCAGGGTGATGTAGGTGGCGCTCCCGCCCAGGATGCGCTCAACAGATCCAAACGGGGTTTCGATGGAATCAAAGGCAACGGTGCCAACGGCAAGTAAACTCACGGCGGAAAAGGGTCTGAGGGTACAGTGATCAATGGGTGGGCTTGAAATCCAAACACGCAAAGATACAAGTCAGATGTAGATGACCATTGGAATTCTGCTTGAATGTTGATGCCCCACGCGACGCCATAAAGACAGAGTGTGTAATTCATTGGGAGGGGGGATGCCCTCAAAAGAAAACAAGTTATAGGTTCAAGCGTTGGATGGATACCCTAAATCCAAACAATGCTGCCGGAAAAATGAAGAACGTGTTGCGCACCCTTTTTCTGATGAGTTTTGGGCTAATTTCGGCCTGTGCAAGTGCACCCGATGTGTATGTGCCCCAACCTGTTAGTCACGAACAGCTCTCAGAAGAAATACAGTCCCGTGCTGGTAAGGTCATTGTGGTCAACTATTGGGCGACGTGGTGTGCGCCGTGCATCAAGGAGTTTCCCGAGTTTATCAAGATTGGCAAGGAATTTGCGGATCAAGGGGTTGACGTGATGTTTGTCTCAGCTGACTTTGAAGCCGACCTTCCGCTGGTCAGCGACTTCCTGAAGACGCAGGGGGTGCCGTGGAAATCGTACTGGAAAACCGGGAAAGACCATGCGTTTATCAATGCGATGCACGAGGCTTGGTCAGGTGCCTTACCGGCAACCATGATCTATGGCCCTAATGGGACGATCGAAGTGTTCTGGGAAGGCCTCACGACGTATGAAGAACTGAAACGCAACCTACAGGATGTGCTCAACAGTTGAGCATAAATTCTGGGTACGCCACAAACATATACCACCATGAAACGAATTGCGAAATATACGTGCCCTCTATTTCTCGGGATCACCTTGCTATTAGGCGGGTGGACCGATGGCGGGCTTTCCATCGGAGATCATAAACCGATGGGTGACCGGCAAATGCTGAACATTGATGACCAGATGGTGAGCCTGGATGCTGTGAAAGGGTCTGCCGGTACCGTCGTGATCTTCTGGTGCAACACCTGCCCCTGGGTGAGCAAGTATGAAGACCGCGTTATTGCCCTGGCCCAGACGTATCAGGCCCAGGGTTTTGGGTTTATCCTGGTCAACGCCAACGATCAGGTGGCCTACCCTGGTGATAACCTGGATGCCATGAAAGGACAGGCCTCTGCCAAAAGTTACCCAATGCCCTACGTGGTAGATGCCGGATCAGAGATGGCCGTTGCCTTTGGTGCAACGCGTACGCCGCATGTGTACGCGTTCGATGCCAACGACGTGTTGCAATACATCGGTGCTCCGGATGACAGTCCGTCAGATCCGGCCAAGGTTGAAGTCAAGTACCTCGCTGAGGCCCTTGATGCGATAAAAGCCGGACAAGCGGTAGCCACAGCTGAGACCAAGGCATTTGGCTGTACCATAAAATTTCAGTAATAGTCCTCAACGAACCATAATGGTCTATTGCTGATTGTCGATTGTCAATGGTCAACGGGAGCGCTCATTGACCATTGACAATCGACCATTGACAATTATACCATGCCCCACGCCCCCTCCACACTTCCATTGGTCGTTTCTGCCCAGGACGTCGCGAGCTACCCTGTCGTGGAGCATTTCTACACCATTCAGGGGGAAGGCAGTTGGGCTGGTAAAGCCGCCTATTTCATCCGGTTGGCAGGGTGCGACGTAGGGTGTCCCTGGTGTGATACCAAAGAAAGCTGGACCGTAGAGGGCCATCCTGAGCTTTTGGTAGCAGATATGGTTACGGCTGTAGAAGCCTCCGGGGCCGAGGTGGTGGTGGTGACGGGGGGAGAGCCAGCCATGCATGACATGAAGGCATTGACGAAGGCATTAAAAGCAGCCGGGAAGACGATCCATCTGGAAACGAGCGGGGCCTACCCGATACGGGGGGCATTCGACTGGATCACGCTTTCCCCCAAAAAATACAAGCCGCCTGTTGACTCCAGTTACCGGCAAGTCGATGAACTTAAAGTGGTCATTTTCAACCGGTATGATTTCAGGTGGGCCAAAGCACATGCGGCCCGCTGCAGTGCCGAAACGGCCTTATGGGTGCAACCCGAGTGGAACCGCCCGCAGATGATGCCGGAGATCATCCAATTTGTGAAAACCTATCCACAATGGCGCCTCTCGGTGCAAACGCACAAGTACCTTCAGGTTCCATGACGCTTGAAGACGTCGCAACCCGCTTCACCCAGGCCCCGGATCAGTTTGATGAAATGGCCGCAGTGGTGCGCGTCTACCAGGCCCGTCACAGCCCCATATACAGCCGTTATTGCAAATATCGCTTGCCATTGCCAGTGGCGGCATTCAAGCAGGAGGGGGTCGTGACCTTCCCGGAAGCCGAGGCCGAGCGGGTCTTTGTGAGTAGCGGAACGGGTGGCATACCGAGCCGGCATCCGGTTAAAGACTTGGGGGTGTACGAAGCGTCGGTAACGACGCACTTTGCACAAGTCTTTGGAGACGGACCCTTCACGCTGGTGGCCCACTTGCCCCGTTACGCAAAGGCATCCTCGCTGGTCTATATGCTGGAGGTCTTGATACAGAAATTTGGAGATGCCCACAGTGGGTTCTTCCTGAAAGACCACGCGGTGTTACACCAGGCCATCACGCATAGCTGGCAAGCCGGGACCTCACTCATCCTGTTTGGTGCTGCATTTGGGTTGATGGACCTCGTGCAGGATCAGTCCATTCCTCTGCCTGCTACGGCTTTGGTGATCGAAACGGGGGGCATGAAAACCTACCGCCGGGGCATAAACCGCCATACCCTCCATCAAATACTGGCCGATGGGTTTGGCTTATCCCAGGACCGGATTTGGAGCGAGTACGGCATGTGCGAGTTGATGAGCCAGTGTTACACACGTGGAGGGGCCGTGTTTTATCCGCCAGCCTGGATGTCCTTTCGGGTCGTAGACCCTGAAGATCCTTCCCGTGCTTTACCCGAAGGTGAACCGGGCGCCCTGGCCTTGTTTGACCTCGCCAATCTCCATGCCGTCTCCGACCTGTTGACCGAGGATCTGGCCGTCGAGCGTGGCAAGGGGTTTGAAGTCCTGGGCAGGCTCAGTCAAGCCGAGTTAAGGGGATGCAATTTTCTACTGGACTTGTAGCGTGAAATTGTATATAATACCATCCCACTATTTATTCCTTTTTGGCGCACGCTTAAAATGGTTTTTTGATTTTGCTGTGCAAAGGTTGAGCGAGACGTTCGGGTAAGGCTTGTACACAAAAATCAAAGAACGGATATTAGCACAATGAAAGACAAGCTTATCAAGCTGCCGGTCCTGTTAAAAGGCCTGGGCAACGTTGCATTGTTCTGCACCCTACTTTTGGCAACAGCACCCACCGCAACGGCCCAGATGGTTTGTACCGGAGGGACCAATCCCGGCGGGGCCTGTACGACAGATGCCGATTGCCCCGGTGCATGTACCCCCAATTCCAATACCTCTTGTTTGACGGATGGCGATTGTCCGGGTCCGAACACCTGTACCCTGCCGCCTCCCGGCACCTGTGGTACTCCTTTACCAGTAGAACTGACATCCTTTACAGCGATCTACACAGGTCCGGGTGAAATTCAATTGGCCTGGGACACCACCTCGGAAACCGACAACTTCGGCTTTGAAGTACAGCACCATACCGGTGATCGATTTATCAATGTCGGTTTTGTGCCGGGTGCCGGTACAACCCTCGAAGCCCAATCGTATGCCTATGATGTTGCCGGCATACAGCCGGGTACACATCTGTTCCGGCTCAAGCAGTTGGATCTGGATGGTACTTTTTCATATGCCGGTCCCGTTGAGGTAGAGGTCGAAGTACCAGGGATCTTTGCTTTAGAGGGCGTCTACCCCAATCCTTTCACAACCACTGCTTCGTTCAAAGTATGGGTGGCCCGCTCGCAACACGTCGAGGTGTCCTTGTATGATGCCGTGGGCCGCGCCGTACAAACCCTGTTTGAAGGCACCATCGATGCACAACAGCCCGTCAACGTAATCATTGATGGGCGGGACTTACCGAGCGGATTGTACATCTATCGGGTAGCGGGTGAAATCTTCAATGAAAGCCGTCAGGTGATCCTGAATAAATAAGGGCGATGAGGGACGTCCGGGCAGGGGAAACCGAGTGGGGTCAGGCTGCGGCTGTTGATTTGGGTTTGCGCCAGAGCGGGACAGACGAACAAGGTTCGCCGTACATTAGCTTGCGGGCTACGGCTTGCAGATGATGGAGCACCAGCACGTATGCATTCGTCGGCACCAGCTTGCTCCCGCATCCTTTAACCACCACGATTCGATCCTGAAACCGCGACCAGTCCTCTACGGCCAGGGCACGTACAAAATGATCCCGTATCAAATCTTCAGATGTGCCGAAAGCGACGGACGAAGCAATCCCATTGAGTTTGGCGGCAACTAACATGTACGCCCACGTTGGGATGATGGCATCATTCGAGCAATAGATGGCCACGTGTTGCCCTTCATATGCCGGCCAGTCCAGTTCCTTCATGGCCGTCCGAAAGTCTTTCTCTTTCAGGATGAGTCCGTGGAACAGGTAAGGCTGGAGATCAAAAGCTGTTACGGGCCGGCCATTCCACAGGTCTTCCAGGTTATAGACCATGATTTCGCTTTGGGCGACGCGGTTTACAAGAGGTTCCATTTCGAATGTAATATCCGTGCTTTGATTTTTGTGTGCAGCCTTACCCGAACGCCTGGCTGGACCTTTGCACAGCAAAATCAAAGAACCATTATTAGGGTCAATTCACCAGCAGGGCATCGGCTTCCGACCGAATTTTGGTGATGGCGCGTACCAACAAGTTGGTGGCCTGTTTCACATCGGTCGTCGTCGTCGGGCGGCCCAGGCTGATGCGGACTGACGAGAAAGCTTCTTCAGGGGTCAGGTGCATGGCCGAGAGCACATGGCTGGGTTTGGTCGCCGCGCTCGAACAAGCACTCCCCGGCGAGACGGCCAGTTCCCGAAGGTGTTTGATCAGGGTACCGGCTTTGATCCCGCTAAAGGACACATTGGAAGTCTGCGGTAGCCGAGGGGCGGTACTCCCATTGATGCGGACGCCATCCAGGTTTTCCAGTAAGCGTTGTTCCAGCAGGGCGCGGAGGGTGGTCCATTTTTCGGTATCCACCGACAGGCGTTCCTGGGCCAAGGCTGCTGCTGCTCCCAGACCTACAATGCCGGGGACGTTCAATGTGCCTCCGCGCAGGCTGCCTTCTTGGCCGCCCCCATTGATGAGCGCGGTTAGCCGCACCCGAGGTTGCCGGCGGCGCATATAGAGTGCCCCAACGCCTTTGGGGCCGTAAAACTTGTGGGCTGAGCAGGTCAGCAAATCGACATGTTCCACCGTGACCGGCACTTTGCCGAGGGCCTGGGTGGCATCAGTCAAAAACAGCGCATCGTGCGCATGGGTCAATTCGGCCAGTTCGGGGATGGGATGCATCACACCGGTCTCATTGTTCGCCCACATGGCGGCGACCAGCAGGGTATCGGGCCGGAGCGCTTCGGCAAGCGCTGTGGGGTCCAGCACTCCGTTGGGTTGAACCGGCAGATAGGTGACCTCGTAGCCGTCTCTTTCAAGCGTCTTGCATGTATCGAGGACGGCTTTGTGTTCGGTCTGAACCGTGATGAGATGGTTGCTCTTTTTCCGGTAGGTGCGGGCCACGCCTTTAATGGCCAGGTTCAGGGCTTCGGTTGCCCCGGCGGTAAACACGATGCCGTCCGGGTCTGCCCCAATGAGCGATGCCAGTTGTTCACGGGCCTGGGTCACGGCTTCATCAGCCGTCCAACCATAGGCATGGGTTTTACTAGATGGATTCCCGAAATGCGTCGTGAAATACGGTGTCATTACCTCCAACACCTGAGGATCAACCGGTGTTGTTGCGTTATAATCAAGGTAAATAGGGCTTTGCATAAGGCACGGGATGAGTGTGGAGCGATTAGAAGGATTCAACCGGTACCGGAATCAGGGGTTTCAGGAGTAGCCCTCATTATCGTTTTGTGCACCTGGGTTATTTCCGCGATGCCATTTGGGCCAATACCTGGCTGGACCTTGAGGGGGGGAGGCCTTCGATGTGGTGGCGGAGGTAGGTTTCGGTGAGGACGTTGACCTCGTTGTACATCTGGGGGGAGAGGTGCATGCGCATGACGGTTTCGAGGTCTGCCCGGCACAGGATGGCGAAAGCACGTAGTGCCCCGCGTGAGGCCGGCATCCCCGACATACCCGCACCCCGGTTGTGGATGGTGCCGCGTCCGAGGGTTAGGATGCCGCCTTTTTCGTCAAGGGCTTTTACGTCAGCACGTTCAAAGGCTGGTGCAAAACCAAGCAGGTGGGACATTCGCATCTGGTAGTAGGGATACAAATTCTGCATCCGGGCTTCGGCTTCGTTGAGGGTCGCCAGGGTTTGGATCAGCAAGTTAAATGCGGTGGGGTTGGCTTCCTCATCGTGCATCAGGGCCTGGGTCAGTTCAACAATACGGAGGCCTACGGTGAGTTTGGCGAGGTCACGGCTCAGGCCGTGAAAGGGAACCACATGGCTGCTTTCACTCAGTGTTTGAAGGTCTCGGGTGGCCTTGTAATAAAATACGACCTGGCTGTAGGACATCGGCTGGAGGGAAGACCCAAACCGACTATTGGGTTTACGGGCACCTTTGGCCAGCACAGCCATTTTGCCGTGGGAACGGGTATAGAGGGTCACGATTTGACTGGTTTCCCCATAGTTGAGGCTACGCAGCACAACGGCTTCGGTACGTAAAATCATCGAGATCAGGTTGAGGAAAAGGACCTGTAGATGTTACGTAGTTTGGCGCTCAGGGGTCCTTAATGTGTATGCGGTGGATCTATAAAATTCAGCAACACATGGCCATTACGGCTACGGAGTGCTGGGCGCTGGTGACCCTGATGGGGTTGCTGGGTTTGGGCCTGGTGGCCCAGGAGTATCAGGAACAGCGCTCTCCTGTAAATCCTGATCAATATGCCGTACTCCAAACGGCCTTCCAATCTGCCCTGGCTGATACTTCGAGCACCCAGGATACCCTGGCTGTCCTATCATCAGATCCTTTAATCCTGCCTTCGCCGGTATCCATACGCAGGGATACATTGCCTCGCAGAAGGCAGAAAGCCAAAGGGCCACCGGCGCGGATGAACATCAATACAGCCAGTAAATCCCAGTTGATGCGCCTACCGGGGATCGGCCCCAGCCTGGCGGAACGGGTGATTGCATTCCGTACCACAAACGGGCCGTTCAACACGCCAGATGCTTTGATTCGGGTAAAAGGCATCGGCAGAAAGAAATTGGCAAAGATGCGCCCCTACATCTTCATTGCCGATTCAACCCATACCCCGTAAGGACCGATCCGTAGTGCCCAACCGATTGCCCGCTAATGAGACAACGCATACATGATAAAGTTGATCGCCATTTGAAAGCTGACCGTTGAGGCTTGCTCCCAGTTGCGGTCCGGCCATTCCCAGCCGTCGCCAATGTCCTGGTTATAACAGATCACGCACATCATTCGGCCATTGTCGTCGAAGATGCCGAAGTATACATCGTCGTTGGCCGAGAAATAGGGTTTGGTTGAGGCGGCGCTTACGGGGTCAATGTCGAAATACAGCGACCAGATTTGATGGGTGGGGTCCAGGCGGACGGGTTCTCGGTCGGGAAAGACCTGTTTGATGTTGTAGTAAAAATTGTCCCATTCGCGTTTTGGCATCCCAGGGTAATCATGGAAATCGTCAATGATCATGAAGCCGCCCCGTGCGAAGTAGCGTTGGAGTTGTTCGACTTCCTGGTTGTTGGTCAGCCAGTAGCCGGGTTCGCACAGGTAGAGAATCGGGTAATTAAAGATACGCTCGTCTTCGAGCCGTAATACCAGCGGAGGGCCTTCCAGGTTGAGCTTGGTGGTGCGTTCGATAGCCTCATGCAGGTTGTACTCGGCTGTGGGGTAATCATACGCCCAGGTTGCAGCACGGGCATAAGGCACCACATCGTACTGTATCCTGATAAACCGAAAGCCGGACTCGTCCACCCCCGGCGAATGTGCACCGAGGAAGAGGAGGCTACTTGCAATAAGGCAAAGCCCCCCAAAGAACACGCGTCGGATTCGGTAAGGGGCCATCATTCCCTTTGGTTGAGGGCTTCGATCCGGTCGTTCAAACGGGCCAGTTGCACAAACAGGGTCTCCAGATCGGCATAATATTGATCTTCATACATTCCGGCTTTTCGGCTTTTGAGCGTTGCAATGTTGGATTCCAGGGCTTCTTTCTGGCGCAGCATACCGGTGGCCTCACCCCGTTGGGCGGATGAGACATCTGCGAGCGCGACCCCGCCACGGTGAAGGTAGGTAACCCCGGCCAGGTTGCCTTCGCCGGTGGTGTCCAGTTCTTCGACGCGTTGGCCTTTTTGGTCTCCGGTGTCGTCCAGGAGGGCATTTTCCGTGGGCAAATGGCTTTCGGCCTCAAAGGACCGGTCGGTGTTTTGGGCGGCGTAGACAAACCATTCCCGCACGGAGAGCTTTCCATCCTTATCCAGGTCTGTATCCGGGGAGGAGAGGGCTTCGACCAGGTAGCTGGGGAAGCGGGTCTCGTTGCGTTGGGAGCCGGTCCGGGTGGCCGTCATGAGGATACGGTTTGGCCCAGAGAGGGGTTCGATAAAGGGGGCACTACATGGGGCTGTGTTAATAAACACGATGCGTTCGGCATTAACCTCATCGACCAGCGCTGCATAATCCAGGGCGCTCAAGTCCCGACGTGGGATGTTGAGGCGAGCCTCTGTGCCGTTATAACTGCCATGACCAAATAAGATCACATACAGTCGATCATTGGCATCCACCGTCTGTGCCAGACGTGAAAAGGTAGCGCGGATGGTCTCGGCATCAGAGAGGCCGTCCACAAAATTAGCCTCCTGAATGTTGGCTTCGGCCAGTACGGTGATGTGAGAGGCTGCAAAGCCGTGCCGGTTAATGAGGGCTTGCCGGGTATCAAACAGGTACCGTTGAAAGGTCTCGGTATAGTCCGGTGTGCCGCCCAGGCCACCAATGAGCAGGGCATGGCTCGATCCGGCCTCTTGTGCCAGGGCGAGAGGGTCAAGCAGGCCCATACAGCAAAGCATTATACTCAGGCGAATGATTCGCATTACGGTAAGCCCCTCCGGCGGCGGGTGATCCATTCAATCGAAAGGAGCACCAGGGCCAGACCGAACAGCAGCGGCATATCCCAGAGGTAATCGGCCTGAAACACGGATGTGGCCGTACGGCGGCTCATCAGATTGTCTGGCAAGGTGTTCGCTTGGTCCGGGGTGTAATAGGTGCCGTTGCTGGCGGTCGCCAGGTTTTCGAGGAACGGGCGTTGCAGGGTAGCATTGGCAAATTCCTGCTTGGAAGGACGAACCAGGAAATGTTGCCGGTCTGTGCCGATGGTTTGCCCATTTACGCTGGCCTTTACATTGAGGTTATACATCCCTTCTTGCTGTGGATAATAGGTGGTGGTGTATGCACCGTCTTCAGCCAGGGCTGGTTGAAGGTGGAGATTCCTGGTTTGTCCAGAGGGCAAGGTTAGGGTGGCCTCGACGGAGGCATTGGATTGGGGTGCATAACCGTCATCATACACATTCACGGCCACGGGAACGGGATCCGCTGGGGTAAACCGGGTTTCAGCTTGATCGATGTCTACAGGTTTCGGTGCTCCTGTGGCTTGCCACCGAATCAGTTGGCGGAAAAATCGTTCGTGGCGGACATCTTCGGCGGGGAGGAGCATTTGCCAGCGCCAGGTGCTTGCGGTTGGGAGCGCAGCGGATCGGCCTCGGCCATAGCGCTGAATCACCAGAAGGGGTTCCCGTTCGCCGTAGTCGTCGTTGGGCTTTTCAGCCAGGACTACGGCACCGGGTTTGACGGCACCCAGGAAGTTGATGCTGGTCAGGCCGGGGATGTTGGCCCAGCGAGCCCGGTTCGTCCCGGCATCCGGAGAAAGTTTGAGGATCGGGCTCTCAAGGCCAGCCGGGGTGGGCAAGAAGGCAAAGCCCTGTTCGCCTGGGGGTTCATTAGGATTGGAAAAGGCCGGGGGGATTACTGTGCGCCGGGACAGGTCCAGTTCTACGGGCAATACATCAGCAATAGGGGTATCGTTGTAGCTTCCTTCCACATAACTGTTGCGCCCACCCAACATCAGGAAACCTCCGCCGCGCACACGTACAAACCGCTCAATGAGCAGGAGTTGCTCCGGGGTAAATGCCGCCGCTTCCATGTCCCCAACCAGAATAGCATGAAACTGGTTCAGTTCGGCTTCCGTCGTAGGAAACCCACCCGCCAATTCATTCGGAGACCGTATGCCCTGACGGTAAATCTTGCCTGGGCCGGTACGGGAGACTGAGGTAAAATCGATCACCTGATCGTCTTGCAAAGCCCGCTTGATAAACTTGAAGTCCCGCCGCAGGTGGCCTTCCACATACAGCACCCGTAAGGTGTCTTTCCGGGTGTTGATCAGGAGGTTCTGGGTATTGTTGGCAAGGTTGTCCTCGTTTTCAGCCGGGGCCACCTGGACGGTATATTCGTGGGCCCCTTCCCGCGTCGGTTCAAAGAAGAGGGTGAACTGGTCGATTTTGCCGGACCCCTTGAGGCGGTGTTGTTCGGTAAACACCCGTTGGTCATCCTGCAAGATGTGGATATCCACCGGTGTAGGTTCATTGGCCCAACTTCGGACCTTAACGTCGATTTCGGCCCCGGTGGTCTGCTCGACAGCCGTGGTTACGGCCACATCCAGGAGTTCTCGTTCGGGTTCAATACGTTCCTTACCGAGGCCCACAATGTGCAGAGGTACATCCAGGCTGCGCAGGACTTCAGCTTTTTCCTGTGGACGATCGTTGCTGTTGTCTCCGCCATCGGTGAGCAGGACGATACCGGTCAAAGGGAGGCCCTTGAAGTCAGCCATAACGCGGTCCAGGGCCGTCGTCAGGTTGGTTGAGGTGCCGGTCGGTACATTCGAGAGGCTGTCGGCACGGAGGGCTTCATCGCTGAAGCTGTACAGGCGGAGTTTGAAATGATCGTTGAGGGCAGGGAAGAGGCCAACTGTTTCATCAAACAGGAGTTTACTGGCCTGGGCAAATCGGGTATTGCCTGTAGCCCCGTCTTCTATCGACATACTGGATGAGGCATCGACCATAACGGCCACAAAATTCTCATCGGGCACGACCATCGGTGTAATCAGGACGGGTTCAAACAGGGGCAGCGCCAGGAGCCCCAGCGCTCCGAGGCGAAGCCCCAAAGACCATATTTTGTGCTGCGTAGACCGGTAGCGCTTGGAGCGCCGGTACATCCACGCCATGCCCACAACGATCAACGCCAACAGGGCAACGTACAGCCAAAATGCGCCACCGGCCAGGAAGCCGAGGCTGCCTTCCTCAAATTGAACGCGGGAATATTTTAACAGGGATTCAAACATAGCCAGGGGAGCGCACTACAGGTTGTGTTCGTAGTGATCGCTTCAGCGATCATGTTTTAGGTTAGTTCTTGGTTTTAGCCAGGGACTCATAGTATTTCTCCACGAGGTCGCGGTAGGCGGAGGGAACGTCGCCTTTCCGGCCACCGAAGAGTTTTTTGTCCATCTGCGTCAGGTCCAGTTGCCGGGCCAGTTCCATTTCTAGTTGGGAGAGGGAACTGAACACTTCGTTGCTAAAGAAGGCTTTGGCCGCTTCGCCTTTGAGGAGGATGCCGGTGTTGTCGGCACGGGTGAGGGCAGATTCAAGTTGTTGCAACTGTTGTTGGGCTACCGGATTGTTGCGTAGGTCTCGCTGCAGTTGGGTCAGGGCCTCACGGGCACGGTCCAGTTGCCGTTGCATTCTACGCACCTCGGCCTGATTGCTCGGGTTGGCCTGGTTATTGGGGGTACCACCTTGCTGCCCCTGTTGTCCCTGCTGTCCTTGTTCTGAAGGATCAGATTCACCTTGCTGGTTTTGTGCGCCGGGCTGCTGCCCTTGTTGGGCGGTCTCGGCTTGCGCCTGGAGGTCCTGCATTTGTTGCATGAGTTGGCGTACCTCATCCAGGGCATCGGCCAGTTCTTCTTCCGGGGTGCGGGGTAGGCCCTGGGCCAGGTCGCGGACTTGCCGTTCCATACGCCCCATCGAGCGTTGGATGTCCTCTTCAAGTGCCCGTGCGTAATCCAGCCAACCCTGCTCCAGGGCTGCTTCAGATTGCCGCATTTGCTCGTCCAGTTCCTCGCGGTTCATCTGTTGCCGCAGGTTGCGGGCCTTGTTGGCGATGTCTGGTTGTTGCTGCTGGCTTCCGGCTTCCAGGTCCTGGGCTTGTTGTTCCAGGGCTTCCAGTTGTTGTTGCAGGTTTTGCCGTTGGGTTTGGAGGCGTTTTTTGGTTTCCTCATCCAGGCCGCCTCGTGCTTCGGCATTGTGTTCGGCTTGTCGGATGGATTCCCCCAAATCCTCCTCTTCGCGTTTCATCCGGTCGAAATGCTCGGCCAGTTGTTCCAGGTCTTGCCGGACCCCGTCCTGGCCCTTGCGTCTCAGCGAATCGGCGAGGCGTTGAAGTTCATTGAGGGCCTGTTGCTGCTGTGCCTGTGCTTGTTGGGTATCCTCTTCCCGCAAGTCGCGCTCGGCCTGTTTCATATTTTCGGCGATGCGGCGGAGGCTTTCTTCCATCTGCCGGGCGCGGGCCGGGTTGTCACGGGCGGCTTGCCGCATCTGGTCGGCCAATTGCTCGGTTTGGCGGCGGAGCTCGTCCTGATCCCGTTTCAGGCGGTCGACGGTGCGTTTCTGGTCTTCACCTTTGGGTTGGGCTTGCCGACTCTGGTTGGCAAGGTCCTCCTGTTTCCGGGCGAGTTCCTGGATCTTTCGCATGGCCTCATCCATCTCCGGCTGGTTGGCATTGCCGCCGGATTGCTGCTGCTGTGTTTCATATTTGTCCTTGGCAATGTCCAGTTCCAGGTCCATCAACTCCGTCATGCGTTCTTCGGTAGCCGAAGCACTACCCCCCCCGTTTTGCCGGTTCATGGCCACCTGCCGTTCACGGTTCTGGGCATCGGCGCGGAGGAGGTGGGTCAGGGCTTTGCGTTCCGGGGTGAGGGCTTTTTGCAAAGCGCCGGCTTCAAGGTCTTGTTCGGCTACCTTCATTTCGGCCACCGCATCGCGGAGGTGGCCCACCACGACCCGACTGTCTTCGCTGGCTTGCAGCTCAAGGGAAAAGGCCGTTGAGTTGATACGCTCCTGAATGTTGGTCCGTAGGTTGGCCTGGGCACGGATCAGCGCCGATAGGTTTTCGTCAAATTCAGCCGGGTCCATCTTTCGTTTTTCCCGATACAGTTTCCAGGTGGCCTCAATGATTTGTTGTTGGCTCAGGACGATGGCACTGGGTTGCGGCCCGCCTTGCATGCCGCCGTTGTTGGCCTGGGTAAACTGCTGATCGAAGGGCAACACCTCGATGAAGTACATGTCTGTGGCTTCCGGGGTCTCGGTGTGGAGGAGATCCGTGGCCTCAACGTAGTAGGAGATCACGTCGCCGGGTTCAAGGGCATAGTCTTCCAGGAAAAACAAATGCTCGCCATTCACTTCCGTGGGGGGCGTCTCCTCGGGCGCTGTCATGAGGGGGATCGTCTGTTCTTCGGCCCCGTTCACGCTAAACCGCATCCGCGCATCCTTTAGCCCAAAATCGTCCTGGACGCTCACCGCAACCAACACTTCATCCAGGGCATTCACCCGGACGTCCCGCTGAGGGTCGGTAATGGTGATGTAAGGCAATTCATCTTCAACCGGGAGGATCTGATAGGTCTCAGGGAATTTATTGGCCTTGTTTTGTTGATCCTTCAAATGAACCGCGTAATACCCCTCGTCTTGTAGCGTCATCTGGCCCTGATATTGGCCTTCCCCCAACGCTTTGAGGGGTAGCGATGTGGTTTCATTAAGCAGCAGTTCGGCCTGTTCAACGTTGCCGGTGGTTTGTACCGTGACGGTTACTGTTGATCCTGCGAGGCCGCGAATATCGCCCGTGTCCGTTTCCGTACGAGCGGGGAGGCCGGTGTACGCCGGATAGGTATAGGTCACATCGATCTGACCCACATCCGGGAATTCGTACAGCGTGATGTCGAACGGGGCCGAGCGGTGGTCTTCGTGTTCGACGAAATATGAAATCGGTGTTTGGATGTCCTGGAAGGCGTGCAGGAACGCATTGCCTTCCATGCCGGGGCGCATCTCTATTTGTTGCCAACCGGCCCCTTCGAATTGATAGTGCAACACCAGCGGGTCATCAGTCTGGTCTTTGAGCGTGACCAGGATTTCCTGGGATTCCCCTTTTTCAATCTCGACGGAGCCCGGATCAACCTGCATATACGCCTGGGCCGGGGTAACCAGGGTGGCAACGCTGAGTTTGGAGGCATCATAGTCGATGCGGTCCAGGGTGGTGTAGCCGTAAAAGAGAAAACACAACAACAATGCTGCCGCTGTCCATACCAGGCCGCGTTCTCGTCGGCGGTCCACAACGGTTGAAACCGGTACAGACCGAATCTTTTGTGCCGCATCCTGAAACAACGATTGAATGACGAGGCCATGTTTGGTTTTGGCTTCGGGATCGGTGCCGGCCTCAACAGCGCTATTGAGCCGGTCTTCGAGGCCAGGGAGTTGTTCCTCGATGTACAGAGCTACTTGCTGATCCGTAAGGGGTTGCAAGGCTGGGCGGATCGCATATCGAACCAAGACCCACAGGACGAGGCCCACACCCAGCGCGATCAGACCCCACAGCATCCACGGGGCAAGCGGGACGTTGGTGTACAGCAACAGCAAGGCCGTCGCAACCAGCAGCCCGGTCAACAGGGTAAGGGCACTTCCCTGGAACAGGGCACGCCGGATCCATTGCTTTCGGATCTCATGGATCAGGGCGTTGACACGTGCATGTGAGGACTTTCGCATGGGTTCTCTCGCTTTATCCAGCCGCTTATGAACGGTGGGCGTAGTAGGTCTCAAAGGCAAACAAGCCCAGGACCAACAGGATCAACACACGCCAGAATTTCTGACGCTTCTCTTCGTCTTCTATATTGAGTACCGCGGTGGTTTGGGGACCATCACTCAGGTCGCGGGTCGTGGGTACCACGGCAGCATAGACTTCTTCGGCGTCGCGCCGGTCCAATACGGCTTCAGCAGGGTCCACATTCACAGAAAAAGCAATACGCTGGCCGGCAAGGGCCGCCTGGTAATGCCCAGGGGCGTCGGTGGTCCGGAAGAATCCCGTACCCTGGGAATCAACGGGGACCTTGTAGAGCCGGTTGCCTGGGGCTTGTACATCCCACACCGTGCCCGGTTGTCCGGACAGATGGACCACGTCTCCGACGGTGTACTGGCTCGGCCGGGTGTTGGCGGTGGCGTGCAGGGCGATCTGGTAGAGCATGGGGATATACAACTCCTGAATGGGGAGGTCCGTCCAGTCCGTATTCCAGGTGGCCGTGTAGACCAGCACTTTCCCCAGGCCCATGTCACGTTCGAGCAGGAACGGCGCATCGCTATCGTACGTCCCGATGACCGTCGTTGCGGAGTCAGGAGTGATCTCCAGATACTGTCGGAACCGGGGGCGGAGTAAAGCCGAGCCGGAGCCGCCAAAGACCTCGAATATGGGGTGGCGCATGTCGACTTCCCCCAGAATGGCCTCGGCGGTTTGTTCGGCACGGGCATTGACCAGACGTTCAGCCCGGCCAACCGAAAAGGCATGGAGCAGGGTGCGGGTTTCAGCGACCTGTGTGCGGTTGCCGAAGGAAAGAATCAGGGTACCCCCATCCCCCACAAAATTTTGCAAGGCGCGGCGTTGGGCGGGATTCAGGCTGGCGTTGTTGGGGAGAAACACCACATTGTACCGCCGTAGTGAACCGGGGGTTAATTGGGACAGGTTGCCTGAATTGTAGGCATACAACGAGGCGGCCCCCTGGTCGAAGGCCCTTTGCAGGAAGTAGGCATCGTTCAGGCCGCGTCCTTCATCTATACAAAGTAGTGCCGGGCGGTCTTCAACTTGATACGTGAAGTAGTAGGTGTCATCAACCGGCAGGGCATCGGCAGGAAGTTGAAGCGTGCCCTGAAACAGACCGGTCCGCGGGGCAACATGTTGAAACGAGACCGGGGCTTCGGAGCGGGCCGGGGCCTGTTCTCGCTGATCGGGTGTGTCCTGGGTCGATAAGGTGACGGTCATACGTTCCGCTGCTGCTGAAGGGTGGACCCCCAGGCGTGCATCGAACCGCAACCCCACTTGGGTACCGGAGCGCTTTTGGCTCAGGTTAAAGGCTTGCACGTAGCGGTTGGATGGATCTTCAGGTCCCACCTGTACCGGCACGAACGATATTTCTGGATTCAGCTTCCAGTTCTCCAATGCCCTAGACCAGCCGCTCCGTTGAAAATCCGAGACCAGGATAATGCGTTTGGTGGTATGTCTGGCATCTTGTAACAGGTCTTCCGCGAGGCGGAGGGCCGGGAAGAAGTCGGTCGCCCGGTTGCCGGGGGCACTGAGTTGGTCGAGTGCAGCCTGGTGAAGGGCGAGGTCCGAACTTAAGGCCGTGAGCCGTTGGGCTTCGTTTGAGAACGCGACCAAAGCATATTCGTCGTCGGATTCGCCCGAGGTCAGGTAGTCGAGGAGGGTTTGCCTTGCCGTATCAAACACGCCTTCCTGTTGCATGCTGTAGGACTGGTCGATCAACAGGACGGTAGACTGATTCTCGGCCCCTGTACTGAACGGCAAGGCTTCTTTGGGGATAAAGGGACGGGCAAACGCCAGGGCTAGGAGGGCAATCAGGGCCGCCCGAGTTGCCATCAACAGAATGTCCTTGAGCCGCCGTTTTTTGACCCGTTCCTCCGGCGTAGCCTTCAGGAACATCAGGGAACTGAACGGTATCGTCTTCGCCCGCATCTTGCGCACAAAGTGGAACAGCACCGGCAAAAGTGCCGCGCTGAGGCCGATCAGGAAGAGCGGGGTGATGAAGGACATTCGGGTGGGCGTGCGAGGATTAGTTAAAGCTAAGTTCGTGTTGCGTGAACGCAAACCCTAGGGGATGCGCACCTGATTAAAACACGAGATCACGCAACACGCAGCACGCAACATGAAGTCGTCAACTGTAAAGGTTGTGCTGCGCATAAATCTCATGCTTTCTTCCTCCGAGCGGCCAGGTAGTTAAACAGGGCAAAATCCAGGGGTTGTTTGGTGGACAGCAAGGTGTAGTCGATCCCAAGTGTCCCGCAGGTTTGTCGAAGCTGTTGCAAATGGGCGTTCAGGTTGGCCTGGTACTGTGCTTGGGCATCTTCGGCAGAGACCAGCATCTTTTCGCCGCTTTCTACATCCTCGAATTCCACCAAGTCGGTAAACTCAAATTCCAGTTCCTGGGGGTCCAGGATGTGAAACAGAAGGACCTCGTGACCGAGGAACCGAAAGTGTTTGAGGCCTTCCAGCAAAGGCGCAATGGGGGCCAGCATGTCAGAGATCAAGACCACAAAGCCCCGGCGGCGGGTGGCATCGGCCAGTTCATGCAGGGGTTTGCCCAGCGTGGTGCCGGACCCGGACTTGGCCTGCTCCATATGTTGCAGCAACGTTTGGAGGTGCCCCCGGCTGCTTTTGGGCGGAATCCGCGTACGGATTTTCTCATCGAACAGGGTCAGGCCGACTGCGTCGCGCTGCCGCATCATCAAATGGGCGAGGGAGGCCGCCAGGTAAAACGCATACTCCTGCTTGGAGACCCCCCCGGAGGTATACGCCATCGACCCACTGACATCCACCATGAGCCGCATCCCGGCATTGGTTTCGTCCTCAAATTCCTTGATGTAAAGCCGATCTGACCGGGCATACAATTTCCAGTCGATGCGCAGCGGATCATCCCCCGGCAGGTAGGGCCGGTACGATACGAAATCCACGCTAAACCCCTTGTACGGACTCCGGTGCAACCCCGCAATAAACCCCTCAACCACGCCGCGGGCCAGCAGGGCAAGGTTGGAAATCCGAGACAGGATTTCAGGGTTGATAAATCGGGTGGGAGCCGGGGAGGTCATGGTTAGTTGGGGGGGGCTGCTGGGCGATTGAAGTTATATAATTGTCAATGGTCGATTGTCGATTGTCAATTGTCAACGGGAGCCTTTCATTGACAATCGACCAATCATTTAGAGTCCCGAAAGGGGTTCGTTTACGAGGGTCAGGAGTTTGTCGATGATTTGTTCGACGGTCACGTTTTCGGATTCGGCGTAGAAGTTGGTGAGGATGCGGTGGCGGAGGACCGGGTAGGCCAGGGCTTTGATGTCCTCGATGGCGACGTTATACCGGCCCCTGAAGACAGCCCTGACTTTGCCCCCCAGGAGTAAATATTGCGTGGCCCGCAAGCCGGCACCCCAACTGACCCACTCCTTGATGAAATCAGGCGCATCGGCTTCCGTGGGCCGGGAGCTACGAACCAATTCCACCGCATACTGGGCCACATTGTGAGGCACAAACACTTGCCGAACCAGGGCTTGGAAAGACAAAATGTCTTCGCCGGACAATACAGACGACAACGGCGCCTGGGCCTCGGACGTGGTTTGCAGCGCCACCTTGAGTTCATCCTCCGCCGAGAGGTAGCCGATGACAATGTTGAACATAAACCGGTCCAATTGGGCTTCGGGCAAGGGGTAGGTGCCTTCGAGTTCAATCGGGTTCTGGGTGGCCAATACGAAAAAAGGTTTTTCCAACGGCATCAACTCGCCACCCGCCGTCACCTGATATTCCTGCATGGCTTCGAGCATCGCCGCCTGGGTTTTCGGGGGCGTCCGGTTGATTTCGTCGGCGAGGATGATGTTGGCAAAAATGGGTCCTTTGACGAATTTCATCTCCCGGTGGCCGGAATTTCGGTCCTCGTCGATAATGTCGATGCCGGTAATGTCCGCCGGCATGAGGTCGGGTGTGAACTGAATCCGTTTGTAGGTCAGGTCCAGGATCTCGCCGAGGGATTTGATGAGCAGGGTTTTGGCTAGGCCGGGGACCCCTGTGATGAGGCAATGGCCGCCTGCAAAAAGGGCCATGAGCACCTGTTCAATCACTTCATCCTGTCCGATGATGCGTTGCCGGAGCGCGTCTACGATTCGTGCACGGCCCGCTTGCAGGGCTTCCAGGCGTTGGGTGTCTTGTGGAGTTTGGGTGGTTTCAGTCATTGCACGTATTGCGTGTTGCGTAATTCAAGTTTGGGTCAAGTGCCCTGGCTTGATCACCACGCCATGTTTTTTGATTACGTTAAAAAATGGCACATTCAAGTCGGCAGAAAATCACGTAACACGAAACACGCATCACGTAACACAGCTATTCTTTTGTTACCCTGTTTTAATGTGTCAAGGCATACATCAAAAAGTTGATGCCCATTTGAAAACTGATGGTGGAAGCATCGGCAATATTCCGGTCCGGCCATTCCCAGCCATCGCCGATGTCCTGGTTGTAACAACTCAAAGCGATCATACGACCATTTTCGTCGAACAGGGCCAGGTATTGATCGTCGTATTTGCCCATACCGCCCCATCGACTGCTCACGTTAGAAGGGGCTTCGACCGGGTCAATGTCGAAATAGATATTCCAGATCGGGTGGGTCGCGGGGAGTTCGGTAAATTCACGGTCGGGGTAGAGCCGTTTCATCTGGTTGGTCAAGACGAACAGTTCCCGTTCACTCCTGAAATCATCGAATAGGATAAACCCGCCCCGGTTCAGGTATTCCCGTAGGTTTTCCACATCTTCCTCGGACATGTTCCAATAACCGGGTTCACAGAGGTAGAGCACGGGGTATTCAAAAATGCGTGGATCGTCGAGGGACAGCACAATCGGGGGGCCGTCTACATGAATCTTGGATGCACGGGTCAGGGCCTCATGGAAGTTGTAATCGGCAGTGGGGTAGTCGTGCGCCCAGGCGTTGCCCCCGAACCGGCCCATACCGCTATCATCAGAATAACGGATGCGGACGAACCGAAAGCCATAGTCATTTTGGGCTTCAGTTTCCTCAGGGATGAGGCACAGGCCAAGCAGCAAAACGATGAAGACACGGACAGACATTATTGAACTTTGTTTAGCCGGTGGCATCCACGCATTTGAGTAACAGTTTCTGGGCATCTCTGTAGCCGGGGGCGCGTTCCAGAGCTTGCAAAACCACCCGTTTGGCTTCGGGATATTGGCCATTCTCAAACAGGGCATTGGCCAGCCGATAGTGCGCCTGGGCGGCATCAACAGGGTTCAGGGCCAAGACGGCACGCCGGGCCTGAATCGCTTGCTCGTATTGGCCTCGTTCTTCATGCCAATCGGCCAATTGCACCTGTGCCGTTGGGCTATAAGGTTCGATCTGCATGGAACGGTCCAGGTAGGCCAGGGCCTCATCCACCCGATCTGCCTCATACAACAACAGCGCAAGGGTGCGAGCGGCTTCAGCATCGTGCTCGGAAACGGTCAGGTACCGTTCGAGGTTGGTTAGCCGTTTTTCGGGTTGGTTCAGTTTGTCATAGATCTGGTCGAGGGCTAGGTAGGGGGTGCCGGATTCGATGAAGTTGGGATACAGATCCAGTGCCTCCGAATAAAGCTTCTCGGCAGTCTCGTAATCTTCTTGGGCAAGGGCCGCTGCACCGTCATCCAGCAACTTGAAGAAGGGTGCGCCTTGCGCCCCGGTGCCGATCAACAAGTCGGTAAACGACCTTTCACTGTTGCCGTCGGACAGGCTGGGTATGCCATGCAACACGCTATCAAGGGCTTTTCGCTCGGTGCGCATTTGCGCCTGGAATTCGGTATCCAGGGCCGTCAGATTTTTCCCGGTAGCGTTCTGCATGGCAAGGTCCATACTGATCCCCTGGGCCAGCGATTGCAACACTTGCGTGACGACTTCAAACCCGTGATGCTCGGCAATAAAGGCGATCACTTTGGAGGCATGGTAATAGCTCAGGAGGATCTGTCCCTGAAACGTAGGGCGTGTGAAACCACGGTCGATGTCGTTGAGTGGCAGCAATTTACCCTGGTCGAGTGCGGCAAAGAAGGTAAGGTCCATCTCCCTGCCCCATTCGGGATGTTGCTGGTATTCCTCATAGACGGACAGCCCTTCGGTGTACCATCTTGGCACATGATTTTGGGATACCCCGATGGCCATGGTATGGGCCAGTTCGTGCCAGAGGGTACGCGCCCAGTTATACGGTGAGCCAGCCTGGGCACGCGGGGTGTTTAAGGCAATGACATCCCCAAAACTTACGCCCAGCAGTCCCAGGTGAGGGATGCCTGCGATGCGTACGGCAAAATCATCGGCATCGTTGTAGGCTTCAATCAGGATTTTACCGCTGGGCGTGTAGGGATAACGTTTGCTCAGATCGGCATAGCAGGTTTCGGCCATCTCCAGGATGCGTGGGCCGAGGATGTCCCGCTCCTCTTTGTGCAGCAGGAGGATAAAGTGTTCGCTTTCCAGTTGAGCAAAATTCTCGTATTGGTCCAGCAGGGTCAGGGTATTGCTGGCAAAAAGGTTGAAGGCATCCCGGTCAAGGGCACGGTCCAGGTAAAACCGGGCTTCTTGCCGCCTGCCCATACGAAGCAAACTGGTGCCGAGGGTAGCCAGGGCCTGCGCATTGTTGCGGTCGGTCATGACGGCTTGTTCGGCAAACTGGAGAGCCGCAGGATATCGAAACCGCCGCATGGCATTGTCGGACAGGGTCTGGTAAAACGCCGTCGGTTGGGGGTGCAGGCCGGAGACCTGTTGATCAACCCGCTGGAAGGCCGTTGAATCGCCCTTAAGAAACAGGATGGAAGCCTGATGGCCGCGTGTAATCAGATCGTTTGCATTGATGTCCAGGGCAGTTTGGAGCAGGCTATCGGCTGTGGGGTACTGGTTATCCAGGATAGCCAGTTCGGCCAGAACGTTCAGGGCGGGAACGGAGCGAGGGTTGACGGCCAGGGCTGCACGGGCCAGTTCTTCCTGTCGAGAAAAGCTCGGTGTAGTCTGGGCCAGGCCAGCTAACACGTTGGCGGACTTCGGGTTAACGGATAGCGCCTCTTCATAAGTCCGCTGGGCATCGGCTTCGTTATATTTTTCCCTGAACAGGTCGGCCCACCACGTGAGGGTGGGGAGGTGTTTGGGGTCGATGCGGTAGGCGGTACGAAAGGCCTGGTTGGCATCGTGAAATTGTTCGAGAATGGCCGAGGCACGGCCGGCGGCGGCCAGATCATCGGCCGTGCGAAGTACCCCCTGTTTATAGGCCCGAAAAAGGGGGATGAAGGCTTGACGTGCTTCGCCGTACAGACCCTGTTTGTAGAACGCAAGTCCAAGGTCCAGCAGGTTCAGCCAATGGTCTGATTTTTGGGCATAGGCTTCCTGAAAAGACGCCTGGGCCTCGGCATACCGACCCACAACCATCAGCAATCGTCCTTTGGCATGTAGCGCATAGGGAGATTGCGGGGCACGTGCCAGAACGGCATCTAGGGCTTCTAGTCCTGCGGCATAATCGCCGGTAGCCAGGTACGTTTCAGCCAGTTCCCGGACAGCGGCATCTGCTGGTTGATCTGTGAGGTGTTGCGCAAGAAAGGAGCGTGCCTCTGAATACTGTCCGGATTGTAGCGCCTGCCGGGCTGTCTCTAACGAATCCACAGCCGGTTGCGCACATCCTGTAAGAGGAATGAGCAAAAGGGCAAGGACCCAGGGGGTAATGGAAAATCGAGGCGCGTTCAATGCGATTGGTGATTTACTTCATACAGTCGGCTTGCGCCTCGTGTGTTTTTTGGCCATCAATTACAAACAGAAACCAGGAATATGAACCTAACGCGAAGGTCCGCACAGATGTTGCGTGTTCTACAGGACGATTCGGGTACGATTGAGTGTAAAAATATTTACACTTTAGGCAGATACGGGGAAAAGAGAAGGGGGTTTCACTGGGCCGTATCAGAATTGTCAAGGGCTTCGTGATGGGCCGTGCCGTTGGGTTGGGATGGAGGGGGAGCATCCTGGATTTGACGGGTCCATTGTTCCCCGGCTTCCTCTTCGCGTTTCAGGAAGCGCCAGACGGGGATGAGTAGTGCAGCGGCGAGGGCACTGAAGCCGACGACAGTAGCGATGATAACAGCGGTATAATAGTCCATGAGCGTAGTCAGGTATATTGATCATCAATGACCCCAGGTGTCGTATATTCCCCGCCTATCCGCCTGTTTCGCTAAGAATAAATGGATATGCACTCCGAAAAAACTCTGTTGTCTTCTTTCGCCATGGTGTACTTGGCGCTGGCCCACGGCACTGATGCTGAACTTCATGACGATGAACTTGCCGCGATGACGGAGGCGCTAAGCCGTTGGGCACCAAGTCGTTCCGAGGCAGAAATCCAGGAGCTTATCATGGAAACAGGTGCCTTGTATCTCCATGGTGACAGGGAGACGGAAATCAAAAGTGCGATGCTCAATATCCGGCGCGAAGCCAGCGTTGTGGACCGCATACAGGCCATTCAGGACCTCATCGATATTGCCAACGCAGACGGCGTTGTCCTGGAAACCGAAGAAGGCCTGATTCACGCCCTGCGCAGCATCTGGGCGCTGAAAGATTTGTAATTGGTAAATTACTACGCAGTCGCACGGTTGGGTTGGCCGGAACAACGCCGGCTCCTGCGCCTCGTCGATCACCTCTTGCGAGCAGACGCCATCCTGCCGGAGTGGATGCCCTGATTCAGTTTGGCGCGGAATTGTACGCACCTGCGCTTCTTGGAATAAGGGCTGCCTTTTGAGGCAAGTGTTCCACGTAAAGCAAGGTGACAATGCGGTTGATACTTCGGGTCTTCGGGATAGGGGTACTCCTCTTACTTTTGGTTTCGGAAAGGGGGTTTGGACAGGTCGATGTTCTGAATAAATCGCTACCGGTTCGACCGGAAAAGACATTTATGGCTTCTGGCTGTGCCCCTGCGGAGGCCACCGCAGACCTGGACATTAATCAGGTGCAGGCCGGATTGTATAACGGGGGAAATCTGTTCTGGAAAGGGGCCGGGCCTCAATACCGGGTACCCAAAACAAGCAAGGCGAATGCAATCTTTGCTGGCAACCTTTGGGTCGGCGGGATGGTGGATGGAGAACTGCACATGGCGGCCAGTGACTATGGACCCTACGAGTTTTGGCCGGGGCCCCTAGACGAACTGGGCCGTCCGCTGTGCGAACAGGGAGACTACGACCGACTCTACAAGGTGAGCCTGAGGGATATACGGGAATATACCCGGACCGGTCATGCCACAGCGGATCTATTGGACTGGCCCTGGGCCCTTGGGGCACCCGTAAAAGACGGTGACGGTAACCCTGACAACTACAACCTGGCCGGAGGGGACCGACCGGAGATCAAAGGGCATCAGACCGTGTGGTGGGTCATGAACGACAAGGGCAATGAACATGCCTGGTCCCTGGCCCCTCCACTCGGGCTTGAACTTC
The DNA here is from genome assembly GCA_965222505.1 of Rhodothermales bacterium. Classification (GTDB taxonomy): domain Bacteria; phylum Bacteroidota; class Rhodothermia; order Rhodothermales; family DATKEJ01. Next base: position 299,682 of record OZ244956.1, on the reverse strand, counting down.
AGGTAACGGCCTATGCCTACGCTGGTGGAGATCCCGTGCTGGACTATACGACCTTCTACACCTATACCTTGATCAACAAAGGAGGACATCACATCTCGGATATGTATTTCGGCAACTGGGTGGATGTGGACCTGGGTGATGCCGGGGATGATTACATCGGCTCCGATTCCTTGTTGCATCTGGGGTATGTCTGGAACGGAGATGACTACGATGCACCAGGGTATAGATGGGGGTATGGTACGCGCCCACCAGCACTTGGCTACACCATTCTGGAAGGCCCCCGGATCGCGCCGGACGGACTGGATAATGACCGGGATGGAACCATTGACGAAGTTGGTGAGCGGCAGGGGTTGGGGGCTTTCGTAACAAACTGGGGGGATAGTACTGTGCAGGGAAATCCAGGTTCGGGAGACGACGCATACCGGTACCTCAAGGCCCTCTGGCGAGACGACGTTCCCTTCACATATGGCGGAACGGGCCGTGGGTTCAGTTCGGAGAGGACGCGCTTTATGTTTTCGGGTGAACCTCCAGCGTTCTGGAGCGAGGAAAACGTAGACAATTCGGGTTCAAGAAATACCCCGGCTGATCGGAATTTCTTGCTGTCCACTGGGCCGTTTGATCTACCGGCGGGTAGTGTGCAGGAGATCACACTTGCCATCGTCTGGCAACGAGGGCAAGATCGGTACGACTCCCTTCTTAAACTGAAACAGGCCGTTACCCGGCTTCAGGCAGAATACGAAAATGGTTACCATGTAGCGCTTCCTTCGCCTCCTGACACACCGCCCACGCTCCGAATTCCTGATGATAAAGCAGAGGGCCTTCCCACGGATCCGACGTTCTTCTGGGAACATGAATCCATTCAGGTGACTGAGTATCAAATCCAGTGGGCAAAGAATCTGGAGTTTACATTTGCCGAGCCCGAGCCCGTGCCGGTATTTGGAACAGAGTTTCGGGTCGCTGATCTCGAAAAAGAATCCACCTACTACTGGCGGGTACGTGCCATGAATGCCGGAGGGTACGGGCCGTGGTCGGAGGTTCGGCAGTTTCATACGGGGCCGGCCCCCATCATCACCAACGGTCCCCGCGTGCTGGAATCGGGCCAGTATGCATTCGTCGAAGTGGTGGGGCCGGGTGGGGCAGACCCATGTGGTCCGGGTGCCCTGTCAACGTATGGATGTGATGAGGTCGGGGGCAACGCCATCTATCGCATGCGGGAGGATTCGGTACCTGATGTGAACAGCACAGGGGTGTATGCCCTTTCTTCGATAGGAAGTGGCCCGGAAGGCGTTATCGGTGCATACGGCCCGAGTGTGTTCGAGATCCGTTTTTCGGTCACTGGCTCCTATGCCTATCACCCCTTTACCACCGGGCATGCCCTCAAGGTGCCCTTTGAAATCTGGGACATCGGCCGTGTCGAGCCCTTTGGACCCAATGATCCGGAAGACGATGTGCAACTAATACCCAATCTCTTCTCAGACAATGGGGGCGAATGCACCTTCGGGTATGGCGAAATCGGACCCTCAACCGGATACGACCGGTTTGGCCTGTCCGGGACGGATCGGATTTATGCTTATTACCCGGATACGACCTATACTGAATGGGCCGATGCCATTCGTCCACTGGTTGAGGCCGATTCGAGAAACTGTCCCTCATCTCCCATCACCGACGACGCCTCGAACCATATTGATTTTGGTAGAGGTCGGCCCCTTCAACGTATTGTTGTTCTCGATACCGAAAGCATAGAGGACAGCATGGTCGATGCCCTTGAGGGTACAATCGTTCGGTTTTATACCCTGGACCTCTTAACCCAACCCCCGATGCCGGCCCACCCCGGCCAGGATGCCGTCCTGGAACGGGGAGAAGCCTGGCTCTGGTGGTATGCCGCCGAAGAAATGACTCATTTCGATGTACAGGTAGCTACAGATCCAACATTTTCTGGCCCTTTCATCGATCAGGCAACCAATCTTCAGGAAAACCACTACGTTGTGCGTGGCCTGGCAGATCAAACACGCTATTACTGGCGGGTCCGCGGCAAGCTAGAGGAGGGAGGGGAAACCGACTGGTCGGCCCCGTTCCGTTTTGAAATCAACCGGAGTGTTTCGACCGAAACGGATTTCTCCGGCATCCCCCAAACCATCCAACTGGCTGAGCCCTATCCCAATCCTTTTTATCCTGAAACCCAGATCACCTTCGGTTTACCCAAACCATCCTCTGTTCGACTGGCCGTGTACAACATCCTCGGTCAACAAGTCGCGACCCTGCTCGAAGAAACCAAATCACCTGGATGGCACCACGTTCGTTGGGATGCAAACGGTTACGGAAGTGGGGTGTACCTCGTTCGTATGGAAGCAGGAGGTTTTCAAACCACAAAGAAGGGGGTAGTTGTGAAATAGTTGAGCGTGGATAAGTATCCGGACGTAATTAACGGTCATTGCCACAAGCACTCCGTGCATTCGCAAGGACAGGGTAGTTAAATGTAATGCTGTCCGCTTACTTAGTTGGCCTGGGGTATATGGAGTCGTTATCTTCCCCGCACCCCGCACCCCGCACCCCGCACCCCGCACCCCGCACCCCGCACCCCGCACCCCGTCATGCTCTACACCACCTTGGTTTCTGTACCCGATCTCCACACCCTGATCCAGACCTCCGCTGTCCGTATCGTGGATTGCCGGTTTGATCTGAAGGATACGGAAGCCGGTCGGCATGCTTATCTGGAGGGGCACATACCGGGTGCCCTTTACGCCCATTTGGATGAGGATCTTTCCGGCCCCATCTTGCCCGGCCAAACGGGTCGGCATCCGTTGCCGGCACCGGATGCATTTGCAGCGACGCTTTCTCGTTTGGGTATTGCGCCGGGGCAGCAAGTGGTGGCCTATGACGAACGGGGCGGACCCTTTGCGGCACGGCTCTGGTGGATGCTCCGTTGGATGGGACACGATGCCGTTGCGGTCCTCGATGGCGGGTGGCCAGCGTGGATTCGTGCCGGTCATTCGACCCATACGGGTACAGAATCAGTCCAGGTCACGCAGTTTGGAGCGGCTGTCCGGCAAGAAATGACCATCGACAGTGCCGCCCTGTTGGCCGATCAGGAGCAACACACCCTCCACCTTTTGGATGCGCGTGCAGGAGAACGCTACCGTGGAGAAGTGGAGCCGCTGGATCCTGTAGCCGGTCATATTCCCGGGGCTACTTCTGCACCTTTCGATGAGAACCTGAACCCGGACCTGACTTTCAAAACCAGCACAGCATTACGAGCGCGGTTCGAGACCCTTTTGAAAGGAGACCTCCCCGGGAAAACCGTCTGCTATTGTGGTTCCGGCGTTACCGCAGCGCATAACCTTTTGGCGATGGCCCATGCCGGGTTTAAAGGGGCGCGCTTGTATCCGGGCTCCTGGAGTCACTGGATTACAGATCCTTCCCGCCCGATAGAAACTGGGTAATTCGTGCTTCTGCACATAGGCTACGGTGGAATAGCACAGGCGCGAAGGAAATTGTTTGTGCAGGAAAAAGAAATTTTGTATATATAGGTAGATGTATATATTAGGTAGATTGAGGACAGGTAAACGGCTTATCCGCGATATCTGTCTTGTTCACTTCCATCCATGCGTTTTCTAAGAGGCCGTCGGTGGTAATGCCGTTTTGGTACGACTATTACTAGCTGATCCATGAGCCATATGGTATGTATGTGGTGTAATATGGATTGAAGTTCAAAAGCTTTTCACCTCACTAAACCGCACTGTGATATGAAAAATTTTATACAAAAAAAAGGGATGTTCCTTGCCCTGTGTTTGCTGTTCATCATAACCAGTACTTCAACACTGTTGGGACAGGCCGGGCAAGTCCTCTCGCATCAGGAAATCGGGGAGGGCGTGGGCGGTTTCACCGGCATCCTGCAAGTTAGCGAACTGTTCGGTTTCGATGTTGACGGCATCGGTGATCTTGACAATGATGGTATACCGGATATCGTCGCGGGCGCGCCCCAATATAGCGGTCCTGTGAACGCCGATGATGGAGCCGTCTATGTTCTATTTCTACATCCCAATGGCACGGTGAAAGCCCATCAGCGCATCGGAGCTAATGAAGGCGGTTTTACCGACCCTTTAGAGCCTGCAGCCATTTTGGGGGTTGCCGCTACCGGTATTGGCGATTTTGACAATGACGGTGTCGAAGATATTGTAATGGGAGCTGCCCGCGTAACGGATGGTGATGGGGATATCAATGCCGGTGCAATATTTGTCACTTTCTTAAATGCCAATGGGACCGTTAAGTCCTTCCAAAAAATCACAGATGGGTTCGGTGGTATGTCGGGTACGCTTGCCACCAGTTCCTGGTTTGGGTATGGGATACAGTCTCTGGGCGATTTGGACAATGACGGCACCATAGACCTTGCAGTAGGTGCGCCCAACCTGGATGAAGGATATGTATACATCATCTTCCTGAATCCAAACGGGACGGTGAAAGCCACACAGAAAATAGGCGAAGGAGAAGGCGGATTTACCGGCAACTTATCCCCCGGTGATTGGTGGGGTGTGGATGTGGATACGCCGGGCGATTTAAACGGGGATGGTGTAGAGGATCTCGTTGTAGGCTCCAGAGGCACAGACGAAATATGGGTCCTCTTCCTGAACCCAAACGGCACTGTCAATTTTAGCCAGCGAATTGCAACGGGTGTTGGTGGGTTTACCGGCGTGCTCTCGGGGAATGATAATTTTGGATTTGGGGTGTCCGTACCCGGAGATATTGACGGAGACGGCATCACGGAAATCATGGTAGGTGCCCGTCTAGACGATGATGGGGGTACAGATCGGGGGGCCATCTGGGTGTTGTTTATGAATATGAATGGCACAGTTAAATACCATCAGAAAATTTCTGACACACAGGGTGGTTTTACTGCCGTTATGAATGATATCTATCGATTAGGTTCAAGCCTTGGCCGGATAGGTGACTTGAATGGCGATGGCAAGACGGAACAGGTGGTTGGTAGCAGGGGAAATAACCAAAAAGGCAATATCAACGTCCTGTTTATGCGTACCAACGTGGTTCTACCCGTAGAACTGATCGCATTCGATGTCTTTATTGATGAGGATGTGGTTTCGCTCACCTGGGAAACGGCATCGGAAGACAACAATGCGGGCTTCGAGGTGGATGCCTATAATGAAACCACCGCGCTATGGGAAACACTCACGTTCATTGAGGGAGCGGGCACGGTCGCAATACCCACGCAATACCGATACGACCTTCGTGATGCAGCCCAGCGGTATACCAAATATCGGTTGAAGCAGATTGATTTTGATGGGGCCGTCACCATTGGGCCTGAAGTAGAAGTGGTCCACGAATTGCCCGGGCCATACATCCTTTCGGATGCCTATCCCAATCCCTTCAATCCGACTACCAATTTCACCTTAACACTGGCTGCCAGCCAAAATGTAGATATTCTTCTATATGACATGATGGGTCGGGTCGTTAAACCCGTGCAGAGTGGACAACTTTCTGCAAACACGGTTCATCACTTTCAGGTCGATGCATCCGGCCTTCCCAGTGGTAACTATTTCTACCGCGTGGTCGGTGACGTGTTTGAGGATAGCCGCCGGGTGGTCTTGATGAAATAAGAAAGCTGCTGTGTGACGTAATTACGGTGATTCACCGCCCGATAGCTGTTGGTGAATCACCGTCAGTTGGTCTAACAACGCTCTGGCCATAATCTGGGAGAACGAACGGACCACGCGGTGCTCCGGGAGGCCGATGTACAAATCCATCCACTGATGTTGTTCGGAGGAACCGGCTACAAGCTGAAGGTCGGCCTGTAATTGCAGGTTGAGGCTGGTATCCGAGTCCTCTTCGGATTGGTAAATGAACCATTGCAACCCGCCTATCAAATTCGCAAGAGACGCGGCATCTACCCTGATTTGTGCACTGGAACTGTCCGGGGCCCACGCGACCATTTGAACCCCAGGCACGAGTTGCCGGGTCTCGTGATCGAAGATTTCCATCAAGGTCGTCTGAATAAATGAAATGGGGTTAGCCGGCCCTGTTTCCGGCCCCAGAATACTACCGATGGGGTCTGCAAGTTTGGGGTGTTCCGGTTGAGCGCGTGTGGTATTTGCAAAGCCCAGCACACACAGGCAGAACGCTAAAGACCAGAAATGGGGCTTGCAAGATATCGACGTGTTTGCATCAAAGCGCATAGCTGCCAGGTTAAGGGCTTAACGTACGTTGCTTTCGTACCACCGGGTTATCCGGACGTTTCTGGGGGAAAGGGCAGATTAATAGAAATAATGGTCATGGAAGATGAAGCAGCATCGAAATGGGTTCTTTTTGATTCATAGTGGGTCAGTTGGGGAGAACAGAGGTGCAGGAGGCGCAGGGAATCTTTTGAAGCAGGAAGCGTTTAACGGGGTCTATCAAAAATAATGTGGCCCCCATGCTTTAATCGATTACACCATCACCGTGTCTAAACCTTCAAATTCCGCTCCGGCCTCCGGTACCAATTTCATCCGGACCATCATCGACGACGATCTCAATACCGGCAAAACGAACGGGCGTGTCATCACGCGCTTTCCGCCAGAGCCCAACGGCTATCTCCACATCGGGCATGCCAAGTCTATTTGCCTGAATTTCGGGTTGGCCCAGGACTACAAGGGGCAATGCCACCTCCGGTTCGATGATACCAACCCCGAGACGGAAGATATGGAATACGTCGAGTCAATAAAACGCGATGTCCAGTGGTTAGGTTTTGATTGGGGAACGCATCTCTATCATGCCTCCGATTATTTCGAAGAACTCTATCAGTATGCCCTCAAACTCATCAAGGACGGCAAAGCCTACGTCGATAGCCTGAACGAGGAAGAAATCCGCAGCTACCGGGGAACGGTTATGGAACCTGGGAAGGAAAGCCCCTACCGAAACCGTTCAGTCGAAGAAAACCTGGACCTGTTCGAACGAATGCGAGCTGGTGAATTTGCCGATGGGGCCCACGTGCTTCGGGCCAAGATGAACATGGCCTCGAACAACATGAAAGAACGGGACCCGCTGCTCTACCGCATCAAAAAAGCCGATCACTACCGGACGGCCGGCGAATGGTGCATCTACCCGATGTACGACTATGCCCATCCTCTTTCTGATGCACTGGAAGACATCACCCACTCCATTTGTACCCTGGAATTTGAAAACAACCGGGCCATCTACGATTGGGTCGTCGAAAATACATTCCAACCGCCACGGCCCCATCAGTACGAGTTTGCGCGCCTCAACCTGGAGTATACCATCACCAGCAAGCGCAAATTGCTGCAACTGGTTGAGGAAGGACACGTCACCGGCTGGGATGACCCCCGTATGACGACCCTCTCCGGATTGCGGCGGCGGGGCTACACCCCATCAGCCATTCGCAAGTTCTGTGACCGAATTGGGGTTGCCAAGACGGAGAACCGCATCGACATGAGCCTGCTGGAGTACAGCATTCGGGACGACCTCAACCAGGTCGCGCCCCGCGTTATGTGTGTACTCAATCCGCTGAAAGTGGTCTTGACCAACTATCCCGAGGATCAGATCGAAACGTTCGATGCGGATTATTTTCCGCACGATGTGCCCAGGGAAGGAACGCGGCCCCTATCGTTTTCGCGGGAATTGTATATCGAACGAAACGACTTCCGGGAGGAGCCATCCAGGAAATATTTCAGGTTGGCTCCCGGTCGGGAAGTTCGACTGAAAAACGGCTATATCATTCGATGTGATGAAGTAATAAAAGACCCGGCAACCGGAGCGGTTGTTGAACTACGCTGCTCTTATGATCCCGAGACCCGGAGTGGTTCAGATACAAGTGGAAAAAAGGTCAAAGGCACTATTCATTGGGTGTCTGTGGCCCACGCCGTCCCCGTTGAAGTGCGTGTCTATGACCGGCTGTTCAACCATCCCTATCCAGATGGAGGTGAAGCATCCTACCTGACCCACATCAACCCCGATTCGGCTGTGCGTTTGAACGGGTTCATTGAGCCGAGTGTGCTGAACAATGCGCCCGATACGCGCTACCAATTCACCCGGCATGGGTATTTCTGGCAAGACCCGGTTGATTCCACACCAGATCATCTGGTCTTTAACCGGATCGTTTCGCTTCGTGACTCCTGGAAAAAGAAACAACAATCCAAAGTTGCTCAGCCCAAACCGGTGGCTAAATCAGCCCCTTCGCCTAAAGTGCAACCCCAGGTGGATCCGGTTATCGAACTGACCCCGGAAGTGCGCAAACGAGCGGATGAATACATGACCCTGGGCCTGCGTAAGAAACAAGCCGAACGGCTGGCTTCCGAGGCCGTTTTGGCCGATTTGTTTGATACGGCTTTGACCGAGAACCACATGCCGGAGCCACTGGCCAACTGGATTTTGAATGATGTAACCCGCGAGGCCAAACAAAACGAGGCCCTGCCCATCACCGGGGTTCAACTGGCACGCTTGGTGGCCTTGGTTGACGACGGGACCCTGTCCAGTGCTACAGCCCGAAAGGTGTTTGATGCGATGTGGACCACCGGCCAAAATCCGGATGACATCGTTGAGGCCAAAGGGTTGCAGCAGGTTTCTGACCGGGATACCCTGGCTGCGCTGGTGGCCGGTGTCGTGGCCGAAAACCCGGAGAAGGTCAATGCCTACCGAGGCGGGAAACACGGCCTCAAGGGGTTCTTTATGGGGCAAGTCATGCGGGCCACGCAGGGGAAGGCCAACCCACAACTGGTGCAAGAGTTGGTCGCCGAACAACTGGAGGGATGAGAGGGTGGTGATTCGTAATTTACTGCGTGAGTCACTCACCAATCCCCAATAAAGAAGCCCGAGCGTACCGCAGACGCCCGGGCTTCCCTGTGGGGGGATGCGTTTGGGTTTAGAACTTTTCTTCGAGCGTAAAGACCGCCGTGTCGTTGCCTTCCATTTGCATGATGGTGCCTTCGGTACGGGCGTAGGGCGCAGTGCCATCAGCCGATAGGACGATTTCGATGCGTCCGTTTTCTCCGGAGACGCGGATGGCAATTGCTTCCACCCGTGGTTCACCGGTTTCTTCGAGGGTCAGGTTGGGTACGGCGACGAAGGTAAACTCTGTGATGCCGGGGCCACGAAGGATGTTCTCGTAGGCCAAACCGCCGATGAACGCTGTGTCATCGAGTTGGACTTCCACATTGCCAACGCCTTTAACCCGCGTCCCCTGAACGTTCACCTGAATGGTTGTGCCCCCTACCAGCGGGTTGTTGTTCTGGTCCCGAACCGTAAGCTGATACGTCTGGTTCAGGGCTGCAAATGTGGGGGTCACACTCACAAATGGAACACCTGAGAGTACAATAGCGGCTTGGTCACTTACGATGTTTTGGTCCTCGTCGGCCGTGCTTGCGGTAACGACGGCTACACCATCGGCAGGGAGGGGATTGGCCGAGATCAGGTCCACGGTGCCGCGTCCCTGTGTGTTGGTTTCCACGGAGCCTTCAATGACGGCATGATCTGTTGTAAAGTAAACGGCAGTGCCTGTGCGTACCGGATTGCCGTACTTGTCACCGACGATCACACTGATTGGATTGGTCAAGCCGTAGCGACGCAGACCAGGGAAGTTAAACCGTTCCGGCCCGAGGCTGAAGTGTGTTTGATCGGGCAGGCCACCGTGGATGGCAACGGACACCGGCAGGGATCTGATTAACCGACCATCAACGGTGGTTTCGGCCACGATCTGAACCGTGCCTGCGCGGGTACCACTGGCCAGGTTGACAGCCACCTCTCCGTTGTAGTCCGTTTCGGCGCGTTCAGGGAAAATGTATTCCCCGCCGCCGGGTTGCGCACCCAGGGTAAAGATGACCTCGGTTTTGTTGCCCAGGTTAATGGGCCGCCCCAGGGAGTCGGCCACTTGAAACACAACTTCGGCCACTTCATCCGAGCCTGTTTCCTTAATCCCTATTTGCTGATCGGATTCTGAAAGCAAAAGGATGCTGGACGCTTTCCCCGAGATCGGGCCGGCATCCAGAAGCGGGGTCAGGACGAAGGTGGGCACTTCCACATCCCGACCGCCGAGGGCGACGATGAGGGCAATTTCCGTGCTGTAGCCTTCTTTGGTTGCCGTGAGGGTCAGGTCCATGACGCTGTCGACTTGAACGGTCGTGGCGTACTGGCCTTCTTCGTCGGTTTCCAGTAGGCTGTTAATGGGTTGAATGCGCACGATGGCATTCGAAAGCGGCTCACTGGTGACCTCATCCACCACAAAGCCTTGAATAGATACTTCACCGCTGGTATCGTCGCCACTGGCATCACAGCCAGCGAGAATCAAAACCAGCAGGGCAAAAGTGATGCCCAAAAGCTGAAGATTCCTCATGATCACTGTGCCTCCTCAGGTATACGTTTGATCAATCAAAAGGGGGAGCAGGAGGGGGGTGCCTCTACCGCTCTTCAGGTTTAAAGGGAAAGGCCTTGCTTTCCTCCTCATCCACGCGCATCCAGTTTTCCTGGGTACGGCGGCGGATGCGGTTGCGAATGTCTGTCGGGAAATCGCGCCCGGCCCGTTGGGTAAGCGGATCCCGCATTTTCGCATGCAGGACGATCAGCAATTCCCGTTCGGAGACGGTTGTTTGTGTGAAACCGAAAAAGTATTTCAGCAGCGGCAGGTCTTTCAGGATGGGAATTCCACGACGTGAGACGGATTCATCCGTGGAGAACAGGCCCCCGATGACGGTCATCTCATCGTCAAGGAGGAGGACCTGTGTATTGGCCTGGCTCCGGTCAATGGCCACACTGTTAGCGCCGAACGGACGGCCACTACTGCGTTCCACCCGTACATCCAGGTTGATGAAGTCCATCGTCGGCGCGTTAAACGTATCGACGATGGCTTCGGTGATCATCGTCGGGGTCACGTTGATGATGACTCCGGTCTGTACGAACTGGGTAATGGTATTCCCGGCAAAGTCGCGTACCTGTACCGGAATATCCGACCCAATCTGAATCTGGCCGCGTTGACCACTCTTGACTGTGATAGACGGACTGGCTACCGTTTTACCAGCACCTGAGCTTTCCACCACACGGAGAAACTCATTGATTTTGCTGGCTTCAATGATGTTGGGAGAGATCAGGTAGTCATTAAATTCGTCAAAGATGTCTTCGGTCTTGACGAAAAACTTGGGCCGCCCCTCTTCCTCGGAACCAGCACCACCACTACCGCCGCCAGCACTGTTTTCCCCACCGAGGAATACACTCCAGTTCAGGCCCATTTCGCGGGCCTTGGTCAGGTTAACATCAAACAGCAGGGCTTCGATCTCGATGTCACGGGTGTTCAGCGTAGCAAGCGCTGCCGTTGCATCTTCAGTTTCGGCATCTGCATCACCTCCACGGCGTCCACCATTCGGAATGAACATTTCCGTCGGTGGGGCTTCTTCAACGGTAAAGAAGCGTTCCGTTTCGCGGTAGGTCAGGCCGTGTTGGTTCAGCACCAGTTCGAGGGCATCAAAAAAATGCATGCCCACGATGCTGGTGTTGATGGCAAAGTTGCGGTCTTCGAGATCAACCACCTGTTTACCCGTCACTTCCTGGAAGATGGGGTTGATGTTCTCCAGGAACTCGGAGAAGGTGGTCGAAGGCAGGAAGGACACAATCTGGTTGGCCGGGATGAACGTCCGGAATTCACCAGGAATGCGCTCCCGCCGCGCTGAGGGCGTGGGGTCCGTCCCCACATCCACACCGGGCGTACGGGCCGGGGGCTCAGGAGCAGGCGGCTTCGGCTGAGGCGCGGGCTCAGGCGTTGGCACCGGGCGCGGCGTTGGCTCAGGTTCCGGCATTGGTTCCGGGTCGGTAGCCGGTTCTGGGTCCGTCACAGGTTCCGGGTCGGTAGCCGGTTCGTCCTCCTCATCTGGTTCAACTTCTGTATCCGGTTCATCCGTTTCGGGGTCCGTGGTTGCTACAGGATCCGCCGGGGGGGTGCCGGTATAGTTGAAGGCGACCAACTGGTCGTCTGTGGGGCCATCAGGATAGGTTCGTACCTCAACCGGGGTATCTGCGTCCAGGCTAAATACAAATGCAGCCGTCCAGACCCGTTGTTCCGCGATATAACTTTTGATGGGCCCGTCAGCCGGTTCCTGGTCAAGCGAGTCGCTCAACTGGGTGTTGTAGAGCAACACCTCCACCTGGTTATTGTCCAACCGGGTGATTTTGGTTTGACCCTGCTTGAGCGGGGTGGAAAGGTGTAACCGCACGACGTATCCTTTGCCGTCCGCCCGCTGTGCAAACGAGACGCCTTCCACGGAAGGCTGCGCAAACGCTGGGGTAGAGCTAATGCAAAGGAGGGCGAACAAACCAAGCCACCACGTTACGCGTGCCGCAAACGGCATACGTAGCGGATGGGGTTGTTCCGTGCGAAGACGTAAGTTGATATACCTCCTCATGACGATGTGTGGGTTTGAGAGTGCGTGCCGTTCATAAGGACCACTGTGCGAGATCCAACGTCCAGAGCACGACTTGCCTCGTTTGATATTGCCTCTAATGAATGGCGTGGTTAGACGCCGTTTTGTGCCTCGCGCCGGTACCGATCAGGGATCGGTTTCAACCTGTTCCTGTTGCCAGACGAAGAAAAAGGTTGAACGGCTCGTTTTTGATAATCGCTCGGCTTGCCTTCCGGGCATTACCTATTCTATCAATATAGAAAACAGGTAAATGAAAGTAAAGCCAGGGGTTAATTATTACGAATCGGGGTTAGCTTGGTCCCGCCTCGGGCCGTCCCGAATGCGGCTTCTGCCGTTAAGGGGAATTCTACCACTTTCCGAACGCCACCTTTGTTCAGGGTTACCTCCACAATGGCTTTGGCCGGATCAATACGGGAGACCTGACCGAGGTAGACTTCGTCACCGATGCGTACTCTGTGGTCATTGCCGTCTTCATCCCTGAACGTGGCCGAACTGCCAACGATGGCGACCAACTGTGCATCTTCGACTTCCAGTAGATTGCGGTCGTTCAGGGGGAGGTCGGTACGGATGATCGGAAAGAACGAATTGTGCGCTGGATACCGAATCGGCAGGAGGGCCGTCGGGATTTCAGCCAGTTCGTCACTTGGGGGGTTCAGCCCCTCGGCGCCGGAGAAGAAAGCATCCACTTCCATGCTGAAGTCTACCATGTCAAACTGCCGGGGGAGGCCTGTATCCGGGTTTTCGTCCGTCACGGTTTCGTGATGAATCTTCACGTCGCGGACGTGATAAAAGTCCCGGTTGTTCTCCAGGTGCCACACAAAGTTGTGCAGGTTTCGGAAGTAAGCCGTACCGTTAACCGCAAAGGTATAATAGTTCAGTTCTTTGCTGTGGTTCACCGATTTCAGGTTGGTATTGATCTGTTCAAAACCACCTCGGGTAAACCCTTCCAGATACTGGATGATGTCCGGCGAGTCGATGGACTCGGGGATGACCTTGTACCGGGAGTTCCACTTGCGGATGGCCAGATCGGCTTGCTCCAGCGTTACGGCTTCAGCCTTCAACAATTCCTCAACTTCGGCATGCCGAAGTTGGGCTTCCTTGTGTTGATCCTCAATCAACTGAAGCTCCTTCGGCTGCTCGACCTCGGTATAGAAGTACCCTGCGCCGCTGATGAGCAAGGTCAGGGTGACGAGCAAGAAGGTATTGAGTACGCTCTTTTTCATAGGGTTATCTCCATTTTTCGGTTAGTTTTGGGCTTGCGTAACCGTACGCGAAGGCGGATGCTCTGCCTCGGCGGCCCGTTCGGCCTCTTCTTTCTGACGGGCCAGTTCTTGTAGATGGAGGGCAACTTCCGGCACTTCAGCCGGGATGGGCGCATTGACGGTAAAGTGATACACCCGGACATCCTTGTCTTCGTCCGTGATATCGTCAGACATCAGTCGATCAATGGAGCCATTCATGGTCCTGGCAAATTGCACCACCCGAGAACGCGAGAGGGCGGTACCTTCAAGGCGAACATTGCTCGCGCCTTCCGGCTCCCAGCGGGTCAACCACAACCCGGACCGTTGACCCGTAGCACGCGTGGACGATTCAAGGAAGCGGCTCCACCGATCACTCCCAATCAACAGGGAATCCAGGATTTTCAAGCTGGCTGTGTACTCTGCATACGTTTTTTGCAGGCTGTCTACACGGGCCTGGAGTAAACCGGGATCTTCAAGGGCAGGCATTGGATTGAGTTCCAGTTCTTGCCGCCGTTGCTGGATTTCGGTTTGGTTTTGCAGGTAGGCCGTCACGAAGTAGAACGTTGCGCCAAAGAGCATCAGCAACATGACCCAGGTATGCCAGGCAAAAAGCAATTTTGCGGGCTTCCGGGTCCGCATCTTCTTGGGCATCAGGTTGATCAGCGTACCATCGTTGTCCTGGTCCCAGTTCTGCACGAGTCGGACGGCAACGCCCATGGCCGATACGATGCTGGACTTCAATGCATCGTTTTCATTCGGTAGCGTAATGCCGTGCTCCTTGAGCACCTGTTGTAGCGGATGAACTTCGGCTTTGGGGTAGAAATTGCGGAAGCTTTCCAGAAGCTGCTCGATCCGGCCTTCAGTCAGGAGGAAGACGCGGTCCAGTTCACCCACTTTTTGTTCGTCCTGTTGGAGCAGCACCCGGCTACAGACCTTTTCGGGGACGTCATAGGTGGTGATCGAACGCAGGCGCTCTTGGTGCATCAAGTCCTTGCCCTCAAAGAATAGAATGAGGGTGTCTTCCGTGCCTACACGGATCAACGCTGTTAATTCACTGGTGTTGGTCAAGGTGGACCGACGCACCAAAGAGGTGTAAATCGACAGCTCAGAATCCGACATCAAGGCGGGGCCCATAGACGTCGTGTGATCCTGGAGCATCTGGTCCAGGGTCGTGACGACGGGCTCACGCATGATGGGCGTGATGGCCAGGAACCGGGCATCGCGCCCGGCCTGCTTCATCGGTAAAAATTCGACCCGGCTGTTTTCAAAAGGGAGGGTGTGCTGCTCCGTCAGGAGCTTAAGCAGGCTCTTGCGTAACTGACTGGGGAGCACAAAGGACTTGGCACCCTTTTTGGAGGTCTTTCGCTCCATCTTGGCCGTATCCGCCGGGATGCGGAGTTCGACGTAAGACACATCCGGGGGAGCCAAACAAAATGCCATTCGAGGGTTCGGATACCCCAGTTGTTGGCACTCGGACAGGATCAGGTTCAGTTGCGGGGCGAAAGGCGGAGAAGCCGATGGGGCGGCTGCCGTGATCGTATCCGCTTCTTGCAGGCCCGTGTCCAGTTCCAGGCCGCCACCTCCGTCCGTGAGGGAGGAGAAGGACTCTATTCCAGAACCATCGCCGCCACCGGACTGAAAGTGGTAGTCGGTATCTTCGCTGCCACGCAGGCCGGGTAACGCACCGGATGCGCCGCTTGACATATCCCCGGTTTTAGACCGGTGCTTGACAAACTGACCGACCAATTCGACGTATTGTTCTACAGGGCGAAGCAGAATACCCACGACGTTTTTGGGCGTGACATAGACCCCAAGGACCGCGTCGGAGTGTTTGGACTTTCTCATGGGTTTGATTGAGCTTGTAAGGTGTGACGGTTATCGGGGGATCTACCGCATCAGTTGCAGCAGCCGGCGCTTGTTGTTGGCGTAACTCAAGGCCGTATTGGGCGTGATCTCACCCGTCTGGACCAGTCTGAACAAGTCTTGCTCCAGGGTAATCATGCCTTGCTCACGGCCTTCCCAGATCATCTGGTAGATCTCGCTGACGTTGCCGTTTTTGATGGCTGCTCTTGCAGAAGGGGTAATCCAGAGCACTTCTTTGGCGAGCACGCGACCTCCACCCGCGCCCGGCAGCAGTTTCTGGGAGATGATACACCGAAGGACGTCGCCCAGGCGGTGTCGAACCCGGCTTTGTTCCGAAGGGGGATATTCCGCAACAATCCGGTCAATACTTTCAATGGCGCTGGCTGTGTGGAGGGTGGAGAAGACCTTGTGGCCCGTATCCGCCGTTTCCATGGCCGTGTTAATCGTTTCAGCATCCCGCATCTCACCAATCATCACAATATCCGGGTCCTGACGCAGGCCCTGTATCAACCCCCTTACAAAGTCTGGTACATCTGCGCCGACTTCACGGTGCCGGATGATGCACTTCTTGGAGGTATGGATAAATTCAATCGGCTGGGCAATGATGAGGATATGGCCTTCGAAATCCTTGTTGTTGGCATCGACGATCGCGTCCAGCGTGGTACTTTTACCGGAACCCGTCACGCCGGTGACCAGCGTCATGCCATCCCGCACGAATCGAAACATCAGGCCGCGCTCAATGATGGGATGGAACCGCAAGGACCGAAGCGAACGGGGTTTGGCCGCGAGCATCCGCATACACAACGCAAGGCGCTGGTTGTCGAAATACATTGTGGTCCGATAGCGGCGAGGGGGAGGGGCCTCCTCTTCAATATCAAGGCTGTAGCCAAAATCAAGCCGGACGCCTTCGGCGTTTTCTTCCTGCATGTTCAGGGTATACCCGAAGTCGACAGCGTAATGCTCGATGAGATGTTCTTGCTGAAAAGGAGAGAGCAGGTTCAGGAGCAAGACGTCGGTCTCGTTCATCGTAAACCGGCCCATTTCGGGGTAGGGTTTTTTATCTCCGTCTACCCGGTACCAGATGTGACCTTTACAAGCAGGGCCGCCAATGTCCATATCGGATGCATTGAGCTTGACCATGCGCCGGGCCAGTTTTTTGTACATATTCCGCATGGCCTCCCGGTCCGATTGTGGCAGGTCATTGACCATGGCAGACATTTCCTTAATCCGCTCGGGGCCTTCGAGGTCCGGGGTAAGCTGAGACAGCAGATGGTAAAAGGACGCGGGTAAAGGGCGCTCCTTTTTTTCGACGGCGGTGCCCAGGGACAACGCCGGATCTCCTCCGTTTGGGAAGTGCGGGTTGAATGACGGTTCCAATGTAGCCTCCTCTGTGCTTTGTTACGTTGCGTGCGCCGAAGCGCCCACAGCCGTTCGGATGGGTCTGGCCGTACTGTAGCCTGCCGGGTCCGTACCAAAACGCTTGCCTTCGTCTTGGTACGGCCTAAGGTCGATCCTACGCGTCCGAAGGATCGACCTCTTTCATGGCCGGCACAGTAGGGGCGATAACTAGATCGCGTGGCTAGACCGCCTCCTTGAGGTTTAATGCATCACAATGTCAGGGTTAGTCGTTTGGTATGAACGCGTAATATGTTGGGGAGCTTGGGTCATGCAGGACCCTTGATCACGCCCCAATTAGTTACATGCCCCGTCATAGTCGTTCGGGTAACCGAAGAAGGTATGGACCTGATTTTCAGGTACCGAAACCGTATGCGGTGTGGTTTGTCCACCAGGGGGGTAGTGGCAAATCAGCACATGGCCGGGGTTATTCGGGTCATCGACGCTGCCTTGCAGGTCGTTGGCTGCGATCAATGCACGGTCTTCAGCATCCATGTGGCCTGTAGACCATTCGCTGATTTCCAACGTCTCGACACCACCATCTTTTTCATCCGAAGAGATCAGCCATTCATCAGGAAGGACCGTCTCCGTCGGCGGGGTATGCCATACGACAATGCTGCCATCGAACGTAGTCGAGGTTTCTTGCGCAATCACACCACCGATCACAGTTGTTTTGCCACCAACGTATTCACAATCGTCCAGGTTTACACACGGGCCGGCATAATCATCATGGTGGTCATAGTGCGTTTGTACCGCATTCTGACTGATCGAGATCGTCCGGACGTTGGCTGGATTGCCAGGGGGGAAGTGGCAGATGATCCGTTTTTTCGGGTTGGTCGGGTCGATATAGCTATCGAGCGCGGCATCGTAGTTGATATCTGGGCAGACCAGTTCACCGGGGTCGGGGTCGGTCAGTTCGGCCTCATACAGGGCGTACAGTTGCCCGACAACCGTGACATCATCTTCAACGATGATATCGCCACAGGCCAACAACGCAAGGGGCGCACCTTCCGGCAGATGGGATGCAATCCAGGCTTGCATTTGATCCTGGGTACCCAGTAAGGGCGGCATGCTGTTGCTCGGCAGGATGGTCGAACCACTCAGGATATTGATGCCATGCTGCGTGACGATGGTCCCATAACCGAGCAGGGTTACAGTACCGTCTATCGTCAGGTCACCGCTGATGAACAAGATATAGGGATTGTCCTTGGTGCCGGCTCCAGTCACGCCTTCATAGCTGGACAGGTCGATGGTCACGTCTCCTTGCCAGGTCACATCGCCTGGGGAGGAATAGTGCGCACGTTCCTGCAACGCCCAGAGGACGTTCGTGGTGAAGTAGTCCAGGTCCACTTCATTATCACTGTAGACCGGGCTATTGCCCTGGTCATTGGTAACCGGCCGGAAGATGTCTTCATCCCCCGAAAACGTACCGTTATACGTACCGTACCCGCTGATGATTTCCTCGGTAGAGGTAATCAGGTCATCATTGGCGTGGACGTTCGTGTTTCTGGTCATCTCGTATGAGAAAAAGCCGGGGTTGCCCTGGATGATAACATCCGGGCCGACGACGACGTGGTCACTAAAGGTCTCACTAAGTTCCAGGCCGTGCTTCTTGCCCACCTTGGCCTTGACCACATGCTCGGACGCACCATTGTAGCCGCGAATCGTCACATTTACCGTCTCACCTTCTTCAGATTCAAGGGCCGTGTAATCGGAAAAAGTAGCCAGGTAGGCCCCGTCGCCATAGGACGTTTCGGGGATATTCAAGTTGTCGGTGTTGCTCCAGTCTTCGAGCGTTTTGAGCTTGTTGATGGCCAGGTTCAGACCGGACATAGCGGTTTCCCGCGCGATCTTTCCTTGATAATAGTCTGATACGACCGCATCTGCCTCTTTGGTGTTAACGCCCATGCCTGCTGTCATTATGCCTGCAAGGGCCGCCATAGCAATGACGACTAACATGTTGGTGTAACCCATGGTAAGCCTCCGTTATAGGTTCTCCTATGTGGTTGGGAACGAAGGGGGGTCTACACACCAGAATTGCCAAAACATCAAATGCCTCCGATGTCTCTATGACCGAGTTTCTCCTGGTATTGCGCACCAAATTGCCTCTAAGGTACAACAATAAACGGGAGAAGCATTCGTCCTCTCATCCAAGACAGCGGCCGAGCCTCCAAGCAAAGCCGTTAAGGGATGAAAGGTTGCACAGAATTTGCCTCTGGGGTATAACCTCCCTGGTTTTCAATAAATGAGAGCCGCAAGCGACTCCCGTAGAATAGAGCCTCAGGTAGAAATGTAAACCCTTGTAAGGAGAAAAGCAAGACAAAATGTCAAAAATGTCAGGTTTATCTCCTGTTTTTTTTGAGGGTTTACGTTAAATGGTCAATAAGATTAAATATGAGGATGCATTACCTTGTGAGACCGCATTATGTAATGCGTATTGCGTAAAGGTAAATGCCCTTACGCAATACGCATTACGCGCGTTCATTCACACGGCCCATCGCTGTCTCCAGGGTGATGCGCGTGGCCAGCCATAGCTTCAGTCCCCAGGGAAAGCGTTTGGTTATTCGAGCTACCGGGGAGAAAATGGCAAATCAGGACCTTCTCCGGATTCGTCGGATCGGGATGCGAGCCGTAGAGGTTGGGCAGGAGCCCGCCGCTCAACGGCTGGTCTTCCAGCACTTGATCCTTCCATTCGCTGAAGCCGATCATCTCTACAACCGTTTGGTTTTCCTCTTGCCACATCTCGGGGATGACGGTAGGCATGACCTTATTAAAGTAGATGGTGCTTTCTTCGGTCACGGTCACCGTGGTTTCCTCTGAAATCACATTGCCAATCAGGAAGGCATCCGTGAGAGTTGCATCCAGCAGGGCATAGAGGTGAGCGGCCAGGACGGCATTGTCTTCAACAACGATATCGCCACAGGCTACCAGGGCAAGCGGGGTGCCGTCAGGCAGGTTGGCATCCACCCAGGCTTGCAGTTCTTCTTCCGTGCCATCCACCGGGGGTACACTATTGACGGGCAACAATTGTGACCCGTTCTTAATGGTGATCTTGCTTTGGGTGATGATCGTCGCGTGGCCCACCAGACTGATGTTGCCTTCCACAATCAGTTCGCCGGCAACGTATAATTTGTAGGGGGCTTCGGCGGTGCCTTTGCCCGAAACGCCGTTCCAGTCTGCAAGGTCAATGACCTGATCACCGGAGAGCACAAGGTTGCCGCCGTGGACAAAGTCGGCATTGGCCTGGAAGGAAGCGAGCAGGTCCGTTGTGAAGTAATTCAACGGCAAGGCCGGGGCGGGATACACCACGTCTCCGCCGGTCGGGTTGCTCGGGTCATAGGGGTCTGTGTTGCCGGTATAGCTATCGGTGTACGAAGCATACCCTTCAATCAGAATCGGCGTTTCGGTGACGATCAGGTCCGAGTTGGCGTGGATTTCCACGTTGGTTTCCTCGTAGGTGGTCAGTACCCTGGAAGAATCCTGAATCGTGATGTCCGGCCCGGCAATGGCCTTGGTAAAGACCGTGGGTATGCCGGGGCTGGCCTCGCGGGTAAAGTTGGCCACGATGGCGTGGTCTTTGGTGCCACTATATCCGAATGCCCGCACTTTAATGGTTTCGGTATCGCCGGGGGTATAATCAAGCACATCGACCATGTAAGAGCCGTTGTTGTACGCTATGGGCTGGATGTACAGGTCGGAAGGGATGCTCCAATCCTCCGTAGCTTTGAGCTTGTTGGACATCAGGTTCAGTCCAGAGAGCGCCAACTCACGGGCTAATATTTCGTTGTTATGGTCGTTAACCTGCTCATTCGATTCGAGTGAACTAAGGGAAGCGGTTACGCCGATGATGGCGACGATTGTTATAGCGCCAGTGAAGACAGCTAAATTAGAATAACCCATAATGGTCCTCCCAGGGACGGTTTTAAGGTGAGTGGTAAAGGTGTAGTGTTTGCGTGGCTGGTCGTTACTCGTTGAGATTCAGGTTGAGGGGGCGGAAGGTGGTCTCCCACTCCGACGATTCAACGGTGCGTGTTGGGCCAAGGGGCGATAATGAAGCAATGCGAACACCAATTGCTTTCACTTCACCGTAGTTGGCGGGTACCGCGCCATTGTTGTCTTGTAGGTCAATTTCAAAAGCCGTAAAACTGGCCGGGCTGCGCGCACGTAACTGGCCGTCTACAAATCGTTCGACCTGGAGGACTTGGGCTTCGGTATAATTTCCGCCGTCGTACCGCCGCATGGTGTCAATCGGGGCCCAGGCATAGCGTACCAGTTGGGAGTCGGGTAGGCCAATGTCCGTCCGGGTGTAAAAACGAAATTCATTCACAGTCAGGGTGTCGATGGCTTCGTCCCTGTTTACCATGCCTGCCCCGATGTTCTGTAAATCCAGTTGAATCACCTCAATAAAATCGGACATGCCTTTCTTCACCGCACGTTGCTGGACGGCCTCGATCGAGGTCTGTTGGCTTTGTTGGACCATGAAGAACATGATCAGCATAACCACCAGGCCGATGACAATGGAGAGGATATGGTCGAGGATAAATTGCATGACGACTAGCTCCGGGTTACGCCGTGCGTTAGAGGGCTTCGTAGGTGAAGATGCGGGTCATGGTACCGGACAGGAAATTGCCCGATTCACCCGTTTGCATGTTACGGCTGGTCAAGGTGACGGCCACTTCCTTGGCAAAGGTCTGTGTGGCGACTGTTGCCGAGGGGTCCGCCTCATCCACATACCGTACCGAAATCGAGGCATCATAGATCAGGCCATTTCGTGAGAAAGACAGCGAATCTAATCCGTGAAATTGCTCAATGGCCGTACAAGTCTCGTAATCACAAGACGTTTCCGAAGGGCCGAATAAGGCCAGCGGAGAAAGCTCGGCTTCCGACGCGATTTCATCATCATAGCGTGCATGGGAGGGGACCATGACGGCATCAAAAAACCGGCTGCCCACATACTCCAGCACCTCCGTGCCGACACCTGTAAGGCGGACGGTCACTTCATTTTCTATGATGCGTTTTTCAGTTGCCGCATTGGACCTTTGCAGGTTGTATGAGGCAACCATGATGAACGCCAATGCGCCCAGCGAAAGCAAAGTTTGTTTCATATTGCTGAACGTTAGAGGACGGGGTGGGCCTCCTTGACTAAATGGGCTTGGCCTCCTGTCCTTGATCTATTTTAAGCCTACATCCTAGCTTCGCTACAATGCAGACGTGGTGCGGAAAAACCGCAGCATATTTTTTTAGTCCTCCGACGCGGTTACGCGAATCACTTCCTCGACGGATGTCTCTTCCATCTTGACCACTTCGCGGGCCGAGGCCAGCAGGGTCAACATGCCTTCTGCGACGGCTTTTTCACGAATCGCGTCTTCATCGATGGATTCTCCGGCATCCACAATAATGTGGCGGATCTCCCGCGAGAAATACAGGGCCTCACTAATGGCGCGGCGTCCTTTATACCCCACGCCCCGGCACGTTTTACAGGTCTCGTCTTGGACGGCCTTATAGAACGTGGTCGTTTGCTGCTCCTCCTCGGTGAAACCAAGCTCCCTCAGCAAGATCCGGTCCGGATCATCATCAACCACCTTGCATTCCGGGCACAACTTCCGAAGCAGCCTTTGGGCAACCACCAAGTTAATGGCGTAAGCAATGAGGAAGGGTTCAATGCCCATTTTATAGAGCCGGCTAACGGCACTTGGGGCATCGTTGGTGTGCAGGGTAGAGAAGGTCAAGTGACCCGTGTTGGCCAGTTTGATCGCCAATTCTGCCGTATCCTTGTCCCGCATCTCACCCACCATCACAATGTCGGGGTCATGCCGGAGGATGGAACGGATGGCCTGGTTCAGGTTCAACCGGTTGCCCAGCTTGATCTGGCGCACATCTTTAATCAGGTATTCTACCGGGTCTTCCACCGTAAGCACGTTTACCTGGGGCCGGACCACGCTGTGCAGCGCAGCCACCAGCGTGGTACTTTTCCCGGAACCCGTCGGGCCGGTCATGATCACCATACCCTGGGGTTGCTTAATGGCTTTAGCAAAACGTTCCAACGCGCCTTCCAGCAGGCCGATGGCACTCAAATCGGTGAACACACGGCGGTCATCCAGGACCCGGATAACGACGCTCTCCGAACGGACATCATTGGTCGCGCTTGCAATCGGCAACACCGACACCCGATACCGGATGATGGTGCCGTCCACATTCCGCTGAATAAAACCATCCTGGGCGGCTTCGCGCTCAAACCGGTCAATGTTCAGGCATCGGTCCTTGACCACGGCCAGCATGGCTTCGGGGTGGACCTTGTCTTCAGTATGCCAGTGCTGCAACTCACCGTCAATCCGAAAATGGAATTGGGTGGTGCGGCTCCGGGGGAAGATGTGGATGTCCGATGCATCCAGGCGGACGGCTTCCAGCAAGGAAGCCTCAAACAGGTTGATCAGCCCTGATCGATTGATCTCAGCATCCAGGGCGTCTTCGTCAATAAGCTGCTTTTGATTGAACTCGAAGGAAGCCCCCAGGTCCAACGCAATTTCTTCTTCCTGAAGCCGTTCCAGGTATTCGTTGGTCGGCGGGAAGAGGGTTTCGTGCAGCTCTGCAATTTTGGATTCCGACGCATAGCACAGATCAAAGTGATCCAGAATCAGCTCGCGCAGGAAACGTATGGTTTCGTGGTTGGTGGGGTCGTGGGTGGCAAACACCAACTTGTTGACGCCCGGCTCCGGTGAGTACTGGTACTCAATCGGCAGGAGCCGGTGTTCAAACATCTGATTTCGTTGCGTTTTGGTAAACGTCTCAACGACTCGTTTTACGAATTCCGGTTTAGGTTTGGTCTCCGTAATTTCGATATGCCGGAAGGCATAAATGCTTGCCGCTTCGGCATAGACCCGTTCCCGGTTCACCTCGGGATGGTCAGCGAGGGTCCGCCAGAAGGTGTCCTTTTCGCCACTCCGGAGCCAGGTTTTTTTGGCTTCTCGAATCTGCTCTTTGGTGACGATGCCTTGGTTCAACAGTCGGGTAGCAACCCGATCACGCACTTTGGTATCTACAACTGGCTTGGGCGCATCGGATTGCGCGGTTTCCGTGACACCGTCTGGCAGGTCAGTAATGATCAGCGCGGGGTGGTCATCACCGGTATTGTGGATGACCGTCGGTTGAACAGCGGTTTCGGGCAGGGGGTCTGCTTCCTGGATGATCTCCTGCACCGGAATGATAGGCGCTGGCACTACTTCGCGAACCGGCTCAATTTCAGGGGTAACTGCTGGAACCGGTTGGACCGTGTAGGGTGTCTGTGCCACGAGGGGTTCCTGAACAGCCTCGGGGGTATGCGTCTCGTTCCGGGGTTCAGATGGAGGTGGAGCATATTCAAGGTATGCTTCCGGTTCAGCCTGGGGGATTTCCTGGACCGGAGGTGCCGGCGGTTGTTCAGCGGTCACATAGGGTGCCTGAACTGCGGGCGTTTCCGATGTTGGGGCCTCAACTACTGGAGGGGCCTCAGGGACCGGGGTTTGCACGGCTTCGGTCTGGGGCACTTGGGCAACCGGGGGTTCCGGTTCGTAAGCTGGCGGAGGGGGGGCTACCGGAGCAACTGGTTCCGTCGGTGCTTGATAGACCTCTTGTTCAGTGCCTTCCTGTTCCACGTGCCGAAACATAGGCGGAGCTTCTCCGGCCTGGTCCAGAATCTGTTCCAGGAAGTCAGACTGTTGCACCTCAAAAGGCGCAGCCTCTTCAAAGGCCGTAGGCGCGAAGTCAAAGGAAGACGGTGCCTGGTGTTCAAGATCGGAACCCGGGAGGGCTACTGATTGCTCAGGTATAAAAGAAGCCTGTGGTTCCGCCGGTTCCGCCGGCGCGGGGGGCACAAAGGGTTCAGATGTTTCCTGAGGAATCGTTTCAACAACGGGAAGCCCTTCGCTAATAACCTCCTTATTTACATAGTGTTTGGGCGCTTCAGGAGCAGGGGCCTGAACGGGAGGGGGGAGTGGTACTGCTTCCGGCATCGGGAACGGGGGAACGACCGGAGCAGGCGCTGGCGTTCCGAACATGGGAGCCTCAGGTGCCTGGGCTTCTGCCTGCGGAGCGGCGGACGGCATCGGAAGTTCGGTTTCCTGTGCCGGTTCGGGTGCCAGGAAAGCAGGCGGCGGGCTCACCGGGAAAGCAGGGGGCTCGGGATTGGGTGCTACCGGTGCCTGGGGCGCAAATTGTTGGGGCGGTTCCGGTAGCGGGGGTTGTGGCGTGTATGCAGACGCTGGAGGAAGATCAGACCAGGATAACGGCTGAGCCGCTTGTGCCGGGGGAACAGGCGCAACGGGCGGCTCGGGAGCCGGCGGCTCGATGGCATCCGATTTCGGTTTGGCCGACAAAAAACGATCCAGGAAAGAAGAAAGATCCGAAGATTTACGGGGGGCCGGTTCCGGTTGCTCTGGTGTAACAGGAGCCGGTGCCTCTGGCGTTGGGCGAACGGGAACCGGTGCAACCGGGGGGGGCATCGGCGGACCTGCATGTGCCTGCGGAGCTGGCTCCTGTTGCGGAATTACCGGGGGAACCCCTGCAGGCCGTTGAATCGGAGTAGCCGGCAAAGGCCGCTGGGGGCGTTGCGGGGTCTGTGGAGCACGGGCAAACCTGTTCCCAGCGTGGCCGTCACCATTCGGGTACACAGGATGTTGTGCAGGGGGAGGGCCGGGAGCAGAGGCCGGTGCACCTTGTTGTGCAGGGGCAGACGAAGCCGGGAGTGTATGCCAGGGCAATACCTTCGAATGTTTGACTTCTCCTTCCGTGTTATGTTCAGCTCCGGAACTCATATCTCTATCCAATTGGAAATGTTTGCTTTGCTATGTGAGTCGTTATACGCAATTACTGAAGGCCCATGACGTCAGATGCAGACGGCATCATGAAGGCGGTTTCGGTCGATACCACCGTCAATAAGGCAACCAGAATGGAGATGATAACCGCCACACCTGTCTTGATAGACTCGACGGTTACGGCCAGTTTGAGCGTGGTTTCTTTCTCATAGAAATCCGCCAATTCATCGGCGCTGTCCTGCACGGAACCCGTTTCAGAACCCGAACGGAACCGGGCCAGGGTCATGGGCAGGAATACGCCGGAAGCCTCCATACTCAGGATCAAGTCCGTACCGCGTGCCATCATCAAGGGTACCGTAATGGTTTTGATCTGATGTTCGATGTACGTATTGCCTGTAGCTTCTGAGGCCACTTTCATTACCTCCTGGTTTTCACCACTACCGCTGTAGAGCACACCAAAAACCCGGCAGAAAATTTCCAGGTTTAGCTTGTGCAACAAGTCACCCAAAACGGGGAGGGTAATCATGTATTTATGTAGCCAAAACCTGCCTTTCGGCGTGCGAGAGAAGGAAATAAATCCGACAATCATCGCTATAATGAGGGGTAGGATCCACCAGTAATGGTTGTCCATAAAGGCAGCGAAAGCCAGCGAAGCCCGTGAGAAGGGCGGAATGGTCACCTCGAACTGGGAGAACAAGGCAATCATGGCCGGCAACAGATACCAGATGAACCAGACAAATACCCCGATGGCTGCCAAAAGCGTAACCGTGGGGGTGATCAGGGCACTTCGGACCTGTTTATTGAATTCATTCTTGCGTTCGAGGTACTTGGCCGTGGCCTCGAACATTTCGGCCATGTTACCACTGGTGGATGCCAGCCCGAGCATGTAGGCCGTAAACTTGCCAACGACGTGTTGGTGTTTCATGAACGCATGTTGGGCGTTCATCCCGCTCTTCAGATCGCTGTTCAAATCGCGCAGCATCTGTTTGAGGGGTTTGCTGGCCGTATCGGCTGCCAACAGGTTCAACACTTCGTCAAAGGGGAGTTTCTTTTTAAGCATGTTCGCCGCAAGGCGTACGAACAACACCAGGTCAGCCGAAGACGGCTTCATTTGGAAGTCAAGCAGCTTTTTGTTTACGCTGATGACTTCCAGGCCCTGGCGCGTTAGCGCAGATTGTACTTCGTCTGCAGAGTAGGCCTTGAGTTCACCCCGGACGATTTTTCCACTGGGGTGCTTGACCTTATAGATGTACCCATGCCGCTTTTCAATCGCCTGGGTTTGAAATTGGTGCTTTTCGGAAAGCGTATCGATCCGTTTCTGCGCAGCACGAAGGGAGGGTGCATAGACACTGCCCCGGATGGGCTGCCCGTTTCCACCAACACCTGTGAATCGAAATTCTCGCATGAGAGGAGTAATAATTTGAGCGTGCGAGCAAAGGAAGGAAATAAAACAGGCGGCAACCTGATACGTGATGTTGCCTCACTACAGGTGCCGCCTGTCTATCAAAGCGCAGGGCTTATGCCCTTTTAGCTTGCGTTATGCATATGGTGCATTAGGCGCAAGCCGGAGCGGTCACTGGATCGTCGGTGCCCGAGAAGTCTTTGCCGCCGCGGATGGATTCCGTGCGGTCCAGGGCAACTTTGTCTTCGGTCGTGCCGGTGACGTCAACTTGGACTTTGTTCTGGTTGGTCACGCTGTAGCCGTCGATCGTGAGATCATCAGTCGAGCTGGTCAGTTCAAACACGCCGTTCAGGTTCGTGTAGCACTGGTTGGAGCCACCCGAGATGGCACCACCTGAGTACGCCAGGTCGATGAAGTTCACGCCGTCGAAGTCGTTTTCGTCGGTTTTGGTCAGGTCAGAGCTGCCACCGAACATTTCCGGCTTGTTTTTCCAGGATTGGGCATCGTTAGCAATCCGCATAGCGTCTTGCAGGAGTGAATCCCAGCTGGTACGGACAGAGTTTTCGCTGTAGGCGTTGATACCGACCACGATGGCGATACCGACGATGACCGTTGCCAGAACGAGCAGGAGAAGTTGTTGTTGTCCCATTGTGAATTACCTCACTTGTATTTGGTTAGTGTATTGTTGGGTTGTGGGAATAGCTTGCCTCCTACAACAAGCGCCATTTCAGCTTTTCATTACCGTCGGCGTTAGTGAGATGCACTGAGAAGGCCTCCTTGAACCGTTATCAATTTGGAGCGTTGGGGGCGTGCGGTTCACCCATTCGTGGGCATACGCATCCCTCGCCACTTTCATTGAATGCCGGCTTGCCTAGAGCACAGCTTACTCAATTTGCTGACGTAGGGGTAAGGGGCTGACGACGAAGTGAAATGAGGATGGGACCAGGTCTCGACGACTTATGCCTCCGCGTCGAAACTGAACTCTGGATCGCCTCTCAAACTTTGCCTACAGTGACAATTACCTCTGCCGCAATTATAAACAATATCTATGCCAGATGCAAGATAGGATCTTGAAAAAATATACTCAGGCTTATTAATATTATATACTTATGTAAAAATATACCCAGCCCTAAGCGGGCTCAAAATATTCAGGTTGAGACAGATTTTGTTCCAACTTGGGACCCAAATGATATAGATTGAGACGAACCCCATTCGTAAACACCATTTTGGCCCAATGATTTTGTAGCCATTTTTGGTCGATGAAACGGCCTACTGCACGGTTGGCTTCCAGTATTCGTTTCAAGTCATCGGAATTGCGGACCATCTTGTCGTTGTAGCGCCACATTTTTCCAGCAAAGACCGGTACCAGATGCCGACGGCCGCTGTGTCCAGGGTCTGCGTGCCCCAGATCAGCGTTAAGGTCTTAGAGGTACCTTCATGGGTTTTGGCTCGTTGCGCATCTTTAACTGCATTTGCGCAGGGGCCTTCCTGGTCATGGAGGCATAATAAACCGGCCACTTTGATCACTTGCCCAGACGCATTAAATATATACGCTACATCTGGTGCACCTGGGGCAACGTGGCACGGCGGGTACAACAGGTCTATATCCACTACGCTAATTGGAAGGCCGGAATGCAGGGATACGGCATTGCAGGCATCCACAGCCAGGTTGATGGAACGCAAATACCCCTGTTCTGCTGCCCGAACAAGGTATTCAGAGGCAGGTTTGCCCCGGCCGGTAGGTTTGTACCCTTCATGACGCAACAAATCCCGAACGGTTTTTCGGGTGTCTTCGTTACGGGAAAAGGGTGCTTTAGCGTCTACCTTAAAGAGGTCTGTTAGCCAGGTTGGGGTCGAGAAGGCGCCAAGGGGGGCCGGGAAGGCCGTCGAGAAGACGTATAGATCAAGATCAGGGTAGGGCGCTACGGAGAGGTGAGGCATGGGGCGAAGGGTGGGGTTGGATAATATTGCTGGATAGTAGAATATTGGTGGTTTTTGATTGGTGAATTGTGAATTATGACTGGCTGCTTTCAATCAAATATCACCAATCATCAATCACCAATCAATAATCATACACCTGGGGTCCGGCACAAGTGTCGGTAATAGTTATCCACACCACTAACAAAAATCGTGCGTAATACCGTATATTAATAAGGTGGTTCTGGACTACCTCCTTGACCAGGTTGCACAGTCCTGGTTTGCCTCCTTGACTAGAGCCACATTTTCCGGGTAGACGGAGCACAGCCGTTTACCCGGTTTTTTTATGCGGTTTCGGTAAGTCTGCGGATCAGGTCAACGGCCGAAATGCCTTCAGCTTCAGCGTTGAAGTTGGGCACAATGCGGTGCCGGAGGACTGGAATCGAGATGCGTTGCACATCCTGAATGAGTGGCGTTGACCGGCCATCCATTAACGCGAGTGCTTTTGCGCCCAGGATGAGGTATTGGGAGGCCCGTGGCCCGGCTCCCCAACTGAGGTAGTTTTTGATAAACTCAGGTGCATGTTCGCTGCCCGGACGTGTTTGCGAGGTAAGCCGGACGGCGTATTCAATAACGTTGTCTGCAACCGGGACCTGACGGACCAGCGTTTGATAGCTGATCAATTCTTCGGCGGTCAGGGCGGTTTGGACGGTATTTCGGGTATCGCTGGTGGTGTTGCGCACCACAGCCACCTCTTGCTCAAACGTGGGGTAATCCAGCCACAGGTTTAGCATAAACCGGTCAAGCTGGGCTTCGGGGAGGGGATACGTACCTTCCTGTTCAATGGGGTTTTGTGTGGCCAACACAAAAAAGGGCGATTCTAGCGGGTACGTCGTGCCTGCTGCCGTTACATGTTGCTCTTGCATGGCTTCGAGCAGGGCGGCCTGGGTTTTGGGTGGGGTCCGGTTGATTTCATCGGCCAGGATGATGTTGCCGAAAATGGGTCCTTTGATAAAGCGGAAGACCCGTTGCCCGGTTTGTCGGTCTTCCTCAATCACTTCGGTGCCGGTGATGTCACTCGGCATCAGATCCGGCGTAAACTGGATACGGCTGAACCTGAGGGCCAGCGCGTCGGCAAGGGTACGAATCAGCAGGGTTTTGGCAAGACCCGGCACCCCCACGAGGAGGCAATGGCCCCGTGCGATCAAGGTAACAAAGACCTGTTCAATGATCTCCTCCTGTCCCACAATGATCTTTCCGATTTCTCCGCGTAACTTCTCATAGGCTGCGTGAAGGGATTCGACGGTTACCGTACTCATAAATACCTTTCAACGTTTTCGTTAGCGGAGGAGTGGAGGTCAGAGTTGGGTGGCGGATTCCGGGACATCATCCGTTAAATACCGAATGTAGGCGGAGGCACGTAATCGGTCAAGCCATGCCCTGCGGAGGCGTGTACGTTTTTCCTGGGTTGCCAGTTGTTCAATGCGCTCATAGTCTGTTTCGAGACTGACCGTATGTTCAGGTACATGCTTCTGCAACCGGACAATGTGCAAGGCTTTTCGGCTATCCAACAGTTCCGTATCTGCCGGCTCGCTGATGTCACCGACTTCCATCTGGCTGATGGTTTGTTTCCACAGGGGGCCAAGCGCGTCCAGCACCAGGTCCCGTTCCTGTGAACGCGGGTCCATCACAGCCCCACCGATACTTGCACTGAAGGGGTCTTCAGAATGTCGTTTTGCCAATTGTTCGAAGGGTACTTTGTGCACCAGTATCGAGTCCCTCAAGGTGTTCAGGTATTCGATGGCCGGTTCGGCATTTACCCGAGAATCATCAATTCGAATCAGAATATGGTTGAAGTCAATGACATCCCCAATCCGACTGTTGAGCCGCATGAAGTGGAGGCCAAAGGAGGTCTCAAACACCTGTGAGATTTCATTGGGCTCCAGCGTGGAGGCCACCGCCCCGAATTCGGGGACGACCTCGCTGAGTTTCATGTTCTGGTAGCGGCCGCCGTTTTGGGCGGAGCCAGGATCGTCTGAGA
Organism: Rhodothermales bacterium; assembly: GCA_965222505.1. Classification (GTDB taxonomy): domain Bacteria; phylum Bacteroidota; class Rhodothermia; order Rhodothermales; family DATKEJ01. Next base: position 268,630 of record OZ244956.1, on the reverse strand, counting down.
ATTTGGCGAGGTCTTCAATGATCGCAGATGTATGCACCACCGAATCACGAATCGTCGTGATGAGATCCATTGCCTCTTGCTTGGCCGCAGGGTCAATGGCCGGCCGACGTACGATATGGGCAACGCGAACAATCTCGGGGATGGAGGGCAAGGAATCCGTTGGAAACTGATGAAACCAGGTCCGGACTTCACTGGGGGTAACCCGGACGTTTTGGAATTTCATCCGCTCGAAGGTCGTCGTGAGCAGTTGCTCCCGGATGTTATCCCGTAGTTCGTCTTTGATTTGGAGTACGGGTTTGCCGTACACCTCTTCCAGCTTTTGCTCGCCGCCGACCTGTTGCGAGAGCCGGGCAATACGGGTGTCTAGTTCCTGATTAACCTGGTCTTCAGATACGGTAACGGTGGTATCGGCCTCTGCCTGGACGAGCATGACCTTTTGATCAATCAACTCGTTCAGGACTTGCCCCCAGAGGGCTTCCGTAATGGGCACCTTTTGCTGTTGATTTAAATTCAGCACCAGGGCATTGACTTCGGAGCGCAAGATGATTTCACCGTCTATTATGGCGACGATCTCATCAATCACTTCGTTCTCCTGCGCCATCGCCGGGAGCGAAATGGCCCAGAGTGTGAGGCAGCAGACCCATCGGACCAGCATCACGTCGTTCAATATTCGCTTCATAAGGGGTGGGGCTTGTGTCATTCCTGCACGTTTATCTCAAGGGTACCGCGTGCGAGGGCTTCATTGCGAAGCCGGGTCACATGATCGATGTATACCTGTTTACGGGCCTGTATTAATAAGTGGTTACGTACCTCATCCCGCACCCACGCCAGACGAGGCAACGTGCCGGTCGGTACCCGTTCTACCAGTTGGAGAATATGGTACTGATCGGCATGACGGATGAGGGGGGCGGTTTGCCCTGGCCTCAAGGTTGGTAGTGTACGGGCCAAATTCGGGATGTTCCGAAAGAGTCGGCTCTCTGGGTAAAAGTTGAAAGACAAAACCAGGGCTCCACTGGTATCGGCAGCGTGGGTGGCAATGACGGAACGCCAGAGGGAGTCCGGTTGGGCAGCGTTTGGTAACGTTAAGGCGATGCCGTGGGCCTCATGGGCAAGGGCGCTGTCAGCGGAGGTAAGGTAACGGATTCTCAGGAAGGGCTCACGCAGAACGAGGTTATTGATGTTCTGTTCAAAATAGGCCTGGATATCGGCTTCTGTAGGCGGCTCGGTTTCATCCTGTAACCGATTAACAAGTGAGGTAATCAGCACGGAACGCTCACTATCGATAATCTTCTGGCGGATTTCCGGTATATCCTGGAGGCTGCGCCGTCTGGCCTCCTGGGCAAGCAATTCGTTCGTGATCCATTGGTCGATGTATTGCTTACGCGCATTGACGCTGTCCAGTCCGGGGGTCATATTGGCCAGGACCAAATCCACTTCCTCCTGGGAAAGGGCAGCCGCATTGACCCGCGCAACAAAGGAATCATCCTCGGCTTCGGAAGATCCACAACCGAAAAGGAACAACAACGTGGCCCCCAAAAAAACCTGTACCGCTTGTGACAGCCGTTTATTAAAGGTCATATTCGACGATCCATCCTCATATCCGGCGCGCCGGTCGGTGCAAGAAAGGGAGAAAACAAAATGAGCCGCAGACGACTAAGTTACTGATGTTACGCCGCTTGTCGTTGATCTTGTGCATTTCGACAAGGTCGAAGGGACGCAAGACTGTGTAACAGGACTTTGTAAATAACGGGGCGACGGGATCAGAAATTGTTCTGCCCGTCGCCCCGGCACTCGAAAAGGACCGAAATCATGCAGTCTTCTATACTTCGGTCAGGTTAAGGTATGGCATCCGGCATGCGTTCGGCAGCAAACGCGGCGGAAAGCCGGGATGGGAATACCCGTACATTGTATCGCTTGCGCAGCCGTTCAATCCAGGCATTTTCCACAATCTTCTGGTATTCGCCCAGGACTTCGGCACGGGCTTCTTCGTAGGTCTTGGGCCGAGGGGCTTCGATCCCATCAACGTACAGCATGTTAAACCCGCGTCTGAAGGGCACGACATCCGTTGTTTGACCTTGCTCCAGTTTCAGGACGCGATCATAGATGGAATTGGTGCTATCTGCCACAAACGTCGTGTCCATACGGAAGACGATGGTTGAATCGGCTTCATACATGCTCAAGTCGGCGGAAGCACCGGAATCCAGTACGCTTTTCAGGTCTTTGAGTGTAGAGTCAGACGAGCTGAAGAAGTTGACCACCCGTTTCCGCTCCGGGTACATATAGCCGGCTGCATGGGCATCGTAATGGGCCCGGAGTCCGACGCTGTCACTGGAGGTTGCATTCCAAACGGAGTCTTCCATGACCCGGAAGAGCAGGATGCCGTCCAGGTATTGGTCCATCAGGGCTTTGAAAGCAGGTTTCCGTTCTTCGAGTTGGTCGGCTGCCATGTCAACGGCATCGTTGGCAATCTTCTTGTTCAACGCTTCCAAGACGTCATCGGCACTCTTCATCTGCATGGTTGGCCGGATGGTTTTGGCATGGTCAATGAAGTCTTGTACCGTGTAGGTCGTCGTGCCGAGGGTCGCCAGGGTTCTGCCCAGGACGGCGGCATCCAGCGGAGCATCAACGGTCGACGCGACGGAATCGACCATCACCTTCCGTTTTTGCTCGACCAGCAAGATCGTCAACGAGTCTCCTGCAAGGGGGGCCACCACCTCTTGGATGGCCAGGGTATCCATTGACCAACCGAAGTCTTCACGCAAAACCGTGCCATAGGCTTCTTCCTGTGCTTTGGAACGGGGGAGCCGTTTGGCAAGCTGTTTCAGTTCTTCGTAGGATTCATCGTAGGTCGGAGGCGCCTTACGTTCCAAAAGTTTGATGATGTGATACCCGAAGCGCGTCCGCACGAGGTCGGAGACGTCGCCGGGGTTTTCCAGGGCAAAGGCCGCTTCTTCAAACGGTTTCACCATGCGGCCCAACGAAAAGAACCCGAGGTCGCCGCCCTGTCGGGCAGAACCTTTGTCGGTTGAATACGCGGTTGCCAGTTCGGCAAAATCTTCACCTGCGGCAATACGTTGTTTAAGAGAATCTGCGGTGAGATAGGCGTCCATAGAGTCCGCATCCTGTTGTGAGGTCCGGATGAGGATGTGTGCGGCCCGGATGTCCGGGGTGCGGGGCCGGCGGTCGTGGACGATCATCACGTGGTAGCCAAAGCGCGTCCGGAAGATCGGGGTCATTTCGCCGACCGGGGTGTTGTATGCCTGGTCTTCGAAAGCCTGAATCATGCGGCCCCCGGTGAAGTATCCGAGATTGCCCTGGTTTCGCCCAGCCGTGGGGTCTTCCGACATGCGCATGGCCACATCGGCAAAGGGGATACCGGCATTGACCGAATCGACCATGGCTTCCATCTTCTGATAGGCCGTCAGGGAGTCTTCCGGGGAGGCCTTTGGATCGATGCGGACGAGCAAATGGCTGGCGTTGATCTCCTCTTTTTGTTTTTCGAAAATATCCTGGATGACCGGATTGATCACATCTTCCTCGATCATGTAGGGCCGTGCCAATTGCTCACGGTACTGGCTCAGTTCGGCAGCAATGGCTGAATCTTGCTTCAGGCCCAGGGCCTCGGCATCCATAACTTTCAGCCGGAAATTGACGTAGCGCTCAAGGAAGTCGGTATAGGCCCCCATGGAATCGTCGGCTGCTTCTGTTCTGCCGCCGACAGACTTGGCATATTCCTCTTCAAAAGTAGCCAGGGTGAGGGGGGTATCTCCAAGCAGGGCCAGGATATTGGGATCGACTGGCGGAGGGGCAACCGTGGGGGCGGAATTCCCGCATCCAGCCCAAATAAAGCCGGCAACGGCAATCAGCAATAGGTGGAATGCTGAACGAGTAGGTTTACGGTTCAGTAAGGTTTCCATAGGTATGGTATTGGTATTGCACAAACAGATTAGTGAAAGAATCGCACAGCCTTGAAGTTTAGGGGCAAGACAGGTCCAAACGCAACCTCTTAACGCCTTTTTGAAACAGGTTTCTCTATGGAGGGATTGCACGGAGCTGAGCAACTTTTGAGGCAAGGCGGGGTCTATTAATAAACCGTCCCCCTTTCACCTTTTGCTCAAGGCCTTATGCAATTGGATGACAAGCCGCTTGTTTTGGCTTTTCAGTCTGGCGAAGAGTACGCTTTTGTATCGCTATATAATCGGTACAAGAACGGCATCTATGCCTTCTGTATGAAGATGCTCATGGATGAAGATCTGGCCCGTGAGGTGTTACAGGAGACGTTCGTCCGGGCATTTGAAAACCGGCAACGTTTGGCACAGGCGCAGTCTTTTCGTTCGTGGTTGTTCGCCATCGCTCGGAATCAATGCCTGAATCAGCTCCGCCGTGCGGAGCGGCTCGTGTCCTGGAGCGTTGGGCAAAAGGGAGAGCCTCGCGTACCGGAGCAGGAAACCCCGTTTGGACATCTGGAGAAAAGCGAACGTATTGCGCTGGTCAATCGGTTTCTCAATGAACTCAAGCCGGAATATCGGGAGGTCCTGGTGCTGCGCGAGTACCAAAACCTTTCCTATGCCGAGATCGCGGCCATTACCCGGAATACAGAATCGTCTGTGAAAAGCCGGCTGTTCAAGGCACGAAAAAAGATGGCAGCCTTCCTGGGTCCCTGGATCTCTTCCCTGGAATCCAAACCGGTTTCTACCATAGAGGCTATGCACGATGTTACCAAACGCTGAACATCAACCATGTGCGGGGTTTGATGAAACCCTAAATCTGTACTTCGATGGGGAGTTGTCCTATGAAGCACAGCCCCGTTTGTTTGCGCATATTGCCCAGTGCGGCACCTGCCACAAGCAGTTTAATGCCCTATTGGCATTTCGGGAGGGCGTACAGGCCGAAAGACTCATCGTTCCGCCCTCTGTTGATGAGGACGTGCTCAAACGTCTTGACCGGCGCAAGGGCATGCCCCGCATCAGAAACCGCCGTCTGGATCGGCCAACGCTGTGGCATCCTGCCCCCAAATGGACGTATGGCCTGACGGCCCTGATGGTGGCTGTGGCCTTCTTGTTTGGGATACTTTACCTGACCGAAGTGCAGAAGAATCAGAACCTTATATTTGATGCCCCGCTTTTGCCCGTTCACCAGGTCATCGAAACCACAGCGCCCACGCCGCCCGCCGTAGATATAGACCCGGTTTACGTCTTCTATCCAGGTCTGACCGTGGAAGAGTAATGGATCGTTGACCCTCTAGTTACCTATAACTATTGAAAACGAGCATAGCCACTCACGTAGTAAACAAGTATATCTACATACCGTGCCCTAAGCACTTGGGTCACCATCAACTTTCAATGCTCAACAGATTCAAGCATTTCATCCAGGGTATTCAGCGTATTATTTAGTTCAGCGGAGGCAGCTGTTCCGTTTGCAGCTATTGGTTGAACCTGCACGCTTTGCCAAACATCCAGGTCTTTGTTGTTCACTACATCCATGCGCAGGGTAAACCCATTCCGGGCCAGGATGGGGGCCAGTTGATCGGCTTGCGTACGGAGGTGCGTCAGGGTTGCCCGAAAGCCATATTCACAGATTCGCTTCCGGTTTTTGAAGCTGAACACGTTGGAAAAGAACATGTGGGCTTCTTCACGGGGAGGCTCGAACAGCAGCACATCGGCATTGGGGTATTTTTGGTCGTAAGCCGCCATGCCGATTTCCAGGCGGGAGTGGATCAACGTGCGGAACGTTTGGGAGAGTACCGTCGGCATCCCTTTTTTGATGAAGGCATCCGGTGCAATTTCGCCCGCTTCCACCATCTGCGTCGCGTCAAACGGCACGATGGGGTTTATGGCAAACACCAGGGCGGCTCCTTGATCCAGTGCCACGGAGGCGTGCATGGTTTTGATCAAGACCCCGTCAACAAAATACCGATTCTCAATCTCGACCGGCGGGTACAGACCTGGAAGGGCACTGCTTGCCATCACGGCATGTGAGATGGGGATATGGTTCAGGGTTGGCGTGCCGAAGACCGTGGCCTTACCCGTCGCCAACTCCGTAGCAACAATGTAAAGCTGTTGGTCAAGTTCCCGAAAATCATCAGTACGGCCGGGTTCGGCGAATAAGGCTTCCAGGCGTTCACCGATGGGGCCGTTATCAAAGAAGCCAACCGGTAACACTTCTGAAATATTGGCCGCCCAGGCCGGTGTGGCACGGTCACCTTCAGAAAACCGGGTCAGGTAGTGCCACAGGCTGTTTCCCATCAAGCCAGGGAGCCGAAGCCCCCGGCGGACCAGGGTCGGTATATCCGGATGCTGAAACGTGGACGGGGAAAAGGTGTGTTCCTCATCCGTGCCGAGGGCAATCAGGCGGCAGAGTGACCGGGTATCAATTTTATTGGCCAGGCAGGACCCCAGCAAGGCCCCGGCACTTACGCCTACGTAGATCGAGAGGTCGTTAAAATGAAGGCCGTCGATGGCTTCTTCCAACGCCCGTAAAGCCCCAATTTCATAGATCGCACCGGTGAATCCACCACCGGCAAGGGCGAGTCCAATAGGGGCGGATGGGGAGGGGGCAGTCGGCATGGGATTAGGGGTCAGTGTACACCGCGAAACAGGCGGATCCCGCACCAGGGCAGGATCCGCCGCTATGATACACATTTCTGTGCACGCTGTCGAGCCCTAAGCGCCCTGTGCCTTCATTTCCGCCTGGGCATTGGCTTTTCCGCGCACCTTGCTCACCAGCCGTCCGCCTTTTTTGATTTCGTACCATCCGCCACCGATGTGCGTCATGGTCACTTTCGGTTTGGTCTTGGCTTTGCCGATGGTTTTGGAGCTGTCTTTGCGCTTCTTGGCTTTTTTGGCCTTGGTTTTCGCCTTGCCTTTGGGTTTGGCCTTGGCTTTTTTGGCCTTGGGCTTCTTGGGTGCTGCCTCTTGCTCGCCTTTGGCCTGGGCCGCTGCTTTTTCGGCTTTCTCGCGCAGGGCATCGAATGCTTCAGCCGCTTCAGCAGCCAGTTCGTTGGCCATACGGGTGATCCGATCTGTGAGGGCATCGACATGCTCGCCGAGCTTGTCAATTTCTTCCTCAACAGGGATACCCACCTTCTTCATGGCCGATTCTACAAACCCTTTCAGGTTTTTTTCCAGGTCTTCCCACATGTCTTCAGCTTTGTCTTTGGCATCATCGGCTTCGTCTTTGATGCGGCTTTCAAATTCCTTACCCCGGTCTACCAGCTTCCGGAAGAGCTTGTCGCTTTCGTTCTGGGCAGCAGACAACGCGCCGAGCCCGGCCAACCAGACCTTCTCGGCCGACTCTTTAAGTTCTTCAGGGGTCAAGAATCCCTTTTGTGATTTCTTTTTCATAGCCGTAATTAAGTAAGTGGACAGCATTACATTTAACTACCGTGTCCTTGCGAATGTACGGAGTGCTTGTGGCAATGACTGTTAAATACGTCCGGGTAATTAGTTCTGGATTTGTTTACGCAGGCGGTCCACTTTGGCCGACAGCTTTTCGACATTGGTGTTGAGGGTCCGAATTTCTTCACGGGTGGGCACGCCCAGGCGGTTCAGGACGGAGCCGACGGTTTCCTGGATTTGATCCAGCATTTTGTCACTGAAGCCGATTACATCTTCGCGGGTTTCCTGGAGTTCGCCTTCAAGTTCTTTGATTTCGCCCTTGATGGCTTTCTCGCTCCGGGTCGCAAACTTTTTCCCTTTCTTGGCGAGGTCGTCGTAGTTCGTTTGCACGTTCTTGGCGACGCCGCTCACGCGGTCTTCAGCTTTTTTGTAAACGTCGGTGGTTTCTTTTTCCAGGGTCGCTACCACGCCCAGGCCGGCGTAATATGCATCCCGGGCTTGTTCAAGAACGGTATCCTGGACTTTTTTGAGTGTCGAGTTCATGATCAGTATAGGTTAAGGGGTTAAAATATCAGGACTTGGACTTGGATTTGGAGGCGCGGGGTTTACGTTTTGAGGATTTGGTCACTTTGGATTCCTCCGTCATCGACTGCTCCACTTCCTCAAGTCGTTTTTGTAAACGGGCCATTTCAGCACGTAGCCCGGCCAGCGGGCTGAGCCGGTCGATAGACTGGTGTACGAGCGCATCGACGCCTTGTTGTAGGTGTTGAATTTGCTCTACGCCTCGTTGAACCACTTCCTCACCGGCCCGAATCAAATCATGCAACAGGTCCGTCGACAAAAACGATTGCCCCCGCCGACCTTCATCAGAGATGACCTGAACCAGTGTTTGAGCAGTCACATTTTCAGAGGTCTTGTTGTCCAGAACCTCAATGTCAATGCCGCTCCGTACCAGCTTGGCGATCTCTTCAAGGGAGATATACCGGCTTTCCTCAGTATCATAGAGCTTCCGGCTTCCGTATCGTTTGATGGTCCGCATCCGTCAATTGGGTTAACAGTGTTTATGACGCGGTGCGTCAATTTTGAATACATATACCGCAGTGCGTCAAAAAGGTTGCTAATTATGCCGCAGTCGGACAAGATTAACAATATCTTGATAAGTCCTGTTACGCCGTCTTGGCCCATTCGACCTTGCCGAAGAGCAAGGGTGCGGCAGCATCCTGCTATCCTGACGCAACCTAAATAAAAAAAGAGTCGTAGTACTGCAAAGCTTTTAGGCCGTGTTGACAATTATCCGGCTCAACTCGTTCTCAAATAATGAGGCCGCTGAGCAGTTTGAGGCACACTTTGAAGAGATCGCCGCATCCGAAGCCCTGATCTTGGATGTACGGGAAAACGGTGGGATGCCATGGATCGGGGATTGATTATCGGAGAACCATCGGGGGGGAGTACCGGACAGCCGTTGTTCTTCAGCTTGCCTGGCGGTGGAAGCGCCCGCGTCTGTACAAAGCGTGACTATTATCCGAACGGCTTAGAATTCGTTGGCAAGGGTGTGCAACCCGATGTTGTTGTATCTCCCACGGTTGATGATGTTCGAGCCGATATTGATACTGTTCTTGAGGCTACCTTACGTACATTAACAGCGCACGATTAGTTGCCAGACCTCCAGTAGTGGCGGTCGGACGAGATTGAAGGTGCCAAATTTTGGCTCGGTGTGCTCCAGAGTGAAAAGGGCAGATCCAGGCTGCGTTAAAGAAAGACCTTTCGCTTTGGACGGATACCCAGTAGATTCTGGTGTGGTACCCTTACGGACCCAAACGATATGCACACCCTCAGGCTGTTAAGCGGCAACGATGTTCGGCAGGCCTTACCTATGACGAAGGCCATTGCAGCAATGCGCGAGGCCTTTGCTGCGCTTTCATCGGGGCGTGCAAAAGTCCCCGTACGCCTCAATCTTCCCACAGCCAGTGATGGCAGTTGCCTGTTGGCCATGCCGGCCTACGTACCCGGCGAGGCCCTTTCGACCAAACTGGTCACCATCAACCATCAGAATCCTGCTCGGGGTTTGCCCTTGATTCATGCCCTGGTGTGCGTGTTCAATCCCGAGACCGGACGGCCCGTAGCCTTAATGGATGGGGAGGCCCTGACCATCTTGCGTACAGGTGCCGCATCAGGGTTGGCAACGGACCTACTGGCAAGGTCTGATGCCGCTGTGGTTACCGTCATTGGCACCGGCGCTCAGGCTAGTGCCCAACTGGAAGCGGTCTGTGCCGTGCGGTCCATTAAGCGCGCCTACATTGTGGGAAGAAACCCGGAAAAAGCCAAAAAACGTCGAGCAGAAATGCATCTGTATATAGATGCAAAGATCTCGATAGTAGATGCAAATGAAGCTGTGCCCCTTGCCGATGTGCTCTGCACGGCCACCACTTCTGCACAGCCGGTATTCGAGGATGCAGACCTGAAAAAAGGCACCCACATCAACGGCATTGGATCGTATCATGCTGGCATGGCCGAAGTCCCTCTAGCAACGGTAAGCCGCGCCAAAGTCGTCGTCGATGAACGAAAGGCTGCCCTTTCAGAAGCGGGGGATCTGGTTCAACCCTTGAAGGCCGGTCTCATCAACAAAGACCACATTTACGCCGAGCTTGGCGAAATCGTTTTGGGCAAAAAACCGGGCCGAACATCAGCCGATGAGGTCACCTTTTTCAAATCCGTAGGCAATGCCGTACAGGATGCGGTAGCGGCACAGGCCATTCTTAAAGAAGCCGAACGGTTGGGCCTGGGTACGTTGATTCCCTGGGGATAGAACGTGCTACAGCTTGCCCTGGATGCTCCACTGCTTGCCCTGGACTTGATCCAGGGTGCGACGTTATCGTGGTTTGGATGGGCCGTCAATCCCGAGCATGAGCGAGGGATCTCCAAGGGGAGGGTTGAGGTATGCTTGGGGAGATCCCTCACTACGTTCCAGTAATCTTGCTTGCTCTTATACTTTTTACATCTGTCTTATGCGTATTCTGCTCCTGTCGTCTTTTGCCCTTATCCTCGTCATTGGTTGTCAACCTGAGCAACCTGCGCCCCCTTCTGAACCGGTTGCCCCGCAATTATCCTCGCAGGAGAGTGGGACGGAAGCCCTGTTCATCGGCATTAGTCCGGTGGATGCCAACACGGTTTGGATTAGCGGTACTGGTGGCACGTATGGGCGGACCACCGACGGGGGCCAGACCTGGGAAACGGCTGTGGTCCCTGGGGCCGATTCATTGCAATTCCGGGATGTACACGGTGTCGATGCACAGACGGCGTTTTTGATGAGTATCGGTCCCGGCGAACAATCTCGCATCTATAAAACCACCGATGCCGGTCAAAACTGGAGCTTGCAGTTCACCAATCCGGAGCCGACCGGTTTTTTGGATTGCCTGGATTTTTGGGACCCCCAGACGGGTCTAGCCTACAGCGATTCGAACGAGGGCCAAATGTACATCGTTCGAACGGACAATGGGGGCGCGACCTGGACGCGTATTCCACCGGAGGACTTACCGGCAGCGCTGGAAGGAGAAGGGGGCTTCGCAGCCAGCGGAACCTGCCTGATTACCCAGGGTGACCAAACGGCCTTCATTGCTACGGGTGCTGCGGATCCGGCCCGTGTGCTCAAAACCACGGACCGCGGTGCCACCTGGACCGTTGCCGAAACGCCGGTTGTGGCCGGTACCCAACCGGCTGGACTCATGAGCATTGCAATGTGGGATGCCAATAGCGGGATCATCCTTGGCGGCGACCTCTCTGCCCCAGATGCCCACGCAGATAACATTGCCGTGACCTCAGACGGTGGGGTCACCTGGACCCTGGCCGGGCGGCCACAATTCACGGGGGCCGTTTATGGCAGCGCCGTTATTCCTGACGGCGCCGGTTCGTCGGTCGTAGCCGTTGGCCCGAAGGGCATCGACTACTCCACAGATCGGGGTCAGTCCTGGGTCTCGCTGGATACCCTCAACCATTGGAGTGTAGCCTTTGCAAGTGCCCAAACCGGCTGGGCCGTGGGGATGGGCGGACGGATTACAAGAATTGGTTTCGGTGGGGAGTAAGTTGCGCGGTGCTGAAATGAAGTGTAGGGGTACCATGAAAAAAGCACTCCATTGGGTGGGGATCATTCTCTTTTTGGGTATGGGTTGTGGGACCCTGCCGAAATCCCCTCTGGAACCCTCGGAGACATGTGTGGTGTTGCTCCACGGACTCAATGGGTCCACGCGGTCTACCAAAAACGCCCAACGTATGCTGGTCCGCGCCGGGTATCACGTCGTAAATGAGGGCTACAAGTCTCGCTCGGCTACCATTGAACGCCTCTCAGGAACCATCATTCCGGATCGGCTAACCAAATGCCGGGCGACGGGTGCCCAGCAGGTCCATTTTATTGCACATTCTATGGGGGGCATGTTGGTCCGGTATTACCTCAAAAAGGAGGGCGTCCCAGACCTCGGGCGTGTGGTCATGGTGGGAACACCAAATCAGGGGACGGAACTGGTAGACAGACTCTCCTTTATCCCTTTGTTCAAGTTGTTTGGAGGAAGGGCCGCCAAACAACTTGGGACCAGCCCTGAGAGTTTACCGAATCAACTTGGCAAGGTGGATTATGAAGTGGGGATCATCGCCGGAACCCATACGCTGAATCCTGTTTATTCGTTACTCATACCAGGGCCAGATGATGGGCAGGTGGCTGTTGAACGAACCAAGGTTGAGGGAATGGCGGATTTCCTGAAAGTTCCATACGATCACTCTTTGATGATGCGCAACAAAGACGTGATCCAGCAGATGATATACTTCCTGGAGCAGGGCCGGTTTAGAAAGGAAGGGGAAATGATAGGGTCAGAAATGACGGGCCGTTGAATTAATCGTCGTTGTTTTCCTCATGCAGGATTACGGCATCGGCTGCTTCGTCTCGTTCGACCACCAACTCCACATCGGTAACCAGCGCGGCAATTGCACCTACAGCGGCCAGGGTAGGGGCAAGCCAGATCGCAGCCATCGCACCACCAATGCCGAAACTAAGTGGAATTTCCATATACACATGGTCCCCTTTTTTGATGGTTACCCGGCGAGCCTGACCCTCACGGATTAATTGTCGTACTTCCTCGACCAGTTGATTGCCGGCTACTTTGACTTCTTCGAGTTCAGGGGATTTCATGGCTGATTATTTGTAGGGTGTACGCCTGCTATGCGGCCAATCACTTGAGTCCGCGAGCGTACAAATACGACAAAAAACCCGTTGAGATGCAAGTCTTGCGCATTTTTTGAAAGGAGAAGCAGTTAAACCGAACGGTCGTCTGATACCCAACGGTATGTTTTGGGGAAAATCCACAGAGATTCCGGTAGGGCGGTTCCGGGGGCAATCCAGGCCCGCATGGTGGTTTGATCTGCTTCGAGCCACCATTCCTCATACAGGCCCAGAAACTGACGGGATAGCATTTTTACAGGTATCGCACCCGAAGTCTCGGGGGGGGCAACCGATAGTTCCTCAGGCCGAACCGCCAGCACATGTCCCTCAGGTGCCGACTGGCCGGTTAGCTGGGCTGTAAGGGCCCTGGAGGCGATGATGTTGCTGCCGCCCAGAAAGCTGGCCACAAAAGCGGTTTGGGGTTCGGCATAGAGGGTGATGGGGGCATCTACCTGTACCAACCGGCCGGCACGCATCACCGCAATGCGGTCGGAGAGGGCCAGGGCTTCCTGTTGGTCGTGGGTCACATAAATGCTGGTGGTGCCGAGTTGGGATTGAAGTTGTTTGAGCTCACTCCGGGTCTGTTCGCGCAGGGCCACATCCAGGTTGGAGAGGGGTTCATCGAACAACAAGACCTGGGGCGCAACGGCCAGGGCCCGAGCCAGGGCCACCCGTTGCTGCTGGCCCCCCGAGAGTTGCGTGACCGGTTTCTTTTCCAGCCCCCCCAGATCAACCCGGGCCAGGGCTTCTTTCACCCGTTGGGTTCTTTCCGGGCCTTTTATCTTTCGGACCTGCAAGCCATAGGCCACATTTTCTCCGACCGTCATGTTGGGAAAAAGGGCATAATTCTGAAACACCATGGCCGTCGGGCGATTCCGGGGCTGCTGCCGGGTTACATCCTGTTCGCCGATGAAAATGCGCCCTTCATCCGGCTGTTCAAAACCAGCGATGATCCGGAGCAGGGTTGTTTTGCCGCACCCACTTGGGCCAAGGAGCGAAAAAAACTCCCCTGGCTGGATGACCTGATTGATCCGATCTGCTGCGACGAGCGAATCGAATCGTTTGGTAATGCCCTCAATACGTACCCCGGCAGAAGACATGCTCAGGCGATGGCTTGGGTGACCTTTTCGGCGGCTTCCTTGAGCATAATGGCCGTTTCCACTTTCAGGCCACTTTCCTGGATGATCTGTAAGCCTTCTTTCGCATTGGTGCCCTGGAGGCGCACGATCAGCGGTACGTTGATGTCGATGTTATTTGCGGCCTGTACGATGCCGTTGGCCACGCGGTCACACCGAACGATCCCGCCAAAAATGTTGATCAGGATGGCTTTTACGTTGGGATCCTTGAGGATAATCCGAAATCCGGCCTCGACGGTCTCCACGTTGGCACCACCGCCAACATCCAGGAAGTTCGCCGGTTCGCCGCCTGCAATTTTGATGATGTCCATGGTGCCCATCGCCAGACCGGCCCCATTTACCATACAGCCGACGTTGCCGTCCAGTTTGATGTAGTTCAGGCCAAATTGACTGGCTTCAACTTCCAGCGGCGCTTCCTCGTCGGTGTCTCGCATCTCGGCGATGTCTTTGTGCCGGTAGAGGGCGTTGTCGTCAAAGTTGATTTTGGCATCAAGCGCAACCACGTCACCGTCGCCGGTTACGACGAGGGGATTAATTTCGGCTAGGGAGCAATCGGCATCTTCAAAAGCGCGGTACAGCACGGAGATGAACCTGACGGCTTGTTTCAACTGTTTCCCTTTCAAGCCGAGGGCAAAAGCAATCTGCCGGGCCTGGAAAGACTGTAACCCGACGGAAGGATCAATCCAGACCTTGTGGATTTTTTCGGGGGTTTCCTCGGCCACCTTTTCGATCTCGACGCCGCCCTCGGTCGAGGCCATGATGACATTCATGCTGTTGCCCCGGTCCAGGGTAATCCCGAGGTAGTATTCGTGGGCAATGTCCACACCAGCCGTGATCAAAAGCCGCCGTACCGTTTGTCCTTCCGGGCCGGTTTGATGGGTGATAAGCTGCATGCCCATCATCTCTTCGGCCAACGTCCGGACTTCGTCGATGCTCCGGGCCAGTTTTACACCGCCTCCTTTGCCCCGGCCCCCCGCATGAATCTGGGCCTTGACGACGAACAGGTCTGCGCCATCGGCTTGAAGGGCTTCGGCTGCGGCAACCGCTTCATCGACGGAAAGGGCCAGTTTACCGGCAGGTACAGCAACGCCGTAGCTTCGTAAAACATCTTTGGCTTGATACTCGTGGACTTTCATGCGTATGGAAAATGGTAACGGCCTGATTCGCCGGATGAACCCGCAGGGTAGAGGCCGGTTAAATGGCAACTGAAAAAGGGAAATGGTCAATTGCCAATAGTCAATTGTCAATTGTCAACGGGAGCCTATCATTGACCCTTGACAATCGACCCTTGACAATCGACCCTTATATTGATCATAAAATAGGTACTACCTCGGTTTTAATATTGTTAATCTTTCACTAGGAAATCCAAGCATTTGACCACGTTCGACCGCCATATCATCTTCCGTTTGCTGATCGGTTTCTTTACCCTGATTGTGGTCTTGATCGTCTTCTTCGTGGCTCTCCATTATGTGGAGTACATGGACGATTTTTATGACCGGGGGGCCAAAACGTCTGAAGTATTTCTGACCTATTACCCCAGTTATATCCCGGAAATTATCAAACTGATCTCGCCGCTGGCGCTATTTCTCTCGGCCATTTTTCTGACAGGACGGTTGGCCCAGGAATTACAACTCACGGCCCTGTTTAGTAGTAGTGTATCATTGTATCGCCTGATGCGGCCATACCTTCTGGTGGCCGTTTGCTGGTCCGTCTTTATGTTCTGGTTCAACGGATGGGTTATTCCTGAAAAGAACCGCGTGCGGATCGACTTTGAGATGCAGTATTTCAAGGAGACCGCAGGGCGAAGGGCGGACCTGAACAACCTGCATATCCAAAACACACCGGAGAGCATCATCGCTGTGGGGTACTTCGATAAACGGGCGCAAATCGCCTACCGGGTTTCGATGCAGCGGTTCGACGACCGGCGACGTTTAGTGGATCGGGCCGATGCCCGGAACATGTCATGGGTCGATTCCTTGCAGGTGTGGCGCGTGGTCGATATGGTACAGCGGCATTTCGACCCTGAAGGGGAAGAACACCGCATGGAGGTTGCGCGGATGGATACCATCCTGAACGTGTTTCCCCGTGATCTGGCCCGCACCGAACGCGATACCGAACGGCTGACCATTACTGAGGCTTCTGAGTATGTGGATGCGTTGTACCGATCAGGGGCGAGCAACATTGGGCGGCCCCTGGTGGAGTATTACGCAAAGTATGCCTATCCCTTCGCCAGCCTGATCCTGATCCTGGTGGCTGTTCCGCTCGCGGCAGTGCGTCGGCGTGGGGGACAGGCCATGCAACTTGGCCTGGGGTTGGCCATTGCTTTTGTCTACCTTGCCTTGCAAAAACTGACGGAACCGTTCGGGTATGCCGGAGACCTGGACCCCCTGGTAACGGTCCTCATCCCGCATGTCACCTTTTTTGTGTTCGGGATGTTTTTGATTTATCGCGTCCGAACGTGAAGGGGGATGTGTCGTTAACTTTGGACAACCGCCGGTTTATTCTTGAGTGGGACCCTTGCCTAAAACGTTGGTTATATGTTGAAGGGCCGACACGAGGTCGGCCCCTCCGGGGTGTGATAATAAAAGGGACGAGGGAGTTTTGTCGGTCCCTCCGGGGTGTGGTGATAAAAGGGACGAGGGAATATATGTCGGCCCCTCCGGGATATGGTGATAAAAAGAGGCGAGGGATATTTATGGGGTAATGTCGACGCTTCGGTATGCGTCGATGACGGCTTGTTCACCGCCGAGGTGGGGTTTGGAGTTTCCATGTTCCATTCCCAATATGCCCGTGAACCCCTTTTTGTGGATGTGGGCGAAAACCCGTTTGTAATTGATCTCGCCTGTGGTCGGCTCTTTGCGGCCCGGATTATCCCCGATCTGGAAATATCCGATTTCATCCCAGGCTTTGTCGATGTTGGGGATCAGGTTGCCCTCGGTGATCTGTTGATGGTAAATATCAAACAGGATCTTACAGGCCGGGCTATTGACGGCTCGGCAAACCAGGTAGGCCTGTGGAATCTTGCTCAGGAACTGGCCCGGATGGTCTCTGAACGGATTCAGGGGTTCCAGGACCATCGAAAGGCCGTGTGGTTCAAGGATATCTGCGGCACGGCGTAAGGTTTCTACGACGTTAGCCGTTTGGTAGTCCATTTCCAGACGGCGGTCCACATGGCCGGGCACGACCGTCATCCATTTCGCGTTGACCCGTTTGGCCACTTCCACAGATTCCTGGATGGATTTCAAGAACTCCTCCCGTTTCTCGGTATCACCGTTGGTCAGGTTGGGTTCGTTCCAATAGATTTTGTGGGCCACAAACACGCCCATCTCCATCCCAAGCCGGGCCATTTCCTCACCCAATTCCGTCTGGGTGTTTTTTGAGCGGCCTTTCATCCCGTTGTCTTCCCAGGCCCGGAAACCCATCTCAGCCGCGAAGCGGAGTTGATCCACCAGATCATCGCCCGCATGGTGTTTAAACATCCCGAAGTGGGGCGCAAACTTCATGTTGAATGGGGCCTCGTCTGACCCGCTGGCCATTTGCGCCAGTGCATCGGTACTTAAGGCGCCCATCCCTAATGCGGCGGCCGTTCCCGTCTTGAAGAATTTACGTCGTTTCATGGGGTATCAGCGTTTGGTGCAGGATGGGCATGGGCATACGGCGGACGCGAGAGTTGCGTCATGCCGGGCGTGGGCACGGGAGCAGTGGGCAAGGGGCCAAAAGCGAACGTGTCCGGCGTCAGGTCCAGGTCGGCGGCCATGATTTCATCCCAGGTGATGAGTTTGCCGGTGTAGGCGGCTTCACGGCACATGATGGCCGTGAGGGTGCTTTCGGCTACGCGGCGGGCTTCGTTGAGTGGTTCACCGGCCCGGATGCTGGCAACGAGGTCGGCGTGCTCTTGTTCATAGGGGTTGACGGCCACACCATCGAAGGCCCAGGCGTTGGGGCCTTTGATCCAGGAGTAGGCATCGGTGGTGCCCTGGGAGCCGATGAAGTGTTCGCCGACGCGGCGGCTGGTGCCGTCTTGTTGGCGGCACATGCTCAGAACGTGTGCGCCGTTGGGGTATTCGAGTTCAATTGCAAAGTGATCAAAAATATGACCATAGGCCGGGTCGACCCGTGCTTGCCGTCCGCCCACGCCGTTGGCCTTGATGGGCGGGGATTTCATGATCCAATTCGCCACATCCAGGTTGTGGATGTGCTGTTCTACGATGTGATCGCCGGAGAGCCAGGTAAAGTAGAGCCAGTTTCTGGTTTGCCATTCCATATCGGATTGGCCGGGTTGCCGGTCTTTTTTCCACAACCCGCCCTGGTTCCAGTAAACCTGACCGCTTAAGACATCGCCGATGGCCCCGTCGTGAACCCGGCGCATCACTTCCACATAACGTGGATCATGACGGCGTTGGGTGCCTGCCACAATGCCGAGGCCCTTGGTGGCGGCCAGGTCGGCGCTTTCAAATACGGAACGAACCCCAGCCGGGTCGACAGCTACGGGTTTTTCCATAAACACGTGTTTGCCAGCCTCAATGGCAGCCCGGAGGTGCATGGGGCGGAAGACCGGCGGCGTGGCGAGGATAATCATATCCACATCGGTATTGATCACCTGTTGGTAGGCATCAAAGCCGAAAAACTTACGGTCGCCCACTTGAAGGGCGGCGCCGAGGGGTTCCTTGAGGTTTTCGATACTGCTATCGAGCCGGTCTTCGTAGAGGTCGCCCATCGCGTGCAGGACGATGCCGGTGTTGGCCACCACGCTGTCGCGAATGGCCCCGGTGCCCCGGCCTCCACAGCCGATCAGGCCGATTTTGATGGTGTCACTTCCTGCGGCGTAGGCAAAATTGCCGGTACCCAGGATGCCGGTGGAGAGGGCGGCCGAAGCCAGCGCCGATGTTTTGATGAAAGTTCTACGGGAATAGCCGTCAGATTGGGAAGCCATAACGGGGTTCAGTTTGGTGTGGTGATGAGGAGAAGCAGATGGTATAAGTACGGTTTCGTATACACAGAGTCAAGGATCATGAACGATCCGAAAGCCTACAAACGGGGCATCGGACAACCACCAGGTGCTTTTGGGCAACTGGGGGTCGGTCATGTTCCAGGCCGACGTTTGAAACATCTGGGTTGAACAGGAAATTTTGCCTTCCATAGTTTTGTAGTACCCGCCCATGACCACGGGCTTTTCGTCGCCGCAGTCTACCCATTCGGCAACGTTGCCGCGCATGTCGTGTAAGCCGGTGGCGTCAGCGGGTTTGGTGCCCACTTTTTGCGTCTGAAAATCCGAGTTGTCGAAGTACCACACGTTTTCGGCCAGGTCTTCAGCGGCGCCGGCTTCACAGGCGGCGATCCATTCGGACTGGGTGGGGAGGCGGTAGTTTTTTCCAAGTTTGGCCGAGAGCCAGCGCGTAAATTGGGTGGCGGCCTTAAACGTCATCCCGAGGGCGGGATAGCCCTCATGCCCGAAGTGTTCTCCGGGGAGGACGTACGGTTTGCTGGGTCGGGCAACGGCATCGGGGCCGGTGTCCGTTGTTTGATCCAGGCCAAAAACATAAATGTCGTAAACATCCCAGGGAATTTCGGTGGCACTCATCCAGAAGGCAGAACTGTCTGAAAGGACCACAGGCACCATGTCGATGGAGACCACGCTACCGGGGATGGATTCCGTAAAGGGACGAAGGGTGTCGGGCGTTACAGGAAAGGCATAGACCGTGACGGTAAAGCAGAAAATCAGGATCAGTGTTGTCGTCGTTCTCATGGGGTGCGGAACGGGGCCGATGGGCATAAAAAATGGTGTAGAGCGTCCTAAAGATCATGAACGCTTTACATATAAACAAATCCACATGGGGGTAACGGCTCGGGTCGTCGTGTATGCCCCAAACCAGCAGGATGCGGAAGAGGCTGTGGCCCTTGCCTTCTCGCGCATCGCGCAACTGGATGATACCCTGAGCGACTACCGGGTACAGAGTGCGGTGAACCGAATAAGTCGGCAGTCTGGAGGGCCACCGGTGCGGGTTGGCCCCGATCTGTTTCGGGTTTTGGCAGATGCGCAGCGACTGTCGAGGGAATCGGATGGCCGGTTTGATGTAACCGTCGGCCCCCTCACCAGGCTCTGGCGGGAAGCCCGGCGCACAGGGCGGGAGCCTACATCAGAGGAACGGGCAGCGGCCCAACAGCGGGTAGGATGGGCGTACATGCACCTGGATGCTTTGCACCAGACCGTACAGCTAAAGCGCGCGGGGATGCAATTGGACCTAGGAGGTATTGCCAAGGGATACGCTGCCGGTGAAGCGTACCGGGTACTGGCGGGGGAGGGGTTGCCGCGGGCTATGGTGGAAATAGGGGGAGACCTGTATTTTGGAGAAGCCCCACCGGGCGAGCGAGGTTGGAGCCTACAATTACCGGGGAAGGCACAACCCCGGTGGATCGTCAACCGGTTTGTATCCACCTCTGGAGATGAGATGCAGTACCGGGAAACCGAAGCCGGTCGGTTTGCTCACATTATCGACCTTCCAGCCGGCCGAGGCCACACCGCCTACGCATCTATTACCGTTATTGCAAAACTAAACACCGATGGTCTTGCCACAGTGATGGGTGTGCTTGGGAAAGTGAAAGGGATTCAGTTCAGGGATCTGTATTATCCAGACGCCGAAGTATATTTTTGGGAATAACGTGATGCGTGCAGCATCCGCCCGGCGATCAATTGTTCAAAAGTGACAGGTAACAGGATTTGTGACCAACACTCAATTGTTTAGCCAGAACTCAAAACCAGAATGTCCTATTCAGTTATCAACACCGGTGCCTGGCCGCGCAAGGCCACGTACGAATTCTTCAAGTCGTTTGACGATCCATTTTTTAACCTCACAGCCCTGGTCGATGTAACGGCCCTCGTTCAGTATTGTAAAGCTACCAGGGGATCTTTTTTTCTACACTGTCTGCACCATGCCAGCCGGATGGCTAATGAACTGGAACCCTTTCGGCTGCGCATCAAGGATGACAAGGTTATTCTGTATGACGTGGTGCATCCCGGCTCAACCATTTTGCATGAGGACCAGACCTTCAGTTATTGTTATTTCGATTATTATCCCGAGCTGGAACGGTTCGTGCGGGAGGGGGCGGCTGTGGTAAAGGCCCATCTGGAGGGCAAGGGGTTCGATCCAAGAGATAAGGATCTGGAGATGCTCCATTTTTCGTTTATCCCCTGGGTCTCTTTCACCGGGTTCAAACATGCCCGGCGGTTTGGCCGTGAGGATTCCATCCCCAAGATTGTATTCGGAAAGTATTACAAAGAGGGCGGCCGGTACAAAATTCCTTTATCCATAGAAGTCCACCACGCCTTGATGGACGGATATCATGTAGGGCAATATTTTGAGCGTTTTGAGGAAATGATTTACCAACAGTGACCTAACATCTCGCACCCACCTAATTTTCTTCCAGCACCAGGTCCAGCAATTCTGTGAGAGTAGATCGAAGCTCCTTTCTAGGTACAATCCGGTCGATGAACCCTTTTTCGAGAAGGAATTCGGCGCGTTGAAAGCCATCCGGCAGGTCCTGGCCGATGGTTTCGCGGATCACACGGGGGCCGGCAAAGCCGATCAAGGCACCGGGTTCGGCGAGGTTGAAGTCGCCCAACATGGCAAAGGAAGCCGTGACGCCCCCGGTTGTGGGGTCCGTCATGAGAGAGAAGAAGGGGAGGCCGGTTTTGGCGTACCGGGCCAAATGGGCTGAGGTTTTGGCGAGTTGCATCAGACTGTAGGCCCCCTCCATCATCCGAGCACCGCCGCTTTGTGAAATGATCAACAGTGGGATTTTTTCTTCATACGCACGCACGATGGCGCGAGTAATCACCTCGCCCACCACCGAGTTCATCGACCCCCCGATAAAAGAGAAGTCTTGGGCAGCCACTGAAATTCGGTGCCCCCCTACAGTGCCCGTAGCGGCCCGAACCGCATCGGTCATGCCGGTTTTTCGCTGGGCATCGGTAAGCCGCTTGGCATAGGTCTTTTTGTCGGCAAACCCGAGGGGGTCTACCGCTTCAACCTGGGTGTCGTGCAGGGTAAATTCTTCTTTGTCAAACAAAAGGCGAAAGTAGCCCAGGCTGTTCATCCGAAAGTGGTGGTTGCAAGCCGTACAGACCCAGCGGTTGTCCGTCAATTCCCGGCGGTTGGCAATGTGCTTGCATGAAGGACAATTCACCCAATACCCGTCCGGGGTTTCATTTTTTTCCTTCAGGTCGGTCAGGATGCCGGCCTTGGTACGCTTGAACCAACTCATATCGTAGATAATGGTAGAAAAGGGCGGGTAATATACGGCGCGGAAGGGACTATGATGGCATTGGGGGAAGCCGATCAAACACGGAGGCTGCTTTTTTTGCGAAGAACGCTTTCATGTATGAGGGTTCAAATGCAGCTACATCATCTTGATTTCCAGCACGATAACAAGCCCAACCGATTTCCGCCACCGTGTGCGCCGTGGGGGGGCAGGTTTCGCCGTCCAATACCAGCCATGTTTTAGCCTTGTCAGCTTCCAGTCCCTCCAAAATCTTGTTGATCCCGTTACCCACAGCTACCACGTGAGAAGGGAGGTGGGCGGAAAGAAATGTGTGCACCTCGGATAGGGTCAGGTTCTGGACGGGCAGGACGGGTGCAAGCACGATTGGGGCGTTTGGCGTATAGTGGAAACCAGCCGCAAACAACTCATCGCGCCGTGCATCGAAGGCGACCAGTATCAGGTTGTTAGCGCTTGCATGTGGGGTAGATGCGAGCGCCAGGGCTTCAAGGGTGGAAACCCCAATGATGGGAATGTCGAGGGCATACGCCAGTCCTTTAGCTGTACTTAATCCAATGCGCAAACCTGTATAGGAACCAGGACCCTGGGAGACGGCAATCAGGTTCAGGTCTGACGGAGACAAACCGGCCGTTTGGAGGGTTTCCTGAATCAACGGGACTAGATGCGTGGAATGGGCGCGAGGTTGTGCCAGTGCCGCCTCTTGGACTAAGGATTCGTCCTTGAGCAAGGCCACGCTGCACACATCGGTGGCTGTTTCAATACCAAGTACGTATTGGGGCATGGGAAACAGGGGTAAAAATACTGACATCGGCCAGAAATTGGTCTGCTATACCTGAAAACTAGTGAATCCCAAGGCTCCCAATTTTGAACCCTGATTGAACATCAGAATAGGGATTGGAGGAATGGCACGGAGCATGTATTTTAGAAACCTTGCGCTTTTTCGGAAGTGAGGCGCTTGCCGTCCACCTCAGTGATAAACACATGACCATCCTATGAAAGTATATAAGTCCGATCAAATCCGTAACATTGTACTTGTCGGTCACCAGGGCAGTGGCAAAACGATGCTCAGCGAAGCCATGCTGCTCAACAGTAAAGCCATCTCCAGACTCGGAAGCGTAGAAGCCGGCACCACGGTTAGCGATTATCACTCCAGCGAGCAAGAACGTCAGATGTCGATCTATGCCTCCCTGATGCACGCTGAATGGAACGGTAGCAAAATCAACATCATTGACACCCCCGGTTATCCCGATTTTGCCGGTGACGTGATTGCCGCGCTCCGGGCAACGGACATGGCCGTCTTTGTCATCAATGCCGGTGACGGTGTTCAGGTTGGGACCGACCTTGCGTGGTCCTATACCTCCAAGGCCCACACCCCGTCCATGTTTTTGATCAACCAACTGGACCGCTCTGATGCCGACAGCTTTGACGACGTGGTCACACAGCTTCAGGACCGGTTTGGCCGGGGCGCAACCGTTGTGCAACTGCCCGGTGGGGCGGGCACCCGTTCCATCATCGACGTACTGTTGATGAAACAGATCACCTATCCTGCGAATGGTGCCCCGCAAGTCAGCGATATCGCACCGGAATTTCAGGACCGTGCGGAAGAACTGCATAACGAGTTGATCGAGAACATCGCCGAGAACGATGAGTCTCTGATGGAACTGTACTTCGAACAGGGTACCCTGAGCGAAGAGCAGATGCGCACCGGATTGCATCACGCGATGATCCATCAACAACTCTTTCCCATCTTTATTGGCAGTGCTACGGAGAACATCGGGATTACCCGGTTGATGGACTTTATCGTAAACGCTTGTCCTTCGCCGCTGGAGATGCCGCCTCCGACGACCGATTCCGGCACGCTGGAAGTTGGCCCCGACAAGTCGACCGTCGCCTTCGTCTACCGGACGATGGCCGAACAGCACGTTGGGGAATATTCCTTCCTCCGGGTGTACAGCGGATCGCTCAAGAGCGGAGATGATCTGGAGAATGCCTCCAATGGCAACATCGAGCGCCTGAGTCAGATTTATGCCATCAATGGTCACAAGCGGGACCCCTTACAAGAGCTTGTCGCAGGTGATCTGGGTGCACTGGTTAAGCTAAAAGCCACGCATACCAACGATACCCTCCGCAAAAAAGGCAAAGACATCAAAATTGCACCGATGGTTTTTCCTTCGCCACGCTATCGTGGGGCCATTGTTACGGTCAAAAGCGGGGAAGAAGAAAAAATGGGGCAGGGTTTGCACCAAATCAGGGAAGAAGACCCGTCCATCCACGTCATTCAGGATGCCAGTCTGAGCCAGATTCTCGTGGCCGGCCTTGGGGAAATGCACCTCAAAATTGTGGCCTATCAACTCAAAAACCGGTTTGGGGTGGAGGTCGAGTATAAGCGACCCCGGATTGCCTATCGTGAAACCGTCACGAAACGGGGGGATGCCTCATACCGTCACAAAAAGCAAACAGGCGGTGCCGGTCAATTTGCCGATATCACCCTCTACATCGAACCCGCCAACAAGGCCTACAATCCACCCTCGGAAATCAAGGTTCGGAATACTGTGGAAGACACCACACCCTGGGGGTCGAAAATCGAATACATCGATGCGATCGTCGGGGGGGTTATTGATATGCGCCGGTTCTTCGGAGCCATCCAGAAAGGCATCAGCGAAATCCTCAAAGAGGGCCCCCTTTCAGGCTACCCGGTTGGGGATGTACGCGTCGTGATCTATGATGGTGGGATGCACTCGGTTGACTCGAACGAAAACGCCTTCAAAACGGCAGCCCTGATGTGCTTTAAGCGGGCTTTTGCCAATGCCGGACCTGTTTTGATGGAGCCGATTCAGACGGTTGAAGTGACCGTGCCGGAGTCCTACATGGGCGACGTCCTCGGCGACCTCAACACGCGGCGTGCACGAATTCAGGGCATGAACGCGGAAGGTCATTTTCAAAAGATTCAGGCCCATGCGCCGGAATCGGAACTGTACCGCTACTCAACGGTGCTGCGGTCGCTTACCCAGGGACGAGGCATTCATACCTCGGAGTTTTATTCCTACGAGCAGGTGCCGCGAAACGTGCAAGAGCAGATCATCGCCGCTGCAAAGAAAGAAGAGGAGTAGCCGGAACCCGTCCTTGGAAATTGTAGATTCACCGCAGGTAATCCAGGGGAGAAATTCTTCCCCTAGCAGGGGAAGTCCCGGAGGGGATGGGGAGGGCGTTACGGCATCAGAACCACCGTGCGGGTGGCCTGAAACGTCTCTCCCTCGGCACGGATCACATACAATCCGGCTGGATGACCGGCACCGCGCAAGACCAGCGATACACCTGCACCCTCTGCCAGCATCCCCTCATGCAACACCCCCACAAGACGGCCAAGCCCATCGTAGACCGACACCCGAACCGATTGTGCATACTTGACATGAAGCTGCAAACGCGTCTGGCTACCGAAGGGGTTGGGATAGGCCTCGCTCAGGGCGTACGTACCCGGCACCGTCAGTTCTGCTTCGACCTCCGGGCTGTAGGCAAAGCTGCCATCGAAATCGACCTGTTTGAGCCGGAACCGATGTGACCCCGGTTCGAGATTCGTGATGCGGTAGCTGTAGGATTGAGGACCGAATGTGGTACCGTGGCCCTCGACGAAATCAACGAGTGACCAATCCGGTCCCTCCGCCTGTTCGATGGAAAAGCCACTGTTGTTGGTTTCGGAGGCGGTTTCCCAGGTGAGTTGCACGGCTGCGCCGTCTGCAATAGCCCGGAAGTCGGTGAGTTCCACAGGTAGGGTTGTGCAATCGAAATCACCAAGGTTTATGCCACAAATTGGATCGCCAATCGCCTGATAGGGCGGTGTGTCCGGCATACAGAGACTGGGATTATTTTGCATCCGACAGTTTATGCCGGCACCAAGTTGCGCCACAGCCAGCGGCACATCACCTTCGAGTTGATTGTTTTGAAGAAAGAGCGCACTCAGATTGCTCAGGTTACCTAGTGCAGCGGGAATTTCACCTGACAACTGATTTACATCCAGCAGGAGTCCTGTCAGATTGCTCAGGTTGCCCAGTGCAGCGGGTATCATACCCGATAGCTGATTCGTCCTCAGAGAGAGATCCAACAAATTGCTCAGGTTGCCTAGTGCAGCGGGTATCATACCCGATAGCTGATTGAAATCCAGGCCGAGATACTGTAAATTTCCCAGGTTGCCCAGCGTAGCGGGAATCGCTCCCGAAAACTGATTAGTACCCAGAATTAAGGCCTCCAGATTACTCAAATTACCCAGTTCTGGGGGAAGCATACCCGATAATTGGTTCTGACTCAGGATAATATTCTCTAGACTACCCAAATTCCCCAACGCCGGGGGGAGAGGGTCCGATAACTGGTTTACACTCAAATTCAGATAGACGAGATTGCCCAGGTTGCCGAGTTCAGGGGGAAGTGGACCCATCAGGTTATTTCCCGATACCTGAATACGCGATACGCTCCCTCCTAAACAGGTCACCCCGTGCCAACCGCAAGGGCTGTTGTCCACATTCCAGCCGGTATTGGTGGTCCACCCCGGCCCATTGGTACTCGTAAATAAAGCCACCAGCGCCTCGCATTCGATTTGAGGGATATCGGTTTGAACGGTACAATCGGTTTGGGCATAGCTTATCTGCGCATAGCCGAACATGAGCACGAAAATGGAAATCGTTTTCATAGTCTTGGGGATTGGGGTTCTGAAGTCAGTTCTTCCTTCCACGGTTGGCAAACAGCGTTTTAGAGCAGAAGTATCAAACACATCCAGGGTGGGATAAATAGTTATGCACTTGATGAAAGTGCTGTTTTCCACCGGCTCCGCTCCGGCACAGTGAGCCGGCCACGGGTATTGCTAGGACCTATTTGACCAGCATAACGGATCGACTTTCGGCGAAGGCCGCGCCCGCTACCCGGTAGACGTAGAACCCGCTCGGAAGACCTGCGCCATCCAATCGGAACTGGTGGACCATGCCTTCTGAGAGCGAGCCGTTATGCATCGTGCGGATGCGTTGGCCCATGGCATCGAACAGGTCGATGCGGATGTGTTGCGCGCGGGCTATGGCCAGCGTAAAGATGGTCTGTGGGTTGAAGGGATTCGGGTAGGCATCGGTAAGCACATGGGTGCCGGGTACCTCGGTGAAGACCTCAACTTCCGGGCTGTATTCAAACGTCCCATCGAAATCGACCTGTTTGAGCCGGAACCGGTGTGGCCCCGGTTCGAGATTCGTGATGCGGTAGCTGTAGGATTGAGGGCCGGATGTGGTGCCGTGGCCCTCGACGAAATCAACAGCTTGCCAACCACTGCGATCAATTTGTACCTCAAACCCGGCATTGTCAGTCTCGGAGGCGGTTTGCCATTGGAGGTGTGCGTCGTTGCCGTCAGCGGTGGCCGTGAAGGTGGTCAGTTCTACTGGCAGGGGGGTGCCAAATTGGCCAGCGGCTATACTGGCAGTGAAGCTGACGGTACTCGGGATGTCGGAGCAAGAGGGGAAGCTTCCGGTTCCATCGTTGAGACATTGTTTTGTGATTCCAGATGATCCAGATGAATTGACAAAAGCCAGGTCCAGGCCATTGATGCCATCGAATTGTCCTATAGCGACTCCTCCAGTGGTAATTGCATCCGTGCCAACGTTGGCACAGGAAAAGCCGCCTGATCCATTATTGAGGCACACCCGGTTTACATGACCATTGGCGTTTGCAAAGGCAAGATCGGGGCCATTGACGCTGTCGAAGTCGCCCACAGCAACCTCATCGCTGTTGAGGAAGTCGCTGCTGATATTGCTACAGGAGAAGCTTCCCGATCCGTTATTGAGGCACACCCGATTGGGTTGTCCAAAATTGGCAAACGCGAGGTCCAGGCCGTTCACGCCGTCAAAGTCGCCGGCACCGACTCCAAAGGTATGATACATTAAAGAGCTTACAAAGCTACAGGAAAAACCACCGGAGCCATTGTTGAAACAAATTTCGTTGCGTGCGTTGTTCGAAAGGTACTGCGAGGTGCCAAAGACAAGGTCGGGGCCATTGATGCCGTCGAAGTCTCCAGCGATTACATCTCGGCTGTCCAGAGCCAGGGTGCCAATATTGCTGCAAGTGAAACTTCCCGATCCGTTATTGAGGCACACCCGATTGTTCTGTCGAAAATTGCTGAACGCGAGATCTAGGCCGTTGACACCGTCAAAATCTGCTACTGCTACGTCGCTGCTGCGGTTGGTGTCACCACTTACGTTGGTGCAGGAGAAGCTTGCGGATCCATCATTGAGGCACACCTGATTGGCCTGATTATAATTGGCAAAGACGAGGTCGGTACCATTGCCCCCGTCAATGTCTGCTAGTGCCAGGTCATGGACGTTAGTAACGGAGTCTATATCTGAGCAGGTAAACAAGCCCGATCCATCATTGAGGCATAGCTGGCTGGAAATCCAAGAGTTCCCAATGACAATGTCATCTTGCGCCATAAGAGGGCATGCGGACATCGTGAGTAGCAGCAGGAAAACAAGCGTGTGGGTGGGCACGCTTTCAAATCGGAAATCTTTCTTTAGCCGTAAAGTATATATGTTCATCGGGGTTTAGCAGTTAGGTTGCAAGGGCCTGTTTCCAGCGGATGGGCTCCGGCACAGTAAGCCGGATGGATTCGCCGTCGTGGAGCCAGAGGATGAGGCCGTCGGGGGGGTGCACATCTACGTGCAAAATGTGTTGGGGCAGACTTAGTTTTTTTTGTGCATCGAAAATGGTCCAGTGCCCTGAAATGAGGTTTTTGAGGCGTTGTTGTACCAATTCCAAGTTCCATTGATTGTCTGCCCATCGCTGCTAAGGGTGGCAAAATCTTCTGAAAAGGTTCCGTCGCCCCAATGGATAGTCCAGGCGATTGAGCCATTGCTCTGGATAGTCCCCGTGAGCCGGCCTCCGTTTCGTTGCCCTGGTCCCCAATGGTCGCCCGGGTTGACACCACGCAAAGAGGCCGTTATGCGATTGCCCGATTGAGTGAGGGTCATGATGCCCCTGTTAGGAGCAACCCAGGTTCCGGTTAGAGAAGGCTGGCAGTGCGCCGTACTTGCACAATCGCTATCGTCACAATCCCAGAGTCCGTCCTTGTCGTTGTCGTTTCCATCGTTGCAAACGGTTTCTTTCAGGGCTGGCAAGTCCGCACAAAAGGGGAAATCCTTCCATTGGCTGAACGTAAGGGCAAGACTGAAATACTCCGCTCTATTGCCGAATCCCCTGCTGTAAAGTGACATGCCTGCATTTTTGAGAGATGCGGCTAATGAAATCATTCTGTCCATTCTACAGTTAAGACAGTTCCTTTCGCTATCGCTGGTTTGATAATTAAAAACTTGTGTAAGATGTGTCTCGGCTTCGAGGAGCCAGGCATTTTCATCCACCAGCGTGGGAGCACGGGCGGCCATACGCAAAGCATTGGAGGCCCCATCGACTGAATAAGGGCCAGAGGCACTACAAGCTGGTTGTGCTGGGGTTGGTATTGGAAAGCAGAGGCCAGCCAGGATCAAGATGATAAGATAGTGTTGTGTTTTCATGGTTTCGGGGCATTAACTGTTGTAAGGGCCTGTTGCCAGCGGGTGGGCTCCGGCACAGTAAGCCGGATGGTTTCGCCGTCGTGGAGCCAGAGGATGAGGCCGTCGGGGGGGTGCACATCTACGTGCAGAATATGCGTGCGCTGGATGCGCCGGTGATAGCGCCGGAGGCCCTGCCAGCCGGTCAGTTCGAGATAATCGTCCACTAGATGGGCGTGGGCAAACCACAGCGCTGGTGTGCGAAAGTTGAAACGGGTGCTGAGTGGAGTGCCGGCCACGTACTCAAGGTTTAGTGTGATTGGTTTGGGAATGCACAACCAACCTACACCGGCTTGCCCTAGAGAAATGCGTCAAAAGGTTTTGGAAATGCGGCTGTCGTAAAAGCGAAAGGAATTGACGCAATACCAAAAGTGCCGCTGTGCTCGGTGTTCGATTGTGCGCGGCTCCACGAGGACGATTCCGGTCTACACCAGAGGTGAAGCAGGACGGCTACTTGCCGGCATCGCGTTTAATTATGGGCGGAGAGGCCTTTGCTTGATGGGTAGACGGCGTTTCTCCGTAGGCTTCCTTAAAGAGGGTAGAGAAATAGGCCGGGTTTTTGAAGCCAACCCTATACGCGATTTCAGAAATGGTGCCGGCACGGGCTGCCAGTAAATGCCTGGCCCGTTCCAGGCGAAACTGCCGAATGAACTCGGCCGGCGTCTGGTCCAGCACGGCCCGAAACCTGCGCTCCAGTTGCCGACGGCTCATGCCCGTCAACGTGGCCAAGCGGTCTACACTCAAGTTGACATCTTCCAGATGGGCTTCGATGAGGCCCACCACATCTTCCAAGAATTGCTCGTCTGCCGAAGTCACGGCCACTTTAGCCGGCCCCACCTGCACGCTCCTGCCCAGTACCTCATGCAGATGTTTCCGGCCGGCAATCAGGTTTGCCATACGAGCGCGGAGGGTATTCGGGTTGAACGGTTTCGAGATGTAGTCGTCCGCCCCCGTTTCCAGGCCTTGCACGGTGGACTCCTCGTCGGCTTTGGCCGTCAAAAGGATGACCGGAATGTGCTGTAAAGCAGGGTCGGTTTTAACGGCCCGACAGAGCGCGTAGCCATCCATATGCGGCATCATCACATCGCTCAAGATGAGGTCCGGTGGATTCTCGCGGGCCAGGGCCAGCCCGGCCTCTCCATCACCTGCCTCGCGGATGTGATACACGCCGCCGAGTTGTTCACGAAGCAAGGCGCGCACCTCGGGATGATCTTCGACCACCAGAACAGTTGAGGCTTCAAACGAGGGCGTGGCGTCCTCAGGCTCAGCTGAAGGTGTATGTGCGTCGAAAAGCGTATCCGATTTCGAAGCAGGCATCCCGGCCGCGTCAACCACCCGCAGGGGCAGTTGCATGATAAAGGTTGTGCCAAATCCTTCTTCGCTTTCGACCAGCAACCGGCCTTCGTGCAGTTCGGTCAGTTCTCTTGCCAGCGCCAGGCCGATGCCGGTGCCTTCATATGTACGGGTCGTTGAGTCATTTATCTGAACAAATCGGTCGAAAATAAGCGGCAGATCCTCCTTGGAAATGCCGGGGCCGGTATCCTTGACCAGTATTTGAACCGTGTCACCCAGATCGGAAACCCTAGTGTTGTATTGCCCTGTCAGTAGGCTCAACGATACCCATACTTTGCCCCCTTTGGGCGTAAACTTTAGTGCGTTGGAAAGCAGGTTGTCAAGTACTGTGGTCAGGCGCTTTGGGTCGTAGGTGGTCAGGCATTTGGCCTCCTCTGTCCGAAATTGCAGGTCGATTTCTTTACGCTCGGCCAGCGGCACAAACGCTCGCACCCGTGCCTGCACGAATGCCGTAAGGTTTCCCGGCTGGAGGTTGAGGGTAAGCTGACCGGCCTCAATCTTTGAGAGGTCCAGTAATTGGTTAATGAGCGCCAACAGCCGTTTGGCCTGCCGTAAAATGCCCGCATCACGTTTTTCGATGGAAGCCGGTAGAGCGGGGGCGTTTTTCGTGTCTTCGAGCGGACTGATAATCAACGTCAGCGGGGTGCGGAACTCATGGCTAATGTTGGCAAAAAAACGACTCTTGGCCGCGTCCAACTCCGCCAGCCGACGCGCCTCGGCTTCACTCCGTTGCTTCTCTTTCGCCAAATGGGCCAATTGCTGCGCATCCAACAACCGTTGCACGCGCGTCCGGTAGGCCAAAACGACCAGCCCGCCCAACAGGGCCACTGCAATCAGCCGAAACCACAACGTTTGCCAGAACGGTGGGGTGACCACAACCGGCAAGGCCAATCCGGCCTCATTCCAAACCCCCTCATTGTTGGACCCCTTGACCTTGAAGGTATAGGTGCCCGGTGGAATGTTGGTGTAGCTTACAAACCGGCGGGTGCCGGCTTGAATCCAGCCTGGATCCAGCCCCTCCAGTTGATAGGCATATTGATTCTTTTCCGGACTGACAAAATTGAGTGCGGCAAACTCGAACGAGACCGTATAGTCGTCATGTGAGAGCGTTAGTGTTTCCAGTGCATACGGGGAAATGTGGCGGATCCCTTCACGGCGTGAAGCCTGGATTTGGGTCAGCAGCACAGGCGGTACAAAGGTGTTGGCCTGTATCTCGTCCGGGTGAAATGAGGTAATGCCTTTCAGGCCGCCAAAGAAAAACACCCCTTCCTTGTTTTTGTATACGGCATGTCGGTTAAATTCCGCACTCCCTACGCCGTCGGACGTATCGAAATTACGGAAAGTCTTCGTTTGAGGATCGAAGCGGGAAAGCCCGGAACTTGTGCCCAACCAGAGGGCACCGCCTGGTTCTTGAAGGATGCTATAGACGACCGTGCCGGCTAATCCCTCCGATACACCGTATTGGATATAGGTTTCGGTTTCTGGATCAAAGTGTAAGAGGCCAACGTTGGTGCCGAGCCAGAGGTCACCGTTGGTGTCTTTAGTGATCATCCAAATAGAGGATTGAATGGGCTGGCCCTCTGCATCAATGAGCGGGTAGGCAGTAAAGACATTGGTTTTAAGATCGAGTTTGTTCAATCCTGAGCCCCCCGTCCAAACGGCTTCTTCGTCTACCCACAGGGCATCGAGTCCTTCATGTGAAACACTCCCCCCAGTCTTTTCCGACGGGAAACAGTAAGGGGGGGCGTTGTTCTGCGGTCCTCTGCACAACGCCGATTTGCTACTTACCCAAACGGTCCCGTCTGCCTGTTCAGCTATATTCAAAAAGGGTGTGGGTGATCCCATTTTCAAAGCAAACCCGTCTATGCTCGGCACGTATTGGCAAACCCCTTGGTCTCCGGCAAACCACAGGGTTCCAGATTGATCCTTCAGGATTTTCCACACCAGATCGCTACAGAGGCTTTCAGGGTCACGCGGATCATGTCGATAGTTTCGGCGCTTACCGTTGGGACCTATGCGGCTCACCCCTTGATCGTAGGTGCTTATCCAATAGTTGCCGGTCTCATCTTCTGAAATAGACACGACGATTGAATCATCAGGGTCTTCAGATGTGTGTACAGGATCTTTTTGATTTACCAGGTTGGTGCGAAACGGCTGGGCGGCTGGGCCTCCTAGATAAAGGCCGATTGGGGTGCCGGCCCAAACAATACCAGCTTGATCCTGGTGAACGGCAAAAATTTCGTCACTTAGGCCATTTGAACGGTCGTTGATGTCATACCTTGTGAAGGACCGGGTCTTTAGGTCGAAGCGGTGTAAATCTTGCATCGTGCCTATCCAGAGTTCCCCATCATGCCCTTGGTGCATCCAGAGGGTAGCCTGATATGAGGGCGCATTTGGCATCGAGACCACCGTGCCCGTCTCTGTGTCAAACCGAACCAGGGTGGGGCCACTCAACCAAAGGTTGCCTTGGGGATCAAAGAGCAACTGTTGGTATGGATGCGTTGATAAAATGGTCTGGCGCAGTGTTCGGTCCGGCGCAATGCGGTATAAGGCCAGTTGTTCATTCTGGAGCTTGTTCACCCAGAGGGCACCATCTGGGGCCTCACCAATGGCGTGGGCAGCACCTGTGCCCCAATCGGGGTATGCCACAAATTGATCCAGGCTGGCATCATAGTGAAACAGGCCCACATTGGTACCGAGCCACAAGGTGCCGGACTGATCTTGGTAAAAGACACATGCCCCTGGTTCTGCCTCATGGGGTGCCGTGCCGAGCGGGTATCGTTTGAAGCGCCCGGTTATGCGATCCAGTTGGTTAACTCCTCCGAACGTGCCTACCCAAAACCGGCCAGCCTGGTCTTCAAAGATCCCGCACACTTCACTATTGGATAGGGACTTCACATCATCCGGGGTGTTTCGATAGACCGTAAAGGTATACCCGTCATAGCGGTTGAGGCCACTCTGCGTACCAACCCAAATGAACCCCTGCCGGTCTTGTGTGACGCTGCGCACGTTATTGTGGGAGAGGCCGTTCTCGGTGGTCAGGTGTTCAAACCGGAGGGAAGTCGGTTGTGCCCAAGCAGCCGTCACGGAGAAAAAAAACAGAAAAAGAAAACGAGCCAGCATTCGAGCAGGAGCGGTAGGACGTAACGCCAGTATGTGTTTTGAATACATGCCGGTATCCTACGTTCCCGATTGGGAGATTGCAGTTAGAACCTGAACGTGAATTGAAATCCGGAAAGGGCAGGGTGGAAGGATAAGTGTTCCTCAGATGCTTGATGCCGGTGGGAGAGGGCAACACCAAAGCCAGTCCCAATCAGTCCGCCTGCAATCACATCCGTGAACCAGTGTCGATTTTTGGCCATCCGCGCAAAGCCGGTCCCGGCACTCACCACCCACAGGCCATAGGTAAACGGGTTGGGATAGTACATCACCCACGGCGTGACCAGCGCAAACATGAGGCTCGTGTGACCCGAAGGAAAGGAAAGGTCCAGCCCCGAAAAGGGCGCAAAGGTGTGTGCCCCCTTTTCTGAAAACGGACGTTGCCGCCCAATGACTGTTTTCAGAAAATACGTCACGGCCAGGGTATATCCTCCGGATTGAAGTGAGGTAAAGGCCGCATCCTTGAGGGTTCGGTTGTTCGTGCCCAGAGACATAAGGGCCGCACTGGCTGAAATGCCGGCAAACACGAAGGGCAGTTCATTCACCCCGGAAATGGCCGATCCAAGCGTCCCCTCATATTCCCGGTAGGCCGCATCGGCCAGGGGTTCATCAAGTAAGGAAAGCGGAACCAATGCTGCACCGATCCCGGCAACCACCAACACATCTTTGCCTGATACTTCCTTCGCCATGTGCCAGGCATCTTCATACCCCCATTTGAAATACCGTACAATATCGGCGTCTTGTGCCGGAAGCAGCGCTGGGGTCATGCAAATCAGCAGACAGAGGCGTAGATGCAAGGGAGGAGGGATTAACGAACGAGTGTCATTTTTCGGGTTTGAACGCCTGACGGGGTTTTGAGGCGGTATACGTAGGTGCCGCTGGGGAGTTTAGCGGCATCGAAGTTTACCTGATGTCTACCGGCAGGTTGCACGCCGCTGACTAAGGTACGCACCGCACGCCCGGAAACATCATAAACCTTCAGGTCCACTTGACCTGCTTGTGTGAGGGCAAACGGGATCTGGGTGTTCGGGTTAAACGGGTTCGGGTAGTTTTGACCGAGACTGAACGCTTCTGGAATATGGGGCGATTCATTGGCCGTTGGTACCGTGTTCACCAGCGGAAGACGTTCAAGGGTACGCGGTAAGATGGAGTCGGCAGGGACGCCCAGCCAATCGGATAAGACGGCTTGGTACACCTGACGGAAATCGTACTGATGGACCATATCTCCGATGTCATTGACGTTGGTCAGGTCCGGTGCGGAGCCGTACAGGCCACCTGCGACGGAAGGGCCAAACAAAAACATAGGGGCAGCCGTGGCATGATCGGTGCCGCTGGAGCCGTTTTCCCAGATGGTCCGGCCAAATTCAGAAAAGGTCATTACCATCACCCGATCCATCAATCCGTCTGATTTGAGGTCGGCCATAAAGTCGCGCAAGGACGTCGCCAACTCGGAAAGCAGTTGGGCGTGAAGTTCTGGTTGTTCAGCATGGGTGTCAAACCCGCCGATACTGACCATATACACCTTTGCCCCCAGATTCCCCCGGATCAGGCGGGCAACAATGGAAAGGTTTTGGGATAGGGTCAGGTTGGTGTCGTAGGTCTCCCGGTTGGAACCGGCACGGGCGGCGGTTTGCAACGCCCCGGCATAACGGAAGGAATTGTTGGCGACGGTCCGGACAAAATGCATTTCGCTCCCGTAGGTCGTTTGCGGAAGGTCGTCGACGCGGTAGACCGTGCCTCTTTCCGCGAGGCGCTCGAACACCTCGGGGTTGTCTACCGTCATGCCCATGTTGTTTTCGCGCCCCTGAAACATCAAGGAGGTACCACCCAACTGCACACCCAGGGGTTGCGCGGGGGGATTCTGAACAAAATCGGGGTGGACGGTTTCCAGGTAGCGGCCACTCCAGCCAGAGGAATCGTATTGATCGGCATCGCTGGCAGACATCCAGATGTCCATCGAACGAAAATGCGACTGATCGGGCATGGCGTACCCGACGTTCTGGACAATCGCCATCTGCCCGTCATTGTAGGTGTCCAGCAGGGGGGCCAGTGCAGTATGCAACCCCAGTTCATCCGTAATTTCCAACGTCTGGTTGCGTCGGATACCCAGGTTCGGGCGCTGCCGGTAGTACTGGTCATTGGTAAACGGGATGATGGTATTTAGGCCATCGTTTCCCCCGTCGAGCTGGACCAATACCAGGATGCGATCTGTGTCTGTTGCATTAAGGGGGCCAAGTGGAGTTGTCTGCGCCAGGAGGCGGGTACGGCTGGAACCCAACATCAGGGCTGTACCGGCTGAGGCCAGGCCCAGCGAGGACAAAAATTGCCGACGTGACCATCGGCTATGGTCTTCGGAATGGGCAGCGCCGTCTTGTAGCCGTGCGCCTTTTCGGGTTTTGGGAGAATGGTCACACATGAGCGTCAGGGTAAAGGGCCGTTCTTGAAAATATTAGGATTACACCAACTGGTATTCCGGAATTTCAAGGAGGTAGCCCATGTAAATCTTGAGGAAGTCTTCCGCGTTGGTCCGGTACAAGTCCCATTCGTACCAGGGGGTACCCAGGAGCAAGCGTTTGGCAAGAACCGCGAGGTGTGGCGGGCCGTTTTGCACAAAATCAGGGATAGGGTTGCTGATTAAGTCCCCGCCGAATGGGTCGCTGGATTCATCCAATTTGATTTCTTCCAACTGGATGGGAAGCAGATGGGCTGCCAACCCTTCGGCCAACCGGAAAACGCTGTGTGGGTCGTTGGGGTCATGCACTTGCTCAGCCAGTTCGATGACATCCACGGGCGGCGTATCATCGTCGTCCCAGAGCAGATAGCCCAGAACGTCCCACCGTTGCGGCAGTTTGGACGTGTTGACCCAGAAGTGATGACCGGGCCAACCGGCCACGTTGGGCGGTTGTAATACCCACTGGTCGAGGGTGGCCGCAAGCCAGTGCCACAGCACCAGATGTGATTCGTCAGGAGCGCTGGGTATGGATTTTAGGAAGCCGGTGATTTGTTCAACCGGGCTTTTGATCCGTGCCCCAATGACCTGGATCTCAAAAAAATGGGCACTCTTCAGGAGGGTGCGAATGACGGGTGCAATCTCGAAATCGTTGTCCAGAAATACCTGGGCCAGTTGAACGACGATGTCCTCATTGGGGGTCGCGTACACAAACTCCTTGTAGATTTTCCGGGCAATGAAGTTGGCAATCTGAGGGGCACGCTCTTCAAAGATGATGTTGATCACATCATCGTACCCAAAATTGCCGGTTCGGCCAAAGAAGGTCTTGCTGCCGTTGTCGTGGTTCCACGGCGCGTAAAGTTCCTGCAGTTCTTGCCAGTACACGGTCCAGCCTGTGAGGGCCCGTGCCATTTCCTCAATGTCATGCTCGGTGTAATTGGGGTTACCTTGCGGATCCCGAATGCCCATCGTAAACAACTCAACCAGCTCACGGGCGTAGTTCTCATTGGGCGCGCCGACCACATTCAGGTACCCATCGAGGTAGAACAGCATCGCAGGGGTCGTGCCGATCTCACGCACAAAGGCCTTGAAGTTGCCGAGTGCATGGCGGCGGAGCACATCCACGTACCGATAGGCAAATGCAGCCAGAAAGTAGGTCTCGTATTCGGTCACGAAATGGTTGTGCCAGAGCAGGGTCAGCTTTTCCCGAAGGCCGTCGGTGTAGGTGCGGCGGTGTACGTCCCCGGTAAACGAAAAGAGCCATTCAAAATTTTGTTCTTCGAACGCCATGAACTCCTCTTCCGAAGCGTTTTCTTCGGGCGGGCGGGTATCGGCCCAGTCGGGGCGTTGGGCATTGGGCAGGGCCAGGGCCGCATTCACCAATTCATCCACTACCTGATCGGCTGGCCGACCGATGTATTCCGCCAGTTCATCAGGGGTTGCCCCATACTGCGTACGTCGAATCAGGTGCTCGGCTTCCCTTCGGGTCAGCGGGGTCGTCTGGGGTTCAAGTCCTGCATGGGCCTTGAGCGGGGCCAGGGGCGCAGGGGTTGGAATGGGTGTTTTGGCACGGCGAGAAACGGGTATGGACCGATTGAGGATGCTCAGGATTTCGGCCTTGCCGTATTTGCGTCGGTTTCGCTGAACAGTTAACATAATGAAATGGGTCCTGCGTGAAACAAGGGCACGGGTACTGTCTGGCTTCCCTTGGCATGCACCACCTCTGTATATTGTGCTTGCCTTTAGCTCAAGGGATAAACCTGGCCGGGCGATGGGATCAAAATGCCCGACCTTTTGCCCACATGAACGCATCGAACGGAAATTGGTTACATAATCGTATAGAACGCGAAGTTGGGAATCACAACGGATCAATCCTTAAAAGTAAAATCCTTAATCGTTTAGGAAAATAATAGCGCAAGGGAATTTGTATACGTTTGTGCCCATTGGATGCGAAAGGAGAGCCTGGTCAGATGTGTCGAAATTGCGCCTCCGGTGTAGCTACTATCCGTACAAGTCCCGTTCATCCGGTTGTTTACGTACGAGGGCCAGGATCGCCTGGTGGGGGATAATCAGATACGTTTCGTCTTCGTACTCCAGGTCGATGGCCTCTTTGCGCAAG
This sequence comes from Rhodothermales bacterium, assembly GCA_965222505.1. Taxonomy (GTDB): domain Bacteria; phylum Bacteroidota; class Rhodothermia; order Rhodothermales; family DATKEJ01. The sequence goes on along the minus strand of OZ244956.1, from coordinate 230,026 downwards.
AAGAAGGCATAATCCCCGACCTGTGCCTGGAGGGGCAAAAACCGAACGGCTGGTTGGGACGCAGACCAGGGTTCATCATCAAAATCGGGATTGGGCATGAGGTAGCCTGGCCCGACATTCACCACTTGCCCACCCTGTATGCGTTCCTTTTGTTTGACGGAAGCAGGCAGGTACAATCCAGAGGTTGTCTGCTGGTTGGGTTCGCCGGGTTTGATCAGTACACGGTCGCCGACTAGAATCAGGTTGGTCATCAGAGAAACTTGGAAATTGACAATGTTGAAGATCAATTGAATATACGGTTGAAAAAACAATCTGATGGGCCTATCTTATACCCAACGCGAAACGGCATCCCGCAATGCCAGGCCCATACAACTTTGTGAGGCGTAAGCAAAGCCGGCCAATACAGACCGACCACCTGCCCAGGTGTACACCCACAATCCACCTTCATCGGGGCAAACCGGACTGTCGGCATTACGATCAGCATGTACCCGGTTCCAAGAGGCGCACAGGAACCGCATCGAGAGAGGAAAAATGGCGAATCAAAAGAAGGGAGCCGAACCCGGGGAAAACATCAAATGGCGTATTGCCATCGATCCAATGGATCTGGAGCTGCAAGACGACGCGGAATGCCTCCGGGACGAAGAGGTCGGCATAATGGATAATGAGATTCACAGTATGCTGCAACAACTCAAAGCAGCGCATGCTAAAATTCAACCGCCTGTTTTTGTCCCTTGAGCGCTAACCCTACCAGCCGGCTACCCATTCCAGAAGGGGGGTACTGAGGAAAAAACTGGCATAGATGCCGAGGATATACCCGGCCACGGCCATCAGAACACCCACGGGTGCCAGTGCGGGGTGGTAGACCCCGGCCACAACCGGGGCACTCGCGGCACCCCCAATGTTGGCCATGCTCCCGGTGGCTACAAAAAACAGCGGGGCCCTGAAGATCTTGGCTGTGGTGAAAAGAATGACGATATGCACCGCGATCCATAGGGCGCCTGCCACAAGGAACACGGGGGTCGTCAGGACTGCCTTCAAGTCGGCTTGTGCCCCAATCGCGGTGAGCAAAAGATACAGTGCTGCATATCCAACCTTGGAGGCCCCAACCTCTTCCAGTTTTTGAACCTTGGTAAAGGATAACGCCAATCCGACGGTCACCACCAGCAAGACCCGCCAGGTGCCCGTGCCAATGATGGTTGTGCCGGAAGGGGTGCGGACCACCGGGAGTACATCGGCCAGCAGGATCGCACCGATCGCCCCCACAATGCCCAGCCCAACGAGGATTGCAAAGTCGCCCAGGTCGGTGGGGCGGCGGGTTTGGTCAAGGGCAGCGAACTTGGCGTTGGTCTCGGCGATGGCATTGGTGTCTGCGCCGACCCACTTGTCGAAGCGGTTTTGAAAGGTACTGAGAAACAGCAACACCCCCATCCAGCCGTAGCCCACCACGGTATCCACCACAATGATGGGCCCCATCATGCTATCGGGGGTCCCCACATGGGCCTGTACCGCCAGCATGTTGGCACTGCCCCCGATCCAACTGCCGGAGAGCGCGGCAAATCCTTTCCAGGCTTCAGGGGGGAGCGCGCCCTTAAATACCGCATAGGCAATCGGCCCCCCCAAAACAATGCCGATGGTCCCGGCAATCATCATGATAAATGCCAGTCGACCGAGTTTCAGGATGGCCGGTACATCCACACTCAGCATGATCAAAAACAGGGCGATCAACAGAAAATGCGTCCGCATCCATTCATACACCTCAGCCTGGCCGGGGATGATGCCAAACGTGGTCGCAAACATCGGCACAAAGTAGGCCCAGATGACGGGGGGGAGGTAGGTGAACAGCTTCTGGAGGGGTTTCAGGGTACTGAGCCAGAACACCAGGCCCAGAATGCCGGCCAAAAAGGCGAATAAATGCGTCGAATCCGTGATCATATGGGATTGGTGATTGATGATTTGTTATTTTGGTTTGCCCAATATCACAAAAAATCACCAATTACCAATGCCCAATCATAAATCACCAGTTATCCGCCTTCTCCTGTGCCTTGGATGCCTGATCCTTTCTTCCTGTGCTGGGTCCAAGGCGCTCACCTCTTCAAGCGATGTATTTACCATAGGCTCGGCAACGGTTCAGGTGGAGATGTATGCGTCAGGAGATCGGGCGTTTACATTGTTTAATATGCATGACGACGAAAACACGGCTGTGGAGGCCGGGCGGGAAGTCATCAGGAAGGAAGGGGGGCAATTGGTCACCTTGAGCCACAGCGGGGAGCGATTGATTGCGTTCGAATTAAACGGGAGATCGTACAGGTTTGACCCCAACCGGATGTTCACCGATGCTGGCGCCCGGCGTACCCTGGAACGAGAAGAAAATTTTACCGAAGAAGCCTTACAAGCCGTGAGAACCTTTGCAGATCAGATACTGGCCCGATACGAACTCAGCCGTGGGGGAGGCATCGTAACCGTACATAACAACACGGATCAAAACTATATGATTACCGACTATGCAGCAGGGGGAGATTATGAATCCGATGCAGAAGCTGCCCACATCGAACCCGGTACGGATCCGGATGATTTTTTCTATGTGACGGACCGGCGGTTCTTCGAGGCAGCCCGTGATGCCGGGTACAACGTGATTCTGCAAGACAATGCCCAGGCCACAGACGATGGCTCCCTTTCCGTCTTTAGTGGACGGGAGGGCATCCCGTACATCAACGTTGAGGCCCAACATGGGCATGTGGAAATGCAAGTCCGCATGCTAGAATGGGTCAGCCGCCTTTTTCCCTAATTCACACTAGGGTTGACCCTCATCTTCCGGGTCGATGTGCAACGGGGGATGTCGTTCTCCCCGGCCAAACACGAGCATGGCCCCAACCCAGATGCCCAGGGCTACGACCGTAAGCCAGCGGTAGCCACTCATTGCGCCAAAGAGGGCGAGGACCACACAAAACAGCGCGGCCCAACCTTTTCTGGGGTCCATGTTTTCTACAGGATCGTGGATGCAGAGTTGGAAATGAAAGAATCTAACCTACAGTATTCAGTCTGTCAATGGGACAGGGTTGTGAAGGCCCGGCAAACGGCGTACTTTCTCCATTCTGTTTTTCCTGTCACCGCCATTGCCTTAACGCCATGCCCCTACGTATTGCCTGTCTGTTGATTCTGTTTGCCCTTCCGGTTTCTGCACAGGAAGCTCCACCGGCCCGTGTTGAAACCCACATCGTTGAAAACTACCATGCCTCCGCACAGAAACTCATCGACGCGGCCCTGGCCGATAGTGCAGCCTATGACCGCCTCGCCGAGTTGGTAGACACCTTTGGTCCACGCCTGAGCGGTTCTCAAAACCTGGAAGATGCGCTCGATTGGATCCTGGCCGAAATGAAAGCCGACGGACTGGAAAACGTCAGGGCCGAGGACGTGCAGGTGCCCCACTGGGTACGGGGAGAAGAATCCCTGATGATGGTCGAACCCCGGCCCCATAACATGCCGATGTTGGCGCAAGGAGGCAGTGTAGGGACCCCCCCGGAAGGGATTGAAGGCGAAGTATTTGTGGTGTATAGCTTCGAGGATCTGGAAGCCCGTGCTGCCGAAGCAGCGGGTAAAATTGTCCTGTTTAATGTGCCGTTCACGTCCTACGGCAGAACCGTACAATACCGGGGGCGTGGGGCCGTTGCGGCTGCCAAAGCCGGGGCGGTGGCCGGCCTCCTTCGTTCTGTGGGTCCCTTCGGGATGCAAACCCCACACACCGGGGCCATGCGGTATGAGGAAGATGTTCGAAAAATTCCACACGCAGCCATTACCCTCGAAGATGCTGAAATGATCGACCGCATGACGAAACGCGGGCAAAAAGTGGTCGTCCGGTTGAAGATGGAAGCCCAAACCCTGCCGGATACCACCTCCCGCAACGTCATGGCTGAAATCACCGGCTCGGAGTTCCCGGAAGAAGTGGTGGTGTTAGGTGGGCACATTGACTCCTGGGACGTCGGGCAAGGCGCAATGGACGATGGGGGGGGATGCGTTGCCGCATGGGAGGCAGTCCGCTTGATGCACAAACTTGGGCTCCGTCCGCGCCGTACCGTTCGGGTGGTGCTGTGGACCAATGAGGAAAACGGCCTACGGGGCGGCGTGGCCTATAAAGACAACCAGGGCGAGAAGGTCGCGAACCACATTCTGGCCATGGAATCCGACTCCGGGGTCTTCAAACCGCTGGGGTATGGCTTCACTGGAAGTGATGAAGCCTTTGCCATCATCCAGCGAATCGGCAAGCTGCTGGAGCCGATTGGGGCAGGAGAAATCACCCGTGGCGGCGGCGGGGCCGATATCGGCCCCCTCATGCGCGAAGGGGTACCCGGAATGGGCCTGCGGGTAGAGGGCAGCAAATATTTCTGGTACCATCATACCCACGCCGATACCATCGACAAATTGGACCCGCATGAAATGGCCCTCAGCGTAGCCACTTTGGCCGTTATGGCCTACACCGTCGCCGATTTACCGGAACGGCTTCCTCGCTAAAAAAAATGACCACGCCACCAGGGCAGCGTGGTCATTGATCTTCAACTTGGGTTAAGGAAGAATCGCTACTTGGACAGGAGCACCGACCGGCTCTCGCTGAACGTTGTGCCAGCGGCCTGGTACATGTACAACCCGCTCGACAAGCCCGTGCCGTCAATACGAATTTGTTGTTCCGTTTGAGCCGGCACGATGCCGTCATAGAGCGTCTTGACGAGACGGCCCGTTACGTCATGCAGTGTCACAATGACCGGCTGTTCCTTCGCAACGGTCAAGGAAAACGTAGTTTGGGGATTAAACGGGTTGGGATAGGCAGCACTCAAGGCGTGCGTACCAGGTACTTCGACGAGGGTTTCAACAATCTCACTGTAATGCGCCGTTCCGTCGGTGTCGATCTGCTTCAGCCGGAACTGGTGCCGCCCCGGCGTGAGGATATCGACGGCGTACGCATAATGCTGTGCCTCAAGGGTGGTACCGTGGCCGTCTACAAAACCAACGACGGGCCAGACCTGATCTTCATCCCGTCCGTCGCCAACGGTGCGGTGCTCTAGTTCAAAGCCCACGTTATCGGTTTCGGTGGCGGTCATCCAGGTAAAGTGGACGGTATTGCCTTCAACGCGTGCATCGAACGAGACCAGTTCAACCGGGAGGGGGGTGGTCACGGTGATGGTGGCTGGCACAATGCCCGGACAAATGGTTACACCGGTTGCAGCATCGTACAATTCACAGACACAGGGCCAAATTAAGACAGGTGGCAGTACGGCTGCAGGGGGGGGCGTCCCTGCAACCGGAAAAGGGGGGCCACATGCTGGGCCACCTGTGAACAGGCCAATGGGCGCGATGTCCGACATGCCGAGGGCTGTAGCTGTAAACGGGACCGTCTGAAGGAGTATCATTCCAGGTGCCGGGAATCCAAAAGGTAGAGGAGCCGCCTCAAAAATACCAGCCCCGCCATCTGAAGCAGTAAAAGGACCCATTGGCCCAAGTGCAGCAGGTACAAAACCGGGAGAAACGAGAGGGGCGCCAGGAGCAATGAAAGGGCCACCAGCTGGGGGGGGCATCAGATCAGTCGGCACAACGGGTGGAACAATCATCGGAGGTGCGGCAAGGAGTCCGGACGGAATGGGGTCGGCGACCGTAGCGCCACCTAACGCCAGTATGCCGGCCACGTCATTAAATTCCATCGCAATGCCGTAGGCATTCACTGGTGGAAGGGGGGCACCTGGAATGACCAGGTAGACATCGACGGTAAAGACCGCGCCCATCGCATACGACATCGTAGCCTCAAGGGCAGGGGGCGGGGTTGTAGGGTCGGCATCGATGACGATTTGTGCACGGGTCGACGTGGTCATCAATAGCAAAGCCATGACGAACAGGAGGGCAAGGGGTTTGTAGGTATGCATCATAATCCTCACGGGTTTTGGGAGCCCTATGAACCCACTTCAATAGATACAAAGAGGTCCCTGTGGCAAAGAAAAGAACGAAGCAGTGAAAGTGAGGCCTCTATCAGGAATCTGACCTTACGCAATTACTGCATACGATCAGAGCACCCCCAGACTGCCTCCAGTTGAAACGTAATTTACGCTATAATGACGTGAAAATAAAGAAGAAGTGCAAGGCAGACATCTCCGGCTGGGCCTTTGCCTTGCCCAGTCGGAGATGAGAAATTGCAATGCCTACATTGGGGGGTACACGTAGGAAGCGCCGAGGCCAAGGGGAATGCCGACGACCCAATAGAGAATCAGGAAGATGGTCCAGACCACCAGGAAGGTGATGCTAAACGGCAACATGATCGACGTCAGCGTGCCAATGCCGGTGCCTTTGACATAGCGTTGGCAGTAGACCACCACCAACGGGAAGTACGGCATCAACGGCGTAATGATGTTTGAGGAGGAATCCCCAACACGGTAGGCCGCCTGGGTGAGTTCCGGGGAAATCCCGACTTGCATCAACATCGGAACAAAGATGGGGGCCAACAAGGCCCATTTGGCCGAGGCAGAACCGACAAACAGGTTCACAAACGCGGTCAGGAAGACGATGCCAATGATGGTTACCGAGCCGGGTAGGGCCAGGGCTTTCAGGCCGGCAGCACCTTTCACCGCCAGCAGAGCCCCAATGTTGGATTGGCCGAAGGCATACACGAACAGGGCACAGAAGAAGGCCATCACAATGTAATAGGCCATATCGCCCATCGCCTTGCTCATGGCATCTACCATGTCTTTGGACTTTTTGAATTTACCAGAGATGATGCCATATACAATGCCGGGTATCCAGAAGAGCAGGAAGATCAAAGGGACGATGGACTGCATGATCGGAGCCTGGAAGGAGTTTAACGAGCCATTCTGGTCGCGGAAGGCCGAGTCGGCGGGGAGCAGGGAGAGCACCAGCAAGACCAGTCCAACCCCGATGGCAAACGTCGCCCACCAGAACGCCTTGCGCTCGGTCGCGTCGATGACACCCATGTCCGGTGATTCTTCGGCATCGTCATCGACGGGGGTGTTGCGGTTCAGGCGGGGTTCTACGATGCGGTCGGTCACGTACCAGCCGAGGGCGATAATCAGGATGCTGGAGATGGCCGTGAAGAAATAGTTACACAGGGGGTTGACCAACACATCCGGGTTGATGATCTGGGCGGCGGGTTGGGTGAACCCCTGCAAGAGCGGATCGAGTGCGGAAGGGATCGGGTTGGCACTAAAGCCGCCGGACACCCCGGCAAAAGCCGCCGCAATCCCGGCCACAGGGTGCCGGCCCGCTGCGTAGAAAATGATCCCCCCTAGCGGGATAACCAACACGTAACCGGCATCCACAGCACTGTGACTCAGCAAGCCCACTAAAATGACCATCGGTGTGAGCAAGGAGGCTGAGGTTTTGCTGAGCAGCAATTTGATGCTGGTGTTGAAATACCCCGCCTCATCGGCCACACCTACACCGAGCATGGCCACCAGGACCACACCCAGCGGCGCGAAGCCGGTGAAGATGGTGACCATATTCGCCATAAATGTGGTGAGCGCCGTACCGGTGAGCAGGTTGTTGACCTGGATCGGGTTGCCGGAGCGTGGATCAATGTCCGTAAATGAAACTGGTGACAAAAGCGCGGAGAGCACCCAGACGATGATCAATGCAATCAGGAACAGCATCGCCGGGTCTGGCAGTTTGTTACCGATCACTTCAATTTTAGTCAGGATGCGGTTGACCAAACTACCGTTGGTCGAGGCATTGGGGGAGGAGGCAGTTTCCATAAAAATAGGCGTTGGGACTGAACGGGGTAGATACGGAAAGGTACCCTTGATGATACTTCGCAACCCCCTGATGAAGCAAGTTTTAACCCATGGAAAAAACCCACCCCCTTAAATTCTCCTAAAGTGGAACCCTGATCGGTTATTCTCCGTGTTAATCTGCCTTCCTTCCTCACGATTTTCTCAACCCATCTCTACACTCGAAAAAAGCGTCGATGCTTCAACAAATTTCCCACGGACACGGCATGCCGTGTCCCTACAGGGTTTGGCGCCAATGCCGAGAACGTCTCACATCGGCACGTCACGCGTCGCACGCCGCACATCGGCATGTCACGCGTCGCACGTCTCACATCGGCACGTCACGCGTCTCACGTAGAACGTAAATGATTTCCTACGATCTAAACGAAGCCCACCGGCTACTCATTCTGGAACCTCCCATGCGTCGGCTGATGGATATCGTCGGGCCTTGTACGCTGGAGTTGCGGGATATGCATGATCCTTTCCAGGCCTTAATGCGGTCCATTGTCTATCAGCAACTCTCTGGCAAAGCAGCCGGAACCATTTACCGGCGGGTCTGTGCGCTGTTTGATCGGGAGGATCCACCCTCACCGGAAGAAATACTGGACATCGAACCGGAGCGGCTACGGGGTGCGGGGTTATCCAGAGCGAAAACGTTGGCCGTAAAGGACCTTTCGGAAAAGGCCCAGGCCGGCGTTGTGCCTCCAACGCTGGAAGCCCTCAAAGCGATGAGCGACGAGGAAATCCTGCAGCGGCTCACGACGGTACGGGGCATTGGCCCCTGGACCGTACAGATGGTTTTGATCTTCAACCTGGGGCGGCCAGATGTGTGGCCGGTAACTGACCTTGGCGTACAAAATGGATTCAGAATCACCTACGATCTTGAAAAACGGCCAACCCCCAAGGAATTACGCGCCTACGGTGTGCGATTCATGCCGTATCGGTCGGTTGCAAGCTGGTATTTGTGGCGGGCCGTTGAAGTTGATGGAAACGGCGATTGGTAATGCCCTGGTTTAATTGGATTGTTTGATTAATAACATTATTATGCAGCAAAAAAAATTTATTCTGAAGAGGCCATGACGTAATATCAAATCAAGAGAGGATTCGTGCCTTTTGGTTCTTTGTTCAGATCACAGCATCCCGGTTTGCTACGCTATCCACCATTCACACTTTCAAACGCATGATTACGCTGCGTACGCTCTTGGACGCGGACTGGTTGGACGCATCGCTTCGCCGGGGTGGCCTAATGCCCTCTGCACGAAGCCGGGTAGGGTGGATGTTTAATCGGATGGCACAGCATTTACAGGCCCATGGGCGCGGTGCGGAAACTCCAGTACATGCCTGTTTTGTGCCAGGGCGGGTTGAAGTTTTGGGCAAACACACCGACTATGCCGGTGGGCGAAGCATTGTAGGTGCGTTGCAAAGAGGTTTGTGTCTGATTGCCATCCCGAGTGCGGAAACAGCCATTCGTGTGACCGATTTATCTCGTGGTACGGAGGGCACAGTGGATCTCAATCGGGCACAGGCTCCTCATGCAAAAGACTGGACGCGGTATCTGGAAACCGTTGCGCATCGGCTGGTAAAGAATTTTCCGGGCGCCTTGAAAGGGGGAGAACTCTTTCTAATGAGCAATTTGCCGCCAGCGGCTGGTATGAGCAGTTCGAGCGCGATGGTGGTTGGCTTGTTTCTGATGCTGGGCGCGATCAACAACCTGAAAGCACATCCGGCTTACCGTCAACACATCGTTACACCGCTCCAGTTGGCCGAGTATCTGGGGACCATCGAAAACGGGCAGTCCTATAAAGGGCTCAAGGGGCGTTTTGGCGTGGGTACTTTTGGAGGCAGTCAAGACCACACTGCCATTCTCTGTAGCCGGTCGGGGGCCGTACAACAGTTTGCTTATGCGCCCACCCGTCACGAACGAACCATTCCCTGGCCGAATGCTTTCCAGTGGGTGGTCGGGGTCTCGGGGGTTCATGCCCGAAAACTGGGGGATGCCCAGCAGGCTTACAACTGGTTGTCTCGATCCGCGCAGGCCATTGTTCAGGCCTGGCAAGGGGCAACGGGTGAAACAGATGTCCACCTTGCGGCTGTGCTCGCCAATCCCAGGTACAGCCCGTCCTCTTTGTTGGAGGCCTTGAAAAGCCACGCCCCGGATGGGTTTGACCCCAATCAACTCAGGGCCCGGTTCAAGCATTTTCTGGTCGAAAATGAAGAAATAATCCCAATGGCGGTTGATGCCCTGATGCATGGAGACTGGGTCCGGTTTGGAGATACCGTGGATCGTTCACAGGAAGCAGCCATTCATTTGTTAGGCAATCAGATCCCGCAAACCATTCTGTTGGCTCAATCGGCCCGTTCCCTTGGGGCAATCGCAGCCACTTCGTTTGGCTCCGGGTTCGGGGGAGCAGTCTGGGCGATGGTGGATCGTGACCGGGCCGAGGGGTTTATGGAGCAGTGGAAAAACCACTATATCGATGCGTTTCCTGGCCTGACGGAAGGCACTTCTTTTTTCCGGACTGAACCCGGTCCTTCCGCCTTCATGCTGCGAGATTCTTGAAAAAAGGGGCAGAAATAGTCGTTACATTTTAAGATAATTCGCTACCTTAATGGGGCAACCTTTGGGAGAACTATGGGAGCTTCTTAACCCGCTACTGCTCCAAATCCATGGCGTACTTAAAATTAGGATTGTTCATGATCCTGATCCTGGGCCTTATTCTCTTTTTTACCCTTGTGCCTGGGTATATTGATCAGAACGTGAACCGGCTGGAAGAAATCGGTATTGGCTCCGTTTCAGAAGAAGCACGGCAGTTGCATCAAACCTTGCTTGTCGCAGACTTGCACAATGACCTGCTCCTTTGGGATCGGGACCCCCTCAAGCGCACGGCACGTGGGCACACGGATATCCCCAGGCTTCTCGATGGCAAGGTCGGGTTACAGATCTTCTCTGCGGTGATCAAAACCCCGCGTGGGCTGAATTACGAAAGCAACCCTGCTGATTCAGATATGCTTACCCCACTGCTGGTGGCCCAGCGGTGGCCGGTGGGTACCTGGTTTGATCTGACGGAACGTGCGTTGTATCAGGCAGAAAAATTCAGACGCGCAGCTTCCGAGAGTGAAGGCCGTCTTGTGCTTCTGAACTACAAATCGGACCTGGAGCGATTTAGCCAGGCCGGAAATGCACTTTCGGTGGGGGGGATTTTAGCCATTGAAGGTTTGCACGCCCTGGAAGGTAAGCTGGAAAATGTCGATCGGCTGTACGAGGCCGGGTACCGGATGATGGGGTTGACCCACTTCTTCGACAATGAAGTGGCCGGTTCAGCCCACGGCTTGGAAAAGAAGGGCCTTACGCCGCTGGGGCGCAGTGTGGTGCACCGGATGGAGCAACTGGGCATCATCATCGACCTGGCCCACGCCTCCGAACAAACCGTTTCCGAAGTCCTGGATCGGGTTACACGGCCCGTTGTGGTTTCTCATACCGGGGTCCAGGCAACGTGCGAAGGCCTTCGCAACCTCACCGATGACCAGGTCCGACGTATTGCAGGTGTGGAAGGGCTGATCGGGATTGGATTTTGGGATGGAGCGGTATGTGGCGTACATCCCAACGCCATTGCTCGTGCTATGCGGCATGTAGCCGATCTGGTTGGGGTGGAACACGTCGCGTTAGGATCAGACTACGACGGGGCCATCACGGTTGCTTTCGATGCTGCAAACATGGTCCACCTGACCCAGGCGCTGCTCCAGGCGAACTTTACACCTGAAGAGGTCAAACAGATCATGGGTGGGAATGCCCAACGGTTCCTCCAGAAAGCGTTACCAGAAGCCCCTTTGCACTGAGTTTGAACCTGTCCTGTTATGCCGTCTTGGCCCATTCAACATGGTCGAAATGCACAAGATCATCGACAAGCGGCGTAACAACAGTGAACCAGCCCTGTGAATAAAACCCCACCACGTCGTATCTTGCCCACTCAGAACCCTGCTCCGTAACGTCTTTTCTAAGCCTCATGTATAGTCGGTATCTGGTTATTGTATTTGCGCTGCTCCTGGCTGCCCCGGCCAAGGCGCAGCAGTATTACGCTTATGTAGCAGCGGAATCGGAAGACACCGTAGACCTCATCCGATTCGATGGTGCAAAGGCTGAGGTTGTCGAGCGCATCGCTGTTGGGCAATGGCCGACGGAAATCGAAGGTCCCCACGGACTTACCGTAAGCCCGGACGGAAAATACTGGTACCTGACCCTTGCCCACGGGCAACCCTTTGGCCTGTTGTACAAATACGAAACCGAATCCAATACCCTGGTCGATAAGGTGGAATTGGGGTTGTTTCCGGCCACGATGCAAATCTCAAAAGCGACGGGATTGCTGTATGCCGTGAATTTCAATTTACATGGTGATCATGAGCCAAGCACCGTATCTGTTGTAGATCCCGAAACCATGACGGAAATTACCCGGATCGAAACCGGCGTGATGCCACACGGCTCCCGGCTCTCGCCAGATGGGTTGTTTCATTATTCATTGGCCATGATGTCCGATGAACTCTACGAGATTGATGCCCAGACCCTCGAAATCACCCGTACCCTGAACCTGGCCGAACAGAGCGGTGGGCACGAGGGACATCACGGTATGCCAGGGGGAGACATGAAACACCCGGTTGCCAAACCCACATGGGTGATTCCGCATCCGGACGGCCAACATGCCTACGTGGCCTACAACGGCGCAAACGTCGTTGCCGAAGTGGACCTGAAAGCCTGGATGGTGACCCGAAAATTCAAGACCGGCAAAGGCCCGTACAACGTTGAAGTAACCCCGGATGGTGAACACCTGGTGGTCACCTATAAATCTGACGCAGCAGTCGGCATCTGGCACCTGAAATCCGGGACGGAGGTTGCCCGCATCCCGACGACCCGCAAAGTCCCCCATGGCATCACGATCACCCCGGACAGCCGGTACGCTATGGTCACCGTAGAAGGCATCGGCGGCGAACCTGGAACGGTAGACCTCATTGATCTTTCCACAACGCAAAAGGTTACCAGTGTAGACGTAGGCAAACAAGCCGGCGGCATCGCCTTCTGGAAAAAAGAGGAGTAACCTCATCACCTGAAATCAGAAACGTCGCACCGTGGGACTAAACACCCAGGGCTTGGGGCAGGCTTTGCACATTGAGCACGTAGAACGAAATATGATCACCATCGGCCATAGGGGGGCAGCCGGGTATGAACCGGAGAACACCCTCCGTTCTATTCGGAAAGCCCTGGAATTGGAGGCGCATTGGATTGAGGTGGATGTGTATTATGTGGATGGACACTTGATGGTGTTCCATGATGATACGCTCTCCCGCACGACCAACGGCGCCGGTCGCATCCAGGAACAGAACTTCGCCTACCTGCGAACGCTGGATGCAGGAAAAGGTGAACAGATCCCCACATTGGATGAAGTGATAGCCTGCATTGACCATCGGGCCGGGTTAAATGTTGAACTTAAAGGTCCAGCAACAGCTGCACCAGTCACCGAACGGTTAACACGGGCCGTTGCTGAGGAAGGGTATGCCATCGAAGACTTCTTGGTTTCCTCATTTGACCATGCGCAACTCGTTGCTGCCCAAGCCTTTGCGCCTGATGTCAGAATAGGGGTGCTGATGCCGGGATGGCCCCTGAAGCATACCAAACTGGCCGAGGATATGGGAGCTTACTCAGTGAACCTCCACCTGCGTACCGTGACCCAGGAACTCGTCGATGATGCCCATGATCGTGGCCTTCGGGTGTGGATCTACACCGTGAACCAGCCGGAAGACATCGCACGGATGCGGCATTTTGGGGTAGACGGCATCTTTACCGACTACCCGGACCGTGCCCTGGTGCCGGCAACGCAAGTGTAACCAGTATGGCCTACCACGAATCCACCTTTTCATCAGCGGACGGCCTGAAACTATTTGTTCGCATGTGGCAGGTGGATGCTCCCCGAGCAAATGTGCTCCTGGTCCACGGTTATGCAGAGCATAGTGGTCGGTATGCCCATGTCGCTGAATCCCTGAACCAGGCGGGGTATAGCCTGCTCACGTATGACTGGCGGGGTCACGGAATGTCGGGGGGGATGCGTGCGTATGTGGAGCGGTTCGGTCAGTACGTAGCAGACCTGAAGGGTTTTATAGCGCATGTCTCGGAAGCGATAGCCTCGGCCCCTGTATTTTTGATGGGGCACAGTGCCGGCGGATTGGTGACGTTGCGTTATGCCTTACAGCACCAACCCAACGTGAAGGGCCTCATCCTGAGTAGCCCAGCCCTGAAACTCCCCGCTGATTTGTCTCCGGTTTTGCAAAAAGTATCCGGCCTCTTGGGAGCACTTGCACCGAAGCTCCAAACGGTGAAACTGGACAGTACCCTCGTCTCTCGTGATCCAGCCATTGTCAGCTATCACCAAACGAATCCCTTGATGTACACCGGCGGCACCCGCGCCCGAACCGGGGCCGAACTCGTAAAGGCCACCCGGCAAATTCAGCATCGGTTCAAAGAAGTCGAATACCCCTTTTACATATTTCACGGCACCGCCGACCGCATCACCGACCCAGAAGGCAGCAAGCAACTCTATAATAAAGCCCAGTCGACAGACAAGACCCTGAAGCTATTTGAGGGTTTCTACCACGAGACCATGAACGAACCTGAAAAAGCGCAGGTCCTGTCCGATCTGGTTGCCTGGATTTCAGCCCGTTTACCGAACTGACCCGGAGCCATAACCACACGCATTATATCCTTTCTTTGAAATGACTGTGCAAACTTAATTGCCGCGCCGGCACCACCGCCGCGCCCGCCCGAAAGCTCCGTTGTACGCACGCGAATTACACGGTGCACCTGCGTTCGAAATGGGATTGCCACGTCAGGGCCATGGGCCCTTCCTCGCAATGTAATGCTGTCCACTTACTTATATCAAAATATCTGAAAGGGTCATTCCTGTGGAACGGCCTGCATCAAGTCAGCGGCTTGGTGGTCTACTTGGCCCCAGAGGAACCAGCGTTCATCATCCGATACCGAAAATGCAGCATCCATGCTTGGAATCGGTTGATCGAGTATGCGGCGGGTCGTGAGTTCTTCCGTCTCGAAATCGAAATGGGCAATGCGATAGGGCCTCCGTTGGATGAAATAGATCCCCGAAGCGCGTACCGCCCAGTGCCCCCAGTCTTCCGTGGCAAGATCTACTGGCAGTTTGACCGCTGGGCCACCTCCGATAGGCATCTGCCAGATGCCTCGTTCCGTCGGTTTGGTGAACAACAACGATGCCCCATCCACGGATTCAAAAGAAGCATAGCCCCCTTGTTTGGTGACGGGCCGGGCTGGCCCGCCCTCCGTCGACATGTGCCATACATTCCAGCTTCCTGCTCGGCTGGAAGCGAAGTAGAGGCCCTTGCCGTCCCTGGTAAAGGATGCGGCCAGGTCATCGGCGGGGTGCATGGTGAGGCGGCGCGGCGTGCCACCGACAGCTTCGATGAGGTAGAGGTCGGCATGGCCATTGGGGCGGGCATCGAAGACGAGGTGGGTGCCATCAGGAGACCAACGCGGGGTGCCCACAAAGGTGTTGTTGAATTGTGTAAGCTGTACCGGATTTTGCCCATCGGCATCGGCAAGCCAGATTTCGTAAAAGCCGGTTCGGTTTGAAGTGAAGGCCATCCGGGAGCCGTCAGGGGAAAATTGAGGATGCATGTCCCACCGGGTCGACTGAATGATCGCGTGGGCCGAAGTGGTCGTATCGCCGGGCGTGTGAGGGGCACCCCAGATGTTGGTATCGGATTGCCACTGCTCAAATGCTATCTCACCCGAGGGCAATGCGGTGACCGGTTTTTTGACGATCCAGCCGGTAGAGACCTTTAAGTTCGGCTGAACTTTTCCGTTGCCGAGGTGCCAGAGTCCCCATTGGCCGCTTCTGTTGGAGGCGAACACGAGGTCCTGATCGCTCGTCCAGGTATGGCCCACCAGGTTACGGGCATCGAACGTCCGCCGTACATCCGGACCGCCTTCAAGGTCGACCTGATAGAGGTCTTGTATCCCTTCGGAGATGCTTCGGGTAAACGCAAGCCGGGTACCGTCAGGTGAGAATTCCGGGTCATGATCCCCCCAGAACGTCGCGGCGGGTGTGGTGAGTTTTCTTCTCACCTGCCCATCTTCGCTCAGCAACAGAATGCCGAAGGCTTCTTCTTTTGTATCCCGGTGGGAAAAAGCCAACCATTGTCCGTCAGGAGACCATTCCAGGTCTGGATAGATGTTTCCGGCACAGGAGGCCATTTTCGTGGCGGGTCCGCCCAGTGCCGGCACCCGGTAAATGGTGCAACCCTCAGGTGAATAGCGTTGGAAGGCCACATGCTTTCCATCGGGAGAGAAAGTGGGGCTGCTTTCATAGGCCGGATGGTCCGTCAAGCGAAGTGGTTTCCCGGCGCCAACAAGTTGGATGTAGATATCGGCGTTGTTGCCGTCTGCACCGCCGTGCCAGGTGAAGGCAATCTGTTTGCCGTCAGGTGAATAGGCCGGATTGGTTTCGTTACCGGGGAGGCTGGTTAAGGCAGCCGTCTGGTAGACGACCGGTGTCTCCTGAATAAGGAAAAACCAGCCGAGGCCGATCAAGGCAAGGGCCAGTATGCCAAGCCCCAGCATGAGGGGCAAGATGTTCTTCTGTGGCGCTGGTTCGACGGCTAATACGGGGGGCTCCGAGAACGAGAAAGCGAAATTCTGATTGGGGTCCGGGGCGGAGTCGCCACGGGTAAGAGGCGTGATGGGGGCAATGAGCCGGTAACCGGTTTTGGGAATGGTTTCGATAAAGGAGGGGTTGCGCGGATCGTCCCCGAAGCGTTTTCTTAAGGTCGAAATCGACCGGGTCAGGACGTCATCCGTTACGATGGTATCGGCCCACACTTCTTCGAATAAGGCCTCACGGGTGGCTACTTCCCCGGAGTGTTCGGCCAGGAAGCACAGCACATCCATCACTTTGGGTTCAAGCCGGTGGGATTGCTCGCCATCCTCAATGGTGTTGCGAGGGGGATGAACCGTCCACTTGCCGATTTTGAAAGGGGTGCGCATGGACCCGTCTTAGAGATGTAGAAAATTTAGCATTTGGTATGTTTGAGGAGGGAATCGGTTTCCCTGAAGGGATTCCTCAGGAAAAATACAGCCTTCCTACAGGTCAATCTTACATGACAAAACGATATTGGGGAAACATGATTCTCTCCCAAATCCCATTTGGCCATGAAACGCATACCACTCTACACCTGTCTTGTTTTTTGCCTTGCTGTGCTCATTCTGCCGCAATACTTGAGCGCACAAACGGAAGTTCTGGACTATCCTGAAGCCAGAGTGGTGGATCAAACGGACACCTATCACGGCGTAGAGGTTGCCGATCCATACCGGTGGATGGAAGACATTGAGTCGAAGGAAGTCCTTGACTGGATCAAGGCCCAGGACGCACTCACTCGGCACTTCGCCGACGCCACGCCTATTCGGGCCGATTTGGAAAAACGCATCCTGGCCTTACAGACCTTCGACCGGTACGGCATGCCGATCCGCAAGGGCAACCGATACTTTTGGGGCCGCACCAAAGCCGGGATGGTAAATCCTGAACTCTATGTTCAGGAGGGCATAACAGGGGAGGCCCGGATGATATTTAACCCCCAAACCCATCCCCATCTACAAAAGAAAGGCGCCCGTTTTGGCGGGGCGAGCTATAGCAGAGACGGCCAGAAGATGGCCTATCGGATCGGGCAAGGGCAATCCCGGTGGCGGAAACTATACATCATGCAGGTAGACAAAGGGGAAGACGGCCCAGAGGAATTACAGGGGGTGCTCGGCGGGATTGCCTGGGACCAGGCGAGTGACGGATTCTTCTATGTGAAATATCCCGTACCGGAAGAGGGGGAGGAAATGAACGCGGCGCTTGAAAATGCGAAGATCTACTATCATCGGGTTGGTACGCTCCAGGAGGCCGATCCATTGATTTATGAACGCCCGCAAAATCCGACCTGGTCCTATGGGGTACGCGTTTCTGATGACGGGGCGTATTTGGTCATCAGCGCCACTCCGGGAGGGAGCTTTAGCGGGATGTCGGACTACCTCTTCTACCAGGACCTGAAAGCCTACGGCAGTAGCGTCGTCCAACTCTTCGGCGATACCGATTCGACGTATGGGTTCGAGGGAAATGACGGTGCAACCTTCTGGATTCGCACCGACCATGAGGCTCCAAATGCCCGTTTGGTCGCGGTCAATATCGAAAAGCCCTCCCCTGCGCATTGGACAGACCTCATCCCGGAAGAGCCAGAAGTCTTAAATACGATCAGTATCGTTGGGGACTATTTAATTGCACGGTACAGTCGGGATGCGCGGCCTGTGGTGAAGGTCTTTAAGCAGGATGGGACGTTTGCGTATGCCCTCGAACTGCCCAACCTGGGCTCGGCCAATGGTTTGGGGGATATGCCGGAAGCAAACGAAGCGTTCTATTCGATGAACATCCTCTATGATCCAGGGACCGTTTACAGGCTGGATGTAGAGACGGGGAAAAGCACCGTGTTTCGTCGGCCGGCGCTGCCCTATAACCCTGATGCCTATGCGGGCAAGCAAGTTTTTGTGACCAGCAAGGACGGGACGCGTGTACCGATGTACATCATCCACAAAAAGGGGATCAAACAGGATGGCAATAACCCGCTGTATATGTATGCATATGGGGCCTACGCCTGGGTCGCTTATCCGTGGTTCCAGCCCTCGCTGGTGTCATGGCTCGAACGGGGTGGGGTATACGCCCTGCCCAATATTCGGGGGGGAGGCGAATACGGGGACCACTGGCACAAAGACGGGATCCGCGCCAACAAACAAAACGCCATTGACGATTACATCGCTGCAGCGGAGTGGTTGATTGAGCATAAGTACACCAACCCGGAACGTATGATTGCCAACGGTGGGAGCGCCAGCGGCCCGCTGGCCGCTGCGGCCATCATCCAGCGTCCAGCGTTGTTTGGGGCCGGGGTCATCGATATCCCGAACCTGGACCTGTTGCGGGCGCATCTTTTTCCGGGTGGCCCCAACAGGGTACAAGAATTTGGGTCGTCTGAAAACGTTGAGGAGTTCGAAGCCCTGCGGGCCTATTCCCCCTATCACAACGTCAAAGACGGCGTCTGTTATCCACCTATGATCCTGACGGTAGGGAGTAAGGACGAAGTTGCCTTTCCCTCGCACGGATACAAGTTTGTTGCCCGCATGCAGGAAGCCCAGGCCTGTGACAATCCCGTTTTGTTAAATGTGGCCTGGGGGGCAGGGCATAGCTACGGCCTAAATGCTGAGCAAAATGCAGAGACCTGGTCGGAAAACCTGGCTTTTCTCATCCGGGTTCTGGGTTTGGAAAATGAATTTGGTAAAGCATCGGTTCAACACAACTAGCGAGGATGAATACGGTGTATCAAGAAGCCATTCAAAAACCAGCCCTCACGGGCCGCATCAATTCGATGTGATCGGGGCTTCGATGATCGTGATGGCCGGGCTGATCTGGTTGCCAACCCGGTGGATTGTGGGGATTGGATGTGTGATGATCCTGGGGCACAACTTGCTGGATGGGATTGTGCTTGAGCCGGATGATGCCCTTGGACGAATCTGGGCGTTTCTACATGCTGGAACGTGGTTCAAGCCTGTGGAGGGGGTATGGATTTGGCCGGCTTATCCCTTGGTTCCCTGGGTTGGTGTGATGGCCGTGGGGTATGGATTTGGTCAGATAATGCGCCGGGCGCGAGAGGAGCGGGTCCGCTTGTTCAGGCAGTTGGGGATCGGCATGGTGGCGGGCTTTGTCGTGCTCCGCGCCCTGAATATATATGGAGATCCTGTGCCCTGGTCGGGCCAAACTTCTGTAGTGTATACCATACTTTCCTTTCTGAATGCGGAGAAATACCCGCCTTCACTCCTGTTTTTACTCATGACAATGGGGCCTGCTTTCCTGGTTTGGGCCTGGATGGAATCCAGAAAGAATGTGGGCAAAGTGTTGGTTACGCTAGGGCGTGTGCCGCTGTTTTATTACGTGCTCCACCTGATCCTCATTCACGCGCTGGTCATCGGGTATTCGTATCTCCGGTATGGAGAAGCCGGTTGGTGGTTTGACAATTACTACCGAGGGGTGCCTGAAGATTATACCATGGGTCTCGGCATCGTCTACGCCGTCTGGATCGGCGTGGTGGCCTTGATGTACCCGATAAGCCGGTGGTATGCCGGGATCCGCCCGAAATACAAGCTCTTACGCTATCTATAAATGGTCGAGGCCAGCAAGGAAACCCAGGGTTAAAGCTGCGCCGAAAAGAATGAAAACCACGGCCACACCGATCAGGACAGACCTCCGGTTTCCCTGTTCTGATAAGGCTGGGTCTTTGCGCACCCCTTGTACATCCCGAATGCCCTCAAAGAGCAGTTGAAGCGCAGCTAAAAAGACCATGGGGAGCAATAACCTGCCCACAAACTGAGCCAGGGAAGGGAGATAAAACGCAAAGACCCCCCCAATGGCGATTGCCCCCGACGCGACACCGATCAACACGGTAAACAATCCGCGTCCGTCGTTGTGGTCGTCCCAGGCCCCGGCCAGGGTCAGCAGGGCCAAGATGCCTGTCCAAAGCCAAATCCACCATGCCATAGCGTTAACCGGTTGGGGCTTCTCCACCTTCCGGGCCGTAGAAAAAGACCCAGGTTACAAAATCATCGGTAAAGTCTTCAAACCGATGCACCACACCTGCAGGCACAAACAACACTTCTCCGGGCTGAAAAGGGTGTCGGGCTTTGCCATTGACAAAATACCCTGTGCCTGAGACCACCACGTATACCTCGTCTCGGCTATGCGGTTGTTGCAGGTCTACCTGTTCCGGCTTGTAAATTTCTACTTCCAGAGAGCCGTGGGCAAAAACCTTGACAAATTTATGGTCCTGCACGGTTGCCAGTTTTGACAGGGCCGCTTGTGGTGTAAGTCGTTCCATGGATAGAGATAGATTAACTCAAGTTGTGCCATTTCCGCATGTAGAAGCATAAACGTGTTGCGTCCGCCGGGCACCGGCGGACGCAATACTACCCGATTTGAAAATCAACGAATAGCACACAACCTGGATTAGATTAATACAAATTGCCCCATGCTTTGCGGCCTTCACGCACTTCAGTCCGCGGTAAATGACCGGCCTTCAAGAGGCTGCTCGATAGTGATACCAGCCGGTCATAAAAAGCAAAACCGGGTTCTCGGGCCTGGGCCGGGTCGGCTTTGGCCCAATGATACAGGTAGTCTTCTGCTTTCGCAAAGTCTCCACGGGTTTCAAAATGGGTGTGAAGCAACGGGTAGAGGGTGGGGGCCAGGGGCTTGGGAGCCAACCGCTTTAGCAACCGGTCGATTTTGTCATTCAGGTCCATCGGAAAAGGTGTACTCGGATCTTTGGGCAACATGAGGTAGAGGTGTAGCGCATTGGACCAGGCCATGTGCCGAGATCGTTCCTCGGTTTCTTCAAGCAAACCGGCTTCAAAGAGCAGGTCGGCCAGGGTCAGGAGGAAACCGCCGTGCAACTGGCCATCATGTGTGGCCAGCGCCAGGAGGGCAGCCGGGGGTTGATGGATCAAGTCGTGGCTGTTTTGCTGGCCCAAGAGTTTGCCCACCTCATCCAGCAAGTCAAGAGCATCTTCAACCTGTTTGGCGCGCTTGAAAAAGAGTACCTGTGCCAAGATGCGCGTCATCTGCTCGACGAGGCGCAGGATGTAATCTTGCCGAATCATAAGCAGTCTGATTCCTCAAAAAGCGGCTAGCCAGGGGTTCAGGTAAACGCCAATGTGTTCCAGGGCTGGATTCCCCTCAGCGGATTCTAACACGACGCGGAGATGGTCGGTTTTGAGGGTTGGAAAGGGCAACAGCCGCTTCTGGCCGATGGTTGTACCACGGGCGACCTCCTGCCAATTCCCATTTACATGCTGTTCAACGCGGAAGGCGGCTACGCGTTGGCCGAACTGAATGGCCTCCTGTAGCTCAATCAGGTTCACCAATTGGGCCTTCGGCCAACGAAGCGTAATCCACGACGAAGTCACACCATCATCTGTGGTCCAGAACGTCTCTGGTTTGCCATCTATGGTATTGGCCGTGGCCCAACCCGCATCATGGTCTCGGACGTTGCTGGATTCTGTTTCTGCGCCAAGGGCAATGTTATTGGCGAAAATGAAATCCAGGGCTTTCCGAAAATCTCTGAGTCGTTTGACATCTGGTTCTGCAAATCGTCCGGCCCGATTGGGCGGCACGTTTAACAGCAGGACGCAATTTTGGCCCACAGACTTGAAGTAGATGTTCAGGTGTTCACCCAACGTTTTAACGCGACTGTCTTCATAGGCATGCCAGAACCAGCCGGGGCGGTTCGGGACGTTGCATTCATCGGGAAGCCATCGGGTGTTTTCATGAACGCTCCAGGAGGTTTCCTGTGCAATACCGTTCTCATTGCCGACCCAGTTGATGTCCGGCCCCAGGATGGCAATCAGGGCATCGGGCTGTAGGGTTCGAATGGTTTGATGGATACGTCGCAAATCATAGGTCGGGGTGATAGGGCCACCGTTGGCGCCATCCATCCAGACTTCGAAAATCGGCCCATAGTTGGTCAGGAGTTCAGTAAGTTGATTGATATAGAAGTCATTGTAGGCCGATGTCCCATAGGTTTCCTCATGCCGATCCCAAGGGGAGAGGTACACCCCGAACTTCAGGCCGAATTTTCGGCAGGACTCGGCGATTTCCTTCACCACATCCCCTTTGCCGTTCTGCCACGGACTGTTTTTGACGGAGAAGGCAGAGTACGCCGTGGGCCAGAGGGCAAATCCTTCATGGTGTTTTGCCGTGAAGAGGATACCTTTGAACCCCGCATCCCGTGCCACCCTGGCCCATTGGTCCGTATCGAGGTGCGTCGGGTTGAAGTCGGCAGGGTTTTCGTCCCCGAAGCCCCATTCGTTGTCGGTAAAGGTATTAATGCCGAAATGGACGAACATGTACATCTCGTCCCGTTGCCAGGCCGCTTGTTGCGGGGTCGGGTGGATGTCGCTTTTGGGGATCAGAGGGGAGGCCGATACCGTGGTCGGTACCGGGCGGGTGTGTTCCAGGGGCACCACAGGATCGGAACAGGCGCTCCCCAACATCAAGGCCAAACACATCCAACCGGCTCGACTCATTTAAGGGCAAAGACCACGTTTACGGTTGCAGAGACTTTGATTTCTCCTGCTGCGAAGGCTGCTGGTTCCGGTGCCGCATCCGCTTTCATGGCACGCATTTCAGCCTGATAGGGAACCGGAGGGGGCGTGGGGGCGGAGAACCCGGACTCGATGATCTGGATCGGGGCTCCAATTTCTACACCCAGGGCCGTGGCCATGAGTTGGGCCTTGTCCTGGGCATTCAGGACGGCAATCTGCAAAGTCTGATCCCTGGCGGCATCGGGGTCTTGAAGGCCGTATTGAACGTTGTCCAATCGGTTGGCTCCATTTTGGACCACACGGGCGATGACCGTGGGGAGCAGGTCCAGGTCTTCGAGGGTAACCGTCAGGGAACGGGTGACCTCAAACCCTTTCTCAACATACCGGCGCAGCTCATTGTCATATTCGCGTTTTGGAGCAAGGCGGAGTTGATCCAGCCGGATTTTGGTCTCCTCGATCCCTAAATCACGAACCACATCCAGGGCCGCTTTAGAAGAAGCTGCGTTAGCAGCGCGGGCTGCTTCAGGATCCTGGGCTTCAGAGACTACACTAAACTTGAGGGTGGCCTGGTTCGGTACCATATCCAGGGTGCCTTTTCCGGTCACGCTGATGGTGCGCGTAGAAGAGGTCGTCAGGTTTGTTGTTTGTGCCTTGGCCGGAAAAGCAAAGTATAAGAGCATCAGTCCAGTCAGGACGATACGGAAAGACAGGATATTCATCGTTAGCCTCAAAGGGTTATGGGCAGGTTGTTCTCCGTGCTCTAACGCCTGTCCACCTCGGAAACGTATAGTTCAAGCGATCAGGCATTGGCGGCATGTGCTTCAACGGCGCGCCATACACGAAGGACGTTCCCGCTGCACATCTTTACAATATCTTCTTCGGAATAGCCCCGTTTGAGCAAATGATAGATCAGGTTAGGGTAAAATGAAACGTCCTTGAGGCCGGTTGGGAGGGAATCTCCGACGCCATCAAAATCAGAACCGAACCCCACATGATCGACCCCGGCCAGATGGACCACGCGGTCGATGTGATCTACAACATCGGTGATGTCGGCATAAGGCGCCGGATTGTTTCTCCGGAATTCGGCAATGTAGGCCTGGGCCAGCGAGTCGCCAAGGCTGAGGTTGTTTTCCCGCATGTAGGTCATTACCTCGCCGAACATCTTGTCCCGCAGGTCGCGCAATTCGCCCAGCAGGAAGCCCGAGCCAAAGTTGATTTGGATGACGCCTCCGTTTTCGCCCAGGCGCTTGATCATGTCATCATCCATGTTGCGCTCAAAACCTGGGGTAAAATGCCGAGCGGAGGAGTGGGATGCAATGACGGGGACTTCAGTGAGGTCCATCACCTGCCAGAACGTGTTGTCAGAGATGTGGGAAACGTCGACCATGATGCCCAGGCGGTTCATTTCCGCAACAACTTCCCGGCCAAAGGGGCTCAGGCCCTGCCAGGTGCCGGTGGTATCGTAGGAAGAATCTCCGATCTCATTATCCTGTCCGTGGGTTAGGGTGATATATCGAATCCCTCGGTCATAAAAGTGCTTTAGGTTGGCCAGGTCGCTTTCAACCGGGGCTCCGTTTTCCATACCCATCGGCAGCGAGATCAGGCCTTCCTCAAAGTGACGCTCCACGTCGGCGACGGATGTAGCCACCGCGAACTTGTCCGGCGCATCTGAGGCAATGCCTTCTACCATATCAATGAGGGTGTCGGCAAAAGCTTTGGCACCTCCGGTTTCCTGGTACGAGGCGGGCACGTAAATTGACATAAACGGTGCGTTGAGGCCACCCGCTTTTGCACGGGGATAGTCGAAGTCTCCGCCATCGGTGGCTTCCGAGACATCATCCCATTTTTCTCTTAACCGATACGGAACATCAATGTGTCCATCCAAAATGATATATTCTTGTGCCAGCGTCTCTGCTCGTGCCCGAAGGGCCGCATCCTCAGCATCGGTATCCTCGGAAGAACCACAGCCGGAAGTGACAAAGAACGCAAAGCAGAGCAAAAAGAGAAGACGAGGCATGGGATATTTGTTCATCGTTAGGTGTTAGTGGTACGCCCGCTGGCGCGGACTGATGGCAGGTGATTCGTTGAGCGGGCCGGTTGAAAGAGGGCTTCAAGAATCTCACAACGATCAACCAGCAAGCGACCTCAGCAAATTTCCGGAGCCCGGCTATTGCCTGAGAACTGCAAGCGAACAAACAACAATTAAAAAGATACAAAGACCTGGCATAAATAGAAGCCCATGTACCTTTTGATGCAAGACTGCGTAGAAACCCTATGATTTCTCAACGCCTCGTTGAAGATATGAAAACGGCCATGCGGGCCAAAGACCGCGTCCGGTTGCGTACCATTCGTTCCCTTCGCGCCGCGATCACCCAGAAGGAAATCTCGGAACGGCATGGGGGAGAAGCAACCCTGAGTGAAACCGATGTAATGGCCGTGCTCCAGAAGCAAGCCAAGCAACGCCGGGACGCCATCGAACAATTTCGGCAGGCCAACCGGGACGACCTGGTGCAACAGGAACAGGAAGAGTTGGACATTATCAACGAATACCTGCCGCAGCCTTTTACGGAGGCGGAACTGGAAGACATCGTATCCGGGGTCATCACGGAAACAGGGGCCTCTTCCATGAAAGACATGGGGCAGGTGATGGGCCGAATCATGCCGCAGGTGAAAGGCCGTGCAGACGGGCGGCAAGTCCAGCAAATGGTCCGTTCCCTCTTGAACCGCTAAACAAAGACTGATATGGGAGACATTAATCTACTCGACATCATTATTATGGGTGTCGTCGTGCTGGGCGCAATTCTGGGGTTCCGGAAAGGGGGCGTCGGTGAGATCACCCGTATGCTGGGCCTGGCCGTAGCGTTTGTCCTGGCCATGCAACTCATGAAACCGGTCGGCCTCGTGGTGGTCTCCAGTTTGGGGTTGTCAGACAAGGTTGCGCCCCTCGCCGGGTTTATCGCCACCTTTTTGGTGGTCTACGGGATTGCGCTGTTGTTGGGGCGGGGGATCGAAAAAATATTGAGTACCCTCAAGCTGGGGATGCTCGATAAAGTGGCCGGTGGCGGGGTTGGTGCACTAAAATATGCCCTCCTGTTTAGCATCGGCCTGATGTTTGTCGGCGATCTGGGCATTCCAAGCCAGGCGCTCAGGGATGGATCTTCACTCTACGGTTCGGTCGAGCAGATCGCACCCGTGACCTGGGATGTCATCTCCCGTGCGTTACCCAATGCAGAACGGTTGTCCGAACAGGTGGGCCGTCGGTTTGAACACATGATCCAGGAAGAACAGGAAGAAGCCCCGGATGAATGGGAAATGCGGGACCGCACCATCAAGGATGAAGTAAAGGACAGCCTGCCCGAAACCGGCGGAGAAAAAGACGGCAACTAACCCCTTCACGCCTTCCTGGAGGGCCGGTTGGGACCCTGTGCCGACTTGTTGGCAAAGAATCAATAAACCCCGTGCGAAACCGAGGGATGGGTCGTACATTGGCATATATTCTCCACTCGTTTCTGTTGCATGCCGAGGCGGCACTAGCGGTCCATGATTCCTGTACGACTTAAGCTCACCAATTTCTTGAGTTATGGCGAAGGTGCGCCAGCACTCGATTTTGAACAATTTCACGTCGCTTGCCTTTCTGGCAAGAATGGCCAGGGAAAATCGGCATTGCTGGATGCCATAACCTGGGTATTATGGGGGGAGGCCAGAAAGAGCCAGGGGGCAATCAAGCCTGATGAAGACCTGATCCGCGTGGGCTGTACCGATATGCGGGTTGAACTGGTCTTTGATCTGGAGGGCGAGCGGTACCGCGTCATTCGGGGATACCATCGTTCCAAATCCGGCAAGACCAACAAATCGGAATTGGAAGTTCAACTTTTCGATGCCACAGCGGATACCTATCGGCCCATCACGCAGGGCCATCTGCGGGACACCCAACACGTTTTGCTCAACATCCTGGGGCTGGACTACGAGACGTTTGTCAATTCGGCTTTTCTCTTGCAGGGGCGATCGGATCGGTTTACCCGGAAAAATGCATCAGAGCGGAAAGCCATACTGGCTGGTATCCTGAACCTTGGGAAATATGATGCCCTGAACACCCTGGCCCGAGATTTTGAACGCAAAACCGCGCAGGAAATCGCACAGGTCGAGCGTGATGTCGAGCGGCTGGAAGGGCGGCTGGCCGAAGAGACAAAGTTACAGACGGCCTATGAGACGCTGGAATCAGACCTGGAGGAAGCCAGCGAGGCTATGGAAAACCTGGCCGTTCGGGAAAAGGACCTTCAGGAGCAGATCACAGCACTTCGGGTTGAGGCCGAGCGGGAGACCGATATCAAACGCAAGGTTGAAGAGACCGATCAGCGCCTGAAAGACACCCGGAAAGAAGCCCTTGGGTATAGGGAAAAACTGGAGGCTGCAGCAGAACTCCTGGCTCGGCAAGCTGAAATCAAGGCCGATCATGCCCGGCGGGAAACGCTGCAGGCCGAGCGGGATAACCTAGATACCCAGCAGGATTTACACCGAGGCATTGAACGGCAAATCGAAGCCGCTGAGCGTGAATTCAACGACTGGAAAAACCAGATAGAGCGGAAACTGACCGAACTGGAAGCCCAGCAGCGTATCGAGAAACAACGGCAAGAAGAATATGCCCTCAAACTTGAACAGGTGCCAAAGGTAAAGGCCGCCCTCAAAACAGCGAGGGAAGCCCACAAGGAACTGGAGGAACTGGAAAAGAAGGTTAAACGCTTTGAAAACCTGAGCGCCAGAAAAACCGAGCTTGAGAAACGAATCGCCGAAGCGCGGGCTGGACTCAAAGCGCGCCATGAAGCCCTTCAAAAGTCCATGGCACAAAAGCAGGCCACGCTTACGACGATGACTGACCTGCAGGCAAAAGCCAAAGCCCTGGAAGCAGACTACCGGGAATTTGAAAATGCCCAGGCGGCCTTCGAATCGACCAAGCAAGAAGGGATGAAACTGAGTGCGGAGCACAAGGCCTTACAGGCGCGCATCGAAAGACTCAAAGATGAACAAAAGGAGGCCGAAGAGAAAAAGCAACGCATAGCGGGGGCGGAGTGGAAAGATTGCCCCACGTGTGGCACACCCCTCACGGATAGCCACCGGAAAAAAGTGCTTGAAACCTATACCGAACAACACGCCAGTATCCACGACCAGGTGATCTTGCTCCGGCATAAAGCCATGCAACAAAGCGAACAACTGGAATCGTTACGGCAAAAAGCAAGAGAACAGAAACAAGCCGTTGACCAATTGGCCGAGATTCCCGGCGCCCTGACGCGAATTCAGGCAGATATGGACCGGTTTCAGAAAGATGCCCAACGCCTGGAACAAGACCAAGGCGAAATCGAAAAGCTGGGTCAACAACTTGAAAAGGAAGCCTATGCACGGAGCGAGCAGGAAGCCCTCCGTGTGATGAAGGAAACGCTTACACGATTGAGCCTGGACCAGGATCAGCTTCGTACGCTCAGACAGGAAGCCGCTCAATTGGAGCGGTGGCAAGAGGCCGACCGGGAATTGAATACGATTCGTGAGTCGTTGAAGTCGCTGGAACCCACACTAAAAAAGCGGGTGCATGACCTGGATCTCGCTCGAAAGGAAATAGATGAGGGCAACCCCAAATTATCAGAGCGCATCCGAACGCAAAAGGTTCAACTTTCCCAAATTGGCTACGATGGAGAAGCCCATCAAAAAATCAAAACGGAACTGGCTGGGTTAGCTGGAATCGGCGAGCAACTGGCAAACCTCCTGCATGCTGAACAACGGAAATCTGAGTGGGAAGCTGCTGAAGAAAAAACGCAAGAACGGGCACGCCAGTATGAAGCCGAATTGGCCCAACTGCGTACAACCCTGGGGGGAATTCGGGACCGCTTGATGATTCAGGGCCAGGTACAGAAAGAACTGGATCAACTTTTAGCCGAGAAACAAACGATTGAAGCCCGTATTCAGGCGCTACAGGTGCAAAAGGGACAACTCCAAGCCAAACTGGAACAGCGTGAAGCGGACCGTGCCACCCTTAAAAAACATCAAAAGGAAAACAAAGACCTGATCCGTCAGCGTAGGCTGTACAAACACTTACGGGGCGCATTCGGGAAACACGGCATTCCCTCGCTGATCATTGAACAGACCCTGCCCGAAATCGAGCAAAGGGCCAACGATTTGTTGTCCCAATTATCAGACGGCCTCACACAGATTCGCCTCGAAACCCTGAAGGACAAAAAGTCCGGCAGAGGTACCAAAGAAACCCTGGAAATCCGCATCACCGATGAGCAAGGGGTCTCTCGGCCCTACGAAACCTTCTCTGGTGGGGAGGCTTTCCGGGTAAACTTTGCCTTACGTATAGCACTGTCGCAACTCCTTGCTGAACGGAGCGGGGTCAGGATACGGACGTTGGTCATTGATGAGGGGTTCGGGACGCAAGATGAACAAGGGGTGCAAAACCTCGTCGATGCCATTCAGAAGGTGCAGGATGATTTCGACAAGATTCTGGTGATCACCCACCTCAAGGAATTAAAAGAGGTCTTTCCGGTGCGGATTGAAGTGGTCAAACATCCGGTCGAAGGGTCCCGGTACGATCTTGTCGGGATTTGAAGAAGGCTTAAGCGCCTATCCGACAACCTCAATCCGGACTTTAGGTCCGTTGGACGGACCCATACGGCTGCAAATGCCGTGCTCGGGCCGACAGAGCAGGTTCCCGGATAGGCGCTAAAACGGCACCGCGGTGTGGAAGCGTTGATAGAAGTCGATGGCACCCCCACCCAGGTTGCCCACGGTTTGGGCCATGCCCACGCTGTGCAAGATCTTGAAGCCAGCTACCTCAATGGTGTATTTCATCTCTGCCCCAACACCCATCTGACGGGTAGCGTCTTTGTAGGCCGTGTGGTTCCAGACCATTCCGGCATCGGAAAACGCGGCCAAACTCACAAATCCAAACTTCAGGAACGGGAAGGGTTTAAGATTCAACTTCCGAAAAACAGGGACCCGATACTCCACCGTACCAAACAATACACGGTTTCCAATCACATACGTTCGGTAGCCTCGCACGCGGTTTAGGCCACTCCCGATGCGGAAGAAAGAAAGGTTTACGTCGATCCCGTCGTTTTGGCGAAATCCGATAAAGTCTTGGGCCAGGGAGGTACCAAATTGGAGACGTGCCCGCCCGTGGAGGTACCACCTGGACCAACCCGGCCCCGGCAGAATGGCATACGCCGATAATTCAGGGCGGATAAACTGAAGATCAGTTTCCGGTAGAAGGGGCACCCCCTTTAAGCGAAGCCGTATGCCGTAGCCATCCAGGGGATGGGCGACGTTGTACGCATAGGGCCGCATCTTTTTGTACTGGAGCGAGATACGTATATCTGCTTGCAGTCCGGACTCCGGTGGGCGCAACCCTTCCGGCAAATCAGTAAATTTTTCCAGATTTAGAGGCTCCACATTGACAATCCGCATACGAACACCAAGTCGGGCAGAAGTATAGGGCGCATCCGTGAGTTCCAAAGGCCAGCGCCAGGTGACATCGCCACCGCGTATGGATTCGATGAGCAGGTTGGGGCCATACCGGCGCGCAAATCCGGGAAAACGATAGATGCCAACGGTGAGGGTGGGGCGCCAGGTTCGGTTGATGTAACGTATCAGCAACAAGCTCTCGGCCAGATCACCGAAGGAGAGGGTGCCGAATGCGCCAATGGTGTGTTTTCCCAGGGGCTCAACCCATCCGGTTCCCCCACCAATTCCCCATTTGGCTGCCGACTGATAAAAGGGGAGTACCCCTGAAATCACATGGGTCAAGTTGCGCCAGGAGCGGTAGACTTTTCTGGAAAGAATGGGTGTGGGGGCAAGGGAGGCCGTACTTGGAAGTGGATGTTCAGGTTGTTTCGTAGTCCATCGGGTATAACCGACGGGTGGGATTGGTGTAGGGGTCAGGCTGGTGTGCCGGGCATCAAGCAGATAGGCAACATCCCGTGTTTTGGTCTCCCCAGTTCGGATCAGGAACCGGCCTTGCGGGAATTCATCCGTCGGGGGTAACCAGTCTTCGGTGAAGGCCCCGGTGGTTAGATGGGTGATCCTACGTATGGCCCAGGGCGATGGCCAAAGCCGATCTATGGGATTCTGGGGGGCATCCGGGACTTCAAAGACAAACAGGTTCGGGACGCCATCCTGCAAAGACGTAACCGCCAGTTCATCGGTATGTGGGGCCCAGACAGGGTTTCTGTAATCCACCGGACCGCTGTAAACGGCCTGTACCGTTTGAGAGGAAACATCCAGGAGCAGCACTTCCCGGTTGCCCTCAGCCGTCATCCGGGTTAGGGCAAGGATAGCCTTGCGGGGGTGCCAGGCCAGGGCCGTGATTTGCACATCCCCCTTAAAGGAGGTCAGGCGTGTGGTGCGGCGAAGGTCAAGGTTGACGAGAAACACATTGGCGGTTCCCCTTTCTGTTGAGACGAAGGCCAGGGAGCGCCCGTCAGGAGAGAAGGTGGGGGCCGTCGTGCGCAGGCTATAGGAAAGCCGGTCTGTTTTCCGGGTGGCGAGGTTCAGCAGGTAGAGGTCGTGCACCCAGGAGCCATAGTCTCCCCGGACGCGCCGAACAAAGGCCAGTTGGTTGCCGTCTGGGTGCCAGGCAAAACCGCTTTGGACACGGCCTTCTGCAACAGGCTGGGCCCTGTCGGACTGCAAATCCCAGAGATATAACCCCTGTACAGGTCGGTCGAGGGTGGGCTGCCCGACCAATGCAAGGGTTTTTCCGTCCGGACTGTATTGCATCCCGTGAACATACTGCAGGGGCAATGCAAGAGAATCGACAGGCAGGGAACTGGGAGATTCAAGCTGCTCAGCGAGGGCATGGTAGGTAGAGGTCAACCGTTCGACCCACCGGGATTTAAAAGCAGAATAGGATTCCCCGGTTACATCTCTGAAAGCCGCTTGGAAGTCGTGCACGTGCCCCATCCCGAGAAAAGCCGGCTTTCGATGGTGCAGCAAGCGGACGAGAGAAGAATCTCCATATTGATCCGCGAAATACCGAACCTGCCCGTGTCCAGAGGCATACATCAGGCGGTCGTTCCAGGTGGATGATTCGTCGGTAAAGGAGGGGCGGGCTTCGAGGGCGGCAGTACGTAGCCAGCGTTCCCCACGTTGAGCATCCCAGTTTTCGGCCATGTACTGGGCCAGGCCTTCCGTCCAGAACCGGGGTCGGGGTTTGCTAAAGAGGTAGGAATAGGCACCCAGGTTGGAACGGGTCGCACGGTAATGAAACAGATGGGCCAATTCGTGGGCAATGACCTTTCGGAGCCATTTGTCGGCCCCAGTCCAATGGATGGCAAACGCGTTAGCGTGTACCCAAATATTCGTAAATCCTGTGCCGATGGGAACGGCAAACCCATTGGCAATCTCATCCTCATCCGAGAGGTAGATACGTAATTTCTTGTCGAATGTAACCTCAAAATTGGCGGCAAGAGAATCAAAACAAGCCTCGGCAATGGCGGCAGCCTGAACTTCGAGACCGTCCAGGTGTGCCGGGTAGATGATTTTGAAATGTTCCGTCTCGGCGCTGCGCCAGTCAAGCTCTGCGTGATTTCGACCGTTGATCTGTGAGAACCCTTGCGCCCAGGACGTTTCAACCCCCAGAAACAAAAGAACAAGACCCAGCAGGAATGCAGGTCTGGAATGGGTCAAATGAAATGAGGACAGCAGAGCCACCAACCAATGCCGGGATAGGATTCAGAACAACACCTGGAAGGATAAGCAACGTAGCAAGAGAAAGATAATCACACATGATAAAATTCTGGAAAAAGCAGCGGAAAAGAGGAGCGGAAGAACCCAAAATGAAGTATCCAAGAAGTCGAATCAGGAATGTAACCCATCGAGAATCGGAGAGTATGATAGGCCTTACTATGTATTGACGTATACACGTTATATGTCGAAACACTTAAAGGAGATAACATATGAACCTCTGTGCATTACATCGGCTTCGTGGCGGGAGCGCAATAACTGGGCGTCGCCGTCATGTAGCAGGGCTTGGCCTTTACCGCATCGCCAAAGACAACCATCAGTCCCCGATCTCCGCGTTGAAGTGGTAGGTTAGGATTTCTTAATAGATCATGTTATGCCGCCTTGGCCCATTCGATCTTGTTGAAATGTACAAGATCTAACGACAAGCGGCGTAGCATCAGTGAATAGATCAAACGGCTGGTCATCCCCCGGATGGCCGGCCGTTTTGTATTTCAGAGGTGTACTTTCTCACTAATTATCTGTATTTTAACTTGATCCCATAATCTATTTCTTTGGTTTACCACGACTGATTCCAAGGTACAATTATATGTCAAAATATACGCTATTGCGCCTACTTCGCTGGTCGATGCTCGGCGTACTCACGCTGTGTTTCGGCTTGCAAGGTACAGCAGCCTTTGCCCAGGGCGAGGCCGATTTACGGCTCGTTCGGCATTGGGAAGCCCCTGTCAAGGTAGATGGCGGTGAGCAAATCTACAGGGTCGAAATTCATTTCGACTATGCTAAAGGCCAGGCCAAAAAAATAGTCTATGATGCCGGAGGAGGAGTTGTTGAAGATATCTGGTTGGAAGGCGCTCCAAGTGTCACCCCCAATGAACTGGCCGATGCCTTTGAAATCGTGAAGGCTGACCCCGAGTTCGGCACCCTGGTTGCCGATAATAATGCCATTGTTGACGGTGGATTTTTGCTGATGGAGGAAGAGGGGAAGGCCTGTGCTTACCCAGGCTCCCGGTGTGTTCAAGTAGACATCCTCACCAACTCTGGCCTTCGGCGGCTGCGTTACGTGATTGTGGATCTAATGACCCAGGAAATTACGTACCGGAATTATGTGCCGGTGACCCCAAGTCGCTAATTTCATGACTTACGCAATCTTCGGCAAGATGCCGTTCAAGCCTGCCCAGAGATTAAGCGAAGCTGCGTAAGACCCTTTTTATTTCACTAACTCTTTATTGCAGCCTGTTCGTCCTGTAAATGAGGCTTCTTATGCAAAGATTCCTACCCTTTTTCTTAGGCCTGTTGCTCGTAGGCGTTTTACCCAATGCCGTCTCTGCTCAGAACTGCAGTGGGGGGTGCAACCTCGTCCAATGGCCTGATGCCGTAAATCCCATCTGGGAGTTCTGTTGGATCACCCCAGGGGCCAGTTCCGGTCTGGATGGCTCCGGCATAGAAATCAAAAATGTGAAATACAAAGGCCAGGACGTGCTCAAGCACGGCCACACGCCCATGCTGAACGTGGATTATGATGCGGGTGGATGCGGGTGTTACCGCGACTGGGCCGATTCGGAAGTGGTGTTCGAGGCCGACGGCGTCGTGAATGCCTGTTATGCCGAATCTACGTCTACTGCAACACTTTGTGATAACGGTGGTGGATCAGGTGACATCGGAAGTTTTACCGGGGTTGCGCTTGAGGATTATGGGGATGCCGTGGAAATTACCTCCCAAATGAGTGCGGGCTGGTATCGCTATCACATGGCCTGGGTTTTCCATGCGGATGGCCGTCTTGAACCCAAATTTGGTTTTGCAACACGCAGTGCCACCTGTACGCAGGCCGGGCACCGGCACCACGTCTACTGGCGCCTCGATTTTGACATTGACGGCCCTGCCGATGACTATGTCGTAGAAACCAGCGATGCCGCTGCAGACATAACGTTCAACACCGAAGCTCAGCGGGATTGGGGTCCTGTAGGGAATACGAAAAATGTACAATGGCAAGTCAAAGATGACACCAATAACCGTGGTTACGTCCTGACGCCAGGGCCCGGTGATATTAACCTCGCCATCGATGGATTCTCCAAAACTGACTTTATGGTGAGTAAGTATCAAGCGACTGAACTCGGTGATAACAGCAATGGCTGTGCCATTACACCTGGCGATATCGTTCAAAGTGAGGATGTGTTCGAGGAAGATGTGGTGGTCTATTACCGGGGTGGTCATTACCATCCTGCCGGTAACACTACGTCCTGCTATAACGTCGGTCCCATGCTGACGCCCATCGGCAACTGGAACCAGCCCAACTTTGCCAAACTCAAAGTTTACCTGAAAGGCCCATACCTCAATGGTGGAACCATGGGCACGGATCTGGCTGCAGGCGGTCATATTCCACTCACACAGCCTTACAGCGTAGCCCCGTGGAATTATGCCGGGTCGGAAACGGTAGCTGCGATGCCGGCTGATGCTGTGGACTGGGTACTGGTTCATCTCCGCACAGGTACCGATGCCGCCTCAACCGTAGCTACTGTAGCTGCGCTCCTGAAATCAGACGGCTCCATTGAAGGTCCTGACGGTTCAGAAGGTGCAGACTTTACCGGCCTTGTGGCTCCTGGCAATTACCACGTGGTGGTCGAGCACCGGAATCACCTCTCGGTGATGACCTCCGCACCGGTGGGTGTAGGCCCCATCGCTGACAACTACGATCTCACCGTTGGTCAAGCACAGGCCTTCGGGACCAATGCCATGATCGAACTGGAAGTGGGTAACTTTGGATTGCACGGCGGTGACGGGAATGCCAGCGGTGGCGTAACAGCAAATGACATGCTCACGGTCTGGATACCAGATAACGGATCTCCCGCGGGCTACAAAGGCTCGGACTATAACCTGAGTGGCTCCACAACCGCATTTGACCTTTTACAAGTCTGGTTAGCTTCAAACGGCCAGAATACCCAGGTCCCGAATTAACGTGACGCTTCCTTTTGGCGCATGACTCGAGGAGCATGAGGAAAGGCGGCGCGGCCTGTTACGGCCCGCCGCCTGTTTTATATCTGGCCCTGAACCGACTATTTTACCCCATATGGGCATTGATCCTATATCAAATCGGCATATCTTTTTACGTCGCACGTCACACTGGGCAGGGCAAAATCATGAGGATCTACGCTCTGTAGCGTCTCCGTTTCCAGGCCAGGGCCCATTCCCCCTGGAGATGCTGGCGCAGGGCTTGCCGGGCGGTCAGGGATGAGTCCGGCGGCCTTCCTTCCGACAGATGGATGATCTGACGGTAAAACCAGGCAACGGCAGCCTGGGCATTGAGTGTTTTCATGACGTTGTTCTTGCTGCTTGGTCCCCAGTGGCCTTTGCCGAGCCGCAATTCGCGTTCAGGCACCGGTAATTCGGTGCAGGTACCCTTGATCAGTTGAGCCGATCCGTCCGGCATCACACACAGGGGGCGGGCCAAACCGATAATATCCAGGGCGCCATCCTCCAATGCGGCCTCCATCGCGGATTTGCTTCTGAAGCCGCCGGTTACCGCCAAGGGCAAGGTGGTAACCGCACGAACGGAACGGGCATATTCCAGAAAAAAGGCCTCCCTGCGTTTGGTCGATTCACGGAGAGACGTGTCATTGGGCATCTCAAGGAACTTGATCCGTTCATACGTGCCTCCTGAAAGTTCTAATACATCTACACCTTCGGTTTCCAGGAATCCAGCGACCGTGCAGCACTCCTCAAGGGAAAATCCACCCTTTTGAAAATCCGCCGAGTTCAGTTTTACGCCGATGGGGTAGGCGGGACCCACGTTTTCCCGTACGCGGCGCACGATCTCCAGCAGCAGTCGTGCACGGTTTTCAAGGGGGCCGCCCCAATCATCGGTTCGGACGTTGGTCACCGGCGATAAAAACTGGCTGATTAAGTAACCGTGGGCGGCATGGATTTGAACACCCGTAAATCCAACCTCCTTGCAAAATGCTGCTGCAGTGGCAAATTGCATGATGGTGGACTCGATTTCTGCCACCGTCATGGCCCTTGGGCGGCCAAACAA
Source organism: Rhodothermales bacterium (assembly GCA_965222505.1). Classification (GTDB taxonomy): domain Bacteria; phylum Bacteroidota; class Rhodothermia; order Rhodothermales; family DATKEJ01. Next base: position 193,320 of record OZ244956.1, on the reverse strand, counting down.
GCCTAAAATATTTAGCTGTACGTCCGAGGCTGAAAGGGGGTGGGCGTTGACCAGGCGGGTACATTGCCGACCTGGATGGTTCAGTTGAACCCAACAGTGCGTTTCGTTTGGTGATGCCGCATTGGCCCAGATGCGAGTTGCCTGGGTATCCGTCTCTTCATCGAAGACCACATTGCCGGGGCGCTCAAGAAATCGACGGTCTACCATGACGTTGCCCGTGATCAACAAACCGGTTCCGCCCTCAGCCCATGTTTGGTAGAGTTGGGCGTGCCGGGCATTGGGTTGGTCTGACGCATCGGCGAGCCCCTCAGTCATGGCTGATTTTAGCAGCCTGTTGGGTAATGTAGCGCCGCAGGGGAGTGTGAGTGGCCTCGATAGCATGGGGTGAGTTTAGGTGGATGACCAGCAGGTAAAAAAACAGGAGAAGTATAGACCTTCTATTGAATACCCACAACAAGGGGATTGGAGAAGGGGAGATAAATAGCATCCCTAGCTACCTATCACTTTGCTTTCTGAGCCAAGCTGGCTTGAGCCAGCGCGATCTTATAGCCTGAGGATTAATTCTCAGGTCAAGGCATGACACCCGATGAATCGGGTTTGGGGCATTCAATGAGATGGCGCTCTGGAAGTGAGGGATAATTATATTGCATCCAACCCCGGGAAGAGCCCGGAGTTGGATGCTTCGAGCATCGCGAACCACCCACAGCGCGATACATGGTTACTCTATAGACCCTTCAGCACGTGGATGTATAACATGCTTGAGTTGAAGTTTTTAACTGATGTTACGCGACCTCCCCTGATTCATGCACACGTACGAAGTGCGAGCAGTCGGCAGAGGTGGTCTGAAGAGTTATGCCTAACAGGACTGACTAAATAAAAAAGGCCGAGAGGATATCCCGGCCTTTTTCTGTAGACTTTGTGGAGGGGTTACTTGAGCAGGGTAACCCGTCTGCTTTCTGTAAAGCTCTTCCCGGCAATGCGATAGAGGTATATGCCGCTGGAGAGGCTGCTGCCGTCAATCGTGAAGCGGTGTTGCGTACCGGAAGCGAGGACATCATCGTACAGCGTCTCGACCAGCCGGCCTGTGACATCAAACAGGTCGATGCGGACGTGTTCGGATTCAGGGATTTGCAGCGTAAATTGTGATTGGGGGTTGAACGGGTTCGGGTAGGCATCCCCAATCTTGAAAATGTCAGCAGCATCGGCCTCGTTTTGAGCGGCATCAACGTCATCGCGACTGTTGATCACCACTTGCTTGCCCTTAAAGCCATCACAGTCGGATTCGACAATTTCAAAGCTGTCCGTAGACACTTGGCACATGGCAAAGGCCAGTCCAGGGTCGGCATTGGGGTCTTTCAACTTGAACCGCAGGGTAGCCACATCCTGAAAGCCGTTAGCCGAAATGGCCATGCCTTGTCCGGGGGCAAAGATGAAAATGTTCAAAGACACCAGATTGGCTTTGGCTTTGGTCACAGTGGAAGTGTAGGCTTTATTGAACTGCGTGTCGAAGGCGTGATACACATAATCACGGTCCATGCCCACTTCAGGCGCATCTGCAAAGTCCAGCGCCTCATTGTTGTAAGACAGGTGTAACGTCGTCGCGCCGAGGTTAAACCCCTCGACGGCCTGAAGTTGAACCGTCACCTCCAGGGTGCCATTCTTTTCATTAACTGCCGTTTGGAGCCGGCCTTCGACATCATCTGCATGAAGGGGGAGGGTCCATAATGCCAGGAGACAAAGGGTAGCCATTGTTGAGCGAAATACGTTCATGGTCTTCGGGGTTTTGGTCAGCGAGGGCCATCAGGTACACCAAGCCGGTCAACTTGATCGCACACGTCAAAACCGTGAATAATCAGGTGCGCTTTATAGATAAAGGCGATAAAAATATGGAAAGCAACCATGCTTTATAAAATATTCAAAATATATTTTACGTTCTTGAAAGCGAAACGGTTCGAAAAGTTGCATTAATACAATAAGAACAACCTGCTGACACAATATGATCCATGCATTAAATGAGCAACCAGCTTTTGATCGCTTGAAGCACGAAGACTGGGTTCTGATCTACAAACACAGCCCCTTGTGTGGGATCAGTTTCCGTGCCAGGGAGGAGGTCGAGCGGTACGTTTCAGGAATGGATGCCGTACCGGTGTACATCGTTGATGTAATTCGCCAGCGCCCCCTGTCGAGGTATATCGCCGAACAACTCCAGATCCGGCATGAATCACCACAAGCTATACTTTTGCATCTGGGGATGCCAGTCTGGCATGATTCGCATTCGAGGGTGACTGCACAGATCCTGGCCGAAGCGATTACAAAAGCGCAGTTGCAGCCATAACATACCCATGAAGTGGTCTATTGCTGTTATGTTGTCCCTGACAGGTAGAATCTTGGGCCATTCTTCGTCCGTGCCGTTGATTGCGGTACGGTATTGGAATACTAAAGTAGGTAGTTTAAGGATGCATACCCTTCGTGGTTGTTAACTTCGAAGTGAAAGATGCTCCCCCTCACGGATTGATCTGAAAAGCATATGGCCAAACGACGTGGCATGTATATAAAGAATGTATCGGAAAAACTGGTACAGATCGTTATGGAACACCGGACCCTGGAAATGACGCAGGGCGAAATTACAATGGTCACGGCTGCAGAAGTACGTGACCCTGTCCTCCGCGAGAATTTGCAGATTCGTACCATAGCAATCGTACGCCCGGCTACAGAGGACGAAGAAGCCGCGTTTTTTTCGACCGCTGCGCCCGGTACGGAAGAAGAAGCTCATGAAGATACTGGCGCTTGAACCGTACTATAGTGGTTCGCATAAGGCCTTTCTAAAAGGATGGGTCTCGAACAGTCGTCATGAGGTCTATCCCATCACCATGACGGCCCGTTTCTGGAAGTGGCGCATGCAGGGTGGTGCAGTAACGCTTGCCCGAAAAACCCAGCAAGCCCTTGAGGAAGGATTCAAGCCAGATGTCATTTTCGCCACGGATATGGTCAATCTGCCGGCCTATCTCTCGCTCGTCCGGCACACGCTGGCCGATGTTCCTGTGGTGCTGTACTTTCATGAAAACCAACTGACCTACCCGCTCAAAGAAGGAGCAGAACGCGATTATACCTACGCGTACTTTAATTATCTGTCTGCTCTCGCCGCCGATCAAGTGGTCTTTAATTCGCAATTTCACTATGGAGAATTTCTGGAAGCCTTGCCGGTGTTGTTACGACTGTTTCCAGATTATACCCACATGCAGACCGTTCAACAGATAAGGTCTAAAAGCCAGGTGCTTCATCTGGGTATCAAATTACAGGAACACGATGCCTTTGCTGGCCAATACCTTGCCCACGAATGGAGGCCGGGCATGAAGCCGCCTGTCGTGCTCTGGAATCAGCGATGGGAATACGATAAAAACCCGGAGGGCTTTTTTCAGGTGATGAACCGACTGGATGATGTGGGATGTAACTTTCAACTGATTCTGGCTGGCGAGCATTTCAAGGAACAACCCGATGCGTTCGATCAAGCATTCAAACGCTACGCCGACCGAATCCTCCACTACGGATATGCGGAAGACTTTGAAGAATACAGCCGATTGCTCCACCAGTCAGACCTGGTCATCTCCACCTCCATCCATGAGTTTTTCGGGCTGGCCATCATGGAGGCGATTTACTGCGGTTGCCATCCGCTATTGCCTCGTAGGTTGAGCTACCCCGAGTTGATTCCGAAACAACTCCATAACCCCTTGCTCCATGCTCCCATCTTGTATGACGATCCCGAGATGCTCTTTCAAATCCTGTATCGCATCCTGAAAGGGGAGGAGCGGCCGTTGCCCATTGCGAGCTTACGCAACATTCCAGCCCATTTGGATTGGCCAAACCATTGCAGCCACTACGATGACCTGATGGAAGAAGTGGCTTCGAGGAAAAAAAAATAGCCGTTTCAGAAAAAAAATCGACCGAAACCCATTTTTGGCACGGCCTTTGTAAAAGTATCAAACAACGTTATGGGATGCCTCCAAGATAAAACCCAAACGTACTTCCAGGCGCTCATCTCTTCTCAACAGCCTGGAGCCTCTCCTAAGAAGCCGGACGGTTTGCCTCCCCGTCCGGCTTCACTCGTTTAAACCCTTTTTCAATACACCCACCGGGCACATATATCCATCATATAATAGATATAAATTATTATAAATATTAATTTTAAGCACCATGTAGAAGAGGGCAATACCAGGAATTTGCGGGATCTAGGAGGTGTACATGGGGTGCATGTATCGATATGGAGGAGCCGGAATACTAAAATGAGATACTTGTTGTCTCAATCCTCAAAATGAGATACAAAAAAGCCGACGTATCAGAAAAATACATCGGCTTGGATCAGGTTCAGACTTGAGAACAGGTTTTGAGACCTACATATGCTCAACAATGGCTTTGCCGAATTCGCTGCACTTGAGCAAAGTTGCACCCTCCATAAGGCGCTCAAAATCGTAGGTGACTTTCTTTTGGCGGATGGTTTTTTCCAGACCGGCCACGATCAGATCGGCGGCTTCATGCCAGCCCATATAGCGCAGCATCATTTCTCCAGAGAGGATCACTGATCCCGGATTCACCTTATCCTGACCGGTATACTTGGGTGCGGTCCCGTGTGTGGCTTCAAAGATCGAAAGGCCAGTATCGTAGTTGATGTTTGCGCCGGGCGCAATCCCGATGCCCCCGACCTGTGCAGCCAGGGCATCCGAGATGTAATCCCCATTCAGGTTCATCGTGGCGATCACGCCGTACTGCTTGGGGCGAGTCAGGATTTGTTGCAGGAAGGCATCAGCGATCACGTCTTTGATGATCAGGCCATTTGGAAGTTGGCACCAGGGGCCACCGTCCAGGAGGGTCGCTCCATATTCTTCCTGCGCCAATTCATATCCCCAATCCCGGAATCCACCCTCGGTGAATTTCATGATATTGCCCTTGTGCACCAGCGTTACGCTGTCCTTGTTGTTTTCCAGTGCGTAATTGATTGCAGCCCGAACCAGCCGTTTGGTGCCTTCTGCGGATATGGGTTTGATGCCAAGGCCGGACGTCTCAGGGAAACGGATGCTGGTCACCCCCATTTCATTCTGCAAGAAATCGCGCAGTTTGGCAGCTTCGGCAGAACCGGCCTTAAACTCAATCCCGGCGTAAATGTCTTCCGAGTTTTCGCGGAAGATGATCATGTCCACATCCTGAGGATTTTTAACAGGCGAGGGTACACCGGAGAAATACCGTACCGGTCGGACGCAAGCAAACAAATCCAGCTTCTGCCGCAGGGCTACATTCAGGGATCGGATTCCACCGCCTACAGGGGTTGTCAGGGGGCCTTTGATCGAAACGAGGTGGTTCTTGATGGCCGAAAGGGTGTCTTCAGGTAGCCATTCTTCAAAGCGGTCATAGGCTTTTTGGCCGGCAAAGACTTCAAACCAAACAATCTTGCGTGCACCACCGTAGGCTTTGGCAACCGCTGCATCAAATACATGTTGGGCAGCCCACCAGATGTCCGGTCCGATGCCGTCGCCTTCTATAAAGGGGATGATCGGGTGATCGGGTACATTGAGTTTGCCCTCCGATAAGGTGACGGATTCGCCTTCGGTGGGTGTAGAAAGATGGGTGTAGGGTAGCATAAGCGGTCGTTAGGTTGTAAAAAATAGGCGGAGGTGACTTTATTCCGGGTAGGCACAAGACCTACCCGTCTTTTCGCGAACATCAAGGTTGGAACCTCCTCGGAAGGGCCAGTCTTGCGCCGGCCCGCTTGAGGGCAATTATCCTGATTAATCTACGAGGAATTGAGAGGCGAAAATGAAAAGGTATTGCAAAATCAGAGGCGTTTGAATAACGACCGGAAGCGGAGTTCCCAGACCTTAAGCATGGCCTCTCGGATAATCGATCCGTTCATTTTGGAGTTTCCTTCAACGCGTTCGGTAAAGATGATCGGCAATTCAACGATGTTGAACTTCTTCTTCCAGGCCAGATAGTGCATTTCTACCTGGAAAGAATAACCGTTTGAGCGCACCTTGTCCAGGTCAATCCCTTCAAGAACCCGGCGGTGATAGCATTTGAAACCAGCGGTGACGTCCCGGATGGGCATGCGGGTGATGAGACGGGTATAGACCCCGGCACCGTAGGAGAGGATGAGCCGGGAAAGCGGCCAGTTCATGATTCGGACCCCTTCGATGTACCGCGAGCCAATCGCCAGATCGGCTCCTTTGTTGACGGCTTTGATCAGGCGGGGCAGGTCTTGGGGATCGTGCGAGAAGTCGGCATCAATCTGGCAAATCAAATCGTAGCCTTGCTCAAGGGCATAAGCAAATCCGGCCAGATAGGCGGTACCCAATCCTAATTTGCCGGGGCGTTGGAGCAGGAAAATGCGATCGAGGTGTTCCGCTTGTACTTTTTTTACCAGATCGGCAGTGCCATCCGGGGAGTTGTCATCAATCACCAGAATGGACAGGGCCGGGCGCAATTCCAGCAGTTGTCCGAGCATCCCTTCAATGTTGCGGGCCTCGTTGTAGGTGGGTACAATCACCAATATCCGCTGCACAGCCGTTTCCGACTGATCATTGGAATCAGCAGCACCTCTGGATGAAGGGATGGGCGATATGTACGATACGGATGGCAACAGGGATTGAAGACGAGGAGCTAATATACGTGTCGCTAAGGGGTCGGTTTCTCGAAGAAAAAATGCGCATCTTATGACAATCGGGTTGGAAAACGTTCTTTTGCAGCTTGTGTAATCGCCTGGATAACCTGTTCTTTTATAATTGATTCATCTATGTAGGCATGCCCAATTTCATCCAGAAGTACAAAACGGAGGGTATTGCCTATTTTCTTCTTGTCTGTCGACATCGCCCCTACAAGCTGATCAGCGTTGAACGCAGCCAGCAGGTTAGGAGCCGGCAAGCGTTGGATCAGGGAAGCGGCCAGCGAGATGTCAAGCGTGGGGTGCAACTTCTGGGAGAGGTGGAGGGCCGCCAACATACCCTGCGCAACGGCTTCTCCATGTGTACACACCCCATATCCGGCCACCCGCTCCATAGCATGCCCAAAGGTATGCCCAAAATTCAAGATCGCCCGCACACCCGCTTCTTTTTCATCGGCCTGTACCACCTGTACTTTGTGAACGACTGATCGACAGACCAGGTCTTGTACAACGGCCCTTTCCCGATAGGCCACGCCATGCCAATGGTCGTCGAGGTCTTCGAGAAACTTGGCATCGGCGATGCAACCGTATTTAATTACTTCAGCCAAGCCACTGGTCCATTCGCGTTCAGGAAGGGTTTGCAGGGTTGTGGTATCCATCCACACCAGGGCGGGCTGGTAAAATGCCCCAATCAGGTTTTTGCCGGTGGCATGGTTGATGCCGGTCTTCCCCCCAATGGCGCTATCGGCCTGGGCAATGAGTGTGGTTGGAATCTGAACCAGAGGGACTCCTCGAAGGATCGTGGCTGCGGCAAAGCCTGCCAGGTCACCCACAACGCCACCTCCTAATGCAAATACAGGAGTTTGCCGATCAATACCCCCTTGGAGTGCAACGTCATATATCCCATGCAACACGCCAGCAGATTTGCTTTCTTCACCCGCAGGAATAACGTGTTTATTAACCGTCCAACCAGCCTCTTGCAAGGCGTCATACACGGTGTTTCCATACAACGGCCAGACGTTGGTATCCGTGACCAGCAAGCATTTACCTTTACGCAACCCATGATCCAAAAGTGCAGCAGGCAGGTCAGAGAGGGGACCGAAGGCAATAGAATAGTGCTCGGTAGAGCGTTGGAGGGTAACCTGTACCTGCATGATGGGCCAAGACGTTATACATAATAAGGACACACAGGCAGGATGATAGGGTACAGGCACCTTACGTGCCACTCGGCGGCTAGGGTTTGGTGAACCGAATCACTTCTTCAGGTGTTATCCCCGCAAAAATTCCAAGTCCGCCCTCGACGTTGGTAAAGATGGGGACAGGCTCGGCAAAGGGGTTGTCTTTGGTATCATCTTGCAACCTTCGGGTCTGGTCATACCTGAAGAATGCCGGGCTTACGTGGGAAAGCTGAACGATATGCGTATCTCCCCCAAAGATGCCAGCTTCAGGCACGTCCAGCGTAAGGGTATAGGTTTCGCCCTGAAACTGAGCATCCGAGAAAAACCGGCCGATGTAAAATGAGGATTCATCGTCCAGCAAGTCTTCACCCCGCCGTAATACCGGGTCATCTGAGATAAAGAAGCTGCTGGTGGTCCATCCTGACGAAGGGTCAGAAGCCAGTACGGACAGGAAGTAGTGATCGGTTTGGTGCGCAGGATCAACCAGGTCAACCTGGAGCCGAGTTAAGGGCGTCCCTTCTTCGGTGAAGCCCCCATCGCTCGTTCGTACATTTGAGAACTCGGAGGCCACGGGCAAGGTGTCTGTGGCCTCCACAGGGGTGAATCCGGGGGCTTGCACCTTTACGGTGTACGTCTTGCCGCCAACCGGTTTTTCATCGGCAGCCCGGTAAACGCCGCGTCCACGATACGTTAAGGTTGCCACCCGCTGTTCTGCCTCAAGAACCTCGACCACTGCGTTTTCAACCCAGGATTGTTCTTGATTCAGTTCTGCATCTAATATGGGCGCGCTTCTGCTCACATGGATACTCCAAACGCTGTCCGGCGAAAAGAAACTGTTGACCACCAGTTCCGGCGTATAATCAGGAGGATCAACGTCAATCACAGTTTCGCAGCCCCAGAGGAGTGCGCAACAGAACAGGATTCCAATTGATTTATGCATCGTTTTGAATAACATTGATTTAGAAGGATCGGCGATAGCTCACGGAAGGAATGACAGGGAACAGGCTGATCTGTTTAAAGACGCGTTCGGAGCCATTGGTTGCAGCATCAAAATTAGTGTCCAGCGAGATGTAGAAGGGGTTGCGTCGGCTGTATGCGTTATACACGCCAATGCTCCAAACACGCTCGCCTTTAGTCAGGGGTTTTCGGAAGTTGATGCTCATGTCTAGACGGTGGTAGGCTGCCATGCGGAAGCCGTTTCTTTGCCCGTAATAATTTCCTTCCGTTAGAAAATCGCCAGGGGGGGTACCTGGTATGAAAATGGGGGTTTGGTAGCTGGCCAGGGGTAGGGTGATGGCATTGCCCGTACCATATACCCACGTGGCCGAGAGGTCAATGTTGGGTTTCCATTGGTGGGCAACAACCAGGCTGAAATCATGCCGCCGGTCATATCGGTAATCGAAGGTCCGGCCGAAGTTCAGGTTGGGGAATGTCCGTTCCGTCCAGGACAGCGTATAGCCGATCCATCCGGTGGTCCGGCCTTTCTTCTTCTGTACGAACAGTTCCATCCCATAGGAGACTCCATCTCCCGTTTCGATGTTGTCTTGCCAATCGGTATCCAGGCCCAGGAAACTGGCTCCTTCCTTGTACTCAATCAGGTTCGACATATTTTTGTAATACCCCTCGACGCTGATGTTCAAGTCGCGGCGGGTATGGGCCAACCCGAGGGCGTATTGGGTGGCTTCCTGGGGTTTGACCCGGTCGGTGGCCGGGAGCCAGAGGTCTGTAGGGAGCCCCACACCGGAATTGGTCAAGAGGTGGATGAACTGGGTCATCCGGACGTAGGAGCCTTTCAGAGACCAATCGGGGTGGACCAACCACCGCGCAGCAAGCCGGGGCTGCACCGACGCGTATGAGGTCCCATTGACGGCCAAACCTGCCACATGGACACCCAGGTTTATTTTCAGGGAACGGGTCAACTCGGCATCATCTTCCACAAAGGCCGCCCACTCTACAGCCTGTACCTCATCGGAGGGCCGGAAGGTATTGTCGATGGGGATTTCCCCGGTGATTTCGGCACGGATCTGGGAAGCGCCGGGCTTGAAGGTATGATGGATGGCACTGCCCCCAAACCGAATGTAATGCCGCAACGTGGGGATGTAATCGAGGTCGATTTTCGCGCTCCAGTCCTGGATGCCTGAGAAATAGCGGGCGGCATAGAGTTCATTCTGTTCACCCTGGGCATTCTTGAGGGTTGATTGTTCTTCAACATCAATGTCAAACTGGTACCGGCTAAAAGTAAGCGTGGAATTGCTGAACAGTTTGTTGCTGAAGACATGGTTCCATCGAAGCGTGGCCGTGATGTTGCCCCAATCCAGGCCGGAATCCAGTTCTGCTTTTTCGCTAAAAGTGCCCGCATCAAAGCCGGTCTTCTCACGTGCGTAAAATTTGTCGTTTCCAGCGTACAGACTCAAGAATATCCGGTTGTCGTTGGAGAAGATGTGGTTGACTTTGGCGTTTACATCATAGAAATAATACCCGGCGGTTACATCCTCTTCCTCCGATAGGGCAATAATTGGCCGGGCCAAAATGTCGATGTAGGTACGCCTGGCCGAGAGGATAAATGAGGACCGGTCCTTTTGAATGGGACCTTCAAAGGTAAACCGTGAAGCTACAAGGCCGATGGCGGCTTCCCCTCGATATTCCTTGAGGTTGCCTTCTTTCAGGTTAATATCCACCACAGAGGAAAGCCGACCCCCATAGCGAGCCGGGAAACCGCCTTTGGTCAGGGAGACGTTCCGGATGGCATCGGCGTTGAAAACAGAGAAAAAGCCAAATAAATGGGAGGCATTGTAGACCGGCGCACCGTCAAGGAGGATCAGGTTCTGGTCAGGGCCACCCCCCCGGACGTACAGGCCGGTAGACCCTTCATTCCCAGACTGGATGCCGGGTAATAACTGAAGGGATTTCAGGACATCGACCTCGCCCAGTAGGGCCGGCATGGTTTTGATCTGCACAATGGGCACATCAATCTTGCTCATTTGCGAGGTCTCGACCAACAGCTCTTCGCGTTCGGCAACAACCTCAACGGCATCCAATGATTCTCGAAGCGGAGGCAGGTTAATGTTGAATTCCAGATCCTGGGCCAGGGTAAAGGAAACAACCGTAGTCCGGTAGCCGATATAGGAGACCCGAACGGAGGCCGAATCACCGGGCAACGTCAGGCTGAAGAAGCCGTAGGCATTGGTAATGGTACCGGCGGCAAGTGAGGGCACAAACAAATTGGCCCCAATGAGTTTTTCGCCGGATTCGGCATCCTGTACATAGCCACTCACAGTAGTGGTTTGTGCAAAAACAGTTGAGGAACCCATAAGCCACAGGACATATAGCAGGAGGAACCACGGTAGGCGGTGCTGAACGTTTATCATGAAAGCAACATGTGAAGCAGAAAGGGGATTGCCCGATTCAATTTAGTATCCGGGTAAGTTGAACGGCTCCCGCCACAAGGAACGTACCAAATTGAGGGCAGATCGAAGGGGATGGTGCTGCAAAGTGTTAACAAAAAGAACTTAGTCCTATAAAGAATCATGGATTCAGACAAGAAAAAGGCCCATATCCTCCCGCGTGCCCTGGAATTTGTACATCAGGTGATGGCTCGTGTAGTCAGTACTGGAGATGTTGTGGTCGATGCCACCGTGGGGAACGGTCATGATACCGTATTTCTGGCCATTCTGGTGGGGGACGCTGGCCGGGTTATCGGATTCGATGTGCAAGCCGAAGCCATTTACCAAACCGAAAAACGGCTTGAAATTACGAATCTGGCAGGCCGGGTGATCCTGGTCCAAAAAGGGCATGAGCGGTTACGGGACTATCTGCGCAGCCACCGGATCGAAATGGTACAGGCCGTCATGTTCAACCTGGGGTATCTGCCGGGGGGTGACAAATCCCACATTACGCGCCCTACCACCACCATACCCGCACTACGCGCTGCACTCGATGCCTTACAGCCGGGTGGACTCATCAGTATCGTGCTCTATACTGGGCACGAAGGGGGCAAAGCGGAAGCCCAGGCAGTGGAAACCTGGGCCTCCACGCTGGATCAAGCCGAAGTGCAGGTCATTCGGTATGGGTTTGTAAACCAACGCAACAACCCGCCCTACGCCTTGCTCATCGAAAAGAAATGAACATAAAGGACATCCATAGCACTTATAAAGATCCAACATTCGCACGTCGCACGTCAGGGCACCTGTGTTGCTAAACCGTTTCCTGCTAACCAGACCAGCAACACGTCGAAAGCAGAGACGCTCCCGTTGAGGTTAAAATCTCCGGCTAGATACCCTACACTGCCGTTTTCCGGTAACCAGACCTGGAGCATGTCCATGGCGCTAACGGTGCCATCACTGTTGCCATCTCCTCCGTACATGCCATAGATGCCGCTTTCGAGTTCCCATAGCGGATTGGTGCCGTAGGCCTGGTCTTGGCCGGTGGTAAAGTCGTATGAGGCAACATCGGCACCCAGGGAAACAGGCTGTTTGCTCATGACGGGCAAGTGGTTCCGGTGGTAGATGACTACATAGTAAGGACGATACGCAAGACCCGGGAAGGCAAGCGGGCTTGTCTGGTCCATATCGGCAGTGAACCCGTTCTTGATGAAGGCCGGTCGCTGGGTAATGATGTCTTCTACAGCAGGAGAGGTTCGCAATTGCACAAGTACCCAATCGGTGATGTCGGCCAGTGTGCCGGGCACGGATTCATCACCATCGTACTGATAGGGAAAGGGGGCATCACCGAAGGGCTGGGAGAGGGGGAGAACGGCATCCAGGGTAAGGTTCATCCGAAGGACACCTGATTCCACGTCGTATGCGCCCCCGGGGAACACCTTTGCGGAAAGTTTTGGGGCAGGTAGGGGCGTGGTGATGGTGAACGATTGCTCCTCCGAAAAGGCCGAGCCCTGATAGTGCCCGTCGATGGTTTGCACGCTCCAATAATAGGTGCCAGGCGCGAGATAACGGATTCGTTTGGAAGTGGATGGCCCAGCATTTCCTGGACGCATGATTTTGCGGAATCCAAAATCGACCGCTTGAGATTTTCCCGCTCCAGATGCCGAGAACGCAGACATGGGGGCAACCACATCAAACCAATCAGTATGGCTGCCGATCCGAACGTTATAACTGATCCCTCCTTCAACATCACTTCCCGGTTGCCAGGAAAGGGTAACCTCATGACCGGTTACCGAAGCATAAAGTGTGCCCGGTGGAGATGGTGCTTGGTTTGCCCCAAAGGGACTCTGGTTTTCATACAAAAAACTGGAGGGCGAGGCATAAAGTGTTGTACCACCGGTTAATGCGATATCCAGGTCACCATCCAGGTCAAAATCTACCCAGGAGCCGACTCCATTTACCATACCATCCAGACGTTCGACGGGCTTGAAAAGGGGTGCATCGTACGTGAAAATGAATGTCCGCGGAAAGGCCCCGTTCAGACTGGTATCGCCGGTGAACAACACGTCCGGATCTCCATCGTTGTCATAGTCTCCAAAGTCAAAGGAGCACAGCCGTCCTATAAAGGGCACGTAATGCGGATAGCTAGAGAATGTATAGGTATCGTTGATGTAGAGATTACCCAGGATTGCGTTGGCACTAGATTGCCCACAAACAAACAAGTCCAGATCCCCATCCTGATCGTAATCCGACCATCCGATACTGCCTTCGAATACCCCCTCAAGGGGCAAAGGATTGTATTCAAAATCAGTTCCATTCACGTTTCGATACAGACGGGTATTCCCCTGTCCCTGTTTATCTCGACCGACCAGGGCTAGGTCTGGAAAGCCGTCGTTGTCATAATCACCCCACTGTAGGTCTCCTTTGCGATAGGCCGGTAACCCCGTATCCAGGGGGGTAAAGGTAATGTCAAACCGCCCATCCGGATCATTACGGTAGAGCATAGGCGGACCCTCCCCAAAGGTCATAAAGTCGAGGTCGCCGTCCAGGTCCACATCGCTCACCCGGCTCAGGTAACGACCGGTTCCTTCGGATGCAGTACCGGGCAAGGTCCAGGAATGAATAGGGAACAGGATGCCGCTGTAATTTTCGTAAATGTGGCCACCCACCTCCTGATTGGTTCTTCGGCCCGATACCAGGATGTCGAGGTCGCCGTCGTTGTTGAAATCAGCCCATTCGACTGATCCTTCAGCGTAACCAATCAACTGGTAGACATAGGTGAAATTGCCATCCCCATCATTTCGGTAGAGTAGCGTACGGCTATCGGCTCCGTCATCCCCGATGACGAGGTAATCCAGATCCCCGTCGTTGTCGTAATCACCCCAATCCGCATCTGCATAGACGAGGTCAGGAAAGGGGGACGTATTGATTAGTGAAAAATAAGGGGGAAGGGGAAGGGTGTTGTCAGGTAGGCCATCACTTTCCCAGAGTTCAATGCCGCCGTCTCCATCTGCGTTAAAATACAAATGATCGTTATACGCGGTTATAAATTCAGGGCTCCCTGCAGAATTGGAAACGAGACGAACATCGGCCCCATCAAACCTGAGTAATTTCCGATAATAGGGAAAGACTTCCGCTGAGAAGTACAGGGCATCCTGGAAGCGTGTAAACCCGGCAGGGGAACTGGAGCCAGCCGAGTGGAGGTCAAATAACTGGGCCGTTGTTGTGCCGTCAGTGGCCCAAACTTCCTTGCCAAACTCATTGGATCCGGCAAAGACGAGCTTGTTTTGAAAGAGCGCCGTCGACCGAGAAAAGTCCGGGTTAACCGAGGCAACATATTCAATAATGCCTCCACGTATGCGATACAGGTTGTTGTAGCCGTCAAAGGTGCCGCCGAAATAGGCACTTCCGTTAAAGGTGACCAGATGCGTATTGACGGTATAGGTGTATTGGTTATGGAGGGGGAGGAATTCCGTTGTTGTACCATCTGTACGCAACCATTGATAGGAATAAACCCTGGACTTGTGCCGAAAATATAACTGGTTATCAAAAACCATAAAAGCCTGTTCGTCTCCGAGGACACCATCCTCAGAACCGGGTCTGAGTTCTGTGACCTGTTCAGCGATTGTGCCGTCGGTGCGCCACAATTCCCAGCCGGAGGAAGGGGTATAGCCTCGGAAATACAGATGGTTGTTATAGACCCCAAATTCTGCGTACCGGGACAATCCCCAGCTTGCACCCGGATTGAGGTCAGTGATCAACGTAAGGGCATCATTCTGTAGCCGCCACAACTCCATGCCCGTATCTCCGGCGTATTTCGCAAAGTAGAGGCCATCGTTGAACAGTTCCAGTTCCGGGCGGGGAACTGCACTGATTGAGTTAGGCGTTACCTGGGTAACCATCGTTACCGCTTGTCCATCTGTACGACAAAGAAAAAGTCCCGAGTTATTGAAGGCATAGGACAAGAAGTAGAGATTCCCTTCAAAGCGAACAAATTCCTTTGGTGGCCGCCACGGTGTGCACTCTTCAGGCGATGGAAGTTTGGCCGTGTTTCCGTTTTGTAAGCGCCAAACATGCCAGGTCACAAAACTGGGGATGGCAAGGTCCGACAAGCCTGCGAAGAAGTAGAGATCGTTTTGGTAAGAAGTGAATAGCTGCGGTCGACTATGCCCAAGGGGGTCTAAATCAGCGATTTCTTCTGTTTGGGCAAGTGCCGGAGGGGCAAAAGGATTCAGGATGAACAGGTAGAAATAAAATATAGTGCAATAAATAGTTATTCGTCTCATAATATCCTCTTTGGAGTCCGATTTCGAAGGGCATGACCATGGATTTGAGTGCGCCTGGTGTTCCAGATGTTTGTTGCTATAGGGAATGTGGCTCGGGGCGTGTAACAGGAGCCGGCTGGGAACTGAAAGCAGAGGGGTAAATGGAGATCGTTAATTCACAACCGGTACGGCCTTGTGAATGGGACCTTGCTGGTTGCGGAGCATATCGGCAGAGTGACCCGTCAGGACGGCCTGGATTTCGGCCAGTATGGAGAGGGCAATTTCTTCAGGGGTTTCAGAACCGAGGTTGAGGCCGACCGGGGCATACATGCGTTCCAGGACTTCTTCCGGGAAATTGGGAGACTTGATTTCATCCAACATGCGTTTTGTACGACGACCAGGGCCGAGGCATCCGATGTAGGGCATCGGTGTGCCCAGGAGAAGGCCGAGCAGGTGTTGATCCCGAATAAAGTTGTGGTTCATAATGACCGCCGCACTCCGGTTGTCAATAGAGAGGTGGTCAAGGACTTGTTCAGGGTGCATGACAAACACGTGCCGGTCGGCCTGGGGGAACCAGCGTTCTAGGTCATGCATGGGTTTGCGTCCGATTACCGTCACATGAAAGCCGATGTTGTGGGCGATCTGTACGAGGGGGCCAACATCTGGTCCGTTGCCCAGCACAAACAGTTGAATCGGGGGCTGAATCAGTTCAAACAAGACCTCGGCATTGCCTTCATCAAAAGTGTATCGGCGGATTTCCGGGCGACGGTGTTTGAGGAGGGTTGCCGCATCTGCTTGCATGGCCTGGGTGAGGGCAGGATGCCCTGCCTGCCCGTTGGGCGAATGGTCTTCGGTGAGGAGCACGTGTCTTCCTCGGACGTCGGGCAGTGTGCCATCGTAGACCGTAGCCAGCAGGGCGGGTGTGCGGTTGGCTAGACACGTCCGAATCAGGGTCAGGGGATTGGATGAATCCGCAACCCCGATACGTTCAATGAGCACATAAACCGTTCCGCCACAGCCTGAGCCAAACCCCAGAAACGGGTCATCTTCGTCAATCTCAAAGACCTGTAGCACGGGCCTACCTGTTTCCAATACTTTCCGGGCCTGATGGACCACCTCTCCTTCCAGGCATCCGCCACTAATCGTGCCAATGGGTTCTCCTTCGGCGGTGATCAACATACGTGCACCCGGCCGCCGAAACGCTGACCCGTCGATACGGACCACGGTCGCCAGCGCAAAGGATTTACCCCGGCGATTCAGCTTTTCAGCTTGGGAGAGGATGGTAGCCAGTTCTTTCATGACAAAGTGATGTGGTTACAGCGTTGGGGTTGGCACAACTTGGGTCATTTGTCTGAATGGGAAAAATGCAGGAGACGAAAGATATGAAGACTTCTTGTAAATGAGTGAAGGAACCATTAATATCCGGGTACTCCACGCCCCAAGTACTGGCCCTTCGCCGTTTAGCTGACCCATGAAAATCACAGGTGAAAACGTCTTGCCTGGAACTCCAGAAACGCTCTGGGGCCTCATTACCGATCCTGATGTGCTCGTTGCAGCCATTCCGGGCTGCAAGCACCTTGACAAAATTGGTGAGGATGAATACAAAGGGGTCATTGGTGCAAAGGTCGGCGCCATTCAAAGCCAGTATACCACGCAGTTCGAAATCACCGACAAAAACTACCCGACCAGCTATCTTCTGAAAATCGATGGTAAAGGGCCAGGCGGCTTTGTAAAGGGAGATGTGTTGATCGAATTGATCCCCGATGGCGACCACCAGACCACCATGCGGCATCAAGCCGATGCACAGGTAGGGGGGAAGATCGCCCGCGTGGGGCAGCGTATGGTACAGGCGGCGGCCAATATGATGGTGGACAAAAGCCTCAAAAGCCTCCGTGATCGCCTCGAAGAAGAACTGGGGCCGGCACCCGAACCAACTAAACGTGCTGTTCAACCGGCAAAAAAGGGGTTCTTTGCTACCTTACTGGCCTTCCTGAAAAAGCTATTTGGCCGCGCTAAGTCCACTCCTTCAACTGAAACATGAGCCGTGCTTCGGGTAAATTGCTTGACCGGCAGCACGATATGTTCTTTCTGAAACACTTCACAATAGATACAATCGTATGGCCCACACCATTCACGTCACCGTCAACGGTAAGGCGCATTCGGCCTCCGTTGAACCACGCGTCCTCCTGACCGATTTTCTCCGCGAACACCTGGGTTTGACCGGCACCCACGTTGGGTGTGATACCACCCAGTGTGGCGCGTGTACGGTCCTGCTCAACGGCGAGGCCGTTAAAGCCTGTACCATCTTTGCCGTTCAGGCCAATGGACAGTCTGTAACCACCATCGAAGGCATAGCCTCAAATGGGACCTTGCATCCACTACAGGAAGGCTTCCGGCAGGAGCACGGCCTCCAATGTGGATTCTGCACCCCAGGCATGATCATGGCCGCCACCGATCTGTTGCAGCACAATCCGAAGCCGAGCGAAGCAGAAATCCGCGAAGCCCTGGAAGGCAATTATTGCCGATGCACCGGCTACCATAACATCGTCAAAGCCATTCAATGGGCCGCCGAAAACGCTGCCCAACCGGCCTAAAGTACCGGTGGATGTTCCAATGGAATCCTAAACCTTCAAACCGATAGCCTCAATTCATATGGCTGATCAGATTGGCAAATCCGTCAAACGCGTCGAAGACCGGCGGTTTCTCACCGGGCGCGGCCGTTACACCGATGATATCGTACTGCCGAATATGGCATACGCCTACATCTTGCGCAGCGACCTTGCGCATGCCCGTATCAATAGCATAGACGCCAGCGCCGCCGAGGCCATGGATGGCGTCATCGCCGTCTTTACCGGCCAGGACATGGTCGATGAGGGCATCAATTCCATTCCTACGGGCTGGCAAATCGGGGAGGACATGAAAGAACCCCCCCACTATGCCCTTGCCGTCGACAAGGTGCACCACGTAGGCGATGGAGTGGCCCTCGTTATTGCAGAAGACAAATACACCGCCAAGGATGCCGCCGAGCAAATCATGGTCGACTACGACATGCTCGACGCCGTTAGCGATGCCGCAGAGGCCGTCGCCGATGGTGCACCCCTGGTCCATGAAGATGCCCCCGGCAACATCTGCTTTGATTGGGAATTGGGCGATCAGGATGCCACCGATGCCGCTATCGCCGCCGCACATCACGTGACGACGTTCGAATTCATCAATCAACGATTGGTTGCCAACGCCATCGAGCCCCGGTGTGCCATTGGCGATTACGACAGCTCGCGGGATGAATACACCCTCTACACTTCCTCGCAAAATCCGCACCTGATTCGGTTACTGCTCTGTGCCTTCGTCACTGGCCTGCCGGAACATAAAGTGCGTGTTATTTCTCCTGATGTAGGAGGGGGGTTTGGCTCAAAGATTTTCCATTACCCGGAAGAAGTCATCATGACCTGGGCGACCAAAAAGGTAGATCGCCCAGTGAAGTGGACCGCCGAACGTAGCGAGAGTTTTCTTACGGATGCGCATGGACGGGATCATATCTCCAAAGTCGAGATGGCCTTTGATGCCAACCACATGATGACCGGAATGCGGGTCTCCACCCTGGCCAATCTGGGGGCTTATCTGTCCACGTTTGCCGGCGCCGTCCCGACGTACCTCTATGGGACCCTGCTCGCCGGACAATACAAGTCCCCGGCCATCTACGTGAACGTGAAAGGGGTCTTCACCCACACCACGCCGGTTGATGCCTATCGGGGGGCCGGGCGACCTGAAGCCACATACCTGATTGAGCGTACGTTGTCGTTGGCAGCCAGGGAGTTAGGGGTTGATCCAGCAGAATTGCGCCGGAAGAATTTCATCCAGCCGGACGAGTTTCCTTATCAAACCCCCGTGGCCCTGCAATATGACAGTGGCAATTACGAAGGGGCATTGGACAAGGCCCTCGAAATGATCGGCTACCTGGACGTTCGGGAAGAACAAGAGAAAGCCCGTGCAGAAGGCCGCCTCATCGGGGTTGGGTTTTCCAGTTACATCGAAGCCTGCGGCATTGCTCCCTCACGGGTGGTCGGTGCTTTGGGGGCGCGTGCCGGCCTCTACGAGAGCGGTATGATCCGGGTGCATCCGACCGGGAAGGTGGAAGTCTTTACCGGCTCACACTCGCACGGCC
Source organism: Rhodothermales bacterium (assembly GCA_965222505.1). Taxonomy (GTDB): domain Bacteria; phylum Bacteroidota; class Rhodothermia; order Rhodothermales; family DATKEJ01. The sequence goes on along the minus strand of OZ244956.1, from coordinate 173,689 downwards.
AAGGCCATGAAACAACGTTTGCACAGTTGGTGTCCCATCATCTGGGGGTGGCCCTTGAAGACGTAGAAATCGTTCATGGAGACACGGGAAAAATTCCATTCGGGATGGGTACCTACGGATCCCGAAGCCTGGCCGTGGGTGGCAGTGCCATCTTTAAGGCATTGGAAAAAATCAAAAACAAAGCCAGGAAGTTTGCTGCCCACAAGCTCGAAGTTGCCGAAGAAGACCTCGACTTCGCCGATGGCAAGTTTACAGTAAAGGGCACGGACCGGTCGGTTGGTTTTGGAGATGTGGCCCTGACGGCATACGTCCCGCATGATTATCCTGAGGGGATCGAGCCCGGCCTGGAAGAAAATGCCTTCTATGATCCAGCCAACTTTACCTATCCCTTCGGCACCCATATCAGTGTGGTTGAAGTGAATCCTGAGACTGGCGAGGTTAAGATCTTGCGGTATGTTGCGGTTGATGATGTCGGAAATGTCATCAATCCCATGATTGTTGACGGGCAAATCCACGGTGGGATTGCACAGGGGGTCGGCCAGGCCTTCTTGGAAGGGACGGTCTTTGGTGACGGCGGTCAGTTGATTACCGGCTCTTATATGGATTACACGATGCCGCGTGCCGACAACTTCCCCATGTTCGAGGTTGACCGTACCGTCACGCCTTGCCCGCACAACCCACTCGGGGTCAAAGGTGCTGGTGAAGCCGGTGCCATTGCGGCCACAGCCTGTGCCGTTAATGCTGTGATAGATGCCGTTGCACACCTGGGCATACGAGACATCAAAATGCCCCTTACACCGGAACGGGTTTGGCACGCCATTCATTCAGGCGGAGATTGATAATCCGGCGACCCGCCGTCTATGTAGGCCAATCAAAAATCACCCATACTAAATCACGATTAATCTCATGTCTACTTACGCTTTTGAATATGCGCGCGCAAATTCTGTAGATGAGGCGCTTTCCCTGCTGGCCCAGCACGGGTCGGAAGCCAAACTCCTTGCTGGAGGACACAGCCTGGTCCCGACTATGAAACTCCGGCTGGCAGCCCCCAATACCCTGATTGACATCTCTGGGCTTTCCGAGTTGTCCGGTATCTCTGAGTCGGGCGGTAAAATCCATATCGGCGCCCTCACAACGCATCGGATGGTAGAGCATTCGGCACTGCTCCGTGAGAAATGTGGGGTGCTGGCTGAATTAGCCGGAAAAATTGGCGATCCCATGGTCCGAAACCGGGGGACCATCGGTGGAAGTCTGGCTCACGCGGACCCCGCTGCGGATTATCCCGCTGCTATTTTGATCCTCAATGCCGAGATCGAAATTGCAGGCCCGAGTGGGCGGCGGACCGTGGGGAGTGATACCTTCTTTCAGGAGATGTTCGAAACCGCCGTCGGCGAAGGCGAACTCCTGACCCGCATCACCATCCCTATGCTGGGGCCGAATGAAGGTGCGGCATATGTCAAATTCGAAAATACGGCATCCCGTTATGCTGTCGTTGGCGTAGCCGCACTGGTGAGTATGTACGGTGGGCACTGTCAGGCTGCCCGTATTGCCGTAACCGGTGCAGCTCCCGTGGCGTTTCGGGCAACCGGGGTTGAGCAGCAATTGGTAGGCAAAACGCTGGACGCAGCCGCCATTGCCGCTGCGGTCAAGGGCATGGTGGATCCGGCCAATCTCCTGGATGACCTGAGCGGGAGTGCATCCTATCGGGCACACTTGTGCGAAGTTATGGCCAGAGCGGCGATTGCAAAAGCTGTAGAGCGGGCCGGGTAACCCTTCACCTATGGCCCAACTGGATTCGGTAGAAGCGGTAGGACAAGCTCTTGAGGGCGGTGCATATGTCGCTGAACGGGGCCTTGCCACCACGTTATTTCTGGCCCTTAAACTCCATCGGCCGGTGTTTCTCGAAGGGGATGCCGGGGTGGGCAAAACTGAAGTGGCCAAAGTCCTGGCTTCCATTCTGGGTACCCGGCTCATTCGGCTTCAGTGTTATGAGGGGCTGGATGTAAACACCGCAGTGTACGAATGGAATTATGCCCGTCAGATGCTTCAGATCCGGCTGTTTGAAGCGCAGGGTGAGCAGCGAGAAGATGCCATTCTGGACGAGATCTTTGGCCCTGCTTACCTCATTCGCCGCCCTTTGCTCCAGGCCATCGAAGCCACGAATGACAAAGCGCCCGTGCTATTGATTGACGAACTGGACCGGGCCGATGAGGAATTTGAAGCCTTTCTGCTCGAACTGCTTTCTGATTTTCAGGTAACGGTGCCGGAATTGGGGACGATTAAGGCCCAGACCCCACCGGTTGTCATCATCACTTCAAACCGGACCCGCGAAATCCACGATGCCCTCAAACGGCGCTGCCTCTACTATTGGATTGACTATCCCACCCGTGAGAAGGAATTCGAAATCGTCCGGCGTAAAGTACCCGAAGTCCCGGAAAGCCTGGCCCGGCAAGTCGTAGCGTACGTCCAGTCCTTGCGCGATGTAGACTTGTATAAACTGCCCGGAGTTGCCGAAACCCTGGATTGGTCCCGTGCCCTCATGGCCCTATCGGCTGTGGACCTGGAGCCGGAGATGGTCAACCATACCCTGGGCACCTTGCTCAAATACAAGGATGACATGTCCAAGGTGCGCGGCGAAGTCAGCCAGCGTATCGTAGAGCAAATTCGCAGCGGCGCATTTTAGTTCGTGCGACGTGCGAAATCGGGCGCAAACGTTATAACCAATCCCACCCGTAGGGTCCGGTCGAGGCTGGACTATTTCACGTTGAAATCACCCCATGCCCTCCTTATCAGACCATATCATTGAATTCGGCAGGGTGTTGCGTAGGGCCGGGATGCAGGTCGGCTCACGGCAGATTATGGATGCTTTGAAAGCTGTTGAGGTGGTGGGGGTAGGTCGGCGCGATGATCTGAAGCAGGCCCTATTCTGTGTCTTCGTTCAAAAGCGGATCCAGATCGAACTGTTCGAGGAAGCCTTTAATCTGTACTGGGCGGTACAGGAACCCATGCCGGATGTGATGCAGATGTTATTGCCCACCTCCAAGGTACCCACCAAAGGTCCCAAGCCCCGCGTGGAGGAAGCGCTCAAGAAGCCAAAGCCATCACCCCCCAGGCAACCAAAGAAGAAGGAGACCTTTGCTGAAGTCGAACTTCTGGCCACCTACAGTCCGAGTGAGGTCCTCCGAAAGAAGGACTTTGCAGCATTCACGGCAGAAGAGGTACAGGATGCCCAGGCATTTATGCGAACGCTCCAATGGCCGGTTGAACCCCGGAAGGTCCGGCGGCGCATACCCCGCTCCAAAGGACGGCTGCTGGATGTTCGGAAAACCATGCGTCAGGCCCGGAAACACTATGGGGAGGTCATGCACCTCAAAAAGTTGGGGCCGAAGGAAAAACCGCGCCCGATTGTTTTACTATGCGACATCAGCGGGTCCATGGAGCCGTATGCGCGGATGCTCCTGCAATTTATGCATGCCATAACCGGCGGCATGGACCGGGTAGAAAGTTTTGTCTTCGGCACACGTCTGACGCGAATCACCCGGTATCTCAAACACCGGGATGTGGACGAGGCCATCACCGCCGTATCCGACCATGTCAACGACTGGGCCGGTGGAACGCGGATTGGAGAAGCACTGAAGGACTTCAACTTCAACTGGTTACGCCGTGTACTGAGAAGCGGAGGCGTGGTACTGATTGTAAGCGATGGATGTGACAGGGGAGATGTAGTGGGCCTCGCAGACGAAATGGATCGCCTTTCCCGTAGCTGCCGCCGGCTCATCTGGCTCAACCCCCTGCTCCGTTACGCTGAATACGAACCCCTCACCCGCGGCATGCAAGCCGCCATGCCCTACATCGACGATTTTCTTCCTGTACATAACCTGGACGCCCTCGAACAAATCGGCAAAGTTCTGGGGAGGATTGCTTGATCAACTCCTATCGGTTAGATATCTGGCGTTTGACCTCGTTTTTGATGTGGAAGTAGATGGCATTCAAGCCCCGTGTGCGTTGTATGCCAATAAGGTTGGAGAGGCCAAGTTGGTTGAGGATGTCCCGTGGGGCGGCCGCAACGACATTGGGGGCGGTGCCGTCGAACGACTTGAGCATGATGGACACAAAACCCCGCGCGGTGGGGGCTTCACGAGGCACATCCGCGAAGAGCCGCACACAGCCATTGATAACTTCAACCTTCAGGAAGACCGGGGATTGGCATTCATGAATCATGTGCAACCCTTTGTCTCGTAAGGGTTTGTAGGCCGAGCCCAAAGGGGGGAGCTGGTCTGCATAGTCCAGGAGGAGTTCCAAGCGCATCTCGGGTTCGACGAACTGGAATGCTTCGATAATTTCATCCAGTTGATGCATGAAAACGTAGCGGTTTTATCCTTACCCACGGTTGCGGTTGTAGCTAAAGTCCATCGCACGGGTTACTTCCTCGGGCAATGCTGGAAGGGCCGAACGGGGAATGAAGAAGGTGGACAGGTTGAGTAAATCGTTGAACACCTTGTGCCGGTCGGCTGCTTCGCGTAAATACGCATGCCCGGATGATCCTCCGGTACCAATCTTGGTACCAATCATGCGGAGGGCCATGAGTGCATGCCGGTACCGCCAGGTGGTAAAGTTTTCGTCTATATCCATCAGTTTGCCCAGAAACCGGAAGGGGAGGTGCAAAATGGGCTTGTCCCGGTAAAGGTTGATAAGCAAAGCCGCTTGCAGGGCCTCATGGCCCAAACGGCGTTCGCCTGAATCGACTAACTTGTCGTACTTCGCTCGGTCAAATAGTGCATCAAAACTGGTTCGTGTACGCTGGTGCATGCGAAGCTGAGCCGCACGTTCTTTATCGGACAAATTAGGATTGCTGGCGATCATGCGGTGTTCACTTTCCAGCATGGTATCCACAGCGCCCTGATAGGCCGACCAAAAATCATACGTTCCAAATTGCAAGAATGGCGTGCGTTTTAACCAGCGCTCAACCAATTCAAACAGGGAAGGTTGTTCTTCCGATGCCTGGAGCATGGCCTGGTCCGATTCGGCCAGACGGGACGCATAGGAGGTCTGGTTGATTTTGATGCGGGTTTTCGGGTTGATGCCCAATTTGTTCTCCACCAGCCGGAATTGCACACTCTGAAATCCAGAGGCAGGCACCAATGCATCCCGAAACTCCAGGAAGTCCAGCGGCGTCATCGTTTCAAGAATATTGACCTGGCTGATCAGGACCCGCTGAATTTCGACGACGCGGTTCAAGTGGGTGGTGGCTTTGCCGATGTCTTCCTCGCGTACCTTATCCTGATTAAAAAGGGCCAGAACCGCATCCAATTCCCAGAGGATTTGCTTGAACCAGAGTTCATACGTCTGGTGAATGATGATGAACAGCATCTCGTCATGGGCCGGGAGGCCATTGTTTAGGCTTTCCAGGCGTTGGGCATTCAGGAGTTTATCCAGTTGCAGGTAGCTGCCATAATACAAGGGCGTTGACGAACGGGCCATGGTATGGATTGGTCGATAGGCTGGGAAAAGAACGTGTCGGGTACGGTAAAATACGAGGCAGATGCGTATATTTTTTCATACCCTTCTTGAATCTTTAACGGGAAAATACGATGACGCGTGTGTTGAGCTTGATTGTTGTAGTGTGTATGCCGGCTTGGGGTAATGCACAAGATATGGGTTTTGAGGAGTATGAACCGAAATCAACACTGGTGGTGCCGGAGCACCCGGTCACCTCGGCCCGCTATCCGTTTGTGGACGTACATAGCCACCAATGGCGACTCAGCTCGGGCAAAGTCGATACGCTGGTGATGGAGATGGACAAGATGAACATGCAGGTGATGGTCAACCTGAGCGGGGGGAGTGGCGACCGGCTCAAGGAAACCGTCGGCTTGATGAAAGGGGCCTACGCGGACCGATTTGTGGTGTTTGCCAACATCAATTTTGAAGGCATTGACGAGCCGGATTGGGGGGTCCGCACCGCCGCACAGCTCGAAGCTGACGTCCGAAATGGGGCACAAGGGCTGAAGATCTACAAGAACCTGGGCATGTTCGTACGCGATGCCAGCGGGAACCGGGTGCACACGGATGACCCTCGGATCGAGCCGATCTGGGAGAAATGTGGCGAACTCGGCATTCCTGTCCTGATTCACACCGGTGAACCCTCCCCGTTCTTTGAACCGCATGACAAATACAACGAACGATGGCTGGAACTCAAGCAATATCCCAATCGCAAGCGTCCGCCGGAAGAGTTCGGCACCTGGGAAAACATGATGGCAGAGCAGCACAACATGTTCAGGAAGCATCCCAATACCGTCTTTATCAATGCCCATCTCGGCTGGATGGGTAACGACCTGGATCGCTTGGGCAAACTCATGGATGAACTGCCCAATATGTACACCGAAGTGGGGGCTGTGCTGGCCGAGTTGGGACGGCAGCCCCGGCATGCCCGCAAATGGCTGATCAAATACCAGGACCGGGTGTTGTTTGGTAAAGACTCCTGGCGGCCCAATGAATACCACGTCTACTTTCGGACCTTCGAGACCGCCGATGAATACTTCGACTATTACCGCAAGCGCCATGCCCATTGGAAACTCTATGGCCTGGACTTGCCAGATGAGGTTTTGAAAAAAATCTACTATCAGAATGCCGTCCGTATCATCCCCGGTTTACAACGGGATTGGTTCGAATAGAAGTGGGCTAAGTGCTTAGAGAGGGACGATCTGCGTTTATATGGCAAAACCAGGGCGCATCGTCAACAAAAATCAAAAATAATTGGGAGAAAACGTAACTCTTGAGGTCAAACACGCGTCACATTGCTAAAATTTTAGCACATTTTCCGGGTGCACCACCAAATCTTTAGATCTATGCGTTTTCTCAATGCTCTCGCCGCCGTGTTTGTTTTCTGTATTGGTTTTGCAACACAGGATGCATCGGCCCAGTCGTTTCAACAGGCTCCAACCCAAGATCAGCGGGATGCAATGCGTATCCACAAGGTTACGTCATCCTATGTGGAAGCTTTGCAAGCGTTAGGATTGGATGACCTGACACCGGAGCAAGCCATTGCGTTCAAGATCCACGGCATCCGCCCCGGTTATATCAAAGCATTACAAGCCCTGGGGATAGAGGGGTTGGATGCCGATCAGTTGGTGGCGTTCAAGATTCACCGTGTGCGGCCTTCTGACCTGGCTGGGATGCAGAAGCTCGGTGTCACCGGGCTGGATGCAGACGAACTGGTCGCTTTCAGGATTCATGGCGTACGACCCGGCTTTATCAAAGAGATGCAAGGAGTTGGGTTTGAATCCCTGGATGCCGATCAACTGATCGCGTTTCGCATCCACAAGGTTTCTGCGGATTACATTCGGAAGATGCAAGAAGCAGGTTTTGACCTGTCACCTGATGATGCGATTGCCTTCAGGGTCCACAAAATCAACACCGCCTTTCTGGCAGATATGGAAGACCTGGGTTTTGCCAACCTCACCCCGGATGAGGCCATCGGCTTACGCATCTTCAAGGTGGATCAGGATTTTCTGGAAGAGATGGAAGGCTATGGCCTCAGCAACTTCACGGCGGTACGGGTTATCGCCATGAAGCAAATGGAAATCGACCGCAAGTTCGTCCGGGAAGTACGCGAAGGGAAATATGACGGCATGGACATCGACGAGGTGATGTACCAACGCAAGGGGTGGAAGAACCATTCCAGAGACCGTCGCTACCAGAGCGTGATGGAGGATATCCTCCAGGAATTACGGGCGCAGTAGAAACACCCTCATGGTGCATGGCGCAGGGGTTGCACATAATACGCCAACTCTGTTCGTGGTACGCACGCGAACAAGGCCTATGGCTTCGAGCGGTCGCCGGGGCGCGAGCTGGTGGTTAGGCCGTGTTGACAATTAAGCGTAAACCTCGTTATCGGCCCGTTTCGGGCCGATAACCGGCCCTCTTGGCCCACTCTGCGTTGCATTTCTCCTGAAATGCGATCCCCGATGATGGATCGGGGGCCTTGCAGTCAAAATGCGCCTTGATTGGGCCTGGGCCGATCCACGGCCCTAACGACCTCAAAACCGCCTGTTGATCTAATGGTCAACACGGCCTAGTCATACGCCTTTTTCAGCGTCATAACGAACCACTAACCACCGGCGAGCGACGGCGCGGATGCGCTTATTACATTCATTGAGCATCCATACATAGAAGAGTTTGATGTATTGAGGCATGAAAAAAGTGGAAGAAAACTAAAAAAATTGTATATTTGGATAAAGGAAGGCATCAAGTGTACCATTTCCTGGCAAGGAAGTCGTACCCACAACGGATACTGAGGCCGTATCCGAAAAGAACAAGGAGGCAACATGTCCGGCATGGTGTCGTCAGGGCATATTCGAACGCAATCTGGAGCCACGTCCCCAGCTTCGCACACATTAAATACCCGTCTGGCACAGTATTGCAGAGCCATCGCTCGTACAACCGATGCCGATGGGGTTTGCATCCTGTTGTCCGGTTTGTCATGGGAAGTGAATGCCACCTGGGGTTTCGAGGACGGGGCTATCGACCCTGGTCCTTTCTTCTCGTTGCACCCGGTTACGGATCGGGAGCGGGTCGAAAAATCGTTGTCAGATTCCATAGAAGAACCGACTGGATTGCCATTTGTTATAGGAGGCAAGACGTTTCGGCATTACGTCGGTATTCCGCTGATCTCTGCCAACGATACGATGATCGGTCGGGTTTGTCTGCTATATGCTGATCCGGTACATACCCAACCGCATCAAAACCGAGCCCTCCTCGCGCTCATAGAATTTACAACCCAGGATATTGAACGACGGCGGTTACATCAAGAACCCGAAATATCCGCATCAACCCCGTTTGATGATCCACCCGCCGAACCGGAATGGATCAATGTTGAACCCGAGTACGCCAATCCATTCGTCTCGGATGAAACAGAACCCCCAACAGTCTCCGTATTCCCGTCTGAACTTATGCCACGGCTAACGGATAAAGAAACGGACCTTTCCTTCGATTTTGAATCGAATGGCCCGTTGCCGGTCACAGAAGACATGGCAACGGATCTGAAGGCACAGGAAACGAATATTCCGGTCGAAACGAATATTCCGGTCGAAACGAATATTCCGGTCGAAACGAATATTCCGGTCGAAACGAATATTCCGGTCGAAACGAATATTCCGGTCGAAACGAATATTCCGGTCGAAACGAATATTCCGGTCGAAACGAATATTCCGGTCGATGGGGTGAGAGAATTATTGACTCTTGCAGCGCAACCCCCGCTGGACCTTGTACAAGACTTCCAGGCCTACCTGCGTCTGGGCTCAGCACATCTGGAAATGGACTTTGGGGTGATCTCCAGGTTTATCACAGGGGTGCCTGAGCCGGAGGTCCTCAGCTTTTTTCCGCAAGAGGATTCCCGAATTGAGGCATCCATCAGGCCGATATCGACCCATATAGGTCGGTATCTCAAGGTTATTGCTTGCCCTGACTTAGTTTCCATCTCCAAGATGGTGGAAGGCCGGGATCTTTCGGTACCTTTCAAATCTTGCTTGCTGGCTCCGATCCATTTGGGGCATCAGCATTACGGTATGGTTGGCTTTTTTGCCGATACGGAACGAACAACTTTCACGACCCGGGATCGTGAATGGATAACCTGGTTGGCGCAGGCGGTGTCTATACGAATCCAGCGGGGGCGCGATACGGATGCGTATCGGGAGAGCCTGAACCGCATGCAGGAATTGTACCGGCGCGCCGAATCCAAATTGGTCGATGTAACCCAACAACTGGACACAGTTGAGGAAGACCTGGATCAGGTGCGGGCCGAAAAACAGTCCGCTAACCTGGACCTGAAAGATACCCGGCTGCGCTTTGCTTCCCTTATCAAGAACCTCTATTCAGCCGTATTGCTGGAAGATGAGAACCGCCAAATTGCCCTCACCAACGACGCGTTTTGTACCCTCTTTAGCGTACCGGTCTCGCCGGACCAACTCATTGGCACTGACTGCTCCACGGCGGCTGAAGACTCAAAAATGCTCTTCGCCGAACCTGAACGGTTCGTAGCGCGGGTCAATGAGATCCTTGCCAAGAGGGAAGTTGTTGCTGCCGAAGAACTGGCCCTGGCCGATGGCCGCATGTTTGAACGGGACTACATCCCGATCTTTAACGATCAGGTTTACCTGGGGCACCTGTGGGTTTATCGTAACATCACGGAACGGAAACGGGCTGAAGATGCCGTACGATCTCTGAATGCTAACCTGGAGCAACGGGTACGGGAACGCACCGAACAGCTTGAAACCGCCAATAATGATCTGATCAAGGAAATTCAGGATCGGATAAAGGCGGAAAATGAAGCAGCATTTCAGGCCAAGCAACTGCGTTTATTCTCGGATAAACTCAAAACCCTTCACCAGGTCCGAACAGGCACCTACGAATCCCGTGAGGCACTGCTACAACAATACCTGGAGACGGGGCGTGAACTGTTTGATGTGGCTGCCGGGTTTATTTCCAAGCTGAATGATAATAAAAACCAGTTGCTGATTGAATACTCCACCGATCCCAGGGTGGAGGCCGGCAGGATTCTTCCTGCAGACCAGACGTACGGTGCCGGCGTTGCCCGGACGCGCCAGACGGTCATCAATGCCCCGGTAAAAGGGGTACGATCAAATGATGCCTCCCGCCTTTCAGCAGAATTAGGGTATACCAGTTATTTGGCTGCCCCGCTTTTCGTTGAGGGAGAATCCTATGGAACCCTACTGTTTTTCTCCGATCGAGAACGTAACCTTCAACCGTATTATGAGCGCGAGATCATCGAGTTAATGGCCGAAAGCGTTGGAAAGATTATCGAATTGGGGATTCAAGAACAGGTGCGGAAGGATGCGGAGAAGGAAGTCCGCAGGCTCAATACAGAACTGGAACACCGCGTCGTGGAACGGACCCTCCAGTTGGAGCAAACAAATAAACGATTGGCCAATGAGATCACGGAACGGAAAGATGCTCAGGGGGCGTTGCACCGGTCGGCCGAGCGCCTTCGGGTGTTAAACATCATCCAACATCAGGTGCTAGAGGTCAAATCACCTCAGATGATTGCAAAATTGGCCCTCGAAAACCTGCGCCAACTGATTCCCTTTGACCGGGCATCCGTATTTATGTTTGACCCAGAAAGGGATCAGGCCGAAGCGTTAAGCGTCCTGTCCGATATTGAGTTGGCGATTGATCGCCTCCCGCACATGCCCCTGTCTATGTTTAGTAAAAACCTGGACATCAAGGACGCCATTATTGAACCCAACTTGTCCTTGAAATCGGAATTGTCTGAGCCGGAGAGACACCTGTTCTCCAAAGGCATCCGGTCCGTCTTCACGGTACCCATTTTAGTCCACAATGAACAGTTGGGTGTGCTTAATGTGGCCACTCGGAAAACGTTGGAGTTTCTGCCCGAACAGGTTGAGACGGCCAAGGAAGTGGCAGACCTGATTGCCATCAGTCTCAATAAAATGCGGCTTGAAAAAGCCCGTACCCAGTATCAGGCCGAACTCATTGGGGCCAAGGAAGAGGCCGAGGAGATGAACCGCCTCAAGACCTCCTTCCTGGCCAACATGAGCCACGAAATTCGTACACCCCTTACCGCCATCATCGGGTTTGCCGATCTGTTGACTGAATCGGTCAAGAACGAAGACCTGGACTTTGTGCGGATGATCTACAAGAGTGGGCAGCGATTGATGGAAACCCTGAATTCGGTACTGGATTTAGCCCAGTTGGAAGGCCAATCCATGAACCTGTCTCCTTCCAAGGTTAACGTGGTGGACCAGGTCAATGATACCATTGGCATCTTGGCCCCAATGGCCGAAGAGAAAGGATTGACGATACGCCTTCAGGAAGGGGGGGCGGTTGAGGCCGTCATTGATCAGGGGGCGCTCAGCCGAGTGCTCATGAACCTGATCGGGAATGCCATCAAATTTACGGAACGAGGGGGGGTAACGGTGCGCGTGGCTACTGAAAAAAACACGGTTTGGATTCAGATCGAGGATACCGGCATCGGCATGGAGCAGGATTTCTTGGACTACCTGTACGATGAGTTCAGGCAGGAGTCGACCGGGCTTTCCCGCTCGCACGAAGGCAGCGGCCTGGGCCTGACGATCACGAAGCGGCTGGTCGATTTGATGAGTGGCAAAATTGAAGTGCAGAGTGATAAGGAAACCGGAACCGTATTCACCGTCAGTTTCCCAACATCTATGTCAGTACTTACAGACTAAGCCGAACGCGCTTCTCTGGCGGATACCCGGAGCCCTTTTTCAAATTGCTTTGCGATCTCGACGGGTTTGTGGAACACCCGTACAAACCGGATCCGTCCATTTGGATTAAACTGGAACAGTTCATTACCCGAGAACGAGATGGGGATGTCTTTGTGTACGGCTTGGACGGTCCACTGCACTCGGGCCGTTGCGGTTTGGGCATCCACCTCTTTCTCACTTACCACAAGGGTGAGCTCGTTACTAAAGACCTTGACAAAGTTTCGGAAGAAGATCCTAAGCCCGTGGTGGCCTGTATAGGGGCGGCACCCGGAGGGGTCAACAATCCATCCGTCTGGTTCGAATAACCGGATCCAGTCATCCAGGTTCGTTTCCCGAACGGCTTTGAAATACCGCTTGATCTGTTTATTTATCAGGCGTGGATCCACCTCAACCTGCGGTTCAGGGCGTTCGTATTCCAGGGCATTCAGGTTCGGCATCCCATCGGCAGTCTCCATCTGACTGACCAATCTACCGGCCTCTTCGCCATACTGAAAATTGGTAACCACAGCATGCATATAAGACGCTTCGTCCAGAGCGGAGAAGAACGGTTGGGCAAACCGGTTGACCAGCGCTTGTACCTCGTACCCAAGGGAGCCAAGGCTTTCAATCCCGAGGACGCGGGAAGCGAGTTTGTAATGCCGGAAAAAGAAGGTCGAGATGTGGTTTCCCAGGCTCCCTAGCGCTTCTACAAAATGGTACACATCCGTATGATGCTCCGGGTTGCGCTGGATGTGATAAAGCTGGAGGCCAACCCCGGCAGTATACTGTTCCAGCATGCCCGCCAGGCGTTGGGCCTTCCCGATGACTTCGTAGGCCTGGCGGGACTGCGCACCACTTGCATCCCGCAACTGAACCCGCAGTTTATGATAATCAGCCAGTACCATCGACTCCAACAACATCACGTGCCCATTTAAATAATCGAGGATATTGTTGGCCAATAACATTTGCTTCGCAGCAAGCGGATAGGCCCGGTGGGCAGCATATCCAAACGCCCTGTCCAACAGGTCCAGTACCAAGACAAACCAACACTCGGTTATCTGATGAACGGTGCAGAAATAAGGGTCTTCCGCATTAAAATCACGCCGATGGTAAATAGCTTTCAATGCCGCCGGGTTAACCCATCGCGTGTAAGGTACACGGGGCCGTGTATTTGAAGCGGAAGAAGCGCCTTTGCCGGGAAGTAGGGATTGCACAGATTGGTCGATGCCGATATCGAACGGGAATCTATCCAGTAGCGCATGGTACAGTGCAGCCCACCCCTGGAGGTCATGCTGCCAGCTAAGATCAAGGGTTGGAATACCCGTCAGGTTGGTGTCTGTTGGGTCCTGAGCAGCAATGGAATCCGGCAGGGGTATAGGGGTCAGGAGGGAGGCCAGGAGGTTGACCTGCTCCGCTAAACATTTAAAGAGTTTTTGCTTTCGGGCATCCCTGTAGAGGGCTTTGCGTTCATCCTGCGCAAGGGATTGGCAGAGGAGGAACGTAAATTCCAGTGCCATCCCCCCTGCACGGATGATTTTTTCATTGACCCAGTCGGTTTCCGGATGCCAGGCTGCTTTTAGTTCATCAAGCGATATATAGAGTTCATAAGGCCGTGTATACATAGTGGCTCTGCCTTATTGTTTTCCAACTTGCTAACGGTGAGGCAAGTGGGCTTTTAGGGTGTATACGTAGAAATTCGATTGCCGAAGTGCCTGAAGGCATCAGCTAGAAGGTACTGGTGGATACATCGTTTTAACGAATCGCACTACACCTATATGCACCAAAATGGTGTGGGATATACCATTTGGTCAACACCGGTGCTTGAACGGTGTTGAACGCCGAGGACCATTCGAAGCCGTTATCTCATCAGAAGGGTGCTTCCGATGAGACGAAAAAAGGATGGGAAAGCGCTAACCTTCGAAAAAAAACTCAATATATGTCCAAGTGCAATTGCGCGATATGCGGATCGGGCCGTACCATTGCGGTACTGGAACTCGCCCAGATTCCCGTTTTTTGTAACGTTCAATATCAGAACAGGGATGATGCCAAATCTGCGGCCCGAGGAGACCTCTCCCTGCAGTTTTGCACCCATTGCCACCATTTGTTTAATGCCACTTTTGATGCCCGGCTCCTGGCCTATGCCCCTGCCTATGAAAATGCCCTGGATTTCTCACCTCGGTTTCGACAGTTCGCTCTGGAACTCGCCGATCAGTTGATTGCTACCCACGGGTTGAAAGGCAAACAGGTCATCGATATTGGATGTGGAAAGGGTGATTTTTTGAGGCTCCTGTGCGAACGCGGCGGCAATACCGGAACGGGATTTGACCCGTCCTATGTGCCATCGGGCGCTGACGCGGCCTTGCCTTTCGAGGTCATCACGGCCTACTATGGCCCGGAATATGCAGCCCAACAGGCCGACCTCATCAGTTGCCGGCACGTGCTGGAGCATATTGAACAGCCTGTTGGTTTCCTGTCAATGATTCGGGGAGCCCTTGCCGAACGGCCCAATACACCGGTCTACTTTGAGGTACCCAATGCAGACTATATGCTGGCGGAAGGGGCCATTTGGGATTTGATCTATGAGCATTGCGGCTATTTCGGTTCCCGGTCGCTCAGGTATGCTTTTGCCAAAGCCGGTTTCCAGGTTGAACGTCTCGAACCCGCATTCGGGCATCAATACTTGAGCATAGAAGCACGGCCAGCCCCAAATGTCACACCGCTTCCCCAAAACACTGAAGAGGGGATACCCCGTATGGTAGGTGCATTCAGCCGTTTGATGACTGCTAAACTGAAGGCATGGAGAAAACGGCTGGAGGCACTCCGTGCACAGGGTCAAAAAGCGGTGATATGGGGAGGCGGGTCGAAAGGGGTAACCCTGGGAAATTTGCTTGCGCTGGAAGTGTGGATCCCCTACGTCGTAGACGTCAACCCCAGGAAACAAGGGCGCTTCGTTGCGGGTACGGGTCAACACATTGTGCCGCCTGCATTTCTGGCTACGTACAAGCCGGATGTGGTTATCATCATGAATCCGCTCTACACAGCAGAGATCCAGACAGAGGTGGAGGCGATGGGGCTAAGCCCGGCGTTCTGGCAGGGGTAATCCTGTCCGTTTGGGGCAACCGATCCTGACTTGCATACGGGGCATTCTGTCGGTAGGCTGTGCTCAACGTGTTAAACATGATCATATCAGTGTTCAAAATGAAAAAGCAACTGTCCGTCATCGGCATGGTGGTGCTGTTGGGGTGTGACCCCGGACTTCAAGCACAACAATCCCTGGCTCCTGCCTTTCCGGCCCTCCGTTTTACTAAACCCGTCGATGTGCAACACGCAGGAGACGGGAGTAACCGGTTGTTTGTAGTCGAGCAGCGCGGGGTGATCCATGTCTTCGAGAATGCCGAGTCGGCAAATGAAACCGCGATCTTCCTGGACATTCAGAGCTCCGTCCGGGACGGGGGGGAACGGGGCCTGCTCGGGTTGGCCTTTCACCCGGAGTATCAATCCAACGGGTTCTTTTTTGTCAACTATACCGCTGGCAGTACCCTGTCCACCCGTATCTCACGCTTTCAGGTCGATCCCGAAGATCCCAACCGCGCCGATCCCAATAGCGAGGTGCTGTTCCTTCAATACCGGCAACCCTTTGGCAACCACAATGGCGGAGGGGTGGTCTTTGGTCCGGATGGATACCTCTACATCGGTACCGGAGACGGAGGCTCAGCCGGAGATCCTGAAAACAACGGCCAGGACATGACCAGCCTCCTGGGCAAAATGCTACGTCTTGATATTGATCAGCCCAACGGCGATGTACCTTACAGCATTCCCCCGGACAATCCTTTTTTGGGGCAAGGTGGTGTGCGGCCTGAAATTTATGCCTTGGGCCTGCGTAATCCGTGGCGATATGCCTTCGATGAGGCCACCGGTCAGCTATGGGCCGGAGACGTCGGGCAAGGTTCGATAGAGGAGATAGACCTGATTGAATCTGGCGGAAACTACGGCTGGCGAAAAATGGAAGGTACGGCCTGTTTTAATCCCAGTACCAATTGTACTCCCGGCACCTATGCAGCCCCCATCTTTGAATACACCCACGCCCAGGGGAAATCCGTCACAGGTGGCCGTGTCTATCATGGATCACGCCGCTCCGATTTAGTCGGGCACTACATTTTTGGAGATTATGTCAGCGGAAAACTCTGGGCCCTTGACCCTGCAAACGCCGGTTCACCCGTGGTTACAGAGCTGGAAGACACATTCCTTGAATTTTCGACATTCGGGGTAGACGAAGAGGGGGAGTTGTTGATCGTCGATTATGGGGGTGAACTCTACCGGTTTGCACCCACGAGTACCCATAGCCGCATTGATGCGCCCGAAGTCCCGCAACTTGGAGGGCTGGAAAGCGCCTTCCCCAATCCTTTTGACAGACAGATCACCATCACCTATGCGCTCGAAAGCCCCGGCCACGCCCTCATAAAGGTCTATGATGTAACCGGTCGATTGGTACGGGATCTGGTGGATACGTGGCAACCCGGCGGAACACATGCACTACGCTGGGACGGTACAGATGAAAAAGGTCTCACTTCGCCTGGAGGGTTCTTCTTTCTCCAACTCGAAGTCGATGGCCGCCATCAAGAAACGAAGGGCATAACCCGGGTCAGGTAACCTGTTGAGGCAGCAGGGCCTGTAAGAATGAATAGCCTGCTTCTTCCAAAGGGCATGAAAGGTCAAAGTTCAGGCTTCGTACACGGACGTTGCCCACATTCATCTCGGTAGGCGTCGTGGAGCCAGGATACACCAGCACCGCAGTATCACATCCAAGTGCAACGGCATAGGCCACAACCTGCGAAATATCTTCTGTGGATGGACTCGCGTCTCGTTTGTACTTGGTGTCCACCACCATCAAGGGTGTCCCATCGGCCCTGAAGATCACTTGATCGAGCCGAAACTGCGTTCGGGTGTTCAAGGGGATGACTGTTTGCTGCGTGGCGTAATAAGCAGGGGGCAGATGTTGGCTCGTCCACCTGGCAACAAACCGTTCGAAAACGGTGGGCATGTGCATCAGAAAGGGAATCATCTGATGATCTCCAACCTGATGGTCCGGGTTCAAGTGGGCCAGGAAGAAATAGCAGAGTGCGTGTAAGATTTCATAATCTCCATTGAGGCGGTGGTATGCCCGGCCCAGGCAATCCGTGGCGCTGAACGAAGTGCGCGAAATTCCATGGGCCCGAAATTCGCGCTCGACTGCCCGAAGTTGCTCAACAAGCGTAGCCGGATACAAGCCAGAGGGCAGGATTTGATGCACCGTCCACAACAACAACTGATTGTCCGCCACATCTGGTGTTTGCTGATGAAACCGGCACATCAGACGGGTATTCCAGGGGGTGCGGAGGTGATGCGGGAGGTCGATTCTGCCTCGAATGAACGCCAATGGGGCATGGTGCGCCTGATAGGGACGAAAGAGTCCTTGGCGAAGCCGGGACTGCACACGATCCGCAAAAACCTTGGCCAAAGAAGTGATCAGGGACCGGACATCTGCGACTTGCACCTGCCCTTTGAACGTGCGCAATACATCAAAAGGCTCGATATAGGTGAGCATATCAAACCACTGCGCAATCGCAATACGGGGGTGTATGGTTAACTGTAAAGATGTTGAGATCGGTAGGTGGCCCACCCAGCCTCGCGAGGTGAGGACCCAGCGGTCGGCTTTGAGGGGCGAGGGGAAAGAGACTTCAAAATAGCCTGCATATCGTCTCCAAAGCGAAAGCCCATCCGCCGCCGATAAATCGGTGGTATCAATGTAGGCTGGCTCATATTCCGTAAGCTCAATCAAGGACTGAAAGGCGGTTGGTGTTTAGGACTTGTTCAGAATGGGAGAAACTGCTGCCCAACTCAAAAGCGCGGCCTGATCCGGCTGATCAAAAAAGTAGGCGGTCAAGTAGGGTTCCACTTCCATTTCCCAGATATCCTGCAAGACGGTCTCCAGATTTGGAGCCAAAAAATAGGTTGTCCCGAGTGCATAATGGGCATTGCCGATCTGGGCATTGATCCGTTCCAGAAGTTGGATGAGCGGTTCGATGTCATAGGAGGCATCCGCATGAAATCTGCGGAGGACGTCATAGTTCGGGGCCAGGGAGAGAAACGAAAAACGCCGCCGCAGGGCATGGTCTAGCAGGGCAATGGATCGGTCTGCCGTATTCATCGTGCCGATCAGTACCACTTGCGCTGGAATAGTAAATCTCGTACCGCCCGCCAATGGAATTTGGGCCGTGCGGTATTCGAGCAGGTACATCAACTCGCCAAAGACCTGGGCCAGATTGGCCCGGTTGATTTCGTCGATAATGAGCACACAATGGCCAGACCGTTTTTCGGCTTCCCGACAAAACGCCAGAAACCGGCCTGGCACCAGGGGATAAGTGAGGCTGCCGTCAGACTGCGAGGTTGGGCGAATGCCCTCGATAAATTCCTCGTAAGAATAGGCCGGATGGAACTGAATGGTTTGGATAAATCCGTCTGAGTTGCTTGTTACCAGCCGGGCCAGGTGGTGGGCCAGATACGTCTTGCCCGTTCCGGGTGGACCCGAGATAATAACCTGCTTCTTCCTCAGAATGACCCGAAGCCATCGCGCAAGTAGTGCTTCCTCAAACCCCGTCTCATCGGCACATTGTTTTACGAGGTAGGTCGGTTGAACCTGAGATGGAGGGGGAGATTGATACGAGGGAGAGGGTTCGGCAACAGCCTGTTCAAGGGGAGGGTCAACAAGCCGGAAAAATTTCTCTTTATCGAGCTGGATTAGGGTCCTGCGCCAGCCGTATTCATTGACGGTCCGAGGGGACACATCGTCCCAGCGCACGGGGTAGCGATGGGGATGTGTGGCCCCCGGTTCAAAATAATAGGGCCCGGTTATGGTGCCTACGCCCAGGATTTCTGTGGTACCCCGGTTGGCGACCACCCGATCGCCGGGATGAATCTGTTTGGCAAATTTCCAGACTTGCTGGGTCCCTGCCTGGGTCCAATCTTTCCGGCTGTCCAGGAGCTTGGTTTGTTGCGCTTCGAAATAGACCCGGTTTACTGCCGAGAGGTCGCCAAATTCAGGCCATCCAACGGCGATATACCCCTGCTCCCTACAGATCGACCAGAGGACCCCATTGGTACCGGGGGATATTTTCCAGTATTGCTGTTTTTTCCGAAAAGGGGCCGTTTGTGCGAGACCATTTTCCAGCAAGAGGTTTTGCTTTTCGGCATTAAAAAATGCTTCACACAAGGCCGCCTGATGTTGCCTGCGGAAGGGGCTGGGTTCCCAGTTGGTCAGGCGCTCCGCAATGTAAGACAAGGTATGGTGATAGGCTTCGTGCCACGCTTTGGGCATGGTGCGTACCTTGGCCGTAGGTATTTTGTAAATAAAGACTTTTGGCTCATCTTCTTCGCGGTCGAGGGGCCAATGGGGGAGGTCCGGGTCTGTGGGCAGGTTATCCGTTAAGAAGGGCAAGTTAATGCCGTGTTGCTTGCTGTTGGGATCGCAAAACTCGAGCACTTCAGCATAACCAAGGTGTATGCGTAAATGCAGATTCCCTTTGGAACGGGCAAAGACGACGGCTACCCGTGGATCATACGGGCCGGGCACACCCAGCTGATTCAGGGTTTCTCGAATGAATGAGAACGCCCATTTCGCTTCTTCCCGGTCAGAGAAGAGTTGATTGAATGGGAGAGCAAGTGGTGTGGTCATGTGCGTTTCTTATGGGGGTAGTATACAATAATCCATTGGTAGGGAAAAGGGAGCGCAAAGTTATAGGGTGGAGGGCAGAACCGTAGCTTGCATTGCATGAACGTAAGCCACAGCCTATATTCCAGAAATAATTCACGTTTTACTACATTTCGCACGGTATTTTCTTTCCAAAGGTAGCTGTCCTGAGATCTCCCTGGCCCTCAGGCGCTATAGCTCATTGTCTTATGAACGCATTGCATCGCATCCTGATTGGAGCGCTGGGGCTGATCTGGCTCTCGGCCTGCTCAAATACAGCCGGTGTTCGCACCCTGGACCCCAGCCAGATTCCAGCGCTCGAAATGCGGGTCCGGGCCGATTCTAATGACTTTCAGGCCCACCGGGACCTCGGCACGATTTTCATGCAACAACTCCAGTATGACCGAGGCGGACCCCTGCTCACACGGGCCCATCGGCTCAATGCTGATGATCCACAGGTAAGGTTTTACCTCGGGACTTATCATGAGGAACAAGGGGATCTGGGCCAGGCTTTGCGCATGTATGAGACCTATGACTCCGTGCCGACGGCATCCCCCTTCCGAAAGCTGATGGCCGGGCGGTACGATTGGATTTTTCGCAAAAGCATCCAGCAGGAGTTGGCCCAACGCATCGCAGAACAGGATAGTCTTACGGCCCAGGGGGTCGTTGCGGAGCCTACTGAACGCGCAACACAGACCATTGCGGTTTTTCCCTTCCAATATCAGGGCGCTGAAAATCGGTTTGCCCCGCTCGGGCGCGGGCTCGCCTCCATGATTGGTAATGATTTGAGCCAGATCGACCAGTTGACCGTTGTGGAACGTATGAGAATCGGCGTGCTTTTGGATGAGTTGGCCCTGGCCGAAGAAGGATATGTCGATGAGGCCACTGCACCTCGGGCTGGTCACATTCTGGGAGCGGGCCGGATGGTCGGGGGAGCTTACAATGTGTTTGGGGCGCAAATTCAGGTCGGGACAACCCTTCAGGAAGTAAGCACGGTTCGGGCAGCGGATTTGCCACAACTTTCCGAATCACTAAATGCATTTTTCCAACTGGAGAAAGACCTGGTATTCCGGATTCTGGAAGCCCTGGGCATCCAGGCCACCCCAGCCGAACTGGAAAAAATTGAGACGATCCCCACGCGAAACCTCCAGGCTTTCTTGGCCTATTGCCGTGGACTGGAGGCCGAAGATCAGGGCCAATTTCAGGCGGCTTCTTTTTTCTATAATCAGGCGGTCACGCTGGACCCTACCTTTGAAGAGGCCACCCAGTCTTCCGAGCGTATGCAAGGCGTGGTCCAGGTTGATAAATCCACGGATCAACTGCTGTCTACGCTCAAACCTGACGTGATTGATGTGTCTCCCACGCCAACAGATTCTGGACCCAAAATTGATGCATTTGGCGATCTGGTCCGTTCTCGCCAGGGCAAGTTGGGCCAGAACATCGGCACGTTGTTTGTTCCAGGGCAGGATGCGCGGGAGCCTGCCACCGAAGCACAAGGGGGGCGTGTGATCGAACTGACCGATCCACCGCCTCCGCCGCCCAGAGGCAATTAACCTGTATGTTCATCATGTTATATAAGAACTTCAGGCAACGCATTGCGCTTCTTGCAGGGGGAATGCTATGCATACTGCTGGCCGTTGCACCCCTCCAAGCACAGATCAATCAGGCCTTTGTAGATGCACTGGACCTGAATCCCAATGATGTGATTGCGCTGGATTTTGGGGATAGTGATCCCGCAGGGTTTGGCATTTTCGAGACCCAAACAGACGACTTCCCCAGAGAGGGGGCGACCTATGCCCTTTTAAGCAACGGTGATGCGAGCGAGGCCCTGAGTGGGCAACAGGGTACGTTTTTGTCCGGTAACCTTGGCGGACTCAGTACCAACGAAAACCAGGACCTGGTACAACTCAGGCTTCGGCTCCGCATTCCGAGTGGGCAGCGGACGCTGCGGTTTGATTGGAAATATCTGTCTGAGGAGTTTCCAGACTTTGTGGGTTCGAATTTTAATGACGCCTTCCTCGCCGAACAGGGGACCTCTTCGTTTACCGTTGATGGGTCCGACATCAATGCTCCCAATAACGTAGCATTTGACCCTAACGATAACGTCATTTCGATCAATACGACCGGTGCCCTGAGCATGTCCGCCGGTTTGGCTGTAGGGACGTCCTTCAATGGCGGAACACCTGCGCTGACCACCTCTGTGCTCTTGCCGCGCAATGCCTCAGAGATCACGATCATCTTCTCCATCTTCGATGTCCGGGATTCCCGCTTTGATTCCGGGGTTTTCCTTGACAACATCCGATTCTCCGAAAGCCAGGATGAGGGGACGACCACGGCGTCTGCACTGGATGTCGTGATTGCCAATGATGAGGTCAGGATCGGGGAATCCATCCTCATCGTGGTTAATCCCCCGGATGGGTTGGGCTCGGCAACGGGTGATGTGTTTTTCCGAGGTGTGCCCAGCGGGAACTTTGATTCAGCCACCATGACGGCTCAAAATGATGGGACCTTCACGGCAACGATTCCAGCAGGCGTCGTCACAGAAGCCGGCGTCCAATATCACGTACGCCTGGGCAATGGGCAGCAGAACTTTACCTTTCCCGGTGTTTCACCAGAAGAAAACCCGGCCTTTATCCCGGTTTTCCTGGATCGCATCATAAGTCCGGTTGCCCCTGCACCCGGTTTGTACCGGATGATCTCGGTGCCCCTGACGGTTGATTCAAATGCCATTCAATCTGTATTGAGCGATGATTTTGGAGACTTTGATGATGAGGTCTGGCGGCTCTTTCTGATCAATTCATTGACCGAAACCTATATTCCCGGATTCGTTCTTGGCGAAGGGTTTCAACCAGGGCGTGCATTCTGGCTTACGACCGCAAGCGGAGGTCGGTTTGATGTAGAGAATGCCACCTCTGTCAACTCTTCCAAAGCCACTACCGTCCGATTAGAACCAGGCTGGAACCAGATCGCCAACCCCTATTCCTTCCGGGTGGCCTGGACAAGCGTGGATAACCGCGCCGGAGTAGAAGATCCTGTGTTCTGGAATGGAGCCGAGTATGAATTCGGCCAAGCCGTGCTGGACCCCTGGGAAGGATACTTTGTCTTCAATACATCAAGTGAACCCGTCGACCTCAAGGTTCAACCCCAGGTTGCACAACGCAGACAGGCCAAAACGAGTGCAGGCCCAAGGTTTCTTGAGCAAGCCCGTTATGCCGTGCGCCTCTCTGCACTCGCACCTAATCAGGATGCACTGGATACCCAAAACTTTGTTGGATTTACCCGAGATGCTTCCACCGTTGCCGTGCATGATGCCCCGCCGGTTGGCGCGTATATCCGGCTGGGTATAGCATCCCAGGGTGCGATGATGGCCGCATCTCTGGTGCCAGAAACGGTTGACGGAGCATCATGGGATTTGGAACTGGACCACCATTTTGCGACCGATCCCTTCGCTTTGCGTAAACGTGTCCAGCTAGGGTTTACGGAGGCGGGTACGCGCCCGGAAGGGATGGAATTATTTCTATTTGACTTAGATACCAGACAACTGCTTTCCAGAAATGCGGCCCCAACCGAATTGGTTTTAACGGAAGACACTCCCCGGCGGCTACGCTTCGTCGTGGGTACGCCCGCATTTGCCGAGCACGTTGGAGAAGGGGCTGGCCTGGTGCCCAACGCCTTCACGCTGGCACCCAATTACCCGAATCCGTTTTCAGAGGAAACCGTGATTCCGTATACCGCAGGGGCTACGGGCTCGTTGACACTCACCATCTACAATGCATTGGGACAAAAAGTGCGGACCCTGACTTCTTCTGTCCATGAAGCCGGGATCTACAACACGGTGTGGGATGGCAGCAATGATGCGGGCGAACGGGTTGCCGACGGCATCTATCTCTTGCGGATGCAAGCCGACGGCCATGAACAAACCCGCATCCTGACCCTTCACAGGTAGACAACAGACCCAACAGCCGAACCGTTATGGCACGATTTCTATTGCTTCTGCTTGTGTTTGCCCCCGTCTGGAATGCATGGGGGCAGGTCGAACCTCAATGGCTGGCCGGGCAACGCTTACCCGTACAGTGGAGCTTGATGCCCACCTATCAACAGTTTGAACTCAACAACAATCAGGTCACGGAGATCAGTGCCCTTTTTAGCCTCTATATCCCTTTTAGCCAAAACATTGGGTTAAGTGCGCGGGTCAGTGGGGCCAATGTGGAAGGGGATGCCCTGGAATCACTCGCTGGGATTGGCGATACCCAGTTGGACCTGAGTTACAATATTCCAGTTGGCAATGCCAGCGTCATGCTGAACCTGGGGGCCAATCTGCCCAGCGGGAAAAGTGAGGTTACACCGGAGGAATTTGTAACGTTGTCCGTCATCAGCCAGTCCTTGTTTAATTTCAGGACCCCAAGCCTTGGGCAAGGGCTAGGCTATACGCCGGGTCTCACGGTTGCTTTCCCCTTGGGCGACCAACTGGCCCTGGGCCTTGGTGTTGCCTATCAACGCCGGGAGCCGTTTCGTCCACTGGCAGATATGGTGGTGGACTATGATCCCGGAGATGAACTTTTGGTTACAGCCGGTTTTGATACCCGATTGAGTTCGCAGCTTCTCCTGTCTGGCGACGTGACCTATACCACCTATGAAGCCGATGTCCTCGGGGAAACCGAGTTTTTTCAGTCGGGCAATAAAGTGGTCGCAACGGTTCAACTGCAGCACCGGCTGCCCTCAAATCTATTTTCCCTGGTCGGGCGTTTCCGGAGCCGGGCCAAAAACAGTGTTGCTGCTTCAGGAGGAGCATTGGTTGAGGAGGCCATTAAAACCACACCCAACCAACTGGAAGTCTTTCTCCAAAACCGGGTGCGCGTGGGGAATAACTTCTACGTAAGACTCCTCGGAGAAGTGCGGCAATTCGATGAAGTGCAATTTTTGCCAGATGTGAGCCTGTTATATGGCGCCGGTCTAGGGTTGGACGTACCTCTTTCAGAGCATATCCAACTCCCCCTACAGTTTATGTATCAGCTTGGTGATCTGGAAGGCTTTGAAGTACGTGCAGGGCTAAGAACAGCTTTCTGATGTTCAGGCGTATCAGAAGGTCTATCCAGTACTTCAAGCCAGTTGCGCACGCACCGTGACACGCGGGAAAATCTGCGTGCACAACTTTGTTGAAGAACGGGTATGATTATCTGACAAAAAAGGCCCGAGGTGATTCACCCCGGGCCTTTCTGATGGATCTTGGGATCGTTTAGCTTTTTTCTTCATCTACCACTTCGAAGTCCACGTCGTGGACGTCTTCGGCGGCTTCATTGGCCTCTGCTTCGGGGCCGGGTGCGGCTCCTTCGGCAGCAGTCTGCTGGGCGGCATACATCTCCTGGCTGGCATCATTCCAGGCCTGGTTCAGTTGCTCCATCGCCGATTCAACATCGGGTACGCTGCGGGTTTTGTGGGCTTCCTTGAGGCGTTCGAGTCCGGCTTCGATTTTAGCCTTCTTGTCGGCCGAGAGTTTGTCGCCAAATTCGCCCAGGTTTTTCTCGGTACTGAAGATCAGGCTATCGGCCTGGTTCAGGAGTTCGATTTCTTTGCGGGCTTTTTCATCGTCGGCGGCATTTTCACGGGCTTCCCGGCGCATGGCTTCGATTTCGGCATCGGTTAAGCCGCTTGAGGCCTCGATGCGGATGGTTTGCTCTTTGCCGGTGGCACTGTCCTTGGCCGATACACTCAGGATGCCGTTGGCGTCCATATCGAAGGTCACTTCAATTTGCGGTACGCCGCGCGGGGCGGGGGGGATGCCATCGAGGATAAACCGCCCGAGCTTCCGGTTCTGATGCGCCATTGGCCGTTCCCCTTGCAGCACGTGGATGTCTACCGAGGGTTGGCTATCGGCTGCCGTCGAGAAGATTTCGCTTTTGCGTGTGGGGATGGTCGTGTTGGATGGGATCAGCACCGTCATAACGCCCCCCAGGGTCTCGATGCCGAGGTTTAGGGGGGTTACGTCCAGCAGGAGCACGTCTGACACATCGCCGGAGAGGACGCCCCCTTGAATGGCAGCCCCAACGGCAACCACTTCATCCGGGTTGACGGACCGGTTCGGTTTCTTGCCGAAGAAGGTTTCCACCGTTTCCTGAATCTTGGGAATCCGCGTGGAACCGCCCACCAGAATGACCTCGTCGATGTCGGAGGTTTGGTAACCGGCATCCTTGAGGGCTTTTTTCATGGGGGGGATGGTACGCTTCACCAGACGATCCACCAGCTTTTCAAACCGGGCCCGTGTGAGGTCCAGGTTCAAGTGCTTGGGCCCGTCCGCAGTTGCGGTAATAAACGGCAGGTTAATCGTGGTTTGCTGGGCGCTGGAGAGTTCCACCTTGGCTTTTTCAGCGGCTTCCTTGAGCCGTTGCAGGGCCATGGGGTCGGTGCGGAGGTCAATGCCTTCGTCTTTTTTGAAGGTGTCGGCAATATGGTCAATCAGGACCTGGTCGAAGTCGTCCCCGCCGAGGTGGGTATCCCCATTGGTGCTTTTGACTTCAAACACGCCGTCGCCAAGTTCCATGATGGAGATGTCGTAGGTTCCGCCTCCGAGGTCATAGACTGCGATTTTTTGGTCGTGGGTTTTGTCCAGACCGTAAGCCAATGCTGCGGCAGTGGGTTCGTTGATGATCCGTTTGACCGTGAGGCCGGCGATTTCACCGGCTTCCTTGGTGGCTTTCCGTTGGGCATCGTTGAAATAGGCCGGAACGGTAATTACCGCCTCGGTTACTTTTTTGCCCAGGTAGTCTTCGGCGGTTTGCTTCAGTTTTTGGAGGACCATCGCCGAGATTTCTTGTGGCGTGTAGACCCGGTCCATGATCTTGATACGGGCCGTGTCGTTGTCTCCTTTGACGACTTCGTAGGGGATGGTTTTGATTTCTTCGGTCACTTCGTTGAACTTGCGTCCCATGAAGCGCTTGGCCGAGAAAATAGTCTGTTGGGGATTGGTAATGGCTTGTCGTTTAGCCGGCGCACCCACGAGGCGCTCGCCGTCTTTTTTGTAAGCAACAACCGACGGTGTGGTTCGTGCCCCCTCGGCATTGTTGATCACGGTCGGCTCATTGCCTTCCATGACGGCTACCACAGAGTTGGTTGTGCCCAGGTCAATTCCAATGATCTTACCCATGGGTGTATAAAATCAGTTTATGTGTGTAAAACAGAAGGTTCGCTAAGGGTTCATGGCTTAGCGCAATCTTCGGCAAGAGGCCGTTCAAGCCTGCCGAGAGATTAAGCGAAGTTGCGTAAGTCCCTGGTTAAGGCCAGCTAGGGAGCGCACAATATGGCATACGCCTGCCGGCATTTTTTTGATGATCAAGAACGATGCCGGAAATAGGCTTCGGTCAGATTGGCAGATTCGTTCGAGGTCATGGGTATGATCCAGGGAATACTCCACAACATAGCCTGTCACTATGGCCCGGATGATTGACCATGTAAGCAGCCTTCGACCACTTCACCTTCCCGATCTTCCACACCCCGACCAGGGCCAACGGAAACGATTCCTGTATTCTGCTGGGTTTGCAGTTGGATGCAACGGCTTCCAATTTCGACTTTGGAGGCTACAATACCCCCGCTGACGATGTGTATCCCGTCTTTCGGGCTGATCTGAATTTCTCCAACCCTGCGTGGAACCATAACCGATGGTGGTGGTGGTGGCGGGATGAGACCTTTCCTGACTGCGCGCCATCCCTGGCGGCGAGGCATGGCATTTGGGGGACGTACATACGCTCTTGCCTGCGCTATTAGAACTCCACATGATCCCTACGAGCATGTGAAAAAGGCGGGCCGTATATTGCGGTCTTCCTCACAAGCTCTCCTATGAAGTACCTTCCCAATACGCTCACCATTGGCCGGATCATACTGACGCCCGTCTATTTGTGGTGTATGCTGCGGGGTACTTTGGGGGCGTTGGTGTTGGCGCTCTTCCTGTTTATCCTGGCAACCCTCTCGGATTATTGGGATGGGAAGCTCGCCCGAAAATATCAGGCGGGTTCCCGTTTAGGGAAATTCCTTGATCCGCTCGCAGATAAGATTCTTGTATTGGGCGCATTCGCGGTGCTACCATTGGTCATGGCCGAGCCTTCCTGGATTCCCTGGTGGGCCATCTGGATCATCGTGGTTCGGGATGTGGTCGTAACCGGGCTCCGATTGGTGGCTGAAT
This sequence comes from Rhodothermales bacterium, assembly GCA_965222505.1. Classification (GTDB taxonomy): domain Bacteria; phylum Bacteroidota; class Rhodothermia; order Rhodothermales; family DATKEJ01. Next base: position 145,548 of record OZ244956.1, on the reverse strand, counting down.
GGAGGGAGAAATCAGTCGAAACCCTGAAGCTGGCAAAGGCCAAAACAACCATTCAGTTCATCTTTTTGATGTACGTGATGGTTTTTCTCATCCTTACAAAACTCCCCGTGTTTCCCGGCCTGCAGACGTTCGGGCATTGGGTGTTATACAGTCCTTTCACGTTGCTCTTATTACTGGGCGTCGTGGTGATTACGGCCTATACAGGTGTATTATATCTTTACAAGTGGTGGCAAAGCGCCTGAATTGATGCACAACATGCCCTCGGAACAGACTACGACGCTATCCCTTGCCCAAAAGTTGGCAAAAGCCCTTCTGGAGATTGAAGCTGTGATATTGTCTCCGGATCACCCCTTTACCTGGGCTTCGGGGTTGAAGTCGCCCATTTATTGCGATAACCGCATCACGTTGGCTTACCCCGAACTTCGTCGGCAGATTGCAGCCGGTTTTGTTTCAACGCTCAAGGCGCTGGATTTGAAGCCAGACGTTATCGTCGGCACCGCAACAGCCGGTATCCCGCATGCTGCATGGGTTGCTGATCTGTTGGATTTACCCCTGGCCTACGTTCGGTCAAAACCCAAAGCGCATGGCCGCAGGAATCAAATTGAAGGCCGGTTGCATGAAGGCCAACAGGCGGTGATTATTGAAGACCTGATCTCAACAGGTGGTTCTTCCATCGCAGCAGCACAGGCCGTACAAAATGCCGGTGTTGAGGTGCAGCATGTCTTGGCCATTTTTACCTATGGATTACCCCTTGCTGAGCAACGGTTTATTAGTTCCGGCTTCTCCTATGCTGCACTTACTTCATTTCCCACGTTGGTTGATGTTGCCTCAGCGTCCGGCGTCTTAAGCGAAACAGCCCGTCAACACCTTCTGGACTGGCAGGCCGATCCCGCAGCCTGGTCTGCCGAGCGCAATACGCAATAACCCGACCTCAACCTAGCCCTATGCAAGCAGCGCTGTTAACTGTTGGGGATGAATTACTCATCGGCCAGATTGTCAATACCAATGCATCCTGGATGGGGGAGAGCCTCAATGACATCGGTGTTTCTGTAGAGCAGATGATCACGGTCGGAGATGATGCACCCGCTATTATCTCGACCCTGAATCGGCTGAACGGCAACATTGACTTGCTGTTGATCACAGGAGGGCTTGGCCCCACCCATGACGATCTAACGAAAAAAGCAGTAGCTGATTATGCCGGCGTTGGGATGAGCACAGACCCGGAAGTGTTGGCCCATCTGGAAGCTTTTTACAAGCAACGGGGCCGAGCATTCACAGCGGCCCGTGCCGAGATGGCTGTTGTCCCAGAGCAATTTGAGGTGCTTCGAAATTCAGTAGGGTCTGCGCCTGGATTGTGGTATACCCATCCCGGTGATCGGCTGATGCACATTGCCCTCATGCCAGGTGTACCGTACGAAATGAAGGCCATCATGCAGGAGGAGGTCATGCCCAGATTGCATGCCATGCCGGGTACCCTGGAAATTCAGCAGGTCCATTTGCTGACCGCAGGTATCGGAGAGGCCGATTTAGCGCGGAAAATTGGGGATGTATCGCCGTTTCTGGGGAAAAATGTAAAGCTGGCCTACTTGCCCAATGCCGAGACAGGGGTTCGGTTACGGCTTACGGTACATGGTCATGAGGCAGCACCGGCACAGGAAAAGCTGGATGCCTTTGAAGCCTATATCCGTTCCAGGATTGGCCCTCATATCTATGGGACCAAGGGAGACACACTGGAAGCCGTTGTCGGTCAATTGCTGGTTGATCAAGGACGCACCATAGCGCTCGCAGAGAGTTGCACAGGTGGCTTGATCGCAGATCGACTGACGAATGTACCGGGTTCTTCAGCGTATGTGATGGGCGGGGTGGTGGCCTATGATAATGCCGTAAAGGAAGAGATCTTAAAGGTACCCCCAGAGGTTATCAATGCGCACGGGGCCGTCTCCGAAGCGGTCGCCATACACATGGCACAGGGGATCCGGCGCATTATGAAGACTGATGTAGGGGTAAGTACGACCGGGATTGCGGGGCCGGGTGGGGGGACACCGGACAAGCCGGTAGGCACGGTCTGGTTTGCCTACGTCGATGCGAACGCGGTCTACAGCCGAAAATTACGCCTGACGAAGCAACGCCGGTTGAACAAAGTATTGACCTCAATGGTGGGGTTGAACATCATTCGGTTGCAACTCGAAGGCATTCGCCTTACACATTGAGTGGCAGACAGGACCGTTTGGTTATGTTGACGGTCCAAGGTCGTTTCACGCGAAAAAAGCGCTATTTGGCACGATTGCGTACGTCGGTGGAGTTGAACATCATTCGGTTGCAACTCGAAGGCATTTTGCGCGTGGAATCAAAACGACTTTTATTCAATGCCTCTACATGAGCCGTCATCAAACACACTACGAGGAAATCGCCAACAGCCTCACCCACGGAGCGGGGCTAGTTCTAAGCGCAGCCGGTGCTTCCGTGCTGATCGTGCTGGCCGCCTGGTTTGGAAGTGCCTGGCACATCGTGAGTTGCAGCATTTACAGCGCAACCATGATGTTTATGTTCACGGCCTCGACGCTTTATCATAGCGCACGTAGCACATCGGTCAAACTGATCCTCAAAAAGCTGGACCACGTCGCTATTTTCCTGTTGATTGCGGGGACGTATACCCCGTTCACCCTCGTGCTGATGCGCGGCAACTGGGGATGGACCCTGTTCTCGGCAATCTGGTTGTGTGCCGTACTGGGCATTCTGTTCAAGCTCTTCTCGTCAAGCCGGTACAGCAAAGTGGTCGTCTTGTTCTATCTGGGGATGGGATGGATGGCGGTGTTGGCCGTCAAGCCCATGATTCAGGCCGTGCCGTTGCCAGGGATGCTCTGGATACTGGCCGGCGGGTTATTTTATACAGCCGGTGTGTTTTTCTACGTGAAAGACCAGCGGCCGTATTTCCACGCGGTCTGGCATCTCTTCGTGCTAGGCGGTTGCCTCTGCCACTACTTTGCCGTGCTACTATACATCATTCCCTATGCCTGAGGGCGTACTGACATTCAAGCGTAAACGGCTGTTCACTCCGCTGTTGCCCGTCTCCCTACCTTCTTGCCATGAATCCCTTTTCGAGCACCTCTACCCGCCGGCGTTTTGTGCAACATGCTTTAGGTGCAGCCGGGGCTGCCCTGGCCTGGCCAACCGCCTTTTTTATCCATGCCCCCCGCCGCACGGAGGGACCGATCATCGGGCATGGCGATTTTCGATATCGGGTAGACAAGGCCTGGGGGGCACAAGACCCGGCACAGGTGCCGGTGCAGCACTGCCATGAAATGGTCGAAGATCGGCAAGGCCGCCTGTTCATGACGACCACCGACACCCACAACAACATCGTCATCTACGACAAATCCGGGCGTGTGCTGGGCACCTGGGGGCACGATTATCCCGGCGCCCACGGCCTGACCCACACCGAGGAAGGGGAAGACGAGTTTTTGTTCATCACGGATACGGATCGGCACTTTGTCGTGAAAACGACCCTTGATGGCCACGAAGTGATGCGGATCAATTACCCGCAAGAAACCGGCCGGTATACGAAGGCCAGTCAGTTCAAGCCCACCGAGGTGGCTGTTGCTCCCAATGGCGATTTCTACATTGCCGACGGGTACGGGGAAAACTTCATCATCCAGTACAACCACAAGGGCGAATACATACGGCACTTCGGTGGTAAGGGCAACCGGCATGACCAAACCGAATGTTGCCACGGTGTAGCCATAGACCTGCGCACACCGAATGATCCGGTACTCTTGGTTACGGCCCGTACCCGAAACGAACTCCGCCGTTACACCTTGGAGGGCAGTTTCCTGAACACCATCCCCTTGAAAGGCCACTACATTTGCCGCCCCGTCCTTTCTGGAACCAACCTCTTTTTTGCCGTAATCGTTACCAAATCCTGGGGCCAATACGACGGCCACCTCATCGTCATGGACGAAAACTTCAAGGCGGTCTCCGCCCCCGGTGGCAGCGCCCCTGAGTATCTCGAAGACGGTACCCTCAAACCCACCGAATACGACGGCACTTTCCTGAACCCCCACGACGTTTGCGCCGACCGCGACGGGAATCTGTACGTCCCGCAGTGGTACTCTGGCCGGACGTACCCCGTCAGGTTGGAACGGGTTTGAACATTCGGAGCACGGCTCCCTTCTGGAACCTGAGTCGCACTCCGCACTCCGCACGTTTTTATTTTTCCACCCTATGTGTTTTTATATGTGTAATTAGTATATTGAAGAGAAGTAAATACGTCGGCTACCGTGGGTTCGTGTTATGTTTCTATAGGCTGAAGGGTCTAATAGGAGGCATGAGTACCCGAGAAATGGAAAGGCGGTGCCGGCCCATCCTGTTCAACACCAGAACCTGAATATCAATGGCGCGAAAATCATCTTATAGCCGTCCTGACTACGATAGTCAGACCTCGGCAGCCAAGTCCAAGGCACTTGACCTGGCCATGAAGCAAATTGAAAAGGACTTCGGTAAGGGGTCTATTATGCGTTTGGGGGATGCCCCGTCGGTCAAAATTGAGGCCGTCCCGACCGGCTCCCTTGGCCTGGACCATGCCCTTGGCATCGGCGGGGTGCCTCGGGGTCGGATTATCGAAATCTACGGCCCGGAATCTTCGGGCAAGACGACCCTGGCTACGCACATCATTGCCGAGGCCCAAAAGCTGGGTGGCATCTGTGCCTTCATTGATGCCGAGCATGCGTTCGATGCTACCTATGCGCAACAGTTGGGTGTGGATACTGATGAGTTGCTGGTTTCTCAGCCAGACACCGGCGAGCAAGCACTGGAAATTTGCGATGCCCTCGTCCGAAGTGGCGCGCTCGACGTGGTCGTGATTGACTCTGTAGCAGCCCTGGTGCCCCGTGCCGAGATCGAAGGGGATATGGGCGATAGCCATATGGGCTTGCAAGCCCGGCTCATGAGCCAGGCCCTGCGTAAACTTACCGGGACCATCAACCGCACCCGTACGGTGCTCATCTTCATCAACCAGATCCGTATGAAGATCGGGGTCATGTTCGGCAACCCCGAAACAACCACCGGTGGTCGTGCACTGAAGTTCTATAGCTCGGTGCGGCTGGACATCCGCCGGATCGGAGCGATTAAGGAAGGGACCGATGTGGTTGGCAACCGCACCCGCGTACGTGTGGTCAAAAACAAGGTCGCTCCACCGTTCCGGGAAGTAGAGTTCGACCTGATCTATGGCGAAGGTATCTCCTCCATTGGGGAGTTGATCGACATGTCGCTGGAATATGACATCATCCAGAAGAGTGGGTCCTGGTATTCCTATGGAACCGAGCGTATCGGCCAGGGCCGGGAAGCCACCAAAAACTGGTTCCTCGATAATGAGGCCATCCGGCTTGAGGTCACCAACAAGGTCAAGTGTGAACTCATGGGTGTACCCACCGAAGAAGAAGCTCCGGCACTAGAAGCCCCGGTCAATGGCACCGCAGGGTAACCCTAAATTGGCACAACATAAAAAGCGCGGGACGAACTCAACCGTCCCGCGCTTTTTATATATCCGCTGATCTTACGGAGCTTGTCGTTGATGTTGTGCATTTCGACAAGGTCAAATGGGCCAAGGCGGCGTAACAGGACTTATCCGCTCTTTGATTTTTGTGTACAAGCCTTACATGAATGCTTGCCTCGACCTTTGCACAGCAAAATCAAAAGAACCAGTCTTAGGTACCATTTGGCAAGAGCCGCACCCGGTGTCTACGTTCAACAGTTTTGCCGCTGTTTTTATCCCGGACACGTACGGCAACCACGTATTTGCCGGGGGGCAGTCCTTGCGTCTCCATCGACAGTTGCTGGGCTTCATCCGTTGCATTTCCTGCGCCTTCATACCGGGCCGAGACCCCAAGGCCAGAGATGTCAAACGCATCGGCAGTGCCTCGTGCGACGAGCACGGCCTCGACAGAATACGCCGTTCGCCCATCGGCACCGGGCCGCAAGTTGTACATCTCAAAGTAAACATGCACCGGCGCATCGACCGTAAACTGATGTAACACTGCCGGTTGTATCGCAAGCCCTTCACGGAAAAGCCGCCCCTGGGGTATGGTGGTGGTCTCCGATACGTCATGTGCCAGGACGATATCGCTGAGGAGCAAGGAGTCGGCGTTGTAGTTGGGGAGGTTCAGTTGGCGTTTTTGATATCCCAGGAAGGCGCCAGAGCTGCTTTCAAATTCTGTAGCCAGGTCATACCATCCCGAAGGGGCAGATAGAGAACGGGTGTCTTGCCACAGGGCTAGCGGATCAAGGTGGGCATGTGGTGTGGGAGCGGCATAGGCCGCTGTCAGGGAATCGACCACACGTTCTCGGCCATCGACATCAAGCAGGAAGGCGCCGGTTCGGATGGTGGTTTTTTCAAGGAGTGGAGAGGGGTAAAAGGGGATACCTAGCGCAACATACAAATCGGTCTGGCCTGCTGGGCCTTTGAAGCTATGGGTGACGTATGGGAAGTTAATGCGTTCGCCGGGCGGGGTGTAGTCAAAACGTTCGGGTTGTGTCCGGAAGGCTCGGCGGGCACGGAGGACAAAATCGTTATTGGGATTGCCTCCTGCCGGGGGGCTATACAAGACGTAATTCCCCGTCTTTCCATCGTCGATGAAGAAGAATTTCAGGTCCCCATAATCCCAGGCTTCTACCCTTGAAAAGGCCGTGCTATATTGGATCAATGCATGAGGAATGCCATACCGCAGCAATACTTCACCGCGTTCGGTTTCCCAGCCAGGCGTGGCAGTATTGCGATTTTCAAGGAGTAACGCGGCATATACCATGCGGGCATAATGCTCCAGTTTGCGCTCGTTGGTTGGGGCAAGTCGCCTGGGCGATCGCTGTTCCCAAAAGCGGGATACCAATTGGGGGGAGAGGGCAGGCTTTTTGGATGGGGTGGGGGGGGGCAATAAGGGTTTGATGTCTTCAAAAGCCTGGATGATCTCGTCAGGCAGGCGCTTAAACGCCCCATTGAAAGCCGTTATTGCAAAATAAGGATTTCCCCTGTAATAATAGCCGAGGCCCAGGTAGAGCCAGGCGTTGGCACTATCCGGGTGGGTATGGGTAAGTTGTGCTGCTACTTCGGTAAGACGGTCGAAGTGGTTGATTGAGAGGTAGAGCCGGATCAGGTATTGGGCAGCAATAAAGTTATCGGGGGCGGCCTTCAGGATTTGTTTGAAAAAAGACTCGGCCTCAACAAATGCCCGAACGGCCTGATCCTGGCGGCTCAGGGGCCGCATGCCGGACAAGTTATGCAGGGCCTGCCTCAGTACAGTAAAATCATATCGTCCTTCATTGAGCAGAGAAACCGGGTCATATTGACTCGGTGCAAACGTGAATAGGGTATCGCCAAGCACGAACAGGGAAGGAATAATGCCTGGGTCAATAAAGCTGATGGCATTGTGGTAGAAGCCAAAATTCTGATAGTGATGCAGCCCTAACTCTTCATTGGCTAGTCGGTTGTTGGGGTCCAGTTTGAGGATCTTGGAGGCCAGTTCAATGCGGCGGGCTTGCCGGGTCATGGGGATGCTGATCCAGGAAGGATCGGAGCCGATTTCCCGCCAGATGCGGAGTTGCCAAGCCATATACTTCACCTCGCCGGGTGCCGATTCAACAGCGCGGCGAATGGCCCTGCGGGCTTTGCCTTCATTGCGCAGGGGCGTTTCAAGGTAAAGCCGCGCCAGCATCAGGTGGGATTCACTGTGTTTGCTGTTCCGTTGGAGGGCCTGTCTGAACAGGGTCTCTGCATGGGCGAAGTTGCCCTCCTCAAAGGCTTGCAGGCCATAGGAATAGTTTGACGCAGGCGTTTGTGCAAACCCGGTCGAAACATGCAAGCTCAGCACCGTAAAGAGCAGCAATATGTTTTGCATGGGCTTATTCCACCTGTAGGCCAACCCGGTCAAGCACTTCTGTATCCGGGAGCCAGGAAATACTGGAACGGTATCCGGCCCCAACAAAACCAAAGCCGTTTTCCACGTTGGTAAACGTGCCGGGCTGTACGAGCAGATTGGGGTCATAAATACCCCCCGGAGGAAACCACGCACGGTTGCTTACAAAGGTGCGCATCTCGATATCAATCAAAAAGAGCCGACTACCCAGGGGTAAATCACGGTCCTCAAAAATGATTTGGGCATCTCGGGATAGGTCCAGGGAGACGGTCCAGCCGTTTGCGGTTTCGATTGGCGCATCCGTATAGGGAATGACGATGTTTCTAAGTACGCTTGTGGTGTCGGAGAGCACCAAGTTCAAGCGATAGGCGACCTCCGTTGCCAAAAGTCGAGGGGTGTCCGGCCAAAAAACAGGGATGTGAACGTTATTCGGTGACAACTCAGGTTCTTGTAGTTCCGGCTGGGACAAAGCCGGTATCTTGGCCTCAACCGAAGTGGTAGATCCGTCCGGGCGCTGGGCCTGCAATCTGTACGTATGTCCATACTGTGCCTGGAAGGGGGCCCAGAAGACATGCCCAATCGTGCCGTCAAGGTACTGGACAATCGAATCTTGCCAGACAATCGTTTCGTCTGTATTCAGATCTGTTGATTGCACGATAACGTCCAGAGGGGCGGGCGGTGTGGGGCGTAGATTGGGTTCGAGCGTAAAGATGCGTGTGGCCTGTGTGTCGGCATCGGCGTCAAAGAAGCCGTAGAATGAAAACGCTTCATCCGCTTCCAGAATGGGATCGACGCTCTCTTCGCAGCCCAATAGCAGCAAGCAAGATAACCCCAGAGCCACGGCATAGCCGGGCCGCACGTGGAGGATATGGAAAAAGCCAGTCATCAGTTAAACTCAACTTTGATGCCTAGCGAGGGAATAAAGGGGAGTTGATCTACCCGGTTGAGTGTAAAGACATCCAGGTAAAACAGATTGCGACGGTCATAGGCATTGATGAGGCTGGCCTGTGTGGTCAAGGTAATGGTGTCAAGGTCAAAGACCCGTTCCACGGAGAGGTCGAGCCGGTGGTAGGTGGGCAAGACGCCATTGTATGGACGTTCATAGACCACACGGCGGCTTCCGGATTCCTCGAATACATCAACAGGGCTATCGAGCAAAACAAAGCCATCAAATCCAAAGGCACGGTTATAGGGCAGGCCCGAGCCAAACAACCATCGTGCACTGATGTCAAAGCCCTTAAAGTGGGTACTCAGCAGGGCATTGAACTGATGCCGTCGGTCATGCGGGGGGCGAAAATTGAGTGCATCGGTCCCAAACCAGAGGGGCAGGCTTTCCTGTCGGGCGTTGTAGCGGACCGAGGAAAGTCCATAGCTGAGGTAGCCATACATCGGGGAGCGGTTAAATTCCAGCCGGAGATCCAGCCCCCAGACCCGGCCATTGGCTTGTTGTAGGTTGGTCGTAAACCGGGGGAAGGCGGTCCATTCGGAGATAAACAGGTTGGAGAGTTTCTTGTAATATCCCTCGACGGCCAGTTCAAGGCCCAGGGGTAGATCGGCCTGATACCCCAGGAGGGCATGGATGGCACTGGGTACTTCTCCAAAGGGAACCACCGTCCAGGCCGTAAACACATTGGCCGCGTCTCTGCGGTCGCTGAGCCCGACCAGTTCCTGGTGATAAATGCCGGTAGCAGCACTCAGCGTATGGATGTCCCTTTCATAGACGATCCTGAGCCGGGGTTCAAGAAAAAATTTGCTTTTGCTGGGAAAGTTATGAAGCCGGAGGCCGGGCATAAGCAAGAGCCTTTCCCCGATCTTGACTTCAGGTTCGGCATAGAAGCCGGCTTCCGTCAGAAACTCTTCCTGGAGGGCAACATTCTGAAAAAGTCCGCCGAGCTGGCTGTCCAGGCCCAGGGTACGGGCAAAAAAGCCCCAGTGCACGTCGACGTTACCGGCAAAGTACGTCAGGTTGGCGGCAGTGTTAAATCGTCGAATGGATGAAGAACGGAGCGGATCGTTCGGGAGGCCGAGGGAGGTGTTGAAACTGGAGTAGTTGACCAGGAATTCCCCAAGCATCGGTGTCGATTGTGGAAGCAAGAGGTACCGCAGTCCATACGCGCCATTTTCCCAACGCACTTCATCAACAGAAAATCCGCCGGTGTCTTCCCCAATGGTGCCCCGGTCAGAGGTACGGAGCAGGGTAACGGAGAGTTGTTTGCTAGGACCAAACGAGGAATGGGTTTTGAAAAAGAGGTCACTAAACTGGAAGGGCAGATTGGTTTGGATCAGGTCGTTGGCCGTTTGCTCGATCAGGGAATACCGGACGGAGGCCAGAAAGGAGGTTTTGCGGTCCTGATTGAGGGGGCCTTCAAGGAGGATACTGCTCAGGAAGGGAGAGAACGAAACCCCGCCTCGCAACGCACGCTTGTTGCCATTTCGGGCGGCAATATCAATGACCGATGAAATCCTCCCGCCATACTTGCCCTGATAACCCCCGGCGTGTATGGATGCCCGGTTGACCACATCACCCGGAAAGGCTGAATAAAAGCCCAGGATGTGAAACGGCTGATAGACGACCATGCCGTCAATTAAGACAAGATTCTGGGCCGGCTCGCCACCCCTGACGAAAAACTGCCCGCCTTGTTCTCCAGCGGTTACTACGCCGGGAAGCGTGGTGAGGTAAGAGGCAAGGTCGCCGGAGACGTCAGGTGTAGGGACCAATTGAATGTCTGAACCGCGTACCGTCTGGACCCCTGCGGTGACGTTGGCGGCCCCGGTTTCTCGTTCGGTTTCGATGGTGAGACCTTCCAGGGTTGTGGCATCTATGGTGAGTTCAACGTTTTCCAGCAGCAGAGAGCTGGGATCGAGGAAGAGCCGGCGTTCAACGGTATCATAGCCAATGTAAGAAGCCGTCAGGGTATATCGTCCGGCGGGCACACGAGACAAGGCATAGAAGCCCTGAAAATCGGTAGCAGTACCAAATTGCTGCCCGGCATTGTTTTTAAGGACCACATTTACACCTTGCAATCCCTCGCCGTCGGCAGCGTCTGTTACAAAGCCACGTACCGTTGCAACCTGTGCGTAAACCGTTGGCAACCAAAGGAAAAGCACCATCAGACTAAGGGCGAGACGTAAATGTATAAAGGTAGAAACTGTAGGCATAAATGCGTTCCTGATACCGGGATGAGGGGGCAAGGTACGCGAAATATAGGGTAGAGGAAAGGGCACTATTTTCACCCAGCCACGTTCTAGAAATGGAAAGAAAAATCCTGTATCTATATTCCACACTGATGTACGGCGTGAGATATCTTCCACAATCAAAATGAATGAGAAATCCCGGTGTGCGCGGTAGAGGTCATAAAAGGAGACATCACAACCCTGCATGTTGATGCCATTATCAACGCCGCCAACCCGGCGCTGCGGGGTGGCGGAGGGGTCGATGGGGCCATTCATCGTGCTGCCGGTCCGGAGTTGTTAGCGGCCTGTCAGGTATTGCCTGTGGAAAAGGGGAGGCGTTGTCCGACAGGCGAAGCACGCATTACGCCAGGATTTAGGTTAGCGGCCTCTTATGTGATTCATACTGTTGGGCCCATCTGGAAGGGAGGGCAGGTAGGGGAGGCCGAGGCATTGGCTTCTTGCTATCAAAACGCCATGATGCTTGCAAGAGCGCACGGTGTCAAGACACTGGCCTTTCCAGCCATTAGTTGTGGTGTGTACGGCTATCCGGTAGCAGCGGCGGGGCGAATAGCGTTACATACAACCTTTACTTGGCAACAAGGGGCACATCCGTTTGAAGTGATCTATCATGTATGTTTTGGCGATGCCGTTTGGCAAGCCTTTCTGGACGCAGCGAGCCATGAAGCCCGATAAGCCAAGGCTGGAAGCCGAAGCCGTCTATCGGCTGGGGTATGAGGAGGAGTGGGGGCAAGTGATCAATTTACTGAGGAGGCACCGGGATCAAATTGCACAGGATGAACGGTTGCAGATAGCGTTTGCGCAAACGCTGGAGGGATGGTTTTTTACGGATTGGTCGGCCTGGGACCCGATCGTTTTGAACGATGCGCTTGAAAAGCTCTTTTATTTATACTTAGGTGGAGCCTTGCACCTCCCTGAACGCCACGTTCTGACGTCGGTATCGGTCTTGGTAGACTGGTACAAAGACCGGAACCTTCAAAAAGCCTATCAATTGGCCCGTGCCTTTCCCGATCAAGCAGATTTTAAGCCCGTTATTGCAAAGTATAATAATACAATCATCAACAACAAGATATCAGGGAAGCCATACAAGGGCAGGAACTTGACCACAAGTTTATTTAAGTCAAAGCAGGAGGAACAGTTTTTTTATGCCGTGCGTCAGGTGTTTCCTTCCTTTGCCGTGCATCCCAATGTAGCGTTAAGTGCGCTGGTGGATTTTCAGGCCATTCAGGGTAGGCTTTCAGGGGAAGAGGCGGCTTACTTCTTTCGAGCTGTTGTAGATTGCGTTGTTTTTGATCAACATAAGCGATACGTGCCGGTGTACTTTTTTGAACTCGATAGTGTCTATCATGAACAGGCCGATCAGCAGCATCGCGATCACATGAAAGACCGCATCATTTCGCTGGCAGGTAAAACCGTCCAGCGTATTCGTGTAGATGATAACCCGTCGGTAGATGCCTATATCCGCGTGTTACGTCAAGCATTATCACTCGACAAGACCGCATAACTCAAGTTGTGTCCTTCCCATTCGGATCGCTCACAACTTAGGTTAATTATGCAAGAGCCTTAGGCCGTGTTGACAATTAAGCGTAAACGTCGTTTTTGGCCCGTTTCGGGCCGATAACCGGCCCTCTTGGCCCACTCTGCGTTGCATTTCTCCTGAAATGCGATCCCCGATGATGGATCGGGGGCATTGCAGTCAAAATGCGCCTTGATTGGGCCTGGGCCGATCCACGGCCCTAACGACCTCAAAACCGCCTGTTGATCTAATGGTCAACACGGCCTAGGTCGATTGGAAAGGGTTGAGGTGAATCTATCGAAAGCATGTCAAACTGTGGATGCAGCGGATTAATCAGGTAGTTGAACTGAAGCGGGACAACCGCACTGGGCACCTGTAACACGACGGATTCTTGTCGCAAAAACCATTGTGTCCCAATCCGTTGGGTAGCAGCCGGCCAGGGCCAATCCTGCCACGAAGCTGGGAGGTCTGTTTCCAAAAGTGTAGCTAGCAGTGTGTCCTGGACCTCAACCCTGATCGCAACCATGTCGAAGTGCAGTAGATCCTGGTGTTCTACATGGACCATCGTTTCCAGCAAGGCCGGCGCAGGGCTGTCGGCACAATAGATCATGGGGTACCCTTTGGTATGCCATCGACCGGCATGAAGCATTGCTCCCCAACCGGACAGGGCCGTCTCGGCATATTTGGCCTTTGTAATGCGCCAAATGGCCCGGCTCATGCCCCCATGCTGAATTCAATGGCATAGAGCATGTCTTCGACCCGCAGGGCACCGGGTTCGTTATCCGCATGCAGAGCGGGAGGTTCTCCCTGTAACCGGGTTTTGGGTTGCGTCATCCAGCCAGCGGCACGGACCTGGTCCTCCTCAAATACCAGATGTGCCAGTGCGGTAAGCCGTGCCAGACGATATAGCCTGTCGGATTCTTCTGGTGTTAATTGGCCACGCTGAAGCCGTCTCTGGAGGGTGCGGTCAGGGATATGCAGAAACCGACCAAGATCACGAGAGGTGAGGCGTAAATAATCACGTAGGCGTTTGAATGCTGAGACCGGTAGACCATCACGCAATGGTTTGGAAAAATCATCGGTTTTAAGGTCCAGTAATCCGGCCACATCGGGCTGGAAGGTGGGTAGCGTAAGTACTTCGGCCATAGCAACACGAATACGAGCGTGTAGAGATCAGATGTAATAGGGAAACCGCCATATGGCAATATTGTTTCGGCAAATGGCAATAACATGTTGAATCAAAACCCTGACGTTGTATAAGGCAATGTGAATCTTGGAAAAAGCGCTTCCGAAAGCGGTCGAGGGAGTGGATCAAAGCGTAATCGTTATCGTTTCGGGGACCGTATTCTATTCCTCTTTTGAAATCCATCGAATCATGAAAGAAGTCTATATCATATCAGCTGTACGGACCCCCATTGGTCGGTTTGGTGGCGCTTTGAAGCATCACACCTCGGCGGATCTGGCGGCTCATGCCATGCAGGCTGCGCTGGAGCGAGCAGGGGTTGAAGGTTCAAATCTGGACCTCTATATCTTTGGCAATGTCTTACGGGCCGGGCAAGGCCAGCTTATACCGCGTCAGGCTGCATTCAAAGCCGGTATCCCGAAGGAAATTGACGGTATGGCGGTGGATATGGTTTGTTCCTCCGGGATGATGGGTGTCATGCAGGCCGCCACCTTGATCAAGGCAGGCGAGGCCGAAATGGTGCTTGCCGGAGGCACCGAATCTATGTCCGATGCGGGGTTCTTTCTCTCTTCCCGTGCACGTTGGGGCTATAAATACCTGGGGGGACGCCCAGAGGGTCTGGTGGACGTTCTGCAATACGATGGCCTCACGGATCCGTTTAGTGGCGAATTGATGGGCGCTCAAACTGAGCGGCTGGCCGCTGAAGAGCAGGTCACACGGGCCGAATTGGATGAGGTGGCCGCCCTTTCACACCAGCGTGCGGCCATGGCTTCAGCTTCTGGAAGTTTTGACCGGGAAATTGTGCCGATTACCTACAAGGAACGCCGGGAAACCCAAACGCTGGTGCACGATGAAGGGGTACGTCCTGAAACAACGGCAGAATCGCTAGGGAAACTGCGGCCTGCGTTTACCAAAGAAGGCGTGTTGACGGCAGGAAACAGCAGCCAGATTAGTGATGGGGCGGCAGCGCTTCTTTTGGCAAGTGCCGATGCCGTCAAGGCACACGGGCTACAGCCCATCGCCAAGTTGATGAGCAGTGCCTGGGCTGCGGGCGAGCCATGGCGGTTCCCGGAAGCCCCTTTCCCCGCAGCCGAGAAAGCAGCAAAAAAGGTCGGGATGGCCCTGGTTGACTTTGACCTGTTTGAGAACAATGAGGCATTTGCGATCAACAACGTGTTGATACGGCGAAAGTTGGGGGTCAGCTATGACAGGTTGAATATCCACGGTGGGGCCATCGCGCTGGGGCACCCGATCGGGTGTTCAGGTGCGCGTATCATGGTTACCTTGATCCATGCTCTGCATCTGACCAAACAGGAAAACGGCTTGGCCAGTATTTGTCATGGCACGGGTGGTGGAACAGCTGTTACGCTATCGGTTGATGTTTAGAGCTGCGGTTTTGCGACATGGGTCCTGATTCGTTAACTTTCAACGTCCCTGGTCTAAATGAAGCATGCCCAGACCATCAACCTGCAAAAACAAACTGGAAGAAATGGTGCGCCTCGGAATTTATTGGTTGGGCTGGGTATTGCTGGGAGGATGCGGTATCCTGGGTGGTGAAGGTGCACAAGAGGCTGACGAAACGCTAATCGTCGTAGAAACGGGGGAGGCGTCCTACTCGCTTGGTATGGTTTCGCAAATTGGAATTGCCCTGTCCAATCGAACAAATGAAGCTGTTTATTATGACACCTGCGGGCCACTCTCTCTGGAAGAAGTAAAAAATAGTACAGTGGAACGTACCTGGCGGCTTACTTTTCTGCGTTGTCAAAATGTGATCCGATTAGGGCCTAGCCAGTCTGATTCGTTATCCATTGGTACCGATATTCTCCAGTCCCGCATGGATGGTGCTGTGCTGGATCAGACCGTACGCTACCGGTTTTTAGTCCCGCCGTTGCATGAAGATGAGCGTCTAACTACACCACTTGATGTAGAAAATCAGCGGTCGAACCTGTTTACCCTGTTTCCTTGATGTTAATCCTGGCAGGCAACCCTCTATTTGACACGAAAATGCGTCACATCGTTTGTATCGTCATTCTAATTGCTTTGTGTTGGTCCATCGCTCAGGCGCAGCCTGTAGACCAGGACCGAGGATTTGATCAACGGGTAGATTATGCCGCGTTAAAACAGATCGGCCCCTGGGATGACCGAAACTATGACCTAAGCCTTGACGATCTGTCATTCCTCGGCTCAAATGAGCAAATTGTAGCGATTCCAGCTTTTTTTCGCGTGTTGATTCGGCAATCGACGCCCAACATTGACCGGTCTTACGATGTCCAATACCCCCGCGTGATCACCGAGGTATTCAGGCAGGAGTTTGGCGGATTTCTTATCGACGGGCAACTGTATACGGAATCTACCTTTAGAGACGGCGCCTACGAGGTATTGCTCGGTAATGGAAAGTCATTCACCGCGTTTGAACAGGCCAAGCTGATGGCATTTTCAGAAGTCCGCTTGTCCTCACCAAATGATGCGGCTGAATCAGCCGTTTCGATCAACCCGGTGGATACGGATATCGTCTTGGCAGGATCGAATGGGCCAGGAGGGGGGCAGATCATGCATTATTCGACGGATGGGGGAGCCACGTGGACCCAGTCTGCCCCCTTGCCCCAAGGAGGGACGTGTTGCGATCCGACCATCGGCTGGTCCTCAGACGGGACAAAGGCCTACACTTCATCACTGGGAAATTGTGGATTTGGCGGGTGTAGCCTCTGGTTTTATCGCTCGGATGACAACGGTCTCACGTGGAACGGACTCGAAAATGTAACGCCAGGTGACCCGCGCAGGGAATTGACCAGTTCCGGGATCAGTGATAAGGAATACCTCCATGTCGACACCTTTCCGACGTCGCCCTACAAGGACAATATCTACCTGTCCTGGCACGATAACAATGTGCTTCAATTCTCCCGTTCTACTGACTTCGGTAATACCTGGGGTGCCAGCCTGGCGATGTCTTCTGGTTCTGGAGAACGGGGCATCGGGAGTGATGTCGTCTCTGATAAAGACGGTAATGTTTATTTCTTCTGGCCTGCAACACGCACAAGTGGGGGAAACGTCCCCCAAATCCTGGTTCGGAAATCAACAGATGGGGGCGTCTCGTTTGCGCCGACCGTTGAGGTGGTTCAAACCCAGGATGGATTCGATTTTGCGATCCCGTCCATGGAATCCCGAAGGGTTTTCATTTACGTCTCTGCCGATGTGGATTACAGCAATGGTCCCTTTGGAAACAGCATTTACGCGGCCTGGACGGATAACAATGGTCCGGAACAAGGTAGTGCGGCCAACAACCATTCACGCATTCAGGTGGGGTACTCACGGGATGGTGGGGCCACGTGGAACGTCACCACCCCGCATGAAACCGCCGACATCCTCACCGTGGATCGTTGGCATCAGTGGTTGGATGTAGATGCTGTTGGCAACGTGCATGTCGTCTTCTACGATACCCGAAATGACCCGACCCGTGCATCGGTCGATTTTTACCATTCCGTATCAACGGATGGGGCCGTGACCTGGAGTACACCAGAACGGATCTCAGGCACAACGTCGGCCAATATATTAGACTTCTTTGAGTTTGGGGATTACAACGGCATGGACATCGTCATGGAAAAGCTCATTGCCGTTTGGACGGATAACCGGGATGAAAACGGTGGCAGTGCCGAGTCGGTAGACATCTACGCGGGCGCTACGACGGTGGATCTGGACATCAAGATTGACCCTATGGTTTTTCTTCACGGCCCTTATGATACGGTAGCAGATGCCATGACCACAAATCTGAGTGGAGTCATACCAACAGCGCATCCCTACAATCAGGCCCCCTGGAACCATACAGGAACAGAGGTGGCTGACCCCATGCCAGCAGATGTAACCGATTGGGTGTTGGTCCAGCTACGAACGGGTTTGGATTCGACATCGACGGTGGCCACGCAGGCAGCATTACTGATGCGTGATGGGCACATCCGGAGTTTTGATGGGACCAGTCCACTGTCTTTCTCAGGAGTCCCGGCCAATGCGTATTACTTGGTTGTGCGCCATCGGTCACACCTGGATGTCATGAGCTCGGTGGCGGTGATGCTATCTGGCGCACTCAATACTTATGATTTCACAAGTGCCAGTGGGCAGGTGATTGGCACTAATGCCATGTTCCTAATGGAAAGTGCGCCCGATGTATATGGTTTGTGGGGAGGGGACGGGAATGCAACGGGTGCAACAACAGCATTCGACATCCTCAATATATTTCTATCCCAAAATGGAACGAATGGGTACCTCTCAGGGGATTTTAACCTGAGTGGAGGGGTGACAGCTTTTGACATGTTACAAGTCTGGCTGGTGGGCAACGGACAAGCTGTTCAATTCCATGATTAGGGTATGGTGATTTAAGGAGATAATAATATCCGTTATTGCAAAAGGAAACCCCAATCACTACATCTCAAGAAGGGTAAAGGGTAACCTTATTGTACGGGAGCTGGTGTTACGGGTTGTACCTCTTCGACCTGGGTATCCGGTTCGGTTGATTTGTCACTCAAGAATTGGCCTATCAAGTAGAAAGCGGCGAGGGCCAAAACGACCAGGATGATGGTACGGAGCAACTTGGTAGCGGGAGACATTTTGTTAGCCATGATCTGACGGTTGGTTGATGATCGAAAGACGAAGTTGAAAAGAGTAGAGGGGCGGTTTCAAGAGATCAATTCCTCAAAAACCGTTCATCTTGCTGGTTATACCGAGGCCGCTGAAACTGTACGTTTACGGCGCCGGCTTCCGTGAGCAGGTCGAATAGCCGTTCCTTCATGGCATCCTTTTCCGCTTTATGGGCCGGACTGTTGATCAGGTTGTGCTGTTCAAAGGGGTCGTTTTGAAGGTCATAGAACTCATTTTTGTCCCAGAGGCCGTGGTAGAACATGTATTTGTACTGTTGGCCACGGAGCGCATAGACGGTTGGAGTATGGGGAAAGTTGTATTCCCAAAAGTATTGGTACACGAACTCTTTCCGCCAGTCATTGATACTTGTGCCGGTTAAAAGGGGTAAGAAGGATCGGCCGTCCATATGAGTGGGGGTATCCATGCCGGCAAGGTCCATAAACGTCGGCCCAATGTCAATATTGAGGATCATGTCTTCGATGGTTGAGCCTGCTTCGATATGGCCTGGGGCATACGCCAGCATAGGCACGCGCATGGATTCCTCATAGGCATGTCGTTTGTCAATCAGGCCGTGTTCCCCAAAGGAAAACCCGTTGTCACCCATGTAAACCACGAGGGTGTTGTCTGATAGGCCTTTTTCTTCGAGTGTATCCAGGACTTTCCCGATGCTTTCGTCCAATGCCAGGAGGGACTCACAATACCTGCGGTAAAATGTATCGAAATCCATCTGGCCGTGGTACATGTAATCAACCCCATGCCAGCCATTACGTTGTTCTTTTACCCACCGGGGTTTGTTCTGGTAATTCGTCTCGGTATAGGCATAGGTAGGCGGATATTTGAGTTCTGCGTCCTTGTAGCGGTCCAGGTGCCGGGGAGCCGGCATAAATTCAGCGTGAACTGCCTTGTGAGACAGGTAAAGCATAAAGGGTTGGTCATCAGGTTGTTGGTCCAGCCAATCGACTGCATACTCCGTAAGGATATCGGTCATATATCCCGTTCGGCCCACTTTTTCACCGTTAATGTTGAGTTTGGGATTATAATAGGTACCCTGGCCGCGGAAGCTAACCCAGTAGTCAAAACCGGGCCGTGGCTCATCCGTATCGCCTCCCATATGCCATTTTCCAACGTAGGCCGTTTCATACCCGGCTTCTTGCATGTATTGTGGAAAAAAAACAGCATCCGAACGGATGCGCCGGCTGTTATCTACGACGCCGTGTTTATAGGCATATTGGCCCGTTAAGATGGACCCCCGGCTGGGAGAGCAAAGTGAGGTGGTAACGAACGCATTTTTAATATGCATGCCGCCGGCAGCCATCCGATCCATATTGGGGGTTTCCAGGAATTCGGGGCTACGTTCATGGAATCCCATAAAGTCGTAGCGGTGATCATCGCTCAGTATAAAAACCACGTTACGAGGCTGGGCATAGGCCGGGAGGCTTCCCAAAAGAACGGCTGTGAGCAAGAAAATGGAAATTCGGGGCTTCATAGGTGATCGCGTTGGAGTAGGAGCGGGTGACAGTATAAGAAAAAGTGGGGAGTCTAAGAATAAGCGTGCGCGATTCCCAGGTCAAGCTTCATACTGTATTCCGGTGCCCGTAAATGAAATTCAAGAGACCGTGACTTGGATTTTCCATTTGATAGCGCTATGTTATGACCAACCTGTGATAACTATTAATATCACAGCCAATATTACGGTAGAAAATCCTATCTATTTGACCAAAAGAAATTTGCCGACCTTGATCTTTGATCCGACTTCTATACGGTAGAGATAAAGTCCAGAGGCATAGTTAGATCCTTCAAAGAAAACTATGTGTGTGCCTGCCTCTTGCATGCCATTCATAAGCTGTGCTACTTCACGACCGGCAACGTCGTAGACGCGTAGACTGACCTCGTGCGCTTCAGGCATCTTCAGTTCAATGGCTATTCGAGGATTGAAGGGATTTGGATAGTTGGATATCGTGAAATCCTTTTGGGTAAGATCTGTATCTGGAATTGAGGCGTTGCCAAGGGATGACGGCCACCACGTACCAGGATCCACGCATCTGGGGTCGCTTGATGATACTACATTGAATTTACCAGCCGGAAGCTTGTGTTCTGTAGTCCCTTCACAAATATTGAAATTTTTTGGACTACTACTTAGAATCGGCACGACACCTTCAGCAGCGCTAAACGAATCATTGTCTTGAGAACGCGACCTGTAGACTCTTTCCCCAATATATTTATTGTCAATGACGGCTACCTTATCGGCTTCGCTCACGATATTGATAAAGGAGCCTATCTTTTGATCTGTTAGTTCATGTTCAAAGTGATTGTAGTATATCCTTATGCGTTCCGGGTTACGATTATATCCAGAGCCGACCCGCGTTGTATATGTTCTTTTTAAGTCTCCGATATTCTGGTAAAAGCGATTGTGATGTAAATACAAGTTGTGTACACCTACGAATTTAGGCCCGGCGCAATTCGTACAATTCTCCCTCCGATTACCGGCAGATTCGGCATTTTCAGCATGTGAATTAATAGATCCGTGACTGCCATAACCAATATTGGAATAAAATGTGACATTTCCTGAGCGGGTAATGTTGGGGGCATTCGCTGAATTATGTCTTTCTAACAATACATCGCAATTATCTCCTAATCTAAAACAGTGTCCAACCGAGAATTGATGCAAACCGAGTTCACTTGAAGCATTATAGCGGTACGTAAGATTATTAGCGTAGCGAACGGTCCCTCCTGCCCCGGTATTCTCCCCTAAGGGGTTGGTATATCCTCTTAATTCAACCCGTTCCAGCAATACGTTTTCTGCATTTTCTATATATACCATTAGAGGATTTCTGCCTATCTCAGTCGTCAGCGTCAGGTCTCGTACGACAAAGTTATTACAAGCGGTCGAAGAGCCGGGAGGACAATGATTAAACCCTAGCGTTACTGCAGCATTCCCTATATCACACAATTGCCCAGTCGGGCAAAGGGATACATACGATGCTTGAAATGGGGTCCCGGCAGTTGCTAAATTGAGGATGGTCCTGCCTACACCTGCGCCTTGCACGATAACATTTGGCTTCATCAAGATAGCCCTGTCCAAATTATACTTGCAGGCTGGAAGCAATACGGTACCGCCATAGCCCTGAGCATTGTTCGATGCGGCAGTGATCTCCTCATTGATGTCGGCTGCACTACTTCTGCAATCCAGGTCTTCCCCGAACGTATCAATTGCGAAGCCATCTATTGACCCGGGAAGTGTTGCTGTATCAAAGCCAAAATTCTCAGCCAGTTTCAAGCATGAAGCAGGCACCCCGGGCCTGTCTTCCCCAGTCCCGGTTAAGAACCAGCCGTCAGGACACACATTTTGATACGTCCCCTTTGCGTACAGTCCCGTCTTGATTTCTTCGATATGAATATTACCAAATTCAAAGAGGCCACATTGGATAGTTTCACAATCTTGGTCTTCAGCTGAATTCACAGACAGCGTAACTTTAAGCTGATCGGCACCTTCCATCTCAGTTTCCTGTACCAATTGATGCCAGCCAAAATCACCTTCATCGTTGGTTGGGATGTTTACTTTCCCCTGCGGTCCAGGATTATCACCGCCTAGCGTTGTAGTTTCAATACCCGCTTCTACACAACTGTCAACATCACCCCTCACCCATGTTGTGACTCTGTACTTGCGTCCTGGATTATCGAAGGTAAGTAGCGGAGTTTGCGTCGCGAACGGGCAACTCGTTTCCAGGGTGTCAAGCGACACCCACTCTTACGCATTACGGCGACACCTTCTTTTACGCACTCCCAAGTCATTTATGTGGCCGGTGAGTGATTGTTTAGGGGGTTACGTTTTCAATCTCAGTGTCTCTTCCAGCTCCCGCAATCGGTAGCTTCGGCCCTTGATGTTGATCACATGGGCATGGTGGAGCAGTCGGTCCAAGATCGCGGTGGTCAGCACCTCGTCGCCAGCCAACAACTCCGTCCATTCGCGCACCGACTTGTTGGTAGTGATCATCACTGCACCCCGACCGTAACGGTAGCTGACCAGCCGGAAGAACAAGCTGGCCTCCTGCCGGTCCATCGGCTCAAAGCCCAACTCATCGATGACGAGCAGCATCGTCGAGAGGTACTTCTTGCGTCTGAGCTTCGACGGCGGCAGATGCGCATCACGCCTGAGTTGCATCAGCAGTTCATCGAAGCGGTAGAATTGCACCGAGAAGCCCTGCTCGATTGCCTTGATACCCAGGCCGATGGCCAGATGCGTCTTACCCACTCCGGGCGGACCCTGCAAAAGCACCGTCTCTGTGCCGCGTACCCAGGCACTGGTGGTCAGCGTCTCGATGCGGCTGCGCTCGACAGCGGGTTGGAAGGCAAAATCGAAGTTGGCGATTGTCTGCCCTGTCGGCAGATTCGACAGCCGGAGTGAGCGTTCGATGCGGCGTTCTTCGCGACCGGCCACTTCATGTCTGAGCAATTGGTCCAAGAACAGATGCGGAGCCGTCTCCTGCTTGACGGCTGCCGAGAGCAGCGTGTCGAGGTGCGCTGCGGCGTAGCTCAGTCCCAGCGCCAGCAATCGTTCTCGGGTGTGATCGACCTCAAGCGTTGGTGTTGTTTTCTTACTCTTCATCGTGCCACCTCCGCCAGGGCCTGATAATAGTCGATTGAACGGCGTGCCACCGGCTCATTGGCCAACTCCAGCATGCGTCGGCCCATACGGCCCAGCGGCATCGGAGCCTGCACGCGTGGCGTCGACAGCCCGTCGTAGTGTCGGGGATCGATCACGAGCCGCTCAACGGTGTGACGCGGATGCATCGCGATGATCTCAATGTGATGAAGCACCTGCACCGTCTGAGAGCAGCCTCGCACTTCGACCTCCAGGCCAGCGAAGACAAACGGGACGCTGTATTGTCGCCCCTCGAACGAGACCAACGCGTCGTGTGAGACCCTGCGTGTGGCCACCAGGTCGAACGGCTCCCACAGCGGATCCGGTAGCGGCGTCAACAACGCTCGTTCAACTTGCCACGTCTCAAAGACCGAAGCCCCCGTAGCCGGACACCGCCGTCGCTGACTCTCTACCTCCACGCGTTCGTCACTGAAAGCTTGTAACTCTTCAAGATCATCCCAGGCGCGCCCACTCGGATCTTGACCGAAGCGTTGGGTGCGGATGCTGCGCTCGACTTTTCCTTTAGCCCGTGGATGTCGGGGCAGGCAGGCATCGACGTGGAAGCAGAGCATACGGGCATAGCGCCGATAGGCGGCATTGATCACCCCCCAGGGGCCAGCTCCCCGGACAACAGCGGTCTTCTCGTTATCGACGCGCACGGTCGCGGTGACGCCACCGAGTCGGCGAAAGGCTTCGTTATGGCAGTGGTGCCAGGCCAGTTGATCCTTCGTGTGCGACCAGATCACGGCCGGATATCGACTGTGGCTGAGCACCATCCGGAAAGCAAGCAGATCCTGGTGCTGACCACCCAGGATGATGCCAGGAAAATGGGCCCAATCGACCTGGCTCTGTGCACCCGGTGGAGTCTCAATGCGCCGGCGCGCCCGGATTCTCGGGGCCGGATAGGTCTTCTTCCAATAGCGTTGGATGGAGCGCAGACTGCCGGGATAGGCATGTTCGCGAACCAACCACTGGTGCAGGTCGGCCAGGTTGACCGCGTCACGGTGTTGCCGCCAGTGTTCAATGGCCTCAGCGAAAGCCACTGCCCGACAAGTCTGACGGGATCGGCCATCGACTAGGTTGGCTTGCATACGTTTACGTTGATAGCGTACCGCGCCCTCGGTGACACCGATCAGTCGGGCAATCTCGCGGTTGGATACGCCCTTGTGGGCGAGTGTTTTGATGGTCATACGAGCATCCTCGTTGAGCTTGGCCATGTCTGCCTCCGATAGATTGGTGTATCGGAGACAGAACGCATAAATGCCCGGTGAGGTGCGTAAAACTGGGTGTCGCCTTAGCTATAAGATATGATGTCGCTCTACACAGGGTTGCGTTCTCAGTATTCGCTCCTTTTCTCGGCGAGCGATGCGAGGTGCCAGAATACCATTCCCCTTTACTGCCCCTATAGTCACCCATAAGGTTATAGCTTGAGACCTCAATATTATCAAAATGTACTTCACCAAAACGGGTGGGACATGATGTCCTGGTTTCGTCCACGCACGCATCTTTTATCCCTAACTCTACTGAGATCGTATTTTTATACATAGGTACGATTACATCGACCTCTCCCCGTATCCATGCCGAGGTTCCGGCCTGAAGTACCTGATAGGCTGCTGTAGCATTTTCAAAAGGTGTCCCGGGATCTTGATCGGCATCTCCGCTTGCCAAGACTCTAATGTAGACTTCAGCCTCTCTTGGCACGTTAATCGACTTCACCCATACGGATACGCGGTATGTTCCACCTGGAATGACGAGTACCTCAGGTCCCACAGCAGACACGCTCTCATTATCTGTAGTGAGGGCCAATCTGAGTATTTGGTTACCCCCTTGTCCATCCACCACCTCCACAACACCATTTCGATTATTACACAAATACCCTGTTGGACAAGGTTGTTGCCCCTGAAAATCAATTAACTGAAGGGTCTCTGGTACCGTCACCTGCGCATGGACCATAGGTGAGGTATACACAACAGGAATTGAAAGCGAGAATAGTACAAATAAGAAAAAATTCCCGCGCCTGGGATACAAGTGATAAATAAACATAGCCATCACCATAGTTTAAGAAGCGGCACAGCCAGCACCCAAATACGGCTGCGTACATGCGCTTTACTGCGCACGTATCATGCCCTCCAGGGCATGACATGGATAACCTTTCAAAGTACCAGGGCGTTGGTAAAAATAGGAGATATCAGCCGGAAAACGCCACAAAACCGGATGTATCTACACCCTGTAGGATAGCAGAATATAGAATAAGCTGTTGTGCGATATTCATATTAAAGTGTGTGAGGGATTACCCCACTAAAAATGGATTCAGTATTTCTACCTGTGTTTAAGTTTTGACAATCTGTGGGGTACAAATATTTCCTCGCTGGCTTTGCTGGTGAAAAAATACCTGTGATTTTGTAGAACAGGTTGTATTACCGCAAGGTATTTACTTTATTCGAATTGCGGGGCAGCATGCCTGATATCCAGAGAAAAACACCTTCAAATACACGGTTTTTACATGTCGGATCTCATACGACGGACCAACACTGCGCTGGATCAATACGGTGTAGATCGGGCTGATATCCTGGCTTTATACCTGTTGCGGTATGACCGCCCCCAAACCAAACGGGCCTATCGAAATGATCTGGTACAGTTCTTTTGGGCAGAGTTTGATACCGATGAGGTAACACTCGACCTTGCACGTCAGGTTACCTTTGTCCACGTAAATGCCCATCTGGAGCGCCTGGATCATGCTGGTGCCAAGGTATCAACCATTCGGCGCAGGCTTTCGACTGTGCGTGGGTTTTTCGATTGGCTGGTTGCTATGGAGGTCACACGTGTGAATCCAGCAAGCCGGCAATTGGTACGCCGGATTCAAAAAGGCGATTATCGAGATCGGCCCTTGAAAGTATTAACAGTATCACAGGCCCGGCGGCTCCTGGAAGCAACAGAGCAAGCCGGAAAGGCAGCAGTACGAGATCATGCCATGTTGATGGTCATGTTACATTGTGTTTTACGCCGGTCTGAAGTGTCCCGTATGGATGTTGGACACATACGCCAAACAGGACCTTATTGGATTCTTGATTTGCCTGAGACAAAGGGTGGTGCCGATCAGTTTGTGAAGATCCCGGCGCACGTTGTTGAAGAAGTCAATATGATGAAGGGGGTATATGGGATATCCGCCGGTCCGCTGTGGCGCTCAATGAGCAATAATGCGCGGGGGAAGCGCCTCTCCCCTGCCGCGATCTACGAAATGGTTAGGCGGACGGCAAAAAGAGCAGGGTTGACCTCGGATATTGGCGCGCACACGATGCGGCATACTGGATGTACACTCGCAATAGAATCTGGTGCTACCATACAGCAGGTTCAAGCCCATGCCCGGCATAAAAACATCGATACCACATTGGTGTATGTGCATCAGCGAGATAAATTAAAGAATAGCGCCGCAGATCATATTCACATTTGAGTTGTTACCGCCCCCTTTTATTTCAAACCCAACCCCAACATCTTGAATCCAGAAGCCATTATTTTTGACCTAGACGGTGTTATCATTGACTCTGAGCCTCTACATGAACAGGCCATACTGCGTGTCTGTTCAGAACATGGTGTACCCATGACAGCAGCTATGCTGGGGCCTTTCAAGGGGAAAACAGACATCGATGTATTTCAGCATATTCTAGATGTCTATACGCCAGTATCCGTGACACTGGATACTTTACTGGAAGGGAAACGCGCACAGTATACAGCCTTATTGCCGCAGTTGACCCCTATAGCAGGTTCACTCGCGTGCCTTCAGACGCTACATGAAGGGCCTTATCGGCTTGCACTCGTAACCTCAGCGGCCCCACAGAACCAACAAGCCGCCTTTGCCAGGTTTAACCTGTCCCCATTTTTTGAGGCGGTCACCACGGCTGCAGATGTTATGTATCCCAAACCCCATCCAGAACCCTATCAAATCACAGTCAGGCACCTTGGCCTCCCCCCTGCCGTTACCCTGGTGATAGAGGACTCCGTGCATGGCGTTACCTCAGGCAAAGGTGCAGGCTGTAGCGTGGCTGCAATAACTTCATCTTTTGACGCAGATACCCTGGCAGCAGCAGGTGCGGATTTCATTTTTGACCGGTATGACCAGCTCCTTGCCTGGATTATGGAATGGGCATAGGCGCTTGAATATGGTTATGTTTGGCAGATTCGATATATTCTAGTATCTTTAACCCGGTATTCAAGGCAAGTATTGAGGCAATTTGCAATGTGTACGTCTACTTTTTGCCACGCTGTTGGGAGCACTGTGGCGAATCAAGCAACCGGATTCAGGCATCCCCCTAAAGTAGACGTTTCACTAACTGCACCTCTTGTCCTATCGCAAGGCTAACCCTTCCGGGCATGTATAAGGCACTGGTCGGCTATTTTTTAAGCTGGTATACAGGCGGCAAAGACATCCATACCTACCACAGGATGGAATTGCTCGTCTCGGCTTCTTTTACCTGTGCTTTGCTGTGTTTCATGTTTGCCGGTGCAACCTATCAAATGCAGCATTCCTTTGGGCTTATCCCAACCGTTCTTGTATGTGGTGGTGTACTGATTCTGGTTAATCCCTTTGTGTTGCGATTTACAGGTGACTATTCGTTGGCCGGTACATTATTCACAGCTGAGGTATTGGGGATATTGACTTGGATTATTGCCTCGGATGAGGGGTACATGCCCGCCCCCATGCTTTTCTTGCCGGCCGTTCCGATGCTGGCCGCATTTCTGGTAGGTCCCTGGTTGGGTATCTTCACATCTGTAATGATCGTTGTTGAGATTATTACCTTTTATAGTCTGGTCACAGACGGGTATATCTTCCCAAGAAATTATACCCCCGCACAAGAGCAATTTCTGGACCTGATGGTGCTGAATGCACTCGTGCTCTACTCAGCGTTTATCGGATGGATGTATGAAAGCCAATCCATTCGAAGTTTGAGGTACGTCAACAAGCAACTCAAAAAAGCCCACCATCAGCTCACCGAAACCCATACCCGGCTGGAGGAACGTGTAAAAGAGCGGACCCAGGCGCTTGCCCAGACCAACACCAAGTTGAAGCGGGAAATCACGGAACGGCGCCGCATTGAAATGGCCTTGCGGGCAAGTGAAGTCCGGTTTAGAAAGCTGGTTCAGAACGCCTCTGACTTGATTACGGTAATTGACTTGGAAGGCATGATCGTCTATGAAAGCCCATCTGTAGAGCGCGTTCTAGGATACAGCATGGAGCAGCGCATGGGGGCTAATGTATTTCAGTTTATCCATGAAGATGATCGTGCCGAACTCCGTACCAAGTTGAACGAAGGGCTTAAGGGAAGCAATGAACTGTTCAGGGCACAGTACCGGATAAAGCATCTTGATGGGCACTGGCTCCACATGGATGGTATTGGAAGATTCCTGCTGGACGACCCCACGATCAGGGGTATTGTGTTGAACTCCCGTGACATCACAGGCCAAAAGAAATACGAACAGAGCCTCTTTGAGGCTGGCCAAAAAGCAGAAGCGGCCACGCGCGCCAAAAGCGCATTCCTGGCTACAATGAGCCATGAAATCCGCACCCCGCTGAATGGTATTATTGGGATGACGGATCTATTGCTAGGTACACAACTCAATCAGGAGCAGGAGGAATTTACCCAGATCATCCAGACCAGCGGGGAAAACCTGCTGAATATCATCAATGATATCCTTGATTTCTCAAAAATTGAGGCTGGAAAACTAGAGCTGGAGCATGAACCCTTCGATGTTCGTTCAGCCGTAAGTAAAGCGATGACGGTACTCGCCCCGGCGGCACATCAGAAGGGGTTGGACCTTATCTTATATGTTGATCCTTCTGTACCTCACCAGGTAATTGGTGATGTAACACGCGTTCGTCAGATACTCATTAATCTCCTATCGAACGCGGTTAAGTTCACCGAAAAAGGTGAAGTGGTGGTAGCCCTGAAAGCAGGGATCATGCCCGGTTCCCGTCAATTACAGATGGAATATGCCGTAAAGGATACTGGCATAGGAATTCCCGAAGAACGTATGGACCGGCTGTTTCAATCCTTCTCCCAGGTCGACAGTTCTACGACCCGGAAATACGGAGGTACCGGCTTGGGGCTTGCAATCAGTAAGGAGCTTTGTGACATGATGGGAGGAACGTTTAAGGTCGAAAGTAACATTGGATATGGCTCTCGATTCTCCTTCACGATTCCTATCGAACCTGGAAAATCGCAAGCGCCTGCCTACCTGGTCAAAGATGCGCCAGCGTTGGTAGGAAAAAAGGCGCTGATCCTTGATGACAATGAGGCCGGTAGAAACATCACCGCGCTGATGTGCGAATTTTGGGGCATTATCCCTCATGTTGCCGGCTCAATTGCAGATGCGCAGGGCTGCCTGGACCATATTCCATTTGACCTCATGTTGGTCGATTACGACTTACCGGAACAAAATGGACTGGAGTTCACCAGATCTTTCAAGATACCAGCGGGAAACCCCAACCCTCAGATCATTCTGTTTTCCCGGATCGGCGAGCTTAATTTGGACTTGATGACCGAACCACAGATTCGTAAAACTATTGTAAAACCTGTATTTGAAAATCAGCTATTCAATGCACTTCTGGCTGCGTTGAACGATGAGCGCCCGGCCCCGAGCCTGGTACAGGTAAACAATAACAACAATAACAAACAGGTTACCCCCAGGAAACAAGCGATTCGTATCCTCATCGCTGAAGACAATATGGTCAACCAGAAAGTCTTCACCCACATGTTCAGAATGATTGGACATGAAGTAGACTTTGTGATGAACGGCAAGGAAGCCCTGGATGCCGTAAGCCAGACGGAGTACGATGTGGTGTTTATGGATATGCAGATGCCGGTAATGGATGGCCTGGAAGCCGTCAGACGCATTCGAGGTCTCGGCAACCAAACGTACATTATTGCCCTCACAGCCAACGCTTCGGAAAGCGATCGTCAACGCTGCTTGATTGCCGGCATGAACGATTATTTAAGTAAACCCCTCCAAATTAGAGATCTAAAAACAGCGCTCAAGTCTGTTCCAGCTTTAAGTGTTTAAATTTCTTTCACAAAAGCGGCTTTGTTTTGGGCAAAGTATTGGCATTTTGCATTTAGATGTATATACTTTAAGCACCGCCATTAAGTCTTCATAGTCAGCGACGTTTCTTCTTTACCACCAAACCCTAACGGAGTGCATGACATGAACCTTGCTCCCTTCAAACTCGGTCGTATTGTATACGCAATCCCCTTCGCTATTTTTGGACTGTTTCATTTCATGAATGGACCTGCAATGGCAGCAATGGTACCCATACCCGGAGGTGTTTTCTGGGTCTACCTTACAGGGGTTTGTTTGATCGCAGCCTGTATTGCGATTCTAACTGGTAAGTATGCTCGCCTTGCATGCCAATTATTGGCCCTCATGCTACTGATTTTCGTTCTCGCCTTGCATCTTCCAGGTGTGATTTCCGGGAATGAAGCATCCATGCCTAACCTCCTTAAAGACCTCTCCCTGGCAGGTGCGGCTTGGGTGATCTCTGGCACCTTCCCCAAAGACTCCGGCATCGAGGGTGACTGAGCTGAAGGTAGACATGACCTCGTTCACTACGTAACCCAAGTATAGTACACCACTTGGGTTACGCATTTCTCTATTCAGTTTAGAAAGGCTGTATGGGTAGCGTGCGCCCTGTTCTTGCCATGCATACGCCGCGAGCATACAGAAATAGCAGAAACCCTTGTTCGATGTTATTAATGATTTTACATTTTCTTGCAATAACGGATATTCTCATGAAGCAAAGTCTTTGTAATGACTTAACCCGCAACCCCTTATTTTTGCATGCGTATATGGACTCAAACTGAAATACCCCTATGCCCGATCCTGATCGCATCGAACTGAGTGCCCTCCTGTTACATGTCCACATTGGTTTACAAGCATGGCTCCAGAGCAATAATGTAGCTACCTCTTCAACTCCAACCCCGCACCCCGTTACCCCAGCTTCTTCCCTCAAACATACCCTGGACCTACTTCAAGATGCTAATCCTCCTCAATTGAGCAAGCATGGTGAAAACAATCCATTTCTTAATATCGGGCTTTATGAAGAGTTAGGCACAGTCTGCATGTATCTCCATTCAGGCGGCACGCTTGATTCAAATGACAAGTTCAGGGTCGTAGACAGCCTTGCCCGCTTGGCTATCGCATTTGACCTTCCCCACTGGCAGGAGTTTTATCAACAGCGCGAACTCTACTGGAAAGCTATCGAATTCCCATCCTTTCCTGAAAACCGTCCAGCCTCCTCTCTATCCCCCCTGAAGTCTTCAATACCCTCCCCTCGGCACCTTCAACGTACGCCCCTGGAATTGAGAGATGCTTTATTTTATGACCTCGAATGGCTTTTGAGCCCTTATCGATCAATGTCTGAACATTCTATTTCCGCGATTCAAGTCCTGATGCTTGCTCAAAATGCATCAGAACGTATGGTGTTAACCGACTACTTCATCAACAATCAGAATGCCCAATTTGGGCCGGCCTTGATCCGGCATCTGCGAGAAGCTGAACTGGAAATCTTTAAATCCACGCCTATTGAAATTGAAATCGTTTTGTCTCCTCCTGAGCAATTGGACCCCGAAACAGCACAGGCGCTTACAGAAAAAAGACATATGATCAACCTGGTCTCAAAATCAAATACACCGGCACCACCTAGTGCCTCAGTCGCTCAACTTCGCCTGATCAAGGGAGGTACGCGCAGCTCGAATCGTACCTTCCAGCTCAAATCCACAGACGGCACTTGCCATATCGGTCGAAATCCTGTTGTTCAGTATGGAAATCAGGGCACTCGCTATAACCAGATCACGTTTGACGATGAAGCCCAACCTGAATACGCTGAAATCTCCAGGGCGCACGCCAGTATCCAATTTGATCCGGCCACCCGGTCTTTCAAGATTAGAGACGATGGAAGCCGCTTTGGCACGATGATTATTCGTGGAGTCAATCGTACGGCCATTCCTGTACGCCGCCATTTTCGGAGGCTAGAAAACGGAGACCGCATTCAGTTGGGATCGGGCGTTGTACTCGAATTTATGCTGATGGATTAAGATCCTGAATATACCCGAACCAACTCGTCACGCAGCACCTTTCTTATATCCCGTAACTCTTCCATGACTTCAAGATCGGGGTTGTCCCGTGTCAAGAAGCTGAGGTTCGTTTCGAGGCCCGTCAGCAGATAATCGCTGATAACAACCGTGTAATCAGCTTCCGGGTTGATCGGTGTGCCCCCGATATGCCATGATCCGTCTGCTGCGCCCTCAACACCGGCGTAGTGGAGATATCCGCCTACCCCCTTATTGATCTCTCCCTGGGTGAGGATCCAATCCACCAACCGGCCCTTCATCTTGGTGCGCACTACATTTCCGCCAAATGGAAGAATACGAATAACATCATATTGCGTGAGTTCAGAAGGTGGAAGGATATCATCAATGCGTATCGACCCGCTGTTATAGATCGACAAGTCAGCCTCTGGCACCTCACGTAGCATGCCGTCAGCGATAAGTTCTGTGAGGCGGGTGCTTCTGTTGCGAACGCTGGCCTCCAGGCCATCCAATGGTTCGGTCGAACGAACCAGTACCTTCTCCGGCTCGAACCCACTCTCCCGGAATCCAAGGAAGGCTTTCTCTACCCAAACCCGGACCACTTCCGCCGTGTCTGGCTCATCCGGAATCGCATCTGTGACCGGATAATAGGTCGATTGGATCGTCCGTTTTCCCGTTTTCGTGTCAAATGCTAGTTCATGTATAAAGACAGATCGCGCATTGGCATCGGCTTTGGCGATTGGGGTCATCCCTTTGCCACGCCGGAGGTGCATATTCTCATGGTCATGCCCGCCCATGATGAGATCAAGTTCTGGCACGGCAACAGCAAGCTCAATGTCTTGCTCAGCATCCAGATGCGACAGAGCAAGGAAGACATCTACCTGATCTTTTAGTGTTTCAACCTGCGCTTTGATGGTATTCAATGGGTCAAGGTATTGGACATAGGGTTTGTCTGTAGCATCCAGGGTTACACCCAAAATAGCGATTTTCACCTCAGCCCCATCTCCGTTCTGAAAGGTACGAAGTATGTATGGTAAAGCCCCTTCGAATGCTGCACCTGTTCCCGTTTTGACATTGCCTGAGATCCATTGGAAATCGGACTCCATCATACGCTTTTTTAGGTCTGCTTCCTTTAAGTCAAACTCATGATTTCCAAAGGTTACATAATCCAGGCCCATTGTATTTAGCGCAGCCACCATCTGTTTCC
Source organism: Rhodothermales bacterium (assembly GCA_965222505.1). Lineage (GTDB taxonomy): Bacteria > Bacteroidota > Rhodothermia > Rhodothermales > DATKEJ01. Next base: position 112,195 of record OZ244956.1, on the reverse strand, counting down.
CTGCAAGTCGCTCGCCCTCAACTTTTGCCGTACCCAATGCCGAGGGGCTTAGGAAATCGCCCGCTAATACGCCGATTGTATTCGGGTTCTCAGCCAGCAGGTCTTTTCGGATACGGGCTACACGGGCAATCCCGCCACTTTTCCCCCCTTCAATGGGCGTAATCTCATAAACATCGTTCAGTTGCAGGATGGTCAGGTTTACGACCGTATCGAGTACCCTTTCCCGTTGTTGAAGTGCCGGGTTGACAGGCTCAACAACAGAGGTTGACGAAGAACACCCTGCACTGTACAACGTGCACAGCATAAGAAACAGAATAGCGGGACGGCCTCTGGAGATTTGTTTGATCATCTGGGGAAGTGCTATAGGATGCAACAATAGGATGCAACAATTCAATATGCTGTCCTTAGAGCAGGTAATCGGAATATAGCACAAAGACCGGAAATATGCCTGAACTATTGCCCTGGTGAAGCAGCCAATCGGGTATTGGACTGACGCCCCCGAGTCTGTGTGTGATCGGAGAAGCGTACAAGGTTAATGTTAACCCCATTGCTGGGTGTGCTCTCAACTGAATTGGGGCTGAGCGTCGTCACCGTATAGGCATAGGATTGTCCTTCCTTTACATTGCGGTCAATCCAGAAGGTCTCCCCGGTGAGGTCAACCCGGTATTGGGGGTTCTTAGGTACATCTTCCCAGCGGGGGTTTTCTTTTTCCGGTATCCGGTAAATTGCATACCGCTGTCTTGGGGAAGCATCATGGGGAGGACGCCAGGACAGCACCACTTGCCGGTTTTGAATGGTGGTCAGCATTAAGCCCTCCGGCGCTGAAGGTGGCGTGGCATCTTTCCAGGGCATTGTTGGGGTCGGTGCGGCATAGGAATAAAAAGACCGGGTGAGGGTCTTCGCCCAGGTCTTTTTGCGTGATGAAGTCAAGTTCTGAGCCCGAAAAAAAGCACTGCCAGCAATTTCAGGGTGTTTGCGGTTATAGGAAACCTGATTCGTGATGTCTTTGGAAGCCAACAGGGGCCCATCATAGGTGGACTGATCGGTTTTATATAAACCGTGGCCGATGTAAAGGTGCCGTTGTTGACGGATGGTTGCCCACCAGTCGGCCAGGGCTGCATAGTCTTGCCTGCCTTCAAATCCCCAGTATAACTGTGGAATAATATAGTCTACCGATCCTTCAGCGAGCCAGGTTGGAGGATCAGCATAGAGCAGGGAATAAGAATCCATGCCTGACGTTCCTTTGGGGATGCCTTGCTTCCAGATTCCGAATGGACTGATTCCAAACTTCACCGTCGGATCAATCATACGGATCGTCTGCGCGACCTGGGCAACGAATCGATTAATATTATCCCGCCGCCACACGCTGACATCCTGGATCCCCCGGTTGTAGTTTTTATAGGTTCGGCCATCCTGGTGCTTCAAGGCATTTGGAGGATAGGGGTAGAAATAATCGTCAAAATGTATCCCGTCTACATTATACCGTTTGACAATATCAGCCACGATCCCAGAGACATAATCACGTACGGCGGGTTGGCCAGGGTCTAGCATCGCCACGGGTCCTGCGCGCAGAACCCACTTTGGTTTGCGGTTTATGAGGTGCGTTTTATGCGCGGCTAACTTCTTTACATTGCGGGAGACCCGAAAAGGATTGATCCATGCATGAAGCTCTAGCCCTCGTTTATGCGCCTCCTGTATCGCAAAAGCAAGCGGGTCATAGAAGGGTTCAGGTGCGCGCCCCTGTTTTCCGGTTAACCATTTTGACCAGGGCTCAAATGGGGATTCATAAAATGCATCAGCTTCCCCGCGAACCTGGAAGAAAACGGTGTTCATGCCTGCTGCCTTCAGCCCATCCAGTAACTGAATCAACTCAGCCTGTTGTTGTGCCGTTGTATTCCCGTGCGGCCAGTCTAAACCCGAAACCGTAGCAATCCAGGTCCCCCTGAATTCCTGTGAAGGTTCGGTTTGCCGGGCATGTGCCAAATGGCCCGGCCATAGGCCAAATATGAAGATACACACCGACACAACCGTCCATCGAACGGCGTGCGTGTACATGGGGCTCTTGCCTCCTCAGGCGAAAGCGTATTTGTGCTTGTGTTTGCTTAAAGGTACGGGATCGGTAGTTATTCTACAAATTAAGCATAGCACCTCAAGAACTTGCGCCGCTAAAAGATGAGATTCACCGTGAACCAGTGGGTCTGCTCCAGGCGACCAAAATCGGCGTAGGCGTAATCAAATTGGGCACGCAGGCTTTGATCCAACCGCAAGTTCAGCCCCCCTCCAAAGGTCAGGCCTTTTTCGCCATCGGTTTCAAACATATCTCGGTAACCCGCTCTGATGGCAACGAGTTGCCTGAAGCTGTACTCCCCACCCACACTGAGCGATTCACTGTTGTCATTGGGGTGTGAAGCATCTGTGGAAAGCACCAGACGATGATCAGCAGCGTTGAGTGCATCCCAGGCCAGTCCGAACCGGAACAGCAGAGGCAATGGATGTTGATCCAACAGGTACGTTGCGTTCACCACCTCCACGTTGCCGCTTTGCGTAGGGCTGGGATCTTCGCTAAAGATAATATCCCGGCCATCCATTCGCATTTTAGGACCAAAGTTGGCGATACTGGCCCCCAGCCGGAGGCGGTCATACGGTGTGGTAAACAGCACCCCAACGTCTACCGCAAGTGCAGAGGCGGAACTGTGCCAGATCTGTTCCCGGATATACTTGGCGGTACCGCCAATTTTGAATCGGTCAGTCAGGGCCCGGCCGTAAGACAACTGCAAAGCGAAATCCTGTACCCTGAACTGTTCTCCTGTACCCTCTGGCTGGCGGACGGTGCGCACCTCCATTTCTCCAGAGTTCAGGAAGATCAGGGAAGCCCCCAATGTACCCAAATTCCCCAGGTTTACGCCAAATGCGGCATATTCGTAGTCGATGCCTGCGAGGTATTCGGTATGGGCCAATTGGACGGCACTTCCTCTGAGCTCGGCCAGGCCGGCAGGATTCCAATAGAGGGCAGACAAATCGTTGGCCTCCGCTACAAAGGCACCACCTAATGCAATGGCACGTGCCCCGACGCCCAATTTCAAAAATTGGGCTGCGGTGGTCCCGGTTTTTGTAATGGTATCGCGTTGCGGCGACCCCGTGGTCTGTGCCCCAACCGGCATTTCGGCCAGCAGCAGAAAGCAGATCAGGAACAGGGAACGGATGATGGGTTTTGGTATTCGCATCTGGCTCATTTGATCACCGCAAATTTCCCAATGAAAGATCCAGCTTCGCTATCCACCTGGTAGAGGTACATACCGTGGGCGATGTTCATGTTGTCCTTGGTTCGCAGGTCCCAGAACACCTTACCGTCATCCAGTAGGCTGTCATGGATCAATGTATCGACCAGTTCGCCTGCAAGGGTATAAATACGGATGGTACACTTTGCAGGGACATTGGCGAAGTACAGCCGGCGGTCACCCCGCTGGTCATTGGCGACCGGATTCCGGGGTTCCAACTCATTGGTTGCCACATACGGGTTGGGCACCACATAGATCTCTTCCAGTTCTTGCCTGGTCCGTTCTGGTTCCGTCTTTGCACCTTGCGTCCGGAATACAAACGTGTCTTCACCCGTAAACGGTTTTCGGGTACGGATAAAGAACACATCTCCTGCACCAGGGAAGCGCCCCTCATCCTGAAAAACGACCTCCCAAGTTGCCGTGACGGCGCCGTCAACCTCTTCTATGAAAATCAACGGCTCATTGATATTCCAAAGTCCATCCCGGTTGACATCGGGCACAAAGACATCTACCGGCTGATTGGCTTTGGAGAGGTTGACCACCCTGAATGGAAGCGGCAAGTTGGTGTTAAAACTGGTGGTGACGTCGCTGTTTTCAAAAGTGATTTCGTAGTCGTGAGGCTGAGGAACACGGCCCGGCCCAGCAGTAGCCACGCGCACTTCATAGGGAATATCTTGCCCCCCCTGTGCCCAACCGGTGCGCCGATTGTTCACTTCAAGCGGCTCATCCTGAACAAACACATGCAACCCATCGAACACCAGATTGGACTCTTCGTTTTGTAAGTAGCGGCTCTCAACAATTGGCTGATAGAGAAACGAAGCCGTGAGCGTTTCCCCCGAGGACACCGTACCTGAATTAACCTGAATGGTCCCTTGCTCAGGGCTCAGGGCATAATCCGTACCGGACTGCAACACGGTACCCGAAGATGTCCTTAACGAGAAAGAAGAACCAATGATGTTCTGGAATCCGAGTCCGGTCACTTTGCCCAGAGAGGCAGTCAACTCTACGGTCGTGGGCTTCTCATTGGTCACGCTATACATGACCGCTTCGTCTATAGCCTCAAATGAAATTCTGTACTCTCCTTCTGCCGGCACCACCAGTTCATCAAGTATTTTTATGGTGATCGGGCCGGTGCCACTACCTGAAACTTGCTCCAGTCCACCAGCCGCTTCGATGGAAGGGGGTACATACCCGGCTACCCTTGGCCGAGGGATCACCGATGCCGTGTTAAAGTCGAAAATAAAGCTATCATCTACCGGGTTAAACGTGATCGTTTTGCTGGTTTCACTCGGCGGAATCCCGTTAGTGAAGGCCCCTTCATCCCCCCCTGCAAACCCTCGGTCGTAGGCCCCAACACTGTAATAATAGGTCTGGCCATTGCGCACATTGTTGGAGTCTACATACGTGTGAAACAACCCGGTATCACTACCCAAGTCATAGGAGACGCCACGGCCCCCAAAAGGAATGGGTGAAGGACCATTGATGCCGTTTTTCAGATCAAATTTGGCTTCTACCCCTACGGCATTGGTTAGGGGTCTAAACAGGAATTTAGAGCCATTGATGTCCGTAATGGTTTGCTGATCGCTAAACTCATGGTCAGTGGAACGGTAGATAACATACCCCTCAAAGTCTTCTTCCAAAGAAAGGGGGTCCACGGACGATTCCGCCCGATCATCCCAATAGAGCGTCACTTTCCCATCACCTGGAACAGCCGTCAAGCGGGGTTTATCCGGCGGCTTGGCGAACCGATAGCCCACGTTAAAAATTTGTTGAACGGTTTCGACATTCAGGCGAAGGTCTTCAAAACTCTCCCCGATAACGAGCGCAATCGAAAAGCGTTTGGTTTCCCCCGCTCTAAGTGGAAAATTTCCAGATCCATAGAGAAATACATAGTCCCCTGGTTCCTCAGGCACATCATCGAAGCGACCGGGCTGAATCATGGACCAAACCCGCTCATCGTTCGAAATTCGGTTTCCGGCAAAACGGGGTGAAGCAAACGAGGTCAGCCCGATCATGTCACTTTCGTCAATGTCGGTAAACTCGAAGTTGGGCTCGCCAGGCTTGGTGATGTCGAATTGATCCCCTGCGGTCGGGAAGCCGTCTCCTTCCCCTTCATCCCCTGTACCGGGAATGCCGTCAATGCCCACATCATCCCGGTCCGGGCTCCAATCGCCATCGTTGTCGATGCCATCGGTCCAGGATTCATCCAGCAAGCCGTCATTGTCGTTGTCAATGCCATCTCCTTCGAAGGAAACCCCATTGATTATTTCCGCACCCAGGCCGGGGCTCTCCAGGAAGGTATAGCCAAAATACCCTGGCGGTCTGCCCGGAATATCGGAGCGGCCATCGGCATCCCAGGCAAAGACCATGTTGAGGTCCCTGTCGAAGAACGCAAAATCATCCGGCCAGTCGTTGGGGCCGCCCACATGCGGATCGCCCCACATGCCGAAGATGACGTTATCCAAGTCACGTTCGCTTTTGTTGGTGATCTTGTAGATCAGGAAGAGGGCGTCTTCAGCGAGCGGGTTGGCCCACTGGTAGATTCGGGTTTCCACTTCCAGCCCCAACCCGCGGCGGGTACTATCTGACGGAAAGGGGTAATATGCAAATTCAGGATTGTTGTAATCATTCATGAAGTACAACGATTCCTTATCGGCGTTGGAAGCGCCTTGTTGGAGGGCGCCGGGCCACACGTACCGTTCCAGGTCTTCGTTGAACCAGGATTCGGGCCAGGAGTCAGGTTGACCATCCAGGTCATTATCTCGGGCATCGCTGGTAGGTATCAGGCTTGAATTGGCATTGACCACTTCAATCCCTTCAAAATTTCCAACCGGCTGTGCGCAGGCCAATGGTTGCCAGCCCCAGAATTCCGATCCATCGGGCGAGATTTCGCCCCCATTGGACACCAACCCGTCTGACACCACATGCATGACCCAAACGGTATCCCCTGCTGCATCAAGAACCACGTTCCCTTCCAGATCTACTTTTGGCACGCTCTGGGGATCTTGGCGGTCTGGATCCTCGATTTCAGCGGCTACAAACGGTCCGAACTCAAACCCGTACCCCAAGCCATTCCAGACGATGTCCGTGATGGTATTGCCGGGTGCTGAAATGGAGCCAAAGTTCAGGATCTGGGTCGTGATGCGGTTGCCGTTCATGATGGCATCCCGCCGGTTCGTAAAGTCCTCACAGTCGATCCGGGCCCCACGTTGCATTCGCTTGCCGGCTTGCTGCTGGGCCCACTTTTCTACCTGACGTGCATCCCATCCCTTTTCCCGTTCCTGTGCCTGTACAAACAAAGGCAAAGCCAGTGAGAGGCACAGAACCGCCACCATCTTTTTCATAGGGTAATATTGATTTCCATTTGCCTGCATTGGGTCTTACTGGATAAACATGGGGTGTAGCAACCGCGCTAAAATGCAAGGGAGATGCCCAACTGGACGGAACGCGGGGCGCTATACCAATGGGGCCGGGTATTGAAGGTATCCAGGTCATGGATGCCTGGCAATCCATAAAAGGGCTCCCAGGCCGCATGTACACCCCGTTGGCCGTTCAGGGAATAGGTGGCCCGGCCTGTATCGTCGAAAACAAACCGTTCGTTCAGCCGATCCAACACATTAAAGACCTTTGCAAACGCACGGGCCTGAATGCCCCCGATGCTCAGTTCCTTGTACAAGTGGGCATCGAGCTTAATTTGATTGGGCTTCCGGCCACTATTCGGCAGTTGATCAATTTTCTGATCCAGCAACAAGGGGGTATAGGGATACCCGGTTGCGAACTGGCCGATGAAGGACAGGCTCCAGTTGTTTGGTTGCGTCAGGGTTACCGTGGACGAGAGTACGTGCTGTTGATCAAAGCTAAGGGGGATTAACTCAAACTCGTTTTCCCGGCCCGAAAGGAAGTTAAAGAAGAAGGCATTCGAATCGTTGTTATTGCCTTCAGCAATCTGGAACGTATAATCGACCGAAGCTGAAAGCAGTCCGCCCCGCCCCCGCCGCTTGGTCAGGGCGAAGGTGATACCCTTGACGTTGGCGTAATCCCGGTTGAGTTCGATGTTGTACACATCTTCCCCGGCTATCGTACTGAATCGTACCTGTTGAACCGCCCGGTAATCCCGAATGTCCTTGAAAAACCCGGTCACATCAAAAGCCATCGTCTGGCTGATCTGCTGTTGCAGGCCGATTTCGTACTGGACGGTCCGCTCCGGGCGCATGTTGGTGTTGCCAAATGTGGGGGGGCTCCCTTTGGGGAATTCAAACTCAGGATTTAGATACAACCGTCTCAGGCTCGGCATCTGAGCAAAATGGCCATACGAGAGATGGATGATCCCTTGTTCGGTAATCGGGAATGAGATACCCACCCGAGGCAGCAACAGGTTCTTGGCGGTAGCTTCCAGCCGCGCTCCATTGGGGTCCAGAAGATCAGGGATGTACTCCCCGTTGGGGTTGAAAAACTCGTACCGAAGCCCGGCATTGATAATGAAATCGTCGAATTCCAGCTTGTCCTGTGCATAGGCACTTATTTCGGTGACCTGCTGACCTTCGTAATGGTCATGAGACGGGGTGCTCACGTCCGGGACCGTTGGCTCACGGTAGAGGTTGCCATCAAAAAGCACAATAAAATTATCCCGGTCGAGGCTATGTAATTGGGTCTCCAGACCCGTCTTGACCTCGTGAATCGAACCAAACTGCCGTGTAAAATCAAATTTGGCCCGGATGGAGCGAGAGGCTTCTTTAATGTGCGTTTTTTGATTGCCGCCGAAGAGGAAATTGTTGCCTGGGAACCCCACGACGGTGCCATTGCCGGTGGCATCCAGGTCCTTCACGTACCGGGGATCGGTGGGGTCCTCATATACAAACCGCTTAAAACGGTTTTGCGCATAGGATAACCGCAGGGTATAGAACGACCGGTCATTGAGGGTATGCGTCCATTGTAACCCGTGGTTGTACCCGTTTTCGCGCCGGGTCTCAATCCCATCCGGATTGAACCTGTACGAAAAGGAACTGGCACTATTTGGTCTGAATTTGGACCGATCAAGCAAGAAGGAATACTCCAGCTTCGTTCCGCTAAACGGACGCGTCGTCAACTTACCGATGAAGTTGGTACTCGAACTCGGATTGAGGGCCACCACCTCATTGGGAATGGTACGCCCAAAGGTGGTTTGTTCAGGATCCAGGCCCTGAGTTGAGACGAGGTTGTCCAATCCAGGGGTATCGGCCGGGAGGTATTCCCACCACGGATGGCCTTGCAGTTCCCAATAGGGAATGGCCCCGTTGAAATTGGCCGAATCCGAAGGGGCATGTTGCCGTACCCCGAAGACGTGTCCATCGTCCACGTCCCGCCTGAACGAGACGAAATAGTTCATCTTCTTATAGAACGGCACCGGCCCACTGAGCGTGCCTTCAAAGGTATACTCGTTGAGTGCGGCGCCATCCGGCGTAAGGAAGATGTCCGAGTTACCGGTAAACGTATCCCCACCATAAAAGCTGGCCGTGCCCTGTGTTTGCTCACTCCCTTCTTTGGTCACCAGGTTTACGATCCCGGACATGGCCTTGCCGTATTCGGCGTTAAAAGCCCCTGAGATCACGGTCATTTCCTGAATGGCATCCTTAGCAACCGTCGTCGCCAAACCATTGGTATTAAACGGATTGCTAACCGACATACCATCGACCAGATACGCAACCTCATTGCTGCGCCCCCCACGGATGTGAATGGCTCCGTCAGCGCCGGTATTGACCCCGGCCTGGGTGGCAAGCACCCCAAAGAAAGACTCAACCGGCAGGGCATCGATCTCTTCGGAGACGACGGTCTTTTTAGATGCCGTGAGGTCCTTTTGTACCAAGGGTCGTTCGGCCTGCACGATAATCTCCTGCCCTTGAATGAGTTCTTCCTGAAGTTGAATGTTATACCGCGAGGTTTGGCCGGTGGTAACCCGTACATCGGCTATCTTTTGGGTTTGATAGCCGATGTAGGAAAAGGCCACAGTATACTGCCCCGGTCTTACGTTCAGAATTACGTAGTTGCCATTGGTGTCAGTGATGGTCCCCTGTGTGGTGCCATCCAGGATAACGTTGACCCCAATCAATGCATCCCCCGTGCCTGCATCCTGAACACGACCCGCAATTTTACCCTGGGCCAAGAGGTCTTGGCCGGTACTCAAGAACAGCAGAAAGAAAAACAAATGTGTCAAACCCCGGAGGCTTCGACAGACGCCGGATGGATGCTCAGGCATACGATTGCGCATAGTGTGGTCTTATTTCAGCAGCAGCATGGCTCGGGTTACACGGGAAGTGCCGAACTCCAGGCTGTAGAAATAGATTCCACTGCCCAAAGTAGCCCCATCGTCACTCTGACCATTCCAGACCACCTGGTGCTGCCCCGAATGACGAACGGCCCCATTGACCAGGGTGCGAACCCGTTGGCCCATCGCATTGTAAATATGAAGCGAGACCGTTTCTGTATCCCCAAGGGTGTAAGCAATGGTGGTCGAAGGGTTGAACGGGTTGGGATAGTTTTGATCGAGGGCATACCCGTCCGGCAAGTCCAACGGTTCGTTGGCAGTTGCCATGTCCGAAGCCTCAAGAATGATCAAAATCGGCTGTCCCGGCTCGGTCGCAAACAGGTTTGTGGCAACCACTTCATTGCGACCGTCCCCGTCCAGGTCTTCAGCGATACGCAAGGGATAATACCGGTCTTGCGGTTCCCCTATACTCTCCAGAATGACCGACCAGGCGTAACTGGTTGAATCAGCGGGGTCACCTGCGCCGTCGTATTCCATGCGCGAGATGGTTTCATCACGGCCCCCGGAGGCAACGATGTCCAGCAAACCATCACTGTCGATATCTCCGATGTGTCCGCCTCTTGATCGGGTGGCGAAGGTCCCGACCGGCATGAAATCAGCCCCGGTCAAGGTAGAGACATCGTCGTTGGCCCCCAAATAATAGTAGACCCCATTGGTCATGGGAAAGAACCCTTCGAGCGCCCCATCGCCGTCCAGGTCATGGAAATTGATGTCATGGCTATTAAAGGATCCGGGATCGTTGTTTTCATCGAAGGCATCCAGATCAAGCTGTAATTCGTAGGTATCCGGGCCGGTTGCTTCAAAGACGGACATACTCCAGTTATTCCAGGTGTTTACCCAGATCTCATTGTTTCCATCTCCATCAAAATCAACCACATCCACATCATAGACACCGCCTCCATCAAGTATCTCATTTCCGGCTTCAAATTCGATACTGAATGTCGAAAAGGCGTCGATCCCGGCATCCGGGGTGATAACCACCAGTTCCCTTGCGCCGCCGGTCCGTGAGACGGTCAGGAGTTCCTTCTGGCCGTCCCCGTCTACGTCCACGATTTGAAACCCGGCTGGGCGGAAATCGGCATCGATTTCGCGCTCGTAGCCATAGGCTGTAGTTGGCTCTGCCGGGAAGGTCAGGTCGTCATTTTGTTCAAAGATAAACAGATCGTTGGGCGAGCCGAGGCGGGGCAGGGTGGGAATGCCCAGGTAGATTTCGGAGAGCCCGTCGTCGTCAATGTCTCCAAAACCCAGGGCGGGTAATGAGTTGGATGAGTCTGGGTTGCTGTAATGCCAAACGTAGGCATATTCATTGTCTCCGACGTTCTCATAGAGGAACACATCGATGATGCCTGGGTCGGGACCTTGCGGGGCCAGGGTTTCATCGGTGGTGAACAGGATTTCCAGGTTGCCGTCATTGTCGAAATCCATGCCGGTAAGTACGCTACGCGCACCAAAGGCCGGGCCTCTGGGAAAGAGATCGGGGGCATCACGGGGATCCAGAGACCAGGCGACCTCAAAACCTTCGCCGACATTATACTGGGCAAGTGAGGTAATTGGGGTACAGCATGCAGCAACGACAAATGCCAGTGCGGTAATACGCAGAATGGATGTTTTCATCTCGACCTCTTGGTGATAGGGCTTTGAGGGGAAGCAATCAAAAGCGCAGTATAGAAAAGCGCCAGCCGAGAATTAGAATCCCCGACCGGCGCTAACGTACAAGAATAGCAGCTAAAGTGCAAGACCGAAGTCAGGCACTTTAGAAACTGTTTGGTAAGATCCTCGCTGGGCTGCAAATGCACTGGACTGGCCCCTGCACATCCGTTTTTTCGGTACGTAGCCCTGCTACGCCCCTCAAAAATCGTCTGCACATTGGCTCATCCCATTGCATTTTCGCCACAACTTTGCCTCACCAAACAGTTTCTTAGGGCTCTACTTGAGAAGAACCATCTGACGGCTTTGCCGGAAATTGCCGAATTCGAGCGTGTACACATAGGTCCCGCTTGAGAATCCAGTCGCATCCCAGGTCACTTCATGCTTGCCGGCAGGAAGGCGTTCATTGTTAACCAGGGTGTCAACCAAACGTCCACTGATATCATAGACCTTCACGCTCACGTTTTTGTCGATCGGGAGTTTGAAGGAGAAGTTGGTGGAGGGGTTGAACGGGTTCGGGTAGTTGCCGTGCAGTTCATAGTCCGAGGGAACCACGATCCGCTCGTCTTCTATCTTGACGCTAAACCCATCGCCAGAGATCACGCGCAAGAACACGCGGTTTTCGTTGACCGTTGCGGATTCGACCGTGCGAACGTAGGTGGAGTCGTCGGGATTGAAGACTTCATTGTAGACATACGTTGAATCGTCGACACCCTGGAAGGAAAGCGCAACTTCGTTAGCACCATCGCCGTCGGGATCTCCCAGGAAGGCCAGTTTGGCTACGAATTCCGGTCCTTGCCCACCGGCTTCGTTGAATGTGGTCATGACGCCTGCGGAGTCCCGGTTGACCGTGTCGAACGCCTGGAAGTCAAAGTCCTGGCTGATGTCAATTTCCTCGACCGTGGAGTAGCTGGCAGGGTCTTCAACATCACCGCCGTTGTATTCAGCGATCCGGATGAAGGCAGGGCTTCCACCAGATACGAAGGACTCAGCCGAGAAGGAAGGACCGGAACCGATCAGTTCGATTTGCCCATCGCCATCCAGGTCCCCTGCCGTCAGGCCGAGGCCGGAGAACCCGGGGATAATCGCAACGGCCAAGTTGTCTTCGGTGATTTGCAACGGGTCTTCGCCTTCTTCGTAGTTCAATACGGAGCCGGAACCTGTTTGCAGGTTGGCATAGACCACCTCGTCGTCACCGTTGCCATCGATATCAACCACGACGCCACCGAAAAAGGAGACCTGATCAAGATCATCGGGATCTTCCACATTGGGATCCGGGAAATGGACAAAGACATTTTCTGCTGTCGAGTCAGGTGCCGCATAGGCATCGGGGCCCGTGACATCGGCCATGGTAAAGTTGTAGCTGTTCCAGGAGTGCATGGCGAGTTCCATGCTCCCATCGCCATCTACATCGGCGGCAAGAATGGAGTACGGGCTACCGCCGCCGCGTGAGACGGGATCGAATTCTTGCGATGCGCGGCTGCTGAGACGCAGTTCTTCAACCCAGACTTCAAAGCCGGAGCCAATGTCTCCAGAAACGCCGTAGACATACCAGTTGTCGTACCGGTTATCGCCGCCGTTGTTGGCAATCAGAACTTCATCCAGGCCGTCGCCGTCGACGTCGAGGGTTTGCATTTGTTCGGTCCGCCAGCGGTCGGGCAGGTCGGCATTGAACTCATTAATGCTGGCCGGTGCGGTACCGTAGTCGTTGTCTGTTCCGGTGAACTCAAACGAATAGAGGCCCGGCGGCAAGGAAGCGATGTTCGGGTTGAATTCGCTGTAGCTGCGGCCAGCAAGGAACATGATTTCACCAGCGCCATCCCCATCAAGGTCGCCCCCGATGATGGCGCGGATGTTGTTGGTGGTTGCCGTGGAATCCAGGAAGGGTGTGGAGTAGACCAATTCCCAGGTGTTGACCCCTACATTCTCGATGACATGAACACGTCCACCGCCGGTATAGTCCGAGAGTAGGATTTCCTGAGCACCGTCGCCGTCCAGGTCGTATGGACCAACCACCGTCCGGGCACCTGAGTGAATGCCGGTCGAGTAGCCGCCCATGATATCGTCCGACGTAGGTACGTTGAACAACAGATCGGTACTTTGACCCCAGGCTGTTCCGCCGATCATCAAGACCAGCGCAAAGCTGAGTGATAAACTTCTTTGCATGTTAATTCCCCCTATATGGTGAATGGATGTTACGAAAGGCTCGCAGAGATCAGCATGACTAGCTCATGGTGGATGCGCTGGCTCCCCGTGAACCTAAGGCAAGTAACATACAGATAACCTCTACTTAACGTCAAGCCTCTCGTTTAACTTCACCAACGGTTGCCTTCAACAGATTGCTTTCTCCGGTTTTTCTTATGCCCGTTTTATCATAATTTGGTTGTCCACCTCCAAGTAGTAAAACGATTTGGCATCGTATATGACTCCTGATCTGTGTCTTAGACGCGCCTTCCTTGAACCTCCACGGAAATATGCCCCCCGTCCGCTTTGGTTCTGGAACAATACCAAGATCACCGAAGCGGGTATCCTTCAACAAATGCAGGAGGCCCATGACCAATGTGGATACGGAGGCTTTGGTATTGTGCCCTTCGGTAAGGGTTTCAAGCCTACCTACCTCACCGAGGCATACTTTAAGGTGTATGGCACGGCTTTGAAAAAGGCCAAAGCATTAGGCTTGACGATGTGCATCTATGACGAGTACGGCTTTCCAAGCGGCAGTGCCGGCGCCATGCACGGAGATGATGTCCCGCGTTTTGCGAACCGGTATCCGGACCATACGATCAAGCGGCTGGACAAGCACGAACAGGAAGTGGTCGGGCCGGGCCAATATACTGCTGAGATACCCCAAGGCCGCCTAATGAGCATCGTAGCCCTGGAAATGGAACAGCGCATTCGAATTGATCTAACGGGAAAAGCCAAAGACGGCAAATGCACCTGGTCCATTCCGGAAGGGAAATGGAAAGTGATGACCTTCACCTGTGGCAAAGACGGCGATCCCAATGTGGACTACCTGGACCCGGAAGGGGTAGCCCTTTTTATTGAGATGACCCTCCAGCAATACGGCGACAGGTTCAAAGCATTTTTCGGCAAAACCATCGACGGCGTCTTCTTTGATGAGCCGACCCTGTACCGAGCCCAAGGCCGGATGTGGACGGGAGCCTTCAATGAAAAGTTTAAGGTCAAATACGGCTTCGATCCGGCCCCCTACTACCCTGCCCTCTGGTATGATATCGGCCCAGAGACACAGGCTGCCAGGAATTACTTGTTCGGCTTCAGATCGGAACTTTACGCCTCCGGTTTCCCCAAGGTCGTTCAGGATTGGTGCAGCCGGCATGGGATCACTGCGACCGGCCACCAGGACCAGGAGGAAGTCGTCAATCCGGTGAGTGTATCAGGGGATCTGATGAAGTGTTTCAAGCACCAGGGCATCCCAGGAGTGGACAAGATCGGCGGATCTCGCCCCGCAGAGCGGTTTTACAAGGTCATCAGCTCCGCTGCATACAACTGGGATAAGGCGCTGGTCATGTCTGAGTCCTACGGCGCAATGGGAGACATCAGTTGGGAAACCATCTACCAGGTGGCGATGGAGCAGTATACCAAGGGCATCAACCTGTTGATTCCCCATGCCGTATGGTATGATGACCAGGCGGTCACCTTCAAACCAGAGCTATCCTGGCGTCACCAGAAGTATGCCGACGGGCTCCCACAGTACAACAAGTACATGAGCCGATTGAATTTGATGCTTCAGAAGCCGGGCCGGCACGTCGCTGACATTGCCATGCTTTATCCGATTGCTACCCTGCAAGCCGGGCACCATCTGGACGGCAAACTGGGACCCTATCAAGGCGGCGTGGCTATACCCGAAGCGGACTACGTGGCCGTTGGAGAATTGCTGATTGCGGAGGCAGGACGAGACTATACCTTCATTCATCCAGAAGTCCTGGATGAAAAATGCACCGTAACAGGTTCCGCTTTGAAGCTCAACAACCTTGTCAACTTTGAAGTGTTTCAAGTGGTGATCCTGCCAGGGCACAAGACCATTAAATGGAGTAACCTCAAAAAAATAAAGACGTTCTATGACCAGGGTGGAAAGGTCATTACCACCAGCACCTTGCCGTCCAAATCAGCCGAATTTGGGCATGACGAAGATGTAGTCCGTACCATCGAAACCCTGTTTCCCGGTGCTGGGAAGACCACAAAAAATGAACATGGGGGCAAGGCCATTTTCCTGAAGAAGCCTACCGCTCAGGCTCTACGTAGCGCACTCGATAACATGCTTGATGTGTATGACGTGCAGTTTGAGGCCGGCAAAGTGCTACGGTACATCCACAAGATCATCAACGGAAGGGATGTATACTTCTTTGCCAACCTCGGCAAGGTTCAAGTCAACACCTGGGTGTCACTTCGGGGCATTGTGTGCCCTGCGTGCTGGAATCCTCACTCGGGAGAGATTTCAAGGGTTGAGTATGTACATGAGAAAAGCGGATGGCGTGATGTTACCCAGGTGAGGATCACCCTACCCCCAATCGCATCATGCTTCATTGTAGGTCACTCATGACGCATTCGCGCCGATCAAGCATACGCGGGTTGCCTGTCTATCACTGGTCCGTAGTCATTGGTCCGTGATCCGTTGTAGCTTTGACTCCGGCCATCAACGGACCACGGACAACCAGCACACGCTGCTGCGAAAGCCCGCGATGCGGGTATCCAGGTCATTCGTGTGCGTACAACGAACCTTCCGGGCCATCGCGGCGGTGGTGCCGGCGAGGCACTGAAGTTTGCACAGGCATTTCCTTGAACGAATATTATTTGGTCAAGACAACTTGTTTGCTTGTCTGGAATTTTTCGCCAACAAACTGAAGCATGTAAACACCACTACTGAGCCCTGTGCCATCAATCCGAACGGTTTGGGTTTGCCCTGCTGGTGGCACACCGTGGTAGATGGATTGAACGAACTGACCATTCACCGTGTAGAGACCGAGGGTAACCGCTTGCGACTGCTCCACAGCAAATTGTACGACGGCCTGTGGATTGAACGGATTCGGATACGCATTACTAAGGTAATAGGCATCCGGCATGTCAACGATTGCTTCAATGGCAAATGAATAGGTGAAGGTACCATCATAGTCCACTTGTTTGAGCCGGAAAACGTGACGCCCTGGGATGAGCTCAGCAATGGTAAACGTGTAGGATTGCGCTTCATTCGTGGTACCGTGACCTTCAACGAAGCCGATTTTCGAGAAGTCTTGCCCAGGCAGGGCATGTTCTACATCAAAACCAGCATTGTCGGTCTCCGTGGCCGTGGTCCAGGTGAGTTCAGCTTGGGTGTCAGAAAGAATAACGCTGAAGTCAGTCAGTTCAACCGGCAAGGGGCCAGGAGGAACAGTGATGGGAATCTGAATGGCATCACAGAAGCATTTGGCTGTGGTTCCTACCAATAAATCATTGACCGAGTTACAGATTACGTCACTTGCATTTTGCACCCAAAGCCAACAGGTACTGATATCCAGAAACCCATTGGCATCACTGTCAGAACAAGGTATCGTTTGTTGTGGCAGGTTGTTGAGGGTAACGCCGTCACTATTTCTAATATCACCACAGGCATCTCCATCTCGTTCACGGTAGGGACCCACACCGCCGACAGCGGGGTTCGCATTTGCCTCATCAACAGGTGTTAGCTCCTGAGCCAGGCAGGAGCTCCCACCTACTACAGGCCCGCCATCAAGCGAGATGAGTGTTGCCACATCGTAACGGGTTGAGGCATGGGGTTGCATCTGGGACTGCAAGTCCAGGGTAACTGTATCACCTGCATCTGTGCAGGTCTGATCCGGGCTAGAAGGCAATATGGCAATCGTATGCACAGTCAAGTCATTGGCCGTACAGTTTTCTCCTGCGGCAATGCAAACCTGGGCAGATGCTATTTGTGGCCAACAAAGTGCGGCCAGGACAAATATGAGGAGTCGTCGAAGTGAGGCTGTGTTCATCTTGGTCCTCCCAAAGATATTAAGTCATGTTACGCCGCCTTGGCCCATCCGACCTTGCTGTATTGCACAAGATGATCGACAAGCGGCGGAACATCAGTGGTTAAGGTGTAAAAAGGGTAGACTGGTTGCACATATGGCGTGGAAAACGTGTAACCAGATCAGTATAAATGTCCTGTTGCCAGGACAAGGTCAAAAGACATAGCGCACGTCTTCTCTGGTTTAATTCCTGCACTACGGTATACAGACAGTTACCAGCGGCAGGCTTGGAATGAAATGGCCATGGGCATTTCATTGTTAGGGTGGAAGCCCTGACTCATCTTCAGGACCCGTTTACGAATTGCCTCTTGGTCTCCTCTCTGGGGGTGTTGGCCTTGAAAGGGTAGCCAACCGTTCAGGTTGATCAGAACATCTGGTGGAATTGGCCTGGGAAGGGAAAAGGCCAACCGTTCAGGTTGATCAGAACATCTGGTGGAATTGGCCTGGGAAGGGAAAAGGCCAACCGTTCAGGTTGATCTGCATGGTATATGCTTATTGCACCTATATAGATGCAAATAAAAGTAATTCAAATGTAATAATCAAGTCGTTTTTCAATCCTTATGCAAACGCATGCGTTTCAAACGCCGACTGCTGAGCAAGTTACTTAACTCAAAACGTGATGCGTCCGCCGGGCGCCGGCGGACGCAATACGGCCCGATTTGAAAATCAACGAATAGCACACAACTTGGATTACTTAAGCGTTTGGAGATGCAAATGGATGGCGGTAAGTTCCTCATCCGTCATGTGTTTAAAGAATTCAAACGGCATCATCTCCGGGTCCATTTCCCGATTGGCAGGCGTAACCCCTGTGCGCATGGTCGCTTTGAAGTCCTCCAGAGACCACGAGCCTGCAACAGCCAAATCAGGCGACTCCATCGCCCCGGACGGATGCAGGGCTCCCCTCAAATCTGGACCATGACAATCTGTGCAAGTGATCGAGGTTAGGTAGGCTCCATAGGCCAGAGTTGCGCCTTGTTCAACTTCATTTCGTTTGAAGTCAGGGCCGGGCAGGTGGGCAGTTATATCTGAACCGGGCAAACCCGCAATAATGTAAAAAGGCAGGCGAAATTCAGAAGGCGGCAGTTCATGGTCTACGGGTTGCACCTGTTTTACATGGGCAGCAATCGCCCGGATATCCTCATCCATGAGATTGGAGAACCCATGGGGCATCCCGTTCAGCATATTGCCTGCTTTGCCTACGCCATACCGAACCGCCCGGTCAATATCTGAGGCTGAGTATGAAGTCCCAATCCCTCCCTTCCCACTGGTCAGGTTGCCGGCAACGGCCAGAAAAGGAGGTATATCCAGAAAGACCTTGCCTGACAAATCATTGCCGTGGCATCCTTCGCAGCCGTGGATTTTTGCAAGGTGGGAACCCCGTGCGAGCAGGGCGGAATCGGCCTCAGCGGTGGAGATCAATTGGGAGGAAGGTACTTCATGCACGGCATGCAAGCGGGATTTCCCGATTTGGTAGAAGATGAAACCAGCGAGGAGTGCAAATACCAATAGACCGCCAAGAATTTTGAGGGTCCACATCAAGATCTTTTTCATGACAGTAACGCGGTGAAGGGATGGATACAGAAGCGTATGTTTTCACGCAACATGAAATGAATCGATGACCAACCAGTCCCGATCGACTCACCAAATTACATTTTGGAAGAAATCGAACAAAACGTGACTTATGGCAAAGTAATAAATCACAATACTTAAATCAATACACGCCAACTATGTTCGTGGTACGTACACGAACAAGGCCTATGGCTGCAAACTGAAATTATTCTTTCCGCGTCTCATTTCTGTAGACGATTCCACCTTTCATCACAAACTGAACCTGCCTGGTCGAATTGATATCTTGCAGCGGGTTTCCTTCAACGGCTACCAGATCGGCCCATAACCCTGGTTTAATGCGCCCCACTTTATCCTCAAGATGAAATAAGGCTGCGTTTCCTGAGGTTGCCGCACGGAGCACATCCAAAGGGGTCATGCCATAAGCTACCATCAGCGCCAATTCCCAGGCATTTTCACCATGATCAAAGACCCCCACATCACTTCCGACGCAGATCGATACGCCCTGTGCAAGCGCTATTTTCATCATTTCCCTTTTTTGGGCCACACGCAGAGGTAAAATGTCGGATTGTTTGTTCCAGCCCTGGTATTCAGAGATGGCTTCCACGGCGCCCAGCGTAGGGCACAGGGCCACATTTCGTTCGGCCATCAAGGCAAACACATCAGTGGTGCCACCGTCTCCATGTTCCAGGGTTTCCACACCAGCCAGGACGGCCCGCCGCATGCCTTCGGCAGTGGCCGCATGGGCAACAACGGGCCGCCCACTCGAAGCAGCCGTCTTTACGATCAGGGACAGTTCTTCCTCAGAAAAAGTAGGCCGGGCTTCTCCGTTTGGCCCCCACCGGTAATCGGCATAGACTTTGATTAGGTCGGCTCCTTTGCCGATCTGGTCTCTAACGACCTTGAGGAGCCCGTCGTGTCCATCTGCTACTTCGGCACCCAGCGGGACGTCAACATCAGCGTGGAATCCTTTGGGGCCATAGCTACCTGTGGCAACGATAGCCGGGCCGGCCACAAGCATTCTGGGGCCAGGAATGACGCCTTTTTCTATGGCTTGTTTGAGCCCTACATCTGCATACCCGGCCCCTTCGGCCCCCAGATCACGGACCGTCGTGAATCCGGCCCATAAGGTCTTTTTGGCGTGGACCGTGCCCCGGGCAACACGTTCCGCTTGGGATTCCTTGAGCACCTGATCATTCCAGGGGGTTTCGTCATAGGGATGAAGCAGCAAATGGCTATGCCCCTCAATCATGCCTGGCATCAGGGTGAGGCCGAACATGGGGATGGTCTCTGCAACAAAATAGGAAGGCAACGTAGCCACCGGTCCTACGTGTGCAATTTGGTCACCCGCCACAACAACCCCCCACCCTTCATGCATCTGATCCCCATCAAAAACCCGATCAGGGAGTAGGATATACGGTGTGTTGGATTGCGCGTGAAGCAGGTTTGGTCCACAAAGGAGAATCAGCAGAAGAAGGGATGGTTTCATGGGTGGCGGATCAGAAGAAAAGGCATGAGGCTTCAAAATACGAAAGCGCTTCCGTTCTTTCCCCTGCTTTCGTATTATTTCTCTGATTCAACCTGTTTCTTCCTATATCAACGCCCCTCTCCTTATGTCGTCTCAGACAACAAGCCCTATCATTAAGGCCCCTACAGGCAGCACCTTATCCTGCAAAGGTTGGCACCAGGAAGCCGCCATGCGTATGCTCATGAACAACCTGGACCCTGATGTAGCCGAACGACCTGAAGAACTCATTGTCTATGGCGGCGGCGGCAAAGCTGCCCGAAACTGGACCTGTTATCACAAGATCATCGAGACCCTTAAACGGCTCAAAAACGACGAGACCCTTCTGGTACAGAGTGGAAAACCCGTAGGGGTCTTTCGTACACATGACGAAGCCCCTCGGGTGTTAATCGCCAATGCACACCTCGTCCCGAGATGGGCCAGCATTGACGAATTTCGCCGGTTGGATGCCATGGGCCTCACCATGTATGGACAGATGACCGCTGGTTCATGGATCTACATTGGTACGCAGGGTATCTTACAAGGGACCTATGAGACGTTTGCCGAATGTGCCCGGCAACATTTTGGTGGCTCGCTGCGTGGTCGATTGGTCGTGACGGCCGGCCTCGGCGGCATGGGTGGTGCTCAACCCCTGGCCGCCACCATGAATGGGGGGGCTTTTCTGGGGATCGAGGTCGATGAAACCCGGATTCAGCGGCGTGTAGATACGGGCTATTGCGACCGTTTAGTTTATGACCTTGATGAAGCCCTGGAACTGGTATTAAACGCCAAAACTGGTCAGCAAGCCCTATCTGTCGGCCTGCTGGGAAACGTGGCTGAAATCTTGCCGGCGTTGGTCCGAAGAGGTGTTGTTCCGGACGTCCTGACGGATCAAACTTCGGCCCACGACCTCAGGTTAGGGTACATCCCGGCTGGGTACACGCTCGAACAGGCAGCCGTGCTGCGAGAAGCAAACCCAGACCAATATGAAGATCAGGTCCTGGATTCAATGGTTGAACACGTCAAGGCCATGCTGGACCTCCAAAAAATGGGCGCCATTACCTTCGATTATGGCAACAACCTTCGGGGTCAGGTTGCAGACCATCGGGACCTCAAGGAAGCCTTCGACTTCCCCGGCTTCGTCCCGGCGTATATTCGCCCCCTCTTCTGCAAGGGTTCCGGCCCCTTTCGTTGGGCTGCTTTGTCTGGGAATCCAAATGATATTGCAATAACGGATTCAGAGATTTTGACCACCTTTCCCGAGAAAGAAAGCCTCGCCCGATGGATTCGGAAAGCCCAGAAACAGATTCACTTTCAGGGGCTACCGGCTCGGATTTGTTGGCTTGAATATGGCGAACGGGCCGAAATGGGCAGACGGTTCAACTGGTTGGTCAAAAAAGGAAAGGTGGATGCCCCCCTGGTCATCGGAAGAGATCACCTGGATACAGGCTCCGTGGCCTCTCCCAATCGAGAAACCGAAGGCATGCAAGACGGCTCGGATGCCATCGCCGATTGGCCCCTGCTGAATGCCCTCCTGAATACCGCATGCGGCGCAAGCTGGGTATCCATTCACCACGGCGGCGGTGTGGGCATCGGGTATTCCATCCATTCCGGCATGGTCTCCGTAGCCGACGGCACCGCACAAGCCGACCGCCGCCTTGAACGGGTGCTTACCGCCGATCCGGGTACCGGGGTGATGCGCCACGCCGACGCCGGTTATGACCTCGCCCTCGATACCGCCCGCACCCGAGGCGTAGACCTCCCCATGCAGTCCTAAATGGTCTCCATCCCCACCCTATACGCAGACCTCACCGCTTCGCTGAAACACTTGCGGCAGAATGTGGCTCCGGTTAAGGCTTCCCGCAACATCGTGGAGCATGCCTTACGCGACGGAAAAACCTACTACGGCATCAACACCGGGTTTGGCGTCCTGGCCAACCAACGGATTGATCCTGATCAGGTCGGGCAACTCCAGCATAACCTGCTCATCAGCCATGCCGTGGGGGTAGGTGACCTCGTCCCCAAGCCACTTTGCCGGCTGATGTTGCACCTTAAAATTCACGCCCTTGGGATCGGGTACTCGGGGGTGTCTCTACCCACCCTTGACCGACTCCTCACCCTGGCCGAACGGGATCTGATTCCTGCGGTCCCTTCACAGGGAAGCGTTGGCGCTTCCGGAGACCTGGCCCCGCTTGCCCATCTGGCATTGCCCCTGATTGGACTGGGCATGATCTGGAACGAAGATGGTACAGCAGCCATGCCTACAGCCGAGATCTACCAAAAACAGGGACTTACACCAATTCAACTTCAGGCCAAGGATGGATTAAGCCTGATTAATGGCACCCAATTAATGTCGGCTTACGGCGCGTTTGTACTGGAAAAAGCCTGGCATGTGGTCCAAACGGCTGATATTCTGGCCGCGATGAGCCTGGAAGCCTTGCAAGGAAGCATCAAACCCTTTGATGAACGCATCCAAAACGTCAGGCCACATCCCGGCCAGTTGCGGGCCGCTTCCAATGTCCGCGCCCTGCTGGCCGGCAGTGAAATCCTGGAATCTCATCGTGATTGCGGCAAGGTTCAGGACCCCTATTGCCTCCGATGTGTGCCGCAGGTGCACGGGGCAAGCCGGGATGCTTTGGGGTATGCACGGCGCGTATTCGAGATCGAAATGAATGCCGTGACAGACAACCCGCTCGTTTTTGAAAATGGAGACATCATCAGCGGGGGAAACTTCCACGGCCAGCCGCTTGCACTCGCTTTGGACTTTGCAGCCATTGCCCTGGCCGAGCTGGCCAGCATTTCCGAACGGCGGACGTACCTTTTACTGGGGGGACACGACGGCCTCCCCAGGCTTCTGATGCGCAATACCGGGATCAATTCTGGATTTATGATTCCACAGTATACGGCTGCCGCCCTGGTCTCGGAGAACAAAGGCTTGTGCCACCCGGCCTCTGTCGATTCTATCCCCACCAGCCTCGGCCAGGAAGATCACGTAAGTATGGGAAGCATCGGGGCCTTAAAACTCTACCGGGTCTTGCAAAACGTCCAGCGCGTGCTTGCAATTGAAATGCTTACCTCAGCCCAGGCCCTGGATTATAGAAAACCCCTGAAACCGGGCAAAGGTGTCGATATTGCCCATACTTTCTTACGAACCCTAATCCCCCACACGGAGCGTGACCATTACTTTAAGGATGAAATAAGCGCCTGCCGGGACATTGTAGATTCTGGAATACTCCCAGACCACCTAAACCCCCAAATCCAACTCCAATAGCCACCCCGCACCCTGGATCAAGCCCAGGGCAAGCTCCCGCACTCCGGACGTATCACAGATTCTTATCGATCACAGAGAGGGTCGTCTGGGAGTTGCCGATATCGATCCCGACTGCCGTTCCCCCATTTTCGTTGGCGAGCCGGACGGAGTGATAGCAATAGCCTTCACTGGCCAGGGTGGTCGGGTTTTCCACCACTTTCACATCGAGGATCCCCCCAAATTCGCTCTGAAAGCAGTTGATGAGTTCGGTATAATGTGCACCGCCGCCGGTGAGAATCAGGGAGCTGGTCCGGGCGAAATCGTCATCCGTCCAGAAGTTGCGGAGGGCTGGGCTGATGACGTCGTGATAATAGCCTTCAAGGGCTTTTTTCCGAACACCTGTCAGGTCGATGCGACGCCGGTTCAGGACGATAGAGCCACTTCGGAGGGCCATATCCATCTGATGTTCGGTCCGCATACCCAGGTAGTGCTCCTTCATGAGGTTCCGCGTGATGTCATCAACGGCCTTCCTGACCCCATAGGTACTAATCATGGTCCGCTGAACGATCCCGTCTTCTGTGCTCAGGCAGGCTTCAAACGTCCCGTACCCGATACTTCCGATAAAGAAAGCCCCTTTCTTCTGCGTCCGTCCTTTCCGAGCAGCAATAATGCACCCGACGATTTCGGGGAGCACATCGACGGCGCTGATCGGAATGACCCGTGTGTGCTTGTCTTTTCCGCCGTACGTGGCCATATCGTAGGTCACGTTTTGCTCGTTGCCAACGAGTTGTTCGACGTAATGCCGGTTGACCTGATAGGTTGCAAAGGGAAAACCAACCGTGAGGGCAATCGGACCAGTAGCTGCCGTTGAGGCCAGCAACAGCCCGGTTCGGAGCAATAATTGATAATCCAGGTCCTGGGGTGTACTGTTGATGGACTTATGCGGCGAATTCCCCTCCGTCATGGCCAGATGACCAATGATGTAGCCACTACCGTTGTCATAGATTTTCAAGCCATGCAACAGGTCCGATGCAACGTTGCGGAGTTCGCTGTTGTGGCGCTCGATCACACTGGGAAATACGAGTTGTTTCATGATTGGTCTTTAGCGATTGAGGGGCACCTTAAGTCTCAGTAGAGATTTTGCAGGCAAGAAAGAAACGGGTGTAACGCACACCGGTGGTGAAAAGACGGGCGTTCTTGCTTCACACGCTCCCGAGATCGAGGCGTTCGTCCAAAACTACAAAGGTGGGTATACTGTACAGATTCCCTCAGTTAGTTACAAAATATTTTGCCAAGAAGCAACCGAAATTGCCTGCCCGGCGGCCCCGGCATCCCGGTTTCTTACATCGTTCATTCACAATACGATATAAACTTGTGCGATCCGCTCCTGGAGGGGCCTGTCCAGGGTGAGCAGACTGCAATCATATCGTTCCATTTTCCGCCAATACGGAAGGGCGCGGCACAAACGAACCGATCTCACCATAAAAAGTGGCAATCTAACTGCCGGCGCTTATCTTAAAGATCCTTGCTCATAAGTCTTGTTACGCCGTCTTGGCCCATTCGACCTGGTCGAATTGCACAACATCAGCGACAAGCGGCGTAACATCAACTCATAATTTCCTTTCTATTCTACAGCCATAGCAATGCCTGTCCTGGAGAACATTAGGACCCTGGCTACTTGCCGAGATGCAGGTGGACAGTCCAAAATCCATGCGATCCCCAATGCGGCCCTGGCCTGGCGCAATAACCGAATCTTATGGGTGGGCGAGGCTGAGGACCTGCCGGAAGACTATGCAGAAGAACCCCGCTGGGATGCCCAGGGAGGACTCGTCATACCGGGATTGATCGACTGCCACACCCACCTGGCTTTTGGTGGATGGCGAGCGGATGAGTTTGAACTCAGAATCAAAGGGGTTCCATACCTCGATATTGCACGCGCAGGAGGCGGCATCGCCTCTACCATGAAACACACCCGCAGGGCTTCGACCGATTACCTGGTCAATAAGTGCCACTTTTTCTTGCACGAAATGGCCAAGTTGGGTATCACAACTGTAGAGTGCAAAAGCGGCTACGGTATGAACCTGACCGATGAGTTGAAACAACTCAGGGTCTATGCCGCGTTGCAAAAACGACAGGCCTTGCGGCTCGTACCCACCTTTCTGGCCCACATTGTACCTGAGGATGCCCGCCACAAGCGGGGCGAATACATTGCCCGTCTTAAAAACCTGCTCATCCCGACCATCGTCGAACAAAACCTGGCCACCTTCTGTGACATCTTTGTAGAAGATACCGCCTTTACCATCGAAGAAGCCCGATCTATTCTGGACCATGCGCAGTGCCTCGGCCTTGGTCTCAAATTACATGTAGACCAGCTCTCCGACGGTAAAGGGGCTGCTCTTGCAGCAGCCTTAGGCGCTACCTCTGCCGATCACCTGGAATGTATTTCGGAATCTGGCATCCGCGCATTGGCTTCTTCCAATGTCACCGCTGTCAGCCTCCCCCTCGCCGCTTTGTACCTCAACCAACCTCCTATGCCAGCGCGAGCACTCATAGCAGCAGGCGTCCCCCTGGCCGTTGCCACAGACTTCAATCCGGGTTCCGCCCCCAGCTATCATTTACCCCTTGCGATGATGTTGGCCTGTACCATGCAACGCATGACCCCCGAGGAAGTCTTAAAAGGCGCGACCATCTATGCCGCCCGTGCGCTCGGCCTGGCCCATGTTACCGGAAGCCTCGAAAAAAACAAAGCGGTTGATTTTGTGGTGCTGGATGCCTTGAGTGTCAACCATTGGCTGTATCATTTTACACCCAACGCGGCGCTCCTCACCGTAGCCGGCGGGAAGGTCGTTTATGAGGCAACCTAAATGGTAACCTTCAATTATACGCCTGGTGCTACCCCGGTCCTGGTCAACATGCCCCATGCCGGCACGTACATTCCTCCCGCGCTGGAGGCTTCATTTGCACCGGTTGCCTTTGATTTAGTGGATACCGACTGGCACCTGGATGTTTTATATGAATGGGTACAGCAATACGAAGTGCATGTCATTCAGGCAACCCATTCCCGATATGTGATTGACCTGAATCGCCCGCCGGACAACACCCCGTTGTATGCCACCCCAACGACCAGCCTCTGCCCTGCCATTCAATTTGACGGAACACCTCTTTACAAAGATCAACAAATCCCAACGCCATCCGAAATAAAACAGAGAAGACAAACGTATTGGGCACCCTACCACCGAAAACTCAGGCAAGTACTCAATGCCCTTCAACGATCCTTTGGATTCGCTATTTTGCTTGACGCGCACTCGATCCAATCTCGCGTCCCGCGCTTGTTCGAGGGGCAGCTGCCGGACCTCAACCTGGGGACCCATGCCGGCCGTAGCGCACACCCCGATCTGATTCAGCGAGCTTCAAACATCCTGTCGAATACCCCCAATTATTCGTTTGTGCAGGATGGCCGGTTTAAGGGCGGATACATTACCCGGCACTATGGTGCGCCTTCAAAGGGTATCCATGCCCTTCAGCTGGAATTGACCCAACGACTTTACATGGAGGAGTACCCTCCATTCCAGTACGATGCAGTAAAGGCAACTCCGCTCCAGATCGTTCTCCGCATGCTAATTCAAACTCTCGTGAATTGGCATCCCAACTCCTCGAAATAACAACATGGCAAGGTACGGTCTTTATTGCCCCCGGATACTTCTACCAGATGGATGGGCACAGAACATCCTGCTTCAATACACAGCAGATGGTCTGATATCATCGGTGGAACACCGGCCAGATGCCGGTTCATTTCCAGTTGCCAAGGGTCCGGTCATTCCGGGCATGCTAAATGTCCACTCCCATGCGTTTCAACGGGCCATTGCCGGGCTGACCCACCATGTTGGACCGGTACAAGATTCCTTCTGGACCTGGCGGACGAAGATGTATCACTTTGCCAATACACTTGATGCTGATGCCATTGAAGCCGTTGCCTTGAAGCTCTACATTGAGATGCTTAAGCAAGGATACACCGCTGTTGGGGAATTTCATTACCTGCATCACAATCTAAACGGGGCTCCCTATGCTAACCCTGCTGAACTTTCCCAAAGGATTATCCAGGCCGCCGATGATGCCGGCATTGGGCTGACCCTGTTGCCTGTTTTATATACCTTTGGTGGATTTGGCGGGCACCCCCCTACAACAGGGCAACGGCGGTTTATCCAGAATACGGACCCGTACATCGAATTGATCGAGGCCATCAACAAGATCCAACATCAACATTCAGGGTTTAATTGGGGGATTGCCCCCCATTCATTGCGTGCGGTAACCCCATCACAGTTGGAGGAGCTATTAACTTGGGTAGCACGGTACAAGCCTGAGGCCCCTATCCACATCCATATTGCTGAACAACAGCGCGAAGTACAGGACTGTTATGCCTGGAGTGGGCAGCGGCCGGTACGTTGGGCCCTGGACCATTTACCCATTGACAAGCGGTGGTGCCTGATCCATGCCACCCATATGGTAGATGATGAAATCGACACCCTTGCAGAAAGGGAAGCCGTTGTTGGCTTATGCCCAACAACGGAAGCGGATCTTGGAGACGGGATATGCCCTGCTGCTGAATACCTGGAGGCCGGGGGCCGCATTGCGATCGGTTCGGATAGCAACACCCGCATATCACCTGCTGATGAACTTCGTATGCTGGAATATGGGCAACGGCTTAAGTGGAAGTGCCGCAATGTGTTAGCCCTTCCCAACGAACCCTCAATAGGGCAGGGATTATTCAAAAAATGCGCCGCTGGTGGAGCCCAGGCATTAGGTAGAAGGGCTGGCAAAATAGCAACGGGTTATACTGCCGACCTTGTGGTCCTTGATCAGAAACACCCCTTATTCCAGGGAAAGGTTGATCATCAAATTCTGGATACCTGGATTTTTGCAGGCTCCGGGGATATGGTCAGGGATGTATACGTCCGGGGCCACAAGGTGGTCGAGGATCACGTGCATCGGCTGGAGAAAGCGGTAGATTAGACGCATGGGAAAGAGCAAAGATCATCCATTAAACGCCTACGCACATGGCTTTTGAATCCTTCCTCCCGAAGGGCATCATTACAGCATCCCTTACCCCAATGCACGCTGACTTGCGTGTGAATTATCCCGCATTCATCAATCACCTTCAATGGCTACTTAATAATGGATGTGATGCCGTTTGCATCCTGGGGACAACCGGAGAAGCCAATTCGTTTAGCCTGAAAGAACGATTGGACTTGATCGCTCATGTGGCCCAGTGTAACATCGAACCTCACAGGCTACTTGTTGGATCCGGTTGTTGTTCATTCCCCGAAACTGTTGAATTGACCAAAGCAGCTTTGGACGCAGGTGCGGGAGGCATTTTAATGCTTCCCCCCTTTTACTATAAAAATCCTACAGACGAGGGATTAGCACACTACTTTGATCGGGTGATCGAGAACGTCAATGATGACCGATTGAAGATATATTTATACCACTTTCCAAGCATGTCTCTGGTGCCGTTTTCTATCCCTTTAGTCCTTAAACTGGCAACCAAGTACCCGAACATCGTTGTGGGTATGAAGGACTCCAGCGGGGATTGGGGAAATATGAAACGTGTGCTATCAGCGCTTCCAGGTTTTAGATTATATGCCGGAACAGAAAAATATCTTTTAGATGTGCTCAGGTCAGGTGGGGCCGGGTGTATCACGGCCTCTGGAAATGTACTGGCTTCGATGATGGCCCGTGTTAAGGATCGATGGCAAGAAGAGGGGGTTGATCAAATCCAGAATCAATTGTCTGAGGCCAGGCTCGCTTTTGAAGGAGTGCCATTTGCGGCTGGTCTCAAATACATGTTTGCCGAATGGACGGGTCATAAGGACTGGCTCAACATCCGGCCTCCCAATCACATTCCCGAACACGGATTTCCAGCGCTCAGAGAAAGGGTGTTTGACCGGTACAACTTGGTAACAACTTACCCGAAATTCCAATTAACGCCACGCCCTTCTTCGGGATCAGGGTAGCGCCAGGTTACAGCCCCTTGATTGCAGGCGTACATACACGTCCCGCATTCGATACAGTCTTCGAATTGAAAATGAACCTGCCCTTCTGAATCGAGGGTATAGCAATTAGCAGGGCAGACATACGTGGTACATTTATGGGGGCATCTGCCGTTGCAGATGGAGGTATCCACCTCAATATGGGCCTTTGCCTGCTGACGGCCCTGGTTTCGGTAGGCCACCAACCCCAATCGCTCTGATATGGATAGTTTTTTCATTGCAATAACGGCCTTAACTACAATGTGCGCGCAGCTTTGAGGCCCACCTTGAACAGGGCCCAGTATGAACTGTGTTTTTTGATACTGCTTCGGAGAAGTTTACCCGCTTTTTGTGTCGGCTTGCTTTCAATGGTAAAGAAGCTCCGACCAAAGTCACACAACACACCCGGCACCTCGGTAAACATGGTCGGGCTGTGTAGCAGCTTTACGGCCCCCTGGAAATTACGAAGGTCCTGCATCACATAACTCTGATCCAAAGCGGTGCGATAAGTTTTTAAGGTGTTGGCCGAAAAATCCCCCTTCTCTTTGGCTGCAATAATGGTATCCGCCGCGAGGATGCCGGAGCGCATGGCATAGTCCATCCCCTGGATGGCTTTGCCCGAATTGAGGACGAGATTCGCCGCTTCCCCGGCAATCAATACCCCATCGGCGTAGACCTCTTTCGGCATCACCTTCATGTCTCCAGTAGACACCACGTGGGCAGCATATTCTACCACTTCCCCGCCCCGGATCATGTCGGCAACCGCAGGGTGCGTCTTAAATTCGTTCAGAATATCGTGTGGCCGCCGGCCCTTACTCCGCAGGTCAGAAATACTGAGCACCACCCCCAGCGAGATACTGCTCCGGTTGGTGTACAGAAATCCGCCCCCTTCAACACCCTGGCTTGCAAAGCCCACAAACTCGTTGGACATTCCACTCAATCCGTTCAACTGGAAACGATTCTCCAACACCTCCTGATCCAGCCGGATGATTTCCTTCACCCCCGTTGCCAATCCATCGGCGGGTACATATTCCGTCTGTAAACCGATTTGGCGCGTCAAGAGGTTATTGACCCCTTCTGCCAGAATAACAGCATCGGCATAGAAGGCTTCGCCGCCAGCCTTAATGCCCATGACCCGCCCCTGCTCCTGAATGACTTCCTCAACGAGGATGTCATGGGCCAAAAAGGATTCCTCGGCATGGGAACCGGCCTCGATGGCCTCCATAACCTGCTCGGCTAACCAATGGTCAAACTTGGCCCGAAGCACGACCACGCCCCTGTAGGGTTTATCCTGGAAATGGTCCGATTTGAAATCGAGGGAAAAGGCAGATTTCTGGTCGAGAAAGGATAGCCGACGGTGCGCAATATACCGCTCATAACCCGCATCTTCCTTCGCCCAGTAGCCAGGGACCAATTCAGCCAGATCTGTGCCCCAAAGCACGCCGCCTGAAACGTTTTTGGCCCCGCTGAATTCGCCCCGCTCAACCAGCAAGAATTTGAGGTCTGCTTTAGCCAGTCGCATTGCAGCACTTAACCCGGCAATCCCCCCGCCTACAATAATACAGTCAAACTTCTCTTCCATGGGTTACCCCTTTGCGGCCCGAAGCCCCGCAATCAACGGAGGCAAGACCTTGTAAAGATCCCCAACCAAGCCATAGGTGGCATATTGAAATATGGGGGCATCCGGGTCTTTATTGATGGCCACGATGACCTTACTGTTCACCATACCCGCCACGTGCTGAATAGCCCCGGAAATCCCAACGGCAAAATAAAGTTCGGGAGACACAACCTTCCCCGTTTGGCCAATCTGGGCCGTCGCGGGAAAAAGCCCTGATTCCACAACCGCCCGTGAAGCCCCAATTGCGCCCCCGAACAATCCGGCCAGTTCTTCCAGCAAGGCTTTCCCCTCAGGGTCTCTCACGCCACGCCCCCCTGCGACCACCACCGAGGCTTCAGAAAGGTCTACAGTATCTCCTACTGCACCCACTACTTCTCGCAAGTGGGCAGCAGATACCGGCGCTGTATAGGAGAAGGGGACAGCATTAACCGCTGCCTCCCCTGGGCTTTGAACGGCATCATAAGATCCGGAGCGTACAGAGACCAGGATGCGGTCTCCCAGGGCTTCGGTCTGGGCCATAAATTTGGCTGCCATCACCGGACGCATCGCCTCTGCCCTACCCTCTGCATAGGTAAAGGAGGCAACATCACTCAAAACCGCTGCCTCTACCCGTACTGATAGCGCCCCTAAAATATCTTTGGTGGCCTCCGACGAGGCCATCACCACCAGGGAAGGATTTACCTCATTGATCACCCCTTCAAGTGCCGCCAGCAAAGCGCCACTGCGGTGCTGGGCCAACAAGGGATGGGCCACGGTGTAAATGGCAGATGCGCCATACTTTTGGGCCTCCTCGACAAAGGCATCGGGGTTTTCGGCCAAGATCGCCGTTGAGAGTTGATGCCCACCTTCTGTTGCCACAGCCCGGCAACGAGAAAGAACCTCAAGAGCGGCACGCTTGATTTTGCCGTCCTGAATAGAGAGTATTGAAAGCAGGTGTCCCATGCGTAATGTGTCCCCTATATCACTTTGGCTTCAGTCTGAAGCAAATCAATGGCTTGTTGAACGATTTCCTCTGCCGGACCTTCCAACATTTTGCCCGGCTCCCGTTCCGGTAAGTCCTGATAGGCCAAGACCCGCGTGCCAGGTGTATAGCCGGCCTCGAATGCTTCCAGGCCCAACGCACGCAGTGAAACAGAGGTCACCGATTTTTTCTTGGACATCATGATGTCTCGCAGTTTGGGAATGCGCGGATTATTCATATCGTTGGAGCACGTAACCAGGCATGGAGTGGGGAGGTCGACCAATTCCTGGCCGGTATCGCCTTGCCTGGTGACCATGAGGGTCTTTTCATCCGGATTAAATTCGAGTCCAACGGCATTGGTCGCATAGGGCAAGTCCAGCAAGGCAGCCAACATGCTTCCGGTCAGGCCCGCATCGGTGTCCTGGGCTTGTTTGCCACAGGCGATTACATCGTAGTTGCCGGTCTTGAGTTGAGCCGCCAAGACCTGGGCAAAGGCCCGAGAGTCGAAGGCAGATGTGTCCTCAACCTCAATGTGAATCCCGCAGTGAGCCCCCATCGCCAGGGCCTTCCGAATCGTTTCCTTGGCCTTTTCAGGCCCGATGAGAAGTACATCGACTTCCCCGCCGTATTTTGAA
This sequence comes from Rhodothermales bacterium, assembly GCA_965222505.1. Lineage (GTDB taxonomy): Bacteria > Bacteroidota > Rhodothermia > Rhodothermales > DATKEJ01. The sequence continues at coordinate 79,386 of OZ244956.1, read as the reverse complement.
GTCAGGACCAGCGCTTCTTCTACCGCAGAAGCATCATAGGCATTTAATATCATCCGCCCGGCGTCCTGCATTAACGCCCCGTCCTGAATACGCGTCGGCGACGCCACATCCGGGACTTGTTTAATACACACACAGAAGTTCATGCTCGTCGTCACGGTTTATCTAAATCTTGGGGGATCGTTCAACCCGCGCAACTTACGAAACCTGTTGCTGGACTAAAATTAATTGATGGAAAGGAGTCGGTAAAGATCCTGCGAAACCGCTTCCGGCTGGAACATCAACCTGTGCAAAGAATTCCCTTCCCTCGTTTGACCTAACCCCATTTATTTTGCGGACCCTATCCCTGTTTCTGGTAGCGATTTACGCGATACTGGCCTGCTGGACCCCAACCCATGCGCAAGATCAAAAGCTTCGGATTGGAGCCGGGATAGATGGCATCACCAATTTTTTTGAGCAGTCGATTAGCGGTTCGCCGGTGGGTGTAGGGGGCCGCGTCCGGCTTTCCTGGGCAGTAAGTCCAGAATTTTCCATCGCGTTTGGCACCGGCATCGCTCGGTTCTCGGGTGAGGGCTCCAGCGGTGCAACGTTGGTGCACAGTCCACAATTCTCGATGATCTTCAAACTGGATGACCCGAACCGTAACCCCTATGTCATCCTGGGTGCCGGTGGGTTTGGCCCGTTTAAAGATGTCTTTGATTATCCCGGTGTGCATCTGGGCTACGGGCTCGTGTGGCCCTGGCGAACGCACGCATGGTATGCCGAAATTGACCCGACCCTTCTCCTTATCGACGCCAGCACAACCCTGGTCATTCCAGTCCGTTTCGGTTTGATCTTTTGAGGCCCTTACACCCGGCGGAGTATGGATTGAAGTCGCTCATGATCATCGTTGAGCAAACGGCTCAGCGCACGCCCTGCATCCACCAAGGCTGCTTTTCCATCCGGCCCTTCATCGTAGGCCTTATAGACCTGTTGCAGGGTGGCAACAATTAAATCGTCCGCTGGAATAGCAGGATCAGGATGCCGGACCAAGGTCCGAAAGAAATCATAGGGCTTGCCAATCGACTTGATCACATCCTGCGTACAGACCTCCACCATATCGTGAAGCCGGGCCGGTCTGGGCGGTAACGTTTGCCGAATCCCTCGGATGCGGCCTAAGCGATCTTCAAAGGCCAGAACGTGCGCGTCAAAGGTGGTCCGCAGCAATTCGATCACCTGGGGCATCTCTCGGCGTAATTCCTCATAGGATTTCCCGAAGGCCGTGGCTTGCCGGTTGGGCATAATGCTTCCGATTTCAACGTGGCTGACCAAGCCATACAAAACCACCTCATCCGGACGCACCACCTGTACCCAGGACCCGAAGACCGGAGGCTCTTGTTCACCAATAACTTCGGCCACGAAATGGCGTGTACTGGAAGCGATGACTTCTCCTATGGGCATGAATGTTCGCGTGTTTAAATCAGCGGACGCTGTTTGGAACGCCGCTTGAAGGACTCTTTGATGGGCGCCATGCCCGAAGCCCGCAACTGGGCATCCAGAAGATGATAGAAAATGGCCGTGTCTTGCCCGCGTACGACAGCCCGTTCGTGCGCCTCTGATAAAATTATGGGATACCCTCGGCCCTTTTCCACCTGATCAAGTATCACAGCATGGATAAGCGCGATGTAGGCCTGGGAGGAGGCGACCCACTGGGGCACCTCAACACGCGCAATTTCCGAGCCACCCGGTGCGGGTACCCGAATATAGAAGTAGCAGATTTTATCTTCCAAACGATACCGTTTCTGAATATGGGATGCTGCTTTGAAAAGCACAGACCGGTGGCCCGATGCCAGGATGCGCTCGAAAACATGCGCATCCCGGAGCCCGGTTAACATATCTGCCTCGCCCCCCAGGGTGCGCCCCTCAGGGGTATGTTCAAGATACCATCGCAGGAGGTTAACCACTTCCGTATTGCCCGGATTGCTGATGTATGAACAAACCGGCAAACCCTCTTGAAAAAACAGATTCAGGGTTTCGATGTATTGCGTGATGAGTTCCTCTTCCAGCGCTGGATTATTCAGCCCACTGAGCATCCACCGAATCAGGGTGCCATCGGCGAGGGACACGATAGGACGGTCTGCTATGCGGGCTTCAAGGGCCGTGGCAAATAAGGCTTCGAGTTCTTTGTTGTCTCGTATGGCAGAAACGATACTGGCCGTGATGGATTCCGTTTTGTTCTCAAACAGCCCCTCCAGGTCTTGGCGTCTATACCGGAGTTCAGGCGTCGCCTCCATCAGGGGCGCTTCCAGGGTACCATATTGGAAGGCGATTCGGCTAATGTTGAGAAGGTAGCACGTGGGGTCCAGGTGGCGTTCAGGATAAATCTGTGACCCATCGGTTGCCACAACCGTCACTTCCCGGGGCCGATCCGCCGCTGGAGCCAGGACGAGTTCAGGCCGATCCAATAGTCCTGCCACCAGGTAGGATGGTTTGGCGGCATCGACCAGCGTTTTAAGCTGCTCCCAGTGCCCACTACACGATCGGAGTGCATCAAGCGCCAAAGCCAGCCCCTGTTCTTGCCGTTGCACTTCTTGAATCCGGTAAGCTCCGAAATCGTCAAATTGTTGATGTAATGCAGCTAAATCAAGCATAAGTCAGGTTCGCAGTATCGCATCCGGGAAGATAGGCTTTTTCCTGATCCATATTTCAGGTGAGGCAATTATCGATACAGGAACGGTCTTCTTCAATCATGAGGGTGTTCAAGTTAAATTCAGGCAGGTCGGTTTTGTGTTTTGCGTCTGAAACTGGCTGGTTCTTTTTTGAATCTACACAACGGAGCCGGTATCAGCGAGTTGCGCAACGCAGAAAAATGTCGTATGTTTTCGGCCCTACATCGCGGGGTGGAGAAGTGGTATCTCATCGGGCTCATAACCCGAAGATCGCGGGTTCGAATCCCGCCCCCGCCACGTTAAAAAAGGGACATCGCATGCATCGGTGTCCCTTTTTTCTTTATGTTCAATTCGTGCGAGGTGAATGCGTAGCGGAACATTCTGTGCTTCCTATATATACTCATACCTCATTTTCTTTCTCCTGAGCACAAAGGATGCCTAACACGTTGATTGGTCAAGTCATCGACGAGTATCGCCTGGACGCTGAGTTAGGCGTCGGCGGTATGGGTGTTGTCTATAAGGCACAAGACACTTCACTGGATCGGACCGTTGCCTTGAAGATGCTCAAGCAGGAATTTACCCAGGATGCCCTCTTTATGCAGCGATTCAGGACCGAGGCCCGATCGCTGGCACGCATTCACGATCCGGCAATTGTGACGGTCTTCGCCCTCCGAAACAGCAAAGACCACACCTACATTGCCATGGAATATGTGGAAGGGCGAACCTTTAAGGACATCATCAAGGAAGACGGCCCCATGCCAGCGTCTGAGGCAGTGCCGATCTTTGTGCAACTTCTGGAAGCCCTGGGGCGCGCCCACCGTGCCGGCGTTATTCACCGGGACATCAAACCGGCAAACCTGATGCTGTCTACCGATGGGCAGGTCAAGATCATGGATTTCGGGCTCGCACGGCTTCAGAGTAGCGAACTGGAGATGACCAAAACGTCTCATTCGGGGGGGACCCCCTATTATATGCCCCCGGAACAGTTTGAAGGGCTCAAATATGTAGACAACCGGAGTGACCTGTATGCACTCGGCATGACGCTTTATCAATGCCTGACTGGCCGGTTGCCGATGTCGGCTACGACCATGATCGCGTTGATGCGCGAAGTGGCAAAAGGAAATTATACGCCCCCTCATCTCATTAACCCGGCGATCCCGCTTCCCCTGAGCGAAGTGATCATGAAAGCTCTTGAAGGTGATCCTCAGGATCGCTTTTCCTCAGCAGAGGAGATGGCCCAAGCCCTGAGCCTTACACGCGAAGAACCCACTGCTCAAGTACCGAGGCATGAAGCCCTTGGCTCGACGCCAGATGAAATCGTCGTTGAAAAAACCGTTCTCGAAGATGCGGTAACACCCCAAAGAACGCCCAAAAAAGAAACCACCAAGCGCGGTTTTTCCAGCGCGCTGCTTTCAATCGCGCTGGTCGCCCTGCTGGGCGCTGCCGGATGGCTGGGGTATCCCTACCTGTTGGCTGCATTTGAACAGGGACCTTCCGTTGAGCACCCCGTAGATCAACCGGATAACCCGGCCACCGAAGACCCCTCGGAACAACTTCAAACCACGCCCCCCACCAATCCCCCTCCAGTAGAAGAAAATCCAAACGGCACAGCCATTCCCCCACCTACACAACACGAAGAAGACCCGGTTATCAGGGACGATCCTCCCCCCCAGCAATCGAACAATACCTCCACTACACCTGTAACGAATCCACCTGAAGATCCAGGCACAACGGAAAGTACCGAGACAGAAACCCCACCCGCTCCCGTAACGGCCACCCTGAAAACCAATGGCTTTGCCCTGGTAAACGGAGAACGACAAGGGAATGGCCGGAGCATGCAAACCCTGACGGTCCCGGCCGACCAAAATGTTACCGTCGAATGTAGACGTAGCGGCTTAAGCAGCAGAAGAACGGTCTCGCTTGCCGCAGGGGCTACCCAAAACTTGCGTTGTGTGTACGAGTATAAAATCAATATTGGCATACAGGACGACAGTAGAAACAACCGTGGAACGGTCCTTGTTGACGGCCAGGAAGCCTCGCGTTACAAGTATCCGATTTCAGTAGGTGTCCACGAGATTGATGTGCAAAAGGCTAATTATGAACTGGCCGCAGCCGACCTGAATGGGCGGCGAATCTCTGCTCAGAATGGCAAAGTCCGGCTTGAGTTTGCACCCAGTTTTTCCGACGAGTCACAACCCGACCGACTCTTGTTGCTCCTCCAAAAGCAAAACTAGCTCAAAAAAACAACGGGTCTACCGCTATGCTACCAGTAAGACTATCCTATGCTCACCTGAGCCTGCTGCCCTGGGTCCTTGTAGCCCTCTATGTTGCCCTTCCCAATCCACAATTGATGGCTGAGCCCCTGGACGATCCCCGGATTGCAGAAGCCCGCGAAAAATACATGTTCGCCGATTATGACGGTGCGCTTTCGCTATTGACTGCGCTTTCCCAGGATACCAGCCTTTCTGATGATGACAAGCGGGAAACGTTCAGGCTGATGGGCATGGTCTATACGATAATGGATAACAAAGATCAAGCGCTTGAGATGGTCCGCAAGTGGGTGAGCATGGAGCCCCCCCGCGTAGAGGCCAATCCAGATAACGATTTGCTCGACTTCGTACACATTTACTACAAGGTGCGTAAGGAAGTCAACGAAAGTAAGTTCTGTACCCCCCCCTTCGATGCGCCTCATCCTTGCCAGTACGGCGTTGAACGGCCAGACCCCGGCGTAAAAACCATAGCCATCATCGACTTCGACAACAACTCCATTGACGACCGGGAACGGCTCGACCCGCTCCGGCAGGGCCTTGCCGATTTAATGATCCGCCAACTCAATGGGGCAACCAATCTCCAAGTTGTTGAGCGCGAACAACTTAACTGGCTACTTGGAGAGATTGACTTAAACCAGTCGGGCCGTATGGACCCACAGACTGCCGTACGCATCGGGAAGCTGATGGGTGCGCATTCTGTGTTGCTTGGAGATTACATGTACTTCAATAAACGCCTCAACATTGGCGTACGGCTTGTCAAGGTTGAGACCAGCGAAATTCTCCTGACGGCTACGGAAAATGGAAAACTGGATGATTTTGCCCAGATCGCCGGCAAATTGAGCGAGAAGTTTGCTGAAGCTGTGGGTACCAAATTGGAACCGCGCGTCATTGATGCCAATACCCCCACCAACTCGCTCGAAGCAATGATGGCCTATGCAGATGGCCTCGCATTGTATGATGCCGGGAACGTCAAAGGGGCATACAATAAATTTAGCGAGGCGCTCGATCACGATCCGAATTACAGCAAGGCCCAGGAACGGTTCGATGCCCTTCAACCGGTCATTGCCAAAGCCAATCAAGAATGATCAATCGCCGATACAGATGTGGGAACAACGGTACCATCCGCTGCGCCGAGAATGGGTAATCGTTGCAGCCCACCGAAACAACCGGCCCTGGATCGGAGAGGAAGTGCCCCCCCAGGTTGATCCTATTCCGGCTTATGATCCTTCCTGTTACCTCTGCCCCGGCAACCAGCGCGTCAGTGGGCGCATCAATCCAGAGTATACAGGGGTCTATGTCTTTGACAATGATCATGCCTGCGTAGGCCCTGATGCACCGGATCCCCTCTCCCCCCCGCCCGGCATTTACCAGAACAGCCCAGCATCGGGCAGAGCCAGGGTTTTGTGCTATTCCCCTGGTCACAACCAGAGCTTCGCCGAGCTTTCCGTTGCCGACGTGGATGCCCTCATCGCTGCATGGCAGGAGCAATATCGGGCGTTGGGCGCCCTGCCCGATGTCAACCACGTCTTAATATTTGAAAACAAAGGGGACGTTGTGGGGGTCAGTAATCCGCATCCCCATTGCCAGATTTATGCCACCAATTTTGTGTTCAAGACGATAGAAAATGAAGTGGCGGCTTGCCGAGCCCACCATGCATCAACGGGCCGGATGCTGTTTCAGGACATCCTTGCGGCTGAACAAGATGATGGGCGGCGCATCCTGGCAGAGAACAAACATGCCATCGGGTTCCTCCCCTATTTTGCCCGGTATGCCTACGAAACCTTTGTAGCCCCCAAACGCACGGTTCAGAATGTCGCCGATTTGACGGATGCGGAACGGAGAGGGTTTGCTAAGGTCTTGCAGGCGGTGGTGATCAAGTACGATAACCTTTGGAACATGCCCTTTCCCTATGTAATGGCCCTGCACCAGGCTCCAACAGACGGGGCGGACCATCACACCTTCCATTTTCATATCGAATTTCATCCCCCGCTGCGCAAACCAAACCTCTTGAAATATCTTGCTGGACCTGAAATCGGTGGGGGCAGCTTCTTGAGCGATACGAGCCCTGAAGAAAAAGCGGCTGAACTGCAAGCCGTTAGCAATGTGCATTATAAAACAGGGTCCCCTCGTGCCTGAAATTGCCACCCTCCTCGACCCGATCCAAAAGATTCATGCCCAAATCAGGGATACCGTCCTGGACGCCTGTACCCACCTATCAACTGAAGAACTATCCGCAATAGCACATAACGATGAAGCCGGTGACACCCTCTTTGCCATCGACCGAATCAGCGAAACCCGTCTGTTATCCCTTTTTGAGGACTGGATCACCGAAGAAAATGCCATTGTACTGATCGCTGAGGGATTGGAAAAAGGCGCACGGGTTATCCCTGAAGGGCTACCAGAGCAAGCCGCCCGATGGCGCGTCCTGGTAGATCCCATTGATGGTACCCGGGGCCTCATGTATCAGAAACGAAGTGCATGGATCTTGACGGGTGTGGCCCCCAACAAAGGCCCCAACACTTCCCTGGCTGACATAAATCTGGCCGTTCAAACCGAGATCCCGTTGGTCAAGCAACACCTCAGCGACAACTTGTGGTCCATCAAAGGCCAAGGGGCTAAAGCTGAACGCTATAACCGCCTGACGGGCCAGACCACCCCCCTCTTTCCACGGCCTTCCTCAGCCTCCAGCATTCAGCATGGATATGCCATGCTCGCCCGCTTTTTCCCTGGTGCCCGCACCTTATTGGCTGAAATCGATGACGAAATTGTTGCGGAAATCCTGGGGCCCATTGTACCTGGAAAAGCCCATTGCTTCGAAGACCAGTACATCTCAACCGGTGGGCAGCTCTATGAATTGATGATGGGCCATGATCGGTTTGTGGCAGATTTACGCCCCTATGCGGCCCCCTTCCTCAATCGGCGTGGACAAGCCCTGGGGCTCTGTTGCCATCCATACGACCTCGCTACCGTACACATTGCTCAAGAACTCGGCATCTCCGTTACGAATGGTGCTGGAGGCCCCCTGAATGCCCCCTTGGATACCACCGCCGATGTGGCCTGGGCCGGCTTTGCCAATTCCAAGATCCGCGAACAAGTAGAACCTATCCTGATCAATGCTTTAGCAAAACGTGGCTTATTGCCCCACATGCCGTAAACCCTGCACCCCGTCATGCCCATCTCCAATTCAGATCGGTTACACGATTTTGAAGAGGTCCGTGCGTTTGTAGACCTGATCCGAAATATCCACCGGCACCCACACCCTGCGGTCCGTACCCTCTTCCATGCCGAACCACCCCTGGCCATTGCACGGGCACCTGGGCGACTGGACGTGATGGGAGGCATTGCCGACTATTCGGGCGCGTTGGTCCTCCAGTGGCCCCTCAGGGAAGCTACGCTTGTGGCGGTCCAACCTGCCAAGACCCAACGAATCCGTATCTGTAGCCTGGGTGCAGAGGACAACCAACGGAGCCTGGATTTTTGCATGCCGCTGGAAGCCTTTGGGTGGCCCCATGCACCTGTTTCTTATGAGACTGCCCGCGCTTTCTTTTCAGCGTCCCCGCTAACGAAATGGGCGGGATATGTGGCCGGATGTATTCTGGTACTGAGCCGTGAATGTAGATGCTCGTTTGATAAAGGATTTAACGTCCTCGTCTCCTCAGACGTGCCTGAGGGCAAAGGGGTAAGTTCGTCAGCGGCCCTGGAAGTGGCTACGATGCAAGCCTTGAACATTTCATTGGGGTTAGGGCTTAATGCCAAACAGGTTGCCTTACTTGCCGAAAAAGTAGAGAACCAGGTGGTAGGTGCGCCATGCGGGATCATGGACCAGATGACATCTTCCTGTGGGCGCGCCAATAAGCTCCTTGCCCTGCACTGTCAACCTGCTGAAATCCAGGGTTTTGTCGATTTGCCCCCCTCGCTTGGTTTATGGGGCATCGACAGTGGCGTCCGGCATGCCGTGTCCGGTTCGGATTATGATACCGTACGGGTGGGTACATTCATGGGCTATCGTCTGCTTGAGTATGCCAGAGGTACCCAAACCATGCGAACGGCCCCCGGACGCATTCGCTTGATAGCGCCGGTCTGGAATCACCATCTAGCCAATGTGAGCCGGGCGGAGTACGATTCGGGCATTTTTCCTGGAGGGCTCCCACAAGAAATGACCGGGCAACAGTTCCTGGCACAATACCAAGGCATCCATGATACCATAACCACAATAGCCCCTGACCGTTGTTACCAGATCCGGGTGCCTACCGAGCATGCCATATTCGAAAATGATCGGGTAGAGCGGTTTGTGCGATTACTTCGCCCAGGTTTAACATTCGAGGATAAAATCACACTGGGAGCATTAATGTACCAGTCTCATGCAAGCTACAGTGCGTGTGGCCTCGGCAGCGATGCAACGGACCATATCGTGGAGATCGTCCGATCCTTCGGCCCCGCCAGGGGCTTGTATGGTGCGAAGATAACAGGCGGAGGTAGTGGTGGTACCGTTGCCATCCTGGCCGACGCAGGCGCAGGGGAAGCCATTGACGCAGTTGTTCAGGCGTGCGCGGCCTGGATGGGAGCTACCCCGTATGTGTTTTCTGGTTCTTCCCCCGGAGCCGGCTCGTTTGGTACCCTGACCCTCAGCATGGATCACAATGCTACGACCTGATCTGTATACGGTAGCTTTTCCTGAACACCTTCAAGACCATAGTCCTCCCGAATGCAGTATTCAGTAGTCTCTGCAGAAAGCAAGACGCCGGGCACGCCTGCGCCAGGGTGCGTACCGGCCCCGACGAAATACAGGTTTTTGATATCTTCACTTCGGTTGTGGGGACGGAAATAGGCCGTCTGTGATAGCTTGGGTTCGATGCCGAAAGCGTTCCCCAAAAAGGCGTTCAATTCCGTTTTAAAGTCTTCCGGCGTGAAGACCTTGAGGACGTCCAAATGTTCGCGCAAGCCTGTAAGTCCCCAGGCTTCAAGGAAATCCAATACTTTCTCCGTGAAACGTTCCGTTTCCGTTGACCAGTTTATGTCTGCTTCCAAATTGGCAACCGGGATGAGCACATACATGCTCTCCCCACCGGCTGGTGCCATCTCAGGGTCTGATTTCGTTGGGGCGTGCAAGTACATGCTGAAATCGTCGGGCAGTATTTTCTTGTCGAAAATGTCAGCGAGGAGGGCCTTGTACCGCTTGGCTAGAATCAAGGTATGGTGTGCCAGCTTGGGGAATTGTTTCCGTGTACCGATGTAGAGCAGGAAGCAACTCATCGTATAATCCATGCCGTCGATTTTTCGATCTGACCATTTCCGACGATGCGTCTTATCGATCAAATGCTTGTAGGTGTGCGCAACGTCTGCATTGCTGACCACCAGATCTGCCGGATAGTAAACCTCTCCTGCCTGAACACCCTTAGCCTGGCCGTCTTCAACCACAATGTTCGACACCTCGGCATTGGTAACGATGGTCCCGCCTTGTGAAATAAGGAGTTGTGTAAATGCTTCTACCAAGCTATACATTCCGCCGTTCGTAAACCAGACGCCCTGCGATTGCTCCAGGTACGGAATCATGATGTAAACCGATGGTGATCGGAAAGGGTTACCCCCGATAAACAAGGGATGGAAACTGTACATAAAGTGATGCCGGAAGTCTTTGAAAAAGCGCTTCGCATAGCTCGCCACCGGCAAGTAGGCTTTTAATTGTATCGCCCGAGGCACAAAATCGACCATGGATTTCACGGTATCAAACGGCCTTGCACCCAGTTTATCAGTGATGACCGCATCATAGACGGATTTGATGTCCGCCATAAACGCATCGTACCGCTCGGCATCTTCGGGATTGAATTGACGCATCTGGGCTTTCATCTTCTCGCCATCGCCATTGTAGTCGATGGAACTTCCATCGTGGTAGAAGATCCGATAGTAAGGATCCAAAGGGATGAGCCTCAGATAATCCGACAGGTTTTGTCCAGCCGCCTTGAAAACCGCCTCTATAATTTCTGGGGCCGTAATGAGGCTCGGCCCCATGTCAAAGGTGTACCCTTTTTCTTTGAATTGATAGGCCCGCCCTCCCACTTTGGGCTGTTTCTCCAGGATTGCTACCGCGAATCCCAAAGCCTGAAGCCGGCAGGCAACCGCAAGGCCACCAAAGCCACTCCCGATAACCACTACTTTCCTCTGTTCCATTTCGGATTTCTTTTGCAGGTAAGGTCTGAATCAAGGACTTTCACGTATGACCCGATCCCTGGGATACCGGGTGGCGTACGCTTCGCTTGCAAACGGTCTATCAAGGCCAACCCACCATTTTAAGAGGATGTTGTGCGTAAATGTGACCTGGTCAAGGGGGTTTCATGCTTCCCTGGGGACCGGTGTTGTATGCGCGCCCGATAGAGTTTGAGCCGCCCCCTAAAGGCCAGGAGCACCTTGCTCAGGGTGCTGGTATATGCCCGCCGGGTGAAATTATCATATCCATTTTTGATTATGCCCCTGTGGATGCCCTGATATACCGTAGCAGCAATGGCTACTGCATTCCCAAATTTTTTAGGTAAGCCCACCACGCCGTGCCAGGCCTTATCATACTCCACATTGGCCCGGTGTATCAGATGATCAATGAGCGATCTGTATGCGTCAGATATGATACCTGAGGCCGCCATCTGTTTTAAGTCTTTTTCTTGTATGCCATAGGCCAAAAGCAATTCAGCCGGTAGATAAATGCGGTCACGTGCGAGGTCTTCACCCACATCTCTCAAGATATTCGTCAATTGCATCGCCCGCCCCAAGGCTCCTGCCCGATCCAGCGTACTGTTGTCTTTAACCCCGAACAAATGACACATCCATAAGCCCACGACGGAAGCGACTTGATAGCCATAGCGATCCATCTCGGCAAGGGTCTGCATGCGCACCCGGCCACTATCCCCTTTTACCCCAGAGGCAAAGTCTTCCAGAAGTGTGAACGGCACCGCTTGCCGTGCTGATTCACGCATAAGTAATTCCAGCCAGGGAATACCTACCGCGTGGCCTTCGTAGGCACGCCGGGATGTCTCTAGCCAGTTGTCTACTCTGCATTTCAGGCGATCCGGTGAAACATCTGGGTTTTCATCCACCAGATCATCTGTAAAGCGACAATAGGTATAAATGGCCTGAACCAAGGCCTGATCTTCCGCAGAAAACCAGTTTGAGGCAAACGAAAAAGAACGTGAGTGTGCAGTAAAATAGGTCCGTGTCGCTTCCTTTGGAGGCAGGACCTCAAGCGAAGCCAGAGGCGCTACAAGTGCTGCCGGTTCCGGAATTTTCCGGGGAAATGAAGTCGGCATATTCATGCGGTACAGGGCATAAACGAACCCAAGCCCCAGGGCCGTCAGGAGCAAGGGCTCCCACATCCCGTTGACCAGCACCATGCCCACAGGCATGGTCAGCACAGCCAGATAATAGACGGTCATCCAACGGAGCGAAATACGGAGCTGCCATGCATCAGCGCCAGTCCATTCCATGACTGCCATCAAAACGGTACCGGTGAACCACCAGCCAAACCAATTGAGGTATGGCATGCCGTAGAATGTACCAGGAACTTCCCAAATCCAGTAGGCGGTCAGATAGCTCATGGCTGGGTCGAGGGTAAAATCCCATATCAACACGATGCCCCCACCCAGGCACCATCTGAGCCAACGGTTTTCTGAGAAAATGTGTTTGGCCAAAACGTAGGCCGGAACGGCCATCGTAAACCAGCTTAGTGGAATCAAATAAGGTACATGCCCCAGCCATCCTGCACCTAGCAGCGGCGTATACTGATAGGCCCCAAAGGGTAAGCCGTATTGGGTGCCAACCATTTCACTTATCAAACTCACCAGGTAAACGCCCACGAAGGCTTTCACCCAACGGGCCTGCACGTGCCGAACTAGATAATAGAACAAGGCGAAAGCCGTGAGCCAAACATGGATTTGGCCGAAAAATGAAAACGAGAGGCTATAAAAGGCCATAATCGCTGGATAATCAGAGAACTGTGCCAGTATCTCTGGTCCATGGGGCGGCATGCTGAATACCGTGTACCCAATCACTGAGATGAGGGTAAACACCAGCAATAAACTGATGGGCCAATTGTAAGTTGTGATAGCTTTTCGGAACACAACCCAGCGCGTACGTATCGTTTCTTTAGATTTTGTCCTGATTCGGGGGCCAGATATGCCCTTTATACATGCAACCCTGGCGGTATAGCCAGCCCCCTGCTTGCGCCTTATGATACGGGCTATTTTCCGAAATACCGAGTCCCCATTCTCCTTATTTCGAGGTTGTACAACAGCCCCTTTCTTAGTAGCTTCATGCTTATATCAGCTCCTTGAACGGATATAATGCGCATTTTATGCCAAACATCTTATGCATCCAGAAGTGATTATTATTGGGGCCGGCCTATCGGGATTGTGTTGTGCCCGTGTGCTACAGGATCAGGATGTACCTTATGTGATTCTGGAACAGGAAAAAACGGTTGGCGGACGTGTACGTACGGACCGGGTTGAAGGCTTTCTCCTGGATCATGGTTTCCAGGTCTTGCTCACTGCGTATCCGACGGCTCAACAAGTACTGGACTATCAAGCCCTGGCCTTAAAATCTTTCGATTCCGGCGCCATGGTTTGGGCCAATAACCAACTCCAACTGCTTTCTGATCCATTCAGGAAACCGCGCCACTTGTGGTCTACCCTCCGTTCTCGCGTAGGGCACATGACAGACAAATTGCGCATTATACGACTCCGTCAGGATCTTTTATCGGCAAGCCTCAACGAATTATGGACCCGGCCAGAAGTATCAACATATGAATGCCTGCGCGGTAAATGGCATTTCAATGAATCCATGATTCAGGGGTTTTTCCGACCCTTTTTGGCCGGCATTACCCTTGATCCGGCGTTGAATACGTCCAGCCGCATGTTTGATTTTGTCATGCGCATGTTCACCGAAGGAACAGCCGCAGTACCCGAGGCGGGGATGCAAGCCATCCCTGAACAATTAGCGGCCTCTATCCCAGAGCGCAACATTAAATTTAACACACGGGTCCGCTCAGCCGTTGCCAAACGGCTCCATCTTCGGAATGGGTTGGAGATGTATGCCAAAGCTGTGGTCATCGCGACTGAAGGCCGCCAGGCAGCAGCTTTAACAGGGGCCTTACCGGCTCCTCCAACACAGGCAACCACTACCTTGTATTTTGCGGCAGACACGCCACCCATCGAACTTCCTGTTTTATTTCTCTCAGGAGAACCGGGAGCTCTGGTCAACAACCTGGCCGTCATGAGCAATGTGGCTCCATCGTATGCACCTTCTGGTGCAGCTTTGATGGCGGTATCCATCCTCAACCAGACTGATGTACCAGAAGAAACCCTCATTGAAGGGGCGCTGGCAGAGATAAGCACCTGGTTTGGGCCTCAGGTAGACCGTTGGCGGCACCTCCGGTCTTATCGTATTCCCAATGCCTTGCCTGCACAACCCCCAGCGGCACTTGAGCCCCCCACACGGCCGGTTGATTTTGGAAATGGACTATTCATATGCGGTGACCATCGCGATCATGCATCCATAGAGGGTGCCATGCAATCGGGATTGCGAACGGCTGCTGCAATCTTGGACTACTTATGAACCTTGATTTATCTGGCGTACACGTACTCCTAACCGGCAGCAGCCGAGGCATTGGCCATGCGATAGGTGGGCTACTGGGGGCTTCAGGGGCAACCGTCGCACTCCATGCCAACAGAAACACACAGGCCGCAACCAACCTAGCCAATCGCATAGGCCCAAATGCACAGGTCTTTCAGGCAGACCTGGCAGATGCACGGGAAGTGACCGGCCTCTTTGACCGTGTGGTCGAATCCTTCGGACAGGTTGACGTGGTCATCAACAATGCAGGATTGGCCGTCCCTGCCCCGTTGGATGTAGCAGATGAACAGTGGTTGGAGGCCTGGCAATTAACCATTGATGTGAACTTGCGTGCCGCCGCCCTCCTGGCCCGTGCGGCAGTCCGACACTACCTGCAACGGGGTTCGGGTGGACGCATCATCAACATTGCTTCTCGTGCCTCCTTCCGGGGAGATACCCCGGAATACCTGGCCTATGGGATTTCCAAGGCCGGGATGCTGGCGCTCACACGCTCCATTGCACGCGCATACGGCAAGCAAGGCATTGTGGCCTTTGACATCGCACCCGGTTTTACCCGTACCGATATGGCACAGGAATTTATCAATATTTACGGCGAAGCCTATGCCTTGAATGATATTGCCCTCCCCCGCCTCACCGAACCTGAAGACATTGCCCCAATGGTCGTGCTCCTGACCAGTGGACTGGCCGATCATGCGACCGGAACGTCCATCGACATGAACGCCGGCAGTTATGTCCACTAATCGACTTCTACCTGCCCCCCCTTTCATATGACGCGTAAATCCCACCACATAGAATCCCTCCTTGCCCATGCCGGTTGCAAAGTAGACCCACAAACTGGGGCCGTAACCCCACCCATCCACCTGACCACCACGTTTGAACGTGAACCAGACGGCTCGTACCCCAAAGGGTATGTTTATAGTCGCTGGGATACCCCCACACGCAGCCTGCTCGAAACAACCCTTGCTGAATTGGAAGGAGGTGCCTCCTGTGCCGTTATGGCCTCAGGAATGGCCGTGGTACTGGCCGTCTTGCAATGCCTCCCCCCCGGTGCCCATCTCATCTTACCAGACGATGTGTATCATGGGGTTCGACAATTGCTACACACTTTTTTTGTGGAACGCGGACTCTCATTCACCGAGGTTGACCAATCGGATCTGGAAGCCGTTGCTGCAGCCATTCGGCCTGAAACCGCCCTGGTGTGGATTGAAACCCCCTCCAATCCATTGGTAAAGATCACAGACATCCGGGCCGTTACCGAAATTGCCCATGCCCATAGCATTGAGGTGATCGTAGACGGCACATGGACGACGCCCCTCCTGCAACGCCCCCTCGAACTCGGCGCCGACATGGTCTTTCACTCCGTCACGAAATACCTCTCCGGCCATTCCGACGTGTTGTGTGGTGCATTGATCGCCCAAACGTCATCTGTCCTTTTTGAAAAGGTGCGAACCCTGCAAATGGCGGCCGGCCCCGTGGCTTCTCCATTCGATTGTTGGTTGGCCTTGCGGGGTCTTCGGTCCCTCGGGGCCAGGATGCGCTTACACTGTGCCAATGCAAGGGAAATTGCCTCTTTTCTGGCTCATCATCCCCGCGTATCAAACGTGTACTATCCGGGGTTACCTGAACACGAAGGGTATGACATTGCAAAAAAGCAGATGAACGACTTTGGCGGGATGCTGTCTTTTGAAGTCCCTGGTGGTGAACCCGAGGCCCTTGCCGTAACGGGCAAGGTTCGGATGTTTCGTCGGGCAACCAGCCTTGGGGGAACCGAAAGCCTGATTGAGCACCGGGCCTCCATCGAAAGTAAACCAACGGCCACCCCACCCGGCCTGTTGCGGCTGTCCATCGGTCTTGAACATCCGGCGGATCTGCTTGCCGATCTCGAACACGCCTTAACCTGATCGTTTTCAAGTAATAACCTTACACTTATGAGACTCCCGTTTGCGCTCGCCAGCCGGTTCGTTGCAGCCGAGAATCTGAATGATACCATCCCAACCGTTCGGGACTTAAACCGGAAGCGCTTACATGTTACGCTTGACCTGCTTGGGGAATATGTCCGGGACCGGGCCGTTGCGGAATCTGCCTTGAATGCTTATTTGGGGGTTCTGGATCGTATTGCCCTGGAGAAGGAAAAAGGAGGCCTGGATTGTACCATCTCCATCAAACTGTCGATGATCGGCCAAAAGATAGATCAGGGGTTATGCCGGTCGAACCTACACACCCTGATGGAAAAGGCCAAAACGCATGACATCTTTGTCCGTTATGATATGGAAGGATCGGACATCACCCAATCTACCCTGGATTTTTTTGCCGAAATGTACCCGGAATATCCAGACCATTGTGGAACGGTTTTGCAAGCCTATTTGCACCGGACGGGTGAGGACATTGCGCGGATGTGTGACCTCAAGGCCCGGATCAGGTTGTGTAAAGGGGCCTACAGTGAACCGGCTGGCATCGCCTACCAAAAGATGAATGAGATCCGGGAGAAATATTTGGAGTATATGGAGCAACTGATCACGAAGGCCAGGTACCCCGGCATTGCGACCCACGATGACATCCTCATCAACGCCACCAAGACCTTTGTGAAGGATAACAACATCTCCACAGAGGATTTCGAGTTTCAGATGTTATTTGGGTTGCGCCCCAGAACCCAGGAAGCCATTGCCCGGGAAGGGTACCACATGCGTGTCTACGTCCCATACGGCACCGAATGGCTTCCCTATTTCAGCAGGCGGCTACGCGAGCGGAAAGAAAATATCTGGTTCGTATTGAGCAATATGTTCAAACGCTAACCACGGCTTCATTTGCAAGGGCGCGGCCTGCTGTGGTCAAACGGAGGATCCCGTTATCCTTTACGATATACCCTTTTCGTTCAGCGCGGCGGACCACTTCTCTTGCAAAATCAGGCTGCCAGTTGATATGTTCGTGTAAGTGGGCCTCTCTGCTTTCAGATTGCTCAATGGCTGTCCCCTCATGATGCCGGAGGTGAATCGTGAGCATTTTTTGGGCGAAGATCCATTTCTGCCGCTTCCTTAACCGGGCCACGGCTACCAATCCACGTTCAGGTGCAAAACAAAGCACAACTGTAAAAAGCAGACCCATCATCAGTGCCATGCTTCCTGCAATCGAAGCATCCATCATATGGGCCAACCAATACCCAGCCACCGCCGAGACGATGCCCAGACAGACACTCAGCACCAGCATGATAGAAAGGCGATCCGTGAGCAAATACGCTGCTGCCCCAGGCCCGATCATCAGCGCAACAACCAGTATGGACCCTACGGCATCGAAGGCCCCGACTGCAGTTACCGAGACCAACGTCATCAGGCCATAGTGCAATGCCAGGGGCATAAACCCCAGAGTAGCAGCCAGCCCAGAATCAAATGTTGTGATTTTCAGCTCCTTATAGAACAAGGCAATAAACACCCCGGAAACGATCAATATGGCAAGCATGGTATAGAGAGATACCGGCCCCCAATCCTGACCAGCAACAATCAGCCGATCAAAGGGGGCAAACGCCAACTCCCCCAACAGAACTGAATCCATGTCCAGGTGCACATCCCCGGCGAATTGCGTAATCAAGACCACGCCAATGCTAAACAAAATGGGAAACACCAACCCCATGGCAGCATCTTCCTTGACCAGCCGGGTTTGCTTAAAGAGTTCAACGAGAAATACAGTCACCACACCGGTTAACGCCGCTGCCGCAATTAACAAGGGAGAGTTGAGGTCGTTCGTAACAAAGAAGGCAAGTACAATACCCGGCAATATCGCATGGCTAATGACATCGCTGATCATCGCCATCTTTCGCAGGATGAGAAATACCCCGAGTAGGGCACATGCTGCAGCAACAACTGCCGCGACGAGTTGAATTTCAAACTGAATGTACGTCACCTGCGCCCCTCCTGCA
This sequence comes from Rhodothermales bacterium, assembly GCA_965222505.1. Taxonomy (GTDB): domain Bacteria; phylum Bacteroidota; class Rhodothermia; order Rhodothermales; family DATKEJ01. The sequence goes on along the minus strand of OZ244956.1, from coordinate 60,946 downwards.
CATTTCCATCTAGCATGCTGCTCGCCTCTGCTATACCATCCTGGGTCAGGGACCAATGGCCGGGATTTTGCTCAATGACCCAGCCCAATTCTGATAACACGACGAGGTTATGCGCTACACTTTTTTTATCGGCTGTCATCGTCTCTAGTGCCCCTATTGCATGGGGATGGTGCAGGTCCTGATGCTGTGCCGCTAAAGCATACATGTTTGCCAACACGACTCTGATTTGCAATCGCTGCCGGTTTTTCCACATCTGGAATGCCCGCTGAATCAATCCCCGATTCGGTGCAAACAGCAAAGAAAACACAACGATTCCGCCTGCACAGAGGACAATGGTTGGACCCGTCGGTAGGTTGGGGGTAACACTGCTGAGCAAGGCGCCCGATACCCCGGCTATGGCCCCAACCACACCTGCAACCATGACCATTACACCCAGGCGATCTGTCCATTGCCGGGCTGCTGCTGCCGGGGCCACCAACATTGCACTCATCAACACCACCCCTACCATTTGCAACCCCAGAACAATCGCGATGACCAACAGCAAGGTCATAAAGACATCCAACCTCATCATGGGGAATCCCATACTCCCACCATAATCCGCATCGAAACTCAGCAATTTGAACTCTTTCCAGAAGAGTAACATACCCGCCAGGGCCAGACAACCGAGCAAGGCAATCGTCCAGACATCACGCTCAATGATGGCTGCGGCTTGTCCAAACAGGAACCGGTCCAGCCCAGCCTGTGCGGCATCCGGCCGGCGTTGGATGAACGTGAGCAATACGAGACCAAACCCAAAAAACACCGACAGCAGAAGCCCTAACGCCGCATCATACTTAATGCGGGTGCGTTCAACGATCTGCATGATAAACAACGTAGCGACCCATCCAATCAGGGCCGCACCCAAGACGAGGACCAGAGGCGTCTTGCTTCCCGTAAGCATAAAAGCCAGTGCAATGCCCGGAAGCGCAGCATGTGAGATGGCATCACCCAATAAACTCTGCCCCCGGAGCACAGCATACGTCCCCAGGGTTCCACTACATATACCTAGTACAGCAGCCCCAAGCGCAACGGTGCGAAGTGTATAATCAAACAAGAGGGCGTCCACGTATTCCGCTGGTTATTCGGCTTCAATGACGGAAGAGGTATGGGGATTGGTTTGTAAGAATCCTACCCGCCCCCCATAAGCAATCCGCAGGTTTTCCTCGGTAAATACGTCTGCGACAGGGCCATCAGCGATGCGCCTGACGTTCAGGAGAAACACCCAGTCGAAATATTCCGGAACCGTCTGGAGATCGTGATGGACAACGATTACGGTCTTTCCTTCATTGCGCATGGTCCGCAGGAGGGTGATGATGGCCCGTTCGGTTACCGCATCCACCCCCTGAAACGGCTCATCCATGAAATACACCTGTGCATCCTGCACCAATGCCCGGGCTAGAAAAACGCGTTGCTGTTGCCCCCCTGAAAGCTGGCTGATCTGCCGATAGGCATAGGCTTCCATCCCGACCTCAACGAGGGCTTTCATAGCCCGCTCCCGCTCCTTTTTACCGGGCCGCTTGAACCATCCCAGTTGGCCGTACATGCCCATCATTACGACGTCCAGCACGTTGGTCGGGAAGTCCCAGTCCACACTGCCTCTCTGCGGCACATACCCCACCTTACGCCTTTGTTTTTCATAAGGTTTGCCATATATCCTGACTTCACCTGCCGCCTTGTCCAGTAAACCGAGTATGGCTTTGATCAATGTGGTTTTCCCTGCCCCGTTGGGGCCGACGATTGCCATGAGAATACCTTCCGGCACCGTCAGGTCGATGTCCCAGAGTACGGGCTTGTTATGGTAGGCCACCGTGAGGTCCATGACCTCTATAGCAGGTGTTGATTTGGTCTTTCCCATTGATCCAGGGTTCTAGGCAGGTGCTTGACGGCCCAGGGCTTTTACAATCGTATCCACGTTGGAACGAACCGTCCCGATGTACGTCGCTTCGGGTGTATCAGGAGAGCCCAGGGCATCTGAATACAAATACCCGCCGATCTCCACATTAAACCCCCGGTCTCGTACAGCAGCCTGAACGGCTTCTATGCTCCGGGCCGGGACTGAGGTTTCGACAAACATGGCAGGTATCCGGCGTTCTACAATAAAAGACACAAGCGCTTGCACATCGGCTGTCCCGGCTTCGGTGGCCGTACTCAACCCTTGAAGTCCTCTGACTTCAAACCCGTAAGCCTCCCCAAAATATCCGAAGGCATCATGGGCCGTCACGAGCACACGTTGCTGTTCAGGGATGACTTGCAAGGCCGTTCTGATGTAGGCATCCAACGAATCCAGGGCAGAAAGATAGGCCGTTGTGCGTGACTTAAAGGATTCGGCATGTTCCGGTTTCAATTCGGCAAGCCGTTCTCCTGTATACTGGGCCACGCGCTTCCATCGCATTACATCAAACCACGTATGGGGATCGTAATTGCCTACGAACAATTCAGATTCAATCAGCAAGGAGTCCGGAATGGATTGCTCTGCCACGGCATGGGTCGGCTTGAGCCGGTGCATCTGTTCGAAGATCTCCCCCATTTTACCTTCCAGATGGAGGCCATTGTAGAAGATCGCATCGGCATTGGCCATTCGGGCAACGTCGCCTTCGCTGGCTTTATACAGATGAGGATCAACACCCGGCCCCATTAATCCAATGACATCGGCGTCTTGCCCTGCAATAACGGAAACCAAATCAGCAATCATGCTGGTGGTTGCCACGATGTTTAGCCGATCATTGGGGCCATGCTCGGGATGCGCAGGCTGGCACCCAGCGGTCAAGGAAAACAAGACCACGATGAAGAAAACGAAATCGTGTTGGAACTGCTGTCGCATCAGGAAGAAGAAAAAGGTTTTATGGCGGCCAGAAAGATATAATGCGCGGCTTCACGGCCAATAACGTGCGCCTCACCCAACTCATTTTGAACGGTGATGGGGCCATTAAAGGGGGCCACATCAACCACGTTGATACGGGTCTCTGGATACAATCCCATGGTCCCTACATAGCGGAGCAATGCGGAGTCGTGATCACTGACTTCCGAGACAATGGCCGTATGACCCGGCTGAACCTGTGTGAGGGGGATGCGCTCACGAATAGACATACTCCCGTCCCGCTGCGGAATGGGAGCCCCGTGTGGATCACGATCCGGGTGCCCCAGAGCCGCGTCCATCCGGTCTTCGAGGTCTTCAGAGAGGATGTGCTCCCATTTTTCGGCCTCCTCATGCACCTTGTCCCAGGGTACCCCCAGGGCCTTGACCAGATACAACTCGACCAACCGATGATGACGAATGATTTCAAGTGCAACTTTGCGCCCTTCCTTGGTTAAGGAAACCCCCTGGTATTTTTCATAGCGGACGAATTCCATCTCGGCCAACTTCTTGATCATCCCGGTTGCCGACGCAGGCGTTACCCCAAGATGTTCGGCAAGGGCCGTTGTGCCTACACGGTCCTGCTGCCCGCCGATCTCAAATACCGCTTTCAAGTAATCTTCTATCGCTTGCGTCTTCATGGCCTTTGATTTTTAGGTTAGCCTAAAAATAGTTCTCATACCTTTAGAAATCAACGTCAATTCCCGTTTCAGTCCTGATTTGAGCGGATTGATCGCTTAATTTGACCTCGTCTTCTTGTTCATCTTCTACCCACCTGCTCATGCCCTCTATTGCCCAAGCGGTTCTTGAAGCGGAATCCTTGATCCGTCCATATGTACGCACAACGCCAGTAGAAGAATCATCCTGGTTTGGGCGTGGGGTGACGCAGGTATGGTTCAAGCACGAGCAACTTCAGCATACCGGCTCTTTCAAAGTCCGGGGGGCATTTAGCAAACTCCTCTCACTTTCCGAGGCAGAACGACGTCTTGGCGTAGTGGCCGCTTCTACCGGAAATCATGGCGCAGCCGTAGCCTATGCTGGGGAAGCCCTTCATACCAAAGTATTGGTCTTCGTCCCTCATGGGGCATCAGCGACCAAAGTGGAGGCCATCAAACGTTTCGGGGCAGTGGTCGAAATGGAAGGCGAGGATCCGGTAGATACAGAGGCCTTTGCTCGTCGGTACGCAGCGGCCTCAGGTATGGCCTACCTCTCCCCTTACAATGACATGGCCGTATTGGCGGGGCAAGGAACCATCGGAATAGAACTCCTTGAGCAGATGCCTACACCTGATGCCGTTTTTGCCTCCCTTGGCGGAGGCGGTATGCTATCAGGCATAGCAGGTTACCTTAAATCGATAGCACCCAATATAGAGGTCATTGGCTGCTCCCCGGTGCGTTCTGCTGCCATGATCGCCTCTGTCGAACATGGCGTAATTGTAGAAGTCCCTGGTTTACCCACCCTGTCCGATGGCACAGCCGGGGGAATTGAACCGGGTGCAATTACCTTCCCCATTTGCCAGGACCTGGTAGATGATTACGTAAGGGTAACCGAGGAGGAAATTGCCTCTGCCCTCCGGCAATTTATGGGGGTACACCACAAGTTGATCGAAGGTGCTGCTGCTACTGCCCTGGCCGGGTTTCAGAAAACGCGAACGATGTATGCCGGTAAGCGGGTTGCCATTGTGCTATGTGGGGCCAACATCAGCCTGGATACCCTACGTGCGGTCCTTGACGTTAACCAATACCCCACCGTACCCTAACCTGGAAGGTTTCCCCTATTCCGAGCCCCCAAAATCTAGGTCAACCTGTTCCGGTGCATCAACCCAATCTGCAACAAAAATGTTGGTGTCCCGTGTTGGCGTGCGTGAAGCATTCCGGTTAGAGGCAAAAACAAATTGGGTGCCATCATAGGAAATCATCGGGAAGGCATCGAAGGTACCGGAATGGGTGACCTGGGACAGGCCGGTGCCATCCATGTTGATCAGAAAGACATCAAATACACGCCCCCCTTCGGCCAGGGTATGGTGGTTAGAGGAGAAGAATATCTGATTTCCGTTGGGATGGAAAAACGGGGCCCAGTTTGCCCCAGGAAAGTCAGTAATTTGTTGGACATTCTGGCCGTCAATATCCGCCACGAAGATGTTCAGCGCTTGGGGCTCCACCAATCCTTGGTCAAGCAACTGTTGATAAAGCTTGGCTTCTTCACCTTCCGGTCGGCTGGCACGCCACACGATTTTTTGGGAGTCCCGCGAGAAAAATGCGCCTCCGTCATATCCTAATGTGTTCGTGAGCTGTAGGTCTTCTTTGGTCTCAAGATCATAGCGCCAAAGTTCCAGATCGCCGGATTTGGTAGAGGTATAGATAAGGTAACGACCATCAGGAGAGGCTGTAGCCTCAGCATCATACCCTGGCCCTCCAATGAGCAATTCCGGCGCAGAGCCATCGGCATTGGCGACGTAGATATCAAAGGTGTCATAGATGGGCCACACGTACCGGCCTTCCGCAAACATCGGTTTTTCAGGACAAGCCGGGGCTGCACCATGGGTTGTACCATATACAATGCGGCCATCTGCCAGAAAATAACTACAGGTGGTCCGGCCTTTCCCGGTTGAGACCAATTGGTACGTTGCGCCATCTTGCAACGGCGAACCATCCGTATTCATTCGAAAGATTTGGTCACAGCCCTGACTGTTTATCGCCTCGTGATCGCTTTGGAAAATGAGTTGTTTATCGTCAAAGCTAAAATACGCTTCTGCATTGTTACCCCCAAAGGTAAGCTGGCGAATATTGCGCAAGTGAACTTCACCCGGAAACCTCAGGGAATCGGAACCGGGATGATATGAACGAACAGGTTCAGAAGCAGTTTGCGAATCGGCGTTTGGGGTACAACTGGATAGGGCAAAAAGGCCAACGAGAAACAGGCCGGCGAATCGGTGCATTTAGGTCGTGTAGCAGCGTTTGAAGGAGTGAGGCTAAACGCGCTATATACGACCCTTATCGCGAACGGTTCAATCCGCCATAAAACTGCTATTGAGGCACTTGAGAACGCCGAACCAATTCTGGCCCTCCAGTGGCCCTGAGAATCAAGGTGCGGTCATTCCGTGGGCCATTGTATCGAACCAATCCATCCATATTCAGGTCGCCATTGTTGTACCCAAATTGAATACTGCCAATGTTTCCTCCCAGCGCAGTGACCAAAGCCTCGCGATCGTTTTGAGGCCCATCATACCGAACCAATATTCCATCCCCACTCGCATCCCCGCCAACGAGCGCATAGAAACCATCGATCATTTTGACCATGGGCGCTTGATCGTCCTGATACGCCCGTCCCCCCGCTTCAGAGAAGTTGTAAAGTGCTGTTGAGGAGTCGGCTGCCAGGGGTACAGGTTCGGCACTCATCACACCCAGATGATTTCGATGGCGCAACACCAGATAATAAGCGCCCGGTTCCAGGCCTTCAAAGGGTACCATGCTCTCCCCGTCAAGGTCCACGACCTTCCCTTCTGCGGTGATGAAGGCAGCTTTCTGTGCAACGGTTGAGGTTGCTTCGGGTGCGGTACGGAGTTCCATCAATACCCAGTCCACAATGTGCTCGTGGGGAAGGGCCTCTACTGCTTCAGCCCCACCGTACTTCCAGGGTGCGGCTGCATAAGGATGGGCGAGCGGGAGTAATTCCAGTTCATTCAACCAGGCCCCCATTGCGCCTTGTCCGATATAACTTCCTTGCAGCAAAGCCTGTACATTGGCGTACACACCCGGCACGTTTCCTTCCAGGGCCAAGTCAAAACTTATGTCGGAACTGCCCCGCTCACGCTGATGCACTTCAACAGCGATCACGTTCTCGCCTTCAACCAAAAGACCAGGGTAGACCACCAATTTGAAAGGATAGGAGAAGTAAATGGATTCCTCGGGTACTGCAACTGCAGAAGCAGCATACGTCCTGTAGGAAATCTCGCCATCCGGCATATTGGATCTGACAACTTCCCGTCCATTGATATAGACGACAGCCCCATCATCGCGCAGGAGATGGACCGTCAGGCCAACAAATTGTGCCACATTATTGACATTAAAGCGTTTCCGGAAATAGACCGTTGGGTTTTTATTGTTCGGATCGGAGCCGAAACTCAGCACCGTAGCTTCATCATCATCACCATATCCGAGTTGGGCCTCCCCTTCATCCCAGGAGGAATCGTTATAGGACGCAGAGCGCCAGTCTGTACCCAGGTCTTGCCCCCCATCGTGATACCGCCAACTTGAGCCGGAAGAGATCAGCCCGATGGCCTGGCTAACCGTTATCGTAATGGTGGGTGACTGCGTCTGACGGCCATCTGAATCACTCCCCACGACGTAGATTTCGTATGTTCCAGGGGCTACGGAGGGCCAAATCAGTCTGTACCGATCATCACCCTGTGACTCGGCAATGCCAAGGCTTTGCTTGTCAGCAAATACCTCAACATTTACGGTCGGTTCGTTGTCTGTGGCAAAAATGGAGAAGGTGATGTTTTCATTCCGGCCAAATCGGGCACCATCTGCCGGGGAAAGCAGGCGTATCAATGGAGAGCCGAAGGCATTGGGCTGCCCAGGTGTTCCACCATATTGAGGCGAGGCCCCCCAATTTTCAGCCTCTGCATTGTCCAGTTCAGGATCGATCAATTCGAGCGTTGCGCCGGTACCATCAGGTTCGGAGGGCCAGGGTGTGGAATCCTCATAATTTACCGCATCTACGGCACAGCCCGATGGGCTGTAGAGCCAAACCGTGTCATCTCCCGTACTGAGGTTGAAGTTGAACTGGCCCGTGTAATTTGTGACGTCGGGATGCACGGTACTAAACAATGCACTATCACGAACAATCACAAGATATTCCATTGGGGGTATTCCCGTCCCATTGGCAAAAGTAATGGCATTGGTGTTCACCTCATCCTTCAGGACCCAGCCGGATAGATCAACATTGGCATTTGAAGGGTTGTAGAGTTCAACCCAGTCGCCAGCGGCCAGGTCATCCGGAGGATTGTAATTGATCTCCGTAATGACGATGCCGGGCGTATCCGGTGTACAGGCCTGTGCGGCTTCCACGCGGATGTCTGCCCATGGTGTTGCCGTTTGGGCCCCCAGGTTATCTGTTGCAATGGCGCGTACCGAATAGGTCCCCACAGCCAGGTCAAAGTCCATATCAAAAGGAGAGGAATCATCCTCTCCCAGTTCGATAGGCCCTGCATAAAACGTGACCTTTTCTACCCGGCCATCCGGATCGGGGTCAGATGCGTTAATGCGGAAGGGGACCGGATCACCGGGTTCTATGCGCCCCCCATCAGTGGGCGAGACCATGGTGATTTCGGGTGAGGTATTGGAGACATTGCCATCCCCTGGGCTCCCCCCTTCTTCTCTTGAATCCCTCCAGGCACTGGCCTGGCTGTTGTCTAACCCTGGATCGATGAGCACCAGAGAACGTCCTGAGCCATCGGAGCCTGTTGGCCAGGGGTCTTCGTCATCATATTCAACTTCATCAATGACCCGGCCCGACCCATCAGCAAGTTGGAGTTCTTCTCCAGCGTTTGAGAGCTTACCTGCAAATTTGCCGAAGGGGGCAAACCCATAACGCGATTCGAACAACTCAGGATTTTCGGCCAGTACGATAAACGTACCGGCTTCCATCATGGTACCTTCTTCAAAGGTAAACTCGATACCTTCCGTGAACTGAATCAACCCGAGGTCCAGGCTGTGGTTGCCGGCATTGTAGAGTTCGAGGAATTCGAACTCATCGCCATCTACAAAATCATCCCCACCAATAAACCCTTCGCTGGCCGGATTGTACATGATCTCGTTGATCACAAGGCCAGACCAATCTTGTTCGCCATAGAATGTGGCCTCGTTCAGGGCGCTCCACTTTGATCCATTTTTGATCCGTGCCTTGATGGTTGCTGTTCCCCGAATGGGTACGGCTCCACTATAGACCGTTCCGCCTGAGCGCGGATCGGAGCCGTCGGTAGAATAATAAATGGTCCCATTGCCCTGTGGCCGAGACATGGTCAGATCAAATCCCGCAGGGACCCGCCCGCCTTGCCGGCTAAACTGAGGGGGATCAAAGGAAGGGTACATTTTCTGCCCTTCCATGGTCTGATTTCTGAGCAAACGGATAAGTCTGTTTGCATTGCCCTGCATCTTCTGGAGGACCTCGTCCCGTGCCCCATACCAGTGGGCATTCCGGTCAAAACGACTGGAAACACCGGTATTGGAATCCGGGGTCTTGCCGTCTCCCCAACGGGCAAACTCTGCAACGATGGCGCCTTCAATTCTATTGGCCAACGTGCTCCAGCGTTCACGGGAAGCCTGATCCGTCAATGCTCCTCCATGATAGAGGTGTTTATACACCCGATCAGCGAAGAGCAGCCGGAACTCATCATTCCGCATCAACGCCCGAAAGATCCGAGCGATGGTGTTCCTGTCCCGTGTGAACGGATGGGGGCTCCCTTCACTGGGGGTTAAAAATTGAGGCTTGATCCAGGCATCATCATGCGACCGGCCCGGCCGCCGCATGGGAGCTGGCGCACTATCGAACCAGGAGCTTTCGGCATCCCACACAAAGAACCGGATCGGACCGGGCGGGCTGTTTCGATTGGCGTAGTAAAAATTGTTCTCACTCGCCGATTCCTGCCAATCCCCCCCACCATTGTAGAAGTATTGCAAGACGTAGTCGGCAAAGCTTGTAAAATCAATGTGATCTTTCGCCTGGTTGAAATAAGATGCGTTACGTAAGTCCCGGTAACTCAGCGTATTCCGCAGGTAGTCCCACCGGTCATCATTGCCACCTACGTCTCCCCCGTGGTTGCCCGCGAACCAATCTTCAGCGTTACCACCGAGGTATTCCGAGGCGAAATGATCATCCGGGCGTTCTACGGCATTATAGACCCCCCAATAGAATCCATTGATGTAGAGATGAACGAAAAGGCCGTGCGATCCCACACCGCTCATTTCAATTTGGGTTTGGCGTGCCCATTCATCCCGGATGTAAACGGCTTTCTTTTGATTTTCCGGCATGTAGCCGACGATGCTCCGGTTCGTCCCGGCCCGCAGCACCAGTTGGTCAAACTTTTCGACAGCCGTTTCACTGTTGAGGGCTGCCTTTTCAAAGAATGGATAGTCGAGGTTTGCCTCTCCATATTCAGACTTGAAAAGCAGTTTGAAGGATCGCTTCAGGTTAATATGGCTATGTGGACGGATTCCAGCATTGATATGAAATCCCTCATCCGGTTCGCCCGGATAAATCAACTCAATGGATGCTGGTTTTTCGTGATTCCGGTTGTGGCCATCCCCTCCTTTGCGGTATATCCCACTACTGTTGCCGAACATATCATCCTTGTTCATGACAATAGAAAGCGAGGGAATATCCTGCAATGCCTGCCGAATCATGTTCCGGTAGCTACCACTATTTACGACGGATGGGTCCATCTCATAATCGAGCCGGTACCCTCGTGGGTCCAATGCCCCGTCAATGGACCAGTTCGGATAGCCCGGTTGATTCTCGGACTGGGACAAGACATCGTCGAGGAAGATGTAGGTGTGTGTGGTCACCTTGGAATCTTGCATTCCGGCTTTGTAGGCCATCATCCGCAGCATTGTGGTATTACGGATGCGAAGGGGCTCGACGTACCGGGTACCTCGGCTACGTGTGGGTGCCGATCCATCCAGCGTAAAGCGTATGGTGGCTCCGGGTGTAGCACTTGTAAGCTCGACGTCAAACGATTGCTCATAGAGGCCCCTTTTGACACTGGGTTTGGCTTTCTTCACCTTCTCCTGTGCCATTAACCCGGATGGGATCAAAAACAGAAACAGGAGCAGGAAAATTCCTGCCCCTTTTCTGGATCCGATTAGATGCTCCCTATGTTTCGAAAACACACCTAACATGAAACCTCCATTTATGATCGAACAGATCGTCTAGTGCACGATGAATGGGTGAGGTTATCGTGCAAGGACTACTTTTCGGCTGGCAACAAACTCGTCCCCTCTCAGGCGTACGATATAAAGCCCGCTGGATAACCCTTTGGCCTCCAGATCGACATCATACATCCGCCCGCCCTCCATAGGGCCTTCGAGCAATGTGCGAATCAATCGGCCCTGAATATCATAGAGATCCAGCGTAACCCGTTGATCTTGCTGAACCGCAAACCGGAGCGTAGTAACATCTACAAAGGGATTCGGATAGGCCGGATCCAGCGCGTACAACCCCGGCAGGGTGATGTCAACCTCAAGTGTTGAGGAGTAGCTGGTCGTCCCGTCAAAATCAACTTGCCTCAGCCGGAACCAATGGGTTCCGATGGGTAATTCCTCAAACTGGTAGCTGTAGGCCTGTGCCTCATGCGTCGTACCTGCTCCAGTAATAAAAGCTTTCGATTCGAATGCACCTGGGTTATCGGCGTACTCTACATGGAACCCCGCATTTTCTTCTTCGGAGAGGGTCCGCCAACGCAAGGCAACGCCACGCGCTACCACATGGGCAGCAAATCCTTCTAATTCAACCGGTAGCGAGCCATTGTTTGCTTCGGCTTCAGCGAATTCACTGTTGGTAAAATCGACCCCTTCAAATTCGATGTACCAATCACCAGCCCCAAACTCTAAAAATGTATTCGGAGCCAGTGCAATGGTACCAGCTCCAGAGACGCGAATCTGGGCCAATTCATATGGCCCTCCACTGGCTTCCCAATTTACACCCACCCACGGGACGGGAATGCCAGAATAATACTTGTAATTGTACCCATCCTTCTGTCCGGCCCCCACTTGCTCGATTTCAAAAGCGGAATCGATCACCTCATCCAGATTAAAATCCGCTGATGAAGATTCCCAGCGAAGGACAAACTGCACTGCACTCAGAGACAGATCCACCTTCTCCTCTGGATGGGCCTGAACGGACAAGGTATTGCCGTTGATAAAATGAACGCCGGCCTTTACCCCCTGTGCCTGCACGTTAGGTAGCCACAGGAAGGCACAGTAAATGAATAGGGTCCAACGGGTGAAGGACTTTACGAACGGTAGCATGTAGCAGCCTCCTTAGGGTTACGATGCATATACCAGCAGATGCTCTCGGTCGCCTCTTATTAAGCAACAAATGCTGTGTTTTCAGTAGATTAGTTGCAGCTTATTTGGCTTACATTTAACCGAGCCGGCGTATCGTGGAGATAGAGGTCTCGCAGCGCAGGTGGGAAATTGACCTGAACAGGACTTGCGTTACGCGCCGAAGTTTAATCGGCCTTACCTCCAATAAACGCGTCGTGTCGTGTGCTTGCCTTGCAACTTGACATTTCTAGTATGTTTAGTATAACAATATCCCCAAGAGATGTCAAGTGATGGAACCGCATCCCCGGATCAAGGTCTATCCCTTAACGCGTAAACCCCGGCCAAACAAGATCATCCTTTAGTTATGAAAGAAGTACCCTTTGACATGGCACATTTTGCGCACCGCTTACTTGCCGAGGTCTTGTTTTATGATCCTGAGCACAATACACTGGGCAACATTAGCCTGATTGATCAGGATTCGAGGGAAGAGCGATTCCTGGCTTCTTTTGATCCGGAAGAGGGGCAATATTTGATCGAAGAGGCAGTGCGTTGGGCCGAGGAAGAAGAGGATGAGGAGGAATTCGAGTTTTTTTATGCCACTGACGGAAAGACGTATGGCTTGTACGAGACCCCTGAAGAAACGGCTGAGGTCCTCATCGCGCTTGCCGAACACCACCACCTGGTGCCCAGTTTCTTGCTCCTGCTCGAAGAATTGGAATAAGCTACTCCTCTTGATTATAGAGATGACCCGCCAGCAGCATCCATCCGAGTATAAAAGCCAACCCGCCAAACGGGGTCACGGCACCTAACCATCTGTAACCGGTAATAACCAGGAGGTACAAACTACCGGAAAAAATAACGATTCCGATTAGGAAGCAAAACGCCGCACGCCCTGCCCCTTTTCCTGTCCACCGATCCATCGCCCACCCTGCAAAGCACAACGCCAGGGCGTGGTACATCTGGTAACGTACAGCCAATTCAAACGTGACCAACACTGGATCTGGAATTTGCCCCTTCAAGGCATGGGCACCAAACGCACCCGCCATCACGGCCAACCCCGCTATGATGGCACCACTTGCCAAATAAAACTTCGAACTCATCCTACTCCTTTATTATTACTCGAGTGTATGCCCCATAAAGCATCTGAAACTGAAGAATATACCTTCCCGATGAGAGATCCCGACTATCCCAGTGCAAGGTATGCCATCCTACACCTCGTATACCATCAATGAGTTCCTGAACTTTTCGCCCTTGCAAATCGAAGACGCTTAAGGTAACAGGTTGCACCGATGTAAGGGTATAGGAAAGTGTGACCTCGTCTCGAAATGGATTCGGATAGGCGGTAAACAAGTGCATTGCGTCCGGGATTTCATCCCGTTCGTTGCCTACGTCAATAGCCACATTTAGTGTGGCCTGTGTGGTATAGACATGGTCGCCCTGGTTCCCATCACGCCCGTTGCCTTCAACGCCGGCAGCATAAAATGTAACGGGCCCCACTACAGCATCAGGCGCATGCCAGTGGAACACCCAGGTCCCTGTTTGTGAAGCAAACCGGTGGGTGACATGCGCTGTGCTGGTACCCGCAAACGCTGTTGAATCGGTTAACAGCCAATCGCCAACCGGGTTGTTCTCCTCGTCCAGGGCTGTGATTTCAAAACCGTAACGTGTAGCACTACCTGAAACATCTATCCTGACTTCTGCTGTCGTTGCCGGTTGAACCCCTTCAGGGAGCCCGATAACAATGCGCCCTGTACCACTATTGAGTGCGAAGGTGTTGTGGCATCCCGTTGAGTTGCAGGTTCGTTCTCCCGGTGCACCGGTGCGTCGGGCTGGTGCTCCCCCGCTAAAGGTGAGGGCAAGCATTGGAATAAGGAGCATGCCAACCAGTAATCCGAAAGAAAGCACGGTTCGGATGGACAGCAAGATTAGGCCCGTCTCTTTTGATGGGTGCGAAATTATATCCGTATTACTTGCGTGCCTTATCAGACTCGAAGGCTATCGGATCTGGAATGGGACTTCGCGACCGTTCAAAGTGATCAGATGCTCGCCTTCGGGGTACATCCCTTCCAGGGTAAAATAAAAACGATAAGGACGAACGACCTGCGTACAGATCGCGCCACGGGTACGGCGCATACTCAGCGAGACTTCCGTCTTTGTGGGGGTCATGTCCTGTACAAGTTCGTGGAGTTCCAGGCATCCGTCAGGGAATGCTCCTTTTACAAGGACATCGACGGGATACCCGGTTTCCGTACGTTGGTCTACCCCTGCAACGCGTACATGAACCGAGTCAAAGGTTGCCGGATACACATCATAGTCTACATCCTGCTCCGGGGAACGGATCAGCGCAGTCTCTCTCCCTTCTGGAGAGGTCTCATCATACCGATGGCCAAATTGCTCATCGGGAGAAGCAGGAGATCTTGCATCCGGCAGGGTTGTACACCCGGTAAGGATAAACAGCCCGACCAGGGTTCCACCAAATAGGGTGCGAATAGCAGGCATGAAAGGTGAGTTTAAGAGGGGGCATCCTCCAATAAGGAGATCGAGGAGGCGTCATCTGCCACATGCTCAATCGGAGCATCTGCCCAGAGCCGCTCCAGGTCATAAAAGGCACGCCGCTCTGCATCGAGGATATGTACAACAACGTCAACGTAGTCCATCACCACCCATCGACGTGCTTCGTACCCTTCTATGTGCCAGGGCAGCTCTGCATGCTTTTCTTTAGCATCCACGCGAACAGCATCGGCGAGTGCCTTGATCTGCTGATCGGAGGTTCCCGTGCAGAGTACAAAATAGTCAGTAATTCCGCTTACATTTCGCATGTTGATCACGGAAATGTGTGTGCCCTTCTTCGTCTGTAAGGCGTTCACAAACGTCTTGACCAGGGTAGCTGAAGAAGCCGACGTTTTTCGGGATTTGGGCGTCGGTGATGCCTGTGTTTCACGAAGCACCGTTGATTTTGCCGTAAAATGTTGTGCCATATGCTATGGGTTCTGTTGAAAAGGCAATAACCCTTCGTAGTCACGACCTACGATTACGGAGGTATCCAGGTAAAGTTCGGGTTTGAGTTCTTGCTTAACGCCATCGGTCTGAACACCGAGGTCATCTGCAATGCGGCGGGCCGCATCCATGTCACCGGATCGATCCAGCACGACGGTCTGGGCCACATCGAAGACTTGATAATTCCCACTTTCGACCACGTCGTAACCCTGTTCACGTAAATATCGGGTTACACGCCCGGCCACCCCTGCTTTGCCACAGCCATTCCGAACTTCGACTTGTATTTTGCTCAGGGGTTGTTCGGTTTCAAGACTTACCGGCGGCGTTTGGGGGTTCAGGAAATGCGAAAGGAGGGCATATAACAGGATCAGGGCGAACGTTCCAGTCAGAAGAATGGCCCCATTGAGGAGATAGTTGGTCCATGAACGCCGGGGTGCACTCATATTGCACGTGGGAGTTGGTGGACAATGCCTCGATTCGCCATAGGGATATGGATTACACGTGCTTTAACGCCCTCTCCAATACAGATCGGCCTCGTGCGACTGGAGGGTCATACCATAATAAGATCTACCATAGGGATGATAGCCATATCCATAGGGCTGCATATATCGCCCATAGGGGCTTTGACGGAATGACAGATTCAGCTGCATGTTTTCAGTCGGCCGGTATGCAATTTCTGCATTTTTCAGGTAGATCTTCCCATAGGAATCGCGCCCCAGCGCCTGCTGAAAACCGCCGGTGCCAAAAGGAGTATGCGAAAAAGCAATATCTGCCCGCGCTGCCAGTTTCTGGTTGAACTGCCACATAAGGCTGCTGGTATAGGTACCCAACGTCATGCCTTGCCCCCCAAAACTATTGTAGCTCATCTCATAGGAGTGCCGGAGTTGGAAATGCTCCGGGCTGAAGAGTTTATTGAGGGAAAAACCATTGCCTTCCCCATAGACCCGTACCGGCACTTGCTGGTTTGCCCCATCCCGAAGGACCTGGCTTTGTACCGGGGTCATAAACCCTATGAAGACAATAAATACGATTGAGAAAACGAGGCTACGCATGCAAGTTCATTGCTGTGCTACCGTGTAGCGAGTGGGAGTATGATGTAAAAACCGAGGATATGATATTTTGTTCTCTCTTACGATCCCTTTCCTAGCCCCTACGCCCAAAACCGTTTAAAAAGGGAAAGGGGCCCCGCGTGCACCGACGAAAGTCAGGTTTACTTGGGGTCCCCCCATCCACCACCAACCATTAAGAAGTCAATACGGAAGCCGCGATTTGGATTAGAGAAGTAACACAGCGGTGGAAAAATATATCTTTTACTGGCGGACGATGTTGTATTATGTACTCAGATACCAAAACTAAAAGTAAGTATTGTATAGGTTTGCACCACTCTTCCATTGTGCCGCCCCGGTCGGAACCGCCAGCCTTCAGCAGCCACCAAAGCCTCTTCTTCGAGCCTGTATCCCAGTTTTTCAACAGGGGTAGGGGGCTCATCCTTCTCACCCAGCAGGAACCGATCAATGATCTTTGATTCCACAACACGCCCCTTTTCATCGACCAGCACCTCAACCGAAATCTGGGCTTTTATTTTGCGATTTCGTGCCTCCGGGGGATATACAGGTTCCACAAACCGAAAAGGTTTGGGAGATTGATCGGCCTGGGCAATGAGGGCGGGGCCGGTATTGACGGGCCCCGCTCCTACTTCGGCAATCTCCGCTCCGGTGTCTGTACTTATTTCTTCAAGAATCTCAAATTCTTCTTCCAATTCCACATCGTCAGGCACTTCAATAGGCGGTAGGGGTGCGGGTGGTGGTGGACGCTGGGCCACCTGACTCGTTGGTTCTATCATTTCCAGCGTTACGACTTCCCGTCCCTGCGTATGAAACACCTGTTCCCTGGGTGCTTCGGCCTCAGGTAGCGGCCAATACCTCACCATGCCAATGAGCAGGACGAGTACCCCTGCCATACTCCCCAATACCCGGATGTGGTACCGGGTAGAGGTTCGGTATAGTTTATCTAAACGTGACACTTTCATTGGCTCCAGGGCTAGGTCAGTTACTGTACCTTAGCCGAAGGGTGCTGTTCCTCAGGGTAAAAGCCTATGCCCCCTGTATTTGAGCCAACTGTTAAAATTCCCGGCCCAACGGCTGTCCATGTTGCTCAACTGAGCCCTTCCTTAAAAATAGCGGGTGAAGTTCATATGGAAGTCTGTTCTACCCCTTGAGAAGTATATGCATCTTCGGTACATTTAGGCATCCTGGTTTTCCACTGCAACCGAGAAATCCCGGCTACTGCATGCACCACAACCCCTTACTTGCCCCAAAAGGGTCCGGTACACCCCCGAGGCCCTCACCTTTGGCATTTGACCTTTCTCTTTCACCGGGAGGAAGGCTTTTTTTTATATACCCTCTGCTACCGCCCACCTTTGCCTTGTAAACCATGACAGACCATCCTGCCAAACTTGCCCTTGAAGACGGAACGGTTCTGACTGGTATATCCATCGGATATACCGGCGAAACCAGCGGAGAACTATGTTTTAATACCAGTATGACCGGCTACCAGGAGATCCTGACGGACCCCTCCTACCACGGCCAATTGATGATGATGACGTACCCTCACATCGGCAACTATGGCGCCCATGACGAGGATATGGAAGCCGCTCATCCGATGGTCGCCGGGCTGATCGTCCGCTCCTTCACCCATCAGTACTCCAACCTTCTGGCCCAGGAAGCCTTGCAGCAATTTATGCAACGCCATGAACTGGTCGGTATTTCCGGTATTGATACCCGGCGGCTGGTGCGGCATATCCGTAAACATGGGGTGATGAATGCTGTGGTTTCAGCAACCGAGCTGGACAATGAACGCCTCGTGGCTCAAGCCAGGGCCGTGCCCTCGATGGAAGGACTGGAGTTGGCCTCAAGGGTGACCACCAATGCGGCCTATACCTTTTCAGGTGGAGGAGGTCCCCGGATTGCAGTCTTTGACTTCGGGGTCAAACGCAACATCCTCCGTTCCTTCCAGGCCAGAGGAAGCACCGTCCGTGTCTTTCCGGCCCATACCCCACTTGCCGATGTGATGGACTGGCAACCTCAGGGGCTGTTTTTCTCCAATGGACCCGGAGATCCCAGAGCCATGCCCGAAGCGATTGAAACAGCACAGGCCGCAACCCGAACCGGTCTCCCCCTCTTTGGCATTTGCCTGGGTCACCAACTGTTGGCCTTGACGCAGGATATCCAGGTCTACAAGATGCATGTGGGCCATCGGGGCGCAAACCAGCCGGTGAAGAACCTCGATCTCGGCCATGTCGAAATCACCACCCAAAATCATGGGTTCTCTGTAGATCCCGAGGGGATTCTTGACCACATAGCATCGGTTACCCACATTAACCTGAACGACCAGACGGTTGAAGGGCTTCGGTTCAAGGCCTTCAAAGGCTTCTCTGTGCAATACCACCCCGAAGCCTCACCTGGCCCTCATGATAGTCGGTATTTGTTCGATCAGTTCATTGATGCCATTGCCGAATCCAGCACGACCCCTACCGGCGCTCCGCTGGTCAATGCCCACTAATAACTCAAGCTGTGCCATTCTCGCACGTAGAAGCATAAACTGTTGCGTCCGCCGATGCCCGGCGGACGCAATACTGCCCGATTTGAAAATCAACGAATAGCACACCACTTGGATTAATACTATATGCGTCCGGCACTTGCCTTTGGTATCACGGCCTGCATTACCCTCCTCATTCTGCTGATATTGGAATGGGGCACACGGATCATTGGACCTGATACGCTTGTGCCCCAATTTGCCGAGAAACGCCTCCTTGATGAACGGGATGGCCGTTTTCCCTATGTGAACCGTGCACAGTACCAGGGGGTGGTTTGGGGAGCAACCGTAGGCATCAACACCCAGCACCTGCGCGGCAAAGAACTTTCCACCGCTGATCAATCAAGGATCCTGTTGCTGGGAGACTCGGTGATTTTTGGTCCCGGCCTCCCTGAATCCGATGCCGCTCACAACATATGGCCGCCCGAAATTGACCCTCAACCCATCTTGATGAATGCCGGAACGGTTGGGTACACCACCCGGCATGAGCGCTCGTTTCTGGAATTATTTGGAGCGGCCCTCCAGCCGGATGTTGTGGTGCTGGCCTATTGCCTCAACGACCCTTTGCCGGTATCCCGCCCCAGCCTCATTGTCGATTCGGAGACCCGCAGCACCTGGAAGCAAAAGATGCGAACCTGGCTGGACAAACACAGCTATTTCTACCTACTCATGCGCGGTACCCTACGGCTAAACTGGCACAATTACCGATATCCTACTGTGATCGCACCGCTGTACTCGGATGAGAATTGGGAACGCGTCCGAAACGAAATTCGCGGCATCCTGAATTGGTGCCAGAATCGGTCCATTCCATTGGTTATTGCCGTTTTTCCTTATCAGGACCAATTACTGCCCGACCGCCCCTCGGATGACCGACCCCAACGTCTGTTTAAGGCCTTTGCGGCCGCCCACCAGGTTTTTCTCCTTGACCTACGTGATACACTAACGGCTCAAGATTACTTGTTTTACGACCCCCTACACCTGAATGCAAGAGGGATGAAACGTAGCATGTATCGCCTCGCAGCCATCATTCAACCCTTACTTTCCGCAACCACACCCTGACCGATGCCCAAACGCACCGACATCCATAAAATTCTGCTCATTGGCTCTGGACCCATCGTTATTGGTCAAGCCTGCGAATTTGATTATTCAGGCACACAAGCCTCACGCGCCCTCCGTGCCGAAGGATACGAGGTTACTCTGGTCAATTCGAATCCGGCAACCATCATGACCGATCCAATGACTGCCGATCAGGTCTACCTCAGGGAGCTTACTCCGGCATCCATCAAAAAAATTGTCGAAATAGAAAAACCTGATGCCGTACTTCCAACCATGGGCGGGCAAACAGCACTTAATCTGGCGCAAGTCTTGCATAAACAAGGGTATTGGAAAGACCAGAGCGTTGAAGTGATTGGGGTTGATATCGATGCCATCGAGATTACGGAGGATCGCCAGCAGTTCCGGGACCTGATGGAGGAAATCGGGATTGACCAGGCCAAAAGCCGCGTCGCCAAAAGCCTCCTAGAAGCCAAAGAAATCACGCAAGAATTGGGTGGCATCCCGGTGGTTATCCGCCCCAGCTTTACACTGGGCGGCACAGGCGGAGGCATCGTCTGGAACCCAGAGGAATTTGAACGCAAAGTGACGCGGGGCCTTGAAATGTCACCCGTCCACGAAGTCCTCATTGAAGAGTGCTGCTTCGGATGGAAAGAATATGAACTCGAACTCTTGCGAGATGCCAATGAAAACGTCATCATCGTTTGTTCAATCGAGAACATCGACCCGATGGGCATCCATACCGGAGACTCTGTGACGGTTGCCCCCTCGCAGACGCTTACCGATAAGCAATATCAACACATGCGGGACGCTGCCATCAGGATGATGCGATCCATTGGGACTTTTGCCGGAGGATGTAATGTGCAGTTTGCCGTGCATCCAGGAACGGGCCGCATGATTGCCATCGAGATTAACCCCAGGGTCTCACGCTCCTCGGCCCTTGCTTCGAAAGCGACCGGATACCCCATCGCCAAAGTTGCAGCCCGCTTGGCCGTGGGCTACACGCTGGATGAATTACCCAATGACGTGACCGGGACCACCAGTGCCTGTTTTGAACCGGCCATCGATTATGTGGTCACCAAAATCCCCCGTTTTAATTTTGACAAGTTTGAAGGTGTTGATGAGGAATTGACCACCCAGATGAAAGCCGTCGGGGAGGTCATGTCCATCGGGCGCACCTTCACCGAAAGCATTCAAAAAGCCTGGCAGAGTTTGGAGATTGGCTATGCCGGCCTCGGCGCCGACCGGGAAGCCCCGGACCGAAAATTGGTTCGTGAGCGGCTCGTCAAACCTTACTGGGACCGCACCCTCCAGATCCACAATGCGTTTAAGTTGGGCGCATCGGTAGAAGAAGTTGCCGACATCACACGGGTCGATCCCTGGTTCCTGTACCAGATCAAATACCTCGTTGACCTGGAAGAAGAACTCCAAAAACAAACGCTGGCGTCGTTACCCCTCCCGTTACTCCACACGCTGAAGCAGCATGGTTTCTCTGATGTGCAAATCGCATACTTGCTCTCTGATGAGGTATCAGAACTGGATGTTCGCGCCCTTCGCAAGAAGCATGACTTGACCCCAGGCTACCGCCTGGTGGATACCTGCGCCGGAGAATTTCCTGCTGAAACCCCCTACTTTTACTCCACGTACGGAGACGAAAACGAATCAGAGGTTTCGGACCGGGAAAAGGTGGTCATCCTTGGGAGTGGCCCCAACCGAATCGGCCAGGGTATTGAATTTGATTACAGTTGCGTCCACGGAGTCCTCGCGACCAAAGCCATGGGCTACGAAGCCATCATGATCAACTGTAACCCGGAAACCGTCTCCACCGACTTTGACATCGCCGATAAACTCTATTTCGAGCCGGTCTTCTGGGAGCGCGTCCAAGACATTCTGGATATGGAAAAGCCGATTGGGGTCATGGTACAACTTGGCGGGCAAACGGCCCTCAAATTGGCCCATAACATGATGGCTGAAGGCGTCCACTTTTTCGGGACCCAGGTCCATAACATGGACCTGGCAGAAGACCGTGGGAAGTTCTCCAAAATCCTGAAGGAACTCGAAATCCCGTTCCCTCCCTACGGCATGGCCACCACCGTTGCCGAAGCAATTGAAACCGCTGAACGCATTGGTTACCCCATTCTGGTACGCCCGAGCTACGTCCTTGGCGGGCAAGGCATGCGCATTGCCATCAACAAGGAAGAAGTCGAAACATACGTCCGAAACATTTGGAAGCTGCTCCCCAACAATAAGATCCTCCTGGACCTCTTTCTTGAAAACGCCATAGAGGTGGATGTCGATGCCGTGCGAGATGGAGATGAGGTTTGGATCACTGGAATCATGCAGCATATCGAACCCGCCGGGGTACATTCCGGGGATTCAACAGCCGTTTTGCCCCCCTATTCCCTGTCCGAGACCGTCATCACAACCATCCGCAGGTATGTATCTGAAATCGCCAACCGGCTCGACGTGATCGGGCTCATTAATGTCCAACTGGCCGTGAAAGATGAAATCGTCTACGTGATCGAAGCCAACCCCAGGGCCTCTCGAACGGTCCCGTTTGTTGCAAAAGCAACGGGGGTGCCTGTTGCCAACATCGCCACCCAGGTGATGCTGGGCCGTAAACTGGCCGATTTCCGAACAGAAGGAAAATTGGAGTCCTCACTCGTGGGCTATGCCATGAAAGAGCCCGTCTTCTCCTGGGACAAATTTCCAGAAGTCCCCAAAGAACTCGGACCGGAAATGAAAAGCACCGGCGAAGCCATCGCCTTTATCGACGAGTTGACGGACGAACACTTTGCCCGTCCGTATGAGATGAGGAACCTCTACCTGTCCCGCTAAATCAGACTTCCATCATTTTCCATTTTCCGCGCCGGAACCAGGCCACCCCAATGACAGCCAGAACGGCTTGAGCAACCGTAATGGCAATGAATACGCCTTTGGCACCCAAACCAAACGGATGTGCGAGGGCATAAGCCAGCGGTATCTGGACGATCCAATAACTGATCAGGTTAATCCAGGTGGGTGTGGTGGTATCTCCGGCCCCGTTGAAGGCCTGTACCGTTACCATCCCGAAAGCCAGGAAGACGTAGCTGTAGCCCACAATCGTCAGGCAAAGGGCCCCGAAGTAGACCACTTCCGTCTCGGGTGTAAACAAAAGCATGAGTTCTTCCGACCAGATCAACAGGGCAGCGGTAAACCCCACAAGAAAGGTCACATTGGCCCAACTGGTGATCCATACGGATCGTTCAGCCCGGTCTGGTTTCCCGGCCCCAAGGTTCTGCCCCACCAGGGTCGCCGCAGCATTGCCCAACCCCCAGGAAGGCAGCAAGGCGAATACAAAAATCCGTAACGCGATGGTATACCCGGCCAGGGCTGCACTTCCAAAAGCAGAGAGGATCCGAATCAGCACCAGCCAACTGGCCGTACCAACCAGGTATTGCACCATGCCCGGCCCGGATACTTTCAAGAGCCCTCGCATGACGTCCGGCACCAATCGCACGTGCCGTTTGGCCCATTGAAGGCGTCCAGTACCCCGTGTTAGAAGGTACAATTGATAGGCCACTCCCACACCGCGCCCGAGGGCTGTGGCGATGGCAGCCCCTTTCACCCCAAACGCCGGTATGGGCCCTAACCCAAAGATAAATATGGGGTCCAAAATGATGTTTAGCCCATTGGCAATCCAAAGGACCCGCATCGCCAGAACGGCATCGCCCGTTCCCCGAAACACGGCGTTCAACAGGAAGAGCAGCAGGATCGTGATATTGGTGCCAAACAGGATCGCACAATAGGTTGCCCCTATCGAAACCACCTCTGGGGTTGCCCCCATGATCTCCAGCATCTCAGGGGCAAAGATGGCCCCAAGGATGGCAATGGGAACTGAGATAGAGCAGGTCAGCAGAAGGGCCTGGAATGCAGCTACAGCCCCACCTTCTGGGTCCTTCTCACCGATCCGCCGAGCAACTACAGCCGTTGCAGCCATGCTGAGGCCAATCCCAATGGTAAACACCAGAATCAACAAGGATGCAGAGATGCCAACAGCCGCGACGGCATCGGCACCCAACTTACTCACGAAGTAGACATCGGCAACTTCAAAGATGGCCTGCATGAGCATCTCCAGTACCATGGGTACGGAGAGCAGGAAGATGGCACGGCCGAGGGACCCTTTGGTGTAATCGTGACGTGTCCCTAAAAAGGCCCCCTTCACATCGGCCCAAAGGCCAGGATTTACCGCAGGGGCATCAGGAGGAGATTGGTGGTGGGTCATTGCTGGTCAGGTCTGGGCCGAAGGGCCAAATCATCGAAGAGCGGGTCATGTATGGAAACATGCCCGAAATACGGGGTAGCACCTCAGGCGACCTGTGCTCCTTGGTATGGAGCCGGTGGCTGAGGAGGTGCTATCTGATTTTGACCAGCATAGGAAGCGTTTTTTTGTCCGGCTTGAAAAAACCGGCATATGTTAGGGCGTCGTGACAATCAAGCAAATTTGGCGCCTTCCGGCTGATTTTACCCGCTTCTGTGTTATTTTTCTCGTCCAATGAACCACATTGGTCTCAAAAAACGCCTTGAATCGGACAAAATCATCTCAAAAAGCACTCAAATATCTGAATGTCACTATGCCCGTGGTTCGAGAAAGTTAGGTGCTTTATATATGAGATGCAAACCTCTAACAATGATGCGAATCAGGGGTTGAATCAGAAGACCCCCCCTTTGGGCTCGGCCTCATCTTGAAACACACCCCTGTTCCAAAGGGGGACGAGCGAAGCCGCCCAGGGCGAAGCCGGGCGGCTTCGGGCCGGCATCACACTGGCTGATATATGACCCTTTTTACTCAGGTGAGCCGTGCCTTTATCGAACGATACGGTTCTGATCCTTCATCCATTGTTCGAGCCCCCGGAAGGGTAAACCTGATCGGAGAGCATACCGATTACAATGATGGGTTTGTCCTGCCTATGGCAATCGATAAATCAGTATGTATTGCTTCTCGTAAACGAGAAGATGATCAGGTTTCGGCCTTCTCTATGGACTTTGGAGCAGAGACTTCCTTCCCCCTCACTGCACTACAGGCTGAAGGTCCAACCTGGGTCGGGTACTTAAAAGGGATTGCCTGGGCCTTGATGGAACAGGGCCATGCCTTGCAGGGATGGGATGGCATAATATCGGGCGATATTCCTATTGGTGCAGGGTTGTCTTCAAGTGCAGCATTAGAATTGGCAGCAGCACGAACGTTCGTAACCGTATCCAATCTGCCGTGGGAACCCTCTGCTATGGCCCTTCTGGCGCAGAAGGCAGAAAACGTCTGGTTGGGAATGCAGTGCGGCATCATGGATCAACTGGTCTCGGCATCCGGCCAAACCAGGAAGGCCCTTCTGATTGATTGCAGATCCCTGGAGATTACACCCGTTCCGCTTCCCCAGAGAACGATGGTCGTTGTGATGGATACGGCTACACGCAGAACCCTGATCGATTCAGCCTACAATGATCGCCGCGCCCAATGTGCATCTGCGGCGGCTGTGTTTGGGGTCCCGGCCTTACGCGACCTTGATGTCCCAACCTTTGAGGCGGGTGCCTCCCGGCTGGATCCGTTGCCTATGAGACGCGCCCGTCATGTGGTGTATGAAAATGCACGAACCCTACATGCTGCTGAGGTCCTTCGACAAGGGGATGCCCATACCTTTGGGGCTTTGATGAATGAAAGCCATGCCAGTTTACGAGACGATTTTGAAGTCTCAAGCGATGCCCTCAACGAAATTGTTACCGCAGCCCAGGCTCAACCCGGCTGTTTTGGAGCCCGCATGACTGGCGCTGGATTCGGAGGATGTGCCGTAGCATTGGTCGCCGAGGATGCCCTTACTCAATTTATGGGTCAGGTCCCGCTGTTGTATGAGGCCGCTACCGGTTTGATACCGCAATTGTATCCTTGCCAGGCCGTGAATGGTGTAGAACGCATCGGAACCCATCCCTGAAGCATGGATAGGACCCAATAGGGCCTCTTTCCATCCAAAACGTATTGCCCCATGCGGTATTTCCTTCTGATAGCCCTGCTTTTCGTACTGCAGGCTCCTATTTCCCTCCTCGCTCAGACCGAAATCGAAATGGGCCAGGTGTCCTTGAAAGGGATCACCTCATTTCGGGTTGTTGTGGAGGTGGAGCGGTCTGGCCCCATTCTGGATGACCCCATGTTAGCGCCTGGCCACCTTCATGCCTCCGTCGTGAGCTTGCTGAGGGATGTAGGCCTGCCGGTACAACCTGAATCAAACCCCGGTGAGATGCCTTTCTTGCTTATCCATGTGAACGCAATGGATGCGGATCGTGGTCAGATCCCTTTTATGGTAGATGCCGGTTTCTTTCAAGAGGTGCACTTGAACCGTCCACCAAACCTGACCATTCAGGCACAAACCTGGGAATCTGCGGTGTTGGGAATGACCTATCACAACCAACTGGAATTGATACCCGAAGCAGTGATGGACCTCGTAAGCGACTTCATAGGCGATTACCAGGCGGTGAATTCCTGAACCTAGCCGAACGACTCTACGGGCTCAGTACCCTGTGGCATTAAGACGGGGGCAGATTTGATCGAAAGTTTCTGAAGCCCGATACCGGTCAGGTACTTGGGGTTCAGAATCAAATACCGCTTCCAAAGCCGTTTGGGCTCCTGGACGAGCCGGAAGACCCATTCAAGCCCCCTATCCTGCATCCAGCCCGGCGCTTGCGGCAACGTCCCGGCATGAAAATCAAAGGCTGCCCCAACGGCCAAGAGGGGCATCGACAGCGCTTCTCGGTACTCAAACGCCCATACTTCCTGACGCGGACATCCCAATCCTACACAGACCAGTTTTGCCCCGCTTGCTTTGATCCGCTCGACAACCGCAGCTTTCTCTCCCGCATTGATCTTGCGAAACTTGGAAGCCTCTGAACCGGCAATCTGTAACCGGGGATATTTGACTCCCAGGTTTTCAACAAATTTCGAGAGGGTTTTTTCTGTGCTTCCATACAGATAAACCGGCAACCCTTGTGCCGCAGCCGCCTCGATCACCTTGAGGGTTAAGTTGGGGCCGTAGACCCGGTCCGGCAATTCGATATCATGAATCCAGTTCAAGGCCCAGCGTACGGGTTGGCCATCGGGCACCACCAGATCAAGACCGTTCAGCCGGCGCCGATGAATGGGATCTTGAAATCCCGTCATTACACCATGAACAGCCAGCGCACTTACGCTACAGGCTTCACCGGCCTTTGCTTTTTCAATGATCTGCACAACGGCAGCTTCATAGTCGACGGCGTGGATGTTGACACCCAAGATGGGATGTTTTCCCTTGTTGATCATCTTGAATTTTGGTTGCAGGGATTCGACTGCATGGGATTGGCAAATCGGGAATCCAGGTCTTTTCCACTCGCCCGCTGCCATTGACTGAAGGATAACCGGTTCCCCTCCTCATCTACGACTCTGAATACCCTGGATTGGTCAGGGTGATAGAACGTATTGCCCTCCGAAGTCAGAGAGGTTTTGAACCGGCTCCACTCTTCTTGTCCAAATTGATAGCGGGCACCAATCAGCATTTCTCCACCGATGAATGCATTACCTCGCAACGTCCAGTCTTTGAGCACCAGCGATTCATGCGCATCAGACTTAAAGTTGCGAATGATTCGGTCGCCCTGACCAGCCAGGCTCAACTGGTGTTTTTTGTTGCCATAGAATACGTTTCCATCGAGGGTTACGTTCTGGGCATAAGTCGTGAGCAGACCATTTTCGCCATTCGTACAAATACGGCTGTTCTTGAGCAGGATGGGCCCCGGACTGGCCTCGAACCAGATCCCGTCTGAAAGGTTGTCCTTAATGAGTACGTCTTCGAGATGAATGTCGCGCATGTCCACATCCAGCCACAAGCCTCGGCTAAAGTTTCCGATGGCTTTATGACGTTTGATTTTGATGCCGTGGGTACTTTCCAGCTTATTGCCTACGGCCCAACCGTGGAAACCACCCATCGTTCCGCGCCAGTTGTTATACGACGTTTCGGTATCCATTGCGGTCATCCCTTCTACCCGCCAGGTCCCCCAGCCGTCCCAGCCGTTGTGGTTCATCCGAACCCGGCGCAGGGTAATGTCGGCAAGCTCACCCATATAGAGCCCAAGACCATTGTTTTGGCGAATTTCGCAGGCATCAAAATAGACCCCGTTGCTTCCGGAGATTCGGATTGCGGCCCAGGCATTATCCCACCGGGTGGCCGCGTGCTGAAAGACGATGCCCCGAATGGTGATGTTGTGCTCATATTCCTGCCACCAGAGTTTCTCACGTTGTGCGGCTTCTATGGTTGCAGATGCCATGTCTACGCCTTTTGGGGGCAGCATCCAGATCAAGGCTTCATCCTCATCGACCATGAAGGTTCCGGCCTTTACGTCACTCCGATTCAAGACCTGGGTGAGCCGTTTGCCATTGACAAAGACCATCTCCCGCCGCCGAACGATCTCCTTCATCTCGACGTGGCCTTCCCAGGGATTCTTATATGCGCCCCACACATATCGCCATTCATGGGCATACATACCCGATGTTGGTTCCTTTTGCCAACCCCGGAGTACTTCTGAACCTGAAATGATTACGGTACCGGGCGATGCAGCCTCAAACAACATGGGCGTTTTGTTGTTGGGCTGATTTGATTCCCAGTTGGTGTAGGTCTCCAGGTTGATTGTTTCTCGATAGGTGCCCGGAGCGATCACGACTTTCACGCTGCGCATGGCTCGTTTATGCCGGAGGGCATGCACCACCCCCATCTGTATCGACCGAAAAGGTTGGTCAATGGTGCCTGGGTTTTCATCGGCACTGGCCGGATGGGTCTGATCAACATACAGGATTACATCATGGTTCTGAAGCTCCGCAGCCCCAAATCCCATCATCAGGCTTGATACGAATATGATCAGGTTCATCATGCGTGTGTTTGCTTACCCGATGGCACTGCGCCCGGTATACCGTTCAAATAGGCGGCCGTCGATTTTCAGGTTTAACCAGTTGTACGTCACGTCTTTCTCCAGATTCCAGCCAGAACGATGGATAGAGAGCGGATGTTGCTCAGCATGTTGCATGCCGGGTATGGCGTTGGCAATGGTCTCAAAACCAGTAGACGCACAATAGGCCCGAAGGTCTTCGTTGAAGTGCCGCCGCATACCGAAAGGATATGAAAAGTGTTTCACCGGGGTGCCCAACAGATGTTCTAACTCCTCCTTGCTGGTCAGTATTTCGTCTTTGGCCACCTCAATCGGCAAAGCGGTGAGCACCCTGTGGGTATGGGTATGTGCGCCAATCGTATGACCCGCTTCCATGAGCTCCAGAACCTCTGCACGGTTCAGAAGGTACCGGGGGCCATCGTATTGAAGCCGGTTAAAGTACGCGTCTACATCTTCTTTTTTGGCCCAGTCTCTGAAGTAGCCGGTATTCAGGTAAAACGTGAGGGAGACGCCGCAAGATTTGAAGAGCGAGAGGGCTTCGTGGCTGGCCTGATAATTGTCGTCCACACTCAGAAATACGGTCTTTTCGTCGGGGTCTGCCAAAAACGCATCCGGTCCGGTAAATGTATATCCGGCATCCAGAAAGGCTTGTACCATGTACCTGAACGCCCCATAATGTACAGGCAAGATGCTGTGAAAGTAGACCGCCACTTTCTGGGGTAACGGACGGGAAAAAGCCAACCCGTGGATATATCGAACACCCTCTTGTACAATCCTTTTCATACGTCCCTCACGACCCTTCCGTGATCAGTCCTCCGGTTTTCAGACGCGGCAAGATTTTCCCCATAAACACTTCGTTTTCCTTTATTTTCTTACGCACCCCATTATGCCAGAACCAAGCGGCTCGGCCCTTTGCCGTACGGTTGACTAAAACCACCTCAAGCATGGTTTCACGGGCCGAAGTAAAATCGTATTTATAGGACTCATCTCCATATCCAAAATCAAACACCGCATCCCCCTCTTCTGCACGTTCCGCCATCAGGTGTAAGAGCAACAAACGGCCCACTGAGTACTTCTCATACTTCTGGTTCATGACCGGCAAGGTATAATAGAACCTGCCATTAGCACGAAAGCCAAGGTGCAATGCGGCCAACGCTTCTCCAACGAATAGCGCATCCATAGCAAGTTGACCTTGCGCCATCAGCCCCTCGGCAGCAGAGGCATAGAACCCGCGTACCGCCGGGTCATTGAACATGCTAAAGTCGTTCTTGACCTGATTTCGACGAACCTGATGAAAGTGCACCAACTCAGGGAACCAGGCATCAAACGTTTCTTTCGTTTCGGCCTTTTTGAAGGAAACAGGGCCGAAGGTACGCGCCAATCTGCGGTGTTGCCGCTCTGAATCCTTTACGATTTTCTTACGGACGTGTTCATCCCGATAGACCGTCCAGGGGGTGGTTAAAGCTGCATAAGGCGCAACATCAAATGCATGAACATGCCCCTTGAACCGGCTTTCTAACACTCGGCTCCGGAGCAATTTCGGTGTGGTACGCCCTTCGATGAGACGGGTACATTGGAAGAGGTCCCAGTCGGGGATTGCAGGCAGAATCTCATCCATGAACAGGCCCATGCATGCGTCGGCATGGGCGGGGTGCAACAGGAAATCCTGATAATCTGAGCGGCCTACCCCCGCCACGCACAGTTGCCGAAAGCCTTCCTTCTTGCGTCGAATCAAGGGAATGATACCTACCACAAGATCTTGTTTGGCAATCACATAGACCAACAAGTCATAGGCATCCCCAAACTGCCGCCACCAGGCCGACAACCAGGGCAGAGACATAAAGATGGGGTCAGCATCCGATTGGTCCAACAAGGCATTCCATGCCTCTGCCTTTTCAAGGACACCGCCCAGGGTGGTCATGCAGGTATATTCCAAAGCCTTCTGCTTGCAGGGAGGCGAATCGGGTTCGCCTGAACAAAAACTGGTAAATTATCGTTGGTGCTTGGGGGTCAATGGCGGCGCAACCGTTATTTTCCGCCTCGCACCCAGCATTCGTCCCACGCCACAATCTGTGCCGAAAAAACCGACCGGCACCCTACCCCTCGTACAGCACCCACTCCGCGTGAAGCAGGTCCTCTTCATCACATACTACTTTCCCCCTGCCGGGGGTTCTCCCGTGCAGCGGATATTGAAATATACCAAATACATTCAGTCTTTCGGTTGGCAACCCGTCATCCTGACCGTTAACGAGGGTGCTTTTGCCGTAAACGACCCAGACCTCGCCGAACAAATCCCGGCTGATGTGGAAGTAATCCGCACCCCTGCCTGGGATCCCTTTGCCTGGTATGGCCGCCTGACAGGTAAATCTAAATCTGAAGCGCTCTCTGTCGGGTTCACCAGTGCATCACGCCCTGATTGGAAAGAACACCTGGCCCGGTGGGTGCGCGCAAATGTCTTTTTGCCGGATGCGCGTGTTGGATGGGTCCGGCCCGCGATCAAAGCTGGAAAGGCATTGATCGAAACCCATCACTTTGAAGCCATGTTGTCGAATGGCCCCCCGCATTCCGTCCATTTGATTGCCCGGTCTTTGCATCGAAAATACCAGATTCCCTGGTTGGCCGATTTCCGAGATCCCTGGACCGACATCGATTACCTCGCCGACCTGCCCCAAACGCGCCTCGCCCGAAAAATGGACGCGGCCCTGGAGCGGAGTGTCCTGGAGGAAGCGGACCGGGTTGTTACCGTGAGCCCGACCTGTGCCCGTATGCTGGAGGCCAAAACGCCTCATGTGAAGGTCGATGTGATCTATAACGGTTTCGATGCCTCTGATTTTGAAGACCTCACGCCAGCCCCGGAATCCAGTTTCGTTTTGTTGTATGCCGGAAGCATGAATGCCGCCCGTAATTGTCCTGACCTGTGGAAGTCCATTGCAGATTTACGTAAAGCCGGTGAACTTTCCCAGTTTCGCCTTCGCTTTTTGGGATCTGTAGACGTTTCAGTTCGAGAAAGCCTGGCGGCGTACAACCTATTGGACTGTACCGAATTTCTGGGTACGGTTTCCCATCATCAGACGTTGACCCATATGGCGGGAAGCGCCCTCTTGCTCCTTGCCATCAACCGTGTGGGCAGGCCCCTGGAGCAAGGCATCGCACCCGGGAAAATGTACGAGTACATCGCCTCGGGCCGTCCAATTCTGGGGATGGGCCCCAAAGACGGGGATGCCGCAACCATTCTCAATGAAACCCAGGCTGGACAAATGTTTGATGTTGAGAACGGTCCTGCGCTGCACGATCTTCTCAGAAATCACTATGACGCCTGGGCAAAGGGTCAGCCCATTGAGGGGGCAGATAAGACCCGCGCAGTTCCTTACAGCCGAACCTCGCATACCAGACGGCTGGCACAGCTTTTGGATCAAATGATGGAGGCAAAATAAGGCATGCACGTTTGCACGTTGGTCGGCGCAAGACCCCAATTCGTAAAATCAGCGGTGGTCAGTCGAGCCCTGGCAGATGCAGGGATTCGAGAAACCCTGATCCATTCGGGCCAACACTATGATGATTCGATGAGTCGGATCTTCTTTGAGGAGTTGGGGATTCCTGAACCCGATGTAAACTTGCAGGTCGGTTCGGCTTCTCACGCGGTCCAAACGGGAAATATGATGGTGCGGCTGGAGGAGTATTTACTTTCACGCCCCACATTGCCATCGGCCATGATGGTGTATGGGGATACCAACTCGACCGTCGCCGGTGCCCTGGTGGCTGCTAAACTGGGGATCCCACTGGCCCATGTGGAAGCCGGACTGCGCTCGTTCAACAGGGCAATGCCGGAGGAGATCAACCGTATTATTACGGATCGATTATCGGCGCTGCTCTTTTGTCCGAGCCAGACCGCCGTTTCCCATCTGAAACATGAAGGTCTTACGGACGGCGTACATTTTACCGGTGACGTGATGTACGATGCCTTGCGCCTGTTTCTTCCCCTTGCCCTCGAACGTTATCCCCTCAACACCATGATACCAATGCCCCACGGGTCGTATGACCTGGTCACCATCCACCGGGCAGCCAATACGGACACCAGGGAAAGAATGGCGCAGGTCTTGAAAATCCTGGGTGGCGGTGCGCGCCCGCTGGTCTGGCCGATGCACCCGCGCACCCGATCTCGCATTGAAACCTTAGCGCTTGAGGTTCCGCCAAATGTTACAGTACTACCGCCTGTTGGGTATTTACAGATGATCAGCCTGTTGGATGGGGCACACAAGGTCCTCACGGACTCCGGCGGTCTGCAAAAAGAAGCCTATTGGATGAAGCGGCCATGCATTACCTTACGTACAGAAACCGAGTGGACAGAGACCCTGGCCGATGGCTGGAACCATATTACCGACCTGGACCCTAATGCCGTTGCCCAGGCCCTGTGCGCTGAACCCCTAAACCCTACGGCTCCTGTATACGGAAATGGTGATGCGGGTAACCAAATTGCAATGCATCTCTTGCACGACCCTTAACGTCCTGTACTTATGTTTAAGTCATTGTTTAAGTGGGATCGACACCGTTCATTAAACCGGCGGCACCAGAAGACCCTTGATTTCCTGGCTACCACTTCTTCAAAACCGGATCGTATCTTGGACTTGGGTGCGCCCAACACCATGTCCGCACTTATGCAACAACATGGATACCATGTTCAGAATACGGACTTTGACCTGGATGCGTCCCCTGAGCGCATTTCAGCGTTTAGTGCAGATGCCGTTACGGCTTTTGAAATCCTGGAGCATCTGGTCTCCCCCTTACAAATCCTGCGGTATTTACCAACGCAAAGACTCTTTGCCAGCATTCCAATGCGGCTTTGGTTTGCCAAGGCTTATCGCAACCCCAATGATCCATGGGATCGGCATTTTCATGAATTTGAGGATTGGCAATTTGACTGGTTGTTGGATAAGGCAGGATGGGAAATTGTAAGAAGCGAGAAGTGGACCAGTCCGGTTATCAACGTTGGGGTTCGTACCCTTCTCAGGGCGATCACGCCGCGCTATTATATCGTCGAAGCCCGACGAAAATCCACCGTTCAATAACCGGATGGCCTGATGCATATCCTGATGGTCCTGGACCAAAACTTCCCCCCGGACGTCCGGGTCGAAAATGAGGCTCAATCCCTGGTGCAAGCTGGTTTTTCGGTATCCCTCCTCTCCATTTGTACCGATGACAGGCCAGCACTTGAATATTGGAAGGGCATCGACATTTATCGGGTACGGGTACGCAAGAAATTCAGGAACACCCTCCGGGGATTGGTGGGTGCGTTCGATGCATATGCCTATTACTTGACCCATCAGATCTTGAAAGTAAATCGTCAGAAGAAAATTGATGCCCTACACGCCCATGACCTATACCTGGTAGGCGGCGCTTTACGGGCCGGGCAAAAACTGAAAATCCCTGTTGTAGGCGACCTGCATGAGCATTACGTCTCGGCCTTGCAACATTATGCCTGGAGTACAGCATTCCCGGCCAAGCACCTGATCTCTATTCCAAGATGGCAGAAAAGAGAGCGGCGTTGGGTGCATGCAGCAGATCACCTCATCGTTGTGATTGAAGAGGCGGCAGCACGTATCCAGGCGCTGGGGGTCCCGGCTTCAAAAATTACCGTCGTCTCAAATACCATACAGGCAAAAGCATTTGAATCCTATCCCTTAAAAAAAGACATTTGCGATACGCTTACCGGCGATCCGTTATTGGTGTATACCGGGGGCATTGATAAACACCGTGGGCTCGTAACCGTAGTGGATGCCCTTCCAGGCCTGATCCCTCACTATCCCAACCTTCAGGTTTACGTGATTGGGGCAGGCCGAACCTTGCCCCATTTGAAAGAGCGGACGCTTGCACGGGGCGTCGACCAGCATTTTACCTTCACCGGCTGGCAAACCCAAGACTTGTTGAAAAGTTACCTCTTTGCTGCCGACCTTTGCCTCATTCCCCACCTCAAAACCGACCATACGGATGCAACCATCCCACACAAGTTGTTTCATTACATGTACATGAGAAAACCTGTTCTCGCGAGTAATTGCAA
Source organism: Rhodothermales bacterium (assembly GCA_965222505.1). GTDB lineage: Bacteria > Bacteroidota > Rhodothermia > Rhodothermales > DATKEJ01. Next base: position 26,373 of record OZ244956.1, on the reverse strand, counting down.
TCCGATCCAACGCATTCTCGAAGAAACAGGGGCCGGAACCGTGTTTCAGTCAGGCCAAATCGATTCATTCCAGGATGCAGTTCACGCCTTGATGAAAAAGCGATCCACATGGGAAACCATGGGAAACCGGGGCCACCAGGCCGTTCAACAAAAGTATAATTGGGATGTTACGGCTGTTCAATTAGTCGACCTGTATAAGCACCTCTTTTCAACAGACGTCTCCCCTTCCTCATGAGCGAGAGCGGCCTTAAGCAACTCCTCCAGCAAAGTGGATTGTATCTACTCGCCAACTTGAGCCTCAAGGCATCCGGGTTGATCCTCTATGTGTTCTACCTCGGTCAGCTTTCGCAAGATGCCATTGGCCATTTTGGCCTGCTCGATGCCTCGGCTAAAATGATGATGATGCTGGGCGGCCTTGGCATTGCACAGGGGCTCATCAAATACATGACGGATGTTACCGTTGCCGAAGAACAGCACCTCCTCCCCTTCACAGCGTGGATTGCATCCCTATGTGCTGGAATCGGAGTTTTTATCCTTTTTATTGGGGCGGCCCCCTGGCTGGCTTCCTTTTTGGTAGACGATGCTTCCAGAACTGATGTGATTTTTTGGATGGGGGCTTACGTTGCCTTTAAGGTGATAGGAACCGTTCCAATGACCGTGTTTCGCATCCAGGAACGCGTCGGCTGGTTTGTGCTTGCGACGGCTACCGAGTTGGTACTGTTGGTTGCCGGTGTCTATTACTTCCTGGTCCTGAACAAGCTGGGGTTGGTTGGTATCTACTATGCGTTTGCTGGCTCTGCAGGCCTTACGGCTTTGGTGGTCGTTGGCTTGCTCCTTATCCAGAGTACCCGTCGGTTTGAAATGCACCTCCTCCGGCAAATGCTGACCTTTGGGCTCCCTCTGATTGCAGCCTCCCTTGCTACCATTATCCTGAATGTCGGTGACCGGTATTTGATCAAATGGTTGATGGATGCCAAAGCCGTTGCCTTATATGACCTTGCAGCCCGAATTGGAGGCACCTTTAACCTGTTGATTGTGCAGAGTTTTCAGTTGGCCTTTGCCATCATTGGCCTAAAACGGTTAACCCAACAAGAAGAAGGGCCGCGGTTTTACCGTCGTACTTTCAGGCACTATGTAGTAGGCGCTGGATGGGCCGTGCTCGGGTTGTCCTTGCTGGCGTTTGATTTGATTCGCCTCATCCCTGCACAGGCCAATTATGAAGCTGCACAGGAATTGGTATTTCCCTACACTCTGGGCTTCCTCATGTATGGCGTATATTACATCGTTATGAACATCCTGTACGGCTCTGGTGCCTCCAGAACGATTACAGGCTTAGTCCTTGCAACAGCCCTACTCAATGTGGTGTTGAACCTGATCCTGATCCCCATATTCGGTATCCTGGGTGCTGCATGGGCCACCTGTGCCTCTTATGCGCTGCTAGCAGGCATCACGCATCAGGCTTCAAAGCGGTATTTACGTATTCAATTTGCCTGGCCGACGCTATGGGCGGTACTGACCATTGTGGTGCTGTTGTATGCACTTGCGCTCCCCTCTCTGGAGTGGAGCGCCATGCAGCGCCTCACGGCTCGTGTCGCCATTCTCCTGTCCTATCCCATCCTCATCCTATCCCTTGGCCTCTATAGCCGCTCTGAGTTAGTACAGGTCTTGAACAGGATTTGGCCAAAGTAACCCATACCCCCTCCAAACACTTGAGGCCTGGTGCTCTGACAAGCTCGATCTGTCCGGTACTGGTCAGCCCCGTTTTGGGCAGACACTATGAACTTGTCAGAGCACTAGTGATTCTTACACCGCGTTTCATGGTATTCCCCCCTATGATGTACGTATATTGCAATTTTATGTGTAAGCGCTTACACATATTTTTCACATACCCTCAGCAAGAAGTATTACCACGCTCAACCCTGACATTTCATGTCTACGACATTTGAAAAATTATCCACCTTGTCCCAAAACCTCTGGTGGAGTTGGCATCCCGAAGCCCTGGCCCTGTTTGAGGCATTAAACCCCAAGGTTTTTTCTGAAACCAACAACAACCCGATTGCGGCCCTTCATGAAGCCAGTCCGGCCCTCTTGCATGGACCCGAATTTGCACAGCAGGTGGATGCCGTTTATGCGGAGTTTACGTCGTATATGCAACGTAAAGGACCCCATGCCGATGCCCCTCCTGTGGCCTACTTCTGCATGGAATACGGGCTGCACGAAAGCCTCCCTCTTTATTCTGGAGGCCTTGGGATACTCGCGGGTGATCACACCAAGGCCGCCTCAGACCTGGGGCTTCCCCTAACGGCAATCGGCCTGTTGTTGCGTGATGGGTATTTCCAACAGTATTTCGATGAGAGTGGGCGGCAACTGGCCCACTACCCCCCAATTGATCTGGAAAACAGTCCCTGCAAGCTGGTCACCGACAAATCGGGCCGACCGGTAATGGTCGATGTTCAAATAGGCCATACCGTTGTGACCTTACAATCCTGGCTGCTCCAGGTCGGGCATACCAACCTGTACTTACTGGACTCTGACGTTGAAGAAAACGATCAGGCCTACCGCCACCTCACGCGCAAACTCTATCAAGGAGGCAACACACAACGCATCCAGCAAGAAATTATCCTGGGTATTGGTGGCCTCCGGATGCTCCGCGCCCTCAACGTGCAGGCCGATGTCTACCACATGAATGAAGGGCATTGTGCCTTTCTGACGTTTGAACTCCTTCGGGAACGGTTGGCCGCCGGCGATACCCTCGAAATGGCTGAAGCCTGGGTGCGAGATCATGCGGTCTTTACCACCCATACGCCCGTTAAAGCCGGCCATGACCGGTTCTCACCGGCATTGTTTCATGAAATGATGGAACCCTATGCCGCAACCCTGGGCCTGTCTGCGCATCATCTGATGGCTTATGGCCGGACCCATGCTGATGCCCATGAGGAATCCTTTACCATGACGATCCTCGGTCTGCGGCTTTCTCGCATCGCGAACGGGGTCTCTAAGTTGAATGGAGAAGTGGCCCGCAGGCAATGGGAAGAACTCTATCCCAATCCAAACGTCGCTCCCATTTCACATGTCACAAACGGGATTCACCTGCCCACATGGGCTGCACCTCAAGCCCGTTCTTTCCTCGGTAATCATCTTGGGGATTGGATCAGCCATTGTGCCGATGCTGACTTCTGGAATAGGATCGAAGCAGTCTCAGATGAGGCCCTTTGGGAATACCGTACCCTGCTGCGCCGGCGGTTGCTCGATTATATTGTGACCCAGGCGCGCCGAGGAAATCGAGACATGGGCGTAGCCCTTAACCCGGAAGCCCTCACGATCGGGTTTGCACGACGGTTTGCGACCTACAAACGGGCCCCCCTCCTGTTTGATGATTTTGAATCCGCATTGGCATTATTCTCGGATGTGGATCGCCCTGTTCAATTAATTTATGCCGGTAAAGCCCACCCCCATGATGAGCAGGGAAAAGACTTTATCCAGAAAATCTTGTATTTGACCCGCCATCCTCGCCTCAACGACAAGGTGGTCTTTCTGGAGAATTACAGCATGGAAACGGGGCGGTACCTGGTCTCTGGCTGTGATGTGTGGCTGAACAATCCGCGCAGACCCATGGAAGCAAGCGGTACCAGCGGCCAGAAGGTTGCCTTACACGGCGGATTGAACCTCTCGATCCTTGATGGATGGTGGCCGGAAGGTTTCTCCGGTGATAACGGGTGGGCCATAGGCCACGAAGCCTCCGCCGATATCAAGAATCCTGAAGTACAGGACCAAGAAGACGTTCGGCACCTTCACAATGCCTTGCGCAACGAGGTGATTCCCACATTTTACGACCGGGATGAAAGAGGATTACCACTGCATTGGATTAGTCGGATGCGAAAGGCCATGATGGTGCTGCCCGCTGCGTTTAGTAGCGCTCGCATGGTGCAAGACTACATTGAACAGCTGTACCATCTGGCAGAAGTGGAATCTTAATGAGGAGAATCAGGCCGGTTCAGATTAACTGCGAATGGCAAAGTCCATAAAGTGGCCAGAAGGCTCACTCCAATCGAAGTGTACGTGCTGTACAGAGGCGAGAGAAGGGCCGGTATGTAGGGCGCGCAAGAGTTGCTTAAGCTCGATGGGATTACCTTCGGCGAGAACGCAGACCGTGCCGTCACGGTCATTACAAACCCACCCTTTGATCCCCAACCGGAGGGCTGCCGTCCGAACAAAATATCGGAACCCTACGCCCTGTACACGCCCAATTACACGTGCATTAAGCTGTTGATATCCGGGGTTTACCGGCGAGGAAGAAGAAGCGGCTTGTCTGGGATTTACGGGCATGAATTCGACGCTAGGACGGATGCATGGGCAATAACAGGGGGTACAATAGTATTCTTCAGGGTCCAAAAGTGCATGAAGAAAAGTATAAAGTTAATCGAACTTATGGTGTAACGTCTATAAACCTAAGCGCTTTCAGGCCCCTTAAGAGGTAACCGTTTTGTACCAATATGCACCAGGAAAATCTGCTGCAACTTTCTTTTTCTTACCGCTCCATTGGTCAATTTCTATTCGGTACACCGTGGTCCTTTTGACTTCTTCAGGGTCAACCGGCCGGTAATCTTCTCCTGCTTTCAGGTGGGGCGCATACTTATCAAGCAACAGTTGCAAACTTCTTGATGCTTCGCCCTCATCGTGGACGATGCGAGCCCGGCCAAACACCATAACACCTGAATATTCAACACTAAACTTCAAGGCTTCTTCGGCTGGCAACAAGCGGCCCATGGAACTGATTCCAAAACAAACTTTCTCAGCCACCTCAACATTTGCACGCGTTCGTCCAACTTTGGCCGTATGTATGTAGATGACATGCTGCTCCGGGTCGTACACGAATAAGTTTGCATTGAGGAACGGCTGGTCTCCATGCACGGTCGCCAAAACACCCATCGGCGCTTGTGTAAGGGCAGCTTGTATCCAGGCATCATCCTCAACCGCCCGGTCTTTCCTGCGGACGATACTGGGCTCCTGATTCAGGTAGTCAATAGCCATATCGGTGAATGGGCAAAAATGTTTGGTGATTACCAGGTATTTCGTTTCCGAAGCGCTGTAATGTGTGCAACGTGGTGCCGGCTGTGCCAGGCGTACATGCCCAACAGAAAAGTAACCGAATGTACGCCCCACTCGGGATGTCTAAACGTCCGCTCCCAATCTTGCGCATCCAGGGTTGACAAGACCGTTGACATCCGCTGATGTAACGCATCCAGCATGAGCAAGGACAGTTCCAGTTTGCCTGTTTTGGCTTCGGGTAACTCCGCCCAAGCTTTCTCATTATAGACCCGTATCAGCGGCTCATCCTCCGTCAGGGCCAGTTTGATCCGTTGGTAGGCATTCAGGTGGCTGTCGGCGATGTGATGCACCACTTGCCGAACGGTCCATCCCCCCGGTCGATAGGGCGTATCCAACTGATAGTCAACCAGGCCTTCAACGGCTCCCCTTAAATGGGCAGGCAGGAATTGGATATCGTCAAGCCACGCTTGTTTTGTAGCATCCGATAAGGGATCCGGCATGGAAAACCGGCCAATGGGGTATCGCAGTGAGGCGCTCATCGCTAAACCTGGGGTAGTTGGGGCAGGTATCGGGCTTCCAGCACGGCCATATGATGCCGCACATGACCCGCAGTGATGTGGGCCAAGGCCCGTACGGAAAAGGGATAACCACTCGCGATGCCGTATTGCATCCAGGCCAAGGCATTCATAGCAGTGAACAGGTGGATCGTAGCCGTCCGAACAGCCGCAAATTCCTCCAGCAAATCAGAAAGGGCTCGTTCATCAAATGCCCCCCCTGCTACAAAGTCATCCTGTTCCATACCGGGCAAGGGCGTGTCATCCCCACGGGCAAAACGCAACGCCCGGTACGTAAAGACCCGCTCGCTATCAATGAGATGACCTACAATCTGCTTAATGCTCCATTTGTCGGCTGCATACCGGTAGGCCGCCTGCTTTTCAGTCAACGGGCCCAAAACCTTCTGGACATATGCCAGATCTGAGGACAACGCTTCGAGTACATCCTCATCGCCGACCCGGCTGACATAGGGTGCATAATAAGGGTTATACTCCGAAGAGTCCGGTGGACGAGATTTATCCATTTGAGGCTATGCTAATCACTGATGTTACGCCGCTTGTCGGCTCATTTACCCGTCCGATGTTGTGGAATTAATGGAACGGATGTCCATGCGTAAGGCCTCTAAAGTGGTCTTGGTGGAGGGGTCAATTTCCTCTTGTTTCCGCCCTCCAAGATGCTTGGCTAGAAAATGCTCTAGCGCGGCTGCAAGTGCCATCCGATTTTTTGGTCGTCTGAACCCGTACCCTTCATCTAAGGCCAACAAGTATTCCACTTCAACACCCCGATCACGGAGCGCTACCACAAGCTGATCTGCTTCGGCTTGCTTCACCCTGGGATCATTGGCGCCGTGAACGATCATCAAAGGGGTTTTGATTTGATCGGAAAAAAACAGCGGCGACCGTGCCTTTAGGTCTTCCCGATCTGCATCAAGCGCGGGATTTCCCACCCTTCGATACCAGGTCCCTTCGAGATAGGATTTCCAATAGGCAGGGAAAGACTCGATCAAGGTGATCAGATTTGAGGGCGCAGCGAAGGGGATGGCAGCAGCATACAGATCTGGCGTAAAGGTGACTCCCGCCAGAGCAGCATATCCTCCATATGACCCACCAAAAATGGCAATCCGTTCCGGGTCAACGAGACCATCCGTAATGAGGTACTGCACCCCATCGGTAATATCGTGTTGCATGACCCCGGTGCCCCATTGTTTATTCCCGGCATTCAAGAACTTCTTCCCAAACCCAGCCGAACCCCTGAAGTTGGGCTGAAAAATCGCGTATCCCCGGTTCGCCAGGAATTGGACAAACCCATCATACCCCCAGTAATCCCGGCTCCACGGCCCACCGTGGGGTAAGACCACCAACGGGAAATCCCCATTATTGGATCCCTTGGGCAAAGTGAGAAACCCCCCTAACGGTGTACCATCCCGAGCCTCATATTCCAGGACCAACATGGAGGCCAACTTGTCGTACGTGAGGGCAGGTCGGGATCGGAACAGTTGTTTTACGGATCCCTCTTTTCGGTCGTATAAGTAGTAGGTGCCGGGGTCTTTATCACGAATCATCTCTGCCAGATGATATCGCATATCCGTGGATGAAGACGTGATTTTCTGTTGCCCAAACACCAGATGATAATCCAGAATTCGGTAATCTCGCTTCACGGCTTTGGATTTTGGATACACCTTCTGCCGATTCCCAACGTAGTAGGTTGCCAGAAGCTCGCCCGATGCTTCGTCAAACCATGCCTCACCAAAATCTACCTCACCCTGTGGATCAGATTCAAGGTGGGTCATCTCTCCTGTTTCGACGTTCAGAAGCCTCAACCCGATAAGATCATGGTCTCCCGTATTGGAGGCTATATAAAGTTGATGCCCATCCGAATGGAATCGTAGGGGGCGGCAGGTTTCGGTATAGGAACAGGATAACACGGCCCGAGGCGACGTTCCAGTGAGGTCGTATAGCACGGTTTGTCCATCCGCTTCCTGCCGGAGTCCCAATCTGAGCGTCCCGTCATTGTCAATCACGAAGTCGTTATACCCTGCTGTATTTTCAAACAACAGGGCCCGCTCCCCTGATTCAATGGAAACCCGGTAAAGGTCATTGTGTATGGGATCCCGGTCATTCATACCGACAATGACGGCCCCAGCGTCATTTTGAGGTCGCGCATAGAGCAGGGCACGTGCCCCGTCATAAGGGGTCAGATTTAATGGAGCAGAAAGGGAATCACGCCATAGTGCGTTAATGTCTACGGCATAGAGATGATAATTTTCATTGCCCTCCTGATCCTGAATGAAGAGCAGGTGCGTGCCATCTCGGCTCCAGGCATAGTGTAGAATGGGCCGTTCTTCGCGGGTAACCGGCCGGGCTGTTTCGATACTGGCATCGCGGCCAACCGTGAAAAGGTTGAGCACATCGTCATGCGGCTTCAGAAAAGCGATGTACGCACCGTCTGGTGAAAGCGTGGCCTGGGTATACGCAGGATTCGAAAAAAAGAGGGCCCGATCCAGCAATTCGGCTTGTGGCTGGGCAATTAAGGAAGTATAGGCCAGCCCCAGGCTAAAAAGCAGATAAAGCAGGTGACGACAGGCGCGTTGCACAAACATAAGGTCTTGCGGTCTTTAGGAAGGTATCTGAATGATTCCAAAGTACGCTTAACCGGAATGAGGGTGCAACCCTACAGGGCATAAAAATCCCAGGCATCAGTACAAGGCTGATTCTATTCCATTTTCCGAAGGAATTCTCGGAACGATCAGATGATCATTTCAGGATCGGGTAAGTCAATCCAGAAGTCATCTTCCTTATGAACCACGTAGGCTGGCGTCCCAAAGACGCTTCCCATCGCTTCCGGCTCCCGTTCTTTCTCTGGTGCTTTCTGCACGATCCGGTTTCGAAGACCGAGTAACTTCCGAGTACCAGACTCAGAAAGTTTATTTCGGTGCATACCAATCAGGGCGAGCAAAGCTGCCAGGGCAAGAAATCCTAAAAATGGTGGTGTTAGTCCTCCAGCAGCTGTCTGTGCGCCAAAATAGCCAGCAGGAACTACACCAATGAGTATAGCTTGCCTAACTTTCATAACAAGAAGCCTATACCTATCCCTCTCCAGGTTGATACGTATATGGCTGAGGTCCCTTCCTCTATTGGGAGATTGTTTAACGTGCGCCGATTCAATGGTAAATAATTTCAAACACTCTATCAATAGCCTGATGCTTTTATAACCATACTATGCACCCAATAGGATATATCACTAGATATTTCGACTCGTTTTGTCGGCCAGTTGGTACTTATGAAATACTTCGTGGGATTCAAAAAAACGTTCTACAAATTGACCGGCTCCCACACCGGTAAGTGTGACCCAATCCGCATTATTATTCAGCGCTTCCATCTGCGTACGGTGCGCATGGAGTGCCCGTCTCTTTTTTTCTTGCCATCCCTCGATTGAAACCGCATGGGTGAAGTCGCGCCCCCTATGAATCCCATCGACTGCAAAATAGGTGTTTTTTATTCCCCGCAGTGTCCGTTTCGTTAATCCTTCCCAAATCGGAATCCAGGGCCATCGCATCCAAAACCAGATGGGATACCCGTAGACCTCCGTCCGCTGACCCAATTGGAATACGGCACTCCGTACGAATCGGTTTGTGGCCTTATGATCTGTGTGGTCATCTCCATGAAATGGCACAAAACAGGTGGTTGCCTTCGTTCTTTGTATGATTTCTTTGACCTGTTCCGTGGCATCGTCTTTGTACCGGCCCAGCGTTTGATCCGGGAAGTCCAGAAACAGGACATCTTCTGCTGGAATGTTGAGCAAGGCCGTTGCCTCCAGAAGTTCTTTTTTTCGTAGGGCGATGAGTTCCTCCTCCGGCATTAAATGCGCATGCGATGCCCCCCCATCGGTCATGGCCACAATGCGTACACGTTTTCCATTGGCCCTAAGCCGAAGAATCGTTCCACCACAGCCAAGGGTCTCATCATCGGGATGCGGTGCAAAAACCAGGACGGAGTCTCCGAATGTCTCGGGTTGAAGTTCTGTCCATCCAGCTTTCATCCGTTCCCATTTTTTGATTCGCTGGGCCTCTCTGAACGTAGTCATGACCGGCTTATTTTCGTGTAATACGCTTCCAGATCTTTGACAATAGCATTCCAGGTATACGCTGTTTCTACGCGTTTACGCCCCGCTCCCCCCATCTTCGCACGCTGGTCAGGATTGTTCAACAAGGAAATCAACGCCTCGGCCAGGGCATCCGCATCATTCCGCGTGATGAGAAGGCCCGTTTCCCCGTCTGATACAAGGTCTTTCATTCCCCCTATTTTTGAGGCGATCACAGGGCATCCTGAAGCCATTGCTTCGATCAGGGACATCCCGAAGGTCTCCCGAATCGAGGGATTGACCAACACGGTTGCCTTTCGCAAATACGCCGGTAGCTCCTCGTGAGAAATGGCCCCTTCAAAGGCAACCCGATCCTTCATTTTTTCCGGTATCATGCCTTTCAGGTAGGCCACATAACTTCCCCGATACAGCGGCCCTAGCGCCTGCACATCGGGATCTTCCCGGCCTGGGTCGATAAAATCGGGGGCCGCCTTTTTCTCGGCCCCAATCAGTTGAACGCGGACGTTGGGTACGGCTTCGAAAACCCGAGGCAATGCTGACATCAACACGTGTAGTCCTTTCTCCGGAGAGAGGCGACCGATAAACAGGATGGTCGGTTCGCTGGAGGAGATCTGCGAAGGGGAAAAATGGTCCACATCAACGCCATTGGGGATGGATTGAATCCGTTCGGCCAAGTGAGGAAATCGTTGACGTACGGCATCGACAATGAAAGGGCTGCATCCCAGAACCCCATCAACATGGGCCAGATAGCCCGCCACCATTTTAGGATCCCATTGGGTGAGCCATTCTGCATGCATATGGAGCACAAGCGTGGCGTGGGGTACCTGATGCCTGAGGACAGGCAACATCTGGGCAAAGTTCATCAAGTGGAGGCATCCCACCGCTTCTTTTCGGAGGGCTGCTGCAACTTGACGTGCAAATGCTGGATACCATCGGCTTCGGCCATAGAAAGGTTTGGTGCGAGGCCCTATGCCCATGCGATCCATCCCTCGATATACCCGGCTGGAATAGGCATCCCACCCCAGGGGGATCCGATGATAGGTTACCCCCTGGTAGCGTTCGGATGTGGGTTGCCCCGGTTGTGCAGACGTATAAACCGTGACCTCATGCCGCTCGGCCAGGCGACGCGCCACTTCGTAGATCCAAATCTGGATGGCACCGTTTTGAACGGGTAACGTAGCGGTACTCCCCGGTTGGCTTACGAAAGCTAGACGCATCGGTCAGGAGCCCGTTGGGACGGTTTCCTTCTGCCCATTCGGTTTTGCTTCTACTTTGGGCAGGTCGTTTCCTCTTGGGGTGAAGGATTGGATACCGGTGATAGCACGGCCAAGAATCAAGCCGTGAATGTCGAAGGTCCCTTCATAGGTGTTGACACTTTCGAGGTTCACCATATGATGCACCACCCGGAACTCGCCCGTGATCCCGTTTCCGCCCAACATGTCTCGCGCAATCCGGGCAATCTTGAGTGCCGTTCCGCAGTTATTCCGTTTGGCAAGGGAAACCATGGGCGGCACAGCCTGCCCGGCATCGGTCAATTGCCCAAGCCGGAATGAGAGCAATTGCATGGCTGTGATATCTGTGATCATGTTGGCGAGCTTGGTCTGGATCAACTGCATGGCCCCAAGGGGATAGCCAAATTGTTTTCGTTCCATCACATACTGCCTGGCCCGTTGGTAACAATCCTCGGCTGCACCAAGTGCCCCCCAGACGATGCCGTAGCGGGCACTGTTCAGGCAGCTAAACGGCCCTTTTAGCCCGCGTACATCCGGAAATACGTTTTCTTCCGGCACAAAGACTTCGTCCATTACAATTTCGCCGGTAATGGATGCGCGAAGGGACATTTTGTTGTGGGTTTTAGGAGCCGAATACCCTTTCATGTCCTTCTCCACAATAAAGCCCCGGATGACCCCCTCCTCACTCCGATGGTTTTTGGCTTTTGCCCAAACGATAGCAATATCGGCAATGGGTGAATTGGTGATCCACATTTTTGCACCATTCAGCACCCAGCCGCCGTCCACCTTCAGGGCGGTGGTTTTCATCGAACCAGGATCGGAGCCATGGTCGGGCTCTGTGAGCCCAAAACAGCCGATCAACTCAGCGGTTGCCAGTTTGGGAAGATATTTTCTTTTCTGCGCCTCGGTCCCAAATTTGTTGATGGGATGCATTACCAGTGAGGATTGTACAGAAGCGAAAGACCGGTAGCCGGAATCGACGCGCTCAAGTTCGCGTGCAATCAGGCCATAAGATGTATAACTGACACCGGCCCCTCCATACTCCGGATCAATCGTAGAACCCAATAAGCCCAGGGTACCCATTTCCTGGGGAATCTCCGGGTGGAAAACCTCGTCTTGATTGCCTTCCAATGCACGGGGTTCCAGTTGCGCCTGGGCATACTCACGTGCAGATTCCATAACCATGCGCTCTTCTTCACCCAAAAGGGATTCAAAGAGGTAAGCATCGTCAATATTAAACGGAAAAGCGGCCATTTCTCTATGGTTTACTGATGTTACGCCGCTTGTCTTTGATCTTGTGCATTTCGACAAGGTCGAATGGGCCAAGACGGCGTAACAGGGCTTGTTTAAATGCGGACGAAATGTTCTTTTGAACAGGACTTTAAATATATGCCTCCCTTTGAATAAACGTTGTTAGCTTTTGCAGAATCCGTTGCGCATATTCCAACCATCCCCCATGCTCACGGCCTTCCTTCTGCAATTTCTCAAAATATCATTCCGGGACTGAAACCCTTTCATAACACTATATTACTCCTGATAACTATACGTTTGGACCATAAAACATACCCCTTTAGTACCAATTATGGACAAACATGAAATACGGTACGGTAATTGTAACCTTGCTTTTTCGAGGCTTTCTCGCCAGGTCTTTGAGGCTCATGTGACCCGGCGAAATATAGGAGGCAAACTGGAAAGTAATTCCTGTTCCCTGGGTCTCTTTTGAGTACTGAATGTATTGCTCCTTAGGCAACCCCTGATCTCAGGGTGGAGCTTTTTTTAGAGAACTCAGATCCCCATTGCCCCCTATCCAAAGGACTCCTGGGAGGAGTTTGGTTTTGCCTCTTTTATTGATTGCCCCACATTGATCAAGGAGGTAAATTATGTGGCACTGCTTCAAAACCATCTGTGCTTTCGTCCCTCGTTATACGCTTACTTGGATGTTACTGCTGGCTACTGTGCTCGCCGGTAGTCTGAACACGGTTCATGCGCAATCGGCAGCCAACCAGCTGATTTACAACAAGCGTTTTAGCAAATCTCCAACAGCCGGTTATGCCGCAGTCCCTCAGAAAGGGAGCGCCACGGTCTCTGCCATGATGGGTCCCGGCACGCTGCTGTCTGGGCACTTTGGCGTGACGTTGGCCTTGCAGGCTTCGGAAACCGACGGTATTGGAGACGATAGCCTCGGCGCGTATGCCTTTGACTGGAACAGCTTTGTGCCCACCCTCAATACCAGTACCGTCGATTGGGTAGAATCGGACTGGATTGGATACTGGCGTACCAACTTCACGGAAGCTACGGTGCAACATGCCCCCGCTCCAGGCTCCGCTGACCTGGACTATAGCCCCAATGGTGGTGAGCCATATGATGTGGAAGCCCTCTACTTCGACAACGATGCCGACAGCTTCTACGTCGCCATTGTAACGTCTGTTGGGCACCTGTTCTCTGGCCCCTCCAGATCAGACGTGGGCTCACAGGACCCCCGATCCTCTAGCGATACCGCGCTTGTTCGTACCGGCGACCTTTCGATTAACCTCGGCACAGGGTCAGCCCGTACAGAGCGCTATGGTTCATGGTATTATGACTACGGCATTGACCTGACCCACGAAAACCGGGATGCACTAACCGCCCTTCCAGCTCCTTTTGCTACCCTGACCTACCCCTCGATGCATGATCTGGATGTGGGAAATAAACTCTACAAAACGTCGAGCGATGCCGGTGGAGCCCAAAACGATATCCCATCTGACAGCGATTGGTACATTAGTGGTGATGGCGTAGATGCTGTAGCGGGTTGGGGACACTCCAACTTCGACCCCCAAAGCACTGCATTCACGGGTTCACTTCGCGGTACCGTCCGTACCCAATATTATGAAGTCACCTTCCCCGGTGGCCTTCTGGAGAATGACTACCCCACATACGTCTACGAATTTGCCATCCCCCGGTCCCTTTTCTTAACGGATAACCCTGGAGACGGCGACCAGGTAGCTTTCCGCTTCATGCCCGGTTGCCGGAACGATGGCAACGCTACCGATGGTGTGATCATATTAACCGGAACCGTTGACGACAAGATTGACCTGGGGGATGCGCCCGATACGTTTGGGACCCTGCTCGGAAGCAATGGCCCCTCCCACTGGTCAAAATCCGGATATAACCTGGGTGCCAGCATTGATACCGAATCCGATGGCGCGCCCTCCCTCAATGCCAATGATGACGGGTCCGATGAGGATGGCGTAACCTTCGTTTCACTTGTCACCACCGATACCGGGTTGTACAACTGTAAAGCCAATGACCTCACCGTGAACCTTACCAACAATTTGGGCCTAACAGCCAAGCTCGATGGCTGGATCGATTCAAATGGTAATGGCCAGTTTGACCACCCGGCGGAACACATCAATGGCGGAACGAGCGTTGCCTTAACGACGGGTAACAACACCGTATCTGTTACCACTCCGTGTACAAGCGTCAATGCAGCCACCTATGCCCGATTCCGCTTGAGTGAAACCGGCGGCTTGACACCATTGGGAGCAGCATCTTCAGGTGAAGTGGAAGACTACCGGATTAACTTGGTCAGTATCGACTATGGGGATGCACCGGATTCCTATGGGACATTGAACAGTAACAACGGGCCGTTCCATGCCATTACTCCGGGCCTATCTCTTGGGGTTACACCGGATGCAGATGCTGACGGACAACCGGGAACAGAGGCAACGGGAGATGCCGGTGATGAAGATGGCATTCCCAACCTACCAGTCTTGACCGACGTCCAGGGGGAATCCATTGCGCTCTACGTCAACGTGACCAACACGACTGCCACCCAAGCCTGGCTTGCCTGCTGGATTGACTTTGACCTTAGCACCACTTTTGATGCTTCGGAAATGCACCAAGCCAGCTTCTCGACCTCGGGGCAAATTCAACTGGATTACACGACCCCATCTAATGTACAAGCCGGCACGAGCTACATCAGATGCCGTGTGGCCTTTGATCAAAGCCAAATCAATAACCCAACGGGTATGGCGAGCTCCGGCGAAATCGAAGACTATACCGTAGATATTTCGAGTAGCCTTCCGGTGGAATTGGCCGGGTTCCATGCTGAAGCCACCGGACCAACTACGGCTACCCTCTCGTGGTCAACCCTGAGCGAACAGGACAATGCAGGGTTTGAAATCGAATACGGCTATAACGGCTCCGCCTTTACCAGCTACGGTTTCCTAGAAGGGGGCGGGACAACAGATCAAGCCCAGGACTATCAGTTTCGGCTGGATGGCTTGAATCCCGGTCTGTACCGATTCCGACTGAAACAAGTGGACATCAGCGGTAGCGTGTGGTACAGCGAAGTACTGGAACTCCGCCTCGAACTTCCCGGTGGATTCGTGCTTGAACCTGCGTATCCCAACCCCTTTGGCCCCGCCGTGAACAGCCCCTCAACGCTGATTCGCTTTATCCTGGCCGAACGGGAGCACGTAAAGGTCCACCTGTACGATATCTCTGGCCGCCTGATAATTGCCCTCTTCGAAGGACAGGTCTCGGCGAACGAGATGAAAGAAATCCGTATCAACGGTTCCCAATGGCCGAGCGGTGTCTATATGGTGCGCCTTGAAGGTCAAGGGTTTGCCACAACACAGAAGCTCACCTTAATGCGTTAGCATCCTGGTTCCCAAAACTGAGGTTCCCCCTCAGGCTAAGGCCGACCGGCGAAAAATGCCGGTCGGCCTTCATTTATTACGCCCACCTGAGAAATGTAACGCCTACCTTACGCACCTCCTACATTCTGGAACGAATAGTAGTTCAACACCTTGCACGCCTCTTACCTTTAAACAAATGCAAAGAGGCACATTCATGGACCTATGCTTGCCCCATCAGCAGGCATCAGCGGAGGAAAAGGAGGATGATTCCGTCTCTGAAATATTTAGGATCTTGCATCCTGTACTATTCGGCCCTGGCACTTCTTTGCCCACTCTGGCTTTTCGCACAACCCTATGACTATGGTGATTTGCCGGCATCATACGGTACGCTTGCGGTAGATTTTGGGTCTCGCCATACCGTCGTCCCCGGCTTTATGTTGGGCTCAGCGCTTGATGTTGATCCTGATGGTGTGCCCTCCCCCCTCGCTGATGGAGACGATACCGACGCCGATGGCGATGACGAGGACGGGATTACCTTCCTCTCGAATGGATTTGCACCTTGCACCACCGATTCGGTACGCATCTTTTTGACCAATACCGCCGGACTTGCAACGGCTTTTCTGGACCTATGGATCGACTTTAACGGCAACGGGGTCTATGATGTAGACAATGAACGGGTGACCGATCCAACCGACGTTGAGGCCTCATTACCCCTTGTTGCGGGTGAAAATACCTATACGTTTTCGGTACCTTGCGAGGCCCGGCCCGGCCCATCCTTTAGCCGCGCCCGGTTGTCGAGTACGGGCAGCCTGGCTGTTGCCGGAAACGCCATTGATGGTGAAGTCGAAGATTATGCGGTGACCGTCCTCGGTCTGGACTACGGGGATGCCCCGGACAACGGAACCCCAGACCCCCTCTTTCAAACCCATCGTGTCAACAATGGACCGAGTCATATCCTTCGACCGGGTGGGCCCATTTTGGGTGCCGGAGTCGATGCCGAACCTGATGGAATCCCAAATGTTGCCGGGCTGGGGGATGATGCGTCTGAGTCAGATGATGAGGACGGCATCGCGCCGATCATCATGGTGCACGGCACCAGCAGTTCATGTCTTACTGCAACATCCAGTTCAGGTGGCCTCCTTGATGCCTGGATAGACGTCAATGGAAACAACCGTTTCGAGCAAAATTTTGAACGCATCACGCCACCTTCCGGCTTAAATCTGGTTGCAGCCCTACCTACGGAAATCTGTTTCAGCCACCCTCAACACCTCCCTACAGCACTGTTTGCCCGGTTCAGAATCAGCTCTGAAGGTGGGCTTTTACCCACCGGCCCGGCCAATGATGGAGAAGTCGAAGATTACATCGTAGACACCTCACTCCCCGTGGAGCTTTCGGATTTCAGGTTTGAAGTTGAGGGCCAAATCGGATTCCTGCGCTGGACGACGCTGAGCGAAGACAACAATGCCGGCTTTGAAGTCGAACAAAGCATAGATGGGCGTTCATTTACCTCCATCGGATTTGTAGAGGGTGCCATTGTTTCTCTGGAACCGATCACCTATGAGTACGAACTCGGCAAGCTCGAACCAGGCCTGCACCAGTTCAGGCTGAAACAGGTTGACCTCAATGGTACCTCCGTGTACTCGCCGGTGCTGGAGTCTCATCTTGATGTCCCTGACACCTATTCGCTTTCGGCCCCGTATCCCAATCCATTTTATGCTTCGGCAAGTTTTACACTGACCGCCCCGGAGCCTGAACATGTCGAGATCGCCTTGTTTGATGTCTCTGGCAGAAAAGTACAAAACCTATTTTCCGGCTTCCTTTCCTCTGGTATCCCTCATACCTTCTCGATTCTCGGCTCAACACTCCCCTATGGCTCGTACCTTCTGATGGTAAGAGGTACCCAGGCTGTGACCAGTCGCGTCCTGATTCACGCGCCATAACAGCGAAAAGCCATTCCGGCACGCGCTTTTTTGCAGGCTGTCCATGTTGTAACGAGATAGGGGCGAAGATCTATTCTTTCCACCGTGCCTCTAAATCGCTATAAAATCATATGGACCCCTTTGTCCTTTTCTTTTGCCGTACAGGAATCTTTCACAAGCGCCCTGTACTCCTCCTGCCCGCACTTCTTTTCGTCTTCAGTATTCAGGTCAACGCGCAAACCAGAGACTATGGCGATCTGCCCTCTTCTTTCGGTACCCGAAACATCGAAAACGGCTCCCGGCACATTGTCCTTCCCGGATTCATGCTGGGCACATCCGTAGACGTTGAAGCAGATGGCACACCTTCAGCCGATGCTTCTGGCGATGACCTGAATAACCTCGATGACGAAGACGGCGTGGTACTCCCTTCGTCCGGACTGGTACCCTGTACCACAGCCTCCATCCGGTACTTCCTGACCAATACTGCGGGCGCCGAATTTGCCTTTGTCGATACCTGGATTGACTTTAATGGGAATGGCGTCTACGATGTTGCCATCGAACGCATTACCGACCTGGACCCAGATCCCATTGGCATCGCTTCCGTCCCCCTCACCCCTGGATGGACGACCCATCAATTTGACGTACCGTGTAATGCCGTCCCAGGCCCCAATTATTCCCGGAGCAGATTAAGCATTTCGGGCTCGCTTTCCGTAGCGGGCGACGCCCCTGATGGTGAAGTGGAAGATCATCCGGTCCTGATCCTGGGTGTCGATTATGGAGATGCGCCTGATAATGGCCCGGATTCCCCGCAATACAGTACCTTGCGGAGTACCAACGGTCCGCAGCACATCTTGCTTCCGGGTGCCCCGATCCTGGGTAGCATCGCAGATGGGGATACCGACGGCCAGCCCGGCACATCCGGCCTCGGTGACGATGAAGACTTCGGCCCCTTTGGCGATGATGAAGACGGCGTGGCGGACTTTACGTTTGCCTCAGGATCGACCAACTCATGTGTTAATGTGGTTTCAAGTACGGGAGGACTGTTGAATGCCTGGTTCGATTTTAACGGCAATGGTCAGTTTGATGACCCAACAGAACGCATCTCAGCATCGCCCAACACAACCCTTTCGGCTGGCGTTACGACCCCTGTTTGCTTTAACCATGCCATCCCTGAAACCCTGCCGGCCACCATGTATGCCCGGTTCAGGATCAGTTCGGCAGGGGGTCTTTCCCCAACTGGCCCCGCTGATGATGGGGAAGTTGAAGACTATGCTTTCGATACCATCCTGCCTGTAGAATTGGCCTCATTCTCCATTGAAAACGAAGGCTTCCAGGTACAACTCCAGTGGTCGACGCTGAGTGAAGACAACAATGCCGGCTTTGAAGTCCAGCACAGTTGGAACGAAGACCCCTTCCGCACCATCGCCTTTGTTGAAGGGTCCGGTACGACCCAGGACACGAAAGTCTATTCCTATACGCCAGGTTTGGTGAGCCCCGGCATTCATCGGTTTCGGCTGAAGCAGGTCGATTTTGATGGCGCGTTCGAGTATTCGCCGGTCATTGAGCGTCGGATTGATCTGCCCGGTGCATTCTTGCTGGAACCCATCTACCCGAATCCGTTCTCGGATCAAGCCACCATTCGCTTTACCCTCGAAAATCGTGAACCGGTGAAGGTCATTTTGTACGATGCCCTTGGCCGCGAACAACGCGTCCTCTATGATGGGTATCCCCAGGCCGGAAAGACCCAGCGTATTTCCCTGGATGGACATCTAATTCCCAATGGGATGTACCTGGTACGACTCGTTGGTGCAACGTTTTCGGCAAGCCAGAAAGTCATGCGTTTGCAATAAGGGCGGGTTACCTGACCAATTGCCGGGGTTCTACACGATTGAAATAACGGCGATAGGCCGCCGTCTCGTCCAGCATCCGTTTGAGTTCAGGCGACTGTTTATGGTTCATGTGTTCCTCTCCAGGGTACACATGAACCTGCGCCCCTACGCATGCGTAGCGTAGCATGCCCATGGCTTGTAACTGGTCTAGGGCAAGCTGTATGGTTTCGGATCGATGGCCCAGATGGGCTGCAGGCGCTTCCAGCGCGAAAGCCCTGTTTTCCGGATTGGATTTGATGTACTTTAACAGACCTTTCAAAAGGGTTTTCACAGGAG
Source organism: Rhodothermales bacterium (assembly GCA_965222505.1). Classification (GTDB taxonomy): domain Bacteria; phylum Bacteroidota; class Rhodothermia; order Rhodothermales; family DATKEJ01. Next base: position 6,733 of record OZ244956.1, on the reverse strand, counting down.
AACCATAGGAGATCCGTTCATTCACTGTAAGCAGAAAGAGCGATTGGGGTTGAACCCGATTGAGCACCTCGCGCAAAGTTTTCGGCCCTGGTGGGGTTGACCAGATCACAAGACAGTCTCCCCTTTTCAACTCGGTACGGGTACGGCTCCCAGGCGGCAGATCGTTGGCTTGCCCTTCCCCCCAAACCTGCACGCCAGGGTTGGCCTGCTTCCATTCGGCCAGCTTTGCCCGACGATTCGTTTCATTTCGGGCATCCTGAAGGGCGAACACGTTCGTTTTCTCCTCTTGATCCTTGTTGTGATCCGATTCTGCTGGCCGTACCGCTTCAATCAACAGCCGTGGTGTTCCTTTTCCCAGATAGGTGTCTAATTCTATGGTAAATGCAACATCCACACGCCCTTTGGGAACTTCATGGGGTGGCTTCCTCCACCATATGGCCGGTCGATGTTCACCTTGTCCATTCGTGACACGTAATTTACTATGGGTCTGCCTGGCTCCAAGTCCGGTCACATTGACCAATTGAACGTTTTGGAGGCCCCAAACAGGGACCGGGTGCCCCGCGCCAAATGGACCCAACTGGAATACGGACCGTACCCAATCTTCCGTAAGCTCGCCCAGATCCACGTAGGCTTCCAACAAGCGTTTGGGCGGGATGGGATCTGTACCCCTCATCTTCCGGATGGTAGCCTGAAAAGCCCTGGTAAACGCAGGCAGATTTTCCATTTCGATGGTGAATCCCGCAGCCATCGCGTGCCCCCCCACCTGCAACAAGGAGACTTGATGCTTTTTCAGGGCCTCAAAAAGATCTACACCTGCCACAGAACGGGCAGAGGCACGCCCGATGCCCTCCTGACCAACCACAACCAAGGCCGCCGGTTTTTGATACTGCTCAGCTAATCGTCCGGCTACGGGTCCGATAATACCGGGGTGCCACCCGGGATCGGCCAATACCAATGCAGAAGCATTTTGAAGTGCAGGATTTTGATGAACCCGCACCTTAACCTCCATTTCTACGGCAGCACTTTGCTGTTTTCGCTGGTCGTTTAGCAATTCGAAGCGTTCAGCCGCCTGGATGGCCTCATTCGGATGGTCGGCAAGAAGAAATTCCACGGCTTGGCGGGCATGGGCCAACCGTCCAACGGCGTTGAGCCGGGGCGCCAGGATAAACCCGACCAGGCGGGCATCCAGCACCTCAGGAAAGACTTCCCCGGCAGTTTGCATCAATGCCCGGATATGTACCGAGGGCTGCCGAATCAGTGCGGCCAATCCACATTGGACGAGGTAACGATTGTCTCCCGTAAGTTGGGCCACATCGGCAATGGTACCCAGCGCGACCCACGCTAGAAATGACCGTGGCATGGGCCTGCCCAGCGTATCGTACAGCGCCTTGATCAAGATGTATGCCACACCAACTCCGCACAAAGGCCGACCGGGATGTGTTTCCGGGAGGCGGTGTGGATTGAGTATGGCTTCCGCAGGCGGCAATACTTCGGGAGGCGTATGATGGTCCGTCACAATCACCTTCATCCCCAGCGCTTGAGCGAACTGGATCTCTGCATCGTCTGAAGTCCCACAATCACAAGTAATCAGCAACCCTGCCTTTCGGCCCCTAACAAGTGATAGCCCCGTGGTATTCAGTCCGTGTCCTTCCTCGATACGGTCAGGGATATAGTAGATGACGGATGCCCCCAGGTTGCGCAGACCACGCACCAACAGCGCCGTAGCGGTTTGACCATCAACATCAAAATCACCCCAGACACAAATGATGGTTCTGGATGAAATGGCTTCTTTGGCCAGCGTCAATGCATGGTGTATATCCGGCCAATCCTCGGTAGAAGACAGCGTATATTTTTGAGGATCAAGAAAGGCTTCTGCTTCTGCCAGATCCGTAATGCCTCGACGAAGCAACATCTGGTGGACCACCTCAGGAGCCTGGAGCCCCTGGATGCGAAGGTCATCCATTTCTTTTACAACCCATTCGGGATGGACAGCAACGGTCATGAACCTCTAGCGTAGGGTTAAGTCGTTATCGGCATTGAGAACGTCTTCGGGATTCAACCAGAGGGATTCATCCCAGACATCGAGGTCTTCTTCTGATCTGCCTGCCGCCCGCCGGCCACAAAACGTTTGGTAAACGCAACGTGAGCATGTGTTCTGGACATCCGTTTTGGGGAAGGCTATGCGCGTGTTTCTCTCCTTCAGGGACCGAACCAAAGAACGGAGGTGACTTTCTGTATCCCTATGGGCTGCAGTGGTATATGAAATATAAACCGAAGCCAACGGATATTCTGCAAACCAGTATACCATTGAGATCTTCTCAGGGGTAAGGGGGGTTTCCCAATTGAATGGGAGTGTCCCATAGGCCTCTGCCAACACATACCGATACAATGTGGTTTGCCAGTGGGTGTTGAGTATTTCTGGCTGGGGTAGGCGATGGCCCGTTTTCCAGTCCAAAATCACGGCTTCGCCCTTTTCGCTGACCAGCAACCGGTCCATCTGGGCAACCAAAGGAAAGCCTTCCAATCGGGTAACCAGGGTTAGTTCTGTAAACAAGGTCCCCTCGGAGAGAGCATCCACGGGATGGTTTTCAAAATTATGCCACCAGCGTTTCAAAACAGGATCTTGCAAGTGTTCGACCCGATCCGAAACCGGCATGCCTTTTGCGGATTGGTCAACCAGGCTGTGAAAGTATGCGCCGCGTGTCAGGGCTTTCTCCTGTGCCCGTGTGCGTTCGTCAACCGGGGCCGGCCAATGCAACCGTTCCCCATACCGAAGCCAGAACCGTCTTTCGCAGGCCGCATGATGAACCAGGGCGGTTTGACTGAGTGGAAAGGGCTTCATAGCAAACGATCAATACAGGTCCATGCGTGAAACGATACGGCACTGCGCCAAAGATAAGGCGATTATCTTTCTCATTTGATGTTACACCGCTTGTCGTTGATCTTGTGCAATACGACCATGTCGAATGGGCCAAAACGGCCTAACATGATTCCTCATTTGATTTGGTGGGCGAATTGGGTAAAGGCAATGGCTGGACGTATGGGGACGGTTTTTCCATATTTCAATGCTTCTTGCCCCCAACTCAGGGCCAGATATCGACGGGCCCTGGTAATCCCAACATACAACAAGCGACAATCTTCCCCTATGGTATCGATCCGGGCGGCTTCGGTAGGCAAGCTGGCAGGGCCGCTGGCCTTCCCCATCAACGCGTGAATGGCAGACTTCACCTCAGCTTCCGGATTTCCTCCCAGGAACGCATACTCCCCCTTGAAATCTTCCTCCAGGTGGTAGTGAAACCGCTCGGCATCTACATCGACCAAAAAAACAAAATCCCATTCCAGTCCCTTGGACCGATGCATTGTTGTAAGCGTAATAACCCCCGGTTGTGGTTCGAAAACGGTATCCTCATCCTCAAGGCGCAACATGCGGTTCCGGATACCTTCATCTAATTCCCGAACGAGATCAGGCAACCGCCACTGCGGATTGGCATCCTGCCATCCCCGCATGACCATCGCAATCCGGTGGGCCGTTGCCAGGCGGCTGTCCGTAAACACATCATGAGCAACCGTAAGCAGCAGTTGATCCACCGGCAGTTGGGCCGCACGCATCCACTTGTTGATCAGCTGGGTAAATGCATGCAGCGTTTCCTTGGCCTCTTCTGATACTTCAATGGTTGCGCTGGGCTGGGGATACAGAATCTTTTCGGTGTTGTATTTCCGTATATGCTGCTCAATGCCCTCTTTACGTCCTGCTTGCAAGGCTAAAACGCCTAAATGCCAAACCTGATTGAATACATCGGCGAGTTGTTGTTTGCTAATCGGGTTCACAATGAACCGCAGGATTTCGCGCAAGGCATCGGCCACCTGCCGAGAGCCCGTGGTGGCACTCAGGCGTTCCTCCACATCGGCGCCGGCCAGCCGCAAGGCTTTGGCAAACTCGAACCCAATTTCATTCGTCGAGACGAGCACTGCATGCGTCATCTCAGGATAGGCTTTACTGAACCGGGTTGCCCTTTTCACCACGTCCTGATATTGCAAGAATCGGCTTGCGTGCCCCCTGAACTCAATTTTGCTTTTCTCAATACTGGGATTTTTCTGCGGATCACCCGGCGGTGTGGGCTGAATGTGTTGGTTCCGAAAGGCGTGCTTACGAATGACCTCCAACGGATGTGCGTCACAAATCCAGGTAACCAGTGCATTGGCCAAGTCTATGATACCCGGACTACTCCTCCCCGCTTCATCCAGGGTAAAGACTTGCACATCGGGCCGATCAAGAAAGGCATTCAGGAACTCAGGATCTGAGGCCGTGAAAGTAGACATGATGGCCTGATTGGGGTCTCCGACGCGTACCCAATTCCCCCCTTCTCCGGTAAGACGCGTGAGCATTTCTTCCTGCAAGGGAACGCTATCCTGGGCTTCATCTTCCAACACAAACGGCCACCGTTGACGTAAGCGTTCGGCCAACGCCGGTTGCTCGGCCAGCAGGTCAACGGAACGGCGCACCAGATCGTCATAATCGAGGGCCCCTAACGTCCGGACTTGCTGTTGGTACAGGCTATAAATCTCTGCGCCCAGGCTGTGCAGCCGGCCGGGTTCATATTGGGGGTCGTCATGTAATCGTTCCAATAACCGTTCGGGGGGTAGACGGTAATGTTTGGCAAGCGTAATGGTTTGCCGCCCCACCCGACGTGCGACCCGGTTCCACTGCTCGACCCAAAATGGCCGGTCATCTGGCAAGGAAGGCCGCCAGCGATCCGGGTTTTGTTGATTCCAAAGCCGAACACTACGGTCGAGGAGCCTGCTCGCCGTGCGCTGGTCCAACACATCGAAATCAGAGGAGACCCCAACCAGGCCCGGATTTTCCTTGATGATGGAATAGGCGAGGCTGTGCAGGGTTCTGACCTCATACCCTACCGGCAAGCGCCCCTTGGCTTCCAGGAGTGCCTGTATTCGTGCACGCACATTGTCCACGCCTGAATTTTGATACGTCACCACCAGGACCCGCTGCCCGGCCTTCAGCCGTTTGATGATGAGTTGGACGGCCAACGCAGCCAGGGTGGTGGTTTTCCCGCTCCCCGGCACCGCTGCGATGCCCATATAGCCCCCCTTGTAAGAGAGGACAGCTTTTTGCTTTGGACGTAGAACAAGCGCTGCCAAGGGACTTATACGGTTAAATGAGCTTCGGACAGCAGCGGCTCCAGTGCACGAAGCAGCCGATTGTCGCCTTGTTTTTCAATACGCGCTTCGCTCAGGGCCAGATAGACCCCTTCTGAGCAACGGTAACACAACCCCAGTATCCGCAGGTAGAGGCTCCGGCTCCGTTGCTTTATATCGGCCTGATCGGTCCATACTGCTCCCCGCGTCCAGGACCGGGACAATACATGGGCGTTCGTCAGGGGTTGATACAGCGTTTCCCACCATCCCGCATCCCCGACATCCAGCCAAAATTGATAGGGAACCGTACGACCACTCAACAGAAACGTTTGGACGGGCGCAATCATGACCACGTTTTCCTCGATTTCATTGACGGAAGACGGTTCCGGTGTATATTGAGAAGCCACCACACCATCCATGATCATCTCAACATAAGCCTTCCCAACATCAGATGGTGTGATCCCTACCTGGGGCGCAATCTTGCGGAAGGCCGCCATGGAACGGATCAGTTGTTGGTAGCGCCGGGCATCGGACAGGGGAAAGTCCGGAGCAGCCAATACATGATTGAAAAAGTGACGGAGCGTGTAGTCGATTTCCTCCTGTGGATCTGATTGATAGGTCTCAAGCCATTGCCGGAGCGTCTCATACCGTTCGACGGCTGCAAAACCGATGCGCTCATATTGATAACCGGTCAGGGCATCGGGTGAGCGGAAGGTCTGGGTAACCGGATCAAACAGATTTCTTGCAAGCAATGTGGCACGAATCGGGTCAAGGCCCTCGACCAAGCCGGTGAGTAACTCAACCACATCATTCTCAGGGACTTGAATCCCCCACCCGGTATGGGCTAACGCAAGCAGTGTGAGCCCAACGCGCACGACGGGTTCCTCTCGCAAACTTTCGTATCTACGCACCACGGCATAGGGAATACCTTCTGCGTTTAAGTATTCACCAAGGGTAAACCGGAGCACCCCATCGACATACGGTGCGACGAGTACAATGTCTTGGGGTTGATTCCCCTGTGCCAGCAGGTCTTTTATATGCCGGACGACATTTTGCACCATGTCTGCCCGATACGACGCACGAATCAGCCCTTTTATGGCTGCGCTGGCCTGTACTGAAGCCCCAGGCACATTTCGTTCGCCCAGGTCGTGCCCTATGTGTTGCGCCAGGGCCCGGATAGGCGGCGTAGCATGCCGGGTCTCGGTCAGTTTTTCCTGCTGTTGGGTTGCCTCCTTGAGGGTATAGGCCCCCTTGGCATCAACGCCAAGCAGTATACGATATCCGGCATCTTCATCGTAGACCATCAGGGAAGATGCACCATCTGTTACAAAACGACGGATGAAGTCCTGTGCGACGGGGACGGTTTCTTCTACATTGTCATAGATCAGGTGCTGGTACTTCCGGACAAAATAGCGCCAATACGTGGGATGGTGTACGAGGTGTCGGTTGAAGGCATCCACAACCAGCGAGAAATCGAGCAAGTTGTGCGCATAGGTGTACGATCTAAAAAGCTCGATGCATTCCTGGGCATGCCGATAGACCAATCTTCGCCCGGGATCCCCCGACCAGGCTTCCCGAA